>NZ_LMMM01000001.1 GCF_001422245.1 Rhizobium sp. Leaf262
TTCGACGAAATCTCCGTTGAGGAGGCTTTGCGCTTGAGAGAAGCTGGCAAGGCCGAAGAGGTTGTGGTCGTATCCATCGGCCCGGCAAAGGCGGAAGAAACACTTCGCACCGCACTCGCAATGGGCGCAGACCGCGCCATCCTGATCGAAACCGATGAGACGGTGGAGCCTTTGGGCGTTGCCAAGCTTCTGAAATCCGTCGTGGAAGCTGAAGCTCCCGGCCTCGTCATTCTCGGCAAGCAGGCGATCGACGACGATAGTAACCAGACGGGCCAGATGCTGGCAGCATTGCTGGGCTGGGGTCAGGGCACATTCGCATCCAAGGTCGAACCTTCAGACGGCAAGGTTTCCGTCACCCGCGAAGTCGATGGCGGCYTGCAAACCGTGGAGCTCAAGCTGCCCGCAGTGGTCACGACAGACCTGCGTCTGAACGAGCCGCGTTATGCGTCACTGCCCAACATCATGAAGGCCAAGAAAAAGCCTCTCGACAAGAAATCGCCTGCCGACTTCGGCGTCGACATCGCCCCACGGCTCAAGGTTTTGAAGACTGAGGAACCGGCAGGTCGCAAGGCCGGCGTGAAGGTCGGCTCGGTCGGCGAGCTCGTATCGAAGCTCAAGGCCGACGGCGTCCTTTAAGAATTAGGATAGGGAGATTACACATGGCCATTCTTCTTCTGGCAGAACACGACAATGCAACCCTTTCCGACCAGACGGCAAAGACGCTGACGGCCGCAACGCAGATCGGCGGCGATGTCACCGTTCTCGTTGCCGGTTCCAACGCCAAGGCGGCCGCCGATGAAGCGGCAAAGCTTTCCGGCGTCTCCAAGGTCCTGTTGGCCGACGACGCAGCCTATGCCAACCAGCTGGCGGAGCCGCTTGCAGCGCTTCTCGTATCGCTGGGCGCATCCTACGACGTCATCATCGCGCCGGCCACCGCATCCGCCAAGAACGTGCTGCCGCGCGTAGCGGCCCTGCTGGATGTCGCTCAGGTCTCCGAAATCATCGAAGTSGTTTCACCCGATACCTTCAAGCGTCCGATTTACGCTGGCAACGCCATTCAGACCGTTCAGGCAAGCGAYGCGAAAAAGGTGATCACCGTTCGCACGTCCACCTTCGCGCCTGCCCAGTCGGGAGGCACCGCAAGCGTCGAGACGGTGTCGGCGGCAGAAAATCCTGGCGTATCGTCCTTCGTATCGGATGCCTTGGCGTCGTCCGATCGTCCGGAACTGACCTCTGCCAAGATCATCATTTCCGGTGGCCGTGCGCTGGGTTCGTCGGAAAAGTTCAAGGAAGTCATCCTTCCGGTGGCCGACAAACTGGGTGCAGCCGTCGGCGCATCCCGCGCGGCTGTGGACGCTGGATATGCGCCCAACGACTGGCAGGTGGGCCAGACCGGCAAGGTGGTAGCGCCGCAGCTTTANTGCAGCCGTCGGCGCATCCCGCGCGGCTGTGGACGCTGGATATGCGCCCAACGACTGGCAGGTGGGCCAGACCGGCAAGGTGGTAGCGCCGCAGCTTTACATCGCCGCTGGTATTTCCGGCGCGATCCAGCATCTTGCGGGCATGAAGGACTCCAAAGTCATCGTCGCCATCAACAAGGACGAGGAAGCCCCGATCTTCCAGGTGGCCGATTACGGTCTCGTGGCCAATATTTTCGACGCCCTCCCTGAGCTCGAAAAAGCACTCTGATCTACGTTTCGGAGGTAAATATCCTAAACCACTTAGACTGGCAGCGAATATGTACTCGGCATTGGGAAAAGAACTTTATGCGAGTAAATTCGAGGTGCTGTCGCGCTCGGCGCTCGGATAATTTAGTGTCGCGTATTCCTATTGGTTGAAGGGGCGATATCAACTTAAGGTGAATCTGGATGCATCGGAGACTTCTGCCTTGGGGATTCATCTCAAGCCATGGCCCCGGCTGCAGCTTTCCACTCTGCGATCGCCTGGATGCGGTGAACCCGGGTTTGGAATGCGGAGCGTTTGAAGCGGGGTGGGACGAGGAGGAGAGACGAAGCGCTGAAGGCCTCCCGGCGATCGGAGGCCTTGCATCATCCGCTCCCGTTTTCGCAGCGGCACATGAGAACTCTCGGCCCGGTCGTTCAGGCCCTTGTGAGATCGGTGTTCGACGCGGGACATGATCTGCCGCCGGGCCGCTCCATAGGAGCGCAACTTGTCAGTGATCATCCGCTTCGGTGCGATGCCCTGCTTCTTCAGAAGGTGGGTCGACAGTCGTCTGTCAGCCTTGGTGTTGAGGCGGTTTTGAATAATTTCATCAAGCACATACCCGTCCTGTTCTACGGCTCGCCAGACCCGTTGTCTCCTGCCGTAAATGGTGATGACGACCTCGTCCAGATGCCACACATCGTTGCCGCTGGGCTTCTTGCATCGCACGCCGCTCCTCACAAGGCATTACCGTGACATCGCCGCGCAGTCAGATGGCGAGCGTATTGAAACGACCCGTTACATAACGTTCGTGAACGCGCAACCTTTCAGTAATAAAGGAAATCAAACTTTTCTGCCGCGATTGTCTGCGCAAGTGCCGGAAGGGAAAAAAGTTTAGCTGGCTTCCCGTTTGTGAATCGCTTCATACAGTAAAATGACTTGCGTCGGGAAATTGAGCACCCAAAATGACCTGACGGTCTCAAGACATCGCCAGCGCATCCTTCAGGGCGAGGCCGTGTTTGGATTGGAGATCAAGGTCCGCTTCGATGTGATCGATATGATGGATCATGAATGCGGAAGCGCGCTTGCCATCGCGCGCTTCCAATGCATCGAGAATAGCAGAATGTTCCGAATGGCCGCAGCTGGAAATGCCGGAGCGCCCGTAGAGCGCAATGACCAGCGAAGAGCGGGCAACCAGCTCTTCCATGAATTTCTGCAGGATCGCATTGCCGGAGACAGCGGCTATCATGAGGTGAAAATCTCCCGAAGCCTTGATCTCGGCCCGCCGCGCCGCAGGGCCGCGTTCACTCATGTAACGCGCCTCCTCGTCGAGCTGACGGCGGAACCTGGTGATGTCGGCGGCGGTAATACGTTGCACAGCCTCAGCTACGATGCCCGGCTCGATCAGCCGACGGGACGCAAAGATTTGTCGCGCCTCGTCCGGTGAGGGGTGAGAAACGAAGGCGCCGCGATTACGCTCGGTTTTCACAAGACCTTCGAACGCCAGCATCTGAAGTGCCGCGCGCGCGACAGTGCGACTAACCTCGAACAGGGCGCCAACCTCTGCTTCCGATAGCTTTGTGCCCGGCGCAAGCCTGCGGTCGATGATCGCATGCCGCAGCGCCTCCCGGATCGCCAAGGCCCGATCCTCGGAGGCCGCTTCCGGCAGAATGATTTTTTCGCTGAGATCCATGACGCCATCCTATGCGCCCCTTTTAGCCTGAAGGAGCTATGGCTGCCAAGCTAGATGTTTTCGATACACAGTGAAGATTGCATACAATTTGGCCTCGTTTGGCACACGATAGCCCGAAAATTACGCATTGCCGTGATGAAGCTGCCTAACATCCAAAAAATAGCAAATTAAATCATACATTTAAGTAAATTGGCACGGCGAATGCATTCATCTTTTCGACAAGGAGTGCCGCATGAGCAAAGCCGCTGAAATCGATATCGTCTCGGTCTCCAAAGTATATGGAGCGACCACCGCCGTCCATGCCATCAGTCTGAAGATTCCGGCGGGCACCTATTGCTGCCTTCTTGGGCCATCTGGCTGCGGCAAGACGTCGACACTCAGAATGATTGCAGGACACGAGACCATTTCTTCCGGCGATGTGCGGCTGGGCAATACTGTCGTTACCGACTTTCCACCAGCCAGACGCGGCACGGCGATGATGTTCCAGTCCTACGCGCTGTTTCCCCATCTTGATCTCGTCGACAATGTTGCGTTCAGCCTCAAGATGAAGGGTGTAGGAAAAGAAGAGCGGCGTACCAAGGCGATGGACATGCTGCGCCTGATGCAGCTCGAAGCCTATGCGACACGCCGCCCGGCCCAGCTTTCCGGCGGTCAGCAGCAGCGTGTGGCACTTGCCCGTGCACTGATTACCGATCCGGAAGCACTGCTGCTGGACGAACCGCTTTCGGCGCTCGATCCTTTCTTGAAAATCCGGATGCGGGCGGAGCTGAAGAAACTGCAGACTTCGCTCGGCATCACTTTCGTGCATGTCACCCACAGCCAAGAAGAAGCCATGGCGCTGGCGGATCTGATTGTCGTCATGAATGACGGGCGCATCGAGCAGGCCGCGCATCCACGCATCGTGTTCGAACAGCCGGCGACGGCGTTCGTTGCCCGTTTCATGGGCGACCACAACGTGATTTCTGGCAGGGTCGTTGAGAGCGGTGAAGGAAAAATCATGCTGTCCGTGCCGGCTGGCGGTGATTTTCTGGCAACGGACAAAGGCTCGGAATCCCCTGAAGCAACAGCCGACATCGCTGTGAGAACGGACCATGTCCGCATCGGTCCACCACTGGAAAAAGGGTTGGGCTTCACCGGCTCCGTCACCAATGTGGAATATCGCGGTTCTTCGGTGAAGCTCAGCGTCACCGGTGCCGGCATCGAGGATTTCACGGCCATCCTTAGCGACAAACAATTTTTCGCCACGCCGGTCAAAGTCGGAGAGGCGATCCCGCTTTGCTGGGATGCCGAGGACGCAGTCGTCCTCGGACGTCTCAAGCACTGAAACCAACCTAAAAAACCAAACAGAGGAGAACAGGCAATGACCGACAAGCAGAAGATCAAGACGGGTGTATCCCGCCGCACGTTCCTGAAAACCGCGTCAACGGCGGCTGGCCTTGCCGCCGGTTCCGGTGTCATCACAGGCTTTCCGACCATCTGGGCACAGACGCCGATCACCCTTCGGCAGTTCGGTACAGGCGTTTCCAACATCAACGCCGTTGCCGAACAGTGCAAGAAAGACCTCGGTATCACGCTGGAAATGACGGCAACCGATTCCGATGCCGCCGCCCAGCGTGCCGTCACCCAGCCAAACTCCTACGACATTGCCGATATCGAGTACTGGATTCTCAAGAAGGTCTACCCGGCCGGCGTCATCCAGCCGATGGATGTGAAGAAGCTGAAATATTACGACAAGGTCGTGCCGCTGTTCAAAGACGGCAAGCTGAAGCCCGACAGCGTCATTGCGCAGGGGACTGCACCGCACACGGTCGGTTTCGTGGAAAAGCCAGGTACCAAGACCTTCGCCAAGGGTGAAACCCAGTGGTTCACCATGATGCCGACCATCTACAATGCCGATACGCTGGGCATCCGGCCAGATCTCGTCGGGCGCGACATCACCTCCTGGGCCGACATCATGGACCCGAAGTTCAAGGGCAAGACCTCGATCCTCAATATCCCTTCGATCGGCATCATGGATGCTGCGATGATCATGGAGGCCATGGGCGAGATCAAATATGCCGATAAGGGTAACATGACCAAGGCGGAGATCGACAAGACGATCGACTTCCTGATCAAAGCCAAGCAATCCGGCCAGTTCCGCGCTTTCTGGAAGTCTTTCGATGAGAGCGTCAATCTGATGGCATCCGGCGAGGTGGTCATCCAGTCCATGTGGTCGCCGGCCGTCGCCGTCGTTCGGTCAAAGGGCGTAGCCTGCAAATATCAGCCATTGAAGGAAGGCTACCGCGCCTGGGGTGGCGGTCTTGGCCTCGCATCGCATCTGAAGGGCGCTCAGCTCGATGCAGCCTATGAGTACATCAACTGGTACACATCCGGTTGGGTCGGCGCCTATCTCAACCGTCAGGGCTATTACTCAGCCTGCATGGATACCGCCAAGAACTTCATGACGGCGGACGAATGGGGCTATTGGATCGAAGGCAAGGCCGCCCAAGGCGATGTTCTTTCACCGGAAGGCAAGGTCATGGAAAAGGCCGGTGCGGTTCGCGATGGCGGCGCATTTGAAGATCGTATGGGCAAGGTCGCCTGCTGGAACTCGGTCATGGATGAAGACCGCTATATGGTTCGTCGCTGGAACGAATTCATCGCAGCCTGAGCCATTTCGTGGGTTAACCCTCCCCTCTCGGGGAGGGCAATCTGCGGGACCGCGTGCGCCGAACGAAATCAACCGCAAAGAGGAACATGAGACATGGCGACGACGACATCTGCCGACATGGACGGGATCAAGAGCTCGAAAAAGGCTTTTCGCCTTTCTCCAGCTGCGATTTCCTATCTGCAGGCGACGCCGCTGACCGTTATCCTCGGCGGTTTCCTGCTTTTACCCATCCTGATGATCCTCGTCGTCAGCTTCTGGGACTATGATTTCGCTCAGATGTATCCCGACTTTCTATCCATGAACTACACCGAGACGCTGGGCTCGTGGGTAACGTGGAAGATTTATGTCAACACGTTGAAATACGCTCTCATGGTCTGGGTGCTAACGCTTTTCATTGGCTTCTGGGTTGCCTATTTCCTGGCCTTCCACATCCGCACGACAGCCATGCAAATGGTTTTGTTTCTGGTCTGCACGGTGCCGTTTCTCACGTCCAACATCATCCGGATGATTTCATGGATACCGGTGCTTGGGCGCAACGGCCTGGTCAACTCGACGCTGATCAACTCCGGCATCATCTCCGAACCCGTCGAATGGCTGCTGTATTCGGATTTCGCCGTGGTGCTTGCCATGGTCCATCTCTACACGCTTTTCATGGTGACGCCGATCTTCAACACGCTGATGCGCATCGACAAGGCTCTGGTTGAAGCCGCCCGCGATGCCGGGGCGACAAGCTGGCAAACGCTCACCAACGTCATCCTTCCGCTCGCCAAGCCCGGCATGGCAATTGGCACCATTTTCGTCGTAACGCTTGTAATGGCCGACTTCTCGACCGTGCAGGTCATGTCTGGCGGCCAGAGCGCTTCTGTCGCCTTGATGATGAAGAACCAGATGTCATTGCTGCAATATCCAGCCGCAGCCGCCAACGCCGTGGTTCTGTTGGTTCTCGTCCTCATGATGGTCGCGGGCATTCTGCGCATCGTCGATATCCGCAAGGAGCTTTGAGCCGATGTATGCCGACAAGCGATCCCGCGAATTCTATGTCCTGGCGATTTTCTTCACCGTCTTCGTGCTTTTCCTCTACGGTCCCCTCTCGGCCATCCTGATCCTCTCATTCCAGGGGCCAAACGGCGGTCTTACATTCCCGCTCAACGGCATGTCGCTGCGCTGGTTCGCCAATCTCTTCGAAACCCAGGCAGTCGGCGATTTCGGTGGATCCTTCCGCCGCTCTGCCGTCCTCGGCATCATGGTGATGCTCGTCACGGTCGTCGTATCGCTGCTTGCCGGTCTCGCATTTCGCCGCCGCTTCATCGGCTCGACCGCACTTTTTTACCTCGCGGTCGCAAGCCTGGTCGTGCCATCGATCATCGTCTCGCTCGGTATCGGCGTTGTGTTCCAGCAACTGGGGTTCCAGCCAACCTGGTATACGTCGGCCTTCGGCGCGCATCTCACCTGGACGCTGCCTTTCGGCGTCTTGATCATGTTCGCGGTCTTCAATCGCTTTTCACCCGTCTACGAGGAAGCGGCACGAGACCTTGGTGCAAGCTCATGGCAAACGTTTTCGAATGTAGTCCTGCCGATGATCGCGCCGAGCCTGATCGGTGTGGGCCTATTCGGTTTCACGCTGTCCTACGACGAATTTGCACGCACGCTCATGACTTCGGGGACGTTCAATACGCTGCCACTCGAGATTTACGGCATGACGACCAACGTCACGACACCGGTGCTGTATGCGCTCGGGACAGTGACGACGGTCTTCTCTTTCTTCGTTATCGCCGGAACGCTCGGCTTGATCGTCCATCTCAACCGCCGTCGTCTGCGGCCCTGAAGTGAGTTCCATGCGCATTCTCATCGTCAATCCGAATACCACCTCCAGCATGACGGCAACGATTGCCGATTCTGCGCAGCGTGTTGCCAATACCGGCACCGAAATCGAGGCCGTCACCTCTTCCATGGGCCCGGTCTCGATCGAAGGCTATTACGATGAGGCGTTTGCCGTACCCGGTCTGTTGATCGAGATTGCCAAGGGCGAGAAGGCAGGTGCGGAGGCGGCGATCATCGCCTGCTTCGACGATACCGGCCTTGATGCAGCCCGCGCTCTGGCACAAATTCCGGTGATCGGCATCTGCGAGGCAGCCCTCGCATCGACCGCTTTCATCGCCCAACGCTTCACGATCGTGACGACCATGGAGCGTTCGCGCCTGCCGCTCGAACATCTCGTTCATCGCTACGGCATGGGTGGTCGCTGCAAGGTTCGCGCGGCGGATATCCCCGTCCTTTCGCTGGAAGATCAGACATCGAATGCACGCGATCGGCTGCGCAGCGAGATTGCCGTGGCTCTGCGAGATGATGGGGCCGAAGCAATCGTGCTCGGCTGCGCCGGCATGGCGGACCTCACCGCCGAATTGCGCGCCGAGTTCGGCGTACCTGTGGTGGATGGCGTGGCTGCCGCCGTCAAACAGGCGGAAGCACTCGTCGCACTTGGCCTTTCCACCGCCAAACGAGGCGCCTACGCCTCGCCCGTCTCGAAAACATATAAGGGTTTGCTGGAAAGCTTCGAACCTCGAAAGCTCGCAGCGCTGTAACATTCGCGGCTTATGTGAGTGTTAAGCCTAAACTTACTCAGCAACACCACAGCCTTTATCGTCGCATTTCAACGTATAGGCCCTGCTCTGATCCGGCGACTGATATGTACAGGATGTCAATTTACCATCCTCCTCGCGCTTCTCGGTTTTGACTAGCGTCCATCCATTTGCATCTGCCTCGGTGCATTTAAGGAAGTGAATTGTTTCCGCCTCGCAACCGAAAAGTGGAAGCGCCACCAGCGCCATCTTGAAATGCTTTAGCCTCATCTTTGTCCTTGAATTGCGAAATTTACGGGCTTGAACTGAATCGACTCAACCCACCAAAAGCTGAAAAGAAGCATCTTTAGGACGCTGAATGCCATTTTCCATCCATTTTTTTTGATTAAAATCTCGCTAAGGTAGAATATAAGTTTCATTGCCTTTTGAATCCATGCACCAAGGGGTTTGCTGATGGCGCAGTGATCACAGCGGGATGGCTAACGGCTTTAGATCGATATTTCCTGTCAAATTGGAATCCGAGTGATTGATAATCTTCTGATAGCTTCCATCCCCTTCGCTATTGCGGGAGCGATAGTGACCTACGTCCAGCTCAATCGGGGCACATACCGCTTTGTGGTCACTAAGCGTCTCATATTTATTCTTGCTGTTTGCGCCATAGCGACGACACCGCTCAGTTGCATGATATGGGAGTGGCGGTCTTGCTCTTATCTACCGCTCCAAACGGAACTGTTCTTTCTCGGCTATTTCGGCGCGTCCTTACTTCTGATCTGTGCGCCGACATTGGGCGGCTATGTGCTGGGTCAAGGGGCTGGAGCGCTGATGCAAAGCATCACAACCCGAATAAGGGGCTGACGTCTCAAACACGGACTGCTGGCATCGGATTGGACCCGCCGCCTGCCTTCATCTGCATCGGCTTCAAGCTACTTCAAAACCCGGCCCGCCATGTCGGCCGACCCAAAAACCGTCAGTTGACGCGCATATCCACCACTCCATTTTTCGAGAAACTTTCCACCACAGAATGGATCTGAGAGGCCGTTATGAAGAGATGGGCATTGAATACTGGAGCAGCAACAGTTGTTACCATACTCGGCTTCGCCGCGCCGGCTGCTGCCGCTGACAACGGGATTGAAACATTTTTCGCTTCTCAAGGCTGCGCCGTGGGGCCATCAACCATTGCGGCTGCAATCAGCCACGGCTTTGATCGATCTGCCATTGAGGACTACGTTGCAGGTGCGCGCGCAGCGGCCAAAACGCAAAAGGTGGGTGACTGGCTTGTTCTGGCGCGGGACGTCTGCGAAATTCGACCGCCCATGGTCGACAGTGAATTAAAGCTGAGCGACCCGGAAGTTCGACAAAGCCTTGTGGCTGAAGATAACGAGACCAATGATGGCTATGCCGGTTGCGTTCTCGACGGATCCAAATTGTTCGAAATCGTTCAGTCATCGCGTGGGTGGACTGCCGACAAGGCGAACGCCGAGTATCTTCGCATGCTCAGTGCCGGGCTTGTTTCCGGCGACCTCGCATTTTACTCGCCCGACTGGCTTCGAACGCCTCGGGCGTGATGCTGACGATCGGCGAGTGCAGGAACCTCCCGCAGATGCCCGACATCAGACGCAGTCACCAGCTTCTTGTCGAACATTTCGATGCATTGATACGGGGGGACACAGCAGCGGAAGCGACATGCGATTCGCACGGTGTCCCAAGCGGGAAGTTTGACGAAGTTGCCGAGACAGTCCTGGGTGAAAAGCCCTTGAATGCATGGATGGGATTTGAAATCAAATTCATTGCCATGGGCGCTGGCTGGCATGAAGGGGTGACTGCTACGCAAAGGGGACGGCCCCGACCGCCCATGTGTCGATAGTCGTAAGCCACGTCACGCAGCAAGCGAGGCTTTCGCTTTTCTCTAAAAGAAAAACCCCGGCGAACCGGGGTTTTTCAAGCCGTATAAATGAGACTGATACAGATTACTCTGCAGCGTTTTCCAGCTTAGGTGCAGCGTCGTCGCTGGTAGATTCCGCTGCTGCTTCGCCCTCTTCACTCCCTGCGGCGCGACGTGGGCGACGCGGACGCGGGCTGGTGCTGCGTGGGCGGCGTGGGGCGCGTTCGGATGCAGCAGAGTTGACCTGCGCTTCCTCTTCCACGGCCACTTCCTTCGGCGTACCGTCGATAACCGGTTGCGGTGCAGAGCTCGCATCGTAGACAGGCGCTGCGGCAACGGGAGCGACGGTGTTTTCATCCTGCTCTTCTCGCGGCTGGCGTTCCTGACGGGCAGGCCGCTCGCGACGGTCGCGGCGTTCGTTGCGGTCCTGACGCTCCGGGCGATCCTGTCGCTCCTGCCGTTCAGGCTGGTCGTTGCGCTGGGACTGATCGTTACGCTGGGCGCGCTGCTGGTTGTGATCCTGTTCGCCGGGCATGGAGACCACGACATCGTCGTTGTCATCGCCGTCGATATCGTCACCATCGCGCTCCTGCTGGAACTCGCCGCGATCATCGCGCTGGAAACGTTCCTGCATCTGCGCCTGGGCAGACGCAATGATGCGGTTGTAATGTTCCGCGTGCTGGAGATAGTTTTCGGCCATGACGCGATCGCCGGAGCTCTGGGCATCACGGGCGAGCGTCGCGTATTTTTCGGCTATATGCTGGGCAGTGCCGCGGATCTTAACATCGGGGCCGGAGCTGTCATAGCTTCTGGTCAGCGGGTTGCCGCCTTTGCGGTTGAAGTTGTTGTTGTTACCACCACCACCGCCACCATTGTTATTGTTGTTGCTACCACGCCCCCGGCCGCGCTTGTTTTGCTGTCCTGGCCTCATCAATTGCTCACCTGAATTCTGTTTTGCTAATGATTCACGTTGTTCGTTGCAAAAGCGGAACCGGCATCACGGCCAATGTCCCGAAGTTGCGCCCATCACGCGCCTTGACCTCTAAAGGACAAGGCCTCGCGTTTCGTGCCCGGATGCGCAAATGCTGCATCAAGCTGCCTGCGAAGAAAGTTTACTGATTCACATGCCGGGAATGCCCAGCCTTTCAGGGTTCTCAAAAAACCCGCTTCGGGACTGATCCAAACCATGGCGAATCTAAAATCCGCCGTCAGCCACCCTGCATGTGGCCGCAAACTAGCCCGCTTCCTGCGGAAATCCAAGCCTTTTCTTTTGCTTTGCAAAATAACCTTGAACAAAACACAGATCCGAACGATTTCGCCTATCTGCAAAAGACAAGCGCGCGGTCGTTGCCACCATAATCCCTGAAAGCCTCCAGACAGCGGTAGCCGTTTTGCGCGAAGATTTCGGTCACATCGATTTTCTGATCGTAGCCGATCTCGACCCCGATCAGCCCGCTATCCCTCAGAAAAGGTCCTGCTTTTTCGGCGATGACACGATAGGGCACCAAACCATCGTTACCGCCATCAAGCGCCAGCAACGGATCGAAATTCCGCACCTCGCGATCCAGCGTTTCGATAATATCAGTCCTTATATAGGGCGGGTTCGACACGATTATGTCAAAGCAACCGGTGATCTTATCGAACCAGTTGCTCTCGACAGTCCGAAATCGCGAGGACAGGCCATGCAGCTCGGCATTCTTTTGCGCAGTGGCCATTGCATCACGTGCGATATCGCTGCCTACCCCTACTGCCTGCGGGCACTGGCTGAGAAGTGCAAGACAAATGGCACCAGTGCCGATACCCATATCGAGAATCTCTGCACGGCCCGTTGTCTTGGCAATATGTTGCAGATGCGGCAGCAGGGCGTCGACCAGCACCTCCGTATCGGGCCTTGGCTCCAGCGTGCCGGACGACAGAAGCAGATCAAGACCATAGAACTCGCGATGACCGAGAATGCGGTGAACCGGCTCGCCCGCGGCCCGCCGTGAGACCATGGCTTCGATGCGGTTCAACTCTTCTCCACTGACAGCGCGGGTGCCATTCAGCACGAAATCGGTCAGTGAAAAACCGACGACCTCGCCAACGAGGAGACGAACATCGGCGAGCGGATCAACGATATTGGCATTGTCCAAACGTTTTCGCATGTCCCCGACAAGGGCCTGTACGGTTATCGCGGTCTCGCTCACTGCTGCTCGCCGAGCTGGGCCAGTTGCCCTGCCTGATAATCGGAAATCAGCGCATCGACCATCTCATCGATATCGCCTTCGATCATGCGGTCAAGCTTGTAGAGCGTGAGATTGATGCGGTGGTCCGTGACGCGGCCCTGCGGGAAGTTATAGGTGCGGATGCGCTCTGACCGGTCGCCCGAACCGACCTGGCTCTTGCGGTCGGCTGACCGTTCGCTGTCCACCTTCTGGCGTTCGATATCGTAAAGGCGCGAGCGCAGAACCTGCATGGCCTTGGCGCGGTTCTGGTGCTGCGATTTTTCCGACGACGTGACAATGAGGCCGGTGGGCAGGTGGGTGATACGAACCGCGGAGTCCGTGGTGTTGACGTGCTGACCGCCAGCGCCCGACGCCCGCATCGTATCGATACGGATGTCTTCGGCGCGGATTTCGATGTCGATTTCTTCCGCCTCCGGCAGAACCGCGACCGTTGCTGCGGAAGTGTGGATCCGTCCGCTGGCCTCCGTTTCCGGCACGCGCTGAACGCGGTGGACGCCGGATTCGAATTTCAGCTTGGAGAACACGCCGCGCCCGGTAATGGTGGCAATGATTTCCTTGAAGCCACCCGCCTCGCCTTCGCTGGCCGAGAGGATTTCCACCTTCCAGCCCTTGGTACTGGCAAAGCGTTCATACATGCGAAAAAGATTGCCCGCGAAAAGGGCTGCTTCGGAGCCACCGGTACCTGCGCGAATTTCGACGATGGCACTTTTCTCATCCGCCGCATCCTTGGGCAGAAGAAGGATTTGCATGTCCTTCTCCAGCTGTTCAATGCGCTCCGACATTTCGGGAAGCTCTGCTTCGGCCAGATCGCGCATATCGCGGTCGGTAGACTTGTCAGCCAGAAGAGCTTCGAGATCGGCGACTTCGGCAAGCGCCTTCTCATACTCTCGGATGGTTTTGACCACCGGCTGCAATTCCGAATATTCCGACGCCAGCTTCACATAGACATCAGCGGCAGGGCCAGCCGACATGCGCGCTTCGATTTCACCGAAACGCCGCTCAAGCTCACGCATTTTTTCGACGGGAAGCTTCGCCACCTGTCACGCACTCCAATTTTTCTTGGCTTTCAAATAGGGATGGAATGGGTCGCTGCAAAGCGCAAAAGCAGCTGACGCGTGCTTTCCACCGACTTGTTGTCATCAAGCGCCGCTTCCAGCTCCTCCGACAGGGTCGTCACATCCAGCCCCAGCAGCATGGCCTTGACCGGGCCGATGGAGGTTGGAGACATGGAAATGGAGCGGAAGCCAAGCCCGATCAGCGCCATGGCCGAGAGCGGCTTGCTGGCCATTTCTCCGCACAGCGTGACCTGCGTGTTGTTGCGCGTACCGGCACGGACGATATCGCGCAGGATACGCAGGAAGGGCTTGCCGAGATTGTCGAAACGATCCGACACACGGGCATTGCCACGATCCACCGCCATGGTGAACTGAAACAGATCGTTGGAGCCGACAGAGACGAAATCGACTTCGGCCATCAGCTCATCCAGCTGCCACATCAAGGACGGCACTTCGAGCATGGCGCCGAATTGCAGCTTGCGCGGCAGGGAATGGCCGAATTTCGACAGGTGTTGAACTTCCTTTTGCAGAAGCTCCCGCGCGACGCGGATTTCCGAGACTTCGGTGATCATCGGCAGCATGATGCGCAGTTCGGCACCCGAGGCAGCACGTAAAAGAGCGCGAAGCTGGGTGCGCATCAGGCCCGGACGGTCGAGCGACAGGCGGATCGCGCGCCAGCCGAGGGCGGGATTTTCCTCTTCCTGACCACGCATATAGGACACGACCTTGTCGCCGCCGATATCGAGCGTGCGGAAGGTGACGGGCTTGCCCTTGGCGTTGCGCAGAACGCTGCGATAAAAGGCTTCCTGCTCCTCGCCCTTCGGCATATTGGAAGCGATCATGAATTGCAGTTCGGTGCGGAACAGGCCGATGCCGTCAGCGCCGGATTCGTCCAGTTGCGGCAGATCGACCAGCAGACCGGCATTCATCTTGAGATCGACTCGCTGGCCGTCCTTGGTGACGGGTTCGACATCGCGCAGTGCCCGGAACTGCTCCTGACGCTTGGCGCGAAGACGCACCTTCTCTTCGTAAGCGCGCTGAAGATCGATAACCGGGCGCAGATGCACCTGCCCGTCATCACCGTCGATGATGATGGGATCATTGTTCTCTGCCAGCGCCACAATGCCTGCGGCCTGTCCGATGATGGGGATGCCCATGGCGCGTGCGACGATGACGACGTGGCTGGTGACCGCGCCGTCTTCCAGCACGAGACCGCGCAGCTTTTCACGCGGATAATCCAGCAATTCGGCAGCACCCATGGCGCGCGCCAGCACGATGGCATCCGCCGGGAACTCCTGCTCCGGCCCGCGGCCGCCATAGCCGATCAACTGACGGAGAAGACGGTTGGCGAGATCGTCGAAATCATGCATCCGCTCACGCAGATAGGGATCGGTCAGGCGCATCATGCGCGCCTTGGTATCGCTCTGGACCTTTTCGACCGCAGCTTCCGCCGTCAGGCCGTTGCGAATGGCCTCTTCCATGCGCCGCACCCAGCCCTGGTCATGGGCGAACATGCGATAGGTTTCCAGCACTTCGCGGTGTTCGCCTTCAGTGGCAACATCGCGGCGCTGGAGCATGTCATCGATGGACAGGCGAAGTGAGCCGATGGCTTCGGCCAGACGACGGGTTTCCATCTCGGCATCTTCGTTGAGAAGATTGGTCACGACGATGCGTGGATCATGCAGAACGACATGGCCAAGGCCGATGCCTTCGCCATAGGCATCGCCATCGATGGAGACGGCCCGTGTCAGGTCCAGTTCCACGCCGGGGCGGGTGATTTTCTTCAATTCACCGCTCGCAACGATTTCCGCGATAAGCATCGCAGTTGTCTCAAGCGCTTCAACTTCATCCTCCCGGTATGTTCGGCTGGTCTTGTTCTGGACGACAAGAACGCCAAGAGTGCGACCAGATCTCAAAATCGGCACACCAAGGAAGGAATGATAAATTTCTTCACCTGTTTCAGGGAGATAGCGGAAAGCAGGATGGGCCTGCGCGTCGGAAAGATTGAGCGGTTGGGCAGATGCGGCGATGGTGCCGACAAGGCCCTGCCCCATTTTCAGCTGAGCCAGATGGACTGCGTCTTTATTGAGTCCTTCGGTGGCATAAAGCTCCAGAACGCTGTCGGAGCGAAGCACATAAACGGAGCACACTTCAGCGACCATGTTGCTGGCAATCTGCCGAACAATCTGGTCTAGGCGCTCCTGCGGCTCAAGGTGCTCCGCCATCATCTCGCGAAGCCGCTTGAGCAGGACGCGTGGACCTGCAGAAAGGTCTCTCATCGCGTGTGCTCCCTGATACCTGGGCATGCAGACCGACGTGATCTGCATGAAGATCGATCAAATCTATACCGCCTGCACAGCAAGCCGCAAGGCAGGGATGCACAGTCGACCTAACATCTGCCACGCCACCCCCAAGAATCGGATGACGTGTATCGATGTTATGGAATCAACTCTTATCCAGACCGTAAGCAGAATGCAAAGTACGAACTGCAAGTTCCGCGTAGGCACCATCAATAAGGATGGAAATCTTGATTTCCGACGTCGTGATGGCCTTGATGTTGATATTCTTTTCAGCAAGCGCCTTGAAGGCGCTCGCGGCCACGCCAGCATGGCTGCGCATGCCGATACCGATGACTGAAACCTTGGCAAGGCCGGTTTCGTTCTGGACGACGTCGAAGCCGATCTGCGCCTTGTTGTCTTCCAGGACCTTCAGCGCCTTGGGCGCATCGCCCGAAGGAACGGTGAACGTCATGTCGGTGCGCGAACCATCTTCGGAGATGTTCTGCACGATCATGTCGACATTGATATGGGATTCGGCCAGCGGCCCGAAGATGGCCGCCGATACACCTGGCCGGTCCGACAGGCGGCGCAGCGAGATTTGTGCTTCATCCTTGGCATAGGCGATGCCGGTTACGACTTCCTGTTCCACGATTTCTTCCTCGTCACAAATCAAAGTACCGGGCGGATTGATGAGGTCGCCCATGCCCGGTGCATCGGGATCCTCGAAGCTGGAGCGCACGAAGGTCCGGACCTTGTGCACCATGGCAAGCTCGACGGAACGAACCTGCAAAACCTTTGCGCCGAGAGACGCCATTTCGAGCATTTCCTCGAAAGCGACTTTCTTCAGGCGGCGTGCCTTTGGCACGATGCGCGGGTCTGTCGTGTAGACGCCGTCGACATCGGTATAGATGTCGCAGCGATCTGCCTTGACGGCAGCGGCAATGGCGACAGCCGACGTATCCGAACCGCCGCGACCCAGCGTCGCGATGCGGTTATCCGGTCCCAGACCCTGAAAACCGGCAACCACCGCGACCTGACCTTCGCCCATACGACGAATGATATCAGAACCGTCGATATCCAGAATGCGGGCAGCACCGTGCGCATTATCCGTGCGGATGGGAATCTGCCAGCCCTGCCAGGACCGTGCATTGACGCCCAGCGACTGCAGGGCAACGGCCAGGAGTCCGGATGTGACCTGCTCGCCGGAGGCGACGATGGCGTCATATTCGCGGGCATCGTAAAACGATGCGGCACCGGCAGCACCGGCGACTTTGGGCGTGTTCTGAACCCAGTCCACCAGTTCGTTGGTCTTGCCGGACATGGCGGATACGACCACGGCCACTTCATGGCCTGCATCCACTTCGCGTTTCACATGCCGTGCGACATTATGAATGCGTTCGAGGTTGGCGACGGACGTGCCGCCGAATTTCATGACAATGCGAGCCATAGTTGACCAGTACCATCCCATTTTGCCACCTGAGCGGTGGACAAGAGCACAATCCAGTCGGTCCCTTCTGACAAGGGGCCTCAAGTTGCGGGTCTCATAGCGAAAAGGCATGGTCCACGCAATGCCGTTTATGAACCATGCGGTACGCCTTTTCGCCGATCCCGGCGCCGGAGAGGCCGGCCCGACGGTGACGAGCGTACCGCTTTGGTCTGTACAAACGCCGCCATTCGCAGTATGAGCGCGGCAATTCAACTGGCCAAATGGCCTAAATGGCCCGTATCGGCTGCTTTATAACCTCAAGGTTTCGAGCGGATGCGGGCAGTCCCATATCCGAAAGACGGTAGATGACAGACACCCAGGGTATCGCCCCGGCGATTGCACAGGCGTTGGAAAAACGCGGCTATAAAGATTTGACACCCGTGCAGAAGGCCATGCTCGCGCCTGAACTGGATGGGCAGGACGCGCTGGTTTCCGCCCAGACGGGTTCTGGCAAGACGGTCGCTTTCGGCATTGCGATTGCCCCCACGCTGTTGCAACAGAACGGTCGTTTCGGCCCAGCCGGTGCACCGCTCGGTATCGCCATTGCCCCGACGCGTGAACTCGCCATGCAGGTAAAACGCGAGCTGGACTGGCTCTACGAATTTACCGGTGTTTCCATCGCGTCCTGCGTCGGTGGCATGGACATCCGCTCCGAACGTCGTACGCTGGAACGCGGCGCTCACATCATCGTCGGCACGCCGGGTCGTCTCTGCGACCACATCAAGCGCGGCGCTCTCGACCTTTCGTCCATCCGCGCCGTCGTGCTGGATGAGGCTGACGAGATGCTCGACCTTGGCTTCCGTGAAGATCTGGAATTCATTCTCGAGGAATCGCCTGCCGAACGCCGCACCCTCATGTTTTCGGCAACCGTGTCTCGCAGCATTGCGAAGCTGGCCGAAAGCTACCAGAAAAACGCCGTGCGCATCGCAACCGCGTCCGAGCAGAAGCAGCATGTGGACATTGAGTACCGCGCTCTTTTGGTAACGCCGTCCGACCGTGAAAACGCAATCATCAACGCATTGCGCTATTACGAAGCCCGCAATTCGATCGTTTTCTGCTCTACCCGTGCAGCGGTGAACCATCTGACCGCGCGGTTGAACAATCGCGGCTTTTCGGTCGTGGCCTTGTCTGGCGAACTTAGCCAGAACGAGCGCACGCATGCTCTTCAGGCCATGCGCGACGGTCGTGCCCGTGTCTGCGTTGCAACCGACGTGGCTGCGCGCGGCATCGACCTGCCCGGTCTGGAACTCGTGATCCATGCGGACCTCCCGACCAATTCGGAAACTCTTCTGCACCGTTCAGGCCGTACAGGTCGTGCCGGTCAAAAGGGCGTCAGCGCCATCATCGTGCCCGTCAGCCAGCGCCGCAAGGCAGAACGTCTGCTGGACGGCGCAAAGGTCAGCCCGGCATGGGTACGCCCACCGACAGTGGAAGAAATCACCGAGCGCGACGGCGTAAGACTTCTGGCCGATCCATCGCTCAATGAAGATGTGGGTGACGACGAGCGCGATTTTGTGGCCAAGCTTCTGGAACAGCACGGTGCCGAAAAGGTCGCCGCCGCCTTCGTGCGTCTGTTCCATGCGGGCCGTTCTGCACCTGAAGACATTTCCGAAGTGTCCATGGAAGCGCGCAAGCCACGCCGGGACAGCTTCGAGACGGTCGAAAACAATGCGCCACGCCGTGATCGTTCCGACTTCGCTGGCAGCGAGTGGTTTACACTTTCTGTTGGCCGCAAACAGAATGCCGAGCCGCGCTGGCTGATCCCGATGCTGTGCCGCTTCGGCAAGCTGACGCGTCAGGATATCGGCGCTATCCGCATGCAGCAGACCGAGACCTATGTAGAACTGGCCGCCGATGCGGTGGATCGTTTCACGTCTGCGCTGGGCAAGGACATGATGCTTGAAAAGGGCATCCGCGTGAAGGCCATGGAAGGCAAGCCGGAAGCAACCGGTGCCGTCCGGGAAGACACCCGCCCACCCAGAGCGCAGAAGAAGTTCGTGAAGTCCGACCAGTCCAGCGGTCGTCCGGGCGACGACAAGCCATGGAAAAAGAAGGCCAAGCCTGCAGGAGATTACGGCTCAGGCGCGAAGCCGGCGAAATACGAAGGCAAAAAGGACAAGCCTTTCGAAAAGCGCGGACCGAAAAAGCAAGATCGCTAAAAGATAAAACCCGGCGGAAATGATCCGCCGGGTTTTTCTTTATCGAGCCAACGCCCAGTTATGGGCAGTTGAGAGCGCCAGGAGTGCAGTTGGCACGCTCGCCATCCTGTGGCGGTCTTTGTGCACGGTTCTCGTCGGGGCGACGTCGACCCTCTTCACTCTGACGGCGCTGGTCACCTCTGTTCCAATCGCGGTTGCGATCACGATCCTCACCTCTCATGCCGTCACGGCCACGATTGTCGTTGTTGTCCCAACGCTGGCGATCGTCGCCACGCATGGGCGGACGCTGGCGATCATTCTGGTTCCAGTCGCCGTGGCGCTGTTCCCATCGACCGTCATTCGGACCGCGACCACGCTGGTCGCGCGACTCATCCCGACCACGTTGATCGCGCCAATCGTCGCGGCCGCGCTGGTCACGCCAGTCATCGCGAGGGCGTGGGCGGTCGAAATCGGCACGCGGCGGCGGCGCATTCCAGTATCCGCCAGACGGGCGGCGCCAGCGGTCTCGCTCGCGATAAAAATCACGGTCGCGGTAATAGCGGTCCCAATAGCGTCCAGCTTCGAAGGTAATGATGGGAACGCCGAGGTCACGGTAGTAGCGTGGCTCCACATAGACGCGGTTCTGGCGATAAATGGCCTGGACATAACGGCCAGCGACCCAGCCGCGACCGTAGCTGAAGGACACGTCGCACCATGGCGTATCCGACAGGCACCCATGGATCGTCAACGGCGCGCCGTTCGGAATGACCACGACGGCTGGATATGCCGTGCTTGGTCCGGAGCGCATATTGACGTTGGCGGTGGAAAAGCCTTGTGTCGCAGCTTCGGCCAGCGCCGGGGCGGCGACCAGCGCAAGCAGCGCAAAGGCACCTAACAGTTTCTTCTTCACTTTGTTTCTCCCTCAAGCAGAGCTTGGCCGCCGAAATCGGCATTGAACACGGTCGAAAATACGCGCCTCATGATGAACGCAGCATGAAACGAAAATGCCCGTATTTCAGTTCCTTGCGACAGATAAGCGCGGTCGCCGCAACGTCTGTGCCGCCCACCGCCCCTTGACTTCACCGGGCAATCATCCGACTTCAGGGGAACAAACAGTTTGGAGCAGCACCATGAGCGAGACCGCAAAAACGACCATCGACCAGAGCGAAGTGGACCGTTTCTCCGCCATGGCGGCTGAATGGTGGAGCCCGACAGGAAAGTTCCGCCCGTTGCACAAGTTCAACCCGGTGCGGCTGGACTATATTCGCAGCCGTGCCTGCGAGAACTTTGGCCGCAACGTCAAGGCTCATCGCCCACTGGAAGGTTTGCGCGTCCTTGACATCGGTTGCGGTGGCGGCTTGCTCTCAGAACCCATGGCCCGCATGGGTGCAGATGTCGTTGGTGCCGATCCTTCCGAGAAGAATATCGGCATTGCATCCACCCACGCTCGGGAAAACAACGTCACCGTCGACTATCGCGCCGTGACTGCCGAGCAATTGCTGGCTGCAGGTGAGACGTTCGATATCGTTCTCAACATGGAGGTGGTGGAGCACGTGGCCGACGTCGATCTGTTTGTCACCACCTGTGCAAAGATGGTGCGCCCGGGCGGACTGATGTTTGCAGCAACCATCAACCGGACACTAAAAGCTCGCGCATTGGCAATCTTCGCAGCCGAAAACATCCTGCGCTGGCTACCGCGCGGCACCCATCAATATGAAAAACTGGTGCGTCCCGACGAGTTGGAAAAGCCGATCATGGCCGAGGGCATGAGCATCATCCACCGCACCGGCGTCTTCTATAACGTGCTTCAGGACCGGTGGAACCTGTCGCCCGACATGGACGTCAACTACATGTTGCTGGCCAAGCGTACGGTCTAGAGAGTGGCCTTGTTGAGGTTTAACATCTAATTGACGTCATCGGGCAAAACCGGCAGCGGGGCAACATCGATCCCCTCCTCGATCAGCGCTTTGGCTTCCTGCGGGGAAGCCTGGCCGATAATGCCACGGGCCTTTGCCTCGCCGTAGTGAATCTTGCGGGCCTCTTCCGGAAATTTATCTCCGACGTCATCGGTATTGGCGCGGATCGTCGCCAGTGTTTCCTTGATCTTTGCAAAAGCCTCGCTCTTGGCCGCGTCCATTGCCAGTGTGCGTGTCGCCTCACGTTTTTTCGCGGTGGCGACGGATGGCGCCATCAGAGCCTTGGCAACATCCGATGAGCCACAGACCGGACAACTGACCAGTCCACGACCCAGCTGGGCGTCGAAATCAGCGCTACTGGAAAACCAGCCCTCGAATTCGTGGGCTTTTTCGCAATGAAGCGAATAGCGTATCACTGCGCAGCGCTCCTGGCGGCACCCAGGTTGCCGACCTTGTCGAGCGTAAAGTCGCGGGCGTTTTTCAGATTGGGAATCTTGCCACGCGCCTCCGATACGGCTGACGGTTCGATATCCGCATAGATGATCTCCTCGCCCTCGGCCCCGGCAACCGCCAGCACGTTGCCCCAGGGGTCGATGATCATGGAGTGACCGAAGGTCTCGCGCCCGTCCTCATGCGTGCCGCCCTGTGCGGCGGCGATCAGAAAGGCACCGTTCTCGATGGCGCGCGCGCGCAGCAGAATTTCCCAATGGGCCTCGCCAGTCTGTTTGGTGAAGGCAGCGGGAACGGTGAGGATCTGCGCGCCCGCCACCGCCTCGGTGCGAAACAGGGATGGAAAGCGGACGTCGTAACAGATGGCAAAACCGAAGGTTGCCAGCGGCAGTTCCGCGATGCGGGCATCCGTGCCTGGCTCGTAGGCAGAGCTTTCGCGCCAGCTTTCACCATTGTCGAGATCGACATCAAACATGTGGATCTTGTCGTAGGTGCAGATGCGTTCGCCATCGGGCGCAAACAGGAAGCCACGATTTGCGATCTTGCCATCGGGACGGGCGATGGCCGTGGACCCAACGTGAACATAGATACCCAGTTCGCGTGCGAGTTTGGCAGCCGTCAAAACGATGATATCGCCTTTCTCGTCCTTCAGCGCGGCGCGCAAGGCATCGCGGTCCTTCTGGATGGCACCGGTCATTTCAGGCGTCTGCACATAGACCGCGCCCTGTGCCGCCGCCTCGCGAATGAGACGTTCCATGGTGGTGGCGTTGGCCTTCGGGTCCACGCCCGAACACATCTGGATTGCAGCGGCCTTGAAGCTCATCTTTCGTTCCCTTTTGTCGTATTTTTTTAAAACTCAGGCAGCCAGAAGCGGGTCCAGCTTGCCTTCCCTGTCCAGCGCATGCAGGTCATCGCAGCCACCGACATGGTGGGTGCCGATGAAGACTTGCGGAAAGGTGTTGCGGCCGGACTTGTCCATCATTTCCTGACGATAGTCCGGATTTGACGTGGCATTATATTCGGTAAATGCAACGCCCTTGCTCTCCAGGAGAGCCTTGGCCTTGGCGCAAAAGCCACAATAATCGCGCGTGTAAATCGTAACGGATGCCATCTTGTCGAACCCTCGCACTGTCAGCCAAACCACTGGTCTGACGTGTCATATAGGCCCGGAAATCGCCATTGCAAAGGTCAAAACAGTGACATCTGCGGCACCGGCCGTCTTCAGACGGCGTGCGGCCGCAGCGACAGTGGCGCCTGTGGTGTAGACGTCGTCCACGAGAACGACACGCTTTCCCATGATATCGGCTTCCCGTCCCGCAGCGATGGCGAAGGCACCCCGTACGTTCAGTTTGCGGGCTTGGGCGGAAAGCCCAACCTGACGGCTGGTCGGTTTGACCCTAACCAGCGTGGAGGCTAGAAAGGATTTTCCCGACAAAGCGGCCAGATGACGGGCAAGCTCTGCCGACTGATTGAACCGCCGGGCCAGAAATCGCCGCCGATGCAGGGGTATCGGAACGATGCAGTCGCAGGCAGCAACCGTACCGTCACTGGCGCGCAGCATCCACGATGCCATCAGACGCGCAAGATCGGTACGGTCCAGGTATTTAAGTTGATGCACGAGCTTGCGGGCCGGTCCGTCGTGAACAGTTGCCGCCCGCAGTCTTTCGAAAGGTGGCGGCGAGGCGATGGCTTCGGCGCTGACTATCCCGCGACCGTGATCATAGGTGAAAGGAATGCCCAGCACCTCGCAATAGGGGCGTTCGATGAAACGGATATCCGCCCAGCACGCTACGCAGAAAGCACCGTCATTCTGGGTCTTGCAGCCGCAGCCCAGGCAGGACGGTGGATAGATGAATCGACCGACACCGCGAAAGAAACCGCGCAACATGCCGAACCCGCCCTCGTCCGAAAACAGCTTTTCCGATTGACCCATGCGGTTGACAATAGGCGCGAACGGGTGCCTTTGCGACAGCAAAGTTTGGATGGATAACGGCATGGACATAGTTTTCGACCCGGCGCTGGTGGAGCAGAACCGCAAACGGGCGTCGCGCCTTGGGGACGACAAGGTGCTGTTTCTGCTGGATATAGCAGCCGACGAACTGGCAGACCGCATCGCCATTGTCGAGCGCCATTTCGATCATGCTGTCGAGCTGCACGGTGCAACGGGCGTGACCGCGCGACGCATGATGCAGACCGGTAAGGTCGGAGATGTCTTGCGCGTGGAGACCGATGCCGTCTTTGCCGGAACGGATACGCCCTTCACCGTGGCCCCTCTGGAACAATTGCCGCTGGAACCGGCATCCGCCAACCTCATCGTCTCGCCGCTGACGCTGCATTTGACCAACGACACCCCCGGCACGCTGATACAAATCCGCCGCGCCTTGAAGCCGGACGGTCTTTTTCTGGCAGCCATTCCCGGCAGCGGCACCTTGCAGGAATTGCGCGATGTGCTTCTCACCGCTGAGGCGGAGCTGAATGGCGGCGCAAGCCCGCGCGTCATTCCCTTCGCCGATGTGCGCGATGTGGGTGCGCTTTTGCAGCGGGCAGGTTTTGCACTTCCGGTCACGGACGCGGAGACCTACACGGTGCGCTACGATTCCATTCTTCCGCTGATGCGCGATCTACGCGCCATGGGCATGGCAAACCCTCTGGTCGGAAGAAGCCGGAGGCCGTTGAACCGGCGCTTCCTGACGCGCGCTGCGGAAATCTACGCCGACAAATATAGTGATCCCGACGGACGTATCCGCGCGACCTTCTCGATCATCTATGTGTCCGGTTGGGCGCCGCATGAAAATCAGCAGAAGCCACTGAAGCCGGGTTCGGCGAAAATCCGTCTGGCCGATGCGCTGAAGACGGCTGAAATCACGTTGCCTCGCCGCGACGACACATGAGGAAATGCCATCACGCCATGGCGTTTGCAAACGTATCCGACAGAAGCGTGAAAATCGCGATCAGATTGTCGCGAACACCTTCCAGGCCCAAAATCATCGCGCTGGATATGATGGCAATGATAAGGCCGTATTCGATTGCAGTGGCGCCCCGCCTATCGACAAGGAGTGCAGCCAGCTTGCGCATCATCCATTCCGTTGTGTCCGTCATCCCCGAAGTCCCCGATCGTTCCGTGCAACAAGGCCACGGCTGAAACCGGTGCAGTCTACCGAGATAAGGTGTGTAATGTGTTACACAGTTCAGGTGCCAGCCGCAGACGGCCCTTTCAAACGGATCGGTATTTTCCTATCTGCTGTAAGAGCCTTTTTCAAAACAGCATGTTATCGTAAAAGGCGATGTCAATCATGAATGAAGAGCGTTATGCCACAGCTTGAAATCGACCGTCCGCTCCAGGATTTCTTCCAAAAATCGTCGATTGCGCTTGCTTTGTCTTTTGCCGACGATGACCACCATCTGGCTTTGGTCAACCAGCGTTTCTGCGACCTGACAGGCTATGACAGCAGCTACGTCATCGGCAAGAATTGCCGGATGCTGCAGACGAGCCCGACCGGAGTGCACGCCGAAAACGCCGAAGCGCGGGCCAAGATCAACGCTTTCCTGGAGGTCGACGGCCCTGAGACCGTGCGCACCACCATCATCAATTTTCGCAATGACGCCACCCCGTTCGTCAATCTTCTGTTCATGTCGAAACTGAAGGCGACATCGGGGCAGGTGCGCTATATTCTGGCATCGCAGTTCGATGTCAGCCGGGCGCACACGCACTTGCTACAAGCCTACGACGTGGAACTGGGTGACACGCTAAAACGGATCAAGCCGCTGCTCGACGACCACAACATCATGATCGAGGGCACGCTGGCGACCATCGCAAATTCCACGACCACGATCGCCCAGGCAAAACTAACATTGGCTGAGCTGGAACAAAACTCCCCCTATTGATCGTTCAGCCTCTGCAATTTCAAGGACGTGTGTTTGTCTCAAGAGTATAGTGTTCCTGCTGTTCCCGTTGTCGGCGTCGGCTCTTCCGCTGGTGGACTTGAAGCGCTGCGCGAAATGTTGAGCGCCGCCGAGGTGCCGACCGGGCTTGCCTTCGTGGTGGTCCAGCACCTCGATCCGCATCACGAAAGCATGTTGGCCGAACTGCTGGACAGGCACACGAGACTGACCGTGCTGCAATGCGAGGGCGGCGAATCCATCGAGGCCGATACGGTTTTCATCATACCGCCGGGAAAAGGGCTCAGCATTGAGAAGGGGCGACTGGTCCTCAATGACTTCGCCCAGCCGCGCGGACTGCGCCGACCTATCGATGATTTCTTCATTTCTCTTGCCAACGACCAGCAGTCCAATGCCGCCTGCGTCATCCTGTCGGGTACCGGTGCGGATGGATCGACAGGACTTCGTGCCATCAAGGAAAATGGCGGGCTTTGCGTGGTGCAGGAACCGTCCACTGCCAAGTATGACGGCATGCCGGTTTCTGCCACCGGTACCGGGCTGGTCGATTTCATACAACCGCCTCAACAGATTCTGTCATGCATCGGCGGCTTCTTTTTCCGCAAGAGCCAGGGTTCGAACCGGGCGGAAAGCTCCAGGATTGCCGACATCGTCGATGACCTGTGTACGGCGCTTCGCCGGACTGTCGGCCATGACTTTGCCGGCTACAAGCAGACGACATTCGTCCGACGTGTCGAAAGACGCATGCATGTTCTCGGTATTAGCAAGGGTTCGGACTATCTCGAGCGTGTGCAGACCGACAACGACGAATGCGATGCCCTGTTTCGCGACCTGCTGATCAACGTCACGCGCTTCTTCAGGGATCGCCATTCTTTCGACGTGCTGAACGATGTCGCCATCACCACCCTCATGCAGGAAGCGGCAGGCAGTGAAGACGGCGTACGGGTTTGGGTGCCGGGCTGTTCCAGCGGGGAGGAGGCCTACACGATTGCCATCCTGTTTGCCGAAGCGGCGCGACACCTCGGACTGCCGTGCAACGTGCAGATCTTTGCGACCGATATCGACGAGAGCATGCTGAAGATTGCGCGCGAGGGCTCCTATCCGATCGCCTCGCTGGCCGACATCCCGCACGAATTGCAGGAACATTACGTCATCCCTCACAAGGAGCGCTTCAATTTCATCGGCCAGATCAGAGACATGATCCGTTTCTCCGGTCACAGCCTCATCAAGGACCCGCCCTTTTCCAAGGTCGATCTGGTCTCGTGCCGCAACCTGCTGATTTATTTCGACGACAAGCTGCAAAAGACCGTCATGCCGTTGCTGCACTATGCCATCAGGCCAGGCGGTTTCCTGTTTCTCGGCTCGTCGGAAACCGTTGGCCGCTTCGACAGCGTCTTTTCTGTCGTCGACCAGAAAGCGCGACTGTTCCAGCGCCTGCCCGGCTCCCCGACCTATCCCATTCCGCTTCCGGGCGAGCGGCAGGATCGTCGCCCCGTGATTTCGCGAACGCAGGAGCAGAAAGTCTCCGAGAGCATCGATGAGCTGGCCGCCAGCCGACTGATGGAACGCTATGTTCCGGCAAGTGTCGTTCTGGATAATGATGGCCAGATCGTTGCGGCCTACGGTCGCCTCTCGCGCTTCTTCGAATTTCCTGTTTCCGGTGCAAGCGAAACCAGCGCCGCCACATTGGCGCGCCCCGGCGTCAAGGAACAGCTGGGGGCCCTGGTGCGTCAGGCACGAATGGCGCGCAAACGCATCGTTGCCCGCAACGTCGAGGTCGTCACCGATTTCGGATCCCTCAAAACCGACATCATCTGCGACCCGCTCGACGACAACGCCTATCTCGTCGTCTTCCAGGAGACGTCCATCTTCACGCCTCTCGACACAAGCGAACTTGTCGAGATGGAGCAAGGCGATGGCCATGTCGAGGCGCTGGAGCGCGAATTGCGCTCCGCCAAGCATCGGCTTCGTTCTGCTACCGAGGAACTCGAGACAGCGAATGAGGAACTGAAGAGTTCCAACGAAGAAATGATGTCGATGAACGAGGAGCTTCAGTCGACCAATGAGGAATTGACGACCGTCAATGACGAGTTGAAGACGAAGGTCGACGAAGTCACCGTCGCCAACACCGATCTTCGCAATTTCTTCGATTCCACCAGCCTTGCGGTAATCGTGCTGGACAGCGGCATGCGATTGCGTTCCTACACCAGAGCCGCGACCGCAATATTTCCCCTACAGCCGACCGACCGCGGGCGCCCGCTCTCGGATGTCGCCAGCCGTTTTCCGTCTCTGGACTTCGTCACCCGCGTCCAGAGCGTCATGGCCAACGGTGTCGAATATAACCAGACAGTGATGGACCGCGATCAGGAGCGCACATTCTCGCTGCGTATCCTGCCCTACCGGACCGCCGACGGCATGATTGACGGTTCGACCATTGTCATGACGGATATTTCCCATGCCATCAACGTGGAAAGCCAGCTCGCCGCCGAACGGGAGCGCCATCAGCTGGCCATCGAGGCCGCGGGCATAGGCGTTTGGGAATATTTGCCGGATCGTGGTGAATTCGTACTGGGTGGTGCAGCCATGGAGCTTCTCCAGACCAGAAACGGAACACCGGCGCTGCAGTCCGTACTTCAGAATTTCAACGACCCGGACCGCCACCAGCTGCGCGAAGCTCTGGAAACGGCCATCAACGACCATACCGGCTTCGAGCTGACATCGCGCATCGTGGGGACCGACGGTCGGCCACGATGGCTGAAGACCTTCGCCCGGCATGTGGCGGAAAGCGATCCCGGCAGGGTCATCGGCGTGAGTGTGGATGTGACGGCGGAGTACGAGCTTGCCGAAGCCCGCGAGCTGATGCTCAACGAAATGAACCACCGGGTAAAGAACCTTTTCGCGATGATTGGCGGCATCCTGCGGATCGCTTCTCGCAAGCATGATACCGTGCGCGGGCTGGTAGAGGACGTGGAAGGACGGATCCTGGCTCTTGGCAGCGCCCATTCTCTGGCGTCCAACCAGAAGCGAAGCTCTGCGGTGAGCCTTCACGATCTCATCGAAACCATTCTGACCCCCTATGAGCGCCACGCGGCAATCGAAATCGATGGCCAGGATTTGAAGATTGCAGCGACCTTCATCACGCCGTTGACTCTCATTCTTCACGAGTGGTCGACCAATGCTCTCAAGCATGGTGTTCTTGGGAAACCCGATGGTCGCCTGCGTATCGAATGGGAAGAAGTGGACGACAAGATCAACTTGGTGTGGAACGAAATCGGCACTGAGGTCGTTGAGGTGCCAGGGGCAGCTGGATTTGGGACAGTTCTCCTGACCAGTGCTGCCAAGCAGATCGGCGGAACTGTCACCACCAAGGTCGACGGCGCAAGCCTGACGCACATTCTGACGATACAATCCAAGGTTAAACATGACGCATAAGACAGTGTTGTTGGTGGAAGACGAAATCTTCGTTGCAATGGATATCCAGATGACCTTAGAGGATGAGGGCTGGACCGTCGCGGGACCCTTTCCCAGCACCGCCGAAGCACTGTCCTATCTCGACAAAGACACGCCGACTTGCGCCATTCTCGACGTGCGCCTGACGGATGGCGATGTCTTTCCGGTTGCCGACCGCTTGCGTGAGGCATCCGTACCCTTTGTTTTCCACTCCGGCCACGCGGATGGCCGAGCGCTGGAGGAAGCCTATCCGGAATCGGCTTTCTGTCAGAAGCCATGCCTGCCAACGAGCCTCGTTCAGCAGGTGGAGCGACTTGTTCGCAGTAACAGACCTGTACGCCAAGTAGCTGCCGGATAATTTCCCAGATCACAAACGCGTTAATTTCGCACTTTCGCGCGGAACGGTTTGGGCTCACGATCATTTAGCTTTCAAGACGACGCCATGGCTCCCTCCAAGGAGCAATTGCGTCGCGTTTTGATTCAAGCTTGAGAAAGATCGCCGCTATGACCCATAAGACGTTGGTCGAGGTTTCTGTAAGGGACCGAAATGGTACGATGATCCCCTATGGTATCATGAACAGCGAACAGGCGGCGGAACTGCCAGCTGATTATGAAATCGCTGTTGCCCACCCGGCGCGAGACCGGGAGACGGAAACGCGAGAGCAGAGCGCAGAGCGCAGAGCGCAGAGACGCATGCCTGCTAGAGCGCGTCAAACAAATACTCGCCTATAGCACGCGAGGCGGATCATCATTTTCATCGGGATTGGGGAGCGGCGAATCGTCAGGGAGCGTGTCGGGCTCAGGCTCTGTTATGGGTGGAATGTCAGGCTGAGGCGGGACGGGAGGAGTTTGGCCAGGTGTTGGTACTGGTTCAACTGGGATGACGGACATTCGAATACCTCATGTAAAGCGGCGGGCAGTCTGTTTCCGACGTCGCCTCGCGGTCCACTTTCGTTCGCCGCTTCCGGTCCTGTCAGATACGGAACTGCCCGCCTCCTAGGTCACGCTTGGTAAACGTTTATCCTGAAGAGCGGTTCCACCAGACTTGGGGTTTCAGGCAAAGCCCAGTGCATTTCGGGCAATCTCACGACGGTCGCCATAATCGCGTAGATGTGCGTTATGGCCATCTTCACGAGCAACCACCCGGCTGACCTGCAGGTCGGGCATTTGAAGAAGAGCGTCTGCGTAGGTCCCCGTCTCCTCTTCGGAGATAACCGGCTGTGGTGCGGCTTTCAAAAAATCAAACATGGCTTCCTCCCATTTGATGTTCTAACGCTCAGTTGACGCCCCTGTTCCCTCCACCGTGACGCAACAACCGATCGGGTGCAAAACAATCTTATACCACGGGTTTTTGACAATCCGTTACGCGCAATCGTCTGGACTGAGAGGAGGGTCGAAGCACGCAACCAAGCCTTGAATCCACCTGTCAAGAAATCGCCCCATTGAGCCGCAGTATGACCCCGCAAGACGACATGGGTGGAACGGGGGCGGCAGCCGCGAGTTCATGCCTTCAAACGAGATTTAGAACCGGCACTCGACAGGCACGAGCAAGGCCACGACAATCTTCACCAACCTTTTCACCGGCTGTTGACCCAAGCAGCACCGGATCAGCAAGGAGCATAGACATGACCATCAATACCGTCGTCTGGGGCGAGAACATTCACGAGCACATCAACGAAACCGTTCGCTCACTCTATCCCAACGGCATGCACACCACGATCGCCGACGCGCTGAACCGCGAGCCGGAGGTCAATGCCACCACCGCTACCTTACAGGAGCCGGAGCATGGCCTGTCGCAGGCCCGTCTCGACAAGACGGACGTATTGGTGTGGTGGGGTCACAAGGATCATGGGGCCGTGGACGACGAGATCGTCGAGCGTATTGCCAAAAGGGTCTGGGAAGGTATGGGCCTCATCGTTCTCCATTCGGGCCATTTCTCCAAGCCGTTCAAGCGTCTCATGGGTACGCCATGCGCCCTGAAGTGGCGCGAGGCAGGTGAACGGGAACGGCTGTGGACAATCAATCCGCGCCATCCGATCGCAACCGGCCTGCCGGAGCATTTCGAGCTGGAAAACGAAGAAATGTACGGTGAGCAGTTCTCCGTACCCGAGCCTTTGGAAACCGTCTTCATTTCCTGGTTCCAGGGCGGCGAAGTCTTCCGATCAGGCCTGACGTGGCGCCGGGGTGCGGGCAACATATTCTATTTCCGCCCTGGCCATGAAACCTATCCAACCTATCATGATGAGAACGTCCAGAAGGTCATCGGGAATGCCGTGAAGTGGGCCTATAATCCGGCAGCGGCCTTGACGTCGATTCACGACGCACCCAACGTCCCCGTCGATGAAGCGCTGGAACCTATCGAAGAACGTGGACCAAAGCTGCATGCGGCTGGCGAAGCAGGATACAGGTAAATCAATATGAGACTCGTCATTCTTGGAACTGGCGGCATGGCCAATACCCATGCCATGCATTTTTCGCTGATATCGGGCGTCGAACTCGTCGCAGCCATCGATGTCGACGATGTGGTCGTGCGCGCCTTTGCTGCCCGTCACAATATTCCGGAAACCTTCACGTCACTGGACGATGCGATTGCATGGGGTGAATTCGACGCGGTGGCAAATGTCACCCCGGATGCTATTCACCACCCCACCAGCCTCAAACTTCTGGCCGCCGGCAAGCACGTCTTTTGTGAAAAGCCACTCGCCGAAACATACGCCAAGGCTGCGGAAATGGCGGACGCCGCGGAAAAGTCTGGTCTGGTCGCGATGGTCAACCTCACCTACCGCAACGTCGCGCCGCTTCAAGTCGCCCGGCAGATGGTTCTCGAAGGCAAGATCGGCAAGCTGCGACATCTGGAAGCCTCCTATCTGCAGAGCTGGCTGGTCTCGAAGGCCTGGGGTGACTGGATGACGGAGAGCAAATGGCTGTGGCGCCTGTCCACCAAACATGGCTCGAACGGCGTGCTGGGTGATGTGGGCATCCACATTCTCGACTTCGCTTCTTACGGTGCCGGCAGCGATGTCGAGCGCATCTTCACGCGATTGAAGACCTTCGATAAATATGAAGGCAACAGGATCGATGTTTACGACCTCGACGCCAATGACAGCTTCACCATGACGGCGGAACTGGAGAATGGCGCGATGGGTGTCATCCATGCCAGCCGCTGGGCAACGGGCCACCTCAACGAATTGCGGCTCCGGCTTCATGGCGACAAGGGTGCTGTTGAAGTCATCCACACGCCGGATTATTCGACGCTGCGCGGGTGCCTTGGCGAGGACGTGGAAAAAGCGATTTGGCGCAACATCGACGTCGAGCCGGTGGAAACGAATTACGAGAAATTCGCAAAGGCAGTGATGGAAGGCTCAAAAGCCGACCCGGACTTCCGTCACGCCGCAAACCTGCAGAAAGTTCTCGACCTATCCATCGTAACGGACCGGGAGAGGCGAGAAATCGCAGTCTCGGCCTGATACCTCTCTGAAACGAACCGGCAGGCCGTGCCTATGCGCGGCCTGCCTTTCACATTTTAATGAATCGCAACGTCGTCTTCATCCGTCAGAAAACTGCGAATGCCATCCTTTTCGCAGGTAGCAAGAAACTCTTCCCAGGCATCTTTGTCCGTGGCGAAAGGCTCGTCCCAAGAGGTCACGTCGTCCTCTTCGCTCACGACCTCCATCGTCCAGTCATTGTTGGTTCCAGCAGGGCGGAAGATGTCGACGAGAACCGTCACGCCATCATCTTCGAATTCACCTGAGAATTCCGAGTGTTCCAGTTTCTGTTTCTTCGACATCGCCCTCTCCGGTATTGATGTGTTTGCCACGTTGGGGCTCGCCCACCCCGCTTGTGGCTTCGCGTGGGATCATATCGAAGGCCTGTCTGTTTTGTAAGCGCCGGTGTCAAGGCTTCGGCCACGCCAAAGAGAGTTGGGAAGGAGATACGGTGAAAACGCGACAGCCCCTCATCCTCGCGGCGAAGATTCCAGACCGTGATCTCGAGCCCTTCGATGTCCTGCGGAAAGCTCATTTTCCACCTGACAGAAATGTCCTGCGTGCGCATCTGACGATGTTTCATCGCTTGCCGGGGGAATATGTTACGCGAATCATTGATCGTCTGGCTGAGGTTGCGGCGCTGCAAAAGCCGTTTCAAGCGCAAGTTACCGGTCTTCGTCATCTTGGCGGCGGTGTCGCCTTCACAATCGCGAGCCCTCAGCTTCACGCCATCCACGCTCAGCTCAGATCGGACTTTGCGTCATGGCTAGGCGGGCAGGACATGCAGAAATGGCAGCCTCACATCACCGTTCAAAACAAAGTCTCGAAACCCGTGGCCGACGAGTTGCATGGACGGCTTGTAGCCGACTTCAGGCCACACAGTATAGAAACAGCCGGTCTTGACCTGTGGCGCTATATGGATGGGCCGTGGGAACACGAGGCATCGTTCGAATTCGACTGACTGTCGAGGTTTTCGAGAGGTTTTGCCGGAATGGGCGTCTTGCTGAGCGATTTCGAGACGCTTTTTCGTTCTGCCAGCGCGTTTAAATGCCTTGAACTCACGCTTTGAAATATTTGGTCACTTAAAATGACTTCCTATTTCTCCCCCATGCGGGCATGTGATTATCAAAGCTCTGCGGAGCACTCACACGACAACCGATGTAGCAAAGAGCTGACACCATGGAAAATCCGCTTGCACTGACGCAGCGTTCCGAAAACAGCATTTTTCGCGAAGGCGATGTTTTCGTTCTATTCGGCGAATTGTTTGGCCGCGGTTATGCGACGGGCCTGCTCGAAGAAGCGCGCGCTGCTGGCATGGACATCGTCGGAATAACAGTGGGTCGGCGTGACGAGAACAATGTTCTGCGTCCGCTGAATGCCGAAGAATTGTCGGATGCCGAAGCACGGCTGGGCGGCAAGATCATCAACGTGCCGCTGATGGCCGGTTTCGATCTCGATGCCCCCGCCGGTAGCCCTACGCCGACCGATCTCGTCGCGAAAATGACGCTGGACAGCTGGCAGACCGACACGCTGGACTGGGCCTATATCGACCAGTGCCGTGATCTGGGCACGGAACGGTTCACTGCCGCGCTTTCGGACGTGATGTCCATTCTGGACGGCATGATTCCCGCAGGACGCAACGTTCTGTTTGCGCATACCATGGCTGGCGGCATCCCCAAGGCCAAAGTGTTTCTCGCCATCGCCAACCGCATCTACAAGGGACGCGGTGCGCGCCACATGTCGTCGCAGACGCTGCTCGACAGCGATATGGGCAAGCTCATCCTGCAGAATTTCGATGAGGTTTCGGCAAACACGTTCCGTCATCTCATCGAGCAGAGTGCTGCAATCCGCAACCGCGTGGAAGCTGCCGGAAATGAGGTTCGCTATACCGCCTATGGTTACCATGGAACGGCGATCCTGATTGACGGCGAGTACCGCTGGCAGACCTATACGAATTACACGCAGGGCTATGCCAAGATGCGCCTGGAAAAGATTGCCACCGAAGCCTGGGCTGAGGGCGTGAAGGCGACCGTCTACAACTGCCCGGAAATCCGCACCAACTCTTCTGATGTTTTCACCGGTATCGAGCTTCCTCTCATTCCTCTGCTCCTCGCTTTGAAGAAAGAGAATGGTGGCGCTTGGGTGGAGCAGCAGTGGCAGGCATGCGAGAAGCTGCTGGCAGACGGCTTTACCATGGATGACGTGCTGCGGAAGATCAAGGATATGCAGGCCAGCGACGTCATGCGTCCGTTCTATGACTTCACGGCTTGGCCGATGCCCAACAGCCAGGATCAGGCCGATCTGACCATCGGCACGTCGAATGAAATCACCCAGATGCACCGTGACAACAAGTCTATGATCAGCGATCTGCTGAGCAGCTTGGTCGTGGAAGCAACCGGGCAGCTGATTTTCGGCAATTCGTCCAAACCGGCTGGTCCCGTTCAGTGGCTCAACCACGATATCGTCGCCCGTCAGTTGAACGCGAAGCGTGGCCACGCATCGGTCGGCACCTCCGCTGCCTCGACTGCCGTCTTGGCTTGATACGACATCAAAGGCGGCGGCCAAAGCGCCAGCCGCCTTCTTTTCGCACATACGCCAATCAACCTTTCCCCCAAATCGTCTAATTCATCTCCGCCATGAAGACGGGTGCCTGCTGCTCGAAAAATTTCGAGAAGGACGCGATACGTGGCGGCAAGGCCTGATATGGCGGGTAATACAGCGTCAGCCACAGCTCTGGCGGTGCCCAACCCTTTAAGACATGCACCAGCCGACCGCTGCGCAGATGCTCACCGACGTGAAAGCGCGGCAGCATGGCGACGCCCGCACCTGCCGCGGCCATACTGGCCAGCACCTCGCCGCTATTGGCGCTGAAGGCACGGCCTGCCGAGACAGTGGCGCTTGCGCCGCCATCCGACAGCACCCAATGCTCACGCCTGCTCTCCCCGCTATAGGCAAGACAATCATCAGGCGTCAGTTCGTTTGGATGTTTCAAATCGACGAACCGGCTGCCAGGCGCAGCAACCAGAATGCGCGGGACGACACTGATCTTGCGCCAGATCGTGAACTTGTCCGACGGCGCTGCCGAGATGCGGATCGCCAGATCGTAATCCTCATCGACGATGTTCACCATGCCGTCGGTGAGCGAAATTTCAAAGCTGATCTTCGGGAATTGCGCGTTGAAGGCTGAGAGGATGGCCGTCAACACCTGCTGACCGAACCATGTCGGTGCACTGATTCGCAAGCGACCCTGATCGGCCTTGTGATTGTTCAGCAGGTCCTTGCGGGCATTTTCCAGCGCATCGAAAGCGGGCTTGATCTGCGCCGCGTAGATCGCGCCATCGGTGGTCAGCGAAACCTGCCGTGTCGTTCGGACGAACAGTTGCACGCCAAGCTCATCCTCCAGCGCAGCGATGGCTCTCGTTACGGCCGCTGGCGTCATGTCCAGTTCTCGCGCCACCTGCGCGAAATTCCGCTTCTCGGCTGCGAGAAGAAATGTGCGAAGCGCCTTGTAGTCATTCATCGATTATTTCACCTGCTGCAATTCAATAACAATAATTATTGCAATTCTCCGCACAGAGCAAGCCACCTAGATTGCAATCACACCGGCCGGAACGGATGCGGGACAGCAACAGGATTTGTCCCGAACCGCTTCAAGGTCACTTTCAAACAATGGGGCGGCATAACGTTCAAGACGTGCCGCTCCCCCTGCGCCATTCAATGCAACCAACACTTCGAAAGGAAATTCCATGTCCAAGCTTCAGGTTCTCACACCACAGAACAGCCAGATGATCTTCATCGACCAGCAGCCGCAAATGGCGTTCGGCGTTCAGTCGATCGACCGGCAGGTGCTCAAGAACAATGTTGTCGGACTTGCCAAGGCGGCGAAGATTTTCAACATCCCCACCACCATTACCACGGTGGAGACCGAAAGCTTTTCCGGCAACACCTTTCCCGAGCTTTTGGGCGTGTTTCCTGAAAACGACATTCTCGAGCGGACTTCGATGAACTCGTGGGACGACCAGAATGTACGCGATGCGCTGGCCAGGAACGCCAAGGGCGGCCGCAACAAGATCGTCGTTTCCGGCCTGTGGACGGAAGTTTGCAACACGACCTTTGCACTGTCTGCCATGCACGATGTTCCCGACTATGAGATTTACATGGTGGCCGATGCATCCGGCGGCACATCGTCTGACGCGCACAAATACGCCATGGACCGCATGGTGCAGGCAGGCGTCATCCCGGTCACCTGGCAGCAGGTGTTGCTGGAGTGGCAGCGTGATTGGGCTCGCAAGGAAACCTACGATGCGGTGACCTCGCTCGCCAAGGAATATTCCGGCGCGTACGGCATGGGCATCGACTACGCCGTGACCCACGTCCACGGCGGTGCCGAGCGTGTCAAGCACGGCAAGCGCATCGGACCGAACCCGGCACGCTAAGTTTCCTCAAGGTGCCGTTTCGAAGAACACCCTTTGAAACGGCCCTCCTTCCAATCGAGGACTTAATCCATGAAAGTCTATCTTCTGTCTCTTGGCGCCGGACTTCTTGTCAGTCTGGTCTACAGCCTGCTCAACGTCCGCTCTCCGGCACCGCCGGTCATCGCGCTGGTCGGGCTGCTCGGCATTCTCGTGGGCGAACAGATCATTCCTTTCGCCAGGACGCTATTGGCCCGGGAGCCCGCTGCAATTTCCTGGATCCACCAGATAAAGCCTCACATGTTCGGTCATCTGCCGAAGGGTACGGTCGGTGAAAGAGACGTGGCATCGCATGGGAAAACACCTGCGGAGCACAGCTGATGACCACACGTCGCACCTTTCTGGGCGGGGCGTCCAGTCTTGCCCTTGCCAATCTCTTCTCTTCCGCCGACGCCGCCAATCATTCCACGACCGGAGCAGAAACCATGCATGCCGACCTCATATTACATCGCGGTCTGATCACCACTCTGGACAGATCGAGACCGACGGCTAGCGCCGTCGCCATCAAGGACGGAAAATTTCTGGCTGTGGGCGAGGATGCCGAAATCATGGCTCACGCCGGGCCTGATACGAAGATCGTCGATTTGAAAGGCAAACGTGCCCTTCCCGGGTTGATCGACAACCACACCCACGTCATTCGTGGTGGCCTGAACTTCAACATGGAGCTTCGCTGGGATGGCGTGCGCTCGCTGGCCGACGCGATGGACATGTTGAAACGGCAGGTGGCCATCACCCCCGCGCCGCAATGGGTGCGCGTCGTCGGTGGATTTACCGAACATCAGTTTGCCGAAAAGCGCCTGCCGACCATCGAGGAAATCAACGCGATTGCCCCCGATACGCCGGTGTTTCTTTTGCACCTCTACGATCGGGCACTGTTGAACGGAGCCGCCTTGCGCGCAGTGGGATATACGCGCGAAACACCAAATCCGCCCGGCGGTGAAATAACGCGCGATGCCAACGGCAATCCAACCGGCCTGCTGCTGGCCAAGCCGAATGCGGGCATCCTTTATTCCACCTTGGCAAAAGGTCCAAAACTTCCACTCGACTATCAGGTGAATTCCACGCGCCACTTCATGCGGGAACTGAACAGGCTGGGCGTCACGGGCGTTATCGACGCGGGCGGTGGATACCAGAACTATCCCGACGATTACGAAGTGATTCAGAAACTGGCGGACGAGGACCACATGACGGTTCGCCTGGCCTATAATCTGTTCACGCAAAAGCCCAAGGAAGAAAAGCAGGATTTCCTCAACTGGACGAAATCCGTCAAATACAAGCAGGGCAACGATTATTTCCGCCACAACGGCGCTGGCGAAATGCTGGTATTTTCAGCCGCCGATTTCGAGGATTTTCGTGAGCCACGCCCCGAACTGGCGCCGGAAATGGAAGGCGAACTGGAAGAGGTGGTTCGCATTCTCGCGGAGAACAGATGGCCCTGGCGTCTTCATGCGACCTATGATGAAACGATCTCGCGGTCACTGGATGTATTCGAAAAGGTCAACAAGGATATTCCGCTTGAAGGTCTCAACTGGTTTTTCGACCATGCCGAAACTATCTCCGACCGATCGATCGATCGCATCGCCGCTCTTGGCGGTGGCATAGCAACCCAGCATCGCATGGCCTATCAGGGCGAATATTTCGTCGAGCGTTACGGGCATGGCGTTGCCGAGGCGACGCCGCCGATCAAAAAGATGCTCGAGAAGGGTGTCAATGTTTCCGCAGGCACGGATGCCACCCGTGTGGCCTCTTACAATCCGTGGGTCTCCTTGTCCTGGATGGTGACGGGAAAGACCGTGGGTGGGATGCAGCTTTATCCGCGTGCCAATTGCCTGGACCGCGAAACGGCCTTGCGTATGTGGACGGAGAAAGTCACTTGGTTCTCCAATGAGGAAGGCAAGAAGGGTCGCATAGAAAAGGGCCAGTTTGCCGATCTGATCGTCCCCGACAAGGACTTCTTTGCCTGCGCAGAAGATGAAATCTCGTTCCTCACCTCAGACCTCACCATCGTTGGCGGCAGGATCGTCTATGCTTCGGGAGACTTCAAAGCTCTGGACGAGAGTGCCTTGCCGCCCGCCATGCCGGACTGGTCGCCCGTGCGCACATTTGGTGGCTACGCCGCTTGGGGCGAACCAGCCGGTGCTGGTCAGCGCTCTTTGCGCCGCACGGCGATTTCCACATGCGGCTGCGCCGGCGACTGTGGCGTCCACGGTCACGATCACGCCGGCGCATGGACGTCGAAACTGCCCATTGCAGATCTCAAAGGTTTCTTCGGCGCCCTGGGTTGCTCGTGCTGGGCGGTTTGAACTTCAGGCGGGCGGATGGACAGTCTCTGCCCGCCAGCCACGTCGATAATTGCGATTTTCGCAACTAAATAGAAACAATTGATGCAATTGTTGGTCACATCAATCACGGCCAATATCGCTCCAACGCAAACACTTTCAGGAGCAGATCATGACAGACCACAGCACCACACAAAATGCGCCGAAAACCACCCTTTCCAATCTTCTGAGGTCGCCTGTATCGCAAAGGTTGGCACTTCTGGCTCTTTGCGCAGCCTATATTCAGGGGCCAGTGACCAAGATCTTCGATTTTCATGGGGCCATTGCCGAAATGAACCATTTCGGCCTTTCTCCGGCACCGGTCTTCGCAATCGCGGTCATCGTCTTTGAACTGGTGGCTTCGGCCATGGTCATTTCCGGCTTTCTACGCTGGGCGGCGGCTTTGTCACTTGTCGGCTTCACACTTCTGGCGACGCTGGTTGCACTGCGGTTCTGGGAACTGCCCTCCGGCATGGACCGCATGATGGCGACCAACGCATTTTTTGAACACCTGGGTCTGGCAGGCGCCTTCATCATCGTGGCCGCGATGGATCTTGCAAAGGGAGCCGGCAAATGACCGCGATAAAATCTCCGGTCAGCAGCTTCGCACCGCTTGCCCAGCCCGTCTTTGCCGTTTTGTGGGCGGCCACCGTCCTGGGCAATACCGGCAGCTTCATGCGCGATGTCGCCAGTTCCTGGCTTATGACGGACCTTTCCGCATCCCCGGCAGCGGTGGCGATGGTGCAAGCGGCAGGCACATTACCGGTCTTTTTGCTGGCAATCCCCGCCGGCGTGCTGACCGATATTCTCGACCGCCGAAAATTTCTGATCGCCGTGCAACTCCTCCTCGCCTCCGTCAGCCTGACCCTGATGGCGCTTGCTCATACAGGCATGCTTTCGGTCAGTTCGCTGATCGCGCTGACCTTCGTGGGTGGCATCGGAGCCGCCTTGATGGGACCGACCTGGCAGGCAATCGTGCCCGAACTGGTGAAGCGGGAGGATGTCAAAAGCGCTGTCGCTTTGAACTCGCTGGGCATCAATATCGCCCGCTCCATCGGACCGGCAGCCGGTGGTCTGTTGCTGGCGGCATTCGGTGCCGCCGTCACCTATGGCGCCGATGTGGCAAGCTACCTGTTCGTGATCGTCGCCCTGTTATGGTGGCCACGGGCAAAGGACGGCAATGATGCATTGGCCGAAGGTTTCTTCGGCGCATTTCGTGCCGGGCTGCGTTACACGCGGGCCAGTCGTCCGCTGCATGTCGTGCTGGTACGTGCGGCTATATTCTTTGCCTTTGCCAGCGCCGTATGGGCCTTGCTGCCTCTGGTCGCCCGGCAATTGCTGGGCGGAGATGCGGGCTTTTATGGTATCTTGCTTGGCGCGGTCGGGGCCGGCGCAATCGGCGGCGCATTGGTGATGCCACGCCTTCGCGAGCGTTTGGACGCTGATGGCTTGTTGCTGGCAGCAGCACTCGTGACCGCGATGGTTATGGCGACCCTGTCGATTGCTCCACCCAGATGGCTCGCCATCGTCGCACTTCTCTTTCTAGGCGCTGCCTGGATTACGGCGCTGACGACACTCAACGGGGCGGCGCAGGCCATTCTCCCCAACTGGGTACGCGGTCGCGGCCTTGCCGTCTATCTCACCGTCTTCAACGGAGCCATGACGGCCGGTAGCCTGGGCTGGGGTGCCGTAGGTGAGGCCGCAGGCGTGCCCGGCACGCTTTTGATCGGCGCGGCCGGATTGCTCGTTGCCGGTCTGGTCATGCACCGCCTGAAGCTGCCTGCTGGCGACATGGACATGGTGCCGTCCAACCACTGGCCGGAACCGCTGGTCGCCGAACCTGTTGCCCATGATCGCGGCCCTGTCCTGATCCTCATCGAATACACGATCGAGAAACATCACCGCACCGCTTTCCTGCATGCCATCGATGCCCTTTCTCATGAGCGTCGTCGAGATGGTGCCTATGGCTGGGGTGTGACTGAGGACTCTGCCGATCCACAAAAGATCGTCGAATGGTTCATGGTGGAATCCTGGGCAGAGCATTTGCGCCAGCACAAGCGCGTCTCCAATGCCGATGCGGATTTGCAAGGCAAGGTTCTGGCGTATCACGTTGGCTCCGAAAAGCCTGTGGTCCGACATTTCTTGACGATCAACCGTCCTGGAACACTGTGAACGGCCCATGATTATTGCAATAAAGACAATTATATCGAAACAATTGATGCAATTGTCGATCTCGCCAAACCACTGCAATGTGCCTTCATCAGACAAACGCAGCATCGGCAAAAAAAACTAGCACGAATATCGAAGGAACCTAATATGCCCGAGACCCTTCTGACCATGACCCGACGCGGTGCGCTGCTTTCCGCAGCCGCTGCAACCATCACCATCGCAGTTCCCGGCAGGGCGGCACGCGCTGCCACAGCTTCCAAATCAACCACCAGCACAGGAGATCATACAATGGGCTACACCACCACCAAGGACGGCGTCGAAATCTTCTTCAAAGATTGGGGTCCAAAGGATGCCCAGCCCATCGTGTTCCACCACGGCTGGCCATTGTCATCAGACGATTGGGATGCGCAGATGCTGTTCTTCCTCTCGAAGGGCTACCGCGTCGTGGCCCATGATCGCCGCGGCCATGGTCGTTCCGCGCAGGTTTCGGACGGCCACGATATGGACCACTATGCCGCAGATGCCTTTGCCGTCGTAGAGCATCTCGATCTGAAGAATGCCGTTCATATCGGCCATTCAACAGGCGGTGGCGAAGTCGCCCGTTACGTGGCCAAGCATGGCGAACCTGCTGGTCGCGTCGCAAAGGCCGTGCTCGTCTCTGCCGTGCCGCCACTGATGCTGAAGACGGCAGCCAATCCTGAAGGCCTGCCCATGGAGGTTTTCGATGGTTTCCGCTCTGCCCTTGCCGCCAACCGCGCGCAATTCTTCCGCGATGTTCCCTCCGGTCCCTTCTATGGCTTCAACCGCGACGGCGCGACTGTGCATGAAGGCGTCATCCAGAATTGGTGGCGTCAGGGCATGATGGGCGGCGCCAAGGCTCACTATGATGGTATCAAGGCATTTTCCGAAACCGACCAGACGGAAGATCTCAAGGCCATCGGCGTGCCGACACTGGTTCTCCACGGCGAAGACGACCAGATCGTGCCGATCGCAGACGCTGCACACAAGGCCATCAAGCTTTTGAAGAACGGCACCATCAAGACCTATCCCGGCTTCTCCCACGGCATGCTTACTGTGAATGCCGACGTGTTGAATGCCGATCTTCTGGCCTTCATCAAGGACTGAGGTCTTTTTCTTTCGATACAGACTATCCGCCCATGACGAATGGGCGGATAGTCTATTCGGCCCATGCCTCTTGTATCAGTGCCTGTTGCGCAAACGCCATTGCTGGGGTGTCATGCCAACGACGGCCTTGAACTCCATTTCGAAACGATGTTCATCCATGAAACCGCACGCTGCGGCGACGTCGGCAACATTGTCGCCACCTTTGCCGAGATAGGATTTCGCCCGTTCGATCCTGCTCTGCAGCAACCAGGTTTCAATCGTCTGGCCTGTCGTTGCCTCAAAGGCCGGGCAAAGCACCGCTACATCGAAACCGGTGGCAGCGGCAATATCCGTCAATGTGATGCTGCGCGACAGGTTGGCGGTCATGTACATTTTGACGCGACGCTCCTGCATCGCTGTCAGCCGCCCGGATTCGGCGAGATGCTGACGCGGCGACTGGCCGTAACGGTGAGCAAGATGAGCGAGAAGGGCAAGACCAATGTGCGGAAGCAGCGTATCGCGAACCTCATCTGGCATTGCGAACATCGGCATGAGCGCAGCACCGATGTTGCGCACGACAGGGTCATCCACCCCGCGGCAAATGCTGAAATTCTCGATATCCGGTTCGCCTGCCTGTGCGGTCAACTCTAGGAAATGCGCAGTCGGGATATGAACGGCGAGTGCCTCAAAACGACCGCGGATCGATATCGCAGCCCCTTCCCTGAGGCTGACAAGACAGATGGAGCCACGGGGATACCTCTTAACAGGCGTCAATCGCTGATCGGCCAATATGTCGGCATGTTCGACATCGACGAGATAGAGCATAAGCAGAAAAGCATCATCCCGCTCCAACTCCACACGATGATCCTTTTCACAGGCGAGTTCGAACTCCAAAACCGTAAGCCTGGCTTTGCTGAGCGGTCTGATGACGAGTTCGTTGGCGACCTTCACCCCGAACCCCTTCAAAATTCTGTCGCTGACTGCCAACAATTCACTCACAATCTATCGATATTCCCCAACTGAGATCGAAGGTCTAGAGTGACGATCTCAGTGTACGGGCAGTTCTATCCGAGGATCGGTCGCCAATCTTGTAGAAAAGCGTCATTGCCCTGAAGTTTTGTTTTTAAGTCGTGATACGCATCATCAGGCGTTCGACAGGCGACGTCTGACATTTTTTAACCGAAAGATTCCTCATGGCCCCTGCATCCGACCATCAAGCCCGAACCGCTGGCAGCAGGACAGTGGATGGCTTCGGCTGTGCGCTGAAGCAACTGTCGGTCAATCAAAGCCTTGCATCGTCGAGTTTCGATATCTACCGCAAGGCAACGCAGTCCAGCCTGCTGGATCAGGTCCAGACACCGGCAAGCGATCAGGGCTTCGTGATCGGAGTTGCCCTTCAAGGTGGCCATACACGGCGCATCTTTCGTCCGCATCACGCCTCAAGCCACGATTTCACGGAAAATGCGATCTATATTCGCGATCTCGCGCAGGACTACAAAGCCGACCTTTCCACCCCTTTCGACTTCATGATGTTTCAGCTGTCGCCCGCATCGCTGGCAACAATCGCCGACGACTGCGACATGCCCGGCGTACGGATGCTATCCACGGAAACAGCGACGAAAGACATCGTGCTTGCCAATCTGGCGCGTGCGCTGATACCGGCACTGGCAAGACCCGCAGAGGCGAATGCGCTTTTCGTCGATCAGATGACGACGGCGATCGGCACCTATCTGATTCAGCGTTATGGCGGTCTGGCCGTCCCTTCCGCCAACAGGCCGGCAGGCCTGTCTCGTGCGCAGGAGGAAATGGCAAAAGACATCTTGCTGGAAAGACTTGACGGTGAGGTTCTGATTTCAGAGGTGGCGCAGGCCTGCAACCTGTCACGCGGTTACTTCATCCGCGCCTTCAAAGAAGCGACGGGCATGACGCCCTATCAGTGGCTTCTGAGCAAACGCATCGACAGAGCCAAGGAATTGCTGCGCTCCTCCAAGGCTTCGCTGGCAGAAATCGCGATTTCTTGTGGTTTTGCGGATCAGAGTCATTTTACCCGGGTCTTCTCCACCGCCGTCGGTGCCGCACCTGGTCTGTGGCGACGAAACGCTTGATCGTTCGGGTTCCGATCTTTTCCATTTCTCACAGGAACGACTGATTCTGCGCCCTTGCGTTGCGCCAGTTACCTTACGTCAAAATTTCTTGTTGCTGGCGTCGCTCAATTGAGAACGTTCTGATAAGCTCGCTGAAATCAGCTCAGCAGCGAGTTCCATTGTTTAAAAAAAATCCAGCCGGTCCTCATTACAGGACACAGAGACAACATAGTCAACATTTGCAATTCGTCTGTCGCACTGCGCTACCCGTTGGCGTGTTTGTCAGCGGATTGTGGCTCGTTGTTTTTGCATTGATGCAGAACTGGCCGCTTGTCGTGACCGAAGGGCTTCTGTTTGCCGTCATATCGGGAGGATGGCTTGCCGCGCGAAGGGGTTACATTTCATTTGGCATGCTCGTCTCGCAGATCGCTTGCGTCCTCTTTCTCGTCAGTTTCTCCCTCCTGTTCGATGTCCCCAACGAAGCCGTCCCACGCGTATCGCACATTTACCTTCTCATCATTGCGCTTGCCGGTTTCGCCAACTATCAACTTGATCCGACCCGCTTCCAGCTCGCTATCATCCTCACCTCGATTGCTTTTTTCATCCTGTTTTCCGTTTGTCCGCTGAGTTACGATTTTGCGACGCCGCTTTCCGACGATATCAGGAGCGTTACGGCCTGGATCCATGCGACAATGGCCGCTGCCTTGCTTTGCGGTGGCCTTTTGCTGATCCAGCGCAAGTTGGGGCCGGACAGTAAAAACGCCCGAGACCTGAGGACGGCCCTGGCTAGGGAACAGTTCGAACTTTTCTTTCAGCCGCAGGTCGACGGCGGCGGTCGATTGATCGGCGCCGAAGCGTTGCTTCGCTGGCGGCATCCACGGCTGGGCTACATTGCTCCGGATGAGTTCATACCCGTGGCGGAACGTGCCGGGCTGATGCCTCAGCTGGGCGGTTGGGTACTGGAACGCGGCATCGAGACATTGTGCGCCTGGCGCGATCATCCGGAAACCAAGGATCTGGTCCTGTCGATCAATGTCAGTCCCGATCAGCTGTTTCAGGACAATTTTGTCGGCAACGTCATATCGGCCCTGTCGGCGGCATCGGTCGAACCACACGCGCTCAAGCTGGAATTGACGGAAACGATGTTTGTCGCCGAAGTGGAGGAACTGATCAGCAAGATCAAGGCCCTGGAAAAGCATGGCATCGGTATTTCGCTCGATGATTTCGGAACCGGCTATTCCTCATTGAGCTATTTGCAGAGACTGCCATTGGAGCAGTTGAAGATCGACCGCAGCTTCGTGCGTGCCGTGGCCACCGAACGTGGTGCAAGACTGGCGCGCAACATATGCCAGATGGGTCACGATCTCGGCCTCCACATACTGGCGGAAGGCATCGAAACGGAGGAGCAATACCGCTTCATGCTGGATTGCGGGTGCAGCACGTTTCAGGGCTTTTATTTCGGACGACCCGTGGCACTGGATGTTTTCAGGCAACGTTTCTTCGGCTGAGATCACCGCCTGTCAGAGCTGGCGATATCCACGTTTGAAATAGATCAGCGCCTCTTCGCCCTCGCCCGCAACAGTCTCGAGCACATCACAGACCAAGATATCGTGGGTCCCGCCATCATGAATGGTGCGAATGCGGCAATCGAAGGAGCAGAGCGCCCCGGCAAGCACGGGCGAGCCCGTCTCAAGCGTCTTCCACTCACCGGCTGCGAAACGCATATCGGTCGGCGTCTTGCCGCCGAAGAGATTGCTCAACGGTTCCTGATCTGCCGAGAGCGTATTGACTGAGATCACCCCGTTCCCGACCACGAACCTGTATGTGGAGGAATTCTTGTTGAGGCAGACCAACAGCGTCGGTGGATTGTCCGAAACGCTGCAGACGGCAGTCGCTGCAAACCCTGCCCGACCTTCCGGCCCATCGGTGGTGACGATGTTGACGGCACCGGCCAATTGCGACATGGCGTTGCGATAATCGAGGCTGCGTTGCTCCGCAGTCTTGGACTCCATTGCGGCATCCTTTTCGAGAAACGATATTTGCATCTAAACGAAGCTTCCTAACAAGTCATCAAGCCATCCCGCCCTTTTCGTTCCGGCATTATGTTCTGCGACCCCTTAGGCGCGTGGGATTGCAGTCTGAAAAAACCGTACGATCCCGTTATGAGGACGAACGGCGGAACAGAATCCAAAAAACACTTTCTAGACCGAAAAAACAACTATTATTGCCTAGTTTCTGAGCAAATATCTGCGTTGCATATTTTTCATATCATGCAATATTTGAATTGCTGAATATCAATGCTGCGAAACACGCATGATAGGTCGATAATGGAAATCAAGCAGCTTGAAGTGTTTTTGGCAGTCATGTCGGCAGGCAGCATCACTGCTGCCGGGCGATTGCTTGACCGTTCGCAGTCACAGGTCACGCGGCTGATCCAGGAACTGGAGGCCTCGATCGGTTTCGCATTGTTCGAGCGCAACGGGCCCAGAATCACGCCAACGCCCAAGGCCATTTCCTTTCACTCCGAGGCCGAGCGTTTTTTGAGCGGCATGGGTCAGCTTCGGGAACGGGCAAAAACCATTCTGGCCGAGGAACTGCCGCCAATCGAAATCGCTGCAATTCCGGCTTTTGCAAGTGGTCTCGTCCCGCTGGCGCTCGCAAAACTGCCGCAAAGCGTTTTACCGCGAAACGTGCATTTGCGCAGCGTTTCGGCGGAAACCGCCGTGCAATCGGTTTTGGGTCGTACCGCAGATTTTTGCGTGGCATCGCTGCCCGTCGAGCATCCCGGTCTGGAGGTCCACGGGCTCTTTCAGTCGCCTTGCGTCGCAGCCGTCTCGTCCAGCGATCCGCTGGCTCAACAACAGACGATTTCCATCAGCGATTTGGGCGAGCGTTGCGTGATCACCATGGCAAACCCATTCCGGCTGCGGCGTCGCGTCAATCACGCATTGGAGGCTGCGAATGTCCGTCCTGCACGGCTGGTCGACACCAATGCTGCGATCAATGCCCTGCAACTGGCCTCCACCGGGTTCGGGGTTGCGATCGTCGAACCCGCAACGGCCTATGGCGTGCAGCTCAGAAATATCGAGATCAGGCCGCTTGATGTCGATATCCCGTTTCTCTGGGGCATTTTTTCCGCCTCATCGAAACCGCTGCCCGAAAGCGCGCGAGAGTTGATCCAGTTGATCATCCGCATCTCTTCTGCGCGCATGCCCGGTTTCGTCGCACATGATCCGGCACATCTCGAACGCGTTGCCGACGCCACCTTCGGTGTCGATTCTCATGCAAAGGAGTTTTGACGTGACCGATGCTTCATCCGCCTCGGCAGCGGGCCTTGCCAACCTTGAGCAAAGGCTTGCAGAGGACCTGTCCTTTCTCGAACTGCCGCCCAAGGAGTGGGTGCCGGTGACGACGCACGACGGCCAGCGTGTTTACGATACGGTCGTGATCGGTGCGGGGATGTGTGGCCTGGTCGCTGCGGCGTCGCTGAAAATGCTAGGCATCCGAAACGTCGTGTGTCTTGACCGCGCGCCAAAAGGGCTTGAAGGCCCATGGGTCACCTATGCCCGAATGGAAACGTTACGCTCACCCAAACAACTGACAGGGCCGGCGCTCGGCCTGTCGGCGCTTACGTTTCGTGCGTGGTTTGTCGCTCAGTTCGGCACCGACGCCTGGGACGGGCTCGGCAAAATTCCGAAGGGCCAGTGGATGGACTATCTGGTCTGGTACCGCAAAGTGCTGGATCTTCCGGTGCGTAACCGCATTGCCGTAACCGACCTCGAACCGCTCGGCGATGCGCTCATCGCAGTCACGACGAACGATCTCGATAGCGGCTCGACAGAACGTATCTACGCGCGTCACGTCGTTCTCGCGACAGGCCGTGATGGACTCGGCAGCGGGTATGTACCGCCTTTCGTGGAAAAGATCGACCGTCAGCTCTGGGCGCATTCCGCGGCAGATATCGATTTTGCAGCGTTGAAAGGCAAGCACATCGCTGTCGTCGGCGCGGGCGCTTCGGCAATGGACAACGCCGCGACTGCCCTGGAGATGGGTGCCGCCGGTGTCGACATGATTATTCGGCGAAAAGACCTTCCGCGCATCAACAAATTTACCGGCATTTCCAGCCAGGGCGTCGTGCATGGCTTTGCCGGCCTGAGCGATGACTGGAAATGGAAGTTTCTGCAACATACGCTCGGCGCCCAAACGCCACCACCGCGCGATTCGACGCTGCGCGTGTCACGCCATCCAAACGGTCGCTTCTTTCTTGGCACGGGCCTGAACGGTGCACACCAGGACGGTCGAAGCGTGGTTCTGGAAACCGCTCGCGGCGACATGAGCTATGATTTCGTGATCTTCGCGACGGGCTTTACTGTCGATCTCGCCAAGCGACCGGAGCTCACACGCTTCGCCTCGCAAATACGCTTCTGGAGCGATGTGTTCGACCCCGCAGCCGGGATGGAAAATGGCGAGCTGGCGACTTCCCCCTATCTCGGTCCCGATTTCGAGTTTACCGAAAAGGCACCCGGCAGCAGCCCTGCGCTTCGGCTCATTCATTGCTTCAACTACCCTGCCTCGCTCAGCCATGGCAAACTTTCGGGAGACATACCGGCGGTCAGCGATGGCGGACGCCGGTTGGCCCGCGGCATCGCCCGCAGCCTTTTCGTCGCTGATCGTCAGACGCATTTCGACAATCTGGTGGCCTATGAGACGCCCGAGTTGCTGGGCGACGAATGGACCGACTCCGCAGAAATGATCCCGAGCCTGATGAAAGGTGCGGCTGAATGACGGTGAGCAAAACCGATACCGCTGGAGCGACGCTGTGAGCCGTTACCTTCTCGTCAAGCTGGCCGAGGCCGCGCTCGCCATTTGGGGGGTGGTGACGATCGTGTTCTTCGTCAGTCGTGTCCTCGGCGATCCCGCCGTGCTGCTGGTGCCGGTGGGTGCCAGCCAACAGGATATCGATACGATCCGCACCGCGCTCGGGCTCGACAGGCCGATCATCGAACAATATGTCGTGTCGCTTCTGTCCATGCTGCGGGGTGACTTCGGCATGTCGTTCCAGCAGGGACGGCCCGCAATGGATATCGTGCTGGAGCGTATGCCGGACACGGCACTTCTTGCCGGTACTGCTTTGGTGTTCGGCTCCATCATCGGTGCGGTTTGCGGCGCGATCGCGGCATTGAAGCGCGGGACGATTTCGGAACTCATCGTGATGGTGGCTGCCCTTCTGGGTCAGGCGACGCCGGTTTTCTGGCTCGGCATCATGCTCATCCTGATCTTTGCGGTCGATCTGGGCTGGTTCCCCACGGGTGGTGCCGGGACATGGGCCCATCTGGTATTGCCGGGATTGACCCTGTCCGTCTTCGTCTCAGCCTCGATTGCTCGTTTGCTGCGCTCATCGCTTCTGGACATCATGCGAGAGGATTACGTCCGCACGGCGCGGGCAAAGGGTCTTTTGCCGCGCACAGTATTCTTCTGGCATATCGCGCGTAATGCGCTGATCCCGGTCGTCACCATGATCGGCATCATTGCAGGTGAGCTTCTTGGCGGTTCGGTGGTTATCGAGACGGTATTCGCATGGCCGGGCGTCGGTCGCGTCATCATGCAGGCGATCCAATCGCAGGATTTTCCGGTCATTCAGGCGGGTGTGGCTCTGATCGCCGCCATCTTCATCGTGGTCAACCTGCTGGTCGATCTCCTGTACGGGGTTCTCGATCCCCGTATTCGTCGACGATAGGAGCGGTGCCATGAAATCTTTCTTCCTCGCCCTCATCAAAAGCCGCGCCGGTCTGTTCGGTTTTCTGCTGGTGATCGTTTTCGTCCTGGCGGCACTGTTTGCGCCCTATCTTGGTCTGCCGTCACCGACGCGGTCCAATCTTGTTGCCCGCATGGCCGAACCGACCTGGACAGGCATTTTTTCGCCCGGGGCGCACCCGTTGGGCACCGACGAACTTGGACGCGATATTCTCTCCCGCATCATTCATGGCAGCCGCATCACGTTGGCAATTGCTGCGGCCTCCGTCGTACTCGGCGGCATCGTCGGGACTCTGCTTGGCATCGTCGCCGGTTATTATCGTGGTATCGTTGACCGCATCCTGATGCGTGTCGTCGACATTCAGCTGGCTTTGCCTCTGATGCTGCTTGCACTTCTGGTCGTGGCTGCCCTCGGACCATCGACGCGCAACCTGATCATCGTCCTGGCGCTGACCAGCTGGCTGCGTTACGCCCGTATCATCCGCGGCCAGGTTCTGGCCCTGCGCGAGCGCGAATTCATTCTGTCCGCCCATGCGATAGGCGCTGGAACATGGCGCATCATGATCAAACATCTTCTGCCCAACGTCATGACGCCCGTGCTGGTCATCGCCACGTTGGAACTTGCGCGCATCATCATCATGGATGCGGCACTCTCCTTCCTCGGCCTTGGCGTACAGCCACCGAACCCAAGCTGGGGCCGCATGCTGGCCGATGGCAGGGTCTATATCTCGACGGCCTGGTGGATCGTCACTTTCCCCGGTGTCGCCATCGTGCTGACCGTGCTCAGCATCAACCTTCTGGGTGACTGGCTGCGCGACTATTTTGATCCGAAATTGAGGACTATGCGATGACCCAAAACCACACCCTGCCGCCACGCGTCGGACGTCTGAAAGCCGGGATGGCCAGACATGGCATCGACGTGATCGTATCCTTCAAGCCGGAAAACAGCTTTTATTTTACCGGCTTCAACCCGATCATCTATTCGCATCCGGTCATCGCGATCCTGACGCGTGATCATGATCCGATCATGCTCGTACACGCGCTTCGCGACGATCATGGACGTGCCAGCGCCTGGGTTCCCGATATCCGGCTCTACGGTTCCTGGTCCACGAAGATCACGATGGGACCGAACTGGCAGGATGCATTGGCCTCCATTCTCGGGGATCTCGGGCTTGCCGGAAAAACCGTCGGCATCGAGGAAGAATTCATATCCATCCATCGCATGAAGCAGCTGCGTGCAGCTCTGCCGGATTCGCATTTTGCGGATGCCAGTCACCTGATCGACCAGTGCAGACTGATCAAAGACCCGGACGAAATCGCACATGCGCGCATTGCCGCCCGTCTTGCCGACCTTGGCATGGATACGGCCGTATCCACTCTGGCCTCAGGTGGTAGCGAACGCGAGGTCGCCATCGCTTCCATGCACGCGATGAACACGCTATGGGCCGCGGAATATCCCGATGTCGAGGTTGCCGATTTCGGCTCTCTGGAAGGTGGCGTGCAGAACGGTATGGCGACTTGGGTCCTGTCGGGACCTCGCATGTTCTTCAATTGCGACAATCCCACCCAGCGCAAACCGCAACGCGGCGAGGCCGTCTCCGTTCTGATCTGGACGATCGCCAACGGCATCCATGCGGAAAACGAGCGGACCATCGCCATGGGTCCATTGCCAGATGCCAACCGCCGCGCCCTCGACGCCATCTTGGAGATACGCGAAGAGGTCGACCGTCTGATCAAGCCCGGCACGCCTTACAAGGATCTTTTCGAAAAGACCCGTGAGGGGCTGCAGGCACGTGGTTATGGAGCAAATATTCCAGGCCGTATCGGCCATGGGATAGGGCTTGGAGCGCACGAGCATTCATCGCTCGATGCAGCATCGTCTCTGGTGCTTGAGCCGGGCATGCTGTTCACCTTCGAACCCAATATCCGCGTGCCTGGTATGTGCGCAACGCAGATTTCCGACACGGTTCTCATCACTGAAGACGGACGCGAATATCTCACCCGCTCGGCTGGCGGCTATCTGGAGGTCTAGGGGCAGACATGGCGCCATTGCTCGAAGTCCGCAATCTGACTGTCGCATTCGACACGCCGTCCGGCACGGTGCACGCCGTCAATGACGTCTCCTATACGCTGGAAGAGGGTGAGACCCTGGGCATCGTCGGGGAATCCGGTTCGGGCAAGAGTGTGCACGCGCTGTCCATGGTCGGTCTGATTGCATCGCCGCCCGGTCGTATCGTGGGTGGTGAGGTTCTGTTCAGAGGTCGTAACCTGCTGACACTGTCCAAACGCGACCTTTTCGAGGTGCGCGGGCGGGAAATCGGTTTCGTTTTTCAGGACCCTATGACCTCGCTCAATCCGGTTCTGACCATCGAGCGGCAAATTGCCGAACCGTTGCGGCGGCACTTTGGAATGTCGGCAGCGGCTGCGCGCGCCCGTGTGGTCGAACTGCTCGAACTGGTTGGCATTCCCGATGCCGCTCGCCGGGCAACACAATACCCGCACGAGTTTTCCGGCGGTATGCGCCAGCGCGTGATGATCGCCATCGGCATTTCCTGCAATCCGAAACTGCTGATCGCCGACGAAGCAACGACCGCGCTTGATGTCACCGTGCAGGCGCAAATCCTCGATCTGGTGCGTGATCTCAAGCGCCGCATCGGTACGACGGTCATCTGGATAACACACGACATGGGGGTTGTTGCCGGTCTCGCCGATACGGTTCAGGTCATGTATGGCGGCCGCATCATGGAGCGCGGCCCGGTTCGCCCTGTCTTCCACGATCCGCGCAGCGCCTATACCTGGGGGCTGCTGAAATCGCTGCCGCATGGCGGCAAACGCGGTATCAACAGGCTCTATCAGATCCCCGGCACCCCGCCCGATATGAGCAAGCCGCCTGTGGGGGACCCCTTCGCGCCCCGCAACCCTTTCGCTACACCGCGTTGTTTCGAGCAGGTGCCGCCGCTGGTGGATGTAGTGGGAAGCGAGCCGGGCCACAAAGTCGCCGCCTGGTACGACCTGAAGGCTGACCTTGCCAAGCAGGAGGTCCAGCCATGAGTGATATATCGCTTTCCCCTGCCGCAGCGGCGCAGTCTCTTGTTTCCGTTCGCAACCTCAGCAAGCTCTATGGCGGCGAGAAGCGTTTTCTGGGCGGCAATGCGCCGATACTGAAGGCCGTGAACGATGTGAGTTTCGATATCGCACCGGGCGAAACACTCGGGCTCGTCGGCGAATCCGGTTCGGGCAAGAGCACGACTGGTCGCATCCTGCTGCAACTGGAAGCACCGAGCGGCGGCGACATTCTCTTCAAGGGGCAAAATATCACCGGCCTTTCCAAGTCGCTGCTGAAACCTTACCGGCGTGACATGCAGATCATCTTTCAGGATCCCTACGCCTCGCTTAATCCGCGCATGACGGTGGGGGAATTTGTTGCCGAACCTCTCGACGTGCATGGCCTGAGCGGCAATCGCAGCGAAAGGCAGGACCGGGTTGCTGGTCTTTTCAAGAAAGTCAGTCTCGATCCGTCCTTCATGAAACGCTATCCGCATGAATTTTCCGGTGGGCAACGCCAGCGCGTTAACATCGCCCGGGCGATTGCGCTAGACCCGGCTTTCATCGTCGCCGATGAGCCGATCACGGCGCTCGATGTCTCGATCCAGGCACAGATCGTCAATCTGTTTCAGGATTTACGGGATGAGCTGGGGCTGACCTATCTCTTCATTGCCCATGATCTGTCGATGATCCGTTACCTCTGCCACCGCGTCGCTGTCATGCTGCGAGGTCGCATCGTCGAGATCGGACCATGTGAGGCCATTTTCGCTAACCCGCAACACCCCTACACACAGGCGTTGCTGTCGGCCATTCCAGTGCCAGACCCCGATATCGAGCGTAGCCGCAAGCCGATCACGTTCGATGTCGGGACCAATCTGCCGTCCGAGACGGCGCAACTGCAGCCGCTCGGTGGCGGTCACTTCGTGTTACGGAGCTGAGCGATGCACCTCTTCGCCACGCATTTCGGTACCTATGAAGTCGCTGAGGATGCGCATGGCAAACCCCGCCTTTTGCCGTTTCGACACGATCCTGCCCCCTCGGAGATGGGGCTTGGATATCTGGCGCTGGCCGATCATCTGCAGCGGGTTCGAGCGCCAATGATACGCAGGTCGTGGCTGGAAAGCGGTCCGCTTGCTGGTACCGGCAGGTGGCGTGGCAATGATGAATTCGTGACGGTCAGCTGGGATAAGGCCGCGAATCTGGTCGCAGACGAAGTTCGGCGCGTGTCATCGATCCATGGCAATCAGGCTATCTTCGGCGGTTCTTATGGTTGGGCGAGTGCTGGCCGGTTTCATCACGCGCAAAGCCAGCTCAAACGCCTGCTCAATCTTGCAGGCGGTTTTACGTCTTCGGTCAATACCTATTCCTATGGCGCGGCTGGCGTGCTGCTGCCTCATGTGCTTGGCGCAGATTACAAGGATGCCTGCGATACTTCGCCATCATGGAACGACATCGCCGACCATTGCGATCTACTGGTTGCCTTCGGTGGCTTTCGCCTGACCAACACACAGGTGGAAGCGGGCGGCACCGGTAGCCATCGCGCTGCCGAATGGCTGAAGCGCTGTCAGGAGCAAGGGACCGAGATCGTCATCTTCAGCCCCGCAGCCAGCGACGCGCCCGCTGGAAAAAATGTCCGACACATTCCGCTTCGCCCCAATACCGATGCTGCAGTCATGCTCGGCATGTGCCACACGCTGCTTGTGCACGGCCTGCTGGACCGCAGTTTCCTGACCCGCTGTACAGTCGGGTTTTCGGAGCTTGAGACTTATCTGACCGGTAAGATCGACGGTGTTGCCAAGGATGCCGCATGGGCCTCATCCATTTCAGGCGTCCCCATGGATGCGATCGTGGCGATCGCCAAGAACCTGAATCATCAGCCGAGCCTCATCAATGTCGCCTGGTCGTTGCAGCGGGCGCAGTTCGGCGAACAGCCCTTCTGGACGGCAATCGCGCTTGCCTGCATGGCAGGTCACGTCGGCAAGGCTGGCTGCGGCTTTGCCTTCGGCCTCACCGCCGTCAATTCCGTCGGCCAGCCCGTACGGCGTCTGAAAGGCCCTGCTTTCGATCAGGGCCACAATCCCGTCAGACAATATATTCCCGTTGCGCGCATTACCGAGCTTCTCGAAAATCCCGGCGGCACGATGGATTACGACGGACGCGTGCTTACCCTGCCTGACATCAGGCTGATCTGGTGGGCAGGAGGCAACCCGTTCCATCACCATCAGGACCTCAACCGGTTGAGACAGGCATTTCAAAGGCCGGAGACCATCATCGTTTCCGAACCGATGTGGACGGCGACGGCGCAGATGGCCGATATCGTTCTGCCATCCGCCCTTCCGTTCGAACGCGATGACATCGCCGCATCCTCTCGCGACAACTGGCTCGTCTACAGCCGTCGCGTGGTACAGCCGCCAAACGGCATTCTCAGCGACCACGAATTTTATGGGCTGGTCGCCGATCGGCTCGGTTTTCGTTCAGAGTTTGATGGCGGGCTGTACATTGATGAATGGCTGGTCAAAATCTACGATGGATATCGCGATCGGTACCCGGAACTACCGGATTTTCCATCCTTCCAAGACCGTGGCTTTGCCGCGCTTGACGAAGGCGCGGACGCACCGGCACCGGCAGATCATTTTCGCCGGTTTGCAAACGACCCTCGTTCAGCGCCGCTGAAGACCCCGAGTGGTCGCATCGAGATTGGCTCGGAGGCAATTGCGGCATTCGGATATGACGACATGCCGGGCCATCCGGTGTGGATGCCGCCTGCGGAATGGCTTGGTGCACCGCTTGCAAAAAAACACGGATTGCATCTTCTTTCGCCGCAACCAGCCCACCGTCTTCATGGCCAGTTGGAGCTTGGACCAGCAAGCCAGAGCGCAAAACGCCATGGTGCCGAACAGTTTTCGCTGAGTTCCGCCGATGCTGCCCGCCTTGGGTTACGCGACGGGGACCTCTGCGAAATCTATAACGACCGTGGCCGTTTGGTGGCAGCGCTGGCCGTGGATACCGGCCTGATGCCGGGTGTGATCGTGCTGCCGACAGGAAGTCGGTACTCCCCGGATGCAGAGGGCGTCGATCAGGGCGGCAACCCGAACACGCTCACCGACATCGCACCTGCCTCTACCCTGTCGCAGGCCACCGCGCCGAATTCCTGCCTGGTTTCGGTTCGTTTGTGGAAACGGATCGGGCGGGAGGCTGCATGACCGATCATGGCACCGGTTTTCGCGGCATCGGTAATTTCGAAATGCTTTCTAAAAGATGTGCATTCCACGGAAGCCGATTTCTTGAAATCTTATACAACTGCATGAAAAGAAAAGATAATTATGATCACTAGGAGATGGAATATGAAAAGCAGACTACCCATGGCGGCCGTGGCCGCCGCATCATTCGCCGCACTGATATCATCCACCGCGCTGGCGCAGGAAAAGACCCTGACGATTGCCGTGACGAATATGATGAATACGTTCGATCCGCATATGACCGCTTCGGTCGGCACCGATCTCAGCCTACTTAGCCACATCTATCCTTCGCTGGTCCTGCGGGGACCCGATCTAAAGATTGCGCCTTCGCTCGCCACGGAGTGGAGCAATGTCGATGATCTGACATGGCGCATCAAGCTGCGCTCCGACGCCAGCTTCACCGATGGTGAAAAGATCGATGCGGAAGCGGTGAAGTGGAATTTCGACCGCGTCCGTGATCCCGCCGTCAATGCCCGCATCAAGGCGTGGTTCACGCTGATCAGCGATGTGAAGGTCGTCAGCCCGACCGAAATCGAAATCAAGACCAGCTCCCCCTACCCGGCCTTGATCGATCAGCTCTCGATGTTTTTCCTGTTGCCGCCCAAATGGGCCGCCGAACACAAACCGGCAACGGAAACGGCCTCGGGCGGACCATATGTGATATCGTCGGTCAAGGCAGGCGACAGCATCACGCTGGAAGCCAATCCGAAATATTGGGGCGAAAAACCCGCCTTCGACAAATACGTCATCCGTGTCATCCCAGACGCGGCAAGCCGCGTTGCTGCCCTTTTGGCGGGTGAAGTCGATTTCATCAACTCCATCCCGACCACCGAGATCGAGCGTATCAAGACTAGCGGCAATGCCCAGGCGGGCGCCGTGCCGAGCACACGCACCGTGTTCATCAAATTCAACACGCTCAAAGCTCCGCTCGATAACAAGCTGCTGCGTCAGGCACTGAATTATGCTGTCGATAAGGAAGGCATCGTCAAGGCGATCTTCAATGACCAGGCGGAAGTCGCGCATTGCCAGGTCACATCGAAGAGCTATTTCGGTTTCAACCCTGACCTCAAATCTTACCCCTATGACCCCGATAAGGCGGCGGAGTTACTGGAAGAGGCAGGTGGAGCACCTGAAGAACCGATCGAATTGGAAGTACCGACAGGCACTTACCTGAACGGCGAGGAAGTGGTTCAGGCGGTTGCAAGCCAGCTTGAAGAGATCGGCGTGAAGACGAAGATCACCGAGATGCAGTTCAGCACCTATATGGACAAGTATCTGAAGGCCAAGGATCTCGGTCGCATGAGCCTTCTCAGTCAGGCATGGCCGACCATCGATGCCGACGGTCTTCTGACACTCTTTGCGCCCGGCAACATGTATGCCTATTGGGACAATGCCGATTTCGGCAAAGCGTTGACCGATGGCCGTTCCACCATGGACAAGGCCAAGCGTCTGGAAGCCTACAAAAAGGCGACCGAAATCATGTGTGACGAGGCGCCTGCCCTCTTCCTTTACACGCAGCCGACGACCTACGGCCTGTCGAAGAAGATCACCTGGGCAGCCCGTGGCGACGATTGGGTTCGCGCCTTCGACATGAAGCCAGCTTCCAACTAAACAAACTGGCGCTTCGCGTTAGCGCGGAGCGCCTCCTTGCCACCGGTTTCAGGTGGCCAAGATATGTCCCGGAAATGCCATGCCCACTGTCGATTTTCCTGCCGACCGGACACTCACCGATATCGCCGCGCGCGAGTGGTCGTTCCGACGTCAGCATATGGTGCGGGAACTCGGGGCCCATGTGCCGCTCAAAAGCGCGCTTCCCAAATTGGATCCGGCCAGTCAGGCGGAAAAACTGGCCTTCTGGACGGCCATCATCGGCGAACTCGACGTACTGAATGGTCATGCGCTCTCGCCGACTGGACGCGAGGACCAACTTGTGCTGCGCCAGCAGGTGGAAGCGCTACGCCTGTCCCAGCTATACCGAGACTACGAGCGGCCATTCAATGCTTTCACCAGCTTTTGGGATGACACCGCAGCTTCCATCCGCGAAGAGAGTTTCGACCACGAACACAAATATCGTGATGCCATCCACATGATGTACGACTTGCCACGTTACTTCGACGAGGCAACCGCAAATATGAAGCGTGGTCTGGAACGGGGTTTCAGCCAGCCTAAGATCATCATGCCGGCAGTCATTCGCACCATCGAAGCCGTATTGACGCAGACGCCCGAGCAAACCGATTATTTTCGGCCCTTCCATACGATCCCACGAACCGTACCGATCGAGGTTCGGCGCGAGCTTGTTCAAAAAGCGAGAACGGCGATCAGTGAGGCTGTGATGCCTGCTTATGGGCGACTTCTCACCTTCATGCGTGACGTCTACGCGCCCAACGCGATGACGAAAATCGCCGCTGCGGAACTTCCAGACGGGCCTGCCTATTATCGTGCCAAGGTGCGTGAATTCACGACGCTCGAAATGTCTCCCGATGAGATTTACCGATTGGGGCTCGCAGAGGTCGAAAGCTGTAACGCCCACATGTTGGCGACCGTTCGCGAAAGTGGTTTCGATGGGTTACTTGCAGAGTTTCTGGTATTCCTGAAATCCGAGCAGCAATTTTATCCAACCTCACCGCAGGATCTGCTGATGCGGGCTGCATGGATCACGAAAAGGGTCGAAGCGAAGCTCGACCGGTTTTTCGACGTTCTGCCCCGCCGCCGCTTCGCCATCGAGGCGGTGCCGGACAATATCGCGCCCAATTATCCGATGGGTACCGGTGCGCCAGGGCTTTACCTGCTCAACACCTTCGATCTGGCATCCCGGCCGCTCTACCTCCTGCCTGTGCTGACATTGCACGAGGCCGTGCCGGGCCATTGTTTCCAAATGTCTCTTGCTGCCGAGAACCTGTCACGCCCACCTTTTCGCGCGCAGACCTACGGCATTGCCTATGGAAATGCATGGGCGCTTTATTGCGAAAAGCGGCTTGGCGTCGAGATGGGCATATACGAAACGCCTTACGAACTGTTCGGCATGTGGAGCCTGCTGACACTCAGGGCCGTACGCATGGTCGTGGATGTCGGCGTCCATGCCAAGGGCTGGAGTTACGACCGCGCGCGCGACTATATGGCTGAAAAGACTGGCCTGCCCATGCCGGTCATAGAGGCTGAACTTACGCGCTATATCAGTTGGCCCGGTCAGGCTCTGGGCTATTATCTGGGCATGATGACCATTGAGCGCGCACGCGAAAAGTCTGAGCGCATGCTTGGCCAAGCTTTTGACATCAGCGCTTTTCATGACCGGATTCTGGCACTGGGCCCGGTTCCGATGACCGTGGTCGAAGACAGTATCGACCGGATGATCACTGAGCATCTCGACAGCCAGGCAAAGCCTGAAGCACAAAAGACAGAGGATATCTCATGCCGACAGTAACGCTGAACGGAGCCACCTTCGTCTACGACGAAGCCGGCGATCCAAACGCCGAAACGATCATCGCCCTGCATGGCGGTCGCGGTATCGGTGACCGCAAAAGCGAGTTCAAAGCCTATAGGGTTCTTTCGGATCGCTACCGGGTCATCGCCTATGACCAGCGCGGATGCGGTGAAACCAGCCTGACGCCACCCTATACGTTCGAGCAACTGGCAGACGATGTCGAGGCATTTCGCGTCAACCTGTGCGATGGCAGAAAGATCATTCTCGAAGGCGGCTCTTTCGGGGGCATGATCGCACTTACCTATGCGATCAAATACGGCCAAAATCTCTCTCGCCTTATCCTCCGCGGAACGGCTGCAAGCTATCATCACGAGGATGATGCGATGGTCGTCTTCAAGGAACGCATCCACAAGGCGCCGAGCGCATCGCTGGACATGCTCGACAAGATGTTTTCCGACAGGGTGATAGACGATACAGAACTTCGGCTGATCTGGCTGGCTCTACAGCCGCTCTACTACGAAAAATTCGATCCCGATGCTGCGCTTGAGCGCACCCGCACGATGCATCTCCACGCAGAAACGCATAATGCCCTGTTCAAGGAAAAGCTCTACGACCTACGTGACCGTTTGAAGGAGATTTCAGTGCCGACGCTGGTCATTTGTGGTGCACAGGACTGGATTTGCCCGCCAAACCATTCGCGCCTGATCGCCGAAAGCGTTCAAAATGGTGAGCTGCTTGAGGTTCCCAATGCCAATCACTCGGTCCATGTCGAGGCGCATGAACACGTCATTTCGGCAATTCGCGACTTTCTCGGGCGAACGGCGGATGACGCTTGAATTCTTTATGGCACTGAGGGTTTGAAATTCTGCCAAACCGTAGTGGTGAAGAGCCCTAGAGACGCTTCTAAGCCGCTATATCCGCTTTCCTCTGCGCAGGTCAGCCCAAAAAATTTGGGCTGACCGTTGATCAGGTTCACAAGCCTCTGCCAGATCAGTCCATCTGTATGTTAGCGTCCTTGACCACAGGACCCCATTTCGCAATTTCCTGGGACACATGCGTTTTGAGCTCTTCGGGGCTGGAACCCACGATCTGGGCGCTGAAATCCGCCATGCGTGCGGCGACGCTAGGGTCTGCCAAGGCTTTTTTGGCAGCAGCGTTCAGGCGGTCTATCGCTTCTGGCGGGGTGCCCGCAGGCGCAAAGAGCGCGTTCCAGGTATATGTCTCATAACCCGGCACGGTTTCCGCAATGGTCGGTACATCGGGGAAGGATGACGCCCGTTCCTTGGTGGTGACCCCGAGTGCGCGCAATGTGCCCGATTTGATGTGCCCTGATGAGGACGGCAGGTTGTCGAACATGATCGAAACCTGATTTCCGAGAAGATCGTTGAGAGCCGGTCCAGACCCCTTATAGGGCACGTGCTGCATGCTGACGCCCGCCATGCTTTTGAACAACTCGCCGGAAAGATGAAGCGGCGTGCCATTACCGGAAGAGGCATAGGCGTATTTATCGGGCTCCGCCTTCAAAAGAGCCACCAGTTCTGCCACCGTATTGACGGGAAGTTTCGGATTGACGACCAGGACATTGGGCACGACCACAAGCAATGAAATCGGCGCAAAGTCTTTTTCGGGATCGTAGGGCTTTGTCTTGAGAATCAGAGGATTAAGGGCGTGTGTGGCGACGGTGCCCATGAGGACGGTGTATCCATCCGGCTCCGCTCTTGCGACCCGATCGGCACCCAGATTGCCACCCGCGCCGGCGATATTTTCAACGACGACCTGCTGACCGAGATCGTCACCCATTTTCTGCGCGATAACGCGTGCAACGACATCCGTAGAACCGCCTGCCGCAAATGGAACGACCAGCGTTATCACCCTATCGGGAAAATTCTGTGCCTGTGCAGGATTGCCTAGCGAAAAAAGTGAGACTGCAGATGCGGCAAGCGCCAGAGCGGTACGCCGTGTGATAGATCGATGCGTCATTGAACCTCCTGTGGAGTGGCCTCCCCGCCACCGCGCCATAGTAGCCCAACCGGACCTGAGAGCAAGTCGCCTTCCGCACACTGCGCTCGGTTTGACACCAAGCCTCAGATCATCATCCGCTTCGCATACTCATGGACGGCCCGGAAAGCAGCCTCGGCACCGGCTATGGCGCGGTCTTCTTCATCCTGATCCAAGGGGACAGCATCAAGCGCTGCAACGAATGTGCGCCAATGCAGACCGCGGCCTTCCGGTGCTCCGGCCAGATGGCGTGCTCCGAAGGTTTCATCCAGACCGAGCTTGGCTGCATCTTTGAGCAGGAACGCGGCGCCGAGGTTCGATCCTTCGACGACATAGAGCCATCCCAACGCCTCGGGCAGGTCAAAATCCTGATCGTTCGCCTGAAAACGGGCGGCCGGTGTCTCTGGCTGACCGAGGCCGAGATCCTGAAGGTCCTGGGCAATGAAATCTAGGCGTCTGCGACCCTTTAAATCCGGCAGCAAGGCGTCGAGTGTTTCATTCGAGAAAAAAGCATCGAGGTCACTGTGAAACAAATGTTGTGTTTTGACGAATTTGCCGAAATTCTCCCGGCTTTCGAAAGGCTTGGCAGACATGATGAAGCCATCGAGTTCCTCATGCGCCTGGCGGGTCGCTGCCTTCAGGCGTTTTGTTCTGCTGGGCTCGATCGCCAGTGGGGTCTCGGCCAAAGGGGCAACGGTCATGTCATTCCTCGTTATCGTCGTTTTAGCGGGCATAGAAATCTTTCAGATCGGAGTCAAGATTAATGCTGCCCTGCGAAAGCATAGTTCATGATCTGTGTTCGTCCACTGGTCAAATCGTTCTTTGAGACCATCTGCACCTTCAATAGGGCCATAAGCATCGGTTTGATGGAGAATTTGCCTGCCAATGCTTTTTCCGTAAGGCTGCGCAGGTATCCCCCCGGAGATTGAATTGTCGCCGATCTCTCCAAAATACACGCTATGATTGTGTTTGTAGCCTGTGCTCCCAATGTCTTTTCTGCCTCTTGATAAGCCGAATGGCTGATTGAAAGCATGTTTTTAACAACATTGGTCGCCTGTTTGAGTTCCTGCCAGCTTCCTACAGCGCCATTTGGTCCATAAAGCGATATTTCTGGGCATGCCTTGATGACGGTTTGAAGATCGAAACTGTCTCTCTGATAGCTGCTGGAATCTTTCGTGATCGTGACCTCTTTCACTTTTTCATCTGCATCACTGGTCGAGACGGAGGTGATATCTACTGTCTTCGTTGCGTTATCCACATGCTCCGGTTCAAAAATGGATTCGGATTCTGAACTCTGTATAAGCCGCTCATTTTGATAGGCATTGGCGCTTATTTTTTTTGTTTCTATATGTTTTTCCAATTGGTTAGCCATATCGTCGCGCAGGCTGGTCAAATAATCGAGGATCAAGGTGAGATGGGGTGCCTTAGCCTTGCGATCCAGCATGGATTTTGCCGAGAAGTAACGTTGCTGAAAGAGTTCCCAGTCTCCATCTGCCTGTTCCTCAAGCGCGATTTCGGCAAACTTCACGATATCGCGTCTGCACAGGCTGATTTTTTCCCGCAATCTCTGAAGCTGCAAGCGAGCCTCGATGACCTGCTGGGCCAATGCCTGGATTTCGTCGGCACGGGTAATCAATGGAGCGAGGGAAAAACCGTATGCGTCGCTTATTTCGCCGTTGCGATCTTTGCGGGCATAACGCTTTCCATTGGGGCTGTCCTTTCGCAGGATCAGACCAGCATCGACCAGAGCGGAGAGATGACGGCGCAGAGTTTGCTCCGGCATACCGTGGGCACGAAGAGAAAGCTGTTGGTTTGATGGAAACACGACCAGTCCGTTTTCTTCGGACAGTTCCGTGTGCGGATAAAAACTGATGAGCGCGTTGAGGACCGCGAGAGATCGGTCACTCACGCCAAGTAGCGGACGGGCTTCGCAGGTCGCACGAAACACCTTCCATTTATCGATCGATCGATTGGGATCAATCACTTTCGATGCGAACTGACTTGCCAGACGGCCAAGGGACATCCCCCGCCGCCCGAAAGGCGTCGCTAAATTATCGCTATTCATGTCTTTCACCTTCAAAAAGGCAAAAGAAAATCGCCCACCGAAGAAATTTCGATGCCAAGACTCTTGACTATGATTCGCGGAAATGAGATTCTTTGGGTGCTTAGATCAAAGAAAGGCTTCCGTGCGGCAACGTGCGGGGGCTTTTTTCTTTTGGGCTTGCTGCTCCTGTTAAAGTTTCAGTTGGTTGAACTCAGTTCACTGCTTGGAGCGATGCTCTTCAAACAGCGCCTGTAAGTGATCAAGGACAAAGGCTGCAAACTCTGGCGCCTGACGGCGATCAATTGAGATATCGACCCTATGATCGGACTCGACGATCTTTGCGAGTTTCTGACCGTTTTGGGTGGCTAGGACGCCCGTCTTCTTTGGCTCTGCCTTCGGTTTCAAAAACTCCAGAATAGACTTGAAGCGCTCTTCGGACGGTAAACGGGCAACACTCTCGTCACGCAGATAGGCACGTGCGGCATCATTGACCTTGGATGAGGACAGCTGTTCTGCAAGATCCATCCAGTTGCGTCGCCCGACGCCGGGAGCGGGGCCGATGCTGTCGACGATGTCATCGGGGATGCGCCCGACAACCGACAGCATGTTGGAGAGGTCACCCTTATATAGCGACATCGCAGCCATGATGGTCTCGCGCGGGAAACGCATCTGAAGCTTCTGAGCGAAACGCGCTTTTTCAATATAACTGAGGTCACGACGTTCGTTATTTTCCTGGCCCTGAGCCACGACCAACTGTTCGTCGGTAAGATTGCGGACGACGGCACGAACGGGGATGCCGATTTCGGCTACAGCACGCAGGCGACGATGACCGAAGGCCACCTGATAACGACCGGGATGATCCGGGTGAGGGCGAACAAGGATCGGAACCTGTTGCCCCTGCTCGCGGATTGCTTCCACCAGTCCGACATCCGCCTCGAGAGACGAAGGCATGCGGTCTGGAATGAAAGACGGATCGACATCTGCCGGATCGAGCGCGACAATGGTCAGCCCTTCGGCAAGTTTACGCTCGATTTCTTCTGCACGCTTGGAGCGCTCGGAGACTTCGTTGAGAGACTGTCCGATCATGCCGACGGGTGAATTGATGACATCCGTCACCAATTCCGGGGACCCGAGAATTGGGCGGATACGCGGACGCGCCCGTTCGACAGGCGCTTCTGTATTGTCAGTGTTCTTGCCGCCCAGATTGGCGAAGATTTCTTTTCTGCTCATACGGCCCTACCCCAGGCTTTCTTGATCAAGCCTTCTATTTCAGCATTCACATTCGTCATGGATTCCAGCGCACGGTCATAAGTTGATCGCGTGAACTGTGTACGCTCCACTTCAAACAGCGTTTGGTTGGTCAAACCCGCATCGGACACGGCTGTTGTCTTCAGCATCGGATGGTTCAGCACATGTTCGCCGAAGATGGAGCGCAGGAAAGCGACCATCTGGTTTTGTGGACCGTCGCTGGGTTCGAAGCGGGTGACGAGATAACGCATCCAGTGATAATCGGAACGCGCTCCGGCACGACCGATCTCTGCAAGGAGATCACCGGTCATGGCCAGAAATTGGTTCATGGACATCACGTCGAGCATTTGCGGATGAACGGTAACGAGAACCGATGTGGCAGCCGTCAAGGCAGACAGGGTGAGATAACCCAGCTGCGGCGGGCAGTCGATGACGACGACGTCATAAAAGTTTTGCGCCTGTGCAATAGCCTGTCCAATGCGAGCGAAGAACAAGGTATCGCCCGGTGCTCGACGCATCAAAGCCCTCGGCGTGTCATGCTCAAACTCCATCAGTTCGAGATTGCCAGGGATGATGTGGAGATCGGGAATGTAGGTTCCACGGACGATCTCGGCGATGGGCCGCTGCTCGCTGTCGTAACGAATAGCGCCATACAGTGTCTCATTCGGTCCAACATCCAGTTCAGGCTGATGTCCGAACAGAGCCGAAAGACTAGCCTGTGGATCAAGATCGACCGCGAGAACTCGGTATCCCCTAAGTGCGAGATATTGCGCAAGGTGGGCCGACGTTGTGGTCTTGCCGGAGCCGCCTTTGAAATTCATGACCGCGATGACCTGAAGCTCTTCGCCTTCGCGGCGGTGCGGCAGGTAGCGTCGTGTTCCCCGTGCGCCCTGGTCAAGAAACTTGCGGATGACATGAATGTCGTCCACGGAGTAGCTGCGACGGCCGCCGGTTTGTGATGCGTTCAGTTCCGGCTGTTCGGCAGCGATCTGTCGGAGATAGGCTTCTCCGATGCCAATCAGCTTAGCCGTTTCGGAAGGCGAGAAATTTCGCATGCTTTTTTCAGCAAGTGGTGCGAAGGTGTTTGCGTTGTGCGCTTGAAGCTGTGCCGACAGCGCGGCCGAATGCTGAAGGATAAGCCCCGTCAGGTCGGGCGCTTTCTCAGCAGATTTCAGATCGGCACTTTGAGTCATATCAGGGTTTTCCACTTGTTGGATCAGTTGCGTTATTTTCCGCTGAAATCGGTTTTTTCCGCAACTGAGATATAAGCGCCGATTCTCTTTTTGGCGCAATAGGCATTCGCAACCACCAAACATGAATCTTTTCAGCTGGCTAAGACCGATTTTTCGCGTGAATGAGCGCGATATTTTCGAAGTTAGCCGCGGCTAACAGCATTTGACGCACAGGCATCTAACGCCGCTAGTGAAATGAAATTAGAAAAGCTTCAGTTTGCCTTTCTGCTGGAGATAGGGTTTTCTCTGCCGACTTTAATGATTGGAGTGTCTCAGTGAAGTATGACGTCGCCGTAGTAGGCTCGGGTTTTTCCGCGATCAGTCTGGTCACGAATCTGTTGCAATGTTTGCCGAGCAATTCGTCAATCGCCATCGTCGGCGACGACTCAGCCTTCGGCCGAGGAACCGCCTATCGCACCGAACTGCATCTACATCGGCTGAATGTGCCGGCGGCGAGAATGAGCGCGTTCTCGGATAGGCCGGGTGACTTTATGGAGTGGTTGGCCAGGAAAGGTCGTGACGTCACCGGTAGCGGCTTCGCGTCTCGCCACGACTATGGCCTTTATCTTCGTGACACGCTTGCGTCCCTTTTGCGCAGCCAACATCACCGGGCGCGGGTGGACTTCGTTAAGGCCAAAGCTATTTCCTGTTACGGCTGCGGTGACGACGAGACCGTGTTCAGATTGAATGACGGAAGAGAATTGACGGCTTCCGCCGTTGCCTTGTGTCTCGGTGTTGGAACCGCCAGTTTGCCGCGGCTAACTTCCGACGCGGACATGGGGCTGTTGAGACGTGTGGTGAGAAATCCCTGGCGAATGGGTTGGCTGTCGCGTGTCGGCATTGACGATACGGTTGTGATCCTGGGGTCCGGATTGACGATGATCGACCAAGTGCTGTCTTTGCGTGATCGCGGTCATAGGGGGCAGATCCATGTAGTCTCACGTCGAGGCTTGGTACCGCATTCCCATAGTGCCGTTCCGGTCGACCCGGTGGAGCCACGCTTTAGAGATAAGCGAATGGGGCTGAGCCACTTGCTATTCGATCTTCGCACGCAAGTTCGGTCAGGCAGTGAATGGCGCGGCGTGATGGACGGGCTTCGCCACGAGACGCAGACCTTGTGGCAGGGATTGACCCAAGAACAGCGATCAAGGTTTCTCCGACATGGGCTGGCGTGGTGGAACATTCATCGGCACCGAGTTGCGCCACAGGTGTACCGGCAATTCGATCGCCTGATCAAGGACGGCACTGTGACCGTTCATGCGGGGTTCGTGTCTAAAATCTCACGGGCAGAGCAGGGCAATGAGCTCGTTTTCCGGCAGCGGGGAACGTCCAATGAGAAGATTTTGAGTTTTGACTGGCTGGTGAATTGTACAGGCATGGAACGCGCTGGCATCGGCCATTCCCCCTTGTTGCAGGATATGGTCAACCGGCAAATGCTCGACACCGATCCCCTTGGACTGGGTGTCCGCGTCGACGAAACGTCCCGACTGCTAACAGTTGAAGGAAACACGCATGCTGCGTTGTTCGCTGTAGGAGCCTTGACAGCCGGGCAGTTTTGGGAAATTACTGCTGTACCCGACATAAGAAACCAGACTCGAGAAGTCGCCGAATCGATTTCCAAGTTGATGTCAAAGAAGACATCCTGAGCGTCCGGACATCAAAAAATCAACCATACTAGGTGTTGAAAGAAAACTGCGGGTTGGTTTTCATTGGATGGTATTTTGTCAATCAAATCAGGTTTCTATACTTGCGGTGTTTTTAGCTTCTGAGCCGCGAAACCGACGCTGTACGTCGCGGTTCTGAACTATCGACGGAGCTGGGATTGCGAAATCTGTCGAGAGGCCGCGGCAAACTGCATCGGCCTCTCTGGTATCATGACAGATTATGATCAGAAGCCATCAGCGCAGAGCCGCTTGAGTTGATCGAGCGTCATGTCCGATAGCGCAAGTTCCGGCAGAAGATCGTTTTCTGCGGAAAGATCGCGTCCCGTTGCTGCCGCCAGCAGCGTTGTTCCCGCTTCATGCAACACTGCAGGTTTGCCGGTCATGCGCCCCAGAAGGGCGGTTGGAACAAGACCAAACGGCACGTCCTCGAAAATATAGCGGCTGTCGATGGTCGACGGCCCCATGCCGCCCCTGCCTTCGCTGTGCATCTGCTGGTTCATTTCAGAGACGCTTCCCATGGGGACATGAAACGACAGCGAGAAGTGTTCGAAGACGGTGCGAACTGAAAGCCCGAACGTTTCGGCAATGGCCAAACGCTCTGCGTCAAGGGATTCGATAACGCTTCCCACTGCTGGGGTTACGTGTTCGCCTTGTCCCCACGCCTCCCCTTTTTCCATTCTCGTCAGGTTCAGGAGCGCAATGCCCAGATGGTTTTGCGGATTGAGATTGCTGAGCGCTATAGCCAGAAGACCATCGCGTGCGACGAAGCGGTCGCCGAACAGCTTGGTGCAGAGTGCCAGACCTTGATCGATTGCCGATTGTGGCAATGTCGCGATGTCGACCTTCTGACGAACGGTGTTGATCTTGACGGAGGTTTCGCTTTGCTGGCGCGCGGTCAGCAACGTCGTTCCCCAGACGGAGATCGGCAATTGCACGCCGCGCTCCGCGAGACGCTTGGACAGATAAAGAGCGCCAAACGAGCAGTGGGAACTGATGATGACATGCTGATGCGATTTTAGAGATGGTGCAGCGGCATCAAAGGCTGCGCGATGCCCGTAGCCCGGCATGGCGATGATCACGACATCAGCCGTGTCTATGGCTTCGGCGCAGTTCTTGGCGACCCTAACCTGGCTCTTGTGTTCGAACGAGCCGGTCGCCTCCAATGCCTCGCCGGCTGCCAGTGCTTTTGCTCCTTCGCCGGACGGAGACCAAAGCATCGGGTCGTGACCCTCTTTAGCGAGATAGGCCGCCATTCCAAAAGCTATAGATCCGGCTCCGAGGATGCTGATGCGCATGTCTTTTCCTTCAATGGTCATCGGTTGGCCGATGATTGTCTGTTACATGTATTTGGTCGGGAGTGCCGTCGTGAATTTCATTTCTTCCATGGCTATGGAGGAACTGAGATCCGAAAACTCCACGCGGCTGATGAGATTTTTGTAGACCTGATCGTAGACGTCAATGTCTGGAACGACCGTCCGCAACAAATAGTCGGCATCTCCGGTCAGGCGGTAGGCTTCCAAAATTTCCGGTATGTCTCTTATTTCCTTTCGGAAACTATCCAGCCACGTCGTTGTGTGGCGAGGAACTTTTACGGAAATGAAAACGGTCATGGGCACATTGGCCATCCGCCTGTCGATCAACGCGACGCGGCTTCGGATCAGCCCCATGTCTTCCATCCGCTTGATCCGCCGCCAACACGGCGTGTGCGACAATCCGACTTCGTTTGCGATATCAACGACGGACTTTTCCGCGTTTTGCTGGAGGATTTCGATGATCTTACGGTCTATGTGATCGAACATGGAATGCTCCAAGCGACAATCTATAAGAACGCCCAACCCGCGTATTCCAGAGTTTGTTGCGCGAATGTCAATTAACTCTGCTTCAGCCAAATGGCGTGACAATGGCCGCTTATCCGCATGATTGCTTTAAATAGTTGCTTTTTGCAACGGTGATGACAAAATATGCATTAGTCATATTTTTTGCCGTTAATGGATAGAGCGTAAATTCTAACTATTATAGTTGGTTTTAATAGGATGAAGTTGCATGGAAACTGAGGTTTGCGCGATAAAAAAGCATGACATTCGCGATCATGGCTTCGTATTGTTGTGGTCGTGAAAGAATAGAGGGTAGAATTTGAAGTGTATGGTCGGATCAGAATTATTCTTCGGGAAAGTGGGGTCGCCCTTACAGATGCACAGCGAGGCAGGGGCGGAATGTGCGGCCAAGAAGTCTGAATCGGGCAGATGTGGTAATGCGCACCTTTGATTTCCAAGATATCGTTCTGGTGACAAAAGCAGGGTGCCAGGCCTGTCTCGGCCTGAAATGCACGATGCTGCTTTACGTCGATGCTGCCTTGATGGTCCATTCGACGCGAGACACTGTGCGACACCGGTAAGCGGCGTTGCGATTCCGATACGCTGAGAGTGGGGTGTCGATTCGCAAGGCCGGGGGACCCGTTCATTTGAACTAGACAGGAGAGAGACATGAAAGACTTCATCCAGACACGCCGCTCGGCACTGAAAATTCTGGCGACCGGAACAGGCATTCTGGCCGCACCATCGATCATCCGGCCAGCGTTTGCGCAGGAAAAAGTCGTGAACATCACGACCTATGACAAATTCGTTCCTCAGGAATTCATCGATCAGTTTCAGAAGGACACGGGCATTCAGGTCCGCGTGCGCCTGACGGATGACCAGGGCAAGCAGTACAATCTTCTCTCTGCCGAAGGTGCCAAGCCCTCCACCGACATCGTGACGGTGACGGGTCACCGTCTGTCGCAGTTCATCAAGTCAAATCTGCTGGCACCGCTCGATACGGCACGCATCAAGAACTGGGACAAGCTGGCGAGCGCTTACAAGGGTGCGCCGCAGTTGACGGTCGATGGCACCATTTACGGTGTGCCCCTTCTTGCCGGTTTCGAAGGGCTGGTCCGCAACACCGATTACACCAAGCCGACCGACAGCTGGTCGATCATGTTCGATGACGAATTCAAAGGTCTCACCTCTTACATCATCTCAGACTTTCTATCGATCACGATGCGCTATCAGGGGACGGATGGCGACTATGTGACCTATGAGAACAAGCCCGATGTCGCCCAGGAGGCCACGAACAAAGCGCGGGACTTCCTCATCAAGCAGAAAGACAAGGTGCGCAAATATTATGACGCTGGGTCCGAAGTGCAGCAGATGTTCCTGAACGAGGACATTTACGTTGCCCAGGCATGGTCAGGTCCTGCAGCCAAGCTGATTATGGACGGTCATCCCGTGGAGCTTTCGGTGCCCAAGGAGGGAACATACGGATTCCTTTATTCCTTCAACGTCGTCAACAATGCTCCCAATGCCGAAGCTGCCTACACGTTCCTCAATGCCATGATGGCCTCTCCGGAGATCGGTGCGGCCTTGACGCGTCAGACCGGCTTCGCATCGACTATCGATGGTGTGGACAAGATTCTCAACGACCGCGAACGCGCTGCGAACGCTCTACCGCAGGATCAGATGGAACGCATCCAGTTCTTCAGTTCCGTCAATCGCGCCATGAAAAACGATATGATCGAACGAGCATCTGCGGAGATCAAGGCGGCCTGACAGGACGTGTTTTCGCAATTTGCAGGCTCCATACCGGGGCCTGCAAGTCAACGAACTCAAGAGCTGGAACACAGAGCCGGGAACGAATGAATGGCGCAACATAGTAGGACGCAATCGGATGGACATGCCAACGCAGGCAGCGCCCGATATGCAGGCTGGATCGGCAGGGTTGCACAGTCGGGTCTGTATCAGACGACAATCGGTGCATTGGCAAACAGCAGACGGGCACGCCTCGTGCTGCTACTTGTGGTTCCGGTGGTGTGGATCGTCATGCTGCATATCGGGCCGATCTACCAGATGGCGCGCATCAGTATCATGACAGCCTATCCGGTGCCGGAAAACGCGGACGCGGCTTATACGCTGGAGAACTACCGACTGTTTTTCCGCGAACCGCTATATTTCGTTCCGTTTGTTCGCAGTCTCATATTTGCAGCTGCAGTCACCATAGCGACGCTGATCGTGGTGTTTCCTGTTGCCTATTACGTCGCCAAGATCGTCAAGCCGAGGAACCGGACGCGGGCTTTGCTTTTGCTTCTCATTCCATTCTGGGCAGGCGAGCTGATCAGAACATTCTCGGTCATTATGCTATTGGCCAATCGCGGCGCGCTGAATGTGTTGCTGCGCGAACTGGGCTTCATCGATCGGCCCATTCCCATGCTCTACACCTATTTCTCGTTGAGCTTCGGCGTCATCTATCTGATTGCGCTTTTCATGCTTCTACCGCTCTATTCTGCCATTGAAAAAATACCACCACAACTGGTCGATGCTGCAGCAGACCTCGGGGCAGGACCATTCACTCGGTTTCGCAAGGTCATCCTTCCGCTCGCCAGAGATGGCATCGTGTCCGGGTGCAGTCTCGTCTTTCTGACATCGGTCGGTGTCTTTGCAGCCCCGTTGCTTCTGGGTGGCCCGGGTACGGTCATCTTTCCGGAAATCATTGCGAGCCTGTTTCACGGGTCGAGCGACAAATGGCCAGCCGGTGCAGCCTTCTCCGTTGTGATGCTTGCCGTGTCGCTATCGACGGTCGGCATATTCATGCGCGTGGCCGGTGGCCGCTCGGTCAGATTGATGTGAGGGTAGACAGATGCGCCAATATTTCAACGATGCTCCCAAAACGGCACTGTCCGCTTCCTACTGGCTATTCGTCATCTATCTCCTGCTGCCTCTGGCGTTGATGATGGCCATGAGTTTCAAGGACGCCAACTTCATCGCATTCCCGATCGGCAACTGGACATTGGACTGGTACGGCAAGGTCTTGCAGGACAAGCAGTTTCTACACGCTGCCGGCTACTCGATTTTCATTGCGGTATCGACGACGATATTCGCCACCGCCATCGGGCTTTGGATTGCGCTCCTGATATCTGCGGAAGGAATCTGGGGTAGGGCGATCATTTTTGCGCTGGCCTGTCTGCCAGCAGTGGTGCCCGGTCTGATCAATGCCATTTCGATGCGAATTTTCATTCGTGTGCTGGATATTCCCACCGGCACCGGCGCAGTCATTCTGGGTCATACGGTGCATGCCGTTCCCTTCGTGGTCATCATGGTGCTGACGAGATTGCGCTCGATGCCGAACAATCTGATCGATGCCGCGCGTGACCTCGGCGCCGATAATTTCATCGCATTCGTCCGTGTCACCATTCCGTTTCTTGCGCCGGCGCTGATCGGCGGGATGATTTTCTGTGTTCTCACCAGTATCGACGACTTCGTTCGGACGTTCTTCCTCGGGGGATATCAGACGACGCTTCCGATGTTGATTTTTGCCAAGGTGCAAAGCGGCATGTCGCCGGAAATCAATGCCATGGCCACGATCGTTCTCCTCGTTACCGCCTGCGTCGGCCTCTACGCCGAACACTTTACACGCCGTTCAAGGACCTGACCCCATGCAGCCAGTCGTTCACTTTCGCAACGTCAACAAATATTACGGCACATCGCTTGCCGTCGATAATCTCGACCTTGCCATTGCGCCCGGGCAGTTCGTCACCTTGCTTGGCCCTTCCGGATGCGGAAAGTCGACCACATTGCGCATGTTGGGTGGGTTCGAGACGCCATCCTCGGGAGAAATCTTTCTTGATGGAAAGGACATCACGCGACTTCCTCCCAATAAACGCAATGTCAACATCGTCTTTCAGGACTACGCGCTCTTTCCGCATCTGACCGTCGCCCGCAATATTGCCTTCGGCCTCGAACTGAAGGGTTTGCCGTCCGATGCCATTCACAAGCGGACCCAGGAGCTTCTGAGCCTCGTTCATCTAAAGGATTTTGCCGACCGGACGCCGGATCAACTGTCCGGTGGGCAACGCCAGCGCGTCGCTTTGATGCGTGCCCTTGCGCCCGATCCAAATGTCTTGCTCCTGGACGAACCTTTGAGCGCGCTCGATGCGAAGTTGCGCCAGCAGATGCAGATCGAACTGAAGTCCATCCAGCAAACCACCGGCAAGACCTTCATTTTCGTCACCCACGACCAGGAAGAGGCACTGACCATGTCCGACGTGATCGTGGTCATGAACAATGGCCGCGTGGAGCAGATGGGCGATCCGCATACGCTCTATTCCAAGCCGCGCAGCCGATTTGTCGCCAGCTTCATCGGCCAGAGCAATTTTCTGGACTGCGAGGTCATCTCGGTGGAGGGCGGTATGGCCGCGCTGCGCTGGGAAGGCAACGTCATCCATGCCAAGGTCGATACCAGACAACCCGCAATCGGCGAACGGGTAACGGTGGCGCTCAGACCGGAAGCGCTCCACTGCTCAAGTGAAAAGCCGATGGACAGGCTGGGTCTTTCGGGACGTGTCCTGCAACGTATTTTCAAGGGAAATCACACGTCGCTGGTTATCGCGCTCGCCAACGGGCAGGAGGTCACGGCACAGCTCGACCTTGTCGCGCTGTCGCAAGTGTCTGGTGACGAGGTTTGGATCGGTTGGCGCGAAGAGGACGCCGTGATTCTGGCGGACTAAGTGGCAAGTGCAGGAATGGCGTGGAGCGACAGCAAGCTGAAAACCATCTGCAAAACATATGCGAACAAAGGATTTATCGATGACCACCGAGGAGAACCCAGGATTGGCGCAGCTCAATGAGCGTGTCCGGCAGGATCTCGAATTTTTGAATTACCCGGCTAAGGATTGGTCGAAACCCGTTCAGTCTGCTGACGGAAGGCCGGTGAGTAACGTGGTGATCATTGGTGGAGGGATGTGCGGTCTGGTTGCCTGGCATGCGTTGACCCGTGCAGGTATCGGCAATGTCCGCGTTCTCGACAGGGCAGCGAAGGGTGCTGAGGGGCCATGGGTCACCTATGCCCGAATGGAAACGTTACGGTCGCCGAAGATTTTGCTGGGTCCAGCGCTCGGCATGGCGTCCCTGACCTTCCGGGCTTGGTTCACCGCTCAACACGGTGTCGAGACATGGGATGAGCTGTTTCGCATACTTCGACCGATGTGGATGGATTATCTGAACTGGTATCGGGATGTGCTGTCGATTCCGGTGGAAAACGAGACGCATGTCACGCGCATCATGCCCCGACCGGATGGTCTGCTCGAGCTTGAAATTCAGGACGGAGAGCGCGCTTCGATCCTTACACGTAAAGTGGTGATGGCGACGGGACGTGATGGTCTGGGCGAGCCTGCGATACCGTCCTTCGTCAATGCGCTCACACGTCACGAGGATTGGGGGCATTCCGCCGACATGATTGACTTCGGTGCGCTGCGCGGCAAACGCGTCGTCGTAATCGGTGTCGGCGCTTCTGCGGTTGATAATGCCTCGGAAGCGCTGGAAGCGGGTGCGGGGGAAGTCCGCCTGCTTGCCCGCCGCAAGAAGATGCCGACGATCAACAAGCTGATGGGCATCGGTTCCTATGGCGTGACGGCGGGATTTCCGCAGATATCACCGCAATGGCGTTGGCGGCTGATGGATTATTCGACCAAGCAGCAGACGCCGGCACCGCACAATTCGACATTGCGCGTCAGCAAGCACTCCAACGCCTATTTCCATTTCGATTGTGCAATTGCGTCGATGAGAAAAGAAGGCGGCGAGATTGTCGTTACCACCACAAATGGCCGCATCTTCAAGACGGATTTTGTCATCCTCGGCACCGGTTTCAACATCGATCCCTTGAGCCGAAGCGAGCTTGCGCCTTATCAAGACCAGATTGCCTGCTGGCAAGATCGTTTCATTCCACCCGCAGATGAAGCCAACCCTTCGCTTGGACGGTTTCCGTGGCTCGAGGATGACTTCTCCTTCACCGAGAAGAAGCCCGGTGCGGCACCGTGGCTCAAGGATATTCACTGCTTCAACTACGGCTCGACCATGAGCCTTGGCAAGGTAAGTGGCGACATTCCGGCCATCAGCGAAGGCGCGCTGTGGCTTGCGCGCGGCATTGCCGGTCGTCTTTTCATCCGCGATATCGATTATCATTGGGATGAGCTCTTGGCTTATGAGAAACCTGAACTGGACGGGACGGAATGGGTGGATGCCGACGCGGTCGCTCCCGAGCAGAAGTCCGCCTGACGATGCCGCCCTGAAAGGCCACTTCTGGTCTTAATCATTTAAATTCGACATGTGCCTGATGCGCTGGACAAGGCAGGACGCAAGACTGAAAGGATATGGACATGATAACCACAGCCGATGGTGACGTCATCAACACCGCATTGGGCCTGGCGGCCAATTCGGATCTGGCAAAACTGCGCGAGCGGCGCGCCAAGCTTCAGCAATTCACGCAATCAAGCTTCAACGCGGCTTTCCATCCACAAGACCCGCGTAACTTCTCCTACGCGGAGCGCGCGGCCTTTGCGCTTCGAATGGCCAATCTGTGGAATGCGCAAGAACTGGCTGGACAATATAAGGCCCTGCTCGAAAAGGAAGGGTCGACAGAAGCGCTGCTGGATATCGCCATGCCGGGATACAAGCCTGCGGATGAAACCAGCCGGCTTGCCGCCATCTTGCGCCATATCGACCTCGTCACCTTGTCTCCGAAGGAGGCGACGCGTGAAAACATCGAAAAACTCTATGCCGCAGGTCTGGATGACCGGGATATCGTGACGCTCGCCGGCCTGATTGCTTTCGTCAACTATCAGGTTCTTGTCGTCGCCGGTCTCAAAATGCTGAGGGATAACTGAAATGTCCGATGCTATTCACGAATTCACGCTCGATCCGCTGATCTGGAAACCTTACGTCAAGCCGGTTGACCTGGCGGAAGCGACCGCAGAACAACTGGATGCGATGAAGGTCACGCCTTCAAACACGAAAGTATCGGATTACGTTCTCGTTCTTGCGCAGGAAGCGGAGATGCTCGCCGAGCGCACGCCCCTTTTCAACGACATTATGTATAGCGAAGGTGGACTTTCACGTGGTGGACGTGAAATCGGTGCTTTGGCCGCGTCCTTCGTCAACAAGTGCATCTACTGCGCGTCGGTCCACGCCAATCGCTATATCCAGCTTGAGAAGAAGCCCGATGTCATCGAAGAAATCTATGAAAAAGGGTTGGATGCAGACCTGCCGGATTTCGAGCAGGCACTTTTCAATTTCGGCGTCGATCTGACCGAACATCCAGACCATGTCGGTGTCTACCAGTTCTATCATCTTCGCGAAATCGGACTTGACGACCTGGAGATACTGGATCTGATCCATGCGGTTGCGATTTTCGGTTGGGCCAATCGGCTGATGCACACACTCGGCGAGCCGCATCGGAAAGCCTGATGTCACAAATGCGTGTCGAGGCACCGGAAGAAGCGGCAAGGGCGTTCGACGTGACACATGCCGGTGTCTTGCGCATCGCCGTTCCCATGATGATCGCCTATCTCTCAACGCCTTTGGTCAGCCTCGTTGCGACTGGCGTGATCGGGCAGTTGAGGGACGAAGCCTTGATCGGCGGGGTTGCGCTGGCCGCCGTCATCTTCGACGTGATCTTCGTTTCCTTCAACTTCCTGCGCGGTGCGACGACCGGTTTTACGGCCCAGGCTGTAGGCGCAGGTGATCGTCGCGCCGAGCAGCGCATGTTGCTGGGCGGTCTCGTTATAGCGCTGGTTTCCGGGTTGCTGCTTCTGTTGCTGCATGTTCCCATCGGCAAGGCAGGGCTTTTCATTCTCGGAGCCAATGGTCCGGTCGCAGATGCTGCGTCCATCTATTTCGGTTGGCGAGTGTGGTCGGCACCATTCGTGCTGATCAATTTCGTCATTTTCGGATGGGTTATCGGGCGCGGGGAGGCGGTCGCAGCCCTGATACTGCAAACGGTGCTGAACGGCTTGAACATCCTGCTGAGTTTCTGGTGGGTGCTTGGACTTGGTTGGGGCATTGCCGGGGTCGCCATCGCCGGTCTGGTCGCCGAAGCCGTGACGGCATTTCTGGGGCTGTTTCTCATTCTGAGACGGACCGAGAAGAGCCTGTGGGAAATCCCCGACGTCAAAAGCCTGCGCCTGCTGTTTTCAGTGAATTCCGACATGATGATCCGCTCACTGTCGCTGCTGATCGGCTTGTCCTTCTTTACCCGCCAAAGCGGCATGCTGGGTATCGATATTCTGGCTGCCAACACCATTCTTCTGCGTTTCTATTTTTTCGGTGTCGCCTTTCTGGATGGAATTGCGACGGCTGCAGAGCAGCTTGCCGGGCGCGCTGTCGGTGCCCGTTATCGACCTGCTTTCGACCGAATGATTACGCTGACCACCTTGTGGGGGTTCATTTTCGCGGCTCTTGTTTCAGCCGCCTTTCTCGTCAGTGGCTCATGGGTCATTTCCATGACGTCGCCTACGGATGACATAACGGCTCTGGCAACCACCTTCCTTCCCTATGCCGCAATCCTGCCGCTCATCGGCGTGGTCGCTTTCCAGATGGATGGCATCTACATCGGCGCAACGTGGTCGCGGCAGATGCGAAACCTCATGCTGATCTCTTTAGCCATATATTTTGCCGCATGGTCGGTGCTCCAGCCTGCCTTCGGCAATCATGGCTTGTGGATCGCGCTTATCCTGTTCCAGAGCATTCGCTCCATCGTCTTCCGCTGGATGCTGCCACGCCTTGCGGCCAAGACCTTCAAGGAAGCCTAACGGATACTGGTCCGGATATAAAAAGCCTGAGGCCTACAAATTGTCTTATCTGCATTGCAATTGCGTGATGTCAGGCGACAAAACGTTCGAATAAAAGGCCGCGAAGTCATTTCTGGAGATTCGGGTCCGGCTACTAAGACCCCGATCTCCGTCGTTCGTGCCTGTACCTGAATGGCATCTCGTGCCATGACGGTCCTGGTTGCGTGGAGTATGAGACATGTTAAAAATGAGTTTGACCCGAGGCATCGGGATGGGTTTGGTCTGTTCGACAGTCCTTCTGACGAGCGGTGCCGCCGAAGCCACTCCGGTGCTGGTCGTCGATACGGCGAACCACCAGGTGCTCTATCAGGAAGAAGCCGGTGTGCCGTGGTATCCGGCCTCTACGACCAAGCTGATGACGGCGCTGGTGGTTTTCGAAGCATTGCGCTCCGGGCAGGTGACCCTCACCACACCGGTGGTGATGACGCGCAACGCCACGAAACAGGCTTTTCTGGAATCGGGTCTGACCCTTGGTCGGACGATGACGCTGGAAGATGCCTTGTTTGCGACGATAGCCGCGTCGGCCAATGATGTTGCCGTGGCACTGGCGGAAGCGGTGGCCCCCACTGAGGCTGAATTCGTTCAGCGCATGAATTCCGAAGCGCAAAGGCTGGGCATGACGGCAACCCATTTCGCTAGCCCGAACGGGTTGTTCAACCGGACGAACTATACGACTGCCCGCGATCTTGCACTTCTTGGCATGGAAATTGACCGGCTTTATCCGGAATATCGCCGTTTCTTTCAGGCGTCAGCCGTTACCATCGATGGCAAGGAAATTAAGTCCAACAACGCGCTGTTGACCCGTTTCAACGGGACGGTTGGTATGAAGACCGGATTTTTGTGCGCGTCGGGGCGCAATTATGTGGGACTGGCCGAACGCAACGGAAAGCGCTTGATGGTGGTAATGATGGGCGCCACCACGGAGCGAGAACGCGACGAGCGATCCGCGCAATATCTGACACAGGCCTTCCAAGGCCAGCTTCAACCGGCTGGCACCGTAGAAGCCATTCAAAACCGTCCGGAGGTTGCGCCCGAGGACATGCGCATTCGTCTCTGTACGGACAAAAGTGTCGCCTATGAAGCCGGTCGCGAAGCACTTTATCCTATGGGCCTGCCCGGTCGGGAAAGTTTCCTTAACGACCAAATCCCGGCGCAGGTTCATGCAATTGCCACCTGGCCCGGCGATAATGCTGCCGATGTGCCTGTTCCGCTTGAGCGTCCACGCGTTCAGCACGGTACAGGTTCTGCAGGATAAAATCGGGACGTCTCCATGCGTGGCTATGTGTTCACTGGAAAAGTAGAGCTGACACGGCGTTCGTTGATCGCCAGTCTGCTTGCGGCAGTCGTAGCATCTCCGGCGTTTGCTGCACCCTCATGGCGTTACGCCCGCCCGGTCACGATCACAGCCGATGATATCGAATGGTTTCGTCGCGCCCGCGCGCTCTGGATTGATTGTGAAGCGGGAGCGCCTGCCATTATCCCACAGGGCATGGACGAAGATGCCTATTGGAACGCGTTCGAGAACCCGGCTTCGGATGCCCTCCAGCGAATGGAGAGGGTCATCTGCGCGTTCTTCCTTCATGCCAGCTTTTCACCGGGTCGCTATACATTGAGCCAACCAGTCAAAGGGTTGAGCAGCTTCGAGGTGACGGCGAATCATGTTCGACTGTTGCAAACAACGAGCTGGCGATCGAGTTCTATCGATTGCAAACGACCCTATGGCGATTTCACTCATTTCGAGATCGACATGGCAAGGGCGCTTGGCCTGCCTATCACCGAGGGTGCGGAGGGTTATGCCGAGATCGGGCCGGAAAACGAGTCGAAAATGGTCGCCTTGCACGAGCGAATGCTGTTTGTGCTGCAATGTTACGTGGAGCATGCAGCCATGGAGCCAGGGGACTGGTTCATACCCTTCGACGGATGGGAGGGTATCATCCATCCACGCTGCGTCCCGGTCAGCGACCAGAAGATCAAGATCTATGAAAGCGCCATGGCTGCGATTGCGCTTCGAGGCATCGTGGAAAGCGATTACGATCTCGTCGTGCCGAAACTAAAGGCCTCTTCCGATCTGTTCTCACTGTAGCACTGGCAGCAATCACCGGCAGCGTCATCGCGCCATGCTGGCGACGAGGTCGCTGAAACGCTCGCCCTGAATGCCGACATGACCGCGCAGCAGGCGGCGCGCTTCTTCGCCATCGCCGGTGAAGATGGCGTCGACGATGGCGCAATGTTCCTGAAATGATGTCGAAAGGCGGTTGCGCACCCGCAGCTGCAAGCGACGATAGGGTCGAAGTCGCCGGTGCAGTTGGGCGCATTGGGCCTTGAGAAAATCGCTCTGGCTCGCGTCGTAGATGGCGATGTGGAATTCTTCATTATCATAATAATAGGCGTCACTGTCTCCAGCCGCCGCCGATCGTTCGCAGCGAGCATGGGTCAGGGTAATTGCCTCACGAGATGATGTGTCCAGACGTCTCGCAGCGAGCGAGCCCGCAAGGCCTTCCAGCTCGGCCATGACTTCGAACATTTCATAGACCCGATGCGGACCGGGATCAATCACGACCGCGCCCCTTCGTGGTCTGATTTCGATGAGACCAATGGCGTCAAGCTGCATCAATGCCTCTCGCACCGGCGTGCGCGATACGCCGAAGCGTGTTGCGAGCACTGTCTCGTCAAGTCGCTCGCCCGGAGCGAACTCATTCGAAAGAATTGAATTTTCAATTTCGTCCCGCAGCCATCGGCCTACTTTTTCGGACATCTTTCTCACCTTCGAATGCAATAACCATATTCTTGTATACAAGATACTTGACAACGTGTGCCAGCGCTGAGAGTTTGGATGCTAACGATAAGCGTTGGGAATGGAAAGCTGCTAATACAGCTTTCTCGACTGGAAACCGAGGGAGAGCGGTGATGTCTGAAACGTCATTCTTTATGGACATGATCCAGAACATTACCGACCGCGGGCGGAAACTTCTGTTTTCTGGCCCCCGTGTGACGGATGTGGCTGCCAATGCCGACACCGAGACACTGTGCGAAATGCTGCTGTCGAGCCGCGGCGAAGCGTCGGGCATGGCGCTTGCGGCAGAAATTCTCGATCGCTGGAGCGTTCTCGATGCCGAGGGGGCGCAGCGGTTTTTCCGTCTGCTTTCCGATAAATTCGGCCCAGATACCGCAAAGCTCGAAGAGGCTATCGCAACTTACAGCACGGACAGGAGTTCAGCAGCGATCCTCGGCCTTCATCAAGCGGCCGAACCCAGACGGCAGGAATTGCTTCGCCGGTTGAATCAGGCGCCGAGCGGAACTGCCAAGCTTGTCAGAATGCGGGAGCAACTCCTGTTGCTCAAAGACAAGGACGAGGGTTTTCAGGCGCTCGACGCGGATTTCACGCATCTTTTCAGTTCCTGGTTCAACCGAGGCTTCCTGACGTTGCGGCCTATCGACTGGGCGACGCAGGCCAATATCCTGGAAAAGATCATCGCGTATGAAGCCGTACACAAAATCGCGGGCTGGGATGAATTGCGCCGCAGACTTGCGCCATCGGACCGCCGTTGCTTTGCTTTTTTCCATCCGCGACTGGCCGATGAGCCGCTCGTTTTCGTCGAGGTGGCCCTGACGCGTGCGGTCCCGACCAGCATTCATGACGTGTTGGATGAAAGCCGCACGCAGATCGCGGCAGGTGAAGCGACAACCGCCGTCTTCTATTCCATATCCAATTGCCAGGATGGCCTGCGTGGCATTTCGTTCGGTAACTTTCTGATCAAGCAGGTGGTTGATGACCTGAAGCGGGAACTTCCGGGCCTCACCAACTTCGTCACACTGTCGCCGGTGCCGGGTTTTGCACGCTGGCTGGCTGGCATCCGCAAGGCAGAGGATGACACGCTGCTGTCGGAAACGGATCGTTCAACCCTGGCATTGATGGATGATCCATCGTGGAGCAGCGACGAGGAGACCGCCGGCAAGGTCGAGCGCGTGCTGTTGCCGATGGCGTCGCATTATTTCCTGGCAGCCAAGACATCCGATGGTCGCCCGGTCGATCCGGTGGCGCGGTTTCACCTTGGCAACGGCGCACGGCTGGAAAGGCTGAATTTCCTTGGCGATCGCTCGGGTAAGGCTATGAAGCAAGCTCATGGACTGATGGTGAATTATCTCTACAAACTCGATGATATCGTCGCCAACCACGAAGCGTTGGCGCAGCGCGGTGAGGTGGCTGCGTCGCCGTCGGTCAAAAGCCTTTTGAAGCAACGGGGCGAAATCAAAGCGGTGGCCAATAGTGCCGCATTTCAGAGCAAACCGCGCAAATCGTAAAACAACAAATGTGAGGGAGGGCATTCATGGGCAACCATCTTTTCGACGCAATAAGGGCAGCCGCTCGCAGCGATGCACCATTCATCGTCACCAACGGGGGACGGTCTTGGACCTATGGCGAGGCGATCGATCTTTCAGGGCGTATCGCGAACGCGCTCGTCAAGCTTGGCATTCAACCCGGTGACCGCGTTGCCGTTCAGGTGGAAAAGAGCGCGGAAGCACTCGTGCTCTACCTCGCCTGCGTGCGCAGCGGTGCCGTCTATCTGCCGCTCAACACGGCCTACACGCTGGCTGAGCTCGATTATTTCATCGGCGATGCGCAGCCAAGGCTGGTGGTTGTGTCGACCTCGGTTAGGGACAATGTGAAGACTGTGGCTGCCCCGCATGGCGCCATCGTCGAGACGCTGGATGCCGATGGTAACGGTTCGCTCATGACGCTGGCCGGTAACGAGCAGGCCGACTTTGTCGATGCGGCGCGCGCGTCGGACGATCTGGCCGCCATCCTTTATACATCCGGCACGACCGGACGCTCCAAGGGTGCGATGTTGACGCACGACAATCTGTTGTCGAACGCTCGGACCCTGCGTGAGATCTGGCGGGTGACGGCTGATGACAGGTTGATCCACGCCCTGCCGATCTTCCATACGCATGGATTGTTCGTCGCAACAAACGTCACGCTGCTTGCAGGCTCTTCGTTGATTTTGTTACCGAAGTTCGATCCGGAAGAAGTGCTGTCGCTCATGCCTCAGGCAACACTTCTGATGGGCGTACCGACATTCTATGTGCGCCTTCTCCAGAGCTCACGCCTGGACAAGCAGGCCGTTTCCACGATGCGCCTGTTCATTTCCGGTTCTGCGCCGCTGCTCAGTGAGACCCATGTGGATTTCGAGCGCCGCACCGGTCACGCCATTCTCGAGCGCTACGGCATGACCGAAACCAATATGAACACGTCCAATCCCTATGATGGCAAGAGAATTGCCGGAACCGTCGGCTTTCCACTGCCCGGCGTGACCGTTCGCGTCACCGATCCATCAACGGGAGACCTGTTGCCGGATGAGGAAACCGGCATGATCGAAATCAAGGGTCCGAACGTCTTCAAGGGTTACTGGCGGATGCCGGAAAAGACGGCGGCCGAATTTACCGCAGATGGTTTCTTCATTAGTGGCGATCTCGGCAAGATCGACAAGGACGGATACGTCCATATCGTCGGCCGCGGCAAGGATCTGGTGATTTCGGGTGGCTACAACATCTATCCGAAAGAGGTCGAAAGCGAGATCGATCAGATCGACGGTGTCGTGGAAAGCGCCGTCATCGGTGTGCCGCACCCTGATTTCGGTGAGGGTGTAACGGCCATCGTCGTGCGCAAGCCCGGTGCTTCCCTAGACGAACCGCAGGTTATTGCCGCACTGACCGAAAGGCTTGCGCGCTACAAACAGCCCAAGCGGGTGATCTTCGCCGAAGATTTGCCACGCAACACCATGGGCAAGGTCCAAAAGAACGTTCTTCGTCAGCGTTTTGCTGATCTCTACAACGTGAGCTGAGAGGGGCGCGTGTTGGTGAGGAACACGCGGCTTGGCTTTCTCGATTTGAAAACAGCACCACGGCGCGGGAGGCGTCGAAGGGAGGGGAATCATGGGTATTGAAATACTGTCTATCGGGCTGCTCATTGCGATGTTCGTCATCGCGACGATCCAGCCAATCAACATGGGTGCCTTGGCTTTTGCCGGCGCCTTCGTGCTCGGCACGCTCGTCATTGGAATGAAAACCAACGACATCTTCGCCGGTTTTCCGAGCGATCTGTTTCTGACACTTGTCGCGGTGACCTATCTTTTTGGCATTGCACAAATCAACGGCACCATCGACTGGCTGGTGGAAGGTGCCGTGCGGGTGGTACGCGGGCGGATAGGTCTCATTCCATGGGTGATGTTTCTCGTCGCAGCGATCATCACAGGTTTCGGCGCCTTGGGACCGGCTGCGGTTGCGATTCTGGCACCGGTTGCCCTCAGCTTTGCGGTGCAATATCGCATTCATCCGGTTATGATGGGCCTGATGGTCATTCATGGCGCGCAGGCGGGCGGCTTTTCGCCGATCAGCATCTACGGGGGGATCACCAACCAGATCGTGGCGAAGGCCGGGTTGCCATTTGCTCCGACCTCGCTGTTCCTCTCCAGCTTCTTCTTCAATCTTGCCATCGCCGTACTCGTCTTTTTCATTTTCGGCGGCGCAAAGATCGCGCGGCAGATTTCCGCTTCGCGTGAACCCCTGCCTGAACTCCATCCCGAAGGCGTGGCGGAAGCCATCCGCGGACATGGCGGAACTCCTGCGAAAGCCATCCGTGAACACGCTTACGGGACAGCCGGCGACACTGCGGCAAACCTGCGCCTGAACAGCGAACGCATCACGACGCTCATCGGCTTGACGGCACTGGGCGTGGGTGCTCTTATCTTCAAATTCAACGTCGGCCTTGTCGCAATGACCGTTGCCGTCGTTCTCGCACTGCTGTCACCGAAAACACAAAAGGCAGCTATCGACAAAGTCAGTTGGTCAACCGTGCTTTTGATCGCCGGTATCATCACCTATGTTGGTGTGATGGAAAAGGCAGGGACGGTGGATTACGTGGCACACGGCATCTCCAGCCTGGGCATGCCGCTTCTGGTGGCTCTGCTGCTCTGCTTTACTGGCGCCATCGTCTCCGCATTCGCGTCTTCGACGGCGCTGCTCGGTGCCATCATTCCGCTTGCCGTGCCATTTCTTCTACAGGGTCAGGTCAGCGCCGTCGGCGTCGTCGCGGCAATAGCGATTTCGACAACGATTGTCGATACCAGCCCCTTCTCTACCAATGGCGCCCTTGTCGTTGCGAACGCGCCTGATGACCGCCGTCAGGAGGTCTTGCGTCAATTGCTGATCTATAGCGCGCTGATCGCCATCATTGGACCTATCGTGGCCTGGCTGGTCTTCGTCGTTCCTGGCTTGGTGTAACCCATAGGTAAGGATTGAAACAGATCGCGGATGCCTCGGCATCCGCGACTTTTGCAAGGTTGAAATAAGATGGCAGAGCCTGGGTTTCGAGCTATGCCATCCTTTTTTTGATAAAGAGCGGGCTTATGCAGTGCGTTTCAACACGTCACCGATGATGGAGACGATGTCTGCGATCTGGCTTTCCTCGATGATCAGCGGTGGAGACAGGGCGATGATGTCGCCAGTGACGCGGATCAGCAGGCCTTTTTTCAAGCATTCTACAAACACGTCGTAAGCGCGTGTGCCCGGCGCGCCATCGCGAGGAGCAAGCTCGATCGCTCCAACGAGCCCGAGGTTTCGGACGTCGAGAACGTAGGGCAGGTCCTTTACGGAGTGAAGAGCGTCCTGCCATGCCGTTGCAAGTGTGGCTGCACGGGTGAGAAGGTCCTCATCCTGATAGATTTCAAGCGTAGCGATACCGGCGGCACAGGCCACTGGATGGCCGGAATAGGTGTAGCCATGGAAGAGCTCGATCTGGTTTTCAGGCCCCTGCATGAGCGCATCATAGACTGCGCGCTTTGCAAACACCGCACCCATCGGAACAGCGCCGTTGGTGATGCCCTTCGCCGTCGTGACGAGATCCGGGACCACGCCAAAGTAATCTGTCGCGAAAGGCGTGCCGAGGCGTCCGAAACCGGTTATGACCTCGTCGAAAATCAGCAGAATGCCGTGTTTGTCTGCGATGGCGCGCAAGCGTTGGAGATAGCCTTCTGGCGGCAGGATGACGCCCGCGGAACCAGACATGGGTTCCACGATAACGGCAGCGATCGTTTCGGCACCATGCAGGGCGACGAGCCGTTCCAGATCGTCTGCCAGTTCCACGCCATGGGCTGGAATACCCTTTGAGAAGGCGTTGCGATCGAGATCGAGCGTGTGTCGCATGTGGTCGGCTGGGATTTGTGGGAAGACCCTGCGGTTGTTGACGAGGCCGCCAACGGAAATGCCGCCGAAACCGACACCGTGATAGCCCTTTTCGCGGCCGATGATGCGGCTGCGCGTTCCCTGGCCGATCGCGCGCTGATAGGCGATGGCGATTTTGAGTGCCGTATCGACAGACTCCGAACCAGAGCCGGTGAAGAAGACACGGTCGAGTCCCGCGTCAGGTCCGCCGGGAGACACAGCTGCGAGCTTCTCTGCAAATTCGAATGCAATCGGATGGCCCATCTGGAACGTTGGCGCGAAGTCCAGCGTGGAGAGCTGTCTTTCAACGGCTTCAGCGATGCGTCTGCGGCCATGGCCAGCGTTGACGCACCATAGCCCGGCAGTGCCGTCGAGAATCCGATTGCCGTCTATATCTGTGTAATACATGCCCTCGGCGCTGGCCAGAAGACGCGGCGCGGCCTTGAACTGCCGGTTGGCTGTAAACGGCATCCAGAAATTGGCGAGGTTCGGCATGTTCGATTTGCTGGTGTGGTCCATTGGAATCCCCCGTGTTTTGATGAGTCACTTTCCAGATTCTTGTGCTTCGAAACAAGCCCTTTTCTCGGTGGGCTCAACCCATTGATTCTTATCAGCACTGATGCCACTCTTTGCGTTATATTCAACATCTGCAAATCGAGGGTTCACAGGTGGTCGTCGATATCGGCAACAGGCTGCGGCATTTGCGTTCGCTTCATAATCTTTCCCAACGGGAGTTGGCCAAGCGGGCGGGGGTCACGAATTCGACGATTTCGCTGATCGAGTCCAACTCGACCAACCCTTCTGTCGGTGCGTTGAAACGCATTCTGGATGGCATTCCCATCGGTCTGGCAGAGTTTTTTGCCTTCGAGCCGGATAGGCCACGCAAGGCGTTCTACGCCGCCGAAGATCTTGTGGAGATTGGCAAGGGGCCGATTTCCTACCGTCAGATCGGTGACAATCTGTTTGGAAGAAGCCTGCAAATCCTGAAAGAATGCTACCAGCCGGGTGCTGGAACCGGCCGCGTTCCGCTGGTCCATGAGGGAGAGGAGGGCGGTATCGTTCTTTCAGGGCGTCTTGAAGTCACTGTCGACGACGAGCGACGTATTCTGGGACCCGGGGATGCCTATTATTTTGAGAGCAGACGGCCTCACACGTTTCGTTGTGTCGGGCCGGTGCCGTGCGAGGTGATCAGCGCCTGCACGCCGCCAAGTTTCTAGCCGCGAGCCAGGAGGCGCAGCGACGGCTTTGCTGATACTGTCTCTTTTCGTCTCAGATATCACGTCAGTAAAACGACTGACCATGCTCTGTGCGCGTGGCAGATGCCTGTAAAAAGCTTTTTTTCGAAGAACAGTATATTAACGGGTCGTCCCTAGACTGACGGATGGTCAATGCCCGCCGTGGGCTGTGAATCTGCCAGCGCGCCAGATGATCCGGCACGAATGCTCAGGATTTTGTCTGGATTGCAACATGGTGAGCAACGTTCAAGAGCATGACGATGTCAGGTAATCGCAACAGGTCGCGCAGCAAGAATATGGGATCGTGAACCGTATGGCCATCAACGAAACCACGTCTTACGAACCGCATTATCGCGAGCAGGCGACAGGCCCCAACAATCTTCTGCGGCTGGTTGCACTTTTGTGGCGCAACGTCCTGTTCATTATACTGATCGGCATTCTGTGTGGTGCGCTGGCTTTCGGTGTATCGCTGCTCATTCCCAATTATTACGTCGCTACTTCCCAGATATTACTCGACCCCGAAGGCTCGCGTGTGCTGGAAAGCGACTTGCCCGGCCAGCCGAGGGCCGTGGACTCGCACGTTCTGAACCAGCAATATATCATCACCTCGGCGCAGGTCCTGTCACGCATTGTCGAGAGTGAGAAGCTTTATGACGACCCGGATTTTGGGGCTGCCGAACCCGTTTATCCAGACAAGGAGCGGCGCAGCAATCTGGCGCTCGATGCCCTGCGCAAGGTAACGTCAGTAGCCGCCGTCGGCAAAAGTTTCGTCGTCAACATTTCGGTCAAATCCGACAGCCCCCAGCGCGCAGCGCAACTGGCCAACCTCATCGCAACGACCTATACGCAGGTTCGTATCGAGATGAACAGCGATGTTCTTCGGCGCACCGGCGGCGGATTGGCCTCGCAGCTCGACCAGCTGCGCAAGACCGTGGAGGACGGTGACCGCGCTGTCCAGGCGTACAGGGCTGAGCATAACCTTGCCGATATTCAGGGCCGACCCGACGTCGAGCAACGCATTGCCGATGCAAACACCGAGATATCCAGGCTGCAGGCCTCTGTCTCTGAAAACGAGGCGCTGGTCGCGGAACTCAATCGTGCAAGAAACGATCGCCAATATCTGCGTTCGATACCGGATACGTCGCTGACACCCGCGATCATTTCGCTGCGGGCCAGATATCAGGAAAGCCGCGAGGAAGAATCGGTTCAGGCAACATCGCTTGGCGCGCAACATCCGTCTTTGCAGGCAGCAAGGGCGCGCACGCAGTCGCTCGCCAATATTCTCGATGAGCAATTGCGAAATTTTGCAACGGCGACATCGGCCAATCTCGCGCGTTTGAAAAATCAGCTGGCACTTTCCACGTCTAATGTGAATGCGCTGAAGACCAGTCTCAACAGCGATGAGCAGACCATGGTTCGTCTGCGCGAGTTGCAGCGCAAACTGGACAGCGACCGTGCCGTTTATGAAGCGTTTCTGTTGCGAACCAAACAGCTTTCAGAGCAGCAGGGCGCTTCGAGCGAAAATCCGCAAATCATCTCCACGGCAGAACCACCTTTGCGCAAGGCGGGTCCACCGCGGGCATTGATGCTGGCCGGTGGGACTATCTTCGGGCTCATTCTCGCTGCTGGCCTGCTTATCCTGCGTGACCAGTTCCGCGATCAGCCCAGCGATTTGCAGATGGTACCGTCGCGGCGAAACACGCTTGCGCCAGCAGACGACAACAAGGCGCCCGCTGCGCTTTTGCCGGTATCGACTGCACCGGACGTTATAGCCACGCCCCCCGATACGAGAACCCGCACCGTGGTAAGAGCTTCGCAGGCGCAGTCCTTGAGCGCAACGGCAACGGAGGGGTTCCATCATCTTGCCCGGTCGGTGTCGTCAGGCCTGAAACCCGCAGGCAACCATTCCATTCTCGTGGTTTCCACTGGCCCCAAAAACCGTGCGCCGTATGGGGCATTCAACCTTGCGGCAGAGGTCTCGAAACTGGGACGCCGGGTTCTGCTCGTCGATGGTGCTCGCCACGATCCGCTCATGACGGCCCTGCTGTTGCCGCAGCATGATGAAGGCGACAGCGGCAATGATGCATTTTGCGATGTCGAATCTCTTCCTCTCTTGCGGTTTGCACCGGCTGACGGACTCTATGAAAGCGCGACCGGTTCTGAACCGAAAGACGAGGACGGTCAGGCTTTCGACCTCGTTGTGATCGACGGTGGAGTGGCGGCAAAATCCCGGATTGAAGCAAGCATTCGCCACAGTCTGGACGATACGTTCCTGATGCAGCACGAAGATGATACCGGCAGTGTCGTCATTGCGCTGGTGACTTTGGAAGAACAGGGTCTGGAGAATGTCAAAGTGCTGCGAATGACACGCTCCGGCCTGCAATATTGAGGAACGATTTTGGCTGAAAACAATAACAGGACAGCCATGCGTATCCCCTTTTTGCAAGGACGTTCGGTCACGGGATTGAACGTCATCTTCAATATGGGCCTGCGTGGCTCGACGCTGGTGCTGCGCTTTGCACTGTCCTTCTACATCGTCAAATTCATCGGTCTCGAAGCTGCGGGCGTTTATGGTCTGGCGCTTGGTGTCGTCAATGCCGCACCGGCGGTCCTGGGCTGGGGGCTGAACTACTTCATAGCACGCGATGTAAGCGGAAAGACTTCAGGCATCGCCGGGGTCTACATGAAGACCCGTCTTCTGGTAACGGTCTCGTCACTGGCGGCCATGACGGCGACAGCATTGCTGGTTGCATACGTCATGGGCCACGCGGTCATCCCACTGTATTTCCTCATTCTTCTGGTGATGTGGCTGGAAACGATCTCCTGTGACATTCACGTGCCGCTGATTGCGCAGGAAATGTCCAGCCAGGCCAATGTGCTGTTCTTCCTGAGGACATCGTCGTGGATTTTGCCCGTTGTTGGCCTGGGATTGATGTTCGAAGAATTCCGCAACATCGAAACGATCATGATCGCCTGGAGTTTGGGTTACATTCTCATGTTCTTCGGGCTCGTCTGCTTCCTGCGTCAGTGGCCCTTCCGCAGGATTCTTCAGGCGCCGATGCGGCTGCGATGGGCCAGAAAGCGGATGCGCAGGGCCTGGCTGATTTATATCAGTGACATGAGCAATGTCGGACTGGTTTATGCCGATCGTTATATCGTCTCGCTTTTGCTGACATTGTCGCTGACGGGCGTCTACACATTTTACTGGTCGCTCGCCAATGCATTGCAAACGCTGATTTCGACGGCGGTTTTACAGGTCGCCATTCCAGCCTTGTTCAAAGCCTACAATACCGGCTCCATGAAGGAATGGCGCGAGGTCATGATCTGGCAGTTTACCAAAACGGCAGCGGTCGCCTTTGGGCTGGGCGTGGCGATCTTCATCAGTGGAAACATTCTGGTTCATCTGATGAACATGCCCGAGCTGGGCCAGCATCAGGGCATTTTCGCCCTGCTGCTTCTGACTGCCGTCGTGCGCTCCTGCACCGATCTCATGGGGTTGGGGCTCAACAGCCTGCGCAAGGACGGTCATTACGCCTTCGTCAACCTGTCGAGCGTGCTGCTGTCCATCGGCATGAGCTTTCTTCTCATCAGCACCTTTGGCTTCATCGGTGCCGGACTATCTGCATTTTTCACGGCATTGGTCACCGCGACGATCTCAAGCACGTTGCTCTGGCGGGCATCGAGATCATAGCGTGACATCCCATATTCGTTTTCAATCAGGCGAGTGAACCCATGGCATCGGACCAGCCCAAGCATTCTCCAGGCCGCCGTCTTTTCAAAAAGCTTTACCATGCAGCGATACAAAGCCTGCCACTCAAACAGGCCACGCAGCTTCAATATTATCGATATCACAAGCTTTGGGCAGATCTGGATCATCCCAAAACACTGAACGAACACCTCTGCGCCCGCAAAATTGCCTGGACGGGCCCGCAATCAGATCCTCGGCTGATCACGCTCAGCGACAAGATAGCCGTCAAGGACTATGTTGCTGACGTTCTTGGGCCTGAATGGGTCACGCCCACACTCTGGCGCGGAAAAAATCTCGATGATTGTCCACCGCTGCCGTTTCCCTATGTCATCAAGGTCAACCATGGGTCGGACCGCAATATTTTCGTCTACGGCCCGGATGATCTGATCGGGGCAAAAGAGAAATGCGACCTCTGGCTCTCCGGTCGGACCGCCTGGCGTCTGGCCGAGGAGTGGTACAACCACATCGAGCCGGAAATCTTTATCGAGCCTTTTATCGGCGACGATGGCGAGGCGCCGGTCGATTACAAGCTATTCTGTTTCGAAAACGACATTCCCTGCATTCAAATTGATACGGCGCGTTTCACCGATCACAGACGCTGCTTTTATGACGAGCACTGGAACAAGCTCGATTTCGGCCACTACTACCCTCTGGAGACTGGCGATCTTCCGAAACCGCCGCATCTGGGTGCCATATTGGCATCTGCGCGCCGCCTTGCGCAGGGCTTCGAATTCGTTCGCATCGACTTTTATGATAAACCGTCCGGGCCGCTTTTTGGGGAGATGACATTCTGCCCGACATCAGGTTTTGGCGCGTTCCGCCCACCGTCCGTTGATGCCTGGCTAGGGACGTTCTGGAAGGACAAGCCGGCGGGCCATTCCTCAGCCCCCGCAGAATAGCACTACGGAATGAGGCGGGCGCTTTACCGTCTGGCTGGAGCGGCCTTGCCTTGCGATGCTGGCGTGTCCAGCAGGTAAGACAAAATGATGCCGCCGGTCAGCCAGGCGACGACGACATAGACGTAGTAAAAGCCTGGCGTAAAAACCGCGTTGAAGAGAAACAGGAAGGCGATGTAGCCGCAGGCCACTTTTCTCAAGCCGAGGCGGTTGGGCTGCAAATTGTCATGCACCCACATTTGCAGTTTGCCAAAGTAATAGCCGAAGAGCGTTGCAATGACGACAACGCCCGGAATGCCGAAATTCAGATAGGCCTCACCGAAGAGGGTTGGACGCAGACCGGCATGGAATTGCGGATCGAGGCCAGCAAGCGTGCTCGTGATGATGCCCATGCGGAAATCATTGCGAAACTCACTGATGAAGGACGGCACCAGCGCCGTATATCCTGCAAGATAGGTCATGCCGCGGTAGAAATGACCGTCGAAACCGCTCAATATCCAGGCGTAATCCCTGAAGTCGGAGAAGTTGTTGCCGTATAGTATTTGGTAGGACAGGATCTGCAGAATATCGACGCTGTCATTCCCGTCTGCTGTTGATCGCAATATGCCGATGATGATCGCAATCGCAACGAAGCCTGCAATCGAGGCTGTGAACGCCAGCAGGTTCTTGTAGCGGTATGCGATGATCAGGCACACGACGAAGACAAACAGCACCTCAATGCTGGCCCCACGTGTACCGATCATCAATCCCAGGGCGCTGCACATGAAGCCTGCAAAAACGAAAAAGCGGCTATGTCCGAAGCCATAAACCAGCAGGCTGAGAGTGATCGTCGGCAAGATCACCGAATATAGATTGATGGCGGGCCGCAGAGAGGTGTTTTCGAACGAAAATTGCCTGCCTTCGAAAGGCCGCACACCCAGTGCGATAAGCCCCATGGTGGCCAGGACGATGACGAACAGAGAAATCCAGACGCCGGGTTTGGTCTGCCAGAAAGCGTAGCCTTTTTCGACAAAGGTGAACATCGCGCTTTTCCCGGAACTGAACGTGGCCATCCCCATGCCCACCAGCACGAAAACCACGCCCAGAACCGAGAGATAGAAGGCCTCGTCGATATATTCCCTTATGATATAGATGGAATCGCCGACCGCTTCCATGTTCTGGTCGGAGGCCGCGAAAGGCGACATGAACAGGATGGGAAGGACGTTATAGCGAATCCAGAAATAGGATGAGAAGGTCAGCACGCCCCATTTGAAAAACGAGCTGACGTAATAGAGAAGAAAAACCAGCCAGCCGATGATGAATATGAGCCAAGCAAGATGGGACATGTCGAACCTTATTGCCCACGCATCGTTGCAGGACGCGGCATTGAGAACCGTCTCAATGACCGTCGCAGAAATCGGTTAAGAAGCTGTTAACCATCTTTACGTGCGGGAGGTCAGCGGACCGCTGCAGCCAGCAATATGGATTCCAGTCGACCATAGTAGCCGGATGATTCCGCCGTACCCTTGAAACCAGAAACGCCGGGGAAGTTTTCATCGCGCTTTTCCCACCACTGCTTTTGGCCGATGGTAAGCGCTTTGGCCATGAGCTGGGTGAGAACGTCGGGCTTGTCTGGATCATAATACCAGCCCGTTTGATGTTCGCGAAGAATTTCTGTCGTTCCGCCGCGCATGGTTCCAATGACGGGAATGCCATAGATAGGTGCTTCGACAAGGATGCGGCTTTGCGGTTCATGCCAGCGCGACGGAACGATCATCGCGTCCGCTACCCGGTAAATCTCCTCCGGCCTGACAAAGCCTTTGAATTCGATGCGCGCATCTGCGGATAGCTGCTTGAGACGAGCGATGTCACCGTCACGCCCCCGCCCGGCAATGATCAGCCTCGCATTTTGCCCCTGCGGCAAATCCAAAAAGGCGCGAACCATATCTTTCACACCCTTTTCGTCCGCTATGGCACCGAGATAGCCGAATGTGAATGTTGAGGTTGCGGGACGGTCCCGTCCGATCATGCCGGTGTCGAAGGTGTTTTCAGTCGCGTTGGTGTTGTGCATCACATGCCAAACCGCATCGGACAGAACGCCATTGCTGATAAAGCGATGGCGCAGGGCATCGCTGACCGCAATGACCGTCATGCCGCTACCGGTCATGTCACGCATTCGCCGGTTCAACATTGAGCAGTCCAAGCAAGGGCGTTCGCAATTGTCCCCATTGCGAAACATGCTGGTCTTAGGGCAAAGCAGACCGTAATCCCGTAAATGCAGGCAAAGCGGTATGTTGGCTTTGCGGGCTGCGATGAAAAGCGCGGGCTGCATATAGGCCGAGTTCTGCGCATAGATCAGATCGAATTTTTCCGTGACCAGAAACCGGGTCAATCGTTCCGGACAGATCGCGCCCATGGCGGTGCGCAGGTGCCAGCTCGCGCGGCGCAGAAAACCGGCAGACGACTTGCGGGGCAGCGGCAGATAGCTGTTGTTCCAGGGAAGGCGGACAACGCGAATGCCGCCTTGCAGGCGGGTTTCGCCCGGGGGGGCAAGTGCGTCGCCTTCCTTGCCCAATGCAAGCACTGTCACATCATGTCGCTGGCCAAGCTCTATGGCACCCAGGCGTGCGGAGATTTCCGCGCCGCCCTCCTCCTGTGGAGCAAAAGTCTGCGATACGATGCAGATTTTCAAATCCGCTTACCTCTACCTAAACTCAGCGCTGACCATTTACAGTGCCGGTACTTTATGGCCTTGCAACCATTTAAATATATTGAACATGAATGGCCGAAATTTTGTAGTTCGGCAGCAGCGCTATCAAAATAAAATGAGGGGTGTCAGGGCAGGAAAGACATGTGCACGTTGCATTGCACACAATATACTCATGCCGCATACTGTTTTCGCTGCTTGTCCTTTAATATTCTGTCTTGATTAAGGAATTTACGATTTAAGTTCTCTGCGAAAGGGCGGGTCGTCTTCGACCCGATCCCGTCGGCTGAGGTGGATCATGAAGATTCTGCATGTTTTCGAAACCATTCCTGGTGGTCCGGCAACCTATTTCAATGAAATAGTGCCGAGCCAGATCAGGGCTTTGGGCGCGGAAAACGTGCGGGTCATCGTGCCGGATGCTCATATCGGCTTTCTCAAGAACACCCCACCATCCTCTATATCGACATTCGTTCGGCGCAAACGATCCACCGCATTGCCTGCGCTTGCGCGCGCCATCCTGCACGAGGTGAAAGCGTTTCAGCCCGACATCGTCCATGCGCATTCAACCTTGGCCGGCGCGGTTTCCAGAATGATCGGCGCTTTGCCCGGAAAATTTCCACCCGTGGTCTATTGCCCGCACGGATGGGTCTTCGACATGCAGACGCTGGGGAGCCTCCGCCACCCGGCTCGATGGGCGGAACGGATTCTGTCACCTTTGGCCCGCAGCATCGTGGCCATATCCGGCTATGAATATGAGCAGGGTTTGAAGGCGGGCATTGCCGCTCACCGTATGATCGTCATAGAGAACGGCATATCGTCCGTCATGCCTGCCGCCACGCCCACGCAATGGGATGATACCCGTACGAAGGTTCTGTTTGTCGGACGTCTTGACCATCAAAAGGGTGTCGATGTGTTGCTGAGGGCGGCTGCGGAACTGTCGGAAACGGCGGTTTTCAGGGTCATCGGGGCTCACGTCACGACCAAGAACAACCTGACACAGAATATACCGGCCAATGTCGAACTGCTGGGATGGAAATCGCCCGAGGATATTGCCGGGCATCTGGCGGTTTGCGATGTGGTTGCCATGCCCTCGCGCTGGGAAGGCTTCGGGCTTGTAGCCTTGGAGGCGATGCGCTCGCGCAAACCTGTCATTGCCTCGGCCGTCGGTGGTCTGCAATCTGTCGTCAGCGATGGCAAAACGGGAATACTGTTTCCCCCAGGCGACCATCGGGCACTTGCTGCTGCTATTGCATCCCACGACAGTGAGGGCTGGGCAGCATTGGGTGCTGCGGGTTATGATCGTTTCATGGCGCGCTACCGCAGCGAGCGGACAAATGACGAGCTGATGGAACTCTACAGGCGCATACTGAACGAATGGCCGGATGAAAGACGCAGGATCGCATGACGAATTTCATCAATGGCCGGTTCCTGACGCAAAAAACCAGCGGCGTACAGCGCTTTGCCAGGGAGATCGTTAAGGCGTTGGACCGTCAGCTGACCGCAACGCGGGGCGGGGACGAATGGGTATTGCTCGCGCCACAGGGCGTCGTGATCGATATGCCTCTGTCCGCGATTACACAGCGCCATGTGGGCGGTTTTTCCGGCCATCTTTGGGAGCAGACACAGCTATTTGGCGCCGCGCGTCGAGGCAAACTCATCAATCTGTGCAACAGCGGGCCTGTTTTGCATGGAAAAAGCCTGACCGTCATTCACGACGCCATGATTTTTCGCACACCAGAAAATTTCTCGCGTCCCTATCGTGCGGTTCACGGAACGCTTGGCCACCTTCTTTCCCGTCGCGGACGCATTGCCACCGTTTCGGAATTCTCAAAGCGAGAACTGAATGAGACGATCGGTGCCAAGGACGTAACGGTTATCCCTAACAGTTGCGAGCATCTGGCATCCATCACGCCCGATGATGCCGTGTTGCAGCGCCTTGGCCTGACACCCGGTCGCTACCTGCTTTTCGTGGGCTCACCAACGCCGAACAAGAATATTCTGCGAGCCGTAGAGGCGATCTGCCTTATGGGTGATCAAGCCCCGGATTTCGTCGTCGTGGGTGCGGCCGCATCCACGGTCTTTCGGGCAGACCTGCCGGGTACCCAAAACGGGGTGCCGCAAAATGACTGTGTCAAATTTGCCGGTCGTTTATCCGACGAAGAGATTGTCGCGCTTTATACGCACGCGAATGCACTGGTTTTTCCAAGTCTCTATGAAGGCTTCGGTATTCCGCCATTGGAAGCCATGCTCCTTGGTTGTCCAGTGCTGTCGTCGAATATTGCGACATCCCAGGAGGTTTGTGGCGAAGCCGCGCTCTACTTCGATCCCAATGACCCGCACGACATCGCCCGTGCCATCGTCCATCTCGCAGAGAATCCTGATCTTCGTCGCGAAATGATTGATCGTGGCCATAGGCGTGCCGCTTTGTTTTCCTGGGATCGAAGCGCCTCGGCGCTGCTGCGTGCCGTGTCGGGACTTTGATGCTATGTTTACTCCTGCTGAAATACGATGGTTGCGACTGACAGCGCTGAAAGAGAGACGTGTGATGGAGACAATGCAAAGCCGATGAAAATCTGTATCGTCGCCCAGACATTCGCGCCTCAGGAAGAGGGCGGTGCAGAGATCGTTGCTCGCATGTGCGCGGCCGAGCTTTCACGTTTTCACGACGTCATCATTCTTTCTCTGGGGCTGGAAGGTGACGAGATCGCGCCTCCCGGCGAGACGGTCAACAGCGATGGCATCAGAGTTTTGCGGGTCAACTGGCACAACAGCTATCTCCCCGGTCCCCGCAAGCCGGCGGTCGGCAAGCTGGCAAAGTTTGTCTGGCATCTCCGCAGCGCACTGGGCGCGACATCTGCCGAAGAGGTCAAAGCCCTGTTGCTGCGCGAAAAGGTCGATCTCGTCTATGCGCATAATTCCGCAAGAATGCAGCCGGCCATCTTCGAGGCGACGAGTGCACTCAAGATTCCGCTTTGTCTGCATCTGCACGACTATGCCTTTCTTTGCCCGAAATCGAGCATGTTTCGGAGTTCCGGAAATTGCGAAAAACCGTGTGTCGAATGCCGAATCCTCACCGCTCGCATCAAATCCAGCCAGGGGGAAGGTGTCACCGCGATTTCCGTCAGCGATGCGCTTCGCCAGCGTTTCCTCAAAAATGGTGTCTTTCCGAAAGCGGACTGGCATGTCCTCTTGAATGCCAATCGCAGCGAGGCGCTGTTTAACGCACCACTGATCGGTCGCCGTGAAGGAAGGAGCGAGATCTTCACCTTCGGTTACCTGGGCGCGCTTGCAGAGGAAAAAGGAATCGAGGATCTGATCCGGTCCTTCCTGAAGCTGTCGAGTGACGAGCCCAGAACACTCCTCATTGCCGGTCGTGGCAGAGAGGACTATGAACGACATCTCAAGTCGCTGGCGGCAGATGCATCGATCCGGTTTCTCGGCTTCGTGGCACCGGAGGAGATTTACAAGGTCGCGGATGCCGTTGTGGTTCCGTCGCGCTGGCACGAACCTCAAAGCCTGATTTTGATGGAGGCTGCCACCTACGGCGTGCCGGTGATCGGTACGGAACGCGGCGGCACCCCGGAAATTCTGCGGGATTTGGGCACCGGTTGGTGCTACGATCCAGACAAGGAAACAGCGCTTGCTTCGGTCATGGAGCGCGCTCTTGCGATCGGGCGCGAAAACTGGTGGAAGCAGCGCGACACGCATTTTCCAGGCATCGAAGGCTTTGAAGGAACGTCGGAAGTATCCGGCTATTATAACAAGCTCAACGATATTCTGTCGGCGGCAAAAATGAGAAGTGCGGCTGGGCAAGCCAATGTTGACTTGCATCGCAAGTAAAATATCAAGCATTGATTAACGTGAATACGTCATGGTGCACGACTGTTGCTTGAGACATCCATTGGAGGGTGGGACATGAATGCCGGTTTCAACCTGCCGAAATTGGAGAAAAACAGCGAGCAGATCGCTGCCGATCATCCGATTGCGTTTGCAGATACGATCGGTCTGTTCCGTCCCGCTGATGCGCGAGCCCAATCCAGTTGTCATCCAACCGGTCCCGTCAGCGATACCGCGGTGCTTTTCGTGGGTTCCTGGGGTTTTGAGGAACTCTGTGCGCGCAAATTCTGGCAACAGCTTGCGGTGGAATTGTCGGCGCGTGGCATGGCCAGCATGCGTTTCGATTATCCTGGCACCGGCGATGCGTTGGATCATGCCGACTATGCCGAAGGCCTCACTGTTTGGCTGGACACGGTCAAGGCAGCCGCAAGGACGCTGAAACAGCTTTCCGGTGTCGACCGACTGGTGTTCATCGGCCATGGTATCGGTGGTGCGCTCGCATGGCGCGTGGCTGAAACGATGGAAGACGTTTCAGGTCTCGTGCTTGCAGCGCCCGCCTTATCTGGCCGTCACTGGCTGCGCGAATTCGTTGCCTTGAGCCGAATCGCAAATCAGGGTGCCATCCTGACGGCCAACAGCAGTTCTGGCCCCACCATGGGAGAGCAGGTCATCCCACCCACGGTGACTTCAGGCCTGAAAGCGCTCAACATAACCTCGGCGACCTCAGCGCCTGTAGACAATATTCTCTTGCTCCAACAGGAAAACCGACCGGCGGATGCGGCGTTTGCCGATCATCTGAACGCGCTGGGCGTGAAGATCGAGGCACAGATATTCGAAGACTACGAGCGGTTTATTCGCGACGTTCTTTTTTCCATTCCGCCAAATGGCGCCATCCGCACCATTGCTGCATGGGCAGAAAAGCAGGGGACTACGGTTGCATATGCCGACAAGCCCGAAAGCTTGACGGTTCCGTCCCATTCAAGCCTTGAGGCGGAGTGCTTTACCGAAACGCCGGTACGCTTTGGTGAGCATAACCGGCTTTATGGCGTCTTGTGCGAACCGCGGGGCGAGCGCAAGGGCGCGACTGTTCTGGTGCTACCGACCGGATATGAGCGAGCCTCGGGATGGGGGCGGATATCGGTTCGGCTGTGTCGGGACCTTGCCCGCACCGGTATTGCCAGCCTGCGCTTCGATATGGCCAACATTGCCGACAGTCCTGCTGTTCCAGGCCGCCCGGAACAAATCATCTATGGTGAAGGCCAATTGGCCGATGTCGATGCGGCGATGGATTTTCTGACGGAAAGAAAACTGTTTCCAGTCGTCGTCACCGGTCGCTGCAGCGGCGGATGGGCAGCCTTCCGAAGTGGCGTGCGCGACCTGCGTTTCAGCGGTGTCGTGCCCGTCAATGTGTTTGATTTCTACATTCCGCCGGATGCCGACGTCGAGGCGTTGCTGATCTCTTCACGCCAGCCACTTTCGAGCTATGGCGCAAAACTTCTGCGTGGCAGTTTCTGGCGCAGGGTCTTGCGCGGGGAAGTCAGGATACGCAACGGTATCGTCAATCTCTGGGCCATGGTGATGGGCAAGGCCATATCCTTTGCGACGCCGATCATGGTGCGATTTCCGTTTTTATCCCCGCGGTTTCGTACCCTGTCGCGTGACTTCAATGCCATTGCAGCTAACGATACGCGCATGTCCATCGTCTTTACGGAAGGTGATATCGGTGCTGCGATGCTCGAGACGAACTTTGGACCGCGTGGGCGTTTGCTGACCTGTCGCTACGGAAATCCGCGCATTGTCTTCATAGAAGACGCCGATCACAATCTAACAACCGCGGAAGCACGTCATGCATGGGCCGATGAGGTAAGGGACATCGCTATGCGATTTCCGCCGACACATCAGGATGGGTCTTCTACTCATCAGCTGTGAATGCCGCTGATCGCCTGACGAAGGTCTTCGTGGCGAAATTGGTTTGGATGCGTGCGACACCTGGGACTGTTGTCAGGAAATCCAGAAGTTGCTGGTAATGGGGAAGATCACGCACCATGGCATGTATCAGATAGTCCGAACTGCCACTGGTCTGATAGCCGCCAACGACTTCCGGCATGGAGGCGACGCTGTGCTCGAACGTGACCAGCGCATCCTTGATCTGCCGCTCCAGCGTGACCGAAATGAAGACCCCCATGGTTCCGAGCAGCCGGTTTTCATCAAAAACCGCGGTGTACCCTCGAATAATGCCTTCCTGCTCCAGCTTGCGAACGCGGCGCAGCGTGGGCGAAAAGGACAGGCCGATCCGAGCGGCCAGATCGCGCCAGCTGATACGTCCATCCTCACCCAGAACATGCAAAATCTTCTGATCGAAGGTGTCGAGGTCCATGTGGATCATTTGATCCCTCATTTGGGTAATTATTGGATCAAACGTATGTTATTGGCAACGGATGTCAATCAATTCAGCTTTGTCTATCGCTGGGTACGGTGGTACCGTGTCTGTGTGGCAGCGTTGATCGCGAGGAAACACCTTGCGCTTCGTGCTTCATCCTTGGAGGAGGGTGAGCTGCCGTGAACCGGGATCTTTCCAGGGAGGTGGAGAGTGACTGTTGATATAGAGCCCATCACCGCTGGCATAACCATCGCTCCATTGGTGGAGGCGATATGCTGCTGAGCGAATCCCAAACGCAGATCAGAGACATGGCGCGCTCGTTTGCGCGTGAGCGCCTGCTGCCCGGTGCAGCGCAGCGCGACCGCGAAAGCCGGTTTCCCAAGGAAGAACTGCGTGAGATGGGAGAGCTGGGTTTTCTTGGTATGCTCGTAACCGAAGATTTTGGCGGTTGCGATACAGGCGCGGTCGCCTATGCGCTCGCCATCGAGGAGATCGCGGCAGCCGATGGGGCCTGCTCAACAATTATGAGTGTTCACAACTCAGTCGGCTGTGTTCCGATTCTCAATTTCGGGACATGGGAGCAGAAACAGCGTTTCCTTCCCAAATTGAGCAGTGGTGAGTGGATCGGTGGCTTTGCCCTCACGGAACCACAGGCGGGCTCTGATGCGTCCAGCCTCAAGACACGGGCGCGGCGTGATGGCGACAGCTATGTCATCACCGGGACCAAACAGTTCATCACTTCGGGTAAAAACGGAAATGTCGTCATCGTTTTTGCGGTTACCGATCCGGATGCAGGCAAAAAGGGCATTACGGCCTTCATCGTACCGACCGATACGCCGGGTTACGAGGTCGTCAGGGTCGAAGACAAGCTTGGCCTGCACTCCTCCGACACTTGCCAGATCGCCTTTACGGATATGCGCCTTCCAGCTGCATTGCGGCTTGGCGAGGAAGGGCAGGGTTACCGCATTGCGCTTGCCAATCTGGAGGGCGGGCGCATTGGCATTGCAGCACAAGCGGTTGGTATGGCCAAGGCTGCGTTCGATGCCGCCAGACATTACGCCAGCGAGCGCAAGGCTTTCGGCAAGGCGCTTGAAGAACACCAGGCTGTGGCATTCCGTCTTGCAGACATGGCGACTCAGATCGAGGCGGCGCGCCAACTCGTTCTGTATGCTGCTGCACTGAAGGAAGCGGGAGAGCCCTGCCTGACGCAGGCATCAATGGCCAAGCTATTCGCTTCGGAGATGGCCGAACGCGTGTGTTCCGACGCGATCCAGATTCACGGCGGCTACGGTTACATGTCCGATTATCCGGTGGAGCGGATTTATCGGGATGTTCGCATTTGCCAGATTTACGAGGGAACGAGTGACGTCCAACGAATGGTGATAGCGCGCAATATTTGAATAGACAGCGCCGCTTGAGGAGGCGGCACGTTTCGTGGAGGAGCGAAAACTGATGACGGAAACCACGCCTTTGAGCCTGCATGTACCGGAACCTGCGGTGCGACCCGGCGGCCAGCCGGATTTCTCCAACGTCAAGATACCGGCTGCGGGTGCCGTGCCGAAGCCCGACGTGGATGCAGCTCCGGAGACGATGCGCGACCTGGCTTATTCCATCATCCGCGTTCTGAACCGGCATGGCGAAGCCGTCGGTCCGTGGGCGGGCACGGTTTCGGACGAGGACTTGCTGACGGGCCTACGCAACATGATGCGGCTGCGTGCGTTCGATGCGCGCATGGTGATGGCGCAGCGGCAGGGCAAGACATCTTTCTACATGCAGCATCTGGGCGAAGAAGCGGTGAGCTGCGCTTTTCGAAAGGCCCTGTCGAAAGGCGACATGAATTTTCCGACCTATCGGCAGGCCGGATTGCTGATTGCCGACGACTATCCACTCGTCACCATGATGAACCAGATTTTCTCCAACGAGATGGACCCTTTGCACGGGCGGCAGATGCCGGTTCTTCACTCCTCCAAGGAACACGGGTTTTTCACCATCTCAGGCAATCTGGCGACGCAATATGTGCAGGCGGTGGGTTGGGCGATGGCGTCTGCCATCAAGGGCGATACGAAGATCGCCGCCGCCTGGATCGGTGACGGCTCGACCGCCGAATCAGACTTCCATTCCGCTCTCGTTTTCGCCTCGACCTACAAGGCGCCGATCGTTCTCAACATCGTCAACAATCAGTGGGCTATTTCTACCTTTCAAGGCATCGCGCGCGGCGGGTCGGGCACCTTTGCCGCCCGAGGGCTCGGCTTTGGGATCCCCGCGCTGCGGGTCGATGGCAACGACTACCTTGCTGTCCATGCTGTGGGTCTATGGGCCGTGGAGCGGGCGCGCCGTAACCTTGGACCGACATTGGTCGAATATGTGACCTACCGTGCCGGTGCCCATTCGACATCGGATGATCCCAGTGCTTACCGTCCCAAGGCCGAATCTGAAGCCTGGCCACTTGGAGACCCCATTTTGCGCTTGAAGAACCATCTCATCTTGCGTGGCGTGTGGTCGGAAGAGCGGCATGAGCAGGCGCAGGCCGAAATCATGGACGAGGTGATCGACGCGCAAAGGGAAGCGGAGAGCCACGGAACGCTGCATGCGGGTGGAAAGCCCTCTGTTCGCGATATTTTCGAAGGAGTCTACGTGGAAATGCCGCCGCATATTCGCCGTCAGCGTCAGAAGGCAGGATATTGATATGAGCAGAATGACCATGATCGAAGCGGTGCGCAGTGCCATGGACGTATCGATGGCGCGCAGTGACGATGTCGTCGTCTTCGGCGAAGACGTTGGATATTTCGGTGGTGTATTTCGTGCCACGCAGGGTTTGCAGGCAAAATATGGTCGCACGCGCTGTTTTGATGCGCCCATCAGCGAATCCGGCATCGTTGGAACCGCCATCGGCATGGCGGCCTATGGCCTGCGGCCCTGCATCGAGATCCAGTTCGCTGATTATATGTACCCGGCTTACGACCAGATCACACAGGAGGCGGCGCGCATAAGATATCGTTCCAACGGCGATTTTACGTGTCCTATCGTCATCCGCATGCCGACGGGCGGCGGGATTTTCGGTGGACAGACACACAGCCAAAGCCCTGAAGCCCTGTTTACGCATGTTTGCGGACTGAAGGTGGTGGTTCCGTCTAATCCGTACGACGCCAAGGGATTGTTGATTTCCGCGATCGAAGACCCCGATCCTGTGATGTTTCTTGAGCCGAAGCGGCTCTACAACGGACCATTCGACGGACATCATGATCGCCCCGTCACGCCATGGTCCAAGCATACGTTGGGAGAAGTCCCAGAAGAGCACTATTCCATTCCCATCGGCAAGGCGGAAATTCGTCGCGCAGGCTCTGCGGTGACCGTGATCGCTTACGGCACGATGGTGCATGTGGCCCTTGCTGCGGCAGAAGAAACGGGCATCGATGCAGAGGTGATTGACCTCCGCAGTCTCCTTCCTCTCGATCTAGACTGCATCGTGCAATCGGTATCGAAGACTGGTCGTTGTCTGATGGTCCATGAGGCGACACTCACGTCCGGTTTTGGTGCGGAAGTTGTAGCGCTGGTGCAGGAGCACTGCTTCTACCACCTCGAAGCACCGATCAGTCGCGTGGCCGGGTGGGATACGCCTTATCCGCATGCGCAGGAGTGGGACTATTTTCCCGGTCCCGCTCGTGTCGGTCGCGCACTCGCCGAACTTATGGAGGCATGACCATGACGGATTTTGTGCTGACGATGCCTGATGTCGGGGAGGGGGTGGCAGAGGCTGAGGTCGTGGAATGGCATGTTAAGCCCGGAGACCCCGTGCGTGAAGACATGGTTCTGGCTGCGGTCATGACCGACAAGGCAACGATCGAGATTCCTTCGCCTGTTGCCGGTGTCGTAACGTGGGTTGCGGCAGATGTGGGTGAAACCGTGGCGGTTAAGGCGCCGCTGGTTCGCATCGCAAGGGAAGGCAGCGAAATCGCGGCTCCAGCAGACGCCGACACTGTCGAAACACCACAGCCGAAGCCAGATCAGCCAGCCTCGCCGACTGCGCCATCACTTCCGACCAAGGACGTGCCGGGTCTAAAGTCGCAAAAACCCGTTGCAGCCCCGGCTGTCCGTCGCCGTGCAATAGAAGCTGGCATCGATCTTCGTCAGATCGAGGGAACCGGTCCGGCCGGGCGGATAACCCACGAGGATCTCGACTCGTTCACCGCTCCCGGCAAAACGTTGGCAGAAACATCCGGCCTTGTAAAAAGGACGACGGTGGAAGAGGTCAAGATCACCGGCCTTCGCCGGAAGATCGCTGAAAAAATGTCACTCTCCGTCTCGCGCATTCCACACATCACCTACATCGAAGAGGTCGACGTCACCGATCTCGAAGAGTTGCGCGCCAAAATGAATGAAGGCCGCAGGGACGATCAGCCAAAGCTGACGGTACTGCCGTTCATGATGCGTGCCCTTGCAAAGACCATTGTCGAACAGCCCGGAATGAACGCGACCTTTGATGATGCAGCGGGTATCGTCAGCCGCTACGGAGCCGTTCACATCGGCATCGCCACCCAGACGCCAGCGGGGCTCGTTGTGCCGGTGGTCCGTCACGTCGAGGCGCGCAGCATATGGGATAGCGCGAAGGAACTTGCGCGCGTAGCCGATGCCGCCCGCGATGGCAGCGCACAACGCGAGGAATTATCCGGTTCAACCATCACCATCAGTTCACTGGGCGCTTTGGGTGGTATTGCGTCGACGCCTGTCATCAACCACCCGGAGGTGGCCATCATCGGCGTCAACAAAATCGTCACGCGCCCGGTCTGGGATGGCAACCAGTTCATACCCCGCAAGATGATGAACCTCTCTTCCAGCTTCGATCACCGCATTGTCGATGGCTGGGACGCAGCGCGCTTCATTCAGCGCATCAAAGCGCTTATCGAAACGCCTGCATTGATCTTTATCGAAAGCTGAGGGCTGGCATGAAAGAGATTACCTGCAAACTTCTTGTCATCGGTGCCGGTCCGGGCGGATATGTCTGTGCCATTCGTGCAGGCCAGCTGGGCATCGATACCGTCATCGTGGAGCAGGCAAGACCGGGCGGGACATGTCTCAACATTGGTTGCATACCGTCGAAGGCAATCATTCATGCAGCCGAGGTCTTTCACGGTGCCCGGCAAATGGCGGCGGGCTCGACCATGTTCGGGGTCCGGGTCGAGACGCCGAGCCTTGCTCTTTCCGAAACCATGGAGTGGAAAGACGGGATCGTCAGTCGTCTCAACAACGGTGTTGCAGCGCTGTTGCAAAAGGCGAAAGTGAAGGTTGTCGAAGGAAGCGCAAGGTTCAAGGACGGGAAAACCGTGCTGGTCGAGACGGTGACCGGTGTGCAGACCGTGCGTGCTGAAAATATCGTCATCGCAACAGGCTCGGTTTCGATGGAATTGACAAACCTGCCGTTCGGCAACAACGTTCTGTCATCCGCAGACGCATTGTCGTTGCGCGACGTGCCGAAACGGCTTGCTGTCATCGGTGGAGGTTATATCGGCCTGGAACTGGGCACGGCATTCGCGAAGATGGGTGCCGAGGTTACGGTCATCGAGGCCACAGAGCGCGTCTTGCCGCAATATGATGCCGATATCGTCAAGCCTGTCGTGAAAAGGCTGGGGCAGCTCGGTGCGACCATTCTGACCGACACCAGAGCAGAGAGTTTCGATGGTGCTCAAGTGACCATTGAGGCCAAGGGGCAGGCGCAGCGAACCTTAGCCGCCGACAAGGTGCTTGTGACCGTTGGACGCAAGCCACGCACGGAAGGTTTTGGTCTGGAGGAGCTGGATCTCGATATGGCGGGTGCGTTCATTCGCATTGATGAGCAATGCCGCACATCGATGCGCGGCGTCTTTGCCATCGGCGATATCACAGGAGAGCCGATGCTCGCACATCGCGCTTCGGCGCAGGGAGAGATGGTCGCAGACGTCATTGCAGGTACGAAACGGGCTTGGGACGCGCGCTGTATTCCTGCTGTCTGCTACACCGATCCGGAGATCGTCTGTGTCGGGCTGTCACCATCGGAGGCGCAGGCGCAAGGCGTCGACATATCCATCGGGCAATTTTCGTTCACCGCCAGCGGACGCGCTATGACCATGGACGACGACCGTGGCTTCGTCCGTGTGGTATCCCGTGCCGACAATCATCTCATTCTGGGTGTCCAAGCCGTCGGTGCAGGCGTTTCCGAGCTCTCAGGCGCATTTGCGCTGGCCGTGGAGATGGGCGCGCGGCTTGAAGATATCGCGGGCACGATCCATGCGCATCCCACACGAAGTGAAGCCTTCCATGAGGCCGCGCTCAAAGCGCTCGGTCACGGGTTGCACGGATAGGCGCATTATTGACAGGGAGGCATTCATGACATCCATCGGATTTATCGGGCTTGGTCATATGGGCGGCCCCATGGCTGCAAATCTGTTAAAAGCGGGCCATGCTGTACGGGGCTACGATCTGGTTGCCGAGTTGCTCGATACAGCCGCCGCGCAAGGTATCCTGCCAAGCCATTCGTTGGAGGATGTGGTCGAAGGCTGTGATGTCGTCATCACCATGTTACCCGCTGGCAATCACGTCATTTCCGTCTGGAATCAGCTTGTAGCGGTGGTGCCGGCTGGCACGCTGCTGATAGATTGCTCGACGATCGACATCGAAAGTGCTCGTGTGGCCCATAATTTGGCGCAGCAACATGGATGCCCATCACTGGATGCACCGGTGTCGGGAGGAACTTCCGGCGCGCAGGCCGCCAGTCTGACCTTCATGGCGGGCGGTGAAGACGAGGCCTTCGCCGCAGCCAAACCTCTATTGCAGGCCATGGGAAAGACCATCATTCACTGCGGTGGTGCCGCCATGGGGCAGGCGGCCAAGATTTGCAATAACATGATCCTTGGTATTTCGATGATAGCGGTCTCGGAAGCCTTCATTCTGGCTGACAAGCTTGGCCTCTCGCAGCAATCGCTTTTCGATGTTGCTTCCGTATCGTCCGGTCAATGCTGGTCGCTGACGACCTACTGCCCGGTGCCGGGTCCGGTTCCGACTTCACCGGCAAACCGCGATTACCAGCCGGGCTTTGCCGCCGCGCTGATGTTGAAGGACCTGATCCTTTCCCAGGACGCCGCTGCAACCGCTGGCGTCACGACGTCTCTCGGCCACGAAGCCATGGCGCTGTATCAGCGGTTCAACGATGCGGGCGGCACCGCGAAGGACTTTTCTGCGATCATAGAGATGTTGCGAAAATCACAATAGTACACCGGCCGAGACCGTATCGTCTCGGGGCCAAGACCGCGACTGGGGTGCTATAAAGTTTCAGCAATGGCCAGCGCGAACGGACGATAGGTTGATGATCTCGGCTTTCGAGAGATCGACATCCAGTTCGCTCTGCAGCGCCGCTTGCAACGCCTGCTTGGCAACGTCGATATACCAGCTGGCAGATGGCGCGCCGAGGGTTTCCGCAACACCTTCTGCATAGGTCAGCATATTGATGAGCGTGAGGAAATCTTCCTGGCGTTCATTGATTTCGGCATCGGTTCTAAAGGACGTCATTTGAAAACTCATCTTGGGGTTGTTGTGATTCTTTCTACGTCCATAATGAACTGGATGCGCGTTGCAAAACCGTTGCACACGCAGAGCTTGATTTTAGTGGTCAACTGTTCGCCTGTGCGTCGATCAAAAATACATCTTGCGAAATAACGGCGTCGCGTTGAATTGCCAGGGATCCGACGGCGACGACTTGCGGCTGCCCGTCATTGCTTCGAGCAAGGCGATAGCGTCTTGGCGTTTCTGATCCGTCCAGCATATGTCGATCATCGGCTGTAGCGTTGCGAGCTCAATGCCCGCCAGTTCTGCGATACGCTTCCAGCTTCGGCGTTTGAAGAAAAGAGCGCGTGCTGCATCCCGCAGTCTCTGACACATCGCTTCCTCCAACATATGGCGGGAGAATAGGGTGTCGATGGTGGCTTGCGCGTTGACAAGGGGGATCGTCAACGGCGAATAACCAAGTTCGGCAGGGCCAAAAAGCAGTGCCACATCGGCATCATCCACCCGCAGACCCGAAGCATAATCCTCAAATATCCTGCCGATGCCGATCATGCCGAAAGCAGAGCATTCTGCTGCACGCAGCGCACCCATGCTGGCTGCTCCGAAGACTATAATGTTTTTTGACAGGGCAAAGAGCAATTCCTTGTGCCAGACCGGGGCAACGGAGCCGAAGTTGCCGTCAATCAGGCCGATCGACGTCGCTCCATCGGCCAAGGCCCGCATGACGTCTCCTTGTGCGGCGGGCGGACGAAACTCCATATCTGTGGACACCAGGGCGCTGGCATCTGGAAGGCTTGGGCCGACGAAAACGATCTTCATCACAGAGCCCTGGAGAGGGCGCGGTTGCCGAAACGACGGTGGCGGTCACCGTCCGGATTTTCGAGCTGCGGCGCTATGACCTTGACCACGAAGGCTGGCAGCCAATCGGGTGCGAGATCGACCGCGTAGAGTTGAGTGATACCTGACGTCCCGAGTCTTGCGAGCACGGTTTCAAGGGGCGATGTACCGGGAGTGACGTTCAGTGATGGTAGCGTCTGAAAATCTCTGCAAGCTTCGGCTTCCATCGCCAGGAGCGTGGATGGATCGGCTTTTCGCACAAACATATTCGGCAACAGATCGTCTCTTGCGCCGGCAATAAAGGTCATTCTGGACTGCACGGCCTCGGTGATCGCTCTGCTCGCCGCAGCCAATGCAGACAGGGATGCACCAGCACCAAGTGTTATATCGACATGCCTTACCTGACCGCGGCTTCGGTTTTTTGGACCCAACAGTGCCACGACGCACGGAATTGCAAGATCCGTGGTGATGTCGAACAGAGCGATCTCCAGGCCCGCGCCTGCGATTTTCTCCAAGGCTTGCTGGATATCCGGATATTCGATGGTCTTGGGATCGATAGCCGAGTGGTACCGTTTGCGTGCTGGCGTTACCTGCCAAAGCGTCAAAGCATCCCGTTCGACGCGTTCCAATACGGCGTGCAAAAGCGCCTCGTCGCGGGTATTGCCCGAGGCCAAGCCGTCGGAAGAGCGCCAGTATCTTGGATTCTCCAACGTTCGGTCAAGGTGAATTGCCTCGAACGGCAACCATGGCCGATGGCTAGTCAACAGCTGCTCTGCCTGCATCCATTCGATATCTTCTGACGGCGCTACGGCTCGCGCATGCGGAGATAAAAGAAGATCAAGCGAGAAAACGAGCTCACCTTGTTCCTCCAGCCATGCTCGATTGGTCAGCACCCGTTTGCAAGCGGGGTTGGTCGCAACCGACCGCTCGATTGCCTCCATCACAGCCGATGTTTTGGCAGCATCGTCATCCATGCCCTTGCCTTGGGCGATGACGACTGCTTTTGCATTCGGCGTATAAGCACACCAAACGGGAATGCCGATATCGTCGAGACCTGTTTGCCGCGCAAGTCTCGTTATCCCAAGTCGACCAAGAAAGGGTGCAACTCTATCGAACGTTTCGCTTGGAGAGCACGCGCGGTAAGCGTCGACCGGCACAACTAGCCGTCGCCTTCGTGAACTCCGTGTACGCCGGTGCTATCCGCAGAGGCGGCAATCGCGAAGTCCACGCCCTTTGTGATGGTGACGCCCGATGCGCGCAGCGACGCTGCGTTCGCCAGCTCACCGGAAAGTGGCTCCTGAATGGCGGTGATCGTTCCAGCCTTCAAATCCGCCTGCCAGAGGGCCGCCTCACCCGAAATTCCTAAAATAACAACCTGAGTCATTCGATTCCCAATTAAAATCCGGCCTTTTTCAAGCCGTCACGATACATCTCGGTTTGCCACATTTCCTTGTGGGGAATCACGGCAAGCCAGCGATCCAAATCGAAACTTGGATTGTCTTCGAAGACTCTTGCACGATATACGCGAGCTTTGTCAACATCTCCCAACATGCCGTAGCAGGCAGCAGCAAGGCGCGCGGCTGGCCGTTTGTTGCTCATCTGATTGATGTAACCCAGCGACTGGTCGAACTGGTTGAGGAAGTAGCTGGCGCTTGCTGCTGTCCAGTAATAAATATCCGGCGATATAGGGTTGAGATCGATGGCCTGCTTGATTTTGATGATGGAGCTGGCAGGGTCGCTGTTATGGTTGAGCGTGTCTGCATAGCTGCACAAAACATCGGCATATTGCGGACTGAGGGTTTCGGCTTGAGACAATGCCGCCAGACTGTCGTCAATTTTTCCCATAAAAAGCCGGGAAACGCCAAGTTCCTTGTAACCGTTGGACGATTCCTCGTTCACCGCAATAGCGCGATCGGCAAGCCGTTCCGCGTCGATCAGCAATTGATCGTCTCCACGCGCGGTCAACAGCCATTCGACGCTGAGCGTGCGGGATAGGCCTGCAAATGCTTCCGAGAAATCGTTTCCGTGCTCCAGCGCTTCCTTGAAATATTTGCGCGCACGCCGGACAGACGGGAGGTTGATGTTGGAGAGGGATTGCAGCCCCTTAAGATACAGAAAATAAGCTTCCGGGCGCTTCGAGAAATCGGCCCGCGCGTTCTGGTGCGAGCCGATCTGCACCGTCAGTTCACGTTGAATGACTGCGGCAATGTCGATGCGGTGGGATGCGACGGCGATGGGCGACAGTTCGAAGCGTCCGGCCCAGATGATTTCTTCGGTCGGCGTGAAGATCAATTGCATAAACAGGTGCGTGTCGTTGCGCCGACTGTCGAGTGCATAGACCACCTTGTGGCGCTCGAGAACCGCAGCTTTGTCCTTCGATGCCTGAATGCGCGCGGACGTGTATGGTGCAACAACCGAAACCGTGCGGCTGCTGCAGAGCCCTATCGTCAGATCCTCGATCAACGCATCCGCAATCCTTCCATCCGGGTTGGTCCCCGTTGCGGCGGCTGGCGGAAGCAGAGCGATGCGTGGGTGTCCTGAAAGCGTTTGCGCAAAAGTCTGCGCGACAGGCTGGACAGTCTCGGCAAATGACATCGGCGTCGCTGGTACGGTCGCAGGCTCGAGCGGTCTCGTGCTCAGTCCGGAAGACAGAAGGGCCCGAATGTCATGGTCATCCGGGTCAGCCTCAAGCAGCAGGATTGCCGCGCGTTTCAAATCCGAATGCGCGTCGGGATGGCGCTGCTGCAAGTTGATCATGTCGAGAAACTGCGCGCGCAAGTCGCCAAGAATACGCAGCCTGACATCGCGGATCCATACGTCGAGCCCGGCTTTTCCCTCACCAAAGCCGGGAAGGAACTGCATGGCTACAGCGTCGCACAGCGCTTTGAGACGCTCCACCGGTGTTCCCGTGATATCGAAGTCGCCGCTCAGAACTTGCCGATCGACCGAGATATGGGTCGTGTCGATCAGCATGACGGGGCTGGATGCCTCTAACGTTGCCTGCGAAAACCGGCGCAGAGTCGAGCGCAAGTTCGTCGATGCGGCATCGGGATTGCCCGGCCAGAGCAGATTGGCGGCGTCCCTTCTTCGAACAGGCTTGCCGACATCGAGCAGATAGGCCGCCAATAGGAGAGATTGCGCTGGCACGTTCACCACGTTGCCCGCTTCATCTTCCAGATTGCATCGCCCTAGTGTCGCTAGTCTGAAAGCCATATCGTTCAGTGGGCAAGGGGCGCGGACGTCTCGGTCGTCTTTTGTATCTCGCTAGTGTTGGAGGTGCTCAGCGACTGAACGAGTTCGAGGACGCGGCGGCGCACGCGGCTGTCTTCAATGCCGCAGAAAGCCTTGGCGAGCGAGATGCCTTCCTTGGAGTTGAAGAACTGCGACAACATGCTGGGCACAGCCAGCGCTCTGTCTTCAGTGGCTTCCGGCGTTCCCTCGAAAAAATACGAGATATGAACGTCCAGCAGTTCCGAGATGTGCTGCAAACGGCTGGCGCCGACGCGATTGGTGCCCTTTTCGTATTTCTGAACCTGCTGAAACGTAATGCCCAGTCCATCGCCAAGCTTTTCCTGGCTGAGGCCCAGCATCACGCGGCGAAGTCGAATGCGGGACCCCACATGTATATCGGTAGCATTGGGTGATTTCTTCATGATGAGACGAACTCCAGAATCTGATAATTGGGATAAGACTGCCTTAAAGTTGCAATGATCGCAACGGGTCGACAGCTTGAATCCAGTGTGTATTTTCAAAGAATGCCTGGTATCACGCTGAAAACCGTGCTGTCAGCGACAAGATGCTTCGGATCGGCCCACCCGGGTCGACCACTAATGCGATGGTGCGGGCGGCATCGGCTTCAGAGTGTTCATCAGTGCGCCGTAAGGCAGCAGCATGACCAACCCCACTAGGACTTTAACGGTCAAATCTCCCAGTGCCCAAGATATCCAGCGCGGGGCCTCGTAGGCAAAGAGTCCGAGAACCGGTGCGGTTTCGACGGCAAAGGCATCGTTCGGCCCGATGAAGGAGAATGTGGCCGCAAAGGCAACGGAGAAGAAGAGTGCAGTGTCCAAGACGGAGCCGAGCATCGAACCCGCAAGCGGTGCACGCCACCAGCTTTGACGGCGCAGACTGTTGAAGACTGAAATGTCGAGCAATTGACCTACAAGATAGGCTGTGCCCGACGCAACGGCTATGCGCGGAATGGATGTCCAGAAAGACAGGGTGACGCCGACGATAAAGCCCGCCAGAACCACACGTCTTGCGATGGCAGGGCCGAACTGCCGGTTGGTCAGGTCAGTCACCAGAAAGGCGATGGGGTAGGTGAAGGCGCCCCAGGTTAGGAGATCAGCGAGATTGATGCCGAACAGCGTGCCGGACAGGGGATATTGAACAAGGATGTTCGAGGCCACCACGACCAGCGTCATCAGAAGAACGTAGATAAGCGTAAAGCGCAGGTAGGGCATTTTTTTATCCTGGGTGATGCCACCAGTTGGAGCCGAATTGAAAACAAGCAAAAGGCTTGAGCGGCACATGCCATTCAAGCCTTCTGAAAGTCAGTGATGTTGAAACTGCAATTAAGCAGCAGCAGTTTCAACAGTCTTCTTTGCGATCTGACGACGCAGCAGACGGGCGCGCATCGAAAGATCGTTTTCGCTGGACTTCAGCAGAAACGCATCCAGGCCACCGCGGTGCTCGACAGAGCGCAGAGCAGCAGCAGAAACGCGCAAACGGAAGCGCTGGCCGAGAGAATCGGAAATCAACGTAACCTGGCAGAGGTTCGGAAGGAACCGGCGCTTGGTTCTGTTGTTGGCGTGGCTGACGTTGTTGCCCGTCTGGACGCCCTTGCCGGTCAATTCGCATACACGGGACATGGGTACACCTATTTGTTGTCGTCTGTTTCACCAGCGGCCTGCTAACCGGCAAAGTCCGGTGCGCAATCCATCTGGCAATGATTGGAAAGTTGCGGTTCTATAGTCAGACAGGAACTTGCAGTCAAGCCGCTCGCTCTTTTTTGTGAGCGATTTCACCGCATTTCCGCGTCGCTCCGCTTTTTTATTGCCATAACTCGGCGTATATCATCGCCGCAGAGCGCGACTTTTTCGGCTCGTTGAGGTGTTACCTGAATGAATGTCAAGGCACAAAGGTTTTTCATGGCCGCCGCCCTTATCGTGGTGGGCGCGTCCCCGACCATGGCTGCGGAAACGCGACATGACAGCGAATACTCCATCAATCTGGGTGTTCTGCCGATTGCGCGCGCCAATTTCTCCACCAGAATGGACGGAGCGACCTACTCGATTTCAGGATCGTTCAGCGCGGCTGGGATCGCCAGCGTGCTCAAAGACATTTCTGGTCGCACCGTCGTTTCCGGTGCAAAGCGCGGAAACCGTATGCAGGCGAACGAATATTCCCTGGTTTACAAGGACGGAAAGCGGACGCGCACCTATGATGTGCAGTACCGAAACGGTAACGTTACCTCTACGACGGTCAAGCCGGAGCCGAAAGCACGTCCCGACAATTGGGTCGATGTGAAGGACCGCGATCTCCGCTCGGTACTGGATCCTATTTCAGGGCTTATCTTTCCGGTCGGAGGACGCATCTGCCCCAGCAGGCTTCCGATCTATGACGGCGAGTCGCGGCTGGATCTCGTATTGAGTTCCGGCGGCACGAAACCGTTTACCACCAACGGATTTACCGGTGATGCAATCGTCTGCAACGCGCGCTACGTTCCCAAATCGGGCTTCCGCAAGGGTCGGAAAGACATCGAATATCTAAAGTCGATCTCGATGGAAATATGGTTCGCTAAGGCTGGCGACATGAATGTCTATGCGCCCGTCTACGCCCGCATTCCAACCAAGGTCGGTCAGGTCTATATCACTGCGACGAAATATGGTGGCTGAACCTCAACCCGGTGCCCAGCCGGGTTCAGCCATCACGAAGCTCTCGAATGTGAAACCGGGCGCGACCGTGCAGCCGACGAGCGTATAGTCGCCCAGTGTTTCCGCCGACTGCCAGCAATCTGCTGCAACGATGGCTTGTGGCCTCTCTCCTTCCAGAACGGATGGGCCGAGCCTGACCGTTTCCGTTGCCTTCCCATCGACACTCAAGTGCAACAGAAGGGCTGCGCCGGCATAATAATGCCAAATCTCAGCTGCGTCGATAACACGGTGCCAATGCGAGCGCTGACCCTTTTCCAGAAGATAGTATATAGCCGTTGAGTGGCCTCGTTCCCCTTCGGCGGCATCGCGGAATGTCTGGCGGTAGTACCCCCCTTCCGGATGGGGCTCCAGGTCGAGTTCACGAATGATGTCGGCAACTGATAGCGTGGTTTCAGTCATTAGAAACTATCTTTCCGGCTTCTGATCTCGGCAAACACCTCTGCATCTGTGGCATCCGGCAGGCCAAGATGGGAACGAATGCCTTTATCCGCAACGCGCATGTAGGGATTGGTCTGTTTCTCTAGCCCGATCGTCGTGGGAATGGTGAACCCGCCTTTGTTCCGTAACGCTTCGACCTCGCTTGCGCGCTGCTTCAAAGCTGCGTTCTCGGGATCGACGGTCACTGCAAAACGGGCGTTGGACAGAGTGTATTCATGGCCGAAATAAACCTCGGTGGAATCGGGTAACGCCATGAGTTTTTGAAATGAGTGCCACATATCGGCGGCGGGGCGTTCGAAAAGACGCCCACATCCCATGGCGAACAGCGTGTCGGCGGCAAAAAGCAACGCGTCATCCGGGAAGTGGTAACAAATATGTCCAGCGGTATGGCCTGGCGTCGCGATGACCTGAACACGCCTGCCAGAGAATTCGAATTCGTCACCATCTGCTGCGGAGCGGTCCAGACCAGGTATCGCGATCGCCTCGTCGTGCGGCCCGCGAATTTCGCAGGTGTATCTCTCCTTCAGAGTCAGATTGGCCTCGACATGATCCTGATGGTGATGTGTCGTAAAAACATGGGTAAGCTTCCAGCCGCGGCGATTGAGCGCCTCGATAATCGCGGCTTCCTCGGGCGCATCGATCGAAACCGTCTCGCCGGTGTCGCTGTCGTGCAGAAGAACCCCAAAATTATCGCTGCGACACAAAAAGACTTCTATTTCCAACGGCTTCATCTTTTCCCTCCATCTGCTGCGCACAGGCTATCGTGCCGTCAATGTAGGCCACCATGGCTTGAAGTCCAACCGGGGGCTGCTACATTCTGTCGATGAACACCGATATTGTCGATCTGCGCGAATTCTATCATTCTCCGCTTGGCCGCTCCGCCGAGCAGGCGATTACCATGGCGCTCTCGACATTGTGGCCACCTCTTCCCGATGAGCGGCTGGTCGGTGTCGGATATGCAGTGCCTTTTCTCGACCGCTTCCGGCATGACACCGAGCGAACCTTTGCTTTTATGCCAGCCGGGCAGGGCGCGGTAAACTGGCCCGCGGGAGAGCTGTCGTCGACCGCGCTTGTTTTTGACGAAGAATTGCCGCTGCCCGACTCTTCCATAGACCGCGTCCTGATGGTGCATTCGCTGGAGTTTGCAGAAAATCCGCGTGAGACGCTCAAGGAATTGTGGCGTGTTCTTGCGCCCGGTGGGCGGCTGGTCATCGTTGTGCCGAATAGACGTGGCGTGTGGGCGCGTGTCGAGCATACGCCGTTCGGTTCAGGTCGTCCTTACTCACGGGGCCAGTTGACATCTCTGCTGCGCGAAACGAATTTCACGCCCGGGGCAACGTCTGAAGCGCTGTTCTTTCCCCCGTCCAAAGTCAGATCGGTTTTGAAGTTTCGCCGCTATATGGAAAGTACAGGGCGCAAGCTGTGGCCGGTGTTTTCCGGCGTCATCATCGTGGAAGCGCAGAAGCGGCTTTATCAGGGCCTGCCGGTCAGTCAACGGGCATCACGACGGGTTTTCGTGCCAGTGATGGCACCACAGGGAATGCCCACCACCCGCACTTCGCCGCCTTCGCAAAAGCCGCGCTGACCCTCGACAAAGCGCCTATTCCGGTCTAATGCCTCCGGCATTGTCTTGCCGGTCTTCCGGCGTTTTTCAAAGGTCGATGAAATGAGTGCAGAGCTTAACAAACCTGTCCCGCGCCCCGGTATTCTGGATATCGCAGCTTACGTTCCCGGCAAGGAACATGCAGACGGCGTGGCCAAGGTTTACAAGCTCTCCTCCAACGAAACGCCGCTGGGGGCAAGCCCGAAAGCCATCGAAGCCTTCAAGGCGGCGGCCGCGAATTTGGAAATCTACCCTGATGGTCAGGCAACAGCGTTGCGACAGGCCATTGCTGACGTGCATGGGCTGAACACCGCCAACATCTTGTGCGGCAATGGTTCGGATGAGCTGCTGGGGTTGCTGTGCCATGTCTATCTCGGCGCAGGCGATGAGGCGATCATTACCGAACACGGATTTCTCGTCTACAAAATCCAGATCATGGGTGCGGGCGCGGTGCCGGTGACAGTGAAGGAAAAGGATTGCACCGTCGATGTGGACGCAATCCTTTCTGCCGTGACGCCGAAAACGAAAATGGTTTTCATCGCCAATCCAGGCAATCCGACCGGGACCTATGTCCCGGTCTCGGAGATTCGCCGTCTTCAAGCGGCGCTGCCGGGGCACGTCGTTCTCGTACTTGATGCTGCCTATGCCGAGTATGTTCGCAAGAACGACTATGAGGCAGGGCTTGAACTGGTTTCCGGCAGCAGCAACGTGGTCATGACGCGCACTTTCTCGAAGGTGTACGGTCTGGCAGCGCTCCGGGTCGGCTGGATGTATGGTCCCGCGGCCATCATCGACGCCTTGAATAGGGTGCGTGGTCCGTTCAACCTGAACGCTCCAGCCATTGCAGCTGGTGCGGCGGCCATTCGTGATCAGGCTTTCATGCAGCAGGCCGTCGCGCATAATCTTGAATGGATCGAGAAGCTGACACAGGCCTTCGGCGACCTTGGTCTTAAAGTGACGCCGTCGGTTACCAACTTCGTCCTTATCCACTTTCCCGATGTCGATGGCAAACGCGCTGCCGATGCGGACGAATTTCTGACTCGACGCGGGTACATATTGCGCGCCGTTCGCAGCTATGGCTTTACCAACGCCTTGCGCATGACGGTTGGATCGGAAGAAGCCAATATCGGTGTCATAACCGCACTCAAGGAGTTTCTGGGGAGTGATCGATGAGTGCCGCCCTGTTTGAGCGTATCACGCTGATCGGTATCGGCCTGATTGGCTCGTCCATCGCTCGCGATATCAAGGAGCTCGGCATCGCGAGAGAGGTGGTGGTTTCGACGCGTAGCGAAGAAACCTTGCAGCGCGCAAAAGAACTTGAACTTGGCACATCCTATACGACGTCTGCTGCAGAGGCGGTCGATGGTGCAGACCTGATCATCGTTTCGGTTCCCGTCGGTGCATCCGGCGCTGTCGCTCAGCAGATTGCTCCTCACTTGAAGGCTGGTGCCATCGTCACGGACGTCGGTTCCACAAAAGCGTCGGTTATCGCCCAAATGGCACCGCATATGCCGAAAACGGTTCACTTCATTCCTGGCCACCCGCTGGCGGGTACGGAAAAATCCGGCCCGGATGCCGGGTTCACGGGGTTGTTTCGCGATCGGTGGTGCATCTTCACGCCTCTGCCTGAAACGGATGCTCAAGCTCTTAGCCGGCTTAAGGCCTTCTGGGAGATGCTTGGCTCGCGGATCGACGAGATGGACCCGGAGCATCACGATAAGGTGCTGGCAATCGTTTCGCATCTGCCACACATCATCGCCTATAACATCGTTGGCACAGCCGATGATCTGGGAACGGTGACCGAATCGGAAGTCATCAAATATTCCGCCTCTGGCTTTCGAGATTTCACGCGACTTGCGGCTTCGGATCCCACCATGTGGCGAGATGTTTGCCTGCACAACAAGGATGCCATTCTCGAAATGCTCGCACGCTTTTCCGAGGATCTGGCCTATCTTCAACGGGCGATCCGCTGGGGTGAAGGCGACAAGCTGTTCGAACTCTTCAGCCGCACCCGCACCATTCGCCGTTCCATCGTGCAAGCCGGGCAGGATGTGGATGCGCCCGACTTCGGGCGTCACTCCATGGATCAGAAGAAGTAAATTGAACCAACTGCGACCGGCGCAGGGATTGTGCCGGTCAGCCCATACACTGCCGATCAGATCGGTGGAATTTTTCCCAAGGGAATGAAGCCGCTGACGGTTGCGCGACCGCGATCAACTACGAGATCGACCGAAGTCCTGTCGCCACCGCCCGCCAGCGCGCCCAAAAGCTTGCGTGCGGTATCGATGGTGGACTGCAACTGTGGAAATGCCTGCTTGGCATTGTTGGCCCAATCGCCCAGTTTTTCGATTTCCAACTTGAACTGGCCGGACAGATAACCCTGATCGTCGAAGGAGAACGGGCCACTGATACGCATGGTGCGCCCCTCGCCAATATCAAGCATAACACGACGCAGCTCACCATTGGCACCATAAAGTCCGGAGCGATCGCTGCCGTCGATCATTCCCGCCTTTCCGGCCAGGGTCACATCGGCAATCGCGTTCAGGCGCGGAAGAAGTTGTGGCCAGTCCTTGATTACGGTTGAAGCGTCGGTCAGTGTAATGGCGCCGTCGAGGTCCGCACCGTTCTGGCGCAGATGAACTTCCGTCTTGGCAGCATCGAAATCGATGGTTTGTGAGGTGACCGAAGAGACGGCGGTCGCCTTCAACCCGTCGATCACAAGTGCGGTTCGATCAATTCCCTTCAGCTTTTTCACAAGGCTGGATTGAAGGCTGGACCATTGCGCGGAAATACTGAGCCCGTGCTGGGTCTCGATCTTGGCAGGGGAATCGAGTTCCCAGACAACGTGGCCTGGCGCGTAAATCTGCGCCGCTGAACGGAGCGCACCGAAGGAGCCTGAGACACCATTGCGGGTATCAGTGACATCGACTTTCGAGCAGAACAGGCCGATGCGGAAGGGGTAGCCCTTGAAGGCCATGTCTTCGCACTGGGCGCTGACGGGCGCAGTGCCGCCGGGTGCGATGACCCTGACGACGGTTTCCTGAAGTTTATTGGCCGCGTAAAACCAGGCGGCAGTATAGATGGCAACGAAAACTATTATCCCAATCGCGAGAAAAACGAATTTTCTGCTGCTGCGGGATTGGCTTGACGCTGCCATGATGATCTCCAATGGTAATCACAGGTGATTTGGTTTGGCTTGGGATATGGACGATTTTTGGGTCTTTGGCTACGGTTCGTTGATGTGGAATCCGGGCTTCCCGTTTGAGGAACGCCAGCAGGCGCGTCTCTACGGCTATCGGCGTGCCCTATGCATCCGTTCGAACGTGTATCGCGGAACGGATGAAAACCCTGGACTGGTACTGGGGCTGGAGCGGGGCGGTTCGTGCCATGGCGTGGCGTTTCGTGTGGCAGGGGTGAACCGCGAGCCGGTCCTTCAATATCTGCGAGAACGCGAGCTCGTCAGCCATGTCTATAAAGAGCGCGTGATTGCGGTTGGCCTGGCTGATGGCAGGCGGCTACCAGCCCTAACCTACGTGGCCGATATCAAGCATTCGCAATATGTCGGCGGACTTGCACTGGATGAGGCGGCCCACATCGTTCGTCACGCGGCGGGTCAGTCCGGCCCCAATGTCGATTATGTGTTCAATACGGTCAGGCATCTCAAGGAGATGGGAATCCGCGACGTGGTGCTGGAGCGTGTTGCAGCCAATGTCGAAGCTCAGTGCGCTGTCGTGCCCTGAAGCTCCGCCAGCCGTTTCACCGCAGTTGGCGGCAGCGGAAGTGACGGATTATCCCGCGCAGCGTCGAGCAACAACTCGTCACTGGCTTTTTCGGTGACGTCTATCAGTTGTTTGAAAAACACATCCGGGTCGAGACCGGGCTGGATCGCCGGAAGAATACGGACCTTGAAGTGTCCCGGATAGCGCATTGTGGACCTGCGCGGCCAGAAAAGGCCGGGATGCATGGCGACAGGAACGACGGGAACCTGCAGGTCGCGGTAAAGACGCGCTATGCCATAGCGATATTCCGGCTCTGCACCCGGCGCGCGTCGTGTTCCCTCGGGATAGATGATGAGTTCACGACCCTGCGCCATTTCCTGCTTGGCGCGCTCCATGACCTTGAGCATCACTTTACCGCGCGCCGATCGATTGACGGGGATCATTCTCTGCTTGGCGACATACCAGCCGAAGAGCGGAATCCATGTCAGCTCCCGTTTGAGAATATAAACAGGGTCCTTGAGGTTCGGTAGCAGGGCATAGGTATCCCAGAACGACTGGTGCTTCGGCGCAAAAATGCAGCCGGATTCGGGAATGTTTTCCAACCCCTCGATTTCGAACGTCGTCCCGACGATCTTTTCCATGAGCCAATGATTGGAACGCGCCCAAGCCTTGGGAATCTCATAGGCCAGCTTTCTCGGGACGAGGAAATAGATCGGCGTCAGCACGATCATGCGCAGAATGAGGTTCAGATAGAATGCCGTATTGAACAGGATGGAACGCAATCTGAGCATGAAAAAGGCTTCTCCAGGCGCATCCTATAGACATGCTGAAGCGATCTTCACTGTCGTGCGCAGAGCTGAACGCCTACACGAAAACAGGGTGTTTCAGCAAGGCCCATCAGTATGTAGGAAGGCCTTAACGTCAGGTCGACGTTGCACTATTGCGCAGGCCATCTCCTTTGCCGATGCCAGTCAGATCACGGGCGGCGACCGCGACGAACTTGATATATTCGTAAATCATGATGCGAACGACATCCGGGTTGGAGAACCAGTTGGTGCGCGCCAGATCCGAATTGATGACCGGATAGGCAATGAATGTCGTGTCGGGACTGGAGCTTCTCAGTTCGTGGAGGCTGCGATGCATGTGGTAGTTGTTGGTGACCACGACGACCGATAGATAGCCCTTGTCCCTGATCCATTTGGCGGCTTCGCTGGCGTTGCCGATCGTGTCGACGGCCTGATATCCCATGTCGACACAGCAGGCGAAAAGATCAGAGGAACTCTGTGTCATCTTGCGGATCTGAGCGCGCGTCGTGGCTGGATTGACACCTGAAATCAGCAGACGTTTACCGACACCATCGCGTAAGAGCCCAACTGCCTGATCGATCCTGAGATATCCACCGGTCAGGACGATGATGGCGTCGGCCTTGGCGCCGGATGGCGGGCGCATCGAGGCGACGGAATCGGCAAACCACAGAAAGCCGCCGAACAGAGCGCCAAGCACCACGAGGCAGACCAGAAGGACGCTGCGCACGAACCGGCGCAAGCGCCCGCGCCGCGAAAGCAGACCGTTGCGCGGCGTCTGGGTCGGTTGATCATCCGGGCCTGTGCGACTCATTACCATCCGATATCGGTAAGCGTGGATTAAGGCAAGGAACGGGCGGTTGAAGCAACACTGATAGCTTAAACGCCCTCGCTCTTGGACGGGTCCGAGCGAACACGATCAATGTCGTCAATTGTGCGGATGACGGTCACTCTTGCCGTGATCGTCGTCAGCAATGCGATCACCATCATCGTTGCGAAAATACCCAGATAGCCTTCCATTCCGACGGAAAATGAACCGAAAAGCGCGCTTGCCTGGTCGCTCTGCGGTGTCGCAAGCGAGCGGGACTGCCAGAAGCCGGCAGCCAGAAAGACGCCAGCTGCCAAAGCGCTTCCTGCCCCGGAGCCTTTGAGGCTGATCTTCAAAAAGTGCTTTTGAAATTCACGGGCCACGAAACTGCTTTCCGCGCCAACGAAATGCAGGACCTCGACGATATGGCGATTGCCAGAAAGCGCGCCGCGGGTTGCAAAGACCACGGTCAGCACCATGGCGCTGAAAACCAGGATCAAGACGCCAAGGCCGATCATCACAGTGGTATGGGCCATGGAAACAAGACGGTCGACCCATGTCCGGTGGTCATCGAGAAAAGCCTGGGGAATTTCCGCCTTCAGCATGGCACGCATTGCCGCGAAGTCGGGTGGATTGGTTTCGTCAATTGTGATGATTACCAGACGCGGTACGGGCAGTTCGGACAAATCGAGCCCGGCGCCCAGCCAGGGCTCCAGCAAACGCGCGGTCGCTGCCTCATCCATGATGGTGCCTTCACGCGTGCCGACGAAGGACAGAGCCAGATTGCGTGCCTTGTTCAAGGCGGCGTTCATGTCCAGACCCTCTTCCGGTTTTATCTGGATGGTGATTTCGCGGGAAATCTGACTTTGCCAAGTCGACGCAGTCGCCCGTACCATGCTGACGGCACCCAGCGTCAGGCAGGCGAGAAACGCCATGATGGCGATGACGACGATCAACGCATTGCCCTGAATGTTGGAAGGCGGCAGAATTGGCGCCATGGGCCTGATCCGCATCTGCGGCAGTTTGGCTGCTGGCTTCTGTTCGGGTTTAAGCGGCTTTCGGTTCATCTCATTCATAGACGTCGAGCCGCCCTTCGGTCAGAATCATGCGGCGCGCATCCACCTGATCCATCAAGCCAAAATCGTGGGTCGCGATGACGACCGCAGTGCCCAGGCGATTCAATTCCAGAAAGAGATTGAGCAGCCGCTTTGCCATGGGCGGGTCGACGTTGCCCGTGGGCTCGTCGGCCAGAAGGATTTCGGGTTGGTCCATCAAAGCGCGGGCTATGGCTGCGCGCTGTTTTTCGCCACCAGAGAGGATAGGCGGCAGCACATTGACACGCTCTCCCAGTCCCACCCATTTCAAAAGCTCGATCACGTCGTTGCGATAGGCGCTTTCTTCCTTGCCGCGCACGCGCAGCGGTAGCGCGACGTTTTCATAGGTGGTGAGGTGATCCAGCAGTCGGAAGTCTTGAAACACGATGCCGACGCGCCGCCGCAATAGGGGCAGTTCGCTGCGCGGAATGCGCGATACGTCGCGGCTGAACATGCGAATGTTGCCACGTGTCGGCTGCAGCGACATGAGAAGCAGGCGCAGCAACGTGGTCTTTCCAGCGCCGGAAGGGCCGGTCAGAAACTGAAAGGACCCTTTCGGAATATCGAAGGTCATGTCCCGCAGGATTTCCGGGCCCATCCCGTAGCGCAACCCGACATTTTCGAAATGGATCAACGAACTTCCAGTCTTTTGTTTATCATCGTGTAGCCGCCGGTCCGTCCGTCATATCAGGAATCACGTCGGCTGCCCTCAAGCGATCTTTGCGAAGCATTAACCAATTAAATTTACGACTAGGCAGGATTTCATTCAATGCCCAAGTTTTTCGGGGCCGAAACACTGATCGAGGGAACTTCATGGCTATGTTCCGTTCATCCCGCCGGCACGCGACACCTGATTTGGATCTCCTGATGCCTGATGCGCCGCTCCGTCAGACCTGGCGCACGCGCACTAGCAACGACATTCTAGATGCCGAGTTTGTCACGATAAAGGAAACGCCCTTTCGTGACTATGGAAACGACAATCGGCATCGCGCTTATCAACAAGCCAAGCCGCCGCAGTCCGTTTCCGCATTGAGCGCACTTAGGTCTCTGGTTGATTGGATAGACAGAAAACTTTCCAGCCTTTCCGTCGATGGTTACTCGGCCATTGTCGCTGCAGCGGTCGTGGGCGTGTTCTTTATCTCGGGTGGATTTACGATGCTGATGCATCAAAACTCTGCCCGTGCCGCGCCTGTCGATCCTCTTGCGATCACCCATATCTCCGTAACGCCGCAGGATGCGGGTGGCATGGACGTACTGGTGATCAACGGCATCGTGGAAAACAACGGCAGGACATCGCAACAAGTCCCGACCATCCGCGCCGACTTGTTCGCCTCAAAGGGTGAAAAAGTGGCCAGCATGCTGATCGAGCCCCCGGTCACAGAGATGGAAGCCGGTGTGAGCCATGGTTTCTCCGCGAAACTGCGCCATCCCGGTGGAAAAAACCCGGAAATCAAGCTTTCTTTTGCCAAGCCGGGTGTTTCCGAGCGTTGATTGTGCTACCGGACGCCCTTCGTTTCGTTCCTGGCGACAGTCTTGAGAGGGACGTTGCAGCGGGAAAGCGCAGGAGAAAACATGCCCGTCGTTCGTGGAAAAAATATCGAGCCGCTTTACACTGCCGAGCAGATTGCGGAGCGCAATCGCGATCTGGCCAAGCGTATAGCAACTGGCCCCACCAACGATCTGCTGGTGATTGCCGTGTTGAAGGGCTCGTTTATTTTCGCAGCCGATCTCATTCGTGCGCTGCACGATAGCGGGCTGGCGCCTGAAGTGGAATTCATCACCTTGTCGAGCTACGGCACGGGCACGGTTTCTCAAGGCGTCAGGATCGTCAAAGACATCGACAGCGACGTAAAGGACCGTGATGTCCTGTTGATCGATGACATTCTGGAATCCGGCCGCACTTTGCTATTCGCCAAGGAATTGCTCTATGAGCGCGGTGCACGCAACGTCTCGATTGCCGTTCTTCTCGACAAGAAAGTGAAGCGCAAGGAGCAGCTGGAAGCGGACTATGTCGGCTTCGAATGCCCCGACTATTTTGTGGTCGGCTACGGCATGGACGTTGCTTACGCGTTCCGTGAACTCCCATTTGTGGGCGTTGTGACCGGCGACGCGGAGTAAAGTCCGGTTGTTGGAAATCGGCACAACCTCCGGCAATACAAGCATGGATTGTTAACCATGCCGCCCGGATGCCGGGTTCCATTTACCTCTTGCAAAGGGAAATGACCGAGTTTGTTGCTCGCTGGAATGAATACCAGGAGCAATGGAAAATGGCAAAAATACTGATTACTGAAGATGAAGATGCGCTGCGCACATTCGTAGCGCGTGCGCTTCGTCTGGACGGACATGAGACTTACGAGGCCGCCGATGGCGAACAGGGTTTCGAGAAGCTGAGCGAACAGGCGTTCGACCTTTTGCTGTCCGATATTCGCATGCCTGTCATGGATGGTATCGAACTGGCTCATCGCGCATCATCGCAATTTCCGAATCTCAAAATCCTTTTGATGACCGGCTATGCGGAACAGCGCGAACGGGCAGATGACCTGATGGAAAAAATCATCGACGTCGTGCCGAAGCCTTTTGCGCTGCCCGATATTCGCAAAGCTGTTGCGCGTGCGCTGGCCGCTGTTCCGGCTTGAATCGAACAGGCGAGCCTCTCGCCTATTTTTTCAACATATTCGTCAGATTATGAGTTGCCTCAATACTTGAGGAAGCCACGGTTTATTGCCGGGATGTCGCTTCGGTCATGGCATTCAGGCGCGAGACGATCGATGAGAAATCATATGGTTTTGAAAAAAACTCGGCTGAAGCGGGAAGATCGATATCGTCGGGCGTCAGGCGACCGGACGCCACGATGATTCCCGCTTCCGGAAATCTTTTGGCGACGACATGAGCCAAATCTATTCCTGTCATGTCTCCCGGCATCTGAATGTCGGTAAAAAGAAGGTGGACGGTATGTTCGGCGATCAAATCCATCGCCTCATCAGCGGTCTCGGCCTCGATCACGCGAAATCCCGCATCTTCAAGAGCATCGATCAGCGTAAGCCGTATCAGAGGCTCGTCTTCGACCACTAGAACCGTAGGCACAGGACACCTCCATTGATGTATTGTGCTCAAACCCTAGATCATTGAAAGGGTTCCATAAAGTTCAGTGCGCATGGCAGGAGATGCAGGCTTTTTTTGGTATTGAGGCGGCGAAAATTGCAAAGCCGCTTACGCCGGAAGACGTAAGCGGCTCGATATGCCTGGCATCAGCGGTTCTTATTTAAAAACGCTCGGTAGCCAGAGAGACAAGGCCGGGATGTAGGTCACCAATCCCAGAACGACGAGACCTGCGCCATAGAAGGGCCAGATGGAACGCATGGCTTCCCAGACACTGATCTTGCCCACAGCGCAGGCGACAAATTGCACCCCTCCCACCGGTGGCGTATTGAGGCCGATGCCATAGTTGAGAATCATGATAACGCCGAAATGGACGGGATCGATGCCATAGGCGCTGGCGATGGGCAGGAAGATCGGCGTTGTGATGATGATCGTTGGACCCATATCCATGAAGGTGCCCAGCAGCAACATCAGGACATTGAGCAGGAGAAGGATGACGATCGGATTGTCCGACAATGTCTGCATCCACACGACAAGCGTTGCCGGCACTCTTAAAAATGCCATCAGCCAGGAAAATGCGGCTGCACAACCGATGATCAAGAGGACCATGGCCGTCGTGCGCACCGCGCCCATGGTGGCGTGGACGAAGTCCTTCCAGCTCAGTTGACGATAGATCAGGACTGTCACCAGAAGTGCGTAGATGACGGCGATGCAGGAGCTTTCAGTGGCGGTGAAGATGCCGGAGCGCACGCCGCCAAAGATGATCGCAATCAACAGAAGGCCGGGAATGGCAACGGCGAGAAGGTGGAGAGCGACTGCAAAGCCGGGGAAGGGCTCGGTTGGATAGCCGCGGCGGCTCGCGACGATGTAGGCCGTTACCATCAGCACCGCAGCAAACAACAGGCCAGGAATGACGCCTGCGGTAAAGAGGTCGGCGATGGAAATCTTACCGCCTGCGGATATCGAGTAGATGATCATGTTATGCGATGGCGGCAGCAACAGCGCGATCAGTGCGGCCATAGAGGTCACGTTGACAGCATAATCGGCTCCGTAACCGCGTGCTTTCATCTGGGGGATCATCAGCCCGCCGACAGCTGCGGCCTCGGCCACGGCGGAGCCGGAAATGCCGCCGAACAGTGTCGACGTCACGATATTGACCTGCCCCAGCCCACCGCGCAAATGCCCGACGATAGAAGCCGCAAAAGCCACGATGCGCCCGGCAATGCCACCGCGGACCATCAGGTCACCTGAATAAATGAAGAACGGAATGGCGAGCATGGAAAACACGCTCATGCCAGAGTTCATTCGCTGAAAAACGACCAGCGGCGGCAAGCCCATGTAAAGCACGGTCGCCAGGCTGGAAATTCCCAGGCAAAAGGCGATGGGCGTACCGATCAACATCAGCAGCGTAAAGCTGCCGAACAGAATCCAAAGTTCCATCGTGTCATTCCCCCTTCACGATGTGGGATGGGCTTTTGGGATCGAGTTCTGCCGCGTCGCGACGGACATCCTCGATATTTTCAAGTTCCACGGCGATTTCCGTCGGTGCCATTTCGTCGAGGGCATCGTCGATCGGAGCACCCAGCGCGCGCGCGATGATCCGTTCCAGCGCAAACAGGGCGATGAGCACACCGCCGCCGACGAGCGGCACGTAATCCCACGCCCCGGAAATGCCGAGCGCGGGCATGGTTGTTGCGGCTGTCAGCCCCACGAGATTGGCACCGTACCAGATCATTCCGACACCGAAGGCGAAGATGACGATGTCGGAAACCATGCGCAGCCATTTCTTGCCCCAGGGCGGCAGAACATAGAGCAGGACATCGAAGCCCATGTGATTGTTTTCCCGCACGCCGACGGCTGCACCGAGAAAGATGAACCAGCTCATCAAAATAACGGCACCGGGTTCGGTCCAGCTGGGAGAATCGTTGAGGACGTAGCGGCAAAACACCTGCCAGGCGACAATCACCGTCATGGCGACGAGACCAGCCCCCGCCAGATAAAGGATGGCAGTATTAAGTTTTGTAAGGATAGGCAGACCCGATTTCAGTGGGATCGACATGGATTTTCGCCTCCTGACCTTTTGCACGGCAAAAGGCCGGACCTGAAGCCCGTTGCAGTGGTTGGATGACATGTAAAAAACCCCTCGGTCGATAAACCGAGGGGCTAAAATCATTGGTTATTGCGTGGCCTGCACGTCAGCGACGAGCTTCTTCAACACCTCGTCCTTGATGTGCTTGTCGTAGACCGGCTTCATGGCGTCGATGAAGCCCTGCTTTTCGACCTCATTGATGGTTGCGCCGCCCTTTTCCACCGTGCCGCGGGATTGGGCTGTTCTTGCCGACCACAATTCGCGCTGCTTGGCGACGCTATCCTTTGCCGCTTGTCTGAAGATCGCCTGATCTTCCGGCGTCAGCTTTTCGAAGGCGGCCTTGTTCATGACGAATACTTCCGGGAGAATCGTGTGCTCATCCAGCGAATAGTATTTAGCGACTTCGAAATGCTTGGCGGAATCGTAGCTCGGAAAATTGTTTTCCGCGCCGTCGATAACGCCGGTTTCAACGGAAGAATAGACTTCCCCATAGGGCATCGGCGTTGCGTTGGCGCCGAGTGCGGTCGCCATATCGACGAAGATGTCCGACTGAATGACGCGGAATTTCATTCCCTTGATGTCGGCAACGGTTTTGATCGGCTTTTTCGAATTGTAGAACGATCTTGAACCCGCGTCGTAAAATGCCAGCGCAACGAGCCCGGCAGGCTCAAAGGCTGCCTTGATCTGATCGCCAATCGGGCCGTCCATGACCTTATGCATGTGGTCTTCCGAGCGGAAAATATAGGGCAAGGCTGGAATGATGGTTTCCTTGACGGTGCCGTTGAATGGCGCCATCGAAACGCGGTTCAGTTCGATAACACCTGAGCGAACCTGCTCGATCGTATCTTTTTCCTCGCCCAGCTGTGCGGAATGATAGATTTCGACCGCATAGCGACCGCCGGTGCGTTCTTTGAGCAGCTCGCCGAAATACTTCACGCCTTCGACCGTCGGATAGCCGTCGGGATGCGTGTCCGATGACTTGAGCACGGTTTGGGCGGACGCCGACCCCAAGGCCAACATCGTCACCACGGCTGCGCTTGTCCATAATTTTGTAAGATACAACATAGTCTCCTCCCCGGAATGCGGACGTGCGTCCGCCGTTGTCGCGATAGCCCATTGGAAAACCGCTCCGCAGCCAACTCGCCGGGAACGTCTTCTCTGCATGCAATGAACCAGCCGATCCTCCCTCGGCTAGATATGATTGGTATGGGCGAAAAACCCTAATGTCAACATATCAGAAAGTATAAGATGTATGATGACATCAAAATGCGATAGTTTGCATAAGTCAAAATGAATATATGCATTCAGTGCATGGCGGCCCTGATGTCTTGTGCCTTATCGAAAGGCCGGTAAAGGCCTACATCACAAGCATCGAAACGACGTTGGGGCCGTGACAAGGTTGCTGGCGTCAAGAGACCTCTGAAAGGGGATCATCATGAACGTAGCACGCTCTTTCAACAATTGGCGCAAGTATCGTCAGACCGTGACTGAACTCGGTCGTATGAGTTCGCGTGAGTTGCAGGATCTCGGTATCAACCGCGCCGATATCCATAGCGTCGCTCGCGCATCCGTCGGTCGCTAATCTATTCCGGTAGAAAATGTCTGCTTGACGCCCGCCAACTGCGCGGGCGTTTGCGTATCTTGTACCCAACCGGGCAGCGCTGAAAATGCGATCCTTCAAATTTGCATAGCTGCGCTGCAATGTCGTCTGTTTATTGGGCGGTAAAAAAAAGATATCTTCTACTCATCGAAGCGATGCACCTCCTCCCGCAAAGCTTCGAAATCAGACGGCCCACTCCTCCTCCCAAGGGACGTCTGTAGGAACAGCAGCACTCCTCCTCCCAGCTGCTGTTCGGTTCTTTTCGAAAAGCCTGCCGCACCTCCTCCCGCGGCAGGCTTTTTCGTTAAGGGGACTTTCTGACTGTCTTCATGCCTCATAGACCTGTTGACCACTGATCCACGTGCTTTTCATCCGAAGGTCGGCGTCGAGCACCACGAAGTCGGCATCGTAGCCAGCAAGCAGCATTCCCTTGCGCTCGCCTATTCCGATCGCTTGCGCCGGATAAAGGCTCGCCATACGAACCGATTCCTCAAATTCGATACCAAGTTCACGATGAACGAACAGGACAGACGACAACATGTCGATGTCTGCACCGGCCAACGTTCCATCGGCAAGCGTCAGGCGTCCGTTCTTTCGGTAGATCTGCCGATCGTTCAGCAGGAGTCCGTCGAGATTAGTGCCGATCGTGGACATGGCATCCGTGACGATGAAAACATGACCAGGGCCGCGCTTCGAGCGAATGGCCGTGCGCATCGATGCAGGGTGGACGTGAAAACCATCTGCAATGATGCCACAGGAAAGCTCGCCGAGGTCAAGTCCTGCACCGACCAACCCGGGAGACCGATTTTCCAGCGGGCTCATGGCATTGAACAAGTGGGTAACAAGGCGAGCGCCTGCCTCTGCATAGGCTTTCGCCGTTTCGTAGGTCGCATCGCTATGACCCAGGCTGACGATGAAGCCCCCCTGAGCGAGGGCTTCGACCTGCTGAAGCGTCACGTTTTCAGGAGCAATGGTGATCATTCGCGTGCCGACGTCATTGCCGATGGCAAGCAACCGCTGCAGATCGGTGTCTTCCATCGGCCTGATCAGCCTGGGATGGTGCGTTCCTTTGCGGGCGATGGAAAGGTGTGGCCCCTCCAGATGCAGACCGAGAAAGCCGGGGATCCTTGCCTGTCGTGCTTTCACGCCGGCATCGATTGCCGCTGCCGTAATATCGGGCGTGTCGGTTATCAGCGTCGGAAGCAGGCCCGTGGTACCGAATTTCGCATGCGCCTCACAAATCTTTCGAATGCCATCGACGGACCGGTCGTCGTTGAGCATGACGCCGCCTCCGCCATTGACCTGTAGGTCGATGAAGCCCGGAATCATTATGGCTTGCTCCGAATCGACGATTGTCACCCCCGGGCTCAGATCATTTTTAGCGACGATGCCCACCACCTTGCCGTCATCGACGACGAGTGCCCGGTCTTCGTGCCAGCCGTCTCCGTCGAAAATCCTGGCATTGGTGAATGCTGTTGCCATGGTCAGTGCGTCTCCGTGACTTTCTTGAGGGCGGCTGGCGCGTCTGGATTGAAGCCTTTTGCACGCGACCACGCTTCGACAAACCCGTAAAACGGCAAAATAAGTGTCAGCGAATCGGTCAGGGGATGACCGGTTTCCACGAAGGGAAGGCGACGGGCATACTTGGTGCCATCAGCCGTAATGAAGGACAACGCACCCTGCTGCGCCAGCCCTTCCGCCGTCTCGAGTACCGAAGGTGTTGCCGCGTCGCGAGCTGCGAAGGTGATGATGGGGAACCGGCGATCGACCAGTGCTACCGGACCATGATGCACTTCGGCACTGGAATATGCCTCTGCATGCATTTCCGATGTTTCCTTGAATTTCAAAGCGGCTTCACTGGCAATGGCAAGAGACGGGCCGCGTCCCAGCATATAGAGCGACTCCGCTTCACCCAGTTCCGCAGCCAGACCATTCCAGTCCAGCGTGACTGCCTGGCGGAGTTTTTCCGGCAGTTGCGAGATAGCGCGCTGCAACTCCACGTCCAACGTCCACTCCGCCAAAATGGAAAGGCCCGCCAGCACCGAGTTGAAAAAGGATTTCGTTGCGGCCACCGCCAGTTCCGGCCCCGCATTGATATCGACGGGATAGGCGGAAGCATCCGACAACGGGGAGGGCTGCGTATTGGTGAGCGATATCGTCAGAGCGCCGGACGCGGCGGCGGACTGCGCGAGCGCGACGATATCTGGGCTTTTGCCGGATTGAGAAATGGAGATGGCCGCCGCCTGATCAAGCTTCAGCGATTTACCATAGATCGAGGCCAATGAGGGACCTATCGACGCAACCGCACGCCCTGCCTGCTGCTCGATGGCATATTTCAAAAAATGTGCTGCATGGTCCGAAGAGCCACGCGCGATGGTGATGAGGAAAGCCGGGTCGCGCTCCCGGAGTGCCTGTCCGGCTGCGCATAGAAACTGTCGGGAACTGTCAAGCAGCCGGGCGGCTGCCTCAGGAATTTCATTTATTTCCTGGCGCATATGCGTGGGCATGGCACTCTCTTTCAGGTCGTTCGTGGAGGCAATCAGCCATCTGTAAGGGTCATTTCAGCAACGAAATCATAGGCGTCGCCGCGATAGAGCGACCTCGTCAACTCCACTACGCGGCCAGAATCGAGATAGGATATGCGCTCGATAGCCAGCCCCGCCGATCCCTCGGGAACAGCGAGCAGCGCGGCATCCTCGCGCGTCACATTGCAGGCGGAAATCCGCTGCACGGCGCGCACGGGTCTTTGCCCGGTGCGGTGCAGCTCCGCATAGAGTGAGGTTCCGACGGCCAGTGGGTCGGGTAGGATATCGGAGGCGAGGCTTGCGCGCTCGATGGCCAGCGGCAACTCGTTGGCGATGCGCAGGCGTTCCAGTCGCGCAACCATCATGTCCACCTTCAATCCCAGCATCATCATTTCATCCGACGATGGATGAAAGAGACCGCGTCCCAGCCATTCGGAGCGTGTCACATATCCGCGCCGTGCCATGTCTTCCGTAAAAGAGGTCAGTCTGGACAGTGGTTGCTGAAGACGTGAAACCGGCTTCATAACGAAGGTGCCGGAGCCGTGCCGTCGCGTCAGCAGGCCGTCCTTGACGAGGTCATCGACGGCCTTTCGAACTGTGACCCGGCTGACATTGGCGAATTCGGCGAGGTCACGCTCCGGCGGGAGTGCTTGCCCATGTCCGAGCTTGCCCGACAGGATCGCCTGCTCCAGCGACTGGCGCAACTTCAGATAAAGCGGTCCCGAGCCGCTTGATTGAAGGTCGTCCGCAGACAGGAGTTCCGTCAAGGCCGGGATCATGCCACACCTCGCTCTTGATGGATAAAAGTGCCTTTCGCCAGTGCAATCGCGCCTGACAGCGCGTCGGCCACGGGTTCCACGAGGCGTTCTTTATGACGGGCAGACAGGAACGGTGCGTAAAGACCAGATAGTCCTCCGAGCAGGCAGAGCCTGCCGCCACCGGTGATCTCAGAGACGCGATCCAGTGCGACATCGATGAAGCCTGCGGACTGATGCAGGATTGAAAGCGCTGCCTCGTCTCCAGCAGAGGCGAAGTCGAACACCCGCGGTGCGTAACGGCCAAAATCGCCTGGCTTTGCGGCTTGCGAAAACGCTACCATCCTTCGCGGCGACGCCTCGAACTCCTCAAGCAGGCTACGGGTGAAGGGCGTGCTGGCAGCAATGCCATCATAGGCAAGCAGGCTTTGTTGCAATGCTTGTTGTCCGAGACGTGCACCGCTTCCCAGATCACCTAGATGATAGCCCCAGCCGCCGATCGTGTGAATATCGTTTCCCGTGCGGGCGAGGTAGATCGTGCCCGTTCCAAGAATGGCTACCGCGCCGTCGCCTTCTCCCAAGGCTCCCTGCAGCGCAATCATTCCGTCGGATTCGATCAGCGACTGTGCAAAGGGTAGGCGCGGCAGGACGTAAGAGACGGTATTTTCGACATTGTTACCTGCGAGCCCGAGATAGGCCGACGCATGGCTTAGCAGCCCGATATCAAGGCCGGCATCGGCGAAGGCGGCTCTTGCGGCATCCGTGATGTTGACGATAGCCTGGTCGGGCGCGCTCATGATATTGGACGCGCCGCTTTTGCCTCGACCTAGTATTTTGCCGTCTGCATCTGCAACGGCAGCCCTGCAACTCGTGCCGCCGCCGTCCACTCCCACGAGATATCGCTGCATGAAATCGTCTCCTTATTGGAAGATACCAAAAAAATACCAATTTCCAAGAGCTTAATTTCAGATTTAAGTTCGATTTGAATTATTCATATTTTTCAGTAATATAAATGTGAGGCTTGCTGTTTCAGCCTAAAGAAATAAACCTCTTGTTAAAAGATGCTGGACAATTGGTATTTTTTTGGCATTAAATTCGCGCCGAGGGAGTTTATTCATGAACGCTGGTGGTACGGAAGGTTTGCACGAGAAAGCGAAAGGGCTCGACACGATGTTGCCGGGCGATGTCCTGTCGCTTTTGAGCGCCGGCCAGCAGCAGGCAGCGCGCTCGGTCGACCTCGCCCTTGACGCTATTGCTCAAGCCTCGTGCTTTGCGGCGGACGCTGTCGGTGCCGGTCACAGACTGGTTTATGTCGGAGCTGGCAGCTCTGGCCTGATGGCAATGGCAGATGCCCTGGAACTACCGGGAACCTATGGTATTGGCCGCGAACAGATAGCCATCCTGTTTGCAGGTGGCACCAGCAATTTATCCGACATGCCGGGTGGGCCCGAAGATGATATCGAGCAGGCCGCCATGGACGCCGAGCTTGCTATCGGCGAGGGCGATTGCGTCGTTGCGATTTCCGCAAGCGGATCGACCCCTTATGCTTTGGCAGTGGCTCAGGTGGCCCGCGCCAAAGGTGCGACCGTCGTGGGAATAGCGAATAACCCGGATGCAAGGCTTTTCCAGCATTCCGATGTTGCCATTCTGTTGCAGACCCCCCCGGAATTCGTCTCGGGTTCGACGCGTATGGGCGCAGGAACGGCGCAAAAAATAGCCCTCAACATGTTCTCCACCCTGATGGCGATCCGCCTCGGCCATGTCTATGATGGCTACATGGTCAACCTTCGGGCTGACAACAAGAAGCTCGTGGCGCGTGCTGCAAGAATTGTGTCGGGTATCGGAAATGTCAGTATCGAGGAAGCCGGTCTTCTGGTGGAGAGGGCGACCGGTTCGATCAAGATCGCCATCCTGCTTGCAGCAGGAGCAAAAGACAAGAATTCAGCCGAAAGCATATTGCGGGAAAGCGGCCAGAACGTTCGGCGCGCACTTCAATCGATCGGCGGATAAACTGGGAAAATCACAAGTGATGGGCGTCGCTCAGACGTTACACCAAGAGGGAGAACAAGAATGACCCGTAATCTCACCAAGGCGTTGCTGTTGGGCGCCAGCCTTTTTAGCTATTCCGGCATGGCATCGGCTGCGGATGTGACATTGACCATCGAAAGCTGGCGTAATGACGATCTGGCAATCTGGAAAGACAAGCTCATTCCGGCTTTCGAAGCGAAGAACCCCGGCATCAAGCTCGTCTTCCAGCCTATGGCACCCACCGAGTACAACGCTGCTCTCAACGCGAAACTTGAATCCGGCTCGGCTGGCGACCTTATCACATGCCGTCCATTCGATGCCTCACTTGAACTGTTCAAGAAGGGTTATCTCGGTGATCTGACCAAGAACCCTGGCATGGAGAATTTCTCCGACGTTGCGAAATCCGCATGGTCCACGGACGATGGTGCTTCGACCTTCTGCGTGCCTATGGCGTCGGTCATCCACGGTTTCATCTACAACAAGGACGCCTTCGATTCCTTGAAGATAGAGGTTCCGAAGACACAGGCCGAGTTCTTTGCCGCCCTCGACAAGATCAAGGCTGACGGCACCTATGTTCCCATGGCTATGGGAACAAAAGACCTCTGGGAAGCAGCGACCATGGGGTACCAGAACATCGGTCCCAACTACTGGAAGGGTGAAGAAGGCCGCCTCGCACTGATCAAGGGCGAGCAGAAGCTGACTGATCCCGATTGGGTCAAGCCTTTCGAGGTGCTGGCGAAGTGGAAGGACTATTTGGGGGATGGTTTCGAGGCGCAGACCTATCCGGACAGCCAGAACCTCTTCACGCTCGGTCGCGCTGCGATCTATCCCGCAGGCTCATGGGAAATCTCTGGATTTAACACTCAGGCACAGTTCAAGATGGGCGCGTTCCCCCCACCGGTCGAAAAGGAAGGCGATGCCTGCTACATCTCTGACCACACCGATATCGGCATGGGCGTGAACGCAAAGTCGAAGCATCCGGAAGAGGCAGCGAAGTTCCTGACATGGGTCTCCTCGCCGGAATTTGCTGATCTCTATGCAAATGCGCTGCCTGGCTTCTTCAGCCTGAACAAGACTGCCGTGAAAATGGCGGATCCTCTCGCGCAGGAATTCGTCTCCTGGCGTGAAAAGTGCAAGCCGACGATCCGTTCGACCTATCAGATCCTGTCGCGCGGAACGCCCAATCTCGAGAACGATACTTGGGTCGAGTCGGCAAACGTCATCAATGGCACGGACACGCCAGCGGTGGCTGCTGAAAAGCTGCAGAAGGGTCTGGACGGCTGGTACAAACCTGCAAAATAAATGCGGTCACCGCAGACATGGCAGCTTATGCGCTGCCATGTCTGTCGACAGCTGAGCTTTTTGATCGCTGGCGATATAACGCCTGCGCTGCTAAGCCTATCTTGTCCTCAAAACAGTCCGGACTGATCTCATGAGCCTCGACGATATCTCAAGCGACCAAAGATCGTCCCGGCGGCCGTTTCGCTGGCATATCATCGTCTTCATGCTGCCAGCCTTTCTCGTCTACACCGCCGTCATGATCATTCCGTTGGGCGGCACCTTATGGCTGTCCTTCTTCCGCGACATCGATGGACAGCGGGTTTTCGTGGGACTGGACAATTTCAGGGCGCTGTTTTTGGAAGACCGCTGGTCTGCGAGCTTCTGGAACGCGCTCGTCAACAACATCATCTTCTTCGTCATTCACATGCTGGTGCAAAACCCGATCGGTGTGGCGCTAGCCGCATTGCTGTCGCTGCCCAAGCTTCGCTTTTCAGCATTTTACCGGACGGCAATCTTTCTCCCAACATTGCTTTCCTTTGTCATTGTCGGTTTCATCTGGAAGCTGATCCTGTCGCCGCTCTGGGGCATTGCGCCAACGTTGCTGGATGCCGTGCATCTGAAGTTTCTGTTCGCGCCATGGCTTGGCCGACCCAATTCGGCGCTGATTGCGGTGTCGCTGATATCCGTCTGGCAATATGTCGGAATCCCGATGATGCTGATCTATGCGGCACTTCTGAACATTCCTGACGAGGTTATCGAAGCTGCCGAAATGGACGGCATCACCGGCTGGAGCCAGTTCTGGAAAATCAAACTGCCACTGATCCTGCCCGCCATCGGCATCATTTCCATTCTGACATTCGTCGGAAATTTCAATGCTTTCGACCTCATCTATACCGTGCAGGGCGCGCTGGCTGGACCGGATGGCTCGACGGATATTCTTGGCACTCTGCTTTACCGCACCTTTTTCGGTTTCCAGCTCCAGCTCGGTGACCGTTCGATGGGAGCAGCGATTGCGACCGTAATGTTCCTGATCATCCTCGCTGGGGTCAGCTTTTATCTTTTCACCATTCAGCGCCGCATGCGCCGCTACCAGTTCTGAAGGGGAGAACGATGTCCAAAGCACGCTCGTCCCTTGCCCGTACGGCCAGTGCCCACGCCATCCTGCTGGCCTACACGGCAATTTCGTTGTTTCCGGTCGTTTTGACGATCATCAATTCGTTCAAATCGCGAAACGCGATTTTTCGCGATCCGATGCAGCCACCCTTGCCTTCGACGTTCGATCTGGTCGGCTATGTCACTGTTCTCGGGCAGAGCGACTTCGTACACTATCTGCAAAACTCGCTGATCGTCACGGTCGTTTCGATTGCCTTGGTGCTCCTGTTTGGTGCGATGGCCGCTTTTGCGCTGTCCGAATATCGTTTCAAGGGAAATACACTGCTCGGCCTGTATATGGCGCTCGGGATCATGATTCCCATTCGTCTCGGTACGATCGGCATTCTTCAGGGCATGGTGGCGACTGGTCTGGTCAATACCCGCACGGCGCTCATTCTGGTCTATACGGCGCAGGGCCTGCCGCTTGCCATTTTCATCCTCTCGGAATTCATGCGTACCGTTTCCGATGATCTGAAGAATGCAGGCCGCATCGATGGCCTGTCCGAATATAAGATCTTTTTCCGGCTGGTCCTTCCGCTCGTTCGTCCGGCCATGGCGACGGTCGCGGTCTTTACGATGATCCCGATCTGGAACGATCTGTGGTTCCCCCTCATTCTGGCACCGAGTGAGGCAACGAAAACCATCACGCTGGGCGCTCAGATATTTATCGGGCAGTTTGTCACCAACTGGAATGCAGTTCTGGCAGCGCTGTCGCTGGCCATAGCGCCTGTGCTTGTACTCTACACGATCTTTTCGCGGCAACTGATCCGCGGCATCACCGCAGGAGCAGTGAAATGACCGAACGACCTCTCAAGGTTCTGGTGGCCGGTCTTGGCAATATGGGATTGAGCCACGCATTGGCCTATGCAAACAATCCTGGTTTCGACATCGTCGGTCTTGTCAACCGTTCGACGCCTGTCTTGCCCGAGCCGCTTGCGGCCCATACAGTGCTGCCGTCATTCGACGCGGCCTTGAGCGAGCTGAGGCCGGACCTCTGCTCGATCAATACATATTCAGACAGCCACGCCGATTTTGCCGTACGGGCCATGGAAGCAGGCGCCCATGTCTTCGTGGAAAAACCATTGGCGACCACAGTGGCCGATGCGGAGAGGGTCGTGGCCTGCGCGCGGGCGAATGGACGCAAGCTGGTGGTCGGTTACATCCTGCGGCATCACCCGTCATGGATGAAGTTGATCTCGCTTGCCCGGGAACTGGGTGGACCTTACGTCTTTCGCATGAATCTCAATCAGCAGTCCTCAGGAAAAACCTGGGAGACGCACAAGGCGCTGATGCAGACCACTCCACCTATTGTCGATTGCGGCGTCCATTATGTCGATGTGATGTGCCAGATCACCGATGCCAAGCCGGTGTCGGTGCGGGGTATGGGTCTGCGCTTATCGGACGAGATCGCGCCTGACATGTACAATTACGGCCATTTACAGGTGACATTCGATGACGGATCGGTCGGCTGGTACGAAGCGGGATGGGGTCCGATGATTTCGGAAACCGCGTTCTTCGTCAAGGACGTGATGTCGCCCAATGGCTGCGTTTCGATCGTCATGGACCCGAACGCCAAATCCGACGACATCGATACCCATACCAAGACCTCGACCATTCGCCTGCACAGAGCCCAGACGGATTCCAGTGGCCGGTTTATGCAGCCGGATCAGTTTCTGCAGATGGCAGGAGAACCGGGCCACCAGGAATTGTGCGACAGAGAGCAGGCCTATGTTCTAAAAGCCATCCGCGAGGACATCGATCTCGACCGTCATATGACCGACGCCGTGCAATCCCTGCGCATTTGCCTTGCTGCCGATGAAAGCGCCCGTACTGGCCGCATGGTCGACCTTTGAATTTGGAGAAGCGCTTTGGGTAACCTGACATTGAAATCTCTCGCCAAGTCCTTTGGCACCGTCGATGTGCTGAAAGGAATAGATCTTGAGGTCCAGGATGGGGAGTTCGTCATTTTCGTCGGACCATCGGGCTGCGGCAAGTCCACGCTTCTGCGCACGATTGCTGGTCTCGAAGATATCAGTTCTGGTGAAATCATCATCGACGGTCGCGAAGTGTCGGCGGTTCCGCCAGCCAAACGCGGCATTGCCATGGTCTTTCAATCCTATGCGCTCTATCCACATCTCACCGTCAAGGACAATATGGGGCTTGGCCTCAAGCAGGCCGGGACTGCCAAGGACGAGATCGATACGCGGGTGGCGAAAGCCTCTTCCCTCCTGTCGCTGGAGCCTTATCTGGAACGACGCCCTGCCGAATTGTCCGGTGGTCAGCGGCAGCGGGTTGCCATCGGTCGTGCCATCGTTCGCGAGCCGACCCTCTTCCTGTTCGATGAACCATTATCCAACCTCGATGCGGCGCTGCGAGTGCAGACACGATTGGAAATTGCCCGACTGCATCGACGCCTGAAGGCGACCATGATCTATGTCACCCATGACCAAGTCGAGGCGATGACGCTTGCAGACAAGATCGTCGTTCTCAACGCAGGACGCATCGAGCAGGTCGGCTCTCCCATGGAACTTTACAACAGACCGGCCAATCTGTTCGTCGCAGGTTTTATCGGCTCGCCCCAGATGAATTTCATCGATGCCGATCGTCTCGGCGAAAGCGGATACAAGACACTCGGCCTTCGACCGGAACACATATCGCTGTCGCGGGAGACAGGTACATGGTCTGGCAAGGTCGTGCATGTTGAACATCTGGGTGCTGATACGATCGTCTATCTGGAAAGCGAAACCGTTGGTCTTTTGACCGTGCGACTGTTCGGCGAACATCCTTATGCTGCGGATGATGTCGTTTACGCGTCTCACGGCGGGACTGCGACCCACCGGTTCGATACAGACGGAAATGCCATTCGATGAGCCGGCTATCGAGTGCCTTTCAGGTGATTGATGGCTGATATTCTTCTGGAAGTCTGTGTCGACGATGTTGCGGGTCTCGAAGCGGCCATCGAAGGCGGGGCGGATCGTATCGAATTGTGCAGCGCGCTCGCGCTCGGCGGATTGACGCCTTCACCTGGGTTGATGAGCCTTGCGGGGCGTTCCCCCGTACCCTGCTACGCCATGATCAGGCCCCGCGCGGGGGACTTTGTCTATACGTCTCAAGAACTTGCCATCATGGAAGAGGATATTCTATTTGCGGCCACAAGCGGCATTTCCGGCATTGTGTTTGGTTGCAATCACCCCGATGGCCGATTGGACGAGGCCGCGCTGACAAGGCTTTCCCAGCTCGTCAGTTCGATGCCGCGCACCTTGCACCGATCCTTTGACCTCGTACCGGATCTGGCTCCCGCCATCGAACTGGCCGTTGGCTGTGGCTTTGAACGGATCTTGACGGCGGGGCGCGCCCGCACGGTCTGTGAGGGTATGGAGGATTTAAAAACCTCGATCAAGCTCGCAGCCGGACGTCTATCCGTCATGCCGGGCTCTGGCGTCAATCTCGACACGATTGACGCCTTACTTGCGACACTGGATTTAAAAGAGGTGCATTCCTCCTGTTCCGCCAGCACCGATACCGGCCACCCGTTTGTCGCTGCCTTCGGTTTTTCATTGCCGGGGCAGAAGCGGACCGATGTCGATCTCGTTCGTAAGATGAAAGCTCGCCTGTCCGCCGCGAAATCCTGATTGTTGAATGCTGTAGAATGACGAAAAGCCGCGGGACTTTCGACTCCCGCGGCTTTGAGGTCATGTGGATGGCTTAGATCGCCTGGTCCAGTTTGTAGTCCGTATTCGCAGGTTCGTCCTTGTGCTGGATAAGCGGACGGTTGCCCGAGAGTTTGCGCACCAGCACGTAGAAGACCGGTGTCATGAAGATACCGAAGATCGTCACGCCGATCATGCCCGAGAAGACCGCGACACCCATGGCTTGGCGCATTTCAGCACCTGCACCGGTAGAGATCACCAGCGGCACCACGCCCATGATGAAGGCGAGGGATGTCATCAGGATCGGGCGCAGGCGAAGACGGCTTGCCTCGATGGCTGCGGCAACGGGAGAGCGTCCTTCGAACTCCAGTTCCCGGGCGAATTCCACGATCAGGATCGCGTTCTTCGCCGATAGTCCCACAAGGACGATGAGGCCGATCTGGGTGAAGATGTTGTTGTCACCTCCCGTCAGCCAGACGCCGGTCATGGCGGCGAGCACGCCCATGGGCACGATCATGATGATGGCAAGCGGCAGCGTCAGGCTTTCATACTGTGCCGCCAGCACCAGATAGACGAGCAACAAAGCCAGCGGGAAGACGAGCAGCCCCGAATTTCCAGCCAGAATCTGCTGATAGGTCAGGTCCGTCCATTCATAGGAAACGCCCGATGGCAGGGTTTCGGCGGCGATGCGTTCAATCGCGGCCTGTGCTTCGCCGGACGAGAAGCCCGGTGCCGGACCACCGTTTATATCGGCGGCAAGGAAGCCGTTGTAACGCGTGGTGCGTTCCGGTCCGGTCGTGGCGTCCACCTTCAAAAGTGCCGACAGCGGGATCATCTGGCCATTCGAAGAGCGTACCTTCAACTGGCCGATATCCTCCGCCTGCGCCCTGAACTTCGCGTCTGCCTGTACCCGCACGCTGTAAGTGCGGCCAAAGGCGTTGAAGTCATTGACATAGAGCGAGCCGAGATAGATTTGCAGGGTCTCGAACACGTCGGTCACGGAGACGCCGAGCTGCTCTGCCTTGGCGCGATCAAGATCGGCGTAAAGCTGCGGCACGTTGATCTGGAAGCTGGAGAACAGTCCTGCCAGTTCCGGCGTCTGATAGGCTTTGGCGAGGAACGCCTTCGTCACGTCATCGAGCGACTGATAGCCGAAGCCAGCACGATCCTCGATCTGCATCTTGAAGCCGCCCGTGGTGCCAAGGCCATTGACCGGTGGCGGCGGGAACATGGCGATGAAGGCATCCTGAACGGCACCGAATTTCTGGTTGAGCGCCATGGCAATGGCACCACCAGACAATTCAGGTGTCGTGCGCTCTTCAAAGGGACTCAGGCCAACGAAAACAACACCCGCATTGGAGCTGTTGGTGAAGCCGTTGATGGACAGACCCGGAAAGGCGATCGCATGCTCGACGCCCGGCTGCTGCATGGCGATATCGCTCATGCGCTTGATGACATCTTCCGTACGATCGAGACTGGCGGCATCCGGCAATTGCGCAAAGCCGATCAGATACTGCTTGTCCTGCGCAGGCACGAATCCGCCCGGCACAGCACTGAACATGCCATAGGTCGCGCCAGCAAGAACCACGTAGACCACCATCACGATGCTTTTGCGGTTCAGCAGCCCACCGACGCTCTTGCCGTAACCGCTCGACGCTGCGCCGAAGGCACGGTTGAAGCCACGGAAGAAACCGCCAAGTACCTTGTCCATGCCACGCGTCAGCCAATCTTTCGGCGCATGGTGATCCTTCAGCAGCAAGGCTGCCAGGGCAGGAGACAGTGTCAGTGAGTTGATTGCCGAAATCACCGTCGAGATGGCAATGGTCAGCGCGAACTGCCGATAGAATTGGCCCGAGAGGCCGGAAATGAAGGCAAGAGGCACGAAGACGGCAACCAGCACCAGTGCGATGGCAATGATGGGTCCCGAGACCTCCTTCATGGCGCGGTATGTCGCGTCACGCGGAGAGAGACCATTTTCGATGTTTCGCTCGACGTTTTCCACCACCACGATGGCGTCATCCACGACGATACCGATGGCCAGCACAAGCCCGAACAGGCTGAGCGCGTTGATCGAAAAGCCGAAGACATACATTACCGCGAATGTGCCGATGATGGAAACCGGTACGGCAATCAGCGGAATGATCGAGGCGCGCCATGTCTGGAGGAACAGGATGACAACGACGACGACGAGCGCGATGGCTTCGAGCAGGGTGTCTATGACCTTGTCGATGGAAGCGCGTACGAACTGCGTGGTATCGTAGACGATCTCGTATTTCACACCGTCCGGCATGGCCTTTTGCAGGTCCTGCATGGTGGCGGCCACCTGGTCGGAAATGGTGATGGCGTTGGAACCCGGTGCCTGGAAGACGGGAATGGCGACGGCGGATTCGCCATCGAGCAGCGAGCGAAGCGAATAGTCGGACGCGCCGAGCTCGACGCGCGCGACATCCCGCAGGCGGGTGATTTCGCCATTGGTCCCGCTTTTCACGATGATATTGCCGAACTCCTCCGGTGTGGAGAGGCGGCCCTGCGCATTGACGTTGAGCTGAAGATCGACGCCTATCAGACTTGGCGATGCGCCGATGGTGCCGGCTGCGGCCTGCACGTTCTGTTCGCGAATGGCATTGCTGATATCGCTGGCGGCTAGATTGTGTTCGGCAGCTTTCTGCGGATCGATCCATACGCGCATGGAATAATCGCCCGCGCCGAAGATTTGTACCTGGCCTACACCTTCGATGCGTGCCAGCCGGTCCTTGATATTGAGAACGGCATAGTTCCGCAGGTAGGTCAGATCATAGCGGTTTCCGGGCGAGACCAGGTGCACGACCATCATCAGATCGGGGGAACTTTTGACGGTTGAAACGCCAAGGCTCCGCACTTCTGCAGGCAGACGTGGCTCGGCCTGCGAGACACGGTTCTGCACGAGCTGCTGGGCCTTATCAGGATCGGTGCCGAGCTTAAACGTTACCGTCAGCGTCATGACGCCGTCGGATGTCGCCTGGCTGGACATGTAAAGCATGTCCTCGACGCCGTTGATCTGCTCTTCCAATGGCGTTGCCACCGTTTCGGCAATGACCTTGGGGTTGGCGCCGGGATAGGTGGCGCGCACGACGATGGATGGTGGTACGACTTCGGGATATTCCGAAATCGGCAGCGCGCGCATGCCGATCAGGCCTGCGACCACGATCAGGACCGATAACACGCCGGCAAAGACCGGCCGGTCCACAAAAAATCTGGAGATATTCATAGCAAAGGCCCTCTCGCCTCCGGGTGGAATTTGGATGCAAAAAAACCGCTCCGGCAGCATTTGCCACCGACGGGTCTTCCTTATTTTGGAAATGCTTGGCGGGCCCTTGGGATTGGCCCGCCGTAATCGATTACTGCGAGGTGGCGACCTTCTCTTCGCTCTGCGGCGCAACGATTGCGCCGGGGCGAATACGCTGAAGGCCGTTGACGACGATCTTGTCTCCGGCCGCAAGGCCGCTTTCGATGATCCGCTGACCGTCGGCGATCGAACCGGGCTTGACCTGCCGGTAGTTCACCTTGTTTTCACCATCCACGACGAAGACGAACTTCTTGTCCTGATCGGTTCCGATGGCGCGATCGGTGATCACGATACGGTTTTCGGATTTCGGTTCGCCCATGCGAACCCGCACGAACTGGCCGGGGATGAGGTGCCCGTCGGTGTTGGCAAATACGGCCCGCACGCCGATGGTACCGCTGGCAGCGTCCACCTGGTTGTCGATGAGGTGCAACGTGCCTTTGATCGGTGTGCCTTCATCGGCAAGCGTGCCGACTTCGACCGGGATCTGTTCCAAAGCCCGAAGCGCGCCGTCTGCAACGGGCAACTGGGACAGGGCCTTTGCTACCATTTCCTCACTGGCATTGAAGCTGGCGTAGATCGGATCGACGGATACGATCGTGGTCAGCGCTGGAGATGTGGAGCCAGCGGCAACGAGATTGCCGACGGTGATGTCCAGCTTGCCGACGCGTCCAGAAACCGGTGCGCGAAGCTCGGTGTAGCTTAGGTCCAGCTGGGCAGTCGTCAGTGCTGCACGTGCGGCCTGCAATTGTGCTTCTGCATCGGCGACGTTGCTCTGCCGCTGGTCGAGATCGCTTTGCGAAATCGTGCGGTTGTCGGACAGTCTGCGTCCGCGTTCCAGTTCGGTTCGGGCAAGGCCGACCTTCGCCTCGGCAGAGGCCACCTGTGCTTGTGCACCGGCAACCGTTGCCTTGTAAGGTGCTGGATCGATGGTGAACAGGGCGTCGCCTGCCTTCACCAAAGCGCCTTCGCGGAAGTGAACGGCCTGAATTTGGCCAGCCACGCGTGAGCGAATCTGGACACGCTCGACCGCTTCCAACCGGCCGGAAAACTGTTCCCAATGGGTAACGTCGCGGCTTTCCACGGTCGCGACGGTCACTGGAATGGCAGGAGTTTCAGCCGGGCCGGATGCAGCAACAGCGCCCGTCGTCATGGGAAGATCGAACAGGAATGCCGCCGCCGCAGCGGACATAGCGAGGCCGATGCCGGCACCCGCAAGGGCCCGGCGCTTGTTCTTGAGCGTCATGGGTATCTCCTTGGCTCCATCAGGAGCCGATCACTAATCTCGAAAAATGCTAATGCTTCAGGTCTTGAACGAAATCCGCAAACTCGGTGCAAACAGCCGAAAGCCACTTGCCACCTTCACCGCGATAAAGCCCTGTCCAGCCGGAGCCAGTAGGGAAAACATGCTGCCGAACCTTCACCCCCGCGTCACTCAGGCGACCGGCATAATTGACGGTCTCGTCGCGCAGAGGGTCGTCCTCGGCTGTAAATATCAGCGCAGGTGCCACGAGGTTGAGCCGTGTGCACAGGCAGGGCGCGGCATAGGGGTGGGCAAACCCGCAAGCCTTTGCCAGATAATGGCTCCAGCCTTCCGCCCAACGCTGCCGCATCCCGATCTTGTCAGCATCCCGAAAGGATGCAGTCGCCATCAGCGGGTCGATCATCGGCGACAGCAGAATTTGCCCCGCCAGTTTTCCCGGCATCCGATCTCTCGCCTTAAGCGCCAGACCAGCCGCCACGTTGCCGCCCGCCTCTTCTCCGGCAACGAATAGCGGCGATTTTGCGCCGCCATAGCGTTTTCGGTTTCTGCTTAGACAGTCGAGGGCGTCGAATGCCGAATTGATCACGCCGGGAAACTCGTTGCAGGATGTCGTACTGTAGTCAGCTTCAATGACGACAGCACCGCTATCAGCAAGTGCTTGGGCAACCGGTAATTCGGGGCATGCGCCGCCTTGTTCCAGAAAAGACCCACCGCGCAGATAAAGAACGAGCGGAGGCGTCCGGTCTTCAGTTTCCTTCTTGTAGACACGCACCGATAGTGGCGGGCGTGTATCGCCGCCGGTTTCGATAGTGTGCCATTGGCTGGTCATAAGATGCCCTCGGATGACGTTTGGTCGTCACCCCTTGTGGTAATTTCTAATTTAGATATTATTATTCGGGATAAATTGCACAAGCATGCAAAATTGAAAACACTATTCCAAAAATATGGATAATAGCCTCAAGAGGTGAATAATGGATCAGCTATCGGCAATGCGTGTCTTCGCGCGGGTTGTGGAAACGGGTAATTTTACCCGTGCTGCCAATGCGCTGGACATGCCAAAGACAACCGTTACCAACATGGTACAGGCGCTGGAGGCGCATTTGCGCACCACATTGCTCAATCGGACGACGCGTCGCGTTATGCTGACGACCGACGGAGCACTCTATTACGAGCGAGCGGTGCAGATCCTGTCGGAAATAGATGAGCTGGACGGCAGTTTGTCCAACACCAATACGCAGCCGTCCGGCAAATTACGCGTGGAGATGGCTGGCGCTTTCGCTGACAGCATCATTATACCCCACCTCTGCGACTTTCATCAACAATATCCGCTTATCCGCCTCGATGTCGGCGTTGGGGACAGGTTGGTGGACTATATTGCAGAGAATGTGGACTGCGCGCTTCGGGTTGGAACACCCCGCGACCAGTCGCTGATCGCCCGAAAGGTCTCAGAACTGGAATTCGTGACATGCGCCTCACCGGCATACATCGAGCGTTTCGGCATGCCGCAACAGCCCGAAGACCTCGAGGGTGACCACTACTGCATCGGATATCTTAACGCCACCTCGGGACAGGTCATGACGATGCCATTCGACAACGGCATCCGCTCGGTGGAAATTTCCCCCCGCTACATTATTTCTGCCAATGATAGTCGGACTTACCAAAACGCGGCACTGGCTGGCATGGGTGTCGCTCAGCTCGCGCCTTTCACCATTCGCGAGGAGATCGCAAGTGGTCGTCTGGTGCAGGTGTTGCCAGAATGGAAACGTGAGCCCATGCCCGTCTACATCGTCTACCCGCAAACACGCCACGTCACCAACAAAGTCCGTGTTTTCGTCGACTGGTTAGCCAAAATCCTGCACAAGGGCGCGCTTGGAAAGCTGGAGCTACAGACGGGGGCGGAAACGCCAGAGCGCCGTCAGGTGGCCTGATCGCGCCATCGCTGGCAAGCCATTCTTGTCTCCGAGCGTCCTGCCATGGAACGTTGCTGCATAAAGGCCGTTTGCTGGGCATACCAAAGGAGACCACACATGGCCAACACCGATAATGACATCACCAAGGTATGGGAACTGGCAGACAAGATCGGCTTTTGCATGCTGACCACGCAAACAGGCTCGGATTTGCGCGCACGTCCCATGTCTGCCTATGCGGAACAACTGGAGAATGCGTTTTATTTTCTAACGGATGTCGCAAGCCACAAGGATGAGGAGATTTCCCGGTCACCCAACGTTTGCCTCGCATTTGCCGATTCCAAGGGCCAGAAATATGTGTCGATTTCCGGTACTGCCGAGGTCCAGAACGACAGGGAGAAAATTCGCGAGCTTTGGGCGACACCTGCCAAGGCGTGGTGGGATGACGCCGACGATCCATCTATCCGCATCCTCAAGGTCACGCCGTCTTTTGCGGAATATTGGGACAGCCCCGGTACGGTCATCAGTTACATCAAGATGGCTGCCGCTGCCGTGAGCAATACGCGCCCGGATATGGGTGAGAATGCAAAGGTCGAGATGTAGTTTAGGCGATACGCCTGCATTTTGAGCCAAGAGGGTAGGGCGCACGACATGATCGTGCGCCCTCTTATTTATTTGATGGAGCGCAACTGGAGGCGTGAAACGCCGGCTGCGACATTGAGGCCCGTTCCGGCTTCGGCACTCAGGGGCTGAAGACCGAAATTCTTTGAGTTGCCGCCAACAAGTGCATTGGCGCCGAGACCCACGCCGACCGAAGCGCCTGCCGAGGCGCCGACATAAGTGCCGGCTAGGCTCCCCTGGCCAACCGTGGTCGGTGCGGTGTTGACGACAATCCAGCTCAGATAGGACTTCCCGGTCACGCCGACATCGATGCCAAGCTTGCCGATTGTGCCCGTATAGCGCTCGACCTTGCCTGTTCGTTGCTTGAACTGGCACTCGACAGACTTGCTGGAGCCGATCAACAGGCCTACGCCGCCCGCCACCTCACAGGACAGCGTGCCAAGACGCTCTTTCGGCTGTGTCGCAACCTGCTCGCCTGCGCGTTTCTTGTTGTGATGGGTGCTGGCGGCAGTGGCAGCCGAGGTCATCGTCAAAGTAGCGGCAACTGCGAAAATGAGTGCATTCTTCATGTTGATTTCCTTGTGTGTTGGATTGTGTTGTCGCCGTCTGCCTAGCCGAAAGTGGGGTAAAGGGCAGGATCAGACAGCGCTGGTCTGGTGACGTGAATGAGGCTCCTGACGGGTTTCGATGTGAACTCCGCGGCGATTTTCGTGGCCATCTTGGCCGCTGCGGGACATGGAGCACTCCCGGTGAGCACGATGCCGCCGTCCGAAACCTCGGCGTCGATACGGCAATCTTCCAGACCGTAGGTGTAGGCCAGAAGGCACTTCAAGGCAGCGCTCGTTGCCACATGTTCGGGAAACGACAGGGACAATGGGGATTGAAGCGGGATGAACATCGCGATCGGCCTCCGGCGGGCGCCGGGTCCGCGGTTGGCGAACCCTGGCGCTGTACTCAAAGCTTACTTTAGGGCGTCTCGGACGGCGTCCTTGCCGCGGCCCAGAGCGCTCTGCACATGACCGGCAGTCTTGTCGGCCTTGCCTTCAGCTTCGAGTTTCTGATTTCCGGTCAATTTGCCTGCGGCTTCCTTGAGTGTGCCCTTGAGTTCCTTTGCGGCACCTTCGATCCGGTTCTTATCCATGATAAATCCTTTCGATACAAAGCGTTCGTTCAGGTGACCCCAGCGGATGCCAGTGTCATGCCATATGAAATACGCCGTCTCGGCAAGGATTTGCAGATTGGAAAATACTAGTTAGCCTGGTAAAAAATGACCTTTTTTATGCGTGGCATCACGATTTTCGATTATGTCTTCGTTTTTTTGCGGGATTTCGTCTTGACGTCGCCCAAGCCTGTAAAGCCGCGTTCCCGCGCCCAGATAACCGCAGCTGCGCGGCGGTTGACGCCAATCTTGCCGTATAACGACGCGATGTGGTTTCGGATGGTGTTCTTTGACAGGTGCAGGGTCTCGCTCATCTCCGCATCGCTTTGGCCGTTGCAGATCAGGCCCAGAATTTCGCGCTCGCGGTCGCTCAATTCCATCAACTGAGCGGTGGGAGCTGATGTCGAGGTCTGCTTCAAGGTTGCCAGACGATCAACGATCGAGCGACTGAACCATGACGTATCAGCCATGACGCTCTCTATGGCCTCCACAAGCTGCGCTTCGCTGCGCCGACGTTCCGTCACATCCTGAAGGGCCCAGATAACGCAGAGTTCATCGTTGATCTCGACGCGTTCTGCAGACACGAGGCAATCCGCAGAGCCTCCGTCTTTCTGCTTCATCCGCATCGGCTCGTTGCGGATGAATGTGTTGTTGCGAAGCTTCTCCTCAAGAGCGCGTCTGGCCTGCACATCCTCCCATAAACGAAGATCGCTTGCCGTCCGGCCGATCACTTCGGCGGTTGCATAGCCAGAAATCTGGAGGAAAGCATCGTTCGCTTCAGTGAAGACAAAGTCGTCCAGACGAGAAATGGCGGCAGGAGCGGGGGACAGACGAAAGGATTTGGAGAACCGCTCTTCGCTCTGTCGCAATGCGTTCTGGGCTTTCCTGCGCGCATCCAGATCTGCGAAGGTGAAAAGCATGCAGGGCTCTTCTACCACCGAAATCGGTTCGCCCGCCACAATCACCAGCCGGTCTCCTCCGTCAGGCAAGGGAACGAGGGCCTCCCGGTGGCGGATCACCCGTCCTTCGCCGAGCTTCACCAAAGCGTCCTCACCCGTATCGCAGTTGACGAAAAGCCCTACGGCTTCGACGGTTTTTCCAATAATGTCTTCCTTGATAAAGCCCGTCATTTCAAGGAAACCCTGATTGACACGGATGAAACGCTGATCATCTATCCGACAGATGAGGCCGGGGGCAGGATTGGCGTTGAATGAACGCTCGAAACGCTCCTCTGCCTCGAAGCGAGGGGTCTCGTCCCGCAGGATTAGAGCCAGGACATCTGCCTTGTCTCCGGGCTCGGAAATGATCATGCTGCGCACTGTGTGCACCCAGACGAGATCGAGGTCTGCCGAAGGCGATATCTCCACAGTCACATCGTCGATCGTTTCGCCCGCAAGCAGGCGTTCCATGGGATACTGGCCCTCTTCGAGCGGATGGTTGTTGCGATAGTGCAGCGTGAAACGACGACGGTATTCGGTTGCGTTAAGTCCCAACTCATCAAGGGCGGATACGCGGTGCATCTGTAGCGCTGCCAGATTTGCCCACAAGATGCTCCCATTCTCGCCAACGAGAATGATGCCGTCGCTTAACCCGCCGACGAGTTCCTGCAAACTGCCGCGATTGATCTTCGGTGGGGTGGGCGTATCGTCCATATCGCTCTCTCAGTTAGGAAAGCAGACCGTCGCACGCCTGTCGCCAGTTTGAAAGAGGGGGATGACTGCGCAGTGAGCTGTGTCGGAGCCAGCTCTGGAAGATCGAAAAAATCTCAGACCTGTGTCGGCCTGATGGAGTCGATGCCGATATCGCCCTCCAGTATACCGCGTTTCAAATCGCTTCGATGGCTTTCGATTTCGATGACGGTGTATAGCAACTCGTTGCGAAACGAACTTGCATGCGACGTCGTCGATCCTTCCGCCGGAGCCGCGTCGATGTCCATGTAGTCCAGCTCTCTGGCGGCGGCCACGATGCGAGCATCGCCCGATGTTCTCGCAGCAACCACGACTTCGCCAAAGCCGGGCGCGTTGTCCCATCTTGGGTCGTCAACCTTTGCAACGGGGACAAGCCTGTAAACGTTGAGGGTTTCGCCGCTCGTGCCGTTGGCGATATTGGCGGCATCTTCGATCTGCGCCTGACTTTCCACCGATTGTCCAAAGGTTGTGTGACTTGTTCCGTTGGACTGAGATTGGGTGCCGCTGGTATCTGAACGCGTATTGTTAGACATCACATTGCTCCACTGTTTCATGCGTTGGGCAGGGCATCGTCGAGTAGAGCCCTGCCAATGTTTGGGTGACTGATCTTCAGATCATGATCTCTCCCCCAGTGACCGGGATGACCGCGCCCGTCATGTAGCTTCCCAGATCGGAGGCCAGCAGGACATAAGCACCAGCAAGTTCGGCTGGTTGGCCCGCGCGCGCCAAGAGGGTATTCGCGCCAAATTTGGCAGCTTTTTCTGCAGGCATCGTGGACGGTATCAACGGCGTCCAGATAGGGCCTGGCGCAACCGCGTTGACGCGAATGCCCTTCTCCGCGACCATCTCTGCAAGGCCTGCGGTGAAGTTGGAGATCGCTCCCTTTGTCGACGCATAAGCGAGCAATGCTGGCGATGGCTGGCGAGACTGAATGGATGTCGTATTGATGATGGCGCTGCCAGGTCGCATCAAAGGCACGGCTGCTTTCGACAGGAAGAATGGTGCATAAATGTTTGTGCGGAAAGTCTCGTCCCACTCGTCTGCTGTGATGTCTTCGATCGAGCCGTACGTGCGCTGAAACGCGGCGTTATTCACCAGAATATCAATGGCCCCGAGCTTTTCGACCGTTTCTGCGACCAGTGCCTTGCAATGCGCTTCCGACTTTATGTCGCCAGGCACTAGAATGGCTTTGCGACCGGCTTCCTCGACCCATTTGGCGGTGTCCTCGGCGTCCTCATCTTCGTTGAGATAGGAAATCAGGACATTGGCGCCTTCCCGTGCAAAGGCAATGGCGACGGCTTTGCCGATGCCTGAATCGGCGCCGGTGATCAAAGCGACCTTGCCGGCCAATCTGCCGTTGCCGCTATAGGAGTGCTCTCCATGGTCGGGCACGGGGCGCATCTCCGCGGTCTTTCCAGGCGGCTCCTGCTGTTGTTCGGAAAACGGCGGCGTGGGGCGATTCGTGTCGGACATGGTGCTTCCAATCCTATCGATGGCGGGGTGGGTTCCCTGCGCTAACAAGCGACAGTGCGATCAGTTCCCGTTCGAATAGCCTCCGGCTTTTGTGTTAGCTCAATCCGGGTTTGTAAAAACCAGTTCCATACGGTCGGCCAGAAATCGCGTGACGATGCTTTGGATGGGCTTGAGATCGACGTCCGTATCGATGGCCTTGCTGACCAGGACGATGCCGTCTGCTGCACAATTGAGAAGTTCGATGTCACGCGAAGATGCGCGGTCGGCGGTCAGCCGTGTTTCCTTGCGGCGGTAATCCTCCAGCCCCTCCCGTTGCAGTGCCTTGGTAATAGAGCCCGTCTCGGCATATGCGGTGATGATGTCGGGAAAGCGATCCGCTGAAAACAGCGAGACCGAGCGGGAGATGGGTATGCCATCGGCTACGGCCAGATGTTCGAGACGGTGAAGCGGAGAGCCCGGACCACAGCCAAAAAGTTTTGCCTGCGTCACATCGGCTGCAACGATCTGCGCATGAATGAGACGACCGGACGGCTCGAGCGACTGGCGTGCTATATTTTCTGAAAACCGCGCTCTGGTCCCGATGGGATAGACGATCCGCGTCTGGACCGCATTGACGAAGGTTCCACGCCCTCGCTCTGCTCGAAGAAGTCCATCCGAAGACAAGACGGATATGGCGCGTCTGACCGTGTGCCTGTTGACGCCAAATTCGGCGGCGAGTTCCATCTCCGGCGGAAGTTGGTCGACGATCGTACCTTCGGCGATGGCGCTGCGAATTCCATCTGCGACGCGGCGCCATCTCGATATCCCGTCCTCATGTGCGTTCATTTTTCGCGCGCCCCTCAACATTGTCATTTTAACGTCACTGATCAGGGTGTATAAATGCGAAAAGATTAGTTGTCTATACAAATAGACAAGTTTGTGAGAACGGTCGGGGCAGGTGATGGACGAATTCGATAGAAAGCAGGCGCTCGACATCCTCAATAGCGCACCGGCTGATTTCCTCGCGCAGCGCTATGCCGCGATTAAAGCGGAGGCACCCGAGGCGATACCGGTGCGCGGCCCGGATATCGGCACCGTCATGGTTCGGGGCAGGATCGGCGGCGGTGGCGGTGCGTTCAACCTGGGCGAGGCGAGCGTGACGCGTGCGACGGTCCGGCTTGAGAGCGGCGAGGTGGGTCATTCCATCGTCCTGGGGCGTGATGAGCAAAAGGCCCGCACGGTGGCGCACCTTGATGCGCTGCGCCAGCAGTCCCCGTGGGCAGCCAAGATCGATGCCGACATCGTCGCACCTGCCCTCGCTCCCATCAAGGCCGAGAAGCTTCGCCTTGCGGAGGAAACGGAGGCAACCAAGGTCGACTTCTTCACCGTTGCTCGAGGAGAGGACTGATGAACGCAGCCCATGTCGACGGCGGCTTTGCCGACCCCGTTTTCGCAGCACAGGATGTTTTCCATGCCATCATGCATGCATTTTCGCGTCCCGGAAAGATTGCGACAATTGGTGATCGGGCCTCAGCACCGGCTCCGCTTTGCGACGCAGCGGCCTCCATTTTGCTGACCCTTGCCGACTACGATACGCCGGTCTGGTTCGAAGATTCACAAGAATGCGATGAGGCTGCGGCATGGCTGACATTTCATAGCGGAGCGCCGATCGTCTCTCAGCCAGAAAAGGCGAGCTTCGCTGTTCTGTCCGAGGCGACCGATACCCTGTTATGGAGAATGTTTGCCCGTGGGACGGAAGAATATCCTGACCGTTCCTCCACACTCATTCTGCCGGTTTCGGCCATAACCGGCGGACCATCGCTGGAACTTACGGGGCCGGGTATCGAAACGTCCTGCATGATTTCGCCCACCGGTCTGCCCGGTGGATATGCCGACGCGATGCTGGCCAACAAGGCGGCCTATCCGCTGGGCTTCGATGTCCTTCTCGTCTGCGGGAGTCAGGCGATAGCCCTGCCGCGCACCACACGTATCAGGGAGGTGTGATCCATGTATGTCGCAGTCAAGGGCGGTGAAGCAGCCATCGACAAAGCTCATAAATTGCTGGCGGATCGTCGGCGCGGCGATCGCGATGTTCCGGCACTTACGCTGGACCAGATTGCCGGCCAGCTGTCCCTGGCTGTGGACAGGGTCATGGCGGAAGGTTCGCTATACGATCCGCAACTTGCAGCCATGTGCGTGCGGCAGTCACGCGGTGACCTCATCGAGGCGATCTTTCTGCTGCGCGCTTACAGAACCACCTTGCCGAGGTTCGGATATTCTCGGCCTCTGGCAACTGAGAGCATGCAGATAGAGCGGCGTGTGTCTGCGACATACAAGGATATTCCCGGCGGCCAGCTTCTCGGCCCAACATTCGATTATACCCACCGCCTGATCGATCCGGAGATGGCGTCAGACGAGGCGGTCGAGCTGCCGGCGCGGCGCGTCGTTGAGGGTGAGAAATCCTATCCACGCGTGACGGATATTCTCGATGATGAAGGGCTGATCGAACCGGACGTGCCTTCAGACAGAGAGCCAGGTGATCTGACACGCGATCCAACAGCATTCCCCGTCGATCGGGATCGCAGACTGCAAGCGCTGTCGCGCGGCGACGAAGGCTTCCTCCTGTCGCTCGCTTACTCCACCCAACGGGGCTATGGCCGCACGCATCCTTTCGTTGGGGAAGTCCGTATCGGCTTGGTGGAGCTGGAAATCGACATTCCCGAACTCGGCTTTGCCGTTTCGGTAGGCTCGATCCGCATCACCGAGTGCCAGATGGTTTCTCAATTCAAAGGTCAGGGTGAGGCGGGTCCGCGCTTCACCCGTGGTTACGGCCTGGTTTTCGGCCAGTCAGAACGCAAGGCGATGGCCATGAGCCTGGTCGACCGTGCCCTGCGGGCCGACGAATTCGATGAACAGCGTAACGCACCGGCGCAGGATGAGGAATTCGTGCTGGCCCATTGCGATAATGTCGAGGCGACCGGCTTCGTCGAGCACCTGAAATTGCCGCACTACGTCGATTTCCAGGCTGAGCTCGGTCTGCTGCGGCTGCTCCGACGCGAAAATGAGGATACCGCACGCAACAAGGAGGCTGCGGAATGAACCTGCCAGCTTACAATTTTGCTTACCTGGATGAGCAGACGAAGCGGATGATCCGCCGCGCCATTTTGAAGGCAATCGCCATACCCGGTTATCAGGTGCCTTTCGCCTCGCGCGAAATGCCCATGCCTTACGGCTGGGGCACCGGCGGCGTGCAGGTAACAGCTGCGATCCTCGGGCCAAATGACGTTTTGAAAGTCATCGATCAGGGTGCCGACGACACGACCAATGCAGTGTCCATTCGCGCCTTCTTCGCAAAAACGGCGGGCGTCGCGACAACGACAAAGACTGGCGATGCGACGGTTATTCAGACACGCCACCGCATTCCGGAGACACCCCTGAAAACCGGGCAGACCATCGTCTATCAGGTTCCCATCCCGGAGCCTTTGCGTTTTCTGGAACCTCGTGAGACGGAAACCCGCGTCATGCACGGGCTGGAAGAGTACGGCCTCATCCACGTCAAGCTCTACGAAGACATTGCCCAGCATGGCCACATCGCGACGACCTACGCCTATCCCGTAAGGGTCGAAGGCCGCTACGTCATGGACCCGTCGCCAATCCCCAAATTCGATAACCCGAAAATGCATAATTCTCCGGCCCTTCAGCTGTTTGGAGCAGGCCGGGAAAAGCGGATCTATGCGCTCCCACCGTTCACCGACGTCGTCAGCCTGGATTTCGAGGATCATCCGTTCGAAGTTCAGCGCTTCACCTCTTCCTGTGCGCTGTGCAACGCCAATGGCGTCTATCTCGATGAGGTGGTGACGGATGATCGCGGTGGCCGGATGTTTGTCTGTTCCGACACAGACCATTGCGAAACGCGCCAGTCGCAGGGCCATCATGGCCCCGGCTTGCCGCAGTTGGCCAGAGGAGACCAGCAATGACAGACCCGATCCTTTCCGTGCGCAATCTGGAGCGCCGTTACGGTAACTTCATCGGCTGCACGGATATTTCATTCGATGTCTGGCCGGGTGAGGTCGTCGCCATCGTCGGCGAATCCGGGTCTGGAAAAACCACATTGCTCAATTGTATATCCGCGCGGCTCGAACAGTCGTCCGGCAGTATTTGTTACCGCATGCGCGACGGCCGGTTTCCCGATCTTTCAGAGCTTTCGGAAGCCGAGCGCCGATTTCTGGCACGTACCGATTGGGGCTTCGTCCACCAGAATCCCGCAGACGGCCTGCGCATGCGGGTATCAGCCGGTGCCAATGTCGGTGAGCGTTTGATGGCGGTTGGTGACCGACATTATGGCGATATACGCCGTACGGCTGGTGAATGGTTGTCGCGGGTCGAAATCGCAGCAGATCGTATCGACGATCAGCCGGTGGCGTTCTCGGGTGGCATGCGCCAGCGGTTGCAGATCGCACGCAATCTGGTCACCCATCCACGGCTGATCTTTATGGACGAGCCGACAGGCGGCCTCGATGTTTCCGTGCAGGCACGCGTGCTGGACTTGCTGCGCGGCCTCGTCAACGATCTCGGCCTGTCCGTCGTCATCGTCACTCACGATCTTGCCGTGGCGCGTCTGCTGTCTCAACGCATGATCGTCATGAAGAGCGGACGTATTGTGGAGCAGGGACTGACCGACAGGGTCCTGGACGATCCGCAGCATTCCTACACCCAGCTTCTTGTTGCTTCGATTCCGGAGAGCTGACCATGACGGTTCATCAAGCCTTTACAACGCCTGCCGAAGACGTCGTTCTCTCGGTCAGCGATGTCACCAAGTCTTTCACCATGCATCTGCGCGATGGCATCGTTCTGCCTGTTGTCAAAAACGTCAGCTTCGACCTTCGCCGCGGTGAGTGCGTCGTGTTGGGTGGCCCGTCCGGTGTCGGGAAATCGTCGATCCTACGAATGGTCTATGGCAATTACGCTATTGATCACGGCCGGATTCTCGTTCGCGACGGATCAACCAGGACGATGCAGGATCTTGGCACTGGCGATCCGCGCCTGATCCTGCAACTCAGGCATACCAGCATCGGTTATGTCAGCCAGTTTTTGCGGGCGGTACCACGGGTTTCGGCGCTGGAAATCGTTGCCGAACCGCTGACCGCGCGGGGCGTGTCCCGCACCGATGCAATTGGGCGCGCTGCCGAACTGCTTCTTCGCTTGAACCTGCCGGAGGCGCTCTTCGGTCTGCCTCCCGCGACATTTTCCGGCGGTGAAAAGCAACGCGTCAATATTGCCCGGGGCTTTATCACGGATCATCCGATCCTGTTGCTCGATGAACCCACGGCTTCCCTCGATGCGGAAAACCGAGATGTCGTGGTGGCAATGATCACTGAAAAACTTGCCGTGGGGACCGCAATTCTCGGCATTTTCCACGATGTGCCCGTTCGCAATGCCGTGGTGACACGCATGCTGGATGTTTCGAATTTTTCAGCCAGAAAGAGTGCAGCATGACGAAGCTTTCCATCGCACCGCTCATTCACGAAAGCGCCGAGGTCATGGACTGCGATCTCGGTCGCTATACGGAGATTGCCGAAGGCTGCCGGATCCTGGAAACCGAAATGGGCGACTATTCCTACATAGAGCGCGGCGGGCAGGTATGGTGTGCAACGATCGGTAAATTTGTGAATATCGCAGCGAGTGTGCGGATCAACGCCACCAATCATCCCATGGATCGTGCCAGCCTTCACCATTTCACATATCGCGCTGGCGATTATTGGGATGATGCAGGCGATGAGGCGGAATTCTTCGCTGCACGCCGCGCAAAACGTGTCGTGATCGGGCACGATGTCTGGATCGGTCACGGTGCCACGCTGCTTCCCGGATTGCATGTCGGAAATGGTGCCGTGATCGGGGCAGGGGCCGTCGTGTCGCGCAATGTCGCGCCTTACACAGTTGTCGGTGGCGTCCCCGCCCGCCTGATCCGGGCGCGCTTTACGAGTGACATCGGGGCGCGGATGGACCGTCTGGCCTGGTGGGATTGGTCGCATGACGCGCTGTTTGAAGCACTGCGCAACTTCCGCGACCTGTCCGCGGAAGAATTTCTCACACGATACGATGGTTGACACAAAAACTTCACCCAATCGTCACCGTACGATCATCGAAAGCCGCCCAATGTCCTTCAAACGACCGGCGTCAGGAGCATGATATGACCGCTATCACCGTGTCTCAACTTTCGAAAAAATATGGCAGCACTCGGGCCCTCGATAATGTGAGCGTGACGCTGGAGCGCGGGGAGATGGTCGCTTTGATCGGCGCATCCGGTTCGGGAAAAAGCACGCTCATCCGCCACATTGCAGGCCTCGAGACAGGTGACGGACAAGGTGGCCGTATCGAAATTCTCGATACCGTATCGCAAAAAGCCGGACGTTTGACCGGATATGTCAAACGCGGCGCTGTAGCCGTGCTTTTCCAGCAGTTCAATCTCGTCGGCCGTTTGTCGGTCCTGACCAATGTCCTCATCGGCCTGCTCGGTCGCGTGCCACAATGGCGCGGTACGCTTGGTCTGTTCAACGCGGCTGAAAAAGAGGCTGCCCGCGCAGCGCTCAAGCGCGTCGGCATCCCGCAGGTGGCCATGCAGCGCTCATCGACCCTGTCCGGTGGGCAGCAGCAACGTGCGGCAATTGCCCGGACCCTGGTTCAGGGGGCCGAAATCCTGATCGCCGATGAACCTATTTCCGCGCTCGATCCATCCTCCGCACGCCGTGTGATGGATGTGCTGGCCGACATCAACGCGCAAGACAACATCACAGTGCTCGTATCGCTGCATCAGGTCGAATATGCGCGGCGATATTGCAAACGCACCATTGCGATGCGCAATGGCGCCATTGTGTTCGATGGTCCGTCGAGCGCGCTTTCCAACGCATTCCTCGCCGAACTCTATGGCTCGGCATCGGAAGAACTGGTCCTGCCGGATGCCCCGGCGGAGCAAACTGCTCCCGTGCCTGTCACGGGTCTGCCCAACCGTCAGTCGGTCCTGACGACCGCCTGATTTCACCCGATATCGGAGACCTTCCATGAACGCGATACTGAAAAGCATGGCGGCGGTGTTCATCGCCTTGACGATGACCACTGCGGCACTTGCGCAGGAAACAATCAACTTCGGCATCATCTCGACGGAATCCCAGCAAAACCTCAAGACGACCTGGGACCCCTTCCTCGCCGACATGAAGACCAAGACCGGTCTCGACGTAAAGGCCTTCTTTGCCTCCGATTACGCCGGTATCATCGAAGGCATGCGCTTCAACAAGGTACAAGTCGCATGGTACGGCAACAAGTCTGCCATGGAAGCCGTCGACCGTGCCAATGGCGAGATCTTCGTGCAGAGCGTCGCGGTTGGTGGTGAGCCGGGTTACTGGTCTGTTGTCATCGTTCCCAAGGACTCACCGATCCAGTCCATCGACGACGTCCTGAAATGCGACAAGTCGATCAATTTCGGTCTCGGTGACCCAAATTCGACGTCCGGCTATCTCGTCCCGATGACCTTCGTGTTCGGTGCACGCGGCATTGACCCCAAGGCGTGCTTTAAAAACGTTACCAACGCAAACCACGAAACAAATGCGATGGCCGTTGCCAACAAGCAGCTGGATGCAGCCGCCAACAACACGGAAAACATGGCTCTGATCAAGCAGAACAAGCCGGATGCCTATGCTAATATTCGCGAAATCTGGCGCTCGCCGCTGATCCCGTCCGATCCGATCGTATGGCGCAAGGACGTGTCGGAAGACACCAAGGAAAAGCTGCGCGATTTCTTCCTGACCTATGGCACCGACAAGTCCAAAGGCGATGTCGCTGCCGAAAAGAAGATTCTCGCCGGGCTGAAGTGGGCACCCTTCCGCGCTTCAACGGACAAGCAGCTGCTGCCCGTCCGCGTCATGGAACTGTCGAAGTCGATTTCCCAGACAAAGGCAGACCCATCGCTTTCTGCCGATGCCAAAGCCGCCAAGATCAAGGATCTGACCGATCAGAAAAGCAAGTTTGAAGCCGAACTCGCCACTGCATCGAAGACCTGATCCCTCCTGATGTCAAAAGGGCGGGACCTCTGGGCCCGCCCACTCCAGCACTGGAACGACGACGATGAGCGAAACCTCCCTGGAAACCAAACTGATGCCTGCGGGTTCCGCCAGACAGCCTGGTGGTTTGCGCAATGGTCTGCTCATGCTGGCACTGGTTGCCGCGCTGGCCATCAGCTGGGGCCCGGCAGAAATGAGCCGATGGACCTATCTCTTTACCGATAGCGGTAATATGGCGACCTACGCCAAAGATTTTCTCAAACCCGATTTTTCGACGTGGCAATATTACCTCGAGGAAATGATCGTCACGGTCCAGATCGCGGTCTGGGGTACGTTTCTGGCGGTTCTGTTGTCGATTCCTTTCGGTATCCTGTGCGCCCACAACATGGCACCGTGGTGGGTCAACCAGCCCGTTCGCCGTCTTATGGATATGTTTCGCGCCATCCACGAAGTCGTCTTCGCGGTGCTTTTTGTCGTCGCAGTCGGGCTTGGTCCGTTTGCCGGCGTCATGGCGCTGTTCATTCACACAACGGGCATTCTGGCCAAGCTGTTTTCCGAGGCTGTCGAAGCCATTGATCCACGGCCAGTCGAAGCCATCCGCACAACGGGTGCATCCCGGATTCAGCAGGTTGTTTTCGGTGTCATTCCACAGGTGTTGCCGCTGTGGATTTCGTTTTCGCTGTATCGGCTGGAATCGAATATCCGCTCGGCAACTGTTCTCGGGCTGATCGGCGCTGGCGGCATCGGCCAGGTCTTGTTCGAAACCATCCGCGGCTTCTATTACCCGCAGGCCTCCGCCATCATCATCATCATCGTTCTGACTGTCACGCTCATGGATTTGATCTCGCAGCAATTGCGTAAGATCGTCATCTGACCCTTTAAAACTCGTCAACCCGAATGAACATCATGCAAAACGATCTGATCTTTACAAATTGTGCCATCGTCCTCCCCACTGAAATCATTGAGGGAACGCTGTGCGTTCGCGATGGCAACATCGCAGATATTGCGCACGGACGCTCCGCCACCGGTCTCGATCTCAATGGCGATTACGTTATTCCCGGCTGCGTCGAACTGCACACAGACCATCTTGAAACCCATGTCATGCCGCGACCGAAAGTGCGCTGGAACATGGACGCGGCATTGCAGGCGCATGACGGGCAGATCGCGACGGCGGGTATTACGACTGTGTTCGACGCGTTGCGTGTAGGCATGGACGGCGATACCGAACTCGGTTCTGCCGACATGTCGATGATGGCGCAGACCATTTCGGCAGCATCTGCGGCGGACCGCCTCAGGGCGGAGCATTTCATCCATCTGCGCTGCGAGGTCTCGATGCCGGATGCGGCAGAGCATTTCGATGAGATGAAGAGAAATGACAGGGTGCGGCTCGCATCCCTGATGGACCACGCGCCCGGCCAGCGGCAGTTCGTAAGCCTTGATGCATACCGCATCTATTATCAGGGCAAAAAGAAAATTTCCGACGCAGAATTTGCCGCTTTCAGCGAAAGACGGATCGCTCAGTCTGAGGCCTATTCCGCCAAAAATCGTCAGGCGATCGCCCAGCAATGCCATGCGGCGCATATAGCCCTTGCGTCCCACGACGACGCGACGGCGGAACACGTTGCGGAAGGGATGGAACTCGGTGTCTCACTGGCAGAATTTCCAACGACAGTGTCGGCAGCTTTGCTGTCGCGGGATGCTGGACTGCAAGTGTTGATGGGCGCGCCGAATGTGGTGCGCGGCGGGTCTCACTCCGGCAATGTCTCGGCCCTTGAGCTGCTGGAGAAAGGCGCTCTCGATATTCTCTCGTCCGACTACGTGCCCTCCAGCCTAATACAGGCGGCGTTCCTGTTGTGGGAAAAGGACATCATCGATCTCCCTCAGTCCGTCCGCTTGATTTCGGCCAATCCGGCACAGGCAGCCAAACTGGACGATCGTGGGTGTATTGAAATTGGGCGCCGCGCCGATCTTGTCAGAGTCCGCGCGACTGCAGGTTTGCCCCCTCTCGTCACAGGCGTCTGGCGGCAGGGAATGCGGATTGCCTGACACTATGTCACAGCCGCGCCCGGGTAGAGCGTGGCGTCGACAAAAGCAGGCTCGTTTCGCTCCCGGTTATGCCGGGAACGAGGCGGATGCGGCGTAAAACAGAATCGAAATCGCTCAAGGTGGCGGCGCTCAATTCGACGATGAGGTCCCACCGGCCATTGGTCGTGTGGATTTCCGAGATTTCGGAAAAACTGCCAAGGGCGCGAATGACGCGGTCGGTCACATGCCCCTCGATCTCGATCATCATAATTCCGCGCACGGCCTCATCCACTGCATCCGCTCGCAGGATGACCGTGTAGCCGAGGATCGCGCCACTTTGTTCAAGACGCTCGATTCGCGCCCGAACGGTTGCGCGAGACGTTGCCGTTTCCACGGCGAGATCGGAAATGCTGCGGCGTCCATTGTGACGCAAAAGGGTGATCAGCCTTTTGTCGAGATGATCCATTGTTACCACTTTGGCTTCCATATTTTTCATTATGATAAGATACTAGTTGCTTTTTGCCAATATTACCTGTTCGTTCTGCCATGCAATCATGGTTTGCTTCCTTTAGAAAAGAAAGGGAACGCTCATGGAATGCAGGCTTATCGGTGTACCGCTGCAAATCGGTGCCGGACAACTGGGTTGCGAGATGGGGCCGAGTGCGCTTCGGATCGCGGGGTTGAAATCGGCTCTGGAAGAGCTTGGCCATTCTGTGATCGATGTTGGCAACATCACGCCATCGCCTCTGCGCGAATTCGCACATCCCAATCCGGCGGTCCATCACCTGTCAGAAACGGTTGCGTGGACCGAGACCCTGATGGAGGTCGCCTACCGGGAAAGCGAAGCCGCGATGCCGATCTTTCTTGGCGGCGATCATGCCATTTCTGCCGGTAGTGTTGTTGGGATTGCAAGGCGGGCAGCAGAGCTTAGCCGTCCGCTGTTTGTCCTTTGGCTGGATGCGCACACGGATTATCATACGTTGGAAACGACGCGCAGCGGCAATCTGCATGGAACGCCGGTTGCCTATTACAGTGGACGCCATGGCTTTGAGGGCTATTTTCCACCCGTTTCAAATCCAGTGGACCCGAAAAACATCTGTATGATCGGCATTCGTAGCGTCGATCCTGCCGAAAGCATCGCGCTGGACGAAAGCGGCGTGACCATCCACGACATGCGGATGATCGATGAACATGGTGTGGCGGTTCTGTTGCGCGAGTTTCTGGCGCGTGTCGAGGCGGCCAATGGTTTGTTGCATGTCAGCCTAGACGTTGATTTTCTCGATCCCTCCATTGCACCGGCGGTGGGAACCACCGTGCCTGGTGGCGCAACCTTTCGCGAGGCGCATCTGGTCATGGAAATGCTTTGCGACAGCGATCTCGTCTCCAGCCTCGATCTGGTGGAACTCAACCCGTTTCTCGATGAACGTGGACGCACTGCGCGCCTGATGGTGGATTTGACGGCAAGCCTTATGGGCAAACGCGTCATGGATCGCCCGACGCGAGCCGGTTGAGGGGAAATTTCAGATGTCTATCACACAAAATCTCAACATCGTGCCTTTCGTCAGCGTGGACAACATGATGAAGCTTGTCCTGACCGTCGGCATCGATACCTTCCTGACGGAGCTTGCCGATACGATCGAAGAAGACTTTCTTCGCTGGGAAAGTTTCGACAAAACGGCGCGCATCGCGTCCCACTCTCAGGACGGCGTTATCGAACTGATGCCGACCAGCGACGGGCAACTCTACGGTTTCAAATACGTCAATGGTCACCCAAAAAATACCAGACAGGGTCGCCAGACCGTGACCGCCTTCGGCGTGCTGTCGGACGTCGGTAATGGCTATCCCATGCTGTTGTCCGAGATGACAATCCTCACCGCTTTGCGGACGGCCTCGACATCTGCGCTGGCGGCAAAATATCTCGCCCGCAAAGATGCCCGCTCTATGGCCATCATCGGTAATGGCGCTCAAAGCGAGTTTCAGGCGCGCGCCTTCAAGGCCATTCTCGGGGTAGATCACCTGCGTCTATACGATATCGATCCGCAGGCCAGCCTGAAATGCCAGCAAAATCTCAAGGCCCAAGGCTTCAAGATCACCATTTGCGAAAGTGCAGAAGAGGCGGTCGAGGGCGCAGATATCATCACAACCGTTACAGCCGACAAACAATATGCGACTATCCTGACCGACAACATGGTCGGCCCCGGCGTTCACATCAATGCAGTCGGCGGCGATTGTCCCGGAAAGACCGAACTACACGGCGACATCCTCCTACGCTCGGATATTTTTGTGGAGTACCCGCCGCAGACCCGCATTGAAGGCGAAATTCAGCAATTGTCTCAGGACCATCCGGTTTTCGAATTGTGGCAGGTCATGGCTGGCAGGATTGAAGGACGCAGGACCGACCGCCAGATCACGCTGTTCGACAGCGTCGGCTTTGCGATCGAGGATTTTTCGGCCCTTCGCTATGTCAGATCTAAACTTTCCGCGACGGGGCTTTACGCCGAGCTCGATCTGCTCGCTGACCCCGACGAGCCACGCGATCTCTACGGTATGCTGTTAAGATGCGAAGCATCCATGGAAGGCAGAGCGACTGCTCTTACTCAGGACGCTTGATATCGTTTTCTGCGGGCCACCATCTGCTCTCGCCAGATGGTGAAAAGCCCGGCGGAAATGACGATGGCCGCACCGATGACCATGTGCGCACTCAGCACTTCGCCATAGAGGGTAACGCCCACAATGGAGACCAGCACCAACTGGTAATAGGAGAATGGCTGGATGGATGCGGCATCGGCGACTTCAAAGGCGCGGATCAGAAGATAGTGTCCGCTCATGCCTGTCATGCAGAGCGCCAGCATCCAGCCCCAGTCGGATGGTGCCATGTCGACCCAATAGAAGGGTCCGACAAGTGTCAGAACCACAGCGCCGGGAACGCCGGTATAAAAGAAACTTGTCGTGGCCGGGTCGGTCCGTCCCGCCAGTCGCGTGAGCACGCTGTATATCGCCAGCAACAACGTGGCGGCAAAAGTCACCAGAAGTGTCAGGTCAAAGCCGCTGTCATCGGGTTTTAGGATGATGAGGACGCCGACAAACCCGACGAGAATGGCCAGCCAGCGCCGCCACCCCACCTGCTCGCCAAGGATGGGTACTGAAAGCGCTGCCACGATGAGCGGGGCGGATGCGAAGATGGAGTGCGTATGCGCCAGCCCCACGACGGAAAAAGAGAAGATCGACATCACGATCTGAACCGCCAGGATGACGCCCCGGCTTGCCTGCAGAAAAAAGCGCTTCGTGGAAACGGCCTTCCGGATGCCGCCCTTCGCGCGCAGCGCCAGGAAAATCACAAAAAGCGCAAATGCCCAGTATCGCAGCATGGTGACGAAAACAGGCGGATAGGCCGAGCCGAGATGCTTTGAAATGCCATCCTGTGCAGCAAAAATCGTAAAAGCCGCTAACGCGTAGAGATAACCAACGGATTGGGGAGGCATGGGGTGCTCTATGTTCAGGCATTGTCTCTGCCGGGGATATGTCGGTCTTACCCCATTATCGTGGCAGGCAAAACCATTGATGCGATAATTTGGCATCTTAATCCCCATCGCCGACTGACCACGTGGCAGGATATCTAAAGACAACATGTCATACATGTTTGACAATTATTGCAATATCTGTCTAATAGGAACCATTACAGATCGACGATAGCCGCCGGGCTGCATTGGGAGGACAGATGATTATTACCGACGTAGAAGTGCGGGTTTTCAAAACGACGACGCGTCGCCACTCGGACAGCGCAGGCCATGCACATCCAGGCCCCGCCCATCAGGTCGAACAGGCAATGCTGACGATCCGCACCGAAGACGGTAATGAAGGGCATTCATTTACGGCGCCGGAGATCGTTCGTCCCCACGTCATCGATAAATTTGTGAAGAAAGTCCTCATTGGTCAGGACCATCGAGACCGCGAGCGGTTGTGGCAGGATCTTGCCCATTGGCAGCGCGGCTCTGCGGCACAACTGACCGACCGCACACTTGCCGTGGTGGACTGTGCATTGTGGGATCTCGCCGGACGTAGCCTCGATCAACCTGTATACAAGTTGATCGGTGGTTATCGCGATAAGGTGTTGGCCTATGGTTCCATCATGTGCGGGGACGAACTTGAAGGCGGTCTGGCAACGCCGGAAGACTACGGACGCTTCGCGGAAACGCTTGTCAAACGCGGTTACAAGGGCATCAAGTTGCATACATGGATGCCACCTGTCAGTTGGGCTCCCGATGTTCGCATGGATCTGAAGGCCTGCGCCGCCGTTCGCGAGGCCGTTGGTCCCGATATCAGTCTGATGATCGACGCATTTCACTGGTACTCGCGCACCGACGCTCTTGCATTGGGGCGCGGTCTCGAGAAGCTCGATTTTGACTGGATCGAAGAGCCGATGGATGAGCAGTCCATGTCGTCCTACAAATGGCTCGCCGACAATCTCGATATCCCCGTCGTTGGTCCGGAGAGCGCTGCAGGCAAGCACTGGCACCGCGCCGAATGGCTGAAATCCGGCGCTTGCGACATTCTTCGCACCGGTGTCAACGATGTAGGCGGCATAACGCCCGCCTTGAAGACGATGCATCTGGCAGAGGCATTCGGCGTGGAGTGTGAAGTGCATGGCAACACCGCCATGAACCTGCATGTCGTCGCAGCCACCAAGAACTGCCGCTGGTACGAGCGTGGCCTGCTGCATCCATTCCTGGAATATGACGACGGTTTCGATTACCTGAAGTCTCTTTCCGACCCAATGGACAAAGACGGTTTCGTGCATGTGCCCGATCGTCCGGGCCTTGGCGAGGACATCGATTTCGACTTCATCGACAATAATCGCGTGAGGTAGTTTTTGATGAAGACGATCCTTGCTTTCGGAGACAGTCTGACCTGGGGCGCGGATCCTGCAAGCGGACTGCGTCATCCATCGGTCTATCGCTGGCCAACTGCACTGGAGGCGGGGCTGGATGGCGAAGCCGAGGTGATCGCGGAAGGACTTGGTGGACGCACGACCTGCTATGATGATCACACTGGTCCGTCCTGCCGCAACGGCGCAAAGGCCCTGGAAGTTGCGCTCGCCAGCCATATGCCACTCGACCTCGTTATCATCATGCTGGGCACGAATGATCTGAAGCCGATGCATGGAGGGCAAGCGGAGACAGCGGTATCGGGCATGCGTCGCCTGGTGCAGATCGTCGAAACTTTTCCTTACAAGCCCCGGTCTGCGCAGCCGAAGTTGCTGATCTTAGCGCCGCCACCCTGCGTCGCCGGGTCAGCTGGTGTCCCTGCTGCCGGTCGTCGCATTGCCGAGTCCGAACGCGTAGCGGCACTTTACGAGAAACTTGCAGGAGAATCGAACTGCGCTTTTTTTGATGCCGGTACGGTTGCCAGCGCTTCGCCCGTCGATGGCGTTCACCTGGAGGCGGAGGCAACCGCAAAGATTGGCCGGGCATTGGTTATGCCCGTCCGCAACATTCTTTTCTGACCTCCGGCGCGCAGAGGAGCGCGCTCTGGTCATGCTTTGAACGCCGTCATGGATGAGCGGCTAATGGGAGGAAACATGAAACAGTTCTTTACGACAGTCGCGCTCGGCGCAGTGCTGATCGGTGTCATACCGCTTCATGCATTTGCAGAAACACCGAAAGACCAGCTCGTTGTCGCTACGACCATGAGCAATATCCTGACACTTGATCCCGCCGCGATCACCGGTCGTGAAACGGTTCAGGTTCTTAACAATGTCTACGACACGCTGGTTGTTCTGTCCGACAAGGACCGCAGCATCCAGCCGCGTCTGGCAGAGCGTTGGGAGATATCCGACGACCGCAACTCCATTACGTTCCATTTGCGCAAGGATGCGAAATTCGCCTCCGGCAACCCTGTCACGGCAAATGACGTTGCCTGGAGCCTGAAACGTGTTCTGTCACGCAATCTGGCGCAATCGTCGTTCCTGAAGACGCGTGGATACAAGGCAGAGGAAGCCGATAAGCTGTTCGTTGCGCAGGACGAGTACACATTCGTTCTGAACCTGCCTAAGCCGGACGATCCGAACCTTGTCCTCATGATCCTTGGCCAAAATGGTCCTGGCTCCATCATCGACAGCAAGGCCGTGCTTGAGAATGAGAAGGACGGCGATCTCGGTGCCGCCTGGCTGACGCTCAACTCGGCCGGATCGGGTCCGTTCAAGCTTGGTCAGTGGAAGTCCAACGAATTCATCATTCTCACGCGCAATGACGATTACTGGGGTGAAAAGCCCGCAATGAAGCGTGTTCTCATGCGTCATCTGCCGGAATCGCAGTCGCAGCGCCTGATGCTGGAAAAGGGCGATATCGACGTTGCCTATTCCCTGCAGGCACCTGATCTGAAGTCGCTGGAGGCCGACAAGGACATCACCATCGAATCCACGCCGGGTTCGGGTTTTTACTATCTCGGCGTCTCGATGAAGGATGAGCGCTACGCCAACAAAAAAGTCCGTGAGGCTCTGCGGTATCTGATCGATTACGAGGGTCTGGACAAGGCGGTCATGCCCTACTACGGCAAGCTGCATCAACGCCCCATCAGCAGCGGCGTTCTCGGCTCTCTGCCGGACCAGGGTTTCAAGCTCGATATACCCAAGGCAAAGGCACTGCTGGCGGAGGCTGGTTATCCGAACGGCTTCAAGACGACCTTGCGGGTTCTCTCCGAAGACCCGTTCATGAAGGCGGCGACAGCTATCCAGAACACATTGGGGCAGGCTGGCATTCAGGCGGAGCTGATCAGCGGTTCTGGTGACCAGATTTATGGCGCGATGCGTGAGCGCAAGTTCGAGCTTCTCGTGGGTCGCGGCGGCGGTGGTCAGCAGCCCCATCCGGATAACAATCTCCGGTCGATGGCCTATAATCCCAACAATGCCGATGAGGCTAAACTCACCAATTACCAGGGATGGCGCACAAGCTTTTTTGACGAGAAGCTGAACAAGATGATCGAAGACGCATTGGTGGAGCGCGACAGCGCAAAGCAGGCGAAAGCCTATGAGGACATCCAGGCCTATATGGATGACGTGGTTCTATCGATCCAGCCGTTTTCCGAAGTGGTCGATACCGCAGCCTATCGCAGCGATGTCAAGGGCATGATCGTCAGCCCATGGTACTCCCGTTTCGAGGTCGTCACCAAGGAGCGGTAACCGATCAAAACAATACCGGCATATCAAAAAGGGCGCGTTCAGCGCCCTTTTTATGTCCGTAGCGTTGTAGACGTCGTCAGATCAGGTCAGGTCTGGCAGACGGTTTGGAAGCGATCAACCACGGTCGCTAGCACCTCGTCTATCGGGCGTCCGTTCCAGTCATGTGAAAATATCTCCACTTCCTGTGGGCCGAAAAAGCCTGCGGCTTCGATCATCCGGCGAAAGCCTTTCAGATCGATGACGCCGTCTCCCATCATGCCCCGATCGTTGAGCGGGTCCTTTGTCGGCACCAGCCAGTCGCAAATGTGGTGTGCCAGGATCTGGCCGTTGCGACCCGCACGCGCCACCTGTTCCTCAAGCTCCGGGTCCCACCAGACGTGGTAGACGTCTATCGCGACGCCGGTTCCGTCCCCGAGCTTGTCGCAAAGATCGAGTGACTGTTTCAACGTGTTGATGCAGGCACGATCGGCGGCGTAGAATGGATGAAGCGGTTCTATGGCGAGGGGTATGCTGGCGGCTCTGGCATAGGGCAAAAGTTTCACCATACCATCTTCCACCATCTGACGCGCGCCACGCATATCTTTCGAGCCAACCGGTAATCCACCGACGACCAACACAAGGCAATCGGCGTTCATTGCTGCGGCCTCATCCACAGCGCGTCGGTTGTCTTCGATGGCCTTTCTGCGGCCTTCCGCATCGGGTGCGGGAAAGAAGCCGCCGCGGCAGTGGCCGCTCAACCTGATGCCGTTTTGAGAGACGATCCGTGCGGCTTCGACAAGCCCGACACCGTGGACCTGATCTCTCCAGGGAGAAATCGTGGTAATGTCGTGGGCAAGGCAGGCATCAACAAGGGTGCCGAATGAGCCGCCCTGCTTGATCGTGGCGAAATTGATTGAAAGACCTTCAAGGCTCATGTCGCCTCTCCCCTTGTCCAAGTGTTTGGAATGTCGCCTTCGCAGCCTCTTCGGCAACGCCGAGGCCTCTGGCGGCGAGAACCGTTTTCAAAGAAAGTTGGCCATTTTTGATTTTGAGGCGAGCGCGTCCTTGATGATCCTCGTAAAGGTCATCATGGCTTGCAAGCCAAGCGGTGTTTTCCTGTTGTGACGCGCCGTGCATGCCATCGACATAATGGTGGCCGTTACGCTCCACATGACCCAGACCAAGGATCGCGGCGAGCGCGAGATCCTGCTGCACGGCGATACCTGCCTGCGTCGTCAGGTCTTCAGCCGACATGAAGTAACCGGCGTCGGCGTTTTCATTCCATTTTTCGACACGCATTCTGTTTAGCAGAGACCGGTAGAAGCCCTTGCATGACTTGGACGAAATACCGAGATAACCCTGCTTCCTGGCTGCCAGGAATGCATCCTGTGTGGCGTCGGACTCATCGATCTCAAGCGCTACACGCTTTGCAAGCCGGTTGACCGTTTGCGAGAGCGCAGCCGTGCGAATGATCGGCTGTTCCACGAACAGTAGCTTCTGGCGCAGTCTCGCGAGGGACGGTTCGGTGTCTATCCTGTCCATCAGCTCGATCACGGCGGCCTCGTCGGTGAACTGCTCGTTGCCGTCCAATGTCACCCTGTAGTCTGCCAGAGGCGCGAGAACGCTCGCAATCGCCATCAGACGCTGTGCATCGTCCTGAGGCTTTCCGGATACTTTCAGTTTGAAGTACCGAATACCGTAGGTCTGTATTTCTTCACTCAGGCATTCCGGCAACCCGTCATTGAGACGGGAGCCCTTGATCTCCCCGGGTGTCAAGGGATCGATATAGCCGACAGTGTGGCGCAGGTGGATCGTCGGCTGCGGCGCGAGGTTTTGCAAAAAAGCCGACACATCGAAGCCGGTGAGATCCGGTGTGGTGGAAACGTCCACGCCGGGCAGGTTCACCCGCATGGCGTCGGTCATTGTCAGCGTGTGCATCCTGCACAGGGCGTCGAGGATGGCGCGGTCGACAAGCGCGAGCCCGAAAGAGGCAATCAATCCGTTCAATCCTGCCGCGGCAGCCTGTTCATGTTGCCGGGGTTCCAGCGCAGCGTGGAGTCCAAAGGCTGTGGCAGGTCGCGCCTGCTGGGCGAGCGACACCGCAAGATGGACCGAACGCCGTAACTGCTGCTCGTTATCCGAATTGCTGAGTTCCGGGTTCTTGTCGAACCATTTCGGTACCATCAGTTCCGCCGCGTATCCTTCCGCTATCTTACCCTGACCATCCTCTATAACAAGGCGGACAAAGATTTGTGCGGCCTCGGTGACGGTCGCGGCACCGAAGCGGAACGGCATGCGCATGGACAGGCGGCGTTCGAAAATCGAGGCGTCCTTAATGTCCAGAAGCGGTGCGTCAGCCATCTCAGTTCACACCACGGACGCTGAGAAACGCCTTCATCCGCCGTGTCGCATCATCAGGGTCTGCAAGTACGTTCGCCTTGTCCGCCAGACGGAAGAGCTCCGACAGATGCAGAGTGGAGCGGGCGCTTTCCTGACCGCCAACCATGGTAAAATGGTCCTGAAGTCCGTTGAGATAAGCGAGAAACACCACGCCGGTCTTGTAGAACCGCGTTGGTGCCTTGAAGATGTGGCGCGACAATGCGACCGTTGGCTCCAACACATCGAAGAATTCCGCAGTCTTGCCGGACTTCAGGCTCGCCAACGCCTTGGACGCCGCTGGTGCGATGGCGTCGAAGATACCCAACAGCGCATCCGAATGTCCCTGCTCGTCGCCTGCGATGAGTTCTGCGTAGTTGAAATCGTCGCCAGTATACATACGAACGCCCGCAGGCAGGCGTCGTCGCATGATGATTTCTTTCTCCTTGGACAAAAGAGAAATCTTGATGCCGTCGATCTTGTCGACATTCGCTGCGATCATGTCCAGGCACGTTTCCATTGCGACCATATGGTCGCGCGCGCCCCAAAATCCCTCCAGCGCGGGGTCGAACATTTCGCCCAGCCAATGAATGATGACCTTCTGGTCAGCGTGCGCCAGAACGCGCGCGTAAGTGTCGAGATAATCGTCCGGTGACGCGGCGGCAGCCGCCAGAGCGCGACTGGCCATCAGGATCACACGCCCTCCTTCACCCTGAACGAAATCCAGCTGCTGGCGATAGGCATCAACAATCCGGTCAAGGCTGTGGTCGGTACCGGAGAGATGGTCGGTTCCGACACCACAGGCGATAAGGGCATCTTTGCGGGTGGCAGCGTCCTTCAGGGCTCGGGAGATCAGCTCTTGCGCCTGTGGCCATCCCAGGCCCATGCCGCGCTGGGCCGTATCCATCGCTTCCGCTACGCCGAGACCCAAATCCCACAGCCGGTGGCGAAACCGCAATGTAGCGTCCCAATCGATAGCCGGTGCAAGCCAGGGATCGTGTTCAACGAAAGGATCGGCCACCACATGGGCGGCAGCGAAGGCGACGCGGTTGAAATCGCCGGCTGCCCGTCTCTCCAGTGGAATCGGCGTTCCAACTAGCGTGTAGCGTTCCAGCGAGCGGTCATCTCTGGGAAGGTTGAGGTCCGTCATTTTTAATCCCCTTCAGGAAATGGCGGGAACGTCGAGCCAGCGACGCTCTTTCCATGATTGCAGTCCGAGCTCTGCCAACTGGACGCCCTTGACGCCTTCCATGAGGCCGTAAGGCCATGGCTGATCTTCGGCCAGATGCCGGATAAACATTTCCCACTGTGCCTTGAAGCCATTGTCGTAAACGACATTGTCCGGGACTTCCTGCCACGTCTTGTAAAAGTCGATTGTCTGCGGCTGGTCTGGGTTCCAGACGGGTTTGGGTGTATTCGTGCGGTGTTGCGTGAAGCATTTTGTGAGGCCTGCAACGGCGGATCCATGGGTGCCATCGACCTGAAACGTGACGAGATCATCGCGACGTACACGGACTGCCCAGGACGAGTTGATGTGAGCGATGACGCCATCGGCCAGTTCGAATGTAGCATAGGCGGCGTCGTCTGCATCGGCGACATATGGCTGGCCATTCTCGTCGAAACGCTTCGGGATGTGGGTCGTGCCTAGGCAACTGACGGCTTTCACCTCTCCGAACAGATTGTCCAGCACGTAGCGCCAGTGGCAAAGCATATCTAGAATGATACCGCCGCCGTCTTTCTGGCGGTAATTCCACGAAGGGCGCTGTGCGGCTTGCCAGTCTCCCTCGAAGACCCAGTAACCGAACTCTCCGCGCACAGACAGAATCTTTCCGAAGAAGCCGCTGTCGCGCAGCATCGCCAGCTTGCGGAGACCCGGCAGGAACAACTTGTCCTGCACCACGCCGTGTTTAACCCCGGCGCTTTCCGCCAGTCTTGCAACGGTCAAGGCCTCTTCCATGTTGTCGGAAATAGGCTTTTCACAATAGACATTCTTGCCAGCCTTGATGGCCTTGGTCAGCAGGCTGCCACGCATCTGCGTGGTTCCTGCATCAAAAAACAGCGTATCGTCAGGGTCGGCCAAGGCGCCATCTATATCGGTCGTCCAGCGAGCGACATTATGTTTCCTGGCGATTTCCTCGATCTTGGCACCGTTGCGCCCCACCAGAATGGGATCGAGCATGACCTTCTCACCATTCTTGAGCGTCACGCCGCCCTGATCGCGAATGGCGAGGACAGAGCGCACAAGGTGTTGATTATATCCCATCCGGCCAGTGATGCCGTGCATGATGACGCCGATGCGTTGCATGAAATTCCTCCCGTGAACGCCCCACTCCCGTCAGGGCGCGCTTCTTCGGTTCAAAATAGTAACCATTTGGTTATTTGTGAGTTGGAAACCGCGTTTCTGTCAAGAGATTTTTGAAATGAGAAATTACGAGGAAATTTGCCAGTCGCTCGCCCACCGTGGAGAAAAGCTCACGGGATATTCTTACGTCTTCGCACGTGCGAAGGTTCGGTCGATTGTTCTTGCTCGCGAATTTTCTGTGGCGGGTCAAAATGGCCGCAGTGCAGCAATGACCGTATTGACGATGTGCTGTCCCCATCGTTCCAACTCGGCCGGTGCCGCCAGATCCCGTTGGAAGATCGTTGAAAGCGTAAACCGGTTGGACAGATAAAAGAAACCCAATGAGGCGATCGTCAGATAAACATCCACCGGATCGAGGCCGGGTCGAAAATCGCCCGTCGACTCGCCACGCTTGAGTACGTCTTCCAACTCCGAAATGAAGTTGGAGTGCATTTCGGGAATGCTGATGGACTGCCGTAAGTATCTAGCTTGATTGATGTTTTCTGTCGCAAGAATGCTAAGGAACTCGGGATGGTCCAGGAAATAGTGCCAGGTAAACAGCGCCAGTTCACGTAGGCCATCGACAGGGGGTTTGCGGGTCAGGTCAAGCCGGTGCTCCGCCTGCCGGATGTGTCGATACGCATCTTCGAGGACCGCCAGATAGAGCGCGTCCTTATCCCCGAAATAGTGATAGATCATTCTTTTGTTCGTACCGGCCCGCCTTGCCACAACGTCGATCCGTGCACCGGCCAGACCTTTGGCAGCAACTTCGCGCCGGGCAGCTTCCAGAATCGCAGCCCGTGTCCGTTCTGGATTGCGTGATTGAACCGGTGCTTTTCGTGGGCTCGATTTGGCAGCCTTCTTCGACTCTCCATCGATTTTTTCCGTAACGGATTTGCTGCTCTTATCCATGCTGAATGGCCGCTTGACAATAATGTTGATCAGTGTTCCCATGTAACCAGATAGTTATAAAACGGCAAGCGCTGTTTACCACCATCATCCAATTTGGCAGTCAATTAGGGAGGAGTTGCCAATGTCCATGATGCTTCAGAGACGTGCTGTACTTTCAGCGGGTCTGGCCGCCTTATCTCTGGCAACAGTGGGTGGAGGACCCGCTTTTGCACAGGCCGCACGTATCCGTCTGCTGTGGTGGGGCTCGCAGGAAAGAGCGGATCGTACCAACAAGGCAATCGCCGCTTTCAAGCAGGTAAAACCTGATGTCAACATCGCTGGCGAGTTTGCGGGCTGGTCGGATTACTGGCCAAGGCTTGCCACACAGGTGGCAGGTCGCAACGCCCCTGACCTGATCCAGATGGATTATCGATACATCTTCGAATACGCCCGTCGCGGCGCTCTGGCGCCACTGGACGACTACCTTGGGAAAGCTCTCAAAATCGACGATTTCGGAAAGCCGAATATCGATTCCGGCCGTGTCGATGGCAAGCTTTACGGGATCAACCTGGGTGTCAATTCCAGTTCAGTCTTCTTCGATGCAGCCGCTTGGGAGAAAGCCGGTGTCAAGGCACCGGCTGCCGGGCATACGTGGGAAGAATTTGCCAAGAACGCCACCGAGTTCGGCAAGAACAAGCCGAAGCCCGGTTATTATGCAACCGCCGATGCCAGCGGTGTGGAGCCAAGTTTCGAGAATTGGCTGCGCCAGCAGAACAAGTCTCTCTTCAGCGATCAAGGTGGGCTTGGCTATGATGCCAAGGATGCAGGCGACTGGTTTACGATGTGGGCGGAGATGCGTAAGGCAGGTGCCTGCGTTCCCGCCGACATACAGGCGCTCGACCAGCTGAATATCGAAAGCAACGCGCTGACCACGGGCAAGGCGGCAACGGCATTCGCGCATTCCAACCAGTTCGTCGGCTATCAGGCCCTCAACAAGGCAAAGCTGGCTCTGACCTCCTATCCCAAGGTCACGAAGGACGCGCCGTCCGGTCACTATCTGAAGCCCTCGATGCTGATGAGCGTGGCGAATGGAAGCGCTGGCATAGACGCGGCGGTGGACTTCATCAATTTCCTCGTGGCGGTGCCGGAAGGCGTCGATATCCTGGGTGTGGAGCGGGGTGTTCCAGCCTCCGAAGCGATGCGTAATCAGTTGAGCCCCAAGCTCAACGACGTGAGCAAGGCGATGGTAGAGTACATCGCCCAGATCACACCTGATGTCGGCGCGCTACCACCCGCGCCACCGCCCGGTGCTGGCGAGTTTGCCTTTGTACTCAAGCGGACCTCCGAAGAGGTTGCTTTCGGTCGCTTGACGCCGGAGCAGGGCGGCAAGCAGCTCGTGACGGAAGCGGAAACCGTCATCAAGCGGAAGTAACCATCCATGGCGCCTCCATCCGACACGATTGCAAGGGAGAGCCGCGCTGCGGCTCTCCCTCAGCCGGGCAGATTGCGCAGGATGTTCGACCGCAATGTCCATGCCTACGTCTTCCTGCTGCCATGGCTGATCGGCTTTTTCGGCCTGACGCTCGGCCCGGCATTGGCATCGCTTTATCTGTCCTTCACCAACTACGATCTGCTGCAATCGCCGGATTGGGTTGGGGCGTCCAATTACGTTCGCATCGCTACGGCTGACCCGAAATTCGCCGCTGCGATGAAAGTGACCTTCACCTACGTCATTTTGTCTGTGCCGTTGAAGCTCATTTTTGCGCTCCTGGTCGCGATGGCGTTCAACCGAGGCATCAAGGGGCTAACCCTCTACCGCGCTGTTTTCTATCTACCGTCGCTGCTCGGATCGAGCGTCGCGATTGCAGTTTTGTGGCGTCAGTTGTTCGCGTCGGACGGTCTCGTCAACATGCTGTTGTGGCAGGTCTTCGGTTATGAAGGGCCCAGCTGGATCTCAAATCCGGATTATTCCATCTACACGCTGGTCATCCTGTCCGTCTGGCAATTCGGCTCACCGATGATCATCTTTCTTGCCGGATTGAGACAGATCCCGCAGGACATGTACGAGGCGGCGGAAATGGATGGTGCCAACAAGATGCGCCAGTTCTTCCGCATCACGCTGCCGTTGCTGACGCCGGTGATCTTCTTCAATGCGGTGATCCAGACCATAGATGCTTTCAAGGCGTTTACGCCTGCCTTCATCATCTCGGAAGGCTCCGGCGGCCCCATCAATTCCACGCTGTTCTATACGCTCTATCTTTACCAGGAGGCGTTCGGCTTCTTCCGAATGGGATATGCTTCAGCGCTGGCGTGGATTCTGGTCGTCATCATCTCGCTCTTTACGGCCTTTTCGTTCCTCAGCGCGCGTTACTGGGTGCACTACGATGACTGATGTTGCCTCCTCGCTTCGTCCGGACCAAACCGTTCAGCGGCCATTGTGGCGGTCTCTATTGCTGCACGCACTGTTGATCTTGGCTTCCATCGCGATGATGTATCCGATCCTGTGGATGATCTCAGGTTCCTTCCGTCCGCAGGAAGAGCTGTTCGGTTCGTCGTCACTCATTCCGTCAGCGCTCGATCTGGGTGGTTACATCCGGGGTTGGACGGGGCTTCAGGTCTCGTTCGGAAAATTCTTCTGGAACTCGTTCTTCATTGCGGTTCTGGCGACCATCGGCAATGTCATCGGGTGTTCACTGGCAGCGTTTGCCTTTGCGCGCCTTCGCTTCGGTGGTCGTAACTTCTGGTTCGCGCTGATGCTGGGTACGTTGATGCTGCCGTACCATGTCGTGCTTATTCCGCAATATATCCTGTTTCTGGAAATGGGATGGGTCAATACCTCGCTTCCGCTGATCGTCCCGAAATATCTTGCTACCGACGCATTCTTCATTTTTCTGATGGTTCAGTTCTTCCGTGGCATTCCCAGAGAACTTGATGAGGCGGCGGTGATGGACGGGTGCAGTCCATTTCGCATCTACTGGAAGATCATGCTGCCGCTCTCTTCCCCGGTCCTGGCGACTGCGGCGATCTTTTCCTTCATCTGGACCTGGGACGATTTCTTCGGGCCGCTGATCTATCTGAACGATATCAATACCTACACCGTGCAGCTCGGACTGCGATCCTTCGTCGATTCCACCGGGGCTTCGGACTGGACGGCACTGTTTGCCATGTCCAACCTGTCCCTCATTCCCGTCTTCCTCTTCTTCCTCTTCTTCCAGCGCCTTCTCATCGAAGGCATCGCCACCACCGGCATGAAACGCTGAAACATCAAGGCATGACCATGAAACCCGTGCGATTTGCGACAATCGGTATCAACCACAATCACATCTTCGGGCAGACGAACTGCCTGCTAAATGCCGGCGCAGAACTGGTCGGTTTCCACGCGGTGGAAGACGATCTTGCCAAGGAATATGCTGACACGTTTTCGGGTGTCCCCCGCGTCGATGACAAACGCAAATTATTGGATGACCCTTCCATCGACCTCATCGTCAGCGCCGCTATCCCCGACGAACGCGCACCGCTTGCCATCGACGCCATGCGTGCTGGCAAGGATGTCATGGTCGACAAGCCGGGTATGGTGACACTCGACCAACTGGCTGCCGTTAAGAAGGTGCAGGAGGAAACCGGGCGCATTTTCTCCGTGCTCTACTCCGAACACTTCGAAAACCGCGCGACGGTCAAGGCGGGCGAACTGGTTGCCGCCGGTGCCATCGGCAAGGTTGTTTCGATGGCAGGCTTCGGGCCGCACCGGCTGCGTGCCTCGACGCGGCCACAATGGTTCTTCGAGCGTGAACGTTATGGCGGGATCCTGGTCGATATCGCATCTCATCAATGCGAGCAGTTCCTGTTTTTCGGCAATGTGGACACTGCCGACATTCTGTTTGCAAGGGTCTCGAACAAGGCAAACCCGCAGTCGCCCGGTCTGCAGGACAGCGGCGATATTCATCTTGCAACGCATGATGTGGACGGATTCATTCGTGTGGACTGGTTCACTCCCGACGGTCTGCCAAGTTGGGGCGACGGTCGACTGTTCATTACCGGCAAGCAGGGTGCCATAGAAATTCGCAAGAATGTGGATGTCGCTGGTCGCGATGGTGGCAATCACCTGTTCCTCACCGACAGAAACGGGGTGAAACATATCGATTGTGCCGACGTGCCGCTTCCTTACGGTCCGCAGCTTCTGGACGACATCCGCAATAGAACGGAAACGGCGATGCCGCAGGCCCGCTGTTTTGCCGCCATGGAAATCGCGCTGAAGGCACAGCAGATCGCGGAGGAACGGCATAATGGCTAAACGTTACCGTGTCGGCGTCATCGGCTGCGGCATAGGCAGTTCGCACATCTCGGAAGGCTACGCTGCGCATCCTGACAAATATGAGGTCGTAGCCTTGTGCGATCTTGATGAGGCGCGGCTGACCAAGGTCGCGGATGAATTCAATGTCGAACGTCGCGTTCAGTCTACGGATGACCTCATGGCGATGCAGGACATCGATATCATCGATATCTGCACGCCACCTGCGATCCACACGAAACTCATTCTGGAGGCCCTCGCTGCGGGCAAGCATGTCGTCTGCGAAAAGCCACTGACCGGGTCGCTGGCCGAACTGGACGAGGTCGTGGCGGCGGAAAAGACGGCGCGGGGCCGCTTGATGCCGATCTATCAATATCGGTACGGCGATGGTGTCCAGCAGGCACGCCGCATTATCGAAAGCGGGCTTGCGGGAAAACCCTATGTGGCCAGCGCGGAAACCCTGTGGACGCGGGGCGCGGCCTATTACGACAATCCGTGGCGCGGGCGATGGGCGACGGAACTGGGCGGCGTTCTGATGACGCACGCCATCCATCTCCATGACATGCTGACCTATCTTATGGGGCCGATCGACCGGGTATTTGCGCGCACGGCAACCCGTGTGAACCCCATTGAGGTCGAGGATTGCGTCTCGGCCAGCCTTTTGATGAAAAACGGCGCGCTGGTTTCGGTTTCGACCACGCTGGGGTCGCAGGAAGAAATCAGCCGTCTGCGTTTATCCTTCGAAAACGTCACGCTGGAGAGCAATCATTCCGCCTATTCTCCCGGTGACGGACCGTGGCGCATCATCCCCGCCAATGAGGAAATCGCGGCCAGGATCGACGCGCTATTGAAAGACATGCCAACAGTCGGACGCCGGTTCAACGGCCAGATGGAAGCCTTCTATCATACGCTGGAAATGGGTGAGAAGCCTCCTGTAACGACCGATGATGCGCGCGGCTCATTGGAATTACTGGCGGCGATCTATCACTCAAACGAGATCAATGCGGATGTCGCCCTGCCGATTACCAAGGGCCATCCGAAATATGTGAGCTGGCGGCCTTGAACCTGCCGGGAGGAACGACATGGCAAGCAGCATAAATCTTGAAAAGATCGTCAAACGTTTCGGTGCCTTTCCCGTCATCCACGGCATTGACCTGCAGATCGAGCCGGGTGAATTCACCGTTTTCGTCGGACCATCGGGCTGCGGAAAATCCACCCTTTTGCGAATGATCGCCGGGTTGGAAGAGATATCTGACGGAAACCTGCTGATCGACGGCGCGCGCGTCAATGAAATGGCGGCTTCGAAGCGCGGCATTGCCATGGTGTTTCAGTCGTATGCGCTCTATCCGCATATGAGCGTTTATAAGAATCTCGCATTTGGCCTGGAGACGGCAGGTTACAAGAAGCCCGAGATAGAGGCACGGGTCGCCAAAGCCGCGGATGTGCTTCAAATCGGTCCGCTGTTGCAGCGGAAACCGAAAGCGTTGTCCGGCGGCCAGCGACAGCGCGTTGCCATTGGTCGTGCCATTGTACGTGAACCGAAGATTTTTCTGTTCGATGAACCTTTGTCCAACCTCGATGCGGAACTGCGCGTGCAGATGCGCGTAGAGATCGCCAAGTTGCACCAAACTCTGGGCAGCACGATGATCTATGTGACCCACGATCAGGTGGAAGCCATGACCATGGCCGACAAGATCGTCGTCCTGCGGGAGGGTCGCATCATGCAGGTCGGTCGTCCTCTCGACCTTTATAATCATCCCGCCAACCAGTTCGTTGCCGGGTTCATCGGTTCGCCGAAAATGAATTTCCTGGCAGCGAGGCTGTCTTCAGCCGACACGTCTCGACGGACAATCGAGATCGCAGATCAGCAGATCGTTCTAGACAGGCCGCTGGAGGCAAATGACGGTGAGGCGCTGACCTTGGGCATCCGCCCTGAGCATATTCAACCCCAGGCAACGTCTGCAAGCCTCGGGCAGGGCAGCATTCAGCTGGTCGAACATCTGGGTGGGTCGACCGTTATCTATACCAACACGGCAGATGGTCAGCCCGTGACGGTCATGCTGGAGGGTCAGAAGCAGTTGCGAATGGGCGACAGCTTGCCGCTATCGTTCGATCTTGCCAATGCACATGTCTTCGGTGCGGATGGCCGCAGGGTCTGATATTCCAGACGATCAGAAAAATGCGCCGCAGCCGCGCAAAAGCACGGCGGCGGTCTGTGCTGGGAGCCGCTTACCCGAGGTTTCAGATGCGAATTAAACTGGCACAGCGAGATCTGTAAACTCGCCTCTGTCGATAAAATCTTCCAGCATGCCACGGTAAGGCGCGATATCGATGCCGTTCTTTGCCAGCCAGTCGGGGTTGTAATAGGTGGCGGCGTAACGGTCGCCGCTGTCGCATATCAACGACACCAGAGAACCCTGCTTGCCTTCTTTCATCATGGCCGCGGCGATCCAGCACAGACCGAAGAAGTTGGTGCCGGTGGAACCGCCGACGCGCCTGAACAACCTCTCGGACAGAACGTGCATTGCGGCGATGGATGCGGCGTCCGGTATCTTGATCATATGATCGATGACGCCGGGAACGAAAGAGGGCTCGACCCGCGGTCGTCCGACACCTTCGATGCGAGACGGCGTTGCGCAGGTGACGTCGCGATCCCCTGACATATAGGACGCGTAGAAGGCTGAATGTTCCACATCCACCACGCACAGGCGTGTGGACAGGTTGCGATACCGGATGAAACGACCGATCGTGGCTGATGTGCCGCCCGTGCCCGCACTCATGACTACCCATTCGGGCTCCGGGTGCTCCTCACTTTTCATCTGGTCGAAAATGGACTCGGCGATATTATTGTTGCCTCGCCAGTCGGTGGCGCGCTCGGCGTAAGTGAACTGATCGAGATAGTGCCCGCCAGTTTCCAAGGCCAATCGTTCTGCCACGGTATAGACTTCTGAGGGCTTGTCGACAAAATGGCATTTGCCGCCGAAGCGTTCGATGGCCTCGACCTTTTGCGCACTGGTCGAGTGCGGCATGACCGCAATGAAAGGAAGATCGAGGAGATGTGCGAAGTATGCCTCGCTGACGGCGGTGGAGCCGGACGAGGCTTCGACCAGCGTCGTACCCTGGGAAATTTTGCCGTTGCAGATGCCATATAGAAAAAGCGAGCGTGCTAGTCTGTGCTTCAGGCTGCCGGTTGGGTGCGTCGACTCGTCTTTCAAGTAGATCGAGATTCCGCGCAGGCCTTTGAAAACCGGTTTGACCAGATGCGTGTCGGCAGACCGCCGCCCGTCACCCTGCAGAATGCCAATGGCCCGCCTGGCCCATTCGCGATCTTTGCACTCTGGTAAAGGCGTCAGCGGCGGGGTGGAGAGACAATCGAAGGTCACGCGCGGCTCCTTACGGATACAAGCGAAATCCAAAGAAGGCCGCTACAGCTTTGTTCATTCCCCGCCACGATTTTTTATCTCTCTCTGAGTTGATAAGTGGAATATCCTTCTATCAATCAGCAATATATTAGAAAGTATCTGTCGCCAAGATCAAATTTGGCTCTACAAGTGTTGTTGGTCGTCATGGGTCGACGCGCCGTAACGCCATTGATCATAGTAGCGCACGACAGCATCTTGAGCGGTCTGCAAAACGGCGGGATTATGCCAGACCATCAGTCCGCCGATAATCAGGATTGCTACCATTGCAATGCCAATTAGCTTGCGCAGGACAAACATCACAAGCCAGATAACGATGAACGCAACTACGCCCATCACCACCATGGAATAGACGTCTTCGGGCATGTAGGCTTCAAGTGTTTCCATATGTGCTTATAGGGAAACTGTTTTGGCCGAAGAAAGGCAGCTTCAGTATCAATTCAGGCGCGCCGGCAAACATCTGAATGTTTCACGGCGTCACCCGATGCGTCTTGGGCCCTTTGATCAGAACGGCACCTTCAACCTCCAAGATGCTATCGGTTTGAAGAGCATAGCCACCGATAAATTTGGCTTGCCAAAAGACGGCTTTTGCTCGCACCGTGAGGCAGTGGTGCGAGCCTGCGTGAACAGGGGGACTTAGACATGCCATATCATTTCCTCGAGGTTGCGGTGACGCCGAGCGTCAGGGCCGCCCAGGCTGCCATGGGCGTCGATCAGATCTGGCTGGGTGAGACCAACCGCCCTTCTGACGCGCTTACGGAAGATGAGGTGGCTTTCATCGCCATGCGTGACAGTTTCTATATGGCATCGGTGTCTGAAACAGGTTGGCCCTACGTCCAGCATCGTGGCGGCAAAGCCGGTTTCCTGAAGGTCGTGGATCAGCAAACCTTGGCCTTTGCAGACTATAGAGGCAATCGACAATATATCAGCGCTGGCAACTTGGCTGCCAACGATCGGGCCTGCTTGTTTTTGATGGACTACGTGCGACGGGCTCGATTGAAAATCTACGTGCACGTCGAGCGGGTCACGCTTGATGCTGAACCCGCTCTCACCGAATTGGTATCCGATCCGACATATAAGGGCCGGGCGGAAGCAATTTTCAGGCTTCGGCTCGAAGCGTTCGACTGGAACTGCCCTCAGCACATTACTCCGCGCTACACCGAACAGCAGGTAGAACAGGCCGTCCTCCCGCTCCGTGAGCGACTGCAGCAGCTGGAAGCCGAGAACGCAGCCCTGCGGGCTCGGCTTGAAGGACTCTGATCACGGGCAAAGCCGTCTATCTTGCCAGCCTTGCCTATAGTCGACCGCCAAGCTCATCCTCGATATGCGCTTGGATTATATCGTCAAACGATGTTTCTGCGGTGAAGCCCAATTCCTTGGCGCGTGTCGCATCGAAACCGGGCGCCCAGCCAGCAACCATCTTGATGATCATTTCGTCCGGTTCTCTGCGGATCAGCGCTACGGCCTTGTCGCCAGCCACGCGACGCAGCGCTTCGATCTGTTCGCCCACCGTGGCACTGAGGCCCGGCATTGAAAGCGCCCGGCGCGGCCCGACGGTGTCAAGATCAAGAGTTGCACCATGCAGCAGAAAGCCGACCGCAGACCGTGGAGAGGTGTGCCAATGGCGGACATCTTCGGAGACCGGCAGAACCGCCTGTTCGCCCACCAGCGGCTCGCGCAATATGTTGGAAAAGAACCCGGAAGCCGCCTTGTTTGGTTTGCCCGGGCGGATGCAGATGGTGGGCAGGCGAATCGCGATACCATCGAAAAAACCGCGACGGCTGTAGTCCGACAGCAGAAGTTCGCAGATGGCCTTTTGCGTCCCGTAACTGGTCAGCGGCGTGGTATGATAATCATCCGCGATCGGGTAGGGCAGCGGCGCACCAAAGACGGCGATGGAAGACGTAAAGACGACGCGAGGCCGGTATCCATCGACGCCATTTGCAAGACGTATGGCATCGAAAAGATAGCGCGTGCCGTCGAGATTGATGCGATAGCCCTTGTCGAAATCAAGCTCGGCCTCGCCCGATACAATTGCCGCAAGGTGAAAAATGACGTCGGGCCGGTTCGCTACAAGCGCTTCTGCCTCGCCTGGCGCGGACAAATCTGCCTCTCGGGCATCCACCGTGCCATCAAAACCATCCGGCCCTTGTGGTGCAATGACATCCACCAGGGTCATGCGCTCGATTGTCTTTCCACCCAGATGGCCGTCTCTGGAAAGCTTTTCTGCCAGTTTTCGCCCCACCATGCCAGCCGCGCCTATAATCAAAATATGCATCGTTTTCTCCTCCTGCCATGCTGCACATGGCGCTTTGCCGACAACGGCGGGATGCCTCAAAATTCCTGTTGTAAGGTTGTCTGATAACCTTATATTGCGCTGTTGAAAACAGGGATTTGGTTTGTCTCGTCAATTGTCCGTATTCTCTCATGCGGTCGGGTGCGTAGGCTGGTCCATAAGGAAGGTGCGGGGATGAATTCGCCTATGCGGAAAACGCCAGATGAACTGCGGGCATTGCTCGTTTCGGCTCTGGCCGATGATATCGTGCTTACCCGTGCCGAGGACATCCAGCGTTTCTGCACGGACTGGCATGGCGACGTCACCAGCGGCGCTGTTGCGGTGTTACGACCACGCTCGACTGCAGATGTCAGCGCTGCGGTTCGTGTCTGCCGCGAGTTCGGACTTTCTATCATTCCCCAGGGCGGCAACACCGGCCTTGTGCTCGGCGGTATTCCTGATCAGCCAGACGATCAGGTCATTCTCAGTCTTGGGCGTATGACCGCCATCCGCAATATCGATGCAGACGATTTTTCGGCGACGGTTGAAGCGGGCTGTGTTCTGGCTGAGGTCAAGGATCGGGTTGCCGAAAAGGGCATGTTCTTTCCCCTGGCGCTGGGTGCGCAAGGGTCCTGCCGTATCGGAGGCAATGTCGCCACCAATGCCGGTGGCATCAATGTGCTGCGATATGGCATGACACGGGAACTGGTTCTTGGCCTCGAGGTGGTGCTGCCTGACGGTACGGTCTTCGATGGCCTTTCCACCCTTCGAAAAGACAATCGCGGTATCGATCTCAAGCAGATATTCATCGGTTCTGAAGGCACGCTTGGAATCATCACCGCCGTGTCCGTCAAGCTGATGCCATTGCCGGATCAGATCGAAACGGCACTCTTGGGTGTGAACTCTTTGAGTGATGTCATCACGCTTTACCGCCGTGCACGACGCGAATGTTGCGACCTGATGTCTGCTTTCGAATTCATGCCGCCCATTGCGCTGACCCTGGCAAAAGAAGCCCTGCCGGACCTTCCGATGCCGATGGAGAGCAGTTACCCCGCCTATGTCCTGATGGAAATCTCCGGTTCAGGGCTGGTGGATATTGCGGATTTGCTGCAGCGGTTTCTGACCGGGGTCATGGAGGATGGGCTGGTTGTCGATGGGGTTATCGCCGCGTCGCAAACGCAGGCCCGCAACCTCTGGCTTATTCGTGAAGGCATGAATGAGGGGCAGGCCAGGCGCGGGCCGCATATGCGAACCGATATTTCCGTTCCGCTTTCGCGTCTGGCAGACTTCGTGCGGGACGCCGAGCAGGCGGTGAGAGAGGCGCTGCCGCAGTGCCTGAGCGTGTCCTATGGGCATGTCGGCGATGGCAATGTTCACCTCAACGTATTGCCACCCTCTGGTCTCTCCAGGGAAGACTCGTCGGCGATGATCTATCGGGCCAAAACGGTCGTGAACGAGGTGGTCGAGCTCTACAAGGGCAGTATCAGCGCCGAGCATGGCATCGGACGTCTGAAGCGTGAGGACTTCGAGAAGGGCCTGACACCTGCGCACCGTGCGCTTCTCACAGGCTTGAAGCAGGCCATCGACCCCTTTGGGCTCATGAATCCCGGATGCCAATTGAATTTCACCGCCGGATCGTAGAATAGTCAGGCATTATCAAGGCGGATCGAGTGCATGGTGGCGGATTTTGGCCAGTTGAAGCGAAGCGAACATCTTCCGGCGCGCATTGCTGGCCACATTGGCAAGGAGATTGCTGCAGGTCGGATCATGTCTGGGGACAGGCTACCGACGGAACATATCCTCGCCAAGACGTTTGGCGTCAGCCGCTCGGTGGTGAGGGAAGCCATCGCCCAGCTCCGCAACGAAGGTCTGGTGGAAACACGGCAAGGCATCGGCGCCTTCGTGACCGAAGCCAAGGGGCGAGGCTCCATTCGAATAGAGCAGACCGCGCTTTACGATCGCGAAAGTTTCCGCAGTCTGTTTCAATTGCGTATGCCGCTGGAAATTGAAGCCGCCGGGTTGGCCGCCGTTCACCACACCGAAGCGGACTTGTCGAAGCTCGACGATGCGTTGGCCCTGATGACTGGCGCTGAAAAATGGACTGATCAGGGTATCGTGGCCGATCTCGCCTTTCACAGGGCATTGGCAACCGCGACCCAAAACGAATATTTTCCCCTCTTTATCGGTTTCATCGCTGAAAAAATCAGCCTTGCTATCAATGCCGCACGGGCAACTGCCGTTCTTGAGGAGATCGTCGAGATCACGATCGCCGAACACGTCGCCATCCGGGATGCGGTCGCCACCCGTGATCCCCTGAAAGCACGCGCCTCCATGCGCCATCACCTGTTTGGTGCCGCCGAACGATTGGACCTGACATTGGAAGCTTACTGAGGTCTTTTAGGGGGCTGACCGTGGGAAAGGGTCAGCCGAGACAATGAAAGACGTGCTGTTCGTCGCGGTAGTCCGCAACAGCAAGCTGGTGCAGAGGTGTCTCATGCGGTTTCCGTGTCGCGGGTTTCTTGCAGTGTCAGAAGCCAGATGGCTGCCTTACAGAAATATTCGACGTTCAGTGTGGTGATGTCACTGTTGATGTTTTGCGAGGCCTGGCGATAGCCGCGTTCCAGCAGCCGGGTGGAGATGGCAGGAGCCAAGGCCTGTACCGTTCCTTGTGATCTCTGGCCCGCATGCAGCATTCCACTGAGCAAATCTTCCGCCTCGTCGAGAACGTTGCGCAGTGCAGATGCTGCGATCGCAGCCACCGTGTGATCGCTCTCGTCTACCTCGAGATCTGGCACGATAAAACGATCGGCGGAGATGGACCAAGGTTCGCAAACGACAGCGCCGCCAACCAGACGCACAGTACCAGCGACCTGTCTCACCGGTCCCCATTTCCCCTCGAACGCCACAGCAAGAATACCGGGAGCTCCCGGTGCCGCTGCATCGAATGGACGTTCAAACCATATCTTGCCGCCATCATTTGCAAGATGAGCGCCAGCCTCCCAAAGCTGACGTCCGGGTGACCAGGATTGGCCAATGACTTCATCGATGTCGAATACGTGGAGAATGTCGAAGCGGCGGTGCGGGCGCAGCAGCGAGATTTGTTGATTGCTCAACTCCGCGGCTACTCTTTCCACACTGGTCGCCGCCAGCGGTTGGGGGAAGTTGAACAGCGCATCACGCGGCATAAGCTGGCTTCGGCCACCCGACCCACGCCCAAGCGTCAATACCCCGTCGGCGCGGCGACGTGCGACACTCGTCAGGATTTGCCCCCGCCCCAAACCACCCACGGGCATGCCGACCGACATTTGCCGTGTTGAAAGCGAGGCTGCAAATCCGCGAGCATCCTCACTGGGTAGAGGCGAAAACGGCTTTTCCATCACCATGGTCGCGCCCGTATCACTATCCGCAAGCAAGATGGATGCACGTATGTCGGCCCCTTCCTGATGTAACCGAGCCCCCAGAGACACCAGACGCGTTTTGCCCATCGGCGTCTCGAATGGCTCCCCGAGACCCAGCGCGGAGACGCTATCCTTAGCCCGCGTGCGTGCGAAAAGTCCTGCAACAAGCTGCAGAACAATGTGTTCGTCATGTCGGGCACTGCGACTGTCGTAGTCTACGATTTGCTCCTCCAGCGCTTCCAGAACCAGCAAAAGCTGAACCGCGTTCGCCTGCTGCGCGCTCCGGCGCGCGGCCTCAATCGTCTGAGCATGCGCCGCAGGACCCGCTACTGTGCCAGCTCCGAGTAGTCGTTCTATAACCGCATCACAGGTCACGCGAAGCGACGTGACATCGATGCCTGCCTCGCCCTCTGACACACCTCCGATGACGGCCTGAGACCCGCCTTCTGCTGTCTGAAATGCTTTGACAGCCATGCCAACATGCGCACAGTGCGTGCCAAGTTCACAGTCACAACGCGCATAGGAAAGATCGCTTGGAACCAGGAAGCGCACGGTGGCTATCGGGAGATAAGCGGTTGGTGTCTTTCCATATTCAAGGCGCACGGGATGACGCGACCGAAGAAGCCGGGATAGCTCCGCCTTTGCGGATGCGGAGAGGCTATCGGCGACCTGCTCGGCATCAAACGAGGCGGGGTTCCAGTCCGGCGCCGATGCATCGCCTGCATCCGTTGCCGCATGGCGCGCACGATAGGCGACCGCCAGCATGACACGGTGTCTGCACATGCCAGAGGAAGGACAACTGCAAGCGGCGTCGGCCAAGGCTTGTCCCGAAGACAGACGTGTCGAGGTACCATCGGCAAAGCGTGCAATGATCGCGTCGTTCGCCTCCTCCAGCTCGGGAAGCGCTCCCATTTCCAGCTCGCGCAATGCCCGTTTCACAAGTCCTGCATTGGAAAGCTGGATCAATCCCTGGTCTGTCAAGGCAACGAGGTCGGGTCTCAGCATGGCTAACGCCCGATCTTTTCGGCAAGCCAGCCCGCAAGCTCGCCTGGCGTCATTGCCCCGACTTCCGCACCTGCCGCAACCAGCTTCTGCGCCATATTGCCGTCGTAAACGGGTGTGGCGGCGGAATCCAGGGCAGCAAGCCCAAGAACAAGTGTGCGTTGGGCAACGAGGGCCGCGACCCGCTCCACAAGCATGGCCGGGCTGGTGCCTTCGAAGAAATCAGAGATGAGAACGACAATCGCCCGGTCCGGATGTTCGATAAGACCCGCCGCATAGGACACAGCCCCTTGAATATCTGTGCCGCCACCGAGTTGTACTTTCATGAGCAACTCACAAGGGTCGTCCACATCCTTGGTCAGATCGACGACATTCGTATCGAAAGCGACGAGATGGGTCCGAACGCCGGGGAGCCCCCAGAGGCAAGCCGCAGTCACGGCTGAATGAATGACCGAGTCCAGCATCGACCCGCTCTGATCGACAAGGAGAATGATCTGCCAGGTCTTCATGTGCCGCCGGTTGCGGGCGAAGAAATGCAGTTTCTCAACGGTCATCTTGCCGGTATCGGGATCGTAATGCTTGAGATTGTCTTTCAGCACACGGCGAAAATCGAGGTCGCTGGCGATCCGAAACCGGCTGTGACGTCTGCGGTCCATCACGCCGGAGAAGGCCAGAGACATGTCGCGTGCCAGTTTTTCCATCAGTTGCCGCACGACGTCCTGCACCAGTTTTCGCGCAAGCAGCAGGATATCCGGGGACATGAGATGCTTCGTACGCAGGACTGCTTTCAGCAATGTTTCATTCGGCACCGCGCGTTGCAGAACCTCCGGGTTGGTCACCACGTCGTCAATGGCGTAGCGTTCTATGGCATCACGCTCCAGGCGCTCGATTGTTTCCTTGGGAAAAAGCCGATGGATATCATTTATCCATTCCGGGGTGGTCAGGACCGATCCTTCGCGCCCACCCCGGCGTGCGATGTTGCGTGAGGCACCTTCCTCGTCACGGCCATAGAGCCATTCAAGGGCGACATCCATGGCCGCAGCCTCGCCGGACAGTCCGCACCCGGCAGCGGCACAGGGACCCTGTGCTGCTTCACCGAGAACGAGACGCCAACGTGTCAGGGCATCGAGAGCTTCGAGGCTCATTTTACCGCCGTGGCGGCAAGCAGGCTCAATCCGCGAAGCATCTCGCTGGCGGTCACCGGATCAAGTTCGCCAAAGGTACGCGTATCGCTTCCCGGCTGACCGTAGGGTCGATAAAGCGTGATGCTCTGCAGTTTCTGAAACTTTTCCTCCCAATCGGCACCGCCGGTGAAGAGCCCGGGATCAAAGCCGCACATGGCAGTATTGACCTTTCCATCAGAAAAGCGCACTGGCCGCTCCAGCCACGAGATACATCCTCCGTCCTCGACCGAGCCGAGGTTCCAGCCGCGTGTCGACATGCCTCGCAATCGTGTCGCCTCCACCTCGATATCGGCGAACCGGGTGATCGTGGACGCCTGCTTCTCGTCTTGTGTCAGTTCGTAAGTTTCTCTTCCGAGCTGAGGGAAAGGCTGCGAGATCTCGTAATCCCCAAAAAGAGCGCCCCAGGCATCGAGTCCGCCCTTAGGCAGATGCAATGGATGAACCAGTCCAATCAAGCCCGTTGCAGCGGCGGAAAGATCGAGCGTGATCGGCTCGTCTTCCGCGTCCGTGAAGGAAAGATCGTCGGCGACCCGGAACAGCGTTGTCGGTGCAGTTTGGGGGGCGATATCGTCATAGACGCCCCAGACGAGACGCTGGGAAAGATGTCGGATCAACGGATGGCTTGCGAAGAAGAGCCAGAACACTTCAGGCGATACCCGGCGGGATGTCGACAACATGTTTTCGAGGCGCGTGATCTGGATGCTTGAGACTGCTCGCGCATCCTTTTTCACCGCGGCCCAAGTCTTGACCGATGCCGCGGATAGCGCCGCATCGTCGGCCTTGTTCGGTTTCGGCAAGTCCTTGAGACGCTTGCCTGTTTCATCCTTCACCCATGGTTTCAGGAACTCGTCGAAACCTACGCGAAAACGGCGTGGCCCGAAATCGAGATCGAGACCGCCGCGTTCATCGAGATCAAGATCAGGGGCGAGACGATCGGCAAGTTCTTCCGGCGTCAGGTCGCGCGCCTCGGCAATTGCGGCGATCTTCTCCCGCGCCTTCTCCTGAAGTCCCTTGAATTTCAGCTTCTCCGCAATGCCATTGAGGTTCATCAGCGCCACATCCGTACCGATGTCGGCAAGAACATCGAGACCAGTGACAGCGCGTTGATGGGCGGATTCGCCGGGCCACTTGCGCACAAGGCGCGTCAGTTGGCGGGCGCATTCATCATCGCCAAGCCAGCCCAAGCCGCGCAAGGCCCACCCTTCCTTGTTCGGAGCACCTTCGGCAAGCCACGCACCAAAAAGGTCCCAGGAAAACTGCGCAAGGCTCTCCGGCGTCGTGATCTCCTTGACTGCATCCAGACCGGCATAGATGGCCTCGGGCGTTGAGAAGGACAGCATTTCCGCGATCGCGGCCAGCGCCTCATCCGGCAGAGCACTCCCGTCTTTCAGGACAGGACGAGTCAACGTACCGGGGTTGAACCAGGCTGGCAGCTTGGCGATGCGCGCAGGGAATCTGGCATAGGGATCACGATCAAGAACCTCCCAGATCGCCTTCATCACATCGGGCGATTGCGGTTCGTACAATTTCGCGACCTCCAGAATTTCGTCCCGCGCCTCGGCGCGATCCGCCACCATCCAGCGAAGTGTGTGCTCGGCCGCATCGCGGGCCGGGCCGGGCTTGCCGGTGGCGTCGGGGAGGAGCCTCGTTATTGCGGTACGCCGGTAAAGTCGTAGCCATTGCATGGCCGGAATACGTGCCTTCTTCAGCTTCAAGAGCGCGCGCGCGGCAAGGGGGGCAATGCCTGCGAAATCAACGTCCTTGACATGTTCCAGCATGCCGATCGGGTCGCTCTCCAAATTTCGGATCAGACCGGGTAATGCTCTTTCGCCAAAACGATCGATCATACGTGGGCAAATGTCGCCCATATAGTAGGATGGTAGAACTTTGGGCTGCCCCCATAAGGTCAACGAGAAGGAATCGAATTGCTTCTCGATGCCTCCTATCAGCTTATCCCAATCATAATATCCGGCCGCGTAATAGTCCTGGAACTCTGACACACGCCTTGAGACGAAAGCCAATACGTCTTCCAACTCATCCCCCTTCTGCGGAATCGCCATCGAGCGGGGCACTTTTTTCCAATCGGCAACGTCTTTGCTCTCGAATTCCCTGATGGCATCGATCAGTTCCTCGGTTGTCGAGACGATGCGAGCGTTCCGGATGCGCCAATGGTACTCCTCCGGCGGCGGCCCTTCGCGCAGGTAGCGGAAGGGGGTCTCCAACGGCAAGAGTTCTAGAACGGTGTCGTCAACCGCCTTCTTTTTCTTGCGCCATGGCGGATCATGCAACACCACGGGCAGAGCTTCGAGCGGTGCAAGCACAACATCATGGACATCAAGCAGCTTCTGCAACTGGGTTTTCCACCTGGGTTCCGCCGCCCAGCCTTCAAGCGCCTCTTTCGGATATTGCTTGACGAAATCCATTGCGCGCGCGCGAATGACAGGCTCGTTGCTGCCTGATGAAAGCGTTGCCAAATATTGACCGAACATGAAGGCCGGGTCTTCTTCTGACGCCTGATCGACCGCGGGACGTATCCATTTTTCGTGAATGAATGGCAAAAGCTTGGCCAACGCACCACTTTCACCCGTCGCAAGGATGACGCGTGCGATCTCTGTTCTCTGACCTTCATAACCATAATGGAGCAGCCATTCGAGCGTGGGCAGTGCGGACTCATTGTAGTGCCGCGCCGTCTTTATGGCGGTTGCGAGAATGTCGTCGAGCATCAGGTCGTAATACATGAAGAAAATGAAATAGGTACGCTTCGTGCGCCAGCGTGCCGCAGCAGATGGCCGGGCGTCCAGCACGAGCGGCACCATGGAAAGTGTCGCACCAACATCCTCCCCCGCTTCCTGCGCTGCGGTAAGAAAAGCGAGTGGTGTCAGTTCATGCTGAACATCCCGGTCATCGCCCAGAATGAACGCGAAGGCTGCTTTTCTGCGCCAGTCGCTTTCCGTTCTAGAGGCTTCGATCAGCATTGCAATGATCGCCTCGTAATCCTGATCGGGTGCGGCAGTGATGTAATCGCGGAGAGCAAGTTCGCGCGGCGAACTCAATGATGAGGCTTCATAACCCCGTCGATTGCTGGGATCGATTCCGACAAGCGGCAGCATCGCTTCCACCACAAAAGGCATGCCGCGCTTTGCGGACAGGAACTCGAAAAAGTAATCCAGGCATACAAGACTGGCAGACGTCTTTTTCTGGCGTTCACCTAAATAGACGGTGAGATATTTGCTCGCCTGCTCGATCTTTTCTGTCCATTCGCGAACTTCCGCGGCGGTAGAAACACCTATGGACTCTCCTGCTTCACCGGCTTCCTGAACCTTTGCGTCCAGCCAATTCCACGCTTCGAGCTGTTCGTCCTGGGCGTTGTCCTTGATGAGGGCAACGTAACTGCGCAGCTTTGCCCAGACTTTTACCGGGTCGGTAACAGCAAACCGTCTAGAACGTGTTGGGAGAGCCGAGCCTATCAGCCGGCTCAGAATTTCCTCACGATCAGCATCGACCACAGGTTTTGCAACGGGTTGAGCCAAGACAGGCGGCTGTGTCGTAGCTTCGCTTGCTGCAGGCGATGGCGTCGTGAGGTTCTCATCCTTGGATGCCTCTGGCGAAGCGGCGGCGGGTGCCGAAGGTGCGGGCATTTCACCGTCGGCCACCCGCAGATAACCCTTGCCGGTCTTTTCTTTTACCAGCTTCTTCTTTTCCTTTTCGGCGTCTTCCGCAGTCGAGAAGTCCTTGTCCTTGGACTGGCCCTGGGTGCCGATGCGGCCATAGCGGATTTTAAGTGAAACACCTGAGACGAAGACTTCCCAGAACTTTGACGATGTACCTTCAACGAGTTCGTAGCGTTCCATTTTTACCTTCCTCACATCACATCAATCCGGCTTCGGCAAGACGCCGAGCCACAGTTGCTTCAAGCGCGATAGCGCTCGCCTGATCTGTCATCGGAGTCGATTGGCGCATCCACGCCATGGCCTGAACTTCCGCCTGCGCCTCGTTACCGCCGTGGGAACGGACAATGGCGCCTGCCAACCTTTCCCGTTCACGCGGCGGAAAGAATGAGAAGGCCCGTCTGAGCGATGGCAATGCCCGCAAAAACGCCTCGTCGTTCCAGCCTTCAACTATTCCCCTGACTGATCCGATGACCGGCTCACTCCTGGAAATGCCCTCGCGAGCCAGCGCAAAGAGGCCGGACAGGAAGTCACCGAGCCTGTCGGGTCCGCTGAAACGCTGCATGCGTCCGCAGACGTCTTCGGGGAATGTTTGCCCACATGCGATCAGCGTTCCAAAAGCGGCACCGGCGAGCGCTGCTGGCGACTCCTGGTTCGAAACACAGCGTTCCAGGCCGGATATGAAGGAGGGAATGTCCATGTCGGGTGTCGGGCAATCTCGCATCATGTCCCTGCAAGCAAGCAGCGCGCGGATCGCTTTGATACCTTCATCCTCGTTGCGAATGGCTTCCATGATCCACATCACACGGGAAAACACCGCCTCACAGAGCCGTCCCAAAGCCTTGTGCCCAGCATCTCCGAATACCTCTCCAAAGCGGTAAAGCCTCACGATTTCCAGCCCTGACACGCCGATTGCACGGATATCGTGAGACGATGCAAGACCTGCAGCGATCCGCTCCGTCAATTCGTTCTCAAGCGCCAACAGGCCGGAAAACAGCGCATCGGCGAGGCAGGCGGAGAGACTTTCAAGATCGTCTCCCGCCTGTTCGGCACGATCCGAAAGAACTGCTGCTGTAGCCATGGCCACTGTGCCACCCCAGCGCGAAGCCTCGATCTGCGCGCCGTCGGCATCGCGATGAAGAACGAGCCGGAACGTCTCCTTCGGAGCAACCGTGCCCAAAGCCATCGGTTCGCCGCCACGTTCGAACCCGGGAATGCCGAGGATGCAAAGCGCGTGCAGCACATGCGCCCGCTCCCGATCGAGAGGCACGTTCCAGTCCAAAACCACGTCGCGTGGTCGAGGCTCCGGTATCAATCCGAGGTCATCAAGCCTTGCGCGTATATCGGCCATCAAAGGTGGTTGGCGGGTGCCGGGAGCAAGTTTGCCGCAACGCTCTCCCGTCAGGGCGCGAAGCATGGCAACGAGCGCGGGGTGCGTTCCTGATCGCAGCGCGCCGTCCCGGGTCCAGGCGGCAGGCATATCCAGCGCGTCCTTGACCAAGGTTGCCAAGGCTGCGTCGAGGAGATCGGCACGCAGCACGGAACGGTGCCCACGCGCCATCGACAGCGCTTTTGCATGGGCGTGCCATGCAACACGATCCGCTGTGGAAACGACCTGTCCGGCAGCGCGCAGAGTTGCCGCAATCGCATTCTGGGCATTGTCGGCCGCCTGATCCAGCCCATGGGTAAAGACATCTTCATAATAGGCAGGGGCTGGCATACCCGATGCGTAACCGGCAAACCGGTCAAGCCTTCGATAGTCATAGGGCACCACATAGCTTCCCGCACGCTCTCCTTCGTTGAGTTGCGGGATCGCTGGCAGGTCTCCACTCGCTTGGCGCGACAGCAACCGCACAGCCTGTGCGTGCCAGCCACCGCAAATGAGAACAACCTTTCGGTCCTTCGCCTCTCCCAAGGCCCAGGCGGCATGCGCAGCCATGTAGCGTTCACGCGCAAATTCCCTCGGGTCCTCCGCCCCATCAGGGCGTAGTAGGTCGAAATAAGATGCGAGGCGCTCCTCCAGCTCTTGCGGCGGAGATTGCTCGGCAATCGCATCCCAAAATGCGTCGCGTCCTTCCTCACCCAGCGCATTCGCCGCAGCTTGCTCGACTGCCGCTGCCCTCTTTCCATGTGGATCGGCGTAGCGGTTGGTTCGGTCCCCGAAATCCGGGTGCCAGGCGGGCAGATCGCAAAAGAGCGGTGTGGCACCTGTGGACCACGCCGTCTGTAAAGCCACCCATTCCGGTGAATAGCTGCAAAAGGGAGAGTAAGACGCAAGCGTGCGACGATGCGTGGCGTGGAAACTGAATATGGCCAGCGGCAGTTGATGTGCGAGCCTCAAATCTTCTATGTGCGGATTGAAATCAGCCGGGCCTTCGATCAGCACGAATGCAGGCGCGTGATCCTCTATGGTGCGCCGGACAAGCTTTGCACAAGCAGGTGAATGATGCCGCACACCGATGACGATGAGGCGATCGTTCAAATTGTATTGGTCTTTGGAATCAGGATGTGAGGAGATGCCGGGCTGCATAAAATGCTTTCCATCCCTCGCCTGACCTTTTGGATGCCTTCTGCTCGAGATAGCGGCGCAACCGCGTCAAATCCTCCGCATTGTCCTTTGCGGCAGTGCCGGCAAGGCACTCGACAATATCTTCGGGGCGGCCACTGTCACCGCGAAGGTAATGGCCACGAATACCGATAGCGTGAGCCACGCTGACCGCCTCGGCGGTGCTCATGACCGAGCTTAACCGCTCCATGCCCCCTTCGACCGAAAGACCCTCTCTCAGCTCTCTGAAGCAGGTCACCAGTACCTCCAGAGTATCGTCGTCGGGCGGGGCCGGAACGCCAGATCGCGCAAGCAATTTTCCCGCCTCCCGCTTCACCAGCGCGAGTTCCTCATCGGCGTCGCGAATGGGAAAAACCGTCTCGAAGTTGAAGCGCCGCTTCAAGGCGGCAGACATTTCGTTTACGCCGCGGTCGCGGGTATTGGCGGTGGCGATGATGTTGAAGCCTTCCCTAGCGAAAACCATACCGTCGTCGCCCGACAGTTCCGGCACAGCCATCACCCGGTCCGACAGAACCGACAACAGGCTATCCTGAACCTCGAGCGGGCAACGCGTGATTTCCTCGAAACGCACAACTTTGCCCTCCGACATGCCGCGATGGAGCGGCGCAGGCACAAGCGCCCGCCGCGTAGGTCCCTCGCTCACCAGAAGAGCATAATTCCAGCCGTAACGGATCTGATCCTCGCTCAGGGATGCGCCGCCCTGGATGGTCAGAGTCGAATCCCCACTGATCGCTGCGGCAAGCAGTTCCGATAAAAAACTCTTGGCCGTTCCAGGTTCACCAATCAGCAGCAGTGCCCGCGAGGTTGCAAGGGTCACCATGGCGCGCTCGATCAAGGATGGCGATGCGACGAGTTTGGCTGTTGCGCCGTTGCCGCCGAGGATGAAGGATTTGACACTTTTTAAAGATAGTGCCCATCCAGGGGGCTTGGGGCCGTTATCGCTTTTACGCAATGCTGCAAGTTCGTCCGAAAATGAGATTTCAACCCGCGGTCGCTGCACGATATTCAAGGCTACGTTCTCATTCATATATCATCACCTTGCAGTGTAGATTCGTGGGAGTCCGTGGTTGAGAAGAAGGGCTCGCACTCATTCGTTGCAAAAATAAGGCAGGAATTGTGCGCGTTTTGCGTCCACTTAAATTCGAACAGCAGATTGGTCTACAAAATAGGACGGGAAGGGCGAGTTCTTAGGTTCTCAAATGGCGAGATAAATGGCACTCGAGCTGCCTGGTCGCAAACGTGAGACGGCGACACTTTGGGTTCTGCGTGTGAATGAGACGGGCCTAGCCCTGAACCTTTGCCGGGGCGGCAAATGAGTGTCGGTAGTCGTCACACCAGCCTGTGAGACCTTGGTGCTGCGTTGTTACACGCGCCACGTCATTGTGGCGCGTGTAACAACGCACATTTTCGCAAAGGAACCAACCTGCTCCGGATGGAGGCCGGATCATGTCATTGATAGCTGACTAAAATGCCGCTGCCGGTATCCAGCTCGCCGTTGCGACGCCACTGGTTGAAAAGGCGGGAATTTTCTTGGCCAAATCCTCAATTGTATTCACGTCAGCGTCGCGCAATTGTTTTTGCGTTACGAGAACCGGGTCAACGACCACCTTCGCTGGCACTTGCTGCCCGGCAATCTGAAGGGCGGCGGCGCGAACCGAGACAGCACCCACCACGGCAGGATTGGTCGCGGCTGTCGCCACCCATGGGCTGCCAGGCTCGACGATTTCCTGAATGTCGGCTGTGGAAATATCCGCCGAGTAAATCTTGACCTTGTCCGATATGCCGAGGTCGGCTGCGGCGAGTTTCACGCCACGCGCAAATTCGTCATAAGGGGCAAACACAACGGAGATATCCGGATTGGCACGAAATATTGCCTTGGCCTGATCAGCCGTTGCTGTCGCAGTTGTGTCGCTGACGGTTCCGAAACGGGCCTTTTCGACCAGGCCCTTGTTCTCGCCCTTCACCTTCTCCCAGATTTCATTGCGACGGTCGAGCGGGGCAAAACCGGCCACATAGGCATAACCGGCATTGAAGCTGGTGCCATTGTCTTTCAAAGCCTGCTCAAGCGCCAGTTCCGCCAGCCGGTGATCGGACTGCTCGATCTGTGGGATTTTCGGATTGTTGAGATTGACATCGAAGGCCACGACCTTGATGCCCTTGTCCAGTGCCTGCTGCACGACATCGGCCAGCGATTCTGGCTGTCCGTGATCGACGATGATAGCCTGAACACCCAGATTGATGGCCTGAAGAATTTGCTCACGCTGCTGCGCGGCATCCTGGCGGCCCTGAAAGACCCGTAGATCGACGCCGAGCGCTTTTGCCTGTGCGACAGCACCTGCCTGATAGGCCTGAAAGAAATCGCCCGCTGAGATGTAGCCCACCAAAGCGATTTTTACGCCGCCCTTATCAAAAGGCGCAGGCGCACCGGAAAGTCCTTGCGCGTTCGCACTTGCAAGCGGTGAAAGCAAAGACAATAGCGCAGACGCAACGAAAACCCGGCTGACAGACATGGCATTCCCTATCGACATAAGAGTGAAATTTTCTGATCAAATATGACCATAAAATCTATGATATTTATGTACTATATTTGCCAAAATCTGTTTCGCGATTGGTTTTCTTTGTTCTGCGAGAAGCCTTAGGCGAAACGTTTTACTCGACGCGCTGGACATCGATCCTCCAAACCATCATTGCGTTTCGCCAAGCCTAGAGGAATTCGCAAAGCGGAACCTCAGCGCGTTGGAAATTTATTCCATAGTTTTAATCCACTATAGAAACGCCATTCTTGTTTGTCCCAACAGGAGGCTTACCACACTGGGTCGTCATCCACAGGCGTTCCACCATGCCAATCCTCGACGTCCAAAACATCTCCCTTGCCTTCGGTTCGACCAAGGCACTCGTCAACGCCAACCTCACCATGAAGGCAGGCGAAGTGGTTGCGTTGATGGGCGCAAATGGTGCGGGCAAATCGACGCTTGTGAAAGTCCTCTCAGGCCTTTACCGCCCCGATGCAGGCAACGTTCTGTGGCAGGGCAAAAGCTTTGCACCGAAAACCCCCGCCGAAGCTGCAGCGCGCGGCATCGTGACCGTCCATCAATCGACAGATGTTGTTGGTGTGCCCGGCCTTACGGTTGCCGACGCCCTTCTCCTCAACCATTTCGTCAACGGCAGACATCCGTTTTTCCTGTCACGCCGATCCATCCGCAAAGCCGCGTCGCAGATTCTTTCGGATGCCGGGTTCGATCTGCCGCTGGATCGGGATTTCGCAGACCTCAGCGCGGCAGACCGGCAGTTGCTGGCCATTGCCCGTGCCCTTGCCAACAAAGCGCGTCTGCTGATTTTGGACGAACCTACGGCCAGTCTGTCATCACGCGAGTCCTTGCGGCTTTACGATCTGGTTCGCGGACTGAAAGAACGCGGGATCAGCGTTCTCTATATCTCCCATCGCACGGCTGATCTGGCTGCCTTGGCGGACCGCGTGGAAATCTTACGGGGCGGGCGCAATGTCGGTTCTTTTGCGCAGCCTATCGATTTCGATGCCGCCATCGAAACGATGATCGGGCGTTCCCTCAGTTCCGCACGACCGGATCGCCGCGAGACATTTGGCAGGACCGTACTCGACCTTCAAAACGTGAGACTTCTGCCCGGTGCCGAGCCGTTTTCGCTTTCGGTGCGGCGGGGAGAAGTCGTTGCCATCACCGGCGTTCTGGGTGCTGGCAAAAGCCGGTTGCTGTCGTCACTCTTCGGGCTCGGTGCCTTTGCTGAAGGAGCGGTGTCACTTGATGGCAAGCCCTACGCCCCGCGCAGCCCGGCAGATGCGATCTCTTCAGGCGTTGTCATGGCTGCGGAAGATCGGCACCGCTCGTCCTTCATCCATGCGGACTGGCCGGGCGAAAGCATTGCTGCAACCATCAGCCTGCCACATCTGAAGACATGGTATCCATCGGGATTTCTGTTTTCCAACCGCGAACTGAAGGAAGGCGAAGACGCGATCAAACGGCTGGCGATCAAGGCATCTTCTGCCTCCGCCTCCGTGTGGTCCCTGTCCGGCGGCAACCAGCAAAAGACGGTGATTGCCCGTTGGGAAGCCGAGCCCAGCCGCCTGATGTTGCTGGATGAGCCGTTTCAAGGAGTAGATGTCGGTGCGCGGCAAGATATTATCGCAACCATTCGCCGCCATGCGGACCGCGCGACATTGATTGCCACGTCAGACCCGGAAGAGGCCTTCGAAGTAGCCGACCGGGTCTTGGTCATGGACCACCACACCCTTCTTGAAAGCCCGCTTCATGCGGACGCAACGCAGCCTGACAAGGAACTTGCCTGATGGTCGATGGCACGCAACAGACCGCTGAAAAACCAACCCGTCCTGCAACAGCGGAAAGTTTTAGAAACGGCATACGGCGAGGCGCGGTTTTTCTGCTGCTCGCAGCGCTGGTCATCGGCTTTTCGCTGGCGCAGCCCGCCTTTATCAACATCAACAACCTCATGAGCATTTTGCAGGCGGTGTCGGTCGTCGCCATCATCGGCGCGGGCGTCAGCGTTACGCTTGCCATCAACGGCTTCGACCTGTCGGTAGGCGCGGTTGCAGCCTCCAGCGTCATGGCGGCCAGTTACCTGATGATCGTTTTGGGATTGAATGCCTATCAGACGGTGCCGCTGGTGCTGGCTTTCGGAGCACTTGTCGGCCTCGTCAACGCGTTTCTGATCGTCAAACTGAAAGTGCCGGATTTGCTGGCAACGCTTGCCACCATGTTCTTGCTCACCGGTTTGCAGCTCATCCCGACAGCGGGCCGCTCCATCTCGGTCGGTCTCATTCTGCCGGATGGATCGACCGCGACAGGTAGATACGACCCAGCCTTTCTCACCATCGGTCGTTCCAGCCTGTTCGGCCTCATTCCGCTGCCGGTCATCCTCATGGTCATCGTCGCCGTCATCCTCTTCATCCTGACGGAGCGGACGCGGCTTGGACGGCTGATCTATGCGACGGGTGGCAATGAGACGGCGGCACGTTTGGCGGGCGCGAATGTCGATCGCATCAAGACCTTGGCCTATGTGCTGTCTGGCACGCTCGCCGCACTGGGCGGCATCATCGTCGCTGCCCGCGTCGGGCGTGGAGATGTATCGTCGGGCGCATCGCTGCTGATGGATTCCGTTGCTGCCGCACTTATCGGCTTTGCCGTTCTGGCGCTACGACGTCCCAATGTTCTCGGCACGGTCGTCGGAGCTGTCTTCGTCGGCGTGCTGCTCAACGGTCTCACCATGTTGAACGCGCCATATTACACGCAGGACTTCATCAAAGGCGCAGTTCTCGTCGGTGCCTTGGCGCTCACCTACGGCGTTGCGCGCGCGAAAAACTGACCCTTTCAACCCTTACTCAACGAAGTGGACATCATGTTCAAAACCCTCAAAATATTTGCGGTCGCCGCCGTCTCCAGCGCCATCGTGGCCACAAGCGCCTTGTCCGCAGGCATTGCAGGCGCGCCCGCACCATTCGACAAGAAAACGGTGAACGTTGCCGTCATCAGCTTCCTCGGCAGCGGCGATTGGCTTCAAGCCTTCGAGGCGGGCGTGAAACGTCAGGCCGATGCGCTCGGCATCAACCTTACCGTCTCTCAAGCCCGTAACGACAATGACGCGCAGCGCAATCTGGTTGAGCAGGCGATCAATCTCGGCGTGGATGGCATCGTCATCAACAATGGCCGCCCGGAAGTGCTGAAAGACGTGGCCCAGAAAGCGCTCGACAAGGGCATCAAGGTCGTCGCCTATGACGTCAACCTCGACAATCCGCAGATACCGCAGATCGAACAGAGCGATAAGGATATGGCCAAGCTCGTTCTCGATCAGGCTATCAAGGACAATGGCGATGGTTTCGTTGCCGGTGCCGTTTATGTTGCTGGCTTCGCACCGCTCGACCGTCGTTATGCAGTCTGGAAGGACTTCGTAGAAAAGCACAAGCTGACAGAGAAGGCCGTGTGGGGCGTCGTCAACGATACGGTGCCTGCGTCAGTGGCCGACCAGACCAAGGCCATTTTGCGCGCCAACCCGGATATCAAGGTCATCTTCACACCGTGGGACGAGTTCGCCAAGGGCGTGAAACTTGCCGTGGATGAACTCGGCCTTTCGACGCAGGTGAAGATTTACGGCGTCGATATTTCGACCGCCGATATCCAGCTCATCACCGAACCCGATAGCGCTTGGGTGGCGACAGCAGCAACCAACGCCGCCGTAGTGGGTGAAGTCTCGGTGCGCGCCGTCTCGCTCGATATCGCTGGCCAGTCGCCCGGAAAATCGGTGCTTCTCCAGCCAACGCTTATCACCCGCGACGATCTGGTGAAAAACAAAATCGGCACCATCGAGGAACTTCAGCAGAAATTCCCGGCCTTCCTGAAAAGCGATGCGGCCACCGCAAGCTGGATACCATCCGCCACGCATTGAGGCCTGTGACCTATCCGGCACCGCGTCCTGCGCGGTGCCTTTCCCGTTTCCAGTACAAGAGACAGACATGACCAGCCCACACCTGCCGAAGCCAGATTTCGCCCATAACATGAAGCTCATCGGTCACAGCGACATCGGCGGCAGGGGAGACGGGCTGCAACTGATGGTGCATCGCGGCTACGCCTATGTCGCCCATCCGTGGTCGCAAGGGTTTTCGATTGTCGATGTGCGTGACGCCAAACATCCCAAGACCGTCAATTATGTGCAAGCTCCGCCTAACACGTGGAACATACATCTCCAGACGCATGACGATCTCTTGCTCGTTATCAACGCGCTTGATCTCTTCGCTGATGTGGAAAGCTTCACCGACGAAAAGGCCTATTACACCAAATCCGTCGGTGAAACCGTGGCTGCGGAAAAGCGGCAGCGCAGCTGGACGGCGGGGATGACCGTGTTCGATATCTCCATGCCGGACCGCCCGAAAAAGATCGGCCAGCTGGACGTGGATGGTGTCGGCCTGCATCGCATCTGGTACATCGGCGGCCGATATGCCTATGCGTCGGCACTGCTGGATGGCTTTTCTGACTACATTTTCGTTACCATCGATCTTGTCGACCCGACAAATCCACAGCTTGTGGGGCAATGGTGGCTGCCAGGCATGAACCTTGCCAAAGGCGAGGTTCCCGACTGGGGTGAGGGAAAGCGCTATGCCCTGCATCATGCCCTTGTCCATGGCACAACGGCCTATGCCTGCTGGCGCGATGGTGGTCTGACGCTGTTGGACATCTCCGATCATTCGGCGCCCAAGCTCATCAAGCACCACAACTGGTCGCCACCCTATGGCGGCGGCACGCACTCTCCCCTGCCGCTGCCCGGCCGCGATCTTCTGGTCGTTGCCGATGAGGCGGTGTTGGACAATGAAGAGGATGGGCGAAAGCACACATGGGTGTTCGATATTCGCGTGCCGGACAATCCGATCAGCATATCCACTTTCCCCATTCCCAACGAGATCGACTACACCAAAAAAGGTGGCCATTTCGGCCCGCATAACCTGCACGAAAACCGGCCCGGCTCGTTTGTCTCGGAGACCCTGATTTTCGCGACATGGCAGAATGCAGGCATTCGCGCCTTCGATATTTCTGACCCGTACCATCCCGTCGAGACCGGCGCTTTGGTCCCAGCGGGGCCAACCGCGATGACGGACCGCAGGCCCGGTCGCCCTAAGGTCATTCAGTCGGCGGATGTTTTTGTGGATGCGGCTGGCCTGATCTACGCAACCGATTACAATGCCGGGCTTGAGATCATCGAGTATGGCGGTTGATGGAATGCCCAAAAAGGAAATTCGCCTGAACGCTTTCAGCATGAATTGCGTCGGCCATATCAACCACGGTCTTTGGACCCATCCTCGGGATCGCTCAACGGAATACAAAGCAATCGGCTACTGGACGAACCTTGCGCAAACACTTGAGCGAGGGCTCTTCGATTCCATTTTCCTGGCCGATATCCTCGGCGTCTACGATGTCTATGGCGGCTCCGTCGAATTGCCGCTTCGGGAATCGGTGCAACTGCCCGTCAATGATCCGATGATGCTGGTCTCGGCCATGGCGGCAACGACCCGGCATCTGGGCTTTGGTATCACGGTCAACGCCAACGCCGAGCCGCCCTATCTTTTCGCCCGCCGCATGTCGACGCTCGATCATCTTACCAGCGGGCGCATGGGCTGGAACATCGTGACGGGCTATCTGGATAGCGCCGCCCGTGCCATCGGCCAAAGCGCGATGAGCGGACACGACGACCGCTACGATCAGGCAGATGAGGCACTGGAGTTGCTCTACAAGCTTTGGGAAGGCAGCTGGGCGGACGATGCCGTGCTCGCAGACAAGCAGCGTCGCATCTATGCCGATCCCGTCCGCGTCCGGGCCATCGATCATAAGGGCACATTCTACCAGTCGCGCGGTTACCATCTCAGCGAGCCATCTCCGCAGCGCACTCCGGTGCTGTTTCAGGCGGGCAGTTCCGAACGCGGCAGAGCTTTTGCAGCGCGCCATGCGGAATGTATTTTCATTTCCGCCACAGATCGCGCCGCTGCGCAAAGAACATCACGCCTGTTGCGGGCCGAAGCCGTGAAAGCAACGCGTGCGCCTGACGACATCAAAATCTTCGTCGGCATCAGCGTCATTCCGGGTTTGACAGATGGTGAGGCACGGGAAAAACATGCCGATTATTGCCGCTACGCCAGCCCGGAAGCGGGACTTGCGCATTTTTCGGCAGGCTCCGGCATCGATCTCGAAAGCCTTGGCCTTGACGACCCGATCATCAAGGACAGTGGCAAGGGCAACGCCATTCAATCCGGCGTTCAGACCGCGCGAGAACGCGGCTGGACGAAGCGTCATCTGCTGGAAAGCTTGACGCTCGGTGGCCGCTATCCGACATTTGTCGGCACGGCAGCTGCTATCGCGGATGAGCTGGAAGCATGGATCGATGAGGGAGAGATCGACGGCTTCAATCTAACGCGGACGGTCGTGCCGGAATGCTACGAGGATTTTATCGATCTCGTGATCCCCGAGCTTCAATCACGCGGTCGCTACAAGACAGGTTATCAAGAAGGAACCCTGCGCAGCCGCCTGTTCGGCAAGGGGGATCGATTGGCAGCGCCACATGTGGCGGCGCAATGGCGCTTTCCCTCCGATGTTTGACGGTTATGTGCCCGGACACAAATCCGGGCATGTGTTGGGGATCAGACCGCTTCGTCGTGCGACGGTTTTTCCCACAGGTTGATACCGCCTTCCACCGCATAACGGTCGATCTCGGCAAGCTCATCTGGCGTGAAATACGGATTTTTCAGTGCCGCGACATTTTCCTCGACCTGCTTTGCCGAGCTTGCACCGATCAGAGCCGAAGTTACGCGCTTGTCGCGCAGAACCCAGGCGATGGCAAACTGCGCCAGTGATTGCCCGCGTCTTTGCGCGATCTCGTTCAGCGCCTGTGCCCGCTTGATATTCTCTTCCTTTAAATGCTCCGGCCGCAGGAAATCCCCACCGGGACGGTTGACGCGTGCATCTTGCGGAATGCCGTTCAGATATTTGTTGGTCAGCAAGCCCTGAGCCAGTGGCGTGAAGGCAATCACGCCCGCTCCAACTTCATCCGTCGCATCCAACAGGTCTTTCTCTACCCAGCGATTGAACAGATTGTAAGCGGGCTGGTTGATGAGCAGCGGCGTGCCACGCTCATTCAAAAGCGCTGCAATCTCGCGCGTCTTGGCACCGGAATAGGATGACACGCCGACATAGAGCGCCTTGCCCTGCCGCACGGCCTGCGCTAGCGCATCCGCAGTTTCCTCCAAAGGTGTCTCGGCATCGAAACGGTGGGAATAGAAAATATCGACATACTCCACGCCCAACCGTTTCAAACTTTGGTCGAGGCTGGAGAGCAGGGCTTTCTTCGACCCGCCTCCCCGGCCATACGGTCCCGGCCACATATCCCAGCCCGCCTTGGTGGAGATGATCAACTCGTCACGATAGGCGGCGAGATCCTGTTTGAGGACATTGCCGAAGTTGATCTCGGCGCTTCCTGCTGGTGGGCCGTAGTTGTTGGCGAGATCGAAATGGGTGATCCCCAGATCGAAGGCTTTGAACAGGATCGAACGCTGTGTTTCGAGCAGTGTCGTATCGCCGAAATTGTGCCAGAGACCCAGAGAAATGGGCGGCAGCTTCAGCCCGCTGCGGCCTGTGAGGCGAAACGGTGCTTCTTCGTAGCGATCGGGGTTGGGAAGGTATGTCATGCTGTCTGTCCTGAGAGTGATAAATCAGATCGCGCCGTGGCGCGGCGGCGGGGTGCCGTTGAGATAGAAATTGCCAATGTGATGATATTTCCAGCGGACCGGATCGTGCAGCGAATGCGTCCGGGCATTGCGCCAGAAGCGATCAAGGCCATAGCTTTCCAGCGTCGAGCGCGCGCCGCCGAGTTCGATGAGCTTGGTCGATGCCAGTTGCGCCACTTCCGTTCCCAATGCCTTCACCTCGGCCACAGCGATGGAGGCCGCTGCAACGGTTTTCTCATTGGGTGAAGCGGTGGCCTCATCGAGAATGCGCCCCGCCCTTGCCAGCAGCGCATCGGCTGCGTGAACCCGGATCGCGACATCGCCCACAGAGTGGATGGTGTGCGGATCCTCATATCCATGCTCGATCTCAAGTTCGAAGAACGGGCGGGCATGGGCGCGAACGTAAGAGACCGTTTCGGCGAGAGCACCACGGGCGATACCCACCTGCACGGCGGCATGAATGATCTGGGCAAACGGCCCCATGGTGGTCGGCCGTTCGAACAGACTGTCCTGATCGACCACCTGAAACGGCGTAATCCCCACATCATCGAAGGTCACACTGCCGCTGCCGGTGGTGCGCTGGCCGAACGAGGTCCAGTCGTCGATGAGGTTGAGACCTGCGGTCGAGCGGTCGATGAAAACGATGTTCACGCGCTCATCCGGTCCCTTGGCTACAGCGACGATGATGTGGGCGAAAAGCGAGCCGGTGGAATAAAATTTCTGTCCACTGAGTTTGAGCGTTCCATCTCGCTCCACGAAGCGCGTCTTGTAATCGACGGGCGTCTTCGTGCCGATTTCGGTGAAGGCATTGCCCAGCCGGTCACCATCCAGAACGCGCTGGAAATAATGCTTTTTCTGCTCTTCGCTGCGAGCAAGCCGTAGCGCTTCTACCATGTAGAAATGGTTTTGCGGTATCTGCCCGATGCTGCCATCGGCAGCGGATATGATGGCGGTCACCTCTGCCAGCGTGACTGCAGACACCTCCGCACCGCCATATTGCTTCGGCACGGTGATTGCCCACAAGCCGCTCTGCGAGAAGCGCTCGATCTCCGCCAGCGGTAAACGTCGCTCCCGGTCGCGCTCTGCCGCACCTGCGGCAAAGTCGCGGGTTAACTCCTTGGCGATTGCTATAGCCTCGTCATCACTCTTGATGATATGCGCTAGATTTTGACGCGGTGGCACATGCGGCGCTGGCCTGCCTGCCGTCAGCGCAGCCTGCCGGTGCAGCGTTCTATCCGTTGTCGTCATGTCACTGAACCTCAGTTCCAGGCGTGGCGCGGGGGATGCGCGCCGTTGAGGTAATAATTGCCGACATGGTAGAACTTCCACCGAACGGGATCATGAAGCGTGTGAACGCGGGCATTGCGCCAGTGGCGATCCAGCCCATGTTCGGCGAGTGTCGAGCGCGTTCCCGCCAGTTCGAACAGTTTATTGGTCGACAGGATCGCGATTTCCGTGGTCAGAACCTTGGATTCTCCCGTCTTGATCGTCGCTTCCGACACGGTTTCCAGCGTGGAATTGGCGCGTGCGCTATCGATGCTGCGGCCTGCGATTTCCAGCAGTGCCTCGGCGGCATGCAGCTTGATCTTCAGGTCGCCAATCGCAGCAATCGTGAACAAATCCTCGTTTGCCTTCTGCTTGCCGCTGTCGATCCACGGACGGCTGTAGGTGTTGATGAAGGTGATCGTGTCGTCAATCGTGCCGCGTGCAATACCGGCATCGATGGCCGATTGAATGATCTGCGACACGGGGCCGCCAACGGTTGGGTGATCGAAAGACGTCACCTTCAAAGCCCGCGCCGTGGGCACGCGGACGTTTTCGATCTTCACCGATCCGGATGCGGTCGTGCGCTGGCCGAAGCTTGACCAGTTGTTGGTCACGGTAAGGCCCGGCGCTTCCCGGTCGGCGAATACGAGATAGCCCTGACCTGTCTCATCGACACCCACGATGGGAACGATGTGCGCCAGCAGGGCGCCTGTCGTGTAAAATTTTTCGCCGTTGACGATGACATCATCGCCATCGTGAACCACCCTGGTTTCGAAGTCTGCCACCGTCTTGCTTTTCAGTTCGGAGAAGGCGTTGCCGTAGCGAAGCCCCTGAAGCGCCCAGCCGAAGAAGAGTTTCTTCTGCTCTTCCGTCCCGTCCAGATCGACCGTGGCGATGATGGCAAGATGGTTCTGGGTCGTCTGCGCAATGGCAGGGTCGGCAGCGGCTATGATGGCGATGACCTTGGCCAGCGTGGCATAGGATACTTCCGGTCCACCATAGGCCTTGGGCACATTGAGGCTCCATAGACCGCTTTGCGAGTAATCATCCAGTTCGCTGACGGGCAAAAGGCCCTCCCGGTCGCGCAGCGCAGCGCCAGCCTTGAATTTTTCCGCAAGACGCTCCGCAATCTCGATCGCTTCAGCGTCATCGCGAACTACACGTGCGGGAACAGAGGGCCGAGGCCGGAGAGTCACCGGATCTGTCGAATTGACGCGAGGGTGGATTGTGTAGTCGATTTTGGTCTCGGAAATCGTGCCCATTTATGTGCCTCCCAACGGGTTTAAAGCGGCTGGGCAGAGCATCGCACAGGTCTGCGTCCTTAAAAGTCATTCTATGTTTTTTATGTAATAATATGTGGAAGGTTTTTCTCATGCCGTCGTGATAGTCAGCATGGGCGCTCTTCCGCATCATTGTCGACAGCCCGTATCGTCGCCCAGAGAAATTCTGGAGTTCGCCATGGGCAAGACCATTCGTTTCAATGCATTCGATATGAACTGCGTTGGCCACCAATCGCCCGGTCTGTGGGCGCATCCGCGTGACAAATCGTGGAAATACAAGGATCTGGACTACTGGCAGGATCTTGCCCGCACATTGGAGCGCGGCATCTTTGACGGCATCTTCATTGCCGATGTGATCGGATATTACGATGTCTACAAGGGCTCTAACTACCATGCCATTCATCAGGCAGCCCAGATTCCTGTCAACGATCCGTTGCAACTCGCGGCCCCGATTGCGCTTGCGACGGAGCATCTCGGCATCGGCATCACCGCCTCTACCTCATTCGAGCATCCCTATACGTTTGCGCGTCGGCTCTCGACCGCCGATCACCACACGAAAGGCCGCATAGGCTGGAATATCGTCACATCCTATCTGGAGAGCGGCGCCAAAAATATCGGAGAGGGTGGCCTGCGTCGGCATGACAATCGTTATGAGGTGGCCGCGGAATATATCGAGGTTCTCTACAAGCTTTTCGAAGGCAGCTGGGAAGAAGGTGCGGTGTTGCGCGACCGCGAGAAGCGCATTTTCACGGACCCTTCGAAGGTTCACGAGATCGGCCATAAGGGCAAATATTTCGATGTTCCCGGCTATCATTTGAGTGAGCCGTCGCCGCAGCGCACGCCCGTTCTCTATCAGGCCGGTGCGTCCGGGCCTGGCAAAGCTTTCGCGGCGGAACACGCCGAGTGTATCTTCGTTGCGGCTCCGACAAAATCTGTTTTGAAAGCCCATGTCGCAGACATGCGTCGCCGTATTGCGGAAGCCGGTCGTGATCCCACGAAGGTGTATATCTATACGCTCATCACCATCATCACCGATGAGACCAATGAGAAAGCCCAGAAGAAATTCGAAGAGTACCGCGACTTCGTCTCTTATGACGGGTCACTGGTTTTCATGTCCGGCTGGAGCGGCATCGATTTTGGGCAATATGCGCCATCGGATACCGTGAAGAAAATCGAGACCAACGCCATTCATTCCTTTGTCGAACATGTCGCGGGCGGCGATAAGTCCTGGACCATCGACGAACTGGCGAAATTTGGCGGCATTGGCGGTCTTGGCCCGGTCTTTGTTGGCTCCCCGTCGCATATCGCCGATATTCTTCAGGAATGGGTGGACGATACGGATGTCGATGGTTTTAACATCGCCTATGCGGTTACGCCCGATAGTTTCGAGGATATCGTCGGATATATCGTGCCGGAACTTCAAAAACGCGGCGTTTATCCAACGGCTTATAAACCTGGCACATTGCGTGAAAAACTGTTCGGAGACGGCGATTATCTGGCCGCTAATCACCCAGCAGACAGTTACCGCGATATAGAGGCGGTCAAACGCGAAGACGCTTTGCGGAATGCCACTCAGCCGAAAGCGGCCTTGTCTTGATCGTTCCGCAATACGCACAAGCATGAATTCATGTGGCGGAAGCGGCATGGCTGTCGGACCATGCCGCCTGTTGCCATCAGGAGCCGGAAGCAACCTTCACGTTACCGCCATGTCCGCCGCCGCCGAAGACCTGCGGCTTGCCGAAGGAGGACCGGATCTGATTGCGCGGGCCTCCGAGACCGATTTCCGGGAACAGCAGTTCGGAGACGCGATAGGCTTCTTCCAGATGTGGATAGCCAGACGCAATGACCGTATCGATGCCAATGTCCTGATATTCTTTCAGCCGGGCGGCAATGGTTTTCGGAGAGCCGACCAGCGCCGTACCGGCACCGGAGCGAACGAGGCCGATACCGGCCCAGAGATTTGGCGACACTTCAAGCTTGTCGCGGCGTCCACCGTGAAGTGCGACCATACGCGCCTGTCCGACGGAATCGGAGTTTTTGGCAAAGACCTCTTGTGCGGCGGCGATGGTTTCATCTGAAAGTTTCGAAATCAGCCGGTCTGCGGCCTCCCATGCCTCATCATCGGTTTCGCGTACGATGAAATGCAGGCGGATGCCGAAGCTGACGTCGCGACCGACTGCGGCAGCCGCCTTGCGGACCTTGGCGATCTTTTCGGCCACCTGTGCCGGCGGTTCGCCCCAGGTGAGATATTTGTCGATGATGCCAGCCGAAAAATCGATGGCTGCATCGGAAGAGCCACCGAAATAGATCGGCGGGCGCGGTTCCTGCACCGGGGGAAGGCCCAGTTCGGCATTGTGCGCCTGAATATATTTGCCTTCCAGATGCGCGCTTCCCGTTGCGATCAGCTTGTTGAACACCTGGAAGAACTCGTCGGCATGGGCGTACCGCTCGTCATGCGGCAGGAAAATTCCGTCGCCTGCCAGTTCCTGCGCACTGCCGCCAACGACGATGTTGAGCAGCAGGCGGCCGTTCGAAACGCGGTCCAGCGTCGCAGCAAGGCGCGCATAATAGGCAGGTGACGCCACACCGGGGCGGATGGCCACGAGGAATTTCAGATTTTCCGTATGGGCTGCCAGATTGGCGGCAAGAATGAAGGATTCTTCGCAGGCTACGCCCGTTGGGATCAGCACGCCCGAATATCCGAGACGATCCACCGCCTGAGCAATCTCACGGAAATACGACGGATCGGAGGGGCGGTTGAGATCGTCCGATCCGAGATAGGAGCCGTCTCCAGACGATGGAATAAACCAAAGAAAATCTAGGGGCTGTTGGGTCTTGGCCATAATGGGAATCCTTAAACCTTATTGTCGATCAAACCGCAAAACGGCGGGGATGGGGTTCAAAAGCGTGATGAAGAACTGCCGATGCTTTGATAGGGCCGTTGGTGCTGACGGCATTTGCCACCTGTTGCGCCACGAACACCGCGTGTTCCGTGACCTGCGGCAGGCCCATCAACTCTCCAAACGTGCCGCGAGCAAGTGGACCCGCGATAAACAGATTGCCGATTGGCAGGCCATCCTTGCCCAGTGCGTGTGACTGAAGATCGCACGCGATCCCGAGGCCCGTTTCGCACGCCTGCAGATGGCCTGCATCAGCAAGACCGGCGAGGAAGGGTTGAGACTGCAAAATGTGCTGATGTGCCGGTCCGGTCGTCACCACGATGGCATCGAAAACATGTTCCTCTGTGCCGGACGCTCCTCGCGGTGAAAGTGTCACGTGAAAACCGTTTTCCTGCGATGTCACCTGTGCCAGTCTTGCTGCGCGAAGGGTCAGGCGGTCGGCAGCGATAGCGCGGTCAAGCGCATCTTCCACCTGCGGCGCAATGCGAAAACGATGTGCATCCCAGAATGGCCGGGCCAGCCGCACGATGCGTCGCCGTTCCTTCACGGGCAGCGCCCGCCATATGGAAAAGGCCTGACCGCGTACGGCATCCAGAACAGCATGCCAGCTCAAACCTTGAGCCTCAGCTTCTCTGACAGCGCGACGAATGGCGTGCAGCAGGTCGGATGCGCGCGACGATGAATGGGAGGAAAAATCGCCGAATGGTTCCTGCGTAATGCGCGCATGCCCCCGCGAACGAAGACCGCGTCGCGAAATGGATGTAATCACGCCTTTATGCCCGCGCCGTTCCAGCGTCGCAACCACATCTGCGGCAGTGAGCCCATTTCCGAGGATCAGCACCCGGTCATCTTGGGCGACAGGATCGAGAGCGTCCGAAATGGTAACATCGGCAATGAGTTTCGGGTGACCCTTGAACGGCAATAGCTGCTTGGGTAGCGCCGGTGCAGGATGGCTGGTTGCCAGCACCAGAAAATGTGCCTCGCTCTGCCCACCCAAGCTGTCTTCAATACGCCATCCCTGCTCAGATTGCGTGACGGAAACGACCTCGGCTTTGCGGTGTTCGACTACGCCGGATGCCAGCAGAGGTGCGATTTCGGCAGCGACATAATCACCAAATACAGCCCGGCGAGGGTAAGGCAGCCCATCGCGTCCGATCAGTCCTGCATCCTTTTTGTCTTCATCCGTCGTGGCGAGATAACGCAAAAAACTTTCGGGGTCGGCGGGGTCTGCCGACATTCTTCCTGCGGGCACATTGATACGATGTGCGGCCTCGTTCGAACTGTAGGCAAGGCCAGCGCCCACGCGGTCGCGTGGTTCATAGATCACGATCTGCACCTTGCCGGAGCTGAGTGTGTTCAAGTGCAGCGCGAAAGCAGCGCCACTAAAACCACCGCCGATAACGGCGACAACTGGCAGCTCGGATGCTTGCGGCATGTCATGCTCCAAAATCAGGCCACTTTCCGACATCGCGTTTAAGAACAGGGCTCATGCACTTGCGCTGTGCTTGGTGCTAGACATGGACAAGGCCAGAAGCGCTGAGAGATGCTTGCGCAAAGCTGCGAAATCCGGCGATGTCCGGTCCCGCCTGCGCAGCAAATCGACAGAAACCTCCTGCAGAATCCTGCCGGGAAAAGGCTGCATGACAACGATGCGATCTGCCATGATGATGGCCTCCTCGATATCATGTGTGACGAGCAACATGGTCGAACCTGCTTCGTTCCAGAGATCGACGAGATGGTCTTGCAGGTCGGCGCGTGTCATCGCATCCAGTGCTGAAAAGGGCTCATCGAGCAAAAGCACCGATGGCTTCGTCACCAGTGCCCGCGCCAGTGCAACACGCTGCGCTTGACCACCCGAGAGCTCCTTGATCCACCGTTTTTCGTAGCCCAGAAGCCCGATCTTCTCGAGGACTTGTCGCACACGGTCCTGACGCTCCCCGGCATCGAGTGTCGACAGACCGAAACCGATATTATCGGCAACCGTCAGCCAGGGAAAAAGTCGAGGCTCCTGAAAGACGATGTTGACCAGCGGGTCCGGCTCAACAAGGCGCTTGTTATCGAGACGTATTTCGCCGCTGCTCGGCGTTTCCAGCCCGGAAAGCAACCGCAGAAGTGTACTCTTGCCACAACCGGAACCACCGATGACGGCAACGACTTCGCCTTCGCGGACAGTCAACGAGAAGCCCTCTAAAGCATGTATGCCGTTGGAGTAGATCTTCGAAAGATTTCTGATATCCAGCATCAATGCGGCCCGCCATGTGTGTCCTGCCAGCGCAGAAAGGGAGTGCTTAGCAAGATGACAATGGTGTCGGTTGCCTTGCCGACGATGGCGAAAATCAGAATAGCGGCAAGGATCTGGTCTGGTTTGCCAAGTTGCTGGCCATCGACAAGCAGATATCCGAGTCCTTCTGATGCACCCATGAATTCGGCGGCAACAACGAACATCCAGCCGAGCCCAAGGCCCGATCTGAGTGCAAGCACATAGCCCGGCAGGATCGACGGCAAAAGAATTCGCCGCACGAGTTCGAAGCCCGAGAGACGATAGATTCGGCCCACCTCAACGATACGCCGGTCGACGCCGACCACAGCTCCATAGACCCCTAGATAGACCGGAAAGAATACGCCGACGCCGATAAGGGCAATCTTGGAGGCTTCGAAAATTCCAAACCAGAGGATGAAGAGCGGCACCCAAGCGATGGAGGGGATGGCGCGAAGCGCTTGTAAGGTAGGATCGAAGATGCGCGCTGCTCTCGGCAAAAAGCCAGTCAGTGCGCCTAAAACGGTTCCGGTCACAGCACCCAGGACGAAGCCGAAAAGCACGCGTTTCAGCGTTACCCAGATATGGGTGAGAAGATCACCCGATATTGCAAGCTCCTGAACAGCTGCCAGTATTCGTGAAGGCGGAGGCATCAATCGTCCGCCAACGATTCCCGCACGCACCAGAAGCTCCCAGCCGAGAATGACGGCAATAGGAAACACGATGCCGATCAACGGGTGATCAAGCAGTGAGAACCGGCGTCGCCGGTTCTCCTTTCTGTCGATCTCTGCTTGCCGCTTCAGCAGCACCGTGTCCAGCAGGGCCATGAGAACTCACTGACCCGGTGCAGGGGCGTAACTCGTATCGATCAAGCTCGATACGCTTGCTTTGACGTCAACATCGGGCTTCACCACCCCCGCTTTCTGCAGTGCCAGACCTGCCGCCTCGATTGTCTGCGCCTGCTCATTTCCGATTTTCGACTGGCTGAGATCGGTGCGTTCCAGCTGACGCTCGATCACCGCATCTGGCAGTTTCGTGGCAGCCACAAGGGCGGCCTTCAGTTTGGCCGGGTCCTTGCGAGCTTCATCGCGGGCGCGCTCATAAGCTGCCAGTACCCGCTTGACGATTTCGGGATGCTCCTTGGCAAACTCTTCGCGCACATTCAGCACTCCCCAGGTGTTGTTGGCAGCATTGCGGTGAAACAGGATGTCGCCATCTTCAATTTCAGCGGAGGCCATAATCGGATCGAGACCGGCCCAGGCGGCCACATCGCCGCGCTTCAGCGCCAGCCGGCCATCGGCATGCTGTAGCAGCACAAGTGTCACGTCTTTTTCAGTAAGGCCAGCATCTGCAAGCGCACGTACGAGGAAGATATGCGGGTCTGTGCCACGCGTCACAGCAATCGCCTTGCCCTTCAACTCCTCGACCTTGGTAATGCCGGTATCCTTGCGGGTGACCAGAGCCGTCCATTCAGGCTTCGAGTAGACATAGACCGACTTGATAGGATTGCCGTTGATACGGCCAATGAGAGCCGCGGCACCTGCTGTCGAGCCAAAATCCAGAGAACTGGCATTGAGGAATTCGAGCGCCTTGTTGGAACCGGCCGATTGCACCCAGGTGATCTTGATGCCGTCCTTTTCGAACTCTTTTTCCAGCAATCCATCATTCTTGAGGACGAGGCTGACTGGATTGTATGTGGCCCAATCGATGCGGATTTCAGAAATGTCCGCAGCCTGTGCATGCCCCAACGCCACCAAACCTGCCAACGCACCGAACGCCGACGCAATCCATGATCTCATATCTCGATCTCCAAATTAGATTGCTTAGCTTCTGGCAATTCCAACCAATTTGTAATCCGCGCGCATTCTAAGTTTTTGTCGTTAAGAGGAATATCGCCGCTGTCTCCATGAATTCGTGTAGCGGAATTTTCTGAGCGGCGTTTCGAGCTTTTGAATATCGTGAGATGGGTGCTTTGGGTTTTGACCTCGGCAATGCGTCTTCTAAAAGCGGGCAATGCTTTGAAATGTTGAGTTACTGACGCGTCGCTCTGTCCCGAACGACGCAACCGCCTTTCGCTTTTGGCCCCAACCAAACGTTTGGGTCCCGCTTTTAAAAATCGATTGTCATGTCGCTGAGCGGAATGGACTGGCAGGTCAGACAGCGATCGGGTTCGAGTTCGGTTGCGACAGGACAGAGAAACTGTCCCGCAATCACCTTGACCACGCAGCTTTCGCATTGCCCGACCTGACAGCCGCTTGGAAGTGAAATGCCAGCGGCCAATGCTGACGCCAATAGCGACCCGGAATCCTTGGTCCACTCGAAGCTTGAGCCGCTTCGGGCAAGGGTAATGCGCGCCGGTGCGATCTCCTTGGGCAATGCGATTTCACTTTTGAAGGCTTCGGCAATGATATCGGCGGTGGGGAGCCCCCGTGCAACGAGTGCACGTCGGATACCGTCCATCAGGGCCGCTGGGCCGCAAAGATAGACCAATGGGCGGCTGGCGAGCAGTGTGTCGTCGATCGTCGCGACGATCTGGCAGACATCACCACCCATTCGAATATGCGCCTTTTCGGGAGCATCGCCGCGCCGAAGCCAGAGGTTGAAGGATAGCCGTTCGGTTTTTTCGGCCAGGCTTGTGAGCTCGTTTTCGAAAACGGCGGTCTCGAGTGTTCCGGCTACGTAATGGAGGGTCACGAGTGCCGAATTGCCGCGCTCTGCGGCGGCTCTTGATGCGGAGAGAAACGGTGTCACGCCAATGCCGCCTGCGATGCAGACAATTGGTCTGTCGATCTTGGGCGAGATGACGAAACTGCCTGATGGCGGCGTCACCATCAAGCTGGCGCCCAGTTCCAGATGATCATGGAAATGGTGCGACATGGAGAAGGAAACGAGCGGATTGGCACTCGGACTGCGCCTTACCGCAATCTCGAACTGATCGGATTGCGATCCCTTCGAAATCAGGGAGTAAAAACGCCGCTCCTGCGCACCCGGCAATCTGATCCCGATGTGTTGTCCCGGTAGAAAAGCGGGCAGCATCGCGCCGTCGGTCGGCTTCAGGACAAGCCGAAGGACAGTTCCTGCGAGCGTTTCGCGTTCTGCAACGATAAAGGCGCGCTCACCCGACCAGTTGCCAGCCGAGGCGGCGGTATCTCGACGGACTGAGCAAGACATGTGGCGCAACGGCGGCGCGCCGCTGACGGGATCACGGGTGGTGTCGCGAATGATCGCATTGATGTTGCTGCTGTTTCTACCAAAAGACGGCAGCTCCCCCCGCCCCAGCGCGTCATTGCCCTGCCACCAGCCAAATTCTGCAATGGCGACATCGTCGGCGAGGTCGTTGTTGATGTGTGCCCGCAGACGAACGCTTCCATGTGGCGTCGTGACACGTGCCCAATCATTCTCGACCAAGCCTTCGCGCGATGCGAGTGCAGACGAAATTTCGATGGCCGGATCGGCAGAACGCCGCCTCAGCGACGTGATGTTGCGCAGCGATGAATGCGTGTAATAACCCGATTTTGCCGTCGTCAGGATGATGGGAAAGTCAGGGTCCAGAGGCGGCGGGGGAGTGGCAGAGGCGATGGCTGGATATCCATGATCATGCAACTGTGCCGAATGAATTTCGATACGCCGTGACGCTGTGCGGAAACCTGTCGGCCGTCCGTTCGCATCCGGTTTTGCATAGGCGCGCTCAGTGTCTGGTTGCTCCAGCGTGATCCCTTCAGGCGATGCCCGCAACCGCTCCACGCTCAAGCCCGCGGGTTCTAAAACTATGTCGAGAGCCCTGACGAAAGGTCCGTGCCAGACATCGCCTGGTAACCCCAGACGCGCGCCAAGGCCACGCGCGATGGCATAGTCCGGTATCGCCTTGCCAGGCGGTGGCAAAAGGGCGGGTCTGAACTGAATATGTGCTGCCGCCTTCTGTGAAATTTCGAACCCGATGCGCAAGGCGTCATGCTCCCATGGTGCCGTAACGGGCAGAAGAATATCGGCCGTCTGTGCCATTGGGGTCATGAAGAGGTCGCAATGAACCTGGAATTCCAGTTGCTCCAGAGCTCGTTGGGTGCGCGGTGCGTCGGGATGAGTCAACGGCATGTTGGCTCCGAAACCGATGAGCGCGCGAACGCGGTTGTCGGCGTTGCCCTCGATGGACGCGCATAAATCCCGTGCCGTTACAAACCCGTGGCACGGCGGGCCGAGTGGCAATTCCGCACGGCCAAGTGCCTTTTCCAACTGTGCGGCAGGCAGACTTTGGAAGTCGGCGATCTTTCCGGTCGCAGGCCCGGCAAACCAGCGATTGCCACCGGCCCTGTCAACATCGTCACGCAGAGCAAACAGGCTGGATATGGCGCGGGTGGTCTGCGTTGCGTCCAGCGCCTGCGCAACTCCTGTCCAGTGATAATAGGAAATGCGTGGCGATGAGGCCATGAGGTCGAAAAACTCGACCAGTTGTGTCTCGGGGATGCCCGTTGTTGCAGCGACCGTTGCAAGGTCCCACGCCGCACTTGCCTCGCGCAGCAGAGCAAGCGCTGTGGCGCAGCGGTATTCCCGCCCCTGCCGATCCATGATGCTTCCATCGAAAAGCAGATCGGTGTCTGGGCTCAGACCGTAATGGAGCGCAGGATTGACGACCTCTGTCGAGCCATCCGCTTTTACGGTAACGTATCCACCATCCGCGCCGAAATCTGATCCGGAAAGCTTACCGCCCGTCTGGCGATCAACCAGAAAAGCGGCGTCAGTCCAGTCGCGAACGAAATCTTCTGCGAAACGCTTTTGCTCGATCAGAAAACGGATCGCCCCCATGGCCAGTGCGGCGTCTGCACCGGGTCGGATACGCAGCCAAAGATCGGATTGTTCTCCACTGCCGGAGCGCTTGGGATCGATGACGACAAGACGAGCGCCGCGCTGTCTTGCCTCCGCGATACGTTGTGCTTCCGCCAGCCAGGTTCGTGCCGGGTTGTGACCCCACAGAATGATGACATCGGCATTGGCAAAGTCCGACACGCCCAAAGGCTGGCCGAATGTGAATGCCTGCGTGTAGTCTTTCTGGAAGTTGCAGACCTCCACTGATGCCACAAAATTCGGCGTGCCGAATTGCCATGCCAGACGCAAAATCCAGTCGATGCTGTCAGAAATTGCGGTTCCGCTTGGGGTCGTGGATGCCATCGCCACCGCTTCGGCACCGTAGTGATCTCGGATATGTGCCATCCGGGCTGCAATTTCATCCAGCGCTTCGTCGTAACCAATCTCCTTCCAGCCTGGATCGGCGCTTCCTTTCGGATTGGTGCGCTTTAGAGGGACGGTCAGACGATCTGGGTGATGGGCAATTTCCGGTGCTGCGCGGCCTTTGGCACACAAGGAGCCGCCGGTCGGATGATCGCGGTCGGGTTCGACAGCCACCATCCGCCCGTTTTCGACGGTGTAGATTGCGCCGCATCTGGATTTGCACAGCGTGCAGTAAGCACGCGTCTTGAAAGAGCCGGAAGGCGAGGCGTGCTGCATGATCGCGTCCTTGTGTTCGTGCCGCTTTTACCCGCCGCTGTAAACCGTGCGTTGACGGTCAACGAGACAGCCTAACGCAACGTCGTCAGATCATGCCCAACTCTTTTAGCGTTGTCGCGATCTGTTCACGGTGGAGATCGGTGACGTCACGCAGAGGAGGCCTGACCCTTCCACCCGGCAGCCCGCGTGCGTTGAGTGCGGCTTTGAGGATGGCAGGGCCGGAGCCGAAGCGGCCGATCAGGTCTGGTGTGTACCATTCCCTCATCAACACCCGGTCCTTCAGGCCGCAGGCACGCGCTGCTTCGAGATCACCCGCCCAGAGATTGTCGTAGAAACCGGTCTGCGCACGGCCCAGAACACCGCCCGCGCCCATCGTGCCATCGCCATCATGCACGGATAGCATGGTGAGACCGAGTTCGTTCATGGGAAAACCGAAAACACGGACCTTGTCCTTGAGGGCAAAAAAGGTTTCGGCAAAGCGTGAGAAATCGGGTGTCGACTGCTTGATCGCCACCACGGCATCAATGTCGGCTAGACGCTCCAGCAGCGACAAGGGCATATCGATACCCGTGCCGGGCGGCCAGTTATAGACGCAGATGGGCAGTTCGGTTGCAGCACCGACAGTGGTGTAGAAATCGACGATTTCATCGGCGTTGGGACGGACGTATGGCGGCGGTGTGAGCAATATTCCATCGAAACCGGCACTTTTGGCAACGGCTGAAAATTCGATGCTTTCCTGTGCGGTGAAGCTGGAGCAGCCTGCGATCAGCGGCAGTTTGCCGCGCATCTGTTCGCCCGTCTTCTCAAAGAGACGTGCCCGCTCCATCTTGGACATGCTGGTCCACTCGCCGGTTGTTCCAGCCAGAACGAGACCGTGCATGCCCTCACCATGCAGCCATTCCAGGAGAAGGCCGAGCCTGGCTTCATCAAGAGAAAGGTCGTCTTTGAAAGGTGTCGTGATGGCTGGTAGGTAGCCACGCCAGTTCACGCGCGATCTCTTATTCTGGGTCATGTCATTCTCCGGATATGGTCATGCGTCGGCTGTGTCTCGTGTAAGAGACGACGCATCTGTACTGATGTGGAAAGACACGCCCTCGAGGCACGGGCGTGCCGTCTATGTTCAGGAGCTTGCCTTGAGGTTTCCGACAACGGCCCGCAACGCTTCCGGGAAGGAGCGACCAAAGCCATAGGCGCGTTCCGGCGACCAGCCGGTTTCCGGCATGGGAAACTGGGTCACGTCCTTGTACGGCTGCTCAAGCAAAACGGAGAGCGCATGGGGGAAGCGATTGCCGATCCAGTTCCAACCCATGCCCAGGTCCGGCTCTGTGGGGCAACCACCGGGGTAAGGATGGCCCAGCTCATACTCCGGCGAAGCTGCCGCCCAGGCATTTTCGAATTGCGTGAAAATATCGCGGCGCTCTGGCGCCCATGTGGGTACGTTTTCCGATGGCCAGATGAAGTTGCAGCGCAATTCCTTGTCGGCATGGCAATCGAGGCAAAAATCGACGCCGATCTCCTCCATCTTGTTACGTAGGTGGAAAATCTCAGGCGATTTCTCCAGCGACGGAGCAGTCCATTCCCGGTTGAGATTGGCGCCTACGGCGTTGCTGCGTGTCAGGCCCAAGGCCGAACCATCCGGGTTGCAATTGTGCACGACGTAGAAGACGGCGGATGACAGAAGCGCGCGCGCTGTGGGATCGGTCTCGTCAAGCAGTCGGTCGACAAGGCCTTCGACAAAATACCCACCCTGTGTCTCGCAGGAGTGCTGGCGCGAAATGATCCAGCAGGATGGCTTGCCCGGTCCCGGTGTGCCGATGGTTAGCATATCGATGGGACGTCCTTGCACGCTTTCACCTATCGTCGTCAGTGTGACGAGATCGGACGTCTGCGCTTCGGACAGGAAGGTCATTTCGCGGCCGGGGTCGTAGGGTGCCCAAAAGGCGTAATAGCATATATCGTGTTCAGGCCTGTGCTCGAAGCTGTAGATCTCGCCGTCGTATTCGCCACGCAATCGAAACCAGGTCGAGCCGTCGTAGCTGGCGACCGGACCGGTGTTTTGCCACATATTCTCGTAGTCTTCCCGGTTGGCCAGACGCCAACTCAGCGTGTCGTTGGCATTTTCGAAACTGAAGCGGCAGTCTTTGGCCTTCGCACCGCTGACACGAAAATGGTACCAGCCAAGAAAGACGTCGCCGGGGTCTTTCTTCAGACGCAGGCGTATATCGCGGTGATCGGTTGCAGAGACGATCTCCCCACTGCCCGACGGTATCTTCGATGTGACTGTAACCATTATCATTTTCCTGTCTGTCGATGGTTTGGTCGCTGAGCCGGATTTATTGGTGCAGCGAGCAACTTGTCGTTCTGCTGCCGTGCCGCCATGGCATCAGCGGTGCGAGGGCCGGATAGAGCGGCCTTGATGGCCGCTCCTTATTCGTCCGGTGTCGATTATCCCTCGATCTTGGCTCCGCGCAGGATCGGGAAGCCGTCACCTGTCAGGGTCACACCCTTCAAGCTGGCCTTCAGCGCGAAGATCGGTGCCTGGTGATAGAGGTAGATGACCGGCAAATCCTTGGCGACGATGGCCTGCGCCTGTTTGAACAGGGCAATACGCTCCTGCGGATCGACAGCCGCGCGGGTGGCATCCAGAATGCGGTCCATTTCCGGGTTGTTGTATTTGCCGACATTTCGTCCACCCTTGCTCGACAGCACCGGTACCGCCAATGTGTCGAGATCGTTGGCCGATTGCTGGCCGATGGGACCCCAGGATTCGAAATCGCCGTCAGCGGTCAGTTTCAGCGTGGTCGCGAAGTCGACGACGTTCAGTTTCGTGTCAAAACCGGCTTCGACAGTCATGGCCTGGATAAGTTCACCAACGCGCACTGAAAGCGGCCTGTTCGGAACGAGGATGGTGAAAGGAACGGGCTGCTTGACGCCTGCCTCATCGAGAAGTTTCTTGGCCGCCGCCACATCGCGAGCGGGAATGGGGAAATCCGTATTATAGAACGGGGAATCCGGGCTGGCGAACTGGTTGGCCGCCTTGTAGTAGCCGGAAAACACGGCATCGACGATGGCCTGCTTGTCGAGAGCAAGTTCGAATGCATGTCGCACACGGACATCCTGCATCGGACCTTTGCGCTGGAGGTTGAACATGAGCGCCTGGGAATTGGCGGCAAAGTTCTGGATCATTGCCAGGCTCGAATCGCTCTTGACGGTATCTGCCAGCGCAGGATCCAGTTTTTCGATCATATCGACATCGCCGGACTGGAGATTGGCCAAACGGACGCTATCGGCAGGAATGATACGGAAAATCACGCGATCGAAGGCATAGTCCTTGGCGAAGCGATAGTTCGGATCTTTCTCAAGCGTGATCCGATCCTGCGCAACGCGGCTGACGAACTTGTAAGGGCCGACACAGACAGGCGCACGGCCGACATTGGCACCTTCGCGTTCCAGTGCTTTGGGTGAGAAATACATGCCATTGCGTTCGGCAAGCGTGCCCAGAAGCTGTGCGGCAGGCTGTGCGACGCGAATGATCACGGTCTGCGGATCGGGCGTTTCGATGGAGGAAATGCTGGTAAGATCGGAATAGCGTTGTGTGCCGGGTTTGTGGGCACGGTCGAGATTGATCTTCACGGCAGTGGAATCGAACGGCGTTCCGTCCTGAAACTTTACATCCTTGGCCAGATGGAGCGTCAGCGCCAGCGCGTCGGGCGACCATTCCCAGCGCTCGGCAAGACCGGGCAGAATATTGAGTTTCGCATCCGTGTAGAGGAGGCGTTCGCACATAGTCGACAAAACCGAAATGCCCGTGGAGGCGGCGTTGGATACCGGGTCCAGCGCATCGGGATCGTCGGCAAGCGCAATGCGCAGGTCGGCGGCGTTTGCGGAACCAGCCATCAGACTTCCGGCCAAAATCAGGGCGGTCATAATATTGCGTGACATGAATTCGTTCCCTTTATTATTTTTGAGAATTGCTTGTGTCGTCGCTATCAGGTCAACCCGTCACGGACGTCAAAATCAGATCGCTCGACGGATCGGTGATCTGCTGGAGTTCGACGAAATTGCCGTCCGGGTCGCGGCAATAGCACACCCGCATCGGGCCAACGTCGATCGGTTCGGAGTTGAAGGCCACACCGGCAGCCGAAAGGCGGGCGTGGTCAGCAATGACGTCGTCGCTGTCGAAGCAGATGTGGGAATAGCCGCGTTGGGATAAGCCGCGATCATCCAGCCGCTCCGATTCTGGAAGGGTGTATTCGAAGATTTCCAGAAATGCATTTCCCGCCTTCAAGACGGCGGCGCGTGCGGTGGAATCGGGAATGGTGGTGATCTGACCGGCGAAAGCGGCCATATCTGTTCCGGCCTCCCAGCCGAAGGAAAAGACTTCCGTAAAGCCGAGCTTGTCCTTGTAAAAAGACAGCGCCCGATCGAGATCACCTGTCGTGATGGATGGATGGTGGATGCCACGTAGCATGGGTTATCTCCTTCACGCGTAAGCGGTTGCTTCGATTTCGACAAGAAGATCGGGCGAAAACAGCCGCGAGACCTGAACGAGTGTGCTGGCTGGTTTATGGCCGAGGGCGTTGAACGGTCCGACGACTTCACCCCAGTTGGCAAGCGTCGCATCGATGTCCGTCGTGTAGACCCGAATGCCGGCGACATTGGTGTAAGTCATGCCCGCGTCGGCCAGGACCTTGCCCAGATTTTCGAGAACGACTTTCAACTGGCCCTTCATATCGCCTGCATGCTGCGGCGCTCCATCAGGACCCGTCGCACATTGGCCCGACAGCGTCAGCACCCGCGACATGCCGCTGACTTCGGTTGCGTGGGCAAAGCCGAAGCCTTCCTGCCAGTTCCAGGGATTGATCGATTTGGTTTCCATAGCTGTTCCTTTTTATGGTTCTGTGCTGCGTCAATGGAATGCACGTGCGCGACGCTCGCCAAGGCGTTCGTCTGTTTTGAAGTAAGACATGACAAGTTCGATCTGGCGGATGCGCAGGCGCACAGCTTCGCAGCCACAAAGCGTGGCTTCAGACACCGTCGTTCCCCTGTCATGTGACATATTGGCCAAACTGTCGCTTTTGACGCTGCGGTGCCCGGCTCTTGTTCTATGTCCAGAAAACGGCAAGCTCACCGTTCGTTCAATGACGCTTATTGTCAGATTGCGTTGCGTTTTACGCAACGCAATCTGACTTACCTGCGGGGTAAATCCCTTCAGGACTGAGCCGCTAAATAGCTGCGCGCAAAGCAAATTTCAGGCATTTGTGCAGTTGAAATTTACATGATTTGAGGTTCTGTTTCTCTGAAAAGTTTCATGTTTCATCTCGGCTTGGATGTCACGAGCGACGATTTATCTTGAATTTGTACAGTGCAAGTGCACACTAATTTCGAAAGGTGAGGGGCGTGCTGGGAAAACGATTGAATGAACTTCGGCTGGCAAAGAATATGTCACTGCGGTCGCTGGCGCAGGAGACAGGATTATCTGCGACGTTGCTCAGCCAGGTCGAGCGTGGCGTGACGGAACCGAGCCTCACCACCCTTCGGAAATTGAGTGCAGTTTTTGGAGAATCCGTTTCTGCCCTGTTCGCCACCAAGGCGGATGATGCGATCTGGATCAGTCGTCCGGGCGAGCGCACGACGATTATCGGGCCGCGCGGAGGCGTGAGTTATGAGCGGGTTTCCCGCGGCAATGGCCAGATGGAAGTGTTGCGCGCAGTGTTCCAGCCAGGTCAGTTTTCAACCGAACTGCCCATTCGTCACCCATCCATGGAATGCGTCTATGTGATACGCGGCGCACTGACGGCTGAGATCGGCGGACAGCAACAGATCATTCAGGCGGGCGAATGCCTGTCCTTCGATGCCAATATCGCGCATCGGTATGTAAATGGGGGCGATAAGGACGTGGAGATCATCATGTCTGTCACGCCGCCGGTGCCGTGATGCTTGATTGTCTGATCATCGGCGGGGGTCTGTTGGGCTCTGCCACCGCATTCAATCTCGCCAGCGAAGGCCTTTCTGTTCTGCTGGTGGAGAAGGGGCAGATCAACGGCGTCGCCTCCAGCCAGAATGCCGGCAGCCTGCATTTCCAGCTGGAATACAGAATGATCGAAAATGGGGCGGATGCAGCGCGCAAGGCTGCAGAAGCCATGCCGTTGCACCTCGACGCTATGGCCCGCTGGGGCAATGTCGAAGCAGACCTCGGCACGCCAATCGGCGTCAAGCGGACTGGCGGACTGATGGTTGCCGAGACGCCGGAGCAGGTGGCCGTGTTGGAACAGAAAGCAGCTTTGGAGCGTGCTTCAGGTCTCGACGTCGAATTGCTGGATCGGGCTGCGCTGGATGGGATTGCGCCTTATCTCGGCCCCGCGGTGATTGCCGCCGCCCACTGCAAGGGAGAAGGCAAGGCCGATCCCAAACAGACGACGCTTGCCTTTGCAAGGGCAGCCCTGAAAGCGGGTGCGCAGATCGAAACCGACTGTGAAGTGCTGGAGCTTTCGCGGCACGGGGTGGGATGGCGCGCAAAGTTGCAGGACGGTCGGTTCGTTGAGGCCAAAGCCGTCGCAATCACCGCCGGTGGATGGTCCGGGCGCGTTGCTGCCATGGCAGGCATGCAGATGCCCGTCAGCCCGGTGGGGCTGACTATGACGGTGACCATGCGCACCAAGCCCCTCATCCCGCATCTGGTTCAGCATGCCGGGCGAAGGCTATCGTTAAAGCAGACGCCTGAAGGGCAGGTTTTGATCGGCGGTGGCTGGCCTGCGCAACTGCGCCATGTCAATGGCATCATCGATCTGGACGCGCGGCCCGCGCTGCAACTGACATCGCTGGCAGGCAATACGGCCGCAGCCGCCTCGGTCGTGCCGAAGCTGGAAACATTGCAAGTGATGCGCGTCTGGACCGGCATGACCTCGCTGATTGCCGACCAGTTGCCGCTTCTGGGCGAAATACCCAAGGCGCCTGGACTTTTCATCGCCACGGGCGGCTCTGCCTTCACGCTGGGTCTCACCTATGCGCGGCTGTTGGCTGACGCCATCTGCGGCAAGCCAGCCATTCTGGATGTTCGCCGGTTCAGTCCCGGCCGTTTCGGGAGCCTCACCCTTGTCTGACTCACGACGTCTTGCCGAAAGCAAGGATTTGCATCGCCCGCATGCGGTCTCGATTACCGTCAATGGTCAGCGTACGCCTGCCCATCCGGGAGAAAGCCTCGCGGCGGCCCTGCTGGCAAGCGGGCATGGCGGCTTTCGCCGAACGCAAAGCGGCAAGCTGCGTGCGCCTTACTGCAATATGGGTGTGTGCTATGAATGTCTGGTCACTGTCGATGGTCAGAGTGGACAGCGCAGTTGCCTCATCCCTGTCAGGGCCGACATGGTTGTGGAGCTGGAAAATGTCTGATTCCCGACCTGTCGATCTGGCAATCGTCGGCGCAGGCCCGGCGGGTCTGGCAGCAGCGTTGACCGGTAGCGAGCAGGGCCTGCGCGTTGTGGTCATCGATGAGCAGCCGGAGATCGGCGGCCAGATATTCCGCCAGCCGCCGCGCAATTTTCAGGCCGCTCCCAGCAGCGCCTTTCGCAGCTACCCGTTCGGAACGCAGCTTCTTCAGCAGGCACGGGCCGATGCACGGATAAGGTTTCAGTTGGGAACGACGGTCTGGGGCGTGTTCGAGCCACGGGACGGGGGGAGAGGGGTCGAGCTTGGCGTCTCGTCGCAAGAGGGTGGGTCGATCATACGCAGCAAGTCTTTGCTGATCGCCACGGGGGCCTACGACATGCCGGTCGCCTTTCCGGGCTGGACACGTCCCGGCGTCATGGCGGCTGGGGGGGTTCAGACCTTACTCAAGAGCCAGCATATTCTATCCGCCAAACGCTATGTACTGGCAGGTTCGCATCCGCTGATTTTCGTGCTTGCGGAACAGCTTTTGAAAGCCGGTGCGGACATTGCGGAAGTGGCGATCTCCCGTCCGTTTCCGGGCCTGAAGGAAATGTTGAGCGCCATTCCTGTGATGTCAGGACAAGGACGGATCGTCGCTGACTTGATGCGAAGCCTGATGGCTCTGCGCCGCCACAAAGTTCCCCTCAGTTTCTCAACGACGATCCTGCGCGCAGAAGGAGACGGTGAGGGTGTCGAACGGGTGGTTCTGCGAGGCGTGGATGGAAGCGGAAAGCTGATAGAAGACACCGAGCGGGTTGTCGAAGGCGTTGATGGCGTTGCGGTTGGCTATGGCCTGCTTGCCAGCACCGAGCTTGCGCGACAGGCCGGATGTGCCGTGTACTGGGCGCTGGATCGCGGAGGCTGGTTGGTGCGCCACGATGGCGACATGCAGACATCCCGTGCCGATATCTATGTGGCGGGAGAGCCAGCGGGTATCGGCGGTGCCAGACGTGCGTTTCTTCAGGGGCGTTTGGCGGGGCTGACGATCAGCGCCGCGACAAAAGGCAGCGATAAGGGTTCGAAGGACATAAGGGACGTGAAGGCCGCCGTTTCCCAAACGGACAGGTTCGCAGCCACGATGGCAAAAAGCTTCGCGCCCAACCTGGCGCATCTGGCAGCGCTGATGGATGATGCGGCGGTGCTGTGCCGCTGCGAAGAGGTGACGTCCAAAGATGTCGATGCATTTCTGCAGCAATCACCCTTCGCCACCTCGGTCAATGCGGTCAAGCTGGGATGCCGCACTGGTATGGGGCCATGTCAGGGGCGATATTGCCAAATGTCGGTTGCAATGAAGCTGGCAGATCGGTGCAACATGCCGATCGAAACCGTCGGGCAGTTCACCGCGCAGGCGCCGATCCGCCCCGTGCCGCTGAAACATCTGGCCAAGATGAGTATGGATTGAAGCGTTAAAGTTCCTCTTTCTCGTCTCCGGACAGGTGATTGCGTGCCGACTGTTTGACCTGACCGACATGGGTCAGCAGTCCAGAGATAACGATTGGGTCGACATCGCCCATCATGTCTTCCAGCCAGCTTCCATGAGCTTGCGCCATCGCTTCGAAAGTGGTGCGACCTTTTTCGGTCAGGCACGCGACGATGACGCGGCGGTCATCCGCTGGTCTTTCGCGCAGGACCAGTCCGTCGATTTCCAGACGCTCGACCAAACCTGTGATATTGCCGTTCGTGACCATGGTGCGCTTCGACAATTCGCCGAGGCGCAAGCCTTGCGGTTCACGATACAATTGCGACAGAAGGTCGAACTGCGGCAGCGTTGCGCCGAATTCGCGGCGCAGGCGGCGGCGAATTTCCTGGGATATCAGCTTGGTGGTGGACAGCATGCGCAGCCATAGACGAAGCTCTTGCTTCTTGCCTTCCTGCGTCTCACTCATGATAATTTCGAGATCGATTGCCGACATAACCCTGCCCCTCGCACGCCATCATACCTTAAACGTCATCCACTGCCGTCTTGCCAACATGTTTGAACATTCAAGGAACGTGTGGAATAACAGCCAAATTCGCTTTTTGCCAGCGAAAACCCGGCACCTTCAGCGTGACATGCGAGGGCGAGGAACCGCCGAAATGCGAGGCCAAGTGTTGCATCCAGGATCAGCGGTGACCCGGACCGCTCACGCAAACGGCCAAGAATTCAAAATAATTTAAGCTTCAACAAAATTCTTGCGCATTCTTTTTTTTGCTCCTAGGCTCCGTCCCATCATTCGCATCCGCCTGTTCAGACAGCGCGATAAAAAGGGGAACATGGAATGACAGATACAGCCACCATTTCTGCGCTTGCAACCGGCCTGCTCAAGGGCTCGATCAAGGTCGTTGACCTCACTGCACCACTGGGGCCGGACACGCCGGTTCTTTATCTTCCGCCGCAATTCGGCAAGAACACGCCCAATGTGAAGGTCCACACGATTTCCGCCTATGATCAGGATGGACCGTTCTGGGCATGGAACTGGCTGGAACTGGGCGAGCACACCGGCACCCATTTCGATGCGCCGAGCCACTGGATCACCGGCAAGGACAATCCATCCAACACCACGGATACCATCGCGCCACAGAACTTCGTCGCGCCCGTGAACGTGATCGACCGCTCGAAGGAATCGGCTGAAAACGCGGATTATCTTCTGACCGTTGACAGCATCAAGGAATGGGAAGCCGAGCATGGCGAGATCGAGGCTGGCACCTGGGTTGTGCTGCGCACCGACTGGTACAAGCGCAATGGCTCGACCGAGACCTTTCTGAACGCCGATGAAAATGGTCCGCATTCTCCGGGACCAACGGCGGAAGCCATCGAATATCTTCTGTCGAAGGGCATTATCGGCTGGGGTCAGGAAACGATTGGCACGGATGCCGGTTCTGCCGGTGGCATGAACCCGCCGTTCCCCGCCCACAATCTGATGCACAAGGCCAACAAATACGGTCTGGCAAGCCTGTGCCACCTCGATCAGCTGCCGCCAAAAGGTGCCATTCTGATCGCCGCACCGCTGAAACTTGTAAAAGGCACGGGCTCACCGGTCCGCGCTCTTGCCCTGATCGTCTGAGACGATACAAAGCCAATGGCCTTGTCGAGAGCGTCAAGGCCATTGGCGCAGCACGTCTGCATGGAAGCCTGCCCTTCTATGAAGACGAGAGACGCCTACGCGAAGGCTGCCTCCTGAAATGACGTAAGGACAACAAGAATGGAAAACGGATTTTCCGGCGCGGTTCTCGAAAACCCCGGTAAGCAGGAGAGCCGCATTCCAAGCCTGGGTGAGATCGGGCTGAACAATTTCGCGCCCTACATCATGAACCGCATCATGGCGCGGTGGAACGCCAATCTGTCCGAGGATTTGAAGGCCCGCGATATCACCACGGTGAAGATGCGGGCGCTGGCCGTTCTCAATGTTTCCACGTCGCTGACCATCAACGAATTGTCCATTTTCGCCGTCACCGAGCAGTCGACAATGAGCCGCACTGTCGATGCTCTGGAGGAACAGGGCCTTATTCGCCGCACGCCGCGGCCGGATGATATGCGGGTTCGGGATGTGACGATTACTGATGAGGGCCGGGCGATGTTCGAAGACGTCTGGCCGATCATGTATGACGATTTGCGCCGCATGTTCAAAGACATAGATGACGATGAATATCGCGTCTTTCTGGGGACGCTTCACAAAATTCTAAAGAATATTCGCAGACACGATATTTAAAAACCGGCGGGCAGGGGGCGCTGCTCGCCGATTCTGATCAATCTTCAAAAATATTCGTCTGCGTTGCGACGTGTCTATATGCAGCACCTGCGGTAAAGCCGCCATCGATGACGAAGTCCTCGCCGGTGATGAAGCTGGATGCGTCGGATGCGAGGAAGAGAACGAGTTCGGCAATTTCCTCCGGCTTTCCGCTGCGCTTCATCGGCGTCATCTCGATCATGGGTTTGAGATGCGGGCTGCTGGCGTTGAGACCGGTCACGACGAGGCCGGGGCAGACGGCGTTCACGCGGATGTTCTTCGAGACAAGTTCCATGGCCGCGCTGCGGGTGAGGCCGCGCAGGCCCCATTTGCTGGCGGTATAGGCCGGGTCATAGTGGCCGGAGAAGCCGCTATTGGAGGAGATGTTGATGATGGAGCCACCGCCGCTTTGCGCCATGCGGTCGGTGACGGCCTGTATGCCGAGAAAGGCACCGGTCAGATTGACCTTCAGCACCCGTTCCCAGGCTTCCAGACCTGTTGTGGCAACTGTCGAGCGGTTGATGATGCCGGCATTGTTGACGAGAATATCGATGCGGCCTTTCCATTCGACGGCGAGAGCAACCACACCTGCCCAGCTTGCCGGGTCGGTGACGTCGAGATGGATGAAGCGGGCTTCAAATCCCTCATCCTGCAGGGCCTGCGCCAAAGCGCGGCCTTCTTCGGCCAGCACATCGGCGATGATGACGGCGGCGCCCTTGGAGGCAAACAGCCGCGCTTCGGCTTCGCCCTGTCCACGTGCGCCGCCCGTGATGATGGCCAGACGGCCTTTGAGATCGGCCATGCTCAAGCCCTCGCTGCTATGGTTGTCTGGCGCTGCTCGCCAAGGCCTTCGATACCGAGTGTCATGACCTGACCTGGCTGAAGGAACACTGGAGTCGGCTTGATGCCCATGCCGACACCGGGTGGTGTGCCGGTGGCAATGACATCACCCGGCATCAACGTCATGAATTGGCTGATATAGTGGACGAGATGGGCAACACCGAAGATCATGGTGGAGGTGTTGCCGGTCTGGCGGCGCTGACCGTCGACATCGAGCCACAACGCTAGGTTCTGCGGATCGGCAACCTCGTCACGGGTGACCAGCCATGGGCCGATAGGTCCGAAGGTGTCGTGGCTCTTGCCCTTGGTCCACTGTCCGCCACGCTCCGACTGGAAGGCACGCTCGGACACGTCATTGACCACGCAGTAACCGGCGACATAAGACAGCGCATCGGCTTCGCTGACATATTTGGCGCGCTTGCCGATGACCACGCCAAGCTCGACCTCCCAGTCTGTCTTGGCGGAGGTACGGGGTATCTCGACATCGTCATTCGGGCCGACGACGGCGGTCGTTGCCTTCATGAACAGGATCGGCTCTGGCGGGGGCTCCTTGCCGGTTTCCTTGGCGTGATCGGCATAGTTCAGGCCAACGCAGATGAACTTGCCGACATGGCCGACGCAGGCGCCGATGCGGTCAGCGGAAACGACCGGCAGGCTTGCCGGGTCGACGGCGCGAATGCGGGAGAGAGCCTCATCACCCAGCGTTTCGCCTGCAATGTCAGTCACGATGCCGGAGAGATCGCGCAATGTGCCATCGTCTGCCAGAAGTGCGGGCTTTTCGGCGCCGATGGCCCCAAGTCTCAACAGTTTCATTCTGCTCTCCTGAAGCCAACGAGAACGCTGTCATCGACGTCGGGCAGATTGACGACGATGTTGTCGGGCGTGCGGGTCGTCAGCCAGACCAGCTCTTCCGTGGTGGACATGTTGACTTCGATATGCGGCCAGTTGGGTGGCACGAAGATGAAGTCGCCTTCCTCCATGTCGAGGAACTCCTGCCAGTTCTCGCCAAAATAGATTCGCGCCTTGCCTTTCAGTACATAGCCGCCGGTCTCGGCCTCACCATGGTGGTGGGGATAGGAGCGATAGCCGGGGTCGTTGGAGACCTTGCCGAACCAGATCTTGGTGGCGGGCGTGTGCTGCGGGCTGACGCCGGAGATGCGCACGCAGCCGCCGGACTGGCCGGTTCCTGTGTCTTCCTCACCCTTGCGGGTAATCACGGGCCTGACGTTGCTGGTCATCGAATTCTCCTCCTCTTTGAATGGTGATCAGTCCGGCACGACGGCCAGCGACTGGATCTCGATCTTGGCGCGGTCTTCCATCAGCGCCACGACCTGCACGGCGGCCATGGGCGGGAAGTGGCGACCGATGATCTCGCGGTAGATGGCGCCGATTTCCCGCATACGGGATTTGTAGGCCTCGCGGTCGGTAAAATACCATGTCATCTGAATGAGGTGCTCTGGCTTCGCGTTGGCGGCTTCCAGAACACTGACGATGTTCAGAAGCGTCTGGCGCACCTGATCGACAAAATCGTCGGAATGGAACTGGCAATGTTCATCCCAGCCGATCTGGCCGCCGACCTGAACGATGCGCCCACGGGCGCTGATGCCGTTGGAATAGCCGATGGGCTTTGCCCATCCGTCCGGCTGGATGATTTCATGCATCATGTCTTGGCTCCAGATAACGTGTCAGGCCTGCGCGGATATCGTCGGGCCAGGGATGGGATTTATGGTCGGTCAGGGATGTCATCACGATGCGCTGGCGCACCGTCCAGATGATGTCGCCGTTAACGGTCACGATGGTTTCCAGATCGAGAGAGGCGCGACCGATGGATCGAACATGCACGGCGAAATCCAGGACATCGCCGTAGACGGCTGGCTTCTTGAACTCGAGGTTCATGGTCACGGTCGGCAAGCCCAGCTTGCGCTCGAACATGATCTCTTTCCAGGTGACGCCAAAGGAGGCGAACATCGCCTCGTTCACGTCGACCAGCATCGACAGATAGGCCGGATGGTAGGCGATCCCGGTCAGGTCGCAATCGCCAAAACGCATCGGCTTGGAATGGGTATAGGGCATGTGTCTTCTCGCTTTTTAACTCGCTCAGCCAACCATGATTTCGCCACCGGCAATGGCGATGGCTTGGCCCGTGATCGAGCCTGCGCCTGATGAGGCCAGCCACAAGACGGTATCGGCCACCTCCTGCGGCTGGATCAGGCGGGCTTGAGGGTTGGATTTGGTGAACTCGGCAAGCGCCTCATCACGGCTGCGACCGGTCCTTTCCATTATCGTCTCCAGCGCACGCTGGATGATCGGCGTATCGGTAAAGCCGGGGCAGACGGCATTGACCGTCACGCCCTTTTTGGCCAGCTCCAGCGCCAAGGCCCGCGTCATGCCGATGACGCCATGCTTGGCGGCGCAATAGGCAGAGACATAGGCATAGCCGGTCAAACCCGCCGTGGACGCTATGTTGACGATACGGGCGCCGGCACCATGGGCTTTCAGATCGGCAAGGGTCGCCTGCGTGACGTTGAAGACGCCGGTCAGATCGACCGACAGCACATGGCTCCACATGTCGAGCGTGGTCTTCTCGAAGGACGCACTTGGTGCCTCCCCGGCATTATTCACCAGAATTGAGATAGCCCCGAACGTTTTCCGTGCTGTCTCCAAACCTTTGGCAATGGCGTCCGGCTGGGTGACATCGAAGCCATCGAGAACGAGGCAGTTGCTGCCGATTGCGGCGGCCACATCCTCCAGCGGCTGGCGGCGGCGACCGGCGAGCGTCACCTTGGCTCCGGCTTTCGCCAGCGTCATGGCAATGGCCGCACCGATGCCGCTTCCGGCTCCAGTCACCAGCGCGTGGTGGCCTTCAAGGGTCTGCGTTACCATGTCAGCCTCACTTTGCCGCCGCTGCGCGCTCGAGATTGGCTTCGTACTGGCCTTTCGCCGACATATATTGCTTCGGCCAAGTTATGGATTTCAGGCCAATTTTTGCGGCTTCATGCAGAGCCCAGGACGGATCGGCAAGATGCGGACGGGCAACGGCGCACAGATCCGCACGACCGGCCGAGATGATCGAATTGGCATGATCTGCTTCCGAGATCGCGCCAACGGCTATGGTCGGAATGCCGATTTCGTTGCGGATCTTGTCGGAGAAGGGCGTCTGGAACAGGCGGCCATAGACGGGCTTTTCTTCCTTCGACACCTGACCCGAGGAGCAGTCGATCAGATCGGCTCCCGCATCCTTGAACATCTGGGCATAGATCGCCGCATCATCGGGCGTATTGCCGCCCTCTGCCCAGTCATGGCAGGACAGGCGAACTGATATCGGCTTGTTTTCAGGCCAGGCAGCACGCACCGCTGCAAAGACTTCCAGCGGATAGCGCGCCATGTTCTCATGGCTGCCACCGTATTCGTCGTCACGACGATTGGTGAGTGGCGACAGGAAGCTCGACAGCAGATAGCCATGGGCGCAGTGCAGTTCCAGCCAGTCGGCCCCGGTCTCAGCCGCACGCCTGGTGGCGGCAACGAAGTCGGCCTTGACGCGGTCCATATCGGCCCGGTCCATCGCCTTGGGCACAACGCTGTGTTTCAGATAGGGAAGGGCGGATGCCGAGAACAGAGGCCACGCACCTGTTTCCAGCGGCTGGTCGATGCCCTCCCAAGCCAGTTTCGTCGCGCCCTTGCGTCCGGCATGGCCCAGCTGAATGCCGACCTTGGCGGCACTGTTGGCATGGGCAAAATCCACGAACCGTTTCCAGCCCGCAATCTGCTCGTCGTTCCAAAGCCCGAGGCAGCCGGGGGTGATGCGGGCGTCTGGCGATACGCAGGTCATCTCGGCAAAGACCAGACCCGCGCCACCCATGGCGCGCGCGCCCAGATGCACCATGTGGAAATCATCGAGCAAACCATCGGTCGCCGAATACATCGCCATCGGCGACACGACGATGCGGTTGGCAAGCGTGGTGCCGCGCAGCGTGTAGGGCGTAAACATCGGTGGTAGGCAGCGCTCATTGTCCTTGACCTGCAGGCCGGATTGCTGGGCAAACCAGTGCTCATAGCCCTCCAGCCATTCCTTGTCGCGCAGACGCAGGTTCTCGTGGCTGATGCGCTGCGAGCGGGTCAGCATCGAATACATGAACTGTTCGGGCGGCAGCGTATCGGCATAACGCTGCCCCACCACTTCGAACCATTCCATGGCGTTGCGTGCTGCATTCTGAATGCGGGCCACATCGACCCGGCGGATGTCCTCATAGGTTTTGAGAACGTCTGGAATGGTGTCCTTGCCGTGGCCAGCCTTGTTGAACTGGTTGGCGAGCTCGATGGCATCGTCAATCGCCAGCTTGGTGCCGGAGCCGATGGCAAAATGGGCGGTGTGAGCGGCATCGCCCATCAGCACGACATGCGAATTGCCGTTAAAATGGCTCCACTTGCCGCAGATCAGCCGGGTAAAGTTGAGCCAGGCGCTGCCCCGCATGTGGCGCGCATTGGTCATCAGTTCCGAACCCTCGAGCGTCTCGGCAAACAGATCCTGACAGAAGTCGATCGATTGCTGCTGGTCCATCTGGCCCAGCCCATGCGCCTGATAGGCCTCCTCCGTCGTCTCGATGATGAAGGTCGAGGTGTTCTCATCGAACTTGTAGATATGCGCCTGGAACCAGCCATGGTCGGTCTTGCGGAAGTCGAAGGTGAAGGCGTCGAACAGCTTGTTGGTGCCAAGCCAGATATAACGGTTGGGCCGCACCACCAGATCAGGCTCGAAAATCTCGGTATATTTGTTGCGAATCTTCGAGTTCAAACCGTCCGACACGATCAGAAGATCGGCGTCTGGATATTGCAGATCGCTCTCGACCTCTGTTTCGAACACCAGCTCCACGCCCAGCGCTTCGCAGCGCGCCTGCAAGATGTTGAGCAGCTTCTTGCGCCCAATGCCGACAAAGCCATGGCCGGTGGTGCGCTGGCGCGTGCCCTTGAACAGCACCTCGATGTCGTCCCAGTGGTTGAACGCCTGCTGGATCTCGTCGGCACTCTCCTTGTCCCAGACCTGCATCGACGCCATGGTCTGATCGGAAAACACGACGCCCCAGCCGAAGGTGTCATAGGGACGGTTGCGCTCGACCACAGTCACCTGATGCTCGGGGTGCAGCTTCTTCATCAACAGTGCAAAATACAGCCCCGCAGGACCTCCACCGATACAGACGATACGCATGTAACCCTCCGCGGTTTTCGACTTGAATGTCGAGGAAGCAATTTATTTGAAGGTTAAAGTAAATTTGCAAATCGGCGTTGTCAATCGAAAGACGCTCAATTTCGCGAAATAGTTTAGGCTTGAAATACCAAGCGGCCCAACCACGCTTGAGGTGGGCGGGCCGCCAAGATTTTCAGCGCAAAGCGTTTACCATGCGGTCCACGGCTTTCTTGAGCCGTGCCTGGTCCCGGAACACGCAGAGACGGATGAAACCGTTCGAGGCGTCGCCGAAGAGATGGCCGGGAGCGAGCCCGACGCGTGCTTTTTCGAGGATCATCGTGCAGGCTTCGCGGGCATCCGGCACGCCATCGAGGCTGAAGAAGGCATACATGCCGCCCTGTGGCTTTTCAGGCAGAATGATGGAGTTGATCTGCGACAGGCCGTCATAGACGATATCGAGACCCGTCTTCACACGGTCGCGAATATCGGCCACCAATGGCTCACCCTGTTCGATGGCAGCAACCGCGCCTGCCTGAATGATCGGCGATGTGCCGCTGTTGATATATTGCGTCATGGCCGCAACCTGATCGGCAACGCTTTTCGGATGCGTCAGCCAGCCGACGCGCCAGCCCGTCATCGCCCAGGCCTTGGAAAAGCTGTTGATGGTGATGACGCGATCTTCTTCATCGCAGATGGGTAGCATGGAGGGCGCGACATTGCCCTTGAAATAAAGCCGTCCATAGACTTCGTCCGAGATGATCCAGATGCCGGTGCGGCGGCTGAATTCCAAGAGCGCTGCCATTTCTTCTGCTGTTGCCGTCCAGCCGGTTGGGTTGGCGGGCGTGGAGAGGAAGATGGCGCGGGTGCGCGCATCGCAGGAGGCGAAGAGCTTATCCAGATCCAGATGCCAGCCATTGTCATAGTTCAGCGAGACAGGGCGGGGCTCGGCACCCAGCAGATGGATGGCGTTGTGAATATTGGGCCATTGCGGCGCGACATAGACCACATTCGTGCCGACCTCGGCAATCAGGGCCAGCGCGATGTAAAGCGCCTGCATGCCACCAGGCGCGACCGTGGTGCAGGCCAGATCGATGGGACGTCCATGCAGTTTCGACTGATATTCGCTGAGTGCGGCCTTCAGCCTGTTGGTGCCGCGCATATCCGGCACATAGAAGGTTTCGCCGTCATCCAGCGCCTTTTTCGCGGCTTCGCGGATGAAGGACGGCGTGACCATGTCACCCTCGCCATACCAGAGCGCGATGACGTCTTCGAGCTTGGCCGCACGCACGGCAAGGGCCGCGATATTTTCGGTGTGCAGATCCTTGATCTGGTCTCTGATACCGCTGAAAGCGGTCAATGCGCGGTTCTTCGCCGCAATCTGGCTGTCCATGAAAGACATGTGGTTCTCCCTTTCGTGACGTGTCCCCGTTTCATCGGGGAATGTGGTTATGGGTTTGGTTGTCCCAGATCGTGATAAAGCCCTGCCATGATCGCGAGGCCCTCCCGCACGATGCTGACGGGCAGATGTTCATTGGCGGCGTGTTGCAGGCAGCCGGGATAGGAATGCGGAATCCAGACCGTCGGCAGGCCGAGCTGGTCCGAAAAGATGTTGTTGGGCAGAGAGCCGCCAAGATTGGGCAGGATGGCGGGCGGCGAGCCCGTCGTCTTTTCGATGGAGGCCGCCACGCGGCGCACCCAAGGGTGGTCCGGGTCCAACCGGCTTGCCGGAAAAATCGCGTCGAAGGGATCGGTGACGACCACGCGGTCATAGCCAGCTTCCTTCAGCACCCGCCGGACAGCCGGGACCACGGCTGCATAATCGACATTGACCGGAAAGCGCAGCTGCATGCGGGCACGCGCCTTTGGCGGGATGGCGTAAAGCGGCGTTGCGAGATTGCCGCATTCCATTTCCATCACCTCGAAAGACGACCAGGCGAAGACCTTTTCCTCGGATGTGAGGCCCGGCTCGCCCCACCATTCCTCGATGGAAGGATCGCCAGCCGTCGGTTCGATATGGCAGCGCGTGAGGGCTGCGCGCACATTGTCTGGGATGTGACCCGGCGTCATTTCCGGCACCTTGATCTGGCCGGTGCGGCTGACCAGTTCGGTGATAGCGTGGCAAAGCTCGATGCCCGGATTGGCCAGCAGCCCGCCCCAGTTGCCGGAATGCTGGAAGTCTTCGCGGGCGTTTACTTCCATATGGAAGGACAGGCCACCACGGGCACCGAGAAAGATCGTCGGTTGTGTCAGTGCCAGTCTCGGGCCGTCCGAAGCGATCAGCACATCCGCTTCCAGCAGGTCGCGATTACGTTCGCAAACGGTATCAAGGCCGGGAGAACCTGATTCCTCGCCCATTTCGATGAGGTATTTGAGGTTGAAGCCGAGGGAGCCACGAGTGGCCAGAACGGCCTCGATAGCCGCCATATTGATCGAATGCTGGCCTTTGTTGTCGGCGGTGCCGCGCCCATACCAGTTGCCATCGCGCTCCGTCATCTCGAAGGGTGAAAGCCCTTCCGCCCATTGGCCGTCGAGACCGGCCACCACGTCGCCATGGCCATATTGCAGGATCGTGAGGAAAGCAGAATCTTCGATCCGCTGCGCCAGCAGGAACGGGCCGGGTGCCGCCTCGTCATGCAGCAGGGTCGTGGTAAACCCCATGCGCTCGAAATGCGGCTGCATTTCTTCGTTCAGATAGCGCTCAAGATCGGCCTTGCGGTCTTTGAGGCGACTTGCGGACTGGATGGCAACGCGGCGACGCATGGTGGTCTCGAAGGAGCCATCGGTGAGATGATCGAGCGCCCTAGCAATGGCATTTTCGCGCGATGACAGGGTCTGGTTCATGCTCTGGTCCTTGTTGTGAAATTACGCATGGCAGCAGCTTTCTCCGAGACGGTCGAGAAAGGCGACGCAGCGTTCCAGTTCTGAGATTTCGATGCCTTCATCCGGCTGGTGCGCATCGGCGATATCGCCCGGACCGACGACGAAGGACGGCGTGGCTGCAAGCTGGAATATGCCTGCTTCCGTGCCATAGGAGACGAAGCGTGGCGATGGCTTGCCGAGGAGATCGAGAACCTGTCGGGTCAGCGCGTCGGCTTCGGGTTTGAGGCCGGGAATGCGTGCCTGAACCTCGATGCTGATGCCGCAATCCGGGTCCACGGCTTTCATGGCGGGCTCGATGATATCAGCAGCATAGCGCTTGATACGGTCGAGAACCGCGTAGTCATCCTCACCCGGAATGATCCGCATCTCCCAGAAGAAGTCGCAGGCTTCGGCCACGATATTGCCGTGCAGCCCGCCTGTGATCTGGTTGACCTGAATGGTGGAATAGGGTGGATCGAGGCCCTCGAATTGCGGGCCGCTGCGCATGTCGGCGCGGATTGTGTTGATCTCCGCGATCAGCTCGGCAGCAGCCATGACGGCATTGACGTAAAGGTCCGGCTGCGAGGAGTGCCCGGGTTTGCCACGCACCCGCGCCCAGCCGATGAGGCCACCCTTGTGGGCGGAGACGAGATCCATGGCTGTGGCTTCACCGATGATGGCCATCTGCGGCGCAAGCCCGCTTTTGCCGACCCACTCGGCCATGGAGCCAACGCCGGTGCAGCCCACTTCCTCATCATAGGAAAAAGCGAGATGAACAGGGCGTTTCAAGGAGCGCGCGGCAATCGTAGGCAAGGCTGTGAGGCAGCACGCGAGAAAGCCTTTCATATCTGTCGCGCCGCGTCCGACGACGCGCGAACCGGTTTGGCGCAGCACCCAAGGGTCTGCGCTCCAGGCTTGTCCGGCTACCGGAACAACGTCGGTATGGCCGCTGAAAATGATTCCGCCGGGTGCATCCGGGCCAATCGAGACGAGCAAATTGGCCTTGTCGCCTTCCGCATTGGGGAAGCGGCGTAGCCTTGCGCCAAAGGGTGCAACGACCGTTTCGAGGTGATCCAGCAGGGTGAGATTGGAGACGGCGCTGACGGTTGGGAAGGCGATGAGATCGGCGAGGTGGCGGGTGACGTCAGTGGAGATGGACATCGGTTTCTCTCCCTTTGAAGACTACGCGGTCGATTATGATCGTTTCGATCTGCCGCTTACCCCCCTCTGCCCTGCCGGGTATCTCCCCCTCAAGGGGGGAGATCGGCTGGACGCTTACCAATCGCTCTATGCGCATCGCTTGAGATGGGCGAGAGGTTTCAACGAGTCGATCCCCCCACCTGTGGGGGAGATGCCCGGCAGGGCAGAGGGGGGTATCCCACGCACTGCCATTCACTGATGGCCCAAGCCGTTCCCCATCACACAGCATCCGACAACTCCTTCGCCTTGAAATCCTCAGCGAAATGGCAGGCCGCAAACCGATTGGGATCGGTCTCGCGCAACGCCGGGCTGTCGTTCGAACACATGGGTCGGGCAATCACGCAGCGGGGATGGAAGTGGCATCCCGATGGCGGATTGAGCGGAGACGGCATCTCACCTTTGATGGCGGTGAAGACCCGCTTCTTCGGCTCCAAAGTCGGAATTTCCTTCAGAAGCGCCCGTGTATAGGGATGGTGCGGGTTGGCGAACAGCGTTTCGGTTTCCGCCAGTTCAACGATGCGTCCCAGATACATCACGGCGATACGGTCGCAGAAATTCTGTATCATCCCGAGATCGTGGCTGACGAAGATATAGGTGAGATCCAGATCCCGTTTCAGCTCCACAAAGAGATTGAGGATTTGCGCCTGAATGGAAACGTCCAGTGCGGCAGTCGACTCGTCGCAGACGAGAATGCGCGGCTTGACGGCCAATGCCCTTGCAATGCCGATACGTGCACGCTGACCACCGGAAAACTGGTGCGGATAAAGATCGCGGCTGGCAGGGTCCAGACCCACGCGCTTCATGATGTCGCTGACGTAAGCCGTCATTTCGTTTGCGCGGATGATGCCGTGAAAGACTGCGGCTTCGCCGATGGTTTCCATCACCCGCTTGCGCGGATTGAGCGAGGCGGTCGCGTCCTGAAACACCATCTGCACGGAAAGGCTGGCCTTGCGGCGCTCCGCCTCCGACATGGCCGCAAAGTCACGGCCTTCGAGCAGGATCTTGCCCTGTGACGGCGCCAGAATGCCGGAGATGATGCGCGCCAGTGTGGACTTGCCGCAGCCGGATTCGCCCACAAGGCCGACGATTTCGCCGGGGCGGACATCGAGATCGATGCCATCGACCGCGCGAACGACCTGTTCTGAGTTCTTTCGGGTGACGAAGTCGACGATGCGCTGGGCAAAATCCGGTGTGCCGCGAAACTGGCGCGAAACGGCGTCGAGTTTAAGGATGGGCTGCATGTTCAAGCCTCCTGTCGCGGATGGTGGCAGCGCGCGAAGCGGCCGGAGGGATCGGTAACGACGGGAGGGAGCGTCGTCGTACAGATGTCGGTGCGGGCCGGACAGCGCGGATGGAAAGCGCAGCCCAAGGGCATGTTGCCAAGGCTGGGGGTAGAGCCCGGAATTTGCGCCAGCGGCTGGCCGCGTTTGTTGCGACTTGGCACGGATGCAATGAGGCCTGCGGTGTAATGGTGGCGCGGCGCGGTCAGCACCTCGGCCACCGTTCCGGTCTCGACGATGCGACCGGCATACATGACGGCGATACGATCGGCGAGACCGGCAACGACCGAGAGGTCATGGGTGATCCACACCAGCGCCGTGCCGTTTTCAGCCGCCAGTCGCTGTACCTCACCCAGGATCTGGGCCTGAATGGTCACATCAAGTGCAGTGGTTGGCTCGTCTGCAATCAGCACGGCCGGGCGATGCAGAAGCGCAATGGCAATCGCCACACGCTGGCGCATGCCGCCGGAAAACTGGTGCGGATAGGCCTCCAGTCGTGATTCCGGCGAAGGAATGCCGACCGCTTTCAAGGCGTCGATTGCACGCGCACGGGCCGCCGCTCTCGAGACCTTCTCATGCGCGTTGATCGCTTCGATGATCTGCGTATCGATGCGCAGCACCGGGTTCAGCGTCGAAATGGGGTCCTGAAAGATCATCGCAATGCGGTTGCCGCGCAGGCCGCGCATGGCGCCATCACCAATATCGGCAATGCTCTGGCCTTCCAGAACCACCCGTCCGGCAGAAATCTTGCCGGGCTCATCGATCAGCCCCATGGTCGCCAGACCCGTGACGGATTTGCCGGAACCGGATTCTCCGACCACGCCCAGCACTTCGCCGGGATTGACGTGGAAACTGACATCGTTGACCGCCGTGACGAGACCCTTGCGGGTGTGGAAGGTCACGCTGAGGTTCTCGACGGCAAGCGCAGGTGTGATCATTTTCGTTTGTACCTGCATCATTGGATGAACCTCGGATTGAGCACGGCCCGCAGGCGGTCACCCACCAGATTGATGGCGACGACGATGAGAACCAGGGCGATGCCGGGATAGGTCGAGACCCAGTAATTGCCCGACAGCAGGAAGTCGTAACCCGAGGCGATCAGCATGCCGAGGGACGGCTGCGTTACGGGAACGCCGACGCCGAGGAAGGAGAGTGTCGATTCCAGCGTGATGGCATGGGCGACCTGCACGGTCGAGACGACGATGAGCGGCGGAATACAGTTCGGTAGCATGTGCCGCACGAGAATGCGCCACTGCGACATCTCAAGACAGCGGGCGGCGGCGATGTAGTCCTTGTTCTTTTCGACCAGCGCCGAACCACGCACCGTTCGGGCATAATAGGCCCATTGAACGAAAACGAGGGACAGGATGACCTTGTCGAGACCGCGCCCGAAGACCGTCAAAAGGACGAGTGCAATCAGGATCGAAGGAAAGGACAGCTGCAAATCGACGATCCGCATGACCAGCGCATCGAAGCGCCCGCCAATATAGGCCGAGAGCACGCCGACCAGAGCTCCAATAACGCTGGCGATGACCACCGAAGCGATGCCGACGCCGAGCGAAACCCGCATGCCATACATGATGGCCGAGAGCATATCGCGACCCTGATCATCGGTGCCGAGCCACGCGGTCAAACCATTTCCGAGCGTGGAGCCCGGTGGCAGCATGTTATCCATGATATCGAGCTGCATGAGATCGTAAGGGTTCTGTGGCGCGATCAGTGGCGCGAAGATCGCGACGAAGGCCAGAATGAGGAGAATGGTCAGTCCGATGACGGCTTCCGTGCTGGAAACGAGATCGCGCAATTGGCGCAGCAGAAGCTTTTCGCCCTTGGATGTAGCTGCCGGGAGAGGAGGCGTGGTGGCGTCGATGTTGCTCATGGCTTACTCGCTTGTCCCGCCGAGCCGGACGCGCGGATCGAGCGCGACATACAGCAGGTCGACGATAAGATTGATGACGACGAAGATCACCGTGGTGACCATGAGGTAGGCGACGACGACAGGTCTATCCAAGCGATTGATCGATTCGATCAGCAGCTTGCCCATGCCGGGGAAGGCAAAAACCGTCTCGATGACAACGGTAAAGGCGATCATCGCGCCGAATTCCATGCCAAGGATCGTGACAACAGGGATCATCATGTTCTTCAACAGATGCAGCCTTATGATGCGGAAGCGGCTGAGGCCCTTGGCGCGGGCAAAGCGGATATATTCCTGCGTCATCACTTCACGGGTGCCTGCCTCGCATAGTCTCACGACCAGCGACGCCTTGTAGAGCGCAAGGGTGAGCGACGGCAGGATGAGGTGGCGCAGACCTTCCCAGGTGAAAATCGAAAGCTGCATTCCCAGCACGGTCGTCGTCGGACCGCGCCCGCCCGCCGGAAGCCAGCCGAGATAGACCGAAAAGAACAGGATCATCATCAGTCCGATCCAGAAATTCGGCAGGGAGAAGCCGAAGATCGATGTGGACATGATGGCGCGCGCCGCAATCGACTTTGGCCGCAAACCTGCGATGACGCCGAGTGGCACGCCGATGAGGACCGAGAAGGTGAGTGCCAGAACTGCGAGTTCCAGCGTGGCTGGCAAGCGTTCCCCGATCACCGAAAGCGCCGACTTTCCATAGACGAAGGAGGAACCCAGATCTCCATGCAGCGCGTTGCTGATGAAGCTGACGAATTGTACCGGCAAGGGCTGGTCGAGACCGAAGCGGGCGGCAAGGGCTGCGCGTTCGGCCTGATCTGCGTCCGGGCTGGCAAGCATGTCCACCGGACTGCCGAGAGCGAAAACCGCGAGGAAGACGAGAACCGCCATGGTGAAAAGCACCAGGCAGGATTGCCCCAGCCTGCGTATGAGATAGGCTACCATCTGTTCGACCACCGAAATAGCTGACGCAGGGCGCAAGCGCGCACCGCGAGATTATATTTGGGGGGCGAACCGGCTTTTGGCCGATCCGCCGTGATACAGTCTATTGTGCAGGCTCGAAGGTGAGCGCAGACGTGCGTTCATCCATGCGCGGGATGATCTTGATGCCCTTCTTGGCCGCCCAGGTCATGCCCTGGAAATAGAGCGGCACGATCGGCATGTCGTCATTGACGGTGTGGACGGCAGCCTTGAGCATATCGTTGCGCTTGGCATCGTCCATCTCGGACGTCAGAGCAACGAGCTGTTCGGTGAGCGCCGGATTGCAATAATGGCTCCAGTTCACCACGCCCCAGCCGCGCGCCTTGTCGGGACAGGCCACCATCATACGGATGCCCGAGGATGCCTCGGCCGTCTGAACGCCCCAGCCCATCATGACGGCGGAGAAGTCACCCCTATTGCCCTTGGTGTTGATGGCAGAGAAGGGGACGGCATCGACATCGGTGCGGATACCGATACGCGTCAGCATCTGCGCAATGGCCTGCGCCACGCGCTCGTCGTTGAGAAGACGGTTGTTCGGTGTGCCGAGTGTCAGACGGAAACCGTCTGGATATCCGGCATCGGCCAGAAGCTTCTTCGCGGCAGCCTGATCGAAGGGCACGTTTTCCAGAGCCGGATCGAAGCCCAGCATCTGGTCAGTCGACAGATTGTTCGTCGGATAGGCGAGGCCCATCATCAGACGGTCGCTGATCGCCTTGCGGTCGATGGCCATGTTGATGGCTTTGCGCACGCGCACATCCGTCAGCGGGTTCTTGGCAATGGCGGAACCATCCGCAGCCTTTACGCCCGGCGAGCTGTCACGACCGCTATCGAGGAAAAGGAAGATCAGGCGGTGGGTTTTCTTGGCGCTGTAGACCAGATCGGGATTGGCCTTGACCTTTTCGATATCAGGTGTGGGCACGTTTTCGATGGCGTTGACATCGCCGGACAGCAGAGCCGTCATCCGGCTACCGTCATTGGGCATGAAGCGGATGGTGACGTTGTCCCACGCCGGTTTGCCGCCCCAGTAGCCATCGAAGCGGGTCATGACGACGCGATCATCGGGCGTATATTTCACGAACTTATACGGTCCGGTGCCGATCATATGCTCAGGCGTTGCGAATTTCTCGCTGGAGATGCCTTCGCTCGCCTTCTTGCTGACGATGAAGACAGAGGTGAGATCGGCAGGCAGCAACGGGTAAGGCGTCTTGGTGATCAGGCGGATCGTGTGTGGATCGACAACCTCGGTCTTGGTGATGGCGCGGGTGTAGATCGCAAAGCTGGACGGGCTGTTTTCAATCGTATTGGGGCGCTGGAGAGACCATGCGACGTCTTCGGCTGTGAAATCGCTGCCATCCTGAAACTTGGCAGGGCGCAGTTTGAATTCCCAGGTCAGGTCGTCGATCTTCGTCCAGGATTCGGCCAGATTGGGGATGATCCGGCTGTCGGGGTCCATCTGGGTCAGGGTCTCGAACATGTTGCGCGAGACGGCAATGTTCTGGCTCGCATTGTGGAATTGCGGGTCCATGGATGTTGCGGACGAGCTGTAGGCCAGATTGAGATCGGCGGCCCACGCATTGGCTGCGGGGATGAGGGCCGACACCATGAGAGCGGCGGCAAATCGTCGAAAGGGTGAATAAGGCAGTTTTGCTGATGCTGGCATTGTCTGTTCCCTTATTGAAAGATGGAATTCTTTTATGTCTCTTGTAGTGGACATATGATCCCTATAAGATAGTTTAGGGTTATAATTTCTGCGATGTCAACGGGAGATATTTGCAAATGCATGTGAGGGCGCGGGGAACGGATCGCTTGTTGGACGTGCTGGAACTGGTGGCAGCACAACAGCAACCAGCCACACGCAATGCCATAGCGGCAATGCTCGGCGCACCCCGCTCGACGGTCTACAGCATCATCGATACCTTGATGGCGCGTGGATTTCTCGATCAAACGGAGCCAGAGGGTCTGATCGTGCCCGGCAGGCTGTGCGGGCTTTTAGGCCAGGTTTATGATCGCAGCGCGCCGCTCGCCCGTCAGGCGAAGGAGGTCATCAGAAACCTCGCGCAAACCACGCGCGAAGTCTGCGAACTCGATCTTCTCCATGACTGGAAGCAGTTGATTATGATATCGATTTCTGGGCGCGGCCATGGTTATCGTACCGCTGTCGAAGGATCGCGTTTTCCGCTGCCATCCACCGCTGCCGCGCGTTTCCTGCTGGATGGCTACAGTGCCGAAGATCTGGAGCGCTCCATCCCGGTTGAGGATTTCACCTCGCTCACCGGCGCCGTCTCGTCACCAGCCCAGCTTCATCGGGAAGTCGAGCAGGCGCGTGAACAGGGCTATTGGGTCACCCGTGCGCTGGTGGATCCCTATGTGGCCTGCGTGACGGCCCCTGTCCGTGAACGTCAGGGGCGTTGCATCGCCTCCATCTGCCTCGTCGTTGCCCTGCAGGATATCGATAAGCGTGAAGCTGAATATATTTTTGCCACGACACAGGCCGCGGCCGAGCTCAGCCGTCATTGCGCGCTTCTGGAGAACCCGACGTTCTGAAAGGAAGCGCTATCGCGCCTTTTCCCGGCTGAATTTCTTTTCCAGCATGCCGACCAGACGCACCATCGGCCACAGGAACGCGATGTAGATCAGTGCCGCGCCGATCAGCGGCGTCGGATTGGCGTAAAGCGCCTGCGCATCCAGCCCTTCCTTCATCAGTTCCGCTAGTGCCACAGTCGATGCCAGCGACGTATCCTTGAACATGGACACGCAATTGTTCGTGGCTGGCGGAATAACGACACGCACGGCCTGCGGCAAGATCACCTTGCGAAGTGTGATCAGAAACGGCAGGCCAAGGGCCGCTGCCGCTTCGAACTGCCCGGATGGAATGCCTTCGATACCGGATCGAAAAACCTCTGCCATATAGGCCGCCATCACCAGGGCGAAGGCCAGGATCGCGCAGGTCCAGGATGACAGGCGAATGCCGACGAAAGGCAGCGCAAAGTAGATCAGCATCAGCACGACCAGCATCGGCGCTGCGCGGAAGATGTCGATGTAAAATACTGCCATATATCGCACGGGCTTTGGCCCATAGAGCCGCAGAAGACCGATGATCAGCCCTGTCGGTATACCAAGGCCGATGCCTGCGAGGCCCAGCAGAAACGTGTTCAGCAGACCACGCAGCAGCGCCGGAAATGCGCTGCCGAGGATTTCGGCGTTGAAGAAAGTATCGAGGATGGTCATATCCGTGAGCCTTTGGGGCATGCCGACCGGACGCATGGGCGCGAGGTCCAGACATGGGCATGGGTGCCCAAACGACGTCAGGCTGCTTCCATGCTATGTTTGACGTAAGGATGATGCCGAGCGACGAGCGACCGGCATCAGCGATTGCGGCAGAAAGCGGCCCGTCTCACGGCTGCGGGATAGGCATCTCGACGGCAGAGGCCGAACCGGCAGCAGGCTCGCTGCCGAACCACTTCTTGTGAATGGCGGCCAGCGTGCCGTCCTTCTTCATTGCGGTAATCGCATCATTGGCCTTGCCCAGAAGCGGATGGTTCTTGGCCATCATCAGCCCATATTGCTCGCCAGTCTTGATGCGGACTTTTACGGCCAGATCCTTCATCTTGAGGAAGGCGTATTCCATGCCGGGAATGTCGCTGACGGCGGCGTCAGTGCGTCCAGCGGACATATCCATCAGCATATCCTGTTGAGCATTGTAGCTCTTGATATCGCTGATGCCGTATTTTTCCTTGTTTTCCTTCGCCCACTTATCGCCCGTGGAACCCGCCAGGACGCCGACGACAGCCCCCTTCAAGTCTTCCGGGCTGGCGATCTTGCTCTCCTTGCGGGTTGCGATGCCCATGTCGGCATCGTAATAGGGCTGCGTGAAGGACTGGCTGCCCAAACGTTCCTTGGTGATGGTGATGGATGAGATGGCGACATCGATGCGTCGCGAGGCGGTTGCGGCAAACAATGCCTGGAACCCGAAATCGGAAATCTCAAGCGTCATGTCGAGCCGCTTTGCAACTTCGGCGGCGATATCGACCTCGAAACCTTCAAAAGTTCCGCTGGCATTCTTGTATTCAAAAGGCGGATTGCTGGGATAGGCGCCAGCCACGAGTGCGGCGGCAGATGCGAGGCCTGCGCTTGCCACAGAGAAGGCGGCAGTTGCCGCAATACCCAGAAAGGCGCGGCGGAAAACGGATACGGTCATGAAGCAGTTCCCTCTGTTTTCGTAACCAGCAGCGTTTCCGGGGCCGGATCGAATATTCGTTTTTGTGGTCTTCGCTGATCGCTATGAGTGGACGTGACGACTTTTCCCAACCGCACACCCGGCAGGATCACCACGAATGGTGAGACAAAATCCATCGGGATTCAAGCGAAAAGATTTAAGCTTAAAATAGCTTGCGCATTGCCAGGTGCTTATGACATGTTTTGGTTCTGAGCCATCTCATAACCCTCGATTGCCGGCGACGTGCGGTCCGCAATCTACAGCATTTTTCCTGGACATTGGAGCCTGCGATGCGTTTCGCCTACCTCGTTTTTTTCGAGAATATGGACGACAGCCAACTCGTGGTCAGCGAGACAGATATCGAAACGGTGGAGGACATCATTGCGCTGACACCGGGGCTCACTTCTGCGAACCTCTACACGCCTGAAACGGCGCAAGACCTGTTCAATCCACAGGAAGAAGCGCCCGTTTTCGGCTTGCAGCTTCATTTCGACGAATTGTCCGCGCTGGAAGACGCAATGGCGCCGTCAGGACACTTGCACGCATTGGCCGCCCCGGGTGTCCTGTCGAGCATCCAGGGTGCCAAGGCGACGCAGCAGGCCATGTATGTCCGGCACTTTCCGGTCGATGACGCCACACTCGACATTGCGCGCAACGGTAATCCCTGTTCCTACGTCGTGCACTATCCCGGCCCGGCGCAAGACCTGAATGTGTGGATGCATTACTACATCGCGCACCACCCGCAGGTCATGCGCCAGTTTCCCGGCATTCGAGGGATTGAAATCCTGTCCCGCCTGGACTGGACCGGCTTCCTGCCTTGGGAAAGAGCCAATCACATGCAGCGTAACCGTGTGATGTTCGATAGTGGGGCGGCGCTTACCGCAGCACTCCAGTCCCCGGCGCGCATCGCCATGCGGGAAGACTTCAAGAGCTTCCCGCCCTTCGAAGGCGGCAATGCGCATTTTCCGATGGCAACGAAGATCGTCGCACCACAGAGCGCTTAAGCGTCTCGTGCGGCAGTGATGCCAACAGCAAGGCTAGCGCCCAGAAACATCGTATCGCTGGCCAGGATGTAGAAACTGATGCCAGCCTGCGACCACTTGGTCACGTCATCTGCCGAGGGACGGAAAATGCCGACCGTTTTTCCTGCTCTGGTCGCTGCCTGCGTGATCTCAAGGATGGCCGTCTCAAGCCGCGGGGCTCCGTCGGGGCCCAGCGCGTTGATGGAAACCGAGAGATCGCCGGGGCCGATGAAGATGACGTCGACACCTTCGACGGCAACGATTTCCTCGACATTGGCGAGGCCTTCGGCAGTCTCGATCTGTATGGCCAAGACGAGGCTTTCATTGGCGCTCTTGAGATAGTCGGGAATTCGATAGCCATAGCCAGCCGCGCGACCGGGCCCGACGCCACGCTCGCCGACAGGCGGATAGCGGGTGGCGGCAACGGCGGCGCGGGCGTGGGCGGCGGTGGAGACGCGTGGTACCAGAACGCCAGCGGCACCGGCATCCAGCACACCCGCAATCGATTCCGGCGCATGCCCCGGCACGCGCACCATGGCTGGAACACGGTGAACATCGGCAGCGCGGATCAGGTTTTCGATCAATTCCCGCCCGATCTGCGAATGCTCCGCATCAATGCAGATGAAATCGGGGCCAGCGGCTGAAACGACTTCGACGGCGACGGGATGCGGGATAGCGGCAAACGTGCCGATCAACCGCTGTTGGCCAAGACATGCTGTGCGAAAGTCGCTCATAGGACCTCTGGGAGACGGGGGTTTCGGTGATCGAGATACGGCTTATAAATTAGTTTAGGTGTCAATCATCGCAGCGGCAAGTGTGAAAACTGTATACGATATAAGGCCGTATTTTGCATAATAAATCTTTTATGCTTGAAATATGTTGAAATCGGTATACGATTTTTGCAGGAGTTTACGATGCAGAAGCCTAGCGAAAATATCGTTGATGCCATTTATGCGGATCTGCGCTTGCAGCTCCAACGTAGCGCGATTTCGCCAGCGGACCGGCTGGTCGATACCGCGGTTGCCGCTCGTTACGGCGTTTCGCGCGTACCAGCACGCGAAGCTCTGCTGCGTTTGGTAGCCGAGGGTTATCTTGTCGGAACGACACGCGGTTTTGCCCTGCGTGAGCTTTCGTTAGAGGATATTTCCAACCTGTTCGAACTGCGCCGCCAGCTGGAGCCACGCGCGGCAGCAAATGCCGCGCGCGATATGACGCCCGACATCGAGGTGGACCTCAACGAAGCGATGAGCCGCATCAAATCCGCACTGACAAAAAGCGATATGTCTCTTCTGCTGGATGCCAATGTCGATTTTCGCAATGCCTGGCTGAAGGCGGTTCGCAATGAACATCTGGCGGAGACCGTTGCGCGGTTCATCAACTATTTCCAGTCGGTGCGGCTGGATAGTTTTGGCGACGCAGACATGGTCAAGCACTACATAGACGGCCTTTCGCGTATTCACGCAGCCTTTGTGTCGCGCGATTCCGTGGCTGTTGCGGAATATATGACGCTTTACATGTTTGCGGCGGAAGAGGCCTTCCTCACCATTCGCCGCCGCCAGTTGGATCAGACCAAGACAGGGCGCGGGTCGCGCCGAAAAACAATCAAAAAGGGAACGTCATGATCAAGCCTCACCCCTTGAAAGGTCCGAGCAAGCTGAAGCTCGGTGTCTTCTCGCCCAACGCCGATGGCGGCCTCGCCATTACAGATGTGCCGGAACGCTGGCAGGCGCGGTGGCAGGACAATCTGAATGCCGCACAGATCGCCGATCGCGGCGGTTTGGATTTTCTGCTGCCAATCGCCCGCTGGAAGGGCTTTGGCGGCAAGAACCGGGTGCGGGAATGGTCTTACGAAACCTTCACCTGGGCCGCAGGCCTTGCCGCCGTCACGGAACGCATCGCGCTGTTCATGACGGTCCATGTTCCCCTGGTCCATCCGCTTTATGCGGCAAAGTCGCTGGCAACCGTCGATCATATCAGTGGCGGTCGTGCGGGCCTCAACATCGTTTGCGGCTGGAACCCGAAGGAATTCGGCATGTTCGGTGTGCCGCTGGTGGAAAAAGGCTATGATCAGGCTGCGGAATGGCTGGAGATTGTTGAGCGCGCCTATGGCGCTGAGGCACCTTTCGATTATGAGGGCACGTATTACAAGCTGAAAGATGTGGTCAGCCGCCCCGCCAGCCTGCAATCGCCGCGCCCCGTCACCATGAACGCCGCTTTTGGCGGGCCAGGCCGGGATTTCGCTGCAAGGAACTGCGAATATCTTTTCACCACCTTTAGCGAGATCGCTGAAGCGGGAAAGCATGTCGAGGATATCCGCGCGCGGGCAGATGCGCAGGGCCGGGACGTCGGTGCCTATACCGTATGTCATGTCGTTTGCCGCGAGACCCAGAAAGAGGCAGAAGACTATTACGAGCGTTACGCCGTCACCCTTGCCGACCATGAGGCGGTTGATGCGCATATGGCAGGCAAGAAGGAGTTCTCCCAGTCCCATGACAAGGAAAGCTATGAGCGTTACCGAAAGCGGTTTGCAGGCGGTGCGGGTGGCTATCCGCTCGTCGGAACCCCGGAAAAAATTGTCGAAGACATGATCGCAATTTCGCAGCAGGGCTATTCCGGCATCGCCCTGTCCTTCGTCAACTATACCTACGAGCTGCCATTCTTCTGCGACCGCGTCATGCCGCTCTTGAAGCAAGCCGGGCTGCGTGTCGAATGAACGCGCACGCTGCACCCCATGATGTCGAAGCTTTGCGGCTTGCCTTTCGCGAGGGCATGTCGCGATTGGCCGCCGCCGTCAACATCGTCACGACCGATGGCCCGGGTGGTAAGGCCGGGTTCACGGCATCCGCCGTTTGCAGCGTAACCGATCAGCCGCCGACTTTGCTGGTCTGTCTTAACCGGTCCAGCTCGGTGGCCAGCATGTTCGAAACGAACCGTGTGCTCTGCGTCAACACGCTTGCCAACGGCCATGAAGATTTGTCGCGGCGTTTTGGCGGCGCGACATTGCAAGAACAGCGGTTTTTGGAAGGAACGTGGTCGACAGGCGCAACGGGCTCGCCGCGATTGGACGGTGCGCTTCTGTCCTTCGATTGCGAAATCGAAACGATGGTCGAAAGCGGCACCCATCAGGTCCTGTTCTGCCGCATCATCGAACTCGTTCAAGGATCGGACGAAAACGCTCTGGTCTATTTCCGGCGACGTTACCACGCGGTTGGCTGAACCTGATCGCGGTCACGCTCAGGCTTTGAGCGTCGCGCCTTTGTTTTTTATGCAGATGCATTTTAAACCAGCAAATCCGTAATTTTTTAAGATGAAAGTCGCGCTTTCTATCGTTGTCATTTGACAATGCTATAAGCTTCAACTTATGAATATGCATATAAATGCGTGACACATAAGGGGAAGACCATGGCAGAACGGTCATTCGCGCGTGAAGTCGAGGATCTCAAGCTCGGGGAGGGTGAAATCTTCCGGGGCGAAGGCATTCTAGCCATCACCAAAGCATTGCTTCAATCCGGCGTGTCCTATGTCGGCGGCTATCAGGGTTCGCCGATCTCGCACCTGATGGACGTGTTGGCGGATGCCAAGGACGTCATGGAAGACCTTGGCATTCATTTCGAAACCTCGGCTTCCGAAGCCGCCGCTGCTGCCATGCTGTCTGCCTCCGTCATGTATCCCGTGCGCGGTGCGGTCACCTGGAAATCCACGGCTGGAACGAATGTCGCGTCCGACGCCCTATCGAACCTGTCCTCTGGCGGCGTCACCGGTGGAGCCCTCATCATTCTCGGTGAAGACTTCGGCGAAGGCTCCTCCATCATGCAGGAGCGCAGCCACGCCTTTGCGATGAAATCCCAGATGTGGCTGCTCGATCCGCGCCCCAACCTGCCGTCCATCGTGCAATCCGTTGAAGATGGTTTCCAACTATCGGAAGCTTCTAACACGCCTGTCATGTTGCAGGTCCGCATTCGTGCCTGTCACGTCCACGGCCAGTTCGTCGCCAAGGACAACAAGCGCCCGGAATATACGTTGAGGCAGGCGCTGGAAAATCCTGTCAGGGACGTCAACCGCATCGTCCTGCCACCCGCCAATTTCGCGCATGAGAAAGACAAGCTGGAGCGCCGCTGGCCAGCCGCCGTCAACTTCATCAAGGAGCGTAAACTCAACGAGTTCTTCGGCCCTGAACAGGGTGACATCGGCATCATCCTTTTGGGCGGCATGTATAATGGCGTCATGCGCGGTTTGCAGCAGCTCGGTCTCGCCGATGTCTACGGCAATTCAGCCGTTCCGCTCTACGTGATGAACGTTGCCTACCCGACCATCGATGACGAAGTCGTCGATTTCTGCGTCGGCAAGAAGGCCGTCATCATCATCGAAGAAGGCGCGCCTGAATATATCGAGCAGACGTTGAATACGCTGCTTCGCCGCCGCGATATCCAGACGAAGCTGCACGGCAAGGACATGCTGTCGCTGGGTGGAGAATATACCGCGCCGGTGATGATGAAGGGTCTGAAAGCCTTCATCGAAACCTATGACCGTCAGCTTCTCGGTAACCAGCCACCGGTGCCGGATCCATCGGATGTTCTGAACGACCCCAAGGTCAAGGCACTGGCCGAAGTCGTGCCCGCCCGTCCCGCGGGTTTCTGCACGGGCTGTCCTGAAAGGCCGATCTTTGCAGCTATGAAACTGGTCGAAAAGGAACTCGGAGAACATCACGTTTCGGCGGATATCGGCTGTCACCTCTTCTCCATCCTGCCGCCCTTCAATATTGGCGGCACGACAATGGGCTATGGTCTCGGCCCAGCCTCTGCGTCTGCCTTCAACGTCGAGTCCGACAAGCGTTCGATTGCCGTCATGGGCGATGGTGGTTTCTGGCACAATGGTCTTGCAACGTCTGTCGGCAATGCCGTCTTCAACAAGCAGGATGGCGTCATTCTCGTTGTCGACAATTTCTATTCCGCCGCAACGGGCGGGCAGGACATTCTTTCGTCGCGCGCCACCAACCCGAACCGCAAGACCAACAATTCCATCGTCAATGCCGTCAAAGGTATCGGTGCCACATGGGTGCGCCAGATCGACCGCACCTATGATGTCGCCAAAATGCGCGATACGTTGAAGGAAGCACTGACATCCAAGGAAAAAGGCCCGAAAATCATCGTCGCCTCCTCGGAATGCATGCTGAACAAGCAGCGTCGCATCAAGCCGCAATTTGCCAAGGCGGTGAAGGACGGCAAACGCATGGTGAAGGAACGCTTCGGCGTGGATGAGGATGTCTGCACGGGCGATCACGCCTGCATTCGCCTGTCCGGCTGTCCGTCGCTTTCGGTCAAGCACACGGATGATCCGTTGAAGGACGATCCGGTCGCAGCCATCGACAATTCCTGCGTCGGCTGCGGCAATTGCGGTGAGGTCTCGGAGGCAGCCGTCCTCTGTCCGTCCTTCTACCGCGCCGATATCATCCACAACCCCACCAGTTGGGACAGGTTCATGGCCAAAATCCGCGCTTCCGTCATCGGTTGGCTTCAGGCGCGCCGTGCATCCAGCCGCATCGTGTTTGCAGATTGAGGTTAGCACCATGAATGAGACGGTAAACCTCAAGACAACGCTCGCCTCCGACAAGCCCCTGACGCTCGCCATCATGGCCATGGGTGGGCAGGGTGGTGGCGTGCTGGCGGACTGGATCGTTGGTCTTGCCGAAGAACAGGGCTGGATGGCGCAATCCACATCCGTCCAGGGCGTTGCCCAGCGCACGGGCGCGACCATCTATTATATCGAGATGCTGCCCGCGCGCGACGGCGTCTCCCCCATCTTCTCGCTGATGCCGACACCGGGTGACGTCGATGTCGTTCTGGCCTCCGAACTGATGGAAGCCGGACGCTCGGTGCTGCGTGGTCTGGTGACACCCGAGAGAACGACGCTGATCGCCTCGACCCACCGTTCCTTTGCCGTTGGCGAAAAGGAAAAGCCGGGCGACGGCATCGGTGACCCGACAGTCGTGGTGGGAGCGACGGATTTTGCCGCGAAGCGCACCATTGCTTTCGACATGGATACGCTTGCGCTGAAAAACGGCAGCGTCATCTCGTCTTCCATGTTCGGCGCGCTGGCCGCAGCGGACGTTTTGCCGTTTCCCAAGGAAGCCTTCGAAGCAACCATCCGTGGCGGCGGCAAGGGTGTGGAAGCAAGCCTTCGCGCCTTCAACGCATCCTATGATCGCGCCAAGGCCAAACCGCGTGATGAGGTGAGCGCCTCACCGCACAAGCGGTTCGACACCATGCCGGAAACGGCTGGCCATCCGCAGCTCGACCGCCTCGTTCACCGAATGCGCGCCGAATTTCCCGAGGCCGCATGGCCCCTGCTTTTCGCAGGTGTGAAGAAACTTACTGAATTCCAGGACCCGGCCTATGCCGGTGAATATCTCGACCGCGTCGCCAAGCTTCACGCGCTCGACAAGGCAAATGACGGCGAGGGGAAAGACTACGCGTTTACGGTACAAGCCGCCAAATATGTCGCCATCTCCATGGCCTATGATGATATCATCCGCGTCGCGGACCTCAAAACACGTGGCACCCGCTTTGATCGCGTGCGCAAGGAGGTGGGCGTTAAGCCAGACCAGCTTCTCTACATGACGGAATACATGCATCCACGCATGGAAGAAGTCTGCGGCACCCTGCCGAAGGGGCTGGGCCTGTGGATCGAAAGCAATCCCAAGCTCTTCGCGTTCTTTGATCGCCTCATCAACAAGGGACGACGGGTACAGACAGGCACGCTATTCTGGTTCATGTCGCTTTACGTCATCTCCGCCCTGCGCCGCATGCGTCGCAGCACTTTGCGCCATTTCCGCGAAATCGAACATCGCGAAGCCTGGCTCGGCACGGCGGCCTCGCTGGTATCTCGCAATTACGATCTTGCAGTCGAAGTGCTCAACAACAGACGGCTGGTCAAGGGCTACTCCGATACCCACACCCGCGGCCTGTCGAAATTCGACCGGGTCATGTCGGCCCTGCCATCGCTGGAACATCGAGATGACGGTGCCGCATGGATGCGCAGACTGCGACAGGCAGCACTTCTGGATGAACAGGGGATCGCGTTGGATGGAGCGCTGAAGACGGTCTCAACGCTTTAGATATTGATCGGCGCTGAAGGAAGAGCGCTGATCTGTAACCGCACTGTTGAGGAAGCAGCGCGGTCACAGCGGGACATGATGAATAAAATCGCGAAGGAAAAATCCTCGCAGGGGAACGTTCTAATGGACAAAGTCACAACGACCATACCAACGGACTATGCATCGAAAGCCGAAATATCGCGCTCCAAAAGCCTGCTCGTCGTGGCGCTTTGCTGGTTTGCGATCTTTGCGGAAGGATATGATGTCGGCGTGCTTGGCGCCATACTGCCCGCTCTCTCCACCGATCCCGTCTGGCAGCTGACGCCGCTCCAGCTTGGGGCGATGGGAAGCTACACCGTCATCGGCATGCTGATCGGCGGTATTCTGGCGGGCACTGTCAGCGAAGTTTATGGTCGCAAGCCTGTCTTCATCGGTTGCCTCACTCTGTTTGCACTCTGCATGGTCGCAACGGCCTACGCGCCGACACCGACGTTTTTTGCCGTTAGCCGTTTCGTGGCGGGTTTGGGTCTGGGCGGTATCATTCCTGTCGCGGCGGCCCTGACGGTGGAATATTCGCCGAAAAACAGCAAAAGCTTCAATTACGGCCTGATGTATTCGGGCTATTCCATGGGCATTCTGGCTGCGGCGCTGTGCTCACGGGCATTTCTGGCAGAACATGGCTGGCGTACGATCGTCCTGCTCGGCGCTCTGCCCGTTCTCGTCGTGCCGTTCTTCATGATTTTCCTGCCAGAATCCGTCGAGTCTCTTATGCTGCGTGGAAAGCGCGCTGCTGCTGAAAAAACGGCAAAACGAATGGGCGTTCCCGTCGTCGTCAACACTAAGCAGACGTCGACCGACCGAAGCTGGACAGCCGTCCTACGACAGATTTTTTCGCCCGAGAAAGCTTTTGAGACCATCTGTTTCTGGGCGGCACTTTTTATGGGATTGCTGCTGGTCTACGGACTTGCGCAGTGGCTGCCGCAGATCATGCGCAAGAACGGTTATGACCTTGGCGACAGTCTGCTGTTTCTTGCGGTCTTCAGTCTCAGCTCCGCAATCGGCGGTATCGTCCTTGGCACGTGGGCCGATCGCTTCGGAACCCGCTTGGTGGTTGCCCTCTCATACATCCTTGGCGCAGCCGGAATTGCCGCCCTGGCCTTCAAGGGCTCCCTGATCGTCAACTATGTCTTCGTGGCGATTGCCGGTTTCGGCACCGTCTCGGCCTCGCTCATTCTGACAGGCTTTCTCGCGCAGCGCCTGGACGCAACGATACGCTCCGCCGGTACGGGTTTTGCGCTGAGTTTCTCCCGCATCGGTGCTCTGACGGGCCCGCTGCTGGGTGGTTTCATTGCCAGCACGAATGCAGCGCCCGAGTGGAATTTCTACATTTTCGCAGGCGTAGCCGCGCTGGCAGCGATTGCCACACTGCTCATTCCGGCCGCCAAAACGAATTCGGGACGATGAAGAATTGCTCAAACGTCAAAGGAACAGGAGAGCGGGCATGTTTATGACGAATCTTTGCCAGCCGCGACACGTTTTCTCGCATGATGCGACCAGTCAGGAGTTGGGCGGATGATCCGTTTTCTACTTCTTAGACTATCTGTCGCGATACCGACGATGTTCATCATTTCGGTCCTCGTTTTCAGCCTGCAAATGCTGCTTCCTGGTGATGCGGCTCTGGTGATTGCCGGCGGTGAAGCCTCGCCCGAAGTCGTCGCGCAAATCCGTGAGGAGCAAGGGTTGAATGATCCGCTGCCGGTGCAATATCTGCGCTGGAGTGCGGCGGCCCTGCAGGGTGATTTCGGGATATCCTATCGCACCCGCGACGAGATCGGCCCGATGCTGCTGGACAAGATCCCGGTTACCCTGACGCTTGCGACGGCGGCCCTTCTGATTTCCTTGCTGATCGGTATTCCAGCCGGGATCATGGCTGCTATCTGGCGCGGCAAGGGTTGGGACCATGCGGTAACGGTGGTTTCGCTGACGGGCATATCGATCCCGAATTTCTGGCTCGGCATCATGCTGATCCTTATCTTCGCGGTGAAGCTCGGCTGGTTGCCAGCCGGTGGTTATGTCAGCCCGTTCGAAGACCCCATCCGGGGCCTCAAATCCATCATCCTACCGGCCACCGTGCTGGGTGCCGCCCTTGCTGCGGCCATGATGCGCCATACGCGTGGTGCCATGCTGACCGTGATGCAGCATGATTACATCCGCACCGCCCGGGCTAAGGGGCTGACCGAACGCAAGGTCATCACCAAACACGGCTTCCGAAATGCGCTGGTGCCGATCATCACGCTGGCAACCCTGCAATTCGGCGCACTGATGGCCGGTGCTGTCCTGACCGAGCAGGTCTTCTCGATCCCCGGTCTCGGCAAGATGGTCGTCGATGCGGTGTTCAACCGAGAATATGCGGCGGTTCAGGCCGTCACGCTTCTGTCGGGCTTCACCTTCGTGATGCTGAACCTGCTCGCCGACATTCTTTACTTCTGGGCCAACCCCAAGCTGAGGAGCCGGTCGCTATGACGAATATTGCCACCGCAACACCGCCCCGCCGCCGTCTGATCCAATCCCGTGTGCTGCGCCGTTTCATGGCGCACAGGCTGGCCCTGATCGGTGCGATCATCGTACTCCTCTTTGCCATCATGGCGATTGCGGCTCCGCTGATTGCGCCCTATGAGCCGAATGCATCCAGCTGGTCTGCCATCCGCAAGGCGCCGACATGGCTGCATTGGTTCGGAACGGATGAGTTGGGCCGCGACGTGATGTCCCGCGTCATCTGGGGGGCGCGCGCCTCGCTGCTGGCCGGTGTTGTCTCCGTTGCAATCGCCTTTGTGATCGGCGTTCCTATCGGGATGCTGGCTGGGTACTTTGGTGGCCCGCTCGACACCGTTATCATGCGGATCATCGATGCGTTTCTCGCGATTCCCTTCCTCATCCTTGCAATCGCCATGGCCGCCTTTCTCGGGCCAAGCCTGACCAACGCGATGATCGCCATCGGCGTTTCCACCGCACCCGTCTTTGCCCGTATCGCGCGCGGGCAGACCATGGCCGTCAAGGTGGAGGAATATATCGAGGCGGCGCATGCCATAGGCACCGGCCATGTCGCCATTCTCATCCGGCATGTCTTCATCAACATCACGCCGCAACTCGTCGTTCAGTCTACGCTGGCAATCGCGACAGCCATCATCGCCGAAGCGGCACTGGCCTTTCTGGGGCTTGGCCAGCAGCCACCGGATGCCAGCTGGGGTTCGATGCTGAACTCGGCAAGTTCTTCGCTTTCGATTGCGCCCTGGATCGCCATTTGGCCGGGCCTTGCGATCTTCCTCACCGTTCTCGGCTTCAACCTGCTTGGTGATGGCTTGCAGGACGCGTTGGACGTGAAGGGATGACGACCATGGACCAGAACAGAAGTGAGACGGAGAGCGGCAACATGCATGGTGTGTCAGGTGCGAACGAACCGGTGCTTGCGGTGCGCGATCTCACCACCGCGTTTCGCACGGAAAATGGCTGGACCGAAGTCATCCGAAAGATTTCCTTCGATATCGGAGCGAAAGAAACGGTTGCGATTGTCGGTGAAAGCGGGTCGGGCAAGAGCGTCACTTCCCTGTCTATCATGCGCCTGCTCAACCCGGATAACACGCGCATTTCCGGCTCGATCAAGCTGCTTGGTCGTGAATTGACAACGCTCAGCAAGGACGAGATCAGGCGCGTGCGCGGACGCGACATTTCGATGATCTTTCAAGAACCGATGACGTCGCTCAATCCGGCGTTCACCATCGAGAACCAGCTCGCCGAAGCCCTCCTGTGTCAGGACCCGGATTTGTCACAGACGGAGATCGAGAAACGCGCGCTGGCACTGCTGGAGAAGGTTCGAATTCCCTCGGCCCGCACGCGGCTGAAACAATATCCGCATGAAATGTCGGGCGGCATGCGCCAGCGCGTGATGATCGCCATGGCGCTCGCCTCGCGACCGAAGCTGCTGATCGCCGATGAGCCTACGACCGCTCTGGACGTGACGGTACAGGGGCAGGTGCTGGACCTGATCAAGACATTGCAGGATGAAGAGGGAATGTCTGTGCTCTTCATCACCCACGATATGGGTGTCGTTGCCCAGATGGCGGATCGAACCGTGGTCATGTTGCGGGGTGATTTGGTGGAAGAAGGGGCAACGTCGCAGATTTTCAGCGAGCCGCGTCAACCCTATACCCGCGCCTTGCTTGCGGCGGTGCCGGTTCTCGGTTCGATGAAGGGGCATGACCTGCCGCAGCCCTTCCCGTTGATCGATCCCGCCAGCGGGGCAATTCTGCCCGCACCCGATATGCCCGATACGGTACAGCGCAACGCGCCGCCGCTGGTCGAGGTAAAGGGCTTGATGAAGCGATTTCCCATGCCTTCCGGCCTGTTTCGTCCCACTGCGTTTCGTGTCCATGCCGTGGAGAATGTCTCGTTTCAGATTCAGCCCGGCGAAACGCTTTCACTTGTCGGTGAATCCGGCTGCGGCAAATCGACGACGGGACGATCTGTCCTGCGATTGACGGAACCGAGCGGCGGGGATGTGCGCATCGATGGAGCCGAGGTATCGGGTCTTGGCAGATATGGGCTGCGGCGCATGCGCCGTACAGCGCAGATGATTTTTCAGGATCCTTATGCCAGCTTGAACCCACGCCTCAGTGTCGGAACCGCAGTGGCAGAGCCACTCGTGGCGCATGGTATCGGCAACGCCGCTGAACGCAGGGCGCGCGTCAGCGAACTCCTGGTTCGCGTCGGCCTGTCTCCAGAAATGGCAAGCCGTTATCCGCACGAGTTCTCCGGCGGCCAACGTCAGCGCATCTGCATTGCCAGAGCCCTGGCGCTTGAGCCGAAGCTGATTATCGCCGATGAGGCGGTGTCGGCTTTGGATGTATCAATCAAGGCACAGGTGGTGAACCTGATGCTCGATCTGCAAGCCAGCATGGGTCTCGCTTATCTGTTCATCAGCCACGACATGGCCGTTGTCGAGCGCATCAGTCACCGCGTTGCTGTCATGTATCTGGGTGAAATCGTGGAAATCGGACCACGCGCAGCCATATTCGGCGATCCACGCCATCCCTACACCCGCCGCCTGATAGACGCTGTGCCTGTCCCAGATCCGTCCCAGCGAGGCCGTCGCGGCACCGCCGTGGCAGGCGAACTTTCGACGCCCGTTCGCCCCGCAGATTTCGTGGCACCTCAGCGTATCTACGATGAAGTCTCGCCGGGCCATCTTGTCATGCGCAGCGAGGCGAGAGAAGAACTGGCGATGGCGGTCTAGGCGGCATTGGCCGTGAGAAAGCGGCAGGCTGCAAGACGTGCAGCCTGCGCTCGTGGCTGTCAAATGTCGGTCAGCGCCCGGGTCAGCGCATGATCGGGATCCAGCAATCCGTCGAGAACATCGAAGTGATGCCGGTTCGGCTCCGCATAGCACGCGGTTGCCACGCCGAGACCGGTCCATATATTGGCCAGCAATGCGTTCTGACGCAGAAACTCGTGCCTCTCCGCACCGCCCACCCAGGCACAAAGACGTGCATGGCCGGCCGGGCGCAAAAGGGCCGGACTTTCCGCAAGCGCTTCCGCTTCATCTATGCGCAGGGTCTCGTTCAGCTCGCTGCGCATCAACGGGCGAAGATCATGCAAGCCGGAAATGGGGGCGACAATCTTCACGCGGTCAAGTACCGCACCTGGAAGCGGGGTGCCTGCGCTAACCATACGCGCAGACAAATGCCCGCCTGCCGAATGGCCGGTGATGGTGATCGGCCCCGTAATCTGTTCAGCCGCGCGCGTCACGGCAGCCCCGATCTGGCGGGTGATATCCGCAATGCGGACCTCCGGGCAGAGATCATAGGAAGGGATAGCCATGGCAAATCCCCGTGCGACGCAGCCTTGCGCGAAATGCGACCAGTAGGTCCGGTCAAGGCTTTTCCAGTAACCGCCGTGGATGAAGATGACGAGGCCACGCGGTGCGCTTTCTGGAAGAAACAGATCGAGAGCATTGCGTTCGCCGGTGCCGTATTTCAACCCGATTTCGGCACGGTCCGCAGCCAACATGGATGCGCGGTATTCGGCAGCTGGTTTGACCCAATCGCTTGGCCAACGCTCGGCACGAGCGATGTGCGCGCCGTTGGAATAGGCATCCGTGTAGTCTGCAATGCGGTGATAATTCATCCTGCGGGCTCCCCTCTATGATTCAATCGAACATCAAGACATCCGATCTTTGCGTAAAGGTCAAAAAGGACGAAAACTGGAGGAAAGACACGTGAGATGGTCACGAATGAGTGGGAATGCCCGTGGCGCCATCCTCATGCTGTTCAACGCGCTGATCTATTCCATCATGGTTTTGATCATCAAATCCGCATCCTCGGATGTGCCGCTCTTCGTCATCATGTTCTTCACGGTGGCGATGCAACTTCTCTTTGTCGGAGGGCGCAGCTTCCGGCGGGTTGGACCGTTGCTCGTGGCGGGAGAGCGGCGCGCTGCGCATATACTACGGGCCACCGCCCTGATATCGAGCATGCTGGCGGGATTTTATTCCGTTACGGCTTTACCGCTTGCCATCTCGACATCCCTCAGTTTTTCCAAGGCCATGTTCGTTACGCTGTTCGAGGCTCTGATCCTTGCCGAAACGGTCGGGCCGTGGCGTTGGGTTTCCGTCCTCATCGGCTTTACCGGCGTGATTATCCTCTCGGCTCCAGGTGGAATGGAGGCAATTGCCGTTGCCGGTGTGGCTGCAGGCATCATCTCAGCGGCGGCGGCAGCACTCGGCGCAATCCTGACACGCCGTCTGGCCAGTGATCCATCTGAGGTGCTGCTGCTGAATCAGTCTCTGATAGGAACTCTGGTGCTGGCCCCTCTGGCCTTCTGGACGTGGCAAGCGATCGATCTGCCGACGTTTGGACTACTGGTCCTGACAGGGCTGCTGAGTGTCGTTGGAAACACCAGCATGATCGCGGCTCTTCGTATGGGCGAGGCCTCGGCGCTTGCGCCGGTAGATTTCTCTCGCGCAATTTTTGCTGGCATCATCGGCTATCTGGCGTTTGAAGAAACACCCGGTCCGGCCGCCTTGGTTGGCATGAGTATCATCGTCGTCGGCGCGTTGATGTCTCTGCGGCAGCGTTGACCTTATCCCGCAATTGCTCTCAATTCTTCCACGACGGCTTGGTGAAAGGCATTAGCGGCATGCCCTGCGTCCAGATGAACGGAAAAGTGGTCGGCATTCTCGAAGGGCTGTCGTCGGACGATCACTCCACGACCCTCCAGCAAAGCCGCAAAGTCCCGTCCGGACTGTTGTACCGTGTCCCGTTCAAGATTGCCCCACGCCAGTGTGAATCTCGCGGATGTCGGTCCGCTGAAATCGGCTGCGCAATCCGGTTGATCGACGGGAAGCCTGAGCGCCGGGTCGGAATGCACGTCGCCTGTGCGTTTATGATAGCTGCCGCTCATCGCCATGACCGCGGAAATCGCGCCGTCGGGAATACCGGCAGCGCGGCGACGTTGCTCATCCAGCTCCAGCCGGGCAGAGATGACAGCACCTGCCGAATGTCCGCCGATAACCAAGCGGTTCGGATTGCCGCCATAGTTCGAAATATTGTCCAGCACCCAGCGGACTGCCGCTCGTGCATCATCCATCAGTTCCTCAGACGTTACTTGCGGCAGTAGCCTGTAATTCGCGGAAATGAAAATCGCTGGAACAGAAAGCAACGGTGGCGCCATGAAACCACACCACTCTTTATGTCCATGTGTGAAACCGCCGCCGTGCCAGAACAGAAACACGGGCAGGTTGCTATGTCCCCGCAGGCCGTAATCCGGCAGATAGATGTCCATCCGTTGTGCCGGGTCAGGCCCGAAAGGAATATCCGCAAGGCGCGCAATGCCTGAAGACCGCAACAAGCTCGTTTCCGCATAGGCATCGGCGGCGTCGTTGATGGAACCTTGCAGCGGCAAATCTCTGGCAAACACGGGCTTCTCCTTGTTGGTTCGGTCAATCGCAAAAGGTTGCTGCGCGTCATTCAGCGACAGTCCTATCTGCGGACCTGTCTCGGTATCGTCTGCGCCCATTGGCGCAACAAACGTTCAAGGGCCACCAGAAAACGCGCCGGCGCACCTTCAAGCTTGCGTCCGGCACGCAGAATGAGGCTCACGCTGGTCTTTTCCATCATGTCCTCGGCAATCGGTACGCTGACCATCGTGCCGCGTTGCAGATCGGACCACACGGAAAGCTGCGGAAGAATGGTGAGTGCCACCCCGGCTCTTACCGCTTCCAGCATGACGAAGATGGAATTTGTCGTGATAGCGGGCTCAATACGCTGGCCGCTATGCGCTTCGGCCTCGCTCAATATCTGTCGCAGTCGAAAGCTGCGTTCGGAAAGGCAGAGAGGATAGTCCTGCAATTGCGCAATGGTGACGCTATCTTCGCGTGCAAAAGGGTGGTCAGGCGGAACAATCACCATCAGGGGCTGGGCAATGGCGGAGCGGACCTGGATTTTCATGTCGTGCGGTGTCTGGAAGACCAGCCCCATATGGGCTTCGTCGTCGGCGACCATGCGGGCGATTTCCTGGCTTGCACCTATATTGATGTTCAGCCGGACTTTTGGATTGTCGCGATTGAAGGCGTTGATCAGGTCGGTGAATGTTTCACCCAGAAATCCCTCGCCCGCTGAAAGCGTCACGCTACCCGTCTTGACCGATCGCAAATCCTCGAGCTTGGCGCGCAAGGCTTCGCGATCCGAGATCTGGTTACGATAATGCTCCATGACCATTTCGCCCGCGTCGGTCAGCTTGATGCCTCGGCGACCTTTGACGATCAGCGCGATACCATGCTGCTCTTCGAGTTGTGCGATCTGGCGACTGACGGAAGACGCGGCCACGTTGAGCCGATCACCCGCCGCACGCATGGAACCGGCGTTAAGGGCTTCCAAAAGGTATCTCAGTCCCGATTCAGACATGATCGCTTTCTCAGCCCGCAGGTTCAGTCACATGGAGATAGTGTGACATTTTTGGACCGTCAATGACAACCGTCAAACCATTGGCGGGCATAATGCTGAACGGTAAAATGCCGATGCGTGGCAACAAAAACTCATGGAGACAGCCTGTTCAGGCAGAGGGCGGCGAAGATTGAAAAGGCAGGGCAATCCGCTGCTGGCCGACATCAGTGACCGGTATGTGGAAACCATAGATCGTGTGTAGCACTTTCGATGACATGATATCTTTGGGAGAGCCATCAGCAACAATTTCGCCGCCACGCATTCCGATAATTCTATCGGCAAATCCGCTGGCATAATTGATGTCGTGAAGGACGATGACGATCGTCTTGGCGTCGTTGTCTGCGATTTTACGCAAAGATCGCATCAGTTCCTGGGCGAAATACATATCGAGATTGTTGAGTGGCTCGTCCAGAAGCAGATAGTCGGTATCCTGGCAAAAGGCCATGGCCACCAGAGCTCTTTGGCGCTGCCCCCCGGAAAGGGTTTCCAGAAAACGGCCTGAGAGATCGGAAAGGTCGAACAGTTTTAACGCCGTCTCGATCTTATCCATATCGTCTTTGGTTTTATGCCCACGATTGTGCGGGAAGCGCCCGAAACCCACGAGTTCCTTAACGGTCAACCGGCTTGCAACCTGATTGTCCTGACGCAAGATGGCCAGTTTCCTGGCAAGTTCGCGTGTTGGTGTCGAGGCGATCGATCGATCATCCACGCTGATCGAGCCACCCTGCAGTGGCTGAAGACGGGCTATGAGGCCGAGAAGGGATGATTTTCCAGCGCCATTTGGGCCGATGAGAGCGGTTATTCCACCCTTGGGCAGAGCGACGGAGATATCGTTCAGAATTCTCGTTTTGCCATAATGCAGCGAGACATGGTCGATCCGGATCATCTGCGGCTCCTGCGCCAGAGTAGGATGAGGAAGACGATTCCACCGGCAAATTCGGTGACCACGCCAAGCGTCGAACTGTTTCCGAGACCATGCTGGAACACAGTCTGTCCACCGATCAGGACGATGATCGCGACGAGGGATGCGGCAGGGATCAGCACGGCATGGCGGCGCGATTGAACGATTTGTTCGGCTAGCGCAACGAACAACAACCCCAGAAAGGCGACAGGCCCGACCAAAGCCGTCGAAACAGCGACGAGTGCCGAAACCATGAGAAGGCAGGCAATCTGGGTTTTGGACCAATCGATACCCAACCCGATTGCCGTATCCCGGCCAAGCGCAACGATATCGAGGCGATGTCGGGCGCGCCATGTCCAGATCAACGCTCCGACGGTCAATAAAGACGCAATAGCAAGAAGATCGGTTTCGATGTCGTTGAAATTGACGAAACTGCCACCCTGTACGATAGCGAAATCATTTGGGTCGATTAGTCTGGCGAGAAGTGCATGAAGGCTGCGAAACAGGACGCCGACCACGACTCCGCACAGCAGCATCAACCCCATGTCCCAGCGCGCCCGCAGCATCGGAAGAACCAGAGCACATGTCAGCGTCATCAGCAGGATGATTTCCCCTGCAAATTTCAGGCGTGTATCCAGCGTGGAATAGGCAAGGCCACCAAACAGAAAAACGAGCAGAATTTGTCCGAAGACATAGAGTGCATCTATGCCCATGATGGATGGCGTGAGAATTCTGTTTGCGGTGACGGTCTGGAAGACAACGGTTGAGACCGCGATGGCGACACCGACCTCTATCAATGCCGCCAGCTTTACGGCGCGCAAGCCGAGAACGAAAGCAAGGTTGCCGCGCAGGCCGATCGTCATGAAACAAATGATACAGGCTAGTGCCACCAGGGTCAGAATGATCAATGGCCGCTTAAGCATCGGAACGCCGACGAAGGAGCAGGAGCAGAAACAGGATTGCACCGACGACGCCCATCACCGTACCGACCGGAATTTCATAGGGAAACCGAATGATCCGCCCGGCAATGTCGCAGCCCAAAGTCAGAATCGCGCCGAAAACGGCGGTGACTGGAAGCGTGATGCGCAGATTGTCACCCATCAGCCGTGAAACGAGATTGGGAACCACCAGACCGACGAATGGGATTGTGCCGATGACAACGACCGTGACCGCCGAAATAATGGCGATGATACCAAGCCCAATTTGCAGCATACGCTGGTAGTCGATCCCAAGCCCCGTGCTGGTTTCGCGACCCAGCGCCATGATGGTCAGGCGATCGGCGGTCGCCCAGGCGGCAGCGACAAGCAGTGCGCCGAGCCAGAGTATTTCATACCGTCCCCGCAGCACGCCCGAGAAATCGCCATTGCTCCAGACGGAAAGATACTGCAGGAGATCGGCCTGCCAGGCGACAAAGGTTGCGGCGGCACCAATGACACCACCAAAGATCAGCCCGAACAGGGGGACGAGATAGGGCTGGGTCGGCGGCAGGCGATGCGCCGTCATGAGAAACAAGCTGGTTCCGGCGAGGGCGGCAATGCTGGCAAACACCGTCTTGATGCCAAGGGTCGCCGCAGGCCAGAGGATCGTAACAAGAAGAATGCCAAGCTCTGCGGATTGGGCGGTCCCTGCGGTGGCTGGTTCAACGAAGCGATTGCGGGTGATGGCTTGCATGATCAACCCGGCAATTGCCAGTCCCGCACCCGCAAGCACGGCTGCAAGGGTGCGCGGCAGACGGCTGATGCCCAGCAATTCCGCCTTATCGGAGGATGTCCAAAGAGCACCGAGAGAAACATCGCCTGCACCGACGCCGAGGCTGACGATACACAAAAAGGCGAGCAATAAGCCCGCCAGTCCAGATAGCCTTTTTGGATGTCGTTGTACTGAAGCCATCATTGCGTCGCGGAGAAAGCCTCTTTGATGGTGGCAAGCACTCGCTGCGTCGCCTGAATGCCGCCAGCCGCGATATAGAAATCGGCAGCGGGCAGGTAAACCACCTGACCTTTTTTCCAGGCTGTCGTGTTGGCGACCAACTCATTGTCGAGAGTGGCGCGCGCGCCCTGTTCACCAGAGCCGATTGCGGCTGCACGATCAACCACCAGCAGCCAGTCGGGATTAGCCTTGTGAATAAATTCGAAAGAGACAGCCTCTCCGTGGATAGCAGTCTGCATGGCCTCCACCGCTGGCGGCAGGGCAAGGGTGGCATGAACCCAGCCAAAGCGCGAACCGGGACCATACGCCGTGACTTTAGGTCCATTCGTCATCACGATCAGGGCTTTGCCCTTCCCGGTGACTGCCTTGCGCGTTGTCTCTATCTCTTGATCGAGTTCTCCTGCGATAGCTTTTGCTTCTGCCTGCTTGCCGAAGAGAGTTCCGTAGTCGAGAAGCCGAAGCTTTGCCTGCTCTACCAGGTCGTCGCCATCCATCGTCATGTCGATGCTGGTAGCGACACGGGCGGTCGCCGCGAGCTTCGGTGAGGATCTGCCTCCCAAAATGATGAGATCGGGTTCAAGGGCGCTCAGCGCCTCCAGGTCAGGCTCGAAGATATCGCCAACCGCTTCCGCTTCGGATTTGAGATGCTCCAGTTGCGGAAGGTAGAGCTTCTGCGGCAAGCCTGCCGGCGTGATGCCCAGCCGGTCGAGAGTGTCGAGCGCAGCCAGATCAAAGACCGCGACCCGGTGCGGTGTTTCGGCAATATCCACCGTGCCGCGTGCCGTCGTGATCTCGGCGCTGTCTGCGCTGGTCGCAATGAGGCTTGTCAGGATGAAAAGTCGAAATAGTCTCATGAATGTCAGATCTTGGCTTCAAGCGTATCCGTTTTGCCCATTGGTGAAGACGGCAACCATTGCAGTGGCTGCAACTCTTCGCGAAAGGCAAAGCGCAGAAGGTGGCTTTCGATAACGTGCTGGGTTTCCTTCAACTGGCTTTCGTCAAAAGCCGTGCAGCGAATAGTCAACACATCGGTATCCGCATCCATGATGGCGGTGCCGCACGTAAAGCGGCATTCGCCATGACCTTCAGAATGGGACGTATCGACCTTGTGGGCGAAATGCTTGCAAAGCTGCGCTATGTATTTCGCGGCCTGTTCGGTGCGCAGTGTTGCCGTGGTTTCCATGGTGACTTTCTCCTGTTGTGCGCCACCGGCAAGTATGCCGACGACGCCTGGAATTCATCGGCTCAGAACGTTGCCTTGGCTGTGATCAGCAGGCTACGGCCCGGTTCGAAAAGGGGTGTCACATTGCCGAATTCCTGTCCATATGTGGCTCGGTCGGAATAGCTCTCGTCAAAGAGGTTCTTCACCTCGGCGCGGAACGTGAAATTCTGCAACTGCTCTGGCTTCCATTCTGTGAAGACATTGACGACTTCATAGGCTTTGTATGGGGCGTTGCCCGCAGCCACGTGGTCGTACTCCGGCGCGATCTCGATATCGCCGCCGACCGTCAGGTTCCATTGATCGAATGTATGTGCAGCGGTGATGGTGATGATGTCACCCACGGGAGAAGCCAGGTAATTTCCACTGTCAGAGTCGGCTGGCGAACCGTTTACGTCCACGTCGATATGGGCGTATTTGACCTTGATGTAAGAGCTTGTCCATTCGTAACCGGCACCGACTTCAAAGCCCTTTGAAAGCAGGTTTTTATGCGCTAGGGCGCCTGTCGCGATGGGTCTATATGTTGGGATGCGGGCATTGTCGATGTCGGTGCGGAACAGGCTCACGTTGGCAGTGAAGCCATTATACTCGGCGTCCAGGCCAATCATGTAGTTATCAGCTTTGACCGGCTCCGGGCCTTCACTGCCATAACTCCAATTCGGATTCATGATGAAGTTTTCCGCCAGTGGAACTCCAGCCCAGACATGAGAAAAGCCGGCTTTGGCGGTGAAAATATCCGTCAGGTCATATTCGCCTGATATATTGGCACTGATACCGTTATTGCTGAATTCGGCATTGTTGGTTCCCGTGAACCATTGTTGATCGGCTCTTGCGCCGAAGGATAGGCGTGTCCGCTCCCAAGGTTCGAGACGGGCCTGTGCGTAAATACCCAGATTATGTGCTCTTTCACGACTGCCGTCACTCGGGTCGCTCAACGTTGCCCGGTCGTTGTAAAAATCAAAACCAGCGACAACATTGCCGATATCGAAAGAGAACTTGTTTTCAAACTTGCCGTTTAAAGTCGAGGTCTTCCCGCTGTTATCATATTGATAAACACCAGAGGAAAAGTAAGGTACGGTCACTTTCGTGGATCCGTAAGCGACCACAAACGTTGGGTCCCACCATCCCTCGGGTGTTTCATCTGTGTAGGTGAACACTAGGTTTTGCCGGTCCAGTCGGTAGTTTCGGGTCGCCGGATCAGGGATACGGGGTGGGGGTGGGATAACGACGCTTGCATTCGCACGGTATGGGCGAATTGCATCATCCAAGACACGGTCGTAGCTGATTTCGAAACGGTCGCCGCTGTCGAATTCATAACCGACTTTACCTAACCCGCTCAGGAGATTGGTTCCGGTCCCGTCAACAACGTCGCCATTGCCGCCATGGAAATCGTCACCCTTGCCGTAGGTGAAATATCCGAGATAATCCAACCCATCTTTCTCGCCATAGGCCGACAGGCCGGTCACCACCGTCTCACTGTTGAAGTTATAGGTAGAGGAGACGAAGCCGCCAAAGGTTTTGCCGTCGGTCAGCAAGTCTTTCGCGTCTTTGGTTTCGTAGTTGATCGCGCCCGCAAGGGCTCCGGGACCGGCGTCGGCGGGCGCAATACCCGAATCCACATCCACGGCCTTGAGGATCGACGGATCGATCAGATTGGTGGCGTTGTGGTGGAACACCTTGTTGTTCTGACGTGCACCATCGATGCTGACGGCGAGGTTGGTTTCTTCGACGCCGTGAACATAGACTTTTTGCGACATGGGCAAAGAGCTGCCGACCTGAACACCGGCCTCTTCGCGGAACACATCTGCAATGCTGCTGGGGTTGATCCTCTCCAGTTCCTTTAGTCCGATGACAGTCTCGCCGACGTCACCCTGACCGACGGATTGTCCTTGCACGACAATCGGCTCGAGAACGGTGCCATCGCCATTGCTGACAACGGGTGCGGATGCTGACCGACCGATGACTGCCGTGCCGTTGGAGATACTGTAGGGAATCCCAGTGCCTTCCAGCAGCTGCCCAAGAGCGGCCTGCGACGACAGCGTGCCGGAAACCGCGCGGGAGGTGATGCCCTGCGATGTGGACGCGGCAAGCGAGACTTGTAAACCGGACTGTCGCCCGAAGGCATTCAATGCAGATGCCAATGGCTGTGCCGGAATGTTGAAGCTGCGTTGGGCGGTCTGCGCCATAGCTGCCGGTGTCTGTACCAGTGCTGTGACACTCACCGCTGCCGAAGCCATCAGTCTGAGGGCCACAACGGTCCCTCGGTTCGATCTTTTCGACCGTTCCACATTTACCAGAAGCGTCATTCCGCCCCGTCTCCCCATACGCATACATTGCAAGCCCCCTGCCTGCATTCAGCTTAGAGACGACCGTGGCGTCGGTTTTTTTCACTGCACCCAGAAAAAATCGTGAAACTTTTAAATATTAGAAGAATGAAAGAACGCGAAGATAGGGCGATACTCGGTGAATCTTTGCGCCATAGGGGCTAACGAGCGCTTCCAAAGCCCGATCAGGATCGGACAAATCATAAAGCCCTGTCACACGACGCTCTCCCAGTTCGTCGCTTGCCACAGTGATCCATGATGGGTGATAGCGCTGCAGTTCCGCGACGACCGTCTTGATCGCAACATCCTGCACGAAAAGCTTCCCATCACGCCAGGCGGCGATGGAATCGATATCTGTTTGGCCGCGAGAGAGCTGCCCGTTGCTGCGATCGAGGGTAACGACATCACCGGGACGAAGCTGCATCTCCTTTCCCGATTGACTGGCAAGGAGATCGACGGTCCCTTGAGCCAGTTGAATGCTGGCGTCTTGAGGCGTGATATTGACGTCAAAAGCCGTGCCGACCACCGTGATCTTCAACTCGCCGCCCGCGTCGACGATGAAAGGTCGATTTGTGTTCGGTCGCACATCGAAAAAGGCTTCGCCGGAAAGCAGGCGAACCTGTCGTGCGGTGCCGGAAAAATTGACGGCAATGGCGCTTTCTGCGCCCATGTCCACCGTGGAACCATCCTCCAGTGTGATGCGGCGAAGTTCAGCAGTTGTCGTCATATAATCAGCTTGATAGCGGATCGCGGCAGTTGGGCCAACCACTACCGCGACGAGACAGGCAGCAAGCGCGGCGATGCCAAGACCGACAGCATGCCGCCGACCAATGCGCCTCGGTTTGGCGGAACGGTGCGTTGGCGACGATTGCCAGGCTGGAATATTGACAGGTTGCGTTTCGCCCATGATTTCCCAGGCGCGACAAGCTTTTGCCCAAGCCCGTTCGTGTTGCGGCGAACGGCTAATCCATGCGGCGAAAGAGAGATCGTCTATGTCGGAGCGTGCAGGATCGCGCAGGCGCAGGAACCAGTCCATCGCTTCTTCGAGCAGTTCTTCATCTGTGTGGTCGTGCCGCGTCACTTCATACCTGCTTGGGGTCTCGACAAGCTCTTATCCGAGTTTGCTTATCGAGAGTAGTACGATTGAAGCGGGAAGATTTTTCTTGATGATCGCGAAGATCAGGCATTTTTTCTATCGAGCGCGATGGCAATCTTCACCATGGCCGTTTTGACGTGCCGGTGAGCTGTCGCAACGGAGATACCGAGATGCTCTGCTACAGCTTCCAGCGTGCAGCCGCCATGCCGATGCATTTCGACGGCGATCTGGATATCCTTGGGCAGGGACGCGAGCACTTGCTGTGCAATACGAACTTCGTCGCAAAACAGCGTTGTCTGCTCGGGCGTTTCGGCAGCACGCGGCACGATCCAGAACGGCGGATCGTCATTTTGAGCCCGTTGCTCGATTTTGCGACGCTTGACGATGTCGAGCGAGAGATTACGGACGATGCGGTAGAGATAAGCCAATGCCTCGCGCGCCGTTTGTGCTGGCGAATTGCTGATGCCGAAACGAAGATAGGCTTCCTGAACGATGTCTTCAGCGACATCCCGTGAGCCCAGAATCCTTGCCGAATAGCTGATCAACGCCTTGCGATGCCCCATGAATAGGGCATCCGCGTCGAGGCTGACATCCAAGTGCTGCTTCGCTTGTCGTTCCTGCACGCTGTCTTCCGATAGGCGGTCGATTGACGGAATAGTCGCTCACGCCCATGGAGGCGCTTAGGCGCAACTCCCTAACAGCAAAAACATGATCAATAAAGTCATATTTGAATGTTTATGGGCAAGGCGTGTGGAGAAGCCGTGTTTTGCCTGATTTCGTGCGCGCTTTCAAAACCGAATTCCTGGCGAAGCGTTTGGCAATCCCGACTTAGGACGGCCATTGGGTCGTTGCCGAACCATTCCAGCGACACATCAGCCGCCATGATGTCTGGGATCCGCACGATCACCGCAGCATAATCGACAGCACCCTCGAAAAGGGGTGTCATGCCTTTGCGATCACCTGCTGCCGAATAGACATTGCCGGGGCTGAAAACGTGAAAGTGACGGCGGTCTGTGATATTCTTCAAATGGTAGTGCTGGACGAATTCACCTATCGATCTGTGCAGTGCCACCGGGTCGTCTCCGGCTTCCCAGACGTGCAGAACATCGAAATTGATCGCCAGTGCCGGATGGTTCACTTCTTCGATGAGCCGGATCGTGGACGCTGCCGTATCGGCCAGCGTGTTTGGATGGGTCTCCACCAGAAGATGGATGCCATAGCTTTCTACGATGGCTGCGACTTGGCGCAGGCGGGCAACGAGGTGCTGGCGATCGGTGGCGGTCGTATCGACGCTTGCCTTACCGCCGGCAAAGGTCCTGATCTTGCTGGCTTTCCAGCGGCGTGCCAGCAGGCAGAGCTCCACCGTCTTGCGGCGCAGGCTTTCTTCATCGCCTTCAAGCGGCAGGTAATCGCTGATCATCGGAACGGTCAGGCCGTAATCGCTCAGCCAGTCGGCATGCTTGTCTTTGTGTGTGCTCAGACTGCGTGCGTGCGCGCCCCAGAGTTCAATGCCATCGAAGCCGCTGGTGCGGGCAAAGCTTGCGATTTCTCCAAGCGAAATCAACTGGTGCCGGAAGCTGATGGTGCACAGAGAAATGGTCACCCGGCCAGCCTCCGCAGATTGATCTCCGTTGATGCACAATATTCGTCGCACCATTGCGCGAAAACAGTCGCGAGCTTGGTCTTTAGCTTCGTTTCGAGACGATCCGCTTCATCCAGTTGCGCAAAGACCGCCGCCGCCTGCGCCGGATCGCTTGTCTGCGAAAGCTTCATGCACGCATAGTGCAGGGTCTTCAGCGACTGAACCAGTGCTTCGATCTCCTCGCACCAGAGCTCGAATTCCGCTGCGGGCAGTTTCAGTGCACGCCAGAAAAAGGCAAAGCCGTGCTCATAGGCATATTTGCGGATGGTCAGCACGGGTAACTCGCGCACGGCGGGTTCCAGGTCCCGGAGGGACAGGCCTTGGCTGCCATCCAGATGAGCCGCAACGATGGTCCGCAGTGCATCAACGATCGGATTATGATCGAACACGAAGCAGCTTTGGAAAAAAGCCTTGAGGTCTTCGGCGTGGGGCGTTCGCGCCTGCGCAATGTCAAAGGCGTAACCGCCGCCGACTGTCGGCTGCATGATGGCGTGAATGACCTTCTCGCGTGCCATCACGCCTTCCCAGCGATAATCGGGATCATGCACGAACCATGTTTCGGGATCGCCCGTCTCCTGCAGCATCAGGTAATGCGGAAAAGGGTTCTGGTTGAACTTGTTCTCGCGCTCCGGCATGTGGAACATGTCCAGCATGACCATGACGCAATCCGTCTCTCCGCGTTTGCGCACCAGATCGGTCATAACAGCCAGGTTGTCCGCCTTGCTCAGTGCCGGGTCGTACCATTCGTGGACCTTCACGCCATAGAGACGCTCGAACCATGCGCGGTAAAACTCCTGGCTGATGTCATTGGCATGATAGCGCAGTTGGTAACGGTCGCTGACGGCAAATTTCGCATCCCAGATGCCGCAATAGAATGGCCGCTGGTCTAGCCCGCGCTTCTTCAGTCCATCGCAGACGCAACTGACGAAGCAATGAACTTTGATGTCGTAATAGGCCTCGCCATGCACACCTTCATCCGTATCCCCGCCGGTCATCGGAAAACTGGGAATTGGCAGCGTCGGTGCTTTTGGCAGATAGAGGCCGATCAGATCATCGACGGTCCGAACATGACTATTGGCGATGGCCTCCTCGGGCATGGCGAGGTTGAATTCGAGCTCAAGGTTTAGAAAAATCTGAAGGATGAGGACGGAGTCGAGATACAGATCCTCGTTCAACCGTGCATCCGGCGCAAACCCGGCCATATGTGGATGGTCCATATGGGTGGTGAGAAGGGTTTCGATGGCGGAAAAAATCTCGTCACGGGTCATGAAGCCACTCCGGTTGGAACTGGGAGAAAGGCGCCCGCGGCGTGGCGTTCTGCAACATCGCGACGGCTGATCTTGCCGTTGGCCTGGCGGGGAATGTCGCTGACCTGGATCATTTCGGACGGCAACTGGTGGGTGGCCAATTGCCTGCTCAGCCATTCCCGCAGCGCGCCTGATGACACCGGGTTTTCAGCGCTGAAGAGAAGCGCTACCCGCTCACCCGCAAATCGGTCGCCCTTGCGAAACGCAACGGCATCGGTAATGCCGGGCATCGCGGTGACGGCATCTTCGACATCCTTTGGATAGACGTTGAGACCAGCGACATTGATCATGTCGTCCATGCGCGACACGAAGACCAGCATGCCATCGGCCCTGATATATCCAAGGTCGCGGGTGTGGATCGGCTGGCCATCGGCTTTGCGGATCACGATATCCGCCGCCGTCTCAAGATCGCTGCCAGTGTCCGCAGTCACGTGGGGCAGAATGTAGCCCATATCATGCGCGGCGGTGAGGTCGGGGTTGATGGCGACACAGCCTGCTTCCGAGCAACCATATTGTTGGAAGAGATTGTCGCATTTCTCGCGAATGCGCGTGAACCATGGTTCTGGCAGCAGCGTGCCCGAGGTCATGGCGGCGTGCATCTTTTCGCCAGCGGGCAGAAGTTGTGCCAGCATGTGCAGAATGGCGGGCGAGGAATAGAGCAGGGGCCGTTCGGTCTCGCGCATGACTTTCAGAATATATTTCGGATTTTTGGTATCCACGACGACAGGCGTGACGCTGCGGTGCAGCCCCACCAGAATGCCGCAGATCAGTCCGTAGGAATGCGTTGTCGGGCAGGCTACGATGGGGGTCATCTCGGCGGGCGCTGCGAACGTCTGCACATAGCTGGCGATCTCGGTCTCGATATTCTGCCATGTGCGGGCAATCAGCTTTGGCGCGCCTGTGGTGCCAGAGCTCATTTGCAGCAATTCACCATCGCCACCGGTCGCGGTGCTGTCCGGCAAGGCTTCACCTGTAAAACTGTTATAGAACAGTCGCTCGCAACCGGCCTGCACGGCCAGCTTCCGCGCCGCCGCATAGGGCGTGCCGGGGTGGATCGGCAGAACACTGGCACCGGCTTCCCGAATTGCGAAGAAAAGCGCCAGCCATTCGACAGAATCTGCAAAGCAAACCGCATAACGCACGGAGCGCGAAAGACCTGTCAACGCGGTAAGCTCTGTCGACCGCCTCTCGAAATAGCCCTTGTCATAAAGGGTGTCGCCGATCCTGATCATCGCATTGTTCTCCGTTCGGCCGTGGCCTTCGTAAAGAAGTTCGGCACGTCGTGATGGTATTCCGGCTCGCGGGCGAGCAGTTTTCGGGTGAGAAGAGATTCCGTCTGGATGGTCGCCGCATTATAACCGAGCGCTGCCATCCGCTGGCTGGCCCCGTTGCTTGCTGCATAGGTTTCGAGCAGCGCCTCGACCCGCTGCCAGAAGCTGGCTTCGGGCAGTTGATAGACATGGTCGAGGAGATGTGCGACCTCCGCGAGATTGTAGACGAACAGGGTGTCAGCCACGAGTTCACGCAGGGAATCGAGATTGTCCATCCAATAATACTGGTTTGGCGGTGCGTCTCGATAACGCGCATCGAGCGACGGGAAATCTGGTGCTTTAGCAGGATGGCGCAGAAAGAACGGGCAGAACTCGACGCTTTCGTGAAAATCGCGAAGCACAAGGCGTACCGGCCAGCCATCACGATGCACAAGCAGCATGTTCTGCCCGTGCGCCTCCACGGCGAGACCGTGATGGACGAGAAGATGCCAGACGGGCAGGATGGAGATTTCCAGCAGGCGGTTCAGCCAGGGCATCAGGCCGAACCGTTCGATCCATGGATGGACGAACGGTTTCTCATCCGCTTCCAGCATCATCAGAGCGTTGAAGGGAATGACCTCTTCTCCGGGCAGTAAATCTTTCAGCGCGGTTTCGCGCCAGATGGCACCGATCTGGCCGGACAGATCGCCATCATGCTCGGCCAGAACCGCAGCATATTCCTGAAGGATCGTCAGCGGGTAACGGTCACGAAATGCCGCGTCCTCACCCACCATCCCGGCAATCCATCGCGACAATATCGGGGCGGTGCAGACGGAGTGCGGATCGAGAGTACGCCGCGACGAGGTGTTGACGACATCAAGCGGCAGCTTGATGCTTGCGGCCAAGGGACGATCGAGATTGTGCAAACTGCGCAGCGATTGGCTGGCGAGATAACGGTCTCCAAAGTGCCCAAGCCCATGCAGTTTGCCGCGAGCGATGAGGTCGGAACCCGCACCGTCCCTCAAACGCTGCCATTGCCATGGATGCATCGGCACCAGCGCGAAATCGTTCCAATCGAGACTTTTCGCCTGACGCGCGTCATCGATCTTGTTCCAGACGTCCTCACCGAGTTCACTCTTCCAAAAACTTGTTTCGTCGCGATCAAGCGCCTGCCTTATGGTGTCACGCGCGTGCAATGCCCAAAAAAGCTGGAACGGTTTTGCCGATTCCGGGCCGAAACGCAGGTTGTCTTCGATCGTAAAACCGTATCGTGCCTTGAAACATGGATGATAGGGGTGGCCCTCGTGCAATGCGCCGTCCAACTCCGCGAATGCCATGTCACGCCGGTCGCGAGGCGGAATATTGTCTTCGTTCCACTGGCAAAGCGTGACGGTGTGCTCGAGTTCCCGAAGGAGCTTGTCGCGGGTGATGCCGTTACCGGGCAGACCCGTGACAATTGCCAAAAGAGACGCTGGCACCCAGTTGCCATCAGATTTCATCTCGATGGAATGCGGGTGAATACGCGGACGGCCAAAGGTGCCGAGCGTGGCGCGGCAACGGTACTGGTGGCCACCAGAGGTCCAGGTCAAACGATCCAGCGGCTCGATCCGAAAAGGCACAAGACCTTCAAACAGCGTTGCCGCCACCAGTTGGCGCAAGACACGATCCTGCGGCGCAGACGAAATTTCAAGAGGCAATGGCATGTGGCCTCTCCGTTTCGGTCTCGGTGATCGTGGTCAGCCTCAACGGATTGGGCATTTTGCGGTAAAGCGCGTGGTCGCCCACCGAACTCAATTCGTCCACATCGGCCAGCCGCGTCGCAAGGTTAGCTTTGGTGCCGATATCAGCCTCATCCAGAATATGCCGGATGAAATCGCGGCCAAGTCCACGCATGGAAAGCGCAAGCTTTTCCAGATGATCACGCAGAATTCGTAAGACCGTGATTTCGTCGGCAAGCCCATCATGCGCCATGCGGCTGATGACGGAAAACACCTGATTGACGATCAGATAATAGGCGAAGCGGTCGCGAATGTCTGCTTCCGGGAAATAGAGGGAGCTTATGGTTTCCGTCTCGGGCACGGCGTTCGCTATCGCTGGCCTGTGTCGTTCCGAGAGGTAGAAACCCTGATTGTCACGGTAGTATCCGAGCCGTGGATAACCGGTACCGATATCAACGAGGCTGTTCTGCTGATGCGCTTCGAGCGCGATGCCGTGCCGCTCGTAAAGCTCGATCAATGGCACCACCGCACAATCGAGATACCGGCGAAACCAGAGCGCGGCGGTTGCTGCAATATTACCGCTTTCGCGCGCATGAACCTGTCTGATGAGCCGTTCCAGCCGGGACGGACGCCCCGGAACGGGTTCCGCCGTTAGCGCCGCCAATGTCACAACGCCTATACCAGCCTCTGCCCGGAAAGGGTTTTCTCGGAGAATCGTCTCGAATCCGCTTTCTTTGCGGCCTAGAATATCCAGCGTTATAAAGGCGGGATCCCGGATGATGCGGAACGATGGCATTTGACGTGCAAGCTCGAACCGGTCGATCAGCTTTGCCATGGCAACGCCAGCATCCAGTTCGTCACGCCCGTTGGTTCGCACAGAATTGGTGATGCGAACGGGCAGTGAAAATTTCAGCATCCAGTCGGCATCATCGCTCCAGACCGTGCGCACCGAAGATGTTGCAGTGAAGTCTGGACCCGCAGGGCCAAGGCTTCGAAGGGTGCCCTCTGCCATCATCGCGCTAATGTCTGGATCGAGCAGCAATGCCTGCGCCTGCAAGGGGTGCATCGGCAGAAGTGTCTCATTGTCGCGAATGCCGAAGTCTCTGATACCGGAACCGGCAAGTTGGGTGACGATATGGTCCGCAGGTTGATTGGTGGCCGAGGCATGCGTTACGAAGTCCGTTCTCGCGGCAAAATAATGCAATTGGAAACGACCGTGGAACTCCGGCGCATAGGTTTTCTGCTGCCAAAATGTTATGCCTTGCCGGCTTTTCGGCGTCGGGTGCAGCCAGTGCCCGAATACGAGTGATTGTTCGGCAGCGATGAAGTCGTCACCCTCGTACGGTGTGGCGAGTGCATGCTCGATATTGGTGCTGATCTGCTGGTGGCTGTCCATCACGCGCAGCAGAAGTTCCGTCTCGCAGCCCGGCTGCGTGGTGCCTTCGGGTTTGCCGTGATAGGCTTCCCGCATCAGCGCCTGCAACGCGGGCATGGGGGACCACACATGCCACGCCGTGTCTGACACGGCACGCTGCCATATGCGGCCAAAACGATATGGGCCACAAAGCGAGGCCGACATCACTTCGACCCTGATGGCCATTCTGTTGGCACGCAACATCCATTCGAGGCAGTCGATTTCTCTTGCGAACATCTTATGGCGAACAGCTGCGCCAGCATCGATCTCGCGTCTATAGCAATTGGCAAAACTTTGAAACGTGGCCGTCTCGGCTGCATTCCACGCGACGGACATTATGCGTCGCACCCTGTGGCGGACCGTGAAACACTGTCACTGAATTTCGCAAACAAGAGCACATGTATCTGTGTTTCTAAGAAACGTTCTGCCGTCATCATGCGGTTCCTCGTCGAACTTCTGGATGTGCCACGAAGGAGAGACGAACGAACCGTCAGATTTTTTCATGCGAGAAAAGTTTTTCTGGGTTGTTTGCGAATTGTCGGCGCTCACTGCATACCTACTGGTGCAATGGAGATTTGGCAGGTCGGAGATCAGGCTAGCGTTCCGTTTCACTCGTTCTAAAGCACTGAGCAAACAGCGAGCCGATCGCTCCACCTGTCACAATGATCGGACCTTCGGCCCCAAAAGAACCTCCGGTTCCGATCGATATTGCTGAAGAAATCGGCTTCAGGACGGCGATCTTTGGCGACATGCGGCTGCCGCTTATCAAAATCGCCTCGATGGCTTCCGAAATGCCGTGACCGCAGATTCCAACTCATCCTCTCGGGTCGTATTCTCCAAGCGACCCTGCATATTTCGCGAGACTTTCTTCCGGCAGAAAGCGCTTCTCGATATCAAGCACGGCCGGGAAGCCGGTGAGGTCAAGATAAGAGAAGGTGCCCAGCTTCGATGATTTCTGGGTCTCCATGAAATCGTTGAAAGCGTCAGCGTTTCGTTCGTGGCAATCGCGCAGAAAAGCTTCCATCATCAACTGGGAAACCTTTGAGATGGAGATATTGTAAACGGCCGCACCGCTTGCCTCATATTCCGCCGCAGAAAGCGCCGGTTTGACCGAGCTTGCATTGATATAGATATCAGCCTCCGGGAAGGCTTCCAGCACGCGCTGCATTTCTTCGCGGCTCTGAAGCGCCATAACCATCAGCATATCGACGCCGCATGACAGATAGGCCTCGCAGCGACGCAGAACCTCATCGACGCTGCCGCCCACCGCGGCTCTCGAATCCGTTCTAGCAATGACGACGACATCCGGGTCCAGCTCGTCGCGCTTGGCGCAAGCGGCGCGGTATTTGGCGCTCGCCTCGGCGATCGAAACCACCTCGACACCCTTGGTGAAGCCGCAGCGCTTGGGAAAGGTCTGATCCTCGAGGAAAAAACCAGCAACGCCGGCAGTGATAAACTCGTGCACGGCGCGTGTGGTGTTCACCGCGTTGCCAAAACCCGTTTCGCAATCGGCAATGACGGGAATGGTAATGGACTGGCAGATGCGGCGGATATTATCGACAGCTTCAGTCAGAGTCATCAGGCCAGCATCCGGCATGCCCATAATGTGAGCTGCGGCTTGTGAGCCGGACTGAAAGAACAGCCGAAATCCTGCGGCCTCGGTCAACTGAGCGTGGTGCGGTGTTGCGCCGGAAATGCCGACCAGCGGTTTGCGGTCTTCCCGCAACTGACGCCGGAGCTCTGCGCTCATGCGGCCGGATATGACGGTGGGGCGAAGATGCATGTGAAAACCTCCCTTGGATATTGCGATATGCTTCCATAGCACGTCATTTATGTCAACATTTTAAGGGAATAATCGCGCTAATAGCCGATATTATCAATTTTTATCCAAATTATGTTGACAGATTTTCAGTTTTTGGATTTATTAGGGCGACATTAATATGACGGCATGGGAGGAGCTATGACTGTCAGGAACTGGCCACTGGCCACATTCGGCATCACCATATTTGCAATCGGCATTGCGGTGTTTTTCAACGCGCGCGGCATTCAGGGCGGCTTCGGCTATGACGCAGTCGGCCCGGCCGTTTTTCCGATGATTATCGGTGGCGGCTTCATGGTCGCCGCGGTGATGATCTGTCTCGAAAGTCTCGGCGTCGATGCCGATGCAAGCGACGGCGATGAAAAAACAAATGTCTGGCCGGTCATCGTCATTTCGGCCGCGGTACTGATCGAAGCTCTGCTGATCAAAAAAGCCGGTTGGGTGCCGATGGCGACGGTCGTCTTCGTGGCGGGTGCCTGGGCATTCGGCGACCGAAGACTGCTTTTGAACACGGTGTTCGGTCTCGTGCTTTCAGGCTTCATTCTCTTCGCATTCAACTGGGGGCTCGGCCTCGATCTTCCGCTCGGCCTTCTCGCGCCGATCCTTCCTGCCAACCAGTAGGTCCGGCTCAAATGGATACTTTCTTCGATCTCATGAACGGCTTTGCCGTTGCCCTCACCCCTGCCAATATCGGCTGGTCACTGCTTGGCGTGACATTGGGAACCGCCATCGGCGTGCTGCCCGGTATCGGCCCGGCCACAACGGTGGCACTCCTGATGCCGCTGACCCTCGGCCTTGATCCGATCTCTGCCTTCATCATGTTCGCGGGCATCTATTATGGTGCTCAGTACGGCGGCTCCACAGCATCCATTTTGCTCAACACCCCCGGTGAAGCCGGAGCGATGATGACGGCGCTCGATGGTAACGCCATGGCCCGCAAGGGTCGCGGTGCGCAAGCGCTGGCAACGGCGGCCATCGGCTCGTTCGTTGCCGGAACGATTGCCACCATCGGCCTGACATTCGCAGCACCACTTCTCGTCAACGTCGCCTTGCTTTTGACCGCGCCTGATTACTTCGCGTTGATGATTCTGTCGCTGGCGACGGTGACGACCGTGATCGGGCGGTCCATCGGCAAGGGTATCGCTGCCCTCTGCTTCGGTCTGTTCCTTGGCTGCATAGGCCTTGACCCGCAAACCGGGCAGGAACGTTTCACCTTTGGCATTATCGAGCTTCTCGATGGCATCGATACGGTGGTTGTGGCTGTCGGCCTGTTTGCTGTCGGCGAAACGCTGTTCGTTGCGGCCCGTGAAGGCGGCGTCGCCGACAAGATTCATGCCCTCAAAGGCTCGATCTGGATGAGCCGTGAGGACTGGTCGCGGTCCTGGAAACCTTGGCTGCGTGGCACAATCATCGGCTTTCCCATCGGCGCCATTCCGGCAGGCGGAAGCGAATTGCCGACAATCCTGTCCTACACACTGGAAAAGAAGCTGTCCCGTAAACCCGAAGAATTCGGCAAGGGTGCGATCGAAGGTGTCGCGGGGCCGGAAGCTGCCAACAATGCCTCAGCGGCAGGTGCGTTGTCTCCTTTGCTGGCGCTTGGTTTGCCGACTTCTACAACGGCTGCGGTTCTGCTTGCCGCCTTCCAGCAATATGGTTTGCGTCCAGGCCCCATGCTGTTCGAAAGCAACAGCGATCTGGTCTGGGGTCTGATTGCCAGCCTCTATATTGGCAACGTGCTGCTGCTCATTCTCAACCTGCCCATGGTCGGCATCTGGGTGAAACTGCTGTCGATCCCCAAGCCATGGCTTTATGGTGGCATTCTGGTGCTGGCATCGCTTGGCACCTACAGCATCAACGGCAATGCAATCGATATCTTCCTGCTCTGGATCATCGGCATCATCGGCTTCTTCTGCCGGGTTCTGGATGTGCCCATCGTGCCCTGCATTCTCGGTCTCATTCTTGGGCCTATGATCGAACAGCAGATGCGCCGCTCACTGGCCATCAGCCAGGGTGACTGGACTGTATTCCTGACCCACCCGGCATCGGCAGTCATGCTGGCGCTGGCGGCCTCCATCATCTTTGTCCCGGCCCTGATGCGTCTTCGCCGGTCCAACGACCCGGCTCCCGACGCTACCAAAGCGCCCTGAACGAACGGAAATCATAATGTCGCTGAGAGCCGAATATCGAAAACTCATCCGTGAACGCGCAGGACACGTCATGCCCGGCGTCTACGATGCCCTATCTGCCAGAATCGCAGAACGCGCAGGCTTCAAGCTGATCGGCGGCGGTGGCTTTGCCGCCATCGGCACCATGCTGGGTGGGGCTGATATGGGGCAGTCCAACATGCGCGACTATGCGGACCATTACGGACGCATCTGTGCGGCGGTGAACGTGCCGGTTTCCGTGGATGCCGACACCGGGTTTGGAGATGTGCACAACGTCACGCAGATGGTGCGAAGCTTCGAGACGGCAGGCGTCTCCGGCATCATGATCGGCGACCAGAGCTTTCCCAACCGCTGCGGATATCTGCCGGGAAAGGATGTCATATCTGTCGAGGAAATGATCGCGAAAATAAGAGCTGCCGTCGCCGCCCGGCGCGATCCCGATCTCGTCATCATTGCACGCACGGACAGCCGCTCGGATTTCGGACTCGATGAAGCGATCCTGCGTTGCAAGCTCTACCTTGAAGCAGGTGCAGACCTCGCCAAGCCGCAAGGTGTCGACAGGCCGGAGGAAATTGCCCGCTGTATGGAGGAAATCCCTTGCGAGTTCGCCGCAACGCTCTCTCAGGCGGCGCGGCAACGTTTTACCGATATTGCCGAGTTGAAGGCTCAGGGCGTGGCGACCATCAGCATGCCGTCGATCTCGCTGTTTGCAGCCGCCCACGCGGTCGATGCGACTCTACGATCGCTCGCAACGGCTGGCTCGCTGTCTTCGGTCGAAGGCGAGCTGATGCAACTCGACGATTATAATGAACTCGTTGATCTCAACGGCATGATCGCCAATGAAATCACGTTTCGGGAGGAGGCCACACGCCTCGTTCAGCGCCACAGCGCACATTCTCAGCCAAAAACTTCAGAAACCATCGATATGGGAGGAAACGTTCGATGATCTCACGCAGACTTTTAATGGCAGCTTTTGCCACCACGCTTGCAATGCCGGCACTACCTGTCGCAGCGCAAAATATCAGAACCCTCGACGTGACCGTGCCGGGCGGGCCGGGCAGTGGGCTTGATCAGGTGGCACGCGCCATCGAAGACACGGTGCGGCATGAAAAGCTGGCGCCATCCGTCAAGGTCACCAACATTCCCGGTGGCGGCGGCTTTGTCGCCATCTCGCAATTCGTGACCAGTAAGGAAGGCAATGGCAACGCCGTTGTCGTGCAGGGTGCCGGCACGGTGTTCTTCCCGCTGACCAACAAAACGCCTGTGACCTTGGCGGATGTGCGTCCGCTCGCGCGCCTTGCGGGCGAATATGAAGTGATCGCGACCCGTGCCGATTCCGAACTCACCTCCTTCAAAGACCTGATGGACAAGTTCAAGGCCAATCCGGGCAGCGTCGCATGGGGCGGCGGTTCTCCGGGCTCGACTGAAAACATCTTCTTCGCCCGTCTGGCCAAGCAGGCCGGTCTTCAGCCGAAGCAGGTGAACTTCATTCCCCACCCGAACACAGGCGAAGTCGTTGTCTCGGCACTGAACGGTCAGGCAACCGTTGTCGGGGGTGGTTTGCAGGACTTTCTCACGCAGGTGCAGGCCGGAAAGATGAAAATTCTGGCCGTTGCCGCACCGGAACGCCTGCCGGGCGTGGATGCTCCCACTTTGCGTGAACTTGGTATTGACGTGGTGTTCGCCAACTGGCGCGGCATCTCGGTCCACAAGAGCCTCGATGATGCGCAGGCCAAGACGCTTGCCACCTTCGTGGAGAAAATGAAGGACACACCACGCTGGAAGCAAATCCTTCAGGATCGCGGCTGGCTGGATATGTACCTCAATGAGGCCGACTATCAGGCCTTCATCCAGAAAGAGACAGCCAGCGCCAAGGAAATCCTGAGCGAGTTGGGACTGGCTGCAAACTGATGCCTCCCAGGGCGAAATCCCTCACTGTCCTGCTGGTGCTGGCGGCGGGGGTGGCAGGCGGACTTTTGTTCCGCCTGCTCCATCTTCCATTACCCTGGACGCTGGGGGCCATGTTTGGCGCAGCGCTTCTTTCTTTCTACGACCGTAACCGGGTTCTACCCACCATCTTTCGCGATGGCGCACGCCCGGTGATCGGCGTCATGGCTGGAAGCGCTTTCACGCCTCTCGTCGTCCAGACGATCACCGGCTGGTGGATGCTGGTGCCGATACTGGTCTTCTTCTTTCTGCTGGTCACGACCTGCGGCTTCTATTTCTTTCGTCTGCTGGGCTATGACCGCTCCACCGCCATCTTCGCCTCGATGCCCGGAGGGCTCGGTGAAATGACATTGCTGGGCGCGCAGTTCGGGGCGGATATTCGCAAGCTGGTGCTTGTGCATTCCGTGCGCATCATCATCGTCGTCTCCGCCGTGCCGTTTCTTTTGACGCTGATGACCGATGTCAACCTGGTGAAAGGTGCAGCACCCGTTGGGGATCACGCCGTTGCCAGCGCTGTCGATTGGCTGATTTTGCTGTTGTGCGCGTGCCTTGGTTATCTGGCAGGGCGACCGTTGCGATCCTTTGGCGGCATCATGATCATGCCGCTGCTGTTCAGCGCTGTGGCGCACGGAACGGGGATGACCGCAATCGCGCCGCCAGCGTGGCTGGTAGCGGGTATGCAGGTCGTCATCGGCTGCATCACCGGCGCACGGTTTGCGGGCATCAAGTTTCATGAGGCGCGGCTTGCTCTGATGCAGGGCGTATTCTGGACATCAATCCTCATCGGTCTCTCACTTGTAGCGGCAGAGGTCACCAGCATCATCGTCGACCAACCCTTTGCCGCGCTGTTCCTCGCCTTTGCGCCCGGCGGTTTTGCCGAAATGAGCATCATCGCTTTCGCAGCCAATATCGAGGTTGCCTTCGTGGTGACCTGCCATGTCTTTCGCACCATCTACGTCGTATTGGCGGGGCCTTCCATTCATCGTCTTCTTGCCGGTAAAAAAGATATGGAGACCGACAGGCCATGAATGCATGCGTCTTCGTCTTCGAAAATCCATTCCGGTCTTTGGACCGATGCGCTAGTGTTGCACTGATAGATAAACGAGATTGGCATTGAGCATGGATCGTATCGACCCCTTGGACACAGGCACTGAGGACCGCGTGATGGAAGTCGAGGGCACGCTGGCCGAGAGACTATTCCACCAATTGACCGAGGCCATCCTCATGGGCGAAATTCCGCTCGGCTCGAAAATCAGCGAGCCAGCGCTGGCCCAGCGTTTCGGTGTCAGCCGCGGCCCCCTTCGCGAAGCCATGCACCGTTTGCAGGAACGCCGGCTGATCACGCGCACCGCAAACCAGGGCGCACGCGTCACCGAAGCAACGCCGGAGCGCCTGTCCTCTCTGTTTTCCGTCCGCGAAATGCTGGAAGGTCTCGCCGCGCGGGAAGCGGCCATCAAGATGACATCTGCCGATTTCGGCAAGCTGCGTGAGACGATCGAGCATCACGAGGCCGGGCTTGCCGGGTTGGAGCCGGGCCAGCATAACGCGCTCGGCACCGTCGATCGGGATTTTCACTTCCAGATCGCCCAGTCCAGCCAAAACGACCTATTGATCAAGCTCCTCTGCGAAGAACTTTATCCGCTGCTGCGTCTTTATCGTAGCCGAAACGACAGTCTCGTTCTACGCCAACGTGCGGTGGTGGAACACAAACGGATTTACGATGCAATCGTCGACCGGGATGCCGATCTTGCCGAAATCATGATGCGTCGCCACATCGGCAGCGCCAAAACGCGCCGTGTCGAGGCGATGCAGCGCGATATTGCGCTTGAGCAGGAAGCCATTTCTTCCGCCGGGAGACGAAAGCTGAAACCGAATGGGCGGCGCTGAGACACCCGCTCGATGTATCAGCCTCGAATGATCTTCCAGACGCCTCTTGCGGCAGCTACGACTTCACCTTCGACCGTCAATTTTCCTTCGAGAAAAATCAGCGTACGCGTTTCCTTCAAAACCCCGCATTTAATATCGACGGTCTCACCGATCCGTACTGCGCGCATGAACTGCATGTCGAACTGAACCGTGCTTTGTCGACGGTCGGGCACGTGGCTCCGCGCGGCGGTTCCCATGGCCCGATCCGCAAAGGTCATCAACATTCCACCCTGAACGAAGCCAGCCCGGTTCTTGTGCTTGGTCACGGCATCGAAGCGATAGTGAAACGGATCCTGATCGCAGGTCAGAATAGGGCCGACCAGTCCGATAAATCCATCGTCCTCGATAGCCGACCATGTTTTTACATCATTCGCCATTGTCTGATCTCAAACTTTCTGAATGTTTCAGAGCCATCTACTAAAGGTTCGCCTCGAAACGATGGGGCAAAAGCTACTGATCCGTTGTCGGAAAGACGATGTCCAAACGACCTTGCCGATAGCCCGGATGGGGGTTGTCTTTAAGAGATTGCATTGCGGACATCGTCCAGTCTGTTGATTGCTGGGCAACCCAGTGAAGTGGGCCGCCCAGCTTGGCGGGGAAGCCATAACCATTGACCCAGACGAGATCGATGTCGGAGGCGCGTGCGGCGATGCCCTCTTCAAGGACCAAAGCTGCTTCATTGACGATTGCCGCAATAGCCCGTTTCTGGATGTCATCCTCGCTGAGTTGACGTTGGGCCACAGCGCGCTCGTCGCGCCAGCTTTGAAGCATGTTTGTAACGTCTGTGCTTTGCGCACCTCGACGTTCATCTTTGCGATAATCATACCAGCCCGCAGATGTTTTCCGTCCGAGCCTACCGTGCTCGACCAGCCGCTCGAGAAACGTGACCGCATCTGCCGGATCGGTTCCTTCGGCCCGCCGTCGTTTCCGGTTTGCTGCGGCAATATCGAGACCGGAGAGATCACCCACGGCAAACGGGCCCATGGCAAAGCCGAAGGCTTCCAGCGCCTGATCGACCTGATGAGGTGCCGCTCCTTGGTCCACCATCAGCTCACATTGCAGGCGATAGGCATTGTAGATGCGGTTGCCGATGAAGCCTTCACCGACGCTTGAGACCACCGATGTCTTGCCGAGCTTGCGGCCAACGGCAAGCGCCGTCTTGAGAACAGTGCCAGATGTCCTTTGGCCTCGCACGACTTCCAGCAGCTTCATGCGGTGCGCGGGGCTGAAGAAATGCAGCCCGACGACATTGGACGGGTCGTTTGCAGCTTCGGCGAGTTTGTCCAGATCGAGATAGGAGGTGTTGGAGGCGATGATCGTATCAGGGGCAACGACGGCGTTCAGAGAAGCGATCAGAGACTTCTTGACCTCCATGTTCTCGAAAACGGCCTCAACGACCATATCGCAGTCCGCAAATGTTGCGATGTCGGCAGAAGTTGAAAACCGGGTCGTGATCACCTCTTCTGCGGATGGTGTGACGAGCATGGTCTCCAGACGTTCCGGCAGGGAGGCCAGTGCATCGACGTTCTGATCTACAAGCCGCACCCTATATCCGGCGGACAGAAAACAGGCGGCGATGCCGGCACCCATCGTGCCTGCGCCGACGATGCCGATGGTTTGCAGATCGCGCGCCGCAACGTCTTTTGTATCTCCGGTATCACCCGCGCGCCGTTCGGCAAAAAACAGATGCCGAAGGGCGGCGGATTCGTCGGTCATTCGCAATCTCTGGAAGACGGCGCGTTCCTCAGCAAGAGCGGCATCGAAATCCAGCGTGACAGCACGTCTGACGGCGGCGATGGCGTCCTCGACGCCGGGATGGCCACGGCGCTTGCGCCTCGCAGTGGCAACGGCCTCTTCCAGAGCGTCGTTGCTGAAGGTGATGACGGGCATATCACGCACGCGCCATTTTCCCGGCAGCGATCTTGCCAATGCGGCAGCGCCGACGCGTAAATCCGTTGCGATACGGTCGATCAGCCCCAGCGCGAGCGCCTCTGATGCCTTGACGCGGCGGCAAGACGTGATGATCTCGATTGCGGTGGCGGCATCTGTCAGACGCGGCAGACGCACCGTGCCGCCAGCACCGGGAATGATACCGAAGGTGACTTCCGGCAGACCGACAACGGCATCGGCAGTGGCGATGCGCGCATCACAGCCGAGCGCCAGTTCGAACCCGCCGCCAAGGGCTGCACCATGCAGCGCTGCAACAATGGGCTTCGGGAATTGCTCAAAAGCTGCGATGACAGCGGGAACCTGCGGGTCGGCAAGCGGGGCGGAAAACTCCCGCAGATCCGATCCCGCCACAAAGGTTTTGCCTGCGCCGATCAGAACGGCAGCGGTTACCGTATCGTCGGCTTCCAGGGTTGCCAGCGCATCCAGAAGTCCGCGGCGCACCTCGATGGAGCCTGCATTGATCGGCGGATTGTCGATGACGATGAAGGCGATGTCGCCATCGCGCTCGATACGAACGCGTGAGGTCTCTGTTTGCATGATCTGGTCTAACCCTTATGCCTGGCTGACATATTTGACGGTCTGGAACGCTTCCAGCCCTTCGATGCCGCCTTCGCGGCCTTGCCCGCTATCCTTGATGCCCCCGAACGGGGTTTCTGGCAGCGACGCCTGCCAATGATTGATGATGACATTGCCGCTTTCCACCTGCTCGGAAACCTCGGAGATGATGCGGCTGTCATGGGTGAAGGCATAGGCTGCAAGCCCGAAGGGCAGCCGGTTCGCCAGCCGGAATGCCTCTTCTGTGGACGCGAAGGGCTGTGTTACGGCGAGCGGCCCGAACGGCTCCTCGTTCATCGCAAGGCTTGTATCATCGGCATGGACCAGCAACGTCGGCTCGAAGAAGAAGCCTTGGTTGTTGATGCGGTTACCACCGGCAGCCACCGTCGTGCCACGGGCATGGGCGTCGTCGACAAATTGCTCGATGGCTGTGATGCGGCGCGCATGGGCCAGCGGCCCCATCTGCGTCGATGTCACGCGCCCGTCTCCCACCTTGATGGCGCGGGCGGCCTCGGCGAAGGCTTCGGCAAAGCGGTCGTGCTTGCTTTCATGCACGAAAAAGCGCGTCGGCGAGGTGCAAATCTGCCCGGCATTGCGGTATTTGGCCCTGGCGGCAGAGAGCGCCACTGCCTCTATATCTGCGTCGGCAAAGATCAGCACGGGCGCGTGACCGCCAAGTTCGGAGATCATCCGTTTCATGCCGAGTGCGGCCTGTGCGGCCAGTGATTTTCCGACAGCCGTCGAGCCCGTGAAGGTGACGCCCTTGATGACGGGCGAGGCGATCAGCTGTTTCGATATATCCGCCGGGTTGCCGGTGACGACGCTGAGCGCGCCTGCGGGAAGGCCTGCCTCCTCCAAAATGGCGGCCAGCGCGAAGGTGCAGGCAGGCGTTTCTTCGGCAGGCTTCATGACCACGGTACAACCGGCGGCCAGCGCGCCGCTGATCTTGCGCGATGGTGTGATCAAGGGCGCATTCCACGGTGCGAAGGCCGCGATGGGGCCGAGCGGCTCCTTCAGAGCCATCTGGCGAATACCGGACTGACGCGACGGGATGATCCGTCCATAGGCGCGACGGCCTTCCTCGGCATCCCAGGTGAAAATACCTGCTGCTGTCTCGACTTCGACTTTTGCCTCGGCCAGCGGCTTGCCAAGCTCGGTGCTGATCAGCCAGGCCAGGGCATCGGCGCGCTCGCGCATCAGACTTGCGGCTTTGAGCAGAATGGCGGCGCGATCATGCGGCGACTTTGCGCGCCACGTCTGAAAAGCATTGCCAGCCGCATCGATGGCTTCTTCGACCTGCGCTGGTGTTGCATGGGGCATCTGCCCCAGAACTTCGCCGGTGGCAGGGTCGAGAACATCCGTGCTGACATCGGGCCGATCATCGACCCAACGTCCGGCAATGAACAATCTCAAGGCGGGATAGCGTCTGTCCGCATCCATGGCGCGGTCTCCTCTCACGCTTTGGCCGGACCCGTTGACCTGATCTTGTCTAATACGGGACCAAGATGGGTCATGAAGCCCTGATGATCCTCGCTCATAGGAAAATGGCCGAGACCTTTCATGATGACCGCTTCAGCGCCGCTGATGGTTTCCACCAGCGCCATCGTGTCCTCCGGCGTGCAGGAGTAGTCATACTCGCCGGTCAGCAGGTAGAGCGGGCATTTTCCGGTATCGATGCGCGCGACATCGCCGCGAATATCGCCATCCTGCTTGTAGAAGAACAGATCGCCCTTGAAGATGCCGGGGCCGCCCTGCATGTAATGCCACAGCGTTTCCCAGCGTTCGCCGTCGGTCGCAAGCGGACCGATGAGGCCCGAAACGATGGCCGCGCAGACTTCGCCACCATGAACGTCGGGCCGGTGTGTCCAGGAAATATCGTAATAGGGGTTCACATGCGCGCCCGACTGAAGGCCGACGGCGGCGCGGAACAGTTCGGGATGGTGGAGTGCGAGGTGAAGCACAGCGCGACCGCCGATCGAGCAGCCCATCACGACAGGCTTGTCCAGTTCCAGCGCCTTCATGACGGAAAGAATGATGTCGACATAGCCTGCCGATGTCAGGCGATACTCTTCCTCATGCCAGCCGGTGGGCGGCGAGGATTTTCCGTGCCATGGCATATCGAAGACGACGACGCGGAAGTTTTCCAGCACCTTTTCGTCATTGAGAAGATTGCGATACTGGCGACCATCGGAGCCTGCGGTGTGAAGGCACAGAAGCGGAATGCCCTGACCGGCCTCTTCCACATATATCCGGTGGCTGCGACCGGCGATATCGAGCTTGAGATAACGTCCGACAATGGGTTCGAAGCTGGCGGTCACGTGTTCACCTCCTCACGAACGGCAGAGAAAATCTCTTTGAAATATCGAAGATTGGCCATGAAGGGATGAAGGTCGCCCTCAATCTTCAGATGGCGCGATTTCAGAAGGGCGAAGAGATCGTGATAGCCCGGTGCAGGCACCGCTTCAAAAAACCGCGCCCAGGAATCGGCCGAAGCACGCAACGCAAAGGTCCAGCTTGGCATGACGAAAGGACCTGTTTGAACCGAGGTGATGCGACCCTTGTCGACATCGACCAGAAAGGCCTGTTCGCCGATCTCGACCAGAAAACGCAGGCTGACATATTGTCCGCGTCTGACCAGACCTTCCTTATGGTTGATGATATCAGGAAGCGCTTCCAGCATGTTTCCTCCTCATTCTTTTAATTTTCCGACGCCTGCATCAGTGCGTCCACGGCCACCACTCCCTGTCCTTCTGGCAGGACCAGAAACGGGTTAACCTCCGCCTCCTGTATCGCCAGGTCCGGACGGACAGCAAGTGAAGACAAAGCGACGATGGCGGCGGCAAGGGCTTCGATATCGCCGCGCGGCTTTCCTCTGAAGCCCTTGAGCGCCTGGAAAGCCTTGACCTCGTCAATCATCTCGCGGGCCGTTTCGATGGTGACAGGCGCGAGCCTGACGGCGCGGTCCTGATAAATTTCGGTCATTACACCGCCTGCGGCCACCATGATGATCGGCCCGGCTTCTTGGTCGATGCGATACCCCACCAGCGCCTCGCCGATGCCCTTGACCATGGCCTGCACGAGAATGTCGGAACCCCTGGCTTCAGGCACATGCGCCGAGACATTCTTGCCGATATCCAGCGCTGCCTTTTCAAGACCGGCACGGTCGGCAATGCCCAGCACCACGCCGCCGACATCGGTCTTGTGCAGGACATGCGAAGACAGAACCTTGGCGACAACCGGATAGCCAAATGGCAACTCCCCGGTCACCTTGCCTTGCGGCAACACATGAATGGGTGCACGTTGCACACCGAGCGATTGCAGAACACCATAGGCTTCGCGCTCATCGAGGTTGCGACCGGTCTCGGAGCGGTTGACTTTCGAAGCCGCGCCAGCATCGGGGCGCCTGCGCCGGAATGCCGCCGCCACGACATCGGCGCAGGCTTCGGGCGACCGGAAAACCGGTATGCCCTTCTCGGAAAGAAGTCTCAAAGCCTCGGGGGCATCGGGAACGAGAAAGACGGCGAGCGGGACATCCTTGCCCGCGACGTCGAAAATGGGCTTTACCGCCAGATCGGGGTGGTTGCGGGCCGAGGAACCGACAACGGCAATCATCAGATCGAACTGCTTGGAGTCGACCATGGTCGAGAGAGCCGCCTTCATGACCTCCGGCTTGACGCCTGCGAGTGTCAAATCAACGATACGACCGCGCTCGACCTCGACACCTGATGATTTGAATGTATCGAAAGTGGCAGGCGCAGGTTCCTCGACCGCAATGCCGCGCACGCCGAGCTGATCGACCACCATGGCCGCACCGCCGCCCGTGGTGGTGACAACGCCAACCTTTGGCGCGTAGCCATGGGCCTGCGTTTTCGTTCTGGAAAGAAGGGGCAATGCGCCGAGAAGTCCTTCGAGCGTATCGACGCGGGCAATGCCGCAGTCACGCAGGAAGGCATCGGCCACGGCATCTTCACCGGCCAGAGCGCCGGTGTGGGACAGCGCCAGTTCGGCGGCCTGTTGCGAGCGGCCAAGTTTCAGCGCGACGATGGGCTTGTTATGACGATGCGCCAGTTCCGCAAAGCGCCGGAGATGATCGGCATTGCGCAGGCTTTCGAGGAACAGCAGGTAACCGCCGACCTCGGGGTCTTCGAGCACGGCCTCACAAAGCTCGCCCAGCGACAGGTCGATCTCGTTGCCGACGGAGACCAGACCGGCAAAGCCGATGCCCAGCGATTTGCCACGCGACAAAAGCGCGCCGATCATGCTGCCGCTGTGGGAGGCGACGAAGATATTGCCTTTCGGCAGGCCTTCTTCGGCAAAGGCCGCGTTGGCCGTCATCACCGTCTTGCGGTGAATATTGACCATGCCGAGGCTGGAGGGGCCAATAATGCGCAAACCCGATTGTTTCGCTGCCGCCAGCATTCGCTCTGTGCGCTCGTGTCCGGCACTGCCACCCTCGGAAAAGCCGTTGGCGAGAACGGTCGCGACCTTCACGCCCTTTGCCGCGCATTCTGCCACCGCATCCACGGCGGTATCGGCACCCGTCAGAATGAAAGCGTGATCGACCACCTCCGGCAGATCATCAAGGGAAGCCCAGGCCTTCTCGCCCAGAACCGAGGTTCTGCGGGGATTGATCGGGTAGAGATTGCCTTCGAAACCCGCGCGCCGCAGATAGGATAGCGGGCGTCCCGCCGTTTTCGTGGCATCATCGGATGCACCGATTATGGCGATGCTGCGGGGTGCGAAGAAGGCGGAATGGAACGCGCTGTCAACAGGCATTACGGTTGGACCTTCATTCTGCAGCCGTTGGAACGCGCGGCGCGCGCTGTTCGAAACGGCGATCAAAGACATGCTCCGCAATGCGGTTCTTGAGAACCTCGATGGAGCCACCGGCAATCATCCAGCCTCTTGTTCTGCGCATGCAATATTCCGCAAGCGCCTCGGTACTGTAGCCAAGCCCGCCCATGATCTGGATCGCCTCGTTGGCCGCATCGAAACCGGCCTGGTTGCAGGCAAGTTTCGCCAGAGCCGTATCGGCGGCGCTCGGCAATTCGCCTTCGCCAACCGATGCGCTTCGGTAAAGAAGAAGCTGTGCAGATTCGAGCTTCAGCAGCAAGTCGGCAAATTTCCACTGCAAGCCCTGGAATTCGCAGAGCGGTCGACCGAATTGCTTGCGCACCAACGCATGCTCGCGGGCAAGATTGAAGGCGTAGCGCCCCAGAGCCAACGAACGGGCAGCATTGCCCAACCGCTCCACATTGAAGCCCGAAATCTGCTTCTTGAAACCGCCGGGGCCGAGCAGAATATTGGCTGCCGGAATACGGCAATTGTCGAAATGCAGTTCCGACCATTCTTCGCCGCTCATGAAGGCCGATGGCTTGCTGACGGTAAAGCCCGGCGCATTGCGTTCGACCAGAACCGAGCCGATGCCACCGGCACCGGGGCCAAAGCGGACATAGATGAGATAGAGAGAGGCATCCGGGCTGTGCGTGGAAAACACCTTCGAGCCGTTGACGATGACCTCATCGCCTTCGATGCGCGCAGAGGTCTTGAGTTCGGTGACCGCAGAACCCGCATCCGGTTCGGACATGCCAAGGCTGATGACCTTTCGTCCGCCGATCAGATCGGCCAGAAAGCGTTCCTTCTGGTCGGCACTGGCATATTCGACAAAGGTTCTGATCGGGCCGAAATTGCCCGCCTGCACCACGTCGGCGCTGCGTGGGCACACGGCTGCGACCTGCTCGATGGCGATGATCGCGTCGAGCAATGTACCGCCCTGACCGCCATCTTCCTCGGAAAATGCGATACCCAGCAGACCTTGCTCCGCCATGAGTTTGGCGACATCGAAGGGGAACCCCGGCGTATGGGCGCGTTCGAGGGCACCTGCTGCCAAATTCTGTTCTGCAAAACGGCGAACTGAATCCGCAAACATTTTTTGCTCTTCGCTCAGGGCAAAATCCATGATCAATGCTCTCTCGTTAGACCGACATTGGCACGCTCTTGTGCCGCTGTCAGGATTTGGCCGAAAATGTCGGGTCTTCGCAACTTACTAGGCATCGGGAGGCCATGAGTTTTCCGCTCAACAGAACTCCATACCAACGCTTAACAACGGAACGATTGCTCGATATGACTCCTCACAGCGCTTGTTTGGCTGCCCTTTGCCGCAGGCGTTTTTGCATGGAGGAAGCAAATGGCAGTGACCGGGATGCCGCCTTTAAACCCGCTATACGTTTTCGAGGTTGCGGCTCGGCATGGCGGCTTTGGCAAGGCGGCGCAGGAGCTGAACGTTACCCAATCCGCCGTCAGTCGCCAGATTTCCGTGCTAGAGAGCTATCTGGGCGTGCGGCTGTTTCACCGCGAACGCACCGGCTCCAAACTGACCGAAGCTGGGGAGGAATTTGCCGCAGAGATCGCCGAGCCCTTCGCAAAACTCGCTGCCGCCTCGCATCGTCTGGTGGAGCGCAAGCCGAATTCGCCACTCAAGCTACGTGCCTATGCCACCTTCGCCAGCCGGTGGCTCATTCCGCGCCTCTCGAATTTCCACAAGCGCTATCCGAAGATACAGATCACCGTCAGCAATACGGTCAAACCCGTCGATTTTTCACGCGAAACGGTGGAGATCGCCATTCAGGTCGGCAATGGCAACTGGCCGGGCATGAATGCCATTCACCTTTTCGACGATGTCATCCAGCCGGTGGCCAGCCCCGCATTGTTGAAACGCACGCCGTTGAACACGCCTGCGGATTTGCTGAAACATGCCAGACTGCATTCCTATTACCGCAGACGTGATTGGGCGGACTGGTTCGCCGCTGCCGGTGTGGATTTGCCGGACGATCGTGGCACGGTCTTCGAATCCTCGAACCTGACCTATCAGGCGGCTATCGAGGGTCTGGGTGTGGCGATTGGCCAGAAGGCGCTTTTGGGTGAAGAGCTGGCGTCTGGCAAACTGGTGGCGCTGTTCGATAGCGTGAAACGACCGCTGGCCTATTATCTGGTATGGCCGATGGATCGGCCTGAATCCAGAAAGCTGCAATCGTTTCGTGACTGGCTTCTGGACGAAATCAAAAACGACCCGGCGCTTCGTTAGGGAAGAACCGGGTCACGAGGGGCTATTTGGCAGGAATCGAGCATCCGCCGTCTGCCTGCGACCGGAAGGCCTTATCCGCCGGAACTGTTTCCAGAAGCTTGTAGAAATCCCAGTCATATTTCGATTCTTCCGGGGTTTTCACCTGAAAGAGATACATGTCGCGCATCACGCGTCCATCGGTGCGGATGGTCGCATTCTTCGTGTAGAAATCATTGATCGGGATTTCGCGCATTTTTGCGACAGTGGATTTCGCCTCATCGCTGCCATTGGCATCGATCGATTTCAGGTAATGCGTGACCGCACCGTAGACCGCGGCCTGCAAGCTGCCCGGGGCTTTTCCTCCCGAACGCTCCATGAAGCGCTTGCTCCATTTGCGGGTGTCGTCATTCATGTCCCAATAGAAGCTATCGGCAAGGATCAGGTCCTTTGCGCTGGCCAGCCCAAGCGATTTGATATCGGGAAGGTTGACGAGAAGTGCTGCCAGACTTTGCCCGGCTTGCGTAATGCCGAATTCCTGCGCCTGCTTGACCGTGTTCACCATGTCGGCACCGGCATTGGCGATGCCGATGACCTGCGCGCCAGACCCTTGGGCCTGAAGCAGATAGGACGACATATCCGTGCTGTTGAGAGGTGCGCGAACGGCGCCCAGAGCCTCGCCGCCATTGGCCTTGATGACCTGCGTTGCAGCGCCTTCGAGCGTGTGGCCGAAGCTGTAATCTGCCGTCAGGAAGTACCAGCTTTTCAACCCGCGCCGCACCGTGGCACCGGCCACGACGTTGGCATAAGCGTAATTGTCATAGGCCCAGTGAACGCCGACCGGCGAGCAGGCTTTTCCCGTCAAATCCGGTGTGCCCGGACCTGTTGCCAGAAACACCTTATTCTTAGCCTTTGAAATTTCCTGCACTGACAAGGCGACTGCGGACGACACGACTTCGGTGATGGCATCGACCTTTTCGGTGTCGTACCATTTGTTCGCAACGGCGCTGCCGACATCGGCCTTGTTCTGGTGGTCGGCCTGAACGATCTCGATCGGCACGCCCTGAACCTTTCCGCCAAAATCTTCGGCAGCCATCTGCGCGGCGAGCACGGCACCGGCGCCGACATTGTCGGCATAAGGACCAGACATATCGGTGAGAACACCGATCTTCACGACGCCATCCGAAATATCGGCGGCGAATGCGGATGTTGTTGCAAGAAGCGCTCCCAACACGCTTGCAGCAGCACAGGCTCTATTCTTGTTTTTCATGAATACCTCCCCGGTTAGACGAACAATGCTCTATCAATTGCGTCTAGCCTAGGTTGCCCTCTTCACAAGAACGCACAACAGACAAAAACTCATGGGCTGCTGCTCAATTCGAATATCGACGGCACCTCGCCGCGAAATCACCGTGTTGCGCCAAAACGGAATGACCCCGTGACTTATAGGCTCTTGCAGAAAGCGCCCGCCCGCCGACAATGCCCCCTGCATGGATCAGGTATCCCTGCCATGATCTGCAAAGACGGATCAACTGATACGGGAATGCCCTTCTTGTGCGAAGGGGTCTGGGAGGAAGCACATGACAAACGGGGACGTCATTCTGGCGGCCAAAGACCTATGCATCGAATTCAACGGCTTTAAAGCCGTGAATGGTGCGTCCTTCAATGTGAAGCGCGGCCATATCCATGCGCTGATCGGACCCAACGGTGCGGGCAAGACCACTTGTTTCAACCTCTTGACCCGTTTCCTGACGCCGACATCCGGTTCGATCCATTTCAACGGTCAGGATATTACGCGTTTGGCCCCCGACGAGATTGCCCGCCGCGGCATGGTTCGCTCGTTCCAGATTTCTGCCGTTTTTGGCGACATGACGGTTCTGGAGAATGTGCGCGTTGCGCTGCAAAGGCGCAAACACGGGGCTTCCTTCGATTTCTGGCGCAGCGAACGCAGCTTAAGCGCACTGGACGGCGAGGCCGAAAGCCTCGTGGAATCCGTCGGCCTCAGCCGTTACATCAATTCGCGCGCCGCCGAACTTTCCTATGGACGCAAACGCGCCCTGGAAGTGGCGACGACACTGGCGCTCGACCCTGAAATGCTGCTGCTGGACGAGCCGATGGCCGGCATGGGTCACGAAGATGTAGAGCGCACGGCCTTACTCATCCGTGAAATCGCCAAGACACGCACCGTCCTGATGGTCGAACATAACCTGAAAGTCGTGGCGCAGCTCTCCGACCGGATCACCGTACTCGCCAGGGGGCAGGTTCTTGCCGAGGGCGATTATGCCACCGTTTCGGCTGATCCGAAGGTCATCGAAGCCTATATTGGAGCCTCCCATGACTGACGCAATCGCAAGAGCGCAGACGGCATCAACGGCTGCGGCCATCTCCGTCGAAGGGCTTCAGGCCTGGTATGGCGAGAGCCACATCCTCCACGGGATCACCATGCACGTGAACAAGGGTGAGGTCGTGACCCTGCTGGGGCGCAATGGTGCCGGAAAGACCACGACGCTCAGGTCGATCATGGGCCTTCTGGGCAAGCGAACCGGTTCGGTCAATATTCAGGGCCAGCAGACCATCAGCCTGCCAGCGCGCCGTATCGCGCGTCTGGGCATCGGCTACGTTCCCGAAGAGCGCGGTATTTTCTCCGAGCTTTCCGTCGAAGAAAACTTGCTGCTGCCTCCAAAACTCAAAGATGGTGGCTTTTCACTAGAACAAATCTTCACGCTGTTTCCAAACCTGAAATCCAGACTGCAAAGCCAGGGCACGAAACTTTCCGGTGGCGAACAGCAGATGCTGGCCATGGCACGCGTGCTGCGTACAGGTGCCGACGTCCTGCTGCTGGACGAGCCAACGGAAGGGCTTGCCCCGGTCATCGTTCAGCAGATCGAGGCCGTGCTTCGCATGCTGAAAGAAAGCGGTTTTACCATCATTCTCGTTGAGCAGAACCTGCGCTTTGCCGCCTCTCTGGCTGACCGCCATTACGTTGTCGAACAGGGCAAGGTCGTGGCCGAAGCGGATGGCAGCGAAAACATCGACACTCTTCAACACTATCTCGGGGTTTGACCATGGCGACAATCTTCGGCGTGCCTCTCGTTGCACTCATGGGGCAACTTCTATTGGGCCTGATCAACGGCGCATTCTATGCCATCCTCAGTCTCGGCCTTGCCATCATCTTTGGCCTTCTGCGCATCGTGAACTTCGCGCATGGCGCGCTCTACATGATGGGCGCGTTCGTGGCGTGGATGCTCTCCAACTATCTGGGCCTCGGCTACTGGTGGGCGCTCATTCTGGCACCCGTCACCGTCGGTCTGTTCGGCATCGTTCTGGAACGTCTGCTTCTGTCGCGGATCTCATCGCTCGACCACGTCTATGGCCTGCTTCTGACATTCGGCGTTGCGCTGATCGTGCAGGGGCTGTTCATGAACGGCTACGGTTCCTCGGGCATGAGTTATGCGACACCTGCGGCTCTTACCGGCGGCTTCAACCTCGGCTTCATGTTCCTGCCGATCTATCGCGGATGGGTGATTGTCGCCTCCATCGTCGTGTGCCTTCTCACCTGGTTCGTCATCGAGAAAACCAAGCTCGGCTCCTACCTCAGAGCCGCCACTGAAAATCCCGGCCTCGTCGGTGCTTTCGGCGTCAATGTCCCCTTGATGATCACTATCACCTACGGCGTCGGCGTCGGTCTGGCCGCCTTTGCCGGTGTGCTGGCAGCGCCGATCTACTCGGTCAGCCCGACCATGGGCGTCGATCTGATCATCGTTGTCTTCGCCGTTGTCGTCATCGGCGGCATGGGGTCGATCCTCGGCGCTGTCATCACCGGCTTTGGACTTGGCCTCATCGAGGGTTTAACGAAGGTCTTCTACCCAGAGGCTTCCTCGACCGTCATTTTCATCATCATGGCCATCGTCCTTCTTATCAAACCGAATGGCCTGTTCGGAAAGGGTATCGCATGAGTGGCACCGCTCCCCTGTCAGCAGCGATGGGCGCACGACCTGTCGCCCGTCATTCAAAGACATCCTACATCGCGGCCTTCGTCGTTATCGTAGCCCTTCTGGCGATAGCGCCATTCGTCGCCTACCCCGTCTTCGTGATGAAGGTTCTGTGCTTTGCGCTGTTTGCGCTGGCCTTCAACCTGCTCTTCGGCTTCGGTGGAATGCTGTCCTTTGGGCATGCGGCCTATTTCGGAATGGCCAGTTATGTCTCGGCCTATACCGCCAAATACTGGGGCGTGACGCCGGAGATTTCCATTCTCGCCGGAATCTTCGTCGCAGCTGTACTTGGCCTGATCATTGGTGGCCTGGCCATCCGCAGCAAAGGCATCTACTTCTCGATGGTGACGCTTGCCTTCGCGCAGATGATCTATTTCTTCTCGCTCCAGGTCCCATCCTTTACTGGTGGAGAAGACGGCATCCAAACCGTGCCGCGCCGGGCTTTGTTCGGCCTGATCGACATATCCAGCGACAGGTCCATTTATGTGCTGGTCTGCGCGATATTTCTATTCGGCCTCTTCACCATCTATCGTACCATCCACTCGCCCTTCGGGCAGGTGCTGAAGTGCATTCGTGAAAACGAGAACCGTGCCCTTTCGCTCGGCTACAATGTGCCCCGCTACAAGCTTCTTGTCTTCGTCCTGTCGGCCTCTCTCGCAGGGATGGCAGGCGCGACCAAGGCACTCGTGTTCCAGCTTGCATCGCTGACCGACGTTCACTGGGCCATGTCGGGCGAAGTGGTGTTGATGGCTATTCTGGGGGGTATAGGAACGATCTTCGGGCCGATCCTCGGTGCCTCCGTCATCGTCGGCATGCAGAACTATCTCGCATCGATGGGGGCATGGGTGATGGTCATTCAAGGCTGCGTCTTCGTGGTCTGCGTCCTTGTCTTCCGCGAGGGGATCCTCGGGCTCGTCGCTCGCCTTGCGAAAATCAAACTGTAGTCGGGGGCGGTTTCAGATGGATAACTACACACTGACCGAGTTTGGACAGCCACTCGTCATGCGATGCGAACCCGAGCTTGCACCGCGTGGTACAGAAGTCCTCATCGAAGTCTCCTGCTGCGGCGTCTGCCAGACCGATCTCAGCATCAAGAAGGGCTATTACGATCTTGGCGGCGGCAAGAAAATGGCCATGCGCGACCGGGGCATGGTTCCGCCGATCGTGCTGGGTCACGAAATTTCAGGACGGCTTGTCGCACTTGGACCGGACGCGGCCATGTCCGAAGACCAGATCGGTCGCACCTTCGTCGTCTATCCGTGGATTGGCTGCGGCCAATGCGTGATGTGCAAGGAGGGGGACGAAAACCTCTGCCTCGCGCCGCAATTCCTTGGTCTCCAGCGACCCGGAGGGCATGCCGAGCGCATCATCGTTCCCCACGCCAGATACCTTGTCGATATCGGCAATGTCGATCCCGCGCTCGCCGCGACCTATGCCTGTTCCGGTTTGACCAGCTATGGCGCTCTAAGCAAGCTTGCTCCGCAAGCACATAAGGCACCGCTATTGCTTATCGGCGGCGGTGGTCTAGGCCAGAGTGCGCTCAACATCGCAAAGGCGCTGGGCTACAAAAGCGTGGTGGTCGCCGATGTCGACCGCACCAAGCGGGAAATTGCCATAGCCGCAGGCGCGACAAAGGCCATCGACCCTTCCGCAGGCGCGGACGAGGATTTTGCTGGTCAGTTCGCCAGCGTCATCGATTTCGTCGGAAACGCAGCCACCTACGAATTCGGACTGAAAGCGCTCCGGCGCGGCGGTCGCTATGTGATTGTCGGCCTCTCCGGCGGCGAGATCACGCAGGCGCTACCGCCGATCTCGCTGCGCCCCATCTCGATCATCGGCTCGCTGACCGGCAGTCTGGACGATCTTCGCGCCCTGCTGGACCTGGCCAAGGCCGGAAAACTGAAGCCCATGGATATCGAACGCCAACCGCGCAGCGCGACCAATGACGCGCTCGACCGGGTTCGCGACGGCAAGGTTCGCGGCCGTCTCGTGCTCGTTTCGCAAAAGAGCGAGGCCTACGACCGGGAATAACAAGCTTCAATGGAGGAGGAGGACAACATGATCAATAGAAGACAATTTCTGGGCGGGGCAACAGCCGCGACCGTGCTGAGCATGACCGGTATCGGTCGCGCCCAGGATAACAAGACGATACGCATAGGTGTGCTGCTCGATCTTTCCGGGCCGTACCGGGATACCGGTGGTGAAACGGCGGTGGCTTGCGCACGCCAGGCGGTGAAGGATTCCGGAGTTCTGGAGCGGGGGTTCAATGTCGAGGTGCTGGTGGCCGATCACCAGCAGAAGACGGATGTGGGCGTGGGAATCGTCCGCAAATGGATCGACCAGGACGGCGTCGATGCCGTGACCGAAATCAACAACAGTGCCATTGCGCTGGGTGCAGTGGATGTCATCAAGGCCAAGGACAAGGTGTTTCTGGCCAGCGGCCCGGCCAGCGCCGATTTTACCGGCAAGGCCTGCAGCCCCAACACCGTGCACTGGGCGCTGGATACCTATTGCCGCGCAAAATCCACCGGCGGTGCCATTCTCAAAAACGGTGGTGACAGCTGGTATTTCGTCACGGCCAATTACGCCTTCGGCCAGTCGCTTCAGGCCATGGCCACCGACGTGATTACCCATGGCGGCGGCAAGGTTCTGGGCTCTTCGGTCTATCCGTTCCCAGGAACCACGGATTTCTCGTCATTCCTGCTGAGCGCGACGTCCACCAACCCCAAGGTCATCGCCTTCGCGAATACGGCGGGCGACCTCATCAACAGCGTCAAATCGGTCAAGGAATTCGGCCTCGACCAGAGCATCACCATCGCCGCTGTCGCTGGCTTCATCACCGAAGTCCATGCGCTGGGTCTGGAAACGGCGCAGGGGCTGATGTTAACGGAAACATTCTATTGGGACCGCAATGAGCGCACCCGCGCCTTCACGGACAAAATCAAGAAAGAAACGCCAAAAAACTACCCCAACAGCGAACACGCCGCGACCTATGCCAGCGTTTTCCATTACCTCAAGGCTGTTGGAGAAATGGGTGCAGTCGAGGCCAAGGCATCGGGCCGCAACACCGTCCGCGTCATGAAGAAAATGCCGACAGACGACGATTGCTTCGGCAAGGGCAGCATTCGTGAAGACGGACGTGCGCTCATCCCGACCTATCTGTTGCAGGCAAAGGCACCGAGCGAAAGCAAAGGCGAATGGGATCTCTTCAAGATCGTCGCTGAGACGTCCGCAGAACAGGCGTTTCGGCCCCTCGATCAGAATTTGTGTTCGACATCTAATATGTAAAATTGTGGACCGCTCAGCATGTGCTGGGCGGTCCACGGGCAGGGCATCTTAGCGACGGAAATGATGCTGCGTCTGCCAGCTTTCTCTTTTCAAAATATCGCCGCCTCGCTGCCAAGCGAGACGGCGTTTGTCATTCAGGTCAGAATTCGTCCCAGCCATCCTTCAGCGCTGTATTGCCGGAGAATGCTTTTGCCACTTTGCCAGCCAGTTGCTTTGCAGGAGACTGAACCGGATGGTGTGCCTTCGTTGCAGCCGCGACTGAAGAGTTCTGCTGCGAACCGTTGCTCAGTTGGAATTGAGCAATCAATTCCCGCAGCCTGCCGCTTTCACTGGCAAGGGTTGCGCCTGCGGCACTTGTTTCTTCCACCATTGCAGCGTTCTGCTGCGTTACTTGATCCATCTGGTTGACGGCGGTGTTGACCTCTGCAAGCCCGACCGACTGCTCACGCGCCGATGTGGCAATGGAGTCCATATGCTGGTTGACCGTGATGATATAGCTTTCGATGGTCTTGAGCGCTTCACCCGTTTCACTGACCAGTTTGACGCCGTTTTCCACCTCTACCGATGAGTTGCGGATCAAGTCCTTGATCTCTTTGGCGGCCTTGGCGGAGCGTTGAGCCAGTTCGCGGACTTCCTGGGCAACGACGGCAAAGCCCTTGCCCGCTTCACCGGCACGCGCAGCTTCCACGCCGGCGTTCAAGGCAAGCAGGTTGGTCTGGAAGGCGATTTCGTCGATGACGCCGATAATGTTTGAAATCTGATCCGACGATTCTTCGATCCTCTGCATGGCATCGACTGCGTTGGCGACCACGCGTCCGGACTCTGCCGCGCTTTGATTGGCCTGAACGGCAATCTTGCGGGCTTCGTCGGCGCGCTTGGAGGAATTGGCGACGTTGACGGTGATCTCGTCGAGGGCTGCCGCTGTTTCCTCCAGGGATGCTGCCTGCTGTTCGGTGCGCTTTGACAGATCATCGGCGCTGGAACTGACTTCGCGGCTGCCATTGTCGATTGCACCAGCAGCACCGGCAACAGAGCGCAAAGTATCGGCCAATTGGGAAACGGCGCCATTGAAGTCATTGCGAAGCTGTTCGAATTCCGGCGCGAAAGGCTGCTTAAGCTGGAATGTAAGGTTGCCGTCGGCAAGATTTTTCAGACCTTCGCCCAGACCTCTCGTGGCCGTGGCGGCAGCATCTGCCTTTGCGCGCTCGATTTCGGCGTTGCGCTTGCGTTCTTCCTCCGTCATGCCACGCTGTTCTTCGGCCTGACGCTCCAGTTCGACCTTGTCTACGGCAGCCTTGCGGAAAACCTCAAGTGCATTGGCCATTTCTCCGACTTCATCCTTGCGTCCTACGCCTGGAATGGTCAGCGTCGTGTCACCTGCGGCAAGTTTCGCCATGGCGCCATTGATCCCGGTAAGGGGGCGCACAAGTCCCAGGTTGAGGATGAAAAGGCTGATAGCTGCGATAACGAGCAGTCCGGCTGCGCCCGCGATACTCAGCCATTGCGCGGTGGCTGCAGCATTTGCAGCAGCGACCGCACGCTCGTCCAGCAGTTTGAGCTCGACGTCGGTTATTTCCTTCGCTTTGCCTGTCACGGCACTCATGTATTGGCGACCCGCACCCTGAGCGGCATGATCGAATGCTTTCTGGAGAGTCGCCGGATCTGCTGCCCAGGTCAGTCTGGGCTTTGCAACGTTATCCAGCCATCCCTGAACAGACGTATCCAGTTCATTGAGGCGAGTTTGCTGGGCAGGATTGTCTGAGGTCAACTGCCGGACTTCTGCAAGGCTATTACGATACTCTTTTTCTGCCGCAGCTTTTCCATCGAGGTATGAACTGCCAGGCGCTATGAGATAACCCCGGACATTGCTTTCCATTTGGGCCACAGACATCGTCACCTGGTCGAGAACGCCCAACACCTTATAAGTGTGTTCCGTGATGCCGGCCGCGCTCTGCTGCCTCGACAAGGAGGAGGAGCCAATGATGGCCACACCAAGGCCAATCATAATAAGAATGGAAAATGCTGTGGCAACTTTTGCCAGGATTCGCATGTCGTTGAAAAATTGCATCGCTCTATACCTCGGACGATTAATAATCGGTAATCAATCATCATGATTGGATCAAGCAAAATCATTGTGCGTATTTTATCTTTATTATACTTATAAAATTAACGGCTAATTAAATTCGAAATATAGAAGGAATTTTGAGTATAAGTCGTAATTTGTCAATTTTATTAAAACTTTTAAATCCGTATAATATTACTTTTGAAAATCTCACTGAATGTGTTTGCTAAAAGTCAGTAGGGACCTGACTATTTTAGCGGGTGTTTTTCAGACGAAGGGTACCCAATCCAGCGCTCGGTGAAGGGAGCGAGCGCTGACGGAGAGTGCTAACTTTTACATCATTTTTCCGCGCTGCACTAAAAAGTGGCTTGACGGTGCATTTGTTTGGGGTTTCATTGAACCAATTCGAAATTGGTACGAACCATTGGATCAGAAATCCGACGCCAGAGCACCGGAAAATTCCAACTACGCACTTGAAAGACTGCGTGAGTTGCTGCGTGTCACCACGCTTTCGTCGGACGGGAAGTTGCCAACCGAGCGGCTGTTGTCCGAACGGTTTGGCGTTGGAAGACGAGAAATACGCCGTGCGCTAGAGGTTCTGGAAGCCGAAGGTCTGATCTGGCGCAAGCAGGGGGCGGGGACGTTCCTTGGCCAGAAGCCGGATAGCTGGAGCGACCACGCGGCCAGTCTTGTGTCTGGAACCAATTTCATGGAAATCATGGAAGTGCGCCTGCGACTGGAGCCTCAGCTTGCGCAACTGGCAGCCATGCGCGCGAAAGACAGTGATATCCAGCGTATGCGCGATCTGCGCGACAAGATTTACGAGCGCACAGATGCGGATTGGCGCGAGCTTTGGGACGGTTCTCTTCACCGGTTGATCGCGCAGACGGCTGGAAACCAGCTCTTCCTGTCGCTTTTCGATGTCATCAACCGCGTCCGCCAGGATCCTGTGTGGCAGTCGGTGCGTGAGCGCGCCAGAAAGCAGGACAGGACATTGAAGGAATCGCGCGATCAGCACACCGATATCATTGAGGCTATTGCGTCTCGCGATCCGGAGCGCGCCGGGGAGGCCATGCGCAATCACCTGTTGACGCTTCAGGAGCGTTTGATCCGCCAGACATCGATGGCCACGCAGGACGTGTCCGCCTCTGTTGCGGAGACCGAGCCACACTGAAATCAGACGACGTCATCAATCAGAGACCGGAAAACCGGCCGATTTGAGATAACCACCAAGGGAACAAAGACAATGAAACGACTTGCTAGACTTTCCGGACTGCTTCTCCTCGGCACCCTTTTGGCAACGCCGGCGCTGTCGGCAAATCTGCGGATTGGCCTCATGGACGATGCAGATGTGTTGGACCCGGCGCAATCGCGCACATTCGTTGGCCGCATCGTCTATACCAGCCTATGCGACAAGCTTCTCGATCTCGACAACAATCTCGCCGTCATTCCGCAGCTCGCCACCAAATGGGCGTGGGGTGACAACGGCGGTACGTTGACGATGGACTTACGTGAAGGCGTGGTTTTCCATGATGGGACGCCGTTCAACGCCGAGGCGGTTGTTTACAATATAGACCGCAACATGACGCTGCCGGAATCGCGGCGCAAGAGCGAACTTGCCTCCGTGGCCAAGGTCGAAGCGACCGGACCGTATCAGGTCAAGTTCACGCTGAAGAGCCCGGATGCCAGTCTGCTCGCGCAGCTTTCCGACCGCGCTGGCATGATGATTTCCCCGACGGCTGGCAAGGAGTTGGGCGCCAACTTCAGCAAGAAGCCGGTTTGCTCCGGTGCCTTCAAATTCGTTGAACGCGTCCAGCAGGACCGCATTGTTCTGGAGAAGTTTGCCGATTACTGGAACAAGGACAATATCTTCATCGACAAGGTCACGTTCCTGCCGATCCCCGATACGACTGTGCGTCTGGCCAACCTGCAATCGGGCGATCTCGATCTTGCAGAGCGCATTTCCGCATCGGACGTGGCGGCCGTGAAGGCAGACGGCAAGCTTAATTACGGTGAGATCGTCGGGCCCGGTTACATGGCCTTGTATGTCAACATCGGCAATGGTGCCAAGGCCGACAATCCGTTTGGCAAGGACAAGCGCCTGCGCCAGGCTTTCTCCCTGTCCATCGACCGCGAGGCTATCAATCAGGTCGTGTTTGAAGGCACCGCCATGGCGGGCAATCAGCCGTGGCCACCGACGAGCCCTTGGTACAACAAGGACATTCCGGTTCCCGCTCGCGACGTGGAGAAGGCAAAGGCGTTGATGAAAGAAGCGGGTTTCGACAAATACGAAATCGAGCTCCAGCATGCCAACAACACCACGCAGACGCAGGCCATGCAGGTGATCCAGTCGATGGCTGCCGAAGCGGGTTTCGATGTGAAGCTAAAGGCCACGGAATTCGCAACGCTACTGTCGGAGCAGACGGCTGGCAATTACGTTCTGTCGCGTTCCGATTGGTCCGGTCGTTCTGATCCTGATGGCAACATCCACCAGTTCGTGACCTGCAAAGGTGGTATCAACGACACCAAATATTGCAATCCTGAAGTCGACAAGCTGCTGAACGAGGCGCGCGCATCGACGGACAATACCGTGCGCAAGACCAAATACGATGCCGCGACCAAAATCCTAGATGAGGATCTGCCGCTGATCTATCTCGGCCATCAGGCATATCTCTATGCCTACTCCAAGAAGATCACCGGTTTCACTCCTTCCGGCGACGGCATGATCCGCCTGACGGGGGTGAAGAAAGCAGACTAGGCCTGCATTGAATAGAGTGCGGGGCGCATCCCTTAAGCCTGCGTCCCGCATCCCGGTCCTGAGCCTAGCCCGTATAAGGATTTGCTTCCATGCATATCTACATCGCAAAGCGGCTGCTGGTAGCAATACCGACGCTGCTGATCATCTCCGTTTTCGTCTTTTCGCTGCAGAAGCTGTTGCCGGGAGATCCCATTCTCGCCATGGCGGGTGAGGAGCGTGATCCCGCCGTCATCGAGCTGTTGCGCGAAAAGTACCGGATGAACGATCCCGTCATTTACCAGTATTTTTACTGGATCGGTTCGGTGGTTCAGGGCGATTTTGGTGTTTCGTTGCGCACCAACCAGCCGGTTCTGGAACTGGTGGCGGAAAAGCTGCCGGTGACGATCCAGCTGGCGCTGATGTCGATGTTCTTCGCCTTTGCCATTGGTGTTCCCATGGGCATTCTGGCCGCGGTCAAGCAGAACACATGGATTGATTACGTCGCCAATATCGTAGCGCTCTCGGGCCTGTCGATCCCGAATTTCTGGCTCGGCATCATGCTGATTTTGTTCGTTTCCGTCCAACTCGGCTGGCTTCCGGCTTCGGGCTACGAGTCCATCTTTGTCGATCCCGTTCGATCGCTGCAAACCATGATCATGCCGTCCTTCGTGCTGGGCACGGGGCTTGCCGCAACGCTGATGCGTCATACGCGTTCGTCCATGCTGTCGGTGATGAAGTCGGATTATATCCGCACTGCGCGCGCCAAGGGCCTGTCCACGCGTGAAGTCGTGCTCAGTCACTCGTTCCGCAACGCACTTTTGCCAGTCATCACGCTGACGGCGCTGCTGTTCGGGGAGCTTCTGGCCGGTGCTGTTCTGACCGAGCAGATTTTCACTATCCCCGGCTTCGGCAAGCTGATCGTCGATGCCGTATTCAACCGTGACTATGCCGTCGTACAGGGTGTTGTGCTGTGCACGGCGGTCGGGTTTATCTTCATGAACCTGCTGGCCGATGTGGTGACCGTTCTTCTCAATCCACGCATGAGGGCAGCGATATGAGCATGTCCTCACAGCTTATTCCCGCGCAAAATCCCAAGGCCAATCAAAGTCGCGCCTGGAAAAAGATGAAGCGTAATCGCAGTGCGATTGCCGGTCTCATCATCATCACCTTCTTCACGTTGTTGGCCATCGCTGCACCTGTGCTACCGCTGGCCGATCCCATTGCCACGAGCTGGGGTGCCATCCGCAAGGCACCGTCGGCGGCGCATTGGCTGGGTACCGATGACATCGGTCGTGATGTTCTTTCGAGAATGATATGGGGTGCACAGGCGTCCTTGATGGCCGGCGTCATTTCGGTTGCAATTGCCGTTCTGCTGGGCGTTCCCTTCGGCCTCGTCTCCGGTTATTTCGGCGGATGGGTCGATCAGGTGATCTCGCGTATCACCGAAGCCTTTCTCGCCATGCCGTTTCTCATCATGGCCATCGCACTTGCCGCCTTTCTGGGACCAAGCCTGACCAACGCCATGATCGCCATCGGCCTGTCCGCCATGCCCATCTTCGTGCGGCTGACGCGCTCACAGGTCATGGCCGTCAAGACCGAGGACTATATCGAGGGCGCGCGCTCCATCGGGCTTGGCCACGGCGATATCATGCTGCGCTATATCCTGCCCAACATCGTGCCCCCGATCATCGTACAGGCGACGCTGACGGTGGCGACGGCGATCATCGCGGAAGCCAGCCTGTCCTTCCTCGGCTTGGGCCAGCAAGCGCCCGCACCAAGCTGGGGTTCGATGCTGAACGTCGCCAAGAACTTTCTGACGCAAGCGCCGTGGATGGCGATGTGGCCGGGGGCCGCGATCTTCTTTGTCGTGATCGGCTTCAATCTGCTGGGCGATGGTCTGCGCGATGCGCTCGACCCGCGCGAAAACTAAGACTTCCCAAGAGGACATTGTCATGAACGCATTCACCACCCGCCCGGAAATTCTCGGTACCTTCGGCGTCGTCACCTCCACCCACTGGATCGCCTCTGCCGTCGGCATGAGCATTCTCGAAAAGGGCGGCAATGCCTTCGATGCTGCCGTTGCCACCGGTTTCGTGTTGCAGGTTCTGGAGCCCCACCTGAACGGACCGGGCGGTGATATGCCCGCCATCATCTATTCCAAGAAGAAGGATAAGGTCGAGGTTATCTGTGCGCAGGGCACCGCGCCTGCGGGTGCCACCATCGAGCATTATACCGCCGAAGGCATCGACCTCATTCCCGGCGACGGGCTGCTATCAACCGTTATTCCCGGGGCCTTCGATGGCTGGATGCTGATGCTACGCGACTACGGTACCATGAGTGTTCGTGAGGTGCTGGAACCATCGATCTATTACCTCGAAAACGGCCACCCGATGCTGCCGCGCGTGTCCGCGACCATCAAGGGTCTGGCTGAGTTCTTCCAGAAGGAGTGGCCAACCTCTTATGAAACATGGCTTCCGGGTGGTGTCGCACCTGAACCCCTGTCGAGCTTCAAGAATCCTGTTCTGGCCGAGACATGGAAGCGGATCATCGCCGCCTCCGAGGCGAAATCGGACCGCGATGCCGGCATCGATGCCGCCCGTGATGCTTTCTATCGCGGTTTCGTCGCCGAGGCGATCGGCGATTATCTCGAGACCGCAGAGGTCATGGACGCCAGCGGCAACCGTCATAAAGGCGTTCTGAGCGCCGAGGATATGGCCAATTGGACGGCCACCATCGAAGAACCCACCACCTATGATTACCACGGCTGGACCATTGCCAAGACCGGATCATGGGGGCAGGGGCCGGTCCTGCTGCAATCGCTGGCTCTGCTGAAGGGAATCGATATCGGCTCCATGGACCCGGCAGGGGTCGATTTCGTGCACACCGTTGTCGAGGCCATGAAGCTCTCCTATGCCGACCGTGAGGTCTACTATGGCGATCCGGAATTTTCGCAAATCCCGATCCAGACTCTGCTCTCGGATGGTTACAATGACGAGCGCCGAAAGCTGATCACCGACAGGGCGTCGATGGACCTGCGTCCCGGTCGCATTCCCGGCTTCGATGCGCAGCATGACCTGACCATGAACATGGTCAACTCCATGGCTGGCATCGGTGCGGTCTATGAGCCCACCATGTCGCATCTCACCGAAAAGCGGGGCGATACCGTCCATATCGATGTTATCGACCGGGACGGCAACATGGTGTCGGTCACGCCGTCGGGTGGCTGGCTGCAATCCTCCCCGATCATTCCCGGCCTTGGCTTTTGCCTGAACTCGCGTGCGCAGATGTTCTGGATGAAACCCGGTCTGCCGACATCGCTGGCACCGGGCAAGCGTCCGCGCACGACGTTGACGCCATCGCTCGGCCTGTTCGAGGGCAAGCCCACACTCGCCTTTGGCACGCCGGGCGGCGACCAGCAGGATCAGTGGCAATTGGCCTTCTTCTTGCGCTACGCGCATTTCGGCATGAATTTGCAGCAGGCCATCGACCTGCCGCTGTTCCACACCACGCATTTCCCGGGCTCTTTCTACCCACGCACCCGCCAGCCCGGCAATGTCATGATCGAAAGCAGCATTGGCGAGCAGGCACTGGCCGATCTCAAATCCCGTGGGCACGATATCACCGTAGCCGACCCATGGACGGTCGGTCGCCTCACCGCCGCGCGCCGCGATGCCGATGGTCTTTTAAGAGCCGCTGCCACGCCACGCCTCATGCAAGCCTATGCAGTGGGGAGATGATGTCATGACCGAAACCGTGAAAGTATCGCCGCGCGAGACTGTTTTATCGGTTCAAGACCTCACCACCTCTTTTCTGGTGGATGGCGAGTGGAAAAGCGTCGTGCGAGACCTCTTCTTCGAAGTGAAGGCCGGTGAAACTGTCGCCATCGTAGGGGAGAGCGGCTCTGGCAAAAGCGTGACCTCGTTGTCGATCATGCGCCTATTGGAAACGCGCTCCAGTCGCATCGAAGGCCAGGTGATGCTGGGTGGCAAAGATGTTCTTGCCATTTCCGAAAAAGACATGCGCGCAGTGCGCGGCAATGACATGGCGATGATTTTTCAGGAGCCGATGACGTCGCTCAATCCTGTCTTCACCATTGGGCGGCAAATTTCAGAGGTCCTGACGCGCCACAAGGGCATGAACAAGGCGCAAGCACGGGCAGAAACCATCCGTCTTCTGGAAAAGGTGCGCATTCCAAATGCCCAGGGCCGTTTCGACGAATATCCTCACCAGTTTTCCGGCGGCATGCGCCAGCGCGTCATGATCGCGATGGCCTTGGCATCGAAACCGAAGCTTCTGATTGCCGACGAGCCGACAACGGCGCTCGACGTGACGATCCAGGGTCAGATTCTTGACCTCATCAAGCAGTTGCAGGAAGAAGAGGGCATGGCCGTCCTTTTCATCACGCATGATATGGGTGTCGTCGCCGAAATCGCCGACCGCACCATCGTCATGTTTCGGGGCGATCAGGTGGAAACGGGCGCCACCGCCGATATCTTCCATCGCGGCCAGCATCCTTATACGCGCGCCCTGCTCGCAGCCGTCCCCAAGCTCGGTTCCATGGAGAGCCATGACTGGCCGTTACGCTTCCCGCGTGTCGATACATCGAGCGGTGCGATTTTTGAGGCCAAAGAGGTTCCAGACACCGTCGAGGGAGGGTTGACACCGGTTCTGTCGGTCAAGAATCTTGTGACGCGTTTCGATGTCGGTTCGGGCCTGTTCGGTCGAAAGACCGGTGCCGTCCATGCTGTCGAAAATGTTTCTTTCGATCTGTTTCAGGGTGAGACCCTGTCCCTCGTCGGCGAGTCGGGTTGCGGAAAGTCTACGACGGGACGTTCGATTGCCCGGCTGGTGGAACCTCGCAGTGGAAGCGTGACACTGGATGGGTTCGATGTTCTCAGGCTCGATCAGGTCGCCTTGCGCAATATGCGCCGCAGCGTGCAGATGATCTTTCAGGATCCTTTTTCCAGTCTCAATCCGCGCATGACGGTGGGCTATGCGGTGGCCGAACCCATGATCAAGCACAAGATTGCTTCGTCCTCCCAGGCCAAGCAGATGGCGGCAGATCTGCTGGAGCGCGTCGGACTTTCTGCGTCCATGATGGATCGCTATCCTCATGAATTCTCCGGCGGTCAGCGTCAGCGCATTGCCATTGCCCGCGCATTGGCGCTCAATCCCAAAGTCATCATCGCGGATGAAAGCGTGTCGGCACTGGACGTCTCGATCAAGGCGCAGGTCTGCAATCTGCTCCTCGATTTGCAGGAACAGTTCAAGATCGCTTTCCTGTTCATCAGCCATGACATGGCCGTCGTCGAGCGGGTCAGCCACCGCGTTGCGGTCATGTATCTAGGTGAAATCGTCGAAATCGGCCCACGCGCATCGATTTTCGCCAACCCTCAGCATCCCTATACCAAGAAGCTGATGGCTGCTGTGCCGGTACCCGATCCGGCCAGACGAGGGCTTCGTCGCAACGCGCCGATCGATGAGCTCAAAAGCCCGATCCGCCCGACAGGATATGTATCTCCGGCAAGGACCTACCGATCCGTCGCGCCGGGGCATCAAGTGCTGATCTGATATCGTTTGACTGCAAGAACTGGTGACGTTTCACAGGGGGCGACAGGTTTCATGCGCAATCTGGCGGCATTCGATAAAGTTGGTGAGATTGTGCCGTACAAACCGTCGGCTTGTTCTGCCGCCGTCAGGGATATTTTAGGCGTTAACCCACCGCTATCGATTCGATACGCGCACCACTGCTCTCAACGAAGCTCTATCGTCTCGATCAGACGGTTTATATAGCTCGAAAATATCTTCACCATGTCAATCTCTTCAGGCGATCTGAGCCAGAGCATTTGAAGTCCGTCCATCATTCCTATCAACTCCGCTGCGATGGATGAGGGATCGATATCGGGTTTGATCTCGCCTTCGGATATGCCTTTTTGCAGGGAGAAGACGAGATTTTTGGTGAGATGGCTCACTCGTAATGCGAACCACGTGCTTGCAGGGTGGTCTTTGGTCAGGCTTTCTGCATTGAGCACCGCAAATGCCTGGACGACATTGGGAATAGCCTGATTCGACCTCGCAACATCTGTCAGACCGAGCAGGACTTTGCGCCAATCGTCGTACTTTGTACCCACAGACGACGCGCTCTCAAGGTCTCGCTTCTCAAGAACGGCGAGAAGCAAGTCCACTTTTGTTGGAAAATAGTGAAGAAGTCCGGGCAAAGACAGGCCGGCGTCAGCAGCGACAGCTGCGAAAGACGCGTTTTGATAGCCGTCCCGGGCAAAGTGCTGCATCGCTGCCGCAAGAATGGCCTGCCGGCGGATCGCGCCCTTGGGGGATTTGCGCTTCTTGCCAAGGGCCACACCTGCTTTGCGCTCATCGTCCATTGTCTTCCACCCGTTTTAAAGCGGTTCTTTAGCCGGAATTTTCCGTCAGGTAACCCGGCAAAACCCACCGCAGACACCGTTTCACTCGGAAATTTATACGAGAGACGGTTGACTTGCCATAATTACCGAGTAGTCGGTAGGTTTAATGCGAAGTTCGGCGGAGGACGACGTTGTTATCAAGTATATTGCGGTGGAGGTTTTCAAAAATGAGTATTGCAACCCCAAATCTCGGTGCGCAGGCATCTAAAACGGGCGATGAACGCTCGGTCGGCCTGCCCTTCATTCTCACTTACGGCCTTGCGAGTGTCGGCTTTTTCACGGCGGTGATGACGCCGGTTGCGATGACGCTGGCCATTCGAGTCAACACGCTCGACCCGGTGAGCAAGGGCGCAAGCCTTGGCACCATTTTGGGGCTCGGCGCGCTTTTCGCTCTTCTGGCGAACCCTATTTTCGGTCAGCTTTCAGACCGAACGCGCTCCCGCTTCGGGCGGCGCAAACCCTGGCTGGTGGCTGGCGTCGTCGTCGGCAGCCTTGCTCAGATGGTGATGGCCTATACATCCAGTCTTATTGTCATCGGCATTGCCTGGTGCGTTATCCAAACCGCTTACAACGCCATGCTGGCAGCGCTTGTGGCAACCGTGCCGGATCAGGTGCCGGAACATCAGCGCGGTCTCGTTTCCGCCCTTGCAGGCATGTCGATCTACATCGCGCTTTTGATCGGCAGCGGCATTCTGGCGCTGACGGGAACTGCCAGCAATGCGATGTTTCTCATTCCAACAGCCATCGGTCTGATCTCGGTTCTTGTCTTCGTTCTGGTGATTGAAGACTGCCCTTTGACGGACGCGCCGAAGCAGGCTGCACCGGGACTGGCTGAACTGCTGGGCAGCTTCTGGGTCAACCCCGTCAAGCATCCCGACTTCGGCTATGCCTGGCTCAGCCGCTTTCTGGTCTTCTTCGGCTTTGCCGTGCTGACGTCCTATCAGGTTTATTACCTGATGGATCATTTGAAGATTGCCGAGGCCGATATCGGCGACATCATGTTTATTTCGACACTGATCACCGCCATCTGCGTTGTCGGTTCGTCCTTCGTTTCCGGCTCCATGTCCGACCGCATCGGTCGCCGCAAGGCTTTCGTGCTGGTGGCGGCGCTGACCTATGCGCTGGGGATCGTGGTCATCGTTTTCGCAAAAGACCTGACGATGTTCTACAGCGGCATCGCGGTCACCTCTATCGGGTTTGGCGTCTATATGGCGGTCGATCAGGCCCTTGTCGTGGATATCCTGCCTGATCGGGAAACCCATGCGGCCAGAAATCTCGGCGTTCTCAACATCGCCAATGCCGTGCCGCAATCCATTGCCCCGGCTGTGGCACCCTTTCTTCTCGCCATCGGCAATGCGGGAGGCCAGAATTATGGCGTCCTTTATGCTGCTGCGGCCATCAGCGCCTTTCTCGGCGCGCTGGCCATCGCCCCCGTGCGCGGGGTTCGCTGACACCATGTCAGGACGCGCCGTTCATGATGGCGCGTCTCTTCTTCACTCGCATGAAAAATATCGGAGGCTCGTATGATCGAGAATATCCTGAACCAAATGACGCTTGAAGAGCAGGTTTCGCTGCTTGCCGGTGCCGATTTCTGGACGACAGTGCCAGTTGAGCGTCTCGGCGTTCCCAAGATCAAGGTCACGGATGGCCCCAATGGGGCGCGCGGTGCCGGATCGCTGGTCGCTGGCGTCAAGGCAGCCTGCTTTCCCGTGGCTATCGCACTGGGTGCTACCTGGAACCCGGGGCTCGTGGAGCGCATGGGCGTTGCATTGGCAGGTCAGGCGAAAAGCAAGGGCGCGTCCGTTCTGCTGGCACCAACCGTCAACATTCACCGCTCGGGCCTCAATGGCCGCAATTTCGAATGCTATTCCGAAGACCCGTTGCTGACGGCGGCTCTCGCTGTTGCCTATATTCAGGGCGTGCAGAGCAAGGGGGTGGCCGCGACCATCAAGCATTTTGTCGGTAATGAATCCGAAATCGAACGCCAGACCATGTCTTCGGATATCGACGAGCGCAGCCTGCGCGAACTCTATCTGCTTCCCTTCGAGCAAGCGGTGAAGAAGGCGGGCGTCATGGCCGTCATGTCATCCTATAACCGCCTCAACGGCACCTATACCAGCGAACATGAATGGCTGCTGACCCAGGTGCTGCGCAAGGAATGGGGCTTTGACGGCATCGTCATGTCCGACTGGTTTGGCTCGCATTCCACCGCGCCAACCGTCAATGCCGGTCTTGACCTTGAAATGCCAGGCCCAAGCCGCGACCGTGGCGAGAAGCTGGTTGAAGCCGTGCACAAGGGCGAGGTCAAGGCGGAAACGGTGCGCGAGGCTGCGCGCCGTATTCTGACGCTTCTAGAGCGCGTCGGTGCATTCGAAACCGCGCCTGATCTCACCGAAAGCTCGCTCGATCTTCCCGAAGACCGCGCGCTTATTCGCCAGATTGGTGCCGAAGGTGCCGTGCTGCTGAAGAATGATGGCATTCTGCCGCTGGCCAAGACCACGCTCGACAGCATCGCCGTTCTCGGCCCCAATGCTGCCGAAGCCCGCGTGATGGGTGGTGGCAGCGCCCAGATTGCAGCGCATTACACGGTCAGCCCGCTTCAGGGCATCAAAGCTGCCCTTTCCAATGCCAATAGCGTCCACCACGCCGCAGGCTGCAGCAACAACCGCCTGATCGAGGTCTTCGCAAGCGATATGCAGGTCGATTACTTCAAGGGCAGAGAGTTGGAAGGAACGCCGGTTCATAGCGAAACCGCCACCAAGGGCGAGTTCTTCTGGTTCGACCTCCCCTCGGCAGAGCTCAACCCAGCAGATTTCTCGGCCCGGATCACCGCGCGCTACGTGCCGTCCGATAGCGGCGAGCATGTCTTCGGCATGACCAATGCAGGCCTTGCCAAGCTCTATGTGGATGGCGAACTGGTGGTAAACGGCTATGATGGATGGGCACCCGGCGACAACTATTTCGGCACCGCCAACAGCGAACAGCGGCAGTCGCTGAAGCTGGAAGCCGGGCGCAGCTACACGGTGACCATCGAATATTGCTCCCCTGCTGCCACTGCCGACGGCATTCACCTGACGGCCATTCGCTTCGGCGTCGAAAAGCCGCTGGGCGATGCCGCCATCGAAGAGGCCGTTGCCAAGGCTGCAGCTTGCGATGTCGCACTTCTCTTTGTCGGTCGTGAAGGCCAGTGGGACACCGAGGGCCTTGATCTGCCGGACATGCGCCTTCCCGGTCGTCAGGAAGAGCTGATCGAAAAGGTTGCCGCCGTCAACGCCAACACTGTCGTCGTGCTGCAAACCGGTGGGCCGGTGGAAATGCCGTGGCTGGGCAAGGTCAAAGCCGTTCTGCAATTGTGGTATCCGGGCCAGGAACTCGGCAACGCCGTGGCCGACGTTCTCTTCGGCGATGCGGAACCCGGCGGACGCCTGCCGCAGACTTTCCCGAAATCGCTTTCGGACAATTCCGCGATCACCGACAATCCGCTCGTCTACCCCGGTCAGGATGGGCATGTGCGTTATGACGAGGGCGTCTTCGTCGGTTACCGTCACCACGATACCCACGGCGTGGAGCCGCTTTTCCCCTTCGGTTTCGGTCTGGGCTACACGCAATTTTCTTGGGGCGAGGCCAAGGTTTCATCCAGCGTCATGACCGAAGACGGTGTTACCGTCACGGTGGATGTGACAAATACAGGTGCGCGCAAGGGCTCTGATGTCGTGCAGCTTTACGTCCGTGCACTAGGTTCTTCCATCTCCAGACCGGAAAAAGAGCTGCGGGCTTTTGCCAAGCTCGAACTGGCAGCGGGCGAAACCGCGACCGCGACGCTGAAGGTGACACAACGCGATCTCAGCTTCTTCGATGTGGACGCGAAAGTCTTCCGTTCGGATGAAGGTCAATATGAGCTGGTGATCGCCGCAAACGCTGGCGATATTCGCGGACGTATCGTTATCGACAACCCAGTCCCGTGGATTGGTAAAGTGGACGATCGCTCTATCTGAAACGCGCGTGGTCTCAGTGAAAATTGAGGCCCTGATAGATAGGCGAAATACGTAGCCGGGATCAAACATCGCATCCCGGCTGCGTGGTCATAACCACCTCAGGACCGTAGCCAATCGCCAAATCTTATTCGGCCTTTGATGTAGTCTCCTGCGGGCACAAGCGTACTGGTGACGACCGGGGCACCGAAATAGTCGACGGTTGCGTCAGCACTGGTTGGGCGGGCGTCGCCTTCTGCGTCGAGATACGCCCGTATGAAGGATTCGAATGATTCGCGTTCGGGACCAGCAAGATCAACGGTACCATTTTTCGGCTGGCCCAACGCGACTTCGACGAGGGCTGCGGCAACGTCCGCGGCTGCTATCGGTTGAAAATCGATATCCGGCACCTTGACGGTGTCGCCTGCGGAGTACACGCTTGCCAATGTCTCCATAAACTCGTGGAACTGCGTTGCCCGGACGATGGTGTAGGCCTGTCCCGATGCGACGACCGCCGCTTCCTGGGCAAGCTTGCCTGCCATATATGGATTGGTGGCGAGGCTGTCGGCGTTGACGATCGAGAGGGCGACGTGGTGGGGGACGCCCGCGGATTGCTCGACCGTTGTCAGGTTGCGGCTCGATATCGCAAAGAAGTCTGTGATGACATCCTTGTCGAACGACATCATGTTTGACACGTCGATGACGGCGTCCGCGTTCGAGAGGGCTTCAGGCAGTCCTTGTCCGGTATAGGCGTTGATGCCGTTCCGGGAGCTTGCGACGATCGCCTCGTGACCGGCCTCCCGCAGCAGCTTAACTGCCTTCGAGCCAATCAGGCCCGTGCCGCCAATAACGACGATCTTCTTTAACCTGCCCATTGTTTGCTTCTCCTATCATGAGGTGCGATTGCTCGTCTTGCGTTCGTGGAGTTCGATGAAAGCACATCCGCGGGCAGCGATGCCGCCATCGTCGTCTGCGCCGAGGTCCGCCAGAAGGTCCGCGATGGACACCTTGGCGAGTTCTGCGCGATAGGCTTTTTCGGCTTTCAGCATCGCGGCGTTGATCTGGCAGGGCTTGGTAAAATACCGCCCTGGCAGAGGATTCGGTCCTCGCTGGCGGATTTCCGCGCAGCGGAACGCAGGCGCTGGTCCTTCGACCGCAAGAACGATATCGAGCAGGCTGATCTCCTTTGTCGCCTTGGCCAGACGGTAGCCACCTTTCGGTCCCGGCGTCGTCGCCACGATCCCCGCGCCGGAGAGCGCCTGAAGATGCTTCAGGAGATAGCTCGTCGAAACACCATGCAGTTCGGCCAGAGCCGCTGCCGGCAGAACGCCATCGTCGGACAGCCCGGCAAGAAATGCCGTACAGTGAATCGGGCGCCTTCGGATCCCAATAGGGTGGCTTGCCAAACACCGCCAAGCGGTCGGTTTTCTGGCCGTTCGGGTGGCTATTGCCTCGGCAGGGACATAATTTACGGATGACGTGTGGCCGGAGGCACTCGTCATCATTGTTGCTCTCAAGAAAACTATATTGGATGAAAGAGTAGTCAGTAATGAGAGGCAGCAGATAATTAGAGATTACTTTGACGTGCGAGAATGACGTTAGTTGCCGCGTTGACGCTGGTCTCTGAGAAAATGCTTTTTAAATTCGTGTAGGAGAGTTCCAAGTCCTGGAGCCCTGCCCATCGAAGACAATCCATGATTTTTGCTCGCTTTTGATTGTCCGTCAGGGGAACCATTATAGCGCCGTTGGCGTGGAGGCGTTCAATCGAGAGCCTGCGTCCGTCTTTCAGAGAGATACTGACCTTGTGGGGCAAACGCTCGACGCCACGTTCTTCCTCGGCGCTGTATGACGTCATATTTATCTTTGCCATGTGGACGCGAAGTTCGGGTCGCGTGGCAGCTTGTGGAGTGAAGTCACGAAGCGATAATCCACCATTTGATAGTGCGACCGCCAAGCAGTATTGCATAGAAAATCTGGCCTGCATCTCATCAGAAGGATCAGGGTAAGCAAGGTTGTCGACGGCAGACCGACCAACTTTCGTGTCGATCCGTTCGATGTCTTCAATCGAAAATCCATGCTCGTTTTGGAGGTCGAGAGCAGCGTCGATGGCTCTATGGGTGGATGCGCAGCATGGGTGGAGTTTCGTGACCAGGCCGCGGGTTTCGATGATGTGCTTTTCGTCCCATGAAAAGTCCGCCCAACCCGTCGCCTGCTCACCCCCGAAGAGATCGAGGAACCCCTGTGGACGTTCGAGAATGTCTAGCCTGCCGCTAAAACCTGACTGAGCGAGCAACGCTGCCTCGACAGCGTTTCGGGCCGCTATGCCTGCGTGAAACGGTTTCGCGCCGGTGCCAAATTGCCCTTTCAGGCCCGAGGCCATACTGGTGGCGAGGCTCATTGCGTTTGCTACCTCAGCCTCATTAAGCCCTAGAAGCACTGAAACACCTGCGGCGGCCCCAATGCAGCCTATTGTCGAGGTGCCGTGCCATCCCCTGTTATAGTGCGAGGGTATGACGCCAAAGCCGACCGATGCCTGTGCCTCCAGCCCGGCAAGGTAGGCTCTCACAAGCATGATGCCAGAAAACTCGTTGCTGCTTGTTGCGACCGACAAAAGTGCTGGCACGAGGACGGCTGATGCGTGTGCACGTGCTGGATGGAAATTGTCATCAAAGTCCAGGCAGTGAGCGGCGGTACCGTTGATCAGGGCGGCGATGGAGCGTGAAGCGCGGCCTCCAGTAAAAACCAGCGATGTTCCATCCTGTTTGATCTCGTCGCGGAAAGCTGCGGAAACGGACCGCGGGGCAGCGTCATTCATGCCCGCAATCATACAGCCTATCGTATCCACAATCGCGTCTTCCGCCCGCCCTGTCGCGACGGCAGGAAACGATGTCCTTGCAACGAGCTGTCGGGCAATTTTTTCGAGAACGGTTGTCATCCAAGCGCTTCCTTGCAAATTTCGGAGGGAGCGGCATTGATGAACGGACAGGTTTATCGGCGCAATCTTATGCAAATGACGGGTGATGTTATCCGGGGGAAGAGAATGAAAAAGTCGGGCGACGTCCAGATCAGTATCAAGCACATTCAGGCCTTCGACGCGATTGCTGCCACAGGCTCGACCATTGCCGCTGCCATTGATCTTGGCATCTCCCAATCAAACACCAGCCGACTTCTGCATCAGTTGGAGGTTTATCTCGGTGTACGGCTGTTCGACAGGGATAAGAACCGGCTCTCCATGACACGAGAAGGACTGAAGCTGGGACCGGAAATCCGCGCTATTGCGGATAAGCTGACGGCCTTGAAGATTACGGCGCAGGAACTGGAGGAAGGACGGTCAACGGAAATTCCTTTGAGAGTAGCGTTTCCCGCAAGCCTCTCCACAACGTTGGTGCCGCGTTTGATTAAACGGTTTTTGGCCGAAACTGGCGCTGTCAGAATAGAAATTGCCTCCGGGAACTACCTTGCTATTGAGCGGATGGTCGCTGAAGGGGCGGTTGATCTTGGTTTTACGCGCTTGCCTTCGCCGACGCCGGGGCTTCGCGAGGAGCATGTCATGCCGACGCGCAATATCTGCGTCCTTCACAAGAGCCATCCGCTTGCCAGGAATTCGAAGATCGACGTTGAACAGTTGAAGACCGAGAATCTCATTCTTCTCAACCGGGAGCGGGCGGTTCGTCACGAACTGGAAGCGATCTTCTATCGCGCCGGTCTTCGCCGCTGTCCGGCAATCGAAGCGCATTCTGTCGGTTGCGGCTGCGCACTCGCCGCAGAGGGGCTTGGCATCGCTATTGTCAGCGAATTGCTGGCGCTTGAATATCAGGCCTTGCCTTTGGCATTCGTCCCGCTTGAACCGACCATCTCCGTCGATTACGCCATTGTCAGTTCCGAACTCTCTTCACTTCCGAAAATGGCTGTGCCGTTCTTGAACTATATCCGGGAATGGGCGTAAGCCGTTTCGTATCGGCGTGAAACGGAGTGGCGAAGGCATGATCAATTTCAGGCAGTTGGAAGTTCTGAAAACACTGCTCGCGACAGGCTCGACCATTGCCACCGCGAAAAGCATGGGGCTTAGCCAGTCTGGGGTAAGCCGTCTGCTTCAGCAACTGGAAACGGATTTGGAACTAAGGCTTTTCGACCGGGATAAGGGCAGGCTTATTCCAACGCCTGAGGCCAGCATTCTGGCCCGAGATGCCGAAACCATCCTGCTTGGATTGAACAGGTTCTCAGGACTGGCTGAAGATCTCCGAAGCGGTGCAAAAGGCCCAGAGTTGGTAAGGGTGGGGCTACCAAGCAGTATGTGGGAGAATTTTGCGCCCGCGATGATGACGGATTTTGTGCGTGATTATCCTTCCGTTCGGATAGAAACCTTTTTCGAAACGACGTCCAACATTGCGCGTCTCGTTGAGCAAAAAGTCATCGACTTCGGCTTTTTGCGCAACGAACATCCTGCCTTGCCTGGTATCGACATGGAAATCGTGGCGACGGGAACCAGCGTGTGCGTTTTGCCGGAAGATCACGAACTGGCGTCTATGAAAGAAATCAGTGCCCGAGATTTGCGTGGTGTGCCGCTCATTCTGATCGGTCGCCAGAGGCCGACGAGAATGCTGCTCGATCAGACATTTACCCGCGAAGCTGTAAAGCAGAACGTCAAGATCGAAACTCACACCAATAGTTCGGCGTGCTCCTATGTGGCCCATGGTTTGGGTGTCGCAATATTGAGCAGTTTTTTCGCCAATCTCTACCAGCACCTTCCCATCGTGCAGCGGCCGTTCGTTCCGGTCACGACGCAGGAATTTGCGTTAGCCACACCTTCCGGAACGTCTGCTTCATTGGCGGCAAAAGCCTTGATGAACGCGCTGAAGCGCCAGATTGGAATATCACAACAGTATCAATCCAACTGACCGAGGCGCGCTGCCGCTCGCCAGTTTTGACTGGTAGGCGCCGTCTGCAAATTATGCATTAGGCTATGAAGATAATGCATAATATTGCGCTCATTTTTTTGATCCGTCATAGTTTTAATCATAACAGCCGGTGACTTTGCAGATCCGGTCCCAACAATCGTGTTCAGGGGAACCGATGATAAGATTCATATTCCATCGATTGCTGATGGCGATCCCGACATTGGTGATCGTCGCGATCACAGTCTTCGCACTCATTCGATTCATCCCAGGTGACCCGGCAGCTTTGATGCTGGGAGACATGGCGACACCGGATCAGATTGCCGAGATGCGCACAGAACTTGGCCTCGATACGTCGCTGCCCCAGCAGTTTTTCGTCTGGGCAGGCAACGTGCTGAGCGGCGATTTCGGCCAGTCCATCGTCAACAAGGAACCGGTGCTTCCGCTTGTTGTTTCGCGCTTCATGGTTTCGGCTGAGATCGTCGTGGTAGCAGTCATTCTTGCGAGCCTTATCGCGGTGCCTGCCGGTGTGATCGCAGCTTGGCGCCAAAACAGCGCGACCGACCTTGTATTGATCGGCACTGCCACTGTTCTGCTGTCCATCCCGACCTTCTGGCTCGGATTGCTTTTGCTTCTGTTCTTCGGGCTGAAACTCGGCTGGCTGCCGGTGCTGGGATATGTATCCCTATCCGATAACTTCGTGTCAGGCCTGCTGTATCTGGTCCTGCCCATCATGACGCTCGTCATTCATGAGGCCGGTGTTCTGATCCGTATGGCGCGTGCCTCCACACTGGAGGTCCTGCGGCTGGACTACATTACCCACGCCCGCGCCAAAGGACTTTCGGAGCAGGCGGTTCTCTGGAAACACGCCTTCAAGAACGCCTTCGGTCCGACATGGACGATGATCGGCCTGATTCTTGGAAATCTGCTCGGCGGCATCGCCGTCATCGAAACCGTCTTCACCATTCCGGGCCTTGGCCGCCTGATGGTCGATAGCATCTTCCAGCGCGATTATCCTGTCATTCAGGGCTGCCTTCTCTTCGTCGCCATGTCCTATGTGGTCGTCAACCTGGTTGTCGATCTTCTTTATCCACTCTTCGATCCGCGCGTGGTGGCCGAATGAAACACGTTTCTCTCAACGGCCTGATCGGCGGCGTTCTCATCGCTGTTCTCCTTACTGTCGCAGGCCTGAGCCTGTTTTGGACGCCTTTCGATCCCATGAAGCTAAGCTTCACGGCAAGATTGGCTGGTCCCGACTCACTCCATCTTCTCGGCACCGACGAATTCGGACGCGATGTCCTCAGCCGCCTCATGGTCGGCGCGCGGGCCAGTGTCTGGATTGGCTGCCTCACGGTTGGCTTTGCGGTTATCGCAGGCACCTTGATCGGTCTGATCAGCGGATATGCCCGCGGCTGGATCGATGGTCTGATCATGGCGGTGAACAATGCGCTGCTGGCGTTCCCCGGCATCCTGCTGGCGCTCGGACTTCTCGCGGTGTTCGGCGCAAACCAGTACGGCATCATCTTCGCTCTTGGCATCGCCTACACCCCATCCATGGCGCGCGTTGTTCGAGGAGCTGTGCTTTCATTGCGGGAGCGCGAATTCGTTGAAGCGTCCCGCGTGATGGGCAATGGCGAAATCTTCACGATGTTCAGGCACATCCTGCCGAATTGCCTCGCCCCCATTACCGTACTTGCAACCTCGATGTTCGGCTGGGCCATTCTTTCTGAAAGCGCATTGAGTTTCCTCGGTCTCGGTGTGCCGCCTCCGGCACCGACATGGGGCAACATGCTGGCCGCGGGGCGCCCCTTCATAGAGCAGGCCGTCTGGCTCGGACTATTTCCCGGCCTCTGCATCGCCCTAACATTGCTCGGCATCAACCTTCTCGGAGATGCTCTGCGCGACAAACTCGACCCACGCATGAGAGGTTTGAAATGACTGAAGGAAAGCTTCTCAGCGTCCGCAATCTTTCGCTGGAAATCGTCCGTCGCGATGTCGGCGTGGTGAAGGATGTCAGCTTCGATGTCGCGCCGGGCGAAATCTTCGGCATCGTCGGCGAAAGCGGCTCGGGCAAATCGCTTGCGACGAGAGCAATTGTCTCTCTGTTGCCGCCCGTCATCCGCAGGACGGCAGGTACTGTCATATTCAAGGGCCGTGACATCACCGCCATCAGCGAAAAGGACCTGCGCACGCTGCGCGGTGCGGAGATTGGACTGGTCTTTCAAGAGCCCATGACCTCGCTCAACCCCTCCATGACCATTGGACGGCAGCTGGAGGAGGGGCTGTCGCTGCACACCCAGGATCAAGCTTCGACAAGACGCGAAAAGATTCTCTCCATGCTGCAGCGGGTCGGTATTCGTGATCCAGAGAGGGCGCTGACGTCCTATCCACATGAATTCTCCGGCGGCATGCGCCAGCGCATCATGCTGGCATCCGTCATGCTTTTGAAACCGGCATTGCTGATTGCCGACGAGCCGACGACGGCGCTGGACGCCGTCATTCAGCGAGACGTCATGGAGCTGATGGTGGAGTTGACGACGGCAGAAGGCACAGCCGTCCTTTTGATCAGCCATGATCTGCCGATGGTCGCGCGTTACACCGATCGACTCGTCGTGATGGAAAAGGGCTCCATCGTTGAGGCTGGCACGACAGAGCAGATATTGGAACGACCGCAGCATCCTTATACGCGAAAGCTTCTGTCATCCTTGCCCGTACGTGGTGAAGTCCGCCCCATCGATACGACATCAGCACCGATGATCTCGGCCCGCAACATCGTCGTGGATTATCCGGGGCGGAAGTCGTTGCTCAAGAAGGGCGAGCCGAAACGCGCACTGCACGGCGTCTCGATTGACATTCACGAAGGCGAAGTTGTGGCTCTGGTCGGTGGTTCGGGCTCCGGCAAGACGACCTTGGGACGGACGATTGCCGGGCTGGTGAAGGAAACGGAGGGTGAGGTTCTTTTTCAGGGCCGCACGCGTGATCAGGACTGGCGGGACTATCGCCTGAATTGCCAGATGGTTTTTCAGGACCCCTATGCCTCGCTCGATCCTCGCATGACGATCCTAGCTCTTGTCGAGGAGGCGCTGCGTCTCGTTCCCGGAATAGACCGGGTTGCCAAGATGAAGCGCGCTTACGAAACGTTGGAGGAAGTTGGTCTCAGCGCCGATTTCGCTCTTCGCTATCCGCATGAGCTTTCGGGTGGCCAGCGACAGAGAGTGGCGATTGCGAGAGCAATCGCGCGCAGACCGCGCTTCCTCATTGCCGACGAGCCTGTTTCGGCGCTGGACGTGACTGTCCGGGCGCAGGTGCTCTCGCTCTTCTCCGATTTGCAGAAACGATATGGCTTTTCCTGCCTGTTCATCAGCCACGATCTCGGCGTTGTCGAACAGGTCGCAGATCGCGTCATCGTCATGCAGGACGGCAGGATCATCGAGGAAGGTGACCGCAATACGATCTTCGACACGCCGAAGGAGGCCTACACGCGGCGTCTTCTCTCGGCAATTCCCGCGCTCGATCTCAACGAGACCGGCGGCGTGAAACTCAAATGGCGCTTGGAGGCGTGACGATGAATACAGCACCCATGACATCCGGCAACGTCGGATCAACCGCCGAGAGGCTGAACGCAATTTGCGATGCGCAGACATTCGTCACGCGTTTCAGCATCAAGAACCTGCGCAATGGCGAAATTTTCGACCGTGGCGCGGATGAGGAAACGCCCTCTGCAAGTACGCGCAAGACATCGATCATGATGGCGGCATTGAAGGCGGTGAATGAAGGCAGGCTCGATCTCGATGAACAGATTGTCTACGAGGCGCGTTTTGCCGAGGAAGTCGCGAGCGGAATGTTCCGCTACCTGACGCCGGGGATCGTGATTTCCCTTCGCGACGCCATCACCGGCATGATGGTTCTTTCCGACAATGTCTGCACCAAGATGGTCTTCGAGCGCCTGACGCTGGAGGAGGTGGACAGCTACTGCAAGGCAATCGGAATGGAAGGCACGCATCACCGCTTTCTGATTCCGCCGCTTGCTCTTTCTCCGGATCACTCTCTGAAGTCCGTCACGACGACAACGGCGCGCGATCAGATGTTTCTGCTTCAGTCGATACTTGATGCTCAGGGTTCTGAGGAGGCTTCCAAGCGGCTGGGTGTTTCTCAAGCGTTGAGCGCCTATGCCTTGCAGACGCTGAAAAATCAGATTCTGCGATACGCTATCCCCTCGCGCCTGCCGTTCGGCACGGTCGTCGCCCATAAGGGAGGGACGGGAAAGCGGGGGCGGATGAATGCGGGCATCGTCTACAGCAATGGTGAACCGCTCTACATCATCACGGCTTTCACCGACCAAGTGCCACAGGAAATGCCAGATGGAACACCGGGTTACACCATGTCACTAGAAACGATCGGCCGCCTTTCGCGCGTTTGCTGGGACGATTTTCGAGGCTGAACGCAGAGCATTAAAATCAACAATAACAGAGGGTAGAACATGAAAAGCTTACTTCTTGCCGGAACCATGCTGATGGCGCTTTCGGGCGTGACGCAGGCACGCGATATCGTCATTGCGCAAAGTTCGGATTTGCGAAGCAATATTCCCGGCGTCAACCGGGACGGCAATACCGACGGCGTCATTCTCCATATCGTTGAAGGGCTCGTTGGTTATGCCAATAACGGGGAGGTAAAGCCTCTGCTGGCGGAAAGCGTCGAAACGTCCACCGATGGCCTGACCTACACCTTCAAGCTGCGCCAGAACGTCAAGTTCCACGACGGCAAGCCACTGACTGCCGATGACGTGGTGTGGAACTGGAACCGTTACATGGACCCGGCCACAAAATGGACCTGCATCAAAGATTTCGACGGCGGCACCGTGAAGGTTACGGGCATCAAGGCGGTCGATGCTCAGACAGTCACGATGTCGCTCGATAAGCCGTCAGCGGTTTTCCTGGGTCTGATGGCACGACCGGAATGCGGCTACACAGGCATGATTTCAAAGGACTCGCTCAAGGCCGACGGGGCGTTCGACAAGCCTATCGGCACCGGTCCGTTCAAATGGGATGAGTGGAAAAAGGGAGAATACATCCACCTTTCCAAGTTTGATGATTACCAGTCTCCGGAAAATGACGGCAAGCCGGACGGCATGGTCGGTTCGAAACGACCGCTGGTGGATGGCATCAAGTTCATGGTGATCCCAGACGCATCGACTGTAAAGGCCGGTCTGCAATCAGGCGTCCTCGATACGGCCGAAATCTCTCCTGACCTCATTCCCGAGTTCGAGACGAGCGAAAAAGCAAAGGTCATTGTTTCGCAGAACAACGGCAAGAATCTCTTCTACATCCAGACCCGCGACCCCGTGATGAGCAAAACAGGCGTCCGTCGTGCAATTGCGATGGCGCTCGATATGGATGAACTTGTCGCTGCGGCTTCCAACGGTACAGGAAAGACCAACGGCTCCATGGTGGCGTCGGATTCGATTTACTTCAGCGAGACCCAGAAAAAGCGTCTTCCTTACGATCTGGATGCTGCGAAAAAAGAGCTCGAAGCGTCCGGCTATAAGGGTGAGCAGATCAATATCATCGCCAACAAACGCGGTAATGTTCCCAGCTTCCCGGCAGCCGTCATCGCGCAGGCGATGTTGCAGCAGATCGGTCTGAATGTGCAGATCGAGGTTCTGGACTACGCGACGCAGGTAGATCGCCGCCGCTCCGGCAACTACCAGATCATCTCGCAATCCGTTGCGCCACGTCTTGATCCTGCTTTGATGTATAGCTTCTATGTTGGCGACAAGGACAAGAACGCCTCGCTCATGTGGGATAATCCCAAGGCAATAGAGCTGATGAAAGCCGCCTATGCGGAAATCGATCAACAGAAGCGTCAGGCGATTTTCGATCAGTTTCACGAGCTCATGCTGCAGGACATGCCGGGGATATTCCTCTACGACATGATCGACGTGTGGGGCGCAACCAAGTCCCTTGAAGGCCAGCCCGTCTGGCAGTCCAATGCTCGGCTCTGGGAAGTGTCGGTCGGTCAATAATCCAGTCGTTAGGCACCGCATACATGCGGTGCCGTTCATACGCCAAAGAAGCCTCTGCCATCGTCGATGCGCGGTGCAGGTTTCGCGTTGTCTTGAGGAACAGCATGCCAGATCAATCAGCCCTGAAATCACTGACTCAATCAATCGACTGTCTATCTCCTGAATTCACATCCCTAAGTGATCAAATCTGGGATCTGGCGGAATTGAAGTATGACGAATTCAAATCCGCTGAACTCCTTGTTTGGGCGTTGAAGCAGTATGGGTTCTCCGTTGAGGAAGGCATTGCGGGGATGGAAACCGCGTTCGTCGGCCAATACGGAAGTGGCAAACCTGTCATCGCATTCCTTGGCGAATATGATGCACTCGCAGGCATGAGTCAGCTTGCCGACATAGATGAGCAACGGGAAGGTGAACCCGGTGCCAGCGGTCACGGCTGCGGCCATAATCTTCTGGGGGCGGGCTCTCTACTGGCAGCAGTTTCGCTGGCAAAACATCTGGAGGCGAACGGTCTGCCGGGCACTATCAGATATTACGGTTGCCCCGGAGAAGAGGGTGGCTCCGGTAAAACCTTTATGGTGCGGGCAGGTGCATTCGATGATGTAGACGCTGCACTCACCTGGCACCCGGCGCCATTCAATGGCGTCAGGTCAACAAACAACCTTGCGGTGCTCGAATATTACTACCGGTTCAAAGGTACTGCGGCGCACGCCGCCAATGCGGCCCATCTCGGACGCTCTGCTCTCGATGCCGTCGAACTGATGAATGTCGGCGTCAATTTCCTTAGGGAACACATGCCGCAGGATTGCCGCGTGCATTACGCCATCACCGATGCGGGTGGACGTGCCGCTAACGTGGTCCAGGCCAAAGCAGAGGTGCTTTATCTCGTTCGCGCGCCCGAAATGTCCCAGGCTCTGGCACTGGCCGAGCGCGTGGATCAGGTCGCTCGCGGCGCCGCGATGATGACCGGTACGGAGGTCGAGATCGTGTTCGACACCGCAGCCACGAACCTCCTGCCAAACCTCACGCTTGAAAACGCCATTCACGAAAATCTGGTGGCGATCGGGCCGGTGCCGTTCGATGAGGCAGACATTGATTTTGCCCGTAAAATCCAGGCGACATTTACGCAGGAAGCTATCAGAAGCAGCATTAAACTCTATCAAATCAAAGACGATGTATTCTCCAACGAAAAGATAGATGGATCTACACCTTTACACATGGGTCTACGCGCCTTTGAAGGCCATTCCCACTTCCGCGCAGGCTCTACCGACGTCGGCGACGTCAGCCGCGTAACACCTACGGCGCAATGCTGGGCTCCAGCTTGGGCAATCGGAACGAACCCTCATACTTGGCAGGTGGTAGCACAGGGGAGAAGCCCTATCGCTCATAAAGCAATGGTGCACGCAGCAAAGGCTTTGGCCTCGACTGGTCTGGATTTGGCAACCTCCCCAAGCCTGTTGGTCAATGCAAAGGCGGAATGGGACGTTGCCATGGGAGACGAGCCTTATGTCTGCCCAATACCAGATCACGTGATGCCGGGTACCAAGCTGTCGACGACCTGCGCCTCATGATCGGAACAACGAGGGCTGAGTGACAGCCGACTCCTGCGCAAGCAGAGAGCGCACGTGGCTGGAACGCGTGGTCGCCAACAGAAGATACCCGCGGCGCGCATAATATTCTCGACATCGCGACACACAGCCCTCGAATTAACCTTGTACATCGCTCGGTTAAACGTTTGGGCATTTGGTGGCCAACGTTTGCTAGGAAGATCACATTGCCGGGCTGGTCGCGTTTTTGCGAAAGAAAAGCGATGAGTTGTGTTGTGTCTCATGGGGTTGAATGACTAATTGCGTAAGCGTCCTTAAAGTGGAAAACTTAGAGATACGCGAGTACCTCGGTTCGGCTCGGAGCTGATCTGTGCATCACCGCCACTTTGGCGTAGGAAGCCATAAACCAAGGCCAGCCCAAGACCCGTTCCGCCTTGGTGAGCTCGTGTTGTGAAGTAGGGTTCAAAGGCCTTATCGATTGAATCTTGGTCCATGCCCAGTCCGGTATCATGCACAACAATATCGAGGTCATTGCTTGAAAGGTTAGCAGAGATGGTGATGGTCCCACCGTCTGGCATGGCAGCGGCAGAGTTCAGACATAAGTTGAGAATAGATTGTTCTAATAGGGCAGCGTCGAGAGCTATTCTTGGAAGATTGTCTTCTATCTGCAGGTGGATCCTGTTGCGAGGCCCGATTGCGATTTCAAGCACATCCACCATTCCCTTCAATAAAACTTCCACATCAATGCTTGCTAAATGAATCGGCTGTTGGCTTCCTACCGAGAGCATACTGCTTGCCAGTTGGCGACCACGGTCGGCTGCCTTGCGGATACGGTTGATGTTGCGTTGTTGGCGGTCTGTGAAGCCTGTTTCACGTTCCAGAAGTCCCAGGCTACCCGTGATGATGCCAATCATGTTGCCCACTTCGTGGCTAAGTTGATGGGTCATGCGCATGATGCCGTCTAGCCGTTGCGCTTTTGCTGCCTCCGCCTCCTGGCGATCAAGGGCTGTGACATCACGCGCCAAGAGAACGATGCCGCCATCCGGTTGGCGGGAGATAGCGATCTCAGTCACGTCGTTATCGATGGTGCGGTGACGAAGGGTTATCCGATTATCGAGGCAGCCGGGATTGTCAGCGTGAGGAAGCAGCGTCGGATCGATCTCAGGTATCGTATTGATGAAGCTGCGCAGCGGCAGCTTTCGAGAGGAGCCTCCACGACGACCGACAAGCTCTATGATACGCCTATTCATTGTGATCGGGCGACCGGAGGCATCGAAGAGAGCTATGCCCTCGTTCATCGTCCGAAATGTTGAGCGGATAGTGCGCGCAGCTGCTTCAGCCGTACGTCTGAGACGAGAAACGCGATCGACACTTTCCTTGAAAGCTTGAAAGGCATTTGAAAGCCTGATGAGCTCTGTTTCTGATCCCTTGTATGAGTGTAAGCTGATATTCTGGTCGCCATTCGCAAGTGCGTTCATTCCGCCGGAAAGTGTCGTTATGCCGTTCGACACGCGCATCACAGAGCGGATTGACAAAGCAGAGAGGATGACAACAATCACGAGCGCGACAGCGACCATTACAACAAGTCGGGTCAAAGCTGCTGAAGCTGTTTCAAGACCTTCGTTTAAGCGCTTCGCTACGGCCTCGCTTTGTGTTTCGGTAGCATGAGACAAGTCGCGAGAAACAGAGTGAAGCTTCAGGACCGCTGTCTGAATTGCGAACATTTCCAGCAGATACTGCGTTTGTGCCTCGAAAACACGTGTATAAGGCGACGGGAGCCCCACCTCACGGGCGAAGCTGACGGAACCACTGGAAACGTCGGTTTCGGATATATACCGTCGTTGTAGTTCGCCCAGCTGGAAGAGGCTCGCTGCGTTCGCGGCTGCCTGAACCAAGGCATCAAGGCGTTGGCGGGCCAATGCATCCCGTACATTTTTGTTCGTGGCTATTTCGCCAAGGGCGGCGGCTGTCTCGGCCTTATGCCGTTGGGCGGCGTCGGCATCTGCGGCGAGTGAGAGAGTTTGTCGACGTATTGTTTGTAGCAAATCGACAACATCATCATTTGGCAACGAGCCTGGCTTCTCAGCATTTTTTGACTGCGTGATTGTCTCCAGAAGGCTGTCCACCTGAGCGACGACAGCCCGGCTTTCACTGGATACTCGGTAAGGCGATGTCGCGTTCATGAGGAGCGGCGCGCTGGAAACCAGATCGGCAACCTGTCGCGAAACGAGTGATGCTCTTGCGAGGCTCGAGAAGGCTTGTAGGCTATAGGTTGCCATCTCGGTTTTCGCTTTCTGCAAACCGTAGATGGCGACCGTTGACAGGATGAAGACCGAGGAGCAGATGAAGACGATGGCGAAGGGCAGCCGAAAGGCGATTGACTGAAGGAAGAGGCGATTGATCACGATTGCGGCTCTACTGCTTCGGTATGCAGTACATAGCCCTTGCCTCGTCGTGTCTTGATGTGCTGGGGAAGATCGGGATTTCTTTCGATTTTGCGACGCAGGCGTAGCACGAGCACATCGACATTGCGATCGATGAAGCGGTCGCTCTCGGAGCCAAGACGGTCGAGGATGTGCGAGCGGCTCACGGGACTGTTCGGAGTTTCAGCCAGAACCTCCAGAAGTGCGAATTCGGCGCTTGTCAGCGTTTTGCTTCGGTCGGAGAGGCAAATCGCGCGACGCGCAGAAAGATCGACTGCCCAATCTCCAAGCATGAGGGAACTGGCGTCTGCTTCCCGCTCCGGCTCTCTCTCTACTTTCAAAGACGGAGCGATGCGTCGAAGGACGGCCTTTATCCTGGCCGTCAATTCTATGGGTTCGAAGGGTTTGACCACATAGTCATCTGCTGCAGTTTCGAGACCCAAAACCCGCTCGGTAGCACTTCCTGCCGCTGTCACCATGACGATGCCGACATTTAGCCCTCTTTCGGTTCGGATACGTTGTGCGAATGTCCTGCCGGAAATCCCCGGAAGATTATGATCAAGTAGAACGATGTGGAAATCCTCGCGCTCAAGCATTGCAGAGGCGGCTTCCGCTGAATGGACGACGAGCGGAGACCATCCCTCGGCTTCGACAAGATCCGCAATCAGCTCTGCCATGTCCGGGTCGTCTTCGACGATCAGGATTCCGATCCTTTGATTTTGCACTGTGTAGTCCTCCCACCTGAGATCATAGGCAAGAGAAGAGAAATATTCAAAAGGTTGATGGTGATCGGCCATGTTATATTTGTAACATTCGTAACAGTTATTTGCTCGGCGCAGCTATCGTTGAAAGATCGGTAACCATTCTGCGGATTGCGCAAATTGACGCTTCTGTCATGCTTGACGTCAAGATTGGAACGGGGAGGTTCCAAGGGGAGGATCAAGTGAAAGTATCGCTCGTTGCTTTGAGTGTCGGCATAGGCCTGTGGACCTGCGGCGCGGTACCGGCATTGTCGGCTCAGAGTTTGAACATCGTCTGTGCCGCTGATGAGGCTTGGTGCGCGGCCATGCAGAAAGCGTATGAGGCCAAAAGCGGCGCTCAAACCACAATGGTTCGCAAAAGTACTGGCGAAATTCTCGATCAGATCAGGCGAGAGAAGGATGCGCCGACAGTTGACGTTTGGTGGGGCGGCACCGGTGACACGCATTTGCAGGCTGCATCCGAAAAGCTTCTGGAGGCCTACGCTTCGGACCGTGAATCGGAACTGCTACCGTGGGCGCAGAACTTCTTCACCATGTCGGGTGGGCAATCGGCTGGCATTTATGCCGGTGCGCTCGGTTTCGCCTACAATGGCGATCTGCTGAAGAAGGAAGGGCTTCCCGTTCCGAGTTGCTGGAAAGATCTGATCGGCGAAAGCTTTCAGGCCAGGATCATGACCGGTAATCCAAATTCTTCCGGCACTGCCTTCACGATGCTGGCGACGCTCGTGCAGCTCTTCGGAGAGGAAGAAGCCTTCAGCTACATGAAGGCGCTCGACCGCAATGTATCAGATTATACGTCAGCCGGATCGGCCCCCGTAAAAGCCGCGGCAAAAGGTGAGACCGTTATCGGCATTTCTTTCATGCACGATGCCGTAACGCAGAAGGAAGCGGGAGCACCGCTCGTCATCGTCGCGCCGTGTGAAGGAACAGGTTACGAAATCGGGGCGGTAAGTATTGTTCGAGGCACAAAAAACCGTGACGAAGCCCGTCGTTTCGTGGATTTCGCGCTGAGCCCGGAAGGCCAGGCGACGGGAGCCGCGGCGGGACAAAATCAGGTGCCGTCCAATGTCAGGGCGAAGCTACCGGCGGGAGCGCCGGACCTCTCTCTGATCAAGATGGTCGATTACGATTTCGCCACCTTCGGCACACCGGAAGAGCGAAGTCGGCTGCTGCAGCGGTTCGATACGGAGATTCATCCGCCCAGCCAGTAACAGCAAGTGTTGAATCGGACAGAGGCGCGGCAGCCTTCAACTGCCGACGGCGAAGCCATGTCCGGAGACTGCATTCAGACGCAAATAATGGAGGAAACGATGCGACTGACTATTCTATCCAGCCTGCTTTTTGCCGGTACCACACTGACTGGCGTTTCGGCGCATGCCGCAGGCGATCTCAATCTCATCTGCGCGGCGGATGTGGTCATCTGCGAGCAGATGAAAGGTGATTTCGAGAAGAGCCACGATATCAAGGTCAACATGGTTCGCATGTCTTCCGGAGAGGCATACGCCAAAATCCGCGCGGAAGCGCGCAATCCCAAGACCGACATCTGGTGGGCAGGCACAGGCGATCCCCATCTTCAGGCAGCATCTGAAAATCTGACGCTCGAATACAAGTCCAAGATGCTTGACCAGTTGCAGGATTGGGCAAAGAACCAGGCGGAAAGCGCCGGTTACAAGACCGTTGGCGTGTATGCCGGTGCGCTGGGCTGGGGCTACAACACCGACATTTTCAAGAAGAAGGGGTACAAGGAGCCGAAGTGCTGGGCGGATTTGCTGGCACCGGAACTGAAAGGCGAAATCCAGATCGCCAACCCCAATTCCTCGGGCACGGCCTATACCGCGCTCGCCTCTCTGGTGCAGATCATGGGTGAAGATCAGGCCTTCGACTATCTGAAAAAGCTGAACGCCAATATCTCGCAATATACCAAGTCTGGCTCAGCACCCGTTAAAGCGGCTGCTCGCGGCGAGACGGCGCTCGGCATTGTCTTCATGCATGATGCGGTCGCGCAGACGGCAGAGGGCTTCCCGGTCAAATCGATAGCGCCATGCGAAGGCACGGGCTACGAGATCGGCTCCATGTCCATCGTCAAGGGCGCGCGCAACATGGAAAACGCCAAGATTTGGTATGATTGGGCGCTTCAGCCGGATGTCCAATCTCGCATGAAGGACGCCAAGTCTTTCCAGCTTCCATCCAACAAGACGGCTGAAATTCCCAAGGAAGCTCCGCGCTTCGAGGATATCAAGCTGATCAATTACGACTTCAAGACCTATGGCGAGCCTGAAAAGCGCAAGGCTCTGTTGGAGCGTTGGGACAAGGAAGTCGGCGCAGTCGCCAACTGATCGCGTTCCTGGGCTGCTGTCGCCGTCGAGACTGATGGCAGCCCTTTTCTGACACACTCGAATTTGTGAGGTTGACCATGACCCATGGCAATCGCCGGCTGGATATTGTTCTGGTCTTGGGCGTCGCGGCTCTGGTGCTCGTGCCCTGGTATCGCATCGAAAGCGGCTTTTTTGGCCTTGGCTGGCTGTCGGAGTTCCCTCTGGCGTCACAGGTCGCGCCGGGCATTCTTCAGATTTTTTCCGAAGGTCGCCTCTGGCTTTTCGGCGTCCTGCTGTTTTTCATCGCAGGCGCTGCCGCGCGTGGACTGCACGATCCCGGTCAACGGGGCAAGCTGCTTGTGGCAGCGGGCAGTCTGGGCCTCGCCTTCCTTGTGCTCCAGGGTCTGGCAGTCGGTTTTTCAGGCTGGACATGGATGTTGAGCGAAAATCTCTTCGGCGCCCTGTCCGATGGTCAACCTTCCATGGGCGCCGGTGCCGTAACGATGGCTTTTGTCTTCGTCATGTTCATCTCCTTCGGCCTGGCAGAGCGCGGCTTCATGAAGGGTGATGCCTTTGTCGCGTCCTCAATCTCGCTCCTGATTTTCCTCGTCTTCGTCTTCGTCTTCTACCCCATCGGCAGCATGATGGTGGGGGCCGTTCAGGATTTCGACGGCTCATTTAATCCCGATGGCTTTATTCGAAACATGCGCGATCCCGGCATTTGGAGCCTCGATTGCGTCATCGGCGCTGGACGATGTGGTGTGGCCTGGCGAACTCTCTTCCTGGCGATCATGACGGCGGCCGGTTCGACCATCCTCGGTTTGGCCTTCGCCCTTGTTGCCACACGCACGCGCTTTCCGTTCAAGAAGGGTTTGCGGGTGCTGACGATCCTGCCGATCATCACGCCGCCATTCGTGATCGGTCTCGCGCTTACGCTGCTCTTCGGTCGGGCCGGTGTCGTCACCGAATTCATGTCGAGCGTATTCGGCGTGGAGCCGGGCAGGTGGCTTTATGGTCTGACCGGCATCTGGATCGCTCAGGTCCTGTCCTTCACACCCATATCTTTCCTCGTCCTCATCGGCGTGGTCGAAGGCGTCAGCCCATCAATGGAAGAGGCTTCGCAAACCCTGCGTGCCGATCGCTGGCGCACCTTCTGGCGCGTTTCGCTTCCGCTGATGAAGCCAGGCCTCGCCAATGCATTTCTCATCGGCTTCATCGAAAGCATGGCGGATTTCGGCAATCCGCTGGTACTCGGCGGCAGCCACGGCGTTCTCTCCACCGAGATATTCTTTGCGGTCGTCGGCTCCCAGAACGATCCTTCGCGGGCAGCCGTTCTCGCCATTGTGCTGCTCTGCTTCACGCTCTCGGCCTTCCTCGCACAGCGTTTCTGGCTCGCCGGAAAGAATTTTGCGACGGTGACGGGCAAGGGTGACAGCGGCGCGCACATAGCACTGCCAAAATCCATATCCATTGCCGTCCACGCTCTGGTCGTGCCGTGGATGATCTTCACCATCGTCGTCTACGGCATGATCCTCGTTGGCGGTTTCGTCAGGACGTGGGGGCTGGATAATACACTGACTATCGATCACTATGTCCGCGCCTTCTCCGTCAGCATCAGCAACGGCTCCATCGCCTGGACAGGCGTTGCCTGGAATTCCTTCTGGACGACGATGGAAATCGCCTTGATTTCTGCGCCGCTGACTGCCGCAGTCGGTCTGCTGACGGCCTACATCATCGTCAGGCAGAAATTCGCCGGCCGGAACCTGTTCGAGTTTGCGCTGATGATGAGTTTCGCCATCCCCGGCACGGTCATCGGTGTCAGCTACATCATGGCATTCAACCTGCCGCCGCTTGAGATGACCGGATCTGCCCTGATCCTGATCGCCTGCTTCGTGTTTAGAAACATGCCGGTTGGCGTTCGCGGCGGTATTGCTGCCATGAGTCAGCTGGACAAGAGCCTGGACGAAGCCTCGCTGACGCTGAGAGCCAACAGTTTCCGCACCATCCGGCTTGTGGTACTGCCTCTTCTGCGTCCAGCAATCCGCGCGGCATTGGTCTACTCCTTCGTGAGAGCCATCACCTCCATCAGTGCCGTCATCTTCCTCGTCAGCGCTCAATACAACATGGCGACCTCCTACATCGTCGGGCTCGTTGAAAACGGCGAATACGGTGTGGCTATCGCCTATTCTTCGATGCTTATCGTCGTCATGATTACGGTGATTGGGGGCTTCCAGCTGGTGGTCGGTGAAAGACGGCTGCGCCGCGAAAATCGCGTCGCCGGTCTCGATAAAGTCAATTCCATTTCTCATTCTCAGGAGAAAGTCGCATGATTACCGTCAAACCCGGTTCCGTCGTCTTCCAGAATGTCCGCAAAAGCTTTGGTGCTTTCACGGCCATTCCCGATCTATCCCTGACCATCGAGCCCGGCACGCTGGTAACACTGCTTGGGCCATCCGGCTGCGGCAAGACCACCACGCTTCGCATGCTGGCAGGTCTTGAGCATCCAAATTCCGGCCGCATCCTGATTGGTGATAAGGATGTTACCATGCTGCCTGCCAATGAGCGCGATGTATCCATGGTGTTTCAGTCCTACGCGCTTTTCCCTCATATGAGCGCGCTCGATAACGTCGCCTATGGGCTACGATCATCCGGGCTGAAGAAGAACGAGGCGAGAGGCAAGGCCGAAGAGGGATTGCGCCTCGTGGGTCTGGCCGGAATGGGCCATCGCCTTCCGGCAGAACTTTCCGGCGGTCAGCAGCAGCGTGTTGCCGTAGCACGCGCGCTTGTTCTGGAGCCGCAGGTTCTTCTCCTCGATGAACCTCTGTCCAACCTGGATGCAAGGCTGCGTCGCCGCGTCCGCACGGATATTCGCGAACTCCAGCAGAGGATCGGATTTACAGCGGTTTATGTGACGCATGATCAGGATGAGGCGCTTGCGGTCTCAGATCGCATCATCGTCATGAAGGATGGCGAGATCGCCCAGTCGGGTGCGCCGCGTGAACTCTACGAGGCCCCCGCGTCGTCCTTCATTGCGGATTTCATGGGAGAAGCGAATGTCGTGCCCTGCGAAGTCGTTTCCCAACTGGGTGACGAAGCGATCGTGCGCATAGGTACCACCGAGCACCGCATCCCGAGCCGACAGCCGCGTTCCGGTGCCGCGAAACTCGCCGTGAGGCCGGGCTCGATCAGATTAGGCGGGCCAGGGGAGGGCGGAATGCCGGGCCGCGTGCTGCACACCGCCTATCTCGGGGGGCACATCGAATACGAAGTCGAAACAGAGGTCGGCACGCTTTTCATCGTGGATCATGAAATGAACCGAACCGCGAGTGAAGCCAGTGACGTCACACTCAGTTTCAAAAACCGTGGAATAGCACTCATTGACGCCTGATCTATGCGTCTGGAAATCAAGGAAACCGGAAATGACAGGACAGAATGACGGCCTCGAACAGCGCTTCGCACTGGCAAAAGCGCTCGCCGAAGAGGCTGGAGCGATGGCGCTCGATTACTTCAACAAGCGTGACAGCCTCGTGATCGAGACGAAAAGGGACCTACAGGATGTCGTGTCCATCGCTGACCGCAATGTCGAGACCATGCTGCGGGAGCGCGTCGGGGAGGCCTTTACCGGAGATGGGTTTCTGGGAGAGGAACACGGCTATAAGGGCGGCTCATCCGGATACACCTGGGTCGTGGACCCTATCGATGGCACCGCTCCTTTCGTCAATGGCATGCCAAGCTGGTGCGTATCGATTGCTGTGGTGAAGAACGGGCTCCCGGTCATCGGCGTCATCAAGGTTCCTTGCTCCGAGGAAACATATGCCTCTGCCTCGGGCCTCGGTGCAACCTTGAACGGCAAACGTCTGGCGCTCGATCCTGCAAGAAACCTGCAAAACGCCCTGACCGGCATCGGTTGCAACAACTATGTCACGCCTGAACGAGTCGGTCGCATTGTCAGCGACGTTATGGCCCGAGGCGGCAACTTCATCCGCAATGGCTCCGGCGCCCTCATGCTCGCCTACGTAGCAGCCGGTCGTCTCGTCGGCTATTACGAGCCTCACATGCGCGCCTGGGACTGCATGGCAGGATTCTGCCTCGTAAAAGAAGCCGGCGGCCGCTTCATGCCATTTTCGCTTGAAGGCGAAAATCTGTTCGAGGGGCAGCCGGTTCTTGCTAGCAATGTATCCAGCTACGAAGAACTGCTGGAAGTGCATCGATCTGGTCTGGCACTTTAAAATACGCAAGGTTGAATAAAGTACCCTACTGGAAGCGGGCTCGTGGGCCGGCTTTCCAAACGCTGGTTGACCAGTCGGGCCTATTTTGTGGGCATCTCGTTCTATAGCTAGCCTAGAAAACCGGCTCGACTATCCATCAACCGCTGCAACATCTGCTCAAAATCCAAGGCACAAGCACTTGGCACGAACATTGCTTTAATATCTCTGAGTTGGCCGCTAGGGTTCCGGTGCTTTGAGCATGACTGGTCCGAGAGCAGCCACTGGGCGGGGAGAAATCCCGTTCGGATGCACGGCGGGACAAAAGCCCGGGAGACCTCGTTAGCCAAGGAATTGGCGGCGCAGGTTCGTGCCGATTCCTTTTTGAAGAAACGCAAAAAGGGGAATACCAATGCAGACTTTCACCAAAATCATTTCCGGCCTCCTGCTGACTGCATCGCTGGTCGGACCGGCTGATTTGGCGCAGGCCGCGCCGAAGAAAGACTTCAAGGTCGCATGGTCGATTTATGTCGGATGGATGCCTTGGGGTTATGCTGCCGACCACGGCATCGTCAAGAAATGGGCCGACAAATACGGCATCAAAATCGAAGTCACCCAGTTCAACGACTATGTCGAGTCGATGAACCAGTACACGGCGGGCGCCTATGATGCGGTGACGCTGACCAACATGGATGGTCTGTCCATTCCAGCCGCAGGCGGCGTCGATACCACCGCCGTCATCGTCGGCGATTTCTCCAACGGCAATGATGCGGTCATTCTCAAAGACAAGACACAACTTGCCGATATCAAGGGTCAGAGCGTCAATCTGGTGGAGTTTTCCGTCTCGCACTACCTGCTCGCCCGTGCGCTGGAGAGCATCGGCGCTTCGGAGCGGGACGTAAAAGTCGTCAATACGTCCGACGCCGATATGGTCGCAGCCTTTCAGACCGCAGATGTCTCCTCGGTTGTCACCTGGAACCCGCTGGTCTCGTCAATCCTCGAAAATCCCTCGGCAAAAGCTGTGTTCGACAGCTCCAAAATTCCCGGTGAAATCATCGATCTGATGGCCGCTAATACGGATGTGTTGGCGGACAATCCTGATTTCGGAAAGGCACTGGCGGGCATCTGGTACGAGACTCTGGCGGTGATGACGGCCGACAGCCCTGAAGGAAAGGCCGCGCGAGAGGAAATGGGCAAAGCGTCAGGTACGGACCTCAAAGGCTTTGAAGCCCAGATGGCCGCCACCAAGCTTTTCGACAAGCCGGCAGATGCGGTGAGCTTCACGGCATCGCCCGAACTGGGCAAGACGATGGACCGTGTGCGCCAGTTTCTCTTTGCGAAAGGCCTGCTGGGCAACGGTGCTGCCTATGCCGATGTCATTGGCATATCGCTTCCAGACGGCTCGGTTCTCGGTGACAAGGCCAACGTCAAGTTCCGCTTCGTAACCGACTATATGGACGCTGCCGCCAAGGGATCGCTCTGAGCCATCAACGGGGCCGCGCGCCTGCGGCCCAACCCTTTCGAAACGTTCTGGAGTTCCCATGCGCTGGATCAACTTGCGACCATCGAACGGTACGCGCCTTGCCCTTGGTATGCTTCCATTTGCAGCCATTGTCCTTGCCTATACGATCGGTTCGGTGGCACGGCTTGCAGAGAATCCGAATGACAAGCTTCTGCCGGGGCTGGTCAGCCTGGCTGATGCGATCAACCGCATGGCTTTCATACCGGATGGCCGCACGGGCGATATCGTCTTATGGACGGATACCATCGCCAGTCTGATGCGTCTCTTTTCCGGAATTGGCATCGCGACCGCTCTGGCGCTGACCATCGGCATGCTGATCGGAATGCTGCCCTATGCCCGCTCGCTTCTGTCACCCGTTGTAGCCGCCATCTCCATGGTACCGCCGCTGGCACTGCTGCCCATTCTGTTCATCATGCTGGGGCTGGGTGAAGTCTCCAAAATCGCCCTCATCGTGATCGGCGTCATGCCGGTGATGATCCGCGACATCGCACTCAAGGCAATCGAGCTGCCGCGTGAGATGATTGTAAAAGCCGAAACACTGGGCGGAAACTCGCTTCAGATTGCCTTGCGTGTCGTGCTGCCACAAATCCTGCCGCGTCTCATCACCTGTCTGCGCCTGCAAATCGGGCCGGCCTGGCTGTTTCTGATCGCCGCTGAAGCAATCTCGTCGGATTCCGGCCTCGGATACCGCATTTTCCTTGTGCGGCGCTACCTCGCCATGGATGTGATCTTTCCCTACGTTGTCTGGATAACGCTGATCGCCGTCCTCATGGATTGGTTGCTGGAACGGGTGCGCATCGCAGTCTTCCCGTGGTCCAGCCCGGAGGTCAGGACATGAGTACCATTCGCATCGACCGGGTCTGGAAGGAATATGGCGACCAGATCGTTCTGGAAGACATATCGCTCGACATCGAGGACCGCGCCTTCGTTGCTTTGGTCGGTCCCTCCGGCTGTGGCAAGTCGACATTCCTGCGGATGATCCTGGGGCAGGAAAGCCCCACGCGTGGCGAAATCCTGCTGGATGGCAAGGTTCTTTCACCTGAGCCGGGGCCGGATCGCGGCATCGTTTTCCAACGCTATTCGGTCTTTCCGCATCTGACCGTGCTGGGAAACGTGTTGATCGGCAAGGAACTGGCAGGCTCGCGCCTCATTGGCAAACTGTTTGGCGCGAAACGTCGTGCAGCGGTCGATGAGGCAAGAGCCTTGATCGCGGATGTGGGCCTTGGGGGCACGGAAGACAAATACCCCGCCCAGCTTTCCGGCGGCATGCAGCAGCGTCTGGCCTTGGCGCAGGCGCTTTTGATGCGGCCCAAGGTTCTGCTGCTGGACGAGCCGTTCGGTGCGCTCGATCCCGGTATTCGGGCCGAAATCCACCTGCTGATGAAACGGCTTTGGAATGAGACGCCCATGACGGTCGTGATGGTGACGCATGACATGCGTGAGGCTTTCACGCTGGCAACGCGTGTCATCGCGTTCGAGCGACCGCGCGACAGACCAGAGGAAAAACTGCGCTACGGCGCGCGGATCACCCGCGACCTGCCGATCTGGCCGCCCCGGCGCGCCAAGGGCGCGGCCTGAATTTCGACCGCCCGCCGGGACGACCCGGCATGAGGGCAGCACAATCGGGACGACCCGGACAAGACCTCCATGGAGAACCCCATGCATCAACGACGTTCACCGGAAGACATCAATGCCAATCGCGCCCGCTATGAAGAACACCAGAAGAAGGGGCTGGAGTTCGCGCCCAAGTCCCTGTCGGGTTTCAGCCCTCTTGTCGAGCCTGCAATCGACGAGGCCCATGTCATTCACCGCGAAGTCGTTCCCGGCGGCTGGTACTGGTCCACGAAGGTGCGGCGCGAGGAAACATTGCGCGTCAGTCTCCAGCAGGGCTTTTCGTCGGTTGCACTCATCGCGTGGTCGAGCGCCGACACGTCGGAGCGCATGAACCTTCCCGATACGGTCAAGATGCAATGGACGACCGGCCTCTCCAAAGGCCGCGTCATTTTTTCCGACATGGGACGGGTCATGTTCTCCATTACGGAGGACAGTTGCGGTGCGCATGATTGCCTCGTCGGTGGTTCAAACGAGAAGACCAATGCCCGCTACGAAGGCTCCGAGCTGCGAGATACGCGGGATAATTTCATCAAGCTCGCCATGAAAATCGGCCTTAACAGACGCGACATTCCCGCTGCATTCACCCTGTTTGCGCCCGTGCGGGTGGATAGCGACGGCGGGTTCTTCTGGAACCCGGCCCTGTTGAACGGTGCCGATTACATCCACCTGCGGGCCGAGATGGACATGATCGTCGGCTTTTCCAATTGCCCGCATCCGCTCGATCCCAACCCCGCCTATGCCCCCAACCCCGTCACCATAACGCGAGTGGCAGCGCAGCCCGTTGGCTTAGACGACCTCTGCCGCACAGCGACCGCCGAGGCCGTGCGCGGCTTCGAAAACAACGCATTCGCACAGCTTTGAGACGGGAGACACGATGATGACCGATTTTATCCAGACCAATCCCGCCCGCACGCTCGATAACGCCGCGCAGGACCATTATGTGGCAGCGGAAAAGCCGTTTTCCACCGTGGTGCGCAAAGGCCAGACGGTGCGTATCGAAGACAGCTACGGCCAGCAGGCCATCGATACACTGTTCTACAATGCCGCCGATTATTCCGAACGCTACTCCAGTCAGGATACGGTGCGCGAGCAGAATGCGGCCTATGTTTCGACGGGGACGAAGGTCATGTCGAACGAAGGCCGGGTCATGCTGGCGGTCACCGCAGACAGTTGCGGCCGCCACGATACCTCGGCAGGTGCGTGTTCCTGTGAAAGCAACACGGTGCGCTTCGGTCACGGCACGAAATATCTGCATGCCTGCCGCGATAATTTCGTCGCCGAAGTCGCCCGATACGGCATGAGCAAGCGGGATATCGCGCCCAACATCAACTTCTTCATGAACGTGCCGATTTCACCGAACGGTGGAATAACCATCGTCGACGGCGTGTCCGCAGCGGGAGATTATGTTGAGTTGAAGGCCGAGATGGACGTGCTCATGGTCATCTCCAACTGCCCGCAGATCAACAATCCCTGCAATGGCTTCGATCCGACACCCATCCGGGTTCTCGTCTGGGATGGAGAGGTTTGAGCGCCATGTTCAAAAAAGTTCTCATTGCCAATCGCGGTGAAATCGCCGTGCGCGTTATCAAGACGCTTGGCAAAATGGGCATAGCCTCCGTCGCCGTCTATTCGGATGCCGACCGTTTCGCCAAGGCCACCCTTATGGCGGATGAAGCCGTTCACCTTGGTGCGGCACCGGCCAGCGAAAGCTATCTTGATGTCGAAGCCGTCATTGCCGCCTGCAAGGCGACCGGTGCTGAAGCCGTTCATCCCGGCTATGGGTTCCTGTCGGAAAACATCGGTTTTGCCGAACGGTTGAAGGCTGAAGGCATCGTTTTTATCGGACCGACGCCTCAAAACATTGCAGATTTCGGTCTCAAACATACGGCCCGGGACCTCGCACGGACAAGCGGCGTGCCGCTTTTACCCGGATCTGACCTGCTGTCTTCGTTGGAGGACGCGCTGGATGCCGCCGAGACTGTGGGCTATCCGGTCATGCTGAAATCGACAGCGGGCGGCGGGGGTATCGGCATGCAGCTTTGCCCGGATGCGTCGGCATTGAGAGCAGCTTTCGAAAGCGTGCAACGAACAGCGAGGGCGAGCTTCGGCGATGCCCGCGTCTATCTGGAACGCTTCGTCGCCAAGGCGCGCCATGTCGAGGTGCAAATCTTCGGTGACGGGCAGGGCCAAGTGATCGCGCTTGGCGAGCGTGACTGCTCTTTGCAGCGGCGAAACCAGAAGGTGATCGAAGAAACGCCTGCGCCCGGACTTTCGGATGTGATACGCCAGCGGCTTCATTCCGCAGCGATCGCCCTGGGCCGACAGGTGAAATACACGTCCGCCGGAACGGTTGAGTTCATCTATGATCCCTTGCGGGAAGAGTTTTATTTCCTTGAGGTCAACACCCGTTTGCAGGTGGAACATCCGGTCACCGAAGCCGTGTTCGGCATCGATCTGGTCGAATGGATGATCCGCCAGGCGGCCGGCGAAGACGTGTTAACCGACCAGGGAACATTGACGCCGAAGGGTGCAGCCATAGAGGCTCGCATCTATGCGGAAATGCCCCATGCCGATTTCCGTCCCAGTGCCGGGTTGTTGACGCAGGTGATCTTTCCCGAAGGGGTGCGTGTCGATGGCTGGATAGAGACCGGGACCGAGGTCACGCCTTTTTACGATCCGATGCTGGCCAAGGTGATCGTCTCGGGCGAGAACCGTGCCTTAGCGATAGCCAATCTTCAGGCCGCCCTTGGCGCAACGTCCATTTCCGGCATCGAAACCAATCTTGATTATCTCAAGGCCATCGCTAGGTCCGACATTTTCGAGAGCGGCAATGTTGCCACCACTGCGCTTAAGGACTTCGTTTTCGTGCCTGATGTCGTGGAGGTCATCTCTCCCGGCGCACAATCGAGCTTGCAGGAACTGCCGGGTCGTGTCGGCCTCTGGCATGTCGGTGTTCCGCCCAGCGGCCCGATGGACGAACGGTCCTTCCGGCATGCCAATCGCCTCGTCGGCAACCACGACCATACGGCGGCACTGGAACTGACCGTTTCCGGCCCTGTCCTGAAATTCTTCTCCGATACCATCGTCGCTCTGGCGGGCGCGGAGATGCCGATGATGCTCGAGGGCGAGCCTGTCGCCCATAATGCGCCTTTCCTCATCCGGGCGGGGCAGACCCTCGTTATTGGCCAGATCAGAGGGGCCGGACAGCGGGCCTATCTGGCGGTGTCCGGTGGCTTCGATGCGCCTGTCGTGCTTGGTTCACGCGCCACATTCGGACTTGGGCAATTCGGTGGCCATGCCACGGGAACCCTTCGCGCCGGGCATGTGTTGCGTCTCGCCAAAATGCCGCAGGCAGACATCCAACCCGCAACCGAACCAGCGGTGCTTGTGCGGGAATGGTCGGTGGGGCTGCTTTACGGCCCCCATGGCGCACCGGATTTCTTTCTCGATGACGACATCAAGACGCTATTTTCTGCCGAATACGAGGTTCATTTCAACTCGGCACGCACAGGGGTTCGCCTGATCGGCCCGGCACCGAAATGGGCCCGCACGGATGGCGGTGAAGCGGGGCTTCATCCCTCAAATCTCCATGATAACGCCTATGCCATAGGCTCGATCGATTTTACCGGTGACATGCCGATCATCCTCGGGCCGGATGGGCCCTCGCTTGGTGGTTTCGTTTGCCCTGCGGTCATTGCAGCCGATGAGCAGTGGAAGATGGGCCAGTTCAAACCGGGCGATAAAATCCGCTTCCACCCAGCCGCCCGTGCCCATGATCCGGTGGCTGGCCCTGTCGTGCATGGCATTGGCGAGGTGGCAGGCTCTCCGATCCTTGGTGAAAACAGGGAACGAGAGGTGCCGGTTGTCTACCGCCGTCAAGGCGACGACAATATTCTCGTGGAATATGGATCGATGCAGCTTGATGTTGGCTTGCGGCTGCGGGCCCATCTGCTGATGGAGGCCGTGAAGCAAGCCAAGCTTCCGGGTGTGATGGACCTGACGCCGGGTATTCGTTCCCTGCAAATTCACTACGATGGATCGAGCATCGCCCGAACGCGGCTGCTGGGTCTTCTCTCAGAGATCGAGGATACCATGCCCTCGGTGCAATCGGTCAAGGTTCCGAGCCGCACGGTCTGGCTTCCGCTGTCCTGGAACGATCCGGATGCTGAGCTTGCAATGCGCAAGTATCAGGAACTGGTGCGCCCCAATGCGCCGTGGTGCCCGTCGAATATCGAGTTCATTCGCCGCATCAACGGTCTTGCCGATGAGGAGGCTCTGAAACAGACCATTTTCGATGCCTCCTATCTGGTGATGGGGTTGGGCGACGTCTATCTCGGTGCACCCGTTGCCACGCCTCTGGACCCGCGTCACCGGCTTGTCACGACCAAGTACAATCCGGCACGCACCTGGACACCGGAAAATGCGGTGGGCATCGGTGGTGCCTATATGTGCATCTACGGCATGGAGGGACCGGGCGGATACCAGCTTTTCGGCCGCACGATCCAGATGTGGAATACATGGCGACAAACGCCCGTCTTCGGCAAGGACAAACCCTGGCTGCTCGATTTCTTCGATCAGGTCCGCTTTTTTCCCGTCAGTCATGATGAACTGACGGAAGCACGGGCGGCTTTCCCCCATGGCGGTTATCCGATCCGCATCGAGGATGGAGAATTCTCGTTTGCTGCCTATGAAGCGGAACTTGCCCGTAACGCCGCCGCTACAGGTGCTTTCAAGTCCAGCCAGCAGGCAGCTTTCGAAGCAGAGCGCGGACGCTGGAAAGAGCAGGGGCTGGACACATTTGTTGTCGATGAAAACCACGCCACCGGTCTTGGCGGCGACATTCCCGACGGCTGCTTCGGGGTGGAAAGTGCCGTGCCCGGCAATGTCTGGAAGGTGCTGGTGGAGGAGGGGCAGGCCGTGGCCGCCGGGGATACGCTCGCCATCATCGAGTCCATGAAAATGGAAATCACCGTCACGGCCCATGCGCCCGGTCGCGTCCGCGATCTGCGGGCCGGGCCTGGTCGCAACATTAAAGCTGGCGACGTGCTGGTCGTTCTGGAGAATGCATGATGTTTCCCCTGTTTCTCGATCTTTCCTCCTTGAAGGCGGCCTATGCTGGCGAGCTTTCACCGCTCGATCTGGTGGAGGAGGTGCTGTCCCGCATCGCCGCCTCCGACGACCCGGCAATCTTCATTTCGAAGACACCCGCCGACGAGTTGAGGAGTGCCGCACGCGACCTCATGGCGCGCGCGCCGGAACCGAATAGCCTTCCGCTCTGGGGCGTGCCATTTGCGGTCAAGGACAACATCGACGTCGCGGGGTTGCCGACCACGGCTGGATGCCCCGCTTTTGCCTACCAGCAGGGGGAAGACGCGAGTGTCGTGAGGCGGCTAAGGGCCGCTGGCGCACTGGTGATCGGCAAGACCAATCTCGACCAGTTCGCCACCGGTCTCAACGGCACGCGTTCTCCCCATGGCGCACCGCGATCCGTTTTCGACGCGGACTATATTTCCGGCGGCTCATCTTCCGGCTCCGCTGTTGCCGTCGCTTCGGGTCTGGCGAGCTTTGCACTTGGCACGGACACGGCGGGCTCCGGCCGTGTACCCGCCGCCTTCAATAATCTCGTGGGCATCAAACCGACACCGGGGCTGGTTTCGAATGTCGGTGTCGTACCCGCCTGCCGCTCCGTGGATGTGGTGACGGTCTTTGCGGGCACAGTGGGCGATGGCGTTGCCGTCCGCAAGGTCATGGAGGGTTATGACGCTGCCGATGCGTTTTCGAAGAAGGCAAAGCCCGCCATCCTGCCCATGACAGGTCTGAAGGTCGGTATTCTCAAGAATGAGGAGCGAGAGTTTTACGGCAATCGCGACTATGAAGCCATCTATGACGCCGCGATTGAGCGCGCCAGGGCGCTGGGTGCCGAGATCGTCCTCTTCGACTACGCGCCGTTCCGCCAGGCGGCGGAGCTTCTCTATAATGGTCCCTGGGTCGCAGAGCGGCTCGCGGCGGTGAAGGATTTCATCACCTCCAATGCGGCGGATGTCGATCCGACCGTTCGGACCATCATTTCCGGTGCCGCGCATTATAGCGCTGTCGATGCATTCGAAGGCCTCTACACGCTGGAGGCGCTTCGCCAGAAGACGCTGGCGACGTGGGAGACAGTCGATGTGCTGATGCTGCCGACGTCGCCGACGACCTATAGGGTCGATGAGATGCTGAGCGATCCCATCGTCAGAAACGGACATCTCGGTCGCTATACCAACTTCGCCAACCTGTTTGGTTATGCGGCCATTGCCATTCCCGCAGGCTTCGACCCTCAAGGGCATCTGCCTGCTGGTGTCACGCTATTCGGCCCGGCATTTTCCGACGATGCGTTGGCATCTTTTGCGGATGCGCTGCACCGGGCACTTGCCGTGGGTATGGGGCGAGACAAGGCTGCGGCTCTGCCGTTACTCGCGCGTGTTGGGGAGCCGGACGATGGTTTTGTCTCCCTGATCGTGGTCGGTGCTCACCTCTCCGGCATGCCGCTGAACCACGAGCTGAGCGGTCCTGGCGGCAAGCTCATCAAAGCATGCCGGACGGCTGCCGATTACCGGCTGTTCGTGCTGCCCGATACCACGCCGCCTAAGCCGGGCTTGATACGAGCACCGGGCTTTGCCGGTCCCGGTCTTGCCGTCGAGCTCTGGAAAGTAACGCCGGAAGCCTTCGGTCGCTTCGTTGCCAATATTCCTGCCCCCCTAGGCATCGGCAAAGTGACACTGGATGATGGCAGCCAGTTTTCCGGCTTCCTGTGCGAAGCCCATGCCACCGAAGGGGCCGTTGACATCACGCAACTCGGCGGATGGCGAGCCTATATCCTGTCAACTTCATCTTAAGGTCGTTTTCAATGAAAGAAATCATCAAACCTGTGTTCACTTTCTGTAAGAAGATTCTGATTGAGGTGTTGACTGCCAGGGCAGAAATGTATCGGTCTCGATACTCCTGTAAGCCATAGTTAAGTGGCTCTGACACATCGTTCATTTGGTAGGCGATGTGCCTGCATAATATGGCTTCCGGCTTCTGCCGCGTTTTTCCAGACTATCTGCATCCAAAGCACCGAACCAAGAAGCCCTTCGCCCTGGCGCAACGGCAACCCTAATACCAAGCCCAGCATCAGCCTCGTCCGATCGCCAGATTCGAATAAAGAGGCTTGCCGCTACGCGGCTGCGCGACAACATTCGCAACGTGCCTGTCGTAGCGCGCAGCGCAGGCGAAAATCGCCTCGACCCATCAAGCTTGGCGGACTTCGCTTTGATGAGCAAGGACGGCCGTCAGGTTCCGCTGGATCAGTTCGGGCACTCCGAGATCCGGTTTGCGGAACTGATACTGAAACGTCGTGACCGGAAACCGGTCATCACGATCAGGTCCGATATCAACGAGGCGACCCAGCCGCCGGAAGTGTCTCAACAGGTGATGAAGGCGCTACAGCCGCTGATCGCAGCCACATTGATTGTCATCATCTTGCAGGTTCGCAGCTTGTCGACGACGACGATGGTAATGCTGACGGCACCTCTCGGTCTCGCCGGAGTGGTCCCAACCTTGCTTCTGTTCAATCAGCCGTTCGGTTTCAACGCCATTCTCGGACTGATTGGACTGGCGGGTATCCTCATGCGCAACACGTTGATCCTGACGGAACAGATCAAGGAAAACCAGGCGGCGGGGCTCGATGACTATCATGCCGTCATCGAGGCGACAGTTCAGCGAACACGACCTGTGATCCTGACGGCGCTTGCGGCGATCCTGGCATTCATTCCTTTGACCCATTCGGTGTTCTGGGGATCTATGGCTTATACGCTGATCGGTGGAACGGCGGCCGGGACAGCGATGATCCTGCTTTTCCTGCCAGCGCTCTACGCCGTGTGGTTCCGCATCAAGCCACCGAAAGCGGAAGCCTGTCAGCAGACTGATATTCAGCGGGAGCTGGGCCATGGCCAGGCTATGGCTGCGGAGTAGGCCAACCGGTGCAACGAAAAGAACCCGCCATCGCGATGGATGCTGCCAGAAGTTTGCAGCATCCAGAAGCGGCCGTCGCTCGGTCATGGTCAGAGGCTCGTGGTGTGGTAACCATCAAACCGAGAAATGACGCGCTACAACTAAGTCTTTCTAGTCCGTTCTTTTCCGTGTCTGGGTGTCGCGATCGAATGGGTAACATTGGGCCGAGGCACATCAGATGTTTCCGGAGAGATTGTTCCTCGTGGTGGTGAGCATTGACTCAACCGGATCGACTGCTCAGATTGTGCGCTTTCGGCAACCTAGCCGACACGGCTGTCGATCCATGTGCGCGTCTGCTCAAGAACCTCGTCCGACAGTTCGGGATCATCGACCGCTCTGGCAAGGATAACGGCTCCCACCATTGCGGCCCAGCTTCCGATCGCTGCACGGCGCTTTTCGGCTGCACCTTGCTCCGGAAGCGCCTGCTCGATACGCGCGATTTGGGTGCGCAATCCTTCTGTCATGACGGCCTTTGCGGCTGGCGTCTGGTGACGAATAGCGGCGGCGAGGCCTGCCGTCGGGCATCCGTTGCCGGGATTATCCCGATGACGAGGTGCGAGGTAAGAACGGACGAAACTGTTAAACTCGCCGTCTCCGACACTGTCAGATGCCAGCGCCTGTGCAAGCGTCTGGGCCACAAGATCATCTTTTGATGTGAAGTGTCCGTAAAAGCCGCCATGCGTCAGTCCGGCTGCCTTCATGACTTCGGCCACACTGACCGCATCGAACCCTTTGTCCTTAAACAACCGGCTCGCGACATCCAGAATCCGGCGACGGTTTTCTGCCATCTGTTCTCGGCTGACCTTCATTTTCAAAATTCTCCGCAACGCCTGTTGACATTTACATGATGACGATCATATTTAAATCCAATCATGATGATGATCATGAATATAGGTTCAATCAGAGAAAAGAGCAATCCAATGAGCCAAATTTCCGCAGTCCTGATTACCGGTGCATCCACTGGTATCGGTGCCACCTATGCTGAACGGTTCGCACGCCGCGGCCATGATCTCGTGCTGGTCGCCCGAGACGGTGTGCGCATGGAAACGCTTGCAAGCCGCCTGTGCCAGGAAACCGGCGTGACAGTCGACATCCTCCCGGCCGATCTCACCCAGACGGCGGATCTTGCAAAGGTTGAGACCCAACTGCGCGACGATGCGCGCATCGGTATTCTCGTCAACAATGCCGGAACGGCGATCGGTGGAAGCTTCGTCGACCAGAGCGTCGATGACATGACCAAGCTCGTTGCGCTCAACGCGACCGCGCTCGTCAGGCTTTCCAGCGCTATTGCTCCCCGTCTCGCCAAGGCAGGAGAAGGCGCAATCGTCAATATCGGTTCGGTCGTCGGCCTCGCCCCGGAATTCGGCATGACCGTCTACGGTGCGACAAAGGCTTTCGTCCTTTTCCTGTCCCAGGGACTTGCGCAAGAGCTCGGACCGAAGGGTGTTTACATTCAGGCGGTGCTTCCCGCCACGACCCGGACCGAGATCTGGGATCACGTCGGCGCCGACGTCAATGCCATGAGCAATGTCATGGAAGTGGGCGATCTGGTCGATGCGGCCCTGGTCGGGTTCGACAGCCGCGAACTGGTGACCACTCCGCCGCTGCACGATATCGGCCAATGGGACGCCTTCGATGGCGCGCGCAAAGCCATGCTTGGCAATCTCGCCAATGCGCTCCCTGCTGAACGCTATCGCACGCCGGTGTGAGCTTTCCGCACTCGATGAACCCACGCCGATCCAGAAAAAATATCAAAGTGATATCATGACAAAGACCACGCTCTTCGAACCCACCAGCTTAGGCGCAATCACGCTTGCAAACCGCATCGTCATGGCACCGCTTACCCGCAACCGCGCCGGCGCGGGCTTCGTGCCCGGCGACCTGACCGCCGAATATTACGCCCAGCGTGCTTCTGCAGGGCTGATTATTTCCGAGGCCACCCAGATTTCTCAGCAGGGCCAGGGCTATCAGGACACGCCCGGCATCTACACGAAGAACCAGATCGACGGCTGGCGCAAGGTGACGGCTGCTGTACACGCAAAGGGTGGGCGCATTGTCATGCAGCTCTGGCATGTTGGTCGCATCAGCCATGTTGACCTGCAGCCTAATGGCGGCCTGCCAGTGGCGCCATCGGCCATTCGTGCGGCGACCAAGACCTTTGTCAACAATGGCTTTGTCGATGTGTCCGAGCCTCGCGCTCTGGAGATTGATGAGCTCGCCGGTATCGTCAACGACTTCCGCAAGGCGGCAGCCAATGCCATCGAAGCCGGTTTCGATGGGGTCGAGGTGCACGGGGCCAACGGCTATCTGCTTGAGCAGTTCGCTAAAGACGGCGCCAATGTTCGAACGGATGCCTATGGCGGCTCCGTGGAAAACCGCGCGCGTCTCATGCTCGAAGTCACCGCCGCAGTGGCGCAGGAAATCGGCGCGGAGCGCGTAGGCATTCGAATTTCGCCGGTCTCGCCCGCCAACGGCATTTCCTGCAGCGATCCCCAGACGCAGTACGATTACATCGTCGATAAACTCGATGCTCTCGGCATCGCCTACATTCACGTCGTCGAAGGTGCGACCGGCGGCCCGCGCGACGTCGCGCCCTTCGATTATGGCTCGCTGCGCCGCCGCTTCAGCAAAAGCTACATCGCCAACAATGGCTTTGATCTTGAGCTTGCGACGTCGCATCTAGCCGATGGCAGTGCGGATCTCATTGCCTTCGGACGCCCGTTCATCGCCAATCCCGATCTCGTGGAGCGACTGCAAAGCGGTGCACCTCTGGCCGAAATCAATCCGGCCACGCTCTATGGCGGTGGGCCTGCGGGCTACATCGACTATCCGCGCTTTACCGAGACCTCCGGTCGTTGAGACATCATTGGGGCCGTACCTCGGCGCGGCCCCTCTCATGTCAATCACCATCAATTCCTGACAACTCCCAAGGCTGCGCGGACAGATGTCGCGCACCAGATCGAGAACAAAGCAATGGCAACCTTTGCATCTAAAAGACAGAAGACTGCATTTGTGACCGGTGCCTCAAGCGGCATCGGCAAAGCGTCGGCATTGGCGCTCAGCCGGGCGGGTTACAGGGTGATTGGCACCAGCCGCAAGGCGTCACCCGACGAGGTCCGCGACGGCATACGCATGATCGCGTGCGATGTGACCTCAGATGCTTCCGTAGCCGCCGCTGCGTCGCTGGCACTTGCAGAACTCGGCCAAATCGACCTTCTGGTCAACAATGCCGGATACGCCATATCAGGTGCTGCAGAAGAAAGTTCGATCGAGCAGGTTCATGCGCTGTTCGATACAAATTTTCTGGGCGTGGTGCGGGTGACGAATGCAGTTCTTCCGATCATGCGTCAACAGGGTTTTGGGCGGATCCTGAATATTGGCTCGGTCGTGGGGCTTATTCCTGGTCCCTTCGGTGCCTATTATACGGCGAGCAAGCATGCGATCGAGGGCTATTCCGAATCTCTCGATCACGAGGTGCGGCTGTTCGGCATCCGTGTCGCGGTGATCGAGCCATGGGCGACGAAGACGTCCATCGAGGCCAACTCGCCGCGTGGCGACCGCCCTGTTGCAGCCTATGGTCAGACATTTGCCCGATACCAAGCGGCGTTCAATGCCGCCATGGCAGCCGGCGACACGGCAGACGATGTCGCCGCGACCATTCTTACCGCAGCACAGGCAAGGACGCCGCGCTTGCGCTACCCCTCGGGCAAGGCTGCCCGGCAAACTTCCTTCGCACGGCGTTTTCTTCCGCGTGCGCTGTTTGATCGTATCTTGCGCCAGCAATTCAACATAGCCTGAGAGTTGATGCTCTTTGACGACGCCCGCCAAGGTGCGATCTTGCATTACCATGCCGAGTTCGTGCTGAAAGCTCTGGCTTTCCCTGCGACCTGACCTGATAACCGTCTCACACCGGAGAAAACCCGTGAAAGCCTTCGTTGTCGACAAATACAAGAAGAACTACCCCCTGCGTCTCGCAGACATGCCAGATCCTGAAATCGGCGCCAATGACGTGCTGGTTCGCATCGAGGCTACCGCAATCAACCTTCTCGACTCCAAGGTGCGTGACGGCGAATTCAAGCTGTTCCTGCCCTATCGACCGCCCTTCATCCTCGGTCACGATCTGGCCGGAACGGTCCTCCGCGTCGGCGCCAATGTCCGACGGTTCAAGGTGGGCGACGAGGTCTATGGCCGTCCGCGGGATCGCAGAGCTGGCACCTTCGCAGAAATGATAGCGGTTGATGCCGAAGACCTGGCGCTGAAGCCAAAAAGCCTGTCCATGGTGCAGGCTGCCTCGATCCCCCTGGTCGGACTGACCGCGTGGCAGGCGCTTGTCGAGGTTGGCAAGGTCCAGCCCGGTCACAAGGTGTTCATCCAGGCTGGGTCCGGCGGTGTCGGCACATTCGCCATCCAACTTGCCAAACATCTCGGTGCCACCGTGGCGACCACCACCAGTGCCGCGAATGTCGAGCTTGTCAAAAGTCTCGGCGCGGATGTGGTCATCGACTACAAGGCCCAGGACTTCGAACAGGTGCTGTCCGGTTATGATCTCGTGCTGAACAGTCAGGATGCCAAGGCCTTGGCAAAGTCAGTCAATGTGCTGAGGCCCGGCGGTAAACTGATCTCTATCTCCGGGCCGCCGGACGTCCCCTTCGCCAAATCCCTGCGACTGAACCTCATCCTGCGCCTTGTCATGCGGATGCTGAGCAGAGGAATTCTGAAAAAGGCAAAGAGCCGGGGCGTCGACTATTCCTTCCTCTTCATGCGGGCGGAAGGCGAGCAACTGCGGGAAATCGCCAAGCTGATCGACGCTGGTGCCATCGGTCCTGTCGTCGACAAGGTGTTTCCCTTTTCGCAAACGGCGGACGCCTTGGCCTATGTCGAAACCGGGCGCGCGAAGGGCAAGGTTGTCGTTACTGTTTCGCAATGACGGGTTCACCTGCATGACGCTCTCTTTTTCAAAGCGGTATGTCCGCTTCTACGACTGTTGCAGAGAGGAGCAGACGTTCTCCTTGCGGCCCAAAACCTACATTCTTCAAAGCCTGTCTGAAGCACCTGCAACAGCATTCCAGCCGTTATTTGAGAGTTCTAAGTATCTTTGGGATATGAGAGATGTCACGTCCCTTCGACGGAAAATCACGCCAACCGGTTGAAAAGACGCAACGATTTTCTGGCGATGGACCAGTACGTTAAAGTCGAATTTAGAGAGAGATCAAAACCGTAAACGTCGAGCATCTAGAGTTGCGTTGGTTTGGATCTGGAAAGCGATACGCGACACTCTATAAGTCGCTGATACTACAACGCGAAAGCGGATGGCTGGGGAACCTGGATTCGAACCAAGATTAACGGAGTCAGAGTCCGTCGTTCTACCGTTGAACTATTCCCCAACGTAACAAAACCGCTGCGCCGTTCTGTTAGGCGTCCTATAAATGATTTGCGCGGCTATGCAAGTCCAAAAATGTCTTTGTGGGCGAAAAATGAGTGCAATTAGTTAGGGCGCGTCGTGGGCAGCGGTGAAAGGCCTTTAGCGTACTCTGAGTGCTTGCGGTATGAGACAAACAGTTTGTGATGATGTGTCATTTCGCGATGCAAGGGGTAGCAGAGTCTTCGTTTGTCGACTGGCGCGGCAAACGCAGTGTTCCGCAAAATGCTGCGCCCACCTATCCGTTTAGACAGTTGACGTTACCTTGCGCAGTGCGACCCGCTGTCGTGGAGCTTCACTCCTGAAATAAACCCAAACCAACCTCAGCTTATTTTACCAGCCGTGCCGCCGACTTTGCGCCGGTGTCGCCGCCGTCGTAAGACTTGAGGGTCCAATTGGCCGAATTGACGATCATGGTATTGACCACCATAGAAATTTTGTTGGCCTGATTGGTTGTGGAGTTGTAGGTGACATCGCGATTTGGAAGGTAGATGATACCCTCCAGAGTTTCACCGTTGGAGCCGTTGAATATATACTGACGGGTATTCGATCCAACCGTCATGTTACTGGTTTTCTCGAACATCAACACACCCTTATAGATTCCACTTGTTGGTGGCGACGCCTTGAAGGTAAGCCCGCCATTGGCCCGGATTTCACTGTCGACGTCTGGGAAATAGAACGTGACGCCATTTGCGACAACGGTCGAGTTGCTGTTGATGATCATCCGCCCCTTTACGATATGCAGACCCGGCTCGAAGGTAACGGTCGGGCTGCCGTTGAATGTCAGGTCGCAATGCATGCCGGGCTTTATCGACTGTGTTTTGCCATCCTTCGTGCCGCTATCGGTGCAACTGGCTGGCGATTTCGGTTCAGTGATTTTGCCGGCGTAGGGATCGGGTGCTGCGTTGCAACCTACCTGCAGATTGCTCAACGTGCCGCCATTCTTGATATATTGCGTGCCCTTGACGCAAAATCGCGTCGTATCGATTGTCGAGCCACTGTTCATGATGAAGGCTGGATTGCTGACAGACTGTACGTCAATACCGCAGCTGTCACTTTTTACGCGAGCGCCTGAGTTGATCAGGACAGCCTGATTGCTATTTCCTAGGACATAAATGCAGGCGCCGGAAGACTTTGCCTTCGGTGCCACAGCCGTTGCTGATACGGATATGGGCATCGTCTCCATGCCGATGAGAGGCAGAAATGATGGCTTGAAGTCGGTCCGAAAGCCGCCGGTAATGCTGCCGTCGGAATTCGACGTCACTGTCACGGCATTTTGCCAGTCAACGGGCTGGCTCCCTTCCGGCATGACTCTACTCAGAAAATTCTCGACTTCGCTCCGTTGCGCCTGTGGGGTCGCTTTTGTTGCTGCCGCGAGGACGCCAGCGTCGAGCGTTTCCTGCAAGTGCTGCTTCTCGGTCATGGCATTCACGACATCGACCGCACCTCCAGCCACGACAAAGAGTATGGGAGCCATCAGGGCTGCGAGCATTCCGAAATTTCCGGAGCTGTCCACGATCAAATTGTGACGTTTGGGAAAAATGTTCTGAAGTGTCGACCTAATCCGCACGATAAACCCCTACAAATACATGGTTTATCCTCAATAATTTCAATTATTTAATAATATAAGAATATGTAGTATAACAATTATATTAAGAATACGGCTTCGAATTTAATGATCGCCATCTTTTGAGTTAAACTGATCTGCCTTGGGTTGTATTTTGTTCTTTCGATAGAAAAATGACCAATTGTAGTGAGAGATTTTTCGTCGAGCCAATCAATCGGCGTAAATGGAAGCGCAAAAGACAAACAGCATCAAATAGCCGATTATCTCACGCGGCTCGACCGTCTGGCCCGAAATGCGATCTTGGGCACAGGAAGCAAATCCGGATGCTTCAGAAGTCGCTATTGGAGCTGGAGCCGGATGTTTATCATCGGTTACCAGTTTACGACCGCTGTCAGTGAAGAACGTGCTTCCTCCACACATTGGGGGTGACGCCGACCACTGCGGTGAATACTCGTGTGAATTGTCTTTCATTTCTGAAGCCGCATCGGGTCGCGATACAGGAAATCGACGTGGTCGTCAGGCGCATCAGTGTCTTTGCCTGCTCTACACGCTGGTGACGCATCCAGCTATCCGGCGTTTCACCTGTCGTTCTGCGAAAAGCCTGAATGAATTGTCGTGGTGTAAGATCCAGTTCGGATGAGAGCAAGGAAAGAGAAAGATCGGCCTCGATTTGATCTCGCATAAGCTCCATGGCCCGATGAACCTGGTTGGGTGAAAGATTATGGCTCTTGTAGACGCCCTGTTTCATCCTGCCAAAGGCGTGAGCGAAGTAAACGGTGCTAGCAAGAAGAACACGCTCGGCATACATCAAGCCCACTTCGTCGGGCCTTTCCAGGGCGGGTATAAGAGACTGGGCAAGCCCCCAGACCGTCTCGTCTATACGCCCTTCGTGCTCACAGGAAAGTGTTTCTACGGGTCGAACACCTTGATCCTTGGCAACTTCGTTGAGCTCGGACTGCGGCACGGTGAAAATGATCGTGTCAAAGGCGCTCAAGAGATTGGCTTTAGGCCGCTGCCAGTGGTTGACAACGGAAACGGTGCGCTCCTGGAACGAGCCCTGATGAACAAGCCTGTCCTCGAGATAGAGTTCGCGGCGCTCTTGCGAGCGCAATTGAACAAGAACTGAAAAAACCGCATCGGGCTGTGCCGGTGTCGCAAATCCGTGGTTTGGCGTGTCTCGCTTCACCCTGGAGACGAGCAGTTTTGAATGTCCGAGTCCTGACCCTACAATTTGTGCAACCGAGTCGGTCTTGAATTGCCGAACCTGTCTTTGCGCATATTGTCTGTCGGATTCCAATTGCTGTGTCCCTTGCTGCAGAAGTTGTGACCTACGACTTGATCGCCCGCCGCCAGACAGAAGGTGTCACGCCGACGAAGGATTTGAACATACGGGTGAAATGGCTCTGATCGGCAAAGCCGCAGCAGTCCGCCACTTCGACCAGAGTCGCCGTGTCATTAGCCAGCATGACTTTCGATTTTTCGATACGATGCCGCAATATCCACTGATGAGGAGAATCCCCCGCCGTCACCTTGAAGGCGCGGACGAAATAACTCACGGAAAGCCCGCAGTGAGCCGCGAGCTCCTTTAGGGAGAGATCTGCATCTGAAACGGAAGTCATCGCTTCGGTGACGCGTCGAAACTGCCACGGTGCGAGCGATCCAGGTTTATCCGTGCTACGACGCATGCCGCCGAAGGCCTGGGCGAAATAGGTGTTTATGGCAAGCATCAACTGCTCGGCATAAAGCGATCCGATTTCGTTTGGACGCTTAAGTGCTGGCAACAAAGCGTTACCCAGATGCCATATGGTCTCGTCGAAAACGCCGCCAGGCTTGCAGGAAAGCTGACTGACACGCCGGGCCCCCCGTTCTTCGGCAATCTCGTCTAGGGCGATTTGCGGGACGATAAAGATGAGATTGTCGAAAGGGCTCAACAAATTTGCAAGCGGCTTCTCAAGGTGATTGACCACGCTTGTCGTGCGAGCAGCATATGAGCCACGATGGATGCATTTCCCATCGATGAATAATTCTCTGTTCGTCTGCTCGCGAAGTTGCAGCAGAACCGAATACACAGCGCCGAATTGATGATCCGCCGGAGTCGCCGGTCCATGTCCAGGAGTGTCCCTCCGCAAACGGGAAACGAGCAGCCGGGATTTGCGTGGGCCGGACGCGACCAGTTGAGAAACGGAATCCGCCCGGAACTGGCTAACGAAGTTCTGACCGTAGGCTAGATCGGTTTGCACGCATCGCCCTCACTGCGTCGTCTTCAGACCCTATCGGTATGCTAATTTAGCTATCTCGTCATGTCTTGAACATTGTGGGCTTTTTTGTCGAAAAGTGAAGTGGTGCGCTGCACTGCCCTACATCTGCAATGATGACATCACGTGTGGCGAGCATTTTGGACGAAAAGGGACAATATCCCTCAAGATCACCGACCTGTTTCTGACTAGCTTCCATTCAGAAATGGAGACGGTTCGATGAAGAAAATACTATTGGCGGCTGTGACATGTTTATGTCTGGGGAGCGGTGCTTTGGCGGATTCATTCGTATTTCCAGATTCCTTCCGAACCGAAGAGGTCAGTACCAACGGTACTACGCTCCACGTCCGGATCGGCGGCAAGGGGCCTGCCGTCCTCCTTGTTCATGGATATGGAGACACGGGCGATATGTGGGCACCTCTCGCAAGAGAAATGATGGCGGACTACACCGTCATTGCCCCGGATTTGAGGGGGATGGGCCTTTCGGCGGTCGCGACGGACGGTTTCACCAAGGTCAATCAGGCAGAGGATCTGGCAGGTGTCCTTGATGCGTTGAATATCGATAAGGCCGATGTTGTTGGTCACGATATCGGCAACATGGTCGCTTATGCTTTTGCCAAATCCCATCCAGACCGCACCACGCGTCTGGTCGTCATTGATGCTCCAGTTCCGGGGGTTGGTCCCTGGGAAGACGTTTTGAAGAACCCGTTGCTCTGGCACTTCCGTTTCGGCGGACCGGATATGGAACGGTTGGTTGCCGGGCGCGAACGCATTTACCTTGATCGGTTCTGGAATGAATTCTCAGCCGATCCTACTCGGTTTACCGAGGCTTCACGCGCTCACTATGCGGAGCTCTATTCGAAGCCCGGTCGCATGCATGCAGGCTTCATGCAGTTTGCTGCGTTTGACCAGGATGCCATCGATAACCGCGCATCTCTGGAAAAGGGCAGGTTGGAGATGCCGGTCCTGGCTGTTGGTGGTGAGCGTTCATTCGGTAAGACGATGGCCTATGTCATGCGTTTCGCTGCCGATGATGTGCATCAGGTCGTCATTCCCAACTCTGGTCACTGGCTGATGGAAGAGCAGCCCGAAGTGACGGTCGCTGCTATCCGTGGATTCCTTGATCCAGCTAAAAGCAAAAGGGAGCCATGACACCTATTGGCGCAACGTCCTTAGAAGCGCATGATGCAAGCTCTCGCAGCTCTTTGATGAGGGCTAAGCCTACGTCATGGGGAGCCAAGCCCGCTGTAACCGCAAAAGTGGCTAAGTTAACCGCCGTTCTCTAGGCATCGAGGCCACCCAGATGTATCGACAGGAGCAGAGATGCAAATCAATCTTACGGGCAAGACAGCCCTGGTCACTGGATCTACAGAAGGTATCGGCTACGCAATTGCCCGCCAACTTGCAAGCGCCGGGGCAGATCTCGTGATCAATGGTCGATCGGAAGACAAGACCGAGAAAGCCGCCAAGCGTCTCGAAAGTGAAGGTGCGAAGGGAACGGTGAAGGCTGCTGCCGCTGACGTTTCGACGTCGCAAGGATGTTCGGAACTGGTCGCCAGCGTCCCATATGTCGACATTCTCATCAACAATGCGGGTATCTTCCAGCCTATAGACTTCTTTGACGCAAGCGATGAAGTTTGGGACCGGCACTGGCAGGTCAATGTCATGTCGGCGGTCAGGCTTTCCCGCGCCTATCTGCCCGGTATGCAAAAATTGAACTGGGGCCGCGTGATCTTTCTGGCGTCCGAATCCGGCTTCAACATTCCCGTCGAGATGATCCACTACGGTGTCAGCAAGACTGCCGATATCGCGGTTGCCCGCGGGCTCGCCAAACGAATGGCAGGGACTGGCGTCACCGTGAACTCTGTATTGCCCGGCCCTACTCTTTCCGAGGGGGTCCAAGCGATGCTTGCCGAAGAGAAAGAGAGGACCGGGTTGCCCATCGAGGAGGTGGCCGCCGCTTTTGTCATGAAGCACCGCAGCACTTCCATTATCCAAAGAGCAGCGAGCGTCGAAGAAATCGCAAATCTTGTAACCTATCTCGCATCACCTCTGGCGTCGGCCACGACGGGTGCATCGGTTCGCGTCGACGGCGGGGTCATAGACACACTGTAGGGCTCAGCAGAACCGTTTACTTGTCTCGCCATCGACGCCCGGTCGATCCGACGTCTTTAAAATCCAGTCGGCTTAAGCATGGTACCGATGGCTTTAACAACGCTGGCACATTTATCTTTGGGCACCGCTTTGGCTGGTCTGGGGTGTCGGTAGAAACACACATGTATTTCGCTCCCTTCGCCGAATTTCAATGACTAAACCAAACGCGACCGGATGATGTCCATACCCGGTATCGTCCGATGCTATCGTTCAGCCGCTATCTGGTGCCGGTCAATCCCGTCGCGAAGCCGGGCCACTGCGGCTTGCAAGAACTCGCTGCGCCGTAGCTCCGAGGTGGCCTGCAACGCTGTTTCCAGCCGGTCTCGGATTCTCTCCATGAATCCCACATGGTCGAAACGGTGGGCAGCAATATTGACCTCCACCTCGTCCATGTAATGAGCCAGATGCGCTTCAAGCACGAGGTTCGCATCCGTCTGGAAATGGGCTGCCATACGCTCTGCCAGAATTCCCATTTGCACGTATGGGCCATACTTATCGCTCATGCAGTATCCTTTTGTTGCGTGGTCAAATTACTTAGGTCACGTGTTCGACAAACACGAGATGGTCGCACAGCTTATCGCGAAAACGTTATCTTCACCCGCGCAATTGCCGTGAAGGCTTTGAAGCTAAACGATTGTCGCGCCAATGGCGTTTTCTTTTTCAGATATCGGAATACAACGGAACAGACCGGCTTTTGTGCAGTCAAGAGCGCTATGTCGCAACGCACGAAACGGTGTTCACGAACTGGCATGTTTGCTTTGCAAATCACGCATGAGCCAGCCGACAAAAAAGGCTTGGTCTCGTTGTTTCTAAAGGGGAATTATCACTTCTGAAGTGATTGGTGGAGCTAAGCGGGGCCTCCACGAGCAAGCTATAAGATCTTGAATCTACTGATATGAAATGATATTCCACCGAAAAATTTGGTCGGAGATATTGGTCGGAATGGCACGAAAAGTCAGGAAGCGGGCGGCAAGGCATCTCGTTCTGAAGGGGCGGAAATATTGGTTTACTCGGGATATTCCTGAAGCGATCCGGTCTCATTTTGGGGGGAAAACGGCCTACCTCGTCAATCTTGAGACAGGCGACGTCACGAAAGCCATGGGGCGGCGCGACGAGATATTGGCCGAGACAAACAAGCTCTTTCGAGCCGCAAAAGAAGGTCGCCCCATCAAGGGTGCCACAGACGCTGTCTTAGACCTCGCGAATGCTTGGGTAGACGAACTCCAAACCAGCCGCGCCGATCCCCACGCTTGGACAGCCACGATATTCAATCGGGACCCCGCGCACGTGGCCGACGAGGACGTGATGACCGCGGACGACTTCACAGAGGAGCGCGCCGAGGCTGTGGAGCGGGAGCATGGTTACAAGGCACGGAGACGCTTCGTGAACATTATCCAAGGTCGGGTCGACGTTGACCACCACGTCGAAGATTACTTGAAAGAGGCGCGACTTGCGCCGAAGACAACCGACGAGCGCCGCAACCTCATCAAGCGTTTTGCGAGTTGGGCAAAGCTCAAGGGCTGGTCGCTGCCGCAAATTGACCGCGCTAAAGCCGGTAGTTATTTTTCCGAGGCAATCGCACCGCTCAATGAGCGCACCGCCCGCAAGCACCACGGGAGCGTCAAGTTGTATTGGGACTATCTTATTGCGCGGGGTCATATAAGCGCAGCCAACCCATGGGAAGGCCAGCGGATGCCTGATAGGGGGCGTCGGGTTGAGCGGGGTGGCAAAGTCGAAGAGCGCCCCTTTAGTGAGGAGGAGATTAAGACCCTACTGTATTCAGCCTACCCCCGTGGGATGCGAGAAGCATTCAAGGCTCAAATACATGACGCCATCCGCATTGCGGCTCTCTCAGGCCTCCGACTTGCGGAACTCGTCACGCTATGGGTCGAGGAATGCCCCATTGATGAGGATGGCAATGGCTATTTCGACATTCGACAGGGTAAGACCGCGGCAGCCGCTAGGCGTGTGCCGATGCATCCTGACGTTATCGAAATCGTGAAACGCCGCAAGAAGGGGAAAGACCCGCAAGATTGGCTCTTTCACGAACTGGCTGATGAGCGGAACGCAGGTGACGTCTTCGGCAAGCGTTTTGCCAACTACCGGGAGAAGCTTGGCGTGGATGACAAAAGGCCCGGACAGCGCCGCAGCTTGGTCAATTTCCATTCCTTCCGCCGCTGGTTCGTCACCGAAGCAGAACGGGCCGGTATCCCTGAAAGTACCATATCGTCCGTCGTGGGCCATGAGGAGGGGCGCAAGTCGATCACACTCGGGGTCTATTCGGGTGGACCCGCTTGGCAGCAAATGAGGGCGTGCGTGGAGGCTGTGAAGCTTCCCGGCTCGTGAAGTCTGGCATCAAGTCATCAAGCTACTAGGGCACTGCTAGAGAGATTTGAACTCGGCGGATGTCGCTAAAAACCCCACAGTTATAGGCGTTTTTGCAAGGCTGGGTCAATGCGTGTGTACCGCCTTTGTGGTCACCCTGTATCCCGTATCGCTAATCTAAACAGCGGCACTCTGGCCGCTATAAAAGGCTTGTCGATCAGCGCCAAATCGGAGATGTTGACAACTCAAAATAAGCTGCGGGGCGATAATGAAGATTAAGGTTGTTGATCAGCCGTCCGGAATTCCGGATCGGGACACGGTGGTACTTTTGCCGTCCAGTTGGGACGATTACATGCGTAAGGCAACCTTCTCAGCCTACTACATAGATGATGAAGGTCGGCAACACAGCCTGGGTGAGATGAAAATTAGTCATCCAGATCATGATGCTGGTCGGGTAGAGATACCTGTTAACATCGCCGAGTTGCCGGAGAATTACATCTCAGCCGGTCAAGGTGAGACGTATTATCAAACTCTAGCAGGTCTGCCCGCCGGAAAGGGTAGGTTGATATTAGTCGCGTTACGAGATGCGATATTCAACGATGAATTGTTGAATGATGTCCGGGGCCAAGCCTTCGTACGGCACGTAGTTTTCAGGTTCATCGATGCTGATAAGTTGAAAAGGCTTCGCGAGGTATCTCGCGGGGTCAAGGTCAATACGTCTTATTCATTTTCTTATATGGTGAACGGCGCCCCCCTTATCAATTGTTATGTCGATCCGAATTCTGAGCCCCCAAGCAATCTCCAAGGATTGATCGGCCGCAACGGGGTTGGGAAGACAACGCTTATGGCGAACGTCGCTCATGCCGCATGTCTGCAATCAGAAGTCCTGGACCAGAACCCCCGGTATGGACGCTTCGAGACGGCTTCTGAGCACGCCGCGTTCGGAAACGTAATCGCTCTCTCTTTTAGTGCATTTGATCGTTTCGACGTCCCCAGGGATGATGGAACGGCCCCACTGGCGGTGCCCTACCATTACGTGGGACTCAGGGTTCTAGAAGAACGGAGGCTGAAGGCGCCGGAGGAGAGCGCGGCTGATCTTTTGAAGTCGCTTGAGCGGTGTCTGTTCAGCGCTAGGAAAGACGCTTGGATTGAAAGCATATCAATCCTTCGTAATGATCCAGTATTCGCGAGTTTGCCTCTTGGCTTGCTGGCCTCCGTCACAGACCCACAAGAGCTGACGCAGTTCGAGCCGCTGCTCGGTTCTCTTAGTTCGGGCCATCTTATCGTCTTGCTGGCCACCACCAAGCTGGTTGAGCTGGTCGAGGATCGCACTCTGGTCCTCTTCGATGAACCCGAATCGCATCTCCATCCACCGCTTCTAGCTTCGCTGATCAGGGTAATTTCCCGTTTGCTTCAGGAACGAAACGGCGTCGCGATCATCACGACTCATTCACCTGTGGTTCTGCAAGAGCTTCCAAGTAACTGCGCGTGGCAGGTAGATCGCATCGGTGACGAGCTGAAAGCTACACCTATGCCTATTGAAACGTTCGGAGAGAGCGTTGGTACTCTTACTCAAGAGATATTTGACCTGGAGCTAAAGAGAAGCAGCTATTATGCGGCGATCGAACGGGCATTAGAAAAGCCTGAAGTCACCTCATTTGAGCAACTTTTAGCCCACTTCTCGGGGCATCTCGGGAGCGAGGGCAGAGCTATTGCTATGGCTCTTCTAGCTACCAGAAAGCGCAGCTAGTCTCATGAAGATGATCCCTCAGTTTTCCGTATCGGGCCTCGATATCTTTAATGCTTGTGCTGTCAGGTCGAACGACAAGGCGCTAATCGCGAGATTACAAAACGGCGCAAGTTCCGTCCTACGCGCAGAGCAACAGCTTATAGAGGATTGGGCTGCTGGAGATCCTAGCGCTTATCTGAAGCGGCAGCGATTTCCTCTCTTGTGCGACGCCGACGAGCTGAAAGATGTCTACGAGCGGGTTCTGGTTGGTGGGAACGAACGTCCTACATATGAGAAGATCAAAGCCTCAGCAGGAAAGATTTGCCCACAGTGCGGTGTCGGGCGCATACGAACTCTAGATCACTACCTGCCGAAATCTAAAGCGCCGGAACTCTCCGTAGTTCCCGCCAACTTGATACCAGTGTGCGGTGATTGCAATTTTGAAAAGCTCGACCAACAGCCCAGCTCTCTAAATGAGTGTGTCTTCAATCCATATTTTGATGACTGGCGTGGCTACTCCTTACTCCATGCCAGTGTTTTCCTGACGCCAGAAGCTGTTGTTCATTTCAGGATTGATCAACCGCACGGTTGCCCTGACGAAATCTTCGAGCGTGCAAAAGCTACTTTCATTGCGTTCAACTTCGAAGAAACCCTTTCGGTAGCAGCCAGTGGCATGATGAAAGACGTTAAAACCAACTGCCAGCGCTTCTCGGATCTCGGCGAGCCCCAGCGGTCGGAGGCCGTTCGGAGTTGGCTACAAGATCAATTCAATGGTCACGTGGCGGATTATCCTAACGGCTGGAGAGCTGCGATGTATAAGGCGTATCTTGAAAGCGATCAGTTTGTAGAAGGCGGCTACAACTTGCTGCCTTAGATGACCGATCGGCAAGGGTTTCAACTTTCCGCAGAGCGTAGATCCGGAGTGCCAATGAAAGGTCGGCCAGAATTTTTGGTGGACGAGAGAGTGATCGTTGCGGCTCATGATCGCATGATAGCGAGCGACGGGGACTTGTCGCGCCATTTGCGTTTGATCAACACATGTCTGGAATGCCTTAGCCGGTTGCCTGAGTACCACGAAGAGAAGGATTACAACGAGATTACCGTTCTTCGATTGGGGGTCCGCTGTTTCAACTCGGGCGCCGCAGCGTTGCGACTCTTGCGGTGCGGCTATTTCCAGCCGGCTGTGACCATGATGCGAGATATGCTTGAAGTCTGCTGTTTGATGGATTTGTTCACGAAAGAGCCAAACGCTCTCACTGACTGGCTATCGATGACCGACAGAGAGCGGATGAAGCACTACAAACCTGCCCGTGTGCGCGAGCGGCTGGAAAAGTTTGATGGCATCAGAGTTAAGGAGCGCCAAGCGGCCTACAATATGTTCAGTGAGATCGCCGCCCATGTGAATCCAAACGGGCACCATTTGATATCGCCAGATAATCTCACCCGCATTGGTCCGTTCGTGGAATACAGCTATTTTCGTCCAGGAATTGAAGAGCTGGCTTCGTGGCTGTCCTCGGCGACTGCTTCATTCTGCAATTTAGTCGACACAAACGAGACCGCTGCTTTAGAGGTCAAGGAAAAGTTCGTGGATGATCTAATGGAGTGGCGACAGCGATACTTCCGTCCCAAAGCGGACTGAAATATATTAGGGCTCGGCCTCTTACGCATACGTGCTTGCTCGGATAGGCCAGACCAGTTCGGAAGCAGTCCGGTCGCCCATGGTGAAAGCAAACCACTTTGCGCATCAGCCCGAGCCGTTGGGCGAACTGGGGTTGATCGGCCCTCTTCCGGGCCTTTGCGGTACCTTCATTTAGGACAGCCGCTTAGTTCGACAAGTCAAACGCTTCAAACGTTGAGAAGCATCTACTCCCCGAGTGAAAGCAGAGAGCCGCCGTAGGATCAGAGTGTGCTAACGCTTTCGAGGTATCGAAGATTGAATCTCCAGTCGGAGTGCTCTCGTTTCGCTGGTTTTGAGGAGAAAACCAATGTTGATTTCGGTAAAATACCGGGGGACAGCGCTGGGCACGGCTGTTGAAAACTCCTTCTACCAGCTATGATTGAGGAAAATCACTGGAACTCACGTGCATGGCAGAAACGTACACGCCTATGGACCCAAAGGTGACCGGATCTTGGTTGGTCCATCACACTAACAAACTTCAACATTTTACAGGTGCGTCGGGGTTCGATCGAATTCTGAGTGCTGGCAAGGCGACGAAGCTTCTTTCTTCTCTCTCCGCAACCCAGCAGAACGTGGTGGACATGCCGCGAGTGGAGGCTCTGGCTACTGCGGCCAATATGACCACGTTTGAGTTGCAGGGTGCGCTGGGACAGTTGGAGCGGCAACAACTGCTTCAACGGGGCGCTTCAGGCGTGGAAGTGTACGGCGTTACAAGTGCGACTGTCCTGCAGCGTGGCGCAGAGATCTTTGCCGCGCTTTCTCCTCGTCCGGAAGAATTAGCTGCCATTTCCCTTGCGGAGCTTGCCTCTGCGGAACCGCTGGAAAAAAAGGAGGCCACACGCTGGATATCGGATACCTACGGACTGACCTCATCGGCGACGGCCGAATTTTTGGAGGACACAGAGCGTACCCGTCTGGTTGATTGGGAAAAGCACGACGCGGGTGCAGTTGTCTACTTCAACGGTAACCTATTCAAGGGAGGGGACATTAGGAGGGTTTCCGCCGTACTGAGTCAGTTGAATGCGACGCAACGCGCGTTGATGTCCGAGGTCGAGGAAAAGTTACGAAAGCAAGGCTGTCTTGCAGTCAAAGAAATTGAGAAGATAATAGGCGCTCAACTATTTGAACGGCTGAATTCTATTGGCTTCTTCGATGTCAATCTGGTCAGCAATCGAACAGAGAGCGTTTCATTCGCGACCCGACCAGCCGCATTCGGCAAGTATGCCAATGGCAATAGTGACGAAGGTCTTGATCTTGCGAAGGCGTTCGTGAGTTCGCTTACCTATGGCATCACACGCCGACATCCAAAGCAAGGCAGGATACGAAGCATTGAGGATCTACTCGGGCGCCTCCTTAAGGGGGAATGGACTGCGGCTGCAACCGCTATTGGCGAGGATTATGTGGCCTTAGAATTGCGCGGGGTTGTCGAGCTCCGCAGGGGGCCTTCCTACGGTCACCAGATGCGCCTGAGGAAACAAGACGTGGGCCAAATGGCGCTACAGGTCCTTCAGTCCGGCGACGCGAGCGACATGCCGCTGCTTAGGGAAATCCCCTCCGCTCAGGTCACGGGGTATAGCGGACCTGAGGAAACCCGTACTCTGGTAAGAAAGCAGCAGCTACCGGAGAGCCAAAGAGCGGTCAGAAACATGTTGGAAGTTCTGCGGACAGGGGGCGGACGATAGATGGCTGTGACGCTGGATAAAGGCATGTCGATGGAGGAGCGCGTACGGAACTACTTCATCAAAAGCGGCTACTATACCCTCAGAGGAGTGCCATTCACATATGGAAAATTCGACGTAACTGATGTGGACCTTTGGCTGTACGACAGACCCTCACCAGTCTCGCGGCACAGGATTGTCGTGGATATAAAGAACAAGAAAACCCCTCAAGCCATCGAGCGAATATTCTGGGCGAAGGGGCTGGCTGCAACACTCAACCTAGATCAAGCGATCGTAGCGACGACTGACAAACGCCCCGATGTGGCCGAGTTCGGAAGACAGCATGGGGTTGTAGTATTGGATGGCAACTTCCTCAGTCGCCTTGCAAACCTGTCCGTGAGCGATCGCATGTCTGAGGAGGACTTTCTGCAAACGATTGATGCCTTCGCTGATCAGAGAGTGTCAGGCGACTGGAAGGGGCGACTACGTTCCGCCAAGTCTCGCGTCCTGAACGGTCTAGGCTACAACGAAGTAAATTCTTGGCTCACGGACGGCAGGTTCTTTGCTGAACAAACTCTCATAGTGCCTTTGCACAAGACTACCGCTTGCCGATTGCTCTACATGCTCGCGTCGTTGATTGCTGTTGGATTTGACTTCGTCTTAAGAGATTTGGCATTCGTGGATCAGGACGCAAAGGTCGGCGAACTTAACAATGGGCTTCAGTTCGGTTCGTCGGGGGCGAAAGGTACTGCGCACGTTATTGATATCGCAATCGGTTTAGTTGATCAGTACGCACCTGATATGCGGGGACTAGGTGGGAAGATTCGGCGGGGCGTCGAGAGCGACTTGGAGGCGGTGCAAACCCATATCCCCGCAGAGTATTTTGGGCGCCCCAGCACCGCACAAAGCCTCTACAACATCGCTCGGGAACTTGAACACGCGGCTTTCATGACCACATTTCGAGGTCCTAGTGACCTGAGTGTTGATGCCAAAAGTATGCTCTCGGTGCTGCTCGACTTTTGGGAAATTGATCGCTCTAGGTTTTTTTCCAATCTGAAGGGTGTGGATCTCGACAAAGTGGTCCGTGAAAAAGATCTGCCAGAGTCCCCCTCGCGGCTCCTGTAGTCCCCCAATTTTGGGCCAAAAATCCGAGGGGTCGAACTCGACAATCGCAGAGGCGCGATACCCCCCCGTCCCCTCCGGTTGCACCCGTCGAGGCCGCATATTAGCCTTCGCTTTGACTGAGGCTTGGGGAACTGCGAATGAAGTACGCGCTGGTTGATGGGCATCGCCATTAGGCTGCTGTCGGGCTTCGGGGTGTCTGTCAGGCGTGTGGTCTACCGATGACGCCCCGCTGTGGCCAGCAGAGGGTTCACCATTGGGCGCACAGAGCGGCAAACTGTGACGAATGGTGGGAACGGGAAACTGCCTGGCTTCGTGATTGGAAGAACGAGTTCCCGCAAGAATTACATTCCGGAGTTTTCTGTCAGCCGATATTCCGGACTACGGTGCGGCGCGGGGCTGGCGATTGCCGTTGCGTCGTTTCCCGCTGATTGATCATTGGATATCCGCGACCCGTCCTGTGTTCTTGGACTTTGGTGATACGAACTTCGTAGGCTGGGGACGTCCTGCCATTCGGCTACTCTGGCGGATCAGCAAATCCCTAGCTTTCGCATTGTCGTCACACCGTTCACGAAACAGAACGTCATTGATCACTTCATGCAGGGTGTTCCGCTCGAAGGGTTCAATCACTCCCGAAGCCGCCAATTCGGGCAATGGACTATCGCGCAATGGACTGACCGTTGCACCGCGCCGATCTGTCCACAAACGTACACGTTAGTGCACATAGGTCTTGACGTGTGCATTAATCGTGCACTAAATGCTGTTCACGAAACATCATAGAGAATAGTGCACATGGGGACGATTGTAGGATATGCGCGAGTAAGCTCGACAGGGCAGGACTACCAGACGCAAGTTGACAGGCTAATCGCGGAAGGGGCCACCAAGATATTCAGTGAGAAGCAATCTGGTCTTGACGACGACAGGCCGGAGCTTGCCAAGTGCCTCGACTATGTTCGAGAGGGCGACACACTCATGGTCACGAAGCTGGACCGTCTAGCACGTTCCGCCGTTCATCTTCACCAGATAGTAGACAGTTTGAATAAGGATAACGTCGGCTTCAAGGTGCTGGACGACGCCAGCCTCGACACGACGACACGCACAGGAAAGCTGGTTTTTGGCATCCTTGCCAGCATTGCACAGTTTGAAACTGAATTGCGAAAAGAGCGTCAGCTTGAGGGTATAGCCAAGGCTAAGGCCAAGGCGGAGAAGGCTGGAACCCCGTGGATCACCGGACGGCCTGTCTCACTCGATCACGAGGAAATCAGGAAGCTCCGGGCCGATGGACTGTCTGTAAGGCAGATCGCTAAAGAGGTCGGTTGCTCCTCATCAGCCGTACAAAAGGTGCTTAATTCTGCCAAAGCGGAGGCGTAATCATGGAATTCTTGATCCTCATTGCGTGCTGGATCGCGCTGGGCGCTTTGGCGTTTGGCGGCATCGCTTCCGTTTTGAATAGTCTGTTCGGTCGGTAGGGTGCGACAATTTGGCGTGTCGTCGCCTTCGGGTGACTATCTAGGCACAAACTCTGCATCATCCTCAGTCCCCGCAGGAAACCCGCAGTCACCCTTGAGTGTCCACCGACAACCGTCACCTACAGGTGTCTTTATCCCTTGTTGTGCCGATTGTTTTCCTGGCTATTAAGGAGGCCTCGTTTCTCAACAGGGGGCTTCCAATGCAAACCAGTCGACAACAGAAATCCGCCGTCCCGCTCGACTACAGCGTGTCGGACATGACCATTGCCGCAGAGTTCATCATGACGGCCATGCGGGCGGCAGTGAACGGGCATCCGGTCATGAGCGCCGACGTGGTGCGACCGTTGAAATGGGCGCGTGCCAAGATCGATGAGGTGTTGGCACAGGCCGAAAGTGCCGCCGCAGTCGTTCCCCTCGCCAACAGGGAGGCGTGATATGGCCCGACAGAGAGGCAATAAGTGGCAAGCAGACGTCACCCTTGAGGACGGCAATCGCTTCCGGCCTACATTCCCGACAGAGGAACATGCAACCAAATGGGAGGTTGCTGCCCGCCACGCGATAGAAATGGGGAAACCTCTCCCGCCTGTTAGCATCCATATCAGTGGGTCTAAGACCCGCGACCTGTCTCTACTCGGATCATGCTTCGATTTCGTTAAGCGAACGGTCTGGTCTACACAAGCGCGGGGCGGCTCTGCGCAAATCCGCAACGGTCAGGCCGCTGTAGATTATTGGGGTAGAAACAAACCACTCGATGAAATCAATTCCGCCGACGTTGCCGATTGGAAAGTCGATCTGGCTGACGAGGGCTATGCCCCGGCCACCATCAATCGCAAGGTCGCTGCGCTTTCTAAAATCCTCAAGACTGCTCGGGACGCCGGGGCCATTGAAAAGGTCCCGCCGATCAAATGGAACCGCGAGGAGAAGACACGCTTTCGGTTCCTTGACGAGATGGAGGAGCGCGCCATGCTGGCCTACTGGTCGGCACAGAACGATCAGGACAACTACGACCTCACGGTCTGCCTAATCGACACTGGAGCGCGCTGCTTTGCCGAGCTTATGCCAGTCAAGTGGAGTGCCTTCGGTCCGCAGTTCTCGACGGTCACTTTCTGGAAGACCAAGAGCGGCAAGCCGCGCACCGTTCCGCTCACCAAGCGGGTCCGTGAAATCCTCACTCGCCGCCAGAAAGAACACCGTGAACAGGTCGGCCCGTTCGGGATGCACAATCAGCACAAGATGCGCGACCGTTGGGATGAGATGCGGGAGGTCTTGAACTTCCACGACGTCACACCCCACGTCCTCCGCCATACATGCTGCACTCGTCTGGTGCTGGCTGGTGTCGATATCAAGCGCGTCATGGAATGGATGGGCCACTCGGCCATTGTGACCACCATGCGCTACATGCAGATCAAGCCGAGAGGGCTGGAGGATATCCTTCACGTTCTGGAGGGGACGCCTCAGAAGCCGAAGCGCGCACCGAAGATTGTTGCCAATCGCGCCGATCATTGACTGCCTCGCCCTCGCTTAGTGACGGGGGCGAACTTTTTTGTGGCACAATTCATGGCACACTTTGCGCACAACGGGCCTTAACACATTCATTAAGCTAGATTTCTCAGCGGACTTAAAGTCTGTTGCGTCTAAGTCATTGAAATTTATGATCTTGACGTTCGAAGATGCCACTGTCATATGACGCTTATGAGACGCTAATTCTCACTCCCGCATACCTGATGGCGTGGCAATATCAGCCTGACGTCATAACCCCATGCACTAGGAAGCCCCGGCTTTCCATGTGCGGTTCCGAAAACTACAAACCCCACTCTCTTTGTCTGTTCCATGCGAACAGGCCGGTTCACTGTATCCAGACGCCTTGGTTGAAAGCCGAGATCGAACCGTTATGGGCGGAAGACGATATACGCCCAACCGAGCCATATTCTGGAGCGGGTTAGCCTCACGTGACCGCAAAAGCGGACGAGACTAGCGCCGTGTAGCCGCCAATCCGGGTAGTCACCGGTGAGGGTAGCGGAGCTTTGTGCGCGTTGTGTCGCCAAAGTGGAACCGATCAAGGGCGCGGGTCAGCACGACCTTCCACGGCGAAATCTATCACAACACAACACTTATCATGCGTCATCGTCAAACAGGTTTGCCACGCTCACTAGGAGGCAAGCCCGAAACAATAGCGCCGTCCGTCTGGGTTTATCTGTTTCATGCCCGTCGGCACCCCGATGACGCCCACCAACAATCTCATTCTCAACACCATCAAGGAATCCCATGAACTCATCCTCTACACCTACAATGGACCGCCTCCAGACCCCACAGAAAGCCTCCCACTTGTCCCGCTGCCTTTCCGAGGAACTCCGGGGTGGCAAGAGGGCTAATCCCAACGTCAGCCGCGCCGTTGCTGTGGCCGATCAACTCAACGCCCGACTACTGGAAATTCAGCAGCTTTGGCCGCATCTGCAAAACCGGAAAGGTCAGCCGACAAAGCGCCCCGACGTCCTCCCGAACAGTGACCTTCCGACCATTATAGGTTCCGCTTCGTCAGATGCCCGATACGTCCAGCGCTTAAATGCCGGTGGAATTGGCATGTCGGTCAACGTGGTCGAACCTCTCCGCGTCCTCGCGGAGCTTCGCCGGAAGCTGGACTTCATTCAAGATCGGTGGCCGGAGCTACAGACCGATCATCATGTCAGCGACCGCCCGACCCGTGATGACAAAATCTTTCAGCAGTTGGTTGCCTCCGGGGAGGTCACTCTTTGACGGTGCGGACTACAAACGCCACCATCGCCGCCAAGGACGATGCCGACTTCGCTCACAAGGCGTCCCACGTCTTGGCCGCCCGTGACTACCCGAGGTCCGCCATAGCCTCACTGCTGGGTCTGTCCGAACGGAGCATCCGCCGACACCTTTCGCGGCCCTGTGCGGCGTTTGAGCAGGAGAAGGCGGAACGTGCTGCTAGACGTGAGATCGAGAACCGAAATCGAGCAACCAATCGGGGGTTCTGTCGAGCCGACGACTACCTCTCAGACAAGACCATCTACCTCCGGGGGCTGCAGAAGAACATCGCTCGCATGTGGTCCGGGGGCATGTCAGCCAATGAGATCAGACATGAACTCGGTATTTCCCGGCAGGTTGTTCAGTACCATGTCGGACTTATGGTTCGTGGCGGTAGGGTGGCCAATCCGTTGCCCCGGAAACAGGCCGCTCTATCGAGTAAGTAACTGATATCATATAACTTTAATCGTTCTTCGGAGAGGCAAAAAACCTATATATAGGACACCCGTATGGCCACAGGCCGTTGACCCGCTGACTTTGTTCAGTTCTCCGACACTCGCCATCTTCCAACTACGTCAGTCTGACGACATACAGGAAGGCCCCGAGAGTGGGCCGAACAGTCCCTTGATCTGACGACGACGGACGCCGGAAGGCGAACCGTCATATACGACACCCCTCACACCATCTTAACAATGCGGACAGGACGCCAACTACAGTTTGGTGTCTTTGGGCGGAACGCCGCCCTAGTCCGTCTTCCTCTTTCTGGAACCTGCTTCCGCCTTGTTCCACTCCCTTACGATCCCTCTATTCAATCAAAGGAGAGCGCCCATTGGCCTCATCTAACACTACCTCTATGCGCATTGTCGTCCACACTGACGGGTCTTGCCTTCACAATCCGGTCCCGGCGGATGGGGCGCAATTGTCTCCTTCTGGAATGGCGACACTCTGATAGAGCGTGTCGAACTTTCCGACGCCGATCTAGTCACCACAAACAATAAGATGGAATTGTCGGCAGCGATTGCAGCCCTTCAGCACATCCGCGCACTTCCACATTTCAGCCAATCCACTCCCATCACCGTCGTCAGTGACAGCCAATATGTCGTCAACGGTGTCAACGTCTGGCTACCGAATTGGGTCCGCAATGGCTGGCGGGCGTCGGACAAGAAACCTGTCAAAAATCAGGATCTATGGAAAGCCTTCGAATTCGCCACAGCGGGCCTGTCGGTGGCCTTCGAATGGGTCAGAGGCCACGCGGGCAACCCGGACAACGAAGCCGCTGATGCACTTGCTAGGGCCGCTGTAGAGCGCCTTCTTGCCCGTACCTGATCCGCACCAGCTATCAACCGTCACCACCCTTCCAGCCTCCTTCGCAATCCTGCGCAGGGGGCTTTTTCATTTCAGGAGAAACAATGAACACGAGACTTGCAGACGCCATCAAGGCCGAGGCACAACGAATTGGCGCTAATCCCGCAGACCTTGCCACCGTCATGTCCTACGAAACCGGCGGCACCTTCGACGTGTGGAAGAAAGGCCCGACGACGCAATGGGGCGTCCACCGTGGCCTGATCCAGATGGGTGAGCCGGAACAGCGCAAATATAACTACCACAAGGACATGCCCGTTCAGGACGCCGTTGCGGCTTCTGCGAACTACCTCGTGGATCGCGGCTTCAAGCCCGGAATGGGTCTTCTCGAAATGTATTCGGCTATCAACGCCGGTTCCATTGGGGAGAAGTATTATGGACGCAGTGACGCCAACAACGGCGGCGCTCCGGGCACCGTTCGGGACAAGGTGAACAACCAGATGGAAGGCCATAAGGCTAAGGCTGTGGCGCTTCTCAACGGTGAGTTCCAGCCTTCCGAGCGAACCTATTTCGACACCCCGGCTGGCGAGAGCCGACCGGAGTCAAATCCATACCAGTATCAGGACGTGTCAGCGCCATCCCCGAAGACGGTGGTCGATATCAACACGCAGCCCGCAGGACCGTCCAACAGCGGCTTTTGGGGCGACTTCAAGGACAGTTTTCTGTCCTCTTCGATCACCGCTCAGACGATCCGGTGGATGACCGAGGGTGGCATAGATCCCGATTTCCAGATTGGCGAGGAGCGCGGAATGAAGCTCTCCAAGCAATACCCGGAAATGTACCACGACTTCCTCTTCTCCTCGTCCTCCGATCTGGTTCTACGCCAGCGAATGCAATGGGCTGATCAGGATGCAAAGCGACAGGAGCGCCTCGCAGGGGGGCGGCTGGAGAGCAACAGGTGCTGGCCTACTGGCTGGTGCTGCTGACCCTCTACCACTCGCTCTAGGTATCGCCACGGGCGGTATTGGCGCGGGTGCGGTGGCTGGTATGGGGATGGCTGCGAGAGTGGGTATCGGTGCGGCCTCTGGAGCCATATCGAACGCCTCCGTCGATTGGGCCTCTGCTGCCCTGACAGACAACCCTTACGCCGACCCGTTCTTGGCCGGTGGTGCCGGTGCAATCTTCGGTGCCCTTGGCGGCGCTCTTGCCCGCTCGGCTGGCTCACAGTTCGAAAGCTCTCTCGCTCACGAGATCGGCAATCGCTTTGAGGCGGAGAACCGGCGACTGATCCCGCCACGCTCAGAGACTCCACGGTTCGATGACGACGATATCCTTCCAGTCTCCGGCCCAACAGGCAGCGGCGGCGCGGCTCGCAACACGCAGAAGCGGGACAGCCTGATCGGTGACGATGCGGGCGAACTCATTCGGATGCGTGACGAGGACGTCGGGCGCGGTTTCGGCGGCTGGCTCCGCAAGGGTGACGTCACGGGTCAGATGACCACTGACGCAAACCCCGTCACCCGCATGATCGGTGCGAACTTCTTCGAAGAGACAGCGGGCTTCACCGATCACTCGGTAGTCCCCGATAGCGTCAACTCTAAGATGACCGCCATGCACCGCAAGTACGTCGGTGATTTCAACGTCGAGTTCATCCCGGCGAAGAAGGCGTATATCTCGGAAGGTGGACAGTTCTCTCTCAACCTGGCCGCACGGGGACGCCGTGGGGATGAGTTCAACAGTCTCGTCTCGGCCTACATTCGTGATCCCGCTCCGTCACCCGATACAAGCCCTCATGTGGTCAAAGCGGGTAACGCACTGCGCAAAAGCATGGCGAACTTTGCGCGGGAAATGAAGGAAGCTGGACTGTGGTCTGGCAGCGCAGATGAGAACTATCTGCCCTACATCGCCAACCACGCGAAGATTTCTCAGCTTGACGAGCTGATCCACCAAGACGCCATGGAAGCCTTCTTCAAGGCGGCGATCATCAAGCACTCACCGGAGCTTGGAGACGACCTCGCAAAGCGCATGGCTCGGGGCTATTGGGGCAACATTCGCAAGGCCGGATACGGTATTGACGACGGCCTTTCTCGGTCGCTTCATCTGAACGATCGTGAAGCCTTCAAGCAGTCCTTCTTCGAAAACCTCGACAACAAGAACCTGCTCACCGACGAGGAGCTTGAGAAAGTCTTTGATACCCTCTCGGGGCTGATGGATGAAACCAAGAAGTCGGTCGAACCGAGCAAGGGCGTTGGCTACCTCAAGCGTCGCACACTGATGGACTACAACGAGCAGTTCTCGGTGCCTCTCAGGGTCCCGAGCAACGGCCAGACGCATATGAAGCTCAAGGTCAGCGATCTCTTCGAGGACGACGCCGAGCTTCTATTCCACCGCTACGCTCGCACCATGTCGGGCCGCGTATCGTTCGCCAAGCAGCAGTTCATCAACCCTACCTCCGGGGAAGTGATGATGGATGGCATCAAGTCCGAAACGGACCTAGCCAAGCTGATGAACATGGTCCGCGAGAGCTACCGGCTCATGCCGGGGAACTACAATGACAAGAAGGAAGCTATGGAAAATGCACTTAGAAATATCGAGTTCGGTTGGAAGCGCATCAATGGCATTCCTGTCTTCGACAACTCTGGGGCCTACGCGAAGTGGGCGCGTCGCATCAAAGCCGCACAGTTCATCCGACTCATGTCGAACATGGGCTTGAACCAAGTCCAAGAGGGGTGGAAGCTGATCTCTCTGACGGGCTTCCGGGCGTCGTTGAGCCAACTTCCGGCTATCCGCACTATGGTCGCGGGGATCAACTCCGGGGCCTTCAAGCAGGACAAGTTGCTTAGAGAGCTTACGGACATGACCGGCATTGGTCTGGAGGGTCTTTGGAACAAGTTCGATTTCCGTCTGGACGAAGACCGGATAGGGGAGGGGTTGTCCAGCAGGATCGGCCAGAAGGTTGATGCAGCCCTTGAGGCTGGTCAGCAGTTGACGGCGCAAGTCTCATTCATGCGTGCCATCAGCGACTATCAGCAGCGGTGGGCGATGAAGGCGATCACTCAGCAGATTGCGGCGATGGCTCGAAAGGCGAAGATCGGGGACGACGCTTTTGACTTCTCCAAGATCAAGCTCAGGGACCGCGAACGACTGGCCTCCATCGGTCTCGGGGACAGGGATGCGCAACTGCTGTTCAAGAACTTGCTGAACCATAGCGAATTTGACGGCGGAAAGATCGTCGGCGTCAACGTCGGCAAGTGGGATGCCGAAGCAGTCTCGAAGTTCCGCACCTTCATGGGCCGCTATACCGACCGTCTGGTTCAGGCGAACGATTATGGGGCCTTGTCCAAATGGATGAGTCACCCTGTCGCCAGCATGTTCACACAGTTTCGATCCTTCGTTTTCGGCGCTTGGGCCAAGTCCACCCTTTGGACTGCCAACCATGGCATCCTAAAGGACCCCCGAATGATGGTCATGGTCATGGGTGAATTGGCTGCTGGAACGGCGACGTATGTGGTTCGTCAGGCTGGCCAGACTTCCACTGACGACGGCTTCGACAAGTTCTGGGAAGAGGACATGAAGCCCGAGAACCTGATCAAGAACGGCTTTGCCCGCACTGCGACCGCTTCGGTGGTCCCAATGTTTGCCGATAGTCTGCTTATGATGACCCCGATTGGCCCGCAGTTTGGCAATGCGCGTTCGTCAGGCTCGCCGACAGAGACGTTCTTCGGCACTCCCGCCGCCGACCAGATCAACTCGGCTAGGGCGTTTTCGTCCGGGCTGATGGATATAGCGTTTGGAACGACCGGGACTTGACCCAGAGCGAAATCAGGTCTGCCGTCAGGGCGTTCGTTCCGCTTGCAAATTGGGTGCCGTTCACGGCAGCGCTTGGGGCGCTGATTGAGGACTGACCAGTTTCTAGAAGGTGAGAGTCTAGGGTCGGTTTGCACAGGGCACTCATTCCAGAGTTCTAAAATCGGGAAAAAAGTTCACTGACAGCGAACTTTATTCTTGCGTAAAAGCATTCGATGAACTATCTATGATCTCGTTAGTTAAACGGAATTAAGTTCATCACACCTTGGACTCTTCGGAGTTCGCGGAGGGGCAACCCTCTACTGCTTACCCGGCCCACGGCCCTTGGACCCTCCGAGGACGATGGCGGGCGAAGCGAGACCCCGGATGACCTGGGGTCTCTTGGTATATTGGTTAAGTCGTCGTGTTCCGCGCGATCTGTCGAGATGACCCCAAACCACAATCCCGTGGGGAGGGCGACAGAGAGGAGGTCAAAATGACCTTAGAAACTAACGAACGACGACAGCGACTGAAAAGGACGCGAAACTTTCCCAAGTGGGTTCGTGGCGCTGCCCTGCTAAAATGGACTTTCCGATTGGGGACGTTCCTATACCGCCTTTGGCGTATTTGGAATTGGTTCAACGGTGATCCCGACAGCTAAGTCGCTTCCAATGTATTCTCACTGGAAAGGACCGTATCATGTTATCCGAGGCGTTGCGGCTTATCCGCGTCTACCACGATCTCAAGCAGCAGGACCTTGCCGAGAAGCTTGAGATATCGAAATCGTATCTTTCCGAGATTGAAAGCGGCAAGAAAACTCCAACAATTGAATTGATCGAGAAGTATGCCTCCCAATTTGGCATACCTGCGTCGTCCATATTGTTTTTCTCTGAGAACCTTGAGGACCCGAGTAAGGCATCAAAAGTGAAGGGCGCCATAGCTGGTAAGGTTTTGCAGTTCCTTCAATTCGTTGAGGCTCGTACGTAATTGACGGATCGGCGCACGTACTCTCTTCGCGACAGCCCATTTTTCCGCCTTCGGTCGAAAGCGAAGCTCGCAAGCCTTTTGTACGTGTCGCGTGAAAAATTGGAAACGCTCTCCGTCGGCGAGCATCGGTATTTCGAGTTCACCAAGCCTAAGAAATCAGGCGGCGTTAGGAAGATCAGTGCGCCCAACGCACCTCTCAAGGCGGTGCAATCGCGGATTGCCGACCTGTTGAGGCGGGTTACTCCACCTGACTATCTATTCGCGCCCGTGCCGGGGCGGTCATACGCAGATAATGCGGCATTTCATATCGGTGCGCGATCAATCCGGCTACTAGATATTGAGGACTTCTTCCCAAGTTGCACCGTGAAAAAAGCCATCTGGTTCTTCCGCACTCGGATGGAATGCTCTGACGACGTAGCGGTGATTTTGGCGAACATCGTAACCTTCAACGGCGCTTTGCCCCAAGGAAGCCCATGTAGTCCTATTCTCGCGTACCTTTGCTATGTCGACATGTGGGCGGAAATTGCCAAGCTCGTAGAGAACTGTGGGTGCAAACTCAGCGTCTACGCAGACGATCTCACCATTTCCGGTGTGTCAGTCCCAGAGGCTCAGATATGGGAGATAAAGAAGACCCTGTATCGTCATGGCCATCGATACGCACGAAGCAAGGAGCGATCAGTACGCGACAAGTCAGTCGAGGTGACCGGCGTAGTCCTTTTGAGGAGCGGTGTGGTGGCCCCCAATCGTCAACATGCGAAGATCGCCAAGGTGCGGGAAGAAATCACCCGCACTGCATCTGCTGACCATAAGAAGGCACTTGAAAGCCAGCTTCGTGGTCGATTGGCTCAGGTCGGGCAAATCGCAGCAGCCGATCAGCGGCGAAGGGCATCTGAGGCGGCAAAAACGTAGGCCTCAAAAACTTGGTCGGAAATGTTGGTTGGAGTTGGTCGGACGAATTAGCGGATCTGGCCACTAAGAAATTGATATCTCTATCAAATCCATACGTGTGGAAAATTTGGTGGAGCTAAGCGGGATCGAACCGCTGACCTCTTGCATGCCATGCAAGCGCTCTCCCAGCTGAGCTATAGCCCCATAAGGGTTCCGGTATTCTTCAATCCGGTTCCGGGAACCGAAGCAGTTGTCTGCGTCGGTGGCGGCTTGATACTTGTGGTTCGGGAAGATGGCAAGCCGAAAATTTCGCCCGACGACATTTTTTTGACGTCGGGCGAGGAATTCTGTGGAAATCAGGTTTCGTCGTCGTCGCCGTTCACGCCGATGATGCCCGAAACGTCATCGTCGTCTTCGTCTTCGTCTGCTTCCAGGAACGTGTCGTCGTCATCGTCCAGTTCGACATCGTCGTCACCTTCGATATCGGGGATATCGTCGCCGTTGGAATCGCTGTCGGCATCTTCCAGAGGCACGAGCTCGACTTCCGTGTTCTCGGTATCGACTTCTGCGACTTCCTCTTCTTCAGCCTGCTCCATCTTCTTTGCTGCTGTGGTTTCCTCGAAGAAGGAAAGCGGCCAGGACTTGCCGGAGTAAGGAGATACGATGGGGTCGCGGTTCAGGTCGTAAAATTTCTTGCCGGTATCAGGGTCTGTACGCTTGGTTCCAAGGTCCGCTTTTGCCACTGTCTAAGCCTCGAATTGTAAGGTGGGTTCGGTGTTTGTGCCGTATTTCCGGCAGTACACGGTAAATTTCTAGCCGGTCCCATTAATCGCTGATGCCTTTCCTGTCAAAGATAAACTTTAAAGAGCGACGTTGCGTGATATGTCCGGCGTGTCTTGATGATCGGCGGCATGGCTTATAATAAGCCTTTGCCAAGCAGACAGGCCCCAGTCCAAAGCAGCAGGATATATTATAATGACATTCACGATCGCCATCGATGGTCCCGCCGCTGCAGGCAAGGGAACGCTGTCTCGCCGGATCGCCGAGGTCTATGGTTTTCATCATCTCGATACCGGACTGACCTACAGGGCAACAGCGAAAGCATTGCTGGATGCCGGTCTGCCGCTTGATGACGAGACGATTGCGGAAAAGGTGGCGCTGGATCTGGAGCTTGCCGGACTTGACCGCGCGGTGCTGGCCAAGCACGAGGTCGGCGAGGCCGCCTCAAAGCTCGCAGTCATGCCTGCGGTACGGCGCGCACTGGTCAAGGCTCAGCGTTCTTTTGCCGACAGGGAGCCAGGAACGGTTCTGGATGGCAGAGACATCGGCACGGTTGTTTGCCCGGACGCAGCGGTAAAACTCTACGTCACTGCTTCTGCCGATGTGCGTGCGCGACGTCGCTATGACGAGATGATCGCAGCTGGAGAGAGCGCGGATTACGAGTCGGTTTTCGAAGATGTGAAAAAGCGTGACGAGCGGGATATGGGGCGTATCGACAGTCCTTTGAAACCGGCCGCAGACGCACACTTGCTTGATACGTCTAAAATGGGTATAGAGGCGGCGTTTCAGGCAGCGAAGTCGATTATCGATGTTGCTTTGAAGCGGTGAAATTTGCGGGGGCCGGTCAGCGGCGCTCGTCTAGACTGGAATATCCCGAAAGCATGCCCTGCACCGGTAAGCCTCATTGAAAGAGGCGGGCATATATTTCGGGAATGATCAACACGAACCCCCGGTGCTTCGTATCCATTGTTTGGATACTCTCAGGAGATTGAATGTCTGTAGCTACTCCCACGCGCGACGATTTCGCAGCGCTGCTCGAAGAGTCCTTTTCTTCCAATGACCTTGCTGAAGGCTATGTAGCCAAGGGTATCGTCACGGCGATCGAAAAGGACGTTGCGATCGTTGACGTCGGCCTCAAGGTCGAAGGCCGCATCGCGCTCAAGGAATTCGGCGCCCGTTCGAAAGACGGCGGCCTGAAGGTCGGCGACGAAGTCGAAGTTTACGTTGAGCGGATTGAAAACGCTCTGGGCGAAGCCGTTCTGTCGCGCGAGAAGGCTCGCCGCGAAGAGAGCTGGGTCAAGCTCGAAGCCAAGTTCGAAGCTGGCGAACGCGTCGAAGGCGTTATCTTCAACCAGGTCAAGGGTGGTTTCACCGTCGATCTGGATGGCGCTGTTGCGTTCCTTCCACGTTCGCAGGTCGACATTCGTCCGATCCGCGACGTAACGCCTCTGATGCACAACCCGCAGCCCTTCGAAATCCTCAAGATGGACAAGCGTCGCGGCAACATCGTTGTATCGCGTCGTACGGTTCTCGAAGAGTCCCGCGCCGAGCAGCGTTCTGAAATCGTTCAGAACCTCGAAGAAGGCCAGGTTGTTGACGGCGTCGTCAAGAACATCACCGATTACGGTGCGTTCGTTGACCTCGGCGGAATCGACGGCCTGCTGCACGTCACGGATATGGCTTGGCGTCGCGTCAACCATCCTTCGGAAATCCTCAACATTGGCCAGTCGGTCAAGGTTCAGATCATCCGCATCAACCAGGAAACCCACCGTATCTCGCTCGGCATGAAGCAGCTCGAGTCCGATCCTTGGGATGGCATCTCTGCCAAGTATCCAGTTGGCAAGAAGATTTCCGGTACGGTCACGAACATCACCGACTACGGTGCATTCGTTGAGCTGGAGCCAGGCATCGAAGGCCTGATCCACATTTCCGAAATGTCCTGGACCAAGAAGAACGTACATCCCGGCAAGATCCTGTCCACAACACAGGACGTCGACGTTGTCGTTCTCGAAGTCGATCCTTCCAAGCGTCGTATTTCGCTGGGCCTCAAGCAGACCCTCGAGAACCCATGGCAGGCATTTGCGTTCAGCCATCCGGCCGGCACTGAAGTCGAAGGCGAAGTCAAGAACAAGACCGAATTCGGCCTGTTCATTGGTCTCGAAGGCGACGTTGACGGCATGGTTCACCTGTCCGATCTCGACTGGAACCGTCCAGGCGAGCAGGTTATCGAGGAATACAACAAGGGTGACACCGTTAAGGCTGTCGTTCTTGACGTTGACGTCGAGAAGGAACGCATTTCGCTCGGCATCAAGCAGCTCGGTAAGGATGCCGTCGGCGACGCCGCGACATCTGGCGAACTGCGCAAGAACGCCGTTGTTTCCGCTGAAGTTATCGGCGTGAACGAAGGTGGTATCGAAGTGAAGCTCGTTGCCCACGAAGATCTCACATCCTTCATCCGCCGCAACGACCTAGCACGTGATCGTGATGATCAGCGTCCAGAGCGTTTCTCGGTTGGCCAGGTTCTCGACGCCCGCGTCGTCAACTTCTCCAAGAAGGACCGCAAGGTCATGCTTTCGATCAAGGCTCTGGAAATCGCAGAAGAGAAGGAAGCTGTTGCTCAGTTCGGTTCGTCCGACAGCGGCGCTTCGCTCGGCGACATCCTTGGCGCGGCTCTGAAGGGTCGCACCGAGTAATCGGTCTGATTGATATCCGAAATAAAGAATCCGCCGGAGCGATCCGGCGGGTTTTTCATTTAATCCTGTCGGTTCAGGAAAATCCGCTCATTTTCAAATAATAGGATTCGGCGTTGCCGAGCGAATTGTCATCATTTGCGCCTTCCGACAGGGAATGATCGATGGCTTCATCATTGGCGGCTGTGCGTTCTTCCTTAGGAGGGTCCTGGTCCTCATCGTCGCTACCATTTTCGGAATCTTCGGAGCCACCTTCGGAAGACGGCAGGCGTCCACGGGGTGGCGTATCGGATTCGTCTTCGTCCTTTGCCATTGGATAGGCAATGAAGGGCAGTGCCGTTCCCTCCTTTGCTATCATGGCAGCCACTGCCGCCTGAAGCGTTGGCTGTTCCAGGATGGCGGCCTTTACATCGTGCACAATGGCGGCCTTTTGAGCCGCGACGATGTCGGGGCGCTGCGAGGAGGGGATGTCATCTGGGTTTCCGTCGCCAGGATCAGACTTTGCCTGAGAGACTGGTACCTGAGGCGTTTGCGATTTGACCGGATGCTCCAACTCCTCCCCAGCCATTGCCGGTAATGGTGCAGCAGCGAGCGTTGATTTGACATCGGCGCTTTCCGGTAACCTGTCGAGAAGCACCGCAAGCAAGAGATTTTCCATCTCCTTTGGAGATGCCTTGGAAAAGGCATTTGATATGGCCGACTTCGACGGACCTTCGATCAAAGGTGTCAGGAGTTGCGGCTGGAGGCGCGGAACGTCCGCCTCATCCATGTGTTGCGGCGCTGGCGGCAAGGGCGTGACCGTCGCAGCGTGTGATGTCACAGGCAGTGAGGTGGCCGAATTTTGCGGGGTCTGCCCGCCTCCAGTCGTAGCTGATTGTGCGTGCCGAGTGTCTGGTGAAGGCAGCTTCTCAGTCATGTCAGCTTGCGCGGCAAGGCCGGTTTGCGCGCTATTGGTTGTCGCGGCGGGCGCCATGCCCGTTGCAGGCTTCGGTGTGAGCGGAAGCGTACCGTTGTCCACCTGCGGCTCCGAAACGGATGGCTGTAAGGGAAGCGTGCCGAACTTGATGCCATCAGCATCTGAAGGCGCGGTTGACATGCGTTGTGGCAGCGCGGTCAGTACCTTGTCTGCAGTGCCGGCAGAAATCTGCGGTGTTGGCTTTATCTGGGCGAGGACGGGGCTCTCAGGCAGGATGTCTTGCAGGTAGGCAGGGATAGACGGCTTTGTCTGGCGTCCCGCCGGGCCGGAACGGGATAGCTCGAACATGACTGCCAATCGTGCCGCTTCAGGCCCCGCCGAACTTTTCAAGGCGGCAGCGAGAATGTCGAGCGTTATGCCGCGCATAATGCTGCCCAGCGCCTTTTCAAGCGTTGCCTTCTGGTCAGCGGGGAACGTTTTTATGCTCTCTACCAGACGTGCGACATAGGCGTCGGCGGCTTCCCCGTCCATGCGGGCGATGTTCAGCAGCTTTCCAAGCGTTTCCGCTAACACACCGGCATTGTTGGAAAGCTGAAGCTCTCCCGATACAGCGCGTATCCCCGTGTTGGATGCGAGATTGGTCACAGCACCGTGTTGCTCGCGGATAGTGGTGGGGGCTGGTGTCGTGGGGCTGGTGACTGCATCCTGACGCGGTGTGGGGGTGGCAAACGACACATCCACTGCACTGACCGGGCTGACAGGCGTTAGCATTGCGCGCTCCCTTCGTGGTGACATATGCCCACGTCAAGCGCTTGCACATATCAGCTGGAACCGGCCCGGCTTCGATGGGGCCTTGGCGACGAGGCAGGTGTCATTTTCGTCCGCTCATGCGGCGCAGTGCTGTGTCGATCCTGCGTCTTTGAGAGAACAGGTGCGAATCATCTGTCTAAGCATGCAGTGGAATGTTTAACGATGTGCTAACCACGTCAGCACCCGCTCAGCTATGCGCGAAGATGTCCGTATCGTCCCAGCCCAAAAGGTCCAGCTTGGCGCGGGTTGGCAGAAATGCAAAACAGGCCTCGGCATGCTCATAGCGACCATCGCGGATCAGGCGTGTCGTCAACTTGTCGCGCAGGGCATGGAGATGAAGCACGTCGGAGGCTGCATATTCCAGTTGCGCCTGTGACAATTTTTCCGCAGCCCAGTCGGAAGACTGCTGCGCCTTGGAGATGTCGACGTCCAGCATCTCGCGCAGATTGTCTTTCAGCCCATGGCGATCCGTATAGGTACGGCAAAGCCTGGAGGCGATTTTCGTGCAGAAGACCGGTGTGCAGGTCACGCCAAACGTATGGAAGAGAACCGCGATGTCGAAGCGACCGTAGTGGAAAATCTTCTGGCGGGAGGGGTCTTCCAGCAGCATGACGAGGTTCGGTGCTTCTGTCTGACCGGCAGCGATACGGATGACATCAGCACTCCCGTCGCCAGGTGACAGCTGAACGACGCACAGCCGGTCGCGTCTCGGTATCAAGCCCAGCGTTTCGGTGTCGATGGCCACTGCACCGGTGTAACGGGCCGCATCGTTTTTCGAAATATCGCCTTCGTGATAACGGATCGTCGCCGCCATGTATTGCTCCACCCTTGGATCATCGAGGAGGCTATAACCGAAACTGCGTGAGCGCGATACCGCCTCACCATGCTTTTCTACATGACTGGCGGCCTTGCACAGCGAAGGAGCGACAGGCTAAGCTGTGCGTCACACATTGTTTTTCGAAAGAGTAACGCGTTTCATGCCAGTCAAAATCTATCTCGCGGGGCCGGAAGTTTTTCTGGCCAATGCTCGTGATATGCTCGATGCCAAAGCCGATCTTGCCCGTGAGGCCGGGTTTGTTCCTCTTTCCCCGGGAGATCTGCAAATACCGCCTGCGGACACAAAAGTCGCACACGGCTGCAACATCAACGCGGTCGATGAGCAGATGATGATGGAGGCCGATGCTATCATCGCCAATATCACGCCCTTTCGCGGCATTGCGGCCGATACCGGCACGAGCTACGAACTGGGCTTCATGTGCGCGCTGGGCAAACCTGTCTTTGCCTATACGAATGTGACCGCCAACCATTTTTCCCGCATCATGCGCCATTACGGCGATGTCGCCACGCAGGATGAAACGGGCCGCTACCGCGGCTCTGACGGGCTTTCCATCGAAAATTTCGACATGGCAGACAATCTCATGCTGCACGGCGGTATTCTGCGCCGGGGCGGCGTCGTGGTGATTGGCGACGCGGCGCCGGGCGATGTCTATACGGACCTGACGGCGTTCAGGGAATGTCTTGCCCACGCCGCGCGGGCGCTGCTGAAAAAAGAAAACGAATAGAGTGGAGATCATATGATGAGCGGTACAATTCTAATCACTGGAGCAACGTCCGGTTTCGGCCATGCGACGGCAAAACTCTTTGCAAAGAACGGCTGGAAAGTCATCGGTACCGGTCGCCGCGCCGAGCGCCTCGCCGCGCTGAAAGACGAGATCGGTGGTGCCTTTCATGGCATGGTGTTCGATATTACCGACGAGGCTGCCATGGCCTCTGAATTTGCTGCGCTTCCGGCAGAGTTCCAGGAGATCGACGTTCTCGTCAATAACGCCGGACTGGCACTCGGCACCGCTACAGCACCGAATGTGCCGCTGAAGGACTGGCACACGATGGTCAACACTAATATCACAGGCCTCCTCAACATCACGCATCACTTGCTGCCGATCTTGATCGAACGCCGTGGCATGATCGTCAATCTTTCATCGGTCGCCGCCCATTGGCCTTATGCGGGCGGCAATGTCTATGCAGGCACGAAAGCATTTCTGCGTCAGTTTTCGCTGGGTCTGAGATCGGATATGCATGGTAAGGGCGTGCGCGTCACATCCATCGAGCCAGGCATGTGCGAAACCGAATTCACCGTTGTCCGCACCGGTGGCGATCAGAGCGCGTCTGATACGCTCTACAAGGGCGTCAATCCGATCCTGCCTGAGGACATCGCCAACACCATTCAGTGGGTCGCATCCCAGCCTAAGCATATCAACATCAACAGCATCGAGTTGATGCCCGTGAACCAATCCTTTGCCGGTTTTCAGGTCCATCGCGACGTCTGACGAATTCCCGCCAATTTTAAAATGATGAAAAACCGGGCAGTATCCCCGAAGCCATGCAAATTTGCATTGCTGCATTGCGAGACTTGCTCTGTTAAAATTCGATGAGATCGCTATATTCAAATCATCGAAGCGACGCACTCCTCCTCCCAGCGTCGCTTGATATGGATCGGCAACACTCCTCCTCCCAGTTGTCGATCAAGTTTAAAGCCTGCCGCACCTCCTCCCGCGGCAGGCTTTTTCCGTTTAAGGCTTCCAAAAGAAGCCGCTACTTGGCGCTGCTCCCCATCGTAAGCGTCTCAGATGTGGATTCCACGGGACTTGAGCATTGATTGAATATCGACGGCTGCGCCGGTTTCGATGGATGCATTGGCGGCAATCCCGGTCAAAATCGACCATGCTCCCGAAATGTGATCGGATGCGCGATTGAAGCGGTCCGGTTCCATACTGTCAGGTGCGAATATATAACCGAGCATGACCGGATCTGCTCCGCCATGATTACCTGTCGCCTTGGGAACGTCTATCATCCGTGGGGTTTCACCAGCAAGATGCAGTTCCGTCGTGATGGCTTCCTCATCGGCATGGTCGCGAACCCCGCCGAACACGCCGTGAACTTCGATGTGCTTGTGGACGATTTCGCCCTTCGTGCCCTGGAAACGTATTTCCAAACCTTCCCAGGGTGAGTAGGCGGTCAGCGTGTAGTTTGCTGTAACACCGGATGCATAGCGAATATGTGCCTGCATCGTATCTTCGATACCGATATCGGCATCGAAGACACATCGATCCCGATAGTAACCATCCTCATCTTCTGCGTCGAGATATAGCGCCCTTAATTGCTCGTCTGCTGAAAGGTCCAGGCGGAAAACGCATCTTTCCGCCACGGGACAGTCCGTGCATCTGGGGCCGTGGTCTTGCAAACCAAGCTCCACTGCCGTCTCCGGTCGATAAAAGGCCCTCCTGCCCGACGCAAAAACCTGCGTCGGAGCCGAGGCCAGCCACCAGTTGAGAAGATCGAAGTGGTGTGTGGACTTATGGACGAGCAGACCACCGGAGTTTTCCTTGTGCCGGTGCCAGCGACGAAAATAATCCGCGCCATGAACGCGGTCCAGATGCCAGCGAAAATCGACAGCCGTAATGGTGCCGATCACGCCCGATGTCAGCATGTCCTTGATCTGCGTGCGCGCCGGGGAATAACGGTAATTGAACGTCACCATCACTCGACGTCCGGTGCGCGCCTGCGCATCGACGATTTGTTTCAGTCGCGACAGGTCGATCGTCAGCGGCTTTTCGCAGATGACATCGCACCCCGCTTCGAATGCCCGAACGATATAATCGGAGTGCAGATAATCCGGGGTGGCAACGACAATTGTGTCTGGCTTCTGTTCGGCAATCAACTGGTCGAAGTTGTCAGAGAGATAGGTCGGAACACCGTTTGTCCCCGGTTTGGAAATAGCTCGTGCCGCTTCTCCCAGACGATGCGCGTTGCTGTCGCACAGCGCCACGATCTCGTGCCGGTCTGCATAGTCTTCGGTCACGGAATCCCGGAACATCTTGTGACGTGATCCGCATCCAACAATCGCGATTTTCACTTGTCTTCCCTTTACATGCCATGGGTGGATTTCACTGATGTCACGCGCTCGCGCCGTGCATAAGTGATGACAAACCGTTGGATGTTTCGAAGAAGGGGGGAGGAAGAGAGCACATGGAGGACCAACGGATAGATACTATCTAGCCATTAAAGTCATATTATGATTTTTAGGCAAGTGGATTTTCCATGCTGCGGTGCACGCTTTTAAATGCACCAGTCTCGCTCACTATTATTTCCGATCCATTGCTGCGTCACTAGGCTGGGCGCCACGTCCCGAACCGTTCGGCGATGACCAATGCTCGTCCTGAGATTCACCAAACTCTGTCGGTCGATCCTCCAGTCCAAGATGCAGTTGGGGAACTCCTGATGCAACCGTTTGTTCGGCGAAGGGAACATGCTTACCCGTCGCGTTATGCGTCGATAAGTTCTTTCAAGAACAAAGGAGACGATCATGCCTATTTCGAAAGACGAGAAGTCTGACCTTGATGACATTCACAAGGATGCCGAGGGGCAATACGCCAAAGGGCTTGAGCGGAGCGACAACAACGGCGTCGCTAGCGCCAAACCACGTGTTATCACCGGCTCAGATGACGCGACTGTTCACAAAAATCCGCCAGGCAAAAAACCTTCAAAAAAGGAATGGGATGTCAATTACGACGAGCGTGAAACGAATGAAGGGGATTTTCGAGGCTAGGAACGCTTACGCAGGTGCGGCGGGTTTTTCGAACCCGGCACATGTTTATCTGGAACTTCCGGTCTTACTCACGGTTCGGCAGGTCCCAACACCCGAAGCAGGAGATACCCATGGCCGAAAAAACACTCGACGATCTTTTTCTCGATACTCTCAAAGACATCTACTTTGCTGAAAAGCAGATTTTGAAAGCTTTGCCAAAGATGGCGCGGGCGGCCCAGTCCGACGAGGGTAAGGCTGCATTTCTTCATCATAAGGAAGAAACCGAGGGTCAGATCGAACGCCTTCAACAGGTCTTCGAACTTCTCGGCAAGAGCGCTCGTGGTAAGACCTGTGAAGCAATTCAGGGTATCATCGCCGAAGGCGAAGAGATCATGGAAGACTATAAGGGTACCGAAGCGCTCGACGCAGGTCTGATTTCCTCAGCGCAAGCCGTGGAACACTACGAAATCGCCCGTTACGGCACATTGAAGAGCTGGGCGCTCAAGCTCGGATACACGGAAGCCGCAGATCTCTTGGATGCAACCCTTCAGGAAGAAATTGCGACGGATGCCAAATTGACGGAACTGGGCGAAGGTTCGGCAAACACCAAGGCGTCCAAAAAACGGGCGTAATCAAAGCAAAAAAGGAAGCCCGTGATTGCGGGCTTCCTTTAAAATGCATGACCGGGCATGACAATCTCCTTCAGCTTTGTGGTTGAAGCGCGTCGTCCACCTTTTTTAAGAGCAATTCAGGTGGGCAAGGTTTGCTCAGCCAGCTACCCTTCAGGAAGATTTCGGGGGCGCCAGTACGATCACGCCCTGTGCAAACGATAAAAGGTATGCCCATCAATTTGAGACGTGAAGCCACTTCCGTCGCGGGTCCGTCCTTCAAGTGCACATCGAGAAGCGCAACAGATGGTCTTTTTCGCTCAAGCCATGTCAGCGCATCGCTACATGATGAGCAGATGTGAACAGCATGACCTGCGGTGTTGAGCGTATATTCGAGATCCACTGCGATAAGAGGTTCGTCTTCAAGGATCAGGACTGAGCCAATTGCCTTATCTACGCCGGGCTGAAATTCGCCCGTGGATCGATCGCCCTGCAGTTCTAGTGCATGGAACGTCGGTTCATCCATATGTCTTGCTTCGTCGTGTTCTTGACTTGATGAATGCGATATAGTCATTGGTATGGCTCCTCATAATCGTCGCCAGACCCCGCCGATGAATCAGTTCTCGGGGAATTTTCGTATGTGAATGCGAAGAGTAGACCCCAAATCGCGTAAAATCATGATTTTTTACTAATTTAGTTTTTGTGTCTGATTTCGTACAAAAACTTGAAGTTTGCCCTGCCGTTACCGTCAGCACGAGCCAGACGATAAGATTGTTCAATCAATAAGCTTCAGAAGACGCGGAGAAAGTCCCACAAGCCGCTCGTATTCACGTTCCGCAACACCATAGCAGGCCCCTGCAATCTCCTCCAGCTTGGCGCGATCGAGGATGCGGATATTGCCACGTGTGGCCTTGATGGCGTTGATGCCCTCAAGCAGGTGAAGATGATCGGTCACGCCGGATCGGCGTACGCCCAGCATGACGGCGAGAAATTCATGGGTCAGTCCGATGTCGTCACCCAGCCGATCCTGACACATGAGAAGCCAGCGCGCGAGACGCTCATAGATACTGAACCGCGCATTTGCGACCGCTGTGTAGGAAAGCTGGATATTGCTGGCCTGGACGTAGCGCAGCAACAGTGAGCCGAACATTGGGACCTGCTCGGTAATTTCTCTGATAACAGAAACTGGAACACGATAACCGAAACCTTCGCCCTGAACGAATGTTCGCGACGGCGTCTGTTCCGAATGGAGAGTTGTGTGCAGCCCGGTTGCGCCTTCAAACCCGATATGGCCGACCTCGGTCATCTGGCTATTGGGTGTCATGACGACGACTGAGGCAAGGCCGCTTTCGATGAAGCAAACGAACTGGGTTGGACTGTCCGGCTCCACCAGTGTCAGTCGGGAGGTCAGTTCGATGCGTTCCATATGGGAATCAAGCAGAGCAAAAGCGTCAGACGGTGCAGCACGAAGCAAGAGGTTGTGCACACGGTTCTGCGATGACAAGGCCATTATTCCTCCGGGTGGGGAAGCGTTAGCCTCAAGTCTGTGGAGGCAATGTCGGCTTATGCGTCAAACCTGCCTCATTTGCTACATTAGGATTTACTCCGTCCGGTTTCAGACAAAAGGACGAATATCCGTCTCGACGTCGTTAGCAATGCACAGCAACGTGGAGCCGCGAACCTATCTCTCCAGGTCTTTCGCCACGCCCGCGAGCGCGTCGGCGCGTTCATTGCCGTCATTGCCCTGATGACCCTTGCACCATGCGACATTCAGCATGGCATTTTTGGCCAGTTCGGCGTCGAGCCTTTGCCAGAGCGATGCGTCGGGCAGGGGGCGTTTGCGCGTCTTCGGATTGGCGGAATATCTCCTCCATCCGCTATTCTTCCAGATGGGTCGCCAGCGATTGCATCCCTCCACGACATGGTGGGAATCCGACCAGATGGTGACGATGTGATCAAGCGCATTAGCGTTGGCCCACTCTGCGGCCTTCAGCACGGCGAAAAGCTCCAGCGTGTTGTTGGTTCCACCATCGAAATGACCTGACGCCGTTGCAATCGTTTCATTGCCCGCAACGGCGACGAAAGCCCAGCCGCCGCGCTGCGAGGCGGGAGCGAAAGAGCCATCTGTGTAGATGTCCAAGCGGACGGTCAATGAGAGGGAACCGTGCATGCTGTTATCCGTATTTCCCGCCTTGATCTGGTTTCATCGAGCTTCGCTTATCTGTGCCCAGATGACATAGACCGCCAGATCCATAAAGACTACCAACACCTCATGTCTTGTGATGCCTTCACGAAATTTGCCACTACAATCCGTTGAGACAGGCTAGTAGGGGCCTGTATAGTCCTGTCCTCGTCCGCGTCTACCTTCGTCAACGGCCATGTTCTCTATGTCGATGGTGGGATCACGGCATCATTATGAAAAGTGCGATCGCGATCTCGAAGACTTGAACACGGCTTGTCGCATCCCCATTCCTTTAGAAGATACGATTTCTCTTTTCGGTTTGGAGTCTACTGTGGCTGCTAAAACTTGGAATGCGGGCGGGGCGAAAACGCACACATCAAGCGATTTCATCGATCATGCAGAGCGTCTTCGGCGGTTGCGTCGTTTGTCCGGTATCGCGCGGTTGATGGACACGGCTGTCGGTATTCCCGGAACGCGCTTTCGCTTCGGGGCGGACTCGATCATGGGCCTTGTTCCCCTTGTCGGAGACGGGGCCGGAGCACTGGTCGGTCTCTACATCGTCAATGAAGGCCGCCGTCTCGGTGTCCCGCGTGAGAAGCTGGCGCGTATGGTCGGCAATATCGGCGTGGATGCGGTCTTCGGCAGCGTCCCGCTGGTGGGTGATCTTTTCGATGTGTATTTCAAGTCTCATCGTCGTAACGTCAACATGATCATCGATCATTTCGGCATTCAGGATGACGAGTTGCACCGGAAACGCTGATGTATGAGCTAGGTTTGCGGCCCGGCCGATGATCTGGCCGCTGCCGGTAGGGTGAGAACCGCACGCAGGCCGCTCGGTGATCTCCCCTTGAGAGATAGCCTCCCTCCGTAAAGCTCCGCCATCTCGTTGACGATGGTGAGTCCGAAACCCGAACCCGCAATGCGTTCGTCTTCCCGCACGCCGGGCAGCATAACTGCCTCCATGCGCGACGCGGGGATGCCAGGTCCATCGTCATCGATGCAGATGCGCAGGTGGGGGCCATCCCTGTCTGCCGTCACCGTGATCTTGGTCGCTGCCCATTTGAAAGCATTGTCGATCAGGTTGCCCAGCATTTCCTCCAGATCGTTGTCGTCGCAGGCAACGGTCAACTCTTCGGCAATCGATGTTTCGAAGCCTATGTTCCGGTCTGCATGGATCGAACTGGTCGCGAGGTGAAGATCGGAAACGGTTGCTGCGACATTAGCTCCCTTGATAGCGCCCTTCGTCACCATGGCCTGGCGGGTCGACCCAAGGTGGTGTTTTATCCTCTGATCGATACGCCGTCCGACATCACGCAAAGAACCGTCCGGATCGTTGCTGTCATTTAAGGCCAGCAGCAGACTTGCCACAGGTGTTTTCAGCCCATGCGCCAAATTGGCGAATTGCATGCGCGTGGTGGTTAGTCGCTCTTCGTTTGCGGTCAGAAGCGCGTTTGTTTTCCCAGAAAGCGGCGCAAGTTCCGCTGTTTTCTGGGGTGGCAACCGATCCAGTTCGCCGCGATTGATCGCATCGATATCCGCCGCCATCGCGACGAGAGGACGCAGGCCGAAACGGATTTGCCACAGGGTGCCGCCCAGCAGAACAAGACCAAGCGCAAGCATGCAGGGGATCAACCACAGCAGGGCTCTCAGCGCCGGATCGATCAATGCACTCGCAGGCGCGCTTGCCGTAATGGTTGCCATTGTGCCATCGACGTCATGCATGATCTGGCGGGTGTAGAGCGAGCGCCCGTTTTCATCATGGCTTTCGCCGGGCGACGGCATTCCGCTCATCATGCGTCTCAGCGACTGGCGCGGCAGCGAGGCCTCGAGGGTGTCTGTCATCAGAGAGCGTGATGTCAGCCGTTGCGCACCGCCATCGATCTGCCAGTACCAGCCAGAACCGGCGCGGTCAAAAGGGGCGGCATCCATGGAGGCAGAGAGGGACAACCTTCCGTCTGCCTGTTTCTGAAGAGCGCTGGCGAGCGCGTTGATCTGCGTGTCCAGCCTCTGGTCGATCTGCTCCCGTACGACTGTCTTGAGCGCCAGTGCCAAAATGACCGATGCCACCACCAGCGCTGCCGTGACGAAAATGCCCGAGAATAGCAAAAGTCTTCCCGCCAGCGAGCGTGGCGATTTCAAAACGGGCTTCCTCAAGTCGCAACCCCCGCCGTCAGCATGTATCCTCGGCCTCTGACAGTCTCGATGCGTTCGGCGCCGATCTTCTTGCGCAATCGCGCAATGATGACCTCGATCGAATTGGAATCCACTTCGGCATCGCCGTCGTAGACCTTTTCATTCAGTTCGCGCCGGTCGACGATGGTCTCCTTTCGCAGGATGAGACAGGACAGGACGCGCCATTCCAGCGCCGTAAGCTTAAGCGGAAGCCCGTCCATTTCGAAAGTTCCCAACTGTGCATCGAACAGCAGCGGGCCGCAGTTCACCCGCGCCGATGCGTAGCCGGCGGCGCGGCGTACCAGCGCACGCAGTCGCAACACCAGCTCTTCCAGCTTGAACGGTTTGGGCAGAAAATCATCAGCACCGGCTTTGAAGCTTGCTACCTTGTCAGGCCAGCCATCGCGCGCGGTCAGAACCAGGACCGGCAGGTTCCGCTCGCCGTCGCGCCACCCTTTCAAAACCGAAACACCATCGATCTTTGGTAGACCAAGGTCGAGGATGGCGACGTCGAAGAGTTCTGTAAGGCCAGCATGGAGCGCATCCTCCCCATTGCGGGCGATGTCGACCACGAAATTCTCGAGCCGAAGCGCCGCTGCGATCCTGCCTCCAAGGTCTGCGTCATCTTCCACGAGCAGCACGCGCATGAGTGAACTTTCCAGTGAGAGAAAGGCTGAAAATCTAGATATGGCAGCTTAACTCAAACTGAACGGGAAGGTTCAGCGCGGTGTTCGGGTCGCTGGTCTAGATTGGTGGTGTCATTGAAAAGGAGCACTGAAATGCAGACCGAAAACCACGATATTGAACATCCTCATCCCGCAACGGGTCCCGATCATCCGCCGCATAAGAAACGCAGTCGGTTGGCAATTCCCGCTATCGCCGCTGTCGTTGCATTGGCACTTGGTGCCGCTGGGGGGGCAGGTGCCATGAAGCTGATGCGCCCGACGCCTGAGATGGCGCCGATGACGCCGGTTGCCATCTCGACCATGCCGCCATCCAGCCTTGTGACGATCAAGGGTACTGTCGCCGAAATCTATGGCAACAAGTTCCTATTGCAGGATGGCAGCGGCAAGGCACTGATCGAAACCGGCCCAGAGGGAGAGGGCGGCATGCTGGTCCGGCCCAGCGAGCCCGTCACCGTTCAAGGACGCTTTGATGATGGCTTTGTGCATGCCAGCTATCTGGTGCGCGAAGATGGAAAGACGGAGGCACTCGGACCGCAAAAGGGCCCTCCACCGCACAAGCGTCTCGAAGACATGGCGCGCAAGCTTGCGCCATGATGCGGCCCAGACATGAAAGTTGAACCGCAAAAACACCCCGGTGATCACAGATCGCCGGGGTGTTTTGCAGTATCAGGCGGCGGAGGAATAACGGGCGACCGACTGTGCAGGCAGCAACCTCATGACTTCATCGGCAAACGCGTTTGCGTTGATCAGCGCCTTGTCAAGATTGCTGACCTGCGAAGGGTTCATCATGTGGAGATAACCGCCGAAATCGAACATGTCGCGGAATGCCGCGCGTTCGATGATGGGCGTATCAAGCACATGTACGTTCCGTTTTGCCAGCAGCACCTTGGCGGCCAATAGGGCACGCGTGGTGACCATGGAATTGACGCGCGAGAGCACGACGGAATGCGGAATCTTGATGGATGCGCGGTCGTCCAGATAGCGAAGCAGTTCAAGAACCTGTGCGCCGCCCTGTGCATCCATCGTGCTGCCCTGCACGGGGATCAGGACGTGATTGGACAGGCCGACGGCTGTTGCCAGAAGCGGCGACTGGGCGCCGGGCAAATCCACGATGACGTGGTCGAATTTACGTCTGTTATCCAGAACATGCTGCTGAAGGCTTGTGGCCGAAACATAGGTTATGACGGAAAGATCGACCCGGTGGTCGGCGGCCTCCCGCCACTTGGAAAGCCAGCGCTGGGGGTCGGTATCGATCACACAAATTCGCAAGCCACGGCGCGCTAGTTCCGAAGCCAGCAGCAAAACTGCCGTCGTCTTGCCTGCGCCACCCTTGGTGTTTGCGAATGTAATGACCGCCATGATTGATCCGATAAAGCTGAGACGGTCATCGCCTGTTCGACGCGCCGAAATCATGGCGCGTATCGATCATTGAACATTATGGTTAATGCTTTCCTAATGGAAAAAGCAATTTAACGCTCAACGTCGACGATCTTCGGCCAGAATTTCACGGGCGATCTGGTCGAGCGGGACGATCTTGTCGACGCCGCCGTGGGCGATGGCTTCTTTGGGCATGCCGAACACGACGGAGCTTGCCTCATCCTGGGCAACGGTCAATGCCCCTGCCTGATGCATTTCCAGCATGCCGCGTGCACCGTCGTCGCCCATGCCCGTCATGATCACGCCCATGGCATTGGCACCGGCGGCACGTGCCGCCGAGCGGAACAGCACATCCACGGAGGGACGATGACGCGATACGAGAGGGCCGGTGCGCACGGAAACATGATATCGCGCACCCTGTCGCTCCAGCAACATGTGCTTGTCGCCGGGAGCGATCAGCACATGTCCACGCAGCACCGGATCGCCGTCTGCCGCTTCCTTGATCTCCACGTCGCAGAGCGTGTTCAGGCGTCGCGCAAAGGCTGCGGTGAATTTTTCTGGCATATGCTGGACGATGACCATGCCCGGCGAGTTGGCGGGCAGCTTTTCCAGCATTTCGCGCAGGGCTTCCGTACCACCCGTCGATGCGCCGACGCAGACCACCATTTCCGTGGTTCTGGCCATGGCTTTTCCGGAGGGGGGCGGTAGGACGGCATCTGCGGTCAACTTCGCCTGTGGTGCCATGGCTGCCGGTTGGCGGGCAGATACGCGCATTCCTTTGACACGAGCATGAGCGGCGCTTTTCACCACTTCGCATATCCGCAGGGCAGATTCTGCCAGATGATCGGCAGCGCCGATGCGCGGTTTCAAAATGATGTCGACCGCGCCTGCTTCCAGTGCCTGAATCAACGTCTCCGATCCTGCTTCCGTCAGGGAGGAGCACATGACGACAGGTATCGGATGCTGAGACATGATCTTGCGCAGAAAAGTGATGCCGTCCATACGCGGCATTTCCACATCCAGCGTTATCACGTCGGGCAGGTCTTCCTGTATCTTCTTTGCCGCCATGAAGGGATCGGACGCTGCGCCGATAACCTCGATGGCGGGATCAGCCTGAAGAACGGCGGTGAGCGTCTGCCTGACGCTGGCGGAATCATCGACGATAAGGACGCGGATTTTTTTGACCATGCCTGCGACTATTGTTTCATGAAGACGGTGTTGGCAACCTGCTTTATCGGAAGATCGATCCCTGTTACGGTTTCGGAATGACCGATGAGCAGGTAACCACCGGGTGCCAGACACTTGCACAATTGCGTAAGAACGTGCGTCTGGGTCTTCTTGTCGAAGTAGATCAGCACATTTCGGCAGAACAGCAGGTGGACCGGATCACCGATGTCGTAGCTCGGGTTCATCAGGTTCATACGGGCAAAGCCGATCTTGGAGCGTAGGCCCGCTACGATCCGCACTTCGTTGCGATGCTTTTCCTTGGCTTGCATGACGTATCTGCGTCTTAACTCCGAAGGCACAGGATCAACCAGATCACGCGAGTAGATGCCGCTATGGGCTTTCTTGAGCACATCAGTGGACAGGTCTGTCGCAAGAATGGTGAAATCGGAAATGACGCCTTTTTCCACGGCATCCGCCATCACCATCGCCATGGTATAGGGCTCGGCGCCCGTTGAACATGCCGAACTCCAGGCGCGAATACGGCCAACACCGCGCTTGGCCAGAGCCGGAAGAGCGACCTTTTCCATATAGTCGAAATGGTTCGGCTCGCGAAAGAAGTCGGTTTTGTTGGTGGTTACGACATCGATCAGAAATATCGATTCGCTTTCCATGCCGCCTTCGCGGAACAGGAAATTGCAATAGGAGCTGAATGTCGGGTGGCCTGTTGCCCGAAGACGTTTGCGCAGCCTGCCTTCCAGCATGGATCGCTTCGTTTCCGGCATCTTGATACCGCAATAGTCGTAGATGAAACTGGAAAGTTCTCGGAAATCACGGGTGCTCAGGTTGTCGTCAAAATTTACGCTGACAGCTGTACTCAACTCTAAAATTCCTTTCACGCAGCGCGCATTGGTCCGCCATTGACCCTGGCAAGATCGCTCGCTTCGTTTGAAAACAACTGCGCAAGATCGATGATGACCACAAAATCACCTTCACGGCGAACGACGCCGGCGATGTAGCTGGAGTTCCAGCGAATGCCGATATCGGGTGCGGTTTCGATCTGATCGAGCTGAAATGGCGTGACCTCGAAGACCTTGTCGGCGACGAGGCCGAGCGCCAGCACCTTGTCGGCAAAGGGAATGTCGAGAACGAGGATTCGAGTGTGCGGCGTCTTGACCGTTCGTGTCATGCCCAGACGTAGACGCAGATCGATGACGGGAACACCCTGACCGCGAACGTCGCGCAATCCCAGCAGATAATCCGGCCCGTGAGGAATCTTGAACGCCTCCTCGTGGTCGAGAATCTCACGCACGACATCCACGGGAACAGCGAACACTTCCTCGCCAAGACTAAACGTCACGTACTGGGTATGAGATGATGGGCTCGCCATTTTACGTTTTCTCCAAAGTCATGGTCTTTTCGGTCGAGTGCGTCTGCGTCTGATCGATTTTCGGGGATGGGACGGCGGAGGGATCATCGCCCGCCGCTCATTGTGCGGTTATGCGGACTGGCGGAAATCCTGGTCGTCCGCATCCGGGCCGCCCATGGACATATCCAGTGCAAAGCCCTTAGCACGTGCCTGCTGGCCTCCGATCGAATTGTCGCTCGGTCTGCGAACCACGACCTTCGATGACGGGGCTGCGCCCTGACCGGAACGGCTGGATGCCTGGATTTGCGACGCTGCACGCTGAGCTGACTGTGCTGCGCGCTCGACCTTGAAGAAGGCAATGCTGGCCTGAAGCTCCTCGGCCTGTGCTGCCAGCTCTTCCGAGGTTGCCGACATTTCTTCCGATGCGCTGGTGTTTTGCTGCGTCACACGGTCGAGCTGCTGGATCGCCTCATTGATCTGGTTGGCGCCGATATCCTGCTCGCGACAGGCCGCAGAGATTTCGGCAACGAGTTCAGCCGTCTTGCGGATGTCGGGAACCAGACGGTTCAGCATGTCCCCGGCCTCAGCGGCAGCCGAGACCGTCTGGCTTGACATGGCGCTGATTTCGGCTGCGGCGGACTGGCTGCGTTCGGCCAATTTGCGGACTTCAGAGGCAACGACCGCAAAGCCCTTGCCATGCTCACCCGCGCGGGCTGCTTCCACCGCTGCATTCAGGGCGAGAAGATCGGTCTGGCGCGCGATTTCCTGAACGATGGAAATCTTCTCGGCAATGGTGCGCATGGCGACGACGGCGCGACCGACAGCGGCACCGCTGGCTTCGGCATCGGTGGAGGACTGGCGGGCGATCTTCTCCGTCTGTGCCGCATTTTCAGCGTTCTGGCGAATGTTGGCCGCCATCTGCTCCATGGAGGCGGATGCCTCTTCGGTGGAGGAAGCCTGTTCTGTTGCGCCTTGCGAAACCTGCTCGGAGCTGGCAGACAGTTCCTGGCTGCCGGTCGAAACGTTATCGGCGGCAGACAGCGAGTCGGCGACAACACCGCGCAGACGCTCGATCATCACGTTGACGTGTTCAAGAAGCTTGCCGATTTCATCACGCGACGTAATTTCGCTCAGCGTCGTCAGATCGCCATCGGCAACTTTCCGTACCGCTGATGTTGCTTTGTTCAGACCCTTAACGATGCCCAGTGCTATCATCAGCGCCGCAGCAAGAGCGACCACGATTGCGACTGCGGAAACGCTGGTGATCATAGTCCATGTCGTGTCGTAAAGCGCATCGGTATCCGTATCGGCCTGCCGCATCTGGCCTCTGTTTGCTTCTACGCGCTGGTCGATGATTTCGCCGATCTTGTCGGTCGCCTCACGGCTTTCAGTTTTTGTCTTGACCAAAGCGGACTGAAGGTCGCCGGCTCTGACGAGCTTCCGGATCTCTTCGTCGACTTGAAACAGTTTTTCACCCAGTTCCGCAACGGTACGCCATTGCATGCGACCTTGATCTGTCGTCGCATTCTTCTGAAGCCAATCGACCTTTTCGTGAAACTGGCTGCGATATAAATCACTGTTCTGGATGGATTGTTCAGCTGCTGCGGTGTTATCGGCAGTCGACATGTTCATCTGCGAGCGGGTGAAGCGCAGCTGAATGCGGCCAAGCTCCTGCGCCGCCTCAAGGCGTGCGGCGGGGCCGGATATCACGTTGCTGATAGCCGTGTTCAAGCTGTTAAGGCTGTTGATCGAATAAACGGATATACCAGCCATCATCAAAATAATGAGGCCAAAGGCAATTGCCAACTTAAGTTTGATGGTGAGGTGCATAATACTATTCCTTGTAAAACTTGAACCGCAAGCCAGGTCATCTCCGGGTTGCCAGAACGGTCGGATGGAATGCTTCAGTCTCGAAAAGGGTAGTTCCCCGCTTCGTCATCAAAACGAACGAAACGGGGATGTTTCGATTCACGCGCTTTCGCGGAAGTCGGCGTCGTCTGCATCCGGTCCACCCATGGACATGTCCAGGGCAAAGCCCTTTGCGCGGGCCTGTTGTGAGTGAACCGACTGATCAGGACGACGTGTTGGCGCGGCGGGTTTTGCGACGGGGCGAGGTGCTGGTGCAGCGGCGCGTGGCGCAGTGTAAGCCTTCTGTGCATGTCCAGAATTGCCACGTTCGACCTTGAAGAATGCAATGCTGGCCTGCAGTTCTTCCGCCTGTGCAGCCAGTTCTTCCGATGTTGCCGACATTTCTTCGGATGCACCGGAGTTTTGCTGCGTCACAAGATCCAGCTGCTGGATCGCTTCGTTGATCTGGCTTGCACCGATGTCCTGTTCACGGCAGGCGGCGGAAATTTCCGAAACCAGTTCCGCAGTCTTGCGGATGTCGGGAACCAGACGGTTCAGCATATCGCCAGCTTCCGTCGCAACCTGTACCGTTTCGCCGGACAAGGATGAGATTTCGGCGGCTGCAGCCTGACTGCGTTCGGCCAGCTTGCGGACTTCGGATGCTACGACCGCAAAACCCTTACCGTGTTCGCCAGCACGGGCGGCTTCAACGGCAGCGTTCAGAGCGAGAAGGTCTGTCTGACGAGCGATTTCCTGAACGATGGAAATCTTTTCTGCGATGGTGCGCATGGCGGAAACGGCACGACCAACGGCCTCACCACTGGCTTCGGCATCTTTCGACGACTGACGGGCAATCTTTTCCGTCTGTGCGGCGTTGTCGGCGTTCTGCTTGATGTTGGCGGCCATCTGCTCCATCGAAGCCGATGCTTCTTCGGCAGAGGATGCCTGTTCGGTCGCGCCCTGCGACAGTTGTTCGGAGCTGGCGGACAGTTCCTGGCTACCGGAAGAGACGTTATCGGCAGCAGCCAGCGCATCGCTGACGACGCCGCGCAGACGCTCCACCATGCGTTCCAGAGACAGGCCCAACGTGTCCTTGTCAGACAATGGCTTAGGCGTGATGGTAAGGTTGCCGTCGGCAATCTCATTGGCAACGCTCGCCGTGTTGCGCAGGTTGCCGGTCATGGTGTTGATGCGGGTAACCAGATCCTTGATTTCGTCGTTCGTCTTGATCTGGACGTCCTGGTCGAGGTCGCCGACCGATACAGCTTCAGCAACCGTCATGATCTTGCGAAGACCGCTGCTGATGCCGAGTGCGATCCACAGTGCGGTGCCGATAGCGATGATGACGGCGGCAACCGATGCTGCGATGAGCATCATGCGCGTGTTTTCATATTCGGCAGCGGCAGCCTGCTTTGCGTTTTCAAGGCGGGTGCGGTTGAACTTGACCGTTTCGTCGAGCTTTTGGGTCAGTTCGTTTGCCGCAGTGCGGCCTTCTCCTGCCGAGTAGGCAGCAGCGGCAGAGGTGTTGCCTTCAGCGATCAACTGGCGGACGCGGTCGTCGCTCTCCTCGAAATTCTTGGTGATCGTCATAATGCTCGTCCAGAGCGACTGCATCTCCGGTGGCGCGGTCTTTGCCATGTCGTTGATGAGGTTGTTCAGCTGTTCGCGGCTCTGGTTGCCGGCATTCTTGTACGTCTGTACTTCCGCTGGGGAGGTGGCAAGAATGATGTTTTTCTGCGACCGTACGGTTACCAGAGCCAAGGCGTTGATCTGGTGGACCTTATCCAGCCGTACGACTGTGCCGTCCACCACATCGTCCATGGCGTCCTTGGCAACGCCAAGGCTGTGAATGCCGTATCCGGCGGTGCCTGCCAGCATCAAGATCAAAAATCCGAATGCGACAGCTAGTTTCATCTTAATGGTAAATCGCATTCTAGAATTCCTTCGAGAGTTCGATGACGTTGTTGCGGGACGTGCCTTTTGCGGATGCGTCAGGCTGTGAGGTAAAGATGGCATTGAGGTTGGGAAGAATGACGAACTCGCTGCCTCTCTTGACGAGGCAGTTGATGTAGTCAGGGCGCCACCGCATGCCCACGCTTGGTGGTTGTTCGCTGGCTGCCTTGGAGAACGTAGTGACTTCGTAGACCTTGTCGGTTCGCAGACCGACCAGCGTCCGTTCGCCCTCAATCGGCAATTCGATGACGATGATGCGGCTGTCGATGGTTTTTTCAGCAGCACCCATGCCGAAGGCCAGACGAATATCGGCGAGCGGAATGACCTTGCCACGGAAATTGATGACGCTGGCCACGAACGGCTTGCTACCGGGAACGGCAGTTTCAGGCAGAAGATCGAGAATTTCCTGGACCTGCACGGCTTCGATGGCAAAGGTTTCACCTTCGATGCTGAAGGTCAGAACTTCGAGGTCGTCGCTGCTGCCCCACACGTCTTCGGGCTGTTTCAAAAGTGGCTGGTTCATCCGGCAATACGCATTTGCGCCTCCTGCTGCTGGCCTGCGGCCACGAGGTGTCCGACATCGAGAATGAGGGCGACGCTGCCATCACCCAGAATGGTTGCGCCAGAGAAGGTCGCGACATCGTGGTGGAGTTTCGACATCGCCTTGATGACGGTCTGGTGGTCACCGATGATCTGGTCGACGACGAGGCCGACTCGCTCCGACCCCGTCGAGATGACGACGACTTTCTGGAACTGATCGGGCTTTGTGCCGGTGTGGAAGAGTTCGCGCAGGCGAATGAAGGGAACGAGGCTTTCCCGCAGCGAAATGAACGAGCGGCCACGCGACTTGACGTCATTTTCGGGAGAAAGCTCGAGGCATTCTTCTACTGCAGACAGCGGAATGACGTAGCAGCCGGAGCCGACCCGTACGAGGAGGCCGTCGATGATCGCAAGCGTAAGCGGAATGGCGAGGGTGATTTCCGACCCCGCGCCCGGCGTGCTTGTGACATTGATCGTGCCGCGCAGGGCTTCGATCGTCTTCTTCACCACGTCCATGCCGACACCGCGACCGGAAAGATTGGTGACCTGAGCTGCGGTCGAGAAGCCCGGCTCGAAGATCATCTGCAGGAGTTCCTGGTCGGTCAGCGTGGCACCGGGTGCAACCAGACCGGAAGATTCAGCCTTTGCCCGTACTCGCTGGCGATCGATCCCGCGACCGTCGTCACGAATGGTGATGGTCACGTCGCCACCGGTCTGGCGTGCGACCAGCGTGACCTGCCCGGCAGGCTTCTTCCCTGCTGCGATACGTTCATCAGGCGTTTCAAGCCCATGATCGCAGGAGTTGCGCACGAGATGGACGAGCGGATCGGCGAGGCGTTCGATGACAGCCTTGTCGACTTCGGTGCTTTCGCCTTCCGTCACAAGCTCGATCTGCTTTCCGGTCTCGCGGGCGAGATCGTGGACGAGGCGGCGGAAGCGTCCGAACAGCTGCGTGATGGGCACCATGCGCAGCACCATCATCGTATCGCGGAGCTCGCCCGACAGGCGCTCGACATCTTCCGAGACGGAGCGAAGCTGGATATCCACGCTGGTATTTGCAAGCTGCGACAGTCGCGACTGGGCGATGACGAGCTCACCGACGCGGTCCATCAATTCGTCAAGGCGCTCGGCGGGAACGCGAACGTTTTCGGCGCTCTTGTTCTGTTTGCCATCGGCGTTGGCCTGCGCGGCTGTGGGATTGGCCTTTGCCGCTTCTTCCACGGGTGCCGGTGGCGGCGTGATTTCAGCGGATGGCGCAGGCTCGCTCGAGATTTTTTTGACCTCGATCTCCATATCGTCCATGACGAAGATGAAGACATCATCGATGGCCGAGCGCGGGTGATCCATCGTCAGTGTGACCGACCAGGACAGATAGAGGTTGGTCGGGTCAATCGCATCGAGTGCGGGAATGGCTGCCGTGTTGACGGCAATCGTGCATTCTCCCAGTTCTGCCAGTTCATCCAGAAGGCCGAGCGGGTTCGTGCCGTTAGCCATGGCGTTGGCAGGAAGGCTGAAATCGATCTGCCAGGTAGCGGCAGACGGTTCGTCCGCCTTCGTGGCTGTGACTGGCGAGGCTGAATGTTGAACGGTGCTTGCGCCACTGCCAACCGCTGCTTCCAGCTTGGCGAGAAGGCGATCCCCCGTTTCGGGAAAGGCGGTTGCGGGATTGTCGACGAGGCGGCGCATGTGGTCCTGCGCCTCAAGAACAGCTGCGATCAACTCGCTGCTGGCCGGTACCTCACCCTTGCGAACCCGGTCGAAAGCGGTTTCGCAATGGTGCGTGAAGGCTGCCAGCGCCTCGAATCCGAACATGGCTCCGGACCCCTTGAGAGTATGCAGGCCGCGAAAGACGGCGTCGATCTGTCCCTGATTGGACAGGTCATGCAACAGATCGAGCAGACCGCTTTCGATTTGCTCGAAAAGCTCTGCCGCCTCTGTTCTGAAAACCTGAATGGGGTCCAGTATATTCATCTACCGAGAACCTTTTTAACGATTTTGACGAGATTTTCCGGGTCGAACGGCTTCGTGACCCAGCCGGTCGCGCCTGCAGCCTTCGCGCGGGCTTTCATGTCTGCGTCCGACTCCGTGGTCAAAAAGATGATCGGAATGCCGGTATGCGCAGGCGACTGGCGCAGTGCTTCGATCATTTCAAGACCATTCATGTTCGGCATGTTCAGGTCGGTAACGATGAGATCGAACGAACCACCTTTGGCCTTGTTCAGGCCATCTGCACCATCAACTGCTTCCGTCACCTGATAACCTGCGTTCGTCAGGGCAATTTTCGTCGTCATTCTGATGCTGGCAGAATCGTCGACGGTGAGAATGTTGGCGCTCATTGTATTTCCTTTCCATGCAGCCAGAAGAGGCGAGAGGCCTCGTCCATAGTCGTGAGAAAGCCGCCGCGGCGCAGGGTATCGACGACACCGGGCGAGGCTGGCTTCGTAAGAGTGATGTATTTGCCCTCTGCGCGCGCATAGAGCCGCGACGCTTCGATGAGCTGTATGAAACTCAGATCGGTCTGGGCATCGGCTGGGATGTCGATGGTGACAGCCTTGTTCATCTGCAGGGCTTCGAGAAGGCTCTCCTGCACGGCAGCAATTCCGCGAATGGAAAGGGAAGGGGGCAAATTGAGTATCTCTGGTGTCATCAGTGTTCCTAAATTTCCACGTTGCCTTCGAATGCAAGTCAGCCACAGTCGTCGCGCGTCCTCATCGACATTGCGGCATCCGCCGTCATGCCGACGTGTCAGCGTCGATTGACACTTCATGGATTTGGGTCCGTCTTACGCGTATCGCGGTCGGCAACGGCGTATCGCCTGTCACGGTACAACCGGACACAGCTCATCCGCCCTTGTCGGCAGAGCCCCATGCTTCGATTGACGATGAAAAGACAGCCGCGACCGCGCCGTCCTCGCCAAGCGGGAAAGCGTTTCAAATCCGTACATTCTTGAAAATCGGGCAGGCTTCATGCAACCCGTTACGACGGCGGAACCACTTCGACTGCGTGTCGTTATCTCTTGTTCCGGCCTGTCATATTAGCTTATTGATATGCGTGGAGTGGTTAAGGCGTAGTTAATAGCGGTTGCGATTAGTCGCAGTCCTTAAGACTTATGGTCGCATTGCCTTAATTGAAGTGCGCTGAAGGAGAATATAGCGCATTTTACTACCTATAATAGATACGACAATATTCGCAGGCAGCGACGAGGAGCCTCGTGTGAATACCTTGGCTGTGCTTGCTTAAATGGATGTTCAGTCTGGTCAGTTAGTTGCCGTCGGTTCAAAATTTGCTTTCTGCAAATTGTCTTGACGCCAGAGAATGAAATTCTACGCAGTTTCTTTGCATATGTCAGTTTTTTCCCAAACTCGCATCACGCGGCAGCCAATGCGTTCCATAAGTACCTGTAAAATATGAATTTTAGTGAGCTTAATTTTTTATGACCCGCGCTGTTGCAGAACCGGAATGATTCGAATAGGTTTTTACGGCAACGTTTCAGTGAGGGAGGAGACTCATGCGCATTCGTTTTATTTCGGCCGCTCTGGCGGCTGGTGTCATGTTACCGGCGGGGTTTGCCGGGGCCACTGACCTCGAGGTGACGCACTGGTGGACATCGGGTGGCGAAGCCGCCGCGGTGGGAGAGCTGGCCAAGGCGTTCGATGCAACCGGAAATAAATGGATTGATGGCGCGATTGCCGGGTCCGGCGGTACAGCAAGGCCGATCATGATCAGCCGTATCACCGGTGGTGATCCGATGGGTGCAACCCAGTTCAATCATGGCCGTCAGGCAGAGGAACTCGTTCAGTCTGGACTGATGCGTGATCTGACGGATGTTGCGGAAAAGGGCAACTGGAAAGAGGTCATCAAGCCGTCCAGTCTGTTGGATAGCTGCACCATCGATGGCAAGATTTATTGTGCGCCTGTCAACATTCACTCCTGGCAGTGGTTGTGGCTTTCCAATGCTGCCTTCAAAAAGGCTGGCGTTGAGGTTCCGAAAAACTGGACTGAATTCATTGCCGCAGCCCCAGCGCTTCAAAAGGCTGGCATTCAGCCTCTCGCCCTGGGTGGGCAGGCCTGGCAGGCCAATGGTCTGTTCGACACGCTGATGATTTCGCTGGGTGGCAAAGACCTTTACGAAAAAGTCTACAAGAATAAGGACGCTGACGTCGCAGCAGGCGCGGATATGCAGAAAATCTTCGCTGCGGCCGACGAAGCCCGCAAGCTGACCAAGGGTTCAAACGTTCAGGACTGGAACCAGGCAACCAATATGGTCATCACCGGTAAAGCCGGTGGTCAGATCATGGGCGATTGGGCGCAGGGTGAATTCCAGCTTGCAAACCAGAAAGCTGGCACAGACTACACTTGCCTTCCGGGTCTCGGCCTCAATGAGTATTTGACAGCCAACGGCGACGCCTTCTATTTCCCGCTGCTTAAAGATGAAGCCAAGTCCAAGGCGCAGGAAGTGCTTGCCGAAGTTATCGTCGATCCCAAGACACAGGTTGCATTCAACCTGAAGAAGGGCTCCCTGCCGATCAGGGGTGACGTTGACCTCGGTGTAGCGAATGACTGCATGAAGAAGGGCTTGGCCATTCTTGCGAAAGGCAGCGTTCTTCCCAGTACCGATCAGCTAATTTCCGCCGATACGCAAAAGCAGAAAGAAGACTTGATGTCGGAATTTTTCGCTAACGCATCTCTGACGGCTGAAGCCGCCCAGAAGCGTTTCGCTGACATCATCTCGTCTGCGGACTGATCCTCAAGGTCTGAACCGGGCTTTTCGGTTCAGACACCTCCTTGCCGGACCTTGCAACGCCGTTTTGGCGTGTCTGGAAAATGTGCCGCGGAATGGCTTCCGGCTACCCGCTGCACAATCAACCATTATGATTGATAGGGAGTGGTCATGGCAGTCAAAAGCCATTCTGGTCGTCCAAACCAGCTGTTCCGCAATCTGAATTCTAAGATTGCATCGATACCCATGATCCTGACCGCGATGGTCATCTTCCTGGGCGGAACGATCTGGACGGTCGTTTATTCTTTTACAAATTCGAAATTGCTGCCTCGCGCGACTTTTATTGGTTTTGAGCAGTATGAGCGCCTGTGGGCTGCACCACGCTGGATCATTTCGATCCAGAACCTTGCCATTTATGGTATTCTTTCGCTGATTTTCAGTCTCGTCATCGGCTTCGTGCTGGCGGCGCTGATGGACCAGAAGATACGATTTGAAAATACCTTCCGCACGATCTTTCTTTATCCATTCGCACTCTCATTCATCGTCACGGGTCTGGTGTGGCAATGGCTGCTCAATCCGGAGTTCGGCGTTCAAGCCGTTGTGCGGTCTCTCGGATGGGAGAGCTTCACGTTCGACCCGCTCTATAACTCGGATTTCGTGATCTATGGCATCCTGATCGCAGCGCTCTGGCAGGGCACCGGCCTCGTCATGTGCCTGATGCTGGCGGGTCTGCGCGGCATCGATGAGGATATCTGGAAGGCTTCGCGGGTAGACGGCATTCCCATGTGGAAAACCTACATCCTCATTGTCATTCCCATGATGCGTCCGGTTTTCATCACCACGCTCGTCATCATCGCCAGCGGCATCGTCAAGGTTTACGATCTGGTGGTGGCGCAAACCAGTGGTGGACCCGGCATCGCGTCGGAAGTGCCGGCCAAATATGTCTATGACTACATGTTCCAGGCGCAGAATCTGGGGCAGGGCTTTGCCGCTTCCACCATGATGCTGCTCACCGTTGCTATCATCATCATTCCATGGGCTTACCTCGAATTTGGAGGGCGCAAACGTGGCTAACATCTCGACGCTCAATACCGTTGCCGCTGGCGTGGATGCCGTTTCGAAGGACGTGAGCGGACCTCGCGGACGCAAGCCGCGCAAGCGCCTGTCCCGACGCAACATCATCCTGTACGGAACGCTCACCGTCGCCGCTCTCTATTATCTCCTGCCGCTTTACGTGATGGTCGTCACATCGCTGAAAGGCATGCCGGAAATCCGTATGGGCAATATCTTCGCCCCACCGCTGGAAATCACCTTCGAGCCTTGGGTCAAGGCCTGGGCCAATGCCTGCACGGGCTTGAACTGCGATGGCCTGTCGCGCGGCTTCTGGAACTCCGTGCGGATCATGCTCCCGTCCACCATCGTATCGATCGTGATTGCTTCGATCAGCGGTTACGCTCTGGCGAACTGGAAGTTCAAAGGTTCGGAGCTGTTCTTCTCCATTCTCATCATCGGTGCGTTCATTCCCTATCAGGTCATGATCTATCCGATCGTGATCGTTCTGCGCGAACTGGGCATTTACGGCACGCTGACCGGCCTCATCATCGTCCATACGATTTTCGGCATGCCCATTCTGACGCTGTTGTTCCGCAACTACTTCGCGGGCCTGCCGGAAGAGTTGTTCAAGGCGGCCCGTATCGATGGTGCGAATTTCTGGCAAATCTATTTCCGCATCATGGCGCCCATGTCGCTGCCGATTTTCGTGGTGGCCATGATCCTGCAGGTTACCGGCATCTGGAACGACTTCCTGTTCGGCGTCGTCTTCACCAGACCGGAATATTACCCGATGACGGTTCAGCTCAACAACATCGTCAACTCGGTTCAAGGCGTGAAGGAATACAACGTCAACATGGCGGCAACCCTTCTCACCGGTGCCGTTCCGCTGCTCGTCTATTTCGTTTCAGGCAGACTTTTTGTCCGCGGCATCGCCGCAGGCGCAGTCAAGGGTTAAGCTTCATGAATAAAAGCGTTTCCATTCGCGACCTGTCTTTGTCATTCGGTGCGGTCAACGTGCTGACAGACCTCAATCTCGACATTTACGAAGGTGAGTTTCTCGTTCTTCTCGGCTCGTCCGGCTGCGGAAAATCCACATTGCTCAATTGCATTGCTGGACTTCTGGAGCCGACGGAAGGGCAAATCTTCATCAAGGACCGCAACGTCACATGGGAAGAGCCAAAAGATCGCGGCATCGGCATGGTGTTCCAGTCTTACGCGCTCTACCCGCAGATGACGGTTGAAAAGAACCTGTCCTTCGGCCTGCAAGTGGCCAAAGTTCCCAAGGAAGAAATCGACAAGCGCGTCAAGCGCGCCGCTGGCATTCTTCAGATCGAGCCGCTGCTGAAAAGAAAGCCCGCCGAGCTTTCGGGCGGACAGCGTCAGCGTGTCGCCATCGGCCGCGCACTGGTGCGCGACGTGGATGTGTTTCTGTTCGATGAACCTCTGTCCAACCTCGATGCAAAACTGCGCTCCGAACTGCGCGTGGAAATCAAACGGCTCCACCAGTCGCTGAAAAACACGATGATCTATGTCACGCATGACCAGATCGAAGCGCTGACGCTGGCAGACCGCATCGCCATCATGAAAAGCGGTGTCATCCAGCAGCTGGATGATCCGATTTCCATCTACAATAGGCCAAGAAACCTGTTCGTTGCCGGCTTTATCGGTTCCCCGTCCATGAACTTCCTGCGGGGCGAACTGGCTGAGAAAAACGGCAAGGTCGAATTCGTGGCCAATGGCGTCAGCTTCACCCTCGATGGATATGATGCCTCCACGCCACTCACCGCAGGAACTCCTGCCGTTCTCGGCGTGCGTCCGGAGCATGTGCGGGTCGATAACGATATCACCGGTGGCGACATCCACGACGCCGTGGTCGACATCGAAGAGCCGATGGGTGCCGATAACCTCATCTGGCTCAAGCTTGCCGGTCACACATTGTCGGTGCGTGTCGGCGGGCATCGCCGTTTTGCGCCCGGCACGAAGGTCAAGCTCGCCTTCGATATGTCCATGGCCTCGCTGTTCGATGCGACGACGGAAGAGCGCATCTAAGACAATCCTTCATTCCACCAGACACCGTCCCAATGTCAGGAGAGACAGATGACGAAACTCGGCTTTCAACTTTACAGCGCGCGTAACTTCCCGCCGCTTGCGGATATTCTCAAGAAACTCTCAGCGGCAGGCTACGCCCATGTCGAAGGCTTCGGCGGCATTTACGGCACCATGGACGACGCTGCACTCAAGGCTCTGCGTGCCGATCTCGACGCCAATAATCTGACCATGCCAACCGGCCATTTCGGTCTGGATATGCTGGAGAAAGAGCCGCAGAAAGCGCTGAACATCGCGAAAATCCTCGGCGTGGAAACGATCTATTGCCCGCACCTCATGCCTGATCAGCGCCCCACCGATGCCGCCGGTTGGCTGGCTTTCGGCAAGCGTCTTCAGGAGGCTGCCAAGCCCTACCGCGACGCAGGTCTGGCCTTTGGCTGGCACAACCACGATTTCGAATTCGTGAAGCTGGAAGACGGCTCCACACCACAGGAGCAAATCTTTGCAGGCGGGCCTGAGCTGGAGTGGGAAGCAGACATCGCGTGGATCATTCGCGGCAAAGCCGATCCGCTTGAATGGATTGAGCGTTATGCCAGCCGCATCACGGCTGTGCATGTGAAGGACATCGCGCCAGCCGGTGAAAGTACGGATGAAGACGGCTGGGCGGATGTTGGTCACGGCACGGTGGACTGGAAAGGTCTTGTCGATGTGCTGAAGAAAACCGCCGTTAAATATTATGTCGTTGAACATGATAATCCAAAGGATGTCGACCGTCTGATCACCCGATCGATCGCATCCTTCAACAGCTACTAATCCAAAATCCGGAGTAACATTCATGGCCAAGGAACTTGGCGTCGGCATCATTGGATGCGGCAATATCTCAACGACCTATTTTTCGCTCTCCCCGCTTTTCAGGGGCCTGAAGGTTCTGGCCTGCGCAGACCTTAACCGCAGTGCGGCAGAGCTGAGAGCCGAAGAATACGGTGTCAAAGCGCAGTCCATCGAAGAACTGCTTCAGAACGACGAAATCGACGTGGTGGTGAACCTCACCATCCCGTCCGCCCACTTTGGTGTCTCGAAGGCCATTCTCGAAGCGGGCAAACATGTTTACTCGGAAAAGCCGCTTGTGCTCACGCTGGAAGAAGGCGAAGAGCTGCGGCGCATCGCGACGGGAAAGAAGCTTGCCGTCGGTTGCGCACCGGATACTTTCCTCGGTGGCGCGCATCAGCTTGCCCGCAAATATATCGACGAGGGTAAGGTCGGGCGCATCACCTCCGGCACATGCCATGTGATGAGCCCAGGTATGGAGATGTGGCATCCCAACCCTGGCTTCTTCTTCCTCGAAGGCGGCGGCCCGATCCTCGATCTCGGCCCGTACTATATCGCCAACCTCATCAACCTCATCGGACCGGTCAAACGTGTCGGCGCCTTGACGTCGATGGCAAACCCAACCCGTACCGTGACCAGCCAGCCGCTGAACGGCACGGTCATTCCGGTCGAGACGCCGACCAACATTCACGCGCTTCTGGAATTTGCCAATGGCGCGACGATCACGCTTTCGGCAAGCTGGGATGTCTGGTCTCACCGCCATGCCAACATGGAACTCTACGGTACCGAGGGATCGCTCTTCGTGCCGGATCCGAATTTCTTCGGCGGTGTGGTCGAGGCGAGTGGTCGCGACAAGGATATTCAGCCGCTGGAAAACTGGGATCATCCTTTCGGCATCGCCAACCAGGAAAGCCCGCAGGGCGCGCGCGCCAATTATCGCACGGCCGGTCTTGCCGATATGGCTCAGGCGCTGATCGAAGGACGTGACGCGCGCTGCTCTCTGGATCGCTCGTTGCACGGCATCGATGTCATGACATCGATCCTGAAATCGGGTGAAGAGGGCCGCTTCATCGAGCTGACGACGACATGCAGCCAGCCGGCGGCCCTGGGTGTCGAGGAAGCCAGAGCGCTGCTGCGCTAAATCATGCGGGCGGGTGCGCTACAGCGTATCCGCCTTCGCCATCCCATCAGCCGCCAAGAACGTCAGTGCGAATTGCTGCCTTTAGCGGCAGGTGGTCGGACGCAATCCTCGACAAAGCGCTATCATGCGCCGTCACATTTTCGATCAGACCTTCGCGGTTGGATATGATCCGGTCCAGGGCAAGCACTGGCAGACCCGAGGGAAAGCTCGGAACTGCCGGCGGCAAGGTGCCAAAGGCATCGCGAAACGTATTGAGCGACGAGCCATTGCCCAGCCGCCACTCGTTGAGATCGCCCAAAAGGATGGTGGGCTGTTCGTCGCGCGTGTTCAGAAGCTCCACAAGAGCCTTGGCCTGCTGCGCGCGGGAGCGGCGCAATAGCCCGAAGTGGGCGGCAATGATCCGCAATGTCCCGCCCTGTTTCAGCTCCAGTTCAACGACCAACGCGCCGCGCGGCTCAAGACCAGGCAGCTTGAGCGGGTGCACGTCGCGCACGGACCCTTCCTTGAACAGAACCACATTGCCGTGCCAGCCATGCGCCTTGGCTCCGGCGCTGATCGGCACAGGCGTCAGTCCACATTCTCGCTCCAGGCGGATCAGATCAAGCAGTCCGGTGCGTTCTCCAAAACGGCTATCCGCTTCCTGCAGCGCGATGATGTCGGCGCCGATTTCCTGAATGACATGGCTGATGCGATCAGGGTCGAATTTTCGATCCCGCCCCACGCATTTATGGACGTTGTAGGACGCTATGATAGGAAGGCCGTCTTCACCGCAGCCCTTGCTCTGGGGTTGGCGTTTGTTGCGGTTGCGCAGAGATGTCACCAGAACGGAGGACAGGCTGTCGGGCTTCGTCCGTATCAATTTTCTATCTCGCATCAACGCCACTCATTCCCAGTTCTATTTTTCAAGCCCGTTCACCCTCACAGATAGGGTGATGCCAACCACAGAACCCGTTCGAAAAGCCTGACAATGAACGGGCGGGCGCGCAAGTCTTCCAGATTTACCGGCACTGCAGTTTCCTGCGCATTGCTGATGCTCTCACCAACAGCTTCGGCAAAACCCTCATCCATAACTTCGATGTCCACCTCAAAGTTCAATCGCAACGATCTTGGGTCGAGATTGGAAGAGCCGACATATGACCAGCGATCGTCGATAACGAGGAGTTTGGAATGATTGAAGGGGCCGGTCGCGCGCCAGATTCGGCAATAACTTTTTAACATCTGGTCGAACTGGGCGGTCATGGCATGATCGACGAGCGTCAGATTGTTGTTGGCGGGAACGATGATGTCCACCTGCACGCCGCGCCTGGCGGCAGTCGTCAGGGCTGAAATCAACTCGCGGTCTGGTAGAAAGTAAGGCGACATGATGCGGATCGAGGATCGCGCAACGGAAAATGCGCCCATCAGCATCTTGTGGCTGGTTTCGATGCTGTTGTCCGGACCGGACGCGACGACGCGCGCGAGAACCGGCTCTCCCGGCTCTCCTTCCGGCAGCGTCACATCCCAGACTGGACCGTCGAGCAACTCGCCTGTCGTAAACCGCCAGTCTTCGGCGGCAACCGTGAACAGATCCGCCACCAACGGGCCTTTGACCCGAAAATGGGTATCGTGTGAATGGTGCTCCTGCGCAAATTCCGCGGTAAATCCTTCGCGAATATTCATGCCTCCGGTAAAGGCCACGCGCCCGTCCACGACAAGAATCTTCCGGTGCGTTCTCAGATTTGCATAGGGCAGGCGCAGGCCCATGATGACATTGCCATTGAAGACGGCACCGCGGATGGCCGCTTTTCGAAGCGCCGGCAGGATGCTGGGTACCGAATAGCGCGCTCCCACGGCATCCACCAGCACTCTGACCTCCACGCCGCGCTCACAGGCATCGGACAAGGCGTCCACGAAACGCTGGCCTATATGGTCCTGATCGAAGATGTAGGTTTCGAGGATGATCGAGCGCTTGGCGCTGGCGATGGCATCCAACATGGCCGAGTAGGCCATATCGCCCGAGTGCAGGGGATCGATGACATTGCTCGTGGTCAAGGCGGTGCGTGTAACGCGGTCCCCCACGGTTTTCATCGAAACGAAACGTCGTCCGAATCGCTCGACGACCAGTTGGTCATCGGCATCGAAACGGGCAACGCGTTCCATGATCGTTCCATGCATCAGCGATCGCTGTTGTCCGAGCGTGCTTCGCCGGATTCGGTTGATGCCGGCGACGGCGTAAATGGCCGCACCCACGACGGGCGACAGCAGGATGACGCCGACCCATCCCAGTGCCGTGCGCACCTCTTGTTTCGTCATCGTTGCATGGATGGCTGCGGCTGCGCCCATGATAACGGACAGTGTCGCCAGTATGTGCGGCCAATAGGCGGTCATCAGGTCAATCATAGCCGGAATATAGAGGAGTTGGGCATGGCCGCAAGCTGCATCGCCTGGACGGGCTGTAGCGATGTGTTAATGCTTTGTCAGCTATAATTCGGCCAGGAAACGAACGATACCGATGAGATCATGAGAGCCGATCAGCCGCCATTCGCTGGAAATAGACTGGCGATGACAAGTCCGCGGACTTGTATTCAAATCCGAAATATTTTACCACCTTCCGACATCCTGAAAACTGGTGCAACGCCATGCGTTTGAGACATTTTGCGCTTTTTGCCTGCACAGCTCTCATGCTGACGGGTTGCAATGAAACGCTCGAGACTGTCGAGCGTGATGTTTCCCATGTGAAAAACAAGGTCGATTACCCGCTGGCACCATCTATTCTTGCCGAAATGGACAAGAAGAACATGGATCGCAACGCGCCGATCATGATCCGTATCCTGAAGGAAGAGGGCACGCTGGAAATATGGAAGGCCCGCCGTGACAATCGCTTCGATGTCATCGCCTCCTACGATATCTGCGCGTGGTCAGGAAAGCTGGGCCCGAAGATCAAGGAAGGTGACCGGCAGGCACCGGAGGGTTTCTATAATCTCACGCCGGGGCACCTGAACCCCAATTCCAGTTACTACCTTGCGATCAATACCGGCTTTCCCAATCGCTTTGATCAGGCGAACGGACGCAATGGCACCAACCTGATGATCCATGGCGCCTGCTCCTCTTCGGGTTGCTATTCCATGACCGATGCGCAGGTTCTGGAAATTTATGGTTTCGCCCGCGATGCTTTCAAGGGTGGCCAGAAGACGGTCCAGCTGCAGGCGCTGCCGTTCCGCATGTCGGCGGAAAACATGGCGCGTCATCGCAACAGCGAGCACTTCGAATTCTGGAAAATGCTGAAGGTCGGCTACGATAATTTCGAGGTGACCAAGCGCCCGCCAGAGGTTAACGTCTGCGAAAAGAAATATGTCTTCAACCAGCAGGCCGAAGGCGGTCAGTTCAATGCGGCGGCTTCCTGCCCCAAGATGAGCACACCACCGGCTTTGGCCAGCGCGCTGATGAGCTACGACAAGACCTACGACCTTGCTTATGCCAAGGCATCGAAGAAACTCGATGGTATGGTCTGGTATGATCCGAGCGAAGCGGAACGCAAGGCGCTGGTGGCGGAAAAGCGTAAAGGCCGCGAGCCCGCTTACGCCCCGACCGGCTCTGCGCTGAAGGCTGGCAAGCTGATGAAAGAAACAGAGTTTGCCGCGCTGATGGAGAAAAAGGCGACCAAGGGCGTGTCGGCTCCGGCAGCAACGGCAATTGCGTCCGCCGCAAATCCGCGGGCAACGACAGCACCGACTACAACCACGCCATCGCCTGCGGTCAGCGCTGCTGCGCCCACGATGGTCGCGTCCGCCGCGCCGGTCGCAGCGCGTCCGCAGGTTGGCGCGCAACAGAGCATTCCCGTTCCTGCCGTGAACCCCCTCGCATTCTCGGCTCCGCCGCAGCCCGATGATGCGCAGAAGAAGCCATTCTGGAAATTCTGGGCCAAGGAATGAGCGCAGGCTCGATTGAAATCTACGATCTGAGGGGGCTGAAATGCCCCCTTCCTGTTTTGCGCTGCCGGAAAAGGCTGTCATCGATGCAGCAAGGCGAGGAGTTGCTCGTGGAAACAAGTGACCCGCTCGCCATCATCGACATTCCGCACATGTGTCGGGAAGACGGACACAGCCTTCTTGAGATGATGCCCATCGGAGCAGGTCACAGATTTCGCATCCGCAAGGCGTGACTGCCCTTTTAAACGCCGCGTTTGTTGCCCCAGAGCAGCACGTGCAATTGCGGCAGCACGCGCACGTCGAACCATCGGTCCTCGCTGACTTTCTCCACCAGCCACAGCATACGGTCCATGATGCCGTCCATATCGACCACGGCGGCATCGTCATCCGGCGGGGGTGGCGTATGATTTCCCGGCTGAAGATAGACCGGTAAAGCGGGATATCGTGCGCTCGCCTCGCGGGCATATCGATAATCGACATCATCGAACACCACGACTTTAAGCGCCATCTGGGGCTTGTCTCCTGCGGCAGCAAGACAGTTGTCGAAGTCCGTCCAGTCTGTCTGCATGCCGCTGGATGGCGGCTTGGGGCTGAGCACCAGATAATCGAGCGCGCCGAACCAGTCCTTTGCTAGGCTACCCTGCGTTTCCAAGGCAAAGCGGTAGCCTTCCCTATGTCCTTTTTCGATCAGCGGTCCCAAAGGCTGGATCGCCGGATTACCACCGGAAAGCGATATGGTCAGTGGTCGTGACCCGGAAAGCCGGGTGACCTCCTGCCAGATCGCATCGACGGACATCGGCACCCAGTCTTCGCGGTACTGGCTGTCCACCGCATGCAGCGTGTCGCACCATGAACAGCGGTAGTCACAGCCGCCAGTGCGCACGAAAACCGTTGGCACACCGATTAAAAGACCTTCGCCCTGGATCGTCGGTCCGAAAATCTCGCTGATGCGGATCGGGCTTTCCCTGGGCGTGCTCATGGCTGAGCCTGCGGTCGATATTCCGCCCAGGTCTTGGCCGTTTCGCTCACGCGCACAGCACTCGTCTCGGGCAGCCGCGCCTTGCACCAGTCGTAGAAATGCTGCGCCAGGCGCTCGGCGGTCACCATGTCATGCCCCAACACGTCGTTGAGGTGGCGATGGTCGAAACGGTCATCGATATAGTGCTTGAGCGGCGCCAGTTCATGGTAATCGCGCACGAAGCCGTGCTCGTTAAGCGTCGGGCCGGAAAGCTCCACTTCCACGATATAATTGTGGCCATGAAGTCGCGCGCATTGGTGATCGGCGGGCAGGTTTTTCAGTTGATGCGATGCCGAAAAGTGGAACTCCTTGGTAATCCGAAACATCATCGCACCTCCTGCGCCGCATAGGCGCTGGTGGCAGCCACCCAGAAATCTGGATCCTCATAGCCGGTCGGATCGGAGATGCCTGCCAGATGGAAAGCCTCCCGCCGCTCCACGCAGGTTCCGCAGCGTCCACAATGGCGCATGCCGCCCTTGTAGCAGGACCATGTCTGCGCAAACGGTGTATGATGTTTGGCACCGTCGGTCACGATGTCGGCCTTGGAAACCGTCACGTAAGGTGCAAGCAGCGTAACGTCGGCATAGCCTTCAAGGGCATGTCGCTGCATGGCGTTGAAGCTGTCGATGAAGCCGGGGCGGCAATCGGGGTAGATGAAGTGATCGCCCCCATGCACAGCAATGGCAACCGCTTGCGCCTGTTGTGCTGCCGCCAGGCCGAAAGCGATGGTCAGCATGATGGCATTGCGGTTGGGCACCACGGTGGAGCGCATCGTTTCTTCGGCATAATGCCCGTCCGGCACGTCGACATCGTCGGTAAGGGCCGAGCCGGTCAGATGCGCGCCGATGGGCCTGATGTCTATGACGTGGTGCGGCACGGAAAGCCGTTGGGCACAGAGTGCGGCGAAGTCCAGCTCCTTTTTATGGCGCTGGCCATAGTCGAAGGAGATGAGCGCGATAAGGTCGTGTTCCGCTGCCATTCTATGAGCAAGCGAAACGGAGTCCAATCCGCCGGAGCAGATGACGATGGTTTTCATGGTTGGGATCCCTTGTTTTGACCGGGTGGGCTGCGACCGGATTACGGTGCGGCTTCTAGTCCAAGTCGGGACCCTTGTGAAGAGGCGTCGGCATTTTTACGTTGACGCCTGCCCGTCGTGTCGGAATGGAGCCTATTCTACGATCACCGAAACGCCAGTGCCCGTATAGATGGGCCGAAGCTTGACACCTCCATCGGCCTCGATCGATGCGAACGTGCCTTTGAGTGTCCCTGCCGATAGAACCGGGAGTTTTGTCCCCGGAACCGGCGCGTCCTTTCCGAAGGTGACACGAAGCGTCGCGTCTCCGATATTCACATGCCCGGCGACTTGCAGAGGGACCTTGACATCGTTGATAGAAAGCGTGCCTCCCGTCTGGGTGTAGTCGCCCGTCACTATGACGCCATCAGCGGCGTCGAGCGTCAGCGTACCGCCGCTCACCATGACGCTGCCCGTGCCAAGCGCAGTTTTAGAGGCGGCAGTCAATGTACCATCCTCCACCGTAACACCACCGGAATAGCTATTGTTGCCTGCAAGTTCGAGCGCGCCGGTTCCCGATTTGACGAGCCTGCCGGCACCGGAGATATCGTTGGTCCAGCGGTCCTTTGCGTTGAAGCCACCTGCGGCGGCATCCATCTTCACGGTCACGTCTCCATCAAAGGCGCCGTAACCGGAGGCGGCCGCAACGAGATTGATGCGACCCCATCCATTGCTGTCGTCGAGCAGCGGATAGCCGGATTCGATGCCGGTGGTGAACAGAACCGCGCGGCGTTGCGACGCATCGAGATAGGGAAGGCGGGTTTCCAGGAGAACCTCGGCTCCCTTTGGCACAATCATGGCAAGACGTGGAGCTGTGGCGTCGCGACTGAAGGAGTAGGTCATGCGCCTGCGGTAGTCTTGCCTGTTTGCCGTTTCATCCGCGAAAGCATCACTTGCCTTGTCGGCGCTGTGCGCGAACTCTTCGAGAGTCTGGCCCTGTGGCAGTCGCTTGTTGAAGTAAGCCTGTACTTCATCATGTGCAGCTTTTTTAACGTCGGCATATCTGCCATCCTGCAAGACGGCAGCGGCGATTGCCGTGGCGGTGATGCGCCCGCCCATGACGTCAAGCGGGGAGTGCATGCCTGCCACGATGCGCGTTTCACCCAGTTCCGACGCCTTGGTCAGCAATTCCGAAAATCGTTCCGGTACGGCATAGGCATAGGCGAGGGCTGCCAGATAGGCGGCATTGGTGTGCCCGCTTGGAAAGCCGCCATCCTTCGCCCGCCCTCGATGCTCCCTGGCGTATCGCAGGGCCGGCACGGTCACGTCGGGAATGGAGTCATACTGCTCAAAGGTCTTGTCGCCGATTGTTTCGGTACCGGTCTGGATGACCTCACCCTTGGCGTTCATGCGCCAGGGTCGGGGTGTCGAATAGAAGTATTTGGAAGGAGAGGTTGTGGCTTCGGGGCCGCGCATGGCCTTCATGAAGGCCACGAAATTCTTCAGCTCCGAGGTGTTGGTCCCCGCTTCCGTGCCCTTGTCGTCCTCCCGCCTGGTGATGACGTGATTGACGTTGAAGTCGCTCAGCGTGTGATTGATCGTCGTCGTCGCTCCGGAACCTTCGCGATACCACGCTGCCAGCGGCCCAAGACCATCGATGACGCTGTAACCCTGGGGTCGGCGGTCGTTCAGATAGGCGTTCAAGGCCTCCGCATCCGTGCGGTTCTTTCCGGTAACGGAAATGACGTAGCGCATGTTCTCAGCCCAGACATCTGGGTTCAAAATTTTTACCTTGCTGTAATCCGTGGGTCCATCGCCATTGGCGCCGCCGTTTGCCCACTGGTCGTCGCCCAGTGTCCAGATGCGGTTGAACCCGGACAATATCCTGATGACGGGATTGTCTTTGTCGTCATAGGCTTGAACCGCCGCGCCGTTTGCGGACTTGCCCGTCTGGTTGCGGTAATTGTCTGCGACGGGAAGAGGGTAGGCGACCGAGGGCTCGGGAACGGTGATATCATAGCCAGTGCCGACTGACCCGCCGCCTTCGAACGCCTGCACCTGGGACGCCACGCCGATGATGGCGATGGAGGCAAGCAGGCTTGATCGAACAAAAGGAAAATACGTGCGCAGATGGGCCATGCCAATCTCCTCGTCATTGATGCAATGCGCCGAAATCCATGATCACGGTCATGACACGACGGTCTGCAAAAATGCCGGGCGATCATGACAGCTTGTTTACAGTGAAGAATGAATGCGGCGGAAAACGCGCGGATGTCGGAACGCATAAGCCAACAATCGGATTTTAGCAGTCTCAGCCGTTTGCGTCGAAACCGCCGGTGTCGGCGCAATGCATGCGATGTCGGCCGATGGGCAGCATCATGGGGCGGCCCGAGGTCGGGTCTGTAATGATCCGGCTTTCAAGCCCGAAGACCTCTCGCACGTTGTCCTGCGTCAAAACTTCCTCTGGCGAGCCGAAGACGTGCAGGCGACCTTGCGCCATCGCCACCAGATGGTCGGCGTATCGTGCCGCGAGATTGAGGTCATGCAGTACCATGACGATGGTGGTGCCACGACTGTGATTGAGATCGGTCAGGAGGTCGAGAACTTCGACCTGATGGCTGATGTCGAGGAAGGTCGTGGGTTCGTCGAGCAACAGAATTTCGGTTTGCTGGGCCAGCGCCATGGCGATCCACACACGCTGGCGCTGGCCACCGGAGAGTTCGTCCACGGGTCGTTCCGCCAGTTCGAACGTCTTGGTTGCCTCAAGGGCGGCGGCAACGGCATCGTTATCCTCGTTGCTCCAGCGCGATAACATGCCCTGATGGGGATGACGGCCTCTGCTGACGAGATCGGCAACGGTGATACCTTCGGGAGCGATGGGAGATTGTGGAAGAAGCCCCAATGTCTTCGCCAGTTTTTTGGGCGCGATACTGTGAATGGATTTGCCATCCAGCAGAACCTGGCCCCGACGTGGCGAGATCAGCCGTGACATCGTGCGTAAAAGCGTTGATTTTCCGCAGGCATTGGCCCCCACGATCACTGTGATCTTCCCCTGCGGGACGACGAGATCCAGGTTTTCCAGAATGACGGCGTCGCCATATCCGGCGGAAAGTTGGTTGACGGCAAGGGAATGAATGGTCAAAGCGAGCCTCCGGTCCGGTTGGCGCGGATGATGAGGAAAATCAGGTAAGGCGCTCCCAGCGCACCGGTGATGACACCCACGGGGTAGCGGCTCGGTAGCAGGAATTGCCCGCCATAATCACCGGCCAGCACCAGAAGCGCCCCGATGAGCGCAGAGGGCAGCAGCAAAGAGCCGTTGGCTCCAACGATTCGTGCCGCGATGGGCCCCGACAGAAATGCCACGAAGGCGATCGGCCCGGTTACGGCGGTTGCGATGGCAATCATTCCTACGGCAGCGATGATGACGACGATACGGGTCAAGCCGACGCGCACACCCAAAGCCGCAGCCGTATCGTCACCCAGACGCAGCGCATCGAGATCCCGCTGTCGGCCCAGCAGCATTCCGCCGAATACGACAAGTCCGATCAGCAGCGGAGCGACCTGCGACAATTGCGCGCCGTTGACGCTCCCCGTCAGCCAGCGCATGGCCTCCTGCAGGCTCCAGGCAGGGGCGTTGGACAGAATATAGGCGATGACGCTTTCCAGCATGGCTGAAATGCCGATGCCGACAAGAATAAGGCGTGTTCCTGCCACGCCATTGCGGGACGAAAGGGCATAGACCGATAGAGCAACGCCAAGCCCGGCGACGACAGCGAAAACCGATACGATCGGTCCCTTCAGGGACAGCACGACGATGGCGAAGACGGCTGCTGCACTGGCGCCAGAGCTGATGCCGATAATATCGGGGCTGGCGAGAGGATTGCGCAGCATGATCTGGAATGCGACCCCTCCGAGACCGAAGCTGAGGCCGGCCAGAATGCACAGCAGCGCCCTTGGCAACCGCAATTGTCCCACGGTAAAGCCCGCCCCCGGAACGTCATGGCCCAGCAACACCCGCAAGACGTCCATTGGTGGCGTGAATGACTGCCCCAAAACGAGGGTCAGCGAGAAAATCGCAAGCGTCAACGCAACAAGAAGTGCGATGATACGCAGACGTCGCTGCCCCTGCCGGGCGCGTTGTCGCAACAGGTCCTGAATGATGACAGGGCGCGCCGTCATAGATCACGCACCCGCTGTCGCCTGACGATCCAGATGAAAAAAGGTGCGCCGATGAGTGCTGTGACGATACCGACATCCAGCTCAGCGGGTCGCGAGACGACGCGCCCGACGATATCCGCGACCAGCAACAGACACGCCCCGCAAAGGGATGAGAATGGCAGCAGCCAACGATGATCGACCCCCACCAGCAAGCGGCAGACATGCGGGACGACCAGCCCCAGAAAACCGATCGGTCCGCACACCGCTGTCGTTGCTCCACACAATAGAATAGCGCCAAGTGCCGCAAACCCTCGGGCAAGTGCCACGCGTTCGCCCAGTCCAGCCGCCAGTTCGTCGCCCAGGGCCAGAGAATTCAGCTTGCGGGCAGACAGAAGGCTGATCAGAAAGCCGACCGCGAGAAACGGAATGACATGGGAAATTCTGTCGAAGGTCGCCCCGCCGACGCCTCCGATCTGCCAGGAGCGGATGCCACCTGCAATATCGTTCCGGGGTAGTACGACCGCAATCACCAGTGATGAAAAGGCCACGGATGTCGCTGCACCCGCCAAAGCGAGTTTGAGCGGGTTCGCACCACCGCGCCCCAGCGAACCGATCGTATAAACAAAAATTGCAGAACAGGCCGCACCCAGGACAGCGCACCAGATGAAGGCGTTGGCAGAGGCGATATTGAACCAGGCGACACCGATGACGACGGCCAGGGACGCCCCCATATTCACGCCCAATATGCCAGGGTCGGCCAGCGGGTTGCGCGTCACGCCCTGCATCACGGCGCCCGCCAGCCCAAGAGCTGCACCGGCAACGAGTGCGAGAACGGTGCGGGGAAGACGCACGGCAATGGCCGCCTGTTCGATGGTGTCGGTACGTCCGCCAAGTCCTGAAAGAATATCGGCCCAGGCCACATCGCGCGTGCCCACGGCAACGGAGAGAATGCACAACAGCACCAGCGCGGCCAGCAGTCCCACGAGCCAGAGAGATCTGACGCTGTTGGAGCGCCCGACGATCACGGTCGGGGCGCTCTGCCTGACGTATCTGAAAGTCATTTACGGCTTTTCGGTCGACTTTTCGACCGCCTTCGCAAGCAGCGCCGCGTAGTCCTTCAATACCCAGGAAATCGAAAGCGGCGTAGGGTTGGCGGCCGTTCCCAGTGGATTGCGACCCAGCATGACGATGGAGTCGTGTGCCACGGCGGGCATTTTGGACAAGAGTGGATCTGATTTCACCGCATCGAGCAATGGCTGACCGCCATAGGTCACGACGATATCGACGTCATCGAACGCATCGACCCGCTCGGCACTTACGGCGGACGCGAATTGGCCGGGCTTCGTCGCTTCCTTCACGCTTTTGGGGGATGTCAGGCCCAGATCGGTAAAGAATTTAACGCGTGTGTCGTTGGCCGTGTAGAAATTGACCGTGCTGAGATTGGTCGTGTCGAGATGGGTAACGAACATCGCAGTCTTGTTCTTGAGTTGGGGAAAGCCTGCGACGACATCTGCGATCTCCGCATCGATCCGTTTGATCAAAGCCTCTCCCTCCTGCGCCATCCCCAGCCCAAGGCTGTTGAAGCGTATCATCTCGCGCCAGTCGGTCGCCCACGGCGACTCCGGGTAGGCGATCACGGGTGCGATCTGGTTCAACGTATCATAGTCCGATTGGCTGAGGCCCGAATACGCAGCGAGGATCACGTCGGGTCTGGTCTGAGCCACGGCTTCGAAATCGATGCCATCGCCTTCGTCGAACAAGACCGGCTTTTCGGAACCCAGCGCCTTCAGTTTCTCGGCCACCCAAGGCAACAGGCCGTCACCGTCATCATCACCGAAATTGGCAGCGGCAAAGCCTACCGGCACGATGCCCAGAGCCAGAGGCACCTCGTGATTGGCCCACGCCACGGTCGCCACCCGCTCGGGCTTTTTGGAAATCGTCGTCGTGCCCAGAGCGTGTTTGATGACAAGCGGGTAGGTGCTGCCATCCGCTGCCGCGACGCCGGTGAAAGCGACAAGACCGACGCATGCGACGATGAAGGATGATAAGGCGCGGGTGAAGCGCAACATGGAAAAACTCTCTTCATATTGAAACTTGACTTGAACTCTCAGCTTCATGGTGCGAGGTCAAGACCGTTTTCCCTCGCCTCGATAAGGACCCACGAAGTTTCCGTGGTTTTTTACAAAACCGTGGTTTCATACAATACCAGACTATATGGCTCAAGTTATCAGGCGATACGGGGGCGCGACGGGTTTCAACCCAGGCTGCCAAAACAGCACTTACATCTGGAATTTGATCATGAGCATTGAGATGACACGCGCCAACCAAAGGTACACGCGAGGCCGCTACGGCAAAGCCGCTTTGTTGGGATGCTCGGCTCTCGTCGCATTGACGCCACTGCGCGCGCTTGCACAGGACGCAACGACCCAAAGCGGCGGCACCGTGCTCGAAACGATCACTGTTCAGGGTTCGGGTGGCGATGATGACGCAAAATCGATCGTGGCCAGACAGGCAACGAGCGCCAATAAGATGGCGACCGATATTCTCAACACGCCTGCATCGATCTCCGTCATAACGGCCAAGGAAATTGAGCAGCGCGGCGCATCGAATGTCGAGAAAGTTTTGCAGTACACATCCGGCGTCAACGCAGATTTTTATGGATCGGATGATCGCTACGATTTCTTCAAGATCCGTGGATTTGACGCCTACACATCCCGCGATGGATTGGCACTCGGCCGGCCTTTCGGCGCACCGCGTGAAGAAACTTACGCGTTCGAGCGTGTCGAGGTCCTGAAGGGAGCGAATTCGACATCCGGCGTTTCGGACCCGGGAGGCTCCGTTAATTTTGCGACGAAAAGGCCGAAATCCGAACGGTTCGGTGAGGCATATGTTACCGGGGGCGTAAACAGTCGTGCCGAAACCGGGTTTGATTTCGGCGACAATATCACGTCCGACGATACGCTGTCCTATCGCCTGACCGGCAAATTAAGAAATGCCGATGCTGAATACGACTACTCTCGCGATGACCAGAAATTTTTCATGGGCGGGCTGACCTGGCGTCCAACCGATGCCACCTCGCTGACGGTGGTTTACGACCATTTGAACGGCGACGGTGTTCCCGGTAGCGGGGGGCATCCCGTTGGCTCGAATTTTGACCGCAGCCGTTTCTTCGGCGAACCCGACTTCAATTACCGTGGAACGAATCGTAACACTGTAAGCGTAATGTTCGACCATGATTTCGGCTCAGGTCTGAAGTTTGGGGCGAACGCCCGCTACAGCAACACCAACACCAATTTTGGCTATGCCTATATTGCCAGTACGCCTACCAATGGCTCCACCATCGCGGAAAGGAGCTTTTTCGGAAACGAATTTTCTTCTGAAGATTTTATCATCGATGCACACCTTCAGTACGACACGACGTTCGATAATATCGAAAGCCGTACGCTGGTTGGTGCTGAATACAACGCGTACTCGTCCACGAACGATACTTATTTCGGCCCGGCTCCGGACATCGACTGGACCAACCCGGTCTATAGTGGCCGACCTGCGTCCGTTCCACTTTATGCCAGCACCTCATCCGATCAGAAGTCGAATGCTCTTTATCTTCAGCAGGAGTTGACCTTTGCGGAGAAGTTTATCGTATCCGTCGGTCTGCGAAATGACTGGATGGATATTGACGAGACCAACGAGTTGACCCGCATAAAGGGCTCCAGCAGCAATAGTGAGTTCACCAAGAGGATTGGGGCGAGCTACAAACTCACTGAAGAAGTTGCTGCCTACGCAAGTTACGCTGAGTCCGTTGCTCCTCCATCTGTTGGCCTTGATCCAGAAACAGGGAAGCAGGTCGAAGTTGGTTTGAAATATAGGCCGGATGCTTTTCCCGCCCTTTTTACAGCCTCGGTTTTCGACCTGACCCGGCAGAATTATGCCGTGTCTGATCCGGTCACACGTGTTCAATATACTGTCGGAGAAGCCAAATCCCGTGGATTTGAGCTCGAGGCAAAAGCTGAAATCACCGATAACATCAACCTCAACGCGTCCTACACGTATCTTGACACGGAAATTACCGAAAATATCGGAGGAACCAATGTCGGCAATCGTTTAGCGCTCGTTCCCAAACACATGGCATCGCTCTGGGCAAGCTATACGCTCGAAGGGCAGGATAAGCGCGGAGATATGACGTTCGGCTCTGGGGCTCGGTATGTCGGGTCTTATTATTACGGTGACGCAAATACATCGGGCGTAGGAGGGACCGTCGTGTTCGACGCGGCCTTCTCCTATGACATCCAGGACAATACCAAGCTTGAAATCAGCGCCAGCAACATTTTCAATAAGAAATATGTCGCAAACGGCGGTTTCGGAGCAGACTTTTATAATCCCGGTCGCGAGGTCTGGGCCACTTTGCGCAGAACATGGTGATGACAGGCATTCGCCTCTTCTACGGATCGCGATGCATTCGCCGCCATGCGGCGGGTGTTTCGCCCGCAACCTGACGGAATGTCTTGGTCAGATGGGCCTGATCTGAAAAGCCCAGTTGGGCGGCGATGGCGGCGACGCTGAGGTCGCTTTCGGCGAGCATGGTCTGGGCGACGCCGATGCGTTTTCCCAATTGCCACTGCAAAGGTGTTTTGCCGGTTGTCTGCTTGAAGACATTGGCAAACCAGCTTTCCGAAAGGCCGACCGTTTCTGCCATCTCGCCGACCGTCATCTTATGGTCCGCGCGTCTGTTGACGACCGAGACGAGCTTGTTCAACTGCGCCTGCGTCAACCGGGCATTCGTCTGGTCATCGACTTGGCTGGACGTATCGAGCAGACCGGCAACGATGCTGCCGACGAGGCTTTCCGCAAAGACCGCGTTCTTCGAGGTCGTAGAAAGTTGGGCCACCAGCAGTCCGGCCAGCGTTTCGATTGCATCCGCATCCTGAATTTCCACTGGCCGACGCAGCGCGCTCATCGCGACAGAAGCGCCCACTGATGGTGTCAGATACTTCAACATTCGGTCGCGGTGCAGATGTATGTCGATATGCGAGAAACGGTGAAACGAGGTGAAACTGGTCCACAGCGGCACGCCCGCAGGCACGTAGATCGCACGCTTCATAGGCCGGTAGCCCGCTGAGGCGTTGCTGCCGTTGTTGCTCATCGTGATGTGCGACGACACATCGTTGAAAAATATAACGATGCGTGGGTCCGGAGACAGGTAGTAGCCCGTGGCGCCCGCATGCCCTTCTGCATCCCAGAACACGCTGATCATGCCGTCGAGACAACGCCATCTGGCCGGTCCCAGCACGCGGATGCCGTCGGTAAAACATGTCATCGAATGGAGAAACGTCACAATCCCAAACCAGTCTCGTTGGCGCGTGGTGCGGTGGAACACCTCTGATGCAGCGCGTGGAAACAGTCGCCGTATATATGACGATAAATATCATGTTTATGTCATATGGCAAGTTTGGAGTCTGCCGTCGGATGCAGCGCCTATTCGCGCACATAGTCTGGGAATTTTTCGCGAATGATGTCCGTTATCGAAAGCGTTCCAGACAGATGCTTTCGCATTGCCGCCATCGCCTCTTCCGGTTTTTCGGAACGAATGGAGTCGATGATTGCCTGGTGGCCGGCCAGCACCGTCTGCATCTTGCCCGGCATCGGCAGGTTCAGCCTGCGCAGCCGGTCGAGATGTACGCTTTGCCGACGCACATTGGTCCAGAGTTCGAGAATGCCGACGCGTTCGTAAAGTTTGCGGTGAAATTCCTGATCGCAGGCGTCGAAACTGTCATATGTCTCCGGTGACGCAAATGTCCTTTGCTTCTCCAGGATTCGAGAGAGGTCGCACGCGGTTTCGGCCGGGCTTTCGCAGGTCAGCCTGTTGATAGCCTCGAGCTCAAGCGAAAGGCGTAAAAACTGCGCCTGCTGGGCATGCTGGATGTCGATCCGAGCGACAACGGTGGCATATTGAGGATAGACATCCACGATGCCATCTTCCTGCAGGCGTATTAATGCATCGCGGACAGGGGTTTGGCTGACGCCGAATTCCAGTTGCAAGGCTGCACGTGACAGTACGGTTCCGGGCGCAAGGTCCACATCCAGAATGCGCTTGTGCAGGATGTCGTATATCTGGAGCGCGACCTGCCGCGACCTGTCCAGAACCGTACCTCTCACCATTTCTCACACCCTTTGCCCGTAGCGTCTTGCAGTCACTCAATCATATTTTGTCCATTGATGCACTGATGTTTTAGTGCTTCAATGCCAATAATTGGAGGTGCGGGTGTCTCGGTGATGTTTGTCGCCGAGGTCGCGTCGGGAGTCGCAGAAAACATCATGAAGAAGATCAAGACCGCAGATATGCTGCGCAGTGCGCGCTGGTTCGCGCCGGACGACCTTAGAAGTTCCGGTCATCGCTCGCGAACCATGCAGATGGGCTATGCGCTTGAGGAATGGATGGGAAAGCCCATCATCGCCATTCTCAATACGTGGTCGGACGCCAATCCCTGCCACGCTCATTTCAAGCACCGAGTCGAGGATGTGAAGCGCGGCATCTTGCAGGCAGGCGGCTTTCCGCTGGAATTGCCTGCACTGTCGCTGTCGGAAAGCTACGTCAAACCCACCACGATGCTGTATCGCAACATGCTGGCGATGGAGGCCGAAGAGCTTTTGCGCTCGCATCCTGTCGACGGCGCCGTGCTGATGGGCGGGTGCGACAAGACGACGCCGGGGCTCGTGATGGGCGCCATCAGCATGGGACTGCCGATGATCTACCTTCCCGCAGGACCGATGCTGCGCGGAAATTATCAGGGCAAGCCTCTCGGCTCGGGTTCTGATGCATGGAAGTTCTGGGATGAGCGTCGCGCCGGGCAGTTGACGGAAAAGGAATGGGTGGATGTGGAAGCGGGTATCGCCCGTTCCTACGGCCACTGCATGACCATGGGCACGGCCAGCACCATGACGGCGATCGCTGAAGCGCTGGGTCTGACCTTGCCCGGTGCCAGTTCCATTCCGGCCGCCGATGCAAACCATATTCGCATGTCGTCGGCCTGCGGTCGGCGCATCGTCGAAATGGTCTGGGAGGATTTGACCCCCAGCCAGATCGTCACCCAGGCTTCCGTCAACAACGCCGTTGCCGTTGCCATGGCAACCGGCTGTTCCACCAATGCGGTTGTGCATCTGCTAGCGATGGCACGTCGCGCCGGTGTGGCTCTGACATTGGAAGATCTGGATCGCGCCGGTCGCTCCACGCCGGTTCTGGCCAATATCCGCCCGACCGGCAAGACCTACCTCATGGAGGATTTCTACTACGCGGGCGGCCTGCGTGCGCTCATGGTCAAGCTCGGAAACATCCTTGATCAGACGGCGATGACGGTCTCAGGCCTGCCGCTGGGTGAAACCTTGAAGGGGGCGGAATGTTTTAACGACGATGTCATCCGGTCGCTGGACAACCCGGTCTATCACGAGGGATCGCTGGCCGTGCTGAAGGGCAACCTCGCACCCAACGGTGCCGTCATCAAACCGGCTGCCTGCGATCCCAAATATCATAAGCATCAGGGGCCTGCGCTCGTCTTCGATACCTATCCCGAGATGAAAGCAGCCGTCGATGACGAAAATCTGGATATCACGCCGGATCACGTCATGGTTTTGCGCGGTGCCGGGCCGCAGGGTGGCCCGGGCATGCCGGAATGGGGCATGTTGCCCATTCCCAAGGCCCTGCTCAAGCAGGGCCATCGGGACATGCTGCGTCTGTCGGATGCGCGCATGAGCGGTACGAGTTACGGTGCGTGCATTCTCCATGTTTCGCCCGAATCGCATGTCGGCGGTCCGCTGGCACTCCTGCGCAATGGCGATATCGTCAGGCTCGATCTCGAGGCGCGAACCATCGATATGCTGGTGGATGACGAGGAGCTCCAGCGCCGTCGCGCCGCGTGGGTCAAGCCCGCAGACAAGATCGGGCGCGGCTACGGTTGGATGTTTGCCCGCCATGTGGCGCAGGCCGATACGGGTGCCGATTTCGATTTTCTGGAAACAGGCTTTGGTCCGACTGCGGCTGAACCGGACATTTACTGACAAGGGGACAAACTATGAGCGACTATGTATTGAGTGATGCCACGCGCCAGAAGCTCATGGGCGTGGCCACCCCGACGATTGCCACGGCACTGTATAAGCGCGGCCTGCGCAGTCAGTTCATTCAGGACGTCAGGCCTCTTTCCGCCAAGAAGAGAAACATGGTCGGGCAGGCTTTCACGCTGCGCTATATTCCCGCGCGGGAGGATTTGAACACGCTGGCGGTGTTTCAAAATCCTCAGCACCCTCAGCGCGCTGCGGTGGAAAGCTGCCCGCCCGGTCATGTGCTTGTCATGGACAGCCGTAAGGATGCACGTGCCGCCTCAGCAGGTTCTATTCTCATATCACGCCTGATGGTGCGCGGCGCGGAGGGCGTGGTGACGGATGGTGGTTTTCGCGATAGCCCCGAGATCGCCGATCTCGATATACGCGCCTATCACAATCGTCCGTCCGCCCCCACCAATCTCACTCTCAATCAGGCCATCGACATCAATGTTCCCATCGGCTGTGGCGATGTCGCCGTGTGGCCCGGCGACGTCGTCGTCGGTGATGATGAAGGCGTAATCGTCATTCCCGCCCATATTGCCGATGGAATCGCCGACGAGACTGTCGAAATGACCGCCTATGAGGACTTCGTCACCGAAAAGGTCCTTGCGGGTGCGACGATCATCGGCCTTTACCCTGCAACAAGCGATGCACCGCGCCAGGAATTTGCGGAGTGGAGAAAAACAAGAGGGAGATGACCTCCCGTTGGCTTTTGTGCGAGATGACCCTCGGACATAGATTTTGCTCCATTAGAACGAATGGAACAAAACCGCCCGCTCCTGTGTTGATGAGCCACAAAAGCTCAGTATATTCAGGAGATTGTTCATGGAACGGGTTGCCTTTGGCGCCGCGGTAGGTGCCGTTTTTTGCTTTGTCACAGCGGCTGTCGCTCAGGATATCGAGGTTAGCAGCCTTGACATCAAGCGTAGCGCCAAGACTGCGGAAAGCATGGCTCCCGCAAAGGTCAGCCAGGGCTACATCGTCGATGTCAGCGGCCGTCAGGTTCGCCTTGTCGGCCCCCGCTTTTTCCCGGACAATTCCAAGGACGTGGAATTGTCCGGTCGCTCCGAGGCTTTAGCGCGGGAAGAAGCGCGATCCCAGCTGGCGTCGAACTGATAGAACAGTCGGTAACGCGGTTGACAGGGGACAGGGATCAGCATGGGTCAAAATAGCGAGACTTCGGGGGCAAAGGCCCATCCGAAGTGGCGACTTATCCGGCAGGACGACGCCGAAGCAGGAAAGCCGACATTTCCGGAGTTGTTTTTAGATCTGGTCTTTGTTTTCGCACTCATCCAGCTGTCTCACACATTGGCCAAGGATTTCGGGTCCACGGCGCTGGTAGAGGCGGCCATCATCATCCTGGCGTTATGGTGGCTGTGGGTGCAGATCACATGGCTGACGAACCTGCTCAACACAGAAGCCGGTCTGGTCAGAACCTTTCTGTTTTCCATGATGTTTGCAGGCGTGCTGCTAGCCATTGCTCTGCCAAAAGCATTTCATGATCAGAGTTTCACATTTGCACTCATCTACAGCGGCATGCAGTTGCTGCGTTCGCTCTTTGCACTCTACGTCTTCAAGGGCGTCGATCATGAGAATTCCCTGACCTTCTCACGCATGGCTTTGTGGCTAGCCGTTTCCAGCGTGTTCTGGCTTATTGGTGGGTTATCCGGCAGTCTGGAATGGCAGATCATTTTCTGGCTTGTGGCAATTGGCATCGAATATGCCGGTCCCGCGCTGAAATACTATTTTCCGGGGCTCAAAACGGGCAAGGACGAAAAGCTGCATTTGTCCGGTGAACATCTGGCTGAGAGATGCGCCCTGTTCGTCATCATTTGCCTTGGCGAAACGATCCTCACCACCGGGCGCACCGCAACAGACCATATGAACTCCAGCCTGAGCTTCATCGTTTTCTGCTCCGCTTTCGCCAGCACGATCCTCATGTGGTGGATTTATTTTCATCATGGCCAGGAGAAGGTCTCGGAAAAGGCAGAGGAAACTGCCGAGCCGGAGAAGATTGCTCAAACACTCTTCAATTACGGTCATTTGCCGATCGTGGCGGGCATTATCCTGACGGCGGTAGGAGAAGACTTCAGTCTTTCCCACAGTTACGAGCACGCGACATGGCGCGAAGCGCTCGCCATCGTCGGCGGCCCTATTCTTTTTCTGGCGGGCAATATCGGCGTGAAGATCGCGGCGTCCCATGTCAGGCCCGTCTCGCATTTCGCCGGCATCGGTGTGCTCGTTGTTCTGCTCATCCTGCATGGGCTCCCAAATTACGCCTTGCAGATATCGGCGGTCATCGTGCTGATGCTGGTGGCGATATGGGAATATGTGGCGCTGAAAAAGCACACGCCGGATATGGCCTGAAAACAGCGGGCGACGAAAGGCGTTGAGCCGAGCGCCGCCCGTCGTATTCAAAAAGGATAATGCTGACCGGCATCTTCGATCGTTATCCAGCGAAGCTCGGTGAATTCCGCAATCGCAGCCTTCCCGCCGAAACGGCCATAACCGGAAGCTTTCACGCCACCGAATGGCATTTGAGGCTCGTCGGAAACGGTGGGGCCATTGATGTGGCAGATCCCGGACTGGATCTGGTCTGCCACGCGCATCGCTCTGCCGATGTCGCGGCTGAAGACTGCGGCGGACAATCCGTACTCCGTGTCGTTCGCCACGCGGATTGCCTCCGCCTCGCCGTTGACCCGGATGACGGGTTTGACGGGTCCGAATGATTCCTCTGAATAAATCTTCATGCCGGGCGCGGCATGGTCGATGATCGTTGCGGCGACAATGGTTCCGTTGCGCGTGCCTCCGGCCACAAGCTTGCCACCCTTGGCGGTGGCATCAGCGATGATGGCATCCATTTTTTCGGCAGCATCCGGCGTCACCAGAGATCCCAGGACGACTTTTTCTCGAGGGTGTCCCGCAGGTAGCGAATTCGCGCGTGCGGCGAGTTTGGATACGAATTCGTCGGCTATGGATTGATCAACGATGATCCGTTCCGTCGACATGCAGATCTGTCCCTGGTTCATGAAGGCGCCGAAGATGGCGGCATTGACGGCGCCGTCGATGTCGGCATCGTCCAGAACCACCAGCGGCGCCTTGCCGCCCAGTTCCAGCAAGGCTGGCTTGAGGTTTTCCCCCGCAAGCCTCCCGATGATGCGGCCCACCTTGGAAGAGCCCGTGAAATTGACGTGGCGAATGCGTGGATCGGCAATCAGAGCCTCCACAATCGAGGCGGCGTCATCAGGCGCGTTGCTGATCACATTGAGAATGCCCGGCGCAAAGCCAGCCTGCGTGAAGCAATCGCCGATCAGCCGGTGCGTGGCCGGGCAAAGCTCCGATGCCTTGAGGACGACCGTGTTGCCGCAGGCAATGGCCATGGCAACCGCACGGGTGCCCAGAATGACGGGTGCATTCCAGGGTGCCATGCCCAGGCACACGCCTTTGGGCTTCAGCATTCCCATGGCCAGCGTGTTCGGTTTGTCGGCAGGGATGATCTCGCCGCCAAGCTGCGTAACCATGGCTGCCGCTTCGCGAATGACGCCTGCTGCCAGCTTGACGTTGAAACCGGCCCACAGCCCGGTCGCGCCGGTTTCGGTGATCATTGCCTCGATGAAGTCAGGGGCTTTGGCCTCCATTGCGTCGGCTGCTTTCATCAGCAGCGCGCGCCGTTGGTTCGGCCCGGTTTTCGACCAGGTTTCGAAAGCCTGCGCTGCTGCATCGACGGCAAGGCGGGCATCCGCAACGCTGGCGGCTGCGGCCGTGGCGGCAACCGTTCCTGCCACCGGGTCCACCCGGTCGAACGTGCGGTCACCCTCCGCTCTGCGGTCTTTGCCATCGATAAGCAACTCAACAATCATATGCATTTCCTCCCAGAAAATTTTTTCGATCAAACCGATATCAGCACACCGGTAGGGGTAGCGACAAGCGGTCCCCCGCTGACATTTCCGCGTGCGGCGGTAAAGTTTGCCATCCTGCATGGGTCGCACCGCGCTATCCCCGTCTATTATCACCTGTGAGTGCAGAGAAAATTTAAGCATTGCTGGCATTCTGTCCCTTGAGAACGCTCCGTCCGCTTCACCAGGCTTGCAACTCCATTGAAACCGTCGATGATGCAGCCCATTATCGTGCAGTGGGCGGTCGTGTGTCGTCATGCCGGGAATGGAACGTCAGGAATAAGTGAATGCCAGTTTTGAACAGAGCTGCGGAATTGCAGGTGCAGGCCAGTGAGTGGCGGCGTCATCTTCATGAAAACCCCGAGCTGCTCTACGATGTGCACGAAACCGCCGCCTTCGTGGCGGAAAAGCTGAAAGACTTCGGTGTCGATGACATCGTTACGGGCATCGGTCGCACCGGGGTTGTCGGTATTATCCACGGCAGGCACGGCCAGGGGCGCACCGTCGGCCTTCGCTCCGATATGGATGCTCTGCCGATTGTGGAAGAAACGGGCGCAGTGTGGAAATCGAAGGTTGAAGGCAAGATGCATGCCTGCGGGCATGATGGCCATATGGCCATGCTGCTGGGTGCTGCGAAGTATCTGGCGGAAACGCGCAATTTCAGCGGCTCGGTCGCCGTTATCTTTCAGCCTGCCGAAGAAGGTGGTGCGGGTGCGCGCGCCATGGTCGAAGATGGCTTGATGACGCGTTTTGGCATCGATGAAGTCTACGGCATGCACAACATGCCCGGCATTCCGCTCGGCTCCTTCGCCATCCGCAAGGGCGGCATCATGGCCGCGCCCGACAAATTTTCCATTCTCGTCAAAGGGCAGGGCGGCCATGCGGCGCAGCCGCACCGCACGGTCGATCCGATTTCCATCGGCGCGCAGATCGTCAGCAATCTCCAGATGATCGCATCACGCAACACCGATCCCATTCGTTCGGTGGTGGTTTCCGTCACGCGCTTTCAGGCGGGGTCCAGTCACAACATTATCCCCAACGAGGCCTTGATCGCCGGCACGGTGCGCACGCTGGACGAGTCGGTTCGCGACGCCGCGGAGGCCCGTATCAAGCAGATGGCGGAAGGCATTGCGCAGGCCAACGGTGCCGAAGCTGAAGCAGTCTACGAGCGTTATTGCCCCGTCACCGTCAATCATGCCGATGAGACCGAACACGCAATTGCCATCGCTCGTGATGTGGTCGGCGATAAAAATGTCGACCCTGATGTCGATCCATCCATGGCGGGCGAAGATTTTTCCTACATGCTGAATGAACGGCCCGGAGCCTTCATTTTTCTAGGTAATGGAGACAGCGCCGGATTGCACAATCCAAGCTATGACTTCAACGACGAAGCCATCGCCTACGGCATATCCTATTGGGTGAAGCTCGCCGAACATCGGCTGGCCAGCTGACAAAAGAATCGTCAGTGTCAAAATGCGACAGCGCTTCGCGCAGTCTCGTTTTGACACTGCAGCTTGAATAAGGGCGCGTTGCTGGTTTCAGATTTCTGGAAAGCTTGTCTGTTTTCAGTTCAGGAAAAATCGTCAAAGAACGGCCTGGTTTCCCAGACCACCGTGTCAATTTACTCTCTTTGAGAAAATTGGAGCGGGCGAAGGGATTTGAACCCTCGACCCCAACCTTGGCAAGGTTGTGCTCTACCCCTGAGCTACACCCGCTCAAATCCGCTGGTTCGGGGTAGATCGCTGAACCGCGGGTCGCTGCGTTGCGGCGACGAGGGCTATATCGCTCAACCGCTTTTTAAATGCAACAGGGAAATGACAAAAAGCTGCAGAAAATTTTGAAAAACAGGACAAGTAACGGAAAACATTTGATTTTTTTGATGCTGAAATCTCAAAGCCAATTGCAAAAGCGGTTTTGAGGGCCTAATGACAATGGCAACGAAAACCGAATCCGATGTCGCGAGAAATCCAAAATGACCGAGCAATCGCCCAAGACGGCGCAGGACCTTTTCGCTTTGCTGGATGGGCTTGGCATTGCGCATACGACCGTCGACCATGAGCCGGTCTTCACCGTGGCCGAATCGGAATCGCTGCGGGATCGCATTCCCGGCGGCCATACCAAGAACCTTTTCGTGAAAGACAAGAAGGACAGATATTTCGTCCTGACGGTGGAAGAAAATGCGACTGTCGACTTGAAGACGGTCCACAAGGTCATCGATGCTTCAAGCCGGGTGTCGTTCGGCAGACCCGAGAAGATGATGGAGTATCTGGGCGTCATTCCGGGCTCTGTCACCGTTTTCGGTGCCATCAACGATACGGGGCACGACGTGACATTTGTGCTCGACAGCGAGTTGATGAAGCATGATCTCATCAACGGCCACCCGCTGTCCAACGATGCCACCACCACCATCGGGCGCGACGACCTCATTCGCTTTCTGGAGGCGACGGGTCACACACCGCTCGTCTTGAAAGTGACCGAGTAAAGTACGATCTTTGCGCCAGATGGCGGCATGCTGCGACATGAACGGAGACTTTATATGAGCGATAATCCCTACGGAACGTCCAACAGCGGACAGATGACTGGCTCCGTCAATTATGGCAGCGCGCCGGGTGCGGCGGCTGCGGCCTCCCATATCAAGGATACGACGACGGCCAATTTCTCCAAGGATGTCATGGAGGAATCTCGCCGCCAGCCCGTGCTGGTGGATTTCTGGGCGCCGTGGTGTGGACCCTGCAAACAGCTGACGCCTGTTCTCGAAAAGGTCGTCAACGAGGCTGGCGGTCGCGTCAAGCTCGTCAAGCTCAACATCGATGACCATCCATCCATTCCCGGCCAGCTGGGTATCCAGTCCATTCCCGCTATCGTCGCGTTTCAGGACGGTCGCCCGGTGGATGGCTTCATGGGTGCCGTGCCGGAAAGCCAGATTCGCGAGTTCATCGACAAGATCGCCGGGCCTGCCGCAAACGACCCGCAGGCGGAGATCGATGCGGCGCTCGCCGAAGCCAAGCAACTTTTTGCCGATGGCGATCATCAGGGAGCAGCCCAGCTCTACGGTTTCGTCATGCAGGTCGATCCTGAAAACGCCGCAGCTATTGCCGGCATTGCCGAATGTATGATTGCCGTTGGTGAGTACCAGCGTGCCAGTGATCTCTTGGCATCCGTTCCCGAAGCGCTACTGGCGGATGCTGCCGTTCAGGCCGCCTCCAAAAAGCTTGCGCAATACGAGGAAGCCCGCCAGTTGGGCGACCCCACAGCTTTGGAGCGGGCTCTCGAAGCCAATCCAGACGATCACGAATCGCGCATGAAACTGGCGAAGATTCTCAATGCGCAGGGCAGGCGCGAAGAGGCTGCGGACCAGCTTCTGATCGTGATGCGCAAGGATCGCGCCTACGAGGACGATGGCGCGCGCAAGCAATTGGTCGAGTTTCTGGAAAACTGGGGTTTCAAGGACCCTGCTTCGGTATCGGCCCGTAGAAAGCTGTCTTCGATACTGTTTTCCTGACCTGCGCCTTGCGATCCATCGCCGCAGACCACACCTATAAGGGCGTGCCGCTGAAGCCGGGCGAAGCGGCGTTGCCGGTACATCTGGAAGCGAGGACACACCCATGCATGTCGGAAATGCACGATATCTCAAGAGCACCGATCTGCCGGATGTGATCCCGGTTTTCCCGCTTTCCGGCGTTCTTCTGCTGCCAGAAGGCCAGTTGCCTCTCAATATTTTCGAGCCACGTTACCTCGCCATGTTCGATGCTGCCCTTGCCGGTGACCGATTGATCGGCATGGTTCAGCCATCCCTGCAGGGGCTCGACAGTGGCACGGGCGCAGGTCCGCTCAGCCCCGTCGGATGTTTAGGCCGCGTCACGTCGTTTTCAGAAACGGGTGATGGCCGATATCTGGTGTCGCTCAGCGGCGTCTGCCGTTTTCGCCTGCTGGACGAGGTGGCGAGTGGCACGCCTTACCGGGTTTTCAAGCATGCACCATTCCTGTCCGATCTCTCCGGCGAATATGACGAGGAATCCGTGGATCGCGAAAATCTTCTGCGGGTTTTTCGAGCCTTTCTGGACGCCAACCAGTTGGAGGCGGATTGGGAAAGCGTCGAGCGTGCGGGCAATCGCGTTCTCGTCAACTCGCTGTCCATGATGTCGCCCTTCGGCCCGGCGGAAAAGCAAGCTCTGCTCGAAGCGCCGGACCTCAAGTCACGCGCTGACACGCTGATCGCGATTACGGAAATCGTTCTTGCGCAGGGCAGCAGCGAACCCGGAACTCTCTTGCAATGATGGGGTGGTCATGGACGAGAAGTTAAGCAATGTCGATCCGAAGCTGCTCGACCTTCTTGTCTGCCCTCTGACAAAGGGGCGTCTCTCCTATGACAGGGAAAAGCGGGAGTTGATCTCGGAAAGCGCGAGGCTTGCCTATCCAATCCGCGATGGCGTGCCGATCATGCTCGTGTCGGAAGCTCGCCGAATAGAAGACTAGAACCTGTCCATTTGACGAGAAAGATTGAGGGGCAGCCCAAAGATTGCCCCTTGATGTACTACAGGAATTCGGCGCGGTGCGGCGTGAACGTATCGATAAGTCGACCCTTTTCCAGCGCCTTCACGCCGTGGACTAGGTCTGGCTTGACGATGAAGGTTCCGCCCTGACCCAGTTCCTGTGTCACTCCATCGATCGTCACTTCGAACCGACCCTCGGCCACATAGCTCGCCTGGATATGCGGGTGCGAATGAAGCGAGCCGATCGCGCCCGCTTCGAAGACGACTTCGACCATCATCATTTCCGGCAGATAGGCCATGATGCGGCGGGACACACCGGGTTCGGTCGGTGTCCAGGTTCCATCCTCGGCATTGACGAATGCATTGCTCTCGCTCATCTGCGTCATCCTTACTTCAGGTCGTCCATGGTGACGGGGTCGACATCGGTATAATCGACATTGTCGCCGGCCATGGCCCAGATGAAGGAATAATTGGCCGTTCCAGCACCGGAATGGATGGACCAGCCGGGAGACAGAGCCGCTTCCTCATTCTTCATCACCAGATGGCGCGTTTCGTTCGGTTCACCCAGGAAGTGGAAGACGCGCGCCGTCTCGGGCAGGTCGAAATAGAGATAGGCTTCCATGCGCCGGTCGTGAATATGGCATGGCATGGTGTTCCAGACGGAGCCCGGTGCAAGGCTGGTCATGCCGACAACCAGCTGGCAGGTCTTGACGCCTTCCGGGTGGATGAACTGGAAAATCGAGCGTTCGTTGCTGGTTGCCTGCGAACCGAGATCGACGCGCTTGGCATCGTTGATGCTGATATGCTTTGCCGGATAGGCGGCATGCGCCGGTGCGCTGAGCAGATAGAATTTCGCAGGCGTTTCAGACGAGGCGGACGCGAAAGATACCTTTGCACCAAGGCCCGCATAGACCATGTCGCGCGTACCGGTTTCAAAATCCGTGCCATCCACCGTCACCGTGCCCTTGCCGCCAATATTGACGACGATCAGCTCGCGACGATCCAGAAAGGATTTCGTGCCCGTTGGCTTGATGGCTTCCAGTTCCAGCGAGCCCGACACCGGCACGGCACCACCCACGATCATGCGGTCGTAATTGGTGTAGTGCAGCTGAACGGTGTCGTTGACGAACAGCGGCGGCAGCAGAAAGTTCTCGCGAAGTTCCTCGGTGCCGAATTTGGCAGCCGTCTTCGGGTCGATGGCGAAGCGGTTCGTGTACTGTGTCTGGCCCATTGTTCTCCCAATCATATCTCAAGCAAAGTTGTCATACATATATGCGATAGAAATCTTATGTCAATCGATAGGGGTGAAAGGCCCGGCTGTAGCTTTCAACATGCAAATGCTGCAAATATTGAATTCCACCGGCTTTCCAACATGTAAGGCAGGTTCGGCAGGCGCGCTTTTTTACGAGCCACTGCGGGTAGGAAGCGCCGGATATGACTGCGCCCGACCGCTGCGGATCGCATTGACTTTCTGTGTAAAATCCGAGCAGAGTCGCGGCGGTCGTGCGTACCGGGGAGGGACCAATGTTCGTGCGTTCTGTTTTGAAGAGCCTGTTATTCGTCGCAGCCACTCTGGCCATCCAGCCAGCGCTTGCGCAGGACGCAACGCGAAAGGTCGTCACCACCCAAAATGGTGATTATTTCGGCTTCGATCTTCGCACAGAGCAGAATGTCTCCCTGCCGCAATGCGAAACCATCTGCATCAACGACAAGGCCTGCAAGGCCTTCACCTATAATCCCAAGGTGCAATGGTGCTTCCTGAAATCGGATTTCAACCAGCTCAACGCCTTCCCCGGCGCGGTCGCTGGCAAGGTGGTGGAAGTCGCCAGCGAGCCGGATATCGGCGCGCCGCAGAAACTCTCCTTCGTGGATGACAGCCTGTACCAGCAGGCGCGGCGTCTGAAGGCAGGCCTTGCCGCATCGGATGCGGACCAGTCGCAGGGCGTCGAGGAGCTTCTGGCGCAGGCCCGGCAATTTGCAGGCGCGGCCAATATTCCCCAGGCGGTCGAGAGCTATAAATCCGCTTTGGCGCTGAACCCGGATGATGGCGCGGTTTGGTCCGAGCTTTCCCGCACAGCCGCGAGAATAGACAATAATTACGAAATATCGGGGCAATCCGCCACCGCTGCCCTCAATGCCTATTCGCTGATCCGCACCGTCAGCGCGCGCATCGATGCGCTTAACACGCTGGCAAAGGCCTTTGAAAAAACGCAGAGCTACCGCGCAGCGCTCGATAGCTACAAGGCAAGCCTTGCGTTGTCGGACAATGCCCAGACCCGCGCCGCCTATGTGGATTTGAAGGCGCGTCAGGGCTTCCGGGTCACCAACAACACTGTTGATACCGACAGCGTCAGCCCGCGCGCCTGCATCCAGTTCTCCGAACCTCTGGTCAAAAACGGCGTCGATTATTCCTCCTTCGTCACGCTGGATGGCGCAGCCCCCAAGGCCATCGAGGCCAAGGGCAGCGAGATTTGCGTGGAGGGTCTGACCCACGGCCAGCGCTACAAGATTGCGCTTCGCGCCGGTCTGCCGTCTTCGGTCGAAGAGCCGCTGGAAAAGCAGGTCGATCTCGACATTTACGTGCGCGACCGGTCTGGATCCGTGCGCGTTACCGGAGAGAATTTCGTTCTGCCCGGCACCGCCCGCCGTGGCATTCCGCTGGTTTCCGTCAATATCGATCACGCCGATCTCAAGCTTTACCGGGTGGGCGACCGCAGCATCACCAGCCTGCTCAACAACTCGCAGTTCCTGACGCAGATGGATGGCTATGGCGCAGAGCGGATCGAAAACGAGATCGGCGAACTCGTCTGGCAGGGCGGTATCGATATCCAGAACGAGCTGAACAAGGATGTCGTCACCAGCTTCCCCGTAGATGAGGCGTTGCCGCAACGCAAGCCCGGCATCTATGTGCTGACCGCCGTTCCGCCCGGCACTGCGCCGGAAAGCTGGGATTCTCGCGCCACGCAGTGGTTCCTCGTCTCCGATACCGGCATCACCACCTATGCCGGAACGGATGGGCTGAATGTCTTCGTTCGCGCGCTCAGCAGCGCAAAACCGCTGGGTGGCGTGGAGCTCCAGCTTCTTGCCAAGAACAATGAAGTTCTGGGCACCGCAACGACGGATGCGCAGGGCCGCGCGGTGTTTTCCGCAGGCCTCATGCGTGGCACCGCCGGTCAGGCGCCTGCCATCATCACGGCGCGCAATGGCGACACGGATTACGTCTTTCTCGATATGACCCGCGCCGGGTTCGACCTCTCCGACCGTGGCGTCACCGGCCGCGCCGCCCCCGGTGCCATCGATGTCTTCAGCTGGACGGAACGCGGCATCTACCGCGCCGGTGAAACCGTGCATGCAGCGGCGCTGGCGCGCGATATCGAAGGCAATGCGGTGGAGAACCTGCCGCTCACCTTCATCTTCTCGCGGCCCGATGGCGTGGAAGACCGCCGCTTCGTCAGCGATGGCAAGGCACTGGGCGGCTATACGGTCGATCTGGCCCTGCAGGACAGTGCCATGCGCGGCACCTGGACCTTGGCCATCCATACAGACCCGAAGACAGCAGCCATCAGCCAGAAATCCTTCCTCGTCGACGATTTCGTGCCGGATCGCACCGAATTCGATCTGACCAGCAAGGCCAAGGAGATCGACCCGGCTGGCGACACCGCCATCGATGTCGATGGCCGTTATCTCTACGGCGCGCCCGCCGCCGGGTTGACGCTCGAAGGTGAAATTGCGCTGAAGCCCACCCGCACCCATCCGGGCTTCGAAGGCTATATGTTCGGCCTTGCCGACGAGGAAACAGAAGAGGAAAGCCGCACCACGCTGGATGATCTTCCAGCTCTGGATGAAAACGGCAAGGCGACCTTCAACGTCGCGCTGGCCGATCTGCCTTCCACCACGCAGTATCTCTCCGCCGATATCACCCTGCGCATGCGCGAAGCCGGTGGCCGCGCGGTGGAACGGTCTCTGACGCTACCGGTCAAATCCGATAGCGCGATGATCGGCATCAAGCCGGAATTCTCCGGCGATCTGGCTGAAAATTCCATCGGTCGTTTCCACGTCATCGGCCTTGGCCCTGATGGCAGCAAACAGGCCATGAGCGGCCTCACATGGAAGCTCATCAAGGTCGAGCGGAATTATCAATGGTATCGTCAGGGCAATTCCTGGCGTTATGAGCCCGTCGTCTACACCAAGCAGGTGCAAACAGGCACATTGGCCATCGATGCCAATGGCGGCGAAATTTCCGTGCCTGCATCATGGGGTCGCTATCGCCTCGAGATCGAATCCGCGGAAAACAACGGCCCCACCTCAAGCGTCGAGTTCGATGCCGGCTGGTTCGTTTCCGCAAGCTCCACCGAAACGCCCGATGCGCTGGAAATCGCGCTCGACAAGCAGAGCTACAAGATCGGCGAGACCGCCAAATTGCAGGTCACGTCGCGCTATGCAGGCCAGCTGATGATCACATCCGGCTCGGAAAAGCTGATCGCCGTCCAGAATGTCGAGATCGGTGACAAGGGTGGCGAGGTCGATATTCCCGTCACGCAAGACTGGGGTGCTGGCTCCTACGTCACCGCCACCCTGTTCCGCCCCGGTGATGCGCAGGAAAGCCGCATGCCCATGCGCGCCATCGGCATCAAATGGCTGGCTGTCGATCCCGGCGAACGCAAGCTCGGCATCGCGCTCACACTTCCCAAGCAGACCCTGCCACGCCAATCGCTGGAAATCCCCGTTCAGGTCTCCGGTGCCGGTGCGGGCGACAAGGCCTATGTCACGGTCGCCGCTGTCGATGTCGGCATTCTCAACCTCACCCGTTACGAGCCGCCCAAGCCGGATGACTGGTATTTCGGCCAGCGCCGTCTGGGTCTGGAAATCCGCGATCTCTATGGCCGCCTGATCGATGGATCGCTGGGCGCCACCGGGCGTCTCAGAACCGGCGGTGATGGCGGACAGGTGGCGCTGCAAGGCAGCCCACCCAAGGAAAAGCTGGTCGCCTTCTTCGCCGGTCCCGTGGAGCTAGATGCGCAAGGCAAGGCCACCATTCGTTTCGATATTCCGCAGTTCAACGGCACCGCCCGCTTCATGGCCGTGGCCTGGACCAAAACCGGTGTCGGCCATGCCGTCTCTGACGTGGTCATCCGCGATCCCGTCGTCATCACTGCCAGTACGCCTAAGTTCCTCAGCCCCGGTGATGTTTCGCAAATGCGCATCGATATCGCCAATACCGATGGTGAAGCGGGCGATTACAAGCTCGGCATCGCCAGCAACATGGCGATCACCGTCGATGAGGGTGAGGTCTCGCAGACGCTCGCCTTGCAGAAGGGCGGCAAGACATCGCTGACCGTGCCGCTGACGGGTGAAAATCCCGGCGATGGCGCAATTACCATCACGCTTGCCAATGCGAGCGGTCTGTCATTGCAGCAGGTGCTGAACATTCCGGTTCGCCCTGCCGTGCTGCCGGTCACCACCAGGCGCAACATTCAGATCGCGCCCAACAGCAGCCTCACGGTGGATGGCAATCTGTTGGCCGAGAGCATGCTTGTCGGCTCCTCGGTCGCCGTCAATGTCACCCGCTCGCCTGCCTTCGATGTGCCGGGGCTGGTGATGATGCTGGACAAATACCCCTATGGCTGCGCCGAGCAGACCACCAGCCGTGCGCTGCCTCTACTCTATCTTTCAGAACTGATGAAGCAGCGCGGTGGTGCCGACGATCCCGATATCCACAAGCGGGTGCAGGATGCGATCTATCGCGTGCTGTCCTTCCAGTCCTCCTCCGGCGGCTTCGGCCTCTGGGGTCCGGGCGAGGGTGATCTGTGGCTGGATGCCTATATCACCGACTTCCTGACACGCGCGCGCGAGCAATCCTTCGATGTGCCGGAAACGGCGATGGTGCAGGCCCTCACCAACCTGCAAAACGGTCTGGCCTACGACAACAACGTCAAGGATCGTGGCAACGAGATCGCCTACTCACTCTATGTTCTCGCCCGCAATCGCAAGGCAGCCATCAACGATCTGCGCTATTATGCAGACACGGCGCTGAAGGATTTCCCAACGCCGCTTGCCAAGGCGCAACTGGCGTCGGCCCTGTCGCTTTATGGTGATGCGGCGCGTGCCAAATCCGTCTTCGGCGCGTCGCTCAGCATGGCGTCGGCCACCACCAAGGTCAGCCTTTCCAGAGCCGATTATGGTTCGGTCCTGCGTGATGATGCCGCCTCGCTGGCGCTTGCCGCCGAAAGCCGCCCGGTGCCCGCGGTCGTTCCGCAACTGGCAAGTGCGGTGGCTAAGGCGTGGGACGCCAAGCCCTATACCAGCACGCAGGAACAGGCCTGGATGCTTCTCGCCGCCCGCGCCCTGAAGGGCGAAGACAAGGACGTCAAGCTCGATATCAACGGTACGCTGGAACAGGGTGGCTATAGCAAGAGCATCAGCGGCGACGATCTTTTGCAATCGCCCATCAAGATCACCAATGCCTCGAAAGACACGGTAACGGCGGTTGTCACCACCGTCGCCCCGCCTGCACAGCCGCTGCCAGCTGGCGGCGAAGGTTTCGATATCCAGAAGACCTATTATTCGATGGATGGCGAAGAGGTGAATATCAGCGAAGCGACCCAGAACGAGCGCTATGTCGTCGTCCTCACGGTCACGCCGAAAAACGATTGGCAATCGCGCATCATGGTCACGGATCTCCTGCCTTCCGGATTCGAGATCGATAATCCAAGCCTCGTCAGCAGCGCAGCCCTTTCCAATTTCGATTGGCTGCCGGAAACCGAAGCCGCGCACACAGAATTCCGCTACGACCGTTTCGTCGCGGCCTTCGACCGTGCATCGGGCGACAGTTCGGAGATAACGCTCGCCTATGTCGTGCGCGCCGTCACCCCCGGCACCTACGACAATCCGGCAGCGTCGGTGGAAGATATGTACCGTCCGCAATTTTCCGCCCGCACCGCAACCGGGCGCATGGAGGTCCGCGCAGCGCAGCAATGATCAGGTGGCGGGCGTTTGTTAGTGGTTTTGTCGTCTCGGCCGTGCTGACCGGCGCTGCCGTCTACGGCCTCGACCGTCTGGACCGCGCCTTTCCGCCACCGCTGCAAAATGCCCGCATCGTCTCGCAGGAAGTGCTGGATGCAGACGGAAAGTTGTTGCGCGCCTTCGCAACGCCGGACGGACACTGGCGGCTGCACACCTCGGCTGTGGATGTCGATCCGCAATTCATCCGCATGCTGGTTGCCTATGAGGATCAACGCTTCTTCGATCACGGCGGCGTCGATTTTCAGGCGCTGGGTCGCGCCGCCTGGCAATTGCTGACCCATGGCCGCATCGTTTCCGGTGCTTCCACGCTGTCGATGCAGGTGGCACGGTTGATCGAGCCGCGCACGGACCGCTCGTTTAGTGCCAAATTTCTCCAGATGGCGCGCGCATGGCAGATCGAGCGGCGGCTGAGCAAACAGCAGATCATCGATCTCTACCTCAACATCGCGCCCTATGGCGGCAATCTGGAAGGTATCAGAGCCGCCAGTCTGGCCTGGTTCGGCAAGGAGCCGAAACGGCTGGAAACGGCAGAGGCGGCGCTCCTTGTTTCCATCCCGCAACTGCCGGAAAAACGCCGCCCGGATCGCTTTCCCGAGGCCGCAAAGCTTGCGCGCGAACGCGTGCTGCAACGCCTCGCCGTCTCAAAAGTGGTGGGGGAAGGCGAAGCCTCCCGCGCGGCCATTGCCGCCATTCCGACAAAACGGCTCGATCTGCCCTCCTATGCCCCGCATCTGGCGCAAGCGGCGCGCGCCCGCTTCCCGCAGTCCGTCACCGTAGCATCCACGCTACGCCTGCCCATTCAAAGAGAGCTCGAAGCCCTGGCGCAGCGTTCCGCCGAAAAGCTGGGCGACAAGGTTTCCGTCGCCATCGTCATGGCCGATAGCACCACCGGCGACATCATCGCAGACGTCGGTTCATCGGATTTTCTCGACAATGACCGCCGTGGCTGGGTGGAAATGTCCCGCGCGGTGCGCTCTCCCGGCTCGACGCTCAAACCCTTCATCTATGGCCTTGCCTTCGAAAACGGCCTGATTGCGCAGGAAACCATCATCGAAGACCGCCCGGCGGATTTTTCCGGCTATCGCCCGCGCAATTTCGACATGCAGTATCAGGGCGATGTCAGCATTCGACAGGCCCTGCAACTCTCGCTCAACGTTCCCGCCGTGCGTCTGCTGGATGCCGTCAGCCCCGCCGCTCTCATGGTCCGCTTCCGCCGCGCGTCGGTCCAGATGGTGCTGCCGAAGGCAGAAGCGCCGGGGCTTGCCATTGCGCTCGGTGGTGCGGGCCTGTCGCTCGTCGATCTCGTTCAGCTTTACGCAGCGCTGGCCAACGACGGTCAGCCGGTGCAACTGGGCGATGGCGTGCGCGCCAGACCGCAGGTGCTGGATGTCGATCCGCTGTTTTCCAAGGCCGCGATCTGGAACATCAGCGATGTCCTCTCCGGCGTGCTGCCGCCGCTCGGCATGAAGCAGCGCGGCATCGCCTACAAGACCGGCACCAGCTATGGTTATCGCGACGCATGGTCGGTGGGTTACGATGGCCGCTACGTCATCGGCGTCTGGGCGGGGCGGGCCGATAACGGCTCGGTTCCTGGCCTTGCCGGCTACGTCTCCGCCGCCCCGATATTGTTCGAAGCTTTCACCAAATCCGGCATCGCCCTCACCCCGTTCCCGCCTGCACCACCCGGCGTCTCGCGGTTGTCCTATAAGGATCTGCCCGCAAACCAGCGCCGCTTCAGCGTCAACACATCAGGCCTCCTGTCGGCCTCGCGTCGCGAACCCTCACCGCAAATCGTCTATCCGCCCGAGGGCGCCCGCATCGAGCTCACCGGCCAAAGCGGTGAACTCTCCCCGCTCGTCCTCAAACTACAGGGCGGTCGCGCACCCTTCCACTGGCTCGCCAATGGTAAGCCACTGCCCGAACCGTCCCGTCGCCGCAGTAGCGAGTGGCTGCCTGAGGGGCAGGGGTTTTCGACACTGACAGTGATCGATGCGGATGGCAGGGCGTCCAGTGTTCGGATTTTTGTTGAGTAGGGTTGGTCGCGGTTTGTGAAGGTTGGGCTGTTGTCGTCTGCACAGCTTCTTGCAGCAACCCTCATCCATCATCCTGAGCTTGTCGAAGGGGAGGTGCCCCGTAGAGGCCTCGAAGGACGAGGGTTGCAAGACGAGAGGGAGGAGTGCGCAGCCGGATGCTTCGAGGGCGCTGCGCGCCACCTCAGCATGAGGACAGGGCTTGGCATAACCTCAAGCCGTGCCGTCCACCAGAATGAACGGCTGCCCGCGTGAACACATCTCGATGCGCGCATCCACCTTGTAGATCGTCCGCAGCATGTCCGGCGTGATTACATTTGCCGTCTGGCCGCTGACGGCCATTTTGCCGCCTTCGATGACGATGGTGTGCTCGCAGTAGCGCAGTGCGTGGTTGAGATCGTGCAGGGCGATCAGGATGATCATGCCGTTGCGGCGGGCAAGGCTGGAAATGAAATCCAGCACCTCGACCTGCCGGTGAAGATCGAGTGCCGATGTCGGTTCGTCCATCAAGAGCACTTCAGGTTTGCGCACCAGCGCCTGCGCCAGCGAAACGAGCTGGCGTTGCCCGCCCGACAATTCGCCAAGGCCGCGAAAGGCGAGATCATGGATGTTGAGCGCCTTCAAAATGGCATCGATCTCGGCCAGTTCGTCATCATGCACCTTCCAGCCGCTGCCCTGCTTGGCAGACAGAAGAATGGATTCGTAGACGGTGAGAACCGCATTCGCACCGGTATCCTGCGGCATGTAGCAGATCGTGCGCGGGCCTTGTTCGGTCTGCGAAAGCGTGACCACGCCGGGGCCTTTGATGAGGCCTGCGATGCGTTTGAACAGCGTGGATTTACCCGCCGCGTTGGGGCCGATTACGGCCGTGATGCTTCCGGCTTCCAGCATATCCATGCTGACATTGGACAGCACCGTGGTGCGACCGTATTGGGCACCGACGTCCTGAAGGGCAAGGGCTACCATGCGCGTCTCCTGTTGGAGAAGATGAGAACGAAGAAGAAGGGAACGCCAACCAGCGCCGTGATCACGCCAATCGGCAGGATCGCGCCGGGGATCAGCATCTTGCTGACGACGGAGGTGACGGAGAGCAGCAGCGCTCCGCAGATCACAGATCCCGGCAGGAAGAAGCGCTGGTCTTCCCCCACCACCATGCGGGCGATGTGGGGACCGACGAGACCGACGAAACCGATGGTGCCAACGAAGGAGACGGGAATGGCGGCCAGGAGGCTGACCGTCAGCATGGTCTGCAAACGCAGGCGGCGCACATTGACGCCCATGCTGGCGGCCTTGTCGTCGCCCAGCCGCAGCGCGGTCAAGGCCCAGGCGTTTTTCATGAACAGCGGCACGGTCAAAACCAGAATGGCTGCGGTCACATAGACCTTTGCCCATGTCGCTTTCGTCAGGCTACCCATGGTCCAGAACACCACGGCCGCCAGCGCCTGTTCAGACGCCAGATATTCCAGCAGCGAGAGGGCGGCATTGAAGGTGAAGACCAGCGCGATGCCGAGCAACACGATGGTTTCGACCGACACGCCGCGCATGGTCGAGGCAAAGTGGATGAACATGGCGGCCAGCATCGCCATCAGGAAGGCGTTGATGGGGACCATATATTCCACGGCACCGGGAAAAATCGCCACGCCGCCAACGAGCGCCAATGCTGCGCCGAAACTCGCCGCCGCCGAAATGCCCAGCGTAAAGGGGCTGGCCAGCGGGTTGGAGAGAATGGTCTGCATCTGCGCACCTGCAACTGACAGCGAGGCCCCGACGGTAACCGCCATCAGCGCAATCGGCATGCGGATGTCCCAGATGACGACGCGCAACTGGTTGGCAACGGCTGCAGGATCGAAGATCGCGCTGATGACCTCCGACAGCGAATAGCGCGCCGGGCCGAGCGCCATGTCGGTCGCAATGCTCAGACACAGCGCCACGACGAGGCCGACGAGGATCAGGATGCGCCGACCGGCCAGAGCGCGATATTGATCGCGCCCCGTCGTCTCGACCTGTGTTTCCGCGATGGGTGCCATTTAGTTCGAGCCTTTTTCAAGTGAAACGAAATATCCCGGCTTGTACGTCACCGGCAGGAATTTCTGGTGAAACTCTTCAAAATTCTTTTCCGGGTTCAGATCGGCAAAGAGGTCCGGGTGAAACCATTTTGCAAATTGCTGGATGGGGAAGAACTCGTAGGGCGCGCCATAAAACTGGTGCCAGACGGCGTGGACATTGCCTTTCTTCACCGCATCCAGTTCCGGGAAGGGCGTGCGCGTCATCAGTTTGGCCAGACGTTCGCGAGACAAGGCCATATCGGCACCCCGCCCCACCGGCACAAACTGGTTGATATCGCTTTCCGCCGCCCAGTTGGAACCGGTCACGATGACATGCTCGGGGTTGGACACCAGCAATTGCTCTGGGTTGAGATCACCGAAGGTGGTCTTTATGACATCTGCGGCAATATTATGCCCACCGGCCTCTTCCACCATGGTGCCGAAATTGACGGGACCGAAGGTGCGGCAGCAGGTGTTTTCGCCCGATATGCCCGGTGCCCGTTCAATGAAGACGCCGGGACGCTTGAGGTCCTTGACGGAGGCCAGCCTGTCGGTGACCAGCGCAATCTGGGCGCGACGATAGGCGATGAACTCTTCCGCACGTTGCCCGGCACCGAAAATCGTGCCGAGGACGCGGATGGAATTTTCGCTGTTCTTTTCCGGATCGAGGCGGAAGTCGATGTAGACGACCCTGATGCCGGCTGCTGCGGCCTTTTCCTCAAAGCCGCTTTCCTTGGCGGTTTTTTCCACCTCCAGATTGAGCGTGATGACATCGGGCGAGAGCGAGATTGCCTGTTCGAGGCTGAATTCGCCCTGTGGCAGGTAGCCGAAGAGCGGCAGTTTTTCGATCTGCGGAAAGCGCTCGACATAGGCCTTGTAGCTATCGGGGTCTTTCTTGATGAGATCGTCGCGCCAGCCGACGATCGTGTCGAACGTCTTGTCGCCCTTCAGCGCAGCGATCACATGCACCTGGCGTGCCTCGCCGACGATCACGCGTTTCGCCGGGCTGTCGATCTCGACCTTGCGACCGGCGGAATCGATGATCTCGGCTGACAGCGCGGGCGTTGCGATCAATGCAACGACGAGGGCGGCGATCCGCTTGAAAGTCCTGAACGGCATGGGCAATCCTTTCGATCTCAAATGCATTGTGGCGAAGCCACGCTTGCGGCTTCGCCCTATGTCCGATCAGCGCTCCCCCAACGCCGTTCGTCCGTTATTTGTCGTCCTTGAGCGACACGAAGTAGCCGGGCTTGTAGTCAAGCGGCAGGAAGCGGGCGTGCAGTTCCTTGAAGGTCGCTTCCGGGTCAAGGTCCTTGAAGAGATCAGGGTGCAGCCACTTGGCAATTTCCTGAATGGCCACGAACTGGTACGGATTGTTGTAGAACTGGTGCCAGATGGCGTGGACATTGCCGTCTTCGACAGCCTTGACGCCGGTAAAGGCCGGGCGCTTGGTCAGGTCTTCCAGCTTGCGACGGGCTTCTTTCAGGTCTGCGCCGTAACCAACACCCACCCACTTGCCGCCGGGAACATAGGCATCCCACTTGCCGCCGGTGATGATGATCTGGTCAGGATTGGAGGCGATGACCTGCTCGGGATTGACCGTGCCGAAGGTGCCGGGAATGATGTCCTTGGCCATGTTAATGCCACCGGCGATCTCGACCATCTTGCCGAAATTCTCGTTGCCGAAGGACATGCAGCAGTCATCGGAGTAACCACCGGCACGCTCGACGAAGACGACCGGGCGCTTGGGCTTTTCCTTCTCCAGAACGTCGGTCACGCGCTTGATGCTGTCGGCGCGGAACTTGATGAAGTCTTCGGCCACATCTTCCTTGCCCATCAGCTTGCCCATCACGCGCATGCTTGGCTCGGTGTTTTCCATCGGCTTTTCACGGAAGTCGACGTAAACGAGTGGAATGCCGACCTTGCCGAGTTTTTCGATGTAACCGGCTTCTTCGGTTGCCGTCTTGGCGTCGATGTTCATGAGGATGACGTCGGGCTTCAGCGCAACCGCCTGCTCGATATCGAAGGTGCCGTCCTTCATGCCGCCGAATGTTGGAAGCTTGGCGATATCGGGATATTTCGCAAGATAGGCCTGATAGGACTCAGGATCGGCCTTCGGCAGATCGTCGCGCCAGCCGACGACGTGTTCGAAAGGATTGTTCTTGTCGAGCGCGGCCAGAAAGTAAATCTGGCGGCCTTCACCCAAAATGACGTGCTTCACTGGCACATTCACTTCGACATCGCGCCCGGTCACGTCTTTGACGGTTACTTTTTCGGCAAAAGCGGGCAGAACGGTAGACACGAAAAGACCCATTGCAAGAATGGCGGATTTGCCTGTAATGCGCATCGAAATTGTTCTCCAGTAAAACTGTCCGCGCTTTATTATTTTATGATAAGCGTGGTCAAGTTTTATCTTTTAGAGTATTTCGAAACTGGCAATCGTGAAGGTTGGACGGCATGGATAGTGCAAACAATTACGGGAACAATTTCGGTCTGCGCGATGAAATCAAGGCCTATTGGTCGGCACGCGCAGCCACCTTCGACCTGTCTCCCGGCCATGAAATCTTCTCCGAAGACGAGCGGACTGCATGGCTGCGTCTGGTCGAGAAACATCTGGGGCGCGGCAACGGCAAAACTGCACTCGACCTTGCGTCCGGCACCGGTGTCATTTCGCATCTGATGGACGATCTCGGCTACCGCGTCACGGGTCTGGACTGGGCCGAACCGATGCTGGAGCGTGCCAAGGCAAAAGCCAGGAGCCGCAACCGTGCGATTACGTTCCGCATGGGCGACGCCGAAAACACCATGGAGCCGGATGCCGCCCACGACGTCATCATCAACCGCCATCTGGTCTGGACGCTGGTCGATCCGAAAGCGGCCTTTCAGGAATGGCTGCGCGTGCTGAAACCCGGCGGCAGACTGCTGATCGTCGACGGTGATTTCGTCAATGTCAGTCTTGCCGAAAAACTGCTCAAGAGCCTCGCGGCCAAGCTGCTCAAACTCGGCCTGCTGAAGGAGGAGCCGGTGCATATGCCAGCGGAGATGGCGGGCACGCACAACAGCATCCTGTCGCGGGTCTACTTCTCACAGGGCGCACGCGCCGAAGCGGTGGCAGCGCTGTTGCGGGAGGCGGGCTTCGAAAATGTGGTGATCGACACCGATTTGCGGGCCATTCACAAGACGCAGGCCAAGAACTGGAACGTGCTGAAGGCTGCGGCCAGAGGTATCCAGCATCGTTATGCGATCTGCGCGAGGAAGCCGGATTGAGGAGAGAGGCCGCGCGATCACCGCAGCCGCCATTCAGACAGGCTTCGCCGTTCACGCGGCACGATGTGCCCGTGGTGTGTTCTGACGTCTAAACCCGGAGAGCCACGCAAATGCGGTGAAGTCTCTGGTATGGTGGTCTGCGGCATCCGCATTTGCGTGGCCTTGGTCGTCCGGTCTTGCTTTTCTGGATTTCGTGCGTGGTGCCAGCCGTTTAACGTCCTGGTACCACGCACGTCCTCCAAAGTGTCATTCGCCTGACCGCACGCGCGCCCGTGCGGTCAGGTATAAAGGCAGTGTCCGGTCTCTTTTCGGGACCACCGGGCTTGCCAGATACTGGTGTTTCGAGAGCGAGCCGCACGTTACAGCCGCCAAGGCAACACCAACCTCCACACGCCACAATGTCTCGCGAACACATTATGGCGTTGGACGCAGGCGAATTATGCGGGCGGTCTAGCCGTCATTGAGAAAAAAACGGAGGTTTTTCGCGTTTTTCTTCGAAAAAATGACAAGTCTTTGAAATAAAATCAAAATTTCTTAAATGAGGAAGCCCGATTCAAAGTCGGGCTTCCTGAAGGTTTCAACCGGCCTTCGCCATCGTCTTTGCAGCCATACGGGCGCGGATGGACTCCACGTCTGCTTTGGGCGTGGCGGCAAAAAGGGTGCGGGTGTAGCTGTGTTGTGGATTTGAGAAGACATCCTCACGGGTGCCGTATTCCACCGCTTCGCCGAAATACATCACCATGACTTCGTCGGCGATGTACTTCACCACCGACAGATCGTGGGAAATGAAGACGTAGGTCAGGCCGAACTCGTCCTGAAGGTCGGACAGCAGGTTCAGCACCTGTGCCTGAACCGAAAGGTCGAGGGCCGAGACCGGCTCGTCCAGCACCAGAAGCTTCGGGTTCAGCATCAGTGCACGCGCAATGGCGATACGCTGGCGCTGGCCGCCGGAGAACATGTGCGGATAGCGGTTGTAATGCTCCGGTCCCAGACCGACGCGCACCAGCATGTCATTTGCCTTCTCACGACGTTCGGCAGCCGACATCTTGGTGTTGATCAGCAGCGGTTCGCCCAGGACATCGCCAATCTTCTGGCGCGGGTTGAGCGAACCATAGGGGTTCTGAAACACGATCTGCACCTTCTGGCGCATTTCTGCGGTCAGATGGCCCGGACGCGTGTCCACCTTCTGGCCGTCGATCAGCAACTCGCCTGATGTCGGCTCGTCGATGAAGGTCAGCATGCGGGCAAGCGTGGACTTGCCGCAGCCGCTTTCGCCGACGATGGCCAGTGTCTTGCCGGTTTCGAGCTTGAAGGACACGCCCTTGACTGCATGGATGGTCTTGGATGGCTTCATGAAGCCGCCAGCCATATGGTAATCGCGCTTCATATTGCGGATTTCAAGCATGGTGTTGCTATTGGTCATGCCGTTTCTCCCGCAACTGAAGGCGCTGGTGCCGGTGTGCCATCGAAGAATTGCGATACGGTGGTCAGGCGATCGCCCGTCGCGTTTTCCGGAAGGGCAGCCAGAAGCGCCTTGGTGTAATTGCTCTGCGGATTTTCAAACAGAGACAGCACGTCGGCTTCCTCCATCTTCTTGCCCTTGTACTGAACGACGACACGGTCGGCGGTTTCTGCCACCACGCCCATGTCGTGGGTGATCATGATGAGACCCATGCCGTTTTCGGCCTGAAGCTTCATCAAAAGGTCGAGGATCTGCTTCTGGATCGTGACGTCGAGCGCGGTCGTCGGCTCATCGGCGATGAGGAGCTTCGGATTGCAGGCGATGGCAATCGCGATCATGACGCGCTGGCATTGGCCGCCGGACATCTGGTGCGGGAAGTGCTTGAGCCGCTCCTCCGGGTCAGGCAATCCGACGAGCTTGAACAGCTCGATCGCGCGGGCGTGGCGCGTCTTCTTGTCCATGCCCATGTGAATGCGCAGCACTTCTTCCAGCTGGAAACCGACCGTAAAGCAAGGATTGAGGCTTGCCACCGGCTCCTGGAAGATCATGGCAACATCCTTGCCGATCAGCTTGCGGCGCTCAGCAGCGGTAAGCTTTTGGATGTCGCGACCTTCGAACAGCATGCGGTCGGCGGTGATCTTCGCCGTCCAGGGCAAAAGGCCCATCACGGCCAGCATCGAGACGGATTTGCCCGAACCGGATTCGCCGACAATGGCCAGAACCTCTCCCTTTTCGACGGAGACGGAGATGCCGTCGACAGCACGGAACCAGCCCGTGGCGGTTTCAAATTCGACGACGAGATTATCGATTTGCAGAAGTGCCATGTCAGGACCTCTTCAGTTTCGGGTCAAGCGCGTCGCGCAGACCATCGCCCACCAGATTGATGGCGAGAACGGTGACGAGAATGGCAATGCCGGGGAAGGTGACGACCCACCATGCGCGCAGAATGAATTCGCGTGCTTCGGCCAGCATCGTGCCCCATTCCGGGGCAGGGGGCTGTGCGCCCATGCCAAGGAAGCCGAGCGCGGCTGCATCGAGAATGGCGTTCGAAAACGACAGCGTTGCCTGAACGATCAGGGGTGCCGTGCAGTTGGGCAGAATGGTGCGGAACATCAAACGCAAAGGCCCTGCGCCTGCCAGCCGCGAGGCGGTGACGTAGTCCTTGGACTTTTCTGCCATGACAGCTGCGCGGGTCAGGCGCACGAAATGCGGCTGCAGAACCAGCGCAATCGCAATCATGCCGTTGGTCAGTCCCGGACCGAGGATCGCGACGAGAACCAGCGCGAGCAGCAGCGAGGGGAAGGCCAGGATGATGTCCATCAGACGCATGATGACCGTATCCAGCCAGCCGCGATAGTAACCGGCGAGAACGCCGATCACGACGCCTGTCGACAGCGACAGGGTGGTGACGAAGACGCCGATAAACAGCGAATATTGCGCACCATAGATGAGACGCGACAGGATATCGCGACCGACCGGGTCGGTGCCCAGAACATGCGACATGTTTCCGCCTTCCAGCCACACAGGCGGTAGAAGAACGGCGTCACGATACTGCTGGAACGGCGAATGCGGGGCGATGACGCCTGCAAAGACAGCGATGATGACGAGTGCGACGAAAACGTAGAGGCCGATAACGGCACCCTTGTTTTCGGAAAAATAGAACCAGAATTCCTTCAGCATCTGCTTGCGCATGGCGGAAGAGGAAACCGGCTCGGCTTTGTTGGTGATGGCGGTATCGGCCATGAAACGATCCTCTTCTTTAATGCCGGATGCGCGGATTGATGAGGCCATACATGAGGTCAACGATGAGGTTGACGACCATGATGATGCCTGCAATCAGCAGGAGACCGCCCTGAATGACAGGGTAGTCGCGGCGGAAGACGCTATCGACCATCCATTTGCCGATGCCCGGCCAGGAGAAGATCGTTTCGGTGAGGATCGCACCGGCCAGCATGACGCCGACCTGAAGGCCGATGGTGGTGATGACGGGGATCATGGCGTTGCGCAGCGCATGAATGCCGATGACGCGGAAGGGCGACAGGCCCTTGGCGCGGGCCGTGCGGACGTAATCTTCCGACAACACTTCCAGCATGGCAGAGCGCGTCTGACGCGCAATGACGGCCAGTGGAATGGTGGCAAGCACGATGGAGGGCAGCGCCAGATGGCTGAGCGCGGAGGCAAAGGCACCCTTCTGCCCCGACAGCAGCGAGTCGATCAGCATGAAGCCGGTGACCGGCGGGAAGAAGAACATCAAAGAGATGCGTCCCGAAACAGGCGTCCATTGCAGAATGCCCGAAAACAGGATGATCAGCAGCAGGCCCCACCAGAAGATCGGCATGGAGTAGCCGACCAGCGCTATGCCCATGACGCCCTGATCGAAGATCGACCCGCGCTTGATGGCAGCGATGACGCCGGCGGGAATGCCGATGACGATGGCCAGAAAGATGGCGCAGAACGACAGCTCGACGGTTGCCGGAAACAGCGCGAAGAACTGGTCGATGATCGGCGATTTGGAGACGATCGATGTGCCGAAGTCACCGTTGAGGATGCCCTTCAGATAATCGAAATACTGGATGACCAGCGGCCGGTCCATGCCTAGCGCAGCGCTGATCTGCGCGTGCCGCTCCGGCGACATGACGCGTTCGCCCGACAGAAGCGCCACGGGGTCGCCCGGCAGAAGCCGGATGAACAGGAACGCGATGATAGAAACCCCGATGAAGGTCGGGATGAGCACGGCGATACGCCGCACGAGAAAGCCAATCATGAAAAACCTTCGATCTGTTCCGCCTGGAACCTATGCGCTGGCAGTAGCGACCTTTTCGGTCTGCTTCTTTGTTGTTTAGGGATGTTTCAGAACGCAAGTGCCGCGCGCCTTGGAACAAGGCGCGCGGCATTTTTGTATGCGTAGAACTGTTACTCGGCAATATCCACGTTTTCGAACGTGAAGTCACCCAGCGGGCTCTGGACGAAGCCAGTGACTTCCTTGCGCATCGGAACGACGGACAGGGAGTGGTCGATGGTGGCCCAAGGTGCCTGCTTCTTGAAGACGACCTGTGCTTCTTCGTAGAGCTTGGTGCGCTCAGCCTGATCGGTGGTGATCTTGGCCTTCTTTACAAGAGCGTCGAAGTCCTTGTCGCACCACTGAGCACGGTTGTTGCCACCAACGGCATCGCAGCCGAGCAGCGTGTCGAGGAAGTTGTCCGGGTCACCATTGTCGCCGGTCCAGCCGAGGAACACGGCGCCGTCACGGTCCTTTGCCTTCGAACGGTCGAGATATTCGGCCCATTCGTAGGAAACGATCTCGACCTTCACGCCGATCTTGGCGAAATCATCCTGGATGACTTCGGCAGCGCGGCGGGCGTTGAGCATGTAAGGACGCGAAACGGGCATCGCCCAGACCTTCATCGACAGGTCCTTGACGCTTGCGTCTGTCAGCATCTTCTTGGCTGCTTCCAGATCGTATGTGTCGTCTTCGACCTTGTCGTTGTACGACCACATGGTTGGCGGCAGAGGGTTCTTGGCAGGTGTTGCCATGCCCTGGAACACGGCATCGACAATGGCCTTCTTGTTGATCGCCTTGTTCAGCGCCTTGCGGACTTCAGGCTTGTCGAAAGGAGCCTGCGTCGTGTTGTAGGCGAGGTAGGCAACGTTGAGGCCTTCCTGCTCCAGAACCGTCAGGGTCTTGTCTTCCTTCATCGACTTGACGTCGGCAGCGTTCGGGTAAGGCATCAGGTGGCATTCGCCAGCCTTTAGCTTCTGGAAACGAACGGCGGCATCTGTGGTGATGGCGAAAACGAGATCGTCGATCTTCGGTGCGCCGCCCCAATATTCCTTGTTCGCCTTGAAGCGGATGACGGCATCCTGCTGGTAACCGACGAAGGCGAAGGGACCGGTGCCGACAGGCATCTGGTTCAACTGTGCCTGCTTGCCTTCAGCGGCCAGCTTATCGGTGTATTCCTTCGACATGATCGAAGCGAACGGCATGGCGAGGTTGGCGAGGAACGGTGCTTCCGGGCGGTTCAACGTGAACTTGACCGTCATGTCGTCGACCTTTTCGACCGACTTGATCAGCTTGGGGAAGCCCATGCCTTCGGCATATTCCCAGGACGTGCCCGGTACATACTGGTGCCATGGATTGTCGGTCTTGATCTGGCGCTCGATGGAGAAGACGACGTCGTCGGCGTTCAATTCACGCGTTGGCGTGAAGAACTCGGTCGTCTGGAACTTTACGCCCTTGCGCAGCTTGAATGTGTAGACGGTGCCGTTCTCGGAAACTTCCCAGCTTTCGGCCAGGCCAGCAACAGGCTTGGTGGTGCCGGGTTCGAATTCCAGCAGGCGGCTGTAAACGGTGTGGGCCGAAGCATCGAATGTGGTGCCGGCGGTATAAAGGCCCGGGTCGAAACCTTCCGGGGAACCTTCAGAGCAATATACGAAGGTTTTTGCGCTTGCAGCGGCAGGTGCAAAGCACGTCGCCGAAAGCAAGGCTGCAGCGATTAGGCCAAGTTTGTATCTCATCAAAGAGCTCCCAATTTTTGTATCCGGCTCGCTTATTCCGCGACTACCGATGCAACGTGGTTATAAGAAACTTTGCACATACTCAAGCGGGCAACTGAAACGATTCAAGTCATTTTTGACCAAATGTTCAACTTCCCGCGATTTTGATACTAATTTAGGCGGAATGCTTAGAAACTTTGTCTAGCAAATTAGCGATTTATGACCGCATTTTTGTGCAGCGGCGCAATAGTACGACAAAAGCGCCCTCGGTAACCGGGGGCGCTTCCACAATGGCGGGCGTTGAAGGCGGGGTCAAGCCGCGGAAATCTTGTCTCCGACGACGCGCCAGTTGACGAGATTTTCCAGGACGACCTTGATGTGCTCCGGCTTACGGTTTTCGTAATCGACGTAATAGGCATGTTCCCAGATATCGATGCCGAGATAGGCGGGCCTGCCGACGGCCACCGGGTTGTTGGCATCCTCATAACCCACAAGCGCGAGCTTGTTGGCGTCATCGCGGGTCAGCCAGACCCAGCCCGTTCCGAAAACTTCGTCTGATGTGGCAACGGCCTTTTCGATAAATTTGTTATAGTCGCCAAAAGCAGCATTCAGTTCTTCGGCGGCCTTGCCTTCCGGGCGGTTGGGGCCACCGGGCGTGAATTGTTCCCAATAGACGACGTGATTCCAGGCCTGTGCGGCGTTGTTGAAAATCTTCTTGTCGGCAGTCTTGCCAGCGGAGGCCTTTACGATTTCTTCAAGCTCCATATCCGCGTAGGGGGTGCCCTTTGCCAGCGTGTTCAGCTTGTCGAAATAGGCCTTGTGATGTTTGCCGTAATGAAGGCTGACGGTTTTGGCGGAAATATGCGGGGCAAGCGCATCTTCGGCGAAGGGCAGCGCCGGTTGCTTAAGGGGCAGGGCGGCCCGCGCGATCGAGGGCGCGGACAGGGCAGATGCGGCGGCGGTGGCCGCTGTTGCCGCCATGATGGCGCGTCGTGTCAGTAACATGTGTCATTCTCCTCCGGTGGATTCCACTGGCAAACCGGCTCACTCCTGAAAAGTTGCTTTTGCGCCTTGCTTCTTTTCTCCATTTCGCGATTTTGTTACCCAAGCAGTTGCTGATACGAAATGAGGAGAAGGTCATGCAATCACAGACAAAGCCGGGTGAGGAGCGCGCACTCGTTCTGGAAGAGTTGGGCAAGCTGTCTCTGCGCCCGTTTCCAATCGATGAGCAGGTTGGTCCGCACGATGTCCGCATCGCCATTCACACCGTAGGCATTTGCGGCAGCGACGTGCATTATTACACACACGGCGCCATCGGCAATTTTGTCGTGCGCGAGCCGATGATTCTCGGCCATGAGGCGTCCGGCACCGTAACCGAAGTTGGCTCTGCCGTGACCAACCTGTCGGTGGGGGATCGTGTCTGCATGGAGCCGGGTATTCCCGACCCGATCAGCCGCGCAAGCCGCATCGGCCATTACAATCTCGATCCTGCCGTCCGTTTTTGGGCAACGCCGCCCATTCACGGTGTATTGCGGGCATCTGTCGTCCATCCCGCAGCCTATACGTTCAAGCTGCCTGACAATGTCTCCTTTGCCGCAGGCGCGATGGTGGAGCCGCTGGCTGTGGGCGTGCAGGCGGCAACTCAGGCCAAGGTCAAACCGGGCGATATCGCCGTCGTCATTGGCGCTGGTCCGATCGGTCTCGTCACCGTGCTGGCCGCGCTCGCCGCCGGTTGCGCCCGTGTAATCGTCTCCGATGTCGATCCGGTGAAGCTGGATATGGCGCGCGGTCTTGGACCTGTGGAAACGGTCAATGTGCGCGAGCACAATCTGGCCGAACAAGTGCTGAAATCGACAGACGGTTGGGGCGCGGACGTGATTTTCGAATGCTCCGGTGCCGAAGCCGCCATTACCCATGTGTTCGAACCACTGCGGCCCGCGGGCACCGTGGTCTTCGTGGGCATGCCGACCAAACTTGTGGCCTATGATGTGGTGGCCGCGCAAATTCGCGAAGCGCGTGTCGAACATGTCTTCCGTTATGCCAATGTGTTTGGCCGCTGCGTCGACATGCTGGCATCCGGTGCCATCGATGTCGCGCCGCTGATTACCCGTACGTTTGATTTCGAAGACAGCATCAAGGCCTTCGATCTGGCCGCATCGGCCCCTGCCGGAGAGGTCAAAATGCAGATTCTCATGCCGCAATGATGATTGAGGGTTGCACGAAAATTATCAGCCGTTAGCTTGAGCACCGGTGGCGGGTGGAGGCTCAAACCGCCTAACTGTATCGATGCAGGAGGATCAGTTCATGAAGACAATCAAAGGACCGGGGATTTTTCTCGGACAGTTCGCAGGCGATGCCGCGCCGTTCAACACGTGGGATGGCATCACCAAATGGGCGGCTGATAAGGGTTATCTCGGTGTGCAGGTGCCCACATGGGCCGGACAGTTGATCGACCTGAAAAAAGCGGCGGAATCCAAGGATTATTGCGACGAATTTGCCGGTGTCGCACGTCAGAACGGCGTTGAGGTCACCGAGCTTTCCACTCACTTGCAGGGCCAGCTGGTAGCGGTTCACCCGGCCTATGACGAAGCCTTTGACGGCTTTGCCGCACCCGAAGTGCGTGGCAACCCCAAGGCACGCCAGCAATGGGCCGTGGAGCAGGTCAAGCTTGCGCTGAAGGCATCGCGCAATCTGGGCATCAATGCCCATGCCACCTTCTCCGGCGCGCTGGCGTGGCCCTTTATCTACCCATGGCCGCAGCGCCCTGCCGGTCTTGTGGAAACGGCTTTCGATGAGCTTGCCAAGCGCTGGACGCCGATCCTCGATTATGCCGACGAGCAGGGCGTTGATGTTTGCTACGAGATTCATCCCGGTGAAGACCTGCATGATGGCGTGACCTTCGAGATGTTCCTGGAGCGCGTGAAGAACCACAAACGCGCCAACATGCTCTACGATCCCTCGCATTATGTGCTGCAATGCCTGGATTATCTCGACAATATCGACATCTACAAAGACCGCATCAAGATGTTCCACGTCAAGGACGCCGAGTTCAACCCGACGGGCCGTCAGGGTGTTTACGGCGGTTATCAGGGTTGGGTCGAACGGGCCGGACGCTTCCGTTCGCTCGGCGATGGGCAGGTGGATTTCGGCGCGGTCTTCTCGAAAATGGCCGCCAATGATTTCGACGGCTGGGCCGTGGTCGAGTGGGAATGCGCGTTGAAGCACCCGGAAGACGGTGCAGCGGAAGGCTCCGAATTTGTCAAGGCGCACATCATTCGCGTCACCGAAAAGGCGTTTGACGACTTCGCCTCTGGCGGCACTGATGATGCCGCCAATCGCCGCATGCTGGGCCTTTAAGAGAGTATTCGAGGATAATTCATGGCTATTGAAGGAAAGACGACCGACAAGGCGAGCAAACGCATCCGCCTTGGAATGGTGGGTGGCGGCGCAGGCGCCTTCATCGGCGGCGTGCACCGCATGGCGGCACGGCTGGATAACCGCTTCGAACTGGTGGCGGGCGCCTTGTCCTCCACCCCTGAAAAATCCAAGGCCTCCGGCCTGGAGCTTGGGCTGGATGAAGACCGTTGCTACGGCTCCTTCGAGGAGATGGCGGAAAAGGAAGCGGCACGCGAGGATGGCATCGAAGCCGTCGCCATCGTCACGCCCAACCATGTGCACTACCCGGCGGCAAAGGCCTTTCTGGAACGGGGCATCCACGTCATCTGCGACAAGCCGCTGACCTCCAATCTGGAGGACGCCAAGAAACTGAAGGCCGTGGCCGACAAGTCCGATGCGCTCTTCGTTCTGACGCATAATTACACCGGATACCCGATGGCGCGCCATGCGCGTGAGCTGGTGGAAAGCGGCGCGCTGGGCGATATCAGGCTCGTGCAGATGGAATATCCGCAGGACTGGCTGGCGGAACCCGTGGAGCAGACCGGTGCCAAGCAGGCGGTGTGGCGCACGGACCCGGCGCAATCCGGTGCCGGTGGATCAACCGGCGATATCGGCACCCACGCCTACAATCTCGGCTGCTTCATTTCCGGCCTCGAAGCCGATGAGCTGGCAGCGGATGTGCACACATTCGTGGACGGTCGCCGTCTTGATGATAACGCCCACGTCATGTTGCGCTTCAAGCCCAAGGACGGCAAAGCGCCTGCCAAGGGTCTGCTGTGGTGCAGCCAGGTGGCTGTGGGCAATGAGAACGGCCTGAAGGTTCGCATTTACGGCACCAAGGCTGGCATCGAGTGGACGCAAGCGGACCCGAACTATCTTTGGTTCACAAAGCTGGGCGAGCCGAAGCAGTTGATCACCCGTGGCGGAGCCGGTGCCGGTGCAGCCGCTGCCCGCGTCAGCCGCATTCCATCCGGTCACCCGGAAGGTTACCTCGAAGCTTTCGCGACCATCTACACCGAAGCCGCTAACGCCATCGATGCACGGCGCAACGGCACGGAACTGGACAAGGCCGTGATCTATCCGACCATCGACGATGGCGTCAAAGGCGTCGCCTTTGTCGAGGCATGCATTGCCTCCTCGAAGCAGAATGGTGGATGGGTAAAGTTGTGAGGTGAATGGGGTGGGTCACACCAACGGCACGTGATGTCAGGTGTGGCTTACCCCTTCCTTCTCACGGGCATCCCCTCTCACAGGGGAGATGCCCGGCAGGGTAGAACCCACGACCTTATCTATCCAGCGAAGCGTTCTAAATCACCGGATAGAGCGACCAGAAAAACAGCTCGTGTTCCTGATCACGATCATGCTGTTCCGACTCGTCCTTGACCTTCTGCTCTGGGTTGGAGCCGCGCTCGCGGCTCAACTTGTCTTCCTGGGCCTTGCGACCAAGTCCGAACAGGTCGAAGGAAAGCATATTGAAGCCAGCAACCATTTTCCGTTCCTCTTCGTCACAAACTTTAACAAGGTGTAAAGTTTTGCGCGTTGCCACGATTTCGTCAAGATTGCCGATGGAATTAGTCTGTTATATCAGTGGATGACTCGCGACATTTCATTCTCCTGAATGGCTAATATACAAAGTTTCATTCTTCGCTCTGGAATCGTCGCCGTCATCAGCTTTTTGGAACGCGGTAAATCTCCACGACCGCGCGTAGTCCCTGATCGAGATCATTGGGTTGATCGGCGGCATCGAGAGCGCGGCTGTAAGCGGTCAGATTTGCCAGGACTGACTCTTCATTTGCGCGTGGCCCGGTGTGATTGAGGCGTATCAGCCGTTCGGTTCCAGGACCGACGCCGGGGCTCAGATCTGCACCGGCGATAACGCGTCGAGACAGAAAGGTGTCGCGATCGATTGAGGATGGGAGCACGGCGGTGGTCACCAGGGCAGAAGCGGCATGGTCCTCTACCCACAATTGCGCGCCGAGCGCCGAGAGGCCGGAACGGGTCGCACGCTTTGCCAGATCGTGTCGCTTCACCACCTGCTCCATGCTTTCCGCTTCTATCCGGTCGAGTGCGGCCTGCAGGGCAAAGAACTCCAGTGGCGATGGTGTTCCGGGCAAGGCGAGACGACCGGTGTCCAACCATTGTTCTTTCTGGTCCATCAACGACAGTATGGAGCTGCGAGGTGCTGTATCACGTTGCAGATGCCGCCATGCCTTCGGGCTGATGGATAGCGCGGACAGGCCTGCCGGGCCGCCAAGGGATTTTTGTGGTCCGATGACCGCGATGTCGATGCCCAGCCGATCCACGGCAAGCGCGTGCCCGCCGATTGACGCCACCGCATCGACGATGGTGAGGATGCCACGCGCTCTGGCGAGTGTGACGATGTCCTCCAGCGGGTTGAGGATGCCGCTGGCCGACTCGGCATGCACAAGGGCAAGTACGGTGACGCCTGGATTTGCATCGAGCGCAGCCTGGACCGCCTGCGCGTCGACAGGGCGGCCTGCTTCTGCCGTGAGATTAACGACGTCGGATCCGCCACGTTGCAGCCAGTTGCCGAACCAAGTGCCATAGGGGCTGGTAACGATGTTGAGGGCGCTAAGCCCCGGCCGGGCAAGGCTTGTCGCCACCGCTTCCAGCGCGACCACAGCCTCGGCCTGTATCAGCAGCACGTCGTTCCTCGTGCCCATCAACGCGCCCAGCCGCTCCGCTACGGAAGCATATCGATCCGCAGGGAAGGTGGGGATGTCCAGAAGATGGCTCCAGTCACGGTTGGGCATGGTCGTGCTCCCTGTCGGTCGACAATCTCGGTACGGCTGCAATCAGACGCCGGGCGGTATCGGATTGCGGGGCGGAAACGACGCGCTTCGTTTCGCCATACTCCACGATCTCCCCGGCCTCCATGATGGCGACACGGTGGCAGACGGCGCGAATGACGGCAATGTCGTGCGAAACGAAAAGGCAGGCAAGTCCGGTTTCCTGCTGAATCGAAACCAGCAACTCAAGAATCTGGGCACGCACCGAAACATCGAGGGCGGATACGGCCTCGTCCATGACCAGAAGCGATGGCCGGGTTGCCAGTGCCCGGGCAATGGCCACCCGCTGGCGCTGTCCGCCTGACAGTTCGAGGACAGGGCGGCCTGCAAATGTCGGGGAAAGACCGACCCTTTCCAGCAACTGGCCAATCTCCGCGTCACGCGCCTGCCGTGCAACGATGTGGTGGATGCGTAAAGGCTCGGCTATGGCGGTTTCGACCGTGGAACGTGGGTTGAAGGCGGCGTGCGTATCCTGAAACACCATCTGCATGTGACGCCGCGCGTGGCGAAGCTGACTGCCCGACAGGTCCAGCCAGTCTTCACCACGGAAGATGACCTTGCCCGCATCGGGTTCGATCAAACGCATGACGAGGCGGGCCAGCGTGGATTTTCCACAGCCGGACGGGCCGGCGAGACCCAGCGTCTCTCCCATCCCTATGGAAAAGGACACATCGCGCACGGCACTGGTTTCCCGGGTTCCCGACCTGTAGGTTTTGCTCAGTGCTTCCACGGACAACAGCGCTGCCATCAGGGATTGCTCCTGATCAGCGGTGGGGTCGTCAAATCGAGATGCGCACCGAGCAGACTGTTGGTATAGGCATCCTTCGGATGAGACAGGATGGTGGAGGCGGGGCCGGTTTCCACCAGACGACCTGATTTCAACACGGCAATATCGTCCGCCAGTCGGGAGGCGAGCGCGATGTCGTGAGTGATGAAAATCAGCGTCATGCCATTTTGCTCGACCAGACGGTTTAGCAGTTGCGCGATCGCGGCCTGGGTAATGGTGTCGAGCGCACTTGTCGCTTCATCGGCAATCAGAATGCCGGGATTGGCGGCGATGGCGGCAGCAATGGCCACACGCTGCCGCTGGCCGCCGGAAAGCTGGTGCGGATATGCTTTCAACAACCCGCTGGGGTGGGGCAATTGCACCTCATCCAACAGATCGCGGGCGCGCGCAAATCCCTGTTGCCAGGACAGGGCCAGATGTCGAACGGCACCTTCGGCCACCTGCTCGCCAATGGTCAGAACCGGGTTGAGGCTGGCGCCGGGATCCTGAAAGACGTAGCCGATGTCACGCCCCGGTCGCGGCACGGCGTTGGACCACGAAACGGTTCCCGACAAGGTCGATCTTTGCGGTAAAAGACCCGCCAGCGCTTTTGCAAACGTGCTTTTCCCGGAGCCGCTTTCGCCGATGATGGCGAGCTTTCTTTTGGGCTGAAAGGACAGAGACAGGTCCTGTAAGGCGGGTCTGGACGCCCCCGGATAAGATACTGTCAGGTTCTGGATCGTGCAGAGCGGCGACTGACTCATGGTCGCGCCACCTGTCTGGCGAGCGCCTTGTTGATGCCTTCGGCAAGAAGATAGACGCCCAGAACCGTGATCAGCAGACCCAGGCCAGGAATGATGGAGAGATAGGCGGCGGAACGCAGGACGTTACGTCCTTCCGCAATCATCGAGCCCCAGGTGACGACATTGGGATCGCCGAGCCCCAGAAAGGAAAGTGCTGCTTCGGTGAGGATGGCGGCGGCGACGATGATGGCGGCAAGCGCCAGAACCGGCGGAAGGGCGTTCGGCAGGATCTGTCTCAACGCGATCTCCAGCGGATGCATGCCGATGGCTCTGGCGGACGCAACGTAGTCCCTTTCACGGATCGACAATACCTGTGCCCTTGTCAATCGGGCCGGATCGGCCCAGGCGCTGAGCGCAATGGCCAGAACCACGATGGGCGTGGATGCGCCGATGGTGCTGACAAAGGCGAGAGCGAGAAGGAAGCTGGGGACGATCTGGAATGCATCGGTGACCCGCATCAAGGCCTCATCGATGAGGCCACCGGCAAAACCGGCAAGGGTTCCCATGACTGTGCCGATGAAGAGGGCAGCGGCGGCGGCACTGATGCCGACGGTCAAGGATATGCGTGCGCCGTGGAGCAGCCCTGCGGCGACATCGCGACCAAGAGTGTCTGTGCCCAGCGGATATGCCGGGTTGGTGAAGGGCGCGATGAGCGGCTGAGCGACAATCGACAGCGGATCCTTCAGGAAAATCCAGGGGGCGAGGAGACCGGCACCTGCAATGGCGATGAGAATGAGCAGACCGAGAATGCCCTCGCCGCTGCGTGGAATATCTCGCAGCATTTTCATGACCTACCCCCGCGCGCGCCGACCCGTGGATCAAGCGCCCCGTAAAGAAGATCGACCACGAGGTTGACGAGGATGACGAAGACGGCACTGGTCAGAATGATACCCATCAAAAGCGGGGTGTCGCGTCCGCTTACGGCTTCCTGCGCCAGACGACCGAAACCGGGCACGGCGAACACGCTTTCGACAATGACGCTACCGCCCAGCATGGCAGCCGATTGAAGGCCGAGAACGGTGACAAGCGAGAGCGCCGCGTTGCGGGCGACGTGCCGAAGCACGATTCTTTGCTGCGACAGACCTTTCGAACGGGCAAAAGCCACGAAATCCAACCGCCAGATGTCCGCCATGGCGCTGCGCATGACCCGCAGGAACAGCGCCAGATAGATGAAACCGAGACTGGCGACGGGAAGGATGAGATGTCTGGCTATGTCGAATGCGCGCTCCAGCCCATGCTTGCCGGAAGCAATCGTTTCGATGCCCGATGTGGGGAACCAGCGCAGCTTGACGGAAAACGCGATGACCAGCACAAGCCCCAGCCAGAAGCCGGGCATGGCGTAGAGCGCGAGCGACAGTGTCGACAGACCCCGGTCGCGCAGGCTGCCGGGTTTTGCCCCGGCGATGATTCCGAGTGTGGAGCCCAGCGCAAAAGACAGCGCGGTGGCGCTGCCCATCAAAAGTAGGGTGTTGGGAAGACGTTCCAGAATGAGCGATAGGACCGGGCGGTCGAAGGTGACGGACCAGCCCAGGTCCAGTCGGGCAACCGAGGAGAGATAGAGCCAGAGCCGCGCCAGCATCGACTGGTCCAGTCCATACTGGCTTCGGAGCGTCTCCCGCAGGGCCGCATCGCCGCCACCAATGGAGACGAGATAGGCATCGACGGCATCGCCCGAGGCGTATTCGAGCAGCAGGAAGGTCAGAAGAAGAACGATGGCCAGCACGGGGATGGCGCTCAGGAGACGACGACCGATGATCCGTGTCGCACCTTTCACCGCTATGCCTGCAAGACCGTGTCTGCCCAGTTGGAAACGGCCCAGCGCGGATTGCTGGCAACGTTCTGGACGGTATCGCGCGCCACGGTGATAAAACCCCATTCCGCGACATTGATGAGCGGCAGGTCCTGTGTCACCTCTTGCTGGAATTGCTTGTAAAGCTCGGTACGCGCCTTTTCATCGATCGTTTCGGCAGCTTTGTCGATCAAAGCGTCCAGCTGCTTGTTTTCGTAGCCACCCTGATTGGAAAAGCCGACGCCCGCAGGGGTGCCGGATTTGACGAGAATGGTTGTGGAAATGGCGGGATCGCCGCGAAAAACCGGGGGTGCAACGGCCAGGTCGAAGGCGTGGTCGGTATAGACTGCCTTCTGGTGGGCGGCGGCATCATTATTGACGAGTTCAGCATCGATGCCGATTTCGGCCAGAGCCTGACGCAGATAAGCTCCGAACTGTTTGGTCTCGTTGAAATAGGGGGCGGGCAGCAGCTTCAGGGAAAAACGGGTGCCTTTGGCATCGCGCTTGTAACCGGCCTCATCCAGAAGAGCATTGGCCTTATCGACGTTGAAATCATAGATTTCGACTTCGGGCGTGTAGAATTGCGGTGCGTTTTTCGGCACCGGACCTGTCGATGCCTTGGCGTAACCGAGAAAGACGGTATCGACCACGAGCTTCTTGTCGATGGCGTGGGCAATGGCCCTGCGGACCTTGATGTCCGACAGCTCCTTGCGGCGATGATTGATTTCGACGACGAGCTGGTAGGTGAGCGCTTCATAACCATCCGTGATGACCTTGAGGCCGGGTTCCTTGGCGATGCGGGCAAGATCGGATAGTGGAACAGCGGAAAAGGCTGCCAGCTGTATCTCCTCGGCTTCTAGCGCGGAGGCCGCACCGGCGCGGTCAGGTAGCACGCGGTAGACAATCTCCTCAAGCTTGGGCGCGTCCTTGGCCCAGTACGTATCGTTACGCGTCAGGCGGTAATATTCGCCGGGTTTGTATTCTGCAAAGACGAAGGGCCCTGTGCCGACGGGTTTTGTGTTGGCCGGGTTGGTGGCAATATCGGTGCCTTCGTAAAGATGTTTGGGAATGACGCTTGTCACCACCGGCAGCGCATTGCGCAGAAGCTGGAAAGGCGTCGGCTTTGAAAAGCGGAAGATGGCGGTATGCTCATCTGGCGTATCGACCGTCTCCAGATTGGCGAAGATGAGGCGGCCCAGATTCTGGAGAGGTTTCCAGACCGAGAGGGCGGAAAAGGCGACATCGGCCGAAGTGAACGGCTTGCCATCATGCCACGTGACGCCTTCACGCAGCTTGAATGTTGCGCTGAGCCCATCGGCAGACCCTTCCCATGACGTCGCAAGTCGCGGCTCCAGCCCGTTTTCGCCCTTGTACGACGCCTCGGCAAGTGGCTCCACGATCTTGCTGGAAATGTAGAAGACGCCATTTGACGCGACGATAGCCGGATTGAGATTCTTCGGCTCGGAGTCTGCCGCCACGACAAGACGTCCACCCCCTTCTGCCGCCCATGCTGAGCCCGGTCTCACCAAGGTGGTCGACGCCGCCAGCAGGGCTGCGGTCTTGATGAGGGAGCGACGGGAGAGCGAGGTGAGCGGCATGGATAACTCCGGAAATGGAACGGGCATGGGTAAGGCCACGGGGTGCAGTGTAAGGCTTCGGCAAGCCCAGTGTCCACGAGAATCCAAAGGCGCGACAGCAATGTTTTATTCGGCTTTGGTAGCGCCGGGATCAATCTTGCCAAGGCTTTCACGAAAAGGGAATTGTTTTACCAGGAGAGATGCGGTGCGATGACGGTGGCCCTTGGCAGTCCCGGAACGGGTCATCTCGGACGGAGTCGGAGAAGAAATATTAGTTATCGCTAATTATTAGTCTTCTAAATTACAGTGAATGCTTATATATTATTTCTCCCAGTGGGTTAGATTACAGTCAATGTCAACATGCCCACAAGGAGGAGGAAAAAATCATGAGGAACTTAACGTCTACCTTGTTAGTGACCGCCTGTCTTGTTCTTCCATTAAACGCCCATGCTCTGGATGTGAGCGTGGGCGGAGTGAGCGCCAGCGTTGGCGGAAATGATAGCGGCGGCGTTAGTGCCAGCGCTTCCGTGGGAGGAAGCGGCGGTGTCAACGCCGGTGCAGATATCGGTGGTCGAAGCGGCGGGGGGCTGGGTGCCGACGTCAATGCCTCGGTGGGCGGCGCGGGCGGCATCAACGCCAATACCAGTGCCAGTGTTGGCGGCAGGAGCGGCGTGAATGCCGATGTCAACGCGTCCGTCGGCAATGTAAACGCCACGGCGAATGGCGGGCTGGGACGTTCCACCGGTGTCGGCGTGAATGTTGGCATAGGCACGCCGGGCACACCCAGCGGGCCGATCAGCCCCGGCGCGACGCCTCCGGGAGCCGTGCGAGATGCCATCATCTCCTATAACAACATGTCCCGGTCTCAGCAGGTAAGGTTGTCGAAGCGTTGCGTGGATATTCTGGGCGGCGGCTACGATGCTGCTTTGACGCAGCTGTGCAAAATGATCCGCACCGCGTCTCGTTAAAGAAATCAGAATGTAAAAAGGGGCGTTCGCGCCCCTTTTCCATGCCCGTGGTTATGCACCGCTATTCTTGCGGCCAATGGACATAATGCGTTCGCGCAGCACTTTTGCGAGATTGCGGGTGTTGCGATACATGTGGACCTGCGCTGCGACCTGCCGCACATCGCGGTCGCTGTTTTGCGTCAGCCCGATCACCAGAGTTCCCATCGCTGCTTTTTCAGCCCAGAAACCGTCCAGCGCGCCGTCTTCATCGGCCCCGCAGCTGTCCGTGCGCAAAATATTGGCGTCATCCAGATGCCATTCCGTGAGCCGTTGCAGCAGGAGCTTGTCAACCGCATGACGCTGGTGCGTCTCATTGACAGCCAACTTCCAGACATAAGCCTCACCCATCGTCATGAAGACGACCGCAGAGGCGATCGCGACTCCATCGAGATTGAGCGTGTGGATGCGCACTGCGTCTATCTCGGCCAGATTGGTGATGGCCTCACGGGCGAAGGCCGCCCGATATCTGTCGCTGACCAGTGCCGAACGCTTGCGGCCTTTCGAACCGCTGGCTTCCAGCGCCAGAAACTCTTCCGTGCGCAGCCTTATGTCCTGCGGCTGTCTGGCGATATCGTGCGAAAGAGTTCCGGCTCCGGTCGCCTCGAGCTGCTTCCAGTGGCTTTGCAATGTCTGCAATTGTTGCGGCGACAGCGTCTGTTGAAGATAGAGGGTGGCATCGACCTTGCTTTCCAACATCATGCGTCCGTGTGGCTCGGCGGTGGCAAGCGGCAGGTTGCGGCTAAGCGCGATCGCCTTGATCATGCGCACGAAAGCGCCGTTGAGGCGCAACTGCGGCAGAACCAGAATGTCCGGCAGGCGCAGCTCTGGCTGGGAAAGCGCATCGAGTAGATTGTCTATGGTCTCGGCAGCACCTTCCGAATCCACCAACGGTGTGCCGAGAGGACCAAACGGATTGGCCCATGCTCTCAAAATCGAAGGACCCACGGAAAAGCCCGGCTTTTCCACGGTGAAGGGCATGAGAAAACGCATGCGGCTGCGCGCTCCGTTTTCGTCGCGCATCAGGGCAAAGCGGACGGATTTTTCGTCCACACGCGGCATTGCGGGCGCCAGAAGCTTTCCAGTGAAGAAAATATTGGGTTCCATCACCCGGTTGGAAAGGAAATCCAGCTCTTCCTGCAGCTCATAACCTAGCTGGGCAGGGTAAACGCAGAACTCGCGTCCTGCGCGACCGACACGAATGCTGCTGTCCGCTGCCGGACGATCGGACACGGTCTTTGCCAGCAGCAACGCGAAACGGCTGTCTCGCATATCTGGATCGTTGGGATCGCTTGCCATGCCTGCCTTATACCGTCTCTGTCACATCTTCCATGACAATATAGTTGCCCAAAGCAGCGCGTTGAATAAGGCACGGCGATTTTCTGCGACAACCGATGATCACCGGATTGTCGTCCGGTGAAGTTTCACACTGTTTCAATCATACATCGAAACATTAGCAATGTTGAGAGTGGGGATGCAGTAAATTAACCGTGTTTGCCACAGCATTTACGCGTCAGTTAGCGTCAAGGCAATATCAACGCATTTTTTCGCCTTGGATAAAGTCCCAGAACCAATGCACAACCCAGGATAATGACACCCGCGCCCAAAAGCTGGATGGCAGAGAGTGGCTCGTCCAGCACCACCGCACCCACAATGACCGCGATGATCGTCACCACGAATTCCACGCTGATCGTCTTCGTCGCCCCGATCAGGGAGACCAGCCGGAAATAGGTGATGTAGGTCAGCGCGCTCATGAAGATGGCGAGGCCGAAGAGGTAAGCGACGTCGAAGATGTCAGGCATACGCGGTATCGGAATGACGAAGAGAAGTGGCAGTGTCAGCAGCCCACCTGCCAGAAAGGAGCCTATGGTGATTTCCCATGCGCCTGACCCTTTGAGATATCGGCTGGCGTAATTGCTCCCGAATGCGGCGCAGATGCACCCGAACAGGCACGCAGCGCAGCCCAGTATGAAACCGTTCGTGACGGGAACGGCGGGAAAACCGACCAGAATAACGATGCCGCCGAAGCCCAGCACCATGCCGAACATGCTTTGCAGGGTTATTTTCTCGAGCCCCCACAATTGGCCGATCAGCATGGAAAACAAGGGAATGCTGGCCACGATAATGGCCGCCATGGCCGTGCCGATGATGGGGGTCGCAAAGGAGAGCCCGATCAGCTGTCCGGCAACCGTGGTGGCGCCCACAACGGCAAAGGCCCGCCAGCCTGCGCTGAAATCGAGCTTGCGTCCGGACAGCCGGGCAACGGCCAGCAGTGCGAGGCTGGCAATGAAACAGCGCAAGGTGACGGCGCCGACCCAGCCGAAGGCGGCCACCGCGTGCAAAACGAGCAGAAAGGAAAGCCCCCAAGCCACGGCAAGGAAGAGATAGGCGGCAAGCTCCGAGGGTTTCATGGTCTGCCCGTTTGCAGGAGGTTTTTACAGAAGGTCTTGAAGGTAGGGGATGAGCGGTTCATCGGCAGGCGGCATCGGGTAGTCCCGCAGCGCCTGCGGCTTGACCCATTTGATGGCCTGTCCCTCCGCGCCGCGCGGAATACCTTCGTAACGGCGGCAGACATATAGCGGCATCAGCAGGTGAAAGCTTTCATAGCTATGGCTGGCAAAGGTCAGCGGTGCAAGACATGCGACCTTGGTCCTGATGCCAAGCTCTTCCTCGAGTTCGCGGATCAGGGTTTCCTCAGGTGTTTCTCCTGCCTCGACCTTGCCGCCTGGGAACTCCCACAGGCCAGCCAGTGACTTGCCCTCCGGTCGCTGGGCCAGAAGGATGCGACCGTCCGTATCAACGAGTGCGCAGGCGGCCACCAGAAGTATCTTCCTACCAATCTCGGCCATTAGGCGGCATCCTTGCGCCAGTAGCGATAGGTATAGGCTGTGGAAAAACCGAATTTTTCATAGAGCGCAATGGCCGGGCGATTGGTAGAGACCACCTGAAGCCACGCTGTTTTCGCGCCACTGATGCGTGCCCAGCGAAGTGCGGAAGTCAGAATTTGCGTACCGGTGCCCTGACGCCTGAGATTGAGCGCGACATCCAGCGACAGAATGCCCGCCAGATCATTGTCCTGAACGCAGATCACTGTCGCCTGCGGTTCGCCTTCGATCTCTTCCTTGGTGAAAAGACCGAGTGTCGGCTTGATCGAGCTGACGATTTCAGCGATGGCGGATCGCAAGGATGTATCTTCCCCGCTGATCTTCAGGCTGGCCTCGACGAAGCGACCGATATCATGACTGGGGATATGCGCAACGGTCTCGGGCAGTTCGGCATTGGCAATGTCCGCCGTCATGACGTCGACTTGTTCGAAGACGCTCCAGCCATCGGCGATCAGATGTTCCCGCAGTTGAGGCGGCATCAGTGTCGTTTCGCGAACGATCAGCGGGCGACCGAAATCTTCGAACCGTTTGCGTGCCTTTTCGAGGCGCAGGGCGCAATTGGCGTAGTCCGAAGGATCAAGCGGCACGACGCAATTGATGCGCTTGGACGGATGCGACCCCGTCAGTCTGATCTGCCAGCTACCATCATAGACGACGGAGGACGCTGGCCAGGCCCGGAAGCTGACAGCTTCCAGCCGCCGCACCAGCGGAAGATTGACGGCAGGATTACCCATTTCGAAAGACCCCACCGATCAGCTCCGGTAATCGCCGTTGATCTCGACATATTCCTTGGTGAGATCACAGGTCCAGACGGTTGCCTGCCCGTTGCCGAGGCCGATGTCGACCTTCACCGTGATATCTTCCTGCTTCATCACCGCGCTGGCATCGGCTTCGGAATAGGCAGGGTCGCGTTCGCCATTGACGGCCACGCGCACATTGCCGAACCAGATCGCCAGACGATCGCGATCGGCCATTTCGCCCGACTTGCCGACAGCCATCACAACGCGGCCCCAATTGGCGTCTTCACCGGCCACGGCGGTCTTGACCAGCGGGGAGTTGGCGATCGACAGCGCGATTGTCTTGGCAGCGCCATTGTTCTCGGCGCCGGTGACGGTGATTTCCACCATCTTGCGCGCGCCTTCGCCATCCCGGACAACCTGAAGCGCAAGATCCTTCAAGAGATCGTTCAGCGCCTCGCGGAAGCTGCCGAGGCGGGCATCGTCTGCGCTCTCCACGCGTGCCTGTCCTGCGTCTGCGGCAGCGCCGGTTGCAAACAGCATCAGCGTATCAGAGGTGGACGTATCGCTGTCGACGGTGACGGAGTTGAATGTCCGGCCGACGCCCGCGGAAAGAAGCGACTGGAGCACGTCAGGTGCGATATCCGCATCGGTCACGACGAAGGAAAGCATGGTCGCCATATCCGGCGCAATCATCCCGGCACCCTTGGCGATGCCATTGATGGTGACCGTAACGCCGCCAATATCAGCCTTGCGCGTCGCGACCTTCGGATAGGTATCCGTGGTCATGATCGCCTTGGCTGCTTCCTGCCAGAAATCGCCGGTGGCATCGGCATGCATCTGACCCAAAACGCCTGCGAATTTGGTGGCGTCGAGCGGTTCGCCGATGACGCCGGTAGACGCGAGGAACACTTCGCTTGTTGCGCATCCCACAGCGTCTGCCGCAGATTTTCCGGTCAATTCGGTCGCGGCTTTGCCTTTGACGCCGGTAAAGGCGTTGGCATTACCCGAATTCACGACGACTGCGCGGGCAACGCCGCCTGGCAGGTTGGCGCGGCAGAAATCCACCGGTGCAGACGGGCATTTGGATTTCGTGAAAACGCCTGCCACGCTGGCGGGCTTGTCGAACACCATCAACAAAACGTCCGTGCGGTTCTTGTACTTGATGCCCGCGGCAGCCGTGGCCATGCGTACCCCGGCAAGGGCGGGCATGTCAGGATATGATTTGGGGGCAAGCGGAGAAACGGCAGCGGACATGGTGACGGAACCTGCATTGAGAGATGGATGTGGATATGAAAACGGGGCGGCTCATCGCCGCCCCATGTCTTCGAGATGCGATTACTGCTGTGCAGGTGGCTCGGCGGGCGCTTCTGCCTGCTGCTTGCTGGCTTCTTCATAAGCCTTGCGCATCGCCTCGTCTGGGATGTCGATCTTCTGCTCGGCCTTGGCCTTCTCGATCAGGGCGACGTACTTGTCACGCATGACGAGCTGGCGAACCTGCGCTTCGACCTGATCGAATGCCGGTGGCGGGGCAACGCGCTTGTCTTCCAGCTTGATGACGTGGAAGCCGAACTGCGACTTCACAGGCTCCTTGGTGTAGGCACCCTTTTCGAGCTTGAATGCAGCTTCTTCGAATTCAGGAACCATGCGGCCCTTGCCGAACCAGCCCAGATCGCCGCCGTCATCCTTGTTGGAATCAGTGGACTTTTCCTTGGCCAGCGCCGCGAAATCCTTGCCGCCATCCAGCTGCTTGATCACATCCTTGGCTTCCTCTTCGGTCGCAACCAGAATATGGGCAGCCTTGACTTCTTCTTCCTTTGGCAGGGCCGCGACTTCCTTGTCGTAACGCGCCTTCACTTCAGCATCGGTGACGGCGTCGACGACGTGCTTGCGGAAATAGGCGTTATGCAGCTCACGATCGGTGATGAAGGCGAGGCGCTTCTTGAAATCGTCGGTCTTTTCCAGACCTTCAGCAGTCGCATCTTTCACCAGCAGCTTCACGTCGATAGCGCCGGAGAGGGCCGCGACTTTCTTCTGCTCGTCAGGAAGCTGGGCAAGCTGCGGATCGAGATTGCTCATGGCCAGGTCGAGTTCGGACTGGCGGATTTCCAGATCGCCGACCTTGGCGACAACGGCATCTTCCTGCGCGAAAGCGGGAAACTGAAGACCAAGGGTGGCCACGATCACAGCAGCCGCAATTCTATTATAGCGCAACATATTAAACCTTTCGGAGACAATGCCGGCTCCAGACGTGGTTTTCCGGCTGAAAAACTTCCAAACACCGGAATGTGGCCATTCTGTAACGGGCAGAACCGTTGACATCATTTGCCCCCCCTCTTATCTGTCGCGTAACCTCGCGTCCAGATACGTTTCAGGGCCAAGTCTGTCATTTGTGCTTTATTGCGATGTCAGACCTCAAAGTCCTGGAAAAAACGGAATTTCAGAAAGGGCCACTAAGATGGTCAGTCTCGGCGGAATAGCCCGCAAGTTGTTCGGTTCGGCAAATGAACGCCGTGTCCGCTCCTATCGTAGCAATATCAACGCCATAGGTGCGCTGGAAGAAGAGATGAAGGCGCTCTCCGACGAGGCGCTAAAGGCAAAGACTGTGGAGTTCCGCCAGCAGCTTGCCGAAGGTAAAACGCTGGACAGCATTCTCGTTCCGGCTTTTGCCGTTGCGCGGGAAGCGTCGCGCCGTGTGCTCGGCATGCGCCCCTTCGATGTCCAGCTGACCGGCGGCATGATTCTTCACTCCGGTGCTATTTCGGAAATGAAGACGGGTGAAGGTAAGACGCTTGTTGCAACGCTGGCGGTTTATCTCAATGCGCTCGAAGGCAAAGGTGTCCACGTCGTAACCGTCAACGACTATCTGGCCCAGCGCGACGCGGCGACCATGGCGCGTCTCTACAGCTTCCTCGGACTGACCACCGGCGTCATCGTCCATGGTCTTGATGACGACCAGCGCCGCGAGGCTTATGCCTGCGACATAACCTACGCCACCAACAACGAACTCGGCTTCGATTATCTTCGCGACAACATGAAGTATGACAAGCCACAGATGGTGCAGCGCGGGCATCACTATGCCATCGTCGACGAAGTGGACTCCATTCTGGTGGATGAGGCGCGCACCCCGCTCATCATCTCCGGTCCGCTGGATGACCGCTCCGATCTTTACAACACGATCGATGCCTTCATTCCGATGCTAACGCCGGACGATTACGAAATCGACGAGAAGCAGCGCTCGGCCAACTTTTCTGAGGATGGTACGGAGAAACTCGAGAACCTGTTGCGTGACGCAGGTCTGCTCAAAGGCGAATCGCTATACGACGTCGAGAATGTCGCGATCGTTCACCACATCAATAACGCTCTGAAGGCTCACAAGCTGTTCCAGCGCGACAAGGACTACATCGTCCGCAACGGTGAGATAGTCATCATCGACGAATTCACGGGCCGCATGATGCCCGGCCGCCGTTATTCCGAAGGTCAGCACCAGGCGCTTGAGGCCAAGGAAAAGGTGCAGATTCAACCGGAAAACCAGACGCTGTCTTCCGTTACCTTCCAGAACTATTTCCGCATGTACAAGAAGCTTGCGGGCATGACCGGTACGGCATCCACCGAAGCCGAAGAGTTCAACAACATCTATGGCCTCGACGTCATCGAAGTGCCAACCAACCTGCCGATCCAGCGTATCGACGAAGACGACGAAGTCTACCGGACCGGCGAAGAAAAGTTCAAGGCGATCATTGAAGAGATCAAGGCTGCGCATGAGCGTAACCAGCCGGTTCTCGTCGGTACGACCTCGATTGAAAAGTCAGAACTTCTGGCCACAATGCTGCGCCAGACGGGCTTTGAGAACTTCCAGGTTCTGAATGCTCGTTATCACGAGCAGGAAGCCTATATCGTTTCGCAGGCCGGTGTACCGGGTGCAGTCACCATCGCCACCAACATGGCTGGTCGCGGTACCGACATCCAGCTGGGTGGTAACGTCGAGATGCGTCTGGAGCGTGAACTCGAAGGCATCGAGGACGAGGAAGAGCGCCGCGCGACGGAAAAAGTCGTTCGCGACGAGATCAAGGTCCTGAAGGAAAAGGCACTTGCTGCCGGTGGGCTGTTCGTCATTGCGACGGAACGCCATGAAAGCCGTCGTATCGACAACCAGCTGCGTGGCCGTTCCGGTCGTCAGGGTGACCCGGGTCGCTCGAAATTCTATCTGTCGCTTCAGGACGATCTGATGCGCATCTTCGGCTCCGACCGTATGGATTCGATGCTGCAGAAGCTTGGCCTCAAGGAAGGCGAAGCGATCGTGCATCCTTGGATCAACAAGGCCCTGGAACGCGCCCAGAAGAAGGTCGAGGCTCGCAACTTCGAAACCCGTAAGAACCTTCTGAAGTATGACGACGTGCTGAACGATCAGCGCAAGGTCATTTTCGACCAGCGTCTGGAACTGATGGAAGCCAACAATATCGGCGAAACCGCAGCAGATATGCGCAACGAGGTCATCGAGGCGCTGGTCGCCAAGCATGTTCCTGAAAACGCATATGCCGAGCAATGGGATATCGTCGGTCTTAAGGCTGCCATCGAACAGTCGCTCAACCTTGATCTGCCGGTCGATGAGTGGGCGAAGGAAGAGGGCATCGCCGAAGACGATATTCTTCAGCGTGTCACCGAAGCCGCTGAAAAAGTCGTCGCTGACAAGACAGAGCGCTTCGGCCCCGAAGTGATGACTTATGTCGAGCGTTCCGTCATTCTACAGACCATCGATCATCTGTGGCGTGAGCACATCGTCAATCTCGATCACCTCCGCTCCGTCGTTGGCTTCCGCGGCTATGCGCAGCGCGATCCGTTGCAGGAATACAAGGCCGAGGCATTCGAGCTGTTCCAGGCTCTTCTTGCCAACCTGCGTGAGGCGGTAACGGCTCAGCTGATGCGCGTCGAACTGGTTCGCGACCCCCCGCAGCCCGAGCTGCCGGAAATGACTGCCCATCATCTCGATCCGCTGACTGGTGAAGACGAGTTTGCAGGCAACCAGCAAGACGCCCCTGCCATGTTCGTGCCACCAGAGCAGCGCGACCCCAACAACCCCGCTACTTGGGGCAAGATCGGTCGCAACGAAGCCTGCCCCTGCGGCTCTGGCAAGAAATACAAACATTGCCACGGAATTTTTGAGCAGGCGTGAGAACGTCGAGGTCAATGATAATAACCAGCCCGCAGGCTTTGTTTGCGGGCTGTCTCGATTTTAGATGTGGCAAGGTCGCGTGCGGCCAAAAATGGTCAAGCTATCCTACGACCAACCCCTTACCGACAGCGATTTTTGTGCATAAGAGAAATCCATCTTAAATACATGGCAGGTGGATCATTATGCATTATTTCAAGCTTTCCTTTCTTGCGACTGCTGTCCTAGTTGCTGTTACTACGCCGTCCATGGCCGAAGATTTGGTCTTCACCTTGAAGAACGGTACGAATTCGGTTCTCACCCATTTTTTCACATCGCCGGTGAATGAAAATAGCTGGGAAGGCGACGTGTTTGGGAACCAGACACTGGGGCCTGGCGAAAGCATGCGGATTACGATCGCCGATGGTCGCGAGGTCTGCAGATACGATATGCGTTTCGAATTTCAGGATAGTCCGGATCTCGACACGACCACCGACACGCAGGACCTCTGCGAATTGGGTGAATATACGATCGAAGAATAGTCGACGTTTTCAGCGAGCGGGTGTCCAACATTCTGCCGGACGCCCGTCTTCATGCCAGAGGGCGCTTGCCGGCGGGGCCTACGCGTCGGGTCCGCGCTATATTTTGATTTACGCATAATGAATAATCCCGGGCTTTTCCCGTCCGAAACGTCTCGAAACGGGGCGATATTAACCTTTCGTTCAGCACCCTCTGGCAAATTCATAGGCTGAAGATTTGGTAAATGGCGCGTAGCGAGGCCGGGATATGAACGAGGATTTCTGGAAGACAGTCGAGGATCGCCAATCCTATTCAGAAAAATCGCGTCGGATCGGCGTATTGAACGTCGCTCTTCTGTTCGGCATGGTTGCCATCGCTCTTTCGCTCATCCTCACACCCATGCTTGCGGGAAAGACGCCACCGGCGCGTTTTGCGCAGACGCCTGACAGCTTCGACATGATCAGCACAGGCTCGATCAACCGTATCGAACAACCTCCCAAATCCTACAGCATCCGCCGAAGCGTGACCCAGCCAATGCCCGGTTCGGTCTGCATCGTCGATGGCTATGCCAACGGGCGGAATTGCTAAGCGTTTTTCATTTCACCAGAAGCGAACTGGACAGAGACAACAAAACATATAGGCCGCAGAGATGATCTGCGGCCTATATGTTTGAGGGTGGTACGTCTCAAGAGCTCGCGGGTTTCGTCTCCGTAGGGCTTTCGCTTTCCTCTTCCGGGCGTTTTGTCCGCATCAGTTTGAGAACGAAGACGAAGAAGGCCGGAACGAAGAAAACGGCCAGAACAGTGGCCGAGATCATGCCACCCAGAACACCGGTGCCGATGGCATTCTGGCTGGCTGCGCTGGGGCCGGTGGCGATGGCGAGCGGCACCACGCCAAGCGTGAAGGCGAGCGAGGTCATGATGATCGGTCGGAAACGGACCTTTGCAGCCAGCACGGCGGATTCCAGCAGCGATTTTCCTTCGGCATAGTAGTCCTTGGCGAATTCCACGATAAGAATCGCGTTCTTTGCCGAGAGACCGATGATCGCGATGAGGCCCACCTTAAAGTAGATGTCATTGGGCATATCGCGCAGGATGACCGCCAGCACCGAACCAATGACACCCAACGGCACGACCAGCATGACGGCGAGCGGGATGGACCAGCTTTCGTAAAGACCTGCCAGAAGCAGGAATACGAAGAGAATGCTGAGGCCGAACAGGAACGGAGCCTGCGAGCCGGACTTCAGTTCTTCCAATGCCTGTCCGGTCCACTCGTAGCCGATGCCGCCTGGAAGCTCCGATGCAATACGTTCCATTTCGGCAATGGCGGCGCCGGTGGAGTTGCCTGGGGCAGGGGAGCCGGAGATACGGATGGTCGGATAACCATTGTAGCCCACCACCTGCGGCGAACCCTTCTGCCATTGTGCGATGGCAAATGAGCTCAAAGGCAACATGCCGCCGCTGGCATTGCGGACGTTAAGCTTCAACAAGTCCTCGACCTGAAGTCGATCTCGGTCTTGCGCCTGAACGACCACGCGCTGCATCCGCCCGGAATTCGGGAAGTCGTTGATATAGGACGAGCCGAGGTTGGCAGTAATGGTATTGTTGATATCCGCGAAGGTGACACCGAAGGTGTTGGCCTTTTCACGGTCGATGACCAGCATGATCTGGGCTGCGTCGGGCAAGCCTTCGATACGCATTCCGGCCAGAACCGGACTTTGGCTTGCCTTCTGCATCAACTCGCCAGCCGCGGCCGAAAGAGCGGCCTGGCCGATGCCGTTACGGTCCTGAAGGCGGAAGGAAAATCCACCTGACGTGCCGAAACCTTCAATGGGCGGCGGAGACAGCGCGAAAGTCTGCGCATCCTTCAGTCCGAACAGCTTCATGTTGGCGCGATTTGCGATATCCTGCGCCGAATTGTCGGCTCCACGTTCACTCCAGTCCTTCAAGGTGATGAAGGCGAGAGCGGCATTTGCGCCGTTACCGGAGAAGCTGAAGCCCTGAATGGCAACGACATCCTTGACTGAAGGCTCGTCCTTGAAGATTTTTTCGATCTGCTCGATGGAGGCCACGGTGCGGTTTGCACTGGCTTCGGGCGGTCCCTGAATATCCACGATCAGAAAGCCCTGATCCTCATCCGGCACGAAGGCGCTAGGGAGGTTGACGAAAAGGTAGCCTAGACCTGCAACGAGCGCCAGATAGATGACCATCATCCGCCCGGCACGGCGAGCACCACCTGTGGCGGCCCTGGTGTAGCCATCCGTCAAGCCATCGAACTTGCGGTTGAACCAGCCGCCAAGACCGCGCTTCTCATGGTGCCCCTGCTTGATGGGCTTCAGGAAGGTCGCGCAGAGCGCCGGTGTGAGCGACAGCGCCAGAAAAGCCGAGAACAGGATGGAGACGACCATCGTCAAACTGAACTGACGGTAGATGATGCCGGTCGACCCCGGGAAGAACGCCATGGGAATGAAGACGCAGGACAGAACCAGCGTGATGCCTAGAATGGCTCCGGTGATCTGCTTCATGGCCTTTTGCGTTGCCGCTTTCGGTGACAACCCTTCTTCTGCCATGATGCGTTCGACATTTTCAACGACGACGATGGCGTCATCCACGAGGATGCCGATGGCCAGCACCATGGCGAACATGGTGAGCACGTTGATCGAAAAGCCGGTGGCATACATGACTGCACACGTACCCAGCAGCGCCACGGGTACGACGAGCGTGGGAATGACCGTGTAACGGAAGTTCTGGAGGAAGACGAACATCACCACGAAGACCAGCACGATGGCTTCGATCAACGTGTGCAGCACTTTTTCGATGGAGGCCGAAACGAAGGGGCTGGTGTCATAAGGCACCGCATAGGCAACGCCCTCCGGGAAGAAGCGCGACAGTTCCTCAAGCTTGGCCGAAACAGCTTTCGAAGTGGCAACGGCGTTGCCGGTGGAGGAAAGCTGAATACCGACGGCAGCGCTGGCCTGACCGTTCAGGCGGCTGGAGAAGTTGTAGGTTTCGGCGCCAAGTTCAATGCGGGCGACGTCTTTCAAGCGCACACTGCTACCATCTGGGTTGGCGCGCAGCACGATATTGCCGAATTCCGCAGGGTCGGTCAGCTGACCCTTGACGAGCACGGTGGCCGTCAAATCCTGACTGACGGGATTGGGCGCAGCACCGATCTGGCCCGCAGCAACCTGTGCATTCTGGGCGGTGATGGCGCTGTTGATATCGCCTGCCGTGAGGTTGAGGCCGACCAACTTGTCGGCGTCGATCCATACGCGCATGGCGCGCTGGGACGAGAAAAGCTGTGCTCGTCCCACGCCCTCGATACGGCGAAGCTCGCCCAGAACGTTGCGGTTCAGATAGTCGCCAAGCGCGACTTCGTCCATGCTGCCGTCAGTGGAGGTCAGCGTGATGAACATCAGGAAGCCGGAGGCGGCCTCCTCCACTGTCACGCCCTGGGCGGCAACGGCAGAGGGAAGACGGGCTTCGACGCGGCGAATGGCGTTCTGCACATCCACGGATGCCTGATTGATGTTGGTGCCCGCCTCAAACGTAGCATTAATCGAGACCTGTCCCGACGTGTCGGAGGTGGACTCGAAATACATCAGTCCTTCGACACCGTTCAACTCGTCTTCGATGAGACGTGTGACGCCTTGGTAGATATCCTGCGGCGAGGCACCGGGATAGGTGGTGGAGATCGTCAACTGCGGCGGAGCGACCTTGGGATATTGCGCAATCGGCAGAAAAGGCAGGGCGATGACACCGGCTATCGAAATGAACAGCGCGAAAACCCAGGCCAGAATAGGCCGTCTAATGAAGAGCTGTGCCATGGATGTACCTTACTGCTTCGGTGCTTGCGCGGCTGTGTCGGCGGCCTTTTCAGGCTGCCACGGTTCCGGCTTGATCTTGCCGCCCGGCTGAACCTTCTGGGCACCATCGACGACGATTTTTTCACCGGCGGAAAGGCCGCTTTCGACCACCCACTCGGTCTCGAGCGCCTGCCCGAGTGTGACAGGACGTGCTTCAGCTGTGTCGTCCTTGACCACGTAGACCAACGCTTTTCCTTCGGCGTTACGGATAATGGAGCGCTGCGGCACGGTCACGGCGTTTTCACGGACGGCTTGCTCGATCCTTACACGGACATACATACCAGGCAGCAGATCGCGGCGGGCATTGGGAAACTCTGCCCGGAGCGTGACCTGACCGGTTGTGGCATCGACACTGGCGCTGGCAAAAAGAAGCCGACCGGCATCCGGGTAGACCGAACCGTCATCGAAGACCAGCCGGACGCTGGCCTGATCGGGAGCTGGGCTTGCCAGTTTTCCTTCGGCGACGGCGCGGCGCAGTGCCATCATGTCCTGGGCAGACTGGGTGAAGTCGGCATAGCTTGGATCGATCTGCTGGATCAGGGCAAGGTTCTGCGTGCCGTCGGCGGTGACGAGGGCACCTTCGGTTACCAAAGCACCGCCGATGATGCCGGTGATGGGCGCGCGAACCTCTGTATATTCCAGGTTGATGCGGGCCTCATCCAGCGCAGCCTGCTGAAGCGCCACATCGGCATCGGCCTGGGCGAGATTGACGGCTGCCGTGTCGTAATCGATGCCAGTGGACACGTTGCGTTCCCGCAGGTTTTTCTGACGTTCCAGCTGCTGACGGGCATTGCTCTGGGTGGCTTGTGCCCGTTGCAAAGCAGCTTCGGCACTTTCGACGCGAACTTTGAAAAGACGCGGGTCGATGCGGTAGAGAACGTCATCCTTCTGGACCAGCGTTCCCTGTTCGAATACGCGTTCCAGCAGGATGCCCGATACCCGTGCGCGCACTTCGGCAACGCGTGTGGCCGCAATACGTCCGGGAAGTTCATTGACGACCGGCACCGATTTGGCGGTCAACTCCAGCACACCGACAGCCGGTGGCGGCATCTGCCCGCCTTCCTGAGCGTGAACGGCAGCCGGTGCCGCCAGCAGGAATGCGGCAGTCATCAGGGTCAGCAATCGCGGCAGAGAATGTCTGCTGTGCATTTCATGGTCCTCGTCATATCGCCCGCAGGCAATCATCATGTTTCGTCGGGAAAATTGGTGTAGATAGCGCGAATACCATCAAGGATCGCCAGCCTGTCCTCTGGCTCCCATTGATGGAAATTGAAATATTCCGTGCAGCAGAAGCCCGTGAGCGCCAGATAGGCCAGCATTGCTGCCTTTGGCCTCTTACCCTTGTTCATGGCGGTCAGATCCTTGCGGGTCCAGTCGCTCATTCGGTCGTGAATTCTGTCTTCACTGGACATGGCCGCGCTGATGGCAAGGCACACGGCCTTGTCGGTATCGTCGGGCACTTTTTCAGCCACCGCAATGCGGCCGAACAGTTCGGGGTGGGCCAGATGGCTGCTATCTGTGACCGCGGTCTGCACTCGCTCTTCTTCGGCGGCCAGACGGCGTTCGATCAGAGCTTCGAGAAGGGCAGACTTAGACTTGTGATCGTAAACGACGCGGGATTTGCTGACACCCGCCTCCTGCGCGACGGCATCAATGGAAAAACCGGTCGCGCCGGCCCGCAGAACAACCCGTTCGGCGGCGTCCAGAATATCGTCTGCACTGATTTTACGTGTTCTTGCCATTATGCTAAAGTCCTAAAGTGAGTTTTAAATACGAACGTTCGTGTTTTTAAGCAAGTGTAAAACGTTCACGATATATTGTGTATTAAAATCAATGTATTGATGGATTTCACCGCGGTTGCAAACGGCTCGCTCTTTCGCGCATGCGATCCGTCGACCCTCTGATGACCCCGGCTATTTCATCCAGATGCCTGCTGAGCGGGGTCGAGTTTCGCCATATCATGCCGATGCTGCGCACCGGTGCCGGCGCCTCGAAATGAGAGACGGACACATGTGCCGAGCGCGTTTCCATCGGCACCGCCATTTCCGGGATGAGCGTGATGCCGATGCCTGCGCTGACCATCTGGACAAGCGTTGAAAGCGAACTGCCTTCCATGACTTCGCGTGGTTGCGAGGAGCCGACATGGCAGAAGGACAGCGCCTGATCGCGGAAGCAATGCCCCTCTTCCAGAAGCAGCAGGCGCATCTTGGGTAGCGCGGTTCGCTCCGGCACGGGTTTGCCTTCGTCCTCACGACCTCTCACAAGCACGAATTCTTCATCGAAGAGCTTCAGCTCGGTCAATGCAGGTTCGGAAATCGGCAGGGCAACGATGGCAAGGTCGAGATCGCCCTGTTTGAGTTCCTCGATCAGGCGCGCAGTCTGGGTTTCGCGCACCTGAATTTCGATTCCGTCGAAGTTCCTGTTGAGGTCGTTGATGATGGTTGGAAGGAGATAGGGTGCCACCGTAGGAATGACGCCGATCCGCAGACGCGACAGGAATGTGTTTTTCGAGGCGCGTGCCAGTTCGGCGAGCTCGTCCACGGCCCTCAATATTTCGCGTGCCCGTGCAGCAAATGTTTCGCCGAATGCGGTGAGCATGATGTCCTTCGCGCTGCGTTCGAACAGTTCATGGCCTACATCCGCCTCCAGCTCCTTGATCTGCATGGACAGCGCTGGCTGCGAGATTGCGCAGGCATCGGCAGCGACGCCGAAACGGCGATGGCGGACAAGCGCCTCGAAATACCGAAGTTGTTTCAATGTCAGGTTCTTCATAAGAGTAGCTTATATCGTCGATCAGTAAATCCAACTTAAATTTATGGAACCTAGTCGTTAAAAGGTCTTGAGGCGAGGTTACATTTTCCTCGGGTCGCGTCGACGCGCGATCAAGGTCGACTGAAATCATGTAATTTTAACAGCACGAGCCTTTTGAAAAGCCCACTCAAAAAGAGACATGGAGACCATTATGGACCAGAAAACCGACAGTGCGGGTCAATGTCCCGTCGCCCACGGCCAGACACCAAAGGCCGCACGCTCAAATCGGGATTGGTGGCCAAATCAGCTCAATATCCAGATCTTGCACAATGGATCGTCCCTCTCGGACCCGTTGGGCAAAGATTTCGACTATGCCGAAGCGTTCAAGGCGCTCGATCTGAATGCCGTGAAGGCCGATCTGCATGCGCTGATGACCGATTCGCAGGACTGGTGGCCAGCGGATTTCGGTCACTATGGCGGTCTCTTCATCCGTATGGCCTGGCACAGTGCAGGCACCTACCGTATCACCGATGGTCGTGGCGGCGCAGGCGCCGGTCAGCAGCGTTTCGCACCGCTCAACAGCTGGCCTGACAACGCCAACCTCGACAAGGCGCGCCGCCTGCTGTGGCCGATCAAGCAGAAATACGGCAACAGCATTTCCTGGGCCGACCTGATGATCTTGACCGGTAACGTCGCTCTGGAATCCATGGGCTTCAAGACCTTCGGTTTTGCTGGCGGTCGTGCCGATGTGTGGGAGCCGGAAGAACTGTTCTGGGGACCGGAAGGCACATGGCTGGGCGATGAGCGCTACAGCGGCGAGCGTGAGCTGGCCGAACCGCTGGGTGCCGTGCAGATGGGCCTGATCTACGTGAACCCGGAAGGCCCGAACGGCAATCCCGACCCGTTGGCGTCCGCCCGCGATATTCGCGCCACCTTCGCCCGCATGGCCATGGACGATGAGGAAACCGTTGCACTGATTGCTGGCGGACATACCTTTGGTAAGACCCATGGTGCAGGCGACCCGTCGCTGATCGGGGCTGAGCCCGAGGGCGGCGAACTTGAAGCGCAGGGTCTTGGCTGGAAAAGCTCGTTCGGCACCGGCGTCGGCAAGGACGCCATCACCGGCGGGCCGGAAGTGACCTGGACACAGACACCGACGCAGTGGAGCAACTTCTTCTTCGAAAATCTCTTTGCCTTCGAATGGGAACTGACCACAAGCCCAGCGGGTGCGAAGCAATGGGTCGCCAAGAATGCCGAGCCTTCCATTCCAGATGCTTACGACACCACGAGGAAGCATCGTCCAACCATGCTGACATCGGATCTGGCGCTGCGTTTCGACCCTGCCTACGAGAAGATTTCACGTCGCTTCCTGGAAAATCCAGATCAGTTCGCCGATGCGTTCGCCCGCGCCTGGTTCAAGCTGACTCACCGCGACATGGGTCCTAAGGCTCGGTATCTCGGACCGGACGTTCCAGCCGAAGACCTGATCTGGCAGGATGTCGTACCTGAGGTCGATCATCCGCTTGTCGATGATGCCGATATTGCAAATCTCAAGGCAAAGGTGCTTGCAACGGGTCTCAGCGTGCAGGAACTTGTGTCCACCGCCTGGGCGTCTGCATCGTCCTTCCGCGGTTCGGACAAGCGTGGCGGAGCCAATGGCGCGCGTATCCGTCTGGAGCCGCAGAAGAACTGGGAAGCCAACCAGCCACAGCAACTTGCCAAGGTTCTCGGTGTGCTTGAGGGCGTTCAGCGCGACTTCAATGCCGCCCAAAGCGGCGGCAAGAAGATTTCGCTCGCCGATCTGATCGTTCTGGCCGGTGCAGCCGGTGTGGAGAAGGCGGCAAAGGCAGGCGGGACCGATATTACCGTGCCATTTACGCCTGGCCGTACGGATGCCTCGCAGGAGCAGACAGATGCTGAGTCCTTTGCTGCACTGGAGCCACGCGCCGACGGCTTCCGCAACTACGTCAACAAGGCCCGTCATCAATTCATGAAGCCGGAAGAAGCCCTTGTCGACCGCGCCCAGCTTCTGACGTTGACCGGTCCGCAGATGACCGTTCTCGTCGGTGGGCTTCGGGTGTTGAATGTCGGCGAGCCCGAGCACGGCGTCTTTACGGGTCGCCCGGAAGTTCTGACCAACGACTTCTTCGTCAATCTGCTGGACATGGATCTGGAATGGTCGCCGGTAGCGGGCAAGAACGGTGTTTACGAAGCCCGCAGCCGCAAATCGCGGGAACCGAAGTGGACGGGTACGCGCGTCGACCTGATTTTCGGTTCGCACTCCCAGCTTCGTGCGCTGGCGGAAGTCTATGCTTCTTCCGACGCCAAGCAGAAGTTCGTGAAGGATTTCGTGGCGGCCTGGAACAAGGTCATGAACGCAGACCGCTTCGATCTGGTCTGACGCAAAGGTGATTCGCGACTTGTATCGTTGCTGGAAACAGCGATGCAGTTTGACCCTTTCGATTTAACCGTAGATAGCACCGGACGTGGCGTCTGCCACGCCCGGTGTTTATGTCTTTAATTTTCCTCAACCATTTTCAAATTTATTGACGATTTCGCTAACCACAATCCAAAACTTTGGATAACCGTTACTGTGCTTTGGCTTGACCAAAGTCATGGCTGTTTGCTCGATCGTGTGTCCGGTTCCAGCCCTGCACCACCTACTAAAAATCTCAGTACGCATATTACACAAAATGCTGATATAAGGTTTTAGCAGGCCTCTGGTTTGGCTTACGGTAGCCGGACAAGTTGTATCGAGGGACAAGATGATGCGTTTCGTGCGGTTCATTCTCAGCGCCATTGCAGCGCTTACATGGCTTTCCTGTGCTCATGCTGGTGGCTTGCCACAGCCAGTAGGTAAACCCATTTTGACGATTTCGGGCAATATTGCCAATACCAACGGTAAAGGGACGGCAACATTCGACCGCGATATGTTGGAAGCTGTCGGTCTCGTGACAGTGGAGACGCATTCGCCGTGGTATGACGGGTTGACCCGATTCGAGGGTGTTCCCCTCAAGAAACTGATGGAATATGTAGGTGCAAAGGGTACGGTGGTTACGGCGGTGGCGCTGAACGATTACGTCAGTACGCTTCCCATGTCTGATATTGAAAAATTCAATGTTATATTGGCAATGAAACGGGATGGAAATTACATGGAGGTGCGCGAAAAAGGTCCACTCTTCGTGATATATCCCTATGATACAGCTGCGGAACTTCAAACGCAGACATATTACACCCGCTCCGCTTGGCAGGTGGCAAAGCTTATTGTCGAATAAAGGTGCCGATTGCGCAAAGTATTGGCGGTCATCATTTGCTGCTTCGTGTTGGCGACAGGCTACATCGCCTATGTCATCGCGCAACGGCAAACCGCGCTACAGAAATTTGCAAGATACAATGATTCCTGGGCGGTCAGTCAGACCGTCTCGGAATATCTGAGACTTCAGAACAATCTCTATGGTTTCGTCCTCGACCCTGAACGGGTAACGCGTGACGATCTACGCCTGCGCATGGACTTGATGCTCGGCAGACTGGAGCTTCTCAAACAGGGCAATCTCGGCGCTTTCATTGCCGAGCGGCCCGAATGGAAAGAACTTGTCAGCACGCTGAGCGCAATTCTCACCGATCTCGATGGGAAGATCGAGACGTTGCAGCCGCAGGCGGTCACCCCGATACTCGAGACGATGCGCAGCCTCGACGGGCCTTTGACGACGCTCGCCTCCTCCTCCGTTGCCTACGATGTGGGCGTCGTGGACAACGCTCATTCCGAAGTACGCGAACTCCACATGATTTTCACCGGCCTGGCGGGCGGGTTGATCGTGTGCGGTGTCGCGCTCATTCTGCTGCTCAACCGCCACAACAATCTGCTCGACCGCGCCCACAAGGACATGCGTGGCCTGACCGATGATCTGCGGGCTGCCACACTGGAGTTGAAGGAAAACAATGCCCGCCTCGAGCATGACGCCTATCATGATGCGCTGACCGAACTGCCCAATCGTTCGCTTTTCCGCAGGGAGTTGAACGAACGGCTTGCATCGCCAGATGGCCAGTCTGCGGTCATTCATCTGCTCGATCTCGACGGTTTCAAAGAGATTAACGATACGCTGGGGCACGATGTCGGCGATGCATTGTTGCAGGCCGTCGGCACCCGTCTGTCGTCACTGTTAAAAGATGACGACATGGTTTGCCGGTTGGGCGGAGACGAGTTTGCGGTCATCACCAGTGGCCTTGGCGAAGGCGAAGCGCTTACCTTTGCCGACACGCTGATTTCGCAGATCAGCCAGCCCTATAATCTCGGCGACCTCGAAATCAAGATCGGAACCTGTGTCGGCATTGCGGTTTCCAGCGACGTGACGAATGCCGACGAACTGTTCAAGCGTGCCGACCTGGCGCTTTACGAGTCGAAACGGCTCGGCCCCGGACGCGTCAGCGTCTTCAAGGTACATATGCAGCAGCAACTCACCGAGAAGCGCTCCTTCGAGGCGGATTTGCAAATGGCCGTCCAGAACAATGAGATGGAGGTCTATTACCAGCCGCAGATGCTCACGAAGAGCCGGGAAATCTGCGGCTTTGAAGCTTTGTTGAGATGGACCCACCCGGTGCGTGGAAAGGTCCCTCCCTCCGAGTTTATTCCCGTTGCGGAGCGAACCGGCCTGATCCATTCGCTGGGCAAATGGGCCATGGATGCGGCCTGTCAGGAAGCCAAATCCTGGAAAGGCAATCTGAAGGTCGCGATCAACCTGTCGCCGGTTCAGTTTCACAGCACCGGCCTCATCAACAGCGTGGTCGACGCGCTGGAAAAGACCGGCCTCGACCCCAGCCGTCTGGAGCTGGAAATCACCGAATCCGTTCTGCTCAACAAGAGCGAACAGACCATCGAGACACTCGAAAAGCTGAAGGATGTCGGCATCAAGATTGCCATGGATGATTTCGGAACCGGATATTCCTCGCTTGGAAATCTGCGTGGCGTGCCCTTTGACAAGATCAAGATCGATCAGTCGTTCTTGCGCGATGTCGCGACCGATAGCGATGCGCTGGCAATCGTGGAATTTGTCGTCGGCATGGCGAAAAGCCTACGCATGACGACGATTGCCGAGGGTATCGAAACGGAAGAGCAATTCGAGTGCATGACGCGCCTTGGCTGCGACCAGATGCAAGGTTATCTGATTGGCAGACCAGCGCCTGCCGAAAAGCTCAATGTTTTTCGCCGAGTGATTTGAAACATCGATATCTGACCTATGTTCGGGCGTGGCCCCAAAAGGATTTTTGACAATGGAACGGCTTGACGTGCATGGCGTGAAACTCGATTTGGCAAGAAGCGAGGTTTCGCCCGTCATCTGGAAGGCATTGGAAGACGGCAGCTATGAAGCCAAGGAAGCCCGCAGCATTCTCAAAGCCATCAAGCCGGGCGACCGCGTTCTTGAACTCGGATCAGGCATCGGCATCATAACGTCCATCATTGCCAGCATAAAGGATGTTTCCGTCTGGGCCTTCGAGGCAAATCCCGGCACGGCTGCGCTGGCGGAACGGGTCATCAAGGCCAATTGCCCTGATAACGTCGTCTTCTCTCAAGGTTTGTTGACGGCGCATGCGCCGCACGTGCATTCCTTCTATGTCCGCAAGGACCTATGGATGTCGTCCATGGATGAAAACCAGGGGCCTTACGAGCATCGGATCGAGATTCCGTCCGAAAACATCGATGAATTTATTGCGCGTCACAGTATCAACGCGCTCGTCATGGATATCGAAGGTGCCGAGCACGACCTGTTGCAGAATGCCCGACTGGATGGCGTCGAACGGATCTTCGTCGAGTTGCACGATCACCTCTACCATCTGGCCGGTATTCGCGACATCACGCAGGCGCTGGCGCTGAAAGGCTACTCCTACGATCCACGCGGATCGCGCGGTCCATGCGTGCTGTTTTCCAAGGATGACGAACCGCGTGAATACGATCCCGACATCGACTAGATGCCAGACGGCTCCGAAACAGGGAGCCCTCTAAAGGCGACGCAGGACGTTTTTCACGCGTTTGCGCCTTCATATTCCAGTGATGCGCCGATCAGTTCGCGCGCATAGGGGTGCGTCGCGCCGTTTCCGGCAATGGCCTGACGCGGAAGGATTTCGGTGACTTCACCTCGTAGCATGACCGCGAAGCGATCACACATGTGGTCGACGACCGCGAGGTCGTGGGTCACCATGATGTAGGTGAAGCCGCGTTCTTCACGCAGTCGCTGGAGCAGGTTGAGGATTTCTGCCTGCACGGAGACGTCGAGCGCCGATGTCGGCTCATCCAGAAGAAGCAGCGACGGCTCGAGTATGAGAGCGCGAGCAATCGCCACGCGCTGGCGTTGCCCGCCGGAAAGCTGGTGCGGAAAGCGGTCGAGAAACGAGACCGGCAGGCCGACATCGGTAATGGCTTTGCGCATCCGCTCTTCCTTGTCGCCAAGCTTGTGGATGGTCAAAGGTTCGTTGAGAACGGTGCGTACCGACTGACGGGGGTGGAGGGAGCCGTAAGGGTCCTGAAACACCATCTGCAGAGTGCGGCAGCGATCGATGAGGGGCATATCGCGAACCGATTTGCCATCGATCAGAACTTCACCCTTCCAGAAATCGGTCAGCATGGAAACGCAGCGCAAAACGGTGGACTTGCCCGAGCCGGACTCCCCCACCAGACCGAAGCACTCGCCCGGCTCTACGGAAAAGGACACCGAAGGCAGCACTTTCACGGCGGCAGGGCCTTCACCGAAGCTGATCGACAAATCACGGATTTCGACGGAAACTGACATCAGGCTTTTTCCTCCAGCCATTCCGGGCGGCGATCGAGCACGGCAAGGGGCGCACGACTGCCTCCAATGCGGGGCTGCGCTGCCAGCAGACCACGTGTATAGGGGTGCTGCGCGCCGTCAAGATCGCGTGCCGACAGGGTTTCAACGACCTGACCGGCATACATGATGAGGACGCGGTCACAGAAATTGCGGACCAGATTGAGATCGTGACTGATCATGATGAGGCCGAGACCGCGATCTCGCACCAGGCTGTCGAGAATGTTCAGCACTTGCAGCCGTACCGTGACGTCGAGAGCCGATGTCGGTTCATCGGCGATCACAAGGTCCGGATCTGCCAGAAGCATCATAGCGATCATCACGCGCTGGCCCATGCCGCCCGAGATTTCATGCGGATATTGGGCAAAGACACGCTCGGGATCACGGATTTTGACCGCTTCCAGCATCGCCAATGCCTTTACCTTGGCATCGGATTTCGAGCATTTGAAATGACGCAGATAGGTTTCCGCCACCTGATCGCCCACGCGCCTGATGGGGTTGAGCGAGAACTTCGGGTCCTGAAGGATCATCGACATGCGTCTGCCGCGCACCTTCAACATTTCTTTTTCGGACAGCGATAATAGATCGACATTGTCGAAGCGGAGCGCATCGGCGGTGATAGTGGCGCCTGGCAGCAGGCGCAACAGAGCGCGCCCGACGGTGGATTTGCCCGATCCGCTTTCCCCGACGATGCCGAGCCGCTCGCGGCCAAGGGTAAAGGACACGCCGCGCACAGCCTCCGTGGTGGAGCCGCCATAGCGAATACGAAGATTTTCAACGTCCAGAATGGTCCGTTCCATGGCTTATCTCCGGTTCATCTGCTTGGGATCGAGCGCATCGCGCAATCCGTCACCCAGAAGGTTGAAGGCAAGGCTGACGGAGAGGATCGAAACACCAGGGAATGTTACCAGCCACCAATTGTCCAGCATGTAGCGGCGACCTGTTGCGATCATTGCGCCCCACTCCGGCAGAGGAGGTTGTGCACCAAGGCCTAGAAACCCCAGGCCGGCAGCGGTCAGAATGACTGTCGCCATGTTCAGGGTCAGGCGGATCAGAACCGAGGGCAGGCACATGGGCATGATGGATTTGATGATGATGCGGATGGGAGATGCTCCCTGAAGGCGGGCGGCAGCAATGTAATCGGCATTGCGAAAGGTCATGGCTTCGGCCCGTGCAAGACGTGCAATGGGCGGCCACGAGGTCAGTGCGATGGCGATGATGGCGTTGTTGAGGCTTGGGCCCAGAGCCGCAACGAAGGCCAGCGACAGGATGAGGCTGGGGAACGAAAGGAAGATATCGGTGATGCGCATCATGACCGTATCGAACTTGCCACCGAGATAACCCGACGCGGTGCCGATGATGAGGCCGATGGGCCCAACCACGATGGAAACCAGAAAGATGATGGTGAGCGTTATGCGGGCACCGAAGATGAGGCGGCTGAAAATATCACGGCCCAGTTCGTCTGTGCCGAACAAGTGGCCGTCGCCCGGCGCTTTCAGAACATTCGTCAAATCCTGGACATAGGGATCATGTGTAGCGATTAGCGGCGCAAAGATCGCAGCCAGAATGAGAATGGCGAGAACCAGCAGGCCGAAGGTGGAGGTGGGGCTGCGCAAAAGAAAGAGGAAGATGTTCTTCAACGCGTTGACGGAGGCTGGAAGCCTGATTTTTTCTGCTTGCGCGGTCATCAGCGTGTCCTCGGATCGAAGAAGCGATAAAGAATGTCGGACAGGAGATTGAGCCCGATGAAGATGACGCCGACGATGAGCACGCAGGTCATGACGGCGTTCATGTCACCGATGATCAGGTTGCTGGTCAGATACTGACCAAATCCCGGCCAGGCAAAAACCGTCTCGATCAACACTGCCCCTTCCAGAAGTGAACCATAGGCAAGAGCGACGATGGTAACCAGCTGGACGCGAATGTTGGCAAAGGCATGCCGCCAGATCGTCTGCCTGCTGGACAGGCCTTTCACCCGCGCCGTGGTGACATATTCCTGTCCCAACTGGTCCAGCATGAAGCTGCGGGTCATGCGGGTGATATAGGCAGAGGAGGAGTATCCGAGAAGCGAAGCGGGCAGAATGAGGTGGTTGACGGCTGACCAGAAGACATCCATGTCGCCTGCCAACAGGCTGTCGATGAGCAAAAAGCCGGTCCTCTCATCCACCAGGCCGATATAGAATTGATCCATGCGACCGCTGCCGCCAACAAGATCGAGCTTGGCGTAAAAGACGATCAGCGCGATCATGCCTGTCCAGAAGATCGGCATGGAGTGGCCGAAGAGACTGACGACGCGCACGAGGTGGTCAGGCCAGCGATCCTTGTTGACAGCCGCGAAGACGCCCATCGGCACGCCAAGACCAGCGCCGATCATGATCGCGAAGGTCGCCAGCTCGATCGTTGCGGGCATGACATGCAGAATATCCTGAATGACAGGTTGGCCGGTTCTGATCGATGTACCGAAATTTCCGGTGAAAACGTCACCGAGATAATAGAAGAACTGCTGCCAGATAGGCTTGTCGAGACCCAGAGAGCGGAAAACCTGCTCATAGGTTTCGCGGGTCGCATCTTCACCGACGATGGCGCGGACAGGGTCCGCAGGCATCAGTCGTCCGATAAAGAAGGTGAGCAAAAGCAGGCCGAGCAGGGTGATGGCGATGGTGCCGAGTTGCCCGACCGCGCCGGAAAGGCGCGGGCTCCGAATGGTCATAGTTCCTCCCTCTGTCAGTCCTTCGAAGTTGATTGCTTCATGTCTGACAAGTTTCATGAAACCTGTCACATGTCATCTTATCTGTCAAGCGAAGGTCTTGGATGTAAATCGCCGTTGAGGGCTGTGAGAGATGGGCGCGCAGGCGCTTAGCGGGCGGCATGACAAAGAGTGATCTCACGGCAATATTGGATCGCGCCAGGAATCAGTGCCAAGCGACTATGCGTGGTCAGCGGTCTGTTCAGCCCTTGTCTTCGGCATGCGCGGTTTTAGACCGCAAAAGAACCTTGTAACGCTCCAGGCTGCCGCGCAGGTGGATACGCATCTGTTCGCGAGCCCCTTCCGCGTCACCTTCTATAATCGCATCGACGATGCGGGCATGCTCTTCCTGAAGATGGAGATTGTAATCTTTTGGTCGGGAGCCGGGTTCGGCACCCTGCAACTCGCCGCGCGGAATGATGCCAGACCGAATGAGGCGAAGAAACTCCGGGAAGCGCCGGTTTTGCGTGGCTTCGGCGATCTTGAAATGAAGGTCGAAGTCGCTGTCGCGCGTCGGACTCCCCTGTGCCAGACATTCGCCGATCCTGTTGTGCGCGTCGAGAATGGCTTCTATCTGGGTGGCGGAACGGCGAGAGGCCGCAAGCCCGGCGGATTCGACTTCGAAGACCGTGCGCAGTTCCAGAAGTTCGATGACGGACGAAATCCGCTCCGTGGTCAAATCCTTGAACGGTTCGTCCTTCTCCTGACGCACCGGAAGTGCAAAGACGCCCGCACCTTTGCGTGCCTCGACCAGACCATCGGCACGCAGGATCGCTATGGCTTCCCGCACGACTGTCCGGCTGACGGAATATTCGCGGGTGAGTGCGCTTTCACTCGGCAATCTGTCGCCCGGACGAAAGACGCCGCCGACAAGATCACGCCGCAACGCGGTACTGATCTTGGCTGCGAGAGATGTTCCCCGCTCAATCGTGCGCACAGCGTCCATATTTGCCTCACCTGCCTGTTACCTGTCTGGCATGTTAGCGACTCATCGCAGCAATGCAAGTTTTCTTGTCTACCTCAATTTCTACTGACACGGTATGAGGGTTTACAGCGACGTCCGCGCACGACTACCCTGATCATGCGCTGGCGAGCTCAAATCGGCCTGTTGACTGGCTTTTGAGCAGCGCTATCGCGATCCTCTTTCCCGGTTGGGCCCGGGATGACCATGGTCGCGAATGATTGCGGACGATCTGGATGGCCGCAATCGTAAAATATATTGCTTGAGCCCACGGAATTTAAGCTTGGTCGAATTTTCGAAGCAGGCACCGTCGCAGCGTGAGGCTGTTGCGGTTGCTCCTGCTATCAAATGGGTTATCGCTGCCACAGCCGTCATCAGCGGTGTCGTCAATCTTCTGGCGCTCACCTCGCCGCTTTTCATGTTGCAGGTCTATGATAGGGTCCTCGCCAGCGGAAGCATTCCTACGCTGGTAGGGCTTGCCATTCTGGCGGCGGCGATGCTGACGGTGCAGTCCGCGCTGGAAATCATTCGCGCCCGCGTTCTGCTGCGGATCGGTGAGCAATTCGACAATTATCTGTCCGGTCGTGTGCATGATGCTGTGGTCAGGCTACCGCTTTTGACGCGCATGCCGGGCGACGGATTACAGCCTTTGCGGGATCTGGACAATGTCCGAGGCTTCCTGTCCGGGCAGGGCCCGAATGCGCTTTTCGATCTGCCCTGGATGCCGCTCTATCTTTGCATCTGCTTTCTGTTCCACGTGTGGATAGGGACGACGGCGCTGGTTGGCGCGCTCATCCTCGTTGGACTGGCGCTGATAACCAACGGCCTTTCCCGCCATCCGGTGCGTGAGACGATGGCGCATAATATGCGCCGCAATGCCCTACTCGAATCGGCAAGACGTAATGCCGAGGTCATAAGGGCTATGGGCATGGACCGGCGGATCGCCTCGCGCTGGGCCGTGTCCAACAGGGATTATCTTTCGACCAGCCGCAGGGCGGGCGATATCGCCAACGGACTTGGCGGAATGTCCAGAACGCTGCGTATCATGCTGCAATCGGCGATCCTCGGTGTTGGCGCCTATCTGGTCATTCAACAGGAAGCGACCGGAGGCATCATGATCGCCAGTTCCATCATGATGGGGCGTGCGCTTGCTCCCGTCGATCTGGCGATCGCCAACTGGAAACCGCTTCTTATGGCGCGACAAAGCTGGTCGCGTTTGCAGGACCTGTTGGCAAGCGTGCCCCAAGACCCGCCTTTGATGGCGCTGCCACCGCCGGTCAGAGACCTTCGTGTCGAAGCGCTCGCCATCGTGCCGCCAGGCGAAAAGCGCGTGACTGTCGCGGGTATCAGCTTGGTGGTGCAGGCTGGAAGCGCGCTTGGCATCATCGGGGCGTCCGGCTCAGGCAAATCGACGCTGGCCCGTGCGCTTGTCAATGCCTGGGCGCCCGCCTCCGGCAAGGTCCGCATAGACGGCGCAAGCCTTGATCAGTGGGATCGGGACATGCTGGGTCGCCATATCGGCTATCTGCCGCAAGGCGTTGAACTTTTTGATGGCACCATCGCCGACAACATTGCCCGTTTCGAAGAGGATGCACACGCCAAGGCCATTGTCGATGCCGCCAAGGCCGCGGGCGTACATGATCTCATCCTGCGCTTCGACAAGGGTTACGAGACACCTATCGGAGAGGCTGGCTCGTCGCTGTCTGCCGGTCAGCGGCAGCGGATAGGGCTTGCGCGCGCGCTTTACCGGTCACCATTCCTGATCGTGCTGGATGAACCCAACGCCAATCTGGATGCCGAAGGGGAGGCGGGCGTGGTCAACGCCATCGCCGCCGTTCGCGCCCGCGGTGGCATTGCCGTGGTGATTGCGCATCGGCCCAGCGCAATGGCTGTCGTCGACATGGTGCTGGTCATGGAAAACGGGCAGCAAAAAGCCTTCGGCCCTCGCGACGAGGTTCTCTCCAAAGTGCTGAAGGGGGCGGCCCCGCTCGCATCGACAGCCAGGGGGTATCCGGTAACGGCCCATGGTGTCGAGCCCCTCCGCGCGGCGGCGAACAGAGGTTTAGAGGCAGGCGACGCGGCGCGATCCCTCAAAGCCAGAGAGTGGGATGATGCAAAAAACTAGCCCTTTCGACGTCTCCCGCTCGATCCGCCGTCATCTTCTGGCGGGGATTGTTGTGGGTGTGGTCCTCGTGGGCGGTGCGGGTGCCTGGGCGGCTGCGATCTCGCTGTCAGGCGCGGTCGTCGCACCCGGCCATTTCGTCGTCGATTCCTATGTTAAGACGGTGCAGCATCCTACGGGTGGTGTGGTCGGAGACATATTGGTCAAGGAGGGCGATGTCGTCAAAGCGGGTGACGTTGTCATGCGGCTGGATGCGACCCAGACCCGCGCCAACCTGGCCATCGTGACGAAACGTCTGGATGAACTGGCGGCGCGGCTGGCGCGTTTGCAGGCCGAACGTGACGACCTCCCAAGCATTCCCTTTCCCGATGACATTGCGACACGCGGCGGCGAGCCGGATGTTGCCGCCGCGATCCACAGCGAAGCCAGGCTCTTCGAATTTCGCCGGCAATCCCGCGAAGGCAAGAAAGCGCAATTGTTGGAGCGCATCGCGCAGTTCGAACATGAGATCGAGGGGTTGAAGGCGCAGGAGAGTGCATACGCGCAGGGCATAGATGTCCTCAGTACGGAAATTGCGTCCCTGAGTGGCCTCAAGCAACAGGGCATCGTTTCCGATCAGCGTTTGAACGGATTGCGAACCCAGGTGGCGACGTTTGGCGGCGAACGTGGTGAAAAGATCGCCTATCAGGCACAGGTGGCAGGCCGTATTTCCGAGACGCGGCTGCAGATTCTCCAGATAGATCAGGATCTGAAATCTGAAGTCGGACGCGAACTGAGCGAGGTTCAGGCCCAAATGGGCGAGTATGTCGAGCGGCGGATTTCCGCAGAGGACAGTCTCAAGCGTATCGACATCATCGCTCCGCAGTCGGGGATCGTGCATCAACTTGAAGTTCATACGGTCGGCGGGGTCATCAGCCCGGCAGAAGCGATCATGTCCATCGTGCCGGAAGGCGATGACCTGGCACTGGAAGTGCAGATCGCACCCAAGGACATAGACCAGATTGCGCTTGGTCACGACGCCATGCTGCGCATGTCGGCCTTCAGCCAGAGAACGACGCCGCAACTCAAGGCCCATGTAACGCGGATTGCTGCCGATCTCGCATCGAACGAACGCACCGGCGCATCCTATTATGTCGTGCGTCTTGCAGTTGCTGACACGGAGCTGACAAAATTGAAGGATTTGCGGATCGTTCCCGGCATGCCAGCCGAAGCCATGATCAAGACACAGGACCGGACGGCACTTTCCTACCTCGTCAAACCTTTGTCGGATCAGATCAGCCGGGCGTTTCGAGAAGAGTAAGGCGAACGCATTTTCGACGTTGAAAACATTCTGAATTTCGACTTTTGAGCCCCCGAAAAACGGCGTCGAACTCACGTAACGTAAGCATATGTCGTTTGGTTGAATTAGAGGCCTCTGACCTAACCATATTGAATACATTGGGTTATTTTTTGAAACTTGCGTTTTGTTAACTTCGTTGAAACAAAGCGGCTTTTATAAGTGATGCTTCACAGTCGCTTCATGACGAAGTGCCCTCTGGCCTGGCAGCACGATGGCAATCGCACGCTCGTAGAAGAGCGTGACGGGTGTGCTTTGCCGGTTTGCTCGAAGTGCTTTCCGAGGAACAATGTCTTTCCTGCAAAATGCGAAAATCCGCACCAAGATACTCTCGCTTATCATACCGGTTGCAATTACAGGTTTAGTCGGTGTTGGCGTCGTCGCAACGAATTACAAGCAAGCCGATGACGACTATTCGAATTTCATCGACAAGAATGCCATTGGTTCGACGGAACTGTTCCGTGCCAACACGGCACTTGTTTCGATCGGTTACGACGCGACACTTGGCCTGATGATGCGTGAGCAATCGGCTGATACGGCCCGCGTCGAACAGAGCTACAAGACCGACTACGAGACCGTGATCCGGCGTCTTGAAAATGCAAAGAGATTGCTGCCGGAATTGAGCAGCGACATCGACGCCTTCATCACAAGAACCAATGCGATCAAGGATGCCACCGACAAGGTCTGGCAGGGTGCAAAGACAGGCGATTTTCGCACGGCACGCAAGCAGCTCATCGAAGTCGGCCCGCAGATCGAACAGTGGCGCAGCGATATCCGTGTGATCAGCGAACGCAATCTCGCAATCGTCTCGGAAAAATCCGATGCGCTGACGGCACAGACGAATTCAACCATCTTCACATCCCTGATGGTTCTGGGGCTGCTGTTCATGGCGGCAATCGTTGTCGCCCTTCTTGTTTCCGCCCGTGGCATTACCGGACCGATCGACCGTCTGCGGACACGGATGGTTTCTCTTGCCAGTGGCGAAGCTGAGGCAGAAGTCGAGGGTATGACGCGACGCGACGAGGTCGGCCAGATGGCCCAGGCAGTTGCCGTTTTCCGCAACAACGCCATCGAGCGTGCACGGTTGGAAACGGAAGCCGAAGCCAATCGTTCGCTGTCGGAAAAGGAGCGGATCGCCCGCGAAGAACAGAAGGCAAGGGAAGCCGCAGATACGAGCTACGCCGTCGATAATCTGGCCGATGCCCTGTCGCGGCTTGCCGAGGGTGATGTCTCCTATCGCATCAGCCAGCCTTTCGTGCAGCATCTGGATGCAGTGCGCTCCAACTTCAACGCCTCTGCCGAAAAGCTGCAGTCGGCGCTGAGCCGGGTGGCGCAAAACGCTCGCGGCATCGATGCCGGTGCCAACGAAATCCGCTCGGCTGCCGACGATCTGGCCAAGCGCACCGAACAGCAGGCTGCATCGGTGGAAGAAACCGCAGCAGCGCTGGAGCAGATCACCACGACCGTGAAGGACTCAACCAAGCGTGCGCAGGAGGCNGCGCACCGAACAGCAGGCTGCATCGGTGGAAGAAACCGCAGCAGCGCTGGAGCAGATCACCACGACCGTGAAGGACTCAACCAAGCGTGCGCAGGAGGCAGGTCACCTCGTGGCCAGAGCCCGCACCGGTGCCGAACAATCCGGCAATGTCGTGCGCAAGGCCGTGGTTGCCATGGAGCAGATCGAAAAGTCGTCGTCTGAAATCTCCAACATCATCAGCGTCATCGACGAGATCGCCTTCCAGACCAACCTTCTGGCGCTCAATGCCGGTGTGGAAGCGGCGCGTGCCGGTGAGGCAGGCAAGGGCTTTGCAGTCGTCGCGCAGGAAGTGCGTGAACTGGCGCAGCGGTCTGCCAGCGCTGCCAAGGACATCAAGGCACTGATCACCACATCGAATGCGCAGGTTCAGGAGGGCGTGCAGCTTGTCGGCGAGACCGGTCGTGCTCTGGAGACCATCGTTACCGAAGTGCAGGAAATCAACCGTCACGTGGTGGCGATCGTGGATGCGGCGCAGGAGCAGTCCTCCGGCCTGCAGCAGATCAACACGGCGGTCAACCAGATGGATCAGGACACGCAGAAGAACGCTGCCATGGTGNTTGAAGCCACCCCCATCGTTACCGAAGTGCAGGAAATCAACCGTCACGTGGTGGCGATCGTGGATGCGGCGCAGGAGCAGTCCTCCGGCCTGCAGCAGATCAACACGGCGGTCAACCAGATGGATCAGGACACGCAGAAGAACGCTGCCATGGTGGAAGAGCAGACGGCAGCCAGCCACGGCCTTGCGAAGGAAGCAGCCTCGCTGAACCATCTTCTGGGGCAGTTCAAGCTGGGTCATGACGGGCAGGGCGCCTACAGCGCCGCGCCGGTTCGGACGGCCACGGCCAGCGAACGTCCGGCGGCATCGCCTGCACGTGCGCTGGGCCGCAAGATCGCNGACACGCAGAAGAACGCTGCCATGGTGGAAGAGCAGACGGCGGCCAGCCACGGCCTTGCGAAGGAAGCAGCCTCGCTGAACCATCTTCTGGGGCAGTTCAAGYTGGGTCATGACGGGCAGGGCGCCTACAGCGCCGCGCCGGTTCGGACGGCCACGGCCAGCGAACGTCCGGCGGCATCGCCTGCACGTGCGCTGGGCCGCAAGATCGCGTCTGCCTTCAACGGCAATGCGGCAGTCAAGGCGGACTGGGAAGAGTTCTGAAACGGTTGAAGTGCTGCCGAAACAAGCCGCCCGCGATCACCGCGGGCGGCTTTTGTTTTGGATGATATCAGGCAGGGTTGGCTTCCGCTGTTCCGGCGGTGGTGCTCTGGCTGTTGCGATTCCGGAGCCTGTCGAGCAGCAGATAGATAACCGGCGTCGTGTACAGGGTCAGCAACTGGCTGACGAGCAAGCCACCGACGATGGCATAGCCAAGCGGCTGCCGCAGTTCGGAGCCGGACCCGTGACCGATGGCCAGCGGCAGACCGCCCAGCAGTGCGGCCATCGTCGTCATCAGGATCGGCCTAAATCGCATATGCGCGGCCTTCATGATCGCGTCTTCACTGCTCAGCCCCTCGTCTCTTTCAGCCTGAATGGCAAAGTCGACCAGCATGATGCCGTTTTTCTTGACGATACCGATCAGCAGGATGACACCGATCATCGCGACCAGCCCGAAGTCGAAGCCCGCGATCTGCAGCGCAAGGAGCGCACCAAGTCCGGCGGATGGCAGGGTGGACAGAATGGTCAACGGATGGATCAGGCTTTCATAGAGAACGCCGAGAATAATGTAGACGACGATCAGCGACGCCAGGATGAGCAGCGGCACGGTGCCCAGGGAGTCCTTGAAGGCTTTGGCGCTTCCCGAAAAATTCGTCTGCAGGGATGCCGGAGGCTGCATCTGTGTGACGGCGCTCTCAATGGCGGATGTAGCCTGCCCCAACGCCACATTTGGTGCCAGGTTGAACGAAACTGTCACGGCCGGTGACTGTCCCTGATGCGAGATCGATACCGGTGAAACGCCATTGGTCGACCATTTCGCGACTACAGAAAGAGGCACCAGCGTTCCGTTGCTGGCCCGCACCGACAATCGTTCGAGCGTTGCGATATCACGCTGCAAGTTCGGCAGGATTTCGAGAATGACGCGGAATGTATCGGTCTGTGTGGAATAGGAGGCGACCTGCCGCTGGCCGAAAGCATCGTAGAGCGTATCGTCTATGGTCGATGGCAGGACACCGTAGAGGGTAGCGGCGGCACGGTCGATCTTGATGGAAAGATTGGGTGCTTCGGCTTGTTGGTCGCTGCCGACATCGCGCAGTTCCGACAGACCCTGAAGGCGACTGGTCACTTTGCCGGCCCAGTCTCCCAGTTCGTCGATATTGGCGTCCTGGAGGGTGAACTGATATTGCGTCTTTGCCGGGCGGGCTCCGATATTGATGTCCTGAGCAGACTGCATGAACAGTTTGATGCCCTGCTGCGCATTGAGAGCGGAACTGAGCCTGTCGATCACCTGCTTGGCACTGGCGTCACGCTCCTCCAGGGGCTTCAGGGTAATGTTGACATGCCCCTGGTTCAGCGCGTTCCCGCCGTTGCCACCGCCAATATCCATGAAGACGCTGTAGACTGCCGGATCCTTCATGATGATGGCACTGACACGTTCCTGCAATTTGGCCATTTCGGTGAAGGAAATATCGGGCGATGCCTGGGACAGCCCGGCAATGAAGCCTGTATCCTGTTCCGGAAAGAAACCTTTCGGGGCGATGACGAAGAGATAGCCGGTCAAGCCGATGGTGGCGAGGAAGACGGCAAGCGTGATGTATCTGTGACGAATGACGGGTTTGAGGCTGCGAATGTAGAGCGCGGTCAGGCGTTCGAAAAATGCTTCGCCCGCCGTGTAGAACCTGCCTCGTTTGCCCTCCTCGACGGGCCTAATGAAGCGTGAGGCGAGCATCGGCGTCAAGGTCAACGAAACTATGGCGGAAATGATGATGGCGAGCGTCAACGTGACCGCAAATTCGCGGAACAGCCGCCCGACGATGCCGCCCATCAGCAGAATGGGAATGAGAACGGCGATCAGCGAAAGGCTGATCGAAATGATCGTAAAGCCGATTTCACCGGCACCCTTGCGCGCCGCTTGCAACGGTTCCATGCCGTCTTCGATATGACGTGTTATGTTTTCCAGCATGACGATCGCATCATCCACCACGAAACCCACAGCGACGACCAATGCCATCAAGGAGAGATTGTCGAGACTGAAGCCGAGCACCCACATCGGCGCAAGGGCGCCAACCAGCGCGATAGGCAGGGTGAGAACGGGGATGATGGTGGCGCGAAGATTGCGAAGGAAAAGAAAGATGACGACCACGACGAGGCCGATCGTCAGCATCAGGGTAAATTGAACGTCTTCCACCGATGCACGGATCGTCGTCGTTCTGTCGGTTACCAGTTCCAGCTTGACCGATTTGGGCAGTGACGCCTGCAAGGCCGGAAGCTGTTCTTTCACCGCATCGACGACGGCGATCACATTGGCGCCGGGCTGGCGGAATACGTCCAGGGCGATTCCGCGCTCTCCATTGGTCCAATGCGCCATCTTGTTGTCCTCGGCACCGTTGACGGCTTGCCCGATGTCGCGGATGCGGACCGGGCCACCATTGCGATAGGCGATGACAGCGTCGTTCCATTCGGCACTGCTGCTGATCTGGTCGTTGGTGTAGATGGGGAACGTGCGGGTTGGGTCGTCTATGTTACCCTTTGGCGCGCTCAGGCTGAGGTTGCCGATGGCTGTACGGACATCCTCCATGGTCACATCGGCCTGTGCCAGACGACCGGGGTCGACCGCGATGCGGATGGCTGGCTTTTGCTTTCCGCCGATATTGACGAATGCCACACCGGAGACCTGCCCGATCTTGGAGGCGACGTTGCGTTCGATATATTCGTCCAGTTCCGGCAGGGTCAGCGTGTCGGAACTGGCGGAAAGCTGCATGACGGGCGCATCGGCGGGGTTGACCTTGCGGACCGTTGGCAGGGATGTCATGTCTTTTGGAAGCTGCCCCGCCGCCTCGCTGATTGCGGTCTGCACATCGCTGGCCGCTGTCTGAATGTCCTGATCGAGTCCGAACTGGACCGTGATGGAGGTGGTGCCGAGGGAACTGTTCGAGGTCATTTCAGTGATGCCGCTGACCCGCGATAAAGCTTCTTCAATCGGCTGGGCGACGCTGGACGCCATCGTATCCGGCGATGCGCCGGGAAGATTGGCGGCAATCTGTACCGTCGGAAAATCGATCTGCGGCAGAGCCGAAACCGGCATGAAGGGGTAACAGACCGCGCCGAGCAGAAAAATCCCGGCCATGATCAAGCCGGTCGCTACCGGATGCATGATAAAGAAATCGAAAAAGCCCGACTTGGCTTTGGGCTCAGTTGCGTCTGGGGCGCCGCTCATGGTTTGGCCTGTTCCGCAAGTTCGCCGGTGGGCGATCCCGTCCATGGTGTGACGGTGACGTGGTCACCATCGCCAATGCGGGACTGACCGTCCATGACGACCTGATCGCCGTCCTGTATACCCTCTGTGACCAACGCGCGGGCGTCTGTAACATAAGCCGTGCTGACGGTCTTTTTCTCGACCTTTCCGTCCGAACCGACGACATAGGCGTAAAGACCGTCGCGCCCGCGTGCCAGTGCCTTGTCGGGGACGACCACGCCCTGCTTCTTCTCCACGGTCAGAACCGTGGCAACCGGCAGACCGGGCCAAAGCACGCCATCCTTGTTGTCGAAGGTCGCACGAAGGTGGATCGAGCCGGTCGATGCGTCCACGGCATTGTCCATCGTGGTCAGATGACCTGTTGCCAGAACGCGGCTACCGTCCGTGCTTACCAGACGCACCTGTGCGATCCCCAGTTTCAGAGCATCACGAATTTCGCCGAAACGATCACCCGGCGCGACGAAGGATACGGCGATGGGGTCCATCTGGGTGATGGTGACAAGGCCATCGGTGGAACTGGCGCTAATGATGCTTCCTACATCTGCCTGCTTGAAGCCGGTGCGCCCAGAGATGGGGGCCGTGACGGTGGCGAAACTGAGTTGTGTTTCTGCGTTCTTGATCTGCGCATCATCGTACTGGACAGCCGCTGCATATTGTTCGCTGGACGCATTTTTCTGTTCGAGCGTGGAGGCGGAGGCGACGCCTTTTTCGGCGAGTGCTGCGTAACGCTGAGCATCCGTTCTGGCACTGTTGAGCTGGGCTTCGTCCTGCGCCTTCTTCGCCTTCGCGGATGTCAGTGCCGATACAAGCTCACGGTCATCGAGCCTGGCGAGCACGGTTCCCTTTTCCACCAACTGACCTTCCGTAAAGGCAATGTCCAGGATCTCGCCGTCTATGCGGGGGCGCACGTTCACCGACTGCAGGGGAGCGACGGTTCCGATGCCGTTGATGACGCGGTCAATGGTTTCGACGCTGGCTTTTATGGCGGTTACGGGAACCGCGGGAGCATCGTCGGCGAAGGTGGGAATGGGATGGATTATTATCACGCCTGCCATCAGCGCAAGCCATTTGCGCTTGCCGGAAACGGCAAGCAATTGAACCAAAGGTTTACTCATGCATGCCACTCCGTGAAAGCGGTCAATAAACGCAAGCGGATGGGGTTTGGTTCAGCGGGGACCGGCCGGAAACGGTCAGATTCCGCTTTATGACCAATAATTTAGAAATCGCATCAACCCTGGATGCCTGCTTGATGGCGGCAGCGATATTTTTCAATTTTTAGCAGTGCAAGACGGCGATCCTTGCGCGTTTCAGAGGACGCCCCACGCGCGAAACCGTCCCCGACCTGTCATTTCGCGCAGTTCGAGCTGGTTTGCGAGACCGACAGCGCCCTGCGGTGTGGTGCCCAGCGCCTTGACGATCATCGAGGTGGAAACGACAGGACGGGCCAGCACGAGCGCTATCAGTTCGGGCAGGCGAGAATTCGAGCGCCTGCCCACAAGCTTGCGTTCTATCCGGTTCTTTGCATTCAGCAGCCGGTCATGTTCTTTCATGCCCAGTGTTGCTGCCTCGTGAATGGCGTCCATAAGCACAACAAGACGCTCTGATTGGGAGGTGGCATTTCGCCTTTCGCGTGGAATGGCGCGCAAGCCGATATTGAGCGTGATGAGGTGAGCTTGCGTCAGCCCGTCTTCGCGCAGGAGTGCGGCTGCAAGCTGCCGCCCAAGCCATGGGCTGCGCTGGAGAACCTCAAGTCTATGCCATGCGTCAAGGGCAATGGCGGCCCGAAGCGGAGATGGAAGCCCTGTGCTGGCCTTGAGAGTGGCGCGCCACTCCTCAAGCCGTTCGTCTTCGTTCCAGTCCGGATCACGCACAAGGGTGTCCGGCTTGGGATGAAGGGATGGTCGCTCGTCTCTAACGATTGTTTGCAGCGTTGCCGTGCTTCGTGCAAGCAACCTGTCGAGGGCGCCAAGCTCGTCGCTGAGCGTCAGGTCATCCTCTTCATCATCGGCGGTGTCGAGCTGGGGTGCATGGTCATCCAGGGGGAGGGACGCGACGCTGACAGGTTCTTCGCCGCGGAGGCGCGCCAGGCCAGATGCGCCCAAGGCCCAGGCAGGCTCATTGGAAAAGATTTGCCTGCGGGCGCGCAGCACGCGATTGGCAATCGATAGCTCGTGGGTCGGTGCACGGATATCCATATGGGCATCGTGGAGAACCAGATCTTCGATATGGACGAGCTCACCGTCTACCCACAGCGACGATGTCGCGTCCTGAAAATCCTGGCGCTCCAGAAAACCATCCCGAAATGAAGATCGTGAAATGCGTTCGTCCAGCCGCGCCAGTGCCTCTGTTGCGCGCATACAGGGCGACATCAGTGTTGCGAGTGGCAGGCGGTTCACATCGTAGAGCATGGAATCTGATAGGATGCCCACGAAATGAAAGCAATTTCGGAATTGGCTTTCATAGACTTGTACCCGGCTTTATGTGCCAGGCAGCGACACCCTGGCTTCGAAACCCTCGTTTCTGCCTGCGGCAGGCGATGTCAGATGCAGCTTGCCATTCATTTGCTGAACGAGATGGTGGACGATGGCAAGGCCCAGACCTGAGCCGCTAGCCTGCGTGGTGCCACGCATGAAGCGCGTCGTAAGCTTAGGCAGAAGAGCGCTGTCGATGACAGGGCCGCTGTTGACGACGCGAAGGGAGTTGTCATTGCCGATATGCACGTCGACATGACTGTCAACCGGGCTATGAACGAGGGCATTTTCGACAAGATTGCGCACCACGATGCCGAAGGCATCCGCATTGATCATACCGCGCAGCTGTGCATCGGCGGGCAAGTGAAACTGGATACGTTTTACGCCAATGTCCGAACGACCGATATCCTCCAGCACAAGTTCCACAATAGGCAACAGGTCGGTCTCGGTGTCTGACGTGCCGATTCCCGCCTCGGCGCGTGACATCTGCAGCAGTTTTTCCGCCAGTTGCGCCAGATGGGACAGAGAGCGCTCGATCTGGTCGACGCGCGGCGCGAATTCCTCGGGAATGTCTGCCTGCAAACGCTGGGCCTGCGCCAGCGCACCGGCAATGGGCGTGCGCAATTCATGGGCGCTGTTGGATGCAAAGGCCCGTTCAGATTCCAGCGCCGCCCGCAGCCGCTCCAGCAAAAGGTTGACCGACCGGGCGATGGGATGCAGTTCTGCGGGAAGATGGGCATCATCGACGGGCGCCATATTGCCGCTGTCTTTGCTGCCGATCTCATCGCGCAGGCTCTGCACGGGCGCAAGCGTTCGCCTGATTACCAGAATAACGGCGATTATACTGAGCGGGATGAGGAGCAGCAAAGGCAGGATCAGCGCAGTGCCGGCCTCCACAATGGCTTCGCGGCGATTGGCGAAGGCATCCGCCATCTGGAGGTACAGGCTGCCATCGGCACTGACGACCGTGTAGATGCGCTGCGTGGCCGTGTCGGCAAAGCCAGGCACGAGTGGAACGTCGAAAGGTTCAGAGGGACTGTCGTGCGAGTGAAGCAGGACCTCGCCCTCGCGGTCGCGCAGCTGATAGGTCAGATACTCCTCGCCCCCCGCAGGCTGCACGAGTCGGCGCTCGGCTTCCGGGCTGCGTTCGCTGAGGTCGTCGGCAATCAACGGCAGAAGTCGTTCTGCCGTCTCCTGCACCCCGCTGTCGAAGATTTCCGCAAATTCGTCCTGCATCACCATGATGCCGAGGGACGATGCTATAAGCCAGGACAAAGCGACAACGCTTGTCAGCGCTATTACCATGCGGCGGGTCATGCTGTCGTTGCGCTTCATCTGTCTACCTGATCGTGTAACCGAGACCGCGGACCGTCTCCACCCGGTCCGAGCCGATTTTCTTGCGCAACCGGCTGACATAGACCTCGACGGTATTGCTTTCTATTTCCGCGCCGAATTCGTAAAGCGTTTCGTGCAGTTGCGCCTTTGAAACCACCGCACCGGGTCGCTCCACCAGCTTTTCAAGGACTGCCCATTCTCTGGCGCTGAGCGTCAGCGCGGTGCCGTTGACGACGATGTTTCGAGCAACCTGGTTGATTTCGATGCCCGGCAGTTTGACGACGGGGGCGGAGCGCCCCTCGTAACGGCGCGAAACCGCCAGCATGCGTGCCGTCAGTTCACCCAGATTGAAGGGTTTGACGAGGTAGTCATCCGCCCCGGCATTCAGGCCCTCGATCCGATCGGATACCTGATCGTGAGCGGTCAGGATGATGACGGGCGTCGGATCGTTGCGCTGGCGCAAATGTCGGAGAATGGTCAGGCCCTCTCCATCCGGCAGGCGAAGATCAAGCAGGATCAGGCCATAGCCGACGGTCTCCGTGACCGCCATGGAATCTGCGACGGTCTTGAACCAGTCCACCGCGTGGCCCGAAGCAGCAACATGATCGCGCAGAGCCTCCCCCAGAACGTGGTCGTCTTCGACAAGCAGAACGCGCAAGCATACCTCACTTTCAGACCGTAAACCCGTGGCCATGATAGTGGGTATGCTGCGATATTTCTTCCGTCAAGCGCACGCTTTCAGGCGGAGGGACGATGCCGGCACGCGCTGAACACATCCAGCGACGGATCATAGACACTGGTCGAGATATTCATCATGCCTAAAATGCTGTGGAAGAAGTTGTCGTGGGAGCGTCCACCCGCTTGAGCTTCCTTCGTCAGGCAAGCGGCATCCAGCCCCATGGACTTTGCAAAATCATCATCGAACCAGACGAGGAATGGCACGTGGGTCTGCTCGGCAGGTGCCAGGATGTAGGGTGCTCCGTGCAGATAGATGCCGTTTTCGCCCAGTGACTCGCCATGATCGGAGGCGTAGATCAAACCTGTTGCGAGCTTGTCCGAGCGGGCCTTCAGCTTGTCGATCACGCTTGCCAGAAAATGATCGGTGTAGAGGATGGTGTTGTCATAGGCGTTGACGATCTCGCTGTCCTTGCAGCTTGCCAGTTCCGCTGTGCGGCAATCGGGCGTGAATTTTCTGAACTCGTCGGTGTAGCGCAGGTGATAGGTAGGGCCGTGGCTTCCCAACTGGTGAAGGACGATGACGCTGTCCTTGGTCACGCCGTCGAGCCAGCTATCTAGCCGGTCCAGGAAAATGTCGTCATGGCATTCACCCGTCGGGCAGAACTTCGGGTCAAGCGAAGCAGTCAGATCGAAATAGGGGATACGGTCTGCGACGTTCTTGCTGCCGGTGTTGTTATCCCACCAGCGGGCATCGACGCCTGCGTGAACGAGGACATCGAGCACGTTCTCGTTGGAGAGCGCCTTGCTGTGGCTGTATTCCGTGCGGGGGAAGCGAGAGAACATGCATGGAATGGAGATGGCGGTTGCCGTTCCGCAACTGGTCGTGCTGGGAAAATAGGTGACGTTGCGCTTCTTCAATTCCGGATTCGTTTCCCGCGCGTAGCCGTTGAGCGAGAAATTCGCCGCACGCCCTGTTTCTCCCGCAACGATAATGGTGATGCGGGGCTTGGTGACACCGGCCAATGCGGGCATGACTTTCGCATCCTGTCCCGTTGGAGAGACTGTCAGCTTTGCTTCCCGGTCTGCCTGCGAGACGTAGTGAATTGTCGAAGAGATCGGTGTAATCGGGTTCAGGCTCTTGACGATATCCTTGTGCTGACGGACTGCGGTCGTGAATGTCTTGGAATTTGCAGCGGCAACGGCAAAAACGATTGCCAAACAGCCGACGATGCCGATCGTATTCCAGAGGACCTTGCCGGCAAAAGGCCGGTGATCGATTTTAACGAGTGCGATGAGAAGAATGGGAATCCCGGCAACAAGTGCAAGGTGAAGTGCAAACCCCGGCGTCATGAGGTTTCCCGCTTCCGCCTGCGTCGTTTCGAAGGCATTGCGCACCATATCGCTGTCAATCACAGCGCCGAAGCGATCCATGAACCAAGAGGACACGGCTGCGATGATGATCAGCGCAGCAAACAGCGGCTTGGTCAGGTACTTGACGGAAAAGAAGATGAAGATGGCGGAAAACGCGGCACTCATGGCAATGTAGAGCGCAAAAATCGCGACCGGATAGGCAGCAAGATAGGTGTGGACCTTCGTCCAGAAGGTGTGGTTGGTAAAGAACAGAACATAGAGTGCGGTGGCCACGCTCAACGTAACGCTGCCGACATGCGGACGCCCGAGGGTGCTGCCTCCGCTTTTCATTCCCTGAATTGTAAGTGCCATATGCTCGATCTTCCCGCTGCAAGTTCCGTGGATATCCGCGCGAGTGGCGCGCAGATATCCGGATGATTGGTCAGCGAGATGTGTCATTCACCTGACATGAAACTGAACGTTTCTGTCAGAATGGATCGGTGCGCGGTTTGCCGCAAAAACAGGCATCTTAACGATTGTTAAAATCCACCCTTAAAAATGCGCGGTTTTCCTTTGGCCTCATATCTGTACAGTCAAGGTTGCGTGATCTCCCCGTGACACTCCTCCCACGCCCCACTTCGCATTAGGCCAATTTTCTTAGGTCTTCCGCCGCTATGAATGGAATTCAGATGGCTTCGTTGATCCCGTCGAGAAAGCTAATTTTGATCCCTCTGCTGGTTCCCGTCGCAGCCATGGCCTTCGATGAAGTGCCAAGGAAGGACCAGATCGCCATGATGGCCGAGATCAAAAAGACCGACATGGTGGGCGTGGCGAGAAAAACGAAGGAAGTCGATGCCAGACCTGCCTCTCCGGGCGAGATCGTCATTACCTTTATCAAGGGTCAGGGTGTGGAGACCCGGTCCAAACCTGCCGAAGAAGGGGATTGGGTCGTCCGCAACCGTTGCGAGGAAACCGGAAACGAGGAAATTCTGGTCAAGGCACGCAATTTCGCCAATCGCTATGGCGAGCCGCTTACAGAGCCCAATGCTGCCGGTTATCGTGCCTTCAAGCCAAAGGGTAGCGACATGCGCTACTTCATCGTAAGCGACGATATCGGGCCGTTCAATTTCAAAGCGCCTTGGGACGAGACGATGGTGGCCTTGCCGGGCGACGCCATTGTGCAGATGGAAAATGACGAGAGCGAGACATACAGGGTCGCTGCGGCGGCGTTTCAATGCACCTACGAGATCGTCGATCCACCGAAGATCGTCGTGGATGCGGCGTTCCGCTAAACCTTCATCGGCGAATGTTTTAAACTAGGGCAGAAATTCCAGCAGCCTGCGCTCGTCTGCTCTCAGTCCGGATATGGATTTCAGGTCTGCGGCAAGAATTCTCTCAAGCTTCTTGACGGACTTGTCCTCCGTGGCGAGGTCCAGCACAGCTGGGTGGACATAGCTCTTGCGACAGATTGCTGGCGTGTTCGACAGTTCTTCCGCTGCGGCCATGCACATGCCCTTGATGGTTGGACGTTCGGCACTGCCAATCGCACGCGCAGCATGGCCAAAGGCTGCCAGTGTGCCGCCCCACGTGCGGAATGTCTTTGCGGAAATGCCTTCGCCTGCGCTTTGCGAAATATAGGCGTTCAGCGCGCTGGAATCGATCGGGTGAACAAGCCCGTTCTCATCCTGCCATACAAATAGCTGTCGGCCTGGAAGATCGGCGATATTTTCAAGAATTCTTTGCAGGCGTGGATGCTTCAGCTTTCGTTTCACCTTCTGCCCACCCTTGGCGGCAAAACGCAGCTCGATCGTTTCTCCGAAGGACACATGTTTTTTGAGAAGCGTCGTGGCACCATAGGTGCCGTTGGTCTCGAGGTAGGTCTTGTTCCCGACACGCAGATAGGCTGCGTCCAGAAGGAGGACCAGAGCCGCCAGCGTGACGTCTGCGCTGTGGACCTGTTTGGAAAGGTCTGCCGTGGCGCGTCGTCGGATGGCAGGCAACGCTTCTCCAAATGTTTTCAACTGATAGAATTTTGTTTCCCCGCGCAGCGCGTGCCAGTCGGGGTGATAGCGATATTGCTTGCGACCGCGGATGTCATAACCCGTGGCCTGAAGATGACCGGTCGGGTCTATGCAGATCCACACGCGTTCATAAGCGGGTGGGACGCCCAAAGATTTAAGACGGGTGATTTCGATCTTATCTGAGAGGAGTGCGCCGTCAGGCAGGCGATAGGCGAAGCCCTTCCCTCGCCTTTCGCGTGAGATGCCCGGTTCCTGATCGCTGACATAGGTCAAGCCGACTTTCTTCAGGATACGAATTGGAAGCTCATTCATGGATTTTATTGCTCCTCACCATTGTGAGGGATAATGCAGCCGCGGCTCGTCTGTTCCCGCAGACGCCAGACGGACGGAGAGCCGCCGGAACGGCTCTCCGTCACGGATGGTCAGGCGTCAGGTGCAAGTTTCAGGATTTGCGATTTACCGCCACCCCGTTCTTCGGTGACCGCGTACACGGCACCATCACTACCGATCTTGACGTCGCGGATGCGTGCTTCCAGCGGGAATCGACCCTCGGAAACGACTTTGTCGTTTTCGATCTTGAGAACCACCAGACCCTGGCTGACGAGACCGCCGATGATCAGAGAGCCCTTCCATTCGGAGATGGCCTCCGAATCGTAAAAGGCCAGACCGGACGGACCAATGACGGGGTCCCAGTAGTAGACCGGCTGCTCCATGCCTTCCTTGGCCGTAGCGCCTTCTCCCACCGCACCGCCACTGTATTCAATACCGTAAGTGATGACGGGCCAGCCGTAGTTGAGCCCTGCCTTTGGCAGGTTCAACTCGTCACCACCTTTGGGGCCATGCTCGACGGTCCACAGGCGGCCTTGGCCGTCAATTGCTGCCGACTGCATGTTACGGTGGCCATAGCTCCAGATTTCAGGCAAGGCCTTGTCCTGCCCAATGAACGGATTTCCTTCGAATGCCTTTCCGTCCGTGTCGATGCGGAAGACTTTACCGAGACCACTGGCCAAATCCTGCGCCTGGACGCGAGGCTCCTTGTCGGAGCGCTCTCCGACCGTGACATAGAGTTCGTTGTTCGGGCCGAATGCAAGACGTGAGCCGAAATGCTTGTCGCCATCATAGGTCGGCATCTGACGGAAGATGACCTTGGTATCCTCAAGAACCGCTTTACCGTCGTTCTCCACGAGTTTCGCCGATGCGACCGATGTGCCGTTCCCGCTCTCGCGTGGTTCCGAAAAGGAGAAGTAAATCATTTTGGACGTCTCGAAATCTGGCGCAAGAGCGATGTCGAGCAAGCCGCCCTGTCCAGCGGAAGCAACCTCTGGAACACCTTCGAGGGCCGGTCCTGCCTTGCCATCCGCAACAATGTGCATGGCACCTTCCTTGGCTGCGACAATCATGCGGCCATCCGGCAGGATTTCCATTGACCAAAGATGCGGAAGATCATCAGCCACGACTGTCTTTTGAAGTGAAGGCATCTTGTCCGGCTGTGCGGCGCGTGTCTGGCCTTCGAAAGCAGGTTTCTGATCGGGTGCGTTGGCGGCTTTGGTCTCTGCGGGACTGGCAGACTGGGCGTTTGCCAAAGAGGTCATCGGTACCATAAGGCACATCGAAAGAACGGTGGTTGTCAGCAGGTGGATAGCGCGTGGCATAGATCTCCCTTCCATGGATTCGTTGCGAGCGGCAAACAAGTGGGAGCGTTTTTCGTTTCAGCGATGGGCTTCAACAAAACTTGATTCCAAAGTGTAAAACATCATCAGCTTAAATTTCGCGGGCGAGAACTTGTGAGGAACATAAGTGCCCTTCTGGCGTTTTTTGGTGTCGCTAACGCAGGAGGATGCCATGCAGATCATAGACAACAAGGAAATCGAAGCGACGGAGATACGGCCGATCCAGAGCGTTGCGGAATTTTGCCATCGCTACCGACTTGATAAGTCTGAAGAAAATCGGTTGAGAACGCTGTTTGGGGATTTTGCATCTCGCCACGAACTGCTGATGAACGCACAGCGCAAGGCAACGTTCCGCTAAAAAACCGTCAGTTCGACGCCTCGCCCAAGATCATAAAGACGTCGTACCGAGTCGTTTTTCCTAGAAGTTGATGAGATGGTTTGCGAATGCCGGGCATGGGCTCGGCACGCAGCGGCCACTTCAAAACCACCCGTTTGGTCGCATGCGAAAGCGCGACATTCATCAGATCGACCTGATCAGGGTCCGAACCCACCAACTCCCGCAGCACACGCATTTCCTTCTTCACCAACGCCGTACTGTGGCGGGGCGGATGCATGGGGTCGATGATGACGACCTCCGGTGAAAGATTGGGTATGACGGCTCGCGAATCGCCATGCAGCAGAGTCATCCGCGAAACGATCTCCCTGTAGATACCACCTTCGGCGTCGGCGCGCGCAATGGCATCTGTCAGCAGTGCGTGCATGCCTGGCGATCTCTCGATCAGTGTGACCTCTGCTCCAAGGGATGCGAGCAAGAATGCATCGCGACCCAGTCCGGCCGTCGCGTCGACGATCTTCGGTGTCTTGCCATGTTTCAGACCGGCAGCTTTGGCAAGGGCCTGACCGCGCCCTTCGCCGGAGCGAAGACGATGACCGACCGCGCCACCCACGAAGTCGATGATGAAAGCCTCATTGCGTTCTTTATCCATCATGGCGATCTCAAAAGGGGCAGGGAACGGTGAAAGTCACATCGTGGCCGTCTGGATGGCGAAAGGTCACCTCCTGGGCATGCAGAAGCAATCTTGACGAAGCCGCAAGGGCGCTGTCGTTGGCGTAAAACGCATCCCCCAGAATGGGGTGACCGATGGCCTGCATGTGGACCCGCAATTGATGGGTACGTCCGGTCTTTGGGTGCAGCCGCAGCCGGGTGGCGGGAAGCGGCAGCCGCTCTATGACACGCCACGCCGTCAGCGCGGCTTTGCCGCCCTCGTGATCGACACGGTGGCGTGGCTTGTTGTGAGGATCTATTGCAAGCGGCAGATCGATCTGACCGCTTTCAGGCTCTACATGGCCCCATACGACGGCAATATAGCTCTTATCCGTTTCACGATTTTCAAATTGCGAAGCGACGGCGGCATGTGCCTTGCGATTTAGCGACATCAGCACAATGCCTGATGTGTCCTTATCGAGACGGTTGATCATCAAGGCATGTTTGAAGCGCTTCTGAACCCGCGTGGCGAGGCTGTCGAAAAGGCCGGGGTCGCGCCCCGGCACCGACAAAAGCCCGCTCGGCTTGTCGAGAACAAGAAGGTCGTCATCCTGATAGACTATGGAAACATAGGGTTCCATCGGGGGATCGTAGACCGGATTATCGAGCACGAATGTCATGCGGCCTCATAGCACGGTTTGCGATGAAGGCGAGGTGTCTTTGTTCATCGCTGAGGAAGCGGAACGGTAACACGCCCACTTGTCAGGTCCAGTACCATTCTGGCGACATCTTCGGCATTTGCGACCGGAATGGACAGGCCCAGTCGTGCACCCGCCTCTGTGAAAACTTCCCTTTCGATCGTAAGGTCCGGCACAGCCGCCAGTCTCGATTTCACCAGTGCCAGATCGGAAAAGCCGCATTCGATTTCGCTGGAAAGTGTGGGAATGACGCGCGTCTTTTCGCCGTGGCGCAGGCAGGTCGCGGCCGTGCCGCCATAGGCGCGCATGAGGCCGCCGCTCCCCAGCAGGATGCCGCCGAACCAGCGTGTCACGACGACCGCGACCGCGTCGAGCGATTGTCCGTCGATGGCTTGCAGGATCGGCTTTCCCGCAGTGCCGGATGGTTCGCCGTCGTCGCTGAAGCGATAGACCTGCCCGATGCGCCACGCCCAGCAATTATGGGTGGCGGTGGGGTCCGATTGCGCTTCGATGAAGCGTCTGGCCGCGTCTTCGTCCGCCACGGGACTGGCGGCAGCGATGAAACGGCTTTTCTTGATGTCTTGCGAAAAGGTTTCTGGGCGATTGAGCGTGAACATGAACCGTCAATAGCGCATGTACTGCGGCGGGCAAATCGTTATAAGGCCAGTGGAAAGAACTGTGTTGAAAATGATGTGATGCGCGGCAAGCAGATTTCGATCATCGGTGGCGGCCCGGCAGGGTTGATGGCGGCAGAGGTGTTGTCATCGGCAGGTGCCGAGGTAACTCTTTACGAGGCAATGCCGACGGTTGCGCGCAAGTTTCTGATGGCGGGAAAATCGGGTCTCAACATCACCCATGCGGAGCCCTACAGCGAGTTCGTGACCCGTTTCGGTAGTGCGCAGCATAGACTGCGTTCGGCGTTGGACGAATTTACACCCGATATGCTGCGGCACTGGACGCTTTCGCTTGGACAGGAAACCTTTACCGGAACGTCCGGGCGCGTCTTTCCCATCTCCATGAAGGCATCGCCACTTCTGCGGGCATGGCTGGCGCGGCTGGAAGAGCAGGGCGTTCGCATCAAGACAAGGCATCGCTGGACGGGCTTCAAAGGCGGTGCGCTCTGCTTCGAGACGCCATTGGGCGAGACCCTTGTCGAAGCCGACGCTGTCCTACTTGCGCTTGGCGGTGCAAGCTGGCCGAAACTGGGATCGAACGCGGCGTGGGTTCCCTTGCTCCGCCAGAGGAGCATCACGGTCAACGACTTCCGTCCGGCCAATTGCGGTTTTGACGTGAACTGGAGCGACTATTTCCGTGAACGTTTCTCGGGCGTACCGGTCAAGTCCGTCGCCATCACGTCGTCGGCAGGCCGCCATAAGGGGGAATTCGTCATCACCAGGCATGGCGTGGAGGGCAGCCTTGTCTACGCCCATACCGCAGCCCTTCGCGATGCCTTCCGCGACGCGCACAAGCCGGCCATGGTGGTGGACCTTATGCCCGGGCGTTCACGGCAAAGGCTGGCGCAGGACCTTGAGCGCCATCCGCGAAAGGACAGCCTCTCTAACCGCCTGCGCAAGGCTGCGGGTCTCTCTTCTGTGAAGGTGGGGCTCTTACGCGAGTGCCATCCCGATTTTCCCAGCCTTGATGCATCGGACATGGCAGCCATGATCAAGGCGGCACCAGTCCAACTCAGCGCCGTGCGACCTATCGCGGAAGCCATATCCAGCGCGGGAGGCATTGACTGGGACGAAATCGACCTCCGCTGGATGTTGAAACATGCACCCGGCATTTTTGTTGCGGGTGAGATGGTGGATTGGGAAGCACCGACCGGTGGATACCTTCTAACCGCTTGTTTCGCGATGGGAAAAGCGGCTGCTAAGGGGATGATTGCCACGCTTGGTGATGTGGGATAACCATATCGTGCAATCGCCTATTGCGTCGGTTCAAAAAAAACGCTTGATAAGTTTCTTCGAATAAAGTGGGTAAAGCTTTCAGGTCTGCCATACGCAGCCGAAGCTCTGGGTGGATGAAGGCCTTGGCTTTCATTGGTGATGTTGATGACTGATGTATCTGCAACTGGCCTGTGGCCGATAGGTGGTGGCGAGGCGGGCGCGCTTGTGCGTGCATTCGACTGGTCCACAACCTCGCTTGGCCCCATCTCATCATGGCCCGCCAATCTGCGTCATAAGGTCAACTCTGTCGTCAATTCTCCCATTCCGCAGGTTTTGATGTGGGGCGCCGACCACGTCATGATCTACAATGACGGCTACATAGAGATCGCCGGAAATTACCATCCCAAGGCGTTGGGCGCCACCGTTCCCGCCATATGGCCGGAAATCTGGGACTGGAACAAGAAGATACTGGCTGCCGGTTTTCAGGGAACGGTTCAATCCTACCGTGATCAGACGTTGGTCCTCAATCGCAACGGCCAGCCGGAAGAGGTCGTGTTCGATCTGTTCTACACCCCCATCCACAATGATGATGGTCGCGTGGGCGGCGTGTTGTGCACCGTGCTTGAAAATACCGAGAAGGTCAGGGCCGTTTCCGATCTGGCTGCAAGCCGGGAAGAGCTGAGCCGCCTGACCGACGCCTTGCCCATTCTGGTCGGTTTCATCGACCGCGACCATGTCTATCGATTCGCCAATCAAGGCTATCTCGACTGGTTCAATTACCATCCTGAAGATGTGCTGGGCCGCAAGGTCGTCGAGGTGGTTGGTGAGCGGTTCTACCAGGAGCGGCTGCCTTTCATCGAGCGTGCGATGTCGGGGGAAGCCGTCATCAACGACGCCTCGATCCTGTGTCCTGATGGTGTGACGCGTGCGGCGGAAATCCGTTATGTGCCCCGTTACACATCCAAGGGCGATATCGACGGCAGTTACGTCCTTATCATCGACATCGATGCGCGCAAGCGCGTCGAACTGGAACTGACCGTCAGCAACAACCGCTTCCGTGCCGCTGTCAACGCCGTTCACGGCGTGCTGTGGACCAACAGCCCCGATGGTCGCATGGTGGGCGTGCAGAGCGGTTGGGCCGGGCTGACCGGACAAACGCTGGAGGAATACCAGGGATACGGATGGGCGGAGGCTGTTCACCCGGACGACCAAGCCGGTTCACTGGAAAGCTGGAACGAAGCCGTTGCCGCCAAGTCCACCTACGTTTGGGAACATCGCGTTCGACGTCATGACGGTGTTTACCGGACATTCGCCATCCGAAGCGTGCCTATTCTGGATGCCCGCGGTGAGATCATCGAATGGGTTGGCGTTCACACTGATATCACCGAGCAGCGGGCCGCAGAATCGGCATTGCAGGAGCATTCCGCCAATCTGGAACGGGAAATTCGCCATCGCCGCCGCGCCGAGGACCAGCTTCGACAGCTGAATGAAGGCCTGGAAGCGCGAGTGGCCGCTGAAATCGCCGAACGTCGACACGCCGAACGCGCGCTGCAGCAGGCACAGAAGATGGAATCCATCGGTCAGCTGACGGGTGGCGTCGCGCACGATTTCAACAATCTGCTACAGGTCGTCGCGGGCAATCTTCAGCTTCTTGCGAAGGATGTTGCAGGCAATGAGCGCGCCGAGCGACGGGTGAGCAATGCGCTGGCTGGTGTCAGCCGCGGTGCCAAGCTTGCCAGCCAATTGTTGGCCTTCGGTCGTCGACAGGCGCTGGAGCCGCGCGTCATCAATATCGGTCGTTTCGTAGCCGGCATGGACGATCTGCTGCGCCGCTCCATCGGCGAGGCGGTGGAGGTGGAGGTGATCACCGCTGGCGGTTTGTGGAACACATTTGCCGATCCGGCACAGGTGGAAAACGCGCTGTTGAACCTCGCCATCAACGCGCGCGACGCGATGGACGGCTCCGGCAAGCTGACGATCGAGGTTGGCAATGCGTCGCTCGATCAGGATTATGCCCGCACCCATGCGGAAGTCGAGGCAGGTCAATATGTGATGCTGGCGGTGACGGACACCGGCTCCGGCATGGCACCGGAGATTATCGACAAGGTATTCGAGCCGTTTTTCTCGACCAAGCCCGAAGGCAAGGGTACGGGTCTCGGCCTCTCGATGGTCTATGGTTTCGTCAAGCAGTCGGGTGGTCACGTCAAGATTTACAGCGAGGTCGGGCAGGGAACGACCGTCAAGGTTTATCTGCCACGGTCCTTGGCTGACGAGGACCGCGAAGTCGTCGTGCAGGACGGGCCGATCGTTGGTGGTAGCGAAACGGTTCTCGTGGTCGAAGATGACGACGAGGTCAGAAGCACCGTTGTAGAAACACTGACCGATCTGGGGTACCGTGTACTGACGGCACGTGACGCTCAGGCGGGCCTGACCGTTGCCGAAAGCGGCGTTCCCATCGATGTCATTTTTACCGATGTGGTCATGCCGGGTCCGCTGAAAAGCAGTGAGATGGCAAGGCGCGCCAAGGAGCGTCTGCCCAATCTCGCCGTTCTCTTCACCTCGGGATATACCGAAAATTCCATCGTCCACGGTGGCAAGCTCGACGCAGGCGTCGAACTGCTGTCCAAGCCCTATACGCGGGAAGCACTGGCGAGACGCCTCCGGCATGTCCTTGCCAACCAGAAGCAGCGGGCGGAAGCGAACAAGGATCGCGTTTACAGTCACGATGCCATCGCCAAGCTGCGCACGAAGCCAGCGATGCGGGTGCTGCTGGTCGAAGACGACGATCTCATCCGTATGAACACAACCGATATTTTGCTGGAAGGCGGTCATATGGTGGTGGAAGCGGCGAATGCGACTCAGGCGATCGATCTGATCGACAGAGAAGACATCGACGTGCTTGTGACCGATGTCGGACTGCCGGATATGAGTGGCGCTGATCTCTCGGTGCTGATCAAGGAGCGCAAGCCCTCCGTGGGCGTGGTATTTGCAACGGGCGACAATTTCCTGCCCAGCAATGCGCCTGCAGGCTCGGTTCTGCTCTGCAAGCCCTACACCGAAAGCGATGTCCGCTTGGCCATCGTGCAGGCGATGAGCGAATAGGACATCAGTAGCCGCGGGCCATGTCCACGGTCGCTGGTAACGAACCGGTCTGTCGCCAGGCCCTGATGTTTGCCGCAACGATGGCCGCAGACGTCTGGCGGTTGGTTGGCGCGGAGATATGCGGCAGGACTGTCACTTTGGGATGCCGCCAGAAAGGTGAGGTCTCGGCCAGCGGTTCCTGTTCGAAGACATCCAGCACGGCGTGGGACAAGCGCCCTTCATCCAGCGCAGTCAGAAGATCGTCCGCGACGACCACAGCGCCGCGCGCAAAATTTATGACGGAAGCGCCCGGCTTCATGCGGTCAAGCCGGTTCTTGTTGAGAAGGCCTCTTGTGTCAGGTGTCAGCGGCACCAGGCAAATAAGGATGTTGCTTTGTTCCAGAAGCGTTGTCAAACCGCGATCTCCTGAATGGCTCTCGACGCCTGCGACGGTCTTGGGAGATCGGCTCCAGCCTATGGTACGAAAGCCCGCCTGAACCAGCCGTTCGGCTGCAAGAGCGCCCAAGGTGCCAAGTCCGAGAATGCCGACCGTAACATCTTGCGGATGACGATACTCGATCTCATTCCAGAGGGCGCGCTGCTGCTGTTCACGGTATGCTGGCATGTCGCGGTGGAGATAGTAGGTCCATGCCAAGACGGCCTCTGCCATCACGCGGGAGAGCTCAGGGTCGGTTAGTCGGACGATGGGCGGCGCCGTTGCACCCAGTTCGGCCACAAGTCGCTCGACGCCAGCCCATAGGCTGTGGATCCATGTCAGGCCGGGCAGGGATGCGATATCGGCCGGGTCCGGGTTGGCGACGATTGCAACTTCCGCCTCAGACCGTTGCTGTGGGCTCATGGATTTCACCGGAACGATGGTCTCGCCCGGCAATGCTGCCGAGAGGATATCGATCCACTCCGCCTCATTAGCCTCGGTGGTGCGGGAAGCAAAAGCAATAGGAGAAGGCATGGGGAAATCCTGCGGAGATATTGTTATCCGCCATCAATGCGGAAAAGCGCTCTCCAAATCCAGCCTTGTGAGGAAAAGGCGGGCAAAAAAATGCCCGCTAATGCGGGCATTTCTCTTTCAGTATCAGGCCGGTTCCGTCACCGGCTTTTTCGCATCACCGTAATAGGCGGAGAACTGGTCATGATAGTGCTCCGACCCGCCAGGACCTGCATAACGCTGCAGTTCCGTCATGTCGGTCTTGTTGAGCACGATACCGAGCGTCTTGCTGGCGATCTGCGGCTCGTGGCTCATCAGGTTTTGCACCATCTGGATCGGTGTCTTGCCCCATTCGGTGACGAAGACGAAGCCATCAACCTGAGAGGCAAAAGCCTTTGCATCGATGACCGGTACGACCGGTGCAAGGTCGACGATGATGTAGTCGCAAGCTTCACGCGCAGAGTCCATGAACTTACGCATGCCAGACGATGCCAGAAGTTCGCTCGAATGGGCAAACTGGTTGCTTGTGGAGACCGGAAGGATGCCCATCTTCGTGCGGCTGTCCACCTTGACGGCCTTGGTCCATGGGACTTCATCGAGAACGACTTCGACAAGACCTGCGGACTGGCGCGTGGTGAGCATGCGGCTGAGGCCGGGATTGCGAATGTCGGCATCCACGACGAGCGTGCGCTTGCCAGTTGTCGCGATGAGACCTGCCAGATTGAGGGCAACGACGGACTTGCCTTCGTTCGGAAGGCAGGAAATGACACCGATAACACGGCATTGCTTTTCCTGAATGACGACATCCGCCGTCAGTTTCACGTTGCGAAGCGTTTCTGTGAAACTGGAGCGTGGGCTGTCGACCGCCAGACGCAACATCTTCTGGAACGAGACCTGCCCGATGTCCTCGATGTTGCTGTCAGGGATTTCCGGCGTCGCCGCACCCGTTTCCGATTTCCCGGTATCCACGCCCTTTTCACCGATGAACGGCAGATAGCCGAGAAAACGCATGCGCAGATTGTCGCGCACGTCGTTGCCGGTATGGAAGTACCTGTCACGGAATTCCAGAACAGCGGCGACACCACCACCCAGCATCAGACCCAGCACGATGGACAGTGCCATGGTCATGGTTTTCTTGGGGCTGGAAGGAGAGGTCGGCAAGCCGGCTTCGGAGATCACGCGCGCCTTGGCAATCGGGAAGGACTGTTTTTGCGACGCTTCCTCGAAGCGGCCGAGGTAGGATTCGTAGAGCGTTTTCAGCGCCGCTGCCTGTTGCTCGAGCTCGCGCAACTTGACCATGGTCATATTGGCTTCGGAGTTGCGCCCGGCAACGCGGTCGATGCTTTCACGCAAGGACTGAACGCGCGACTGGGTTACATCGAAATCGTTCTTGAAGCTGCCTGTGAGCTGCTGCAGTTCCTGAAAGATCTGGCGGGCGAGATCACCCTTTTCAGCCTCAAGTGCCACAGCTTGGGGATGATCCTTGCCGAACTGCTGAACAACGCCGCGTTCACGATCGGAAATGGCGATATAGCGTTTGCGCAAGTCCTGAATAACCGAGTTATCGGTATCACGCGCCGAAACGATCGCGTTGTTCACGGCATTGTCGGGCCCCTGATCGGTAATCGACTTGTATTGCGTGTAACGTGCTGAAGCGGTTGCGGCATCTGCCTGCGCTGCGATGAGTTGGCCGTTCAAATCCGATAGCTGGCTTTCAGACATCAACTCCCCGCGCGAGGACACGATGTTGTTGGCAGCCTTGTATTTTTCAACGGCGAGAGATGCTGCCTGCGAACGCTGGTTAAGATCGGTCAGGCGTTCCTGAAGCCAGACAGAAGCGCGCTCCGTGGCATCGAAGTTGGCGTTCAACTGCTCTGTCAGATAGGAATTCGCGTAGGTCTTGGCGATCTGAGTTGCAAGCTGCCGGTCGGTGGAGCGGATGGAAATAGCAATAACCGAGCTTCGGCCAACGCGCTCGACAGTCAGCGCCTGCTGAATGACTGCAGCTGCTTTTTCGCGGCGGCCGTTGCGGATCGCTTCTTCGGACGCAGGCGTCGAACTGGGCGTCAAGAGATCGACGATACCCTTGACGGAAGACTTGACCAGATCGGCAGGCGACATCGGTGGATTGATGATCGTATCGTTCTGATCGAGAGCCGCCTTGTCGACGACGGTCAGGGCCATTTCCTTCGATTTGAGGATTTCGACGGCGCTGGCAATTCGATTGTCTATGACCTGCGCTGCGGGAACCGGCGTCTCGTCTTCGGCGTAGCGCGACAGACTCTCGTCGAGCAATACCTGCGTCATTGCGGTATAGACCGGCGTGGCGAAGACGAGGTAGGCCCCGGCCAGGATCATCGTGGCGATCACGCAGGCCGCAATCACGTTGGCGCGGCGCAAAACGGCCGCCCAAAGGCGGTCGAGGTCGATAAACGTGTCGGAATCCTTGGATTGATCCTGGAAATTCATGTTCGATTTAAAGGTCTTGTGGTGCATGGACCCACCTTGTGATTAAAAACGGCGAACGGGAAGGCCGTTCTCCTGCCTCCCCGTCTCCCTCTATTTTACGTTTCAGGCCGCTTTTACACGGCTTTCGTGGTTCAGAACGAGTTCCTTGATAGAAGCCAGAACCTGGGCTTCCATATCCGAGCGCATAAGCGAAAATGCGACATTGGCTGCGATGAAGCCCTGCTTGCTGCCACAATCGAATGTGCGTCCGATAAATTTCTGGCCGTGGAAGGGCTGTGTCTCGGCCAGGCGCTTCATACCATCCGTCAACTGTATCTCATTGCCCGCGCCGCGTTCCTGCTTTGCGAGAATATCAAAAATCTCCGGCTGCAAAATATAGCGGCCGTTGAGGTAATAATTCGAAGGAGCCTTGGAAGGTTCCGGCTTCTCCACCATTTCGGTGACGCTAAAGCCATGGCTAACCGTATTGCCGACACCGACGATGCCGTAGGATGAGGTTTCTTCAGGGGCGCATTCTTCGACACCGAGGATATTGCCACCCACTTCGTCGTAAAGCTCCATGAGGCCAGCGATGCAGCCGCGTGCACCGTAGGAGACCATGTCCGGTAACAGCAACGCGAAGGGTTCCTTGCCCACAAGCTCACGTGCACACCAGACGGCATGGCCGAGGCCAAGCGGCACCTGCTGACGGGTGTAGCTGACGGTTCCGGCGACAGGCAGCATCTTTTCGAGTTGAAGCACCTGCATCGTCTTGCCGGACTTCGTCAGCGTGTTGACGAGTTCGGGCGCGCTGTCGAAGTAGTCTTCGATGGCGGTTTTGTTGCGACTGGTCACGAAAATAATATGTTCGATACCGGCCTGCATGGCTTCGTCGACGGCATATTGCACAACGGGCCGGTCGACGATTGTCAGCATTTCCTTCGGCATCGCCTTGGTTGCGGGCAGGAAGCGTGTTCCGTTTCCGGCAACAGGAATAACAGCTTTTCTGACAGTCCTATTTAGCTCCATGGCATTCTCCTTGATCGAATTTGGGGGCGAAGGCAGGGTCAAGACGCCTGCCTTTTGACATCTGTCTGGACGGGAGGGGCGAAGATGGAGTGACGTATTTTTCTCAGGCGCACTTCGATGGGCATACGCAGATGTCGAAGCGCTATCGGATCGCGCAGGGCAATCTTGACCACCTCGCCAAGCGACCGGCGCTTGATGCCGGAAACGATCATGAGAAAATGGCGGGCCTCCACAAGACTGCGTGTGCGCAAGCTCTGTGCCTGGCGCGCGGCAGGCGCAAGCGTGTAGTGATCCAGAAACTCGCGGTCTGCGGCAATCATCGCGTCGATATGGTGCAGTTCCAGCACACGCGATATAGACCCCTCACGGATGTTATAAACATAGCCGGGCGTGGGCTCTATGGCGCATAGCCCGCCTTCGGCCAGCGCCGATGCGAGCAGCAGGTAGTCTTCACCGATGCGAAGCGTCTTATGGAAGCGCAGCCCTTTCGTATTCAAAAAGGCCCGCTGGAACATGGGCTTCATGTAGCCGAAGTTGAATGTGGATCGGAACAGGATGTTGGATGCGATGAAATCTTCAAGTGTGAGGGTTCCCCGCTTTTGAAGAAATGCCTCTTCGAACATCGTTTCCGATGGACGATCATCCGTGTAGACCACGTCGAGATTATCGACTGCGATCTCGGCGGACATGGATTCTGCTCTGGCAATCATGCGCGCCGTACGCTTGGGAAGGATGACGTCATCGGAATCCAGAACCGCGATCCATCGTCCGCTTGCCGCATCTATCCCCGCATTGCGAGCTCCGCCGGGACCAAGGTTCTGTTCCAGCGCGACCAAACGCACACGAGGGTCGTTTTCGGCAACTGCTCCCACGATGGTGCGGGTGGCGTCGGAAGAGCAGTCATCGACAACAAGAACTTCCAGCGTCACGGATTCTTGCGCCAGCGCGCTTTCGATGGCGGGAACGATCGTCTCTGCTGAGTTATAGGCGGCGATGACGAATGTGACGTCCGGCTGTGTGGTGGTTTCCATCAGGTCGCCTCCACCGTGCCATACTGGCGGATTTCGCGCACGCCGATCGCGCCGCTAACCGAGCCCATGTGCAAGGCGACGCGCAGCAGCTGGCGGTTGCGGCGTACGGGATCTAGGCAGGTTGCAATGGCCATGCCTGTGCAGGCAAGAACCTTTGCGCTTGCGGTCAGCACCTGCATGACGCGGCGGATACCGGGTTTCTTTTCCGCCAGCAGCCGTCCATGGGTCTGACCAGAGCGGAAGCGCCGTTTTGCAAGCCACATGAAGCTCGCCCGCGTGTCCGGGACAGGCTCCGTCAGAAGCGCATTTTCAGCGTATGCGATACGACCACCGGCGGCATGCATGTGCGTGAAGAAATGCGTGTCTTCTCCGCCGCTTTGTCCCAGCGAAAGTGCAAAACGACGCCCTGCGACAGAGGGCGCATCCATGCGCAGTAGGGTGTTGCAGGTATAACCTGTGATGATGGCACCATTGACCCATACCGGCGCGGTCGAGTGAAAGTCACCCTTGCGCATCCAGCCGGGTACGGTGTCCTTGTAGATAGCGCGGACAGGACCGAGTACGGCTTCGGCACCCGTTTCCTGCGCGGTCTTCAACAGTTCCGTCAACCACGCCGGTGGGGCGGTTTCGTCATCGTCGATAAAGGCCAGATATTCGGCGTCGCTGGCCGACAGGCAGGCGTTGCGCGCAATCGAAATATTCGACTTAGGGCAGTGAACATAGAGGATTTCGAAGGGAGATATCTCACGCAGATGATCAATCGACGCTTTCGCTGTCGGCTCGGCATCGTTGTCGGCAACGATAAGGCGAACTGTTACACCGGCGGGAACGTCGATGGCAAACAACGATTTCAACGTTGCGACCACGGCGGGGCGACGGTAGGTGCAAATGCCGATATCGACCTTAAACGGTGGGGTTACAAGTGACGTGTCGGTCATGATACCGCCTTCTCCGCCACGGGGGCCGGAGTACCAAGAGAGCCGAAAAGCTCAAGCCAGAAGCCGGTAGACCATGCGAAATGCATGACCATTGCGGCAAATGCGGCGAGTGGGCCGTGGGAATTTTTCTGTGCGATTGCCATCCACAGGCCATAGCCAAGGCATGCGGCAATCCAAAGGCACAGCGGAATGACAGCTGCCCAATGGAAAATACCCAGCAATGCAAAAACGGCGACGGGCATGACGGCAAGCGGAATCATCTGGCGAAGTTTCGGCAGGGAACGATGCTTGAGCAGGTTCTTTGCGCGCCCGCGTCCATAGGCCAGATATTGTTTGAACAGCGGACGGACGTTAGAGCGAGGATAATAGGTCATGCGGGTCTTGTCGGTCATCCATATACGGAAGCCAGCCTTGCGCAGCCGGTAATCCAGTTCGGCATCCTCGTTGTGGCTGAAACTCTCATCATAGCCTCCGACCTTTGTGAACGCCGCGATGCGCATCAACGCGTGGTGGCCATGATCGATCCAGTGACCCTTGGCACCTTCGCGATGTTTGGAGCCGCCATTTCCCAGCTTGGAGTTCTGGGCAATCGCCGTGGCTTTCTGAAATGTGCCGTGACCGACGGTGTCCATGGCAACCACCACCGAATCGGCTCCGGTTTTGACCGCGTCTTCGATGAGGCGCGTGCAATAATCGTCCGGATAATCGCCATGGGCGTCGATGCGAATGAGATAGTCGTAGTCAGCACCAAACATTTCGATGGCAAGATTGATCCCGGCACTCTGGATGCGCTTTGGATTGGCCAGAAGGATGACGCGGGCGTCCTGCTTTGAAAAGCTTGCGACAATGTCACGTGTACCATCGGTACTGCCGCCATCAGCCACGATGATACGGTCCTGTGGGTGATTGAGCGTACTGGAAAATTTGAGAAGCAGATCGTCAATCGTCCGCGCCTCGTTGAGACATGGAATGACGATCAGTGTTTTGACATCAGGAATTATCTGCGGTTTCATGGCTTTGACCCCCGTCAAACTGTTGAGAGCATGGCTTCCAGGGCGCGGCCATCATGCGGCGCAGCCAAGGAGGCGAGTTTGTGAACGAGATGGGTGCAATCCTGTCGATCCGTCACCCACTGCTTGCGGTCTATCGCTGCGAGTTTGCGGAACTCCGCCAGATAGGCGTCTTCGCTGAGGCCCGAGAACAGGGATACGAGCGTTGCAGCATCCGCCGATGGTAGAATGTGACCGATATTTCGCGTTTCAAGAAAACGGGCGGTCTCCGTTCCGGAGAGAGCAATGGGAAGCGTACCGAACAGGCATCCTTCATACAGCCTGTTGGGCAACAGCCAGCTGGAGTTCTGACCTTCTTCGAAGAAGTCGATCGCCCAGGTGAACTGCACCTCATTGTAAATCGCGGCAAGATCCTCGGGATTCTTGTATGGTCCCTCAAAGCGCAGATGAGGGGCATTTGCGACGAAGCCATCAAAATCATCGAATTCGGAATAGGCCGGGCGACCGCGCAGGATGAACTCGACCTTGCCGTCCATGCGTTTTGCAAAGTCCGCCAGAATTTCAAGCGATTTGCGGCAGCGCAAAGCTCCGAACCAGCCTATTTTCCAAGGCTCTCCCACTTTCGGCTGGCGAGGTGCCTGTACCGTTTCGGTCTCCGCATCCAGCATCAAAACCTTGTTTTCCTGTAGGAGGACGGGAAGTTTCAGGCCTGAACGGGGCGCGAAATAGTGGCGTACAAAAGCTGGTGAGCTTGTGATCAGGAGCTTCGCATCACTTGCAAAGTAACGCTGGGCAGCGTTGACCATTTTTCCGACCATGCCCTCGTTCAGCAATAGTCGGTGAATGTCGAGGCATTCATAGACGACCGGTACGTCGCGGCCGTAAATGGCCGAGGCGCGCTTGGCGAGCGCCAGCATTTCCAGATTGCGAGCGATGATCACATCTGGTTTGCGCACATTTTGCAGTGCGCGGCGCAGGGAAAGGCTGGCCTTGGCGATGGAACCGATGCGTTGCGCAAAGCGCCCATCTGCGGTTTCCCCCAAGACGGTGGGCGTGACGCCATCGACCGTAGCAAGCGTGTTCACCCCGCGCGTAAAGCCGGTCAGACTGACATCAGCTCCACCCGCCTGCAACGTCATGACGCGCCGGCGAATGGCCGGGTCGGCAAGGTCGTGAGCGAGATAAAGAACATGTGTCATTCAAACAGTCCTGGGCGATGGGTGAAAAACGAGACGATGTGGTATCGCTCAGTTTGAAAGGCAGGCAACGGATTCGGGGAACTGGCACTTGTCGCCAAGAGCGGTAAAGGCCATGCGATCCACACTCATCACGGCCGGGCCGCTATAGGCGAATTTGCCCATCCAGCTTTTCAGCGTGTCCGTGCCCCAAAGGCTGAAGAAAATCTTCTGCGGATTTTGAGGGATTTTCGAGGCGTCAGTCACTTCATGCACCATCTTGCCATTGACGTAGTAACGCAGGCGCTGTGGCTCCCACACGAAGGCGTAGTCGTTATAGGCCTTGTCTGCCCCACCTTCGACATCCACCAACTTCTCGTTCCCGCCCTTGGCGGATACATATTGGTTGAGCTGAACCTGAGACGTGTTTTTGCCCAGCACTTCCATATCGATCTCGTCATGCGGTTTCTTGTCGGTTGGCCCGATATAGGTAAAGAAGGCCGAGTTCAGACCAGAACCGGTCGCGGTCTTGATGCGTGCCTCATAGGTGCCGTAGCGGAACCGGGCTTTCGTCTGGATTTCGCCGCAGGAGAAATTACGGTCTCCCGCCTTGCCTTCCTGATAGCCAAGCTGAAGCTTGCCCTCTTCGAACTTCACCAGCTTTTTTGACCAGGTACAATTCTGATGGGGGCCGTTGTTCCAGCCGTCGGACACATACCAGAATGACCGGTCCATGCTGTCGAAGTTTTCGACGAATGACTTGCCGTTGTCTTCCTGCGCCATGGCGGCGGGAGCGCCGATGCTGAGCGCCAGGAGAGCGGATGCGATCATGCGTGAAGGGACGGATGCGAGTAAAGCGGTCATGTGATCACCTTTGTCTTTGCGGGTAAGCCGGGTCTGGAACGTGCTGCGATGGCGCGGCAGCGACGGCCGTCGGGCTCTTTATTACGGGTTTCGGCTTTTTTCCCCGGCTTCCCGTCAACAGGCCGTAGAGAGCGGGAAGTTTCGAACGAACCTGTGCATTGGTGACGATCAGGATAGCGAACGACAGCAGCACGGCTCCAATATAGAATGCGGGATAGAAGTCGGGCCCACCCCTGTTCCAGACCATCCACATCAGGACCAGAAGGGGATAATGGGCACAAAAAATCCAGAAGCTCAGGCTCCCCGTCTCGGAAAGGCGTCGGCCCGTCCGACTTTGTATGAGCAGGGACGAAGACGCCCAAAGCCCCATGGCACCGAAAACAGCCAGAAGATTTCGAAGCAGGTTGAGTTCGAAGGTGAATTCTGGACCTGTAAAGTAAAGCCCGGTGGCAAGCAGTGCAGCTGACACCAAAACAGCAGCGGTGATTCTGCCCGCATAGGGGTCCAGCATTTTCAAATCGACCTTGTGCAGCGCAAGCGCGATACCCAGCGTAAAGCTGAAGAGAATCGATTTTTTCTGAACGATAAACAGTGTCAGGTCGGGCCAAGCCGTTACCACCAGCAGAGCTGCCAGCGTTGGCAAGGCAGCACGGCGTACGAGAAATGCCAGTAGGGGCGACAGCAGAATGCAGACGAAGAGGTCGCGCAGGAAGTAGAGCGGGACGTTGACGGGAAGCTCTTCGACGGCTGCGCCGTGACTGATCATCTCTCGCGGTGTGGCGTTCCATAAATCGGGGAAATAGCCGACACCGACGTCGAAGCGCTGAATGAGAAGCACAGCCAGGAAAAGTGCACCGTTCCAGAGCAGGAACGGCAGCAGGACAGTTTTGGCCTTTGATTTGACGGTGGCGGAGTAATCGAACGCCTGCATCCCCTTGCGAAAGAGAAGGTAGCCGGAAATAGCGCTCAGACAGGGAACGCCGATGCGGAAAAGAGCATCGCCGAGAAACACACGAATCCAGTCAAAGAAACCGTAAACCCCGAGAAAAGGGCTGGTTTCAGGATTATGCGGGACATGTACGAAGACGATGCCCGATATCAAAATTATGCGCATCAAATTGATGCGGGAAGATAGGTTCTGATCAAAAGTCACATCAGTTCCCCTTATTGGGCGGCGTCTCCCTCCACCGCGTTACAACCAGAGCGAACGTAAGCCCGTGCTGGAGTCTGGTTTTCACTTTAGGGTAAAATGTGGCGATGCGGGAAAATTAGCTCTCGAAATGTGAGGGGTAAATCTCTGGCGCATCGCGGCTTTCCTTAGGGAATGCACGCTAACTACAAGTTTTCAATGAGGAAATTTTCAGTGCGTCTTTGCGTTGGAGCAAGTCCAGCAACACTTAGTGCCCTCGTTTTTGCTGCAGTGCAAAATGAAATCCAGATTTCCCTCACACATCTCAGGGAAACGGAGTGTCAAAGCAGGCGGATTTGTGGCGAAAAAGGCTCTGGCAAAAGTTGCACTTTCTCAGGCCATAGCTTCTTTGGCCTTGCGATTGCGTACCAGCCCCATAATTTTGCCGAGCAATGCTCGTTCGGTCAGCAGGATGAGAACGCCGTAGATCGCGCCGCCTGCGACAGCACCTACGAGGACCTGCATGTAAGCGTGCGGCAGGCTATCGGCGAAGACGTGTAGAATATAACGGACGGCCAATGCCATCACGAAAGAGGCGATCATCGGACGACTGCTGATGTAAAGGCCTTTCAGGAGAGGCGTTTCACTCGCCTTGAACACGGCCCATGAATAGAAAATCAGAGTGATCGCATTGACGACGCACAGAGCGACCATCGCATCGATCAGCGTGCCGTAGATGGCGGCCAGCCACACAGCGCCGGTTGTCACGAGCGCGCGGATTGTCGCCGACCAGAATAGGACGCGGCCGTAACCTGCGCCTTTCAGATACGGAATGAAGGTGCTGCAGGGTGTCAGGATTGCCTTGGACAACGCCAGCAAACCCAGAACTGGCCAGGCGTAGGCCCAGTTGGGGCCGAAAATGACCAGCATGGCTGGTTCTGCCACGGCCCAGAGGCCGAACATCATGGGCGCGAGAATGACGGTCAGGACCTGAGTAGAGAACATCAGTGCCTCTCGACGTCGCTGTTTGTCATCCATCATGCGGCTGAAGGCGGGAAACAGCACGCCCATGACGGCCGAAAGGACGACCTGATTCGGAATGCTGGCGAAACGGTTGGAGGCGGAATAGGCGCCTGCATCGGCAAGCCCGAGATAACGGGCTATGATGACCATGGGCGACTGGAAGGTCACGAAATTCGCGATTTCAGATCCCATCAGCCCTGAGCTGAAGCCCAGAAGTGGAACAAGCCGCTTCGGCTTCATGACGAATGCCGGCTTGTAGTGGGAAACGGCATAAAGGCCGACGAGACGGATCAGCGCGGCTGCAAAAAGCTGGATGATCAATGCCCAGACACCAAAACCGGCAAAGGCCAGTACGACGGCGAGGATGGCTGCGGCACTTTCCGAGGTCATGCTCCAGATGGCGTCCTTGCTGAAATTCATGCGCCGTGCCAGCAGCGAATAGGCCACGTCCCCCGCCAGTTGCAGTGGAATGAGGAAGGCCATAATCCGCAGCAAGTAGGCGCTTTCCACCGCGCCCAGCAACGTGCCGAAGAACTCTGCGCCAAAATACAAAATGGCGGCCATGGTGCAGGAAATGGCCAGATTGGCCCAGAAGACGGTATGGATCGTGTCCATGTCTTCTTCCTTTTCCACGATCAGTGCAGAGGTAAGGCCTGCGCCTGCGATCATCGTCAGGAATTGAACGACGGTCAGGCCCACAGCCACGACGCCGAACTCCTCCGGTGTCAGCAATCGGGCCAGAATCGGCACGGTGACAAACTTAAGCCCGAATGTGCCTGTTTTTGATAAAACGCTCCAACCGACATTCGCGGTAATCGTTTTGACGCTCGGAGCTGGGGGCATTCGTGCATCCTATATGGTTTGGAGGCCAGCAGTGGTGGGCTGGCGGGAGGTTTGCCACTCATCGGGGCCGTTCTATTTATCGGGCCCGACACTTCTTGATCAACACAAGGGGCGAAACAATGGCGAAATTTACAGTCGTTATTCCTTATTATCAAAAACAGCACGGCGTTTTGGGTCGTGCACTGGCATCGGTTTTTTCCCAGTCCCTTCAGGATTTCGATCTCGTTATCGTAGACGACGAGTCGCCTTATCCCATTGAAAAAGAACTTGAAGAGCTGGCTGAGGAGCAGAGAGCGCGGATCAAAGTGGTCAAACAGGCCAATGCCGGCCCGGGCGGTGCGCGCAACACCGGGCTCAATAATGTCCCTGCGGACACATCTTATGTGGCGTTTCTCGATTCGGACGACATGTGGACGCCCGATCATCTGAAGAATGCCGCCTACAGCCTAGAGACCTTCGGTGGGGAATGCTACTGGGCGTCGATGCAGGCAAGTGACGAATTCTATTACCACTTCGCCATTTCCGAACTGGAAAGCAACGAAGGCGCAACCCGTCTATCCGAATCACCCAAGGTTATCGAGCTGCCGGATCTTGCCAGCGTGATGTTGCGCAACTGGAGTTTCCTGCATCTGTCCTGCATGGTCATTGGCAGGCCGCTGTTTGAAAAAATCCGTTTCGATCCGATCTTGCGGCTGGCGGCGGAAGATGTTCTGTTTTTCTGCGACTGCATTCTCGCCTCCAAACGCACGCTTCTATGCGACGACGCCGGTGCGATGCGTGGCATGGGCGTCAATATTTTCCACAGTATCGACAACACCTCGCCGGAATTCCTGCGACAGCAGTTCAACACCTGGGTTGCGCTCGACACCCTCCAGGGTCGCTTTTCGAAGCGTCCGGCGGATGTCGCCTCCATCGCGTCCTACAAAAACACCGCCCGCAAGCAGGCGCTCTGGAGCCAGGCGGGCAAGTTGAAGCAACGCAAAGCCCCTGAACTCGGTCTGCTGTTCAAATGGATGATGCGCGACCCTGCCATTTTACGTGCAGCACTCGAGCTTGGAACAGGCAAATTCGCCCGTCCGAAGTGAAGCGGCTGCAACCGACATTCTTATTCAGGAGTAGTCCATGAAACCATATCACTGGGAATCGCATCACGGAAATTTCGGCGATGACCTCAATCTCTGGCTTTGGGATTTCCTGCTGCCGGGTCTGCGAGACGTCCATCCCGATGTCCTGCTGGTTGGTGTCGGCACCGTCTTGAACGATGTCCTGTTTCCACCCCAGCAGCGCAAGCTCATCATCGGCAGCGGTTATGGCTATGGTGCCGTGCCGGATATTTCCAACAAGGAGCTTTGGGATATCCGCTGCGTGCGCGGTGAGATGACTGCGGCCAAGCTGGGCCTGTCACCGGATATGGGTATCGTTGACCCGGCCGTGATGGTTACGGAAATGCCGGATTTCAAAAACCTGCCGAAGCTTTACAAGAAGACCTTCGTTCCGCATTGGGAGTCTGCGGAATTCGGCATGTGGCAAAGCGTTTGCGAACCCGCGGGACTGACCTATCTTGATCCGCGCGGTGAGGCGAAGGCCGTGATCAAGCACATCGCGCAATCGGAATTCATCGTTGCCGAATCGATGCATGGTGCCATTCTGGCCGACGCCTTTCGCGTGCCATGGGTTGCCGTCAGCACGTCGACATCGATTAACAGCTTCAAATGGAGCGATTGGGCGGGCAGTGTCGGTGTGAAGTACGAACCGCGTTATGTGCCTGTCTCCACCCGTGCGGAAGCTGCCAAGAAGGGCTCGAAATTCTGGGGCATGAGCTTTCCTCCACCACCGCCCGCACAAATCGTGGAACGTCCGGTAACGGAACCCCATGACGGTGAGTTGCTTGTTCGACCGCATCAGGAGCCGCGTTCTTTGCGCACCCTGGCAAAGCAGGTGCTTGCGGCACCATCGACGCTGGCTCTGTGGCAAGCGAGCCGCGCCGAACCGAGACTAAGTCCGGATGGGCGGTTGGAAGAGCGCAAGCAGCGCTTCCAGGCGGTTCTCGAAACGATCAAGAAAGACTATTTCTGATCTGGAAAAACGCCGCTCAATTTTATGAATTGAGCGGCGTTGCGCTCAAGAGATACCTGACATCGGCAACCTGCTGCGGTCTTTTCCGATACTTTGCCGTTTTGTCCATCCATATGCCATGGATGACGGAAGGCATGGCGGGCAGACGTTTCACCGCATGTGTCAGCGCACCGCCCAGTCCGCCTTTCGCCTTGGCGTCGAGAAAATGGCGAAGCTCGAACTTTTCCCGAATGTGGCGTTCATGCTCCTCGAGCAGAGCCTTCTGCGGCTGCGTCAGGGTATATGCAGCGAGAATGCGACGGTCGGCTTCGTAGAGCTGACGCAAGTCATCTGTGCGGTGGCTGCCGCTCAGCGAATTACCCCTGACGATGGCACCATAACCGCAATTGCGAATGACCTTATAGCGCGCGCCGCAAGCCAGCGCCCGCACGTAAAGCTCGTAATCTTCACCGAGTCGCAACGCTTCATCGTAGCGCAGCCCATGCTGCTCCAGAAATGCGCGCCGAATAATCGGTTTCAGAAAACCCGTCTCGCCGCGCTCTATGCCGCGCTTCGATATGTTGCCTTGAACAAATTCGGAGAGGGTCAGGAAATGCTCTTCGGGCGCAAATCGAGCGGGCTGCAGGGATGACGCGCCGGATACCGATTGCTGAATGAAGGCGATGTTGTCCGCCACCAAATCCCAGTCGTCACTTTCCAGCATGGCGGCAAAGCGGCCACGAAAGAAAAAATCATCCGCGTCGAGAATGCTGATCAGCGGTGCCGAAGATATGGAAATAGCGTGGTTACGTGCGGCGGAAGGCCCCCTGTTAACGTCAAAACGGTCGACCTTCAGACGGTGGCTTCCATCGTCACATGCGCGAGCCACGTCTGCGGTGGCATCGGTCGATCCGTCATCGATCACAACCACTTCCGATACTTCGGGTTCTGCCAGAGCAGAGGCAATCGCCGTCGCGATTGTATCGGACGCGTTTTTGGCTGCGATAATAACGCAAATGGATCGCAAATCCCCAGTCATGCCAACTCCTGCTTCGTTACGTCTTACCGTTTTCGTAGCAGAAAATGTCAGGGATAAGGACTCGAGGTGATTATTTCGCACCTGCGAGAAGTTCGGTTACATGTAAAAAGAAGACGTTAGAAATCGCTGAGTTTAGGGCCATGTGGCGACACGCCGGTAATGGCGTCCGCAACAGAGGTCTCAGGCGCAGGCGCGGTTTCCTTTTGAAAGTTGAGTGTCGCGCGCATCTGCCGCTTTTCTTTTGCCACAAGAATAAGCACGCCTACAAAGTAACCAACCTGTATAATGACAAGACAGAGCAGCGTCTGAATGAAGCTGGTTAAGAAAGAGCCATGGATAAAATATGTCGCAACCGCGAAAACCAGCAACGCACAGATCATGCTGATGAGAACGCGCGGGGCGTACATATCTTTCTCCTCCGCTAAGCATTGTCTCTCGTTGGAGAAATGCATTGTTATGGCTTTCTTTTTCAAGGATAGTATTACGAAACGCATGCCGTTTCAACACAGTTATACTTCTCTTAGAACGTGCAGCATGAAATTTCGGTAATCTTTATTGGTAAAATTTACCCAAATTTCCGACCTTTTCGCGGTTTTTCGTATTTTCGTCTCAGCGTCTTTCGCGAAAGGTTGAGAATGCGTGAAGACCACTTGGTGTCGGTCCGTGGTTTCCGCCTCAGCGAGCAAAGGCACGGGTTTCGCCGTCGGGAAGCAAAACGGCGTTGCTGCAGACTTCGTTAACTATGTCACGGGTAAACATAGGATGTTGATTCCCGAAGCAGTAAGGTGTGCGTGTGACAGAGCGTTCAGAAGTAATTGCGTTTCCCGCCAAAAATCGCGTCGTCGATATCAAGCGATGTGTCCAGATGCTTGAAACCCTTCATGGCGAGGAAGCAAACCGCTTCTGGCGGGACGAGTGCCGTGCGCTTGCCGCGCATTTGCTCAATCTGGGTTATGACGATACGGCCATGCGTCACGAAGTTATGGAATTTCAAAACGCTGTACAGACAGAACTTTGGGCAGGTTGCCAGCAGGACGAGCCTGCACGCCGCGACGCCTATTGAACGAGTAACCGATCATGGTTGCTTGAAACGCGTTTTCTTACTTATGCGCAAGTCGCCATGCTGGAGCGCCGACGGAGTTGCGCACAATGAGATCCGGTGTGAGCAGGATCTCCGGTTGATCAGCTTTTTGCCCTCCCAAAAGATCTAGCAACAGTGCCATGGCATGTTTGCCTATGGATGTTCTGGGCTGGCGAATCGTCGTCAGGGCAGGCGACATGAAAACCGCCTGGGGAATATCATCAAAGCCCGTCACCGAAAAATCGCCGGGAATATCGTATCCTCGGGCAGTCAGGCCGATCATGACCCCGATTGCCGTCTGGTCGTTCACACACATGAAGGCCGTTGGCAGCGTGTCGCGCATGAACAATTGCTCGATGGCCAGTCGCCCGCTCTCCAGCGTTCCGTCGCCTTCGATGATCATCGCTGGTGCGGAAACAAGGCCCGCTGCCTCAAGACCCTCGTCATAACCCTTCCGGCGGCGGCTATAGGCGAGACGCACACGCGAATCGCCAATAAAGGCAATGCGCTCGTGTCCTTCCGCAATCAGCATGTCGACGACCTTGCGCGCGCCAGCGGTGTCGTCCACGCCAACATAGGGTATGCCGCCCTTGTAGATCGGCTCGAAAACGCCGACGCTTGGCGGCAGGCGCGCCGTCATGGCCTGATGGCCGAATGGCAGGATGCCGGTGAAAAGGATGAGCCCGGCGGCTTGGTTGGAATTCAAGAACTTCAGATATTCCAATCCGCGCTGAGCGTCGTTCTGCGTGTGGCCGATGAGGATGCCGTAACCATGCGATCGCGCTTCGTTTTCCAGCCCGACGAGAATGTTTGAAAAGTTCGGATCGCCGATATCTGGCGCGACCACGAGGATCATATTGGAGCGACCAAGACGCAGGCTTCTTGCCATGGCATTGGTCGTGTAGCCCGTCACGGCGATGGCCTGATTGACTTTCAGACGAGTCGAATTGGCGACTTTCTCAGGCGTATGGATGGCGCGTGAAACGGTGGCGATGGAAACCTCCGCAATCCGGGCAACGTCTTCAATCGTGGCAGAGGAGGGAATGGACAATGATGGCCTCGGATGTATGCGCGACCGGACACTACACAGACTTGGCGATCCGTCAAATACGATCACGCAAATCTGTTCGTAAACGCAGATGTAAACCTTTACATCACCAGTGTAAAGGTTTACATCGATTTCAGACGTAGGGAGACGTCTGGAGGGTTTTCATGGATGCTGAGATGGCTGACGACCGCGGCACAGTGCTGTCTGCGCGGCGTATTTCCAAATCTTTCAACGGTGTACAGGTGCTTTTCAGCATCAATTTCGACCTGAAAGCCGGAGAAATCCATGCGTTGATGGGTGAAAACGGCGCTGGAAAATCAACGCTCGTGAAGGTTCTGTCTGGGTTCGAGCAGCCGAGCACCGGTGAAATTCTTCTTGACGGCAAACCAGTCAAGTTGCCGCCAAATGGCCTGGCAGAAGCCCTGGGGATTGTCATCATCCATCAGGAATTCAATCTGGCAGAGCACCTCACAGTGACGGAAAGTCTGTTTCTCGGTCGGGAGTTGACCCATTTCGGCGTTCTCGATCGAAAGGCCATGCGGGGAGAGACCCGCCGCGTTCTGGACCTCCTGGGGTGCCACGTCGATGAAAACGCGATGATTGGCACACTGTCTGTGGCCGAAAAGCAGATGGTGGAAATTGCCAAGGCCATCAGCCGCGATGCGCGTATCGTTTTTATGGATGAGCCTACAGCGGTGCTTTCGCGGGAAGAAACCAATTACCTGTTCGAACAGGTTCGCAAGTTGCGAGACAAGGGCACGAGCTTTGTGTTCGTGTCGCACAAGCTGGACGAAGTCATGGAGCTGACGGATCGCGTTACCGTCCTGCGCGACGGTCACTGGGTGAAGACTGCGCCCACGGCTCTTCTTGATGGCGAAGCAATTGCACAGCTGATGGTCGGGCGGGAATTGTCCAGCCTTTATCCAGCCAAGCGGGAACCTGACGTGGACGAGAAGATCGTTCTCAGCGTCCGTGGCGTGTCCACCAAATATGTGCAGGATGCCAGCTTCGATCTTCGCAAAGGCGAGATCATCGGGTTTTCGGGCTTGATCGGCTCCGGTCGCACCGAACTTGCCGAGGCTATTGTCGGGCTGCGTGGGCGTTCGTCGGGCGAGGTCGAGGTCAATGGCAAGCTTTTACCGCAGCATGATCTCCACGCAGCCATCGACGCCGGTCTGGCCTATATGACCAAGGATCGCAAATCCAAAGGACTGCTTCTCAATGCGGGCATGTCCCTGAATCTGACGCTTCAGTCGCTGGAGCGACATGGAAAGTTTGGATATCTCAGCTCATCGAGCGAGGCCAGATCGCTTGAGCGTGCGCGCAGACGTTTCGATATCCGCGTGCGTGATGGCAGCGTTGTCGTTGGGCGCATGTCGGGTGGCAACCAGCAGAAATTGCTTTTGGCCAAGGTCATGGAGACAGAGCCCAAAATCATCATCATCGATGAGCCGACGCGCGGCATTGATGTGGGTACCAAGCAGCAGATTTATCACTTCATATCCGCATTGGCACGCGACGGACATTCGGTCGTCGTCGTTTCCTCGGAGATGCAGGAGGTCATCGGGCTTTGCACCCGCGTTGCAGTCATGCGCGAAGGGCGCGTGGTCGGCATGCTGGAAGGCGACGAAATCAACGAAAGAGAAATCATGCGCTATGCGGCAGGCCTGAAAACCAAGGCGGCGGCATAGCGGCGGTCGCAAGACCGATGGGAAGGGGCGGGAGGTCAATTTGAGCACGAGCGTGAGTGATAACAGCAAGGAAAAGCGTGGGAGGCGGTCGCTGCGTGATGTGGATTTGCGGGCAGTGGCACCCTTTATCGCTCTCTTCCTGCTATTGGTCGTCGGGGCCATGGTCAATCCGAATTTCATCAGCATCAATAACCTTGCCAACGTGGCCACGCGTAGTGCGTTTATTGCGATCATTGCGGTTGGTGCGACATTCGTCATCTCGGCGGGCGATCTCGACCTGTCGGTGGGATCGATGGTGGCCTTCGTCGCCAGCCTGATGATCCTTCTGATGAATTCCGGCGCGGTGGCCGATCCGGCAATGATGCTGGTTCTGGCCGTGGTTTTCACGCTGATTGCCGGTTCGCTCTGTGGTCTCGCCAACGGCTTGATCACCACAGTCGGCAAGATCGAACCATTTATCGCCACCCTTGGTACGATGGGTGTCTATCGCGGGCTGACCACATGGCTGTCGCAGGGGGGCGCCATCACCCTGCGCGAGCCGCAGTTGCAGACAATGTACCGTCCCGCTTATTTCGGATCGTTTCTGGGCGTGCCGTTTCCGATCATCGTCATTCTGGTCGTGACGGCGATTGCTGCCTTCATTCTGTATCGGACCCGTTACGGTCGCCATGTCACCGCGGTTGGTTCCAATCGTGATGTCGCCAAATATTCCGGGGTTGCCGTCAACCGTGTGCGAACCATCGCCTTCGTCATTCAGGGTCTATGCGTCGCCATCGCTGTTCTTCTCTATGTTCCACGTCTCGGTTCTACATCGGCCACGACAGGCATGATGTGGGAATTGCAGGCGATCACTGCCGTCGTCGTTGGCGGTACGGCGCTGAAGGGCGGCGCTGGCCGCGTCTGGGGCACCATCTGCGGTGCGTTCATTCTGGAACTCGTGGGCAACATCATGCTGCTGTCGAACTTCATCAGCGAATATCTGATCGGAGCGATACAGGGCGCGATCATCATCATCGCCATGCTGGTTCAGCGTTCGCTGATGAGGCGGTCGTAAGGTTACCGGGTCAACGGGTCGCCCGGTTTAGAAAATCGAGACCTTTTTTTGTGTGGGAGGAAAACACATGCGGAAGACACTGTTGGGAGCGGCTGTGGCGCTGTTGGCGCTAAGCGGGGCAGTTCAGGCACAAGACAAGAAAGTGACCATCGGGGTTTCCATCCCTGCAGCCGACCACGGCTGGACGGCTGGCGTCGTTTATCATGCCGAACGCGTGGCTAAACTGTTGATGCAGGAACATCCGGGTCTCAATGTCATCGTGAAGACATCGCCGGACGCCGCAACTCAGGCCAATGCCGTGCAGGACCTTGAAACGCAGGGCATCGACGCCTTGGTTATTCTGCCGTCAGACCCGGATCCTCTGGTCAACGCCATTAAACAGGTGAAGGATAACGGAAAGTTCGTGACACTGGTGGACCGTGCACCGAGCGTCAACGACGACACGGTGCGTGACCTCTACGTTGCGGGCAACAATCCTGCATTGGGCGAAGTCGCTGGCAAATATATTGCCGAAACCACGCCGGAAGCACAGGTCGTCGTCATTCGCGGTCTGCCCATTCCAATCGACCAGCAGCGTCAGGACGGTTTTGACAAGGGCATCGCCGGTTCTAAGGTGAAAATTCTGGATCGCCAGTTCGGCAACTGGAACCGCGACGACGCTTTCAAGGTCATGCAAGACTACCTGACGAAGTATCCGAAAATCGATGTCGTCTGGTGCCAGGATGACGATATGGCAGTGGGCGTTCTTCAGGCCATCGAGCAGGCAAAGCGCACCGACATTCAGTATGTCGTCGCCGGTGCCGGTTCCAAAGACATGATCAAGAAGGTCATGGATGGCGACAAGATGATCCCCGTCGACGTGCTTTATCCGCCAGCCATGGTCGCAACGGCCATGCAGCTGACCGCCGCCAACTTCTACGATCAGGTTCCCGTGCGTGGCACCTATATTCTCGATGCGACGCTGGTGACGAAGGACAATGCCGAGAGCTTTTACTTCCCCGACTCTCCGTTCTGATCGCTGACGACTATGGCAAAGGCCCGTTCGAAAGAGCGGGCCTTTCGTCTGTCAGGAAAAGCGGCTGGCCCGGAACGGATCGACCGGGATGGCGGTATCCTCGCCCTGAATGAGCTGCGTGACGAGTTTTGCCGTTGCGGCAGACTGTGTCAGGCCCAGATGGCCATGGCCGAACGCGTAGATGACATCGCTGCTTGCGCGTGAGCGGCCGATTACCGGAAGGCAATCGGGCATGGAAGGTCTGAACCCCATCCACTGCCTGCCGCCCTCGGTTTTCAATCCCGGCAGGAACCGGCTTGCCTTCTTCAGAAGGGCTTCGGAGCGACGGAAATTCGGCGGCAGGTCGAGCCCGCCCAATTCAACCGCACCACCGACACGAATGCCTGACGAGAGCGGCGTCACGACGAAGGCATGATCGTTGAAATAAAGCTGGCGCGTCAGGTCGAAAGAGCCGGATGGAAGCGTCGTATTGTAGCCGCGCTCGGTTTCCAGCGGCACAGTATTCCCAACAGACGTAGCGAGCGGTCTCGACCAAGCCCCGCAGGCTATAACGACTTTGTCCGCGTCGATCTTCTCGCCATTTGTCAGAGCGACAATGGTGCTTTCGCCGACCGTGTCGATGCGGCTCGCTTCACCTTTTCGCAGCACTGCTCCGCGCGCTATGACGAGATCGACGATTGCGCGTGTAAACTCATAGGGGTCGGCGACCTGCAAGCCGCCAGGCGTGAAAATCGCATTTTGAAACTGCGGCGCCAGACCGGGCTGTAATTGTTCAATGTCCTGTCGCGAAACACGAGAAAAAGCGACCCCCGCACGCTCCTTCTCGTCCCAGTCTTTTTGCGCAGCGTCGAAACTGGCTCTGGTGTCATAGAGGTCTAGTGTGCCGGTGTTTGAGATGAAGTGCGACAGTTCTGGCATTGCAGCCACGTTCTGCATCTCTCGTGCGGCAAGCGCCATCATCGAAATTTGGACGTTCAGGCCGTGGCGAAACCGACGCGGAGAACTTGCTTTCCGAAAACGCCACAGCCATGGAGCGATCTTCAAGGCGTAGGCTGGTGGCACGCTGAGCGGGCCTAGCGGGTCTATCAGCCACCGAGGTGCTTTTCGCATGATACCGGGTGCCGGAATCGGGATGATTTCGGGAAAGGCGAGTATTCCAGCATTGCCCGAGCTGGCGCCACGGGCAATCTCCCCCCGCTCAAGAAACGTCACCGACTTGCCTGCGTTTTGTAGATAAAGCGCGGACATGGCACCGATGATGCCCGTGCCGATGACCAGCACTTCGCATTTTGCAGAAGGGTTCATTAAAAACATCCCACGAGTTGATGTTCTGAGATATCAAGTTAAATGCAAACTGTCGACAGGCAGGGGCGGTGGGGAGCCGCGCTTATTTTCTGATGATGTTGTCCGGTCTGACGATGGTATAGTTGACGCGCATCAGCTTGTTCTCGACAGGGTAATACATCGGAAGATCCAAGCGGGAGCTTTTGACGTCTTTCAGTTCAACCTTCATCTGTTCCTCAAGCCATTCCGACAATTGCGGGACTTCCAAGTCGTTTCCAACCCAGACCATCAGCGCGGGATGAGATTCGGATATGGCAAAGGGCGGATCGTAATCATCATAGATGGTCGTCGCGACAGGCACATCTTTAAAAACGAACCGGAGGTTTCCGCCGGTTGGCCAGTTGGGCGTGACGATGACGGAAGGAGATAGTTTTTCGATCTCCACGATATGGCGCTGAAAAGCCTCCCAGTCGTAGTTGGAATTCGAGGTTCGACCGAGCGAGGCCATCAGCGGGTGTGTAACCAGAAGTGCGACCGGCACCAGTGCCATCATGATCAGGGGAATAGTCAGAAACCGGCTGACGAAACGATCCAGGTCGGCAACATAACGCTCGAGATAAAGGGCCGCGAGTATGGGGCCGGGCAACAGCAGAGGCAATAGCCATCTGTCTCGCAACTCCGTCATGGTCGTTGTCAGGATGACGATTGCCATCAAGACTGCGATAGCGATGAAGTAATGCAGGAAAAAGCGAAACCAGACGCTCTGTGTCTTGCGCGGCAGTTTTTGCTCCCGCCATGCCGATAAACCCAGCAGCAAAGCCGGCACCGCTGCAATGATAAGCGATCCGGCAACGAAGCGAGCAAGTCCGCGACCGACCTGCAAAAAGCGATTGTCGGGTGCGTCTTCCGCCATACGCTGCAGCGTTACCTCTGATGCAAAGGCAAGATTGTGCACAAGCCAGAATAGGTGCGGCAAAAAGACGAGGACACTGATGGCGATCGTCAGCATGAAACGTTTATCCAGCAGGCGGGCGCGACCCTGCGGGTGAAACCAGACGGCTACAAGAAGTGCGGGCAAGGCCAGCGCGAAATTGTATTTGGAGAGCATCCCCAGACCCGCTGCTACACCGACGAGAATGTAGCCCATGAGTGTCGGGCGCTGGATCAGCCGGATACTGCCATACAGCAGCAGTGCGAAGGTCAGCATCAACATTGCAGTGTGAGTGAGGTCACGCTGCGCTTGCCAGAACATTTGCGGAATGACGAAGAGCGTGAATGCTGCAACGACGACAAAGCGTCTGTTGTCCAGCACCAGTTCTGCAATTTTCACGTAAACGGCGAAAAACAGAAAAAGAATCAAATTCTTGGCGAGTGCGACCGTCGCCATCGACGTGCCGAACACCGTAAAGATCGCCTGCTGATACCAGTTGTAGAGCGGGGGCTGTGCATCATAGCCAAGCGCCAGCCACTGGGCAAAAAGAACCTGCTGCGCCTCGTCGACCCGCAGCGCTGCCGGCACCAGCTGGCGTATGATGATCTGCAGGAGGAAGTAAGCCCCGAAAAGCGCAATGACCGCATTCGGGCTATCGGCAAGGCAGGAGGAAAACCTTTTCAGAACTCCCTCGCTCCTGTCGCCCATTAGCGTTTCAGCCGTTTTTTCGGATCTTTGCATGCCCCGTCCGTGTCGTTGCTAAGCGACAGAATCCCGCGTCGCTTGCCTGATCCGCGTGACAAATCTGAACTATGTGGCCGAACCGTGAACGGTCCTGCCACATTTAGTTTTTTTTGGTTCTTGTGTGAAGGACTGTGGCGAAAATGCAGTGCTGAAATGGCGGGGTCTCGCCAACACGTGAATATCGTCGTGTTTTAGAAATGACGCCCCATAGACGGGGCGTTCGTCCCTCAGTTTGCGTTATAGGCTGCGATCGCCGCCATGTTGACGATATCGCTGTCCTTTGCGCCCATCGCGGTGATCTGTACGGACTTGTCGAGACCGACCAGAAGAGGGCCGATGACGGTGGCACCGCCCAGTTCCTGCAACATTTTCGTCGAAATGGATGCCGAGTGAATGGCGGGCATGACGAGAACGTTGGCGGGGCCGGAAAGACCGGCGAACGGATACTGGCTTTGCATTTTCTGGTGATTGAGCGCGACATCTGCGGCCATCTCGCCATCGACCTCGAAGTTCACATTGCGCTTGTCGAGGATGCGGACGGCCTCGCGCACCTTTTCGGACCGTTCACCCAGAGGATGGCCGAAGGTGGAGTAGGCGAGCATGGCCACACGCGGCTCATAGCCGAAGCGGCGTGCAAGCCCTGCGGCCTCTACGGCGATATCGGCAAGATCCTCGGCCGAGGGCATGTCGTGAACAGCGGTATCGGCAACGAAGACTGTGCGGTTGCGTGATACGACAAGCGAAACGCCGATGACACGGTGGCCGGGCTTGGTGTTGATGCAGCGACGAACGTCTTCCAGCGCGGTGGAGTAGTTTCTCGTCGTGCCCGTTACCATGGCGTCGGCATCGCCCAGCGCTACCATGCAGGCAGCAAAGTGGTTGCGGTCGTTATGCACCAACCGTTGCACATCGCGCAGCAGGAAGCCCTGGCGCTGAAGGCGGGCGTAGAGATAATCGATATAGGTCTCGACACGCTCTGAAAGGCGGGCATTGGTGATCTTGATATTCGGACGGTCGAGATCGATACCGGCACGTTCGGCATTGGCGCGAATAATATCGTCACGTCCCAGCAGAATGGCGGTGCCAAGGCCCTGCGCGGTGAAAGAGATCGCCGCACGCATGACCTGCTCCTCTTCCGCTTCCGTAAAGACGACGCGCTTTGGCGACTGGCGAATCCGCTCGTAAAGGCGCTGCGTCGTGGATGCCATCGGGTCGCGGCGAGCGGAGAGTTCGCGGGCGTAGGCCTCGAGGTCGCCGATTTCGCGCCGTGCCACACCGGTTTCGATGGCCGCACGTGCGACAGCCACCGGAATGGCGGAAATCAGGCGCGGATCGAAGGGGACGGGAATGATATATTGAGCGCCGAAGCGCGGACGCACACCCTGATACGCGGCTGCAACATCATCGGGAACGTCTTCCCGCGCTAGGTCGGCCAGCGCCTTGGCCGCTGCGATCTTCATGGCATCGTTGATCTGGCTTGCGCGCACATCCAGCGCGCCGCGGAAGATATAGGGAAAGCCCAGAACGTTGTTGACCTGATTGGGGTAGTCCGAGCGGCCCGTCGCCATGATCGCGTCGTCGCGAATACGCGCCACTTCTTCGGGCGTGATTTCCGGATCCGGATTGGCCATGGCGAAGATGATGGGTCTTGGGGCCATTGAACGGATCATCTCTTCGGAGAAGGCTCCCTTCTGCGACAGGCCGAAAACGACATCTGCGCCTTCCATGGCCTGCGCCAGCGTGCGGTTATCGGTTTTCACCGCATGGGCGGACTTCCACTGGTTCATGCCCTCGCTGCGGCCCTGGTAAATCACACCCTTCGTATCGCAAAGGGTGATATTTGCCGGGTTGAAGCCCATGGCCTTGATCAGGTCCATGCAGGCGATTGCTGCAGCACCTGCGCCGTTACACACGAGTTTGGTCGTCTTGAAGTCGCGGCCGGTCAAAGCGATCGCATTGATGAGGCCTGCGGCTGCAATGATGGCCGTGCCATGCTGGTCGTCATGGAAAACGGGAATATCCATGATCTCGCGCAACCGGCTTTCGATGATGAAGCATTCCGGGGCCTTGATATCCTCGAGATTGATGCCGCCGAAGGATGGGCCGAGATAGCGCACGCAGTTGATGAACTCGTCGGCATCTTCCGTATCAACCTCCAGATCGATGGAGTCGACATCGGCGAAACGCTTGAACAGAACCGACTTGCCTTCCATGACAGGCTTGGAGGCAAGCGCGCCCAGATTGCCGAGACCCAGAATGGCCGTGCCATTGGATATGACGGCAACCATGTTTCCACGGGTGGTGTAATCATAGGCCGTTTCCGGGTTGTCGGCGATTGCCTTGACCGGTACGGCGACACCCGGAGAATAGGCCAGCGACAAATCGCGCTGGGTTGCCATTGGCTTGGTGGGGGTGATCTCCAGCTTGCCGGGTCGCCCCTGCGAGTGAAAGTCCAGCGCTTCCTGATCGGTTACGGATGTCTTGCCGCTTGCGGCTTTGGTTTTGTCCGACATGTTCCCCCACCTTTTCTCATCTCTTTTTAAAACAGTGGGCGTAGTTATTGCGTTTTCTATGAAAGTGCCAAGTCTTCAAGGCATTTTAAAACAAGAAAACGAAGGATACAGGGAGAGAGCGAACGCTTCAATCGATTAGCAGTTCGCATTTTTCCGGAACCCGAGGCCTATGTCACCGTTCGTCCATTGGCTGCTTTTGGTAAAACGGGCGACTGGACACAGGATATGGTTGTAGCCTTGGCGGAAATACGACCTTGGCATCCGTGTTCACACATGTTTTGCTGACAGCCGTTACAGAATGATATTTCGACATTTGAAAGGGCATGACGTGAGCACACAGAACCGAAAGATTATCCCGGTGCTTCTGGCAGGCGGGGCAGGATCGAGATTGTGGCCAGTTTCTCGCGATCAGCTACCCAAGCAGTTTCAACCGCTTGTCGGCGAGTTTTCTACGTATCAGCAGACATTGAGACGCGTGAGCGACAGCACGATCTACGATGAGCCAATGGTCATCACCAATGAGGATTTCCGCTTTTTCGCGCTCAGGCAGGCCGAGGAAGTCGATGTTCCTGCGACGGTCGTTTTGGAACCTGCGCGTCGCGATAGCGCCGCTGCGATGGCCGCCGCAGCCGTTTTGGCTGAGCGCCGGGAGCCAGGCTCCCTCGTTCTCGCGCTCGCTGCCGACCACGTGGTGTTGGACAGCGACCGCTTTACCGATGCCGTCAAACTGGGTGCCGAGGCCGCAGCGCAAGGCAATATCGTCGTTTTTGGACTGACCCCGACCGAGCCGCGCACATCCTACGGTTATATCAACCCGGGACAGCCTATCGATGGCAACGAAGACCTCTGTGTTGTCGAAGCCTTCGTGGAAAAGCCCGACGAGGAGACGGCGATTTCGTACGTGGAGAAAGGTTACCTGTGGAACTCGGGCAATTTTCTCTTCAGGGCGGATGTGATGATTGCGGAACTCGCAGCACATGCACCGGAGATTCTCGAAGCCGTCACGCGGTCTGTGGACCTTTTTGAAAGCGATCTGGGGTTTGTCCGGTTGGACAAGGAAAGCTTCGAAGCGTCGCCGAAAAACTCCATCGATTACGCCGTCATCGAAAACACCAAACGTATGGCCGTGGTGCGCGGCCACTTCCGTTGGTCGGATATTGGAAGCTGGGATGCAATCTGGGAAATCGCCGATAAGCAGGGCGATGGCAACGCCGTCGAAGGGCAGGGCATTTTCGTGGACTCTGAAGGCTGCCTCATTCACTCCAACAGCATCCTGACCACTGTCGTTGGTGCCAAGGATCTTGTTGTGGTGGCCACCAAGGATGCTGTGCTGGTAACGCCAAAGGACCGTGTCCAAAGCGTAAAGGGTCTTGTCGAAGCCTTGAAAGAGGACAGCAACCACGCCCGCAAGACCGAAATACACAAGCGCGCCTACCGGCCCTGGGGCCATATCGAACAGACCGATTCCGGCCCGCGTTTCCGCGTCAGCCATCTCAAGGTAGAGCCTGGCCACAAGATTTCGCTCCAGCAGCACTACCATCGCTCCGAGCACTGGATCATCGTGAGAGGAACAGCAACGGTGACGATCGAGGAGGAGACGCGCCTGCTGACCGAAAACGAGTCCATCTATATCCCGATCGGCAAGCAGCATCGCCTCGCAAATGAGGGGAAAATACCGCTTGAGATCATCGAGATTCAGACGGGCTCCTATTTTGGCGACGATGACATCATTCGCCTGAAGGATGACTACAAGCGGGCTTGACCTTCGAAGATGTGCGGGAAATGCCAAGTGCTGAGACGCCCTCAATCCGCCTCAACCGCGCCCCAATGGGCTCTTAGCACTTTGAATATTGCTGATTCCTCCCAAGGAATACGGAGTGATGGATAGCGTGGATCGTTTTCGTGGAACAAACGTTACTCCTGCGCCATTCATTACGCGGAAGGGCAGGCGGGCTGTTGGGGCTAGAAAAAAGATTAAAACAGGAGAAGACAAAATGAAAAAGGCTTTAGCCGTAACCTTCGCCGCAATGACACTGGGCCTTGGTGGCACCGCCAGCGCAATTGCTGCCGATCTGGCGACCTACCCTGAGCCAGCCTACCAGGATCAGGATGACCGCAACGGCGTGAAAATCGGCTACCTGACGTGTGAAGTCGGTGGTGGCGTAGGTTATGTCATCGGTTCGGCCAAGGAACTTGATTGCACATTCCAGTCTACCACGGGCGCACGTCGCACCGACCATTACAGCGGCGCAATTCGCAAGATGGGTGTAGACCTTGGTTTCACAACGCAGGGCAAGCTTGTCTGGGCCGTCTTCGCTCCGACCGCCGGCTACCATAAGGGTTCGCTTGGTGGCCTCTATCAGGGTGCTACCGCCGAAGCCACTGTTGGCCTTGGCGTTGGCGCAAATGTCCTGGTGGGCGGTACTGCCGGATCGATCCAGCTTCAGACTGTCAGCGTCACTGGCCAGGTTGGCTTGAATCTCGCTGCCACGGGTACATCGGTTACGTTGAACCCCATCAGCGGCTGATATCGCCTCTGTCAATCTGACGCATTCGCTCTACGCCCTTTTCGTCTTATAGATGAAGAGGGCGTTTTGCTGCGCGAGATAGAAGCCGGATATTGATATGAAAATGAAGCTGAACTGTCTCACCGCATTCCTTTTCCTCTTCCCACTCTCGGCGGTCCATGCAGACGGAGATGCTGCCAGTGGCGAACGCGCTTTCAGTAAATGCTCTGCCTGCCACAGCATCGAAAACCCGCGCACGCGTATGGGTCCGCATTTGATGGGCGTCGTGGGGCGACCCGCAGGTTCGGTCGCGGATTACAAATATTCCCAAGCCATGAAGGATGCCGGGTCAACTGGAATGATCTGGAATGAGGATAATCTTCGGGCATTTCTGTCCAGCCCCAAGAAAAAGGTACCCGGCACCTCCATGCGTTTTTTTGGCCTATGGAGTGAAAGCGAGATCAACGATCTGATCGCTTACATGAAAACCGTCGAAGCACCGAAGTAGACGTCAGAGCGATTTTTCGAACAATATCGTCTCGGCCTCCTCCAGGCTCATTTTGTAGACCCGGCTCGCGATCTCGAAACTGTATCCGTTGCGCGCAAATGCCGAGATTTCCTTGTTCATTCGTTTCTGGTCTGACTCTTCGCGGCGAAACGGACCGAAGCGGCGTTTCCGGGCCATGATCACCGCGGCGTAAAGGTCGTCTGTTTCGCTGAGTGCCTGTTCGGTGATCTCCTTGGCAACGCCTTTGATGCTGAGCTTCTGCGCGATGGCGCGGCGTGACTTTCCGCCCCGTATGGCGGATCGGGTAGCGCTTTCGGCATAAGCGACGTCATCGAGTGCCTTGATGTCGTAGGCGAATTTAACCGCGGCATTGGCAAGCGCTTCGATCTGTTCCGGGCTGATGTCTTCGAATTTCTGTTTTGCCTTGCGGGTTATGGCATCGAAAAGCTGACGCTCGGTCATCATCCGCCGCTCCAACCGATAGATGGTGGAGTTGCGTACCCAGGTGAGCATTCTGGCTGTCGGGGCCACCCGTGTTTCCGCGTCGTCCATTGCGGGCTTCGATTCCTCGTGAGTCGCGATCAGTTCGTCGGTGTTTTACGCAAAACGGCGCAGGCGTTAAACCCTGACGGCCTTATTGAGCTTGACTCACCGGTAGTGCAAAAACATTGATGGGGGTGTCTAGACCGCGCAAAGTCTGTGCGCCGATATTCTCAAAATTCCTGATGGGTCCGGCCATTTCCACGAAGGTCTCGGACATCAAAACCGGACGCTTTATCGTCTTTGTCAGGCTCTCAAGCCGTGAAGCAATATTCACCGCCGGGCCGATGACGGTGAAATCAAGTCGGCTTTTCGAGCCGATATTGCCGTACATGACATCCCCTACATGCACGCCGATACCGTAGCCCAAAGGCTCGTGTCCGCGTTCAATATTGGTGGCGTTCAATGCTTCCAGATGTACCTGCGCTTCCTCGATGGCGGTGATCAGGTTGGAGCATGCATCCGGGTCGCTGAGCGGGAAAATTGCCAGCAGGCCATCGCCCATGAATTTCAGAATTTCGCCACCGAATTTCTCGATCGGTTCGGACATGGCATCAAAATAGGCGTTGAGCAGTTCGATGACATCGTCACGTGGCCACATATCGGAAATATGGGTGAAGTCACGCAGATCGCAGATCAGAATGGCGGCCCCGACGGTCGTGCCGCTGCCGCGCCGGGTCGCCCCGTCAAGAATGGCCTGGCTGGCATGGGGTCCGACATAAGTTTCAAGCAGGGTGCGGGCTATTCGGTTTTTGAGACGGATTTCCGAAACGAGAGATATGGCCGGAACGAGGGTGCGCAACAACTCGATTTCCGCATCGGTAAACCCGCCTGGGCGATCGCTGGAGAAGGTCAGGACATGGCGTTTTCCAAACGTGTGTAATAGCGGCCAGGCGCAATATTCCGTCAGGCCCTCGGCCCGCAGATCGGTATAGATACTCGACTCGCCTTCAATGGGTGGGGCATCCAGCCGGAAGCGGATTTCCGGCGCGCCGGAATGAATTTGGTAGATCGGGCTGTTGCGATATTCTGGGCTGTTTTCCAGGCCATAGGCATAGGTCGTGAATTCGGCCTCTTCCAGGCCGCGAGACCACAACATGCGCGCGCCGCGCCATTGCGGATGTTCGACCATGAAACTGAGAGACCCACGCGCGACGGAAACGCCCGCATCGTTCAGCCTACCGCACAGTTCCACGAATATATTGTCGATAAAGCGCTGATTGCTGGTTTCCAGCATCAGCCAGTTGAGTATGGCATGGGGCCTGGTCGGCCAAAGATCGTATGCGGCAGGGGAGTGGGACAGGCCAGCGGAATGTGCTTCTGTCATGAACATCTCACAGTCAGGTAACGAGAACCGAATTCGTCCATCGAAGCGCTGTGCCTGATGTACGCCCTGCATGTGGTACGCGGCATTGCCGTTTTTAAGGGGATGAATGAATAGGTCAGACAATAAGTTCTATTTTCTCGCCCGTCGCGTGTGACGCAAAATCACACTGGCATGACGGGCGAGGCTATGCCCCACTGATATGGGGCAGATATCGGCGTCAGACGATGTCTGAAAGCGGAATTTGCAGTGCTGCGGCAACGCGCTGGATGTGTGACGGGTTGATATCGGAACCGTCTTCGAGCGCGGTGATTTCCTGAGTGGTCAATCCGCAGGTGATGGCCAACTGCTCGACCGTGTAGCCACAGCTACTACGAGCGGCGGCAATTTTCGACGCAAATGGCGCGTGGGTTTCGTTACTGGAATGCGGTTGAGAAACAGATATTGTCATTATAATCTCCCTAGAATGGACATTGAATGGAACCGGGGTCCATCGGAGCTACCGGGATTTAATGCGGCCGCGCTGCGTAAGGAGAGGCTATGCTGCAACGCAGCACGGAAAATAGCCATCTTTTGGCTGCGATCAATAGTTAAATTTTCGTAAGGATTTCGCGGTTAACGCCAAAACCTGATCCTGCGTCATAGCTCTGCGTCGCCACAGCGTTTTACGTCGTCAGATTATAGCGCATGTCGCGTCTGAAATCGGATGGCGACATCCCGGCAACCTGACGAAACGCCTTGTTGAAGGCGCTGACAGAACCAAAGCCACTTTCCATTGCGACTTGCAGAATGTTGTCGTTATCGTTGATCAGCATGGCCTGGGCGCGCGAAAGCCTCAGCAGCGTCAAATATTTGATCAGCGTCATGCCGGTTGATCTGCGGAACAGGTTCATCGCGTATTTTGGGTGTAAACTTGCGGAGCGGGCAATGTCTGTTGCATCGATGTCTTCCAGAAAATTTGCCGCGATGAAGTCGCACATGCGCACCACACTCGCCGAATGGGTGCCTTCGGTATCGCTCGATTTGCCCTCATGCGAAGCCGGCAATATAACGGTGTAGGGCTCCAGGAACATTCGCTCGACGCGCAGCAACAGTTCTTCGACGGCGTTCTCAGCTTTCATCGGATCGTCGGAATTGGCGTAACGGAACCAGCGCGAAAAGTTCTCATCGTCGGATGGGTCGGTAACGGAAGTGACCATCGTGGCACCGCCCATCAGCTTGGCGGAAACCGCAACGGGCAGACGCATGCGAAAGAAATGTACGAGCGGCAGATGCGCCCCTGCATAGAAAGAATCTTCCGAAGACCAATCCATCTGGTGCGCCTGCCCACCCCAGAAAAGGCACATCTGCCCCGCCTCCAGACGCAGCGAATGGTCCCCCATCCGATAATGAACGCTGCCTGATGTCACATAGTTTATCTCGATTTGCGCGTGCCAGTGCGGCATCAGCATGATGGAGGGATGGGTACGGAAAAACTGCAATTTCGTCGGTGCGCCTTCGATGCTGCTGGCACCAGGATGATAGACCGCTTTTTCTCCGACCTTACTTTCCGCCAAATCGATGTTCCCTTTCTACGAGACAGATTTTCTTCTCCCGTTAATCTGCCCGTGTCGTTGGAGGACGGCAATTGAAAAATGGGAGATTTTCAATGAGTTTCAAACTGATCGGTGCGTCCGTGTCGCTTGCGTTGCTTGCTGCTGCACCTGCTGCGGCGCAATCCACCATTACCATCTGGAGCTGGGACGTCGCCGCATCGGCGCTGAAGTCCGCGACTGAAGGTTTCAATAAGAAATATCCTGACATCAAGGTGGACGTTCAAGACCTTGGCAACAATCAGGTCTATGACAAGGCGCTGGCTGCCTGTGCTGCGGGTGGAGAGGGGCTGCCTGACATCGTCACCGTTGAAAATTTCGAAGCCGAAGTCTTCTGGAGCCGCTTCCCGGACTGCTTCACCGATGCAACGGCATTAGGTTACACGCCCGAAAAACAGGCGCTTTTCCCTGACTTTAAACGGGCCGAGCTTGAAGTCGATGGTGTTGCCTATGCAGTTCCATGGGATTCCGGCCCCGTCACAATGTTCTATCGGCGCGATTTCTACGAAAAGGCCGGTGTCGATCCGGCCACGATCAAGACCTGGGATGATTTCATCGCGGCTGGCAAGAAAGTCATGGCTGCCAACCCTGGCACAGTCATGACCCAGGCCAACTTTAACGGCGACAGCGAATGGTTCCGTATGATGGCCAACGAGCAGGGATGCGGTTACTTTTCGACCGATGGCCAAACCATTACCATCAACCAACCCGCCTGTGTTTCCACGCTCGAAAAGCTCAAGCAGATGAGGGACGCGGGCATTATCACGGCTGCCATCTGGGACGAAAAAATCCAGGCCAACTCGGCCGGGAAAGTCGCCACCCAGATGTATGGTGGCTGGTATGAAGGTACGATCCGCTCAGGCTCACCCGACCTCGCTGGCAAATGGGGCGTTTACGCCATGCCAAGCCTGACGGCTGATGGTCCGCATGCGGCAAATCTGGGTGGCTCATCGCTGGCCATCAGCTCTGCCTCGCAGCACAAGGAAGATGCGTGGAAGTTTGTCGACTATGCGCTTCTGACAAATGACGGTCAGGTCACAATGCTGAAGTCCTTCGGACTTGTGCCTTCGCTTCTGTCGTCCGACAAGGACCCGTTCGTGAAGGAGCCGCAGGCGTACTGGGGCGGTCAGGCCATCTGGTCCGACATTCTCTCGACATTGCCGAAGATCGTCCCGAGCCGCGGTACGGCCTTCCAGGCCGATGCGGAAGGAATCTACCGCGCTACGCAGACCAAGTATCTGGCCGGGGGCTTCCCCGATGCCAAGACGGCGCTCGACGACGCAGCCAAGCAGATCGAGACGGCAACAGGCGTGCCGATCGCCGAATAGCTTCCCAAGCCGACCGTTGCCGGACGCTTTCTGCGGAAAGCGTCCGGCAGAAATCCCTTCTGGCTTCGTGAGGTCGATATGCCGTTGCGCAACAGGGTCGCATATGCGTTTCTTGCCCCCTATCTCCTGATCTTCGCCACTTTCTGGTTGTGGCCCATCATCAGTGCGTTTCTGATGTCTTTTCAGAATACGCGCATCAATCCCTGGCGTTTTGCACCATCACTCAACTGGGGGCGGTTGATCGCCGACCCTGCTTTTTACAATGCGCTCCAGAATACGCTGATCATTCTCATCGTTCAGGTGCCGGTTATGATCGCGCTCGCCACCATCATGGCGGTGCTGCTGAACTCGCCGCTCTTGAAGGCGCGCCCGCTCTATCGTTTCGCCTTTTTCGCGCCCGTGGTGGTTGGTGAAGTCGCCTATGCGGCCGTATTTCGGCTGATGTTCAGCGCTGACTTCGGTATCGTCAACAAGCTCATCACATCCGTGGGACTGGCGCCGGTGGCGTGGTTCGACAATTCCACCGCGGCCATGGCACTCATCATCATCGCCGTCACATGGCGCTGGGCAGGTTACAACGCCATCATCATTCTGGCCGGATTGCAATCCATCCCCGGAGATGTCTACGAAGCCGCAACCCTGGACAATGTCAGCAAACGACAGCAGTTCCTGCACATCACCCTGCCATTGCTCAAGCCCATCATCATGTTCTGTGTCGTGCTGTCCGTTATCGGCACCATGCAGCTCTTTACCGAGCCGTTCCTCATCACCAATCGCGGCGGCCCGGGCGGAGCAACGGAGACATTGGGTATCCTCCTTTACCGGCAGGGCTTCACCTCGCTCAACTTCGGCTATGCCTCTGCAATCGCCTATACGATTGCCGCGCTGGCGGTAGTCATCTCCCTGTTCAATCTATGGGTGGGAAGGGAAGCCAAATGAAGTCCAAGTCGAAGTCTCTTCTCTGGCAAAAAATAGCGCTTCATGCGGCGCTGACACCGCTTGCCATCATCTGGCTCTTCCCGATCTGGGTCATGTTCGTGTTCTCGACAATGCCGGATTACGGCATATTCAGTCCTGATATCGAGTTGCTGCCATCCACGCATTTCGTGGAAAACTTCAAAAATCTGCAGGCGGATACGGATTTCCTGCGTGCCATGTTCATCTCTATCGGTGTGGCGGTGATCTATACTGTCGTCTCCGTCATGTTGACCTCCATGGCAGGCTGGGCACTGGCGCGCTATCGCTTCGCCGGGCGCTCCGTCGTCATCGCCATCATTCTCGGCACGATCACCTTGCCCTATGCCGTCGTCGTCATTCCGCAGTTCATCATGGTGGCCCGCGAGTTCAAGCTCGCCAACACCTGGGTGGCGCTGATCGTGCCACCGCTCTTCAACTCGCTGGGCGTGCTGTTCATGCGGCAATCCTTCACGATGATGCCGGGTGAGCTGTTCGATGCGGCCCGTGTGGAAGGCGTCAAGGAATGGCAGATTTTCCTGCGCATTGCCCTGCCGTTGGCACGGCCAACCATGGCGGCGCTGTCTATCATCCTGTTTCTGGCGTCCTGGAACAACTACCTCTGGCCACTGCTGATCAACTCCCGCCCGGGCATGATGACGGCACCCGTCGCGCTTGGAACGTTGATCGGCCTCACCAAGGTTTCCTGGGGTGGCATCATGGCAGGGGCCATGCTGTTGACGGCGCCTATTCTCGTCATTTTCGTGCTGTTGCAGCGTCATTTCATCGCCGGCATTTCTGCCGGTGCCGTCAAGTAATCCGGGAGGAACCGCATGGCGGACCTGTCACTCAAGAACGTCGTCAAACGTTATGGCTCGCTGGAGGTCATCCACGGAGCCGATCTGGAGATTGCGGATGGCGAATTCGTCGTCTTCGTTGGTCCTTCTGGCTGCGGCAAGTCTACGCTGCTTCGCATGATTGCTGGACTGGAAGATATCTCCGGCGGTGAGATCAGCATTGGCGGCAAGGTGGTCAACGATGCCGAACCCACGGATCGCGGTATCGCCATGGTGTTCCAGTCCTACGCGCTTTATCCGCATATGACGGTGGAGGAAAATCTGTCCTTCGGCCTTCGCATGAATGGTAACCCCAAGGCCGACACGGCACAGCGGGTGAAGCGTGCCGCGGATATCCTTCAGATCGACGAACTGATGCAACGCCGCCCCAAACAACTGTCCGGCGGGCAGCGGCAGCGTGTTGCCATCGGTCGCGCGATCGTGCGTCAACCACGGGTCTTCCTTTTCGATGAGCCGCTGTCGAACCTCGACGCCGAGTTGCGCGTGCAGATGCGTGTGGAAATTTCGAGGCTTCACAAGCAACTCGGCACGACGATGATCTATGTCACCCACGACCAGACCGAAGCGATGACGTTGGCCGACAAGATCGTGGTGCTGCGAGCGGGCAACATCGAACAGGTGGGTGCGCCGCTCGATCTCTACGACGACCCCGCCAACCGTTTCGTTGCCGGCTTTGTCGGTTCGCCCAAGATGAATTTCCTGCCCGGCAAAGTCATCGCTCAGGGATCGGGCTCCGTTACCGTTGGCCTGAAGGATGATCCCGGCGTGGTGCTGACATTGCCGGTTACGTCGTCCGTTGAGACCGGCAGCGATGTCACGCTGGGTGTACGCCCCGAACATTTCGGCAATGCCGGGGCGGGCGACGCAGATCTCGGCGTGGATGTCGATGTCGCAGAGCATCTCGGCAATACCAGTTACGTCTATGCCCGCATGGCCGGTGACGTACCGCTGATCATCGAGCGGCCGGAATCGAGACATTCCGCCGATCAGCAACGCATGACCGTCGCGATCTTTGCGGCCAAGACCTTTCTTTTTGACAGCGCGGGCGCTCGCCTTCGCTGAGACGACGATCCCAAGACAATAGAATGAGGATTTCCATGACTGACGTTCAACCCATCCGCTGGGGCATCATCGGACCCGGCACCATTGCCCGCACCTTTGCAGATGGTATCGCGCATTCCCGGACAGGAAAGCTGGAGGCGATTGCCAGCCGCAATCCGGATAAGCCTGGCCTTGCCGACGGATTTCCCGGTGCGCGTATCCTACACGGTTACGATGCCCTGTTGAGCGATCCCGATATCGACGCAGTGTACATTGCCACGCCCCATACCGGCCATGCCGAATGGGCCATCAAGGCGGTGCGCGCCGGTAAACATGTGCTGGTGGAAAAGCCCATCGCGCTGTCGGCTTATGATGCTGATGCCATTTTTCACGAGGCTCGCAAGGCGGGCGTCTTTGCTGGCGAAGCCTACATGTATCGCCTCCATCCGCAGACGGCAAAAATCATCGAACTGGTCAAAAGCGGCACGATCGGCGACGTGCGCATCATCCGTTCGAGCTTCGGCTTCAATATGGGTGGCTTCAAGCCGGAACACCGGTTGTTTGCCAACGAGGCTGCCGGTGGTGGCATTCTCGATGTCGGCGGCTATCCGGTGTCCATGGTTCGGCTGATCGCAGGTGCGGTTGCTGGCAAGCCGGTGCTGGAGCCGGAAAAAGTTTCCGGCGCGGCCTATCTGGGTCAGTCCGGTGTCGATGAATGGGCATCTGCCGTGCTGAAATTTCCAAACGGAATCGTCGCGGAAGTCTCATGCTCGATCATGGCTCAACAGGACAATGTGCTGCGCATCATCGGTTCGCAGGGACGCATCGAGGTTGAGAATTTCTGGTTCGCATCCGGCCATAAGGGCGGTGTCGGCAAGATCGACATCATCAAGGGCGATGACAGACAGACCGTTGAAGTTCGCGAAGACGGATGGCTGTATGCGTTCGAAGTCGATGCGGCAGGCGAGGCCATTCGCGCAGGAAAACCCGAATTTGCCTATCCCGGCATGGGCTGGGCGGATTCGCTGGGCAATCTGCGTGTGATGGATCAATGGCGGCAGTCCATTGGCCTGGAATATGGCGTGGAAACGGCAGCCAAACGGGTCTCCAATATTGCAGGCGGCATGGTCAAGGCAGGCGGTGCAGTTCCAAAGCGCAGCATTCCGGGGCTCGCCAAGCCCGCATCCGTCGTCGCGCTTGGCTTCGAATTCTTCCCCAATTTTGCATCGGCCTCACTGACGCTGGATACGTTCTACGAGGCGGGTGGAAATCTCTTCGACACGGCGTACGTTTATGGTGGTGGCAAGACGGAGGCGATTTTCGGAGATTGGCACACCAGCCGCAACGTGCCCCGTGAAGACATCGTCCTCATCGGCAAGGGTGCGCATTCCCCACTCTGCTATCCCGACATGATCTCCAAGCAGCTCGACCAGTCTCTTCAGCGTCTCAAGACGGATTATGTCGATATTTATTTCATGCATCGAGACAATACGGATGTGCCGGTCGACGAATTCGTGGATGCCATGGATGCGGAAGTGAAGCGCGGTCGTATTCGCGGTATCTTCGGTGGCTCCAACTGGACCCGCGAACGAATGGACGAGGCCGCCGCCTATGCCCACAAAAACGGAAAGGCTGCGCCCGCAGCCTTGTCCAACAATTTCTCGCTTGCAGAGATGCTCGATCCGATCTGGGCAGGCTGCGTTGCCGCTTCCGACGACACATGGAAAGAATGGCAGAATGCCCATCAGATTCCGAATTTCGCATGGTCGAGCCAAGGACGCGGATTCTTTACGGATAGGGCCGGTCGCGACAAGCGCGATGACGAGGAGATTGTTCGTGTCTGGTATTCGGACCACAATTTCGAGCGGCGGGACCGCGCGATACAGCTCGCCAAGGAGCTTGGTCGCGATCCTATTCATATCGCGTTGGCCTATGTGATTGCGCAGCCTTTCCCCGTCATTCCGCTGATCGGCCCGCGTACGGTGGCTGAGCTTGAAGACAGCCTGTCTGCTCTCGACATCAACCTCACGCCTGAACAGATCCGTTGGCTGGAAGCATAGTCTGCACAAACGAAGGGCCGCTTTCGCCGAAGCGGCCCTTTGAACGGAACTATGCGGCCATTTCTTTCAGAGCATCTTCCAACTCATAGATCGCGCAGACAATGTGATAAAACGTGCTGGCTGGTGCAGGTTCATCGATCATGGGCGCATCATGTGGCCATCTGTCGAACCATAGTCCTGAAATTGGCGTATCGAGAAATGGCTGCAAAGCCCCGATGGCGCGCACGGCAGACGACAAATAGCGGTATCGCTCCTCGCCATGCGCGACGCACGCCAATCTGACTGCTGCTTTCAGCCATTCCGTTTGCGGCCACAGCCGCGCAAGCGGATCGTGAACGCTGAAATCGTCATGAAGACTCATGACAGCCACCTTTCGGCGCGCGCATATGCCGTATTTCTCTCCGATCTCGAAGAGACGCTTTGCTTTTGAGATCGCGTCATTGTCCTTGCGGAGTTTGCCCCAGCGAGTCAGGAGCCATGCCCATTCGAATTGATGGCCGGGCTCCATGATTCGCCCCTTGTCGCCGGGCATGGGTGCCCAGTTGTGGTCGAAAAACTCACGTAGCCCACCCGATTGTGGGTCGATGAATTTCTCCATTGCAAGCGAGGCGACTTCGTCGGCCAGCTCGCGCCAGGGTCCATCGGGATCGACGACTTCCCATGCGAGCATCGCTTCGAAGAAATGCATATGTGGGTTGGAGCACAAGGGTTCGCGAGGCGGATTTGCTTCTTCAAATCCAATGACCGGGTGGGCATAATCGCGCTGGAGCACTTGGAGAATGCCAAGCGCCCGAATTTGCATTTCGTCCCGTCTTTCCGGAAAGACGAGGGCCGTCTGGGCAGCCGCAAATAGAGCGAATGCCTGATTGTAGAAGTCGAATGTCGGATCGGTTAATTTGCCGGAAGCGTCCGCTAGATTGCCGTACAGGCCGTTTTCGAGGCGAAAGACCTGATCGAACCAGTGCAGACCATGATCAACGGCCTTGCGCCAGTCTCCATTCCAGCCTCTCTGTCCGGCGGCGGCGTAGCAATAAGCTTGTCTTGGCTGTACACGGGCCCGGCGGTTATCACCGAGCATCGGTTTCGCGTCCTGTCCGATGCGCTCGTAAAAACCGCCATCAGGTTTGCCCGCGCCAACTTTCCACCACAGGGGCAGAGCGTCCTGGTCAAGCCAGCGCTTTAGTCGCTTGGCCTCTTCTAAGAGTTGGCTCGTTGCACTCATCGGTTGATCTGCCATTTCCGTTCCGTTTCCTGCCTGCGTTTTTAAAGCGGGTCCAATAGCTCCCTACAACCCCAATTCGGCAGCTTCGGCAAAGTTCCATCGACGTCAGGCTCAGCTTAAGGCTTATCCGACAACGTATGAGCAAGATTTGATATTGCTAATTCGGCGGCCTCACGTATTCCATGAACATGGTTTGGTCATCACTGATTCGTTGCGCACGCGACCTTCCCGGCATGCTGAATGTTGCCGGTGCGGCGGCGGGAAAGTCCGCTGCCTTCGTTCTATTGCCTTGTGTAGCGGTGGTGCTCTCTGGCTGTAATAACCCAGGCGGCATTCGACCGTCCGGTGCGCCGAAAATGCTGCCGCCGGAAGAGGCGCTGATTTTTCCTCCTCCGGGAGGCCCCGAGGTTATCAACGTCATCAACCGCACCTATTCGAACGCCGTTCAGCAGGAGGTCATCCTGCGATCCGACGCACGAACGCCTGGGCAGAATTATCTCAAGATCGAGCTGTTTGGCCCGCAGCGCGCTGAAGACACCGGCAAGGACGGCTTATCCAGCAGCAGCCTGCGCGCCTCATCCATATCGCGTGAAATCCGCTCTGCTTTTCCGGGCGCGCAATTGGCAACATCCGCCGAGTATCTGCAAAACGCCTATGGTGCTTTTTCCTATGCGTCGGGACGTGGTGCGGGAGACGATTCCTGCATTTACGCATGGCAGCGCATCCGTTCGCCGGAGGATATGAGGCAGGGCTTCCAGAATCTCGGGCGGATCAATGTCACGCTGCGGCTTTGCCAGTCCGGCGTCACCACGCGTGACCTTCTTACGGTCATGTATAATTACACGATAACGGGCAGCTATGATGCCGCGGGCTGGAACCCCTATGGTACCGCGCAAAAGCCACCGGATGGTATGGGCCGATCAGGTAACCCCACCTATCCCGTGACGGCAACCGAATTTCCAATGCAGCCCGGCATACAGACGCCGAGCGCTCCGGCCGTTCAGCGCTCTGCGCCTGCGGTGCGCCGGGTCGTCGTCCAGCAGCAACAGCCTGCCGCGCCGCCGGTCGTTGTCTCACCGGCACCCGCCCGGGTACTGATTCCCTCGCCAACGGGTGCAATGCCAGGGTCCGCACGTCCGGCAGATGTCGCGGCACCCGCACCGCGTCCGGAAACGAGACGTGTGGTCATTCCCTCGCCTGATTGCGCATCGTCGGGGCAAGGATCGCAAAGATGCAATTAACCAATTTAGTATTGTCTTGCGTATAAAGCGTCTTCCCGTGGCATCGTCGTCGGGCGGTCTGTCGGGTGTCGGGGCGATTGGCCTCTGATCGATTTGAACAAGGGTTTGCAGATGAGCAAGGCCATCTCCGTCATCGTCTGGATGTTCGTCTCGCTTTGCGTTCTGGTCATCATAACGCTTCCAGTCAGTCTGCAGACCCACCTGATCGCGACGGCGATCTCGCTGGTCCTTCTGGCCACCATCAAATCGCTGAACGGCAAAGGCGCGTGGCGTTTGATCGGACTTGGTTTCGGGACGGCCATCGTGCTGCGCTATGTTTACTGGCGAACCACCAGCACCCTGCCGCCCATCAACCAGCCGGAAAACTTCATTCCCGGGTTCCTGCTCTACCTGGCTGAAATGTACAGCGTTCTGATGCTCGCACTCAGCCTCGTCATCGTGTCCATGCCCTTGCCATCGCGAAAGACACGGCCAGGTTCTGCGGGATATGTGCCGACCGTCGATGTTTTCGTGCCCACCTATAACGAGGATGCAGTCCTGCTGGCCAACACACTGGCTGCGGCAAAAAACATCGATTATCCCGCCGACAAGTTTACCGTCTGGCTTCTGGATGATGGTGGTACGGTGCAGAAGAGAAACGCTTCCAGTGTTCTAGAAGCGCAAGCCGCGGCGCGCCGCCACGAGGAGCTGAAGCGTCTTTGCGACGACCTTGGCGTAAATTATCTCACCCGCGACCGCAACGTTCACGCCAAGGCCGGTAATCTCAACAACGGGCTTGACCATTCCACAGGTGAACTCGTCGTGGTGTTCGATGCGGATCACGCGCCCGCCCGTGACTTTCTGCTGGAAACCGTTGGATACTTCGAGGAGGATGAGCGGCTCTTTCTGGTTCAGACGCCGCATTTCTTTCTCAACCCCGATCCCATCGAGCGCAATCTTCGCACCTTCGAGACGATGCCCAGCGAAAACGAAATGTTTTATGGGATCATCCAGCGCGGTCTCGACAAGTGGAACGGCGCATTTTTCTGCGGTTCCGCTGCAGTCCTGCGTCGCACGGCGCTGAAGGAAACCGAAGGTTTCAGTGGCGTCAGCATTACAGAAGACTGCGAAACGGCGCTGGCGCTTCATTCCCTTGGCTGGAACAGTCTCTATGTCGATAAACCGCTGATTGCGGGGCTACAGCCCGCCACCTTTGCAAGCTTCATCGGTCAGCGCAGCCGCTGGGCTCAGGGCATGATGCAAATTCTCATCTTCCGCCAGCCGCTTTTCCGCCGGGGCCTCTCCTTCACGCAGCGGCTTTGCTACATGTCCTCGACCCTGTTCTGGCTGTTCCCGTTTCCGCGCACGATCTTCCTTTTTGCTCCGTTGTTCTACCTCTTCTTCGATCTCCAGATTTTCGTGGCGTCGGGTGGGGAGTTTCTGGCCTACACGGCTGCCTACATGCTCGTGAACCTGATGATGCAGAATTTCCTTTATGGCAGCTTCCGCTGGCCGTGGATTTCCGAGCTTTACGAATACGTGCAGACGGTACACCTGCTGCCAGCAGTCGTGTCGGTGATCTTCAATCCGTCGAAACCGACTTTCAAGGTCACGGCAAAGGACGAATCCATCGCCGAGGCGCGACTGTCTGAGATCAGCAGGCCGTTTTTCGTGATCTTCTTCGTGCTGATCATCGCCATGATCTTTGCGATCTATCGCATCTACGCAGAGCCTTACAAAGCCGACGTTACGCTGGTCGTGGGCGGCTGGAACCTGCTCAACATCATTTTTGCGGGTTGCGCCCTCGGCGTCGTATCCGAGCGCGGTGAAAAGTCGGCGTCGCGCCGTGTCACGGTCAAACGTCGGTGCGAGTTGCAGATCGGCGATAGCGATGCATGGTTGCCCGCCACCGTGGAGAATGTGTCGGTCAACGGTATGCTCATCCACATCTTCGAACAGGGCCTTTCGCCCATCGAAAAGGGAACCGCAGCGACCATTCGCATCAAGCCCCACAGTGACGGTGTGCCGGAAACCATGCCCATCGATATTGTGCGCTCCGTACGTCAGGATGGTTTTATTTCGGTGGGCAGTACCTTTTCGCCGCAAAAGGCGGTGGACCACCGCCTGATCGCGGATCTGATTTTCGCTAACTCCGATCAGTGGAGCGAGCTGCAGCGCAGCCGTCGAAAGAATCCGGGCTTGATCAAGGGCACCGCCACGTTTCTGGCAATCGCCGTGTTTCAAACCCAACGCGGGCTGTTTTACATGTTCCGTTCGCTGATACCGGACCGCAAGACAAAGCCGGTGCTGGGAAAGGCGAAGTCATGACGATGCGTGTGTTTATCGCCGTACTTCTCGCGTCGATCCCTGGTGTGGCCTTTGCGCAATCCACTCCCTTCGACATGTCGCCGGAAAAGCCGACATCGCCGCCACCCGTAACGCGCCCCGCGCCCGCTGCCCCGGAGAGGCAGCCCCCTGCGCCACCACCGAGCCAGAGGCCAGCAGTCGCGGCTCCTGTGCCCGCGCCCGGAACATCTGCGCCGAGCGTAACAGCCCCGCAGGCCGCACCGCCAGCCAGAACGGCTGTCACACCCGCAACGGGCGCGCCGGATGACCGCCGCCGTTATATCCTGCCCTTTGCCGATCTGGGGCTATCCGGTGAAATCGACCAGCGTCAGTGGACGCTTTACCTCACGCCCGAGCAGGCAAAGTCTGCTGTTTCGCTGAATGTCGGTTACCAGAACGCCATCGTGATCGCGCCGGAAAGCTCGAACCTTGAGGTGTCCGTCAACAATGTCGCACTCGATCGCAAGAGTGTGTCCTCACCAGATGGCGAAGGCAATGTTTCGATGGCGATACCAGCCGGAGCGTTGCAGGCTGGTGCCAACGCCATTTCTCTCGGCGTCCAGCAGAGGCATCGGACAGACTGCACGGTACAGTCCACCTATGATCTATGGACGGATGTCAGCCCTGCCAGCACGTACATCGCTTTCAATGCCGATGTTGCCAATCGTTTCGATACGGTCGATGACATTCAGGCGACGGGTGCCGACCATGAGGGTTTGACGACGATCAATATCGTCGCACCCGGTCTGGCGAACCCGGCGTCCGCCCAACCTCTTCTCAGGCTTGCACAGGCGCTTGCCCTGCGCACGCAGATGCCCAACCAGAAGGTTACCTTCGATACCCGGCTTCCAACCCAGCGCAAGCCAGGCACCCTCACGGTACTGGTCGGGACGTCAAGGGAAATTGCCGCGACGGCGCAATCCGTGCCGCCGGAGGCGTTGGCCGGTCCTTATGCCGGGTTTGAAGAGAACATTATCAATGGGGTGTCGGCACTGATCGTCAGTGGTCCGACGCCGCAAGCGCTTCAGCTTGCCATCGAGACATTGTCGGCATCCGTTGAGCGGCCTGCCGGATCATCACGGGCGTCTCTTTCCACGCGCGCCTGGCACACGCCGGACGCACCGCTGGTCATGTCCGACCGTCGCATTGCGCTTTCAGCGTTGGGTGTAAAAAGCAGCGAGTTTTCCGGCAGGCGGTTCCGGACGGAATTCACCATCGGCGCGCCTGCCGATTTTTATGCCGCCGCTTACGGCGAAGCACAGCTGCTTCTCGATGCGGCCTATTCGAATGAAATTCTGCCTGGCAGCCATATCGACGTCTATGTGAACGGCAATATTGCCTCCACTGTCCCGATTTCCAATCGTGGCGGCGGCATTTTTCGGCATCTTCCGATCAAGGTAACATTGCGCCATTTCGTACCGGGCGTGAACACCATTGCCATCGAAGCCATCTTGGAGACGGATGCTGACAAGGCGTGCCTGCCAGGTGCGCCAGCTGCGCAGACACCACGCTTTGCACTGTTCGACACGACGGAAGTCCATATTCCCAACTTCGCAATGATCGGACGGGCACCGGACCTGGCCGCGACGAACGGCGTCGGTCAGCCCTATCGGGCGGGTAGCCAACCTGTGGCCGTCTGGCTGGAGCGTATCGACACCGACACCATGTCCGCCGCGGCAACACTTCTCAGTCGTCTGGCGCTGGCCGGTGGTCATCCGGTGCAGGTAGAACTTGTGGCGACGCCCGCATCTGTGGGAGAACGTAACGCGTTGTTTTTCGGCACTCTCAGCCAAATGCCGCAGGCTTTGGTCAATCAGCTCGACCTCGCACCTGCCAGCCAGGTTGCTTGGAAAGAAGTCGATAGTACGGCCCGTCCGGCGCAAACGGATCAGCTTTTCAATGATTGGCGCGAGCGCGTCGATGGCGGGCTGTGGCAGGGACAAATATCCTCCTTCGAGGAATGGATGAAGCGCAATTTCGACATCAGTTCGGATACGCTGCGGTTTCTTCCCGGAGCCGAACAGATCTACACGCCGCCACCGAATGTAACCTTCATGCTGGCACAGGGTATGAGCCCGGGAGGGGAGGGCGTGTGGACCATCGCGACTGCGCCGACTGCTGCCGATCTTCGGACAGGAATGGCAGCGATGACGGAGCAGAAGCGATGGAGCACGCTTTCGGGACGTGTCGCGACCTATGATGCCAACGCGGACAAGGTGGAAACGATTGCCGCCGAGCAACCCAGTTTCATCATCACGCGGGCTTTCAGTTTCTCGAACTGGCGGCTTATCGTTGCAAACTGGCTTTCGAACAACACCCTGTCCTACTCACTTGTTTTCATCGGGTTTCTGACGTTGTTGGGATGCGTCACGTTCCTGATGCTGCGCGGCATGGGGCGTGACAAATGAAACAGATGCTCGCCTTTGCATTCAGGGCTTTGATGATGGTGGCGATCATGCTCGTTCCACTCACCGCAAGGGCAGCATCCATCTCGCAGACAGACTGGAATGCCTACAAGGCGGCCTTTCTCGATCCCGCTGGACGCATAGTCGATACCGGCAACAACAATATCAGCCATAGCGAAGGGCAGGGCTATGGAATGTGGCTCGCCGTGCTTGCAGATGCACCGGCGGATTTTGAGCTCATATGGTCGTTTACGAAAACCGAGCTTCTGGTGCGCGACGATGGCCTTGCCGCCTGGAAATGGGACCCCCAGACGCAGCCGCATATTTCTGACATCAACAACGCGACGGATGGCGATATTCTCATTGCATACGCGCTGGCGCTGGCGGCCAAGCAATGGGCGAAGCCCGATTACGCGGATGCTGCCCGCTCGATTGCCAGCACGATCGTTGCAAAAACCATCGTGCAGCGAGCTGGTAGAACCGTGCTTTTGCCAGGCACCGCAGGATTTGCAGAGGCTGACCGGCCAGATGGCCCCGTGGTCAATCCGTCCTACCTGATTTTCGAAGCATTTCCAGTCTTGAACGAGCTGACGCCTTCGCCGCTGTGGACGGCATTGACGAGGGATGGTCTGGCCCAAATCAACACCTTCGCATTCGGGCCGCGAAAGCTTCCGGCTGATTGGGTCTCTTTAAAAACAAAGCCGCGCCCGGCGGATGGGTTTGCTCAGGAGTTTGGCTATAACGCCGTCAGAATTCCGCTTTACCTTGCTCGTGCTGGTCTTGGCGATGAAAAGCTGCTTGAGAGGTTGCGTTCGGGGATCATCGTCGACGGCGGTAATATGGCCACGTTCGATTTGCGCAGCGGAAATCCAAAGGATGTCCTATCGGATGCGGGATATCGCATCATTCCGGCCTTATTGGCCTGTGTAAGCAAGAAAACACCCATTCCAGACGAGCTGCGCCACTTCACGTCAACACTTTATTATCCATCTACGTTGCATCTCTTGGCATTGTCATTCGCGACTCAGGCGCGTCAGGAGTGCTTATGATCGGAAAACCGATTTTCATAGCCGCCGCGATATTGGCCATTGGCGGGGTCACCGCCTATCAGTGGCGCGATGAGCTCTTGGGCAGAGTGGCGGCAGTTCACACCACTGGTTCGATCGGCGGCAACGGGCTCGGCGGTCGTTTATCGGGCGTTCAGTCGCCGATCAATCCAACGCGTGTCGCGCAGTACGACACTGGCGTCACCCCGTCGGTGACCGTGCCGACATCCGGCTCCATGCAGGATCAAATGCTGGCGCAAGTGGCGCGTCCATCGCCGACACAGCCAGCAACGACCCCACCTGCGCCGACCCAACCCGCTGCTGTCGATGAGAGCGCATTGCGTTATTTTGCAGCTCAGGGCGATACCGCCCGTTTGCAGGCGGAAATTGCCCGGTTGAAGGTGCTTTACCCCAACTGGACACCGCCCGCCGATCCTCTGGCCGTTCCAGAGCAGGGCGATCCGCAATTGGAGACTATGTGGCAGCTGTATGCCAATGGTCGATATGCAGAAGTTCGCAAAGCAATTGCAGACCGGCAGGTCGAGGATGCAAACTGGCAGCCGCCAGCCAACCTGACCGACATGTTGAAATTGGCTGAGGCGCGGCAGCGGTTGGTCAATTCATCCGACCTCAAACAATATAACGCGGTGGTGGAAACGGCCGCCGCCAATCCGGAGCTGCTGACTTGCAGTGAAGTGGACGCGCTCTGGCGTCTGGCAGAAGCATTTGTGCGTATCGACAAGCCCGAGCGCGCTCGAGACGCCTACAATTACGTTCTGAGCAATTGCGACGGTTCCAGCGAACGGCTTGCCACTGTACAGAAGGCATCCACCTTGCTTCCCATGGCGATGATGGACGACCTTCTGGCCAAGGAAAAGCAGGGGCCTGACGGGCAACTGGAATTCGAGCCTGTGAAGGACGATCTGGCCCGCCAGTTTGTTGCCGACGCCGGTGAGGACAAGAGCGTTACCGTGCCGCCCGCCTATTTGCTGCGGCTGGAGCGTCTGGCCGAAAGCAACAAGACGGCCAGCGATGCACTGCTGCTCGGTTGGTATAATGTTCGCAGAGAAAAGGTTGCCGATGCGGAAAAATGGTTCCGAAGCGCAAGAGAGACCGAAGATTCCGCCTCGGCATCAGAAGGCCTGGCGCTGGCGCTGATTTCCCGTGGTGATCCGCAGGAAGCCGAGGAGGTCATGTATAAATGGCGAGATTCCTCCGACGACTCCCGCAAAACATATCTTGCCGCCACCGCCAATCTTCTCGCGCTTGATCCGCCCGTTGCTCTGGAGCCGGAGGTTCTCAAGCGTATGGCGGATGTGGCCGTATCGGAAAAGGACGCAGCCACTGCCCAGGAATTTGGCTGGTATTCACGCGCCTTTCAGCAGCCGCAGCTTGCAGTACAATGGTTTACGACGGCACTTGATTGGAAGGCCGATGATGAAGCGTCCGCCTATGGTTTGGCACTGAGTTATCAGGATTTGAACAACAGTGCCGAAGTCCGCCGCCTTCAGCAACAGTGGGGATCGCAATCCCAGCGGATTCTCGACATTGGCAGGCCCGCTCAAACCGGCGGGCAACAGGTTGCCGGCGCATCGCCTTCCCGCAGTACGGCCCAAGTCCAATCAGGCAACATGCAGACGACGGACGTTGTTTATCGATCTGTCGCGCCTGCCGTGATGCCACGGCAAAACCGTGTCGTGACGCAGGTTCAGTCTTCGCGAAACGCCGGTCGTTGCGGGGCAACATATAATCCGGATGCTCTGGCACCCCAGCAGGCGCTGCAACAGGGCTGGTGTCTGATGGATGCCAATCGCCCTGCGGAAGCGCTGAAAGCCTTTGCTGCGGCGCTGAGAAGCGGCCCGGAAAATGTTCGAAGCGACGCGGCTTACGGTCAGAGCCTCGCCTATTTGAGAATGGGCCTGACGGACAATGCAGCCGTTTCCGCAACGAAGTCCGGCATGGATAAAACCAAGGCGACAGAGCTTCAGGTTGCCATTTTAACCGACAGGGCCCTTGCCGCCTACAATAACGGCCAATACGAGAAAGCTTTGATCCTTCTGGACCAACGAGCCCGCTTTGCTACGGAGCGCAACGACCTTATGGTCATTCGTGGTTACGCCTACCTCAACCTGAAGCGTTATAGCGAGGCCATTCAGGTGTTCGAAGGACCTGCGTCGACAGGACATCGGGATGCGGTTCGCGGCCTTGCCGCGGCACTGGATGCCCGCCCCAGCAAAGGCCCACGAGGCGGTTGAGATCACAGTCTGGTATTTTTCAGACAGATTTCATGGAATTCATTGAAAGTTCATGTGGCGGGATATATGTGGTCTTCGGATACTCATCTCTGAAAGACGACGATGCTGACGAAAAAGGGAAAGTACGGGCTGAAAGCCATGATCGACCTCGCTGGCCTGGCCCAGGGAGAAACGGCTTTCGTGAGTGAAATCGCGGTCCGCAACAACATTCCCAAGAAGTTTCTGGACGCGATTTTGCTGGAGCTGCGCAACGAAGGCATGCTGCGCTCCAAAAAGGGCCCGGGCGGCGGTTATGCCTTGTCGAAATCCGCGTCGGATATCTATATCGGTCAGGTCATTCGTGCGCTGGATGGCCCGCTCGCACCCATACGTTGTGCCAGCCGCACGGCGTTTGAGGCATGCGAAGACTGTTCCGATCCGCAGACCTGTCAGGTGCGCCGCTCCATGACCGATGTGCGCGATGCCATGGCAGCGGTTCTGGATACGATGACGCTGGAACAGTTTGCATCCAACAAGGTCGATCTCCCTGCCGAAAAAACGGCCTGAGCCGACGTTAAGCCTCTCTGCCCGTTTGGTGGAAACGTCTGATTTGTGTCAGACGCTGGCCAGATTGGCATATCTTCCGCCGTGATAGACGAGGGGCGCGCCTGGGCTGCGCTCCACCGACAACACGCGACCGATGATGATGGCGTGGGTGTGTCGTTCCACAACATCCTCTACGGCACAGTCGATCGCGGCCAGTGCGCCACGTAGCGCCGAAGCTCCACTTTCGAGTGTAAACCATTCCGCGTCAGTATAGCGGTCGGCACCTTTGATGCCGCCAACGCCTGCAAAACGAGACGCGACGTCCTGCTGGTCAGCTGACAGGATGTTGACGCAAAAATGGTTGTAGCGGGCAATGATCGGCCAAGTGGACGATGATTTGTTGATGTTGACGATCATCGTCGCAGGTTCCATCGAAAGCGCGGTGGCAGACGTGACCGTCGCGCCTGTTCGGTTCGAACCGGTTCCTGCGGTTATGACCGAGACGCCACCGGCAAGGCTGCGCATTGCAGCCTTGAGTTCGTTGGAATCGAATGCCGTTTTCTCACGTTCGTCGTGAAGGTAAGTCACCGTTGCCGTCATCCTGTCTCTCCAAGCCTGAAATCTCCAGCCAATGAACGATATCAGCGGGCAATGGCCCCGAGGAGCGAAAGGATTTCATTGTTGATTGATTTTGTAGAAATCTGTTGTGGTCTGCGACCGTTTGACGCGCATCCTGATATGCCATCATCAGTGTAGGCGTTTCGAGGGCATCCACTGGCTATCCGGTGCGGACTCTCGCCCCGCAAGCGTCACGGGGTCATGCAGCATCGGCGCCGCGGCCATCGAAAGCGTGAGACGTGCGAGAGCGCTTCTGGCTTTTTCGGCATATTGTATGTTCACCGCATCGTCGGAATGGTAGTTCTGAAGTGTTGCGAACACAGCCGCCGCTTCGTTGCGTCGCTCGGCGGCAGTCAGTGCAATGCCGCATTTGTAAAGTGCTTCGTGGTGGAAGGGCGCCCGCCTCGTGACGTCCTGGAATGCGCTGACTGCACCTTGGTAATCCCGCTGGGCAAGCCGTGTCTCACCAAGTCTCAACAATGCGGGTAAAGGATCGCTGACGGATCTGCTGATGGCAAGATAAGCCTGCTCGGCGATGTGAAATTCGCCTTTTTCGAACATCAGATTGGCAAGCCCGAATTCAGCGCCGCTGTGGTTCGGCACGCTCTCCAGCACCTGGCGAAATGCGATCTCTGCCTTTGCCTTTTCGCCCTTTTTGTAAAACTGCAGGGCCTGCCGATAAACGAAGGCAATAGAAAATGGATGGAGCTTGTCCTGCAGGTTTTCTCCGGACCGGGTTTTGAACAGCGTGCAGGTGATCGGTCTGTCCTGTGGGCCGAACATGTATTTATAGGGTTCATTGCCCCTTAGAAAGTCATAGGTCCTGAACCCCATTCCAATAGCGCGGCGTATGCAGTGTCCGTGCAGCAGAAAACCGGGAGAGGGCGTTGTCCAGCTTTCGTCGCGCCCGGTGATGTAGAAGAGGATACTTCGCTTTTGCCGGTCGATGATATTGGCAAGTGCACCCAGCGGGCGGTCGCCGTGCCACAAAACCGGCACGTCCAGCGTGCCATCGCGGAAACAGTCCATCAGCATCTCCCGTGTCGCGGAGATCAACGTCTCGATCCGCTCTTCACCTTTGTAAGGTGCCCATTTGATACGCCACAGGTCGAAAAGTATTTTCATGTCGCGGTCTATGGTCTCTGCTGTTGCAAAGGTGATGCGAAGGTCATCGTTTGCGTCCAGCTTGCGCAGGAATCGCCGCAGTTTCTGCCGCGTCTGGCTGCTCATCGCCTCATTCAGATAGTCATCGAAATTCGTTGGAAGCGTAACGACGGGGCAAACGCAGTTGTTGATATCGTTGAGGCTCTTTGGCGTGCTGTCGCGAAATTTCACCAAAGGCCCCTGAAGAGCCCTTATCATCGCATCGCGCCGGGATGGCGGGCCGCAGAGATAATCGAGCTTCAAATGTGTCCAGCGCTGCTGCATGATGAAGGCGCAGAAACCCTCGACCGAATTGTTTTCGTAATCAGGGCGCGTGATGAAACCGGTGTAATCAGCCGCAAAATTTCCAGCCATGATGAGTTCATCGAAAAAACGGCCGGTTTTTTTGTCCTGCTGAGTGACGACCCGCAGAGGAAAGAACGCAACATAGGGCGACCCTTCCGCTTTTTCCTTGAGGGCGAGTACGAACCAGCGCCCGCGTCTTTTCAGATAGGCTCTCAGCCACACCCAGGACAGGAAGTGCTGCGCATGCGGATCGGCATTGTACACTGCATCCCAGTTTTCCCGCAGGGCGTCGAAGCCCACCCAGCTGTCTATGACATCGATGCGCATGATTTCCCCCGAACGAAATACGGCGACGTTGCAAGCGCCATCTTATTCGGAAAAGGCATCCGTCAAATATGCCGTAAGGGTTAGGAGGGCCTATCAATTGGAGCTATGTCATGGCTGATCGCGTGGGTGCGCTCAATACGAAAGGCCCGCGCCGATGTCTCGGGCGGGCCCCTCTTGGGAGGTTATCGTACAGTTTTACTCTGCCGGCTGAGGTGTGGCGGCCGGTCCAACCTCACCGATGACGGGAACTTCCTCGCCACTGAGGACGCGAGCAAGCTGCGCCTCGTCCAATTCGCCTTCCCAGCGTGCAACAACGATGGTGGCCACCGCATTGCCGACGAAGTTGGTCAGCGCGCGGCACTCCGACATGAAGCGGTCAATGCCCAGAATGAGGGCCATGCCCGCAACGGGAACGGACGGAACCACCGACAGCGTTGCCGCCAGTGTGATGAAGCCTGCACCGGTGATGCCTGCTGCACCCTTGGAGCTCAGCATTGCAACGAGAAGCAACAGAATCTGTTCACCAAAGGACAGATGGATGCCTGTAGCCTGCGCGATGAAGAGAGCAGCCAGCGTCATGTAGATGTTGGTGCCGTCGAGGTTGAACGAGTAGCCGGTTGGAATGACGAGGCCGACGACGGAGCGTTTGCAGCCTGCCTTTTCCATCTTGCTCATCAAGCCTGGGAGAGCCGCTTCGGAAGACGAAGTGCCAAGAACCAGCAGAAGCTCTTCCTTGATGTAGCGGATCAAAGCCAGAATGGAGAAGCCGTTGTAACGGCAGACTGCGCCCAGCACGACCAGAACGAACAGGAACGATGTCAGGTAGAATGTACCGATCAGCATCGCGAGGTTGGTGACGGACGAAATGCCGTATTTGCCGATGGTAAAAGCCATCGCACCGAATGCGCCGATGGGGGCAGCCTTCATCAGGATCGCGACCAGCTTGAAGATCGGATACATCAGAGCGTGCATGAAATCGACGACTGGTTTGCCGCGTTCACCGACGACACCGAGCGATATGCCGAACAGCACCGAGAAGAAGAGAACCTGCAGAATGTCACCATCCGCGAATGCTCCGACGATCGTCGTCGGGATGATGTTCATCAGGAAGCCGGTAATGGTCTGCTCATGAGCTTTCGCAGCATAGGTTGCTACTGCTGATCCATCCAGCGACGCCGGGTCGATGTTCATTCCAGCGCCTGGTTGCACGACATTGGCCACGATCAGGCCGATGATGAGTGCGAGTGTCGAGAATGTCAGAAAGTAGATCATTGCCTTTCCGGCAACCCGACCGACTTTCTTCATGTCGTTCATACCGGCGATACCGGTTGCCACGGTCAGAAAGATGACCGGTGCGATAATCATCTTCACCAGACGGATGAAGCCATCGCCCAGCGGCTTCAACTGTTCGCCGATCTGCGGATAGAAGTGCCCGAGCGCGATGCCCGCGATGATCGCAACGATGACCTGAAAATAGAGATGGCGATAAAATGGCAATTTGACGTGGCTGGATGCCACGGCTGTGCTGTCAATCATGTCAGTTCCTCCTCGGTCACAACCCTGCCTATCGGCCTCCCGGGTCTGACGTATTTGGTTCACGGCCGATGACCGTTCGTTGAGGAGTTTGGCAAATGCCGTGCCAGAAATGTGATGTGGCGTCTAAATAATTGAATCTCATCCATTAATTTATTTTCGATAGTGGGGGTGATAGGCATCTGTGTGGATTTTCGCTCGATGTAGCTTGCCATTTGTGTGGAAATCCGCACAGATAGAAAGCTACATCAGAGAGATTTAGAGATTGAGCAGTCTGGATACATCCCGTTTTCGATGGGTTGCCTTTGGCGTGATGTGGGCCATCATCGCCTTCGGTGTTTTCGTTGCTGCCGACAAGGTCGGGCGTATTCAGGCCACCCGAACACTGCTGGCGACGGCTACCACCGATGCGGAGCTGAAGTCGGCACTTCTGACCGGTGCGCTGGAGCGCCCCCGGGTTCTTCCGCTCGTTCTGTCGCGTGATCGCGATTTGATCGAGGCGCTGGAAAACGGTGGTACATCTGTCGAAGGGCTGGATCGGAAACTGGAGGGTCTTATCGAAGGCACGCAGGCTTCGGTCATCTATGTCACCGATATCAACGGCGTTACCATCGCCTCCAGCAACTGGCGAACAGCTGAAAGCTTCGTTGGCTCCAATTATGCGTTTCGCGACTACTTCAAACGCGCACTGGAGACCGGGCAAGCCGAGCATTATGCGCTGGGCAATGTCAGCCGCAAGCCGGGACTTTATATTTCGCGGCGAGTGGATGGTGAGAATGGGCAACCGCTGGGCGTCGTCATCGCCAAGGTCGAATTCAATCGTCTCGAGGCCGACTGGAACATCGGCGGTCGTCCCGTTTACATCGTCGACGCCAATGGCGTGGTGTTGATGACCAGCATACCGAGCTGGCGTTTCAAGACGGTCGCACCGATCGGCGAAGCGCGTCGCAACCAGATTGCAGAAAGCCTTCAATTTGGCGACGAGCAACTCAGCCTCATGCCGGTCACGGTCCAGTCCATGCCGGGTCCGCAGGTGGCGATGATCAACGTCAATGCGCCGCTTTCTCTGCGCGGCGAGTATTTGCGGCTGGAATTGCCCGTGCCGACGACGGAATGGCAGTTGCACTATCTTCAGCCGGTTGAGGCGACCGTCAATGGGGCGGTGCGCGAGAGCCGCATCATTGCGGCGGCGAGCTTGATGCCGCTTCTGGCATTTTCCGCAATCTGGCTGTGGCGCAGGCAAAAGGGTGCCGAAGCACGCGCCGCCGCGGAGCAGGATCGCGCCGAACTGGAACGTCGTGTTCAGGAGAGGACGATCGACCTGACCATGGCACGTGACCGTCTTCAGGCCGAGATTCTCCGACACGAACAGACCACTGAGGAATTGCAAAGCGTCCAGCATGAATTGGTCAAGGCCAACCGCCTGTCGATCCTGGGGCAGGTGGCTGCGGGTGTGGCGCATGAAATCAATCAGCCAGTGGCTACGATCCGCGCCTTTGCCGATAATGCCCGCGTGTTTCTCAAGCGGGACCGCAAGCAGGATGCGGATGAAAATCTCGAGAGCATTGCCGGTTTGACCGAGCGGATCGGCGCCATTACCAGCGATCTGAAAATACTGGCGCGGAAGGGGCGCACGGCCGCAGAGCCGGTCAGCCTCCGTCTGGTTATCGAAGGCGCCGTCGTTTTGCTGAGAAGCCGCTTTGCCGGGCGGATGGATGCGTTGCACATCGACTTGCCGGAGGAAAACTTGCTCGTGCTGGGAAGCCGCATCAGGCTGGAACAGATCGTTATCAACCTGCTGCAGAACGCACTGGAGGCTCTGGAGGACAAACTTGACGGTCGTGTCGACGTGCGCACGCAAACCGCGGGCGACGAGGTGGTTGTGACGATAGCCGATAACGGACCTGGTATTGCCGAAGATATCCACGAGCAGCTTTTTTCACCGTTCAATACGTCCAAGGAAAGCGGTCTCGGCCTCGGTCTGGTCATTTCACGCGACATCGCGTCCGATTATGGCGGACGAATCGACGTTGCAACGGGAAAGAGCGGCACATGTTTTTCTGTCTATCTGAAGCGGGCATGAGATGGTTGTGAACGGAACGGTCTATCTGGTCGATGATGACTCTCAATTGCGCAAGGCCATGCGTCAGACGCTTGAACTTCAAGGCATCGATGTCACCCCGTTTTCAAAGGCTGAGCTGGCGCTGGAGGCTCTATCGGCGGATTTCGACGGCGTCGTGATTACCGATGTGCGTATGCCTGGCATGGATGGATTGCAGTTTTTCGATCGGCTTCGCCAGATCGATCCTGATCTTCCCGTCATTCTTATCACCGGTCATGGTGACGTGCCGATGGCGGTGGCGGCGCTGCACAATGGGGCGTATGACTTCATTTCCAAGCCGTTCCCCGCAGAACGCATGGTCGAAAGCGCACGGCGTGCGTTGGAAAAACGCCGCCTCGTGATGGAAAATCGAGCGCTTAAGCGAGCGGCAACGCAAGCAGAAGATGATCTGCCGCTGATTGGCCAGACGCCCGCCATGGAGCGCCTTCGCAATACGCTGCGGCACATCGCCGATACGGATGTCGACGTGCTTGTGGCGGGTGAAACCGGCAGCGGCAAGGAAGTGGTCGCAACGGCACTGCACCACTGGAGCAAACGACGCGCCAACGGTAATTTCGTGGCGCTCAACTGCGGCGCCCTTCCAGAAACCGTTATCGAAAGTGAGCTTTTCGGCCACGAGGCGGGCGCTTTTACCGGCGCACAAAAAAAGCGAATTGGCCGTATCGAGCATTCCAGCGGCGGCACCCTGTTTCTTGATGAGATCGAAAGCATGCCGCCTGCCGTGCAGGTGCGAATGTTGCGTGTGCTGGAGATGCGGCAGGTCTCGCCGGTCGGCTCCAACGAGGAGCGGCCGGTCGACATCCGCGTGGTGGCTGCAGCCAAGGTGGATCTTGGGGACACAACGCAACGCGGCGATTTCCGAGACGATCTCTATTACCGTCTCAATGTCGTGACGCTCTCAATCCCGCCTTTGCGGGAAAGAAGAGCGGATATTCCTCTGCTGTTTTCCCACTTCGTAAAAAAGGCTTCCACCCGCTTCGGCATGGCGGTGCCACCCATTACGGCTGGCGTCTCCCGATACCTGAATGACCACGACTGGCCCGGCAATGTGCGTGAACTCGGACATTTCGCAGAGCGCGTGGTGTTGGGGCTCGAAGGTGCCGCGGAAACCGCACCGCTGCCGTCCCTTCCGCGCGATATGAGCGGCACACTGGCAGAGCGCATGGACCGCGAAGAGGCGCAGATCATCCGGGAAGCGCTGGAAAAGTTCGAAGGTGATGTGGCGGGCACCATCAGCGCACTCGGCATTGCCCGCAAGACGTTTTACGACAAGCTCCAACGCCACAACATAAACCGCACGGACTACGTCCAGAAGTGAATGCAGTCCGTGCGGTTGATCACTCGATAGGCTTTGTCAGCCAGCAACGCAGAAGTGGTTCTGGCCGTCATATCCCAAATAGGTACCCGTCCGGGAGTTGAAGCTGCCATAACGCTGCGAGCAATAATCGTACCATGCGTTTGTCCAAGGCTCTATCGTGCGATAGGTCGGACGCGGCTGGTAGGCAGGACGGGTGTCGTAGACCGGTTGAGCGCGGTAAACGGGACGTGGTGCCTGGCGATAGTAATAATTGTCGTCTGGTTCGCTATAGGTATAGGCGGGCTGGTAAGTCCGGTATTGACGCACAGGCGGCTCGTCATAGACCCGCTCATCCGAATAGCGCGGCTGAGACAGTGCGGAACCGACGGCGACACCGGCAGCAAGGCCAAGTACGCCGCCAAGAAGCGCCGCATCGCGATCGTGGCGACGCCAGTCTCCAGCAGATGCAGTGTTCAGAGGGGCAATAACGGTTGCAGAGACTGCAAGAGCCAGAAGTGTTTTTGCTGCGAAGGTAGCCATGATCTTAATCCATCCAGAAGGCGGCGGGCTGCCAGTTGTTATCTGATGGTTAAGAATTAACGCTAGCTGGCTGAACACGGGCTGAATGAATTGTGGCCATGCTGCGGCGGTGTTTCGGGCTCTACAGCCGGGTTTTCCCTCCGGCTGTAGAGGCGCGCTTGCTCAAGCTGCGTATCGGCTGATCGCCAGATCCGACGTTTCGATTTCAGGCTTGTTGCCGCTGATGAGGTCGGCAAGGACGCGGGCCGAACCGCAGGACATGGTCCAGCCCAACGTGCCATGACCCGTGTTGAGATATAGGTTGCTGTAACGTGTCGCGCCTATGACAGGCGTTCCGTCCGGCGTCATTGGTCGCAGGCCGCTCCAGAATTTTGCCTTCGTCTGGTCGCCCGCCCCGCCGAACAGGTCTTCGATGGAGTGGGTGAGGGTCGCTTGCCGTTTGGCGGGCAGGTCTTTGCTGAAGCCTGCAATTTCCGCCATTCCACCGACGCGGATACGGTCGCCCAGGCGTGTCATGGCGATCTTGTGTGCTTCATCCATCACGGTGGAAACCGGTGCCCGGGCTGCATCAATGATCGGAACGGTGATCGAATAGCCCTTGACCGGATAAACCGGCAAATCGATGCTCAGCCGCTCGAGGAATTTTGGCGTGTAGCTGCCCATTGCGCCGACAAAGACGTCCGCCTCTATCAGGCCCTTCGTCGTTTCGACCGCCTTGACGCGGGCTCCTTCCGTGACCGGGCGCATGATACCGGTGTCGTAGAGGAAGGTAACCCCAGCCTGTTGCGCCATTCGGGCCAACTCGGTCGTGAACATGAAGCAGTCGCCGGTCTCATCGCCAGGCAGGCGCAACCCGCCGACGATTTTTTCCCTTGAACCCGAAAGGCCCGGTTCGACTGTGACGCATCCATCGCGGTCGAGAATCTCGTAGGGCACGCCGCCAGCTTTCAAAACGGCAACGTCTTTGCCGATGCCATCGAACTGCTTTTGCGTGCGGAACACTTCCAGCGTTCCTTGCATCCGCTGGTCATATTGAATGCCGGTTTCTTCACGAAGCGCCATGAGGCAGTCGCGGCTGTATTCGGCGATACGTACCATCCGGCTCTTGTTGACCGCGTAGCGTGCCGAGGTGCAGTTGCCCAGCATCTGACCCATCCACTTTAGGGCGGCAGGGTCGAGTGTCGGGCGTATAATCAACGGCGAATGCTGCATGAACAGCCATTTCATTGCCTTGACGGGAATGCCCGGTGCCGCCCATGGGGAGGAATAGCCGGGCGATACTTCGCCCGCATTGGCAAAGCTCGTCTCAAGCGCTGCGGAAGGTTGCCTGTCTATGACGGTGACGGAATGACCGGCTTTTGCCAGATACCAGGCCGATGTGACGCCGATGACGCCCGCTCCGAGAATTACGATCTTCATGTTTGTCTCACTCGTCTGCGTCTGTTGTATCGCCTGTCTGTGCAAGCGCGCCGGGTTGAAGATAGGTGCGGCGATAGCGCTGGCCGAGCCCCGTCAGAATTTCATAGGCGATCGTACCAGCATCCTCCGCAATGTCTTCCAGTGACTGATCGGGACCTATCAGTTGAACGAGACTACCATGCCTAAGGGTTCCCTCTGGCAAAGCGGAAATATCGAGGCTGATGCTGTCCATCGAAACGCGTCCGGCGATGGGCAGTCGGACACCCTGGAAATACGCGGCACCTCGGTTGCTGAGCGAACGTGGCAGACCGTCAGCGTAACCGGCTGCAATGGTTGCCAGACGCGTTTCGCCTTTCGTGCGCAGCGACCCTCCATAGCCCACCAGCGTATCTGCCGGAACGCTGCGCGTCTGCACCACGGCAACATCCAGTCGCACGACCGGCGTCATCGGATTAGGCCTCACAGCCGATGGCGCGCCGCCATAGAGCGCGATGCCAGGGCGCATGATGGCATTGTGGTAGTCCGCTCCGAGAAAGATGCCTCCAGAATTGGCAAAGCAAACGGGCGTGTTCGGAAACATCTCCGCAGCCCTGCGCATCACGGACAGCTGTGCACCATTGGCCGTATGGTCGGGCTCATCGGCGCAAGCCAGGTGGCTCATTATGAACGTGATGTCTATGCGATCAAGCAGGTCAGGCGATGTTTTGAGTGTTTCGATCTCTTGGGGCGCCATGCCGAGGCGAGACATGCCCGTGTCGATCTGAAGTGCGGCCGGCAATGGCTTGTCGAGCACTTTGGCATGCATTGCCCACTGGGCAAGCTGCTCCAGAGAGTTGATGACCGGTGTGATGTTCATAGCGGCGCAGGACGCCTCATTGCCCGGTTGCAATCCATTCAAAACGAAGATTGCCGCATCGCCCGCCAGCCGCAAACGAAGGGAGATGGCTTCATCTATATGCGCTACGAAAAAATGACGGCAACCAGCCCCGTAAAGAACCGGCGCAACCATGTCGGCCCCCAGGCCATAGGCGTCGGCTTTGACCACGGCACTGGTAACGGATTGCGGCGCCTTGGCCTGCAGCATCAGGTAATTTTCCCGAAGCGCGCCGAGGTCTATGGTCAGATAACCGCTGGCACCACCAGTCGCCTTCTGGCGATTGATCGTCATATCCATCGTCTTTCCCCGATTGTTATTTTAACGAAAGACTATTGCAACGATCATCGAATTTTTGCAGTTTTATGCGCAGATAGTTCGAATAATTCGTCTTTTACACAATTATCGATCACCAATTGGAATGATTTCATGTCGGCTTTGGACGCTACCGATCGTCATATCATCCGGGTGCTGCGCCTCAACGCCCGCATCAGCAATGCGAAGCTCGCAGCAGAGGTCGGTCTGTCGCCCTCGGCCTGTCTGCGCCGTGTCGACATTCTCGAACGGGAAGGCGTCATTCGGGGCTATACTGCCTTGACTGGCAGTACCGCTGGCGGCGAGGTCATTTCTGTCATCGTTCAGATCACACTGGACCGGCAGACCGAGGATTTCCTCAACCGTTTCGAACATGCGGTGCGTCGTTACCCGGAAATCCGCGAGTGCTATCTGATGACAGGCGGATCGGATTACTTCTTGCGGGTCGAGGTGGAGACCGCCGCAGACTTCGAGCGGGTCCATAAGGACGTGCTGTCGAAGCTGCCCGGTGTGTCACGGATCCATTCCAGCTTTGCCATTCGCAATGCATTGGCAGGCCCCAAGCCAAGGGGCTGATTCAGGCGGTCCACCATCGATAGAAATGATGGACCGGGCCATGACCATTGCCGACGTGCAGGTCTCGTCCCGCCGCCAGTGCGCCTTGCAGATAGTCCTTCGCCAATCCGATCGCATCCACCAACCCATAACCGAGTGCCAGATTTGCCGTGATAGCCGAGGCCAGCGTACAGCCGGTCCCGTGGTCGTTATGTGTCTCGATGCGTGGCATCGAAAAGACATGCTGCGTCTCGCCGTCCAGCAGGATGTCAGTGCTGTCTTCGCCACCGCCGTGACCACCCTTGATCAGTACGGCCCGAACCCCGGTTTTTAGAATCGTTTCGGCTTGATGAATCATGTCCTCCCGGCACCCTGCCACCGATTTGTTGCTGAGCAACGCGGCTTCCGGCAGGTTCGGCGTGGCCAGCGTCGCCAGGGGCAGAAGCCGCGTGCGCAGGGTTTCGATGGCATCTTCCTGCAGCAGACGGTCACCGGATGTCGCAACCATGACCGGATCAAGGATAAGCGGCATGTTCAGACCTGCAAGATGGGACGCAATGGTGTCGATGGTTTCGACACGCGACACCATGCCGATCTTGACCGCGCTCACATTAAGATCGGAAAAGACCGCCTTCATCTGCGCGGAAATCATGGCCGAGGAGATGTCCTCAACTCCGGTTACGCCTTTCGTGTTCTGCGCCGTAATGGCCGTCAGCACGCTTGCCCCATAAACCCCGAGCGCTGAAAACGTCTTTAGATCGGCCTGGATGCCGGCTCCACCGCCGCTGTCGGACCCTGCAATGGTCAAGGCAATCGCCGTCATATGCGTAACTCCAGCGCGGCATCGATGTGGCGGCGGAACTCCGTCGCTGCTGCGGCGATGTTGACGGAACGGAACAGCGCCGAAATGACGGCCACCCCATCTGCGCCTGCCGCAATCACGGGCTCGATCCGGTCCAGCCTGATCCCTGCAATCGCGCCCACGGGCATGTCGGGCCTCGCCTGTCTGAGAAAGGCGCGCAGTTGCCTTAAGCCGTCGATACCCACGGGTGTGTCCGGGTTGACCTTCGAAATGGTTTCGAAGACGCCACCGATGCATGCGTAATCGGCGGGAGCCTGTGCCACTCGCATCGCATCTGTCTGATTTTTGACCGTGAGGCCGATGATAGCCGAGGGTCCCAGCAAGCGTCTTGCCATCTCGGCATCCATATCATCCGCACCCAGATGGACGCCATCAGCACCGGATGCAAGAGCCACATCGACGCGGTCGTTGACGACGAGCGGCACACCGGTTCCCCTCAGGGCTTCAGCGATAAGTGTGGCCTGCTCTATCATCTGGCGCGTGGAGGCGGCTTTGTCACGATATTGGATGATGGTCGCGCCGTGGCGGGCCGCGACGGCGGCAAGCTCTGCCAAAGGGGCGATGTCTGCGAGGGATGCATCCACCAGCGCGTTCAATCTGTAATCAACGGTCATCATGCTCAATCCTTGCAAGGGAAAGAATGTCATCGGCGCTGACTGCGTTTAGCGCATCGAGGAAAGCGGCCTCGAACGTACCGGGACCGCGCGCGTGATGGGCGGCCAATTGTGCGGAAACGCCGGTGACGGTCAAAGCCGCCGCTGCTGCCAGCATCGGGTCGGCTTCCACAGCCATGAAGGCGGCAATCACGCCGCCGGAGAGGCATCCTGTACCCGTAACCTTCGCCATCCATGGGTGGCCATTGGTGATCTTTATTTTTCGCGTCTGGTCGACGAGCAAATCCTGAGGCCCGGTCTGAATGCGAAGCGCCGCACCGACATCACCGATAACGGCCATTTCAGCGGCGTTTCCGCGCAGGATTGTTGGCTGACAAGCGATGAGTTCTCGGGCAAAATCCAGGCGTGATGGCGAATAGTCGCAATGTACCGGGTCCACGATCCAGGGCTTGCGCTTAGCATCTGCCACCTTGACGGCCATCAGGATGACCTTGCGGCGGGCCGCGTCCAGCGTGCCGAGATTGATCGTCAAGGCAGCGGCCTTGGACACGAAGCTTTCGATTTCCTCTTCAGACGAGGTCATGGAAGGGATGCCGCCAACGGCGGTTATCCCGTCTGCGGTAAACTTCTGTACAACCGTGTTCATCAGGCAGTGAACACGCGGTTGTTCCCGACGCACTCGCATCAGGATATCTGCCGCTATATCCGCGGTTGGAAGGCTCGCCATCGGGTATCGAACTCCAGATATATCATCAGGGAGATCCGGGTTTCGGCGGAGAAAAGAAAAGCATGGCCAGCAGCGGCGACTGTTCCGTTCCTACGCCGGCATGACCCGGATCAGGTTCAAGGGTCCGGCTCAGCGCCATCTCAGCATCGTGCGATGCTCCCCTCGGAATGTCTGGAAATTGTCGTCTTTTGTGCCCGCTGTCAATGGCGGGAAATGGCGGACGTCCAGCGTCCACCATTTTGCGAAGCCGTCAGGCGATCTGCACGACCACCTTCTCACGGGCAGATTTCAGAGCCGCATCGGCGAGTTTGAGGGCAATCAAACCATCATAGGCCGATGGGGAAGGCGCGACGTTGTTCTCGATGGCTTCGATAAACGCGCGGATTTCGGCAGCATATGCCTCCGTGTAGCGTGTCATAAAGAAATCATGCAATGGCGGGCGCGTATAGCCTTCCTTGGTCGCGATCTCGATGGAGACCGGGCGCTGATTTTCGGCGGCGACGGAGCCTAGCGATCCGTGGACTTCGATGCGTTGATCGTAGCCGTAAGTGGCGCGGCGAGAATTGGAGATGATCGCCTGGCGTCCACTGGCGGTGGTCAGGATGATGCTTGCGCTATCGTAGTCGCCGAGTTCGCCGATCTTCGGGTCCACCAGAACGGAGCCGGTGGCAAAGACGCTGACGATCTCTTCACCGAGCAGAAAGCGCGCGATGTCGAAATCATGAATGGTCATATCGCGAAAGATACCGCCTGAGACCTTGATGTATTCTGGTGGCGGCGCGCCGGGATCGCGGCTGGTGATCGTCACCATCTCGACCTTGCCGATCTGGCCATCGTCAATTGCCTTGCGCACGGCGCGGAAATGCGGATCAAAACGGCGGTTGAAGCCGAGCATGATTTTAGCATCTGTTTCCTTGACCACTTCGATGCAGGCGGCGGCGCGCGCAACATCGAGATCGATAGGTTTTTCGCAGAAGATCGCCTTGCCTGCGCGGGCAAATCGCTCGATCAGATCGGCATGCGTGTTGGTTGGAGTGCACACGATAACGGCATCGATATCGGGATTGGCCAGCACATCCTCGATTGTGCTGATCTGGCAGCCGGTTTCGTCGGCAATCGCCTGAGCGGCGTCAGCAAAAGCGTCGACGACGGCAACCAGTCTGGCACGTTTGTCGGCGGCAATCGCCTTGGCATGCACCTTCCCAATGCGCCCGGCACCGAGCAAAGCCAATCTCGTAACCATCGTTATCCTCCCGATACGATTTACGGGTCTTTCACACCCCGTTCCCTAAGTGGAACGCGAATATGAAATTCGACCCATTTGGAATATATGTTCCATCTTGCTAGAGCGCCATTTCATTTATGTCAAGGCATCACAATGGGTACCGCATACCTGCAGGAATGAGAGGCGATCGACGCGCGAAGGCTGCGCGGAAAAGTCCCTTACCTTGCCGTAAATGGTCCAGAGAAGGTCCGGTCAGAAGTCTATGTCTGTGGCATGCCGGGAATTCGGTTCACCTCGACCATCTGCCGAATCGTGCGGTCGGCCACCTTCTCGGCACGCACCTTGGATACCTCCGCATCCTCTGGAAATGTGTAGGTCATATAGGACAGCGATGTTTCAAGATCGTTGTTGTTGTGACCCAGGATGGCTGCGAAGTAGCTGTTCTTGGTGACGCTGGATGGGGCGAAGTTGCGAAAGGCGATTTCAGCATAGAGGTGGCGAAGACCATAGGGTTTTGGTGGCTCTTCCTTGGGCCAGATATCCTCGAATTTGCTGATGACTGCATCGCGCAACGGCAGGCGGACCTCAGACGTAAAGTCGTCCACGCTCAAGCCCAGCCACAATTTTCCATCGCTGCTGTCGCGCAGGCGACGATAGGCATCCAGAACGATTTTCGCCTGTTCCAGAACCGGGATTTCATAGGTCACGCCAAACTTCGTGCCTTCGCCCTGCTTGGTCTTGGCTTGCCCGTTGAAGAGCACGCTCCACTTGGAAACTCCCTTGCCATAAGCGGCGGGCGTCAATTCGGCCTGGGTGAAGATTTCGTAGGGACGCCGACCCGTGGTTCCCATCAGGCCGATGGCAATCGTCATGGGATCTGAGGATTGCAGGTATCGACGACACCGCCGCATGACCTCGGCATAATTTTCAAAGATGATCAGCGAACCATGCTTGTTGGCGATTTTCGCCATCTTGATCTTGCGAGCTTCATCGTAAATCTGTGGTGTTCCGGACGCGATGCGCAGCATGGGATGATCGTCACCGAAGGCTTCGCGCAAAGCGTTGCGGTATTTGGTGATGTAGGAGATGACGGTTGCCTGCGCCTTGTCGCCCATGGACGCCATTTCCGCGTCCCATAGTGCCTGCATCTCAGGCTTGGTGGTCAGGCCATTGGTTGCGGCGATGAAATCTGAAACACGCAGCAGGAAACGCGGCTTGCGCCCGACCATGTTGTTTTCGGCCCGCTCCAGCTTTTCCTGGATCGAACTCGCCACGCCGCGCACTGGGTATTCGGCAGCTTTGACATAAGTGTCCAGCCGTTCACGCAATTTCTTCATGTTGCAGATGGCGAGCGGCGTCGTTTTAGGGCCGAAGGCGTCTTTCAGGGCGTATCTATATTTTACGATATAGAGCTCGAGCGTCTTTTCGGTCCTGCCATTGTCGAAATGAAACCGCACCTCCTCATTCCAGAAAGCGCTGATTTTCTTCGAGTCAAAACTTCCATCGGGTTTTCGGGTCGCTTTGATTTTTTCGATAAATTCTGCAATCCGTTCGACCAGAATCGGTGTCTTTGTCTTTCTTTTTTCGGTCGCGGACATGGTGGGCTCCAGCAATATGATTCGCACTCGGAAAAGTATATTTTAGGCGCAATAACAATGCATGACCAAAGCAGATGCTATGAAGAAAATGGCTCTGTGGGAGATTTCGCAGGTTGGGTAAACCACTTGGCTCCATCATGATCCATATAAATATGGTCTTCCAATCGTATACCGAAACGATCCGGATAGACCAGCATCGGTTCGTTGGAAAAGCACATGCCGGACGCTAGCGGCAATGTATTACCGCGCACGATATAGGGTGCTTCGTGAATTTCCAGTCCCAGGCCATGACCGGCCCTGTGCGGCAGGCCGGGCAGACGGTAATCCGGGCCGAGACCATGACTTGCCATGACGCGGCGGGCGGCGTCATCGAGTGCACTGCATGCGACACCGAGTTTCGCAGCGTCGAAAACCGCTTGCTGGGCCTCTCGTTCGATGGCCCAGGCCCTTGCGAATTCCTCAGAAGATGTGTCCATGACATAGGTTCTGGTCAGATCGGAATGATAGCCGTCAATGCGTGTGCCGGTGTCGACAAGAATGACATCGCCTGCCTGCAGGGTCTGATCGCCATCGGCGCCATGGGGTAAGGATGTCGCGCTTCCAAAGGATACGATGCAGAATGAAGAGCCGCCTTCGCCGCCCAGTTCCAGATGCTGCTGATCGATGAAGCGGATGACTTCCGATGCGGCGATGCCGGGCTTCATCACGCTGTGCGCACGTTTGTGCACCTCAAGCGTCAAATCCATGGCATATTGGATGATCGCTATCTCGGCTGGAGATTTGCGAATACGCAGATTGCCGATCAACGGCCCACCATCGCAAAGCCGCTCCTGACCCAGTTCGCGGGTAAGGCTGTGATAGATAAACAGCGGCAATGCATCATCCAGCGCCACGCGGCCACGCGTTCCCACCAACGAGGCAACCAGCGCGGCGGGTTGCTCTTCTTCCTGCCAGACATGGACATCGCCATCGAGATGCGGAAGGGTATCGACGCGGCTTTTCTCAAAGCCTGGAACCATATAGTGCAACATGTCTTGCGTTATGAGTGCGCCGAGCAATCGTTCGCTTTGGTGCCAGACCAGTCCCGTAAAATAGCGCAGGCTTTCGGAAGAGCCAAGAAGCAGCGCTTCGACCTCCTGTTCGGCCATGAGGCCGCGCAGACGGCGAAGCCGCTCTAGGCGTTCGGAATCGCCGATCGTATCGGGCTTGTTCAATAAGGGCATTCTTCGATCTTCCAGTGGCACCACAAGGTGACGAATACGAAATTCTCATTCTGTATTCAATATGTCGACAGAAGAATGCCGTGTCCTATTGCTGCAGGCGTTTTTTCAGCGAGGCAACGATCCGTTTCGTCAGGGCTTCATAATCCTCGTCGAAATGGTGGCCGCCATCGATGCCGATGATTTCCGCACCTTTGTCCTTCAGGGCGGGGCAGGCGGCATCTTCATCATCCGTGCCGTAAACACACTGAACGATTTTCGGATCGATCTTCGCCAGATCATTGACGGGGTCTTGGGCACCATCACCGGAAACGCCGAGCCATCCGCCGACGGAAATCTCATATGAGACTTCGTGAGAGAGTGACAGAAGGCTCATTTGAACGATGCGGCTCTTTTCCTTCTCCGGCAGCAAATTGTAGGTAACGGGGAGGACATCGGCACCGAAGGAATAGCCGATCAGCATGACGTTCTTCACCTTCCATTCCTTGCGATAGGTGTCGATTATACGCGTCAGGTCTTCGGCGATGTCCTCGGGCTTCTTTTCCGACCAGAAATACCGCAGGGAATCGATGCCGATGGTTGGAACGCCGTCCTGTTGCAGAAAACTGCCGACGTCCTTGTCCAGATCACGCCAGCCGCCATCACCGGAATAGATGATGGCCATCGTGTCCATGGTCGGCTTGGCTTCGAGTACGGTCAAGGGAAGGCCAAGGGGATTGTCGGAGTTGCCTGCCGCGTCGATACGGTCCTGCAACGCCTGCGCCAGAGCCGCCTGTGCTTCGTCCGTCACATCCTTTACATCGATATCCGAGTGAGACTTCAGCAGATCCTCCACATGAGCACGGCCCTTTGCGTCGGCCTTTGGCGTGAAGACCACGCTCACGGGTGCAGGAAGGTCACCATCTGTCAGGCCGTAAATCGTACGGTTTCCGTCCTTTTGCTTGGTGGCAGGCGTGCAGAGTATCTTTTCCAGCGGTATGCCCGCAACGGGGTCGACTGCTACGGCCTCGCCGATCGTTGCCGCAGGGCTCTGCGCGATCATGGCAAGCGCGAGCGTCGCGCCATCACCCACACCCGCGATGATGGGCGGACGATAATTCGACACTTTCGCCTTACGCTGGATTTCCTGTGAAAGCTCTTCGATGTCGGAAATCATGTAGACGCAGTCATCATCGTCGGCTTGAAGCGCGGCCATATATTTTGGAAAATCGATGCCGACGACAGCGGCACCCTTATCCACCAGTGCTTCCGCTTCCGTCTGTTCCTGCTCTCCCCAGCCACTCTGACCGGAGATCAGGAAAATATTTGCAGCAACATCGCCATCTGGCAGCATGATGTGATCGGGCGGGATCATGCCTGTCTGAAAGTCGTTCGCGTCCTGTGCCGACACATGAAAGGGTATGGAGAGTGTCGCTGCTATCAACGCGGCTTTCAGATATTTCAGGCCTGTCATTTACCAATCACTCCTCTGACGCCGCCGCTGATGAGAACGGTCGCATCCATTAGGGCCAATGCGGCGCTGGTGCCGTTGGAAACCGCGACATAGCGTGGTTCCCATTTGGGGTGAAACTTGGACTTGAAGGCACGCAGTCCCTTGAAATTATAGAAGCGCTCGCCGTGTTCGTACAAAGTTCCACCGATGCGATCCCAAACAGGCGCGGCTTCGCGCTTCGACATTCCGGAGAGCGGGGCCATGCCCAGGTTGAAATAGGAGTAACCCTGTTCGCGCATATATTCAATGATGCTCACAAATAGGAAATCCATCGCCCCGCGCGGGGCGTCCGGCGAAAAGCGCATGAGATCGACGGTGACCTCTTTCTTGGTTTGCGTCATCAAGAGGTTGGCGAACGCAGTGATCTGGCCATCCTTGTGCAGCACCGCAACGGGCTGGGACAGGATGTAGTCCTTTTCGAAAGAGCCGAGCGAGAAGGTTTTTTCGCGCGTGTTGTGGTGTGAAAGCCAGGAATCCGAAACGCGTTTGAGATCGTCGTACACTTCAGGCACCTGCGGCGTGTCGATGACAGAGAATGTCAGTCCGTCGCGCGCGCCGCGGCTGAGCGACTGGCGTAGATTGGCAAGTTTGCCGCCCTTCAGTTCAAACCGTGTCAGATCGACCATGGCCAGTTCGCCGAGCTTGAAGGCGCGGAGGCCAGCATCGGCACAATTGGGCAGAATGGCCGGAGATATCTGATAAAAGACGGCGCGACCGCCAGATGAACGTGCTGTTTCAACGAATTGCCAGACCAGATCGGCAAAGTCTTTTTCATCTCCAACCGGATCGGCAAGCGCAATCCAGGAGCGTCCCCGGATGCCATACATGATGAATGCGTTGCCGCTTTCCGACAGCATGACGTGCTTGTCGCCCATCCGGACCAGATTGGCGTCAGCCACATCCTGCTTTTCAACAATTGCGGTGGCTTTGACGACGTCGTCCGGGTGGATTTCGTCTGGCCGGTAGATGACCGGGCGCAGCAGGCTGAAAATGGCGACGGTGGACGACGCAAGCACCAGCCCCAGAAGCGCTCGAAGGCTTCGCGGTGCTTCCTCGGAAAATTCGAATTGCCACCATAGCGTCTGGCTGTAATCCGTATCGCGGTAGACGAAAAACAGAATGGTCGCGGCACCGGCGACGATGACAGCCATTGCAGCAAGCCATGTTGGGCCAAGCGCCTGACGCAGCAGCGAGGCGTGGCGAGTAAAGCTGCGGATGTTGAAGAACAGGGCAACAATGAAGATGCCGAGGAAGATCGCCTCGAAGACGGCAATCGCCTTGATGAGAGACAGAAACAGACCGCCCGCGGCCGCAACCAGAGCAACCCACCACGCACCATCCAGCCGCTGACTCAGTCCACGGGACGCAACGACCAGAACAAGGCCCAGAATACTGGACAGGAAGTGCGCCGCCTCGATAATCGGCAACGGCACGAAGCCCGACAGAAAGTCGAGGTTGCTGTCGGGTGTCGGCGTCACGCTCGAAAAGATCAGCATGGTGCCGAGAATGAGCGCGTAGGCTGATAGAAGCGAGGGAGCAAGACGCCCGGCGAGATTGCCGATATCGGCCATCACGGGCTTGGAGGCGAATTGCTTCATCTCCGTCGCAAGCATCAGCATGATCGCAACCAGCAGCGGCAGGACGTGGTAGATCATTCGATAGAGAACGAGGCCACCCAGAAGCTGATCAAGGCTGATGGCATTGCCAAGCCCGGCTACCATTACCGTCTCGAATACGCCAAGGCCTGCAGGAACGTGGCTGAGAACACCAAGACCGACCGCTGTGGCATAGATAGCAAAGAAGCTGGGCCAGCCGACATTGGTTTCCGGCAGTAGCACGTAAAGAACCGAAGCCGAGGCCGCGATGTCGAGCGCGGAGACGAGAAACTGCCTGGACGAGGTACGGCTGTCAGGCAAACGCAGCTTCAGGCGCTTAATCTGGAGGACCCGGCCATTACGGCCCAGAAACATCAAAGCCGCCATAACGCAGATGACGATGAGGGCTGCCCCTCTCAACCAGATTGCATCGACCCCGATGATCGCTGCAACGCGAGGTGCGACGATCAATGTCGACAAGGCGCTGACGGCCAGCAGGCCAAGCCCGAAGGACAATGTCACGAAGGCGATGATGCGGGCTATGTCGGATGGGGTCAGGCCAAGCCGGGAATAGGCACGGAACCGGATCGCGCCGCCGCTCAGCGGCCCGAAGCCCGCCGTGTTGCCGACCGCATAAGCAATGAAAGCAGTGGCGATGACCGAGGGGGTGGGCAGCTTCTTGCCGATATATTCGATGGCATTGGCGTCATAACAGATGAGAGCTGCAAAGCTGAGACCGGTAAACAGGATGGCCAGCGCAACAGCGCGCCAGCTCGTATCGGCCAGTGCGTCGACGATCTCGTCATAACGGACTTCCGACGTCAGCTTGTAGATGGTGAAGGTCATCATCACGAAGACAAGCGTCACCGCGATCGATGTCAGATGCGGCCTGTACCGTTCGAAAAAGCCTTCGAGACCGGCTTCGGCCTCTTCGATCTGCGCTACGTCGGTCTTCTCTGTCATATGCTTTTCCACAGGATCAGATTGCGTCTGGCGAACCACAGCATTGTGACGCTAGTTCGTTGTGTTTTCACAAATACGAAGATTTGATTTTTATTTCATAAATTCTTGCGCGGTCTTCGAATTCTAGCGCTGCCGGGCAAGGTGTGCCGTTCACGCACCCCAGGTCGCTTCCAGCACTCTGATCCAGTTGCCATGGCAGATTTTGTCCAGCGAGGCCTGATCGTAGCCCGCAGACCGCAAGGCTTGCACCAGAAGCTGAAGGTCAGCGACGTCCCGCATCGCTGCGGGAATTGTGGTTCCGTCGAAATCCGAACCGAAAGCGACATGGTCGATACCCATGCGTTCGACCATGTAGTCGACGTGTCGGACCAGTTCGCTCAAATCCGTGTCCGGGTTCTTCACCCCGTCCTGACGCATGAACAGCACGCCGAAATTGACGCCCGCAAGTCCGCCCGTGTCGCGGATGGCGTCGAGCTGGCGGTCCGTCAGATTGCGGCTGTGATTGCACAGGGCATGGGCGTTGGAATGCGATGCTACCAGCGGTGCATCAGAGATTTTGGCGATGTCCCAGAAGCCCTGCTCATTCATGTGGGAGAGATCGACCAGCACTTTGAGCTCGTTGCAGGTCTTGACCAGCCGTGTGCCCGCCTCGGTCAGACCCGGGCCGATATCCGGCGTCGAGGGGAAGCGGAATGGAACGCCATGCGCAAAGATGTTGGGACGGCTCCAGACAGGCCCCAAGGTGCGCAGCCCCGCCTGATGCAATACATGGAGTGCATCGAGATCTGCATCGAAGGCCTCCACGCCTTCAATGTGCATGACGGAAGCAAAGGCGCCCTTCGCCATCGCCTCGCCAATCTCAGCAGCGCTGCGGCAAACCTTCACCGAGCCAGCGGATGCAGCCTCTATACGAAACAGCAGGCTTGCCATGCCAAGGGTCGTCGCCAGGGCATCCACCTGTGCCGGAGCGATAAAATCGCCATTGGTGTCAAATCCGCGTGGGGAGGGCACATAGATAGCGCAAAGGCCACCGATGAGCGCGCCTTTGCGTGCGCGTGGCAGATCGATGTGACCAGCCGTTTCACCGTTCAGGAATCGTGTCTCCGGCGCAGCTTCCACCGACAATTTCAGGCGCAACAATGTATCGTTATGGCCATCGAAGACGGGCACTGCGTTCTGGCTGGTCATGAATAGGTCGCTTTCGAATAATGTCTCATCGAGCATTGCTGTAAGCTCCAGATAGGTGCAAATGCAATGCTTCAACAGAGCTTACCCGTGTTGCGAAGGCCAATTTGAACGGAAAACACATGCCGAACGATCTTCACTGGAGTGCTGCCGAAGCAGTCGCCAAACGATTTGCCAGCCAGTGGGCGGGCAATGAGCCAGGCGGCTCCATCATCGGCTTCGACCATACAGGCATTCGGTTTGCACATGCGGGCGGCGTCGAGAGTCTGGCAACGCGCGCACCTTTTACGGAGCGTAGCGTCGTGCGTTATGCATCCGTCACCAAACACATATTTTGCACCATGGTCCTGGCGAATTCCGACCTTATCGCGCTTGGTGATGTCCTTGGTCAGCATATGTGCGACCTGCGAGCGCCGCTGGCCGATGTGACCGTGGGGCAGGCGCTCGATATGAGTGGCGGCCTGCCGGATGTTCGGGAATGCCTTTCGCTCCTCGGCCTGTCGGTTTACACCGAAACAAAGGCCGCTCCCCTGCTGGATTATCTGTCGCGCCTGAGGCGCCTCAATTTCACACCGGGTAGCGAAGTCTCATATTCCAATACCGGATATCGTCTGGTCGAAGCCGCTCTGGAGCGTAAAGGTCGGCGTTTCGATGATTTCGTTCAGGACAACATCGCCGCACCCCTCGGCATTTTCCTAAAAGCGCCAGATGTCTGGAATGATCCGGTGGACGGTCTTGCGCCGGGCTACTGGAAATCCGATAGCGGCTGGCAGCTTTCGGCGGCTGGACTGCACATATCCGCGTCAGGAAGCCTTGCCGGTAGTGGCGACGCGCTGGTGCGGTGGCTTCAGGCGCTCATGGATGACGAAGGAGCTTTTGCTGGTGTGCTGGAAAAACTTTCGGCAGAACGCTCTCTGGGAAACGGCCGTCAAAGTGAGTACGGGCTGGGCCTGCGTTGGTCGCATCTTGGCGAGAGACGGTTCGTGGGGCATGGTGGCTCGCATCCGGGTTACAAGACCTATTTTCTGCTCGATCCGGACAATCGAACCGGCTTCGTGGTCGTGTCCAACCGGGAGGACACGAACGGGTTCAAGATCGCTCTCGAAAGCATGGCGGCACTGGCGAGCCTGCCGCTGCCGAAACCTGTAACCGGTCTACCGGACGGTCTTTACGTGACCGAAGCCGGACCATGGTGGCTGGAGATCAAGGGAAGCACCTGCACATTCATCGACGCTGAAGATACGCTTTACGATGATGGCGAGGGCTGGGCTTCTTCCCGTTCGGCATCGTCGCCGATGCGATTGCGGTGGGACGATAATGCCGTGATTGGCGAGGCTGGCCACGCGAAGCGCAGGTTTCTTCCGGTAGGTCGTCACGAGGTGCCTGAAACGATTTCCGGTCGCTGGCGTTCGGATGAGGGTGCCGAGTTTGAGATCGAGAACGGCAATCTCGTCATGGGCATCGGTCCGGTGCGCAACGTCATGCCGCTGAAAGCGCTCGGCAATGGACGTTTCCTGTTTACGCTTCATGATGGCCCGTGGACGAAGCGGGTCTGCCTCAACATGCTCGACAACGACAGGGCTGAACTGGTTACCAGCCGTGCCCGGATGATCGAATACCGGCGCTCGGCCCGATGAGACCGAGCGCGCCACTGTTCAGATGGCCGTGCGGCGTGCATGTTCGAGATAGAGTTCACGAAGGCGGGAAATCAGCGGGCCAGGTCTGCCATCGCCTACCTCTTTTCCATCGATTCTGGTGACGGGCATAACGAAGTTGCCTGCGCTCGTAAGCGCGGCTTCCTGAGCCTCCATGGCTTCCTGCAGGGTGAAAGGGCGTTCTTCAAGCGTCAATCCAGCCTCATCGATCAGTTCCAGGGCCGCTTGGCGCGTACAGCCGGGTAGCGTCTTGTTGCTGTTACCGCGCGTAACCAGTTTCTTGTCGGCGGTGATGATATAGGCCGTCGAAGACGCGCCTTCCGTAACAAAACCATCCTCGATCATCCATGCCTCATCGCAGCCTTGCGCCTTGGCGATGCGCTTGGCCATGACCTGCGGCAGCAGGCAAACCGATTTGATGTCGCGGCGCTCCCAGCGCTGGTCTGGCACCGACGTCACCGATAGGCCAGTCGTTTCCTGCGGATTGCCGAGAAGTTTCTTCGCCTGCGTAAACATCACGAGAGTGGGCGCAAGATCGTCAGAAAAGAGAAAATTGCGGTCTTCTGCGCCGCGTGTCAGTTGGAGATAGATCAGGCCTTCCGTCATCTGATTGTCTTTGACGAGACGACGTTCCGCTTCGACGATCTGCTGTGTGGTAACGGGCAGAGGAATCTCTATTTCACCCGCACTGCGTTGCAGCCGGGTCATATGCAGATCGCTGTCAATGAGCTTGCCGTCAATGACAGGTGTTACCTCATAGATGCCATCTCCAAACAGAAAGCCACGATCGAAAATCGACAGTTTGGCTTCCGATTCGGGAAGGAAGTCCCCATTGAGATACACGATGCGATCGTTTTGGCTTGGCATGAGAGGTCCTTTAGTCTTGAGACAGCAGCGCTTTGAGCGCTTCGATTGAAATGGCGGAAATACTGGATGGTTTACCCTTGGTCGCATTGAAGCCCTGCGCGCTTGATGCCATGCATAGCGAGTTGAGGATCGCCTCCTCAGTCGCCTCGATTGCCGCTTCGAACAGGGGCGAGACGATGTCGTTGGAAAGCTGCGGATAGGCGTGCAGCACCTTACGGCGGGCAGGCGTGCGGCGAACGCTTTCAGCTGTTGAAAAGGCAAGCGCGTAGTCGCCAGAACCGTTGCTGAGTGCGGCACCCGTGCGCGACAGTCCGCCAAAAGCTCTTGCGGCAAGACGCTTGAGATTGCGTGACGACAGCGGCGCATCTGTCGCGACGACGATGACGATGGAGCCATCCACATCCGGGACTGGGGGCGCAGAATAGGGCTTCCCGCATACCAGAAGCCTGCCGCCATAATTGGATTGTACCAGCACGCCCAGTCTGTAGCGCTGGCCTGCCACGGGCACGATGCGTGAACTCGTGCCGATGCCGCCCTTCAGGCCGAAGGCAACGGTGCCTGTTCCGGCTCCGACGCCGCCCTCTTCGACAGCACCCGTTCCAGCAACGTCCAGAGCCTGCACGATCTCATCAACCGTCGGGCGACCTGCGCGGATATCATTCAGCCGTGAATCGTTCGTCTCTCCTACGACCGCATTCAACGAAACCACACGCTCGTTGCCGGGGTAATGAAGCGTATAACGAATGATTGCTTCGACCGCACGACCGGTTGCCAGCGTGTTGGTGAGAACGATGGGCGTTTCGATTTCGCCCAGTTCCTCGATCTGGGTCGCGCCGACGAACTTGCCAAAGCCATTATAGATGGCAAGTGCGGCCGGAACCTTGTCCTGAAACAGATTGCCGCCATGAGGGAAGATCGCAGTTGCGCCTGTGCGAACGGTAGCGCCTTCAACGATGGTGGCGTGCCCGACGCGGACGCCTTCGACGTCTGTTATGGCGTTCAAGGGACCTGTCTCATACACTCCCGGCGCAAAACCAATGTCGCGCAGTCTCACTCGGGTATTGTCAGGCATAGGATACGGCTTCCGCAGACTCAGAGGCGGATGGTTTAACGTGATTTGCGGTAAAACGGCAGCTCAAATCTCGCTCTGCCGCCTATTCAAATTCGAGAATAACCTCATCGACAGCAAGGCTGTCTCCCGCGCTGACCGCAACCTTGCTGACCTTTGCGCGTCGTTCCGCACGAAGAATATTCTCCATCTTCATCGCTTCGACCGTTGCCAGTGCCTGCCCCGCTTCGACGTGATCACCTTCGCTGACGGAAATGACCGTTACGACGCCTGGCATCGGGCAAAGCAGCATTTTCGATGTGTCGGGCGGCAGCTTTTCCGGCATCAGTCGCGCCAGTTCAGCAACACGTGGCGTACGAACGCGGGCACTCACATCGATGCCGCGCCAGCGCAGACGGATGGTCGATGGGGAAAGCTCGACCTTGACGGCCACAGGTTCTCCATCGACCTTGAAGAGGTGCAGACTTTGTCCGGGCAGCCATCCGCATTCCACAGCGACAGCCGAACCATCGTCGAAGATAACGGAAACGTTGTCTGCTGCGGCTTTAAGAGAAATAGGGTACTCGATCCCGCCGAAGGTAACCACCCAGTCATGTCCCACAACGCGCCGGTGGTTGCCGATGGTGCCGGAAATCTGTGTGGCGCGGGTCTGCACGCGATGATGGATCAGCGCGGCGATGGCGGCGAGTTTCCGCGCGCGCTCTGCATCGGGTTCAACGCTTGTAAAACCCTCGGGGAACTCTTCTGCAATAAATCCGGTGGTCAGGTTTCCGCTGCGGAAACGTTGGTTTTGCATGACGGTGGACAGGAAAGGCAGGTTGTGGCCGATGCCTTCGACCTCGAAACTGTCCAGCGCCTCGCCCATGGCATCGATGGCAGTGATACGTTCAGGTCCCCAGGCGCAAAGCTTGGCGATCATCGGATCGTAATACATCGAGATTTCCCCGCCTTCGAACACGCCCGTGTCGTTGCGAATGATGGTGCCATCGGTCTGCTTGCCTTCTTTCGGAGGCCGATAACGCGTTAGCCGACCGATGGAGGGCAGGAAGTTCCGATACGGATCTTCGGCGTAGAGACGGCTTTCGATGGCCCAGCCGTTGAGTTTGACGTCGCTCTGGCTAAAGGCAAGGCGTTCGCCGGAGGCAACGCGGATCATCTGCTCCACCAGATCTATACCCGTCACCAGTTCCGTTACGGGGTGTTCCACCTGTAGTCGCGTGTTCATCTCAAGGAAGTAGAAATTGCGCTCGCCATCCACGATGAATTCCACCGTGCCAGCCGAATAATAGCCGACGGCTTTGGCGAGGGCGACGGCCTGTTCGCCCATGGCCTTGCGCGTGGCTTCATCGAGGAAAGGCGAGGGCGCTTCTTCGATGACTTTCTGGTTACGGCGCTGGATGGAGCATTCGCGTTCGCCGAGGTAAAGCACGTTACCGTGCTTGTCGCCCAGCACCTGAATTTCAATGTGGCGCGGCTGGTTGACGAATTTTTCGATGAAAATGCGGTCATCGCCAAAGGATGCCGTGGCCTCGTTCTTCGAGGACTGAAAGCCCTCACGCGCTTCGGCATCGTTCAAGGCAATCCGCATGCCCTTGCCGCCGCCGCCAGCGGACGCCTTGATCATAACTGGATAACCGATGGAAGACGCGATCTTCACGGCCTCGTCCGCATCTTCGATCAGGCCCATATGCCCCGGCACGGTGGAAACACCGGCCTCCTGCGCCAGCTTCTTCGACGTGATCTTGTCGCCCATCGCTTCGATGGCCTTTACCGGCGGGCCGATGAAGGTGACGCCAGCCTTATCAAGCGCTGCCGCGAAGTTGGGGTTTTCCGACAGAAAGCCGTAGCCGGGATGCACGGCATCTGCCCCTGTCTGTTCGATCGCCTCCAGAATCTTCTCGATGACGATATAGGACTGGTTTGACGGGGCAGTGCCGATATGGACCGCCTCGTCAGCCTCGCGCACATGCAGCGCATTGGCATCTGCATCGGAGTAGACCGCAACGGTTTTGATGCCCATGGCCTTGGCCGTGCGGATCACGCGGCAGGCGATTTCACCACGGTTGGCGATGAGGATTTTGGAGATCATGGTTTTGTCCTCACAGCGGAATCGTGTCGTGTTTTTTCCAATGCGTCGTCACCTGCTTGTTGCGCAGTGAGGCAAACGCCCGGGCAATGCGGCGGCGGGAGGAATGGGGCATGATGACCTCATCGATAAAGCCGCGTTCTGCCGCCACGAAGGGATTGGCGAACCGCTCCTCATATTCCCTGGTGCGCGCCGCGATCTTGTCCGGGTCGGACAATTCGGAGCGGTAGAGAATTTCCGCCGCACCCTTTGCGCCCATGACAGCGATTTCCGCCGTCGGCCAGGCGTAGTTGACGTCAGCACCGATGTGTTTCGAGGCCATGACATCATAAGCGCCGCCATAGGCCTTGCGGGTAATCAGCGTCACCATCGGCACGGTCGCTTCCGAATAGGCAAATAGCAGCTTTGCCCCATGCTTGATGACGCCGCCATATTCCTGCGCCACACCCGGCAGAAAGCCCGGTACATCCACCAGCGTTAAAAGCGGAATGTTGAAGGCATCGCAAAACCGCACGAAGCGGGCGGCCTTGCGCGAGCTGTCGATATCCAGGCATCCGGCCAGCACCATCGGCTGGTTGGCGACAACGCCCACGGTCTGCCCTTCGATACGGATAAAGCCGGTGATAATGTTTCTGGCGAAGGCCTCCTGAATCTCGAAAAAATCGCCTTCATCAGCCAGCGCGTGGATCAGTTCCTTCATATCGTAAGGCTTGTTGGAACTGTCGGGGATCAGCGTATCGAGCCGCTGCTCCAGCCGCGCCGGGTCATCGTGAAACGGACGACTTGGTGCCTTTTCGCGATTGTTGAGCGGCAGGAAATCGAAGAGCGCCCGGACGGCTTCCAGCGCTTCGATATCGTTTTCATAAGCGCCATCGGCGACGGAGGATTTTCTGGTGTGGGTGGAGGCCCCGCCCAGCTCTTCCGCGGTGACGATCTCGTTGGTGACGGTTTTCACCACATCCGGCCCAGTGACGAACATGTAGGAGGTATCGCGCACCATGAAGATGAAATCCGTCATGGCTGGCGAGTAGACCGCGCCGCCAGCGCAGGGGCCCATGATGACGGAGATTTGCGGGATGACGCCGGATACTTCAGCATTGCGGCGGAAGACCTCGGCGTAACCGGCCAGAGACGCCACGCCTTCCTGAATACGCGCGCCGCCGCTATCGTTAAGGCCGATCAGCGGTGCACCGGCGCGCACAGCCATGTCCATGACCTTGCAAATCTTCTGCGCATGGGTTTCGGACAGCGAGCCGCCCAGAACGGTGAAATCTTGGCTGAAGACGTAGACCTGGCGACCGTTGATGGTGCCCCAGCCGGTAACGACGCCATCGCCCGCCACCTTCTGTTCGGCCATGCCGAAATCCACCGCGCGGTGGGTAACATACATGTCGTATTCTTCGAAGGAACCTTCATCCAGCAGAACATCGAGGCGCTCCCGCGCTGTCAGCTTGCCTTTGGCATGTTGCGCATCGATGCGCTTCTGGCCTCCGCCAAGCCTTGCTTCGGCCCGGCGCGCGTCCAATTCCTCGAGAACCGTCGGCATGCAACCTCCCTCATGCTGATATCGTCACATAGGCTTAGACGTGAAATCTCGAATTGAAAACAGTCTATTACGGCCAGATGTGCAGATTTCGAGCCTGATCAGAGAGATTGCGCCGCATTGATGGAGGAGACGAAGCGGCGTGTGCGCTCCTGTTCAGGTGCCCGGAAAATGGCTTCGGCAGTGCCTGTTTCCACCACCTTGCCAGCCTCCAGAAACACGACATTGTTGGCGATGCGCGACGCAAGACGCAGATCGTGGGTCGCCATTACCATGGTCGTTCCCTCGCGTGCCAATTGGCCAAGCACATCAACGACTTCCTCTGAAAGTTCCGGGTCGAGCGCCGAGGTCGGCTCGTCGCACAGAAGCACCTGCGGCGAGGGTCCGAGCGCACGGGCAATGGCAACGCGCTGCTGCTGTCCGCCGGAGAGATTGGCGGGCCAGGCATCGGCCTTGTGCGCCATGCCGACCTTGGTCAGAAGCTCCATGGCGCGATCTCTTGCTTTCTCGCGCGACCATTTCTGAACGATCAGCAAACCTTCCATGACGTTTTCAATCGCGGTGCGATGCGGAAACAGCTGGAAGTTTTGAAACACCATGCCCGTCTGGCGGCGGATTTTCTGGATGGATTGCCATGTTACTTTCTTGCCTGACGTGAAGGCAATCGAGTCGGTGCCGATGCGCACCGTGCCCTCGGTCGGCAGCTCCAGCAGGTTGATGCAGCGCAGCAGCGTGCTTTTGCCGCCGCCGGATGGGCCAACCAGCGCCGTGACGCTGCCCTCTGGAAATGTCAGCGAAATGTCTTTGAGGATGACGGCTTCGCCGAAGCGTTTTTCGATATTGGAAAGCTCGATCATCGGCTGTTCTCCATCATGCCGCCATAACGGGCAAACCGCACTTCAAGCCGGGCCTGCAAGTTGGACAGCACCGAGCTGAGGGCGAGATAGATGAGGGCGGCTTCAATATAGAGGATAAGCGGCTCATAAGTGGTGGCGACGATGCGCTGTGCGGACTGGAAAAGCTCCGGCACGGTGATGGCGGCAGCAAGCGACGTGTCTTTGACCAGCGAGATGAAGGTGTTGGACAGCGGCGGCACGGCCACACGGCTTGCCTGCGGAAGAATGGTGCGCTGCATGGCCTGACGCCAGCTCATGCCGGTCGAAAACGCCGCTTCCCACTGGCCTTTTGGCACCGAGGAGATGGCCGCACGGATGATTTCAGACGTGTAGGCGCCAACATTCAGCGTGAAGCCGATCAAAGCGGCGGGAAACGCATCCAGCAGGATGCCGATGCTGGGCAGGCCGTAGAAGATCACGAAAAGCTGGACGAGGAGCGGCGTGCCTCTGATGACCCAGACATAAAAGCGGGCGATCAGCCTTAATGGCATAGGGCCGAACAGGCGAGATACTGCGGTCGCCAGACCTAGGCTCAGCCCTAGGACAAATGAAAGCAAGGTCAGTGGAATGGTGAACTTCACGCCCGCCCACAGCAGGGTCGGAAGCGAGTCCATCATCAATTGCAGCCAATGCGGCACGGTGAGCCCCTTAATAAAAAACGAAGTCCGGCGCTAACGCCGGACTGTCTGGTCTGGTTCGGATCATGACCTATTTCCGCAGGGGATAACAGGTCTTCCAGTCGTTTACTTGGAAACGTCCTGGCCGAAGTATTTATCGGAAATGGTCTTGTAGGTACCATCCGCCTTGATGTCTGCCAGTGCCTTGTTGATCGAGGCCACAAGCTCATCATCGCCCTTGCGCACGATGATGCCGGAATAGTCGGCGTCTGGCTTTTCGGCCACGACTTTGACCGGCGCCTTTGGCTGCTTCTTCTTGAAGTCGTAGAAGGAGAGGCTGTCATTGATGGTCGCGTCGGCGCGTCCGGTCAGAACCAGCTGGATCGATTGGTCGAAACCATCCGTGCCCACAAGTTCAGCACCGGCTTCCGTTGCCAGCTTGCCGAAGTTGCTGGTCAGCGACTGTGCCGACTTCTTGCCCTTCAGGTCCGCAAAGCCCTTGATGTCATCGTTCTTCTCACTGACGATCAGCACGGCCTTCGATGCGATATAAGGCTCTGAGAACGCATATTTCTGTTTGCGGGCTTCCGTGATACCGACCTGGTTGATGACGGCGTCATAGCGTTTGGAATCGAGACCTGCGATCAGGCCATCCCACTTACCTTCAACGAATTCGGCCTTCACGCCAAGCTTCTTGGCCACGGCCTCACCGATTTCGACGTCGAAGCCGACGAGCTTGTTGCTGGCATCGTGGAAGGTGAAGGGAGCGTAGGTGCCTTCGGTCCCGATCTTGATGACGCCTGAAGACTTGATCTGGTCAAGGTTCTCGCCGGCGAAGGAAGGGGCGACGATGGCAGCGTTAAAGGCGGCGGCGGTAGCAAGTGTCTTGAGCCAGCTCATGGTATTCCTTTCAGGATTTTCTAATGATGTCTCATCCCACAAATTCTGCGTATTTAAACGGCAGAAAGACGCAAAAAGATGCGGGAAAATGGAATATTTTTCTCATGCTTAGGTCATGGCTCAGTGTAGCCAGCCACGCGCAGCTGCAGGGTATCTGTCGAGGGCTGTGTGGTGAAGAACAGCGTGGCCCTGTCGCGGGATTCCGAGGCGACATAATCGAAGGTTACGTCGGCTGTCTCTGCCGCTCCAGCAGCCGGTTGCAAATCTCCCACGACGTGGACTCGGGCGGCTGTCGACTGGGACACGTTGTGTATGTCGAAGGCGACGCGAAAGCCGCCCGATGCCGGTTCGATGGCTGTTACGTTCAGCGTAAAATCAGGGGCACTGTCATCGTAGCGATAGATATCCCAAATCAGCCAGCCGAGAAGCGCAATGACGATGCACCCGCAGAGGCCACCGGTCAGCCACTCGATCCAATGGGGAGAGGATGTCTCAATATGCCCCTTGGCGGAGGATTTGGTCATGATGGCCTCACAAGATCAGCCGCGCGGATGCGGCGCCGATTGCGGCGGGAAAGCCGAGAATAACGATGGCCGAGATCATCTGGGACAGCGACGTGTCGCCCAGGCGCTCGAAGGTCCACAGCGTGTAGGCACTCATCGCAAGCGCGATGACGTAACCCGGCAGGGTAAACCGCACCAGACTGTGCCATCCCCTGCCATTTTCCGCATGCCGATGGCTTCCCTTGAAGTGTAGTGCGTAAACGAAGCCATGCATGATGAGAATGGACAGAATGACGAGAAGAAGAGTGTGGTAAGGCGTGATCTTGTAGCCGATGAGGATCATTTCTTCCGTCGGCGCGACATTCAGATTGAGGAACAGCGCGCCGACCATCATCATGAACAGTTCCATGACGTAGCTGGTTTCCGTGCTTCCCTCATTTTCTTCGTCCTCCTCCTCCGAATGCGCGCCGAGCTGGCTTCGGCCCAGAAGCGCGCCGATGCTGGCGGGCACCGCCTGTAGGGCGACCTTCGCGATGACGTTACTCCGTGTCGCCTGATCGTCGAGGATGCCGAACAGAATGAGGATTGCTGTGCTGACGATGATCGCGAGCCCGAAGGCGATCGCCGCGTCTCGGCAGGCCTCTTTCCAGTCGGCGGTTTTTTCGAAGCCGATTCGGTGTGCGAGGAGAATCAGGAGGGGGATGTTGAGGGCGCAAAGGAGGAAAAGTTTGGTGCGATCGATGTAAAGTCCGAGAAACCACATCTCCATGGTCATGAAGATGGGCAGGGCAAAGAGAAGCGCGCCCCCGGTACCCCGGGCAATGCCCGTCAGGAACTGCCTGGTTTCATCGCCTTCAGACGATGCACTTCTTTGCGTTGATGACATCTAAATCCCCGATATTACAGACATAACTGCAAACTGGGGCTGTCGGTTCCCGGCGGGTTCATCAGGTCCGCAGGTGTTAATTTCACCGGCCTCGAAACGGTCCTGTTAACCCTTTGTTAACCACATTTGCGGTACTCCATTATCAATGATTTGTTTACCAAGATGACCAAAGTGCTAACAGAAACCTCACGTTCAATTCGCATAAAAGGCCGTTCGTTTCTTGCGGTCGTGCTTTCTCCCGAACAGCCCCTGGATCAATGGCTTGAGCGACTGGACGATCTCGCAGCGCGGTCTGCCGGTTTCTTCCTGTCGCGGCCAGTGGTGCTGGATGTTGCGGATCTGAAGCTCGACAAAGCAGGTCTCAAGGGGCTTCTGGCTGAACTCGTCTCGCGCAACGTTGCCATCATGGGCATAGAGGGCGCGCGCCCTTCCATGATCGAGCCCGGCATGCCGCCAGCATTGAAGGGTGGCAAGGCAGCATCGGACGTCGAGGTGGAGCCCGTCTCGCTGGCAACCGCCGAGGTTGCCGAAGAACCGGTAAAGGCACCCGTGACCGAAATCCGCAGCACGGTTCAGTCGCTGATGATCAGCGAGCCGGTTCGCTCTGGGCAATCGGTCATCTTTCCGGAAGGTGACGTCACCGTGGTCGGTTCCGTGGCATCGGGTGCAGAGGTTATCGCGGGCGGATCGATCCATATTTACGGCGCGCTGCGTGGTCGTGCCATGGCGGGTTCGCTCGGAAATGCTTCGGCACGGATTTTCTGCAAGAAGCTGGAAGCCGAGCTGCTGGCCATCGACGGCGTCTACAAGGTGGCAGAAGACATAGACCCGAAACTTCGCGGTCAGGCGGTCCAGCTGTGGCTGGAAAACGATACGATCAAGGCAGAAAAACTCAATTAAGCCGTAAGCGGCAGAAAACAGGAGAGCAGGATGGGGAAGGTAGTAGTCGTTACTTCCGGTAAGGGAGGCGTTGGCAAGACAACGTCGACTGCCGCGCTCGGTGCAGCGCTGGCACAGAACAAGGAAAAGGTCGTCGTCGTGGACTTCGACGTCGGTCTTCGCAATCTCGATCTGGTCATGGGTGCGGAACGCCGTGTCGTCTACGATCTGGTCAATGTCATTCAGGGCGATGCCAAGCTGCCGCAGGCGCTGATCCGCGACAAGCGTCTCGATACGCTGTTTCTGCTTCCGGCCTCTCAGACACGCGACAAGGACAATCTGACGCCCGAGGGTGTGGAGTGGGTGATCGGCGAGCTGAAGAAGCATTTTGACTGGGTCATCTGCGACAGCCCGGCGGGTATCGAGCGCGGTGCGACGCTGGCCATGCGCCATGCGGATGTCGCCGTTGTCGTCACCAACCCGGAAGTCTCTTCCGTTCGCGACTCAGACCGCATCATCGGCTTGCTGGATTCCAAGACGCTGAAGGCCGAACGCGGCGAGCGGATGGAAAAGCACCTGCTGCTGACACGCTACGATTCGGTTCGTGCGGAGCGCGGCGATATGCTCAAGGTCGAAGACGTGCTGGAAATTCTCTCCATCCCGCTGATCGGCATCATTCCAGAAAGCATGGACGTTCTGCGCGCTTCGAACGTCGGTGCACCGGTTACGCTGGCGGATGCAAAATCACCGCCTGCCATGGCTTATTTCGATGCGGCGCGCCGTCTGCGCGGCGAAGACGTTGCGATGATGATCCCCGGCGAAAAGCGTGGCATCTTCGCCAAGTTCTTCGGGAGGGCTGCATGAGCATCTTCGGACTTTTCCGCAAACAGAAATCCGCGCCGCTGGCGCGTGAGCGGCTGCAGGTTCTGCTGGCCCATGAGCGTAACGGCGATGGGAACGAACTGGTGGCTTTGCTGCGGGAGGAAATTCTCGCCGTCATCGCCAAACATGTGCAGATCGACAGCGACAAGGTTCACGTCAAGATGGACAGCGACGAGCATATGTCGTTGCTGGAAATCGATGTCGAGATTCCCTTGTCAGCGCAGTTGCGCGCTGCCTGATCATCGTCTTTCACGACAACAGCCGCCCGGACGAAAGTCCCGGCGGCTGTTTTGTTTGCGTGAAATCTCTATGCTGGTTTGCGTCTGCTGGGCAGTTGCGGCAGAAACACGGTGAGCAACCCGAGCAGCGGCATGTAGGAGCAGACGTGGTAAACGAACTCGATGCCTTCCCGGTCGGCAAAGACGCCGAGCACTGCGGCACCGATGCCGCCGAAGCCGAAGGCAAACCCGAAGAACATGCCGGCGATCAGCCCCACGCGGCCCGGCACGAGTTCCTGCGCAAAGACGACGATTGCCGAAAATGCCGAGGAGAAGACAAAGCCGATCAGAACGACGAGGATGGCCGTCCATGTCAGGTTGGCATAGGGCAGGAGCAGAGCGAAGGGGATGACGCCAAGGATCGAGAACCAGATGACGACGCGCGATCCGAAGCGGTCGCCAATGGGCCCGCCGAAGAACACGCCTGCCGCAGATGCACCCAGGAACAGGAAGAGAAGCAATTGCGCGCTCTGGACCTCAAGACCGAATTTCTCGATCGTATAGAAGGTGAAATAGCTCGAAAGGCTGGCGAGATAAGCGTTCTTGGTCGCGGTCAGGATGAGCAGGACGACGAGTGTCAGCAAGACCTTGTTGCGCGCCATCGGCAGGGCGCGGCTGACGGGCGGGCGTCCCGCATTGCTACGACGATGGCGGCTATACCAGACGCTGACCCAGGACAGCACGGCAAAACCGGCGAGTGCTATCAACGAAAGCCAGCTGAGGCTCTGCTGACCCTTGGGCAAAACGACAAAGGCAGCCAGCAGCGGCCCTATGGCTGTTCCGGTGTTGCCTCCAACCTGGAAGAAGGACTGTGCCAGACCGTGGCGACCGCCTGATGCGACACGTGCGACGCGCGACGCTTCCGGGTGGAAGATGGCCGAGCCGATGCCGATCATGCAGGCGCCGATGACGAGAACGGGAAAGCTGTGCGCATAGGCAAGCGTAATCAGGCCAGCGCAGGTGGACAGCATGGCGACGGGCAAGGAAAACGGCATCGGCCATTTATCCGTCGCAACGCCAACTGCGGGCTGCAACAGCGATGCAGTGACCTGAAAGGCAAAGGTCAGCAGTCCGATCTGGACGAAATCCAGCGCATAATTTTCTTTCAGCAGCGGGTAAAGCGATGTCAGCAGCGACTGCATGATATCGTTGAGCATATGGCAGAAGCTGGCTGCGGCAATGATGGAAAAGGTCGTTTTTTCAGCGCTGAAGCTCGTGCTGGTCACACTCGCCATGGGTTTTCTCCAGAAATGTGCCGCGGTTGGCACTTTTGATTATCGCGATCTTCTACGCGCATTGTCGTCGGCCTGCTTTTGTGGTGTGGTCTAGTTTTTTCGAGAGTGGGCCAAATGCGTAGCCATGAATCGTCTGAGATCAGCGTCCCTGGTGGTGACGACCATAAGGCGATGCTGACTTTTATCGATGGTGCCAATGAAGCGGTGCTGGCACTGCGCCGCACCTATTCGAAGGGGTCGCGGGGCGTCGTCCATTCGCATCGCAAGACCCAGCTGTGGTTTGCCCGCAGCGGAGTAGTGCTGGTCAGCACCGCGAAAGGCCGCTGGATGATCCCACCCGGTCATGGATTGATTATTCCGGCGGGCCTGCAGCATTCCAGCGAAATGATCAGCCGGGTGGAAATGAATTCGGTCTATGTCCATCCCGATGTCATCGCCACTGATCGCCCGCGTGTCGTGGAGGTAACCGTTCTGGCTGGCCAGCTTATCGAGGAACTGATCGACGACGATATCCGGCCAGCCAATGCGCGCAGGCGCGAACTGGTCATGGAACTGCTGATGGATGAGATAGGTCGTCTTCCCGAGCAGCCGCTTGGCCTGCCTTTTCCAACCCATGTCGGCATGGCAGGCCGGTGCCGGGATTTCCTCGAAACACCCGCGGCCAATGCCAGTATCGATGACTGGGCGCAGGCGTTGGGCATGAGCCGCAGGACGTTTACCAGACTGTTTCGAGCCCAGACGGGCGTGAGTTTCGTAACGTGGCGGCAGCAGGCCTGCATTTTCGCCTCGCTGCCACGGCTTGCCAGCGGAGAGGCAATAACGAATGTCGCGCTGGATGCGGGCTATGAGAACGTTTCGGCTTTCACCACCATGTTCCGTCGCATGCTGGGTAGCTCTCCGAGTGCCTATTTGAAATCATCCGGCACGCGACCGATGAGAGGTTTTGTCGAGTAGGTCTATCCTTGCGGGGCTTTCTCCTTCAGCCATTCCACCAGCTTTAGCGTTGCCACCTTGCGGGTTGAGGAGCCTACCAGCCAGTAACCGCGGTCCGGGGCGTCGAGTGTGGGCCCGACACCTACCAGAGCGGTGCTTTCCACGAGGTCATCCACCAGTCCCGCCCAGCCCAGTGCCAGGCCTTGTCGTTCCACCGCGGATTGCACCACCAGCGAATAGGTATTGAAGCTCATGTCGCCGCGTCCCTGTTCAGCGTTTCTGTTCACTCCAATGCTTTTGAAATATTTGGGCCAGTCGAACCATGTCGACGCCCAGTCGCTTTCCAGATGCACGAGTTTCAGGGTTGCGAGATCTGCTGGCGTTATTGCCTCTGGCGGTCTATCCAGAAAACCGGGCGCGCAGACCGGTCTTACCTTCTCGGGCAAGAGCAGCGTTGCGTCGTTCCCTGCTTCCTGCCGCGTTCCGAAAATGACGAGAACATCGTCATCGCCCGCATTCTGCCGAAGCGGGTTCTGGTTGGCCGCAATCTGGATATTGATGTCGGGATATCGGGCACGAAACGCCTGCATGCGTGGAATGAGCCAGAGCGATGAGAAGGCATAGTCCATGTGCAGGCGCACAGTGGGCCTCTCATACGCTTTGAATTCACTGGCCAATTCATCGATCTCAACGACATGGCGACTGATCAGCGCATGTAGCTTCACGCCTTCAGGCGTCAATTCCACACCGCGATGTTGCCTCTTCAACAGGCGCACCCCAAGCTCATCCTCAAGACGCCGTAGCTGATAGCTGACGGCAGGTTGGGTAAGGACAAGCTCCTGCGCGGCTGCGGTAAGACTGCCGCGCTTGCCGATTTCGTGCAGAATTCGCATCCATCCCAAGGTGATCGGTCGTTCAGCCATAAAAAATCCTTTTGTCAGATATCAAAAATTATCCACTTCACGACGCAGATCAATGTGTTGTTGACTAAAAATCTCGAAAATCCTGGAGGACAGCAATGAACCGGAAATCTCGTATGGGTCTGAAGACCGCAGGCCTTCTTCTTCTCGTTGCTGCATTTGCCGGTAACGCACAGGCAGCCGATGATGCCGCCTGCAAGACCATCCGTCTGAGCGATCCAGGCTGGACGGATATTACCGCCACCAACGGCGTCGCGTCGGTCGTGCTGGGCGCGCTGGGCTATGAGCCGGATGTGAAAACACTTTCCGTTCCCATCGGCTATCAGGCCATGAAGAATGGCGAAATCGATGTATTTCTCGGCAACTGGATGCCTGCCCAGAAGTCTTTTATCGATGATTTGAATTCGGCCAAGGCCATAGAGGTCATCGGTCAGAATCTGGAAGGCGCGAAATTCACGCTCGCCGTGCCCTCATATATGGCGGAAAAAGGCATCAAGAGTTTTGCCGATCTGGCAAAGCATGGCGATGAGTTCGACCACAAGATTTACGGTATCGAACCCGGCGCGCCTGCCAACCAGAACATTCAAAAAATCATTGCCGACGAGAAGTTCGGCCTGAAGGGCTGGGAACTGGTCGAATCCGGTGAGCAGGCCATGCTGTCACAGGTGGACCGGGCAGGAAAATCCAAGAAGGGCGTCGTCTTTCTTGCCTGGGCACCGCATCCGATGAACGAGAAATTCTCGATCGAATATCTCTCCGGTGGCGATGATTACTTCGGCCCCAACTTCGGTGGTGCGCAGGTTTACACGCTGGCTCGCACGGGCTGGACGGCGCAATGCCCGAACGCAACGGCGCTCTTCAAGAACCTGAAGTTCGATGTTGCCATGGAAAACAAGCTGATGGGCGAGATTCTGGACGGACAAAGCGCGACGGACGCTGCGACTGCGTGGCTCAAAGCCAATCCGAAAGCCATCGACACATGGCTGGCGGGTGTCACGACGCTGGATGGCAAGCCGGGCGATGCTGCGGTAAAAGCTGCCGTCGGCCTCTGATTCCAGGATAAAAATGCATGACGCGTCAGAATATTCTCATCCTCATGGTCGATCAGTTGAATGGGACGTTTTTCCCCGATGGACCTGCGGATTTTCTGCACGCGCCGCATCTGAAAGCCTTGGCTGAGCGCTCGGTGCGCTTCGCCAACAGCTACACCGCAAGTCCGCTGTGCGCCCCGGCGCGAGCGTCCTTCATGTCTGGACAACTACCCAGCCGCACGCGGGTCTATGACAATGCTGCGGAATTCGCTTCCGATATTCCGACATACGCCCATCATCTGCGCTCGGCTGGATATTACACCGGCCTTTCCGGCAAGATGCATTTCGTCGGTCCCGACCAGCTTCACGGGTTCGAAGAGCGGCTGACGACAGATATCTACCCTGCCGATTTCGGCTGGACGCCCGACTATACAAAGCCGGGTGAGCGGATCGACTGGTGGTATCACAATCTCGGCTCCGTCACTGGGGCAGGCGTCGCTGAAATTACCAATCAGATGGAATATGACGACGAGGTTGCCTATCACGCGACCCGCAAGCTCTACGATCTGGCACGCGGGCTCGATGAGCGGCCATGGTGCCTGACCGTCAGCTTCACCCATCCGCACGATCCTTACGTGGCACGGCAGAAATATTGGGATTTATACGAGGATTGCCCGGCGCTCGATCCTGATGTTGCGTCGTTGCCTTTCGATGAGCAGGACCCGCATTCGCAGCGTTTGCTGGAAGCCTGCGATCATCGTGCATTCGATATCTCTGCCGACCAGGAAAGGCGGGCGCGACAAGGCTATTTCGCCAATATTTCCTATCTCGATGACAAGATCGGCGAAATCCTCGACGTGTTGAAGCGCACGCGAATGGACGAAAATACGACCATCCTGTTTCTCTCAGATCACGGCGATATGCTGGGTGAACGCGGACTGTGGTTCAAGATGTGCTTCTTCGAGGGCTCGGCACGCGTGCCCCTGATGATCTCCACGCCCGGCTGGACCCCGAAACGTATCGATGCACCAGTTTCCACTCTGGATGTGACGCCTACCCTGTGTTCGCTCGCAGGTCTCGACATCACGTCGTTGAAGCGTTGGACCGACGGCCAGGATTTGTCGGAGATCGCAAAGAACGCGGTGGAACGTGGCCCGGTGCCGATGGAATATGCGGCGGAAGGATCGATAGCGCCAATGGTCGCGCTACGCGACGGCCGCTACAAGCTGACGCTCTGCGAGCAGGATCCACCGATGCTGTTCGACGTGGAAACTGACCCTCGCGAGCTTTGCAATCTTGCAGACGACCCGCACTATGGGGATGTGCTCACGTCGCTGATGAGCGAGATGAACAAACGCTGGAATCTGGCGACCTATGATGCGTCGGTACGCGAAAGTCAGGCGCGTCGATGGGTGGTCTACAAGGCTCTGCGAAACGGTGCCTATTACCCTTGGGATTACCAGCCGCTTCAAAAAGCATCAGAACGCTATATGCGAAACCACATGGATCTGAATGTGCTGGAAGAGAACCAGCGCTTCCCGAGATGAAGTAAGCGTAAGGCCCTCCTATCAATCAGGCAGGTTTGGCTTACCGGTGTGAACATGAACGGCTTCAGGGCCGTCCATGTTCACCTGCAATCCACCGATTGACGATCTATTGCTTGGCGGTCGTAAGGCCGTCGAAGTCTGAATCGAGGCGGGCGAGGGACGATGAAATCCGTTCCCTTTTCTGCTTGATCCACTCACTTTGCTCGTCCAGCTTGCCTTTGGCGACAGAAAGCATTCTCTCCATTTCAGCAGGCTGGGGACCGCCAACCGTGGCGCGGTTTCTGACGATGGCCTTGGGATCGAGGGTAGAGCGGAATTCCTCCTCGCTCATGGGAAGTTTGGCGGGAAATTTGCTGCCATCGACGGCCTGCGTGTAAATCTGGCTTGCTTCGGCGTAAGGGAAGTCAAGCGGTTTGATGTTGTTGGCTTTGGCGTATTCGACCACATCCGAGGCGAAGTGGTGGCCAACGCGGAAGGGCAGTTTATACTTGCGCATCAACACATCCGCCAATTCCTGGGAGGCGGTCCAATCGCTGTTGAGCTCTTCCAGCGATCGCTGGGGGTCAACGACGAGAGCACCGAGAATCTTGTTCCAGCCTGCCAGAGCTTTGCGTGCACTGGCCACCATCTCGCTACTTGCGCCAACGTCCTTGGCGTCGTTCATGCCAGGTGTGATGTTGTGCGCCTGAATGACCGTACCGAGTGCGAGCGTGACCGCAGTCGATGCATCCTGTCGCGTAGAGTTTAGCAGACCGGGGTTGCGTTTTTGCGGCATGGCGCTTGAAACATAGGTGTTGCCACCCCCCTCTTGCAGCAAAATCCAGGGTCTGGGCTGAGCATATTGTGTCATGAGGTCTTCGATGAACTGACCCGTATGAAGCGCGATACTTGTGACGATCGCACCGACTTCCACAGGTTCATCGGTCGAAGAGATTTGCGAGGCGTCGTAGGCATTGTCGACAATGGCGGCGAAGCCGAGATAATCGGCCATGCGTGTGCGGTTCAAAGGCCAGCTTGTGCCGTTCAACACGGTCGTCCCCATCGCAGATCGATCAACCCGGGCATAGGTCTCGCGGATGCGCTGTGCATCGCGTTCCAGCCCTGCGGCGTGACCCAGCAGGTAATGGCCGTAACTATTTGGCTGCGCGGCGACGCCGTTGGTGTAATTCGGGACGATCGTTTCCACATGCTGGGCGGCGAGCGAGACCAGCGTTGCCGATGTGTCGTTCAGTTGCCGCGCAAGATCAAGCAGTTCGTCGCGCAATATGGCTGCTCGGAAGGTGGCGTGCATGTCCTGACTGGAGCGCCCGGCGTGCAGCAGGGTGACTTCCGGACCAGCTGCGTCTATCAGCAAAGGTTCGAACGTGATGACGGTCGAAGGCCGCTTGGCGCCTGGCGCGTTGCCATTGTCTATGACCGTTTTGATGCCCGCGGCGATAGACGGAACCAGAGCTTTATCGAGCAGCCCCTCCTGCGAATTGATGATGGTCGTGGCCTTGTTGATCTCGCCAAGCCAAAAGAACTCATCACGAACCTGCGGTTTTTCCGCCAGGGCGCTGGTTGCACACATGCAGAAAGCAGCCGCGGCGGCGAGTTGATTGATCTTCATGAGCCTTCCTTTTCGTCATCTTCATAGGACAGAGACGCACGCGAGCTGGCCAGGCGTGCAAGCTACTGCTGATGAACAGCTTAGGAACCCCAGCTTTAAAGAGCAAGGCTGCAACCGGCGAGCTTTGGATATGAGGGGCTTCTGCGTCTCGCTATGGCAACTCTGAGCACGCGCTTAGTCTTTTCGAGCTATGGAGGCCTGAAAACGCTGCGTCGTTTCTCCCTTTCCAATCGACGACACCCAGATTGTATCATTTATCCCCAGCCCAGTTTGTTCGAACGCAGCCATATTGGTTGACGAAAAAATTGCTTTCTATACTATATATGGTGTTCGAGGTTCTTTCGATTCTTGAGGGTCGAAAGCTAAGACGGGAATACGGTGCGTGATGTCCCTTGGGGCGGATCAAAGCCGAAGCTGCCCCCGCAACTGTAAGCGGCGAGCATTCTCTCAAACAGCCACTGGGGCCGAAAGGCGTTGGGAAGGCGAGATGGATGTGACGACCCGCGAGCCAGGAGACCTGCCTCAAACAGAAACGTCCACGGGCGGGGTGTCCGAAGGTCGCGTTTGCGTGCGGGATGACCCAGTGCGTGCCGCTTCCCCTGACCTCCGCATCAACCACTTCGGGGTGAAGTCAATGCCGCGTCTTTCAGTTCAGTATCCGCGTGAGTAGCCGGCTCTAGAGCCTTTGGCCGATTTCGGCCGTCAACTATCACAAATTTCCCGCACGGGCGTTCCCTACGCCTGATCGATGGTGCACGCCTACATACATCTTACGAGGATACTCATGACCGTTACCGTTTACAGCAAGCCAGCCTGCGTCCAATGCACAGCAACCACTCGCGCTCTCGACCGCCAGGGCATCGACTACACCATCATCGATGTCTCCGAAGACACGAATGCCTACGATCTGGTTCAGGGACTGGGCTATCGTCAGGTTCCTGTAGTCGTGGCTGGCGAGACCCATTGGGCGGGCTTTCGTCCAGACATGATCAGCGCGCTCGCTGCCTGAGTTAGACGCGTGGGGCAGATCGTCTATTTTTCCAGCCGATCGGAAAACACCCATCGCTTCGTCACAAGGCTGGGCATCCCGTCACGGCGAATTCCCATCAGCCTTTGCGAAAGTCTTCACGTCGAGGCCCCCTATGTCCTGATCCTGCCGACTTACGCATGTGAGGGCGGAAAAGGGGCTGTCTCAAAACAGGTGATCCGCTTCCTCAACGATGCGGAAAACCGCGCAAACATTCGCGGTGTGATCGCCGCAGGCAACAGCAATTTCGGTGCGACCTACGGGATCGCCGGCAACGTCATCTCGAACAAGTGCCAAGTGCCGTATCTCTACAGGTTCGAGCTTCTGGGCACTGAGCAAGACGTCGCAAACGTCAAACACGGATTGGAACGATTTTGGACGCGACCACATTCGAAAAGCCCCTGAAGACATCGGAATCAGAGCTGGATTTCCATGCTCTCAATGCGATGCTGAACCTCTACGACGAGCATGGGAACATCCAGCTCGACAAGGATCGGCTGGCGGCAAAACAGTATTTTCTCCAGCATGTCAACCAGAACACGGTGTTCTTCCATAACCTGCGGGAGAAACTGGATTACCTCGTCACCGAAGGATATTACGAACGCGAGGTTCTGGACCAGTATTCGTTCAATTTCGTGCGGGATTTGTTCGACGCTGCCTATGCCAGGAAATTCAGGTTTCCGACCTTCCTCGGCGCGTTCAAATATTACACCTCTTACACGCTGAAGACCTTCGACGGCAAAAGATATTTGGAACGCTACGAAGACCGTGTGTGCATGGTCGCGCTGACGCTGGCGCAGGGAAACGAGGCGCTTGCCCGCGACCTTGTCGATGAGATCATTTCCGGCCGTTTCCAGCCCGCAACGCCGACATTTCTCAATGCCGGAAAGAAGCAGCGTGGCGAGCTTGTGTCATGCTTCCTGCTGCGAATGGAAGACAACATGGAGTCAATTGCGCGAGGCATCAATTCTGCGCTCCAGCTTTCCAAGCGCGGAGGCGGCGTCGCGCTGTCGCTGACGAATATTCGCGAGGCGGGAGCTCCGATCAAGCAGATCGAGAACCAGTCATCGGGCATCATTCCCGTGATGAAGCTGCTTGAGGATAGTTTTTCCTATGCCAACCAGCTGGGAGCGCGTCAGGGCGCCGGCGCGGTCTATCTCAACGCCCATCATCCCGACATCATGCGGTTTCTCGACACCAAGCGGGAAAATGCCGACGAGAAGATCAGGATCAAGACTCTGTCTCTGGGCGTCGTCGTGCCTGATATCACCTTCGAGCTGGCGAAGAACAATGAGGATATGTACCTTTTCTCACCCTACGATATCGAGCGTGTCTACGGCATCCCCTTCACCGAAATATCCGTCACTGAAAAATACCGGGAGATGGTTGCGGATTCCAGGATCAGAAAGAAGAAAATCAAGGCCCGTGACTTCTTTCAGGTGATTGCCGAAATCCAGTTCGAGAGCGGATACCCCTACATCATGTTCGAGGACACGGTAAACCGTGCGAACCCGATCGCAGGACGCATCTCCATGAGCAATCTCTGCTCGGAAATCCTGCAGGTCAGCGACGCCAGCGAATATCATGACGACTTATCCTACAAACTGATGGGCAAGGATATCTCGTGCAATCTTGGCTCGCTGAATATCGCCGCGACTATGGACAGTGCCGACTTCGCAAAGACGATCGAGACGTCGATCCGGGCACTGACGGCCGTCTCCGACATGAGCCACATTTCATCGGTGCCGTCGGTCGAAAAAGGCAATGACGACAGCCACGCTATTGGCCTTGGGCAGATGAACCTGCATGGCTATCTCGCACGAGAGCGCATCTTTTACGGCTCCGACGAAGGCATCGATTTCACCAATATCTATTTCTACACCGTCACCTATCACGCCATCCGGGCCTCGAACCGGATTGCGACTGAACGCGGCATCAGCTTCAAGGGCTTTGAGCACTCGAAATATGCCTCGGGCGAGTATTTCGACAAATACACCGAACGCGATTGGCTCCCTGCGACCGAGCGGGTGCGCGCGTTGTTCGTGACAGCCGGTATCTCGATCCCGACGCAGGCCGACTGGCTTGCGCTGAAAAAGGCCGTCATGACCTCAGGTCTTTATAACCAGAACCTGCAAGCCGTGCCGCCGACCGGTTCGATCTCCTATATCAATCACTCGACATCTTCGATCCATCCCATCGTTTCGAAGATCGAAATCCGCAAGGAAGGCAAGCTTGGGCGCGTTTATTATCCTGCTGCTTTCATGAGCGACGATAATCTCGAATACTACCAGGATGCCTATGAAATTGGTCCCGAGAAGATCATTGATACCTATGCGGCGGCCACCCAGCATGTCGATCAAGGGCTGTCCTTGACACTGTTCTTCCGCGACACGGCCACCACACGCGACATCAACCGGGCGCAAATCTACGCTTGGAAAAAGGGCATCAAAACAATCTATTACATCCGTTTGCGTCAGATGGCGCTGGAAGGCACGGAAGTGCAGGGCTGCGTATCATGCGCGCTGTGAACAAGAACGCTTCGAAAGATCAAGACATGAACATAGCCGTCAAGCCCGCAAGCTGCATCCGTGCCATCAACTGGAACCGCATCGAAGACGAAAAGGATTTGGAGGTCTGGAACCGCCTGACGGCAAACTTCTGGCTACCGGAAAAGGTACCGCTGTCCAACGATATTCCGTCGTGGGCCACGTTGAAGCCTGAGGAGCAGCAGCTGACGATCCGCGTCTTCACCGGATTGACGCTGCTCGACACGATCCAGAACGGTGTCGGCTCGATCCGACTGATGGCCGACGCCTCCACTGCTCACGAAGAGGCGGTGCTTTCCAACATTTCCTTCATGGAAGCAGTGCATGCCCGCTCTTATTCCTCGATTTTTTCCACTCTGTGTTCGACACCAGATGTCGACGATGCCTATCGTTGGTCCGAAGAAAACGAATTTCTGCAGCGGAAATCTGCCTTGATCATGCGCGAATACGAAAGCGGCGATCCGCTGAAGAAGAAAGTGGCTTCCGTCTTCCTCGAAAGCTTCCTGTTCTATTCCGGCTTTTACCTGCCGATGTACTGGTCGAGCCGCGCCAAGCTCACCAATACCGCCGATATGATCCGGCTGATCATCCGTGACGAGGCCGTGCACGGTTACTATATCGGCTACAAATTCCAGCGTGCGGTAGAGCTTTTGAGCGTTGAGCGCAAACAGGAAATCAAGGATTTTGCCTTCGATTTGCTGCTCGAACTCTATGACAACGAGGCGAAATACACACAGGCCCTCTACGACGGCGTCGGCCTGACCGAAGACGTCAAGAAATTCCTCCACTACAACGCCAACAAGGCGCTTATGAATCTTGGCTACGAGGCGCTGTTCCCGGACGAAGCGTGCAAAGTCAATCCTGCCATTCTGTCGGCACTCTCTCCCAACGCGGATGAAAACCACGATTTCTTTTCCGGATCAGGATCGTCCTATGTCATCGGCAAAGCCGTTGCGACGGAGGATGACGACTGGGATTTCTAAATGTGAATGGACGCAGACAATTTGACGCTTGTCTGATTGTCTGCCTATGCCACGGTTTCGCAATCCGTGCCCCCGAATCAGCGGTTCAACACGCCTATGGTGTTTCCAGGTGACGTTCACACTTAGAGTACTAGATACGGCTCGCTCACTGGATTATAGGTGTGCAGGCCAATGCCTGGTGTCGGAGGACGGATGAAAAAGGTCGGGTTGAGGGAAAAAAACAAGGAAGACAAACTGCTTCGCATCAAGGATGCTGCCCTTAGCCTTTTCCTGTCCAAGGGGTTCGATGATACGACAACACGCGAGATTGCCAGTCATGCCGGTGTCGGCATGGGTACCGTGTTCGTCTATGCCGAGACGAAACGCGACCTGCTGTTTCTGATTGTAAACGATGGGCTTGAGGCGTGCATCCTTGAAGCGCGGTCGACCATCCGAGTGGAAAACTCTCTTTTACGCAATCTGCTGATCATCTTGCGGCGTCATTACCAGTATTTTGCTGAAAACCCCGTGCTCTCACGGGCTGCGCTACGGGAAATGTATTTTTACCAGTCCGGCAAACAGGCGGAGCGCTTCAATCGCACCCGGCATGCTCTGCGCCATCTGTTGATCGATCTTATCAGCGACGCAATGGAGCAACGAGCAATTGTATCGCACGAGGCACCCGAGCTGATCGCTCAAGCGGTGTTTGCTATTTATCAGGTCGATTTGCGAATCTGGCTTTCCGAAGACGATCTGGATATCGATCGTGGTACCGACAGGCTACGCCGCCAGATCGAAATCGTGCTCACCGGCCTTTCGCCGCAGGCATCCGCTCTTACCCTGTAAGCGCCCGCAATCTTTATTTTCAAAAATTGAGCATGATCAAATTGACAGCGTGATCGCGATATGCAATTTTTGATCATGCTCAATTTTCTGATGGAGGTTGGATGTTGAGCCGCACGGGTGCCATATCCCGTGACATATAGAGGCGCGAAAGTCGCGCCTTGGGAGGACATCGATGACTGAATTGAACACAACGGCGCCCCGCGACCGTGGCATTGCCATCGCGGTGGCTCCGAATGGCGGTCGCCGCTTGAAGGCAGATCACCCGGCGCTTCCGATCTCGCCAGACGAACTGGCCGAATGTGCCGTCGCATGTCTCGATGCGGGTGCAAGCATGATCCACGTTCATGTGCGCGACGATGATGGTCGTCATTCTCTCGACGTGGAGCGTTACCGCGCCGCTATCGCAGCAATCCGGGCTCGCGTGTCCGATCGGCTTATCATTCAGGTCACGACGGAAGCGCTTGGTCTTTTTAAACCCGCTGAGCAGATCGACCTTGTTCGGGTTCTTCGCCCGGAAGCCTGTTCGATAGCGCTTCGCGAAATCGCTCCTGACGCATCCTATGAGGGCGATTTTGCCGATCTGCTGGCCTGGATGCGTCGGGAGCGCATCGTTCCTCAGATCATTCTCTACGACAGCGTCGATCTGGAGCGCCTTGAGGATTTGCTGCAGCGTGGAGTCATTCCTGCTGACGACATTCCTGTGCTGTTTGTACTTGGTCGCTACACGACGCATCAGCAATCGAGCCCGCTCGATCTCTCGGTTTTCACCAGAAGTGCGGCCGTGCCTTTTGCCCATTGGAGCGTCTGCGCGTTTGGACGCGATGAGGCCGCCTGTGCAGTCTCTGCGGCGCTGATGGGCGGCAATGTACGCCTAGGCTTCGAAAATAACCTTCATCTACCGGATGGGACGACCGCAGCAGACAATGCTGCCCTGATAGCACCTGTCAGAAACAGCCTGCACCTTCTGGGGCGCAAAATTGAGACAGCCGAAACGCAACGTGCGGCGCTGGAGACGATCTGGTGATCGGGCCGCTGAAATTGAGTAATGGAGACGACTGATGCCAGCACCGATCGGTGAATTGACCGGACCAAGATCTCTTGAAAACGCCAAGGACTGGATGCGCGCCCGCCTCGGCAAACGTATTCATCCGCTTGGCCTGACCGACCCGAACACGACGATGGATACCATCGACGCGCTGGAGGGGCTGGATGGTGAAAACTGGGCAAAAGCCTGGATCGCGGCGGGACATGGTTACATGAGAAAGGCTGAGGAGCTGATCTCCACAGGTGATACGACCGCAGCGCGTGATGCCTATTATCAAGCCTATGGGTTCTATTTCCTCGGCCGGTTTCCGTGCCCGAACCACCCGGCCAAGGAAGAAAGCTACCGGTTGGAACTTGATGCCTACGCGAAATTCGGGGCACTCGCCGAACCACCCATCGTGCCGGTCAGCATTCCCTTCGATGCGCCTGATGTGCTCTCGAACGAAATCCGATTTTATCTGCGCAAACCCGTGGGTGTGGAAAAGCCCCCGGTCGTCATCATATGGGGCGGCGTCGATGCCTGGAAGGAGGAGATGACCGAGCTGTCCAACGCTCTGGTTTCGGCAGGTATCGCAACGATCGCAATGGATAATGTCGGTACTGGCCAGTCGCCGCTCAAAGCGCGCCGTGATGGTGAAATCCAGTTCAAACCAGTGATCGAATGGGTATTGCAGGCGGGCGATCTGGATGGAAGCCGCATCGGCCTGATTGGTCGATCCTTTGGTGGCCATTGGTCAACGAAATTGGCGCATCAGTTGCCGGAAAAACTTCGCTGCGCTGTCAACTGGGGCGGCGGTATCCACTTCATGTTCCAGAAGGAATGGGTTGAGGCCTCACGCTATCCCGACAGCTATCTGATGGAGCTTGTCGAGACCCGCAGCCGGATGCTGGGTGCGCAAAACGATGAAGAGTATGTCGACGGTTTCCGCGCCTTGTCCCTCCTCGATCAGGGACTTCTGTCTCAACCCTGCGCCCCTTTGCTGTTGGTCAACGGTAAGGAGGACAAGCAGTGCCCCATAGCCGACATCGATCTGCTTCTTGAGCATGGCAGCCCGAAATCGGTGCGTCTGTTTCCGGGCGGCCATATGGGCTTTGGCCCGCATACCGTTCCCACGATTGTCGCGTGGGTCGGCAATCACCTGAAATGATGTGAAGGAACGTTTCATGAGCAATTGGCGACTGATGATGCCGACCACGGAGGCCTATCTGCTGGATAAGGTTCTCTACGAACTCCACCATAAGCCGGATGATCTTGCTGCCTATAATGCGGACAAGGATGCTTATCTGGCACGGTTCAAACTCACTCCCGATATGGCTGCAAAGATCAGCGGCAACGATGTCGCTGGTCTCTACGAAGCCGGTGTCAATCCTTACCTGCTGCGCGCCCATTGCATCGGAGTGCGGATTCCCGAGGACGTATCGCTCGCTGCCCTGCGCAGCCTGATGAAAGAAGGAGACGACAAATGGCTGAACTGACGGGAATCTATACTGCGAGCCACACACCGGTGATGCTGAATTTCCCTGATCGCATCGCTGCGGATCTGCGCAACGAAATTTTCGGTGCCTACGAGGCGATGGGTCGGGATTTCGAATCCGGCAAGCCCGATGCATTGGTAGTCCTCTCCAATGATCATTTGCACAATTTCTTTCTCAACAATTTTCCGGCACTGTGCATCGGCGTCGGTGAAAGTTATGAAAGCCCGATCGAGCACTGGCTGAAAGCCAAACGGCGCGTCTTCGCCGGCGATCAGGCCTTCGGCGCCTATCTCTTGCAGGAGGCATTGAAAGCCGATTTCGACCCGTCTTTCTCCATGGACATGGTGTTGGACCACGGCTCGTTGACCCCGCTGGAACTGGCAGGGCTGGATCCGGACCTGCCGATCGTTCCGGTGCTGTTCAACTGCGTCCAGCCTCCGATGCCGACAATGCGTCGCTGCTATCAGTTCGGCAAATTCCTTGGCGACGCGATCCGCCGTTATGACGGTGTGAAGCGTGTGGCGATCCTCGCGACTGGCGGTATCAGTCATGATATCGCAACGCCGAGAATGGGTATGGTCAATCGCGAGTTCGATGAGACGTTGCTTCAGCTTCTCGAAGCTGGCGATCCTGATGCGGTGCTGACCTATGCAACGGAGCAGGTCCACACCGCCGGCAATGGGGCGGAAGAAATTCGCATGTGGATGGCGGCTATGGGTGCCGCTGGCGGCTTGCCCTTCCGGCGCGCCTATTACCGTGCCGTCAATGACTGGTACACGGGCATCGGCATCGGCCATTTCGGTCAGGCTGAACTGGCGGCGGCAAATCATCATGGCTGAAACGCGAAAGGCCCTCATCATCGGTGGCGGCATCGCTGGCATGTCGGCAGCCATCGCATTGCGCAAGGCCGGCCTTCAGGTGGACCTCTGTGATCAGGACCCGCATTGGCGGGTCTATGGTGCCGGTATCACTATTACCGGTCCGACGCTGCGGGCCATGGGCAGGCTCGGCATTCTCGATGCGGTACTGGAACATGGATATGCTGCCGATGGTATCGATATCTGCTCGATTGACGGCAAACCTTTGTTCAGCATCGATACGCGCAACGACGCGTTGGGAAATATTCCCAGTGCGGGGGGCATTCTGCGACCGACGCTGCATCGAATCATGTCGGAGCGGTTGCTTGCCTTGAACCCGACGCTGATGCTCGGTGTGACGGTCGATGCAATCGACTGGCACGACGATGTCGCCACAGTGCGCCTCAGCAACGGTGCGTCTGCTACCTATGATCTGGTGGTGGGCGCTGACGGGATCTATTCACGGACCAGACAACAGATGTTCGAGGCCGCACCGGTCCCACGCTATGCGGGGCAGATGTGCTGGCGGCTGATGATGGAACGACATCCCGCCATCGTGCGGCGAACCTTCTTCCTTGGAGGGCCCGCCAAGGTTGGTCTCAACCCCGTCGCACCGGATCAAATGTACATGTTCTATCTTGAGGCCCAGCCGGAGCCGGTCTGGCGTGACGAGGCAGGACAATACGAAGTTCTGCGAACGTTACTGCAAAGCTATGGCGGCGTCCTGCGTGAGGTTGCGGACAGTCTCAACGCGCGTTCGAACGTCATCTGTCGTCCGCTGGAAACGGTTCTGGCCGGTGAGACCTGGGTGCGATCGAACACCGTATTGATCGGTGATGCCGCCCACGCAACGACCCCTCAATTGGCGTCGGGTGCAGGTATGGGCATTGAGGACGGCTTGGTTCTGGGGGACGAAATTGCTCGCCACACGGATGTCCCGACCGCGCTTCAAAGCTTCATGCAACGACGCTACACGCGCTGCAAACTGGTTGTCGACTCCTCGCTGGAGATCAGTCGGCTGGAGCGGGAACGGGCCGCCCCGCAGATGCAGACCGCCGTTGTAGAAAAGGCGCTTGCGGCGCTGAACGAGGAGTTCTGAGAAATGTTCATCAGCGTCGATGGTCACAATCTCCACGTTGCTCTGCACGGCGATGAAAAAGCGCCGGTGCTGGTTCTTCTGCATTCGCTCGGAACATCCCATGACGTTTGGCAGGAGCAGGTGCGGGTGTTCAGCCGGTCGCATTATGTGATTTGCCCTGACTTTCGTGGCCATGGGTTGAGCGACCTTTCACAATCGCCTGTGACAATCGACGCCCTCTCGAGTGACGTCGTCGCCATCCTGACTCGGCTCGATGTGAAGGACTTTCATCTCGCTGGCATCTCCATCGGCGGACTGGTGGCGCAATGCGTTGCGGCGGCTTTATCCGACCGGGTGCAGACGATGACAGTGTTCGATTCCAATATCGTCAGCCTCGCCCCCCAGATGTGGAGGGACCGGGCGTCGAAAATCAGAGCAGATGGGTTAGCATCCATTGCTGGCGGCGTGTTGGCGCGATGGATGACGCCACAGGCGTTCGATACCAACGAAGGCCGGGGCCTTGCGACGATGCTCGCACGCATGTCGTCTGAAGGTTACGCCGCTGGCTGCGACGCGCTGGCCATAGCCGACTGTCGCCCCCATGCGCCGCATCTGACCATGCCGGTCTCGGTCGCCGTGGGAGAGTTCGACGAAGCAACGCCACCTTCGGCGAACAGAGCCCTAGCAGATGCCATTGCCGGAGCGAAGTTCCAAATCATTCCAGGCGCCGCGCATATTCCGCTTTTCGAACAGGCGGAGGCTGTCAACACGATCCTTGCACAATCCATCAGGGAGACCTGATCGAAGTTGATCGGGGTGTGGCAATGACAGGGAGGAGGGCCATATGACCATCGGAAAACCGGCATTAAGAATTGAAGATCGTCGCTTTCTGATTGGCCAGGGACGATACGTCGATGACATGACGTTGCCTCGCCAATGCCACGCGGCAATGGTGCTGTCGCCGCATGCCCACGCCGATGTCGTGTCGATCGACAAGAGCGAAGCCGTGGGCATGCCTGGCGTTCTAGCCATTCTGACTGGCGAAGATGTGGAAACAGACGGGCTGGGCAGCGTGCCGCCGTTCTTCATGCCCGAACTGTGGGGCGGGCCGCCCGGTTTTGCGACATTGCGGCCTCTGCTCGTCAGGGACAGGGTCCGCTTTGTTGGAGAGCGTGTGGCCATCGTAATCGCGGAAACGGCGGACCAGGCCCGCAACGCGGCAGATGCGGTATTCGTCGATTACGCCGAGCGTCCTGCGGTAGTGGATGCGGAGGCCGCCCTTGATCCCGGTGCGCCCGTCCTGTGGGACGAATGCGAGACCGGGAACCGTTCCGTCACGCTGAATTTTGGTGACGCTGAAAAGACGGCGAAAGCGTTTGATGCCGCGCATCTGGTCATAAATCGCAGTTTCGTCAGTGGCCGGGTCGCGCCGTTCTCGCTGGAGCCACGCGGCTGCATAGGCGACTACAATTCTGGTGAAGATCGCTATACGCTTTATACGAGTTCGCAGGATCCGCACGGCGTTCGCCGCGTTCTGGCGTCCGTCGTGCTGAAAATACCGGAATCGTCACTGCGTGTCGTTTCGCCCGATGTCGGCGGCGGCTTCGGTCTGAAAGCTCACATGCACCCCGAAGACGGGCTGGTTCTTTGGGCATCCCGGCGTGTGGGAAGGCCAGTCAAATGGATCGCAACCCGCAGCGAATCCATGCAGACGGACACGCAGGGACGGGGACAGACAGCACATGCCGAAATGGCACTGGACGCCTCTGGCCATATTCTTGGCGTCAGGGTGCGAGCCTTTCACAATCTTGGTGCATATTTCTGGGGTACGGCAACGCCGCCTCTATTCTTCTCGATGCAGCTTATTCCGGGCACCTACGCCATTCCCGCCGTAGATCTGGAAACCAATGCCGTGTTTACCAACATCGCGCCCTTATCGGTCTATCGCGGCGCTGGTCGTCCTGAAGCGGCTTTCGTCATCGAGAGGCTGATGGATGAGGCGGCCACAGCTCTTGGACTTGACCCACGCGAGATCAGGGCGCGCAACTATGTCTCCCCTGACCGGATGCCCTATCCCAATATGGCAGGACTGACCTATGACAGCGGTGATTTTCCCCGTCTGGCAAAAGAGTGCGCCGAGGTCGCAGACTGGGATGGCTTTGCCGCCCGGCGCATGGCGAGCGAGGAACGCGGGCGTCTGCGTGGCCGCTCGATCACGTCCTATATCGAAGTTGCCGGTGTCATGAACGAGCGGATGGAAATCCGTTTCGATCCATCTGGCACGCTGACCATTATTGCCGGTACTCATTCGCACGGGCAGGGACATGCAACGGTCTTCAGCCAATTGGTGTCCGAGTGGCTGTCGATCGATATGAAGGACATCCGCTACGTGCAGGGAGATACGGACAAGGTCCTGATCGGGCGAGGCACCTTTGCCGCACGCAGTTCCATGCTGGGTGGCACCGCCCTGCGAAAGGCTGCGGACGATCTCATTTTGCGCGCGTCAAAAATGGCGGCGATGCTGATGAAGTCGGAGGAAAGTGACATCGAGTTCGCCGATGGTCTGTTCCGTTCGCGTAGTTCAAATCAGACCATGGGGCTGAAGGATGTCGCCCGCTTCTTCTACCTGCCAGCGGGACCCGTCATGCAATTTTCGCTCGGCCTCTATGGCGAGGGAACCTCTGCAGGCAAGCCGGGGGCGCAGCCGAATTTTCCCAACGGATGCCAGGTTTGCGAGATCGAGGTGACACCGGAAACGGGTGAGATCAGCATCGATCGCTTCGTTTGCGTCGATGACGTTGGACGAGCACTCAATCCCATGATTTGCGAAGGGCAGATTCATGGTGGTTGCGCACAGGGCATCGGTCAGGCGCTGTTCGAGGAGGTTGTCTATGATGAAACAGGGCAGCTCACCACCGGTTCCCTTATGGATTACTGCCTTCCTCGTGCCGAGCATATGCCGGTCATTCAATCAAGGCTGGTCGAGATTCCAAGCGCATCCAACGTGCTTGGTGTGAAAGGCATTGGTGAATCGGGAACGATCGGAACCCCCGCTGCCATCGTCAACGCAATCTTGGATGCCGTCAGACCACTCGGCGTCGCCGATCTGCAAATGCCGGTGACAGCCGGAAAACTCTGGGATGCCATCCAGGCGGCAGGCAGCGCGCCAGCCGGAATGAAAGGACTGAACACGTGAATCTCGAAGGTAATTTTTTCGTCCCGCGTCCGCGCGCGGAGGTTTGGGGCCTGATCAACGATCCGGAGGTTTTGCGGCAAGCCATACCGGGTTGCCAGACTTTGGAGGCTGTCGATGAGGGATACACCGCTACAGTGACTGTCGCCATCGGGCCAGTAAAGGCAAAATTCAGTGGCCGCGTCCAGCTTCTGGATATCAAGGCACCGGAAAGCTACCGGATCGCCGGCGAAGGAAATGGCGGAATAGCTGGGTTCGCAAAAGGTGGGGCCAACGTCCAGCTGGAGGAGCAGGATGGCGGCACGGTCGTGCATTACACTGTCGATGCGAATGTTGGTGGCAAGCTGGCCCAACTCGGCGGACGGCTGATCGAATCGACCTCGCGCAAATTATCCCAGCAGTTCTTCGATCGTATTTCTGAAATTGCGCAGGCGAGCTGAAGTCGGCATTCGGAGGAGGAAAGCCATGTCTGACATCGAACTATCGATAAACGGCCAGCGGGTCCGCAAATCTGTCGAGGATCACCGTTTGCTGGTGTCCTTTCTTCGAGAGGATGTGGGGCTGACCGGAACCCATGTCGGCTGTGATACATCGCAATGTGGCGCCTGCGTGGTATCCGTCGATGGCGCGACCGTCAAATCCTGCACGATGCTTGCCGTGCAGGCGCATGGTCGATCTGTGACGACGATAGAAGGCGTGTCGAAAGACAATGTACTTCATGTCGTTCAGGACGCCTTTCACCGTCATCATGCCTTGCAGTGCGGTTACTGCACGGCAGGCTTGGTTATGACTGCAATTGATCTGATCGAGCGCGAAAAGGATCGGTTGACGCGAGACGGGGTTGCGCACGCATTGAAGGGCAACCTCTGTCGTTGCACAGGCTATCAGAACATCATCAACGCCATTCTGGATGCGGCGGCGCGTTTGAATGCCGAACCGCAGGCTGTGCAATGATGAAGGGGAAAAGGTGATGAGACCATTCGCCTATCATCGACTTGTATCTGACGAAGATCGTCTCTCCGTGCTGACAACATGTGACGACCCGAAATACATCTCTGGCGGCATGACATTGTTGCCATCAATGAAACTCGGTCTCGCCATGCCGTCCGACCTTCTTGATGTCACTGGACTGCCGGGCATGGCTGACATCACCGGCAATGGCAGCCGGGTGCGCATAGGCGCATCTGTCACCCACGCACAGATCGCAGAAAATCGGATGTTGCAGTCCGCTTGCCCGGCGTTGTGCGACCTTGCCCGCCAGATCGGTGACAGGCACGTTCGCAATCGCGGCACCATCGGCGGCTCCGTCGCAAACAACGATCCGGCGGCGGACTATCCTGCGGCACTCGTGGCGCTTGATGCCGAAATAGAGACGGACCGCCGCAACATAGCTGTTGCCGATTTTCTTCTGGGGATGTTCGAGACGGCGCTGGATGACCACGAGTTGGTGACGGCGATTGCCTTCGACACGCCCGATGCAGCGCGTTACGAAAAATTCCCTCATCCGGCATCGGGCTATGCAATGGCGGGTGTTTTTCTCTCTCGTACAGGTGGCGCGTATCGTGCAGGCGTGACCGGTGCCTCCGGTCAGGGTGCCTTTCGCTGGCACGATCTGGAGACGTTGCTGGATGAGGGTATGCCTCACGCAGAAATATCGAAACTGCAATTTGATGACCGCGATATCTTCGAGGATCGTCACGGCTCACGTGCCTATCGAGAAAACCTTATTCGCGTTCTGGCGATCCGGGCAGCAGCTTATGTCCACTCACAATAACGCACGCACGTTCTGAAAATATTCATTCATAATATCACTGTCACCGGGAGGAAACCACATGACAGACAATGCACTCAATGCCGCATCTGGGGAGGATGGGCAAAAGATGTCGAAAGGCAATCAAGGCACTGCGCTCGGTGCAACGACTGCGGCAACCGTGGGACTCGTCTTCGGCCCCAGCACCATTCTCCTGTTCCTTTTTGGTGCTTTCGTTGAGCCACTCTCAACGACTTTCGGATGGTCCAAGCCATCGATCCTCTTTGCTGCGACCATCGTGTCCTTGATGATCATGGTGATATCGCCGGTCCAGGGCTATCTTATCGACCGATTTGGCGCTCGACCTGTTGTTCTGGCATCCAGCGTTACGTTCGCGCTTGGTCTGGGTGGAATGTATTTCCTGTCGGGCAGCATCATCGCCTTCTATTTTATGTATGCATTGCTGCCGCTGCTGGCGATCGGCCTTTGGCCTGTTTCCTATCTGCGGGTGGTCAGCACTTGGTTTGAGCGTCGTCTTGGCCTGGCGATCGGTGTTGCCAATGGTGGTATCGGACTTGGAGCTGCGTTGCTCCCGCCGCTCATCACCTTTGCCATCCTCAACGGCTCGGTCCAATGGGCCTATGTCTGCCTCGGCGCGATTATTCTTCTCATTGTGCTGCCGGTCAACGCGCTTTTCCTTTATGAAGCACCGGCTGCGCCGTTGGCCAATACTGCCGGTTCTAGCGCTCAAAATGGCAAGAGTGATTTCAAAAGCCTCATCAAAACGCAGGGTTTTGTGGTTCTTGCGATCGCATTTTTCCTTCTTGGATTCGTCAATACGGGTCTTGTGACAAACCAGATTTCCCTTTTGATCGACAGCGGCGCAACGCCGCAGCACGCAGCCTTCGTCCAGTCGGTATTCGGTATCGCGGTGCTTCTCGGCCGGTTTTTGACGGGTGTCCTGCTGGACTACATGTCGGCAAAGCGTTTGATGAGTGCCGTCTGCATAGGCGGTGCCGCGGCCTGCCTTATTTATGCATCGGGACCGGCAGGCGGACTGGTCTTCGTTTGCGCTATTCTCATCGGCATGGTCTATGGCGCCGAGTTCGATGTCTTGAGCTACATCATCAAACGCAATTTCGGCCTGGCAGCCTTCGGTCGCATCTACGGCACGATATTCGCAGTCTTCCAGCTTGGCGCAGCACTGGGCGCAACGCTCTTGCCGCTAAGCCGCGCATATTTTCAGAGCTATGGTCCGGGCCTGATGGCCTATGCGACTGCGCTGGTCGTCAGCGGGCTACTTTTCGTGCTTTTGAAAGAGCAGTCAGCGAAAAATTCGGCTCCCGTTTCCGGCCTGCCGGCATAGCAATTGCCAACGTCGTAAGGGGATTGCGGCCTACATGCGCCGTACAATCAGCCTCTGATGACCGGTATTCGTTTCGGTGAAGCCTGATCTAGGGCCTGTTGACAAAGTGGATTCCCAAATCATCTCAAGCGTGATTCAAGACTGCCTTTTTAGGAGGCAGTTTTGGCTCGCGGCGACCTCACGGATATGGAATGGCGGATCATCGAGGGGCTGTTGCCCACCGAACGCGGCAGGAAGTCCCGGCCCTCGCATGATAATCGACGATACCTGAACGGTATGCTGCATGTTCTTCGGGTCGGATGCCCTTTGGCGCGACATGCATGAGCGCTATGGCAAGTGGAATTCCGTTTATGTGCGTTTTCGCCGTTGGGCCGAGCAAGGCGTTTGGGACGCTCTTCTTGAGACCTTGGTCGAAATGGGGCTGACGGATGATTGGCAACATATGATCGACAGCACCACGGTTCGCGGCCACTCTCAGGCAGCGGGCGCAAAAGGGGGACTTATCAGGAGGCTTTTGGTTGATCACGCGGCGGTTTTACGACGAAAATCCCCGCCCGTGCAGACGGTCAAAGACGCCCTCTAGGCTTCATCCTAACCGGCGGAGAGGCTTCGGACTACAGTGCCATTCCTGATCTGTTGACAATACCGGTCTGGAAACCGAGATTATTTCTTGCAGACAAAGGCTATGACAGTGACATTCTGCGTGAAGAACTCCTGACCCACGGGATCAGGCCGGTTATCCCGCCAAAGGCCAACCGGAAGAACCCGCCTGCCTGCGACTTCCGAGCGTACAAGGATCGAAACCTCATCGAACGGATGTTCAACCGTCTCAAACAGTTCCGTCGCGTGGCAACCCGATACGACAAGACACGACAATCCTTCTCCGCATTCCTAGCTCTGGCCGCCGCAAAGATATGGCTGCCATACTTTGTTGAAAGGGTTTAATTCTATGGCAAGCACAAATTATCCCCCTCTTCTGAACTGACTTGGTGTTATCTTCAACGCAAAAGGTATTTGGCTGAACGGGCCATAAATTCTAATGTTTTCTTGAATTTGCTCTGTCCAGATTTTCGAAAATTCGGTCCCAAGTACCTTCACGACTCTTCCGGTCGTCAACGGCTCACTCGTGATCCCCAGTCGAATAGACACAAGCCTGTAGCCATTACCGAAAGCGGCTTCGAGATTTTCGGGTTCTACCTTCACCGCTGTCGATGGATCGGTTGGCTTTGTAAAGGTCACCAGTGTCGGAAAGCTTGCTCTTGGAACTTCGCGTGTTTCTCGAGATGCTTGGATAGCCTCGTTTTCCGCACGAATTTGGTTCCTGAAGCCATCCGCTGTGATGTAAGGACGCTTAACAGGCTGCGGGCGAAAAACCTTATCAACGGCGGGGTGGTCATACGTTTTCAATAGCGCAAATAGATATTTGTTAGGGGCAACCTCGACAAATGCCGCCTCGCCTTTCAAATCATTCGTGAACCAGCCGCCGCTATCGCCAATCTTCGACCAATGCGGGCTTTCACTCCAAACGACACTTTGCACCGAATCGCCCGTGCGAACGCCGCCCGGCGTCTCCACAACGATGGTGACCTTCTGGTTCCATTGCCAGGAATGGAACCCGAGGATGTCACAACCACTCAAAAGAGTTGTGAGGCAAATAAAGATCGCACAGGTGTAGCTACGATATCGGGGCATCGTCTATCTCTTGATAGAAAAACTTGAAATGTTCGGCATGCAAGAAACAAATTTGCCGGACAATGTCAAAATTCGGAGTGCACGTCTCGGTAAATCCATCACGTCGGGTATTCAATAGATCGCGACGCGCCAACATAGCCTCATAAAACGCAGGCTTGAATGACGCTTCTCCTGATTTTAAAATCCACTTTGTCAACAGGCCCTAGATCATTGTAGCAGCCGGGAGGATCCAGGCTGCTACAGTGCTTATGCCGAGTAAGCCCCGTAATTTCCGAGCGGGTGGGCGTAAGGGGTAAACGTTACCATCTCACCGGTTTCGCAGAACGGTGCAGGGAACCGATGCGGCTCTGATCTTATCGCACAGACTGTTGGCTTCGGCGCGGGTTTCGCGGCCCAGTCTTGCGGCATAGCGAGGTCGGTTGCCGAAATTTCCACCGCGTTGCCGTACGATGAGTGCGCGCTCCTCGTTCAGTGGCGATGGCAGGCGGCTGATTGCGCGGGTAAACAGCGCCTCCACAACGGCAGGGCGGTAGTGAGCCGAAAGCTGAACGCCCCACGGGGCCCAGTCTGCCGAGCCTGCAAAAACCGGCTCCTGCATCCGTCTCGTTTGCGCCAGGACCACGCAGGCTTTGTGAAAGGGCGCAGCATCGTCAAGGTCAGGAGCTGCTACCTTGGGGGTAGCGTCCCGCCACGTCTCTATGGTCTGGCCGGTGATCGCAAAGACATAATCGCGGGTCTCGATCGGTAGTCGGCCATTCACAAGAAAGCGCGACAGACCGTTCTCACCTGCATTATAGGCCGCAGCTGCATAGCCGAAATTGCCGAAGCGGTTTTTCAGTTCCTTTAAATAAGCGGCTGAACTGTCGAGGGCGTCGATGACTTCGAAACTGTTGTTGAGCCCCCTGCTGCGGGCGGTCGATGGCATGAACTGTGCAATTCCTTCCGCGCCCTTGTAGTTTACGGCTTCAGGGCGAAATAGGCTTTCGCGCCAGATCAGACGTGCAAAAAAAGCAGCAGGCACCTCATGCGTCACTGCGAAATGCTCGATTGTTCGGCACAGATCGTCATTGAAGGTTTCTTTTTTGATGCAGATGGAAGACGTACTGCCCTTGCGTTCATAGAGGCATGACTTGTCGTCATCCGGTGCGGCTCGCACGCCACCGGCTATGGTGCACGTCATAGCGATCGTCAATGTAATCCATAGTGCCGTAAGGCAACGGTGGAAACTCATATCTTGCGCGCCCGACATCTGCCTAAGAGAGCTTTGATCCGTGATCTCTCGATTACCACGGTATTGTGGTGCCGTCATAGGCGATGAACGACCCTGATTGATCGGGTGTCAACATATTCAAAGCAGTTAAAATGTACGTTGCTGCCTGTTGTGGACTGACTGTGGGATGACCTGCGGCAAAGGGCGCGGACAATTCGGTTCTGACGGTTCCGGGATGGATGGCCGTCAGCACCATGGCCGGATGCGTTCTGGCATATTCGATAGCTGCGGTGTGAACCACCTGATTGAGAGCGGCTTTCGAGGCCCTATAGGAAATCCATCCTCCCAGCCGATTATCTTCGATTGAACCGACACGGGCAGACAAAAATGCGACGATCACGCGCTCCTTTCGATCCAGTCGCGGAAGGAAATGTTTGGCGATCAGCGCAGGCCCTACGGTGTTGATGGCAAATTGGCGCAGCATTCTGTCAGGGTCGATTTGCCGAACCGTCTTTTCTGGTGGGTGACCGTCGACCCCCAGTATGCCCGTTGCGCAAACGAGAAGCCGGATCGGCTTGTCGGCCAGGTGCTGTGCCGCCGCCTCCACGCTCGCCTCGTCCAGGATATCGATCTGTTTTTCGCTGCGCGACAGGGGGAATACTTCGCTCATATGGGGTTCGCGGCTCAGACGATCACAGAGAGCCGCGCCGATTCCGCCACTGGCACCAATGACCACGGACCCGAAACCGGGAGGGAGGGAATTCAACAGTTTTTCCGAAGGCTTTTCCATGGAAGGAGTAACGATTGACGGCCTTCTATGTTCAAAAATCCCACAGGCGGTGTGGAAGAAGGGCACGATCTCATATCTGCAGGTGTACCGAGGGAACTTCGAGGCGTCTTCTCGGTTTGATGGACGGCGCCAGCGGGCGTCTCGTCACGAGGTTTTTTCCACATATGACACCTAGAATTGCGATCATTGGATCCGGCCCAACGGGCATTTACACGTTGAAGGGCCTGGTCGGTCATGCCGCGCCGCTTTCCATCACGATTTTTGAAAGCGAGGCTGATCCGGGCAAGGGCACGCCTTATCATCCGGCTCTCAATGATCGGGCCATGCTGTCCAACATTGCCAGTATCGAGTTGCCGCCCGTGTGTGAGACGCTGATGGACTGGCTTTTGCGCCAATCCAATGAAGAACTGCAGCGGTTGGGGGTGGAACGTTCTTTGATCGATCCACGTGAGTTCTATCCGCGTGTTGTCCTCGGGGAATATCTGCATGCCCAGTTCACGCAGCTCCTGAACCTTGGCGTGGCTAACGGGCACACGATTGAGGTCAAGGCATCTCACCGCGTTGCGGATATCGAATTGCGTCCAACGGATATTCGTCTCAGTGTGACGGCACCTGATAGCGAGCAGCTCGAATTCGCCTTTGACCATGTCGTCATGGCCACTGGTCACGACTTTCCGGAAACGACGGAAATCAGGCCGGGATATTTCGTTTCCCCTTGGCCTGCCCCAGTGCTGAAAAGCATCAAGCCATGCAGGGTCGGCATTTTGGGGACCTCGCTGAGCGGTATCGATGCGCTGATCACGGTGGCGACGGCGCATGGCCGTTTTCTTCTCGATGAGCAGGGAGACCTGCAATACCACTCGCTGCCTGATACAGAAGCCCTGCATGTAACCATGATGTCCCGAAAGGGCGTTCTGCCTGAAGCAGACTTTTATCTCGAAGTTCCCTATCGACCGTTGGAAATCTGTACGGAAGCAGCGATTGAGAATCTGATCGCTACGCATCGCCACGGTTTGCTGGATGCCGTATTTGAGTTGTTCAAGGCTGAGCTTACGCTATGCGATCCCAGTTATGCTTCCCGTATCGGGCTTTCCCAATTGACGGTGGAAACGGTTGCCAAGGCCTATTTTCAGGATCGCGAGAGTACGCCTCCCTTCGTTTGGGCGGCGCGCAACCTCGCAGAGGCCGAGGCGAACAAGGTGAACCGATATGTGGTGGAGTGGCGTTATGCCATCCTGCGGATGCACGAAGTCATCGCATTGGCTATTCCACATCTGGATGAGACGGACCTCGAGCGTTTTCATAGACACTTCAAGACGGTTTTCGTGGACGACTACGCCACCGTTCCGCATGATTCCATACGGCGCCTGCTCGCACTCTACCGCGCTGGCAAGCTTGAGATCATGGCATTGGGCAATGATAGCGATATCGATAACAAAGCTGTAGAGCATGGGGCTGTCGTCAATGCCAAAGGCTCGAGCTATCAGTTCGACGCCTTTATTGACGCAACCGGCCAGCACACATTGTCAGCCCGAGACATCCCATTTCCGACGCTTAAAAAACAGGGTGTTGTTCGCAAGGCAAGCACGAATGCGGCAACAACACTTATCGGTTTCGAGCAGCCACAGGTGCGGACAGGTGGCATTGATCTGGACGACAAGTTCAGGCCGGTGTTTCAGGACAATCTCAGCAATCAGCTTTACTGTGGATCGATTGCTTTCCTGCTCCATAAGTTGCCGTTTGTGCAGGGCATCACCAGCGCGCAAGATATCGGAAAGACAGTGTCGCAGGCTATTCTCGAGAAAACGAGGGAAATGGCCCTTTCCGCAGCCTGACACTCAGCTTTTGCGGAGATGGACTTCATCGCCGACACTGATGGTGCCGGCGGTTTCGATGGAGGCGTAGAGGCCGAAATTGCGACGGTTGTGGCGCAATACGGTTCTGAGAATATCAGCGTTCTCAGGGATACCAGGTTGGGCAATGAGCGTCATGCCACACCTTTTTGTTTCTTCGGTGGCGCGAGCGACGAGGCCGGCACCGATCTGCAACTCATGCCCAATCCATGACTTCTCGCGAAACTCTGCTTCGCCGCTTGTTCTTAGCAGCAATGTCGGTCGAAAGCGTCGGGTTTGGACGGCGTCTTGACCCAGAAGTGTTGCGAGATGGTCCAATGCGCTTGTTGTAACGAGATGCAAAGGGCTGGGATCATATCGATTTTCTGCAGTTTTCACATCTGACGATGCTGCCGGATCATCACTGCGGTAGGGTCTTGCCGTGACATCGAAACCGAAGTGATCCGACAATCGAGCGGATATGACCGATCTAGAGGCGTTGATCCAGGTGCCATCGGGAAAGCCGATTTCGGTCGCTTCGCCATTAAGTCTTGAATTCAGAAATAACGCGGGACGCCAACGTTCCTGTTTTTCTGGCGCTGCGGCTTCTCCCGACTGGGTGTCCACTATGGCCCAGCACCTGTCACCTTGTATGCCGTGTTCCCTGACGTGAATGGATGCTAATTGCTCACCGCCGAGCGAGCTCACGGGATAGCGCCAGATTTCTTCGACCGTCCCCAAAAATGTCAATGCTGCCCCGATTTCTTACCGCTTGATCGCCAACAGGGAACTGCGTTGAGCGGGCCTGGTTCCATGCATACACACCAACAGCCATGTATTTCCGAGGTGTCATGTCTCTGCCACAAGGTGTCCGGCTGAAACTTCCCGAAAAACGGGCGGCATGATCTTGTAGTCCACCGGGCGGATCGGACTCTTCAGTTCTTCGACAGCGACAGTATTTTTCAGCCGGCGTCTATCCGGGTCCGGCACGGGGACCGCAGCCATAAGGCGCTTCGTATAGGCGTGTTGCGGATTGCCGAAAACCGCTGCGCGTGGACCGATTTCAACGATTTCACCGAGATACATCACCGCGACCCGGTGGCTGACGCGCTCCACGACCGCCATGTCGTGAGAAATGAACAGGAAGGCCAGGTCAAGGCTCTGCTGCAAATCCAGCATGAGATTGATAACCTGCGCCTTGATGGAAACATCGAGTGCCGAGACGCTTTCATCGGCGACGATGACTTTAGGCTGTAGCGCAAGTGCACGGGCAATGCAGACACGCTGTCGCTGTCCGCCTGAAAATTCGTGCGGATAACGCTTCTCCATATCGGGCGTCAGGCCGACTTTGGTGAGCATATCCGCAACCACGTCTCTGGCCTGCTTCCTATCGCCCATCTTGTGTTCCAGAAAAGGCTCGGCGATAGCGGCACCGACGGTCATACGGGGATTGAGCGAGGCGTATGGATCCTGAAAGATCATCTGCACGGACTTGCGCATTTCACGCATATCCTTTTTGTCCAGCGCCAACACGTCACGGCCTTCAACCATGACGGAGCCGCTGCTAGGCTCTATCAAGCGCATGATAGCGCGCCCGGTGGTGGATTTGCCGCAGCCGGATTCACCTACCAGAGAGAGCGTTTCCCCAGCATGAAGATCGAAGGAGACATCTTCCACCGCGTGCACGCGACCTGAAAGCTTGCCGAAAAGACCGGAGTGGATATCGAAGCGCTTGGTGAGGTTTTTGACCTCCAGCACCGGCTGACCGGTCGCCACCGTGTCACTCACCTCCACCGGTACATCGGACTCTCCAGTCGCGACATTGACGACCGGGAACCGACGCGGACGCTCGAAGTCCTGCATCGACCCCAGAACCGGTACGGCTGCTAGGAGTGCCCTTGTATAGGGATGCTGGCCGCGATGGAATATATCCGCCGTCGCGCCGGTCTCCACCTGCTCGCCCTGATACATGACGACTGTTCGATCCGCGATCTCTGCCACGACACCCATGTCGTGCGTGATGAAGAGGACAGACGTCCCTTCTTCATCCTGAAGCGTCTTGATGAGATCGAGAATTTGGCCCTGAATCGTCACGTCCAGCGCGGTCGTCGGCTCGTCGGCAATCAGCAGTCTGGGTTTCGTCGCCAGTGCCATGGCAATCATCACGCGCTGGCGCATGCCGCCTGAAAATCGGTGCGGGTATTCATCGAAACGGGATGCCGCAGAGGGGATGCGGACCTTGTCGAGAATGCGAATGGTCTCCGCCTTCGCATCGGCCTTGCTCATCGGGGTGTGGCACAGCAATGCCTCCGAAATCTGATCGCCGATGGTGAAGAGCGGATTGAGGCTCGTCATCGGCTCCTGAAAGATCATTGCGACATCGTTGCCGCGTACCTTGCGCATCTCATGCTCCGGTAACGCCAGAAGATCGCGACCGGCCAGAAGCACCCGTCCTTCGATGCGGCTGGTGTCTGGCTGCAGCAGGCGCATGATGGAAAGCGAGGTGACCGATTTTCCCGAGCCGCTTTCGCCGACGATTGCCACAGTTTCACCCGGCGCAACCGTAAATGAGATATCGCGAACGACCGGCTTCCACTTGCCGTCGACCATGAAGGAGGTACGCAGATTTTCGACCGACAGGACCGGGTCGGCCACCGTCCCTGCAATCGGCGTCTTCTGAGCGGCAAGTGTGGTCATGGTCGTTCCCTTTTCTCGTTGCGTCAGCGGGCTCTGGACATCTCAGTCCGGCCAGCGCAACGCGCCATCGAAGCGGTGGCGCGACAAATCCTCGAATGGTGTGGCAATGATCTCGTTGGAGGCGCGGGCCTTGTCGAGTTCCTCTGCCAGCCTCTGCGCCACGACCGTTTCCTGGCCGGGATGCAGGTTGCAGGGGTCGAGATAGAAGTAATGGTGCTCGACTTCGTGATCACGAACGATGATTGGCTGCGGCCCCTGTCTTAAAGCAGCCGCCAAATCCCAGGCGGTAATATGCGCTTCTTCAGGCGAGATGATAACGCGCATGCGGTCAAGCGGGTTGTTGGTAGGGTCCGGTTCGATCAGCGCGGTGACACCTGGACGATCCGCCAATGTCTGCTTCCACAGATTCAGGTAGCCGGTTTCCCGTTCGCGAATGCCCGTATGGTCACGCTTTTCCCATGCTTCGAGCGCCGCCATCACGCCATAGATACTTTCCTTGCCGACCTTCATGCCACGTCCGATCCCCATGTTTTGCAGGAAGGCGTTGCGCACGAGTTCTTTTCTTCCAGCCACGATACCCGACGTCGGGCCGCCCAGGAACTTGTGGCCGGAATAAAGTGCGATATCCGCGCCCTGATCGATGAATAGTTGCAGATCGTATTCCGAGGCCGCATCCACGATCACTGGCACGCCCCTGGCGTGGGCGATTTCCACGAACTCCTTGAGGTTCAGCAGGCCGTAATCAACGACATGGTGCGAGACGACATAAACTGCCGCTGCCGTCTTGTCGGTGATGGCATTTTCCATGTGATAGCGGTGGGTCGACGTCGCCTGACCGATCATGACCACCTTGCCGCCTGCGAGCCTGATCGATTGATCGACCGGTGCGCCATAGCTCACCACATGCCCCATCTGAAGCAGTACCTCGTTCTTCGGCGTTGAGGTTTCCGGAAGTTTCTCAATGGCGAGCAGGTCCGGACCGGTGATCGCGCCTGCGACCGCAAGGCTGATGCCAGACGAGCAGGAAGCCGTGACGAAGCCTGCTTCGGCACCTGTCAGCCGAGATATGATGACGCTTGCCTTGCGCTGAAGATCGTTGATTTCCACGAACTGCGGCAGGATGGCAGCCATTGCCCTGACGGCTTCCGGTACCACGATGGAGGCTCCCAGACTGGTCATTGTACCGGATACGTTGATTACCGGACGAAGGCCAAGTTGGGTTCTGATATCGTCGGACATTGTTATTCTCCAGTCTGTAAGCCATGGACGGCTTGGATTTCGGTTGCTCTGCAAACGGCTATGCCATAGTAATGCAATAGGTTCTTAAAGGTGTGGGAGTGTGATTTTGGATTTGAAAGCATCATCGGACGCTCATTCCGAAACGATATCCGCCGCTGAAAAAGGAGGTGACGGTCAGACGCGCCGCTCCCGCGTCAGTGGCATAGATCGCGCCCTTCAGGTCATTGATTATCTTTATGAAACCGGCTCGCCTGCCGGCGCCTATGCCATTGCCAAGGCGGTGAAGGCACCCTTGTCCACCGTTTACGTCATCATTGACGATCTGGTTGAGAAGAACATGCTGGCGCGCAATGCCGACGGCATGATCTGGCTTGGCGCACGCCTTTACCACTACGGGCTCGCCTACGCCCGATCGCTTGATTTCATGAGCGTCGCCACCCAGGAAATGCACGATCTTTGCCGCGAAGCTGGTGAGACGGTTCAGGTTTGCGGGCGCGATGCCGAGCACATGCTGGTGCTGGCCATGTCGGATGGCCCCAACCATTTTCAGGTCGCCTCGCGCGTGGGCACGCGCGTTCCGCTGAACTGGACAGCGTCGGGCCGGCTTCTTGTCGGTCACATGCCGGAGGAAGAGCGGGTAGAGCTGTTTAAGCGCGGTGCCCGTATTTCGCCCACAGGCCGTGCGACGATCGATGCGGCAACCCTGTCGGACGCGGCCCGCAAAGCTTTCGAGGAGCGGCTGTCCATTCAGGCGGGAGAATCCGATTACGCCGTTGCCTGTATTGCGTCCCCAATTGTCGATAATCGCGGAGACTGCGTGGCGACGATTTCCATCGTGCTTCCCGAACAAAAGATCGTTGCCGACAAGTCCGGCTACGCCGACCGCGTCAAGGCATCGGCAGCAAGGATCGAAAAGCTGATGGGCTGGCGTAACCACTGACCGTCTCCCTTTCCGTTACCCGTGCAGGGCGACAATAGCTTCGATCTCGACCGTGATATTACCCGGCAGTGAACCGAAGCCGACCGCTGATCGCGCGTGCTGCCCTGCTTCACCGAAAACGGCGTTGAAGAGGTCGGAGCAGCCGTTGATCACCTGCGGATGATCGAGAAAATCCGGCGCGGCATTCACCATGCCGAGCAGTTTCACGACCCGCCTCACGCGAGAAAGGTCACCCAGAGCATCGTGCATGACAGCGAGAAGGTTGATCCCGGTCAGCCGCGCATCGGAATAGGCCTTTTCGACCGTCACATCCGTGCCGACCTTGCCTGTGTGCAGAAAGCCATCAGCCTCGCGGGGGCCTTGTCCCGACAGATAGAGGATGTTGCCCTCGATGACGTGCGTCACGAAGTTAGCGATGGGTGGCGGGGCGGGCGGCAGTTCGATGCCGAGCGCGGACAGCCTGGTGTAAGGCGTATCCGATTTCGCGTCGGCTCTGATCGGGGACTGGGTCACACAAACTCCTGTGTCATGCAGAATTCTCTGACGCGATGTCACGGCGTCTAGCGATACGAATAGCCATGGCTGTGACGAACGAGCTTGCGGGCTCGAGGGATATAGCGGCTGGCCGCCGTCGCTTCCGCGCCTATGACGGCGTAGCGAGGTTCGAACAATTGTTTCAGTTGTGAAACATCGCCGTTGGAATCGGTGGCCTCGAGGTCGGAATCGATGACGTCGAAAACGGTGAAATCGGCCCGCGCGCCGACAGAGAGGCGGTTTTCCATATCGAGCTTGATGACTTCAGCCGGCGCATGCGTCACGGCATTGACTACCTTGTCGAATGGCATGCCGACAGACATCAGCTTCGACATCGTCGTCGCCAGATCCCAGACCGGAAAGTTCATGGAGTGGCCGTGCAGGTCGGTCGAAATGGAGTGGGGCAGAAGTCCTCGCGCAATGGCAGCTTCTGCAACCTTGAACGAGAAGGACGCGCCACCGTGGCCAATGTCGAGCCGTACACCTTCCGAGGCACAACGTTCGGCCAGATTGAACAGATCCTCGTCTTCCAGGATCGACGAGCCGGCTTTGCCGTTGAAGCAGTGTGTAACGACATCGCCGGGTCCGAGAATTTCGAGAACCTCGTCATAAAGCGCTGGCGGCTCGCCGACATGGACCATCATTGGTATCTTCAGAATTTTTGCGATCTTCTTGCCGAGCTTCACGGGCGTTACGCCCCAGGAGCCGGTGATGACGTGGCTGGCGCGCACTTTCAGGCCAACGATGTGTTCGCTATTTTCTGCGTAGCATTCGAGAATACGGTCAAGGTCGATGTCCCTGATATCGCGCAACTCGGCCACGCGATTACAGGCCACCAGGCCGATGGAACCGAGGTTCAAGAACGCCTTGATACGCTCCTTGGATGGCTCGATGATATACTCGCGGAAACCATGAAAATTGGCTTCCCCGGCAGAACCAGCGTCCACCAGTGTTGTGACGCCGCGCTCTGCACCGCACTCGGAAGGGCGGATCGAAATGTCGGTGCCGCCGTGCCATATGTGCACATGCAGGTCTACCCAGCCGGGAGAAATCCATGCGCCCTTGCCATCGATGCGGGTAGCCTCTGACGGTGCCGCGATCGATTGGCCGATGGCCGCGATCTTGCCGTCACCACCGACGAGAATATCGGTCGCGCCCGTTTGTGCCGTGTCTCCGAACGCCATCGGTTTGACGTTTGTGATGAGGAGCGGCTTGGTGTTTTCGCCGGTCATATTACAAATCCCTTCGCAGTCTTGGGTCGAGCATGTCCCGCAATCCATCGCCCACCATTTGCAGCGACAGCACGGAAAGAATGATGGCAAAGCCGGGGAAGTAGGTCATCCAGTCGGCCTGTCCGATGTATTGGCGACCGGCGGCAATCATTGTTCCCCAGGTTGGAATTTCCGGGCTGACGCCCAGGCCGAGAAAAGAAAGGCCGGCTTCGGCCAGCATGGCGCTGGCAAAAAGGAATGTCGCCTGCACCAGAATGGGTGAAAGTAGATTGCGCAGCACGTGCCGGGTCATGATGTGGAAGGTCGAAATGCCAAGCGCCTGAGCTGCCTCGACATAGGGCAATTCGCGGATCACCAGTGTCGAGGCGCGCACGATGCGGGCCAGACGTGGCGCATAGACAATCGAAAGCGCGACGATGACGGTGGTGAGGGACGGCCCGAGAGCCGCGACCAGCGCAATTGCCAGAAGAATGTCCGGAAATGCCATCATCGCATCGATCAGCCGCGCGATCGGCGTGTCCAGTCGTTTGAAGAAACCGGCCAACAATCCCAGTGTGACACCGATTGCCGCAGAAAGAGCCACCACCGATGCACCCACCAGCAGGGACAATCGACCTGCATAAATGGTCCGCGAAAAGACGTCCCGCCCGAATTCGTCGGTGCCGAACCAGAAGATCTCGCTTGACGGCTTCAGCCGGTTGACGATGGAAAGCTTGGATGGCGAATAAGGAGCAATCCAAGGTGCCAGAGCCGCCAGAATGACGAAAACGATCAGTATGATCAGCCCGAATGCGACCGTCTTGCGCTTCAAGAAGCGTCGCAAGAATTTCGATCCTTCGCTTGCGGCGGGTTTTGGCGTGGTCGCGGTAATATCTGCCATCCGTCTCGCCCCTTAGTATCGTACGCGAGGATCGATGGCCAAATACAGCATGTCGATCGCGAAATTGATGAGAACATAGAGCGCAGCGATCACCAGCAACGCACCTTGGATAACCGGATAATCCCGCCGCAGGACGGCGGACACCACAAGGCTTCCGACGCCCGGCAGTCCAAATACGGTTTCTGTTACGACCGCGCCCGAAATCAGCACGGCAGCCGTCAGCCCGATAACGGTCAGGATTGGAATGAGGGCGTTCTTCAGAGCATGCTTCATGATCACGCGGCGCTCCACGAGCCCCTTGGCGCGTGCAGTTCGGATGTAATCGTCGCCCAGTACGTCCAGCATGGAGGCGCGGGTAAAGCGCAGGATAAGTGCTGATGAAACGATGCCGAGTGCGAAGGCGGGAAGCGTCAGGTGGTACATCCGCTCCATGAAGCTGGAGCCCGGCCCGCCGTAGCCGGAGACGGGAAAGATGTTGAGCCGTACGGCGAAAAACTGCATGAGAATAAGCCCAAGCCAGAAGCTCGGGATGCTTGCTGCCAGCATGGCGATGGTGGTTGCCGCCTGATCGACGAAGGAACCCCGGCGGTAAGCCGCATAAATGCCAATCGGCAGTGCGATGATGGTGGCGATTGCCAGCGAAAAGACGGTCAGGAAAAAGGTGGGTTCGGCGCGATCCAGCAAGGCCGACGTGACCGGCATGTTGAGAAAGATCGACTGACCGAGATCGCCCTTCAGCATCTGGCCGAGATAGATGAAATATTGGACCAACAGCGACTGGTCGAGCCCCAGCCGTGTTCTCAAATCGGCAATGTCCTGCGCCGACGCATCCGGTCCGAGCATGACGGCGGCGGGATCGCCGGGTGTGACGCGCACAATGACGAAGACGATGGTCACGACAAGGAACATCACGACGATCATGCCGAAAAGGCGCTGAAGAATGTAACGGATCATGTAGATCTCTTCCCATGCCTCAAGCGAGGAACGTTTCCGAAGCCGGAGCCGCCGAGGGCGGCGTCCGGTCCGTCGAAAGCATTACTTCTTGATCGAGGCATTCCAGAAATACGGCCATGGGGCAGGATCAACGCCTTCGACCTTCTTGGCCTTGGCAGTCAGGCCGTTGAAGTCGCCGATCTTCATATATGGAATTTCCTCATACATGGCCTTTTGCACGTCGGCCCATAGCGCCAATCTCTTTTCCGGATCGGCTTCTGCGGAAAAGGCCTCCACCGTCTGCTTGCGTAGCGGCGTATCCCACCAGCCTGGAGAGGTCGGTGCCAGCGAGCCGATCAATGCCGGTTCGGGCAGGAACGGGCTATGGGTTATATAGATGTCCCAAAGGCCCTTATCGGCGCGGCGCTGGGTCAACGTTGCCCAATCCACCACCTGCATGTCGACCTTGAAACCGGCAAGTTTCAGATACTCCGCCGCGACCTGTGCCATCTTGTAGTGGAACTCGTACTGGCGGCTGGTCAGGATGCGGATCGGTGTCGTGCCGTCATAGCCTGCAGCCTTGGCGGCGGTTGCGGCACCTTCAGGGTCTGCAAGGTTATAGTTACCCTCGACGCCCGCATCCGTGCTCCAGACGTAGTTCTTTGGATAGATATCTCCATCGACCGTATAGAAATCGGTGCTGCCGAACGCAGCAGCCAGCATGTCTTCCATGCTAAGCGCCTGTCGGATGGCTTTACGCATCGCCACATCCTTGGCGAGACCCTCTGCCGTGTTGAACACGAACACGGGGTAGCCGAAGGGCTTCAACACAACGGGCTCGGTCGCTGAAGAGGATTTGATCTTGTCGAAGGATTCAACCGGGAGGCTGTCGATATAGTCATATTGACCCGAAACGGCTGCTTCCACACGGGTATTGGCGTCCGGGACAGGGACGAAGCGGATTTCATCCAGATATTGGTGGCGGGCTCCGCCATAGCCGTTGCTTTCGCCTTCGCGGGATTTGTAGCCGTCAAAGCGCACGAGCTGAATGTACTGGTCTGCCTTGCGTTCCTTGAGCATATAGGGACCGGTGCCGATGAATTCCTTCATCGGTTCATCCTGCTTTTCCGCAGGCAGGATGATGGCTGCCGAATTGTTGAAGGCCAGCAGCGAAACCAGAGGCGCGTAAGGCTGTTTGAGGGCGATCGTTACTGTGGAAGGATCGGTCGCTTCGATCTTGTCGATGAAGGATGCCGCCTGCTTGCCGCGCGATGCGACTTTTATCCAGCGGTTCAGCGAGGCGACGACATCATCGGATGCCATGTCGGAGCCGTCGTGGAACTTGATGCCGGACCGCAACTTGATCGTATAGGTTTTGCCATCAGCGCTGATCTCCGGCAAGCTTTCGGCCAGAAGTGGCGTCGCCTTCCAGTCCTTGTCGAAGGTGTACAGTGTCTCGAACATATGCTGCGTGACGATACCGACGAGATCAGCCGTCGACGCCATTGGATCGAGGGTCGGCGGTTCGCCGATTGTCGCAACATTGATCACGCCACCCTTTTCCTGTGCAGCAAGGAGGGATGGAGATGCGATCAATGCGGTAGCAAGTAGAAGTGCCAGCTTGAGTTTCATGCGAAGGCTCCCAGTTTTAGAAGTTCCATTATTATGTTATATAAAACTTTATAACAGAATATCCAAAACATCCCGCCTGTCAATCAGTCGCGCGGATTGTTCTGCGTAATCTCTAATGTAGCTGCTTCGATCTGCCGCTTATGCGAGACGAATTGACGTTTGTCTGGCATAAGGCCATGGCTTGAATTACTGCAAAAGAGGTCAATCGCGTTGCGCATGCCAGGAGTTTCAGTTTGATTGTTTGCTTCGATATTGGCGGCACTGCCATCAAGGGCGCCGCGGCCTTCGACAACGGTGATATACGCCCGGTCGCCCGCAGGCAGACACCACTCCACGATTTCGATGCGTTCGCATCGGTCTTGACGTCGGTCATTGCGGAAATTGGTGGAGAGCCGGAATGCGTCGCGCTTTCCATCACCGGCATTATCGATCCCGATACGAACAAGTCCTTTATTGCCAATATCCCGTGTGCGCATGATCGCTTTTTGAAGGCCGATCTGGAGGCGCGCTTGGGCCTTCCAGTCGTCATCGCCAACGATGCGGACTGTTGCGCGCTGGCGGAATACGGTGTGGGTGCAGGTCGTGGGCACCGCGTTGTCTTCAGCGCCATTCTCGGCACCGGCGTCGGCGGCGCACTGGTCATCGATGGGAAGCTGATCAACAGCGCAGGTGGCTTTGCTGGTGAATGGGGTCACGGACCTGTTGCCTCGACGCGTGCTGGAAATCCACCGCTGGATTTGCCGCGGTTTGCATGTGGTTGCGGCCTGGAAGGTTGCCTCGATGCGATTTGCAGCGCGCGCGGAATGGAAAAGCTGCATCGGCATCTGACCGGAGTTGAGATGGATGCAGAAGCTATTCTGGCTGAATGGCAGGCGGGAGATGCCGGGGCGACGCGCACGATCGACATCTTCATCGACATGCTGGCCGGGCCGCTGGCGCTGGTGGTCAACGTCACCGGCGCGACCATCGTGCCGGTCGGCGGCGGTCTCTCCAATTCGGCCCCACTCTTGTTCGAGTTGGATGAGGCAGTTCGCTCAAAGATATTGCGTCGATTTGCTCGCCCGCTTGTGGTGCGCGCACAATGCACCGTCGAGCCGGGTCTCGTCGGCGCTGCCGTTCTGGGCTTCGATGCGCTCAACCAAAAAGCAACTGCTTAAAAGCACTTGAAATGGTTATGGTGCTGATCCTCAAGTGCCCTTGAACATCAATGCACTTAGAACCGCATCCCCGGTACCGCCAGCGGATTGTCAGCGACCGCGTGGCGGTCCGGGGTGTCGATCTGGATTGCCCCGGTGAAGGCGCCAAAGAGGTCCTTGACGAAGGCCTCCGGTAAGTCGTCGGTGATCAGGACCATGCGCGTACGCTGATCCGATGGATCGGGCCATGCGGCGAGTCGCTGTGGCGGGTGAAAAATAGACTGCACGCCATGCAGCACAAGCGGACGCTCGGGCCTATCGGAGAGTTGGACGATGGCTTTCATGCGCAAAAGCTTTTCGCCATGGGCGGACCGCAACAGGTCCACGAACATTTCGAGGGCCATGGGTTCAATCGGGCGGTCATGCACGATTGAGAAGGACCGGATCGAGGCGTTGTGCCTGTTCACATCATGATGGTGATGATGGTGTTGATCATGATCGTGATGGCTGTGATGATCATGCGAGGCTTCTTCCCCAAGCCAGCGACCGACGTCGCCGATCTTGTTTGCAGCATCGTAGAGGCCGTTTTCGAGAAGTGCGACTGCAGGCCATGCTTCCTGATCGCCGTCTTCAATCGAGGCGCGGGGGTTGAGCGTCTCCAGCCTTTCCTTGAGGGTGGCGACCTGCTCTTTGCTTGCCAGGCTCTGCTTCGTCAGCACCAGCCTGTCTGCCACGGCCACCTGCTTCACTGCTTCGGCGTGCTTGTCCAGAGTGGAAAGCCCGTTTGCGGCATCCACAACCGTGACCACGCCGTTCAGCGAGAAATTCTGCGCGATGACGGGATTGCCAATGATGGATTGCATGACAGGCGCCGGGTCGGCCAGTCCAGTGGTTTCGATCACCACCCGGTTGACCGCCTTCAGCTTGCCGGTCTGAATCCCGTCCATCAGTTCAGCCAAAGTGTCGACCAACTCGCCGCGGACCGTGCAGCACAGGCAGCCTTCAGCCAATTCGATGATGCCATCGCCAGACCGCTCCACCAGCATGTGATCAATGCTGACATCACCAAATTCGTTGATGATGATGGCTGCATCCTGCATGGCAGGATCCTTCAGTAGCCGATTGAGCAGGGTCGATTTTCCCGCACCGAGAAAACCTGTGATGATGGAAACCGGAATACGATCAAGTGCCATAAGACGACCTGCGATGTTAATATATTACATTCTGAGACATGTCTTATAGCAAGAAAGTATCCCAGTGGAAGTAGGGAACGATGAGACGATACCGGCCACTTTTAAGAGCGTGTCGTTGAGTTACCTATCAGAAGGCCGGCCGCGGTATAGGGATCGGTACGTTTGCCACATCACCCTTGGCACTTGCGCCTGTCGTGGTGGTGTTGGCCGCCACCGTTTCGCTGCCGGGGATCAGTCCTGCATAGGAATAAACAGGCGGGCGCGTCATTTCGCGCACATAGGGCGATTTGATGATCATCCGGCCTGCCTCGTCACGGCTTTCGCTACGCACCTTGGCAGCCTTGGGATTGCAGATATCGGCGCTGATATCGTTGACGAACTGGGTTTCGCCATAGGGCGCCAATGATGCCAGCGAGACCCCTTGGCCGGATGGTGAGGTCAGCCCCATCTGCAGCAGTTCGGCTGACTGGTCGGTGCGGCCCGCAAGACTGTCAGCCCCCAGAACGACGCTGATGACCTGACGACCATTGCGCACAGCGGACGAAACCTGGTTGAAGCCGGAGGCGCAGATGAAACCTGTCTTCATGCCGTCCGCCCCTTCGAAACGGCCAACGAGCATGTTGTAATTTGCGTAGTTTTTCTTTCCGGTGCTGACGCCCTCCAGCGAAAAATAACCCGCATATTCGGGAAACTCGCGTTTGAGCAGCAATGCCAGAACGGCCAGATCGCGCGCTGTCGTATACTGTCCCTTGCCCGGCAATCCGTTGGGATTGACGAAATGTGTGGACGTCATCCCCAGGCGTGAGGCCTGCGCATTCATCTGGGTCACGAAATTATCAGTCGTGCCGCCGACAGTTTCTGCAATGGCCACGGCCACGTCGTTGGCGGATTTGATCAGCAGCAGCTTCAACGCACTATCGAGCGTCAACTTGGAACCGGCCTTGAAATACATCTTGCTGGCAGGCTGGTCGGCAGCCTTCTTGCTCATCACCACTTCCGTTTCGGGACTAAGCTTGCCGGACTTCATGGCGCTGAAAGCCAGATAGGCGGTCATCAGCTTCGTTAGCGAAGCGGGATACCATTTGCGAAACGCTTCCTGATGAGAAATCACCTTGCCGGTGCGTACGTCGATGACGATCTTGGGATTGGCCTGCGCCAAAGAGGTCGTCGCTACAATGGTAGCGCAGATGGCGGCAATGGTTTTTACGAGCCGCCCTGCGGCACGGTTCTGTCTCGATTGTTCCTGCAAGGCGTGTCCTCGAATTCCCGTCAGCGTTTCGGGATGTGCAATATGCATCATATATGGCCTAGCCATGGCAACAGGCATTGCCCATGTCACAACATCCACAACCACGGTTCGCATTTCCTTTGTGGTGAAAGCATAGACATCAGCGGGTTGCGCCGCGCAAGAGAAAACCGGCGGACATGACGCAATTTGATTGCGGATTGGCGGCCTCAGCGGTTTTGTTTGCAGTCTTGTCGGCGCCTCGACTGCGTAATGTACTGCCTTCTTTCCTGAACGACGAATGGGACGATGCGCGAGGTGGAATTCCCGAACGTCCTAAAGAAGTGTTGACTTTGACTTTTTTCCAGTTTTAGTAGGTTGTAATTGGTAAGACCATTTTACCAGATGAGATCGGGGAGGATTTCATGTTCGTGGCGTTGGAGCCGCGCCGCCTTCACCGGCAGGTCGCGGACCAGATTCGGTCATTGATCGAGGCGGGGGAGCTCGGTCACGGCGCAAAGCTTCCAGCTGAGCGTGATCTTGCCGAGCGTTTCGCCGTTTCCCGCCCTACCATTCGTGAAGCGTTGATCGTGCTGGAGGTGGAAGGCTATATCCAGATCCGCATGGGATCGGGCATTTACGTCAGCCAAAGGCCCACTCATCCGCGCCAGGTTTTACCTGTTGATGACAATGACAGTCCTTTCGAAATCCTTCAGGCGCGCAGCATCATCGAGGGCGCGATTGCGGAAGAGGCTGCGCGGGTTGCGACGGCAGAGGGCGTCCAGCGTCTGGATGATTGTCTGCTGCACATGGAAAAGGCCATCGGTGATCCAGCCGATATGCTGGTTCAGGACCGGGCGTTTCACACGGCAATCACGGACATCATCGGTAACGCTACGCTCCACCGATTTACCGGTCAGATTTTCGACCGCCGCATGACGCCCTACTTCGAGCGCCTTGCGAGCCATTTCGAAGGACCCAAAACGTGGCGTCTGGCGCTTGAGGAGCACAGGGTTATCAGGGACGCGATCGCAAAAAACGACATGGCGGGGGCGCGCGACGCAATGCGTCGCCACCTGACGCAGTCGCAAAAGAGGTTTTCCGAAAGCTTCGGGGAGGAGCTGTAGGAGAGGGAGGATCTCGCATGGAGAGAGATGCGGGATCAAAGACAGCAAACATCTGACATCAATCCGGGAGGGAACCTATGACGTCCAGATTCATCACCTTACTAGGCGCAACGGCCATCGTTGCGGCGTCCGCTTTGGCGGCACAGGCGCAGACCGCGCTAAAATGGGCCCACGTTTACGAAACATCAGAGCCGTTCCACACGGAATCGGTTTGGGCTGCCAAGGAAATCGAAAAGCGTACGGAAGGCCGTTACAAGATCGACGTTTTTCCCGCTTCCCAGCTTGGCAAGGAAGTCGATATCAATCAGGGACTTAAGCTGGGCACGGTGGATATGATCATCTCCGGTTCCAGTTTCGCTGCGCGTGATTACAAGCCGATCGGGGTAACCTATTTTCCCTATATCTTCCGGAATCCGGAGCATCTGATCGCTTACACAAAGAGTGATGTCTTCAAACGTCTGGCAAAGGGTTATCAGGACAAGACCGGCAATGTCATTGCCGCCGTCAGCTATTATGGGACGCGCCACACCACTGCCAACAAGCCGATCGCGACCTGTGCCGATCTGGCTGGTGTCAAGATGCGCGTTCCAGATGTTCCGGCCTATCTTGCCATGCCGCGTGCCTGCGGTGCCAATACGACCCCTATTGCATTTGCCGAAGTGTATCTGGCTCTACAGAACGGAACGGTCGATGCGCAGGAAAATCCGCTGACGACCATAGAAGCGAAGAAGTTTTTCGAGGTTCAGAAGAACATCGTGCTGACGGGTCACATTGTCGATCACCTTAACACGGTGATTTCCAAGAGCCGCTGGGCGAGCCTTTCTGACGAAGACAAGAAGATCTTTGTCGAGGTCATGCAGGAAGCCGCGACCAAGACCACAAAGATCATCGAGGAGCGTGAGAACAAGCTGGTCGATGAATTCAAATCCCGTGGTCTGACGGTGACTGAAGTCGATAAGGCGGATTTCGAAAAGAACGTTCTTGAAAAAGTGAAATTCGAAGATTTCGGCTATGACAAGGCTGACTGGGAAGCCATTCGCGCCATCAAGTAAATCCGTGTCGGGCGCGGTTGGACAGACCGCGCCGTTTTCTCGTTTTCTCAAGCAGCGCTGCGAACAGCTTTGTCCGCTTCCATCATGCTGCTCCAGCCGGGACAATTCAATGTCGCAGGAAACTCACACTCAGGTGACGCCTGAGGAACTTGCCCAAACCTTTGATGAAGCGCCGCCAAATGTCGATCTTACGGTTTATTCTTTTGAGGATTGGCTTACGCTTGGCCTTTTCTGGATCATGACAGGCTGCGTTTTTCTCCAGTTTTTCACCCGCTACGTCCTCAACGACAGCTATGCATGGACGGAAGAAATTGCGGTCAACTGCCTGATCGGCGTTGTCTTTCTCGGTTCGGTCATGTGCGTGCGCATGTCCCGGCATATCCAGGTGGATGTGCTCTACCATTATTTGCCGCCGCATGTGACGCGGGTCATGTCACTGTTGGTGGACGTGCTGCGTATCGGCTTCTTTGCTTATACCTCATGGCTGATGTGGCGTTATCTCGAACTCGTCGCAGACGAGGAGATGGTCACTGTCGCACTGCCCCGCAGCATCGTGTTTTACACTGTCTTTGCAGCATTCTTCCTGATGTTGCTCCGCTCCATTCAGGTTTTCATCGCCAATCTGCGGCGCGGTTATTCCGTTCTGGAAAGACCGGAAGAATTCCAGACCGTTGAGGAACTGTGACATGCTGGTATTGATCGGTTCATTTCTGCTTCTGATGCTTATTGGCCTTCCGGTCGCCATCTCGATGGCCGCATCGTCACTGATCTATATTCTCGCTTACAACGTCGCGCCTGACATCATCGCGGCGCAGCGCATGATTGCCGGTGTGGAAAGCTTTCCGCTACTGGCGGTTCCCTTTTTCATCCTGGCTGGAAACCTGATGAATGTGGCAGGCGTAACCGGCCGCATCTATTCCTTTGCTGTCGCTCTGGTGGGCTGGATGAAGGGCGGGTTGGCTCAGGTCAACATCATAGGGTCGGTCATCTTTTCGGGAATGTCCGGCACGGCTCTTGCAGATGCAGCCGGCATCGGCACGATCGAAATCAAGGCGATGAAAGACCACGGCTATCCCGTTGAGGCCGCCGTTGGCGTTACCGCCGCATCGGCGACCCTTGGACCAATCTTTCCCCCGTCACTGCCGTTCGTGATTTATGGAATGATGGCCAACGTTTCCATCGGCGCGCTGTTCATGGCCGGTATCGTTCCCGGCGTCGTCATGACCGTGCTGATGATGATCACCGTCGCGGTCTTTGCCTACATCAAGAACTGGGGCTCCGATACGCCTTTCAGCCTGCGCACCATATTCGGCGCATCACTGGAAGTCCTAGTGGTGATGCTGGTGCCAATCGGCGTCTATGTGCTGACGATGCTGGGAATGTCTCTCAACCTTGCCATCTTCATCGTGCTGGCCGTGTTGATTGCTTGCGACTGGTATTTCGATTTTTCCGCTGTCATGGCGCTTATGACACCGGTCATTCTCATCGGCGGCATGACGATGGGATGGTTCACGCCAACCGAGGCAGCGGTTGCTGCCGTGTTGTGGTCACTGTTTCTCGGTCTCGTGCGCTATCGCACCATGACGTTCAAAACATTGGCAAAGGCAACGTTCGATACCATTGAAACTACGGCCTCCGTTCTGTTTATCGTTGCAGCTGCCTCGGTTTTTGCATGGCTTTTGACCGTCAGTCAGGCCGCTCAAGTGCTTTCCGGAGCGATCCTGACGTTGACGGACAGCAAGTGGATTTTCCTCGTGCTGGTCAATTTGCTGATGCTGTTTGTCGGCTGCTTCCTGGATACGATCGCCGCGATCACCATTCTGGTGCCGATCCTTCTGCCGCTGGTGCTTCAGTTCGATATCGATCCGGTGCATTTCGGTCTCATCATGACGCTCAACCTCATGATCGGGCTGTTGCATCCGCCACTCGGAATGGTGCTGTTCGTACTGTCGCGGGTGGCAAGATTGTCGGTGGAGCGAACGACGATGGCCATTCTGCCCTGGTTGGTGCCGCTCTTCGTCGCGCTTTTGCTCATCACCTTCATTCCAGCCGTTACTCTCTGGTTGCCGACGGAAATGGGTCTGATCCGATAAGATACGGGTCTGCGCGGAACACCGCGCAGACCTCCTCACAGATTGAAAAGAAAGCAAAAATTCATGTCGACCCGCGTTGCGCGTCTTTATGGAAAACGGAACCTTAAAGTCGAAACACAGGACGTGAGGCCAGTCGGCGCCGGTGAGGTGCTGTTGCGCATGGCGGCCGGTGGTATTTGCGGTTCGGACCTGCATTATTATCAGGATGGCGGTTTCGGCCCGATTCAGGTGCGTGAACCCATCATTTCGGGTCACGAGGCCTCTGGCCATGTCGAAGCGCTGGGGGTAGGGGTTACCGGCCTGGATCTCGGTGCGCTCGTTGCCGTCAATCCATCTCAACCCTGTGGCAAATGCCAGTATTGCAATCAGGGACTGCCTATCCATTGCCTCGACATGCGCTTCATGGGAAGCGCGATGCGGCTGCCGCACGAGCAGGGTATGTTTCGCGATTGGCTGGTGGTCAAGGCTGAGCAATGCTTTGTCTTCGGGCAGGAGACAAGCCCGGGCGAGGCTGCCTGTGCTGAACCTCTCGCCGTTTGCCTGCATGCCGTCGCGCAGGCAGGCCGCCTCTCGGGCCGTCGCGTGCTTGTTACAGGAGCAGGGCCCATCGGACTGTTGACGGTGGCCGCTGCGCGGCATGCCGGAGCCGCCGAAATCGTCGTGACGGATATTGCCGATGCGGCGCTGGCGCGAGCGCCCGCCATGGGTGCCAGCAAAACGATCAATGTCCTTTGTGATCCCGAGGCGCTTGCACCCTATCAGGCGGACAAGGGCTCTTTCGACGTCGCGTTCGATTGCTCCGCCGCCGGTCCGGCGCTGCGCGCGGGCTTCGCCGCCATAAAGCCAAGAGGCACTATCGTGCAGGTGGGCGTGACGGGCGACATGACAATTCCGCTGAACGCACTGGTGGGCAAAGAGATCATCTGGCGTGGCTCGCAGCGTTTCGATCAGGAATTTGAACAGGCCGTGCAGTTGATCTCCTCGCGCAAAATCGATGTGCGGCCGATCATCTCTCATCAATTTCCGCTGAAAGACGCGGTCGCCGCATTCGAGCAGGCGGGTGACCGATCTGTTGCCTGCAAGGTGCAGATCACATTCGGCGCTCAAACTGATACGTGAAGGACAACGATATGAAACACACATGGCGCTGGTTTGGACCTATAGACAAGGTTTCAGTGCGTGACGCTGCGCAGGCTGGAGCAGAGGGCATCGTCAGTGCGCTCCATCACATGGAAACCGGTGCCGTCTGGCCGGTCGAGGAAATCGTCAAGCGGCACGAAGAGATCAAGGCGGGTGGGCTCTATTGGGATGTCGTGGAAAGCGTGCCGGTGTCGGAAGATATCAAGACACAGACCGGGGACTGGAGGACGCATATTGCCAACTGGCAGGAGACATTGCGGCGTCTGTCGGCAACTGGCATTCGCACGGTATGCTACAATTTCATGCCCATTCTGGACTGGACCCGTACCGATTTACGCTGGGACACCCGCCACGGTGCCAAGGCAATGCGTTTCGACCTGACGGATTTCGCCGCCTTCGACCTCCATATTCTCAAACGTCCTGACGCAAATGCGGATTACCCGGACTGGCTGATAGAAGAGGCTGCTCGGCGTTTCGCTGATATGCCCGATACGAAGATCATTGCGCTCAGCGTCAATATCGGTGCCGGTCTTCCGGGCTCTGCCGACGGTTACACGCTGGATCAACTTTTGGAAAAACTGCGGTCCTATCACGGTGTCGACCGGTCGAAGCTTCAGGCCAATCTCGTGGATTTTCTGTCCCAGGTCGTGCCAGTGGCGCAGGAGGTGGGCATCAATATCTGCGCCCATGGCGACGATCCGCCCTGGCCGTTGCTGGGGCTGCCGCGCATTCTTTCGACAGAGGAAGACTATGCACATATGCTTGGCCAGGTCGACAGCCTGGCAAATGGCGTAACGCTGTGCACCGGCTCGCTCGGCGCACGCGCAGACAACGATCTGCCGATGATCGCCAAACGATTTGCGGATCGGATTCATTTCGTTCACCTTCGCAACGTGACCCGCGACACCGAAACGGTACCATGCTCGTTTTTTGAGGACGAGCATCTGGAAGGTGCCACGGACATGGTGGCGGTCATTGCTGCGCTGCTCGATGAGGAAAAGCGTCGGCGCGCAGAGGGACGTGAGGACCATCGGATTGCGATGCGACCGGATCACGGGCAGGAAATTCTCGACGATCTGACGCGTGGTGCGCAACCGGGCTACCCTGCCATTGGACGTCTTAAGGGACTGGCAGAGTTGCGCGGTATCGAACGTGCTCTTTCGCATCCGAAGTTCGGAAGGGCCTAGCAATGGAAAGACTATCCAGTTCAGCGCACTTGAAATCCGCTATCACCAGCCCTGATTTTGATCGCAAGATGCTGAAGCCCGGCATTGTCCACATCGGGCTCGGCGCGTTCCATCGCGCTCATCAGGCTGTGTTTACGCAGCGGGCGCTTCAAAGGGATTTCGGTCCCTGGGGTATCGTCGCGGTCAATCTGCGTTCGCCCGAACCGGTTGACGCGCTGGCGAGACAGGATGGCCTTTATTCGGTTATCGTGCGCGGCGGCGAAGGCGACGAAGCTGAGGTCGTAGGCTCAACCGTAGACTGGCTCTGCGCAGCCCAGCGGCCAGAGCGCGTTCTGGATTATCTATCCAGTCCCGACATTCGCATCTTGACGCTCACGGTCAGCGAAAAAGCCTACGGGCTCGACCCTGTAACCGGTGGGCTTGATGTGAAACATCCTGCAATCGTTGCCGATATGGCCAGTCCCCACACGCCAACAGGCGTCATCGGTTTCCTCGTGGAGGGATTGGCGCTGCGTCTGCAAAAAGGTCTTGCACCTTACACCGTGCTTTGCTGCGACAACCTTCCCTCCAATGGCAAGGTCGTGCGCCGTCTGGTGTTGGAAATGGCTGAACTGAGAGACGCCGAGTTAGCGCGGTGGATTGCACAAAATGCCAGCTTTCCGTGCAGTATGGTGGATCGGATCGTACCCGCCGCGACGGATGAGACGCGGACGCGGGCGGCTGGACTTCTGGGGGTGGAAGACACGCTTGCGATTGAAACAGAGCCATTCATGCAGTGGGTCATTGAAGATGATTTCGTTGCGGGTCGTCCAAGCTGGGAAGCAGCCGGAGCCGTTTTCACGCAGTCCGTCGTGCCGTATGAGGACATGAAGCTGCGCCTGCTCAACGGTTCACATACGCTGATCGCGCATCTCGGTATCCTGCACGGTCTGGAATTCGTCAGGGATGTGATGGCACAGCCAGAATTCGTCGCAAAGGTGAAGCGTCACATGCAGGCGGCAGTTCTAACGCTCGATCCCGTTCCTGGCATCGATCTGCCTTTTTACATCAACCAGCTTCTGGAGCGTTTTGCCAATCCTACCATCGCCCATCGCAATGAACAGATCGCGATGGATACGAGCCAGAAATTGCCTCAGCGTATTCTGGCGGCAGCGGTCGAAACCTTGGAGGCGGGCAGGGATGCAGCCGAGTTTGCCTATGTTGTCGCACTGTGGATCGCCTCGATCCATAAACGTGGGGAGATGAACGATCCGCGCCGTGCCGAGATTCTCGCTGCGGCCCGTCAGGTCGATGACGCAGACCCTTCGGCATTCCTGTTTGAAGTCGAAGGGCTGTTTCCGGCTCAGCTGTCACAAAACAGAGCGTGGCGCGATATCGTCAATCGAGAGCTTGCCAGCTTGTAAGCCATGAGAACCACCGTTCAACGTGAAAACCCGGCGATATGTCGCCGGGTTTCTTTTTGGGTGGAGAAGGATCAATCCATTTTGTGGATATCGCGATCCTTGGTTTCGGGCAGGAAGAGCAGACCGACGACCAGCGTGATGCCTGCGAAGATGATCGGATACCAGAGACCGTAATAGATATCGCCCTTGGCGGCACTCATGGCGAATGCAGTTGCGGGCAAGAGGCCACCAAACCAGCCGTTACCAATGTGATAGGGCAGGGACATGCCGGAATAGCGGATACGGGTCGGGAAGAGTTCGACCAGAAGCGCTGCAATCGGGCCGTAGACCATCGTCACGTAGATGACGAGAACGGTGAGAACAGCGATGATGACGATCCAGTTGACCGCGGTAGGGTCGGCAACCATTGCGAAGGTGCCGCCGCCAGCCACCGTGTAGACCGTCATATCTGTCGCGCCATTCAACTCCGCAGGCGTCATCAGCTTGTCTGCCACCAGCTTATCGGCTGGTACCGTTTTGGCGGGTGTTGCGCGAACCGCATCGGCGTTGAGGCCGAGTTCCGGGTTGGCGGCTATGAAGGCATCCAACTTGGCAGCCGGAACCTGTGCGGCACCACGAACCAGCGGATAACCGCTGTCGTGAAGCGCGATGTTGATCTGCTTCTGGAACGTACGGTCGTTGGCGGCAGCGTTTGCACCGGCTGCAACAGCGTCATAGCTGGTCACCGTTGCATTGCCGATCTTGACTGTGGCTGGCTGGCCTGCAGGGCCTTCTACCACATCGTAAGGCACCGAGTTTCTGGTCAGGAACGAGGTTGCGATATCGCAGGACGTGGTGAATTTCGCCGTGCCTGTCGGGTTGAACTGGAAGCGGCAATCGCCAGGAGCAGCGGTGACCGTTGCACGGACAGAAGCCTGAGCCTGTGCCAGTGCAGGGTTACCTGCCCATGTCAGTGCCTTGAACAGCGGGAAGTAGGTCAGCATCGCCAGAACGAGGCCTGCCATGATGATCGGCTTGCGTCCCACCTTGTCCGACAGCCAGCCGAACAGAACGAAGAAGCCGGTGCCGAGCAGCAGTGCGCAGGCAACCATGATGTTGGCCGACTGCCCATCCACTTTCAGAATACTTTGCAGGAAGAACAGGGCATAGAACTGACCCGTGTACCAGACGACCGCCTGACCGATGACCGCACCCACGAGGGCGATGATGGCGATCTTGGCGTTCTTCCACTGGCCGAATGCTTCGCTCAGCGGTGCCTTGGAGGTCTTGCCTTCTTCTTTCATCTTTTTGAAGGCAGGCGATTCGCTCATCTTCAATCGGATCCAAACGGAAACGCCGAGCAGAATGACCGACAGAAGGAATGGAATGCGCCAGCCCCAATCGGCAAAGGCTTCGCGACCGACGGCGAACTGTACGCCAAGAATCACGACCAGCGACAGGAAGAGACCGAGCGTCGCCGTCGTCTGAATCCACGATGTATAATAACCGCGACGGCCATTAGGGGAGTGTTCGGCAACATAGGTCGCCGCACCGCCATATTCGCCACCCAGCGCCAGACCCTGCAGCATGCGCAGGATGATCAGGATGATCGGCGCTGCGATGCCGATCTGCGACGCGTTGGGCAGTACGCCGACGAGGAACGTGGAAAAGCCCATGATGAGGATGGTCACAAGGAACGTATACTTACGACCGACGAGATCGCCCAGACGGCCAAATACCAGCGCGCCGAAAGGGCGCACGAGGAAGCCTGCGGCGAAGGCGAGAAGAGCAAAGATATTGCGTGTCGTTTCGGGATACTGGCTGAAGAAGTTCGCGCCAATATAAATGGCCAGAGAGCCGTAAAGATAAAAATCGTACCACTCGAACACTGTTCCCAGAGAAGAGGCGAAAATCACCTTCTTCTCCTCGCCCGTCATGGGACGGGCCTTCTCCGCTGTCGCGGTTGCTACATTCGCCATTGTCTGTCCTCCACAGATGTCAAAACGACACATCGCAGCAGTCCGTTTCTCCCCCGGACTGCCCTTGCGGCACGATGCACCTGATCACAGAGTGACAGAAAATTAACAAAAGGAAGAGCGATGCTTTCGGCTTATGACTTTAGTCTAATGCGCGAAGGGCGCATTGCGGCCACACAACATCCCGTAGCCGTGATTGCAGGCTGAATTGCGGCGTGTTTGCGCTTGACAGAAACCGCAAACCCCATAATAGCTTTGCCTCGAAAAGGAGCGCGATCTTGATCGAACATGTGCATAACATGGTTGTCATGCAAAACCCGGCACAGCCTGCCGGTGATCAATCGTGCTTTGCTCACTCCACACGAATTACGGCCAAAACGACGATTAAAACCGTCTAACGTCTCTGGCCCGCCGCTCTCTCCCCGGTTTGGTCGGGGAAGAAGGAACCCGCCGACTTGCGGGGTCCCCTCACCAAAAAGAGGAGAGGCAGAAAGAGAGCTTATCATGGGTTTCAAAGTTGCAATTGCAGGCGCCACCGGTAACGTCGGTCGCGAAATGCTCAATATTCTCGCCGAGCGCGGATTTCCGGCGGACGAAGTCGTTCCATTGGCCTCCGCCCGCAGCCAGGGCACGGAAGTCTCCTATGGCGACCGCACGCTGAAGGTTTCCAACCTGGAGAATTATGATTTCTCCGATACCGACATTTGCCTGATGTCGGCGGGTGGCGATGTCTCCAAGAAGTGGTCGCCGAAGATCGGCGCGCAGGGCTGCGTCGTCATCGATAACTCATCCGCATGGCGTTACGATCAGGACGTTCCTTTGATCGTCCCGGAAGTCAATGCCGACGCCATCGAAGGTTTCAAGAAGCGCAACATCATTGCCAATCCCAATTGCTCCACGGCGCAGCTCGTCGTTGCCCTGAAGCCGCTGCATGATTTCGCCAAGATCAAGCGCGTCGTCGTCTCCACCTACCAGTCCGTTTCCGGTGCCGGCAAGGAAGGCATGGACGAACTGTTCCAGCAGACCCGTGCGGTCTTCGTGGCAGACCCGATCGAAGCCAAGAAGTTTACCAAGCGCATAGCCTTCAACGTCATCCCGCACATCGATGTGTTCATGGAAGACGGTTACACGAAGGAAGAGTGGAAGGTTCTGGCAGAAACCAAGAAGATGCTTGACCCGAAGATCAAGGTGACCTGCACCGCCGTGCGCGTTCCCGTGTTCATCGGCCACTCGGAATCGGTCAACATCGAATTCGAAAACGAAATCACTGCCGATCAGGCCCGCGATATTCTGCGCGAAGCACCCGGCTGCCTCGTCATCGACAAGCATGAAAACGGCGGTTACATCACCCCGGTCGAGTGCGCTGGCGAAGATGCGACCTATATTTCGCGTATCCGTGAAGATGCAACTGTCGAAAATGGTCTCAACATCTGGGTCGTTTCCGACAACCTTCGCAAGGGTGCAGCCCTCAATGCCATCCAGATTGCCGAGCTTTTGGTCAATCGTGGATTGATAAAGCCGCGTAAGGCAGCCGCCTGATACGGTTTTTTAATAAATATTAACTATAACCCGTCCACTCCACTGCGAGATGGACGGGTTTTTAGGTTTGTTGCTTATCACGGCCAGTTTATTTGCTGGTTATGATGTTGGCAGGCACTTTGAAATCAACACATTCTCTGTGACGTGGCCACAGGCTGGGTATCATCCCAAAATATTGAAGGCAGATTCTGATGCGGGCAATGAAAGCTTTTTCCGTTGGCGTGGTAATGGTTGCGGCACTGGCGGCAACACCGGTCTTGGCCGCGCAATGCGGTAATACCTCGGCGGGCTTCGATGCCTGGGTCAGCGCGTTCAAGCAAGAGGCAGCGGGCCGTGGCGTCAGCGCCTCCGTTCTGGACCGCGCTTTCTCGAATGTGTCCTATAATCAGGCGACGATCCGCGCAGACCGTGGCCAGCATAGTTTCAAGCTTTCCTTCGACCAGTTCATGCAGAAGCGTGGTGGTCAGGCGATCATTTCTCGCGGCAAGGCCATGAAGAAAAGCAATGCAGCACTGTTCGCCAATATCGAACGTGCCTATGGCGTGCCAGCCGGTCCGCTTCTGGCCATCTGGGGCATGGAAACGGGCTTTGGCGGTTTCATGGGCAATCAGCACACGCTGTCTGCGGTCGCCACACTGTCCTACGACTGCCGCCGTTCGGATTACTTCACGGAGCAGCTTTACGCGGCATTGAAACTGGTCGGCAGCGGTAACCTGAGCGTCACGGCCAAGGGTGCGGCCCATGGCGAAATCGGCCAGACGCAGTTTCTGCCGCTCAACGTCGTGCGCTACGGCGTAGACTTCGACCGTAACGGTCGTATCGATCTGGTCGGCTCGCGTGCCGATGCTCTGGCATCGACAGCGAACTTCCTAGTCGGTCATGGCTGGCAGCGCGGTGCTGGATATCAGCAGGGCCAGACGAACTTCTCGGCCATTCAGGGCTGGAACGCGGCCAGCGTTTACCAGCAGTCGATTGCTTACATCGGCAAGGCTATCGACGGCCAGTAGAACCAGCCGTCGATATCAGGATCGATCATACATCCGGGCGGCGAAAGTCGCCCGTTTTGCTGTCCATGACCCACAATTCGCCGGTCGAGATGTCGAACCATGCGCCGTGCAGTTTGACTTTTCCCGCCACTTCCTGCGCCTTGACGAAGGGGAAAGCGCGCAGGTTGCTGATGGAATTGCGGATGGAAACACGTTCCAGCGCGGTCTGACGCTCGGAGGCGGTCATCACGTCGTTGCTCTGGATTTGCTCGGCAGCGGATTTCACCATCTTCATCCACTTGCCGATGAAATCGCCCGGAGAAAGAGACTCGAAATTGGGATCGAGCGCGGCCTGAATGCCGCCGCAACGACCGTGGCCCATGACCACGATGTCTTTGACCTTCAAGACCTGCACCGCATATTCAATGGCTGCCGAGGTTGCGTGAAATTGTCCATCCGGCTCGAATGGTGGCACCATGTTGGCGACGTTTCTGACGACGAACAACTCTCCCGGCCCGCAGTCGAAAATGGTTTCCGGTGCGGAGCGGGAGTCACAACAGGCAATCAGAAGCGTCTGTGGCTTTTGACCCGTGTCTGCCAGTGCGCGGTAGCGTTCGCGCTCATGGGTGTAACGGCCCGTCATAAAGTTCTTGTAGCCGGTGAGAAGGTATTCTGGAAAATCGCTCATGATATCGCAGTACCGTTGTCTTGGGGCCGGGCTCGTCAATGAACCGGCCTATGTTGAAACCCGTTTTTCGCTCCGCTATGTGCGCTTGCTTCGCGAAGGATGCAAGAGATGACGCATATGAACCATGGCCATGGGTGTGGAAAGACTGGACGCATCCGTTTCCAGAGTCAGTTCGTTGACGCCGCGTTTCATGGTGCGTGCCAGCACTTCGAAGACGCTGGCCGTTGCCAGTTGCAGGGCCTTTTCATCGTCCATGCCCTGCAGCAGCCGTGCCAGAAACAGTGCGGCTATAAGATCGCCGAGCCCATTCGGCACATTGTCGATGGAGCGATGCTCGGCCAGTAGCGCGTGACGACCGCTGAGGAAAAGATTGCCGATCCCGCCCGCCATCATCGGAACGGCTGACGTCACCAGCATTTTCGCCGGTCCCAGCGCAAGAGCGGCATCCATGATCTCGTTGTTGGTTTCAAGCTCGGCACCGCTCATCCAGGCTAGTTCATAGCGGTTGGGCGTGCAGACGGTTGCCAGCGGTACCAGTTCGTCACGAATGGCCTGCGCCGTTTCAATCGGCACATAAAGCCCACCCTTGTCTCCCATCACGGGGTCGCAGACATAGATGAGGTCAGGGTTGCGATCTTTCATGCCTCGAATGAGCCGGGCGACGGAGTGCACCTGATCGGCGCTGCCGAAATAGCCGGTCAGGATGGCGCGAACTTCACCGGCCCATTTGGAGCCGGCCAGATCCTGCATGGCCTTGTCGAATTCGCCATTGTCGAAGCGCAACCGTGTCGAAGGTCCGTGACCGGGATGCCAGGGCATGACGATAGTCGGAACCGCCCAGACTGGAAAGCCAAGGGTTTCAAGCCCGAAAACGACAGCCCTGTTGCCGACGGAGCCACGCATGACGTGGCTGGAAATAACGATGACGGAGCCGTTGGTGTTTTCCTGCATGGCGTACTCATTCAGTTTGGCAACCGGTGCCGCGTCTGACGTCACGTCTTTGGCAGCATTCCCGGCCCGTCATGGCATATTGGCCCACCGCTTTCCACTGCTATGTCGCAGTGCAGGATACGGTAGCTATTTCCCGGCGCGTTCCAGCGCTTTCAGCACGGTGCGCTCGGAAAGGTTCAGATAAAGCTCCATCTGCGATGCTGCTTCCGTCACCTTGCCGCTTTCAACGAGGCCGAGGATTTGGTCATTCATATCCACGAAGGGAGAATGCAGCTGCTCTGGGTCGTTCAGAAGCCCGAAGCTGAGGCGCAGTTCCGCTGCGACACGCGCGTAAAAATCGCTCAGGCGGCTGCTGTCGGAAAGATCGACCACGGCGGCGTGGAAGCGCATATTGGCGCTGCCGACTTCACGCCAGTCACCCAGTTCGCGCTGTTTCTTGGCATGGTCCACCGCCTGCCGCATGGTGGCCACTGATGGATGCTTGGGCCATGCCTGACGCAGAGCGCCGCACTCCAGCATGCGTCGCACGCGGTAGATATCGATGATCTGGTCCGTGCTGGGCACTGAGACGAACACGCCGCGATTGGCCTCGTGCCGCAGCAGCCCATCCTTGGTCAGAAGCCGAAATGCTTCCCGCAGGGAATTGCGCGATACATCCAGACGTTCGCTGAAGGCGGCTTCCGACAGTCTTTGGCCGGGCGTCAACGCACCAATGATCAAGAGATCGCGAATGTCTTTAGCCACGCGGTCCGCTAGCGGCAAAGGTTCAGTCATGGCGGTCCTTCATCTGGTCGTCTGTGGCGGGCAATTGTGGTTGTTGCCGGTCCTCTATACCGGTTGCAATACCACAATTTATGAGCAGGACACGTAAAAATCCTGCTTATTTTCAACGCATTCGTCCCAAATATTGCGCAGAATGAAAGAACGATAAAATTTAATTGTTCAACAATATTGACAATTTTGTAGATGCGGCCAAAATCGCCTTAATGCATCCGCGAGGGGCGGAGCGCGACAAGGAGAAAATCCATGGATAAGAGTGAGCCGCAAGCGGCGAGCGTGGAGACGGCTGCGCAAAAATCAAAGAAGCAGCGCTATGCGCTTCTTTCCGCAATGTTCCTGATGTCGATGTCAGCCGTCGGTCCCGGTTTCATCACCCAGACGGCGACGTTCACCGTCAAGCTCGGCGCGGCCTTCGCCTTCGCCATCCTCATTTCCATTCTCATCGATTTCGTCGTTCAGGCCAATATCTGGCGCATCGTCACCATCACCCGCATGCGTGCACCTGCTATCGCCAATGCCGCCATTCCAGGCTCCGGCTATCTTCTGGCAGTCCTCGTCATCATCGGTGGTCTGTTCTTCAACGTCGGTAATATCGGCGGCGCAGGCCTTGGCTTCAATGCGATGATCGATCTCGATCCGAAAATCGGCGGGATCATCGGTGCGGTCGTTGCCATCGGCATCTTCCTGTCACGCCGCGCAGGCATCGCCATGGACCGCGTGGTCTTCGTGGCTGCTTTCGTGAAGCTTGCCCTGATCGTCTACGCAGCCATCGTCTCCGGCCCACCGGTTGCCAATGCCTTCAAGCAGACATTCCTGCCTGACACGATCGACTTCTTGACCATCACCACTATCGTGGGCGGCACGGTCGGCGGTTACATCACCTATGCGGGCGCGCACCGTCTGCTGGACCGTGGAACGGTGGGTGTCGAAAGCATCGGTGCCGTCAACCGCGCAGCCTTGAGCGGCATCGCAATCACAGGCGTCCTCCGCTACATCCTCTTTCTTGCCATCCTCGGCGTCGTTGCCAGCGGCACGGTCATCGATCTCTCGGGCAAGAGCGCCAACCCTGCCGCACAGGCCTTCCATGCCGCAGCCGGTGACATCGGTTTCCGCCTGTTCGGTGCGGTGTTCCTGGCATCTGCCATGACCAGCATCATCGGTGCTGCCTATACGTCGGTGTCGTTCCTCACGGCCTTCAAGCCCGAGATGACGGAACGCCAGCGCAACCTGTCTACGGTCGCCTTTATCGGCATCTCGCTGATCGCCTATATCCTCATCACCACGCCACCTGCGGCCATGCTGGTCTTCGTCGGTGGTCTGAACGGTCTTGTCCTGCCAATTGGCCTCTCCATCCTGCTGTTCGCGGCATGGAAGCGGTCCGATCTCATGCATGGCTACCATTATCCGCGTTGGTTGCTGGTGCTGGGCGCGCTGACCTGCTGCCTGACATGGTATATGGCCTACAAATCCGCTGGTGCGATCTTCGCATTGCTCGGCTACTAAAACGAGGGAGAGAGACATGGCATCCATCGATCTGAACAGCGATCTTGGCGAAAGCTACGGTGCATGGAGCATGGGAGACGATGGCGCGATGCTGTCAGTTGTTTCCAGCGCCAACATCGCCTGCGGTTTCCATGCGGGTGATCCCTCGGGCATTTACCGCACGGTCAAAGCTGCCGCTGAAAACGGTGTTGTCGTTGGAGCCCATGTCTCCTATCCAGACCGCGTCGGCTTCGGTCGGCGCGACATGGATGTGACGTCGGAAGAACTGATCGCCGATGTCATCTACCAGATCGGCGCGCTGCAAGGCATTGCAGCCGCTGCCGGAACCACAGTGCGTTACGTCAAGCCGCATGGCGCGCTTTACAACCGCATCGCCAATGATGCGCGCCAAGGCCAAGCGGTCATCGACGGCATCAAGGCCATCGACGCGTCGCTGGTGCTGATGGGTCTTGCCAATGCGCCCATTCTGGATCTTGCCCGCAAATCCGGACTGTCGGTGGTGGCGGAAGCCTTTGCCGACCGCGGCTATACGCCGCAAGGCCAACTCGTGTCCCGTCGTGAGGCCGGTGCGGTGCTGCATGATGCGGAGAAAATTGCTGATCGCATGGTGCAGCTTGCCCGTGAAGGCACGCTCGAAGCCATCGATGGCAGTATTATCACCATCGAGGCGCAATCCATCTGCGTTCACGGCGATAGTCCCGGTGCGGTTGCCATTGCCCAGCAAATTCGCAAGCGGTTCGAAGCCGAAGGCATCGATATCCGTTCTTTCGCGTCCAGCAAATAAGGAGCGTCCATGACGATCCCGACATCCTACCTCAACCACACGGATGCGACAGCCGCCCGCAAGGCACGCACCGATTATCGTAACGGTCTGGTCGCGCCAACTTCTGGCATCGCCCCCGGTTTTACGCAGGCCAACATGATCGTGCTGCCGCGCGACTGGGCCTTCGATTTTCTGCTCTATGCGCAGCGTAACCCCAAGCCTTGTCCGGTTTTGGATGTGTCCGATCCCGGCGTGCCGACCACCTTGCTCGCCCCCGGTGCTGATCTTCGCACCGATTTGCCGCTTTACCGCATCTGGCGCGACGGCAAGCTGGTCGAGGAAACGGCGGATGCCACCAGCGCATGGGCTGAACGGGACGATCTCGTCGCCTTCCTTATCGGCTGCAGCTTTACTTTCGAAACACCGATGGTGGAAGCGGGCATCGAAATTCGCCACATGACGGACAAGTGCAATGTGCCGATGTATCTCACCAACCAGCCCTGTCGTCCGGCAGGTCGGCTGAAGGGCAACATGGTCGTTTCCATGCGTCCCATCCCCGCCTCGCGCGTGGCGGATGCAGCGACGATTTCCGGGCGCTTTCCCGCCGTCCATGGGTCGCCCGTGCATGTCGGCTCGCCAGCAGAGATCGGCATTGCCGATCTTGGCAAGCCTGATTTCGGTGATGCGGTGCGCATCGAACCCGGCGAAGTACCGGTCTTCTGGGCGTGCGGAGTAACCCCGCAGGCGGCGGTCATGGCATCGGGTGTGCCGTTTGCGATTACCCATTCTCCCGGCCATATGTTCATCACCGACATTCCCGATTCCGCCTATCATGCGTGAGGAAAAGATGCGCTTTTTACCCGTCAGCCTCACGACCATTCTGGTGGAGCTTGCCGATCTCGATCAGACGCTTGCGCTCTTCGCATCGCTTGAGGCCGACCCTATCGATGGTATCGAGGAAACGGTTCCGGCGGCCCGCACGCTGATGATCCGGTTCCGGCCGGAGCGGATCGCGGCACAAGCCTTGGCTGATGAAATCGCCACGCGCGATCTCTCCGCAAAGATCGCGCCGTCCGACAAGCTGGTCGAAATTCCGGTGCGTTATGATGGCGAGGATCTGGCCGATGTCGCCGAGTTGACGGGGCTCAGCGTCGGAGAGGTCATTCGCCGCCACACGGACAGTGAATTCACCGTTGCCTTTTGTGGCTTTGCCCCCGGCTTCGGTTATCTGGTGGGTGGCGATCCCGCGCTGCATGTGCCGCGCCGCCAAAGCCCACGCACCCGCATTCCAGCCGGATCGGTTGCGCTCGCCGGTGCCTTCAGCGGCGTCTATCCGCAAAACAGCCCCGGCGGCTGGCAAATCCTCGGCACCACGCCGTTGAAAATGTGGGATATCGAACGCGAACCCGGCGCACTCTTCCAGCCTGGTTACCGTGTCCGGTTTTTCGACATGGGCAAGGCCGGGCGCAGCATCGAAGCTCCCGCTGCCAAACCTGCGGCTCCAAAAGTGGTCGCGAACAGCGACGCCGCACATTTCGAAGTGCTGGCAGCACCCATGCCCGCTGTCTTCCAAGATCTCGGGCGTTTTGGGCAGACGGGGCAGGGCGTCTCCGCCTCCGGCGCTCTTGATCGCTCCGCTTTCAACACGGCAAACCGCATCGTCGGCAACCCGGTCAATACGCCATGCCTGGAACTGACGCTGGGAGGCTTCTCCCTCAGGAGTTCAAGCTGTGCTGTGATCGGCGTTGCGGGCGCATCCTGCATCATAACAGTCAAATCCGAAGCCTACAGCTTCGAGGCCAGTCCCTATGCACCAATTTCGCTGGAGCCCGGCGATGTCGTAACGTTCAGCAATCCCTCTGCTGGCATGCGCTGTTATCTCGCTGTCCGTGGCGGTTTCGATGTCGCGCCGGTTCTGGGCAGTTCTGCAACCGATACGCTGGCCGTCGTTGGGCCGGAGAGTGTCGTGGCCGGTTCCGTGGTCACTCTGCGCAACGAGAAAAGCGGGCTTTCCAGCGTCTCCATCGATGAGGTTCCGGCTTTCGATCTGCCTAAGGCAGGTGACGTAGTAACGTTGGATGTCGTCTATGGTCCGCGCACCGACTGGTTCACGCAAAAGGGCATCGAAACGCTGACAAGCCAGCACTGGCAGGTCACACCGCAATCCAGCCGCGTCGGCATTCGCCTTGCAGGCGAGGTGCCGGTTGAGCGTAAGGACAGTGCGGAATTGCCGAGCGAAGGCACGGCCACCGGTGCCATCCAGATACCGCATAGCGGTCAGCCGGTTCTGTTCCTGGCCGATCACCCGCTGACGGGTGGATATCCTGTCATCGGCGCAGTTGCGGAATATCACCTCGATCTGGCCGGTCAGATACCCATCAATGCCAAAATCCAGTTTCGCCCGCTTGGGCCATTCACGGACATTCCGGCAAAAAAGAACACAGAATTTTCGGGAGACAAGCCATGAAGAAAGTGCTGATCGCCAATCGCGGCGAGATCGCGGTGCGCATCATCCGCGCCTGCCGGGATTACGATATCGCCTCCGTGGCCGTCTATGCCGATCCCGATCAGGATGCGCTTTTCGTGTGTCTGGCAGATGAGGCCTATGGGCTGGAAGGCGTGCGCCCTGCGGAAACCTACCTCGATATCGCCAAGCTGATTGCCATTGCCAAGCGCTCCGGTGCCGATGCGGTTCACCCCGGCTACGGCTTCCTGTCTGAGCGCGCAGAATTTGCGCAGGCCGTGATCGATGCGGGTTTGATCTGGATCGGCCCCGATCCTGACGTCATCAAGGTGCTGGGCGACAAGGTCGAAGCGCGGCGCATCGCTACCAGCGTTGGTGCACCACTCGTTGCTGGCAGCGACGGTCCGGTGTCGACCTCGGCTGAAGTTATCGCCTTTGCCGAACAACACGGCCTGCCGGTTGCCATCAAGGCGGCGCATGGCGGTGGCGGGCGCGGCATCAAGGTGGCGTGGAAAATGGAAGAGATCGCCGATCTCTACGAATCCGCCGTGCGTGAAGCCACGGCTGCTTTTGGGCGCGGCGAATGTTTTCTGGAACGTTTCCTCGACCGCCCGCGCCACATCGAAGCGCAGGTCATTGCCGACAAGCACGGCAATGTGGTCGTGCTGGGGACGCGTGATTGCTCGCTCCAGCGCCGTAACCAGAAGCTCATCGAAGAAGCGCCAGCGCCCTTCCTGACACCTGAGCAGCGCCAGAAAATCCATGACGCGGCCAAGGCGATCTGTGCGGCAGCGGGCTATTCAGGTGCCGGCACGGTGGAATTCCTGCTGGGCGTTGATGGCACGATTTCCTTCCTCGAAGTCAACACCCGCCTTCAGGTCGAGCATCCGGTGACCGAGGAAACGACGGGCATCGATCTGGTCATCGAGCAGTTCCGCGTGGCGGAAGGCCAGCCGTTGCGCATTCTCGAAACACCGGAAGCACGCGGCCATTCCATGGAGTTCCGTATCAATGCCGAAGACCCGGGTCGCGGCTTTCTGCCGACACCCGGCGCGATCACCGCTTTCGATCCGCCATCCGGCCCCGGCATCCGTCTCGATAGCGGCGTTGTGTCAGGCTCCACCATTCCCGGCGTTTTTGACTCGCTGATGGCAAAGCTCATCGTCACGGGCGTGGACCGCGATCAGGTCCTGCGCCGTGCCCGCCGCGCGCTGAAGGAATTCCGCATCGAAGGCATCGCCACGGTTCTGCCGTTCCACCGCGCCGCAATCGATACGGATGATTTCATCGGCACGGATGGTTTCAAGGTTCACACCCGCTGGATCGAAACCGATTTTGCAGATATGCCCGAAGCCATGGAGCGCCCGGCATTGCCTGACGATGGTACGATGACCCGGACGTGGCTTGAGATCGATGGGAAGCGCGTGGCCGTCGGCCTGCCAAATATCCTTCTGGCTGGCATCGGTTCTGCCAGTGGTGCAGCCAAGCCCGAACCAGCTATTGCGCCCGAAAACGAGGGACTTATTGCGTCAGTATCCGGCACCTTGCAGTCGTTCAAGGTGGCCGATGGCGATGAGGTTTCCGAGGGTGATCTGGTAGCGGTGATGGAAGCCATGAAAATGGAAACACAGATATTGGCATCCAGGTCCGGCAAGATCCGAATCCGCGTGAAGGAAGGCGATTATCTTCAGGCTGGAGACACCATAGCCAGCTTCGGATAGAGGCGGAATTTCGCGTTTGAGCGCTGCTGAGCAAACACACTGGCCGGAGCATCTTTTGTCGCACGCGATCCGGCCAGTACAAAAGCGCTATTAAATTGCCGGAATGTTTCGGTTAGTCTCGGGGTATTGCAAAAAAAAAGCTGGATAGCATTTTGGATACCAAGAGCCATTTATTAAACGCACAGAGCCTTACTCCTCAGCGTTCCCTCCCTGACGATATCGAGGAAATCCAGTACCGGACGTTCGAATATTTCTGGCTGGGAAGCCATCCCACGTCAGGGCTGGCGAGAGATCGCCTGCGGTCCGACGGAACTGCCATTAACGAGATTGCTTCGGTTTCCGGTACGGGCTTTTCCTTCATGGCCATCATCGTCGGTGCCGAGCGGCGGTGGATCACCCGCGATGAGGCGCTGAACCGTGTGATCACCATGGTGCAGGCCTTGCAAAAGGCAAAACGCTTCCACGGCGCATTTGCACATTTTCTCCACGCAGAGACCAGCGATGTCATACCTTTCGGGCCGAAGGATGATGGCGGCGATCTGGTGGAAACGGCGTTTCTGGTGCAGGGTCTGATCTGCGCCCGGCAGTATTTTTCCGGCTCGACCCTCGCAGAAATGCGGTTTCGCACAATCGCTCATGATTTGATCGCGAATGTCGAATGGGACTGGTACACCCGCGGCAAAGATGGCCCGATGTGGTGGCACTGGAGCCCAACCTACAGGTGGTGCTTCAACATTGCGATTGGCGGTTGGAACGAAGCACTGGTGTGTTACGTGCTGGCGGCAGGCGCGCATCGTCACCACATTGAACCGATCCATTATCATCAGGGCTGGGCTCGATCCGGCGAAATGGTCAACGGCAGTTCCTATCTGGGGACGACCTTGCCTCTAGGCGAACCGTTCGGCGGCCCACTGTTTCTGTCGCAATATTCCTTCTGCGGGTTGGACCCGCGTGGCCTGTCGGATCGCTACGCGAATTACTGGGAGCAGGTAGAAGCACATACCCGGATCAATTACAGTTACTGCCAGTCCAAATATCCCGATTCCGATTTCTGGGGCATGACGGCGAGCGATGGTCGCAACGGTTATCGCGTACACTCGCCAACTCAGGACGACGATGTCATTTCGCCCACCGCCGCCTTGTCAAGTTTTGCATTTTGTCCTGACGAGGCGACGAAAGCCGCACGCGCCTTCCTGAAATTCAAGGAGGGCAGGCTGATGGGCCGATACGGTTTCGTCGACGCATTCTCCCCGAACCACGACTGGATCGCAGACACCCATCTGGCGATCGATCAAGGGCCGATCGTCGCCATGATGGAGAACTATCGGTCCGGATTGCTTTGGTCGTTGTTCATGACCGCGCCGGAAGTTCAGCGGGGTCTGTCGCGCCTCGGTTTTAGCGTCGAGCGCCAGTCGCAGGAGGAAATGCCGCTCTAGGTCCGCGGCATTCCCGCTGGTCGCAGCAAGCGCCTCTGGGCGCCGATCCGGAAGGGTGCGTTCATCGCGCCATAGCCGTTATATTGGCCACGTCTCTCCACGATTTCGAAGAAGAAGCCTTCTCCGAAGGTCTGGCTGTATATCTGGAAATATTCGCCTTGATCGTCCCGATCATAAAGAATGCTGGAGGCGCGCAGGGCATCCGATAGTTCGGGCTCCAGTCCAAAACGCGCTTCCAGGTCGTCGTAATAATTGCGCGAAATGGGCAGGGCCTGAAACCCCCGTGCGTGGAGGTCTTTGGCGGTCGCGAAGATGTCGTTGGTTGAAAACGCGATGTGCTGAATACTGGTGCCGAAGCCCTCGGCCAGAAACTTGCCGGCAAATGTCTTGCGATTGTCCGCCCCGTTCATCGTCAGGCGGAAATCGGGCTTGGGCAGGCTTTCGATTGCCTGACTGCGGACCAGACCGCCGGGCTCGACCACGTCGACCATGGGCGTGCGGCGCATCGAAAAAATCGAGGTGTAGAATAGCAGCCACGTCAGCATTTCATCATAGCGTGTAGTCTGCGCGAGGTGATCTATGCGGGTCAGTCCGGCGCTGCCGTCTGTCCCTGCCAGTTGGATAAACTCTTTCTCCCAAATGGATGACAGGGCGGGGGAACCATCGAGGAAATAGATGACGCCGTTACCGACACCTTGAATGGCAGGAATGGAAGCTTCGCCGCTTCGGCGCGGCTCGAAGAATGTCGGAGCGCCCAACGCTGCCGCACGCGCCAGCGCATCCGCGGCATTGTCGACTTTTAGACCAAAGGCATAGGCATTCGTTCCATGCACGGAATAGGACGCGCCTGCAAAGCTGTCACCTGTGCTGTCCGTGTTGATGACGATGCGGATATCGCCCTGGGTGTAAAGTTCGACGTCGCGATTGCAGTGCCGCGCCGATTTGTTGAAGCCAAGCGTGAAGAGTAGCGTCTCAAGATCGGCTTTCTCGTTTGCGCCGGTGGTGAATTCCACGAATTCCACGCCGGTCGTTTCTACCGGAGCCGGCATATCCGGCACGGCGATACGAATATCCGGCTCCTGACGGTGAACCTTGTCCATCAAATTGACGAGCGAGCGATGGCCGTCTTCGGCGAGCAGGCGTGCTGAGCCACCACGAAACTGGTCGTTGAAGATTTCCAGCGACAGGGGGCCGGAGTATCCCGTTGCCGCGACGGCTTTCATGAACTCGACCACGGCGAGATCGCCTTCACCTGGCATGTTGCGGAAGTGGCGGCTCCAGTAGAGTAGATCCATGTCGAACAGGGGCGCATCCGCCAATTGGACGATGAAAATCTTGTCACCCGGTATGGAGCGGATCGAGTTGGGATCGATCTTACGTGACAGGGTATGAAAACTGTCGAGGATGATACCGACATTGGCGTGGTCTGCGCGGCGCACGACCTCCCATGCGTCGCGATGGTCGCTGATGTGGCGACCCCAGGCCAGCGCCTCGTAGCCGACACGCAGCCCGTGTTTCGCCGCTCTTTCTCCAAGTTCGTTGAAATCCTGGGCGGCACGGTCGATACCGCCGAGCGAAATGGGCGAGACGTTGGAGCAGATCAGCATGAGATCGGTGCCCAGCTCACCCATGATATCGAACTTTCGCTCTGCGCGTTCGAAAGCCCGCTGGCGATGATGATCCGGCATTCCCTCGAAATCGCGGAATGGCTGAAACAGGGTAATCTCAAGGCCATGGTCGCGCACCATTGATCGGACTTCTCGTGGAGACGCATCATAGGTCAAGAAATCGTTCTCAAAGATTTCCACACCTGAGAATCCGGCCTTGGCAATGGCCGCCAATTTTTCTGGAAACTCTCCGCTAATGGAAACTGTTGCGATGGATGTCCGCAGTGGCAGCGTTTGCTGTTCGGTGCCAGAGATGACCATATTGCCTTCCTTTCCAGCTTTATGTACTAATTAGTTAATAATGGCGGCTTCAATAAGGCCGAGCCGACGGGTTATGGGTGGAGAATGACGAAAGTCGCGAGTTCGAGCACTATCAGCGCCACACGGCAGCCGAAACGCGATCCGGAAGGCGTCCGTCGCGATATTCTGTCTGTCGCGATGGACGAGTTTTCGCAAAACGGCCTCTCCGGTGCGCGCATAGACGAGATCGCTGCGCGCACGCGTACGTCCAAGCGCATGATCTATTATTACTACGGCGACAAGGAAGGCCTGTACCAGCAAGCGCTGGAGAAGGCCTATGCCAATGTGCGCGGCGGCGAAAGCGAGCTTGAACTCGATGACATGGAGCCTCGAGCAGCGCTGGAGAAGCTCTGTCGTTTCACCTTCGACCATCACCGTCGAAACCCGGCCTTCATCCGCATGGTCATGATCGAGAACGTTCACCATGGTCGGCACATGCAGGCATCTGAAACGATCCGACAACTCAACCGCCCGGCGATCGGCGCGCTTGAAAACGTGCTGGCGCGTGGCCAGAGCCAGGGCATTTTCCGTGAGGGCATAGAAGCCTTGGAGCTTCACTGGCAGATCAGTGCATTGTCGTTCTTCAATGTGTCCAATGCCGCGACGTTTTCGTTCATTTTCGGCGACAGTCTTTTTACCGAAAACGGTCAGGAGGCGCTGTCGAAGCATGTTGCGGACATGGTGTTGCGCTATGTGCTTCGGGTCGATCATATCGGCGCTACCGAAAAAAGCGATGGGTGACGAGCGGCGCAGGCACGCGGTCCACATCGCATTTCGCGGTTGCAACGATGGTCATACCTTTGCCTCTTGCCTGCACAATTCGTTGAAATGGGCGCTCATGCGAGTGGGATCGGGCTCTCGGCCAGAAAACAGTCTGAATGCATCGACGGCTTGAAAGACGGCCATGCCCCCGCCGGGCAGCACCTGGCAACCCTTTTTCGTCGCTTTCGCGAGCAGTTCTGTCACCAGCGGCATGTAAACGATGTCGGCAACCCAATGCCGTGGCTGGATCAGCGCGGCGGATACCGGAATTCCGGGATGGGCAGGCATGCCGGTTGGCGTCGCGTGGATGAGGCCATCGGCATGCGGTAGCGAACTTTCGGCGCGGTCGACCGCATGAGCACGCTGGGCACCAAAGCGCAGGTTCAGCTTTTCGGCCAAACCTTCCGCGCGGCTGACATCCTGATCGAGAATGTCCAGGCGTTGAATGTCGAGCTTGAGCGCAGCATGTGCTACGGCCACGCCCGCACCGCCCGCACCGATGAGGAGGGCGCGATCCCGTTTTGCATCCGGTAGACCCCGCTTGAAACTCTCGTAAAAACCGTACCAGTCGGTGTTGTGTCCGACCCGCTTTCCATCACGAAAGACAACGGTGTTGACTGCACCCAGCATGCGGGCATCTTCCGACAGCTCGTCGAGATAGGCGATAACACGCTGTTTGAAAGGGTGGGTGATGTTGACACCCGCAAACCCGCGCCCTTCAGCTTCATCGAGAAGTTCCGGCAGGGCGTCTTCGGAAACCTTCCTGCTGTGGATATCGATCAACTCGTAATCATAGTGCATGCCATGAGCAGCACCCTCGCGCATATGCATCGCGGGCGTTTTGGATAGCTGGATATCGGCACCGATCAAGCCGACCTTCAAGGATGTTCTGTCTGTCATGTCGGCATTCTCATCGGTGGGAAACTGGTCTGGGCTGATCGCTTCAGGTCCATGGTGGACATCAATGATGGGCGAGGATTTCGCCCAGGAACGTGCGCGTCCGCTGGTGTTGAGGATTTTTGAAAAACTCTTCGGGTGGCGCCTCTTCGATAATCTCTCCCGAAGCCATGAACACCACGCGGTCTGCGACTTGTCGGGCGAAGCCCATTTCGTGGGTAACGCAGATCATCGTCATGCCGTCGCGGGCAAGACCGATCATGGTATCAAGGACTTCCTTGACCATTTCCGGGTCAAGTGCGGATGTAGGCTCATCGAAAAGCATGGCTTTCGGCTCCATGCAAAGCGCACGAGCGATAGCCGCACGCTGCTGCTGTCCCCCGGAAAGCTGTGCCGGATATTTGTCGGCCTGATCGAGAATACGAACACGCTCCAGATACCGGCGAGCGGTGGCTTCCGCCTCGCTCTTGGACAAGCCTTTGACGCGCATGGGGGCAAGGGTGCAGTTTTCGAGAATCGTCTTGTGCGGAAACAGGTTGAAGTTCTGAAACACCATGCCGACTTCACGCCGCACGGTATCTATGGCGCTGACCGAAGATGTCAGCTTCGTTCCCTCGACGGTAATCGTGCCTTCCTGAATGTCTTCAAGATGGTTGATACAGCGGATCAGCGTAGACTTGCCCGAGCCGGACGGGCCGCAAAGAACGATTTTCTCGCCTTTGCGAACCGACAGATTGATGTTCTTCAGTGCATGAAAGGCTCCATACCACTTTTCCACCGCTTCAAGAGCGATCAGCGGAACCTGAGTGTCGGCGGTTTGCAGCATGGGAGCCTCCTCCAATTACTTTACGGTGAAGGGGATATCGGGCAGTGATTCCGGGAAGGCCGGAACATCGCGCTTCATCCACTTGGTGTAGATTTTGGCGAGCTCGCCGTTGCCCTTGATCTTCACCAGAAATGCATTGACGGCTTCATTCCAGTCCTTCTCACCCGGACGTGTGCCGGCACCGTTGTAAAGCGTGGTCAGGTCGAACTTCGGCTCGTATTTTCCAGCAGCCGCTGCATTCAGCCGATCGCCGTAGAACTGATTTCCACCAACGACTTCCACTTGGCCGGAAATGAGGGCCTGGATGTTCGCAGCATCATCATCGAAGCGCAGGATGTTGGCTTTGGTGCCTGCGCCTGCGGTGATGGCCGTATCCATGGCGCTCGACTTGGGAACGCCGACAGAGACACCTGTCAGATCGTCATAACCGGCGATCTTCTTATCCTTCGGTCCATAAACCGACAGCACGTTGCCCGCATAAGGGATGGAATACTGGATTGTCTTTGCGCGTTCAGCCGTCATGCCCATGGTCGCAAACAGAACGTCGACCTTGCCGGTCATGAGTGCGGGGATGCGGTTTGCAACGGCCAGCGGAACGAACTCGGCCTTTACGCCGAGATAATCTGCGAATGCCTTGCCGATATCGGCATCGAGGCCGTCCTGTACGCCGCTCGAATTGACGAAGCCCCATGGCGAGTTATCGCCCTGAATGCCGATGACGACCTTGCCCTTGGCCTTGGCTTCGTCAACGGTACCGGCAAATGCATCGACCGGTGCGACGAATGGCAGGGCAACGGTTGCTGCGGCAAGCGCAAGCAACGTGCGGCGGTTCATTTTCAGGCTCTTGGATTTCATCTTTTGCTCCTCCTTACAAAGCTGATGACACGATTATCGTGAGGCGGTCTGAAGCCGCTTTTCGACGCCAGCGCCCCACAGGGAGAGCGGCCAGCAAATGAGAAAATATGTCAGGCCCACGATCGCGAACACGGTCAGGGGCTTGAACGTCTGGTTGGAAATGATCTGGCCCGCCCGCGACAGCTCTACGAAACCGACAATGGCTGCCAGCGACGTTCCCTTGATGAGTTGCACGAGAAAGCCGATGGTTGCGGGCAGGGAAATCTTGAAGGCTTGCGGCAGAACGATGTCTTTCATCCGCGATACATAGTGAAGCCCGAGCGCTTTGGCTGCCTCGGTCTGGCCTTTCGGAACAGCCTGGATTCCACCGCGCCATATTTCACCGAGAAATGCGCTGGCATGCAAGGTGAAAGCGATGGCGACTGCGAGCCATGCGTCTATGTTCAGGCCAAGCAGCGCGACACCGTAATACACGACGAACAACTGCATCAGCAGTGGCGTGCCCTGGAAGATAGCGATGTAACCAGCTGTGACGCGCGATGCGATCTTGTTGTCAGCTGTTCTTGCCAATGCCACGCAAAGGCCGAACACGCCGCCGCCAAAGAATCCGATCAGAGTGAGGGCCAAGGTCCATTTCAGACCCTGCATCAGAAAAAACAATTCGTTGGGACCGATAGACGTCATCGTTTTTACCTCACTTGACCGGATAGCTGAACGACAGGCGCGATATCAGTGCGAAAACGCCCATCATCAACGAGGAAATAACGAGGTAGAGCAGGGTGATGGAGAAATAGACCTCGAAAGACCTGAACGTTTCCGCCTCGATTCGTTGCGCAACCGAGGTCAGCTCATAAGCGGCAATCGATGTGCATACGGACGTCGTCAGGGTCAGCATGATGAACTGACTGGTAAGCGACGGATACACTGCGCGCAGTGCAGGTTTCAGAATGATGTGACGGAAAATCTGCGACCGACGCAGTCCGAGCGCCAGACCGGCCTCGATCTGCCCTTTCGGAACGGCATCCACACCGCCGCGGATGATTTCGATGGCGTAGGCGCCACCATTCAAAGCCAAGGCGACAACAGCCGTCGTCGTCGGGTTGAGCCGCAACCCCATCTGCGGAAGTGCAAAAAAGATGAAGAAAATCTGGACGAGAAACGGCGTGTTACGGATGAGTTCGACAAAGCCGATTACCAGGGCACGCAAAGGTTTGATGGAGGAGCCGCGGGCGATGACACCAAGAACGCCAATGATGGTCGCCAAAAACATGCCTGCAATCGCAAGCCCGATGGTTGCCAGGCAGGCAATAAAGAGTTCAGGCAGGCGGTCGTAGACTGCCGAAAAATCCAGCGTATATGCCATCTATCCTCCCACTCCCACAAAGTTCGATTGCCCAGCTCCCGAAGGTCGCGCAAGCAGCAAAACAACTTTGCTTAATCTTTCTTGCCGTCGACCTGGGCCTCCCGAGCTTTCAGCATCGACATAATGTTTGTACCAGTTAGTTCATTTCTGTCAAGCGTATGGGAAACCTGATCTTCAGGCCAAGGAAAAGACCGAGCAAGGTGCGACTTTTGGTTCGACAAGATGGCTAAAACCGAGAGCGGGTTTCAATATCCTAGGCTCACTGATCGACGAATTTCGTTTTAGCGCCTCATCCAGTTTCGATTCGGTTTCGTATAGCTTCCTACGGAAGGGTGCCGAACCATGACTCAGTGTAGGAATATTGTCTTCATTTTGGGCGATCAGCTCTCTCCAAGCGTTTCCAGCCTGCGTGAGGCAGATCCTGAACGTGATGTTGTTTTTATGTGTGAGGTGGCTGAAGAGACCACTTATGTTCGCCACCATCGCAAGAAGATCGTTTTCATCCTCTCTGCCATGCGACATTTCGCAGCCGATTTGGCTGCGGCAGGACACAGGGTACGTTACGTGCGTCTGGACGATCCCGACAACACCGGCGCGTTCACGACAGAGTTGAAAAGAGCGGTCGATGAATTGCAGCCGGACGCTGTGGTGGTGACGGAGCCTGGGGAGTGGCGGGTTTTGCAGGACATGCAAAGCTGGCAATCGAAGACCGGCGTGCATGTGGATATTCGCCCGGACGACAGGTTCCTTTGCTCTCACGACGCCTTCGGTCAATGGGCCGAGGGCCGTCGTCAACTGACGATGGAGTTCTTTTATCGCGACATGCGTCGAAAGACGGGGCTGTTGATGGACGGCGAACAGCCCTCTGGTGGTCGCTGGAATTTCGATAGCGAAAATCGGTCTCCCGCAACGCAGGATTTATTCCGCCCCAGTCATCCGCGCTTTAAGCCCGATAAAATGACGCGTGAGGTCATGGAACTGATTGAAGACCGTTTTCCCGACCATATGGGATCGGCCAAAGGCTTCGCTTTCGCGGTCACGCGTGAAGATGCCGAGATCGCAGCGGATGCTTTCATCTCCGATTTTTTGCCGAAGTTTGGCGAAACACAGGATGCCATGGTCTCGCGCGACCCTTTTCTCAATCATTCTCTTTTGTCATTTTATATCAATATCGGCTTTCTCGATGCGCTTTCCTTATGTCGAAAAGCGGAGCGCGCATATTTGGAAGGCCATGCTCCCATCAACGCCGTCGAGGGGTTTATTCGTCAGATCATCGGCTGGCGCGAATATATGCGCGGGATTTACTGGCTCCTAATGCCAGACTATGCCACGCGCAATTTTTTCGAAGCCAAGCGGCCTTTACCGGACTTTTTCTGGACCGGAAAAACAGCCATGGCCTGCCTCGCAACCGTCATCGGCGAAACCATTGAAAATGCCTATGCCCATCACATCCAGCGCCTGATGGTGACTGGTAATTTTGCGATGCTTGCCGGCCTCGATCCTTACGCGCTGCACGAATGGTATTTGGAAGTCTACGCAGATGCGTATGAGTGGGTGGAACTTCCCAACGTCATTGGAATGAGCCAGTTTGCAGATGGCGGGATACTGGGATCGAAGCCTTACGCGGCAAGCGGCGCATATATTTCTCGGATGTCGGACTATTGCCAGAACTGTCACTATGATGTGCGCCGCAAGACGGGTGAGGGGGCTTGCCCGTTCAACGCTCTCTATTGGGACTTTCTGGCCAGAAACGAGAAAAAGCTTTCCGCCAACCGACGCCTCGCGCAACCCTATGCCACATGGCGGAGAATGGAGGAGGCGCAACAAAAGTCCTATCGCGACAGCGCGCGCGCTTTCTTGAAAAAGCTCGACGACGGCGTTTGATGATCGCTGCACGCCTCATCGCCGCCGTACAACTTAGATGGATGAGCCGCTAGGTCCTGCTGTCGACGCCAAGACCTTGGAAATTTCCGTGGCGAGCTGATCCTGGGTATAGGGTTTGCCAAGGCGGGTGATTTCGAGATCCGTGCCTTCGGGCAGGTCGGCATAACCGGTAGCGATCAGGATAGGCAGGCCCGGTATCAGTTCACGTGCCCTGCGAGACAGTTCTGCTCCGTTCATACCCGGCATCGAGAAATCGGTGACCAAGAGGTCGAATGTCCGTTCTGCTGACAGTATTTCGAGAGCTTGCTTGCCGGAGCTGGCTTCCACGACTTCATGGCCCAAATCCTCCAACATATCTACGGAGCTCATGGCAATCAGGGCATCATCGTCGACCATGAGAATTCGCAGGTGCCTATCGGTTGCCAACGGAGTTGCGGTTGTGACGGGGGAAAGAGGAACCTGACTGGTGTTTTCTTCACTCACGGGAATCCAGAGTTCAGCGGTGGTGCCCTTGCCGGGCGTGCTTTGGAGAACGAGCGCGCCCTTCAACTGCAGGGCCAAGCCGTGGATCATCGAAAGACCGAGGCCGGTTCCCTTGCCGAGTTCCTTGGTGGAAAAGAACGGATCGATTGCTTTTTTAAGGGTCTCCGCGTTCATGCCGACACCGGTATCCGTCACCGACAGGACGATATAGTCACCCGCTGCAAGCTCTGGGGTGGTACGAGACACCCTGTCTTCGCGCAGACCGATGGTGATGGTGCCGCGTTCCACGGTGGCGTCGCGCGCATTCACCACAAGGTTCAGAAGTGCAAGTTCGATTTGGTTGGCATCGCCGAGAGCCAACCGCACATCCTTCTCGATTGCACGCTCGAGGACGATGCTCGATCCGACGGAGCGCCTCAGCAGGTCGTCCATGTCTTCAATGAGCTTGGGCATGTCGATAGGCTTGACCTGCAGGTCCTGCCTGCGTGCGAATGCCAGAAGACACTGGGTCAGGGAGGCACCACGCTTGGCGCCCTTCAGCGCGCCATCGATGAGACGCATCGCGCGCTCGTCCCCTGACACGTGTTTTGCCAAGAGTTCCAGATTGCCCATCACGGCCATGAGCAGATTGTTGAAATCATGGGCTACACCGCCCGTCAGTTGACCGATAGCTTCCATCTTAAGCGCCTGGCGAAGCTGCTCCTCAGCCTTTTGCCGTTGCTCGACTTCCGCCATGACAGTCTCATGGGCCTGAAGCAATTCAGCCGTGCGCTCCTCGACCCGAAGTTCCAGCGTCTCATTGACCTGACGCTGCCGTTCTGCAATTTCCCGACGCTCCGTAATGTCGGCGGACACTCCCACCATTTTCACGGGGATGCCATGTCTATTACGATAGAGTTGCGCCTTGATTTCCGCCCAGTGAACCGAACCATCGGCCCAGATCACCCTATATTCGATGGAGTATTCCTTGCCGTTCTCAATCGTGTCCCGCACCGCCGATTGCATGCGCGGACGATCTTCGGGATGGACGCCAGCCAACAACTGTTCATATCCGAAATCATCATTGCGTCCGTATCCGAAAATCGCCTTGCATGTATCCGAGCAAACGAGAGTCAAGGAGGCGAGATCGAGCTCCCAGGAACCTAGACGGCCCGCGCTGAGTGCTGTCTGTAGCCAGGATTTGCTGTCCGCAAGGGCTTCGATCTGCGTTCTGGCATGGAATTGCCGCAGCCTGTTACGAAAGGCCGTTCGCGAAACGCTGATGAAGGTTGTCGCGTGGAAAGGGCGTTCCACAAAGCTGACATTGCCCAAAATCTCCGACAGGCGAAGCGCGACTGGATTGCGATCCGGTCCGCCGCCACGGTGCGTCAGGACGATGAAGGGAAGATCGGACCATGCGGGCTGATTTCCGATCCAGTCTGAGAGCGGACGCAGATCTGCGGACCGCAACGTTTCTTCCGTCACCACGACGAAAGCGACGTCGTCGCCCATTTCTGAAACCATTGCCGGGATCGTCTCGACCGTCCGGGAAACGATCCCGGCCTCTGTCAGCAGGGATGCTGCGATCTGCGCATCTCGTCCCATGGGCGCGTAGACAAGGGCGAAATGTCCTGTATCAAAAATTTTCCGTACTCCCTTCCAAGGGAACGGTCATGGAATTATCACCGGTCAGGACAGGGACGCCTCGCAACACGCCTTGGAACGTTGACAGCGGTTCACCCAATGTCAGCCCTTTATCGCCTATTCTATATTCGCGGATCGTGTCCTCATGCAGACCAGTCCGCTTCTTGATAACGGAAACCGCGCGGCGCACCCGACCAGTCGCTTCGAAATAACGGAGAAGAATGACAGTATCTGCAAGGTAGGTGACATCCACGGGAGACTTCATATCGCCCACCAGACCGTGTTGGGCGACCGTCAGGAAGGTGTTTGCTCCTTGCCTGTTCAGAAATTGCAACAATTCGTGCATGTGCAGGATCAATGCGTTTTCTTCAGGCATAGCCGCTTGATAACCGTTGATGCTGTCGATCAGAACGGTCTTGGCATCATAAGTCGCGACCTGATCTCTTACGCGTTGCGCAAACTCTCCGGGGGAGAGCTCCGCAGCATCGAGTTGTTCGATATAAAGATGTCCATCGGTCTGCATCTGCTTGAGATCGATGCCCATCAGCTTCATGCGTTCGAACAGAAGCCCGAGTTCTTCATCGAAGACAAATACCGCTGCTTTCTCGCCCCGTTTTATCGCGGCCTCGACAAACTGGATACCGAAAATGCTTTTCCCCGTGCCTGCCGGTCCGATCAAAAGCGTGCTCGAGCCGCGATTGACGCCACCACCCAACAGGCCGTCCAGTCCGGTGATACCGCTGCTGAGTGTTTCCCGCGTAAAGGATGTCTTGTGTTCGATAGCCCGCAAGCGCGGGAAGACGGCAACGCCGCCCGTGCGAATGACAAAGTCATGGTAGCCGCCGCGATAAGCCTGACCGCGATATTTCAAAACCTTCACGCGGCGACGCTCGGACCCGTAATTTGGCGAAAGTTCTTCCAGATGAATAACGCCATGAACGACACTGTGAACCGTTTTGTCCAAAATATCGGCCGTCAAATCATCCAGCAGAAGCACGGTTGCGCCGGACTTGGAAAAGTAATGCTTCATTGCCAGAATTTGTCGACGGTAACGAAGTGAGCTCTGCGCCAGCAAGCGAATTTCGGAAAGGCTGTCGATCACAACCCGATCAGGCTTGATCCGCTCAAACGCATCGAAGATCAATCTGGTGGTTTCACCAAGCTCAAGGTCCGAAGAATACAGCAAGCTTTGCTGTTGATCGGCATCGAGCAGGCTCTCTGGCGGTACGAGCTCGAATATCTCGATGTTTTCGTTGAGCTCCATTCCGTGAGAAGCCGCGCTGTCGCGTAGCTCCTCTTCGGATTCCGAAAGGCTGATGTAGAGACAGCGTTCGCCTCGATTGGCACCTTCGATCAGGAACTGAAGTGAGATCGTGGTCTTGCCGGTACCCGGCGACCCCTCAAGCAAAAACACGTGTCGGCGGGAAAGACCACCGGACAAAACATCGTCCAGTCCCTCGACGCCCGTCATGGCTTTGCTTTTGGTCTCTTGCATGATCATTCCTGTTTTATGTCTGTTATCAATGACTTTATCATTAGTCGTCGCAAGCGAAACATTTTATATTATCCATCCATAAAATGTTTTTGAACACCTTCTGTTCCAATTGTGCGGTCTCGCACAGAGGTTCTACCTGCTCGAATTCTCAGGTTATTACGGGAAAACAGCTTGGTTGGAGCACGTCGAAGCAGTGCCTTCGATGAATAATTCCGGCCTCCATTTTCGTCGATGCTTCACCTTTTTGGAAGATGAAAGGGAGCGCGTGGTCCTCTGGCTTTGAGCGGACGGCCAAAATTAACGTGCTGTTATCCATACCATTAAAGTTTTAGTTAAAATTGAATGGAATTGAGGAACGGGTCTTATCTTTGTGCCATTTTCAGACCAAACGGCAGTCAGACGCGCAGTTGCGGATGCGTTTTGAAGATTGAGAGGCCAGCCGGGCCGTCTCGCATGGATAATGTTTGGAGTAACCAATGTCGAAGACCCTGAAATCTGTTGCAGCAATAGCCCTCGTTTCGTTTGCGGCGTCCCCCGCGCTCTCGGCCGATCTGTCGTCCTACGAAAGCCCTCCGGCTTACACCGAAGCTCCGTCGACATCCTGGACAGGTGCCTATGTAGGTGGTCATATCGGCGCGGCGATGCCGAGCGCCAATCCCTTCAAAGGTGGCAAAGGCCTGGCACTCGGCGTCCAGGGCGGCTACGACTATGATCTCGGCCCGGCCGTGATCGGCGGCGAACTCGAAGCGACGCATCTCGGCGATACAAAGGTGAAAGTTCCGAACGGCAACCTCAAAGAGCGCTGGCGCGCTGCCTTGAAGGCAAAGGCCGGTGTGAAGCTCGACGACACGCTGGTCTATGGCACCGCAGGTGTCACAGTCACAAGCCTGCGCGACGGTGGAAACGTCATTGGTCCTGATGGCATGAAGGAAGGTTACCTTCTGGGTGTCGGTGCCGAACACCGCTTCACGCCACAAATCTCAGCCAAGGTTGAATACAACTACGTGGCCACGGACGATGTCCGCACGTTCAGCAACGGCGTCGCATCGCATACGGATATCAGCGACAACGTCGTCAAGGGTGGCGTCAACTACCGCTTCTAATTCTGCAATCGACGGCGGGGCACCGACTCCGCCGTCTTTCACCGCCTGCTGCCCAACAGCTAGTATACCTGCACGCCCCGCTTCTCCAGCGTCTCCAAAACAGTGGCTGCAGCAGGGTCGCCCGAAAATCGGCCAGCCTTTTTCAGGGCAGGAAGGTCGAGCAATGCTTCGGTATTCTGCGTGGGAACGTTGACGCTGAGCTCTTCAAGCTTCGCCAGCGGAGCAAGAGCGCGGAGATCGACCACCTCGATCATCGAAATCACCGAAAAACTTTTCAGGTTGGGACAGAAGCGGATGCCGAAGAGATCCTTGATGTCGAAGACGCTTTCCTCACCGCTCCAGAAATACCAGGCAAACGGGTAGATCGTCGCCCCGCCGTCGAATTCCATCGTCTCGATGGCGGCGAGCAGTTCGTCCGTCAAAGGATAGTGCGCCAGATAATCCAGCGCCTCGGGAATGAGATCGTAACCTTCCTCTTCCAGATCGACCGGACGTCCGAGCACGTGAGTTGCGAGTTCTTCTGGTGTGCCGAGATCAAGCATTTTAGCGTCCAGAAGCGCCGACATCGCCGCGAGTTTGAGATTCACGTCCGAAAAAGGTGCTCCGACAGAGCCGTGCGGCGCTGGGTAGGGCGGTGCGGTTGCCTCGTTATATTCGGCTTTGGGATTGACGATGCTGATACCGTAGACGGTGTCGAATGTGATGTGAGCAGTGAGAAGCCCCTCGGGCAACTGTTTCGTTGCGGAACGAGCGCCTTTTCGAACTTTGCTTTCAGGCCCAATCTGGATGTCGGGCACTGCGGTGGGAAGCTCGGCAAGCGATATGCCCATGGGGACGCCAGCGACGGTGTGGTCGAAACGCGAGTTGAATTCTATTTTGCCGATCAGACCGTTTTTATCGATCTGTACGATCACACCGACCGATCTCTCCATGATGTCGATCAGGCCACCCTTGTGTGGAGCGGGCGCGCGCCAGCCTGATCCCATCGCTTTTTCGACCGCGGAAACGGGTATGCCCGGGCGTAAAGCCGCAAGGGCATCGGCATCAACCGAATTATTGGACGCAGCCATTCCTTCTCGTGAGAGAGCCCAGGCAGCCAATGCGGCCCCGCCGATGAGAAAATCCCGCTTGTGCAAGACAGCCATGCCTATTGGTCACCTTTCAGCCATAGCTCCATCATCTTCTCATCATCGGCTTTCGCGCCTTTTTCGTCGCCTGCCTGTCTGCGGGCGGCAGCACGAAAGCCGTAAACTCCGGAATCGTTAGGGGCGAGTTTGAGAGCTGCGTCGAAATCGGCGATGGCGCGAGAGTTGTTGCCGTCGTTGGAATAGGCAAGACCGCGATTGGTGAGTGCATGTACGTTTTCAGGGTCAAGACTGAGTGCTTGGTTAAGATCGCTCATCGCCAGCTCGGGTCTTCCATTCCAGCTCTGGATAGACGCTCGGGTCACATAGAACTGCGAGTTGGAGGGTTCAAGTCGGATTGCAGTGTCGAGGTCGCGCAGCGCTGCGGTCAGATCACGAGCATAGAGTAGATTTGCCTTGCCGCGCCGCCAATAGGCATCCGCCAGGTTGGGAACCAGGGCAATGGCGCGCTCGTAATCAGCCATGGCTTGGGTGTAGGCTTTTCCCGTTTCCGGCGCAGCGAGATCGGCCCTGTCCAGCAGAGCTTCCGCAAGGTCTCGGCCATTAAGCCCTGCCGTATCGACCAGCTTGTCACACGCTTCCCGCGCTTTTTTGTGCTGCTCGAGAATGGCATTCGCGTCCGCTGTGGGCGATGCTTCTGCGCTGCCGTGACGGCACAAATCCCGAAGAACCGTCATCGACGTGGCCCCGTCCGGCTGCGTTTGCTGCCGGGTGTCGCTTCCGACCGCCACCGATGGAACGGCAATGGCGATCAGAAGGCTTGTGATGGTCGTTAGCTGTATGGCGCGCAGATGTGATGGCATATGCAATCCTCCGGGTCTATTTTGAACACGGATTGGCGCGAGGTTCCAGGCCCGTTGATCGCAGGCCCGGACGCAGGCAGCTGCACCTTATAGTGCCGGACGCTTCAGGCCCAGATGATCGCGCAGGGTCGAGCCCTCATAATCCTTGCGGAAAAGACCCCTTTCCTGGAGGATGGGTACGACGAGTTGCGTGAAGTCTTCAAGCCCTTCGGGGAAGAAGGGAGGCATGATGTTGAAGCCGTCAGCTGCGTAGCTTTCAAACCATTCCTGCATACGGTCAGCCACCTCTACGGGCGTACCGAGGACGATGTGGTGACCGCGTCCCGCTGCGACACGCAGAGCCAATTGCCGTATTGTCAGATTTTCCCGTCGCGCAAGTGCGGTCAGAAGCTCGGCGCGGCTTCGCAGTTGGTCGGAGATTGGCAAATCCGGCAACTGACCATCGGGATCGTAGTCGGTCAGGCTGTCACCAATACGCTCTTCGAGGAGCGGCATCGCGCTTTTCAGATCGGTCCACTGGTCAAGTTCGGCAAGCTTCTCTGCAGCTTCCTTCGATGTTTTCCCAATGACCGGCAAAAAGCCGGGCATGACAGCGACATCGCGCGCCTGGCGGCCGAATTTCTCGACCCGTGATTTGAGGCTTTTGTAAAATGCCTGCGCCTCGGCAAGGCTTTGCTGAGCGGTAAAGACGACGTCAGCCGTGCGAGCAGCGAGATCCTGGCCGGGGCCGGAAGACCCGGCCTGAATGAGGATCGGATGCCCTTGAGGCGACCTTGGAATATTGAGCGGGCCTTTTACCGAATAATATTTGCCATTGTGATCGAGCACATGGACCTTCGACGGATCGGCATAGACACCACTCTGCTTGTCTTTGATGAAAGCGTCGTCGTCCCAGCTATCCCAGAGTCCGCGTACCACGTCGACGAATTCTTCGGCAACCGCGTACCGCTCGTCGTGTTCTGGATGCGACTTGGAGAAGTTATTGGCCGTGCGGGCATAGGATGTCGTTACGATATTCCACGCGGCGCGACCGTTGCTGAGATGATCTATGGACGAAAATGCCCGTGCCGTGTGGTACGGTTCGCCGTAGGTTGTCGATGAGGTCGCGGCAAGACCGACCTTGTCCGTCACAAGTGCCAGCGCAGCCAGCAATGTCAGGGGCTCAAAGCGAGCTATCGTGGAGGGATGGGCGTCAACGCCGCTTGTCAGCCCGTCCGCCAGAAAAACCATGTCGAATTTCGCCTGTTCGGCCGTCTGAGAAACACGGCGCAACAAATCGAAATTTTCGCTGCCGGCTTCGGCTTTCGGATGCCGCCAGCCGGAGACGTGGTGGCCAGCTCCTTGCAGGAAAAGGCCGAGGTGGATTTGTCTTTTGGTACTCATTGCAATGTCTCGTCAAATGGAGGGCTGGTTAAGCAGGGAGAGCAGCAAAGCAAGGTCTGCTTCGCTGTTCATGCTGCGGACAAGCTCTGGAATGTCTCTGAAAGAGGTACTGTCTTTCGTTGCGGTCCGAAATTTGTCGGATGGATCGGTGACGCCCGGTAAACCGTCGAAACGACGGGTTTTTGTTTGCCCATCCTTAAGGGCGATATCAAGCACCACGAACCGTGTCTTCGGATCGCTCGACATGCGCGGCGCGGTCTCATCGTGACGACGACTGACGCGGGTCGCCAGCGCCATGATGCGATCGCTGACCGGCTGGTCGTCGAAGTGGTCGAGCCTGAGTGCGCCGTTGAGCAAAGCAGTAGCGAATACGTATTCCGGACTGAAGCGGGCCTCTATGCCATTGGTCGGATTGGTCACGACCAGAGCAGCATCGGCCCCGGGCGGGTAGGTCAGTGTAATCGCCTCTATCTGATCCGCGGTCAGACCTTCGTGGTGGAGATCAATGCCGAGCGAGGCGACGGGATGGCTGGCCGTGCAGCAGGGATAGGCCTTCAATGTAAGGCCGGGCTGGACGATCTGCCATGGCTGTCCCCAGCTTTGTACGGTCAATTCCGGTTTTCCGGCGCCAAAGGCATAAGCGGAATGAAACCCGACTGGATTATCAAGGAAATCTGGAGCGCCACTGAAACCCCTGGCGGCCAAACGCGCAGCCAACAGACCGGAGCGGGCAGCCATTCCTGCATGGTACGGCTTGGCATCAAACCCGAATTGTAACCGCAACCCGGAAGCCTGCGTTGCGGCGAGGCCAAGCGCAGTCGCTGTTTCGTGTTCTGAAGCGCCCGTCAGATGGCAGATTGCGGCTGCTACTCCGACGGGTCCAAGTGTTGCTGTGGCGTGAAAACCATTCTCATAATGTTTGGAGCCCAATGAAAGCCCAAGCCTCGCCATGGACTCCAGTCCGACCACATAGGACGCCACGAAAGACTTGGCGCTGAAACTCCGCTCTGCCGCAAAAGCCAGCAGAGCTGGAACGATGACCGTCGTGGGGTGGCCGCGGACACTCGCATGAACGTCGTCATAGTCGAGCACATGCCCCGCATACGCATTGATCAACGCCGCATTATAGGGATCAGTCTTGTGACCCCGACCAATAAGCACCGATTGCCCAGGGAGGAGACCAAGCGTGTCGATCAGAATATCGGTGGTGCGATCTGTAGCGCCTGCAATCGCACACGCAAGAAAATCGATGATTGCGACGCGGGCCGTCTGCATGGCGATTTCGTCATCGCTCGGATCGGATGCGGCGATTGCTCCGGCAAACGCCGCGGTGAGAGGAGCGTTCGACATGGTCATATTCCTTCACCATGACCGACTGCGCTGCGTGCGCCGCTCAAACCTCCTACGAACTGTCGGATACGTAGATTCTCGGAGGTGTGGAATATCTGGCGCGGCGAACCGTGATCAACAATCCTGCCGTTTTCTGTAAACACGACGGTATCACTGATTTCTTCGGCAAACCGCATTTCATGTGTGACGAGTATGCTCGTCATGCCATCGCGAATAAGGTCGCGGATGACCCACAGCACTTCCCCTACGGTTTCCGGGTCCAGCGCTGATGTTACTTCATCGAAAAGAACGAGTTCAGGCTTCATGGCGAGTGCGCGGGCAATCGCCACGCGCTGCTGCTGACCTCCGGACAATTGACCCGGATAGGCATCTGCCTTTTCCGACAACCGTACCTTTTCCAGCAACTCGCGAGCAAGCTTGGTGGTCGCTGCTCTGTCTGCTCCCAGAATGCGTGTGGGTGCCAGCACGATGTTGTCGAGAACGGTCAGATGCGGAAAGAGATTATATTGCTGAAAAACGATGCCGACACGTTTGCGCAGTTCTATCCGTTCGCTTTCTTTTGTCAGTTCGTCGACCCGGGTGCCAGCCACCGTGATCTTTCCGCTCTGAGGCGTAACCAGCGCATTGATGCAGCGCAAAATCGTCGATTTTCCAGATCCTGACGGTCCGATGATGGAGACAGCATCACCTTTGTTGACAGTTAGGTCGATGCCTTTGAGAACGCTTGTTTGCCCGAAAGACAGGTGTACGTCTTCCAGCTTTACGATCGCGGTGTCTGTGGATGTGTTCATGAGATGAATCCTTTACCCCGCACTGAAGCGCTGTTCCAAACGACGGGTGAGGCGAGCGATGGGGTAGCAGAGCGTAAAGAACGCCGCCATGACCACGACATAGGCGATGACGGTGAAGTCGAGACGTCTTACAGCGGTGCTGGCATCGGTGGCCGCATGCATGAGTTCATGGACACCCACCAGCGACGCAAGCGAGGTACCCATGGCAATCGACGAGGCGACGTTCATCCAGGCCGGAAGCGAACGGCGGATACATTGTGGCAGGATGACGAAGCGCAGCGCCTGCAAACGTGAAAAGCCCAGCCCCTTGGAGGCTTCCCATTGCGTCGTCGGTATGGAAACCACGGCGCCACGCGTGATTTCCGCAATATAGGCGCTGGCAAGCACGGCAAGCCCGATAACGGCCTTTATCCAATCAGGAAAGGGCAGGTAGTTTCCAAACAAAACGATCTCGAAAGGAAAGATGTAGGTCGTGGCAAAGATCAGCACGAGAGCGGGCGCATTGCGAAAAATCTGGACGTAGATCGCTGCGGGCCACCGGATCACCCAGTAAGGTGCCAGTTGCATGAGGCCGAGCAGAATGCCCGCGGTCGTTCCGAGCGTGACCGCGCAAAGCGTGATCAGGATGTTCATCGAAAAACCGGAGGCGAGGTAGGGTATCCAGTCTACCAGTTCCCTGCCAAGCGTGGGATCAATCAGCGACCATGCGATGACCAGCAATGGCATGGCCACGAAGCCGAGATAGCGCAAAATATGGCCGGTCTGTTTCGTCGTGGGGGGCGCAGAATTGCTCATAGTCCATACCCCGGCACGGCGAGTTTACGTTCCACCCATGCGCCCAGACGGGCAATGACGAAATTGATAAGGCTGAAAAAAGCGAGAAGAACGATCATCAGTTCAACCACATTGTCACGCTGCGTCCAGACCATGATCGAAGCATATGTAATTTCGCTGACGGCAATCGCATTTCCAACAGTCGTCGATTTCACCAGACTGATCAGGCCGTTGACGATAGCCGGTAGCGACGCTCGTAAAGCGAGCGGAATTTGCACGTAGCGCAATATTTCGAACCGGCTGAACCCCATACCCCGTGCAGCCTCTACCATGGACGAGGGCACCGCCTCGATGCCGCCGCGGACGGCTTCGGCATGCAGTGCGGCGACGTGGAGACCGACAACGGCGACAACCCAGAAGAACGGAGACAGCGGATTGTTTTGTGCTCCCCCGACCATATTCGACACCACGGTGTTCAGGACGAGGAAGCTGAACATCAGTTGCACGAGTGTGGGGGTATTGCGGGTGAGTTCTACGAACGCGCGCACCGGCGCAGAAAGCCAAAGCCTGCCCGATGTCAGGCAGGCGGCAAAGATCAGTCCAAAGACGAGGCTGACGGGTATCGTTATGGCGACCAGATAAAGCGTTGTCAGGAAACCATCCCGCCATATCTGCGCTTCATAACCTGTCGTCAGAAACTCGTAATTAAGTCCCAGCCTCCCCGTCAAGGCGACGAAGAGGCCGGTCAAGTCCAAATCCTGCATGAGGCTTTACCGCTGTTGGATGCTCACTGTGCAGCAGAAAGCTTCTTGTTTTCTTCCTCTAGATACTTTGTGTTCAAGAGGCGGTTTGCCTTCGCCATCTCAAGCATTTTGCCAGACTTGTGGAGCTTCTTCACGGTTTCATCAAGCGCCGTCTGTGTGTCTTTTTCGCCTTTGCGAAGCCATATCACAGAATCCGATGGGATGAGTTCTGTCGGAAACGGGATGGCATAGTCTTTCCACTCATCAGCGCGGTCGACAAGCAACAGACCGACAGTCGCGCCGACGTGGACTGCGGCGACGCAGTTGCCGCCCTGCAAGGCGAGCAGGGACTCCGGTTGGCTAGGCAGACCCTTGACGATTGCCCCATATTCCTCAGCAAGCGGCTGCGCGTAGTTTGAGCCCTGCGAGATGCAGACCGGCTTGCCCTTGAGATCGGCCCAGTCTTTCAAGCCGCTGTCTTTGCGCACGACAGCGGCGCCGCCTGCACGGTCGTATGGCGTAGGAACATAGTCAAGAATCTTTGCGCGATCCTCGGTGTACTGCATGTTTGCGATGAGGATATCGACTTTACCCTGCTGCAGGAATTGCACGCGGTTCGGAGGCGTAACGGTGACGGTTTCAAGCTCTACGCCCAGATCAGCAGCCAGGGCCTTGGCAAGATCGACATTGTAACCCTTTTGTTCCTGCGATTTTGGATCGATGAAACCAAACGGCGCGCCGGACAGAATGACGCCCACGGTGAGCTTGCCGCGCCCCTTGATGCGATCGAGTGTGGCATCTGCCGACGCCGAAGTGGATGCCAATGCTGCAAGTGTGAGAGACAGTCCGAAGAAAACGGCTTTGGGAAAGGTCTTGAAAAACATCGAAGGCTCCTGATTTCCTGCGGAACCTAGTCAAACCTTGGGGCGGTTGCGAGGAATCCTATTCTTCAGACGGGAAATTTGAGAAAAAACGCATCTCAATTGAGCATCCAATGTCGAACATTTGTCTAGTGGCGTTCTGCGTTTTAAAATATCGATTCAAACCAGCAAGCATCAGCCATGACGCGGCGAGTTTGAGGCAGCCTAAATAGAGCGGAAGTGGCCAAGTGTTTGTTTGTGTGGTGCACAATTCGGGGTGGTGCGTCGGCACTCTGCTGTCGTCATTCGATCCGCATTTCCGTGTCGTCATCAAACAGGTGAATGTGTTCCGGCACGAAATTCAGGCCTATGGTTTGTCCATTGCTGATCGGCACACGTCCGTTGACCACCACGACACATTCAGGCGTCGTTGCGGTGGTGACATAGGTCGTTGAGCCGGTCGATTCCACCATCGCGACCGGTACGTTCAGCGCACCAGAACTGTTTTCGGCAATTATGAGATGCTCAGGCCTCAACCCGACAATAAGCTTTCGATTGGCAGGAATGGTGCGATGCAGATTGATCGTCTGCTGCTCTCCAAGATCAAGAATGAGTGTTTTACCATCCGCTCCCGCCGTCGCCGGAATGAAGTTCATGGCAGGCGACCCGATGAAGCCTGCAACGAAGCGGTTCACGGGGCGGTCGTAAAGCTCAAGCGGTTGACCCTGCTGTTCGATCACGCCCTGGCGCATCACGACCACATGGTCGGCCATCGTCATCGCTTCGATCTGGTCATGCGTGACGTAAACCGATGTCGCGCCGAGCCGGTCATGGAGCGCTCTGATTTCCTTGCGCATATGCACCCGCAAGGCGGCATCGAGGTTGGATAGGGGCTCATCGAACAGGAAGGCCTTTGGGTTGCGGATAATCGCCCGGCTCATCGCAACGCGCTGGCGCTGTCCGCCGGAGAGCTCGCGCGGATAACGATGCAGCAGGTCTGACAGGCCGGTAATAGCCGCCACATCCTCTGCCGCTTTTCTGGCTTCTGCCTTTTTGGTGCCGCGAATGCGCAGGCTATAGGTCAGGTTTTCCTCGACCGTCATGTGCGGGTAAAGCGCATAGGACTGGAACACCATCGCCAGATCGCGCTTGCGCGGCGGCACGTTGTTCATCTTTTCGCCAGCAATGACGAGATCGCCTGCCGAGATCGATTCCAGCCCTGCAAGGGAGCGCAAAAGCGTAGACTTGCCGCAACCGGATGGCCCGACAAGTGCGACAAAGGCACCCTTGCGAATGGTAAGATCGATGTCCTTCAGCGCGTGATAGGCACCGTAATATTTGTTGACGCCCGACAATTCGATTTGGTTGGTCATTTGAGAGCTCCCGATGTGAGGCCGGAAACGATGCGGCGCTGCAAGAGGACAAAGATGGCAAGGATCGGGGTCACATACATGGTGGCATAGGCCATGATGTTGTTCCATTCGCTGGTGTTTGGACCCATGAAGGAGTTGAGGCCGACGCTTGCGGGCTGCAACTCGACATTCTGGATCATCGACTTGGAATAGACGAACTCTCCGAAGGCCTGCATGAAGATGAGAATGGCGCTGACGAGAATGCCATTGCGGGCAAGCGGCAGCACGATGTTGATGAACGCGCCGATGCGGGAATTGCCATCGACCAGCGCGGCTTCCTCAAGCTCCATCGGAACGGCCATGAAGGTGGCTCGAACCAGCACGACGAAGAAGGGCATGCTTTTTGCCGCAATGGCCAGAATGACGGCAAAGCGGGGATAATCCAGCAAACCGACCTGCGAGAAGCCGACGAAGATCGGCGTGATCATCAGAGATGCAGGCAGAACCTGCAGCATCAGGATGAGAAACAGCCCGATATCCACCCAGCCATTGCGATACCGCGCCAGAACATAGGCGCAGCCGGTGCCGAGAACGGCGATCAGCGCCACTGAGCCGAAGGCTATCAGCGTCGAGTTCCAGAGATAACGGCCCATGTTCCGGCTTTCCCAGACATAGACGAAGGTGTTCCACTGTGCTGTCGATGGCCAGAAGCTTGGCGGCGTGGCGAACATCTCCGAGCCGGTTTTCAGCGCCGTGATATACATCCAGTAAAGAGGAAACAGATAGATGGCCGCCATGATGATGGCGATTGCGAGCATCAGGCGATTTCGGCCAGTTTCACTCATCCGCGCACCTCATGACGTGTCGAGCGCACATAGACGATGGCCGCAAACATCACGAAGACGGTCATGATGACCGAAATCGTCGCGCCCTTGCCAAAGTCGTATTGCCGGAAGGAAAGGTCCCAGGCCCAATATTGGGCGACATTGGAGGAGTTGTTCGGCCCGCCATCCGTGATGGCAGCGAAGAGATCGAACTGTTGCAAAGTGAAGATCAGCCCGAGCGAAATGATCGCACCGATGGTGGAGCGCATCATCGGCAACGTGATCGTCCAGAAGCGCTGCCATGCGTTGGCACCATCAAGCTCCGCAGCCTCATAGAGATCGTCGGGAATGGACGACAGGCCGACAGATAGCAGGATCATGTTGAAAGACGTGCCGAGCCAGATATTGGCAAGGATGACGGCCCATAGGGAGAAATGCGGATCTGAGCGCCAGAAGATATTGCTGTCGATCAGGCCGCTTTCGCGCAGAAAGAAGTTCAGAACGCCGAAATCACCCGACAATATCCAGTTCCAGATCGCGCCGACCACCAGACCGGGCATGACCCAGGACACCAGAAACAGTCCGCGCAGCCATGAAGAACCGGGAAATTTTATCCAGAAAAACAGCGCGAGGCCGAAGCCGACGAGAAACTGGCCGGCGATGGAGCCGACCACGAAAATGACGGTGTTGTAGAGAATGGGCAGGGTTTCGGGTTGTTTGAAAAGATCGATGTAGTTTTTGAAGCCTACGAAGGGCCGGATCATGCTTCCGAGGCTGAACATGTCCACTTCCTGAAAGCTCATCAAGATATTGTAGAGCAGCGGGAGGCCAGCCAGAACGAACAGGAAGGCGAAGGGAACACCGACCAGCCCGATATCGAAGCCGCGCCCATCCGTGATGCTGGAAACTATCCTTTTCATGGAAACCTCGTATGCGCCGGTGGGGAACCGCCCGACACCGAAGCGTCAGGCAGTTCCCTCCGGGAGGAAGGGTGGATGGCACGCATGCCATCGGTTTCTTAAGGCAGGCGGTCGAACCTCAGCCTTCGATGAGCTTGATCTTCTCGGCTGCCTGATCGAGCGCGGCTTTCGGCTCCATCTGTCCGGTCAGCGCCGCTTGGATGGCATCCTGAATAGCCTTGGAAATCTTCGGCCATTCGGGCGAGGGGCCGCGTGGCTTGGCATATTTCAGCTGTTCCACGAAGGTCTTCAGTGCCGCATCTTTCAGCGCATTGCCGGTTGGCGGGATCGGAAGATCGGAACGGGCAGGGATCTGGCCGAAATCCTTGTACATCGTCGCATCCTTGGAGGCGAAGAACTCAAGAGCCTTGAAGGCCTCTTCCGGGTGTTTGGTATTGGAGAAGATCGCCCAGTTGTAGTCACCCATGGCCGAAGACCGCTCGGCACCCTGCTGGGGAACCGGCAGCAAGGCGGTGCCCCAATCGAATTTTGCCTCTGCCAGCATTCGGTCGATTTCCCATGGACCGGAGATGGCCATGGCGGCATTCCCCGCGTTGAAGGTTGCCGTGGAATCCCACTGGCTGCGCGTCAGCGTATCGGGAGACGTCATCTTGCCGTCCAGCAATTGCTTCCAGATCGTCAGTGCACGGACCGCACCATCGCTGTTGATGGACTTATAGGTTGCGCCGCCCATCTGTGCCCACGGCAGGAACTGGAAGGTGCCTTCCTCATTGGCCTTGGCCGAGAAGGTGATGCCATACACATTCTTGGACGGGTCGGTCAGCTTCTTTGCCGTTTCCAGCAGTTCATCCCAAGTCTGCGGTGGCTTTTCCGGGTCAAGCCCAGCGGCCTTGAACAAATCCTTGTTGTAATAGAGCGCAATCGTATTCGTGGCTTTCGGCACGCCATAATATTTGCCGTCCCATGTTGCGGAGGCGAGCGGGCCGGGGAAGTAATTCTCAGGCTTGATAACCGTCGATTTGGCAATCATGTCAGTGAGGTCGAGAAAGGCTTTTCGAGACGCGAACATCGCATGGTTGGGATTGTCGATGGTGATGATATCAGGTGCGTTGCCGGTTGAATAAGCGCGCATCGCTTCGCTCACCACGTCATCGAATTGTATCTGGCGATACTCGATCTGGATGCCGTTTTTTTGCGCGTTGAATTCCTTGATGAGGTTCGGCGCTGGCTGAATGTCGCGGTCGAGCGACCACAGCGTCAACTTCACGTCTTCTGCCTGCGCGCTTATGCCGAAGAGTGAAACGCTCGTTGCAAGCGCCGTTGCTATGGCAATCGTGTAATTGCGGATACCCATGTTCTCCTCCTTGTGGTTATCCATGTTTCATCGATCGGGATGCGCACTCCTCCGCGCGGCATCCCTTTGCATTGCAAGCGTTAGACCGGATCGACAACGAAGCTGCCGCCGCGCGCCTGCTTCAGATGGTTGAGCCCGTGAACCTGCCCCGTCATTTCCAGCGCGTCTCGGTAAACCGGATCATGCCAGCCTTCGATATCGATGGAGCCGGACCAGCCAGCCAGCCGCAGTTCGGAAATGATGTCTGTCCAGTTGCTGTCACCAAAGCCGGGCGTGCGCATGAACACGAAGGGATGTTTGCCGAAAATGCCGTGTTCACGAATGACGTCCCAGCGAATGGTCGCATCCTTGCCGTGAACGTGGAAGATTTTCGAAGCCCATTTGCGAATTTGCGGCAGGGGATCGATGAGGTAGACCATCTGGTGGCAGGGCTCCCATTCGAGACCGATATTGTCGTCAGGCGTCTCGTTGAAGATGAGTTCCCACGCATCGGGATTGTGCGCGATGTTCCAGTCGCCGGTTGCCCAGTTGCCGTCCATTGCGCAATTCTCGAATGCGATCTTCACGCCTTTGTCGGCTGCGCGTTTGGCAAGCTCGCTCCACACCTGCTTGTAGCGTGGCAGGCTGTCGGTCAGCGGTTTGTTGCGGATTCGACCGGTAAAGCCGGCAACGCAGGTAGCGCCGAAGTGGTGGGCATTATCGATGCAATCCTTCCAGCCCTGCAAGGTCTGAAGGTCCATATCAGTTTCCTCCAGCGGATTGCCGAACATACCGATGGTGGAGATCGTGATGTCGCGATCTCCGATGGCTTCACGGCATCGTTTGCCGAGTTCGGCGATATCCTGCCCGTTGGTCGTCTGCCAGAAAAACGGCTCGAAACTCTCAAATCCCATATCGGCGATCTGCGCGATGCGCTCGGCGGCCTGACCTTTGGTGGCGCTGACCATGGTTCCGATGCGAATGGATTGTCCCTGTAGATTGCTCACTATTCCGGTCCTTATGCTGCAATGTCGACGGGCTGGCCTGACTTGGCGCTTTTAATCGCGCCAAGCACCATGGCCAGGCTTTTGATGTTGTCGTGGCTGACGGTTTCCGGTTCGCGACCGGTGCTGACGGCATCGATGAAATCGGCAATCACGCTGGCGTGGCCGTGGGTTTCATCTTCGCTATCAGGGGGCGGGACATCGACGGGCGTAAAGCCGTGCAGCAGCCCAGGCTCTGTCCCGGCAACAGCCGCCTTGAACGTCTCTTCGCCATCCCAGGTCAGCATGCCCTTAGAGCCGACGATGCGCCACGCGCTTTCCCAACTGGTCCGTTCACCCTCAGCGCACCAGGAGCCGCGATAGGTGAAGACGACATCATCCGCAAAACGGAAGATGGCATTGGCCGCAGCACCGTGCGCATACCAGGAGCCGACGGGGTTGGTTTCGACACAATAGACCGAGAGCGGGGACTTGCCTGATACGAACCGCGCAGCATCGAAAGTGTGAATGGCCATGTCGAGAAGCAGAACGTTGTCCATCTGCTCACGAAATCCGCCGAAATGTGGGCCCAAAAAGAAATCGCAGTGAATGCCGGTCACCTGACCAATGACGCCGCTTTCGACCAGACCACGCATGCGACGAACGCCGGAGATAAAACGCCGGTTTTGAACGACTGCGTGAATACGCCCCGCATCTTTGGCAGCGCGGCGCAAATCTTCGGCTTCCGTCATGGATGTCGCCATCGGCTTTTCGCTCAACACATGGCAGCCATGGGAGAGGCCGATTTTGACCACCGAATGGCGGGCGACAGGGATGACCACGTCAAAGAGAATGTCTGGCTTGGTTTCCGTCAGGACGGATTCCAGATCGGTGCCGATCACGGCGTTCTGAATATTGAACTCGGCAGCAAGCGCCTCGGCTGTCGCCCGGTCCAGATCGACCAGACCAACGATCCTGACAGCCTCTTGCATCTGCGGTGTGGCTTGTAACGCGCGGAACCAGCCTTTGGCCATAGCTCCGCATCCACACAAAACGGCATTGTATGTCACTGAAATCCTCCTCCTACGGCAACCGAAACTCCTCTTCCGGTTTTCCGTAAACGTTTACGATACTATGGACAGGCGGCTATTTTTGTCAATACTGTTTGCGAAATCGCTTTGAGAGCCGTGGAAAGGCACTTCATGAAGGGCATTCGCCAGCTGGCAGAACATCTTGATATTTCTATCGGTACGGTCTCCCGTGCCTTGAATGGAAAAGCGGATGTCAATGAAGAAACGCGTCGCCGTGTTCTCGAAGCAGCCGACAGGCTGGGCTATGTTGCCAACCAGTCTGGACGTTCCCTGCGCAAGGGATCGACCGGTGTCATTGGTTTCATGATGCAGACCGGGCCGGAGATTACCGGCCAGGGAGACACATTCTTCATGAGTGTCTTCGACGGCGTGCAGACCGTCTTTGCCCGGCATAAGCTCGATCTGGTGGCACTGCTCTGCTCATCTGACGAAGACCCGGATGCCTACCTCCAGCGTGTCGTGGCGCGGGGTTTTGCCGATGCCATCATTCTCTCCGCCACCCGTCTCCACGATGCCCGTTTCGAACTGCTCGCCCGCCACAACATTCCCTTCATAACCCTTGGACGAAGCCAGACGGATGTCGGTCAGCCCTGGATCGATCTTGATTTCGAGGGCATGGCGGAAGTCGCCATCGAAAGACTGGTAAAGAGTGGTCACCGGCATATCGGTCTTATCTGGCCACATGGCGATCTCAATCTTGGCCATGTGTTTGTTCAGCAGGCTCGTGATGTGCTCGGTCGGCACGGTCTATCTTTGGCAGACAACCACATCTTCCGCGCAACGCCGAGCGAAACGGGCGGATATGGCGTCGCTCGCCAGATCATGGCCTGCGAAACCCGCCCGACGGCTGTGGTGCTCGTCAATGAAACGCTTGTCACGGGGCTCTATCGTGGACTGGAGGAAGTCGGCTTGATGCCCGGCAAGGATATCGCCATCATCGGGCGGCAGAGCTCCCAGGCGCAGTTCCTGCAGCCAAGCCTCACCTGCTTCAGCCTGTCCCTTCGTGATCTTGGCATCAGCCTTGCCGAGAGCCTGTTATCCGTCATGCCGGAGTACCAAGCGCACTATCCCGATGCCGTCAAACGCAAGCTTTGGCCTATGGAGTTGATCGAAGGGCAAAGCGGCTGAGGTGTTCAATGATGTTATCCATCGCCCCTTGCGACTGAGGAGATCAGTTCAAGGATATTGCGCGCCTGACGCCGCCACATAGATCGAATAGAGCGACTTCGATGCCGTGATAAACAACCTGTTCTTGCGCGGCCCACCGAAGGTAAGGTTCGCCACGGTCTGCGGTATCTTGATCTTGCCCAGCAATGTGCCATCGGGCGAGAAACAGTGAACGCCGTCTCCGGCGCTGGTCCAGAGATTGCCAGCGGCATCCAGACGGAAACCGTCAGGCAAGCCGTTGTCCAGCGCGCAGAATTCCTGCCCGCCAGTCAGACGCTTGTCGTCAACCACATCGAAAACGCGAATATGGCGGGGGCGGGTGATGTCGTGACTGGATGAGCTATCGGCGACGTAAAGCTTGGTTTCGTCTGGCGAGAAGGCAAGACCGTTGGGCTGTCCGAAGTCATCCACCACGATGTCGATTTCGCCTGTCGATGGATCGAGCCGGTAGACATTGCGCGTCGCCTGCTCCGGCTCCGATTTGTATCCCTCGTAATCGGAGAGGATGCCGTAGGTCGGATCGGTAAACCATACGCTGCCATCGGAACGGACGATGACATCGTTGGGCGAGTTCAGGCGTTTGCCATGATAGCTATCGGCAAGCACTGTGATGGAGCCGTCCACCTCGGTACGGGTAACACGCCGTGTTCCATGTTCGCAAGACACCAGTCTGCCCTGCCGGTCACGCGTGTGGCCGTTGGCGAAATTGGAGGGTTGGCGAAACACGGAGACGCCGTCTTCCGGTACCCAGCGCAAAATGCGCTGGTTGGGTATGTCGCTCCACAACAGGCAATTGAGGTCGGAGAACCAGACCGGGCCTTCGGCCCAGCGGCAGCCGGAATAGAGTTCTTCAAGCTCTGCATTGCCGACAATCAACTGGCGGAAACGCTCGTCGCGAATTTCGTAGAGGGAAGACTGGTCTGTCGGCATGGGCTTGATCCGAAAATTGGGGTCGCGTTCAGCGCAGCTTTTTAGGGCCGCTCGCAAGAAGAATGACGGAGATGATGATAAGGCCGGTGAGGATGAGGCGGATGCCTGCACCAAAGCCGTAAGTGTTGAGCATGGACACGACGAGGAACATGAAAAGCGATGCGCCCCATATGCCCGGAACATTGGAATCGCCACCCGCAACAGCCGTGCCGCCGATGACCACAACGGCAATCGACATCAGCAGATATTCGGCACCCATGTTAAGCGCGGCACCACCTGAGAAGCTGGCCAGCAGGTACCCGGCGATGGCTGCAAGCACTGCGCAAAGCACGTAGGTGATGAAGCGCGTGCCATCCACCGGTATGCCGGTCATTCTGGCGGCAAAGGTGCTCTGGCCGATGGCGGATATCCAGCGTCCGTAAAAGCTTCGGTCTAACAAAACCCAAGCGATTGCGGAGAGAAAGAGCGCCACAAGGGCGACGTTGGGAATGCCGAATGTGCTGGAGATGGCGAAATCGGCCAGCATCTGTGGCGGCTTGATGCGCAGGCCGCGATTGGTCCAGATGGCCGTGGATTGCACGATGAAGCTCATCGACAGGGTGGCGATGATGGGCGGAATGCGCAGAAGTTTGATGAGCGCATAATTGCCGATGCCGACCGCAACACCGATGCCGATGGCAACCAGCAGACCGGGCAGGATGAGATGATCCGACACATCCATGAACTTCAGCGCAACGGTGCCTGACAGCGTCATGGTGGCCGGTACGCAGAGATCGATATTGCCCGGCCCGAGCGTGATGACGAACATCTGCCCGATGCCGACGATGACGGAGAAAGCGGCGAATGTCAGTGCCGCATGCGACAGGCCGAAGGAACTGGAACCGCCGGTAAACAGCACGGTGATAATCCACACGGCAATGGTTGCGGCGAAAGACCAGATCCAAGGCTTCTTCGAAAATCTCTGTAAGGCACTCATTGGTTTTTCTCCCGCTTTTCGAGACGGTTCAGCAGCAGGCGAAGGCCAAGCACGACGATGAGGATGGCGCCCTGCGCACCGATCTGCCAATCTGGCGAAATGCGCATGAAGGATAGAAACGAGCCCGCCAGTGTCAATGTCAGTGCACCGATGACGGCACCGATGGGCGAGACGCGACCGCCGACGAATTCACCGCCGCCCAGAATGACACCGGCAATGGACAGCAGCGTGTAACGCAGTGCGATATTGGCATCCGCCGAGGTGGTGAGGCCGACCAGCGCAACGCCTGCCAGCACCGCGAAGAAACCAGCCAGGGCAAAGGTCGCGGCGCGGATGCCGATGACCGACCAGCCGGAGCGTTCGACAGACCGGAAATTGCCACCCACACCGCGCATCAGCACGCCAAAGGATGAGCGCATGACGATGTAATGGGCAATAGCGGCAATCACGATGCTGGCGACGATGGCCATGGGAATGAAGGGCGGTTTTGCCGTCATGATCGTGCGTATCCACGCAGGCGCCTGACCGCCCGGCGATGGCAGCAACAGAACCGCCAGCCCGCCCCAGACAAAGCTCATACCCAGTGTCACGACAATGGAGGGCAGCGCACGGATATGGATGATCGCGCCCATGGCGGCATAGACGGCAATGGCGGCTGCGAAGATCAGGATGCCGACCAGCGGCGAACTCTGCAGAAACGTCGCCGTCACGCAGGCGCAGAAGCTGACGAATGTTCCCATCGACAGATCGAGATCGTTGACCGACATGATCAGCATCTGCGCGATGGTGGCAAGCGCTATGGGAACGGCCAGATTGAACAGCAGGTTGAGGCCCGTATAGCTCATGGCGCGTGGCTGCATGTAGAACACGGCTATCAACAGCACGGCGAGAGATGCAGCCGGAATGATGAGGCGCAGGGCGTTGGCGGAAAGTTTCATGCGTGCGCGTCTCCCGAAAAAGATGCAGCAAGCACTGCCTGTTCGTTGATATCATCGCCTGTGAGTTCAGCCTGAATGCTGCCTTCGCGAAACACATAGACGCGGTCGCAGAGGCGGATTTCGTCCATCTCTGTCGAGTACCAGATGAAGGTGCGGCCATTGGCAGCTTCGCTGCGCAGGATTTCGTAGACTTCCTGCTTGGTGCCGATATCGACGCCACGCATCGGGTCGTCCATCAGCACGGTGCTGGCTGTGGTGGCCAAGGCGCGGGCAAACAGCACCTTCTGCTGGTTGCCGCCTGACAGAGAGAGGATTTTGTTGTCCACATCAGGCGTGCGGATTTCGATGCGTTTTTTCCAGCTGGCACCGAGTTCGTCTTCCTTCGCACGATTGACCAGACCCGCCGGTGAAAAGTCACGCAGGGATGCGATGCTGAGATTTTTCAGAATGCTCCACAGCGGAAACGTGCCGTTCAGGCTTCGGTCCCCGGCAACGAAGGCGATGTCCTGATGGCGGGTCGGAAACCAGCTGCTGTTGCGGGAAAGATAGAGGTCCAGCAAGGCTTCCGTCTGACCGTGACCACCTAGACCAGCAAGCCCGATGATCTCGCCACGATAGGCCTCGAAGGATAATCCCTGTCCTTTTCTCGGCGGCATGGAGAGGACGGTCGGACCAGTCTTGCGTTCCAGTGAACGCTTCCAGCCTTGCTCCTTCACCACGCTACCCATGGCTTCCACGAGAGTTTTGTTCGTGAACTCGCCAGCAGCACGGTCCGCCACCACCTTGCCGTCCTTCATCACCACGACGCGGGTCGCGGTGGAGAGAATTTCGCCGAGAATATGGGAAATCAGCAGCACCGCGCCGCCGGTGCGCACGAAGCGGCGCACATAATCCATCAGCTGTTCGGCAAGCCCCGCATCGAGCGAGGATGTCGGCTCATCCAGAATGACCAGCTTCGGCTCTTCGTTGACGCCAGCAAAATTGATGGCAATTTCCACCATCTGCCGTTCGGCGATGGAGAGTTCCGAAATGGTCAGATCACAATCGATGCCATGGCCGGGGAATATCTCGTCCAGCTTGTTGCTGATGAGAGAAAGCGCGCGGTTGCGCCAATTGCTGCCCTTCATGTCGGTGTGCATGATGCGGACATTTTCGTTGATCGTTAGGTTTGGGCAGAGCGACAGTTCCTGAAATACGCATCGCACGCCGCTTGCCCGCGCTGCGGCAATGCCATAGCTGCTCGGCTTGCCGCCATAGGACACAGACCCCTCATGCGGCGTCAGCCCGCCATTGATGACGTTGACGATGGTGGATTTTCCCGCGCCATTGTGGCCGACGAGGCCGAGGCACTCGCCAGAGCGAATGACGAGATCGGCGCCATCCAGCGCTTTTACGGCACCGAACACCACCTTCACGCCCCGCGCTGCGACGACTTCCTGTGTGGATATCACTTCGTTCATGAGCAGTTACGCCAGTTTTGCGGCTTCAAGCCACGGCTTTACATCCATCGCAGCGCCGCTGGGCGGCACTGCGATGTCTTGGTGCTGGGAGGGTCTGCGCTTACTTGGCGGAAGCAATGACCTTCTGTGCATCTTCCAGGCTGTATTCGACGTTCGCGACGCCGCCCTTCTGGGTGTTCTTGAGGTTTTCCTCAAGATTGGCCTGATCGATACGCAGGAATGGAACAGTCAGATCCTTCTTCACGTCCTTGCCGTCGAGGATCTGCTGCGCGACCCAGAAGGCGAGTGTGGAGACGCCGGGGGCGATGGAAACCGACATGGTTTCATAGCCGCTGGCATCCTTCTGCTGCTTCCACCACTGCAACTCGTCTTCACGGTTGCCCATCACGATGGTCGGTGTCGGGCGCTTGGCAGCAGCAAATGCCTGTGCGGCACCGTAACCATCACCACCCTGGGTGACGACAGCAGCCACTTCCGGCAGGCTTGGCAGAATACCGGCGACAGCACGCTGGGCCACATCCTGCGCCCAGTCGCCGTTCACGGAACCGACGATCTTGAACTGGGTGTTCTTGGCAACGCCAGCGGCAATACCTGCGTGAATTTCGTCATCGACGGACACACCGGCAAGACCACGAATTTCCAGCAGATTGCCGCCCTTCGGCATCTTCTTGGCGAGGTAGTCGATCTGGCTTTCGCCCATGGCCTTGAAGTCCACGGCAATGCGCCATGCGCAGGGTTCGGTCACCGTGCCATCGAATGACACGACGGTGATACCGGCGTCGCAGGCTTCCTTGATGGCGCCGTTCAGCGCGGTCGGCGAAGCGGCATTGATGACGATGGCATCATAGCCCTGCAGAATGAGGTTCTGAATCTGGGCCGCCTGTTCGGTTGCCTGGTTTTCCGCTGTCGTGAACGGGTCGGCAGCGGCGACGGTGCCAGCCTTGACGGCGTCCTTGGTAATCTTGTCCCAGCTGGTCAGCATGGCCTGACGCCATGAATTGCCTGCGTAATTGTTCGAAAGCGCGATTTTTTTGCCGGATGTATCGGCATGTGCAGTCATAGGCAGCGTCGCACATGCGACAGCGACCGATGCCAGAAGCATCTTCCTGATAGCCATTGATTTTTCCTCCCTAGTGGCCCACCCGTCTCCGGGCAAAGAAACCTTCGCGACGCCTCCTCGACATCATCAAAGATTTCCGTTGCACTGAGGCTCCTTTCCTCAGTACTAATGAAGCATGAACGGGAAAGCCTTTGTTGTACAGGCTGTTCACGGGAATCAGCATGCGGGTTCCCGCAGAATTTATGCGGATTTACGCAGGACAGGAGCGCGACTGCGGCGCAAGATATTGTCCACGGTGTGACGCGAATGAGTGTCCGCCGTTGCAGACGCTTGGGAGGGCGTCCGCCAATGCTCGACACACCAAGATCATCGCTGTTTCACCACTATATGGGCATTTCCCGACTGCTGGCCGGGCAGCTGGAATTCAATGCCATTATTCAGGCCGTCGCCACCGAGATCACCCACATCATTCCGCATGATCATCTGGATGTCTGCATCAAGCTCATCGATGGCAAATATCACATCGCCTATGAGAGCGGCATGGACAGCGCCTGGAGCCAGCAGCCGCCCGCACTTCTCACCGGCAGCCCCATACGCTCGCTTCTGTCGGGCGAGGTGGACTTCCTCCTGAGTGGTGACGCCTGCTGCGATCCGCGCTTTCATTTCGAAGGCTCCTTTTCCAGCCCGATCATCGAACTCGGTCTTCACAGCCGCCTGCATGTTCCTATGAAGGTCCATGGGGATATCATCGGCGCGCTGAGCTGCTCGTCATTGGAAGCCGATGCCTACACGATGGAAGATGTGGCCAATGCGCGCGCGGTGGCTGATCTGCTGGCACCCTATTTCTTCGCGATCCGCGCCGCCGATCAGGCCAAACGATCCGCCATCGTGGAGGCTGAGGCCCATGCACGCGAGGAAGGATTACGCCTTGGCGCGCTCAAACTGACGCAGGCCTTGGAGGCGGAACGCCAGCGCATCGGCATGGATTTGCACGATCAAACCCTTGCCGACTTGACCCGGCTTGCGCGGCGCATGGAGCGGATGACGCATATCTCCGATCTTTCTGGAGAAATGCTGGAACCCTTGGTCCGCAGCCTTCAGCATTCCATGCAGGATTTGCGGCAGATCATCGAGGAAGCCAAACCGTCGATCCTCCAGCTTTTCGGTGTCGTTCAGGCCATCGAGAACGATCTGGAGCGCTCGGTGCGTGACAGCGGGCTGGCAATCGAATGGACTGTGGTCGATGAAACGGATGGCCGGATCGAAGCGCTGGAACAGACGGTGGCGACCTCCGTGTTTCGTATCGTGCAGGAGGCGGTCAATAATGCCATCCGCCATGGCCAACCGCAGACCATCACCGTGCATATCCAACCCATCGATGGTCGGTTGCGCATCGTCGTCCGAGATGACGGAAGCGGCTGCGGCAAGCATGCCGCCGTTCACGGCCATGGCATCGGCAACATGAAGACCCGCGCCCGACTGATTTCCGCCCGTTTCGAGATGGGGCACAACCGACAGGGTCCGGGAACTTTCGTCAGCATTACCTTGCCTGACAACGCGCAGATATTCGGGGAGACGTAAGATGGAAGTTCTGATCGTGGAAGACGACGTTCTCCATCGCTCCTACCTGAATGAAGCCGTGCGCGCAGCACTTCCGGAATGCAATCACGTTATCGAAGCCGAGAACGGCAAGACGGGCGAAAAGTTGGCGCGGGAAAACCGGTCTGCCCATATCGTCATGGATTTGCAGATGAGCGAGCGCAACGGCATCGAGGCCGCGCGCACCATCTGGAAAGAGCGTCCAGATACCCGCATTCTATTTTGGTCGAACTACTCGGATGAGGCCTATGTCCGCGGCGTGTCGCGGATTGTGCCTGATGGCGCGGCCTATGGCTATGTGCTCAAATCCGCTTCCGACGACCGCCTTCGGCTTGCGCTACGCAGCATTTTTATCGAAGCCCAATGCGTCATTGACCGCGAAGTCCGGGGAATGCAGGAAAAGAGCCTTGGCCGTGTCAGGGGCTTCAGCGACTCTGAATATGAAATCCTTGTCGACGTCGCTCTGGGTCTGACGGACAAGACCATTGCCCGTCGCCGCAACCTGTCCCTCAGAAGCGTCCAGAACCGCCTCCAAAGCCTTTATGAGAAACTCAACGTCTACCAGACGGTGGGCGAGAGCGAACCCGACGGCCAATACAATCTCCGGACACGCGCGGTAACCGTGGCGTTTTTGCGAAAGCTGCTGAATTACAGCGCATTGGAGCGCGCGGAACAGGACCTTGTCAGTTGGACCGCATCAAAAAATAGCCGGTAGATGTGACACGAATTGCATCAAACAGCCAAAGCATTTTCAGGTGAATCAGAACCCGCTAGGTTCCGTGACGCTTTGTGGTTTACTTGGCGATCAAGACTTCGATGCCGCGCTTTTCGAACTCGCGGGCGTCGCGGTCCGAAATTCCATCGTCGGTAATGAAGGAGTGGATGACGTCCAGGGACCCCAGCCGGGTAAAGGATGAACGATTGATCTTCGTGGAATCGGCGACGAGATAGACGTGAGCTGCGGCCTTTATCATGGCCTCTTTCAGCTGAAGGTCTGCAAAACTTGGATAGGTCAAGCCGGTATCCAGCGCGACACCCGCTGTGGCCAGAAACAGCTTACCGGCAAAGATGTTTCTGAAATACTCGACGGATTTGTCGCCGGAGAGGGAGAGGGTCGGCGATTTGAACTGGCCACCGGGCATGTGAACGGCAAAGCTGGGGACCGAGCCTAGAATGATGGCGATGTTGAGCGCGTTGGTGATCAAGGTGAGGTCACGTCGGCTCGTCAATCTGGTTGCGATCTCGGTTGTGGTTGTCCCGGCGTCTAGGATCAGTGTCTCGCCATCCTTGACAAGACTGGCGGCAAGAGCGCCGATGCGTCGCTTCTTGTCCATATTGTCCTGATGGTGGAGCGTCATGGTGCCGGTCTGCGGTGCCGCCGTGTTGAGATATGCGCCGCCGTGTTCGCGGGTGATGAAGCCTTCGGTTTCAAGCCGCTCGAGATCTTGGCGGATCGTTGCTTCGGAAACACGGAATGCGCCCGCCAGCTCCCTGACGCGGGCCGAACCTTCCTCCTGCAGCCATTCCAGAATGCGGCGACGCCTCGGTTCCGACAGCAGGCCGATCATCGATTCCGAAGCATCGTGATCATCTTTCGCTTCCATCTATGGTCCACCTAAACTTAGAATCGAAAAGCGCTCGAAGTAACGCCTCTTTCTGCTAGACCGTTACAGCAATGGTCTTCAGCTTCCAATCCTCAATTGACATTCTGCTGTAGAACCACACGGGCCTGAAGCTTCTGTTGCATCTGGTCAACGACAACAGCCGCGATAATCACAAGTCCCTTGATAACCGTCTGCCAGAAGGACGAAACACCCATCATGATCAGGCCATCGGCCAAGATGCCAATGACGAAGGCTCCGACGATGGTGCCTGCTATGCGACCGCGACCGCCCGACATCGATGTGCCGCCCAGGACGGCTGCTGCGATTGCATTCAACTCGAAGGTTTCACCGGTTGCCGGGTGACTGGCCTGAAGTTGAGACGAGATGATGAGGCCAACCAGAGCTGCGCAAACACCGGAGAACATATAAACGAACAGCTTTATGCGATCGACGCTGACGCCGGAGAGGGCAGCACCGCGTTCGTTTCCACCCACGGCATAGATATGGCGACCAAGCGGCGTGCGGCTGGCGAGATAGGCGGCCAAAAGCGCAACCACCACCATGATCCAGACGGATACTGGAAGACCCAAAAGAGTGCCGGAGCCGATGACGCGAAACGTGTCTGATCCGTAATCGGGATTGCCCGAAAGGTTTGGAAAGGTCCGCCCATCGGAAAAGAGCAACGCCGCACCTCGCGCGACATAGAGCGTGCCAAGGGTCGCTATGAACGGAGCAACATTGAGTTTTGTGATCAAAAGCCCGTTTATCCACCCGATGAAGACACCAACGACGAGGACGATGAGGCAAATTTCAATCGTGTTGAACTGGATGCTGTAGGCCAGGCCGAGAAAGCCGAGGTCTATGCCGTAGAGCACCAGATAGCCCGCAACCATGGCGCAAAGGCCTACGATAGAGCCGACGGAGAGATCGATGCCGCCTGCGATGATGACGAAGGTCATGCCGATGGCCAGCACCGCATTCAGCGCCACATGTTTGGAAATGATGAGCATATTGCCGGTCGAGAGGAAATTCGGGGCAGCAAAAGCAAAGAACGCAAAGACGAGGATGAGCGCTACGAAAGTGCGCATGTGCAGAAGCATCAACAGCGCAGACGTGCGGGATCTGGAGCCCCCGATGACGGTCTTGGCGTTGGCTGCGGCATCGATGTTGCTCATTGTGTTTCAACCCTGTTGAGATTGGGCGTCGCCGCAGAAATCACGTCTGCCGCATTGGCACCTGCCGGGAACTGACCGGTCAGCCTGCCGTTTGCCATGACAAGAATTCGATCGGAGAGGGCAAGAACCTCTTCCAGATCGGATGTTACAAAAAGAATGCCCAGACCTTCGCCTGCCAAACGCCGCATGGTCCGGAAAATCTCCGCTTTTGCGCCGATGTCGATTCCGCGTGACGGCTCGTCCATCAGAAGGATTTTTGGTTTTGTCATCAATGCCTTGCCGATGACGACCTTTTGCTGGTTGCCGCCTGAGAGGCTGGAGACGGGATGTTCGAGGCTGGCGATTTTAATGGCCATGCGCTTGACGAATTCTGCGGCCTTTGCAGCTTCTGCCTTCAGGTTCAGATGAAATGCGCGGGTGAAATCGTAAAGCGACGACATCGTCAGGTTCTCGCGGATCGACATGATCTGCACCAGCCCATCGCGCTTTCTGTCCTCCGGTATCAGAGCAAGACCACGGTGAATGCGTCCGGCAACACTCTTCTCCTTCAGCGGTCGTCCCGCGATGAACAGTCTGCCGGATGAATTCGGATGCTGGGCCATGATACATTCCAGCAGTTCCGAGCGGCCCGCACCCATCAGGCCGTAAAGCCCGACGATCTCGCCCTCGCGCACCGATAGTGACATATGGTCCACGGCATATCCGCCAGCCGGGCTTGGAAGGCATATGTCTTCGACCCGAAAGATTTCCGTGCCCAGCGCATGCTCGACTGTCTTGGGAAACTCCTTGGAAGCACTGCCGATCATGTTGGCGACGATCCAGGGTATGTCGACGCCTTGCATCGAGCGTGATCCGGTAATGACCCCGTCACGCAGGACGGTGATATAGTCGCCGATGCGGATCAATTCTTCGAGCCGATGCGAAATATAAACGATGCCGACGCCTTGACGCTTCAGATCACCGATGACCCTGAACAGAACTTCGACTTCGGCGGCCGAGAGGGCCGATGTCGGCTCGTCGAGGATCAAAATGCGCGCGTCGCCTGCGAGAGCCTTGGCGATTTCGACGATTTGCTGTTGACCGATCCTAAGATTGCCAAGTGGCGTGTCTGCGTCGATATTCTGCTCAAGGCGCTTCATCAAGGCCTGGGCTGCTGCTGTCTGAGCGTGACCGTCGATGTGGATGCCACCAATTGTTTTTTCGTGCCCGACGAAGATGTTTTCTGCCACGGTCAAATTTGGGAAGAGGTTTAATTCCTGAAAGACGATGCCGATCCCGTGCTTTGCGGCATCGGATTTATCCGCAAACGTAATGGCTTGACCGTTCAGCTCTATCGAACCGCTGTTCAGTTGTTCGACGCCCGCAATGATTTTCATCAGCGTCGATTTGCCGGCACCATTTTCGCCGACCAGTACGTTGACCGCGCCCATGCGCAGATCGAAGTCGACACTCTTGAGAGCCTGGGTCCCCGGATAGACTTTCGATCCATTTCGGATCGACAAGCCGATCGGATGACGTTCAAAGGGGGCTGCCTCGCTCATTGCGCGACCTCTATGGAGACGGGCACCACAAGCGGTTTTTCGCTGGCCGAGCGGATGACGACGGCACCAAGGAAGCTGATCTTCTTGCCTTTCAGCGGGACATCTGCCGACGGAAGTTTGGATACGGCCTTGTCGTTCAGGGCGCGACCAAGTTTGGCGTATTCGATCTGATCGCGGAATGTCGAGAAATCATACAGCGCCGTCGTGTCCCGCAATGCGGTACCTTTGACCACAGGCCCCAACTGCAGCGTCGCATCTGCCGTTCCGTCGCCATCGAGATCGATATCCGCCGTGGCGGCTTTCGATGCGCGGTTTTCATCGACAACGGTTGCGCTGCCCTTGACGGCAAAGTTCCAGCCGCCACCAGCACCGCCCACACGCACGCCCTGACTTTGCCCCGCCTTATCCAGATCGTTCTTGATTGCGTTGCGCAGGGTGGCCAGATCGACTGCTTTTTTGGTGAGCGCAGGAACGAGCTTTGCATCGAATGTCGTTTCGACAAGCTCGGCAATCGGATCCGCGCCAGGGCCAGCGCCATAATCGGTCTTGACAAGCTTGCAGCCGGATAGTGAGGCAGCGAGCAGGCTTGCCACAAATAAAGGTCTGATCTTCATGGGTATCCCGCACTTCTTGAAAGCAGTCCCGCCCGGTGCGCACTTGCGACCGGGCGGTTATGGCGGTGTTACTTGGACAGCGCAAAGGTCTCGAGTTTGGATGCGTTGTCAGCGTTGACGAGGATGCAATCCATCAACTGCTTTTCTTCAAGGCCGGTCTTGCCTGTCTTGATGAACTTGTCGGCCTGCTCGACGGCAAGCTGCGCCTGCTGGTAGGCCGGTTGCAGGACAGTCGCCTTGATGCCACCCTTCTTGATGGAGTCGCGAACGTCATTGGACCCGTCAAAGCCGACCACGATGACATCCTTGCGGCCTGCCGCTTCAAGCGCAGCATAGGCACCCATGGCCATGGTGTCGTTGCCGGATATGACACCCTTGATGTCGGGATGGGCCTGAAGAATCGACTCCATCACCGTATAGGCTTCGGTCTGGGACCAGTTTGCCGTCTGTTTGGCAACTAGCTTCATGTCCAAATACTGGTCGATGACGTCATGGTAGCCCTGTGAGCGAATACCGGCATTCGTGTCGGATTCCTTGCCGATCAGCTCGGCGTAGTTGCCTTTTTCGTCCATCAGCTTGACGAACTCTTCCGCCCCGAGCTGTGCACCTTGGTAGTTGTTGGACACGATTTGCGAAACAGCGACGCCGGTGGTGGTGATTTCCCGGTCGATCAGGAACGAGGGGATGCCCTTGTCCTTGGCCTTCTGTACAGCCGCGACGGACGCGTCTGCGCCTGCATTGTCGAGAATGATGGCCTTGACGCCAGCGGCGATCGCGCTGTCGAACAGTTCGTTCTGCTTATTGGCGTCATCGTCGTGGACAAGCACCATCGTTGCGTAACCCAGTTCCTTCGCCTTGGCAGCAGCACCATCTGCTTCGGCCTTGAAGAACGGGTTGTCGTGGCTTGGCGTAATGATTGCGATGGTATCCGCCGCGAGCGCGGTTCCCGCCATGGCCCCGGCAACACCAAGAGCGATTACGGACATCAATAGACGTTTCGTCAGTTTCATAAGGTCCTCCCAGAACTAAACCACCCTCCAGTGGCGTGTTCCGAGACTATTGATCACTTTCGTTTATTGTCAATATGTTTTTATTCACGAAATTTTTCCTCATCAATCGAAACTAATAATGCCGATTGTTATTGCATTGCAGCAATCTTTTCAGAGCCAATGAGGATCAAAAGTCAATGAGGCGGCTTGATCGTGACGACGTTTTGTGTAAATTCATCATCAAACGAAAGAAAACGAAAGCAATCATCAGTCGATGGCGAGAGCTTGGAGAGCCTTTGGGAGGCGATTTCCGGTTCGTTGCGGCTTTCGTCAAGCGTCAATGTCTCGCCGGCCGAGTGGCTGCTTGTCCGCTGAGTAAAATGGAGGAAGTACATGAGCGAACAACGTTATGGCGCCGGAATTTGGCATTTCGCCACCTATCTCGATCGTTATGCGACCGATGGTTATGGCGCGCCGCGCAGCGTCATCGATGCGATCGATCTGGCCGGTCAGGTCAAGGATTTGTCGGTGGTCGACATCAATTATCCTTTCTTCGGTGGTGACTTCTCCAATGCTCAGGTGAAGGAAGCGCTTGATCGCAACAAGCTCGGTGTCATCGGTATCACGCCTGAAATCTACACACGTGAATTCGTGAAGGGCTCATTCACCAATCCAGATGCCGGCGTCCGTCGACGTACTCACGAACTGGTGACGGAAGCATGCGATCAGGTTCGTTATTTCGGGGCTGATTACGTCAAGCTCTGGCCTGGTCAGGATGGCTGGGACTATCCGTTCCAGGTCGACTACGGCACATTGTGGAAGCATTCGCTCGATGGCGTCGGCCAGCTCGCCAGCGAAAATCCTGATTTGAAATTCGTCATTGAATACAAGCCGCGCGAGCCGCGCGTGCGGATGAGCTTTGGCTCGGTTGCGCGCACACTTCTGGGGATCGAAAAGATCGGTTTGCCGAATGTTGGCATTCTGCTCGATTTCGGCCACGCCATCATGGGCGGGGAGTCGGCGGCGGACAGCGCCCAGCTCGCAATCGATTACGGCCGTCTTTTCGGCATGGACGTCAACGACAACTATCGCTCCTGGGATGACGATCTGGTTGCAGGCAGCCTGCATCCCATTGAAATCTTCGAGTTCTTCTATGTGCTGCGAAAGAACAAATGGGAAGGTGTATGGCAGCTCGATCAGTTCCCGTTCCGTGAAGACAGCATTGCGACGGCAAACCACGCCATCGACTTCCTAAAGGCTGCATCCAAAGGTCTCGATGCGCTCGACATTGACGCCTTGCGCGAAGCGCAGAGCCGTCACGATGCCATTGGTGCACTGAAGATTGCTCAGAAGGCCCTGTTCGGCGCGATGTAAGCGCCGAACGCACGGCTGAAGAAATGCTACTGAAAGGCCAGCATCCATGTTGAAGAACGACATCGCCGATACGATCCGGGAGAAAGCCTTGTGGATGCGCCGCAGGGCCTTCACAATGGTTTTCGACGCCCAACTCGGCCACCCCGGCGGAGACTTTTCGGCGATCGACATTATCGCGACACTCTATTTCGGCGTCATGCGCTATGACCCCAAAAACCCAGATATGGCAGATCGTGATCGTTTCGTGATGTCGAAGGGGCACGCGACGGGCGCGCTTTATACGGCTCTCTGCGCTGCCGGTTATTATCCTGAAGACTGGCTGAAGACCTACATGCAGCCGCAATCCAAGCTGAATGGCCATCCAAACCGAAATTATCTGCCGGGCGTCGAAACCAATACCGGGCCGCTGGGTCACGGTGTGCCGGTGGCACTTGGTATTGCGATTGCGGGACAGATGACCAGCAGCGATTACCGGACCTTCGTCCTGACAGGGGATGGGGAATTGCAGGAAGGGTCGAACTGGGAAGCAGCCATGACGGCGGGTAACCGGAAACTTGGCAAATTCACGCTCATCGTGGATCGCAACCGTCTGCAACAGGGCATGGGCACCGAGGAAACCAATGGTCTCGATCCGCTCGACGACAAGTTCCGTGCCTTTGGCTGGGACGTGGAAGTCGTCGATGGCCACGATATTCATGCACTGGTCAGCGTGCTCTCCGAGCCGCCGGGGGGGCGGACGAAACCGCTTTGCATTATTGCCAATACGACCAAGGGCAAGGGTGTTTCCTTCATGGAAAACAAGGCCTCCTGGCATCACGGCGTGCCGAATGCCGAACAATACGATACCGCTATGGAGGAACTGGTCTAATGGCTGCTCCCGCTGCAAAACAAGAAGGTTTTCATGATTGTCGCGATGCCTGGGCTCGCACGATCGAAGAGCTTGCCGCCAACGATCCGCGCATCGTCGCCGTTGTCAACGATTCCGTCGGCTCCTCGAAGTTGGGTGGCTTTCAGAAGACATTTCCGGATAGGTTGATCAATGTCGGTATTGCCGAACAGAATATGGTCGGCGTCAGTGCAGGTCTTGCCAATGGGGGCCGAATTCCTTTCGTCTCGGCAGCGTCGTGCTTTCTGACTGGCCGTGCGCTTGAGCAGATCAAGGCCGACATCGCTTACGCCAATTTCAACGTCAAGCTGGTCGGCCAATCCTCCGGTGTGGCCTATGGCGAGCTTGGCCCCACCCACCATTCCATCGAGGATTTCGCTTGGCTGAGGCCGCTGAATAACATCACCGTCATCGTTCCCGCCGATTCCTGGGAAACCGCGGAGGCGGTCAAGTGGGCAGCGGCGCATGAAGGTCCTGTGTATATCAGGTTGAGCCGTATGCCGGTCCCCGATCTTGCCGTAGCCGATCGCACGTTCCAGCCGGGCAAGGCAGAAGTGGTCCGTCAGGGCAAGGACGTTACGCTCATCGCCTGCGGAACAATGGTGCACCTGGCCGCGCAGGCAGCCTTGGCGCTGGAGAAAGAAGGTATTTCAGCGCGTGTGCTGAATATGGCAACGATCACGCCACTCGATGAGGCGGCAATTTCAATTGCGGCAGACGAAACAGGTGCCATCGTCACCATTGAGGAGGCCAATATTCATGGCGGTCTCGGCGGCGCCGTTGCCGAACATACGTCGTCCGCGACACCTGTGCCCGTCGAACGCATGGGCTTCCCCGGCTTCGTTCCGACTGGTTCGGTGGAGTGGCTGTTTGATCACTTCGGTCTGACAGCTGCCGGAATTGCGAAGACGGCGCGCAAGGCGATTGGACGCAAACGCACATGACCGGCGGGCATGTCATAGCCATCGATCAGGGCACCAGCAGCACGAAAGCCATTGTTGTGGATGCTGCGGGCCGGGTGGTGGCCAAGGCGTCTGCGCCTTTGAAGTCTAGCTATCCGAAGCCCGGCTGGGCAGAGCAATCGGCTGACGACATCTGGGCAAGTGTCCAGGCGGTGATTGCGCAGATCGTAAAAGGCGGTGACTTCGACATTGCCGGGCTGGCAATCGCCAATCAGCGCGAAACACTCGTCGTGTGGGACGCGGCGACCGGCAAGCCTGTTGCACCCGCCATCCTGTGGCAGTGCCGTCGCACCGCAACCGTATGCGAAAAACTGATCGCTGGTGGTGCGGACCCCATGGTCGTTGAGGCAACAGGACTTTCCATCAACGCACTGTTCCCAGCCTCCAAGCTGGCATGGGTTCTTGAAAATGTGCCAGAGGCGCGGGGTCTTGCGGATGATGGTCGGCTTTATGCCGGTACGGTGGACAGCTGGCTTCTCTACAAACTCACAGGCGGACGTGAATTTTCGACGGATCATTCCAACGCGTCTCGCACGCAACTGTTCAACACCGGCACGTTGCAGTGGGACGAAACAATGTGCGAATTGTTCGGTGTGCCATCATCGGTGCTACCGCCTGTTCGGGCGTCAGACAGCCGTTTTGGCGACGTCGCGCAAGGCGTGACGGCTCTCGATGGAGGTATTCCCATCCTTGCAATGATGGGCGACAGTCATGCCGCACTCTACGGCCACGGTGTTCGTGCACCCGGGCTGGTCAAGGCGACCTACGGCACAGGCTCGTCATTGATGACCCTGACATCGCAGAGAGTGCTTTCGGAAAACGGCCTGTCTGCCACGATTGCGTGGAGCGATGCGGACGGCGTCGTGTATGCACTTGAAGGAAACATTACGGTGTCGGCGCAGGCCGCTGCTTTCGCTGCCGATATGCTCGGTCTACCCAATTCCGCGGCGCTTTCCGACTTATCGCAGACTGTTGCAGACAGCGGTGGGGTCACATTTGTTCCCGCCTTGGCAGGTCTTGGCGCGCCACACTGGAATGACCATGTTTCAGGCACGATCTCCGGCATGACGCTGGCAACGAAGCCTGCTCACATTGCCCGGGCAACGCTTGAGGCCATCGTGTTGCAGATCGCCGATGTCTTCTCCGCGATGGAAAAAGATATCGGGTCGCGGCTGGATGGATTGCTGGCCGATGGTGGCGCGTCTTCGAACGATTTTCTAATGCAATTGCAGGCGGATATTCTTAATCGATCCGTGACGCGCAGCGATCAGGCCGAGGTCGGCGCGATCGGTGTCGCCACGATTGCGCTACGCAGTCTTCATGCCACGTCCCAGGTCTCTGATGCATCTCGATCAGTCTTTGATCCACAGGCGGATGCGGCTGACTGGCGTTGCAACACCAAGCGCAACTGGACGTCCCTGTTGGCGCAGCTAATGGCCAACCCAGACAAAAGAGGGTCGATGGCCTGAAACCACATCAAAAGGTGTGCGTGGCACCCGCCAGCAATCTCAACGGGAAGCGTGCATCCATATGAATATCAAGATGAGGAGGAGAAAATGTTGAGATTCTCGAGGAAACTAAAAACTGTTAGTTTTGCGGCCCTTGCCGCAGCCACCATGGCCGTCACGTCCGTCAAAGCGGAAGATTTGACCTTATGGACGCTGAATTTCGATAACAACGCGGCCAATCTCGCGTTGAAGAAAGTTGCTACCGATTTCGAAGCGGCAAATCCTGGCACGAAGGTCCAAATCGTCCAGCGTGGCGTCGATGAACACAAGACGGCACTGCGGGTAGCGGCAGGTTCCAACCGTGGCCCCGATATCTATTTCAGCTGGGCAGGTCTGGGCCTTGGTGGCGAGTACGTAAAGGCAGGTCTGTCCCTGCCTCTCGACAAATATTACACCGAATACAAATGGAATGACGAGCTGCTGCCGTCAGCCGCCGCCTTCGCCGATCTTTATGCCGGTGGAAAACAGGGTGTGCCTTTCACCTTCAAGGGAGAAGCTGTCTACTACAACAAGAAGCTTTTCGAACAGGCTGGCATCAAGGATGAACCAAAAACCTATGAAGACCTGTTGGGTGCTGCGCAGAAGTTGAAAGATGCGGGCATCCCGGCGTTCACGTTCGGCGGAACGGTTAACTGGCATGTCATGCGCCTGATGGATGTCATTCTGGAAACCAAGTGCGGTGCCGAAAAGCATGATGCGCTCAAGTCGATGAAGCTGGATTGGTCCAAAGAGCAATGCGCTACGGATTCCTTCGCCGAATTCGCCAAATGGACCAAGGACTTTACGCTGCAGCCATTCATGGGTATCGACAACAAGCAGTCCTACAGTCTCTTCACCGCTGGGCGTGCGGCCATGATGCTGGAAGGTGACTGGCTCGTCGGTCAGTTGCAGGGAACCGGCGTAAACCTCGACGACTACGGAATTTTCCCGTTCCCGACCAACACCAATCGTCTCTATGGCTTTGCTGAATATAATTACATCAGCACCAAGAGCAAAAGCCCCGACATGGCGGCCAAGTTCCTGGATTATTTCCTGTCCACGAAGGTGCAGCAGGATCTGGTCGGTCAGATCAGCGCGATCTCCGTCAATAAAAACGTGACATACACCAATCAGAAGCCGCTTGAAGCCGAATGGCTCGAAATCTTCAAGACCTACAACAAGGTCTACATGAATGGTGACCAGGCCTTCCCGCTCGATGTGACAACAGAATATTTCCGCGTCATCAATGAAGTTGCCTCCGGCAATGTCGAGCCAGCTGAAGCTGCCAAGCAACTTCAGACCTTCATCGCGGGTAGAACCTGATTTCTGCCCGAGCGCGAGCCTGCCATTCGTCAGCGGGCTCGCGCAATCCATATTCAGGAGACCAGCAGCCTCGTGCTGCCTGGAGGAGAGCATGTCTTTAAAACGGACCTCGCATGACCCACGCGCACAGGCTTTCATTATGCTCGTGCCAGCGCTGGCGATCTATGCCATCTTCGCGCTTTACCCGATGCTCGACGTCGTGATTTTGAGTTTTCAGAAATGGAATGGGCTCGATCCCGAGCGTCAGTTCGTCGGGTTTTCCAACTACTCCGCGATCTTCACGCGTGATCCCGTATTCTGGGTCGCTTTCCGCAATACCGTCATCTGGACGTTGATGAGCCTGATCTTCCCGCCAATCGTGGGACTTCTTCTTGCGCTCAGCCTCAATCAGAAAATTTTCGGGCGCAACAGTCTGCGCGCCATTTTCTACCTGCCGGTGATCATTGCCCCTATCGCGGTCGCGACGATGTGGAAGTGGATGTACGATCCTTTCTTTGGTCTTTTCAGTCAGTTGCTGACGGATTGGGGTTTGCAGAGCTGGATCAAGGATTGGCTTGGCAACCGCGATATCGCGCTCTATTCGGTTTTCGTTGCATATCTCTGGCAGACCGTCGGTTTTTCGATGGTTCTCTTTCTGGCTGGCCTTCAAAATGTTTCGCAGACCCTCGTTGAGGCTGCGCGTATCGATGGTGCTGGCCGCTGGGCAGTCTTCAAGCATGTGACGCTTCCGGCGTTGCGTCCGACCCTGACCATCGTACTGGTACTTTCCATCATCTCGTCGCTCAAGGCTTTCGACATCGTCTATGGCTTGACCGGCGGCGGTCCTGCCCAAAGTACGCAGATGCTGGCGTTGTGGGCCTTCACGCAGGCGATGCAGATTTTCGATTTCGGCCGCGGTGCAGCGATTTCGGTCGTGCTGCTCCTCATCACCATGACGATCGTCATCCCTTATCTGCGGTGGTCGCAGAAGAACGAGGAGGTGGAAACATGACCGTCATTCAGCCCGATGTTCCATACGGCAAGGATGATATCGCGCCATCCTCCGCGAAAAGAGACCCGGTCCTGATCGGACTTTGGATCGCACTTCTTCTCGTTGCACTGATCTGGGTGGCACCCTTCGTCTTCATCGTTTTCACATCCTTGAAGACACCGGCTGCCGTAACGAGTACCGGTGCATTCATGCCGCCCACGCAGCTTGCTTGGGACAATTACTCAGGAGCGTGGAGCCGGGGAAATTTTGCCAACTCCTTCTTCAACAGCGTCATCATCACGATTATAAAAGTGCCGCTGGGGCTGGCATTATCCGCCATGGCGGCCTATGCGCTGGCCAAGATCAGGCTGAAAATCGGCAAGCTTCTGCTCCTGCTTGTCGTGTTCGGCACGATGATCCCCTTTCAGGTCATGCTGGCGCCCCTGTTTACGCTGGTAAATTCCTTTGGGCTCATCGATACCTATCCCGGCGTTATTCTGCCCTACATTGCCTTTGGCGTTCCGTATCAGGTCTTTATCCTTCACGGATTTTTCAAAGGCATTCCGAAGGAGCTGTCCGAGGCTGCCCTGATCGATGGAGCCACGCATTTCACCATCTTCCGGCGCATATTCCTTCCTGTGTGCCTTCCCGTCCTTGCCGCGTTGTTCATCCTGGACTTCGTTTCAACATGGAACGAGTTCGCCATGGCGCTGGTGCTTCTTCAGGACCAGAACATGTGGACGCTGCCGCTGGGGCTGATGTCGTTCCAGGGCCAGTTTTCAAACAATTACGGCCAGCTCAACGCAGCGATCGTCATGACCGTGCTGCCCGCAACGCTCGTCTATCTGATTTTCCAGCGCTACTTCGTATCCGGACTGACGTCCGGTGCGGTGAAGGGCTGAGGTAAATCCAAATCATGCTTTCAGGAGAATACAAGATGTCGGACGCAAATGTCGAAAAGTGGGGCGTATTCGAGGCGTCGTTCAAGGGGCCATCAGATGGCAACCCCTTCGTCGATGTGGCTTTCGAAGCCATTTTCACACATAAGAGCAGGCATGTTCGCGTCCCTGGTTTCTATGATGGAAATGGCACGTACCGTGTCCGCTTCATGCCCGATATCGAGGGTTCATGGACATTCGAGACCAACTCCGAGACAGCAGAACTATCGGGAAAGAGTGGTGCCTTCACCGCAACGGCCCCGTCTGTAGGCAATCACGGCCCTGTCAGGGTCAGAAACAAGTTCCATTTCGCGTATGCCGATGGCACTCCGTTCTTTTCCTTCGGCACCACCTGCTACGCCTGGACGCATCAGCCGCTTGAGATGCAGCAACAGACTTTGGATACGTTGGAAAAAACGCGCTTCAACAAGATCCGCATGGGCGTGTTTCCAAAGGACTATCCATACAACGTCAATGAACCACTGCATGATTGCTTCGACAAAAAAGCTGATGGTAGCTACGACTTCGACAGGCCGAATGTCGCGCTGTTCCAGCATTTCGAAAAGCAGGTCGCAGCCCTGTGCGAACGCGGTATCGAGGCCGATATCATCATGTTCCATCCCTATGACCGGTGGGGATATGCCGATATGCCCGCCGAGCAGGATTACCGTTATGTCGCCTATCTGGCGGCGCGCCTTGCTGCCTACCGAAACGTCTGGTGGTCGCTTGCCAACGAATATGATTTTCTTCTCGACACAAAGCCCATGGCGCAGTGGGATCGCTATTTCCAGATTCTGGAAGAGAACGATCCCTACCAGCACCTTCGCTCAATCCACAATGGCAATGTGACTGCGAATTACGATCACCGCAAACCTTGGGTGACGCACACATGCATTCAGAACCCTGATGTCAAGCTCACACAGGAGTGGCGCGACACCTACGGCAAGCCCGTCGTCAACGACGAACCGGAATACGAGGGTGATATCCTCGAATCTTGGGGTAACCTCACAGCCAGGGAACTCGTGCATCGGTATTGGATCACGATGACCCGTGGTGGTTATGCGGGACATGGTGAGACCTATTCCCACCCACAGGATCTGATCTGGTGGGCCAAGGGCGGCCAACTCCATGGCGAAGCTTGGAAGCGCATTGGTTTCCTAAGGGATTTGCTGGAAGCGGATGTCAGGAACGGCCTTGATCCGCTCGGTCCCGTCACCCAATGGCCTTGGTCACGTGTCTCGGGTGCCCGAGACGGCGATGGCGATTTCCGGCTTATCTATTTCGGCGAGCATCAACCCATAATCTGGTCGTCGGGATTGCCGATGGATGGCGATGATTACGAGGTAGATCTCATCGATACATGGGAAATGACGATCACGCCCGCGAAGAAGGTGGCGGCGCCCATTACCCATCCGGTGCGTCATGGCGCAGTGGTGCGTGGCGGCAAGCCGGATGCGGCGTTCGGGGTTGAAATTCCGCGCAAGCCTCATCAAGCGCTTCGCGTCCGCAAGACGCGATAGAAGGCCGGGAGCACAGATATGTCGAGCTTGAGCATAAGCAACGTCAAGAAATCCTTCGGTGCCGTCAATATTATCCACGGGGTCGATGTCGAAATAGCCGATGGCGAATTCGTCATTCTTGTTGGTCCTTCGGGGTGCGGCAAATCCACCTTGCTGCGCATGATCGCCGGACTGGAGGATATCTCCGGCGGACAGATCAGTATCGACGGCAAGGTGGTCAATGATCTTCAGCCGAAAGACCGTGACATCGCCATGGTCTTTCAAAACTACGCACTCTATCCGCAAATGACCGTGGCGCAGAATATGGGGTTCGCGCTTGAGCTCGCTGGCGTCAAAAAGCCGGAGATCGAGAAGAAAGTTGGAGAGGCCGCAGCGATTTTGGGGCTTGAACCGCTTCTGCAGCGCAAACCGGGCCAATTGTCCGGCGGTCAGCGGCAGCGTGTGGCGATGGGACGGGCGATTGTGCGCGATCCGAAGGTGTTCCTCTTCGACGAACCCTTATCGAACCTCGACGCAAAATTGCGGGTGAAGATGCGAGCGGAAATCAAGGCGCTGCATCAACGCCTCAAGACTACGATCGTGTATGTCACCCACGATCAGATCGAAGCAATGACGATGGCCGACAAGATCGTCGTACTTCAGGGAGGCCGGGTCGAGCAGATCGGCACGCCACTGGAACTGTACGATCGTCCGAAGAATATCTTCGTCGCAGGTTTTCTCGGATCACCAGCAATGAATTTCCTTGAAGGCACCGTGAGCGAGGGTGATGTCATCACGCTCAAAGGTGGCTCACGAATGACGCTGTCGCGAACACCTCGAGACCGACTTGGGTCTCCGGTTCTATTAGGAGTTCGGCCCGAGGATATTGCGATCGGTGCGGACGGCGATGTCAAAGCCACAGTCAAACTTATCGAACCAACCGGGTCGGAAACGCATGTTCTGGTGGACGTAGAAGGCCAGGAGCTAACCTGGATCGTTCGCGACCGCGTCGACCTCGAGCCAGGCCAATCTGTACACCTATCCTTCAAAACGAAGAATGTTCATTTTTTCGACTTGAAGACCGAGCAACGTCTCGAAGCCTAGAAGGGGCGTGGCGGCGATCTTTCATGGCATCATAACTGCCATCAGCGGGTGCGCGGTGGGGTTTTCTCACCTTCGCCCTGCGAATTATTGCGCAGTGCAGCGTCAAAAAAGTATCAGCTTAAACTTCGCGATGATGTAGATGCGCAGGAAAATCAGTGCTTAATATCCTCCCGTTGACGGAATATGCAAAATCGGAGGTTTGCATTTCTGGTCACTTGTCTTTCGCGCTCGGTAGGAGGAGACGCTGTGCAACCCGATCTGGAACTCGTCCATATCCGCAAAGGCGAATCCTTCGCAGCCTGGACGCACGGCTATCCATTTCGCACCGTTCGCTGGCACTATCACCCTGAATACGAGATACATCTGGTCGTTGCGACCTCCGGCCGCTTCTATATCGGCGACCACATCGGCCGCTTCGAACCGGGGCAGTTGATCGTTACCGGCCCCAACCTGCCGCAAAACTGGATTTCCGAGATCGAGCCGGATGAGATCGTGCCTGCGCGTTCGCTGGTCATCCAGTTCCCTCAGAAATTCGTCGAGGATAGCATTGCTGGTATGGTGGAGATGGAGGCGATTTCTCCGCTGCTAGAGCGCAGCCGACGCGGCTTACTCTTCGACAAAGACACCAGCGATGCGGTGCGCCCGCTGATCGAAACGCTGATTGAAACACGCGGCCTCAAGCGATTGGCCCTGTTTTGGGAAATTCTCGATGTGCTGGCCACTGCGCCGGAGCCTGAGGTTCTGGCCAGCTTGAGTTACGAACTCGATCTGTCGAACATCCATGAATGCGGTGTCAACCGTGCGATTGCCTATCTGCGCGAACATCTGACCGACGACATTGATGAGCGCGATCTGGCCGAGATGGTCGGCCATAGCCCGAGTTCGTTTTCGCGGGCCTTCAAACGGCACACCGGCACGACGCTGGTGCGCTACCGCAATCAACTGCGGGTCGATCTCGCCTGCCTGGCGCTGCTGACTCGGCCTGAAACAAAAATTGCCGAAATTTGCTACGAGATCGGCTTTTCGAACCTGTCCAATTTCAACCGGCATTTCCAGAAACTGAAGGGAATGCCGCCCTCGCAATTCCGCGCAACTTTCAACGCCAACGGAGCCTTCAAAGCCGCGGGATAAACGAAACACGTCCATACCCCTTCGCGGGGAACAGCAATTCGGGAAGCGTGGTGCTTTCCGGAAACGGACAGGCTTTGCCTGTCGTCGTCCAAAGGGAGGAAGCCGGGATGAAAAAGACACTGACCGCGTTGTCGATTGCCGTCGCCACACTGGCGGCAAGTTCGGCTCTTGCGCAGGATGCCAAGCTCAAGATCGGCATGACCTTTCAGGAAATGAACAATCCGTATTTCGTATCGATGAAGGAAGCGCTGGATGAGGCAGCAAAATCCATCGGTGCAGAGGTGATCGTCACCGATGCCGCACATGATGTCGCCAAGCAGATTTCCGACGTAGAGGACATGCTGCAGCAGAAAATCGACATCCTGCTTCTCAACCCAACCGACTCCGCTGGCGTTGAAGCTGCGGTGCAGGCAGCCAAGGCACAGAACGTTATCGTCGTTGCGGTGGATGCCAATGCCAACGGTCCGGTCGATACGTTCGTCGGATCGAAAAACAAGGATGCCGGTTACCAGTCATGCCAGGCACTCGGCAAGGCCATTAACGGGGAAGGTGAGGTTGCGATCCTCGACGGCATCCCTGTCGTGCCGATTTTGCAGCGTGTCGAAGGCTGCAAGGAAGCGCTTGCCGAATTCAAGGGCATCAAGCTGGTCGACACACAAAACGGCCGTCAGGATCGCTCGGTCGCACTCGGCGTGGTCGAAAACATGTTGCAATCGCGCCCGAACCTGAAGGGCATCTTCTCTGTCAATGACGGAGGTGCGATGGGCGCTCTTGCCGCCATTCAGGGTTCTGGCCGTGACGTCAAGCTGACCTCAGTCGATGGCGCACCCGAGGCCGTCAAGGCTATCGCCGAAGGCACGCAGTTCGTTCAGACCACGGCGCAGTTCCCGCGCGACCAGGTACGCGTCGGCCTTGCCATGGCGCTTGCCCAGAAGTGGGGTGCGCGCGTGGTGCCGAAGGAAGTACCAATCGATGTGCGCCCCGTCACCAAGGAAAACGCTGCCGATTTCAGCTGGTAAGCGCCTTCCAAGCGTCACCCTCGCCACAAGGCGAGGGTGATCCCTATCCATTCAATTGCGGGAGGAAACGATGCTCGAACTCAGAGGCATCAAGAAGAGCTTCGGCAAAATCGAGGTTCTACATGGCGTCGATCTGACCGTGCAGGCGGGCGAAGTTCATGCTCTCCTGGGCGAGAACGGTGCCGGCAAATCCACGCTGATGAAAATCCTGTGCGGTATTCTCAAGCCCAGCGAAGGCGAAATCCGGATCGATGGTGAGGCACGTCAGTTCGCCGACTACAACGAAGCCATCGATGCAGGCATCGGCGTGGTCTTTCAGGAATTTTCGCTGGTTCCTTATCTGAACGCGGTCGAAAACATGTTTCTGGCCCGCGAAATTGTAAATGGCCTCGGGTTCATGAAGCGGGCCGCTATGCGAAAACGTGCTGGCGATATCATGAAACAGCTCGGCATCACCATTCCGCTCGGCGTTCCTATTCGCAGCCTTTCGGTCGCGGAACAGCAATTCGTCGAAATTGCCAAGGCGCTGGCGCTCGATGCCCGCATTCTCGTTCTGGACGAGCCGACCGCAACGTTGACGCCTGCCGAAGTCGAGCACCTTTTCCGGGTGATGAGAAGCCTTCGCGCGCAGGGCGTTGCCATCATCTTCATCTCGCATCACCTGGAGGAAATCTTCGAGATATGCGACCGCATCACCGTGCTTCGCGATGGCGAATATGTCGCGTCTTGCGATGTTGCCGAGGTGGATCAGTCGCGGCTTGTCGAGATGATGGTTGGACGCCGGATCGAGAACAGTTTTCCGCCAAAGCCTGTCATTCCTGCCGAAGCAAATGTCGTTCTCGATGTCGAGGAAGTCCAGCTTGCCAAGGGCGGCCCTGTTTCCAGTTTCCAATTGCGGGCAGGGGAAATTTTAGGTTTTGCCGGTCTGGTGGGTTCCGGTCGAACGGAAACGGCGCTGGCCATGCTGGGTGCCTACCCCGCCACGCGCTGCAGGCTGCGGATGAATGGCGTGGAGATACGCTTTGCCGACCCTTCCGAAGCACTGGCTGCCGGTATCGGTCTTCTGCCCGAAAGCCGGAAGGAACAGGGGCTGATCACCAGCTTCCCCATTCTGCATAACGTCTCGCTCAACAATTACGGCAAATATCTTCTCGGCCATTTCTTCATCAACCGCAGCCGCGAGCTGAGCGATACACGCGCGGCGATGCAGAGTGTGCGGGTCAAGGCGCCAAACCCGCATGTACGCGTCGATACTCTCTCAGGCGGTAATCAGCAGAAGGTCGTGATTGCGCGCTGGATCAACCACAATATGAAAGTGCTGATCTTTGACGAGCCGACACGCGGTATCGATGTCGGGGCCAAAACCGAGATTTACCAGCTGATGCGCGATTTCACTGCGCGCGGCTATTCCATCATCATGATTTCGTCGGAGCTGCCGGAAGTGATCGGCATGTCCGACCGGGTCTGCGTTTTCCGCTCGGGAGGCATCGTCGCGACCGTGGAAGGCGACGCAATCACCTCCGAAGAGGTGATGACCCACGCAACAACCGGGAGAACACGACATGTCGCATGATGCGGACGCTATTACCGGCGCTCAGGCAGAGGCCGCGACGCCAATCTGGAAATCGATCATCCATTCGCCGCTGGCGTTGCCACTGGCCGGTTTGATCGTTGTCTCATTGCTCATGGGTTTTGCCTCGGACAACTTCTTTTCCGTTTCGAACATTCTCAATGTTTTGAGACAGGTCTCCATCGTCGCTATCCTCGCCGTCGGCATGACCTTCGTCATCCTGACGGGCGGCATCGACCTTTCTGTCGGTGCGGTCATGGCGCTGGCGGGTACGATTGCAGCTGGGCTTATGGTGCATTTCGGCATGCCGGGCTGGGCTGGTTTGCTCGCCGGTGTCGCTCTAGCGATCGGGCTTGGACTATTCAACGGTATTCTTGTCGCCTGGGGCCGCATGCCAGCCATCATCGTCACCCTTGCCACGATGGGCATCGCTCGCGGTGCAGGCCTGATCTATTCGGGCGGTTACCCGGTCTCTGGCTTGCCCTCGTGGATTTCCTGGTTCGGCGTTGGCCGCATCGGTATCATTCCAGTGCCGGTGATTGCCATGGTCATTGTCTATGCACTGGCCTGGGTCCTATTGGAACGCACCGCCTTCGGACGCCATGTCTATGCCATCGGCGGCAATGAGACGGCTGCGAAACTCTCAGGCGTCAAAACCGGTCGTATCAAGCTTGCCGTCTACGCCCTCTCAGGCCTTACCGCTGGTCTCGCAGCCATCATCCTGACCGGCCGCCTGATGTCCGGCCAGCCGAATGCGGGTGTCGGTTTCGAACTCGATGCCATAGCCGCCGTCGTTCTTGGTGGTACGGCTATTGCAGGCGGGCGCGGCTTGATCCTCGGGACGCTGATCGGCGCGGTGCTTCTCGGCATTCTCAACAATGGCCTGAACCTCATGGGCATCAACCCGTATCTGCAGGACATCATCCGCGGCTTCATCATCCTTCTCGCCATCTACATCGCGCGCGAATGGCGCTGACCGAAAACCTCCCAACCATACATCACAGGAGAAACCAAATGGCTCAATCACTGGAAGGCAAGATTGCCGTCATCACCGGCGCTGCCTCGGGCATCGGACTAGCGACCACCGAAAAGCTGCTGGAAAATGGCTGCACCGTCGTCATGGTCGACTGGAACGAAAAAGCGCTGAATGAGCTTGTCGCCAAGCTCGGCAAAAACGCCATTCCACAGGTCACCAACCTGCTCGACGCGGAAAGCTGCGCGGCAATGGTGCCGGAGATTCTCGCGAAGGTCGATCACATCGACATCCTCTACTGCAACGCTGGCACCTATATAGGTGGCGATCTGACCGAAACGACAGCCGAAGAGATTGACCGTATGCTCAATCTCAATATCAATGCGGTCATGAAGAACGTGCATGCCGTCGTACCGCATATGAGCGAACGCAAGACCGGCGACATCATCGTCACCAGCTCGATTGCCGGGCATTATCCGACCCATTGGGAGCCGGTCTATGCTGGCTCCAAATGGGCGGTCACCTGCTTCGTTCAGACCATGCGCCGCCAGATGATCCCCCACGGGGTGCGCGTCTCGCAGGTTTCTCCAGGCCCCGTGCTGTCGGCGCTGCTGGCGGATTGGCCGGAAGAAAACCTTCGCAAGGCAAAAGAGTCCGGTAGCATCATCGACCCGTCGGAAGTCGCAGATGCTGTGGAATACATTCTGACACGCAATCGGAATGTGACGATCCGCGATATGCTGGTGTTGCCGACCAATTTTGACCGCGTCTGAGTATGATAAAGGTGTCGTCGCGCCTTGGTCTGCGGACATGGCGCGACGATTTGCAATGAATGGAGGATGTTATGGACGGATATTTCATCGGCGTTGATGTCGGTACAGCGTCTGCACGCGCAGGTGTTTTCGATGCTGCTGGCACGCTGCTGGCTTCTGCCAAGCATGACATCCTCATATTTCGCGATGATAGTGGTCACGTAGAGCAATCAAGCGCGCAGATATGGGACGCCGTCTGCGCTGCGGTCCGCGATGCGGTTGGGTCTGCCAGCATTGATCCGGCCTCCGTTGCTGGTCTGGGTTTCGATGCAACCTGCTCGCTGGTGGTCGAGGGTGCCGCTGGCGGTGTCGGCGATCCGCAGCACCCGGAACGCGACATCATCGTCTGGATGGACCATCGCGCGATAGGACAGGCCCGCCGGATCAACGCGATGGGACATACCGTCCTGTCCTATGTCGGTGGCGTCATCTCGCCGGAGATGCAAACACCGAAACTGCTCTGGCTGAAAGAAAACCGACCTGAAATTTATTCAAGCGCCCGGCATTTCTTCGATCTGACCGATTTTCTGACCTGGAAAGCGACTGATGCTTTGGAGCGCTCATCCTGCACGGTCACCTGCAAATGGACTTATCTCGCTCACGAGGGTCGCTGGGACGAAAGCTACTTTGAAGCTATTGGGCTGGACGACCTCGCCTCAAACGGCTTCAGCCGCATCGGTGCGTGCATCGTTCCTCCCGGCACTCCGCTTGGCGCGGGCCTGACGCCTGATGCGGCACAAGCGATGGGTTTGCGGCCCGGCATTGCCGTCGCCGCAGGGCTGATCGATGCGCATGCGGGTGGCGTCGGCACCGTGGCCGCACGGGGCGGCGCGGAGAACCCTGCCGCCTGCCTCGGTTATGTCTTTGGCACATCCTCCTGCACCACGACTACGACGTCAGAACCGGTTTCCGTGCCGGGGGTCTGGGGGCCATATTACTCTGCCATGGTGCCCGGCATGTGGCTCAACGAAGGTGGTCAGTCTGCTGCTGGCGCGGCAATCGACCAGTTGCTCAGCCTGCATCCCTACGCAGAAAAGGCAAAGGAGGAGGCCGCGCGCGAGGGCTTAGGTCTGCCGCAATGGCTTGCTGCGCGCGCACTGGCCTCGGTTGACGACCCATCACAAGCGGTGTTTCTTGCTGGTCAGTTGAACGTCGTTCCCGAGTTTCTCGGCAATCGCGCACCCTTCGCCGATCCTTCAGCGCGTGCGGTTGTTATGGGTTTGGGGATGGAAACCGGCTCTGAAAATCTGGTGGCGCTGTATATCGCAGGTCTTTGCGGTCTCGGCTACGGTCTGCGCCAGATCATCGACACGCAGGCTGAACATGGTGTCTCTATCTCTTCGATTTCGGTATCGGGCGGTGCCGGAACCCACAAGCTGACCCGCCAGATTCTGGCGGATGCGACCGGCGTTGCCGTCGAGGTGACGGCCTGCCCTGAGCCGGTTCTGTTGGGTTCTGCCATGCTGGCCGCCGTTGCGGCGAAAACCTATCCCGATTTGCAGACAGCCATGCCCGCCATGTCGAGCCTTGCCGGTCGAAGTGAGCCGGCTTCTGGCCCGGTCAGGGCTCTGCATGAGGCACGCTACAAGGCCTTCCTCAAAATCCAAAAAATGGCGCGCGAGGTGCGCGACGACATCGAGCCATTATTGACCGCAGGCTCACACTAACCGCCACAACACGCGCATATCTGGAGGAGTGGCTATCCGCTGCTCGACGNCCGAAGACGTTGCCGCCAAAGACGATGGGGGCGATGGAAAGGCCGGTTGGGCTCTGCATGAGGCACGCTACAAGGCCTTCCTCAAAATCCAAAAAATGGCGCGCGAGGTGCGCGACGACATCGAGCCATTATTGACCGCAGGCTCACACTAACCGCCACAACACGCGCATATCTGGAGGAGACACCATGCAGTTTTCAGGCAAATCCGTCATCATCACCGGCGCCGGCAAAGGCATCGGCCGGGCCTGCGCCAAGATCATGGCGGAGCGAGGGGCAGACGTTATCGCCCTCAGCCGCATGAGGCACGCTACAAGGCCTTCCTCAAAATCCAAAAAATGGCGCGCGAGGTGCGCGACGACATCGAGCCATTATTGACCGCAGGCTCACACTAACCNGCAAATCCGTCATCATCACCGGCGCCGGCAAAGGCATCGGCCGGGCCTGCGCCAAGATCATGGCGGAGCGAGGGGCAGACGTTATCGCCCTCAGCCGCACCGCCTCCGATCTCGACAGTCTGCGCGCTGAAATCGGCGGACGCTCGGTTGTCGTTGACCTCGCCGACCCGGCAGCGACGCGTCGGGCCATGGCCCAAGCCGGAACAGCGGATTTCCTCATCAACAGCGCTGGCATCAATGTGCTGGAGTCGAGTTTCGACATGACGGAAGAGGGCTACGAAGCCGTTATGGGCATCAACCTGCGAGCAGCCCTCATCACATGCCAGGAGTTTGGCCGCGCCCGTGTCGCAGCTGGCGGTGGCGGCGCTATCGTCAATATCACCTCCATTGCCGGACATCGCGGCTTTACCGAGCACCTATGCTACGCCGCCTCAAAAGCGGGGTTGGAAGGTGCTACCCGTGTCTTCGCCAAGGAATTCGGACCGCACGGCATTCGCGTCAATGCCGTGGCACCAACCATAACACTCACCGAACTCGCAGTGGCTGCCTGGAGCGATCCGGTCAAGTCGCAGCCGATGATGGTCCGCCACCCGGTGGGTCGCTTTGCCGAGGTTGACGATGTAGCACGCACGATTGCCGTTCTTCTTTCGTCGGATACGGCCATGGTCAACGGTGCAGTCTTGAGTGTCGATGGGGGCTTTCTCGCCGTCTGACGGTATGACCCTCATATCATCCGCTGGGCACTCAACCTTGATACGAGCGAGGTCACGACCCGACTTGGCTTTTTTTGGCTAGCGTCATTGCTGAAGCCGCTATAAAGATGATTATAATAATCATGTATTCGGGCGCTTAGATCGAGGCAGTTGGTCGCCTTGGGCGACCGCAGCTGTTGAGCGAAGTCCGTTTATGAGTAGATCATTGCTGCACCTTTTGGCGACGGAAGAAGAGGGTCGGCTGATCCGCTTTTTCCAGCAACGTCTTCGAGACCGAGAGGACGCAGCTGACGCGATGCAGGAGACCGCTTTGCGGGCATTGCAGGTCTCGCAAGCGACCTTGATTGAAAACCCGAGGGCATATCTTTTCCAGATCGCGAAATCCGTTGCGCGATTGACGATCATGCGGCAATCGCGGGACCGCTCCTTGTCGATACCCTTGGAAGAGGGGCTTGCGGTGCCCTGCGACAGACCAGATCAGGAACACATCCTCGCTGCACGCCAACATCTTTCCATCATGGCGCGCGAGATAGAGAGCTTGCCTAAACGCTGTCAGGAAGTGTTCGTGCTGAGCCGTATTCATGGATTGTCCAATGGAGACATCGCCGCCAGGCTGGGCATATCTCGCAACATGGTCGAAAAGCATATTATAAAAGCCTTGCTACACTGCCGTGCGGTTCGCGCAAAAATAAATCTATGAGGGAACGTCAGGCGCTCGTCTCTTTCTCACTCCTTATATAGAGATGAACAGTTACATCGAACTTCGAGAACGGCGATCTTCCCATGCGTGAACACCAGAGCGAACCGCTTGCTGATGGTCTTGCCGAAGAGGCAGCATTTTGGGTGGCGCGTATCCAGTCAGCCGACGCGACAGAGGCAGATCACCGCGCGTTTCAGGAATGGCTGGCCCGCGACCTGGCGCACCACCGCGCCTATGAAGAATTGAGAGACCTTTGGAGCGATATGCGGGATGTGCGTATTGCTCATCCGGGGGATCGGAAACGCATTGCTTCGGGCCGGAACATCGCCACCACCCTTGGTGTCGTCTGTCTCTTGAGCCTGGCGGCGTTTGTGGGGCAGCAAAGCGGTATCGTCGATCGGTTACAGGCGAACTACTACACGACGGTCGGTGAGACCAGCGTCGTTACGCTTGAGGATGGGACTCGTGTCACTCTCAACACCGACGCCGCTATCCAGACACACTATACGGATCACGAGCGTCGCATCGTTCTCCTGCGCGGGGAAGCCTTCTTCGACGTAACCAGCAACCCGCACCGTCCCTTCCTTGTCGACAGTGATGGATTGACCGCGAAGGCGCTGGGTACCCATTACTCGGTGAGATCAGCAAATGGCGCTTTGCCACAGGCGGTTCAGGTCGAAGAAGGTCAGGTCGAGGTGGCGACACCTGCCGGGAAGGACCTTTTGGGGGCAGGCGATGTGCTGACTCGTGACACCGGCGGAAAACTGGTGCGCTCCAGGCAAGACGTTGCCAGCAACACGGCTTGGCGGGATGGAAAACTTGTCTTTTCGGGGCAGCCACTGCGCGAGGTTCTGAAAACTCTGGCGCAATATCGCCATGGCAAAATTGTTGTCCTTGATGAGAATGCCGCTCGACTGAACGTTTCCGGCATCTTCGATCTGAACGACACCGATCAGGCCCTTCGTATTCTGGAAGCCGATCTTCCTGTTGCCGTGACGAGACTGTCCGGCATGATGGTGATTGTTCGGTCCCGATAATTTTTCGCCTGACGACGTCAGGAGGCAAGCGCCCTTTTCACTCTAGGTCAACAGAAAGCATTGCGCCGTTGCGCGATGAACTGCTGATCAGGTGTGGAAGGGAATAGGATGACTTTTGCGAAAAGGCTAAACAGGCGACTTTCGCTGACGACTGCAATACTTGGGCTGTCGGTCGCGAGCCTGTCGGGTCCAAATGATGCCGTAGCGCAAAGTGCCTCTCCCGCGCCTGTCGCAAACACCCTGTCCGTACCTGCCGGGCCGTTGGAAAACGCCATTCTGGCCCTCGGTCGTCAAGCCAATCTCCGCATGCTTTATCCCTCGGCGATTACCAGAGGTAAAACGACACCGGGCGTCAAAGGCCCCCTTTCCGTTTCGGCAGCGGTGACTCAACTGCTTGCGGGATCGGGTTTGAGTTTCACGGTCACCGGTTCAAACACCGTCCGTATTTTCGATCCTTCGGTTGCTGGCAATCAGGCCGCAGTCGGTGCTGGTGGTTCTACAGTCCTCGAAACGATTGTCGTTGACGGCAATGGGCAGGACGGGGTGGAAGGCATAGTGCAGACGAATGGCTATGTCCCCAAATCCGGCCGCACGGCAACCAAGACGGATACGCCTGTCGCAGAAACGGCGCAGTCCGTGTCTGTGGTCAGCCGCAAGCAACTGGATGACAGGCAGCCGCAGAATGTAACGGAAGCGATAAGTTACACGCCGGGTGCCCGTGGTGGGCAATTTGGCGGCGAGCCGAGATATGATTCCTTTCGCGTCAGAGGCATCGACCTCCAATATACAGGCGTATTCCGTGATGGATTGCGCCAGATAAACAGCCCGAACGGCCTGTTCCGTCTCGAAACCTACGGTGTGGAAGCCCTGACTGTTTTGCGCGGTCCGGCCGCATCGATTTATGGTGCAAGCAGCGCCGGCGGTCTGGTCGACATTATCTCCAAACGCCCGACCGAAGAGCCGTTTCGGGAAGTCGAGCTGCAATATGGTTCCTATGGGCGCGCTCAAGCCGCATTCGATATTTCGGGGCCCGTTACGGATGATGGTTCCGTCCTGTACCGACTGACAGGAGTTGCACGCGACGCTCGAAACGAAGTGAAAGCTGTCAAGGACGACCGTGTCATGATCGCGCCTGCCGTGACGTGGAAGCCGGATGAGGGGACCACCTTCACTGTTCTCGGCGAGTATATGGATTCTACGACTGGTGGGACCTGGGGCTACATCAACAACTATGGCCCCGACGGCGTTTCATTGGGGGCGACTCCTGTCTATGGCGGCGATGCCCGTTTCAACGATTTTCGGCAAAAGCAGTGGCGCATTGGTTATGAACTCGAACATGAGCTCAATGACGCGCTGACGTTGCATCACAAGCTGCGTTACTCCGAACTCTCGTCTGACCAAGAATATGTTTTTGATCGTTGGCCCGGCGTCGTCTACGAAGACAACAAGGGCGTGTCCACGGATACCTATCTGGAAGGCGAATTTCAGACTGGAAAGGCGCAGCACAAGCTTATCGCCGGCGTGGACTACAGCTTCATGGAGTACACCTCCCGACAAGGCAGCGGCGCAACTCAGTTCACGGACACGTCCACCTATGTGCCTGTCGCAACTACCTTTGAACGCCAGAAACAAAACGCGATCGGCGTCTACATTCAGGACCAGATCGAGGTAGATGCATGGCGCATCGGCCTCGGTTTGCGGCACGATTGGCATGACAGTGAATTTTCGAAGGATGGTGTCCATTACGCTCGAAACGATAGCGAAACGACATGGCGCGCGTCGATCGGTTACGTGACGCCCTGGAACATCATGCCCTATGTCAGCTATGGAACCTCTTACCTCGCCAATCCAGGCGTGCCCTTCGGGGCAACGGCTCAGGCCCAGCCAACGCTTGGAGAGCAATACGAAATCGGGGTGAAATATGAGGTGCCCGACAAAAACCTCCTCGTTTCGGCTGCTTACTTCGATATCGATCTGGAGAATGCAAGCGTCTACACGTTCGACACATCGGTCAACAGGAACGTGCTGCGGCAACTCGATTTGCACTCCCGTGGCGTCGAACTGGAAGTGACGGCGTCTCTGGACAATGGCTTGAGCTTTACCGGCGGCTATTCCTACAACGACGCCGAAATCAAAAAGCTGACGGCTCAAACCGTTGGCAATCAGTTCAACTCAGCACCCTATCATTCGTTCTCGCTTTGGGCAGACTACGACATTCAGGAGGGGGCGTTGGAAGGGCTCGGCATCGGTGCCGGTATTCGTTACGTCGGCTCGAGCTTTGGTGACGACCTTCATACCCCGGTTTTGAACAACAGTGCGCGCACCTTCGTTGATGCAGCCGTTCGATATGACCTCGGTCAACTCAACGGTGCCATGGAAGGCGTCAAGCTGCAGGTCAATGCGACGAACCTGCTCAATGAGGTCAATCAGGTTTGTACTGCCGGGTTCTGCTATTACGATGAAGGTCGGAAAGTCGTTGCCAGCGTCAAGTATCGCTTCTGATGCTGCAGAACACCTCTACACATGAAAGGCCGTCGCCTGCCGCCGTTTTCGCTGCGGTTGGCGGACTTTATATCGGCCAGAGTGTCATCGGCGGATTGACGTTTTTAGGCCTCCCTGCGGTTTTAAGAGCCGCAGGTCTTCCGCTTGACCAGATCGGGCTGCTGTATCTGGTCGTTTTGCCATGGGCTCTTAAATTTCTCTGGTCGCCCTATGTCGAGCGTTACCGGTTACCTCGGGTGGGCAGGAATAGATCCCGCATCATCGTGGGTGTGGGCATTGCCCTATGTGCAATTGGTCTTGTCATCCTCGCATTCACCGGCCCGTCTCCGGTCAGCCTGGCCATCGGCATTCTCTTCGTCGTTGCCGTGATTACGGCAACTGTCGATATCGCCTGCGATGGCTATGCGGTCGAGATGCTTGCGATTGCGCATCACGGATGGGGAAACGCTGCACAGGTCGGAGGTTCCTATCTCGGCTCCGCAATCGGGGCGGGTCTGTTTCTGGTCCTTGTCGATCATTACGGCTGGAAAGACGCTACATTGGTCATGGCAGGTCTTTTGCTGCTGCTGGCGCTGCCTTTCGTTTTCGGCCCGGCTGCCAGGACAAGGGTCGAGACCCGTGACGGCGCACCATCTCTCATCAATGCACTCAAACGTCCGCATGTGCGAAAAGGATTACTTGTCGCAGCGCTTTACGTCGCCGCTCAAAAATGGGGGTTGGCGATGCTTGGCCCGTTTCTTGTCGACTACGGCTTCGATCTGGCGACACTGGGAACGTTTAACGGTGCAGGTAGCATGGTGGTGGGTTTTGGCGGCGCACTTTTAGGTGGGCTTCTGGTTCGCGTCTATGGCTCTTCGCGCGTTCTTGTCGTGTCGATCATCGCCCAAATTCTTCTTCTTTGTGTCTTTGCGGCCTTCAGTCTTCATCGGGAGATCGCGCAGTGGATCGTCATGACGGTTGCGGTGATCAGTTCATCCTGTGTCATGTCCATCGGTTTCGTCGCTCTCTATGCCTGCTTCATGGGCTGGTCCGATCCACGGCAAGCGGGGATCGATTTCACATTGTTTCAATGCATGGATGGCATCGTCAGTATGGTTGGAGGCATTGGTGCGGGTGCGATAGCGGAGCGCTTCGGCTATCACGTCGCCTTCTTCGTCGCTGCCGCCGTTTCGTTGTGCGTTATGCCGATGATATCGATACTCTTGAGGTCGCAGCGTTTACCTCCGACATTGTGAGGCCGAGACCAGCCCGTATCGCTGCCTATCCCAAGGATGTGATCCAGACCTGTCTTGCTACAGGCGCCGGTTTAGGCAATGACGAGGCACCTCATATCTGGATTCTCATCATGACTCGTATAGAGCGTCTGACCCGACGCAGCTTCGTCTTTGGCACGATTTCGGCAGCAGCGGCACTGGCAGGCTGCCAGACCGCGACCACGCCTGCACCCTTGCCGCAGGTCGCACGTCGGCCCATACTGCCGCCCGATGACGCGGAACTGAAGTTGCGATACGCAGCGCTGGAGGATGGCGGTCATTCCATTCCGGCAATTCCCTATCAGCAGATTGACCCTAAATATTATCGTCAGCGCGTGAACGATCCGACCGGAGAAAAACCCGGCACCGTTGTCGTTGATACCGGAAACCGCTTTCTCTATGTCGTAGAGCCCGGTGGGACTGCCATGCGTTATGGCGTCGGCATTGGCCGGGATGGATTTGCCTGGGAAGGAGAGGGTGTCGTGCACTGGCGGCAGGCGTGGCCGCGCTGGAAAGTGCCGGACGAGATGATTGCGCGTTCTCCTGGTCTTGCGCGTTACTCGGTGGAAAATGGCGGGATGGATCCGGGCATCAAGAACCCGCTGGGTGCTCGCGCCCTTTACATTTTCCAGAATGGAAAGGACACGCTTTATCGTCTGCATGGCTCACCCGAATGGCAGTCGATCGGAAAGGCGACGTCTTCCGGCTGCGTGCGGCTGGTCAATCAGGACGTTATCGATCTCTATACCCGCGTGCCATACCATGCCCGCATCGTCGTGCATCAACGGCCGTTATCAGGCGCAGCAGCAGTCTAGCGGCCTTCACCGCAGAAGCCCGTCCTTGTCGAAGTCTGCCCATCCCGACAGCTCGGATGATGATCGGTTCGACGCTCGGTTTGACCCAGCCTTTTTTAGCGAGCGCGTCAGCTTTGCCTGATGCGCAGCGCGACGCCTGTTCTCGGCTTTGGTGACAAGATCGTGCTCTCGCCACTCATCGACGATGCCGCTGTTGAGGATGTCCTCGACGATGCGGGGGTCGAAGACGTGGAAGGTGATCCGTTTGGCGCGCCCGCGCAATCTCACGGTTCTGATGCCGCCACTCGGCAGACGCCCGTCATCCAGCCACCGCCGTCGTTCCGTCGTGGAAATCGTCAGTATATCTTCGATTTCCCTCGGCAGAATCGGCAGGCTTTCCATGGTTTTCAGAGCGTTTGTCACGGTGGCGCAGCCAGCTTCGAACTCCTCCTCGTCTTCCTCTGGAAGAGTAAGAATAAGCGTCATGCCTCCGATATCTAGCTGTTTGCGAATGGGCCAAGGTAGCTTTGCGCGGAGTTCCATCAAAATACCTTTGGCCCGCACGGCAGAACCCATGGTCGCCACCGGAGACAGTGTCCATGTTTGGTTCAATGTCGGGACGAGGGTCGCTTTGATCTTTGCCATTAAGGCATAGATGGTTCTTGGCCTCCTGCTGGTCAACATGTGCAAGATCATTTCCAGAACCAAACGAGACTGGAACAGTTAGGCTTCTGACGGTGACAGAATTCCGGCGGTGAAAACACGCCCCATAGAAATTAAAGGAGAAGGCATGCAGTTCGATCTTGATCGCTTCATTGCTGCGCAGGAGGCTCTCTATGAGATTGCGCTTGCAGAACTACGTGCCGGCAAGAAGCGGTCGCATTGGATGTGGTTCATATTTCCGCAGATCGCCGGACTTGGCCGCTCCGAAACTGCCCGTTTCTATGCCATTTCCGGTCAGGCGGAAGCGGCAGCCTATCTTGATAACGACTTGCTTGGCTCCCGACTGCTGGAGTGCACCGAAGCGATGCTGAGCCACTCGGACAGGAGTGCTCATGCTATTCTCGGTTCTCCGGACGACATGAAATTCCGGTCCTGTATGACACTATTTTCTGCAGTTGGCGGGCCCGGGTCGATCTTCGAAAAAACCATCCAGCGCTTCTATGGTGGCGAAGCTGACGAAGAAACCATTGCTCGCCTCTAACGAAATCTCCTAAGCGAAACTCCCGTCTCGTCATTCTGCGCATGTGCATTGCACAAACACGCGGCCTGCAAATGGTTGGGGGTAAGATTTAGGAGGGCTGTTTCCGAAAGAGTCGAAATTGCCCGTCTAATCGCCTAGGAAAGAATGAATATTAGATAATAACGTTATTGATGTTGTTGATTATCGTCTGACTGTAGAGAATTTCCCACCCACTCCTCGTCAGCTACTTGTCATTTTAGCCTCCGTAATTTGTGCAGTGCGAATAGTCGCTTCACTGAGGCGCGGGCCGTCACAGGGCCTCGTCTGAACAGAGGAAGGATACAAGCATGGACGATTTGCTTAAAGGTCTCAGCAGTTTTCGGGATGACGTTTTTCCGCATGAGGCATCGCTCTACCGCCGTCTGGCCAAAGAGGGTCAGCAACCGCAGGCGCTGATCATTTCCTGCGCCGACAGCCGGGTCATGCCGGAAACGATCACTCAGGCCAATGCGGGCGATCTGTTCGTTTGCCGCAATGCCGGAAACATCGTGCCACCGTTCCAGACCGCCAATGGCGGGGTTTCCTCGGCGATCGAATATGCGGTCGTTGCGTTGAACGTTCGCGACATCATCGTTTGCGGACATTCCGATTGCGGCGCGATGAAAGGTCTCTGCCACCCGGAGCGCCTTGGCAGCATGCCCAATGTTGGGGCCTGGCTTCGTCACGGACACGCCGCACACTCCATCGTCTGCCAGGCCTATCCTCCTGATATCGATGAGGAGCAGCGTGTGCGTGCGGTTGCCATGGAAAATGTCGTCATTCAGGTTGCGCACCTTCAGACGCACCCATCGGTCGCCGCAAGCCTCGCGCGCAACGAAATGACACTGCATGGCTGGTTTTTCGACATCGATTGCGGCAGCGTGCTGGCCTATGACGGTCAGAGCTCGCGCTTCCGGGATGTCGCCGATAGCGAGCCAATTCCCGTTGCCGTCAGTGGTCGTGCGGAGCCTCATGTCGTTCCCGAACCCGCAAACCTTGCAATGGCGGGGTGACGGCAATGAGCAACAAAGCGTGGACTGAGGGCGACGAAGGTCGCCCGCTCACCAAACCGTTTGCAACGACGATTGCGGATTTTGCAGCATCGATCGTTGTCTTCCTCGTCGCAGTTCCCCTGTGCCTTGGCATTGCGATAGCGTCCGGCGTGCCTGTTGCCATGGGTCTGATATCCGGCATCATCGGTGGCATCGTGGTTGGCACCCTTGCCGGGTCTCCCCTCCAGGTGTCCGGCCCCGCTGCCGGACTTGCCGTCATTGTATTCGGCTTTGTGGACCAATACGGCATTGCCGCGCTGGGGCCCGTGCTGATGCTGGCCGGTATTCTACAAATCCTGGCAGGTTTCCTGCGGATCGGGTCGTGGTTTCGCGCCATTTCGCCTGCCGTCGTCCACGGCATGCTGGCGGGTATCGGCATCCTGATCATCCTGGGTCAAATCCATGTGCTCATGGATGCGAAGCCAGCGGCGGGTGCGATAGAAAACGTGGTGGCGATTGATGAGACGGTCGGACATCTCTGGCGGGACGGCATGACCAGCCATCTCAGCGCATTGCTGATAGGACTGGTGACGCTTGCATTCATGCTCGGATGGGAAAAACTGCGCCCGCAGTCCATGAAGCTTGTTCCCGGCGCATTGATCGGGGTATTTGTCGCCACTCTTCTTGCCGCAATGCTTGATTTGTCGATCCGTCGTGTCGAGCTTCCGGCGTCTCTCTTCGATGCGGTAACGATACCCGGCGTGGAAGAGTTTGCACGATTGCAGGAGCCCGGCCTTCTGATTGCCGCGATCGTGATTGCGGTTGTTGCCAGTGCGGAAACGCTTCTGTCTGCCGCAGCGGTGGATCGGATGCATGACGGGCGACCGGCGCGCTTCAACAAGGAACTGTTCGCTCAAGGCATCGGTAACGGTCTGTGCGGCATGCTTGGCGGTCTGCCAATCACCGGCGTCATCGTGCGCTCTTCTGCAAACGTGCAGGCGGGTGCCAAGACACGGCTTTCGACGATCATGCACGGCACATGGATCCTGTGCCTGATAGCGTTGGCGCCGCAAGTGCTGGCAATCGTTCCCTTGACGGCGCTTGCGGCCGTTCTGCTCGTCACCGGTTGGCGTCTCGTCAGCCTGCAGCATGTGCGGACGCTGTTCGGCCACTACGGCTGGATGCCGGTTGCAATCTGGACTGTAACGGTCACCATGGTGGTGGTGCAGGATCTGCTGGTGGGCGTCACCGTGGGGCTTGCCCTGTCGCTGCTGCAGATCATTCCGCATCTGCGCCGCCGTTTTCGCATCGAGCGTCAGGAAAGCGAAGATGCGGTGGTGCTCAATCTGGCAGGTGCTGCGACATGCACGAACGTGCCGTCGATCCTCTCGGCCTTCGAGAGTGTTCCGCCGGGTCACAAGGTGGAACTCAAGGCTCAGGACCTTCAGTATCTTGATCACACCTGCGCTGAAACCATCAGCGAATGGCTGAAAAGAGAAAAGCGCAGCGGAAGAAAGATCGAAGTGACGGTCGGCGGATCGGAACGTCATTCAAGCGTCGCGCCCCAGTTCAAGCGCTTCTACGCAGAGGTTGCCTGAGCGCGCTCATGATACGGAAGGGCAGGGCACAACCTTGCCCTTCCGGCACTTAGAGCGTTTCCTTGTTAAATGGAAACAGTTCTGTTGGTTCAAACGGGATCGACTGATTGTCTGGACGGCGCGTGCCGTAGCCTTAGCATACGGCCAACCGTGGGGTATGCCCTTCGCCAATCGCCTTTGTCCTGACGAAAATCTGCTCCGGCAGAACGTTTCCATTTAACAAGGAAACGCTCTACGTACCGAACCCGATGCGAACCTGCAGTCCTGACGTTCTGCGGTTGTCGATGGACAGAGCAAGCCCATAGACGTCGCAAATTTCCCTGACGATGGACAGGCCAAAGCCGGTTCCCGGCACCTTTGCATCCAGCCGCACACCCCGCTCGGTCATGGAGCTTATCTTGTCGAGATCGACGCCGGGTCCGTCATCGCTGACGGTCAGGCCGTTTTGGGCGTAGGCAATGACGATCTCCGAACTAGCCCATTTGACCGCATTCTCGATCACATTTCCAACCAGTTCCCGCAGGTCGTGGGGATCGAGCGGCAGTACCACCGAAGGGGGTATATCGACATGCCACGTCAAACTTTCTCCCTTGGGCGTTCTTTGAAGAGTACGAATGATCTGATCGGTGATCTCGCGAAGATTGGCATCGGACTGACGCATGCCCGCATTCGTTACGATCCGGCTGCGCGCCAGTTCGGCATCGACATGGCCTTTCATGTAGGCCAGCAGCTGCTCAATCTCGTCTGCCATCTCGGTCTCACCCTTTTCTCTCAGGGTCAGTGCATCATTGCCCAGGATCGTCAGCGGCGTCTTCAACCCATGGGCCAGATCGCCAGCCCTCTGGCGAGCCTTTTCGAGAGAGTGGGACTGCGCGTCCAGCAGACGATTGATCGCCTGTTCGACCGGCCGAAATTCGATGGGCAGCACGTTGTCCAATCTCTCCGCCCGTCGCTTCCTGATGGTGTCGAGCGCGGATGTCAGCGTCGAGATCGGTCGCAGCCCGAAGAAGACCTGAACGAAAGATGCGGCAATGAGAAAGATCGCAAGCCCTGCGAGATAGGGGGCGAGATCTGCCGCAAACTGGTATCCGGCATCCTCCAGCGGTTTGGTGTCTGCTGCGACGATGACATCGAGGGTCTTCAGACCGGTTGCGGTTGGCACCATGATCTGACGCATCTGCGCTGTCAGTGTCGTTCCCTCTGGACCTGCTACGGCAAAGCGGTGAACCACGCCATCCGGGGCGAGATCGCCGGGTACATCGAGCGTAAAATCCCAGAGCGACTGCGAGCGTAGTCTGCTGTTCGAGGTGCTGTCGCCGATCTGCCAATAAAGCCCGCTATAGGCGTCGGTAAATCGCTTGTCGATGAAGCCGTTTGGACGTTGCAGTTCTCCTTGCGGCGATACCCGCAATGTCGCCGCGATGTTATTGATATGGCCGGTCAATTCCGCATCGAGCCTGCGCTCGACATTTGTTGAGAAAACCGAGACCATGAAGACACCGGCCAAGGTCAGCGCACATGGCACGGTGATGAGCGAAACAATCAGGAAGCGGCTGCGAATGGACAAAGGGCGCTTCCGGTGCAGCTTTTTCATGCCTCTCCGATCCGGTAACCGTAGCCTCGCCGCGTTGAAATCACGGTCTTGCCGAACTTCTTGCGCAAGCGTCCGATCAGCACTTCGACCGAATTGCTCTCGCGCTCGAAATCCTGTGCGTAGAGCTGTTCGGTCAACTCCATCTGAGACACGTGGCGGTCCCCATGCGCCATGAGATAGGTCAGGCAGCGATATTCCAGCGGTGTCAGGTCGACCGGTATGTCGTGTAAGGATGCGACTTTTGTCCGTGGATCGATACTGAGCCCGCCTGCCCGAAGGACGGGCGATGCCGTTCCCTGAGACCGCCGGATGATCGCACGAAGGCGGGCCAGCAGTTCCGGCATCTGGAAGGGTTTCGCAAGGTAGTCATCAGCACCGGCATCGATCCCCTCGACACGTTCCTGCCAGCTGCCGCGCGCGGTCAGAATGAGAACCGGCAATTCCCGCTCGCTTTGGCGCCAGCGCTTGAGCACGGACAGTCCATCAAGTTCTGGCAGGCCAAGATCGAGAACGGCCGCAGCGAAGTCTTCGCTGTCGCCGCGAAACCAGCCTGCCTCTCCGTCCTTCTCATGCTCAACCACGTATCCATTGGACGCAAGGTGACGGGTAACGTCTCGGGTGATCAGTGGGTCGTCCTCGACAAGCAGAATACGCATTGGCCTCAATCGTCTTCATTGTCTACGTCAAGGACACGGGCGTCCCGCGCGTCCATTTCGATTTCGACCAGACGGCCATTGGCCTGGAGCACCTTGAACTCATAGATGAACTTGCCGTCATCCTCTTCCAGCTCGACCTTGATGATCTCACCGGGGGCCACCTGATGCACATGGGTTTGAAGTTCGGAAAGCGGAAGAACCTCGCCGCGCGCGACAGCATCGCGCAACCTGTCCAGCCCGCTATCATCCGCATGTGCAGGGCAGGCAAGGGCAAAGACAACCATCAGAGATGCAGATGTGGAAACGAAACTATTCATTCTCAGTCTATATCAGGCTTTAGCTGAAATTTCGCTGACACGGCGCGTCAGCCATTCCTCAGCGGGACATTGGTACTGTGCGATCACTCCACGAGCAAGACGCCTGGACGAACACAGTGAAGCCCAAACAGAGGAACATCCCATGAAAATTCTCGTCGCAACAGCTATCGTAATCACCGCTTTTGCAGTCACGGCTCACGCAGATGACGACCGTCGCTGTGGAAATGTCCCGATCGCAGACTGGATGAGCGAAGCAGACCTGCGAACAAAAATCGCAGCCCTCGATATCGAAGTGCGTGAGATCGATATCGATGACGGATGCTATGAAGTCGAGGCTCTCAACAAGGATGGACGCGAAGTCGAAGTCTCGTTTCACCCGCAAACGGGTGAACAGGTTCACGTCGATGCGGATTGAGCCGTAAAATACGAAGGACAAGGGGGAGGGCCCCCTTGTCCGAATTCTTCACGATCTCTCGCGCTGTTACCTCTTATTCAGCCGTTGCCTGAATATCGACCCTGTCGAGCAAGAGCATCGGGTTTTGAGATGCGGCAACGAAATCAAGCAGGCCGAGGCCGTTCGGACCGGTCGCCTTGGCGGTCACGGTCAATGTGCCGGGATCGTTGATAAAGCGAAGCAATGCTTCCGTGGCATTTTGAAGCTTCGGTTGCTCGCCCGCGATCTGCATCAAGACGACGTTGGCACCTAAGGTCAGCGCGCCGCGAACCTGATCTTCGGTCATATCGTTCTGCAGAGCATAGAGCTTGATCGCCTTCGCCATCATGCCTTCGTCTTTCACCGTGAGTTTGATTTCACGACCCGCGAGCCCCAAAAGCGCTGCCTGAGTGCGGTTGATATCGAGGGAGAAGAACTCCTGCGTAAAGCCGCTGATATGGCCGATGAGATTGATGCTCCCGAAATCCTTGCTGCTCAGAGAGATGTCCCGGATATTCAGGCTGTCGTTTGGTTGATCCCATCCTGCGGAAAATCCATAGGAAAAGGTAAGCGCCTCCATTCCCAACTGGCGTGCCAGGATGAACACCTCGTCCGAGGAATCCGCGGGGACTGGCAGAGAAAGATCATCCTGTCTAATGTCGACATCGGTCGGTATGCCGTTAATGGGCTTTGTCAGTCCCATCTCGAAGTTGCGAAGCGAGAACTTGACGCGTTGGGGCGTCGCGGTTGTGTCTCCGTCTGGCTGTTCCGGCGCGGTGGCATCGATGTTGACGCCGCCTAGACGGATTTTCCCAAACTCAGGCATGAGGCGGCTGAACTGAAAGTTTGCAAGTTCGGCCTCATCACGCCCGACGATTTCGGAGAGACCTTCAACAGTCGAACCCCAGTCGAACCCTTTCAGGCTGACCTCGTCCACCCCGATTGTGTCGTCGCCGCTTCCGATCTTCATGCCATTCATGGCGAAGTCGATTTTTCGACCGTCCATCTGCATGTCCATGCGGGCGATTTCGGCCTTGACCCGTTTTCCCGTCGACGGCTCTTCCTTATTGGGGACGTCCGCCTTGAAGCCCAGCAACTGGATGTCGCTCTTGCCGATCATGTCGATAAGAGACAGGACCTTGCTGAAAAGTGCCTTCTGCTCGGCTGGTGGAAGCTCTTCGGGATTTTTGTTCGCCGTCAGCGCTGCCATGGTCTCAGCCAGCGGCGTCGTCGGCATGCGAATGCTAAAGCCGTCGCTGCGGACTTCGTCGTATCCAAAACGTCCGTCGCCTTCCGAGAACGCAATGTTCTTGACGGAGAGCGGACCGTAAACGGGTTTGGGTTCCTTGTCTTCGGGGCCCGCTTTTTCCGTGTAAATTCTGGCGAGGTAGGCGAGGTCGATATCCTGACCGCTTATGACCCCGTTCGATCCGGTCACATGCTTCTTTTTTAATTCGCCGGTTGCATCCGGCAAATCCATCTGGATGTCATAAGTGGCACTTTCGACCGAGTAACGAGCAATACGGCCTTCAGCAATATCGGCAAGAGTCGCGTTCTTGTAAACGATTGTCTGCTGGACGGTGGGGAAGGATTGAGTAAACGTCATCTCGGGCGTGGAAATGCTTTTTGCCGCAAACCGCTCGATCCGCTTTGAAAGAGCACGTGCATCTCCCTGGCCCACAACGTCCTGCTCACGCTCGACCGCCACATTCTCGACGCGCGCATGCGCCATCGAGACTTTCCCGGTGGGCACTTCGATGTTGACGTCCTTCATCTCCAGAACGCCATCCAGAAACGGAAATCTCGGGCGACCATCAATCGCTGCGATTTGAATGGTCTTGCCATCCTCAAGCGGCAGGCTCAGGTCCCGCACATGAACCTTCAAGAGAAAGTCGACATCGACAGAGCCAGCCGTTGCGCCGCTGCGTGCAATCAGTTCGTTGACCTTGTTTTCGTAAAAAATCTTGGCCCCGACGCCACCGGCGGCGACAATTGCGATAAGCGCCACAGAAATCCAAAGCGCCTTGGATCCCCGCTTGCCGGTCTGGGATTGTCCCTGTTCCACGAAGTTGTCCTCTCCAACTATTAAGCTGAAGGTCTTTTAAGCACGCGAAAGTTGCTTAGCAAGTGGGTGTGGTCACGCCATGAAGAAAGCCGCGAAACACGGTCACAGCCCCGGTGCTAAGGTTTAGAGAAGGTGCCGACCGCGATGGTCGTCGCCCCCTTATCGCAACACTGGGGCCACTCCGTCACTCGGGTGGAAATGCAAGCCTCAGTTTCTTCAAACGCCCAGCAGTTCCTTGAGGCATTCGGTGATCATTGCGTGATCCTGCACGTCTGGAAGTCCACTTACCGCAACTGAACCGACAAGAGTGCCTCCACTCAACACCAGTGGAAAACCACCGCCGCTGGCGACGTATTCGGTGACTGGCAGCCCGAACTTGGTATTGAAGTCATAGCCTTTCGCTTCCGACTCAAGCCTGACCCTCAGCGAGCTGCGATGAAAACGATGGACCACGGCGCATTTGCGTTTGGTCCATCCGAAGTTATCGATTGTCGCTCCGGGCAGCAGCGTGGCAAACACGACATCGTTTCCATGCCGCACCTCGATCGCGACCGGATGGTTTTGTTCTGAGGCCCTCTGCCGCAAAAGACTGCCGAGGGTCCATGCAAAATCATAATGAAAAGTCGGGATCAGAAGTGACTGCTCTTCCGCCTTCAGCGTTTCGATTGTGGGCGTTTCAACGGGCATCTAACATCCTATAAAAAATCAAACTCGCCCGACATTACCAATCCTGCATATTTGCACCAGTCGCTTTTCCGACATGGCAGACGCAAACAGCGCCGGGTTTATAATGTCTGCCCGGCAAAGGGATGAAACGGGTCATTCAGAACGAAGTCATCGAAAAAATGCTTCTGCCCCCTTTTAAAGCAATGGCGGTAGGAGGTTCATCAGCAGCACCATGATCAGGCCAACCACCGAAACGATCGACTGGACGACGGAAATCGTTGCGGTTGCCTCGCCCATCGACATTCCGAATGTTTCCTTCACCAGCCAGAATCCGGCGTGGTTGGCGTAGTTGAAGAAGAGCGAGCCGCAGCCGATCGACAAGGCGAGCAGAGGCACGTTCAGAGCTTCGCCTCCCGCAAGAGGTGCAAGCAGACCGGATGCCCCAACGATGCCGACCGTGGCAGAGCCGGTGGAGACGGATAGAAGCATCGAAATAATCCAGCCGAGGATCAGCGGAGAAAGCGCAAACTGCTGGCTGAGGTGGACGATCGCATCACCGACTTTTGCATCTGTCAGCACATGCTGGAAGGCGGCGCCTCCGGCGATGATCAGCAACACATTGGCAATTGGCTTGACGCTGGCGGACATAGAGTTGCGCAGCTCCTCGGAGACGCCGCCACGCGCAAAGACCAGCACCCACGCAGCAAACAAGACCCCGATCAGCATTGCGATCACAGGATCTCCTAGAAAGCCCGTAATCCGGACGATTGCCGACTCCTTCGCGAAGACCACTTCGGCGACAGCATTTGCGAGCATCAACAACGCCGGCAGCAATGCAGTCAGGAGGCTTATGCCCAAGCCGGGAGGGGATTTGACGGGGTCGCCTTCCGCAGTCGCCTGGGAATATTGATTGATCAGAGCTTGTTCCGGTTTCACCGTGAGCCTTGGGGCGATGAAGGCGCCGTAAATCGGGCCGCCAAGCACAATCGCCGGAATGGCTGCTATGAAGCCATACAGCATCGTCGCACCGATGTTCGTGTTTAGCGATGCGATTGCGGTGAGAGGACCGGGATGCGGCGGTACCATGCCGTGCATAGCCGCAAGTGCGGCGATGACCGGGACCCCGACATAGACATAGGCCGAGCCGCGAACCGCCGATGTAGCCTCGAGCTTGCGCGCAACACTGAAGATCAGCGGCAGCAGCACGACGAGCCCGACCTCGAAAAACATTGGAATGCCGATGATGAAGGCAGCACCCGCCATCGCCCAGGGCAGCAGCCGCGTCGGTGTTTTACGGATGATGATGTCAGAAATACTTTCAGTCACGCCGGAATCAGCAAGGATTTTCCCCAGCATGGCACCGAGAGCCACGACCAGACCGACAGCGCCCAAGGTATTGCCCGCGCCGCTTTCGATCGACTTGATCAGCTTGTCTGTCGGCATGCCGGTCAGGAGACCAACGGCAATCGATGTGATGATCAGTGCGAGTAAAGGGTGCAGCCTGATGCGAGAGACGATCAAAACCACCAGAAAAACGACACCACCAAACGCAGTCAGAAGAAGCTGAGTATCAGACAGGGTCATAGTCGCTCCGAAAAAATAGAGCCCAATTCGGTTGCCGTTGTAAGGGCGTCTCATCAGGCGGATGCAGAAGGCATTCGCTTGTTTCCATGTGAGCGAAGCCTTGAAGGGTGGGATTCCGTTAAACGCCTAGTTCGCCCTGTTCGTCAATAGTTGCCGACACAAGAGTACCAGGACGCGATCGGGACTTTTGGCTTCGCCACCGCACCACAGGCGCGTAGTTTCGCAAAATTACAAAAACTTAAGTTGTCCGGTGGGATCCCGGAGCCTAGCTTGGATGTTGAAGCCACATTCGGCAGGAATGTCGAACCGTCGGTGGGATGTTCGCTTCTTTCGCAACGCGGAGCGTTCATTCGTTCAATATCAGGGTTTCCGCCATTGAATATGGGCAGAACATTTATTCTCCAGACAGAACTATCTTCGTTCCAGCTAAAAGTCCCCGTGACGGATCAGCACCGAACACGGGTGCGAAAACACGGCGTTGCCTCACACACGACGCCGATCCGGCAGTTCAAGAAATGCCAGACGGTGTTACTATCGACTTTGCCTTCCTCTGGCCGGGGGCGGGCCATTGAACAAACCAGAGTTTTGCCGCTTGCCTCGGCGAATAACGCGACTGAAACGGTCGAATGAAAACGGAGTGTAAAAATGCAGATTGCAATGGTCGGACTCGGACGAATGGGCGCCAATATGGTGCGTCGTCTTCTTAAATACGGCCACGACTGCGTCGTGTTTGACGTCAATCCAGACAATGTCGCAGCACTTGTGAAGGAAGGCGCCACCGGCGCGACTTCGCCGGAAGACCTTGTGGCAAAGCTTTCACCACCGCGCGCCGTCTGGCTTATGCTGCCCGCCGCGATCACGCCCAAGATCGCCCGCGACTTTGCTGCCAAACTCGAAAAGGGCGATGCCATCATCGATGGCGGCAACTCCAACTATCGCGATGCAATCGATCTTGCGGCAGAGTTCGCCGGGCGTGGCATCGATCTCATCGACACCGGCACATCGGGCGGTGTTTGGGGGCTGGAACGCGGTTATTCGCTGATGATCGGCGGACCGAAGGCTGCGGTCGAACGTCTCAATCCGATTTTTGCCTCTCTCGCACCCGGTGCTGGGCAGGGCATTGCCGCTGATCCGACAACCGGGACTGCGCCCATGGGCTATCTGCATTGCGGCCCCTCCGGTGCGGGCCACTTCGTCAAGATGGTTCATAATGGCATCGAATACGGCGTAATGGCTGCCTATGCCGAAGGATTGAATATCCTCAAGGCGGCAAATGCGGGAACCCGCGCCCGCGAAGCCGATGCGGAAACCGCCCCGCTTGCCCACCCGCAATATTATCAGTTCGATATCGATCTTCCAGCCGTGACCGAAGTGTGGCGACACGGCTCGGTCATCAGTTCCTGGCTTCTGGATCTTACGGCGGAGGCGCTAAAGCAGGATCCGCATCTGGAGTACTATGACGGGCGTGTTTCGGATTCTGGAGAAGGGCGCTGGACCCTTCAGGCCGCCATCGAGACAAGCGTTCCCGCGCCTGTGCTGTCGTCTGCCCTCTTCGAGCGATTTTCCTCACGCGGTGAGGCGGAGTTTTCCGGCAAGGTGCTCTCCGCGATGCGCCACGCCTTTGGCGGCCATCTGGAAAAAGCGAAGTAAAAGGCGTGTCATCGAGCATGGAGCTTTCCGACATGCTCGCAAATGCTTGGTAACTTGATCTGTAGGACCAGATCACACGCCATCACCATTCAGCATGATGGTGGTGGCGTTGACGCGCCTGTCGCTCAAACCCATCGCACCCGCCGATGTGCTGTTGCGTGCCCGCTCGCCATGAGAGCGGAGGCGGCACCCGGTCTGCAAAATAACCAGATCGAACCGCGCTGTCCTGCAGCAGATGCTGAGCGCACCTAACTCTGAAAAAGAGTAGCCCGGTGCGCAATCGTGCGAGACACATCCAACTCATCGAAAAACCCTCGAGATCCCTTTGATGGATTCGGGCCATTCCGCATCTCTGATCGGCGGGCAGGATGATTGGAAGATCACATTTTCTGACAGCTGGCAGCTCTGGCTGCCCAATTTATCAGCATAGAATCCGTTGCCTGCAAGGCATCTGCACAGACAAAATGCGTCTTTGAAAAAGACATCAAATGGCTTCGAAAAGTGGCTTTACAAATGATATAAAGTGATAACAATAGAAAGAATAAAGCGTCCCCTCTGCTGAGGAAGCGGCCCGCCTGTCGGACCGTGTGGAGGGTCGCAAGACACAGGAGGCCGTCATGGAAAACTCATCGCTTACCGCGCGTCAATTGTACGAGCAGGCCAAAGCTAACCCCACGCGCAGACGATTTGGGTTCGGCCGCAAGCCGATGCTGATCAATATCGATTTGCAATGTGCTTACACGTCTCTCGGCGAGTTCGTGACGGCATATGAGACCGATCCCCGGCAGCTGGAATACGTCAATACGCTGTCCGGTCTCGCCCGCGACAAGGGCCTGCCGGTGACGTGGACCTATGTTGCCTACATGGAATCGGGCGAGGATTGTGGCGTCTGGGGCACTCGCACCGACACGCCTGACTCCCTGCAAAACATCAAGGTCGGCTCGCGCCGGGCCGAGTTCGATCCCCGCCTTAAGATCGATCACGTCAAGGACATCATCCTCAACAAGCGCATGGCATCGCCTTTCCATGAGACCAATCTTCAGTCGCTGATGGTCTGGCACCAGTGCGACACGGTTGTTTTGACCGGCGGCTCGACATCCGGCTGTATCCGCGCCTGCGTGGTGGATTCGATCTCTCGCGGCTACCGGGTCATCGTTCCCGAAGAATGCGTGGCCGACAAGCATGAGAGCCCGCATTTCGCCAATCTCTATGACATTTCCGTCAAATATGGCGATGTGATTCCAGTCTCGGATGCTATCGCCTGGTACGAGGCCTATCAGCCGGAGGTACGTTGAGATGGCTGGCGAGGCGAGTGCAATGAAATCGGACCTCGGGCTCTATGATTATCTGCCCTGGCCGAACCGCCCAAAGATCGTCTGGCCCGGCAACAAGAAGATTGCCGTCTGGATCGCACCGAACATCGAGTTCTACGAATACAATCCGCCGAACAATCCCACCCGCACACCCTGGGCGCGGCCTAACCCGGATGTCCTGCAATATTCCCACCGGGATTACGGCAACCGTGCCGGTTGGCAGCGGATGATGGCGGCGATGGATAGGGCCGGTTTTCGCGGCTCTGTTTCGCTTAATGTCGCGCTGTGCGATCACCATCCTGAAATCATCAAGGCCTGCGCGGATCGTGGCTGGGAGTTCTTCTCCCACGGCATCTACAACACGCGTTATGTCTATAATCTCGATATCGAGCAGGAGCGCGCGATCATCCGCGATGCGTTCGATACGGTGCGTAAACACACCGGTCAGGAGCTGGCGGGGTGGCTCTCGCCTGCATTGTCCAACAATTTCTGGACGATGGATATTCTGTCGGAAGCGGGCATCCAGTACACCTGCGACATGTTCCATGACGACCAGCCGATGCCGGTCAAGGTGAAGTCCGGCAAGCTGATTTCTATGCCGTACTCGCTCGAGATGAACGACGTCATCGTCTACAACAGCCAGAAGGTCACGCCGCGCCACTACGGCGAAATCATCAAGCGGCAGTTCGATCAGCTTTACAAGGAAGGCGATGAAAGCGGCACGGTCATGTGCATTCCGCTGCATCCGTACCTTGTTGGTCAGCCGCATCGCATCGACGCCTTTGCCGAAGCCATCGAATATATCGCAGGGCATGACGGCGTGTGGCAGACGACAGGCCGCGAAATCGCAGCCGCCTATCACGCCACCGGTGCCTATGACGCTATGAGTGCTGCCATGGTCGCCCATAAATCCGGGAAGGGAGCGCGCTGATGTCTATGCCTGAAGACTATCTCAACTATCCCGCCCGTCGGTACGGCATGGACCATGATCGCTACGAGTGGAGCGACATGTTCTCCCGCAAGCCGATTGCGTGGCCGGATGACGCGCGCATTGCGCTGTCCATCATTACCCATGTGCAGCATTTTCCGCTCGACATGCCCTCCAAGCCGTTCAAGGCACCGGGCGCGTTGTCCATGCCTTACCCGGATTTTCGCTATTACACGAACCGGGATTACGGCAATCGCATCGGCATTTTTCGCATTCTCAAGCTGCTTGCGGAAAAGGAGCTGGAAGCCAGCTTTGCCATCAATGGCGTGATTGCCAAGCGTTATCCGGCGCTGATCGACGCTGTGGTGCGGGGCGGGCATGAGATCATCGCGCACGGTCTGGATATGGGCAAGGTCCATCATTCCGGCCTTGGCGAAGACGAAGAGAATGCCATTATTGCCGAGGCATTGAGCCTGCTGCGCGAGGCGAGCGGACAGAAGGTCGAGGGTTGGCTGTCGCCGGGTCGCGCGCAGGGTTTCAATACGCCTGATCTTCTGGCGCGCAACGGTGTTGCCTATAGCCTTGATTGGGCAAACGACGATCTTCCCTACGAGATGCAGACGAAAAACGGCTCGCTGCTCGCCATGCCCATGGCCTATGAGACGGATGATCGCGTTGTGGCCGACGAGTATTTCCAGTCGGAAGCCGAATGGATGCAGCAGGTCAAGGACCGCTTCGACGTTCTCTACCGCGAAAGCGCGCAATATGGCGGTCGTGTCATGAGCCTGCCTTTGCACAGCTGGGTGTCCGGCATGCCGTATCGCGTCGAATATCTGCGCGAAGCCCTTGATTACATTCTGTCGCATGAGGGTGTGTGGAACGCACCCGCAGGTGACATCTGCGCGGCTTTCCGTGCCGCTGGCTGAATGCGTTGCCGTTGAGGTGAGCGGCTACGGCTGCTCACCGAACGCTTTTTGAAGAATAGAAAGACAAGGTTCATGGCGCAAGCAGTCGCACCGCGCACAATGTTGGGCAAGATTTGGGATGAGCACGAGATATTGCGCCATCCTGCTGGCCCATCTTTGCTTTACATCGACCGCGACATGATTCACGAAGGCAGCTTCCATGCCTTTGCCGATCTCAAGCGGCGTGGCCTGAAGCCTCGGCGTCCGCAGCAAATCTTCGGTGTTGCCGACCATTACGTGCCGACACTGGGCCGAAAGTCGAGCGATGCGGCAAGCCCCGCCATCGCCCACATGATCGACACTTTCGATGAGAATATGGAATGGGGCGGCGTGCGCCATTTCGGCATATCGAGCCGGGAACAGGGCATCGTGCATGTGATGGCACCGGAGCAGGGTATTACTTTGCCGGGTCTCACCATCGTCTGTTCCGATAGCCATACTTCGACACAAGGGGCGCTGGGCGCCATCGCCTTCGGTATCGGCCAATCCGAAAACGCCCATGTTCTGGCCACCCAGACGCTGTGGCAGTCTCGTCCCAAAACCATGCGCGTCACTATTGATGGCGTGCTGGGGCAGGGCGTGACCGCCAAGGATGTTATGCTGGCGCTGATCGCGAAGATCGGCGCAGCCGGTGCCGGTGGCCACGCCATCGAATTTACCGGGCAGGTGGTGAGGGGCCTCTCCATCGAGGGACGGCTGACGCTTTGCAATATGTCGATCGAGGCCGCGGCCCGCTTCGGCATGGTTGCGGCGGATGAAACGACATTTGCCTATGTCAGAGGCCGCCATTTCGCGCCATCGGAGCAGGAATGGGACGGCGCGGTTAGCCATTGGCGCACGCTTGCCAGCGATAGCGATGCCTTCTTCGATGCCGAAGTTTCCTTGGACGCTGCGGATATCGCGCCCATGGTAACATGGGGCACCAGCCCGGAAGATGCCGTTTCGATCACTGGACGCGTTCCCGATCCCTCGACATTTGACAGCGTAGAAAAGCGCAAGGCGGTGACGAAGTCGCTGGAATATATGGAGCTTGCGCCCGGCACGGCTCTGGATGGGCTGAAGCTGGACAAGGTTTTCATCGGCTCTTGCACCAACAGCCGGATCGAGGATTTGCGCGCTGCGGCATCCATTCTGAAGGGTCGCAAAGCGATGATACCGGCCATCGTCGTGCCGGGATCGACACAGGTGAAGGCACAGGCCGAAGCCGAGGGCATTGCCCGCATCTTCCTTGAAGCAGGTTTCGAATGGCGCGAGTCGGGCTGTTCCATGTGCGCGGCGATCAATGGTGACGTCGTTGGTCCCGGTGAACGTTGCGCCTCCACCTCCAACCGCAATTTCGTCGGTCGTCAGGGGCCCGGGGCGCGCACGCATCTGGTCAGTCCGGCCATGGCCGCTGCTGCTGCCATCAGCGGCTGTCTCACCGACGTGCGCAGGATGTGAGGGGACAATGATGAAAGCATTCATTCGCGAAACATCCACGGCAGTAGCCATTCCCGGCGTCAACTGTGATACGGACCAGATCATTCCCGGTCGCTTTTTGAAGGCAGACCGCGCGCAGGGATATGGTCAGTTCCTGTTCCACGACATCCGTCGCGACGAACAGAAAGAACTGGACCCATCGTTTCCGCTGAATAAGCCGGGTGCCGACGCCGCGACCATTCTTCTTGTCGAAGACAATTTCGGATGCGGATCGTCCCGCGAGGGTGCGGTTTACGCGCTGGTGGACCACGGCATTCGGGCGGTCATCGGGCCGAGCTTCGGCGATATCTTCTTCAACAACGCCCTTAAAAATGGGCTTGTGCCAGTTCGTTTGTCCGCAGATCATTGCGAGTCACTGGCGGAGCATCTCAACCGGTTTCCTGACGCAGAGGTTACGGTCGATCTGGAGTCCGCCGAACTGATCCTGCCAGGTAATCTCGGCACGCACCCCATCACCATCGATCCCTTCGCGCGCGACTGTATCTTACGCGGTCTTGATGAGATCGAGATGACGTTCACCTTCATGGAGCAGATCACCGCCTTCGAAACGGATCGAATGGCGTCGCATTCCTGGCTGAGCCGTTGACGGGCGGACCAGCGAGTTTCTTTTGCCGTCTCATAAAAAAAACTGGGAGCATAAAATGACATTCAAAATCGAACGACGCGACCTTTTAAAGGTCTCCGGAGCGCTAGCCGTCAGCCTGGCTGCGCCTTCCATTCTGCGCGCGCAGACACCAACCATCAAGGTTGGTGTCATCGAGCCGCTGACAGGCAACCTCGCCTATAACGGCACACAGAGTGCTGCCGGCGCAAAGTTTGCGGCGGAAGCCATCAATGCCGCAGGCGGCATAAAGTCGATGGGCGGTGCCAAGATCGAACTCGTCGTGGTGGATGCGCAGAGCCGCCCGGAAGCCGCCGCCGCGGCCGTCGATACGCTGATCGAGGCCAATGCCTGCGCCTTCACCGGTGCCACTGCCTCTGCTCTCGGCCTTGCGTCTTCGCAGGCAGCAGCAAAATATAATCTCGCGCAGGTCTTCTCCATCGGTACCGCCGAAACCGTCGTAACACGCGGCCTGCCCAACGTTTTCCGTTTCACGCCGGGCGTCAACAAATGCACCAGCGTTGCGCTCGAAAACCTCAAGCTGCTCAATGCAGGCGCTGGCAATTCCATCAAGACAGCGGCCATCGTCCATGAAGACGGTCCCTTCGGCTCCAACATGGCGAAAATCCTGGCCGAGCAACTGCCGAAGCAGGGCATCGAAGTGGTCGAGACCATCTCGCACCCGACACCGCAGCGCGACTTTTCCAACATCGCGCTCCGCGTCAAGGCGTCAAAGGCCGATATCCTCATTCCTTCGAACTACATCAACGAATACACATTGATGGCGCGCGCGCTCAACCAGCAGCGCGTCGAACTCAAGGCGATCTATTCCATCCTTGGCGGCGCTGCATCCAACATCAAGTTCGTTCGCGAGAACAAGGAAGTCGCTCAATACGTGATGGACTGCAATCACTGGTACGATCCGTCCAAGGACCTGTCCAAGGCGCTCGCTGCCAGCGTTGCTGCTGCAAAGCTCGACCTGACCTATGACGTGATGGTGTCCTATGCGACGATACAGGTCATTGCCGACGCTCTGGAGCGCGGCGCTTCGGCTGATCGCCAGAAGATGATCGAGGCTCTGGCCGCATCGACCTTCGACAAGTCCATCATGCCTTATGGTCCCACGAAGTTCGTCAATGGCGACAATGTCAACTCGCGGCCTGTGAACACGCAGATCCGTGGAGACAAGATCGAACTGGTCTTCCCGAAGGAATATGCGACCGCAGAAGCGGTCTTCCCGATCCCTGCCAAAAACTGACACGGTCTCGCCCCCACGGACGTCAATGTCCCTGGGGGCGCTCTTCAAACGACAGAGAGGCGAGCCCTGATGTCAAGTCTGATCTTACCTGCCGTGTTGAGCGGCCTGATGATGGGAGCCGTCTATGCGCTGGTAGCGCTGGGCCTGACCCTCATTTATGGCGTGCTCCACATCATCAACTTTGCGCATGGCAGCCTGTTGATGCTGGCGCTTTACGCCGTCTATTTCCTGTATTTCTATTTCGGCGTCGATCCCTATCTCGCCATTCCCATCGTTCTTCCGGCCTTCTTCGCGCTCGGTTACGTGTTGCAGCGTTTCCTGATTGCGCCAATGAGCAGCGGCTCGGAACAGAATGTTCTTCTCATCACGCTCGCTGTGTCGATGATCATCGACAATCTGGCGCTCTACTTCTGGACGTCGAATACCCGCACGGCGGATATAGCCTATGCCTATGACACGGTCGAAGTGCTGGGTGCCTATCTGCCGCTTGGCCGTGTGATCGCTTTCGGTGCAGCACTGGCCGTCGCACCGCTTCTCTGGTGCTTCATGGCCTATACCCGCACGGGCTCTGCCATTCGCGCCGTGGCAATCGAGAAACGCGGTGCGGAACTCGTCGGTATCGACGTCAACCACACCTATGCCATCTGTTTCGGTATCGGAACGGCCTGTGTGGCGCTCGCGGCCTGCCTGTTGCTGCCGACATTCTACATCACGCCACAGGTTGGTTACACCTTCGTCCTCGTTGCTTTCACCACGGTTGTGCTGGGTGGAATGGGCAGCCTGCTGGGTGCTTTGGTCGCCGGTCTGCTGCTTGGCGTCATCGAGTCCCTCTGCGGTCTCTTCCTCGGCGAAAGCCTTGGCCAGATCGGTATCTTCCTCGCCTTCATCCTCATCCTTCTCTTCAAACCGTCAGGGCTTCTCGGGAGGGCAAGGACATGAGACCTCAATCCATCGGGCAGATTGCCCTCATTGCGGCAGCTCTTGCTTATCTCTTCGGCGTTTATTTCGCGTCCTCTCCAGTGTGGATGGGTTTTACCATCAACGCGCTGATCGTCGCGGTTGTCGCCCTGTCGTGGAACATCACCGGGGGTTTCGGTGGAATGTCGTCCTTCGGTCATGCAGCACTGTACGGAACGGGTGCCTATGCCTCGGCCATCCTTCAGGTGCAGTACGGCGTCAACGCATGGGTCGGCTTCGGTGCTGGCATTCTTGCGGGTGCCGCCATGGGGGCTTTCATCGGCGCGCTGGCGTTTCGTTATGGCCTGAAGGGTTCCTACTTCGCGCTCGTCACCCTGGCCTTTGCCGAAGTGCTGCGCATCTGCGCTTCCTCCTTCGATTTTACCGGCGGTGGCAGCGGACTGCAATTGAAGCTGGTTCCCGGCGTTGCCAACCTGCAATTCAATGACCGCACGATTGCCTATACCGCTCTTCTGGTCGTGGTGGCACTCATCATGGCGCTGACGGCTCTCATCAAATATTCCCGTTTCGGTGCTTATCTCATCGCCGTCAGGGAAAACGAGGATGCTGCCCGCGCGCTTGGTATCGACACCTACAAGATCAAGGTGCAGGCCATGGCGATCTCAGGTGCCTTTGGTGGTCTGGCCGGTGTGCTGTATCTCCAGCTCTGGCTCTTTATCGACAGCAACGTGGTCTATGGCAGCGCCGTTTCCATCGAAGCGCTGATCGGCCCGATCATCGGCGGTGCCGGTACGATCTGGGGTCCGCTGCTCGGCACGCTCGGCCTGCATCTTCTCGGCGAAGGCGCGAAACATCTTCTGCCGAATGCGCCCGGTCTGAACTTCGTGCTTTACGCGATCGTGCTGATCTGCGCGCTGCGCTTCCTGCCAAACGGTCTTGTCGGCCTTGCGGGCAAGCTCGGCACCTTCAAGAAGAAGGAGGACGACAATGCTTGAGGTTCGTAATCTTTCCAAAAGCTTCGGCGGCTTGAAGGCCGTCACGGATGCCTCGCTCGATGTGCCCGAAGGCTCCATCGTCGGACTGCTCGGGCCGAACGGCGCAGGCAAGACGACCTGCTTTACGATGATTGCCGGTTTTACCAAGGCTGACGAAGGCACGGTGCGCTTTCAGAGCAAGGACATCACCGGACTTGCGCCGCACAGCATCTGCGCACTGGGCATGATCCGCACCTTCCAGATCGTTCAGCCCTTTGCCGGGCTCACGGTTCAGGAAAACATCGCTGTCGGTGCCTATCTCCATCACCACGACCGTCGCGAAGCCATGTCGGTGGCGCGCGATGTTGGCAAGCGGCTGGGCATGGGCGCGATGCTTGATCGCCCTGCCTCTTCGCTGACCATTGCGGGTCGCAAACGGCTTGAGCTTGCGCGCGCTCTGGCGACCGGTGCGAAGCTGCTGCTGCTCGATGAGGTCATGGCGGGCCTGATACCCTCTGAAATCACCGAGATCGTCGGCATCATCCGTAAAATCCGCGAGGAGGGGCACACCTTCCTGATGATCGAACACGTCATGCAGGCGGTGATGCAACTGGCGGAAACGGCCTATGTGCTGAACCAGGGCAAGATGATTGCCCATGGCACGCCGCGCGAACTCGTCAAGGATCCGTCCGTGGTGGAAGCCTATCTCGGCCACGGTGCCGCAGCCCGCTTGCAGGAGGAAAACCATGCTTGATATCAAGGGTATCCGCGCAGGCTATGGCTCGATGAGCGTGCTGCAAGGCATCGACATGCGCGTCGACAACGGCGAAATCGTCGCCTTGTTGGGCTCGAACGGCGTGGGCAAAACCACGCTCAACAACGTCATATCGGGTTTCATCAAGCCAAGCGCCGGATCGATTTCCTTCAAGGGCGTGACCATAACAGGTAAAAATGCGCGTGACATCGTGGCGCTTGGTATCGCCCATGTGCCGGAAGGGCGAAAGGTTTTTCCCAATCTCTCGGTTGGCGAAAATCTTAAGCTCGGTGCGTTTCGTCGGGCCAGCAAAAACACCAAGCAGAATTTCGAGCGCATCTGCGAGATCTTCCCAAGGCTTCGGGAACGAATGAACCAGCTTGCAGGCACGCTGTCTGGCGGTGAACAGCAGATGCTGGCCATCGGTCGCGGCATGATGTCGGAACCAGAACTGCTCATTCTGGATGAGCCATCTCTCGGCCTGTCCCCCATCATGGTCGAAGAGATGTTCGGGCTGATCACCAAGATCAATGCCGATGGTGTTGCCGTACTGCTGGTGGAGCAGAATGTCATGCAGTCGCTGGGTGTCGCCAAGCGTGCCTATGTCATCGAACAGGGCCGTTTCGTCATGCAGGGAGAGGCCGCAACACTGCTGGCCGATCCGCAGTTGCGCCAGGCCTATCTCGGAATGTGAGACGCTGCCCCGGATGGAGTGAGCCGGGGCTAATTTACGGAGAAATGGAGAATACAATGTCCCTTACACGTACCCAACGTCTGCGGCAGTTACTCGCAGGCGAACGAGCCCTCATGGCTCCTGGCGTGGTCGATGCCATGTATGCCCGCCTTGTGACCGAAGCCGGTTTTGACGCCATGTATATGACCGGTGCTGGCACCTCTGCCACGCGGCTGGGCTATCCCGATGTGGGTCTGCTGACCATGACCGAGATGGTCGATAACGCCACCCGCATCGCCGATGCCTCCGATATTCCGCTGATTGCCGATGCCGACAATGGTTTCGGCGGTCCGCTCAACGTGCGCCGTGCCATTCAGCTTTATGAGCGCGGTGGCGTGGCTGCGGTGCATCTGGAAGATCAGGTGCTGCCGAAGCGCTGTGGCCATCTGGCGGGCAAGCAGATCGTTTCAGCCGAAGATATGGTGGCGAAGGTCAAGGCCGCCGTCGATGCGCGTATCGACGAGAATTTCGTCGTCATCGCCCGCACGGATGCGCTGGCGCTGCATGGCCGCAATGCCGCCTTCGATCGTGCGGAAATGTACCGCGAAGCCGGTGCCGATGTCATCTTCATCGAGAGCCCCGGCCCGGATGATCTGCCGCATATCGCCCCGCGCTTTCCCGGCATTCCGCTGCTCTACAACATGGCGACCTCGGGCAAGACGCCGTTCCTGACACGGTCTGAAATCGAAGCGCTGGGCTTCAAGCTCATTATCTATCCGAACTGGTTGCTGCTTTCGGCATGCGAAGCCGCGCGCAAGACGCTTCAGGTCTTGAAGACCGAAGAGACCATAGCGTCCGTCGCGCCCAACGTCATGAACTTCAAGGAGTTCTTCGACATGGCGCGCATGCCTGAAATCCAGGAACTGGAAGCGCGCTACGGCACACCGGAAGCAAACCGCACCAGCTATTGAGCAGGAGATTTGAGCCATGGCAGTGCTATCTGCGGAAGGCGTGACGTTCGATTTTGAAATGCCGGTGGTCGTCGTAGGGGCAGGGGCCTGCGGTCTGGTCGCAGCCCTTGCGGCCCATGATGCGGGGCAAGAAGTCATGGTGCTGGAGCGGGACGAGAACCCGACGGGCTCCACCTCGCTGTCCGCCGGTCTCATTCCCGCACCCTGCACCCGTTTGCAGAAGGAAGCCGGTATCGAGGACAGCCCCGAACTTTTCGCTCAAGACCTTGTCGCGAAAACCCATGACCATACGCCGCACGATATGGCGCTGGTCGCTGCACAGACCGCAGGTCCGATGATCGACTGGTTGATGGACACGCATAAGGTCGAGTTCGAACTGGTCACGGGGTTCACCTATCCCGGCCATTCGCGCCTTCGCATGCACGGCCCGAAAAGCCGCACTGGTGCCGACCTGGAACAGTCGCTTCTTTCTGCCGTGTCCAACGCCGATATCGATGTCGTGACAAATGCGTCCGTCGAAGACCTCTATGTGGCTGCGTCTGGTCGCGTCACCGGTGTTCGTTTCCGTCGACCCGATGGAGCGCTGGAAATGCTGGGCTGCAAGGCGCTCGTTCTCGCCTCTTGCGGCTTTGCTGGCGATGTCGCGCTCGTCCAGAAATACATCCCGGAAATTGCCGATGCCGAGTGCTGCGGTCACCTGTCCAACACGGGCGATGCCGTGAAATGGGGCGCACAGATCGGCGCGGCGCTGGCCGACATGGGTGCCTATCAGGGGCACGGATCGGTCGCTCACCCGCATGCCTTGCCGCTGACATGGGCCGTCATCACCAAGGGCGGCATTCTTCTCAACACGCAAGGCCAGCGTTTTTCCAACGAGATGCGTGGATACTCCGAACATGCCGCAGAAGTCGCCGCACAGCCGGACCATATTGCCTGGGATATCTACGATGCCAAGGGCGATGAGGCCGGGATGGGCTTTTACGATTACCGCGAAATTCGCAAGCTCGGTGCCATCAAGACGGCAAACAGTCTGGAGGAACTTGCCACGGTAACGGGGCTTTCGCTTGCTGCCATTCGCGAAGAATTCGAAGCCATCGAAACATCCGCACGCACTGGCGAGCCAGACCGTTTCGGTCGCAGCTTCACGCAGGATCAGGTGCTGAGCGCGCCCTATTATGCGGTCAAGGTCAACGGTGCACTGTTCCACACACAGGGCGGTTTGGTGATCGATGCAGAGGCGCGGGTGCTGCGAGAAGATGGCACGGCTTTGCCGAACCTGCTGGCAGGCGGTGGTGCGGCGCGTGGCGTGTCTGGAGATTCCAATTACGGCTACCTGTCCGGCAACGGCCTTTTGACGGCGACCAGCTTTGGCCGGTTGGCTGGCATCACCGCGGCGCGGATTGCTGCTGAAAGCTGAAAACAGGAGGAGAACGTGATGAAGAAGGTTATGGTCATCGTACCGTTTCCCATGGGACAGGATGATCTCGCCCGCAGGCAAGCGCAGATGAAGGCGGTCGATCTCGGCCCGGATATCGAGTTTCACTATCGCGCCGTGCGGGTTGGGCCGAAGAATTATTCGAGCCAGCACGATATGGCGCTGGCCGATTTCTCGATCCTCGATGCTGGTCTTGATGCCGAGAAGGAAGGTTTCGACGCCGTCTGCATCGACACCATGTCCGACAGTGGCATGTCGATGCTACGCTCGGTTCTGACCATCCCGGTCATTGCGCCGGGCCGCCACTCCATGCTGATGGCGCAGATGCTGGGTGACAAGTTCTCGATCCTGATGATGTGGGATCGCTGGAAAATGCTCTACACCAAGACACTGGGTGAGCTTGGCATGGAGCACAAATGTGCCTCGATGCGCTCGATTGGGGTGACGCCTGATAATAAGAGCCTGCTTGCCGGCAAGGAAGATGAAGTCTTCCCGCTTCTGCTGGACGCGGCGAAAAAATGCGTCGAAGAGGATGGCGCGCAGGTGCTTATCCTCGGCTCCACCACGATGCATGAGGCGCACTCCTGGCTGTCCGCCCGCATCGGCGTTCCCGTCATCAATCCCGGTCCGCTGACCTACAAGCTGGCATCGATTGCGCTCGACCTGAACCTCACCCACAGCAAGGCGACATGGCCGACGCCGCTTTCGCCCAAGCATGACATGATCCGCGCCATCGGTGCTGCCGGTGCGGCCTATTTGGAGGGCGGTCAATGACCCGCATTCTCGTCATCGTTCCCTTCGCATTGGATGAAGAAGGTGTGCGCAATCGCCAAGCGCAGTCGCAATACGTGCCCCTGCCTGCGGATTGGGAACTGACCTATCGCCCGGTCACCTGCGGCCCGACATCCTTCATGTCTCCGCATGACTGGGGGCTGATGGACCTCGCCATTTTTGAGGCCGGGTGCAACGCGCAAGACGAAGGTTTTGACGCCGTCTGCATCGACACGATGTCGGATAGCGGTATGGTCATGCTGCGCTCGGTTCTCTCCATTCCCGTCATCGGCGCGGGCAAGGCTTCGATGCTCTATGCGCTGACGCTCGGTGGCAAATTCTCGGTACTGGCGCAGTGGGAGCCGGCACTGCCGCGATACCGCAAGGCCATCCGCGAATATGGTTTCGACCGTCAATGCGCCTCGGTACGCAGCTTCGATCAGCCGCCGGATTTCTCCAACCTGTTGGGCGGCAAGGAAGACAGCGTTTTCCCGCGTATGCGCGACGTTGCCATGCGCTGCATCGAGGAAGACGGAGCGGAGGTCATCTGCCTGGGCTCAACGACCATGCATCAGGCCGGAGAATATCTCGCGGCGAACCTGCCGGTGCCCGTCGTCAATCCCGGTCCACTGACCTACAAGCTGGTCGAGACCTTTCTCGCGCTCGGCCTCACCCATGGCGCAGATGTCTATCCGCCACCCGTCGAACCGCGGCTGGATATGTTGCACGCCATGATGAAGGCGGGAGCTGAAGCCGAACGCAAAACGAAAGGCTGATGACGATGCAAAGTGCTGCCACCCCTCTGGCTCTAGCCGCGGCCAAGACGAATTTTACAACGGCAGCTAAACCGGTCCGTGCGGCCTACCGCGATTTCGTGCTCGATACGATTGCGGTGATGGCGGCAGGTGCCGCGCATCCGTCGGTGATCGATGCACGTCAGGCGTTCGTTGAGGCTGATGGAGGCGGTCTTTCGTCCGCGTTGGGGTTTGGTCAACCTTGCGCAGCTGGCACGGCAGGGCTCGTCAATGGCGCAGCGATGACCGTGCTGCAGTTGCAAGATGGTCATCGTCGTGCCCGTGGTCATCCCATGAGCCACGTTCTTCCTGCTGCGTTGGCTGTTGCCGAAGAAACGAAGGCATCGGTGCAGGCATTTCTCAATGCGGTCATGGCTGGATATGAGGTTTGTGCACGGATTGGCTCAGCCTTGGGCGGCATGCAGCCATTGCTGCATGATACGGGAACATTCGGCTGCATAGGTGCGGCGGTCGCGTCTGCTTATCTCCTCGGTGAAGATATGGAAGAGCATGCCCGTGCCGCCCTGATCGAAGCTGCCATCGGAAACGCCGCAGCGGTGGCGCTTTTTCCGTTTCGCGATACCTGTATGGAGGGCGCTGGCGCTCATCATTTGTTCGTTGGCCTCGGCGTGCAGAACGGCATTACGGCGGCGCGCGGTGCAAAGGCAGGTTTACTTCCCTCCATTGCGACGCTCGAACGCTTCTTCGGTCCGCGCGCAGGCGACGCTTTCTCCCCATCGGTGATGGTTGAAGGCATCGGCGAAGATGCAGGATGGTCGCACTTCGAAATCACCAGCGCCTATCTGAAATGGCATCCCGTCTGCGCACATCTCGGACCGATGCTGGATTGCATCGAGCTTCTGCGTGAGCGAATGGGTGAGTTCAATGCAAAGCATTTGGTTGAAGTCCGAATAGACGTCTACCCGACGGCCCTTCAGTACGATTCTCCCACGCCAACCAGCGATCTTGCTGCCCGTTTCAGCTTTCGTCATGCCGCAGCGCTGGCTTTGTGTTTTGGCCCGTTGCGCCACGATGGTTTCGGTAGGGAACGTCTGGAACACGCTGAGGTGTCGAGGGTGATCAAAAAAATCACTCTCAACTCCGACGGTCAATTTGATGCGCTCTATCCGTCCAACCGCCCGACGCGTGTGACCCTGTTGTCTTCGGATGGGAATACCGAGAGCGTGGAAGTATTGATTCCGAAGGGCGATGGAGAGCGTGCTTTGTCACGCGCCGATGTTGATTTGAAAGCTCGACGCTTGCTCGACTCTGCCTGGGGAGAGGGGCAAAGCGGTCCTTTGTTCGCCCTCATAGACGGCATTGATGGCGACTTGGCAGACGATTTTTTAGTCGAACTTGGCAAGCTGTTAAGGCGTCCGCTGGCAACGTGACGGGTCAATTGCCGAGCGAGAAATCCTTGCCATCTTCCCGCTTCAGCGAGACGCGATATTCATAGCGGTCGGCCCGGTAGAAAATTTCTGCTACATAGAACGGCTTCAGATCGGCGTTGAAGAACACGCGGTTCACCAGCATCAGCGGAGCGCCGACGGGAATCTCCAGATGCTTGGCGGCGTAATCATCCGCAAGCGTCGCGGTTAGGGTTTGTTCCACCTGTTCAACCACCACACCGGTTTTCTGGACCAGATCGATCATATTGGTGGTCGCCAGGTCCTGGCGGTTCAGCGTTTGGCCGATCTCCGGCAGGAGATAGGCAATAGATAGCGAATAAGGGCGTCGGTCGAGGGAGCGGATGCGGACGGCCCTTATCAGTTCCGTGGTGGGTGGGACGCCCATCTGCTCGCAGATGCGGGGCGGCGCTTCACCGAGATCGAGGCTGACGACCTTCAGCCGCGTATTCTTACCCACCGTGTTGAGGTAGCTGAACAGGCTGTTGATGTTGGACACAACGACGCGGTTGAGTTTGTTTTCCTTTGATCGGTCTGTCACATAGGTTCCGCGTCCCCGCGTGCGCGTGACCAGGCCTTCCGCCGTCAGCATCTCCATGGCCTTGCGGATGGTGATGCGGCTCACCGAAAAGCTTTCGGAAAGCTCCGCTTCGCTCGGCACCGGTACGTCGATGGGGTAATAACCCTTGACGATGCGTTCGCGCATGACCGCATAAACACGATGATAAAGCGGGGTTGGGGAATGTCGTTCGGCCATATATGCGTAGATCCATAGAGATTAGAAAATAAGGAAGTGAGCGAAGCTCGTTAGACGCGGCGACCTTTCAGGGCGCGCTGTACAGCAATCAGCCCGTCATCGCGCATCGCCTCCAGTTCGGACAGGTCTCTGCCGCGCGTTTCGGCGGCGATGCCGTCAACGAGTTTTTCTTGCGTTGCGGCATCGAGGCGTGGCGAGCCGAGGTCCTGCCAGCGACGTTCCTGGCTGGGCCCGAGATGCGAGAGATAATGTGCAATGCCGCCCGTGCCGCCGCCGAGATGATAGGCCATATGCGAACCGACGACAGACCAGCGAAGGCCGGGCCCGTAAACGAGCGCCGCATCGATATCCTCGACCTCCGCAATGTCTTCCGCCACCATGTTGACCGCCTCCCGCCACAGCGCCGAAGACAGGCGATTGGCGATGTGCCCCACGGCTTCCCATTTCAGTCTGACCGGATGGCGTTCCAGCCTGCGGTAAAAGGACGCCGCAGCATCAAGGCGCTTGTGGTCACTGCCATAGAGTTCGACCAGCGGCATCAGATGCGGCGGGTTGAAAGGATGCGCTGTGATGAGCCGTGACGGATCGGCCATCTCGGCACTCAACTCCGACCAGACCAAAGACGAGGTGCTTGAAGCGATGGTGATGCCTGCTGGAGCACATGTTTCAATCGCGGAGTAAAGTTCACGTTTCAGCGGCACGTTTTCAGGTGCGTTCTCCTGAACCCAGATCGCGCCGGATACGGTATCCGCCACGTCTTCCGTCAAGCGGAGTTCGCCCGGTGCAGGCAGGGTCTGAGCCAAGTCTGCAATCTGCGCCATCGCCGCATCGATGCGGGCAGTGACGTGATCGCGACCAGAAGCGGCGGGCTCGAACAGCGCCACGTCATATCCATAGGCCAGAAAAAGCGCGGCCCAGCTCGTCCCGATCAACCCGCCGCCGATCACCGCTATCGTCTCGCGACCGCGCCCCGCATCATTCATTTGCTCCGCCCAAAACCGTTTCTGTTTCTGAAGGAACAATCTCATAGCGGGTCGCACGGCGCAATTTAAAAGATCATAAGGTTATGTCATTTATACCATTTATATTGGTGGTCTAGCGCGACATCGAGGAAATCCGCGCCGAACGCGGTTCGTCATTGTCTTAACCGGGTTCGCTCATATCCAAGCCTTGCGAATTGTCTGGAATTAAACATGATGATATTTATCCTGTTTAATTTACCGGCACGCGACGATGTTTGACGCAAAACGTTCAAGTCCTATGCGATCCCGGTCGAAGAATTCGGTTCCTGCATGGCCAATATAAATGAGACGATTTCTGACCGCGCTGTTTTGACGACGCCATTCGAGCGGCGGTTGATGGGCGTGTTGGGCGGTCTCTATCTCGCTCAGGGTATTCCGACCTATCTGCTGTTGGTTGCGCTGCCGCCGATCATGCGGGAAAGCGGCGCTTCGCGCACAGCTATCGGCTTGTTTTCCCTGCTTATGTTGCCCTTGATCCTTAAGTTTCTGGTGGCGCCATTGGTGGACCGCTGGTCGCCGTGGCCGAAGATCGGGCATCGCCGTGGATGGGTGGTGCCTACCCAGCTTCTGGTGAGCGCCGGTATTGCGTCGATGGCTCTGGTCGACCCAAGCAATGTCTCGGTGCTCTTTGCCATCTGCATTTGCATCACCGTCATCTCCTCCATTCAGGACATTGCAACGGATGGTTATGCGGTGCGTCAGTTGACGGACCGGACACGATCCATGGGCAATGCCGTGCAGGCTGGGGCCGTGGCGCTGGGTGTTATCATTGGCGGGACGGCGGCTCTGGTCGTCTTCCATCTTGCCGGATGGCAGACCATGATCCTTCTTGTTGCAGCCTTGTCTCTGCTGCCGCTTGCCGCTGCTGTCGCCATGCAGCCGGAAGCGCAGACTGCGGAGAAAAGCCAGAAGCCTGCGAGCCTGCTTGGCTTCTTCCGCCGCCCGAATGCCTGGCTGATCCTGGGTTTTGCGCTGACATATCGGGCAAGCGAAGGCCTCGTTCGCGGCATGGAAGGCACCTATCTGGTCGATATCAAGGTGCCCACAGACTGGATCGGTTATCTCTCGGGCGGTGCTGCTGCAACGGCTGGGCTGATTGGTGTGGCGATTGCCGCATTTCTCATCCGCAAGGCGGGATTGACAGCCACGCTCATTCTTCTGGGTGGTCTGCGAAGCATCTGCTTCCTGGCATTTACCCTGAACGCGGCAGGCGTTCTACCCGGTATCTGGGTGGCGCTTTCGGCGTCAGCGTTTCAGACACTGATCCGCTATATGGAACTCGTCGCCATCTATTCCTTCTTCATGAAATCCTCATCGCATGATCAACCCGGCACGGATTTTACCATCCTCACCTGTGCTGAACTCATCATTTACATGGCTGGTGCATCGGTCGCCGGTATCGTGGCCGACAAGCTTGGCTATCCCGCGCTGTTTTCCACGGCGACCATCATCTCGCTCGCTGGCATGGCGCTGTCTGTCTGGTTTTTGCGCAGGCTCGGCCGGGCACGCGTCGCTTAACGCAGCCGTCACGCTTCCTCGTTCTGCCCTGTCATACGCCGCAAATCCGTGGGCCGTATACCATAACGGCTGCGGAACGTCCGGTTGAAATAGGACAGGTCGTTGAACCCGATGCTGTAGACGATCTGGCTAATGGGCGTTGCCACAGTATCCGCCAGAATAAGCGTTTTGGCCAATACAAGCCGCCGCTCAAGTACATATCTTGAGAATGTCGTGCCGGTGCGACTGAAAATCTTCTGGATGGCGCGCGGCGTTATGCCTTCATGCTTGGCGACATCGGTGATCGAAAATGAGCCGTCCGCCAGCTTCTCCTCAATCAGCGCCTTCATCGATTCAACGCGGTTTTGCGGCGCGTCTGACGGGCTTGCATCCTCCTTCACCTGCTGCGCCAGAACGGGTAGTAGCGAATAGAAATGCGCGACCATCATGCTGGCATGGTCTTTGTCCTGGTTGTCTTGTCGTAAGAGGTAGCCTGCGTAATTCGTCAGCAATTGCAGAGGCAGGCACTCTGCTTGAAACCGTCGAAGCAGCAGGCTATCGAGCGACTTTCTGAACGGTACAGTGGCCAAATGCGGCAGATGTGCACAATCCAGCCTGCCACCCTCTGGCAGCACAAGATCCGTCGAGGTGTCCGCTGGAAGTAAAATGACGTCGCGCGACGCCAGCGTGAAAGTGTGCTTTCGGTGATGAATGATGAGCGGTCCATCCGTTGCCCGAAGCATAACGATATCAGGCGTGCCAATTCCCTTTGCGGTGAGGCGTAGCGGCGTTTTGGGGAGATACAGCGTTGCGAGCGAGAGATCGACGTGTTTCCAGAATAGCCCTGTCACACCCGCCAGGTCTCCATCCTCGACTGTGATCGTCGCTTCACCCAACATATCCAGCAAAATGGTGCGGCAAACGAGCCTGCTTTCCGAGTCGGGCAGAGAAATGGTCCCGAGTTTGAGCGGCCGAATTATTTCCATTACAAATCAACCCGTCTTAATCGTTGATGTTCGCAATTATCCAAAACGTGTTCGTTCCCATCCAAGCACTTGGACGTCTTACCTCATAAAACATGATAAAAACAGTCTTGTATTCTTAGCAGTTGGACGGCTGCGGCGATTTTTTGCGAACCGGGGGCGAAATGAACGGAAAATGGAATATTGGTGTTAGCCTGCTGGCTATCGCCGTTGCAACAGGTTTGCATGCAGCAGCGCAAGCGCAGGATGCCTCCTCCGAAAATACGCAGGCGAGCGGCGGCTCGACGGTTCTGGAAACGATCGTGGTAACCGGTGGCCGCTCTCCGCAACAGATTTCAGAAACCGCCAAGACAATCTACGTGGTGGAAAGCGAAGAAATCTCCTCGCAGGCCAACGCCGGAAAGTCCGTTCAGCAGATACTCGCCGACACGGTGCCAAGCTTCGACCCTGCCAGCGACGGTGCCAGAACCTCTTACGGTCAAAACCTTCGCGGGCGTACCGCTCTCGTACTGATCGATGGCGTATCCATGAACTCCGCCCGAGGACTGAGCCGCCAGTTCGACTCGATTGATCCGTTCAATATCGCGCGCATCGAAGTGCTGTCCGGTGCGACAGCCATCTACGGTGGCAATGCGACCGGCGGCATCATCAACATCATCACCAAAAAGGGCAAGGATGCCCCAACGGGCATGCACAGCGAAGTCACCGTTGGTGCGGAAACAGGCTTTGCCGGGAGTCAGGATTTCGACCGCTTCGCCAAGGGCGCGGTGACCTATAATGCCGAAAACTGGGATGCACGTCTTTCCATCTCCGGTAATCGCAGTGGCGCTTACTACGACGGTAACGGTGATATGGTCACTCCGGACATCGTTCAGACGTCTACTGCTTTCAATAAACGACTGGATTTTTTGGGTTCCGTAGGCTTTCAGATCGACGACACACGTCGCTTGGAGCTTTCGGGTCAATATTACGATAGCAGGCAGGACTCCGACTACGGACTTTATTACGGAGCCAATCTCAGTGGCTTTCTGACCAGAAACCCTTCACTTTTTGAAACGCGAAATGGGTACGAATCCGATTTTAACCCTCGCACTCAACGCACGATGTTCAATGCTACCTACACGGACGAAGATTTCCATGGTCAGCAACTGTTGCTTCAAGGCGCTTTTCGTAAGGAGCGCATTTCGTTCAGCCCATTCCCGGCGTCCAACCCTTTATCAACACCTTACGGTTTTTACTTTGGCGGAAGCGCGCAGGACACAGATTACTTTTCCGGCAAGGCTGCGCTCGTTGCGGAACCGACAGATAAACTGAAAATTACCTATGGTATCGACGCGGATCACGACGCTCTATCGTCTCACCAAAACGTTTTTGACTATGCAACAGCCTCGTCGAGCGGCGGGCTTGATTTCGATACGATTGGAATAGCAGGTCTTTATCCAGATATTAAGGTTTCCACTGTCGCTGGCTTTGCAGAGGCGTCGTACGAAGCCACGGATCGCCTGACGTTGACCGGTGGCGCAAGATATCAATTCGTCCATACGAAGGTTTCTGATTTCGTCGGGGCTGCACAGCAGGTCGCGATCATTCAAGGCGCTGGAACCTCTGCCGATACCATTCCGGGAGGCAGTGTCAGCTACGACGACTTCCTGCTGAACTTCGGCGCTACCTACGAAATCAATAATACCCAGCAGGTCTATGCAAATTTCAGTCAAGGCTTCGAGTTGCCTGATCCTGCCAAATACTATGGCGTCGGCAGTTATACGCGCGTCGGAAACAGGTATGTCTTGAACAACAGCGTAAACGTGGCAGATTCTGCGCTGCAGGCTATTAAAACGAACTCCGTGGAAGTCGGATACCGTTTTGATGATGGCACCTATACTATGGAAACCGCAGCCTATTATTCCTTGTCCGACAAATCCATTACGCTTGACCGCACATCCCTTGCTGTGAGCGTGCTGAATGAAGACAAGCGTGTTTACGGCATTGAAGGCAAATTAGGAGCAAAGCTCGATCACGGTTTTGACGTCGGGGTGTTGGGCCAATGGGTTCGCACCGATGTGAAGGGTGACAATGGCTGGGAAAAGGCGACTGTACAAAATGCCAGTGTTTCCAAGGTCGGCGGTTATGTCGGCTGGTCGGACGATGCGCTCAGCCTCAAATTTACTGGACAGCATATTTTCGATCTGACGGATGCCGACAACTTCAAGATCGAAGGTTATACGCTTTTCGACCTCACTGGCGGCTACAAATTTGAGACAGCCGATACGACACTGAATTTCGGCATTCAGAATCTCTTTGATACGGATTACACCACCGTATGGGGCTCTCGTGCAAAAGCACTTTACGGCGGCACGGTGGGCCAATCCGTCGCCAACGAAATCTTCGACTATAAGGGACGTGGTCGTACCTTCGCCGTTTCGCTGACGAAAGTCTTCTGATGGATCATCGGGGTGGACGGCGATATCGTCTATCCCTTCGGGCAGGCCTCATCTGCCCAGGCGTCCCACCCTGCAGTGTCTCAACTCCCGTACCTCAATGGCATGCAAGCCGTTGAGGTACTCTGAAGAGCTTTTCCTCTATGTTTCTACGGGGCAGAAGCGGAGTGCTACGTCCTGCTGCGTCAACCGGTTTGTGGGCCGCAAGGTTGCGCAGACCTACTTCTTTGCAGCCATGATCGCTGCTTGAACGTCGTCAGCATACTGACCGAGGGGTCCTTTCCCGTTTCGGTAGTCGATACCCTGAACGACGCTTACGGTCGTCGTCTCGACTGTAATACATTGAACGGTGAAGACACCGTGTCCTTCCTTACCTCCGCTGACAAGGATGAGCTGTCCCGGGAAACTTTGCACATTCGCCTCATAGCCTGCCTTTGCGGCTGCATGTTCCACGACTGCGCCACAGGTTTCGATGTCGAGTGAGGCTTCGGGCGTCCGCTCGACATAATAGGTCAGATTGAAGTCATTGCTTTGTGCGAAAACCGGAGCGGTCTGCCCCAGACATGCAACGGCAGCGATCGTAAGTGTCAAAATCTTCTTCATGCGGTTTCCTCCAGAAGCATTTTCCCGTCATTGGCGTCCTTTATTCTCGCTTACAGATGCCATGGCAAGCGACGGGACTGTCCATGGTGTGATCCCCCCTGTTTCCGGCCGCGTAAAACCGTGTACTCTGCCGACATGGTGGACGTCGCCTGTTTCTGGAGGAGGAAGACGAATGACCGCTGACCCGACACATCATGTCACGAAATACAGCAGGGTTTCGCGGGCGTTACACTGGATCGTGGCACTGCTTGTCTTCCTGACATGGCCGCTGGGTCTGATGATCGGTTTCGTCAAGGACGAGGTCAAACTCGATTTCTATCTCGTCCATGAAAGCCTTGGCTTCCTCGTTCTCTGGGTCATGTTGCTCAGGGTTGGCGCCCGGCTGTTTGCGCCTGCCCCGCCTATTCAGGGGTCAGCGATGGAACGCATGGCCGCACACACGGTCCACGGTTTGTTCTACGTCTTTTTGATCATCATGCCTGTCTCGGGTTTTCTGGCAACCAACGCCCATGGTTTCCCACTGGAATGGTTCGGTCTGGTGCCGATCTGGAGCCCGCTTGCGAAGTCACCGCAGATTGCGCCGACTTTGTCCGCCATCCACGAATGGAGCGCATGGATCGTTTTGGCGCTTTTCACGTTACACATGCTGGCAGTGATCTTCCATCATCTGATCCGCCGAGACACCACGCTTTACCGTATTCTTTAGACAGGGATGTCGATGCGCAACCTTCATATGACTGACAGGCTCTGGACACGGCTCCTCTCTATCCGCGATGGGAAAGATGTCATGAAAAGAGCGGAGGCCGATGCTGCTCTGACGCTTTACGGTCCCATCGCCTCGGCACGTCAGGGTTTCGTTCTGGCGCAAGTGGGTCAGTCACTGGATGGTCGCGTCGCGACGCCAAGCGGAGACGCGCGTGACATATCCGGGCCGGATGGCCTTGCCCATCTTCATCGCTGCCGCGCTCTGGTCGATGCGGTGATTGTGGGTATCGGTACTGTTCAGAATGATAATCCGCGCCTCTCGGTTCGCGAAGTAAAAGGTCCCAGCCCCACCCGCGTCGTGATCGATTGTCGCGGCGAGTTGACCGGCAATGAGGGACTTTTTCACGATGGTGGCGCTCCGGTGATCGTCGTTCAGGGGCATGATGCACCAGACGCGATGCACGGTGCCGCCGTCATCAAGCTCACGCGCGGGCCTGCCGGGCTTGATCCTCATCACATTCTTGAGCATCTCGCCAAGCGCGGCTTGACGCGAATACTCGTCGAGGGTGGGGCAAGGACAATCGCCCGCTTCATCGACGCGAACCTTGTCGATCGGCTCCACGTCGCCATATCACCACTGATCATTGGCTCGGGTCCGTGTGGCATTTCCTTGCCGCCGATTGCCGAACTCTGTAACGCGCACCGCCCCACCGCTGATATTTACGCGCTTGGAAGTGATGTGCTGTTCGACTGTCGCTTGAAGACCGAAAAACCCTCAGTGATGCGGAACAGCCAGGATATCCGTATGGCCGACGATACAGACGCTGCCCTCTACGCCAGTGTGTAACCGGCGAAAGTCGAGCCACTCCTTAAAAACATCATCGTCCGTGTTTCCAATTTCATGGACCGGTCGCTGAAGCCCTTCCAGAAAATCCGTTTGCAACTGCGCCATGTCGGTACCAAGCCGCCATGGGCTCTCGGCGCTTTTCACCGAAAAGCCGCTGGCTCTGCACAAGGTAGAGAGATGATCTGACGCATCCGGGCCAAGCGCCGGCCCGAAACCTTTGTCAAAGCGCTGATGTTGGTTGAAGTCTTCCACGATCTGTCCATCCAATGGATGAGGAACGGTCCACTCCATCTTTCCATCATAATTCAGCGCCGCATAAAGCCCGATCTTGCGAGCGGCGAGCTTCTCTACGAACAGGTCGCAGAATTCAGCCGAGCAGAGGTCGAAAAGAGCTGATGCCGTTACGATATCGACGCCATCCAGCAGCGTTTCATCAAGATGGTTTAGATCCTGACGATGAAACTCGACGCTCTCTACAGCGCCGATCTGGCGCTGTGCCTCGTCCAGAAGAGCCACTTCATAGTCCAGAAGCTTCCAGGTTGCTCCGGGCACCAAAGGCGAAAGCGAGCGATAGGTCGATCCTGTGCCGCATCCTATGTCCATGATGGTCCGCGGCTGGGGACGCAGGCTCAGATATTGCGTGAATGTGTCCAGCAGAGAGACTGATCGCGCGCCGCGGTCGGCAGGCTCTCGAAGTTTCAGCCAGTCCTTGTCAAAGCCGCTCATAGCAATGCTTTCAATCTGTTGGAAATGATCTCTGATGTATCTGCCCAGCTTGGCAGCAGCGTACCGGCGCGGGCTGCTGCCTGTGCGCGGCGCTCCCGATCGTGGGGATCGGTTAGCAGAGCCTGGAGAGCCGCCGCAGTTGCGTCCACATCATCCACAGGCACCAAAAAACCTGCATCTTCGGGAACGACATCCGGCACCGCACCTGCCGCACAGGCAACGATCGGCAGGCCGTGAGACAAAGCTTCTGCGAAGACCATGCCGTAACCCTCGTAGCGGCTGGCCAGCGCAAAAATATCAGCATGTTCGTAGGCCGCCGCCACATCATCGGATTCCCCGGCCAAGACGATGCGATCCGAAAGCTGTTCCTTTTCAATCTGATCGGCGAGAGCCTGCGCAACGGTCGGGTCCAAATTCCTGCTTCCGATAATGGTTGCCTGCCAATCAAGATGAGCGAGTTTTTTCAGCGCAGCGATCAGAATGTCGTGTCCCTTACGCTGCGTAAGAGATCCAACTGAGAGGATTTGCGGGATTTTGTTCGGTAACCTGTGTGTTTCAGAGGGCTTTGCCGTTCCGGGAACGGCCACGTTGATTTTCTCAGGCGGTACCGCGAAATTTTCGGCCAGCTCTCGGGCCGTCATGGGAGACGTCACGATAACATGGCGCGTAGCGGCCAACGCCGTCTTTTCGCTTTGCCGAAGCGGTGCCTGCTGTTCTTCACTCAAACCGGTTTCAAGTGCCAGCGGATGATGAACCAGTGCAACGATACTAAGGCGTTGTGCCTCACGCTTGGCCCACACGTCCATAACGCCGAAGGCAAGGCCATCGATCATCACGAGACTGTTGTCTTCGAGCGTAGAAAGCCGTCTCTCCGCCTCCTGCAGCGTCAGTGCGCTCGGTGAGGGAAAGCCCTCACCGAGCGCTAGAAGGTCGACATTCCAACCGAGGTCGCGAAGACCCCTTATGACTTCCCGGTCATAACCATATCCGCCGGTCTTGAGTTCAAGATTTCCTGGATAGGCAAAGGTGAGGTGTGGTTTCAAAGATCCGCCTCGTACCAGCCACGGGCTGCGTGCGATTCATGCAACGTCACTTTCAGGCGCGAAATCCGATGACTTCCGGGGCCGAGACGCTTTGCCGAGACCGCAGCCGCAAGCTGATCGAAAATATGTTTTGCGATGACCTCCGTCGTGCTGACTCTGCCTTTGAAGACATCGAGTTCATCGAGATTCTGGTAGTTCAGCGGCTTCAGGACGTCGAAAAGCACAGTCGTTGCCGCCCCGATGTCGACCGCCAGACCGTCTTCATCGACGTCCTTGGTGAAAAAGGCCGCGTCGACGACAAAGGTTGCGCCATGCATGCCTTGCGCCGGCCCGAAAACCGGCCTTGGAAGGCTGTGGGCTATCATGATGTGATCTCGAACTTCGACTGCGAACATGGTCTCTCTTTCATTCATAAACGATGCGGTGGCAAAGCGTGTCCTGCGATGACAGGATACGTGGATAGTCGATGGCCAGATCAGTAAAGGCTGTCTCGCCGGAAATCAGGTGATCGACACGGTCGTCGTGAAGCAGTTCGAGCGCCTTCGCCATCCTTCGCGAAAACGTCCAACGGGCCTTTCTCGATGCGGGAATTGAGCCGACTTGCGAACTGATGAGTGAAAGTCGCTTGGAGTGAAACGTGCCACCCAGCGGGATCGTCACGGACTTGTCGCCGTACCAGCTCGCCTCCACGATCCGCGCCTCCACTCCTGCATGCTGGATGGCATCTGCCAGAGCCGCACCCGATGCCGAAGCGTTGATAAGCACGTCAAACTCACCATCGAGACCGCTGGCCTCGACGAAGCGGATGCCCATCGCTTGTGCATGAGCGCGGCGCTTAGCATTCATATCAACCAGAACCGTCTCCGTGCCGGGAATGCGGCCCGAAAGGTTGGAGATCAAGGTACCGACGACGCCACCGCCGAAAACCGCCACGCGGTCACCGGGTTGAATACGGGCATCCCAGACAATGTTGAGCGCGGTTTCCATATTGGCGGCCAACACTGCGCGTGCGGGTGGGAGATTGTCCGGCAGCACGGAAATCATATCTTTCGTCGTGACGAAGAAATTCTGGTGAGGGTGAAGGCAAAAGACGGTCTTACCGACAAGCTCCTCCGGCCCGGCCTCCACTGTGCCCACAGCAGAATAGCCATATTTCACCGGGAACGAAAAATCGCCTTCCATATGGGGCCCGCGCATCCGGTCGAACTCTTCTTGTGGCACGGCACCCTTGAAGACAAGAGATTCCGTGCCCCGACTGATGCCGCTGTAGAGGGTGCGGACGAATACCTCGTCGCCGTTGATGGATTCGACGGCGCTTTCCTTAAGGACGCAATGATTTGCTTTTTCGATCCAGAGTGCTCGACACGTCGCCTTATGACGCGGGTGTGCGGTGATGGTAGGAGATGCCAAAAGGGTGATCCCATTAAATGCTTGTTCAATGGAGCGTATTGCCGAGACGCGCGTTTTGTTCCGTGCAGGTTGCCAAAATAAATTTCAGTCCCGCGAGAAATCCACTCACGATCTTCTCCGTAAAAAAACAATAACGCTAGGAAGAGAATGTCATATGTCGCCTATCAGTCAGCAAGCTTTCCAGTTCACCACGCCTGAGATCGAAGTCGAGCGCGCTGTTTCCGAGCTACGTTTCGGTCGACCCATCATTCTGACATCCGGCCCACGAAAATTGGCCGTTCTGGCACTGGATGCCGTCTCACCCTCTTTGTACGATCAATTCGCCATAGCGACGGAACGCCGCCATACTCTCTTGCTCACCGCTCCGCGTGCCAGCCGTCTCGGCATTATCGGAAACGGGGATGTATTGACGCCACTGTCCGGTGTGGATTTCGAGCAAGCTTCTGGGCTGTCCTATGTTTTGGGGGCTGCTGGGCCAACCAAGTGGGTGGAAGCCGACGAACTAGCATCGAAAACAGCTGAATTGGCGCGGATCGCGTTGCTTCTGCCGGCAATGGTTCTCGCAGACGTCTCGGCTTCTCACGAGAGATTTGCGGGATGTTGCCAGTTGTCGGCCTCTCGCCTCAACGGTGCAGACGCTGCGCGTCAGAGGTTTGAAAAGGTCGTTCGCACACGCGTCCCTCTCAAGGATTTGGGCGATTGCGACTTTGTCGTTTTCCGGGGTGGACTTGCGCAGAAGGATCAGGTCGCAATTGTCGTCGGAAAACCGGATGTCTCGCGCACTGTGCCCATTCGCATCCATTCCTCGTGCATCACCGGTGACCTCTGCGGCTCGCTCAAATGCGACTGCGGCGATCAGCTACGCAACGGCTTGGCGCTTTTGAAGCAGGCAGGTGGCGGCGTGTTGCTCTATCTCGATCAGGAAGGACGCGGAACCGGTATCGGTGCGAAAATGCGAGCCTACGGTTATCAGCATCTGGGTCTCGACACGATCGATGCGGACGCTGAGCTTGGCCTTGCAGAGGACCACCGCCGGTATGAGGCAGCGGTTGCCATGCTGCGGCACATGAATATATCAAAGGTGGCTGTCTATACCAACAATCCGACAAAGATCAGTGCGCTGAGAGCAGGGGGTATCGAGGTCGATGCACGTGCTGCGGTGACAGGAACAGTGACAGCAGAAAATCAGAACTACCTCCGCACCAAAACTCTTCGGGCTGGGCATCTCATGGACATCAAGACTTTGGTTGCAGCCGAGTGAGTGCGCTGATCGGGAGGAATGAATGGCTCTGATCCACGGCGAGGTGCCCAATGGCCTCAAGGGGCGAAGACCCCTCGTTCACAATACATTGGCGCATCTTGCCTGCCTGATGTTGGGTACAATTATTGTTGCTCTTCTGGTCCGCACGGAGATGTCTCTTGGCTGGGATTTCGTGGCCGCTTCCGTGCTTTCACTGTCGATCATCTTTGGCTTCGTGATGTATCTTCTTCCAGGTTATCCACACCGAAGGTTTGGCTATGCCAACATGGTCACGGCGTTCCGGGCGTCGCTTGTCAGCCTGACCGGTGCAACGGTTCTGTGTTTTGAAAGTCTGCACAAGACCGACACCGTTCTCTGGGTACTGGTCGGGGTCGTGGTGTTTGCGCTGGCTCTGGATGGGATCGATGGCTATCTCGCGCGTCGGTATCGCCAGGAGTCCGAACTCGGCGCGCGCCTCGACATGGAAGTGGATGCTCTCCTTATTCTGGTGCTTTCGGTCGCTGCAGCAATGATGGATAAGGCCGGTGCCTGGGTGCTCATGATAGGTCTGATGCGATATATCTTCGTCGCCGCAGGCTGGGCTGCACCATTTCTCAGCGCCGACTTGCCCCCGTCGCTCCGACGCAAGTTCGTTTGTGTGGTGCAGGTTGTCACCCTTTGCCTGATTCTGGTTCCCGCCATTACGGTCCCGATGTCAGCCTATCTGGCAGCTGTCGCACTCGCGATGCTGGTCGTTTCCTTTGCCATCGACGTCGTCTATCTCGTGCGCCAGCGGGTGAGGGCATGACAATCGCCTCCAATCTGTCGCCTTCGCTGGGGTTCGCGCGTTCGCTCGTCGTCTACTACGGGCAGCCATGGCGGCGTTATGCGCTGAAATGTTTTTATCGGTCTCTTGTCGCGCCTGGTGATCTTGCCTTCGATATCGGCGCGCATGTGGGCAGCCGAACGCGGACGTTGCTGGATATTGGTGCGAAAGTCGTTGCTATCGAGCCTCAGCCGATGTTTGCGGATTTTGTCGAAAAGCGTTTTGGCGACGAGCTTGAAGGCTTTGAGCGCGTCGCCGTCGGTCGTGCACAGGGGCAGGTCGAGCTATTGATCTCAAGCCGCCACCCAACAGTCACCAGCGTCTCCAGCAGCTTCGTGGACGCTGTCAAACAAAGCGTGGGCTTTGCCCATGTCGACTGGGACAGGAAAGTCACCGTGCCGATGGTGACGCTGGATGATTTGATCAAGACATATGGCTTGCCCAGCTTCTGCAAGATCGATGTGGAGGGAGCAGAAGCCGAAGTGCTATCTGGTCTCACCAAGCCGATCGATCTCGTCGCTTTCGAATATATCCCCGCCATGCCGTCAGTCGCGTCTCAAGCCATCGCGATGCTGCAGGCGCTCTCCGATTATCGTTTCAACCGCGTCGAGGGAGAAACGCATCGCTTCGTGTCTCCAGAATGGAAGGCGGGTGCTGAAATTTTGGCGGAGTTGCAATCCATGGCGCAAGATGCACCGTCCGGCGATATCTACGCCAAGGTGAAGCGAACGTGAGATTGCCATCACGCGTCGCGTGGCCGCTTTCGGAAAGCCACTGCGGCGAGGAAGACGATGCCTGGCGCTGCCCCTACGAGCGAAAGCCACCCATAGGTGATGCTGGCGGCAAGGCCATCGACGGACGATGCTCCCAGCATAGGCCAAAGCGCCATCGCCGCAGCCTCACGAGTGCCCCAGCCACCAAAGCCGGTTGGAATGAGCATTGCGACGAGACAGAAGGGAATGACCGTCAGACACGCGACCCAAGGCAGCTGCGACCCCGTCGCCTGCGCCGCGATGAAGAACACGCCAATATAGCTTGCAAGAATGCCGACGCTGGTGACGGCTTGAAAAAGCCAGGCCTTTCGCCGGACAAAAACCTGCATAAGCTCCCCATTGAGCGTGCTTATGGCTGCGCCACTCCGCTTTTTCAGCAACACGGCAATTATGGTGATGACACTCACCGTAATCGCGATGATGAGGATATAGCGCATCTGATGGCTCAAATCGTCGCGGGTGATGAATGGCCAGATGGCGAGCCCGGTCGCTGCCAAAGCAAAAAACGCAATCTGCCCGGACAGTCTTTCGAAGACCACCGCCTTGGCCGGTTGCTTCCAGCCGCCCGGCTCGTCACTGCGCATCCTCCAAGCTCTCACTGCATCGCCGCCCACGCCGCCGGGCAGAGTCTGGTTGAGAAAGCTCGCGACATAATATTCCCTGATCGCCTTGAACCGCCCAATATTTTGGCCCAGACGAGCGGACGTGAAGCGCCACCGCAATGCCGAAAGAACGATCTGCACCTGCACCAGCACAAGGCATCCGATGATAGCGCCCCACGAAATGCGCGCAAGCGACTGGTTGAGCGCCGCCAAATCGGTGCGAAGGATGATCGCAGCAAGCACGGCCAGCGTCACGACGGATGCAACTATTCGCAGTTTGTTCAAGCGCGGCGGCCTTTGTATGATGGTTGTTTTTCCAGCAGGCCTATACGAGCCGTATCGGAAAGCGGATTGAAGTAATGGGCAACATCGGATCAGCTCGTGAATACATTAACTTGAAAGCGGCCATCGGTGCAGCGCTGTTCTCCGTTACCGCTTTCCTCGCCTTCACGCTGCCTGACAACCCCGATGCACTCGGCGCAAGCAATTTTGCCCGGCTACCATTGGAATGGCCACTCATGGCTCTCTTGGCGCTGGTCACACAGGGATGGCTGAGGCGCGTCATCATCTTTGTCTGCGGCTTCATCGTCTTTCTCGTTCTGTTTCTGAAGACCGCCGACATCGGCGTGCGAAGCGCGTTTCAGCGGCAGTTCAATCCCTATCTCGACCTGAAAATGCTGATGGATGGCTGGAACCTGATATCCGGCACGATCGGCACCCCGGCAGCCGTTGCCGCGCTGGTCGGTGGCATCGTCCTCGTCCTTTTGGTGGCAACGGTATTCCTCAAGTCACTGAAGTGGATGGCGCAGTCAAAGGGACGCCTGAGGCACCTGCTGCTGGGAGCCTTTGCGGCCATCTTGGTCGCTGGTGTGGGGCTGCTCTTGCTCGGGACGCAAAGGATCACCCTCGCGACGCCCACCTATCTTTCCGCACGGCTCAATCTCATCGTGCGTTCCGTCGCGGACATGCAGGTTTTCGAACGGGAACTCGCAACAGGCATCGGCCCGCGCGACGGAAAGAACCTCTTTCAGGCGGTGAAGGGCAAGGATGTCATTCTCATCTTCGTGGAATCCTACGGACGGTCCGCTGTCGAAGATCCTCAATACGCCAGCGTCACGTCACCGAGATTGTCCGAAATGGATAAACAGATCGCAGCGGCGGGCCTTTATTCCGCAAGCGGCTGGATTACCTCTCCCACGGTTGGTGGGCTAAGCTGGCTTGCCCACGGCACCTTGCTGTCAGGACTGTGGGTCGATAGTCAGGCCCGCTACGATCGGCTGATGATCAGCAGCCAGCCGAGCCTGAACCGGTTGTTCTCACAGGCGGGCTGGCACAGCGTGGCTGTCATGCCCGCCATCACCATGGACTGGCCGGAGGCTGACTATTTCGGCTACGATCAAGTCCTTTCGGCGTCAGGCCTGGAATATAAGGGCAAGCCCTTCAACTGGGTCACGATGCCAGATCAATACACCCTGTCCGCCTTTGATCGCCTTGCGATAAAGCCCGCTCATGCGCGCGGCCAAAACGTGATGGCGGAAATAGCCCTCATTTCCAGCCATGCGCCCTGGACGCCGGTCCCCAAACTCATCGACTGGAACGCGGTAGGCGATGGATCGGCTTTCGATCAACAGGCTACCAGCGGGGATGCCCCCGCGGTCGTGTGGGCCAATCCCGATCGCGTCCGCGCTCAGTATATCCAGACCATCGATTATTCTCTGGCAACACTGGGCGATTTCATCGCCCGGCAGGGACGTGGCGCCACCTACATCATTCTTGGCGATCATCAACCGGCGTCCATTATAACGGGGCCGGGCGCATCAAGAGCGGTACCGGCACATATCATCACCGATGATCCGCAACTCATGTCCCGTTTTTTGAAAGACGGTTTCACCAGCGGCATGAGCCCGACAGGTGAAACACAAGAGCAGCCTATGGATGAATTCCGCGACCTATTGATCGATAGCCTCAGCGGCCGTTAGCCAATTCACTCGAAAAAACAATCGCAGCCTCTCGGCCAAGTTCACGCTTCGGGCGACCGAATTCAATATCCGATTCAACGGAGCTCGATATAGTTGCGCAAATTGATAAATTTCTCATTGTTGACACAATTATTGATTGAATTATGTTTGGTTTTTGAAGTTTGATTGATATTTTATCCCATCCGTTCACCGGGGTTCCCCATGACCGACCAGCCATCGTCCGCCGATTTCATCCAGGCCAGCCGTGTTTTGAAGGTCAAGTCGCCTCTCGGCGAAGACCAGTTGCTGCCCGAGCGCATGGTGATCAACGAAGGTGTATCACAGCTTTTCGAGATACAGTTAAATGTCCGCGCCAAGAAGGAAGCGGTGAAGCCGGAAGAACTGATTGGTCGTCTGGTCGATGTGTCGGTCGAAGTTCAACAGGGCGATGGCGAGGATGGCAGTGGCGTGCGCCGTCCTTTCAATGGGCTGGTGACCGACCTGCATGAGGGGCCACCCATCACCCGCGGCCTGCGCTCCTACGCCATGACGATCCGTCCACAAATGTGGCTGCTGTCGCGCCGTTCAGACTGCCGCATCTGGCAAAACAAGACCTCTATCGACATCGTTGAAACGCTCTTTTCCGAACATGGCATTCCGGCACCGGATACGTCCGGGATCATTAAACCTCCGCCTGCACAAGAGTACAGCGTCCAGTTCAACGAGACGGACCTTGATTACCTCTTGCGTCGCTTTCAGGAGGACGGTCTTTTTTACTGGTTCAGCCACGAAGACGGCTCTCACAAGCTGCATGTGGCGGATACCGCCAATGGCTGGCTTGGACCTTCACCGTCTGCACAGGGTGAAGGCAGAGTGAGATTGGCACAGGGCTCGTCGGATCGCAACCACATCAACGACTGGGCCCGTCGCTTTTCCTACGTGCCGGGTCAGCGTGCAGGCGCCGATTGGAATTTCGAGACACCGAGGATGGTGCCGGGCACAATGACACCGTCTTTGGTGCAGATGCCGGATGCAACCAAGCGGGAGCTTTACGAATACCCTGCCCGCATCAAGACCGTGGAAGAAGCGGAGCGTGCCCAGAAGCTGAGGGCTCAGTCGATCGAAGCCGACCATGACCGCGTTTTCGGCGGATCGACATCCCGCATCCTCGAGGCTGGTCGCCGGTTTACCCCCTATGAGGAAGCCCATCCGGAACACGAATACGAAGAGCATGTAATCATCCGGGCCAGCCACACCATCGTGGATCGCTCGTACGAGACCAACAGCAACGAGCCTGAATACCGCAACCAGTTCGAGGCCATTCCGGCCCGCGTGCCGCTTACCCCGCATCGTACGACCAAACGCCCGAAGATCGAAGGCACACAGGTGGCGATTGTTGCGGGACCTGACGGCGAAGAAATCCACCCGGATCAATATGGCCGCATCAAGCTGTGGTTCCCGTGGGACCGCAGGGCCAAGAAGGATGGCACGGATACGTGCTGGGTGCGCGTAGCGCAGAACTGGGCAGGCGCCACCTGGGGTGGGCAGATCATTCCGCGCATCGGTATGGAGGTAATGGTTGCGTTCGTGGATGGTGATCCCGACCGCCCGCTGGTGACGGGGGTGGTGCCGAATGCGCGGCAGACGGTGCCTTATGAGTTGCCTGCAAATAAGACCAAAAGTACGTTTAGAACTCAAACGCATAAGGGGCAGGGGTTTAACGAGTTAAGTTTTGAAGATGAAAAAGATAATGAAGAAATTTTTGTCCATGCGCAGAAGGACCTGAACAAGAAGGTTCTCCATAACAATACTGCGCGAATTGATAATCATTTTCTCGAATCTGTTGGCGGTAACAAAGCGGTCGAAGTTGGAAATAATTTTGATAAAATGATAGGCGGAAATTTTTCGATCGCTGTCGGACCGAATAGTTATGGTATCCTCTCAGCTTCCGCTGATATTGCCAGCGATTATGGCATTGCGGGTGCCGTATCCTTTTGGCCAGAAAATTACTCAAGAGGAAATGGCTATTTTAATATAACAGTCGAAAAGGGGATGAACGAATTTGTTGGCACTGATGCAACTGAGCAGATATCTGGTTCGAAATCGGTAAGTGTTGGTAAAAAAATGAGCTACTCTGTGGGGGAAGAGCTTGAGATACGCGTAGGGCGAAAATTGACGTTTGTGGTAGGCAGTACGAGATTCGAAATGGATCATGTAGGCAAAATTATATCGCAAGCGGCTCTTACCAATTTGCTAAAAGGTGGGGCGGCAGAACTCACAATTGGTCCTGGTCCAATTCTGTATTCGCCGTTAATTGTTGCAGGTGAGACTCCTTTTCAGGCGACAGACTGTCTTAAAAAGCTAGCCAATGAAAATAAGCCATTCATTGGCTTATAGGCAGTGATATGAAATATATAGATATTGTGCAGGATTTTCAGAAGTACTTGAGAGAGATAAGTAATTCATTATATTTAGTAATGGACGGTGCGTGCTTTGAAGATCTTCCTGATAATTTGAGAAGAGAGAGATTAAAACATATTTCTCTTTATCTTGAAAATGTCGATCCTGATAGAAGTAGGTCAGGACCATTTCTAGTAGAAATTGGAGACCGATTAGAAGATATTTTTTATATTTTCAGAAACCATGACGTCGGAGTTTTTTGGATATGGAGTTTGTCATTTGATGAATTATGTAAGCATCTGAGAAGTATAAATTTAATATACTTGGAAGGTTCAGGTGTTTCCTTGTTTCGTCACTATGATCCTGTGGTTTTGGAAAATATCCACGGAGTTCTATTGCCTGGCCAAAAGAAACGTTTAATTGGCAGAGCAGACGGAATATTAATACCATGTGACGAGGGAGATATCAGAAAGATTGTAATACGTGATGATGTCCCTTCGTCATCCGGAAGTCTCCGTTTGACATCCAAACAGGTAGAAGAAGTTGAGTTAAGGCATATTACCGTGCGGCTAAGGTCAGATATACTTAAATTTAATGATATTGCTAATATTCATTACTCTCATGAAAGTGTTTTTAAAGCAATTCGCTGGTCACATGAGATCTTGAAGAAAAGGTCTAAGCCCACGATGTTGGATTATTATGATTTAGCTACGATTTATTGTTTGTATGGTGAGGACGCACTGCTGCGATCAGGCATGTTGGAGTTTTTAGAAACAGCACAGTTTCCGATAAGTGACGCTCGAGCCTTATTAAATTTTCTGTGTCAAAATGCTCTTGAGAAGGAGTCTATTGGTGTCTGATTTTGCTCTCGATGTCGGGAAAATGCTACTTCAGGGTGCTGGCCGTGGAGCATCCACAGGGAGAACTGGGGGTGTTTGGGGCGCACTTTCGGGAGCAGTTCTTGGAGCGTCGATTGAATCCCAAAAAGCCACAATAGCTAATATCGAAGAACATAGAAAAAAAATAATCGCCGACCATTCGGCTACCGCAGCTAGCGCGGTCGTGGCTGGATGTAATTCTCATCGTGGTCGTTGGCAGGCTCAAGGCATAGCTGCAAACCGAGCCGAGTTGAATGAGTCGAACAAATGGGCGTTATGTGACCCGTTACCTAAGCCCTTGGGAAGAATTTTATTAACTCACCTTTCTGCGAAGACCAATTTCACTGATTCTCATTTGCGTGCACCGGCGTTTATCCAAGCCTCTCAATGGATAAATAATGTCGCTCCTTCCGGCGTTGGGCCAATGAAACGTTCGTTTACTGGAGAGGGTTTATTTAATCTCCAGAGGCTTTATGGCATGAAAGACACCCCCCGGGTAGATGTGGAAGTTCAAGCCGGAATAGCCTTTGTGGGATGAAAAGATGACTTATTCGGAGTTTACGAGGTTGCTTAGCGATACTAATTTTAACGATTTCTGGAAGGACAGCCTTACATTTAACTATCTCCGCCTTTTTTGGGCGAAAACATTGGGGTCTAAGCAATGGTTTCAAGAGGAACAATGGCAAATTGACGGGCTTTCTGGGAATGAGCGACCTGAAGGTGATGCTCTACTTGAAAGTTATAGTTTGACTGCGGGAAGTGCAGAAGATTGGAACCAGGCTCGGTTTGTTTTCACAAACCGTTTTTTATCTACGGCTCGACTTTTGTACGATGTTCGTGTTTTGCAAGGTGCAATAATCCCCGCAAATGATCCTTTGGGGGCGGCTGATCAGCTAAGAAGGTTTATTTTAGACCTTACAAATTCAGATTTAGAAAGTGAAGAGTGGCGAGATTTAGCTCGTAGACATGTACCGCTGGAGATTTGGGCTGAAGGTCAGGAGAAGGGTGATCTGAAGCTCTTTTTTGTCATTGAGCATTCTGATCAAACCGTTGAAGATATCTTGTGCCTACTTGAATCGGCTGCTTCAAAAAAATTCGATCCAGAGTTCTGTCACGATTTGTCCGAGAAATATATGAAGGAACAGTATGGCCGGTCTGAAGTTGATTTCTTACTTCCGGAATGGTTAAAGGAGCTCCGTCATACATTTATAGGTAAATTCGCTACACGGGATTAGATTGGCTGGAACCGTTAGAGGCAGACGTGGCAAATCTTGAATACTTTGCGAGTGAACCGCCCCGGCTTTGCCAGAGACCGTTTGTTTTAAGTTATGCTGCCAACAACGATGCCTTGTCACAACTCGCAATTGACACAATCAAGGCTTTTTGGAAGTGATAGAATTTGTAAAATTTTCGCTTCGAATTGTAGTTTATTTCTTTTTCGTCCAATTGTTTGATTTTGCCTTCTTAGCGGGGCATCTGTACGCGGAAAAAAATTCTCAAAATATAATTTTTGCTGTTATTTGTCTGATAATCGGTATTTTAATCTCGCTTTTCTTAGCTAACGTTCTTGCTAAAAGGGCAGGTAGGAATTGGTCTTCGAATGTAGCGCGATATGGAGAAAGTAATGCTGTCGCTCGGGGAAGGATGGTATGTGAGTTAATTGCATTGATTGGGATATTGAGTTCTTTACCACTTGCATACAGATTTGGTGGAGTTTTTTATGGTAATTTTATTGCGCCAATACTCTACGGGATGATATCATATCTATTTTTTGTTTTAATAGTATTAGGAGTGTATGGGATTACTTTTCGTCGTAATCAATAGGCAGATGATTGTGATTAGTGGTAATAGAATTAGGATGCTATAATACCGCTAGCTCACCGCCGCACTGACATTGGCTCTGGCCACTCGTGCCACTTTCCGCCTACGCTTGCTACAGGCGGAAGCCCGAACGTGTTTGTGAAAAAAACCTAATGCGCGTAGGTGATTCCTATGTGCCTCACCGTTGCCGGGTTTGCCCAGAGCCCGTTCACGGGCGTAAGCTCGCCGCTGGCTCGTCGACTGTTTTCATCAATGGCAAGCCTGGTGGTCGCATTGGCGATGCCATTGATTGCGGTGGCCAAGCGCAAACAGGCTCTCCAAATGTGTTCATCGGCGACGAAGGTGAAGCAGGCGGCACGGAGTGCCAGAAGAACATGGCATCCCAATCCAAGTCGCTAGTGCGAAGATAGGCTGATGCATGCTGGGGCTACTGATGAGAGCGGATTGTCGTCAGTCGCGCAGGCGTTGTCGAAGGCGATTTCGGAGCTTTCGGCTGATAAAGACAAGCGTGTCTACGCTGTCATGGACGGATCGCAGTTTGATGATCTGTTGCGCTTGCTGAAGCAAGCCGATGTCGCGCATCGCCGGCTCTATCGCTATGCCGGTGGCGATTATTCCGTTATTCTTTGTGGCCCTTGGCTTGTCGATCCTTATCAGGCAAGTGTGTCATCGACGTCCTTTGAGCCCATCCCAGATGTCAATGATGACAACGCTTCGGACGATCAGTTGGCGCAGCACCGGCATTGCTGTCATGTAATTCCAGTGTGTTCGGAGTCATCCAGGTTGTCGAAGAGGTAATAATGCAGAAAAGCGGGAAAGCGAAATTATTCAGTATAGTGGCTGTAGTAATCGCCGTATTTATCACTGTGCGGCAAGCGACCGCGCAGTACGGTTGGTTCGGGGTTACTTTCGGAGAATTTTCCTTTCTGTTTTGGATGTTTGTAGCGATTTGGCTTGTCAGCGTGGCAGCCGTGCTTCGTTGGGCGAGAAAGTGGTGGATACTCATAACTTTACCTGTCATCCTCTTTCCCGTTTGGATGTCAGCGGTTGTCGTGTTTAAGTGCGTTCGCGGGAACTGCTTCTGAGTGATGCCGCGGCAATTACGACACACACGTCGAGAGTAAAGGATGGTTAATGATCATATCTTTTACAATTTGGTTTGGAGTCCATTGATCGATGGGTTCAAGCCCGTATGAGGCCTTTGGTGCCCCCCATTCTCCGAAGGGATATTTTGTCTCAGTTCATTGGCCGGGCTCCTCCAAAGTGGCCATGAACATTAAAAGGGGCACAGATATACGGCAGGCGAATCAGATCGAGAATGGCAGGGGTCGGAAGCCCTGTTCGTCGAGCGCTGGCTTGTCCTCCCAAATGTAATTTCCGGCGGTCCAATGTTGGTGCTCACAGCAGGAAAACCCCAGACTCTCCTGAAAACTGGAGGGAAGATATGTCTTAATTTATCACAATCAAAATAGGAAAATATTCATATTTTGATTTACGACGAGAGATTTTTCCTTTATGGTATTTGAAGTCGCGTTCTCGTGCTGGCAGCCCCAGGCGAAGAAGGTGGCGGGTTTTGTTTTGATGGTACTCAGTTATCTGAGCAGAACTCGATAAATGAAATGCGCGCTGTGCAGGCGGAATAACCCGTTGGTGACCCTATGGGCAGAACGGGCTTTCTTATTGCGCGTCGATGTATTTCGAGCGTGGCTGAGTTTGGAATGCGGATAGTGGCAGAGAAGTAGGAAGACGAGGAAGATTAGATTTCAGCCTGGCGTGCGGGCCCGGATGCTGGCTGGAAATGCGGTTTGATAATTGGGGGCGCTGAGAGGTGCCACACATATACAGTTACGAGGTAGCTTTCAGCGCCCCGTTGAAATGGCTTGTTTAGCTTATGGTTGAACGAGCAACGAATGGTGATGACGCGAGCTCAGTCAGTTGCGCGAACGAATAAGTGTGTCTTGCAGGAAAGAGGTGAGATCGAAGAGTAAAGTATAAAGATATAAAATCACTAAACTCACAATGCTGCATATATAGAAATATATATTTGCAGATCGACTTTGCACGTTAATATATAAATTATAAGCAATCAAACGTACGGATAGTCTGGATAAGTGCGCGTATTTTTGGACGGAAACCAGTCGGAAAGCTCGGAATCGACTGCAAATGAAGGGATTTGGCTAT
>NZ_LMMM01000002.1 GCF_001422245.1 Rhizobium sp. Leaf262
CCATCGGAGAACTTGTCGAGCTGTGTCGTGGTGAACGCGCTGATCTGTGCGCTGGTGAATGCGCCAACCTGTTCGTCCGTCAACTGAACCAAAGCGTCAGGTGTAAATGCCTTGATCTGGGTGGCGTTGAGCTTGGCAATCTGTCCTGTTGTCAGGGCCGCGACCTGTTCGGTCTTGAGAGCACCGAGCTGATCAGAGCTGAGCTTGGTGATCTGGTCTGGCGTAAAGGCTGCAACCTTTGCGGCGTCGAGGCCAGCCAGTGCCGTTGTCGTGATGGCCGCGAGAGCTGCTACGSTCAGCTTGGCAAGCTCTGCACCTTCGAAGCCGTTGAGTTCGGTGGCATCGAGKGTCTTGATCTGTGCTGCGGTCAGCGCGCTGGCCTGAGCTGTCGTCAGGGCATTGAGGTTGGCCTGGCTGAGGGCTGCAAACTGGTCGGTGTTGAGAGAGGCCAGCTGCTTGTTCGACAGAACAACGATCTGCGTTTCGGTGATACCAGCGAGGTTACCAGAGGTGATGGCGGCCAGCTGCTTGTCGCTGAGGGCTGCGATCTGGTTGGTTTCGAGGGCACCAATCTGTGTGCTCGTCAGGCCGGAGACCTGGGTCGTGGTCAGGGCANGATGGCGGCCAGCTGCTTGTCGCTGAGGGCTGCGATCTGGTTGGTTTCGAGGGCACCAATCTGTGTGCTCGTCAGGCCGGAGACCTGGGTCGTGGTCAGGGCAGCAATCTGTGCGGTGCTGAAGGCCTTGAGTGTGGTGTCATCCAGAGTGCCGATCTTTGCAGAGGTGAGACCTGCCAGCGCCTTGACGCTGATGGCAGCGATTACTCATCTTTATTATCGTGTCGGCAACCTGATNGGTGTCTTTGTTTACAAGAACCAATCTGTGTGCTCGTCAGGCCGGAGACCTGGGTCGTGGTCAGGGCAGCAATCTGTGCGGTGCTGAAGGCCTTGAGTGTGGTGTCATCCAGAGTGCCGATCTTTGCAGAGGTGAGACCTGCCAGCGCCTTGACGCTGATGGCAGCGATTTCAACTGGATCGAACTGAGCAAGGTCACCGGTGGAAAGCGCGGCGATTTGCGCAGACGTCAATGCGCGGGTTTGTGCAGTGGTAAGTGCTGCGATGCCTTCATCTGACAGGGCGTCGATCTGGCCGCTTTCAAGCGCCGTGATCTGGCCGCTTGTGAGACCCGTTACTTGAGTGCCGTCGATAGCTGCAAGCTGCGCTACGGTCAGTCCGATGATCGCCTTTGTGCTTATGGCGCCGATTTTGTCGCTAGCGAAAGACTTGATGGCGTCGTTGCTGATTGAGGCAACCTGCTCGGATGACAATGCAGCGATCTGCTTGCTGCTCAATGCAGCGATGTCGTCGCCCTTCAGGGTAGCGACTGTGGCCGTTGATAGAGAGGAAATCTGCTTGATAGAAAGAGAAGGAATAATCGAAGTCATGGACACGTGCCCCCGTTGATAACTGACCAAAGCGCCATTCGCTCTATCAATTCCCTGCTGCGCAACCACGAAGGCTGATCCGGTCCCCCGGATGCGCAAAGCGGGAATTAACAAAGTGTCTCAAGCGCTCGACGGTAACGTCGATCGAGTGAGCGTCCTGTTGGACAACAGCATGTTAAGCAGAACATGGCTCGTGTTGAGCCGGCGCATCGGGGGGCATCATGCGTGCAGAGCTCTCTTCGAGGTCTGGTCCCTACGCCATCGTTCACTAGAGCTCCATTTGACAGAAGCTTTCGGTGCGCGCATCGCAATCGTTATCGTGCGATCACGGACACCTCACATGAACGGCATCACTATCGTACAGCAAGTGTGAATAATTGGTTAACGGCGTGTCCGGTATCATGTGTTGTCGAAGTTAACGCAGAGTCTAAATCGCCGTCATATTCTTAACACATGAAATAAGCTGCGCCATAATGGCGGATTTTCCAATCCTCAGAGGGGCAATGCAATAGTAATTACCTATTGTATTTGAGCGTAAAATAAAAAATCAACCCTATCGTCCAGATGGTGACTTTTTTTGGCTTATGGGTGTTTCGACGGGATTCCTGTAGATAAAAAATATTTTAGGTTGTGGATTTCAAGAAAAGCAAGATTCAGGACGATATATTTCTGAATTTTCTTTAAGTAAATCTCCGCACGGTAAGGATCATTCTGGCGATTTAGGTAATAAAGCGACCACCATGTCCAAGTGTCGGCCATGTAGCGCGAAGCGGACGTGATAACGCCGCTGCGAGGACATGCCGATGACGAGGAGAGTTTTGAAAGGACTGGTTGCTGATCAGTCTCAGCTCTGCGACTGGCTTTGAGAGTGCTGCACAGTCACCGATACGGTCAGGCTCTCGCCCGAAAGACCCACGCGCATTCCCGAGACGGGCGCGCAATCACGATAGCTCAGGCCACTGGCGATGCGGACGTAGCGTTCATCCGGGCATAGTTTGTTGGCGGCATCGAAGCCGACCCAGCCAAGGCCGGGAACATGGGTTTCGGCCCATGCATGGGTTGCGATCTGTTCGGCGACATCTTCCATCATGAGATACCCCGATACATATCGGGATGGCAGGCCCATGTGCCGGGACGCGGCTATGAAGATGTGACTGTGGTCCTGGCAAACACCTTTGCCAGCTTCGAGCGCCTGTTCTGCGGTCGTTTCGGTTCCGGTCGAGCCAGTCTCATATTCCACTTCCAGGTGTATGAGCGCCATCAGTTCGTGGAGCCTTTCCAGCGGAGTATCTCCGGTTGATTGGCGCACGAGCTCGCGAATGAGTTTTCCTGGCTTGGTGAGAGGGGTCTCACGCATAAAGAGCCAAAGCGGTGCATTGCCGATATGGGGCCCGAAAACGCCAGCCTTGTCGATCGTGTCGACTTCACCGCGCGCAATGACCTTGACGGCACTGCGCGGACCTTCGGTTTCGACCAGCTCCACCCGATTGCCGAAGTGGTCATCGTAGCGAACCTCCACGGTGGCGCCATTCACCGTCACTTCCCAGTCGCTCACAGATTGCGTCGGCCCGCTCGACGGGGTCAACCGCAGGCGCTGCAGCGAATAGGGGACTGGCTCGTCATAAAGGTACTCGGTCGTGTGATTGATCTTCAGGCGCATGTGATATCCCCGTCTCAGGTCCGCTTACTGGTAAAAGCGGTAGCCGTCCGTAATTTCCTGCCCAAGCTGGGCGTTCCTGTTGACGAAAAGCTCGAGAAATTCGTGCAAGCCCTGGTCCATGACGCGGTTTATCGTCGTTTTCTGCAAGGTTGCCAGAATGGCTGCTGCCGTGTCATGGGCCTGATGCCGCTCACTATAGTCTTCGGCAAGATAACCAAGATTACTGACGATCTTTTCATAGCAATAGGCAAGAGAACGCGGCATTCTTCCATTCAGGATCAGGAAGTCGGCAATATTGGCCGGTTTATACTCGGCATCATAGACCCACCCATAGGAACGGTGCGCCGACACAGAGCGCAAAATGGACTCCCACTGTGCGTTGTCCAGCGAAGATCCGACCTGTGCCGCGGCGGGTAGCAGAACATAATATTTCACGTCGAGAATACGCGCCGTATTGTCGGCACGTTCAATGAAAGTGCCGATGCGCGAGAAATTGTAAAGGTCGTTCCGCAGCATTGAGCCGTGGAATGCGCCACGCACCAGCCCGGCTCTGTGTTTGATGACGTCGATAACCTGTGGCAGTTCCGCTGCTTTGACCTTGCGGCCGAGGAGGCTTTTGAGTTCGATCCAGAATTCGTTCGTGGCTTCCCAGGTTTCCCGCGTCAGCGCCGTGCGCACCATGCGGGCGTTGTTTCTGCCAAATTCAATGCAGGACATAACGCTGGAGGGGTTAGCCTTATCGCGCAGCATGTAATCGATGGCGTCGACTGAGGTCACTTTTTCATGAGTCTGCAGGAATTCCTCACGCGCACCAGCGCTTTGCAGCACTCCATCCCAGTCTTCATCGGCATTGCCGCTGCGGGTCAGTGATACGCGCATGCCCGCATCCACCAGCCGGGCGATGTTTTCCGCACGCTCGATGTAGCGGAACATCCAGTAGAGTCCGTTCGCCGTTCTTCCCAACATGGCTTAGTCCTCCAGTACCCAGGTGTCCTTGGTGCCGCCGCCCTGGCTGGAATTCACCACGAGGGATCCCTGCTTGAGTGCGACACGCGTCAGTCCGCCCGGTATGATCTTGACCTTGTCCGAGACCAGAACATAGGGGCGAAGATCGACGTGACGCGGAGCGATGCCGTTTTTCACCATGATCGGCACTGTGGAAAGCGAAAGCGTAGGCTGTGCAATGTAGTTCGAGGGGCGCGAGCGAAGCTTGTCCGCAAACAAAGCGCGCTCCTTCTTGGAGGCCGTCGGGCCAACCAGCATGCCGTAACCGCCAGAGCCGTGGACCTCTTTCACGACCAGATCGGCGAGATTGTCCAGAACATATTTCAGACTGTCCGGCTCGGAGCAGCGCCATGTCGGCACGTTTTCCAAAAGCGGTTTGCGGCCTGTGTAGAACTCAACGATTTCAGGCATGTAGGAATAGATGGCCTTGTCGTCGGAAATGCCCGTGCCCGGCGCGTTGGCGATTGTGATGTTGCCAGCGCGGTACACATCCATGATGCCTGGCACGCCGAGCGCCGAATCCGGGCGGAAGGTGAGGGGATCGAGGAAATCGTCATCGACACGCCGATAAAGAACGTCGATGGCTTCATAGCCGCGCGTCGTGCGCATCTTGACCTTGCCATCCATGACGCGCAGATCCGAGCCTTCGACGAGTTCCACGCCCATCATGTCGGCCAGATAGGAATGCTCGTAATAGGCCGAATTGAAAATGCCAGGTGTGAGGACTGCGACCCGCGGTTTGCCTTTGCAGCCCGGAGGTGCCAGAGACGCCAGTGATTGGCGTAGCTGATAAGGGTAATCTTCGACGCGCTGCACCTTGTTCTCATGAAAGAGTTCCGGGAACATCTGCATCATGGTTTCGCGGTTTTCCAGCATATAGCTGACACCGGATGGCGTGCGGGCATTGTCTTCCAGAACGTAGAACTGGTCTTCGCCGGTGCGCACGATATCCGTGCCGACAATGTGCGTATAAACGCCGCCCGGTGGCTTGAAGCCGATCATTTCCGGCAGAAACGCTTCGTTACGCTCGATCAGTTCGCGTGGGATGCGTCCGGCGCGAATGATCTCCTGCTTGTGATAGATGTCATCCAGAAATGCATTGAGTGCCAGCACGCGCTGTTCGATGCCTTGGGCGAGCTTGCGCCACTCACGACCGGAAATGATACGGGGAATGATGTCGAAGGGGATGAGCTTTTCGGCACTGTCTGCATGGCCGTAAACAGCAAATGTAATGCCGGTTTTTCGAAAGATGTTTTCAGCATCCCGGGATTTCTGGATCAGGTGCGATCTGTCCTGCCGGCTGTACCAATCATTATACTTTTCATATGGGCTTCGCGGCGATGAGTCCGCATTTATCATTTCGTCAAATGCCAACTTTAGGTTCCCCATTTTTGCCCATTTGAATACAAGGACGCCCGCAATGCAAGAACCATCAAGGCTGTCGAACCAGATTTTTTAGATCGACCTTCTCAAGCTAAATACACATAAAATAAGCAGTTTTTTCTTTTCGTTGCATGAAAAAGCAGCAACGTGTGAAAAGCTTTTCTTATATTGCGCGACTTGCAGGACCGAGCCACGCGGTTGCACCCACGCGGATGCCCAAGGTTTCGCCAATGACGCATCGCAGATGAATTTGGAAAAGCCGTTGCTTTGTCCGGCTTTCCTTAATTGTAGCTGCGACTGATTAGAGGTTTGTTAACCATAAAATTATACTCCTCGTTAATAGAGAGTTTCATTGACCGGGGGTAATATGTCTATATCGCGCCGTGGTGTCCTTTTTGGACTGCCGCTTCTTCTTGCAGGTTGTGCCAGCACCAATTTTGTCCAGCAGAGAAACAATTACGCTGCCGTTCCGGATGAAAAATTCCCGCTCAAGGCCATGCCGCTCGACAAGGTCAAGCCCGAACTGCGCCGTCAGGAAGTCGATTACGTGACGTCGCATCCTGCCGGAACCGTTGTCGTCGATACCCCCGCCCGTCGTCTTTATTACGTCATGGGCAACGGTCGCGCGATGCGCTACGGCGTTGGCGTAGGGCGTCAGGGTCTGGCGCTGAGGGGCGATGCCTATGTCGGTCGCAAGGCCGAATGGCCGAGCTGGACGCCGACACCCAACATGATTCGCCGAGAGCCCGAGCGGAACCTGAAATATGCCGGTGGAATGCCCGGTGGTCCTAACAACCCGTTGGGTGCGCGTGCGATGTATCTCTATCGCGGCGGCAACGATACGATGTTCCGTCTGCATGGTACGAACCAGCCGCAGTCCATTGGACATGCGATGTCCAGCGGTTGCATTCGCATGCTGAATCACGACATCATCGATCTCTATCAGCGCGTGCCCGTTGGCGCCCGCGTCGTCGTTTTGCAGGCCTGACGATCTTATAAACGCCTTGATCCGGCGCTTTGGAGGGTCGGATCATTCCTCTGTCCGTGGCGGTACCAGCATGTGTCGTTTTCTCGCCTATACAGGCTCTCCGGTCTGGCTCGACAGTCTCTTGATCGAGCCGGAAAGCTCGCTCATCAGTCAGTCGCTGGCGGCGCGGGAGGCCAAAACGGTGGTGAACGGCGATGGATGTGGGATTGGATGGTACGGCGACAGGGAGGAGCCGGGAATTTATCGCGGTATCCTGCCCGCCTGGTCGGATCGAAACCTGACGTCGCTCTGCCATCAACTCCGGTCAGGGATGTTTCTTGCACATGTGCGCTCTGCCACCACGGGCGGTGTATCCATGGCAAATTGCCATCCTTTCGGTTTCGGACGCCATCTCTTCATGCATAACGGCCAGATCGGCGGTTATGAAAAGGTCAAGCGCGCCATCGAGGCGCATATTCCCGACGAGGTCTATTGTTCGCGGGCCGGGAACGGCGACAGCGAAGCGATTTTTCTAATCGCTGCGGGATTCGGTCTGGACCGCGATCCGGTGGGAGCGTTGCGTGATACCCTTCAAGCGTGCCTCGATGTGGTCGTGCGGTCCGGCGTCGACCAGCCGATCCGATTCAGCGCCATTCACGCGGATGGCGAGAAATTGCATGCGTTTCGCTGGTCCAGCGACGACCGGCCTCCAACGCTCTATTGGCGCAATATGGGCGCGGGAATTGCCGTCGCCTCGGAACCTTTTGGTACCGGTTCCGAAAGATGGGACACGATACCCGTCAACACTGTCGCGACGATTATCGGCACCGACATCACCTTCCAGCCTTTCAACCCGGTCAAGCAGCCGCAGGCAAGAATGATCGCCTGATCGTGCGGGGCGCCGCGCTGCAACCCGTTGGCTCAGCCGACTGCTTCTTCTGCCATAACGCCCCGTTTTCGTTAGGCTTTCACGTAGACACGGCCTCTGCTGGAGTTGCGATTGGAATTGCCGTTCCCACGCACTTTGAAGTGATCACGTAACATGTTGTCTTTAGGCTGAAACCGTGTATCTCGATTAGTTGTATTTCTTAGTTAGGTTTTAGCGATCATTGATCGGGCCTGCGTCAAAGGACAAACATATGGCTTTTTTTGAAAAACTGTCGCGATACCAGCCTTACGCCTTGGCTGCTTTGCGCATCATCGCCGCGCTGCTGTTCATCGAACATGGCACCCAGAAGCTTTTTGGCTTTCCCGCATCGCAAATGGAAGGTTCTCTTCCTCCGATGCTGCTGGTTGCCGCCATTATTGAAGCTGTGGGCGGTGTTCTCATCCTCATCGGTCTCTTCACGCGTCCAGCGGCCTTCCTTGCATCGGGCCTGATGGCGTTCGCCTATTTCATGGCGCACGCGCCGAAGAGCTTTTTCCCGGTTCTCAACGGTGGCGATGGCGCCATCCTGTTCTGCTTCATTTTCCTTTATCTGGTCTTTGCCGGGCCGGGGGCTTTTTCCGTCGATGGAAATCGTCGGTAATACAAAGCTGAAATGAACCTTTTTCGACGCCGCCTGAACCATTCTCAGGCGGCGTTTTTAATTGGATTTCAATTCACTCATATTTGGTCGCCTCAACAACCACTTGTCGATTTTGGCCCGAAGCAACTCTGGACTGATCGGTTTCGACAAATAGTCGTCCATGCCCACGGCCAGACAAAGGTCACGGTCGCTTTCCTGAGCATGGGCCGTGACACCGATGATGGGAACGTGAAGTCCTTGATTCATGCGATCTTCTTCCGCCCGAATAGCCTGTGTTGCCTGATGTCCGTTCATGACAGGCATGGAGACATCCATCAAGATAATGGCGGGGTCTTCGTTTCTCCATACGTCGACGGCCTGTTTTCCGTTATCGACGATACGAAAGCGTAGATCGGTTTGCTGGAGAATCTGCGTGAATACGATCTGATTGACGTCGTTGTCTTCCGCAATCAGCACATCGAGCGATCCGCTTTTAAACGTTTTCTTCGTCGAGGGCTTTTCAGGCGTCGGAACCGCGATCTCGGGCGACTGTTTTTTCGCTTCTGAAACAGGCTTATCAAAAGCCGGGACGCGTCTGGCGCGGGCGGTCTGCACGACGTCCGTCAGCGTCTTGCGCAAAAGTCGTGCGCGAACCGGTTTCATCAGATGCGCGTCAAACTCCACGTCCTGGGCCTGGCTGCCGGTGTTGGCGGCCTCCATAGAGGTCAGAAAGACGATTGCGGTGTCGTTCAGGCGTGGATCACGTCTTATCTCGCGCGCAACCTGCATGCCGTCCATGTCGGGCATATGATAATCGAGGATGATGGCGTCGATGGTGAAGCCGATACTGGCGGCTTCTTTAAGGATCGCCAGCCCCGCGGGGCCGCTCTCCGCGGCATGGCTATCGATACCCCAGCGGGTCAATTGCTCGCTGAGAATCTGCCTGTTGACGGCATTGTCGTCGATCACCAGTACGCTGACATCCATGGCATCGGCGATCCTTGCAGTCTGATCGGAGCGCTGTCCAACCACTGGCAGGGGCAGGGTGACCGTGAAGGTCGATCCCTGTCCAACCGTGCTGTCGACGTCCACCTTGCCGCCGAAAAGTCCGGCAAGCCCGACCGTAATCGCAAGGCCGAGACCTGTGCCTTCGTGCCTGCGGGTGGATGAGGCGTCGACCTGACTGAACTTCTCAAAAATACGATTCAACTGGTCCTGGGCAATGCCGATACCTGTGTCCTTGACGCGCAGGGTCAGGATAAGTTCGCTGTCATCGGATGGTTCGCTGGAAAGTTCGATCAGTACGTGGCCGGTCTCGGTAAACTTGATGGCGTTGCCGATGAGGTTCGTCGCGATTTGCCGGAAGCGGCCCGCATCGCCGCTGACCATCTGCTTCAGCGACGGATCGACCCGGACGATCAGCTCGATGTTCTTTTCCAACGCCTGTGAAGACAGAAGCGACGCAACATCTTCCACCGCTTCACTGGCGTCGAAGGGGTTGTTGCGCAGCGTCATCTGCCCGGCATCTATCTTCGAGAAGTCGAGTATGTCGTTGATGATCGTCAACAGTGCATTGCCTGACTTTACGATCACATCCGTGAAGGTCCGCTGACGGGTGTCCAGCGATGACTTGGCCAGCAGTTCGGCCATGCCTAGCACGCCGTTCATGGGCGTGCGGATTTCGTGGCTCATATTGGCCAAAAATTCCGACTTTGCGCGATCTGCTGCTTCGGCCCGCGCCAATAGTCCTTCGAGTTCGACCTCACGTTTCTTCATTTCCGTGATGTCGGTGACGATCACAAGCCAGTACTGGCCTGCGCCAATGGTGGATTCCACCTTCAGCCATCGCTTCTTGTCGACATGGACAAGCCACGAAAACGGCAGTGCTTCGGCGATGTAGTGCAGCCACTGCTTTCGTGTGGACGCGGTCTCCTCTTCATCGCCGAAATCACCGCGTGCCGCACAGTGGGCAAAGAACGGCATCCAGCTCTGGCCCGCCGCTAAAAGCTTCGGAGGGACGTCGAACATCCGCGCAAGAGCATCGTTCGACATGATGAACGTGCCCTTCTGGATCAGCGCCAGACCCTGCGCCATAACCCGTGTCGCATCCTGCATATATTCGCCGACCCGTTGCAATTCCTGCCGCGTCGCATTGATCTCACGGTCGCGGGCGCGCACGGCCGTGCTGTCCGAAAAGGTAATGAGGATCTTGTTTCCTGCAATGCGTTGCTTGGAAAGGATCGTGAAACGACCCGCCTTGCTCTCGATTTCGCGCGACGTATAGCCGTCGATCATACTCAGTTTACGAATGCGGTCTTGATAGACGTCTTCGAAGCTCGTCTCGCCAAAATCATACTTGCCGCTTTCATAGCCCATTTCCAGATACCGGCGATAGGGCTGGCCGGTGAGATTAATTTGTTCACTAACTTCCCAAAGGTCATAGAAGCATTTGTTGGCATATTCGATTGTCAGGTCCGGTCCCAGCAACATGACGCCAACCGGCAGAGACTGGAGAATGGCTTCGACTTCGGCATGAAGTCGTTCCGCGTCGTTGCGAGCATCGAGCAGCGCCTGTTTCTGCTCCATCAAGGGTGTCGTGTCGGTGACGGATCCGATCAGATAGGGTTCATTGTCGGGACTGACGATACGGCCCACCCTGACGATGGTCGGCACGATATTGCCATCGTTGAGGGTGATTTCCTCAGCTCTTTGCAACGCTTCACCGGTCTGGAGAACATGCTCGTTCTCGTCCCGAAAACGCTCTCCCTCATGCAGGAAGAGTTCCATTTCGGTCAGGCCATAGAACCGCTCTCTGGGTGCGCCCCAAAACGCTTCATAGGATGCGTTTGCGTAGGTGAGGCGACGTTTGCCGTCCAGAATGAAGGCAGATACCGGCAACCGCTCCAATGCTTCCCGGAAAAGCCAGTTTTCGCGGGTGTGCTGCTGCATCAGAATTTCTTGCGTCCTGGCATCGGTGATGTCGATGCGTAGCGCAACGAGCATACCGTTTTCCAGCCGCTTGTTGATGAAGCGGATGAAACGGCCACCGGAGATTTCTTCGGTGAACTCGCAATAGGGTTGACGTGTGTCTTCGATCTTTGCCTTGACCCATGCCTGGCGCTCTTCGGCGCGGCTGTCGCCAGCACCCGGTGCCACCACATTCCGGTCATAAAACGCGGCAGCGATGGCTTCGAGCGCAAGACCGGGTTTCCAAACAAGGTTCAAATCCTGATGAAGGGCTTCCAGCAGAGCGTTGGAATAAATCAGCTTGTTATCGGCGTCGTAGACGCCGATTGCCACGTCGAGTAGATCAAGAATGCTGCTGTCTATGAGCTTTGTACGATCCATTGAAGCGGTGCTATCTCGAACAGGCATCTCCTCGAAGACCTCGAAAAGAAACAGCGCGCCGTCTTCGGTTTCGAAGCGCTCGCATTTGATGGTGCCGGTTTCATCCCTGCCGCGATTTATACAGGTGGCCAGTTCTTCGGTCGCAAAAACCAGACAGCGTCGTTCCTTGTCCTCGCGGGCCTGAGTGCTGTCTGAGCCGGATATCCCATGGCTCGTTCTGTCGATCAGATCCGATACGGGATATCCCGCAAAACGTGCATATGCCTCGTTGACGCAGATGTAGCGGAGCTGGCCGTCTTTGATGCAGGCGGGCAGATTCAGCGCCAGAACGCCTTGACGCGCTTTTTCAAGCAATCCGCCTTCACCGGTCAAATTCGTCTCCGTCGTTGCTTTGCAACTCAATAGAATCAGCGTGTAGCCAAGCTTTTTCCTTCAAGCTGAAAACTATTGTAGAATGATGATGTTGGCTATGCTTCGGCGAAGATATTCATGGTTTTTTAACCATGATCCTACGCCTCTACATTGTATCTGCTGCCTATGATCTAAGATCCGATCCGGCAGCGCGCGAAAACATTCGCTTGACTTTCACGGTCAAAAAGACCACATCCCCCTCAAGCTTTCCCCTTTGGCAGCCGCGTGAGCTGCAGCGTCGACGAAAACGACAGGGCGCATGAAGGAAAAGCGCATTGATACAGGAGACGGCGAATTCGCCGCACTGAAGCGCAGAAAGTCATTCCAACCCACAAGTTCCCAATTCACGCGGGGTTCTTGACGCCAAGACAACCGGACAGCAGGGCTGATCCGGGTTCAAGCGTTTTGGCGCCCCGAAAGGTATACTATTGACCAGTTTTAGCGAACTCGGCCTCTCCGAAAAAATCGTGGCCGGCGTCACCCAGCTCGGTTACACCACGCCGACCCCTATCCAGGCAAAAGCTATCCCGCTTCTTCTGGAAGGTCGCGACATGATCGGTCTTGCACAGACCGGCACAGGCAAGACGGCCGCTTTCGGCCTGCCGATCATCGAAATGCTGCTGAAGCAGCCGGATCGCCCTGCCAACCGCACCACCCGCACCCTTATTCTGGCTCCGACACGCGAACTGGTGAACCAGATCGGCGAGAGCCTTCGCGGTTTCGTGCGCAAGACGCATTTGAAGATCAATCAGGTCGTGGGCGGCGCGTCCATCAACAAGCAGCAGCTTCAGCTGGAAAAAGGCACGGACATTCTCGTTGCCACGCCCGGCCGTCTGCTCGACCTTATCTCGCGCAACGCGATTTCGCTGTCGAAGGTGACTTTCCTTGTGCTCGACGAAGCCGACCAGATGCTGGACCTCGGCTTCATTCACGACCTGCGCAAGATTTCCAAGATGGTGCCTGCCAACCGTCAGACGCTGCTGTTTTCGGCCACCATGCCGAACTCGATCGCTGATCTGGCCAGCAGCTACCTGACCAACCCGGTCACCGTTCAGGTCACACCTCCGGGCAAGGCCGCCGACAAGGTGGAACAGTATGTTCACTTCGTTGCAGGCAAGAACGACAAGACCGAGCTTCTCAAGAAGACGCTCAACGAAAATCCGGACAGCCGCTCTATCGTATTCCTGCGCACCAAGCATGGCGCTGAAAAGCTGTCCAAGTATCTGGAGCATATCGGCTTCAAGGTTGCCTCCATCCATGGCAACAAGAGCCAGGGTCAGCGTGAACGTGCGTTGAAGGGCTTCAAGGACGGCGAATTCAAGGTTCTGGTTGCGACTGACGTTGCTGCACGCGGTATCGATATTCCGGCTGTGACGCATGTCTTCAACTATGATCTGCCAGAGGTGGCTGACGCCTATGTGCACCGCATCGGCCGTACGGCCCGTGCCGGTCTTGATGGTATCGCGATTGCTTTCTGCGCACCGGACGAAACCCGCCTGCTGCATGACGTCGAAAAGCTGATGAAGATCGAAATTCCGGTCCTTTCCGGCGAACGTCCGGCAGGTCTGGCAAGCCCATCGCGTGGTAACAACAACCGTGGCGGCAATGGTGGCAATCGCGGCAGCGCGAACGGCCCTCGTCGTCAGGGTGGCGAGCGCGCCCATGGCGACCGTCCGGCACGTGGCCCCCGTGAAGGTGGGCATCGCGAAGGTGGTCATCGTGATGGTGGACGCCGCAATGGCGATTTCCGTGGCCAGCGCGCTGGCGAATTCGCACCGGTTGAGCGTGACAACGATCTCGAAGTCACGTCCGACTTCAAGCGTCCGAAGGCAGACGCTGCACCGGGCAAGCCAGCTGGCAACCGCAATCATCGCGGTGGTCAGGGTCGTCCGGCCCGCAAGGCAGGCTCTTTCGCTCCCGCCGGTCAGGGTCGTCCTGCTGGCAAGGCCGGTGGTGGCCGCAAGCGCGGCTGATCCTAGCCCGACTTAACAATGAACGCCCGGATGAAAATCCGGGCGTTTTTCGTTTCGGCCTAAACGGCGGGTTTCTGACCGCAGAGCATTTCGCGCTTGCCGGCAAAACCCGGTCTGCGCTCGACTTTAAAGCCTGCCGCGCCCAGATTGCGGCGAACGAAACCGGCTGCCGCAAATGTGCCGAAGGTTCCACCAGGAGCCGTCTTTTCGAACACTGCCGACATGATCTCCAGCGACCACATCTCCGGATTCTTGGATGGCGCAAAACCATCGAGATACCAGGCGTCGAATGTGTCAGTGCTTTGGCTGATCCCCTGCATGGCATCGCCGCAAAAGACGGTCAAACGGGTCTGCCCGTCCAGAGTGATGTCGATCCAGCCTTCCGGGTCTGACGGCCATTGCGCGACGAAGGCCTTGCGCTCTTCATCGAGTTGCGGCCAGTGGGACAGTGCCCGATCCAGCTCGTGGGCGGTCATCGGGTAAAGCTCGAAGGATACGAAATGCAGCTGTGCATCGGCAGGTCTTGAGAGCTTCCACTGACGCCATGTCTCGCACAGGTTCAGCGCCGTGCCGAAACCAAGCTCGCCGATGCGGAACGTTCCCTGTGCTGTTTCCCAGCGTTCCGGCAAGCCGTTGCCAGCAAGCGAAACGTGGCTGCATTCCTGCCTGCCATCGGTCTGGCAATAAAAATGGTCGCCAAAGGCCAACGAATAGGGCATATCGCCCTTTCGCCAATCCAGCATGTTTGAACCGGCTCGTTGCGGCCCACTGTTATCGAGGTGTGTCATGGTCAAAGCCGATAGTCTTCCCGATCAGACAGGTCAATCACCTTTGCCATCCAGCGTGTCGTTGTTGATCATCGGCGGCGGTATCATGGGCCTTTGGGCTGCAGTGAAGGCAGAGCGCTTGGGCATTGACACGCTGCTGGTGGATGCAGGCAAAATCGGTAGCGGTGCCAGCGGTGGGCTTCTGGGTGCGCTGATGTCGCATATGCCGGATCGCTGGTCGGATAAAAAGCAGTTTCAGTTCGATGCCCTGCTGAACCTCGAAGCTGAAATTGCAGCCGTGGAAGCCGAAACGGGTCTTTCTGCAGGCTACAGGCGCTGTGGACGCATCATTCCGCTGCCGAAACCGCATCTGCGGACCATTGCCGAGCGGCACCAAAACGACGCGCTGTCCAACTGGAGTACGGACGGCCACCAATTCCACTGGCATGTGCTGGATACGCCACCCGTCAATGGTTGGGTGGATGCCGCATCGGGCGAGGCGGGTTTCGTGTATGACACCTTTGCAGCCAAGGTCTCTCCGCGGGCTTTCGTGGCGACGCTAGAAGTTTATTTGCGGCAATCCAGACATGTGCGCCTGATCGAGAACTGCGGCGTTACGGCTTTGGACCCCAATGGCACGGCCACTTTGGCGAATGGCGAGAGCATCCACTTCGGCCATGCCATGGTCTCTGCGGGACATGGTTCCTTCCCGCTGCTTGGAGACGCGTTTAAGTTGTCTTCTGGTGCAAAGCTAGGTCAGCCGGTCAAAGGGCAGGCTGCATTGCTGCAGGCCCATATCGATCCGTCGATGCCGGTAGTGTTCCTGAATGGTCTCTACGTCGTGCCGCATGAAGACGGCACCGTTGCCATTGGCAGCACAAGTGAGGAGGAATTCGACGATCCCTTCACAACGGATGAGAGGCTGGAAACCTTGATTGCGCAGGCGCGGCAGATCGTTCCATCGCTTGAAGATGCCGAGGTGATCGAGCGTTGGGCCGGGCTGCGTCCCAAGGCAATCGGTCGCGACCCGATGGTCGGGCCGCATCCTAACCACCCGCGCGTTGTTGCGCATACGGGTGGTTTCAAGGTCAGTTTCGGCTTGGCGCATCGCCTGGCCGATGCCGCATTGGATGCGGTGCTGGGCAAGCCCATGCAGGTGCCCACCAGTTTTACGTTTGAAGATCACATTCGTGTTTTCAACCAAAAGATTTGATTCGACAGCGTTTACGCGTCGTTAATCTGTCACGCAAATCACCTAACAGCTTGGCTTATGAACTATAACTGATGAAACTCCGTTGAGGACGGCGAGGTGACGACGCATGCGGTATGCCATTCATTTTACGCCTTCCCCAAATGATCCGCTGACGCATGTCGCTGCGGCGTGGCTGGGTCGTGACGTCTATTCCGGCCAGAGCGTGGAGCCGCCTGCGGTAACCAGCCTCGGCATGCAGGAGATTTCCTATCACACCGCGCTGCCACGCCGGTATGGTTTCCACGGCGCGATCAAAGCGCCATTCCGCTTGATGGATGATGTCAGTGAAGCGGCGCTGCTGCGCGCCCTGATGCATTTCGCAGGTACGCATCAACCCTTCACGCTGCCACCGCTGGAAATCGCCAAACTCGGCAATGTCTATGGTCTGGTGCCCTCCTGGCAATCGGAAACGCTGAATTTTCTGGCCGCCAGTGTGGTGCAGGAGTTCGACCGTTATCGCGCACCCCTGTCCGATGCGGATATCGACCGTGCCGACCCGGATCGTCTTTCGGCCACGCAACTGACCAATCTGCACCGCTGGGGCCACCCATATGTTATGGACGAGTTCCGCTTTCAGATGATGCTGACCGGCGGTGTGATGCCAGCAGATTGTCCCCGCGTCGAGCGGGCGGTGCGCGGCGTGTTCGAGCCTTTGCTGGAGCGGCAGGTCGATTTCTCCAACCTCGCGCTTTTCGTGGAAGATGAGCCGGGCGCTCCGTTCCGCGTCCATTCGCTGCACCCGATGGGGCGTGTCTCCGCCCGCAAGATTGCATAAGTTCCGCCGAGAAAATGCTCTCGACTTTCCGGTCTGCGATGCTACCGTTCACGAAATTTGCGTGAAGGTGATTTGATGATTTCCGCTGACTATCCCCGCAACCTCATCGGTTACGGTCGCAATACCCCTGATCCGAAATGGCCTGGCGATGCCAGAATTGCGGTGCAATTCGTCATCAATTACGAAGAGGGCGGCGAAAGCAGCATTCTTGACAGCGACAAGGCGTCCGAGTCGCTGCTGTCGGAAATCGTCGGTGCACAGCCCTGGCCGGGGCAGCGCAATCTCAATATGGAATCGATCTATGAATATGGCTCGCGCGCCGGTTTCTGGCGGCTATGGCGCATGTTCACAGACCTTGGTGTGACAACGACCGTCTATGGCGTGACCGCCGCCATGGCCCGCAACCCGGAAGCAGTAGTGGCGATGAAGGAAGCCGGATGGGAAATCGCCAGCCATGGCTATCGCTGGCTGGAATATAAGGATTTTTCCGAAGAAGAAGAGCGCAAGCATGTGATTGAAGCCGTGCGGCTGCACACGGAACTGACCGGCGAGCGCCCCTACGGCATGTATCAGGGCAAGCCTTCAGACAATACATTGCGGCTCATCATGGAGGAGGGTGGTTTCCTCTATTCTTCGGATTCTTATGCCGATGATCTGCCGTATTGGGTGAGAGGCTTGAAGGACGATCCTTTCCTGATCATTCCTTATACGCTTGAAACTAACGACATGCGCTTTGCCACGCCGCAGGGCTTCAATTCCGGCGATCAGTTCTTCACCTATCTGAAAGACGCCTTCGACGTACTGTATCAGGAAGGTGCCGAAGGTTCTGCCAAGATGATGAGCGTCGGCCTTCACTGCCGCCTCGTCGGGCGCCCCGGTCGTGCGGCGGCACTTCGCCGTTTCATCGAATATGTGCTTGGCCATGAGAAGGTCTGGATACCGCAACGTATCGAGATCGCCCGTCACTGGCATGCGCATCACAAGCCGGAGACGCTGTGATGGTGGACAGGTCGGATTTCATCAGCCGTTTTGGCGGGGTGTTCGAGCATTCCCCTTTTATTGCGGAACGCGCTTACGATGCTGGCGACGTGGCTGAACCGCTGACGGCAGGCAATGTCCATGCGGCGCTCTGCACCCAGTTTCGCGCCGCCTCGCATGAGGAAAGGCTGGGCGTGCTGCGCGCTCACCCCGATCTTGCGGGCAAGCTGGCCATTGCCGGAGGCCTGACCGAAGACAGCCGCAAGGAGCAGGCAGGAGCAGGGCTCGACCGCCTCTCTCCTGAAGAGCATGCGCGGTTTACGCAGCTCAACGCCGCCTATGTCGAGAAGAACGGCTTTCCCTTCATCATAGCCGTCAAAGGCCTGACCAAGGACGATATTCTGCGCGCCTTCGAGACGCGCATAGACAATAACGCAGAAGACGAATTCACTACTGCAACGGCGCAGGTGGAAAAGATTGCCGGGCTACGACTATCCGCATTGCTGCCGGAAAGCTGATGAAACGCATGCGCCAGCAATCTGCTTTCCACATCACGGGCCGCACTCTATATTGTGGCGCAGGAGACAAGCCATGAGACCGTCAGAGGTGCTGGAAAAGAACCGGGAAGCGATCCGCGAAGCGACAAAACGCTTCAACGCGGCCAACCCCCGCGTGTTCGGCTCCGTGGCGCGAGGCGAGGATCGGCCCGATAGCGATCTTGATATTCTGGTGGATGCGCTGCCGGGCACGACCTTGTTCGATTTGGGTGGATTGCTGGAAGAACTAAAGGAAATCCTTGGAGTAGAGGTTGATGTTCTGACCTCCGGCGGCCTCCACCCCGCCATGAAGGATCGTATCTTGCTGGAAGCCAAAGCTGTATGAGTTCCGACCGGCTTCTCCTTTATCTTGACGAAATAGATTTAGCGGCATCCCGCGTGCAAAGCTTCATTCAAGGTATGGATGAAACAGCGTTTTCTTCCGATCAGCGTACCCAGATGGCGGTCATGATGGGACTTGCGCTCATTGGAGAGGCGGTCGCGAAGATCGACAAGTACAGTCCTGAGTTCTTACGCGAACATACTGAAATCCCTTGGATGAAAATCAAGGGCATGCGCAATCTCATTATCCACGATTATTTCCGGACTGAATTGTCAGTGGTCTGGAAGACGGTAACGGAAAGCATTCCCGATTTGCAGGCGCGCATGGCACTCATCAGAAACTGGCGTGCCCAAGGTGAATGAATTTTGACTGAATTTCTTGAAATCCTGCCTCTGACCCAACAGGCATTTGCGCCCTTTGGCGATGTTCTCGAGGCAGATCCTGCCAGCATGCGGATCATCAATGGTGGCAATACCGAGCGGTATCATGCGCTCGGCGCACCGGATGTGACGGGCGAGGGCGCGCGTGTCGTGATGAACCTGTTTCGGGGCAAGGCGCGCCAGTTTCCCTATACCGTCGACATGATGGAGCGCCACCCGCTGGGCAGCCAGAGCTTTACGCCGCTGTCCGGCAAGCCGTTTCTCGTCGTTGTATCAGCCGATGAGCAGGGCAGGCCGGGGAAGCCGAAGGTATTTCTGTCCCGCGCCGATCAGGGTGTGAATTACCATCGCAATGTCTGGCACCATCCGCTGATGGCCATCGGCTCCACCAGTGATTTTCTGGTTGTGGATCGCGATGGGCCGGGCAACAATCTGGAAGAGTTTTTCTTCGATCAGCCCTATTTCATTTCGGAGCCCACGCCATGACCGGTCTTACCACCCATGTTCTCGATGCGGCCCACGGTACGCCAGCGCAGGGATTGAAGATCGACCTTTACCGGCTCGAAGGCGACAGCCGTGAGAAGCTGAAGACGGTGGAGACCAACAGCGATGGCCGTGTCGATGGCGGGCCGCTGCTGATCGGCGAGGATTTTCGGGCGGGGCAGTATGAGCTTGTGTTCCATGCGGGCGATTATCTGAGAACCAAAGGTCTGGTTCTGCCGGAACCTGCCTTTCTCGACATCATACCCATTCGTTTCGGCATAGCCGACGAGAGCGGACACTACCACGTTCCCTTGCTCCTCTCGCCCTATAGCTATTCTACTTACCGCGGAAGCTGACCCCCGATGATCTTTGCTGCCATTGCCGATATCCATGGAAACTACGCGGCACTGGACGCGGTACTTAGGGATATCGAGAGGCTTGGTATTCCTGATATCGTCAATCTCGGTGATTGTTTCAGCGGTCCACTGGAGGCCGGTCGCACGGCTGATGCTCTGGTGGGGCGCAACATCCCCACCGTTCGCGGCAATCATGACCGCGCCTTGATCGACCGCCCCTTCGAGATCATGGGCGATTGGGAAAAGCCAGCCCATATCCAGCTCTCGTCCGACCATTTTGACTGGTTGCAGGCTCTACCCTTCGATCTGGTGTTCAAGGATGTGGCCTATTGCTGCCACGGATCGCCCAAGGATGATCTGGAATATTGGCTGGAGACGCTTTTACCGGAAGGCGTTCTGCATCAGCGTCCGTTGGCGGAAATCGAGGCGCTTGCGGATGGTATCCAGCAGCCACTCATGCTGTGCGGCCACACACATATTGCCCGCACGGTCCAACTGTCTGACGGTCGATTGATCGTCAATCCCGGCAGTGTCGGTTGCCCGGGGTGGAAGGATGACGAGCCTTTCTACCATCAGGTCGAAGCCGGTCATCCATTGGCAAGCTACGCGGTGTTGGAAGAAACGCCACAGGGCTGGCAGGTCTATTTCCGGCAGGTGCGCTACGACAGCGGCGCGATGGGAGAACTCGCCCGTGCCAATGGCATGCCGGGTCTCGGCAAGGCCATCGCTACCGGCTGGCTGGGCTGATCCCGACTATCCTTCGCTCGACATGACCACGCAGGAATAGGACTGCGCCTTCAAATCCTTGCAGGCGGAGAGGGCGGCTGCCTGGCTGTCGAAGCCGGTGAAGCGCGCGCGGTAGAGCGTGGCGGCGCCGCTTCGAACCGCTTCGGTATAGGGCGCGATGCTGGCATAGCTGGATGAGATGGCTGGGCGCGCGTTCTTCAAAAGCGAAAGTGCTGCTGCCTGGCTGTCTGCTGCGGCGATCTGCACTTCCCACGCGCTGCGTTCGGAATTGGTGGCGGGAACAGCCGAGGTCTTGATCATATCCGGCATGACATTGTGGGCGGAGGCGATCTGCATGGCGACAGGGTCTTTGCGCTCGGCAAACATGGGCAGAGGCACGCTGGCTGGGGCGACATCGAATGTGCGGCTGGTGCTGGCGCTGGCAATCAGCTGCTGGCTGCTGCGTCCTCTGGATGCCTTGGGCAGGGTTCTATCCAGCAGAGCGACCATCTGATTGTCGCGACTGCGGGAGGTCTTGCCGCCCAGCACGACGCCGACGACGCTGCGGCCATTGTGGTTGACGGCGCTGACGAGGTTGAAGCCGGAGGCGTTGGTATAACCGGTCTTGATGCCGTCAACACCCTGATAGCGGCTGAGAAGCCTGTTGTGGCCGCTGATCGTCTTTCCACGGAACTTGAAGGACCGGGTGGCAAAGAGTTTGTATTCCTTGGGATAATCCCGCTGAAGGGCTAGGCCGAGCTTGGCCATGTCTCGGGCTGTGGTGAGCTGTGCCTTGTTGGGCAGGCCGGAAGCGTTGCGGAAAACGGTGCTCGTCATGCCCAACTGGCGGGCCTTGCGGGTCATCATCTGCGCAAACCCGGCCTGTGAGCCACCCAAGTGATCGCCCATGCCCTCGGCCATGTCGTTGGCGGATTTGACGATCATGCCATAGACGGCTTCGCGAACCGTGAAGGTGGTGCCCGCCTTGACCCAGAGCTTGGAAGGAATGACCGCTGCGCCACGCTTGGACATGGTAATGCGCTGGTTCCAGGTCAGGCGGCCATCATGCAGCGCCTCAAAAACGAGGTAAAGCGTCATCATTTTCGTCAGTGAGGCCGGATAGTTTTTTGTGTCGGCATTCTCGGAATCCAGCACTTTCCCCGTGTTGGCATCCATCACGAAATGCGCATAGCCCGCCTGCGCCGGAGACGCGTGCAGGGAAAGGACCGCGCAGAGGAAGGCCAAAGCAAAAAACCACGCTCCGGCCATACCCCGTCTGATCGTTCCCAACATGTTTTACCCCTTATCCGTCCATTCGCCGCTGCCAAAATGACTGAAACTTTCCGGCAACAAAACCAGTCAAACTTTAAAGACCGCTTTCATCCTTAATTAAGTATGAAAATCGACCCTCATTGGTGGCGGGTTATTTTCTTGAAAAGAAACCGACCGTCCGGTATGTATTCAGTTATGGATATGTTGACGGAACGTAAAAAGCAGCCGGATGTCGTGCGCCGGAATTTGATGGACTGCGCTGCCAGACTGGCGGCTGAGCAGGGGTTCTCGGCTGTCTCCGTTCAGGCCGTTGCTTCCGCTGCCGGCGTGACGAAAGGCGGGCTGTTCCATCATTTCGCGTCCAAGCAGGCGCTGCTGGAAGCCGTGCTTGGCGACCTTTTGGCCAAGCTGGATGAGGATATCGATGCCCTGATCTCACAGGATTGTGAGGACTATGGCTGCTTCACGCGGGCCTATATAAACGCCTTTTTTGCCGATCGGGGCCGTGAATCCTACGCGCAGTGGTCGGCCATATCGGTTGCGCTCATCAGCGAACCATCGCTGCGGCAGCTGTGGGAAAGCTGGTTCAGCGGTCGCCTGACACGCCACAAAAAGACGGACGATCACCTTAATCTCGAACTTGTCCGGCTCGCCATTGACGGTCTCTGGCTTGCGGATCTGGTCAGCGAAAAGGGCCATGCCGGCGGCAACAGATCGGCACTTCACAAGCAGCTTCTCAAAGCCGCGCAAAAGGAACATGACACATGAACGGCGTTACCCTGACCTATGCGGCACTTGTCGCAGCCATTGTCTGCGAAGTCATCGGCACGTCATTCTTGCAGCAATCCCAACAGTTCACCCGGTGGGTGCCGACGCTTCTGATGGCGGTCTTTTACGGTGCAGCCTTTTATCTGCTGTCGATTACCCTGCGGACAATTCCTGTCGGCGTAGCCTATGCCATCTGGAGCGGGCTTGGCATCGTGCTGATTTCAGCGGTGGGTTACGTCTTCTTCCGCCAGACGCTGGACCTCGCCGCGATGATCGGCCTTGGGCTGATTATCGCGGGTGTCGTGGTCGTAAATCTGTTTTCGAAGACCGTGGGGCACTAAAGAGCCACTTGGCCCTCAGCGCACCAGAATGCTGTGATCCACCTCTGTTAGCAAACGCTTGCCGCACAAGGCCATGGTGATGTCCATTTCCTTGCGGATGATTTCCAGCGCGGTGGTCACACCCTGCTTGCCGCCCGCGCCGAGACCATAAAGGAATGGGCGGCCGATATATGTGCCTTTTGCGCCGAGCGCGATGGCTTTCAGAACATCCTGCCCTGAGCGAATGCCACCATCCAGATGGACTTCGATCTTGTCGCCAACGGCGTCGACAATCTTCGGCAGGATTTCGATGGAAGACAGAGCACCGTCGAGTTGGCGTCCACCATGGTTGGAAACGATGATGGCGTCCGCACCGGTTCCCGCGGCAGCGATGGCATCTTCCTCATCCAGAATACCCTTGAGGATCAGCTTGCCGCCCCAGCGTTCCTTGATCCACTCAACATCTTTCCATGAGAGGCGCGGATCGAACTGTTCCGCCGTCCATGAGGAGAGCGACGACAGGTCGGAGACGTTCTTGGCGTGGCCTACGATGTTGCCAAAGCTGCGGCGCTTGGTGCGCAACATGTCGAGGCACCATTGCGGGCGCGTCGCCATCTGCCAAATATGCTTGGGTGTGAATTTCGGCGGGGCCGAAAGCCCGTTGCGCAGATCCTTGTGTCGCTGACCGAGAATCTGAAGGTCCAGCGTCAAAACCAGCGCCGAGCATTTCGCCGCCTTGGCGCGGTCGATCAGATTGTTGACGAAGTCACGGTCCTTCATCACGTAGAGCTGGAACCAGAAGGGGCGGGAGGTGACGGAGGCGACATCTTCGATGGAACAGATGCTCATGGTCGACAGCGTAAAGGGAACGCCGAATTCTTCCGCCGCCTTGGCCGCCAGCATCTCGCCATCCGCATGCTGCATGCCGGTAAGACCAGTGGGGGAGAGCGCGACAGGCATCGAAACCTTCTCGCCAATCATCTGGGTTTCCAGCGACCTGTTCGTCATGTCTACCAGCACACGCTGCCGCAGTTTTATCTTGGCAAAGTCGTCTTCGTTGGCGCGGTAGGTGCTCTCTGTCCATGCGCCACTGTCTGCGTAATCGAAGAACATTTTGGGCACACGGGATTTCGCCTGTTTCTTCAAGTCAGCAATGGTCAGTGCTTTGCTCATGGATGAAACCTTCAGATTTGAATAACATCTTCACCTACCATGAGCCTGTCCATTGTGACATCTGAATTTATGGAAAAAGCTCAATCACTCGGGATCGGAACGGCACTCCATCAAAACGGCTATGCGTGGCCGAGGCAAAGATAGGCTCCACAACACGGCTTCGTCACGAAATCGCCTTTTACGTGCTATGAATATGAAAATCGGAAATTGCACTACCGCAGATGGATATATTCAAAATCACCGTGATCGGAGTTGCACATAATACTGTTGAATTTCTGGCCTGCCCACCTTCTTGACCGTGTTGGCCATGTTTCGCTTCTGATTGTTGCAGGACAAAGTGAGGCCCAGCAAACCTATGTCAGTTGGTGGCCTGGAAAAAATGACGGGAGCAAAGAACTGGGGGTACCCGTCCAGCCATACACCTATGATCAGGATGTGGTCGCTGAAAGTGGGCCTCCTTCTGGCCGGGTCTCGATATCCGGTCTTGATGAAGCGCGAATGAAACGAACCTGGCAAGCCTTGCTGGCAAAGAAAACGCGCTATTATCTGTTGCGCAGGAATTGCGCATGGACAGTCAAAGTGGTGCTCAATGCGGGAACGGGGTTGGATATGGCATCGATCACGGCGGATTATCTGAATTCGCGGGTTGCCATGGGCGTTTGGACACCGAGGACCGTATTTGAATATGCCAGCCGGCTGAAGAGCAGTCACAGCGATGTACGGCAGACGCGGTTCGACAGGGCTACGAACAGCCCTTCCGGCCTTTTCGCCAGCTGATCATCCACCAGCGCCAATAAAATGGGCGGCAAAAGCCGCCCATCGCATTCTTTGTGGAGTTCGGTTTATCAGAACTCTTCCCACGTATCCTGCGCAACCGCCGCTGCAGAACCGCCACCAAATGCGCCTGCGATCTTGCGACCCAATGCGCGGGCCGGAGACGGTGCTGGTCTGGATGTGTTGGACGCAGCTCTGACCGGTGCCGCTGTCGGCGTTGCCCGGCTTGCGCCTTCGCCTTGACCGAGATTGAAGCGCGACAGCAGCTGGTTGAGCGAAGCCGCTTCCTTGGCAAGGCTATGGCTGGCGGCTGTCGATTGCTCGACCATGGCTGCGTTCTGCTGCGTGCCCTGATCCATCGTGTTGACGGCGGTGTTGATTTCCTGAAGGCCAACCGACTGCTCCCGCGACGATTCCACGATCGCGGTAATATGACGGTTGATTTCCTGCACTTCCGAAACGATGACTTCGAGCGCCTTGCCGGTTTCGCCAACCAGTGTCACGCCCGAGCGAACATGTTCGCCGGAGGTGGTGATGAGGGCCTTGATTTCCTTGGCAGCCTTTGCCGAACGCTGTGCCAGTTCGCGCACTTCCTGTGCAACGACCGCAAAGCCCTTGCCCGCTTCACCCGCACGCGCCGCTTCCACACCTGCGTTGAGGGCCAGAAGGTTGGTCTGGAAGGCGATTTCATCGATGACGGAGATGATGTTGGTGATTTCGCCGGACGAGCGTTCGATCTCGTTCATGGCGGTCACGGCCTGACGCACGACTGCGCCTGACTTTTCTGCGCCATCACGGGCCTTGGCAACCAGATGGCCGACTTCTTCAGCGCGGTTGCTGCTGTCCTTTACCGTGGTGGTGATCTCTTCCAGAGCGGCGGCTGTTTCTTCGACCGAGGCTGCCTGCTGCTCCGTGCGCTTGGAGAGATCATCGGCGGCAGAGCGGATTTCGTTGGCGCCGGCATCGATGCCCCGGGCGTTCTGACCAACGGCGCGCAGAGCGTCATTGAGGTTGCTCACCGAGCCGTTGAAGTTCGAACGCAATGTGTCGAGATGGGCAACAAAGGGTGTGTCGATGCGGTAGGCAACATCGCCTTCTGCAAGGCGCCCGAGGCCCTTTGCAAGGTGATCGACAGCAAATTGAATGTCTTCCGCGTCTCTGGCCTTTTGCGTTTCGCGTTCCAGACGGTCTTTTTCGGACATGCTGCGGGTGGCATTTGCCTCGGCTTCGAGACGGCTGGCTTCCAGCGCATTGTCGCGGAACACGGAAACGGCCTTTGCCATTTCTCCGACTTCATCCTTGCGCTCCTGTCCCTCTACAGGTGCGGATGTCTGACCTTGGGCCAGTGAAATCATGCGTTCGCGCAAGTTGGCGATCGGTGTAGTGATGCCCTTGGCGGCCACGATGAGTGCGGCAATGATGCCCAGCGCGAATGCGATGCCGACGACGGTCAGAGACGTCAAAATCGTTGAGCTTGTCTGATCGGTGAGCGCATTGCTTTTGTTCACGACGGACTTTGCAATGTCGTCAAGTTCGGCGGCCGTATCCTTCGTTAAAGGCAGGATCAAAGCATCCGCCTTGGCCAGGGCCGCCGCGGCTTCGACGTCCTGATCGACTTTACCAAACTGAACTGCCTGATCGGTCAAGGCGATAATGTCTTTCGCTCTCGCCACGAGCGCGTCAATGTCACCGCTTTCGCTGGGCAGAAGCGTTTTCACCCGTTGAAATCGCTCAAAAAGCTTTGTCTTGCTGTCCTCATAAAACGCCGACGCGGCTTGAAGACGAGGGTCCTGCTTTGGATATGCAACGATTTGGTATGCGCCGTAAGCTGAGGCAACGAGATTTCGGTTGGCTCGGGCCATTTCGACAGTTGCGACGTTATCTTTCGCTATGAAGTCTGCGTAGCTGTCATTGGTGGCTTTGTAGCTGTTCGAGATGAACGCAGTCGCACCAACGCCGACGACGCAAAGGGGAACGATCAGCGACAGGATTTTCGTGCGAATACTCGCATTTTTAAGAAATGACATTTTTCCTCGCGGTGAATTTGCTGCGAACACAAGGCGTCCAAAGGCGCAACAGCGGGAGGGGCGATTGAGCAGCCTTTTTTTGAGACAGCGTATAGTTCGGAGAAAATGAAAGGTGCATGACAGACGGAGGTGCCGTCATGGCAACCAAAAAGAAGACTTCTGTCCAAAGAAGAATTAGAGCTTTATAGTTTAAATATAATTAAATTTACTTATGTTGTTTTAGTATAGATAAGAAAGCTTATTCTAATAAACTAAATAATACTTTTGATTGCCGAACCCGCAATATAAGTTTCAACCACTGTGCGGTCATCTCCCATCGTCAGCATCAGGAAAAGCTCTTCCGTCAGACTGGTGACGACTTCCATCTTAAGTGCCATTGCGGGCGTGGATGCTGCATTTAGCACGGTAATATCCGCATCCGTGCCAGCTTCCAGAGTGCCGATGCGATCAACCATGGATAGAGCTTCGGCATTGCCGCGGGTCATCAGGTACCAGCTTTCCAGCGGGTTCAAACGTTCTCCCAGCAGTTGCTGAATTTTGTAGGCTTCGTCCATGGTGCGCAGCATGGAATAGCTCGACCCGCCGCCGATATCGGTGGCGACAGCGATACGAACAGGCTTTTCACGCCGTTGCAGCTTCTTCATCGGGAACAGGCCGGAGCCGATGAACAGGTTGGAGGTGGGGCAATGCACGGCCACCGCGCCGGTTTCCGAGAGCACATCGGCTTCACGATCCGACAGGTGGATGGCGTGGCCCAGCAGGGTCTTTTTGCCCATCAGGCCGTAACGGACATAGATATCCGTGTAGTCGATGGCCTCTGGATAAAGCTCGCAGGTGTATTTGATCTCGTCCAGATTTTCGGAGAGGTGCGTCTGGATGAAGAGAGCGGGAAACTCCAGCGCCAGAGCCTGTGCTGCTTCCATCTGCTTTGGTGTCGAGGTGATGGCAAAGCGCGGCGTGATGGCAACGTGGTTGCGGCCTTTGCCGTGCCAGTCGGCAATGACCTGCCGGGTTTCATCGTAACCAAGCTCCGGCGTATCCAGCAGCCTTTGTGGCGCGTTGCGGTCCATCATGACCTTGCCGCCCACCATCAGCATATTGCGCTTCATGGCTTCGGCAAAAAAGGCATCTGCGGAGGTCTTGTGGACAGAGCAATAGGCCGCTGCCGTGGTGGTGCCGTGGCGGATCAGCTCATCATAGAAATGGGTGGCTATGCGCTGCGCATGCGCGCTTTCCACGAAACGGCATTCCTCCGGGAAGGTGTATGTATTGAGCCATTCCAGAAGATTGGCGGCATAGGAGCCGATGACCTGCATCTGTGGAAAATGCATGTGCAAATCGATGAGGCCGGGCACGATGAGGTGAGGGCGGTGGTCCTTTTCCTCGATGTCTTCAGGCGCTGACTTGCGGATATCCGTATAGTCGCCAATGGCGCTGATCTTGCCGTTTTCCAACAGCAGACCGCCGTCTTCGATGTAGAGGTAACTGGCCGTATCGTCGATTGAGAGCGGCGCGCGGTTGAAGCTTAGAAGTCGTCCGCGCAGCAGAAGCATGCTCATTCTGTTTTTCCTTGGGACATGGCGCTCTCATACCAAGCGGTCAGCACCTTGCGTTCTTGCGGCGTGATCGCCGTGATGTTGCCGGGGGGCATCGCATGGCTGCGGCCTGCCTGTAAATAGATTTCCCGCGCATGCGAAGCAATTTGCGCATCGGTTTCCAGTTTGACCGACTTCGGGGTGAAGGGCACGCCCTCCCACACCGGTTCTGCCGCATGGCACATGGAACAGCGGCTCTGCACCACATCGCGCGCCGAGGCGAAATGCACATCGGCTGCGAAAAGCTGCTGCGTGGAGGAAAGCTTGGCTGCTTTTTCTTCCTGCTCGCCGGTCAACACCTTCGGCACGGTGGAAAGCCACATGATGACGATGAAGATCAGCGCTGTGACCAGCCATGTCCATGTGGGTCTGCCCTTGCGGGCGTGGGTGGTGTTGAACCAGTGGCGGATGGTGACGCCCATCAGGAACACCAGCGCCGCAATGATCCAGTTGAACTGCGTCGCAAAGGCCAGCGGATAATGGTTCGACAGCATGAAGAAGATGACGGGCAGGGTCAGGTAGTTGTTGTGCAGTGAGCGCTGCTTGGCGATGCGGCCATATTTCGGGTCCGGCGTGCGACCGGCGATGAGGTCGGCGACGACGATCTTCTGGTTGGGAATGATGATCATGAAGACATTGGCCGACATGATGGTGGCGGTAAACGCGCCCAGGTGCAGGAAGGCGGCGCGACCGGTGAAGATTTGCGTATAACCCCAGGCCATCGCTACCAGTGCGATGTAGAGCACCGCCATCAGGCCCCAGGTGTTATTGCCGATGGAGGATTTGCACAGCAGATCGTAAAACACCCAGCCGATGGCCAGCGACGCCAGCGACAGACAGATGGCCTGAAACTGCGTTAGTTCCAGCACGGAGTGATCGATGAGAAACAAATCCGCGCCGCCATAATAGACGACACAGAGCATGGCGAAACCGGAGAGCCATGTGGCGTAGCTTTCCCATTTGAACCATGTCAGATGTTGCGGCATCGAGGCTGGCGCGACCAGATATTTCTGCACATGGTAGAAACCGCCGCCATGCACCTGCCACTCTTCGCCATAAACACCCGGCGGCATATTCGGGCGCTTCACCAGACCCAGATCCAGCGCGATGAAATAGAAGGACGAGCCAATCCAGGCAATGGCGGTGATGACGTGCACCCAGCGGACGGCAAAGGCCATCCATTCCCACGCAATGGCATATTCGTACATTATGTTCCCCTGACGTTGCACTGCACTGTGCGAGAAATTCGACCGTCAGAAAAGAGGGAACCTGCGAAACCGACAGATTTGTTGAGGGTAAACAGTGGCCCTCACGTCTCTGTCGGAAACTCTTCCTCTATCCACTCGCTGAACGCTTTGATCTTGGCAACCTTGCGGCGGCCTTCCTGATAGACGATCCAGTAATCATGCCCATCATTGCAGACGAGGTCGAAAGGTTGAAGCAGGCGACCGGAGGCTATGTCTTCGGCAAAGTGCACGGGATTGACGATGGCGACGCCATGACCCGCGATGGCCGCTTGCGCTTCAAGATTCTGGATGCCGAAATCGCTGCCAGTTCGAGTGTCGAGATCGGTTTCCGTCACGCCCGCTTCCGCAAACCAGTGTTTCCACCAGCGGTCATTCGGGCTGACAATTGGCAGTTTCAGAATATCGCCCGGATGCTTCAAACCGCCGATAGTGGCCGCCAGCTTCGGGCTGACGACCGGGGCGAAATCCAGCCGCATGATGCGACGACCGATGACGCCCGGCCAGTCGCCTTTGCCCCAGCGAATGCCTATATCGACATTGGTGTGGGCGAAATCCACGATTTCGTTGGACAGGCACAGTTGCAACGAGATTTTGGGGTAGCGTGCCTGAAACACGCCCAGGCGCTTGGCCAGCCATTGATGCGCAAATGTCGTGGTGCATGAGATGACGAGGACATCCTCCGTTCTGGCGCGAGCCTCTTCCAATGCCGTCGCCAGAATGCCAAAGGCTTGCGTCGCGCGGCCTGCCAGCAATTCGCCCGTCTGGGTCAGAGCCACCTGCCGTGGCTTGCGCAGAAACAGCGGCGCGCCGACGAAGTCTTCCAGCAATTTGATCTGGTAGCTGACTGCCGTCTGCGTCATGCCAAGCTCTTCGCCAGCCTTGGTGAAACTGAGGTGACGGGCGGCACTTTCCAGCACACGCATGGCATTCAAGGGAACGTTGCGGGACAGTTTCATGGATAAGTTCTCTTTATCCGTATCGTCGGAAGTTTCATTGGTTTTTCCATGAAAACAGGTGCATTCCTTCTCCATAGCATCAAAAGAACTTTGGAGAAATGATATGCGTACAGCCGCTTTCAGCGTCTGGCCACGGCTATTTGCGCGTGCCTGGATTTTGGACTGGTTTTCCAAGACATCGGTCCAAGTGAGTCCGTCTCAGGAAGATGAAATGCAAGACCACATCAAGCGCGATCTTGGCCTGCTGGATGGTCGCGATCAGATCGGGCCGGGGCGGGCGCGGCAAAGCGATGAATTGCGTGAAGCACTTCGGATGCTACCAAGGTCGCTATGACGGCGGGGCGTTTGTCTTTGACGACATTGCCGCCGATGGGCAGAACCAGTCGCTCCAGCGCCGATGTCGAGACGCCTTCACGCTCCAGCCAATGCGCAAAGGTGGCGCGTTTGGTTTTGGAGCCGATCATACCGACATAGGCCAAGTCGTCGCGGGCGAGCGCTTCCTTGGCGATCAGAAAATCCAGCGCGTGGTCATGGGTGACGATGATGATCGTGCCGCCTGCCGGAATGGTTTGCACTATTGCCTCGGGCATGGCGGTGAGGTGGGATGACACGGTTTCAGGCAGCCCCGCCAATTCCTCACGCCGTGTCTCGATGACGGTGATAGAGAGGGGGAGGAGGGCCAATGCCTGCGCCAGAGCCTTGCCGACATGACCAGCGCCGAAAATGAAGACAGCGGGTTGGGCCTGATGCTCTTGCATGAGCCGCTGCTTGAGGCCTTCGGCAATTGCGGGCGTGACCTTGGTGAACGTCAACAAGGTGCGCCCGCCGCAGCATTGACCGATTTCCGGGCCGAGCGGGATGTCTATGGTGTCAATGGAAGTCTTGCCTGCCAGCATGGCGCGGGCGTGGTCGATGGCCATATATTCGAACTGCCCACCGCCAATGGTCTCCCATATCTCGGTTTTCGAAACGAGCATGAAGGTTCCGGCTTCTCTTGGGGCGGAGCCTTTGACGGAGCTGATTTCGATGAGGATGGTGGAGATTGATTCGTCGAGAAAAGTGGAGATGGGGGTGTCAGGCATGGGCGTTGGCCTTGGTGCCCGCGAGCCCCCTCTGGCCTGCCGGCCATCTCCCCCACAAGGGGGGAGAAACCGTGAGGTGACGGCTTTGCTTCAATAGTAGGCGGGTGAATGAGGGACGGAGGGAGCGCGGCATATCTTCTCCCCCTTTGTGGGGGAGATGGCCGGCAGGCCAGAGGGGGCTTTGCCGCAAACTCAAGGCTTGCCTCATCACCTCACACCTTCCTCAACCGCTCCACCGCCATCAGCACCCTCTCAGGCGTTGCGGGCGCGTCCAGCCTCGGGCAGACCTTGTAATCCGCAACGCTGGCCACCGCCATCGACAGCGCTTCCAGCACCGAAATCGCCAGCATGAACGGCGGCTCGCCTACGGCCTTCGAGCGGCCAATGGTGGGCTCGGCGTTTTCGGCCCATTCTGCCAGCTTCACGTCGAAGATTTTCGGACGGTCGGAGGCGAGGGGGATTTTGTAAGTGGAGGGGGCGTGGGTGCGCAGGCGGCCCTTGGCATCCCACCACAATTCTTCAGTCGTGAGCCAGCCCATGCCCTGAATGAAGCCGCCTTCGACCTGGCCGATATCGATGGCTGGGTTCAGCGATTTGCCGACATCGTGGAGAATGTCGGTGCGCTCCATCATATATTCGCCGGTCAGCGTATCGATGGAGACCTCCGAGACCGATGCGCCATAGGCGAAGTAATAGAAGGGCGTACCTTTGCCTGCGGCCCGGTCCCAGTGGATTTTCGGCGTCTTGTAAAAGCCTGCAGCGGAAAGCTGGACGCGGGCGAAATAGGCCTGTTTAATGAAGTCGTTAAAGCCGATTTCTTCCGTCCCTACGCGAACGCGGTTCGGCAGGAACGTGACTTCGTCTTCGCCTACGTTCCATTTTTCCATCGCGAATTTGACCAGCCGCTCCTTGATCTGGCGGGCCGCATCATAGGCGGCCATGCCGTTCAAGTCCGTGCCGGAAGAGGCGGCAGTCGCGGATGTGTTCGGCACCTTGCCTGTTGTGGTCGCAGTGATCTTGACGCGGTCGATATCCACCTGAAACGCATCGGCAATGACCTGCGCGACCTTGGTGTAGAGGCCCTGGCCCATCTCTGTGCCACCATGGTTGAGGTGGATGGAGCCATCATTATAGACGTGTACCAGCGCGCCTGCCTGGTTGAAGGCGGTCATAGTGAAGGAAATGCCGAATTTCACCGGCGTCAGCGCAATGCCCTTGCGGATAATAGGGCTGGTCTTGTTGAACGCGATGATCGCCTGTCGCCGCGCCTGATACTCGCTGGACGTCTCCAGTTCTTCGACGATGCGGGCGATGATGTTGTCTTCGACCTCCTGATGGTAAGGGGTGGTCGTGCGGCCCGAACCCTGCTGGCCATAGAAATTCAGCTTGCGGATTTCCAGCGGGTCTTTGCCCACCGCATAGGCGATTTCCTCTATGAAGCGTTCCGCCCCCAGCATGCCCTGCGGGCCGCCGAAACCACGGAAGGCCGTGTTGGAAACCGTGTGCGTTTTCAAGGGCTTCGATTGCAGTTTTACATGCGGATAGAAATAGCTTGAATCCGCGTGGAACAGTGCGCGGTCGGTGACCGGACCGGAAAGGTCGGAGGAAAAACCGCAGCGGGCGGCATATGTGGCGTCCACCGCGTGGATGCGGCCTTCGTCATCGAAACCCACCTCGTAATCGACGCGGAAGTCGTGGCGCTTGCCGGTTGCGGTCATGTCTTCATCGCGGTCAGGGCGCATTTTGACGGCACGGTTCAGCTTCTTGGCGGCGATGGCGCAGAGTGCGGCAAACTGGTTGCCCTGCGTTTCCTTGCCGCCAAAGCCACCACCCATGCGCCGCACCTGCACGGTGACGGCGTTGGATGGCACCTGCAGAATGTGGCTGACGATGTGCTGGATTTCGCTGGGGTGCTGGGTGGAACTCCAAACAGTCACTTCATTGTCTTCGCCCGGCACCGCCATGGCGATGTGGCCTTCGAGATAGAAATGTTCCTGCCCGCCAATGCGCATCGTGCCGGTCAGGCGGCGCGGTGCGACATCCATTTCCAGCTCTGCCTCGCCACGTTGGAGCGTCATGCCGGGGGTGACGAGCGGTTCGCCATTTTCCGTGGCGCCGTCGATATCGCTCCAGTGCGGTAGATGGTTGTAGGTGATCTTCGCCTTGCGCGCTGCTTTACGGGCAATATCGCGGGTTTCGGCAAACACGGCAAAGATCGGCTGGCCGTGAAATTGCACCAGCTTTTCCGCCAGCAGCGGCTCGTCGTGACAACCGCCGGAGGAAACATCGTTTTCGCCGGGCACATCCTTGCCCGTCATCACCCAGAGAACGCCGGGCGTGGCTTCCACCTCGGACAAGTCCATCGCGATAATTTCGGCATGGGCGCGATCCGCCATGCCGATGGCACCATGGATCATGCCCGCCGGTTCGGGAATATCATCGATATATTCGGCACTTCCGGTGACATGCTTGTGCGCTGAATCATGCCGCAGGGAGCCATGCATCTTGCCATCGACAACGGTTTTGGTGCGCTCGAAGGTGTTGGTGTCCATGGCTCAGGCCTCCCTTTCTGTTTGAAAGGTAGAACAAACCTCTCCCTCATTCCTGTGCTTGTCACAGGAATCCAGCCACGGCGCGTCTGCGCCGTGAATGAGTCTTTCGCGCCCAAAGACTTGGGCGCACTGGATTCCTGTGACAAGCAAAGGAATGAGGGGGAGAGCGGATTGACCGTTTTTCATCATCACGCCATCTCCTCGAAGCGCTGCAATTCCTGGCGCTCGCCGGATGTCTCAAGGAAGAACCGTGTCAGCAGGTTCTTCGCCGTCAACATCCGGTACTCTGCCGTCGCGCGCCAGTCCGTCAGCGGCTGGAAATCCTCGTCGATTGCATCGCGGGCAGCTTCGATGGTCTCCATGGTCCAAGGCTGGCCCATCAACGCTTCTTCCAGCTTCGCAGCACGTTTCGGCGTTGCAGCCATGCCGCCGAAGGCGATGCGGATGTCTTCGACACTGCCTGCGTCATCTAGCTTCAGATAATAGGCGGCGCAAAGTGCGGAGATGTCCTCATCGCGGCGTTTGGAAATCTTGTAAACAGCGTAGTGCACATCGTCAGACGGGATCGGCACGACAATCTTTTCCACGAACTCGCCAGAGAAACGATCCTGCTTGCCATAGTCGATGAAGTATTTTTCGAGCGGCATGGTCCGGCTGCCGGATGAGGAGCGCAGCGTCAGCGTTGCGCCAAGCGCGATCAATGCCGGTGGCGTATCGCCGATGGGTGAGCCGTTGGCGATGTTGCCGCCGATGGTCCCCATATTGCGCACCTGCTGGCCGCCGATGCGGTCGATCAGGCGGGCAAAGGGCGGAATGTGCTTTGCGAGAACTGTGAAGGCATGGCTGTAAGTCACGCCAGCGCCTATCGAAATTCCGTTATTCTTGACGGATATGGATTGCAGCTCGCTGAGGTGATTGATGAAGATGACCGGGTTCAGCGCCCGCATCTGCTTCGTGACCCACAGGCCGACATCGGTGGAGCCTGCAACGATGGTGGCCTTTGGCTCGGCAGCATAGGCGGTGGCAAATTCCGACAGGTTGCCGGGAATGATCGTGCGACAGTCATCCTTGGTGACGGTGATCGTCTCGTTGAGCGGAATGGCCCAGAGGCGGGACATGATGCTGGCGCGGTCGCGTTCTATCGGGTCGAACAATGTGCTTGGCTTGGCAGCTGTCACGCTTTCGGCGGCGCGGATGATCGGCTCATAGCCGGTGCAACGACAGAGATTGCCCTGCAAGGCTTTTTCGATATCGGCGCGCGATGGCTTGTTGCTGGTCAGCCAGAGGCCATAAAGCGACATGACGAAGCCGGGCGTGCAGAAGCCGCATTGCGAGCCGTGATAATCCACCATCGCCTGCTGCACCGGGTGCAAAACGCCGTCCTTGCCGGCTAGATGCTCAATGGTGACGATATGGGTGCCGTGTAGCGAGCCCATGAAGCGAATACAGGCATTGACGGTTTCATAACGCAACGAACCATCCATCAGCCGTCCGACCAGCACGGTGCAGGCGCCGCAATCGCCTTCGGCGCAGCCTTCCTTGGTGCCGGTCAGTCTCTTTCGCAGCCTCAGATAATCGAGCAGCGTTTCCGTCGGGCCGAAATCCCTGAGAGAAACGGTCTCGTTATTGAGGATGAAGCTGATTGCGTCTTTCATGCCATGCCTTCGTATGCTTGTCGTTATTGGGCGGTCCAGCCGCCATCGATGGAAATATGCGTGCCGGTGATCTGCTTGGCCGCATCGCTGGCCAAGAAAACCGCGGTTGCTGCGATATCCTCGACCGTCACAAATTCCTTCGTTGCTTGCAGCCGCAGGAGAACGTCGTTCTTCACCTCGTCCTCGCTGATGCCGCGTGCCTTGGCCGTATCGGGTATCTGCTTTTCCACCAGAGAGGTCAGCACATAGCCGGGGCAGATGGCATTGACGGTAATTCCGGTTTCTGCCAGCTCCAGCGCTGCGGATTTCGTCAGGCCGATGATACCATGTTTTGCCGCCACATAGGCAGATTTAAACGGCGAGGCGACGAGACCGTGGGCAGAGGCGATGTTGATGATGCGGCCTTTTCCCGCCTCTTTCATCAGTGGAATAACAGCCCGCATGGTGTGGAAGGAACTGGTTAGATTGATGGCGATGATCTGGTCCCACTTTTCCGGCGGAAACTCCTCCACCGGGGCCACATGCTGCACACCGGCATTGTTGACCAAGATGTCCACCGCACCCATTTTCTCGTGTGTGGTTTTGATCAGGTCGGCGATTTCGTCGGGCTTGGTCATGTCGGCGGGGTGGTAAAGAACGCGGGTGCCGCTCTCGGCCTCCATCAAAAGGCGTGTGTCCTCGATTTCATGCTCATCGCCGAAGCCGTTGAGCATGACGTTGCAGCCATCATTCGCGAAGGCCTGCGCGATGGCCAGACCAATACCGCTGGTAGAGCCGGTTACTATAACAGTTCGATGCATGCGTTCCCCTTTTTACCCAACGTTGCAACGCTTTACATCAGGTTATGCTTAAACCGGGGGAACTGGCAATCGGATTTCACAACAGCGCGCACTTGCCGTGGCTTGACTTTACGGGCTGCTCATATTGTGTTGCGCGACATTGATTTCCGGGAGGCATGAATGGGCGGCTATATTCTCGCCATCGACCAAGGCACGACATCGACGCGTGCCATTGTTTTCGATGGTTCCATGCAGGTGGCAGGAACGGGACAAAAGGAGTTCCGCCAGATTTTTCCAAATTCGGGCTGGGTGGAGCATGACCCGGAGGAAATCTGGGAAAGTGTCGTCTGGTCCATCAAGCAGGCACTTGAAAAAGCCAAGCTGAAAGCCTCCGACATCGCTGCCATCGGCATCACCAACCAGCGCGAAACTACGCTGTTGTGGGAACGCGACACCGGCAAGCCGCTGCACAATGCCATTGTCTGGCAAGACCGGCGCACCGCCAAGCTGTGTGAAAAGCTGAAGAAGGAAGGTCACGAAAAGGCCTTCGTCAAGAAAACCGGTCTGCTGCTCGACCCGTATTTTTCCGGCACCAAGCTGTCCTGGCTTCTCTCCAAGATCAAGGGTGCGCGCAAGCGGGCCGAAAAGGGCGAGCTTTGCTTCGGCACGGTCGATACGTTTCTCATCTGGCGGCTGACGGGCGGGAAGTCTTTCGTTACCGATGCCACCAATGCCTCGCGCACGCTGATGTTCAACATTGAAAAGAATGTGTGGGACAAGCAGCTTCTGGAAATCCTCGACGTGCCGCCATCGGTTTTGCCTGAAGTGCTGGATTGCGCCGCCGAATTCGGCGTGGCGGATGAGGAACTGTTCGGCGCGCCGATCCCGATTCTTGGTGTGGCGGGCGATCAGCACGCTGCCGTTATCGGGCAGGCCTGTTTCGAACCCGGCATGCTGAAATCCACCTATGGCACCGGCTGCTTTGCGCTTCTCAACACCGGCGAAGACATGGTTCGCTCCAAGAACCGGCTGTTGACGACTATTGCCTACCGGCTAGATGGCAAGACGATCTATGCGCTCGAGGGCTCCATCTTTGTCGCAGGTGCCGCCGTGCAGTGGCTTCGGGACGGGCTGAAGGTCATCGGTTCCGCTTCGGAGACTGGTGCGTTGGCGGACAAGGCAGACCCTGCGCAGGATGTTTATCTGGTGCCGGCCTTCGTTGGCCTCGGTGCGCCGTGGTGGGACGCTGATGCACGCGGGGCGATGTTCGGGCTGACGCGTGGCACAGGTCCGGCGGAATTTGCGCGCGCGGCACTGGAAGCCGTTTGCTACCAGACCGGTGATCTGCTGGATGCCATGCACAAGGACTGGAAGAACGCCAATGGCGATACGGTTCTGCGCGTGGATGGCGGCATGGTGGCCTCCGACTGGACCATGCAGCGCCTGTCCGACCTCATCGACGCGCCGGTGGACCGCCCGGTCATTCTGGAAACGACGGCACTGGGTGCCGCCTGGCTTGCGGGCAGCAAGGCGGGTGTCTGGCCTGACATGAAGGCGTTCGCCAAAAGCTGGTCGAGGGATCGTCGTTTCGAGCCGAAGATGGATGATGAGACGCGCGAACGCAAAACGAAAGGCTGGAAGAATGCCGTGCGCAGAACGCTCAGCCATAGCTAAAAATGCTGAGTTATAGTTATTGCTAAAATGCGATATGGTGTTTGCTGCCACAGGGGGAGGGACAGCGGATGCCGAAGATCGCAGAGCATGAATTGTCACTGAGCCGGATCATCAATGCGCCGCCGGAAAAGGTTTTCCGGGCGTGGGCAGACCCGGATTTGCTCATTGAATGGTGGGCGCCACTGCCTTACCGGACATCGCATGCCGTCATAGACATGCGCCCCGGTGGCGCCTTCAACACCACCATGCATGCCCCCACGGGCGAAATATACGAAAATCTCGGTATCTTCCTCGATGTGGTCGCCAATCAGCGGCTGGTCTTCACTGATGCCTTCCGCGAGGGCTGGGTGCCAGGGGATCGTCCTTTCATGACGGGTTATGTGACGTTTGAGGACGCCGGAAACGGCGCGACGAAATATGTGGCGCGCGCTCTGCACTGGACGGCTGAAGACATGCAGACCCATCGCGAAATGGGTTTCGAAGAAGGTTGGAATGCCGCCGCCGAGCAGATGGAAGCACTGTTGCAGCGCCTGTGATGCCACTTGAAAGGGTTGATGAAGAGATCGCAACGGCGTCTGCAAGCCGTTGATTTTCGATTCTCTTTCCAGCGATGCCTTCGAAGAGGCAGTTCCGGATTTTCGATTTGCCTCGGCCGGTTTCTATGCCTATCTCTCAATGAGCGTTATCGAGGATTTGGCATGGAACTTGGTCTTTACACATTCGCGGATGTCGATCCGAATGCATCGACGGGAAAGGGGCCGGAAGGTGCGCGGCGTCTGAAGAACCTGATCGAGGAGATCGAGCTTGCCGATCAGGTGGGGCTGGACGTCTTCGGCCTAGGTGAGCATCACCGCCCGGACTATGCCATTTCCTCGCCTTCCACCGTGCTGGCCGCAGCTGCCGTCAAGACGAAGAACATACGATTGACCAGCGCGGTTTCCGTCTTGAGTTCGGATGATCCCATTCGCGTCTTCCAGCAGTTTTCGACCGTCGATCTTCTGTCCAACGGGCGGGCGGAAATCATGGCCGGACGCGGCTCGTTTATCGAGTCCTATCCGCTGTTCGGGTATAATCTGGAAGACTATGACGAGCTGTTCAGCGAAAAGCTGGACCTGTTACTGGCGCTTCGGGAAAAGGAAATCGTGACATGGTCCGGCAGCAAGCATCCGCCGATCAACGGGCGAGGGGTCTATCCACGCCCCTTGCAGGAACATCTGCCGATCTGGATTGCCGTGGGTGGAGCGCCGCAATCCGTCGCCCGCGCGGGTGCCATGGGTCTGCCGGTCGCTCTTGCCATCATCGGCGGTGAATATCGCCGTTATGCGCCGCTGTTTGATCTTTACCGGGAAGCGGCGCGTCGCGCCGGTCAGGATGCGGCAAAGCAGAAGACGAGCATCAACGTGCACGGCTTCATTGCAGATACCACCGACAAGGCAGCCGATCAGTTCTACGGCCCGCAGGCCGAAGTCATGAACCGGCTGGGTCGTGAGCGCGGCTGGGGGCCGACCAACCGAGCCCAGTACGATGTGGCACGGAGTGCCGAGGGCAATCTTTTCCTTGGAGAGCCGGAACTGGTGGCGGAAAAGATTATCAAGGCGCACGGCGCGTTCAAGAATGACCGCTTCCTGTTGCAGATGGCCATCGGCCTCATGCCGCATGACCAGATCATGCGCGGTATCGAACTTTACGGCACCAAAGTCGCGCCGATCGTCAGAAAAGAATTGACTGGCAGTGCCGATAGGGTGAAAGCCACGGCCTGAATGGAGAAAGGTCAGTTGCCGGGGCGGCTGACCGAAGCACGGAACGACCATGGTTATTTCCACCGAAGAAGAACTTACGAAGCTCAAGGATGTTGGGCGTATCTGCGCTTTGGCGATGCAGACCATGGCCGACGCTCTGGAGCCTGGCATCACCACGCTGGAGCTGGACGCGATTGGACGCAGGGTGCTGGAAGGCAACGACGCGCAGTCAGCACCGGAGTTCTGCTATCAATTTCCCGGTGCGACCTGCATCAGCGTCAACGAGGAAGTGGCCCACGGCATTCCAGGCCCACGGATCATCAAGGCGGGTGATCTCGTCAACATCGATGTGTCCGCGGTCAAGGACGGATTTTTCGGCGATACCGGCTCGTCCTTTGCCGTTCCGCCGGTGAAGAAAGAGATCGACCGGCTGTGCCGGGACGGCAAGCGCGCCATGTGGACGGGTCTTCAGCAGATCAAGTCGGGTCGCCCGCTGGCCGATATCGGCAATGCCATCGGCGCGTTTGCCAAGAAGAACCGTTACACGCTGATCACCAACCTTGCCAGCCACGGCATCGGTCGCTCGCTGCACGAGGAGCCGACCGAGCTTGCCACATGGCCAGACAAGGACGAAACCCGCATCATGACCGAAGGCCTGGTGTTTACGGTCGAGCCGTTCCTGTCCATGGGCGCTTACTGGGCCGAAGATGGCGACGACGACCCCTGGACGCTGTTCAGCGACCCCAGCGCGCCGACCGTGCAGTTCGAGCATACGGTGGTGGCAACCAAAAACGGCCCGCTTATTCTCACGCTTGCCGAGTAATTTTTGCCCTTTGTAGGCCTTCCGTAAGTAAAGGTTTTGTAATGTACAGCCGTGCGAACACCAATCTATCTTACATCTTCGTAAGTTAGCGCTTGCCGCATTGCTGTGCACAAATTTCTGGCCTAGTTTCCCACCAAACTGCTTCGCCAATAATGGCTGACCCCAACTCGCGAGAGTTTGTACCGTGTTTCATTCCTTCTTCCCAAAACCCAAACTGTTTTTCACGTCTGCTGTCATCTGGGCCTTCGTCGCTATTTTTGGCTGGTACTTCGTATTTCAAGCCCTCGGGGACTCTCTTGGGTATGTGATGCCGGAGCAGGAGCCATACGATCTCAGCTATTTCGTTGTGCCGGCCAACTTGTATTTCTATGCTTATCTGGCTGTTTGCCTTGGCTTGTTCGGCGCGGTTTGGACGGTGATCGCACGAGATCATCCCTGGAAATACTGGTCCATATGGGGTTCGTTGCTGATTATCGCAGTTACATATTTTGGCGTTCAGGTGACGGTGGTCATCAACAACTTCAGACGACCCTTTGGTGATCTTCTTCAGAACGCGCTTTCCAAGCAGCCTGGAATAACTGCATGGGATTTCTACAGCTTGCAGATTATTTTTGCGAAGCTGGTGTTCTTCAGCATGGCGGTTTCGATCCTGACGGACTTCTTTACCAGCCACTACGTTTTTCGTTGGCGCACGGCGATGAACAACTTCTACATGTCGAAGTGGGACAAGCTGCGCCATATCGAAGGCGCATCGCAGCGTGTTCAAGAAGATACAATGCGATTTTCGGCCACCGTTGAAGGACTTGGCATCACGCTCATCAACTCAGTGATGACGCTCGTCGTCTTTCTTCCAATTCTGTTCGCCCTTTCAAGCTATGTCTCGGAGCTTCCTATCATTGGTGAAGTTCCTCACGCTCTCTTCTGGCTAGCAATCCTGTGGTCAGCGTTCGGAACGATTCTGCTGGCAACGGTCGGTATTAAATTGCCGGGCCTCAACTTCCGGAATCAACGTGTGGAAGCTGCCTACCGAAAAGAGTTGGTCTATGGTGAGGATCATGCCGAGCGCGCCGATCCCGTGACCGTGAAAGAACTTTTCGGAAATGTTCGAAAAAACTATTTCCGTATGTATTGGCACTATCTCTACTTCAACGTCGCCCGCTATTTCTACATTCAGGCTGATGCCGTTTTCCTGCTTTTGATGCTCGTTCCAACGATCGTGGCAGGCAAGATCACCTATGGTATTTACCAGCAGATCGCCACGGCGTTCGGTCAGGTCAGTAATTCATTCCAGTACTTGGTCAATTCTTGGACGACGATCATCGAGCTTCTGTCCATCCACAAGCGTCTGAAAGCCTTCGAGGCAGCTATCGACGACAAACCATTGCCTGAAATCGACCAGCGCTACCTGAAGCGCGAGGCCGAAGGCGGAGAAATGGCTGCCAACAAGCCGACGTGACATAAAAAAGGGTGGCCATGCGCCACCCTTTTTTCTTGAAGGATGGAGCGCGGCGTTTATCCCTCGGATTTCTGCGCCCGCCGGGCCTCGATCATCGGCATCGCCTCGGCGTAGCTGACGCAGGCCACGTCTTCCTTGTGGCACACTTCACGCAGCAACCGTTCAAAGGCGTTCCAATAGGCGCCGCCGTTCATCCTGACGAAGTGGAAGCCAAGCTGGAGGGGAATGCGCTCGCCGTCATATTGCTTGTCGAACGCCGCGCGGAAAGCTTTATAAGCGCGCTCTTCGAATTCGGCTGATTTTTCCCGGTTCTCGATGGCCATCGAGTGGCGCACGAAAAGATTGTAGTCCATGGCGATGATCTGCCGGTCGTTCGGCCCCTCCGGGATGAGGGGAAGGCCAAAGTGTTCGATGCCATCTTTCTTCGCAGGCCAGGCGGGACCTTTGGTAATGCTCGTCGCGTCGTAGACGAAACCGTGTTTCTTCTGGGCTGTCGTCAGGGCGTCGCTCTGCGATAGATAGGGCGCGCGAAAGCCGTTGATGCTCTTGACGAAATCCCGCCAGCCTTGCGGTTCCTCGCCCTTCTTGCCGATCATCTGCCAGGCATTTTCCAGCGTACTGGTAAAGGTCGTGAACTCCGCGTCCCATTGTTCCGCTGTCCAGTTGCCGCCATCGAAATGTCCGCAGGTGTGATTGGCGATTTCGTGGCCTTCCTGCTTAGCTTCCCAGATGTGGTGGAGGCGGGTTTCCACCTCCTCGATGGACTGGCCAAAGCCGACATTGGAACGACCGGTCTTCTGGCCCGGACCCTGATAGCTCTTGGCGCTGGTCCTACGATCCATCACCAGCGTACAGGCTAGAAAATAGGTGAAGTGTGCGCCCACGTCCTTGGCCGTCGCGCGGCTGCGCTCCCAAAGCGAATTATCGCCAGCGCCGTCAAAGGAGACCATCACAAGCTGTTTCGGCTTCTCCGCAGGCTGCGCGAAGGCTGGCAAGGCAACGGAAATGGACAAACTCAAAACGGCAAGGCTACGAAACATCATTGACCACTTTTTTGAAAGGCAGGGGTCTTTTGACGCGGCATTAAGGCGAAGCTTTGATTTGTCTGGCAATTTCAGGCTTTTGGCCATAATTCACTAACGCGCCTTTTTCCACATCCTGCTGGGAGCATTGCCAATGTTGCTGCTGATCGTCTGTCTTGTCTTCTTTTTTGCCACGCATTCCCTGCGGTTCATCGCGCCCGGTTGGCGTGAGAGCATGATCGCGCGTCTTGGCACCGGTACATGGAAAATCGTCTACTCACTGGTCAGTATTCTCGCCATCGCGCTGGTTGCCTATTCCTTCGGCGAAGCACGGCAGGTGACGGGAATGCTTTACAATCCGCCGATCTGGATGAGCCATATAGCGCTCACTCTGATGCTGTTTGCGATGATCTGTCTTGCGGCCAGCTGTCTGCCCGCCGGTCATATCGTTGCTAAGACCAAACATCCGCTTGTTCTTTCTGTGAAGATCTGGGCCACGGCGCATCTTCTTGCCAATGGCGAGACGTCGTCGGTCATTCTCTTCGCGTCCTTTCTTGCCTGGGGCGTTGTGATGCGCATTCTCTTGAAACGACGTGCGCGTGCCGGCGAAGTCGTCAGCCGCTCCTTCGTTTCGGCACGATATGATGTCGCTGCCATTGCGCTTGGCATCGTCCTTTGGGCGGCCTTCATCTGGAAGCTGCACGAATGGTTGATTGGCGTGCAGCCGCTCGCAATGTGAGAAAGTGACTTTTCCCCTTACATATAAGGGAAAATAGGCTAGAAGGCCGACCAATGATCGTGGTTGGCCTTTTTGCTGATCGCGACAAGGGCATTGGCATGTCCGCAGACCGGATGAACGGCAAGTGTTCCGGTGCGGGTAACGGAGAATTCAATGGCGAACGAGAATGACAGCTTCATCCGCGAAGTGAACGAGCAGATCCGCTCTGAGCAACTGAGCAATTTCTGGGGACGCTACGGAGTTGTCGTCATCGGCGCTGCGGTGCTGATCGTGCTCGGTGCGGTGGGTGCCGGTGTCTATGAATACTGGAATACCAGCCGCGCCTCCTCCTCCGGGGATCAGTTCGCAAGCGCCCTGAAGCTCGCGCAGGAAGGCAAGAACGATGAGGCGCTCAAGGCGTTTTCCGATCTGGAAACTGCCGGTCACGGTTCCTATCCGGTTCTGGCCAAGTTCCGTTCGGCAACGCTTCTGGCACAGAAGGGTGACACAGCAGGCGCAGTTGCCGCTTTCACCGCCATTGGCGATGACAACAGCGCGCCGCAGGTCTTCCGCGATACCGCAAAGGTTCGTGCCGCCTGGTTGCTGGTCGATACGGGCACGTACGAGCAGGTTTCCGCTCAGGCCGAAGTGTTGACGGGCGAGGGGCAGGCCATGCGCAATTCCGCGCGCGAGGCGCTTGGTCTTTCGGCCTATAAGGCAGGCGATTTCGTCAAGGCGAAGCAGTGGTTCGAGCAGATCACCGCAGACGTTCAGGCACCGCGCAACGTGACAAGCCGCGCGCAGATCATGCTCGACAATATTGCCGCTTCCGGCAAGGCCGCGTAAATTCGCGCCTTGGTTCTTCAAGTAAGGGTTCTCCCATGAGCTTCACCGTCGCCATCGTAGGACGTCCCAATGTCGGCAAGTCCACGCTGTTCAACCGTCTGGTTGGCAAGAAGCTGGCGCTTGTTGACGATACGCCGGGCGTGACCCGCGACCGCCGCCCCGGCGACGCGAAGCTGGTGGATTTGCGCTTTACCATCATCGATACAGCCGGTCTGGAGCAATCCGGGCCGGACACGCTTCAGGGCCGTATGTGGGCACAGACCGAAGAGGCCATCGAAGAGGCTGATCTCACTTTGTTCGTGGTGGATGCCAAATTCGGCCTGACACCTGCTGACCAGACGCTGGGCGAAATGCTGCGCCGTCGTGGCAAGCCCGTGGTGCTGGTGGCCAACAAGTCCGAAGCGCGCGGCTCCGATGGCGGCTTCTACGATGCCTATACGCTGGGCCTCGGTGAACCTTGCCCGATTTCTGCCGAACACGGCCAGGGCATGATCGATCTTCGTGATGCCATCGTTGCCGCCATTGGCGAAGACGTGGCGTTTCCGCCGGAGGACGATTTCGACGAGGCCGAAACCGATGTCGTTCTGCGCCACGGCGACCTTGATGGCGAGGAAGACGAGGACGAAGAAGAGCCTGTCTACGATGAGACCAAGCCGCTGCGCGTGGCGATCATCGGTCGCCCGAATGCTGGCAAATCCACGCTCATCAACCGCTATCTCGGCGAAGAGCGCCTGCTGACCGGCCCGGAAGCGGGCATTACTCGCGACAGTATTTCGGTTGAATGGGACTGGCGTGGCCGCACCATCAAGATGTTCGATACGGCTGGCATGCGGCGCAAGGCCCGCGTGACGGAGAAGCTGGAAAAGCTCTCGGTTGCGGATTCGCTGCGCTCCATCCGCTTTGCGGAAACCGTCGTCATCGTGTTCGATTCGACCATTCCGTTCGAAAAGCAGGATTTGCAGCTGGTTGATCTTGTCATCCGTGAAGGTCGCGCCGCCGTGCTTGCCTTCAACAAGTGGGATCTGGTTGAAGACCCGCAGGCATTTCTCGCCGATCTGCGTGAGAAGACCGAGCGACTATTGCCGCAGGCGCGCGGCATTCGTGCCGTGCCCATGTCGGGCCACACGGGCTATGGTCTTGACCGGTTGATGCAGAATATCATCGACACCGACAAGATCTGGAACCGCCGCATCTCCACCGCCAAGCTCAACAAATGGCTGGATGCGCAGGTCACGCAGCATCCGCCACCGGCTGTGTCCGGTCGTCGTTTGCGCTTGAAATACATGACACAGGTCAAGGCCCGCCCGCCTGCCTTCATGATTTCCTGCACGCGTCCGGAGGCCATTCCGGAATCCTACACGCGCTATCTTGTCAACAATCTGCGCAAGGACTTCGACATGCCGGGCGTCCCGATCCGCGTGCATTATCGTGGTTCGGACAATCCGTTTGAGCACAAGGCGAAGAAGAAGCGGTAGGCTTCATCGACGGAGTGAAACTCATGGCGGACATTCCAATCCGTTGTTTCGCGGTATCGGTTGTCATTATCCGCCATGCATCCACCGGCCATCAGGTGTTGTTGCTCCGCCGGAACCAAACTTTGGTTGGAGAATGGTGCCAGATTGTCGGCGGTATTGAAGATGGCGAAACTGCGTGGCAGACGGCGTTGCGAGAGGTGAAGGAAGAGACGGGACTGGTGTGCCAGCACCTGTATTCCGGCGACATCTGCGAGCAGTTCTACGAGGCAGATCGCAACGCAATCAGCCTGCTGCCGGTTTTCGTCGGAGTTGTCGATGCCTATGCGGAAGTCACGATCAATGAAGAGCATAGTGAATTCCGTTGGGTGTCCTTCAACGAGGCGTTGACCATGTTGCCTTTCGCGGGCCAGCGCAAAGTGATCCGGCACATTGAGGCAGAGTTCGTTCAACGCAGTCCATCGAAATATCTGCGCATTCAAACACCGTAGCCCGTATCGCTTAAAGCGGCTCGCAGCATCGCTCCGTGCACGCATCGACAATACTTTTTAGGAACGATCATGCTGATCAAGCAGACCGATTATCATCGCATCTACCGCGTCATCAACAGCCTGCTGATCAACGAGAATGCCGATCCCGCGACCGCGTCGATGTATTTCAGCACGTTTGGGGCCTTCATTCTGGAGCACCATTACAAGGTGAAGGCGAAGCCAAAAGGTGGGCTTGCCGCCTATAACCTCGATGGCACACTCATCCTCTTTGCGGACCATCGCGAAGATGGACATGTGACGGGTGCGGGTGAGAATTTTCATTGTTGGGTGGAGGCGGATGGCTGGGCAATCGACTTCATGGCACCAGCGTTTTCGCAGACTGCGCGTGAGCTAGCCGTTCCCGCAAAGATGTTTCAGCGACCCTTGGCCTCCATGGCGCCTTCCATCAACGAGTTGGTGCGGTCGGGTGATTTCTTCTACAAGTCCGAACCTGATGCGACAGCCAAGCGCTTTGCCGATTGGCGCAAGCACGCCATGATCGGTGATCTGGCATCGATTGCCGCAGGCTGGTTTAGCAAGTCGCCGAAGCAGATGCAGACGTCCATATCGGTCAGCGACAGCAGAGGAGCAGACCGGACTATTCTCTTGACGGGTAATGCTTTGACAGGGGCGTGGTGATGGCGGGTAAAGAGGACGGCCAGCGTAATCTCGCGGCAACCGCCTGACGTCAATCAGCAGCCCGACCCCGCTCTATAGATAGCGGCAGTCGCATCCCGCTCGCCTTGTGACAGGACGAGCAGACTTCGTCCAGCCGCCTTCACAAAAAATCGAACACCCGTCGGGCATTTTCCTCGTCGCTGTCGACCGTTTCATGCGCAGTTCGGCAATCATGCCGTTGATGCTGCGTAAAATTCCGGCATGCCGCTGCTGGCGGCAGAGGTTACGTTGTTCAAAAATTGCCGCGAGGCCGTTTCCCAGGAATAGGACTTCGACAGAGACAGTGCTGCATCCGGGGCGCATCCCAGTGCTGCGAGGCAGGCGGTGCGCAGATCGTCGTTGAGCGCTCCAGCCTTCGGAAATCCGCCGAGAATATCAATCGGTCCGGTCACGGGGAAGGCGGCGACCGGCACACCGCTTGCCAATGCTTCCAGAATGGTGTTGCCGAACGTGTCTGTCTTTGACGGAAAGACGAAGACGTCGGCCTGCGCATAGGCATCCGCCAGTTCTCTGCCAGTTTTTACGCCGGTGAAGAGGACGTTGGGATATCTGCCTTCAAGGTCGGCGCGGGCCGGGCCATCGCCGATCACTACTTTCGATCCGGGCAGGTCGAGATCGAGAAATTCTGGCAGGTTCTTTTCCACCGAGACGCGACCGACCGTCATATAGATCGGTCGAGGCAGGCCAAAGGGACGAGCGATTTTTTCGCGCGGGAAGAACTGCGCTGAATCGATGCCACGGCTCCAGCGTTTGAGGTTCTTGACGCCGCGCGCGTTCAGTTCGCTCTCGAGGCTCGGCGTTGCCACCATGCATGCACTGCCGCCGTTGTGAAACCAGCGTACGAACGCATAGAGCCAGCTTTCCGGTACGGGAAAGCGCGCTGCGACATATTCGGGAAAACGCGTATGGTAACTGGTGGAGAAGCGCATGCCGTGCTTGATGCACCAGCGTCGCGCCATAAAGCCGAGCGGACCTTCCGTGGCGATGTGGACGTAGGAAGGCTGGCTTTTTTCGATCTCTCTCGACACGCGACGATAGCCAGCGACGGAAAGGCGGATTTCAGGGTAGGTCGGGCAGGGTACCGAATGAAAACTCTGTGGTGTGACCATGCAGACTTCGACACCCATGCGCTCCAGCTCGGCATTGGTGTTCTCTATGGAGCGGACGACGCCGTTGACCTGTGGATGCCAGGCATCGGTCACGATGGTAATTCTGGTCATGCCTTGCCGACCCCCGCGCTTGCGAATCCCGACCATGCCGGGCTTCTGCGTGTATGCGACAGGCGTGTTACAGCTTCATGTCAGCTCTTGGGCAATCGTGCGGGATCGATCAGTGCGCCATGATGACCGATGACTGTGGCTGCCACCCTGGCGGCGAAAGCTGCGGCGTCGTACGGTGCAGCGCCGGCCACCAGCCTGGAGAGGAAGGCACCGTTGAAACTGTCACCGGCGCTCGTGGTGTCCACCACGGAAGCGGATTGAACCGCAGGCGCGTGGCTGCGCACTCCTCCAAAGTCCAGGGTCGCGCCCTTTGCCCCGTCCTTTACAAGGATGTCCTGAACGCCGAGTGCTCTATACCGGGATATGGTCGCCTCAACATCGGCGTCGCCAAAATTGCCGGCTTCGTCATCGAAACTGGGCATGACCAGTGTTGCCGCGCGCGCGCCGTCGGTGATGGTGTCCAGCATCGTTTGCTTGTCGGACCACAGGCGAGGGCGAATGTTGGGATCGAATACCACGCGCTTTCCCGATGCCCTGGCGCGACGCATCTCCGCGAGAAACGTGTCGACGGCGTTGGGGTTGGCAAGAATGGCAAGCGTTATGCCGGAGAAATAGATGAGGTCCGCCGCTTCAATCGTACCCCGCAGGTGATCGGCATCGGCTGCCAGTTGGCGTGCTGCGGCTGTGCTGCGCCAGTAGCTGAATGTGCGCTCCCCGTTCATCAGGTTGATGAGGTAGAGGCCCGGCGTTCCCCCTTTGATGCGAGACACGTTGCCGGTCTCGATGCCTGCTGCCTGAATAAAAGCCAGCATCTCTTCGGAAAGAGAATCATCGCCCAATGCCGTGAAGTAATCCACTGTCCAGTCGGCGGGCAGGCAGGCGCGTGCGTACCATGCGGTGTTGAGCGTGTCTCCGGCATAGCCCTTGCGCAGCAGGCCGTCTCCTGCCTGCGAAAGCTCCACCATGCATTCGCCGATAGAAAGAAACCGTCCAGCCACTGCAATTACCTCCCGAAAATTGACGCTTCGCATTACAATGCCTGTCGCAGGCTGGCAAGGGCAAGTCATCTTATGAGTGTCACCTCTTCGCAAATGCAGCACGATTGCCGTTTACGAATGGGGAAGGGCTTTATATGCTTTGGCGAGATTCACTGGAGATTGCCCATGCCGGACCTGAACACCTCCACCACGACTGCCACACAAGACGGAGACTGGTGGAGGGGAGCGGTGATCTATCAGGTCTATCCCCGCTCGTTTCAGGATACGACAGGCGACGGCTATGGCGACCTTGCCGGCGTGACCAAGCGTCTATCCTATATCGCGTCGCTTGGCGTCGACGGCATCTGGCTGTCGCCGTTTTTCACATCACCCATGGCGGATATGGGTTACGATGTTTCCGACTATTGCAATGTCGATCCGATGTTTGGAACGCTTGCGGATTTCGACCAACTGATAGCCGAGGCACATCGACTGGGTCTTAAGGTGATCATCGATCAGGTCATCTCCCATACGTCTGACCAGCACCCCTGGTTCAAGGACAGCCGCGCAAGCCGTACAAATTCCAAAGCGGACTGGTATGTCTGGGCCAATCCCAAACCGGATGGCACCGCTCCCACCAACTGGCTTTCCGTATTCGGCGGTCCGGCCTGGGAATGGGACGGCGTGCGCAAGCAATATTACATGCACAATTTTCTCACCTCCCAGCCGGACTTGAACTTCCACAATGTCGAGGTTCAGGATGCGCTCCTGGAAACGGTGCGGTTCTGGCTGGAGCGGGGTGTCGACGGTTTCCGGCTCGATACGGTCAATTACTACTTCCACGATAAGCTGTTGCGCGATAATCCTCCACATGCACCCGACAGTGACGACGCGGGTCTGGACGCGCCGGATGTAAACCCCTACGGCATGCAGAGCCACGTTCACGACAAGACGCAGTTTGAAAACATTGCGTTTCTCCAACGTTTTCGTTCGCTGCTTGATGAGTATCAGGGGCGCATGACGGTAGGCGAGGTGGGGGACGGCGCTCGCTCGCTCGAAACTGTTGCGGCTTATACGTCCAATAATGACAAGCTCAACATGTGCTACACCTTCGACCTTTTGGGGCCGGATTTTACCGCAAAGCACATTCGTGACGCCGTGGATGGTTTCGACAAGGCCGTAACCGATGGCTGGGTGTGCTGGGCGTTCTCCAACCATGACGTCGTGCGCCATCTGAGCCGCTTTTCAGAGGGTGTCGAAGAGCAGACATGTGTCGCCAAGCTCGCCTTCAATGTTCTTGCGAGCCTGCGTGGCTCTATCTGCCTCTATCAGGGTGAGGAACTGGCGCTGACGGAAGCCGAGCTCGCCTTCGAAGATTTGCGTGATCCCTATGGAATTCGCTTCTGGCCCGCCTTCAAAGGCCGCGATGGATGCCGCACGCCAATGGTATGGGAAACGGGAAGTCCGAATGCCGGGTTCACGACGGCGGAAAAGCCATGGCTGCCTGTTCCCTACGCCCACGCCATGCTGGCGGCGGATGGGCAACAGCGCAAGCCGGATTCGGTCCTGAATCATTACAAAGCCGTTCTGGAATTCCGCAAGCGACACGCCGTGCTGCGCGATGGCGACATGCATTTTCTGGACACGCAGCAGGACCTTTTGGCGTTCACGCGCACGAAGAATGATGAGACGATGCTCTTCGTTTTCAATCTTACCCGCGAGCCTGTCGATTATCTCGTCCCGAGCGAGTTGAAGTTCGGTGAGGTATTGCAAATGCCGGGTTTTGCACCGCATTTCGACGCCGGGGTCGTCAAGCTGGATGGGCTGGATGCCTTTTGCGGGATTTTGACGTGAGGAGGCAGCGTTCGCCGCAAGCTTACAGAATACCCTTCGTCATCTCCGGATCGAGACTGAGGATGAATTGCCATAGCAGCGCTTTGTCGAACTGCTCCTCCCGGCACATCATCCAGCTAAGGGCCTGCTGGGATGACCAGCCTTTCTTATAGGGGCGTGTGGACGTGAGTGCGTCGAAGACATCGCAGATCGTGCTCATGCGAACTTCGGTGCTGATCTCGTCGGCGCTCAGCCTGTTGGGGTAGCCCTTGCCATCCAGACGTTCGTGGTGGGACCGGCAGATATCGAGAACCAGCGCAGGCATCCTGCCGTGTGTGGAGAGCAGCTGATAGCCGCGTTCGGGATGTTCCTCGACCGTGTAGCGCTCTGCAGTGTTCAACGGTCCCTGCTTTTGTAGAATAGTCAAAGGGATGGTCAGCTTACCGATGTCGTGCAGAATGCCGGCCATGCACAGATGTTCGACGGTTTCGTCGTCCATGTGCATCGATCTTCCGAAATGCAGCAACAGGGCGGCGACTGCAAGCGAGTGAACGAAGGTCGCGCTGTCTCGGAAGCGCAGACGCGACATGCCAATGTAGAGCGAAGGGTTCTCTTCCATCGTCCGGGCCACATCGGTCACCAAAGGCGTGAAAGCTTCCACCGTGATCGTTCGACCCAGACAGACGTCCTCGATCAGCGAGCGTGCTTCGGCAGTCTGGCCCTTGATCTTCAGAGAGGTTTCTATCCTGTCCTGCTTGGTTGCACTCGCAATGTTGCGCGCGCCCGAACCGTGGGAGTGTTCAATAGGACGCCCCAATGCAGTGTTGATGAAAACTGCACTGATGTTGCTTCTCTGGATAATGTCTATTTCATTGCCGGAGCGGACAGTAAATCGCCTGCCCAATGTCGGACTATCCTGCCAGGCACCTTCGATCGCTTCTACGAACATGCCAATTTTCAACTGCGACTTGTCTATTCTTGTTACAACCACAGAATGCTCCGGCAGTGGCACCTCTTCCCGTAGATCGTTATTTAACGTAACTGTCTTAATTTAATGTGAGTATGTTTTTATATTTGGGTCCATTCAATTAGTTATTTCTTGGATCAATGAGCGCAAACCGGTCGACATCCACCATTCCCATGTCCGAAATCTTGAGATGCGGGATGACGGGCAAAGGCAGAAAGGCGACTTGCAGGAAGGGCTCCTCCAATGTGGTGCCCAGTGCATAAGCGGCTTTTCTCAATTCGTGCAGCGTGTCGCGCACAGTCTCATATGGCTCAAGGCTCATAAGCCCCGCCACCGGAAGTGCAATCTCCCCGGTGACCTTGCCGTTCTCTACCACAACGAAGCCGCCCTTGATGTCCCCTAGACGATTTGCCGCCTGGGCCATGTCGTCCTCATTGACGCCGACGACGCAGATGTTGTGACTGTCATGCCCGACGGTGGAGGCAATGGCGCCTTTCTTGAGGCCGAAGCCCTGAACGAAGCCGTTGGCATGGTTGCCGTTCTTTCCATGGCGCTCGATGACAGCAACCTTGATGATGTCATTGTCGAGATCGACACTTGTCTGATTTCCATCCGTGGGCAGTGTGTAGCGGCGATGTTCGGTGATGATCTTTCCGGGCATGACGCCAATGACCGGTGTCTCACTTTCGGTAGCGGGAACGCCGAAATGGGAGGCGTGTACCGGTCGTGTCTTGACGCTGTCCAGGCCCACGGGCGCTACGGACTTGCGGCCGGCGAAGAGATCGTCGGTGACCCTGCGTCCGGCGGAAAACACCATGCTGGCCTTGCAGTTCTGCAGCGTATCAATGACCACCAGATCAGCGCGCCAGCCGGGCGCGACAAGGCCTCGGTCGCGGAGGCCGAAGGCTTTTGCAGCGGAAATCGATGCGGCGCGATAGATCGCCAGCGGTTCGACGCCACTTCGAATGGCGGTTCTGATCATATAATCAAGGTGGCCCTGCTCGGCGATGTCGAGCGGGTTGCGGTCATCGGTGCAAAGCGCAAGATAGGGAGACAGCCGCTCGGTGATGATGGGCATCAGCGCGTGCAGATCCTTGGAAACCGAGCCTTCACGCACAAGGATATGCATGCCTTTACGGATTTTCTCCAGCGCTTCCGTCGCGGTGGTGCACTCATGCTCGGTTCGGATACCGGCAGACAGATAACCGTTCAAAGCGGTGCCGGATAGGAGCGGGGCGTGACCATCGATGTGCTGGCCCTGAAATGCCTCGAGCTTGGCCATACAGATCGGATCTTTGTGAATCACGCCCGGGAAGTTCATGAACTCGGCAAGGCCGATGACTTTCGGGTGGTTCCGAAACGGCAGCAGTTTTTCGATCGGCAGATCGGCACCGGAGGTTTCCAGATGCGTTGCGGGAACGCAAGATGAAAGCTGGACGCGAATGTCCATAATGGTCTCCAGCGAAGAATCCAGAAAGAACTGGATGCCTTCGCTGCCCAAAACATTGGCGATTTCGTGCGGATCGCAAATGACCGTCGTTACACCATAGGGAAGTACGCAACGGTCGAATTCATGAGGCGTGACCAGCGAGGACTCGATGTGAAGATGCGTGTCGATGAAGCCGGGCACGACGATTTTGCCGGTGATGTCGATGACCTCTACACCTTCGTATTTGTGACCCGTACCAACGATGGTATCGCCACAGATCGCGATATCGGATGCGACCAGTTCACCCGTGACGAGGTCGAAGAAACGGCCGCCTCTCAGCACGATATCCGCTTTTTCGCGTCCAGTTCCCTGATCGATTCTGCGTTCGAGTGCGGATGCCATCATTTACCTCATCTTTATCGTGCTGCTGGCCAGAGTAAGCAGATGCGCCAAGCGCTTGTCCAGCAAATCCGGGTATAAAAACAAAACCGGGCGCGACTGGCGCGCCCGGTTCAATAGTGGCGTTCAGCGTATATTACTCGGCGGAAACGATCTTGCCGTTTTCCCACTTGTAAAGAGAGAAGGCCTGCGAGGTCAGGTCACCCGTCTCGCCATACGTCAGTTTGCCGATGGCAGTCGCCACAGGCTCGCCGGCCTTCAAGGCCTTTGCGACGGCTTCGGAGTCTTCTGCGCTTCCGGCCTTTTCAATGCCTGCCTTCAAGACTTCGACGGCTGCGTAAGCGTTGAGCGTAAAGGCTTCTGCGGGAATGTTGGCCGCAGTCAGTGCGTCGGCAGCAGCCTTGGAGTCGGCACTCTTGGTGGCATCGGCCGCATTGGTGAAGATGGTGCCAGCGGCTGCGTCACCGCCGATGCTCCAGAATTCGGTGTTGGACAGTCCGTCGCCGCCAATCACGGTTGCCTTTGCGCCTGCGTCCTTCAACTGGCGAACCAGAAGGCCAGCCTCTGGGTGATAACCGCCGAAGTAGACGACATCGACATTTTCAGACTTCAGACGGGTGGTGAGCGCGCTAAGATCCTTTTCGCCTGGTGTCAGGGCGTCATAGAATACCTCGGTCACGCCACCGGCATTGAGCGTCTTCTTGAAGGAGTCAGCGAGGCCTTTGCCATACGCGCCCTTGTCGTGGATAACGGCGATGCGGCGATCCTTCAGCTGCGCCAGCACGAGCTTTGCTGCCACTTCGGCCTGCTGGTCGTCGCGACCGCACGTCCGCAGCACGTTCCACAGGCTGCGGTTTGTCAGATCGGGTGCGGTTGCCGTGGGCGTGACCATCAGGATGCCGTTTTCAGCAAACACGTCGGATGCAGGAATGGCGACACCGGAGGTCACCGGGCCAACGACGAAACGAATGCCTTCGGCCACCAGCTGGTTTGCCGCAGAAACGCCCTGCTTGGGCTCGCCGCCATCGTCTGCAAGCTTCAGGACGACCTGCTCGCCCAGAATGCCACCATTCTTGTTGATGACATCAACGGCAGTCTGTGCGCCCTTCTTGACCTGATCACCATAGGCAGCGACCGGACCTGTCAGCGGCGCGATGAGGCCAATGACGATCTCGGCATGCGCCAGCGGTGCGAAGGCAACCGATGCGGCAAGCGTCAGGCCCGATAAAATCTTGAATTTCATTACTGTCTCTCCTTGGGTTGTTTCGTGTCCCCGATGTCACCGGAAGCAGGTGCGCTTGCGTAGCGCAGATCAAGCCTTGTCCCGGACCACGCGGTGCCGTCTCATATTTGATTTCCGACATCCTGTTCTGGTCTTACTCGCCAGAGGCGATTTCGCAAGCCATGTTTGATCTATTTCACATGCGTCTGCGTAAATCCTTGGTGAGCACAGACCGGGTACCTGTTTTGCAGGGTTCGCGACTTTGACTGCTGGCTTTTCGATGCAGACGGGGAGATAGTGACGTCATGACGCCATCCGACGAAGAGTTTCTAAAAAGCCTGCCGGTCTTTCTGCATTTCGAAGATGTAGCGGACCCCATGCTTTATCGCGCTCTTCCCGATGGCTGGGCGCTTGCGCTGGCGGATATCATCGATTCCACCGGCGCAATCGAAACCGGCCGCTACAAGGCGGTGAATATGGCAGGGGCGGGTGTCATTTCCGGCCTCCTGAATGCCCTCCAGCGCCATGATCTTCCTTTCATCTTCGGTGGCGATGGAGCGGCAGTTGCGATTGCCCCCTCGCAGATCGATGCGGCACGCGACGCTCTGGCAAAGGTGCAGACATGGGTATCGGATGATATCGGCCTGATGTTGAGAGCTGCCATCGTGCCGCTGTCCGCCATCCGCGATGAGGGCTTCGATGTCCGCGTTGCGCGTTTTCAGGCGAGCGACGATGTGTCCTATGCCATGTTTTCCGGCGGTGGAAACCATTGGGCCGATGAACAGATGAAAGCCGGTCGTTTTCTGGTCGATCCTGCAGAAGCCGGGGCTAGGCCGGATCTGACCGGCTTGTCCTGCCGCTGGAACCCCATTGAAGCGGCGCGTGGCAAAGTGGTTTCCATCATAGCTCTTCCGGGGCCGAATACCAATCCGCTGGCATTTCGCGAAATCGTCTCCGAAATCGTTGCGCTGGCCAATGAGGACGGGCGAGGCGGGCACCCGGTGCCGGTCGACGGACCTCCACTCGGCTTCATACGGGAAGGTCTGGTTCTCGAGGCCAAATCCCTGTCCGCCTATCGTGACCGTGTTGCACAGCTTCGCAAAGGGGCTTGGGTCCTTTTCCAGACCATCCTCATCGCGGTCCTCTATCGCTTCAAAAAGACGGTCGGCCGATTTGATCCCGTGCAGTACAAGCGCTCGGTGGCCAGCAATACGGATTTTCGCAAGTTCGATGACGGGCTGAAAATGACCGTCGACGTGGATGGCGATACCCTCAAAAGGATCAAGGCGAGACTGGAAGGGGCGGCGCGCGAGGGCATCTGCTTTTATGGCCTTCACGAGCAGGACACTGCGCTTATGACCTGCATCGTGCCTTCGCCATTGTCGAAAGACCACATGCATTTCGTCGATGGTGGTGATGGAGGTTATGCAAAAGCCGCAAGTCATCTCAAGGCGCAAATGCAGTCTATGATCTGACAAAAAAGAAAAACGCCATGCAACCGTAAGGGTGCATGGCGTTAACAACGCAACACCGGCAACCAGCTTTAATGAAGCCGGTTACGCAGTGATGTTCGCGCTAACATTCAGGCCGCTGTTTTTTCCGTGCTTGCCGGGGCGCAGTAGATGCCTTCAAGCGTCGCCAGAATTTTCTTCACGGATTCCGATGTGCTGGAATAGTAGATGGTCTGTGCATCCCGGCGGGTCTTTACCAAGCGCTGGGCACGCAGTTTGGAAAGATGCTGAGACAGAGCGGACTGGCTCAAGCCTACCTGCGTCGCCAATACGCCGACCGGCACTTCGCCTTCGACGAGGCTGCAGAGAATCATCAGCCGCTTTGGATTTGCCATAGCGGAAAGAAGGCCCGCTGCTGCTGTGGACTGTTCTGAAAGCGATTCTGTGTTCATATTCTCACTTCTCCTGAGTGAAGCCCAACCGGACTGCCTCAATGGCAAAACGAAACGTTATATGGCGCAAGTGTATCAATTCGGTAAGATCGTTGTATATACCTAAATCTAAGGTACAGCCTACTCTTTATTAGCAATACGTGAAATTATCATATTTGCTCGTCTTCTTCTTAAAAAATAGTCTAAAATTCTATTTTATCGCGTTCTAACGAATTTCATTGGGCTGATTTTTTTATAAATGCCGATCTGTTGGTATTTCATTTTCGATTTCGCTAAATCATATTGCCGGCATATGGTTTATGGGCTTTCGGATGAGCCCCTAAATCTCGCACCTGCTTTGAAGAAAGTTGGAAGGCAGTCTTACAGGTCCCGGCGACGAATCTCTTCAGCTAGCAATCGTGGATTGCGTCGGATTGTCTCGTGAGGTCAGCTTGCAAGGATAAAGGGTAGCGCATCGGCGGGCCTGCGGCGCGCTCGTGACGCGCCGCAGGATTCGTCACTTGCGACGATGGAGCGTCAGTCCGCGCACTACGTCGTCAGCAGAGACGGTGCCGATAATCGATCCGTTGTCCACGATGCCGATCGCGCCCGGCTGTCTGGCCATTGCATCCAGAATGTCGACGAGCGGGGAGTTTGGCCGGGCGGTTGCGGTCACCGCCAGTCCGGCATTTTCGGCAGTGACACCCCGACGCATGACGTCTGCCGCAGTCAGCATGGTGATCGGGTTCATGTTCTGCACGAAATCGGCGACATATTGGTTAGACGGGTTTTTCACGATCTCCTGTGGCGTGCCGCACTGGATGATGTGGCCACCATCCATCATCGCTATGCGGTTGCCGATGCGGAATGCCTCGTCCAGATCGTGGCTGACGAAGAGGATCGTCTTCTTCAGTCGGCTCTGAAATTCGAGAAGTTCGTCCTGAAGTCGGTTGCGGATGAGGGGGTCCAGCGCCGAGAAAGGCTCATCCATCAGCAGGATAGGCGCGCCGGTGGCGAAGGCTCTGGCAAGGCCTACACGCTGCTGCATCCCGCCCGAGAGTTCCCCGACCTTGCGGGTGGCCCATTCGGACAGATTGACAAGCTCCAGTTGTTCGGCAACCCGCTTCTTGCGCTCGGCTTCTCCCATGCCTGCGAGTTCCAGCCCGAAGCCGACATTGTCCGCCACGTTGCGCCATGGAAGCAGCCCGAACTGCTGAAACACCATGGACACCGTGTGAGTGCGCAAGTCCCGCAGCGCTTTCGTAGACGTCTGATAGGGATCGACGTAGCCTGTGGGCGTTTTCACGCTGACCTTGCCCCTTGCCACGGGTGCCAGCCGGTTGACTGCACGCAAGAGCGTCGATTTGCCGGAACCGGAAAGTCCCATCAAAACGAGGATTTCCCCTTCCTTGACGGTGAGCGAGGCATTTGCGACCCCGAGCACAAGGCCGGTTTCGGCTTTGATTTCGGCGCGCGTTTTGCCCGCATCCAGCAATGGCAGGGCTTGGGCAGGATTGTTGCCGAAGACGATATCGATGTTTTCAAATATGATCGCGTCACTCATGCCTCATCCTCCGATCCGGGCAGGCGGAACAGACGGTCGAGTATGATCGCGACAATCACAATGCAGAGACCGGCCTCGAAGCCCATGGCGATATTGACGGTGTTGAGCGCACGCACCACCGGCACGCCAAGGCCGTTGGCACCGACAAGCGCGGATATGACCACCATCGACAGCGACAGCATGATGGTCTGCGTCAGCCCCGCCATGATCTGCGGCGTTGCGAAGGGTAGTTCGACCTTGCGAAGAACCTGCGACGGGGTCGCGCCGAAGGCGACCGCCGCCTCCACGAGAGCGGGTGGCGTGGAGATGATGCCAAGCCGCGTCAGGCGGATGGGTGCGGGCAAAGCGAAGATGACCGTGGCAATCAGTCCGGGTACCATGCCAAGGCCAAACAGGACGAGCGCCGGAATGAGGTAGACGAAGGTCGGGATCGTCTGCATCAGGTCGAGAACCGGGCGCATGATGGCATAGGCCCATTTGCGCCGGGCTGCGAAGATGCCGAGCGGCACGCCGAAGGCCATGCATACGGCGCTGGCGGCAATCACCAGAGCCAATGTTTCGGTGGTGGCCTTCCAGTATCCGAGGTTGATGATGAGCAGCAGACCGAGCGCTGTGAACAGCGGCATGCCGATGGAGCGGCGCATCCACGCCGAAAGCGCCGTCAATATGGCGACGATGATAAGCGGATGGGGTGTCTGAAGCAGAAAGAGAAAAGCGTTTATGACGCTTTCGAAAATGAAGGATAACCAATCAAAGAAAAAAGAGAGATTTCCGGTCAACCAGTCGATTGCTTCTTTGGCATATCGACCGATCGGTAAACGATTTTGAGAAGCGCTGAGCCATTCCACGGTAAGATCGGACCTTTCGTGAACGGAGTCATGGTCGTCTTCCCGCCTGATGGCCGGAAGACGGGTTCAATGCAGTCATGTCGTCGGTCAGAGACCGAGGCTCTTCTTTGCTGCGGGCAGGGCGTCTGCGCTGCCGTCCTTGGTCTTGACGCCGGCCAGCCATGGCTCGATGACGGAAGGATTAGCCTTCAGCCATTCGGTCGCCGCGGCTTCGCCCTCTGCACCATCATTCAGGATCTTGCCCATGATTTCGTTTTCCATGGGAAGCGTGAACTGGAGGTTCTTGAGGAAGGTGCCGACATTCGGGCATTCCTGCAGATAGCCAGCACGGACATTGGTGTAGATGGTCGCGCCACCGAGGTTCGGGCCGAAAACATCGTCGCCGCCGGTCAGATAGGTGAGCTTGAAGTTGGAGTTCATCGGGTGGGGTTCCCAGCCGAGGAAGACGATGGGGTCACCGGATTTCTCGGCGCGGGCCACCTGTGCCAGCATGCCTTGTTCCGACGATTCCACCACGTCGAAGCTCTTCAGGCCGAACGTGTCTTTTTCCACCATGCCCAGTATCAGGCGGTTGCCGTCATTGCCCGGCTCGATACCGTATATCTTGCCGCTCAGCTCATCCTTGTGGGCGGTGATGTCCTTGAAATCCTTGATGCCGAGCTCGGCGCCCTTGCTGTTTGTCGCCAGCGTGTATTTCGCGCCGGTCAGGTTTTCGCGCACAGTTTCCACGGATTTGTCATCGCGATAGGCTTTGATGTCGCCTTCCATGGTCGGCATCCAGTTGCCGAGGAAAACGTCGATATCCTTGTTTTTCAGGGAGGTGTAGGTCACCGGAACGGACAGGATTTTGACGTCCGTTTCGTAGCCGAGGCTTTTGAGGATGACGGAGGCAGTGGCTGTGGTCGCGGTGATGTCTGTCCAGCCGACATCGGAAAAGCGGACCGTTCCGCAACTGGCAGGTTCCGCAGCCGATGCGGCGGTGGTGAAGAGTGCCATGGCAGAAACTGCTGCGGCGAGGGCCAGACAGCGGTGGTTTTTTGCAAGCATTGCTTACTCCCTGTTTTTTAAGTTCCCTGCCATTATCAATATATGCGCCGCACAATCAACTCAGGCGCATTTGCGACACGGGGTAGAAATTTTATATCGCCCTCAATGCGTGTGTCGGGCTGCTGAAACCTGTGTTTTTTACTGTCCTGCTCTTGCCCTGTGTCGTCTCTGCCCTGCAAAAGACCTCCAAAGAACGACCCGGAGGGCATGATGGCCAAGCTCTACTTCAACTATGCGGCAATGAACGCCGGAAAATCCACCATGCTCCTGCAGGCATCCTACAATTATCAGGAGCGCGGCATGCGCACACTGATCTTTACGGCTGCCTTCGATAATCGCGCCGGTGTCGGCAAGGTCGCGTCTCGTATTGGCCTGTCGTCCGATGCGCTCGTTTTCGACGATACGACGGATATCTTCGCTGATGTGAAACGTCTTCATGCCGAAGAACCGGTGGCCTGCGTTTTCATCGACGAGGCGAATTTTCTGTCGGAACATCATGTGTGGCAACTGGCGGCAATCGCCGATCGGCTGTCCATACCGGTCATGGCCTATGGTTTGCGCACGGATTTTCAGGGCAAACTGTTTCCCGCGTCCAGAGAATTGCTCGCCATAGCCGATGAGCTGCGTGAAATCCGCACGATCTGCCATTGTGGGCGCAAGGCCTCCATGGTCGCACGGTTCGATTCTGATGGTAACGTCGTGAAAGAGGGCGCGCAGATCGATGTGGGCGGCAATGAGAAATACGTTTCCTTCTGCCGCCGGCATTGGATCGAGACCGTCAAGGGCGAGTGAGATACCTGTGACTGCGACAGGTTGGCGCATTTTGATTTTGGTCAAGGAAGGAGGCTTGCTCCGGGCGTAGGACCGTCGTGGAAAGACCGCGACTTCGCGGTCTCGCTCAGGGAGTTAGTCGTATGAAGAATATTCTTCGTCTCGTGACCGGTGTTGCCGTGGCAGGGCTCTTCGCATTGCCGGTCCTTGCTGCCGATATCGAGATCAGGATGCTGAACAAGGGCGCGGATGGTCAGGCCATGGTGTTTGAGCCTGCCGCTGTCAAAGCCAAGATCGGCGACGTCATCACGTTCGTTCCTGTCGACAAGGGTCATGACGCCTCCGCCGTGAAGGGGCTCATTCCTGATGGTGCAGAGGAATACAGGGGCAAGATGAACGAGGCGCTGAAGGTCACCGTCGATAAGGACGGTGCCTATGTCTTCAAATGCACGCCGCATCTGGGCATGGGCATGGTGGCGCTCATCGTCGTTGGCGAGGCTCCGCCCAATCTGGATGCCGTCAAAACAGGCAAGCTTCCCAAGAAGGCGCGCGAAAGACTGGATGCCGAGCTGGCCAAGCTCAATCTTTAACGCGTGGATTTCCATCTCCCGCATTGAGTAAAGGTCGCGCATATTTATATGAGCGGCCTCTTTTTCGGCCAGTGATTCGGGAGACCACCCTGCATGGCCAAATCGCCTTCGTTCGATAGTCACATCGTAAAGACAAAAGAGCTTGCCCAGCGATTTCAGACGCTGACGGCAGCGCTTGCCGAAGGGTTGGGAAAGCTTCCGCAGAATGGCGATGAAACCGCGTTTGCGGCAGAGACGGCAAAACTGGCTGAGGTGCAGAAGACGAAGACCTTGCTCGAAGCCGATCTTCTGGCGTCGTGCATGAGTGTTTCGAAGCGTACCGACCACGCCTATGACGCGTTCGACAGGGTTGATGAGGTCAGCCGTTTCGATGCCTTTCTCGCGATGTTCCGGCGGCGTAGCGGCGCGGCGTTCAAAGTCTCGCGCTCCAGAAAACTGGCCATCGCCGATAGTCTGCGGTCGATCCTGACGGACGCCGCTGACATCTACGGGTTCGTTCAAACCGAGAAGGACCATGCGGCAGGGCTGGTTCCGACCTGTGAGCAAACCCTCGTGCGCAGTATGGAGCAGCGTCGTGGCGTCGTTTCCTCCATGGACGAGGCTCGGCAACGTGACAGGGAGGTCGCGCTTGCGCTCAGCACTCTGCGGCGCAAGATCGCCGACGGCCAAGACGAAGCGCGTCTTGCCCAGTTCAAATCCGAGGAAACCGAAACGGCAGGGCAGCACGACATCATTCTTCAGAGCCGGAAGCAATTGGCCGTGGAGCATCACGTCCTGGATCGTCAGGCCATCTTGCTAGGAGATTTGATAGATGTGCTGAACGATATGGTTTCGCTGTACAGCGTGGTTTCCCACGCGCTTGCGCTGGAGGCCGAACGATGCTTCCAGCTATATGATGCCGTCTATGGCACGCTAGAGCCACTGATTGCCCTTGCTCAGCCTCATTCTTCACAAACTTCAGGCGAGACGGAGCCGCCGCTTCTTGGTGCGTTCGGCACGTTGTTGTCGTTGCACGCTCAGGGTACTGTGACCATGCAGGACATCGAAAAACGCAAAACCCGCGCCGATGACGCGCTGGCGCATCGCCGCAATGCCTTGGCCCAGCCGGAAGCGTGATGGTTGCATTCAGAAAACGACGCGCCTTCCGTTGTATCGTGTCTTTGGGCACCATATGTGAGTGACAGCGATCCGCAGCCGGATCGCGCGTGATTGTCGCACTGGATCGTCCACTGTTCAAAGGGCGGTTCCGGCTTGGTGAAACTGGGCATCTGGTCTTTTGGGGATACCCCGGCTGATGCGCTAAGGAGAGTTTAACGATGCTCGATCCGGTCCTCGCGTTTTTCAGGCGCATTTTTACGGCGCTTGGAAGAGGCGCATCTCTTGTGATCGCATGGCTTTTCTGGCCGTTCCGCGCAGCCCATGGCTGGTATGGAAACCGACAGGGCTTCATCAAGGTGCCGATTGCTGCGGCGCTCGTTTTCATCGTCGGTCTCTATGGCTATTTCGTCTGGCAGACGCAGGTCTGGACAAACTTCAACCCCGACTACGTCAACAGCTACAAGTTTTCGGAGCGCACGCTGGGTGCGGGGCAGGAACTGCCCGCGGCTGCACCAGCAACGGCGGCGGCATCCACAGCCACACCGCCTGCTGCCGATGCTGCTCCTGCCGTTGCGGCGGCAAAGAGCTGCCAGAGCTCGGCTATCGTGGATGTCTCTGCCGGGTTGATTGATTTCAATGTCGATCAGAATGCGTGGATTTCTTCGATGCTGCTCTATCGCCTCGGCCTTTTCGGCATCGATTGGGACAGCACGCCTTTCCTCGATAACAAGGCTTCCTTCCAGCGCGGCGTCAATCAGGCCGTTCGCCGGACGTCGGTGGAACTGGTAGACTCGCTTGGTCGTGTTCGCGGCACGTCCGGCGTGGACAACAACCTCCAGAGCGCTCGCGGTAACCTCCAGTTCGACGAGTATTCCTGGTACTTCGGTCTCAATCCTTTCGGTCCCAAGACACCGAGCCCAAGCTATTATCGGTCTGCGGCGGAAAGCCTGCGCAAATTCAACGCAAGCCTGTCGCAATGCAACTCCGTCTTCGACGGACGTGCGGACAACCTCATCCAGTTCGTGGATCGTATCGCAAACGACATTGGCGGTACCTCAGCCATTCTTCGTGAACGGTCCGAGAACTACAATGGCGGCTGGTTCGATACCCGTGCGGATGATCGCTTCTGGTTCGCTTACGGTCAGCTCTATGGCTATTACGGCATTCTCTCCGCTGCCGGTGCGGACTTCTCGCAGGTCATTCGCGAACGCAATCTGACCAGCCTCTGGAATGACACTCTGCTTCAGACACGCGCCGCGCTGCGCATTCAGCCCTTCGTCATTTCCAACGGTGACGAAAGCGGATGGATCATGCCGTCGCATCTGGCGACCATGGGCTTTTACGTGTTGAGAGTGCGCTCGAACTTGGTTGAGCTGCGATCCGTTCTGGACCGGTAAAACATACCGGCTGGCGCTGCCATCAAGGGAGCGTCAGCTGATCAGCTTCAGGCGGATCGCCTTTGCAACAAGTTGCGTACGGTTGACGCAATCGAGCTTGCGGATCGCATTGTTGAGGTAGGCATTGATCGTGTGATCGGACAGCGTCAAAATCTGCCCGATTTCTGCCGAGGTCTTGCCCTGCGATGTCCAGTGGATGACCTCCAGCTCACGCTTGGTCAAGCTGCGGGGCGCCACCATTTCGGCGCGGCGCAGACGCTCGTACACGTCGAAGGCATGGATCGTAATCATGCCGATTTCGTTGAGAGTGATCTGCGAAGGCAGTTCGCATTTGCCGTCGAAACGCATCAGATGCCGTTCGCCATTCAGCGAGCTTGTGGGAATGACGAGGCCGTTGCAGATGCCGAATTGCACGAGCAAATCAACGATGGGCGCGACTTCCGGTTGACGCGTATCGAGATCGTCCAGAGACCACGAATGCGGCACCATGGATTGCTTGACCCGAGGGAGCACAGGGCAGTAGCGCAACAATCGCATCGCGTCGAATTCGCGAATGAAGCGGCTGGGAAACGTTGTCTCGATGATTGTATTGCCCAGCATGTCCTCTTCGGGACGTGGCAGCTGCATCAGTGAGGCATGTGTGTAGCCGAATTCCTTGGCTACGCCCTGTAGCACCTGCAGCCAGCGAGGCCGGCTTTCTGCAGCCGATATCTCCTGACTCAGTAGCGACTGCCGTTCGAGCGTGATCATCAAGGTTTTCGTTCGCAAAAATTAATATGTTACGGGTGACAAATATACGAACCAGCCAAAAATACCACTCTTTATTTCAAGTTTGGTTCCCGTGAAGAATTCTTATTTCGTGTGTTTTGATTCAAATGCATCATTTGAAACAGTGGACACTAAAAATATGGCGGCCTTCTGTAGCTGAACGCGGCCCTCAAGCGGTGGACATCGTCTTTCCGAATCAAATATCGGAGCTATCCTGCGGCGCCTTCGGCTTTGCCATCAGCTTTTCGAGGAAGCCGAGCATGACGGCGGAAACCACGAATGCGAGATGGATGATGGTAAACCACATCAACTTGCTATCGGAATATTGGTTGGCATTCAGGAAGATTTGCAGCAGGTGGATCGAGGAGATCGCGACGATGGAGGACGCCACCTTGATCTTGAGACTGCCGGCATCCAGCTTGCCCAGGAAGGAAACGCTGTCCTCTCCTTCGTCGAAACGGCTGACGAAGTTTTCGTAACCGGATATCATGACCATCACGATCAGGCTTGCCACCAGGGCTGCGTCGATGAGCGCCAGCATTGCCAGGATCATTTCCGCATCCGTGTAGACGAAGACATTTTCGGCAATTTTCAGAAATTTGAGACCGAAGGACAGGGCATAGACCGCAAGCGCTGCGACGAGGCCGAGATAAAATGCCACCAGAAGCCAACGGCTTGAAAGAATGATCCGTTCTATGAGCAGTTCCAGGGATTTCATCGGCGACTTTCGATCTTCTTGGTTGAGTGATCAGGTTGGGCGCTGATCTAGGCTGTCGTGCCTTGACCTTCAAGTAGCGAACCACGCCTTTCCTCTAGGGACTTGGAGCGTCGTTCGTCACATTTCTGCAACATTCTGATCGCGGCATAAATATGATGTAAATAATCATGTTTTATTTATTGACTCCAATACTCATGTTTTATAGTTCTCGGCCAACGGCGGGGCCGTAGAAATTAAGGGTATTTATCAAGCCACATTGCGACGGCACCTCGCGTTGCCGCGTGCTTTCGTGCGCTTGCATTCAGGGGGTTAAGATGACGATCCGGGGTTCTCAATCCGCTTTGGCGGTCTGCACGGCCATGGTACTTCTCGCAACGAATTCAGAGGTTTACGCGCAGGACGCTGCGACGTCTGAAGGCGGCACGGTGCTGGAGCGCATCGTTGTGAAGGGGAAGCGCGTCGTGCCTGGCAGTGTGGCTGACACGCCCCTGGCTACCGAAACAACGGCAGCACAGATTGAAAAGAAACAGATCACCACGATCATGGACCTCGGGCGGACGCAGGAGCCGGGCGTCTCATTCAATCGTACCACAGGCTCCGTCAACATTCGCGGACTGGAAGATTCGCGCGTTTTAACGACTGTGGACGGTATTCCGCTGACATTTCTGTCCGACGCGACGCGCAACGCCACCGGTGGCCTGGATACATTCGACTTCTCATCGCTTTCTGCGGTCGACGTGGTTCGCGGTGCCGATTCCAGCCGCGCAGGTCCGGGCGCTCTAGGCGGTGTCTTGGCGATAAGAACGCTTGAACCTGAAGACCTCATCGGCGAGGGGCGCACGTGGGGCGGTATCGCAAAATTCAACTATGACAGTTCAGACAGGAGTTTCAGCCCCTCTGCGGCTGTCGCATCCAAAATTGCAAACACCTCGATCCTGTTCCAGGGCTCGTACCGTAAAGGCCACGAGCGTGATAACAAGGGCCAGGTCGACAGCTTGGGGGCAACCCGCACAAAGCCCAACCCGGTCGACTACGATCAATATAATCTCCTCTTCAAGCTGCGGCAGGAATTGGAGGGCGGCCACACGATAGGTTTGACCGCCGAGCGATTTTCACAGGATAAAGACATCGATCCCCTCACGCTCCTGTCTGCGACTGGTAACTACAGGCCCGGCAATTATCGTGGTGATGAAGGAACCGAACGCGACCGTATCTCGATTGACTACAAGTACGAAGCGTTCGAAAAGGATGGTCTGATTGATGCAGCGAGCGCTTCGCTCTATTGGCAAAAGCAGGTCAAACTCAACGGATACGATGCTTATCGCTTCGGCACCGCCACGAATACTCTCATCGGCCCTATTAGTCGCCTAAACGACTATGAACAGAACGGCTTCGGCCTCGTAGGCACCGTCGAGAAAAATTTCACGACCGGTGACTACGACCATCGTCTGGTTTTCGGCTATGATCTCTACACCGGGTTTGCTGAGCAATATTCACAGGGCGTGGATAGTTGCGCTACCACGACGCCCCGTCCGGCTGCTTGCGGAAATCTGCATACAAATCAGGCCGACACCCCTAAGGTTGATACGAACCGGATCGGTTTTTACGTTGATGACCTCATTGAAATCGGTTCGACCGGCTTCTCTTTGAACCCTGGCATTCGGTTCGACTGGCTGGAACATACGCCGAAGATGACGGTAGAATTCGATCGTAACGCCAGCAACCCTTCTCTACCTGCAGCTTTCAGCGATACCGCCATTTCGCCTAAGCTTCGCGCCGGTTATGAAGTTAACGACAAGCTTGAGTTTTACGGCCAGTGGGCGATGGGCTTCCGAGCTCCGACCAGCGGCGAGCTGTACGCAGCTTTCGGCGGCCCAGGTACCTATCTGCGCTTGGGAAATCCAAATCTGGAGTCGGAGACCAGCAACGGTTTTGAAATCGGCGCCAATATCGGTGACGACGACTTCGGCGGTCGGGTAAACCTGTTCTATAACCGCTACAAGAACTTCATCGATACCAGGAGCTTGAACACAGCGGAAGCAGCAGCGCTCGGTTATGTTCTTGGATCGTACCCGCAAGGCGGTATTACACAAAACATCAATCTCGACCGTGCGCGCATTTATGGCGCAGAAATTTCCGCCCACAAGCGTTTCGACAATGGATTCAGCGTTCGTACAGGTGTCGCTTATGCCAATGGCAAGGATCTGGACACCGGTGCGTTTCTGAAGTCGGTCGCTCCCTTGAAGGCCGTTGCTGGCGTCGCTTACGATACCGAAAGCTGGGGCGTCGGACTGGACTGGATCGGTGTCGCCGAAGCTAGAGGCCAAACGACCACGACCGCTGCCGGTCCTACAACAACGATCAATTATCTCAAGACGCCCGGTTACGGCATCTTCGATCTAACCGCTTGGTGGGAACCCGAACAGGTTAAGGGCCTCAAGATCAACGCTGGTATCTATAACGTCTTCGACAAAACGTACTACGATTATGCAACTGCGAGAAACGGCGGCTCACAGCCAGCCAGCTTCTACACCGAACCGGGGCGCAGCTTCAAAATCTCGCTGACCCAGAAATTCTGATCGCTGAATCATCGAAAAAGGCGGAGCTCAAGCTCCGCCTTTTCATTTCAACGGCAATACAGATACCCGCCTTTGCGCTCCAGCACATCCATATGCAGATGATCCTGGTGGGTGGCGTCGCTGCCGGGGGAGAGGACTGTGCGGAAGAACAGGCAGGCGGCGGTGGTGATGGTGCGCTGGAAGGCGCCTTCCATCGTGCCATCCTCGCCACGCGGTTTCATGACCAGAGGTTCGCCCTTGTCGAAGGTCATGGTGGCAATGTCGACGGCGCTGCCTTTGGCGTGTTCGGAAATCTTGCCGGTTTCGGCGCTGTTGCGGTTGCGGCAGACATAGGTCGAAGCATTGCCGAAGGCAGTGACGTTTCTGTCAGGCATGGCGATCTTCGCGTTGGGAATCACGACATCCTTGGCCCATTTCGACAGGGCAAGTGCCGTCTCGCACCGCATCGTTCCCTCTGGCTCCAGCTTGATGCCCGGGATGACGGTCGACAGTTCGATGGGTGAGGCGATGCCGCAACCGTCCTCTTCGCCTTTGATCGGCGGCAGTTCCTTGAATTGGGCACCCAGTGCCGTCAATTGCGAAAGGCAGGCTTTCAGCTCCTCGGGGTCTTCTGCCTTCACCGGCTCACGCGGCGGCTCCTCTTTCTTTTTCGGTTCTTCGGATATCTGCTCTTCGCCCTTTTGCTCGTCGGCCTTCGGCTCTTCGGGTTTGGCCGCGGGTTCGGGCTTGTCCTCCGGCTTCGGCACGGTGTTTTCCGCTGGTGGAGGAGGGGTGGACGGCTCTTGCGACTTCGGTTCTGGCGGCGTCGCTACGGGCGCGCCATCCTGTTCCGGTTTTGGCTGCGGAACCGGCACATCCTGTGGCGGTTGCGCGGCAGCGATCAGCAGCGTGCTGGCTGCGACTATCATAAGACGATGAAGCATGTGACCGGTCGTTCCCCCGTTGCGGCTCACCCACAACGTTTCAACGTGCTTTCGGTTCAAATCCGCTTGCCAATGCGCCCGCTTGACGCTAACAATTTTTGCCATGAACACACAGTCGAAGAACATTGCAATCTGGTGGTGGGGCAGCTTTACGCGGCCTTGAGCACCCATGTCCTTTGACTAAGTCCAAGCCGCCCGAATTTTCAGGCGGCTTTTTTGTTATTATGCCGCCTGTCATCGGGCTTTAGAAACGGGAAGCGGAATAAATGGTAACGATTATTCAGGATGACGGCTCCGAAACCTACGAGACCAAAGGCGGCGTCAAAGTCACGCGCCAGCGTCGCGCGGCCGACTATGCCACGGCCATCGACAGCTATGTGAGCGGCCTCGATGAGCGCCGTGGTGCGGTGTTTTCGTCCAACTATGAATATCCTGGTCGCTATACCCGTTGGGATACCGCCATCATCGATCCGCCGCTCGGTATTTCCAGTTTCGGTCGCACCATGTGGATTGAAGCCTATAATGGTCGTGGCGAGGCTCTGCTGTCCTTCATCACGGAAAAGCTGAAGGCCACACCGGACCTGACGCTAGGTGCCTCCACAGCCCGCCGTCTGGACCTCGTGGTCAACGAGCCAAACCGGGTCTTCACCGAAGAAGAGCGCTCGAAAATCCCGACGGTGTTTACGGCGCTGCGCGCTATCGTCGATCTGTTCTATTCCAGCGCGGATTCGGCCATCGGCCTGTTTGGTGCCTTCGGTTACGATCTGGCCTTCCAGTTCGATGCCATCAAGCTTTCGCTGGAGCGCCCGGAAGACCAGCGCGATATGGTATTGTTCCTGCCGGATGAAATCCTCGTGGTCGATCACCATTCCGCAAAGGCCTGGATCGATCGTTATGATTTCGAAAAAGACGGCATCACCACCCATGGCAAGTCGCAGGACATCGCGCCCGAGCCATTCGTGAAGACCGATACCATTCCGCCGCGTGGTGATCATCATCCCGGCGAATATGCGCAGTTGGTGACGAAAGCCAAGGAAAGCTTCCGCCGTGGCGACCTGTTCGAAGTCGTGCCGGGCCAGAAGTTCATGGAACGCTGCGACAGCAATCCATCGGCGATTTCGCGCCGTCTCAAGGCCATCAACCCGTCGCCCTATTCCTTCTTTATCAATCTCGGTCATCAGGAATATCTGGTGGGTGCCTCGCCGGAAATGTTCGTGCGCGTCTCCGGTCGTCGAATCGAGACATGCCCGATTTCCGGTACGATCAAGCGTGGCGAAGACCCGATCGCCGATAGTGAGCAGATTCTCAAGCTGCTCAATTCCAAGAAGGACGAGTCCGAACTGACCATGTGTTCGGATGTGGACCGCAACGACAAGAGCCGCGTCTGCGAGCCGGGCTCGGTCAAGGTCATCGGACGTCGCCAGATCGAGATGTATTCGCGCCTCATTCATACGGTGGACCACATCGAAGGTCGTTTGCGTGATGATATGGATGCGTTTGACGGCTTCCTGTCCCACGCCTGGGCCGTAACCGTGACCGGCGCGCCGAAACTCTGGGCCATGCGCTTTATCGAGGCTCATGAGAAGAGCTCGCGCGTCTGGTACGGCGGTGCCATCGGCATGGTCGGTTTCAACGGTGACATGAACACGGGCATGACACTGCGCACCATCCGCATCAAGGATGGTATTGCCGAAGTGCGGGCGGGGGCCACCTTGCTCAACGATTCCAACCCGCAGGAAGAAGAAGCCGAAACCGAACTGAAGGCATCCGCCATGATTGCAGCCATCCGCGATGCGAAGGGCCAGAACTCCGCAGCAACGCAGCGGGATTCGGCCAAGGTCGGTACCGGCGTCAAAATCCTGCTGGTGGACCACGAAGACAGTTTCGTGCACACACTGGCCAATTATTTCCGCCAGACGGGTGCGACGGTTTCCACCGTACGTTCGCCTGTTGCCGCAGACGTTCTGGACCGTTTCCAGCCCGATCTTGTGGTGCTGTCACCCGGTCCGGGCAATCCGAGCGATTTCGACTGCAAGGCGACGATCAAGCTGGCGCGCTCGCGCGATCTGCCAATCTTTGGCGTGTGCCTCGGCCTCCAGGCGCTGGCGGAAGCCTATGGTGGCGAACTTCGCCAGCTTGCCATCCCCATGCATGGAAAGCCATCGCGTATTCGCGTGCTGGAACCCGGCCTCGTCTTCTCCGGCCTCGGCAAGGAAGTCACCGTTGGTCGCTACCACTCCATCTTCGCCGATCCGACAACGCTTCACCGCGATTTCATCATCACAGCAGAAAGCGAAGACGGCACGATCATGGGCATCGAGCACAGCAAGGAGCCCGTCGCTGCCGTCCAGTTCCACCCGGAATCGATCATGACGCTGGGCGGCGATGCCGGTATGCGGATGATCGAAAACGTGGTCACGCATCTGGTGCGCAAGGCCAAGGTCAAGGCCGCCTGAGCGGACAAGCACGACCGGCGGCGTTATGAAACGCCGCCGTCTCCCTTCAGCCGCGCAGGTGATGCAGAGTGAAGTTTTTCAGACATCTATGCATTCTGCTGGTGCTGGTCTTGGTCTGCGTTGCTGCTGGCACCTTGCTGCCAAGACCGATCTTCGGCGACAAATCCGATGTCGCTGACAACGCTCCCCACAAAGTCCTCATCCTCAGCAACCCCATCCACACCGATATCGCCCTGCCTGTCGATGCCGAGCTTTTTTCTCGCTTTGCTTTTCTGCGCGATGGCAATCTGGAGATCGATTTTCCCGGTGTCCGGTATCTCGTTTTCGGTTGGGGCGGACGCGCGTTCTACACGCAAACGCCTACATGGGCCGATCTGAAACCGCTTCCGTTGTTCAAAGGCGTCACGCTTGACCAGTCCGTCATGCATGTCGCGCTTGCTGGGGAGATTCCGCTTGTGGATGCGGGTGTTACCACGCTCAACCTGTCGGAAACAGACTATCAAAAACTGCTGGCGTTCATTCTCGGCAGCTTTGCCCAGCCACAGGGCAAACCGGTCCCACTGCTCGGCCAGTCCTATGGTCGGGATGATGCGTTTTTCGAAGGTGTTGGATATTTCAACGCTCTGCTTGGCTGCAACACATGGACGGCGGCGGCCTTGCGGCACGCGGGTTTGCGGACAGGATGGTGGACGCCCTTGCCACCGCTTTTGACCACATCGTTGCGGCTGCATAACGATATGCCAAATCCCTGATCCGCTTGCGTGGTCCGGGAATTGACAAAGCCATTCAAGCGGCTGCAAGTATCTGAATGGTTTAACAATGGTGTTTTAGGGCTTCGCTCCGATGATCGATTTCCATCAGCTGTTACTGGTTTACGTCGCCTACATTATCGCCGTGGCCAGCCCTGGTCCCAGCAACATGACCATCATGGGTATCGCCATGAGCCAGGGCAGGGCGCCCGCCATCATTCTCGCGCTCGGTGTCATGACAGGCTCGCTCTGCTGGGCTGCTGTTGCGGCGACGGGCTTGTCTGCCGTGCTTGCGACATTTGCCAACGCCCTTTTCATTATCAAGATCGCCGGTGGTCTCTACCTGCTCTATCTGGCCTACAAATCCGCTCGCTCGGCCTTTGCCAATGCACCGCAGGCGCAAGCCGGCAACGTCGCCAATAGCAGGCCGGATTATCTCAAGCTGTATCGCCGTGGTCTGCTGCTTCACCTCACCAATCCCAAGGCCGTTCTCGGTTGGCTCGCGATCATGTCGCTCGGGCTCAAGCCCGGTGCGGGCCCTGCCACTCTCGCAGCCATCATCGGCGGCTGCGCCATGCTTGGTCTCGTCATATTCTGCGGCTATGCGCTGCTGTTTTCCACGGCACCCGCCATTCGTATCTATCAAAAGGCCAAGCGGTCTATCGAAGTCACGCTTGCGATGTTCTTCGGCTTTGCGGGTATTAAACTGCTGTTGAGCAGGGTTTAGTGAGAGGTTTTCGTGTCGGGATGTAAGCAAAATCCAAAGATCAATGAGGCAATGAGGACCGATATTGAAAATTCGGTCCTTTGCTGGCTGGCCACGGTCGATGCGGACGGAACGCCCAATGTCACGCCTAAGGAAATCTTTTCCGCTTATGGTGATGATCGGATAATTGTGGCGGATATCGCTTCGACCAATACTGTTAGAAATATTCAGTCTCATCCAAAGGTGTGTGTCAGCTTCATCGATGTTTTTCGTCAGCGAGGTTTCAAAATCGTCGGCCATGCTACGATCTTGGACCCAAACTCATCTGCTTTTGCAGAGGTTGGCGCAGACTTGCTGAAGATGGTCGATGGAGATTTTACGATCCGAAATCTCATCTCGATCCAGATTGAGAAAGTTTCGAGAATATGGGCGCCGAGCTACACACATTTTCCTGAGAGAACCGAAGATGAGAGAATGCTGAGCGCTTACAAAACCTACGGAGTAACCGCCGGAAAGGTCGTCTGACCTGCTACAAGGCTGGTCACGCTGACTCATCACATGCTGCATGGGAGCTCAACATGTCGAACCAGCCCCACTTCACCCGTGTCTGTCCCATCCTACGCATTTTCGATGAGGCCAAGGCGCGGGAGTTTTATGTCGAGTTCCTCGGTTTTTCGGTGGATTGGGAGCATCGGTTTGGCGAGAACTTTCCGCTCTACATGCAGGTGTCACGTGCCGGTTTCGTCATTCATCTCAGCGGGCATCATGGCGATGCGACGCCGGGCTCGAATGTTTTCGTTAACGCCGTCAACGTGGAAGTCTATCAGCGCGAACTTGCGGCTAAGAATTACACCTTCATGAAGCCGGGTGTTGAAAAGCTCCCCTGGGGACTTCAGATGGAGGTCACCGATCCATTCGGAAACCGCATCCGCTTCTGCGAGCAGGGCGAAACGGAAAGCGCTTGACCCGTCCACCACTTTAAATCATAGAGTGCGCGAAATACGAACCGCCTGCACGAACACTCGTGCGGGCGGTTCGTGCGTTTTGGGGTCTGGTTTTGCAATTCATTTGCATCTGCACGGGGTCGGATTATGAATGAACAGGGACACACGCTCGTCAGAAAACTCGCTTTCTGGGGCATCCCTTTTTCCATCACGGTGCTGGGGCTGAAGCTTTTGGCTTGGTGGGTCACGGGCTCGGTCGCGCTGCTGTCCGATGGTCTGGAATCCACCGTCAACGTTGTCGCGGCCTTCATTGCCTACTTCGTCATTCGTTATGCGCAAAAGCCTGCCGATGACGATCACCAGTTCGGCCACCACAAGGCGGAATATCTGTCTGCCGTTGTGGAGGGCGTGCTGATCGTCGTTGCCGCCTTGCTGATCGTCAAGGAAGCGTGGGGCGGCCTTATGGCGCCGCATCTGCCAGAAGCGCCAGCGCTCGGCCTTGCCATCAATGCTTTTGCGGCCATCCTCAACGGCATCTGGGCAACGGTGTTGATCCGGGTCGGAAAGAAGCATCTGTCGCCGGCACTTCTGGCGGATGGTCACCACATCATGTCGGATGTCGTCACATCGGGCGGCGTTTTGATTGGCCTCTTGCTGGCGATTGCGACCGGTTACGCGATCCTCGACCCCATTCTCGCTATCGTCGTTGCCATCAACATCCTGTTTCAGGGCTCCAAGGTCATCATGCACTCGCTGGGCGGGCTGATGGACCGTGCCGTGGAGCCGGAAGAAGATGAGGCGATCAAGAAGGCGATTGCGGAGAACTCGGCAGGTCTGTTGGGTGTGCATGATCTGAAGACCCGTAGGGCCGGTGCGGTCGCCTTCATCGATTTTCACGTCGTCGTTCCCGCTGCCATGTCGGTGGGGGCAGCACATGATATTTGCGACCGGATCGAAGATGCCATAAGAGAGGCCATACCCGGTGCCGTGCTTGCCATTCATGTGGAGCCTGAAAGTGAACAGGCGCATGGCGTTCGGGTCGAGTTTCAAGAAACAGGAGTTTGAATCATGTCAGTCACGGATGTTTCCGGCCTGTCGCAACTGGGCGCGCAAGTCGCTGCCCCGGAAAGCCCGGAAAAGGCTGTTCTGGAAAAAGTGCCGAACGGCAATGCCGGTACGGATTATGTCGTGCGCTTCACCGCGCCGGAATTCACCTCGCTGTGCCCCATGACCGGCCAGCCGGATTTCGCCCATATCGTCATCGATTATATTCCCGGTGAGTTTCTGGTGGAATCCAAGTCGCTGAAGCTTTTCCTGCATGCCTTCCGCAACCACGGTGCGTTTCATGAGGACTGCTCGGTCTATATAGCCAAGCGTCTGGTCGATTTGCTACAGCCAAAATGGCTGCGCATCGGTGCATACTGGTATCCGCGCGGCGGCATTCCCATCGATGTCTTCTGGCAGACGGGTGCGCCGCCTGAAGGTGTCTGGTTGCCGGGACAGGGTGTCGCGACCTATCGCGGTCGCGGCTGACCCCTTCCAAGCAATTCCAGCAAAACGCTCTTTGATTCAGACGAAGCTGTCGCCATCGCCTGAATCGAAGTCCGTGTCGTCGTCGTTACTGTCGTCGTAACTGGCCTGCTGCACGTCATTGCCGCCATTATCGGCATCCTGCTGAGGCTTTTCGTCATCGCCATAGTAGTTGTTTATGACCGTTTCCTCCACCGGTGCTGCACCGCTTCCAGCACCGCCCAGGCCGGAGCCCCAGCCTGTTGACGCGACATGGTTGGAGAAAATACCGCTCAGCGAATTGGCCAGCAACATGCCGCCCGCCACGCCCGCCACGCCCGCCGCGGCTCCCAGTGCTCCCTGCAAAAAGCCACCACCGCCGCCACCCGTTCGTCCGAATGCGGATGGTTGTTGGCCACTCCATGGGCCAGTGGGTTGAGGCGCATCATTGCTTCGCCCCCAAGGCCCCTGAGTTTGGCCCGATGTATCATTGCGAAAAGTCGGAGCAGGCGCTGGAGCCGGTGCCTGCTGCTGGCTGCCGCCGAAAATCGAACTGAGGAAGCCGCCTTGCTGTGCCTGTTGCGGGGCGGTGTTGCCGCTTTCCAGCTGGTGAATGCGTTCTTCCAGCTGCCGAATATGCGCCGCTGCCGCTTCCAACCCCTTTTCCTGCACGATTACGGCCTGAGCCAGATAATAGGGAGAGGCAGGCTGATCACGCACGGCCTGGGTGATGAGCGTTTCCGCTTCCGCGTCGCGCGGCGTGGAGGATGCGGATCTGACCCTGTCGAACAGGGATTTGAGCAGTTGGGTTTCTTCTGGTGACATCGGTAGCCTCCTTGGCGTGTCGAGAAACGCACACCAAGGAGTTAGGGTTCAATTCCGGCTTTTGAAAGCCGGAATTTTCTTACATTTTTGTAAGGTTAAAGCCTGCCATCAACCGCCGAAAACCAGCGAAAGACCGGCTAGCGCCGTCAGGCCGCCGACGATGCGTGCCGCCACGGTTCCGAGCTTTGCAATGCCCAGCCCCAGCGCAATACCGGCAACATGCAGAAGCGCCGTTGCAATCACGAAGCCGACGCCGAACTGAAGCGCGCCCGCGCTGCCCAGTTCACCACCATGGGCATGGCCGTGGAACAGTGCGAAGACGCCGACGATGGCGGCAGCGATGCTGACGGGAACGCGCGTTGCCATGGCCACCAGCAGGCCAAGTGCGATGACGGATGCCAGAATGGCCGGTTCCACGAAGGGCAACTCTATGCCGCCAAGCGCCAGCAGGAAGCCAACGGCCATGGTGCCGACGAAAGCGGCGGGAACGATGAACAGCGCGTTTCTATTGTCCTTGGACGCTGCAATCTGTGCGGCCCAGATACCGACGGCGACCATGACGAGGATGTGGTCTGCGCCGAACAGCGGATGCGAGAAACCGGCCATGAAGGAGCCGTGTTCTTCCGGGTTCAGGTGGGCAAAGGCAGGTAGTGCGGTGAGGCCAAGCGTTGCTGCGGCGAGTGAAAGTCTTTTGAACATCGTTCCCTCTCGAAATTTTTACATGTGCGGCTCAGGAGCGCTTGGGTCGCCCGCTGGGCCGCGCAGTTAACGATATCGTAGTCATGAAGAGCCTGTCCATGCGTCATTTGCCGGTGCCCTGTTTATTAAGCAGTTCCGCGCCTTGCCTTTTTCACTCATTGTTTTACGAAACAAATCACACTATGTCCGGTAGGTAATGAATTACGTTGGAGACCGCCACATGAACGAAGAAGAAGACGACAAGAGCAAGGAACTGCCGATCGGCAAGGAAACGGAAGCGAATCTTTTCAAGTCGCGTTCGATCTTCATCTATGGCGGCATCACGCAGGAACTGGCGCAGAAGGTTTGCACGCAGCTCGTGGCACTTGCCGCTGCCAGCGATGAAGACATCCGCGTCTACGTCAATTCGCCCGGCGGCCACGTCGAATCCGGCGACAGCATTCACGACATGATCAAGTTCATCAAGCCAAAGGTCTGGATCATCGGCACGGGCTGGGTCGCTTCCGCTGGCGCGCTGATCTACGTATCGGTGCCGAAGGAACGTCGTATCTGCCTGCCAAACACCCGCTTCCTGTTGCATCAACCATCCGGCGGTACACGCGGTATGGCGTCCGACATCGAAATTCAGGCACGCGAAATCATCAAGATGAACAAGCGCCTGATCAAAATCTTCTCGGTGGCCACGGGCCAGTCTGAAGAAAAGATCGCCAAGGACATCGATCGCGATTACTGGCTGGGTGCAGAAGAAGCTGTGGCTTATGGCCTTGCTTCGCGCGTCATCACATCGCAGGCCGAAATCTAAGCACGTCGCTTCTGATCAAAAATGAACCCGCATCGGCAAGGTCGATGCGGGTTTTCTGTTGTCTGAAATGAGAGGCGTTCCGGCTCAGGGAATGAGACGGTTCTTTCGCAGCGTCTCGAACAACGCAAAGAACGCATCATCCGTCGGCTGGTATTCCTTGAAACCCAGACGGCGGCTTTTGCTCATGTCGGTGACGACCTCGATGGGGCGGCCCAGATCGGCATCGGTGTGCCATGGGGAGGCGAGGCGCGTAAGGTCTGGCTCGGCCAGATTTTCACGCACCGCGATCTTGCTCCAGATATCAGAATCATCTTTCATCTGCTGTTCAAGCGGAATGACGGTGCCATCGAAGGGTGCTGCTTCTATGCCGAACCAGTCTGCGATGCGGCCCCACATCCAGCTCCAGCGAAAGATATCGCCATTGACCACGTTGAAGGCTTCGTTCTTTGCCTCTGGCGTTTCCGCTGCCCAGAGCAGTTGATTGGCCAAGAGTTTGGCGTCTGTCATGTCTGTCAGACCGCTCCACTGCGCGGCAGAGCCGGGGAAGCGGAAGGGGCGGCCTGTCTCGCGGCAGATGGTGGCGTAGACCGCCAGCGTTGTGCCCATGTTCATGGCATTGCCGACCGCCTGACCGATGACGGTGTGGGGACGGTGGACGCTCCACGAGAAGCCATCGCGTTTGGCGGCGGCAAAGACTTCGTCTTCCTGCGCGTAGTAGAAGTTCTCGACATCGAGGCGGCCTTGCTCTTCTCGGAACGGCGTCTGCGGCAGTTTGCCTTTGCCATAGGCCTCGAAGGGGCCGAGATAGTGCTTGAGGCCCGTGACCAGCGCTACATGGTGGGTGGATTTGCCGAGGCTGAGGCCATCCAAGAGATTGCGGACCATGGCGGAATTGACGCGGATGTTTTCCGCTTCGCTATCCTGTCGCGCCCATGTGGTGATGAAGACGGCGTCTGGGCGAACATCCGTCAGGGCCTTTGCTGTTTCGACTGCATTTTGCAAATCAGCGGCGACGGGAATGATGCCTTTCTGTTGTGCCGGTTTGCGCGATAGGCCGTAGACCTGCCAGCCCTGTTCCAACAGAAGATTTGCCGTGGCGCTGCCGACGATCCCGCTTGCGCCCACCACCAATGCCGTTTTAACCATGCTCAAACTCCATTTTTGTAGACGCTATAATTAGGCATCCCGCGCACCATCGTGTAGACGGCACGGATTGGGGACATGGATACCAAAGGGTGACCACGATGAAACCGGGAAGCAATGAGGCTGAATGGCGTGAGGACTGTGCGCCCAGACGCGTGCTGGAATTGTTCTCGACCAAATGGACGAGCATGATCCTGCATGCGCTGCATAAGCTGCATGATGGCGCCGCCCGCACCGGTGTGCTGGAACGTAGCCTGCCGGGCATTTCCAAGAAGATGCTGACGCAGACCTTGAAGGAAATGGAGCGCACCGGCCTGATAACACGGCATGTGCACGCGACCAGACCGCCCGCTGTGGAATACAGGCTGACGCCGCTTGGAGAGAGATTCATCGAACCGGTGGAGATGCTTTATGCCTGGGGCAGGGATAATGCCGATGCGCTGGATGCTCTCGGTGAGCGCTCTACGTCGCGGCGTTAAGCCTTGGCCGCCAGCCACAGCGTATGGCGCGCCCCGCCGCGTTTGCCATTTGCGCGAACACTGATCTCGTCTGTCGCAAAACCGGCCTGCCGCAAACGGCGGGTGAAGGCGGCATCCGGCCCTGAAGACCAGACCGCGAGGATGCCCTTCGGGCGCAATGCTGCTCTAGCGGCTTCGAGACCCTCTGGATCGTAAAGGCTGTCATTGGAAGGCCGCGACAGGCCATCCGGGCCGTTATCGACATCCAGCAGAATGGCGTCATAGGCCGCCTTCTTCGAGCGGATGAGCGCACCGACATCGCCGACATGAATATCGACGCGGGCATCGTCCAGCGTACCCTTATGCAGATCGGCCATCGGCCCGCGTGCCCACTTCACCACCGCTGGCACCAGTTCCGCCACGGTCACGCGGGCATCTGAAGGCAGGGCGCCGAGAGCTGCGCGCAGGGTAAAACCCATGCCAAGCCCGCCGATCAGCATGCTCGGATTCGCACGCCCCGCAATGCGTTCGCAGGAGAGCGTCGCCAAGGCCTCTTCCGAGCCGCTCAAGCGGCTGTTCATCAATTCGTTTGAACCCAGCATGATGGAAAATTCCTGGCCGCGCTGCTTCAGGCGCAGTTCGGTGCCATCACCGGGAATGGCTGCACGGTCCAGTTCTATCCAAGGAAGCATCTGATATCTCGCTGTTTGATGGCGCGGGTTTACACGGGCTGGGTGGCGAGAACAACAGGGCAGGGCGCAGACCGTGCACAAGTCACGCGCGAGGACCTTCGCGGCAGAAAGCAACCTTGCCAGCGCGTGCGTTTTTTGATCTGGGATGATGACCGCCTTTTCTCCGTGCCAGAGCCCCGCCATGCTAAAAGAATTCTCCCTTCAAAGCCTGTTCATGGGCCTGCTGACGGCCTTCGTCGGCTTTGCCAGCTCTTTTGCCGTGGTGCTGCAGGGGTTGAAGGGTGTCGGCGCGACGGATTTCGAGGCGGCATCCGGGTTGATGGCACTGTCGGTTTCCGTTGGGCTCTGCGCCATCTTCCTTTCCGCAATAACGCGACTTCCCATCAGCATTGCATGGTCTACGCCGGGTGGCGCGCTTCTGGCGGCGACAGGGGTGATCAAGGGTGGTTTTCCCGCGGCCGTGGGCGCGTTCATCATCTGCGCGGTGCTGATCATCATCGCAGGTCTGTTCAGGCCGCTCGGGCGGGCTGTGGCTTCTATTCCCACACCGCTAGCCAATGCCATGCTGTCCGGCGTCATTATCGGCCTGTGTTTTGCACCCATCAAGGCCATCGGCTTCAACCCGTTGCTCGGCCTGCCGATCATTCTGGCTTGGATCGTCGTTGGCGCTTTCAAGCGCCTGTTTGCCGTGCCAGCAGCCCTTGCCGCCTTCGTGCTGGTGATGATCTTTGGCGTCGATATTCCGGCGGGCGCTCTCGATAGCGTCGCGCAATCGCTTGTTCCGCCGATGGAATTCGTACTGCCGGTGTTCAACCTGCAAGCACTGATTTCCATTGCGCTGCCGCTGTTCATCGTCACCATGGCCTCGCAGAATATTCCCGGCATCGCCGTTCTGAAGGTCAACAATTACGATCCGCAGCCGGGGCAGTTGTTTGCCACGACCGGCCTGTTCTCGCTTCTCGCCGCGCCTTTCGGCGGCCACGCCGTCAACCTCGCCGCCATCACCGCTGCCATGTGCGCAGGCGAAGATGCCCATCCAGACCCCAAGCGCCGTTACTGGGCAGTCGTCGTCAGCGGCGTCGGCTATGTGATCTTCGGCCTTCTGGCCGGCGCGGTCACCGCCTTCGTTGCCTTGGCACCGCCCATCCTCATTCAGGCGGTGGCAGGGCTTGCTCTGGTCGGAGCTTTCTCCGGCTCAGCCGTCGCCGCCTTCAAAGACCCCGAAACCCGAGAAGCCGCCGCCATAACCTTCCTCATCACCGCATCGGGTCTATCTTTTGGTGGTATTTCTGGGGCGTTTTGGGGCCTGCTGGGCGGTGGGTTGATGATGGCTTTGCAGCGTGTGGTGAAGCGTGACCAGGTATAGAAACTGTATAAATTTTATACTATATTGCTATGAAATTTGAATTTGACCCTGCAAAGAGCGCAAGCAACAAAGACAAGCACGGAATCGATTTCGTGCAGGCCAAGCAGTTATGGCTTGACGACTTTGGTCTGACGATCATGGCCAAACAGGTCGATGAGGAGCGTATTGCCCTGATTGCGCAGTTGGAAGGAAAGCTATGGTTGGCCGTGCACACTTTGCGGCAGGGACAAATCCGAATCATTTCAGTGCGCCGCGCCCGCCCGAACGAAAGGCAGTATTATGAAGACTATAAGCGCCAAAGAATTCGACAGGATGTTCGATGACGGTGAGGATATAAGTGAGTATCTTGACTTTGCGACCGCGCGCCATCTTAATCTGGAGCCCAAGCGGGTGAACATCGATTTTCCAAGTTGGGTCGTGCAAGGTTTGGATGACGAGGCGAAACGTCTTGGTGTCACGCGGCAATCGTTGGTGAAGCTGTGGATCGCCGAAAAGCTTGAAGCACATCGCCATACAAAATAGATCAATGATCGCACAGAAGCTGACTTGCCAGATCAAAAACCGCTGTTTATACAAATCAACATGACCATTCGCACCGCAACCATTTCAGGCATGAGCGCGCAGTTTTCTGCGAACGGCCAGCCATGCGGTGCACTCTCGCTTCTTAGCCTCGACCTTACACGCGGTTGCCGGGTCCAGTGAGGAGCGCCCGGCGGCCGAAAGCCCGCTGGTGCCAATGCTCCTCAACTCGAAATCTCACTTTATACTGGATTTAAGGCCCGTTTGGGCGCGCATCTGCCAAGGCTTTTTCAGCCGCGATGCGTGGAAGGAGCAAGATTATGGACGCCAAGACCTCTCAGATTTTCAAGGGCATGCCGGACGCGAACGTGAAGTATCGCCCATACCCTGTCATCGATATCAAGGACCGCACGTGGCCTTCGAAAACCATCGATAAGGCACCGATCTGGTGTTCGGTCGATTTGCGTGATGGCAACCAGTCGCTGGTCAACCCCATGGGGCATGACCGCAAGGCGCGCATGTTCAAGCTGTTGCTGGAAATGGGCTTCAAGGAAATCGAAATTGGTTTCCCATCCGCTTCGCAGACGGATTTCGACTTTGCCCGCTGGTGTGTTGAGCAGGGCGGTGTGCCTGAAGATGTGTCGTTGCAGGTGCTGGTTCAATGCCGCCCGGAACTGATCACGCGGACCTTCGAATCGCTGGAAGGCGCCAAGAACCCGATCATCCATTTCTACAATTCCACCTCCGAATTGCAGCGCCGCGTGGTGTTCGGCAAGGATGTGCACGGCATCAAGCAGATCGCCGTCGATGCCGCCAAGATGATCACCGATATGGCGGCCAAGGCCGGTGGCGGTTACCGCTTCGAATATTCGCCGGAAAGCTTTACCGGCACGGAGCTGGAAGTAGCGCTGGAAATCTGCAACGCGGTTGTGGAAGTGGTAAAGCCCACGGCTGACAACAAGCTGATTCTGAATCTGCCTTCCACCGTTGAGATGGCGACGCCCAACATTTACGCCGACCAGATCGAGTGGATGTGCCGCAACATCGACAAACGTGAAAACGTCATCATTTCCCTGCATCCGCACAATGACCGCGGCACCGGCATCGCCGCGACCGAGCTGGGCCTGATGGCAGGTGCCGACCGCGTGGAAGGCACGCTGTTCGGCAATGGCGAGCGCACCGGCAACGTCGATGTCGTGACGCTGGCGCTGAACATGTACACGCAGGGTGTCGACCCGGAACTGGATTGCCGCGATATCGAGCGCATCAAGTCCGTCTATGAATATTCCAACGAGATGACGATCCCCGAGCGTCATCCTTACGTGGGTGAACTGGTCTACACGGCCTTCTCCGGCTCGCATCAGGATGCGATCAACAAGGGCATGAAGGCGATCAAGGTTGCCAACCATCCCGTTTGGGAAGTGCCTTATCTGCCCATCGACCCGAAGGATGTCGGTCGCTCCTACGAGGCGATCATTCGTATCAACTCGCAGTCCGGCAAGGGCGGCATCGCCTATATTCTCCAGCAGGATTACGGCATCAACCTGCCACGCAATTTGCAAGTCGAATTCCGCGAGGAGATTCAGCGCATTACCGATGAAGAGGGCGTTGAACTGCCAGCTAAACGCATCCACGAGCGCTTTATCGAACAGTACGTGACGCAGCCCGACGCCCGCATCAAGTTCGTGGATCACCACACCTATCCGGCGGGTGATTTCAAGGGTGTGCGCGTGGTGGCAGCCGAAATCACCGACAAGGGCGAGATCAAGCGCATCGAGGGCAAGGGAACCGGCCCCATCGATGGCTTCATCAACGCGCTGTCCACCTACCTCGGCATCGATCTCTCGGTGAATGACTACTCCGAACACTCGCTGCAACACGGCTCCAACGCCTCGGCCATCGCTTATGTCGAGATGGAGCATCCCGGTGGCAAGCTGTTTGGTGCAGGCATCAACACCAACATCGTGGCTGCTTCGCTGGAGGCCATTGTTTCGGCGGCTAACCGGGTGTTGGAAGAGCGGTCGGCTAAGGCCTGAGACAACATGCAAGGTTCCAGTCGATTTTACGTCATGCTCGGGCTTGTCCCGAGCATCTAACCACCTTTGATGTCGTGGTTCGTTAGATCGTCGGCACAAGGCCGAGGATGACGTAAAGTTCGCTGTGCTACGCTTTCTCCGAAGTGTAAAATGCAGTTAAGGGGAACCCCTCACTCATCATCCCCTTGTTCTACCGGATTGCTGAAACCCAGCGGTCGGCCATTATTGTAAAACACCCGCACGTCTTCCAGTTCGATGCCGGTGGCCTTTTCGTTGAGGCCATAGCGTTCGCAGGTTACGTTCCAGGTGCCGGGGCCGCCGTCTATGTGGAAGAGGTTGTAACCGGCGCGGGGTTTATGGCTGCCAGGGCCTTGGGAGGCGGAGGCGATGCCGACGACGGGGGTGTGGTCGCGGCCGCGATGGGTGTTCAGCCAGTAGACCGTGTTGAGGTGGGTGTGACCGTGCAGCACGAGTTCCGCGCCTCCGGTGCCGATGGCTGCGGCAAAGCGGCGTATGCCGATCATGCGTTTGTGGGTGGAGGCAGCGCCGCGGATGGGCGGGTGGTGGATCATGACCACCCGGAACAGCCCCTGTTCTCCCGCTTTACGTAGCAGTTCCGCGGTGGCTCTGGCCTGTCTGCGGCCAAAATAGCCGGTGGCGGAGAAGGGTGGCGTCGCAATAGACGTCGAGCAGCCAATCATGGCCACCGGGCCGCGCACGCGCATATAGGGGAAAATCTTGCGGTCTTCGTCCCAGTCTTCCGCATCGCCGTCACCGCGCACATAGGAATACCAGGCGGCCATGGCCTTGTCATGCGCGCCGGGAACATAGGCGTCGTGATTGCCGGGAACGACGGAAATCTTGAGCGGATCGCCCACTTCTTCCAGCCAGTCTGCGGCGGCACGAATTTCAATGCCTGTCGCAAGATTGACGAGATCGCCGGTGATGGCAACATGGTCGGGAGCTTTGCTTTCCATGTCGTCCACCACCTTTTCCAGCGTATCGCTGAAAAGATGCTTGCGGCGGTTGAGACGCCAGTTCACAAAGCCGAGAATGCGCTTGGAGGCAAGTTCGCGGAAAGTGAGCTTCGGCAGCGGGCCGAGATGAATATCGGAGATGTGGGCGAGTTTGAACATGCATCCAGCCATAACGTATGAAATCTTGAGCGTCCAACCCAAAACCCCTGTTTTTCAATGAGATAAAGGAGAGTTGAGCGTTGGGTGAAAACCATGTCAGCGGGCAAGGGTTCCGGGATTTGTTTCGGAATGTCGCAAAGCGTGCCCTGCATGTCTTTTTCTTTGTCCGCCGGGGCATGACGCTTGGCGTGCGTGCCGCCTGTTTCGATGCACAGGGGCGGGTGTTTCTGGTGCGGCACACCTATATCTCCGGCTGGCATATGCCTGGCGGCGGTGTAGAGCGTGGCGAGACGGGCTTACAGGCGCTTCACAAAGAAATCCGAGAGGAAGGCAATCTTGTCGCTGCCTCCAGCCCGCAGCTTTTTCATGTCTATTTCAACAATCGCACCAGCGACCGCGACCATATTCTGTTCTACAGGCTCGAGGTGACGCAGACGGCTCCGAAAGTACCAGACCGGGAAATCAGCGAAAGCGGGTTCTTTCCGCTGAATGCTCTGCCCGAGGGAACGACGGGTGCCACCCGCCGCCGCCTCGCAGAACTGGCGGGCGAAACGCCGCCGGATGACTACTGGTAGGCCTTAGCCCAGCCTTTCGCGGTCATGCGCCTTGTCCAGCTCAAGCTCCGGGCCGATGGGCACGATGCCGGTGGGGTTGATGGTCTTGTGGCTGCGGTAATAATGGTCCTTGATGTGGCGTATATCGACCGTCTCTGGAATGCCTGATGTCTGGTAGAGATCGCGCAGATATCCGGTCAGGTTCTGATAGTCGTGAATGCGGCGAATGTTGCATTTGAAATGGCCGACATAGACAGGGTCGAACCTGACAAGCGTGGTGAACAGCCGCCAATCCGCTTCCGTCTGCTGGGCACCCAACAGAAAGCGTTTGTCTTCAAGACGCGCTTCCAGCAGGTCCAAAGTCTCGAAAACCTTGGTAGCAGCTTCCGCATAGGCTTCCTGCGTGGTGGCAAAGCCAGCCTTGTAGACGCCGTTATTGACAGTGTCGTAGATGACGTCATTGAGCTTATCGATCTCGGCCTGCAACGGCTCAGGGTAATAATCATCCTGCGATCCCGTCAGCGCATTAAAGGCGCTGTTGAACATGCGGATGATCTCTGCCGATTCATTCGAGACGATGGTGTTTTTCTGCCTGTCCCAGAGCACAGGCACGGTTACGCGGCCGGAATAGGTTGGATCTGCCTTGGTATAGACCTGCCACATTGCCGAGGAGCCGAAGAGATGATCTTCCGTGGCGCCTGGGGTGCGCTCATCCGCCGGTTTGAACTCCCAGCCATTTTCTAGCATCAGCGGATCGACAACCGAAACGGAAATAAGGTCTTCCAACTTCTTCAGCTTGCGGAAGATCAGCGTGCGATGCGCCCAGGGACAGGCCAATGAAACATAGAGATGGTAGCGATCTTTCTCGGCTTTGAAACCAGCTTTTCCGGAGGGGCTGGCTTGCCCATCTGCGGTAATCCAGTTGCGAAACTGTGAGGCGCTGCGCTTGAAATGGCCCTTGGTTTCCTTGGTGTCGTACCAGACGTCTTTCCAGACACCCTCAACCAGCATACCCATCGCGCGTTCTCCTTCATGTTGTTGCAAACACTGTAAGCCATGGCTTTGCGGGAAGTGAACCCAAAAGGCAGTGACCAGTGCGTTCGTATCACACTCACATTATTGAATGGCCAAGCTCTGGATTTGTTCTGGACGGGTCGGAATTTTCCTGATATCCGCGTTTATCACAATTCTGAGGGAATTCTGTTTTATGACCGCAACACGGATGCTCCGACGACGCTGACGCTTCGAACGCCTTAACCGGCGCAGCCGTCACATCGCCCTATCCGTATTCAACGTTCCGGTCTCTCCATGTCCAAGCACGAACTGGTCTACCTCACCGAAGACGCGTCTCATGACGCCGTTATCGAACTCATCAATGCAGAAGCTTTCGGCCCGGGTCGGCACACCCGCGCCGCTGCTCGCATCCGCGAGCAGGGCCCGCACGACCGTTCGATTTCCTATATCTGCGCCGACGACGGCGAGACGATTGCATCCGTTCGCATGACACCGGTTCTGGCTGGCGGCGTGAAGGGTCATATGCTCGGGCCGCTGGCTGTACGGCCATCGCATAAGAACATGGGCATAGGCCGTGAACTGGTGCGCATCGCCATCGCCGCGGCCAAACGTAAGGGCTCGGAAGCCGTCATTCTCATCGGCGATCCGCCTTATTACATGCCGCTGGGTTTCGAGAAGGTGGCCTATGCAGCGCTGGATTTCCCCGGTCCTGTCGATATGAACCGGGTGCTTGTCGTGCCGCTGGCGGCTGATACGCATGAGCGGCTGAAGGGCAAGATCGGCTGGCGGAAGTGTGAGGAAGCTGTTGTTGTGGAAGAAACGGTCGCAGAGCGTCTTCTCGCTGTGGGCTGACGGCTTGAACTCACATGAGTAGAAGTAAGGCCGCCGCCATGGCGGCCTTTTACTTTGGGCAGTACGCCTCGAACCGATAATTTTCTCCGTCGCGCCTGATACGTCCAATGCCGGGGAACGGCAGGTGCGCCGCGGCGATGAGATAGCCCTCATCAGCGGCCTGTGCAAAGGCTGCGGCGCGGGAAATGGCTGCGTTCGGTTGATCGTAGTCGAAGTCTATGGTGACGGTGGGATCAGCAAACTGGACGCTGTCGCCATGGACAATATCACCGACGAAAACGATGCTATTCTCTCCGGTATCAAAGCGGACGCAAAGATGACCGGGTGTATGTCCGGGGCGCAGGCTGGCGCTGAAACCGGGCAGAATCTCGCCGTTGTCTTCGAAAATCGTAACGCGATTTTCCGCTTTATAGGGATCGATGGTCGCATGAGCGCGACCAATCTGGCCTTTTACTTTCTCCGTGACACCGGGAGCTCTATCAGCACCTTCTGACAGCCAGAAGGCCGCTTCTGTCTTCCCAATATGAAGTTTCGCGTTTTTGAAGACCGGTTTGCCATCGGCAATCAAACCGCCGGAATGATCTGCATGAATGTGGGTCAGGATGATATCGTCGATAGCATCGGGCGAGATGCCCAGGGTTTTGAGCGCTGCTGGCAGTTTGCCGTGGTCAGGCCCGAAAAGTGCACCGGAACCGGTGTCGATCATGATCTTCCGGCCATCGGTCTCGATCAGAAATGCGTTGACCGAAAGTTCGCCGGGGGCGCCTGGAAATTTTTCAGGGGTGGGCTGATCGGAGTTCAGCCGATAAAGATTGGCGACGGGGACAGTCAGAATGCCGTCGCAAAATGCAGTGATCCGGGCTTCGCCCAGCGTGATTGTGAAAGCCGTAAAAGAACTGGTGTCAGACATGATTTTTCCGTGACGATACAAAAGATTTCTTCAAATAGGTAAGAGATCCAATATCGCTGAAATTCTCGATCTGGCCGAAGATTTCATAGCCACATTTCTGGTAGATCGCCAGCGCATCCGGGTTAATCGTATCGATGTAAGCGCCGATGCAACCGCGTTTGCGGGCTTCGTCTTCCGCCATAGCTAGCAGCCTGGAGCCAAGGCCTTGGCCGCGCAGGGTTTCGGGGATGAAGAGTAGCCGCGTGTAGAGCCAGCCGCGGGCGGTGTGGCCGCAGAGGCCGCCGGTCACGGTGCCTGCGTCATCACGCAGGGAGATGACGAGTTCCTGCCAGTCGCTGGGGCCGAAGCGGTTGATGTTGTAGTCTTTGAGAGCCGACAGAATGGCCGCTTCGCTGTCCTTGTCGCCTTCCTGGCTGATGGTGATGCGTGGTTCCATTACCTACCTTCACGCCACCAGAGCGCAGAAAATGCCATCAGCAAAGCGGCAAGACCGGCGAAGCCGGCAAACAGCGGCAGGGTGTTGACGCCCTTCAGTACGGTTTCATCGGTGAGGCGAATGAGCATGCGGTCATTGTCGGCCACGCGCACATCGCCACGCACGGGCAGGATATCCGGCAGCACGACGCGGCCATTGTCGTTGACGACGCGGTGGATGCTGCCTTTTGTAGCATCGACAATCGGCTTCAACGTTTCCGTGGTTGAAATCATCGCCTTGAACTCGGGTGCATCGACGGCACCGACATGGACCAGCGTGGTGAAATCGCCATTGGTGATTTCGTAGAGGCCGGTTTCGTCCATGCGGCGTTCGATCTTGTAGAGACCGGGCTCGGTTTGCGTAAAGGCCATCGTCTCGGTCTTGCCGGTGGGGAATTTGACCGTGGCATTACCGGGATTGTCGCCGATGGTCTGGCGGGTGATTTCCAGCGTGCGACCATTGGCGCGGGCGGTCAGCGCTTCTTCCTCAAGCTCCGGCTCCTTCATCAGCCAATGGGCGATGCGACGGTAGAGGCCCACATGCGGGCCGCCGCCTTCAAAGCCGCGCGCCCAGAGCCAACCCTGATCAGACAGCAGCATGGCGACACGGCCTTCGCCCTGACGGTTCAGCACCAGCAGCGGGTCTTGGCCATCGCCCAGCATCACGGTCTGGCCCTGTGGTGGCTCGACGCCCACGGTGCGGAACCAGCGGCCCCATTGCGGAGGCTCTTCGGCAGAGCCTTCCAGACCGCGTGTGACCGGGTGCTTCTTGCCCGCTTCCGACAGGCGAGGGTAGAAGGCCGACTGATGCATTTCGCCGGTGGGCTGCGCGGGCAGCACGGAGGCAAGCGGCGTCATGGCGATGGAATCCTGCCCTGCATGTTCGGGACCAGCGGCAATCAGAAGCGCGCCACCCTTTTCGACATACTGGGCGATGTAGTCATAATAGAGAATCGGCAACACGCCGCGATGCTGGTAGCGGTCGAAGATGATGAGGTCGAAATCCTCGATCTTCTCGACAAACAGTTCACGCGTCGGGAAAGCAATCAGCGATAACTCGTTGATCGGCGTGCCATCCTGCTTTTCCGGCGGGCGCAGAATGGTGAAATGGACGAGATCGACGGAGGTGTCGGATTTCAGCAGGTTGCGCCAGGCGCGCTCACCGGCATGGGGCTCGCCTGAGACAAGAAGCACACGCAGGTTCTGGCGGATGCCTTCGATGACGTGAACGGCGCGGTTGTTGCTGGTGGTGACTTCGCCCGGAAGCTCCGCCACGGAAAATTCCATGACGTTGTTGCCGCCGCGCGGAACCTTGAAGCTGAAGGGCAGGGGCTGGCCGGGCGTGGCTTCGAGCGTGGCGATCTCTTCGCCATTCATCTTGACCGTGACTTCCGCCTGGCCACCTTGGGCGCGACCGTCATCGAAGACACGCAGCGTCAGCTCCTGCTGCTCGTTAACGATGCCGAAGCGCGGCGCGCGTACCACTTCGATGCGTCGGTCGAACTCTTCCGCCCGCCCAGTAATCAGGCCATGGATCGGGGCCTTGAAGCCAAGCGTCTGTTCGATGTTCGGCGTAACATTAGGGATGTCATGGATCTGGCCATCACTGAGGAAAATCGCGCCGCCAACGCGTGACGGTGAGACATCCGATACGGCTGCGGCGAGCGACGAAAACAGATTGGTGGCCGGGGCATCGCTGTTGGGGTCGTTCTGGACTTCCACGATGCGCGGTTCGATGCGGGGGAAACGAGCGAGGCGTTCACGAAGGGTGGCCAGCGCCTGATCCGTCTGTTCAGGCCGCTGCTGCACATCCTGGCTCTGCGAACGGTCCACGATGACAGGGACGATAGTGGAAAGCGGATCGCGCTCCTCATTGGTCAGAAGCGGGTTGGAAATGGCCAGAAGAAGCGCTGCCAGCGCCAAGCCACGCAGCCACGCACCGCGCACGCCGCGCCACAGGCCGATGATGGCCAGCACGAAGGCTGCGGCGGCGAGAATGCCGATGACGATCCACGGCAGGAAGGGCGCAAAGGTCAGTGTCATGTCATTGCCCCAACCGCTGGAGGATATCGGGCACATGCACCTGATCGGCCTTGTAGTTGCCGGTGAGCATATACATCATGATGTTGACGCCGGTGCGGAAGGCATGTTCGCGCTGCACTTCATCCGGCGGCACGGTGGGTAAAACGGGCGCGCCGTTGGAATCAATGGCCCAAGCGCCAGCAAAATCATTGCTGGTGATGATGATGGGCGACACGCCGTCACCGGAAGAGGAAATGCCTGATGTCGTCTTTGCCGCATCCTGCCGCGATTCCACCCACAGCGGACTGCCGGAATACCGACCGGGGAAGTTGTTCAGCAGGTAGAAGGAGCGCGTCAGCACATGGTCCTTCGGCACAGGCTCCAGCGGCGGAATATCGACATTGGCGAGGATTTCCTGAAGGCGCTGGCCGTTGGCACTGATATTGCCGCCACTGTCCAGCGACGAAAACTGGTCGCGCGTGTCGAACAGTACCGTGCCGCCCGCGCGCATATAGGCATCGATGCGGGAAATGGCGGCTGTCGACGGCATAGGGGCTGTGGCGGAAATCGGCCAGTAGATGATGGGGTAGAAGGACAACTCATCCTTGGAGATATCCAGCCCCACCGGTTGGCCCGGCTCCAGCGTCGTGCGCCATGTCATGAACTCGGTCAGCCCCTGCAAGCCCTGTTCGGAAATGCGGTCGACATCATCTTCTCCGGTGCGGACATAGGCGAGATGGGTCGTGTCCAGCCGCTCGAAAATCGCCTCATCACCCGGTTTCGGGTCGTCGGCGCGCGCTGTGTTTGGCGAGAACACCGTAAGGCCAGCAGCAAAGGTCAGCAGGATGGCGGCGGCGGATGAGCGGGCGCGGGGCAGGCGCGAGAAGACGCCGTGCATGAAGAGAACGATGAGCGTGTCGGCAAAAAGCATCAAAAGAGCCACAATGAAGAGGGCAGGGCGCAGCGATTTGGCAGCTTCGCCAACCAGACCTTCACGGGTGGTCGCGGTTCCCGCAAGCGAGGTGTCGATTGGGCGCAGCGTCGCGTCCGGCGGCAGCAGGTTGAGCGCAACGAAACCGGATTCCGTACCATAAAGGCCGGGCGGATTATCGAAGCTGGCGCGGGGCGGCTGGCCGGGCTTGACCTCCAGGGGGCGGGCGGTGCCGATTTCCGGCGATAGCGAACCGGTTGCGGTCAGCAGGCGATAGGGCGGTAGCGCTGCGGCAGGCGCGTTGGCGGAAGCCGAGGAGCCACCGACCTGAGACAGCTGAACGATACGGCGCAGCATTTCCACGAAATGGCCGGAGATCGGCAAATCCGACCAGCTGGCCTCGGCGCTCACATGGAAGAGAACGATGCGGCCCGCATCCACATTGCGGGTGGTGACCAGCGGCGTGCCATCGGCAAGGCTTGCCCATGTGCGCTCAGCCAGATCAGGGGTCGGCTCGGCCAGAACCTGGCGCTTGATGTGAATGCCATCTGCTCTCGGCATGCCGGCGAAGGGGCCGAAATTCGGGAAATCGGCCAGCGGTTGAGGCTCCGCCCAAGACAGCGCACCGCCAAGAGCACGCTCGCCCTGACGCAGGGTCACAGGCACAAGAGGATCATCGGCAGGGGCGGCGGCAAGGCGCGGGCCTGCAAAACGGATGAGCGTGCCGCCACGCGACAGCCAACGCTCGATGGGCGCATAAGTCTCCTGCGGCAGACGACCGATATCGGCCATGACGATGACGGACGGGTTGGATTGCAGCAGTTCGGGAATGGCGACGGCGAGATCGGCCTGACGCTGCGGCACCAGATCGACATAGGGCTGAAGCGCGCGGCTGATATAGAACAGCGGCTGAAGCAACGGCTGGAAATCATTGCCGGTTTCACCTGCCAGCAGCGCCACGCGACGGCGGCGGAAGCCGTCATCCAGCAGATGCACGGAGCCTGCGGTAGACAGCCGGTCGATGGACAGGCGGGCAAAATCGTTGCGAAGCTCGAAAGGCGCGCTCAAAACGGCGGTGGTTTCGGCAGCACCCGGCGCGAATGTGGCGCTATCGCTGGCCAGCACGCGTCCCTGGCTGTCCTGCGCATTGATGGTGAGATTGGCGGGGCCGCTTGTTTCCAGTCGTGACAGTTTGACCGTCATGGTCTCGGCACCGTTTTCAGCGCCGGTAATGGCGGCAATGGCCTGTCCATCGCCTTCCACGACACGAAACTCGGCGGCCTGCATGGTAGAGAGGTTGCTCAGCGCAGCGCGGTCATCCGGCGTGGCAACGCCGTCGGTAATATAGGCAAGCGTGCCGGGTGCTGTGCCGTTCATGGCTTCGATGACGGCTTCTGCGGTGCGCACGCGGTCCGGCACCAGAGGCTGCGGTTTGGCGGCTGCGAGCTTTTCCAGCGCTGCTGCGGTTGTGCCGGGTTCGGCATCGTGATCGCGGTCGGCGGTAAAGGCGATGGCGACGGGGCGTTCGGCCCGCTCGGCATCGCCGATCAGCGCTTCCGCCGTGCGCATGCGGCGGTCCCAATCCGGTGCTGCGGCCCAACCGTTGTCCACGATCAGCACCAGCGGGCCGCTGCCTGCCAGCGTGTTGTTGCGCGGGTTGATGACGGGATCGGCCAGCGCGAAAATGACGGCGGCGGCCAACAGCATGCGCAGCAGCGTCAGCCACCAAGGGCTTTTGGAGGGCGTTTCTTCGCGCTTCAATACCGTTGCGAGAATGCGCAGCGGCGGAAAGACTTCCGCCTTCGGGCGCGGCGGTGTCAGCCGCAGCAGCCACCAGATGGCGGGCAGCGCCAGAAGGCCGAACAGAATAAAGGGGCTGGTGAACACGAAGGGCAGGGTGCTCATGTCCGGCCTCCGTTCTTGCCACCCACCGGCGCGCCGGAGAGATACATGTGCATGGTAACCAGCGCTTCGGATGCCAGATGGTCGGTGCGGTGGAAGACGAAGTTCCAGCCCAGACGACGCAGGGACGAGGACATGGCATCCCGTCGCGCGAGATAGGCGCGGGTGTAGTCATCGCGAATGGTTTCGGCGCGGCCGGAGGTCAGCTTTTCGCCGGTCTCCGGGTCGGAAAACTCGGTGCGCCCGCTATAGGGAAAGACCTCTTCGGCGGGGTCGGCAATTTCCACGACATGGCCGCGCAGGCCACGGCGGGCCAGCGGCGACAGGCGCTCCATGACGGTCGTCGCGTCATCCAGAAAGTCTCCAATCAGCACGATATCGCTGGAGCCACGGATCATCGACGTGTCCGGCAGGCCGGTGGTGGCGGGGGCGTGCATGATGGCCGTTGCTAAACGTTCGGCGGCATTGCGGGCTGACACCGGCTCCATGATGCCGGGGCAGCCGATGCGCTCGCCGGAGCGGGCGAGAATTTCCGCCAGCGCCAGCATCAGCACCAGCGCGCGGCTTTCCTTGGAAACGGAACCGAGCGTGGATTTGAACATCATCGATGGCGAAAGATCGGCCCAGAGCCAGATGGTGTGGGCGGCTTCCCATTCCCGGTCGCGGACATAGGTATGGTCGTCACGGGCGGAGCGGCGCCAGTCGATGCGCGACAGGCTTTCGCCATCCGCGTAGGGCCGGAACTGCCAGAAATTTTCGCCGATGCCGCGTTTGCGGCGGCCATGCCAGCCTGCTGTCACAGTGTTGGCAATGCGTTTTGCCTCGACCATGCAATCTGGCACCAGAGCGGCACGCTGGCGCGCACGGGCAAGCACGTCACTGCCGGGCGTTTGCTCTACGATCTGGCCGATGGATGCCACATGCACTCCTTAAAATCCGACCCTTGAACGGTCAGTTCCTGGCCTGCTCCACGAGGCCCGCAATAACGTCGCGAACCGACATGCCTTCCGCCCGCGCTGCAAATGTCAGCGCCATGCGGTGTTCCAGAACAGGCTCTGCCAGCGCGTAGATATCATCCAGCGAGGGTGCGAGACGGCCTTCGTAAAGCGCGCGCGCACGGGCCGTGAGCATCAGCGACTGGCCGGCACGCGGTCCTGGTCCCCATGCAACGTTCTTGTCGGTCAATTTGTTGCCATGGCCGGGGCGGGCGGAGCGCACCAATGCAAGAATGGCATCCACCACCTTGTCGCTGACCGGCATCTGGCGAATGAGCGTTTGGATTTCGACGAGACGGTCGCCTTCGATCATGCGGCGGGCCTCGCCCGATGCCGTGCCTGTGGTGTCAAGCAGGATCTGGCGTTCGGCGGCAAGATCGGGGTAATCGACATCGACCTGAAGCAGGAAACGGTCGAGCTGGGCTTCCGGCAGCGGATAGGTGCCTTCCTGCTCCAGCGGGTTCTGGGTGGCGAGAACATGGAAAGGCTTGGGCAGGTCGAAACGCTGGCCAGCGACGGTAATGTGATATTCCTGCATGGCCTGCAAAAGGGCGGACTGGGTACGTGGGGAAGCACGGTTGATTTCATCCGCCATCAGCAGCTGGCCGAAGATCGGTCCCTTGATGAAGCGGAACGAGCGGCGACCGCTTTCATCCTGATCCATGACTTCGGAGCCGAGAATATCTGAGGGCATCAGGTCGGGTGTGAACTGAATGCGGTTTGCGTCGAGCCCGAGGACTGTACCCAGCGTCGTCACGAGCTTTGTCTTGGCGAGGCCGGGAACACCGATCAGCAGCGCATGGCCGCCGGACAGAATGGCGAGAAGCGTGTTCTGCACCACTTTTTCCTGACCGAAGATGACCTTGGAAACTTCCGCCCTGACAGCCGCGATATCCGACAGCGCCTTTTCGGCAGCGGCAATGATCGCCTTTTCGTCGAGGGTTTCGCTGGTATTCATCATGCCCATATCGCTCTCCTCAAACTAAAGACGCGCATCGTCTCGTCACCGGTATCACTCGCATACAGGACGCATTTGGCGCTGCCTATAGCTTATTGCCATCTGGCCCGCTGACAAGCATCCTTTGAATGACTATCTCGTTACCCATGTCAGAGACTTCAATAGGTGACAAAGCGGGGCTCGAATATGGCGGTTGAGACGATAAATTCGGCGAAAGATGCAGCAGGGCTTGCCGCGATGATTTCCCACGCAGCCGAGCAGACGGGCGACAAAAGCCGTGGGCCGGCCCCCGTCGAGCGCTGGAACCCGCCCTTTTGCGGCGATCTGGATATGGAAATCCGCGCCGATGGCACATGGTTCTACATGGGCACACCCATTGGCCGGGCCCCGCTTGTGCGGCTGTTTTCCACCGTTTTGCGCAAGGATGAGGACGGCAAGACCTACCTTGTAACACCTGTGGAAAAAGTCGGCATCCGCGTGGTGGACGCGCCTTTCATCGCTGTCGAGATGAATGTGGGCGAAAAAGATGACGCACCGCTTCTGACCTTCCGCACGAATGTGGGTGATGTGGTGGAAGTCGGTGCGGAGCATCCGCTGCGTTTCGAAATCAGTGGAGAAAACAAGGAGTTGAAGCCCTATCTTCTGGTGCGTGGGCGGCTGGAGGCGCTTGTCTCGCGCGCTGTGATGTATGATCTGGTGGAGCTGGGTGAAGTGATTGAAATCGATGGAGAAGACATGTTTGCCGTACGCTCTGGCGGAGAGATCTTTCCTATCATGCCCGCAGCTGAATTAAGTGAATTGTCAAAATGATACTATATGCATTGCAGGCCCTCAAACGCTCCTCATTCCTGTGCTCGTCACAGGAATCCAGCCGCCGTGCGTCTGCACGGCATGAGGAGTCTTTCAGCCCACGACTGGGCTGGCTAGATTCCTGTGACGAGCACAGGAATGAGGGACGTTTGGGCGGTTTTACCTGCCATGGATGATCTCTCATTTTTTTCCGCCGCCGACTTCCGGCGTCGCGTGCTTTCGGATGGCGAGGGCGTGGCCGAGCGGGAGGACGCTGATCATGGCGACCATGTTCTCAACCCCGGTGTGCGGCTGACGGGTGAAGGCATTCGCCTGAAAGATGCCGCCGTGCTGGTTCCTGTTGTGGATTATGGCGATGAGGCGCGCGTCATATTTACCCAGCGCACGGCGACGCTTCGTAAGCATTCCGGCCAGATTTCTTTTCCCGGCGGCGGTATCGATAAGGAAGACCGCTCGCCGGAGGATGCTGCCCTTCGCGAGACGGAAGAAGAAATTGGCCTGTCCCGTTCTTATGTCGAGACGGTGGGGCGCTTGCCGGATTATATTTCTGGCACGGGTTTCCGTATCAAACCGGTGCTGTCAGTGGTCAAACCCGGCTTCGATCTTACCCTCAACCCGACTGAAGTGGACGAGGTCTTCGAGGTGCCGCTGTCATTTCTGATGAACCCGAAAAATCACAAGCGCGGTAGCCGCATCTTTCAGGGGAAGGAGCGGTTTTTCTACGAAATGCCCTATGGCGAGCGTTACATTTGGGGCATTACGGCGGGCATCATGCGCAGCATTTACGAAAGGTTTTATTCATGAGCAACATTGCCGGACAGGACTGGTTTTCAAAACCTAGTCTTCAGCGGATTTTGGCGCTTTTGAATGCCGATGGCGGTGAAGGCCGCATCGTGGGCGGTGCCGTACGCAACGCGCTGATGGGTATGCCCGTGGGCGATATCGACATGGCAACCACGCTGCCGCCGCAGGATGTGGTTGAGCGCGCCAAGGATGCGGGCATCAAGGCTGTGCCGACGGGCATCGAACACGGCACGGTAACGCTGGTTCTGGATGGCGAAGGTTTCGAAGTCACCACGCTGCGTCGCGACGTGGAAACCGATGGCCGCCATGCGCAAGTGGCTTTCGGCACCGACTGGGCCGAAGATGCGCAGCGGCGTGACCTGACGATCAATGCTCTCTACGCCGATGCTTCTGGCGATGTGATCGACTTGATCGGCGGTCTGCCGGATATCGAGAAGCGCAATGTGCGCTTCATTGGCGATGCCGACCAGCGCGTTGCCGAAGATTATCTGCGCATTCTGCGGTTCTTCCGCTTCTTCGCCCATTACGGTTCAGGCCGACCCGATGCCGATGGGCTGCGGGCGAGTGCACGCGCCAAGGACAAGATTTCGACGCTCTCGGCAGAGCGCGTCTGGAGCGAAATGAAGAAGCTGCTGGCCGCAGACGATCCATCGCGCGCACTGTTGTGGATGCGCCAGTCTGGCGTTCTCACGCAGATTCTGCCGGAAACGGAGAAGTGGGGTATCGATGCCATCCATGGGCTGGTCGCGGCAGAGCAGGCACTGGGCTGGAAGCCGGATGCGCTGGTGCGGCTTGCCGCCATTGTGCCGACGGATGTGGAGCGGGTGGAGGCGATGACGTTCCGGCTGCGCATGTCGAACGCGGAGGGCAAGCGCCTGAAGCAATGGGCGTCATCGCCGGTCGTCGATCCTGCCATGACCGATGCGGCCTTTGATCGTCTGCTGTACCGACAGGGTGTGGAAGGCGTTGTCTTGCGGCTTAAGCTGGCGCTTGCGGCTGCGCGGGCCGATGTTTCGGCAGGAGAGGCGGCGATGCAGAAGATTGCGCGCTTCTCGACCTTGCTGGAGCGCGCTCAGAAATTCCAGCGCCCGATCTTTCCTCTGACCGGTGCCGACGTGCTGGCAGCCGGTGTTGTACCTGGTCCGAGAGTGGGTGTGATTTTGAGCGAGCTTGAGGAGAAGTGGATCGAGTTCAACTTCTCAATGGACCGGGCAGCTTTGACCGCCCGGCTGGAAAAGGCCCTCAACAATCAGGCCTGAATGGTGCTTTCATCGCGAATGCGGGTCTTGATGTTCTCGACCATGTTTTCGCGGATGACGGTTTCGCCGTGTGCCTGACGAAGATGGTCCACCGTGCGGCGCACGACTTCTGCGTCCTCGTCAGCGCGTGTGTGCCATTCACAACCCGGCACCAGGGTTCCACATTCAAACAATCTCATCATATGCCTCCTCTGTGAAATGCCGGGGCAGAACCTTTCGATCGAAAGGCTTTGCCCCTGCTCACCAACAAACGGGTAGGAGAGATAGAAGGTTCCGTTTCAGACCTTTTCAGGCATTGCCCAGCAATGGAAAACGGAAGATGTGGCGGCGGCTGGTACATTGGTCAGCTCCACCCGGTCGTCATTGGCGGCAGCTTCATTGGCAAGCTTACGCTTGACCTGTTCGACGTAAAAGGAATGGGGCAATTCGCGATCTCCCGTCGCGCGCATTTCCGCTGCCAGACGATCGATCAATTCGGGTGTGGGGATGGCACGCGATGGATCATTACCAATCGCGGATTTGGGCATGCTGTTCGAAGTAATCATGACGATAGCTCCTCCAGTCATCAACGGAATGGAGCCTATCACCAGAGATGTCTTTTCATAAGAGCTAATTTTCTAAAATCTGCTCCGAAAAGACTAACAAAGATCAAACTTTCCGTGATTTTTTAGCGCCCGTTGCTTCAACTCGAGAAATTGAGGCGAGGCCCGGCCGCCCAAATCTTAGGGCCAGCGCACCACGGGTGGAAGCGAAGATAGAATCGAGTCCACATTGCCGCCGGTTTTCAGACCAAAAATCGTGCCGCGGTCATAGAGCAGGTTGAACTCCACGTAGCGTCCGCGGCGGATGAGCTGTTCGTCGCGATCCTCTTCCGTCCAGGGCTGATTGAAGTTGCTGCGCACGATCTTCGGATAGACCAGATTGAAGGCACGCCCAACATCCTGCACTAAGGCGAAATTGGCGTTCCAGTCGCCCTTTTCCTCATCCGGGTGCAGCCAGTCGAAAAAGATGCCGCCGATGCCGCGCGGTTCGTTGCGGTGCTTGAGATGGAAATACTCGTCGCACCATTGCTTGTAGCGCGGATAGTCCGCCACCGCGTGACGATTGCAGGTAATTTCAAAGACGCGGTGGAAGATGAGGCTGTCATTGTCATCCTGCGTGCGGCGTCGGTCGAGAACCGGAGTCAGGTCCGCCCCACCGCCAAACCAGTGGCTGGAGGTGACGACCATGCGCGTGTTCATATGCACGGCGGGAACATTGGGGTTGACCGGGTGGGCAATCAGCGAAATGCCGGATGCCCAGAAGCGCGGGTCTTCTTCCGCGCCGGGTATCTGGCCGCGGAATTCCGGTGAAAATTCGCCGTGTACAGTGGATGTGTGGACGCCGACCTTCTCGAAGACGCGGCCTTCCATCATCGACATCTTGCCGCCACCGCCTTCGCCGCCGTCGCGCTGCCATTCTTTCTGAACGAAACGGCCGGGCTCCTGATCGGCAAGCGGGCCTTCCAACTCGTCCTCGATGGTTTCGAATGAGGCAACGATGGTGTCGCGCAGGCTCTCGAACCATGCCTTGGCCAGCGCCTTCTTGTCCTCGATGTCGTCGGGCAAGCCTTTCGGCAAATCTGGCCGTTCCATATCCGATGTCCTTCAAGTCGAATCGTTGCGTCCCGCCCGGTTTATCAGCCACGCGGCGGAGACACAAATTCGACTCGCCAAGCGTCGGGTTGCACACTATCTTTTGAAAAGAGAGGTGAATGTCATGACGAAATTTACCGGACCGCCACCCTTGGCTGGCCTCAAACGCAGGCTCGACGCACACCGGCAGGACGAAGCTGCTGGAGGGCGCAAAAACAACAAGCAGGGCATGTTCGTGCGCCAGACCTTTTGCTTGGAGCGTGGTGAAGCGCGTGCCAAAGCCAAGGAATGGTTCGACGAGTTTCCCAAGGCGGCCTACTGGACCGAAGTGGAAAGCTGGCGCCCCCTCGAAGGCGACCGCATAGAGTTCACCATGCGTCGCCTGCCGTCTGCCGACTAGCCAATCAATAGCTTTCGGACGGTCAGGGACGGCTATCGACGCTGCGCAGGCGGCTCTCGCCCAGTACGCCACCCTGATCCAGGATAGGATGCGCGACCGACACGATGTGGGCATTGATACGCTTGAGGTCGCGCAGAATGTCGAGATGCAGAGAACTGGTCTGCAAGCTCTGGGTCAGGCCATCGCGCAGGCGTTCCAGATGTCGGCCGGAGGATCGCTTTTCCAGCCGTCTTATATCGTCCTTCACTTCCATCAGGTGGCGAGCAAGATCGAAATCGCCGGTGACGAAGATGCTCTGGGCGGCGCGCAGGTTCTGGATGGTCATGTCGAACAGGGTCTTCAGTTCGTCATAGCCTTCATCCGAAAATTTGAAGCCGTTGAGGATTTTCTTACGGATTTGCTCACACAGGCCCTTTTCAACGATATCGCCGATATGTTCGAGGTTGATGGCGTAATCGATGATGGTGATGGAGCGACGTGCGTCGTTCTCGTCCAGTCCCTTGCGGCCTAGCTGCGAAAGATAAATCTTCACGTCCTGCTGCAGCGTATCGACCTTGATCTCCATGGCGGCGATTTCGGCGAGGGGCGCCAGAGCATTATGCTTGAAGGCATTTTCGGCACGGATCAGCATCCGCTCGATCGTATCGCCAACGACCAGCACCTCGCGGGTTGCGTTGGCAAGAGCCACGACCGGCGTTTCCAGCGCGCTTGCGTCCAGAAAGCGTGCCCCTTCCTCTGCCTTGGCATCGTCCGGCACGATCTTCGCCATCATATCGGAAAGGAGCCCCGAGAATGGCCAGGCGATGACGGTCAGCGCCAGATTGAAGATCAGATGCGCATCCACCGGCAGCATGTTTTGCGACAGGGGAAGGTCCTGAAGCAGTGTCGCGCCATAGCCTGCCAAGGGCAGGGCGATCAGGCAGCCGGCCGTGCGTACGACGAGGTTGCCGATGGTGATACGGCGCGCCGAGGCGGGAGAGGTCAACGTGGCTACGACGGGTGGAATGGCACCACCGAGGTTTGCGCCGAGAATGAGCACGATGATCAGACCGGTGGAGAGGATGTCGGCAGATGCCAGCGACAATATCAACACGACGACGGCAAGGCTGGAGGAGGAGACGAAGGCGAGCGCTGCCGACAGGAGAAGTGCGACCGGCCATGCGCCATCCAGTAGTCCAATAAATGCGCCGAGTGCGGGAGAATCACGCATCGGTTCGGTTGCTGCGCTCAGCAGATGAAGTGACAGCAGCATCAATCCAACGCCGACCAATGCCGTGCCGCCGCCCTGCCGTGCGCTGGACGTGCCCTTGCGCACGATCAGGCCGGTGAGGATCAGCATGGGAGACAGCCATGCGACGCCGGTCGCGAAAATCCAGGCGGTGACGGCAGTGCCGATATTCGCGCCGAGCAGGACGACCTGCGCCATGCGTGGGCGGATAAGATCACGCTCTGCGAAGGAGGCGACGGTCAATGCCGTGGCAGTCGAACTTTGCAGGGCGATGGTGGCGAGAAAGCCTGATAGCAGCGAGCGCGGCCCGCTCTTGGTGCCAGTGGCCAGCACGGTCCTTAGTTTCACGCCGAAGGCGCGGGTCACGCCATCCTTGACCTGCGCGAGACCGAACAGCAGCAGCGCCACGGCGCCCAGCAGATTGACGATAATGATGGTGGATTGCATGCTTGGTCGCCCTCCTTCCGTCAGTGTTTTTATCGTGCTCGCCTTGCCTTGCCCGAAACCGTTCTAGCTTTCGGACGACATGCTGCGTGGAAAGTTTTCGGAGGTAGGACTCTTTAGTTGGCTAATCAATATAGTCCTGAAGTACCCCGTCGTACAGGGCTGATTACGACATTTTGAAGTGAAATGGCGATGGCTGGCTTTACGCCCAGGCGGTCTGCCGCAGAGCTTCTCCAGCAATCATTGCTGCCGACATGGCGACATTGATGGAGCGCTGTCCTCCGACCATGGGAATGATCAGCCGCTCATCGGCCTTTTCATGCACGTGGTCAGGTACGCCAGCGCTTTCGCGCCCGAAAAGCAGGATGTCATCGGCACGATAGGCCACATCGACATAGGGCAGGGCGGCCTTGGTAGAGGCCAGAAGCAGCCTGCGTCCGGTGGAGGCGCGCCATTCCTCGAAGCGCTCCCAGTTGACGTGGCGGGTGAGCGAGGCTGTGGTGAGATAATCCATTCCGGCCCGTTTCAGGTTGCGGTCGGAAATGTCGAAACCCGCCGGTTCGATGATATCGACGCCGATGCCGAGGCAGGCGGCAAGCCGCAGAATGGTGCCGGTATTGCCGGGAATATCCGGTTGGTAGAGAGCGATCCTGATATCGGGCATGGCATGGTCTTTCGCGTGGCACTGCGCCGGGACTTATCACGACGGCGAATGTGGAAACAAGCAAGCTGCACAACCGGCGCTGTTGTCACGCAGACACACTCGCGTGTTACGGCCTGTTTGGCGAGGTTTGAGGTGGTTTGGTGCTGGTCAATGCATATTTTTTGAGCTACAAGGGCGCATCTTTCAACACCAGCCACGGAGGTTCAGATGAATAAGCTCGTTCTATATCGCCTCCCGGCCATTGTAATGCCTTTACAGGCCTAGGTGTTTCTCGCGGTTCGTCCGCACTTTCCTTGTTTAGATTCGTCATGTGGCTGTTGCGGCCATATTCCATTTTCTTCCCGTGCTGGCTTTGGGAGCTTTTTTTGCCCCACGCCATTTTTCACGGGATATGTCTGTCCGGAGCTAGGCCATGTTCGGCTGGTTTGAAAAACGTCTCGATCCATTTCCCGCATCCACGCCCGTCGTGCCGCCAGCCAAGCTGTTGCCGTTCATGTGGCATTATATCAGGCCTGCGGCGCCATGGTTGCTGCTGCTGGGCCTGATGTCCATGGGCATCGCGGTCGCAGAAGTGATGCTCTATCAGTTCCTTGGCAATATCGTGGACTGGCTGTCGTCTGCCAATCGGGAAACCTTCCTGCAGGACGAGGGCTGGCGTCTTGTCGTCATGGCCTCCATCGTGCTGGTTGCCCTGCCATTGATGGGCTCCATCCACACCATGACCATGCACCAGACGCTGGCTGGAAACTTTGGCATGATTGCCCGCTGGCACATGCACCGCTTCCTGCTGCGCCATTCCATGACGTTTTTCGCCAACGAATTCGCAGGCCGCGTCTCCACCAAGGTCATGCAGACGGCGCTTTCCATTCGCGAAGTGGCGCTGAAGGTCATCGACGTCTTCGTCTATGCCATCAGCTTTGTCGGCTCCATGCTGTTCATGGTGGCTGCGGCGGACTGGCGGCTAGCTCTGCCGCTTGTTTTCTGGCTTTGCACCTATATCGCGATCCTGACCTATTTCGTGCCCAAGCTTGGTCGTCTTGCCAGCGAGCAGGCGGATGCACGCTCGCTGATGACGGGCCGTATCGTTGATAGTTACACCAACATCGCAACCATCAAGCTGTTTTCCCATGCGGGTCGCGAGGAAGTCTATGCGCGCGAAGGCATGAATGTGTTTCTGAACACCGTTCACCGTCAGATGCGCCGTATCTCGGCCTTCAACATCGCCATCGATATCAACAATGCGCTGGTGATGTTCTCCACCACGTCGCTCGGTCTTTATTTCTGGATGATGGGCTCGGTCTCGGTTGGTTCCGTGGCGGTTGCCATCGGCCTGTCCATGCGCGTCAACGGCATGTCGCAGTGGATCATGTGGGAAGTCACGTCGTTGTTTGAAAACATCGGCACGGTCTATGACGGCATGAACATGATGTCCAAACCACACGACATCGTGGATGCCGCCAATGCACCCGCACTTTCCGCGCACAAAGGCGAAATCCGTTTCGACGACATTCGCTTCCACTATGGCAAGAACAAGGGTGTCATCGAAGGCCTGTCGCTGGATATCAAGCCGGGCGAAAAGGTGGGTCTCGTCGGTCGCTCAGGCGCTGGCAAGACGACGCTGATGAACCTCTTGCTGCGGTTTTACGATCTGGAATCCGGCAAGATTCTCATCGACGGGCAGGACATTTCCAACGTCTCGCAGGATAGCTTGCGCTCGCTGATCGGCGTCGTCACGCAGGACACATCACTGTTGCACCGTACCATTCGCGAAAACATCGCCTATGGCCATCCCGGCGCATCCGACGAGGAGATCATTGCGGCGGCAAAACGTGCCAATGCCTGGGACTTCATCGAAACGCTTGTGGACATGCACGGCCGCCAGGGCCTAGATGCGCAGGTGGGTGAACGTGGCGTCAAGCTCTCCGGCGGCCAGCGCCAGCGTATTGCGATTGCCCGCGTGTTCCTGAAGGACGCCCCCATCCTCATTCTGGACGAGGCGACCTCGGCGCTCGACTCCGAAGTGGAAGCGGCCATTCAGGAAAACCTGTTTGCGCTGATGGAAGGCAAAACCGTCATCGCGATCGCCCACCGTCTCTCGACACTCACGGAGATGGACCGCCTCATCATTCTCGACATGGGCAAGATCGTCGAGGCAGGCACGCATCAGGAGTTGGTGGAGCAGGGCGGTATCTACGCCGATCTGTGGCTGCGTCAGTCCGGTGGGTTCATTGCGGATGAGGAGCAGGGTATGAAGGCGGCGGGGGAATAGGTTTCTGCTTTACCCACTCCGTCACCCCGGCCTTGAGCCGGGGTCCAGTTCGATCAAGTCCTTGATCGAAAAAAGACTCTTTTGCACCGCAGACGCGGCGCTGCTGGACCCCGGCTCAAGGCCGGGGTGACGGAGCGTGTGAAGCCGTAGCGGATAGAGCGTTCTTCCACTCCACCTCATTACCAAAATATAATCTCACTCCCGCTTTGCCCATGCTCCGATTCCGCCTATACCAAAACCATGGTCATCACCCGTATTTTTCGCTTTTTCGAGAACTGGATCAAGCCCTTCGCCCGCAAGGACGATCTGCGTCCGCCGGAAGATACGTTTGCTTTCATCTGGTTCTATCTCAGGCAGGCCAAGACGCCCTTTTTCGCTATGCTGGTTCTTGGCGGACTGACGGCGGCGATTGAGGCAGCGCTGTTCTGGTTTGTCGGGCGGTTGGTGGATATTCTGTCCACCGTCACACCGGGCGCGGGCTGGGCGGGGCTGATTGCCGGGCACGGTTATGAGCTGATCGGCATGCTCTTCCTCATCGCCGTTGTGCGCTTCGTCGTGACCATGGTCACGGCACTGGTGGACCAGCAGATCATCACGCCCGGCTTTTACAATCTCGTGCGCTGGCAATCATACATGCATGTAGCGCGGCAATCGCTGAGCTTTTTCCAGAACGACTTTTCCGGTCGCATCGTCACCAAGGTCTGGTCCGGCGGGCAGGCTGCGGGCGATCTGGTAACCTCACTGATGGAAAGCGTCTGGTTCGTCGGGATCTATTCCGTCTCGATGCTGCTTCTGATCGGTGGGCTGGACTGGCGTTTGGCTATGGTGGTGCTGATCTGGGTCGGCATATTTTCGATGCTGGCGCGTTATTTCGTGCCGCGCATCCGCAAACATTCGCGCGAAACGGCAGAGGCTGCATCGATGCTGTCGGGCCGCATGGTGGATGCCTACAGCAACATTCAGACGCTGAGACTGTTCGGGCGCGACGATGCCAATGACCGTTACATGCGCCAAGGCTTCGATATTTTCCAGAACACAACCATGATGTTCACGCGCTTCATTACCGGCGTGCGCGCGTCCATGGCGCTGCTGTCCGGCATCATGATCACCTCAATGGCGGCGCTCTGCATCGATCTCTGGTTATCGGGCAAGATCAGCTCCGGCGCGGTGGCCTTTACGTTGGCGTTGGTCCTGCGGCTGAACTTTCTGCTGGGCCGCCTGATGACGCAGTTCAACGGTATCATGCGCAATTTCGGTACGGTGCAGAACGCAGCCGAATTGATTTCGCAACCCGTTGGCCTTGTCGATGTTCCGAACGCGCCGGATCTGGTCGTGGCCAAACCAAGCATTCGCTACGAGAATGTCAGCTTCCATTACGGGCGCAGCAAGGGTGTCATTGACAATCTCAGCCTTGAAATCGCGCAGGGTGAAAAGGTCGGCATCGTGGGGCGGTCGGGGGCGGGCAAGTCTACATTGGTCAACCTGCTGCTGCGTTTTTACGATGTCGAAAAAGGCCGCATCCTCATCGACGGACAGGATATCGCCAAGGTCAGTCAGGAAACCTTGCGCGCCCATATCGGCATGGTGACGCAGGATACCTCGCTGCTGCACCGTTCCATTCGCGATAACATCATGTTCGGTCGGCTGGATGCCAGCGAAGAGCAGCTACTTGCCGCTATACGCCGCGCCAAGGCTGATGATTTCATCGAGCGTCTCGAAGACCAGCGTGGACGTAAAGGGCTGGAAGCCCATGTGGGCGAGCGTGGCGTCAAACTTTCCGGCGGTCAGCGCCAGCGCATCGCCATCGCCCGCGTCATGCTGAAAGATGCGCCGATACTGGTGCTGGATGAAGCGACCTCGGCTCTCGATTCCGAAGTCGAAGCGGCCATCCAGAGCAATCTCGATGAGTTGATGCACGGCAAGACCGTTCTGGCCATCGCGCATCGGCTGTCCACCATTGCCGCTCTAGATCGGCTGATCATCATGGATGCGGGGCGCATCGTGGAGCAGGGCACCCACATGCAGTTGGTGAACAGTGGCGGGCTTTATTCCGAACTCTGGGCGCGGCAATCGGGCGGTTTTCTCGATGCCGACGAGACGGTTGCTTCGATTTAAAGGCGCAGCGATCGCGAAATCCGCCACCAGCCCGTAATGGTTGGAGCCGTGATTGTCCGGCAGGCGCTCCAGCTTCATCAGGGTTGCCGGTTTACGGGCAAAGATGTGGTCGATGGCGATGCCGAACGGCCCGGCGTCTATGGGCCATGTCGCCGGTTCCCACTGCGCTTTCTTCAGGTCGGTTGCCAGAAGAAAATCGCGCATATCGGGGGCGATGCTGGCGGAATTGAAGTCACCGCCGAGAATGAGCGGGCCTTGGACGGACGAGATCGTCGATTGGATGCGGCTCAGCTCGTTGCGGTGATACTCATCGAAATAGGGTTTCGCGAGATGGGCAGCGGCAAGCGTGAGCGGCACCCCGTCGAAGTCGATCATAGCCATGCCAAAGCGTTCGCGGCTGACATAGCTCAAGGTTCCGATTCGCGCGTTCTCGAGCGGTCGTTTCGACAGCATCAGAAGGTCGCAGGATTGCGTGCCTTCGCCGCAGCCGATCCGGTACGGATAGGTTTTGCTGAGACGGGGCAATACGCTCGTCAATGCTGCTGCTTCCATCACGTAAGCAACGTCGGCATTCAATGCGATGATTGTATCGGCAATTGATTCGGCGTTGCGGCTATTTTCCATCAGCACGTTGAAGGACAGGAGCCGGAAGGCTTTCGCACTTTGTGGTGCGTAGGCCGAGGTGACGAATTCCTGATGCATGAAAAGCGCGTGCGCGCTCAGGGCAAAAGCCCATGCCAGCAGCACGATGAAGATGCGCGAGCGTAGAGGGATGAGGCACAACAGAGAAGCAATCGCGGCCAGAACCGCAATATGAAGCTGGAAACTGTTGACGAAGGCCAACAGCCAGAAATCAGCGAAATATCGGATACTTATCACAGTCAGTGCGAGCGAGAGCGCAGAGGCGGCAACACAGGTGAGCCTAGCTTTCAAATCAAAACCTCGTTTAGCGGCGCTCCCTGATTCTGATTATCACGCGGCATTTGCCCGCACAATGTTGCAGGATGGACAGCACTATCGGAAAAGGCGGAGAAAAATGAACCGGGAAGGCAGAATTACGGCAGCTTTGTGTGCTTTCCTCTTGCCAAGGTCCGCCATATTTTGCGATCAAGCAGAATAGGCGCGATTTATCGTCGCGCACTGACCCGGGACACGGGGGATCGAGTTTGTCCTGGATCAAAACAGAGCTGGAGGACTCATGCGACTTTCAACGAAATCAGCGCAGAGGATGGTGTAGCGGTGAGTGAGCACGTAAATGATCATGACGCTGCGGGTGAGCCCACCCGTCGCGATTTTCTCTATCTAGTGACCGGTATGGCGGGCGCCGTTGGTGCCGGTGCGGCTGTTTGGCCGTTCATCGACCAGATGCGTCCAGATGCGTCCACCCTGGCGCTCGCATCCATCGAGGTCAACGTGGCAAGCGTCGAGCCGGGCATGTCTCTGACGGTCAAATGGCGCGGCAAGCCGATCTTCATCCGCAACCGCACGCCAAAAGAACTTGAGGAAGCCAACGCTGTTCCGCTGGCCGATCTGAAGGACCCTGTTGCGCGCAACGCCAATCTGGATGCCGCAGCGCAGGCCACCGACATCGATCGTTCTGCCGGTCAAGGTAAGGAAAACTGGATCGTGATGATCGGGTCCTGTACCCACCTTGGCTGTGTTCCGCTGGGTCAGGCCGGCGATTTCGGCGGGTGGTTCTGTCCCTGCCATGGCTCGCACTACGATACGGCGGGCCGCATTCGCAAAGGTCCGGCGCCGGAAAACCTGCATATTCCGACCTTCGCATTCACATCCGATACCGTGATCAAGATCGGATAAGGGGACATTTGAAATGAGTGGTCATTCCAGTTACCAGCCCTCGACCGGTATCGAAAGATGGGTCGATTCCCGCCTGCCATTGCCACGTATGGTCTATGACAGTTTCATAGCCTATCCGGTGCCGCGCAATCTGAACTACGCCTACACCTTCGGCGCAATGCTCGCCGTCATGCTGGTGGTACAGATTCTCACCGGCGTCGTTCTTGCCATGCATTATGCTGCCGAAACGTCGGTTGCGTTCATCTCGGTCGAGAAGATCATGCGTGACGTCAACCACGGTTGGCTGCTGCGCTACATGCACGCCAATGGCGCGTCGTTCTTCTTCATCGCCGTTTATCTGCACATTGCACGCGGTCTCTATTACGGGTCGTACAAGGCGCCCCGTGAAATCCTCTGGATTCTCGGCTGTGTCATCTTCCTTCTGATGATGGCGACCGGCTTCATGGGTTATGTTCTGCCCTGGGGTCAGATGTCGTTCTGGGGTGCAACGGTTATCACCGGCTTCTTTACCGCCTTTCCGGGCATTGGCGAGTGGATCCAGCAGTTCCTGCTCGGTGGCTTTGCGGTCGATCAACCGACGCTCAACCGCTTCTTTGCGCTGCACTACCTGCTACCGTTCATGATCGTGGGTGTCGTTATCCTCCACATCTGGGCTCTGCATGTCACCGGCCAGACCAACCCGACAGGCGTCGAAGTCAAGACCAAGACGGACACGGTTCCGTTTACGCCTTACGCAACGTTGAAGGATGCCCTCGGCATTTCCGTCTTCCTGCTCGTCTACGCATATTTTGTCTTCTACATGCCCAACTTCCTCGGTCACCCCGACAACTACATCATGGCTGACCCGCTGAAGACGCCGGCCCATATCGTGCCCGAATGGTACTTCCTGCCATTCTACGCCATGCTGCGTGCCATCACCTTCAATGTCGGCCCGATCGATTCAAAGCTCGGCGGCGTTCTGGTGATGTTCGGTGCGATCGTCGTCCTGTTCTTCCTGCCATGGCTGGATACGTCCAAGGTTCGCTCAGCCGTTTACCGTCCCTGGTACAAGATGTTCTTCTGGGTCTTCGTGGTGAACTCCATCATGCTCGGCTGGCTCGGTTCGCGCCCTGCGGAAGGTCTGTATGTGACGATGTCGCAGATCGGAACGGTTTATTACTTCGGCTTCTTCCTCATCATCATGCCGCTTCTCGGCCTGTTTGAGACGCCAAGACGTATTCCGAATTCGATCACCGAGGCTGTTCTTGAAAAGAATGGCAAGTCTGCCGCCGCTCCTGCGGCTGCCGTCAAGATATGAGCGCGAGAGGGACGATTACAATGAGAAAGCTTGTAACGAGCATCGCGCTTATTGCCGCCATGGGTGGTTTTTCCTCTGCGGTTTCGGCCGCAGAAGAAGGCCACGATCTCAAGGCGCAGACTGAACATGCGATTGCAGGCGGGCATTTCCCGATCCTGAAGCCGCATGAGGAAAAATGGTCTTTCGCCGGACCGTTCGGCAAGTATAACAAGGGCCAGCTTCAGCGCGGCCTCAAGGTCTACAAGGAAGTCTGTTCCGCCTGTCATTCCATGAGCCTCGTTTCCTTCCGCACGCTGGAAGGTCTCGGCTATTCGGAAGATCAGGTCAAAGCCTTCGCTGCCGAATATGAAGTGCAGGACGGCCCGAATGCGGATGGCGAAATGTTCACCCGCAAGGCTGTTCCTTCCGACCACTTCCCGTCGCCTTATCCGAACAAGGAAGCCGCTGCGGCCTCCAACGGCGGCGCTGCGCCACCGGATATGTCGTTGCTGGCCAAGGCTCGCGGTGTGGAGCGTGGTTTCCCGCAGTTCCTCATCGATATGATCCCGATTGTCGGCGGTTATCAGGAAGGTGGCCCAGATTATATCCACGCCCTTCTGACCGGTTATCAGGATGCACCAGCCGGTATCGAAGTCGCCGAAGGAACGCATTACAATCCGTATTTCGGCAGTGCGATTGCGTTGAAGATGGCACCACCGATCAGCAATGATCAGGTGACCTACGATGACGGTACACCGCAGACGCTTGATCAATATTCGCAGGATGTCTCGGCGTTCCTGATGTGGGCTGCAGAGCCGCATCTGGAAGAGCGTAAGCGCACCGGTTTCATGGTCATTATCTTCCTGATGATCTTTACGACACTGGTTTATCTGACGAAGAAGTCGGTTTACGCCCGCAAGGAACACTGACCGGCGCTTGCACGAGTGAAGATCGAGCCCTCGCAACTGGTTTGCGAGGGCTTTTTTGTTGGGAGGTTTCCCTATGAAGACCGGGTGGATGCCTGAGCGGTTCGGTCCGCTTCGAGGCTCAAGGTCGGCCCGATAGGCCGCATAGCTGTTCCTGCGGGATGTGCCGCCGCCATTTGGGCGCGACAAGCCTTGTGTGGGCGAAATTTCCAAAGGATGCGGTGTGCTGGACGGGAGAGCTTGGCGAAACTGCCGGGGATGGAGTGATCTCAGCGGCGACGCAAATCCATTTTCTGTTGGTATGCCGTGGCTGAATTGATAAGGTCCGACGACATCAACGCATTCATGCCATCGGAAATATCATGACCGTTATCGCCTCGGAGCTCGCTGCCGCCATCCGCTCCATTCCCGATTATCCCAAGCCTGGGATTGTTTTCCGGGATATTACGACACTTCTCGGCAATCCACGCGCCTTCCGGCGTGCCGTCGACGAATTGGTACAACCCTATGCCGGCACCAAGATTGACAAGATCGCCGGTATGGAAGCGCGCGGCTTCATTCTCGGCGGGGCCGTAGCGCACCAGCTGTCTGCCGGCTTCGTTCCCATCCGCAAGAAGGGCAAGCTTCCACACACCACCGTACGCATCGCCTACAGCCTCGAATATGGCGTCGACGAAATGGAAATGCATGTGGATGCCGTCCAGCCCGGCGAAAAAGTCATCCTCGTCGATGACCTGATCGCAACTGGCGGAACCGCAGAAGGCGCAGTGAAACTCCTGCGCCAGATGGGAGCGGATATCGTCTCCGCCTGCTTCGTGATCGACCTGCCGGAACTGGGTGGTCGCAAGAAGCTTGAGGATCTCGGCGTGGAAGTCCGCACCCTCGTTGAATTCTCCGGTCACTGAATGCCGCGATGCCGCCGATGAGTCTTTTCAAGGCAGGTCGGCGGCTCTATTCGAATTCGAGAACGCTGCTTTCGAAGGTGACGACCATATCACCGTTCTGATTGATCCCCTCATTGAGGGTCGTGTTCATGAATGTGCCGGGCCGGGATGCGAGCGGGCGTGATGCGGTGAGCGTCGCAAAATAGGTCACGTCATCACCAGCATAGACGGGGCGCAGCCATTTCAGGTTCCGGAAACCGGGGGAGGGGCCAAGTTTTGGCGGCTCGATGCCCTGTGTGCTCAGACGCTTCACTTCTTTCGACCAGTAATTCAGAAAGCACTTCATCCACGAGGCGCTGGTCTGCCAGCCAGACGCACAAAGCCCGTCAAAGACGGAATTTTTCGCCGCGTCGGGATCGAGATGAAATGGCTGTGGATCGAACTTCTCGGCATAGCGAATGATCGATTCGGCTGAAAAATGGACCGTTCCGAGTTCCAGCCTCTCATCTACGGGGTAAAGATCGATGAACTTCATGGTGCGATTGCCTCCGCCGCTGCGGTGGCCAGCATGGCGTTGAGTTCAACGACACAGACCGTTTCGCCGCGCTGGTTCTGCAATTCGTGACGAAGCTTGACAACACCCATTTCGGGGCGTGATCTCGAAACGCGCTGCTCCATGACCGTCGACGTGCCGCTCAGCGTGTCGCCCGCCAGAACGGGTCGCTTCCATTCCACATAATCGATGCCGAGACCGGCCTGAGATGGCGAGTGACTGATGTAGCTGTCCACTGTCATCCGCATCAGCATGCCGCATGTGTGCCAGCCGGATGCGGCCAGACCACCCAGAATGCTTGCCTTGCCCGCCTCTTCGGAGAGGTGCATCGGTTGCGGGTCGAACTCCTCTGCGAATTCGATGATTTCCTGCGCGGTCACGGTTTTTGGGCCGAGCGGAAAGCGCCGGCCGGGCGTGAAATCCTCAAAAGCATATTTCACCGGCGAACTCCTCCTTCGTCGACATGCATATCCTCAACCTAACGTAATTCTACCTTTTACGTAAAGGTCAATTTTTCGACTGGTGCCTGAATTGTCGTGTTCTCAAACAAAAGGCCCGCTGCTGGAGCGGGCCTCTGGTATCTCCGGTGCCGGTATCAGGTGTTGAAACGGAAGTGAATGACGTCGCCGTCATTGACGACATATTCCTTGCCTTCGTCACGTCCCTTGCCTGCTTCCTTGGCACCGACTTCACCCTTGAAGGCGACGTAGTCGTCGAATGCAATGGTAAAGGCGCGGATGAAGCCGCGTTCGAAATCGGTGTGGATCACGCCGGCGGCGCCCGGAGCCTTGGTGCCGCGCACGATGGTCCATGCGCGCGTTTCCTTGGGACCAACAGTGAAGTAGGTGATGAGGTCGAGCAGGTGGTAACCGGCGCGGATCAGGCGGTCGAGCCCCGCTTCTTCCAGGCCGAGCGCGGACAGAAATTCCTTGGATTCTTCCTCAGGCAACTGCGCGACTTCGGATTCGATGGCGGCGGAAATGATGACGCATTCCGCGCCCTGCGCCTTTGCCATTTCCGCTACGGCCTTGGTGTGCTCGTTGCCGTCGACGGCGTCTGCTTCCGCCACGTTGCAAACGTAGAGAACCGGGTGCGAGGTCAGAAGATTCAGGCCCTTCAGCACTTCGATTTCGTCGGCTGCCAGTGTCTTCAACAGCAGGCGGGCAGGCTTGCCGTCGTTCAGAAGCTTGATCACGGCTTCCATGACGGGAAGCTGCGCCAGCGAATCCTTGTCCTTGGAAGAGGCGCGCTTGCGTGTCTGCTCGACGCGGCGCTCGAGGCTTTCGAGGTCGGCCAGCATCAATTCCGTTTCAATCGTATCGGCATCGCCGACCGGGTTGATGCGGCCTTCGACGTGGGTGATGTCATCGTCTTCGAAGCAGCGCAGCACGTGGACGACAGCGTCCACTTCGCGGATGTTGGCCAGGAACTTGTTGCCCAGACCTTCACCCTTGGAGGCGCCCCGCACCAGACCGGCAATATCCACGAAGGAAATGCGGGTGGGGATGATTTCCTTGGAGCCGGCAATATCGGCCAACACCTTCATGCGCGGGTCCGGCACGGCCACTTCGCCCGTATTCGGCTCGATGGTGCAGAACGGGTAGTTCGCCGCCTGTGCCGCTGCCGTTTTCGTCAGCGCGTTGAAAAGGGTGGACTTGCCGACATTGGGCAGACCGACGATACCGCATTTAAAGCCCATGGCTTGAACCTGTCTCTATTTTCAAGAATTCCGTTAGTCGAGCCTTTTGCGGAATGGGCGGGGCAAGGTCAAGTCTTGTTGCCTCAAAGGACGAGGATTCCGCCAAAACTAGCCTCAGGCAACGGTCTGGCCAAAGCCCAACCACCCTGAGACCAGCGCCCAGCCGCCATAAATCATTCCCAGACTGAAAAGTGCCGAGAGCACGGCCAGCACCAATCCGCCCAGCAGGGCCAGATCATCGCGTTGCGCCAGGGCCATTGCGATGATGAGCACCGTGATGCCCGGAAGCGTATTGCCGAACGGAATGGGCAGGGCGATGAGAACCGCCATCAGAAATATGACGATGCCGATGGCGGCTGGACCGAAGAACTTCGCCAGAACATGGCCGCGAGGCTTGAGCAAGCGTTCCAGCCTTTCCAGACGGGGTGCCGCCTTGTCGGCCGTCAACTGTATCAGGGACCGGGAAACAGAGCGACGTCCGAGAAAGCCGGGCAGGACCAGCTTGGATGCGCGAAACATCATTTGCAGCGAAAGAATAGCCAGTGCAGTGCCAAAGATGAAGCCCGCCGGAATGCCGGGAGTAGGGATGATGGCGGGAATGGCAAAAACCAGCAAAACGAACGCGATCGCCTTGTCGCCAAGCTGTTCCAGAAGGTGATCGAGCGACACGCGCTCCGGCAGGCCATCGGGAAGGCGCTTTAGCGCCGCCGCCATGCTCTGGTGTGGCGGGTCATCATCCATCGGCGGTGAAGTCCAGGGGGCCAGAGAAGGCCATCGATAAGCAACGTGATTTCATAGCGCAGAGATGGTGATCTGCGCACGTGTTTCAAGCGCCGGAACGCCGTCAGGCTCCAGCTGCCTAATCCTTCTTGGAAAACATCTGCTTCAACATCTCGGCCATCGGGCCTGTTTCCGGCAGCTTTTTCGGTTGCGCTGAATTCCGTGCCTGATGAATGTGAGATTGAGCGGCCGGCTTTGCCGCGGCAACCTTCTTTTCTTCGGATTTGACGCCGACCGCGAGCGCCAGCTTGTTCATGAGTTGCGAATCCTCGCCCTTCACCAGCATGTCGGCATTGTCGGCGATGGCGTCGAGAAGCGGCTCCAGCCAGACTTTATCGGACTTTGCGAAGTCTCCCAGAACATGTCCGTGAACGCGTTCCTTATCGCCGGGATGGCCGATCCCCAGACGCAGGCGACGATAGTCCTTGCCGCAGTGGGCGTCGATCGACTTCAGGCCATTATGGCCGCCATGACCGCCGCCGGTCTTGATACGGGCGCGACCGGCAACCAGATCGAGTTCGTCATGAATGGCGATGATGTCGCCTGTCTTGATCTTGTAAAAACGCATCGCTTCGCCGACGGACTCGCCTGACAGGTTCATGAAGGTCAGCGGCTTGAGCAACAAAACTTTCTCTCCGGCAATCTCTCCTTCGGAGATTTCGGCCTTGAATTTTTTCGACCATGGCGAAAAGGAGGGCAGGCGTTGCAGGGCATCGACGGCCATGAAGCCGATATTATGCCGGTTGCCGGCATATTGCGTGCCGGGATTGCCAAGGCCTGCAATGATGATCATGGAAATGTCCGCTCGATATTCGTTTAACAGCGTTCCTTCACCACCGAAAAATCGGGCGAGTGTCAATGTTTTTGTCGCTGCCAATCCTACGGATGAATGATCAGGCCGTATTTTTCGTAGATATTTCGCTGCGTGCCATCGGCAATAATGGCGTCAAGGGCATGCTGCATCGTGTTGATAAGACGGTCCGGCACCTGCCTGTTACAGGCCATGCCGAGGCTCTGATGCGTGAGAACGATGGCTTCCACGAATTCGTCTTCCGGCAGTTTCTTCAGCGCGCTTTCGGACATGGGCATGAGGTCAATACGACCGGCCACCAGCTTCATGAGGCTCGTATCGAAATCCGCACTGAGGTCGATCCTCGAAAATCCCGCCGATCGGAGAACAGTTTCGGTATAATCCGTTCGCTGGGTCCCGACCGTATAGGCCTTTGCCTCATCGAGACTTGCCACATGTAAGTGCGCGTCCCGGCGCGCAACCAGCACGTTACGGTCGATATGGATTGGAGACACCCATTTGAAATTGTTTTCGCGCTCTGGGATGCGCGCTGCCGCCACAACGCAGTGCATTGGTTCTGTCTCTGCCAGCGCCAAGGCTCTTGCCCAAGGCAGGACCGCTGCCTCGTAATCGATTCCCGTTCTTTCAAAGACGATTTTCAACTGGTCCATGTAGACACCCGTAGGACGACCGTGGCTGTCGCGCGTATTGTAGGGCGGATACTCTTCCGTGGTGATGTGAAGCCGCTCCGCGCTGGCTGGAAGCGCCGCACAAAAGACGATCAATGCCGATAGAATCCGCCACACTCCGTTCATCCTCCCCGATGACGTTACGTTCCGACCTTCGCCATTGCTGGAGGGGCCTGTTGTTCGTATTGAGCCATATAGGCGCTGATCGGCTGCGGCCTGGCGAAAAGATAGCCTTGCCCGCAATCCACGCCAATCTCCTTCAGCATGGCTTCCTGCTCGTGTGTCTCGATCCCCTCGGCGATCACGATGCAGTTCATCTTGTGAGAAATCGCGCTGATACCCTCGACCAGCATGCGGCTTCTGTGGCTGATCTCGGCGACCTCGTCGCGGATCGAGCGGGTGAAGGATTGATCGATCTTGACGATATCGATGGGGAAACGGTTGAGATAGCTGAGCGAAGAGTAGCCGGTGCCGAAGTCATCGAGCGCAATCCGGCACCCCAGTTCGCGGATGGCACCCAGCACGGCACGGATTTGCGGATCGTCATGCATCAGCACCGCTTCGGTGATTTCCACCACCAGCCTGTCGGGCACGATGCGGTGGCGATACAGAAGACCGGCGATGCGTGTGGGCAAACCGGGCTCGAATTGAAGCGCGGAGAAATTCACCGCGACGTAAGCATTTTCCAGCCCCGGCATTTGTGACAGCTGGGCAAGATTGCGGATCGAGTGGTCGAGGATGGCGTTGCCGATACGCGTGATCGCGCCGTTTTCTTCTGCTACGCCGATGATTGCGGCAGGTGACAGAATGCCCTTGTGCGGATGGTTGAGCCGCATCAGCGCCTCGAAACCAACCGTTTCTCCACTGGTGAGGTCGCGGATCGGCTGGAAATGGGCCTCCAGCCAGTTTTTCTCCAACGCCTGTTCGATGTCCTGTTCGATTTCCGCGCGCTCGCGTGCCTCGTTCATGATGGCGGGATCGAACATCTGTGCGCCGTTCTTGCCTGCCCGCTTTCTGCTGTACATGGCCATGTCGGAATTTTGCAGAAGCTCCGAGGCGGTCTTCGCATGCGTCGGGTAGAGCGCAAGGCCGATGCTTGCGCTCAGTCGTACGCTGTGTCCGGCGGCGTCGAAGGGCAGATCGAAAATAGCGCAGATCTCATCACAGATACGGGCCGCCCGGCTCTCGGTCATCGGCCCGGCCAGCAGCACCGCGAACTCATCGCCACCCAGCCGCGATGCGCTGTCGAGCGGTGTCAGCAGCCCTTTCAGCCGTTCGACGAATGTTTTGAGAACGGCATCGCCCGCGGCGTGGCCGAGATTGTCGTTGATAATCTTGAAACGGTCCAGATCGACGAAGAGGCAGGCCAGTTCGGTTCCGTTTTCATCGGCTTCCAGGATTTTTTCGTCCAGTATGGCTTCGAAACCCTGGCGGTTGAAAAGGCCGGTCAGATGGTCGGAAATGGCCTGAAGGCGGTTTCTCTGCTCGGACTGGCGCAGTTCCGTCACGTCGGTCATGACGCTCAATCCTTCGGAGCGATGTTGGCCGTCGCCAAGGTCCAGTGTTTTTTCCGCAATCAGCACGTCCATGAAACGGCCATCAGCGCACTGGAAATGCAGGGTCAGTTCGGAGCTGGCTCCCGTCGCGTCTGCTGTGGCTTCGTGGTGTTTGCGCAGTATGAAGCGAGCCCGGTCCTCGGGAACGATGAGGTCGGCAAAACTGCGGCCCAGAACATCGGCACGCTGGTAGCCCGTCGCTTCCACCCAATAGTCGCTGACGGCGGCAATGCGATCTGCCGGATCAAGGGAAAACAGCATGGCCGGGGTGCGGTTGTAAATCTCGGTCGTGCGCCGATGCGCTTTCTTGATTTCCTGCTCTTCCCGCTCCAGCTGGATTTGCATCTCGTTGAAGCTCTGTGCCAGCCGGCCCATTTCGTCCGTGGAGCGCCAGTCGACATGGTGACGCGAGCCGAGCCGACGCGTGGCTTCGATGGCGGCGGTCAGGCGCAGCAACGGTTTCATCACCATCAGGCGGTTGCCGATGATGGCGGTGGCGAAAATAGTCAGGATGGCGAGAATGAAGATGGAAATGAATGCCAGTTCGATGTTGCTCAGGGAATTGAACAGGCTGACATTCTGGAAGAATACGGTGATGGCTCCGACCTTGGTCTCTCCATCCAGATTTTTATAGGTGATGTCGCGGGTTATGGACGAGGTGTCGCCTGAAACATTGGAGCCTGCGGTCTGGGTGATGTCGAGATGGCCGAGCGTATCGCGCACCTTGACCATGTAGACTGCGGGATCGGTTACCAGGGTACCGGTGATCTGGTTGATGCTGTCGTCGTCCAGATCCCACAGCGGGCGACCCAGCGCCTGCGAATTGGCAACGAGCAGGATTTCCAGACGATCTTTCTGGTTGGCGACGGACTCATGATGAGACAACATGAGCAGGATGGTGAAAAGCGGAACGATCAGCGCCAGAACTGCCCCGGAAACGATCGTGATGAAGCGGCTTTCTACGGAATGCGTCATCTGCAGCAACTATCGTCCTTTGCCTCTAAACTTTTGCCGCGCAGAATTCCCAGCCCACGCGATAATAAAGCCTCTTCCACAATATCGAGATGCTGAGCGGAACCGAGCAATGCTCCGAACGTGCGAATGCAAAAAGACCTAAACCTAAAGTTTTGACTTATCGTTTCCGGGAATGATTAATCCTTGCTAAAAAAACACATTAAAACACACTGAAGGATGCGAAAGCGAAGGCATAAAAAATGCCCCGCCTCTTTCGAGGCGGGGCATTCAATAAGACCGAGATACGGCGCCTGAGCGCAGATCGATTACTCGGAAGCGTTGTTGTCTTCTGCCGGTGCTTCTTCGGTTTCGTCAACGATCGCAACGACTGGCGGTACGATGGTTGCGATGGTGAAATCGCGGTCGGTGATGACAGGAGCAACGTTCTTCGGCAGCTTGACCTGCGAAATATGAACGCTGTCGCCAACCTTCAGGCCGTCGAGATCAACGGTGATCGCTTCAGGAATGTCGTTGGCCGGTACGTGGGCTTCGACAGTGTGACGAACGATGTTGAGAACGCCACCCTTCTTGATGTCCGACTTGTCTTCGTTGATGAAGTGAACCGGAATTTCGACGGTAACCTGCGAATTGCCAGATACGCGCAGGAAGTCTACGTGCATCATGAAATCGCGGACTGGATCGCGCTGGTAGTCCTTCGGCAGAACCTTGTACTTCTTGCCGTCAACGTCGATCGTTGCGATGGTTGTCATGAAACCACCGGCCTGAACGCGCTTCGTGACTTCGTTGGTCGAAATCGCGATGGAAATTGGGGTTTGCTTGTCACCATAGATGACAGCAGGAATCAAACCGTTGCGACGTAGTTCACGAGAGGACCCCTTACCAACTCGTTCGCGCGCTTCGGCCTTGAGCTCATAAGATTCTTTGCTCATGGCATAATCCTTTTAGGTTGTCTGGAGAGCCCAATCCGACATGTCGGACTGAACTGGAGAGGGCCTTCGAAAAAGCCGTCTCGCCCGCGTTGCCTCCAAGGGTGTCTACACGGATGCGGGCGCTATAGTCGAAAGATAAAGGAAAGGCAAGGGTGACCGGGGCATTCCGCCCGTCAATGCCGTTCTCGCCGTGATTTAATCGACTTCGCCTCGCGCTCTTTTCGAGGGAGTAATTTAATCTCTGCTTATCTATGTCGGTAAACGCTGTGAAAACGAGATCACCATTATGCTGTGAAACAATTCAACAGATGCGTGATGCCGATGTATCAAATCCTGACCTGCCTGACCGTAGACCACGATCCCCGCTATACCATCGCTGCTGTGGCGATCTGCGTCATGGGTTGTTTCCTGACGATGCGGCTCTTTGCGCGTGCTCGTCAGTCGAAATCGCTTCAGCGGGCAAACTGGCTGTTTCTTGCGGGTATGATCGGCGGCACAACCATCTGGACCACGCATTTCGTCGCCATGCTGGGTTATCAGGCCCCGGGCAGCGTCGGTTTTCTTCCGGGCTTTACCGGCCTGTCCTTCATCATCTCTGTTGCGGCCACCACGGCAGGTTTTGCGATTGCTACCTATGGCGGCGATAGCCCGCTCGCGGAAGGCGGCGGCCTGGTCGTCGGGCTCGGTATTGCCTGCATGCACTATACCGGCATGGCGGCTTACAGCGTGCAGGGCTCGCTTGTTTGGGAGCCGGCCTATGTCGTGACGTCCATGGTGTTCGGAGCGCTGTTCGGCATGCTTGCCACCAACCGGGTCGTGCGGCCCGTCAACTGGTTTTGCAAATATAGCGGCATGACGTTTCTCGTGCTGGCCATTGCCTTGACCCACTTCACGGCCATGGCCGCGTTTTCCGTTTCGTTCGATCCCACGCTCGTTATCGCGCCTTCGCTGGTCTCTCCGAGCCTGATGGGCGGCAGCGCCATCATCATTACCTTCGTTCTCTTGGCATTCGGCTTTTCCACCTATGTGATCGATTCGGAATCCAGCCTTCAGGCGGTGGCGCGTTATCGCCACCTGTCGCTGCACGACGCACTGACCGGCATTCCCAACCGGGCGGCATTTCAGGAACATCTTCAAAACCTTCTGAAGCGCAGCAGCGATCCGACGACGCGGGTTGCGCTTCTGTCCTTCGATCTCAATCGTTTCAAGGAAATCAACGATGTGCACGGTCATGCGGCAGGGGACGCCGTTCTGCGCGCACTTGCGGACCGTATGAGTTCGATTCTTCGCCCCGGCGAGTTCATAGCCCGTGTCGGCGGCGATGAATTTGCTGCCGTCCTTTCCCGCTATTATTCCCGTTCCGACGGTCTGGAATTTGCCAATCGGCTTCTGGCTGAGGTGACGCAGCCCGTCGAGTGGAACGAGACCGTTCTTTCCGTGGGTGCCAGCATCGGCATCGCGGTGGCAAACTCTGGCATCAGGGATGTGGATGTCCTGGTTTCGCAGGCGGATGTGGCGATGTACCGCGCCAAGTCGGACGTGACCGGTACGATTTGTTTTTACGACAAGTCGATGGACGAAGCGTCACGCACCCGCAATGCTCTGGCCATCAGTATGCGCAGCGGCCTCGGCAACGGTGCTTTCGAGCTCTATTTTCAGCAGCAGAACGATACGGCGACCGAGGCGATCGTAGGCTTTGAGGTGTTGCTGCGCTGGAACCATCCAGAGCGCGGCATGATTTCACCCGCCGAATTCATTCCCATAGCCGAGCAGACTGGCTTCATCATCGAGATGGGTGAGTGGGTGCTGCGCGAGGCCTGCTTCCAAGCGGTGCGGTGGAGAAATCCGCTGAGCATCGCCGTCAACGTCGCGCCGCTGCAACTCTCGGATTCCGACTTTGTCGACAAGGTGCAGCGAATTCTTCTCGAAAGTGGACTGGAGCCGAGGCGGCTGGAACTGGAGATCACCGAAAGTGGCATCATCGTCGATCACCGCCACGCGCTGGTAACAATTCGTCGCCTGAAGGCGCTTGGCGTGCGCATCGCCATGGATGATTACGGCACGGGATATTCTTCGCTCTCGACCTTGCAGAGCTTCCCATTCGACAAGATCAAGATCGACCGCGGTTTTGTCGAGGGGTTGGGTACCAATGTACAGTCGCAGGCCATCGTCCGCTCCACCCTCATCCTTGCTAACAGCCTCAACATCCCCGTGCTCGCCGAAGGTGTGGAAACGCAGGCGCATCTGGAATTTTTGCGCCGGGAAGGCTGCCAGCATGTGCAGGGCTATTATTATGGGCGTCCGGGACCGGCCACCACCATCGACGCGATCGTCAACCTTCCCGCATTGGCAGGCGACCCCTCTGAAGCCGAGATGCTGCCACTGGCCAGCTGATCGGCTCTCGCACCGTCACGCTTTTTTTGATTGAAAGCGCGGCGTATCAGGCGCACCATCCCGGCAAAAATCGGGAGGAGCATATGTCAAACGGCACGGCACATGCGGATCATGTGTACCAAAGCGCCAGTCAGCCATCGGCTGCGGCGAGTTCACCCATTATCGCGTCCTGGCGTCGATGCATGACGATGCATCACCTGGCGCCTGAGAAAAGCAGCGAGCCGATCTTTCTCGCCGAAGCCGAGTTTCGAAGGGCGCGTGAGTTTTCCGCTGGCCTGATTGCCGAAAGTGCCGATGAACTCGACCGCATCTTTACCGCTGTCGGAAAGTCTGGCTGTTGCCTGTTGCTGACGGATGCGGATGGCGTGGCGCTGGAGCGGCGCGGTGCGGCGACCGACGATCGCGATTTTCGTCGGCTTGGCCTGTGGTCTGGCGCCGTCTGGAGCGAGGCGAGCGTCGGCACCAATGGTATCGGCACGGCGCTGGCAGATGAGCGTTCGGTGACCGTCTACCGTGATCAGCATTTCTTTTCGTCCAATATCAGCCTGTGCTGCACAACGGCACCCATTCGCGACCATCGGGGGCAGGTTACCGGTGCGCTCGATATCTCGACCTGCCGTGACGATGTCAACGAACTGACCTTTTCGATGCTGACGCAGGCGGTGCGTGATGCTGCCCAGCGCATAGAGGGCAATCTGTTTCGCCGCGCGTTTCCGGGCGCGCGCATTCTCATGCTGCCATCGGGAAATGTAGCGGCGCTATCGCTGTTGGCGGTGGATCAGGACGACATCATTCTGGGGGCGACGCGGGCAGCGCGGCTTGCCTTGCGGCTTGACGATTCGCATCTCGCTGCGGGCATTCCAGCGTCCGACGCCCTTCGCGAGGACCGACACGACAAACATGCCGATCTGGCCGATGCGGAGCGAGCAGCGCTGCGCCGCGTGTTGCTGCGCGCCAATGGCAACATCACACAGGCGGCGGCCTTGCTGGGCATCAGCCGCGCGACGCTTCACCGCAAGATGAAGAAGCTTTCGGTTCACTAGAAGAGCCGTCTTCCTCATTCCTGTGACAAGCACAGGAATGAGGAAGGTCTGAGAATCCCGAGAGATGCGTGCCCTTAGACATACATTCATAGATTGCGCTGTCGCAGATGTGAAACACTGTGCGGTGCGGAATATCGGGTCGGCCCTATCAATCCAGCCGCTCTGCGCTCACCTTCCTGTCACGCGACCAAAGGGTCGCATTCATCAGGGAGGATGAACTCATGAATATTCAGGTCCAGCAAAAGGCCGGTGAAACGCCGTTCAAGCTCAAATACGGCAATTACATCGGTGGTCAGTGGGTAGAGCCCAAATCCGGTCGCTACATGGACAATCTTTCCCCGGTCACCGGCCAGAAGATTTGCGAGGTTCCGCGCTCGGATGCCAGCGATATCGAGTTCGCAATCGATGCCGCACATAAGGCCCGAGCCGCCTGGGGCCGTACAAGTGTCACCGAACGCTCCAACATCCTGCTGAAAATAGCTCAGCGGATCGAAGACAATCTCGACCTCATTGCGCGCGCCGAAACCTGGGATAACGGAAAGCCGTTGCGCGAAACGACGAATGCCGACATTCCGCTCGTCATCGATCACTTCCGCTATTTCGCAGGTTGCGTGCGTGCGCAGGAAGGCTCCATCGGCCAGATCGACAACGACACCGTCGCCTATCATTTCCATGAACCGCTGGGCGTCGTCGGCCAGATCATTCCGTGGAACTTCCCCATCCTCATGGCCACATGGAAGCTGGCACCGGCGCTGGCCGCCGGTAACTGCGTGGTTCTCAAGCCCGCCGAGCAGACGCCTGCCTCCATCCTGCTCGTCATGGAGCTAATCGAGGATTTGCTGCCACCGGGCGTCGTCAACATCGTCAATGGCCTCGGCACCGAAGCGGGCAAGCCGCTTGCGCAGAGCAACCGCATCGCCAAGATCGCCTTCACCGGCTCCACATCTGTCGGCAAGGAAATCATGCGCTATGCTGCCGATAACGTCACCAACATCACACTGGAACTGGGTGGCAAATCGCCCAACATCTTCTTTGCCGATGTGATGGACGAAGACGACGCCTTCCTCGATAAGGCGCTCGAAGGCTTTGCGATGTTCGCGCTTAACCAGGGCGAAGTCTGCACATGCCCATCGCGCGCCCTCGTTCACGAGTCGATCTATGACCGCTTCATGGAAAAAGCCATCAAACGCGTCGAGGCCATCAGCCAGGATGATCCGCTGAACTCTGCAACCATGATCGGCGCGCAGGCGTCGCAGGAACAGTTCGACAAAATCATGAGCTATCTTGAAATCGGCAAAAAGGAAGGTGCGAAAGTGCTGACCGGCGGCGACAAGAAATCGCTCTCGGGCAACCTCAAGGACGGTTTCTACATTCAGCCGACGGTCTTTGAAGGCAACAACAAGATGCGGGTATTCCAGGAGGAAATCTTCGGTCCAGTTGTTTCCGTCACCACCTTCAAGACGCTGGAAGAGGCCATAGAGATCGCAAACGACACAGTCTACGGTCTGGGTGCAGGCGTGTGGAGCCGTGACACCAACACGGCCTACAGGGCAGGGCGCGGCATCGAAGCCGGTCGTGTCTGGACCAATTGCTACCATGCCTATCCGGCAGGCGCTGCGTTTGGTGGATACAAGCAATCCGGCATCGGTCGCGAAACCCACAAGATGATGCTGGATCATTATCAGCAGACCAAAAACCTGCTGGTGTCCTACAGCCCCAACAAGCTGGGCTTCTTCTGAGCCGACCATGCGTCTTTAGGACATGCACTGAACAAAAAAGCCGGGGCAGATGCTCCGGCTTTTATTCTGTTTGCGTTCCGAAACGGAATTTCAGTCGAAAAGACCCGAGACGGACTGTTCCATCGACGTGCGATTGATCGCTTCGCCAAGAAGCGTGGCCGTGGTGATGACGCGGATGTTGTGGGCGGATTGGACCGCTGTCGTCGGCTGAATGCTGTCGGTAATGACAAGCTCGCGCAGCTTGGACGAGGCCACACGCGCAACGGCACCGCCGGAAAGCACGCCGTGGGTGATATAGGCCGTCACGCTGGTCGCGCCGTTCTTTAGAAGCGCTTCAGCCGCATTGCAGAGCGTGCCGCCGGAATCGACGATGTCGTCGATCAGCAGGCAGTCCTTGCCCGTCACGTCACCAATGACGTTCATGACTTCGGATTCACCGGGACGATCGCGGCGCTTGTCGACGATGGCCAGCAGACAGTCCAGACGCTTGGCCAACGAGCGGGCGCGCACCACGCCGCCGACGTCTGGTGAAACGACCATGACGTTCTTGGTGTCGTAATGTTCCTTCACGTCGCGAGCGAGAATTGGTGCGGCGATCAGGTTGTCGGTCGGAATATCGAAGAAGCCCTGAATCTGTCCGGCGTGCAGATCGAGCGTCATGACGCGGTCGGCACCGGCTTCGGTAATCAGATTGGCGACGAGCTTGGCGGAAATCGGTGTGCGGGGACCGGCTTTACGGTCCTGACGGGCGTAGCCGAAATAGGGGAGAACCGCCGTGATGCGCTTTGCCGAGGAACGACGCATGGCGTCGATCATGATCAGCAGTTCCATCAGGTGGTCGTTGGCAGGGAAGGAGGTGGACTGAACGACGAAAACGTCCTCGCCACGTACGTTCTCACCGATTTCTACGAATATTTCCTGGTCCGCAAACCGCTTTACAGTGGCATTTCCCAAGGGAACATTAAGATACTTGCAGATCGCTTCGGCCAGATGCCGGTTCGAATTGCCTGCGAAAACCTTCATTGTTGCCGCCTGTTTCCATGCCATCGCCCGAGATCCGACAGAGATGATCTCTGTGGTCCCTGCGTCGTTCAACGGGGAGGAATACCCGACCCGAAGGGTGCCGGACACGCCGTTTTGCCATGGGCGCCTTAATAGCGGGGTTGCCCGTGAATGCAAGAGGTCAGAAGGTGTTACCCTTAATTTTCATGAAAACTTTGTGACTTCGCGCAAAGCGACAGGTTTTCCCACAGGTTTCGTCGGGCCTATCCCCGTTGCGCCTGTTTCCACGACTGGTACTCATTGAGTGTTTTGGCTGCGATCTTCTGCATGGTGCCGTCAGACGCCGCTGCCCATGGGTCGCTGCCTCGGGCCGGCACCGTTTCCTGCCCTTGCAGGCGGTGGAGGCGGGCGCCATTGGCATCCAGCACATCCCAGACGTAGACGATGGTCACGTTGGGGCCATCGGCAAAGGCGGAAAGATATCCTTTCAGGATATGTTCGGCGGTCGCGTCGCTCGATGGACGAATGGTCAGACCTTTGGCCCTGGCTTCTGCACCCAGTTGGCGCGAAAGTGGAGTGACCGCCTGAACCGGTGCGCCGATGATGGGGAGAAAGCGGATCGTGCTCGCGGCGGAGCCTGGGGGCAGGGAGGCCGTCTGGGTCTGCGGCTGTACGGGCGCGGTTTGCTGCGGGGCGACCGGCTGGCCGTACTGTGCGCCGCTGGTGATCGCCTGCGCTTGAGCTTGCCGGGTGTTTTGCGGCGCATAGGCTGGAACCTGCGAGGAAACGCCCGTCGGAGACCTGTCCGCAGCCGCTGCCATCTGGTCGAGATCGCCTTGCGTTACGGGCGTCGACTGCGTGTTGCCATGTCCGACATCCACCAGCGGCGTCAGAGTATCCGTCGTGTTGCAGGCCGATAGGGTGAGCGCAAGGCTTGGGATTGCAATAACCCGCCCTAGCCGCCGCATACCAGATGTCCCTTCATGATGTCTCCCGCCGAACCGTCATTTCCGGCAATGTACGGTTCGACTTCGATGGGAGTCAAATCCAGATTAAACCGTCAGCAAATCCAGACCGTGGCGCGAGAGCGATTCCGGGGCACCCTCCGTCGTGAGATAAGTCTGGCCCAGCGTCATCGCGACCCCTGAGTCGCTGTCCATGATGATCATGTGGACGAACAGCGTCATGTTGGGCAGGATTTCCTGCGTATTGCCTGCATAGAACATCTGCTGCTCCATCCATGAAGGCGAGAAGCGCGCGCCGAGCGAATAGCCGCAGGCATTGAGGCGGTGGCGGGTCAGTCCGCGCTCGTCCATGATGCGGGCGTGAACGTCGAACACGTCTCCGAATGTGTTGCCGGGGCGCAGAACCTCTTCGATGGCGCGGATGTTTTCAGCGCAGGCATTGTAGAGCTCCTTGTGACGGAACTCCGGTTCGCCGATAACGATGGTCCGCATCATGGCAGCATGATAATGGGCGCTGACACCAGCCCATTCCAGCGTCAACTGATCCTTCTCGTCCAGTTTGCGGCGACCGGCCTTATAGCGGCAGAGCAGCGCATCCGGTCCTGACCCGATGATGAATTCATTTGCGGGATAGTCACCGCCACCTGCAAAGATGGCACCCTGCATGGCGGCAAGAATATCGGCCTCATCAGCGCCTGGCCCTACGATTTTCAGCGCCGCATCCAGTGCATCATCCGCCAACTCGCCTGCGCGCTTGGCGTAGGCGATTTCGGCCGGGCTCTTGATCAGCCGCAACTCGCCTACGAGGCCGGATGCATCGATAATCTGACCGAAACTGGCCAGCTGGTGGTCGAGAAGGCGGGCGACGCGACCGGTCATGCCGTGCGTATCGAACTCCACGCCGATTCGGCAGCCGAGCAAATCCATCTCGCTCAGGAGGTTTTTAAGGTCGAGCGTCGGGTCGGCATTGAGGCGGTCTACCCAGATGACGATGTCTTCGATGATGGAAGTCTGTCGGGCTTGACGCAGATCCGCAGATCGGGTCAGAAGCGTCATGGTGCCATCGGCTTTGACGATCAGCGTCTGGAAAAAGCAGTAACCGAACGTGTCGTAGCCGGTCAGCCAATACATGCTTTCCTGCGCAAACAGCAAAATGGCATCCAGCTTTTCCTCTGCCATTTTTTCGGTGAGGCGGGTGCGGCGTGCCTCGAATTCGGCGGCGTCGAAGTGCAAGGCCATGTCAGGTCTCCAGAATTGCTATTGCTGAAATCTGCCGCCCGTAATCCGGTTCCTGAAGATGGGTCGTGCGGCGGAAAGAAAAGAAACGGTCGTCGTCGGGATAGGTGCAAAGTCCGAGATTTTCGGCCTGCACGCCAGCGGCGACCAAGCGGTCTACGGTCAGTTGCTTGAGATCGAAAAAGGCATGGCCCGCATTCGGTGATGGTGAGAAATAGGCCGCATGGGCAGGGTTCATTTCCTTCAGGCTTTCCACCCGCTCCGGCCCAACCTCATAATTTTCCTGGCAGATGGAAGGGCCGAGAGCCGCCACGATCCGCTCACGCTTTGCGCCGAGTGCAATCATAGCTTCGATGGTGTTTTCCAGCACGCCTGATACTGCACCCTTCCAGCCTGCGTGGGCTGCACCCACCACACCCGCCTGCGCATCTGCAAACAGGATAGGGCCGCAATCTGCGCTCAGTACGCCGATGACGACGCCGGGTGTTGCCGTGACCATGGCGTCGGCCTGCGGGCGATCACCATCATAGGTGCCATCCACAACCACGACATCGGGCGAGTGGATTTGATGCACGGTTGCGAGTTTTTCCAACGGCAGGTCAAACCATTGCGCCACGCGCGTTCTGTTTTCCAGAACCGCATCACGATCGTCGTTGGAACCTATGCCGACATTGAGCCCACGATAGATGCCCCCTGAGACACCTCCATGACGGGTGAAGAAGCCGTGGCGGATATGCCTTCCAGTCGCGGAGGCAAGCAAGGTGCTTTGAAGGGGAAGCGGCAGAGTTTCGTCCTGCATTACGGTGTCAATCCTTGGCGATGTCGCTGATTTGAAACGAATATTCGCGAGCGAGTGTTTCCGGTGAAGCGCATCACTTGGGATGCAGTCGGCAGTTTGTCACTGCTTCGAATTGGCGCGATGTTGGCCCAAGGCTGGTGCCGCTGTCAATCCAGCGGACGGAACGGCAGCAGATGGACGGACGCGCCGGATACGGCGAGCACCTTGAACAGGGCACCCATTTTGCCCACGCCTTCGCCTGCCAGCCGGTTGACGGCCTCGGCGATTTGCAGCGTCTGTTCCGGCGTTGCTTTTGCCGCCAGCGTGTCGGCGCGCTCCTTCAGGCCCAGCCCGTAGAGAAAGTCACCTTGCGGCAGGCATCCATTGATATGGATTCCGTTTGCTTCAGCCATTCTCGAAAGATTTTCGAAGTCCACGTGGCTGGTCAGATCAGCCTCGCCGGGGTGAGCGAGAACGGGGTCGAATTCATGCATCCGCAATGCCTGCAACGTATCGCCATAACCCGAAACAGTGTGGCCATAATCGATGATGAGAGCTGTGCCGCCATTGCTTTTCAGACGTCGTGACAACGCCGCCATCACAGCCTCGCGGGCTGGAGAATATTCAAAGATCGTGCCGATGGGCTGCCGTTCGGGGAAGGGCGGCAGCAGGTCGGGATCGATGCTGGCGAGGCCGGCGGTGAAAATGAGCTCGTCTGCCGTATCCAGCGCCACAACCCTTTCACGGAAGCCGTGAGGCGTCTTGACGAACTGGCGGATGGGAATGGCATCGAAGAGTTCGTTGGCGGCAATCAGCAGAAGGCCCGGCGGCACGTCCTCGAAGCTTTCATGCCAGGAAATCTTGTCGCCGTGGCTGGCCAGCGTCTGCTTCTGGGTTTCGGTCAGTCTTGGGCTGGTTTCCACAAGGTGAACGCTCATGCTCTCGTAAAGCGGGGGGGCGATGCGCTGGATGACGCGCAGCATATCAGCCATCATCGTACCCCGTCCCGGACCGATTTCCACGAGGCGCGCATTGGCAAGTGTGCCCAGGCGCTGCCATGCATGAACCATGAAGACGCCGAGCATTTCGCCGAAAAGTTGGCTGACTTCAGGTGCGGTAACGAAATCACCCGTGCGACCGAAGGGCTGGCGGGTCTTGTAATACCCGTGTTCGGGATCTGCCAGACACAGCGAGAAAAAGTCGGTCACGCTCATCGGGCCGTTGAGACGTATGATGGACTTGATGCGGCGAGCAAGCGGTGTCGGCATGATCAATCCGGTTCCTTATGAAGACGCAGCGCGGCGTGCGCGGACGACAGCCCATAGGCCAAGAAGGAACATGGGTGTCGATAGAACCATGCCCATGGTCAGCCAGTTCCCGACCAGATAACCGATCTGTGCATCCGGCTCGCGGAAAAACTCGACGAAGATACGTGACAGCGCATAACCGCAGACGAAAACGCCCGTCACGACACCGGGGCTTTTCAGTGCCTTGAAGCTGTAGATAAGAACGGCGAGAACGATGACAAGGACGATCCCTTCAAGTCCGGCTTCGTAAAGCTGGCTCGGGTGACGCGGAAACGGACCGCCGGTGGGGAAAACCACGGCCCAGGGAACATCCGTCAATCGGCCCCACAATTCGCCATTGATGAAATTGGCGATGCGTCCGAAAAACAGGCCGAGAGGCGCGACGGCTGCAATGATGTCGAACATGCTCCAGACTGGAATGCCGTTGCGGCGCGCAAACAGCAACATGGCAACGGTGGTGCCGATCAGTCCGCCGTGGAACGACATGCCGCCATTCCATATTTGAAGGGCTCTCACCGGGTTGTCGATCACGGCACCCAGATCATAAAAAAGGATGTAGCCGATGCGCCCGCCCAGAATGATACCCACGGCTGCCCAGACAATAAAGTCATCGAGATGGACGGGCGTGACAGGCGATTTGTCGCCGGGCCACAGGCGGTCCGTCAGGCTCAGCTTGCGGGCGTAATACCAGCCCAGCATGATGCCGATGACATAGGCTATGCCATACCAGTGTATCGGCAATGGCCCGAGGTTGAACGCCACCGGGTCGATGTTGGGGAAGGGCATGATCGAAAACTGGGCGAGGGGTCCAAACAAATCGGGTCATCCATTGTCATTGCGTTGAGGGCAAGGAACTTAAGAGTGCTCACTTAAGAATTGGATATCTCAATCATTCTTTTCCCGGAGCGGGAAAATGGCGACTGAAAAGGGTGCGGTCAAGGCGATTCTTCGGCGTCATCATGGCGCGGCGAGACAGAATGTCGAATGCAACGATTCCTGATTTTGCTTGCAACGCGGCGGGGGAGTGCCTACCTGAAAGTCATGGACCGGAAAGGCGGTTGACCTTTCCAGATACTGACGAGGACATCGCCCCATGACTACGACAGGAACCAACCGTATTTTCGATGAATTCGCAAAGCTGATGACGGATGCAGCGGGCGCGGCCCAAGGCATGCGCAAGGAAGTTGAGCAGGCGTTTCATGCGCAGGCGGAACGGTGGCTGAATAGCCTCGATCTGGTCAAGCGAGAAGAATTCGAAGTCGTGCGTGAAATGGCCATTCAGGCACGCGACGAGAATGATGCGCTGCGCGCTCGTCTCGATGCGCTGGAAGCCAAGCTTTCTACGACCGCTTCGTAAGAAGCCGACAACCTTTTGATTCTGATGCCGGGCCTTCCCCAAGGTCCGGCATTTTTCGTTTTTGTGTCATTTCGAAGCAGTTTGCGCCGCAGTGGGGATTCGCTCCGGCCAAGCAAGCGATTTCATTCAGTTTTTTTTAACGTCTGTGGAAACACCCGAAAAACACAATTGGCAGAGTCAGTTATGACTCACAACTGAGGTGTCGTACGAGGAGATATACACAGTTCTCGTTGCAAAAACAGAGACCTGGGGGTGGCGCGGGGACTCGCTCGTTATACACTGATTTTACATGATGATTCGAAACGAACTCGGTAAGCTCCAGACAGGTTAACTGCGTTATTCTGGCGGGGTCGGGCATCATCCCAACTGTTGTAACCCGGCATTTGCGTGTGCGTTTTTGTGCCTTTGCGTGCGAGACAAAACATTCATTTCCGGCTGAGAAGGTGCCGTATGAGCCTAATGGAATTTGAAGTCGAACGTCACTCCAACCCGGTCGATATGATCGAGTTCGTTGCTGCGTCCAACGACTGGTCGTTCGAACGCTCCGGCGAAGATGAGATTGCCATGACGGTCGAAGGCCGTTGGGCGGATTATCATGTTTCGTTTTCATGGATGGAACAGTTCGAAGCGCTGCATCTTGCCTGCGCTTTCGATATCAAGATTGCCGATCACAGGGTCAACGAAGTCATCCGTCTTCTGGCGCAGGTCAATGGCCAGACGCTGATGGGTCACTTCGATCTGTGGCGTCAGGAAGACGTCATCATCTTCCGCCAGTCCTTGTTGCTGGCGGGCGGTGCAGAACCAACCAACCAGCAGGTCGAGGTTCTCCTGTCGAGTGCACTCGAAGCTTGCGAGCAGTATTTCCAGGCTTTCCAGTTCGTCGTCTGGTCGGGAATGGATGCCAAGTCCGCAATGGACGCGGCTCTGTTCGAAACAGTGGGAGAAGCCTGAAGCCATGGTATCGCTTGCATCGGGTCCAGTCGTTCTCATCGGCGCCGGCAATATGGGTGGCGCTCTGCTTTCGGGCTGGTTGAAGAAGGGTGTTGCGGGGTCTTCGATTATCGTTGTCGATCCCGGCCCCTCCGATGCGATGATGAGCCTGATCTGCGAGTCCGGCGCGACGCATCTGACGCAAGCGCCGACGGATAAGACAGCCGGCATCCTGTTTCTGGCCATCAAGCCACAATTGATGGATGCCGTGCTGCCGCCATTAAAGCCCATCGTTGGGCCTCAGACCGTGGTCGTCTCGATTGCGGCGGGCAAAACGCTCTCCGGCATCGAGGCACTTCTCGGAAAATCAGCCGCCATTCGTGCCATGCCGAATACGCCTGCCATGGTGGGGCGCGGTGTCACAGGGGCCTATGCGAACGAAGTCGTCACCGAGCAGCAGCGCTCGCTGGTGGAAACCCTTTTGAAAGTCAGCGGCCCGGTTGAATGGGTTGCCACAGAAGCGGATATCGATGCGGTGACCGCCGTTTCCGGCAGCGGCCCGGCTTACGTCTTTTATCTCGTGGAGTGCATGGCGGAGGCAGGCCGTAAAGCCGGTCTGCCGGCGGACCTCGCCATGCGTCTTGCTCGGGAAACCGTCGCGGGGGCTGGTGAATTGCTTCACCAGTCCCCCGAAGAGGCCTCGCGCCTGCGCAAGAATGTGACCTCGCCCGGCGGCACCACCGCAGCGGCGCTGTCCGTTCTGATGGCAGACGAAGGCATGCAGCCGCTGTTCGACAAGGCTATTGCTGCCGCGAAAAAGCGTGCGGAAGAACTGGCAGTCTAAGGAGGCTGGATGATGAGCGAAGAGATCAGCTACGCCGATTTCGAAAAGGTCGATATTCGTGTCGGCACCATCATCGAGGCCGAGCCTTTTCCGGAAGCGCGCAAGCCGGCATTCAAGATCAAGATCGATTTCGGCCCCGAGATCGGTATCAAGAAATCTTCCGCCCAGATCACCGTGCATTATACGCTGGAAACTCTGGTCGGACGACAGGTCCTTGGCGTCGTCAACTTTCCACCCCGCCAGATCGGCCCGTTCCGCTCCGAAGTCCTGACGCTCGGCTTTGCCGACAAGGACGGCGCCATCGTTCTCGCCGCTGTGGAGCAGGCTGTTCCCAATGGGGAAAAGATGTGCTGACACGAATTTCACCAGCACGCGCCCGTCAGTTAAGCGGGAATTTTCACGATCACACGCAAGCCGCCTAATGGGCTGTCATCCAGCGTCACGTCGCCGCCATGGCTTCTTGCGATGTCGCGTACGATGGACAGGCCAAGCCCCGTGCCTGACGCGTTGAGATTGCGGGCTTCGTCCAGACGGTAAAACGGCTTGAACACGTCTTCGCGGGACTGTTCCGGTATGCCCGGGCCGTCGTCATCGAATGTCAGCGTGATCGACCTTGGCGCACGGTGCGCTTCGACGTTGAGCGTGCTGGCATAGCGATGGGCGTTGGCGGCCAGATTACCGATCAGCCGCGCAAAAGCGTTGGGCCGCACGGGCAATTCCGTTACACCGTTCAAGGCATAACTGAAGCTTTTGCCGCACATCAGGAAATCGTTTTTAAAGCGGTCGAAGAGCGGAGCCAGCTCCAGAGTGCCCATGCTTTCCTCGGCGTCGTCGCGCGCGAAGGCAAGATAGGCTTCCAGCATGGACTGCATGTCGTCCACGTCCTTGTCCAGCCCTTCCAAATCCGGGTTGTCTCCGGCCAGCGCAAGCTGAAGCTTGAATCGGGTGAGAATGGTGCGCAGATCGTGGCTGACGCCATTCAGCATGGCGGTTCGTTGTTCCATCTGTCGCTCTATGCGTTCCCGCATCAGAATGAAGGCGAGACCGGCGCGACGGACCTCATCCGCGCCTCTTGGCGAATAGGCGGTGCTCTTCTGGCCGCGACCGAAGCTTTCAGCGGCTTTCGCCAGCGCCAGAATGGGCCTGATCTGACCGCGAAGGAATAGAATGGATATTCCAAGCAGGACCAGCGACGCACCGCCCATCCAGACGAGGAAGATGTGGGTATTGGAAGCATAGGCCTGGTTGCGGCGGGTGAAGACGCGCAGGGTCTTGTCGTCCAGCTGAATGCGGATTTCAACGAGGGAGCCATTGCCGAACGTATCCAGCCAGAAGGGCTTGCCAATCTGCTGCTGGATCTGGTCGGCCAGGATCGTGTCGAGAATGGAGAAGAAGGGTTGGGCGCGCGGCTCCGGCAAATCCTGCTTGGGTTCGATATAGATACTGAGGTCAAGGCGTTCGCGGGCGATGCGGATGACCCGCTGATAATCGTCCTCTTCAGGGTCGGTTTCCAGCAGTTCGATGATGGCGGCGATATCGCGGGTCACGGCGGCGGAAAGGCGTTCCGTCACCATCTGCCAGTGGCGTTCCATGAAAACGGCGGCGACGACGACCTGCAAAAGCACCATCGGCAGAATGATGATGAGCAGCGAGCGGGTATAGAGGCCGGTCGGTAGCCAGTGGCGAAGCCAGCGGACGGAAAATCGCCAGGCGCGGGCAACCGCGTTGTTTTTCGCAACATTCCTGAAGTCGAGGCTCGCCATGGTCCCGCCTATTCGCTTTGGCCCGCAACAGACGCAGGTCTTTAATCGACGCTCAGACGGTATCCGATGCCGCGCACGGTCTGCAAGTAAACAGGATTGGCCGGATCGTCCTCGATCTTGCGACGAAGCCGGTTGATCTGCACATCGATGGTGCGCTCCCCGACATCGGCCTCGGCATCGACCAGTTCGTGGCGCGGTATCGTGTCACCGGCGCGCAATGCAAACAGCAGCATGATCTCCTGTTCGCGATCCGTCAGGCGAATGACCTCTGCGCCACGCCGCAGTTCCTTGCGGGGCACGGAGAAATTATAAGGCCCGAAAATGATCTGCTCGATCTTCGGCGTATCGGGCGATGCATTGCGCCGCAGAATGTTGTTGATACGCAGCACCAGTTCCCGCGGATCGAAGGGCTTGGGCAGATAATCATCCGCACCAGCCTCCAGGCCAGCAATGCGGGCGTCCGCTTCAGAGCGGGCTGTCAGCAGAATGACCGGAACGGATTTGTTTTCGTTGAGCGAGCGTGTCAGCGACAGGCCGTTTTCGCCAGGCATCATCACATCGAGAATGAGCAGGTCGAAACGGATGCCGAGCATCTTGCGGCGGGCTTCGGCGGCATCGGCAGCAGCGGTAATACGGTAACCCTTGTCACCCAGAAACCGTTGCAGCAGATCGCGGATACGCGCGTCGTCGTCGACGATCAACAGGTGAGGGGCGTCGTCTTCCGCCAGTGGCTGTTTAGGTGCACCGCTCGGCATGGTTATTCCTTCCCCTCGTTCGAGGATATCTCGGTCATGGCCTTGTCCGTAACCGGGTCGCGCATGCGGGCGAGAAACGCCCGAACGCAGGCGCGGGCCTCCGGCTGCATATCCTCCAGCGCGCGGTCGATTCGTCGCGATTGCGGTTCGCTCAGCGCCAGCGCCAGTTCGCGGCCCGTCAGTGTAGGGTAGAGCCTGCGCTGGCGGCGGTCTTCCGGCCCTGCCATCTGGCGAATATATCCGTCATCGATCAATTGCTTGAGCACTCGTGCAAGGCTTTGCTTGGTGATTTGCAACGTGTCCAGCAAATCGGCCACGGTCATGCCCGGTTGGCGGCAGACGAAATAAACCACGCGGTGGTGTGCCCGCCCATAATCCAGCTTGGATAGAATGACATCAGGGTCCGACACGAAATCGCGATAGGCAAAGAAAAACGCCTCGATCGTATCGAAGTCGATCTTGCCGTCATCGACATGCGGAAGTGCTGGAGTTTGTTTGACGGCAGTCTTTTTCATCGACTGGACAGGCACTGTCGTTCCTTCTTATCGTTATCAACCTCCGCCGCGCGGGCTGGTCTCGGGACCTGCCATGACGGCGAATTTTCCTCTTTCGAACGTCACGTCGCAGAAAATAATCCTAGCCTGCGGTGACGCCGGTGCAGACTATCTGAAAATGTGTGACGCAGGGAGGATGCCCGCAATCATTTTCTGTTGCGTTCGATAATATGCCGCTGGTTGAACATCAACGATATTATGATGGCGCAGACCACAAACGCAAAAAGAGCGCGGGCTGGCCGCGCTCTTGTCATGTCCATTGGTCGCAACGATTACTCGTAAACGTAAACGATCCGGCGTGTGCTTGGCTCGACCAGAACACGGCGGTCGTTGACGCGCACATAGCTGTATTCATAGTCGGGAATCGTGACCAGTTCGGCGCTTGCTGGAAGCGTTTCACCAATGGCGACAGAGCCGTCGTAACGCACTGCTTGTGCAGGGTGCTTATCGATATAGGTGATGACGTTTTCTGGCGGGTTGACTTCGCCAACGCGACCGAGGTTCGGATCGCCCGGATTTGGTTCAGCCTGAACACTGGACGTCTTTTCATAGGTGACGACAGGTACGTTGATCTCGGACCGGCGTTCACGCAGGATCACTGGCGAACCTTCGTACATCACATTCAGATAATCGGCATTGGCCCAACCGCGAAGGCCGTTCACCTCAATGCGGCACCAAGCGCTGCCATCGAGGCAACCATCCAGAACGGCGTCGCTGCCGCGTGTTGCCAGACCGAGTTCGGGGTAATCTTCGCCTGGGCCAGAGCGCACAGAGATGTCGGAAGCCGTCGTGGCAACCATCGCCGCATTTGCATATCCAGCAAGCAGTGTCAGCGCACCACCGGCGATCATAAGTTTCAGCTTCTTGTTCATTTGCCTTACTCCTTTGAAGACTGGGGCAAGAACGCACAAGTTACCGGTCTGTTCCCGTTTTTGTGATGTCTAAAGTTTCCGCTCGTCTGTTTCGATTGCCAAAGCTCTGAACTTTTATGGACTTTACAATGCCCGATATTCTCTCGGGTTTTATTGTGCGGCCCGATCTGCCGGTCTATAGAAAGGCCCTGTTCTAGTGCAAAGGAGAGACCATGGGCAAGTTACAGGCAGGCATCATTCCCGTGACGCCATTTCAGCAGAACTGCACCATTCTCTTCGATGAAGACACCAAGGAAGGTGTTGTCGTCGACCCCGGCGGGGATGTGGATGTCATCGTCCAGACCGTGACCGAAAACGGCGTTACGCTGAAGGAAATCTGGTTGACGCACGGTCATCTCGACCATGCGGGCGGCGCCAAGGAGTTGAAGGAAAAACTGTCGCTGCCCATCATCGGTCCGCATGAGGATGATAAGCCGCTTCTCGAGCGTATAGAAATTCAGGCGCAAACCTACGGCCTTCCCGGCCTGCAAAACGTGCTGCCGGATCGCTGGTTGAAGGATGGTGATACGGTTTCCTTCGGCGATCACCACTTCGAAGTCTACCATTGCCCCGGCCACGCGCCCGGCCATGTCATTTATTACAACCGCGAACAGGCGTTTGCCCATGTCGGCGACGTGCTGTTTTCCGGATCCATTGGGCGCACCGATCTTCCGGGCGGCAACCATGCACAGTTGTTGGCCTCTATCCGAGACAAGGTCCTGCCACTGGGCGATGAAATCGGCTTTATCTGCGGCCATGGCCCGGGCGGACGTATTGGCGAAGAGCGCCGGACAAACCCTTATTTGCAGGGGATTTATGCGGATCAGAAATAGGTCGTCAAAACCGATATAACACGTCGTCCTGATGCTTTACCGCTTCAGCGCCTGTCTTTGACAGGTGTGTAGTTACGTGGACTCTGATTGGCTACGCCGTCTGATCGTGGAGATTTCAGTCAGGAATGCAGCGAAAACCTCGGTGTTTTGACTGTATGTATGCAAATAGTAGTTCTGGCTAAGCACGATCACTGTTTGTTTTATTGGGGTGTCCTTCGCCGTAGTTTTCACTTTTTCAACGAACTCTGCCAGGCCCGGACACTCTATATTTCGATCTTTCAAGTGGTTCAGCCTGATCGCCCAAAAGCTCATATCGCCGACTTTGATATCAACTGTTGGACCGAACTGGGTTACGTCTTGCGCCTGTATAATTGCGTCAGAGATGGGGCTCAGACCGTTTCGAAGCGCGAACTCACCAACTCTCTCCAGAAGATGAGGCAGTTCGTCGTTCGCCGTCATACGCTCCAGCCAAATCAAAAAAACCCGGCATTCCTGCCGGGCTTCAACGAGAAAAGAAAATCGTTAGGGATCAGCCATCAATCTGCAGATTGACTGCTTTTGGTCCCTTGCCACGACGATCCGGTTCAGTGTCGAAGCTTACTTTCTGGTTTTCTGAAAGGGCGGACAGGCCAGAAGCCTGTACGGCAGAGATGTGAACAAAGATATCGGCGCCACCATTGTCTGGCTTGATGAAGCCGAAGCCCTTGTCGGTATTGAAGAATTTAACGGTGCCAGTCTCGGCCATGCATCAGGTCCTTTTCGCTCTGCCCGTGTTCAGCTCCAGGCAGCATTACAGTTTTGCCCGTGAGGGCGTACGGCAGGCAGTTTGATAATTGAGAATGTGGACCTTCGCGTGGAAAGCTTTTGACGTTCTGATCAACGTTATTTTGTCCCCGCCGCCCGGAGTTTTTTATCTCCGGAGCACTTGTTTTGTAGGCCTTCCCATGCTCGCAACTTGCCCGAACCGCAACAGATTGCTGTGTTTATTTAAAATTGGCAAGCGAAACTTTTCGGACAAGCACAACGCTCATCTACCACGGTCAAAGTGGCAAACGTCTGGTCTGGCAGATTTTTTCTCGCGCTTTCGCAGTTGTGAAACGAAAACATCGCTGACGATGGGATTTACGACCCATTTTCGCGTGAAAAAAGTAAAACTTCTCTGAATGTAGAATGTCACAAAGTGCTTATGTTTCGGCGATTATACGGCTGTTTCGTCGTTTGGAAAGCTCCGGCACGAGTTCGACGAGCAAAATCGCTACAAAAATGATACCGCAGCCGACGTAACCGACCGCCGGAATTGTTTCGTGCAGGAAGATTGCTGCAAATAGTGCGCCGAAAAGTGCTTCCGAAGACAGGAAGATCGCGGCCTGGGGTGCGGTGGTGTAGCGCTGGCCGATGACCTGCAAGACGAAGGCAAGCCCTGAAGACACCAGGCCGACATAGAGAATTTCCTTCATGGAGGAAGCGATCGCCGTGGTGTTGATTGGCTCCATGAAAATGCCGATCAACATGCTCAGCACCGCGCAGACCGCAAATTGCGTGCAGGACAAGGCCAGTGGCCGGTTGCTCTGCATGACGAAACGGCCAGCAAGCGTGATCTGGATGGCCCAGAAAAAGGCGCAGCTTATGCTCAACAGATCGCCTGTCGTGAGCCGCGTCACGGCTCCACCCGACAGCAGGAAGATGCCGCACAGCATCATCAGTGCGCCCGGCCACACGATCCAGTGCGGATGGCGACGATAGACGATCACGGCGATGACTGGCACGAAAATGACGTAGAGGGCGGTCAGAAAGCTGGAATTGGTCACCGTCGTCGTCAGCAGTCCCACCTGCTGTGTGGTGGCCCCCATGAAAAGGGCAAGTCCGACCCAGACGAAGGTCTTCATCTCGGCAGGGGTAGGGGCTGACGTCATCCGGCGGCTTTCCATCATGGCGAAGGGCAGGACAGCCAGCGCGGCGATTGCAAAGCGCAGGCCGACGAACCAGAACGGGCCAATGCTTGCCATGGCGGTCGATTGCGCCACGAAGCCACCACCCCAGATAGCTGCGGCGAGCAAGAGAACGAGATTGGCCTGAATACGCGTCATGGGTCACCAAAAAAGAAGGACCCCGCCACCGTGAATGTCGATGTTTTGACGTTGGCTTGATGCCGGGTTTGGCGGTGCTCTACCAATTAAGCACTCAAGCAGCAAGGCGTGGTCCTAATGGGACCGTAGCGATCCATTCATAAATATTTTCCCCTTAGCGCTGCACATTATGTCCTGTTTCGAATTTCTACCAATAGATAGATTCCTATTAAAGCGAGTATTAAAATTATAACGAGAGAATCTTATCATACCTATTTCTATAGTAGAATTTTTAACCCTCCATTCAGCATTCCCCGGCAGTATTTACTTGTATTTTTTGTGCGTGCAGGGCTGTTATGACGAGTATTTTAACCAATTCATCAGCGATGGCTGCCCTTTCGACGTTGCGAAAGATTAACGCCGATCTCGCGACCACGCAGACAAATATTTCAACGGGCTATCGTGTTCAGCAGGCGTCTGATGACGTGGCATACTGGTCGATTGCCACAACCATGCGCTCCGACGAAAAAGCACTTTCAGCGGTACAGGACGCGATGGGCGTCGGTGCGGCAAAAACCGATGTTGCCTATGCGGGGATGGAGTCTGCCATTGAGCTCGTGTCGGAATTCAAGGCCAAACTCGTTCTGGCATCGGAGCCCAGCGCGGACAAGCTCAAGATCAATGACGAGCTGACCAAACTCAAGGAGCAGCTTCGCGCCGTTGCCGGTGGGGCAAGTTTCAACGGCGAAAACTGGCTTAAATTCGATACGGACGAAGATCCTATACAGATTGGTAATCCGAAGGTCGTGAGCTCATTTGTGCGCGGCGATGACGGCTCGGTGTTCTTACAGACGATGACGTACGATAAGATCGATTTTCCTGCCTGGCCTTACTCTGATGCGCTGATCGATGATTCATCGGACACCCATGGCGAATTCGGTATCCTTACTACGGATACGTACGCTTGGAATCTCGGACTTTCCACGGGGTATATGCTGATTCAGGGGAAGGGCAGTGGGACCACCCACACGGGATCGCCAGCATTGCCACAGGTCGAGATCGGTCTCACCGAAACGACGACCCAGCAAGAGATCGACGATATGATGTCTGTGGTAGAATACATGCTGAGCGATATGCAGGACAGCGCGGCTAAGATTGGCGCGCTGGGCATGCGCATCGACCTTCAGAACGATTTCGTCGGCAGTCTTCGCGATTCCCTGAAAAGCGGTGTCAGTCGTTTGGTCGACGCCGACTTGGAGGAGGAGTCAAGCCGCCTGAGTGCTCTGCAAAGCCAGCGGCAGCTTGGCGCTCAATCGCTTTCGATTGCGAATAACAATTCCCAGACTTTGCTCACCCTGTTTCGTTCGTGATTTGAGTGGCGTCCCATATCTGAGGTTGCCTCGCTTCAACGCACCCTTTTTCGGTTGGCGCTTTCACGGATTGTGGTCATCGTCAGAACGACGCCACCTGCGGCGAGCGTGAAGAAGCCCATCGTCAGCAGCACGATGACGAAAACGCGGTCGGACGCTTTGGAGATCGGGGCAGCGGCGATAGACGAGGTCGTCATCGGGTCGACCATTTCCGCAGCGTGGGACGTCGTGGCAAGTCCTGCTGCCATGGTGACAATAACAACGATAGCGGCGAGCGCCATCCACAGCGAAAAAAGCATTCTTTGTGCTCTCAGCCGGTCTACCGATTTCCGATCATTGAGAAACATTGTTCCGGTCCCTTGTCCACGTCTTTTCGCGTCTCATGTCGGCAAAGCAACGCAACGCTGCAATTTTCGCGACATGCTTTAAAATTGGCTTTGAAGTGGACGGCTTGTGGACCGAATTCAGACAGTCCGGCGTATTTATTGCGGCGATATCAAGGCAGCGGTTAACAGCTGTTAAACGGCGGTCAAATTCCGCGTTTTCCGAAGGTGCGCACGGGCTTTGGGCCACGCGGTTCAGGCCCTGCATTAAGGTGTGAGGCGCTGGCAGATGGCGCGCTGAAAAGGGAGGAGCGGGTGGAGCCCAGCAGTTCTGGAAAGCGTTCGTTGAAGGTGGTCGGCGCCAGTTCCGGGCGTGCCAACGCATAGCCCTGCATCAGCGAGACGCCGAGGTCGAGGCACAGCTCGATTTCCCGCTCATCCTCCAGCGCTTCGAAGATCGGTTCGATCCCTTCGCTGGCGAATTGCTTGACGATGACGCGCAGCAGGGCGGCACCGGCGGAGTTGCGCATGAAGTGCCGCACCCATGCCGCTTCGAACTTGACGTAATCGGGCTTGATCAGCTTCACGCGCTCTATATCGGAATCGCCCGCGCCGTAATCGGCAATGGCGACGCGAAAGCCCATGGCGCGCATATGCTCGGCGAAATCTGCCACGAGACGAGTTTCCGAGCCCTGATTGTCGGCGACTTCGCAGACGATACGATCCGGTGACATGCCCGCTTCATGCGCAGACAGGCGCATGCGCTCCACTTCCTGCCGCATCTTGGCCGGGGTGCCAAACAGACCGGGGTGGAAGTTGACGAAGATGCGTGCGCGGGAGCGTTCCAACTTGCCGGTGTTGAGAATGTGGATGGTGCGCAAGATGCTGTCGATGGCTTCGATATCGTCGGGATGCACCTGCTTGAAGAGCTGCGCCGGTGGCACCAGTTCCGTGCCCTGATAGGGGCGTACGAGGCCCTCGAAGGAATCGATATCGAAACGCCCATCCGACAGGCGTCGGAAAATCGGCTGAAGCGCGGATTTGAGGGTGAAGGGCGCATAGGTCGTGGACCAGGAACCATCGGTTTCGCGCGCGAGATTTGAGAAAATGCTTTTCGGTGCCACGGCGTTTTATCCGGAAAATCATTTCAACCGTGCGATCATAACATGAAAAGCGTTACGCGCCAGTTAAGCAAAATTTGAAATACCCTGAAGCCGTTTGTTTCCGTTGTTGATAGAGGCAAACCGTACATAGTTTGGCTGTAATTGCTGCGGGTGTAACGTTTTGCCGGCTTTTGCTCTTGAAACAACGTTCGTCTTTCGACATACCACTTGCCGCAGAGGGCGACCGTCGCAAACTTCTGCCGATGTCAACTTCAATAGGACCGATAAAAATGGCCTTCCTTGCCGACATTCTCTCCCGCGTAAAGCCGTCCGCCACCATCGCCGTTTCCCAGAAAGCCCGTGAATTGCAGGCCCAGGGTCGCGATGTGATTGGCCTTGGCGCAGGCGAGCCGGATTTCGATACTCCTGCAAACATCAAGGAAGCCGCCATTGCCGCCATTAACGCTGGCAAAACGAAATACACGCCGATTTCGGGCATTCCCGAACTGCGCAAGGCGATTGCCGAAAAGTTCAAGCGCGAGAATGGTCTGGACTACAAGCCGGAGCAGACGATTGTCGGCACCGGTGGAAAGCAGATTCTTTTCAACGCCTTCATGGCAACGCTTAACCCCGGCGACGAAGTGATCATTCCAACGCCTTACTGGGTCAGCTACCCGGAAATGGTGTCGATCTGCGGCGGTACGCCCGTCTTCGTTCACACCACGCTGGAAGGCAAGTTCAAGCTGACGGCAGAAGCATTGGAAAAGGCGATCACGCCAAAGACCAAGTGGTTCCTGTTCAACTCGCCGTCCAACCCATCGGGCGCGGCTTACAGCCACGACGAGTTGAAGGCGCTGACCGACGTTCTGGTCAAGCACCCGCATGTCTGGGTTCTGACCGACGACATGTATGAGCACCTGACCTATGGCGACTTCAAGTTCGTGACGCCTGTCGAAGTGGAGCCATCGCTCTACGACCGCACGCTGACCATGAATGGCGTTTCCAAGGCCTATGCCATGACCGGCTGGCGCATCGGCTACGCCGCCGGCCCATTGCAGCTCATCAAGGCCATGGACATGATTCAGGGTCAGCAGACGTCTGGCGCGACCTCCATCGCGCAGTGGGCGGCTGTGGAAGCGCTGAACGGCACGCAGGACTTCATTCCTGCAAACAAGAAGATTTTCGAAGGCCGTCGAGACCTCGTCGTGTCGATGCTGAACCAGGCCAAGGGTATCAATTGCCCGATGCCGGAGGGTGCGTTCTACGTTTACCCGTCCTGCGCAGGCCTGATCGGCAAGACCGCACCTTCGGGCAAGGTCATCGAAACCGATGAGGACTTCGTAACCGAGCTTCTGGAAACGGAAGGCGTCGCCGTCGTTCACGGTTCGGCCTTTGGCCTCGGCCCGAACTTCCGCATTTCCTATGCGACGTCTGAGAAGTTGCTTGAAGAAGCCTGCAACCGCATCCAGCGTTTCTGCGCAAACTGCCGTTAAGCATTGTTTGTTTTGAGAAAAAGCCCGGCATCGCTGCCGGGCTTTTTCGTTTCAAAGTCCCAAAAACAGCAGCATGACGAATGTCGCGAACAGGATGAAATGCGTCATCCCCTCAATGGCATTCGTTTCACCATCATTCAGGTTGATCGCCGCTGCAAAGAGCGTGATGAAGACCATCACCGTCTGCACCGGGGTCATGGCCATGATGAATGGTTGGCCGGTGTAGAGCGCAATGGCCTCCATGACCGGCACGGTGAGGATGACGGTGGAGAGCGATGCACCCATGGCGATGTTGACCACCGACTGCATGCGGTTGCGCAGTGCCGAGCGCATGGCGGTCATGATCTCAGGTGCGGCGGAGATGGTGGCTACGACGACGGCCATCAGCGCAACGGGCGCGCCGCTGCCTTCCAGCCCATTGCTCAGAAATGCCGACATGAATTCCGCCAGCGCGCCTATGATGACGACGCCGATGAGGATGATGGCAATCGAATAGGATGCCGGGCCTTCATCCTCTTCTTCCGCCGCCTCGGTCTGCTGCTCGGCGGCGCTCTTCTTGCGTTCGGTACGAGGGTAGCGATAGCTGAAAAAGTAGCTGTGCGGCCCGACCTGCATTTTCAGGAACAGGGCATAGAGAGCAATCATGGCGCCGATGGTGAAAATGGAATAATAATGCCACTTCGCCTCTGGAATGAATTCCGGCACGATCATCGAGATACCCATGGCGGTCAGGATCATCACGACATAGGTGCGGGCGGAATCGTCGTTGTAGGGTTGCTCGCCGTGGCGGAGGCCTCCCAGCAGGGCGGCGATGCCCAAGATGCCGTTTATGTCGATCATGACCGCGGAATAGATGGTGTCGCGTACCAACGTGGGTGAGGTGGATTCCTGCATGATAATGGCGAGGATCAGCACTTCCACGGCAACGGCGGAAAGCGTGAGGATCATCGTGCCATAGGGATCACCGACTTTGGCCGCCAGAATTTCGGCGTGATGCGCCACCCGCATCGACACCAGAATGATGACGCCGATCAGCGCTGCCGCCACGACGAAGGACAGCACCTTGCCCTGTTCCATGACCATGTGTTCGGCAAGATAAGCAGCCACCGCGCACGGTAACGCTGCCAACAGCATGCGCTCCTGTTTCAGCGTCGTCGCAATCGACATTTTCGCCCTTTCGTTTTTCTGAACTGATGACAATCAAGGCTGCGGCAACATGCGGGATTTGCACATTGGGCAATTTGGTAGGATAGTGCGTTTCAAGGACATGGCGACAATGCCGCGATCTCGTCCTTCAAATGCGCGTTTGCGGCAAAGGTTGCCACGCCCCTTCAATCTGCAAGGAGGAAGTGTGCATGACCAAGGTTGTATATGAGATTGTAGAGCATGATGGCGGCTGGGCTTACCGGATGAACGGTGCCTATTCGGAAGCCTTCCCCACCCATTCCGATGCCGTCCAGGCCGCACGCATCGCCGCAGCCGAACAGCAGGTCGGTGGCGAGGACGAGGAAATCTATTATCAGGACGAACGCGGTCGCTGGCACGAGGAACACAGTCAAGGTGGCGACAGGCCGGAGGCCGAGGTGGTGGATGGTTTCGAGGAACCGCAGCAGACCCGCAACGCCATCTGAGCCGGGCAGTTATCACGTCTTGCTGGTCAGTGCGTGCGGGTCCGTTGCTCTTAAAAATCCCTTCAACCCATCGACCAGCGCGTTGAACACTGCACGGCAGCGTGGCGATGTTCGCAGGTTCTCGTGCATGGCGACCCATGCATGCAGTGGTATTTCCAATTCCGGCAGAAGATGGGTGAGGGTGGCGTCGCGGCTGGCGAGGCCCACTTGGCATAGGCCGACACCTGCACCGGCCCGTATCATGGAAAGCTGTGCGAGATTGCTGTCGGCACGAATGGAAAAGGGAATGTTTTCGGCGTCAGGAATGCTGGGATTGTCGTTTCGTATTCGCTGAAGGATGGCCCTTATGAAAGGGGTCTTTCGGTCGAAGCCGATGAGGCGGTGGTCGATGAGGTCGTCCTTGGACAGCGGTGTGCCCATTCTCCTCAGGTAGTCGTTATTGGCATGAAAGCCCACCCGGAAATTGCCGATGTAGCGCATGACGATCGCATCCTGCACCGGCTTGGTCATGCGGATGGCGATATCGGCTTCCCGGCGCAACAAATCCTCCAGCGTATCGGAAAGCGACAGCTCGATTTCCAGCTTCGGATGCAGTTCCTGAAGCGATGCGATGATCGGCGGGAGGATTTCTACACCGATGATATCGGAGGCGCTGATGCGCACGGCCCCTTCGATCTTCCCCACTTCGCCCGAAGCCGCGCGCATGAGGGCCGATGCGGTGGCTGCAAGGTTTTCGGCATAGGGTTTCAAGGCAATTGCCGCATCCGTCGGCACCAACCCATGGGGCGAGCGGATGAAGAGCTGGAACCCCATGCTCTCCTCCAGCGCGTCAATATGGCGGCCTACTGTCGGCTGGGTAATGCCGAGTTCACGGGCGGCGGCGGAGAGCGATCCGTCACGCAGCACGTTGAGAAAGGTGCGGTAATAATCCCAGTTGATCTCACGGTCTTTGATCATGGATTTTCGTATAGTGGTTCAACGGTTTTAGACAATTTCGTATAGCTGATATCGGGCTCATACTCCAGCCATCAATTCAGATTGGAGTTTTAGCAGTGACCAGCAATAGAGATACATCCAAGCCATTGGCACTGGTTCTGGGAGCGCGCGGCGGCATTGGCGGACATGTCATGGATATGCTGCTGCGCCGGGGCTGGCGCGTGCGTGCACTGGTGCGGGGAAATATGCCGACCTCAGCCAATCCCTCGCAGGAGTGGGTGCGCGGTGATGTGATGAACGCAGCCGATGTGGCGAAGGCAGCCGAGGGCGCGACCCTCATTGTTCACGCAGTTAACCCGGCAGGGTATAGGAATTGGGAGACACTGGTTCTTCCTATGCTGGATAGCACCATTGCCGCTGCAAAGGCGGTGGGAGCCCGGATTTTGCTACCGGGAACGGTCTATAATTTCGGGCCGGATGCATTTACCGCTCCAACCGAGGACAGCCCGCAAAACGCGTTAACCCGCAAGGGCGGCATTCGCGTGGAGATGGAGCGCCGTCTGCGTTCCGCCGCGACACCGGAAACGCCGGTGCTGATCGTTCGCGCAGGTGACTTCTTCGGGCCGGGTGCGAACAACAACTGGTTTAGCCAGGGTCTTGTCACGCCGGGCAAAAAGATCACCCACGTTACCAACCCCGGATCGCCGGGCGTCGGCCATCAATGGGCCTATCTGCCTGATGTGGCTGAAACCATGGGTCAGTTGCTGGATCGTGCCGGCGAACTTGAACCATTCGCCACCTATCACATGGATGGGTTTTGGGACGCCGATGGCAAGGGAATGTCGTCTGCGATAGAGCGGGTGGTGGGTCATAAAATTTCGGTCAAGCAAACGCCGTGGTGGCTGTTGAAGCTGGCCTCGCCCTTCGTGCCGATGTTTCGGGAAGTCATGGAAATGCGCTATCTCTGGAAGACGCCGATCAGAATGAGCAATGGAAAACTCACCCGCTTTCTGGGTGCAGAACCCCAGACGCCCATCGACGAGGCCGTGCGTGCCTCGCTTATCTCGCTGAAATGCCTGGACCCGGAAGCGGACATGGAAGCTCCGAGAGCCATATCGCACGCGTGATACATGATAGAAAAGCCGCGCACCTGAGTGGGTGCGCGGCTTTTTGGGTCTTTATGCCAGAGCAGGATAGTCCGTGTAACCTTCCGCACCACCGCCATAGAAGGTCGGCTGGTTCGGTTCGTTCAGCGCGGCATTCTCCTTCAGGCGACGGACGAGGTCCGGGTTGGAGATGAAGGCCTTGCCGAAGGCGATGGCATCGGCTTTGCCGCTTTCTGTCGCGGCAATCGCGCTGTCGCGGTCATAACCGTTGTTGGCGATCCACAGGCCCTTGCCACCGGCATTGGTGTATGCGGCCTTGAGAGCATCGTAATCGAAAGGCTTGTCGCCCTGCTTGAAATCACGCGGGCCGCCGGTTGCACCTTCGATGACGTGGATGAAGGCGAGGCCACGGCTGCCGAGTTCGCGCACGACATAGTCGAACAATGGCTGTGGGTCTGCTTCGAAAATGTCATTGGCAGGCGTTACCGGGGAAAGGCGGATGCCAGTGCGACCTGCGCCGATTTCCTTTGTCACAGTATCAACGACTTCCAGCAGGAACCGGGCGCGGTTTTCGATGGAGCCGCCGTAATCATCCGTGCGCTTGTTGGTGCCTGATTTCAGAAACTGGTCGATCAGGTAGCCATTGGCCGCATGAATTTCTACGCCGTCAAATCCGGCATCGATGGCAGCGCGGGCGCCGGTGCGGTAATCTTCAAGAACGACCGGGATTTCGCCCAAGCCCAGTTCGCGCGGCTCGGATGTTTCGGCAAAGCTGCCGGTACCATCGTCATTGATGATGTAGGTTTTGGAATTGGCCTTGATGGGAGAGGGCGCAACCGGTTGGCCGCCATGCGGCTGCAGAGAGGTGTGTGAGATACGGCCAACATGCCAGATCTGGGCGACGATCTTGCCGCCTGCCTTATGAACGGCCTGGGTTACAGCCTTCCATCCATTGATTGCTTCCTGCTTGTAAAGCCCTGGTACGTCGGCATAGCCTTGGCCTTGCTGCGAAACCGGCGTGCCTTCGGTCACGATAAGGCCAGCCGTGGCGCGCTGTTCGTAATAGGTTGCGTTAAGATTGTTGGGGATCGCGCCTGGAGACCGATTGCGGGTCAAGGGGGCCATGACAATGCGGTTTGCGAGAGAAATATCGCCTGCCTGAGCGGGTTCGAACAGTTTAGTCATGAAAGTGCTTTCTCTTCTGGTTGATAGAGAGCGCCTGAGGCGCGCTTAAAGCTTCTGGTTCAGATAGCGGAGAAAGGCCGCGATATTGTCCTCGTCACGCTCATAAAAGTTCCATTGACCAACCTTGCGCGACCGGATCAGCCCGGCGGACTGAAGAGCCGCCAGGTGGGAGGAGACCGTCGATTGTGAAAGGCCGGAAATTTCGAACTGATGCGCACACACACCCATGGTAAAGGGATGTGCTTGATTGAAATGCTGTTCTGGCTGTTTCAGCCATTCCAGAAATTTCAGTCGCACTGGATGTGCAATCGCTTTGAGGGCGTCTTCGTGGTTCATATCGCTTCCGTATATCTGTACATAGCGATATTTATATCGAGAAAAATCGATATCAAGGGCTCGCGCAAAACTTCTTTGGCTCGCCACATCTCAAAAAAAAGGCCGCTGGATCACTCCGCGGCCTGACAGTTTGAAGGTCGAAACCTCCAGAGGGGAACAGCCGCCCGATGCAAGCATCCGCAACAGCTGCATTGAATATGGAAGCGCTACCGGCGAAGAACAAGGGCAATCCGTTCCACAAACGCAGATAGTGGAGAAAATTTTTGCGGGTAAAAAAAGAGGGCCACCGGATCACTCCAGGGCCCTTGTAAGTGTGAAGGTCAAAAACCTCCAGAGGGGAACAGCTGACGCGGCGGAACTGGGAGGAAAAGCCGCCGTGTGCATCAGCTATGTGCGATATGATGCTTTCTTGGGCAGCATTCAACTCTTTTTTGTGCAGGCCAGCCCTGCGTTGGGCGCATCACTGCTATTGCCTGTCATATTTATTTCGCAAATCAGCGACCTCTCCAGCCACGGAGAGTCGTCTTTGTCAGCTATCAAGTGTTTGTAATCGCAGCGTTTTTAGAGAAAGTCTAACGTCAGAAATTCCAATTGCGCGCTTTTGCGACAATGAAATCTCTAAAGACTTTCAGCTTGGCTGCATTTTTCAACTCGTCCGGATAACAGAAATAGGTATCGAAGGACGGAATATCTGCCGGCAAGGAGAGCTGAATGAGCCCTGGGTCGCGTCCGACGATATAGTCAGGCAGACAGGCGATACCGATTCCCAGCAGGCAGGCGCGTTTGATCGACGTCTGGCTGTTGATCTGCAAATGCGCCAGCCGCGTGTTATCCGAGGAGCGCCCGGCGTTTTCCAGCCAGTTCACGTCCAGCAGATAATTCGGCGCAGGCTCTCCGAAGGAAATGACCTTGTGGTTGTCCAGATCCTCGATCGACTGCGGCTCTCCATACCGGTTGATATAGGAGGGCGCGGCGTAGACATGCATGTGCACGGTAAACAGCTTGCGCTGAATGAGGTCTGACTGCTGCGGCTGGCGCAGGCGAATGGCGCAGTCCGCATGGCGCATGTTCACGTCCAACTCCTCGTTGTCGAGGATAAGCTGGATTGCCATTTCCGGGTAGAGCTGCAGAAATTCCTGTACCTTGTCCGTCAGCCAGCCCTGACCCAAACCCACCGTGGTCGTGACGCGCAGCTTGCCGCTCGGCTTTTCGGTCGTTTCCGTCAATTGCATTTTGACGGTTTCAAGCTTCAGCAGCACGTCATGCGCCGTTCGGTAAAGCAATTCACCCTGTTCGGTCAGAATGAGGCCACGAGCGTGACGGTGGAAGAGCTTGACGCCAACATCCTGCTCCAGAGCGCTGACCTGTCGGCTGATCGCCGACTGGGAGAGGTGCAGCTTGTCTGCTGCGTGAGTGAAGGAGCCAGCTTCGGCGGCCGCATGAAATATGCGCAGTTTGTCCCAGTCCAACGGCATAGGCATGCGGTTTTTAGCCTTTCTTATTCAGCAGCAACGGCAAGCGGCGCTTGCGCTGCGAGAAAACGTTCGGCCTCGAGCGCGGCCATGCAGCCCATGCCCGCAGCGGTTATGGCTTGGCGATAGGTGTCGTCGGTCACGTCGCCCGCCGCGAAGATGCCTTCGACATCCGTCGCCGTGGAATCTGGCGCCGTCCACATGTAGCCATTCGGCTTCAGCTTCAGCTTGCCTTCGAATAGTTCGACTGCTGGCGCGTGTCCGATGGCGACAAAGACGCCGTGGACAGGCATTTCGGTGATCTCGCCGGTCTTCGTGTTGCGAATTTTCGCGCCGGTCACGGATGGCGGCATGGGCGGCTTGGCGGGCGTACCGACGATTTCGGCAATCTCGCTGTTCCAGAGAATATTGACGTTCTGCTTGGCAAATAGACGCTCCTGCAGGATTTTTTCCGAGCGGAAACTATCTCGACGGTGCACGACCGTGACCGACTTGGCGATATTGGCAAGGTAGAGCGCTTCTTCGACGGCAGAGTTTCCGCCCCCGACGACGATCACATCCCTGTTGCGGTAGAAGAAGCCATCGCAGGTCGCGCAGGCTGAAACACCGAACCCCTGGAAATGCTGTTCGCTTTCAATGCCCAGCCATTTCGCCTTGGCACCGGTGCAGATGATCAGCGTATCAGCGGTCCAGACTGCTCCGGAATCTGTCTTGACCGTGAACGGGCGGCGGGTCGTCTCGACCTCGGTCACCAGATCGTTGACGATTTCTGCACCCACATGCACAGCCTGCTTCAGCATCTGATCCATCAGGAACGGTCCCTGGATGGGGTCGGCATAGCCGGGATAGTTTTCCACATCGGTGGTGATCATCAACTGGCCGCCCTGTTCCATACCGGCGATGAGAACCGGTTCGAGCATTGCGCGTGCTGCATAAATCGCAGCCGTATAGCCAGCTGGGCCGGAGCCGATGATCAAAACCTTTGCGTGGCGGGCGGACATGGAACGTTCCTTTCAAAACAGGGGTGGCTGATATGAGAGCCGTGCGCCAGGCTCCTGCGCGATACACCCCTTCGTTGTCCGGTATTTAAGAGTGTCCAGTGTCGATATTCAAGGGCAGCCTTGCGTTACCAACAGGGCATCCGGCATGTACACGTAATTTTGTGTCCCGCCGGTGTAGGATTATTGCGAATCCCGCCGCAAAGAGTAGAAGGATGCAACTCGCTCAACAAGGAAAAGCCTCTTGGCCAGCGTCGAACTCGATGCCATCGATCTAAAAATACTGCGCGAATTGCAGCGCGACGGTCGCATGACCAATGTAGACCTCGCCGACCGCGTCGGCATCTCCGCGCCACCCTGCCTGCGCCGCGTGCGCAAGCTGGAAGAGGCTGGTATCATCGAAGGCTACCACGCCATGCTCAACGCCCCCAAACTCGGCTTTGACCTCGTGGCCTTCTGCATGGTGGGCCTGAAGCGTCAGTCCGAAACCAACCTAAAAGCCTTCGCCGCCGCCACAGACCGCTGGCCGCTGGTACGCCAAGCCTGGATGGTCTCCGGCGACAGCGACTTCCTGCTCCACTGCGTGGCCGAAAACCTCACCCAGTTCCAGGACTTCGTCATCGAAGTGCTGACCGCTGACGAGCATGTCGACACTGTGCGAACCATGCTGACGATCCGTCAGGTGAAGCGGGCAGGGCTGGTCGGGGTGTGAGACCTTCGACCAAGCCATTGGGGAGGGTACGCGGGCGATGAGTCTAAATATTTTTAATGTTTTTGTATATCATGGTCATTCGAGGAAATTTTGCGATTTCCACTCGAAAACCTCTGTCGACCAAAAAGCTATTGGTTTCGGTGAATGTGTGAGCGCCTTCTTTTCCTCGCTCAAATCCGCAATCAATCGCTATGTAGTCGACTTTAGAAAGAATGCCCTCTGACCCAGCTAGAACTTCTGGCTCGGCACCCTCAGCCTCGATCTTCAATACGACCTTACTATTTGTTGGTATGTTGGTTATGATAGCATCAAGTCGTCTAGCCTGAACTTTGTGGACTGCGTCGAAGTCACTAATTTCGATTGCCGAGCTGTCCGCAGTGCCGGGCTTGCTGAAGAAATCAAGAACCGCGTCTTCTGACCAAAGTGCCAAACGATTTACGTTGTTTTCGCCTCCGTATGCATTCAGGTTAACGCAACGCGCCTCAAGCGTTTCTGGTTCGAAAGCGATATAATGCAGATCGCGGTGTTTAGCCCAGACACCTAGTTCCCCGATATTTGCCCCGCAATCAATGAACCAATCACCGGGTGATAATGGTATGTGCTCCAAACTGTATTGTTTTGCTAAAGCTTCTACACCAGCTACAATACCATTTTTTGAGCGATTGTGTCTTTTTCGGCGACATATAAAAAGCTCATTTTCGCCATCCGTGACACGATAAATATTTTGTTCAAGAGTTGGGCGAATTCGATGTTTTTTTCCGCGAGCCCAATTTCTGGCATTGATTAATGCGCAATAAATACTGGGGGGGAAAATATCCGTAATGTCTTGCATGTGTCGCTCTCAAAAAGGATGTTGTGCTAGAGGAAGAACTTGTCAGCTGTTGCGCGTAGGTAAGCTTGGGCATGTAGCTTGGTGCGAGCGAACTGAGCATTTATTTTTATTTTTTCGTTAGCTATTTTTTTCAAGTCTAGCAAAGCTTTTGTGTCCCACACTACGTGCTCTCGTTCTTGCCAAAGGCTATTTATATCGGATTGTGTCGCATTCCATTTGAACGGCTCAAATTGGTAGAATTTGTAGCGAGCATCATTAACTGGAAGGAGATCGATATCAGGTCTTTGAATAGGATGTAAAAAGCCAGCCACCGGTAGATGGATGGTCTTCGCGTGCGATAACCAAGCTGCTGTCCAAGAGAATGAACTAATTGAAACTGCTATTTGACGGGAATGCCGCAGAGTTTCAAAGTCTTCAATCGCTGTCTTTGGTGGAGAAAAAACGGCTTCAGGGTAACGTTGTCGCAGCTTTTCTGTGTAGTAACTTTCACCCATCTGACCCAAAAAAACTGGCAATGCGTCTGATTTTTTCAGTACAGCATCGATATAGGAGAATGGGATGGGGTAGTAGTCTCTATGCGCGGGCTGTAAAATATCGCCACCACGAATATGGAAAACGACGTGTCCTTCACCGTATACCGGAACTGTTCTGATATTACTTTTTATGAGAGGGCGATAAAATTCTGGTTGCGCGTAATTAGATAAGCGAAATGCTTGCCCTTTTAGCACTATGTTTTTGGATAGTTTTCTTTTTATTATTTTGACTATATCGTCACAGAATAAGTAGTTTCCTTTAAGAACAAGTTCCTGCTTAGGCTTGCCATCCATTTTTTTTGAAATAAGCCCCCACTCGGGCACGTCGTAACCAGTGACCTCAAGATTTTCACAAAGTCGCTGGATATTAGCTGCAAAAAAAAACTGCAACAACTGATTTGCAGTCCCGCCACGGGGCTCTATACGCAAGCATGGGTTCATGTATTGTATCCAAGTATTACATTTTATAACTTCATGATGGGTTTTGGAGATCGGCTAAGTGTCAGACACCCTATTCGCATCGTTTATTCTGGTGTTGAGTTAACTTGGTAGACAATAGAGCAAACTCTTGATCGAGTGGGAAGTGATGATTTCCTATAAAAAATCCATCAGTATCAATCATTTCAGCATTCTCAATGCTCCCGGCGATTGAATAGTCAAACCATTTCAACACTTCGTTTTTGGCGAAGTTTCCAGCAACGACTGGACGGGTATCGATTTTTGCATCGCTGAGTGCCGCGACTAGGCTAGCACGAGTTATCCCGGCGTCTGGCTCCAAGATAAGGCTAAACCCGAACCAGCTACTTTTACCGATCTCTTTTTGTGTTCGCAGATATGGATATTTCTGCATCAAATCCAGAAAACGTTCAGCGTTTTTACGGCGCTCTTCTACAATCATTGGTAATTTTCGAAGTTGAGCCAATCCAAGTGCTCCGCTCATTTCCAGCGGACGAAGATTATATCCCGGTAAGATAAAGCGGAATGCTTCTGTAAATGGATCGTCGCTTTTTTCGGAAGTTATGCGGTTTTTTTTGGGAAGATTACGGGTCCATCCGTGAGCACGCAAAGCCAAGAGAATGTGATAGATTTCCTCGTCATCTGTTGACACCATTCCGCCCTCCATCGTCGAAATATGGTGGCTGAAAAATGAACTGAAGGTTCCCATGAGGCCAAAGGTACCTGTCTGTTGCCCTTCGTAAGTCGCGCCCATCGATTCGCAATTATCTTCCAGAAGCAAGATATCCCGCTCACCAATAATTTCATTTATCTTTTTGAAATCATTTGGATTTCCAAGAAGATTAACGGCCATAATGGCTTTGGTTTCTGGCGTTATCGCTTCGCGCAGCTTTTCCAGATCATAGTTCAAGGTGTCACGGTCGATATCAACGAATCGGAGCTTCAGCCCATACTGATAGAGGGGGTAATAGGTTGTGCTCCACGAAACAGCAGGGACAATAACTTCTGCACCCGGCAGCAGCGGAGATTGCGATTTGTAACGCAACGCGGCGATCATGATGAGGTTGGCTGACGAGCCGGAGTTGACCATGACACAGTATTTGCTGCCAAGATATTCGGCGAATGCTTTTTCGAATTCGGCAACTTTCTGCCCCATCGTAAACATTCCAGACTGAATAACAGACTGAAGAGCCTCATATTCCTCGTGGTCCCAAGCAGAATTGGCGAGAGGATAGGACATGTCATGCTTCCTTCGAGAGATAATATTCATAGGTGGCGCGAATGCCGTCTTTAAGGTTGGTCTTGGCGCGCCAGCCAAATTCGGTCTGTCTCGTGACATCCAGAAGCTTTCGCTTCATACCAACTGGCTTGGAAAGATCGTGCTTGAACTGACCAGCATAACCAATGACCTCTGCCGCCGCTCCGTAATATTCGTTGATGCTGTAATCGTATCCCAGGCCCATATTGATGAGTGATGGCATAGCGTCAAAACGGTCAATTGCGAAGAAAATGGCCTCTGCCAGATCTTCTGCGAACATGAACTCCCGACGTGCAGTGCCGTCGCCCCAGATGTCCACAAAAGGGGCGTTATCTGCACGCGCGACATGAAGCTTTTGGATAACGGCTGGAATCATGTGAGAAACTGAAGGGTCGAATTTGTCAAAGCGACCATATAAATTACAAGGAATGATGGTTTTATATTGATACGCGGAATCTTCGCGGGAAACGTACTCGCATAGACGGGCGATTGCACATTTCGCGATCGCATATCCCTCATTCGTGGGCTCGAGCATGCCGCCTAAAACCTGCTCTTCGCGGAGCGGTTCTTCTTGATCGCGCGGATACATGCAAGAACTACCCAGATTGATGAGCTGTTTTACTCCCGCTGATTTCGCGGCAGATACAACATTCTGACCCATCATCCAGTTTTCAGAAAGAAATTTAACCGGTTCCCTTATGTTCGCCTGTATTCCGCCGACGCGACCCGCTGCGTGAATGATGAGGTCAGGCTTAGTTTCTTTAACGAAGGCTTCTGTCCGCTCTGCATCAAGCAGATTAACGTCATGGCTGGCGGGCGCAATGATCTCAAGCTGTAACGTCTTTGCGTGGGACACTATGTTGCGTCCCACCATTCCACGTCCGCCGGTCAGTAGAATCTTCATTGGGTTACCTTCACCAGTAATATCGTGAATTGGGATGGCATTATTCTTCAGCCATGACGCTAAGATCACTCTTTACCATTTCGCGTACAAGTTCCCGCACGCTCGTCTCGTGCTTCCAGCCAAGTTTCTGGTGCGCTTTCGAGGGGTCGCCGATGAGGAGGTCAACTTCGGTTGGTCGGAAATAGCGGGGGTCGACTTCGACCAGAACCTTGCCGGTAGTGGTGTCGATGCCTTTTTCGTCCACGCCATGGCCTTCCCATTTCAGGGTGAAGCCGACATCGGCAAAAGCCCATTCCACGAAGGTTCGCACCGGCGTCGTTTGGCCTGTTGCCAGCACGTAGTCTTCCGCCTCATCCTGCTGCAGTATCAGCCACATACCACGCACATATTCCCTGGCGTGGCCCCAGTCGCGTTTGGCATCCAGATTGCCGAGATAAAGCTTATCCTGCCGCCCGAGTCTGATGGCGGCTGCCGCACGGGTAATCTTGCGCGTAACGAAGGTTTCGCCACGCAACGGGCTTTCGTGGTTGAAGAGAATGCCGTTCGAGGCGTGAAGGCCGTAAGCTTCACGGTAGTTTACGACGATCCAGTAGGCGTAGAGCTTCGCCGCCGCGTATGGACTGCGCGGGTAGAAAGGTGTCGTTTCGCGCTGCGGGACTTCCTGCACCAATCCATAAAGCTCCGATGTCGAGGCTTGGTAGAAGCGGGTTTTCTTCTCAAGGCCAAGGATGCGGATGGCTTCCAGCAGGCGAAGCGTGCCGATGCCGTCTGCGTTTGCCGTATATTCCGGCGTTTCGAACGAAACCTGCACATGGCTCTGCGCCGCGAGGTTATAAATCTCGTCCGGCTGCGTTTCCTGAACGATGCGGATGAGATTGGTGGCATCGGTCATGTCGCCATAATGCAGGAAAAATCGCGCGTTTTCCTCATGCGGGTCCTGGTAGATGTTTTCGATACGGCCAGTATTGAAAGACGACGAGCGGCGCTTGATGCCGTGGACGATATAGCCCTTATCAAGCAACAATTGGGCCAAATAGGCTCCATCCTGACCGGTTACGCCGGTAATGAGAGCCACTTTCGCTTTGTCTGCCATTTTGATCCGCTTTCATCTTGCTCTCGCGCCTGAAAACTCTGCACTGGCTTCGAACAGATTATCGAAGATGAATGCGGTAACTGTCAGGGTGCGTTGGTTCATTGTGCGATATCTCAAGTGAGATTCAAAATAAACCTCCGATTTGCGTGGCTCACGGTCTATCAAGCGTCCATTCACTGTAAAGCCATCTCAAATGCTTGCATTTGCGTGCGGCGCAACCCTATAGACTAATGGCTGCAACGGTGGACACGGGTATGGTGTCGGACTTTTTTGTGTAAGAGAACGAATGACGAAACTTGGCGCCTCCGCATTCATCATCTGCCTCAATGAAGAGGCCTATCTTGGCAACTGCATTGAAAGCCTTGAAGGTTTTGCCGAGATCGTGATTGTCGATTCCGGCTCCGTGGATGGGACGCCTGCTTTGGTGCAATCATACATAGAGAAGGGCTGGCCGATCCGGTTCATGCATGAGACTTGGCGCGGGTACGCCGGGCAGAAACAGTTTGCGCTGGAGCAGTGCAGCCAGGCTTGGTGCCTGAATATCGATGCCGATGAGCGGCTGGATGCGGCTTTGCGCGCGGCTTTGCCTGAGTTGCTTTCTGCGCCGGAGAGTGTTGTCGGCTGGAAAGTGGCGCGCAGGCCTTATCTTATTGGCTACGGCTATACGCCGGAAAACGTGCGTGAGCGGAAGAATCTTCGGCTCATCCGGAACGGCAAGGGTGGCTATGATCTTGCGCAGAAGGTGCATGAAGGCATCGTCCCGACTGGTGAGGTGAGGTCATCTGAAAAGGGCAGCTTCTTGCACTATCGGCCGCTCATCATCGATGAGCAAATTCTGAAAGAAAACAAATATTCCACCCTGAAGGCTGATCAGCAATTTGCGGAAGGCCGCAAAGCCAAGCTCTCAAAACTTCTGTTGTCGCCCTGGCTCTATTTTCTGCGGCTCTATTTCAAAAACGGTCTGTGGCGCTGCGGTATGCCCGGCTTTATCGAAGCGGCAACAGGCAGCATTTACGCATTTCTCACCCAGGCGAAAATCCATCAGCGTCACGCGCTGAAACGTCGGCCCAATGTCGATGATATGGAGCGTGGAAGGAAACATCTATGAAAGTCATGCATTATCATCTCGGCAAGGATGGTGGGGCCGAGCGGTTTTTCGTGCATCTCGTCAATGCGCTTGCGCGCAGAGGTGTTGAACAGAAGGCCGTCATCCGGCCCAACCGCCTTTGGAAGAAGAATATCGACGGCGTTTGCGGCATCATCGAAAGCAATTTTCGCAATCTTTCGCCTGACAGGCTGCTGCTTCCCCTCAAAGTAATGAGCATGGCGCGTCAGGAAAAGCCAGACGCCTTGATGTCCTGGGCAACGAGGCCCAGCCGGCTGATGCCGAATTACAAAGGCTGCATCAAGCTTTCGCGTCTTGGCGATTACCCCACCAAGCTGGATTACTTCAAGAATACGGATATTCTGGTCTGCAATACGCCTGGCATTGCCGAGCATGTCAAAGCCATCGGTTGGACGCGTGGTGTCGAGGTCATTTCCAACTTCACCAGCACGCAGGCGATTGCGCCGATCGCGAGGGCTGAGCTGGATACTCCGCAGGATGCGTCGGTGGTCATGTCCATGGGGCGTTTTGTGAAGCGGAAGGGGTTTCATACCCTGATCGATGCCGTCGCTGGCTTGCCGGGTGTTTATCTGTGGCTGGCGGGCGATGGGGAAGAACGGGAAAGTCTGGAGGTGCAGGTCGATGCGCGTGGCATGCGGGACCGGGTTCGCTTCATTGGCTGGAAAGATGAGACGCGACCTTACGTGTCGGCTGCCGACATCTTCGTCATGCCATCCAGTCATGAACCGCTAGGCAATGTCATCCTCGAAGCTTGGGCGCAAAAGAAACCAGTGGTTTCCTCCAAATCCGAGGGGCCGATGTGGTTCATGCGAGATGGAGAGAACGGCCTTCTGGCAGAGATCGGCGAAGCGGAGAGCTTTGCTGCTGCCATCGGCAATCTGCTGAGCGATCAGGCGCTATCGCAGCGTGTAGCCGCAGGCGGACATGAAACGCTGATGGGCCAGTTCTCTGAAGAGGCCGTCGCCTCTGCCTATATCGACCTTTTCAAGCGGAAGCCTTGACCGCGTCATAAACCCTGCCGAGATTTTCCGCTTCACCCGCGATGGTGAAGTTCTCGGCCACGTGTTGGCGAGCGGCCATTGCCGCTTCCAAACGCTTCCCATCGTTTTTCAGCCATTTCGAGGCAGAATCGCTCATGGCTTGCAGATCACCTCGAGCCATAACCTCCCCGGTCTCCCCCTCAACCAACTCTGGAAACGCCCCTACATCTGTCGCGATGACCGGCACAGCTGTTGCCATTGCTTCGAGTGGTGTCAGGCCGAAGCCCTCCCAACGCTGCGGGGCGATGAAGAGGTCGAGGGTGCGGTACCATTCGTTGATGTTGGTGTGTTCGCCGACGAAGATGATGCGGTCTGCAAGGCCAGCAGCACGGACCTTTTCCTTCAGGCCGTTTTCAAATTCCACATGCGGCCCGGTGGCGCGGCCGGCGATGATGGCTGACCAGTCGGGGTTCTGCGGCAGCACGGCGATCATGGCATCGACGAAGAGGTCCGTGCCTTTCTGATGGCGCACTCTACCGAAGCAGCCGGCGTATTTTTGGTTCGGGTCGAGACCAACCGCACGTTTTGCCTCAGCCTTATCGGCGGGCGGGGAAAAGCGTTCGGTATCGATGCCGTGCATGATGACGGTACTCGGCACATCCATATAGGAGGCCGTCTTGGCGCTGGTTGCGATGATCGCATCCATGCGGGAAATCAGGAATTTCGTCCAGCCGCTGTGTTTTCGCTGCGAGGCGGAAGTGAAGACGAGCTTCAGCTTCATGCGCAGGATATCGCGCAGGATGATGGCGGGCAGCATTTCGATATTGCGGCGCGCGTGCCAGACGCGCGGCCTTTTATCCGGTCCCAATTGCCACAGCCGCCACAGGTCACGAAAGCGGACATGTGGCAGGCTTTGCGGCAAACCCGGCCCTATAACGGCAACCTTTTGCCCGAGCCGATTTTGGACCGGCACGAGCTGGATGATCGTGGATGTCACGCCGGAAAGCCTGCGCTTGAAATTCGGCGCAAGCACCCGGACATCAGCCAAGTCGATATGGGGCAAAATCGGGATCTCGTGAGAGAGGTGCTGGCAATCAGCCCCAGTTGACGGAGAGAATCTCGTAACCGCGCGAACCGCCAGGGGCGTTCACTTCGATGCTGTCGCCGACTTCCTTGCCGATCAGCGCACGGGCGATGGGCGAGGAGATGGAAATGCGGCCCTGCTTGACGTCGGCTTCCTGATCGCCAACGATCTGGTAAGTCTTTTCCTCGTTGGAATCTTCATCCACGAGCTTGATGGTGGCGCCGAACTTGATGGTGGTGCCGGACATTTTCGAGAGGTCGATGACCTCGGCACGCGCCGTCAGGTCTTCCAGCTCGGCAACGCGGCCTTCATTGTGGCTCTGTGCTTCCTTGGCGGCATGGTACTCGGCGTTTTCGGAGAGGTCGCCATGGGCGCGCGCTTCCGAAATGGCCTCGATGATGCGGGGGCGCTCTTCCTGCTGGCGCCAGCGAAGTTCTTCCTGTAGCTTGACGAATCCGCCCTGAGTCATCGGTACTTTTTCTACCATTTTTTCTTCCTTCGCATTCTAACCGCGGTACCCGCAGACACAAAAAGAAACAGGTTCCGGAGCAAAACTACGGAACCAGTCAAAATCACAATTTCCGTCACTATATCAGAAGACACAAGTGAATTGCCAGAGAATTTGAAGCACTCAACTTCTCGTAAAATTACCTGATCATCATATTCCAAGATTGACTTTAATTGCAAGAACATATAGTGAACATACCTATGAAAAAGTCAATAAAAGAGCGTTTGGCAGTCCTTTCCGATGCGGCGAAGTATGATGCGTCCTGCGCCTCCAGTGGCACGACGAAACGTAATTCGTCCGCATCGGGAGGGCTGGGTTCGACGGAAGGTTCGGGCATTTGCCACGCCTATGCACCGGATGGCCGGTGCATTTCGCTTTTGAAAATCTTGCTCACCAATTTCTGCATTTATGACTGCGCCTACTGCATCAACCGGTCCTCCAGCAATGTGGAGCGGGCGCGTTTTACGGTGGAAGAAGTGGTGTGGCTGACGCTGGAGTTTTACCGGCGCAATTATATCGAGGGCCTGTTTCTATCTTCCGGCATCATTCGCTCGTCGGATCATACGATGGAAGAATTGGTGCGGGTGGCGAGGGAGTTGCGCGTCACCCACGGCTTTCGGGGCTATATTCACCTCAAGTCGATTCCCGAAGCTTCGGCGCGGCTGGTGGAGGAGGCGGGGCTTTATGCGGACCGCCTGTCGATCAACATAGAGTTGCCGACGGATAGCGGTATCGGACAGTTCGCACCGGAAAAGCAGCCGGGAAACATCCGCAAATCCATGGCTGATATTCGGCTGAAGATCGAAGAGGCGGGCGAGCCGACGGTTCAGACGAAGCGGGTCAGGAAGTTTGCGCCTGCGGGCCAAAGCACGCAGATGATCGTGGGTGCGGATGGCGCCAATGACAGCACCATCCTCAACACCAGTGCGCGCCTTTATGGCAGCTACGGTTTGCGGCGTGTCTATTATTCCGCTTTCAGCCCCATTCCTGATTCGTCCAAAAACCTGCCGCTCATCAAGCCGCCGTTGATGCGGGAGCATCGGCTTTATCAGGCCGATTGGCTCTATCGATTCTATGGCTTCGATATTGCAGAAATCGCCTCCACCCAGAAGGACGGCATGCTGGATCTGGATATCGATCCGAAGCTGGCTTGGGCGCTGGCGAACCGGCAGAGCTTTCCTGTCGATGTGAACAAGGCCGAGCGTGAAACCTTGCTGCGGGTTCCAGGGTTCGGTACGAAAACGGTCAACTCCATCCTGTCATCGCGCCGGTTCAGGCAGTTGCGGCTGGAGGATTTGGCCCGCTTCGGCGTGTCGCTGAAAAAGGTCAAGGCCTTCGTCGTGGCGGGCGGGTGGTCACCGGGCAAGCTGACGGAGCGACCGGATTTGCGCGCCATGTTCGCACCTCAGCCTGAACAACTATCGTTGCTGTGATGTACAGGGTGTCGCTGGAGGGACGGGGCGATTTTACCGAGTGGCGGGATGCTGCCCGCACGTTTCTTTCCGCCAATGTCTCTCCGCATGAGATCGAGTGGCGGTGCCGCGGCGAAGAGGCCGGTCTGCTTGGTTTTGAGGAGGAGAACCTTCCCGCTGCCGTAGATAATGCCACCGGCGTGCACGTGCCCTCGGCCTTTATGCCGCTGGCGCAGACCATTATCTGTCATAGTGATCCGAAGCGGTTTGCACTGCTTTATCGTCTCTTGTGGCGTTTGGGGCAGGACAGGGCTCTGCTGCAATTCAAGTCCGATCCCGATGTGGCGGAGGCGCGCAAACTGGAGAAATCCGTGCGTCGCGATAGCCACAAGATGACGGCTTTCGTGCGGTTCAAGGAAATGCCGCTGGCCACGGGTGAGGCGGGTCGGCGGCGGTTCATCGCTTGGTTCGAGCCGGATCATTTCATCGTGGAGCGAAAGGCTGCGTTTTTCCAGCGGCGTTTTACGGATATGGACTGGCTGATTCTGACGCCGAAAGGCTCGGCTCGCTGGGATGGTGAGGCGCTCGAAACATCTCGGCTGGCGGCAGAACAGCCGGATTTATCCGATGAGACGGATGAGCTTTGGCGCACCTATTATGCCAATATTTTCAATCCCGCTCGTTTGAAGATCAAGGCGATGACGGCGGAGATGCCGAAGAAATACTGGAAGAACCTCCCCGAGGCCGATCTTATTCCAGACCTCATTCTCAACGCCGAGCGACGGGTGCTGGAGATGGGCGCGAAGGCGGCGACCGAACCGCAGCTTTTCCACCACCGTATTCAGGCCGCGGCGGAAAGCAGGCCAGCGCCTGCGCTGCCCTATGCCGATACTTTGGAAGGGTTGAGACATGAGGCGAAAGACTGCACGCTCTGTCCTCTGCACTGCAAGGCCACGCAAACGGTGTTCGGTGAGGGGCCGGACAATGCGGATGTGATGATTGTTGGCGAACAGCCCGGCGACTTCGAGGACCTGGCAGGGCGTCCCTTTGTCGGTCCGGCGGGCAAGGTGTTCGATCAGGTCTTGGGTGAAACCGGCATGGAGCGCCAGAAGCTCTATGTCACCAATGCCGTCAAACATTTCAAATATGAATCGCGCGGCAAGAAGCGCATCCACCAGCGGCCTGACGCAGGCGAGGTGCAGCGCTGCCGCTGGTGGCTGACGCGGGAAATCGACCTGGTCCAGCCCAAGCTCATCGTTGCGATGGGCGCGACGGCAATGTTTGCGTTGACGGGCTTGAAGGAAAAGCTGTCGGAGCTGCGCGGCAGGCCCATGCCCATGGATGGTGACAGAATGCTCTTCGTAACGGTGCATCCATCTTATTTGCTGCGCATACCGGATGAGCAAAGAAAGGTAGAGGAGTTTCAGCGGTTTCGCGAGGATATGCAGGCGGTTCGCAAGCTGATGGAGGTGGCACCTGCGTCCGCTTCCGCCGTATCAGCTTGATTTCGCCAGCTCATTCAAAACGGCGTCAAGACGGTCGAAGTTCTGCTCGTTGGCGGCGGCGATGAATTTCTTGAGATGCAGATTTTCCTCCGTTGCATCAAACACCATGCGCCAGCGCAACGTCGTACCGGCAGGATCCCGGACGAAGTTCATGTCCATCGTGTAGACGTGCATCGGCTCATGGTGCTCGAAAACAATGGTTTCCGGTGCTGTGATATGGCGAAACGTCGAGACATTGTGGAAGTCGGTGCCATCCGAGGCCGTCATGGTGATGTTCCATGTGCCACCGGGGCGAAAGTCGAATGCGGTGATCGTGTTGGTAAAGCCGTGCGGTCCCCACCATTGTTCCAATGTTTTCGGATCGGCAAATGCCTGGAACAGCGTTTCGCGATCGACTGAGAACAGCCGCTCGTTAAAGACTTTCATTTTTTCCGTCATGTTCCCCTCCATGCACTGTGCCGAATGATGACGTCCAGATAAAGCAAAACCGGCCTGCAAGTTTGCAGGCCGGTTTATTGGGTTGCCTATGGTCTGCTGGGATCAGAAATAACTCTGCAGCGGCTTCACATCCAGGCTGCCCGCCTTCAGCGCCTTGATGGCGAGTGCTGCAGATTCTGCGCCGGACATGGTGGTGTAGTATGGCACCTTCTGCATCAGCGTGGCGCGGCGCAGCGATTTGGAGTCCGAGATCGCCTTGTTGCTATCCGTGGTGTTGATGACCAACTGGACCTGACGGTTGCGGATGGCGTCTTCGATGTGCGGACGGCCTTCCTGTACCTTGTTGATCTTTTCGGCGTTGATGCCCTGTTCGGCAAGGAAGCGCTGGGTTCCGCCGGTTGCCAGAACCTTGAAGCCGATTTCGACCAGATGGCGGATGGCGGGCAGAACGCGTTCCTTGTCTTCATCGCGCACGGAAACGAACACCGCGCCGGAGCGGGGCAGATCGACGCCAGCACCCAGCTGCGACTTGGCGAAGGCCAGAGCGAAATCGCTGTCGAGGCCGATGACCTCGCCTGTAGAGCGCATTTCTGGTCCCAGCAGAATATCGACGCCGGGGAAGCGGGCAAACGGGAACACGGCTTCCTTGACGGCGATGTGCTTGAGGTTGCGCGGATCGGGCTTTTCGCCGTAAGCGGCAATCGCTGCATCCAGCTTTTCGCCGGTCATGATACGGGCTGCGATCTTGGCAATCGGCGCGCCGATGGTCTTGGCCACGAAGGGCACAGTACGCGAGGCGCGCGGGTTGACTTCCAGAACGTAGATCGTGCCGTCCTTGATGGCATATTGCACGTTCATCAGGCCGCCAACGTTGAGCGCCTTGGCCATGGCCGTCGTCTGGCGTTCCAGCTCGTCCAGAACGTCCTTGGAAAGCGAACGGGATGGCAGCGAGCAGGCGCTGTCGCCAGAGTGAATGCCGGCTTCTTCGATGTGTTCCATGATGCCGGAGACGAAGACGTTTTCGCCATCGCACAGCGCATCCACGTCCACTTCGACGGCGTTGGTCAGGTAGCTATCGAACAGCAGCGGGTTCTTGCCCAGCAACGTGTTGATCTGGCCGGTCTTGTCGTTGGGGTAACGCTGCTTGATGTCTTCGGGCACGAGGCCCGGAACTGTATCCAGCAAGTAGGTCTGCAACTGTCCTTCGGAATGAATGATCTGCATGGCGCGGCCACCCAGAACATAGGACGGGCGAACGACCAGCGGGAAACCGATTTCGGAGGCCACGAGGCGAGCCTGTTCGACGGAATAGGCGATGCCGTTGTTCGGCTGGTTCAGGTCGAGCTTCATCAACAGCTTCTGGAACCGGTCGCGGTCTTCGGCAAGGTCGATCATATCGGGTGCTGTGCCGAGGATCGGGATACCGTTCTTTTCCAAGGCTTCGGCGAGCTTCAGCGGTGTCTGGCCGCCGAACTGCACGATAACGCCGACCAGTTCGCCCTTTTCCTGCTCCGCACGCATGATCTCGATCACGTCTTCCGCCGTCAGCGGCTCGAAATAGAGGCGGTCGGACGTGTCGTAGTCGGTGGAGACGGTTTCCGGGTTGCAGTTGATCATGATGGCTTCAAAGCCCGCATCCTTCAACGCGAAGGCGGCGTGGCAGCAGCAATAGTCGAACTCGATGCCCTGGCCGATACGGTTCGGGCCACCGCCCAGAATGACGACCTTCTTGCGGTCGGATACCTGCGCTTCCGAGCGCAGCTGGCCGACGAATGGCGTCTCGTAGGTGGAGTACATGTAAGCGGTTGGCGAAGCGAATTCGGCAGCGCAGGTGTCGATGCGCTTGAAGACGGGGCGAACGTTGAGGCTGTTGCGCAGCTCCGCCACTTCCTTCGGACGCTTCTTGGTGAGGCTCGCAAGGCGGGCGTCGGAGAAGCCCATGGCCTTCAGCGAGCGCAGGTTTTCAGCATCCTGCGGCAGGCCGTGTTCGCGCACGCGGGCTTCCATGTCCACGATGGCCTTGAACTGGGCGATGAACCATGGATCGATCTTGCTGTTCTCGTGCACTTCGGCTTCGGACATGCCCATGCGCAGCGCCTGTGCGACCATGCGCAGACGATCCGGCGTCGGTGTGCCGATAGCGGCGCGGATGGCGTTCTTGGAGCCTTCGCCCTCTTCGTAACCGGGGATTTCGATCTCATCGAGACCGGTGAGGCCGGTTTCGAGACCACGCAGCGCCTTCTGGAGTGATTCAGCAAAGGTACGGCCAATCGCCATGACTTCACCGACCGACTTCATGGCCGTGGTGAGGATTGGCGATGCGCCGGGGAACTTCTCGAAGGCGAAACGCGGGATCTTCGTGACCACGTAGTCGATGGACGGTTCGAAGGACGCAGGTGTTGCACCGCCGGTGATGTCGTTGTCCAGTTCGTCCAGCGTGTAGCCGACGGCGAGCTTGGCCGCGACCTTGGCAATCGGAAAGCCGGTGGCCTTGGAAGCGAGCGCTGATGAGCGCGACACGCGTGGGTTCATTTCGATGACGACCAGACGGCCATCCTTCGGGTTGACGGCGAACTGAACGTTCGAGCCGCCGGTCTCGACGCCGATTTCACGCAGAACCGCAATCGATGCGTTGCGCATCATCTGGTATTCTTTGTCGGTCAGCGTCAGGGCAGGGGCAACGGTGATCGAGTCGCCGGTGTGCACGCCCATCGGATCGATGTTTTCGATGGAGCAGATGATGATGCAGTTGTCCGCCTTGTCGCGGACCACTTCCATTTCATATTCCTTCCAGCCGAGAACCGATTCTTCGATCAGCACTTCGGTGGTGGGCGATGCGTCGAGACCGCCGCCGATGATTTCGAAGAATTCCGAGCGATTGTAAGCAATGCCGCCGCCGGTGCCGCCCATGGTGAAGGACGGGCGAATGATGGCGGGCAGGCCGACGACATCGATGGCCTGTGCGGCAATGGCCATGGCGTGGCTGATGTAGCGCTGCTTGCGGTCCGTCTCGCCGAGGTTCCACTGGTTTTCGAGGTTGTCGAGCGCCTTGTCGAGTTCAGCACCCGAAAGCTTCGACTTAAGGTCTGCACGGGCGGCTTCATGCGTCTTGCGGTCGGCGTCCTTGATGTCGGTGGCGTTGGCCAGCATCGACTTCGGAGTTTCCAGGCCAATGCGCTTCATGGCTTCGCGGAACAGGGCGCGGTCTTCGGCCATGTCGATGGCCTCGGGCTTTGCGCCGATCATCTCGACATTGTAGCGATCCAGCACGCCCATGCGCTTGAGCGAAAGGGCAGTGTTCAGTGCCGTCTGGCCGCCCATGGTGGGCAGCAGTGCGTTCGGACGCTCCTTGGCGATGATCTTGGCGACGACTTCCGGGGTGATCGGCTCGACATAGGTCGCGTCGGCCAGACCGGGGTCGGTCATGATGGTTGCCGGATTGGAGTTGACAAGGATGACGCGGTAGCCTTCCTCTTTCAGCGCCTTGCAGGCCTGCGTGCCGGAGTAATCAAATTCACATGCCTGACCGATGACAATCGGTCCAGCGCCGATGATAAGGATGGACTTGATATCTTGGCGCTTCGGCATGGCTCTCGTTCCGCTTTTCGTGTTGCGCAAAAAACGGCCATGGTGAAACTCACCGGCCGCGGGCGCAATTTCAATCTTTTCAGGCTAGAAGCGGCTTATAGGCAAATGTTTTTGATAACGGAACCCCGAATCTTCGCTTTCCGACAGGAAAGTTGGCGGCATATATAACTGTGTTGCAGGCTGATCCTTTCGTCTCGCAGAAACGTAGTGATATTTGAATGAATTATGGTCGTTCTCAAAACGACAGAACAGGGCATTATGATCACCGTCCATTATCTCGAAAATTCCCGCGCTCACCGCATTCTCTGGCTGCTCGAAGAACTCGGCCTCGATTATCAGGTGAAGACCTATAAGCGCGGACCGGACATGCGTGCGCCAAAAGAGCTCAAGGCCGTGCATCCGCTCGGCAAATCGCCTGTCATCGAAGATGGCGGGAAGATTTACGCCGAAAGCGGTGCGATCATTGAATACTTGCTCGATACTTATGGAAAAGGAGGCTTCAGGCCGGAGCAGGGGGCGGATGCCTACAGGCGTTATGTCTACTGGCTGCATTATGCCGAAGGGTCGGCCATGCCGCTTCTGCTGTTGAAGCTTCTGTTTTCGCGCATTCCCGAACAGGTTCCGTTTTTCCTGCGGCCTGTGGCGCAGATGATTTCCAAGGGTGTGCTGGGCAAGCTGGTTGATCCGCAACTGAAAGACCATTCAGCCTATTGGGAGGCCGAACTTGCCAGGGACGGGCTTTTTGCCGGACCTGAGTTGACGGGCGCAGATATCGCCATGAGCTTTCCGGTCGAGGCGGCGATGAGCCGCGCGGCAGGTGCAGCGGATCGGCCGGCCATTCGCCGCTTCCTCGAAACCATTCGCGCGAGACCTGCCTATCAGCGCGCGCTTGAAAAAGGCGGCGCCTATGTGTTCTCGCAAAGTTGATGAGGCGGAACGGACTGCTCTCGTTTGCGTTATAGCATCGCATTTATGGGGAGAATGGCATGCAGTGGCGTGGACGGCGACAATCCGACAATATTGAAGACAGACGTGGCATGTCAGCGGGCGGCGGTGGCGGCGGCTTTCGCCTGCCCACCGGTGGCGGTCGTGGCGGCGGCATCGGTATTGGCGGCCTCGTCGTTATCCTGCTGATCAGCTGGGCGCTGGGCATCAACCCCCTAACACTTCTGTCAGGCGGCGACGTGTCCATGGATGGCGGGTCCCAGCAGACCACAGGCACGCGTCCTCAGGGCCAATCGAGCGACGAGACCACAGCTTTCGTCCGCACCGTGCTTGCCGAAACGGAAGATACCTGGGGCAAGATTTTCGCCGCTTCCAATGAAACCTACGAAAAGCCGACGCTGGTCCTCTTTGCCGGTCAGGTTCGGTCGGGATGCGGCACAGCCTCTTCGGCCAGCGGGCCGTTTTATTGCCCGCAGGATCGCAAGGTCTATCTGGATACCAACTTCTTCCGCGAACTCGATCAACGCTTCGGCGCATCGGGCGATTTCGCCCAGGCATACGTGATCGCGCATGAAGTGGGTCATCACATTCAGAATCTCACCGGCGTCCTGCCGGAGTTCAACCGTCAGCGTCAGGGCATGAGCGAGACGGATGCCAACAAGATGTCGGTTCGCGTCGAGTTGCAGGCGGATTGTTATGCCGGCATCTGGGGCAAGTCCACACAGCAGAAGGGCATACTGGAAGCGGGTGATCTGGAAGAAGCGCTGAATGCGGCGCACCAGATCGGCGACGACACGCTCCAGAAGCAGACGCAGGGCTACGTCGTGCCTGACAGCTTCAACCACGGCACCTCGGCACAACGCGCCGAATGGTTCCGCCGCGGCTTCGAGAGCGGTCGTATCGAAGATTGCGATACGTTTTCTGCGGACATTTGAGGCAGTCCGAACGCAGTGAGGGGAGATGGCCTCTCCCCTTGCTTGAGTGATCGTCGGAGGTGCTCGGCGTGACAGTTCTTAACGAATGACCAGCGCCGCCACGAACATCCCCAACGCAAATATCGTGTGCGCAACAAGATTGAGCACCCGCACCTTTGTCGGGTTTGGCGTTCTGGATGCAGCCCATCCGATGCCGAGACCGGGTTGGAGCAGGAACCAGCCTGCGCCGACCGTGACAATGCCGACGATCCAGGGCAGAATGAACGACGGCGCGGCAAACCAGCCTTGCGGTACGATCATCGCCAGAATGATCCCATAGAGAATGCCCACGGCATAGTGCGAGATCCAGCCGAGTGCCACCTCATGTTCGTAAGGGCTGGCGGTCGCGATGCTGTCGTGGAAGACCTTTCCCTTGGGCAGATGCCAGAACCAGCGCCCGACCGGCCCCCAGTTTGGCGCGGGCTGCCGGAAAAGGCGGTGCAGGATGATCGCCCAGATATCCATGAACACGGTGCCGCCAATGCCCATCACCGTCCCACGCCAAACGATTTCCCAAAGCATGACGTTCTCCATCCGACTCACAATTGCTTCCCGGTAAGGTGTCGGCTTTTGATCGTGTCTACAAGATGGCTTTGAGGGCCGCAAACTCGCCGCCGTCATCCTTGGGACAAGCCCAAGGATGACGATAGTGGGTGTGGTGCTGTCGCCAGGCCATAACCGCCACGCACGCCTCCAAACAAAAAAGGCGTGACCGTTATCCCGGTCACGCCTCTGGGCTTTTCATAATGTCGCCAGATCAGGCAGCGCGGCTATAGCGTTGCGCCTGTTCATTGGCCAGCTTGAACTGCGCCAGGAGTTCGTTCAGTGCAGCTGCTTCCGACGCAAGGCCGTGGCTGGCGGCGGTCTGTTCCTCGACCATGGCGGCATTCTGCTGGGTGCCCTGATCGATGGTGTTGATCGCCGTGTTGATTTCCTGCAAGCCGGTGGACTGTTCACGCGACGACAGAACGATGGCATTGATGTGCTGGTTGATCTCCTGCACTTCCGCCACGATGGTTTCCAGCGCCTTGCCGGCATTGCCGACCAGCGAAACGCCCGCTTCGACCTGTGTCGTCGACGCGCTGATGAGGGTCTTGATCTCCTTGGCGGCGTTGGCGGAACGCTGTGCAAGTTCGCGCACTTCCTGTGCCACGACTGCAAAGCCCTTGCCTGCTTCACCGGCACGGGCCGCTTCCACACCGGCGTTGAGCGCCAGAAGGTTGGTCTGGAATGCGATTTCGTCGATGACGCCGATGATCTTGGAAATGCCGGAAGACGACTGCTCGATGCCTTCCATGGCCTTCACCGCATCGCCGACAACCACGCCGGACTGCTCGGCATTGGTGCGGGCGCGCTCCACCAGACGACCGACTTCTTCGGCGCGCTTTGCCGAGTCCTTGACCGTCGTGGTGATTTCTTCCAGTGCCGCTGCGGTCTCTTCGACCGACGCTGCCTGCTGTTCGGTGCGCTTGGCAAGATCGTCGGCGGACTGGCGAATCTCACTGGCACCGGCATCGATGGCGCGGGCGTTCTGGCCAACGGTGACGAGCGCGGCGTTGAGCTTGCCGATCGAGCTGTTGAAGTCCTCGCGCAGGCGGTCGATATGCGCCACGAAAGGCGTGTTGATGCGGTAATCCATGTGACCGTCGGACAGATGGGCAAGCCCCTCCGCCAGTGCGGTGACGGCGAACTGGATGTCTGCGGCATTTTTCGCAGCCGTCTGTTCGCGCTCGCTGCGCTCCCGTTCGGACAGGGTGCGTGTCTGCTCGGCATCGCCTTCAAGGCGACGACGCTCCAGCGCATTGGTGCGGAACACGGCAACGGCTGCTGCCATCGAGCCGATCTGGTCCTTGCGTTCCTGTCCGGGAATGGCGGCGTCCAGATTGCCTGCGGCAAGCTGATCCATCGCCGATGTCATCTGCGTTACCGGCTTGACGATGAGGCTGTTCACGAGGAGCACGAGGAAGGCGATCATGCCGGCAACGGCCAGAATGGTGGCGACGACGGCGGCAATACGGAACTGCGAAATGGAGGCAAAGGCCGTGCCTTTGTCGACGATGAGGCCCACGGACCATTCGACGCCGGGAAGACCGGGTACGGGAATGAAGCTGGTGATCTTGTCCACGCCGTTGATCTGGGTTTCCGAAATCGCCTGCGAAATCTTCGGTGTCGCGGTCGGGAACAGATCGCTCAATGTCTTGTCGATCATCCCTTCATCGGGATGCATCAGGATTTTGCCATCCTTGTTGATCAGGAACGCATAGCCATCCTTGCCGGCATCGACGGATCCGATCATGGATACGAGCGCGCCGACCATGAAGTCGCTTGCGACGACGCCGACGAGTTTGCCATCGCGTTTGACGGGCAGGGCGACACTGATGACTTGCTTGCCGGTGCTGGCAGCGATGTATGGTTCGGTCAAAATGGTCGAGTTGGCTTTGACGGCGGCCTGATACCACGGACGCTGGCGCGGGTCGTAACCCTCGCGCATCTTGGCGGACGGGAAGTTGTTGAAGGTGCCTGTTTCCTCGCCGAAATAGGTGGATTTGAACTCGCGGGCCAGCACATCATTGTGTAGGGCCAGTTCCAGCTTGTCCTGCGTCGTCGCCGGTACCATCGCTGCGCCGACCATTTCGGTCATCATCACGCGGCCGTTCAGCCAGTTGGCGATGCTCTGTGCCGACTGTTTGCCAGCGGCGTTGATCTTGTCTTCAACGAAATCATTGGCCGCGTTGCGCTGGAGGCCATCGATGTAAATCGAAAATCCTGCAAAGGCGACCACAACAACACAGGATGCCGCCACGACGATGCGCGTCATCAAATTGGATTTTTTGGACAATTCCTGGACCTCGGGAGGGCCCGGTCGCACCGGGCTTGAAGGAAACATGCCTTAGGCTTTTGCAGCGTGCTTCATGCACCCGGAAATATTGACGTCTCTACCCGGCAACTCTTACCCATCAACGGTAAAGAAAGTTTAAGGTTCTCAGGAACCGGTTTCCGGTCTCAGGCTAAGCCGTTGTTTTCCGGTTCTATATTTTTTGTCGACTAGAATTTGTGCGTTTGCCCAAATTGTTGCGCAGTTCCTCCAAATATCCTATTCAGGTCGCGCGCCGCTCTCCTCATTTGCAGGGAAGCGGCTTTTGCTTTTTTGAGGTGATGTCATGTCTTCGTCGGTCGCGGTTGAGAAAACTCCTGTGGGTGTCCATTCCTGGGGCGCGCATCTGCGCGCGACGCTCGCGCTGGGTATTCCGCTGATCGGCGCGCAGCTTGCGCAATTGGGCATTCACACCACCGATATGATTATTGTCGGACAGCTGGGCGCTGAAAAGCTGGCCGCCATGGTGCTGGCCGGACAGTTCTATTTCGTCGTCTTCATTTTCGGCTCGGGCTTTTCCGTCGCCGTCGTTCCCATGGTCGCCAATGCCTATGGGCAGGGGGATGCGACCTCTGCGCGTCGCGCCTTGCGCATGGGCATGTGGGTGGCCATAGTCTACTGGCTGCTGACGGTGCCGCTGTTCCTCAGCGCCGAGAAAATCCTGCTGGCGCTCGGGCAAAATCCGGCAGTGTCCGCGCAGACCGGCCAATATCTGGCCGTCGCGCAATTCGGCCTGCTGCCAGCACTTCTGTTTTACGTCATGCGCGGCCTCGTCAGTGCCATCGGGCGGGCGGGCATCATCCTTTACGCTACCATTTCCATGCTGCTGCTCAATGGTTTCCTGGCCTATGCGCTGGTTCTCGGCCATTTCGGCTTTCCCGCTTTCGGCATGATCGGCGCTGCCTATGCGGCTGTTATCGTCAACACCTTCAGTCTCGCTTTCATCGTCATCTATATCCAGACACGGGATGAGACGCGGCGCTACGAACTCTTCGTGCGCTTCTGGCGGCCGGATTTTCATGCGCTGTGGGAGGTCATCCGCCTTGGTCTGCCCATCAGCGTCACTATTCTGGCCGAAGTAACCCTATTCTCCGCCGCATCCATTCTCATGGGCCAGATCGGAACGCTTGAGCTTGCGGCACACGGCATTGCGCTGCAATTGGCATCGATTGCCTTTATGATCCCGCTTGGGCTGGCGCAGGCTGCAACCGTGCGGATCGGCGTGGCGCATGGGCAGAAGGATTATCCCAATCTCGTGCGCGCAGCGATTACCGTATATGGCGTTGCCTGCGCTATCGCCGCCTGCGGTGGCCTTTTGTTCGCTCTCGTGCCTGAATATCTCGCAAGCTGGTTCCTCGATCCGACGCTTCCGGGTGCGACGGAAGTTCTGGCCTATGCAGGAACGCTGGTCATCATCGCCGGTGTGTTTCAGCTGGTGGATGGCATGCAGGCGGTGGCTGCCGGTCTTCTGCGCGGTCTGAAAGATGCACGCGTGCCGATGATCCTTGCGCTGATTTCCTATTGGCCCATCGGTCTGGCGCTTGCCTGGATCGCAGCTTTTCCGCTCGGTTTTGGCGGACCCGGTGTCTGGTTCGGCTTCGTGGTCGGCCTGTCGACCGCTGCCGTTCTGCTGACCACACGCTTTTACCTGATGGTAAAGCGCGAAATGAAAACGGCCCGCTAAGAGCGGGCCGCCATATCGTTATTCGCAATTTCGAGAGTCTTATCAGCGCTCTGCGAGAGCCGGTTCGCCCTTCTTCTCACGCAGCAGGTTGACGAAGCGGCGGAACAGATAGTGGCTGTCCTGCGGGCCGGGGGATGCTTCCGGGTGGTGCTGGACCGAGAAGACCGGCTTGCCGGTGATGCGCAGACCGCAATTTGTACCGTCGAACAGAGATGTATGTGTCTCTTCAACACCTTCCGGCAGAGACTTCGCATCAACCGCAAAGCCGTGGTTCATGGACACGATTTCCACCTTGCCGGTGGTGAAGTCCTTGACGGGGTGGTTTGCGCCGTGGTGGCCCTGATGCATCTTTTCTGTTTTCGCACCGACGGCGAGACCGAGCATCTGGTGGCCAAGGCAGATGCCGAACACAGGCAGGTCCGTCTTGATCAGGTTCTGGATGACAGGCACGGCATATGTGCCTGTTGCAGCCGGGTCGCCCGGGCCGTTGGAGAGGAACACGCCATCGGGCTTCAGCGCCATGATATCCTCGGCCGACGTCTGGGCAGGCACGATCGTGACCTTGCAATCCAGACCGGCAAAGAGGCGCAGAATGTTGCGCTTCACGCCGTAATCGACGCAGACGACATGGTACTTGGCATCGGCCTCGCCCAGCGTGCCGAAACCTTCGTTCCAGACCCAGGGCGTCTCGTTCCAGACCGAAGACTGGCCGGATGTCGCTTCGATGGCGAGGTCGAGACCTTCGAGACCGCTCCATGCCTTGGCTTCGGCCTTCAGCGCCTCGATGTCGAACACGCCGTTCGGATCATGGGCGATGACGGCGTTCGGTGCGCCATTCTCACGGATCCAGGCCGTCAGAGCGCGCGTATCGACACCGCAAAGGCCGATAATGCCGCGGGCTTTCAGCCACGCATCCAGATGCTTGGCAGCGCGGAAGTTGGATGGTTCGGTAATGTCGGCCTTGAAGATCACGCCGACCGCGCCGCGCCGTGCGGCAGGTGTCAGATCTTCGATGTCTTCGTCGTTGGCGCCGATGTTGCCGATGTGCGGGAAGGTGAAGGTGACGATCTGGCCCAGATAGGATGGGTCGGTCAGGATTTCCTGATAACCTGTCAGCGCCGTGTTGAAGCAGACTTCCGCCTGAACCTTGCCGGTTGCGCCGATGCCGGTTCCCTCGATCACGGTGCCATCTGCCAGAACGAGCATGGCGGTGGGTTTGCGGGTGGTCCAGGGTGCTGTCTCGGTCATCTCGTTTCCCGTTTCTGCTACTTCGGCCCGCCTCTTGAAAGGCAGGGGCAAAGCGGCCATCTTTTTTCGCGAATAAGGGCGCGCGAAAGCCTTCGCGTCGTAACCTTCGTTAAAATCCTGTGCAGGTGCCGGAAAATAACGAAAGGGGCACGCAGGGTCAACCACACGCCCGATAATTAACCGGAATTTAAAAGCTGGCAAATCAACAGCTTAAGCAAATGATTTGCCGATACCCGGTTGCTGGTTTATGCCACCGCCAAAATAATCAGGGAAATGCCTGACCGGAACATGCCGGTCGATATGGCTTTCCAAAGGAGACAGACATGATCCGCGATACCTTTGCCGACGCTCTGAAAGAGGCCATGAAAGCCCGCGAACCGCGCCGTCTTTCCACCATCCGCCTTGTGCAGGCGGCGGTCAAGGACCGCGATATCGCCAATCGCGGCGTTGGCAAGGACCCGGTGTCGGATGAGGAAATTCTGCAGATTCTGGCCAAGATGATCAAGCAACGCGAAGAGTCCGCCGGTATTTACGATCAGGCTGGCCGCGCCGAACTGGCTGAGCATGAGCGCGAGGAAATCGCCATCATCAAGGGCTTCATGCCGGAGGAGATTCCGCAGGAGAAGGTTCGTGCCATTCTTGAAGGCGTCATCGCCGAAACCGAAGCATCCGGCCTGCGCGATATGGGCAAGGTGATGGCCGTTCTGAAAGAGCGCTATCCCGGCCAGATCGATTTCGGCAAGGCGTCGGCACTGATCAAGGACTTGCTCAAGTAAGACGAAACCGTCTGAAAAAGGAAAGGCAGGGCATATGTGGATGCCCTGCCTTTTTCATGCGTGGAGATGCGCTTTGGGGGAAAGCGCCTGTTCGGCTTTCTTGGGGGATAGGCCCGAACCATCCAGCATCACACATACGCTCGGCATCATGCCGATGGTTGCAGATTAGGACGAGTTTCGCTTTCCATCAAATTACAAAAACGTAATGTCGCCAGAGGATTTTCCGCCGCAAATTTGCCAATTTGGCGCGTGCGCCGCATGTTCGGATCGAGGTCGAAACCCGCTCAGCTCTTGTTGCTTTGCTGCTCGCGCACATAGTGTCGCAAGATCGCGTTCATACGGGTCTGGTATCCCTTGCCTGTGGCTTTAAAGAAATCGATGACGTCCTCATCCAGCCGGATCGAGATGGATTTCTTGGTGGTGGGAACGACGACCTCTGCCTTCGACCAATCGACATCGATCCACTCCGCCCAATCGGGGTCGTCACGCATCGCACGCTCGATGTCCGCGTCGGTCAAGGCATCGACGCGCGCCCAGTCGGTCGCGCTTTTCTCGCCACGCGCGCGCTTGGCCCGAAGCTCATCCAATGTCATTCGCGTGGTAGAGTTTGTGCTCATTTTTCCTCGCCGCGCGCGCTGAAATTATCCGACATATATCGCCGCGCATCGTGTAAACGACAGTTATGAGGCGACGACCCAAGGGACAAATAGCGCAGATGCGGACTTCTCCGTTTCTGTTGGATAATAGCTCGATATGCGGTTCGCTAAGCGCTTCCAAGGCATCTTCGAAATCGATATCGTGCTTGACCAAATTCGCTTTGCGTTTGTTCTCGTCCCATTCGAACGAGGCAAATTCTTTAGAGACAAGCATAGGGCGTTCCTAAAAACACTGTTCGTCAGCACGTCCTGCGCTTTCATGTATATTCATTTGTATATACACTTTTGTCAAGGTCTGTGAATAACGGGCATCATCCGTTTCTGCCCTTGGTAATCCCGGCCTGCTGCGCTTATATAAAAGACTGGCCGAAAACAGGCAGTGATCCCAGGTAAAGATGCGCTTTTCAAACTCATTTCTCGACGAGATACGTGACCGAGTGAACATCTCAGATGTTATCGGCAGACGTGTGACGTGGGACAGGAAGAAGAGTAACGCGTCCAAGGGTGACTACTGGGCATGCTGCCCCTTCCATGGCGAGAAGAGCCCCAGCTTCCATTGCGAGGACCGCAAGGGCCGTTACCATTGTTTCGGCTGCGGTGTCTCGGGCGACCATTTCCGTTTTCTGACCGATCTCGATGGCATGGGTTTTCCCGAGGCCGTGCAGCAGATCGCCGATATGGCCGGCGTGTCCATGCCGCAGCCGGATGTGCAGGCGGAGCGGCGCGAGCGGGAGCGGGCGTCGCTTCAGGACGTCATGGAAATGGCGACGCTGTTCTTTCAGGATCAGTTGCAGACGGCAGCGGGTGCGCGGGCGCGCGCCTATTTGCGTGACCGTGGCCTGACGGGCCGCACCATCGAAACGTTCCGGCTGGGTTTTGCGCCCGATAGCCGCAACGCGCTGAAGGAGCATCTGGCCTCCAAGGGCATCGCCAAGGAGCAAATGGAGGCCTGCGGTCTGGTGGTGCATGAGAATGTGCCTGTCTCTTACGACCGTTTTCGCGATCGCATCATGTTCCCTATCCTGTCATCGCGGGAAAAGGTGATTGCCTTCGGTGGACGTGCCATGGCGGCGGATGCGCTGGCCAAATATCTGAATTCCAATGAGACGGAGCTCTTCCACAAGGGCAACGTGCTCTACAATTTCGCCCGCGCGCGTAGGGCCACGCAATCGTCAGGCACTGTGATTGCCGTCGAAGGCTATATGGATGTCATCGCGCTCTATCAGGCCGGTGTCGAAAACGCTGTGGCACCGCTGGGAACGGCGCTGACGGAAAACCAGCTCGATCTGTTGTGGAAAATGTCGACGCAGCCCGTGCTGTGCTTTGATGGAGATGGCGCGGGCATTCGCGCAGCCAGCCGTGCGGCCGATTTGGCGCTGCCGCATATAAAGCCGGGCCGTTCCGTCAGCTTTGCGCTGCTGCCTGATGGTAAAGACCCTGATGATCTGGTGCGTCATGAGGGCAGGGCGCCGTTCGACCGGGTACTGGCAGAAGCCAAGCCGCTGGCCGCGATGATCTGGAGCCGTGAGACGGCGGCTGTCACCTTCGACACGCCCGAAAAGCGTGCGGAGTTGGAAAACCGCCTGCGGCAGATCGTGTCCGTTATCGGCGATGAAAGCGTGCGCCGCTTTTACCAGCAGGATGTGCGCGATCGGTTGAATGCGTTCTTCCAGCCGCAGTTTCAGCGCGGCAGCGGGCAAAATGGAAACTTCAGGCGCAGCGATGGCAACAACAACCGCACTGGCCAGAGAACGCCGCCGCGTGGAACGACCACCGGTTCGGGCAGTATTTCAGACCGGCTCAGCCAGTCCGGCCTCGTCAAAGGCTATCTCGGTGCCCCCGCCCTGCGCGAAAGCGTGTTGGCGCTGACCATCGTCAACCATCCGCAGCTGTTGCTGGAAGAATATGACGAGATCGCCGCCATTGATTATGAGAACCGTGATCTGCAACGGCTCTGGTCGCAGGTTCTGACCTATGCGGCGGAAAACGGCGCCGAGCTGTCCCGTGAAGGGCTTGTTGCGCGGCTTGAGGTGCAAGGTTTCGATGCGCTGCTAAAGGCGATGAACCAGCAGGTGCGCAATGCCCGCCTCTGGACGGCGACGGAGCAGGCGGCACCGGAAGATGCACGCGAAGGATACACACAGGCGCTCTCGCTGCACAAACGCACGAAGGCGCTGCGCTGGCAGAAGATCGATCTGGAGCGCGAGATTGCGGAAGCAACGGAAGCGGGTGACGGTGAGCGTATGGTGCAGCTCATGCGCGCGCTCGCCGAGGTGCAGCTGGAAATCGGACGAATGGAAAATCAGGAGGCGATTATCGATGGTTTCGGTGTCATGTCTGGCCGGGTCAAGGGGCCGGCTTACAGCCACGGATAGCTCTTTGATGGCGTTGGAGGCTTGTCTTTTGTGCAGATCGTCCTAAATAGGGGATAAGTTGGTGAAGGCCCGCAAAATGTCGCCGCGATGACGGCTTTTTTGGTTTTTAGCCCTAGCTCTGGCCATAAAGGCTTGACGTGACGGGAAATAGCGGGAATCACCATTCCAGGAAAAGTAAGGTGGAATGGGCCTTGGCGGATCGAAACTGCGTGAAAAAGCATTTCCGAATGCACTGTCTTGATATTCCGCCGGTGGTAGCCGTGGTTAATCGGCAATTAAAGATCATTCCGTTAGGTGTTTGACAGTGATTCGCGGCCACAGCCGGATGCCTCTGAACAGGCGAACGGTCGTGCGGCGAAGCGGATTAGCGTCAAGGAAAGCGACGAGATAGATGGCAACCAAAGTCAAAGAAAACGAAGAAGCTGAAAACGAACGCGATGCTGCGACGGATGGGCCGCTTCTCGATCTTTCGGATGACGCGGTCAAGAAAATGATCAAGGCCGCCAAGAAGCGCGGCTACGTCACCATGGATGAGCTGAACGAGGTTCTGCCATCCGATCAGGTCGATCCTGATCGCATCGAAGACATCATGGCGATGCTCAGTGAAATGGGCATCAACGTCATCGAGGACGAGGACGCGGAAGAGGCGACCACGGAATCGGATGACAGTGACGGCGAGGCTGAAGAGTCCGAAGGTGGCGAACTTGCGCCTTCCGCCGGCACCGCCCTTGCTGCCGCCAAGAAGAAAGAGCCCACAGACCGTACCGACGATCCGGTGCGCATGTATCTGCGCGAAATGGGCTCGGTCGAGCTTCTGTCGCGTGAAGGCGAAATTGCGATTGCCAAGCGCATCGAGGCTGGGCGCGAGACGATGATCTCCGGCCTGTGCGAAAGCCCGTTGACGTTCCAGGCGCTGATCATCTGGCGCGACGAACTCAACGAAGGCACGACGCTGCTGCGCGAGATCATCGATCTCGAAACCACCTATTCCGGCCCGGAAGCCAAGGCTGCGCCGCAGTTCCAGAGCCCTGAGAAGATCGAAGCGGACCGCAAGGCTGCCGAAGAGAAAGAAAAAGTCCGCCGTCTGCGCAATCCCGGTGGCGACGATGATGTGACGAATGTCGGCGGCGAAGGCCTTCCGCACGAAGAGGAAGAGGAGGACGATGACGAGTCCAACCTTTCGCTTGCTGCGATGGAAGCCGAACTGCGCCCGCAGGTCATGGAAACGCTCGATACGATTGCCGACACCTACAAGAAGCTGCGCAAGCTTCAGGACCAGCAGGTCGAGGCTCGCCTTGCCTGCACCGGCACGCTGTCCACGGGGCAGGAGCGCCGCTACAAGGAACTGAAGGATCAGCTGATCACAGCCGTGAAGTCGCTGTCGCTGAACCAGAACCGCGTCGACAGCCTCGTCGAGCAGCTCTACGACATTTCCAAGCGTCTGATGCAGAACGAAGGCCGTCTGTTGCGCCTTGCCGAATCCTACGGCGTCAAGCGTGACGGCTTCCTTGAGCAGTATCACGGTGCGGAACTCGATCCGAACTGGATGAAGTCGATTGCCAATCTGGCCGCCAAGGGCTGGAAGGAATTCGCACGCGAAGAAAACAACACGATCCGCGATATCCGTCTGGAAATCCAGAATCTGGCCCAGGAAACCGGCATTTCCATCGCCGAATTCCGCCGTATCGTATCCATGGTCCAGAAGGGCGAGCGCGAAGCGCGCATCGCCAAGAAGGAAATGGTCGAGGCCAACCTGCGTCTGGTTATCTCGATTGCGAAGAAGTACACGAACCGCGGTCTGCAGTTCCTCGATCTCATTCAGGAAGGCAATATCGGCCTGATGAAGGCGGTCGATAAGTTCGAATATCGTCGCGGTTACAAGTTTTCGACCTATGCGACATGGTGGATCCGTCAGGCCATCACCCGTTCGATTGCCGACCAGGCCCGTACCATCCGTATTCCGGTGCACATGATCGAAACGATCAACAAGATCGTTCGTACATCGCGCCAGATGCTGCATGAAATCGGTCGCGAACCGACGCCGGAAGAACTGGCTGAAAAGCTGGCCATGCCGCTGGAAAAGGTCCGCAAGGTTCTGAAAATCGCCAAGGAGCCGATCTCGCTCGAAACCCCCGTGGGTGACGAAGAGGATTCGCATCTGGGCGACTTCATCGAAGACAAGAATGCGCTTCTGCCGATCGATGCGGCCATTCAGGCCAACCTGCGCGAAACGACGACCCGCGTTCTGGCCTCGCTCACGCCACGCGAAGAACGCGTTCTGCGCATGCGCTTCGGTATCGGCATGAACACGGACCACACGCTGGAAGAAGTCGGACAGCAGTTCTCGGTGACCCGCGAGCGTATTCGTCAGATCGAAGCCAAGGCGCTGCGCAAGCTCAAGCATCCGAGCCGTTCGCGCAAGCTGCGCTCGTTCCTCGACAGCTGATGTCTGGCTGAGGCAAGATACCAAACCCGGTCAGGTCTCTGGCCGGGTTTTTGTTTTTTGGATGATGCAGCGGTTCGCAGGCACCATCTCTGATGCGGAACAACAGACGGCCGGTATATGGAAAAGGGCGCGAAAAAGAACTGGTGGCAGGAGAGGTGGCCGATCCCACTCTCCGTGCTGCTGCATGTTCTGGTCGTCGCGATTTTTTACCTCCAGTGGCCGGGCAGTGTCGAAGCGCCCGCCGAGCCCGAGAGCGTCAATGTAGAGCTGGTCGAACCGCCCAAGGAAGAGCCGCCTAAAGAAGAGCCGCCCGCTCCTGAAAAGGCGGAGGAGAAAAAGGCCGAGGAGCCGCCGCCACCGCCCGAGGCAAAACCCGAAGAGCCGACGCAGCCTGCGCCACCGTTGCCTTCGATGATGTCCTCTGTCCCCATACGCCCCGAGTCTACACAGATGGACGAGCGTGACGACCCCGCAGAGCAGGAGGCTGCTGGCAAGGACCAGCCGAAGCCAGAACAGCCAGCCGAGGAGCAGCAGGCCGCTACTGCGCCGTCTCCGCAACCCGCCGATGAGGAGGCCGTTCCGCCACCACCGGCCGCGACGCCAACGGCACCGCAGGGTGAGATCGCCGCTGCGGAAAGCCCTGCCGACCCGGCTGATCTTGCAAATGTGGCTGTGCCGCTTCCCAAGCCGGAAACGAAACCGGCCCCTCAGCAGCCCGCAACCACGTTGGTGGATGGCGACGGCGACCCTACGCTCAAGCCAGCGAAAAAGATCATTGCCGCAGCAAAGCGCCCCGGCCCGATGATGCGGCAGATTTTCGGCAATCTGTCGCCGACAGAACGGGTGATGCAATTGTGCTTTGCCGAGGTCGTGGCGCAGATCAAGGCGGCGCGAAACGGGCAGCCACTGGAAGGCCTGCAGTTTCTGAAGCGCGATATCGCAAACAACGTGCTGACGGCGAAAGGCGCCTTCAACATCGGGCCGCAGTGGTTTCCGCTCGATTATCGGTGCGAGGTGAATGTCGACAGATACATTGTCACGGACTTCCGTTTCGATATCAAACCGGAACTATCGACGGACGAGGTCCGAAGACTGGGGCTGCGCAGCCAGTGAGGTGCACAGCCACTGCCTGCAATGAATTATGCTAGGCCGCAACCTGGCGGCCAACGAGCTTGCCGATGGAGTTCATCAGCGCATCCTCGTCATAGGGTTTGCGGATGACAGGCACCTCAGAAAACTCGGCAGGGATCATGATGCCGTCGGCATAGCCGGTGGCGAACATGAACGGAATGTTTCTGCGCAGAAGCTCGTACGCCACCGGTATCGACGTGTCCGACCCCAGATTGATGTCGAGGATCGCGACATCCGGCGTCAACCCTTTCAATTTCTCAAGGGCCATGGCCGATGACGTGGCGGTTTCGATGTTGGTGATGCCTCGGCCTTCCAGCATATATTCGACATCCATGGCGATCAGCATCTGATCTTCGACAAGAAATACCCGCAATGGTTCCTCCGCGGAAAAAGGTAGGAGTTCGATGGGAGCATCCAGCGCGAGGTCGTGGGTCGCGGGGGAGGCGTCTGCGCTGACATGGCGCGCAGGCAAAAGAATTTCGGCTTCGATGCCGTGGCTCTGGTAGGTGACCTTGCTCTTGCCGCCGAGATCGTACGGTACGCTACGGCTGATCAGGGCAGAGCCGAAACCGGTTCTGGTCGGGGCCGTAACCGTGCCGGGCACGGCTTCCTTCCAGGAGATGACGCAGTCGCCGACGTCGTTCAGCTCCCAGAGAATGGTCAGCTTGCCGCCTGCCTGCGCCAACGCGCCGTATTTCGCAGCATTCGTCGCCAGTTCGTGAAGCACCAGCGCCATGACGGAAAATGCGCGGGAGTCGAGAAGGACGCCCGGCCCATGGGCCACGATCTCGCTGTCAGGCGAACGGTGTGGCGACAGTTCGGCGTCCAGCAGATCGCGCAGCATGCCGCCCCCTTCGCCGCGCACCACCTGGTCATGGGCAAAGGACAGGGCCTGAATGCGGCCTTTCAGCGCCGACACATATTCCTGAAGCGTGCGGCCTTCCTGTGTCGGGTTGCCCACCAGTGACTTGATGATGGCCAGAACGTTCTTGACGCGGTGGTTCAGCTCTTCGTTCAACATGCGCTGGCGCACTTCGGCCTGCGCGCGTTCACCGGCCATCAATTCGCTGTGGCGAAAGGCGACCTCCACCAGCGCCACACGGGCGGCCTCGGCAATCTGTCTGTCTTCGTCGGTCCAGGGTTGCGCCTGTTTGTGGACGGTCTCTTTCCACAGCGCAAAGCTTTTGCGAGGGGTCAGTCGGTCGCCAAGCGGACCTGTTTCGTAGGATTTGTCGGGATTGCCACCCCAGTTCAGCGTCTGGACCAGTTCTCGACGGAAAAACAGAAGATAGTCGTTCTTCACCTGCGACAAAGGCACCGCCAGCACGCCCGCTATGTCGTCGGACATAAATTCGGCCTCGGGAAGGTGGTTTATCAGAGAATGTGTAGCCCACACGCGGCCTTCCGAAACGGAATTGACCAACCGCCCGAGCAGCGGTGCCGCGCTTTCCGGTGGTGCGTAGCCCACGCTCGACCAGCGATCGTTCATCCACACAGCGACACCGTCGCATGGCAGCAGTCGGCTGAAGTCCGGCAGGTTCTCGACCAGCAGTTCCTCGATATTGTTGTGGTGGGCTGCAAGACGGAGGAATTTGTCGAGAGATGCATGGGCATCATGCGCCGTGGCCAGCTTTTTCTTCTGTTTGAGCGCCTGGAGATGCAGGGAGAAAAACTCGCCGAACATTTCCGCAGCGATCCGCATGGCCATGGGAAGAACGCGTGGCGAATAATGGTGGCAGGCGATCAGACCCCATAGCTCTCCATCGTTGATGATGGAGATCGACATGGACGCCGATACGCCCATATTGCGCAGATACTCGCAATGGATGGGCGAAACACTTCGCAAATGCGCAAACGACAGATCCAGCGGTTCGCCGGATGGGTCCAGCTCCGGTTCGATGGCGACGCGCGCGCCATTCGAGTCCGAAATGATGCGCAGGGTATTTTTAAGGTAGAGAACACGCGCCTGTTGCGGAATGTCACTTGCAGGAAAATACTGCCCCAGAAAGCTTTCCAGCGCAGGCTGCTTGGCTTCCGAGATAACCTTGCCTGCACCATCCTGCTCGAAGCGGTAGACCATGACACGATCATAGCCCAGCATCGCCTTTACGAGGCGTGTGGTGCGGGAAATCAGACTGTCGACATTGTCCGCCTCGCGGATGCGGTCGATCATCAGCTGCGCGGTGTGCAGGGGCTGGGCCTCGTCGCTTGCCGGTTCCAGTTCAATGATCGAGACCGACTTGTAGCGGTGAATGGCGATATCGAATGTCGCACCGCTCGGCAGCGTCACTTTCGGCAGCATGGCGGGGCGGCTACTGTTGGCGGTTACCGTCAACGCGTTTCTAAGGTCATGTACAACCGTATTACCCAGAAAGTTTTCGATGGGCTGGCCAATAATCTCACCGGAAATGCCAAGCATCTCTCCACAGTTGACCGAGTGCCGCAAAACGGTGCGCATGGCGCTGTCGCATGCAAAAAGACAGCCATGTGGCTGTATATTGCCTGGAATATGGATGGGTTCTCTGTCGCAGTTGGTAAGATCGACCTGCTGGACTTGCGACGTCATATGTTGGTCTTTCGGTAGCAAACGAATAGTGAGGATGTACGGCTCGTGTTCTTCAATAAATGATTTTCTGTTAAAATAAACATACTGGGCATCTGTATCGGAACTGGCTTGGCGATCTTGTCGTTTCGCACGTAAACATTGTCGTACATTCTTGGTGTTGTCCCCAGTGTGCCAGTCACGTCACCGAAATGAACGCGGAAAGCCCACACAAAACATCGCGTGATGACACTGAACGGCGGTGACGCGCATTTTGTTCCAGCATGGAAAGTGAAAATTATCGTGCCACAAGAAACCATCGAAATTTCCACGCGCGGGCAGGGGCTTTATGAAGTTACCGATGCCGTGCAAACCTTCGTCCGCTCCAGCGGACAGGAAGACGGGTTGTTGACGATCTTTGTGCGCCACACCTCATGCTCTCTGTTGATACAGGAAAATGCCGATCCGGATGTTCAAAAAGACTTGAAGACCTTTTTTGCAAGGTTGGTGCCGCCGTCCAGCGATCCTTCCATGGCGTGGGTCGTCCATACCATGGAAGGGCCGGACGATATGCCAGCGCATATCAAGTCGGCACTGACGCAAGTCTCCATCGGCATTCCGGTTTCGCGTGGGAAAATGGTGCTCGGCACATGGCAGGGCATTTATCTTTTCGAGCACCGAAATCAGCGCCACGAGCGGCAGATCGTCCTGCACCTGTCTCCTTGAAAGGGTCTGCCGGGCATGAATACAGGCTGAACGCCCGGTTCTGGAATCATTCACTCAAAGCTTATTATCGTCTTGCTAATTCGCCCGGGCAGTCAGGCATTCCGGCGAACGTGAGGAAACGGAGTAAGACAATGATCAACACTTTCGCAAAAGCTGGCCTTGCGGCCCTCATCGCTCTCGGCGGCGTTTCGGCAACGGCGTCCGCAGCCTCTGCCGGCCCTGATGTTCAATACGGTATTTATGTGCAGGACGGTTATCGCCATGGCGGTCATGGCTGGGGTCGTCCGGGTCGTGACCGCGACCGTTGCTCGCCCTGGATGGCCGAAGAAAAGGCCAGCCGCATGGGCCTGCGTCGCGCCCGTGTCGTAGACGTCTCGCCGCGCCGTGTCGTCGTCGCGGGTTTCGACCGCCATGGTCGTGACCGCGTGGTCTTCGCCAACGTACGCGGCTGCCCCGTCATTCGCCGCTAACGGCGCACATCCACACCATCAGAAAGCCCCTCGTCATGGTTTCATGGCGAGGGGCTTTTGTTTGTTCCGGCAGCGGTAAAAGAGGCGCCTCTCCCGGCGCCTCGTATAAGATTACTGCTCCAGCGCAAAGGTCACGTTGACATTGACCTTATAGCTGTTTTCACCCGCAGCGATCGGCACGCTATCGGATTTTTCCATCGCAGCCGCACGCATCATCGTGGGTGGCAGGGGAACTGGGCGCGGCGCATTTTCGGTGATCTCGATGACGCGACCAAGCTTCACGCCTGCGGCTTCTGTCAGGGTTTTGGCCTTGGCTATGGCATCTGCGATCGCTGCCTTGCGTGCTTCCGTCACCGTGGCCTCGGGCTTGTCATTGGTAAAGGCGATATCGCCGCCCTGGTTGATTCCAAGCTTCACCGAGCTGTCGAGAATTTGGCCCAGCTTGGCCAGTTCGCGCACCCGCACGGTAAGGCCGTTGGTCACCTGATAGCCGGTGATTTCAGGCGGGACGTAGACGCCGTCCTTCGGCTCGAACTGCTTGTAGACCGGCTGGACAGAAAAATTGCTCGTCTGCAAATCCCTGTCGGCAATGCCAGCTTTCTTCAGTGCTGCCTGAACCTCGCTCATGGTCTTGCTGTTTTCGCTCAAGGCAGCGGCCGCCGTTTCGGCCTGCTTGACGACACTGAAAGACAGGATAGCCATATCCGGCGCTACGGCCGCATCCCCTTCGCCCGAAACACGGATGACCGCGTCGCGCTTCTCGCTTTCCTGTGCCGACACCGCCAGAGGCAAGGCGACCAGAGCGGTAAAAGCGCAAAGCGCCACGGAGCGTGCTAGTTTCGATGTCATTAAGTTTCCTCTTATTTTAGCGTCCCTCACAGCGGTTTCGCAGGAGATTATGTAGCTAATACGGCATAGTACCCATCTCGATGTTACAACGGCTTGTCGCGTCCAAAAAATTACGTTAAAGCCAAATCCGCGTCGGGTTGAACCATTGCAACCCCGCATTCCGACCCGCGTCAAGCATTCGGAAGGGCCTGTAGCTCAATGGTTAGAGCCGGCGGCTCATAACCGCTTGGTTGGGAGTTCGAGTCTCTCCAGGCCCACCATCCGTCTTCTCTTCTTCCCGCTCACAGATATCCCGGTACTTTTTTCTCGAGCAGTTGAACGAGTGCGGGTTCCATAAACGTGTAATTGTCCGGGATATCGAGGCAGATCAGGCGTTTGTTTTTGAGCGCGGTGCGGTATCTGGTCTGCAGCTTCGTGCGGTGCGTTTTTTCCATGACGAAAATGATGTCGGCCCATTCGACCAGTTCGGCAGAAAGCGGGTTTTCAGCGTCATTGTTGGTCCCGGCAGAAGAGGCCTCGATGTTGGGCCAGGCTGAAAAGACCTGTTCGGCGGTCGGGCTGCGCAGCTTGTTCTGACTGCAAACGAACAATATGTTTTTCACTCGGCTCGGCCTTTCCCTCGCATTGTCAACATGTTTACGGCACGGCTTTATGGGTGACAACACGCTGGAGTTGACAGACGTATTTTTCTTTCCATGGTAGCCACGAAGTGGATGACACGCCTTGAGCGTGCGCTATGATCCGTGGTCGCGTCAGGAGGTCTTTGATGAGCGTAACAGTCGATGGTTCCGGTATACGGCCCGGTGGTTTCGGTAATCTGGTGCGGGTGCTTCTGGTGTCGCTGGTGGCTATCATAGGTTGGAACATTCCGGTGCCAGGGCTCGATCCGGCATTTGTCGATCTGCAGATTGGGCAGGGCGTGAGGCCCTCTCAGTTTTCCGTTCTGGCGCTGAGCGCCGGTCCGTTACTTGCGGGTCTTGCTTTGGGGCAGGTCATCCGTCTGATCTTCCCGCGTGCCGATGGCAGCGGTTTTCTTACCTTGGCTGAGGATGTGCTGATCTTTGCGTTTGCGGTGTCGCAGGCCAACAGCCTCGCACAGTTTTTTTCAGCGACGGACCGTTTGGTGGGAGAGGGTGCTCTCGTTGCGTTCAGCTTCATAGGGGCTCTTGTCGGTGGAACGGCGGTCATGCTTTTCCTGTCGCGTCAGGTGGTGCTGCCGAGCCTTCGCGCCGGCCTGTGGATCCTATGGCTTTTGCCCGGTCTGCTCGGTCTCCCGTCGACCCTTTCTTCGGTCGCCGACGTGTTTCGCAGCGGTGCTGCGTCCGACAAGCAGCTCTTTCAAATCCTGCTCATCACCGTCTTTTGCATTGCGCTTTGTACCTTTGCCTGCTGCGCCGTGATCAAGCGTTACACGCGTTATACCAACGGCCAAACGCAAACGGCCCCTCTCTTTCCACTCGCCATCGTCGTGTGGCCTCCGATCCTCGCGGCGATTGTCGGCAACTATGTTTTCACCGGTCTTGCCGTGCTGGTGCCACAGGTTTTTTATGATGATTCCGTGATACCGGTCTATTTCATGGCCATGACGACGATCCTCTCGCCGCTCTTTGTTTTTGGCTACAGCCGTATCTTCGCACGCAAGGGGTTTACGCTTCCGTCATCGCTGTTGCTGCTGATTGCGGCGACGCAGATCGCCCTGGTTGTGGGTACAGAGCTTGCGATAAACTATCTACTGCTGATGCTGCCGCTGAGCGGATCGACGATGCTCGTCGCCGTGGTCGTATGCTGCGCGCTTGTCGATGCCTGCCTGCGATCCGGTGCGGCCGACGAGACGTGCAGTCCCGCCTGATCACGAAAAGGTGCGTGATGCGGAGGATCAGCCCCCACCACCGCTGCTGACGTGCTGGTCACTCCAGCGCGGCTTGACATGATGCCCACCCCGCCGCATCTGTGGGTAGAGCAACATCAGCGTGGGGGAGGTTATCGAGTTGAAAAAGCTGTTCAGCGATAGGAAAGGTCTGCGGCGCGCATGATTGTCGGCATTGTTTTGACGGCAATCCTGATGTGTTTCCTGATTGCCTTTCCAAGGCACCTGAAGCCCGTGGTCGTCGGTCTGGCGATCGTCTGGGCATGCACGGCCTCATGGGTGCTCTTCGACTGGCTTCGCTCGGGAGAAAGGGTCGAAGCCATCATCGCGACGGCGTCTTTCGACCCATCCTGCACAGACGCGGCAGCACCGATCCGCCTCAGTTTCCAGAACACCAACGATGTTGCCGTCCGCCGTTTGACCTATACGCTGGAAGGTTTCCAGCCGGCATTTCGCGCTTCGGTGTCGTTCGACCCCTATCAGGTCAGCGAGAGGCGTCTGGAGCCACACGAGACCTATGCGGCGTGTCGCCCGTTCCGGCTGCGCAACAATGAAAACGTCGATGCCAGAACGCTGGAATGGCGCGTCACCGTCAACTCGGCAGAGTTCGAATAGGACCTATCGCGGCGTCTCACAAAGTTTTGAAGAGCTTTTTGCGCAGAAAAATAAAGTGCTTATAGACGCGGGCTGACAACGCCTCTGGCCTCTTTGGCGCGGAGGCTTTCACCCGCTCGTCATCATTCTGCAACTTCGAGGGTGTTGTATGCGCCCTTGCGCGGTGCCATCTGGAGCCGCATTCGAGAGTTGTCCAGAAGGTCTGCGTTTTGGTTCCTGTATCCCGTATTCTGAAAATAGCGGTCGTTTGCTTCGTCGCGGTCCCCGCATCTGTCGGTGCGCATATGGGCATCAACCAGTTGACCGGAAATTTCCATGAGGTGCTGCCGGGAGAACTCTATCGCTCTGCCCAGCCGAGTGGTGCCGATGTGACGAAATACGCAGAGCAATACGGAATCAAGACCATCATCAATCTGCGCGATGAGAACCCGAAAGGGTGGTACGAAGACGAGAAATCTGCGGCCAGTGCCAATGGCGTCAGCCTCATCGATTTTCCGCTGAGTTCCAGCAAGGAATTGCCGCAGGATCAGGCCGAGAAACTTGTTCGCATCATGAAGGATGCCCCGAAGCCCATTCTCATCCATTGCGAACATGGAGCCAATCGCACCGGACTGGCTTCCGCGATCTATGTCGGCGCGGTCGCGAAGAAGAGCGAAAGCGCTGCCGAGTTTCAGCTGTCGCCCTATTACGGTCATGTGCCAATCAAGGGCGTTGGCCGTTACGAGATGTACCAGTCCTGGGACGATTTCGAGGAAACGCTGGGGTTTTGACGCAGGGCTGAACCACGACTTCGTCATCCTCGGGCTTGTCCCGAGGATCTAATCACGCTGAACGTTGTGGTTCGTTGGACCCTCGGGACAAGCCCGAGGGTGACGGCGGAGAGGCTGGCTCTCCCCATCAATCTCAAGCGTGCTAAAACCGACCGCCCTTATCCGAAATCACCTTCGTCAGGCTGCCATCCGCCGGAAACAGCGGGATGAGGCAGGCTTGCAGGGCGTGGTAGATGTCGCCCTTGCCGGGGAAGATGGTGTTGGCGGGCATTAGATTTTCCGTCAGTTCCTCATGCCAGCCACCGTTCTGATGGTCGAGGAAGCTGGTGGCGATGGTGCTCCAGATGCGGCGATAGCTGTCTTCGTAGAATTCGTCGGCGGGCAGATGCTCGTTGAGGAAGTGGGCCGCACCGGCGGCCTCGCACATCGGCCACCACAGCTTTTCGCGCTTGGCAGGCACGTTGTCCCAGCCCAGCGTGTAGAAGAAGCCACCCTTTTCGCGGTCCCAGCCCAGCGACATGGATTGCACAAACAGCGATTTCGCCGCCGTTGGCATCCATTCGTGCTTGCGGTCTCCCAGCACCCAGAGCTGGAGGATGAGGCGTGCCCATTCCAGCCAGTGGCCGGGGGTGGAGCCAGAGGGGCGGAACATTTCGTTGCCGCGATAATCCTTGTCCAGCACCCAGTTCTCGTCGAAATGCTCAGGCACGCGGAAATCGAGGGCACCGGCGGCACGGCGGATGACGAGATCGGCGATGCGCTCGGCCTTGGTCAGATAGGACTTGTCGCCCGTTGCCTCGAAGGCTGCCATCAGCGCTTCGGTCAGGTGCATGTTGGAATTCTGGCCGCGATACTTCTCGATGGGAGACCAGTCGCGGTAAAACTCCTCGTTGATGGCGCCGTGGTTCTCTTCCCAGAACTTGGTGTTCAGAACCTCGGTAATATCCGCCAGCATCTGGTCGGCCAGCGGATGGCCCACTGCCTTTGCCGAGGAGGCAGCAAGCAGCACGAAGGCATGGCCATAACCCTGCTTGCTTGCATCGACAGGGCCGTTCTCATCCACCTGCCAGAAGTAGCCGCCATGCTCCGTGTCGCGGTGGTTGTTCCACAAATATGTCATGCCATGATCAATGACATCGCCGCAACCGGGGCGGCCCAGCAGATGGCCGATGGAAAAGCAGTGCACCATGCGCGCCGACATGTGAATGCCGCGCACCGGATTGTCCGGCTGCAAAGGCGCACCCTGCCGGTCGAGATCGAAAAAGCCACCCTTGGGATTGATGGCGCGATACTGGAAGAAGTCGAACAGACCTTCGGCCTGCTTGACCAGCCATTGCCGGTGCCAGGGCAGGGTGCTCCAGTTGGTTTTCGCGTGTTCCGCCTCGGTCATCGTTTCCTCCTCGTTCATTTCATTCGCAGTAGGCGTTACAATCGTGCCTGACAGTAACCGCCTCCTCCCCTCATTCCTGTGACAAGCACAGGAATGAGGGGAGGAGGCGGTGCACGTAAGTCTTGAGCCCGTTGTATCGTTTGCCTTGATATTTTCTATATCTTTGGGACGTAACGGTGTCATCCATAACGAAAATTTCGTACCCTCGCGGTAAAAGGCGTGGCAATACCAAAAATGCTTCATATATTGACATAAAGATATCTTTATGTGACTGAGATATTGCAAATCAGCAAGAGAATGAGGAGTGTGCCGATGTTGGAAGATCTGTTTGGTCCCGTAGGGGGCAAAAGAGACGGCGCGGAAATCCTGAAGGCGCTGCGTCAGGCGGCGCAGGAGCGCATCCTTGTTCTCGATGGTGCCATGGGCACGCAGATCCAGGGGCTTGGTTTCAATGAAGACCATTTCCGGGGCGATCGCTTCATCGGCTGCGCCTGTCACCAGCAGGGCAACAATGACCTTCTCATCCTGACCCAGCCGGATGCCATCGAGGAAATCCATTATCGCTATGCCATGGCAGGTGCGGATATTCTGGAAACCAACACGTTTTCCTCCACCCGCATTGCGCAGGCGGATTACGAGATGGAAGGTGCCGTCTATGATCTCAACCGCGAAGGTGCCTTCATCGTGCGCCGTGCCGCCCAGCGTGCGGAGCGGGAAGACGGTCGCCGTCGGTTCGTGGCCGGTGCCATTGGCCCCACCAACCGCACGGCTTCGATTTCGCCAGATGTCAACAATCCCGGCTACCGCGCCGTCAGCTTCGATGAGCTGCGCATTGCCTATGGCGAGCAGATCGACGGCCTGATCGATGGCGGTGCCGATCTCATTCTCATCGAAACCATTTTCGATACGCTGAACGCCAAGGCTGCGATCTTTGCCTGCGAAGAGCGCTTCGCCGCCAAGGGCATTCATCTGCCGGTGATGATCTCGGGTACGATTACCGATTTGTCCGGCCGCACGCTGTCCGGCCAGACGCCCTCTGCCTTCTGGAACTCCGTTCGCCACGCTAACCCCTTCACCATCGGCCTGAACTGCGCGCTGGGTGCCAGCGCCATGCGTCCGCATTTGCAGGAATTGTCGGAAGTGGCCGACACCTTCATCTGCGCCTATCCCAACGCAGGCCTGCCGAACGAATTCGGCCAGTATGACGAAACACCAGAGATGATGGCCGCACAGGTCGAGGAATTCGCCCGCGAAGGCCTCGTCAACGTGGTCGGCGGCTGCTGTGGCTCAACGCCAGAGCATATTCGCGCGATTGCCGAAGCCGTTGCCAAATATCCGCCGCGCAAGGTGGCGGAACACCGCTCCTTCATGTCGCTGTCGGGCCTCGAGCCCTTCGTGCTGACCAAGGATATTCCCTTCGTCAACGTCGGTGAGCGCACCAACGTCACCGGCTCTGCCAAGTTCCGCAAGCTCATCACCGCTGGCGATTACACGGCGGCTCTCGCTGTTGCCCGTGATCAGGTGGAAAACGGCGCGCAGATCATCGACATCAACATGGATGAAGGCCTGATCGACAGCCAGAAGGCCATGGTCGAATTCCTGAACCTCATCGCTGCCGAGCCGGATATCGCCCGCGTGCCTGTCATGATCGACTCATCCAAGTGGGAGATCATCGAGGCTGGCCTGAAATGCGTTCAGGGCAAATCCATCGTCAACTCCATCTCGCTGAAGGAAGGCGAGGAGAAGTTTCTGGAGCAGGCGCGTCTGGTGCGCCATTACGGTGCCGCCGTCGTCGTCATGGCCTTCGATGAGGTCGGGCAGGCCGACACTTACGAGCGCAAGGTGGAAATCTGCACCCGCGCCTATAAGCTGCTGACCGAAAAAGCGGGCATTCTTCCCGAAGATATCATCTTCGACCCCAACGTCTTTGCTGTCGCCACCGGTATCGAGGAACACAACAATTACGGCGTGGATTTCATCAACGCCACCAAGACGATCCGCGAAACCATGCCGCTGGTTCATATTTCCGGCGGTGTTTCCAACCTGTCCTTCTCTTTCCGTGGCAATGAGCCGGTGCGCGAGGCCATGCACGCCGTGTTCCTCTACCATGCCATTCAGGTCGGCATGGATATGGGCATCGTCAATGCAGGGCAGCTTGCGGTTTACGAGAGCATCGATCCTGAACTGCGCGAAGCCTGCGAAGACGTGGTGCTGAACCGCCGCGCCGATGGCACCGAGCGGCTGCTGGAAGTGGCGGAAAAGTTCCGCGGTGGTCCGGGCCGCGAAGCCAAGGTGCAGGATCTCGCCTGGCGCGAATGGCCGGTGGAAAAGCGTCTGGAACACGCGCTGGTCAACGGCATCACCGATTACATCGATGCCGATACGGAAGAGGCGCGCCAGAGTGCTGCCCGTCCGTTGCATGTCATCGAAGGACCGCTGATGGCGGGCATGAATGTGGTGGGCGATCTGTTCGGTTCGGGCAAGATGTTCCTGCCGCAGGTCGTCAAATCCGCCCGCGTCATGAAGCAGGCCGTGGCCGTTCTTCTGCCATACATGGAAGAAGAGAAGCGCCTCAACGGCGGTGATCAGCGCAAGGCCGCCGGCAAGGTGCTGATGGCGACCGTGAAGGGCGACGTGCACGATATCGGCAAGAACATCGTCGGCGTCGTTCTCGCCTGCAACAATTACGAGATCATCGATCTTGGCGTCATGGTGCCCGCTACCAAGATTCTGGAAACGGCCATTGCCGAGAAGGTCGATGTCATCGGCCTGTCCGGCCTCATCACGCCGTCGCTGGATGAAATGGTGCATGTTGCCGCCGAAATGGAGCGTCAGGGTTTCGACATTCCACTGCTTATCGGCGGTGCCACCACCAGCCGCGTGCATACGGCTGTCAAGATCCATCCGCGTTATGAAAAGGGTCAGGCGATCTACGTCACCGATGCCTCGCGCGCCGTGGGTGTTGTGTCCGCTCTGCTGTCGGACGATCAGAAACCTGCCTATATCGATGGCATCCGCGCTGAATATGCCAAGGTGGCCGACGCCCATGCCCGCAACGAGCGGGAAAAGTTGCGTCTGCCGCTGTCACGTGCGCGTGCCAATGCGCACAAGGTGGACTGGACGGCCTACCAGCCGGTCAAACCGCAGTTCCTCGGCACCAAGACCTTCGAGAGCTATGACCTTGAAGAGCTTGCCAAATACATCGACTGGACGCCCTTCTTCCAGACCTGGGAGATGAAGGGTCGTTACCCCGCCATTCTTCAGGACGAGAAGCAGGGCGAGGCGGCGCGTCAGCTCTTTGCCGATGCGCAGGCGATGTTGAAGAAGATCATCGACGAAAAGTGGTTCCGACCCCGCGCCGTCATCGGCTTCTGGCCTGCCAATGCGGTGGGCGACGACATCAGACTGTTTACGGATGAGAGCCGTAGGCAAGACCTCGCGACCTTCTTCACGCTTCGCCAGCAACTGTCCAAGCGCGATGGCCGTCCCAATGTGGCGCTGTCGGATTTCGTCATGCCGCAGGACACTGGCGTTACCGATTATGTCGGCGGCTTCGTGGTCACGGCGGGCATTGAGGAAGTGGCGATTGCCGAACGCTTCGAGCGGGCCAATGACGATTACTCCTCCATCCTCGTCAAGGCACTGGCCGACCGTTTCGCCGAAGCCTTTGCAGAGCGCATGCATGAGCGCGTGCGCAAGGAATATTGGGGTTATGCGGCCAATGAAAGCTTCGGCCCCGACGATCTGATCGGTGAGGCCTATGCCGGCATTCGCCCGGCCCCCGGCTATCCCGCCCAGCCCGACCACACCGAAAAGGAAACCCTGTTCCGCCTGCTGGATGCGACGGAAGAAACCGGTGTGGTGCTGACCGAAAGCTACGCCATGTGGCCCGGCTCCTCCGTCTCCGGCCTCTATATCGGCCACCCCGAAAGCTACTACTTCGGCGTTGCCAAGGTGGAGCGCGATCAGGTGCAGGACTATGCCCAGCGCAAGGGCATGGCGGTGGAAGACGTCGAGCGCTGGCTCGGTCCCGTGTTGAACTACGTGCCGGCAAAGGCAGAGGATTTGGTTGGTGACGCGGCATAACTACAGGTGCCGTGGCGTCTCGCCTTGCTCGTAAGGCAGGACGCCATACGGAGTTTTACTTGGGGTATTTTTCGAGACGAACGCGTATTTTTGCGATTGGGATACTGGCATGCGTCTTGGTGGGCAGCAGCGCCTATTACTATTATATGGAGCCGGAGGTGCTGCGGGAGCACAGAGCGGCTCTGGAGCAATATGGTGTTCATCCGGACGCCGACTGCCCATCGGGGACCGACAAGACACGCTGCCTGTCGCTCAACCTCGTAGACCCGGATTCCCCACTTGAGGTTCCGGCTGCTCCGAAAGTGTCGCAGGCTTTGCTGGCGGAAGTTGCGCGTTTACCTGGCCTGCAATATCTCGATCTCGGTCATACCGAGATCGATAGTCTGGCGCCGTTGATCGCGGCAAGGGACCTGCAGGAACTCCGTATCTCGGTTGCTCTCATCCATGATACAGGCAGCCTCGGTCAGCTAACGGGCATCAAGCGGCTGGAGCTTGGGAGGGTCGGGGGAGCCGATCTCTCAGCGGTTATGCGTCTCTCGCAGCTGAAATACCTGTCGCTGCGAGCCAGCGAGAAAGATGATCTGGCACCGCTTCGGACGATGAAAACCGATATCGAGATCGATCACGATTCGTGGCAGACAGGCAATATCGGAAATCTCGCCGACATCGATGGACTGATCAAAGTTCGACTTTATGGCGTACGCGACCTCTCGGCGCTTTCGAACGCGAAGCGGCTGCGAGAACTTTCACTCCAACCAAAAGGGCTCGACAGCCTCGCGCCGATTGCCGGTCTTGTCTCCCTCGAGCGCCTCGATATCATCGATTCCACGATCAAAGATCTGACGCCGCTGTCGGGCAATACCCGCCTGAAGTCTGTCGCTCTTTCCAATACTGCCGTTTCTGACTTGTCGGTGCTTGCACAGTTACGCGATATCGAAACTCTCAACCTAAGCGCTTCCGATTACACCGATATATCTGTCCTGGCGACACTGCCCAATCTGAAACATGTGAATCTGGAAGGGCATCGAAAGATCGACCTTAAACCGCTTCTTCGTTCACAAAGCCTCGAACGCGCCTATCTCGGCCATCGTATCTGCTGGTCTGACCGCGCGGTCGTCGACGAAATCATTGCCAAAGGGCTGAATGCCACATCCTATACCTCTTCGGATGGCGTTGACCCCATTGATCAACTCTGCGCTACCTATCGAGAATGGCGAGGCGGGGTGACCGATGAACGGCAATGCATTGCCATGGCAGACCGCGATTGCCCCATGAGTAGACGATAGACCGAGGCCGAAAAAAGTAGAAACCGCCATCTGACAATTCGATTCAGGTGGTTGTCGGGTTGATTCCGAAGTCGGCTCTTAGGTATTGATTTAAAATAGAAAAAGCGCGGATCGCTCCGCGCTTTTTGCCGTTCTGGCGCTGCTCGTTTCCGTGCGTTTCCGCCAGAAGGCGCAATTGTTGATAACGCCTTTAAATAATATTAGACTATTTGAATGTATTCAAAGGTTGTGACTTCCATTGGCGTCCTCATCGGAGATTAACGTGCAGCAGCTTTCTTCTCTCTTGCTGGTCTTCATCACCCTGACGATCCTCAGCGCCCATGTCGTGACCGGTGCCGCAAGCGATGGCAAATGGGGCGAGGGCATCGCTGCTCTCATCATCGGCCCGCTCGCCTTCTTCTTCGTGGCCCACACCGTGCTCTATCTCGGTGCCCGGCTTGTGCGCGGCAGGGAGGGGGTGGCGTCTTACACAGCCAGCAAGATCAATCGCATCTCGGCGCTGATGACGATCTTGGCGGCTATGGCTGCGGCTTGAGTGGGGGGGCGTTGGGTGTTGGTGGGTGCGGCTCACCCCCCTCTGTCCTGCCGGACATCTCCCCCACAGGTGGGGAGATCGACTTGTGGAGACCTCTCACCCATCTTGACGGTCGAGTATCAAGTGGGGAGCATGCGCCCAGCTGATCTCCCTCCTTGTGGGGGAGATGTCCGGCAGGACAGAGGGGGTGCCACGAGCTCATCACTCGCCGTAGCACCGCAGCCCTACTCAAACCGATCAATAATACTGATCCCGCTCTCCCTGAACGTATCCATCGCAGGCAATGCCGTCACCGCATCCGACAGCGTAATATGCCGCCCGATCAGCTTTTCCGGCGAAAGCTTGCCCGACCTGATCATCGCCAGCATATCATCATAACGCCAGGCCTGCATGCCATGGCTGCCGTAGATCTCCAGCTCATGCGCAATGACACGCGCCATCGGAATTTGCGGCATGGAGTGGTCAGCCAGCATCAGGCCCACCTGCACATGGCGGCCGCGACGGCGCAGGTTGGTGATGGAGTTGCAGCAGGTCTGCGGATGGCCCAGCGCATCGACGGAGACATGCGCGCCGCCGCCGGTGATGTCGCGAACGGCCTCGCTGACATCGGCAACCTCGCGGCTGTTGATGGTGGCGGTCGCGCCCAGCGCTTTCGCCAGCGCCAGCTTGTCGTCGGCAATGTCGATGGCGACGACCTGCGCGCCGAGCCCGGCGCCGATCATGATGGCCGAGAGGCCCACGCCGCCGCAGCCATGCACAGCCAGCCACTCGCCGCCCTTCAGCCGACCCTGATCGACCACGGCGCGGAACGAGGTGGCGAAGCGGCAGCCGAGGCTGGCGGCCGTATCGAACGCCATATCGTCAGGCATATGCACAAGGTTCTGGTCGGCATAGTCGATGGCGACATATTCGGCGTAGGAGCCCCAATGGGTAAAGCCCGGCTGGAACTGCGTTTCGCAGACCTGCTGGTTGCCGGAGCGGCATTCCTGGCAATGGCCGCAGCCGGAGACGAACGGCACGGTGACGCGGTCACCGACCTTGAAACGCATGACGTTTTTGCCGATGGCGGAAATGACGCCCGCAAACTCATGGCCCGGCACATGCGGCAAGCGGATATCACTGTCATGACCCATCCAGCCGTGCCAGTCACTGCGGCAGAGCCCGGTCGCCTTGACCGCAATCACCACGCCGCCCGGTGTCGATTCCGGGTCCGGCAGGTTCGCGATAAGAGGGGCTTCACCGAAGCGTTCGTAGAACAATGCGCGCATGACTGATCTCCTGAGATGGACTTGTCTAGCCCGATCTCCCGGTGAGAAACAGTGCGTCAGTCTGCTACAATCATCAAATCTTCTGATGCGAATTTCAGCGTGATGTGCTCGCCGATATCAGGTGGTGTATTTCCCGATGCCGTCGTCACTAGACCGTTGGAGTGAAAATCGGAATCTCTTTTTGGATGCGATATTCTCTCCTTGGCGCATTGAAATACAGTAGGTGTGGCTTACCCCCCTCTGCCCTGCCGGGCATCTCCCCCTCAAGGAGGGAGATCGGATGGGCGTCCCGACATCACTTCAATCTCGACGGATGAGATAGCCGAGCGGCCAACACGAGTCGATCTCCCCACCTGTGGGGGAGATGTCCGGCAGGACAGAGGGGGGTGAGCCACAGCCGCTGTCGTGCATTGCGTGATAGACTTGAAAGCCACCTTCCGGGGGTCAGTCTGCCACAATCATCAAATCTTCTGATGCGAATTTCAGCGTGATCCGTTCACCGATATCAGGTGGAGTCTTGCCGGGGTCGTTGAACATATCGAAGGAGAGCGTCGCTCCGCCCACATCCATGCGTGTCCGGATGACCGAGCCGAGGAAGTGGCTGGAGGTCACGGTGCCTGATATGGCAACGTCGCCGACATTGGCTTCACCGAGAGAGCCAGCCTCGGGCCGCAACGCCACGGTGACCTTCTCGCCATTGCCTTTGCCCAGCGGCTTCTTCAGCGAAACCTGCTGGTCGCCGATCTGGATCGTGCTGGTGGATGCATCGACAACGGTGGCATCGATCAGGTTCAACGTACCCACGAAGGATGCGACAAAGCGGGTTGCTGGCTTGTTGTAAATGTCGAAGGGTGTTCCGATCTGGTCGGCGCGACCGGCATTCATCACCACGATGCGGTCGGAGATGGTGAGCGCCTCTTCCTGATCGTGTGTCACGAAAATGGTGGTGATGCCGAGCTTGCGCTGAATACTGCGGATTTCTTCGCGCAGCGAAACGCGGATCTTGGCATCGAGCGCAGACAGCGGCTCGTCCAGCAGCAGAACCTGCGGCTTGGGAGCGAGCGCGCGCGCCAGCGCCACGCGCTGCTGCTGTCCGCCGGACATCTGGTAGGGGTAGCGGTCGGCCAGGTGATCCAGATGGATCAGCGCCAGCATTTCCTTCACCCGCGCATCGATTTCCGCCTTGGGCTTGCCCGCGATCTGGAGGCCAAAAGCGACGTTTTCGTAAACATTCATATTGGGAAACAGCGCATAGGCCTGAAACACCATGCCGATATTGCGCTGGTTGGGTTTCAGCGCCGTCTGGTCCTTGCCCTTGATGACGATGGAGCCATCGCTCGGCGTTTCGAAACCGGCAATCATGCGCAGGATCGTGGTCTTGCCGCAGCCCGATGGCCCGAGGAAGGAAACGAATTCTCCCTGCTCGATCGCCATGTTGAAATCATGGACGACCTGAACCTGACCGAAGGATTTTTTGATGTTCTGAAGTGTCAAAAAGCTCATAAAATAAATCCTCAGGCCTTGGGGGCCAAGCCTTTTTGGTAACGCGAGACGAGCTGGATCAGGCCCAGGCAGCCCCATGTGATGCCGAAGGAAATCACGGCCAGCGCTGCAGGCTCATAGGCGCGGTTGGCGCCGAGAAGCTGCATGTAAGGGCCGAAGGCCGGACGGTTCAGCAGCGCTGCCATGGTGAATTCACCGATGACGATGGCGAAGGTGAGGAACGCGCCTGACAGTACGGCCACCAGCACATTCGGCAAAATGATGCGGGCGAGAATGGTCGTCCACCCGGCACCGAGGCTTTGCGCGGCCTCCGTCAGCGTGGTGATGTCGATGGTGCGAAGCCCGGTATCGACGGCGCGGTACATATAGGGCAGGGCGAGCGTGGTATAACCGAACATCAACAGCAGATTGGTGCCAGATGTCGTGCCCGTCAGCGGCAGCCAGCTGGAGGTGTTGTAGAGCCTGATGTAACCGAAGACGATGACGATGGCGGGAATGACCAGCGGCAGAAGCGTGATGAATTCGATGACGGGCCGCAAGGCAGGCAGTTTCAGCCGCACCCAATAGGCCGTCGGCACCACCAGCAGCACGCCAAAGATGATGGTGACCAGCGCCATGATGACGGAGAAGGTAAAGGTTTCCTGAAAGCGCGGATCGCCCAGAACCTTGGCGTAGGCGTCGAAGGAATATTCGCCGCGGCGCATTTTCAGTGAGAAGTTGGTCATGCCGATCAGCGGCAGGGCGAAATAGAGCAGGCCGAACAGCAGCGCGCCCCAGGCGAAAATCCGCTTCATTTCAGCCACCTTTCACTGCGCGTGCGCATCCAGATGTAGAGCGTGTTGGCAATGCAGGTGACAAGGATCATGCCGAAGGCCAGCGCATAACCAAGATTGGGATTGCCCAACACGTCACCACGGATTTGCGCAAACAGCAGAATAGGCACGATGTTGAGCGACGAGCCGGTGAGCGCAATTGCCGTGGCAACCGCGCCGAAGGCATTGGCGAACAACAGCGAGAACGTGCCGAGAATGGAGGGCAGCAGAATGGGGAAGGCCACCATGCGCCAATATTGAAAGCCGCTTGCGCCCAGAATTTCCGCTGCCTCACGCCATTCGCGCTTCAAGCCGTCCAGCGCCGGAGTGATGATGAGGATCATCAGCGGTATCTGAAAAAACAGATAGGTGATGGTCAGTCCCCAAAAGGACAGGATGTTGAAGCCGAGCAGGCGCAGGTCGAGCCCGACCTGTGTTTTCAAGAATACGGTCACGAGGCCGACAGGGCCAAGTGTGGCGATGAAGGCGAAGGCCAGCGGCACGCCTGCGAACTGCGAAGCGACGCCGGAAAATGTAAGCAGAGGCGCGCGGATTTTCTGCGGCAGGCCGCCCAGCACCACGGCTGTGGCCACCCCGAAACCGATCAGACAGCCAAGGGCTGCCGAGGCAACGCTGATCTTGATGGAAATCCAGTAGGCCGAGAGAATGGACGTCGTGAAAAGATCAGCAAGGTTTTGCAGCGTAAAGCTGCCATCCGGCGTCTGAAAAGCGCCGATGACGATTTTCATCGTCGGCATGATCAAAAAGAGCAGAATAAAAATGGCAAATGGCAAAACACCCAGCCACTCCAGCTTCAGGCGTCGCCCGGCTGCTGGTCGCGATGGCGCGCCACTGATGTTTGATGACATATCATGTTCCCAAACGCCGCGATCATTGCGGTCTTCTATACTGTAAATCAGCCGCCCCGACCTTTGGAAATACCGGGGCGGCTGTTTATTTCGTTACTTCACGTTGGCGCCGACAACCTTGTCCCAACCGCCGGTGACGGCAGCCTTGTTGGCATCCACGTCTTCGAGTGTCGGGAAGATTGCCTTTTCATAGGCTGCTGCTGGTGGCAGGGCGTCCAAGAGATCCTTTGGAATCTTGTTTGCCTTTGCCATCGCGTTGAAGCGGATCGGGTGGCAGAAGCCCTTCAACCAGCCAAGCTGGCCTTCGTCGGAATAGAGATGCTCCATCCACAGCTTGGCAGCGTTTGGATGCGGTGCGTAGGCGGAGATGCCCTGCACGTAAACGCCAGCCAGAACGCCCTTTTCAGGAACAACGACTTCTGTCGGCGGGTTGCCGTTCAGCGTCTTTGCCCAGGACAGGGCGTTATAGTCCCATGCTACGATGATTGGTGTTGCGCCCTGTGCCAGCGTACCGGCCTTGCCGATGACGGGAACGAAGTTGCCAGCCTTGTTGAGCTCGGCAAAATACTTCAGACCGGCTTCGCCAGCTTCCTTGCCGTCTTTGGCACCCGTGGAAAGACCGGCAGCGAGAACACCCAGAATAGCCTGATTGGAGGCGCGCGGGTCACCGGCGAGAGCAACCTGACCGGCATATTCCGGCTTCAGCAGATCGGCCCAGTCCTTTGGAGAATTGGTGACGAGGTCCTTGTTCACGAACATGGACATGACGCCGTAATAGTCGCCGTACCAGTAGCCTTCGGCGTCCTTCACATTGTCAGGAATTTCGTCCCAGGTGGAAACCTTGTAAGGCTGGAGGAGACCTTCCTTCTTGGCCTGTGGGCCGAAAGCCAGACCAACGTCGATCACGTCAGGCGCCTGCGGGCCCTTGTTGTCCTTGTTGGCCTTGATGGCTTCGACTTCGTCGGCAGAACCGGCGTCCGGGTTCAGTTCGTTCACCTGAATTTCAGGATACTTGGCCTTGAAGGAGGCGATAACGTCGCCATAGCCGCACCAGTCGTGGGGCAGGGCGATGGTCGTCAGCATGCCTTCCTTCTTGGCGGCGGCGATGAGTTCTTCGCTCGGTGCGGCAGAGGCGATCGCGGTGGATGCGATGACCAGTGCTGTTGTCAGCGATAGCAGTCGGCGGCTGTGCGAGATCACGTTTAGTCTCCTCTTGTGTCTCATGCGTCTGGCGACGCTGATACGTGGGTTGCATGAACGTTATGTGACGGTTTTTTCAGGCGAGTTTTCGCCCTTATCTGGCCCCTGCCGTTTTATTGCCATCATTACGCCCTGTCGTCGCCATGATATTTAAAAAACGACATAAAAAATTCGTGTTGCGCCGTTGATCAGAATTGTGCGCTGCCTCCGGCCCTCTACTTTTCTCCCTTTTCCGGTTTTCTGAACAGGCGTGTCTGCTCGAAGAGACCTTCGAGAGAGTTCATGCGCTGGCGGGTCTCGTCCCAGCTGTTGTTCTGCACGGCCTCGATCAGCGCTTCCACCACGAACAGCGTGACGACGGAGCTGTCCCACGCCGATGGCGCCTCGATGCGCACGCGAAACGTATGTTCGGCAAAGCGCGAAACCGGTGAGGTCCACTGGTCGGTAAACAGCAATATGCGGACATTATTGTCATGTGCCACCTGCGCCAGCGTCACCATGTCCTGCTCGTAACGGCGGATATCGAACATCACCAGCACGTCTCCCGCGTTCATGTTCAGCATGAATTGCGGCCATGAGCTGGAGTTGGACGACATCAGCGCCGTCTTGGGGCGGATGACCTGCATGTGGGTGAAGAAATATTCGGCAATCGCCCCGGTAATGCGCCCGCCGACAAAGTAGAGGCTGCGTTTACGATCGGACAGCAGGGCTGCGGCATTGTCGAAATCAGCGGTGTCGAGGTCGCTTAGCGTGTCGCGCAGATTGTTGGTTATCGCATCGGCAAAGCGGTTGAGAATGTGCAGGCCCGGCGCATTGCTGGCCCAGCGGTCATGCTTGGCAATGGGGTTGGAAATGGTGGCTTCCAGCTCCTGATGCAGCCGTGCCTGAAACTCCGCATAACCCTTGAAACCCAGCTTTTGCACCATGCGCGCCACGGTCGGCGTCGAAACGCCTGCATTTTCCGCAACGGTGGTGATGCTTCCCAGCCCTGAGACCGGGTAATTACCAAGAAGACTTTCCGCCAGACGCTTTTCGGCACGCGTCAGGCTCTCGTAATGAGCCTGGATAACGTCCGAAACGGTCGCGGCAGAACTGTGCAAATTTTTCCCCTAGCCGAGCTTTTCGCCGGTCTGTTAGCGCTGATTAAGATACGGCGGGCAGATGGAGTCAATCGAAAAAATGAAGAGAAAATTTCAAAAACCATTTGACACTTTGGTGCGCGTGAAGAATTCTTTTCTAACTGTCGGGGGACAGTGATGTTGACAGCGGGGTTCACCATGATGGTGCAAAGCCAGTTTTTCACAAGCGACGAGGCAGAGCCTGTTGTCGTGGAAAACGCTGACGGAAAGAGCCGCGTGCTGCTGGTGTGCGAACATGCGTCGCGCAGGCTGCCCGCCCGCTTCGGCACCCTTGGCCTCAGCGAAGACGTGCTTGCAAGCCATATTGCCTGGGATCCTGGTGCTCTCGCGGTCACCCGTCTTCTTTCGGCCAGTCTCGATGCGACCGTCATCTACCAGAATTATTCCCGGCTGATCTATGACTGCAATCGCCCGCCGGAATCTCCCTCGGCCATGCCTGTCACCAGCGAAATCTATGACATTCCCGGCAATGCGGATTTGAGCGATGCGGAGCGGTTCGCGCGCACCTCGGCGCTCTATATTCCGTTTCATGATCGCATCGGCGAACTTGTCGCGGCTCGGCAAGACCCGGTTCTGGTGACGATCCACAGTTTTACGCCGGTCTACCATGGCAAGCACCGCGAAGTCGAAATCGGCATTCTGCACGATACCGACGCCCGGCTGGCCGATGTAATGCTGGCCCATGCCGCGGGCGCATCCTTCAAGGTGGAGCGCAACGAGCCCTATGGCCCGGAAGACGGCGTGACCCACACGCTGCGTCTGCATGCGCTGCCGAACGGGCTTTTGAACGTGATGATCGAGGTCAGAAACGACCTCATACAGGATGAAGAGGGGCAGCGGGTCGCTGCCGATTTTCTACATGGGCTTCTGGTGGCGGGGATTGCCACTGACGCCTCGTAATTCGTTTCGCGGGAATTGCCTCGCGAAACTGGAGTGCCGCTGCACCGTCAAGAATGCCGAACAATCGGCACGGGTGCAGCGTGGGAACAGCAGATGTGCATGGCGTGATCGGGTTTTCCATCGCGCCGAGACTGGGGCAAAATCGGCCATTCCGGCTGACAGCCTGTTTTTCTTGATCAGGAGAGAACGGCATGGACAGTTCATCATCAGGGGTCAGCTATAAGAAGGCTGACGCATCTTACTTCGAAAAAAGAGGGCTCTCGCGTTACGCGGGCGTCTGGTCGCTGTGGGCGCTCGGCGTCGGCGCGGTTATTTCGGGCCATTTTTCCGGTTGGAACTTCGGCTTCGCTACCGGCGGCTGGGGCGGCATGCTGGTTGCGGGCATGATCATCGCCGTCATGTATCTGGGGCTGACATTCTCCATCGCGGAAATGAGCCCGGCACTGCCGCACACCGGTGCTGCCTATTCCTTCGCCCGCACGGCCATGGGCCCTTGGGGCGGCTTCATCACCGGGCTTTGCGAGAACGTCGAATACGTCCTCACCCCCGCCGTCATCGTTACTTTCATCACAGCTTACGTAAACTCCATCCTCGGGCTCGATCCGGTCTATTCGCCGTTCCTATGGGTGCTGTTCTACGTCATCTTCCTCGCGCTCAACGTCTTCGGACTTGAACTATCCTTCAAGGTAACGCTGGTCATCACGCTGATTTCGCTGGGTGTTCTCGTCTTCTTCTGGATCAGCGCCATTCCCAATATCGATTTCTCCCGCTGGGCCCTGAACATCGGCGTCGGGCCGGATGGTGCGGCCATCGAACTGCCGGAAGGCAACGGCTCGTTCTTCCCCTTCGGCTTCTCCGGTGTTCTGGCCACGCTGCCCTTTGCGGTCTGGCTTTTCCTCGCCATCGAGCAATTGCCGCTGGCAGCGGAAGAATCCGTCGATCCCAAGCGCGACATGCCCAAGGGCATCATTCTCGGCATCATCACGCTGATGATCTCGGCCTTCATGATCGTGCTGCTCAACCCTTCGCTGCCCGGCATCGGCGCCTTCCATCTCGGTTCTTCGCTGGAGCCGCTGCTGGATGGTTTCAAGGCTGTCTACGGTGACGGTGGCGTGGTTCTCTTGGGCTTTGTTGCTCTCACGGGCCTCATCGCCAGCTTCCACACCATTCTTTATGCGCAGGGTCGCCAGATCTATTCGCTGTCGCGGGCAGGCTATTTCCCGACGGCGCTGTCGGTCACGCATCCCAAGTTCAAGACACCGCATGTGGCGATGCTGACGGGTGCCATCGTCGGTCTTGCCGTGATGATGACCATCTGGTTTGCGTTGGGTGCGGAGCAGGGCGGAAGCATCATCGGCAGCGTGCTGCTCAACATGGCCGTGTTCGGGGCGATGTTCTCCTACATCATGCAGGCCATCTCCTTCATCATGCTGCGCCGTAACCTGCCGAATATCGAACGGCCCTTCCGTTCGCCGCTCGGCATTCCCGGCGCTGTGCTGACCATCATTATCGCTGTCATAACCTTGCTCTATCAGGTGCAGGACCCGAACTTCACCAAGGGCGTCATCTGGGTGGCGCTGTGGTTTGCCGTAGCGATTGCCTATTTCGCGCTGGTCGGCCGTCACCGCCTCATCCTGTCGCCGGAAGAGGAATTCGCGCTGGAGCACAAGCAGGCCGCACTCGATGCGGCGGCTGCCAAGGCCTGACCGACAAACAGGGCGACCGGCAACGGTCGCCCCATAAACAAAGGGAACGGAACAATCATGACGACGACCTACACATTCGAAGACCTCAAGAAAGATGTCGCCGAGGGGCGCATAGACACGGTTCTGGCATGCCTCGTGGATATGCAGGGTCGTCTGATGGGCAAACGCTTCCAGGCGGAATTCTTCGTGGAAAGCGCCTATGAGGAAACCCATACCTGCAATTATCTGCTGGCCACCGACATGGAAATGGAAACCGTGCCGGGCTACAAATCCACCAGCTGGGAAAAGGGTTACGGCGATTATACGCTGAAGCCCGATCTCTCGACCTTGCGGCGCGTGCCATGGCTGGAAGGCACGGCACTCGTTCTGTGCGACGCCTATGACCACCACACCCACGCAGAAGTCGCCCATTCCCCGCGCGCCATGCTCAAGAAGCAGGTCGCCCGCCTCGAAGCCATGGGCCTGAAGGCCTATATGGCCAGCGAGCTGGAGTTCTTCCTGTTCGACCAAAGCTTCGAGACCGCCCGCGCCAATGGCTACCGCGATCTGCAACTGGCCAGCGCCTATAATGAAGACTACCACATCTTCCAGACCACCAAGGAAGAAGAGGTCATGCGCGCCATTCGCAACGGCTTGCAGGGTGCGGGCATTCCGGTGGAAAATTCCAAGGGCGAGGCTTCTGCCGGTCAGGAAGAAATCAACGTGCGCTACGCCGATGCGCTCACCATGGCCGACCGCCACGCCATCATCAAGAACGCCACCAAGGAAATCGCCTGGTCCAAGGGCAAGGCCGTGACCTTTCTGGCCAAGTGGAATTACAGCGCGGCAGGCAGCTCGTCGCACATTCACCAGTCGCTGTGGAGCCTCGATGGCAAGACGCCGATGTTTCTGGACAAGGACGCCGACCACGGCATGTCCGCGATGATGAAGCATTACATCGCCGGGCTTTTGGCTCACGCCAGCGAAATCACCTATTTTCTCGCGCCTTACATCAACTCCTACAAGCGCTATATGGCAGGCACGTTTGCGCCCACCAAAGCCGTGTGGAGCACGGATAACCGCACGGCAGGCTATCGCCTGTGCGGCGCAGATACCAAAGGCATCCGCATCGAATGCCGCGTCGGCGGCTCCGACCTCAACCCACACCTCGCCATGGCCGCGCTTCTGGCGGCAGGCATTGACGGCATCGAAAACAAGATGGAACTTGAGGCGCAGTTCGAAGGCGACGCCTATGGTGGCAAGGACATCCGCGAGATACCCAAGACATTGCGGGATGCGACGGATCACCTTAACACCTCCAAGATGCTGCGCAGCGCTTTCGGAGATGATGTCATCGACCACTATGTTCGCGCCGCAAAATGGGAGCAGGAAGAATACGACCGCCGGGTTACAGACTGGGAAGTCGCACGTGGGTTCGAACGGGCATAAACGACATCGGACCGAAAAGTGTGAAGCGGTTTTCGGGTCATCCGATGTGAGGCAAAAAAGTTAGGGAAGAACCATCATGGTCATGATCCAGAATATCTCGCCGATCGACGGCACTGTTTATGCCGAGCGTGAGGCGATGTCGCTGGATGCGGCGCGCGGCGTCGTGTTGAAGGCGCGTGCTGCGCAAAAATCCTGGGCGCGTCGCCCTTTGGAGGATCGCGTTCAACTGGTGCTGAAAGGCGTGGCCCGGCTGAACGAGATGGTCGATGAGGTCGTGCCGGAACTGGCCCGTATGATGGGCCGCCCGGTGCGTTATGGCGGTGAGTTCAAGGGCTTCAACGAACGCTCCAACTATGTCGCGTCCATCGCGGCGGATGCCCTTGCACCGCTCGTCATTGAGGAAAGCGGCAATTTCGAACGCCGCATCGAGCGCGAAGCACATGGCGTCGTCTTCGTGATTGCGCCGTGGAACTATCCTTATATGACGGCGATCAACACTATTGCGCCTGCCTTGATGGCGGGCAACACCGTTGTCATCAAGCACGCCGCGCAGACCTTGCTGGTGGGTGAGCGCATGGTCCGCGCCTTTGTCGAGGCGGGTGTGCCGGATGATGTTTTCGCCAACCTTTTCCTTGATCACCAGACCACATCGGCGCTGATTGCCGAAAGCAATTTCAACTTCGTAAACTTCACCGGCTCCGTCGAAGGTGGTCGCGCCATCGAGCGCGCTGCGGCTGGCACCTTCACCGGTCTCGGTCTGGAACTTGGCGGCAAGGACCCCGGCTATGTCATGGAAGATGCCGATCTGGATGCGGCGGTCGATACGCTGATGGACGGTGCGACCTTCAATTCGGGCCAATGCTGCTGCGGCATCGAGCGTGTCTATGTCAATGAAGCGCTGTTCGACGCTTTCGTCGAAAAGTCCGTCGCCTGGGTTTCCAATTACAAGCTCGGCAACCCGCTGGAACAGGAAACCTCGCTCGGCCCGATGGCCAACAAGCGTTTCGCGAAGGTGGTGCGCCAGCAGGTGGCGGATGCGGTTGCCAAGGGCGCGAAAGCGCTTGTCGATCCAAAACTCTTTGCAGCAGATGATGGCGAAAGCGCCTATGTCGCGCCGCAAATCCTCGTTGATGTCGATCACTCTATGGAGTTCATGACCGAGGAAACCTTCGGTCCCGCCGTCGGCATCATGAAGGTGAAGAACGACGACGAAGCCATCCGCCTGATGAATGACAGCAAATACGGCCTGACCGCATCGTTATGGACGCAGGACGCTGAGCGGGCAGGGCGCATCGGTCGCGAGATCGAAACCGGCACCGTTTTCATGAACCGCGCCGATTATCTCGACCCAGCCCTGTGCTGGACCGGCGTCAAGGAAACCGGCCGCGGCGGCTCGCTTTCGGTCATCGGCTTCCAGAACCTGACCCGTCCAAAATCCTACCATCTGAAGAAAGTCACGAAATGAACATCGTCGCAAACTGGAGCTACCCGACCCCGATCAAGATGGGACGCGGCCGCATCAAGGAATTGGCGGATGCCTGCAAGCAGCTCGGCATCAAGAAGCCGCTGCTGGTCACCGACCGGGGCCTCGCCAGCATGGCGATCACCGGCCACGCGCTGGATATTCTGGAAGAGGCAGGCCTTGGCCGCGCCATCTTTGCCGATGTGGACCCCAATCCCAACGAGATCAACCTCGAAGCAGGCGTCAAAGCCTTCAAGGATGGCGGCCATGACGGCGTCGTAGCCTTCGGCGGCGGTTCGGGTCTCGACCTCGGCAAGGCCGTCGCCTTCATGGCAGGCCAGACCCGCCCGGTCTGGGATTTCGAGGATATCGGCGACTGGTGGACGCGCGCCAATTCCGATGGCATCGCGCCCATCGTCGCCGTGCCGACAACGGCTGGCACTGGCTCGGAAGTGGGCCGCGCCAGCGTCATCACCAATTCGCAGACCCATGTGAAGAAGATCATCTTCCACCCGAAATTTCTGCCCGGCGTGGTCATCTGCGATCCTGAGTTGACGGTCGGCATGCCCAAGGCGATTACCGCAGGCACCGGCATGGATGCGTTTGCCCATTGCCTGGAAGCCTATTCCTCGCCCTTCTTCCACCCCATGAGCCAGGGCATCGCGCTCGAAGGCCTGCGGCTGGTGAAGGAATATCTGCCGCGCGCCTATAAGGACGGCACGGATATCGAGGCACGCTCGAACATGATGGCCGCCGCCGCCATGGGCGCCGTCGCCTTCCAGAAGGGGCTGGGCGCCATCCACTCGCTGTCCCATCCCATCGGCGCTGTCTACAACACCCACCACGGCATGACCAACGCCGTCGTCATGCCCGCCGTCCTACGCTTCAACCGCCCCGTCATCGAAGACAAGATCGCTAGAGCGGCAGCCTATCTCGGCATCGAAGGCGGGTTTGACGGTTTTTACGACTACGTGCTGGAGCTTCGCAAAGAACTCGGCGTACCGGAAAACCTGACCGCCATGGGCATCAAGCCGGACCGCGTGGATGAACTGGTGGCAGAGGCCATCAAGGACCCAAGCTGCGGCGGTAATCCGGTGGAAATGACGGTGGAGAACACGAAGGCGCTGTTTCTGGAGTGCTTTTGAGCGAGGTGAGTGCGCCTTGGCTGTTTTGAATGGCAAAGTGCGGGTGTTTGACGCTGGTGCTTAACGCTAGCGCGTAAAGGTTGGCGCTTAACGCTGGCGCTTAACGCTGACGCGTAAACATTGAACCGCAACAGCAGCAACCCTCATCCTGAGGTGCGCAGGCGCAGCCGGAGCCTCGAAGGACGAGGGTTGCGGACGTGGGGCAGAGTGCCTTATTGCCAATTGCTTATCCTTCCGCAGCTTCAGGATGACGCTTGAGGCCTGAGCCAGCCGCTCACCCCCCTCTGCCTTGCCAGGCATCTCCCCCACAGGTGGGGAGATCGGCAAAAGGCACGCCCACCGCTCAAATCGCGGCCGTCAGAAGGATGGCCTGCATGCCGAATGCCCCCGCTCTATCCGCAACGGTAAAGACGGCCGGGTGCCCACCACGAGTCGATCTCCCTCCTTGTGGGGGAGATGGCCGGCAGGCCAGAGGGGGGTAAGCCCCACCCTCAAGCCTCACGATGCGCGCCCCAACACGCCCACACCCAAAATACTTCCCAACCAAATCAATCCCTTACCCAAAACCCCGCAAAAAACACCAAAATTTCCCCCGCAACTTTCTCAATGGCGCGCGAATCACCCGCACACTGGTCCCGTTCCGCCCTCGGATACACCGCAAGGCGTTGCGGCGAGGCGGGACCGGCGCTGGGGTTGGGAGGGTGACGCAAACCT
>NZ_LMMM01000003.1 GCF_001422245.1 Rhizobium sp. Leaf262
ATCGCTGCCCGACCCCGAGGTTGAAAGGTTTGCGTCACCCTCCCAACCCCAGCGCCGGTCCCGCCTCGCCGCAACGCCTTGCGGTGTATCCGAGGGCGGAACGCGAGCAGTGTGCGGGCGATTCGCGCGCCATTGAGAAAGTTGCGGAGGGATTTTGGGTGTTTTTTGCGGGGTTTTGGGTAAGGGATTGATTTGGTTGGGAAGTATTTTTGGTGTGGGTGTTTTGGGTGCGTATCGTTAGACCTGAGGGTGGGGTTTACCCCCCTCTGGCCTGCCGGCCATCTCCCCCACAAGGAGGGAGATCGGCTGGGCGTGGGCTTCTCACTTTATCCGCAACCTTTGAGGTGGCCGGGCGCTATCCGCGATTCTATCTCCCCCCTTGAGGGGGAGATGCCTGGCAAGGCAGAGGGGGGTGCACGGTGAACTCTGCAGCCAATGCGGCGCAGGAAACGCAGCCCTGCGCGCCCGGCCCTCACAAGCCGCCTGCCGTTGCCAAGCCTATGGCCGGTACGCTAGAGATGCGCGATGACATTCGATGGCCAAGGGCCATGTTCGCGGCTTAGCCATGGAGAACCGGTATGATAAAGATCATGGTATTGCTGCACGCCGCCACCGGCATCGACTGGCAGACCCCGCCGAAAGGCGTGGGGTTGAAAACGCTTTATGAGGCCGAAGAGCAGGGCTTCATCCAGATTCGTGGCGAGTTTCAGAAACGACAGTTCCGGCTGACGAGCATGGGCTATGAGTATGTCGAGCGGGATAAAAGGCGGCTGGAAGCGCGGCGGATGTAGGCTGGCGTGATGCTGCGGAGCTTTGTTGCCGCAGATCGATCAATAAATAAGATTTATGTGTAGTGTCATTCTATGGAGGTTTTCGGATGCCGAAAAATCGCCAACGTGACATCTACAAGTCCAAAATATTCGGTCTTTACAAATACTGTTTGTGAAGTTTTTTTATTTCGGTCAAATTTTTTTTGAATTCTTCTACATAAATTCGGCTCGGTCTCCCGTTGTAGAACTCAAGTAACTCTCTTTCGGAATCGCATATTTTTTTTGATAAATACGTCGTACAAACTTTGTAATTATTTAAAATTGATAATGATTTAGCCAGTATGCAAATATCACTGCAAGGGAAGACCTCCCGCCAGTAATTGAGCCTCACCTGAGCGATCCCTATCGTTACACGATCTATCCTGTATCGCGGTAAAATTCTGGTTGCGACGATGAGCGCCTCAACAGCGCGAAAAAATGGCCCACGAAAACGGCGTTCAGTCATTATAAGAGCTAAAGCCGCGATATTAACATCGGAACGTTGTTCGAATTTTCTGATATGAAGATATAGATCTCTATTCCTCAATCGGTAGTAACTCCGAATCCTCAATCGCCTCTATCTCGGGAATGTTATCAGGATCTGTCATCCAATAACTAATAGCGGCACCCAGTGCACCTGCCATTATTATGTAAATCCCAAAATTAATTATAACGAAATCAACTGCGTTTAGCAGCATTTCTTTGACGCCGTTGGTTGTTACTTGTGCCGCAGCCCATTCATAAGCGGTATCAACAATTCTCAATATAGCGACGAAATATATGACATATATAAGCGCTAGCCAAGGAAAAGATGAAGAGTTTCCTACGAAAGAAATATGACGTGTACTGTAAAGTGATTTTGAAATAAGTAAAAATTTCACAATTGCAAGGAACCAGAAAAATTCTATAAATTGCGATTTATCTAAAAATACGGCAGCAAATAACGCCGCCAATATTGGGTTTAAGACTGTGGAGAAAACCATTGAAAATACTGATATTGATATTATTTTTTTTCTAACTCTATTCTTTTCTTTTGGGGTTTGGTTAAATCCTTCATAAAAGTAATCCTCATTGAAATATTGTGAGTATAGCTCATCAGCATGTCCAAGTGGGAAGAAGGTGAAGTATATAGGAGTGTAAGCGATACGTGTTAATCTGCGTATTATAGTGGATATTTCAAATATGGCGTAAGTTGCAATTACTGGTGCAAACGAAAACTTGTAATTCCAGATAAGATCAAAAATATCCATTTTTGTCCGTAGTGATTCTGGTTGCTCTACTTGCGAAAGGTCAGCTTGGATTGAGTTAAGAAAGGCCCGAAGTTTCGCTTCGGGCCTTTTTCTTCAAATCAGCTGCAACCGCTCGTCGCACCACATGTATCGCACTTCTCACACGTCCCGTTCCGCACCATCGTAAAATTCTGGCACTCGGAGCACATGTTGCCCGTGTAGCCTTGGGCAATCGAGCGGATGCGGCGTTCGGCTTCCTTCTTTTTGGCTTCTGTCTTGGCAGAGGCGGCGTCGGCTGCTGCCTTGTCGGAGAAGAGAGCCGTTGCGGCCTGTTCGGATTCGGTGGCCAGTGACTCCTCGGCGATTTCTTCGGCCAGTTCCTTGGCGCGTTCCTCGTAGTCGCGCTTGAAGGCGACGACTTCCGAAGGGGAGGCGGCGATGGCGGGTTCGAGTTTGCGGACCGTGTTGCCGGAGATCGACGTTACGTTGCCGGAGGCGCGGGCGGGAGCTGCTGTTGCCGAGCCCTTGGGTTCGGACGACGCGGCGCGATCGCTGCTGTTGGAAACCAGCGTTGGCTTGTAGCCGCGAGTCCAGCCGGTGGACACGAGGTTGGTCTTGCCTTCTTCGATGCCCTTGCCGAGTGCCGTGTTGGAGAAGTCGGACGTATCCACATGGGCCAGATCGTGACGGCCGAGGTAGGAGACGGCGAGTTCGCGGAAGACGTAGTCGAGGATCGAGGTTGCGTTCTTGATCGCATCGTTGCCGATGACCATGCCGGCTGGTTCGAACTTGGTGAAGGTGAAGGCCTCCACATATTCTTCCAGCGGCACGCCATATTGCAGGCCGAGCGAGATGGCGATGGCGAAGTTGTTCATCATCGCACGGAAAGCGGCGCCTTCCTTGTGCATGTCAATGAAGATTTCGCCGATGCGGCCATCACCGAATTCGCCGGTGCGCAGATACACTTTGTGACCGCCGACGGCTGCCTTCTGGGTGTAACCCTGACGGCGGTTCGGCAGCTTTTCACGCTCGCGGCTGACGCGTTCGACAACACGCTCGATGATCTTTTCGGTGATGGTGACGGCCTGGGCTGCCTGTGGCTGAGCGATCAGCTCTTCCATTGCATCTTCGTTGTCATCATCTTCGACCAGCGATGCATTGAGCGGCTGGCTGAGCTTGGAACCATCGCGGTAGAGAGCGTTGGCCTTCAGCGCCAGCTTCCACGACAGCATGTAGGCTGCGCCGCAATCTTCCACCGTTGCATCGTTGGGCATGTTGATGGTCTTGGAAATCGCACCCGAAATGAAGGGCTGCGCTGCCGCCATCATGCGGATGTGGGATTCGACCGAGAGGTAACGCTTGCCGATCTTGCCGCATGGGTTGGCGCAATCGAAGACAGGCAGATGCTCGTCCTTGAGGAACGGTGCGCCTTCCAGCGTCATCGCGCCGCAGACATGCACGTTGGCCGCTTCGATGTCCTTCTTGGCAAAGCCGAGATGTTCCAAAAGGTTGAAGCTCATGTCGGCGAGCTGCTCGTCGGAAACTTTCAGGGTTTCCTTGAGGAAGTCGGCACCGAGCGTCCACTGGTTGAAGACGAACTTGATGTCGAAGGCGGCTTTCAGCGCGCCGTTGACGGCTTCGATCTTCTCATCGGTAAAGCCCTTGGCGCGCAGCGTCGAGGCGTTGATGGCAGGAGCCTGGTTGAGATTGCCGTGGCCGACTGCGTAGGCTTCGATCTCGGCGATCTGGCTTTCGGAGTAACCGAGCGAACGCAGGGATTCTGGTACGGCGCGGTTGATGATCTTGAAGTAACCGCCACCGGCGAGCTTCTTGAACTTCACCAGCGCAAAGTCAGGCTCGATGCCGGTCGTGTCGCAATCCATGACGAGGCCGATCGTGCCTGTCGGCGCGATAACGGTGGTCTGGGCGTTGCGGTAGCCATTGATTTCGCCAAGCTCCAGAGCCTTGTCCCATGCGGCAACCGCGTGGGTGATGAGGTCTGCATCCGTGCAATCGGTGTGGATGAGCGGGACGGGGTTTACCGACAGGCCTTCGTAACCATAGGCCAAGCCCTGAGCAGCGCGGCGGTGGTTGCGGATAACGCGCAGCATGTTGTCGCGGTTCGGTGCAAAGCCGGGGAATGGGCCGAGTTCGCCAGCCATTTCAGCGGATGTCGCGTAGGACACGCCGGTCATGATGGCGGTGAGGGCACCGGCAATCGCACGGCCTTCATCGCTATCGTAAGGAATGCCGGAGGACATCAGCAGGCCGCCGATGTTGGCGTAGCCGAGGCCGAGCGTGCGGTACTCGTAGGAGCGTTCGGCAATTTCCTTGGATGGGAACTGCGCCATCATGACGGAAACTTCGAGAACGACGGTCCACAGGCGGACGGCGTGTTCGTAGTCTGCGATGTCGATGTTCTTGGTCTTGGCGTCCTTGAACTGAAGCAGGTTCAGCGAGGCAAGGTTGCAGGCCGTGTCATCGAGGAACATGTATTCCGAGCAGGGGTTGGATGCACGGATGGGGCCAGCGGCTGGCGATGTGTGCCAGTCGTTCATGGTGGTGTTGAAGTGCAGGCCCGGATCGGCCGACGCCCATGCGGCGTGGGAAATCTTTTCCCAAAGCGTGCGTGCCTTCAGCGTCTTCATGACCTTGCCGTCCTTGCGGGCGGTGAGGTTCCAGTCGCCGTCATTTTCGACTGCGCGCAGGAAGTCATCCTTCAGTGACACGGAGTTGTTGGAGTTCTGGCCGGATACCGTGAGGTAGGCTTCGGAATCCCAATCGGTGTCGTAGGTCTTGAACTCGATGTCCTTATAGCCCTGCTGGGCGAACTGGATGACGCGCTTGACATAGTTTTCAGGAACCATGTCCTTCTTGGCAGCGCGGATTTCGCGCTTCAGGGCAGGGTTCTTGGCAGGGTCGAAGCAATCGCCCCGAGTCGCTTCGGAGCCGGCTTCGCAATTGACGCAGGCCTTCATGATGGCCTTCAAATGCTTGGCAACGATCTTGGAACCGGTGACCAGAGCGGCAACCTTCTGCTCTTCGTTCACCTTCCAGTCGATGTAGGCTTCGATATCGGGGTGATCGGCATCGACGACGACCATCTTGGCCGCACGGCGGGTGGTGCCGCCGGACTTGATGGCACCGGCTGCGCGGTCACCGATCTTGAGGAAGCTCATGAGGCCGGAAGAACGACCGCCGCCCGACAGCTTTTCGCCTTCGCCGCGCAGGTAGGAGAAGTTGGAGCCGGTGCCGGAGCCGTATTTGAACAGGCGTGCTTCACGCACCCACAGGTCCATGATGCCGCCTTCATTGACCAGATCGTCTTCGACGGACTGGATGAAGCAGGCGTGTGGCTGTGGATGTTCGTAGGAGGACTTGGACTTAGTCAGCTTGCCCGTGAAGGGGTCGATATAGAAGTGGCCCTGGCCGGGACCATCGATGCCATAGGCCCAATGCAGGCCGGTGTTGAACCACTGTGGAGAGTTCGGCGCAACGCGCTGGGTGGCCAGCATGTAGGCAAGCTCATCCTTGAAGGCTGCCGCGTCTTCTTCGGTCGAGAAATATTTGCCCTTCCAGCCCCAGTAAGCCCATGTACCGGCCAGACGGTCGAAGACCTGACGCGCATCGATTTCAGAACCGTAACGTTCGCCCTCGGGAATGTCCTTCATCGCCTTTTCATCGGCAACGGAGCGCCAGAGGAAGGAAGGAACGTCGTTCTCTTCGACCTTCTTCAGGCGCGCAGGAACGCCAGCCTTGCGGAAATATTTTTGCGCCAGAACGTCTGTCGCGACCTGGGAGAACTGTGCGGGAACGTCGATGTCCGCCAGACGGAAAACGATGGAGCCATCAGGGTTCTTGATCTCGCTGATACCCTTGCGGAATTCGATTTCCGCATAGGCAGACTGGCCGGGCTTCGTGAAGCGACGTTCGATGCGCATTGTCTTTGTCCTCGTCCTTGGGCGCCTCTGGGCAGGGCGCAAATACTCGATCCCGCGTCGCACATTATGCGCGCCGCCGGTTCCTGGCTTCTCGGTGGAAACGATCATCCTTCGGATGTCGTTCCTCTATCTCGTGGTGATTTCGGCTTCAACCATACTATATATAGTATTAACAGTTTGTTGTCGCCACATATCCCGCATTATATTTCGACAGCACGCCAGCACACAGACAGCCGTATACGCTCCACCCCCTCATGGCCGGAACGCAGGCAAACGCGTGAACTGAGACTGAAAAGAACCAGAGGTGAAACACCCGATTCCGTCGCCGCCGCAACATGAGGATTACCTTGCGGATATGCGGTGATTCCGTCAAGGCCTAGTTTGCAAGCCTTTGTTAACCACAAGATATTGTGTGGGGTAGCTGTGGAAAACGGGGAAAGAAAAAGCACCTATAAAATTCAGTGACTTGGACGAATTTCAGAACGCGTGATACCGACTACCTTACGTAACGGAGGGCCCATTTATCGCGATTTTCTCGATTTTTTTGGGTGTGGTGTACAAGCAACAGCATCCGATTTCCACAATTGCCGGTTCACAAGCGGTAGGACTGGACAAACGAAAAGGGCACCTGCAGCGCCCGGCTCATGCCCTAATTAACGGGGTCTGTTCTGCTCCAAATATCGGTGACGCTACTCCGGTTTTTGTGATTGAGTTTTGCGACAGATACTCACCTTGGAAAACCAGGTGATCCCGATTTTGTTGCGAAGAGAAGGTTTAACAACGCATCCGCGATGCCCCAATTGCGGACATTGCGATTGCTGCCAAACTCCCTATTCTGCGACGTCGCAAAGTCATGAAAACAAGTGGCGCTTTAATTGGGATTTTCGCGGTAGCTCGATTTTTCGCTTGAGCCGGACCTAGCGTCATATCGTATTGAAAACTCCCAAAGGAGTTTGCGATGCACGATCGCCGAAATAGAGATCAGGTTTTGCTGACCGCGTTGGAATGTGCAGAGCAGGTCGGTGTTAGCATTCGAGCACTTCGGCTCTACGAGCAGTATGGCCTGATCTCCCCGCGCCGTACCTCCAAGCAATGGCGACTATACGGCAGCGCCGAGATCGTTCGCCTGAATGAAATTCTGGCCCTCAAAACCCTCGGCCTTAGCCTGCGCGGTATAGCAAAGCTTCTGGAAGGACAGGTCGCTGACTTGGGGCAAACACTTTCATTGCAGCGCGAAGCTTTAGTAAACTCGAAGGACCGCGCCATACGAGGGTTGCAGGTGATCGAAAGTCTTCAATCGAAGATTCGATCCGGACGCACACCATCGATTGACGATCTTACCAATCTGGCAAGGGAAACTCATATGACTGAGACTTCCAAGGATACCGCAGCCTGGCGTCGATACGAACAGATGCGTCCGAGAGACGAGGTTCCAATCAATGCAGACCTCCTCGACACATTTTCGGGTGCCTACGAGACTGCCGACGGAACGCTCTCAATTGTCACCAATCACGACGGCCAACTTGCCTACAGGATTGTGGGTCAGTCCGACATCGACATATTTCCAGAGGGCGAGACCGAATTTTTTATGAAGGTTCTGCCGGTTCAAATAAAGTTCTGCCGCGACCACGACGGCAGGGTCGATGGTCTTGTTCACCATCAGAACGGGTTTGAGGACCATGCCCAAAAAGTTGCTCTAGACCCGGTCCTCCGTATCGAGGCTGAGATTCAGCAGCGAATCCGCGATCAGAAGTCAATGCCCGGGAGTGAAGACATCCTGCGCCGCCTGATTGAGGAGCATACGAGGGGGGAACCCGCCCTTGACGGTATGGCACCAGCATTGGCGGCGCTCGCAATCGAGCAAAAAGACTTTATCCAAAGCGAGTTGGAGAAAGCCGGGCCCTTAAAAGCTCTGTCGTTTAAAGGCGTTCAGCAAGGCCTCGATATTTATGAGGTCGAGTTTGAAAATACGAAAATGGAATGGGGTTTCGCAGTCACGCATCGAGGCAAAGTCAGTCATCTCTATTTGCGTCCAGCTCTGTAAGGGCGAACCCTGTCGCGAAACTCCTAAGTTTCGCGACAGATCGGCCACCTCCGAAATCAACAGGGAATTTCCGTCGCAAAACTCAGAGTTTCGCGGCCAATTTTTTGCGACGGCAGACGTCCGTAATGCGCCAAACGCGGACATTGTGCCCGCAAAACTCCCTATTCTGCGACGCCGCAAATTTGCAGTTGGACTTAAACGCATACTGTCCAACTTTGATGGTAATAGAAATATGTGCCAGAAAGCCACTGAACCGCTCAAACGCACACATAAGCAGGTAATTATGATCGATCTACATCTGGAGCAGGAGTACGTCATAGACAACGCGGCCATCGCTGCGAGCGCCGGCGTTTCAGAATCGCAGGTCGTAGATTTTTACTGCCTCAATCATATGGCTATGGCGGATGGACGACTAGCGATCCGCTGTTCGACCTTGTTCGAGCCCGAGCGGGTTATTGATCGCGGGGATGAGACTTTTCAGATCGATCTTAGTGCCTCGGGGGCAGTGCTTGTTCGCGATCTGGCGCGGCACTTTCCCATACGGGATGGCGACAGTGCCGAGATGAACACGCATGTCGCGGTGGCGATCGGCGATTCAACGCTGTACCTCACGGGCAACGACCGCGCCCTGTTGGTGCCAGCCTCGCAAACGGATGAGCCCTATGCCATTGAGATTGCGCAACCTCTTGGAAGAGTGAAAGTCCATGAGGATAAGACCGGCGCCCTGTATCCCGGTTACGCGGTTCACCCTGTAGCGGAGGGCAATGTCATCGCGATGCCATTACAGGCGGCGTCATCGACACGATGGCTGGCGTTCCTTTCCGTTGACATCGAGAATCGGACGGCAAGTTGGTCCGCATTTCCGGTCGCGCCTGCGCCAAGCGGCGGCGTTTCACTGTTGAGGCGTTTGTTTGGCACCAGTTCCGATCCGCTCAAAGCCCCGACAGGCGACGATCTTCTGCAACTCGTCGCCGAGGATTTTCCGCATCATCATTTCTTCCACTCTAATAGACCCCGTATCAACCAGGCGCTGCTGCGTGCCGGCCGCGTTTACATCTACACCAAAGGACACGGTGACTCGCCCAAATGGGGGTATCCATGCAGCGGCATCGCGGAGATTGGCCCGGATGGCCGGGTAAAATCGCTGCCTTTCATGCAGGACTACACGCGCACCGGCGACGAGAGGAAATACGGCATCGAAGGTCGGTTTACCGCATCCGGCCGCTTTTGCATTCTATCCTCCGTCTACAAGACGACCGATCCTTGGAAGGGCCGGCAGAAACTGTTCGACATGGACAGTGGCGCGTTGGTCGACGTGAATCTACCGCGCGGATTTTCCAAATACAGGCTTATCGACCAAGCTGGCGATCATTTCTGGGCCGAGCTATGGCCCATTCCGCGTGGTGATGCGCGACGGATCGCGCGCTTCAGGTACGATAGAGCCGAGGATACGCCGTCGCGAATCTCTTAAGTTTCGCGACAGATCGGCCAACGCTGAAATCAAAAGGGAATTTCCGTCGCAAAACTCGGAGTTTCGCGGCCAATTTTTTTGCGACGGCCGACGTCCGTAATGCGCCAAATGCGGTCGTTGCGCTGCCACAAAACTCTTTATTCTGTGACCCTCCTGAATGTCGAAAGAGGATGGAACATGACCGCATTCGCTGATTTGCTCTCCATTCAGCGCGCATGCAACACTTTGAACCTAGACGCGGCGTTGTCGCGCGCGCTCGTCAACACTGCCCGTCCGACAATCTGGCTCCGACACGGTGATCCAGTGGACGACGCCGCGCTCACTGCGGGGGTAAGTAAAGTGGGAGGCGAGCCTGATCTCCCGCCGGGAATCGCTTGGCCGACGCGTCCCGCACTGGCCGATCCCGAGGCCACGGCGAACAGGCTCCGCAAGATGCTCGCAAACCGCGGAGGCGACGACGACTTGGCATCGTGCTTAGAATTGGTTATCGACCATCTGGCGTACGAGACGCCCATGGCCTTTCTCGCGCAGGTGAACCTTTCGGTCATGGCGCGCGAACCCGGCTTCGATCCTTCCCTGCCGGATCGCGGTATGTTGTGGGCGTTCAATGATCCCTTCGCCGACTGGTATGGTACGCAATCGCCCAGCGGGGGGATTTCCCTGGTGTGGAGTGACGCCGGTGGATTGGAACGACGCACGACACCGCAGTTAGTGCGAGAGGCTTGGCAAAAGGGGGTAAGCGGTTATGGCTCCCGGATGTCGGAGCCCTGGGAGGCCGACGTCAAGGCTGAGCCGCTTACTCCCGTCTCTAGCTGGTCAGTCACTCCGCGTCTCAGCCTGCACGCCTATCTTGACCTTAGTGATGAGCGCTTCGAGATGAAGGAGGGCGGCGGTGATCAGCTTGGGGGATGGGAGGAGCCGATTCAACAAAGAATGCATGGCGAAGTGGAATTGATCTCCACCGGTAAAGCAGACAGCGAACAGGCTTACGCAGAGAGTGTCCTTTCCGCCGGGGAGCGTTGGCGGCATGTGCTGACAATAAATGCCGAAACCTATCTCTGGCGATTGATGCCGACTTGGGGCGACGGCGCAATGTTCATGTTCGTAGATGAAGCAGAACTCGAGGCTCGCCGCTTCGATAAAGCAGCGGGAACCTCTCAGTTCACCTGAGAAGACCCCGGTCTAATCCAATGCATGCCTTTAACACGTCAGACGAAAGTCGCTTGATTATGGACCTTCAGCTTACCGACTGCTTCGCACCAACACCGGACACTCGCTTCAATCGACGCATTTTCCGACCTTTGGTCGAGAGCGGTCCGTCCGTTTTTCGGATTTTCCGGAGCGGCCTCTCTTTCGTGAAGGCGACAATCGAAAGACGCTACGGACCTTGCTAGATGGCGGCAATTGGGCTCTCTAGCAGTGACCGCTTTACGGGAGATGCGGCCAAGTAAATCGGCGAGTTGTCATAGGAGACGCCCTTGCAGAGTCTTAAAAATGGACGGTGGCTGAATGAGCCCACGGAAGCCAATGCTTCTGATGTGAGACTTTCCGTAACGACTGACGCCAACACGGATTTTTGGCGAGAGACACACTATGGCTTTGTGCGCGACAGCGGCCACTTCTACGCATTCCAGACCGATTGCGATTTCACCGCCCAGGTTCGAGTCCAAGCACATTTTGAACATCTCTACGACCAGGCTGGCCTCATGGTCAGGCTCGACGAGAGACGTTGGGTCAAGACCGGGATCGAGTTCTCAGACGGATATGGCTTGCTCGGCAGTGTTCTGACGGATGAAACCTCCGATTGGGCGACTGGGCGATATGACGGCAACCCAGCAGATTTTTGGATAAGGGTGACAATCCAGAGCGGCGTTCTGAGAATACAAGCTTCAGGCGATGGGCAGACGTGGCCATTGGTCCGCCTCTGCCCATTCCCAAAAGCAGACCATTATCTCGTCGGCCCAATGTGCTGCACTCCTGAACGTGCAGGCTTGGAGGTAGGATTTAGTGAGTGGCAATTGGGGCGGGCCTTGGGCAAAGACCTCCACGACCTGACATAGCTGCCAGAGAGCCTTCCTTAGAGGTAGCGACGTCCGTCTCCTGCGCAAAAGCGAGGAGATTTTCTCGAGAACGATGCCCGCTTAGGGCCAATTGAGGTTTTCCGCTTTGCGCCAATAGGAGACTTCACCACCCACGAGCGAGGGTCTACAAGAGCTTCTTATTTACCGAGTGGGGGCTAATCCCGGTGGCGCGCTTAGTTGCCATTTATGAAGCTGTCGACAACCCATTCAGCAAGGTCCGGCCAGCGTTGCTCGAACATGTTGTCGTGGGACCAGAGCTCGACACTGCCGTCCGGCAAAAGGCAATAGTAATCGTCGTTGTCTCGGCAAATAGGCAGCCATTCGATTGGAACGCCTGCGCGTCTCGCGCCAGCCACGCTCGGAACGATGTTACATCGCCCCTTAATGTCGGAACGAAAATAGAGCAATTCCTTGGTCAGTACGATGTTCCCGGCATTCTTGACCAGATAGCGGTAATCCTCGGTGAGCTTGAGGCCGATTTCACCTTCGACATAGTCAATGACATGGTCATCGGGCAGAGGAATGGGTGAGACAAACCGATCATCCTGTGAAGTCACAAGCGCGACCGCCTCTCGAATTCTGTCTGACTGCATGAACGCCCTCATCGAGGTAACCGCCCCATCAACGCCCTCTCGAGCTTTAATCAAGCATAAGTTATTCGAATTGTGACCGACTGCCCGCTTAGGGCCAAAAGCGGGCGTTGTTCAACATTTGAGTGAAGGGCCACCCGCGGGTAGCCCTTTCGACGTCATAAAGATTGCTTGATGTCAGCCCGGGGCGCCCTTGGCGATGGGTTCCTGATAGGTGAAGCCCAGATCCCAGGGGAAATAGATCCATGTATCCTGGCTGACTTCGGTGATGAAGGTATCGATGGTGGGGACGCCTGTCGGCTTGGCGTAGACGCAGGCGAAGTGGGCCTTTGGCAGCATTTCGCGCACTTCGAGAGCCGTCTTGCCGGTGTCGGTCAGATCGTCCACGACGAGAATGCCTTCGCCTTCTTTTTCCAGCAGTTCCGGCGAGATGCCCTTGAGCAGCAGCGTATCGCCCTGATTGACGTAATCATGGCGCGTGGCGATGCAGACCGTGTCGATGAGGCGGATGTTGAGTTCGCGGGAGATGATTGCTGCCGGAACGAGGCCGCCGCGGGTGATGCAGACGATGGCCTTGAAGTCCTGGTTCAGACCGGCCAGACGCCAGGCGAGAGCACGGGCATCACGGTGAAATTGATCCCACGAAACGGGAAAGGCTTTATCTGGGAGGGCCATGGGGTGTCTACCATCTGGTCAAAATTGTCGATGGCTTTGGCTAATAGCGGCAAGAATGCCTGAAAAGCAAGCTTGTCGCGCCGCCGCCCAACGAGTTTCTTGCCGCATGTCCCGAAAAGACAGGCGAGGGCTTTACGGATTCTTTTCCACGAAAGCGCCGATGACGCGGTTGCGTCCGGCATCTTTGGCCCGGTAGAGCGCGGTATCGGCACGACGCAACAATTGCTGCAAACGCTCGCCGGGGCCGGCCTGCACCACGCCGAAGCTGCAGGTGATGCGACCATGCGGAAGCGGCTCCACATAGCTCGCCTGGAAGGCCGCGCGCAAACGTTCTGCGATTTTCAGCGCGGACTCACCCGAGGTGCGCGGCAGGACAATGCAGAATTCCTCTCCGCCGATACGGGCCGCTAGATCGTAGGGCCGCAGGGAGTCCTTCACGACTTCTCCAACGATCATCAGGACATTGTCGCCGACATCGTGGCCGTAATCGTCATTGATATGCTTGAAATTATCGAGATCGAACAGGATGACGGACAGAGGTTCGTTCGCACGCTCTGCCTGCGACTGAAGACCCGGAACCTGCTCCGTCAACCAGCGGCGGTTGGCAAGCCCGGTGAGAAAATCCGTTGTGGCCTGATGCTTGAGCTTCTTGGTCAATTCCTCGACCTGCATCAGCATCGACTTTGTCACATCGGTGACGATGGCGATCTCATCATTGCCGGAAGACTGGATTTTAAGAACGCTTTTGTCTTCGGGGTACTTCTTCAGCGCTACGGCCAGATGGTGCAGGGGGCGGATAAAGCGCCATATGGCAAACAGGCAAATGGCAGTCCCGATCAGGGTTGCGGCCAGAATGAGAGCGAAGACCGGGACGGGGCTGGTCTCGAAGCCGAACAGAAGATGCAAAATCAGGGCAATAAGCGGGACGTGCACGCTCAAAAAGGAGACGAGAAAGATTTTCGCGATCAGCGATCGTTGAAGCATGGGCATTATCCGTCGACTCTCAGTCATCTCCGCTGCGCATCTGGCAATGGATCATTCTCTAAAATAGCAAATTTGAAATCTGCTTCGAAAAAAAGCATTTCGATGGCGAGATATCGGTTAACTTATGATGAGACGTCAATTTTTCAATTCCAGATATCAATTCACGTCTTATAGGCCGATTTTTGTGATCCTGCTATTTTAGGTGGTGTGCTGTCCCAGCCCTTCCACAAAGTGCAAATCAGGATGCCGGTGGACATGCTTTTATAACAACGGAACGCCGGGCCAATAAGCCGGATTCGCCCTGCCTTCCGCGCATCCGAAGCATTTATCTCTTCTTTTACATTAACGTGAAGGCCGAATAAGCCTCTGTATTGAATGGACAATCCTTGTTTTCCAAGGCGTTTCCGCTCGTCCGTCATTTTTTGTCAAAAGGCGCATTTTCATGCTTGCGGTATCGAAAAGCTCTGACTATAAGGGCGCCACACCGCAAGTGTTACGCGCCCTTCGTCTATCGGTTAGGACGTCAGATTTTCATTCTGAAAAGAGGGGTTCGACTCCCCTAGGGCGTACCACTTCCTCCCAAACTCTCCCTCATGCTTTTCTACGCCTTGCATTCGTTCGCTATTTTTTGCGTGCGTCCGATGCCTTCCGAGCCGATATCCCAGCCAAACACGGGTTGAGTTTTGCAGTTGACCCGGCGCGCGCCAGCGCGATTGTAGCGCTGAAATCTTGGAGGAGATATCAGTGACATCAGGCATACCGTTTTCCCTTGTCGGCATCGATCACGTCGTTCTTTTGGTTGATGATATGGACAAGGCACTTCGTTTTTATCACGACGTCCTGGGATGCCGCCCCGGCTATACCTATCCGGCGCTCGGCATGGAGCAGGTATGGTGCGGCGCATCGCTCATCGTTTTGTGGGACATCACGCATCCGGGCGGGCAGAAGGCGGCACCGCCGGTGGCGGGTGGGCGTAATGTGGACCACATCTGCATCGCCACCGGGCCATTCGAGCATGAGGCGCTGCGGGCGCATCTGGAAAGCCACTGCGTGGAAATCCACCGCGAGGCCATGCATGGCGGCGCGCGCGGCATGGGCCACTCCTTCTATATATACGATCCCTTCGGCAACATGCTGGAGATCAAAGGACCGGCGGAATATCCGGACGGGCGATCTGCGGTGGTTTGAGGCCGCAGTCGAACACGGTTTCATGATGGGCGGCATGCAACCGCGAAGCTGGAATGGCGTTGTTCTGAAAACAGAATTAACGGAGCATTAACCATGTCCAGTTTCCTTCGCCCACTTGCCGCCACGCTGGCCTTTTGCGGGCTCAGTGCATGCCTCGTTCAAGAGGCGAAAGCCGAAACGGCGGTGGTGCCAACGCAACTGTCGCATTATCAGGGTAAATGGCTGGAGATTGGCCGCACGCCGATGCGTTTGACGGATGGCTGCGTCGCTGGCTTCACTATCTATAAGAAGGGTGCCGCGCCCAACGAGGTGATGGTGCAGGATGGCTGTCGCGAAGGTACGCCGCAAGGCAAACTGAAAACCATTGAAGGCATCGGCACGCTGACAGATTACAAGGCGACAAACGCAAAGCTACGGGTGCGATATCCGCTGTTCATCACCTTCAATTATTGGGTCCGCTATCAGTCACCCGACCGAAGCTGGTTCATCAGCTCCAACCCTGACATGACGAATCTTTGGATCTATTCCCGTAGCGTGCCTTCGAAGAGCAAGCTGACGGTGATGGTGAAGAAGGCGCAGGAACTGGGCTACGACACGAGAAAGCTCGAATTTCCGAAGTTCTAAAGCGTTTCCATTCAGCAGGGAAACGCCTGAGCCCCGATAGCGATATCGTCAAAATGCCTGCGGTGACGCAGGCATTTTTGTGAGGAAGATTTCGACACAAAAAATGCCCGCGTTGCCGCGGGCATTCCTTTGAAGAGAGTGATGTGATTATTCCACGACTGTTTCGCGGCGGCGCTCGGTGTGGGCAGCACCCATGTTGCCGCCGAAGAGTGCAGCAACTGCGCCGAGAAGCAGAGCGCCGAAAGCGACGTAGGAGCCGGTGGAAACAGCGGTTGCCGTTGCCTGGGCAGCTTCCGTTGCGCGGGTCTTGGCCTGCTCGACGGCCTGCTTGTATTGGGTCTCATACTGTGTGACCTGCTGGCGGGCCTGATCGACCGGAATGCCCTGTGCGCGGGCCAGTGCATCGGCAGCGCGGTTGCGGGCATCTTCTGCCTGAGCCTGATCGCCCGTCAATGCGGCGCGAACGGCGCTGACGGCTGCATCGCGCAGAGCCTGGGGATCATTCCCACCGCTTGCTTCGCGGATACGCTGTTCGATCGTGGAAACCGGGTCGCTGGCATTGGCGAGCGAAGGCGCTGCGGCTGTCGCGGCAGTTGCTATCGTGGAGCCTGCGCCGGAAAAGACGCTGGTGACGCCGGAAAACGCGCCGCCTACCAGTGCGCCGACCGATGTGGTCAGAAGGTAGAAAACGACGAGGGTGGTAACGGCCCAAGAGGTCAGACCATGCAACGCACCCGTGGAGCGTACGACGCGGCCAGACATGCGGCTGGCGACATAAGCGCCGATAAAGGCTGCGATGATGCCGCTGACGATCATCCAGATGACGGAGCCCATCGACAGCGAACTGGCTGTGGGCGTGTCGTTTTGCGCGGGGTCTATGACGCCGGCTCCGATGGCCAGGCCCAGCAGGTTCAGCAGCAGGTGCAGGGAAAGCGCAATGGCCACACCGGCAAACACGCCGCCCCATGATATATTAGTGATGGAATCCCGCAGGACAGGAGCGTGAACGCCGTCTGTGGGTGTCGCATATCTGATCTGATCCGTCATTCTACTCTCCTGTAACACACGCGGGCTCGCGTTGTGCCACTGAAACGGGCAGAATATGCCTTTGTTCCGCGCTAAAACAGGAAAATCTAATTGTTTTATCAGGCGATTCTCGACTTATGATATTTCAATAAATTCAACTCCTTGTGGATATTTATTGAAATAATGCCAGAGCGCGAAAAAGCTTAGCGCGCAATGGGTTTTCTGAGCCGTCCGGCGGCGTCCTGAATATATTGCCAGGCCACGCGACCGGAGCGTCCGCCACGGGTCGTCGCCCATTCCAGTGCCTCATGGTGCAGCGTCTCGCGCGACAGGCCAAGGTCGAAATAATCGGCATAGCCGTCGATCATCGTCAGATAGTCATCCTGGCTGCATTTGTGGAAGCCGAGCCACAGGCCGAAGCGGTCCGAGAGCGACACCTTCTCTTCCACCGCTTCAGACGGGTTGATGGCTGTCGATTGCTCGTTTTCCATCATATGACGCGGTAGCAGGTGACGGCGGTTGGAGGTGGCGTAGAAGAGGACATTGTCCGGACGCCCCTCGATACCGCCATCCAGCGCAGCCTTGAGCGACTTGTAGGCCGTGTCGTCGTGGTCGAAGGAAAGATCGTCGCAGAACAGGATGACACGTTCATTCGCCGTCTTGAGGAGATCGAGGAGGGCGGGCAGGGTGTGGATATCTTCGCGGTGGACTTCAACGAGCTTCAAGGACGCGCCTGTTGCGGCGCGCACGTCTTCGTGAACAGCTTTGACCAGCGAGGATTTACCCATGCCCCGCGCACCCCACAAAAGCACGTTATTGGCGGCAAACCCCTCGGCGAAACGCAAGGTGTTTTCGTGGAGGATATCGCGAACATGGTCGACGCCGCGAATGAGCTGAAGAGCGATGCGATTGGGCCGGGGAACGGGCTGAAGCCAGCTGTTGGCGGGAGCCCAGACGAAGCAATCGGCGCTATTCCAGTCGGTTTCAATGGGCGCGGGCCCGGCGATCCGTTCCAGCGCATCCGCCAGACGGCGAACTTCGGCAAGCAGTGCCCTGTTGGTGTCTTCCGGCGTCATCGTGATGTCTCCCTGCAATCGATCCTGTGCGTGCCGGTTGCGTGAAGGCGGCACAACAGTAGATTTTCTGCGGGGTAGCATGGCGTTTATCGCCTTGAAAGGTTATGAGGCGTGGAAACGGTACGGCGTCATGTCTGTGTCTGTTGCATTCTAGGGGATCGCAACTATATTCCGGCGGCTTGAAAAGCCGGCCAGTGGCTAAGACTGCGCCCGATAATCTGAGGAGTTCTTTATGTTCATTAGCCAAGCTTTTGCCCAGGATGCGGCAGGCGCACCATCTGCATTCGGGTCTGGCCTTGAAATGCTTTTCCTGTTCGCACCGCTCATGGTGGTCTGGTACTTCTTCCTGATCCGCCCACAGCGCGCACAGTTGAAGAAGCGTCAGGAAACGCTGACGGCCATTCGTCGCGGCGACCAGGTCGTTCTGGGCGGCGGCATCGTCGGCAAGGTGACCAAGGTCATCGACGACAATGAGCTGGAAGTTGAAATCTCTGAAGGCGTCAAGGTTCGCGCATCGCGCAGCTACATCGCCGAAGTCCGCGTCAAGGGCGAGCCGGTGAAGACCGAAGCGCCGGCAAACGCCAAGTAACTGACGCGACGCACCCAACAAGCAGGTTGCGGCATTCGCAGCCTGGGTTCTGACACCCAACCCTGACCGAGACCTCAATGCTTCATTTTTCCCGCTGGAAAACAGCCTTCATCTGGCTGGCCGTGCTGATAAGCGTGTTCATCGCTTCTCCAAACCTGTTTACCGACAAGCAGCTGGAAGGCATGCCGGACTGGTACAAGCATAATAAGGTGACACTGGGTCTCGACCTTCAGGGTGGCTCCCACATCATGCTCAAGATCGAGCGCTCCGACATCGTGAAGGAGCGTCTCGAGACCATCGTGGGCGATGTAAGAACCCAGCTGCGTGATGCCAACATCAAGTATTCCGGCCTTGCCGGCAACGGCCAGCAGGTGCAGGTCCGCATCAGCGATCCCGCGCAATACGAGGCTGCCAAGACCGCTTTGCGCGACGTGACGCAGCCCGTATCGTCTGGCACGCTGGTCGGCACATCGGTCACGGAAGTGACGATGAGCGACGGTGGCGACAACCTGCTGCGCCTCAACCTGACGGATGAGGGCATCAATTACCGCCTGTCGTCCGCCGTATCGCAGTCCATCGAAGTGGTTCGCCGCCGCGTGGACGAAGTTGGTACGACCGAGCCGCTGATCCAGCGTCAGGGTTCCGACCGCATCATCGTGCAGGTTCCGGGCCTTCAGGACCCACAGCGTCTGAAGTCGCTGCTGAACCAGACAGCAAAGCTTTCCTTCCGCATGGTCGATACCTCGATGCCCGTCCAGGAAGCGCTGAACGGCCGTCCGCCAGCCACATCCGAAATTCTCTACTCGCAGGACGATCCACCGGTTCCTTACCTTGTGGAGCGTCGTGCGCTGGTTTCCGGCGACAACCTTGTCGACTCGCAGGCGAGCTTCAATCAGCAGACCAACGAACCGGTAGTGACCTTCCGTTTCGACAGCCGTGGTGCGCAGCGCTTCGCGCAGGCGACCCAGCAGAATGTCGGCAGGCCATTTGCCATCGTACTCGACAATCAGGTGATTTCCGCGCCCGTCATTCGTGAGCCGATCATCGGCGGTTCGGGCCAGATTTCCGGCAACTTCACGGTTCAGGGCGCAAACGACCTTGCCGTGCTGCTGCGTGCCGGTGCCCTTCCTGCTACGCTGACTGTCGTCGAAGAACGCACGGTTGGCCCAAGCCTCGGTAGCGATTCGATCAATGCCGGTCTCATGGCCAGCGCCATCGGTGCCATTGGCGTCGTGATCTTCATGTTCGTTTTCTACGGCTTCTTCGGCCTGCTGGCGAATATCGCGCTCGTCGTCAACATTGTCATGCTTCTGGCGGTGCTCAGTATCATCGGATCGACGCTTACGCTCCCCGGTATTGCCGGTATCGTTCTGACCATCGGCATGGCCGTTGATTCGAACGTGCTGATCTATGAGCGTATTCGAGAAGAAGTGAAAAGCGGCAAGCCGTTGATTTCATCGCTTGAGAACGGCTTTACCCGCGCCTTTGCGACCATCATCGATGCCAACCTGACGACGCTGATCGTTGCCAGCGTGCTGTTCTACATGGGTACGGGCCCGGTCAAGGGCTTTGCCGTGACGCTGGCCGTCGGTATCGTCACCACCGTCTTTACCGCTTACACGCTGACGGCGTGGCTGTTCGGCGTGTGGGTTCGCCGCAGCCGTCCGAAGCATTTGCCCAAGGGTATCCGTACCGCCATGTTCGACGGCAAGGATATTCCCTTCATGCGCTATCGCCGGCTCGTCTTCATCATTACCGGTGCGGTCATGCTGACCTGCGTTGCCGGTTTCGTGACGAAGGGCCTGAACCTGGGCATCGACTTCCAGGGCGGCTCGGTCATCGAAGTCAAGGCCAAGCAGGGCGATGCCGATATCGCCGATATCCGTGAGAAGCTGAGCCAGTTGAACCTCGGTGAAATCCAGGCGCAGGGCTTCGGCACGCCGCAGGATGTTCTCATCCGTATTCAGGCGCAGGAAGGCGGCGAGAATGCCGAGCAATCCGCGATCACGCTTGTTCGTGGCGAGCTTGAAGACAAATACGAGTTCCGCCGCGTGGAAGTCGTCGGTCCTGCCGTTTCCGGCGACCTGACCTTCACATCGACGATCGGCATCCTGCTCGCCATGGTCGCCATCATGGGCTACATCTGGGTGCGCTTCGAGTGGCAGTTCGCGCTGGGCGCCATCATTTCGATGGTCCACGACGTGGTCTTCACCATCGGTCTCTTCGTGTTCCTAGGCATCGAGTTCAACCTCACCAGTATCGCCGCGATCCTGACGATTATCGGCTATTCGCTGAACGACACGGTCGTCATCTACGACCGAATTCGTGAAAACCTGCGGCGTTACAAGAAGATGCCGCTGTCGATGATCATCGACATTTCGCTGAACCAGACATTGTCGCGCACGATCCTGACAGGTCTGACGGTGATGCTGGCGCTGCTGTCGCTCTACCTCTTCGGCGGCGAGGTTATCCGGTCCTTCACCTTCGCCATGCTGTTCGGCGTCGGTATCGGCGTGTTCTCCTCGGTCTATATCGCAGCCCCCGTTCTCATCGCCTTCAAGCTGCGTCCGGGCGGCAACGACCCTGAAGACGAAAAGGCCGAGGGCAAGACCAACGCCATTGGCGGCAAGCCGGCCGTCTGATGGCGGGTGGTATAGAAATACGCCCGGCCCATTTTCCTGGCCGGGCGCCCATCGATGCCTATGGCAATGGCGGGTTCCGCTTTGCCGATATGTCTCATCGCGGTTCGATCCTGTGCCTGCCATCGGGCATTCACGGATGGAGCGTCGATGATCCGGCCAGACTGACCGCGGATGATTTCTCCAGGGTCATAGAGCAGGCCGGAGAGATCGAAGTGCTGCTGGTGGGTATGGGCGACACGATGCGCGTTTTGCCACGGGAACTGAAGCTGGCCTTGAAGGAGGCCGGAATTTCCGTCGACCCGATGAGCACGGGGGCCGCCGTGCGCACCTACAACATCATGCTTTCGGAAGCACGCGCCGTTGCAGCAGCCCTGATTGCCGTTGAAGGCTGAAAGAGCAGACAGTCATGACCGAGCCTTTGGCAGACAGTGACGCATGCCTGACGATGTTGCGTGATCTTGATCGCGACCGTTATCTCGCATGTCTGCTTTCACCGGAAGACAGACGCCCTGCGCTGGCCGCTCTCTATGCGTTCAACGCCGAGATTGCACGCATTCGCGATCTGGTGCGTGACCCGTTGCCCGGCGAAGTGCGTATGCAGTGGTGGCGCGATTTTCTGGAGGGTACGTCGCACGGCGACAGCCTTGCCAACCCGGTGGCAGCGGCTCTGCTGAGCGCCATCGAGACGCATAATCTGCCGCGCAAGACGCTGATCGACATGATCGAGGCACGAATTTTCGATCTCTATGACGACCCCTTTGAAAATCGCAACGCGCTGGAAGGCTATGCCGGGGAAACGGCGTCAGCGCTGATCCAGTTGTGCAGCCTTGTGCTGTCTCCTTCAGACGCGGCGGCAAGCGCGCAGGCTGCCGGTCACGCGGGCGTGGCGCAGGCCATGGCGGGCATGCTTCTTCTGGCACCGCTGCACCGGCGGCGCGGTCAGGTCTATATTCCGCTCGACATTCTCTCTGCGGCAGGGCTGGATCGCGAGACGTTTCTGGAAGGCACGGATGCGACGCGCATCGGTGCTGCCCTGGAAATATTCTGCGCCCACGCGCAAGACCATCTGGAAAAGGCGCGCAAGGCACCGATATCCAAGACCGTGTTTCCGGCCTATATCCCCGTTGCCTTGACCGGCAAGGTCATCGCCAATGCCCGCAAGGCGGGGGCAGGGCTGTTCGAGCAGGACATCCAGCCATCCATGCTTCGTCGCCAGTGGCTGCTGGGCAAGGCGTCGTTCCTGCGACGGTTCTAGGTTTCCCATTTCACGGGGAAACGCTCCGGGCCGCTCAATATTCGCGCAAGGCTCGCTGGCTATGAAGCTCAGACGATGATGAGATATTTTCCCGCCACCAAGAACAGCCGCACGGAGCAACGTCGATGGACCCTTTGATCTGGATCGTCATTCTCGTTCCGCTGGGCTTTCTGGGCATGTATTTCTGGCGCATGAAGCGCGATACCAGCGATGATGACCGGTATGATACTGGCCAGGCCATTCTCGATTTCTCCCGCGCCTTTCCGACCGAAGCCATTCGCAGCCTGCACACGACGGCAGACGGCATGGCCGTCTTCGTGCGGCTGCACGACAACAAGGCCGGTTTCATGCGCAATATGGGCAAGCACCATGCCTGCATGATGCTGGACCCGGAGCAGATTCGCATCGAGCAGTTGGAGACGGGCGACGGTTTCGTCGTCACCTTTGCCGACGCACCGAAATATAGCGGTGCATACCGGTTCAAATCGGCAGGCGAGGCGGCGGAAGTCTCGTTATGGCTGCTCGGCAGCTATCTGGAAGCCGCCGAAAACCATCCCGACATCGAGGACGATCAGGTAGCGGAAGCGCCAGCCTCCACGCCTTCGCCATCCTCTTCGACCTGAGCAAAGACAGGAGCGGGAACGCCAAGCCAGGCCGCGCAATCATTGAGCGCGCGCACGGCCGTCAACTGTCGCTTCATGACTGTCTTGTCCTTGCCGCGGAACCGCTTGACGCCTTCGGGCTTGACGATGGAACCCGGCGCAAGCTCGGGGAACAGCCCGAAATTGATATTCATCGGCTGGAAGGAGCGTTTTCCCTGCTCCTCATCCGTCGAGAGATGACCGCCGGTGATGTGATTGAGCAGCGAACCGAGTGCCGTCGTGGCCGGTGGCAGGCTGACAGCTTCGCCCTTGCGCTCGGCTGTTGCAAAGCGGCCTGTGAGCAGGCCGATGGAGGCGCTTTCCACATAGCCCTCGCAGCCGGTGATCTGCCCCGCAAAGCGCACGGACGGGCGCGATTTGAGACGTAGAGACGGATCGAGCAGGCGCGGTGAATCGATATAGGTGTTGCGGTGCAGGCCGCCGAGCCGTGCGAATTCGGCATTTTCCAGACCGGGAATCATGCGGAAAATATCCGCCTGCGTGCCGTATTTCAGTTTCGTCTGAAAGCCGACCATGTTGTAGAGCGTGCCAAGCGCGTTATCCTGCCGTAGCTGCACGACGGCATAGGCCTTGACGGTGGGGTTATGGGCATTGGTGAGGCCCATGGGTTTCATGGGGCCATGGCGCAGTGTTTCGCGCCCGCGCTCGGCCATGATTTCAATCGGCAGGCAGCCATCGAAATAGGGCGTGCCTTCCCATTCCTTGAAGCCGACGGTATCGCCCGCCACGAGCGCATCGATGAAGGCGTTGTACTGTGCTTCATCCATCGGGCAGTTGATGTAATCCTTGCCGTTGCCACCGGGGCCGACCTTGTCGTAGCGCGACTGGTACCAGCAGATATCCATGTTGATGCTGTCGCGGTGAATGATGGGGGCGATGGCATCGAAGAAGGCCAGCGCATCCTCGCCCGTTTCCGCCTGAATGGCGGCGGCAAGGTCCGGCGAGGTGAGCGGGCCAGTCGCGATGATGGTGTTGTCCCATTCCTTCGGCGGCAGACCGGAAATTTCCTCGCGCTGGATGGTGATCAGCGGGTGTGCTTCGAGCGCTTGCGTGACAGCGTGTGAAAATCCGTCACGGTCAACAGCCAGCGCGCTTCCCGCCGGTACCTTGTGCCTGTCGGCGCAGGCCATGATCAGCGAGCCGGCAAGGCGCATCTCTGCGTGAATGACGCCGACGGCATTGGCCGTTGCATCATCGGAGCGGAAAGAGTTGGAGCACACGAGCTCCGCAAGAGAATCCCCCTTATGCGCATCCGTGCCGCGCACGCCGCGCATCTCGTGCAGGATGACGGGAACACCGGCCTCGGCAATCTGCCAGGCCGCTTCCGAACCGGCCAGACCGCCGCCGATGACATGAATGGGGGAATAAGTCTTGTCTTGCATCGCGCACCCGCACCGCCATGCAGCACGACGTGCGTTCCGGCGGACATGTTCGTGTGATTGGATAGCCTGCCGTTCGGGAGGCAATTTTGCCGATGCAGTATCACGGGCCGCGTGTGACGCCAAACTTTTTCGATGTGCGGGGCAGTTGGGTGCCGTGTAGCGAGCAGTCTGGGAACTCGGTCTCCAATCGATCACACGAGAATCGCTTCACAATCTTAGAGAATTGCGCCCCCTTTATGCGACCTTTGGGCGAAGTAGACCATATCAAGGCTTTTCGAGGTGAAAACTATGGCTGTTGTGACACAGTCACACGCTGGGACAGTGATGGGATATTATTTCAGATAATGGGAGATAATCCAAAGTAATTAGAAAAAATGAGCAATATTTTGCTCATATGTTTTTTTGTTGGGCATTTTACGTAAATTATTTTTGCAGTGCAAAATGGCTTCCGGCACTTGCGGCAGATTGTCTTTTTTTTCAAACCACGGCACGGTCTCACCATAGGTTGCCTTGATTGGGGAGAGACATGGCATACACGTTTATGAGAGCAGCGACCCTTGGCCTTTTTGGCGCTTGTGCGGCGGTCACCGCAGTACAGGCTGGCGGTTTTGCGCGCGGTGAAGCTGACACTGAGATCCTTTACGAAGATGGAAGTGTCGCTGCCCGCGGCGGTATAATCTATGTTATTCCGAAGCGTGGATATGCGACTATCAATGGCGCCACCGGCACGGATGATGATTATTCTAAGAACTATGCGATTCCATCGTTCTCTGCGAAGGCGCGCATTTCGGAAAATCTCTCCTGTGCTTTCACCTACACCCAGCCATTTGGCGCAAAGTCGGAGTATGGTACGCAGGCTCAGACAGCCGATAGAGCAGCTGACGCATTGCCGCCGCTTCTAGTGGCGCTAGGCGTAACTGGTAACGCAGTCATTAAATCTAAGTTTGACACTAATGAATATGGTGGAACCTGCGCAGTCAATTTTGACGTCGGACCAGGCCAAATGTATTTCATTGGCGGTGGGTTTGTGGAATCATTTGATTACACAGAAGTGAAAGACTTTGGCTCGCTAAATCTCAAAGATTCATCTGCAGGCGGTTACAGGGTAGGTGCGGCGTATACAATTCCAGAATACGCGCTTCGCGCGGAACTGCTGTACCGTTCGCAGGTAGATCATGACGTCTCTGGCATTTTCAGGCCTAGCGCGGCAATCACTTCAGTGCTGGGCGGACTGGGTATTGCTGTCCCTAGTCAGATGAGCGCGACCGGCTCGGGTTCTCTTCCTCAATCACTAGAACTGAACCTACAAAGTGGTATTGCTCCGGGTTGGCTTGCCTTCGGGTCTGTAAAATGGACCGATTGGAGCGTGTTGCAAACGCTTAATTATAGCATTCCCGCAATCGCTGTTGTTACGGGCGGCGCGTTGCCAGCTAATCAACAAAAGAACTTCTTCTGGAAAGACGGCTGGACCATTTCCGGCGGTGTCGGACACAGCTTCAATGATAACGTTTCTGGTGCTGTTACGCTTACTTGGGATAAGGGCGTAGGAACCGGCGCAGATATTATGAGTGACGTTTGGACGCTTGGCCTCGGCTCACAGATAAAAGGGGGCCCGGGCGTTTTGCGAGTTGGGGCGGGACTCTCCTACTTGACGTCTGGAAGTCAGTCTAAGGCAAAAGGTGCAGATTTTGATGCAACTGCCAATGGCGACTGGGCCTATGCGCTTACTGCTTCTTACAAAATCGCCTTCTAATCATTTGGTATTCTTTTTATAGCGCTTGAGTCATCCCAAAAGCCGGCCCTCCAAGGCCGGGTTTTTTGTTGCCCATCGGCAATATTGTGACGATTTGGCAACATATTTATGCAACCTTCACGTAGCGTAAGAATGCCTGTCTATTTGTCCATTTCCCGCCACAAACAAGTTGCTTGTTTGTCTTCAAGGACGCGGGAAACGGAAGAATATGCGGGCTTCGAAAGAGGTTCTGTGTGAGGGGTCGAAGTGAAAACAGGTGTGGATTCAGTGTCTAAGCAAGTAAACGCCCGTAAAAGCGGCGTGTTTTTGCTCGGCACGATTATGACGGCAGTCAGACGCCGTTATATTGCCGGAAACGGCTCCTACATTTGTTCCCATGCAAAGACTGATCTACCGCCGCAGACCGTACCCGGCAGCACCCTGAAAAGTGCGGCTGGAAAGACGCAGTGTGTTCCAAAATTGCGGCCTGGTGTGAATTGGCTTTGCAGTATTGCGTGAGTATTCGCTATACGCCGGGAAGAGTGAGAGAAGTCCGTTTAAATGCTGAAATGTGACATCAACGTTTTGAAGCCCCTGTGTGCGGGACTATTGCTTGCGACGCTCGCAATGCCTGCTGCGGCTTTCGATATCAATTCCGGCGTGACCAAGGAATCCGGTCCTTTCGACCTGTTCAAATTCGGCTTCAAATCTTACAAGAGCGGCAAGAAGGACGACGCTGTCGAGGCGTATCGCTATGCGGCGGAGAAGGGCCATACCGGTTCCCGCTGGGCATTGGCCAACATGTACGCCTTTGGCGATGGTGTGGCGAAGAACGATTTCGAAGCCTTCAAGATTTACAGCGAGATTGCCAGCCAGGGCGTAGAGCCCGGTTCCGAAGATACAGGTTTCTTCGTCAATGCGCTGCTGTCTCTTGCCGACTACTATCGCCACGGCATTCCCGGTAGCCCGGTCAAGACTGATCTTTCCCAAGCGCGTCAGCTTTATTTTCAGGTTGCCTCCACCTTCGGTATCGCCGAGGCGCAGTTCGAACTGGCGCAAATGATTCTGGCGGGCGAGGGCGGTCGTGCCGATACCCAGCAGGCCAAGAAATGGCTCAACCAGGCGCGCAAGCACGGTCATGCGGGCGCGATGTCCATCTTCGGCAATCTGCTGTTTCAGGAAGGCCAGACAGTACGCGGGCTCGCTTTCATGACGGCAGCACTCGACAAGTGTTCCGCCGTCAATTGCAAGTGGATCCAGAACCTGCAGGAGCAGGCTTTCTCTGTGGCAGCAGAAGACGACCGGCGCGTGGCCATCTCACTTGCGCAAAACATCTCCGCTGGCGACGCCGACTGATCACGTCCAGCGTATTTTCGAAATTTCCTACAGTCAGAACATATCCATTACGTCATACCGCACTTGATGCGGTATCCAGTCAGCCCTAGAGCGTTTCCTTGTTAAATGGAAACGTTCTGCCGGAGCAGATTTTCGCCAGGACAAAGGCGATTGGCGAAGGGCATACCCCACGGTACGGTCGAGCCGATCGCCTTTGTCCTGGCGGAAATTTCCATTTAACAAGGAAACGCTCTAGTCCTTGGGCTGAGAGAAATTTTCTCGCCGCGCAGACGCGCGGCTGCTGGACCCCGCAGCAAGTGCGGGGTGACGGCGGATGATGAAGCGTTTCGCGCGAAGCTGGCCTCTCAGTTTAAACCGGACTGCAGTGTTGGCAAACCGGTATAACGTCGAATGCTGCGCCTCAGGCTCTCAGCATCGCGTTCTCAGGGTCAAACGGGCTCTCGACCACCACCTCGGCGTCATAGAGATCGCCGAGAATTTTGATCTTCAGCTTGGTGCCGATGGCTGCATGATCCGGAGACACCATGGCAAGCGCAATCGACTTGCCGATGCGCCAGCCGAAGCCGCCCGAGGTGGCGCGACCGACGACATTACCTGACGCGTCGTAGATGGCTTCCGAGCCGCGCGCATCGACCGTCGTGTTGCCGGAGACGACGAGGGTGGAGAAAATCCACTTCAGGCCCTGTTCCTTGCCCGCCACCACGGCGTCGCGACCGATGAACTGCTTTTCCGGCTTGATGAAGCGGTCAAGGCCGGATGTATAGGCATTATATTCGACCGAGAGTTCGCGGCCCATGTTGCGGTAGGATTTTTCCAGCGACATGGAGACCATGGCGCGGATGCCGAAAGGCTTGATGCCGAACTCTGCACCGGCCTCCATCAGCCGGTCGAAGATATAGGCCTGCATTTCGATGGGGTGGTGCAGTTCCCAGCCCAACTCACCAACGAAGTTGACGCGCAGCGCATGCGCCGTCGCGACGCCGACGGAGATTTCCTTGGCGGTGAGCCATGGGAAATCCTTGTTGTCGAGGCTGGTGCGGGTCAGCTTCTTCAGCACCTCGCGGGACTTCGGGCCGGCCAGTGCCAGCACGCCGTATTTCTGGGTGATGGGCTGGAGAATGACAGAGCCATCGGTTGGAGCAAGACGGCGCAGGACGTCATGGTCATGGTTTTCAAGACCACCGGCAGAGACGAGGTAGAAGCGGCCCGGTGCCCATTCATAGACGGTGAACTCCGCCTTCACGCCGCCATCCTTGGTCAGAAGGTGGGTCAGGGCGATGCGACCGCGCTTCTTGGGAATGGCGTTGGCGAGGATCGAGTCCAGCCAGGCGCGCGCGCCGGGGCCGGAGACCTCCATCTTGGCGAAGGCCGACATATCCAGCACGCCGACATTCTGGTTGACGTTCTTCACCTCGTTGCCGACATGCTCGAAGTAGTTGGAACGGCGGAACGACCATTTTTCAACGATACGGCCATCATCCAGTGCAGGCGCATGGTTGTGGTTGGTGATGACGTCAGCGCCGACGCCGAGTTCTTCCGGCTTCAGTTCGTAACCTTCAGGCACGAACCAGTTGGCGCGCTCCCAGCCATAGACGGAGCCGAAGACGCCGCCGAGTTTCTTGAGGCGATCATAGATCGGTGTGGTCTTCAGCGGACGGGCAGCGGCGCGCTCTTCATCCGGATAGTGCATGGTGAAGACGTTGGCATAGGCCTCCTCGTTCTTGGCGATGAGGTAGCCTTCGGTCGCGTAAGGACCGAAGCGGCGCGGATCGACACCCATGAGGTCGAGCGTCGGCTCGCCATCGACAATCCATTCCGCCAGCTGCCAGCCCGCGCCACCGGCAGCGGTGATGCCGAAGGAGTGGCCTTCGTTCAGCCAGAAATTCTTAAGACCCGGGGCAGGGCCGACAATCGGGTTGCCATCCGGCGTATAGGCGATGGCGCCATTATAGACCTTCTTGATGCCGACTTCGCCGAAGGCCGGAACGCGGGCAATGGCCGCTTCGATATGCGGCATGAGACGGTCGAGTTCTTCCTGGAACAGCTCGTATTCGCTCTGGTCCGAGGGACCATCGACGTAACAGACGGGTGCGCCGACCTCGTAAGGGCCGAGGATGAGACCGCCCGCTTCTTCGCGCATGTACCAGGCGCTGTCGGATTCACGCAGCACGCCCATTTCCGGCAGGCCCTGTTTGCGGCGTTCCAGAATATCCGGGTGCGGCTCGGTGACGATATACTGATGCTCGACCGGAATGACGGGAATATTGATGCCGACCATCTCGCCGGTCTTGCGGGCAAAGTTGCCTGTACAGGAGATGACGTGCTCGGCGATGATCTCGCCCTTGTCCGTCGTCACCTTCCAGTGACCGTTCTCAAGCTGCTCCAGCGCCGTCACGGTCGTGTTGCGGTAGATGGTGGCCCCACGGTCGCGCGCGCCCTTGGCCAGCGCCTGTGTCAGGTCTGCGGGCTGGATGTAGCCATCGTCGGGGTGCTGGATCGCGCCCAGCAGGCCATCGGTCTCACAGAGCGGCCAGACTTCCTTGACCTCTTCCGGCGTCAGCATCTTGACGTTGACGCCGATGGTTTCGGCAATGCCCGAATAATACATATATTCGTCCCAGCGGTCCTTGGTGCGTGCGAGACGAATGTTGGAGACCTTGGAGAAGCCGACATTCATGCCGGTTTCCTGCTGAAGCTCCTCGTAGAACTTCACCGAATATTTGTGGATCTGGCCGACGGAGTAGCTCATGTTGAACAGCGGCAGCAGGCCGGCTGCATGCCAGGTGGAGCCTGACGTCAACTCCTTGCGCTCGATGAGAACCGCATCGCTCCAGCCCTTCTTGGCCAGATGATAGAGCGTCGAAACACCGACAACGCCGCCACCGATTACCACCGCCCGCGCATGTGTCTTCATGATGCAAGTTCCCCTTGAGGCATATTTGCCCGCTTTGTGCGGGCTTCACCGAACCAGTTTGGGCGAGACTATGCAATGTCGCACCGTTGCTCAAACGCCTGATTACGACATGCAAAAGGCTCGCCGCGACGGCGAGCCTTTTGACGATTTTCAAGGCTTTTGAGCATCAGCCTCTGCGGTTGCGTGCAGAGGGTCTGGCCGTCTCGATTTCGGTATCCTTGGCGGCAGGTTCCGCAGGTTCGGGCTTTGGAATATCCTGCTTCGGCGCAGCTGGCGTCTGGGGCGCGACCGGCTTGTCTCCATCATCCATGAGCGCGGCCAGCGCATTGGGATTGTTGTCCGCATCGACGTGAATGTTCAGATTACGCTGCTTCATAGGAATGCTGATGCCTTCCTCGTGGAACCGCTTCAAAATCTCCATACGCAGATTGTTCTTGACGGTGAGGCCGTGGCTAAGATCGGCCAGATGGAAGCGAAGTTCGAAGTCCAGTGCGAACTCTCCGAACCGCAGGAATTCCACATGCGGTTCCGGGTTGCGCAAAACCGGAGTCTGCTTCTTTACCAGTTCCAGCAGAATATCCATGACCCGCTGCGGGTCGGTGTCATAGGACACGGAAACGGGAATTTCGGCACGCTGGATGCGGTTTCTATGCGTCCAGTTGCCGACGGAGGAATTGATGAATTCCGAGTTCGGCACGATGATGGACTGGCCTCGGAAGGTTTCGATTTCCGTCGCGCGCACCGAGAGCCGCTTGACCGTGCCTTCGACGGTGCCTGTCACCACCCAGTCACCGACTTTGAAGGGTCGTTCGACCAGCAGAATAAGGCCCGACACGAAGTTCGACACGATGTTCTGCAAGCCGAAACCGATACCGACCGATAGGGCGGAGGCGACGAGTGCGAGGCTGGAGAGATCGAGACCCGCAGACGAAATGCCGAAGATGGCCGCAACGACCACGCCGAGATAGCCGATGCCCGTGCCGACAGAGTTGCGCACGCCCGCATCCACCTGACCGCGCGCCATGACGTTTCTGTCCAGCCACTTCTGGAACCAGCGAGTGACCGCATAGCCGATAACGAAGACGAGAATGCCGGTGATGATGCTGATAAGCGAGATGGAGGTCTTGCCGATGGAAAAACCCGTCAGCAGGCGATAGGCCCAGCTCTCGATATCGCGGGGCTGGAAGCCCCAGGAAAACAGCACCAGCGGAACGCCGAAGGCAAGGGCGGCGCAGTAGATGCCGAGACCCGCGCCGAGACCGGCTTGGTCCAGCGGGACGGGTCCCAGGCCAAACCGTCGGCCCAGATAACGCCCCACGAGTGTTTCAGCGAAAATGCCCTGCTTGGAAATGGCGCGGCCTGAGAGTATGCCGATATACATGGTTGCCAAGACCGCCCCGGTCGACACGATCTGCGTTGCGAGAAACCGGGCCAGCCCGACATAGCCGGTGAGACACGCGCCGATCAACAGCAGACCGCCGACACGCAGCAGGATCGAAAGCCAGCGCGGCATGGCCTTGTCACGACCATCTCCTTCCAAATCCGTGCTTGCCAGTGGCTTCACGAAAGACAGGGCAAAGAGAATGATGCCGATGATGATGGAGGCAACGAAGCTCTTGGCAACGGTCAGAATCAGCGGTGAATTCAGCGTCTCGCTGATGGTGCTGAAGAGGTAGTCGAGGCCGTTGACCAGCGCCATGATGAGCATGGCCGACGAGATGATATGCGCGCCGCGTGTTGAAACCTTCAACAGGCGCCATTCCGGCTGCGTTGGCGCAAAGATCGCATAGGTCAGTCGCGATACGAAATAAACGAAGGCTATGACGGACATCGCGACGAAAACGATCGGTTCGATGTCGGGGCGCAAAACGCCGAAATTATCGAGCAGAAATGCCGAGACCGACATGAACAGAAACACGGACATGGACTGAACGGTGGTCGACCAGAAGGCCACCGACAGACGTCGCAGATAGGACGGCTCACCGGAAAAGGCGCGCCGGTCCATCCGGTGCCCCAGCAGGCGATAACCGCCCACCATGAACAGCAATGCCGCCATGACGGACAGGCTCACCGCGCCGAACATCGACACGCGCTTGTAATTCCAAACGAAGATCGCCCAGCCGGTGAGCGAGCTGCTGAGGGACGTGATTTCGCCGACGAATTCCGTGCCTGCCTCGGCCAGAACCGGCAAAGAGATTTCCGTGCGCTTGAACAGGGTGGCGGCAAACAATGCACGGCGAATGGAGGTGATGTTGTTGGACAGCTGCGTGGCGTGTCCGGCAACCGCCTCGGCATCGCCAAGGACCGCGTTGATCTGTGATTTCTCGGAGGTCAGTCTTGTTCGCTCATCGGTCACCACGCTGGCTTCCGGCGGCTGGCCTTCCTTTGGCGGTTCGCCGAGCGAGGTGATGCGTGCGTTGATTTCATCGAGCCTGCTGCGCAGGCTGCTGACCGTACTGCTTGCGGTGCTTGCCAGATCGTCTGCCTTGCCCTTGAGATCGACAAGGCGAGGGTCCTCGTCTCGTGCCTCCTCGAGCTGCTGGCTGATCTGCGCCAGCGTGGTCTTCGATTTTTCGAGATCGGCCTTGGACTGCTCCACGATCGGCATCTGAGCGCTCGGCGCGCCCTGATCCGTGACCTGCGCGAAAGCGAAGGACCCCATCAACAGCCACACCACAGGCAACAGGAACAGGGCCGGTAACCAGCGTCGTTGCCTCATCGAAAACGTCATCAGAAATGCCCTTTTTTGCTGCGGCCGAATCATTCGATCAAAATAAACGGCACGTTTGGCGTATCAAGAACCGACCTCAGGAATAGCGCGGAACTTCTTGCCGGTCTCAACCATTACCACCACCGAATATACATTGTGCGCAAACAAGGAGAGCGTCATGGGAACTGCTGGTATTGGCTGGATCGCCGCGATCATTATTGGTGGCATAGCCGGTTGGCTCGCCGAACAGTTCATGAAGAGTAATATGGGTGTTTTCATGAACATCATTCTGGGAATCGTCGGCGCGATCGTCGCCAACGCCATTCTCGCTGTCTTTGGCATCGTGCTGACAGGCTGGATCGGCTACCTCATCGCCGGTTTCATTGGTGCCTGTATTCTGATTGCGATCGCCCGCGCGTTCCGGCGCGGGTAGGGCATTCCGCAAGCCGGGCTGAAAAGCCCGGTTTTGCTGGGGTTCGCAGTCCAGCCGAGATATTTACGACAGAAATTTCGCAGAAATGTCATTTCCGCGCTGGACAAGCCGAATTATCCTCTTTATACGGCCACTCACACCGCCAGACGGCGGCGACGGCGGGTGATTAGCTCAGTTGGTAGAGCAGCTGACTCTTAATCAGCGGGTCGTAGGTTCGAGCCCTACATCACCCACCATTTTCTCTCAATCGGTTGAAATTGTTGTGAAGTCGCCATCCGCTGTGTCGGATGTGACACGTCGCGAACCTTTTCCGATTCTTTCCGATAATATGATTTTCGGTCCGCAAAGCTGTCTCATTTGGCCGCTTAATTACGGAGATGAGAGTTTTTACCAACATTCTGATTCTGGTTGCCGGTGTTGTCGGGAGCGGTGTTGCTGCTGCCTTCACGGTAACCGTCATCGCCGAGGCAGGGGGCATGGGTTCCTGCTTTGAGGAAAGTTGCGGTTATGCGGCGTTGTTCATGGCGTTTCCGCTGACGTGGTTCATCATGTTTTCCTTCGTGTTGATGGCGATGCTGATCTGGCGACGCAAGCCGCGCCGCGATCTCTGACGGCGGACAACCCACTTGTCTGTCCACAGGCTTATCTGCCGCGTGAACTTGACACTCACACTCATATGACCGAATCTGCCGACCGCTGGGGGATTCGTTTTACTTGTACCGCCGGTCATCATAATGATGGCCAGTGATTTAAGTGTGTGAATTTACGCCATCCTGCGATCCTTGCAGGAAACGTGCGTCAGAATGGAGTGCTACATGCGCGCTTTGATCAATTCCCCGTCGCTTTCGGTCGACACCATGGATTATCAGGCTGAATGCCAGTTTGCTCTCGAGCCATCAATCAACGGCCTCATCGAAAAGGCCGAGGGTGCCGGGTGGGACCGCCAGCACGCGGTTCTTGCAATCATGGCGCTTGCCAGCGGTAAGGTTCCCGAGAGCAGCTTCACGGACGAGCCCTTGCTCTCCTGAGCATGATGTTTCGCGCCTGCCTTTTTCAGCAGGGATAAGAGAATCAAAGCCGCCTTCTGACGAGAACCTCTCCTTTCACGGTTGCCTTTAACCTTGCGAGTGGGTTCGAGACCAGGAGGCGGCTTTTTGTTTGACGCGTGTGCCGTCCGAAATAGGCCGGATGCTGTTGACTCTCGACACCCCATCCTTATTTAAAAAATAATACATACGGCGCACTGCGGTTTGTCAGATCCGCGATGTGCTGTAGTTTCTTTCATATTGTCGCATGTTATTCCCGCTCAATCTCTCCATGGTTTTGCGCAGCATGCTCAGGAACTCTAAAATTCAGGTCCGTAAATGCTCGAAAAGACCTACGATTCCGCATCCGTAGAACCGAAAATCGCCAAGGCTTGGGACGATGCCAATGCCTTCCGCGCTGGCGCGAACGCAAAGCCGGGCGCTCAGGCCTTCACTATCGTCATTCCGCCACCGAATGTGACCGGCTCGCTGCACATGGGTCACGCGCTCAACAACACGCTTCAGGACATCATGGTCCGATTCGAGCGTATGCGCGGCAAGGACGTGTTGTGGCAGCCGGGCATGGACCATGCGGGCATTGCGACGCAGATGGTGGTCGAGCGCAAGCTGATGGAAAGCCAGCTTCCGGGGCGCCGCGATATGGGCCGCGAAGCCTTCATCGACAAGGTCTGGGAATGGAAAGCCGAATCGGGCGGGTTGATCTTCAACCAGCTGAAGCGTCTTGGTGCATCGTGCGACTGGTCGCGCGAGCGCTTTACCATGGATGAGGGGCTTTCCGAGGCGGTTCTTGAGGTCTTCGTCACCCTGTACAAGCAGGGGCTGATCTACAAGGACAAGCGCCTGGTCAACTGGGACCCGAAACTGCTGACGGCGATTTCCGATCTGGAAGTCGAGCCGCAGGAGATCAAGGGCAATCTGTGGCACTTCCGCTATCCGCTGGAAAAGGGCGTTACCTACGAATTCCCCGTTGCCTGGGACGATCGCGGACAGCCCACCGAATACGAAACGCGCGACTACATCGTGGTTGCGACCACGCGTCCGGAAACCATGCTGGGTGACACCGGTATCGCCGTCAACCCGGACGACGAGCGATACAAGGGCATCATCGGCAAGCATGCGATCCTTCCCATCGTAGGCCGCAAGATCAAGATCGTCGCCGACAGCTATGCCGATCCGGCCGCTGGAACCGGTGCCGTCAAGATCACGCCTGCGCATGATTTCAACGACTTCGAGGTCGGCAAGCGCACAGGTTTGCGTGCCATCAACATCATGAATGTCGATGGCACGATCACCATCAAGGAGAACGAAGACTTTCTCGAAGGTCTGGATCATCCCGCCGCGCTGCACGGCGCATGGGACCGGCTTGAGGGGCAGGATCGCTTTACCGCGCGCAAGATCATCGTCGAGATTTTCGAAGAGGCTGGCCTGCTCGACAAGATCGAGCCGCACAAGCACATGGTGCCACATGGCGACCGTGGCGGTGTACCGATCGAGCCGCGCCTGACCGAACAATGGTATGTCGATGCCAAGACGCTGGCCAAGCCGGCGATCGAGAGCGTGCGCGAAGGCCGCACCAACTTCGTCCCGAAGAACTGGGACAAGACCTATTACGAATGGATGGAAAACATCCAGCCCTGGTGCGTTTCTCGCCAGCTGTGGTGGGGCCACCAGATTCCGGCATGGTATGGTCCAGACGGCCAGGTCTTCGTCGAAAAGACGGAAGAGGACGCCTTGCAGGCGGCCATTCAGCACTATCTGGCCCATGAAGGTCCTTGGAAGGGCTGGGTCGAGGAGAAGCTTGAGAACTTCAAGCCAGGCGAAATCCTGATCCGCGACGAAGACGTTCTCGATACGTGGTTCTCGTCGGCGCTGTGGCCGTTTTCGACGCTGGGCTGGCCTGAAAAGACGCCGGAACTGGCGCGTTATTACCCGACCAATGTGCTGGTCACCGGTTTCGACATCATCTTCTTTTGGGTCGCCCGCATGATGATGATGGGCCTTCATTTCATGAAGGACGATGCGGGCAACGCCGTTGAACCGTTCAACACCGTTTATGTTCATGCGCTGGTTCGCGACAAGAACGGCCAGAAGATGTCGAAGTCCAAGGGCAACGTCATCGATCCTCTGGAGCTGATCGACGAGTATGGTGCGGATGCGCTGCGCTTCACGCTGGCCGTGATGGCGGCGCAGGGGCGTGACGTAAAGCTGGACCCCGCCCGCATCGCCGGTTACCGCAACTTCGGCACCAAACTCTGGAATGCGACACGCTTTGCCGAGATGAACGGCGTGAAGCGCGACCCGCATTTTATTCCCGAAGCGACCACGCAGACGATCAACCGCTGGATCCTCACCGAACTTGCCAATACGGCAGAGGAAGTTACGGGTGCGATTGAGAACTACCGTTTCAACGAAGCGGCAAGTGCGCTGTACCGCTTCGTCTGGAACCAGGTCTGCGACTGGTATCTCGAATTGCTCAAGCCGGTCTTCAGCGGTGACGATGAAGATGCCAAGCGTGAAGCCCAGGCCTGCGCGGCCTATGTTCTGGAAGAAATCTACAAGCTGTTGCATCCCTTCATGCCGTTCATGACGGAGGAGCTCTGGGCGCATTCGGCAGGCGAGGGCGAAAGCCGCGCCGACCTTTTGTGCCACACCGACTGGCCAACGCCCGCATTCCGGGATGAGGCTGCGGCTGCGGAAATCAACTGGCTCGTCGATCTCGTTTCCGGTATTCGCTCGACCCGTTCCGAAATGAACGTTCCGCCGGGCGCGACTGCGCCGCTCGTCGTCGTCGCTGCAAACCCGACCACGGAAATGCGTCTCGACCGTCACTCGGCTGCCATTCGCCGTCTGGCGCGCGCAGATGAAATTCTGGCGGCCGACGTTGCGCCGAAGGGCTCTGCCCAATTGGTGCTGGGTGAGGCGACAGTGTGCATTCCGCTTGGAAATCTCATCGATGTCGCTGCCGAGAAATCCCGTCTCGAAAAGGCCATTGGTAAGGCGGAAGCGGAACTGGAACGGATCGACAAGAAGCTGTCGAACGAAAAGTTCGTGGCCAATGCAGACCCGGAAGTCGTTGCGGCAGACCGCGAACGCAAGACGGAACTCGACCTTCAGGTCAAGAGCCTGCGCATTGCGCTTCAGCGGGTCAAGGAAGCCGGTTGATCGGGAAAGCCTTGGCTGCTCATTCTGGGCAGCCAGACAGCAACAACGCTGGCACCGCCAGCGGCGTGCGTTTCTTCATATGCCCGGGCTTGTCCCGGGCATTTTTACGAACAGATCATTTGGATTTTTACGCCGGTCAGACCGTTTTCATCTCACGGGAAAACGCTGTGCCGCTGAAGGATTGTTGCAAGCCGGCAATCACGCAGCGGGTTGATAGTCGAAATAGCCGCAGACTGGGACGTGGTCGGATGGCTTTTCCCAGGCGCGGACGTGTTTTTCGACCGACACGGATTGAAGACGATCTGCGGCTTCGCAGGACAGCATGAGGTGGTCGATGCGGATGCCGTTGTTCTTCGGCCATGCGCCGGCCTGATAATCCCAGAACGTGTAGAGGTTTGCGGCATCCGTGGTGGCGCGGGTGGCATCGGTCAGGCCCAGGTTTTCCAATGCGCGAAAAGCCGTGCGGGTCTGGGGCAGAAATAGCGCATCACCTTCCCAGGCGCGTGGGTCGTAGCAATCGAACGGCTCCGGGATGACATTGTAGTCGCCTGCAAGAATCAGCGGCTCCTCCAGAAGCAGACGAGCCTGCGCAAAGCGGCGCAGACGTTCCATCCATGCCAGCTTGTAAGGATATTTGACCGGATCGTCCGGCGGGTTGCCGTTGGGCAGGTAAAGCGAACACACCCGGATTACGCCACCTTCGACGGAAAAGACACCTTCGATGAAGCGGGCCTGTTCGTCTGCATCGTCACCCGGCAGGCCACGATTGACCTCATCTGGCTTTATCTTGGACAGCAGCGCCACACCGTTGAAACCCTTCTGACCGTGGGTCTCGACATTATATCCGAGCGCCTCGATCTCCAGACGCGGGAAATTTTCATCGATGGATTTGATTTCCTGGAGGCAAACGATATCGGGGTTCGAGTCCTTCAGCCATTGGCAGAGGTTTTCGATGCGGGCCTTGACGCCGTTGATGTTCCAGGTGGCAATCTTCATCGGACATTCCATGTTTTGATGGAAACCGTTTTAAACCAAGCGCTGGCGAATGCCACCCGTTTTCAATCTATCAACAGGCGTAATGGAGCGTGCCGTCAGATCGAGAAGCTGGTACCGCAGCCGCAGCTTGCGACGGCATTCGGGTTCTTGATCTGGAAGGACTGGCCGAGCAGATTGTCAACGAAGTCGATTTCCGAGCCTTCCATGTAGACCACGGACATGCTGTCGATCAGGACCTTGGCGTTGTCTCTGCTGATGACGAGATCGTCGTCGGTCGGCGCGCCATCGAGGTCGAATTTGTAGGAAAAGCCGGAGCAGCCGCCGCCTTCGACGGACACGCGCAGGGCCTCCTTGCCGGCTTCGGCAGAGACGATCTGGGCGATTCGTTTTGCAGCGGATTCGGAAAGTGTAATGGCTGTTGTCATGTCGTTTCTCCAACCGGGGTCAAGAACCGGAGAGCAATGATTGTGTAAAGTCGATTATAAACCAGTCAAATTGACGGTCTATAGCCTTGTTGCCGAGCAAGGGCGCTTTGCGGCAACCTTCGGGATAGGTATGAAGGGTAATGGAAAAGGTCAATGGCCATCAAGCGGGATATGGAATGATAATCGATCAGCGTGCACTGGGTTTCGGAAGCGGAGAAAGGGCGGTCTATGCCACCGATCCATGGACGACACGCGGGCGGCTGTTTCCAGAAGCCTCCAGCCTCACGCGCTCCGATTTCCAGCGCGACCGCGACCGCATCGTTCATACAACTGCTTTTCGCCGCCTCAAACACAAGACGCAGGTCTTCATCAGCCCGGATGGCGACCACTACCGCACCCGGCTGACGCATACGGTGGAAGTGGCACAGATCGCTCGGGCCTTAGCGCGCGCGCTGAAGCTGGATGAGGATCTGGCGGAAGGGGTGGCGCTTGTGCACGATTTCGGACACACGCCCTTTGGTCATACGGGAGAGGATGCGCTGGATGCGGTGCTGAAGCCCTATGGCGGCTTCGACCACAATGCACAGTCGCTGCGCATCGTCACGAAGCTGGAGCGTCGCTACGCGGAATATGACGGCATCAATCTGACATGGGAGACGCTGGAAGGGCTTGTGAAGCATAATGGTCCGCTGGTCGGCGAAAATGCCAAAGGCAGCCACGGCCCCGTTGCGCTCCCGATCCTCGAATATTGCCAATTGCAGGATCTGGAGATCGGCACCTTCGCCAGCCTGGAGGCGCAGGTCGCAGCGATCGCAGACGATATCGCCTATAACACGCACGATATCGATGATGGCCTGCGTGCGGGCTATCTGACATTCGACATGCTGGAGGAGGTGCCATTCCTGAGCGGCCTGATGGCGGAAGTGCGTGGTAAGTATCCCAACTTGGAAGACGACCGCTTCGCCCACGAAATCATGCGCCGCCAGATCACGCGGATGGTGGAGGACGTCATCGGCGTGGCCCAGCAGAATCTGGCGCGGTTGAAACCGCAATCGGCTGCCGACATACGCCATGCCGATTTCACGGTGGCGACATTCTCTGAGCAGATGGCCGAAACCGACCGTCAGATCAAGAAGCTGCTGTTTGCGCATATCTACCGCCACGCCGATATCATGCGCATTCGAGCCGGTGCCACGCAGATCGTGACGGACCTGTTCAGACGCTACATGGAAACGCCAGCCGAAATGCAGAGCCACTACTGGGTGGATAGCATTCCGGGCATGAGCGAGCCTGCAAAGGCCCGGCATGTCGGGGATTATCTGGCCGGTATGACCGACAGTTATGCACTGAAAGCCCACCAGCGGCTGTTTGACCACACACCCGATTTACGATAGGCAGCGGCAACCGCGGACCCGATTTCCGGATTGCCGGGACTAAAGTGAAAGCCTTTCGCGCAGGTATATGATGATGAACCTTTTTGCCGATTTCGACGCCAGAATCAAAAACTCGCTTGAGACGATCGACCTCGTCAAAGCCCATCGCGATACTGTCGATTTCGGCCGCATTACCGTTGAATCGCCGCGTGATCCCAGCCATGGCGATGTTGCGACCAATGCCGCCATGGTGCTGTCAAAGCCGCTGAGTACCAACCCGCGGGCTCTGGCTGAGCTCATCGTTCCCGTTCTGGAGCGGGACGAGGATGTGGACAGCGTCAATGTGGCTGGTCCGGGCTTCATCAATATCCGCGTGTCGGTCGCTTACTGGCAGCGCTTGCTTGCTGGCATGATCGAAGCCAGTGCCGATTATGGCCGCTCGACCGTGGGTGCAGGCAAAACGATCAACGTCGAATACGTCTCTGCCAATCCGACAGGCCCCATGCATGTCGGCCATTGCCGTGGCGCGGTGGTGGGCGATACGCTGGCCAATGTGCTGGCCTTTGCCGGCTACGGCGTGACAAAGGAATATTACATCAACGATGCGGGTTCGCAGATCGATGTGCTGGCACGTTCCGTGTTCCTGCGTTACCGCGAAGCTCTGGGAGAGGACGTGGGCGCGATCCCGCCCGGTCTTTACCCGGGTGACTATCTGGTGCCGCTCGGCAAGACGCTGGCGGATGAATTTGGCATAAAGCTGCGGGCCATGCCGGAAGACCAGTGGCTGCCCATCGTCAAGGACAGAGCCATCGACGCGATGATGGTGATGATCCGAGAGGATCTCGCGGCGCTCAACGTCAAGCATGACGTGTTCTATTCCGAGCGCACGCTGCATGCGGGCAATGGCGGCCCGATCCAGTCCGCTATCAACGACCTGACGTTCAAAGGGCATGTCTACAAGGGCACTTTGCCGCCGCCTAAGGGCGAGTTGCCCGACGACTGGGAAGACCGCGAACAGACGCTGTTTCGCTCCACGGAAGTGGGCGACGACATGGATCGCGCGCTGATCAAGTCGGATGGTTCCTATACCTATTTTGCCGCCGACGTTGCTTACTTCAAGGACAAGTACGATCGTGGCTTCGGCGAGATGATCTACGTTCTGGGCGCTGACCATGGCGGCTACGTGAAGCGTCTCGAAGCGGTTGCAAGGGCTGTTTCGGAAGGCAATTCGAAGCTGACGGTTCTTCTGTGCCAGCTGGTCAAGCTTTTCCGTGGTGGCGAGCCGGTGAAAATGTCGAAACGCTCCGGCGATTTCGTGACACTGCGCGACGTTGTGGATGAGGTCGGACGTGATCCGGTGCGATTCATGATGCTCTACCGGAAGAATTCCGAGCCGCTGGACTTCGATTTTGCCAAAGTAACGGAGCAGTCAAAGGATAATCCGGTATTTTATGTGCAGTACGCCCATGCGCGTTGCAAGTCGGTTTTCCGGCAGGCAAACGAGGCTTTTCCTGACCTGGACGTGTCTGCGGCCAAGATGGAAGCTGGCGCATCTTTGATCAGTGATGTCAATGAGTTGCAGTTGATTGCTAAACTGGCTGAGTACCCTCGTCTGATCGAATCGGCGGCCCTCAACCATGAGCCGCATCGACTGGCATTTTACCTGTATGATTTGGCCAGTTCCTTCCATGGTCATTGGAATAAAGGTAAAGATCAGCCAGAATTACGTTTTGTTAACGATAAAAACCGAGAATTAAGCGTTGCCAGATTAGGGCTGGTGAATGCTGTCGCAAATGTACTGAAGTCTGGTTTGACGCTTTTAGGAGCGGACGCACCTGACGAAATGCGATAACATCTCACCATTATTTGCTCACAATACGCTGGCAAGAGCTGTGATGCGTAGATGGTGGAACACGTAATGGTCGAAAAAAATGTCGCGTATAACCGGGATAACCGGGCAGAAGAATTCGCTGACAACGATCCTTTGGCGCAATTGGCACGCCTTGTCGGTCAAGAGGATCGTCCTTCCCATGTCGCTTCCCCGGCTGCGCAGCATCCGGTTGAGCGTCGGGAGCCCGAATTCAATCTCGAGGATGAATTGCTTCGCGAATTCGCGATCTATGATTCGCCCCGTCACGAACCCATTGCGCTGGACGCGGCAAACGATGTGCGTTCGCCCGTTCCCGCTGGCGAATTCATGCAGCGCGTCGAATCGGTCTTTGCCCGCAGGGAGCCGGAGCTTGTCCCGGTAGAGCAGTACGCACCCGCCGAGGCCGAAGAGTATCTGGTCGCCGAGCACGCCGTGCAGTCTTCCGATCTGCGCGACGATTTCAGCGATGACCCGGAATCGGTAGCGGCGCTTTTCGATGTCGCGCAACGCGACGTTGTCCAGCATGCGGTCGAAACGGCACCCGTCGAGGCTGCGCCCGCTTATGTCGAGCCTGTCTCCTATGTCGAGCCAGTCGCCCCGACAGAAGCGCCGGTTCAGCCGGCTTACAGTGCCCCCATGCAGGAAGCGTCTGCGCCAGCGCCGCAATATCTCGATCCATCTGCATCGCACCAGCCAGACTGGGAGCTCATGGCCGAAACCTCGGGTGAGGCGTCCATTGACCTGGCCAGCGAGCTAGAAATGTCCGTTGCAGAAGATGTGCCTGCACCGGTTCAGGCTTCGCCTGCCATTGCGCGCCGCTCTTCGCTCGATTACTCCAGCCTTCGTCTGCCGCTCGCCAACTTCGGGGCGCCACGTGCGACACCCGTCGCACCAAAGACAGAGGAGGCGGCTCCAGTCGCCGCACAGTTCGTTCAGCCCATGCAGGCGCCCGTCGACCATGTCGAGCCTGCGGTTCCAGCCGGACAGAAGCTGTCTGCGATGGACGAGCTGATCTATGATGTTTCCCGCTACGAAATCAGCAGCAAGGACGTTCGTCCGGCAGAACCCGTTGCACGGGCAGAGCCAGTTGTGGCACCGCAACCGCCTGTCGCGGCGACGCCTCAGCCTCAGCCTGTCGTTGCCGTCAAACGCGAAGAGCCTGTGCCAGCACCTGTCGTTGCGGCACCCGCAGCGCAAGCACCTGTTGCAGCCAAGTCCGAACCTGATTTCGGCGATTTCGACGCATTTAAGGACGATGATTTCGAACTGGCACTGGATGATATCGATTTCGACATCGATCTTTCGGAGATTGCCAATATCGACGTGGCAGTCGCACCCGTTGCCGCTCAGCCAGCGCCGGTCGCGGCTCCCGTTGCGCCGAAGCCTGTCGCTGCTGCGCCTGCACCGACGCCGGTTGCACCTCGTCCCCAGCCAGTTGCCTCTGCACCTGTCGCCGCGCCGCCGGTTGCCCGTCAGGAGCCAGCGCGTCCTGTCACTCCGGTCGTAACCGCTCCGCCTGCGACACTGGAAAGCCTGCCGTTCGATCCATCGCAGATCGGCGAAACCGAAGATCTGCCGGAAACCATCACCGAGATGGAAGTGCCGGAACTGCCGGTTGGCGTTTTCGAACCGAAGCCTGCGCCGCGTCGTCAGGAAGAGGATCTCGATCTCGACACCGAACTGGCATCGCTGTTTGCGCCTGCCGTGACCGGTGGTCTGGATCGCAACAAGAATGCAGCAGCATCGCGCCAGCCTCAGCCGAGCCCGGAAGAGGTTGACGAATTCGAACGTGCTCTGGAGCAGGATTTCCGCCGCAGCATGCAGGAAGCGGCAGAAACCCGCGCTTCCGGCGAACGCGTTGAGCCGACCAATATTTCACAGCCCGTGCGTTACAGCGATGACGAGCGTCAGGGTGGACGTCGCTGGCTGGTTCCGGTCGCTGCCGCGCTCGGTCTCGTTCTCGTCGGTGGCGGCACCTACGCCCTTGTGTTCGGTGGTGGTTCGGGCCAGGGCTCGAACGGCGCGCCGGTCATCATCTCCGCCGATAGTGAACCAACAAAGGTCGTTCCGGAAAATCCAGGCGGTCGTGTCGTGCCGAACCAGGACAAGGCGGTCTATGACCGCGTTGCCGGTGCAGCACCTGCAGACCCCAAGCAGCCTTCGCTGATCTCCACCAACGAGCAGCCGGTCGATGTGGTTCAGCGCACGCTGATCCCCGAGCAGCTACCGCTGGAAGGCGAGAATGAAGATATGGACGCGCTGACTTCGACACCAGTCGGAGAAACGGAAGACCCGCGTTTGCTGTCTCCTGAGGAAAAGGCGCAGGCGGCTGAAAATCAGGCTGGTTCGCCGGTCAATGTTTCACCGCGCAAGGTCCGCACCATGATCGTCAAGCCTGACGGTACGCTGGTGGCGCAGGAACTTCCTGCTCCTTCTGCATCTGCACCGCAGGCCGACAAGGTTGAGGAACTGGCTGCACCAGCAGCAAATACCCCGGCAGAAGGTGCACCGGCTGTTATCTCTGCATCGCGTGTTCCTGTCGCACCTGAACAGCCTGCGCAGCCTCAGCCACAGGCCGCAGCGCCCAAGCCTGCCCAGACCGCCGCACCGCTTCCGGCATCGCGTCCTTCGGCGCAGCCTTCCAATGTCGTCGCGACCGTGACCAACCAAGGCAACGTTCGTCCAGCACCGCCTTCGCAGCCTGCGCAGGAGACGGCTGCTGCTCCGACACCGGCCACGAATGCCTCTTCCACAGGCGGATACTATGTGCAGGTGGCATCGCTGCCGAGCCAGGCCGAAGCGCAGAAGTCTTACCAGAGCCTGTCGGCCAAGTTCGGCTCGGTCATCGGTGGTCGCGGCGTAGACATCAAGGCAGCGGAAATTGCTGGCAAGGGCACCTTCTACCGCGTCCGCATTCCAGCAGGCGACAAGAACGAAGCCGCAGCGCTGTGCGAACGCCTTCGCTCTGCCGGTGGTAGCTGCCTGATCGCACGTTGATTTTAGTCTGAAAAGAATTGAAGCCGGGATGGTTCTGCTGTCCCGGCTTTATTTTTGATTGGTAGTTCCGAAAATTCGACGTCATCCTCGGGCTTGTCCCGAGGATCTGCCCACGTTTAATGTTGGGGTTCGTTGATCCTCGGGACAAGCCCGAGGATGACGTTGAGTGAACAGCTATCTTCGAGCAAACACGAGTATATCCCCAGGGTTTCACGCCCCAAAGTTCCCAAGCAGGACATTTCCATGACCGACACGAAAGCTATGATCCTTGGCTGTAGCGGCCTCACCCTGACCGACGATGAAATCGCGCTGTACAAAGCCGAGCGCCCGTGGGGCTTTATCCTGTTCGGGCGCAACATCGGTGATGCCGCACAGATCACGGACCTCGTGGCTTCCATGCGGGATGCCGTTGGTCGGCCCGATGCGCCTGTGTTGATCGATCAGGAAGGTGGTCGCGTGCAGCGCATTCGGCCTCCCTTGCTGCAATCCTATCCCAATGCCCAGGCGCTAGGTGAGATCTATCTGCGTGATCCGGCTCAAGGTCTGCGCGCCGCATGGCTGATGTCGCGTCTGCATGCTTTCGACCTGATGAAGCTTGGGATCACCGTGGATTGCCTGCCGGTTCTGGACGTGCCGGTGGAGGGCGCGAGCAACGTCATCGGCAACCGTGCCTATGGTTTCGATCCGGCGCTGGTGGCTGCCATGGGGCAGGCGGCGGCGGACGGGTTGAAGGCCGGTGGCATGCTGCCTGTCATGAAGCACATTCCCGGCCATGGTCGAGGTCTGGTCGATTCGCACCACGAATTGCCGGTTGTCGATGTTCCCCTGGATGAGCTTGATGCCCATGACTTCATACCGTTCCGCGCGCTGAACAAGGAACTGATGGCGATGAGCGCGCATCTGGTCTTTACCGCGATTGATGCGCAGCGCCCGGCCACGACGTCCCCTGTCGTCATTGATGAAATCATTCGCAAGCGGATCGGTTTCGATGGTCTGCTGATCTCCGACGATAGCTCCATGAATGCTCTGAAAGGCACACTCGGCGAACGCGCTGCCAATATTGTTGCGGGTGGTTGCGATATAGTCTTGCATTGCAACGGCGTGATGGATGAAATGCTGCAGGTCGTGAAGGAAGTGCCCGTGCTTTCCGGCAAGGCTCTGGAGCGTGTTCAGGCTGTCGAGGCTGGTTTCCCGGCGGCTGACGGTGCAGACGAAATAGCTCTCAGAGACGAATTCAACGCCATGCTGCCGGTTGCCTGATCCGCAATGCAGCCGGGCGTCTTAAATGTTGGGCCCGGTGGACGAATGAATGGCGGCAGATAAATCGCGCGGCAGCGCGCCGATGGAAAAGCTCTGGGAAGATATCAAGCCAGAGCGGGCCACCGGCGAAGCGGCATTGATGATCGATGTGGCGGGCTTTGAAGGCCCGCTCGATCTGCTGCTGCATCTTGCCCGTACGCAAAAGGTCGATCTCTCACGTATCTCCGTGCTGGCGCTGGCCGAGCAGTATCTCGTATTCGTGGAGCAGGCACGGCGCGTACGCATCGAACTGGCTGCCGATTATCTGGTCATGGCGGCGTGGCTGGCCTTCCTCAAATCCAAGCTGCTCATTCCACAGCAAAGCAAGGATGACGGCCCGAGCGGCGAGGAGATGGCTGCGACGCTGGCCTTCCGGCTGAAACGTCTGGAAGCCATGCGCGAGGCGGCCGAACGGCTGGTCAACCGTGAACAGCTGGGCCGTGATGTCTTTGCCCGTGGTGCGCCGGAGCATATTCCCCACAAGAGCCGCTCGTCCTTCGAGGCAAGCCTTTACGATCTGCTGAGCGCCTATGCCAATCTGCGCCAGCGCCAGGCTATCACCCAGGTGACCATTGAAAAACGGGATGTCTGGTCATTGGTCGATGCGCGCGAATTGCTGACATCGATGCTGGGCGAAATTGGCGAGTGGACGGAGCTGGATCGCTATTTGTTGCAATATGTTGCCGACCCTGCCATGCGCGCAACCGCGATGGCGAGCGCCTTTGCCGCCTCGCTGGAACTGGTGCGGGAGGGATCGCTGGAGATTCGCCAGGACGGCGCATTCCAGCCGATTTTCATGCGCAAGGGGTCTGGCCGTGAAAGGACACGTGATGTCGAGTGAACTGGATGCGGATGATGATGCCGTTGCGACGGATGGGATGGGATTTGAACCCACGGTCACCGAGCGGCAGCTAAAAGACGCCGAGCGCATTGCCGAGGCTCTGGTTTTTGCCTCTGCGCAGCCCGTGTCCGAAGCCTTCATCGCCGAGCGTGTGGCGAAGGGCGTTGATATTGCTGCTGTGATGGCGAAGCTGAAAGGCATCTACGCCGAACGCGGGGTCAATCTCATTCAGGTCGGCGGAAATTGGGCTTTTCGCACGGCGGGCGACTTATCCTTCGTCATCCGCATGGATGAGAAGGAGCCGAAGAAGCTTTCGAGGGCTGCTCTGGAAGTGCTGGCCATCATCGCCTATCACCAGCCGGTGACGCGTGCGGAAATCGAGGAAATCCGCGGCGTGCAGACGTCGCGCGGCACGCTGGACGTGCTGATGGAAGCGGGCTGGGTGCGGTTTCGTGGACGGCGCAGAACCCCGGGGCGGCCGGTCACCATGGGAACCACGGTGGATTTTCTCGATCATTTCGGGCTGGAAGAACTGCGCGATCTGCCGGGGCTGGATGAGTTGAAGGGGGCAGGGCTGCTGTCTGGTCGCATACCGTCCAACTTCGGTATTCCCCTGCCATCCATGAGCGATGAGCTTACCGAAGACGAGGATCCGATCACGCAACTCGACCTTGAAGAGCTCGGACTTTTGGCCCCAAGCGGCGACGAGCCGCAGGACTGAGACGGCTTGGTGGCGTGCTTAATCACAAAGAGTTGCCCACATCAGTCAATTCAGGGATTTATACTGAAGTATCGTTTGTTGAATAGCCATTTTGGTGTTTGAAAAAGCGCCGCAAACGTCTTACATCGGATCAAAGCAAAATTCAGGGAGTTTGCGTTATGGGTTCTTTTAGTGTGTGGCATTGGCTGATCGTTCTGGTCATCGTGCTGGTCCTTTTCGGTCGCGGCAAGATTCCGGAATTGATGGGCGATGTTGCCAAGGGTATCAAGAGCTTCAAGAAGGGCATGGCTGACGAAGACAACACGCCACCGCCAACCGACCCCAACACCAACGTCAATTCCAGAACGGTCGACCATAAGGCTGACGAGATCAAGTAATCGATCGAGCGGCGCGCCCGACTGAACAGGGCGCGCGGCTGAGCATGTCAGGAGCTTTATGATGTTTGATATCGGCTGGAGCGAGCTGCTGGTGATTGCGGTCGTCTTGATCGTCGTCGTTGGCCCGAAGGACTTGCCGCCCATGATCCGCGCCTTCGGCAAAACCATGGCCGGTCTGCGCAAGATGGCGGGCGACTTCCGCACGCAATTCGACGAGGCCTTGAAAGAGGCCGACATGGACGACGTGCGCCAGACGATTTCCGACGTGCGCAATCTCAACCCGACGAATTCGTTGCGGGATGCCATGAACCCGCTTCGCCAGCTGGGAAATGACATCCGCTCCGATCTTCAGGGCGCGACGACGCCTCCGGCCACGAGCGCACCTGCTGGTGCTCCCGCGGTCGGTCTGTCTGAGCCAGACATGAAGCTGCCTGACGGTACTCCAGCAATTGCCACCGAAGCTGCATCTGTGGCCGCTGGCGTTGCCACGGCTCCGGCAACTGCAGCTCCAACCACGGTCCCTGCATCGGTCGCACCAGCCGCCGTTGCAACAGCAGCGGTTGCGCCTTCGACCGTTTCAGCCGAAAAGCCAAAGGCTGCGCGCAAGCGTGCGCCTGCCAAGTCCGCTCAGGAAGTCGAAGCCGAAACGGTGGCTATCAAGCCGAAGCGTGCGGCCAAGACCGTTTCCGCCAAGACGGAAGCGGCAAAGGCTGCAAGCGTCAAACCCGTTGCGCCCAAAAGCAGCAAGCCCGCAGCTTTGACCGAGGTCGCCGCAAAGGCTTCCAGGGCAAAAGCCGCGAAAGCAACTGTCGAAGCCGGCAAGCCGATGGTCGAGAAGGCCAAGGCAATGGTGAAGAAGACCGACGCCGAAACGGCAGCGAATGCGGCGCCGGCAAAAACTGTAAAGACGGCGAAGGCCAAAAAGGGTGAAGCATGAGTGCGGAAACCGATGATAAGCCGCAGCCGCTTATCGAACACCTCATGGAGTTGCGCACCCGGCTGATCTGGTCGCTGGGCGCTTTCTTCGTCGCCTTCATCGGCTGCTTTGCCGTTGCCAAGCATCTCTTCAACCTGCTGGTCATTCCCTATAAATGGGCGGTGATCTGGGCGGGGCTGGATGTTGCCAAGTCGTCGCTGATCTACACCGCGCCGCAGGAGTTCTTTTTCACGCAGATCAAGGTCGCCATGTTCGGCGCGCTGGTGATTTCCTTTCCGGTGATTGCCTCGCAGCTCTATAAATTCGTGGCCCCCGGGCTTTACAAGAACGAGCGTGCAGCATTCCTCCCGTTCCTGATCGCGTCTCCGCTGCTGTTCCTCCTCGGCGGTGCGCTCGTCTACTTCTTCTTCACGCCCATGGTCATGTGGTTCTTCTTGGCCATGCAGCAATTGCCGGAGAATGGTGAAGTCGCGATTTCGCTGATGCCGAAGGTGTCGGAGTATCTCAGCCTCATCATGACGCTGGTGCTGTCCTTCGGTCTGGTGTTTCAGTTGCCTGTCGTCACCACGCTCCTGGCGCGGGTGGGTCTGCTGACGAGCCAGTGGCTGAAGGACAAGCGCAAGTTTGCCATCGTCGCCGCATTCGTCGTGGCTGCGGTGCTGACGCCGCCGGATCCGATGTCCCAGATCGGTCTTGCGTTGCCCGCAATCATTCTCTACGAGATTTCCATACATTTGGCTCGACTCGTGGAAAAGAAGCGCGCTGAGGAGAATGCAGGCCGTGAGCTTGGAAATTCCACTGACGACTGACAGTTTCCGCCAGTAAGTTCTTTAGACGCCGGGCCATTCGTCCCGGCGTTTTGTTTTTCAAAACACGATGCAAATTACGGTCTGGAACCACGATGCACGACATTAAATGGATACGCGAAAACCCTGAAGCTTTCGATGCGGGCCTTGCTCGCCGCAATGCCGAGCCGCAATCCGCCGCGCTAATCGCGCTCGATGAGAAGCGCCGCTCCGTGATCCAGACCCTTCAGGACATGCAATCCCGCCGCAACTTGGCCTCCAAGGAAATCGGTGCGGCCATGGCGCAGAAGAATGCGGAGCTTGCCGAAAAGCTGAAGGCCGAAGTCGCCGACATCAAGGACAGCATGCCGCGCCTCGAGGAAGAGGACCGGCAGGTTTCGGCCGAGTTGACCGATGCCCTATCGCGCATTCCCAACCTGCCGTTCGATGATGTGCCCAATGGCAAGGACGAGCACGACAATGTCGTTGCCCGCGTCGTCGGCCAAAAGCCCGGCTGGAACCACGCTGCGAAGGAGCACTACGAAATCGGTGAAGCGCTCGGCTACATGGATTTCGACCGTGCCGCCAAGCTGTCCGGTTCGCGCTTCACGGTGCTGACCAGCCAGATCGCACGTCTGGAACGGGCGCTCGGCCAGTTCATGATCGACCTGCACACCTCGGAGCATGGCTATACGGAAGTGTCGTCGCCGCTGATGGTGCGTGACGAAGCGATGTATGGCACCGGCCAGCTTCCTAAGTTTGCCGAAGACCTGTTCAAGACGACCGATGGTCGCTGGCTGATCCCGACTGCCGAGGTCACGCTGACCAACCTCGTTGCTGGTGAAATTCTGGAGCAGGAAAAGCTGCCGCTGCGCTTCACCGCGCTGACGCCGTCCTTCCGCTCGGAAGCCGGTTCTGCCGGTCGCGATACGCGTGGTATGCTGCGTCAGCACCAGTTCTGGAAGTGTGAACTGGTATCGATCACCGATGCCGAAAGCGCAATCGAAGAGCATGAGCGTATGACGGCCTGCGCCGAAGAGGTGCTCAAGCGCCTCGGCCTGCATTTCCGCACAATGACGCTGTGCACCGGCGACATGGGCTTTGGCGCACGCAAGACCTATGACCTCGAAGTCTGGCTTCCGGGTCAGGACACTTACCGTGAAATCTCGTCCTGCTCGGTCTGTGGTGATTTCCAGGGTCGGCGCATGGATGCGCGCTACCGCGCCAAGGGCGAGAAGTCGACAAAGTTCGTCCACACGCTCAACGGTTCCGGTACGGCTGTCGGGCGCTGCCTGATCGCTGTTTTGGAGAACTATTTGAACGAGGATGGTTCTGTGACGATACCGGACGTGCTGCTGCCTTACATGGGTGGCCTGACGCGGATCGAGAAGGCGGCTTGAAGCCTCACTTTTCGTCATTCCGGCCTTGAGCCGGAATCCAGCGACCTTGCGTCTGCAAGGCAAGAAAAGTCTCTTCAGCCCAAGGACTTGGGCTGACTGGAGCCCGGATCAAGTCCGGGGTGACGGCAGCGGAGGAGAAGCGTTTTGGGGAGAACACCATGCGGATATTGCTGACCAATGACGATGGCATTCACGCCGAAGGGCTGGCGGTGCTGGAGCGTATCGCCCGCACCATTTCCGATGATGTCTGGATCGTAGCACCTGAGACAGACCAGAGCGGCCTGGCCCACTCCCTGACGCTGTCCGAGCCGCTGCGTCTGCGCAAGATTTCCGACAAGCATTATGCGCTGCGCGGCACGCCGACCGATTGTGTCATCATGGGTGTGCGGGAAGTGCTGCCGGGAAAGCCTGATCTCATCCTGTCTGGCGTCAATGCCGGTGCCAACATGGCCGATGACGTGACCTATTCCGGCACCATTGCCGGTGCCATCGAAGGCACGTTGCAGGGTGTGCGCTCCTTTGCGCTCAGCCAGGCCTTTGCCTATACCGGCCACGCCGAACGCGTCGTGCCGTGGGAAGTGGCAGAGACCCACGCGCCGGATCTCATCCGCAAACTGATCGATGTCGATCTTCCGAGCGAAACCTTTCTCAATCTCAATTTCCCCAATTGCGCGCCTGCCGATGTGAAGGGCGTGAGCGTCACCGAACAGGGCAAGCTGGATTTCGGCCTGACTGTCGATCAGCGTCAGGATGGCCGTGGTCTTCCCTATTATTGGCTGCGCTTCGGGGAGCGACTGGGCAACTTCCGCGAAGGCACCGATATCCATGCCGTAAAGGATGGCCAGATTTCCGTGACGCCGCTCAAGCTTGACCTGACGGACTATACCGTGAAGGATCGCGTGGCAGCAGCGCTTGGGCTTGGAGTGAAAGATTGAAATCAGCAATGGTCGAGAGGGAAGGGTTTGCAGCCCTGGTGCTTCGGTTGAGAGCCGAAGGTATCTCCGATATCGATCTGCTGACGGCGGTGGAGCAGACGCCGCGCTCGCAATTCGTGCCTGCACAGTTTGCGGCGGAAGCCTATTCCAGCCGCACCATTCCCATTGATTGCGGTGCCTTCATGGAAAGCGCCGATATAGCCGTGAAGGCGGTTCACCGTCTTCAGGTCAAGCCGGGTCAGCGCGTGCTGGAAATCGGCACCGGCAGTGGTTTCATGACGGCTGTGCTGGGAAAACGCGCTGAGCGCGTCGTCTCGATAGAGCGTTATAAAACGCTGGTGCAGATGGCGCAAAACCGCATGGACGATCTCGGCATCCGCAATGTGGTGATTCGCCAGGCGGATGGGACCAACGGTCTGGTGGGCGAGGGTACCTTCGACCGAATCATCTCTACGGCAGCATTTACAGCCATGCCGCGCTTTTTTACCGAACAGATCGTTTCAGGCGGCATGATGATTGCCCCCATTATCATGGAGGATGGGCGCTGCGTCATGACCCGTTTTTCCAAGACCGGCAGCCGCTTTGAGCGTGAAGAGATGTTCGAAACGCCCTATCTCCCTATCGAAACCCACATTGCGCGCTATCTGTAGCAAAATGAAATTCCGCTGCCAAAAGTGGAACGAAAGCAGATTTTTTCCAAGTCCTTGATTTGAAATTATTTTCCCGCCAATTTTCGCGAAAAACGGCGCGTTTTTGGGCGTTTCATGGTTATCGAAGTGTCAAAAAATGTTCGAAGACCTTAACGTTTTAACGGCGTGGTAACACTAACGCGCTTTAATCAACCTCATCAACGCATGGTTTTCCCGTCACGGGAGAGGGGCCTTGCAGAGTGTTGTTAGAGCCGGATCGATCCCGATGCGGCGGTTGGCGTCAGTGTAGATCGAGTCATGCGTATGAGTAATTCGCCTAAAATCGGAAAATCAATCGCAAAGATGTTCGCAGCGGCATTGCTGGCAAGCGTCGCAACGGGTTGTAGCTCGGACGCCACGCGATTTGGCGGCCTCTTCTCCAGTGGACCGGACCAGATGACGACGGCATCTATTCCAAATCGTACGGCAGGGGGCGCCTATGGGCAGGCTCCCGTCCCGCAGGGTGATGTCAATAATGGTCAGTATGGATCGGCGTCGCCGCAGGGTGGCTACGCGAACCAGAACTTGGCCATGAACCAGCCTTACCCGGCAAACAATGGTGGTTACGGTTCGGTCCAGCCTTCGTCGGCGCGGGCGGCGTCGTCTTCCGCATCGGTTCAGCGTTCGGAGCTGTCCGCTCCCACGCAAACCGCCAGCCGCGAACCTTCGACCCGGCGGGAAGCCATGTCGCAGCCGTTCCCTTCGGCAACGGCAAACGCTGCTCCTTCCATGGCCTCCAGCCGCCCGGCACCCACGGGAGACAATCTGTCGACCGGTTCCATCAAGGCTGACGGCAATGGCTGGCATACGGACGGCGCATCTTCCGTCACGTTGAAGTCAGGCGAAACGATCGCAACCCTGTCGAAGCGCTACGGTGTGCCGGAAAAGGCGCTGCTTCAGGCAAATGGTCTCTCCAGTGCCTCGGCAGCACGCCCCGGTCAGTCGGTCATCATTCCGAAGTTCGGTCAGTCTCGCAATGCAGCCCGCGCTGCATCGGGAAATATCGATCTCAGCAAGAACAACAACGGTCCAGCGCCAACGCGTGGTCCTGAGCAGAACGTAGCCGTCCTGCCATCGCAGAACGCCGCCCGTGACAAGGCGACGGCCGAAGGCGGAAAGCTGACGCCTCCCGGCGGCAAGCCTCTTCCACCAACCGGTGGCTATAAGGTTCAGGCTGGCGACAGTCTTGCCAAGATCGCCCGCGCAAACGGCGTTTCGGTTGCTGATCTGAAGTCTGCAAACGGTATTTCCGACGGCAGCATCCGGGTTGGTCAGACGCTGAAGATTCCTGCTGCGGCGACAGATGGCATCAAGACCGCCTCGGTTCAGCACCAGCCAGCGGTGCAGCCTGCAGCGGCCAAGGCTGCGGAAGCACCTGCCGTCGCCAAGGCGGATGTTCCGAAGTCGCCCGCGGCAGAAGCCAGCGTCAGCGATGTCGAGAAGAAGTCGGACGTCGCCTCGATTGCACCTGAGTCCACAGGCATCGGCAAATATCGCTGGCCGGTTCGTGGTGCGGTGACGTCGGGCTTCGGTGAGAATGTCGATGGCAGCCGCAACGACGGTATCAACATCTCCGTTCCAGAGGGCACGCCGATCAAGGCCGCCGAAAACGGCGTGGTGATCTACTCCGGCAACGGCCTGAAGCAGCTGGGTAACACCGTTCTCATCCGTCACGACGACGGCCGCGTCACGGTCTACGGTAACGCCGCCAGCCTTGATGTTCAGCGCGGCCAGAAGGTCCAGCGCGGCCAGACGATCGCATCATCGGGCATGACCGGCAGTGCAAAGCGTCCGCAGGTTCACTTCGAAGTCCGCAAGGATGCCACACCTGTGAACCCATCCTCTTTCCTTGAATAGGTATTGCGTCTCAAGGGTCGAAAAAGCCGGGCCAACGCCCGGCTTTTTTACGTTTTGAATGATCTGATTGGCCGTGAAACTGCCTTTAGAGCGTTGTCATTTAACAAGGAAACGTTCTAAGGCCGGGTCAGGCCGACCGTTCTTTCGATGAAATCCGCAATGGCAGCCGTATTATCGAGATCGAAGACGGGCAGGGCAGTGTCCGCCACATGATGATCTGCTGCAATAGCGATGATGTTGGGGTCATTCGGTGCAAGTGGCTCCGTCTTCGCCGCATCACGTCTGCGGGCCTCTATCTTTGGAACCGGCTCGTATTTATAGCCTTCAATCAGGACCAGATCGCATGGCGCGATGCGGGCGAGAATTTCTTCAAAGGACGGCTCCGGCCCGCCGCGCAACTCGTGCATGATGGCAAAGCGGGTACCGGAAACGATGGTGACTTCATGCGCGCCGGCCTGCCTGTGGCGGTAGCTGTCAGCGCCGACCTTGTCGATATCGAAATCATGATGCGCGTGCTTGATGGTGGAAACGCGGTAACCACGTGCGGTGAGTTCAGTCACGATGCGGACGGCAAGGCCCGTCTTGCCTGAATTCTTCCAACCGGAAATCCCGAATACTTTCTGGGTCATTCACTCATGCTCTTTAGAAATGCTTCCGCCGTGGCAAGTTCATCCGGCGTATTGATGTTGTAGAACGGGTCTATGGACTTTGTCGCGCTTTCCAGTGGTGCGAAAGACACGCCGAGTGTCGCATGACGTGCGAGGAAACTGCGAATCCGACGGTTCTCTTCATCGACCAGCCAGGTTTCCAGATCATCGGCAATGGCGACTGGCCAAAGGCCGAAGACGGGGTGGACATGGCCGGAGGACGCCGCGATGACGATGGCGTTCTCGCCCGTCACATGTGCAGCCAGACGAACGGCCAGATCCGCAGGGAAAAAAGGGCTGTCGGCAGGGACGGTCAGGAAATGAGAGGCGGCGGACGCCTGGGCCGCGAAATATCGCATACCCGCAAGTATGCCTGCGAGCGGGCCCGCGTGACCGGCCTTGGTATCCGGCACCAATGGCAGGCCGAAATCCTCCGCCCAGCTTTGACCGGCATTGAGGGCGACCGCTGTCACCTGTGGGGCAAGATGATCAATGACATGCGACAGCAATGGTTTGCCGCCAAGCGGGCTTAGCGCCTTGTTGGTGCCCATACGTCGGGACAGCCCACCAGCAAGGATGAGGCCTGGTCGTGTAGTGGTCGATGGTGTCATTTCGCAAGGCCCTGGCTGTGGCGTCGTTCCTGCGTGCCAGTATAGGCGCTGGCCATCAATGCCAGAAGCGCTGTCAGCAGCATGACCAGCAGGAGTGGTGTGGTTCCGGTTTCTCGGGACAGAAGCGATGACGCAAGGACCGCCAGCCCGGCACCGCCGCCAATGGTCAGGGCGCCGCCAAGCCCGGATGCCGATCCGGCAAGGTGTGGCTGCACATTGACCATGCCCGCATTGGCGCTGGGCAGGGTGACGCCGTTTCCAATGCCGATGAGCGCCAGTGGCAGAAAGAATTCATAGTGGGTTTCGAGCCCCAGATAGGGCAGGGCCAGTGCACCGGCGATACCCGTTGCTGCGATTGCGTTCCCCGTCAGCATCATTCTGGATATGCCGATCCGCTGCGCATAGCGCCCGGACAGGAAGTTGCCGAGCATATATCCGCTGGCCATGAAGAAGAACTGCATGCCGAGCACGGCAGGTGTCAGTTCATAGAGCACGCTGCCAACGAAGGGCGCACCACCTAGAAACGAGAAGAACAGGCCGGACGAAAAGGTGGACGTCAGTGCGTAACCCCAGAACCGTTTGGAGCGAAGCAATTGCGGCCAGGCCCGGAATTGCGCCGAAAAGCTCGCCGATTTCTGATGGTTGGTTTCGCCGAGATCGAAGAAGACAAGAAGCAGCATGGCCATGCCACAGCATGCAACGAGGACGAAACTGGATTGCCAGCCGGATACATCACTGAGAAAACCGCCAATGGTGGGGCCGATCATCGGAACGGAGGACATGCCCATGGTGACGTAACCGATCATGGATGCGGCCCGATCGGCAGGCACCATATCCCGTACGATGGCACGCGATAGAACGAAGCCGGACGCGATGACGGCCTGCAACAGACGGCCGATCATGAAGATGGTGATGTTGGGAGCGACAGCGCAGATCACAGTCGCGATGACCATGACCACGAGGCATGCCAACAATACAGGACGTCGGCCATAGAGATCGGACAGCGGGCCGATGAACAGTTGCACCAAAGCGGTGGCCGCCAGGTAACCCGACACTGCAAACTGCATCACCGCGTAATCCGTCTCGAAATAGACCGCCATAGCCGCCAGCGAGGGCAAGAAGATATTGATGCAGAGAGCGGCAACGCCGGAAACGAGCACCAGTGTCGCGATGTGCGGCGGGTTCGATCTGTCGAGAAAGCGGACAGTCGTCATTGTATTCTCGTGGATGTCTTGGCAAGCGGTGGCTGTTTGCGCCTGCTTTCGCGATAGAACGTGTACATGCCGGAGGCCACGATGATGGCCGTGCCCAACACGATCCAGGAGTTCAGTCCCTCCCCGAAGACGAAGAAGCCGATGGAGAAGGCCCATACCATGCTGGTGTAGCGAAAGGGCGCAACGAAGGCAATTTCGCCACTGCGCATCGACAGGATGACGGCCTGATAGCCGATGACGACAAGCACGGCAGACGCGAAGAGATGCGACCAGACATAGCCATCCATCGGCTGCCAGCCGCCGAAGGGTATGATGAGCGCTGCACCGAAGATGGTGTTGACGAAGGCTGTGGTCATCGTCACCGTCATCGAGGGAATATCGGTATACATGCGTCGTGTCAGAAGATCGCGCCCGGCTGTGACGAAGACAGCCGCAACAACCAGAAGGGCTGCGGTCGTGAACCCATCCGGCCCCGGCCTGAGAATGATCAAAACGCCGATGAAGCCGACGAGAATGGCCGTCCAGCGCCGCCAGCCGACGGGTTCTCGCAGGAAGATGGCCGCGCCGAGGGTCACTGCCAGCGGCAGCGACTGCATGATGGCGGCAACATTGGCAAAGCCCATGGTGGCCAATGCGCTCAGATAGAGGATGGAGGCCGAGACCTCACACAGGCAGCGCATCAGGATGATAGGTCGCAATATCGTCTTCAAGGGTCGCAGAGCGCCCATGCGGCGCGCTATCACATAGACGAGGACGCATGTCAGCAGGCCGCGAACGAAAAGGATCTGACCGACATTGAGATAAGGTGTGACGGATTTGGTGAAGGCGTCGTTTATGGTGAAGCAAGCCATCGCGAGCGTCATGAGCAACGCGCCGCGCGTATTCTCCGTCAGTGCCATTACCACATTCCCAGATCCGCAACGGGCCGACACCGACACATTGCATGTCGTACGACTCCGCCCACTCCTCTTACATTGAATCCGTGGCATGCTGCCGAGGCGAATTCAATCGAATAATCTTAGATGAATGGAATAAAACGCGCTTAGCCGCCGGTCACGCTCATATGTCGAGCCACTGCCGGGCGTTTGTGGGTGCGGTCAATGATGAAATCATGACCTTTTGGTTTCCGCAGGATAGCCTCGTCGATGGCCTGTGACACCAGGGCATTGTCGTCGGAAGCACGAAGCGCGGTGCGCAGATCGGCAGCATCGTCCTGACCGAGGCACATGTAGAGTGTGCCGGTGCATGTCAGGCGGACGCGGTTGCAGCTTTCACAGAAATTATGCGTCATGGGCGTGATGAAGCCCAATCTTCCGCCGGTTTCTTTGACCGATACGTAGCGCGCCGGTCCGCCGGTCTGGTAGCCGATGTCTTCAAGCGTAAATGTCTCGGCCAGCGAAGCCCGGACCTGCGACAATGGCAGATAGCGGTCCGTTCTGTCCTCTTCGATGTCGCCCATCGGCATCGTCTCGATAACCGTCAGATCCATGCCGCGGTCATGGGCAAAGCGCATGAGATCGGGCAATTCGTGCTCGTTGAAATCTTTCAGCGCGACGGCATTCAGCTTGATCTTGAGGCCAGCGGCCAGCGCAGCATCGATGCCGCTCATGACCTTGGAGAAATCTCCCCAGCGGGTGATCTGGCGAAATTTTTCAGGATCGAGCGTGTCGAGCGAGACATTGATCCGGCGGACGCCGCAATCATAGAGTTCGGCGGCGTGGGCTGCGAGCTGCGAGCCATTCGTGGTCAGCGTCAATTCTTCCAGCGTGCCAGCATCGACATGGCGACCGAGATCGCGAACCAGCTGCATGATGTTCTTGCGCACCAGGGGCTCACCACCGGTCAGTCGGATTTTCCGCACACCTTTTGCGATGAAGGCGGAACAGAGACGGTTCAGTTCCTCGAGTGTCAGCAAATCCTTCTTCGGCAAAAAGGTCATATGCTCGGACATGCAGTAGGTGCAGCGGAAATCGCATCGATCCGTCACGGAGACGCGCAGATAGGTCACGGCACGCCCGAAGGGGTCGATCATCGGTGTCTTGCTCTCCAGCAAAGACGTCGCTTCCGGGAGCGTGCCAAGAAAGCTGTTCAACCTGAATATCCTTTGCGATCCGCGCTGCATGCCGAGATTACGTGTTATCATGTAGTGCCTTGCCCGAAGGCGGGCAAGGTCCTAAGTGTGCCGCATATTATCAAGCGACGGAAATGAAGAATGAGTGAGCCCTGGCCGACCGAATTGCGGGTTTCAAAAGAGCGGACAAGCCTGCGCGTGGAATTCGACAATGGTGCCTCCTATGATCTGCCTGCGGAAATGCTGCGTGTGCTCTCGCCATCCGCAGAAGTGCAGGGACACGGGCCGGGCCAGAAAGTGACGGTTCCGGGCAAGAAAAACGTCGCCATTCGCTCCGTTGTCGCTACCGGAAACTACGCGGTGCGGATTGCCTTTGACGATGGGCACGACAGCGGAATCTTCACATGGAAATATCTGCTGGAGCTTGGCCAGAGCGGCGACACACTGTTCGCCGCTTATGAGCGGGAGCTTTTGGAAAAAGGCTTGGGCAGAGAGCCGAAAATCCGCTAGCAGAGACATCAGGTTCATAAAGTGACAGGGGTGACACTTGGCGGTAGAGGGTAATGCAAACGATCTGGCGCAAGTGGTCGTTCTTCTGGCAGCGGGCGTCGTCGCCGCGCCGCTGTTCAAACGCATAGGACTGGGTTCGGTTCTCGGCTATCTGGCCGCAGGTCTCGTGATCGGCCCCTTCGGCTTCGGCGCCTTCTCCGATCCGCAGGCCATCATCCATATCGCCGAACTGGGCGTGGTGATGTTCCTCTTCATCATCGGACTGGAAATGCAGCCCTCGCGGTTGTGGTCGATGCGCAAGGATATCTTCGGGCTGGGTGCTTTGCAGGTGCTGACCTGCATGGCGGGCCTCACAATGATCGGCCTTGCTCTCGGTTTTTCGCTCATTCCGTCTTTTGTGGCCGGTACGGGTTTCGTGCTGACGTCCACCGCCATCGTCATGCAGATGCTGCAGGAGCGCAACAGCATGTCGACGCTGAAGGGTCAGCGCATCATTGCCATTCTGCTCTTTGAAGATCTGGCCATCGTGCCGCTTCTGGTTCTCGTCGCCTTTCTAGGCGCGGGCGGCGAGACGGTGACGCTGACGGAGAGGATGACGTCCATCGGTATCGCCTTGGCGGCCATCGTTGCACTGATCGTCGCGGGGCGTTATCTGCTCAACCCGTTCTTCCGCCTGCTGGCCTCATCCGGCGCACGCGAGGTCATGACGGCGGCTGCGCTGCTGGTCGTGCTGGGGTCGGCGCTGCTGATGCAGGTCAGTGGCCTCTCCATGGCCATGGGTGCATTTCTGGCGGGTGTTCTTCTGTCCGAATCATCGTTCCGGCACCAGCTCGAAGCCGATATCGAACCCTTCCGCGGCATTCTTCTCGGCTTGTTTTTCCTCGGTGTCGGCATGGCCATCGACCTGACGGTCATTGCCGCCAACTGGCAACTCGTGCTGATGAGCGTCGTGGCCTACATGGTGGTGAAGGCACTGCTGATTTACGCCGTCGCGCGTGTTCTCGGCACCTGTCAACGCGAGAGCATTGAACGGGCGGTGCTGATGGCACAGGGCGGCGAATTCGCCTTCGTGCTCTATTCCGCAGCGGCAGCCGTCGGCATTCTGGATGCGGAAGCCAACGCCGTTCTGACCGCGACCATCATTATTTCGATGATCCTGACACCCTTGATGGTCATCGCCCATGACCGCATCATGCCCAAGAAGCTTCCCGATACCGATGATCTCGAGTTGCCTGAAGACGTAGAGGGCAGCATTCTGATGATCGGTTTCGGTCGCTTCGGACAGATCGTCAGCCAGCCGCTTCTGGCGCGGGGCTACACATTGTCGCTGGTCGACAAGGATGCGGACTTCGTTCGCGACGCCTCCGGCTTCGGCTTCAAGGTTTATTACGGCGATGGTTCCCGCGCTGAAATCCTGCATGCGGCGGGTGCCGGCTCGGCCCGTGCCGTGCTGATCTGCGTGGACGACAAGGAAGCGGCCATTCGCATTGCCGAAATCGTCAAGCACGAGTTTCCTCTGGTGCCGGTGTTGGCCCGTGCCTATGACCGAGGTCATGCGCTCGATCTGCTCAAGGCAGGCGTGGATTATCAAATCCGCGAGACCTACGAATCGGCGCTGAACTTCAGCGAAAAGGTGCTGACAGCCGTCGGCGAAGATACGGATTTGGCCGAACGGCTGATCGAGGAATTCCGCGATGTCGACAAGGAGCGCTTTGCCCTGGAAGTCGTCGGTGGCGTTTATGCGGGAAGGTCGCTCATTCGCGGCAATGCCCAGCCTGCGGACATCGTCGCCGCCCGCACGGCACGCGAGCGCGCCGAACGGGAAGCACGCGAAGAGGCGGAAGAGCGTGGCTAGCTTTCGTCATGTTCGCATTCGGGCGATGTGCACATATTCCGTGATTTGAGGAGGAGATCATTATGACGATCATTCATTCGGTCGACGATTTAAAGAGTATCTACGGCGACGCGTCCGAGACGTCGATCCTCAAGGTGACATCTGTTCTGACGGTGGAATATCGCCAAATGATCGAGGCATCACCCTTCATGGCGCTGGCTACCGTCGGTCCCGAAGGCATGGATTGCTCACCACGTGGTGACAAGGGCGGTGTCATCCGGGTTCAGGATGAGAAAACCGTGCTGCTGCCGGACTGGCGTGGGAACAATCGCATCGACTCGTTGCTCAACATCGTCCGCGACCCGAGGGTGGCACTGATGTTTCTGGTGCCGGGTTCGAGCATCACCATGCGCATCAACGGCAAGGCCGTGATCTCCGTCGATCCTGAACTGCTGATGAGCTTCGAGATGGACGGAAAACATCCGCGCACGGTGACCGTTGTCACGATCGACGAAGTCTATTTCCAGTGTGCCAGGGCGATCATCCGCTCCGAGCTGTGGAACCCGGAGAACTTCGTGGATTCCGCATCCTTGCCGTCCACAGGCTCGTTGCTGAAGTCGGCCAAGTCGGATTTCGACCGGGAGGCTTATGACAAGGCGCTTCCCGAGCGCATGGCAGGCTCGATATGGTAAGGTAAGGCATGTGGAGCCGGGTCAACCGGCTCACTGCTTGTAGATCAGCCAGCTCTTGCCTGTGTAGTTCTTCTGCATGCCCTCTTCGAAGAACACAGTGCGATTTCGCCCTGTTTCCTTGGCATGGTAAAGCGCAGTATCGGCGCGGGCGTAGAGCTCGCCGGGATTCTGGGCCTGGGATGCAATCGAGTATCCGATGGAAATGGTCACCTGACCGTAGTCGATGCCCGACTTTGAATTTCGGAAGGGCGTCTTTTCCAATGATGTGCGGATGCGCTCGCAGACCACGTTGATTTCGTCCTGGCTGCTGCCTTCGAGGATGATGGCGAACTCTTCGCCGCCGCTGCGGGCCACGAATCCGTCGCGGCGGACATTTGCCCGGATAACGGAAGCGACTGTCGCCAAAATCTTGTCTCCGACAGGATGACCGAAAGTGTCGTTGATCCGCTTGAAATTATCGACGTCGAGCAGAACCAGACCGGAAAACTGCAGCGCCATCGTATTGTCATACATGGACGCCAGCTTCTCGTCGAAAGCGCGCCGGTTGGAAAGCCGCGTCAGGGAATCGGTATTGGCGATCCGCTTGTACTCGTCCAGCTCCAGCCTGACCTGCTGCATTTCCTCCGCATGGCGATCCACACTTTTGGTCGTGCTTTCGTTCTCTGCCATCTTGTTGCCGGTGGCTTCCGCCAGCATCGAAATGGCCGTGCGCAACAGATGTGCGCTGGAATGACTCTTGTCGGAAATACCGGCGCGGGTCTCATCAAGAATACGATTGTAGTTTTCGAGACATGTCTGCTCGTGCTGCAAGACCAGAAGCAGGCCGCTGAGCTCCGAGTTGAGCTTTTCGCGCGCAGCCTCGAGAAGCTGTCCATGCGTGTGGTCGAAATACCGTCCGCCGAGTTCATCGAGCTCCTCCTGCGTGGCACGGCTTCCCAGCGCTGCGAGGTCTCGTGTCAAGGCGGGGTTGGACCCGATATAGGCTTCGTAGAACAAGTTATAGTTTCGAGGGATGGGCACCACACCCATATTGCGCATGGCAAAAAGAATTTGCGATGCGATATCTGGTCCCTTGGGCGTTGACGGGGTCGTCATCAAGTCACTCCCGGAAATGACGTTCGTATCTTACACTTGCTTGTGTCTAAAGTTCTTTTGGAAATCCTGGATGACGCAAATCTCTATTGATTGCGCCAGAAGATATCCCAGTAAACCTTCATTCTATTCCCAGGCGTTATTTTTATAATTAGAATCGCCTAAATCAGCGAAGGCCATTTCCCATAGCATTTTACGGGTCAAATTGTAGAGGTAAAATCTTATAGGGTCGTAAAATTCTGCAATGTTTTGAACGAAATTCCGCACGTCCTGAAAAGGAAGCGGTCGGGCTGACCGCTTCCTTATTCGGCTTACTTAGGCCCGATCATGTTCTCCGGGCGAACATACTGATCGAATTCCTCATTGGTCAGGTAACCGCCGCCGACGGCTTCCTCGCGCAGGGTCGTGCCGTTCTTATGCGCGGTCTTGGCGATCTTGGCGCAGGCGTCGTAGCCGAGCTTGCTGTTGAGCGCCGTGACCAGCATCAGCGAGTTTTCGACACCCTTCTTGATGTTGTCTTCACGCGCTTCGATGCCAACAACGCAATTGTCGGTGAAGGACACGGCTGCATCGCCCAGAAGCTGGACGGATTGCAGGAAGTTATAGGCCATCATCGGGTTATAGACATTGAGCTCGAAGTGACCCTGCGAGCCCGCAAATGTGATTGCTGCCTGATTGCCGAAGATGTGCGCACAAACCTGCGTCAGCGCTTCCGACTGGGTCGGGTTGACCTTGCCCGGCATTATGGAAGAGCCGGGTTCATTTTCCGGCAGTGCGAGTTCTCCGAGTCCTGCGCGTGGGCCGGAGCCGAGGAAGCGGATGTCGTTGGCGATCTTGAAGAGGGCTGCTGCTGCGGCGTTGATGGCGCCGTGGGCAAAGACCATGGAGTCGTGGGCTGCCAGCGCTTCGAACTTGTTGGGTGCGGTCACGAAGGGCAGGCCGGTGATCTTGGCGATCTCGTCTGCGACCTGCTCGGCAAAGCCGATGGGTGCGTTGAGGCCCGTGCCGACGGCAGTGCCGCCCTGTGCCAGTTCGCAAAGGCCGGGAAGCGTCAGTTCGATGCGTTTGATCGAGGAAGCGACCTGCGCGGCATAACCGGAGAATTCCTGGCCGAGCGTCAGCGGCGTTGCGTCCTGCGTATGGGTGCGGCCGATCTTGATGATGTGGGCGAAGCTCTTCGCCTTGGCGTCCAGCGCTGCATGCAGATGCTTGAGGCTTGGCAGGAGGTGGTGGACGATCTGCTCTGCGCAGGCAATGTGCATGGCCGTTGGGTAGGTGTCGTTGGACGACTGGCTCATATTCACATGGTCGTTCGGGTGAACCGGCTTCTTGGAGCCCATTTCACCGCCGAGCATTTCGATGGCGCGGTTGGAGATGACTTCGTTGGCATTCATGTTGGACTGGGTGCCGGAACCGGTCTGCCAGACGACGAGCGGAAAATGGTCATTGAGCTTGCCGTCGATGACTTCCTGCGCGGCCTTGACGATGGTTTCGCCCAGTTGCGCGTCCAGCCCGCCGAGCGCCACGTTGGTCCGGGCAGCGGCCTGCTTGACGATGCCGAGCGCACGAACAACCGATGCAGGCTGCTTTTCCCAGCCGATCTTGAAGTTTCCGAGCGAACGCTGTGCCTGAGCGCCCCAATAACGGTCGCTAGCAACGTCGATTGGGCCAAATGTATCGGTTTCGGTGCGTGTGGCTGTCATCAGTCCTGCCTCTCCTGTGTGTTCCTCCGGCAAGACGGCTTTCCCGCCAGCCCTGCGCGCGCAGGACATATAAAGCGATAGCGCAACCATGGAAAGCCTGTCTTGGCGGGCGGCCCAGATATTTCGCAACTCATCGGCGATTTGCGGCACCGCGAAGGAAAGTATCGATGCGTGGCTTTTGGGTAACGTGCATCCCAACCGCAACAGTTGCTGCAGCATTGGTCCGGCTGTCGAAAACTTGTTTGCGCAATATCAAGAAATTAAAGAGAAATTTAACTATTCTCGCCAAACGTGGAGCCATGCCGGAGCGAAGATTTTTCGCGATGGGACCTCATCTCTGGCACTGGATCGGCCTTCGCGCGTTTCTTCCCAAAAGAAGGCCAATCAGCTAGACAGACACATACTCTTTACATGCGCTCCAATGACTGAGGGCGCGGACGCGGCGAGGACTAAATTGCAAATCACTTCAGGAAAAACATCGACGGCGTTGATACTGGCTCTCGGTCTTTCCGTTTCGGCGGCCTTGCCGGGCACGGCGGGCGCCGTAACGCTGATGGACCTTCTTCGCGGTGGACCGGGCAAGGTCGAGCGTGAACGCCAGGACCGTGGTTTGCCGGGTGTGACCGAGCGCAGCACGTCCGCGCAGCGCGATGTCGATCCCGAACCGCTGCCGCGCGTATCGGGCCCGCGCTATTACACATACAAGGCAGACGCCACCCGTACCGTCGACACCTCGAAGTTTCCCGCAGGCCTTGCCGGTGTGAAATTCTCCGCCACACCTGAAATCGCCAAGGCGCTGGAAGGCTATTACAGCGCAGGCAGCCAGCCGCTGTGGGTTGAAAATGGCGATCTGAGCGCGCGCGCCAGCGCCGTTCTCGCTTTTTTCGAGACTGTCGGCGAAAGCGGTCTGAACCCCGCCGATTACAGCATCTCCGCACCCTCGCAGGATGTGACGGCCAGCATTACCGCAGAGCCGCAGGCCTCCGTACAAACCGTTGCGCTCAACGAAGGGCAGACGATTTCGCCTGCCATGATGCAGTTTGAACTGGCGCTTTCGGCCAAGGTTCTGGCCTACGTTCAGGACACGGCGCGCGGTCGCATCGATCCGAACAAGCTGTCCGGCTATCATGATTTCAAGCGCAAGACGGTCAATCTCGCGCCGGTTCTGAAACTTGCGGGTCTGAGCCCGGACGTTGCCGCCTATCTGCGCAGCCGCGAGCCTTCCAACCCGGAATATCAGGCGCTCAAGTCCGAGCTTGCCAAGCTGCGCAATGAAGACAAGGACGCGACCCACAAGGTTGTCGTGCCTGCAAACCTCGTTCTCAAGCCCGGTGAAAACAATCCGGAGATGGCAACCGTCGTAAAGGCCATCGAGCATCGTTCTTCTGCGTCGCTGAAAAGTGGCCATGCGTCGACGCTGACCGGCTATCAGCAGACACCGGAATACACACCAGAACTGGTCGATCTCGTCAAGGCGTTCCAAAGTGAGAACGGCCTGAAGGCTGACGGCGTCATCGGTCGCGCCACCGTGCGCGCAATGACCGGCGACAGCAACGAAGCCAAGATCGCCAAGCTTGAAGTTGCGATGGAGCAGGTACGCTGGTTGCCAGCCAATCTGGGCGACCGTTTCGTCTTCATCAACCAGCCTGCTTTCATGGCGTATTACCACAATGAAGGCGTCGAAGACTTCGGCATGAAGGTGGTTGTCGGTTCCAAATCGAACCAGACCTACTTCTTCCAGGACGAAATTCAGACGGTGGAATTCAACCCTTACTGGGGCGTTCCGCAGTCGATCATCATCAACGAGATGCTGCCGAAGCTGCGTAACGATCCATCCTATCTGGATCGCCTCGGTTACGAAGTTTCCGTCAACGGTCGCGCGGTATCGTCCTCCAGTGTCAACTGGTATGGCTCCACCAACGCCGTTTCCGTTCGTCAGCCGCCAAGCAGCGACAATGCGCTGGGCGATCTGAAGATCCTGTTCCCGAATGCGCATGCCATCTACATGCATGACACGCCGTCGAAGAGCTTCTTCAACCGCGATATGCGTGCACTCAGCCACGGCTGCATTCGTCTGGTCGATCCGCGCCGCATGGCAGCAGCAGTGCTCGGCACCACGCTCGATAACGTCAACAAGCAGATTGCCGCCGGTCAGAACCGCGCCGTGCAGGTCCCGACGAAAATTCCGGTTTACGTCGCCTACTTCACAGCCTGGCCCGACAAGGACGGTAAAGTGCAGTATTTCGACGACGTCTATGACCGCGACAGCTATGTCATGAAGGCCTTCGACGCGACGACTAAGGCAAGGGCGTCTTCGATCTAAGGCACGCAGATACTCTTTTAAAAGCGCCTTCACGGGCGCTTTTTCTTTATCAGGGAATGGGCCATGCAAAACATTCAGCCGGTTATCGATTCCATCTACGACATCATGCAGTCGCGGCTGGGCGAGGGGAAAGTTGCCGACTATATTCCCGAGTTGGCCAAGATCGATCCCAAACAGTTCGGCATGGCCGTCACGACCGTCGAAGGCGAAACTTTCGTGGCGGGCAATGCACAGACGCAATTTTCCATTCAGAGTATTTCCAAGGTCTTCATGCTGACGCTGGCGCTTGGCAAGACCGGCGAAAGCGTGTGGAAACGCGTGGGGCGTGAGCCGTCCGGTTCCGCTTTCAACTCCATCGTCCAGTTGGAGCGGGAATCCGGTATACCAAGAAATCCCTTCGTCAATGCCGGCGCCATCGTGGTGACGGATATGGTGCTGGCCGGGCACCAGCCGCGTGAGGCGATTGGCGAATTGCTGCGCTTCATCCGCTATCTCGCCGATGACGAAACCATTTCCATCGACAACAAGGTGGCGCAATCCGAGCAGGCGACTGGCTATCGAAATTTTGCGCTGGCCAATTTCATGCGCAGCTTCGGCAATCTGCATCATCCGGTTGAGCACACGCTGGGGGTCTATTTCCACCAGTGCGCCATATCGATGAATTGCGTGCAGTTGGCGCGGGCAGGGCTGTTTCTGGCCAATCGCGGTCGCAACCCGATTACCGGCCATTCGGTGGTCTCCGATCGCCGGGCGCGGCGTATCAATGCCCTGATGCTGACCTGCGGTCACTACGACGGCTCGGGCGATTTCGCCTATCATGTCGGTCTGCCGGGCAAGAGTGGAGTAGGTGGCGGCATTCTGGTGGTGGCACCCGGCAAGGCCTCCGTCGCCGTCTGGTCTCCCGGCCTGAACGAGGTCGGTAACTCGGCACTGGGTTCGGAAGCGCTGGAAATGCTGGCAAACGAAATGGGCTGGTCCGTATTCGGGGCTTGATCTTCCCGGCATATGCGGGCATTCCCTGAAGCCGAGCGCTGACGCGCGTTCAGGAACGAGCGAGATTGCCATGAACATTGCCGCAGATATCGATGACATGCCAGAAGGCGTCGAGCCTGACGAGCAGGGTGGCGCGCATCCGCTGTTTGCCAATGCGCCGCGCTCCGTGTCCTTCAACAAGCTGCGCAAGCGGCTGTTGCGCAATGTGCGCCAGGCCTTTGACGATTTCGATATGCTGAAAGGCCAGAAGCGCTGGCTGGTGGGCCTTTCCGGCGGCAAGGACAGCTACGGTCTGCTGGCGCTGCTCTTGGATTTGAAGTGGCGTGGCCTTCTGCCGGTCGAGCTGATTGCCTGCAATCTCGATCAGGGCCAGCCGAATTTTCCCAAGCACATCCTGCCGGACTATCTGACGAAGATCGGCATGCCGCATCGCATCGAATATCGCGACACCTATTCCATCGTGAAGGAAAAGGTGCCGGCGGGCGGCACCTATTGCTCGCTCTGTTCGCGGCTGCGTCGTGGCAACCTTTACCGCATCGCCCGCGAGGAAAGCTGCGACGCGCTTCTTCTAGGACACCACCGCGAAGACATTCTCGAAACCTTCTTCATGAACTTCTTCCATGGCGGGCGGCTGGCCGCCATGCCGCCAAAGCTGATGAATGACGAAGGCGACCTGATGGTGCTGCGTCCGCTGGCCTATTGCGCCGAAGACGACATGGCGAAATTTGCCTCAGCCATGGAATTCCCGATCATTCCGTGTGATCTCTGCGGCTCTCAGGACGGCCTTCAGCGCAACGCCATGAAGGACATGCTGGCCGATATCGAGCGACGAATGCCGGGCCGGAAAGATGTGATGCTGCGCGCGATGGCGCACGTCAATCCGTCGCATTTGCTGGATACCAAGCTTTTCGATTTCTCCGCGCTCACTGTCACTGATCCGTCATGCTAGGAGAATAGGTCGTGAAGCCTCTCTCCCATCTTTTCAAAGAAATCCTTCATGACCCTTTCCGATACCGATCTTGATTTCCTCGTGGCCACGGTTGCTGAGGCAGGCGTGACCGAAATTCTTCCGCGCTTCCGCAATCTCAGCGCATCCGATATTTCCCAGAAGACCTCGGTTGTCGATCTGGTGACGGAGGCCGACATTCTGGCCGAAAAGCGCATCACCGCCGCACTGCTGGACCGTTTCCCCAAGGCGCATATCGTGGGTGAAGAAGCCTATGACGCCGATCACTCTGTCATTCCGGCGCTCTCCACGGCAGAGCTTGCTTTCGTGATCGATCCCATCGACGGTACATTTAATTACGCCTCCGGCTTTCCGGCCTTCGGTACCTTGCTGGCCGTCACCATCAAGGGTGAGACGGTTGCGGGCATCATCCATGATCCCGTGATGGGTGACACGATTGTTTCCGTCAAAGGCGCAGGCGCGACGCTCAAACGCAAGAATGGCAGCGAGGCGAAACTGTGCGTGGCCGATGCGGTTGATCTCTCGCAGATGGTGGGCATATTCTCCTGGGGCCACAGCTTCGAAGAGCGCCGCCCGATCATCGCCGCCAATATGACCAAAGCAAAGATGGCGCTTTCGCTGAATTGTTCGGCCCACGAATACTGGCTGGTTTCCACCGGCAAGCTGCACTTCATCGGCCATGAAAAACTGATGCCGTGGGACCATCTGGCCGGTGTGCTGACGCATCAGGAAGCGGGCGGTTACACGGCCAAATTCGATGGCACGCCCTATCGACCCGGCGATCTGACCGGCGGCATCTTATCTGCGCCCGACAAGGAAAGCTGGAAAATGCTTCGCCGCGAAATCGTCGGCCTGTAATTCGACACTGAGGAAGGACTAAACATGACCGTGGAACTCGACATCGCATCTCTGGCCAACGCCTTGCAGGAAGCCGCAGCCGTGGAAATACTGCCAAGGTTTCGCAATCTGGGCGAGGATGACGTGCGGGTGAAGACCGAGGCCATCGACCTCGTGACGGAAGCCGACGAGGCGGCAGAGCGCCTGATCCGCGCCCGCGTAGCCGAAGTCATGCCGGACGCGCTGTTCGTCGGCGAGGAAGCAGTGGCCGCAGATCCTGCACTGCTGGGCAAGCTCGGCGACGCCGATCTGGCCGTGGTGGTCGACCCCATCGATGGCACATTCAACTTCGCATCCGGTCTGCCGCTGTTCGGTGTGATGTTGAGCGTGATCTCCAAGGGTGAGACGGTCGCAGGCATTATCTACGATCCCATGGGCAACGACTGGACCATTGCGGAAAAGGGAAGCGGTGCCTGGATGTGCAGCGCTGACGGATCGCAGTCTCAGATGAGCGTCGTACCGGCGCCCGAACTATCGCAGATGATCGGCATTGCGAACACCGGCTACTTCGAGGGTGATGTTCGCCGTCGCCTGCTGGGCAATCTGGCGGATGTGCGCCTGTTCACCAGCTATCGCTGTGCCGCCCACGAATATCGCATCTTTGCAGGCGGCCATATGCACTTCCTGATGTACAACAAGCTGATGCCGTGGGACCATTTGGCAGGCACGCTGATTTCGCAGGAAGCGGGCGCATACGCTGCGCGTTTCGATGGCTCGCCCTATCTGCCGCATCACGTTGAAGGCGGACTTTTGCTGGCGCCCGATCAGGAAACCTGGGAACTGCTGCGCGAGAAAATCTTCACCGTTTAAACTGTTTTCGATGAAAACAGAAAGGCGCGGATGTCACCATCCGCGCCTTTGTTTTTGGAGATACCTCAATGAGTCGGCGGGTTCTGCGGTTGAAACAGAACGCCTTTTTCTCCGATCAGCACGAAGACAAGGCCGATAACCGATACGACGAAGAAGCCTGCGACCATGGGCAAGGCCGTGCCGTTGAAGGCCTGACCGATAGCAGCACCAATCAGCGAACCGCCGATCGTGCTCATGAAGCCGATGACCGACGACGCTGTTCCGGCCACATGGCCGAGCGGCTCCATCGCCAGCGAGTTGAAGTTCGAGCCGATGAGGCCGAATTGGAACATCGACAGCGCAAACAGCAGGATGAAGAACAAGAAAGGCATCGGCTGCGGGCCGAAGATTTGCGCCAGCAGCCACACGAAGGTGATGACGATGAAGCCGATCAGTGAGCCATGCGAAAGCTTTCGCATGCCGAAACGTCCAACAAGCCGCGAGTTGAGAAATGACGACAGCGCCATGAACAGAGCAACGCCTGCGAAGGCCGCAGCAAACCACGCACCCAGACCATAGATGCCCTTATAGACCTGCTCCGCCGAGTTGATGAAACCGAACAGGGCACCAAAGATAATCGTGCTGGCGATGGTGTAGCAAAGCGCAACCCGGTTGGTGAGGACGATCTTGAAGCCGTTGATGACGGAGGAGACGGTGAGAAGGCGCACGTCTTCTGGATGCAATGTTTCCGGCAGACGCAGATACATCCAGACGGTGACGATGACGGCAATCGCGGCCATGAAACCGAAAATGAGATGCCAGTCGCCGAAGAACAGCACGATCTGCCCGGTTCCCGGCGCAATGACCGGCACGACCATGAACACCATCATGATCAACGACATGACTTCCGCCATCTGGCGACCGCCATAGATATCGCGGACGATGGAGACCGTGATGACACGCGTGGCGGCAGAGCCAATGCCCTGAATGAAACGCAAAATCAACAGCCCGGCAAAGGACGGTACGAAGACGACAGCGATGGACGATACGATGTAGATGGCAAGACCGAACAGCATCGGCTTGCGACGCCCGAAACGGTCTGAAATTGGCCCGTAAAACAGCTGCGAGATACCAAAGCCGATCAGATAGGCCGAGATGACATATTGGCGATGGTTTTCGTTGTCGACACCCAGCGATGCGCCGATTTCCTGCAAGCCCGGCAACATGATGTCGATGGCAAGCGCGTTGAGCGCCATCAGCGCTGCAGCAAGCGCGATGAATTCCGTACGCCCCATGGCAATGGTGCGAGCCGGACCGGATTGTGAAAGATTTGTCACGGAATTTGTCCCAAAAGAACGGCAAAGGCGTCGCTTGGGGCAACGCCTGGGCAGGTTTTTAAAAGTAGGGGGGCCGGGGTATCCCGGCCGGAATCACGCCGCGCGGACGCTGATACCCTGTTCCTGAAGTTGTTCCTGAAGCTCGCCCGACTGGAACATCTCTCTCACGATGTCGCAGCCGCCAAGAAATTCGCCCTTGATGTAGAGCTGCGGAATGGTCGGCCAGTTGGAATAATCCTTGATGCCCTGACGCAGATCGGCATCTGCAAGAACGTTGATGCCCTTGTATTCCACGCCCAGGTAATCGAGAATCTGTACGACCTGCCCGGAAAAACCACACTGCGGAAACTGCGGTGTGCCTTTCAGAAAGAGCACGATATCGTTGCCCTTCACTTCGCCGTCGATCATGTCGTGAATGCCGCTCATGGCCATTTCCTTTCACACGCGGTTCAAGGCCGCTGCTTCGTTTGTTCTTAAATAACATGGTGGCGCGTGATTTCCAGCCATGAAAGGCAAAAAATCAAAGGCGATGACGCATATCGGCTATGTGTCGACCGATGGCTGGGATGGGAAGCCTAAGCCTGATCAAGACCTGCGGCTTTCTTCAGCACCTCGTCAATACGCGCCTGCCAGCCGGGACCTGTTGCCTTATAGTGCTCAACCACCTCCGGGCTCAAGCGAATGGAGAGCGCAACTTTCGTTGGGGTCTTTTGTCGGCCGCGTGTCTTGGGGAAAAACGTGGCGATATCACTTGGCAGTTGCGAGGTTGGTTTCGCACGCCCGAAATCTGCGTCGGTCCATTCCGGGTTGTCGACATCAATGACTGTTTTGTTTGACATAACGGTCATATTCCTTCTTGTGCGCTCGGCGCAGACTGATAGCGCGTAGCCGCCCGTTACGATGGGTGAAAGCAAGACAATGGGGTACGTCATCGATCAGGCCCCACGCGCGGTATCTAACTTCGCCATATTTATTACGATCATCCTCAAGGAAGGCGAGAATATCGAGGTCGGCTGCACGTGACAGCGAAATCCCGTGCTTGTCAAAGTTGATCTCATCCTTGTCAATATCGAATTCGATTTCCATATTGTATATACGATTTGATTAAGTGAAAAGCAATATAATTAAATCGGGGAAGCAAATTTGAAGCTTCCCCTGTCATAAATTCACGCCAGTCCTATCCACTACCGTTACCTTCAGATATCCAGATTTTCCGCAAATGCTGAGCGATCCTGAATGAACCGGAAGCGTGCATCCGGTTTGGTGCCCATGAGATTGTCGACGGCTTCGCGGGTGCCTTCGAAATCCACGTCATCGATTTCCACGCGCAGTAGCGTGCGCTTGGAGGGGTCCATGGTGGTTTCCTTCAGCTGCGCGGGCATCATTTCACCAAGGCCTTTGAAGCGGCCGATTTCGACCTTTTTGCCCTTGAAGACGGTTTCCATCAGTTCGGCGCGGTGCGCGTCGTCACGGGCATAGACCGTTTTTGCACCCTGGCGGATGACGTAAAGCGGCGGTACGGCGAGATAGAGATGGCTGCCGCGAATGAGTTCCGGCATTTCCTGATAGAAGAAGGTGATCAGCAGCGAGGCGATGTGTGCGCCATCGACGTCGGCATCGGTCATGATGACGATGCGCTCATAGCGCAAATCCTCGTCGCGATACTTTGTGCGCGTGCCGCAACCCAGCGCCTGAATGAGATCGGCGATCTGCTGGTTGGCAGACAGCTTTTCGCGGCTGGCACTGCCGACGTTGAGGATTTTACCGCGTAGCGGCAGGATGGCCTGATTGGCGCGGTTGCGCGCCTGCTTGGCCGAACCGCCAGCCGAATCGCCTTCTACGATGAAAAGTTCGGCACCCTCAGCCGTGTTCTGCGAACAATCCGCCAGCTTGCCGGGCAGGCGCAGCTTGCGCACGGCGGTCTTGCGGTTGACTTCTTTTTCCTTGCGGCGGCGAAGACGTTCTTCGCAGCGTTCGATAACCCAGTCCAGCAGCTTGGCCGCTTCGTTGGGGTTGCCTGCGAGATAATGGTCAAACGGATCGCGCAGCGCGTTTTCAACGATACGCTGCGCTTCGACGGTCGCAAGCTTGTCCTTGGTCTGGCCGACGAATTCCGGCTCACGGATGAAGACCGAGAGCATGCCGACGGCGGAAATCATCACGTCATCGGTTGTGATTTCGCGGGCGCGCTTGTTCTGCGTCAGTTCAGCGTAATTCTTCAGGCCCTTGGTCAGCGCGATGCGAAGCCCGGCTTCGTGCGTGCCGCCTTCAGGCGTGGGAATAGTGTTACAATAGGAATGCAGTTGCGCATCGCCACCGTACCAGGTGACCGCCCATTCCATGGCGCCGTGGCCACCAGTCTTTTCCGTCTTTCCGGCGAAGATTTCCCGCGTGACGGTGAAGTCCTTGCCGAGCGTGGCCGCCAGATAATCCTTCAAACCACCGGGGAAGTGGAACACGGCCTTTTCCGGGATGTCACCATCCGGTGGCACCATGCCGGGATCGCAGCTCCATCGTATCTCGACGCCGCCGAACAGATAGGCTTTCGAACGCGCCATGCGGAAAATGCGTGCCGGTTCGAACTTTGCGTGATCTCCGAAGATTTGCGGATCGGGGTGGAAACGCACACGCGTACCACGACGATTGTGCACATCGCCCAGTTCCTCAAGCCCACCCATGGGAATGCCGCGCGAAAAGCGCTGGCGATAGAGCTTGCGGTTTCGGGCCACTTCCACTTCGAGCAGGTCTGACAGGGCATTGACGACGGAGACGCCGACGCCGTGCAGGCCGCCCGAGGTCTCATAGGCCTTGCCATCGAACTTGCCGCCCGCATGCAGCTTGGTCATGATGACTTCGAGCGTGGATTTGCCCGGCACCTGCGGATGGTTTTCCACAGGAATACCGCGACCATTATCGCTGACGGTCAGAAAGCCTTCGGCATCGAGATGCACTTCGATGAAATTGGCGTGGCCTGCGACTGCCTCGTCCATCGAGTTATCTATGACTTCGGCAAACAGATGGTGCAGCGCTTTTTCATCCGTGCCGCCAATATACATGCCGGGGCGCATGCGCACGGGCTCGAGCCCTTCCAGCACGCGAATGGAGGATGCGCCATATTCCTGCTCGGAGGAGGTGGTTACCAGCGCAGGCTTAGACACGCTGGCAACGGCTTTCACCGCAGGCGCAGGTTTGGCTACAGCCATGTCCGGCTCCTGTGGCTTCGATGCGGTTTGGCTTGAAAAGAGATCGTTGCTATCGTCCATTGTGCCCAGTTCAATCAGAATTTGGCCATGCGAGCAGGCTTATGATGTGCCAGTAATGGCAACGCCCATTTGCTACTCAAGCACGGATGATCGGTTTTCGCGTCGTCCAAGGATTGCGCCGCGCTTGCTCGGATGGCAAGTGTTCTGGCTGAATTGAACGGGTTCCTCAAGGCATGTCCACAGCTATCTTCACCTTTTGTACTCTTTTTTGCCTGTCTGTTGCCGTCGTGCCAGCCTCGGCGCAAGGCACCGCCGGGCCATTGAAACCTTTCAAGGATGAGCTGTTTTCCAGCCAGACGGTGCTTTCCACCGGCGATAACGGTGCATCTGAAATCATCGATTATCAGGAAATGCGCGACATCAACGGGCGCGACGAAACGCCGGAACGCCGTGTGAAGCGACAATATGTCGATCTCGCACCGAAGAAGTTCCAGGAGCTGGAAACACTTTCGGTCGGGGGCAGGGCGCTGGATGTTGGCCGCGTGGGTGCGGCCAGCGGGCAGGCGTTCACGGTCATCTTCATTCACGGTCGGGGCGGAGACCGCAGACTGGGCATGAACGACTATACGTTCGGCGGCAATTTCAACCGGCTGAAGAACCTCGCCGTCGCCAATGGCGGCACCTATTACGCACCGAGCGTGAAAAGCTTCGATGAGAAGGGCGTCGCCGATATTGCAGCCCTGATTGCCGATGCGAAAGCGAAATCCGGTGGGCGTCCCGTCATCCTAGCGTGCGCCTCCATGGGAAGCTTCATTTGCTATGGCATCAGCCGTGACCAGAAAGCGGTATCCGACCTGAAAGGCATGGCCATTTTGGGTGGCGCGGTCGATCCTGATTTTCCGAAAAGCGCTTACGTGAAAGCGAAGGAGCCAGTCTGGTTCACCCATGGCAGCGAAGACAGGGTCTATTCGGCAGAGCAGCAATCCACGATGTTCCGCTCTTTGCTGAAAGCCGGGCAGCCGGTGCGGTTCACGCTGTATAAAGGCGGAACGCACGGTACTCCGGTACGCATGACGGATTGGCGGGCCGTGTTGAACTACCTGATATCACGTTGAGCATAAAAGAAGCGGTTGGCTGATCGAAAATCGACAAAATGCGACGATTTTGACCAAAGTTTTGAACCGAAACCTTTCTTTTTTGTACCAAATGATCTCGCTAGCCTTTAAGACTTAGCCTGTATCTGCCGTTACCGGCGTCCGGTCTATCCCGGCGCCATGTTAGTTAAGAGGAATGGATCGCTTATGACCCCTGATGTTCGCCCGCTCGTCGCTGGAAACTGGAAGATGAACGGAACGCGCGAGTCGCTCGATCAGATCAAGGCGATGGCCGAAGGTGTCAAAGGGGCGCTGTCCGAAAAAATCGATGCACTGATCTGCCCGCCCTCCACGCTGCTCTACGTGGCAACCGCGCTGTGCGATGACAGCCCGCTGTTGATCGGCGCGCAGGATTGCCATCAGAACGCATCCGGTGCTCACACCGGCGATATCTCCGCCGAGATGATTGCCGATTGCTTCGGCACCCACGTCATCGTTGGCCATTCCGAGCGTCGTACGGATCACGCCGAAACCGACCACCTCGTTCGCGTCAAGGCCTCGGCGGCACACGCCGCAGACCTCGTTGCCATCGTCTGCATTGGTGAAACGGCGGATGAGCGCAAGGCGGGCCAGACGCTGGATATTCTCAAGCGTCAGTTGGCTGGTTCCCTGCCGGATGAGGCGACTGCGGCAGATACCGTCATCGCCTACGAACCCGTCTGGGCCATCGGCACCGGGCTGACGCCAACGACGCAGGATGTGCGGGAAGCACACGCCTTCATGCGCGATGAGCTGGTCAAACGCTTCGGTGCGGAAGGCAAGGGTATGCGCATTCTCTATGGAGGCTCGGTCAAGCCCGGCAACGCGCTGGAACTGATGGGCGTCGAGAATGTCGACGGCGCACTGATCGGCGGGGCCAGCTTGAAAGCATCCGATTTTCTCTCCATCTATGCGGCATACGAGCAATTGACGGCTTGATCGCTTCTTTCGTGTTACAGGGGCTTGGAATACGCTTTCGCCTCATGTAAAGAGCCGCAAACTTCTTCATTGTGCTCCCAACGGGGCATGGAATGGATTGTCATGCAGAACGTACTGATTGTTATTCATCTCATGATCGTGCTGGCGCTTGTCGGCGTGGTTCTGATCCAGCGTTCCGAAGGCGGTGGCCTTGGTATTGGCGGTGGTTCGGGCTTCATGTCCGCACGCGGTACGGCAAATGCCCTGACGCGCACCACGGCCATCCTCGCGGCGCTGTTCTTCGCAACGTCCCTCGGTCTTGGTCTTCTGACCCGCTACGAATCGCGTCCCACCGATATTCTGGACCGTATTCCCGCCACACAAGGGCAGGGTAACGGCATTCTGGATACGCTCGGTCCATCGTCTGGCACGCCTGCGGCTCCGGCACAGAACGGCGTTCCCTCGACGAATGGCGCTGCTGCTCCGGCTACAGGCGCTGCGCCTGCCACGGGTACGGCTCCGGCTACGACGCCTGCCACTCCGGCACCAGCGACACCGGCTCCGGCCAACAACGCAGTTCCAACCGGCCAGTAAAACCGGTTCAATCCTATCACTCCGGCAGGCCAAAAGCCTGCCGGTTTTCTTTTGTTTAGATTCCGGGCAAGCCTGCCGCATTTCATCAACAGGTGAATGCGGGCGTTCAGAAATTTGGGCTGGCGGAATCACTCTTTTAAAGGTAAGCGGTAAATCCCATGGCGCGATATGTATTCATCACAGGCGGCGTGGTCTCCTCACTTGGTAAGGGCATTGCGGCCGCAGCACTCGGAGCGTTGTTGCAATCCCGTGGTTATCGGGTGCGGCTTCGCAAACTTGACCCCTATCTCAATGTCGATCCCGGCACCATGAGCCCCACCCAGCACGGTGAGGTGTTCGTGACCGATGACGGCGCGGAGACGGACCTCGATCTCGGTCACTACGAACGCTTCACGGGGCGCTCGGCCACCAAGACCGACAACATCACCACGGGTCGTATCTACAAGAACATCATCGATAAGGAACGCCGCGGCGATTATCTCGGCGCGACGGTGCAGGTCATTCCGCACGTCACCAACGAAATCAAGAATTTCGTGACCGAGGGCAATGAGGAATACGATTTCGTCATCTGCGAAATCGGCGGCACGGTGGGCGACATCGAAGCCATGCCGTTCATGGAGGCCATCCGTCAGGCCAAGAACGACCTGCCACGCGGCACGGCCATCTTCGTGCATCTGACACTGATGCCTTACATTCCCGCAGCCGGTGAGCTGAAGACCAAGCCGACGCAGCACTCCGTCAAGGAACTGCAGGCGCTGGGTATTCACCCTGACATCCTCCTGGTGCGTGCCGACCGGGAAATCCCCGAAGCAGAACGCCGCAAGCTCTCGCTGTTCTGCAACGTGCGTCCATCCGCCGTCATTCAGGCGCTGGATGTTGCCAATATCTATGATGTGCCGATCGCTTATCACAAAGAAGGCCTCGACAACGAAGTGCTTGCCGCCTTCGGCATCGAGCCTGCGCCAAAGCCACGTCTTGAGCATTGGGAAGAGGTCTGCAACCGCATCCACACGCCGGAAGGCGAAGTGACCATTGCCATCGTCGGTAAATATACCGGCCTGAAGGATGCGTATAAATCGCTGATCGAAGCCCTGCATCACGGTGGCTTTGCCAACCGCGTCAAGGTCAATCTGGAATGGATCGAATCGGAAGTCTTCGAAAAGGAAGATCCGGCTCCCTATCTGGAAAAGGTCGACGCCATCCTCGTTCCCGGCGGTTTTGGTGAGCGCGGCTCTGAAGGCAAGATCCGCGCGGCGCAATATGCCCGCGAGCGTCAGGTGCCTTACTTCGGCATCTGCTTCGGCATGCAGATGGCGGTCGTGGAAGCAGCGCGCAATCTGGCCGGTATCGAGCATGCGTCCTCCACCGAATTCGGCACGACGTCTGAGCCAGTCGTTGGCCTGATGACCGAATGGGTCAAGGGAAACGAGCTGGAGAAGCGCAACGCAGCCGGCGATCTCGGCGGCACGATGCGTCTGGGTGCCTACAAGGCGTCGCTCAAGAAAGACACCAAGATTGCCGAAATCTATGGCTCCACGGACATTTCCGAGCGCCACCGCCATCGCTACGAAGTCAACGTGGACTACAAGGACCGCCTCGAAAGCTGCGGCCTCGTCTTCTCCGGCATGTCCCCGGACGGCGTTCTGCCTGAGACAGTCGAGTACCCCGACCATCCATGGTTCATCGGCGTGCAATACCACCCCGAACTCAAAAGCCGCCCGCTTGATCCGCATCCGCTGTTTGCAAGCTTCATTGAAGCAGCGCTGGAGCGCAGCCGGTTGGTTTAAGGCGACGGAAAATGATGGCAAAGAAAAGTTTTCTGGAATTCCATCAGCTTGATGTGGACGTATTGAATATGATCTTAGCCCGTGCCGAGGAATTGGCGCGGGCTTGGTCTTTGCGGACCATGCCGCAATGTCTGGCCGGGAAAAGTGTTGCGGTTATTGCCGATGATACTGGCTGGCGCAATACGACAACGTTCGATCTCGGTGTTCGGGCCATGGGTGGTCTGAGCGTGCTGCCTCCAGTTCGCTTCAATGTAAGAGAGACCACGGCTGATCTGGCTGGTTATCTTGATAACTGGTTCGACATTCTCATCGTCCGTACACGCTCGTTAGAGACGCTGCGGGAGTTGGCTAATTTTGCAAAAGTACCCGTCATCAATGCCAGAACGGCAACAAATCACCCTTGCGAGACGCTCGGCGATTTGGCTTACATCAAGACCAAGCGCGGCTCCGTTGATGGATTGAAAGTGGTCGGTGTCGCACCGGATGCCAATATTTTGCGTTCATGGGTCGAGGCATCTATCGCGTTACCAATCGAGGTCGTGCAAGTCTATCCGCAGCAATGGCATGTTCGTGACGACACTTTGCTGAACAAAAGTTTTCGTGCAAGCACCGATATGAATGAATTGTTGGATGCGGACGTCATCATTACCGATTCTTGGGCGACTGGTGGTGATTCAGAGCAATTTAAGAACTTTATGATTACCGGTTCATTTCTGGACCAACTTAAAAGCAATGCTGTTTTTCTACCATGCCCACCCGTTTTGCGTGGTCAGGAAGTAAGCGTTGACGCGATGGAGCATGTTCTGTGCCAAAGCAGAGACGCCAAGGCCTACTTGCTCCACGCACAAAATGCATTGTTGGAATGGATCATTTCTACATCCTGAGTCGAATGATGGAGCGCTCCTCAACAGCCTCCACCTCATCCGCAACGGCGCAGCGATGCTGGCTTTCTTGTTGGATTAATACGATTGCGCGGCTGTTACCCACAGAGAGCGCCTCTCTGTGAAAACATCGGTTACACCCCAAAAATTCACCTTGCGGAACCCTTTCAACAATTACGCATTTCACATCACGATATATTCATCGATATTGCATGGGGGCGTATATTGAGTGAGATTGCCGACACAAATCATCTGACGATAACGGATGTCACCGTCATCGAAGATTCCAAGTTGAAGAAGGCCATCACGGCTGCTGCGCTCGGCAACGCGATGGAGTGGTTCGACTTCGGCGTTTACGGTTTTGTTGCCGCCACTGTGGGAAAAGTCTTCTTCCCCGATGCGTCTCCGGCGGTTCAGACGATAGCGGCTCTCGCGACATTCTCAGTGCCATTTCTGGTGCGCCCGCTGGGCGGCCTTTTCTTTGGTGCGATGGGCGACAAATTCGGGCGTCAGAAGGTTCTCTCGCTGACAATCGTCATCATGGCGATCAGCACATTCTGCATCGGCATCATTCCCGGATATGCAACGATCGGCATATGGGCACCCATTCTGCTTCTGTTGTGCAAACTCGCGCAGGGCTTTTCCGTCGGCGGCGAATACACAGGCGCCGCCATCTTTGTGGCCGAATACTCGCCGGACCGCCGCCGTGGCTTTCTGGGAAGCTGGCTTGATTTCGGATCCATCGCGGGTTTCGTGCTTGGGGCGGGGCTGGTCGTCATACTCAGTGCCATCATGAGTGAAGCCAACTTCCTGTCCTGGGGCTGGCGTATTCCATTCTTTCTCGCTGCGCCGCTCGGCCTTATCGGGCTCTATCTGCGCCATGCCGCCGAGGAAACGCCGGCCTTTACCGAGCGTCTCAAGCAAACGGAAGCAGAAGATAAGGATTCGCTGAAGGAGCGGCCAACCGTTCCTTTTGCGGAGATTTTCAGAGAACATCCGCGTTCCCTGTTGATCTGCATCGGCATGGTTCTGGTCACCAATGTGACCTACTATATGCTGCTGACCTACATGCCCACATATCTCTCAAAGACCTTGGGATATACCGAGGATCACGGGGCGCTGATCATCATTGCCGTCATGGTCGGCATGCTGTTCGTGCAGCCACTCGTCGGTTTCTTGAGCGACCGCGTCGGCAGACGCCCGTTTCTCGCGATCGGCAGCACCATCGTCCTGACCTTATCGCTTCCGGCCTTTCACCTCATCGCGGGTGGCAATGTCATCGGCATCTTCTTCGGTCTGCTGATTCTGGCTGTCGGCCTGAACTGCCTTGTCGGCATCATGGCGTCCACGCTGCCATCGCTGTTTCCTGCACGTATTCGCTACAGCGCACTGGCCATTTCCTTCAACATCTCGATCATCGTTGCGGGTCTGACGCCCACGGTGGCTGCGTGGCTGGTGGAAGCGACCGAAAACATCTACATGCCGGCGTACTATCTCATGATCGCCGCATTGGTTGGACTGGTGACGACGTTGTTCCTGAAGGAGACTGCCAACCGGCCTCTCTATGGCGACACGCCCAATGCCTCCAGCCGTAAGGAAGCCAGGGCGATTCTCGCAGAGCACTATCTCCACATCGAAGAAAGTGTCGACAAGATCGACGAGGCGATGGGCGAGTTGAAAGAGCAAATGGATTTGTTGCAGCAGAAACGCGACAGGCTCGTAGGTCAACATCCCGAACTGACGTGAGGTGTAGACCTAACGAAGCTTGATTGCCAAACACTCCGTACCGGCAGCGATCTCGGATGCGTGCGGTGGACGGATGATGAGGCAATCCGAACTTGCCATAATCTTCATCATCGAAGAATCCTGCTTCGTGAAGGTTTCGACAACCGGCAGGCCATCGTCTTGGCCGATGATGCGTGCCCGCAGATAATCTTGCCGCTGGTCGTTGGCTTTCAGTGCGGTGGCAGTCTTGGCTTTGATTTCCCGGGATGTGATGGAGCGGTGGCTGAGTTTCTGGATGAGCGGTTCCAGAAACAGCAGGCTGCAAACGAGGCTGGCGACGGGGTTGCCGGGCAGGCCCAGCACCTGCATGTCACCGATGGAGCCTACCATCAACGGTTTGCCGGGGCGCATGGCGATGCGCCAGAAATCCAGCATCATGCCTTGGGCTTTGAGGGCCGCCTGCACGAGGTCGTGATCGCCGACCGAGGCGCCGCCGAGGGTTGCGAGAACGTCCGCCTTTGCTGCGATTGCCTTGTCGATGGCTGCGCGGATCAAGGCCTCGTCATCGGCGACGATCCCGAGATCGAGGATGTCGGCCCCGGCTTTGCGGGCGAGTGCGGCAACGCCGAAGGTGTTAGAGGCGATGATCTGGGCGGGGTTGGGGTTGCCGCCCGGAGGGATCAGTTCATCGCCGGTTGCAAGAACAGCGATGAGCGGCTTGCGATAGACGGAAAGCTCCGCATGGTTCATGGCGGCAGCAAGGGTAATGTCTGCAAAGGTGAGCTCCGTTCCGGCCCTTAGGCCGGTTTCGCCTTCCAGAAAATCCTGTCCGCGTGGGCGTATATGTCTTCCCTCGGTGACCTCGAATGTCGTGCGGATTTTACCGCCTTCGAGCTTTTCCGCATCTTCCTGTATGAGAACCGTATCCGCACCCTCTGGCAAAGGCGCGCCGGTGAAAATCCGCACGGCCTGACCTTCATCCACACGGCCCTTGAACGCGTGGCCCGCAGCAGATTCACCAATGACGGTGAGGATGGAGCCGATGTGTGGGGCGTCGATGGCCCTTAGCGCGTAACCATCCATGGCAGAGGCGTGGAAGGGTGGTTGGGTGAGGCGTGCCTGAATATCCTGCGCCAGCACGCGCTGGTCCGCCTGGTCCAGTCGCACGGTTTCGATCGACATGACGGGTCTGGCGGCACCCAGCAACCGTGCCTGAGCTTCCGCAACGGGCAGGAGGGGTTTCATGGCGTTTCCTCTTCCTGTGGCCGTAAGGGGGGATGCGCTGCATCTCCACTGGTGCCATTCAATGTCTTAGTCTTGTGCCTTGAAGTGACCGGATTTTCCGCCGGTCTTTTCCAGAAGACGGATAGAGCCGATTTCCATGCCCTTGTCGGCGGCTTTCGCCATATCGTAGATCGTCAGGCAGGCGATGGAAACGGCTGTGAGGGCTTCCATCTCGACGCCCGTTTTGCCGGACAGCTTGACGGTGGCCTGAACGCGCAGACCGGGCAGGGCTTCATCTTCGGTAATATCGACGGCAACTTTCGTCAGCATCAGCGGATGACAAAGGGGAATGAGGTTGGAGGTTTGCTTTGCGGCCATGATGCCAGCCAGCCGGGCCGTGCCGATGACGTCGCCCTTCTTGGCGTTGCCCTCGCGGATCAGCGCCAGCGTTTCCGGCTTCATCTTCACGAAGCCCTCGGCCACTGCCACGCGCGTCGTCTCAGTCTTGTCACCAACATCGACCATATGCGCCTCGCCGGACGCGCCGATATGGGTGAGTTTAGGGTCAGCACTCATTCGGCAGCCAGAATGTCGCTGCGGCCCGTCAGCAGTGTGCGCGTGGCGGCGGCAACATCATCCTTGCGCATCAGGCTTTCGCCGACGAGGAAGGTGGTGATGGCTGACTTTTGAAGGCGGGTGCAATCTTCATAGGTGAAGATACCGCTTTCGCCCACCAGCAGCTTGTCCGCAGGCACCAGCTTTGCCAGACGCTCGCTCACATCAAGGCTGACCTCGAAGGTGCGAAGGTTGCGATTATTGACGCCCAGCAGCGGGGAGGCGAGTTTCAGCGCGCGTTCTGTCTCTTCCTCGTCATGCACCTCAACCAGAACATCCATACCGAGCGAAAAGGCTTCGTCTTCCAGACGCTTGGCTTCATCGTCGGACAGCGATGCCATGATCAGGAGAATGCAATCGGCACCCCAGGCGCGGGCTTCATGCACCTGATAGGTTTCGAACATGAAATCCTTGCGCAGCGCGGGCAGGGCGCAGGCATTGCGGGCAGCCGACAGAAATTCGGGCGCGCCCTGAAAGCTCGGCGTGTCGGTCAGCACGGAAAGGCAGGCCGCACCGCCAGCCTCATAGGCTTTGGCAAGGGATGGTGGATCAAAATCCGGGCGGATGAGGCCCTTGGAAGGGCTGGCTTTCTTGATTTCGGCAATAAGTCCGAATGCGCCATCCGCCTGTTTGCGCTTCAGCGCATTGTAGAAACCGCGCGGCGCAGTCTGGTCAGCCGCCATTGCTTTCAGATCATCCAGCGAAACCTTTGCTTTCGCAGCGGCGATTTCTTCGCGCTTGTAGGCTTCGATCTTTTTCAGAATGTCGCTCATGGCTTTGCCTTACTCTTCGTTCGAAACAGCAATCAGCATGTCGAGGGCTGCTGCCGCTCTGCCTTCGTCCAGCGAGGCACCTGCGATTTTCATTGCGTCCGTCAGCGTTTCCGCCTTGCCTGCCACCACCAGCGAGGCTGCGGCGTTGCACAGCGATACGTCGCGGTAAGCATTTTTGCGCCCACTCAACACGTCACGCAAGGCTGCCGCGTTGGCAACGCCATCGCCGCCCTTGAGATCATCGATGCTGGCGGTATCGACACCAAAATCTTTTGGCGTCAGATCGAATGTTCTGATCTTGCCACCTTCCAGCGCCGCCACATGGGTGGTGCCTGTGGTGGTGATTTCGTCCAGCCCATCCCCGTGAACGACCCAGACGCTTTCCGAGCCGAGATCACGCAGCACTTCTGCCAGGGGCTCCAGCCAATGCGGTGCAAACACACCCAGCAGCTGTTTCTTTGCGCCAGCCGGATTGGACAGCGGGCCGAGCAGGTTGAAGATGGTGCGCGTGCCGAGCTCGACACGGCTGGGATTGACGTGGCGCATGGAGGAGTGATGACGTTGGGCAAACATGAAGCCAAGACCGGCCTCGCGGATGCAGCGGCTGATAAGGCCCGGCTCGATATCCAGCTTCACGCCCAGAACGGAGAGCGCATCGGCCGTGCCCGACTTGGAGCTGAGAGCGCGGTTGCCATGCTTGGCAACCGGCACGCCTGCGCCTGCCACGATGATGGAGGCGAGCGTGGAGATGTTGTACGTCCCAAGCCCATCCCCACCCGTGCCGACGATATCCATGGCGTCGGCAGGGGCAGTGACGGGTATCATGCGTGAACGCATGGAAGAAACCGCACCGACGATTTCGTCCACCGTTTCGCCACGCACCCGCAAAGCCATGAGGAACGCGCCGATCTGCGATGGTGTTGCTTCGCCGGACATCAGAATGTCGAAGGCCTGACGGGCATCATCCCGGTTCAGGCTTTCGCCAGTGGCCACCTTCGCAATCAGCGGCTTCAATTCAGCCATGTCGTCACGTCCCCCGAAATGCGGCTTAGAATGCGGTCATGGCCTGATCTGCGAGGGCCTGATTGATGGTGACACCATAGTCGTTCTGAAGACGGTTGACCATCTGGTCCAGCATATCATCACCGGCCGCGGTAGCCATTGCGGTGACCTGCTGGTCGTTATTATCAAGCGCGTCGGATGGCGTGCTCGTGTTGACCTCGGTCACCTTGAACAGAATGCGGCTGGAGCCATCCGTGTCAGGAGCCGTACCAACGAGGCCATCGGCACCCGCAAAGACGGCGGCAACGGCAGGCTGGCCGAGGACCGCGTCTTCACTGGTGCGGCGGAGACCCATCTTGGTTTCGACAGCGAGGCCCATCTCACCGGCAATGGCGGCGAGCGTCTCACCCTTTTCAGCGCGGGCCTTCAACTCGTCCGCCTTGGCGGCGAGCGCGGTGCGCTGCTGCTCGGCAGTCCAGTCTGCGACGACCTGTTCCTTGACCTCGGCCAACGTACGGTCTCGCGGTGCGGTGATCTGCTGCAGATCGAACCAGACATAGCCGTCGCGGCCAATGTTGACGGCGGGCGCATCGACGCCCTGTTCGGCCCGGAAGACCCCCGTCAGGAGGGCTGGTGTCGGCAGGCCTTCGACGGGATTACCCTTGTCGTCTTCACCGGTTGCATCGACTGCTTCGACGGTGACCGGTTTCAGCTTGAGCTGAGTGGCAGCATCCGTTAGCGAAGAACCGCCGCCGCGCAAATCTTCGTAACGGTCGTGAACATTGTTCAGCTCTTCAGCAGCATTGGCGGTGGCGAGATTGGTGCGAATTTCTTCCTTCGCCTCGTCCAGCGTCTTCATGCTTTCATTCTTGATGCCTGTCACGCGCAGGATGACCGGGCCGAATGCACCGTCAACGACGGGCGAAACGCCACCATCTTTCTGGATTGCAAAAGCGGCATCGGCAATCGATTGGTCTGGAACCGTATCCTTGGTGAATTCACCCAGTGTCACGTCGGCAGGCTGCTTGCCTTGATCCTTCACGACCTGATCGTACGTTGTCGTGCCAGCACGGATCTGCGTTGCAGCGGCTTCTGCCATTTCCTTGTCTGCGAATGTCAGCTGCTCGATGGTACGGCGACCTGCCGTGCGGAAGCTGTCCTTGTGGCTTTCATAATAATCGGCAATCTGCTGGTCGGTGATTGCAGTCTGATCGGCAATGTCAGAGGGCTCTAGCTTCACATAGGTGAACTTGCGATATTCCGGCGCGCGATACTTTTCCTTGTTCTTTTCGAACCAGGGCGCGAGCACGTCATCGCCAGGCGCCTTGACCGGATCGATGTTGGCGTTTGACAGAAGGACATATTCGATGGAGCGCTGTTCATCGCGATACTGCTTCAGGGCATCGACCAGAACCTTCGGCGGCTGGAAGCCATCGGAGATCGCGTCGACAATCTGGCCGCGGACGGCAACCTTGCTGCGTTCCTTGACGTAATCGTCTTCGTTGAAACCTGCGCCACGCAAGCGCTGGCTGAACAGTGCGCGGTCGAACTGGCCGCTTGGCGACTTGAAGGCAGGATCTTCGGCAATCAAGGTGGCAAGGCGATCTTCAGACAGGCCAAGATTCATCTTCGAAGCGAGCTCATCCAACGCTGCGCCGGCAGAAAGCTGGCTGAAAACCTGACGGTCGATGCCGAAAGCCTTGGCCTGTTCGGTGGTCAAGCGCGTGCCGAACTGCCGGCCGACATCGGCAAGCTGTCGTTGATAGGCAAAGCGAAACTCGTTCGGCGTTATCGTCTGGTCGCCAACCGTCATCACGGCATGCGAATTCGTTGGCGCCAGAGACGCGGAAACGCCCCAGACACCGAAGGACACGCCGAGAAGCAGAAGGAGAATCTTCGCCGCCAAAGTACGAGAAGCATTTCTCAGGGAATCGAGCATCGCTATGCAAACCTCACAATATTCGCCCGTTACGCCGGGTCTATGGGGCTTCCTTAAATCAATCCACTTTGAAATTGAAGGCTAAATTCGGCTGAAAAGCGCGCAACGGCAAACGAAGGCGTGAGCGACGGGCTGTAATACCCTGTGCATTGTACAATGCGGCCTGAAGACACAAAAAAACCGCCTCTATGCGGGCGGCTTTTTTAAGTTCTGAAGACGTCGGGATATTTCACAGATCTGAGCCTTAGAACGCCTTGCTACGCGCAAGTGCCTCTCTAATCAGCGCATCTTCCTTCTGCGATTCCGTTACAGCTGAAATAACCGATGCTACGAACATTGCGCTGATGATAGCAGCAAGCAGAGTAAGGAAGATGAGCATGACATGACTCCAGAAGTAATTGTGAATTACTCCCGCAAGGATCAATAATAATTCATATATTGAGTGCGGGATGTGAGCTGCGGGAATTCAGGGCCGTTCTGTTCCGGCTTTTGACCGTAAAGGCTGAACGTCGTTGCTACCATCGCAATGACCAACATTGTCCAGGCTGTGCTGATCAGGCCGATCTTTGCCGAAGTAGACTGTTTTTCTTTAATAAACATGTGTCCGTTCCTTTACCTGGGGTCTGAACGCGCGATACCTGATCCAGTTCCGCGTTATTGTTAAAAATCGATTAGCATCGCGCCTCTGAAGCCTTCTTGAATGCTGCATTCATCTGGCGTTCAGAAAACCGGCAGTTCACGTCAATCCATGAAGATGTGTTCGACAACAAAGGATGTCGCGATTGTTAGGATCATCATGAATACCAGCATTTCCATCTCCGAGAGGGCCGAGCGCCCGTTTGCGATGCGATGAGACGGTTATAGAGATATGCTTTGAAGCCGCGCTGAATGGCGCGTTCATATCGTGTTCAGCGTAATATTGAGGTTGCGTGGCGAAAGGCCTGCCGCGCCGAGGTCTTGCGAATACCTGTCTTACATGACAAAAGGCGGCACAACTAACGTTAAATATCGAGAACGGTATGACGATTGCCTTTTATCCCGGATCTTTCGACCCGATGACCAACGGACATCTGGATGTGTTGATCCAGTCGCTGAACGTGGCGTCACAGCTGATCGTCGCAATCGGCATTCATCCCGGCAAGGCGCCGATGTTCAGTTTCGAGGAACGCGCCGAACTCATTCGCCACTCTTTGAATGAAGCGCTTCCAGATTCGGCGGGTCGTCTGCGCGTCGTTTCCTTCTCAAATCTGGTGGTGGATGCCGCCCGCGAACATGGCGCGACGCTTCTGGTGCGAGGCCTGCGCGACGGCACCGATTTGGATTACGAAATGCAGATGGCGGGCATGAACCGGCAGATGGCGCCCGATATCCAAACCGTCTTTCTACCCGCCGGAACGGCATCGCGGCCCATTACCGCCACATTGGTTCGTCAGATCGCCGCAATGGGCGGTAATGTGGAGACTTTCGTGCCGAAAGCCGTTTTGCACGCCCTCAACAGCAAGCTGAAACAATAGTTTCGGCGATTATTCTGGAGCCTATTCCAATGAAACTGCTTCGATTTGCCTTTGCTGGCGCCCTGTTCGTCAGCGCCATCGCCGCCAGCACATTTGCTTCGGCTGCGGAATTCCTCACGATCCAGCTGAAAGACGGCCCAGTGGTCATTCAGCTTATGCCAGAAGTCGCGCCGAAGCACGTTGCGCAGATCAAGGCGCTGGCTGAAAAGGGTGCCTACGACAACGTCGCTTTCCACCGCGTCATTCCCGGCTTCATGGCTCAGACGGGTGATGTGCAGTACGGCAATATGAGCAAGTCGTTCAATGCCCAGCGCGCGGGCACCGGCGGTTCCGACCTGCCTGATCTGCCAGCCGAGTTTTCCAAGACGCCGTTCGAGCGTGGCACGGTCGGCATGGCCCGTTCGCAGGACCCGAACTCCGCCAACTCGCAGTTCTTCATCATGTTCGACAAGGGCCCGTTCCTGAACGGACAGTATACCGTCGTCGGTAAGGTCGTTTCGGGCATGGAATTCGTAGACAAGATCAAGAAGGGCCAGGGCGGCAACGGCGAAGTTTCCGATCCTGACCGCATGGTCAAAGTCACTGTTGGCAAGAAATAAAACCGGGCGCATGCCCACGTAAAAGGAGAGATACCATGGCCGAGATCAAAGATCCCGAAAACACCCTCATCATGGAAACAACGACTGGTAAGGTCGTCATCCAGCTTATGCCCGAAGTGGCTCCGGGCCACGTTGCCCGCATCAAGGAACTGGTTTCCGAACAGGCTTACGACGGCGTCGTGTTCCACCGCGTCATCTCCGATTTCATGGCGCAGACCGGCGACGTAAAGTTCGGCAAGAAGGGTTCTGAAAGCTTCAACCCATCGCGCGCCGGCATGGGCGGTTCCGAAAAGCCTGACCTTCAGGCAGAATTCTCCGCCATTCCGCACGTGCGCGGCACCTGCTCCATGGCCCGTTCGCAGAGCCCGAACTCCGCCAACTCGCAGTTTTTCATCTGCTTTACCGACAGCCCATGGCTGAACAAGCAGTACACCGTCTGGGGCCAGGTCATCGAAGGCATGGAAGCCATCGATAAGGTCAAGCGCGGCGAGCCTGTGAAGGACCCCGATTCCATCGTCTCGATCCGCCTTGCTTCTGCGGCCTGAGCATAGGATATAGACACTTGGCCCGCCTCGCAGGTTCTGCGGGGCGGGTTTTGATATTCTGGTGCCGTCCTCATTCCTGTGCTCGTCACAGGAATCCAGCCAGCCCAAGTCCTTGGGCTGAGAGACTCTTTCTGACGCGCAGACGCGCATCGACTGGATTCCTGTGACAAGCACAGGAATGAGGGAATGTGGAGCAGACCTTTGAACTTCAAGAGCCCATCATGCGTGTAGACCTGTTCGACTTCGACCTTCCTGACGACAACATCGCGCTTCGCCCGGCGAACCCGCGCGATAGTGCGCGTCTGCTCGTGGTCGATCCGAATGCAGGCAGCATGACGGATCATCAGGTCTTCGATCTCCCGAGTTTTCTGAAACCGGGCGACGCCCTGGTTTTCAACGACACCCGCGTCATTCCCGCCCAGCTCGAAGGCGTGCGGCTTCGCGAAGGTGCGCCGGAGACGGCCGTTTCCGCCACGCTTCACATGCGCGCAGATGCCAGTCGCTGGAAGGCGTTCGCCCGTCCCGGCAAGCGCATCAAGCAAGGCGACCGCATCCGTTTCGGCTACGCGCGTGACAATGCCTGCGGTTTGGCTTTCCTTGAGGCGACCGTAGAGGAGAAGGGCGATGAGGGCGAAATCACGCTGCTGTTCGACGTCTCCGGCCCCGTGCTGGACGAGGCCATCGCTTCCGTCGGTCACATTCCGCTTCCGCCCTATATCGCTGCCAAGCGTCCTGAAGACGCGCAGGATCAGACGGATTACCAGACCATCTACGCGCGCGAAAAAGGTGCCGTGGCAGCACCTACCGCAGGCCTTCACTTCACGCCCGCACTCTTCGAAGCCTTGGATGAAGCGGGTATCGAGCGGCATTTCGTTACGCTGCATGTCGGCGCGGGCACGTTTCTACCTGTCAAGGCTGACGATACCGAAGAGCACAAGATGCACCTCGAAATCGGTTATGTCTCAGAAGAAACAGCTGCCAAGCTGAATGCCGTCAAGGCGAGGGGCGGGCGCATCGTCTGCGTCGGTACGACCTCGCTTCGGCTGATCGAGAGTGCGGCTGCCGATGACGGGCAGATCATGCCCTGGTCCGGCCCGACAGGCATCTTCATCACGCCGGGATACCGCTTCAAGGCCGTCGATATTCTGATGACGAATTTTCACCTGCCGAAATCCACGCTGTTCATGCTGGTTTCGGCTTTCTGCGGGCTGGAAACCATGCGCGAGGCCTACACGCGCGCTATCGAAACCGGCTACCGTTTCTATTCCTATGGCGATTCCAGCCTCCTTTTTCGGAAGACCTGATGCACGAGAACTTCTCCTTCACCCTCAAAGCAACCAGCGGCGGCGCGCGTCTTGGCGAAGTGGCCATGCCACGCGGCACGATCCGCACACCGGCCTTCATGCCGGTCGGCACGGTCGGCACCGTCAAGGCCATGTATCTGGATCAGGTGCGTGACCTCGGCGCAGATGTCATTCTGGGCAATACTTACCACCTGATGCTGCGCCCCGGCCCGGAGCGCGTACAGCGCCTTGGCGGTCTGCATGAACTGATCCGCTGGCCGCACCCGATCCTCACCGATAGCGGGGGCTTTCAGGTCATGTCGCTGTCTGGCCTGCGCAAGCTGGATGAAAAGGGCGTCACTTTCAAAAGCCATGTGGACGGCTCGCTGCACCACATGTCGCCGGAACGCTCCATTGAAATTCAGGGCATGCTCGATTCGGACATCCAGATGCAGCTCGATGAATGCATTGCGCTTCCAGCGGAGCGCAAGGAAATCGAACGCGCCATGGAAATGTCCCTGCGCTGGGCAGAGCGTTGCCGCGTTGCCTTTGGCGAGCAGCCCGGCAAGGCCATGTTCGGCATCGTGCAGGGCGGCGACCAGCCGGATTTGCGTGTCCGCTCCGCCGAGGGTCTGAAGCAGCTCGATCTCAAGGGCTACGCCGTAGGCGGTCTGGCCGTGGGAGAACCGCAGGAGGTGATGCTGAGCATGCTCGACATCACATTGCCCGCGCTACCGACCGAAAAGCCGCGCTACCTGATGGGCGTCGGCACGCCGGATGATATTCTGAAATCGGTCGCGCGCGGCATCGATATGTTCGATTGCGTCATGCCAACCCGCTCCGGTCGTCACGGTCTGGCCTTCACCCGCCGTGGCCGCGTCAACATCCGCAACGCCCGCCACGCCGAAGACATGCGCCCGTTGGATGAGCAGTCCAACTGCCCGGCATCACGTGATTATTCCCGCGCCTACCTGCACCATCTGGCCCGTTCCAATGAAGCACTGGGCGGCATGCTGCTATCCTGGCACAATCTGGCCTATTATCAGGAACTGATGCAGGGCATCCGCAAATCCATCGAAGAAGGCCGCTTTGCGGATTTCTATGCCGAGACCATTGAAATGTGGGCGAAAGGCGATATCGATCCAATCTGATATCGGATTTCACTTGTTTGCCGGATCGAACGACATTGCTCACCGCGCCTTATGTTCTCTTCCGCGATGATACGACTGGCTTGGTGACGCTCTTCACCGAGCCGGACAGCATGATTGTTGCGCATGAGGTGGACGAATTTTTTCCGGCACTGGAGCGAATGGAAGAGGCGAGGGCGGCGGGAAAATATCTTGCCGGTTACATGTCTTACGAGGCCGGGTATCTCTTTGAAGACAAACTGGCGGCCTTTGCTGACGTCAAGCGCGATGTGCCGCTGCTGTCGTTCGGTGTTTTTTCATCGCCGGTCGAGAGCACACATATCGTTCAGCAACCGCAGCCCTTGATGAGCCCGGATGATTTTTTGAGCGATGCCAAACCCGGCTGGACGCTGGAAGAATACAGCACGCAGTTCGCCAGACTTCACCAGCATCTGCGACAAGGAGATTGCTATCAGGCCAATCTCACCATGCCTGTCCACGCACGCTGGCATGGCGATCCGCTCAACGCCTTCTGGTCGCTGATCGAGCGGCAGCCTGTAAAATATGGCGCCCTGATCGATCTTGGCGGGCCGATCATTCTCTCGCGTTCGCCGGAACTGTTCTTCTCCGTCAAGGATGGCTGGATCGAGACACATCCGATGAAGGGAACGGTCAGGCGCGGCGCGACGCCTGAGCAGGACGCGGAACTGGTGGCCGGAATGCTGCGGGACGAAAAAACGCTGGCTGAAAACCGGATGATCGTCGATCTTCTGCGCAACGACGTTTCGCGCATCACCGAGGTCGGCACGCTGGATGTGCCCAAGCTCTTCGAGATCGAAACCTACCCCACGGTCCACCAGATGGTAAGCCACGTGCGGGCGAAACTTCTGCCGGACATGAGTGTGCGCGATGTTTTCTCTGCGCTCTTTCCCTGCGGCTCGATCACAGGCGCGCCGAAGATGCGGGCGATGGAAATTCTTCACCATCTGGAGAGTGGCCCGCGCAATGCCTATTGCGGCGCTATCGGCGTGCTGTCACCCAATGGCGACATGCGCTTTTCCGTCGCGATCCGCACCATCACGCTTTTCGAGGATGGCAGAGCCACCTTCAATGTCGGTGGCGGTATCGTCTTCGATTCCACCGCGGATGCGGAATATGACGAGTGCCTGCTGAAGGCAAAGTTCGCCACGGGCGAAAAGAAGCTCGTATAGCCCGCGGCGCGAAGCGCGTAAGGCTATGGCGAACGTCCGTTTCTTAGGAGCAGGTGGCCTTTCCACATGTGCGCATATTGGCAATTTTTTCCTTGAGTGGAACCGCACCGACAGCACCGAAGACCGCTTCGTTACCGATGACATAGGACGGTGTGCCCGTAATGCCGAGGCTGGTGGCCAGCTGATAGGCTTCCTTGACCTGCGCATCGTTTGGATTCGCCGCCATTGACTTGCGGATATCGGCTTCCTTGATGCCGAGCGAATCCGCAACCTCGAGGGCGCTTGCCTCGTTGGCGCGACCGGAACTACCCAGCAAGGTGCGCTGGAACTCGGCGTATTTTTCAGGTGCGACGAGCTTCACGGCGTTGGAAACCTTGTGCGCTTCCATCGATTCAGGTCCGAGAATGGGAAATTCCTTGAGAACGAAGCGGACTTTCTTGTCCGTTTTCAGAATCGTGTCGACGTCGCTCATTGCGCGTTTGCAGTAGCCGCAATTGTAATCGAAGAACTCGACCAGCGTAACGTCGCCATTGGGATTGCCAAGCGACAGGTCGTACTGGGATTCGAACAAAGTCTTCTTGTTATCGGCCACGGCTTCTGCCGCCTTGGCGTTGCGTGTCTCATACTGCTTGCGCTCGAGCGCTTCCTGGACTTCCAGCATGATCTCAGGGTTTTCGATCAGGTATTCCTTGATGAAGGCACCGAATTCCTTCTTCTGCTGATCGTCAAGCGCGTGAGCCGGCAAAGAGACGAGCAGCGTCGAGAGGGCCGTCAGGCTGGCGAGCGCTGTGGATTTGATCGAAAGTGCCATGTCGGTCCTCATCAAGTCGTTACGGGGTGGTGATTCCGATATCCCCACGCAATTACCGTAATTTAATTTAAATGCCATATCGCAAATTAAATGCGTCCGTTGCGATCTCGTCATTGTGAAGACAGCAATAATACGGCAAATGTCCGACAGGATTCCAAGAAAGAACATGCCCTTGATAACGTTGTCGAAGCGAAGCGCGGTTGAGCCCTTTCATGCCATGGACATTCTGGCAGAAGCAAACCGCCGCAGACAAGCGGGGCGACCCGTCATCTCCATGGCCGTTGGACAGCCATCGCATGCAGCACCACGCGCATCCCTGGAAGCCGCGGAGGCAGCCCTGAAGCATGGTCGCATCGGTTACACGGACGCGCTTGGACTTCGCGAGTTGCGCGAGGCGATTGCCTCCAGCTACAGGCTTCGCCACGGTGCAATCGTTGATCCCGCCCGCATTGCCGTGACGACGGGTTCTTCCGCCGCCTTCAATCTGGCGTTTCTGGCGCTGTTCGATGTGGGTGACGCCGTTGCCATCGCACGACCGGGTTATCCCGCTTATCGCAATATCCTCAAGGCGCTTGGTCTGAACGTGGTGGAAGTGCCGGTGACGGCAGAAACCGGTTACACGCTCACTCCCGCAAGCCTCGAGCGTGCTGAGACGAAGGCCGGTTGCAAGCTGAAGGGCGTGCTGCTGGCAAGTCCGGCCAACCCGACGGGAACGGTGACCAGCCGTGATGCCTTGAAGCGCCTCATCTCATATTGTGACAGCCGCGATATCGCATTCATTTCAGATGAGATTTATCATGGACTGACTTTCGTCGGCGATGAAACCAGTGCCGTTGAAATCAGCGAAAACGCCGTCGTCATCAACTCATTCTCCAAATATTATTGCATGACCGGTTGGCGTATCGGCTGGATGGTGTTGCCGGAAAATCTGATCCGGCCGATCGAATGTCTGGCGCAAAGCATGTACATCTCGGCTCCGGAGCTTTCGCAACTTGCCGCGACCGCTGCCTTTTCAGCCGAAGAGGAACTCGACGTCTACAAGGAAAGCTACCGTACGAACCGCGATTTCCTGACGACGCGTCTGCCAGAGCTGGGCTTGCCGCTGGCATCGCCCATGGACGGTGCCTTTTATGCCTATGTCGATACCAGCCGTTATTCCAATGACAGCATGGATTTTGCCAGACGCATGCTGGCGGAAATCGATGTGGCAGCCACGCCCGGTCTCGATTTCGATCCGCTGGAAGGGCATCGCGCTCTGCGGTTTTCCTATGCGGGTTCCGTCTCGGACATCGCCGAGGCAGTCGGGCGAATTGCAGGATGGCTGAAGTCATAAGCCCTGATCGTTGCCGTTTTCGCAACCGATCTGTCAGGGATTTTGGTTCGAAATCTCATGAAAACCGCGCTAAGCTTTCCTCCTAACTCATGGGAGCGCAATGATGTCGGCAGAAAAAGTAGCAGTGGTAACAGCGGGCGGCAGCGGCATGGGCGCTGGGGTGGCAAAGCGTTTGGCGGCTGATGGTTACAAAGTCGCCATCCTTTCCTCATCCGGTAAGGGCGAGGCGCTGGCGACCGAACTGGGCGGTATCGGCGTTACGGGCTCCAATCAGAACAATGACGACCTGCAGAAGCTCGTGGACCGAACTCTTCAGATGTTCGGTCGAATAGATGTGCTCGTCAACAGTGCCGGACACGGGCCGCGTGCACCGATCCTCGATATCTCCGATGAGCAGTGGCACACCGGACTCGATGTGTATCTGCTGAATGTCATCCGCCCGACGCGGCTGGTGACTCCAACAATGGTGGAGCAGAAATTCGGAGCTATCGTCAACATTTCCACCGCATGGGCATTTGAGCCGAGCGAAATGTTTCCGACATCGGCTGTCTTTCGTGCCGGTCTTGCCGCCTATACGAAAATTTTTTCCGATACCTATGCAGCGCACAATATTCGCATGAACAACGTTCTGCCGGGGTGGATCGACAGCCTGCCCGCGACAGAGGAACGTCGCGACATGGTACCAATGCAACGTTACGGCAAAAGCGAGGAAATCGCTGCTACCGTCGCGTTTCTGGCGTCGGACGGAGCGGGCTATATCACAGGACAGAACCTGCGGGTGGACGGTGGACTGACCCGCTCCGTTTGAGCTGGCGCAATGTCCTCAGCGGCGATGTTACCTCCGCTCGATTCATCTTATCGGTGGATAGAGTCCCGATTCGACACTCCGGGAAGGAACCTGCACTCCGGCCCGGCGTTGTTCAATCCAAGGTCAAAAATTCTCACGAATACGACGCTTGGATGTAGAAGCAGGTAACCATAGTCATGGGACAGCGAAACTCATACGCCAAACAGGTCGTGCTGGTCGTCGAAGACGACCCTCTCTTACGCATGATGGCCGTCGATCTCGTTGAGGACGCCGGCTTCGATGCCATAGAAGCATCTGCTGCGGATGAAGCGATGGAGATAATGGAAAGCCGCCCCGATATCGATGTCCTCTTCACCGATGTCGACATGCCCGGCAGCATGAACGGCGTTGGCCTTGCCAACTGGGCGCGTCGCGGGAACAGTCCGCTCGGAATCGTCTTGACATCCGGCCATCAAAATCCATCGGAAGACGCAATGCCGGAACGCAGCGTTTTCTTCCCCAAACCCTATGACTTTCAGAAAGTAGCCGATACGCTGAGGCTGATGACTGTCTGAGTTAATACTAAAACAGTTGTCGCTTCAGATTCGCGAATAAGTAACCATAGTTCTGACGTGCGTCGTCGATTAATTATTCTGAAAATATCAGCAGTTATATTTGCTTCCAAAGCGATTAGGGATCTTTGGGGGTACTATGAATTTTCTGGGAATTACAGGCATGCAGTATTCTGGCGTGCCATTTCATGACACAAGAATATTGCTGGCCGAAGACTCCAATGTCTTCACCCAGATGATTGGCGCGAGACTGAAGGAGCTTCTCGGTCTTACAGTCGAGGTTTGCCGTAACTTCGAAGAACTGCAGGAATGCTACGAACGTTCTTCTGAAGAAGTGACTTTGGCTATTTCAAACATCAATTTGCCGGGTGCCGAAAACGGCGAGGCTCTGGAATATCTTGTCGATCTGTCCATTCCGACGATTGTCTTTACCAGTACCTTCCACGAGGACACACGCGAGAAGCTGATCACGAAGGAAGTTGTCGATTACATCCTGAAGGACAACGTCTTTGCCGTCGACATGCTGACGGAATCGGTTTGCCGCTTCCTCACGAACCATCGCCACCACGTATTGATCGTTGATGACAGCCCGACCGCACGCGCGCTTCTTTCCAGCCGCCTGAAGCGTTATAACTTCCGGGTCAGCCTAGCAGAAAGCGGTGCCAAAGCACTGGATATCCTGCGCAACAATCCTGATATCGGGCTGGTCGTGACCGATTACAACATGCCCGATATCGATGGTTTCGAACTAACGCGCCGCATTCGCACCATGCGCGGTTCTCATGAGTTGCGCATCATCGGTGTGTCTTCTTCCACCAACCGGCTCTTATCTGCTCGTTTCCTCAAGGCAGGCGGCAACGACTTCATGCTGCGACCCTTCATCGACGAAGAGTTTTATTGCCGTGTGAACCAGAACCTCGACACATTGGTCCAGATTCAGGCGGCGAAACTGAGCGGCAAGAAGGTCGCCGCTTAAAGCGTCGCGCCCACGGTCTCGGGCTCCCGTTCGATCGGACGCCCGAGAGCCAGCTTTTCCGCCAGTTGCGGACCAAGCTTGTCGACATAGGCCTGGTCCGGCGAGGTGCCAAGTGCATCCAGCGTCTTCGAGAAGAAGCAGCGCGCCGAAGCAGCAGCGACGATATCGAATATCTCCGCGTCCGTCAGTGCGTGGGACTTCAGGGCATTAATGTCCGCCTGCGTGATCGAGGTGGCATCCCGCACGACCTTTGCCGCAAAAATCATGATGGCGCGCTCCTGTTCATCCAGTGGCGCGTCTTCCGCATTGGCAACGATGTGCTCGAGCTCATCGTTCGACACTCCCTCGCGCGCCAGCACGGCAGCATGGGCCAGCATACAGTAAGACGAGCGCAGTTCGCGTGCAGCCGCAAGCGTGACCAACTCGTAACGTCGCGGCTCGATATTTCCGCGCAGGCTGACCAGCAAGGCACTCCAGCTTTCCATGACCTCGGGACGATGACCGAAGGTCCGATACATATTGGGCAGATAGCCATAGGTCTTTTCGGCGTTGCGATACATCTCGGCGATCTTGCGGCTCGTCTTTGGTTCCGGCGGCGTGATGAACATGGCTTTCTCCTGTATTTCGATTATGCCTAAAATGTCTGAGCGCCGAATTCGATCAGTGTTGCCTATGATTTTTTTAATCAGAGCTGAGATTCGAGCGGCAATATCCCCATCACGCTGACCAGTGCTCGGCGGCTTAGGGTGGCGTAGGGCTCATGTCGGTAATGCGTAGGCTGGCCGCGCACCATTCCCGTCCATGTCAGATTTCTTCGCTCGTTGAGGGCCAGTTCGAAACTCATTTCTCGACTGGTTTCTTCCCGGAAAATCTCGTCCATTTCCGTCACTAGTCCAGGTGATGAAAACAGCACGCCCATTTCGGTGTTGAGCGACATGGAGCGTGGATCGAAGTTGAGGGACCCGATGAAACCGATCTCTCCGTCGCGGGTGAAGGCCTTGGTGTGCAGGCTAGCCTGACCGGAGCCACGCAGCGAAAAAGAGGTATGCTGATCGGCCAGAGAGCGCAATTCGTGAATCTTGATGCCGTTGATGAGGAGCGGGCGTCGATACCGCGCATATCCGACATGCACCGCGGCAACGTCCGTCGCAGCCAGGGAGTTTGTCAGCACGCTGACGGAAATGCCATCGGCCGACAGGCGCGACAATGTCTCCACGCCCTTCTGGCCGGGAATGAAATAGGGCGACGTGATCTTAAGTGTCCGGTCCGTCTCTTCCATGATCGGAAGCAGGGTTTCCATGAGGAAATTGTGGCCGCTACGACGTTTGCCGGCAGCCTTTTCAGGCGGGTCTGCGACGACCTGTGCGCCATTCACCCAGTGGAGAGTGTCCGACATGAGGAAGTTGCCTTGATGGTGCTGGCTTTCCACCTGTGCCAGATAGGGCCTGGCGGCGCTTCCGGAGGCGAGGATATCCATCCTGCGTCGAAGTCTGGCCAGTTTGCTCGGTCTTCTGGCAAGCAGCGAACGGACGGGAACGGCGACTGCGCTGTTCCAGTAATCGTCGAAAATTTCCTCTGCCTGGGCGATGCAAGCACCGTGGGCGATGATATCGAAATCGCGAAAATTAGCCTGTTCGGCCGCATCGAAATAGGCGTCGCCGATGTTGCGACCACCGACGATCAGCACCCTGCCGTCAGCGATCCAGGCCTTGTTGTGCATGCGTCTGTTGACGCTGCGAAATCGCAGCACCATTTCAAGTCCGCGCCTGAAGACATTTTCCCGAGCCTTGGTCGGATTGAACAGACGAAGTTCTATATTGGGATGACTGTCGATGGCGTGAAAGGCACGGTCAGACATCGAAACACCGAGATCATCGAGAAGCAGACGCACCCGCACTCCGCGATCCGCAGCAGCAATGACTTCTCTCATCATCAACTGCCCTGTCAGATCGGCATTCCACATGTAGTACATGAGATCGAGGCTGCGCCCTGCCGCCCGCGCACTGCCAACACGCGCCGCAAAGGCGCCAAGGTTCGACTGGATCAGGGAAAGCGCGTCCGGCTCGGCGTGATCACGCGAGATATCTGTCCAATGGCGGTCAAGCGGTGTTGCGTCATCTTCCTTTGGAAGAGACGTGGAAGCGATCTTGATAATGATCTTGTCACGGTGGCGAGACGCAATTGCCAGGCTTGCGATGACGATCAGGACGATGATGATGGAGATTGCAACAGTGGCATTCACAGCGATGATATCACCCGCATCGTTTTTTCGCCCCGAAAAAGGTCTTCCTAATATCAGTGGATGCCGATGTTCCGCTTATCGGCTTCTTCCTTGATGATGTCTTCGACAACTTCACGCTTCAATGCAGCGTCTGCCAGAAGATAGTCATCTGCGAGTTCGAAGATGGATTTTGGGCTTTCTGTCTTCTTCAGGGTGTCGAGGTCCTGACCGATCTGTTGGCGAAGTTCGATATATTGGTCCATCTTTGTTCTCCTTCATCGATAGAATGCGGCAGCAGCCCACCGGTTCCGGTTTTGCTGGGAAAAGCATCCTCTCGCTTGCATCCTGCGATCCGCACGGCCATAACGCGCCTCATCGGGTGCCCGCTTGCCGCGGGAGAATCGGGAATGCGGTGAAAATCCGCAACGTGCCCAACGCTGTAAGGCGGATGCAGACTGCCAGAACGCCACTGAGAGATCGGGAAGGCGGCAGTTGCAAGAGAAGCCAAGTCAGAAGACCGGCCTGATATCATAGACCGCACCGCACGGACGGCGGCAGGTTGTTCATGGCGGGCGTGTCAGCGCCCAGGCCATGCATTGTTGGGGAATAACGATGCGAACCGATGACGATCAACACGGACTGAAATCCGCCCATGCTTTCGATAGAAGCGATAAGAGTGCCGTCTACAGAGCGATTGAGACCCGGCGGGACGTTCGCGATCAGTTTTTGCCAGACCCGATACCGGATGATCTGGTGATGCGACTGCTGAAAGCAGCTCATGCAGCACCCTCCGTCGGCTTCATGCAGCCGTGGAACTTCACCGTCGTCACCGATGTTTCAATCCGGCAACGTGCCTGGGAGGCGTTTTCGCGCGCCAATGCGGAGGCTGTGGACATGTTTCCGCAGGACAGGCAGGCGCTCTATCGTAGCCTGAAACTTGAAGGTATCCGCAAAGCGCCGCTCTCCATCTGTGTGACATGCGATCCGACGCGGGGCGGCGATGTCGTTCTGGGGCGAACGCATAATCCACGCATGGATGTGTATTCCACAGTCTGTGCCGTCCAGAACCTCTGGCTGGCTGCCCGTGCAGAAGGTATCGGCGTCGGTTGGGTCAGTATTTTCCACGATGCGGATATACGCGAACTCCTGCAAATCCCGTCGCATATCGAAATCGTCGCATGGTTATGTCTGGGGCGCGTCGATGCGCTCTACAGCGAGCCGGAACTAGCGCTCAGAGGCTGGAGGCAAAGATTGCCGTTGGAAGACCTCGTGTTTCGCGACAGCTGGGGCGCTCGCTAGAGGCAGCGTCATTGCTGTTGCGGCTGGGCACCTTGCAGGGCGGGATTCTTGAGATCGATGCGGCTCGTTTCTTCGGGCATGAACTGCGGGCCAACGATGCGGACCTTGTTGTTAGCAGGGTCGTAGTCCCGTTCCGGGATAGGCTCGGCTTTTTCAACCGGCTTCGTTTCCGCGGGCTTAGGCGTCGTGTCACTCTTCGGTGACGTTATGGACGTTACGCTGGGCGAAGTCTGCATCGCCGTAGACTGCGGAGCCTTTTGTCCGTTACCCTGACTATCGAGATTCTTCGGCGATGCCGTCATCTTGCAGCTGCACGAAGGAGAGCGGCTGGTTGCCGGATTGTTGCGATACGCAAAAGCCATGGGCATCGACGCATAGGGCTGCCCGGTTTTGGCAGACACCATGTCCTCACTCTCCTGACCTTGTAACGAATGGTAGAAGAGTTCCGTCTGTGTCCCGGGACACATCCTCTCGCATTGCGCAGCCTGTTCTCGAAAATCAAGCGGTGTCGCATCGGACGAGATCGGGAAGAATGCGCCGTCGCAGGTGCGAACACACAGGGTCCTAAGTCCGCCCTGCATCGGCATGTCGGGTGAGGGTGCATAATCCTGGTCGTAGGGGTCGGTGAAACCACCATTCGGCTCACGGATATCGGGCGTTTGCGAAGGGTCCGTAGAGGTGTAGGAGGGTGATTGCTCGTCATAGCAACCCTGCGCGTCCAACGCTGCCAGAATGCGCTCACGCGACCCCTGGGCATTGTTCTCGCGCTGGGCCGCAAGCATTCTGTCACGATCTTCGGTAATCATGTCCCGCTCGGCCTGCGCCTGTTCCAGCGCGTCTCCGATTTCCCCGCACAGTTGGGCGTTGGGATTGCCGTAGACGATGACACTACCTGATGAACAGCCATAGCTGCGCATGTCGTTCTTGATGCGGCGGATGATGATATTCTGTTGCGCCAGCGCGCTGGCGAAACGTCGAACCTCCGCCGTATTGCCATAGACCTGAGCTGGCTGATCGAGTTGTGAGCGCAAGGCATCGCAAACGGCACTCGCTTCAGCCGGAAGCGGCGCTACAAGCATCAGTATCGCAATCGTGCCGGTCAGTCGGCTTCGGCGCGGTATCAATGGTCCGTCCGTCTTCTGCCTGCCGCATGGCAGGCCTCATCCTGTTGACATCGTCCGCCGCAGGCGGATGACGTATTTGCACTCAGGATAACATAGGCTGCTGCCGCAAAGCGGCAACAGTCAGTTCAAAAATACGTTAACCCGTGCTTACACGGCAGGGTGCGACGCCTGCACGGCGGCGAGCGCTGCCATGTTGACGACGCCGCGTGACGTCACCGTCGGCGACAGGATATGCACGGGCAGGGCGGAACCGAGCAGGATCGGCCCCACATGCAGGCCTTCCGTCATGGTGCGAACGACGCCGAGCGTGATATTGGCAGAGTCGAGGTTCGGGAAGACAAGAAGGTTGGCTTCGCCCGACAGTGCACTATTGGGCATAGCGCGCTTGCGCAACACTTCGGACAGGGCAGAGCCGCCCTGCATTTCACCATCGATCTCGAGCTCAGGCGCCGCATCGCGGACCAGTTGCAGCGCGCGGCGCATCTTGCGGGCGCTCTCGGAGTCACGCGAACCAAAATTCGAATGGCTGGCCAAAGCGATCTTCGGGGTAATGCCGAAACGTTTGATTTCCTTCGATGCCAATATGGCCAGTTCGGCGATGTCTTCCGATGTCGGTTCGTAATTGACGAACGTATCCGTCAGGAACAAGGCTCCCCGCTGCGTGATGAGCAGGCTAAGGCCTCCAAACGTGTGTGCGCCTTCTTTCTTGCCGATGATCTGGTTGACGTCGCGCAGATGGCGGTCGAAACGGCCTTCCAATCCGCAGATCAGGGCGTCGGCTTCACCGCGCTTGACCGAGAGAGCACCAATGACGGTGCTGTTGGTGCGGATGATGGTACGGGCCGCCTCGGGGTTGATACCGGCGCGACCGACCAGCGCGAAATAGTCGTCGACATATTCACGGTAGCGTGGATCGTCTTCCGGATTGACCACGGCAAAGTCGGCATTGGGGCGAATGCGAAGACCAAAACGCTTCAGGCGTGTTTCGATGATCTGCGGACGTCCGATCAGGATCGGAACGCCGGTGCCTTCTTCCAGCAGCACCTGTGCGGCGCGCAAAACGCGTTCGTCTTCGCCTTCCGCAAAGATGATCCGCTTCTTTTCTGCTGCTTTCGCCAGATTGAAGATCGGCTTCATGATGAAACCCGAACGCCAGACGAAACGGTTCAACTGATCGAGATAGGCGTCGAAATCCGTGATCGGGCGGGCGGCGACGCCGCTTGCCGCAGCGGCACGGGCGACAGCTGGTGCGATGCGCAGGATGAGGCGCGGATCGAACGGCGAGGGGATCAGGTAGTTCGGGCCGAAAATCGGTGTCTCGTCGCTGTAGGCTTTCGCTGCGACTTCCGAGACCTCCTCACGCGCCAGTTCGGCAATGGCGTGAACGGCCGCCATCTTCATTTCTTCGTTAATGGTGGTTGCGCCGCAGTCGAGCGCACCCCGGAAGATATAAGGGAAGCATAGAACGTTGTTGACCTGGTTGGGGAAATCCGAGCGACCTGTGCAGATCATGGCATCCGGGCGTGCCTGACGCGCCAGTTCCGGCATGATTTCCGGAGTCGGGTTCGCAAGCGCCAGAATGAGCGGGTTTTGCGCCATACGCGCCAGAAGTTCAGGCTTCAGGACGCCGGCTGCCGAAAGGCCGAGAAATACATCGGCATCATCGATGGTTTCGTTCAGCGAGCGCTTGTCGGTCTTTTGCGCATAGATTTCTTTCCACTCGTCCATCAGGCTGTTGCGGCCATCATAGACAAGACCTTCGATATCGTGGACCCAGATGTTTTCGCGCTTGGCACCGAGTTCGACCAGCAGGTTGAGGCAGGCCAGGGCCGCAGCGCCCGCGCCGGAAGCGACGATCTTGACATTGCTGATCGCTTTGCCGGCGAGTTCCAGCGCATTCGTGACTGCGGCGGCAACGATGATGGCAGTGCCGTGCTGGTCGTCATGAAACACAGGAATGTTCATTTTCGCGCGAAGCTGGCGCTCCACTTCGAAGCATTCCGGTGCTTTGATATCTTCCAGATTGATGCCGCCGAATGTCGGCTCAAGCGCGGAGATGGTCGACACCATGTCGTTGATACCGGGCGCGTCGATTTCGATATCGAAAACGTCGATGCCCGCGAATTTCTTGAACAGAACCGCTTTACCTTCCATGACGGGCTTTGACGCCAGCGGGCCGATATTGCCAAGACCCAGAACAGCGGTACCGTTGGAGATCACGGCCACCAGATTGGCGCGCGCTGTATATTCGGCGGCCGTCTCGGGATTTTCATGGATCGCAAGGCAAGGGGCGGCGACGCCGGGAGAGTAGGCAAGCGCCAGGTCGCGCTGGTTCCCGAGCGGCTTGGAGGCCTGGATTTCCAGTTTTCCGGGGCGAGGATAGCGGTGATAGAAAAGCGCCTGTTCTTCCAGATCTGCATTTGCGTTGTTGTTTTGCGTTTTGCCTGTGTCCTGAGAACTCATTTTATCACCGCTTATTTCACGTTTCTTGGAGGCCTTTGCATACAACAATCGATCAAGCCGTACAGCCGTTTATTTGTCCTTAGCACGCGAATCCGTAGTTTCGACGTTGCTTAAAAAACGCTCGCTCGTGCATCGAAATGACGATCTGTCATCTTGCTGAAACACGAGTCTGGTTTTGCAGGGGGTGAAAGTTGCCGAGACAGGGGGAAGAGTTCCATGGCCGCGCAAACCGAAACCAGACAATTCAGAACGCTTTTCATTTCCGATGTGCATCTTGGCTCAAAGGCGGCCAAAACGGATTTCCTTCTGGATTTCCTTCGCTACCACGAAGCCGATACGATCATTCTCGTTGGCGATATCATTGATGGCTGGCGTCTGCGCCGAAGCTGGTATTGGCCCCAGGGGTGCAACGATGTTGTACAGAAGCTTTTGCGCAAGGCGCGCAAGGGAACGCGTATCGTCTACATTCCCGGGAATCACGACGAGTTCCTAAGGGAGTTTCCCGGGACGCATTTCGGCGGCATCGAAGTTGCTGAACGGATGATCCACGAGGCTGCGGACGGCAAGAAGTATCTTGTCATTCATGGCGACGAATTCGACGTCGTGGTTCGTAACGCCCGACTTCTCGCCTATCTGGGCGACTGGGCCTATGATGCAGCGATAGCGCTCAATGTTGCCATTGCCGCAGTGCGCCGTCGCATTGGTTTGCCATATTGGTCGTTTTCGGCCTGGGCGAAGCTGCAGGTCAAGCATGCGGTAAACTTCATCGGCGAGTTCCAGCGTGTCGTTGCCGACGAGGCCCGTCGCAACAAGGTGGATGGCGTCATCTGCGGCCATATTCACCATGCGGTGATGGAGGATATAGACGGAATCCGCTATATCAATACCGGTGACTGGGTGGAAAGCTGCACAGCGATTGCTGAAACCATGGACGGCACGTTCGAACTCATCACCTGGATGAAATCTGACGACAAGACCGAGGAAACCCCGGTCGGTGAACTCGAGCCTGTCGCGTTTCCAAAGCTGATCGGCACTTACGCGGCCTGAAAGGCGACTTTGCGTCAGCCCCAGAGTGCTGTCTGGGGCGGGTGCACGAGCGATCCGTCGTAAACCAGGCCCGGAACGCGATCCCGGGCCAGAAGCAGCGGGCCGTCGAGATCGGCATAGGCAGTATCCTGCGCCAGCAATACGGCTGGCGCCATGCCAAGCGACGTGCCCAACATGCAACCGACCATGATCGTATAGCCCAGGCGTTCGGCCTCCCGCTTCATGATAAGGGCTTCCGTCAGGCCGCCCGTCTTGTCCAGCTTGATGTTGATGGCGTCGTAGCGGTCTTGAAGAGATGCGAGATCGGTTGTCAGGTGCACACTTTCGTCCGCGCAGATGGGAACGCTGCGGCGGATTCGCGCCAGTGCCGCGTCCTTGCCTGCGGGCAATGGCTGTTCGATAAGCGCGATGTCCAGCTCTGCCGCTACGGCAAGATGGTGTTCTATCGTATCTTCCGTCCAGCCTTCATTGGCGTCAACGATAATGCGGGCGTTGGGGGCGGCGGCTCTGACCGCACGCAGTCTTGCTTCGTCGTCCACTGTGCCGGTCTTGATTTTCAGCAAAGGCCGGTGCGCATTTTCTGCCGTTTGCGCAGCCATCGTCTCGGCATCGCCTAGTGAAATCGTAAAGGCCGTAACAATGGCTTTCGGAGGCGAGGCGAGCAGGGAGGCGGCAACCGCTTTTCCGGAAAGCTTTGCTTCGAGATCCGACAATGCGCAGTCGACAGCATTGCGCGCCGCGCCCGGCTTCATCGCGGTTTGGAGATCCGTTCTGCCCAGCCCATTTGAAATTGCGTCCGTGACCGCTCTGATGTCGGCAAGGACGCCATCAATCGATTCGCCGTAACGTTTGTAGGGAACGCATTCTCCGACACCCTTCACACCGTCCTGCACGATGGAGCAGTAGACGACCTCGACCTCCGTGCGGCTTCCACGCGAAATGGTAAAGCTGCCCGCAACCGGGAATGTTTCCGCTGTGGCTTGAATGTAACGACGCATCAAAATTGCCTTCGCGTTTCGTAATAAACGGTTAAACAGACGAAAAAACTGCGCGAATCGTCTGCAGTGCTGTGGCTTGGTGATCCGTCACTCGATATGAATCGTTAGAGAATCTTTAATAGGCTGCATTCGCTTGGAGCAAGATGCAAGAACTTGAAACACGGCAACAGGCGCAACCTGCAGCTATTTCGGCAAATGACAATGCCGAGGGCGGTGGCGCGCGCTATGCTCTGAGTGGTTCCTGGCGCAATGCCAACGTCGCACCTGTCCTTGCCGATATCGAAAAAATCGAAAAATCGAGCGCGTCCGGTCCCGTGACGATCGATCTTTCCGGTGTCGATAATATCGACACGACGGGTGCCTGGCTGTTACGGCGTATGCGGAACCGGCTGGAGCAGGCCGGTACGCAGGTTTCCTTCGAGGGAAACGAGCGTTTCGAGGAAATCATCACGGCTTTGCCGGATGAAGCGCCTTTGGCCCCGAAAGACACCAATCGCACCGGCATCGTTCAACGCATCTTTGACCCCATCGGCAAAAACGTCATCCAGGCGGGTGCCGATTTTCTCGCGGGCATGTACATTCTCGGCTCTGCCGTTCGCGGTGCGCAGATGAAGCTGGGGCGAGGGCGCGGCGTGTCGCCCGCTGCCATTGCCAACCAGATCGACCACATGGGCGTGCGCGCCGTACCCATCATTCTGCTGATGTCGTTCCTGATCGGGGCGATCATTGCTCAGCAAGGCGCGTTTCAGCTGCGTTACTTCGGCGCGGAAGTCTTTGTCGTCGACCTCGTGGGCATCTTGCAGCTTCGTGAAATCGGCGTGCTTTTGACCGCGATCATGATTGCCGGTCGTTCGGGAAGCGCGATCACCGCTGAAATCGGCTCGATGAAAATGCGCGAGGAAATCGACGCGCTGAAGGTCATCGGCCTCAACCCGGTCGGTGTTCTCGTATTTCCGCGTCTTGTGGCGCTGACGATTGCCCTGCCGCTTCTGACGATCATTGCGAACTTCGCCGCCCTGTTCGGCGCTGCCGTCGTTTCGCTGCTCTATTCCGGCATTACATTCGAGGTCTTTCTGTCGCGCCTTCACTCTGCGGTGGAAATCTCGACCATCGCATCCGGCATGATCAAGGCGCCGTTCATGGCGTTGATCATCGGTATCGTGGCGGCAGTCGAAGGCATGAAGGTTGGCGGCAGCGCCGAATCGCTCGGCCAGCACGTGACGTCATCCGTCGTGAAGTCCATTTTCGTTGTAATTCTGGTCGATGGCGTGTTTGCCATCTTCTATGCAGCCATCGATTTTTAAGGAGAGGCTGTGCAGGACCAGGAATTGAACACAGAAAAGAAAAAAGGCGACAGGGAAGTCATTCTCTCGGTCGAGGGCGCGACGGTTGCGTTCGGCGACAAGGTCGTTCTCGATAATCTCGATCTCGATGTTTACCGGGGTGAAATTCTCGGCTTCATCGGCCCTTCCGGCGCGGGCAAGTCCGTGCTGATGCGGGCGGTGTTGCGCCTCCTGCCGCGTCAGGGCGGCACGATCAAGATTCTCGGCATCGACTATGACAAGGCAACCGATGAAGAGCGCATGGCGCTCGATACGCGCCTTGGCGTTCTCTTCCAGCAGGGCGCGCTGTTTTCCGGCCTCACGGTGAAGGAAAACATCCAGTTGCCAATGCGCGAATATCTGGATTTGCCGCAATCGTTGATGGATGAGCTTGCCGCCATCAAGATCGAGATGGTGGGGCTGGCAGCCGATGCGGCGGATAAATATCCGTCGGAGCTTTCCGGCGGCATGATCAAGCGTGCGGCGCTGGCGCGTGCGCTGGCGCTCGATCCCGACCTCGTCTTTCTCGATGAACCGACGTCTGGTCTCGACCCCATCGGTGCGGCAGAATTCGATATGCTGATCGCACGTCTGCGTGATTCGCTGGGGCTGACGGTCTATATGGTCACCCACGATCTGGACAGTCTGTTTTCGGTCTGTGACCGCATTGCCGTTCTGGGCGACAAGAAAGTCGCCGTGGAAGGCACGCTTGAGGAGATGTTCGAAAGCGACGATCCTTGGGTACAATCTTATTTCCGCGGAAAGCGGGCACGCGCCGTCGTTCTTCCAGACGGCACGCAACACATTCCGGGGAGTGACGGATAGCCATGGAAACCAAGGCAAATTACACCATCGTCGGGATTTTCACGCTGATCGTCATCGCAGCCGCCTTCGGCTTCGTTTACTGGATGGCGGAATTCGGACGCGGTGGCCCAACGGCCCAATTGACAATACGCATCCCCGGCTCGGCCAACGGCCTTTCGGTGGGATCACCCGTACGATTCAACGGTATTCCCGTGGGCACGGTGCGCGGTCTTTCGATCGACCGTGACGATCCGGCCTATTCGATCGCCTTTACCGAAGTGCAGGCCGATGCCCCGGTCTTTCCTTCCACCCGTGCGGTGTTGGAAATCCAGGGTCTGACGGGCGCGGCCTACATCGAATTGTCGGGTGGCCGTAACAATGAAGAACGTATCCTCCAGAAATCATTCGACACGGGCGTTCCGGCGGAACTGACGGCCGACCTTTCGAGCGTGACCAACCTGCTTGCGACTGCGGATAAAATTCTGCGCCGCGCGGATGGTGCGATCGGCGAGTTGCAGGGCTTCGTTCAGGATGCCCGTGGTCCGTTGACGCAGACCGTGCGCAATGCCGAGAAATTCTCCAACGCATTGGCGTCCAATTCCGACGGTATCGAAAACTTCATCGAAAGCCTCAGTTCGCTGTCGACCACCGTCCAGTCCGTGTCCGTTCGTCTGGACAGCACGCTGACCGCGGTCGAAGATCTGGTAAAGGCCGTGGATTCGCAGAAGATCGACTCCATCCTTACCAATGTCGACAAGGTTACGGCTGATGTGGCGGCGTCTTCCGGCGGCATTCAGGACGTTATGGAAACTGTGCAGCGCACGTCTCGCAACTTCGAGCAGGCGAGCGCCGAGGTTCAGGTCGTCGTCAAACGGGCCGACGAATTACTGGCATCCGTCGATGCGGCCAAGGTCGGCAATGCGGTTGAAGATGTGTCTGCGGCCACCGCCGACGCCCGTCAGGCTATCGCAACCTTCCGTCAGATTGCTGACGACGTCGGAACTCGCCGACCCGATATCGACCGCGCCATCGCAGACTTTACCGATATGTCGCGAAAGCTGAATCTGGCTTCCAGCCGTGTCGATGGAATTCTGGCAAAGGTCGATGGTCTCCTGGGAACGGATGATGCCAACTCGCTGTTCTCCAAGGCGCGTGAGACGCTGGCTTCCTTCAAGGCGGTTGCCGATAATCTCAACGCACGCATCGGTCCGATTGCGGATAATCTGGCCCGGTTCTCAAGCTCCGGTCTGAAGGACTTCCAGGCGCTCATCGGCAGCACCCGCCAGACTGTCGATAATCTCAACAACACGATCACCAATTTCGATCGCGATCCGCAGCGCCTGATCTTCGGTGGCGAAAACGTAAAACAATATGATGGCCGGACAAGGCGTTGACGGGGGTAGGAACTTGAAAATTTCGTTGATGCACGGGCAGGCGTCTGGCCCGAAAAGGTATAAGGCTCTCGTCGTGATGCCGCTGCTCGCGGCGCTTCTTGCGGGTTGCGGTGGCAGCGCGAAGAACGATACGTTCGATCTGTCCGTCTCCGGCGCGCCAGTCACGCATGGTCCTGCCTTGCGGTCGCGTCAGCTTCTGATTGCCGACCCGACCGCGCTGAAGGCGCTGGACAGCGAAAACATCGTCGTGCGTCTGTCGGGCTCTGAAGTACAGTATCTGGCCAATTCGCAATGGAGCGACCGCCTGCCGCGCATGGTGCAGTCCAAGCTGGTGGAAGCCTTCGAAGACACCGGCAAGCTCGGTGGCGTCGGCCGGCCAGGGCAGGGCCTCGCTATCGATTATCAGGTCGTGACCGACATCAGGGCCTTCGAAGTCGATACGGCGAAGAACCTGGCCAACATCGAAATTTCGGTGAAGTTGCTCAACGATAAGAATGGCACGGTCAAAGCGCAACAGGTGTTCCAGTCCAGCGCCCGCGTGAGTGGCTCAGGCAATGCGAACCTCGTCAAGGCGCTGGACAGTGCCTTTGCCGGTGCTTCTCGTGACATCGTGGCCTGGACGCTGAAGTCTCTTTAAGCCGTAAAATTCGACATATGAAAAACGCTGCGCATCTATCGGGTGCGCAGCGTTTTTTGTGTTTGGATGAGGCGCGATCTACTCGGCGGCCTGTGCCTTCTTCCATTCCGGTAGCGGGAACAGGCGGTCGTAGCACCAGTTGAAGACGAAGGCATAGACCACGTAAAACAGCGCGAATGACACGTCCATGATCAGCGCATGCGCAAGGCTGACATGCAGATACCAGGCGATGAACGGCATAAGCACCACCAACAGTCCGAGTTCGAACAGCACGGCGTGAACGATGCGAACGCCGGTCGTTTTCTGTGTCGTGCCTCTGGATCGCTGCATGACGTGGTCGAAGACGAGATTGTAGAGATAATTCCAGGCCGTTGCGACGGTGGCGCTGACGATGCCGACAACGCCGATGTCCTGCGCAGGCATGCTGAACAACAGCGCACCCAAGGGTATCATGAGAATGAGGCCGATAATCTCGAAGCTGAGGGCGTGGCGGATACGGTCGGCAATGGTCCGCATGGAAAACTCCCGAAATGTCCCGGGCCGTCCCGTATGCTTTGCCCCAATGGCCGAGGTCGTCCTCGCAGGCTCCATATAAATCCTAAGCTGCCTTTCTTCAAGCCTGCTGTCTCTGGCGCAAAAGAAAAGCCCTCCCGGTGGACCGGAAGGGCTGATATCTTTGCGATTGCACTGTTGCTTAGCTGAAACGTCCTGCCGCGTGAGCCAGCATGGTGTAGACCTTGCCGGTATCTGAAGTCAGGTAGGACTGGGTCACCGTGCGGTCCCGATCCGTGCGCGCAACGTCTGCAAGCAGCTTTTCGAAATCAGAGATGTAGCGATCAACGGCGGTACGGAATTCCGTCTCGCGTTCGTATTTGCGTTTGATCTCGTCAAAGGTCTGCTGACCCTTCAGCGTGTAGAGACGACGGGTAAAGACGTCACGTTCACCACGCTGGTAGCGGCCCCAAAGCTCCACGGAAGCATCGTGATCAATGGCCCTGGCAATATCAACCGACAGCGAGTTCAGCGACTCAACGACGTGGCGCGGATTGCGTGCATCGGCTGCACGGGTCTGCGGCTCGGAAGCCTGGCGTGGGGCCGGGGCAGCATTCGCATTTCCGTCCTGACCATCGCGCGAGGCGCCGCGGAGCAGGTCACTGATCCAGCCGCCGCCATCTTCACGACGTTGCACGGGTGCAGCTGCGATACCGGCCTGCGGTGGCACGCCTCGTGTCTCCAGTGGAGAGTTGGTGCGAAGCTGTGGCGCAGCTGGCTGCTGTGCTATGGGGCGCGAGATGACTGGTGCGGCAGGCGCGACCGGCGCTGCCGGTTGCGGCCGCGGCTGTTCCGCGCGAGGCTGCTGTGGTTGCTGGACAGGCGCCGTTGCGGGTGCAGGTGCAGTCGGCTTGGTTGCGGCAATTGCGCGGGCCGCAGGTTCGGAAATTTCCATCTGCTGGGTCGACCGGCCAACGAGCTGGGAGATGTCCTGCAACGCCTTGATCTGCTCGGAAACGGCGCGGCGCATGGCGGCGGCACTTTCCTTTGCCTCTTCCGGCAGGTCGAATGCACCACGCTTCAATTCGGCGCGAGTGGAATCCAGTTCGCGGCGGATGTCGTGGCTGGAGCGGCGGATTTCGTCCGTTGCACCTGCAAAGCGGGTCACGGCTTCTTCCACTGCTTCGCGCAGGGTTTCGCGCAGTACGTCCGCTGCGGCATTTGACTTGTCTGTCGCATTGCCCAGCAGTTTGTCGACATCCGACAGCGAGGCAGCAACGCCGCCGCGCAGGCGGTTGACCAGAGCGTCCGAATATTTCTGCGCATCTGCCATCGTACCTTCGATGGAGCGACTTGCATCTTCGCCAGCGGCGAGCAGTGCGCCGCGCATATTCTGAGCGGCAGACTGGGCGCGCTGTTCGGTTTCGTCGAGCGAACGGCCAATCTCGTTAAAGGAGGAGGTAAGGTTGTCACGCAGATTGCCTGCGACGTTGGCCGAGCGCTGTTCGGCCTGTGTCAGCGTTTGCTCCACCACACCCATGACACCGCGCATCGACTTCTCGATTTCCTCGGAACGCGTTAGCAGGCCGACGGAGAGGCTGCGCAGGGCTTCCTGACGTTCTTCCAGCGTACCCACGAGACTTGTCTGCGCCGCGCTGAGAAGCTCGGAGGCCTGCGAGAGAACGGACGAATGCTCTTCGAAGCGCCCAACGATACCGGCAACCTGCGAGAGCGTCTGGCCGGAAATGTTGGACAGGCGATCAATCTTGCCCTCCAGCAGACGGCTGGAGCTGGATACCATGTCAGCGGCGCGCGAGGTGGACTCCGTGAAGCTGGAAGCAGCTGCGTTGAGCGATTGGTCGGCGGCCTTGAATTCTTGCGATGCACGGGCAACGGCGACGTTCAGGTCATCCACGGCGCCGGTTACGACATCTGCCATGCCGGAGTGGGTTTCGGTCAGCATCGTCGTGCTCTGGCGTGTCGCTGCAACCAGTCTTTCAGCCGCATCGTTTCCGGCCTTGGCATAGTCGCCAATGGCCTGTTCCACCAGTTGCGCCATGCCGCTGTTGCTTTCGGCCAGAAGGCTTGCGCTCTGCTGGGCAGCGGTGACGATCTTTTCAGCCGCGTTATGACCGATCGTCGCATATTCGTTGACGATCGGCTTTGCCTTCTCCTCGATGAGGCGAGACAGTTCAGCAGAACGGCTGGCCAGCATTGAGTTGAGTTCACGGGTGCGGCTGTCGAGAGTAGAGCGGATGGATTCGCCACGTGCGTCCAGCGAGCTTTCGACACCGGAAAGCGTTTCGGAAATCGCGCCCACCTGGGACCGTACGACTGCTTCGGCTTCGGCAACCTTGTTGACGATGGCGTTGCCGGCTTCCGAGAAGGTCTGCGCAACCGCTGCAGCCTGGCCGGAGAGGCGGCCCTGCGCATCGGAAATGCGACCAACGATTTCTTCCGAGCGCTGTTCGATTGCGCGGGTGAATTCGTCGTTGCGGTTCTTCATCTGGTCGGCAAATTCAGCGCCGGTCTTGGCCAGCAGTTCGGTCGAACGCAGAGCCTCGTTATCCATGGTCTGCGTTGCGTTGACGACAGCATCGCGCAGGCTGACGGCGAGATTGGTGGCCTTGCCCTCGATCGTACGGTTGACGTTTTCAAGACCGATATTGAGTGCTCGATCCATGGTGCCAAGACGTTCGTCGATCCGGGCCGTTCCGCTATCCAGAACGCCTGCAATGCGCTGGGTGGCGTCATCGCTGGTACGCACGAGATCGGCAGTCTTGCCATCAAGCGTTTCGGAAATCTTGCGGCTTGCATCTTCGATGGAGGCGTTGACCTGACCCAGATCAGCCTGAATACGGCTCTGCAAGCTGTCGATATTGCTCTCCAGCCGCGCGCCGCTCTGGTCGAGATGGGCGGAAACGCTGCTGACGGACTGCTCGACGCGGGCGGTAAGGGAATCGGCTGCGCCGCCGATCTCGCGCGTCGCTGCGTCGATCTTTTCTGCGACGGTGCCTGCGCTGTTTCTCAGGCGCTCCTCGAGAGTTGCTCCGCTGGCATCGATGGTCCGCTGAATAGCCTCCTGCTGATTTTCCAGCGACATTTCCAGCATGCTGGCGCTCGAAGCAATGGTCGTGCCGATAGACATGGACTGTTCGGAGAGCAGGTCGTTCATGCGATCCTGGGCAGAGCCGAGCGTTTCGCTCAGCGTGTCGTGATGCTGGTCAAGCGTTCCGCGCAGCAGGTCATGCGAGGAAACAAGATTGTTTTCCAGACGCGAGACACCGCTTTCCATGGTCTCGGTAAAGCGACCTGCGCCGCCCTCAATGGCGGTTTCGATGCGAGTGGCTGCCGTGCCAACGGTCTGCTCGATGAGATCGCTGTTGCGTTCGACCGTCCGGGTGATTGCATCGGCCTGAACGCCAAGCATGGTATCGAGACGAAGGTGGCCAACAGAAAGCGCTTCCTCGATGGCCGAGGCCGTAGAGGTGAGGCGCTGCTCCGCGCCGCTGACCGACTGGGTGAGGGCAGAGGTCCGGCTGTCCAGGGTTTCGGTGATGCGTTCTTCCGCGCCCGAAATGGCCATATCGATGGCGAGCGCACGGCTATCCAGCGCGTCTGCAATACGATCTTCCACACCGGAAACGGCATTTGCCAAGGCGGCTGTGCGGCTCTCAAGTGTATCGGCAATGCGGCTTTCGACGCCTGTGACCGCGCTGGTGAGCGCGAACGTCCGGGTATCTAGCGTTTCAGCCAGGCGCTCTTCTGCACCGGAGAACGCCATATCGATAGCCATCGTACGGCTGTCGAGCGTATCTGCAATGCGCTCCTCGACGCTGGAAACCACGGTGTTAAGAGCAGCCGTACGGCTATCGAGGGATTCTGCGATCCGCTCTTCCGCGCCGGAGAATGCCATGTCGATGGCCAGAGTGCGGCTGTCCAGCGTATCGGCCAGACGCTCCTCGACACCGGAGACGACGCTGTTGAGCGCGGCCGTGCGGCTGTCGAGTGTATCCGCTATACGGCTTTCGACGCCGGAGACGGCGGTGGTCAGCGCGCTTGTCCGGGTTTCCAACGTGTCGGCCAGACGGTCCTCGGCGCTCGAAAATGCCATATCGATGGCCATGGTGCGGCTATCGAGCGTGTCTGCGATACGTTCTTCTACACCAGAGACGGCTGTGGTCAGCGCGGAAGTGCGCGCTTCCAGCGTGTCGGCCAGACGTTCTTCTGCGCTCGAGAACGCCATGTCGATTGCCATCGTACGGCTATCCAAGGCGTCAGCAATGCGTTCCTCGACGCCGGATACGACGGTGTTGAGCGCAGCCGTGCGGCTGTCGAGGGTCTCGGCTATGCGATCTTCGACGCCGGTGACTGCGTTGCTGAGTGCCGTCGTTCCGTTCAGGATCGTGTCTGCGATACGGCTTTCGACGCCTGAAACAACGGTGCTGAGCGCAGCCGTTCTGGTGTCGAGGGACTCAGCGATGCGCTCCTCCGCGCCCGAGAATGCCATGTCGATGGCCATGGTGCGGCTATCGAGTGTGTCTGCAATGCGCTCCTCTACGCCGGAGACGACGCTGGTGAGAGCGTTGGCACGGTTTTCAAGCGTTTCCGACAGGCGCTCTTCAGCGCTGGAGAACGCCATGTCGAGAGCCATCGTCCGACTGTCGAGGGCGTCCGCAATACGCTCTTCCACACCCGACACGACGCCGCTCAAGGCGGCGGTGCGGCTGTCCAGCGTATCGGCAATGCGGGATTCGACGCCCGAGACCGCACTTGTCAGCGCGGTTGTCCGGCTATCCAAGGTCTCAGACAGGCGCTCTTCCGCTGACGAGAATGTCATGTCCAGCGCCATGGCGCGGCTGTCGAGGGCATCAGCAATGCGTTCCTCGACGCCGGCGACAACGTTGGCGAGAGCCGCCGTTCTGGTTTCCAGCGTGTCGGCAATCCGATCTTCCACACCGGCGACGGCGTGGTGAATGGCGGCAGTGCGAACGTCGAGCGTATCGGCTAGACGCTCTTCCACGCCAGAGACCGCACCGGTGATGGCGGCTGCACGGCTATCAAGCGTTTCAGCAAGACGGCGCTCGACGTCGGCAACGACGCTGTTGATGGCAGCCGCACGCTCTTCAAGAAGAGCTGCGAGGTGAACTGCGGTACCCGAAACCGAACCGGTAATCGCTTCGGCACGGCTTGCGAGTGCGGAATCGAAACGGTCCTGGCTGTCGGACAGCGCGCTGAACAGGGCTGCGCTGCGTTCGGCAAGAACGGAATCGATCTGCTGATGCGTGCTGCTGAAAGCGCCTGTGATCTCCGCTGTCCGTGCGCCGATGGCGTTGCTCAGTTCGCGGGTGTGGCTTTCCAGCGAGCTTTCAAGCATTTCTTGACCCGTACCCAACGTAGTGGCCAGAGCAAAGGACTGGTCGGTGAGGGTGGTGCTAAGGCGTTCGATGCCGGAATTCAGCATGCCGTCGATGGATTCGGTACCGCCAGCCACAGTTTCGTTGATGCGTGCAAGGCTTTCCATCAGCTTGCTGTCGAGGCTGCCCGCACGCTGATCGAAGGCGCTGGTGAAATCGGCCACCCGCTCGTCGAATGCGGAGTTGACCAGACCGACCGTTGTCTGAAGCTTTTCTTCGAACAGGCCAGACCGCAGGTCCAGATCCATGATCGCATCATCGGCAGAGCTTTGCAGGCTCTGGCGGAAGGACAGTCCTTTTTCTTCCAGCGTCGTGCTGAGCTTGCCGAGAACGTTGTCGAGAGAGCCGCCAATGATTTCCTGGCCGCGATCGATGTTCTGGCTAAGTTCAAGCGTACGCTTGGACAAGATGTCGTTGAGAAGGCGCGTGCGCTCTTCCAGCGAGTTGTTGAGGTTTTCGGTTCCTTCGCTCAGCGTCGATGCCTGCGTTGCAAATTGCTCCAGAAGCAGGCGACCGCGTTCGTCCAGCGTTGTCGAAAGATCGTGCATACGCAGATCGAATTCGTTGGAAATCGACGCGCCGGACGTATTCAGGGCCTTGAGAAGATTGTCGGTCTTGGCGGCAATGAGACTGCCCATTGCTTCCGTGGAAATGCGGGATTTTTCCAGAAGGGCAGCCGAGCGCGTATCGATCATCGAGGCGAAAGCCTCGCCGCTGGTGGCAAGGCGCATGGAGAGCTCTTCACCGACGATGGAGAGTTCTTCCTTGATCTGGTCCTGTGCGCCGACGATGGAGGAGCGGATCCGTTCCGCGTGATTGATGATGGCGTCACGCTCTGCGCTCAATTCCTGAACGAGGCTGCGGACACGCAACTCGTTGTCGGCATAGCTGCGCTCAAGTGCATTCACTTCGGAATGGACGAGCGTTTCGAGTTCGGTCGCACGGGCAATCGTACGCTCGATACCGTCATTCATGGCCGAAACTTCGCGCCGCACGGCCTGGCCGACGGACATGATGCGATCGGACGCAATGGTTTCGGGTTCGGCGAGGCGAAGGGCCACTTCAGCCATGGAGCGGGCTGCGTTGCGCAGGTCCTTGGCGCGGGCCATCATGATCGCAAAGGCGAAGAACAGCATGATCGGCACGATGACGCCGACGATGATCGCCATGACGCCGGGGACGGCGAAGAGCTCGGCGATCGAGGATACGTTCCAGATCAGATTGCCGTAAATGACATTGGCGAGACCTGCACCGGCAATGGCCCAGAGAACAGAGACGATAGCGGCGTTGCGAAGGGCACCCGACATGGAACCGGCGTCCAGCGACTTGAGAATCATGGCCGGACTGCGCTTGGAACCGTCGTTGGCGGCCTCGAGAGATGGCGATCTTGGAGCCGCCTGTTCGGGGGTGGGGCGTTGCGGCTGTGGCTCTGCCGCGCGCTGTCTGTTCTTTTCAGGCGCTCTCGTCTGGTCTGGCACTCTGGCCTCCGCAGGCTTTGGAGTGGATTTTTTCCGAGGTTCAGGCTTGTTTTCGTATGCGCCGAGTTGCAGGGCATCTTCCAACGCCTGAAACGCAGTCTCGTCAATCGAGTCGCTTATCTTGTTGTTCGCCATGCGGTTACGCCTCGTTACTCTACGCCCGGCCTCATGCCGTCTTCCGTTTGCCGCCGCTTACGGATATCCGCCATCATGCCTCAAGACACGATACCTGCCGGTATATAGTGCCTCGTTTCTTACTAATTCCTGAGAGCAGGTTGCCGAGCCCCTAGGTAAACTACATTCACAAGCCGGATTCACAAAGCCCGCATAAGGGCCGAGGAACACGGCAGTATCGTAGTGACACATTCGCGGCTTTTAAACAATTAATGACGCGCCTGGGGTTTGGCCAAGTGGCGGTTTGTTAACAGTTTTTAAACCTCATCAAAAGGCTGAACGCCTTGTTTCGCATAAGTTTAGCATAAATTAACCATAGCGAAAGATTTCCACCTTCGTTGCGCCCCAATTTAAGCTCATCGCAGTCCTAGCCTGCGTAAATGCAGGACATAAGTGCCTCAAAACAAGAAAATGGCCCAAACGAGGAATTCTACCAAATGGCAGCGTTGAGTATTGCTTTCGAAGCTCCTGACAATTGTGGCGGCCCAGCGCCGACCACCAGCAAACCCATCGATTTCGTGCATCTGGCGCGTCAGACAATGGGTGACAAGGATTTGGAGATCGAAGTCCTGCAGTTGTTCACGCGCAATGCGCGGACCTTGTTGCATGAACTTTCAGTCGCCAACGACATCGAAATGAAGGCAATTGCGCATCGCCTGAAGGGCTCGGCAGATGCCGTCGGCGCGTTCAATGTTTCTGCGGCGGTAGAGGCGGTAGAGAACGGTAGTCGTGACAGCGCATCTCTTGCAAAAGTGGCATCGTCTGTCATTGAGGCGGAAAACTTTATCTTGAAGCTTTGCCGTTAACGGCTGCTGGCTGAATGTTTTTAAGGCCGGTTTCGCACGGTAACCGTATTGACGGGTTGCCAAGCGGACCCGGCTTTTCTATTTGTTTAGAAACATTCTCAAACCTTCGTTCTGGATTTCCCACATGACAAAACTGACCATCGTTGCTTTCGACGGCACGGCGCACGAACTCGACGTCAGCAATGGCTCCACCGTAATGGAAAATGCCATGCGCAACTCCGTGCCCGGCATTGATGCGGAATGCGGCGGCGCCTGTGCCTGTGCTACCTGTCATGTCTACGTCGACGATGCCTGGAGTGAGCGCGTTGGCCCGCCGGAACCGATGGAAGAGGACATGCTGGACTTCGCTTTCGATGTGCGCCCGACCTCCAGGCTTTCCTGTCAGATCAAGATGAGCGATGCGCTCGACGGTCTGGTGGTGCATGTACCGGAACGTCAGGGCTGACGCATTCGCCATCAAGCCAGAAAAAGCCTCGCTTTCCGTGTCGCGGGACAAGCGAGGCGAGGTGGGCGCATCACCATCAGGCAGGAGGAAAAACCTGCGGCTCAAGACGCGCCGGAGGAACCGGCAAAGGGACGTCTGCGCGCCGGTGAATTCGACGCGGTATTTACGCAGATTAGACGAGTCTTGACGGCGCAGCCACGACAAGAACTCAACGATCAATAACGCGCGATCACGCAAGTTTTTCATTTTATGATTTGGTTTAAATAAATTATGCAATAAACTGATTTACTTATATCTTAACAAAAATTATGGTTTTTGCGACAGGCGATTTTTGAGCAGACGCGTCATGCGTGCATCAAAGTTTTTGGACTCCACACGGTCAAAGCGCAGCTGGTCCTTGTCGTGTTCGTCCATCACGCCTTGCGTTGTCCGGGTGACGAGCGCCTGCATCTCTTCGCAGTTCTTCTGGGGGCGAAGTGACCGAAGTTTTTTGTCGAGAGCGCGGGCGTAGTTGCGTGCAATCTCGGCATGCCGCTCCTCATGCCGTTTGATGTCGGCTGCCAGCGTATCCCAGATCAGGGCCAGATTTGCCGTGGTGCGTCTGCGATTGGTCCATTGCGGCAGAAGGATTCTGGTATGCAGCTTGACGTTCACGGACCCGACGCCACATAGCCCGCCTTGTTCGACATAGGTCAGTTCACCACCGAACTTGATCTCGGTCGCACCTGGATGCCGCGCACCCGTCGATTTAGTCAGGGGGCCATGACGCGAGAGCTCGCGATCCAAATCCTCGGCGCTCTTGCCGCCGATTTTGAAATAGGAGAAGGATTTGCTGATGGCAGTCTCTGAGTTTGCCAGCTCCGGAACGAACAGAAACATCGCGCCAGACAGCAAGGCGCAGATCACGCGGGACTGCATTCTCATGTGCCGACCTTCCGGTTGAACTTGGAAGATGATTGCGGCATAGAACGCCAGAAGCGCGTGACGTCATATTTCATGGGCGGAGTGGTGAGATAAGAGATGGCGGGCACTCCGTTATTCCGGAAAGGCTTGATGTTACGTGATAACAGCCAGTGACAATGTGTGGCAAGTCGCGCATGGGCGTTCCCTGAAACTTGATGGGGATGGCCTTATTATGGCTATCGTCAATGCGACGCCTGATTCCTTTTCCGACGGCGGGCAGTTCCTGGCGGCAGATATGGCCGTGGCACATGCGATGGCCTGCATCCAAGAGGGCGCGCATATCATCGATATCGGCGGGGAATCCACAAGGCCCGGCGCAGATGTCGTCAGCGAACAGCGGGAACAGGACCGTGTTCTGCCTGTCATCGAACGGCTGGTGAAGGAAACCGACGCACTGGTGTCGGTCGATACCTACCGCGCCTCCACTGCAAAGCTTGCCCTGGAAGCAGGCGCGCACATCGTCAACGACGTTTTCGGTCTGCGCAAGGACGCCGCCATGGCCGAGGTTATTGGGAAGGCCGGAGCGGGGGTCTGCATCATGCATACCGGTCGGGAACGTGAGAAGCTGCCGGACGTGATCGAGGATCAGTTTGCCTTTCTCGACCTTTCTCTGGAGATAGCGAATGCCGCAGCCATTGCCCGCCGTTCCATCGTGCTTGATCCAGGATTTGGCTTTGCCAAGGATACGGCGGAAAATGTCGCGCTGATGTCTCGTTTCGAAGAGCTTCACGCCTTTGGCCTGCCTATTCTCGCAGGAACGTCCAGAAAGCGTTTTGTCGGCGCGTTGACCGGGCAGGAGGGGGCGATAGAGCGTGATGTGGGTACTGCCGCGACGACGGTCATTCTACGACTGGCGGGAGCTGCCATATTTCGTGTACACAATGTTGCGATGACGCGCGACGCGCTTGCCATTGCCGATGCGGTCCTGAGACAGAAAAAACAAAAATAGAGATGGGACAGAGATGAGCCGTTACACGATACTTCTGAAGAACTGTTCGTTTTTCGCTCGTCATGGCCTGCTGGAGCAGGAAGAGACGCTCGGGCAACGTTTTTTCGTGGATGCAGAGATGGAGGTCGAGGCGGGCGATGCGCTCGAAACCGACGATATCCAGAACACGGTTGACTACGGGGTCGCCTTCGATCTTATCGAAAAGATCGTGGCTGGTCAGCGGCGCTATCTGATCGAGGCTCTGGCCAACGATCTCGCGACCGCTTTACGACGCCGTTATCCGCAGATCATGCGCGTGAAGATCACGGTGCGGAAACCCTCGGCACCGGTTCCGGGTATTCTGGATTATGCGCAGGTGAGTATCGAGCAGAATGGCTGATGACAGCATCGTCGCATCGCTGGGGCTCGGCGGAAATCTGGGTGATCCCCCCGCCGCTATGGCGCAGGCATTGGACGCTTTTTCCCGCCACGTCGACTGCCGTTTGATTGCCGTTTCAAATCTTTACAGCACGCCCCCCTGGGGCAAGACCGATCAGGCTGATTTCTTCAACAGTTGCGCGCTGATCCAGACGACACTGGCTGCTGAAGCTTTGTTGGATTTGTGTCTGGAAATAGAACGTGGGATGAAGCGTATCCGTAACGAGCGCTGGGGTCCGCGAACTATCGATATCGACGTGCTGACCTATGGACAGCAGCATATCACCACGTATCGTGTGGAAATTCCGCACCCACGCATGACCGAACGAGCCTTCGTTCTCATGCCATTGGCCGATATTGCGGCGGACTTGGTGGTGAATGGCAAGCCGGTTCTTGAGTGGCTCGACCATGCGGACAAAAGCGGAATAAGGATTGCAAACGAAAAACGGGAGTGGTGGACACTCCCGTTCACGAAATCCCGATGATTGATCAATTATGGCTTGATGGAGCCTACGGCCATCTGGTCGACATTGCGCGCCAGTGTCAGGCCGATAACAGGAACCATCTGATCGGCGACCTTGACGGAGATGGTGATGTTCATGGACGTGTTGTTTGTGACGCGGGCAACCATGGCACCGTTGAGCTTTGCACGGTTGATGCCAAGCACCACCTTGTCACCGCTGACCTGACCGGAAACGATGTCGAGACCTTTTCCTTCGGAGCCATCGAGGAACTTGCCTTCGTAGCTGTTGCCGCTCTTGGAGATGATGGCGGACATGGGCTGTTTGAACACGCCGACACGGCAAGTGCCGCCAAGCTTGATGCCGGTATCCTTGTCGCCAAGCGGTTCACCCGTCAGGTCGCAGGTGAACTTAGTGCCCTTGTATTTGCCAGCCACGATTTCGCCAGGACCGGACCAGACGCCGGCCACCGAGCCGAAGAACTGATCGTCGCGAGATGCTGCCTGAACGTCGGAAACTGCAAGTCCGCCACTGACGGACATAACGGCGGCGAGGCCACCCAGTAGCGAAAAGAAGCGCGAATACATGATACTTTCCCTGGCGAATAGGCCGCTTTGTGTGGGCTTAATCTAAGTCGGGAATGGTTAATGCTTCGTTTCTTTTGCGGTAATTCACCAGCGTGACGGTAACCTTTCGGGACGGAAGCGCCTCGAAAATCAAGCCTTTTCAGCGGCTTTGCCACCCGTCAGATCGGGCGTCAAATCCGAAACGAAATCTCCGATACCGGGGCGCTTCAACGCGCGGAATGGCAAGGGACGGCACAAATCCATGGCGGCAATGCCGATTCGTGCGGTCATCAAACCGTTGATGACGCCTTCACCCAGACGGGCGGAAAGGCGCGAGGCGAGCCCGTGGCCCAGCACCTGCTGCGCCAGGCCATCCCCAACCGCAATAGATCCCGTAACTGCCAGATGAGCGATAACATCTCGCAGCAACCGCAGCATGCCGAGCGTGCCGGGACGCCCGCCGTAAAGCTCCGCCATGGTCCGCACCAGCCGCGTAACCTCGAACAGCACATAAGCAAGATCGACGACCGCACGGGGGCTGACGGCGGTGACGACAGAGACGCGCTTGGAGGAGTTCAGGATCAAGGCGCGCGCCTGCCGGTCGAGCGGGCTCAAAAGCTCGCGTTCAGCTAGTTCGATCAGGTGCGGTCCGTCGATCACATCGTTCTCAGTTTCTTTCAGCGCGGCACGACCCTTGGCCGTTTCTGCCCGGTGAGAGAGGACGCCATTGAGGCGGGTGATGACCGTGCGGGCGGCAGAGGGTTTCTTCTCCAGCGCCGCAGCTTCCGCATCTGCCTTCAGCGACTGAACGGCGTTCAGCCGCATGATGCCGAGCGCCTCACGCGCCACCAGAGCCAGCACGGCGAAGACGGCGATGATAAGCGCCACACTTGCGGTGTAGCCCAGCCAGTCGGAGCGCGAAAACAGATCGCGGATGAGCTGATCCGCCCACAGGCCGAAGGCAAGCGAGAACAGCACGCCGAGTGCACCCATGGCCAGCTTGGCGAAGGAGAAACGGCGCTTGCGCGGTGCGGCGACGGGGAGGGCTGCGGTATCCATTTCCTCAGGTGCCAGAAACGGGTCTTCCTCCTCTGGCGTCAGCGAAAAATCCGCATCGAAACTACGCGGCGCGCGTCTTGCTTCGATGGTGCGAGGCTCTGGAGTTTCGCTTTCCAGCGTGAATGCAGCCGGACGACGGCCGGGCGTGTTGTTTTCGTCTTTCATGCGAGCCGGTCTCCAAACAAAAACTGCATGGCGCGGTCGAGCCTGATGTGCGGAACGGACAATTTTATGCCGCCACTGGTTTCTTCCAGCTTGGGCGGGCGGAAGCGCACGACGTTCACATCCGGCAGATCGGCGGCACTGCCTCCGGCATCCAGCGCGCGAAACAGCGGCTCCGGGTCTTCCGGCAGGTCACCGGGAAATATTGCCGTGGTGCGGTTGCCGTCGAAAATCTCACCATTGATTTTCTCGCCCGCAATCGGCGTGCCGACGATGACAGGCAGCGCATGACCATCCTGCCGCACGCTGGCTTCCTTCGTGGCGCGCACGGAGGCCAGCGCCATGACATCGATGCCAGCGCCGCTCATGCCGATGGTGGTGATGGCACGATCTACCAGTCGCCGTGTCAGATTTTCCAGCCGGTCGTGGCTTTCGTGGTGCAGATGGTCGGCCTTTGTCGCCGCCACCAGAACCTTGTCGATGCGGCGGCCCACCAGCGAGGACAGCAGGCTGTTCTTGCCGGGACGGAAACAGGCCAGCACATCGCCCAGCGCCCGCTCCAGGTCTTGCACCGCCTCCGGTCCACGATTGACGGCCTGTAGCGCGTCGATCAGCACGATCTGGCGGTCAAGCCGGGCAAAGTGTTCGCGGAAGAACGGCTTCACCACGATGGATTTGTAAGCCTCGTAACGCCGCTCCATCATGGCGCGCAGCGAGCCCTTGGGTGCCTTGCCTTCAGTCAGGCCCGGAAGCGGTGAGAAGGTGAGGGCAGGAGAGCCTTCCAGATCGCCCGGCATGAGAAACCGTCCCGGCGGCAGCGTGGAAAGCGAACGCTCATCCGATTTGCAGGCGCGCAGATAGGTCGCAAAGCTCTCGGCCAGACGTCGCGCCGTCATTTCATCGGCAGGGGCGTCGATGTCGAGGGAATTGGCAATCTCCAGCCAGTCTTGTGCCAGCTCCGCCCGCACACCGCCAGATGCCAGCGCCAGCGTGTTGTCGCTGAAGGTCTTATAGTCTTGGGACAGGAGGGGAAGGTCGAGCAGCCATTCGCCAGGGTAATCGACGATATCGATGGCGAGATGTCCACGCGAGAACCAGCGGCCCCAGCCGCTTGCGCTTTCGTAATCCAGCGTGATGCGCAGCTCTGAAATCGCCCGCGTCGAATCTGGCCAAATGCGGTCTCGCACCAGCGCCTGAATGTGATCCTCATACTGAAAGCGTGGAATGGCATCATCCGGCTGCGGCTCCAGCCGAACATTCGATACGCGACCAGAGCGGATGGCCTCGAACAGAGGAAGGCGACCGCCATTCAGCAGATTATGCACCAGCGAAGAGATGAAAACCGTCTTGCCCGCGCGGGACAGGCCGGTCACGCCCAACCGCAATGTCGGGTTGGTCAGCGCGCTGGCACGGTCGGCAAGATTGTCGATGGCGATGAGAGCGCTGTCTGTGACGGAGGTGAAGGATGGCGGCAACAGGAGTTTCCCACAAAATATTTCACTATCCCGAAATATATAGGCTCATGCGCTGCTCAAAAAAGAAGCGGCACTCGGAAAGTTTTCCGCGTACCGGACGTCTCGCATATTAAGGAGAAAGGAAGGCGGTCAAACGCCAATCGACACCGTCACCATCGGGCGAGGGTTGCGCGTCTAATACTGCAAGCCCAGCCGTTGGAAAACCGGACGGAAGATGGGCCTCGATCTGTGTTTTCCCGATCATGGCCTCGGCGACAGCCTCGATCGTCGGATTGTGCCCCACCAGCATGACGGAGCGGCTGGCGCTCTGCGCGGAGATCAAAGCGAGATAGGTATCGACCTCGGCATTGTACATCTCGTCCACGTAATCGACATCGAATCTGTCGTTGAAAGCCCGCCGAACCGCCTGCGCTGTTTGGCGACAGCGAAGCGCTGTGGAACTGATGACGACGTCTGGAAGGTAGCCTGCGTCGGCGGCGCGGTCTGCGACGACTTCGGCCTCGGCATAACCTGCGTCGTCCAACGGCCGGTCGAAATCCCGTTCGCCCGGACCGGCCCAAGCGGCATGGGCATGGCGCAACAGATAGACCCGGGAGGGCAGCGGTGAGGGCTCGTTCATGGCCGGGTATCCTGTGCGCAGCGAAACATTCGCAGCAGCTTTACAGGAATAGACCGCCCGCCTGCAAGTGGCGGGCGGTATAGGCAAGTTATGAAAATGTGATCAAAGAAATAATTCGTGTCATGTCAATAAAGCATAAAAAAATAAACATTTAGCTGAATTTTGTGACAGATTTAAAAATGCCTGAAAACTATTCTGCGCACTTGAATGGCCCTATGTCCTTGGAGTATACCCGCGCAATATGAGATGTTCTTCGAGGAGAATCGCGTGAGTGAGAAGATCGATCTTAGCAATTATGTGCTCTCGGAAAGCGATGAGTTCATGAATGCCAACCAGCGAGCCTATTTCAGGTCGAAGCTCGTGGGTTGGAGAAACGACATTTTAAGGGAAGCGCGGGAGACCCTTGGTCATCTCGCCGAGGAAAGTGCAAATCACCCGGATCTTGCCGATAGGGCTTCATCCGAAACTGACCGGGCCATCGAACTTCGCGCCCGCGACCGCCAGAGAAAGCTCATCTCCAAGATCGATGCGGCCCTGCAGCGGATCGAGGACGGCACCTACGGTTACTGCGAAGAAACAGGCGAACCCATCGGCATCAAAAGACTGGACGCCCGCCCCATCGCCACCTTGTCCATCGAAGCCCAGGAACGCCACGAACGCCGCGAAAAAGTCTATCGCGACGAGTGAGTGTTTGCTCCATCGTTGACGTGATTATGTGTCTCTCGGGGCATGGTGATTGACGACATTGGAAAGCCGTATCGAAAACGATGCGGCTTTTTTGGTTTCGTCGATGGTATCCAAGCGATAGTCGTTGAGTTGCTGCGCTCCCATCGTGATTGGCACGGTGATTTGGCTTTTGGCGAAAGCGTAAGATGTAAGCGCTAGATATACAGGCGGCATTGGGTGTGGCTCCCCCCCCTGTGCCCTGCCGGGCATCTCCCCCTCAGGTGGGGAGATTGGCTGGGCGCGCCGACATCGCTCTTGTTTCTAAGTATGGCATCTGCAACCATCTCCAGGCGGATAAAAAGTCTTCCGGCTCATTCCTTGGACGCATGAGAGTGCCGGGATGTCGCCACGAGTCGATCTCCCCACCTGAGGGGGAGATGCCCGGCAGGGCAGAGGGGGGTGAACCACACCCAACGCCGCCTATTTTTATATTCTCACCCCAAAACAAAAGAGGCCCCGCAATGCGGAGCCCCAATCTGTTCTCTATCTAAATCCGTGGCTTAGAAAAAGCCGCGTCTTTGCCACCAGCCGCCCTTGCGGGGCTTGGATGGATCGCCGCCTTCGGGCGCTGCGGAGGTTACGACGGGCTCGGAGGACGAGACGTTGTCGCCGCGGTTGGCGCGGACTGGCTTGTTGGTTTCAGCGGATGCTTCATTGCCGAGATCGGCAGAGGCTTCGCCTGCTTCCTCGATGGCAGCTTCAGCGACCGTAGAGTTGACGACAACCGGTTCTACTGTTTCGACAGGAGCAGAAGCGGCTGGCGTTTCCGCAACGGCAGCAGGAGCCGGAGCCGGAGCTGCTTCGGCTTCTACCACATCGCCGACCTTTTCCTTCGCCTTGCGGGTCCGGCGTGGCTTCTTCGGCTTTTCGGTTTCTTCAACAGTTGGCGTTGCTGCGTCAGCTTCGACGGCCGCTGCAACAGCGGGTTCGTCTACGCCTTCAATGGCAGCGGCAGCAGCACCGTCTTCGACACCCTCGGAGGATTCGGCTTCAGCTTCTGCGCCGTTTTCCTCGATGATTTCGCCATTCTCATCGCGATTGCGGCGTCCGCCTCGCTTGCCACGACGGCGGCGCTTGCGCTTGTTCTCTTCAGAACCAGCAGCGTCGCTACCGTTTTCTGCCGAGACGGCTGCGTCATCGTCCTGATCGGAGTCGCCATCTTCGTCCTGGTCATCGGACGAAGCGTCGTCACCGGCTTCAGACTGCGATTCCTGACCGTTCTGGCCTGCACCCTTGCCGCGACGGCGACGACGACGCTTGCGCTTGCGCTTGCCGTCTTCACCATTGTCAGCCTGTGGCTGGCGTGGCTCGGTCTTCTCGGCCTTTACGATTTCTTCCTCGTCTTCATCCTCATCGGCTTCGATGATGATGTCGTCTTCCTCTTCCTCGATTTCAGGAAGCATCTGGATGAGGCTTTCGATCTTGACCGGGTTTTCGACGGCTTCGCCGCGATCGATCGCGAAGTGCTGTGCACCGACGCTGGCATCCGCCGCGATGATGATGGCAACGCCAAAACGGCCCTCATAATCGACAATGGTCGCGCGCTTGTGGTTGAGCAGGTAGAGCGCCGTATCCGGTGTACAACGAACGGCGATGTTGTGGGTGGTGTTGCGTAGCAGATATTCTTCCACGCCGCGCAGAACATGCAAGGCGATGGAGGACTCGGAGCGAACATGGCCGGTTCCGCCGCAATGCGAGCAGACCTGCGTAGTCGATTCCAGAACCGATGCGCGGATGCGCTGACGCGACATTTCCAGAAGGCCGAAATGCGAGATGCGGCCAACCTGAATGCGGGCGCGGTCGTTCTTCAGGCAATCCTTCAGCTTCTTTTCGACAGAGCGGTTGTTGCGCTTCTCTTCCATGTCGATGAAGTCGATGACGACGAGACCGGCAAGGTCGCGAAGGCGCAGCTGACGGGCCACTTCTTCCGCAGCCTCAAGATTCGTCTGAACCGCGGTTTCTTCGATGGAATGCTCGCGGGTCGAACGACCGGAGTTCACGTCGATGGAAACCAGCGCTTCCGTCTGGTTGATGATGAGGTAGCCACCTGACTTCAAGGTCACCTGCGGCTGCAACATGCGATCAAGCTGCGCTTCGATGCCGGAGCGCGAGAAGATCGGGTGGATATCGCGGTAAGGCTGAACCACCTTGGCGTGGCTCGGCATCAGCATCTTCATGAAGTCTTTCGCTTCACGATAGCCTTCTTCGCCTGATACGATGATCTCGCTGATGTCCTTGTTGTAGAGATCGCGGATCGAACGCTTGATCAGCGAACCTTCCTCATAAACGAGGCAAGGGGCTGTGGAATTGAGTGTCAGCGTGCGGACGTTTTCCCACAGGCGCATCAGATATTCGAAGTCGCGCTTGATTTCGACGCGGGTGCGGTTGGCACCGGCGGTACGAAGGATTACGCCCATGCCCTGCGGCACTTCCAGATCGCGCGCGATTTCCTTCAGACGCTTGCGGTCTGTAGGCTGGGTAATCTTGCGGGAAATACCGCCACCACGCGCCGTGTTCGGCATCAGAACCGAATAACGACCGGCAAGCGACAGATAGGTGGTCAGAGCAGCGCCCTTGTTGCCGCGCTCTTCTTTCGCGACCTGAACCAGAAGAATCTGGCGGCGCTTGATGACTTCCTGAATGCGGTACTGCTTGCGCGGCTTGCGCGAAACGCGATCCGGAACTTCTTCCATCGCGTCTTCTGCACCGACGGATTCGATGACTTCCTTTTCATGGTTGTCATCGTCATCATCGTCGTCATCGTCATTGCCGCGACGGCCAAGACCTTCGACCTCTTCCGAAATCGTGTCCGTATCGACCATGGCAGCCATTTCGCCGCCCTTGCTGCCATCATCCTCGGAACTGTCGTTTGAAGGCGCTGCATCGGCAGAGACTTCATCTGCTTCCGTTTTTTTCTTCGTGCGGGGACGGCGAACGCGCTTCTTTGGCTTTTCGTCTTCGGACGGGGTCTCTTCAGCCACAACCTCGACAGCATCGACTTCGCTTTCAGCCGATTCCGTTACGATCTCTGCAGCGCCGTTCGCTTCATCAGTCACTTCGGGGGCGGAAACAATGCCGATATCAGGCTGGTCCGCCTGCGAAAGATCAACGGCGAGCGATGACGCCGAGGACTGTTCGTGGGGCGCGTCGTTGGCCGATTCGAAATCGTCATTACGGCGATGATCTTCGGCTTCCGCTCTCAGCAGCGCCTGTCGATCGGCCAGGGGAATCTGATAATAATCGGGATGAATTTCTGCAAAAGCCAGAAATCCGTGACGATTGCCGCCGTAATCGACAAAGGCCGCCTGAAGGGATGGTTCTACGCGCGTAACCTTGGCCAGATAGATGTTGCCGCGGATTTGCTTCTTGTGTTCCGACTCGAAATCGAATTCTTCAATCCGATTCCCACGAACCACTACAACGCGTGTCTCCTCTTCATGGGAGGCGTCGATAAGCATTTTGTCTGCCATGTAAGCTGTGCTCCTCGGCGCAGCCCTGTCCTATACGAGAACAGGCCCGCCGCGAGGACAGGCCTTTCATCTATTTTCAAGGGTGTGCCGGAAATGAAGTGTCTTGCCCGGCGTCTGTAAACTGGCAGCATCCGGACAACTGGCAAAGCAATGTGCCTGCTCCTGGTATCCGGTTCATGTGAAAGCTGCTGCAACGACATCATTGGCCAAGCGAGAACGACTATAATAAATAGACCCCGGAGGATCCGATGAAAATGCTCTCCTCGAGCGTGCGGTGGCATGCCACCGGGTATTGTTCTGGCCACGGCCAGAATTGATCCAGTTTCAGGAGAAAAATGCAGCGACGGCAGATGATTGCCCGATATTACAGCGCCAGCGTCTTTGTCGATTGGCAGCCGGCGGGCATCTATCCCGTCAACACTTTTAACCCTCATTCATGTTGTATGTTTTATCTGTCATAATAGCAATAGGGTGGCTAAATATGCCATATCATTGGTGGAATTTGGCGGTTAAGAATTGCTTCACCAACGGCTGCGATTGTTGCGCGGATGCGCAAATCAGGCCATTCTTGCGCCATGTTGAGCGGTGATTTGGCCTGGACGGCGGGATAGACCGTCTGAATGACGAAAATACGGAAACGACGTTGACGACCATCAAACACTTCATCGGCAAGGCGAAAGTGGCGAGCTCGATTGCTATCATCAGGCGAATCGCAAGCGTTGTCGCGCTGCTCTCATTCGCCGTGGCGGCTGCACCCGAGAGCGTTCTCGCGGACGATAAGCCGCCGGCCCTGATCGTTAGCTCCGCCCGCATCATCGGTGATGAGGCGCGGACCCGTATCGTCATGGACTTCAACGACGAGCCTGAATTCGAAGTTCATTATCTGGATGGACCGGCGCGCATCATCGTGGATTTTCCTGCGGTGGGGTTCTCCTTCCCGACCAAGGATTTGGCACCGACAGGTCTGTTCAGCGACATTCGTTTCGGCTCGATGGGTGAGGGCAGTGCACGGCTCGTACTGACCGCGAAAAAACCGGTGCAGGTGGCGATTGCCGAAACAAAGGTCGAGGATGGTGGCAAAGTCCATCGTTTCGTACTCGATACGGAAATAGCGACGAAACAGAAATTCGCCGATCTTCTGAAGAATCAGAATTGGCAGGCGCTGGCTCCGCCCACGACGGCGTCCATCACCTCCGATGTCGTGCCAAAGAGCGGGCGTCAGTCCGACTTCGTTATTGCGGTTGACGCTGGACATGGCGGTATCGATGCCGGCGCCAAGGGCGGCGTGACCGGAACGGATGAGAAGGTCATCACGCTGACTTTCGCTAAGCAGTTGATGGATCGGCTGAACAAGATTGCCGGTATCAAGGCCTTTCTCACGCGAGATGACGATACGTTCCTGGCGCTTTCCGAGCGCGTGACGCTCGCCCGTCAGCAAAACGCCAATCTTTTCATCTCCGTTCACGCTGACACCTTGAAGCAGAAGGGCATACGCGGCGCGACCGTCTATACCATCTCGGATCGTGCGTCGGACCGAATGGCGCAGGATCTGGCCGAGCGTGAAAACCTGTCCGATCAGATCGCAGGCGTGGCCCAACAGCATGCCCAGCCGGAGGTTGCCGATATCCTGCTGGATCTGACGCGACGGGAAACGCAGGCTTTCTCCGTCACTCTCGCAGAAAACATCGTCAACTCATTCGAGGGACAGGTCGGGCTGATCAACAACCCGCATCGTTATGCGGGATTTCAGGTGCTGAGGGCTCATGACGTCCCGTCCGTTCTCCTCGAACTGGGCTTTTTGTCCAACCCCGAGGACGAAAAGCTTCTGCTGGATGAAAAGTGGCGGGAGAAGGTGGCCGATGCGTTGGCGGTTGCGGTGACCCGCTACCGCGCCCAGGCATTGGCGAACGGCGGGTGAACGAGGTGTAAGTGTCACCGATTTCACCTTATGCGACCGACACCTGTGACATCTTGGCGACCCTCCGCGATAAATGCGGCCTGCAGGGCGGCGTCTGGCTAAAATGTCGGACCTGAGCCCTATTTTACTCACATTCCCAACGTTACTCGGTGACAGGATTCGATGGTGAAGTGCGTTGTTTCGTTCGGCGAAACGCCACGGCTCACTTTAATGTATGAGAGAATGCCGCTCTTGGCGGCTTGTCATCGATGAAGCGGTGTGCAAAACGGCATGCTATATGCAAGAATGTGCTCATAACAACGGGCGCAACCAGTTACGATTCGAAGTATCGGTAGCTTTAATATGATCAGACTTATTGGATATTTCTTCGGCTTGGCCAGCATGCTGTTCCTTGTGGTGGCTGGCGGTGTTGCCATTTATTTGGTGACCATTACGAAGGATCTGCCCGATTACGCCGTGCTGAACAGTTACGAGCCGCCGGTTACGACGCGTATTCACGCTGGTAACGGCGCGCTCATGGCGGAATATGCCAAGCAACGGCGTCTGTTCCTGCCCATTCAGGCGGTGCCCGACCGGGTCAAGGCAGCGTTTCTTTCCGCTGAAGACAAGAACTTCTATCAGCATCCCGGCATCGACGTTACGGGCTTTGCGCGTGCTGCCGTTGCCTATGTCACGGGTGGTCCGACGCAAGGTGGCTCGACCATCACGCAACAGGTGGCCAAAAACTTCCTGCTGACGAACGAACAGACGATGGAGCGCAAGGCCAAGGAAGCGATTCTGTCCTTCCGCATCGAGCAGGCCTACAGCAAGGACAAGATTCTCGAACTGTATCTCAACGAGATTTTCTTCGGGTTGAACTCTTATGGCATCGCCAGTGCGGCTCTGACCTATTTCAATAAGTCGGTCACGGAACTGACGATTGCTGAGACCGCCTATCTCGCTGCTCTTCCAAAGGGGCCGGCGAACTATCATCCGCTGCGTCGTGAAAAGGCAGCCGTGGAGCGTCGCAACTGGGTCATCGACCGTATGGCCGAGAATGGCTACATCACGCAGGCGGACGCCGCCGATGCGAAGACACAACCTCTCGGCGTCAACATTCGCCGCGGTGGCGCTCACATTGCGGCCTCCGATTACTTCTCCGAGGAAGCGCGCCGCCAGATCGTTGAGAAATACGGCGAGAAGGCCCTGCTGGAAGGCGGCCTTTCTGTTCGCACGTCCTTCGATCCCGATATTCAGATGGAGGCCCGCAAGGCGCTTCAGGATGGCTTGCTGGACTATGACGAGCGTCGTGGTTTTCATGGACCGGTCGATCAGATCGAGACGAGCGGCGACTGGAGCGCGGAGTTGACCAAGCTGCGGCCTTTGCGTGACGTACCCGAGTGGCGCATGGCTGTGGTGCTTGCCGCATCGGCAGATGGCGTCGACGTCGGTCTCCGCCCTGATGGCGACAGCGACAATCCTGATGCACGCAGCCGCGGCCATATCAAGCCTGAAAATATGCGGTGGGCATACCGCGACGCCAAGGGTCAGCGCCCGACCGCGAAGTCTCCAGCCTCCGTTGTGAAGACCGGCGACGTTATCTACGTGGAAGCGCTTTCTGACACAGGTAATGAATATCGCCTGCGCCAGCCTCCGAAAGTGCAGGGCGGCATGGTTGTCATGGACCCGCATACGGGCCGCGTTCTGGCCATGGTCGGCGGCTTCTCCTACGCCCAGTCTGAATTCAACCGCGCAACGCAGGCCATGCGTCAGCCGGGCTCGTCTTTCAAGCCGTTCATATACGCAGCAGCTCTGGATAACGGCTATACGCCTGCGTCCGTTGTCATGGACGCGCCGCTGGAAGTCGTATCCGGCGGTCAGGTCTGGAGCCCGAAGAACTACGGTGGTGAAGTGGCTGGTCCATCGACCCTGCGTCTCGGTATCGAAAAATCCCGTAACCTGATGACCGTGCGTCTTGCGCAGGATATGGGCATGAACCTCGTCGCCGAATATGCGGAACGCTTTGGTATTTACGACAAGATGCCACCGCTGCTCGCAATGTCTCTCGGTTCCGGTGAAACGACTGTCATGCGCATGGTTTCCGCTTATTCTGTCATTGCCAATGGTGGCAAGCAGATCAAGCCAACCGTAATCGACCGCATTCAGGACCGTTACGGCAAGACGATTTTCCGGCACGAAGAGCGCGGCTGCGAAGGCTGTAATGCTGTCAACTGGCAGGGTCAGGAAGAGCCGACGATCGTTGATAATCGCGAGCAGGTTCTCGATCCGATGACCGCTTACCAGACGACATCGATGCTGGAAGGCGTGGTTCAGCGCGGTACAGCGGCAGGCAAGATCAAGGTTGATCTTCCGGTTGCAGGTAAGACCGGCACGACAAACGACGAAAAAGATGCTTGGTTTGTAGGTTATACGCCTGATCTGGTCGCTGGTCTCTACATCGGTTTCGACAGCCCGGCACCACTCGGCCGTGGCGGCACCGGTGGCTCTCTGGCTGCACCGATTTTCGGTGAGTTCATTTCGCTGGCGGCCAAGCATCTGGAGCCAAGCAAGTTCATCGTGCCCAACGGCATGCAGTTCATTGCCGTCAACCGCAAGACCGGTATGGCAGCGAATGAAGGCGAGCCGGATACGATCATGGAAGCATTCAAGCCCGGCACAGGCCCGGCCAGCAGCTTCAACGTGATCGGTATGGATGGCGCCATGTCGCAGGAAGATATTCTGCGCGCTTCGCCCCAGGCCCAGCAGGCCATTACCGGTGGCGGTGGCGGACTTTACTGACTTCAAATCACGGATAGGCGAGGGGCGCGGGCTTTACATCCGCGCCCCTCGCATTTATTCACACGACCAGTTTTCAAAGAAGGCGAAGAATCTGCGAAATGCGCAATGAAATCGTGAATGTAGTCGACGAAATCAAGCAGGCCATAAGCCTGCTGAGGAGGCATCTTTGACTGGGACCAGGCGATAAGACGACTGGACTGGTTGAACAACAAGGCAGAGGATCCAAACCTCTGGAACGATGCCACCGAAGCTCAGAAGCTGATGCGTGAACGCCAGCAGCTGGATGAATCGATCAATGGCGTCAAGGCTCTCGAACAGCAGGTCAACGACAATGTCGAACTGATCGAAATGGGTGAGGCCGAAGACGATGCGGATATCATCAAGGAAGCCGAAGACGCGCTGAAGGCGTTGCGCAGCGAAGCCAATCGCCGTCAGGTGGAAGCAATGCTGTCAGGTGAAGCCGACAGCAACGACACCTATGTCGAAGTCCATTCCGGCGCCGGTGGCACGGAAAGTCAGGACTGGGCCAACATTCTGCTGCGCATGTATACCCGCTGGGCCGAGCGCCAGGGTTACAAGGTCGAAGTTCTGGAAGTGCATGAAGGCGAAGAAGCGGGCATCAAATCTGCGACGATTCTCGTCAAGGGCCACAATGCTTTCGGTTGGATGAAGACGGAATCGGGCGTTCACCGCCTCGTTCGTATTTCTCCATATGACAGCAATGCGCGCCGTCATACGTCGTTTTCCTCCATTTGGGTTTACCCTGTGGTTGATGACTCGATCCAGATCGACATCAACGAAAGCGACTGCCGTATCGATACCTATCGTTCGTCGGGCGCGGGTGGACAGCACGTCAACACGACCGACTCGGCCGTGCGTATCACGCATATTCCCACAGGCATCGCCGTGGCCTGCCAGCAGGAACGCTCGCAGCACAAGAACCGCGCCAAGGCGTGGGAAATGCTGCGTTCGCGCCTCTACGAAGCCGAGTTGATGAAGCGGGAAGCAGCTGCGAATGCGCAGGCAGCCTCCAAGACCGATATCGGCTGGGGCCACCAGATTCGTTCTTACGTTCTCCAGCCCTATCAGCTGGTCAAGGACCTGCGCACGGGTGTGGAAAGCACAGCGCCCAGCAACGTTCTCGATGGCGATCTGAACGAGTTCATGGAAGCAGCCCTTGCGCATCGCATCAGCGGTGGTGCGGATGTCGAGGTCGCCGACATCGACTGATCGCCACTGCGCATTCGGTTATCATCACTGGCCTCTCGCAGATCGTCTGCGGGAGGCTTTTCAGTAGGAGAGATGCGGGTGAAGCAGGTTCTTTATATCGTCGATGTTCAGCCAAGCTTCGATCCGCCTCCCGAACTCGTCAGTGGCATTGCTGCCTTGACGAAGCGGCTGCCGAGAGTCGCCAGCGTCGAGCGGCACGATGAAACCATCACACCATTTGCAAGCCAGTTGGGTTGGACGCCGGGAAAATCGGACGATTCACTCGTCTCTGCTGATCGCGTCTTCATCAAACATGGTTATTCGCCGCCGAAGGAAGCGGTGGACTATCTCTTATCGCTCAACCTGGACCGTGTTCTGGTTTGCGGTATTCAGGCCGATACCTGCGTTCTGGCCGCAGGGTTCAGCTTTTTCGATGCCGGATTGCACCCGACGCTTCTTCCTTGGCTGACCGTCGGGTCCAGCCTCGACCGCAGTGGCGCTTTGGGAGCTAAACTGTGGCGGCACCATTTCGGTGCGGTGCTCGATGGACCTGATGACATCGGTCTGTGACCGTGCCTCAGTTGGAGGCCTTTTCGATCTTCATGTCACCCAACTCGTCGATCAGCACGGTCCACGCGTCGGCGTCCTTCTGGGTCGGGTTTGTCTTGAGGTGAACCGTGACGAAAAGCCCCGGCGTATCGGATGCGCCGGTTGAGCTTTCCGGTCGGATATCCGTGACATAGCACTTCATCTGGGTGAATTCCTCAAGCTCGATCGTTTCGATGAGGCTCGGGCCGTTCGCGGTGTAAGCGATTTGCTGGAGATAAATTTTAGCGGTGCCATCGGCTTGGCGGAGGGCAATGACTTTGTAATAACCTCGCGTGGGTTCTCCCGCTGGTTTTTGTCCGCCCGCGGCTTCCGCCGCGTCATCGACGGTCTGCTCCCACATTCCGCTGCTGGTCACAAAGATCGTGGAAACGGGCAGGGCGTCGATGCCTGCTGTCGTTGACGGCGCAATGGCCTGAGCCTGCGTTGTGCAGACACTGGCGGCGAGAAATACAGCGGCGAGGAGGGTTTTCATCATCATCGTCGTTTTCATCAATTCGTAAACTGTTCTGCAAGCACCCTGTCCGACCAGGATCGGTCCGGATCGGACAGGATTTTTGCGGTTCTGTCCTGAGATTGTGCAATACGCACGGTTTGCACCGACTTGACCTCGGTGTGGTCCGCAACGGCATTGACGGGGCGTTTTTCACTTTCGAGAACGTGGACGTCGACCGTGACCTTGTTCGGCAACAGAGCGCCACGCCAGCGGCGGGGTCGAAAAGCGCTGACCGGCGTCAGCGCCAGAAGCGGTGATTCCAGCGGCAGAATAGGGCCGTGTGCCGAAAAATTGTAGGCTGTCGAACCCGCAGGCGTCGCCACCATCATGCCATCGCAGATGAGTTCTTCCAGCCGCGTCTTGCCGTCCACGTCCACACGCAACTTCGCGGCCTGGTGCGACTGGCGGAAAAGGCTGACCTCGTTCATGGCAAGAGCGGAGAATTCGTGGCCGTCGGCATCGACGGTCGTCATTCGCAAGGGGTGAAAGTCGTTACCCGTGGCAACCGCAATCCGCTCCCGCAGGTCTCTGACGCGGTAGTCATTCATCAAAAAGCCGATGGAGCCGCGGTTCATGCCATAGACCCGCTTGCCCGAATTCATGGTCTCATTGAGAACCTGAAGCATGAAACCATCACCGCCCAGCACCACGATAACGTCCGCCTCATCAAAGGCGGCATTGCCGTAGTGGGAGATCAGTTCGTCGCGCGCGCTTTGCGCGTTGTCGGTGGTCGAGGCTACGAAACACAGACTCTCAGTTGAACGCGACATGCCGTCACCCCTGTTGATGGCCTTTGGTACATGAAGACCTGCAGTCAGGACAAGCTCTTTAAAAATGCAACGGCCAAGTCCACAGCTTCTTGAGGGCTTCTGAATAAACAGGGTTGCGGAGGCATGATAGGTCAGGCAGTTTGCGGACAATGGCAGCTGACCAGGGAGTGGAATGTGGCGATAGGGTACAGCATCTACGATGTCTTCACACGGCAGAAGCTGGCCGGAAATCCACTGGCGGTCATGTTCGACGCAGATGATCTCGACGATGTCACCATGCAGGCAATCGCTCGTGAAATGAACCTCTCCGAAACGGTCTTCGTCACCAAGTCTTCAAATCCAGCCTATGCCGCGTCGTTGCGGATTTTTACGCCGGCCTTGGAACTGCCATTTGCCGGGCACCCGACCGTAGGCGCTGCTATCGCCATTGCCGAGCGAAGCCATGGCGAAGGGGACGCCGACATGGTGGCGGTGCTGGAAGAGAAAGTCGGGCCGGTTCGATGTGCGATTCGCGTGAGGAACGGGGAGGCGAGCTTTGCCGAGTTCGACTTGCCACGCAAATCATCACAGGCACAATTGCCGCTGGACAGCGGTCAGCTGGCCGATGCCCTTGGGCTCGCCGAAGCGCAGATTGGATTTGAAAATCACGTGCCGTCTATATGGACTGCAGGTGTTCCGTTCGTGATGATACCGATACAGAATCTCTCCGCTATGGAAGAGGTGGACTTCGACGCCGGTCTCTGGTTGCGAAACGCGCCGATGGTCGAGGGTCGGTTGACATCCGCCTATCTTTATTGTCGTGGAGGCGTCAATCACGCGGCGAAATTCCACGCACGCATGTTCTCACCCGATATGGGTATCCCTGAAGATCCCGCAACAGGCGCAGCCGTCGCCGCTTTTTCTGGCGCGATCCATCACTTCGACGGTTTGACCGATGGGCATCATCCTCTCCTCATAGAGCAGGGTGTCGAAATGGGACGCCCCTCACACATACATCTCAATATGGACGTTAAGGAAAACGAAGTTTTCCGAGCCAGAATCGGCGGTCACGCCGTCCGGATTGCCACTGGCACGTTCGAAATCTGAGACTTAGCCGGAAACCGGAAAAGTCTCACATTGAGCGATCACGAATTCGTGAGTGCATAACGCCATTCCTTGATGCAATTTGTTAACCTTTGCTTGCTGGCGCAGGAACCAAAGCCTGCGACTTCCGTTTATCTCGGCGAAGGAGATGTAACATGAAGTTGCAAAATAGTTCGAATACTCGACGTATCCTGCAGGCGGCCAACAATACTTCCGCCTCTACATACAAGCCTCTCATAATCCCATTGAGAGGGACTTATGTTGCAATGATCTTTCGCCGCTCGCTGAAGAATAATTTCCAACTTGGAAAGAGTTAATCCGGATTTCAAATCCGGATACCACGAAGGTGTGATTCCAAGACATCAGCAGAAAAGTATATATTGCTAATATAACAAGAAGGGAGAATGACATGAAGCCAGTTCTCATCATTGCAGCCATGATAGGCTTTTCCGCTTCCGCCGCCATGGCCGATTGCATGCTCAACAAAAATATCAACGCCTCGATCCCGGTCGATCGGGAATTCAAGACTGCCAGCATTACGCCACCAACCGAACCCGCACAAAAACCAGTCATGGTATTAAAAAAGACGGACCGTTTGCCTGGTAACACTGAAACGGCAGTCGCATCTCCGCAGACAGCACTTCAGCGTATGCAGTAAACCATGAAACATCTTGTCTCGAAAAATCCCGTGCGGATATCTCCGGCACGGGATTTTTTGTATCAAGACCGACGTTTCTCAAAAAGACCGACACCCGAGAGCGTCCCCGAAAAAGGAGCTGGCCTTTAGCTGTCGAGCCGCAGCGAAAGCTGCCTGCCACCGTTCTTCTTCAATATGTAAAGAGGTTTGGTCGTCACCTGCTCGGCACGCCGTTGAAGCTCGCGTCTGCGCTCAAGCGCGCGTTCACGAAGTCCGCGGGACTGGGCTACGAGAGACATAGCGTGTTCAATGGTTTTATCTGCTGCCGTCATGCTGCAACTCCATTTGTTCACTTTATGTTCTCTTATTTTGTCGTGTTTGTCAAGTATGGTGTTGATGGGGCCGCTGGTGGTTCTTGAGAGATGCGGTTTATGGCATCCGCGTCGTCAGCCAATTGCGCAATTCAATTTACTGCGCGAAAAAACTCTGGAATCAAAAACGGCGCCAGAGGCGCCGTTTTGTTACCTGTCGCTCGACCGATCTGCGTGCGTGGGAGGTCGTTTCGCAGATAGTCTTTTACGCTGATTAGCGGAACGAACGGGATGCAACGTTACGGATGTCGTAGCGTGTCAGGCCGATGTCGCTCAGAGCCTGGTTGGACAGGTTGCCGAGTTCGTTAACAGTGCGGCGGTAGCTGATCCAGTTTTTTGCGATACGAATAGGGTTCATGGTGGTTTCCTCGATCTAAGTTTATGTTTCGAATTTCATCCGCTGAGGCGAGACTGACTGCGCTCTCTGCTGTTGATGTGTATATACATATGCGGATCGAGAATGTGCAGTGCAGATATTAGGCGACTGCCATGCATTTGTGCACTGCGTCGGCTAAATTTGCATCTTTGGCGACATGTTGCGTATTTTTTGTGCGTTCGCAAAGCGTGGCACAGCTTGGCGTGAGCAGCCAGTACGCAGACAAAGAAAAAGGCCCGGAGCGTAAGCTCAAGGCCTTTTTTGCAAGCACTAACTCGGCACAGCGTAGCGCCGAAGTTAGAGACTTATTAGATGCCGACGGCAGTGCGTGCTACGCGACGGATGTCGCTGCGGCCGATGCCGAGATCGCTGAGTTCGCGGTCGCTCATGCGGCCAAGTTCAGTTACAGTCTGACGATACTTGCGCCAGTTGTTCAGCGAGCGGGTGATGTTCATGGTCATATCCTTCGTTTCGTCTTTGGGCGCCGCTTGGGTCAGCGCCGAACTCATTTCCTGATCCCGAATATAATCGGTTTAGGCGAAACAAAAACAGACAATGGAGTATGCCACCTATGCGCCTGGCGCATTGCAACGCCTGGAATCGGTGTTCGTTCCTTAACAAATGCATAATTTGGCGGCATTTGAGGAGCAAATCGGCGCGTAACTCGTCTCAGGATTGCTTTGGAGGCATCGGCAAACGTTATTTCGTGTGTTCGCAGATAATTCCAGAGCTGTGAAGAGCGAGTCGGGCAGGGCGCTGTGCAATATACCTTGCGGCGTCGCGAGCGCCATCGAGGGGGTGAAAATCGCTGTAAATGGACAAACGAAGCCGCAAATACCGACGTAAAACCGTCATTTTTCCTTTGCGCTCCTGAAAACGGGTGATATAGAGACGCGCGCTCCGGAAGGCCTCATGTGCCAGATGTTGTTTATGCAGGATTCAAGAGCGCGGGTATGGCGGAATTGGTAGACGCACCAGATTTAGGTTCTGGCGACGAGAGTTGTGGGGGTTCGAGTCCCTCTACCCGCACCACATGAATCGCCGGGAAGATATGTCAGGGATTTCCCTTGCTGCTTCCTTGGCTCAAGCGCAGTTTTTGCTCGGCAAAATGCTTGTGCATGCACGTTATATAGCCACGGCCGGGGAATTTCGATTCCGGCGCTGTGCTCGAAAGTAAACCAACGGCTGTCTGAGCACCGCCGCCATGATGTGAAGGTATGAAAATGCAGGTTATCGAAACGCTCGCTGAAGGGCTGAAGCGCGAAATCAAGGTCGTTATTCCGGCCGCCGATATGAAGTCTCGCCTTGACGAGCGCCTGGTGGACGCCAAGGACAAGGTTCGCATCAACGGTTTCCGTCCTGGCAAGGTGCCGCTCGCGCACCTGAAGAAGATGTACGGCAAGTCCATCATGGCTGATCTCGTCAACGAACTCGTTCGTGACAAGCCATCCGAGATCATTTCCGGCCGTGGCGAGAAGTCTGCAACGCAGCCTTCCATTTCCATGACAGAAGATCAGGACGAAGCAGACAAGATCCTCGCAGCGGAAGCTGATTTCGAATTCAACCTTGCTTACGAAATCATTCCTGCGATCGAGTTGAAGTCGAACGAAGGCATCAAGGTTACGCGCGAAGTCGTTGAAGTCACCGAAGACGAAATCAACGAGCAGATCCTCAAGATCGCCGAGAGCGCACGTACTTACGAAACCAAGAAGGGCAAGGCCGCTGAAGGCGACCGCGTCACCATGAACTACCTCGGCAACGTCGATGGCGTTGCCTTTGATGGCGGCGCTGCTGAAGATGCAGAACTGGTGATCGGTTCGGGCCGCTTCATTCCTGGCTTCGAAGACCAGCTCGTCGGCGTCAAGGCTGGCGATGAAAAGGCCATCACCGTGACGTTCCCAACGGAATATCCGGCTGCAGAACTTGCTGGCAAGGAAGCCGTGTTCGACATCACCGTCAAGGAAGTCGCATCTGCTGCCGACGTTGAAATCAACGATGAACTGGCAACCAAGCTGGGCCTCGAGTCCGCTGAAAAGCTCAAGGAAATCGTTCGCGGCCAGATCGAGAGCCAGTACAACAATCTGACCCGTCAAAAGGTCAAGCGTCAGATCCTCGACCAGCTTGACGAAGTCTACCAGTTCGAAACACCTGTTGGTCTGGTCGATGCCGAGTTCGAAAACATCTGGCGTCAGATCAACACCGATCTCGCACAGTCCGGCAAGACTTTCGCTGACGAAGACACGACCGAAGAAGAAGCCCGCGAAGAATATCGCAAGCTTGCTGAACGTCGCGTTCGTCTGGGCCTCGTTCTTTCCGAAATCGGCGAGAAGGCTGGCGTAGAAGTCACGGAAGAAGAAATGCAGCGCGCGCTGTTTGCTCAGTTGCAGCAGTTCCCAGGCCAGCAGAAGGAAATCCTCGATTTCTTCCGCAATACGCCCGGCGCTTCCGCTTCGCTCCGCGCTCCGATCTTCGAAGAAAAGGTCATTGACAAGCTGCTTACCGAAATCTCGGTAACGGACAAGACCGTTTCCAAGGAAGAGCTTCTGGCTGACGACGCCGAAGAAGGCGAAAAGGCTGCAAAGAAGCCTGCCAAGAAGAAGGCTGCAGCCAAGGCTGACGCTGCTGAAGGTGAAGAAGCCGCTCCTAAGAAGAAGGCTCCAGCCAAGAAGAAGGCCGCCGAAGGCGACGCTGAATAAGCTTCTTTCGCAAGATATTTTGAAAGGCCGTGGCGCAAGCTGCGGCCTTTTGCTTTTCCGGCCTGTCCGACGTGATAGCCGAGGCTGGCAGTGACGTTTCGATCACAATGCAGCGCACAATGATTTTTTGCTGCATCTGCTCTTGTTCATCTTCCATTCATCTGGCAGAATCTCCTCATTGATTTGCAGGTGCGGATGCACGGCAAATCCGTCGCGCAACATGTGCGGCCCGGCTTTAAGCCCTCAGTTTCAACTCTCCGTTTGGCGCTAGCGATAGCATCTTTGCGCCGGATGATTTTCGACGCGCCTGTGCCGGCATGATGATGCCCACAGAGATGGCCATGACGCCATCGTTGCGTGATCTGCAAACTCGACAGCGATTTTAGGCTAAGCTTGGCCGCTCGCCAGTTGCTGGAACATACGCCGTCTGCCTCCCAAGAGATGGTGCGTGTTCAAAGCTTGAGGAACAGAGATGGTGTTAGGAAAACGTCACGGCGTCATCATCGCCGCCGTCGCCATTGGCTTGTCATCGGTATCTGCGCATGCGCAGGAAAAGGGGCTGATCTGGTCTCCCGCGAAAAATTCCGACCAGTCCTATTCCGCCCGGATCGGTGCGAAGTTGCCGACCGAAACGCCGATCCGTGCCGGTCTGGAGATGGGCATGGTCGGCTCGGAAGGCGGGGCGCTTGTTGATACGCCGGTGAAATTCTGGGGAAATGTCACACTGCTCTCCTCCAACCTTCCGGGTGCGAGGGTTGCGGGTGATATTGCCGTGCTGATGAATGCACTGACCGGCTCCAGCGCATGGACCATGACGACATCGCAAAAGCGCATTGCCACGCCTGACTTCGACGTGGAATCCAACCGCAACATGACGGTTCGCTATGATGGTACCGCCCAGCAGTGGAGCGGGCTGGATGTCTCGCAATCGCTTCGGTTGACGCGTTCGGCGACTGGCACCGCCTTCGTTCTGACCGGTGCCAGCCGCGAGACGTTCGATGAATTTACATCGAGCGTCGCCGTGGAGCAGAAGTTTGGCGACAACTTCACCGTCACCGGCAAGCTGAATCAAGGATACGAAGACCGCTTCCGTCCATCGGTGAACGCCCGCTACAATATTCGCTGGTAGGGCGTTCGAGGATTTCGATCAGACGGCGCCTTTGTCTTTCTTGATGTCGCCCATGCGGTTCCAGGCATCAAGACCGGCGATCTTGTAGGCCTCGGCCAACGTCGGATAGTTGAAGGTGTTTTCGACGAAATACTCGACCGTTCCCTTGAGGTTGAGAACCGCCTGGCCGATATGGACAAGCTCGGTCGCGCCCTCACCAACAATATGAACGCCAAGCAGACGACGTGTTTTCAAGGAAAAGATCAGCTTCAAAAGGCCGGTATCGAGCCCCATGATGTGGCCTCTTGAGGTTTCGCGGAAACGGGCGATACCGCATTCGTAAGCGATGCCGCGTTCCTTCATTTCCTCTTCCGTCAGTCCGCATGTGGAGATCTCAGGTACGGCGTAGATGCCGTAGGGGAAGTATTTTTGGGGTTCCATGCCGATGGCACCCACGGCGACGCGTGCGGCGATCCGGCCCTGTTCCATGGATGTCGATGCGAGGCTAGGAAAACCGATCACATCGCCAGCCGCAAAGATGCCCGGAACGGATGTTTCGAATGTTTCAGGGTTGACCGAAAGACGACCGCGGCTGTCTGCCGTCAGTCCTGCCGCGGCAAGATTGAGCGTGTCGGTTGCGCCCATGCGGCCGGCGGCGAACAGCACCATTTCTGTCGTCAGCGTGCGCCCGCTGTCCAGTGTCAGCATAACCTTGCCTTCCGGCGTATGCTCCACCTTGTCGGCCTTTTGCCCGAGCAGAAGTTTCATGTTGCGATCGCGCAGCTGGTAGGTGAAGTCCTCGACGATTTCCTTGTCGATGAAATCCAGCATCGTAGGCTTGGGATCGATCAGGGTGACGGCGGTATCGAGAGCGCTGAAGATCGTGGCGTATTCGATGCCGATGACGCCCGCACCGATGACGACCATGGAGCGAGGCAGTTTTTTCAGTTCAAGCAATTCGTCGCTGTCGATGACCGTTGTGCCATTGAAAGGCATGTAGTCAGGGCGGAACGGGCGTGTGCCAACTGCAAGCAGAATGCTCTTGCCCCTGACGACGACGACCTCTCCATCGTCCTTGTCAATTTCCATCGTATCCGATGTCAGAAAGGTCGCCTTGCCACGAATGTGGGTGACGCGGTTACGCGCAAACTGGTGTTCCAGCACTTCGACCTCATGGTCGAGCGTGATCAACAGGCGTCTGCGCAAATCGTCGGCGCTGATCTCCTGTTTGACGCGATAGGAACGACCGTAAAAGCCACGCTCGCGCCAACCCGACAAATTGAGGGCCGTCTCGCGCATTGTCTTGGAGGGGATGGTTCCTGTGTGAACGGAGACGCCGCCAACCCGGCTACCTTTTTCGATAACGAGGACTTTTTTATCCAGCTTTGCGGCCTGGATGGCAGCGCGTCTACCAGCGGGACCGCTACCGACAACAACAAGATCGTACTCGTTCATGAAAAATGCCTTCGAGACAGAATTGCAATAGCCGGAGATCTGGCTCCAGCGCGTAGGCGTCGCTGCTTAGAAAAGCGTGATGCCATTCTGATGCGGAAGTGATTCCCGCGTCGCTGCACCAAGAGTGCAATGCAACAAATGCCCGCGTCAATCTGTAGCGGAAGAATCTGACGGATTCGTAACCAATCGAAAGAAAGCCGGAAAAAGCTGATGTTTATCAGCTTCTGGCGGGCAAATCTCAATCCTTGCCTTCGCCAGCCACACGGCGATGCAGTTTCGCAATGTCTTCACGCAGCGCCGCCAGTTCGGCCAGCACTTTGCTGTCGATCTTTTCGTGCAGCGACAACACCTCAAGTTCTGATTTCAGATTGACCTCGTAGTCCTTCTCGGCCTCGAAGCGATCGCGCGTGGCCTGGCGGTTTTGCGACATCATGATGATGGGCGCCTGAATGGCGGCAAGCATGGAAAGAATGAGGTTGAGAAAGACGAAGGGGTAGGGATCGAACGCTTCCGACGCCAGCACCACAGTGTTGATGACTGCCCATACGGCAAGGAAGACCATAAAGCTGATGATGAAGCCCCAGGAACCGCCGACGCGGGCAATACTGTCTGCCAACCGCTCGCCAAAGGATGAGCCTTTCGAGAAAGCCGCATTCGTATCTGTGGAAATGAGTTTTCTTTGATGCGCAACTTCCAGAATACGCCTCTCGGCTTCTCCGATCGTTTTGGATGACCGCTTGAAATGGGAGAGGATATAATCAGGAATGGCAGACATCATTGGCCTCCAGAGGACGCGGAATCGCCGCATGAGATAATCGCGTGTAACTGCCGAATTCAAATGAATTCGGCAGGGCGACGAAATCCGTTATCACGTCGAAGGCTGGTCTGCGTTCACCCATGAAAAGCCAGGGAAAAACCTTTCCCTGCCGAATTGCCTGCCGAACATCATATCGAACTGAAGCTGGCGATATTCGTTGATGACGGTGGGAATGGCGAGGGGAGCCGTTGCCCAGTCCGGGACTGCCGAGCCATTCTTTTCCACCAGCATGTGCCGGTCGACAACGGAATAGGACGCCTGAACGTTACCGAGGATACCGGTGTAGAACGGATCGCCGAAGCCTGCGGTTTTGAGAACATGGTAGGGCAGGAGGGCCGGGCTGATGGTTCCGATCCTGTTATGCAGTCCGGTCTTGGATGACCAGAGCACGAGCGGCGTTTCGTGCTCTTTCTTCATTGTGTCGAGAGGTGCACGTCGCGTCGCCACCATACCGGGCATGTGGCCGCTTTCGACGTAGACATGACCAAGTGGCGGCAAATGATCGCCGAACAGAACGATAACCGTATCGCGCTGGCGGTTCTTCGCCCACTCGATCAACCGCGCAAAATTGTCATCGGCCTCCGAAACGCCTTGCGCATAGGTGGAAAGCGCTTGAGCAGCATTTTCGGATAACGGTCCGCTGAGATCGACCGTGTTTTGGTCGTAGCGATTGGGCTCATAGGGCCCATGACCCTGCAGGGTGACGGCAAAGAGAAAAGTCGGCTTCTTTGCCGCATCTAGCGCCTGCATGATTTCCGATGTCAGCGCGGCGTCGGATGCGAACATGCCGCGTTTTTCCATCGCTGGCAGGGTTTCTTCCGAGCGGAACTCCTCAAAGCCGAATGATTTATAGACCTCGCGTCTATTCCAGAACCAGTCCTGAAACGGATGGATGGCGATGGCAGCATAGCCTTCCGCGCGGAAGAATGTCGCCAGTGATGGCACTGGCTGGCGAATATATTGCTGATAAGGAATGCTGCCATAGGGCAGGAAGGCGTTTGAGAAACCCGTCAGCGCCTCGAATTCGACATTGGCGGTCATGCCACCGAACTCCGGCGAAAAGACATGGCCCGATTGTCGGCTGCGAATATTCGGCATTGGATCGCGGGAAAACTGCACGCTCGAAAGTCGCGTCGGGTCCCAAAGAGACTCGCTCATGATCATCACGACATCCGGGAACGTCGAGTGGTTTACCGTGAAGGCAGAGCGGTCCGATACGATGTCCGCGATAGTGTTTTCGCTGTACCCTTCAGGCGCGGAGACATTGGCCATGGGTATGTTGAAGGCGAAAGCCATCAGGAAACCGTTATGGCGATAATTCTCCTTCTGATCCCACATCATCGGAATGATGTTGAGCCGGTCTCGAAGCCAAGAGTGGTGGGAATATTCCATAAGCGACCCGAGACCGGTCAGCAGCGGCGCTGCAAGTGCAAGACGCAGGATACGGGATTTTGGCGTCAACACCGGGCTATGTCGTCGAACGAACCGCCATAGGAACACCGCAGACGCTGCAGCTGCAGACAGCCCCAGAGCGACCGCCAACGCTGTCCAAGGCTGGGCTTTGAGCATGGCCGGCATGAGCTGGAGAATCTGGCGTCCGAACAGCAGGTCAGATGGATAAAGAGGGTCTGAAAGATAGAGCTGCTTTTGATGCGACATGAATGCCGTGATCAACAGAACAGGCGTCGCAATCAGCAGCGACTGATACTGCCTGCCAAAGACGGCATCCAGCGCAAGCAGTGACAAAACTATTGCGAAAAGCGTGGTAATGCCCGGGCGGACCGGCGAGGTGAGAAAGGTACCGAGATCATGCAACGAGCCGCGTGCGATCCACTCCACGCACACCACCAGCAAAAGCGCTGAAAGAGCGAGATTAACCAATGGTATGAAATCGATCGCGATGTGGGAAAGATTGCGCGTAGAACGATTCGAAAGGACGAGCTTCATCCTTTCCGCGACCGATGTTTTGGGCCCCGAATTCCTCAATATTTTAACTCCGGCAATGCGTGACGCGCACGGTGAATCGGGCGTCATGAAGGTGTCATGTAACTGTCACATAAGTCGGGTGAATGCGATATGAACCATGCAAAATCCACAGGCGTCGAGCATAACCTTTGCGTGAAGAGCATAGTGTCATTCGGACGGCAATTTTTTGAGCGACTTTAATAGCCTGCGTTGCACCGCAAGCATGACCACGCTAGATAGATGTTATGACCCAGATACACACCAATCCGAATATTCTTCGAATTGCCGTCGGGCAGTTCAATCCCACTGTTGGCGACGTCGAGGGCAACCTTGCCAAGGCGCGTGAAGCACGCTCGGACGCCGCATCGCAAGGTGCGGATCTGCTGCTTCTAACAGAGCTTTTCATCTCCGGATATCCGCCGGAAGATCTGGTTTTGAAGCCCTCTTTCCTGACGGCCTGCCTGAGGGCAGTTGAGGAACTGGCGGCGGAAACGGCGGATGGTGGTCCCGGTGTCATCATCGGGTTTCCGCGTCAGGGCGAAACGGGACGGCACAATTCCGTCGCGCTGCTGGATGGCGGCAAGATCGTCGCGCTGCGTGACAAGGTGGATTTGCCGAATTACGGCGAGTTCGATGAGAAGCGCGTGTTTTCAGAAGGCTCGATTTCCGGCCCCTATAATTTCCGTGGTGTTCGCATCGGCATTCCGATCTGCGAGGAAATCTGGAACGACCTCGGCGTCTGCGAAACCTTAGCCGAAAGCGGTGCTGAAATACTGCTCGTGCCGAATGGTTCGCCCTATTATCGCGGCAAGGTGGATGTGCGCCATCAGGTGGCCTTGCGGCAAGTCATCGAAAGCGGCCTGCCGCTGGTCTTCGCCAATCAGGTCGGCGGTCAGGACGAACTTGTGTTCGACGGCGCAAGCTTCGCCTTCAATGCGGACAAGACACTGGCCTTCCAGATGAGCCAGTTTGAGTCGACGCTGTCGGTCACGGACTGGAAGCGTGCGGACAAGGGTTGGCATTGCAGCGAAGGCCCATTCTCGCAAATCCCCGAGGGTGAGGAAGCGGATTACCGCGCCTGCATGCTGGGCTTCCGAGATTATGTGAACAAGAACGGTTTCAAGAGCGTGGTGCTGGGCCTTTCCGGCGGCATCGATTCGGCCATCTGCGCCGCCATTGCGGTGGATGCGCTGGGCGAGGAGCGGGTGCGCTGCATCATGCTGCCCTATCGCTACACGTCGGAGGAATCGCTGAAGGATGCGGCGGACTGCGCCAGGGCGCTCGGCTGCCGCTACGACATCGTGCCGATCGCCGAGCCGGTGGATGGCTTCCTGACAGCGCTGACCGAGCTTTTCGAAGGCACCGAAGAGGGCATTACCGAAGAAAACCTGCAAAGCCGTGCACGCGGCACCATTCTCATGGCCATCTCCAACAAGTTCGGCTCCATGGTTGTCACAACAGGCAACAAGTCGGAAATGTCTGTCGGGTACGCCACGCTCTATGGCGACATGAATGGCGGCTTCAACCCGATTAAGGACCTATACAAAATGCAGGTCTACGCCATCTCCAAATGGCGCAACGGCCATGTGCCGCCAACGGCGCTCGGCCCTTCCGGCGAAGTCATCCCCGCCAACATCATTTCCAAAGCGCCATCCGCAGAACTACGCCCCAACCAGACCGACCAGGATTCGCTGCCGCCATACCCCAATCTGGACGATATTCTGGAATGCCTCGTGGAGCTGGAAATGTCGGTGGAAGACATCGTCGCGCGCGGCCACGATATAGCGACCGTACACCGCATCGAACATCTTCTCTATCTCGCCGAATACAAGCGCCGCCAATCGGCGCCGGGCGTGAAGATCACCAAGAAGAATTTCGGCCGCGACCGGCGCTATCCGATCACCAACCGCTTCAGGGATCGGTAATTTGGCAGACAAGATGCGCAGTTCCGTTGAAATCTTCAACATTCGCACCCGGGAGAACCGGGTAGTATGGCAGACAACGGAACTGTTCGAAGCGCCCAACTGGTCGCCGGATGGTTCGTATCTTTTGCTGAATAGCGAAGGCTTGTTGTACCGCCTGTCACTGGGTGGTGAGGCATCGGTCGCGAAGGTCGATACCGGCTTTGCCAGCGAGTGCAACAACGACCATGGCATTTCGCCGGATGGTTCGCTCTACGCGATTTCCGACAAGGTGGAGTTTGGCAAAAGCACGATTTATCTTCTGCCGTCTGCCGGTGGTGCGCCGAGGCTGATGACGCATAACCTGCCGTCTTACTGGCATGGCTGGTCTCCCGATGGAAAAAGCTTCGCCTATTGCGGTATTCGCGATCAGGTTTTCGATATCTATTCCATGGATGTGGAGACGGCGACCGAAACGCGGCTGACCCATGGCGAGGGGCGCAATGATGGGCCGGATTATTCGGCGGATGGGCAGTGGATTTATTTCAATTCCAGCCGGACCGGGCAGATGCAGATCTGGCGGGTGCGGGTGGATGGCTCTGGTGTCGAGCGCGTGACTGATAGCAAGTATGGCGACTGGTTTCCGCATCCGTCACCTGGGGGTGACAAGGTGGTTTTCGTTTCCTATGACGCCGATGTCTTCGATCATCCGCGCGATCTGAATGTGCGCGTGCGCATGATGGACGCGGATGGCGGCAATGTGGAAACGCTGTTCGACTTGTTCGGCGGGCAGGGGACGATGAATTCGCCCAACTGGTCACCGGATGGGGTCGAATTTGCCTATGTCAGATATTTCCCGGCCTGATCCATAAACAAAAAGCCCGACCTCGATTTGAAACCGGGTCGGGCGTTTTGATGTCTATGTCGGATTAATTAAAAGACTGCGAGATACTTCAGCAGCGAAATAATACCGATGATGATAACGATGACCTGAGCAATCTGCTTTGCGCTGCCAGCGACGGGCAAGCGGTTGATCAGCCAAAGAATGAGTACGATGACCAGAAATGTGATCAGAATACTAACGAGTGCGCCTGTAGCCATATGTCCCAGCTCCTATTTTATAAATCTGTAACGGTCGATCACCGTTCCGTGAGTAAAAGCGCAAGCTTGTCTTTTGGTTCCATTGTGCAAAATGTAATTTTTGAGAATTCGAAATTAAGGACATTGGTATGAGCGAAGTCAGGGTGAAAAAGCGCGAGACCGGTGCCACCGCGACATTGGGGCGCAACGGTCATCCGCAAATCGAAACGCCGACCGGCGGTGCACTTGCCGTCGTTACGGCTGCGTCCGAGCCCGGCTTCAACCCGATCGACCTGCTCTATTCCTCGCTTGCCGCATGTCTGGTGCTGAGCGCGCGCATCGCTGCCAGCCGCTTAGGCGTGTTGGATCGTTTCGAAAGCGTGGAGGCGCACGTGACGGGCGAGAAGTCCGAGGGTGAGCCAGCGCGGATCACGCATTTCGATATGCGCCTGAAGATCACCGGCGATTTCGATGCGGAAACGAGAGAGGCCATCGCTCATCAGGCCGAAGAGATCTGCACCGTCAGCAACACGCTGCGTGGGGATGCCGCGTTCAGTCTCTCGGTCGATTGATCAGCGCTGCGCCTTTTCCCATTTTTTCACCAGCCGGTCACGCTTCAGCTTCGACAGGCGCTTCAGCCAGAACATGCCGTTCAACTGGTCGATCTCATGCTGGATGCAGATGGCATGAAAGCCCTCAGCCTGTTCTTCGTGCCACTGGCCAGAGACATCCTGAAAGCGCAGCGTCACCTTGGATGGGCGCTCTACCTCTTCGGTAAAGCCCGGCATGGAAACGCTACCTTCAACGTGGCGCATGCTCTCACCTGATGTTTCCAGAATTTCCGGGTTGACGTAAATCCTGACGTCACCTGGTTTCAATTCCAGCACGAAAATGCGTTGCAGCACGCCGATATGGGCGGCGGTGATGCCGACGCCGGGGGCGGCGCGCATCGTTTCCAGCAGATCAGTCGCAAGCTGGGCCAGTTCAGGACCGAACTCGGTCACAGGCTCGCAATGCGAGGCAAGTGCCGGATGTGGATAGGGCACGATAGGCCGAATTGGCATAGAGGCGTTCCATTTATTCTATGTAGGTGAGAGTGAACTTTTGAGCAGGGTTTCAGAGGCGGATTGCGCGAGAGACGCTGCCTCATCCGTCAGTTCCACCCATGTCCGTTGCGTGCGGGCATCGCGCTTGACGATGGTCAGCATGCGGCCGGAAAGTGCGTTGATTTCCCGCAGCACCAGAGCGTGGGCAATGCCGAGCCTGTTGGAAAGGCTGCGGCTGTCATTGCCGATGCCAAGGTGCACCGCTGCAATGAGTGCGGCCCCGGTGGCGTCGAGCGCAACCGGGGCCGTTTGGCTGATCTGTTCCACCACGGCCAGAAAGCGCGCGGCGGATTGATCGTCATTCATCAGGCGGCCTCTGCCTCTGCGCGCAGGCGAACCGAGACCAGAACCGATTTCGATGTCGGCGTAAAGCTGCCTTCGCCATAGCTGTGCAGCGGCACGAGAACGTTCAGCTCGGGGTAGTAACCGCCGACGCTGCCCTCTGGAATATTGTAAGGCACGAGGCGGAAGTTTTCCGCGATGCGCTCGATGCCGTCACCATATTCACCGATGACATCGACGCGCTGCTTGGCATGTGCGCCCAGCTTTTCCATGTCTTTCGGGTTCATGAAAATCACCTGCCGCTCGCCATAAACGCCGCGATATCGGTCATCCATGCCGTAGATGGTGGTGTTGTACTGGTCGTGGCTGCGGAAGGTCTGCAGAACGAAGATGCCCTCTTTGGACAGCGCTTCCTGATGGTCCGTCTTTTCCGGCAGAGGGCCGGTGAAGAAGGTGGCCTTCTTGGCAGGCGTATTCCATTCGCGTTCTGCCGCCGCATTGCGCAGGTGGAAACCGCGCGGCACGCGCACACGCTCGTTGAATTCATGGAAGCCCGGCAGAACGCGCGAGATCATATCGCGGATCAGATCGTAATCATCGGCGAGCTTTGCCCACTGAACGCGCTCATTGCCGAGTGTCGCGGCTGCGATACCGGCGATGATGGCGACCTCAGAGCGCAGTTCTGGCGAGGCGGGCTCGTTGATACCGCCCGAGCCGTGCACCATGCTCATGGAATCTTCCACGGTCACGATCTGCGACTTGCCCTGCGAGTTGCGGTCGATTTCAGTACGGCCAAGGCAGGGCAGGATGAAGGATGTTTCGCCCGGCACGAGATGCGAGTGGTTGAGCTTGGTGGCGATGTTGACCGTCAGCTTCTGCTTTTCGAACGCCTTGATGATGAGCGGGCTATCCGGCGTGGCGCGCAGGAAGTTGCCGCCAAGCGCGATGAAGGCCTGCGCCTTGCCATCCAGCATGGCGCTGATGGCTTCGACCGTGTTGTGGCCACGGTTACGCGGCATTGGCACGCCGAGTTCCTTTTCCAGCGCGTCGAGCAGGGCAGGCGGGGCCTTTTCGTCGATACCGACCGTGCGGTCGCCCTGCACGTTGGAGTGACCACGCACCGGGCAGAGGCCAGCGCCGGGACGCCCGATATTGCCGCGCAGCAGCATGAAGTTGGTGATCTCACGGATGGTGATGACGGAATGCTTGTGCTGCGTAATACCCATCGCCCATGTCGCGATAACGGCATTGGATGCCATGTAGATGGAAGCAGCTTCCTCGATCTGCTCACGCGTCAGGCCGGACTGATTGAGAATAGTTTCCCAGCTCGTTGCCTCGACGGCGGCGCGGTAGGCTTCGAATTCCACGGCATGTTCTGCAAGGAAATCGTAATCGATGATGGCAGGCTTGCCGGCAGCGCGGGCGGCATCGTCAGCCGCGAAGACGGCCTTGCTCATGCCGCGTACGGCGGCCATGTCGCCGCCCTGTCGTGGCTGATAATAATTGGTGGCAATCTTGGTGTTGCCGCCGGTGATCATTTCGATCTTGTCCTGCGGGTCCGTGAAGCGCTCCAGACCCTTTTCGCGGATTGGGTTGAAGACCGCGATGCGCGCGCCACGAATGGCCGCACGGCGCAGGTCACCCAGCATGCGCGGATGGTTGGTGCCGGGGTTCTGGCCGATGACGAAAATGGCGTCTGCCTTCTCGAAGTCTTCCAAGAGAACCGTGCCCTTGCCGACGCCGACGGAGGCCTTGAGGCCGACGCCGCTTGCCTCATGGCACATGTTGGAACAGTCGGGGAAATTGTTGGTGCCGTAAAGGCGAACCATCAACTGGTAGAGGAAGGCTGCTTCATTGGAAGCGCGGCCCGAGGTGTAGAACTCGGCACGGTCAGGACTGTCGAGGCTCTTCAGAACACCACCGATTTCGGCGAAGGCATCGTCCCATGAGACGGGCATGTATTTATCCGTCGCACGGTCATAGCGAAGCGGATCGGTAAGGCGACCCTGCTTTTCCAGGCTGTAATCCGACCATGTGCGAAGCTCGGAAACGGTGTGGCCTGCAAAAAAGTCTGGCGGCACGCGGGCTTCGGTTGCTTCCCACGCCACGGCCTTCACGCCGTTTTCGCAGAACTCGAAGGAGGAGCCGTGCTCGGGGTCGCCCCATGCGCAGCCGGGGCAATCGAAACCATCAGGCTGATTGGCTTTCAACAGGGTTCTTGCGCCGGAAATCGGTGCGCCCGATTCTAAAAGACGCTTGCCGACGCTTTTGAGTGCACCCCAACCGCCCGCAGCGGAGGAGGCTTTGCCGATGAAATCCATCTTGCCCATTTGATAGGTCTCTTTCTGATCTGTTTTTCTTTTTACGCCGCTCGTTTCCGGTGCCAACCGGATCGATTGTATTGCGGCGCTTTGCCTCAGATTCCCGCATAACTACCATATGTCAACTCGTAACTTCACGGTGGCTTCAACCGGGCATTCAATTCCGCGAGACTGTTTCACGACTGGTTAATGGAAATCCCTCCGCAAAGCGGGAGAAGGATAGGAAATTGCAACTTCTTTTGTCCTATCCTGTTGTTGACATTGTACTTTTAAAAGCCATTCTCCTGCGCTTTCGCGAAGCAGGCCAATCAACCGGAAAAAGGGGCGCCACTTGACGCAAGCCGACGACCATAATCCCGCGCCGGAAGATGCCAAAAGGCCCGAGATCATGGCGGATATATATTCCGAAGATGGCTCGATCCGGTCTGATTTTCTGGCGATGGTCGGCGCTGCGATTGCGGATCGCGACGTGCTGTTCCTGCGACAGAATGTAGCCCGGCTGCACGAATCGGAACTGGGTGACCTGCTCGAATCCATTCTGCCGGAACAGCGCCACGCCATGGTGCGGCTGCTGGGCTCCGACTTCGACATGACAGCGCTGACCGAGGTGGATGAAGCCATCCGCCTCGATATCGTGGAGCAGATGCCGAACGACCAGATCGCCGCCGGTATCGGCGAGATGGATTCGGACGACGCCGTCTACATTCTCGAAGACCTCGACCGCGAAGACCGCGAAGACATTCTGGCGCAAATGCCATTTACCGAGCGTGTCAGGTTGCTGCGCGCGCTGGATTATCCGGAAAGCTCCGCCGGTCGTCGTATGCAGACGGAGTTCGTGGCCGTGCCGCCCTTCTGGACCGTTGGTCAGACCATCGACTACATGCGCGAAGAAGAAGAGTTGCCGGAATCCTTCTCGCAAATCTTCGTTGTTGACCCGACATTCAAACTGGTCGGCGCTCTTGATCTCGACCGGCTGCTGCGCTCCAAGCGGCAAGTGAAGGTCGAATCGATCATGCACGAAACCAACCATCCCATTGCAGCGGAGATGGATCAGGAAGAGGCCGCGCAGCTCTTCGAGCAATATGACTTGCTTTCCGCCGCCGTAGTCGATGACAATGGTCGCCTTGTCGGCGTGCTGACCATCGATGACGTAGTGGACGTCATTCAGGAAGAGGCCGAAGAAGACTTGCTGCGCCTTGGTGGTGTGGGTGACGAAGAGCTGTCCGACTCCATTGCCGTGACCTCACGCTCCCGCGTGCCATGGCTGGCTGTCAATCTCATCACGGCCTTCATGGCGGCCTCCGTCATCGGGCTTTTCGATGCGACCATCGAGCAGATTGTGGCGCTCGCTGTTCTGATGCCGATTGTTGCAGGCATGGGCGGCAATGCTGGCTCACAGACCATGACGGTTTCGGTACGCGCGCTTGCGACCAGAAACCTCGATATTCACAATGCCGCCCGCATCATCCGGCGTGAGGCGGGCGTCGGCTTGCTGAACGGTGCGCTGTTTGGCTGCGCCATCGGTGTGATTGCCGGGCTTTGGTTCAACGATGTCAATCTCGGCGGCATCATCGCCACCGCCATGTTGATCAACATGTTTGCAGCAGCCATCGCCGGCATCATCATTCCACTGCTGCTGGATAAGTTCGGGGCGGACCCAGCCGTATCATCGGCGGTCTTCGTCACCGCTGTTACCGACATCGTCGGCTTCTTTTCGTTTCTAGGTTTGGCAACATGGTGGTTCGGAGTAGCAATCTAATTGGCTCAAAATTGACTTTTACGTGAAGGTCAATCATATTGATTTGCTAAAAGATAAGATTGCGAAGCGCTGGACGCCTCATCATTCTATCTCGTTGTTTGAGCAGCGGATATTCCGGGAACAGTCTTAAATTTCCGGATCGATGCTCCAGAATCGGATGAAGCCTTGAACAAGTATTATAGCATTACGGAACTGACACGTGAATTCGGGGTCTCCACCCGAACCCTTCGCTTTTACGAGGATGAGGGTCTGATCCATCCTGAGCGGCGTGGCCGGACGCGGTTGTTCCGCATGGCGGATCGCAGGTTGATTCAGGAGATTTTGCGCGGTCGCCGGATCGGCTTCACCATCGCTGAAATCCGCGAAATCATTCAGGTCTACAAGGAGCCGCCGGGCGAATCCGGTCAGCTCGTTCTCCTGATGAAGAAGGTGGACGAGAAGCGCGCAGAGTTGCGTCAGAAGCGCAAGGACATCGAGGAAACGCTGGCCGAGCTCGACAATGTAGAGGAAGCCTGCCTCACACGCCTGGCCGAAATCGGCGTCGGCACCTGAACAAGGTTTACTGAAGCTCGCCGGAGCACTGGGTGGCGATGTCACCCAATTTGGACTGCTGGTCGGGCTCCAGACGGTTCGAGACCATCGGATCGAACAGGTTTTTAGCCTGAAGCCTCTCCAGCGTGCATCCGCAGAACCTCTGACAGAGCTCCACACCGTTCTGCTGCTGAACGCAGCTTGCTTCACAGCTATTTTTATAGGCCTCGACCTGATCGACCGGCGCTGGCGGTGCGATGATCGATGCCAGATAGACGACGCCAATCAAGACAGGCTGATGCACGAGATAGAATAGGAGGCTGTGGCGGCCGAAAAGCGCAAGTACATTGCGTTTGCCGCTCGGCTTTCTGAGCCTGTCGAGCCATCCAAGCGGCGTTACAAATTGCGAGATTGTTAAGCCCAGCAGAAATGGCGCCAGAAAAGGCAGCACGGGAACGTAATCGTTCGAGCGCGGCGGCGCGGTCGACAGGCCGATCCATGAAAGCCAAATAGGATTGAAGCTGTCTGAACTGAGATAGCGAGGCGCCACAAGTGCAAGGCCCGCAGCCAGCAGAGTGACGAAGAAAGGCAGTCGCAGAAACAGCAGGCCGATCAGACTGGCTGCCGCGATGTTGTGAAGGATGCCAAAAAATATCCATCCATCCGGCACCGCGAAATAGGTGGCGACGGAAATCAGCAGTGCTGCACCGGCAACCATCGCAAAGCGCTTGCCGAAGGACGGCCAGTGTATGCCGCGACGGTGCGCAAGATAAAGGCTGAAACCAGCGAGAAAAAGAAAGGAACTCGCTATGGCGCGGGCATAAATACGCCACCAGCCTTGCGTTGCCGTGCCGGGATCGAGATAACCGAACATCTCGAGATCCCAAGTGAAGTGATAGCTCGCCATGGCGATGAGAGCGATGCCACGCAGCGTGTCCAGCGCACCGATACGGCCTTTCGCTTTGACTTCTGTCGCCATTGCCGGAACGTCACTCATAATTTCCGTCCTTTGCAACGGTTACAGACTGTTGGCAGCGCTTCGCCTGTGAAGTGAGGCGATTTCATGGCTTGGGCAGATCGTCCATGATCGCCCGGCGCGCTTCCGAAAAAAACTGGCGGCGAAGCAGCGCCACCATGATGATGGTGGTCGATGCCATGAACACGTATGGGCTGATGAACCAGCCGAGATAGCCGATGGAGAAGAAGATGGTTCTCAGGCCGTCATTGAAATTTTTGGCGGCGATGATGTTCATACGGATGACCGTTTCCGCCGCATGTTCGGCTGCCTGTCTGTTTTCGTTCGTCTGGTGCATCATCGGCATGCCGCCAAACAGGATGGTGCAATAGTTGAACAGGCGGTAGGACCAGCCAAATTTGAAGAAGGCGTATCCGAACAGGCAGGTCAGACCTATGACTTTCATTTCAAACGCCGTTCGACCGGCATAATGAACGAGCGGCAGGTCGCGAAACACCGATTCCACCTGATCGGTCGCACCCAGCAAAGCAAAGCAGCCGCCGATGGCGAAGATCGACGTAGAGGCGAAAAAGGCTGTCCCATTTTGCAGGCCCGCCATGATCTGCGTATCGATCATCTTTAGATCACGGGTGAGGGAATTGTGTATCCACTGGCGGCGACGTTCCGCCATGGCCTGGTTGAGACTGGTGCGGGCAAACAGCGTTTTCGAAGTCGTGATGTGCGTATAGGACGACCAAACAATCATGAACACGATCAGCGCTATATAATCGATGGTCGTCATGGTGCGCGTCTACCTTCTGGCTGTCCGAATCTCCCGCGCAATATTGATGCGATTTGGGTGCATGGCAATCTGGCTAAAATCTCATCCCTTTGTTCTTTTCCTGCTGATGCTAACTATCCGGTAACAAAATACCGCTACTGGTGTTCCTGCACGCCGGATTTGTTTTGCGTACCGGCGGTGTTCTTTCTGTTGTTTGCAGAAATTCAAAGCCGCGTTTGCACGAAGCTGCAGCGCGGTTTTTGCTTTGTGCCGTTTGACAATGACAGCAACCAGTCCTACCTTCTGATTACGATCCGGCGCTTTTGCATCGAACCTGTTTGCCGACATGTCTGCATGGTTCAGACGGGGAAACAGGCTTCGTTTCACTACCGCGACAGCATGGCATGATTTACCGGGAGAACGCCTCCATATCTACGAATCGTTCTCTTTTCATGTCGGTGGCTTCAAGGCTTGCGATACACATCGCACTGGCAGCCGGATCGTCTCTCTCACCATCACATGGCATTCCTCATGACTGACGCATCCCGCGCTGTGCTTGTGCTGGGCGGGGCGCGCTCCGGCAAGTCGGCCTTTGCCGAAAATCTGGTTCTCTCGGGCGAGGGGACCGCGCATTACATCGCCACCGGTCGTGCTTGGGACGATGAGATGCAGGATCGCATTTCCCATCACCGCGAGCGTCGCGGCGACGGGTGGACGACACATGAAGAGCCACTTGCGCTGACGGATGTGTTGCAGCGGCTGGACCAGCCGGACAACGTCATTTTGGTCGATTGCCTGACGCTTTGGGTGACGAACCTGATGATGGAGGAGGGGCGTGATGTTGAGTCGGCCTTTTCTGCTTTGGTTGCGCATGTTGGGATTGCGCGGGCACGGATTGTTTTCGTGTCCAATGAGGTTGGGTTGGGGATCGTGCCGGAGAACCGGATGGCGCGTGAGTTTCGCGACCACGCCGGGCGGCTGCATCAGCAGATCGCGGCTGTGGCGCGCGAGGTTTATTTCGTGGCGGCGGGGTTGCCGTTGCGGATGAAGGGGTAGTTGATATGTTGGCGGGTGTGGCTCACCCCCCTATAATGTAGCGCTCTGGCGCCCGATTGCCGCCCCTCCCACCCCAACTTGATCCAAATCAAGGCCAGCTATCCATCCCGGTGGCAAAGCAGCAGACGACGCGAAAGCACGTTTGCCGCCTTATCAGTGGTTCGTCCCGCCGCGCCGTAACTGCGATGACGTTGGGGGAAACCAACAATGAACTCTATGCTTGGAACTGCGATGGTGGCCGTGGGGGCCTTCCTCGCCTTGCTCGGGGCGGCTTTCGCTCACGACAATCTTTTCGCCGCCCATATGTGGGTGCTGTTTTTCGTGCTGCTGGTCGGCACCGCACTGATGTTGCGCCGCGTATCCTTCGCGCCCGTAAAGCCGGTGTCGAAAGAGCAGCGCGAATCCGAATATTTCGATGAGGTCATTCGCTATGGCGTGATTGCCACGGTGTTCTGGGGTGTCGTCGGTTTTCTGGTGGGCGTCATCGTTGCGCTGCAACTGGCCTTTCCCGATCTCAACATCGAGCCATGGTTCAATTTCGGTCGCGTTCGCCCGCTTCACACATCGGCCGTGATTTTCGCCTTTGGCGGGAATGCGCTGATTGCCACGTCTTTCTACGTCGTGCAGCGCACGTCACGCGCGCGGTTGTTCGGCGGCGATCTCGGCTGGTTCGTGTTCTGGGGCTACAACCTCTTCATCATCATGGCGGCAACCGGCTATCTGCTGGGCATCACCCAGGGCAAGGAATATGCGGAGCCGGAATGGTATGTCGATATCTGGCTCACCATCGTCTGGGTCGCCTATCTCGTTACCTTCCTCGGCACGATCTTCAAGCGCAAGGAACCGCATATCTATGTGGCGAACTGGTTCTATCTCGGCTTCATCGTCACCATTGCCATGCTGCATATCGTCAACAATCTGGCGGTCCCGGTTTCGTTTCTTGGCGTGAAAAGCTACTCGGCTTTTTCCGGCGTGCAGGATGCGCTGACGCAGTGGTGGTATGGCCACAACGCTGTCGGCTTCTTCCTGACGGCGGGCTTCCTGGGCATGATGTATTACTTCATCCCCAAGCAGGTGAACCGCCCGGTCTATTCCTACCGCCTGTCGATCATCCACTTCTGGGCGCTGATCTTCATGTATATCTGGGCCGGCCCGCACCATCTCCATTACACGGCACTGCCCGACTGGGCGCAGACGCTGGGCATGGTCTTCTCCATCATGCTGTGGATGCCTTCATGGGGTGGCATGATCAACGGTCTGATGACGTTGTCTGGCGCATGGGACAAGATCCGTACCGACCCGATCGTACGCATGATGATCATGGCGGTCGCCTTCTACGGCATGGCGACCTTCGAAGGTCCCATGATGTCGATCAAGGACGTCAATTCGCTCAGCCATTATACGGACTGGACCATCGGCCACGTGCACTCCGGCGCTCTCGGCTGGAACGGCATGATCACCTTCGGTGCGATCTATTACCTGACGCCGAAGCTCTGGGGTCGGGAACGGCTGTACAGCCTTCGGATGGTCAACTGGCACTTCTGGCTCGCAACGCTCGGTATCGTCGTCTACGCCGCCGTCATGTGGGTGGCCGGTATTCAACAGGGTCTGATGTGGCGCGAATACGATGCGCAGGGCTTCCTGGTCTACTCGTTTGCCGAAACGGTCGCCGCACTCTTCCCATACTACGTGCTGCGTGCACTGGGCGGGGCGCTATTCCTCGGGGGTGCGCTGATCATGGCCTACAACGTCACCATGACAATTCTGGGCTACCAGCGCGACGAGGCGGGCTTCAAGACCGCAGCGCCCAAACTGCAGCCTGCGGAATAAGGAGTTTCAACGATGTCTATTCTCGACAAACACGGCGTCATCGAACGAAACGCGACCTTGCTGCTGGTCGGCTCTCTGGCCGTGGTCTCCATCGGCGGGATCGTTGAAATCGCGCCGCTCTTCTATCTCGAAAACACCATCGAGAAGGTGGAAGGCATGCGGCCCTATTCGCCGCTGGAGCTGGCAGGCCGCAATATCTACATCCGCGAAGGCTGTTATGTCTGCCACAGCCAGATGATCCGCCCGTTCCGCGATGAGGTGGAGCGTTACGGCCATTACAGTCTGGCGGCGGAAAGCATGTATGACCATCCTTTTCAGTGGGGCTCCAAGCGCACAGGGCCCGACCTTGCGCGCGTCGGTGGTCGCTACTCCAACGAATGGCACGTCCAGCATCTGGTCGAGCCTCGGGCCGTGGTGCCCGAGTCGGTCATGCCGAGCTATTCCTTCCTGAAATCGACACCGCTGCAGATCCCCGATGCTGCGATGGAGTTGAAGGCCAACCGTGCCGTCGGCGTTCCCTATAGTGACGAGATGATCGAAAACGCGGCAGCCGACCTGAAGGCGCAGGCCGACCCCAACGCCGATACCACGGCGCTGGAGGCACGCTACCCGAAGGCCAAGATCGGCGATTTCGATGGTGACCCGACCAAGGTCACCGAAATGGATGCGCTGGTTGCCTATCTGCAAATGCTCGGCACGTTGGTCGATTTCTCGACCTATGACGATGCCGCCGGTTATCGCTGAGGAGACGCATCATGGAAACCTACACGGCCATGCGCCACTTCGCCGATAGCTGGGGCCTGCTTGTCATGACCCTGTTTTTCGCAGGCACCATCATTTTCACATTGCGCCCCGGCTCCAAGAAATCCGCTGACGATGCCGCCAGCATTCCGCTTAGGGAGGACTGATCATGTCCGATAAACACATTGACGATCTCAGCGGCGTAGAAACCACCGGTCATGAATGGGACGGCATCCGCGAATTGAACAACCCCATGCCGCGCTGGTGGGTATGGACCTTTTACGTCACCATCCTCTGGGCCATCGGCTACACGATTGCCTTTCCGGCATGGCCGCTGATCTCTAGCAGCACGCAAGGCCTCCTTGGCTGGCACAGCCGCGCAGATTTCGTGGCCGAGGTGACAGATGCCAAGGCGGCACAGAACGTCTACCTTGAGAAGATCGCCTCGTCTTCGCTGGAGGATATTCAGAAGGATGGCGAGTTGATGCAGTTTGCCGTCGCAGGCGGTGCCGCCGCCTTCAAGATCAACTGCATTCAGTGCCACGGCTCGGGCGCAGAAGGCGGCAATGGGTATCCCAACCTCAACGATGACGACTGGCTGTGGGGCGGAACCGTCAACGACATCCACACGACGATTACGCATGGTATTCGTTTTGCCGAGGATGCCGACACGCGCATCTCGGAAATGCCAGCCTTCGCGGAAATGCTCAAAGCTGACGAAATCCGCGAGGTCGCAGCCTATGTCGTCAGCCTGACGGGTACGCCACGTGATGTGTCCATGGTCCAGCCGGGCGCACAGATTTTCGCCGACAACTGTGCGTCTTGCCACGGTGAAGACGCCAAGGGCAACCGCGACATGGGCGCACCCAACCTTGCCGATGCCATCTGGCTGAAGGCGCACGGCGAAGATGGCATCATCGCACAGATACGCGCACCCAAACACGGTTTGATGCCCGCATGGGGAGAGCGCCTTGGCGATACGACGGTCAAGCAGCTGACGCTGTTTGTGCATTCTCTGGGTGGTGGGGAATAAGGGGCGGTATCGCTCCATGCCCCATCATCCCGCACTAGATGCGGGATCCAGCGTGATCAAGTCTTTGATCAAAAAAGAAATCTTCGCGCCGCAGACGCGGCGCGGCTGGATTCCGGCTCAAGGCCGGAATGACGGAGAGGGAAAGCCCTGAGGGTGATAAAGGTGAGGTGTGGGTTCAGCCTCACGCGCCCTCCAAAATCGCCTTCAACGCTTTTAAGTCCGCAAGCACTGCCGCCGCATCGCGCTCAAACTGGGCATCTGTCATGCCAGACAGCTTTAACACCGTAAACGCCACCTCCGCCCCATCTCCATTGGGCGTGACCCGCAGCGCGTTATAAACCTCCATCCCATCCGGCAACGTCACGACGTGATCGATGACGCCGTAATCGTTCGGCTGGGCGAACTTCACGCGCACACCGCCCAGCGGCCCCGACGCAATCCACTCATCGCCATCGTTCGTCAAACCACTGGCAAGGCCAGCAGCCCATTGCGGCATACGGGCCGGATCGGCTGCATAGGCGTAAACGTCTTTCCAGGGACGTTCGATCGAGATGTGAACGATGTGCGATGTCATCGTGGTCATTGTTGCCTCCTCGTCCTGCGCGGTTCGACTGCGCCACTTTGTCCTGACTTGACCTAAGTCAAGGATGGTTGCCCGGTGAAGTGCCAAAACGCAAGGGTGAGAAACCGGACACTTAGCCCCATGAACATTTACAGCGCCGGAAACAATGGCAACGGCTCCGATACGGTTGAAAGACTGAATGCAGAACCGGTGAATTCCGCTGGTCGCAGACAGCCTCTCTATGAAGCGCGCAAGAAGATATTTCCCAAGCGTGCGGAGGGCCGTTTTCGGCGCTTCAAGTGGATCGTGATGCTGATCACGCTTGGCATCTATTACCTGACACCGTGGCTTCGCTGGGACCGGGGGCCATACGCGCCGGATCAGGCTGTGTTGATCGATATTGCCAACCGTCGCTTCTACTTCTTCTTCATCGAAATCTGGCCGCAGGAGTTTTTCTATGTTGCCGGATTGCTGGTCATGGCCGGGTTCGGGCTGTTTCTGCTGACGTCTGCCGTCGGGCGCGCATGGTGCGGTTATACCTGTCCGCAGACGGTTTGGGTCGATCTGTTTCTCGTGGTCGAACGGTTCATCGAGGGCGACAGAAATGCGCGCATGAAGCTGGATGCCGGGCCTTGGACTTTCGAGAAACTCCGTAAGCGGTTGGTGAAGCACGCGATATGGATCGTCATCGGCGTTCTGACCGGCGGTGCCTGGATATTCTATTTCGCCGATGCGCCGACGCTGGCCATGCAGTTTCTGACCGGCAATGCAGCGATGATTGCCTATTATACCGTCGCCACCTTGACGGCGACGACCTATGTGCTGGGCGGGCTGATGCGCGAGCAGGTCTGCACCTATATGTGTCCGTGGCCGCGTATTCAGGGTGCTATGCTGGACGAGCATTCACTGGTCGTGACCTATCATGACTGGCGTGGCGAACGCCGTTCGCGCCACGCCAAGAAGGCCATTTCCGCCGGAGAGCCGGTGGGGGACTGCGTGGATTGCAATGCCTGCGTTGCGGTCTGTCCCATGGGCATCGACATCCGGGATGGCCAGCAGATGGAGTGCATTACCTGCGCGCTGTGCATCGATGCCTGCGACAGCGTCATGGACAAGCTTTCCAAGCCGCGCGGCCTGATCGCCTATGCGACGCTCAGCGAATATGAAGACAACATGGCGCTTGCCACCGGCGACGGTGCGCATGACATCCGCCCCGGCAATGTTCGAAACCCGGATGGGACGTTTGTCGATGCCGTCAGGCACTTCAACTGGCGCATCATCTTCCGCCCACGCACCGTGTTCTACATGACGATCTGGTGCCTTGTCGGCGTCGTCATGCTGGTGACGCTGGCAACCAGAGAACGGCTTTCCGTCAATGTGCTGCATGACCGCAATCCGCAATATGTGATGGAGTCGGATGGCTCGATCCGCAACGGCTATACGGTGCGGCTGCTGAACATGATCGCCCAGCCACGCACCATCACACTGTCGCTCGATGGCCTGCCAGATGCGGTGATGAAGATCAACGGCATGGCAGCGGAGCCTGCACGGTCCTTCAGCATTGATGTGAAGCCGGATGAGGTGACGAATCTGCGGGTCTTCGTGACCACGCCGAGCGGGGCCGCCGTTCGTGCTGCTGATGATTTCAACTTCATAGCGGTCGATGACGAATATTCCGAAACCGCACATTACAAGGCCGTCTTCAACGGGCCGGGAGCAAAGAAATGAGCGCTGAACAGGGCGAAAAGCCGGGCTTTACCTTCACCGGCTGGCACATGCTGACCATCATGCTGCTGTTCTTCGGCACGATCATTTCCGTGAATGTGACCATGGCCTGGAACGCTGTCACCAGCTGGAGCGGGTTGGTGGTGCCGAATACCTATGTCGCCAGCCAGCAGTTCAATGGCAAGGCGGAGGCAGCGAAGGCCCGCGCCGCCAGCGGCATCGTCGGCAAACTTCATATTGATGGAAGCACTGTAGAATATGAGGTGTCTCACCCGCAGCGCGGCGCCGTCGATACCGATAAGGTGACGCTGAACTTCCGCCGTCCGGTGGGGGAGCATCAGGATTTTTCGCTGTCTCTGGAAAAGCACGGCCCTAACACATTCTCCGCCCGGCACGAATTGGCCCCAGGCGACTGGATCGTCGAGGCGATTGCCGTGAAGGATGGGGCTGTGATCGTGCATGAGGGAACACGCATCGACATCGCCGGAGGTGTGAGATGAGCTGCTGCGCGCCCGGAACGGAAATCGCTCTCGAACAGGCCGGGTTGAAGAGAGCGCTGCCTTCGTCAGAAGAGCTGATGCTGGCCAGCCGTGATCTGGGGCAGGGGCTGCGGCAGACGGACCTGTCCGTGCCCGGCGTTTATTGCGGTGCCTGCATCACCACCATCGAAAGCACACTGGCGGGGATGCCGCAAGTGGAACGCGCCCGCGTCAACCTCTCCTCCAAACGAGTCTCCATCGTCTGGAAGGAAGAGGTGGTGGGGGAGCGAACGGATCCTGCCGATCTGGCAAGGGCCGTGGCCTCGACAGGCTATGAGGCGCATCTTTTCGGCTCTGGGCAAGAGACATCGGATGACATGCGCAACAGGCTGATCCGCGCCGTTGGTCTCACCGGTTTTGCAGCCGTCAACATCATGCTGCTGTCGATTTCGGTGTGGTCCGGGGCGGATGCGGCGACGCGCGATATGTTCCACTGGATTTCGGCGCTGATCGCGGCACCGGCGCTGATTTATGGCGGGCGCTTTTTCTATCAATCCGCCTACAACGCCCTGAAACATGGGCGCACCAATATGGATGTGCCCATCGCGCTGGCGATCACCCTGTCCTACAGCGTGTCCATCTGGGAGACGATGCATAGCGGCGCGCATGCATGGTTTGATGCCACGGTTTCGCTGCTGTTTTTCCTGCTGATTGGTCGTACGCTGGATCACGTGATGCGCGACAGGGCGCGCTCGGCCATCGCAGGCTTGGCACGGCTTTCGCCGCGCGGCGCGACTGTTTTGCTTGAGGATGGCAACCGTGAATACCGTCCCGTCGGTGAAATCGTACCCGGTGATCGGGTGGCGATTTCGGCGGGCGAGCGTGTGCCGGTGGATGGCAGGATCGTCAGCGGCAATAGCGATCTGGATGTGTCCATTGCCAATGGCGAAAGCGCGCCGCGCGTGGTGCGCGTGGGCAACATTATTCAGGCAGGAACGCTCAATCTCACTGGCCCGCTGGTGATGGAAGCGACGGCGCTGGCGCGGGATTCGTTTCTCTCGGAAATCATCGGCCTTATGGAAGCTGCCGAAGGGGGCAGGGCGCGTTACCGCCGCCTGGCAGACCGTGCCGCGCAATATTATTCGCCGGTCGTGCACCTGCTAGCGCTGACCTCCTTCGTCGCCTGGGGCGTCTTAGGTGGTGACTGGAAGCAGGCAATGCTGATTGCGATTGCAGTGCTGATCATCACCTGCCCCTGTGCGCTCGGCATCGCCGTGCCTGTCGTTCAGGTGATCGCTGCCGGGCGGCTGTTCAAAAACGGCATCATGGTGAAAGACGGTTCTGCCATGGAGCGGCTGGCGGAGGCCGATACGGTTCTGTTCGACAAGACCGGCACATTGACGGTGGGCCAGCCACGACTGGTGAATGGTGGAGCGATATCCGCAGAAACGATGCGGCTTGCCGCTGGCATCGCCGCGAACTCCCGCCACCCTCTTTCGCAAAGCCTTTGCCGGGAGATGAATGGTCCGCTGCCTATGTTTGAAGATGTCCGCGAAATTCCCGGTTCGGGCGTCGAGGTGAGAACATCTGATGGCATTTACCGGCTTGGTAACCGGCGCTTTGCCTGCGCTGATGAGGTTGCGCAAAGTGACGATGCGACATCGGAAGTCGTTCTGTCGCTCGATTGGAGCGAGGTCGCGCAGTTTCAGTTCGAAGACAGCATTCGCCCCGGTGCCGCCGCTGCCATTGCGCAGCTTCATCATACCGGTTTTTCGACGCAGATCGTTTCGGGCGATCGCCCAGCCGCTGTGGCGGCACTTGCCAAATGGGTGGGCATCGATGCCGGGCAGGGTGGGCTATCACCTGCCGAAAAGGCCAGTCGTTGCGCTGAATTGACGGGCGAAGGTCGTAAGGTTCTGATGGTGGGCGATGGTATCAATGATGCGCCGGCACTGGCTGCCGCCCATGTGTCGATGGCACCGGCGACGGCTGCGGATATCGGTCGGCAGGCTGCGGATTTCGTTTTCATGCGGGATGATCTGCGTGCCGTCTGGTTTGCTATCGATACGTCCAGAAAGGCGGGGCGTCTGATCCGGCAGAACTTCGCGCTCGCCATCGGCTACAACATCATCGCGGTGCCGATCGCGCTTGCCGGTTATGCCACGCCGATGATTGCCGCCATCGCCATGTCGACATCATCGATCATCGTGGTCGTCAATGCCTTGCGACTGAACGGCTCGGCTGAACGGATGATCGCGAGAGACAAGAGCGAGGGCAAAAGCCCCGAGGTGCGCTTCGCATGAATATGCTGATGTTCCTCATTCCGGTGGCGCTGTTTCTGGGCGGGCTTGGTCTTTTCGCCTTCATGTGGTCGCTGAAAAGTGGCCAGTATGACGATATGGACGGTTCAGCATGGCGGGCGCTGGATGATGGCGACGACCGACCGGGCTGATAATCATGGCTTCCATGCGCATGTCGCAAAGCTGACTTGCGTCATCAAAATATAATCGTTTCAGTTCGCGCTAGCCTTGCCGTTTTCACATTAGAGTGCCACAACATCGCCGTTAAAAGCAATTTGGAGATACGTTCGTGGAACAGGCAGAAATCGGTTTGATCGGTCTTGGCGTAATGGGGTCCAACCTCGCGCTCAACATCGCAGAAAAAGGCAACAAGATTGCTGTTTTCAACCGAACCCCGGAAGTCACGAAGAAATTCTACGCCGATGCTGGCGAGTTGCAGGGCCAGATCATTCCTTGCGAAACCATCGAGGAATTCATTGCAGCCATTCGCCCGCCGCGCCCTATCATCATCATGATCAAGGCTGGCGACCCGGTCGATCAGCAGATGGAGATCCTCAAGCCGCATCTCGAAAACGGCGACATCATGATTGACGCCGGCAATGCGAATTTCCGCGATACGATCCGCCGTTTCGATACGCTGAAGGATACCGACCTGACCTTTATCGGCATGGGTGTTTCCGGTGGTGAAGAAGGCGCGCGTCACGGCCCGTCCATCATGGTTGGTGGCACGGAAGAGAGCTGGAAGCGCGTCGAGAAGGTGCTGACCTCCATCTCCGCCAAATACGACAATGATCCATGCGTGGCGTGGCTGGGCAATGATGGCGCAGGCCACTTCGTCAAGACCATCCACAACGGCATCGAATATGCCGACATGCAGATGATTGCCGAAATCTACGGCATTCTGCGCGATGGCCTGAAGCTGAGCGCCGCTGAAATCGCCGATGTCTTCGGTGAATGGAACAAGGGTCGCCTGAACTCCTACCTCATCGAAATCACCGAAAAGGTTCTGCGCGCCGCAGACCCGATCACCGGCAAGCCGATGGTCGATCTCATTCTGGACAAGGCTGGCCAGAAGGGCACCGGCAAGTGGTCCGTCATCGAAGCACAGAACATGGGCGTTGCAGCGACTGCTATCGAAGCTGCCGTTGCTGCCCGTATCCTGTCCTCGCAGAAGACCGAGCGTGAAGCTGCTGAGACCATTCTCGGTCTGCCAAAGGCTCTGCCAGCGCCTGCCGACAAGAAGGCCTTCATTGCCGATCTGGAAAATGCGCTTCTGGCCGCCAAGATCGGCGCCTATGCGCAGGGCTTTGCAGTGATGGCTGCCGCCTCCAAGGAATTCGGCTGGGATCTGCCGATGCCGACCATCGCTCGCATCTGGCGCGCTGGCTGCATCATCCGTTCGCAGTTCCTGGATGAAATCACATCGGCCTTCACCAAGGACCCGCACGTCGCCAACCTCATCGTCACGCCCGCCTTCGCGCAGATGGTGAAGGATACGGACGCGCCGCTTCGTCGCGTCGTTTCCCATGCCGTTCTCTCAGGCCTGCCGGTTCCAGCACTCGCTTCCGCACTTGGCTATTTCGATGCCTATCGTCGTGCGCGTGGCAGTGCCAACCTCATTCAGGCGCAGCGCGACTTCTTCGGCGCGCATGGTTTCGAGCGCACCGATGGTGTTGACAAGCCGCATGGCCCATGGGGCAGCGGTCTGGATATTTTCTAAGAACCACACTGAAAGGCCCGCTTCGAGCGGGCCTTTTCTTATGCGCCGAATTTCGGGGCGCGGCTGGACCAGACCGGCTGACTGAGGGTTTGCAACCCTTCCACCGGCTTTCCATCGATGCGCGCCAGCAGGGCCTTTGCCAACTCGCGGCCCGCCAGCTTGATATCCTCATTCATCGTGTGAATTTCCGGACGCAGCCAGTTCAGGAAGTCTGCCGACTGCTTGGACACGACATCGATATCCGTGCCAACCTTCTTGCCGGTCTCCTCGACACCGGCGACGAAAGCGATGGTAGAGCTGCCGCTGATCGACACCAGCCCGTCGGGACAATCCGTGCCGCTCATCAGCGTCCGGCTGACTTCCTTGATCTGGTCCAGAGGCGTGTCGTTGCTGATGATGCCATGCAGCGGAAATTCGTTGAGGCCGAAATCGCGCAGGCCACGTTCGAAGCCACGACGGGCAAAGTCGTGATAGGAAAACTGCTTGGGCGGAAGGAGGACTGCAATACGCTTTCGCCCGCATTGCGACAGGCGTCTCACCGCTTCATAGACGTAAGCCTCGTTGTCGAAATCATGATACGGATGCTCGATGCCCATATCGGTGCGCCCGTGGGCGGCGAAGGGCATGTTGCGTTCCGCCATGAAGCGAACACGCGGGTCGTCAGGCTGCAATTTGGAAATGATCACTCCGTCGGCAGAACCCGTATCCAAAATATATCGGATCGGGATCATCGGATCTCTGGCATGCGTGTGTGGCGTCACAACAAGATGGTATTGGGTGTTGGCCAGTATCTCGGTGATGCCGAAGACCATCTGGGTAGTGAAACCCATGAGCTCCTCGTCGACACTAAGGACCAGCGCGATCACGTTGGTCTTGCCAGTACGGAGACGTACACCTGCGCGATTGGGCTGATAGCCGATCTGCTGCGCCACCTGCCGCACACGCTCTTTCGTTTCCGCGCCAATGTCGGGAGCATCCTTGAGCGCTCTCGAAACCGTCGTAATGCCAAGGCCGGTCATATAAGCGATTGTTTTGAGCGTCGGTCGCTCGTAACCAGCCAAGGGTTGGCCGTCCGTCGCAGATTTTATGCTGTCATTCATGTCGACACTCACCATACATCGATGGCGCATGGTAGATCGCTTTTTCGTGATTGCAAAGCGTTGAGACCATCAGGCCGATTATGTGAACGGTAAAACTGCAACGATACAGCGGTCGCGCGTCTGTCTATCAGGCGAGAATTCGTTGCCCGCTCGTTTCTTTCCGACTTAAAACCATCCGACGCATAGCCATAAATGAACGCAAAAAACATTAACAAATCTCAATAAGATATGGTTTTAAAATAATTTTATGAAAACACATTATATTTTCTTTCATTGATAAGCTTTCGAATTGATCACCCTCGTGACGCCCGGAAGTAATTACGGTAACGTTGCCGGACGGAGGATAGGTCGCATGGATCGCAATTGAAAGCGGTCGGTGAGACACAGCCGCTGGCTGTCGCGGTCGATTCTCCCACGCTGCAACGAGTGACAGGGCATGAGCATGACATCTTCCTACGCAAGCGACGTCGTCATCGATCTCTCAGGCGATTGGACGCTTTCGTCCGAAAAGGATGAACACACCACCACAATGAAGATACCGGGGGATGTGCACACTGCGTTGCATAGGGCGCAGATCATTCCCGACCCGTATTTCGGACGCAACGAGACGGACGTACAATGGGTGGCGAGACAAGACTGGATCATTGAGCGGCGCTTCCATGTCGATCATGCGGATGGAGATTGGTATCTCGATATTGATTATCTGGATACGGTGGCGGTCGTCTTCGTCAACGATGCTCCGGTCTTGTCTGCCGATAACTGCTTCCGCCGCTACCGGCCGGATGTTTCGAGTGCCCTTGTGCCCGGCGAAAACGTCATCCGCATCCATTTTCATTCCAGCATCAGGGCCGGTGCAGAGAGGCAGGCGGCGCAGCCTTTTTACGTTCCTTACAGCACTGACAACTCACCCATCCCCCACGGCAATATGCTGCGCAAGCCGCAGTGCCACTTCGGGTGGGACTGGAACATTGCGCTCGCGCCGCTCGGTCTCTACGGCACGATTGCCCTGCGTCGTCTGGATACAGCGCGCATCGAACATGTGCTGACGACCCAGCATCATGGCGAAGATGGCGTTGAGCTGCACGTAGAGGTGACGCTTCACGCGAAGTCACCGGCCAGCGTGCCAATCCATCTCTCATTGGGAGACGAAAGGCTGAGGCTGGACTGCGGCGTCACTTCGGGTGAAACCGTTTTGCGCCACGTCTTCTTCATCGAAAACCCGAAGCTTTGGTGGCCTGCAGGAAGCGGGGAACAGGCGCTCTATACCCTGACTGTCGAAGTGCCGGACGAGATCGTGACCCGCCAGATCGGACTGCGTAGGGTCGAGTTGTTGACCGACAGGGACGCGGCGGGCAGCCGGTTTGCATTTCGTATCAACGGGCGGGAAATTTTCTGCAGAGGCGCCAACTGGATACCTGCGGATGCTCTGCACTCGCTGAGTGACCGAGAAAGGACCGAAGATCTGTTGGTATCGGCTGTCGACGCCAACATGAATATGATCCGCGTGTGGGGCGGCGGTTTTTATGAGCCGGACTGGTTCTATGACCTTTGTGACCGAATGGGCTTGATGGTGTGGCAGGATTTCATGTTCGCCTGCAACCTTTATCCCTGCACCGATGATTTTCTCGATAATGTAGAACATGAAGTCACGTATCAGGTAAAACGCCTGGCTTCGCATCCATCCATCGTTCTGTGGTGCGGCGACAACGAACTTGTGGGAGCACTGAACTGGTTCCCTGAGTCTCGTGACAATCGCGACCGCTATCTGGTTGCCTACGATCGTCTGAACCGAACCATCGAGACCGGATTGAAGAAAGCCGCACCTTCCGCGCTGTGGTGGCCTTCCAGTCCGGCTTCAGGCTACCTGGATTATGGTGATGCATGGCATGCTGACGGTTCGGGCGACATGCATTACTGGTCGGTCTGGCACGAAAACAAGTCGTTTGACAAATACCGGGCCGTGAAACCACGCTTCTGCTCGGAGTTCGGTTTCCAGTCCTACACGTCGATGCCCGTTATAAAGACCTATGCAGACGAGAAGGAAATGAATGTCTCATCGCCGGTCATTGAGCTGCACCAAAAGAACGCCGGCGGCAATGAACGCATCGCAGGCACGATGTTCCGCTACTTCCGCTTTCCAAAGGACTTCTCTAATTTCGTCTATATCAGTCAGGTCCAACAGGCGCTCGCCATCAAGACGGCAGTGGACTATTGGAGATCGCTGAAGCCCCATTGCATGGGCACGCTATATTGGCAGTTGAACGACACTTGGCCGGTAGCGTCGTGGTCGAGCCTTGATTATGGCGGCAGCTGGAAAGCCTTGCACTACGCGGCCAAACGTTTTTTCCAGCCGGTAACAGTCTCGGCGATTCCCGCTGAAGACGGTAGAACCGTTCGATTTTCCACCGTCAACGACACGGCGGAAGAGGTGGAAATCGATATGAATATTTTTGCGCTCGCGACCGACGGAACGCGAACGCCGCTCAAATCCGCCAACGCCACCTGCGGGCCGGATGCGGCTTTGATCGTGACGGAGATCGACCTCAACCAGCTTGCAGAAGGCGTCTTGCTGTCGTGGGATTTCATCGCTTCCAACGGCATGACAGGTGAGGGCCACCATGTGGTCAACGCGTACAAGGCCCTCGAGCTTCAGCCATCCGGGCTCGAGCACGCGGTGCACGCACTGGGGGATGGCCAGTTCGAGGTTGAGATCAAGGCCAGCGGTCTTGCCCTGTTCGTGATGGTCGAAGCGGATGTTGCGGGCCGTTATTCCGACAATCTGTTCGATCTGGCTGCTGGCGACGCACGAAAAATCTTATTTTCACCGAAAGATCGCTCGGCCGCATCGCGACCGAATTTTAAAATCTTCGATCTGTTTTCGTCTCAATCGGAAGGTTGAAACGCAGAAGACATCTCTTTAGGTTTACACACATCTGAACGACCACCTGCGGGTCATCCAAAGGTCGAAGTCTATTTTAGGGAGGAATATCCATGGCTTGGCAACCCGCCGAGAACCGTTACGCGTCCATGAAATACAATCATTGCGGAAAAACCGGGCTGAAACTCCCGGCAATTTCGTTGGGTCTCTGGCACAATTTCGGCCACGATTTTGCGCACAAGACCAAACAGGAAATCTGCCGCAAGGCGTTCGACCTCGGCATCACCCATTTCGATCTGGCCAATAACTACGGCCCACCGCCCGGCAGTGCTGAGACTGCTTTCGGCGATATTCTGAAAACAGATTTTGCCGGCTGCCGCGATGAGCTGATCATCTCATCCAAGGCCGGTTACAATATGTGGCCGGGTCCCTATGGTGAGTGGGGGAGCCGCAAATACCTGATCTCGTCCTGCGACCAGAGCCTGAAGCGCATGGGGCTGGATTATGTCGATATATTTTACTCACATCGCTTCGATCCCAACACGCCGCTGGAAGAGACATGCGGCGCGCTGGATCACATCGTGCGGTCGGGCAGGGCGCTTTACGTCGGCATCTCGTCTTACAATTCGCAGCGCACCCGTGAGGCCGCCGCAATCCTGAAAGATCTGGGAACGCCTTGCATCATCCACCAGCCCAGCTATTCGATGATCAATCGCTGGATCGAAGAGGATGGTCTGGTCGATACGTTGGAGGAACTCGGCATTGGCTCCATCGTGTTCTCACCACTGGCGCAGGGCATGCTGACCACGAAGTATCTTGGTGGTGTGCCGGAGGCGAGCCGTGCCAGCCAGGGTAAGTCACTGAACCCTGCCTTCCTCAACGAGCGCAACATCGAAAACATTCGCGGCTTGAACGCGATTGCCGAACGTCGCGGCCAGACACTGGCACAGATGGCAATCGCCTGGGTGCTGCGTGGTGGCCGCATCACCACCGCGCTCATCGGCGCCAGCCGACCGGAGCAGGTGGAAGACTGCGTCAAGGCACTCGACAAGCCCGACTTCACGACGGAAGAACTGGCAGAGATCGACCGTTTTGCGAAAGACGCAGATATCAACCTGTGGGCCAAATCCGCAGAACTTGCGAAGTGAAGCAGTGGGCCGCTCCGGTAACGACCGGAGCGGCTAACCCGAAAAAACCTCGATATAAACTTTAAGTGAACAGCCTAACTGTTAATAACCATTACGGATTTGTAATTTCGCAATTCAGTTTCCGTTCATTGTTGTGACGATATTGTCTAGTCATCACTTCACGAAAAGGAAACGTCGATGAAAAAGTTCTTGTCTCTTCTTATGGCCGCAACCGTGCTTGCAGCACCCATGGCAGCACAGGCTCAGAGCCGTCACGATGACCGCCACGGCCACAGAACCATCGAACGCAGCGTCACCACGAAAAAGGTCATCATCAAGAAGCACCGTTGGGACCGCGGTCAGCGCTTGTCCGCCAAGGAACGTCGTCATTTCGTTGATCGCCGTGACTATCGTCGCCACAATCTGAGAGAGCCACGTCGCGGCGAGCGTTGGGTACGTGTCGATAACCAGTATCTGCTGATCAATGCTGTCAGCGGTCTGATCATCGGCCTTTCTGCGGCCCGGTAATTCAGATCTAAAACGAACTGCGGCCATGGACAGGTTCCATGGCCGCATTTTTTTGTCGGTGGTGGCTTGGCTTCAATATTTGCGGCCAGCAATCACGAAAGGCAGTCTTTCAGCGATGTCGCAATGCCGCGCATCAGCTTGAAGTAAAGGTCTGGCCCGGCCTCCAGCGTTCCGGCTTCAGGATCGAGCGTCGCGGACTTGGCATTGGTGCCTTCGATAACGACGTTGACCAGCTTCGGCTCGAACTGTGGTTCGGCGAAGACGCAGGTGGCGTTCAGCTCTTTCACCTTGGCGTGAATTTGCTTGATGCGATCTGCGCCGGGAATGTTTTCCGGGCTGACGGTGATCGAGCCCGCCGTCTTCACGCCGTAGCGATGTTCGAAATACTGATAGGCATCATGGAAGACAATGAATGGCTTATCCTTGATGGGCGCCACGGTTGCGGTGATTTCCTTATCCAGCGCATCGAGATTATCCACCAGCTTCTTGGTGTTATCCTGATAGACCTGCGCATTGGCCGGATCGGCGGTCATCAATGTCTTTTCGATCTCGACAGCCATGGCCTTGGCATTGGTAGGGTCGAGCCAGAGATGCATGTCGAACTCGCCGTGGTCATGGTCATGACCATCTGCGTGCTCATGTTCGTGCTCATGTTTGTGCTCGTGCTTGTGCTCGCCCTCATGGCTGTGATCATGGCCAGCTTCTTCCGCGTGGTCGTGGCCTTCATGGTCGCCATGGTCATGCGCTTCGAAAGGACCACCTTCGCGGAAGGGCAGCTTCTCGATACCCTGGGCATCATCCAGCTCCACCACGGTTGCCTTGCCTGCGAGAGATTGCAGCGGCTTTTCCAGGAATTTTTCAAGGCCATCGCCCACCCAGAACACCACGTCGGCACTTTCGATCGCCCGCGCATTGGAAGGCTTGAGGCTGTAGGTGTGCGGAGATGCGCCGCCATCGACAATCAGCTTCGGCTCTGCCACGCCCTGCATGATGGCGGCGACGAGGGAATGGATCGGCTTGATCGACACCACCACATTGGGCGCGGCCATGGCGTTGGAAGACGCAATCATGGCTGCGGAGGCCAGAAGAAGCGTGGCGAGTGATTTCATGCGGTATGCTCCACTTGTATGGATTTGTTATGTTATTACATATGTTGCGTAACGCTATAACGTATGCAATAGCCATAGGCAACACCGACAATCGGAAAAACACATGCTTCATTCCCCAACCAAAAGTGACGGACATCTCGTCTCCCTTTCCAATGCGGGCGTGAGACGAAGCGGTCGCTGGCTGGTGCGTGGCGTAGAGTTTTCCGTCAGCCGTGGCGAGATCGTGACGCTGATCGGCCCGAACGGTTCCGGCAAATCCACCAGCGCCAAAATGGCGACGGGCGTGCTGAAACCGGATGAGGGAAACGTCTCGCGCATTGCCGGATTGAAGGTCGGCTATGTCCCGCAAAAACTATCCGTCGATTGGACCATGCCGCTGACCGTGCGCCGCTTGATGACGCTGACCGGCCAATTGCCGGCGCGGGAAATCGATGCCGCTCTCAATGCCACCGGCATTACCCATCTGGCCAAGGCCGAAGTACAGCATCTCTCTGGCGGTGAGTTTCAGCGCGCGTTGCTTGCGCGCGCCATTGCCCGCAAGCCGGATTTGCTGGTTTTGGACGAGCCGGTGCAGGGGGTGGATTTCTCCGGCGAAATCGCGCTGTATGATCTTATCAAGAACATCCGCAATTCCACCGGCTGCGGCATTCTGCTGATTTCGCACGACCTGCATGTGGTGATGGCGGAGACCGATACGGTCATTTGCCTCAACGGCCATGTCTGCTGCCGCGGCACACCGCAGGCCGTCAGCCAAAGCCCTGAATATATGAAATTGTTCGGCGGAATGGCTGGACGCGGGCTTGCGGTCTACAGCCACCACCATGACCACACCCATCTGCCGGATGGACGCGTGCAGCATGCCGATGGTTCGGTAACGGATCATTGCCACCCGGAAGACGGTCATCATCACGATGCGCATTCGCATGGCGACGACGATGCGTGTGGCTGCGGGCATGACCATCATGATCACAATCACGCTGACCACGATCATTCCCATGATCACCATGCCCATGGAGAAAAGCATGTTTGACGATTTCTTCGTGCGGGCCATGGTTGCCGGTGTTGGCGTCGCCCTGATGGCGGGCCCGTTGGGCTGTTTCGTTGTGTGGCGGCGAATGGCCTATTTCGGGGATACGATGGCGCATTCCGCCCTTCTTGGTGTGGCGCTGTCTTTGCTGTTTCAGCTGAACCTCATCGTCAGCGTCTTCATCGTCGCATCGCTGGTGTCGCTGCTGCTGCTGTTTCTGCAACGCCGTCAGGCTTTGTCGGCAGATGCGCTGCTGGGCATTCTTTCGCATTCGGCGCTCGCCTTCGGCCTCGTCATCGTCGCTTTCATGACGTGGGTGCGCATAGACCTCGTTGCCTTCTTGTTCGGCGATATTCTGGCGGTTTCCGTCTCGGATATCTATCTCATCTGGGGTGGTGGCGTGGTGGTGCTGTTTGCCATCGCCTATCTGTGGAAGCCGCTACTGGCCTCTACCGTCAATGCCGAACTGGCGGAGGCGGAGGGCATGCGGCCGGAGCGTTCCAAGCTGCTGTTCATGCTGCTGATGGCGCTCGTCATCGCCATCGCCATGAAGATCGTCGGCATCATGCTGATCACCTCGCTGCTGATCATTCCAGCAGCCACCGCGCGCCGTTTTTCCTCCACGCCGGAAATCATGGCCGTGCTGGCATCTGTCATCGGCGCGGTGGCCGTGTTTGGCGGGTTGATGGGCTCGCTGCATTACGACACGCCATCCGGCCCATCCATCGTCGTTGCCGCCGTTATGCTTTTCATCTTGAGTCTTCTGCCCGCGCCGAAACTGGCGCGAAAGGCAGAGCAAGGAGGCCGTCCATGACCACTCAGAACCTCACGCGCAACCAGTCTCTGGTTTATGATGCGCTGACCCGCTCGCAGGCACCGCTCAGCGCCTATGTCATTCTCGACAAGCTGCGTGACGCGGGCTTTCGCGCGCCACTACAGGTCTATCGCGCGCTGGAAAAGCTGATTGAATTCGGTCTCGTGCACCGGTTGGAAAGTCTCAACGCTTTCGTTGCCTGCTCACACACCAAGTCGGATTGCTGCACGCATCATCACGGCACTGTGGCCTTTGCCATCTGCAACGCCTGCGGACAGGTGACGGAGTTCCACGATCACGAAATCGATCACCGTCTGGGCGATTGGGTGAAAAGCAAGAAGTTCAAGGCGGAAAAGACGACGATAGAAATTCGCGGCCTCTGCGAAGCCTGCGCAGCCTGACGTCAGAGCGGCTGCAAGTCCCTGGCGAAGCGCTGCCAGTTGCGGACATAGTTCTCCGCCGACTTCTTCAAGCCCTCGACTGCCTTGTCATCCAGTGTGCGGATGGCGCGGGCAGGCGAGCCGACGATCAGTGAATTGTCGGGAAATTCCTTACCCTCAGTCACCAGCGCATTGGCTCCAACAAGACAGTTTCTGCCGATCTTCGCGCCGTTCAACACGGTAGCACCCATGCCGACCAGCGAGTTGTCACCAATCGTGCAGCCGTGGATGATGGCATGGTGGCCGATGGTGCAGCCTTCTCCAATGATGGCCGGAAAGCCGGGATCGGCATGCACCATCACGCCCTCCTGAATATTGCTGCCGCGACCGACGGTGATGGGCTCATTATCACCGCGCAGCGTCGCGCCAAACCATATGCCGACATCCTCACCAAGCTTGACGGACCCGATGACGTTGGCATCGGGCGCCACCCAGTAGCGATCTGGGGCAGGGGTTTGCGGCATACGTTCGTCAAGGCGGTAAAGCGGCATATCTTATCCTCGCTTAAGCGATTTTTACGGACAGCGTTCCAACACCATCCACGCCGCAATCGATCCGGTCGCCGGAGACGATAGCGCCGACACCCGCCGGTGTACCCGTCATGATGACATCGCCTGCTGCCAGTGTGAAGAGCTTGGAAAGCTCAGCAATGATCTCCGCCGTCTTCCAGATCATCTGGTCGAGATCACCCGACTGCTTGCGCTCGCTATTAACCTCCAGCCAGACCGCGCCCTTCGCCGGGTGGCCGATTTTGGAAGCCGGGACGAGCGGGGAGACTGGCGCGGAAAACTCGAATGCCTTGGCGCTTTCCCAGGAACGGCCCATTTTCTTCAACGCATCCTGCATGTCACGGCGCGTCATATCGATGCCGACACCATAACCCCAGACATGCTCCAGCGCGTCGTCGACGGAAATGTCCGAGCCGCCGCTTTTCAGCGCAACCACGCATTCCACTTCGTAGTGCACATTCGAGGAGAGCGCCGGATAAGGAAAGTCATTGCCCGCAGGCAGCAGATTGTCCGCATTCTTCTGGAAGAAGAAAGGCGGCTCGCGCGAGGGATCGTGGCCCATTTCGATGGCGTGGTCGGCATAATTGCGCCCGACACAATAGACCCGGCGCACCGGAAAAGTTTCGTCGGTGCCTTCAACCGGCATCAAAACAGTGGGTGGAACGGGAATGACGGTCGCGGACATGGGTTTGGCTCCTGATTTCAGGTGATGTTTGTCCCGCGATTCTGCCGGGATTTCCAGTTTAAAATCTGCGCAGGCAGAAAACTGGCATTATTGCCCGCATTGCGGTAGAAGCCCCGCAGAAAGAGGTTTCGCAATCCATGTATAAGCACGCACTCGCAACCGACGGCAAGATTTTCGCCGTGGCACCCATGATCGACTGGACGACTCGTTTTTAAGTAATTGAATTTGTTAATAAAATTATTTCCAAACTCGCCATGGTGCAGTTTTGGTGCAGTTGACGCCAAGCGACAGGTGCAGGTTCAACTGATGGTCGCCAGAGGCCGAGCGTGATGGGGAGTGTCTGGGGGTAGCGGGCAGTGGCGGAAAACCTGCCCGCTGTAGGGGATGTCGCTGTGGGATTTAGTCAGGCTTCTGTGGTTGGTGCAGTCGGCTTCCCCGATGGAGATTATGAATGAAAGACCTTCAAGCTGCGACGGATCGCTTGTTCCGAGATTACCTCCGGCACTGCCAAGCGCCGAACGAGGATACACTTTTCCATTTCCTGAATTCGTTACACAGCTTCAGTGATAAGCTCGGACGGCACAGGAAAGGCGGCCTTCACAGCTCCCCGAGTTTCATCGGGCTGAAAGCTCTGAGAAATCTCTTCCACCACGAGGCGGAGCTTCTCAGCAAGATTAGTGTCGCAACGGATTTCGTTCAGCCGATTGTGGTTGAGCTAATGCGCGTCTGTCTGGTTGATCGTTCGCTTATTGAGCGGGCAGCCTCAGCTGAGGCCAAGCAGGCGGCGAAGTTCAAAAGGGAGCCGGGAGATGTCGCAGGGGCATTCAATTGGTACGGGCAGATCGTCGATATAGAGCCCGCCATCTTCAACGTGGCGGTCGATGCTTATGACGCGATCCAGGAGATTGATATCTCACCTTGGTCCGAGGCATTTCAGCGGTTTGAGGCGAGCTATGAGTACGATGAGGAGAATGGCTTTGAACATCGCGTGACAGGCAGAATTTCCTGCCACGCGGGTAGCGTTAGCGAACTTCTACGCAAGATGCATGAAGCGGCTACCGAGGGATAATCGCTAGTTAGGTATCGACAGCTGCCCAGAATTAGTCCCCCTCACGTTCCCAACCAGGCATAGAATAGAAGCCGGGTTTGTGCATCTTGACGATCCCACGCGTCACGAGGCTGTCCAGGCTGCGTTGAATCTCTTCCAAAGTCCGACCGCCCAGGCCGTATGAATAGTGGTGCTGCGTACCTTCCCCGATGTACGTGTACCCGCCATCCTCTATCCACTTCACTAGCGCTTTCTGCACCCCACCAAGCCTAGCCGTTTTGAGCCCGTAGCTTGGTGTAGTCTTAGCTGCTGTACCTTCCACAATCCTTTCCTAGGCGGCTCATGGCCGCGTCTGTTGGTGTCAGCACCGATAGTACAGCACCAGGTTTCCACTATTCAACAAATCGTTGAATAGACACGATGAATGGTGCAGTTAGCGAAAATATTGGTGCAGTGGTGGTGCAGTAGACGGTGCAGTTGGGAAATTACCCGAAGACCACCGCCAATGGATTCAAATGGTTAGACGTGTTAGAGAGTGGCCTAAAATGGCCGTGGTGCAACATGGTCTTGCGTGGTGCAATTGTGGATTACCATGAAAAATCAATATCTTAAGCGCGAAAAAATCTTCGCGGTCGCCCCGATGATCGACTGGACGGATACAAGGTGTCGCTTTTTGCACCGGCAACTGTCTAGCCATGCGCTGCTTTACACGGAAATGATCGTGGCCGATGCGATCATTCATGGTCAGCGGGACAAGTTGCTGGCGTATCACGAACAGGAACATCCCGTAGCGCTCCAGCTCGGTGGGTCTGATCCGGCGAAGCTTGTCGAAGCGGTGAAGATTGCCGGCGACTATGGCTATGATGAAAACAACCTCAATGTCGGCTGCCCGTCCGACCGGGTGCAGTCTGGCGCCTTCGGCGCTTGCCTGATGCGTGAGCCGGAAACGGTCGCCCGTTGCGTGGAGGCGATGAAAGCCGTGGCAACCGTGCCGGTGACGGTCAAATGCCGGATCGGCGTGGATGATCAGGAACCGGAGACGGTGCTGCCGGACTTTATTGCGCGTGTTGTCGCGGCTGGCGCAGATGCGGTTTGGATCCATGCGCGGAAGGCTTGGCTGCAGGGCCTGTCACCAAAAGAAAACCGCGATGTGCCGCCACTCGATTACGAGCTCGTCTACCGCATGAAGCAGGCAAACCCCAATGTCTTTATTGGCATCAATGGCGGTATCACTGACCTCGATCAGGCCGAGGAGCATCTGAAGCATGTGGATGGTGTGATGCTGGGCCGTGCGGCCTATCACAACACATCCATTCTGGCCGATGTCGATCACCGCATTTACGAAAAAGCGGCAACCGCACCGGACTGGATGAGATTGCGCGACACGATGATGGATTATGCGCAGGATTACATCGACAAGGGCGGGCGGCTGAACCATGTCACCCGCCATATGGTCGGGCTGTTTCAGGGGCTGCCGGGCGCACGCCGCTTCCGCCAGATCCTCTCCAGCGACGCGACACGCCCCGGTGCCGGGCCAGAGGTGATCGCCGCAGCATTCGCCGCTATCAATTTTGATGCAAGCTCGGACAGCATCGCTGTCTAAGTCGAGCCCAGACTTTGTTGGCTAGACCAGCGTCTGCAACAATTGCGCACCATTGGGCGCATTGACCTTGCCGCCGGTGATGAAGAAGGCGAAGACATCGCGCGCCGTCTCCGCCGCTTTGCGATCCGGCGCGATCAATGGCAGGTCATCCGGCACGCCGCCGCCCGCATAGGTCTGAAGGCGTTTGCCCCAGCCCTTAACGTCTTTTTCGGGATAGCAGGTCTCGATATCGTCCTCGCCCTTTTGCAGGCGGCAATAGACGAAATCCGCGGTCACATCCGGCAACATCGGGTAGTCGTAATGATCTGCGCAGACCACGGCAACCTTATGCTTGGCCAGTAGCTCGATAAACTCGGGCACCTGAAAACTGGGATTGCGGACTTCAACGACATGCTGAAGTGTCAACCCATCCTGCTTCTCCGGCAGAAGCGCCAGGAAGGCGGCAAAGTCATCCGGCTCGAATTTCTTCGTCGGCGCAAACTGCCAGAGGATCGGACCGAGATGATCGCCAAGCTCTGTCAGTCCCTGCGTCAGGAACTTGGTCATCGATTCACCGGCCTCGGCCAGCACTTTGCGATTGGTCACGAAGCGGCTGGCCTTCAGCGAAAAGACGAAACCTTCAGGCACTTCCGATGCCCATTTGGCAAAGGTCTCTGGCTTCTGGCTACCATAATAGGTGCCGTTGACTTCGATGGCTTTGAGCAGGCTGCTGGCATGTTCCAGCTGGCGTCGCTTCGGCAGTTTGTCAGGATAAAATGTGCCTTCCCATGGCTCGAAGGTCCAGCCGCCAATGCCGGTGCGGATCGTGCCTGTCTTGCTCATTCTAGCCTCCCGTCTACGTCGCTATTATATGTTAGTCTGGTCGATCACTCTGCCGCCTGAACCTTCTTGTCCGTGCGGCGCTCCAGCAGTTCTTTCAGGAAGTGGCCCGTATAGGACCGCTTTTCCTTGACGATCTGCTCCGGCGTGCCAGTCGCGACGACTTCGCCGCCGCCCGTGCCGCCTTCGGGACCGATATCGATCACCCAGTCCGCTGTCTTGATGACCTCGAGATTATGCTCGATGACGACGACGGAGTTGCCCTGATTGACCAGCTCATGCAGCATTTCCAGAAGCTTGTTGACGTCATGGAAATGCAGGCCGGTGGTCGGCTCATCGAGAATATAGAGCGTGCGACCGGTCGAGCGTTTCGACAGCTCCTTGGCCAGCTTCACGCGCTGCGCTTCGCCGCCTGACAGAGTATTCGCCTGCTGACCGACCTTTATGTAGCCGAGGCCGACATCAAAGAGTGATTGCAGCTTGTCCCGCACCGCTGGAACGGCGGAGAAGAACTCGACGCCTTCCTCGACCGTCATGTCGAGTACATCGGCAATCGACTTGCTCTTGAAGGTTACATCTAGCGTTTCGCGATTGTAGCGTTTGCCATGGCAGACATCGCAAGTGACATAGACGTCCGGAAGGAAGTGCATCTCGATCTTGATGACGCCATCGCCCTGGCAGGCTTCGCAGCGACCGCCCTTTACGTTGAAGGAAAAGCGGCCCGGTGCATAACCGCGCGCCTTGGCTTCCGGCAGGCCGGCAAACCAGTCACGGATCGGCGTGAATGCGCCTGTATAGGTGGCCGGGTTGGAGCGCGGCGTGCGGCCAATGGGCGACTGGTCGATATCGATGACCTTGTCGATGAATTCGAAGCCGTCAATGCGATCATGATCCGCCGGAATTTCACGAGCGCCCATGACGCGACGGGCGGCAGACTTATACAGCGTCTCGATCAAGAAGGTCGACTTGCCGCCTCCGGACACGCCGGTCACCGCCGTGAAAACGCCAAGCGGAACGGATGCGGTGACATTTTTGAGGTTGTTGCCGCGCGCGCCGACGACCTTGATCTCTTTGCCCTTTTTTGGCTTCCGGCGTTCTGACGGAACAGCCACGCCCAACTCGCCGGACAGGTATTTGCCCGTCAGTGACTTCGGGTTGGCCATCACCTCCTGCGGCGTGCCCTCGGCAATGACTTCGCCGCCATGAATACCTGCGGCAGGGCCGATATCGACAACGTAATCCGCCGTCAGAATGGCGTCTTCGTCATGCTCGACCACGATCACCGTATTACCGATATCGCGCAGATGCTTGAGCGTATCCAAGAGACGGGCATTATCGCGCTGGTGCAGGCCGATGGAGGGTTCGTCCAGAACATAGAGAACGCCTGTCAGGCCCGAGCCGATCTGCGAGGCCAGCCGAATACGCTGGCTCTCGCCACCAGACAGGGTGCCGGAATTGCGTGACAGGCTGAGATAGTCCAGCCCGACATCATTCAAGAAGCGCAGGCGCTCACGGATTTCCTTCAAGATACGGACGGCAATTTCATTCTGCTTGGCATTCAGTGATTCAGGCAGGACTTCGAACCAGTCGCGCGCGACCTTGATCGACATTTCGGTGACCTGGCCGATATGCTTCTTGTTGATTTTTACCGCCAGCGCTTCAGGCTTCAGGCGATAACCGGCGCAGGCCGGGCAGGGGGCTGCCGACATGTAGCGTTCAATTTCCTCGCGCGCCCAGGCACTGTCGGTTTCCTTCCAGCGGCGCTCGAGGTTTGGAAGGATGCCTTCAAAATTCTTGACCGTCTTGTAGGAGCGAGCGCCATCCTGATACTGGAACTCGATCTTCTCATCCGTTCCGTTCAGGATCGCCTTCTTGGCCGTATCCGACAGCTCGTTCCAACGGCTGGAAAGCTTGAAGCCAAAGGCTTTGCCGAGCGCTTCCAGAGTCTGATTATAATAGGGCGAAGAGGACTTAGCCCAAGGTGCCACGGCACCACCTTTCAACGTGCGCGCAGGCTCCGGCACGATGAGCGCGATATCTACCTTCTGCTGGGAGCCGAGGCCATCGCAAGTCGGGCAGGCACCGAAAGGATTGTTGAAGGAAAACAGGCGCGGCTCGATCTCGGAGATCGTGAAACCCGATACGGGGCAGGCGAATTTTTCCGAGAACAGCACCCGCTCATGGGTTTCGTTGAGCGACTTGTTGGCTGATCCGCCCGCTGACGTTTCTTCCGGCGGTAGAGGCTTGTCGGCAAATTCCGCGACGGCCAGACCGTCCGCAAGCTTCAAACAGGTCTCAAGACTGTCTGCCAGACGCGCGGCCATGTCCGGGCGTACCACGGCGCGGTCAACGACGACGTCGATATCGTGCTTGTATTTCTTGTCCAGTGCCGGAACATCAGCAATCTCGTAAAACTGTCCGTCCACCTTCACGCGCTGGAAGCCCTTCTTCATCAGCTCGGCCAGCTCTTTCTTATATTCGCCCTTACGCCCCCTGATCATGGGCGCGAGAATATAAAGCCGTGTTCCTTCCTCGAATGCGAGGATCCGGTCGACCATCTGACTGATCGTCTGGCTTTCGATTGGCAGGCCGGTCGCCGGTGAATAGGGAACACCGACGCGCGCAAACAGCAGGCGCATATAATCGTAGATCTCGGTGACAGTGCCGACCGTCGAGCGCGGATTGCGCGAGGTCGTCTTCTGTTCGATGGAGATGGCGGGCGACAGACCTTCGATCTGATCCACATCCGGCTTCTGCATCATCTCCAGAAACTGGCGTGCATAGGCCGACAGGCTCTCGACGTAGCGTCGCTGCCCTTCCGCATATATCGTATCGAAGGCGAGCGAAGACTTGCCGGAGCCCGACAGCCCGGTCATGACGATCAGCTTGTTGCGTGGCAAATCCAGATCGATGCCCTTGAGATTATGCTCGCGGGCACCACGGATCGAAATCGTCTTTAATTCACTCATGAGATGGCTCGGAAATACTCGTTGGGAGGCGTTGGCTCTTATGTAATGACGCAGAACGGTGTGTCGAGGTATATTAGGTAATTTGTGTCGGCTTTTCGCAGCGCTTGACTCACTGATGCAGCTTTAATAGAACAAAAGATGAACGATTGGCAAGTGGACGCGCGATGAAAGAACATTCCTTGTGGATTGTCGTTCCATCTGCTGCCCATGGTGTCGAACGATGGTCTATGGTGGCCTCAGATTTTGAACAGGATATATGCTGGCCATGAAGGCCGGTGGACAGGATGAGAAGATGGCTGGCAGCGTAAACAAGGTAATTTTGCTCGGAAACGTCGGTGCAGATCCGGAAATTCGCCGCACGCAGGATGGTCGCCCCATTGCGAATCTGCGTATCGCCACGTCCGAAAGCTGGCGCGACCGCAATTCCGGTGAGCGAAAAGAAAAGACCGAGTGGCACTCAGTCGTTGTCTTCAACGAAGGTCTTTGCAAGGTCATTGAGCAATATGTGAAGAAGGGCGCCAAACTCTACATCGAGGGCGCGCTTCAGACCCGCAAATGGCAGGACCAGACCGGCGCCGACCGTTATTCCACGGAAATCGTACTGCAGGGATTCAACTCCACGCTGACCATGCTCGATGGTCGCGGTGAGGGCGGTGGCGGCGGCGCAAGCCGTGGCGGAGACGATTTTGGCGGTGCGTCCTACGGTGGCGGCGGTGGTGGAAATTATGGCGGCGGCAACGACCAGCCATCGTCTTCTCGCGGCGGCGCTTCCCGTGGCGGCCAGCCTGCGGGCAACTTCTCCAATGATATGGATGACGACATTCCGTTCTGATTTTTAAATTTCAATTTAGGGGGCAAGCATGACAGAGACAGCAACACCTAGCAGTCAACCCGCTACATGGCGCATCGTACTTGCCTTCATATTGGATTTCTTTACGGCTTTTTGGGTCTTTGGCTTTCTGGTCGCGACCGTCTTCGGTGGGCGAACAGAAGACGGCTTCCAGCTTGACGGCATGCCAGCCCTTCTGTCCTTTGCCTTGATGGTCGCCTATTTCGTGGTCTTCAACAAGTTTCTCGGTGGCACCATCTGGAAGCGTATTTTGAAGGCGAAGCGGTAAGATGGCCTGATCGAAACGATCTGCGGCGGGTGATGCCCGTCGCTGTTTCCTTCTGAGCGATTACATGTTTCGAGGTCGGCAAAGGAAGACCGGCGGTTAGTCATTGTTCTGGCGTGAGGATTATACCAAGCGCGATCTTTCCTCAGTCGTTGTTTTCCGCCTTATCCGCCAGCATGCCCACCATCACATCCGATTGGGAAATGATCCCAGCTAGCTTGTTGTTGTCGTCAACGACCGGCAAGTAATGCAGGCCCTGTTCTGCCAGAATGATGATGGCATCTTCTATTGGCGTCTTGGGTGATACGGTTTTGACCGGCGCGGTCATGATATCTTTGACGGTTCCGTTCGGCGCGCTGCGTCCCGAAAATATTAGTCTGATGCGCTGAAGAAGACCGATGGTTGGGCGGCCACCTGTCCAGCTTGCTTTGTCGAGAAAATCCGTCTGCGTCACGATGCCGACGACTTCGGCATTGTCGTTGGTTACGGGGAGTGCCTTGAAATGATGGTTACGCATCAATGCGTGCGCGGTCTTCAGGGCATCGTCTGGAGCGACGCCCACCACGTCGCGGGACATGATGCTGGCGCAGTCGAGATGGGTGGCGCGACGGCGGTAGGAACGCAGTTCCGTGCGGCGCAGGATGGTTTCGAGGTCGTCGCGATCAATATCCAGAACCTGATCGAATTCTTTCAGAACATCATCGAGATCAGCGGATGAAAAGCCGATACGCTGTATCGGCGCGGGGTCTTTGGTGCCGTGACTGGCGGGCTGTGGTCTGAACGCGTGCGGGTAACGGCGGCCAGAGAGGTTGTTGAACAGCAGGGCCAGCGCCAAGAGCGCAATGGAGTTTCCGGCGACCGGCCAGAGGACGAAGCCGTAACCCAGATCATGAATGGATGCGCCACCGAGCACGGCGGTCAAGGCCACCGCGCCGGAAGGCGGATGGAGGCAGCGCAAGGCCATCATGGCGGCGATGGCGAGGCTGATCGCAATAGCAGCCGCCACGAATGGATTGGGGATCAACAGCGCAACGCTGACGCCTACTAAAGCAGAGACGATATTGCCACACAGGATAGACCATGGCTGAGCCAACGGACTGGAAGGCACGGCGAACAACAGGACGGCGGAGGCGCCCATGGGAGCGATCAGCGCGGGTAGGGCGGCACCACTGCCGACGGCCAGATGCCCGAGAAGACCCGTCACGAAAATACCGATCAGGGCACCACTAGCCGAGCGCAGGCGCTCTTTGTGGCTGATCGGCATGGCTTCCGGCACGATCAAACGCAACAGATTTCGCATTCCACAAACTCTCGAATCTCGGCGGGAGTGTGCGTTTTAACAGAAAAAGCCGCGTTGTCTTTACAGACCCGTCAGGATGCCATCGCGGATTTCACGCCGTCGACAACGAACTGAACCGAAAGCGCTGCCAGAAGCACGCCCAGCAAGCGTGTGAGGATGGCGCGGCCCGTATTGCCGAGAATGCGATCCAGCCTGTCGGCTGCAAGCAATGCGGCAAAGACCAGCAGCATGCTGAAGGCGAGCAGCAGGATAAAGATGATCTTCTCGAAGGTGGAGGGCAGGGAACCCGAAATCAGCACCGTTGCGGAGATCGCCCCCGGTCCGGCGATGAGCGGTAAAGCCAAAGGGAAGACGGCGATGTTCTGGATGTGGTCGAGCGTGATCGCCATTTCCGACGTCTTCTCTTTGCGTTCCTGTCGCTTCTCGAAGATCATCTCGAAAGCGATCCAGAACAGCAGAAGACCACCTGAAATGCGAAAAGCCCCCAGCGATATTCCCAGAAGTTCGAGAATGGACGAGCCGAAAAGCGCGAACATCGCCAGAATGCCGAAGGCGATGATCGAGCCGCGCAGGGCGACCTGGCCACGCTGCGCACGTGTCATACCGGCGGTCAGCGCGAGAAAGACCGGCGCGAGCCCCGGTGGATCCAGCGTCACCAGCATCGTCGTCAAAGCGTTGATCAGCAGTTCGGTGTTTGCCATGATGTCCCGTTCCGGCGCTTGACGACCCAGGCTATGTTATGGGTTTCAACGTCTTGTTTTGCGCAATGGTAGGTAAGTCCCGCCCCGTTTGAAACCCCGTCCGTGCCGTTTTCGGCAAGCACTTCGATAAAACTGTGTATCGTCTTGCAAATGACGCAAAAGACTGTTCATAACGGCGCTGGAAATTGGCGCTTTAGTGCTGTTTCCGCTATAAAAATCCATCCGATTCTTAACATAGAATGTGATCCGATTTGACTGACCAGAGCCCCCCAGGCGGCGGAAAGCTTCCGCCAGGCATTGAGCCGATTTCCATCATGGAGGAAATGCAGCGGTCGTATCTCGATTACGCCATGAGCGTTATCGTCAGCCGCGCACTTCCGGACGTTCGTGACGGACTGAAACCGGTGCATCGCCGTATTCTCTACGGCATGTCCGAACTCGGTATCGATTGGAACAAGAAATACGTAAAATGCGCCCGCGTAACCGGTGACGTGATGGGTAAATACCATCCGCACGGCAACTCGGCGATCTACGATGCGCTGGCGCGTATGGCGCAGGATTGGTCCTTGCGACTGCCGCTGATCGATGGCCAGGGCAACTTCGGCTCCATCGATGGTGATCCGCCAGCAGCCGAGCGTTACACCGAGTGTCGCCTTGAAAAGGCCGCGCATTCGCTGCTTGACGATCTCGACAAGGAAACCGTCGATTTCCGCGACAACTATGACGGCACGCTGTCCGAGCCCGTTGTCGTTCCGGCCAAGTTCCCGAACCTTCTGGTCAACGGAGCAGGCGGTATTGCCGTCGGTATGGCCACCAATATTCCGCCGCACAACCTTTCCGAAGTCATCGAGGGCTGCATTGCGCTCATCGACAGGCCGGAAATGGAACTGGCGGAAATGATGCAGATCATTCCAGGCCCGGACTTCCCGACAGGCGCTTTCATTCTCGGCCGTTCCGGCATTCGTTCTGCCTATGAGACAGGCCGTGGTTCCGTGATCATGCGCGGACGCGCCACCATCGAGCCAATGCGTGGCGACCGCGAGCAGATCATCATCACCGAAGTTCCCTTCCAGGTGAACAAGTCGTCGATGATCGAGAAGATGGCCGAACTGGTCAAGGACAAGCGCATCGAAGGCATTTCCGACCTTCGCGACGAATCCGACCGTCAGGGCTACCGCGTTGTGGTGGAACTGAAGCGTGATGCCAATGCCGAAGTCATTCTGAACCAGCTTTATCGCTACACACCTTTGCAGACCTCTTTCGGCTGCAACATGGTGGCTTTGAATGGCGGCAAGCCGGAGCAGATGACGCTTCTGGACATGCTGCGCGCCTTCGTTTCCTTCCGCGAAGAAGTCGTCAGCCGCCGTACGAAGTACCTGCTGCGCAAGGCGCGCGACCGCGCGCATGTCTTGGTCGGTCTGGCCATCGCAGTCGCCAATATCGATGAAGTCATTCGCGTGATCCGTCAGGCACCGGACCCGGCGACGGCGCGTGAACAGCTGATGACACGCCGCTGGCCTGCCTCGGATGTCGAAAGCCTGATCCTTCTGATCGACGATCCGCGCCACCGTATCAACGAAGACCTGACCTATAATCTATCAGAAGAGCAGGCGCGCGCTATTCTGGAACTGCGTCTTGCTCGCCTGACTGCTCTCGGTCGCGATGAAATCAGCGATGAGCTGAACAAGATCGGCGCCGAGATCAGCGAATATCTCGATATCCTGTCCTCTCGCATCCGCATCCAGCAGATCGTCAAGGACGAGCTCGCCGCTGTTCGTGACGAATTCGGCACGCCACGCCGCAGCGAGATCATGGAAGGCGGTCCCGACATGGACGATGAGGATCTCATCGCCCGCGAAGACATGGTCGTGACCGTATCGCATCTCGGATACATCAAGCGCGTTCCACTGGCGACCTACAAGGCGCAGCGTCGCGGCGGCAAGGGCCGCTCCGGCATGGCGACACGCGATGCGGATTTCGTCAACCGCCTGTTCGTAGCCAACACGCACACGCCGGTTCTGTTCTTCTCCTCGCGCGGCATCGTCTACAAGGAGAAGGTCTGGCGTCTGCCCATTGGTACACCGCAGTCCAAGGGCAAGGCTTTGATCAACATGCTGCCTCTCGAGGCAGGTGAACGCATCACCACCATCATGCCATTGCCGGAAGACGAGACGACGTGGGAAACGCTGGACGTTATGTTCTCGACCACGCGTGGAACGGTTCGCCGCAACAAGCTGTCGGACTTCGTTCAGGTCAACCGCAACGGCAAGATCGCCATGAAGCTGGACGAAGAGGGCGACGAAATCCTCTCTGTCGAAACCTGTACCGAACGGGACGACGTTCTGCTCACGACGGCTCTTGGTCAGTGCATTCGCTTCTCCGTGGATGATGTCCGCGTCTTCGCAGGCCGTAATTCGGTTGGCGTACGCGGTATCAACATGGGCGGGGGTGATCGCATCATCTCCATGACCATCGTTGGCAGCAGCGATGCCCAGCCATGGGAGCGCGCAGCCTACCTCAAGCGCTCTGCCTCCGAACGTCGTGCCGCCGGTGTTGACGAAGAAGATATTGCACTGGTTGGCGAAGAGGTTCTCGAAGAGGGCGATCTGAGTGAAGAGCGCTACCAGGAACTCAAGGCACGCGAACAGTTCGTGCTGACGGTTTCTGAAAAAGGCTTCGGCAAGCGCTCTTCGTCCTATGATTTCCGCACCTCGGGTCGTGGCGGCAAGGGCATTCGTGCCACCGATACGTCCAAGACGGGCGAAATCGGTGAACTGGTCGCGGCCTTCCCAGTCGAGGACAACGATCAGATCATGCTGGTTTCCGACGGTGGGCAGCTGATCCGCGTGCCGGTGAACGGCATCCGCGTCGCCAGCCGCGCCACCAAGGGCGTTACGATCTTCTCGACTGCAAAGGACGAAAAGGTCGTGTCTGTCGAGCGTATCAACGAGCCTGAAGGCGAAGACGAGGTCGAATCCCTCGGTGAAGCCGAAGCCGACGCGCTCGTTGCCGACACAGATACCTCGGCGACCGATACGACGCCAGAAAGCGATAGCTGAGACTGATAGCAAACGGCGGATGACATCCGTCCGCCGTTCGTCCAGGCGAGTACACCAGACAAGAAAAAGCCCTGCGGAACCGATGTTTCGCAGGGCTTTTTTTGTGGATTGTCGGTCTTCAACGAAGACGCATATGAATGGCGCCACGTCCGGAACGGGAAGCGATATGCAGGTGAATCTTCGCTTCCGGCTGATTGCTGCGCCAGGCGCGTGCACCGTGGCAAAGCAGGAGATTGACCAGATCGCGCGTTTTGTGTCGCGATTTGTTCAGGCCGAGATCGGCGATTCTCATCGCCGCCTCGTGGATCGGATGCAGAACCGAAAGGCTTTGCTGTCTGCCTTTGCCGTCTGCAAAGTTCGAATAATTTTCGTTGATCGCCATCTGGAAACCCTCGTTACACAATACAATTCGAGGAGAAGAACCGGTAATTCGAATTTTCATGCCACTACCGGTCCCGATACCGTCTGTCGCTTACTGGAGAGAAGCCCAGCAGCTAATGCCCTTCTTTTTCAAAGCGTTGCAGGCATTGACCGCTTCGTTCTGACCGCCGAAGCCGCCGAAACGTGCGCGATACATTTGTGAGCCGTCCTTGCTGAAGGCCACAGTGAAAGGCTTGGCCGCACGCAGCAGGCTGCCACCCTTATCCTGCGCCGCCTGAAGCAGATTGCGTGCGGAGCCTTCATCCGGCGAAGCACCAATCTGGATTACCCAGCCAGCGCTGGCGGATGTTGCAGGAGCAGGGGCCGTGGACGCAGTGACGATGTTGTCAACCTTGGTCGAGTTGGTCACAAGCGAACGATCCGGCTTCATGTTGACGGGCGGAACGGCACGGGCCTGAGACTTCGGACGTGTCACAACATCCATTGCGTTGACAGCGGCATTGGCCTGTGTCGGAGCAAAGGCAGACATCGGCGCTTCGTCGGCATAACGAGCCTGTGGAACAGGACCGTCGTTCGGCAGACCGCCAGCAGACGATGTTGCGGCGACGACAGCCTGCGGCTCTTCAACCGGTGCGGAGGCTGATGCAGCAATGAGATTGCTGTTGGCACCGCGGGATGCCTTTGGAAGATATTCGGCTACCAGTTTGCGCATCGTGGCATCACGAGCAGCGCTGGAACGACCACCGAGAACAACGGCAACGATGGAACGACCATCGAGTTGCGCGGATGTTGCAAGGTTGCTGCCTGCAGCGCGTGTGTAACCGGTCTTGATACCATCAACGCCGCGAACTGTGCCGACGAGACGGTTATGATTGCCGATGACCTGCTTGCCGAAGGTGAAGGTGCGGGTATTGAAATAACCGTAATACTGCGGAAAGTGCTGACGCAGGGCGACGCTGAGGCGGGCCTGATCGCGGGCTGTCGTCATCTGCGCCGTATTCGGCAGACCGTGCGCATTGCGATAGGTCGTTCGGGTCATACCGAGCGCCCGTGCTTTTGCCGTCATGATACGGCCGAAACGTTCTTCGTTACCGCCAAGATATTCACCAAGAGCTGTGGCGACATCGTTTGCAGAACGCGTCACCAGAGCGAGGATGGCCTGCTCGACGGTAACCGAACCGCCAGCGCGTACACCAAGCTTGGACGGAGGCTCTTTGGCTGCATTCGCAGAAATCGGAACCTTCGAATCGAGCGAGATACGACCGGAATTCAGTGCTTCGAACGTCAGGTAAAGCGTCATCATCTTCGTCAGCGACGCGGGATAGCGCAAACCATCTGCATCTTCGCTATAAAGAACCTTACCCGTCTTGGCATCCAGAACGATACCCGCATATTTGGGGTCGGCCTTTGCAATCTGCGTGGTGGCGGTCGTTGCCGTCGCCATGGCCATCGCAAACACGCATACCTTCACGAAAGACTTGGCGCTTACCGCCTTGTCGAGTGCCTCAGATAGTTTTTTCAACACGGTTGAACTCATTAATCGCATGCCACTGTTCCGTCCGACACGCCCCGCCAGACTTTTCACCCGCCAACTTTAGAGTGATGGCGTTACCAAGTGGTTTATGAATGGTATCTGAAGCCGATAAAATGCGGCTCTTGATCATTTGCGGCACAGGATGACCCGCGCTAATCGTGCAGCCCGATCCATTTCGAAGCAGGGAAGGCTGTGTGCCGCAGAGATTGCGTATTGAACTCCCACTTCACGATTGCTACCTGTCGCCAAACGAAGGATGAACCATGGCCTCACGCGATCGATATTCCCGAAAGCTCGAATGTTCGAAATGCGGCCATTCAGGTTTTGCAGAAGCATCAGAAAAGGACGAGAAGCAAAACCCGGATGTGGATTTTCGCATTGATGAAATGCCCGCTGGCTTTCGCGCTGAACGTCCGTCCGGCAATCCGGCGGAATATATGATACGGTGCGCGCAATGCGGCAATATTTTCCGCTTTGCACAGAAGGTGGCCTACGCCCCCGGTGGCGAGCCACGATATAGTCAACGCTGAACGTCCAAGCCCGAGAGTTCAATGACCGTTGTCGACAACAAGAAGAATGAGAGACCGCCGCGCAGGAAGCCACTCTGGCCTTGGCTGCTTCTTTTGATCATGACGCTTCTGGCGATCTATGCCTGGGACCGGGCAACTGAACTGTTCAACGACTTTTCAAGAAACATGCCCGCAGCGGTAATCGAGCTTTTCGAAGACTTGCTTCGGGAAGATCACCGCAATGTCCGGCCAGCACCCGGCGTGGACGTGAGTGTGCCGGTCAATCGGCTCATTCTGTGATATCTGGCTCATAACAAAAAAGCCCCGCATGGCGGGGCAGGTTGGTCGCTCGGGGAAAAGTCGGGCATAGCCCTGGAGCGATGTGCTTTCATAAATGATAAAGGGCAAGGACTGATAGTGCACATCATGCGCTAGCGGTACGCTTGAGCAGATTTGGTTGCCGCAAGACTTGCCGAAACACGCGCATAAAAAAAGCCCCACCAAAAGGCGGGGCCAAGCTGTTGCCTGATTGGCTTTCAGGACTTGGGAGCTCCTCCCGTGGAGGAAGCGATTCAGCCATAACGCAGCCTTGCCGGGGTGCGAAAGGCCAGTGTGGTGTCGAACGGTACGCCCTGTGGTTAAATTGCGCCGGCTGAAACACCCGTTTTAAGCGTTCAGCACTTGTTCATCACTATCGTGCCATTTTGACATCATATTGAGCCGCTACCTGAGAAAGGTTCGGCTCACATGGAGAAGCCCGCAATGAAAAAGATTCTTCTCACGGCCCTTGCCGGTGTTATCGCCAGTGGCGCGGTTCTTACCAGCGTTCAAACGGCATCCGCTCAATATTACGATGGTCCTTATCGATATGACCGACGCGGCCCTCCGCCTCCTCCTTATCGCGACCCTCCGCGCCGCCATAGGGATCATGATGGCAGAGTCATCGCCGGTGGTATCGCAGCGGGCGTTCTGGGCGGTTTGATCGGGGGCGCGTTGGCAAATAGCGGTCCGCGCTACGTAGAGCCACCACCACCCCCGCCACCAAGATGCTGGTTCGAAGATCGTCAGGTGCGAAACGCCTATGACGGCGGCTGGCACATGGAAAGCTTCCGCGTCTGCCAATAACGGACGCATTATAGATGTTTGAAAGCCGGCCTTTGGGTCGGCTTTTTTCGTTTCGCGTCGCGACGACGGCAAATTCATATCATCGCCTCATTGTTTGCGAAGGCTTGGCTGACGCTTTTTTGTAAAGGAAATCATATGCGCAGCGCGACACATGACGTTTTTGGCGAACCACAGGACGTACTCAAGCTGAAGGACGCGCCTGTTCCCGAACCGGGGCAGGGACAGTTGCGCATTCGCATGCTTTTGTCGCCCATCCACAATCATGATCTTTGGACGGTGCGTGGAAACTATGGCTACAAACCCACGCTTCCTGGTGCCATAGGCGGAAGCGAAGCCGTGGGTATCGTCGATGCGCTTGGTGACGGGGTAGATTCGTCATTACTGGGTAAAAGGGTCACGACCGCAGGCGTGCACGGATCCTGGGCCGAGTATTTTCTGGCACCGGCTGCAGGCGTCGTGCCCGTGCCGGAAACGATCACCGATGAAGCTGCGGCCCAGCTGATCGCCATGCCTTTCAGCTCCATCTCGCTTCTGGAATTTCTCGGCGCAAAGCCCGGCGACTGGATTGTCCAGAACACCGCCAACGGCGCAGTCGGCAAGGCAGTCGCCATGCTTGCGCAGGCGCGCGGCATTCATGTCGTCAATCTTGTCCGTCGCGACGAAGGCATAGACGAACTGGCGCAGCTCGGCATCGTCAATGGCGTATCGACAGCAGGCAAAGACTGGAAAGACAAGGTAAGGGCTTTGACCGGAGACCACCCGATCCGTGCGGGTGTAGACTCGATTGGTGGCGCAGCCAGCAACGATATTGCCGAGTTGCTCGGTGAAAACGGACTGCTGGTTTCCTTCGGCTCGATGACGGGCGACCCAATGCAGATTTCCTCTGGTCCCGTCATCTTCAAGCAACTGACGATCAAGGGTTTCTGGGGCAGCAAAGTCATCGGCTCTATGGCTCAGGAAGAGCGGCGCAGGTTGATCGGCGAACTCATAAAATATGTCGAAGCCGGAACGATCAAACTACCCGTCGAAGGCATTTACGACCTTGAGGACATCTCGCAGGCGGTCAAAGCCTCTCTGGCGTCAGGCAAGGCGGGAAAAGTTCTGCTGAAAGCCTGATCGAAAGAGGCGCGTAAAGCAGGATTCCGCTTCCGCGCCTCCACCTTTTGGTGCTACCTGTTGCAAAGACGTAAGCTGACGGCTGCTCGCATCCGGCGGACTTTCGATTTCCATTGGGAGATGCAACGTGATCGCCAATAGTCTCATCGTCATGATTGCTCTTCTGCAAATCTACATCATGATTTTGCAGATGGCGTTCTGGACGAAGCCCGCAGGCCGGAAAGCTTTCGGGCTGAAGCCTGACTTCGCTACAGCCAGTAAAACGCTGGCCGCCAATCAGGGGCTCTATAACGGTTTTTTGGCCGCAGGACTGATTTTCAGCCTTCTATATGAAAGCGCTGACAGACATGTGGCCATATTCTTTCTGACATGCGTCTTCGTCGCCGGCATATTCGGCGGCCTGACGGCGCATAGAAAAATCCTGGTCATACAGGCCGCACCGGCACTGGTTGCCATTCTCGCCGTGTTCGCCGGACTATAACTTATTTCGATGCTGCCGCGTGAAGCCGGGCGACGATGTAATCGTAGCTCTCCATCACCTGCACGCGCTCGTTTCCGGCTCTCAAGATAAGAGTGCCTTGCACCAGCGGCGAAATCTGCGTGACGTGGTCGAAGTTAATGGCGAATTTCTGATTGTTGCTGACTGCTGTCACTTCAATCCACATTATCAAAAGCCCTTAAAGAATCGTCGATGCGCACGTTATAAATGCACGCGTGAAAGTCGCAAACAATTTTGGCGGTGGACATGGCGCTTATCGAATGCCTTTAGCCAAATGCACCAGCAGGCTCCTTGCAGGGACGGTCAGCTCAGCCTCACTGCGAACGCAGACGGACAATTTGCGGGTTGCCCAATCGTCCTGAAGCCGGACCATCGCAATGCGAGCCGAACGTTTCAATCGACGCGCAGCTCTTTCCGGAACGATGCCGACGCCGATTCCCGCGCCTGCCATGCGGCAGATGCCATCGAAGTTGCGAAGTGCCACACGGACCTTGAGTTTCGCGCCGAGGCGGGCAGCCTGCATATCGAGATGCTGCTGCAAAGCACCATCCGTCAGCGCGATAAAATGCTCGCCCAACAGATCGGTAAAGCGAAGGGATGGTTTCTGCGCAAAGAGGTGATCCTGAGCGAAGACGGCAACCAGCCTGTCAACGGCGAAGGGCTTCAATGTCAGATCATCAGTCTCCACCGCACTGGAGAGTATGCCGATTTCCGCTGAGCCCGTGGTGACGCTGCGGGCGATATCGGTACTCTGTCGCTCCTGAAGGTCGATGTCGATTTGCGGGTTGGCAGCCATCCAGGGGGCGAGGCGTTGCGGCAGAAACTCGGTCATGGCAGCTGTGTTGGTGAGAATGCGCACGGTTGCACGCATGCCCTTGGCATAACGACCGAGGTCTCCGCGCATTTGCGCCATTTGGTGCAGAATGGTCCGTGCATGGTGGGCTAGTGCTTCGCCAGCTGCGGTGGGAACCACGCCCCGCCGCCCACGATGCAGCAACAGGACTTCGCCTGCGGCCTCCATATCCTGAAGCCTTTCACTGGCCGCGGGCAGGGATAGGCCAGCATCGCTTGCGCCATGGGTGATGCTGCCCGCATCAACCACGGCAACAAAAAGGCGAAGATCGATCAAGTCGAAGCGCATTTCATCGAGCCTCTCAAATCAGCCTTCGGTATAGCCGAAGTCACCGCTCGGCACATCCGCATTGTTTGCCGTCTGAAAGACGATATTCAAGAGGGCATGTCAGATTTTTCAGCTCCTGTGCTCGCCGCAATATTCGCAACATTCTTTGTCGCCGGTCTTGTGAAAGGCGTCAGCGGCTTGGGCCTGCCAACGGTGGCAATGGGTATTCTGGGAGCGCTGATTTCACCGCTGACTGCCGCAAGTCTGCTACTTGTCCCATCCTTCGTCACCAATGTCTGGCAGTTGCTGGCAGGGCCGAATTTTGGAAAGCTCTTGCGTCGATTTTGGCCCATGACGTTGGCTATCGTCGCAGGAACGGTGCTGGGCTCGGCATGGATTGCGCGCGGCGACACGGGCATCACGACTGCGCTGCTCGGCTTGGCACTCGTGGTCTACGCTGCCTATACCCTGTTTGCCCAAGAGCTCAATATAGCCGAAAATCTGGAGCCTTGGCTCTCGCCGCTCATCGGGGCTATCACCGGCATCGTCACTGGCGGAACCGGAGTATTCGTTATCCCCGCTGTGCCTTATCTTCAGGCGCTAGGCCTCAAAAAAGAGGAGCTGGTTCAAGCGCTTGGCTTGTCCTTCACCGTCTCGACAATCGCGCTAGCCATTGGGCTTGGAAGCCACGGCGCGTTTCAGTCCGGCAATCTCGCGATCTCGACCTTGGCCATTCTTCCAGCACTTGCAGGCATGTGGGTGGGCCAATGCGTACGCAACCGCATCAGCCCAAAAACCTTCCGCCGCTGGTTCCTCGTCAGCCTTCTCGTGCTGGGATGCGAAATGGCAATCAGGCCGTTTTTGTGACGGCTTTACAGATACTGATCACGGTGGCGAACATGGGGCAGGGGAAGTTGTCGATGACAGCGAACAGCAGTGTTCGACGTTCTCAAGACGCTGGCAGATGGGGTGGGATTCGAACCCACGGTACGCTCTCACGCACGCCGGTTTTCAAGACCGGTTCCTTAAACCACTCGGACACCCATCCATGTTGTGCGGAGGGTTTATAACTGTTTGCGCCACTGCGTCAATCCGTCCAGACGGGCTTTTCCGCGCCCTTTTGTCAAGGCTTGCGTTAACCAATGGGTAACCACGTTCGTTACAATTTTACCCATTTTGGGTCACCCGTTCGCAATTTCGCCATGTTACGGGCAAGATTAAGCGGCTGTTAGGTGCTTCGATGTCAGGGGCATGATCATCGAGGCATGAGAGGGGTTGTCGTAAAGGCAGCTCAAAGCAGCACGGGGCATGGATTTGAACTCTACGGTAACGAAAGTCGGTGTGAGCGCGAAGTGGCTCGGCATTGCCGTTCTTTGCGCAGCGACAGCATCCTGTTCGACGACGTCAAAAACCGAAACAAAGCCGAAGCGCAGCAAGGAATATTTTTCCGAGTCGGAATATGGCGTGAAGGCAAGCCCGCGTGTTGCCGATGGCGCAAATATTCCCAAGGGCGGCGGGCGCTTTCTTGTCGGCAATGCCTATACCGTCAAGGGTCGGCGCTATTTCCCCAAGGAAGAGCAGAACTACGACAAGTCCGGCCTTGCATCCTGGTACGGCTCCGCGTTCCATGGTCGTCTGACCGCCAATGGCGAGGCCTATGACAAGGAACATCTTTCTGCCGCGCACCCAACCTTTCCGCTGCCCAGCTATGCCCGCGTTACCAATCTCAACAACGGTTCTTCCGTCATCGTTCGCGTCAATGACCGTGGGCCTTTCCACGAAGGTCGCCTGATCGACGTTTCCAGCAAGACGGCTGATCTGCTGGACATGAAAGCAACGGGCACCGCCAATGTACGGGTGCAGTATGTCGGTCGCGCACCGCTTGATGGCCACGACATGCCCTATTTGATGGCGTCCTACTCACCCAAGGGTTCCCGCAACCCGGGTATCAATCCTGAAGGTCAGATCGCAACGGGCGTGATGGTGGCATCCGCCTCGGCAACGAATATTCCGATCCCGCAAAGTCCGGCCTATGGCGGCTCCGCGCAGATGGCCATGGCAGGGACCAAGAAGAACGCTGCATTGCAGGCCATGCCGCTGGTCAACGGACCTGCGCCGGTTATGGGCCAAGGGTCTGAACAATTCGTCATCCTCCCTGAAGTCGGCCCCTTCATCACCGAACGTCCGGAAGGCAACTTCCTCCGCGCACCGACGCCCGCTGGCCGGTTCGCATCCGCCTATTCGGAAGCGGCACCCGCCTCCAAGGCTGCCCAGGCGTTCGACGTGGTACTTGTCGATCGCGGTGATCTGACGGAACAATCCATCCTTCGTTTCGTGAAAAACAAACAGGGTAGGGGTCGCTGACCTTTGCCCTTTGCGGCAGTCTTGCGCATACTCTCCGCAACTGCGTAGCGATTCTTGATGTGCATGCCCTCATCGGCATCGCATGGTCGGTTTCGTGAGGCGCGGACTTAACACCACAGGACGGCGGGCTGGCGTTTTTATGCGCAATACAATCAACCGACATCTGCGCTTTGCGCTTGTTGCCGCGACCTGCATCGGTGCTGGCATTTCCGGTGCGTTCGCGCAGTCCGGGCCTTTCGCGACCAAAGCGCAGCAGGCCTATATGATAGATGCCGAAACAGGTACGGTGCTGCTCGCTGTCAATGAAAATACGAAATTTCCGCCCGCGTCGCTTGCCAAGCTGATGACGGTTGAGGTGATCTCGGATGCCCTTTCCAAAGGGCAGGTGAGCGCAGATACCAGCTATCCGGTTTCCGAATATGCCTGGCGCACCGGTGGTGCGCCCTCTCGCACATCCACCATGTTTGCGGCACTGAAATCCTCGGTTAGCATCAATAATCTGCTGACGGGTATTATTGTTCAGAACGCGAATGACGGATGCCTTATCATTGCTGAGGGCATGGCTGGCTCCGATCCCGCCTTCGCCAAGCGCATGACGGCCCGCGCGGCAGAACTGGGCATGACCGGCAGCTCCTTTGCAAACTCCACCGGATTGCCGGATCAGATCAGCAACACAACGGCCAAAGACATGGTCGTGCTGGCCAAGCATATTCACGAGACATTCGGGGAACGCTACGGCCTTTTCAGCAAGCCGGATTTCGAGTGGAACCGTATTTTTCAGCGCAACAAGAACTCACTTCTCGGCAATGGCATTGATGGCATGGGGCTAGGCTTTGCCGAGGGGCACGGCTTTTCTGCCGTCGTCTCTGCCGAACGGGATGGGCGCCGCATCTATCTGACGATAGCCGGTCTGCCTGATGACAAGACCCGGCAGGAAGAAGCACGCCGGGTTGTGGAGTGGGGCCTGACGGCGTTTGAGAAGCGCAATCTGTTCCAGAAGAACGAGACCGTCGGCAATATCGGAATTTATGGCGGTGCGACATCCGCCGTGGATTTGACCGTGCATGAGCCCGTGAGTGTACTGGTCCCGATCAACAACCCTGATCGCCTGTCCGGCCGCATCGTCTACAACTGGCCCCTCAATGCTCCGCTTGCGGCGGATTACAATGCTGCGACGCTGAAGATTTATTCCGGCGAAAAACTGCTGCGCGAAGTGCCGCTTTACACCACAGCAGCCGTGGAAAAGGGCACGCTGACGCAAAACGCGGCAGGCGCGCTGAAAGAACTATTGTTCTTTTGGTTGTAGCGCCCGAGGTTTCGCAACGCGCTGATATGCGTTAAACACGGACTGGCGTAAACCTGAAGTCAGGAAGATATTTTGCCCGAAAACAACGGATTGTTCATCAGCTTTGAAGGCGGCGAGGGCGCTGGCAAATCCACCCAGATTCGCCTGCTCGCAGAAACCTTGCGCGCGCGCGGGCTGGATGTCGTGGTGACACGGGAGCCGGGCGGTTCGCCGGGTGCGGAAGCTGTGCGGCATGTGCTTTTGTCCGGCGCGGCAGAACCCTTCGGCGTGCGCATGGAAGCGATGCTGTTTGCCGCTGCTCGCAATGATCATGTCGAAGAAGTCATTCGCCCGGCTCTGGAAAAAGGTGCTGTGGTTCTGTGCGATCGTTTTCTCGATTCGTCCCGTGTCTATCAGGGCACCACAGGCAACCTTGAACCGGAATTCATCGAAACCCTTCAACGCATTGCTATCGATGGCACCATGCCGGATATGACGCTGATCTTCGATATTCCAGCCGCCGCAGGCCTCGCCCGTGCGCGCAAGAGAGCTGATGAGGGTGCCGCACCTGACCGCTTCGAAAAAGAAGAGCTTGAGACGCATGAGAAGCGCCGCGAGGCCTATCTCGATATCGCTCTCAACGAGCCGCGTCGCTGCCGCATCGTCAATGCCGACCAGCCTCAGGAAAAGGTAACGGAAGACGTTCTCTCCTTCGTAGAACCGCTGCTTGCCAAGATGGCCAGCCTTTCGGAAGTCGCGGAATGAGCGACGTTCAGGGCGTTCTGGACGGTGCAATTCCGCCGCAGGAAAACACCAAGCTGTTCGGTCATGACGAGGCGGAGCAGTTTCTGGCGCAATCCTATCGCTCCGGAAAAGGCCACCACGCCATTCTCATCGAGGGGCCTGAGGGTATCGGCAAGGCGACACTGGCCTTCCGCTTTGCCAACCATGTTCTGTCACACCCGGAGCCTTCGCAGGCACCGGAAAGGATGGCCGATCCCGATCAGGGTTCGATGGTCAGCCGCCAGATATCCTCCGGCGCATCGCATAATCTGCTTCATCTGACACGTCCGGTGGATGAAAAGACGGGCAAGGTCAAATCCGCGATCACTGTGGATGAGGTGCGCAGGGCGGGGCATTTCTTCTCGCAGACCTCTGGCACCGGCAACTGGCGTATTGTCATCATCGATCCCGCCGATGATCTCAACCGCAACGCCGCCAACGCGATTTTGAAGATACTGGAAGAACCGCCGAAACGAGCGATGTTCCTGGTGCTATCGCACGCGCCAGGCAAGCTTTTGCCCACCATCCGCTCCCGCTGCATGCCGCTGCGGTTGTTGCCTCTGCAGAACCACGACATGGAACTTGCGCTGCAAAATCTCGGGCAGAGCATGTCTGCCGAAAAGCGAGATACGCTTCTGGAAGCCTCCAAGGGTAGCGTTTCGCAGGCGCTGAAGCTGCTGAACTATGGTGGTGCTGATATCGTCGATGTCTTTGGTGAGGTCATGGCCGCGACCGGACCATCCGCCCGCAAGCAGATGCACAAGCTGGCCGATGTTCTGGCCCAGAAGGATGGCGATATCGTTCTCGGCTTCTTCATGGAACATGCCACCGAAGCTTTGATGGACCGGGCAAGAGCGGCGGCTATGGCGGGCGATCTCAACGCGGCCGAGCGTCATGCGCGTCTCTCGTCTTCGCTGTCAGAACGCATCACCATCGCGCAGGCCTATAATCTGGACAAGAAGCAGATGGTGCTTTCCATTCTGGAAGACATGCGCGGTGTTTGAGGGCGCGTACGTTTTGTACGATTTTTGATTTCGCTGATGCGAACAATAGGCTAAGAGCGGTCTATCTCAAAAACAGACCGTAAAGCCGATCGAGCGTCATGACAGACAAGACACCTTTCTACATCACCACAGCGATTTCCTATCCCAACGGCAAGCCGCATATCGGCCATGCCTATGAGCTGATCGCGACGGATGCCATGGCGCGTTTTCAGCGTCTGGACGGGAAAGACGTTTTCTTTCTGACGGGCACGGACGAGCACGGTCAGAAGATGCAGCAGACCGCACGCGCCGAGGGCATTGCGCCGGAAGAGCTGGCGCAGCGCAACTCCGACCAATTCCGCGAAATGGGCAAGCTGCTCAATGCCTCCAATGACGATTTCATTCGCACCACGGAAGAACGTCACCACGAGACGTCGCGCAACATCTGGAACCTGATGGCCGATAGTGGCGATATCTATAAGGACAGCTATGCCGGTTGGTACTCCGTGCGTGACGAGGCCTATTATTCCGAGGACGAAACGGAAGTCCGTGGCGATGGCGTTCGCTATGGGCCGCAGGGCACGCCGGTCGAATGGGTCGAAGAGGAAAGTTATTTCTTCAAGCTGTCCGAATATCAGGACAAGCTGCTGAAGCTTTATGAAGAGAACCCTGATTTCATTGGCCCGGCAGAGCGCCGCAATGAGATCATGTCCTTCGTCAAATCCGGCCTCAAGGATCTCTCGGTTTCGCGCACCACATTCGACTGGGGCATCAAAGTTCCGAATGATCCCAAGCACGTCATGTATGTGTGGGTCGATGCGCTGACCAACTACATCACCGCGACCGGTTATATCGAAGACAAGAACGGTCTTCGCGCGAAATACTGGCCTGCCGACGTTCATATCATCGGCAAGGACATCATCCGCTTCCACGCGGTCTACTGGCCTGCTTTCCTGATGAGCGCCGGTTTGCCGCTGCCCAAGCGCGTCTATGCCCACGGCTTCCTGCTCAACAAGGGCGAGAAGATGTCGAAGTCGCTCGGCAACGTGGTCGATCCCGTCGATCTAGTGAACCATTTCGGGCTGGATCAGGTGCGCTACTTCTTCCTGCGCGAAGTCTCCTTCGGACAGGACGGCAGCTACAGCGAAGAAGGCATCGGCATCCGCATTAATGCCGATCTCGCAAACGGCATCGGCAACCTTGCCAGCCGTTCGCTGTCCATGATCGTCAAGAACTGCGACGGGCAGGTTCCGACACCCGGTGCCTATACCGACGAAGACAAGGCGATGCTTTCGGCTGCCGATGCGTTGCTGGCAACATGCCGTGACGAAATGGGCAAGCAGATGATCCACAAGGCGCTGGCCGCCATCATCGCCGTCGTATCGGAAACCGACCGCTACTTCGCGGGTCAGGAGCCATGGGCGCTGAAAAAGACCGATCCGGAGCGTATGGGCACCGTTCTCTACGTAACTGCGGAAGTGGTGCGCCAGATTGGCATTCTGCTTCAGCCGTTCATGCCGGGTTCCTGCGAAAAGCTGCTCGATCTCGTGGCAGCACCTGCGGACAAGCGCGACTTCACGGCGTTGGGTGAGGGTGGTCGTTTGGTGCCGGGCACGCCGCTCGAAGCACCGAAGCCGGTCTTCCCGCGTTATGTGGCGCCAGAGGTCTAAACCGCAATGCTGATCGATACCCATTGCCATCTGGATTTCGCCGATTTCGATGCGGAGCGCGACGATATCATCGCACGCGCCCACGCTTCCGGCGTTCGCCAGATGGTGACGATCTCCACCCGCGTCGCGCGCTTGCCTGAACTGCTGAAGATCGCAGAGAAATATCCCTCGGTCTTCTGCTCGGTCGGCACGCATCCGAACAATGCGGATGAAGAACTCGATATTATGGCGGACGATCTGGTTCGGCTGGCCAACAGCAATGACAAGATCGTGGCAATCGGCGAGGCGGGTCTGGATTATTTCTACCATACGCAAAAACCGGAAGACCAGAAAACCGGCCTGCGACGCCACATCGAGGCTGCGCGCATCACGAAGCTGCCACTCGTCATTCACAGCCGCAGCGCCGATGACGACATGATTGCGATCCTGCGCGAAGAAAGCGGGAAGGGGGCCTTCCCCTTCATCCTGCATTGCTTTTCTGCTGGGCCGGAATTGGCGAAAGTTGGTGTGGAGCTTGGCGGCTACGTCTCGTTCTCCGGCATTCTGACCTTCCCGAAATCGCAGGATATCCGTGATATCGCTGCGACCGTTCCGCTGGATCGGCTGCTGGTGGAAACCGATGCACCCTATCTTGCACCGAAGCGCTGGCGCGGAAAACGCAACGAGCCTTCTTACGTCGTCAACACGGCTGAAGTCTTGGCCGAGGTTCACAGCATTGCCTATGAGCGCATGGCAGAAATCACCACCGAGAACGCGTTTCGTTGCTTTTCGAAAATGACGAAGGTGTAGGCAGTGGCAGGCTTTCGGCGTCGGTTCACGATACTCGGTTGCGGCTCATCGCCCGGCGTGCCGCGTATCAACGGCGACTGGGGTGCCTGCAACCCTGACAATCCGAAAAACCAGCGCACCCGCTCCGCCTTCATGGTCGAGCAATTCGCCCCGGATGGCGGCGTCACGACTGTCGTTATCGACACCGGGCCGGATTTGCGTGCGCAGCTGATTGCCGCAAAAGTCGCGCATATCGATGCGGTTCTCTACACCCACTCCCACGCCGACCATCTGCATGGTATAGATGATCTGCGTGGATATTTCATCTCCAGCCGCGTTCGCATTCCTGTCTATGCCGACCCGGTTACGATGCAGCGCATTCGCGATGGCTTTCCCTATTGCCTCGAGACGCCGCCGGGCAGCAATTATCCGCCCATCGTCGAGCCGCATCTCATAGACGATCTGGACGCCGAAATCGCCATCCATGGGGCAGGCGGCACCATCTCGTTCAAACCGCATCTGCAACAGCATGGCGATACCCATTCGCTGGGCTTTCGCATCGGCGATGTGGCCTATTGCACGGATGTGAGCGATTTTCCGGCACAGGCCATCGCCAATTTGAGCGGGCTTGATGTTCTCATTATCGATACGCTGCAATATCGCTTCCATCCCAGCCATCTTTCCATGGAACAGTCTATGGGCTGGATCGAGAGATTGGCACCCAAACGGGCGATCCTCACACACATGCACACGCCTCTGGATTATGACATAGTCATGGGAGAAACGCCTGATCACGTCGAGCCGGGTTACGACCAGATGCGGTTTGAAATCGATATGTCGGCTGAGGCGTTCTGACATGAACGCTTAAGCGGACTGCCGGAGGAGAAATCATGTCGACCAAGCCGTTCCGTGCGCCCAGTATGGCCAGCTTCTTCGACAATCTGCGCTCCAGCCGTCTGCGCGCAATCTTCCGACGCGGCGAAATCGCACTCGTTATTCTGGCGTTTTTCGTCGGCATCGCCTCGGGTCTTTTCGTCGTCCTGATCGGCGCCATAACCACCGCGTTGCATGTTCTCATCTTCGGCGTCGAACGCTTGAGCAGCAGCGATCTCTCGGGCTGGATCGTTTTGCTGGGGCCACTGGCGGGTGGCGTCGTTCTCGGCACAATCATTTTCGTTATCTCCAAAACGCGAAAAAAACCGATGATTGACCCCATTGAGGCAAATGCCCTGCATGGCGGGCGTCTGTCTTTGACCGATAGCGTCATCGTCTGCATGCAAAACATCGTATCCAACGGTTTTGGCGCGTCTGTCGGGCTGGAAGCTGGCTATACGCAGGTGGCCAGTGGCGTCGCATCCAAGCTGGGCGTGAAGCTGAAACTGAGGCGAGGGGACATGCGTATCCTCGTTGGCTGCGGCGCCGCAGGCGCTATTGCCGCCGCCTTCAACGCCCCGCTGACTGGTGCATTCTACGCCATCGAGCTCATCATTGGCACCTATACGATTGTCACGCTTGCGCCTCTGATCGTCTCCGCACTGGTGGCGACCATCGTCACGGGGCTGCTGTCCCAGCACGGTCTTAGCATCGACATATTTGGCTCCAGCGAAGTCACGCCACCAGATTATGTGCCGGCAATCTTTCTCGGTGCAGTCTGCGCCGGCGTTGGCATTGTCCTCATGCAGGCGGTGTCTTTCATCGAGGAAACCGCGCGGAAAAGCAAAATCCCGATTTGGTTGAGGCCTGCCATCGGCGGGATTGCAGTCGGCGTTTTGGCGCTGATTTCACCGCAGGTTCTATCAAGCGGTCACGGCGCATTGCATCTCAATCTCGATGCAAACATGACAATTGCCGGGCTGGCAGGCATCTTCATTCTCAAAGCCGCAGCCAGCGCCATCTCCATCGGCTCGAGCTTCCGTGGTGGCCTGTTCTTCGCATCATTGTTCATGGGATCGCTGCTGGGCAAAATCTTCGCGATCTGCGCACCCTATATCGGCTACGGCGATACCCAGCCCATCGTCTATGCCGTGATCGGCATGAGCGCTTTCGCAGCAGCAATCATCGGCGGGCCTTTGACCATGACGTTTCTGGCGCTGGAGCTCACGGGCGACTTCCAGATCACCGTACTGGTTCTCGCAGCCGTGATGACGACATCGCTGGTCGTGCGAACGACCTTCGGTTACTCCTTCGCCACATGGCGCTTCCACTTGCGCGGCGAAAGCATCCGCAGCGCCCATGACATCGGCTGGATTCGCGATCTGACCGTGGGCAAAATGATGCGCGCCGACATCCGTAAGGAACCGGTCAGCATCGGCCTTGCAGCCTTCAAGGAAAAATTCCCACTCGGCTCAACCCAACGCGTCATCATGACCCACGACGACGGCCGTTATGCCGGCATCATTCTGGTGCCCGAAATCTACGCCGATCCCATGGAGCGCGATTCCAAAACGATCAGCCTCGAAACCTATCTTCGCTACAAGACCGACGTGCTTCTACCAACCATGAACGCCCGCCAGGCCGCAGCATCCTTCGACGCGACAGAAAGCGAAGCACTGGCAGTGGTAAACGACAAAATCGAAAACCGACCCGTGGGTCTGCTAACGGAAAGCCACACGCTGAGACGCTACAGCGAAGAGTTGGAAATTAGACGTCGAGAGGCATCGGGAGAGATATAGATTGGTTGAGGAATTGAACGGATGACGTTGATTTCGTTTGATTATGATCGTCCATACCTAGCGGGTCTCCGCCAAATCACAATCCGTAAAAGTTCCATAATCTATCTTATGCGATCTTTATGTGTAGCCGCAAAGTTAGAGTGTCCTGTTTCTGCAAAGTTGGAATGTCACACTCCCAAGGTCTGATTGACACCTGGGAGATTGCAGATGGGACTGATTAC
>NZ_LMMM01000004.1 GCF_001422245.1 Rhizobium sp. Leaf262
CCAAGGTGCGGGCCGTGCTACAAGGTGCGGGCCGTGCTGTTCATGGCAGCACTGGTCGCATCTCGCCACAACCCGTTGCTGAAGGAATTCCGCGATCGTCTCGTGGCGTCCGGCAAGCCCAGGATCGTCGCCATCGTGGCCACCATGCGCAAGCTGCTGACCATCCTCAACGCCATCATCCGGGAGAATAAACCATGGCAAAACGCTTGACTGCCAAGACAGTCGCTCTGCCCTGCCGGGCATCTCCCCCACAGGTGGGGAGATCGACTCGCGGCACCCTCTTGCCCATATAGACCGCTGGGGCGAACGTTGCAGGGGGACGGTGAGCGTGCCCCCAGCCAATCTCCCCACCTGTGGGGGAGATGCCCGGCAGGGCAGAGGGGGGCTAGCCGCACCCGCTGTCACAAAATGGTGGATGGAAATAGTTTTCTGCAATCAAGCCCTTGATCGCCCCGCACCCCGCACCAAGCGCGGGGGGTAACGGCATCAGATGTCACCGAATTCGCTTCGCAGCAGGCTCAGGCACCAATTCACCATTCAAACGGCGGTCCAGATAATCCTCGCATTCGCCCATCAGCGTATCCACCTGTCCGTTGAAGAAGTGGTTGGCACCGGGGACGGTGCGGTGGGTGATGAGGATGCCTTTTTGGGTCTTCAGCTTTTCCACCAGACCGTTGACGTCCTTCTCAGGCGCGACCTTGTCGGCATCGCCATTGATGATGAGGCCGGAGGACGGGCATGGTGCCAAGAACGAGAAGTCGTAGGTGTTGGGCTGTGGTGCAATCGACATGAAGCCTTCGATTTCCGGGCGGCGCATCAGAAGCTGCATGCCGATCCAGGCGCCGAAGGAATAACCTGCGACCCAACAGCTCTTCGAATCCGGGTGCAGGCTCTGCACCCAGTCCAGCGCAGATGCCGCGTCCGAGAGTTCGCCAGCGCCATGATCGAATTCACCCTGGCTGCGGCCGATGGAGCGGAAGTTGAACCGCAAAGTGGTGAAGCCACGCTTCTGGAAGAGGTAGAAAAGCTGGTAGACGATCTGGTTGTTCATCGTGCCGCCGAACTGCGGGTGCGGATGCAGAATGATCGCAATCGGCGCGCTTTTTTCCTTGGATGGCTGGTAACGGCCTTCGAGGCGACCCGCAGGGCCGTTGAAAATGACTTCGGGCATTGGTACTCCGGTCGTGTTTTTCTGTTTCTGAGCCTTTTCCATGCGCAAGAAGACTTGACGCGGAAGGTCAGCTTTTCTAAAACCCAGTTTAGAACTATTCGAAACTTCGTGTGCTGTCTGCACTGTTGGACGTGTCATAAGGCAAGCACGACGGAAATTTCAAGGAAAATGCGCTTTGGCGCATCAATCATAGGTAAACAGAGCCGATATCCCATGGGCAGCATGATGCGCACATATCTCGACTGGAACGCGACGGCACCTTTGCTGCCCGCTGTTCGGGATGCGCTCGTCTTTGCGCTCGATTTGCCGGGAAACCCGTCTTCGGTTCATAAGGAGGGTCGTACCGTTCGCGCGGCAATCGAATCCGCGCGCTGCGATGTGGCCGCGCTGGTCGGTGCGCAGGCGTCGCATGTCATTTTTACCAGCGGTGCGACGGAAGCAGCTAATCTGGTTCTGTCTCCTGCGTTCAAGATGGGACGCTCGGCCCTTTCCATCGGTCATCTCTATGTCTCGGCCATCGAACATCCGGCCATTCGCGAGGGCGGTCGGTTCGACAAGGCCGACGTCAGCGAAATTGCAGTGACGGCTGACGGCGTTGTTGATCTTGCCGCGCTCGAGGCTGCGCTGGCATCGCATGATGCCGCCAAGGGTCTTCCGATGGTCGCGCTGATGCTGGTCAACAACGAGACCGGCATTGTTCAGCCGGTGGCGGAAGCGGCGCGTCTGGTTCACGGCTTTGGCGGTCTGCTGGTTGTCGATGCCGTTCAGGCGGTTGGTCGCATCTCTGTTGATATCGAGACCCTCGGGGCGGATTTCCTTGTTATCTCCTCCCACAAGATCGGCGGTCCCAAGGGTATGGGCGCGCTGATTTCCCGCGGGGAAGTGATGATGCCGAAGCCTTTGATCCATGGCGGTGGCCAGGAAAAGGGGCATCGCTCCGGCACGGAAAATACCTCTGCTATTATCGGGTTTGGAACGGCTGCCGTCGAGGCGCTGAAAAATCTAGATGCGGAAGCTGCGCGCCTGGATGGTCTGCGTGCCACGCTGGAAGATGCAATGCGCGCTGCGGCACCTGATGTTATCATCCATGGTGCCAAGGCTGCGCGGGTCTGCAACACGACCTTTTTCACTCTGCCGGGTCTGAAATCTGAGACAGGGCAGATTGCTTTCGATATCGAAGGCGTTGCGCTTTCGGCGGGGGCTGCCTGCTCTTCCGGCAAGGTGGGCGAGAGCCATGTGCTGAGCGCGATGGGGCACGATCCGAAGCTGGGTGCACTGCGCATTTCGCTGGGCGCGACAACGAATGAGGCCGATATCGACAAGGCCATCGCGGCTTTTACCAAGATTGCCGGGCGGCGAAAGTTGGCCGTACAGGCGGCGTAGAGCCAAAAACAATTGCGGAAAGTCAAATTTCCGCTTGCCGGAGAGTGTGAAAAGCGCCATCCGGTCCCTAAATAAGGCGTAACGAAAAAGTTGCGCTCGACACGAATGAAGGCGGGTCTTCCGTCTTGATACGTTGACAAGCCACCGGACCTTGGATCCGGCGAGATTGGAGAACAACTATGGCAGCGGTTCAGGAAACGATCGATCAGGTCCGCCAGATCGATGTGGACCAGTACAAATACGGTTTTGAAACCGAGATCGAAGTGGACAAGGCACCGAAGGGCCTGTCCGAAGAGGTGATCCGTTTCATTTCCGCCAAGAAGGAAGAGCCGGAATGGATGCTGGCGTGGCGTCTTGAGGCCTACCAGCGCTGGCTGACGATGGAAGAGCCCACATGGGCGCGCGTCAACTATCCCAAGATCGATTTCAACGATCTCTATTATTACGCGGCACCGAAGAGCACGCCCGGCCCGAAATCGCTTGAGGATGTCGATCCTGAGCTGTTGAAGGTTTACGAGAAGCTCGGCATTCCGCTGAAGGAACAGGAAATTCTGGCTGGCGTCGAGAACCGCCGCGTGGCCGTGGATGCCGTGTTCGACTCGGTTTCGGTCGTTACCACCTTCAAGAAAGAGCTGATGAAGGCCGGCGTGATTTTCATGTCGATCTCGGAAGCCATTCGCGAATATCCTGAGCTGGTGAAGAAATATATCGGCTCGGTCGTTCCGACGACGGACAATTATTACGCGACGCTGAACTCTGCGGTCTTCACCGACGGTTCCTTTGTGTTCGTGCCGAAGGGCGTTCGTTGCCCGATGGAACTGTCCACCTATTTCCGCATCAACGAGAAGAATACCGGCCAGTTCGAGCGCACGCTGATCATCGCGGAAGAGGGCGCTTATGTGTCCTATCTCGAAGGTTGTACGGCGCCGCAGCGCGACGAAAACCAGCTTCATGCTGCCGTGGTCGAGCTTGTGGCTCTTGACGATGCCGAAATCAAATATTCTACCGTCCAGAACTGGTATCCTGGTGATAAGGACGGCAAGGGCGGGATCTACAACTTCGTAACCAAGCGCGGCGATTGCCGTGGCCACCGCTCCAAGATTTCGTGGACGCAGGTGGAAACTGGCTCTGCGATTACATGGAAGTACCCATCCTGCATTCTGCGCGGTGACGACAGCCGTGGCGAGTTCTACTCGATTGCCGTATCCAACGGTCATCAGCAGATCGACAGCGGCACCAAGATGATCCACCTCGGCAAGAACACGTCGAGCCGCATCATCGCCAAGGGCATCGCTGCCGGCTTCTCGGAAAACGTCTATCGCGGCCAGGTTTCTGCCCACCGCAAGGCGACCAACACGCGCAACTTCACGCAGTGCGACAGCCTTCTGATCGGCGACAAGTGTGGTGCGCACACCGTGCCTTACATCGAAGCCAAGAACTCGTCCTGCCAGTTCGAGCATGAAGCAACGACGTCGAAGATTTCCGAGGACCAGCTGTTCTACTGCCTGCAACGCGGCATTCCAGAGGAGTCAGCCATCGCGCTGATCGTCAATGGCTTCGTGAAGGACGTGATCCAGCAGTTGCCGATGGAATTTGCGGTTGAAGCGCAGAAGCTGATCGGGATTTCGCTGGAAGGTTCTGTTGGCTGATGAGCGAACGTCAGCCGTCAGGCAGTGCACGCTTGTTGGTGTTGTGCATTTTCGTTCTGATGGTTGGAGTGTTCGTTGGAATAGGTGGGCTTATGGCGGGCTGGGTGTTCGCCAAGCCGATTTTAATAGCGAGTGCACTTGGTATGATGGCCGTTTTCTGGCTCGCCGATGCATTCAAATCATTTGACCGTTTCTCTTTTCGAAAGAGAAAACAAGATTGAGAGATCACAACATGCTTGAAATCATCGACCTGCACGCAAAGATCGCCGATACCGAAACCGAGATCATCAAGGGCTTGAACCTGAAGGTTGCGGCTGGGGAAGTGGCGGCTATCATGGGGCCGAATGGCTCTGGCAAGTCCACGCTGTCCTACATTCTCTCGGGCCGTGAAGACTACGAAGTCACCTCCGGTGACATTCTTTATAACGGCGAAAGCATTCTGGAACTGGACGCTGCCGAGCGTGCGGCCAAGGGCATTTTCCTGGCTTTCCAGTACCCCGTCGAAATTCCCGGCGTTGCCACCATGCAGTTCCTGAAGGTTGCGATGAACGAGCAGCGCAAGGCACGCGGCGAGGCTGAACTGACGACGCCTGATTTCATCAAGAAGGTCAAGGAAGCCGCTGGCGATCTGAAGATCGACATGGATATGCTGAAGCGTCCGCTCAATGTCGGTTTTTCCGGTGGTGAAAAGAAGCGCGCTGAAATTCTGCAGATGGCGCTGTTGGAGCCAAAGCTTTGCGTGCTTGACGAGACCGACTCTGGCCTCGACATTGATGCGCTGAAGATCGTTGCCGATGGCGTCAATGCGCTGAAGTCCCCGGACCGCGCCACCATCGTCATCACCCACTACCAGCGCCTGCTGGATTACATCGTGCCGGATAGCGTTCACGTTCTCTACAAGGGCAAGATCATCCGTTCCGGCGACAAGAGCCTCGCGCTCGATCTGGAATCCAACGGTTACGCCGACATCATCGGTGAAGCAGCCTGATTGGCTGGGAAAGGTGATGTGATGAACATGCAAACCACAAACCGGCAGACGCCAGCTGAATTGGCGCTGGTTGAAGCCTTTACCGCCAAGTTCAGCGAACTGCCGGGTGACGGCAATGTCGTTGCCGCGCGCGATGTGCTGTTCGACGATTTGAAGACCGCCGGTCTTCCGACACGTCGGATCGAGGCCTGGCACTATACCGACCTGAAGACGCTGCTACGCGGCTTGCCGGAAGATGCGCCTGCTCCTGTTATCGAAAAGCGTGCGGGCCTCGTGGCCGGTGCGCCTATCGCCTATGTCATGCATGGCAAGGCGGTCGATGCGCAGATCGAAGGCTTCCAAACCGAAAGCTACGCGGAAAGCCTTTCCGATGGCACGGCTGCCGCCGCTCTCGTTGCGGCCAGCAAGGATGATGCGATTGGCCGTATCAATGGCAGCTTCGTGCGTGATGGCGTTTCCGTCGTCGTTCCCGATGAAGCCGATCTCGAACAGCCGCTGGAACTTCAGGCCATTCACGGGGCAGGGCAGGTTCACACCCGCTTCCCGGTTCGCTTCGGCAAGGGCTCCAAGGCAACCGTCATCGAGCGTCACCTGTCGGTGACATCTGAAGCCGCTCTCGTTTCTTCGGTTAGCGAGATCAAGGTTCAGGACGGCGCGGAAGCGACCTACGTCATTCTCCAGCAACAGGGGGCAGCCGATACGCATCTTGGCCAGCTGCGGATCGTCATGGGTGCCGATGCCAAGCTGCGTCTGTTCGTGATCAACGCCGGTGGCAAGCTGGTGCGTCAGGAACTGCGCGTGGATGTTCAGGGTGAGAACTCCGATCTCTCCATCCGCGGCGTCAACCTGCTGGGCGGCGAAACCCATACGGACGTGACGATGGTTCTCGGCCACAATGTGCCGAATACCAGCTCCACGGAAGTGTTCCGCAACGTGGTGTTCGATCGCGCCAAGGGCATCTTCCAGGGCATGATCCGGGTTGCGCCCGATGCCCAGAAGACCGATGCCAAGATGGCCTGCAACACGCTGCTGATGTCTGACGATGGCGAGTTTTCGGCCAAGCCTGAGCTTGAAATCTTCGCGGATGACGTTCAGTGCGGCCATGGTGCGACCGTTGCCGATATCAGCGACAACCACCTCTATTACCTGATGGCGCGTGGCGTGCCACGGGCAAAGGCGCGGGCCATGCTGGTCAATGCTTTTGTCGATGAGATCATCGAAGAGCTGGAAGACGAACAACTGGTAGAAGCGCTGGAAGACATCATCGCCAGCTGGCTGGAACATCATGCCTGATCGCGAACGCGCCGCTGTGGCCGCCCCTTATGACGTCGAAGCCGTGCGGAAGGATTTTCCGATCCTTTCGCGCGAGGTCTATGGCAAGCCGCTGGTCTATCTGGACAACGGCGCGTCCGCGCAAAAGCCGCAGGTCGTCATCGATGCCATTTCGAATGCCTATTCAAATGAATATGCCAATGTCCATCGTGGCCTGCATTTTCTCTCCAATGCCGCAACCGATGCTTACGAAGCGTCGCGTGAAAAGGTGCGTCGGTTTCTGAATGCCGGTTCGGTGGATGAGATCGTCTTCACCAAATCCTCGACCGAGGCCATCAACACGGTGGCCTATGGTTATGGCATGCCGAATATCGGCGATGGCGATGAGATCGTCATCTCGATCATGGAGCACCATTCCAATATCGTTCCGTGGCATTTCATTCGCGAGCGGCAGGGTGCCAAGCTTGTCTGGGTGCCGGTGGATGATGATGGTGCTTTTCACATCGAGGACTTTGAAAAAAGCCTGACGGAAAAGACCAAGCTCGTCGCTATCACCCATATGTCCAACGCGCTCGGTACGGTCGTTCCGGTGAAGGAAATTTGCCGTATTGCCCATGAGCGCGGTATTCCGGTGCTGGTCGATGGCAGTCAGGGCGCGGTTCATATGCCGGTCGATGTGCGCGATATCGACTGCGACTGGTACGTGATGACAGGCCACAAGCTTTATGGTCCCTCCGGCATCGGCGTGCTCTATGGCAAGGCCGACCGCTTGAAAGAGATGCGTCCGTTCCAGGGTGGCGGCGAGATGATTCTCGACGTCTCCGAGGACGAAATCACCTATAACGAGCCACCGCACCGTTTCGAAGCAGGCACACCGCCCATCGTGCAGGCCATCGGTCTCGGTTATGCAGTGGATTATATGGATGGGATCGGCCGTGCGGCGATTGCGGCGCATGAGGCGGATCTGGCTGCCTATGCGGCAGAGCGTCTGCGCGACATCAATTCGTTGCGCATCATCGGCAATGCGCCGGGCAAGGGCGGAATTTTCTCGTTTGAGCTTGAGGGCATTCACGCGCATGATGTCTCGATGGTGATCGACAGACGCGGCGTTGCGGTGCGTGCTGGCACCCATTGCGCCATGCCGCTCTTGAAACGCTTCGGCGTCACCTCCACATGCCGTGCATCGTTCGGCCTCTACAATACGCGCGCGGAAGTGGACGCTCTGGCCGAAGCGCTCGATTACGCCCGCACATTTTTCGCCTGAAGGATCAGGACCATGACGACTGACATCACCGAGCAGACACCAGCCGTGACGGACGTTCCGGCAAAGGTTTCGACCATCGCGCCGGATGAACTGGCACGCATCAGCGACGATGTGATCGCCGCGCTGAAAACTGTCTACGACCCGGAAATTCCGGCTGACATCTTCGAACTCGGTCTGATCTACAAGATCGACGTCGAAGACGACCGCATGGTCAAGATCATGATGACCTTGACCGCGCCGGGTTGCCCTGTCGCGGGTGAAATGCCGGGCTGGGTGGAAAATGCCGTTGGCGCCGTCGAAGGCGTGTCGGGCGTCACCGTCGAGATGACCTTCGATCCGCCATGGACACCGGACCGCATGTCGGAAGAAGCGCAGGTTGCCGTCGGCTGGTATTGATACCAGTGCGCTGCGGGACTAGATTGATACCATGAAGCATCGGGCCTTGAACCCGATTGTCGAAGGAGAATGGGCCCATGGGCTTTGCAGTGATGACGATGACCGAGGCTGCGGCTTCCCGTGTCAAAGCAATCGTCGAGAATTCCGGCCCGGATGCCAAAGGCCTTCGCGTGGGCATCAAAAAAGGTGGCTGCGCTGGCATGGAATACACCATCGACATGGTGACCGAGCCAAATGCCAAGGATGATCTGATCGAGTTTCAGGATGCCAAGGTCTGGATCGAACCATCCGCCGTGCTTTACCTGCTCGGCACCCAGATGGATTTCGAAACCACCAAACTTCGCTCCGGTTTCACCTTCACCAATCCGAACCAGACATCGGCTTGTGGCTGTGGTGAGTCTGTCGAGTTGAAGCCTGCGGATTTGGCGGCGCTGGCGAAACAGCGCCAGGAAGCGGTCGGGGTTTAGGCCTCGTCTTCCGTCACCCCGGACTTGATCCGGGGTCCAGCAGACGCGCGTCTGCGCGTCGAAATGGCCCTTTCAGCCCAAGGACTTGGGCTGACTGGATACCGGCTCAAGGCCGGTATGACGGTGAGTAGGGATCAAACCGCTTCCCGCACTGCAATCTCAGCCATCGCCAACGCCGCTTCACGCGTTTTCGCCGCAGCGATAAATCGCCCGTTGTGACAGAAGGTTGCGCCTTCCACACCTGATGCCGTCTCCAGATCACCATTCGTCAAACCGGCCCATGCGGCTGGTAGATCGGCGCGCAGTTCAAAGCCTTCGTCGGCGCGGCGGATGCCGGTGACGCACCAGTCCTTGTCGCGGGGGTGCACCACGAAGAGCAGGTGGTCAGCGCCGGATTTGATGATGGCGGGGCGGAAGGGCATGCCGCGGGAGAGCTCCAGAACGCGGCTTTCACCTGCTGCCTCGATGGAATGAAGCACCTGCGTTTCGGCGCGCAATTTCGCAGCCTTTTTCTCGATGCTCGCTTCAACGAAGCTGCGGGCGATCGCAAGGGCTGCATTGAATGCTAGATCGTCGGCTTTTGGGTCGTCATTGTCGAAGGTGGGTTTCAGCGTTTCCAGCAGGGAGGGCAGGGTCAGGCCTGCAAGAAGCCCGGCGGTCGAGGGGCTGAGCGCGCCATTATCCGTCAGGTCTATGGGCAGGACAAAGCTCTTGTCGAAGGACTGATGGATGGCTTCGATGTGGTCTTCTGGAATTCCGTAAGCGGTAAGATAGGCGTGGCCATAATGCTTCCAGATCAGCCCGAAGGAGCTGTACGGCTGGCCGTCTTCGCGAAGCGGTGCCCCGCGCTGGTGATGGTCGAAAATGCTGATATCGGCATCATAGGCTCCGCCGACATCGTAGATGATCCGGCCTTGCGACGGCGTGATCCACTCCGGTGCACGGCTGCGGACGATTTTCGCCCGCGGGAAGAGCCGGGTGAGGACGACGCTGGACAGCAGTTCATCGGCATGGAAGCCACCGGAATGGGTGACGAGAAAATCCACTGACATGGGAGGACCGGCCTTATTGTTCGGAAAGAGCGTGTTTTATCGATCAGATACCGTGTGTCCGCCAGCGCCGCAACCCGCCAATCAGGCGATTGCGGTGATTTCCAGTTCCTGATCGCCGACTTGCACGAGGTCACCCACGGCCTTGCCCAAAAGCGCGCTGGCAACGGGCGACACATAGGAGATCGATCCCACCTTCGGATCGGCTTCGTCTTCTCCGACGATATGATAGGTCTGCACCCGCCCATCATCCCGGGTGAAGGTCACGGTGCTGCCGAAGGCAACGACATCGTTGCTTTCAGGTACTGGCATTGGTTGGGCCGTGTGCAGCCGCTCGGAGAAATAGCGCAGGTCGCGCATATGCGGTCCGGCAAGGCGTCTGCGTTCATTGATGTCTTCGATGGCGCTTGCCTCGTCGAACGCCTTGCGGGCTTCATCCACCTGCGCCGCCAGCGCCTTCAGCCCGGCTTCGGTCACGAGGTTGGGATGCTGCGAGGCGGGGCGATCCGGCAGCTGTGTTTCCGCTGCGGTTTCGGCACTCTCTTCTTTGACAAACGCGACGCTCACTTCAAAACTCCTCTTTCATACCTTCCTTATATGGAGAGGAGATGCAGCAATGGCAACCGGCTGCGTCATTCATGCCGTAACGCTTCGATGGGGCTGAGGTTGGCCGCGCGCCGCGCCGGGAAGTAGCCGAAGATAACGCCGATGGCCGCTGAAAATGCAAACGCAAGCGCGATGATGGACGGGCTGGTGACGAAGGGCACACCCAGAAAGCTGACGACGCTATAGGCAATCCCAAGGCCGAACAAAATGCCCGCCACGCCGCCAAAGGCAGACAGCATCACGGCCTCCACCAGAAACTGCGTCAGCACCTGCTTTTCCAGCGCGCCGATGGCAAGACGAATGCCGATTTCACGGGTACGTTCCGTGACAGACACCAGCATGATGTTCATTATGCCGATGCCGCCCACTAGCAGGCTCACGGCAGCGACGGCACCCAGAAGGCCTGTAAGCAGCGTCGTGGTGCCGGTCATGGCGGAGGCGATCTGCGCCATGTCGTTGACGGTGAAATCGTCATCGCGACCGAGAGCAATGCGGCGGCGTTCGCGCAGCAGGTTTTCGATATCGGACTGCACCTTTGCCGTTGATACGCCATCCTGCGCCGAGACCATGATGCTGGAAATAGTGGTGGTGCCGCCGATGCGCCGCTGGTGGATTTTCAGCGGCATGATGATCGTGTCATCCTGATCGTCACCCAGACCGGACTGACCCTTGCGGGCGAGCACGGCGATGACAGGGCAGGAGATGTTGCTGACGCGGATGGTCTGCCCAACGGGATTGGCCGCGCCGAACAGTTCCTGGCGCACCGTTTCGCCGATGATACAGCCGATCTGTCCGCCGCGATCTTCCGCTGGCAGGAATGAGCGACCCAACGCCAGCGTCCAGTCCTGTGTGACAAGGTAATCATTGGTGGTGCCGACGACGCTGGTGGAATGGTTCTTGCCACCATAAATCACGGTGGCGGCCGAGCTTCTGTTGACGGGCGCAACGGCTCTGATGCCGCCCAACTGGTCGCGCATGGCCTGCACGTCATGATCGTTGAAACGTTTGGCCTCGGTGCTTGCACGACCGGGGCCGAACTGGCCGGGGCGCACGAACAGCATGTTGGTGCCAAGGCGCGATAGCTCGGATTTGACCTGTGCCGTCGTGCCGTTACCGATGGTGACCATGGCGATAACGGCGGCTACGCCGATGACGACGCCCAGCACGGTCAGGAACGACCGCAGAATGTTGCGGCTGATGGCGCGAAGCGCCAGCCGCGCGGTTTCAAGAAACATCTGCGGCCTCCTGCCGTTCGGTGGCGCTATCGGATTCGAGATGTCCGTCCTTGAAGCGCAGCAGCCGGTTGGCGTAGGCCGCAATATCCTCCTCATGCGTAACCATGACGACGGTAATGCCCTTGTCGCGATTGAGCGAGGTGATCAGTTCCATGATCTCCGTGCTGGTTTTCGTATCGAGATTGCCGGTCGGTTCGTCCGCCAGAAGCAAAGCAGGGCGTGTGACGATGGCACGCGCAATGGCCACGCGCTGCTGCTGGCCGCCGGAAAGCTCCTGCGTGGTGTGATGCTCGCGCCCGGCCAATCCCACCTGCGCCAAGGCTTCCATGGCCTGCGGACGGCGCTCTGCCGCCTTCATGCCGCGATAGATCAGGGGCAGTTCGACATTTTCAACGGCGGATGTGCGCGGTAGGAGATTGAAGCCCTGAAACACGAAGCCCAGCATGTGCCTGCGCAGCAGCGTCAGTTGCTCGTTATCGAAACCGCTGGTGGGCACGCCCTGAAATAGATACTCGCCGCCGGTCGGCTTATCGAGGCAGCCTATGATGTTCATCGAGGTCGATTTACCGGAGCCAGACGGGCCCATGATGGCGACGAATTCACGCCGGTTAATTGACAGGCTGACGCTATCCAGCGCCCGTATCTTTGCTTCGCCCATGCCATATTGCTTGATGACATCTCGAAATTCGATGAGTGGCTCGGCTGTCATGGGCGCCTCAACCGCTGCGCTGTGTGGCATCGGTGATGACCTGATCGTCAGGCTTGATATCTCCCGATGTGATGGCCGTGAACTGGCCATCGGTGGAGCCGGTCTCGACCTGAACGGAAACCGGGTTGTTGTTGCGCAACACCCAGATGCTGCGCTTATTGGTCGCCGCTGCGTCATTGCCGCCGCGCTGCCGGCCCATGCGGGGCGGGCGAAACAGGCCCATCAACCCACCGCCACGCGATGCGGATTCGCGCGGTGGCGTATAGCGCAGCGCGGCATTGGGCACGAGAATCGCGTCCTTGACCTGCTCCACCACGATATTGGCCGTTGCCGTCATGCCGGGTCGCAACAACAGCTCGGCATTATCCACCGTCAGAATGCCCTTATAGGTCACGACGTTGGACACCGTCTCGGAGGCGAAGCGCACCGTTTCGATGGCCGCAGGAAAGCTGCGCTCGGGATAGGCATCCACATTGAAAGTCGCCGTCTGGCCGGTCTGCACCTTGCCCACATCGGCCTCATCGATGGCCACCTGAAGCTCCATGTGCCGAAGGTCACCGGCGATGGTGAAGAGAACAGGGGCATTCAGCGACGATGCCACGGTGGCACCGGGATCGACATCACGCGTCAGAACCACACCGTCAATGGGGGAGACAATCTTGGCCTTGCCCAGATTGACTTCTGCCAGACGAAGGTCGGCTTCTGATGACAGGACGGCTGCACTGTTGACCTCCAGCGTGGCGGCGGCGGCGTCATAATTGAACTGTGCCGCATCCAGATCCTGCTGGCTGGAGACGCGGTTTTGAACCAGCGATTTCAGCCGGTCCAGCGACGATTTGGCCGATCCGAGGTCAGCGCGGGCCTTCAGCACGCTGGATTTTGCGGAGGCGAGCTTGGCGCGCGCGCTTTGCACGTCGGCTTCCAGCTTGTTCGTGTCCAGTTCGGCCAGGATGTCACCGGCCTTCACCGCGCTGTTATAGGTGACGTTGACCTTGCGGATCGTGCCGGATAGCTCGCTGGAAATATCCACCTGATCAGTCGGCTGCACTGAGCCCGTCGACGTGACGATGACCGACAGCTCGCCTTTCTTGGCTTCCTGGGTGGTGTAGACATAGGCGACGCCTGCGGCATTCGACAGGTAATAATAGGTTGCCGCGCCGCCGATCAGCAGCAGCGCCACAAAGCCATAGGTGTAACGGCGAGATTTTTTGGTGCCGGAACGCGAGGATTTTAGAATGTCCCGCAAATCGGGTTGTGGTGCTGGCTGGTTGGTCTTCTGGCCGGCATCATCGGGCGTCGTCATGTCGTCTACCTGCAAGCTTGGCCGATTCCAAAGGCTCAGTCCGCATATCTGGCGGGCCTTGCGCTTACTATGAAGTCGGCGATGCGATTTTCGTTGCATCGGACGTCGCATAGCTTTGTGGCAGGGGGAAGTGAAATCTTGGTAATAATGACGGCAACCGGCGGTTTGTTAATGCCGGAACAAAAGCGGGCTTTCTTCGCGCCGCTGCGTGTAAAAGAAAAAGGCCGGACGATGGTATCGCCCGGCCTTTTTGGGGTCTTAGAACTCAGCCCATTCGGGCTCCTGCTTTACCGCAGCAGCACCGCCGCCAAAGGCATTGGCCAGCTTTCGGCCAAGGCTGCGGGCCGGTGAGGGTGCGGGTGCCGAAGACGCTACGGCTGCACGCGGCCTCGAAACGGCGACATCGGAACGACGGGAGGCGTCACCAAGACGGAACTGACCCAGCATTTCCGTCAGGCTCTTTGCCTCGCGGGCCAGCGCGTGGCTGGCGGCTGTCGATTCTTCCACCATCGCCGCGTTTTGCTGTGTGCCTTGATCCATGGTGTTGACGGCCGTGTTGATCTCCTGCAATCCCAGTGACTGTTCGCGGGACGCTTCTGCGATGGCATGAACGTGGCGATTGATCTCCTGCACCTCAGATGCGATCGTCTCGAGCGACTTGCCGGTTTCGCCCACGAGCGCCACACCGGTCCGAACCTGTTCGCCCGACGTATTGATCAGCGCCTTGATTTCCTTCGCCGCACTTGCAGATCTCGACGCCAGTTCGCGAACTTCCTGCGCCACAACGGCAAAACCCTTGCCGGCATCGCCTGCGCGCGCAGCTTCGACACCCGCATTCAGAGCCAGAAGATTGGTCTGGAAGGCGATGTCATCGATGACGCCGATGATATTGGCGATTTCCTTCGAGGAGTTCTCGATCTCGTGCATGGCCTGAATGGCGTTGCGCACGATCTTGCTGGAGTTTTCCGCACCGTCGCGGGTGCGAACGACCAGCTTGCTGGCCTCGTCGGCACGCTTTGCGGCATCCTTGACGGTGGTAGTGATTTCTTCCAGCGCCGCTGCCGTCTCCTCGACGGACGCAGCCTGCTGTTCGGTCCGCTTGGAAAGATTGTCGGCCGAACCGAGCAGTTCGTTGGCACCTGCGCTGATGGCATGGGCATTGCCGCCAACCGTGTTCATGGCTGCATTCAGTTTCTGAATGGAGCCGTTGAAATTGAGGCGCAGGCCATCCAGATGCTGGACGAACTCTTTTTCGATGCGGAAACTCAGATCACCATCTGCAAGGCGTCCAAGCGCGGTTTCCAGTTCCGTTACGGCTTGCTGAAGCTCCTGTGCTTCACGGGCCTTCAGCTGCTCACGCTCAATCCGCTCTGCTTCCGTTGCCGTGCGGGCGGCGTCCGCCTGCTGGCTGAGCTGCGTGCGCTCGATCGCATTGTCACGGAACACCGCGACGGCCTCAGCCATCTGGCCGATCTCGTCCTTGCGATGAATGCCGTCAATCTCGGCGGTGGTCTCGCCCTTTGCGAGATTCGTCATGCGGACGCGCAGACGCTCCATGGGGCCCGTGATGCCGACATTGGCAACATAAACGGCAAGCGAAAACGCCAGCGCGATGCCCAGAGTCAGGCCGATGATGGACCATTTCAGTGTGGAGTTTACGGACGCAGACATCTTGTCGCTACCCGATGTCAGTATTTCCATCATTACGGTGTTGTTGCCGCCTGTCTCCGACGAAAGCTGTTTCAGCAGCAGGTCGTTTTCTTTCATGATGGCAGGAATTTCGGTTTTGTTTCCGGCGGCTGCCATGGCAATCATCTTGTCGATGTTGCCCTTTACGGTCCCCTGTATCGACAGAATTTTCTGCATCGTTTCCTGACGGCTAGGAACAGTGACGCCGATGGATTTGAAGCGATCGGCAGCGACCTGCATATCCTTGTCGTATTTGTCCTTGACCTCTTTATAGATGGGCAGGGAAGGGTCCATGTCGAGAAGACGACCGGAAATGGCGACCGCAGTCCACACGCCTGCTGAGGCGCGTGCACCAAGAACGGCGGCCTGGCTCTCATTGATGATGAAACCGTGATAGACGTCGTTTGCCTGGTTGAAGCGGTGGGACATATAAGCGATGCCGGACAGCGAAATGACGCTCAGCAGTGCAAGCAAGGCGAAGATTTTGGTTCTGATTCCGAAGTTTTCAAGCACGAACGATCCCCCCACACCACGCACGGAGCCCTATCCGCAGCGAGGCGTTGACTATTAAATAATGGTTTTGAATAGAAATGCCCTGCAGGCGTCGACATATGCATCATGCTGACGGTATTCACCGCGTCGTCATTCTTGATTTACTGGCGCAATAGTTAAGAAGCCGATAAACCAAAAACCTCTGGTTGCTATTTTTGCTTGTGATTTGATAGGTTTGTCTGGTTTTCAGCCTTATATGCCGATGTCTTGGGTAGACCGCCTCCGTTAAATCGAGAGACTGTGAAAAAACCGAATTTTTTTTGATTTTGCTGTTGCAGGCCCAGGGGTAACCGTGTATCTCCCCACCATCGAAAAGGCGGAGTGTAGCGCAGTCTGGTAGCGCATCTGGTTTGGGACCAGAGGGTCGGGAGTTCGAATCTCTCCACTCCGACCATTTTTAAAATCCCATAGACATCAGTGGGTTTCGATAACTTTCTCAAAAACGTGTTGAGTTTGCCGGGCGCCTTGAAGCGCCCTTTGCTTTTTCGTGCAGTATCTCAGCCAACGAACTGGAAATAGGCCCACGCGGCGACAAAGAAGGCGATCACAGCCAGGATGATGGCCAGCTTGCGGAGATGCGGGCGTGGCTGCTTGGGTGGCTGTGGCTTGCGGAACTTGATGACGTTTTCATTCATGGCGATGACCTTTCGAATTTCGGCCGATAAAACAGGCTCGATAGACGACGCGCAAGGTCTCCATAGATGTTTTCATAAGACCGGCTTTTTATGGTTTCCGTATCCGTAAGGAATGAGCGTCTTGACTTCAATGATGAGTCGGTCCAAACGAGTTTCAGCACTTTGGTAGTCGCTTGACGATTGTCTCGTGCTTGAAAAGGCGGAACGCCGCTTGATCGCAAGACCGGAGCAGTTTGAGATGTCTGCAAAAATTTACCGCCCAGCAAAGACGGCCATGCAGTCCGGCAAGGCGAAGACCAATCAATGGATTTTGGAATTCGACGCGGAAGTTCCACGCAAGATCGATCCCATCATGGGCTACACGTCGTCGTCCGATATGAAGCAGCAGGTCAAGCTGACATTCGAAACGCAGGAGCAGGCTGAGGCTTATGCCCAGCGCAAAGGCATCGATTACCGCGTCCTTCAGCCCCAGGAAGCCACTCGCAAGGTCGTTTCCTACACCGACAATTTCAAGTTCAGCCGCACACAGCCCTGGACGCATTGATTTCTCACTACAGGCCCCTTAGCTCAACTGGATAGAGCAACTGCCTTCTAAGCAGTAGGTCGCAGGTTCGAGTCCTGCAGGGGTCGCCACACCTTTCAATCATATGTGTGGATCTCAGAGCGCGTGTCGGTCTCGGCCACTCCTTTTGAATCCCAATTGTCGGCTTCGAAATGTCCGATTCCTGCTCTTGCCTATGCTGACGGCATGATTCCTCTGTTTGATCGCTGATTTATGGAAACTTCGCTCTACCTGCCCGTGAAAGCCTTTCTGGAATCTGCCGGATATTCAGTGAAGGGGGAGATCGGTGGATGCGACCTCGTTGGTATTACCGATGACGATGCGCCTGTCGTTGTAGTTTGCGAATTGAAGATGACCTTCAACCTCGAGCTCATTCTTCAGGCTGTGGACAGGGCGACTATGGCTGATGAGGTCTGGATCGCCGCCAAAATCTCGGCAAAGGGTAAGGGCCGGGAGGCTGATAAGCGGTATCGTGATCTTTGCCGCCGGCTCGGGATCGGCATGCTTGGCATATCCGATCGCGGCGATGTCAGTGTTATCGTCACTTCTATATCTCCGAGGCCACGGACAAATCCAAAACGACGCTCTCGGCTGGTCCGCGAACATCGGAAAAGGCAGGGCGACCCTGTGCTGGGTGGGAGCACGCGTGTTCCTGTCATGACGGCTTACCGTCAGCAGGCATTGGGATGCGCGGCGTTTCTGGTCCAAGGACCTTCGCGAGTTCGCGACGTCAGAGCAAACATTCCCGACGCGGCTAAAATCTTGCAGTCCAACGTTTATGGTTGGTTCGAACGACTGGATAGGGGTGTCTACGGATTGAGTGATGCCGGACGCGATGCGCTGATCCGGTGGCCTCAGAACTAAATCCCGACTCCCATGTTAGGAATGCTTCGTCTTTTAACCATGCGGTTACGATCTATTTGCAAATCACGGGAGCGGTAAAGCTCCCGTAGTCGCCGAGTTTTCAGTGCACGTTCAGCACATGCGCATGGTTGCTAGCAGCCATGAATGATTCGCGGGCGATTTCGAGATCGCATCGACCAGCAATTGCATCCAGGCAGTTTTGACGCGCCTGCTGATATTCACTGCCGTGATCGTTCGGCCAGCGGTACATCAGCATGTCGAGCGCGATCAGCGGGCTGTAGATTTCCAGTGCCGCACACAGTGGCAAATGGATCTCCACAGGCTTGATCCATTGGGCATGATGGCATGGTTCTGTTCTATGAATGAGCATCGGGTTCCTCCTTCCCTTAGTCCTCGTGGCGAACCTCAAAATCACGCAATGGTTCCCGCTCACGAAAAAAGTGAACGGAGGAGGGGTATCTTTTTTCCAAGATGAATGGAAAATGAATGAACCGAAGATGAACGAAAACACCACTGGGGCGTTATTAGCATACGCTCATGATGAAGGAGTCCCGATCATGTTCAACCTATCTGGTATTCAGGAAAGCTTTTTTGGCGAACGTATGGCCGGTGTTTGCCAGGCTATCACGTCAGCACTCGCCTTCGAATCGGGCCTCGAGAAGTCCAATATTTCGGCGTCCGTCGATAACGATGTGATTTATCTGGAAGGTACGGCTGATTCGGTGGAAGCAATCGATATTGCCATCAACCTCGCATCATCAATCTCGAATTGCCGCATCCTGAGCCATATCGAGCCTTGCTATTGATCTGCTGATGGGCCGGGCGAGTGCGCCCGGCAAATATGCCTAGCGGGCGTTACCCATCGCTTTGCTTACCACGGCATCTCCTCGGGCAATGCCAAGAGATTTCGCTTCGCCGCCGTTTATCTCCAGCACATAACGCACAGCACCACGTGAGCTGATAATATCTTCCGAGTGCGGAACGGCGTTAGGATGGATATGCGTGATCTTCCCATCCTTCGATATAAAAAGCATGTCGAGCGGTATAAGCGTATTGCGCATCCACATCGTGACTTCACGATCTGTCCCAAAATCAAACAGCATCCCGTTCATAGGCGCCATGGTTTTGCGGAACATCAGGCCTTGTTCGCGCTGCCTGTTCGTCGTAGCCAGTTCCACGGTGAAATCGTGGCTCTTCCCGTCAGCAGTCTGGATTGTGACCTGCCCTGAAGGAAGCGCTTCCTGCGCGGCAAGCGAGATGGTGCCCAGAAAGCAAAAAGTGAGCGCTGCAACAGCACTCACTGCGAATTTCGACAGGATATGTCTGAACATCAGTGCGCCATTCCGATCGGGGCCGGATTATCGGGGTGAATCTCTGCGGCCATCAAGCCCTTGTCACCATCGCCAAAACGAACGAGCACGACCTGACCGGGCCGCAGCTCCGCAAGACCGAAGCGACGCAAGGTCTCCATGTGAACGAAAATGTCTTCCGTTCCTTCGCCACGTGTCAAAAAGCCGAAACCCTTGGTGCGGTTGAACCATTTCACGATGGCCCGCTCCAAGCCGCTGGATGGGGTGACCTGAACGTGGGTACGCACCGGGGGCAACTGCGACGGGTGAACAGCCGTGGACTGGTCCATGGAAAGAATTCGGAAGGTCTGGTAACCGCGATCCCGGCGCTGGATCAGCGCCACGATGCGCGTGCCTTCCAGAATGGTCTGGTATCCGTCGCGGCGCAGGCAGGAAACATGGAGGAGAACATCCTGCATGCCGTTGTCAGGCACGATGAAACCAAATCCCTTGGCAACGTCGAACCACTTCACGATCCCGGTAATCTCGATGAGGTCTACCGAATCGGCCGAAAGGTCTTCGAATTCGACTATATTTTTCGACGGCATTCTATCAGCCATTTCCGCCCAGCCCCTCTACGCACGCACCACTACCGGTCAACTGATTCCCTGAAGATAGATTAACATCTTGGTAACGGTTTCGCGCAAGCCCTAGTTTTTGATTTATCCACCTGCTTTTATGTCTTCGGGCTTGCTCAAGGCTGACTTACCTGCCGTAACGGCAGTGTTAAAAGTATGAAGGAGAACGACATGCGGTATCTACACACGATGGTTCGGGTCAAAGACCTCGAAAAATCCCTGAATTTTTATGGTACTATTTTCGGTCTCGAAGAAGTGCGCCGGATAGAGAACGACAAGGGTCGATTTACACTGGTATTTCTGGCGGCGCCCGACGACGTGCCTGCGGCGCGGGACAACAAGGCACCCTGCCTTGAGCTCACCTATAACTGGGATAGTGAGGATTATACCGGCGGTCGCAATTTCGGTCATCTTGCCTATGAGGTGGACGACATCTACGAAACATGTGCCAAGCTCAAGGCCGCTGGTGTCACGATCAACCGCCCGCCGCGGGATGGTCACATGGCGTTCGTGCGTTCGCCGGATGGTATTTCCATCGAGATATTGCAAAAAGGCGCAAGCCTTGCACCAGCCGAACCGTGGATATCCATGGAGAATACCGGCGCCTGGTAAGCTGATTCCGCTTGGATGATGCCTTTAAGTCCCACCACGCTGGCGACGCTGGACGAAAATGTCTATCCAGCTTCGGCAGCGTTGTGATAGAGGGTCGGTGGGGTTGAAACGCATTTGCGGAGGCTTTGCCTTGAAAATCGTCAACGATCATCGGGCATGCATGGCTCAACGCTGTCTTGCCGCGGCATTGCTTCTCGCGCTTTCGGGCTGTGTTTCTGCGGTGTCGGAAGACAAGACTGTATCGGCAACCGCTACCGCAGCAGACCCTGCTGTCGCAGCAGCATCACCGCAGCAACCCAACGTGACGCATCAGGGGCAAAGCGGCGGATATGTAGACCCAGCCATGGTTTCGGCATCCGCTGCCCGACAGGCCGCACCGCAGCCTGTTACCTCCGCGCAAGGGCAGGGGACGCAGCAAGTCTATGGTCAGCCTCCGCAGATTTCTGGACTTTCCACTCAGCCGACGGGCATTTCTGCAAGCTCGCTCAGCATTTATGCCAATTCAGCGCCTGGCATGGCGGCTGATATCTCAGCTGCGCCCGCGCAGGTATCCGGTGCCAGCAGTATTCCGGCCTATGCTCCCGCGCCAAAGGTGACGCCAGCCCTCAATAGCGTTTATTCTGCGCCGGTTGTCGCTCCGTCCCAACCTACTGCCCCTGCAGGCATCGAGCAGCATTCTGCCAATGCCGCCTCTACCCCGGCCGCGACACCCGCTCTGGCAGGTCGTACCGCGCCCGAAAAGAGTACCGTGCCGACTGATCCAAACGGGGTTCCGATCGCCGCGTTTTTTGCCAATGCTGCAAGGAAGCGCGGCTCCAGCGCAACGGCTGGGCTGACGCAAGTGGCCGCTCTGCCCGGTGCCGGACGCCAAATGTCGGGAATTGCTCTTGGCGGCCGTGCTTCTATGACGGATGAGTTCGACGACACGCATGTCGATGAGGATGACAAGCCTGCGGGCTTGATGAAGCTCGCCTCGCTGTCAGGCCTCAGCCGAGTCGCGCCCAATGGCTTGCTGGTGCAGACTGAACAGGTGAACGTCGGTTGCTTCAAGCCGGAAATGATCCGTCGTATCAAGGAGGTCGAAGCCCATTACGGCAGGCCTGCAATGGTGACCTCCGGTTATCGGCCACCCCGTGCGACCACGCAGGGGTCCAAACATTACACTTGCGACGCCGCCGATATTCAGGTCAGCGGCGTATCGAAATGGGAACTCTCCAACTACTTGCGCTCCTTGCCGGACCGTGGCGGCGTGGGCACCTATTGCCATACCGAATCCGTTCACATGGATCTGGGTGAGCCGCGTGACTGGAACTGGCGCTGCCGCCGAACGGCAAAGGCCTCCAACGCCCTCTAGTTTCGATACCGTACGGAAACGTAAAACGCTCCACCATGGATATGGCGGAGCGCTGTTTTATTGTTTGCCGTCAATGTCATTGCGGCTCTATGCCCGGAAAGCCGACGCTTATGGCGTCGAAGGAGCCGGAGTGGCTGGCGCAGGCGTTGCGGGGGCCGGTGTCGCCGGAGCCGGTGTTGACGGTGCTGGTGTCGCCGGGGATGGCGCAGGCGTTGCTGGCTGCGTGCTCGTCGCTGGCGGCGGAGAAGCAGGCGTCCCGGTGGTGCTCGTTGTGTTGGAGCCCGTCATAAAATAGGCAATCGCCAGAATGACGACGATAGCCGCAATCACGATAGTCACAGTACGATTGTTCATAAGCGCTTCCTCCAAATCATCCCCGGCCGATAATCGGCGGGATCGATGATCCACATAACAATGTGGTATCAGCGTGATTGGTTTCAACTGGAGGATTATTGCACAGTCGAAAAATTCGAATTCGCAACCATTAAGACAGAAGAATCACCGAGGGGTGTCAGCTTCACTGTGCTGGCGGAACGGGGAGGCAGTCACAAGGCAGGGCAGGTTTTTGCGGAGAGAAAGTGGTGAGAGGCGTGGGACTCGAACCCACGACCCGCGCATTAAAAGTGCGCTGCTCTACCAGCTGAGCTAGCCTCTCTCACCATTTTAGTATCAAGCGTTTCAATCGCCTTATCGGCAAAATTTCGCTCTTCCCGAGTGACGGCGAAGCGCCCTTCGGAAGTGCGCGGAACATAGGTAGACGTTCGTCTGCGGTCAACCCATAAAAACGCGATTATTTCGCCTTCCTGCGTTTTTTTGTCGCTGATACAAAAAGGTGATTGGTGGCAAGGGGTTGGCGGCGTTAAATGCGTTTCGAAATGTAGCGGAGTCCTGCCTTGTCCATAGCCGATATATCCCTTTTCACAGCGCTGCTGGCGGGTGCGCTGTCCTTTCTGTCGCCCTGCGTTCTGCCGCTTGTGCCGCCTTACCTGTGCTATATGGCCGGTATTTCCGTGGAGCAGTTTCGCGATGAACGCTACGAGGCAAAGCCGCAGGTGCGCAAAGCGGTCATATTGGCAGCGCTGTTTTTCACGCTGGGATTTGCGACGGTTTTCGTGGCGTTGGGGGCGGGGGCGTCGAGCATCGGCATGGTGCTGCGGCAGAACCTCGATATTTTGGCCAAGATCGGCGGCTTCATCATCATTCTGATGGGGCTGAATTTTCTCGGCGTGTTCCGAATCGGCCTGTTTTCGCGCGAGGCGCGGTTTCAGAGTGGTGGTAAACCTGCGACGCTGTCCGGCGCTTATGTGATGGGCCTTGCCTTTGCCTTCGGCTGGACGCCCTGCATCGGGCCGGTGCTGGGTGCCATTCTGGGGGTTGCCGCATCGCGCGAAACCGTGGGTGAGGGCGCAATGCTGCTTGCCGTCTATTCGGCGGGACTTGCCATTCCCTTCTGGATTGCTGCCGCCTTTTCGGGAAGCTTCATGCGCTTTCTGACGCGCTTCCGTCGCCATTTGGGCGTTGTGGAAAAGGCCATGGGCGTGCTTCTCATTCTCACCGGTATCGCCTTCATGTCTGGTTTCATCACCAATGTGGCGATCTGGTTTCAGGAAAGCTTTCCAATCCTGATGCAAATCGGCTAAATCCGCCCAGGCATCGCATAGGGCGAGGGGGAGCCATGGCCGACATCGCCGGATTGCTGTTTCCGTTTTTCGGGCTGATCTTCATCGGCTATCTGGCCGGGCGCGTCACCAGACAGCCTGCCGAAGCGATGGGATGGCTGAACACCTTCATCATCTATGCCGCTTTGCCCGCGCTGTTCTTCAAGCTGGTTGCCAAGACGCCCGTGGAGCAATTGGCGCGGATGGATTTCGTTGGCCTCAGCCTACTGGCGACCTATTCCATTTTTGCGCTGCTGTTCGTGATCGGCTATGTCATCCGCCGCAACAGTTTGGCCGATGTGACGATCCAGAGCTTTGCCGGTAGCTACGGCAATATCGGTTACATGGGTCCGGGGCTGGCGCTGCTAGCTTTCGGAGAGCGGGCGGCGGTTCCGGTGGCGCTGATCGTTTGTCTTGAGAATGCCATGCACTTCATCACCGCACCGGCGCTGATGGCGGTGGCGGGTGGAGACAAGCGTTTACCACTGAAACTCGCGGGAGACGTGACGAAGAAGGTGCTGACGCATCCGTTCATTCTCTCGGTGATCGCAGGCTTTCTGGCCGCCGTCATTGCGTGGCAACCGCCGCAGCCGGTGCAGCAACTGGTGGATTATCTGGCGCAATCGGCAGCACCCTGCGCGCTATTTGCCATGGGGGTAACGCTGGCTTTGCGGCCCTTGAAGCGCGTGCCGGTGGAGATCAGCTATATTGTTCCGGCAAAGCTTCTTCTGCATCCGCTGCTGGCCTACGCCATTTTGTCGTCGTTCGGTTCGTTCGACCCGATCTGGGTCTCGACGGCGGTGCTGCTGGCCGCCTTGCCGACGGCAACGAATGTGTTCGTCATCGGCCAGCAATATCAGGTCTGGCAGGAGCGGGCATCGGCGACGATCCTTATTTCGACCGTGCTTTCCGTCTTCACCGTGTCGCTGGTGCTTTACGTCATCCGTTCCATGAGCGTCTGAGGCTGCCAACCAGCAGCGATGGTAGCGCCTTCAACCCACGGCCCGGCTCGATGCCTTCGCGCATGACCAGACCGCGCAAAGGCGCGACGTTGGACAGCACATGCAGACCAGCAGCACGCGCCACCTGCATCGGCAGGAAGCCTGACAGAAGCGAGCGGTTGAGCAGATCGACGCTCAGGGTGCGGCTCACCACGTCGGCGCGGCGACGGCGGTCGAATTTTGCACCGGCATCCGATGGAATGGGACCGCCCGTCAGGGTGCCGAGCAATTCGGTCAGTACGATGATATCGCGCAGGCTGAGATTCAGGCCCTGTGCACCGATGGGCGGAAAGCCGTGGCCTGCTTCGCCAATCAGCGCTACGCGGCCCTTGCCGAAACGATGCGCCGTCATGCTGGAGAGCGGCCATGTCTGCACATCGTCTTCAACGGTGACGGAACCGAGCATGGATTGCATGCGCTCTTCCACGCGTTGGCTCAGTTCCTCCAGTGGCAGTGCGGCGAATTCCGAGGCCTGCTCGGGCGTCACTACCCAAACAAGGCTGGAGCGGTTGCCGTTCAGCGGGACCTGCGTGAAGGGGCCGGTCGGCGTGTGAAACTCGGTCGAGACATTGCCATGCGGGCGGGTATGGGCGAAGTTCAAAACCAGCGCCGTCTGAGGATAGGACCATGAGCGCACGCCGATATTGGCGACATCGCGCACCTTGGATTTGCGACCGTCAGCGCCAATCAGAAAGTTGGCGGAAATCTGCTCGCCATTATCGAGCGTGATGGTGGCGTCGTGCTCGCCGATGTCGATGGTCTCGGCCACGCCATCGATGAGGGTAATGTTATTCTCTTGCGAGACTGCTTCGCCAAGCGCCTTCAGCAGCGCTTCATTCGGCATGTTCCAGCCGAAGGCGGGGAGGCCGATTTCCGACGAGCGAAAGGCGACGGTAGGTGCGCGCAGCAGGCGGTCGGTGCCATCGATGATCTGCATAGTAGAGAGCTTTGCGGCGGAAGGCTCGATCTTCGACCAAAGGCCAAGGCGGTCGAGAAAGCGGATGGATTGATCCATCAGTGCCGTGGTGCGTTTGTCCACCTTGTCGGTTTTCGGGGCAATCAGCGCGACGCTGCGGCCCGAGCGCGCAAGGGCAATGGCGGCAATCTGGCCGGCAAGGCCTGCACCAACGATAGCGATCTCGACGTTTTTCATCGTTCCATTCCACTTCACGCGCAAATCTGACTGTGAACATAAGCGTTTAGCCCGACCAAATCCAGAAGGCAGATGTGTCGTGTGCGCCATGATGCTGATGTAAAATCAATATTAGTCCTAGGATAAGGCCTGAGGAATGGTTGCAAACAGCGGTGAATGGTCGCATACCGGAGGGACTGACCAGATAAAGAGTGAGGCGTCTGCGCTGCTTATGAAAATATTCAAATACAAGCGCGTGCCCTATGCCGAAATGCGGGCCTTTTCGGTCCACATTCTCACTGCCTCCGGGTCTTTTCTTGCCTTTCTGGGTGTTGTTGCCGCTGCCGAACACCGCTTTGTCGATATGTTCTGGTGGCTGGGACTGGCGCTTGCCGTCGATGGTATCGACGGTCCCATTGCCCGCAAGGTGCGGGTGAAGGAAGTGCTGCCGAACTGGTCTGGCGATACGCTCGACAACATCATTGACTACGTGACCTATGTCTTGCTGCCTGCCTTCGCGCTCTATCAAAGCGGCATGATTGGTGAGCCTTGGTCCTTCGTGGCTGCGGGCATGATCGTGGTGTCCAGTGCCATTTACTATGCCGATATGGGCATGAAGACGGACGAGTATTTCTTTTCGGGCTTTCCTGTCGTGTGGAACATGGTGGTGTTCACCCTCTTCGTTATCGATGCCAGCGCGACGACCGCGATGATTGTCGTGACGATTTCGGTGGTCCTGACCTTCCTGAATATCAATTTTCTGCATCCGGTGCGCGTCAAGCGCCTGCGGTGGTTGAATATGGCTGTATTCCTGGCCTGGTGCGTGTTGAGCGGATATGCGCTGCTATTGCATTTTGCCTCGCCGGACTGGGTGGTTGCGGGCGTCGTGATCACCGGCATCTACCTCTATTGCATCGGTGGCATCATGCAGCTTTTCCCGTCGCTTGGTGCGCGTTAACGTCAGTCGTTCAAAACCTTCGTTCGAACGTCTTTTAGAGTTGTGCGCAGCAATAAAACCGGTATTTAGTATCGATTAAGGGCACTGCCCAAATTTAGTGCATGGTTATCGATCCAGTCGTTCGACACTTCGAAGAAAGTGCGGCGGCGGGTTGGAAAAGGGGAACAGGTGACGGGATCGGTGACGTCTGGGGCCACGCCTCTATTGTCCGTTCGCCAGCTGACCAAGCTGTTTGGAACATTCGGCGCTTGCAATGCGATCGATCTCGATATTGCGCCCGGTGAAATTCATGCGCTGCTGGGTGAGAACGGTGCTGGAAAATCCACTCTGGTCAAGATGTTGTTTGGCGTGCTGGAACCATCGGCAGGAGATATCCTGTGGAAGGGTGAGCCGGTTCGCATCGCTTCTCCGGGCGAGGCGCGAAAGCTCGGCATCGGCATGGTCTTCCAGCATTTCTCGCTGTTCGAAGCGCTGACGGTTGCCGAAAACATCGTGCTATCGCTGGACCCGAACATTTCACTGAAAGAAATTGCCCGCGAGGCTGAAGCGCTTTCCAAGGCTTATGGGCTGCCGCTCGATCCCTACGCCCATGTGGCCGACCTTTCGGTGGGCGAGCGCCAGCGCATCGAAATCGTGCGCGCACTTTTGCAAAACCCGCAGCTCATCATTCTGGACGAGCCGACCTCCGTGCTGACGCCGCAGGAAGCGGATCGCCTGTTCGAAACGCTGGCCAAGCTCAAGGCCGAAGGGCGTTCGGTTCTCTACATCAGCCACCGTCTGGAAGAGGTGCAGCGCATCTGCGACCGCGCAACCGTGCTGCGCCACGGCGAGGTGACGGGCGCTTGCGATCCGCGCAAGGAAACGCCGTCTTCGCTGGCGCGCATGATGGTGGGTTCGGATGTCGCGGGCATCCAACGCGATGACCATTGCACCATTGGCGATGTCAGCGTGGAAATGATCGGTCTTTCCGTTGCGGCCCGCACGCCCTTTGCCGTTTCTCTTAAAGACGTCTCCATGAAGGTCCACGCTGGCGAAGTTCTCGCCATTGCCGGTGTTGCCGGTAACGGGCAGGGGGAATTGTTCGACGCTCTTTCCGGCGAATATCCGGTGGCAAAGGATGATTCGATCTTTCTGCGCGGCAAGCCGGTGGGGCGCATGGGCATCAATGGCCGCCGCCTGCTGGGTGCGGGTTTCGTGCCGGAAGAGCGCCACGGCCACGCCGCCGTGCCGACCATGACGCTATCGGACAATCTGCTGCTGGCCCGCTGCCGCTCCGACAGAAAAGCCTTCCTCAGTGGCGGTTTTCTGAAGGTCATCCGCAGCTCCACCATCAAAAATGCAGCCAAGCGCATTTCCGCCTCCATGGATGTGCGCAAAAGTGGGGATGATCCGCTGGCCGGATCGCTTTCAGGCGGAAACCTGCAAAAGTTCATCGTCGGTCGCGAGTTGGACCGCCAACCGTCCGTACTCGTCGTCAACCAGCCGACATGGGGCGTGGATGCCGGGGCCGCCAGCCGCATTCGTCAGGCGCTGGTCGATCTCGCCAAAGCCGGTTCGGCGGTTATCGTCATCAGTCAGGATCTGGATGAAATCTTTGAAGTTGCCTCCAGCATTGCTGTCATCTCCGATGGGCGTCTGTCGCAGTCCTATCCGGCTGGTGAAATGAATCGTGAAAAGATCGGACTTTTGATGGGCGGTGTTCACGCGGGACATGCGGAGGCCGTCGCCCATGCGCATTGAACTCGAAAAACGCACCGGCGTTTCTAACCTCTTCGCCATCCTGTCGCCTCTGCTGGCGCTTTTCCTTACGCTGGTTTTCGGCGCCATCATGTTTGCGATGCTGGGCAAGAACCCGTTCAGCGCGCTCCACAGCTTCTTCATCGATCCGCTCTTGGAAGTCTGGTCGCTGCATGAACTGGCGATCAAGGCGGCACCTTTGATCCTCATCGCAGTTGGTCTGTCCATCTGCTACCGTTCCAACAACTGGAATATCGGTGCCGAAGGGCAGTTCACCATCGGTGCGATCACCGGCTCCATTCTGCCGGTTCTCTATCCGCAGTGGCAATCGCCAATGATCCTGCCGCTGATGCTTATCATGGGGGCTGCGGGTGGTGCGCTGTATGCAGGCATTCCGGCGCTGCTCAAAACCCGTTTCAACACCAATGAAATCCTGACCAGCCTGATGCTGGTCTATGTCGCGCAACTGTTTCTGGACTGGCTGACGCGGGGCATCTGGCGTGATCCTGCGGGCTATAATTTCCCGCAGACGACAGCCTTCAACGAAAGCGCAGTGCTGCCGGAAATTCTGGAATCGGGTCGCGCCCATTGGGGCATCGTCTTTGCCATCATCGCGGCCATCGCGCTGTGGTTCATGATGCGCTTCATGCTGAGGGGATTTCAGGTCACGGTGCTTGGCCAGTCGCCACGGGCAGGGCGCTTTGCCGGTTTCTCTTCGCGCGGCATGGTGTGGTTTTCGTTGGTGCTATCGGGCGCGCTGGCAGGGCTTGCCGGTATTTCGGAAGTCTCGGGCTCCATCGGCCATTTGCAGCCGTCGATCTCGCCCGGCTACGGTTTCACCGCCATCATCGTTGCGTTTCTGGGCCGCCTGAACCCGCTCGGCATCATCGCGTCGGGCTTCGTGCTGGCGCTGACCTATCTCGGTGGCGAGGCGGCGCAGCTTTCCATCGGCGTGTCCGATAAGGTCACGCGCGTGTTTCAAGGGCTGATGCTGTTCTTCGTGCTCTCCTGCGATACGCTCATCATCTACAAAATCCGCATCCGTTTCGGGCGCGGCAACAGCAGCGAAGGGGCCGCATGATGGATATGTTTCAGGCGATCCTTCTCACCGTCATTACCGCCGCAACACCGCTGGTCATTGCCGCTCTCGGCGAGCTGGTGACGGAGCGCGCAGGCGTTCTGAATCTCGGTGTCGAGGGTATGATGATCATGGGCGCGGTCTGCGCCTTTGCCGCCGCGCATATCACCGGTTCGCCTTATATCGGCATCGTCGCGGGCATCGCGGCTGGAGCCGTCTTCTCGTTGCTCTTCGGTTTCCTGACGCTGACGCTCGTCACCAATCAAGTGGCGACGGGGCTGGCTCTGACCATTCTCGGCCTCGGAGTATCAGGCATGCTAGGGGAAAGCTTCGTGGGCCTGCCCGGCGTCAAGCTGCCGCCCATCGTCTTTCCGGTTCTGTCGGAGATTCCGGTCATCGGGCCTGCGTTGTTCCGGCAGGATCTGATTTTCTACATGTCGATTGCGCTTGTCATCGGCATTGGCTGGTTTCTGTTCAAAAGCCGCACGGGCCTGAAAATCCGCGCCATTGGTGATAATCACGGCTCTGCCCATGCGCTGGGTATCAACGTCATCCGCACACGCTACCTTGCCGTCATGTTCGGTGGTGCCTGCGCAGGGCTCGCCGGGGCGCAGCTTTCGCTGGTCTATACGCCGCAATGGGTGGAAAACATGTCTGCCGGGCGCGGCTGGATTGCGCTGGCGCTGGTGGTGTTTGCATCCTGGCGGCCATGGCGGGTTCTGGCGGGCGGATATCTCTTCGGGGCCGTCACCATCGGCCAGCTGCACGCGCAGGCTCTCGGCATCGGTGTGCCGTCCCAACTTCTTTCAGCAATGCCTTACATAGCGACTATTGTGGTCCTCATCATCATCTCCCATAATCGTCGCACAACGCTGATCAATACACCGGCATCGCTCGGCAAACCGTTCGTGCCGGACCGCTAAAAAACCAGGTTCACGCCTAACCAAGCAGGGGTAAAAATGAAGAAACTCATCATCGCACTGGCCGCCTCGGCCGCCGCAATCATCGGCGCGGTTCCCGCCGCCCAAGCCGCAGACGCCAAGAAGGTCTGCTTCGTCTATGTCGGCACCAAGACCGATGGCGGCTGGACGCAGGCGCACGACATCGGCCGTCAGGAATTGCAGAAGCATTTCGGCGACAAGATCGAAACGCCTTACCTCGAAAGCGTGCCTGAGGGCCCGGATGCCGAGCGCGCCATCGAGCGTATGGCCCGGTCCGGCTGTGAACTGATCTACACGACATCGTTCGGTTTCATGGATGCCACCGTCAAGGTTGCGCAGAAGTTCCCGAAGGTGAAGTTCGAACACGCAACCGGCTTCAAGAACGCGGAAAACCTCGCGACCTACAATTCGCGCTTCTATGAAGGCCGTTACATTCAGGGCCAGATCGCAGCCAAGATGTCGAAGAAGGGCGTTGCCGGCTACATCGCATCCTTCCCGATCCCTGAAGTCGTGATGGGCATCGACGCCTTCGTTCTGGGCGCACAGTCTGTGAACCCTGAATTCAAGGTCAAGGTCGTCTGGGCCAACACATGGTTCGACCCCGGCAAGGAAGCAGACGCCGCCAAGGCGCTGATCGACCAGGGCGTCGACATTCTGACCCAGCACACCGACACCACGGCCCCGATGCAGGTTGCAGCTGAGCGCGGCATCAAGGCTTTCGGTCAGGCATCCGACATGATCAAGGCCGGTCCAAACACGCAGATGACGGCCATCGTCGATACCTGGGGCGCCTACTACATCAAGCGCACACAGGCGCTTCTGGATGGCACATGGAAGTCCGAATCGATCTGGGACGGCCTGAAAGACGGCATTCTCACCATGGCGCCCTACACCAACATGCCAGATGACGTGAAGAAAATGGCTGAGGAAACCGAAGCCAAGATCAAGTCCGGCGAGTTGCACCCCTTCACCGGCCCGATCAAGAAGCAGGACGGGTCCGAGTGGCTGAAGGCTGGCGAAAAGGCTGAAGACAAGGTCCTTCTCGGCCTGAACTTCTACGTCGCAGGCGTAGACGACAAGCTGCCGCAGTAAGCATTCGCTTGCTCTCCATCGTCATCCTCGGGCTTGTCCCGAGGATCTAAACACGCTTCTGCGGATGCGACGTAGCAGATGCCCGGGACAAGCCCAAGCATGACGACAGTGAAGTTTCAATAACGAAGCCGCGCCCGGAAACAGGCGCGGCTTTTTCCGTGCCCCGCTCACGGCAGGTTTCCAACATTCACGCAATTTCCATGGTTTCTTGACGCTCGACCGTTTATATCGGTCGCCGAATGCCTGCACTCTGATTTGCGGGCCTATGATTGCTTGTCTCGGAGATACCAATGGAACGCAGTTGCCTTGCCGTCATTCTCGCCGCTGGTGAAAGCACACGCATGAAGTCATCCATGTCGAAAGTGCTGCATCCGGTGGCTGGCCGGGCGATGATTGCGCATGTGATGCAGGCTGTCGCAGGTGCTGGCGTCAGCTCTGCCGCCCTCGTTGTGGGCCGTGATGCGGACAAGGTGGCGGATGCGGCGCGCGGGGCGGGCGTCAGCGTCGAGCCCTATCTTCAGAAAGAGCGTCTTGGCACCGGCAACGCCGTGCTTGCGGCGCGTGTGGCCATTGAAAGCGGTTACGATGATGTTCTGATTGCTTATGGCGACGTGCCGCTGCTGACATCCGAAACGCTCAACAAGGCGCGTCAGGCGTTGACTGATAATGTCGATGTCGTGGTCATCGGTTTTCACACCGACAAGCCGACCGGCTATGGTCGTCTGCTGGTGGAGAACGGTGAACTCGTTGCGATCCGCGAGGAAAAGGATGCGACGGAGGAGGAGCGCAAGGTCACCTGGTGCAACAGCGGCCTGATGGCGATCAATGGTCGCCGCGCGCTCGATCTGCTGACCCGCATCGGCAACAACAATGCCAAGGGCGAATATTATCTGACCGATGTGGTGGAAATTGCCCGCTCGCTGGGCGGCAAGGCCATCGCCATCGATGCACCTGAGACAGAACTGACCGGCTGCAACAACCGCGCCGAACTCGCTTACATCGAAAAGCTGTGGCAGGAGCGCGCCCGCCATCAGTTCATGATCGATGGTGTCTCGATGATCGCACCGGAGACCGTGTTTCTGTCCTGGGACACCAAAATCGGGCAGGATGCGCTGATCGAGCCCAACGTGGTGATCGGGCCCGGTGTGACCATCGAATCAGGCGCCGTCATCCATGCCTTTTCCCATCTGGAAGGCGCGCATGTCAGCGGCGGCGCGGCGGTTGGTCCCTATGCGCGGCTTCGCCCCGGTGCCAATCTTGCCGCCAATTCCAAGGTTGGCAATTTCTGCGAGGTCAAGAAGGCCGAAATCGGCGAGGGTGCCAAGGTCAACCACCTGACCTATATCGGCGATGCCTTCGTCGGCGCTGGCAGCAATATCGGGGCAGGGACGATTACCTGCAATTACGATGGCATCAACAAGCACGAAACCCACATCGGCAAAAACGCCTTTGTCGGTTCCAACTCCTCGCTGGTGGCACCGGTGACAATCGGCGACGATGCCTATGTCGCCTCCGGCAGCGTGATCACGGATGATGTGCCCGCCGATGCACTGGCCTTCGGTCGTGCCCGCCAAGAGGTGAAGGAAGGTCGCGCCAGCGCTCTTCGCGCCCGTGCGCAGGCCATCAAGGATGCCAAGAAAAAGGCCTTGATATCGTAACGGATAGACATTGAAAGTGACCGTGGTTGCAATTGCGATTTTTGCGGAAATCGCTAGGACTTCGGTCAACAAAAAATACCTCGGAGAATTGCATGTGCGGCATTGTTGGAATCGTTGGAACGCAGCCGGTTGCGGAGCGCCTTGTGGATGCGCTCAAGCGTCTGGAATATCGGGGTTATGACTCCGCTGGCGTTGCAACCATCCATGATGGCGCACTGGCCCGCCGCCGTGCGGAAGGCAAGCTTTTCAATCTGGAAAAGAAGCTGTCGGAAGAGCCGCTTCCCGGCCTGACCGGCATTGCCCACACCCGCTGGGCAACCCATGGCGTGCCGAACGAAACGAACGCTCACCCGCATTTCGTGGATGGCGTTGCCGTCGTCCACAACGGCATCATCGAGAACTTCTCCGAACTGCGCGACGAACTGGCGGCAGAAGGTGCCACCTTCACCACGCAGACGGACACGGAAGTCGTGGCCCAGTTGCTGGCCAAGTTCACCCGCGAAGGGCTGGACCACCGCGCTGCCATGCTGGCCATGCTGAACCGCGTCACCGGTGCCTATGCGCTGGGCGTCATGTTCCAGGACGACCCCACCACGCTGCTGTCGGCCCGCTCCGGCCCGCCGCTCGCTATCGGTTACGGACGCGGTGAAATGTTCCTGGGGTCGGACGCGATTGCGCTGTCGCCCTTCACCAATGAAATCACCTATCTGGTGGATGGCGATTGCGCCATCCTCACTGCCAAGGGTGCTGAGATCATCGATTTCTCCGGCAATCCCGTCCAGCGTCAGCGCCAGATTTCGCAGGCGACGGCCTATGTGGTGGACAAGGGAAACCACCGCCACTTCATGGAAAAGGAAATCTACGAGCAGCCGGAAGTCATTTCCCATGCCTTGAGCCATTACGTGGATTTCGCCGAAAAGCGCGTGAAGGATGCCGATCCTGCCATTGATTTTGCCAAGCTCACAGGCCTTGCCATTTCCGCCTGCGGCACGGCCTATCTCTCCGGCCTCATCGGCAAATACTGGTTTGAGCGTTATGCGCGCCTGCCGGTGGAAATCGACGTCGCCTCGGAATTCCGCTATCGCGAAATGCCGCTTCTGCCGACGCAGGCAGCCCTCTTCATTTCGCAATCCGGCGAAACGGCGGACACACTGGCATCGCTGCGCTATTGCCAGGAAAACGGCCTGAAGATTGGTACGGTCGTGAACGTGCGCGAATCCACCATGGCGCGCGAATCGGATGCCGTGTTCCCCATTCTAGCCGGCCCTGAAATAGGCGTTGCCTCGACGAAGGCCTTCACCTGCCAGCTGGCCGTTCTGGCATCGCTCGCCATTGCCGCTGGCAAGGCGCGCGGCACGCTGACGGTTGAGCAGGAAACGGAGCTCGTTCGCAACCTGATCGAAATGCCACGCGTGATGAGCGAGGTCCTGAATGCCATTCAGCCGCAGATCGAAACCCTGTCGCGCGATCTCTCCCGCTTCAAGGATGTTCTCTATCTCGGTCGCGGCACCAGCTATCCGCTGGCGCTGGAAGGCGCATTGAAGCTCAAGGAAATCTCCTACATCCACGCCGAAGGTTATGCCGCAGGCGAGTTGAAGCACGGGCCGATCGCGCTGATCGACGAAAACATGCCGGTCATCGTCATCGCCCCGCATGACCGCTTCTTCGACAAGACCGTTTCCAACATGCAGGAGGTCGCAGCTCGCGGCGGCAAGATCATCTTCATCACCGACGAGAAGGGTGCGGCTGCCTCCAAACTCGAAACCATGGCGACCATCGTTCTGCCCAACGTCGACGAAATCATCGCGCCGATGGTCTTCTCGCTGCCGATCCAGCTTCTGGCCTACCACACCGCCGTCTTCATGGGCACGGATGTGGACCAGCCGCGCAACCTGGCAAAGTCGGTAACTGTCGAGTAACGATATTAGACGCGCAAAGGTTGTTTTTTAATCGAATTTATGAAAACTCCTGTCTTCGATCAGAGGGGAGTTTTCATGCAGTTCGATAAGTGGGCCATCAGATTTTTTGCTGCTTTCCTTATAGTTGGCCCACTTTGGATCGTATTCCCGTTTTTCAAAGACCTCCCGGTGCGACTCATTGCGCGTGACACCAGCCAGTTGAAGTTTCTGCCACTCTACCTCCTCTACGTCTTCAGCATTTATGTGGGCTTTCGACTGTGGCGTGGCGGCAAGACGGCTTACTGGCTGGCACTGGTAATCTATCTGTCCCAGATACCTTATATCGCGGCCGGTAGACTGGTGGTGAACTGGTCCACTGGCGTGGTCGTTCCGTTCTTCGTGCATCTGTATGATGGCGATATCCAATTTCATATCAAATTCGAGATCGGTTCCTGGGCGTCCTTCTTCGTCGTCTCGCCGCTGTCCGAAACCATCATCGGTGTCAATCTCCTGGCGATTCTGGCCTGCGTGGTGATCTATAGGTTCATGCGGGCAAGGGGTGACGTTGCACCTGAACCCACATAGTCTCTCGCAACTGTGAACCCATTTTGCAGACGTTAGATGCTGCGAGCGGGTTGGCGCAGGATTATTCACTTGAAAGGCGGAACGCGTTTCGCCACTGTCCGTTTCAAGATCTCTTCATTGTTGAAGTCTCTCGAATTTATACGGATTCATGACCGAAATCCCCGTCAAAATTTCCTTCGCAACGCGCTTGCGCAACAGCTTTCTGACCGGCGTGCTCATCCTTGCGCCGGTCACTATTACCATGTGGCTGGTCTGGACATTCCTGCAATGGGTGGACAGCTGGGTTAAGCCTTATATTCCGGCGCGTTACGACCCCGAGCAATATTTCGATGTTGCCATTCCCGGCTTCGGCCTTCTGGTGGCGGTCATCGGTATCACACTGATCGGTTTTCTGGGCAACAACCTCATCGGCAAATGGATCGTGGGTTTCGGTGAGTCCGTCCTCAACCATATGCCCTTTGTTCGTCCGATCTATAAGAGCATCAAGCAGCTTTTCGAGTCGGTTCTGAAAGAACATTCCAGCTCGTTCAAAAAAGTCGGTCTCATCGAGTTCCCATCACCCGGCACGTGGGCCATGGTTTTCGTGGCGTCGGATGCTAAGGGCGAACTGGCATATCGCTTCAATGAAATAGGTCAAGAAATGGTGGCCGTGTTCCTGCCCCCGACGCCGGTGCCGACTGCGGGCTTTCTGCTCTTCGTGCCCAAAGACAAGATCATCATGCTGGATATGTCACCGGAAGACGGTGCTAAACTGCTAATTTCCGGCGGCCTCGTTGCGCCGGATTTCGAGCTGCCCAAGGCGATTGCGCCGGTTTGACGATCAATCGTCTTCAAAAACCTCGCCGCCAGCGGTCGATGTCGCATGGAACACCGGCACGAACACGCGCATGTAGACGAAGCGCACGCTCCAGCCCTTTTCCTGCGCTTCTGCCCAGGCTTTCTTGCGACCCGGCTTCTTGAAGCTCTTGCCGATAGCCTTCTTCTCGCTTTTGGCAAAGGTCTCCGGTTGCAGCACGTTGTCAGGTGAACACAGAGCGTAGCCCTTGGAGAAGGCGGCTGGCGGTAGGGGCATGTCATTCATGATCGTTAGCCTGCATGGAGGAAACGGATCGCCTCGTCACGGCGATGGAGGTAGAGCAGGGTGCGCAGATTGCGGCCTCGCTCGCTTGATAGTTCCGGGTCGCGTTCGATGATGTAGGCGGCGTCCTTGCGGGCGATTTCCAGGAGGTCGGCGTGGGCTTCGAGACTGGCGATGCGGAAGCCGGGCGTGCCGGATTGGCGGGTGCCCAGAAGCTCGCCTTCGCCGCGCAGCTTCAAATCCTCTTCGGCAATCAGAAAGCCGTCTTCGCTGTCGCGCAAAATGGAAAGGCGTGCCTTGCCGTTTTCACTGAGCGGCCCCTTGTAGAGCAGAATGCAGGTGGAGGCCTCATCGCCACGCCCCACGCGACCGCGTAGCTGGTGGAGCTGGGCGAGGCCGAAGTTTTCGGCATGTTCGATGACCATGATGGTCGCATCCGGCACGTCCACGCCCACTTCGACCACGGTCGTCGCCACCAGCAGGCGGGTTTCGCCGCTCTTGAAGGCGAGCATTGCTGCATCCTTCTCCGGCCCGCTCATGCGGCCATGGATGAGGCCTATGTCTGCGCCCAGTGACTTTGAGAGAACGGCGTGGCGCTCTTCGGCGGACATGAGATCGGATTCTTCCGACTCCTCCACCAGCGGGCATATCCAGTAGGCTTTCTTGCCCTCGGACAGCGCGCTTTTCAGCCGTGCCACAATATCGCCAATGCGCTCGGTGGGAATGGTCACGGTCGTGATCGGTTTACGGCCAGCCGGTTTTTCGGTGAGCTTGGAAACATCCATATCTCCGAAGGCGGCGAGAACCAGCGTGCGGGGAATGGGCGTTGCCGTCATGACCAGCATATGCGGTGAGATGCCCTTGGCGGTCAGCCGCAGACGCTGGTGCACGCCGAAACGGTGCTGCTCATCCACGACAGCCAGCACGAGGTTCTTGTAGCTGACGCTATCCTGAAACAGCGCATGGGTGCCGATGATGATCTGCGCCTCACCGGAGGCGATGCGCTCCTCGATCTCGCGGCGTTCCTTGCCCTTGGTGCGCCCTGTCAGCACCTCACAGGAGATGCCAGCGGCAGCGGCGAATTTCGAGATCGTCGCGAAATGCTGGCGGGCGAGGATTTCGGTGGGGGCCATCAGCACGGCCTGACCGCCAGCCTCGACGGCGGTGGCCATGGCCATCAATGCCACCAGCGTCTTGCCAGCGCCGACATCGCCCTGCAGCAAGCGCAACATGCGGTCTTCGCCCGCGATATCGGTCAGAATATCTTTCACCGCAGCACTTTGGCTCGCCGTCATCGAAAACGGCAGGTTTGCCAGAATCTTCGCGGCAAAATCGCCCTTGCCACGGATGGGCTGGCCGGTGACCTTGCGCAGCCTTTGCCGCACCAGCGCCAGCGAAAGCTGACCGGCCAGAAACTCGTCATAGGCCAGACGTCGCCGGGCAGGGGCTTGCGGGTCGATGTCGGTCTCGTCACGCGGATCGTGAAGCTCTCGGAACGCATCTGCCACATGTGGAAAGCTCTGGCGGGCGGCCAGTGTTTCATCGATCCATTCGGGAAAGACCGGCATTTTGGTCAGCGCACCATCGATCGCGCGTCTCAGGACCTTGGGTGAAAGCCCAGCGGTCAGGGGATAGACCGGCTCGACCAGCGGCAGGTTTTCAGCCTCCGAGACCTTTACCATGAAATCTGGATGCACCATGGAGGCGCGACCGTTGAACCAGTCCACCTTGCCGCTGACCATCACCTCTTCGTCCACCGGCAGGGCTTTGGACAGCCAGTCACCCTTGGCGCGGAAGAAGGTCAGCGCCAGCTCGCCGGTCTCATCATGCAGGAACACGCGGTAGGGTGCAGAACGATTGCCCGGCGGTGCGGGCTGGTGGCGGTCGACACGTCCCTGAATGGTGACAATGGCGCCCTGCGGCGCATGCGCGATGCCGGGGCGGTTGCGCCGGTCGATGATGTTGTAGGGCGCATGAAACAGAAGGTCGACGACGCGGCTTTCCTCGACGCTTTCCCGGCCCAGAAGCTTCGCCAGCAAATCGGCAAGCTTCGGCCCTACGCCGGTCAGCGTGGCAACGGTGGCAAACAGCGGATCAAGGAGGGCGGGGCGCATGGCGAGCAAAATCGGGGAAGGGCGAACGCAATGCAAGACCGTTACAGCGATAAACTCGGTTTATCACCGGCAGTTTTTGGCTCGTGCTACAATATTTCGATAAAAACCGGTTCCCAATCGTTCCTGTCCTGTTCTATAGGAAAGGCCAAGTCAACAAACGGGTGAATGCGATGACAGGACTGGTGCGCACGAGTGCCGACCTCGATCCGAGGCGCAGGCGGATTCTTTATCGGTGCTGGCATCGCGGTATCCGGGAAATGGATCTCGTTCTCGGCCAGTTTGCGGAAGAGAACATCGCGAACCTTTCCGATGAACAACTGGACGAGCTCGAAATCATCATGAACGAGGAGGATCAGGACCTCGTGCAGATGGTGACGGGCGCGCAGGCGATCCCGGAAAAATTCCAGACGCCCCTGTTTCAGACCATCATTTCCTACCGCCCGGATTTCGATCTGGTCACTGCCCAGAACGGACATAGCCCAAAATGATAGCCGGATTCGATGTCAGGCTGGTGGCATCGGCCGATACGCCGTTGACCATTGGCAACGTGCCCTCGGGCACGGAAGCCTTCTTGCTCGCGGATTTGGCGCGGCAGGGCACGCCCGTGGCCTATGTGCTCTCCGATGGCCAGCGCGTGGCCGATCTGGAGCAGATGCTTGGCTTCATTGCGCCTGACATTCCCGTTCTGAGCCTACCCGCCTGGGATTGCCTGCCTTACGACCGCGTGTCACCCAGCGCGCATGTGTCCGCTCGCCGCCTGGCAACCCTGTCCGGCCTCATCCACCATCAGAAAAAGCCGCACCCGGCCATCGTGCTCGTCACCGTCAACGCCATGCTGCAAAAGATGGCACCGCGCGATGTCATCGAAAGCCTCGCCTTCTCCGCTAAACCCGGCAACCAGATCCGCATGGACGATATTGCCGCCCGGCTGGAGCGTAACGGTTTCGACCGCGTGGCGACGGTGCGCGAAGTGGGTGAGTTCGCCGTCCGCGGCGGCATTCTCGATGTCTTCGTGCCCGGAACGGAAGAGCCGGTGCGGCTGGATTTCTTCGGCGATACGCTCGAGAGCATCCGCACCTTCGATCCCGCCAGCCAGCGCACCATCGGTCAGGCCCGCTCGCTCGACCTGAACCCGATGAGCGAAGTGACACTGACGCCGGATACGATCAGCCGGTTCCGCAAGAATTACCTCTCGCTCTTCGGTGCCGCGACGCGGGATGACGCGCTTTATCAGGCGGTGTCCGAGGGACGTCGCTACGCGGGCATGGAACACTGGCTGCCGCTGTTTTACGAGCATCTGGAAACGGCCTTCGATTATCTCAAGGGCTTCCGCATCGTCACGGACCACACGGCGCGAGAAGCCGCCGTCGAACGCTCCAAGCTGGTGCATGATTATTTCGAGGCGCGGCAGCAATCCGGCCAGACGAAGGGCGCAACGCAGGGTGCGCCCTACAAGCCCGTGTCGCCCAGCCAGATTTACCTCGGCGGCAAGAGCTTTGCCGAGACGCTGGACGCCGTCAACGCCGTGCGGCTGACGCCATTCAACGAGCAGGATTCCAAGGATAAGCCGGTCGCCACGCTGGATGCCCATGTCGGTCCGCGTTGGGCAAAGTCACAGACGGAAAGCGAGAGCGAAGAGCGCGTCAACGTGTTTACGCTCGCGGTCAAACACATTGCCGAGCGCCGCTCCAAGGGTTGGAAGGTGCTGATCACCGGCTGGTCGGAAGGCTCGCTCGACCGGCTGTTGCAGGTGCTGAACGAGCACGGGCTTGAAAACATCAAGACCGTGACCTCGCTGAGAGAGGTCGAGAAACTCGGCAAGGGCGAGGCGGCGGCTGCGGTCTTAAGCCTCGAAGCGGGTTTCGAAACCGGCAATCTCGCTGTCATCGGTGAGCAGGATATTCTGGGCGACCGCATGGTTCGCCGCTCCAAGCGCCGCAAGCGCGGGGCCGATTTCATCTCGGAAGTCGCCGGTCTGGATGAGGGCTCGCTCGTCGTCCATGCCGAACACGGCATCGGTCGCTTCGTTGGCCTTCGCACCATCGAAGCGGCAGGTGCGCCGCGCGATTGCCTCGAGCTGCATTATGCCGATGAGGCCAAGCTGTTCCTGCCGGTCGAAAACATCGATCTTCTCTCGCGTTACGGCTCGGATGCGGCGGAAGCCAATCTCGACAGACTGGGTGGCGGCGCATGGCAGATGCGCAAGGCCAAGCTCAAGAAGCGCCTGCTGGATATGGCGGGCGATCTCATCCGCATCGCCGCAGCGCGCATGGTGCGCCACGCCCCGACGCTTATTGCGCCAGATGGACTCTACGACGAATTCGCCGCCCGTTTCCCCTATGACGAAACGGAAGACCAGCTCAACGCCATCGAATCCGTTCGCGAAGATTTGGGTGCCGGTCGCCCGATGGATCGCCTGATCTGCGGCGATGTCGGCTTCGGCAAGACGGAAGTGGCGCTGCGCGCTGCCTTCCTTGCTGCCATGAACGGTGTGCAGGTGGCCGTCGTCGTGCCGACAACACTGCTGGCGCGCCAGCATTTCCGCACCTTCTCCGAACGTTTCCGTGGCTTGCCGATCCGCGTTCAGCAGGCGTCGCGCCTCGTTGGCACGAAGGAACTGGCGCTGACGAAAAAGGAAGTGGCCGAAGGCAAGACGGATATCGTCGTCGGCACTCACGCGCTGCTCGGCGCTGGCATCAATTTCGCCAATCTCGGTCTTCTCATCATCGATGAGGAACAGCACTTCGGTGTGAAGCATAAGGAACGGCTCAAAGAGCTGAAGAGCGACGTGCATGTGCTGACGCTGTCGGCCACGCCCATTCCGCGCACCTTGCAGCTTGCCATGACGGGTGTACGCGAACTGTCGCTGATCACCACCGCACCGGTGGACCGTATGGCGGTGCGCACCTTCATCTCGCCGTTCGATGCGCTGGTCATCCGCGAAACGCTGATGCGTGAGCATTATCGCGGCGGCCAGAGCTTCTATGTCTGCCCGCGTCTGGCTGATCTCGCTGACATTCACGCCTTCCTGCAATCGGACGTGCCGGAACTGAAGGTCGCCGTGGCGCATGGCCAGATGGCAGCGGGTGAGCTGGAAGACATCATGAATGCCTTCTATGACGGCAAATATGATGTGCTGCTGTCCACCACCATCGTCGAATCCGGGCTTGATGTGCCAACCGCTAACACGCTGATCGTTCACCGGGCTGATATGTTCGGCCTTGCGCAGCTGTATCAGTTGCGTGGGCGTGTCGGACGCTCCAAGGTTCGCGCCTTTGCGCTGTTCACGCTGCCGGTCAACAAGGTGCTGACGACAATGGCGGAGCGCCGCCTGAAGGTTCTGCAATCGCTCGACACGCTGGGTGCTGGCTTCCAGCTCGCCAGCCACGATCTGGATATTCGCGGTGCGGGCAACCTGCTCGGCGAAGAACAGTCCGGCCACATCAAGGAAGTCGGTTTCGAGCTTTATCAGCAGATGCTGGAAGAGGCCGTGGCCGAGGTGAAGGGCGAGGACGATGTCATCGACAGCGGCTGGTCGCCGCAAATCTCGGTCGGCACATCGGTCATGATCCCGGAAAGCTACGTGCCGGATCTGCATCTGCGCATGGGTCTGTATCGCCGCCTTGGCGAGTTGACCGATCTCGGCGAAATCGACGGTTTCGGCGCCGAGATGATCGACCGCTTCGGTCCGCTGCCGAAGGAAGTGCAGCACCTACTCAAGATCGTCTACGTCAAGTCGCTGTGCCGCACGGCCAATGTCGAAAAGCTGGATGCCGGTCCGAAGGGCGTCGTCGTGCAGTTCCGCAACAAGGAGTTCCCGAACCCGGCGGCACTTGTGGGCTATATCGGCAAGCAAGGCTCCATGGCCAAGATCAGGCCTGACCATAGCGTGTTCCTGACCCGTGATCTGCCGACGCCGGAGAAGCGTCTGGCGGGTGCGGCGATGGTGATGACGCAGCTGGCGGAGCTTGCAAAGTCGTAATTTTGGAGACGTCCACCTTACCGAGATTTAATGAAACGGACATGTGCCGGTAGCCGTTAGAAGCATAGTCTCACCGTGTCGGCGGCATTGGTTTGCTGCCCTCACACACTTAAGGAGCAGGACTATGTGGACGATGAATAGATTTGTCACCGCTGGTCTGGTCGCCTTGACAATTGCGGGTACCACAATTGCCACCACCAGCCAGGCAGAAGCACGCAATAATTTCGGACGCGGCGTCGTCGCCGGTCTAGCAGGGGGCGTTCTCGGCGGCGCGCTGATTGCTGGAGCATCTCACAATTACTACGGATCGCCGGGTTATTATGGCTACGGCTACGGACCCGTTTACGGCCCGCCCGTTGTTTACGAGCCCGTCTATCATCGCTGCCATCTGGCATGGCGTCAGGATGGATACGGCGACATGTACCGCGTACGTGTGTGCAATTGACGGTACGTTGAAGGCGGGCTGATCAGTCCGTTTTCGCCTCATCACCTTCGGGTGTCATCGCGACGGCAACATTCTGGTCTGCCGCCGCGACCGATGTTGGCAAGGCAACCTGCCTCTGCCGCTCGCGGATGAGCGTGATCAGCCCGGAGCCGATGATGAGAGCGATGCCCACCAGCATCCAGCCATCCACGCCATCGCCAAAAATCAGATAGCCGAACAGAATGGCCCACAGCATCTGGCTATATTGCGTGGGTCCGATGACGGCGGCGGGTGCATATTTCGCCGCATACATGACCAGCACGTTGGCGAGAGCGCCGAGTAGGCCGTAGCCTGCGAGAAACATCCATTGTTCGGCATTGGGCGGCGTGAAGGACGATGTCATCGCGATGCCGCAAATTACCAGCGTTCCCAGCAAGCCTGCGCCATAGAGCGAGATGTTCTTTTCCGATGGCCCCATGGCGCGGAAGATGACGATGGAGATCGCGCCACACAGCCCCGCAACGATGGCTGCGAAATGGCCGGTCGAAAGCTCGCGGAAACCGGGTCGCAAAATTACCAGAACACCGGCAAAGCCGATGATGACGGCGGACCAGCGCTTGATGCCGACCTGTTCCTTCAGGAACAGAACCGACATGATGGTCACGAAGGCGGGCAGCAGGAAGATGAGCGCGAAGGCTTCCGCCATCGACAGGTGAGTGAAGGCTGTGACCGAAGTGATGGCACCGAGGCCGGATGAGACGAAACGCAGCATCCACAGCGGACGGTTGGTGGTGCGGACGATATCGCGCCAATCGTCGTTGCGCTTGCGAATGAAGGGCAGGGCGCAGAGCCCGAAGAGTGCGCCGAAAAATGCGGATTGGATGGGCGACAGTTGCCCTTCGATGAGCTTCACGCTCGCATCGCTCCAGGCGTAGGCCGCAAAGGCTGCGAATGCGAGCAGAATGCCCTTCAACATGCTATCGGACACGGAAACACCTGAAAATATTAGGGGCCGGAAATCGACAGCGGGAAGGCGCTGACGATCAGTTCATTGCCCTATGCTCTTCCAGCTTCATTCTGGCAATATCCCGCAGTGCATTAATCAGCACTTCCTTGCTCTGCGCACCGCTGACGGCGTATTTCTGGTCAAGAATGAAGAAGGGAACGCCGGAGACACCCATCTGCTGGGCCGCGTCGATTTCGGCAATGACCGTATCCTTGTCCGCGTCGGATGCCAGCAGCTTCTCCACGACCTCGCGGTTCATACCGGCCTTCTCACCGATATCGGCCAGAACCTTGTGGTCGCCAATGTTGAGGCCTTGCTCGAAATTGGCGCGGAAGAGTTCGGTCACGACCTTGTCCTGAAACTCGCGTCCCTCGGCATGCGCCCAGAGCGACAGGCGGTGGCCGTCCAGCGTGTTGGGTCCAACCTTGATGGCGTCGAATTTAAAGGCGATGCCGACTTCCTTGCCGAGCTGCGTCAGCATCTCATGCGCCTGCTCGACCTTTTCCTTGCCGCCCAGCTTCTTCTCCAGCTCCGCCTTCTGGTCCACGCCCTCTGGCGGGTAATCCGGGTTGAGGCGGTAGGGACGCCAGTTCACGTCGACGCTCACCTCGTCCAGCACCTCTGCCAGCGCCAGATCAAGCCGCGCCTTGCCGAGATAGCACCAAGGGCAGACCATGTCCGAGACGACGTCGATAACAATGCGTTGCATGGTGCTTTCCTCTTTAACAGCAATAAGTGCCCCATCTAGGGTCGTTGTCCAGCTTTCGCAAGCGGTTACCGAAAGACAACCACCTTCGCACGGCTACTGAGCACGTGCATCCCACCAACTGCTTTTCTGGTTGCCCAGTAGCGGTGTCGTCTCCGGGCGTTGGATGTATTTCCACCGTGCAACCCATTGCGCACCGATGTAATAAAGCGGAATGACATAGTGCCCAGCCGTCAGCAACCTGTCATAGGCGCGTACTGCCGCTTGAAAATCCTCCGTGGAGCGCGCCTGCAACAGCGCCTCCAGCATGCGGTCCACATCGGGGTCGGCGACGCCTGCATAGTTGAAGCTGCCATTGGCATCGCGCGAATCCGAGCCCCACCGATTGAGCTGTTCCGCGCCCGGCGATAGCGAAGAAGGTAGCGAGCGGATGATCATGTCGTAGTCGAAGCTGTTGGAGCGGGCCTGATATTGCCCGTCATCGACGGAGCGAATGGCCATATCGACGCCGATCAGTTTCAGCGAGCGTTGATAGGCAAGCGCAATCCGCTCCTGCGCCGGGTTCTGCGTCATGATCTCGAAGGTCAGCGGGCGACCGTTCTTGTCCGACATCTTGCCCTTCTTGATCGTGTAACCGGCTTCCTTCAGTCTGTCGACGGCAAGCTTCAGCACCTTGCGGTCTGCACCCGAACCATCGGTCACGGGCATGGCATAGGTGCCAGCCAGAAGCGCTGGCGGCAGCTTCTTGGCAGCATCCCCCAAAAGCGCCAATTCGCGTGCATCGGCGGCATTGCCGAAGGCACCCAGCGCGGAATTCTGCCAATAGCTTTGCGTGCGCTTGAAAGCGCCGCCCAGAATGTTGCGGTTCATCCATTCGAAATCGAGTGCATAGGAAAGGCCTTCACGCACTTTCTCATCGGCGAACATGCCGCGTCGCGTGTTGAAAACGAGGCCGAACATGCCCGATGGCAGGCGGGATTCGAAAACATCCCGGGCGATTTCACCGCGATGGACGGCAGGGAAATTGTACGCCTGGCCCCAGTGAGATGAGTCGGCTGAACCATTGATGGCATCGCCTTCGGGGTAAATGTCGATGTCGCCCTTCTTGAACGCCTCGAACATGGTCGTGACCTGAAGGAAATAGAGAATGCTGATCTCGTCGTAGTTATCGAGACCGACCTTGGAGGGTATATCCTTGCCCCAATAATTCGGGTCACGTTCCCAGATGACGCGTTCTCCCGGCTTCAATGTTTTGATTCGGTATGGGCCGGAGCCGACGACAGGACCCAGGCCGCCTTGCTCGAAGGTAGCCTGATCGATCGCATGTTTCGGCAAAATCGGCGTCGAAGATGCCAGAATGAGCGGCGTTTCGCGATTCGCATTTTCGTTGAAGGTGAAGCGCACACCGTGCTCGCCGATTTGCTCCATTTTCGCGACGCCATTCAGGCGGCTGTTGAAAGGCGGGCGGCCTTTTTCCTTCAAAAGATTGAAGCTGAACATCACATCTTCCGGCGTGACCGGCTGGCCGTCCTGCCACTTGGCTTTGGGGTTGATGTTGAATTGGATGTAGGTGCGGTCGTCGTCCCATTCGGCAGTCTCTGCCAGCAGGCCGTAGAGCGAAAACGGCTCGTCATTGGAACGCTGCATCAGGGGCTCATAGAGCAGATTGCCGAATTCCGGGTCCCACACGCCACGTGCGGTGGTGCGCATGCCCTTTAGAACAAAGGGGTTGAGGCTGTCGAACGTGCCGACGACACCGTAGGAAATACGGCCGCCTTTTTTGACGTCAGGGTTCACATAGGGGAAATTCTTGTAGTCTGCGGGTAGGCCAACAGTCCCATGCATCGAAATTCCATGGAGGGGTTCCGCCAACGCCAGACCGGAAAAAAGGAGGGCGGGGATGAACGCCAGAAGGCTTCGCATGTTAATTGTCCTGTCGCATTCGGGCTGTTTAATCACGGGATTGCTACGTGAGGCAAACGCCGTTCGTCTTGTATTGATTCCCGCGGGAATGTATCACACCCAACTATGGCAGGCATCCGACGACAGAAAATCTGTAGGGGCTCAAGAAAAGTTGAAAGAAGTGCTGGATATCGCGCCCGACGGGATGTAACAGGGTTGCCGAAACCGTCGGGTCACGCATTTGCCTCATTTAAACGACAGTGGAACGGGCAGACGGATACCGGTGATGTTGAGCAGTTCGATCCGTTCTGCTTCGCATAAGAAAATTCAGGAGACGGAACTCTTATGATGCAATTCGCAAACACATTTACCCGCGCAGGCTTGTCTGCTCTCGTTCTTTCGCTGGGTGCCGTGTCTGCCCCGGCAGTATCGCAGGCTCAGCAGGCGGCTCCGGCTGCTGGCGGCGCTGGCGCACCTCCGCTTGGTTGGTTCAAGACATGCAGCAAGCAGGAAGATAATGATGTTTGCGTCGTGCAGAACGTTGTTCTCGCCCAGAACGGTCAGATGATCACGGCTGTCGGCCTCATCAGCGTCGAAGGCAAGGTCAACCGCAAGCTGCTTCAGGTTTCGGTTCCAACCGCACGCCTGCTGCCTCCGGGCGTGATGATGCAGATCGATGGCGCCAAGGGCCAGAAGCTGGACTACGCCGTCTGCCTGCCCGACAAGTGCACGGCTGAAGTGCCGCTGACGGACGCGATGATTGCCAGCATGAAGAAGGGCACGGAAATCGTGTTCACCTCCATCAACTTCCGCCGCGCGCCTAACCCCATCAAGATCGCTCTCAGCGGCTTCACGGGTGCGTATGACGGCCAGCCAATCACGCAGTCTCAGCTCGCTGAAAGCCAGCGTTCGCTGCAGGAAGGCATGCAGAAGAAGGCAGAAGAAGCTCGCAAGAAGCTGGAAGCTGCTCAGGACGCTGCAAAGACCAAGCCAGCAAACTAAGACCGTCATTCACGACATTAAAAAACCGGCCTGTCTTCAGGCCGGTTTTTTGTTGGATGGCGCTCTGTTTGGGAGATCAGTGCGTCATGGCCGCTTTCGCGCGTAGCTCGCCTGTTGGCGTGGTGTCGAATATTCGGGTAATATTCGGATTGCGCAATGGCTGGTCGCTTTCGTCATGGATCAGGTTCTGTTCCGAGACATAGGCGACATATTCGGTTTCATCGTTTTCCGCCAAGAGGTGGTAAAACGGCTGGTCGCGATCCGGACGGATTTCCGCAGGAATTGCGTTCCACCATTCTTCGGTATTGGCATATTCCGGGTCTACGTCGAATACCACGCCGCGGAACGGAAACACCTTGTGGCGAACAACCTCGCCAATCGTAAATTTTGCGTCTCTTTGTTTCATGGCATGCACATCCTTTCCTCATACAATTTGGGGTCCGGATGGAAAATATCAAGATATTTAGTGGTCAAGCGCGATTTTGTTACTTCAGCTTGCCAAAGGGTGCCGTGGCCAGCACCACGCCGCCGGTGACCAAAACAATGCCGAACGCATGATAATGCTCGAAACGCTCCCCCAGAAACATCACCGCCATGACGATCGACACGGGTGGCATCATATAAAGCGTAATGCCTGCGGTGGCCGGGCCAAAGACCCGGACCGTGTGAGTGAAGCAGTAAAAGGCCGCGATGGATGCGAACAGAATGATCCCGCCGATTTTTGCCCATGCCACGACTGATGAAGGCAACATGCCGCCATGGGCAAGCTCGATAGCAGCCGGTGGCAGCAGCACCAGTGCGCCTGACAGTGCGATGACGGCAAACAGGCTGAGCGACGCCATGTCTCTGGCGGCTGGGTCTCGCAGCAGCAGCGAGTAGACCGCAAAAGAGATCGATGCCACGAGAATGGCGAGATCGCCAAGATTGAAATCAAGCCGCAGCAATTGCGCCACATCGCCCTTCAGCACGATTGCCGCCACGCCCGCAAAGGCAATAACCATGCCCACCACTTCCAGCCGCCGGATCGCGCGACCGTAGAGTATCCGCTGAAGCAGGATGATGAAAAGTGATGATGTGGTGTAGATCAGCGTTCCATTTGCTGCGGAGGTCATGGTGAGGCCCCAATAGACCACGCCGCCGCAGATGCCCATGCCGAGAAAGCCGAGGATCAGCCAAAGTGCGGTCTTTGCGCGGATGAAGCGCAGGCAGGCTCGCCAATCGTGGATGATGAAGGGTGCCACGAACAACGCCGAAAAGAACCAGCGCAGAAATGCGGTGACGAATGGCGAAACTTCTCCAATGACGCCGCGACCGAAAATGACGTTGCTGGAAAAGAAGAAGGGTACGGCGAGGAAAATCAGCCAGTCACGCAGGCGAGGGGTGGTTTCGGTGGCTGGGGGCATGGGGCTTTCCGGTATGCGCTGATTTATTGCTGGTGGCTTGCCACAAGTAGATTACGGCGATTGTCGCTTACCCCCCTCTGCCCTGCCGGGCATCTCCCCCTCAGGTGGGGAGATCGACTCGTTGAGGCCTCTCGCCCATCTTCAACGCTGCGGATAGAGCGGGGTTCGTGCGCCCAGCCGATCTCCCCCCTTGAGGGGGAGATGTCCGGCAGGACAGAGGGGGGTAAGCCACACCCACTATCATAACAACAAAACAAAAAAGGCGCCCCGAGAGGCGCCTTTTTCCGGCAATTAAGCCGAGTAGTACATATCGAATTCGACAGGATGCGGGGTCATTTCGAAACGCATGACTTCGTGCATCTTCAGTTCGATGAAGGCATCGATCTGGTCGTCATCGAACACGCCGCCGGCGGTGAGGAACTTGCGATCCTTGTCGAGGCTGTCGAGGGCTTCGCGCAGCGAACCGCACACCGTTGGAATCTTCTTCAGTTCCTTGGCGGGCAGGTCGTAGAGATCCTTGTCCATCGGCTTGCCGGGGTGGATCTTGTTCTTGATACCGTCGAGGCCAGCCATCAGCATGGCTGCAAAGCCGAGATACGGGTTCTGAGCCGGATCAGGGAAGCGGACTTCGACGCGCTTTGCCTTCGGGTTGGAGCCGAACGGAATGCGGCAGGAGGCAGAGCGGTTGCGGGCGGAGTAGGCCAGCAGAACCGGTGCTTCATAACCTGGAACCAGACGCTTGTAGGAGTTGGTCGTCGGGTTGGTGAAGGCGTTGATGGCCTTGGCATGCTTGATGATGCCGCCGATGTAGTAGAGGCAGGTTTCGGACAGGCCTGCATATTCGTCGCCAGCGAAGGTCGGCTTGCCGCCCTTCCAGATGGACTGGTGAACGTGCATGCCTGAGCCGTTATCGCCAAAGATCGGCTTCGGCATGAAGGTTGCCGTCTTGCCGTAAGCGTTTGCGACCTGATGCACGACGTATTTGTAAATCTGCATCTTGTCGGCGCTGGATACCATGGTGTCGAACTTCACGCCCAGCTCGTGCTGTGCAGAAGCGACTTCATGGTGGTGCTTTTCAACGACGACGCCCATTTCGCCCAGGACGGTCAGCATTTCGGAACGCATGTCCTGAAGGCTGTCGACCGGAGGAACCGGGAAGTAGCCGCCCTTGACGCGTGGACGGTGGCCGAGGTTGCCGGTCTCATAGTCGGTGTCGTCGTTGGACGGCAGTTCCGACGAGTCGAGCTTGAAGCCCGTGTTGTACGGGTCAGCTTTGTACTTCACGTCATCGAAGACGAAGAATTCAGGCTCTGGGCCGACGAAAATCGTGTCGCCGATACCGGAAGCCTTGAGGTAGGCTTCAGCCTTCTTGGCTGTGCCGCGTGGGTCGCGGTTATAGGATTCGCCCGAGACGGGGTCGAGAATGTCACAGATGATGACCATGGTGGACTGCGCGAAGAACGGGTCCATGTGAACTGTGCCCGTGTCAGGCATCAGCACCATGTCGGATTCGTTGATGGCCTTCCAGCCGCCGATCGAGGAGCCGTCGAACATAACGCCATCGGCGAACATGTCTTCGTCCACGCAGGCCACGTCCATGGTGACGTGCTGCAGCTTGCCCTTGGGGTCGGTAAAGCGCAGGTCAACGAACTTCACGTCGTTGTCCTTGATCTGCTTGAGAATATCGTTTGCGGTCGTCATTTGAAACTTTTCCTTGAGTGTAATGATAACAAGGTGAAGCCCCAGCTTTTCCTGCTGGGTTCAGTCTTTTTATATGGCGTCTACGCCTGTCTCACCCGTGCGGATACGAATAACCTCTTCCACATTCGAGACGAAAATCTTTCCGTCGCCAATGCGGCCTGTCTGTGCAGCGTTGCGAATGGCCTCGATCACGGCATCCGCATTTTCATCCGCAAGCACGACTTCGACTTTTACCTTGGGCAAAAAGTCGACGACATACTCTGCGCCGCGATAGAGTTCCGTATGGCCTTTTTGACGACCAAAGCCCTTAGCTTCCGTAACCGTTATTCCCTGAAGTCCGACTTCCTGAAGGGCTTCCTTCACTTCGTCGAGCTTGAAAGGCTTAATGATCGCTTCGATCTTTTTCATGAGAAAATATCTCTCCGCTTCTCCCGTTAAAGCGGTCTTTCCGCTCTGCCACAAGAATGCACGTATCGTGCCAGATCGGAAGCGGGTTTGAATAAAAAATCTTCAAAAAATGGCTGGACAAGGCGAAATTTGGCGCAACTTGCCTGTTTTCGTGGGTGAAAATACCGTCCATCGCCAGCTATAGAGCGGTTTTTTCACGATTTTGCCAAATTTCGAACCTGTTACGCAAAGGTAAATCCACGGAGCGGATTGGGTAAATTTTGCGCAAATGAATATATTTTATGCAAGTGAATTTGCCTAATTTTGCGCCGATTGCCTTTTGCAAGATTTTGCGCTGAATATGCCTGCATGATGTTTGCAGCCAGCCATGCTTTGATCGACCCAGCCGCCATGGCGCGTATTGATGCGAGTGCGGAAAGAAGCGGCATATCCGTCTCCGCGCTGATGGAGCGGGCAGGGCAGGCCGTTGCCGCATGTGCGCTCAAATACTATCCGCAAGCGCTCCGTTATGTCGTGCTCTGCGGCATCGGTAACAATGGCGGCGATGGCTTCGTGGCAGCGCGCGCGTTGAGGGAGAGCGGCGCCGAGGTGGCTGTCTTTGTCTTTGGCGATGTCAGCAGGTTGAAGGGAGCAGCGAAGCAGGCGTTCGATGGTATGGCACTGCCTTTCGAACCGCTCGATGATTACCAACCCCGATCCGGCGACGTGGTGATCGACGCGATTTTCGGTGCGGGACTGTCCCGTGATGTCCCTGCTGAGGTGGCTACTCTTATCGATGCAGTCGAGACAGCCGCCATACCCGTTATCGCCATCGATCTGCCATCCGGGTTGTGCGGAAGGCGAGGCGTGCCGTTGGGGCGAGCGTTTCAGGCTGAGCGAACGGTCACCTTCATGGCGCGCAAGCCGGGCCATGTGCTGATGCCTGGACGGTCGCTGTGTGGTGAGCTTGAGGTCTTCGATATCGGCATTCCGCATCGAATTCTGCGGGAACACAGCGGCTTGATCTGCGAAAACCATTCCTCGCTCTGGATGAGTGCTTTCCCGAAGGCGGACGAAGATACGCACAAGTTCAAGCGCGGGCATCTCACCGTCTTCTCGGGCCCATCCCATGCCACGGGCGCTGCCCGCATGACGGCGATGGCGGGTTTTCGTGCCGGTGCAGGCATCGTTACGGTTGCCGCGCCGCACGAGGCGCTGGGTGTGATTTCTGCGACACTTACGGCGGTGATGGTGTCGGGTATCGAAAGCGATGAGGAGCTTGAAGCGTGGGCTGGCGACAAGCGCCATGCGACCTATGTCCTCGGCCCGGGATTTGGGAACCTCGAAAAAGCGCGCCGCTTTGTCTCCCTGCTAAAGGATAAGGCGCTGGTGTTGGATGCGGATGGCATCACAGCGTTCAAGCATGAGCCGCAGCGGCTCTTCGATCTCTTCGCTGCCGATGCGCCCCGCATTCTGACGCCACATGAGGGCGAGTTTGGTCGGCTGTTTCCTGATATTGCGGCGGACGACAATCTTAGCAAGATCGAGAAAGCGCAGGCGGCTGCGGCGCTCAGCAATGCTGTTGTCGTCTATAAGGGTGCAGATACGGTGATTGCGGCCCCGGATGGTCGCGCGCTGGTCAACACCAATGCGCCACCCTATCTGGCCACGGCAGGGTCGGGGGATGTATTGGCGGGAATAGCAGGTGGTTTTCTGGCTCAGCAGGTTCCGGCTTTTGAAGCGGCGGCTGCTGCTGTTTGGCTGCACGGCGAAACGGCCCAGCGTCTGGGCCCGGGTCTCACCGCCGAGGATTTGGCCGCGGCGGTTCGTCCGTTTCAGGCCTAGTGGGCTGGTTTGCCATGGCTGGCGGCTGCGGCCATGCGCGATGCGCTCATGACCAACTTGCGCTCCGCGCGCTCCTGCTGCGGCGTGCGATTGTAGATTTCGCGATAACACTTGGAAAAATGCGACGCGGAAACGAAGCCGCAGGCAACGGCCACTTCTACCACCGGCATGGCCGATTGCACCAGCAGGTGACGTGCGCGATCCAGGCGGATTTCCAGATAATAGCGGGCAGGGGAACGCCCCATTTCCTGCCGAAACAGCCGCTCGACCTGTCTGCGCGACAGGTCCGCATCATCCGCAATATCCAGCAGGGATAGCGGTTCGGACAGGTTGCTTTCCATGAGTTCGATGATCGACAGAACCTTGTCGTTCTGTACGCCCAGACGCGCGCGCAGTGGCAGGCGCTGGCGGTCATGCGGGTTGCGCACGCGGTCCGTCAGCTGCTGTTCGCAGACGCGGTTGACGAGGTTTTCGCCAAAATCCTGACCGATCAGGTTCAGCATCATGTCCAGCGATGCGGTGCCGCCTGCGCAGGTGTAGATGTTGCCATCCACCTCGTAGAGATCGGCATAGACCTCCACCTGCGGAAAGGCTTCGGAAAAGCCGGGCAGGTTTTCCCAATGGATCGCACAGCGCTTGCCGTTCAGCAGTCCCGCCTGAGCAAGCACATGTGCGCCCGTACAGAGGCTGCCGACAGCGATGCCGCGATTGTTGGATTCGCGCAGCCAGGCATTGACGGATTTGTTGTTGTATTGCTCGACGTCTATGCCCGCACAGATCAAAACCATGTCGGGGCGGTTTTCACCACTTACGGATTTGCGCTCGTCGGCAAGCGACGTGTTGGCTTCAAGTGCAATGCCGCTGGAAGAGGCCACTTTTTGACCGTCGGCGGAAGCAAGCCGCCACTCATAGGCGGCGTAGCCCAGCATCCGGTTGGCGATGCGCAGCGTTTCCACCGCTGCCGTGAAGGGAAGCATGGTGAATTGCGGGACCATGAAGAAGACGACAGAGCGTTTTTTGGGAGGAGTTTTGCTCATTATGACCATGCTCCATTGCGGAAACGCAATTCCTTGCTTGGAAATGATCCGCTGTATATCTTGATTACGACATTATCGGGACAAGATACGACGCCGAAGTTTTGCAGTCAAAAAAACTGTCAGTGATTGCGAATTGGAAACGGAGAAGAGGCGCAGCTGCAGGCTGGGCCGATCAGACAGTTAATGCATGATGAATCGGAAATTTTGCATTTTATTAATATTGTTTTCAATTTTCAGGCGCAGCCTTTGAGCACTATCGCCACGTTGCGCGTTCTATTCGACGTGAGGGAACGGCGGACCAAACGACACCGAACCGCCGCTTCGTCTTTTGTTTCGGCCACGGATATTCAAAACGGCTCCGCCGTTCCTGTCCGGTGCTTTTGAGCGGAGTATTGCGTATGTCTGAAGCTGGCTTGACCGTATTGATCGTCGAAGACGAACCGATCATTCGACTGACACTTGCCGATGCCTTGGAGGAGGCGGGGTATACCGTTCTGGAAGCATCGAACGTGCTGGAGGCCGTAGCGATTATCGGCAAGGTCACCGACATCTCTGCAGTGGTTACCGACATCGACATGCCGGGTGGCTTGTCGGGTCTGGATCTGGTGCGAATGATCGACACCTGTCAGGAGCAGATGTCCGTCATCGTCACATCAGGGGGGCACGCGCCTGATGCGTTGGATCTACCTGCCGATGTCAGGTTTTTCAGCAAGCCCTATCATCTCGACGACATCTTCTTTGCCCTGCGGTCTTCCATCGCGGCCAAGGTGAAGCGGAAGCCAAAGCTCGGCGTTCGCTGGGCCGGATTGCAATTCACCCATCCATGAACAAAAACGCCGGGATGTCTCCCGGCGTCTGATCTTTTTTCAAAGCCGGAAGACAGGGATCTCAAGCTTCCTGTCTCCCGGCTTTTGTATTGGAGACCTACTATGCAGCGCGCAGCAACACGAGCGTGCGTCCTTCCACGGTGTAGTTCTCGCCATTGGCAATCTTGTCCGCATTCGCGTCGGGATCGGCGGTTGTCAGTTCCGTCATCCAGCCGTGCTCGGCATTCGGCAGCTTGAACTCGACCGCGCCGTCATGCGGGTTGAAGAGTATGAGGACGTCGTTCCATTCCTCTGCATCGTCCCCGACGTCTCGCGACATACGCAAGCCAAGCGAGGTGGAACCCGGATCGTTCCACTGTGCTTCAGTCTGCTCGCCACCGCCGGGGTTCAGCCATGTGGCATGCGTGCCGTCACGCCAGCTGTCGCGTCGCAAAATAGAATGGTTTTGACGAAGCTCGATCAGCCGCGAGGTGAAGTTGCGCAGCGTCTCGGCGCTCTCTGGAAGGTTTTCCCAATGAACCCAGCTCAGTTCGCTATCCTGACAATAGCCGTTGTTGTTGCCCATCTGGCTGCGGCCGAACTCGTCGCCTGCCAAAAGCATGGGTGTGCCATGAGACAGGAACAGTGTGGCGAGGAAGTTCCGTTTCTGGCGATCCCGCACGGCTGTGATGTTCTCGTCGTCGGTCGGACCTTCAGCGCCGTAATTGAAGCTGCGGTTATGGTCGTGGCCGTCCTTGTTGTCTTCGCCATTCGCCTCGTTGTGTTTCTCATTGTAGGAAACGAGGTCGTTCAACGTGAAGCCGTCATGAGCGGTGATGAAGTTGACGCTGGACCAAGGCCTGCGGCCCCGTAGATCATAGACGTCGCCGGAACCCATGACGCGGGCGGCGAAATCGCCAGCGGTGCCATCCTCATCCTTCCAGTATTCGCGCACCGTGTCGCGATACTTGTCGTTCCACTCTGCCCAGCCGGGCGGGAATCCGCCGACCTGATAACCGCCGGGGCCGATGTCCCAGGGTTCGCCCACCAGTTTCAGCTTGGAGAGAACGGGGTCCTGACCCACAGCGTCGAAGAAACCGCCGCGCTGGTCGAAACCTTCCGGCTCACGACCCAGAATGGTGCCGAGGTCGAAGCGGAAGCCGTCGATATGCATGTCTTCGGCCCAGTACCGCAGAGAGTCCGTGACCATCTGCAGGACGCGCGGGTGCGAGGTGTTGACGGTGTTTCCGGTACCTGTGTCGTTGATGTAGTAACGCGGCTGGTCCGGCATGGTGCGGTAATAGGAAAAGTTGTCGATGCCCTTGAAGGACAGGGTCGGCCCAAGCTCGTTGCCTTCCGCCGTGTGGTTATAGACCACATCCAGAATGACCTCGATGCCGCCATCGTGGAAGGCTCTGACCATATCGCGGAAACCAGCCATGCCGCGCGGGCCGTAGTAACGCGATGCGGGTGAGAAGAAGCCAAGGGAGTTATAACCCCAGAAATTCTTCAGCCCTTTTTCCAAGAGATGGGAATCATCCGGAAAGGAATGGATCGGCAGCAGCTCGACGGAGGTTACGCCAAGGCTTTTGATGTAATCGACGATCTGCTTGTCGCCGAGACCCTCATAGGTCCCGCGCAGGTTTTCCGGCACGCCAGGGTGAAGCTGGGTAAAGCCCTTGACGTGGGTTTCGTATAAAATCGTCTTCGACCACGGAATATTCGGGCGCTTATCATTGCCCCAATCATGGTCGTTGGGGTCGATTACCCGGCACTTCGGCATTTTGGCCGCGCTGTCGGCGTCGTTGAAGGACATGTCCTTGTCTTCGGCATCGAGGATATAGCCGAACTGTTCGGAGCCCCACGCGATGTCGCCCACCAGTTCGCGGGCGTAAGGATCGATCAAAAGCTTATTGGGATTGAAGCGATGGCCGTTTTCCGGGTCGTAAGGACCGTGCACACGGTAACCGTAAAGTGCGCCTGCCTTCAGTCCGGGAATGTAGCCGTGCCAGATTTCGTTGGTGAACTCCGGCAGCGTTATCCGTTCGATTTCGTTTTGGCCGCTCTCATCGAAGAGGCAAAGTTCCACCCGTTCGGCATGGGCACTGAAGATCGCGAAGTTGACACCGTCGCCGTCATAATTGGCGCCAAGGCGGGTGAAGTCGCCGGGCAGAATGCTGGAACCGAACTGGGCCATGAATTTCCTCTTAGCTGATTGGGGCAGTGGGAAATGTGGTGGCGGTCCGTTTGTTCCGCAGCGCAAAAAAATGGCTCGCCAGAAACGTGTTCTGCGAGCCATTCAACGTCCGATACTACCGTCTTTTATTTCTGCGCAATACGCATGCGCTTGTTGTCGCTTGATGGCCATCCGATATCCTTCAATGTTTCTACGGGCAGGGCTTCCAGTGCGCGCAGAGACTGCCTGCGACGCCAGGACGCGTGAAGATAACGGCCTAGGTCGACAAGGTGGGATAGCCAGTAATACGAATGCAGCCGGACCTTGGATGGCCCCCTGCTATGGGTTGTGATCATGGTCATGTCCAATCTCCTTTCATGGTCCATGTTCGGTTGACGATGGAGACATGCGCTCAACGATATTATCAAACAATCGAATGATTTTGATATCACCCATCGTAAATCGTATGTTTTCAAATGCTCGAAACCCCCGCTGTGTTGGGGTTTCCGAGCGGCATGGTGAGGAGAATGCTGCAATGTTGACATTCAATCAAACGAAATGATATCGATGTATCAATCAGAAAAACTGAAGGCTATCGCCATGACAGTATCCTTCCGTCAACCCCTGCCGTTGTTGGACAATGATATCTTGAGAACCTTCGTGGCGATTGCCGAGACCGGCAATTTCTCGACAGCAGCAGAGGTCGTGTTTCGAACGCCGTCCGCCGTCTCAATGCAGATCAAGAAGCTTGAAGAACAGCTGAAGACGACCTTGTTCCTGCGGGACGCGCGCTCGGTGACGTTGACCGCGCACGGCGAAACGCTCCTTACCTATGCGCGGCGCATGATTGCCCTTTCGAATGAGGCCGTATCGCGCTTCGTCATGCCTGAACTTTCCGGGGTGGTTCGGCTGGGTGCGCCCGAAGACATCGGTGAGCGCGGCATGCTGCCCGGTATTCTCAAGCGGTTTGCAGAAGCCTTTCCTGCCATCATGGTGGATGTGACGATCGATTCCAGCTCGCAGCTCTACAAGCGGATGGATGAGCATCGGCTGGACCTTGCCCTTGTCAATTGCGCTTCGCTGCCCCTTCGCAATACCGGTGAAGTCCTGATGCGCGAGCGGCTCGTCTGGGCCGGTGCCAAATGCGGTACGGCCCACCTGCGTGACCCATTGCCGATTTCCATTTGGGAAGATGGCTGCATCTGGCGTTCGGAGGCCATCAACTCGCTGGAATCGCAAAATCGTCGTTACCGTGTCGCATATCTCAGCGGTCACACCATGGCGCAGAAAGCAGCGATCGAGGCGGATCTGGCCATTGCACCGCTGCCGCGATCCTATGTGCAGAACGACATGGTCATTCTGGGCGAAAAAGATGGTCTGCCAGAGCTCGGCTGCTTCGATATTCGCCTCATTGTCGCAGACAAGCCGACACGTCCTGTGCAGGCGGTTGCGGACAGCATTCGCAACGCGTTTCGCGATATCGCTCAGCCAATGTGAAGCGCGCGTAAATATTTTTTGACTGGAACGGAACCCGCTTTGAAATTTCGCGTTATCCCCGCGTTCTTTGACATCACGTTTGCGTTAGTTTCGCGAACACAAGGGGAGTTTCAACGTATGTCTACACGCTTTCTTGCAACCATTGCCGCCGTCTTCGTCGCTCTCGTCTCGCTCAGCTCTTGCGGTAACACCATCCGCGGTGTCGGCAAGGATGTAGCAGGAACTGTGGATGGCACACAGGCTGCGGGACGCAGCGTGGATCGCGCAGCACGTCGCTGATCCATCCCACACGATCATGATTTGAAAAGGCCGGCGTACGCGTCGGCCTTTTTCTTTGTCACGATACTGTGGCCTGCTTGGGCCTTTCAAACATCCAACATCAATTGCTAAGCCATATTCTGGACGCGCTCAGATCGTTGATCGTGCCGTTGCCGCCAGAATCGAAATCGTCACGCTTTACGAGGGATGATGAAGAAATTTGCCAGATATCTGCTGCCGTTCCTGTTTTCAACGACAGCCAATGCCGCCGACCTGCCAGGCTTCTGTCAGTCGATCGATCATATGGGCGGCCGCTACACGGTTTGCAGTTTCAATCCCGAACGTAGCAATATCAGGCTCTATCAGTTCGACCACGTCGCCGGAAAACCCTATGGTTCCTTCGAAGCGCTATCATCGGCCCTGTGGCGGCAGCACAGTTTCGTCACCTTCGCCATGAATGGCGGCATGTATCATCGCGACCTATCGCCGGTCGGGCTTCACATCGAAAACGGTGTGGAGGTATCGCCCATCAGCACCTCTGGCGGCTGGGGCAATTTTCACATGCAGCCTAACGGCGTTTTCTTCATGGATGGAAAGACTGCAGGTGTGCTGGAAACCAGCGCCTATCTCAACGCCAACAAGAAGCCTGATTTCGCGACACAGTCGGGGCCTATGCTGGTCATCGATGGAAAACTGCATCCGCGTTTTCTACCCGATAGCGACAGCCTCAATACCCGCAATGGTGTCGGCGTATCGGGCGATGGTATGGTTCATTTCGCGATTTCGGAAAACGCCGTTCGCTTCTATGATTTCGCCACGCTTTTCCGCGACCGGCTTCATGCACCGAACGCGCTTTATCTGGATGGCAGCATTTCCAGCATCGACATTCCAGCCGCAAAACGTCGCGACTGGTGGCACCTGCTGGGTCCGATCATCGCAGTGGTCGAGCAGGTGCCGGATTGACGGCCGTTGATCAGAGCGGTGCCTTTGGATAGGCTTTTTCCAGCCCGCCGGACTTGGCCAGGCCAGCGCGAAAAGCCGCGTAGGCGGCGTGCTGGCTGCTCTTGGCGAGCTCGTGCAATCTGATCTGTATACGGGCAGGGGCGTTGTTGCCGAACCACTCGCCGCATTTTTCCAGTTTCAGCGTGTTGAGAAACTTTGCCTGTGACTGCTGATCGAGAAACAGCAGCAAGCCTTCCAACAGGTTTTCATCCTGAAGCGCGTTTTCCATCAGCAGGTTCAGATAGGCCTCGTCCTCTGCTGTCATTGCAGAAATTTTGGAGGCGACGGTGTCGCGATCTGGAAAAGAGGAAGGTGTGGCCTGCATGGTGTGTCACCGCTTTCTGAAATCTTCGCTTGTGTCTCAAAGGCCGGATAATCCAGATGAACGACAGGTTCAATACGGCCGACACGACAACCGCACAAAAGCTTGGAACATCCAGGGTTTATGCACATCTCGGCAGGTTATGGTGAACAAAATCCTGTCGTATTTACACTTTGGTCTAAATTGAGACAGGGCTGAAACGGAGCCTGTATCGGAATGGACAGGTAAGTGCTTGTTATTTCTTATACCTATGCAGTGAGTGAATGGCAGGTGGGCGAATACGCCTTGCTTTAGCCGTTTTTTGCATTTGCCTTTGTCATAAGTTTTTAATAAATGCTTCACCCACTGGGTGCCGGTGAGACCGCACCTGGAGAGTGAACACGTTGGAGTAATCATGGAAGAAACCGCACAGAAATCCTGCTGGGCTGTCACAATACGCGCTCTTGCAGGCTTTGCCGCTTTTCTCGCTTTGACCTACATTTTTGGTAGCCCGTAACAATCTCTCATAGATATTTTCTTTAGTGCAGCACGGTTTCATCGAAACCGTGCTGTTTTCGTTTGCGCGCCTGCGTGTCGCAGCTGGCGCAGGCCGCATCGTTTTTGCTGTGGCGCATTTCCATGGTTGGGATAGACTGGCCCAATACGTCTATACATAGGGCAGGACACACATGTTTCTTTCGGTCTTCGATGTCTTCAAGATCGGTATCGGACCTTCCAGTTCGCACACGATGGGGCCGATGTCGGCGGCGAACCGTTTTCTCGACACCATACTCTCCAACGACTGGCCACGCCCGGCTGGCGCTGTTGTCTCGGCTATCAAGGTCAGTCTACATGGCTCGCTCGCCTTTACCGGCATAGGCCACGGCTCCGGTCGCGCCGTCGTACTCGGATTGACCGGGGAAAGGCCTGATCTGGTCGACCCGGACGCAATGGATGCCATCATCACGCAGGTAGAGGCCACGGGCCAGGTATCGCCGGCAAACCACCCGCCATACCAGTTCCGCCCTGCCGAGGACCTTATCTTCGACAAGAAGACCCCCCTGCCGGGCCACGCAAACGGTATGACCTTCTCCGCCTTCGACAATCAGGGCAGGATGTTGCTCAAGCGGATCTATTATTCCGTCGGCGGTGGTTTCGTGGTGACCGACACCGAACTGGAGGCCATGCGTCAGCGCGGCAAGACGGTCGATAACGGGCCAAAGGTGCCTTATCCCTTCGCCTCCGCCAAACAGATGCTTGATATGGCAGAGCGTTCCGGCCGCACGATCGCCCAGATGAAGCGCGCCAACGAAGAGACCGTTATGTCCCGTGAGGAACTGGACGAGCGTCTCGACCAAATCTGGGAAGCGATGAACGGCTGCATCGAGCGCGGGCTGAAAGGTGAAGGCATCATGCCGGGCGGCCTGAAGGTCAAGCGCCGTGCGCGCTCCATTCATGACAAGCTGAATGCCGAATGGCGCAGCAATCGCCTCAATCCGGTTCTGGCCAATGACTGGCTGAGCGTTTACGCGATGGCGGTCAACGAGGAGAATGCCTCCGGCGGTCGTGTCGTCACTGCGCCGACCAACGGCGCGGCTGGGGTGGTGCCCGCCACCGTGCGCTACTTCCGCCACTTCCACGAAGATGCGTCGGTTGGCGATGTCAGGGACTTCCTGCTGACGGCAGCCGCTATCGGCGGCATCATCAAGCACAATGCCTCCATTTCCGGCGCTGAAGTTGGCTGTCAGGGTGAGGTGGGGTCGGCTGCTGCCATGGCAGCAGCCGGTCTTGCGGCCGTGATGGGTGGCTCGCCGGCGCAGGTCGAGAATGCTGCCGAAATCGCGCTCGAACATCACCTTGGAATGACGTGCGATCCCATTGCCGGACTGGTGCAGGTACCCTGCATCGAGCGCAATGCGCTGGGCGCGGTCAAGGCCGTCACCGCCGCGTCGCTGGCGCTGAAGGGGGATGGCGAGCATTTCGTACCGCTGGACGCCTGCATTGAAACCATGCGCCAGACCGGCAACGACATGAGTGAGAAATACAAGGAAACCTCCACCGGCGGCCTTGCCGTGAATGTGGTGGAGTGTTGATCAGCGCAACCAATCCACGCTTGACGGAAGCGTCAAAACGGCCTTGATAGGCCTATGGCTCTTCATCTTATCAAGCTTTGTGTCGGCGCAGATTCCATCGAGGATTTGCGCGAATGGGTTTCCCACCGTGCGCTGACTGCGATTGCGGCGGGCCTTGAACCGCACAGCGTTCATACCACCCGCATGTTTCCAAAGCGGATGGAGGAGTTGCTGGATGGCGGGTCGCTCTATTGGGTGATCAAGGGGCAGGTCCAGGCCCGCCAGAGCCTGCTTGATATCCGGTCTTTCAAGGGAGAGGACGGTATTTCCCGATGCGATCTGGTGCTTGGGCCGGAGGTGATCGAAACATCGCCCGCGCCGAAACGACCGTTTCAGGGCTGGCGTTATCTGAACGCCGATGACGCACCTCGCGATCTCGGTGGACACGGTCTGCCCGAAGACATGCCATCCGAACTGCGCCGCGAACTTGCAGAGCTTGGCCTGCTCTAGAACTTTTTCGTTCGACAGGAAAACGCTAGAGGCAAAAAAAAAGCCGGTTCCGGGGCAATGGAACCGGCTTATGGCGCGATCTGGTCTCTAAACGGGGCGACCAGACCGGCCAGTAGGGTGCACATGGGTGAGGGCAGTGCCGACCCGCCCAGTTCGATTACTTGATGCCAGCAACGGCGTTGACGGCGCGGCCATCTTGAATTTTCACCCAGCGGCCCGGATTGGCGCTGTCTTGACGCTTCAGGTAGGTATATTCCGTTTCCGACCAGTCCATGACCTTGTTGCGCAGATTATCGAGAACGAAGTCGCCTCGATCGGTACGTATGGTCAGAACAGCGTGGCCGGAGCCGTTTGGCTGGAGAACGACCGTAATCAGAAGGTCGGAGGGCGAGATACCCTTGTTCATCAGCATCTTGCGCTTCAGAAGAACGTAGTCCTCACAATCGCCAACTGTGGTCGGATAGGCCCAGCGCTCTTCGACGCCGTAGATTTCCATGTCCGTCATGGGCGTGATCGTGGTGTTGACCGTGTAGTTCACGTCCAGGATCATCTTCCAGTTTTCTTCCGTCAGCCGCAGCGGGCCGCGGTCACCGGATGTCGGCTGGCATTCACTCTGATAGGTCTGGCAGAATTCATAGTGACCAATAGGCGGATTTGCCTTGCCCATGATGCGCATTGCGGCGGCTGGCGATGCTTCTGCCTGTGTTGCGAATGCACCTGCGATCATTGCCGCAATCATAAATCCGAAACGGATGGTTTTTTTCATTTCTTGTCTCCCCGTTGTGAGGAGAAGAATGCCACCGATATTTTGACTGCCCGCAAATAACGGCGCTCAAATTCGACGTTAAATTTAGGAAAAACTGCGCTTTATTTGATGTTGTTTTTAGCTGTATTTGAGCAAAATTTGATTCAAATTTTATCGTTTTGGTTATCCTGTCCAGTGGTAAATACCGTTAAATTACTGAAAAATATGAGCCTATGATCGTGTCTGGTTAACGCTGCAGGGTGCCGTTCAACCTTATGCGACTGTGGAAACTATTCTTTGACTATACTTGATGCAGTCCGACTGCATTCTGAGCGCCAGATGAACAATGATAAGGTGTAAAAATCTATCAAAGGTTGCGTTATGAGGCGCATTTTCGAGCAATTTTTTCGGATATTTTTCTGAAATTTCTTCGTTTTCCCGGGATGGCACAGTTTTTTCTGCATTTTGGCTCCAAAAAACGACGACTCAAGACCGGTAACTGGAAATTTCGGGCACAAAAAAACCGGCTGACGCAAGGCGTAGCCGGTTTGTTAGAGCAAGGCGCGGTGGATCAGAGAAATTCTATCAGCGCATCGCGCGACTGGACGGCATCGAACTCGATGGCGACGCCTTCCATGAAGTGGCGGACAATGCGACCTGCCATGTTGCCCAGCCGCACATTGCTGCCCATTGCTGGGCGGATATCGGTTTCAACGGCGGCGCCGGACAGCGAAAGGTCGATGATGCGGCAGGGCACGATATTGCCATCGCTCAGCATCAGATCGGCACGTGGGTTACGCGGTGTCAGGCGGTCGTGACGGCGATCTTCAGGAAGTCCCAGCGCGTGGCGCTTGGCAATCCATGCCAATTGTGCGGCAAGCTTCTCACGCTTTCGCTCCGTACCCATGATAGCGATGGTAAAACCATCTGCTGTCAGAGCCTTGACGATGCCCTCGACGCGACCGATGTGCTGCAGATAAGCGATGATGCGGTCGCCGTTTCTGGGGCGAACGAAGCAGGTGATCCGCGCCGTTTCCGCTGTCATCTCGTGGGCGGCGCAATCATATTCGTCCTGCGATGGCACCATGAGCCGTCCCGTCAGCGCGACAGGCAAAACCTCGCCGACCGGCGTCTCGGTGGAGCGTGCGGCGAAAGCGACGGTGGTTGAGCGAGATGAGAACATGGGCGGCACTATAAAAAGGACTGGTCGTTCTTCTTTACAGCCAGCGAGTTAACAGACCGTTTTGCGATCAGGCGCGAATATTTGCATGTCTTCTCATTGTGAAACGCATCGTTCCAAAGAAAATCCGAAGTCCGGGCGCTGTGCCATCAAACTTGCCGTTGACGCCTCGATCAGTCGGCTTCGGATCAAGGTCAACGGTTTGAAGGCCTGACCGAAATCGGCAAGCGGCGGATCGGAAATGAGGGCGCCAAGAAGACGCGGCGGAAAGTGCGGCTCGGCCTCGAGCGGCAGCAGCAGCATTTCAAACTCCTGCGCCGCGTGGCCGCTGGCGCTTTCGGCCCAAATGTCAAAGATCACGGGGCGTTCGTGAAGCAGGACTCCATTTGCGATCCGGCACGCGTCTTCGGCGTCACCCGACCGCCAGATCATTGAAAACGGGGTCTCGCTCAATTCACGTTTGAACAGGTTATAGAGACGCGTTCCGGTGAGCCGAAAGATCGGTGCTTCATCACCCACGTCAGTCAGAACGAAAAGGTCGGGCAGAACGTGGCGAATATGCCCAGGCTCGATCTCGCTGCGCAACGGTGCTGCGCGCTCGCCCCGCAACTCGTCCCAATATGCATAGATTTCCAGGCTTGCATTTGTCTTCATGACATGGTCTCCAATCCGCCGGACAGTGTGTCTTTTCGGGACACTTTCCGTCTTCATTCGCGGTGCTGAAGATGTCTGTGCGATTTCCATGCCACGCGCGTCGTCATCAAAGGCTTTTCGGGCGATTTAGTTGCAGGCGATAACAATCTGCAGTGCTTCTTTTTCCCGCAGCGTTACTATATTGCTGCCAGATAACCATAGGCAGCGCGACACGAAGGAACTGAGGCCGATGACGCAGAATGATGGGGAAAGACCAGACATGGACGAGGCTGAACAGCCGGAGCCAGTGCAAAAAGCCCCCGTTTTCAACCTGCCAGGTGCCCTTGTTGCCGTTATTGCGCTGATGGTCGCTATCCATCTCGTGTCGTCCTATGTGCTCTCCGACGATGGCTATGGCTGGTTCCTGTTCACTTTCGGCTTCATTCCGCTGCGCTATGCCACCGCTTTGTCGCAGCAGGGTCTGGAGTGGTTGTGGACACCCGTGACCTATTCGCTCCTGCATGGCGGCATAGAGCATATCCTTTTCAACAGCTTGTGGCTTATGGCATTTGGAGCTCCGGTCCTGCGCCGGATCGGCACGCTTCGTTTCATTCTGCTCTGGTGCGTGTCGGCTGCCGTCGCCGCCTTCGGCCATGCCTTTCTGCACTGGGGCGACCCGACAGTGTTGATCGGCGCATCCGGCGTGGTTTCGGCTTTGATGGGAGCGGCGTGCCGCTTCGTCTTTCCCGCCCGCGGCGGTCGTTATCACCCGTCCATCGCGCATTTGTTACCGCGCCAGAGCATCATCCAGTCCCTGTCGAACCGCACGGTTCTCATCTTCACGCTGATGTGGTTGTTCGGCAATGTGCTGATTGCCGTCGGCATTCCCCTGTTCGGTGATGCGGGCGGTGAAGTGGCATGGGACGCGCATATCTTCGGCTTCCTTCTGGGCTTTCTGTTCTTCCCCGTGTTCGATCGCGCCGTGCTGGATCGACAGGGTAGTTTGCGAACAAATACAATCGATTGAGGTTTTTAGACCTCGCGAAAACCTATTGCTTTCCAAAGTTCGGTGGCGCACCATCGTGTCCAGCCGGACCGTGCGACTGTGGAGGAGACGCGGCGCGCGACTTTTCGGACCGTATGAAAAGGAGGAAACTATGCCTGTATTTGTGAAAGAGCTTCTCGATCTCAAGGGCCGCGACGTGGTGACAGTCGATCCCGGCATGTCTCTGGGAGACGCCGCGGTTACCCTGCACGAGCACCGTATCGGTGCTGTCGTGGTGGTCGATGAAAAGGGTGCGATCCTCGGCATCTTCACCGAACGCGACCTCGTAAAGGCCATCGCCGCACAGGGTGGCGAGGCCCTGCAGGCACGTGTTTCAGACGTCATGACCAGGAATGTGACGCGCTGTCACGAAGGCTCGAGCACCGACGACCTCATGGAACTCATGACCGGAGGGCGCTTCCGCCACCTTCCCGTCGAAGCCGATGGCCGACTTGTCGGCATCATCTCCATTGGTGACGTGGTCAAGGCTCGAATCAGCGAGATCGAGACCGAGGCAGAGCATATCAAGGCCTATATTGCGGGTTAATCCGCCGGTTTCTCAGCTTTGGAACACCTGCTGCATCCGCTTCAGTTCCGGAATGCGCGAGCGCGTCTCTTCGTAGCCGCGCTCTATCGATTCGGCGGCGCGGTGGAATTCTGAAAGACCGATGTGGTTGATGCGCGGATGAAGTGTCAAATCCGGCGGGTCACCGGCGAGGCGCGAGCGGGAAATCCGGTCCTGGATGATGTTGAACGCCTGCACCATGACACCCGGCAATCCAACGCGCGACGGATCGGGCTGTGCCTTCGCCAGTGCATCGCTGCTGCCTTGACCCGCGCCATGCTTGACCACCGCGGAACGGCCAAAAATATCGTAGTTCAGGTTGACCGCCACGACCAGCGTCTGCTCATAGGCGCGGCAGACGGAAACGGGCACTGGGTTGACCAGCGCGCCGTCGATCAGCGTTCTGCCGTTGCAGCGTACGGGTTCGAAAATGCCGGGCAGGGCGTAGGAGGAGCGTAGTGCTGTGATCAGGTCGCCCTGATGCACCCAGACCTCGTGCCCGGTCTTCAACTCTGTCGCGACTGCGATGAACGGATGCTCCAGGTCCTCGATATTGAGCCCGACCAGATGTTCCTGCATCCGCTTGGTCAGGCGCATGCCGCCAAACAGGCCGCCACCGCCGATGGTCAGGTCCAGCAGACCGGCAATGCGACGCAATGTCAGGGAGCGTGCGAATTCTTCCAGCTCGTTCAGCTTACCTGCAAGATAACAGCCACCAACGAGCGCGCCGATGGATGTGCCGGCAATCATGCCAATCTGAACGCCAGCCTCATCCAGCGCGCGTAATACGCCGATATGGGCCCATCCACGGGCAGCACCCCCGCCCAACGCCAGCGCAATACGGTTATTGGGAAGCTTGGGCAGGGAGGAAGGTCCCTGCTGTTCGACCTTTTCCAACCCCGCCACTGCCGCCGAATTTTCACGATTCAGTCCCCAACCCAACATCCGTTTCACTCCCAAGCAGATGCACTAAGCCTTCAGCTTAGCGCGCCAACTCCTATAATAGTCGTAACGAAAGCGGAGGAAACGGAAAAATCTGCCGGTCCTCTACGATCTCAAGTAGAGGAGCCGTAGGTTTCCGCTGGATCGAAATGTCTGGTGTCATCAGTGATTGTGGTTACAGCCTGACCGTTTTCAAGCGTCACCGTTCTGTAGAAACAGGAGCGGCGGCCTGTGTGACACGTTGCGTCGTGGCCCGCAACGGAGACCTTCAGCCAGACGGCATCCTGATCACAGTCGGTGCGAAATTCGCGTACGCTCTGGAGATTGCCCGAGGTTTCGCCTTTTTTCCAAATCTTGTCGCGAGATCGGCTGTAATAATGCGCAATGCCGGTTTCCAGCGTCAGTTGAAGGGCCTGCGCATTCATATGCGCAACCATCAGCAACTCGCCATCCTTAATGTCGGTCACGACTGCGGTTACGAGACCATGTGCATCGAATTTTGGCGTAAAGACGCCTGATGACTCAAGCTTTTCCTTGTCCGCAGGGGCGGGTGGAAATGTCGACGACATGGCAACCTCTATTTTGAATGGAAGCGGCGGCGGACGATCGTCCGCCTGCCGCCTGAGACGTCAGCGGTTATAAACCATCGTCATGAACCGAGCCTGCTGGGCCGGTTCGGACTTGAAGACGCCGGTGAAGCTGGTCGTCAGTGTTGTCGAGCCCTGCTTCTGCACGCCGCGCATGGACATGCACATATGTTCGGCATCGATCATCACGGCTACGCCGCGTGGCTTCAGAGTTGTTTCGATGGCCTGAGAAATCTGCGCCGTCATGGTCTCCTGCGTCTGCAGGCGGCGGCCGTAGATTTCCACCACGCGCGCTATCTTGGAGAGGCCAAGAACGCGGCCTGCAGGGAGATAGGCGACATGCGCCTTGCCGACGATCGGCACCATATGGTGTTCGCAATGAGAATAGAACGGAATGTCTCGCACCAGAATGATGTCGTCGTAGCCGCCGACTTCCTCGAATGTGGTTCCCAGTACGTCGCTGGCGTTCAGATCGTAGCCGCCAAAGAGTTCGCGGTAGGATTTGGCCACGCGTTTCGGCGTGTCGAGCAGGCCTTCACGGTTCGGGTTGTCACCGGCCCAACGGAGCAAAACACGGACGGCCTCTTCGGCCTCCGACTGCGTTGGGCGCGTGTCGACTGCACCGTTCTGTGTGCCTGCACCGGGGAAATTCTTCACGATAGCATCCATCTTTTGGGTCTCCCGGTACGGTTGAAGGTCCGCACCTGAATATAGGTTACGGCTTGATCACGAAGATGCCGCGCCTGCTATCTGGTTGTTTTCAGGCAATTTGGCAAGTCTGTCGTCGCGAAAACGGTGACGGAAGGATTAAATTCGCCGCACCTTGATGACGTTGATGTCTCATAACATATAATGATGACAGCGCGCAGAAAAGCCGTGCCACTGGTGACACAGTGTTTGAAAAACCAATCCTGCGCAAATGGACGAGTCGATGGACGATATCTATAACAACCGCATTCTTGAATTTGCAGGTAACATTCCCCGGACGGGGGCGATGCCGGATGCGGACGCAAGCGCACAGAAACACTCCAAGCTTTGCGGTTCGAAGGTCAAGGTCTACATCAAGCTCAACGATGGGGTGGTGACGGATTTCTCCCATGAGGTTCGCGCTTGCGCGCTGGGGCAGGCGTCTTCCTCCATCATGGCCAATCATGTGGTTGGAGCAAGCGCGAGCGAGGTGCGTGACGCACGGGCCGATATGCTGGCCATGCTGACGGCGGGCGGCGAGGGGCCGGAGGGCCGCTTCGAGGACATGCGCGTTCTCAAGCCAGTCAAGGATTACAAGGCCCGCCACGCCTCCACCATGCTGACCTTCGACGCAATCTGCGACTGTCTCGACCAGATCGAGGCCGATCAGCCGCTTTCGGCTTAAGCCGTGTGTAACGCGCCGAACTGCCAGCACGAAGAAAGGCCACGGCCGAACAACCGCTCCCGCAACTGGTCCGGACCGTTTCGCAAGACACCGGGCCGCCTTCTGGGCATGGCCTTTATCCGCTTTTATCAACTGGTGTTTTCGGGCTTCATCGGTAATTCCTGCCGCCATATTCCGACGTGCTCCGAATATGGCTATGAGGCCTTTGCCCGTCACGGGTTCTGGGCAGGCGGCTGGTTGACCCTGTTTCGCGTCGCCCGCTGCGGACCGGGTGGCACGAGTGGGCTTGATCCGGTCGTGGAAAAATTGGACGATACATATGTCTGGTGGGCACCATGGTCCTACTGGAGGCGGGCCAGAAAACAAACCGACACAGGGGGATGAAGCACATGCCTATGCCGATGGAGTACCGCCAGGCGTCGGTGGATTTCGACCGGTTCATGGAAGACCTGAAAGAGGTTTCCATGCTGAGCACATCGCATCAGGCCTACACGATGTTACAGGCAGTGCTTCAGGTGTTTCGCCGCAGATTGACAGTGCAACAGGCGTTGGACTTTGCGAACGCATTGTCGCCGGTTCTACGCGCTATCTTCGTCAGCGATTGGGACGTCAGCGAAGAGATGCGTGCATTCGGCTCCGAAACAGAAATGATGATCGAAGTTCGAGCGCTGCGCTACAACCATAATCTCTCGACTGATTCCGCCATTCAGGATGTCGGGGAAGCATTGAGGCGTAACGTTGACCCAGAGGCTTTCAATCGAACCCTTTCAAAGTTACCGCAGGAAGCCCGGGCCTTCTGGAGGGTCCCTGCGCTCTCTTAAAATTCTTTACTCAGCGGGGATTCCGCATTATCACCCGCGCGTTCACATTCCGGCGTCAGCCGGTCAACAGCACCACCCGCATTCGTTGGCGGGACTGGACAGGAGATTATAATGTCTGAAGCCGTTTCCCTTACATTTCCCGATGGCTCCGTTCGCCAGTATGCCCCCGGCACGACTGGACGCGATATTGCCGAATCCATTTCCAAGTCGCTTGCAAAGAAGGCCGTCGCGATTGCGCTGGATGGCACTGTGCGCGACCTTTCCGACACCATCGTCGATGGCAAGATCGAGATCGTCACCCGTGATGACAAACGCGCGTTGGAACTGATCCGCCACGATGCCGCTCACGTCATGGCCGAAGCCGTGCAGGAACTTTGGCCCGGCACGCAGGTCACCATCGGTCCCGTCATCGAAAATGGCTTCTATTACGACTTCGCCAAGAACGAGCCCTTCACGCCGGAAGATCTGCCGAAGATCGAAAAGAAGATGAAGGAAATCATCGGTCGCTCCAAGCCGTTCACACGCGAAATCTGGTCGCGCGAAAAGGCCAAGGAAGTTTTTGCCGCCAAGGGCGAAAACTACAAGGTCGAACTCGTGGATGCCATTCCCGAGGGGCAGGACCTCAAGATTTATTATCAGGGTGACTGGTTCGACCTTTGCCGTGGCCCGCATATGGCCAACACAGGACAGATCGGCACGGCCTTCAAGCTGATGAAGGTCGCCGGCGCCTATTGGCGTGGCGATAGCAACAACCCGATGCTGACCCGCATTTACGGCACTGCATGGGCCACACAGGAAGAGCTGGATCAGTATCTGCACATTCTGGCCGAAGCCGAGAAGCGCGATCACCGCAAGCTCGGCCGCGAAATGGACCTGTTCCATTTTCAGGAAGAAGGTCCGGGCGTCGTCTTCTGGCACGGCAAGGGCTGGCGCATGTTCCAGACCTTGACGACCTATATGCGCCGCAACCTTGAAGGCACTTATCAGGAAGTCAACGCGCCGCAGGTGCTGGACGCTTCGCTGTGGGAAACCTCGGGTCACTGGGGCTGGTATCAGGAAAACATGTTCGCCGTAAAATCGGCCTATGCCTTCACCCATCCGAAGGATGAGGAGGCGGACAACCGCGTCTTCGCGCTAAAGCCGATGAACTGCCCCGGCCACGTTCAAATCTTCAAGCATGGGTTGAAGTCTTACCGCGAACTGCCTGTCCGCCTTGCAGAATTCGGCAATGTGCATCGCTACGAAGCCTCCGGTGCGCTGCACGGCCTGATGCGCGTTCGCGGCTTTACGCAGGACGACGCGCATGTCTTCTGTACGGAAGAGCAGATGGCGGCGGAGTGCCTGCGCATCAACGACCTCATCCTGTCGGTCTACAAGGATTTCGGCTTCGAGGAAATCGTCGTTAAGCTCTCTACACGCCCTGAAAAGCGCGTCGGTTCCGACGAGGTCTGGGATCGCGCCGAAAGCGTCATGACGGATGTTCTGAAATCCATCGAGGCGCAGTCCGAAGGCCGCATCAAAACCGATATTCTGCCGGGCGAGGGTGCGTTCTATGGTCCGAAGTTCGAATACACGCTGAAAGACGCTATCGGTCGTGAATGGCAGTGCGGCACCACGCAGGTGGACTTCAATCTGCCGGAACGCTTCGGTGCCTTCTACATCGATCAGGCCTCCGAAAAGCGCCAGCCGGTCATGATCCATCGCGCCATCTGCGGTTCCATGGAGCGTTTCCTCGGCATTCTCATCGAGAACTTCGCCGGTCACATGCCACTCTGGTTCGCCCCCCTGCAGGTCGTCGTTGCCACAATTACATCGGATGCTGACGATTACGGTCGCGAAGTGGCGGAAGCCCTGCGCGACGCAGGCCTTCTGGTCGAAACGGACTTCCGCAACGAAAAGATCAATTACAAGGTCCGCGAACACTCGGTCACCAAGGTCCCGGTCATCATCGTCTGCGGCAAGAAAGAAGCCGAAGAACGCACCGTCAACATCCGCCGCCTGGGCTCGCAGGCTCAGACATCCTATGCGCTGGATGAAGCGATTGCGAACTTGGTGGATGAGGCAACACCGCCGGACGTGAAGCGCAAGCGCGCGGCGAAGGCTGCGAAGGCGAAAGCTGCGTAACGTCTACCGCCAGTCTCGGAATCGATATGCCAATCAATCACCCTCGGAACGCATCCGGGGGTGATTTTTTTATAGTTCCTGAGGTTTATTTGTATTACAGTGAAATACAGTTTCAGGAGGATTGAATGACAAAGCAAGCTCTTTCCAATCCCATTACCCTACGCATTCCGCAGGAAGTTTTGGCGGAAATTGAAGCCATCGCCGAAACGACTGAACGGTCTCGCAGCTGGATCATCGTCCGCGCACTCAAGACATATCTGCTGAACGAAGGTGCCGACATTCTCGCGGTGCGGAAGGGGCGGCAGGAGATCGACGATGGAGATTACGAAAACGTCGATGACGTCATCGCTGATCTGAAAAGAGTGTCGTCCGAAAAGGCTGCCTGATGCGCGTCATTATTTCGCGTTCGGCAGCGACATATCTGCGAAACGAAGTTCAGTATCTAAAAAGCAGAAGTCCTGCTGCTGCAGTGCGTTTTACGAACGCCTTCATCGATGCAAGGAGCAATCTGGAAACCTTTCCAGACATAGGCAAGGAAAGCGAAGAGCTTAACGTTCCTAGATACAAGACGTGGGTGTTCGGTGACTATCTGATGGACTACGTGCGAAAAGCCGATGTCATTGAGATTGTCGCAATAAGGCATGGTCGGATGAGACCTCTCACGCCCACACAGGAGCCGGACGAAGATTTCGAATGATGTGACGGGCGTCACTCAAAATCCCCGGTCGCATCCTCCGGAGCCTGATCTTTCATCAGCACTTCAACATCCGAATCCTGGCCGCCAGCAACTTTGAAGTTGCGCTGATAGACCTTTTCCTTGTTGCGGGCGATGGCTGTGTATTCGCCATCTGCAAGAACCATGGTCGAAAAGGCGCTGACGCTTTCGTTGACGATGTCACCGGAGCCGGTCAGCACTGACCAGGCCGTGTCGGCAATGGCTTCGCCGCCATGTTCGGAGACGAGTTTGAGCGTGACCTGCGCTGCATGGTGCTGCAGCGTAGCTTCCGTCAGTTTGCCCGCTTCCACCTGAATATCGGCGCGCACGACGGCGTTGATGCCACCATATTCCGATACGACATGGTAGGTGCCCGCATTGAGGCGGATCACGGTATTCGGTTTGACATCGGACATCACCAGACGGCGCTCGCCATCTTCCTGTGTGTCGGACGAGTAGACGGAAAATTTCAACTGGTTGGGCGAAATACGCTTGTCCGTGCCAGCCACGGCGTTCAGCACGAAACCGCCGGCATCGAGGATCAGCACCTGCTTGTCGATCTTGCCGCTTTCGGGAACATTGAGTTTTTTGGTGACGCCCGCGCGACCGAAGGAAACGTTGACGAAATAGTCACCTGGCGACAGGTGAAACTCGGCAGAGCCGCCGTCGGAACTGGCCAGCATCGGCAGTTTTCCGTCCGGACCGGGAATGGGGCTGAACACGCGCCATGCAAGCCCTTCCATCATCGGCTGGCCGTCACTGGTCAGCTTGGCTTCCATGACGATGTCGCGGGAGGTAGTTTTTTCGGCGCCGGGCGCAGCGGGTGCGGTGAATGCGTTCAGCTTTGGCATTTTTTGCGTGCCGCCAAGCTGCTTGAAATCTTTGAAGGCGTCCTGAGAAAAAGCGATGCCGTATGGAAGAGCGATCGAAACGAGCGCCACACACAGGCCAGTCGCAATTTTGATGGACGTCATTTCTTTTAACCGCATTGACTTCTTGTTTTTCTAGGACCACTTCAAACCCAGCGCGATGGCTATTTCAAGGCCCTTAATTTCATATGTACGACAATGGAACGGTTATGTCATGAAAGACGATACGAAGCTCATCGATTATCTCAATATTCGCCGCTCGACCCCTGCTTTGCAGCTCACGGAACCGGGTCCCGACACGGCGCAGCTCGAGGACATCCTGCGACTGACGGTGCGCGTGCCGGACCATGGAAAGATCGCTCCATGGCGTTTCATCGTTTATCGCGGCGACGAGCGCAAGCGCCTGGGAGAGGCGGGGCTTCAGCGCGCGCTCGAAAAAACGCGTGGCCTCGGACCGGACCAGCAGGACGTGGAACGCACCCGCTTTACGCGCGCTCCCGTCGTTATTGCGGTCGTCTCGACAGCGGCGCCGCACGTCAAGATACCGGAATGGGAGCAGGTTATGTCTGCCGGTGCCGTCTGCCTCAACCTGCTCATGGCGGCCAATGCCCATGGTTTTGCGGCCAACTGGCTGACAGAATGGGTGGCCTATGACGAAGCATTCGCACCTGAGCTCGGCATCGGTTCAGGCGAAAAGGTTGCGGGCTTTATCTATATCGGATCCACCACGTTCCCGGCCGTCGAGCGTCCGCGCCCTGACCTTGCCGATGTTGTCACCTGGGTTGGTGCCGCCTGATGTTTTACGCAACCGACACAAATCGCCACGGTCTTGCGCATGATCCTTTCAAGGCCATTGTCGCGCCGCGGCCGATTGGCTGGATCGGTTCGAAAGGGGCGGACGGGATATTCAATCTCGCGCCCTATTCATTCTTCAACGCCGTGTCGGACACGCCGAAACTCGTCATGTTCGCGTCCAGCGGCCACAAGCACAGCGTGACCAACGTCGAACACAGCGGTGTCTTTACCGCAAGCCTCGTCAGCAGACACCTTGTCGAGCAGATGAATGCATCATCTGCGCCTGTTGCCCATGAGGTCGACGAATTCGATCTCGCGGGACTGACCGCCAAGGCAGGCGAGCTGGTCGATGCACCCTATGTGGCAGAGGCCTATGCTGCGCTTGAATGCCGGGTGACGCAGATCATCCGGCCGATCGGCGTGGACGGCGCAGAAGCGGAAACATGGGTGGTGTTCGGACAGGTTGTCGGCATCCACCTCGATGAAGCGGTCATAGAGGACGGGCGTATCGATATGGCGCGGGCACGCCCCATTGCCCGCATGGGTTACCGCGATTACTGTGATGGTGGAACGGATGTCTTCCAACTGACCCGCCCGGGCCAACGCTAAAAGCTCGGCACCTGCAGGTTAATGAATATGGTGAACCAAACGTAAACCTTTTGTCCCTAGGTTCCGTTGGGAAGGCAGGATCGGGTTCATTGCGAATCGACCTGCCGGAACAGTCGGTATGTCTGTTGTTGGGGCGCAGGGTGATCGTACAAGCATTTCTTCGTTGGTCGGAAAAGGCGGGCGCTGGCGACAGGTCCAAGGCGGCAACAGCGCTCGCGCAAGCCTATGTGCAGTCCACTCTGCCGCAGGACCGGCAAGACAGCGCCTACGACGCCATGACATTTCTGTTGGACGATCCATCGCCAAAGGTGCGACTGGCACTGGCCGAAACGCTGGCGCATTCGCCTCTCGCACCACGCCCGATCATTTTTGCGCTGGCGGAAGATCAGCCGGATATCGCCTGCACCGTCATCATTCATTCGCCTGTCCTGCGCGAGACAGATCTGGTCGATCTCGTCGGAAATGGTGCGGCGATCACCCGGGCCATTATCGCTGCGCGTCCGCGTCTGGATGCGGGTGCCTGCGCGGCGCTGGCCGAGATAGGCGACATCCTCGAACTCTCGATCCTGCTTGAAAATGCCAGTGCCCGCATTACGCCCTTCACACTGCGTCGCATCGCCGAACGTCATGCGCAACACGCAGAAATTCGCGATCTGCTGCTGGAGCGCGACGATCTCCCGGCAGATGTTCGCTACGCGATCGTCGGGCATGTCGGTGCAGCACTGGCGGCTTCCAGCCTTGTCTGCCATGCCATGCAGCCTGCAAGGCTCAGCGCCGTCATCCGTGATGCATCCGATGCGGCAACGGTTTTGATCGCTGGCGACGTCAGCGGCGAGGCTTTGCCTTTGCTTGCCGAACATCTGCGTGCCAATGGTGACCTTACGCCAGCTTTTCTGATGAACGTTCTATGCTCAGGAAAACTGGCCTTTTTCGCACAGGCCATGTCCAACCTGTCTGGGCTGGAAGAACGGCAGGTTCGCTCTATTCTCGTTACAGGTCGCCATCACGCCATGAAGGCGCTGTTCCAGTCCACCGGGCTTTTTGGCCCCGTGCTGGACATTTTCATGGAGGCGACATTGCTGTGGCGCGAGGTGGCGAACGTGCCCTACGCCAACCCGGTCGCAGAACTGTCCTCCGGCCTGCTTGCAAAGTTCTCTGACAAGGCGGGTGATGCCACCATGCGCGAACTCATGCATATGGTCGAAAAAATGCAGATGGCGCAGCAGCGCGATAGGGCGCGCTCGCTGACGACAACACTGGTTGCGCAGGCCGCCTGAGCTAGTTCGACAGCCGACGGGCAATCCAGGAATAGCTCTCTTCCACCATTCGCACCGGCTTGCCCAGAACTTCCTTCACACCTTCGGTGGAAGGCAGGATGCGGCGCACGCGGGTAATCGCTTTCTGCGTCAATGTCTGCTCCTCCTGAGGGGCGAGGCCCGGTGCAGCAGCGGACGCATCCGGGGTCTGAGCTTCCGTCCCGGCGGTCTCGCTTTTCGGTTCTTCCGGTGTCTGGCAAACGGCCACGATCACTGGATAACTGGCATTTGCGAACTGACCCAGATTTTTCTCCGAATCGGCATCGCACAGTTCGATGCTCGTCCAGCGCTGCTGCAGCGTCGCGATGTGCTGGCAATCGGTGGCGCTGTCGTCACAGCCCAGAATAGTCATTAAAACAAGCGCTGTTCTCATCGTCGCTCTGTTGCCTCTGAAAGGGAATTTGTCTTACACACTAGATCATCTCGCTCAATTGTAGTCTTTCTGCGACGCGAACATCACGCGCGTCAGATAATCATGGGAACCAGTATGCCAGTCGAAATCAAGCTCGAACCGCCGCGCCAGCCTGAGGTGCTGCGCCTCATGGAGATGTCGAATGCCTATATGGCGTCGCTGTATCCTGCGGAAAGCAACCACATGGTCGACATCGATGCGCTGGAAAAGCCGACAGTTTCCTTCTTCGTGGCGCGTCATGATGGAGCGATCGTCGGCTGCTGCGCTCTGGTAGAAGCGGGCGATGGCACCGCCGAGATCAAGCGGATGTTTGTCGATCCCTCTGCGCGCGGTTTGCGAATCGGTCAGATGATGATGGACGCACTGATTGCGCGCGGGCAGGGCCTCGGCCTCTTGGCCATCAGGCTGGAGACCGGAATCAGCCAGCCTGAAGCGATCGGGCTTTACCGCAAGGCGGGCTTTGCCGAAATCGAACCGTTCGAGCCTTACAAGCTCGATCCTCTCAGCATGTTTATGGAACTGAAGCTCTAAGACGCCGTCTTTCTCAGCGGCGGCGGCGCCTCGATGTCAGCCTCCGCCTCGATGGTCTCGCCTTCGATTGTCGAAATTTCGACTTCACGAACCCATTCGCGCCAGACGGCAACCAACAGGGCCATCAGAACGGGACCGATGAACAGGCCGAGGAAACCCATGGTTTTCACGCCGCCAACCAGTCCGAAGAATGTCGGCAGGAAGGGTAGCTTTATCGGTCCGCCGACGAGACGAGGGCGGATGGTCTTGTCGACGATGAAGAGCTCGATTGAGCCCCACGCAAACAGACCGACGCCGGCTGCGACAGAGCCGCTGGCCACCAGATAGACGGACACCAGCGTGAACGACAAGGGTGCGCCGCCCGGGATAAGCGCCATGACGCCTGTGAGAACGCCGAGCGTCACAGGGGAGGGTACGCCTGCGATCCAGTATGCGACGCCCAGAATGATGCCTTCGCCGATGGCGATCAGCGTCATGCCTGTGACCGTTGAACTGATGGTGGCGGGTACGACGCGGGAAATCCGCTCCCAGCGGGTTGGCAAAATACGCTCGCCCACGAGGTCGATCTGCCGGGCAAACGAAACGCCGTTGCGATAGACGAAAAACAGCGCAATCAACATGAAGAGCAGGGTCAGGATCAGGTGGAAAGCACCGTTTCCTGCCGCCACGATGGCGCGGTAGATATTGCCGATATTGGCGCCGCTGACGAGCTGAATGACTTCGCCGATGGCACCGGGCGTGCCGATATAGCGGATCCATTGTTCGCTGATCCACGGGCCGACGCCTGGCAGGGCAGCGATCCAGTCCGGCACCGGTGCGCCCACCTTGTTGACCTCTACGGCCCAGCCGAACCACTCGCGAATCTCGCTTGCGGTATAGGAAGCTGCGATGAAAATCGGGACGATGAGAAAAGCGATGATGAGCAGAAGTGCGACCGTTGCGCCCACGGAATTGTTGCCGCCGACGCGGCGCAGCAATTCACGATAGACCGGCCAGCTTGCAAAACCGATGACGAGCGCTGCCAGAACCGGCACGAGAAAGCCGTGGAAGAAGTAGATGCCGGCGGCAACGATCAGTACCAGAAGCCAGCGGGCAGCAGAGATAGGTGGCACCAGCGCGGTGCGTCCGTGGGAGGCGGGACCAAGCCATCTTGGTTCGCTGGTTTTCCTGTGATTGTCTGTGTTGCTCAACCGCGTCTCTTTCGCATTCCCCGAATATATTGCACTCTGCCATTATTTGACGGGCAGTTCACATCATATTCCATCAGCATTTCGTTTTTATATTGTCCTTCGCTTTTATTGCACGAATTTGGTAAAAATAACGCAACGTGCCTTGGCCTCCGGAAACAAATATGAGAGTTGAGTTCAAATTTTTGAGGTCTGCGGCCAAGCCGTGCCGTGATGGAAAAGTTCATGCTCCGCCGTTTCTTTGCTTACTACCATCCCTACAGAGGTCTGTTCATTCTGGATTTCTCCTGCGCGATCCTCTCCGGCGTGTTGGAGCTGGGATTTCCTATGGCGGTGAAGGTCTTTGTGGACGTTCTTCTGCCCGCCGGAGAATGGCCGATCATTCTGCTCGCCTCCATCGGCCTTCTTGTCATCTATGTGCTGAACACGGGTCTCATGGCCATCGTCACCTACTGGGGACACATGCTTGGCATCAACATCGAAACCGACATGCGCAGACGGGCGTTCGATCATCTCCAGAAACTGTCTTTCCGCTTTTTCGATAACCAGAAGACAGGGCATCTTGTCGGACGTTTGACCAAGGATCTGGAGGAGATCGGTGAGGTCGCGCATCATGGGCCGGAAGATCTCTTCATTGCGGTCATGACCTTTATCGGCGCATTTCTGTTGATGCTGTCGGTCAATGTGCCGCTGGCGCTCATCACCGCCGCAATCGTGCCGATCACAGCCTGGGTCACCAGCCGTTATGGCAGCCGCATGACTAACAATTTCCGCACGCTTTATGGCCGGGTCGGCGCATTTAATGCACGAATCGAGGAGAATGTCGGCGGCATGCGCGTGGTTCAGGCCTTTGCCAACGAAGACCACGAGCGGGCCCTGTTCGAAAAAGACAATCAGCGCTATCGCCAGACGAAGCTCAACGCCTACAAGATCATGGCTGCCAGCACGTCGCTCAGCTATATGAGTATGCGTTTGACGCAGATGATCATCATGATCTGCGGTGCGTGGTTCGTGTTGACGGGCGACCTCACTAATGGTGGCTTCGTCGGGTTCCTGCTGTTGGTCAACGTGTTCTTTCGTCCGGTGGAAAAGATCAATTCGGTTATCGAAACCTATCCCAAAGGCATTGCCGGGTTTCGGCGCTTCACCGAGTTGCTCGATACGGATCCTGATATCGCCGATGCACCTGGCGCGATCGAAGCGCCGCATCTCAGGGGCGAGATCGTCTATCGAGACGTCAGCTTCGGTTATAGCGACGGCAAGCAGGTATTGCGCAACATCGACCTTTCCATCCGGGCTGGTGAAACGGTGGCGTTCGTCGGGCCGTCAGGTGCAGGCAAGACGACGCTGTGCTCGCTTTTGCCGCGTTTCTACGAGGTGACCGGCGGCGCAATCAGCATCGATGGCATCGACATCAGGAACATGACGCTGGCATCGCTGCGCAGCCAGATCGGTATTGTTCAGCAGGATGTCTTCCTGTTCGGAGGCACCATTCGCGAAAACATCGAATATGGCCGTCTTGGTGCAAACGAAGCAGATATCTGGGACGCTGCCCGGCGGGCGCGACTGGATCGCGTTATCGAAGATATGGCTGATGGCATGGACACCGTTATCGGCGAACGCGGCGTCAAGCTATCCGGTGGACAGAAACAGCGCTTGGCGATCGCCCGCATGTTCCTGAAAAATCCCCCGATTCTCATCCTGGATGAGGCGACATCTGCACTCGATACCGAGACGGAGCGCGCTATCCAGGCGTCTCTGGCCGAACTCGCCAAGGGCCGCACGACCCTCGTCATTGCTCACCGCCTTGCCACCATTCGCGATGCTTCCCGCATCGTCGTGGTGGATGAAAGCGGCATCGTCGAAACGGGTAATCACCAGGAGTTGCTTGCTGGCAGAGGCCCCTACAGCCGCCTTTACGAGGCTCAGTTCGGCGCTCAGTTGTTGGTATAAGGCGGGCTGTGTTTAAGGGTTGGACTGGCTTTCCAGTCCAACGTTCGGCTCTGGTTTACCCGGATGCGACGTCACGAGATAGGTGACGGCGGTGGCGCTGGCGGCCACGATCAGCACACCGATCACGATGAATGTCAGCGTCCATGGCTTCGACTTGCGCCGTGACCAAACGAAACGCCGACCGCGCAGACGATCCTTGTTTTTGTTGTTATGATATTCCGGTCCGAGATTTTCGGTGTTGGACATCGGCTTCCTCGCTCTTTGACCCTTTATGAAAACCGAACGCACGAGTGCGGCCGAAGTTCAATCGACGCGCCATTGTGCCCACTCCGTGGTCTTGTACTGCCGTGCCGCGCCCGTCATGATATCCGCAAGGCAAGGCAAAGCTTTGCCACGCGTGACCCGATGGAGGACAGAGTTGATCGCCAATCCCCGTGCCTTTCTGGAAGCCCTGTTTTTTGCTGCCGTCAAAGCTGCCGATCCCTATGAGGCGATCCTGCGTCATCTGCCGCCGCCGCCAAAGGGGCGCACGGTCGTTATCGGCGCGGGAAAGGCGGCAAGCCAGATGGCGCAGGCCTTCGAACGGGCGTGGCCACACCCTTTCGACGGTCTGGTGGTAACCCGTCATGGTCCTATCGCGGAATGCCGACACACGCGGGTTCTCCAATCGTCTCACCCGGTGCCGGATGCCGCAGGCATTGTCGCGGCCCAAGCCCTGATGGAGCATGTCAGTGGCCTGACGCAGGATGATCTGGTGATTGCCTTGATCTCCGGTGGTGGTTCCGCCCTTTTACCCGCGCCGCCGCAAGGCTTTGAACTGGCCGACGAAATCGAGCTCAATCAAGCGCTTCTTGCCTCCGGTGCGCCCATATCTGCCATGAATGTGGTGCGCAAGCACTTCTCCCGGGTGAAAGGCGGCAGGCTTGCAGCCTTGGCCTATCCGGCCCGTGTCCTGACGCTTGTGGTGTCCGATGTGCCGGGTGACAATCCCGCCTTCGTCGCATCGGGCCCCACCGTGCCGGATGAGACGGATGCGCAGGCGGCGCTGCGGGCCATCCGGGACTATCGTATCGCCCTGCCGGAACGTGTCATCAGCAGCATCGGTCAGGCGGTGGCGCCGAATCCCGAAGACACCGTTTTCTCTAAAAACGAGGTCCATGTCATCGCCTCTGCTCGTGTGTCGCTGGAAGCTGCAGCACAGCTTGCGCGGGAGCATGGCGTGCAACCGCTCATTCTTTCCGATGCGATAGAAGGCGAGGCGAAGGATATAGGCCGCATGCATGCGGCGCTTGCCCGGGAGTTTGCCGCAGGCAAGGCGTTCGGCAAACCCATGGTGCTGCTGTCTGGCGGCGAAACCACGGTGACCATCGGCAATGGTGGTTATGGGAAAGGTGGCCGCAACAGCGAGTTTCTGCTTTCCGCCGCACTCGATCTGCAGGGCGTCGAAGGGGTAACCGCGCTGGCCGCCGACACCGATGGAATAGACGGCTCCGAAGACAATGCAGGCGCTTTCTGCGATGGCGACACCGTTACACGCATTCGGGCTGCGGGTGGCGATGCCCACGCGCTGCTCTCGGCGCATGATGCCTGGACCGCCTTTGATCTTGGTGGCGACCTTTTCGCCCCTGGACCGACGGGTACCAATGTCAACGACATCAGGGCCTTCCTGCTGTTGTAAGTCGCGTAGCACGCCGAATCTTGTCGCAGCAACGGTAAAGCCTGCCTGTCGATTTCCGGTCTTCAGAGTGGCGATTCCTTTGCATAAAGACATCATATGATGATATTCTGATCGACAGTTCACCAAGCGAAGGGAGGCGCGACAGTGAAGGCCAGGATCATGTTCAAGGACGATTATCTCGTCCAGCCGGATGCCACGCGCAGGTCGCGTCGGAGCGGTGCCAATGACAATTTTCGCAGTCTGGAGTTTGATACCTCAGGGCAGGAGCGTGACTGGCGGGCGGTTTGCCTCGTTGCCGCTATCGTCTGCGGTTTCTTCGCTTTTATCTTCCTGCCGTTGTGGTGAGCGCAACGACTGCGACATTTGCACTTGAAAAAGCCGGTTTCCGCCTTTAGCCCCTGTACTGACAAACGGGCTGGATGGGTAAGCTGACGCATGGCAATGAATGAGACGGTCGATACTGTGTCGAGGGCTTTTCTCGGCGTGGAGCGATCGGCGACGGAGCAACGCTGGATGTCGCGGCTTGATCAGGCCGGGCAGAACCGTGCCTTGGCCATGTCCCAGGTGCACGGTATTCCGGAATTGATTGCCCGGGTGCTTGCCGGGCGCGGCGTTGGTGTCGACGATGCCGTTGCTTTTCTTGAGCCGACCATACGCTCGCTCATGCCCGATCCTCACACACTGACCGATTGCGAAAAGGCCGCGGCACGCATCGCGACGGCCATCAGGCGCAATGAAAAAGTCGCGATTTTTGGTGACTACGATGTCGATGGCGCATCGTCATCAGCGTTGATGTACCGCTTTCTCCACCACTTCGGGCTCGATCCTGAAATCTATATTCCCGACCGTATTTTCGAAGGATATGGTCCCAACCCGGCGGCAATGCAGCAGCTGGCGGCCAATGGTGCGACGCTCATCATCACTGTCGATTGTGGCTCCACCAGTCATGAATCTCTCGCTGCGGCGCGGGACGCCAACACCGATGTAGTGGTCATCGACCACCACCAGGTCGGTACTGAGTTGCCGCCCGCCGTGGCGCTGGTCAATCCCAATCGCGAAGACGATCTTTCGGGGCAGGGGCATTTGTGCGCTGCTGGCGTGGTTTTTCTCGTGCTGGTCGCCACGTTGCGGGTGCTGAAGGACGAGCGTGATAGCCGGGCCTATACGCTCGATCTCCTCTCTTTCCTGGATATTGTCGCACTGGCGACGGTCTGCGATGTGGTGCCGCTCAAGGGTCTTAACCGTGCCTATGTCGTCAAAGGGCTGATAGCTGCCCGCCACATGAACAATGCCGGACTGGCCGCGCTCTTCAAGAAGGCCGGGCTGGGCGGGCCGGTGACGCCTTATCACTTCGGTTTTCTGGTCGGGCCGCGTATCAATGCCGGAGGGCGGATTGGTGACGCAGCGCTCGGTAGCCGTCTGCTGACGCTGGACGATACCGCACAAGCCGAAGTAATTGCCGAAAAGCTCGATGAACTGAACCGGGAGCGGCAAGCCATGGAAGCCGCCATGCTGGCGGAGGCAGAGGCCGAAGCGCTGTTTGAATACGGCGATGGGTCTGGCGCAGGCGTTATCGTTACCGCACGGGAAAACTGGCACCCCGGCATCGTCGGCCTTCTGGCTTCGCGGCTCAAGGATCGTTTCCGTCGCCCTGCTTTCGCCATCGCTTTTGATTCGCAGGGAAAGGGCACAGGTTCCGGGCGCTCCATCAACGGTTTCGACATGGGCCGTATGGTCCGCAATGCTGTTGAGGCGGGTCTGTTGGTCAAAGGCGGTGGCCACGCCATGGCGGCTGGTCTGACGGTAGAGCGCGCCAATCTGGGCCGCCTGCGGATATTTTTTGAAGAGGCAGCACAGAAGACCGTTTCGCAGCTGGTGGAGAACAGTGTGCTCAAAATAGACGGTGCCATCGGCGCTTCTGGCGCCACACTTGATCTGGTGGAGCAGATGGAGCAGGCCGGTCCCTATGGCTCCGGCCATTCACAACCTATCTTCGCCGTTCCCTCCCATCGCCTGCGCGATGTTCGCATCGTTGGCACCTCGCATGTAAAAATCACGCTTGAGGCAATGGATGGTTCCAGGCTTGATGGCATCGCCTTCCGCGCCGCCGACGCGCCGCTTGGGCAGATGTTGATGAATGCGCGAGGACGCCAGATCCACGTCGCCGGAACGCTGGGAGCCGAGCAATGGCAGGGTCAGCGGCGTGTGCAACTGCGCATTCTGGACGCTGCTTTAGCACCGTGAGACTGTTCTTCATATCGTTGAAGTTGTGGGGAAAGCTTCTTACGTGTCTGGTTTAACCAGAAGCCGTATTGCTTTGAAATATCTGGGAGAGTGGTACGCCCTAGGGGAGTCGAACCCCTCTTTTCAGAATGAAAATCTGACGTCCTAACCGATAGACGAAGGGCGCGTACGCTGTGTGGCGCCCTTATAGTCAGGCACCGGATTCTCCGCAAGCGCCTATTTTCACTTTTTTGCATTTCCATGACATTTTTATTTTCCCGTACCCGCCTCTGTGGAAAAGCAGATTGCTGGCGACCTTCGAAGTCGGCGTTCACTGGTGATTGATTTTGGGAAAGGGGAAGCGTGGGATTACGTCGGGGATCAGGGGGCGTCCCGTTTGTGCGTAACCCCACGCTTCATCGGGGGACGTGAAATAAACGGAGCAGAAAAGATTTGGTTCCGCCGATTTTTGCGGAAAAGAATCACGTGCTTTTGGGTTCGCGAATTGCGAGGTGATGCGAGTGATTGGTGAGGAGCGGCGACAGATAGTCGACCATTTGCCCGGCATGTCTTGCGCAAAAATCCCGCACCGTTTCCGATTGCAATTCCATTAAATGGATGCGCGGTAATTCCGGATTTTCGTTCCGTGCTCTCAAAGCGGCCAGATGATCGGCAAAAGCCGATCGCGCTTCGCTCGCCGTCAAATTCAGATGGAGGCGGTAGAATACGCCGACATGGTCACCCTTGCCGCCAGTCTTGATGCAGAGTGGAGTGAAGTCTGTTGCGCTGTTCAGAAACTGTGCGCCAACTTCCTCGGTGACTTCCCGTTCGCAACATTCGCGGCTGTCTATGGTCCCATCCTTCGCGATCTCGACATTCCCGCCTACGAACTGGATACGACCGGGTGAGGATGTCGTCGACGCCATTTGGCCCAGCAGGAGATAATTGTCGCAGGTTATAATGACCGCAGCGCAGTAGACGGCGCGGCATGGCGTGCCGAGGGGGTGAGCGTTTGAGTAGAGATAGTGCGCGTAATCGCTGGTGCTGATCCGGATTGCTGGAGCATCGCTCAACTCGACCTGTGTGGCGGCAAGGACGGGACCGTTGAAGAAGCGGCCATCGGCGTTCACTTTCCGCCAGTGTTCCTCAATGCTGCTGCGCTCTTCATCAGGCAGGCTGAGGGGTAGGGCGTTTGTCGAAATGGCGACTTCGGTTTTGCTGAAATGAAAATGAACGGTGCTCAAAATTGTACCCGTGAATAATGTCGAATATTCTCGGACCATAAGCGAAAAATTCAAGCGTACAACTCAAGCGAAGTTTGCTTTTTGCATCCGCAAACAAAACCGCCCGCAGACTTACGTCGCGGGCGGTTTAGAAAAGGCGTTGTCACCAAGCGGTGATCAGAGGTCGACGTCGAGGATCGCCATGGAGAAATTGTAGGAGCGATCGCCGTCTTCGTCATCGATATAGACGACGCCGAGGAATTCTTCGCCTGCATAGACTTCTGCCGAATCGTCCTTGCGTGGACGAGCCTTTACGACCATTTTTTCGTTGAAGGTACGTTTGAAATAGGCGTCGAGCTTTTTGATTTCTTCGGCTTTCACCGTTATTCTCCTGTGCGGTTCACGTTGCGCAGCTTTTGCCATGGCTTAAAGGCGAAAGTAAAGTGCGGCCGAAAAAACGTCCGCGTGATCCACACGGACGTTTAAAAACTGACGAAATCAGATATCGGCACCGATGATCTGATCCATGATCCGTGAAGGTTCGCTGCAGCCTGCTTCACCCACCACGCGGGCTGGAACACCTGCCACTGTGGCTTTCGGTGGAACAGCCTTGAGAACGACCGAACCCGCAGCAATGCGCGAGCAACTGCCGATTTCGATATTGCCGAGGATTTTTGCGCCAGCACCGATCAGCACACCGCTGCGGATTTTCGGATGACGGTCAGCACCCTCTTTGCCAGTGCCTCCAAGCGTGACGCCGTGGAGAATAGAGACATTATCGCCGATGACGGCGGTTTCACCGACGACGAGGCCGGTCGCGTGATCGAGAAACAGGCCCTTGCCGATGCGTGCTGCCGGATTGATGTCGGTCTGAAAAATGCTGGATGCACGGCTTTGCAGATAAAGGGCAAAATCGCGCCTGCCGCTATTCCACAGCCAATGCGCCAGGCGGTGGGTCTGGATTGCCTGAAAACCCTTGAAATACAGGACTGGCTCTATGAAACGCGAGCAGGCGGGATCACGATCATATACGGCCTGAATATCGACGCGCAGAATCGCGCCCCATTCGGGCCAGTCGTGCATCATGTCCTCGAATGTCTGGCGCAGCAGAACGGCCTGCATGTCCGGGTGATCAAGAAGCTCGCAGATACGGTATATGACGCATTCTTCCAGCGAATGATGGTTCAAAATCGTGGAGTAGAAGAAGGCGGAAAGCAACGGGTCTTGTGCCGCCGCCGCCCGGGCCTCGTTCTGAAGGCTGCCCCATATGGGATCGACCACGGACAACTGATCCTGATACCGTGCCTCATTGCGTGCGACCATGGCTGGTCTCCTCGAAATTGGTGTCGTTCATTTATACAGAAAAAAGCGTCGCCTAGAAATGGTGATTTACCAACGCGGTTAAAGACGCGAAAGCATCAGTTTTTCTGACAGCTTTTTGGAAAATGATTCTTCCTCGTCAGCCTTGCGCGTCGATATCCCGGTAAAACTCCAGCACCGCTGCCTTGAATACGCGATCGCCGACGGCCAGCATGTGATCGCGACCGGGAATATCGATAGCCTTCGCCTTCGGCATGAGCGCCGCGAGTTCCTGACCGGAGCCGGCAATATCGTCTTTGGTGCCAACGGCAATGAGCGTCGGCGCGTCGATTTTTGCAGCCTCTTGCCGGGTCACCAGAACGCGGGAGGTTTCGATGCAGGCGGCGAGTGCGATGCGGTCGCTTTTCGTTTGATCTGCGAAGGCGCGGAACATGCGGCCGCGTTCATGGGTGACGGTATCGAGAGAGGGTGCACGCAGCGCATCCGCAATTGGGTCCCAGTCGCCCACGCCATCCACCATGCCAATGCCAAGACCGCCGAAGACCAGCGATGTCACGCGGGAGGCGTTGGCCATGGCTAGAAAGGCCGAGATACGCGCACCCATGGAATATCCCATGACATGGGCCTTTTCGATGCCGAGATGATCGAGCAGTCCGACTGCATCTTGCGCCATCGTTGCGGGATAATAGGCATCGGGATCGTGCGGCTTGTCGCTTGCGCCGTGGCCGCGATTGTCGAGTGCAATGACACGGTAGCCTGCGTCGCCCAGGGTCTTTAGCCAGCCGGGATGGACCCAGTTCACGGATGCGCTGGACGCAAAGCCGTGGATCAGAAGAACCGGCACACCTGCGCGGTCGCCCTCATCGAAGAAGGAGAGTTGCAGACCATCGCGGGTAAAAGTCGAATATTGCGGGACATTGAGATTCATCAAGGACATCCTTTTTGCCGCACCATATGTCAGGAAATCGAATGGTTGAACATATTCGGCGATGTTTTCTGTGGAGGTGAAAAGCATTTGACGCTACATATCCGCGACAAGGCGAGCATTGGCTCAAACACGATGGCATTTGGAGACGAACATGGCCGGGCATACCATTCCCCACTTCCAGAACGATGGCGGACACCGCGTGATCGAAATCGGCGTCAAGGAATTCATGTGCACGGGCGCATCCGTTCCTTTCGATCATCCGCATATCTTTATCGATATGGGTGACGACAACGAAAAGGTCTGTTCCTACTGCTCGACGCTCTATCGTTACGATGCGTCGCTGAAGGCAACCCAGACCAACCCGCCTGGCTGCGTTTTCCACGTGAAGGCAGCCTAAACCTCCTTCAGACTGGGGCTTTCCATGCCCGTAAAATCCGTTGGGATCATCGGTGCCGGCATTGCCGGTCTTACCGCCGCCCTTTCTTTTGCCCGACACGGCGTGCGTTGCGACATCTTCGAGCAGGCTGAGCAGCTTGAGGAGGTCGGCGCGGGCCTTCAGATATCACCCAATGCCGCCCGCATATTGGGGGCGCTTGGCGTCCTCGGGCAACTCGAAACGCAATGGCTCGAGCTCGATACCGTCGACCTCGCATCAGGCAGGTCGCTCAAGCGGCTGGTCTCGCTGCCCATGCGTCAGGTGGCACGGGAACGCTGGGGTGCGCCTTATGGCGTCTTGCACAGGGCCACGTTGCAGGCTGCACTTTTGGCGGCGGTGCGGAACAATCCGCTGTGCCATCTCCATCTCGGCAAACGTCTGGATGCCGTGAGCGCAGAGGCTCTGACGGCGCTAACTTCTCAGCCATACGATCTGATCGTCGGGGCTGACGGCGTCTGGTCCAGCGCCCGCTATGCCATTGCGGGTAGCCCTGCCGCAATGTTTTCGGGCAATGTCGCTTGGCGATTCAGTCTTGCTGACGGTAACGTGCCTGATTTTCTGAACCGCCGCTGTGTAACAGCCTTCCTTGGTCCATCGGCGCATCTGGTGGCTTATCCGCTTGCGGAGACGGGTGGCTTCAACGTTGTTGCGATCGCCGCAGGAGCAAATCCCGGCGATACCTGGAAGGCAGAAGCGCAGGGCAGGCAACACGCTTTCCTGATAAGCCAGTTTCGACGCTGGAACCCGGCATTTGCGAATGTGCTGCAACACGTCGCCAAGCCGACTTTCTGGCCATTGTTTCAGGCCGGTAGCGGCAACTGGCACAATGGCCGCGATACGGTGCTGATCGGAGATGCCGCGCACGCCATGATGCCCTTTGCAGCACAGGGCGCCGCGATGGCCATCGAAGATGCTTTCGAGCTCGCAACCTTCGTCCAGCGGGATCAGTCGTTGTCAGAAACGCTCGCTGCATTCGAGGCGCATCGCGTTCCGCGGATAGAAAAGGCCCGCAAACGTGCGGCGCTCAACAAGTTCGCCTACCATGCCAGCGGTCCCTTACGGCTAGGCCGGGACATGCTCTTATCCGTGAGACCGGCGCAGGCGTTTCTGGCGGATTTCGATTGGCTTTACGGGTACCTGGCAGAAGGGCTTTAGAAGGTAGCGAGCTTTTTGCGCGCGCTTGTCTTGAAACGCCAACCAGGTCGTGAGAACTGCGCCGCCGCAGACCCTCGGGACCGGCCCGAGGGTGGCGTTGGTCGTCTTGATCAGATGGCAGCCGACGCTGCGAATCCTGCTTCCAGATCGCGTTTGATGTCTTCGACATTCTCGAGGCCGATCTGCAGACGGATAACCGGTCCTTCCGTCGGGCCTTTGGCGACGGTGCGGTCGCGCAGGGACACGGGAACGGCGAGCGATTCAAATCCACCCCAGGAAAAGCCGAGACCGAAGATGGAAAGCGCGTCGAGGAAGGCGTGCGAGTGTTCCTTGAAGCGTCCTTCCTGCGCCTTCAGAACGAAGGAGAAGACGCCGCTGGAGCCCTTGAAATCGCGCTTCCAGAGATCGTGGCTTGGGAAGCTGGGCAGGGCGGGGTGCAGGACTTGTAAGACATCATCCCGGCCTTCCAGCCATTGCGCAATCTCCAGTGCGCTTTTGCGGTGATGTTCTAGCCGAACGCCCATGCTGCGCATGCCGCGCAGCACCTGATAGGCATCGTCGGAGGTGACGCAGAGGCCGAGATCGCGGTTGGCGTCGTGCAGCTTCTTCCAATGCTTCTCGTTGGTGGAAATGAAGCCCATCAACACGTCGGAATGGCCAGCTGGATATTTTGTCGCGGCGTGGATGGAAACATCGACGCCGTGGTCCAGGGGGTTGAAATACAGCGGAGTTGCCCAGGTGTTGTCCATGGTCACGATGCAATCGTGGCGGTGGGCGATGGCGGACATCAGCGCCACATCCTGCATCTCGAAGGTGTTGGAGCCGGGAGCTTCGAGGTGCAGCAGCTTGGTGTTGGGAAGGATCAGCGCTTCGATGCCGGCACCGATGGCGGGATCGTAATATTCGACTTCGACGCCAAGCTGTTTCAGCATGCCGTTGCAGAAGCGGCGGGTAGGAAAATAGACCGAATCGACGATCAGGGCATGATCGCCTGCACCGAGATAGGCGAGAAACGGAATGGTGACGGCGGCAAGTCCCGACGAGACGAGAATGGTGCCAGCCGAACCTTCCAGCCTGTTGACCAAATCGCAAAGCGCGTCGGTCGTGGGGGTGCCGTGGGTGCCATAGGTGTATTTCTGGTTTTCCGTCACCATCGTCTGCGCGTCGGGAAACAGAACGGTGGAGCCACGCACGATCGGCGGATTGACGAAGCCGTGGTAGTCTGCCGGATCGTTTCCGAGATGGGCCAGCCGCGTGTTGACGCCTGCGGCATCGAGGAAACCGTCTTTGTTTTTCATGCTGTCTTGTCTCTCGCTGTTCGATCTGGCGAAAATGGTCTCTAAAGTCCGTCGTGGTCAAGACTTCGTTATCGGATCGTTTCATATCGCCAAATCGGAGGTCATGGCTCATGATCCAGCCGGTCGGTTGTACGCAAGTCCTCTTTTTACACGTTCATAAAAGCTAATATTTCGCCGGATCGCAAAAATTCGGTCTACCTGCCTGACAGGATGAGCAGATTTTCATCTTTTTCCGCGTAATATTTGGACATTTGCCCATAAAAAGGTCGCTTTTTGAAAAATTCCGTTTTTTGGACACAATTCTTTGGGGTGAGACTTGACCGTGACGGCAATTGCGATTGTGATAGATGCGCGCACCGGGAGGTGAAGCGGGGGAGCCGGTCTTACGCGTTAAGATGAGTGCCTTCTTCTGATGACGAATAAGAAACAAAGGTTGGGAAAAATGAAAAAGGCAATTCTGTCAGCCGCTATTGGCGCAGCAGTTTTCGGAGCTGCATCGACTGCATCTGCCGCCACGCTTGCAGACGTAAAATCCAAGGGCTTCGTGACCTGTGGCGTAAGCTCCGGTATTCCAGGCTTCTCGAACCCTGACGACAAGGGTGAATGGTCGGGTATCGACGTGGACTATTGCCGTGGCATCGCTTCCGCTGTCTTCGGCGATCCGACCAAGGCGAAGTTCGTGCCTTTGACATCCAAGGACCGTTTCCCGGCGCTTCAGTCCGGTGAAGTCGACGTTCTCACACGTAACACGACCTGGACGATCAGCCGCGATACATCGCTCGGCTTCAACTTCCGCACGGTCAACTACTATGACGGTCAGGGCTTCGTCGTGAAGAAGAGCCTGAACGTCAAGTCCGCTCTCGAGCTTTCGGGCGCTGCTATCTGCGTTCAGCAGGGCACGACGACCGAACTCAATCTCGCTGACTACTTCAAGACCAACAACCTGCAGTACAACCCGGTCGTCTTCGAAAAGGAATCCGACGCGACTTCGGCTTATGACAGCGGCCGTTGCGACGTTTACACCACCGACCAGTCCGGTCTGTATGCTATCCGTCTGAAGATGAAGGTTCCCGACGAGAACGTCGTTCTGCCTGAAATCATCTCCAAGGAGCCACTCGGACCAGCCGTTCGTCAGGGCGACGATCAGTGGTTCGACGTTGTGAGCTGGGTTCACTACGCGATGATCAATGCCGAAGAACTCGGTATTACCTCGAAGAACGTCGACGAGCAGAAGTCTGCTGCCAATCCTGACATCAAGCGTCTTCTCGGCACCGAAGAAGGCACGAAGATCGGCACGGATCTGGGTCTGACCAACGAGTGGGCCTACAACATCGTCAAGCAGGTCGGCAACTACGGCGAAATCTTCGACCGTAACGTCGGTGCCGGTTCTCCGCTCAAGATCGAGCGTGGCCTGAACGCCTTGTGGAACAAGGGCGGCCTTCAGTACGCTCCGCCAGTTCGCTAATAGCGAAACGGTATCTCTACGCGGGAGGCGGGGCGAACGCTCTGCCTCCCGACTGGCTTTCTGCCGGAAGCTCGAAAAACGACGCTCTGGCCGAATGATGCCAATGAAGAAGTAAAAGAAGCTCGCAAAGAGCACACAGAGGGAAAGGTGCCGATGGCAGGCAAAGCGCTCCACCCGGAGTCCAGCTCAAAAAGCGCGACATCCATCATTTACGATCCGCAAGCGCGATCCATTTTTTATCAAGTCGTTACAGTCATCCTCTTGGTGCTGTTTGTCTGGATGATTGCATCCAACACCGTTCATAATCTTCAGCGCGCCAATATCTCGTCCGGCTTCGGCTTCCTCAATGGCAGAGCGGGCTTCGATATCGGCCAGTCGCTGATCGCCTACAGCAACGACAGCACCTTCGGTCGGGCACTGGTCGTCGGTATCATGAACACGCTGCAGGTGGCGTTCCTCGGTATCATCACCGCGTCCATCATCGGCTTTATCGTCGGTATCGCGCGGTTGTCGAATAACTGGCTGGTGTCCAAGCTGGCGCAGGCCTATGTCGAAATCTTCCGCAACATCCCGCCACTGCTGGTGATCTTCTTCTGGTACAAGGGCGTGATCACCATTCTGCCGCAGGCGCGTGACTCGCTGCAACTGCCGCTCGGCACCGTTCTGAACAACCGTGGCTTCTTCTATCCGAAGCAGGTATGGGGTGAGGGTTCCTGGCTTATTCCGGTGGCGTTCCTTGTCGGCATCGTCATCACCTATTTCGTCTATCGATGGGCCAAGGCCCGCCAGATGCGTACGGGTCAGCCCTTCCGCACCGGTATCGTCGGCACCGCCATCATCATCGGGCTGCCTGTCCTGGCGTTTCTTGCGCTCGGCGCTCCGCTGACCTTCGATTATCCGGTTGCCGGCCGCTTCAACCTTAGCGGCGGATCGGTCATCGCGCCTGAATTCTTGTCGCTCTATCTGTCGCTGTCCTTCTATACCGCGTCCTTCATCGCCGAAATCGTTCGCGGCGGTATCAAGGCTGTGGCGAAGGGGCAAACGGAAGCGGCCAGTGCACTCGGTCTGCGTGGCAACAACATCACGCGGCTCATCGTCGTGCCGCAGGCCATGCGCATCATCATCCCGCCGCTGACGAGCCAGTATCTCAACCTGACCAAGAACTCCTCGCTGGCCGTGGCCGTCGGCTTCTCGGATCTCGTTGCGGTTGGCGGTACCATCCTCAACCAGACAGGGCAGGCCGTCGAGGTCGTGGCCATCTGGCTTGCGGTTTACCTGACATTGTCGCTGACGACTGCGCTGATCATGAACTGGTTCAACGCGAAAATGGCGCTGGTGGAGAGATAATATGACAACACATCAAATCTCCTATGTCCGCGCCAATATGGTTCAGCCGGAGCCCGCTCCTTCCAGCCAGGTGGGCATCACCCACTGGCTGAGAACCAAGCTGTTCGCCACGCCGAAAGACGTCGTCCTGACCGTGCTGGCGATCGCGTTGCTGGTCTACATCATCCCGCCGCTCGTGCAGTGGCTGTTCATCCATGCCACATGGACGGGCACGGACCGCACGGCCTGCCTGACGCAGGAGCAGGGCGGCGCGCTGCCGAACGGGCAGTCCGGCGCATGCTGGGCCTTCGTCAATGCGAAGTTCGCGCAGTTCATGTTCGGTCGGTATCCATCTTCGGAATACTGGCGCCCGCTTCTGGTTCTGGCAGCCTTCACGGCGCTGCTCATCCCGATGCTTATTCCAAAGGCACCGTTCAAGGGTCTGAACGCGCTTTTGGTGTTCATCGTCCTGCCTGTGGTGGCGTTCTTCCTGCTGGTCGGCGGTCATTTCGGTCTGTCGCATGTCGAAACGCCGCTGTGGGGCGGATTGATGGTAACGCTGATCCTGTCGTTTTGCGGGATCGTCGTCTCCTTGCCGTTCGGCATTCTGCTGGCGCTGGGCCGTCGCTCGAACATGCCCGTCATCAAGATGCTGTGCACAACCTTCATCGAGGTTATCAGAGGCATTCCGCTGATCACCATCCTGTTCTTCGCCAGCATCATGCTGCCGCTGTTCCTGCCAGATGGCTGGACCTTCGACAAGTTCCTGCGCGCACTTGTGGGTGTGGCGCTCTTTGCTTCGGCCTATATGGCGGAAGTCATTCGCGGCGGTTTGCAGGCCATTCCGAAGGGTCAGTACGAGGGTGCGGATTCGCTGGGCCTGAACTACTGGCAGAAGACACGTCTGATCGTTCTGCCGCAGGCGTTGAAGCTGGTCATTCCCGGCATCGTCAACACCTTCATCGGCTTGTTCAAGGATACGTCGCTGGTCTATATCATCGGCATGTTCGATCTTCTCGGCATCGTCAATCTCAACCAGTCGGATGCCAACTGGTCGACACCTGTGACACCTATGACCGGTTACATCTTCGCCGGCTTCATATTCTGGATCTTCTGCTTCGGCATGTCGCGCTACTCGCTGTTCATGGAACGGCATCTCGACACCGGACATAAAAAATAAGGGGAAAAATCATGGCAGAAACCCAAGTCAAAAAGCTGGACGTGTCTGCGACCGACGTCGCGATCGAAATCACCGGCATGAACAAGTGGTACGGCGATTTTCACGTGCTGCGCGACATCAACCTCAAGGTCATGAAGGGCGAGCGCATCGTCGTGGCCGGTCCTTCGGGATCGGGTAAATCCACGATGATCCGCTGCATCAACCGCCTGGAAGAGCATCAGTCGGGCAAGATCGAGGTCGATGGCATCGAACTCACCAACGACCTGAAGAAGATTGACGAAGTGCGCCGCGAAGTCGGCATGGTGTTCCAGCACTTCAACCTCTTCCCGCATCTGACCATTTTGGAAAACTGCACGCTGGCACCAATCTGGGTTCGCAAGACGCCCAAGAAGGAAGCCGAGGAAATCGCGATGCACTATTTGAAGCGCGTCAAGATCCCCGAGCAGGCGAACAAATATCCTGGTCAGCTTTCCGGCGGTCAGCAGCAGCGTGTGGCGATTGCACGCTCGCTGTGCATGAAGCCGAAGATCATGCTGTTCGATGAGCCGACATCGGCGCTCGACCCTGAAATGGTCAAGGAAGTTCTGGATACGATGGTGGGCCTTGCCGAAGACGGCATGACCATGATCTGCGTCACCCACGAAATGGGCTTCGCCCGCCAGGTTGCCAACCGCGTGATCTTCATGGACCAGGGCCAGATCGTCGAACAGAATTCGCCAGCCGAATTCTTCGACAACCCGCAGCACGAGCGCACGCGTCTGTTCCTGAGCCAGATCCTGCATTGATGGGTTCTCAGCTGGCAGCGGGAACCATGCTGTCAGTCTGCACACACGCATAGCAAAAGCGAAAAGCTGAAATTGAAAAACCCGCCAATGTGATTGGCGGGTTTTGTCATTTGCGTCTTTCGATCCGACAGCGTTATCGCGACAGCAGGGTCATCGCCGTCATCTTGTCCAGTAGAGTGCGGGTAACACCCCCGAACAGCATTTCCCACCAGCGGGAGTGGCCGTAGGCGCCCATGACCAGAAGATCGATGCTGTTGTCGGACAGGCGTTTCTCGATCGCTTTTTCGGCCGATAATCCGTGGCTTTTTTCTGCTGACGTGACAGTCACGTTGACACCGTGCCGTGCGAGGGTGGAGGCGATTTCCGACCCGGCAAGCGCGGCAGATTGCTTGTCGTCTTCGTCGTCCGCGCCGACGGAGAAGATTTCTACGGATTCAGCCGCTATCAGGAAGGGCAGGGCATCGAATGTCGCCCGCGTCGCCTCACGTGAGCCATTCCAGGCGACGAGAACCCGCTGTATGGCCTTGGGTTGTGTAAGGACATGAGGCACCAGAAGGATCGGACGACCGCTTTCATAGAGAAAATTATCGAGATCGGCGCGGCTATCCGACATGGACGAGGATGTCGTCTGGCGGGCAATGACCAGATCCGAGCAGCGAACGCTTTGAATAGCCGTGCTGGACGAGTAGCCCACCGAGGAAACAAAACTGCGCCACTCGCTGGAAATGCCTTCCTGCTCCATTTTTCGGTTGAAGATTGCGGCCACATCGGTGGTTTCCTGATGCGCGACATCCTGCACGGCCTGAACGGTTGCGGGATCTGGCATTTCCATCGGCGCAACCAGCGGAACGGTCGCGAAGGCTTCCATGTGCAGGCCGACAACATGCGACGAAAAGGTTTTTGCCAGAAAGGCTGTGAAATCGCCCAGCCTATGGGCGTTTTCCGCATGGTCCAGAACGGCCAGTATTGTTTTATAACCCATGATCATTCTCCTCATCCTGTCCGGCATCGCTCAGCGATATCGATAAGAGAGCCGGAGGTCAGATCATCAGACTGCGCCTGATGGTTCTTTAAAACCTTGATAGCGATCAACCCGACTGCGCAGGCTTACGCTGGTTGCCCCGCTTTTTCCCGGGTGATCGCGTCGATCATGGCGACAACGTCCTGCGCTGCGGCCTCAAGGGCAGCGTTGTCGCGGGCGCGCACGACGATCTCTGTGGAGAAACGCTGTCCATCATATTTCGGATAGGAGCCGATGCTGGTTTCGGGGTGCGATTTCTGCACGCCAGTCAAAAGTGTGCCGATGTCCCCCTCGCCAAAGGGCGAACGGACTGCACGCGACAAAATCTTGGACCCGGTTTTCAATGTCGGAATCACATTGTCGAGCATGGCCTGAAACACCTGCGGAACGCCCGCCATGACATAGACATTCTCAACGATAAAGCCGGGCGCGACCGAGACAGGATTGGTGATGTGCCTGGCACCGCGCGGCATGCGGGCCATCCGCTTTCGCGCATCGGTAAATTCCATTTCGCGCACCCGGTACATATCGCCTAAAAGCCGCATGGCGTCGGCGTCGTGCTCGCATGGCAAGCCAAAGGCGGCAGACACCGCATCCGCGGTGATATCATCATGCGTGGGTCCGATGCCGCCGGAGGTAAAGACATAGTCATAACGCTGCCGCAGCGCATTCAACGCTTCGACGATGTCCTGCTCTTCGTCTGCAACGATGCGGACTTCCTTGAGGTCGATGCCGGACATGGTCATCACATCGGCCAGATGTCCGATATTCTTGTCTTTGGTACGTCCGGACAAAAGCTCGTCTCCAATGGCGAGCATGGCAGCGGTAACGATGGATGCGGGGGAGGTAGGTGCGGACATTGAGGTCACTCACAACGGATTATCTGCTGACGTTAGCGCCCCCAGCGCCGAATGCAAGAAGTCAAAGCGGGAAAAAGCAACGAGCTTAACGCGCCTGCCATGGAACGAGTTGCCGCGGATCGGGCGATGTGCGCCACTATACCTTTCCTCTGACCCTGTGGATCGAGCCATCGGTTCCAAGCCACGCGCAGCCGGTCTTTTTCGAACCGGCGAACTGGCTAAAGAGGCCCTATCGGATATTCGCGGTAATGTGTCACCCTTGTATCGAGGTGATTTCACACGAAAGAGATGAACCAAGAAAACTTGGACTTTAAAAGCAAAATGCGACCAGAAGGCCGCATTTTTGATGCTGCGGTTTTGTAACCGAAGCTCAGATGATGCCTGTATAAATATCAGATGATCGGGTTAACCATCATCAGGCAAGTAATAACCACAAAACCAAGCAGTGAAACTTCAAGCAGACTGTTGAGACCGTCACGCATCGCTTTACCCTCCATGTTCGTGGAAGAAGAACGTGCAAATCTTAACGCGGTTCCGTGACAGGGTCGTGAATTATGAAGATTTCAGGGCTATCGCGCTGTCTTGCTATGTCAGACCACGACGAGCGCGAAAATCCAGTGGCCGATGATGCTCAGCACGAGGCAAGCGAGAATGAGGATGAAAATGAACTTCTTCATGGAAACGGAAATCCCGGTCTTTCTGATTGCCCTGTCTTAGCGAGGGCAGGTGCGCAGTTTAAGGCGAAAAATCGCGCTGCGTCACTATGACTTGATGTCGAGGCCAGCTTCAATGGCAGCCTCGATGAAAGCCTGCCGCGCGTCTTCAGGCTTTTTTTTGCCCGCATCGACAGCAGCGAAAACGAGGAGCGCGCGGTCCAGCATCTCGCCGTCTTCTTCAGGCCAGTCCTCGATCAGAGCCCAGGAGGCGGCCTGGGTGGATTCGATGCTGACATAGACGCCGGGCTCTTCCAAGGCGACGAGAACGGGCTTTTTCCAAGGCGTCTGCATGATGGTTCCTGATATCCGCGATAACAGGCGTTTAGAAGGTTCGGCGTTGCAGTTCAACGCCAATCTTCGATAGCTCCGTCGATAGGGGTCAATCGTCTCGACCGAAGAACGACCAGTTACGTATGATGCGTCGATCGATGATTTTCAACGAGCGATCAGGCTGGATCTGGTAGGTCTCGACCACCCGGTCATCGAACCGGCGGAAATTGTGGGTGAATGTGCTGCCGATGGGCGATTTCGTCAGCTTGGTGCGTGGTTGCCCGCCATAGGTGATGCTGCCGGGGATGGGCTCGAGGCTGTAGGACGAAATGGATGTGGCCGTAAACCCGCCAGCGGTGCATCCCGCCAATCCGAGGGCAAGTGAGGCAGTCATTAAACCGACGGTGAGTTTCATGGCAATCTCCCGGGAAACATGATGGGTTGCATTTGCTGCGCAGTGTTAACTATCAGGCATGCGCGATGTTCCAGTGCCTGCACAAGACGCTATTCACCCGGCTTTTTGGCGTGATCATGCCCGCATTGAGGGCAGGTTTTGTTCGGCCATGGATGATAAATGTAAAAGAACTTCATGTCGGTTCTGAAAAGCGGCGCCCGGCATCTCGGGCAGACGATCACCAGAAATAGCATCGTGGTGAATACAAGCGTGATAATGACGGGCGCATTGGGCAATTCCAGCCCTATTGCATCGCCCCAGCCCGGTGAGGTTATCAACGCCGTTATGAAAACTGCGAGAAATAACCATGCCTTTACGTAGAGAGACATTTTGAATTCTTCCCAAAGTTGAATCGGGAGGACGTAATCGCAACGAAATTGGCTTGGCAAGCAATTTTTGATCACTGTGCCAGCGACGTAAGATCGGACCGCTACCTTCAAAACTAAGCTGGAGTGCTTGCGTCGGATAACACTTGGAACTGCCACTACAGTGCCGGCAAGAGCGTGAAATCAAACGAAGATGGAGCGGCTTGAAAAGCTTTGGAGGCCTCGCCCGGAATTGAACCGGGGTACAAGGATTTGCAGGCTTATCTCCGGCACTGAAATCATTGACGAATTTATAAGCCTGCTGCATCCATGTCGCGTTCAGTTGAGCAAAACGTTCGCTGCTTGTGCTAGTTCTGTCCCATCGTCAGTCCTTGGGAATAGGTGTCCGTATGTGTCCATCGTCATAACGATCGATGAATGGCCCATGCGCTCTTGAACCATTTTCACGGGCAAGCCCAGGCCGCCATCTTCCTTTCGATTGATGAGCCAACTGGCATAGAAGTGTCGAAGCGCATGCAGGCCTGTGTACTTGGCTTTCATGATTGGCTTGCCTCTGACTCTTACCTTTCCGGTATCGATCGAGATGCCAGCTCGAATCATTGTCGGTTGGAGCCCTCTGTTCACTAGGTTGACGTGGGTCCTGGTGGTCCCGGATGGATTAGCAAACACAATCTCGGAAATGCTTGCCTGCTTCAGTTTCAAAGCTTTCAGAGAGTTGATGACCATTGGCGGGATCGGGATTGTGCGTATCCCGGCCTTTGATTTCGGCTTGCCGATCTTCTTCCACCGATCCACTCGCTGCCGAACCGACACCTCGCCGCGCTTCAGATCCACGTCCTGCCATCTTAACCCGCGGACTTCAGACGAGCGCATCCCCGTAAAGATCAGCGTGAGGAACAAGGGGCGCCAGTGATCATCCAGCGCTGCGACGAAGGCTTTGATTTCTTCGCGAGTAGAGGGCCTCGGTTCTGTCGGTGACGGTAATCGATGGATGGTTTGCGAGGGCGGCTTAACTTGTGGACGATTGTCCACAAGTCACCTTTCGCCAATTGGCGGGAGGTTCAGGAGACGGCTTAGATAATGTCGAGGACGAACTTGTAATCTCGATGAGGAATCTCTGTCCCAGAGTAAGTCATAGTGATGAACTTACCCTTCTTGGCCATACCCTTCATTTGGTTCTGGAGCGCACGAGAAGCCTGATCCTGGTAGTAAGCCTGGCATTCCGCGTGAACATTTTCATATGTGTCAGAGTTGCCGCAATCTGCATTAGAGCATGTGATTATGTCACCGGCCTCCGGCGCGGTTGGTCCCTGCACAGAAGACCGGCACTTCCCGCAGAGCACTTTCGCATTTTGTAATTCGTCAGACACTGTTCTCTCCTTCACATCCCAAGAGTGCAACGTGCCAGACTGCATGCAACTGTCAAGGCGTGTGTGAATTATGGGGAAAAGCAGCCGGGATATTGGGGATAACTTTTTGCGGTCTTCGTGATGTCATCGAGTCCGTCTTGCATGTCTCCGATGGGAGATCAGCGATGAACCTAACGCAAATCAGCAGAAGCGAGATCATCGGACAACAAACCAAAGCTCGAATGCTCAGGGCAGGCAGGACACTGAAAGGCGACAAGCTTTGGACCGATGAAGAGGACAAAGTGCTGCGCGTGAGTTATCCCGATTATCGGCAGATGCAAGTCAAATTACCTCATCGAACCAAGGTCGCAGTCTATCGGCGTTGTGCAAAACTCGGGATGAAGCGAGATCGGCACGAATGGAAAGCGTCAGAATTGAGCAGGCTTCGGCGGCTCTACCACCGTAAGGCCACTCGCCAGGAGATCATGACGGAGTTTCCGGAGTTAACCTGGGCGTCTATCTCAACGCGCGCCAGATATCATGGAATTAGCGGACCCTACCGGCACAAGTACGTCAAAACAGGAAAGCCAGTGATAGACGCGATTCTGGCCCGGCTTGAAGAGATAGACTGGAAGCTTCTGGACCTGGACGAAGCCAGCAAGTCAGGTAAGTATTTTCGAAATCAATGCTGGCGCAGGTGGAAGCCCAATATGAAGTTCGTGCAACGAGCGGTGCAAGCAATGGACGGTGAACTGAAGGCTTCGTGGAAAGAATACAACTGAAGGATTCGACCATGTCACGTGTTGCAATTCATGTCGCGTGGACTAGCCACGCTTGAATGGAACTGCCCGGAAACCAAGGGAATCAGACTGCAACACGACGCGACACAAAACCCTGACTGCAAAAGGGCCTGTTCGCGTAACACATTGAATTAATTGGTGAATTTTTGGAGGCCTCGCCCGGAATTGAACCGGGGTACGAGGATTTGCAGTCCTCTGCGTCACCACTCCGCCACGAGGCCTCACGAACCCGAGTGATCGGGCTATGGCGGGGATTTAGAACGAATCCATTTTCCACGCAATAGGGTAGGTTTGAAAAAGGCCAAGAAGTTATGTGGAAAAGCCGCATCCTTTCTTTTGAAAGAACGCGGCTCTTTAAATCCGGCATAACACGGGTGGATCAGATGCGACCCAGCAAAACAAGGATCAGCACGATGACGAGAACGAGGCCGAGACCGCCCGAAAGACCGTATCCGTAATTGTGGTATCCCCAGTTTGGCAGAGCGCCGATGAGGAAGAGGATGAGGAGGATGACGAGAATTGTGCCGAGCATGCTGGCCTCCGAATGTTGTTGAGCGTTTCCAGTCCTTTATGAATGATTAGGCGGATAAAAAGTTCCTCCGGGGGCTGCGCTTTTGTATAGGGGGCAGCGGCCTGATGCTCGCGGAAGTCACAATGCCGCTTTTTAACGTCGCGTGTGTCTGCTTCTGCTTGAAAGCAGAGGCGCAGGCAATTAAGACGGTATCAACGGCAGTCGGAATTTCAGGCTGCTCTTCAGCTTGTATTGAGGCGAAAACGACATGATGGACTTCGAAACCGCACGCGGCAAGATGGTGGACAGCCAGTTGCGCACCACCGATGTGACCTCGCATTCCGTGTTGAAGGCATTTCTTGCTGTGCCGCGCGAGGCGTTCGTTCCTGCCGGCGTGAAACAGATCGCCTATGCCGACGAGGATTTGCAAATCTGTCCCGCAAAAGATGGCCGCCCGGCACGCTATGTGATGAAGGCATCGCCGCTGGCGAAAATGCTGCAGCTTGCCGCGATCAACAAGACTGATGTCGTACTGGAAATCGGCAGCGGCAGCGGCTACGTCTCGGCCATTCTGTCCCAACTGGCGGGTTCTGTGGTTTCCCTCGAGTCCGATGAAGAATTGAGTGCCGTTGCCACTGCTGCTCTTTCAACGCTCGGTTACGACAATGTCGCGACCGTCAATGGCGAGTTGGCCCAAGGCTACGCTGCTGAAGCGCCCTATGACGTGATTTTCATCAATGGCTCCGTCGAGGAGGTTCCGGCGACACTTCTCGAACAGCTTCGGGATGGCGGGCGTCTGGTGGCCGTTGTCGGTTACGGCAATTCGGCCAAGGCAACTGTTTACCGCCGGGACGGCAAGGGCACGTCCTCTACCGGTTTCTTCAACGCTTCGGTCAAGCCCGTTCCGGGCTTCACCAAGGCGCGCGAATTCGTTTTCTGATCTTAATCGCCGTAAAGTCGGTCTTCAAAATGCCGGGCCTAGCAGGTCCGGCATTTTTGTTCTGAAGAGGCGTGACGTGAAATAAAGCTGTGTAACAAGCAGCTTACTGCAATCTGGTGGATTCATTTATCGGCGACGGTGGCCTACACTGAGGGTGATTCGGAGTGTGGCGAACAGCGTTCGTTCCGGCATGAAGGTGTAAATCGGGGATTAAGAATGGCTCAGCCCAGCGTCGCGCGCGAACCATCCATGGAAGAAATTCTGGCGTCCATCCGCCGAATTATCGAGAGCAACGAGCCCACTTCTGCCGACGGTTTCTCCGCGCAGCTGCCTCCCGTCTATGACGAGGAGGATGAGGCAGGCGAGTCTTTCTCAGCCGAGCCCGTAAGTCCGCCCGCGCATGTGCCACCAGCCGCCAATCAGGGTTACGGCGCGCGTCAGGCGCATGAGCCGAGCTTGATGGAAGCGGGTGGAATGACGATGCCGGATACTGCAGAAAAGACGATGTCGCTGGCGGATGTCGCAGCGCGTGTGCGCGCAGCCGCTGATCGCAATGCATCTCTTGGTCCTCAGGGGCTCGCAGCGCAGCGGCTTGTCGAGCCCGCACCGGCGGCTGTACAGCCTGCAGCACCCGCGCCACAGCCGACGTTCCAGCAGGAGCGATCCGTGCCGAGCCAACGTCCCACCGATATGCGGCCTCTGCTGAACGCTGCCCCGGCCCCTGCAAGGCCACAGCCTGTGCCGACTTATGAACAGCCCGCAGCATCAGCACCCGCGATGACGCAGCGTCCCCTGCCGGTTTGGGAAACACTGGAGCTTCGTGGCCCGGTGGAGCCGGAGCAGGCAAGATCCCCCCTTCCTGAAATCGCGCCGCAACAGCCTGTTGCTGTAGAACCCGAGAAGAAGCAGGAAGACAGCGCTTTGTCGCTCAATCTCATCTCTGCGGCCGCTGGTGCGCAGATTGCACAGTCCTTCGGTGAACTTGCCGACCTGTTCGACGGTGTCGAGCGCCCGTCGGTCGAGCAGATGGCGCAGGATATGCTGCGTCCGATGTTGCAGGACTGGCTGGAAGACAACCTTCCCACGCTGGTCGAGCGTCTGGTGCGTGAAGAAATCGAACGCGTGGCTCGCGGTCCGCGCCGCTGAGACAAGAGTTGCTGAGAGGTTAACTTGAATTTGGAGACCCGGAGGTTAAAGACGACCTTCGGGTTTTTGCTTTTTTGGGTGTGGGGGGGCTGCTCTTGGTTTGTTACGTCGCACCCGCGGGAGCGTGGTTAGGTGCTCGGGACGAGCCCGAAGATGACGGCAGAGAGAGTCGCCAGGTTTATTATCGCCTGAGTCGTGTTGTCTGATCGGGCCACGTAGGCGCGAAATTCTGATACGTGTGCACAGCCCGAACACAATATTCAGTCAAAATCAAGAAAGCCGCGCCAGGTGCAAATACCAGACGCGGCTCACCTCATTGTTTGGCCCGCAGAATCACGCAGCCTGTTTGGGCAGGCTGTTCATGTCGATCACGAAGCGATAGCGCACGTCGCTCTTGATCATCCGCTCATAGGCTTCGTTGATCTGGTCCATATCGATCATCTCGATTTCGGCGGTGATTCCCTTTTCGGCGCAGAAATCCAGCATCTCCTGTGTCTCGGCAATGCCGCCGATCATGGAGCCGGCAAAGGTCTTGCGGCCCGGGATGAGGCTGAAGGCGTGGACGGAAAGCGGCTTTTCCGGCGCGCCGACCTGAACGAGTGCGCCATCACGCTTCAACAGAGCCAGATAGGAATCGATGTCATGGTCAGCAGCGACCGCATCGATGATGAGGTCGAGGCTGGAGGCAGCCTTCTTCATCTGTTCGGCGTCCTTCGACACGATGACTTCGTGCGCGCCGAGCTTCTTGGCGTCATCCGCCTTGCCGGGAGAGGTAGTGATCATGACGACGGTGGCACCCATGGCGCTGGCGATTTTCACGGCCATATGGCCGAGACCGCCGAGGCCGACCACGCCGACGCGGGTGCCGGGACCGGCATTCCAGTGGCGGAGCGGTGAATAGGTGGTGATGCCAGCGCACAGCAGAGGGGCTGCGGCTGCTGCATCCAGTCCTTCGGGGATGTTCAGCACATAGCGGTCGTCAACGACCACATGCGAAGAATAACCACCGAGCGTGTGAGCACCGCCACCCATGGCCTTATCGGGCGAGTTGTACGTGCCGGTCATGCCGTTTTCGCAATATTGCTCGAGGCCTTCCGCGCAGCTGTCGCAGCCACGGCAGCTATCCACGATGCAGCCGACGCCGACGCGATCGCCTGCCTTGAACTTGGTGACTTCGGCGCCGACGCGGCCAACGCGACCGACGATTTCGTGGCCGGGAACGCATGGATAGAGCGAGCCGGCCCATTCGCCTCGGGCCGTGTGAATATCGGAGTGGCAAACGCCACAGAATTCAATTTCGATTTCTACATCGCGGGGACCAGGATCGCGCCGTTTGATGGAGGCGAGTTTCAGCGGGGAAGAGCCATCGTCGCAGGCATAGGCTGATGTCGTGAACATATGATGTCACCTGTTGTTCTGGTTTATCGGATGAAAACAGACGGATGGAAGGATATCCAGGTCTGTGTGTTTGGAAACGTCGGTCGATACGGAAGGTTGCGGACGGGCATTAGCCCGTTTGCTGAAGAGCTTCTTTTTCCGTTGCACCAAAGACCTCTTCGAAGGACTGGCGCAAGAGAACATCGACATCGTCGATCATAACCAGCAATCCCAAATCGACAAGGCTGGTCACGCCATATTGTGTGATGCCGCAGGGCACGATGCCGGTGAAATGCGACAGGTCGGGATCGACATTGATCGACAGGCCGTGAAAGCTCACCCATTTGCGCAGGCGTATGCCGAGAGCGGCGATCTTGTCTTCGCTCATGGTGCCATCGGGCAAAAGCGGTTTTTCCGGGCGGCGCACCCAGACGCCAACGCGGTCCTCGCGGCGCTCGCCCCGCACATTCATCTTGTCCAGCGTGCGGATGATGACATCTTCCAGCGCGGCCACATAGGCGCGGACATCCTGCTTGCGGCGCTTGAGGTCCAGCATCACATAGACCACGCGCTGGCCGGGGCCGTGATAGGTGTATTCCCCGCCACGACCGGTGGCAAAGACCGGGAAACGGTCGGGCTCGATCAGGTCGCTGGCATCGGCGCTGGTGCCTGCGGTGTAGAGAGGAGGGTGCTCCAGAAGCCAGACGAGCTCGTCGGCTTCACCAGCCGCAATGGCTGCGACCTGGCGTTCCATCTCTGCACTTGCCTCTTCGTAAGGCACCGGAGCATCGGAGATTCGCCAGCGTATGGGCGGCGAGCCTTCCGAAGGGAACATATCTGTCTGGATATCGGTGCGTGTCAGCATGAAAAGTCCTTTCCACAGCCTTCTCGCAGAATGAATTCCGGGCTGCAAGCCCGGCATTTGCGGGCTTCTTTCATATAGGATCGACGCGGCTGATTTTTAATTTCAAAAATCTGTCATGACGCACTTGTGCACCCAAAATCCTTTTGCTACATGCACCTCCGTCGGCGCAAGTCGGCATCTACCACGATGCGGTCGTGGCGGAATTGGTAGACGCGCAGCGTTGAGGTCGCTGTGGGGCAACCCGTGGAAGTTCGAGTCTTCTCGACCGCACCAAAGAAACCCGCTTCGGCGGGTTTTTTCTTTTTTACCAGTATTTTCTGCGCGTTTGTTAAAGTGGAAATCCAGCGCGTTCGCCGCTCTCGATCGACCTCTCACACCTCACGCAGTGGTTATCTGGCAAATGCCAGCGCTTTCAACGCTGGCGGCTTCTGGCAGCGGCAGTGCGGCGTTTGCTGACCTGTTTCTTGGCTGGACGTGCCCTCGTGGTACGAGTGGTTTTCTTGCCGAGCGCTGCTTCGAGGATGCCGCCTAGAATACCGCCTGCGACTGATGTGCTGGCCTTTGCGCGGCGCTTGGTGCGTCTGGTCTGTCGCACACCGGTCTTCTTGAGAATTTCCGACATTGCGCCTTTGACGACGCCACTGATAAGCTGGTCAACTATTTTTGACAATGGGGCCTCTTATGCTAATGGCTGCCTATAAAATGTCACCATTTATAATATAGCTGCGGCGCTCAACGTATCAAGCGATCCTTTCGTGGTTGCCGGTTAAGGATTGCTTCTGATGGCGAAGGTTTCGTCGCGACTCGTCTTCTATTTTCCCGGCTTCGATCCGCTGGATGCGGCTGCGCATCATCGCCGGTATCAGCGCAGTGCTGCGCAATCCGCAAAAACCTTCGGCCTCGATTTCACCGTGGGCGATGTGGTGGCGACGGAGGCGGGGCACCGGGTCGATATCGCAGCGGTGCATGGTGCCGATGCCACGCAGACTGCGCTCTATATCCACGATCATAACACGCTGATCTCGCAGCTTCGCGCCGCATCGCTCTGGAAACAGATTGCACTGGGTTTCCAGGCGGGGGCGGGGATCATCCGCGAAGGCGGTGCACTGGCCTATTTTCGCCATGCCTGGCGGTTTGGGCTGTTTTTTCTGTTTCCGTTTTTGCTGATTGCCCTGGGCGTGGCCGGTGCTGCGCTCATTGCGGCACTTCCCTTGCTCTTGGATGTTTCAGCGTTTTTGTGTCTTCTCACCGTTCCGCTCGGATATTTTTTCTTCGTGAAGGGCGTCATGCCATTTTCGGAGCGGTTTCATACGCTGCATCTGTTTGCCGACTGGCGCTTTGCACTGGCCGTGGGGCGCGATGAGCGAATCGCGCGGGACTGGATCGAGGCGGTGGCCGCAAAGGTCCTTCTCGCCCTCCAGCAGCCTTCCCAGGAGGTTCTGTTCGTGTCCCACAGCATGGGCGCAAGTCTGGCGCTTGCCGTCGCTGGCCGGGTGCTGGAGCTGAAACCGGATGCCTTCGATGGGCGCTCTGTTTCCTTCGTCACGCTGGGCGGCGCGGCGCTGCAATGCGGCCTGCTTTCCAGCGCATCACGCCTGCGCCAGAGCATTGGCGTGATGGCGCGGCATGCGGATGTGAAGTGGTTCGACATCCAGTGCCTGACCGATCCCATCCATCTTTACAAGTGCCACACGGCAAAGCTGACCGGGCATGGCGATGCCATCCAGCCGAAGATCGTGCCAATCCGTTTCAAACACTCGCTATCCACCGAACGCTACCGGAAAAACAAGACGAATTTCCTGCGCATGCACCGGCAATATGTACTTGGTTCGGATCGCAAATCCGGTTTTGATTTTACGCTGCTGACGGCTGGGCCACTGCCTGCGGCATCCTTTGCGGAGTTGCGCTCCGACAAGCCACCGGACATGTTTCGATAAAGCAATTCAGGTTGCCACTCACTCCGTCATTTCGGCCTTGAGCCGGAATCCAGTCAGCCCAAGTCATTTGGCCGAAGAGACCTTTATCGCCGCGCAGACGCGCGGCGGCTGGATACCGGCTCAAGGCCGGTATGACGGAGATTAACTGGACAATAAATAAAAGGCCTGCGCGAGGGCTTCGCGCAGGCCTTTGATCTTGAATGCAGGCGGTCGGATTATTCCGGCGCTGATGTCTGCAAGGCGAGGGCGTGCAGGACGCCGCCCATATTGCCCTTCAGTGCGTCATAGACCATCTGGTGCTGCTGCACGCGGCTTTTGCCCTTGAAGGCTTCGGCCACGACTTCTGCCGCATAGTGATCGCCGTCACCGGCGAGATCACGGATGGTTACCTTCGCGCCGGGAATTCCGGCCTTAATCATGTCCTCGATGTCGCCAGGCTTCATGGGCATGGTGTTCACTCCTCAATTCTTATTCTGCAGCAGCGAGAAACTCGCCATCCATGAACTGAGGGAACCATGATTCATGGGCCGAGCGCAATTCATTAATCTCGACGGCGCGAGCGTTGCCCAGCTTAACTGTGGAGCCTCCGGTCTTGCCGATTGCGACCAGCGAAACGCCTGCCTTGGCGGCCTGCGTGGTGACGGTTTCGAGATTGGACTGGCTGACGGCCAGCACATAGCGACCCTGATCTTCGCCATAGAATGTCAGCACCGGATTGTGGCCTTCGACCGCATTCACCGTCGCTCCAATGTCGGATGCCATCGCCATTTCGGCAACGGCAAGGGCAAGACCACCCGACGAGCAATCGTGGACGGCGCTGGTCAGGCCATCGGTGATGATGGCGCGGACGAAATCGCCAGTCTTCTTTTCGTGGGCCAGATCCACATGCGGGGCAGGGCCATCGGTGCGGCCGTGGACATCGCGCATGTAGACGGACTGGGCGATATGTTTGCCCAGACCTTCCGGTGCGCCTGCGAGAAGAATGACCTCATCGCTGGCCGCAAAGCGGATGCGCGCCATCTTGCCCCAATCGGCCATCAGGCCAACGCCGCCAATGGTTGGCGTCGGCAGGATCGCCTGACCGTTGGTCTCGTTGTAGAGCGAGACGTTGCCGGAAACGATCGGGAATTCGAGAGCAAGGCAGGCTTCGCCGATGCCCTTGATGGCATGAACCAGCTGGCTCATGATCTCAGGCTTTTCAGGGTTGCCGAAGTTGAGATTATCGGTCGCGGCCAGCGGAAGAGCGCCGGTTGCGGTGATGTTGCGCCAGCATTCGGCAACGGCCTGCTTGCCGCCTTCGAAGGCGTCTGCTTCGACGTAACGCGGGGTGACGTCGGAGGAGAAGGCGAGGGCCTTCTTGTCATGGCCTTCGACGCGCACGACACCGGCGTCACCGCCCGGTAGCTGCAAGGAATTGCCCTGAATCAGCGTGTCATACTGCTCGTAAACCCAGCGGCGCGAGGAATTGTTGGCGGAACCGACCAGCTTCAGCAGAGCATCGGCAATGTCTGCGTCCGGCACGTCGTTTGCTGCCAGCGGTGCAGGCACTTTGGCTGGTGTCCATGGACGGTCGTATTCCGGGGCTTCGTCGCCCAGTTCCTTGATCGGCAGGTTGGCGACTTCCTCGCCATTGTGCAGAACGCGGAAGCGCAGATCATCGGTCGTCTTGCCGACGATGGCGAAATCCAGACCCCATTTCACGAAGATCGCCTTGGCGACATCTTCCTTGGAGGGTTCCAGAACCATGAGCATACGCTCCTGGCTTTCCGACAGCATCATTTCGTAAGCGGTCATGCGCTCTTCGCGAACCGGAACCTGATCGAGGTTCAGTTCGATGCCAAGGTCGCCCTTGGCGCCCATTTCGACGGCGGAGCAGGTGAGGCCTGCGGCACCCATATCCTGAATGGCGATTACGGCACCCGTCTTCATCAGTTCAAGGCAGGCTTCCAGCAGGCACTTTTCGGTGAAGGGGTCGCCGACCTGAACGGTGGGGCGCTTTTCCTCGATGGATTCGTCGAATTCGGCAGATGCCATGGTCGCGCCACCAACGCCATCACGGCCTGTCTTTGCGCCGAGGTAAACGACTGGCAGGCCAACGCCCTTGGCTTCGGACAGGAAGATGGCGTCGGACTTGGTAAGCCCGGCTGCGAAGGCGTTGACGAGGATGTTGCCGTTGTAACGTGCATCGAACTCAACTTCGCCGCCGACTGTCGGAACGCCGAAGGAGTTGCCGTAACCGCCGACACCGGCGACGACGCCAGCCACGAGGTGGCGGGTCTTCGGGTGATCCGGCGCGCCGAAGCGCAGGGCGTTCATGGCAGCGATGGGACGCGCACCCATGGTGAAGACGTCACGCAAAATGCCGCCGACGCCGGTTGCCGCACCCTGATAGGGCTCGATATAGGACGGGTGGTTGTGGCTTTCCATCTTGAAGACGACGACATCGCCATCATCGATATCCACAACGCCTGCGTTTTCACCGGGGCCTTGAACAACGCGCGGGCCTGTGGTCGGCAGGGTCTTCAGCCACTTTTTGGAAGATTTGTAAGAGCAGTGCTCGTTCCACATGGCGGAGAAAATGCCAAGCTCTGTAAAGCTTGGTTCGCGACCGATAAGATCGAGGATGCGCTGGTATTCATCGGGCTTGAGCCCATGGGATGCAATGAGTTCCGGGGTGATCTGGATATGATTTGGAAGTGTCATAGGTCTCACGGGGTTCGAGCCGGTACGGGAGTTTCCGGTTCTTTACCGCAAGAGACGGGACGGTGCGACAGGAAAATGTCCTGACGCCCCGGCAAAATCGCTCTTAATCCCAGTTTTCAGACCCGGCTTGCGATCACGCCACGCCTTCATAGCCAGCAGAGCCGTTGTCCAGCAGTTGCCGCAGAATGCCAAAGGCTTCCGTAAGCTCCGCGCGGGTTCTGGGTGCGGAAAAACTGATGCGGACGCGGTGGAAAACTTTTTCCGAGCGTCCGGCTTTGAACTCATCCTCGTCATCGATGAGAATGCCTTCCTTCATGGCCGCGCTGCGGAAGGTGCCCGATAGCCATGGCTCCGGCAGCTTGAGCCAGAGGAATGGAATGTCCGGCATCGAATTGAACTCAATATTGGCAAAGGCTTTGCGGGCGATCTGTTCGCGGGCATTGATTTCTGCGGTCACATCCCTGCGGATGTCATGCGCATCGCCGCTATTGACCATGCGAGCGCAGAGTTCTGCCAGCAGGAAGGGCAGGCCGCCGGTCATCATGGCGTGGGAAATGCGGATGCGCGAGGCGAAATTCGAGGGGCAGGCGACCCAGCCGCCGCGCACGCCAGCCGAAACGGATTTCGACAGGCCGCCGACAACGAAGGTGAGATCAGGCGCAAACTGCGCAATCATCGGCGGCTGGTTGCTGACAAGCGCGCCATAGAGATTATCCTCAATGATCCAGACATTGTATCGATGGGCAATATCGGCAATAGCGCGGCGGCGATCCTCCGGCAGCACGGCGCAGGTCGGGTTCTGGCCGGTTGGCATGAGAAAGACCATCTTCGGGTGCTGCTGGGCGCAGACCCGCTCGAAATCCTCGGGGATAATCCCCTGCGCGTCGCTCTCCACCACGGATGCGCGGCGACCGGCCAGAATGGCGGCGCGGGCGATCTGGGAATAGGTGACGGGCTCGAAGACGATCCGATCGCCCGGAGACGTCATGGCCGTAATGACACTCATGATGGCCGCGTGAGCGCCGAGCGTGGGGACAATATTGTCTGCCATGGGTGACCAGTCGCCCTGGCTCAGCCAGCGAACACCGGCTTGCGTCCACTCATGTGGAAATGCGCGCGCGTAGTCCGTGATCTGCAACGAGCATTCCCTGACGATATCGGCGATGTGGCCGTCGATCAGCAGGTTCTGGCCGATATCCGGGGCGGCTGTCGTGTTCAGCCGATGTTTATTGGGCGTATCGGAAGTGGGGCGCGTACCACCGAAGGAAGTGACTGCGCGTTCAAGCTTGGCCGCGGGGCTGGGCGTGACGCTCGTATTCACATAGGTGCCGCGACCGACTTCACCGCTGACGAGCCCACGCTCATGGATCAGCGCATAGGCACGGCTGATCGTGCCAATTGTCACCCCCAGATCGAAGGCAAGATTTCTCTGCGGCGGCAGCTTTGTGCCCGCGGGCAGGGTGCCATCGGAAATCGCCGTTTCGATGCTGTCCGCCAACTTGATGTAGAGCGGGCCTGTGCCGGCCGAGAGGTCTGGAATCCAATTTGTCATGGTGACAATATATGCATTGTATTCATTGATCTGTCAATTGTATCTGTAGTGAAGCAACCAGATGAAAGGCGCTTTTGCGGTGACGGGTACAATATGCTCAAGATGGATCAATACAATCAGACAATAGATACAATCTACCCCGATGGCTATCAGCGTGAGCGCATTTTTCGGGATAGCGGCGATATGCTCGACCCAAAAATGGTCCCTGCTGCGCGTGGTTTTTTCGGACGGTTGATCGAAGTGATTGTGTCCTGGCAGAGCAAGCGGGCTGGGAGGCTGGCGCTTCGGGAACTGTCCGACGAACAATTGCTGGATATTGGCGTGACACGCGAACAGGCAATGAAGGAAGCGCGCAAGTCGCTGTTTTGGTCTATGCCTCCGCGATCTTTCTGAACATCGTGGCTTTTCCTGCCGCAATGTGAGGCCGAGTTCCCCCGGCCTTTGCCCAAAATTGTCGGCAGAGCCCGTCGCGCCAGTCCCAACCGGTGCTGGCGGGTTTTCTTTTACGAGCAGCCCTTGCCACCATTGGCCCAGCGCTTCACGTCGGTAGCGATGCGGGCGGCGTGGGGTTCGTTCATGGCGGGGCCGAAGGCGTCCAGCTTGGCCGGGTTGCCTTCCGCCTGCACGACGAGCATGGGGCGTGATTCCGGGCTGTTGCGCGGCACCAGAAGAATGCGCGGACGACCGGAGAAGGAGTTGAGTTCTGGCGCAAGGCGATAAGCCTTGAAAGCCGGGTCGCCCGACTTGAACCAGCAGGCATTGGCGCCCAGCGCAACGCGCTCCATGGTTGGCAGAGCTGCCTGCGATGTGGAGGATGCCGCCGGCTTTCTCTCGGATTGGCATGCCGCCAGAGACAGCGCGACGAGGCCAAGGCCTGCAATGTTCAATGCTTTACGAAGGGGCAGGCGGTTCATCGCTTCAATCCATGAAAGGGAAATACAACAAAGCCGGTGTAAACCGGCTTTGTTAATATTTACGCTGCGATGACGCCGAGGGCGGAGGCAAATATGCTGCGGCCATCATTGCCGCCATGCGCGGCTTCAATGAGATTTTCCGGGTGCGGCATCATGCCAAGAACATTGCCCTTGGCGTTGATGACACCTGCGATATCGTTGAGCGAACCGTTCGGGTTCGTGCCTTCGGCATAACGGAACACGACCTGGCCGTTATCTTCGATGGATTTCAGCTCTTCCGGCTCCACGAAATAGTTGCCGTCATGGTGGGCAACGGGCGAGCGGATGATCTGGCCCTTGTCGTAAGCGCGGGTGAATTCGGTGTCGTTGTTGACGACTTCGAGCTTCACTTCGCGGCAAACGAATTTCAGCGATGCGTTGCGCATCAGAGCGCCCGGCAACATGCCTGCTTCCACCAGAATCTGGAAACCGTTGCAGACACCGAGAACCTTCACGCCCTGTTCGGCCTTTTCGCGAATGGCCTGCATCACCGGCATGCGCGCGGCAATGGCACCGCAGCGCAGGTAATCGCCATAGGAAAAGCCGCCGGGAATGACGATGAGATCGACATCGGGGATTTCGGTTTCGGTCTGCCAGATGGTAACCGGTGCCTTGCCGGAAATCCGTGTCAAAGCCGCGATCATGTCACGGTCGCGATTGAGGCCCGGAAGCTGGACGACTGCGGATTTCATGGGGCGGCTCCTTGGTATCAGAGGATAGCGATAGAGTAGTTTTCGATCACCGTGTTGGCGAGGAGCTTTTCGCACATCGCCTTCAGGTCGGCTTCGGCTTTCGCCTTGTCGCTTGCGTTCAGTTCCAGATCGAAAACCTTGCCCTGACGGACCTGGCCGACGCCATCGAAACCGAGGCTGCCGAGCGCGCCTTCGATTGCCTTACCCTGCGGATCGAGAACGCCGTTCTTCAGCGTAACAGTCACCCGTGCCTTGATCACCTGTTGCTCTCCTGAATTTACTTGACCAGAACCGGGCCGGTGCCGCGGATCGGTTCATTTTCGTTGATGATGCCGAGACGGCGCGCGACTTCCGAATAGGCTTCCAGCAGTCCACCCATATCGCGGCGAAAACGGTCCTTGTCCATCTTTTCCTGCGTCTCGATGTCCCACAGGCGGCAGCTATCCGGGGAAATCTCGTCGGCCAGAACGATGCGCATCATATCGCCTTCGAAAAGGCGGCCGCATTCGATCTTGAAATCGACCAGCTGAATGCCGACACCGAGGAACAGGCCAGAGAGGAAGTCGTTGACGCGAATGGCAAGCGCCATGATGTCATCGAGTTCGGCAGGGTTGGCCCAGCCGAAAGCGGTGATGTGCTCTTCGGACACCATGGGGTCTTCGAGCGCATCCGACTTGTAATAGAACTCGATGATGGAGCGCGGCAGAACCACACCTTCATCGATGCCCAACCGCTTGGAGAGTGAGCCAGCGGCGACATTGCGCACGACGATCTCAAGCGGGATCATCTCCACTTCCTTGATCAACTGCTCGCGCATGTTGAGGCGGCGGATGAAGTGCGTGGGGATCCCGATCTTGTTAAGGTGGGTGAACACATATTCGCAGATACGATTGTTCAGCACACCCTTGCCGTCGATGACTTCGTGCTTTTTCTTGTTGAAGGCGGTTGCGTCGTCCTTGAAGAACTGGATGAGAGTTCCCGGCTCTGGACCCTCATAAAGGATCTTGGCCTTGCCTTCGTAAATACGGCGGCGACGGTTCATATTGACAAATCTCTTGGTTGGCGCCGGATGGGCGGCGTTCGTTTCGTGTCTTGAAGCGGTCCCATAACGGAAAAGAAGCAATTCCACAATGAGGCTATAGCGCGTTCGCTCCAATTCTGGACTGTGCGTGTTGCTTCTGCGAGGTGGTGGTCGACTGATGAAGCCTTTTCAACAGCTTTCTTTTACCGGAGACGGGCCCGGAGAAGAGCACGCCAATAATATAGAGCAAAACCCGGCTGAAATTATGATTATGACCAAAATAAAAGCGGATTTTATAACACGATAAACTTTGTCTGAAAGGCGTGGATTAATCGCTGGTCTATCGTCAAACGGCGGATCATCATGCGCTTGCATACCGATGCGGTCGGACGATGTGCGGAAAACTTTCTCATTTCGAAAGCAGTGCGACCCCCGCGGCGCTCCTTGCCGGTCTTAGGCTCTGGAAAGGTGCCGTTCTCCACGCTTGTGCCGCAACGAAGGGCGCGACCTGATCGGCAGCGAGCGGTCGACAGAGGGCGTAACCCTGCAGCGAGTCGCAACCCATGTCCTGCAGCACATGAATATGTTCCGCTGTCTCGACTCCTTCCGCGACGACCTTGATGCCGAGCGAATGGCCGATATCGATGATGGAACTCAGCAATTTGCGCTGCTCGTTTGATTTGGGAATGAGGCGAACCAGTTCTCGATCGATTTTCAGCGTGTGTGGGCTCACCTTCAGAAGGCTGATGATGGAGGCGTGGCCCGTGCCGAAATCGTCTATTTCAATGTCGATCCCGAGAGCGCGCAGCCTCCGCATGTTGTCGACGGCGATGTCGTTGCTGTCATCGAGGAAAATCGATTCCAGAAGCTCGAACGACAGGGTGCCTGGTTCTATGTCCAGCCCGTCCAGCGTCTCGGTTAGTGCCGGATCGTGCAGACGCCGCGCTGACACGTTGACGGAGAGCTTGGGAATGGCGATGCCCTGTGCTTTCCACGCTTTGAAATCCGCCATTGCTTTCTTCAGGATCATGCCATCGATCGTGGAAACGGCATCGAGATCTTCTGCAATGGCCAGAAACTTGTCGGGTGTCAGTATGCCCTCGGCGCTATGGTTCCAGCGCGCCAACGTTTCCACGCCGGAGATGTCGAGCGTCCGCGCATCGAACTGGAACTGGTAGTAGGGAATGAACTCGTCACGCTCCAGCGCAGTCAGGATTTCGTCCGACACGCGCTTGGTGTTGATGAGCCAGTCCTGTGTATCGGCGGAGAAGAACTCATAGCGGTTACGACCGCGCTTCTTGGCGTTGTAGAGCGCGATGTCGGCATTGAGCAGTACCTGCTTGTCGTCGACGGCTGCACCGATGCCGCAGGCAATGCCGATGCTCGCCCCGAACCGGCATTCATGGCCCTCGTGCAGGACCGGCTGGCGCAACTCCTTGATCAGGCGGTCAGCAAGAGCGGCAATCTTTCGGGTATTGCCGTTGAATGGCGAGACGAATACGAATTCGTCACCGCCGATCCGCGCGACGAAATCCTTCTTCTTGCGGGCCTTGCACAGAAGTGTGGCGACATGTTTCAGCATGACGTCGCCGGTGCGGTGGCCGAGCGTATCGTTGATCTGTTTGAAGCGGTCCAGGTCGATATGGAGAATGGCGATGCCCTGGCTGTTCTTGTCGCTGGAAAGCTTACGCCGTTCCAGGACCTCGTCCAGATAGCGGCGGTTGGGCAGATCGGTGAGATAGTCGTGCAGCGCATTGTGCTCGATGCTGATGCGGGCTTCTTCGAGCTCGATGTTGCGTGCTTCCGCTAGGGTCTTGGCGCGCTCCAACTCGTTTCGCAGCGTCACATCCGCTGTGACATCCCAGTTGACGCCGATCATCTTGCGCTTGCCGTCGATATCGATGAAGGGCAGCGAGCGGGCGCGGACGTAGCGCACGGACCCATCGGGCATGACTGCGCGGTAGTCTTCGGAAAAAAGCTGAAGCTGTTCGATCTTCTTCGAAACATTGCCGGATACCCGCTCCAGATCATCCGGGTGAATGCGGCTTTCCCACAAGCCGCCGATCTTGATCGGCGTATTCTTGTCGATGTTGAAAATCTCGTACATCCGGTCGTCCCAGATGGTCATGCCCGCCTCGAAGTCTACTTCGAACACGCCGACCTGCGAAGCTTCCAGTGCCAGTTTCAGGTGCCGCGAGATGCGTTCCATCTCGTGTTCGGTCGCCTTGCGCTCTGATACGTCGGTATCAGTACCCACGATCCGCACCGGCTTGCCGGAAAGGTCGCGCTCGACGCATGCGCCACGACATTCGATCCAGATGTAGTGGCCCTGTCTGTGGCGCTCCCGATACTGGAAGGTCATATAGGCGGGATCACCGGAGTTCTGCCGCTCGATACAATGCAGCGTGTGTTCGCGATCATCCGGGTGCAGCAGCGCTACCCATTTATCGAAATCGCCCTCGATCTCTTCATCGGGGGTGATACCCCGGATGGCGCGCCAGGTGTCGGATCCATACATTTCGCCGGTTACGAGATTTTGGTCCCAGACGCCGGAGAGAGAGCTGACGAGGGCGTTGTTCCACCGGCTTTCCCGCTGCTCGATGTCTTGCGCGCGTGCGCGCCGCTCGCTGATATCGGTAAATTGAGCAATACGGATACTGGCCTTGACGCCGCCGAGAGACAGGATCGCGTAACGCTCGATCGTCTCGTCGCCGTTCAACCGAACTTCAAGGGATGACGCGTCTTCTCCAAGCGCCACGCGGACCGCCGGATGGTCGGCGGCGTGTATGAAGTCTAGAAGATGCGTCGGCGGCGTTTGCGACGCGCAGAGCGTGTAACGGGTAGGGCGCTCAAGGATATCACCGCTCGGCCCGATGTGAAACGCGGGTAGAGGCAGGGCGTCGATAACGGCTGTTAGCGAAAGATCTTGATTCACGCGATCCTGCCAATATGTCTAACCGATTAAAATCGCGCACACGCGCTCGATTTACACACTATTGTCGCAGAATTAATCCGTCGTTAATAGAGACGTGCAGGAAATCCCCCTCCCTATTTATCGCTAATTCTAAAAAAGAACCCTCTAAATCAGCTTTCGAAAGCGGCAGGTGGTTTGAGCTTGCTCAGAAACTGCGCAAATACCATCGTGCCTTCCGGCCACGGACCATGTCCCGACTCGGTGTTGATATGACCCGACATGCCGGCATCAATCAGCAGCGAACCCCAGGCATTGGCGATATCGCCCGCATGTTCATAGCTGCCAAAGGGGTCGTTCTGGCTGGCGATGGTGATGGCGGGAAAGGGCAATGGATCGCGCGGGTAGGGACCGAACGTCATGAGATGCTTGGGCCGGATATCCGGGTTGGCGACATCCGGCGGGGCCACGAACATCGCACCGGCGATCTTGTCCTTGATCTGAGGCAAAGCATGGATGACCGTGGGCACGCCGAGCGAATGCGCGACCAGCACGACGGGTTTCGTGCAAGCATTCACCTCTTCGACCAGCTTTGCCACCCAGTCGTCCTTGACCGGTTTCGACCACTCGGTCTGCTCGACACGGCGGGCCGTCGACAGCTTCTCCTGCCAGCGGCTTTGCCAGTGTTCAGGGCCGGAATTGGTGTAACCGGGAACGATGAGGATATCTGCTTCAGATGCTTTCATGCCGCATATCTCGGTGTAGCGGCCGCCCTATTCAAGACATGGCCGCAGATTGGTGATGAGGATGACAAAGCATTGGTGCCTTTTGCTTCCGTCATCCCGGCCTTGAGCCGGGATCCAGTGCGGTCAAGTCCTTGACAGCAAAAGACCCTTTTGCACCGCAGACGCGGCGCTGCTGGATTCCGGCTCAAGGCCGGAATGACGGAGGCAACAGGGTCAAGCCTTACCGAACACACGATTGAAAATCGTGTCGACATGCTTGGTGTGATAGCCGAGATCGAACTTTTCGCGGATCGTTTCTTCCGGCAGGGCTGCGCGGACTTCTTCGTCGGCGAGCAGTTCCTCCAGGAAGTCAGCGCCGTGTTCCCAAACCTTCATGGCATTGCGCTGCACCAGACGGTAGCTGTCTTCGCGAGAAACGCCAGCCTGCGTCAGCGCCAGCAGAACGCGCTGGGAGTGCACGAGACCGCGGAACTTGTTCATATTCTTGAGCATGTTGTCCGGGTAGATCACCAGCTTTTCGATGACGCCAGCCAGACGGTTCAGTGCGAAATCGAGCGTAATCGTCGTATCGGGGCCGATGGCGCGCTCGACGGAGGAATGGCTGATATCGCGTTCGTGCCAGAGAGCAACATTTTCCATAGCCGGAACGACAGACATGCGCACAAGACGCGCAAGGCCGGTGAGGTTTTCGGTCAGCACGGGGTTGCGCTTGTGCGGCATGGCGGACGAGCCCTTCTGGCCCGGAGAGAAGAACTCTTCGGCTTCCAGAACTTCCGTGCGCTGCATGTGACGGATTTCGATGGCGACGTTTTCGATGGAGGATGCGATGACGCCGAGTGTGGCGAAGAACATCGCGTGACGGTCACGCGGGATGACCTGCGTGGAGACGGGCTCTGGCGCGAGACCCAGCGCTTTGCAGACGTGTTCTTCGACGGATGGGTCGATATTGGCGAAGGTGCCGACGGCGCCGGAAATGGCACCGGTTGCGATTTCTGCGCGGGCGGCGACGAGGCGGGCGCGGTTACGATCCATCTCGGCATAGAAGCGAGCGAAGGTCAGGCCCATCGTCGTCGGCTCGGCGTGAATGCCGTGGCTGCGACCGATGCGGACAGTGTCCTTGTGTTCGAAAGCGCGGGTCTTGAGGGCTGCAAGCACCCGGTCCATATCCGCAATCAAAAGATCGGCGGCGCGCACAAGCTGGATGTTCAGCGTTGTGTCCAGCACGTCCGATGATGTCATGCCCTGGTGGATGAAGCGGCTGTCTGGGCCGACGAATTCCGCCAGATGGGTCAGGAAGGCGATGACGTCATGCTTGGTGACGGCTTCGATCTCATCGATGCGGGCGACGTCGAATTCCGCGGCGCCGCCCTTTTCCCAGATGGTCTTGGCTGCATCCTTGGGGATGACGCCGATTTCGGCGAGAGCATCACAGGCATGTGCCTCGATTTCGAACCAGATGCGGAACTTGGTTTCCGGCGACCAGATTGCGACCATTTCCGGCCGGGAATAACGAGGGATCATGGCAATGACTTTCTCTCAGGAAGGAATATTTCTGCCCCTTTAGCAAAGTGTTCCGGCAATCTCAACGCATTCGAGGTCGAGACGATGTCGCGAGGGGGCAGGGCTTGAATTGGCAGTGGCCTAGCTGCGGCCCTGTTCTGCCGAAGCGCGCACGGCATTGACCATGGTGCGGTAGTCTTCGATGCCGTCACCCTTGAAGATGGCAGAACCGGCAACGAGCACGTTGGCACCGGCGGCAATCGCGCTGCCAGCCGTCGCAATGGTGATACCACCATCGACTTCGAGCTCTATCGGCCTGTCACCGATCAGCGACTTGGCGGCGCGGATCTTGTCCAGCATGGCGGGGATGAATTTCTGGCCGCCAAAACCTGGATTGACGCTCATGATGAGAATGAGGTCGACATCGTCAAGCACGTTTTCCAGAACCGACAGCGGGGTGGCCGGGTTGAGCGTAACGCCGACCTTCTTGCCCAGCGAGCGGATGGTTTGCAGCGAGCGGTGAAGGTGAGGGCCTGCTTCGGCGTGAACCGTGATGCCATCGCAACCGGCCTTGGCGAAGGCTTCAAGATAGGGATCGGCAGGCGCGATCATCAGATGGCAGTCGAAGAAAGCCTCGCTGTGTGGGCGCAGTGCCTTGATGACATCTGGACCGAACGAGATGTTGGGCACGAAATGGCCGTCCATGACATCAAGGTGAATCCAGTCCGCGCCCGCTGCCGTCACATCCGAGACTTCCTGTCCGAGTTTGGCGAAATTGGCGGCGAGGATGGAAGGGGCGATCCGTACGGGTAGGGTCATGGCTCAAGGCTCCTGAAACAACGGCTTTGCGCGCCTTTACCACTGATGCGCCGCATCAACAATCGCCGGGCTGCAGCAATCTGGTCAGCGTTCGGCGCGGTCCACAGGTACGAAGGCCGTGCCATCCCATTTTTGCAGCCGATAGGGGTTGGTTTGCAGCTCGTGACGATCGTTGAAGACGATCTGGCCGATTGCCGTGTCGAATGCGGTGCCGATCATCAATGTGGGTGCTGGTTTGTCTTGGGCGTCCACGAGTTCGATGAGCTTTGCGCTGATCTGCGTGGCGGCAAAGGCAGGCAGGCTGTAGCCCTCCGGCTCGATGTTGGCTGCACGCAATTCCTTTACCGCTTCGGCTGCGAAGGGAAGTGTTGCGTAGTCTGGTGTGGTGATGGCAAGGACGCCGGGCTGCAACGGTACGGGGGCGTTGGCGGCGCGCATCGTATCGCCCGACAGAATAGTGATCGCCACCTTCTCGGCGACTGCGTCGCGCGCGATGATCGAGACGTCATTGCGCTCTGCCGCAATGAAAACATGGGTTATTCCGGTTCGGCTCAAACGCCTGACGAGAGCCACCTGCTGTTCCTGCGCTGGACGCATCGTATCCGTGAAGGTTGGCTTCAGACCGGACTCCTCCAGCTTGGATCGAATGCGGTCCACCAGTTCGCGACTGTATATCGTGCCGTCATCGATGAGACCGAAGGAATGCCCTTTCCAGTCGCGCAGCATGATGTCCGTCGCCGCCTGCGACTCGCCACCCTCGGAAGGGCCGAGGCGAAACAGCGGCCAACCACGTTTCAGCGTATCTTCCATAAGACCTGGTGCGCGGCTGGACAATGTGATGGCCGGAATGGCCGAATTCTTGAGAGTTGGCAGAGCGTCCTGAAGCGTTTCCGTGCACAGAAACCCAACCACGACGCTGACCTTGGCTGCCACCAGCCCATCAGCAATCGCGCCACCGCTGCCTTCTTCGCAGCTTTCGTGGATTTCCATGACATCGAGGCCAGCCTTGGCAGCAGCAATCTTGACGCCCTGACGGATTTGCGTGCCCAGCATTTCGTAAGCACCGTTTTGCGGCGCGACGACGCCGATGGTTGCGGCGCTTGCCGTGCCGGCGAAACCAGCACAGGCAACAATGGTGAGCAGGCGAAATAAATACATCGGGCGGCTGTTGTCCTCTTCCTGTCCTGCGATGTTTATCGACACGGAACGGTTTACAAAAGAGGCAATGTTTTCGAAAACGCGTCTGCCCGACGAATTTTAGCGTATTTTCAGCAATCTAGCTGATTTGGTGCAGTCAGAAACGCTGCTTGCGTAAATGCCTGAAGGCGTCCTGCGCAAAAAGCGACAGGGGCTGCGGGGCGTCATCGATGTCGAACCAGCCTAGATCCGACAATTTGTCGGGCTCTGTCAGGCTTGGCTCACCCTTCACGTCTCCGGCAGTATAAATCAGCGACAGCCAGTGATGGCCATCCAATGGCAGGATTTGTTCGCTGATGCACAGAAACTCGACATCGCCGATGGACAGGCCGGTTTCTTCTTCGGCCTCACGTTTCGCGGCTATGGCGGCAGACTCCATGTGGTCCACCTTGCCACCCACAATGCTCCAGTGTCCGGCCTCGGGTGGTTTCACCCGCTTGTAGAGCAGGACCTTTCGGTCCCGCATAATCACGAGACCTGCGCCAACGCCCGGAAAGTCGGTGCGGGGGGCCATGTCAGGCCTTCGCGTTCGCCACGATCAGCATGAAGGCGGGGATGTCGTCGCCGAAACCGACTGGTGTCGGGCCATCGTCATAGTCGCGATAATGGCGGCGGCGATTGTCGTCATTTGCGGGCGACGTATTGTGGTTCCGCTCGAAATTGCGAGGTGCCTTTTCGTGCTTGCGCTCTGCCTTCACCTTTTCGCCTCCGTTTGCAGCAACATCGATGATAGTGGCTGGCTGAGTGATTTTTTCTTCGACTTCGATCTGCGGTGCAGCATCGCGACGATTTCTGTCGCGACCACGGCCGCGTTGTTCCTTTTCCTTGCCACGACGTGGACGCTCCGAAGAGAAGCTTTCCATTGCCGCAGGCAATTCCGACAGGTCACCGCTCAGCCATTCGATCTTTTCGCCAATCAGCTTTTCGATGGCGTCCAGATACTTCGTGTCGCGGCGGTTGACGAGTGTAAACGCAGCGCCGGAGCGGCCTGCGCGGCCTGTACGACCGATGCGGTGAACATAGTCTTCCGCATGGATCGGAACGTCGAAATTGAAGACGTGGCTGACATCGGGAATATCGAGACCGCGAGCGGCAACGTCCGATGCAACGAGCAGGGTGATCTGGTTATCCTTGAAACCCGCCAGCATCTTGGTGCGCGAGTTCTGGTCCATGTCGCCATGCAGCGCGCCAACTGAGAAACCATGACGCTCAAGAGAGCGGAACAGGTCAGCGACATCCTTCTTGCGATTGCAGAAGATGATCGCGTTTTTCAGGTCGGTCTGGGCATTGATGAGATCACGCAAGACCGCGCGCTTCTCATAATCTTTGTCATGCGTGGCGACGATGCGCTGCGTGACGGTCTTTGCCGTGGACGATGGCTTTGCCACTTCGATGCGAACCGGGTTCTGCAGGAAGCGGTCGGCCAGCTTCTGAATTTCCGGCGGCATGGTGGCCGAGAAGAACAGCGTCTGACGCGTAAAGGGGATCATCTTCGCGATACGTTCGATATCCGGGATGAAACCCATGTCGAGCATGCGGTCGGCTTCGTCGATGACGAGGATTTCGACGCCGGTCATCAAAAGCTTGCCGCGTTCGCAATGGTCGAGCAGACGACCGGGGGTGCAGATGAGAACATCCGCGCCGCGTTCAAGCTTGCGGTCCTGTTCATCGAAGGACACGCCGCCGATGAGCAGGGCAACGTTGAGCTTGTGGTTCTTGCCGTATTTCTCGAAGTTCTCGGCCACCTGTGCGGCGAGTTCGCGGGTCGGCTCCAGAATGAGGGTTCGCGGCATTCTTGCGCGCGCACGGCCTTTTTCCAGAAGTGTCAGCATCGGCAGCACGAAGGATGCCGTCTTGCCGGTGCCCGTCTGCGCGATGCCGCAAATGTCGCGTCGCTCCAGCGCTGGTGGAATCGCACCTTCTTGAATAGGCGTCGGCGTGGAATAGCCGGCACTTTCAATAGCGGAAAGAACTTTTTGGCTCAGGCCAAGATCAGAGAATGTTGTCAAAGGAAAAACTGTTTCCGTGTTGGTTCGAAAAGAACACTTAGCTGTCACAGCGGCGACGCCGCAGACCGTAGCGGCGAGATAGGCCGAAATTGCTGTAAAGTCAAGGAAACAGGGATTTATCCCAAAATGGCACGGCTTTATGCCTGCGTAAGCGCTTTATTGGCCATAAGACCAGCAGTCAGGGGTAACGAAAGCTCTTATTACTGCAAGTATGTCTTCAGTTCGGTTCCGGCCACGAGAAAGCGCATCGGATCGACAGGATTGTCATTCAGGCGTACTTCATAATGGACGTGCGGACCTGTAGAGCGTCCGGTGCTGCCAGCCTTGCCGATGACATCGCCCAAGGCCACCTTGTCGCCTTCCTTGACCAGAATTTGCGACATATGACCGTAGCGGGTGGTGATGCCTTTGCCGTGGTCGATCTCGACCATATTGCCGTAACCACCTGAAAAACCGGCACTTGTGACCGTTCCAGCACCTGTCGTGTGGATATCCGATCCGGTTTCCGCCACGAAATCAACTCCGGCATGCAAGGCCAGACGTCCGAGAAACGGGTCCATACGGTTTCCGAATCGGCTGGAGATGTCACGCCCGGGTGCCGGGTTGCCGAAGGGCAGGGTAACAGCCGCGCCGCGAACGCTCTCCAGACGGTTGAGCGCATTGTCGAGATTGCTAAGCGACGTTTCGAAGCTTTCCGTGCCATCCGTCATCGGCTCGAGGAACGGACCGCCAATGGCGTCTTCCTGCTTGTCGTCGATCTTGATGCCGGTTCTGCGAATGATTCCCGCCATCGCATCGGCCTTGTTTGCAGCGCCAATGGTCAGGGAAGCGATTCGGCTCAACTGTTCGTTTTCGACCTTGCTCAGAGAGGCCACCATTCGCGCAAGGCTACGTTCCGAAACTTTGTCGCTGGTTGCGCCATATCCCAGGCTGCCCTTGAGCGCGGTAGCAGGTGAGCTGGGTGTCATCAGGTGCTCGATGGCGCTGGAAGCGCCCGAAAGGCTTGCCCTCTTGTCGGCGGAATAAGCGTTGACGGGGCGGCTTTCGACCGGGGTTTCGGACAGGCCTGATTTTTCGGCGCGATCCAGCAGTTCCGTCATGCGGCCATGGCGGGAGGTGAGGGCGCTCTGGCGCTCCAAAAGCGTTTCGACTTTGCGCTCAACCACCTGCTGGTCCAGCAACTGCTTGGATGTGACGCGATCTACCTGCGCACGAAGCGCTGCTATCCTGTCTTCGTATTCGCGCTGGATGCGAGACTGGCGGGCGATGGTTGCGCCCACGAGATCATCCCGCAGGATGAGATAGGCGGTCGAGCCAATGTAGCCGACGCTCAAGAGACCTGCGAGGCAGAAGGCGGTTGCAGCCAGCCAAGGGCGGATTGTGATGTGGCGAACCTTGTCGCCACTGGCCAGAATGAGGACGTGCTGCTGGCGCTTTTTGCCAAAGGCCAGGTTTCTACCCGCTTCCGTCAAAATCCACCTCCAGCCAAAACCGCGTTCGGCTGGATAGTAATTTGTTAAGGTTAACGAAGTTTTGACTTTCTGGGGTCGGCTCTACCACAGAGCAATATTTCAGAGTGCCTTGATTGCATCCAGCACGGCCTGTGCGTGGCCGGGAACCTTTACCTTGTTCCAGATTTTGGCGATTTTTCCGTCCGGCGCCACGAGATAGGTGGTGCGTTCCACACCCATGTATTTCTTGCCATACATGCTCTTTTCTTTCCAAACGCCATAGGTTTCCAGCACGTTCCGCTCTTCGTCAGATGCCAGCATGACGGTCAGGGCGTGCTTGGCGGCAAACTTGTCGTGGCTCTTTACCGAATCGGGTGAGATACCGATGACCACGGCGTTGGCCGCTTGGAAATCTGCGCCCATGGCACTGAAGTCGATGGCCTGCGCCGTGCAGCCGGATGTGTCGTCCTTCGGGTAGAAATAGAGCACGACTGCCTTGCCCTGCAGGCTTGCGAGGTTGATGTCGCCGGAGCCGTTTCGGGGCAGGGTAAAATCCGGTGCGGTACCGCCGATTTTCAGTTCTGACATGGGTGACCTTTCTTTCGCCGAATTTTTGAGTAAATGGGCCACTATTCGATATATACCGAATAAGAGCTTCGTCCAGTCTTGTGGCGAGTCAGACGGTGTGGTTGGTTGAACCGTCACTCCGAACAGGTCCTGATGGTATTTTCAGGGCCGTGGCAATTCCGGGAGCAAGCACAGGCGGATGGCGGAAATTCGTGGCGAAAAGGTCAGCTTCAGCAAGCGCGATATCACGCCGCTGCATGCGATGCCCTCTGCCCAGATAGAAGACCCCATCATCGTCCATTGTCCGCGTCCTCGGTCGATGATGCGATCATTGTTCAAGGTCTTTGCGGCACTGGTCGTTCTCGCCTTCATTTCCATCGGCGGCATCATTCTTTCGGTCGAAACGGGCTCCATCGACAGTACCTTGTCGACCCAGGCCAAGCAGGCGCTGGAGCGTTCTTTGGGCTCCCGCTACGAGGCGCGGATCGGCTCGACATCGGTGCGTTTTGCCTCCGGTTTTCATCTTGCGCTGGTGGCGCAGGATGTGGACATCATCGAGAAGGGAAGCGGCCAGCATGTCAGCCGCGCCCGTGCCATCGGCATGGCGCTGAACCCGCTGGCGCTGCTGGGTGGGCGGGTTTCGGTTCAAAGTCTTGAAGCGACCGGCATGGAGCTGGACACCGCACTTCTGCCGAAGGGGCAGGGAATCGACTTCTCCAGTCTGCGGGTCGGCGACGTTCCGGCCTATCTCAATCTGGCCTTTGCAGAACTGGATCGTTTTGCGCTGGCTTTCGAAGCCAGCGGCACGGAGGAAATCGATCTTTCCGACATTGCCGTGCGGTTGCCGCCGCGCGGGAATGGTGAGCCGCGCATCATTTCGTTGCAGGAACTGTCGCTGGTGCCTGACGGTGAGGGCGGTTACTCGCTTGATGGCAACGTCGCCTTCAACGGCGAAGTCGCGACACTGTCGCTGGCCGCCCGAGGCTCGCAAGGCCTCATCGGCAATTTCAGCGCACGGCTCGATGGTTTCGATATTGGGCCGCTTCTTGAGGAGCATGACCCGGAAGGGCTCATGCACCAGGGGCTGAACGTCAAGGCCGGTATCAACATCATCGGTAATCGCGATCATGGCGAGGCGGAACCGTCACTCTCGGTCTCTGTCGGGATCGGTGACGGCAAGCTTTATATCGGCGGCGACGCGCAGCCGGTTTCGAGTGGCGTGATCAATGCCCACTACGATTTCGACAAACGGGTCATCGCGCTCGAAAATTCCCAACTGACGCTTGGCCAGACCGTTCTCCCACTGCGGGGCGAAATCAAGGACAGCGCCATCGGTTACGATCTGGCGATGCGTATGGAGCAGGCCACTGCGCTGGCCGAAGCGGGTGGTGAGCCACCCGTCACCTTCGACCTGACTGCGGATGGTACCTTCGACAAGTCCACCCGCAGGCTCGATGTTCCGGCCCTGTACGTCAAGAGTTCGCTTGGCGATATGGCAGGATCGCTCAAGGTTCATTTCGCGGATAAAGGCTCGCCTGAAATCAGTTTCGGCGGACAGATCGCCAAGATGGAGGCGACCGCCGTCAAGCAGCTGTGGCCATTCTGGATGGCGAGAAAGGCGCGGCCATGGGTTGTTTCCAACCTCTTTGGCGGCACTGTCAGAAACGGCTCCATTTCCGTCTTCATCCCGCAGGGCAGGATGTGCGGTCCCGGTTGCCCGCTGGAGCTTGGCGACAGCGAGTTGCAGATCAGGTTCGATGTCGACAATACGCGGCTCAACATAGCGGGCGACATACCGCCCTTGCGAGATGCGTCGGCGCATTTCGAACTTGTGGGCGAAAAGATCGATGTCGATATCATCAAGGCGACGTCGTTCTTCCCGTCCAACCGAACATTGTCGCTCGAAAACAGCACGTTTGCGATCCATTCGGTCTATGACAAGCCGTTGATGGCGGATCTCGACCTCAACGTTACCGGTTCCGCCGATGCCGTGGCGGAGCTTGCGACATTCCAGCCGATCAATGCGCTGAAGGACACGGAGTTCAAGCCAGGCGATTTTGCAGGTCAGGTCAAGGCCAATGCCAAGCTGCGTATCGGCCTGTTGAACAGTCAAAGTCCGCCACCGCCGGTGTGGAGCGCACGGCTCGATCTTGACGATGTTTCGCTGACACGACCCTTTTCCGGTCGCAACGTCTCGGCGGTCAATGGACCGCTGACCATCGACAATGATGCCTTACGCCTGAAAGGCAAGGCGCGCATCGACGACGTCGCCATGGATATCGATCTCGTTCAGCCGACACGCAAGACAAGCACGGTTGCGCGCCAGATGCTCCTCAAGGCGACCATCGAGCCCGGGCAGGTCGCAAGGCTTGCGCCCGAACTCAGCAAGCTTCTCGGCGGCACGACGCTGTTGGAAATCAATGCGTCCGATCCCAACCGTCAGGCGGTAAAGCTCGACCTGTCCAACGCCTCGATCGTGCTGCCCGGCATCGGTTGGACAAAGGGTACGGGCATTCCGGCTGGCGCGTCATTCGTCATGCAAACGGTGGACGGTCGCACCAGCGTCGATAATTTTTCGCTCAAGGGAGACGGTTTCGGAGCGCAAGGCGACCTGACATTCGACAAATCGGGACTGACGGCGGCAAACTTCTCACGCTTCCAGCTGTCGCCGCAGGATGATCTTGCCGTGAGCATTTCATCGTCGCGCAAGAATTACACGGTGAACGCCAGCGGCAAATCCGCCGACCTGCGTCCGCTGATCGCAAGGCTGCGCAGTTCATCCGCAAAGAACGGAGGCGCAGCTTCGGGCGACGGTGATTTCGGCGCCTTCACCGTCAAGGTGCAACTCGACAAGGTCTACGGCTTCAATGACGAGGTGATGAGTAACGTCAACGCAGAAGTCAATCTGCGTGATGGAAAACTGCGCAGGATCGATCTGAAGGCCGTCACCAGTCGGGGACAGGCACTGGTCGCCCAGACAACGAACCGTGGCGAAGGCGGCACCATCAATCTGACCAGCAGCGATGCAGGATCATTTGCCCGTTTCACCAATCTCTATTCGCGCGTGCGCGGCGGTCTGCTGAATCTTGCCCTGACGACGGCCAATGGCAACGATTGGAGCGGTTCGCTCGATCTGCGTAACTTCGCCGTTCTCAACGAAGCCAAACTTCAGGATATCGTCGCGACGCCGACAGGGCAGGATGGCCGCAGCCTCAACACCGCCGTTCGCCGCAACATCGACGTGAGTTCGGAAAAATTCCAGCGTGGCTTTGCCCGCGTGGTCTATGTGAACGGTACGCTGGCGCTTGAAAACGGCGTGATCCGGGGTGAGCAGATCGGAGCGACCTTCCAGGGCATCGTCAAGGACCAGAATGGCAATATGGACATGACGGGCACGTTCATGCCGGCTTATGGGCTTAACCGCCTGTTCGGCGAACTGCCCTTCATCGGCATCTTCCTTGGCAATGGAAGAGACCGAGGACTGCTCGGCATAACCTTCAAGCTGACCGGCCAGACGGATACGCCGCGCCTGACGATCAACCCCCTGTCGCTGATTGCGCCGGGCGTCTTCCGACAAATCTTCGAATTCCAGTAAAAAGCGGGCCGCTGGTTGCGGCCCGCTCGATTTCAAGTTCTGGCACTGACAATACGTCCACCGCCGAAGCGCTTACGCAATGTCAGGTGGCGTTGCCGTTACCGGCACCATTGCCGTTCCCTTCACCGTTACCATTGCCGGTTCCGTTGCCGCTGCTACCATGGCCGCCATCGCCGTGGCCACCGCCATGACCACCACCGTGGCCACCGCCATGTCCACCGCCGTGACCGCCGTCACCGTTGCCGCCGCCGTGACCACCACCGTGTCCACCGCCTTGACCTCCATGATTGCCGCCATCGCCGTGACCGCCCCCATGGCCACCACCGTGACCGTCGCCTTGGTTACCATTGCCACCTCCATTGCCGTTGCCGCCACCGTTGCCGTTGCCGCCGCCCCAGCCGCCATGTTCGCCACCACCGCCGTGACCACCCCAGCCACCGCCGTGGTTGCCACCGCCGCCATGGTTACCGCCACCGCCGTGGTTGCCACCGCCGCCATGGTTACCGCCGCCGCCGTGGTTGCCACCGCCGCCATGGTTACCGCCGCCGCCATGGTTACCGCCGCCGCCATGGTTACCGCCGCCGCCGTGGTTACCGCCGCCGCCATGGTTACCGCCGCCGCCATGGTTGCCACCGCCGCCATGGTGCCCGCCACCGCCGTGGTTACCGCCACCGCCATGATGGCCACCGCCTCCGTGATGGCCGCCACCGCCAGGATTACCGCCGCCAGGATTACCGCCGCCGGGATTACCGCCGCCGGGGTTGCCACCACCTGGATTGTTGCTGCCGGAATTTCCGCGATTGCCATCGCTGTCGCCTTGGCTGCTCAGTGCCGAGGGAATGGTAGCTGTTGGTCTGCAGAGCGCTGCTTCGAGAGTTCCGGGTGTGACCCGGTCGCATCGTTGTGGGCGCGTTTGTGCCGATACCAGTGTCGTACTGGACAGCAAGATTGCAATACACGAGAACACAGTTGTTATCTTACTGCTCATGGGATTCCTCCATTTATTGGCAGTTCATCACCGCATTCTGGAGGCTATCTTAGGAAAAAATTATCCACAATATGATGGTATACTGTGATTATTTCGTACTAACACCTTGACTATAGCTATAATTGATTATGATATTTGCATTTTTACTCGAAGTGATTACGCATACCGCGGAAATATATTCTAATTTTCGTGTGTTTTTGGGTGTTGATGTGTAGCGCTGAAACTCAAAGGAACGTTTGTTTCAGACGTGGAATTTCCCGATTCGGCACGCATCAAAAGGGGCTACGTTAATTTTTTTTTGAAATTTTAGGCTAATCATGCCATGAGGTGGGCTTAGGCGCGTTTTAAAGGTGTTTTTGTTCGAGTACGACGTGGCGTCGGGTCACCTTCAGTGTGAATGCCTTAGTTTTACTGCGTGAGTCGAGCGGTGTTTCGCCGCTCCATGATCACCAGGCTATCTCGAAGGGACTGGCATCTTATGAAGATTTCTGTATTGGGCTTCGCTCTTTTGAGCGCGGTGGCGTGTGGTACGTCTGCTTTTGCCGGGCAGTTGCAGGCCACCCGTGCCATTGCCGCCCCGGAAGGGTTTTCCTCCGCGTGTCAGCGCTACAGCTGGCTGTGCACCACCAAGGCAGGCGTAAAGATGAGCGACAGCGATGCTCTCGTGTTGCTGACCAAAGTCAATCGCCAGGTCAATGCCGCCATCAGGCCCGCCGAAGACACGGTGGTCTATGGGCGCAGCAACTACTGGGCCTTGCCGAAGGACGGTCGCGGCGACTGCGAGGACTATGCGGTGGCAAAGACCAAGGCGCTTCTTGACGCGGGTTTTCCGGCCAACAAGATGGCCGTATCCGTGGTGCTGGATCGCAGCGGCAACAACCACGCAGTCCTGATGGTTCGCCTTGCCGACGCAGACTATGTTCTTGACAACATGACCAGCACGATCAAGTCGTGGGATCGCACCGGCTACACATTCCTTGCTCGGCAGAAGTTCGAGAACAAGGCTGCATGGGAGGTCATTCTTTCCGGTCCACGCGCCAAGCAGTTCAGCCAGATTTGACGGTGAACTTCTTTTAGAGCGTTTGCACTCGACAGGAAACGTTCTAGCGGTCCCGCAGCCTTAACTCATCCGTCTGCATTTGCAGCGAACCGAGCGTAGACAGGAAGGTCATGCCCAGCAGGCTTTGGTCAAGCTGACCGTTCTGAGCGACCAGCGCCGAAACGTTACGGCGAACGATGGGACCGATGGCGATTTCCGACAGGCGTACCGGCGCGGCTGATGTGCGTCCATTGGCCGTCATGACCGTGACGGTGTAGGCGAGATCATCGACATTGATACCGGCGGCTTGCGCGTCGCTATGTGACAGAACCACGGAGCTTGCACCGGTGTCGACCAGCATGTGTATCGTGGATCCATCGACCTGCGCGTTGGTTTCGAAATGGCCGCTCATGGTTTTGTTGAGAATGACTTCCTGTTCCCCGGTCATCGTGGTCGCCACCACGGCGCGTCCCGGTATCAGCCCGGCCAGCAGCCTGTCTCCGAAACGTTGAAAATCGTACCGGTAAACATAGACCGCGACGAGACCGAGAATGATGACGAGCCATATGGCGAGCTGGCGTAACGCTGTTGGCAGTCCACCGCGATTTCCAGCCAGAATACCGACCGATAGCAGCCCAGCGATGGGTAGCAGATAGATCACCTCTCCGAATTGCTCGTTGTTGATGCCGAAGGTCTGGCCGCTGTCATGGTTGATGATCAGCAATGCAAGGCCGATGCCCAGCACGAGGAAAACGAAGGTCAGCCTGTTCATATGGTCGCCGTCTCCTGAGGGGTCTGGTTGCGCGTCGCGGCGCGGTGGGCAAGATCCGCCATGATGATGCCGCGCTCGCCCGCTGTGTAGCGCGTCCAGCTCATGATTTCCTCGATGCTGCGATGACAGCCTGTGCACAGGCCATCCAGCGGGTCGAGCGTGCAGATATTGATGCAAGGTGATTCCATCATTTCCATATCTGCATTTCACGCAATGAGCGCAAGTGCGGCGAGCATCACGATCTCTGTGATCTGCTGGGTTGCGCCGATCGTGTCGCCGCTATGCCCTTCGATCCTGCGAAGGCAGAGGCGGTTGAAGAGATGCGTGACGCCGAAGAGAGCGGCAAATGCGGTCACCAGAATCAGGGGCGAGAAGAACGGCAGACAAAGCAAGATGGCGATGGCCAGGCCGTAGACGATGGCACCCTGGCGGTCGCGCTCTCCCGGCTGGCCAGCCATAGCCGCGACACCGCCGTCTCTGGCGGCTGGCAGGGCCTGCCAATGCCACACCATCAGGCCACGGCTGAAGCAGGCGGTGGCAACGAGGCAGGCCGCAATGCCGAAGGGAGAAAGGTCACGCGCCAGAGACGCAATTGCCGTGGTTCGGATGAGAAAGGAAAGAACGAGCGCGATTGCGCCATAGGTGCCGATGCGGCTGTCCTTCATGATATCAAGTGCGCGTTCCCTCGTGCTGCCACCGCCCAATCCGTCTGCGGTGTCGGCAAGTCCGTCTTCGTGCAACGCGCCGGTCATCATGGTCGCGGCGGCAAGAACGATGGCGGCCAACAGTAGCGGGTCTGCCTCCACCCACACGAAAACAGCCGCCAGACATGCCGGGGGCAGGGCGATCAGCACCCCCGCCACGGGAAAGGCACGTACCATCTGGCCAAGCGGACGCTGGTCATCTTCGAAGAAAATATCGTTGACGGGAATGCGGCTGAGAAAACTCAGCGAGCGCATCATATCCGTCATAAAATTTCCCACAGCCAAAGGCCTCTCCTTGTGTTCAGCACGCGCCTGTCGCATTTGAGGTTGTCCCTCTGCGCATCCCCGATTATGAGAGGCGCAGAAAAGACCGATTTGCCGGAAAACACAAGCGCCCGGCGTGACCAGAGAGACCGATACCATGAGCATGAGCGGATTGCCTTTCGATGATTTTCGCACCCTGCTGCGCGACCTTCCGGGGCCTGATACCTACGCGCTGGTGGCTGCCAAAGAGCGCAATGCGCAACTGACGAAACCGGCCGGTTCCCTCGGTCGTCTGGAAGAAATCGCCATGTGGCTGGCGGCATGGTCGGGTCGTGCGCCTGCTGTCAACCGCCCGCTGGTCGCGATTTTTGCCGGTAACCACGGTGTGACACGCAATGGCGTGACGCCTTACCCATCTTCCGTCACCCAGCAGATGGTGGAAAACTTCGCTGCCGGCGGCGCCGCCATCAACCAGATTTGCGTCACGCATGATCTGGGACTGAAGATATTCGATCTGGCGCTGGACTACCCCACCGGCGACATCACCTGCGAGGATGCGCTTTCCGAGCGTGATTGCGCCGCCACCATGGCCTTCGGCATGGAAGCGATTGCGGGCGGAACCGACCTTCTTTGCGTGGGAGAGATGGGTATCGGCAACACCACCGTTGCGGCGGCCATCAACCTCGCTCTTTATGGCGGCACGGCGGAAGAGTGGACCGGCCCCGGCACGGGTTCGGAAGGTGATGTGATGGCGCGTAAGATCGCTGCCGTCAAAGCCGCCGTCGAGTTTCACAAGGAACATCTGTCCGATCCGCTGGAAATCATGCGACGTCTGGGTGGCCGCGAAATTGCAGCAATGGCTGGTGCCATTCTGGCTGCACGCGTGGAGAAGATTCCCGTGCTGATCGACGGCTACGTGGCAACTGCCGCCGCCGCGCTTCTCAAGGCGGCCAATCCCGCAGCGCTCGATCATTGCCTCATCGGCCACGTCTCGGGCGAGCCCGGACATCTGGCCGCCGTCGAAAAGCTGGGAAAGACGCCGCTTCTGGCACTGGGCATGCGCCTGGGCGAGGGCACTGGTGCGGCACTCGCAGCAGGCATCGTCAAAGCCGCCGCTGCCTGCCATTCCGGCATGGCGACCTTCGCTGCAGCGGGTGTCGATACTCGCACAGACCACTGAGAGCATCATGGACAACACCAACGGCATGCCGCCAACAGAACCGGTCTTTCGCAAGGAGACCGGATTCAAGCACCTTTTTGCAGCCGCCCGCTACTCGGCGCAAGGCCTATCACGGCTGTGGAAAGAGGCGGCGTTTCGCCACGAGGTTCTTGCGCTTGGCGCGGGGCTGGCCCTCATGGGCGTCGTCGGCGCGCCGTTGGCCCACTATCTCATTTTTATCGTGCTGATGCTGTTGCTGTTTTCCGTGGAAGCGCTGAACACAGCTATCGAAGAAATCGTGGACAGGGTGTCTCCGGAGTTTTCCTCCGCCGCCCGCAACGCCAAGGACCTCGGCTCTTTTGCCGTGTTCTGCCTGCTCATGGCCAATGGCGGCTTCGTGCTGTACTCGCTGGTCAGCACGCTCTTCTTGCCGGTGGTTCTGATTTAATCCACAAGGTTTCCAGCCAAAAAGGAAACGTTCAGGCGAAGGACCGCTTGCGCGGTTGTACCACCGGCACGTCCTCGACGGCCGGGATGCTTTGCAGAACGCGCTTGGCAGGCAGGATGGCGATGACCTCGGTCCCCTCACGCAGGCGCGACTTCAGCATGAACTGGCCGTCATGCTTGGCCAGAATGGCCTGTACGATGGGCAGGCCGAGGCCGGTGCCCTGTTCGGCGCTTTTGATGGCAATCGACCCCTGACCGAAGGCAGAAAGCACCACCGGAATTTCCTCTTCGGGAATGCCGGGGCCATTGTCCTTGATCGAGACATATTGTCCGCCGCCCGCCGTCCAGCCTGCCTTGATGGTGATCTCGCCCCCTTGGGAGGTGAATTTGACGGCATTGGACAGGAGGTTGAGGATGACCTGACGGATGGATTTCTCGTCCGCCCAGACATGCGGCAGGCTACCTTCGAACTGTTGCGAAATGCGGATGTTCTTTGCCCGCGCCCGGAGCTGGATCATGCCGACGCAGTCATCGGCAATCTCCAGAAGTGCTATGGCCTCTTCATGCAGATCGTAACGACCGGCTTCGATGCGGGAGAGGTCTAGAATTTCGTTGATGAGATCAAGCAGGTGCTGGCCGGACCGGTGAATATCGCCGGAATACTCTTTATAGAGCGGATTGTTGAGTGGCCCCAGCACTTCCGATGCCATGACCTCCGAAAAGCCCAGAATCGCGTTGAGTGGCGTGCGCAGCTCGTGGGACATGGAGGCAAGGAAGCGGGACTTGGCCATATTGGCTTCTTCGGCACGGCGTCGCGCCTCGTCCGACATGGATTTCGCGACTTCCAGTTCCGCTATCAGGTCGTCCTTTTCGGATTGGAAAGACAGAAGCTTGATGCTGGACTGGTAGAGCCGTTTCGTGACGTGGTGGCAAAACAGCATCGACAGGCCAAACATCAGGGCAAGGCCAATTTCCATCGGACTTCGCGACAGTGCCGCCGTTACGGTCAGCGCGACCAGTACCGGCAGGAACGTCATCAGCATGGCGCGCCGCAGCAGCACGTTTGAGGTCGCCGTTATCGACAGGGCGATCAGCAGAGTGCCGCCTTTGTAGAACATGATGAGCGACGGGTCGCCCGGTTCTATTTTCTGGAAAGCGAACAGCACCCAGACCAGCCCCATGACGATCTGGGCTGCCAGAAACAGGCTGCTCCACGTCGACAGGTTGGCGGCGGTCAGTTCCAGTCGGGATGCGCGGCGCGCGAGAAGCAGGGTGATGGCATGGGCGGTCAGCGCCAGGATGGCCCAGCCCAGGATCTGCGGATCACGGCTGATATAGATGCCGACGCCGGTTGCCAGGATAATGAACAGAGGCATGATGGTCGCGCTCTGCAAGGTCTCGGCAATGTGCATCTGCAGCATGTCGCGTTCGAAAGCATGCCCGCTGACGGGACCGTATTGCAAGCGCTCACGCGTCGCCCTGACCGTGTCGAACACGGCCTTGTTACGGCGAGTCCGGGACCGATCGACGATGTTCTTGTCGGCAGTGGTGCTGGCGCTCTTACTCATTGACACAACGCAAGTGATCTAAAGACTTGCAGCCTAGTGGCAAAATCTTAAGAAGATGCTGCCGTTAAAGGATTTGTTTGCCATTTCTGAAAAGGGTTTGTTCTTACATGAGACGAAAGTCAGGCGGACCCCTCCGGCTGCTGAAGGACGGTATCATTGCCGTTTTGATTCTGGTGCTGGGAACGTTGATCGCCGCACGGCTGGATGGCATGAATGAGGAGCGCTTTTCGGGCCTCTTCGCAGCGATTGACGGAGACACGATTGCCCGCGATGGCGAGCGTTTCCGCCTCATCGGCATAGATGCGCCGGAGCTGGGGCAAAGCTGCATGCGCGATGCCGAACAATGGCCTTGCGGCAGGGAGGCGAAAGCGTATGTCCAGACATTGCTTCGAGGTGGTGCAGTGGAATGTTCCGGCAGTGAGCGGGATCGCTATCGGCGGCTGCTTGTTCGCTGCCGGATCGGCGAGCGCGATCTGGCTGGACAGATCGTAAAGGCCGGTTACGCCGTGACGACCGAATATTTTCTCTTTTCGAACGAACAGGCGCACGCGCAGGATCGCAAGGCTGGCATATGGTCCGGCACGTTTGAACGTCCCGGAGACTGGCGGCGCGAGAACAAGGCCGCCGATATGGATGTGCCGCTTGCCGGTCTTCTCGGACTGGTCCGGCATATTCTGGGATGGTAGACAAGGCCATGATCGTAAAAGGCACGGATGATGGGATCGCGGCGCTGCGGCTGCACATTGCGCAATGTCGGCTCTGTCGAGATGCGCCGCTGAAAGGTGAGGACGACCGTTTACCTCACGAGCCGCGTCCGGTCGCTGTCATCTCAACAACGGCGCGGGTGCTAATTGCCGGGCAGGCGCCCGGATTGCGAGTGCACGAAAGCGGCTTGCCCTTTGACGATGCGTCTGGCAACCGTCTTCGGAACTGGCTGAATGTCGATCGTGAGAGATTTTACGACAGCGACCGGTTCGCGATCGTGCCGATGGGTTTCTGTTTTCCCGGTTATGATGCCAGCGGCAGCGATCTGCCTCCGCGCCGGGAATGTGCACCCCGCTGGCGACAGACCGTGCTGCAAGCCATGCCGCAGATCGAGCTGGTTCTGGCTATCGGCCAATATGCGCAGGCATGGCACCTTGGGGCGCGCCGTCAGAAGACGATGACGCAGACCGTGCAGAACTGGCGAAGCTACCTTTATGCCAATGAGGGGCTTCCGGTGCTGCCCCTGCCGCATCCGAGCTGGCGCAATACGTCGTGGCTCAAGAAAAACCCTTGGTTCGAAATCGAATTGTTGCCGATACTTCGCAACTCTGTGGAAAGGCTTTGCGCCTGAAACAAATTTCTTTTTTTCTGAATTTTTTAGTGTAAACAGAGGAAAATAATTCCGTAGGAGAGTAGATTGGACCGACTCGACCGAAAAATACTACGCATTTTGCAGGAAGATTCCACTCTGGCCGTCGCTGATCTTGCCAAGAAGGTCGGCCTTTCGACCACGCCATGCTGGCGTCGCATTCAGAAAATGGAAGAGGATGGCGTCATTCGCCGCCGTGTCGCCATTCTCGATGCCGGCAAGGTCAACACCAAGGTCACGGTCTTCGTCTCCATTCGGACGGCCTCGCACTCGATCGAGTGGTTGAAGCGCTTTTCCGAAGTGGTTTCCGAATTTCCGGAAGTGGTGGAATTCTACCGCATGAGCGGCGACGTCGATTATCTTTTGCGGGTCGTTGTGCCTGATATCGCTGCCTATGACGCCTTCTACAAGCGTATGATCGCCAAGATCGAAATTCGCGACGTATCGTCTGTCTTTGCGATGGAGCAGATCAAATACACGACCGAACTGCCGCTGGATTATATGCTGCTGGACAATCCCAAGTCCGGCGAAGAGTGATGCGAAGAGGCGTGCCTGACGGTACGCCTTTCCGTTTTTCCCTCTGCCACGCGGACAGGTGCCACATGCTTGGGGGCAAGCCCGAGCTTGGCGATAGACCGCGCTATCACCCCTTGAACTTTGCAATCACCAGATGGCCCGGCGTCGGGTGCCCGTCCTGCATACGCACATTGATATCGGTGACTTCAACGATGTCGAAACCTGTCGCGGCAAGGCGTTCGCGGACATAGGTTTCTGAATGTGCAAATCGCTGGTGCGGGCCGACCATGTAGGGGCGACCGGCAAGGATTTCTTCGGACAGGGTTTCCGACGAAAAGATGAAGATGCCGCCTTCGACCATGTTTTCAGCCGCGCCGAAGAAGATCGGTTCCAGCGCGCCGAGATAGGGCAGAACATCGGTCGCGGTGATCAGATCGAAGGGCTCGTCATCGTTGTCTTCCAGAAAATCTTCGACTTCGGCGACGTAGAGTGTTTCGTAGAGGTCCTTCTCATGGGCGAGTTCGACCATGTTTTCTGAAATATCCATGCCGGTAATGTCGTCCACCATGTCGCGCAGCGCTTCACCGGTGAGGCCCGTGCCGCAGCCCAGATCCAGCATCCGCTTGAAGGGGCCGAGTTCCAGCGTTTGCAGGCGCTGGCGCACGATCATCGGCACCGCATATCCCAGTTGCTCGACAAGAATATCCTCGAAAGCTTCGGCCTGCTGGTCGAACAGCGTTTCGACATAGGCGTCCGGAGCCTTGGGTGGCGTCTCGCCGCGGCCCATGGAAGCGATGCGCACGGCAGCCCCGCCATGATCTTCCGGGTCGATCTCGAGAACCTCTTCATAGGCCTTGACGGCTGCGTCGATATCGCCCGCCTTTTCCAGCGCGAGTGCGCGGTTATAGGCTTCGGCTAGGGCTTCTTCATCGATCTTCTGGTTCTTTGTCATCACACGCATCCGGGCTTTCGTCAGGTTTGGACGCCTGCTTAGAGGGTTTCCCGGTCAAATGGAAGCGTTCTGCCAAGGCACCTTTTATAGACAGGTGACCTCGCGAAGGAAGCTCCCCAAGCTCAGTCGCGCCGGACTGCAAATCCGCAGGGTGCGACGTCTGTCTTCTCAGTGAATGATGAACTCGCCTTTCAGCGAGCGCCATTCCTGTGCGGAAATCAGCTGGCGGTGAATATAGCGGACCGAATGCAGCGGACCGTCCAGCTTTTCCTTCCAGAATTTCAGAAAACCGTGCATTTCGGGGAAATCAGGCGCCAGATCGTAGTTCTGCCAGAGGTAGGTCTGCAGGACGATGGGGTGATCCGGCATTCTGTAGATGATTTCAGCAGTCGTCAGGCCATAGCCCTTCAGCATCATTTCCATGTCTTTGTTCATGGTGGCTGCTCCCGTTCTCGCTGGTCGCGATATCATTCGATACCGATGACCATGGAAGCATGACATGATTAACCGAAGCTTGCCAACGGGTGCGTTTTTCACAAAAATGTTATATTTTTCAGTGTGTTAGCATCCGACTGACAAGAGTGCTGCCACGTCGTTTCAGCGCTTGAGATGGCGGGTCAGTCTCGCCTCCAGCCGTGCCCATGTGTGGCGCAGGATTTCGACCATGGAGAGATAGAAGATCGCAGCCCATAGATAGGTCTGGTAGTCGAAGGTGCGGGAGAAGGCATAGCGCGTCTGACCCATCAGGTCGAATACGGTGACGATGGAGACGACAGCAGAGCCCTTGATCATCAGGATGATTTCGTTGCCATAGGGACGCAGCGCCACGATCAGTGCCTGTGGCAGAACGACCTTCCAGAACGTTACGGCCTTGGAAATACCGAGGGATGCGGCACCCTCATGTTGCCCTTTTGGAACGCTCTGGATCGCTCCGCGCAGAATTTCCGCCTGGTAGGCTGCGGTGTTGAGCGTCAGCGACAGGAGACCGCAATACCATGCCTCACGGAAGAACCACCACAGTCCGACCGCTTCCATCTCGGGCCGGAAGCTTCCCAGGCCGTAATAGATAAGGAAAAGCTGTGCCAGAAGCGGGGTGCTGCGAAAGACGTAGACATAGACATAGGCCAGCGAGCCGATGATCCTGTTGTGCGACATGCGGGCAAAGGCGATAGGCAGCGATAGAACGGCCCCGAGGACGACCGATGTGCCCACCAGGGTCAGCGTGGTCAGCAGGCCGTCGAGATAGCGCGGTCCATAGCGGGTGAATTTGTCTGGGTCCCAGTCGGAAACGACGCTGTAGATCAGTCCCACGGCCAGCAGGCACCAGAGTGCGGTGACACTTACGCCGACGACTTTGGCGGTGGAGAGCGCCCTGATTGGTGCGGGTGGAGCCGGGCGTGCGGGAATTAGCTGGTCGATATGGCTCATCGGCGCGCCTCCGAGCGACGAGACCAGCGGTCTATGAAACCAAGGCCAAAGGAGGAAATCAGTGCCAGTATAAGATAAAGAAGACAGGCGATGCCATAGAAGAAGAAGGCTTCCTTGCTGACACGCGCGGCGATGCCTGTCTGGCGCAGGATGTCCGAAAGGCCGATGATCGAGACGTAGGATGTGTCCTTGAGCAGGATCATCCAAAGATTCGTCATGCCGGGCAGGGCGATGCGCACGAGTTGCGGAATGATGATCAGCACCATGGTGCGGCTTCTGGGCAGGCCGAGCGCGTCGCCTGCCTCGTACTGACCCTTGGGTATGGCCCGAAAAGCCGAAAGCAGAACTTCGGACGCGTAGGATGAAAAGACGACGGAGAGCGCGATCATGCCCGCCACGAAGGCGTTGATCTCGATGGGGCCGTCATAACCGATATAACCGCCTATCGATTGCAGCAGCATCTGAATGCCGTAATAGACGATGAACAGAGTCAGCAGTTCAGGCAGGCCGCGAAAGATCGTGGTGTAGATACCCGCTGCCAACCGCAGCGACTTTTCCTGCGATTGCGCCGCCAGTGCGATGAGAAAGCCGATGACAAGGCCAACCGGTAAGGTCGCCAGCGCGACCGATATGGTGATCTTGACGCCGAAGGCGATTTCATCGCCCCAGCCCGCATTGCCGCAGGCCACGAGGGTTCCATCGCCAAAAAGAGAGAAGATGCCGACCGGTCCGCAGAAGGGATCGAAAATATACGTCAGATAGGTCCAGAACGAACCTATGGCGGAAAGTGCTCCGCTCATGCCAATTTCCCCTGCGGACTTTGCCGCGCGTCTCATATTATTTTATGAACTTGTTCTCAAACAAAAATGGCGGAAGGGCAAGCCTTCCGCCACGATATTTCAACAGAACAATCGGCCTTATTTGCCGTAGACGTCGAAATCGAAGTACTTGTCGTTGATCTTCTTGTACTCGCCGTTTGCGCGAATTGCCGCAATCGCTGCTGTCAGCTTGTCCGCAAGTGCCTTGTCACCCTTGCGAACCGCAATGCCTGCGCCCTGACCATTGATGGCTTCATCGACAGGCATGGGAGCGAGAATCTTGCAGCATGCGCCAGCGTCGGACTTGACCCACTCGGACAGTACGACGATGTCGTCGATGACGCCATCGATACGGCCATTGGTGATGTCGAGCTTGTACTCGTCTGCTGTCGGATAGAGCTTCAATTCGGAATCAGCCAGATGCTTTTCGGCGTAGTTGGCGTGGGTGGTGGAACCCTGCGCGCCGATTGTCTTACCCTTCAGGTCTTCAACGGTCTTGACCGGGCTGTCCTTCGGGACGGCGATGGCTGGAGGCGTATTGTAGTACTTCTTGGAGAAGTCGACCTTCTCCAGTCGCTCCGGTGTGATCGACATGGAAGCGACGATAGCGTCGAACTTCTTGGCCTGAAGCGCCGGGATCATGCCGTCCCAGTCGTTGGTGACGAAGGTGCACTCGGTCTTCATCTCGGTGCAGAGCGCCTTGGCAATATCGATGTCGAAGCCGGTCAAGGTGCCGTCTGCTTCGAGAACGTTGAAGGGTGGGTAGGCGCCTTCCGTGCCAATGACCAGCTTGTCCTGAGCCATGGCGGCACCGGAGAAAAGCGACATCGCGGCAATCGATGCAGCAGCAAGCAGACGGGTGGAAATACGCATTTCGATCCTCTCTTTTGGCAGGTCCCGCTTCGGTTTGTTTATGTTTTCCGTGCGGTAAAAGTTTCGCGCGGCGACCGGGCCCGGAACGGGGCGGCAGGCGCGCTTGGCGGATAGTCTTATCCTTGCCTAAAAAATGCAACCCTAATCGTTTCGCAGTGCAACGAACGCCACAAACAACTCACGAAAACGCCTTGATCTGTTCATTTACGGTACAGAAGAGCTTCGTCATCATGGGAACAAGGCTGCCATTCAGGCGTTGTTCAGCGCCCGCATGTGCAGACGCGTTTTTCCAAATGCCGTGAGACAAGCGGTAGAAACTATTTTCAGGTGAGGAACTTTGATGCTGAAGAAAAACAAGCTGCTGACCGGGGTGGTCTTTCCCCTGATGTCGATTGCGATTGTTGCCGAGCCTGCACTTGCGGCTTCTGGCCGTGGCGCAGCCTATTACACGTCCACGCAGCCCGGTATGGTGAGTGGCGAAATGCTGCTGGCGCAGGCAGAACCGCCTGCCGAAGAGGTGCCCAAGAAGCGCAAGGCCGAAGAGCCGCAGCGCGAAGAGCCAAAGGCCGAGCAGCCGCGCGAGCAACAGCCTCGGGCCGAGCAGCGCCAGGAAGAAGCGCCGCGTCCGCGCCGTGAGGCCGCGCCGGAAGCTGCACCCGAGCAGCAGCGCCCGCGTCGCGAAGCTGCACCCGATGCCGCCGAACAGCCGCAGCGCCGACGCGAAGCTGCGCCTGACGCAGCAGAGCAGCCCGCTCGTCCGCGTCGTGATGCCCAGCCAGATGCCGCGCCTGCGCAGGCACAGCCGGAGCAGCAACAGGAACGCCCACGTCGTCCGCAGCGCGACCAGCAGCCTGCTGCAGAGGGTGAACAACGCCCCGATCGTCCACGCCGTGGCGACGCGCAGCCCGACGCAGCCCCTTCCGAGGCAAAGCCGGAACAGCAGACTGAAACACCGCGCCGCCCGCAGCGTGAGCAGCAGCCGGCAGCCGAAGGCACGCAGGCACCAAACGCCGACAGCGAACGCAAGCGCCCGACGCGTGACAATGCGCCCGCAAGTGGCGAAGCCAACCCGGAAAAGCCAGCCGTTCCCGGCAAGAAGCCAGCAGCATCCGAGCCTGAAGCAGGCAAGGCCCCTGTGCCGGTCGAACCGCCGACACCGGGCAAGGCCCCAGCGCCTGCCGAGCAGCCGAACCCGGCTCCAGGCCAGCAGCCGTCAGAACAGCCACGCCCACCGCGTGCACAGAACGGTGAGCCCGCACCTGCACCGGTGCCGACTGCACCTGCGCCCGCACAGGACGGCGCAACAACGGGTCAGGCCCCAGCCGGAGAGCCGGTACCGGATCGCGTGCTTGCTCCGCAGCAGGAAGCCGCACCGACAAGCAAGGAAGATCTGGACAAGGCCCGTGCTATCGCCAAGGACCCCTCCAAATCCGCTGATACAGTGCTTCTGCCCGTCGACAAGGGTGCTGCCGTACTTGACAGCGACAAGGAAGCCTATCGTACCGGCAACCCGCAGAGCCGTGAAGAACGTCGCCGCGAGCGTGAGCAGGTGAAGGACTTCAAGGTGCCGACATCCGACGCCGAAGCCCAGTCCGCTGCCCGCCAGGAAAGCGGAAACACCACAATCAACATCCAGAACATCACCAACGTTCAGGGTGAGCGTATCGACCGCCGTCCGCAGTTCGATCGTCCCGATGGTGTCCGCGAATGGCGTCCGCGTGACATGCCGCGCGACCGCGATATGGGCGATCGCGTCTTCCTGCAGTTCGGCGACCGTGTGGTCGTTCGCGGTAACGATGACGACCGCTTTATCAGCGAAGGCGCAAAGCCGTATTACGAGCGTCTGCCGAACGACCGGTATCGCGAAACCATCGAGCGTTCCGACGGCACGCAGGTCGTAACGATCCGCAACCGTTATGGCGACGTGGTTCAGCGCTCGCGCATCGATGCCCGCGGCCGCGAATATGTGCTGTTCTATGCGCCTGAGCTCGTCGACCAGCCGGACCGTGAATATGTCTATCGCGATCCCGGCCTCGACCTGCCGCCGCTGCGTCTGCGCATTCCGGTCAACGAGTACATCATCGACACTTCGTCCGATGAGGATCGCGACTACTACCGCTTCCTCGAGCAGCCGCCGGTCGAGCCTGTGCAGCGCGTCTACTCGCTCGATGAAGTCCGTTATTCCGCGCGTGTCCGCGACATGGTGCGCCGTATCGACCTCGATACGATCACCTTTGCCACCGGCAGTGCGGAAATTCCGATGAGCCAGGCGCAGTCGCTGCGCAAGGTCGCGGATGCCATGAACAAGGTGCTGAAAAACAATCCGGCTGAAACCTTCCTGATCGAAGGCCATACGGATGCCGTTGGCTCGGATGAAAGCAACCTTGTTCTGTCCGACGAACGTGCGGAGTCGGTCGCCAACGTGTTGACCGAGGTTTACGGCATTCCGCCTGAAAACCTCACGACGCAGGGTTACGGCGAACGCTATCTCAAGGTTCAGACGCTCGGTCCGAACCAGGAAAACCGTCGCGTCACCATCCGCCGCATCACGCCACTGGTTCGCCCGGTCGCCCAGAATTGAGGCCTGATACCCGAGATGAGAAAGGCCCGGAAGCCAATGCTTCCGGGCCTTTCTGTTTTAAACGAGTGCCACGGCGATTTCTGCCGCAAGGCGCGCATTGTTGCGCACCAGCGCAATATTCGTATCGAGGCTGCGGCCTTCGGTGATCTCGAAAATCTTGGACAGGAGATAAGGCGTGACGGCCTTGCCGGCGATCTCGTCTTCTTCCGCGTGGGACAGGGCGCGGGTGATATAGACTTCCATCTCTTCGCGGGAAATTTCGTCTTCTTCCGGCACCGGATTGGCAACCAGCATGCCGCCATCGATGCCAAGCTGTTCGCGTGTAGCCTGGAAGTTGGCGATGGCCGCCGGGCTATTCAGCGAAAGCGGGCTTTTCAGGCCAGATGCGCGCGACCAGAAGGCCGGAAATTCCGTCGAGCCGAAGGTAACGACCGGCACGCCGTTGGTCTCCAGCACTTCAAGCGTCTTGGGAATATCGAGAATGGCTTTTGCGCCCGCGCAGACCACGATGACGGCTGTTCTGGCCAGTTCGGTCAGGTCCGCAGAAATATCGAAGGTTTCTTCCGCACCGCGATGCACGCCGCCGATGCCGCCGGTGGCGAAGACCTTGATGCCCGCATGTTCTGCGGCAATCATGGTGGCGGCGACGGTGGTGGCGCCCGTGCGGCGCTCGGCAATCGCAAAGGCGATATCGGCCCGCGAGACCTTCATGGCATCCTTGGTCTGGGCCAGTGCTTCCAGCTCCTGCTTTTCCAAGCCGATATGCAGTGTGCCGTGAATGACTGCGATGGTGGCGGGAACCGCGCCCTGATCGCGGATGATCTGCTCGACGCTTTCGGCCATCTGGATGTTGCCGGGGTAGGGCATGCCGTGGGTGATGATGGTGGATTCCAGCGCGACGATGGGCGCACCGCGCTGCTTGGCGGCGGCGACCTCTTGCGAATAGGCAATCGGCAACAGGGGGGAAAGGGACTTTGTCATTTTGTTCTTCCGGGTTTATTTCAGGGGTCTGTTCACACCATTTCGGCAGGCGGCACAAGGGCCAGCATGGCATCCAGCGTTTGCGGGTCCAATTCGGACGCTGTCGCGCTGGAAGATTGTACGGTGATGGCGGCAGCGGCTGCGCCCCAGCGAAGCGCCTGCGACGGGGCGTGCCCTTTGATGATTGCGGCCAGATAGCCCGAAGCCATCGCGTCGCCCGCACCGGTCACGTCGCGCACAGCCTCGATCAGGGGCGGGTGGAGGATCGCGGTTTCGTTTTGCGAAAACGCGACGACGTTTCGTGCGCCGCTGGTGATGACACCACCGCGCAGGCCAAGTGCTGCAAGATGCCGGGGCCAGTCGCAAACGTCATCGACCTTCGCCTCCGTCAAAGCCCGCGCCTCGGCCTCGTTCATGAACAGCATGTCGATATCGGCCAAGGCGGGCTTCAGCCGCACCACCTTTGCCGGCGATATGGCAATCGCCGCCAGCGGCTTGCCACAGGCCTTTGCCGCCTTGCCGATGGCGCTCAGCGTATCCTGCGGCAGGTTGGCGTCGCATAAAATGACGTCACTATTCTCTATCGCGTCGCGAACGGCGCGTACTCGCAGGCGACGGGGGGTGAACAGGCGGTAGAGATCCATATCGGCAATGGCGATGACGAGATTGCCGTCGCGCTCCAGAATGGCGGTGTAGCTCGGCGTGCGCCTGTCGAGGAAGGTGAACGGCGTGTCTTCCACGCCAGCCTCGAGTGCCGCCGCCGCAACGGTCTCGCCATTGGCATCACCACCGCGAGGTGCAATCATCCGGGCTGAAAATCCAAGCCGGGCGAGATTTCGCGCCGCATTGAAACCGCCGCCACCAGCTTCTTCCATCCATGAGCCTGGATTGCTGGCACCCATTGCCGTTTCGGTCTCGATCATGCCCCGCCGGTCTATGTGCGCGCCGCCCAGAACGAGTATTTTTGTCACTGCGAAACTTCCTGTTTTGATCGGTCAACCATGCGTCGATTCGTGCCGGGTAGGCTATTCCAACCCTACCTTACGTCCCTGTTTTTCCACAGCGCCAAAAGAAAAACAAAAGTAGAACAAAGGACTTATCCATATTTGTTTTCAATATGATGATGCGCGCTTGTGGAATGAGAACAAATAAAGTACAAAATCGCCACAGAGAGCTTCATTGCCTGTGCGGCTTCAATAACCTAAAGGTGGTTTCCAGATGGCACAAAATTCTTTGCGTCTTGTAGAGGACAAAGCAGTGGATAAAAGCAAGGCACTGGAAGCGGCGCTTTCCCAGATCGAACGGTCGTTCGGCAAGGGATCGATCATGAAGCTCGGTTCCAATGAAAGCATCGTCGAGGTCGAGACCATTTCAACCGGTTCGCTCAGCCTTGACGTCGCGCTCGGTATTGGCGGTCTTCCGAAGGGCCGTATCATCGAAATTTACGGACCGGAAAGCTCCGGTAAGACGACACTGGCTTTGCAGACCATTGCAGAAGCCCAGAAGAAGGGCGGCATCTGCGCCTTCGTGGATGCGGAACATGCGCTTGATCCGGTCTATGCCCGCAAGCTCGGCGTCGATCTGCACAATCTTCTGATCTCTCAGCCCGACACGGGTGAACAGGCACTTGAAATCACCGATACGCTTGTCCGTTCCGGTGCGTGCGACGTTCTCGTTGTCGACTCCGTTGCGGCGCTGACACCACGTGCGGAAATCGAAGGCGAAATGGGAGACAGCCTTCCCGGTCTTCAGGCTCGTTTGATGAGCCAGGCGCTGCGCAAGCTGACCGCTTCGATTTCCAAGTCGAAGACCATGGTCATCTTCATCAACCAGATCCGTATGAAGATCGGCATTTCCTACGGTTCGCCGGAAGTGACGACCGGTGGTAACGCGCTGAAGTTTTATGCGTCCGTTCGTCTCGACATCCGCCGCATCGGCGCGGTCAAGGATCGCGAAGAGGTTGTCGGCAACCAGACGCGCGTCAAGGTCGTCAAGAACAAGATGGCGCCTCCCTTCAAGCAGGTCGAATTCGACATCATGTATGGCGAAGGCGTCTCCAAGACGGGCGAGCTGGTAGATCTGGGCGTGAAGGCCGGTCTGGTCGAAAAGGCTGGTGCGTGGTTCTCCTACAAGAGCCAGCGTCTGGGGCAGGGTCGTGAAAACGCCAAGACCTTCCTCAAGGAAAATCCTGCCGTGGCGGAAGAGATCGAACTGGCGCTGCGCCAGAATGCCGGTCTCATCGCCGAGAAGTTCCTCCAGAATGGTGGACCTGAAGCGGATGCGGATGGGGTTGAACCTGACGCATGATCAGGCCTTTCGAGGCTGAAGTCTTGAGATATTCGGGCGTTTGAAGATCAAAGGTCGTGCGATTGTGTCGCACGGCCTTTATTTGTGCTGTAACCCCGCCCTCTTTGGCTGGACAGGCAGGGTGGTGAGCGATAAAAGCCAGTGTTTTTTATGCTATGGCCGCGGGATCGCGTGGAAATGAAGGACTTCTGATGAGCGGTGTAAATGAAATCCGGTCGACCTTCCTCGACTACTTCAAGAAGAACGGCCACGAGATCGTGCCCTCCAGCCCGCTGGTGCCGCGCAACGACCCGACATTGATGTTCACCAATGCGGGCATGGTGCAGTTCAAGAACGTTTTCACCGGATTGGAAAGCCGCCCATATTCGACAGCCGCCTCGTCACAGAAGTGCGTTCGCGCCGGTGGCAAGCATAACGACCTGGACAATGTCGGCTACACCGCCCGCCACCACACCTTCTTCGAAATGCTGGGTAACTTTTCCTTCGGGGATTACTTCAAGGAAGAGGCGATCAGCCATGCCTGGAACCTGATCACCGGGGAGTTCGGCATTGATAAGAACCGCCTGCTGGTGACGGTCTATCACACCGACGACGAAGCCTTTAACCTGTGGAAGAAGATTGCCGGTTTCTCCGATGACCGCATCATCCGCATTCCGACCAGCGACAATTTCTGGGCCATGGGCGATACCGGCCCCTGCGGTCCATGCTCTGAAATCTTCTATGACCATGGCGATCACATCTGGGGCGGCCCTCCCGGTTCTGCCGATGAGGATGGTGACCGGTTCATCGAAATATGGAACCTCGTTTTCATGCAGTATGAGCAGGTGACGAAGGAACAGCGCATCGATCTGCCGCGTCCTTCCATCGATACCGGCATGGGCCTCGAGCGCATTTCCGCTCTGCTTCAGGGCAAGCACGACAATTACGATACCGACCTCTTCCGTGCGCTGATCTCGGCGTCCGTCGAAGCAACCGGTGTTCCGGCTGAAGGTGCGAACCGCGCCAGCCATCGCATCATTGCCGACCATCTGCGTTCCAGCGCCTTCCTGATTGCCGATGGCGTTCTGCCGTCCAATGAAGGGCGCGGCTATGTTCTGCGCCGCATCATGCGTCGCGCCATGCGCCATGCCGAATTGCTGGGCTCGCGCGAGCCGTTGATCTGGAAGCTGTTGCCAGCGCTCGTTCAGCAGATGGGCCGCGCCTATCCTGAACTGGTGCGTGCCGAAGCGCTGATCTCCGAAACCTTGAAGCTAGAAGAAACCCGCTTCCGCAAGACGCTGGCACGCGGTCTCACGCTGCTGTCTGATGCAACATCCACGCTCCACAAGGGCGACATGCTGGATGGCGAAACGGCTTTCAAACTCCACGACACCTACGGCTTCCCGCTCGATCTGACGCAGGACGCCCTGCGCGCCCGTGAGATCGGCGTCGATGTTGCCGGCTTCACCGACGCGATGGAGCGCCAGAAGGCCGAGGCACGCTCGCACTGGACCGGCTCCGGCGACAAGGCGACCGAAACCGTCTGGTTCGAACTGAAAGAAAAGCACGGCGCGACCGAGTTTCTCGGTTACGATACCGAGACGGCAGAAGGTATCGTTCAGGCCATCGTTAAGGATGGTAAGGCGGTGGATAGCGCCGCCGAAGGCGAAAACGTCCAGATCGTTGTCAACCAGACGCCGTTTTACGGTGAGTCCGGTGGCCAGATGGGCGACACCGGCATCATCGCTTCCGACGACGGCAGCTTTACGGTGTCCGACACCCATAAGAAGGGCGAAGGCCTCTTCGTGCATATCGGCACTGTCGCCAAGGGTGGCATCAAGGTCGGTGATGAAGTTCAACTGACGGTCGATCACGATCGCCGCTCGCGCCTGCGCGCCAACCATTCCGCCACGCATCTGCTGCATGAAGCGCTTCGCGAAGTGCTCGGCACCCACGTGGCCCAGAAGGGTTCGCTGGTCGCGCCTGAACGCCTGCGTTTCGACGTTTCTCACCCCAAGCCCATGTCGGCGGAAGAGTTGAAGATCGTCGAGGATATGGCCAATGAGATCATCCTCCAGAACTCGCCGGTCGTCACCCGCCTGATGAGCGTCGACGATGCGATTGCCGAAGGTGCGATGGCGCTGTTTGGCGAGAAATATGGCGATGAGGTTCGCGTCGTCTCGATGGGCACCGGTATTCATGGCGCGAAGGCCAATCGTCCTTACTCGGTCGAACTTTGCGGCGGCACGCATGTTGCGGCGACTGGCCAAATCGGTCTCGTGCGCGTTCTCGGCGACAGCGCCGTGAGTGCAGGCGTGCGCCGTATCGAAGCGGTCACTGGCGCAGGGGCTTTCGCCTATCTGGCCGAGCAGGATGAGCGCGTCAAGGCGCTGGCGTCGTCGCTCAAGGTTCAGCCCGCCGAGGTCTTGGGCCGAGTCGAGAGCTTGATGGATGAGCGCAAGAAGCTGGAACGTGAACTGGCGGACGCCCGCCGCAAGCTTGCCATGGGTGGCGGCTCAGCGGACGGTTCTGCTGGCGATGTGAAAGACATCGGCGGCGTGAAGTTCCTGGCCCGATCCATGTCCGGTATCGACTCCAAAGACCTCAAGGGACTGGCAGACGACGCCAAGACCAGCCTCGGCTCCGGCGTCGTTCTGCTGATTGCTGTGTCTGACGATGGCAAGGCCAGCGCCGTCGCTGCCGTGACCGAAGACCTGACATCGCGGTTTAGCGCCGTCGATCTCGTGCGCACCGCATCTGCTGCTCTCGGCGGCAAGGGTGGCGGCGGTCGCCCCGACATGGCGCAGGCCGGTGGCCCGGATGGGGACAAGGCCGATGCGGCGATTGAGGCGGTTGCGGCTGCTTTGGTTGGGTGAGCAAACAGACGGCGGGCGTTGTTTTAGAACGTCGCTCGTCATCCTCGGGCTTGACCCGAGGATATAAGGAACCACGAGGGGAAATGTGGTTAGACCCTCGGGACAAGCCCGAGGGTGACGATGGTGGGACTCGAATCTCAGCGACGCCCACGTCTCCCATAAGCTCCTAATTCTACGACGCTGCCTGAAGTTCCTTCGTCGCCTCTTCATCAATCTGGGCGGCACGCTTAAAGGCGGGGCGCGAACTGAGGCGGGCCAAATAATCCACGAATACCTGTCGTTTTTCAATCGAGCCGAATTGTAGACCCCAGCCGATATGCGCGCCGACGTAGACGTCAGCTGCGGTAAAGCTTTCGCCTGCGACGAAAGGATTTTCGCTGACTGCGCGCTCCAGCGTGTTCATTACGTCGCCAAATGCTCCGCAACCTGCCATGCGCAGTTTGTCGGGGGTGATTTCAAAGCCCATAGCCTTGTTGGCCACGGCCATTTCAAGCGGGCCAGCCGCGAAGAACAGCCAGCGGTAATATAGTCCACGGTCCGTGGTCGGTGGTGCAAGATTGGCCTCTGGAAAGGCGTCGGCAAGATAGGCGCAGATGGCGGCACATTCGGTCACGACCGTGGCGCCGTGCCGAATGGCAGGCACCTTGCCCATTGGGTTGATCTGCAGATAGGCATCCGACTTCATCGACGTGCCGAAGCCGAGGATTTCGGTTTTGTACGGCACGCCGGTTTCCTCCAGCATCCAACGAATGATGCGGCCGCGAGACATCGGGTTGGTGTAAAATGTCAGTTCGCCCATTGGTCTTCTCCCTGGTATCGCTCAAATGCCGGTTTGGTATCAGGTACAATCTGCGAGAGATATCTTAGCCCACTCGTTCTTGATGCCTTTGTCACGCGCCAGGATTTTAACACAGGTTCCAGCTTGGATCACGCCGACAACAGGATTATCTCCATCATCCACGGGCGTATTCTTTAGTCTTATATTTGCGCTCCAGCGTGCTTTGATAATGTCTTCCACATCGAAGGTGCTTTTTCCCGATTTAGGGTCGAAATTTGTGTCGGCATATTTGGTTGCGGGAATGCGGGAGAGTGCCACCCAGCCAAGCGGTTGCCCCCCTGTTTCAGCTACGGCGCCTTCTACGCGTTGTGGCACCATGACGTTCATGATGTTTTGTATCTGTTGATCCGTAAGGTTTCCGCACATCCGGCCATAATTGCCAATTCTATACAGAAGTGAGTCCTTGGCCTGATCTGTTGCTTGCTGTTTGACGGCGGAGTCGATCAGACCTGTGAAAAATGCGTCGCATTGTTTAATATGCTCCCCCGTATGCTCTTGCCATGTCAAATAAAGGGTTATGATTGCTACGGCGGCAACAAGCGCGCCCTTGAGAACAATATCACTGAGTTTATGCAATGTATCCAGCATAACGGTTGCCTTATTGAAATAATCAACCATTACTAGAAATAAAGTCAAATGCAATAAAAAACCCGGCGCGGAGGCCGGGTTTTCGTATTCATTCCGTCGTCCAGATCACGCAGACATGGCAACCTTCAGGTTTTCATCGATCTTGTCGAGGAACGCCGTCGTGGAGAGCCAAGGCTGGTCAGGGCCGATGAGCAGTGCCAGATCCTTGGTCATGAAGCCAGCTTCGACAGTGTCGACGCAGACGGTTTCCAGCGTGGAGGCGAAACGTGCCAGTTCGGCATTGTCGTCCAGCTTGGCGCGGTGAGCGAGGCCACGGCTCCAGGCGAAGATCGAGGCGATGGAGTTGGTCGAGGTTTCCTGACCCTTCTGGTGCTGGCGGTAGTGGCGCGTAACCGTGCCGTGCGCAGCTTCAGCTTCTACCGTGCGGCCATCTGGCGACAGAAGAACGGAGGTCATCAGGCCGAGCGAGCCGAAGCCCTGCGCAACCGTATCGGACTGCACGTCGCCGTCGTAGTTCTTGCACGCCCAGACGTAACCACCGGACCACTTCAGAGCGGAGGCAACCATGTCGTCGATCAGGCGGTGCTCATAGGTGATGCCGACTTCGTCGAACTTCGCCTTGAATTCCGTCTGGTAGATTTCTTCGAACAGGTCCTTGAAGCGACCGTCATAGGCCTTGAGGATGGTGTTCTTGGTGGACAGGTAGACCGGCCACTTGCGCATCAGGCCATAGTTCATGGATGCGCGGGCGAATTCGCGGATCGATTCGTCGAGGTTGTACATGGCCATGGCAACGCCAGCGCCGGGCGCGTCGAACACGTCCTTCTCGATGACCTGACCGTCTTCACCAACGAACTTGATGGACAGCTTGCCCTTGCCGGGGAACTTGAAATCGGTTGCCTTATACTGGTCGCCGAAAGCGTGACGGCCAACGACGATCGGCTTGGTCCAGCCGGGAACGAGGCGCGGTACGTTCTTGCAGATGATTGGCTCGCGGAAAATAACGCCGCCCAGAATGTTGCGGATCGTGCCGTTCGGGCTCTTCCACATCTGCTTGAGGTTGAATTCCTTGACGCGATCTTCGTCTGGCGTGATCGTCGCGCACTTGATGCCGACGCCGTGCTTCTTGATGGCGTGGGCCGCATCGACCGTTACCTGGTCGTTGGTAGCATCACGGTTTTCAACGGAAAGATCGTAATATTCGATATCGAGATCGAGGTAAGGCAGGATCAGCTTGTCCTTGATGAGCTGCCAGATGATACGGGTCATTTCGTCGCCGTCGAGATCGACGACCGGATTGGCTACCTTGATCTTTGTCATGAATTCCTCACCTTCGAGAACGATTGCGCCGGGAGGGCGCGATATGCAAAAAATATCCCGTGGCGCTATAGCATCGTGTGCGGCGAAGGCAAAGCCATGGGTGTGCTTTTTTGGTGTTTCTAAAACACGCGCAGATGCATTGCCAAAACACAGGACGCAATTACAGTCTGGCGAATCGCTTACGTAGGGTAAGCCTTATTCCAGGACACCATCATGCGGAACATTCTGCTCGCCACCGCCGCCATTTTCCTAGCCACCAACGCCTTTGCGGCAGACCCGACGGAGCCGGTCAAAAAGGTGATGGACATCACCGTCAAGAACTGGTCGGGCGAGGCGGATGACTGGAAATACATCTTCGACGAGGATCTGCTGACCACGCTGTTCAGCAAGGCCTTCGTGGCGCAGTACCGGGAAGCGTCCAAGAAGCCTGCCTCGGATGTGGAGAGCGGCGATAAGGGCGATCCCTTCGGCTATGACGTGGTCACCAATTCGCAGGATGGCTGCCCGTTGCAGGACATCAGCATCACGCCCGCACCGGCCAAGGATGGCGTGACGGATGTCACCGTCAAGTTCAAGCTGTGGGCCTGCATGGATGAGGCGGAGATGAAGGCGACCGTGGATCAGGTCAATTTCGACGTGATCGAGGAAGATGGCAAGCCCGTGATCAACGACATTCACCGCGTGGGTGACGAGGGTCGTGATTCCCTCGTTCAGGAGATGACCAACATCATCAAGGGAGAATAAGCGGCTTTTGCGGGCCGCTGCCTTTGATTTGTCCAGAAAACTGTGCCAGTGAAACGCCGAAATATTGGAAGGCGACGATGGCAGGTACAAACAGCGAGCTTGAGCTTCTGGCAGAAGGTCCGGCAATCATTCTGGTCGAGCCCCAGTTGGGCGAAAATATCGGCATGGTGGCACGTGCGATGGCCAATTTCGGTCTGGCCGAGCTGCGGCTGGTCAATCCGCGTGATGGCTGGCCGAACGAAAAGGCGCGGTCTGCCGCCTCCAAGGCCGATCACGTCATCGATAATACGCGGGTGTTCGACACTATCGAAGAAGCGACGGCTGACCTGCAATTCACCTATGCCACGACGGCGCGGGAGCGTTATGGCTTCAAGCCGGTGCGTGCGCCTGTGGTCGCGGCTGAGACGCTTCGCGTCAAATTCAAGTCGGGTGAGAAAACCGGCATCCTCTTCGGTCGTGAACGTTGGGGCCTGACTAATGAGGAAGTGGCGCTGGCAGATGAGATCGTGACCTTTCCGGTCAACCCGGCCTTTGCCTCGCTCAACATAGCGCAGGCCGTGCTGCTGATGTCCTATGAGTGGATGAAGTCAGGCATGGAGGATTTGAGCCAGACGCTGTTCGAACCTCTCAAGCAGAAGCAGGCGACGAAGGAACAGCTTTACGGTCTTTTCGAACAGCTGGAAGAAGCGCTGGATGCGCGCGGTTACTTCCGGCCGGAGGGAAAGAAGCAGCGCATGATCGAAAATCTGCGCGCCGTTCTGTCTCGCCGGGCGCTGACTTCTCAGGAAATCAGCGTGTTGCGCGGCGTGTTCGGTACGTTCGACAAATATGGCCGCCAGACACCACGCGGCAGCAACGGTCCTTATGCTGACGGGAGCACTGCGGACAATGACGGCGACAACGCATAATTCCGTAGAAACGACACTCAAGCCGGTCCTTGTGCTGGATAGCGGCATCGGTGGGCTGACTGTTTTGCGCGAAGCGCGGGTGCTGATGCCGGAGCGCGGCTTCATCTATATTGCCGACGATGCGGGTTTTCCCTATGGCGGCTGGGAAGAGGACGCCTTGCGCGAAAGGCTTTTGGCCCTGTTTGCGCGCCTGATCGAAACCCATCAACCGGAAATCTGTATCGTCGCCTGCAACACGGCCTTTACGCTGGCTGGTGCGGCTCTGCGCGAGAAATTTCCTGACATGACCTTCGTGGGCACGGTGCCCGCCATCAAGCCCGCGGCAGAGCGCACGCATTCAGGCCTCGTCTCCGTGCTCGCCACACCCGGCACGGTGAAACGTGCTTACACGCGTGATCTCATCCAGTCCTTCGCCTCGCAATGTCATGTGCGCCTCGTCGGCTCGGAAAATCTCGCCCGCATGGCGGAAGCGTGGATTCGGGGGGAGGCGATTTCGGACGAGGCGGTTCTGGCGGAAATTTCGCCATGCTTTATCGAGGAAGAGGGCAGGCGAACGGATATCGTCGTGCTGGCCTGCACGCATTACCCCTTCATGGCCAATGTTTTCCGCCGTCTTGCCCCATGGCCGGTGGACTGGCTGGACCCTGCGGAGGCCATTGCCCGCCAGGCGCGGCGAAAGGTCGAGCTGGTCGAGGGTGCGGAGCATCCCGAAGGTTTCGACGTTGCGATTTTCACCTCCGGCCAGCCGGACTTCACAACGCGCCGTTTGATGCAGGGTTTCGGACTGAAGATTGCCGCGCCAACGGCGTGACTGTTGTATTTTTACATCGTCTACCGATATCGATTGCAATTCGAGATTGCGCATCTTGAAATGTGAAAAGAGCTGTGTCACAAAACTCAGGCTCGCAACTCAAACCATCAGGAGGCGTATACAATGAATACATTTATGCATAATTGCCTCTCTGGCGTAGCTCGACGGATGCCAACGGTGTTGACCGTGATTATTGGCGCATCTCTTCGATAAAAGTCCTGTTCTCAGGCTTTTCTCTGCCGAAAGGCATTTCACACACTAAACACGTTGCAAATCGATCTGTCGTAGCAGCATAGCTGCGTCCGTCGTTCTTGCGCGTCTTTTCTCATCACGAAAGGACCTGGTCGCTTGATCGCGCCGGGACGGATTTCCTATGTCCAATGAACAATCATTACGTGTAAATGACGTTTCGAAAGCGGTTGACGACCTGTTCCGGCATTTCGGTGTCTGGACGACATTCAAGGCTATGCTGTTTGTCGCCTGGCAACACCGTCAAACGCGACTGCATGTCTCGCATCTATCGGATCACATGCGTCGTGACATCGGCCTTCCTGTAAGAAAACCACTGCCGGGCCAGCCGCTGATACCACCCTGGTTCCCGCGCTTTTGAGGGAATAGCCCTCCGTCTGGCTTGCTGGCGGAGGGGGTTTTGCAGAAAGTGAATTGTAACGTGAGGCGATACGCGATACAGTCAGTTTCATGATCGTCAGTTTTCGACATAAGGGTTGGAAGCCTTCTATCTGCTAGGAACGACGAAGGGCATTCAGAACGCGCACGCAGCAAAACTCAGACGAATTTTGACTCTTCTGGATGTCGCTGCAAGTGCAGCCGAAATCAATCTGCCCGGTTTCAAATTGCATCCTCTGAAGGGAGATTTGAAGGGGCACTGGTCGATATGGGTCAACGGCAACTGGCGTGTGACATTTCGATTTATCGACAACGATATCGAACTTGTCGATTATCAGGATTACCACTGAAGGAGCGATATGATGATGAAATTTCCTTCCCACCCCGGCGAGTTGTTGCGGGAAGACGTCATCGGCGCGCTCGAGCTTTCGGTGACTGAGGTCGCAAACAGGCTGGGCATGTCTCGCGTTTCGCTGTCTCGCGTTTTGAACGGAAGGGCAGGGATTAGTCCTGACCTAGCTTTGCGCCTTGAACGCGCCGGCGTCAGCACTGCCAGGGCTTGGCTTGCCATGCAGGCGAATTACGATCTGGCACAGGCCATGCAGCGTCACCAGCCACCCGTGCGTCCACTGGATGACAAGGCGGCGTAAACGGAAATTAGCGCTTGATATCCTTTCGGCTTGGTGGCTTGCTCCGGTTTTCGCTACTCGGAGGACGTCCCAATGCCGATTGAAAACTGGCTGGCCTTTGCGGCCGCATCTGCCGTCATGCTCGCAATTCCGGGCCCGACGATCCTTCTGGTCATTTCCTACGCGCTAGGGCACGGTCGCAAGGCGAGTACCGCCACGGTTGCCGGTGTTGCGCTGGGTGATTTTACGGCTATGACGGCATCCATGCTGGGACTGGGCGCCTTGCTGGCCACATCGGCGACTTTGTTCACCGGTCTGAAATGGGTGGGTGCTGCCTATTTGATCTATCTCGGCATCAAGCTATGGCGTGCGCCAGTCATGGGGCAGGGGGTGGAGGCGTCCGATGGTGCGGCTAAGGAAAGCCCCTTGCGGATTTTCCTGCATACCTATGTCGTCACTGCGCTGAACCCGAAAAGCATCGTGTTTTTCGTGGCCTTCCTGCCGCAGTTTCTGGTGCCGACACAGCCATTCTGGCCGCAGGTGCTGATCTTCGAAGCGACCTTTCTTGTGCTTGCCACCTGCAACGCGGAGCTTTATGGACTGTTGGCAAGTGCTGCCCGCAACTCCATTCGCAAGCCCAATGTTCAGCGCATCGTCAACCGTACAGGCGGTAGCCTGCTGATCGGTGCTGGCCTGCTGACTGCCGGTTGGAAGCGCGCCGCCGGTTAAGAACGCCGCAATCCCATGCGGCACCCGATTGGATAAAAACAAAATGGCCGTGCCGCATATCCTCCTCGCCCTCGTTACCGTGTTTTTGTGGGGCTTCAACTTCGTTGTCATCAAGGTCGGCGTCATGGATATGCCGCCATTGTTTCTGACGGCCCTGCGCTACTTCTTTGCCGCCGTTCCGCTCGTCTTCTTTTTACCGCGCCCGAAAGTGCCGTGGCCGCATATGGTCATCTACGGCATGGTTATGGGCTGTGCGCAGTTCGGTCTTCTTTATACCGCCATTAAATGGGGGCTTCCCGCCGGGTTGGCGTCGCTGGTCATGCAGTCGCAAGCCTTTTTCACCATGGCGCTGGCGGTGACGTTGCTGGGTGAAATTCCGCTGAAATCCCATGTTGCGGGTGCCGCCGTGGCATTCGGCGGTCTGGCCGTGATCGGTCTGGAGCGTCTGAACATCAGCGCCATGGTGCCGCTTTTGATGTGCGTCGGCGCTGCCTTCAGCTGGGCCATCGGCAATATCGTCAATCGCAAGGTCGGGCGCGTCAATGCGGTCTCCTTCGTGGCCTGGACGAGCCTCGTGCCAGTGTTGCCGCTGGTTGCGCTTTCGCTGGTGCTGGAAGGTCCGCAGGCGATTTCGGCAGGATTGGCGTCCGCGAACCTGATGACGGTGCTGGTCGTCGTTTACATGGCCTACGGTGCGACCATCGTTGGCGCGGGCATCTGGAGTTTCCTTCTGCTACGATATCCAGCAGGCACCGTTGCGCCATTTTCGCTTCTGGTGCCGATCGTCGGTTTTCTTGGTGCGTATTTCGCTTTTGCCGAGGAAATCACATTGCTGGAGGTCATTGGCAGCGCGCTGGTGGTGGCAGGCTTGGCGCTGAATGTGTTCGGTCGCCGACTATCTTGGGGACGCGTTGCGTCCTGAAGAAGGATGATATTCCCTGTGCATTGTTGCGATAGGCAGGGGTATTCGGTTAAAACTTTGGTAAAGAGATGGTTCGCGCGGCGTGAGCCAGCGCATCATCCATTCTAAGTCGCAGGGACAGTCACAGTGCAGGTCGGTATCGACATGGGAACTCTATCGGGCGGGCAGGCGGCCAAGCTCGATATTGAAGAATTGCTTGCCACGCGTTTGCTGGTGCAGGGCAATTCCGGTTCCGGCAAATCGCATCTCCTGCGCAGATTGCTGGAGCAATCCGCCCCCTGGGTGCAGCAGGTCATCATCGATCCCGAAGGCGATTTCGTTACGCTTGCCGATAAGTTCGGCCATGTGGTTGTCGATGGCGAGCGCACCGAAGGCGAGCTGGCAGGCATCGCCAACCGCATCCGCCAGCACCGCGTTTCCTGCGTTCTAACGCTGGAAGGGCTCGATATCGAGCAGCAGATGCGCGCCGCCGCCGCCTTCCTCAACGGTCTCTTCGATGCCGACCGCGAGTTCTGGTATCCGGTGCTGGTCGTGGTGGACGAAGCGCAGATGTTTGCGCCTTCTGTTGCCGGTGAGGTGACGGAAGACGCGCGCAAGATGTCTCTGGGCGCGATGACGAACCTCATGTGCCGTGGCCGAAAGCGCGGTCTGGCGGGCGTTATCGCCACGCAGCGTTTGGCAAAGCTTGCCAAGAACGTGGCGGCTGAAGCATCCAACTTTCTGATGGGCCGTACCTTCCTCGATATCGACATGGCGCGCGCCGCCGATCTCTTGGGCATGGACCGTCGTCAGGCGGAAATGTTCCGTGATCTCCAGCGCGGCAATTTCGTGGCGCTTGGCCCGGCGCTGTCGCGCCGTCCGCTGCCGATCGTGATCGGTAACGTCGAGACCTCGGCGCGGTCCTCCTCGCCGAAGCTGATGCCGCTGCCCGACTCGCCGCAGGATGTTGAAGACCTGATCTTCACGCCCGACCCCGAAGAGTTCAACCGCGCACCCGTGCGCCGCACGCCGCCCGCACCGCGCCCGACAACGGATATTCTGGCGGAGCTTTCTCGCTCCACGCCTGCCATTGGCGGGCCAGAGCCGCAGCAGCCGCAACGCAGCAGCCAGCCCGAAATGTCGTCTGAAGAGCGGACGGAGAAGATTTCGCTGGTGCTGACCGAAATCATGGATGATCCGCAATCGGCCTATCGCACCGATGCGGTGCTGTATCAGGAGTTTCTGGTGCGCGCCCGCATGCGCCGCATTCCCGGCACGCCCATGGCGCTCTCGGAATTCCGTCGGCAGGTGGCTATCACCCGTTCCGGCGTGGATGCGGAGATGGCGGCCAGCGAAGACTGGCAGAAGGCGCTGGAGCTTTCGAAGAACGTTTCGGATGATCTGCAGGGTGTGTTCCTGCTGCTGGTGAAGGCCGCACTTGGCGAAGAGCCTTGCCCGTCTGACGCCCGGATTGCCCGGGCCTATGGCACGCATTCGGCGCGACGTGCGCGTATGTTGCTCGGCTATTTCGAGGAGAAGGAACTGGTGGTGGTGCACGCCGATTTTTCCGGCAAGCGTATCGTTGCCTTCCCCGACCTCGACGCAAAAACCGCGCCCGGCGATGCGGACGCGGCTGAGGATATTGCGAAGCTGGCGGCTGAGTAGGGTGTTTGGATTGTTTATCTCTCCGTCATGCCGGGCTTGACCCGGCATCCAGCAGACGCGCGTCTGCGCGTCGCAAGACACTTCTCGCCCTGTGCCCGACAAATGAGTCTTCTTGCCTTGCAGACGCAAGGCGGCTGGACCCCGCATCAAGTGCGGGGTGACGGAAGAGATAGATATGCGCGAAAAAAAAGGCGGGTTTCCCCGCCTTTCTTCATCACGATCAAACGTCCTTAAACCTTGTCGATGACCTTCGTTTCCTTGCGCGTAGCCAGCAGCGAGCCGACGACGCCTGTCACGAGAATGGTGACGGTGATGCCCAGCGAAAGGGCCGGCGGGATCTTGGCGATACCCAGCATATCAGCCACGAAAATCTTGGAGCCGACGAAGACCAGAACCGCAGCCAGCGCATATTTCAGATACGCAAAGCGGTGGATCAGGGCAGCCAGTGCGAAGTAGAGCGCACGCAGGCCAAGGATCGCGAAGATGTTCGACGTGTAGACGATGAACGGATCGGTCGTGATCGCGAAGATCGCCGGGATCGAATCTACCGCAAAGATAAGGTCGGCGATTTCCACCATGATCAGCGCGAGAAACAGCGGTGTCACGAAGGTCTTCAGCTTGCCGGTCTTTTCATCGACTTCCTTGACGATGAATTTTTCACCGTGCAGCGCATTGGTCACCGGCAGGTGACGGCGCAGGAACTTCAATATCTTGTTGTTGCCGATGTCGTTTTCATCATGATCCGACGAAAACAGCATTTTGAGACCGGTAAAGACCAGAAACGCGGCGAAGATATAGAGAACCCAGTGGAAGTTTTCGACGATGGCAGCACCGGCGGCAATCATGATGCCACGTAGGACGATGACGCCGAGGATACCCCACAACAGCACGCGGTGCTGATATTGGCGGGGAATGGCGAAGTAGGAAAAGATCATGGCGATGATGAAGATATTATCCATCGCCAGGCTTTTTTCGACAACGAAGCCGGTGACATATTCCATGGCCGACTGCTGGCCGGACTGGTACCAAATCCAGCCGCCGAAGGCCAAGCCAATGGCGATGTAGAAACCGGACATCAAGAGACTTTCGCGCATGCCGATTTCCTTGGAGTTCTTATGCAGAACGCCAAGATCGAGAGCGAGAAGACCCAATACGAGAGAAATGAAGACGGCCCACATCCATGTGGGCGTGCCGAGAAAATCCGAAAAGAGGAAGTCCATCAGTCAACCTTTAGCCGGACGAGGTTGGCTTTACGGATGGGGAACGTGCGATAGATATAACGTGGCCCCAACCTTAAGAAACTCGACATCGCGTATTGTCCGGTAATACGCCAGAGGGGCCCGAGTTCTGATCACGACGATGAAATAATGTGGCAAAAGACAGTTTCAAGGGATATTGCGATAAAAAATGAGATCGGCGTGTTTGACAAATTTGTGAGATGTGTCTAGAAGCCGCTCAACACCGGGCAGCAATGCTCGGTGTGTTTCGTTGACTGTCTTGCAGTTTCATTACTGACGTTCGGTAGTCAACATCACCGACATGTCCCGTGGCTTCTCCATTCGCAAATGTGAGAAACCTGTCAGAGGTCCTTCATCGGACTTCAGAGGAGGGCGTGTTTCCTTGATCCGGTTTGGCAACAAACCGGTGTAACATTCTGAAAGGAAATACGATGAGCAAGCGCGAATCGTCTAAGTATAAAATTGACCGCCGCATGGGCGAAAACATCTGGGGTCGTCCTAAGTCCCCGGTAAACCGCCGCGAATACGGCCCAGGCCAGCACGGCCAGCGCCGCAAGGGCAAGATGAGCGACTTCGGCACGCAGCTGCGCGCCAAGCAGAAGCTCAAGGGCTACTACGGTGAAATCCGCGAGAAGCAGTTCCGCGCAACCTACGACGAAGCTAACCGTCGCAAGGGTGACACCTCCGAGAACCTGATCGGTCTGCTCGAGTCCCGTCTGGACGCGATCGTATACCGCGCAAAGTTCGTACCGACCGTTTTCGCTGCTCGCCAGTTCGTAAACCATGGCCACGTCACGGTTAACGGCGTTCGCGTCAACATCGGTTCTTACCGTTGCAAGGTCGGCGACGTTATCGAAGTTCGCCAGAAGTCCAAGCAGCTCGTTACCGTTCTGGAAGCTGTTGCTCTCGCTGAGCGCGACGTTCCTGATTACGTCGAAGTCGATCACAACAAGATGGTTGCGACTTTTGCTCGCGTACCGGCTCTGTCTGACGTTCCATACCCAGTTGTCATGGAACCACACCTCGTGGTCGAATTCTACTCGCGTTAATCTGCAAGTAGCACTATTGAAAAAGCCGCCCTTTGGGGCGGCTTTTTTGTTGGGCGGTTTTGGGGTTACTCACGTAACTCCCCGTCATCCTTGGGCTTGTCCCAAGGATCTAACCACGTCGCATCCGCAGAAGCGTGATTAGATCCTCGGGACAAGCCCGAGGATGACGGAGGAGAGGTTTGCGGGATTTATCAGCGTGTCAGGCCGCAGCAACCCGCTTCGCGATCAACCGCTCGATCAGCGCCGCATCCAGTTCGTCGTAGCTGTCGATCACCACATCGGGTCCAAGCTCAGCCATAGGTACATCCGTGTAACCGAACGTCACACCAACAGAGGGAATGTTGGCGTTCTTGGCGGATGCGATGTCGTTGAAGCTATCGCCGACCATCACACTCTTGGCCAGATCGCCGCCTGCCTTTTCGATGGTGCCGGTGATGTGGCGGGCGTCCGGCTTGCGCCATTCAAACGTGTCACCGCAGGTCGTGGCTGCGAAATAGTGGCTGAGACCCAGTTTCTCCAGAAGTGGTATCGCCAGAGCTGTCGTCTTGTTGGTGCAGACGGCGAGCGTGAAGCCTGCCGCTTTCAATCTGTCCAGCGCTGCGACGATGCCGGGGTAGGGCACGCTTTGTCCGGGCATCTGCTCGAGATAATGCGCGAGGAAGCGCTCATAAAGCGGCTCGAGTTCTTCATCGGACAGTGGTTTTTCGCGAAGCGCAAAGGCGCGCTTGATCATGACGCGCGCGCCGTGACCGACGAGATGTTTGAGGTCTGCGTAGGTGGTGGGCGCAAGACCGGCTGCGGCAATGGCGTAATTCAGGCTGTCGATCAGGTCGGGTGCGGTATCGACCAGTGTTCCGTCGAGATCGAATATGACGAGGGGAGAAGTCAAGGCATGCCTCATGTGCTGTGTATTATCGCGCTAACGCTAAGCAAAGGCACCGTCTTTTGCAACGAAACCTTTGGATCGTCATGGGTTGCCGCCCGAAAGGGCTTTCGTTTGCTATTCTTCCCGTGTAAACACCTCGCCAGCGTCAGGAGCCCTTGATGGGTCGAGGCGCGGATCGCCTGAACAGACCGGAGTTTGCAGCCGCATGGATGCCCGCGAAATGAAGATCAAGGCCGCAGAGGCGGCGTTGTCCTATGTCGAAGACGGAATGCGTCTTGGTATCGGTACGGGCTCCACGGCAGAAGAATTCGTTCGGCTGCTGGCCGAGAAGGTCTCTTCCGGTCTCAAGGTTCAGGGCGTGCCGACTTCCGAGCGCACGGCGCGGCTGTGCGTGGAACTCGGCGTGCCGCTGAAGTCGCTGGACGAGCTTCCGGAGCTGGATCTGACCATTGACGGCGCAGACGAGGTCGACCATGGGCTGCGTCTGGTGAAGGGCGGCGGCGGTGCATTGCTGCGCGAAAAAATCGTTGCAGCCGCTTCATCTCGCGTCATCGTGATCGCGGATCAGAGCAAGGTGGTGGATACGCTGGGCGCGTTTCCCCTGCCCATCGAAATCAACATCTTCGGCCAGGTCGCAACCTGCATTGCCATTGAAAAACTGGCTTCAAAGCTTGGTCTTTCGGGCGAATTGAAGTTGCGTTCGCTGGAGGACGGTCCCTTCAAAACGGACGGTGGACACCTCATTTTCGACGCATCTTTTGGCCGTATTCCTGATGCAGAAGCACTGGCACGCGAGCTGAACACCATACCCGGTGTTGTCGAGCACGGACTTTTCATTAATCTGGCATCGCTTGCCATCATTGCCGGGCCGGATGGCGCCCGCGTGATGCAGGCGAAAAAATAACAGGAGCGAGAGATTTCATGATCAAACTTGCGGGACTGGGCAAAGCTGCCGCTGCTTCGATCCTCATTTCCGGCATCGTGTTCGGCACCGCCGTTCGTGCGCAGGAAATTTCCGAAGAGCACGTTGCCGCTGCAAAGCAGGCAATTGCGGCTCTGGGCGTGACCGACCGTTTCGACGACATTCTGCCAGGTCTTGCAGAGCGTCTGAAGGCAGAGCTCATTCAGGCTTCGCCGAATGTTCAGGACGCGATCACTGAAACCGTCGACGCAAAGGCACTGGAACTTGCACCACGTCGCGCCGATCTGGAACGCGAAGCTGCCCTGACCTACGCACGCGCGTTCTCGCTGGATGAACTCAAGGCCATTTCGACCTTCTACAGCAGCGATGCTGGCAAGAAGCTGCTCAAGGATGGCCCGATTGCCACGCGCGAGCTGATGAAGGCTGCCGACATCTGGGCTGCTGGCATCAACCGCGATCTCAACACCTCCAGCATGACCGAACTTCAGAAGGTCGCTGGTGCAGACCTGCAGCCGCTGCCAGCCAACAGCGCCAATATCGGCGGTGCACCGGGCGCGCCTGCGGCCGCAACACCGGCTGCCAAGCCAAAGCCCTGATCGGCATCATCTCCATTCAGAATTTTTCAAAGCCCGGATTTCACTCCGGGCTTTTCATTTGTGCGGTGTGCCACCTATATGAGGTGCATATCGGGGAAGGCTTGCCCCTCCCATCCATCAGAGGCTGATCCATGACATCTTATGACTACGACCTTTTCGTTATCGGCGGCGGTTCCGGCGGTGTGCGCAGCGCCCGTGTTGCGGCCTCGCTCGGCAAACGTGTCGGTATTGCTGAAGAGTACCGCTATGGCGGCACCTGCGTCATAAGAGGCTGCGTTCCGAAGAAACTCTTCGTCTACGCTTCGCAATTTCCCGAGCATTTCGAAGATGCCGCCGGTTTCGGCTGGACCGTCGGGCAGAGCAGTTTCGACTGGAAGAAGCTGATTGCGGCCAAGGACAAGGAAATCGAGCGGCTGGAAGGGCTCTACCGCAAGGGTCTTGAAAACGCCAAGGCCGATATTTTCGACAGCCGTGCCGAACTGGTCGATGCGCACACCGTCAAGCTCACCAAGACCGGACAGACGGTCACGGCAGAGCGGATCGTGATTGCCGTTGGCGGAACGCCCAATCCGCACGCGGCCCTTCCGGGCCACGAGCTGACGATTTCCTCCAATGAAGCCTTTCACCTGGAAGAGCTGCCGAAATCCATCCTGATTGCAGGCGGCGGCTATATCGCCGTGGAATTCGCCAATATCTTCCATGGCCTGGGTGTCGAAACCACGCTGATCTATCGCGGCAAGGAAATCCTGTCGCGCTTCGATAACGACATGCGGGAGGGCCTGCACACGGCCATGGTCGAGAAGGGCATCCGCATTCTTCTGGAAGACGTTATTCAGGAGGTCAGCACGGATGGGGCAGGCGGTCTCGTTGCGCGCACCAAGCAGGGCCATTCGCTCAATGTCGGCCAGGTCATGCTGGCGCTGGGCCGTGATCCGAACACGCAGGGACTGGGCCTGGAAAATGCCGGTGTCGCGGTCAACGAAAAGGGCGCGATCATTGTCGACGAGTATTCGCGTACCAACGTGCCCGGCATCTTCGCTCTGGGTGACGTCACCGACCGGGTACAGTTGACCCCCGTCGCCATCCATGAGGCGATGTGCTTCATCGAGACCGAGTTCAAGAACAACCCCACCAAGCCGGATCATCATCTGATTGCAACGGCCGTCTTTTCCCAGCCGGAAATCGGCACGGTCGGCATTTCCGAGGAGGAAGCGGCCCGCACGTATGAGGAGATCGAGGTCTACCGCGCCCAGTTCCGCCCCATGAAGGCGACGCTCTCGGGCCGTACCGAAAAGACGATCATGAAGCTCATCGTCAACGCCGCAGATCGCAAGGTCGTGGGCGCGCATATTCTCGGCCACGAAGCAGGCGAGATGGCGCAGCTTCTGGGCATCACCCTGAAGGCCGGTTGCACCAAGGATGACTTCGACGCCACCATGGCCGTTCACCCAACCGCTGCGGAAGAACTTGTGACGATGTATTCGCCGAGCTACCGCATCAGGAACGGTCAGCGCGTGTAAGTTTGGATTTCCCCGGAGCTGAGACGGTAAAGCTCCGGGGATTTTAAATCGGTTAAATTTGCTTTTCTTGCTCTAAGAGGCACAAAAACGGCCGAAACGTCGTGGTGCTTGAAGGATCGGCTTTGCAAAGCCCGTCCTTGAAGCTATAAGCCGCGCAACTTTCGAGATCGCCGCATGAGACAATGTCGGCGTTAAAACCAGGTGGAAAACATGGCACAGAATTGGACGCCCGGTAGCTGGAGACACAAGCCGATCCAGCAGGTTCCCGAATACCCCAGCGCCGCAGCGCTTGCGGCAACGGAAGCAACACTTGCGACCTATCCGCCGCTGGTGTTTGCCGGTGAAGCGCGTCGCTTGAAGAAGCAGCTTGCCAGCGTTGCCGAAGGCGAAGCGTTCCTGCTTCAGGGCGGCGATTGCGCCGAGAGCTTCCTTGAGCATGGCGCGGACAACATCCGCGACTTCTTTCGTGCCTTTCTGCAAATGGCCGTTGTCCTGACCTATGGCGCGCAGCTTCCTGTCGTCAAGGTTGGCCGCATTGCCGGTCAGTTCGCCAAGCCGCGCTCCTCGAACATCGAGTCGCAGAACGGCGTCGATCTGCCGTCTTACCGCGGTGACATCATCAATGGCATCGAGTTCAACGAAGCCTCGCGCATTCCGAACCCGGAGCGCCAGCTGGATGCCTATCGTCAGTCGGCGGCAACGCTGAACCTGCTGCGCGCCTTTGCCATGGGTGGTTATGCCAACCTCGAGAACGTGCATCAGTGGATGCTCGGCTTCGTCAAGGATAGCCCGCAGGCAGACCGTTACCGCAAGCTGGCCAGCCGCATTTCCGAAACCATGGACTTCATGAAGGCCATCGGTATCACGGCGGAAAATCAGCCGAGCCTGCGCGAAACCGATTTCTTCACCAGCCATGAAGCTTTGCTGCTCGGCTATGAAGAAGCGTTGACCCGCATCGATTCCACCTCCGGTGACTGGTATGCCACATCGGGCCACATGCTGTGGATCGGCGATCGTACGCGCCAGCTCGATCACGCTCATGTCGAATATTTCCGCGGCATCAAGAACCCGATCGGTCTGAAGTGCGGTCCATCCTTGCAGCCAGACAATCTGATCGAGCTGATCGATGCGCTGAACCCGACGAACGAAGCCGGTCGTCTGACGCTGATCTGCCGCTTCGGTCACGACAAGGTTGCCGAAAGCCTGCCGAAGCTGATCCGCGCTGTTGAGAAGGAAGGCCGCAAGGTCGTCTGGTCCTGTGATCCGATGCATGGCAACACGATCACGCTCAACCACTACAAGACGCGTCCGTTCGAGCGCATTCTGTCGGAAGTCGAAAGCTTCTTCCAGATCCACCGCGCCGAAGGCACGCATCCGGGTGGCATTCACATCGAGATGACCGGCAAGGACGTGACGGAATGCACCGGCGGTGCACGCACGGTCACGGCAGATTCGCTGTCCGACCGCTACCACACCCATTGCGACCCGCGTCTCAATGCGGATCAGGCGCTGGAACTGGCGTTCCTTCTGTCAGAGCGCATGAAGAGCGGCCGCGACGAAAAGCGTCTGGCCGTTGCCAACGGCTGATAACCTCAAGCATTTGCAAAAGCCGCCGGAGCGATCCGGCGGTTTTTTTATGGGTGCTGTCTGGCTGGGATGACCATGTCGCGTTTGTCGGCATGGTGGTGAGTTCGCTGTGCTTCGTCCTTACTGCACCAGAGCCGGGTGGGCGCAACGCACGTCGGTGACGCGCACGTCGGCCTCGCCGATCTTGATGCCGAGCACCATCAGCGTGTTGTAGAGCAGGGCGTCGATGGGAACGGTGGCCACCGAGAGCGTTTCGGCAAGAGCAGCCTGAACGAGTGTGGGGGAGCCGATCGTCAGAAACAGAACGTTGATATCCACATCGAGATTTTTCAGCAGTGATTTTACCAGCGATGTCGTGGCATCCTTGGTGGATACGCTTTTCACCGTCGCCTGCGTGATGTCGGATTGCTGAAACGTCAGTTTCGTCTTGGTCATGTTGGCGGCGTCGACATGCGCCATGCCGTTGATCTTGAGCACCAGCGAGTCGACGATTGCGGCCTTGGTAACGCGCGGGTCGCGTCCGAAATTGTTGAAACCGGCGGTGTCGACATTGCCCAGCGAAATTTCTGCAATGCCGGGCACGACGTCGACATCCACAGCGCCGGTTCCGTTTGCCGAACAGCGGATATCGGTCAGTTTTGCTTCGGCATTGGCCACCTCGACATAGAGTGGCACATTGACCGACAGACCGAGAAGCGCTTTCAGGCCATCCACTTTTGTGTCGATGGAAAGCCGCGTCTGCGCTGTTCTGACGACAGTGCCGGGCGCACCCAATGCGACGGACGGCGTGCCGACGGGCGGTTCGCCGATGGCAAGGGTAATCTTCGTTCCTGCAAGTCCGGGTACCGTTAGTCCCGCATCGACGCTGACCTGCTTGCCGCCATTGGCTGCCGTAGCGGCTGCGGTGATGAGGTCGAACACACCGGCCTGCACGTTCAGATTTTCGGCATTGCCGATGTGCTTGTCGAGAATGGGTTCCAGCGCCAGCACCTGTTCCAACCGCAACTTGACGGTCGTCTTGTTGAGGGTCTTTTCGAGGTTTTTCAGTGCCGCTGTGACGGTGGGTCGTGTGCCGGTGGCCTTGATCAGCGCGGTGATGAACTTGCCGTAGCCGACTTCCGTCTTCAGCACATCGCGATAGGTGCCCGCCGTCAGGCTGAGGTCGAGCGCCAGGGCATCGATGATCGCGAGAGCATTCACATCGGCGGCGACGAGAGCCTGATAGTCCATCAGATTGAGCGAGACGCCGGTTCCCAGCAGCCCACTCAGCAAGTTGTTGAGCAGGCCATTGTTGAGGCTTGCGACCCTTGATCCAACGGAAAATGCCGCAACCCGCTGTGCCGCTGCTGTCCCCACGGCGGAAATGTCAGGCGCTGTCGTGAAGGTGCCTGCGAAATAGATCCGGCCTTTTTCAACGATGTTGACTTTCACGGCGTTGGTTGGGACGGCCTTTTCCACGAAACGCTGGCCAACGCCGACACTGGCATCTGCGACGTATCGCCCCTGGATGACTTCCGCGTAGCCGTCGCGACTGGAGAAGACAGTGTCGAGGTTAAAGGGAGTGGTGCCGGTATCCGTCAATATGCCGGCTGCCGTTTTGACGGCGATATTGTTGTCGTTGAGCTGGAAATACTGGTAGACGGCCCGCTCGGCATTCGTCGCCGAGGCCGCGGAAATGGCAGCCATGTCGGCGGTGGTCTGCAGGTGACGCTTTTGCAGCGTCAGTGAGCCATAGTCCACCCCCAGCGCAAGCACGCCCATCATCAAGGGTGCAGTGATGCCGGCCATGATGGCGATGTTGCCGGAACGGTCTCGCAGCAGATGTCTGGCCTTGGAAACGTAACCGCGCATATCAAATTCCCCCGATCCGAATGGTCGAAAAACGCCGTATGGTTTTGTCGGGAAGCGCGAAGCTGTAGAGGCTCCAGATCGGCAGGCCCGTCGCGTCATATTCCACGGTCACGGTAAACTGGTTGACATTGTTCGGGTCGCTGCCGACGCGCACATTCACAAGGTTCTTGTCGAGGAAAATGTAGTTCAGCGCGGTCCTGTCGACGAAGTCCTTGGCCAGCGTCTCTCGCTCGGTGCGATTGATGCCTGCGACCGCGGTGCGGGCGGCGTCGGCTGCGACCTGCTGCACGGCATAGGCCGCCGTCAGATATATGCCATAGGCGATCATGGTCAAAAGCACGAGGATGAAGACCGGCGCAACGATGGCAAACTCCACCGCGGCAGAACCGGAGCGATTACGGAAAATTTCTGCCACAGACCTCATGGCGTCCCCCGATCCGAAACATTATTATTTTCGAATAGGCTAAAGTATAGGGATTGATTTTCTGTTAATCGGATAGCTGGCGGCTGTGTCGATCAGACCTGACATCTGTCAGGACATGTACCAAAACGGACCGTCACCGGCAGCACTGTGGAGGCCTCAGATCAGTCGCAGCCCCTTGAAGCTGACATGGCCGTCCTTGCCGATGATGATGTGGTCGTGCACGGCAATTCCAAGCGGCTTTGCGGTTTCGACGATGGTCTTGGTCATCTCTATGTCGGCGCGGGACGGGGTGGGATCGCCGCTGGGATGATTGTGGACAAGGATGATCGCGGTCGATGAAAGCTCCAGCGCCCGTCGCACCACTTCACGCGGATAGACCGGCGTATGGTCCACGGTGCCCTGTCCCTGCACTTCATCGGCAATCAGCACATTGCGCTTGTCGAGAAAAAGAATGCGGAACTGTTCGCGCGCCTCATGCGCCATGACGGCGCGGCAATAGTCGATGACGGATGACCACGAGGCCAGCACCTCCTTTTTGCGAATTTCGCTTTTCAGCATACGCTGGGAGACAGACGCGATGAGCTTGAGGTCGAGAGCCACATTTTCGCCCACGCCCTTCACCTCCTGCAAGAGCGAGATGGGTGCGCCCATGACGCCGCCGAAGGTTCCGAACCGCGCAATCAGCGCCTTCGCGATAGGCTTGGTATCGCGCCGCGGGATGAGCCGGAACAGCAGAAGCTCCAGCAGCTCGTAATCGGCCAGCGCCGCATCGCCATTGTCCCGGTATTTGCTGCGCAGCCTTTCCCGGTGGCCGTGATAATGGGCGACGTCACTGTCCGGGGATACGGGCGGCTCCGCCTTGACCTTGCGGGTCGTCGGACGCGGCTCTGCAAAGAACCCCCGTTCATCCGCAGCTTCGGCAAGTCCGTCGCTGCCGCCCTCGTTGGAAGTGAACAATGTCTTCTGGTCGGCGGGGCGTTTGGCCATCGGCATCGTCTCGCTTGAATTAGATCGGGGGCAGTCCGGGGCGGTGCTGACCGCCGGGTGACAGGGTGAAGATTTCACAGCCCGTGGCGGTCACGCCTACGGCATGTTCGTATTGTGCCGATAAAGACCGGTCACGGGTCACCGCCGTCCAGCCATCCGACAGAACCTTTACATGCGGCTTGCCCAGATTGATCATCGGCTCGATGGTGAAGATCATGCCTTCACGAATTTCCGGTCCGTCCGATTCCTTGCCGTAATGCAGAATGTTCGGCGTGTCGTGGAACAGGCGTCCGACGCCGTGGCCGCAGAAATCCGTGACCACCGAGCAGCGCTGTGCTTCCGCATAGGCCTGGATGGCGGCGCCGATGGCACCGGTGCGGGCACCGGGACGCACGGCGGCGATGCCGCGCATCAGGCATTCATAGGTGACTTCCAGCAGCCGTTCGGAAGCGCGCTTGATCTGCCCGACAGGATACATGCGGCTCGAATCACCATACCAGCCGTCGAGAATATAGGTCACGTCTATATTGACGATGTCGCCTTCGCGAAGCGGCTTGTCGTCTGGAATGCCGTGGCAAACGACGTGGTTGATGGAGGTGCAGACGGATTTGGTGTAGCCGCGATAGTTCAGCGTGGCGGGCAGGGCGTCGTGATCCATGCCGAACTCGAAGACGAAGCGGTCGATCGCGTTGGTCGTTACGCCCGGCTTGACGATATCGGCCAGCTCGTCGAGGCACTGCGCCGTCAACTGGCTTGCCTTGCGCATGCCTGCGAAGTCTTCCGCATTATACAGGCGGATCACGCCGGTATTCTTCATGGGTGCCGTTGCCGCGTCGATATAGGTAACCATTGTATCGCTTTCTTGTGCTTTATGCTTCGTTTCATAATGCAGCAGGGTGCCAGTCGTCTATTGCAACCATGTCGTTTGCGATGATTTCCCGTTCCGAGACACGACATTTGATGGCGTAGGCCTCCACCCCTCGGGCCATGGCGCGCCGAAAAGCGGTGAAATAGATGGGATCGAGATCGGCACAGATGCGCAGGCGCTCGCAATCGTCCCGCTGGATCAGGTAGAGCATGACCGCCCGACGACCGGCCTGTGCCGCGTCGCCAAGCTCTTCGAGATGTTTCGTCCCGCGCTTGGTGGCCGTGTCGGGAAACTCCGCCAGTCCTTTTTGCCGGGTGAAATGCACGTTCTTCACCTCGACATAGGCATCCGGTCGCCCCGGTGCCGACAGCAGGAAGTCGATGCGGGAATTGACGCCGTATTTCTGCTCACGCTTCAGGACGGTATAACCCGCCAGCTGCGGCACTTTCCCGCCCTCGATGGCTTCCTGTGCAAGCCTGTTGGGCATGCCGGTGTTGATTCCCACCACTGTTCCATCAGCTTCGACCAGTTCCAGCATATGGCGATATTTGCGGGTGGGGCTGTCATGCTGCGAAAGCCAGATGCGGGAACCCGGCGTCGTCAATCCGCGCATGGAGCCGGTATTGGGGCAGGAGCCTGTGATCTCGGTACCGTCTTCGAGCACAGCATCGAAGAGAAAACGCTTGTAGCGGGCAACGAGCGTGGCGGGAATGAGCGGAGAATCAAAAACCATGGCGCAGTGTCGGGTTCGCCGGACGTTTATTCAAGCACATAGGTTCCCGGCGCGTCGCACAGCGGTACCATCGCAGCCCCGCCGGGCAGGCGGGCAGGGACCTTGCGCTTGTCCTGGCTTTCGATCCACTTTTGCCAGTGCGGCCACCATGAACCCTTGTGCACGCTTGCAGCCTGCTGCCACGCGTCGAAGTCACCATCGGGTGACGCGCCGGTCCAGTATTGATACTTGTCCATGTCGGGCGGGTTGACGACACCGGCAATATGGCCGGATGCGCTCAGAACGAATTCCACTGGCCCACCAAAGCAGCCGGACCCGGTAAAGACTGATTTCGCCGGGGCGATATGGTCCTCGCGGGTGGCAAGGTCGAAGACCGGGATGGTCACGTCTTTCAGGTCCAGAACCTTGCCCAGCACCTGCATGCGGCCTTCGGCCAGATTGTTCTCCATATAGCAGTTTCGTAGATAGTAGGAATGATTGGCGGCAGCGACGCGGGTGGAATCGGAATTCCAGTAAAGAAGGTCAAAGGGCGGCGGTTGCGCGCCGCGCAGGTAATTGTCCACCACATAGGGCCAGATCAGGTCGGAGGCGCGCAGCATGTTGAAGACGCTGGCCATGATTGCGCCATCCAGATAGCCGACCGCCTTCATGTGAGCGTCCAGCGCGGCAAGTTGCTGCTCGTCGATGAAGACCTTCAGGTCGCCCGCATGGGTGAAATCGGTCTGTGCGGCGAGAAGCGTTGCGGAGCGAATGCGCTTGTTCTTTTCCTGTGCGTGCAGCGCCAGCGTCGAAGCCAGCAGCGTGCCACCGATGCAGTAACCCACCGCATTGATCTGTTCTTCGCCAGTTGCCTTCTCGATGGAATCAAGCGCGAAATCGATGCCTTCGCTTGTGTATTCGTCCCATCCCTTGTCCGCGTGGCGGGCATCCGGGTTGACCCATGAGATCATGAAGACGCTATGGCCCTGGTCCACGCACCATTTGACGTAGGACCTGCGGGCGTTGAGATCCAGAATGTAGAACTTGTTGATCCATGGCGGGATGATCAGCAGCGGTCGCTTCAGTACCTTATCGGTAGAAGGCGCATACTGGATGATTTCACACAGATCGGAGCGGGCGATCACCTTGCCCGGTGTGACGGCAATATTCTGCCCGATGACGAATTTGCTGTAGTCGGTCTGGCGCAGCTTGATTTTGCCATTGCCCGCCGCCATGTCTTCGGCCAGCTGTGCCATGCCCTTGACGAGATTGGCTCCGCTGGTGGCCACCGTTTCGCGAAAGACCTGCGGGTTGGTAAAAGCGAAGTTTGCCGGAGAAATCGCCTCCGTCACCTGCCGCATATAGAATCGCGCCTTCTGACGTGTGTGCTCGTCCAGCCCGTCCGCTTCGTTGACCATCCTGTCGGCCCAGCTGGCGGTAGCGAAATAAACCTTTTGCAGAAAGTCAAAGAACGGGTTGGCCTGCCAGTCGGCGTCGGTGAAGCGCTTGTTCCTGCGCTCGCCGTCTGCCTGCGCCTGCGCCCCCACGGGCGCGCCCGATAGCTGCGATAGCGATGCCTGCCAGATATCGAAATAGCTGGAAAGCAGATGAGTCTGCGCCTCCACGGAACGCTGTGGCTCCGCCATCCAGTATTCCGCCACATCGGAAAGTGTTTTGAACAGGTCGCTGGCGGGGCTTGCAGCAGATTGCGGGATCTCGCCGCGTTCGCGCGGGGCCAGCCATTCGGAGGCTGCCTTGCCCAGATTTTCCAGCGCTCGCGCCACGTTCATGGCAAAGGCCTGGGGATCACGCAGGATGTAGGCGTCTGCGGATTTGGGATCGAAGCCTTCAGGCTTTTCCTCCTTGTCGTCAAAGCCGCCCTGCGTACCCTTCATACATTCTTCTCCACCGCATTTTTGTGTTTGCACATTCTGCATGAAAACGAATACAAGTTCCAGCAACACAGACGCCAGAGAAATGGCGTCCGGCATTTGAATAATTCGTTACAGGCGGGATTTCGAAATGGTGGGCAAGCATATGGATGGCGTAAGGGTAGCAACGGTGCTGTCCGTATGCGGTGTTCTTCTGCCGCTTCTGGCCGCCTGCAAGACGCTGCCGCCGGTTGTCGCGCCGGAAAGCATGCCGCGTCCCCAGGCGCAGATCGTCGGCCCGCAAAAGGTGGATGCATCGCCCGTGGCGCAAAAGCGCGATACCGGCACCTATCCTACATTCGCCAAGCCGATGACCGCGGCGCTGCCGCAGATGGAAAATGAAGAAGCGGGTTCCATGGAAACCACCATGACCCGTCTCGGCGCCGCCCGCCGCAAGGGCCAGATTTCCGAAGCGCAATACAAGCGTCAGGTCGCCGAACTTCGTGCGTTGCAGGAACAGCAGAAGCCTGTGGCGACACCCGCCGCCTCGCAGTAAAGCGAACCTGAAGGGGCAAGACGAACGCTTGCCCCCGACCAGACCTTGGCACAAACGGCACGCAGGCCCGTTCCGTCCGTCAACGTTGCGAGCTTCTCACCAGTTCTTCTGAAGCAGTTCGCCCGCTGCAGAGCAGGCGTAAAAACCTGCCGTGGGGCCGAAGGCGTGCGTCATCGCCAGTGCGACCGCCGGGCGGGCACCGTCTTCCGGTGCGTGACCGGGTCCGTTCCCGGTCATATCCGTGGACGTCAGACCCGGGTCCACCGCATTCACCTTGATGCCTTCGCGATCCAGTTCCTTGGCCAGCTTGACCGTCACCATGTTCAGTGCTGCCTTCGATGCGCAATATCCGCCAAAACCGACCGTCCATGTCTCGCTTCGCATGTCCAGCGCGTCCGTGAGTGAACTCAGGCCGCTGCTCATCATCACGATACGGGCAGCCTTTGATCTGCGCAGCAGTGGCAGGAAGGCCTGCGTCACGCGCAGGACACCGAACACATTGGTCTCGAACATCTGCCGGATTTCGTCCATTGATTCGTCGGCGAGGGAAGGAGGCTGTCCAAACATGAGGCCTGCATTGTTGACCAGCACATCAAGACCGCCCGTCTCACCGTCGATGGTTCGGGCCGCTGCCGCCACGCTTGTGTCACTGGTAACGTCGAGCAAGACAGCACGGGCGTCGATTCCCTCGCTCCGCAACTGGACGGCGGCTGCTTCGCCGCGCGAAAGGTCGCGGCAGCCGAGCCACACCCGATAGCCATTCGTCCCCAGCTGACGGGCGATGGCCAGCCCAATTCCCTTGTTTGCACCTGTAACAAGCGCGGATAGTGGTGTGTGAGTCATAGTGCTTTCCCTGATAGTTTTGGCTATCAGAATAATAATACGAATTTCGTACTATTCAATGTTCGTAGTTTGCTATTTTTTGCGTCAGACGCAGGAATTCCGACCTGTCGGCGGGATCGAGCGCTTCCAGCATCGCACGGCACGACGCCCGATATCCGTCGACATAGCCCGCAACCGCATCCTGCCCTTTGGGGGTGATCGTCAGCGCCACGGAGCGTCGATTTGCTTCCAGTCGCTGGCGGTCGATCATGTCGCGGCGCACCAGCCGCTCGGCTGAAGACGACATCGTCGTCAGCGGCACCTGGAGATGCCGCGCCACGTCGCCCAGACTACAATCGGCATGCTCATTGATGAAAAGAAGAGCCTGGATATCAAGCGCATTGAGCGTTTGCTGCAGAGCGGCGGACGCTTCGGCCACCTTGAAACGGCGCGTGAAACGCTCGAAGGCAATGGCGAGTTCTTCAGTTTGTTCTGTCGTCGGTTCTGTCATGTTTGGAATTAAGCATTTCCGATCCTCGAATGTAAGACGCACGACAAAGCATATCTCCCCAGCAGCGCGTTCTCGTGCCCACCGAAGAAGCAGGACATTCATTTGCAATGACAGACGTCAATTCCTCAGCTTGTTGCCGCACCGTCGCTAGGAAACATGCAAGAGCTTTTGCCCTGCATAGGTGCCGATGAAGGCGCCCGCAGCGCCGGCAAGGGCGGAAAGCCACAACGGCATATCGAAACTGTCAGCGATCCAGACGGATGCACCCGCCAATACGCCACCAATCAGACTGGTCAGAAATGTTTTCATCACATCCTCCACGGTCTCTGCAGTCTCCATTTTTCGGGAGAGGCTTCAGCGCAAGGATAGCCCGAATCGGACAAATTCAAAACTGCGCGATAGTTGGCTGCATGCGCAGTCGACCGCTGGCCGTTCGTCTCCTGCGAATGGGAAACGGCTGGCGTTAACAAGGCGTTACCCGCATCTTGCGCGTTTTACGCTTTCCGACAACCCCCGGCTTACCGCGCTTCTTAAACGAATAGAGGCACTTATGCTCTATATATGGAAGCAGGGAGGCCACTGGTTGGCACACGCTGGGGAGCGTAAAAGATGAAGTGCTTTTTTGTTATGCTGTTGATGGCCGGGGCCATTTTCACACCCGCTGAAGCGAAGGCGCCGCATATGTACGGCGCCGCCTTGGGGCATCTGCATCGCAACATGTAAGACGGGTCAGTCGTTGCCCGCTGCCATGTTCAGCCCATCCATGTCGGGCACCGTGATGTGGCGGTTGTTTTCGATGCGGATCACGCCATCCTTGCGCAGTTTCGTCATCTGGCGGCTGACGGTTTCGATGGTCAGGCCCAGGAAATCCGCGATATCGGCGCGCGACAGGGGCAGGTCGAAGCAGGACCGGTCCTCGTTTTCAGGGTCGATATGGGTGGCGATGAGGTAGAGGAAACTGGCTACCTTCTCCTGCGCCGATTTGCGACCCAGTGTCAGCATCCAGTCGCGTGCTTCGTCGAGTTCCTTCAGCGACTGGCTGTGAAGCCTGCGCTCCATGCCGGGTACATCTCCCACCATGCGGTCTACCACGCGGCGCGGAAAGCTGCATATGTCCACATCGGTCGCAGCTTCCGCCGTCATGCTGCTTTCCACTATGAAGGGGCGACCGAGAAAATCGGGCGCAAATTGCAGCCCCACGATCTGCTGGCGGCCATCCGACATCATCTTGGACAGCTTGACCACGCCTTTAAGAATATTGGCGTAATAGGCGACCTCTTCGCCCTGGCCCAGCATTTCATGGCCAAGGTCCAGTTTCCTGCGGCTTGAGTGACGGCTGAGTTCGACAAGCTGGTCCGGCGTCAGCACACCGCACAGTCCTCCGTGCCGCGCTTCGCAGGAGCGACAGACAACCGGGATCTCCGAGTTGTGGATGTTTCGCTGTAAGGTGTCCATGCCGTATGTCCGATCGTAACGGCCAGCGCAAAGCCCGCCATCGATCGATGTGCCCTTGACCCGCCCCGGCAAGCCGCAATCCCCCACGGCTTTTGATGCTGTGAGTTTATGCTCTGACTTGATCGAAGTCAAAGTTGCAAACTGTCGCAGGCTGTATCCCATAGTCGCAGAATTGATACATGCTAAGAGGGGACAGTGTCGTGATCGAGCATCTGATTCAGAAATACGCCGCTGCCGTGCCGCGTTACACCAGCTACCCGACCGCGCCGCATTTTCACGAGGGAATCGATTCGGGCGTCTACGTCTCCTGGCTGGACAGGCTGGGCGCGGACAACGACCTGTCGCTTTACCTGCACATTCCCTATTGCGACCGGCTTTGCTGGTTCTGCGCCTGCCACACCAAGCATACGCTGAAATACGAGCCTATCGCGACCTATCTGAAATCCCTGCACCGGGAGATCGAAAAGGTCGGCCGCCACGTTTCGCGGGCTGCGACGGTCAAGGCCGTGCATTTCGGCGGCGGGTCGCCGACCATGCTCAGGCCGGATGATATGGTGGCGCTGATGGACTGTCTGCGCTCGGCATTCTCGTTTTCGCCGGATGTCGAGATCAGTGTCGAGATGGACCCGAACGATCTGGACGCGGGGCGCTACGATGCGCTCGCGGCCATCGGCATGACGCGGGCGAGCCTCGGCGTGCAGGATTTCGATCCCAAGGTCCAACGCACCATCAACCGCATCCAGACCTTCGAGCAGACGAAATCGGTGGTGGAGGCTGTCAGGGCGAGGGGTGTCCATTCGGTCAATTGCGATGTCCTCTACGGGCTTCCCTACCAGACGTTGACGACACTGGCCGAGACCGTCAGGCAGGTCATTTCGCTCGACCCGGATCGCATCGCGCTGTTTGGCTATGCCCATGTGCCATGGATGAAAAAACACCAGACGATGATCCCGGAACGCGCTCTTCCGAACGTCATGTTGCGCTATCAGCAGATGGTGACGGCGGCGCAGATGCTGGTTGCTGCCGGTTATGTCGCCATCGGCATAGACCATTTCGCCAAGCCGGGCGACAGCCTGTCGATGGCGATGAGAGAAGGCGCGCTGAAACGCAATTTTCAGGGCTATACGGATGACAGCGCCGATGCGCTGATTGGTCTCGGCGCGTCCGCTATCGGCAGATTGCCGCAGGGCTATGTGCAGAACATGCCTGCAACCGGCGAGTATGAGCGGATGGCTGATGGCGACGATCTCTGCGTCGTGCGCGGTATCGAACTATCACAGGAAGACCGCGTCCGCGCCTTCGTCATCGAACGCATCATGTGCGATTTTTCGCTCGACCTTGCTGGTCTCGCGACCCTCTACGGCGCGGCGGCATCCGATGCTATCGATGAGGTGCTGCAATTTGCAAGGGTCGAGCAGGATGGCCTTGTGGCGATGGATGGCGATGTGTTTTGCCTGACGGAAACCGGAAAACCCTTCGCCAGAAGCATTGCCGCCGCCTTTGATACCTATCTTTCCAGCGGGCGCGGACGTCATTCGGTTGCTGTTTGAGCAACACTTTGCCCTGAAAATTCAATGATGCTGTACGAACCCATTGGCTTTTTTGCGCAAGTTCCCTATGTGGTGCGTCATACATTTGGACATACGAAGGATTATGGGCGTGACAGCTACATTCGACAAGGTTGCAGACATTATCGCTGATACAAGCGAAATCGACCGCGAGACCATTACGCCGGAAAGCCACACGATCGACGATCTGGGCATCGACAGCCTCGACTTCCTGGATATCGTTTTCGCGATCGACAAGGAATTCGGCATCAAGATCCCGCTCGAGCAGTGGACGCAGGAAGTCAACGAAGGCAAGGTTTCCACCGAGGAATACTTCGTTCTCAAGAACCTCTGCGCCAAGATCGACGAGCTGAAGGCCGCCAAGGGCTGATGATTTGAGGAGGCTGCTTCGGCGCCTCCGTACGTCCCTCATTCCTGTGCTTGTCACAGGAATCCAGCCAGCCCAAGTCCTTGGGCTGAAAAGACTCCCTCCGCCGCGCAGACGCGCGACGACTGGATTCCTGTGACAAGCACAGGAATGAGGGAGGTATACGGTTGGTGCTGTGCATCCACCCAATCCATGGACGGAACATGCTTCTAGAATATTTCCAGATGGTGGACCGCATCGAGTCCATCGACCGCTCTGCCCGCATTCTCAAAGCGCGCTCCGTCGTGCCTGCCCAGAGCCCTGTCTTCGAAGGCCATTTTCCCGGCATGCCGCTGGTTCCCGGCGTTCTGCTGATCGAAACGATGGCCCAGACATCCGGCATGCTGGTTCTCGCCATGACCGATTTCGCCGCCATGCCGTTTCTGATGACAGTCGATGGTGCGAAAATGCGGACCTTCGTCGAGCCGAATGCTGTTCTCGATATCGAGGCCTATCTGGAGCATGACGGTTCAGGCTTTGCGGTGACGAAGGCGAAGATCACGTCTGAGGGCAAAAAGGTGTGCGATGCGCAGTTGAAGCTGCGGACCATGCCGTTCAGCGAAATTCCGCTTGGACCCATCGTGAAGAAGCGCGCCGAGGAAATCGGACTTATGGCTGCAATTGCGGCTGATACGTCGGTTTAACGCACCCCCTCATTCCTGTGCTTGTCACAGGAATCCAGTCAGCCCAAGTCCTTGGGCTGAAAAGACTTGTCCCGTCGCGCAGACGCGCGACGACTGGATTCCTGTGACAAGCACAGGAATGAGGGCGGGACCTGCGACATTGACCCCAATAAACGATGAAAATCCATGCATTGCGACGCGTCTTTGGGCCTTCGCCATTGCAAAGCTGCATCTCGCCCTTTATTTCGCATGGCATGTGCGGTCTCCAAGACCGCTTTCAAAAGCTGGCCTGCTTCTTCACGGGCGAGCGACGAAGGATGACAGATAATGAAGTCTGACAATGATGTGGTGATTACCGGGGTCGGTATCGTGACCTGTCATGGTGTCGGTATCGATGCCCATATTGCGCTGCTGTCGGCAGGCGCAGCACCCGAGGCAATCGTCGAGACCGAGAAATTCGCTCCCTATCCGATCCATCCGCTGCCGGAGATCGACTGGTCGAGCCAGATCGGCCGCAAGGATCAGCGCCAGATGGAAAACTGGCAGCGTCTTGGCGTGTTCGCCGCCGGTCTGGCGCTGGATGATGCTGGCCTGAAGACGGATGCAGAGGCCTGCGGCACCATGGACATGATCGTCGCTGCCGGTGGTGGCGAGCGCGACATCAATGTCGATACGCTGATCGTGGACGAAGGCCTGAAACGCAACGACCGCGAAGTCATGCTCAATGAAAAGCTGACGACTGAATTGCGCCCGACGCTGTTTCTGGCCCAGCTGTCCAACCTCATGGCGGGCAACATCTCCATCGTCCACAAGGTCACCGGCTCCTCGCGCACCTTCATGGGTGAAGAGGCTGCGGGCATATCCGCCGTCGAAACCGCGTTCTACCGCATCCGCTCCGGCGAATCGAGCCACGCCCTTGTCGGCGGTGCCTTCGCTGCCGAACGTCCAGACATGACGCTGCTTTTCGAAGCCATCGGCGCGCATGCGCAGGGTGAGTGGCAGCCGCTGTGGTCGCGTGCGGACCGTGAGGGCGGTGGCATGATCACCGGGTCCGTCGGTGCCTTCCTCGTTCTGGAATCCCGCAAGCGGGCGGAAGCACGCGGCGCGAAGATTTATGCCCGCATCGATGCCATCGAGGGTGATCGCGGTGCGCGTGAAGACGGCAAATTCGAAACCCGGCTGGAGCGTCTTCTGGCCCCTGCAAAGGATGATGCCGCAACGGTCGTCTTCTCCGGCGCCAGCGGCTATGATGCCGTGACGGCTCGTGAGAAGGACGCGCTGGCGAAGGCGCTGCCTGCATCCGCTCTACGCGGCTTTGGCGGTGTCACCGGTCATGGACTTGAAGCGCAGTTCCCGCTGGGTTTGGCACTTGCAGCCCTTGCGCTGCAAAGCGGCGCGAAGGTTCCAGCCTTCGATGCGTCCGCCGAAAAGCCGATGACATCAGCCGCCACGCAGGCCGTCGTTACCACCGTTGGCCATGTTCGCGGCGAAGGCGTTGCCGTGCTTTCCAAAGATTCTTGAGGAGTAGACACCATGGCGTCCAGCAATTTCAGGGATCACCTCGGTCGCCCCATCGTCGCCGTTACCGGCATGGGCATCATCACCTCGCTCGGTCAGGGGCTTGAGGACAATTGGGCGGCATTGACGTCCGGCAAGTCGGGCATCCACAAGATCACCCGTTTTCCGACCGACAACCTGTCGACCCGCATTTGCGGCACGGTGGATTTCATCGAGATCCCCAAGCCAAACTCGGTCGAGCGCTCCTTTGCCTTTGCCCGCGAAACCACCATCGAGGCCTTGGCGCAGGCCGGTCTTTCCGGTGATTTCAACGGTCCGCTGTTTCTGGCAGCACCGCCCATCGAGCCGGAATGGAGTGCCCGTTTCGAACTCGGCGATCGTTCGCCGCCCGCTGCAAAGCCCGGCGATGCCTATGACCGCTTCATGGCCGCACTGCGTGAGCGTCCCGATCCCGAGTTTCAGGAAGCGGCTCTGTTCGGCGCGATTTCCGAGCGTCTGGCCGACCGTTTCGGCACCCGAGGACTGCCCGTGACGCTCTCCACGGCCTGTGCATCGGGCGCGACTGCCATTCAGCTTGGTGTCGAAGCCATCCGTCAGGGACGCACGGATCGAGCACTGACGGTTGCGACCGATGGTTCGGTCAGCGCCGAAGCGCTCATCCGCTTCTCGCTGCTGTCTGCACTTTCAACGCAGAACGATCCGCCGGAAAAGGCATCGAAGCCCTTCAGCAAGGACCGCGATGGCTTCGTCATCGCCGAAGGTGCTGCAACGCTGGTGCTGGAATCGCTGGAAGCAGCCGTCGCCCGTGGCGCGAAAATCCTCGGCATCATCAAGGGTGCCGGTGAAAAGGCCGATAGTTTCCACCGCACCCGCTCGTCACCGGATGGTGGCCCGGCGATTGCGACCATCCGCGCGGCGCTTGCCGATGCAGGCGTGGCCGAAGGCGATATCAATTACATCAACGCCCACGGCACCTCAACGCCAGAAAACGACAAGATGGAATATGGCTCCATGCTCGCCGTCTTCGGTGAGGGGCTTAAATCCATTCCCGTCTCGTCCAACAAGTCGATGATCGGCCACACGCTGACGGCGGCCGGTGCGGTTGAAGCGGTGTTTTCGCTGCAAACCATGCTGACTGGAACGGTTCCGCCGACCATCAACTACACCAATCCAGACCCGACGATTGCGCTCGACGTGGTGCCGAATGTGAAGCGCGATGCGGAGGTTACCGCCGTGCTGTCCAACTCCTTCGGCTTCGGCGGCCAGAACGCAAGCCTTGTCATGACGCGGGAACCGGCTTAAGCGGTTCCCCAACTCGAAAACAATAAGAACGCCTCCGGGCGAAGGACTTCATTATGCGCGCCTTGCAACTCGTTGATGATCGTAAGCTTGAAAGAGTGGACCTGCCCGAGCCGGAAGCACCGGCACCGGGCGAAGTCACGCTTCGGGTCAAGGCCGTGGCGCTGAACCACATCGATGTCTGGGGCTGGCGCGGTATGGCATTCGCCAAGCGCAAGATGCCGCTCACCATCGGTGCGGAAGCATCCGGCGTGGTTGAAGCCATCGGCCCCGGCGTGTCCAATGTCCTGCCGGGCCAGCTCGTCTCGATCTATGGCGCGCGCACCTGCGGTCGCTGCCACCACTGCGTGGCCGGTCGCGATAATCTGTGCGAAAATGTCGGTGGCGTCCACGGCTTCCATCTGGATGGCTTTGCGCAGGAAAAGATCAACATTCCCGCCCGTCAGCTGGTGCTCGCACCGCCCGGCGTCGATGCCGTTGCAGCGGCCCTTGCACCTGTGACGTTTGGAACCGTCGAACACATGCTCTTCGATAATGCCAAGCTCCAGCCGGGCGAAACCATCCTCATTCACGCTGGCGGCTCTGGCATTGGCTCCGCTGCCATTCAGCTCGCCAAGAAAATGGGCTGCACCGTCATCACGACAGTCGGTTCTGATGACAAGATCGAGCGCGCCAAGGCGCTGGGTGCCGATCACGTCATCAATTACCGTGTGGACCGCTTCGAAGGCGTCGTGCGCAAGCTGACCAAGAAGAAGGGCGTCGATGTCGTCTTCGAACATGTCGGTAAGGACACCTGGGCAGGCTCCATGTTCTGCCTCAAGCGCGGTGGCCGTCTCGTTACCTGCGGTTCCACGTCGGGCGTGTCCTCGGAAATCAACCTGATGATGCTGTTCCAGCAGCAGTTGAAGCTGCTCGGCTCCTTCGGTTGCCGCATGGAAAACATGGCCGATGCCATGCAGAAAATGGCGCGTGGTCTCGTTCACCCTGTTATCGATACCAAAGTCACCTTCGACACCATCGAAACGGCGCTGGAGCGTATGGAGACCCGTCAGGTCTTCGGCAAAATCGTTCTGCGGATGGACTGACGCCATTGAAAATGTTCATCACGCGCGTCGTTCTGGCGCTCGAAAACTTCCGCCAGTGGCTGAACGCAACGATTGCGTTCAGCGTTCTGAACCTGCTGAAGCTTCTGCCGGCTGACCCGGCCATCAATTTCGCAGACAGGCTCGCCCGCAAGATCGGGCCGAAGACGCCGCGCCATAAGCTGATGCTGTTCAATCTGGCCCGCGCCTACCCTGAGAAATCGGAAGAGGAGCGGCTGGAGATTGCGCTGGATAGCTGGGGCAATATGGGCCGCCTCGCTGCCGAATACGTCTTTCTGGACCGCCTGTTCGATTTTGATCCGGCCAATACCAAGCCGGGCAGGGTGGAAGTCATCGGCACGGAGACGTTTCTGGAACTGCGCGACAATCCGCGCCCCTTCATCGTCTTCACTGCCCATTCCGGCAATTTCGAACTGCTGCCCGTCGCAGGCTCTGCTTTCGGCCTCGATGTGACCGTGCTGTTTCGTCCGCCGAACAATCCCTATGTGGCAAAGCGCATCTTCGATTTCCGCAAGGAGCGTATGGGCAACCTCGTTCCGTCGCATGCGGGCTCGTCCTTTGCGCTGGCACGTCAGTTGGAAAAGGGCGGCGGCATCGGCGTTCTGGTGGATCAGAAATTCCGCAAGGGCCTGCCCACCAAATTCTTCGGCAATGACGTCCTGACCAACCCGCTGCTGGCAAAGCTGGTGCGCCAGTTCGGTTGCGATGTGTTTCCGGCGCGCTGCATTCGTTTGCCGGACAATCGTTATCGTCTGGAAATAGAGCCGAAGGTCGAGATACCCTTGAATGAGAAGGGTGCCGTTGATGTTCAGAAGACCGCGCAGCTTCTCAACGACAAGGTTGAAAGCTGGGTGCGCGAATATCCTGGCCAATGGCTGTGGTATCACGACCGCTGGCACATCAAGGATAGAATCGAAGAGTAGAAAAGTCGCATATGCGGGAGTGAAGCCAGATAACATCCCAAGATTGTGAATGTATATTGTTCTTCACAATTTCTGGGATTTGTTAAAGCTGGTCCGCGTGTGTTAATTTATGTTTGTGTGTAATGGCGATGCTGTTTCTCGTTACGTCATTTTTTACGGTGATACCTTATAACGAGTCTCATGCCGCTGGGCCGGAGTGAAGTTGAACGTGCGAATGGCGCACTGTCATCCGGGGGGGATTCGGGTTGAAAGCTTTGATTGACTTGTTCTGGCAACGATATTCGGAGCTGAAAGGTGCCGTTGATCGCAACGACGCCCAGAAAATCACTGTTCTGGATCGCGAGCTGGATCCGTTGCTGGAAAGTATCACCAGCTGGAAGACCAAAAGCTCGGCAGAGGTGCTGGAGCAATTCCGTTTCGCCATCGATCTTTTGAACGAGGAAGCGGAAGATACCGGTTGCGTCCAGCGCAATTCCGAACTGTTGCGCAAGCTGGTGGATCGCTACATCGGCGCGGGCCTGCCCTATGATGGCATTGCCCCTGATGGCGAATCCGCCTCTTGGAGCCCTTATGTCATTCTCGATGAGGATCGGCTGGATGATCTGGACGAGCGTGTCTTCGTCGTATCGCCCGGTTACCGCATCAATTACACCAATGCCATCAACGCGCAGTGTTACGAGGCCAAGACGAACGATCTCGTCGGTCGCCACATCGCGGAGTTCATCGGCATTCACCATTTTCAGCAGGCGCTGCGTGAGAAGCTGGATGCCTGCTTCAAGGGGCAACCTGCGAAATACACCTATGCCGAAGATATAGACGGGCGCACCGTCGTTCGCTCCTACGAGATGTCGCCCTGCTATTCTCCGTCCTACAAGCTCGTCGGCGCCATAATCATCGTCAAGGAACTGGCCGACCGCAGAAACCGCGCTGTCGCCTGAGCATTGAACGCATGTCTTTTGACATGGCTGAATCGTGTCTGCCGGTTGCATATGCCCGCAGCAGGGTCTGTCCTCGGCGGCTGTCGTTCACGCGTGCGTGCTTTAATGTGAACGGGCTGTAGTAAAAATCCGCGCAGGCGCAGTATGAATCCGGTTTTTCCGTTATTCCCAAGAAATAGCGGTCGCTGAGGCGGTACATGCAACTTATGGGTTGTCTCGCTATAATAAATATTAATGAGCAATCATTGATAGATATGTGAAAACTAGTGTATTGACGATTCAGGTCCAGATAGTGATCATGTCGTCAATACAACCTGTGTTGAAAATATTGCTGGCCTTTTCATGAACTTGCATGTGAAGAACTGGTATTGCAATGATGGTCCGTTCCAGTGATCCGTTGTATTTCGTGTTCCTGGGCATCGGCTTTTTAAAAGGAAGGACGTTCTCTGCGTCGCGTCTGCCAGTATGTTGCAGATCGCGTCGAATGCGGGGAACATGTGTGAAAATATGGAGACTCCATTGCAGGGACTCTTCGACGCTTTCTCGCTGAAATGCTCCCAGCTTAAGCAGGCTGTTGCAAGCGGCCATGATGATCTCGTGCGCGTGCTGGACCGCGAGCTGGAGCCGATGATCGCCGAAATTCTGGCCTACCGGGCCGAGACCCGCGAGAACGCGCATATGCAGCTGCAGTTTCTCAACGGTCTCATTCGTGACGAGGCAGAGGACAAGTCGAGCGTCGTGCGTCGCAGCGCTGCCATGTCTATGCTGATCGACCGTTATTTCCGCGCCAACAGCGATGGTGGTGATGGCTTCCGCCAGCCACCCTCCCGCATGCCGGCAAAAAGCGCAGTGTTCGATGCGCCTGATCAGCCGCTCTTCAACGAGGCGGTGCTGGATTGCCTGCCGGATCGCGTCGGCGTCATTACCAAGGACTACCGCTATCTTTTCGCCAATCAGGCAAATGCCGAGTTTCTCGGGCGGTCTCCGCTGGCTCTGGTGGGGTGCCACGTGTCGGAGTTCATTGGCGACGACAGCTTCCACGCTCTGGCAAAGCCTGCCTTCGACAAATGTTTCGATGGCATGGCGGTGGATTACATGCACCGCGGGCGGCTTGGCTGGGCGGAATTCAAGGCTCGATGCCGCATGACTCCGCTGCGCGCTGCCAACAAGGAAATCATCGGCGCGGTCGTCGTTCTCCAGAATGCCAGCCAGTCGATGGCGCTGGAAAAGAGCTGAGGCGCTTCAGCCGCCAAACAGGCTGCCTGCAAACCCGGCAACGGAGGCGAGGGTGCCGGAATCCAGCAGCAGCTTCGTTGCCATCGCCAGGCAGGAAATGACGAGAAGCGGACGAATGATCTTTGCGCCATTGCTCATGGCAAGGCGAGAGCCGATCTGCGCACCCAAGAACTGTCCCAGCCCCATCAGCAGGCCGAGCTTCCAGAGGATCGCGCCGCTCAGCGTGAAGACCAGGAAGCTGCCGAAGTTGGAGCCGAAGTTGAGAAGCTTGGTGTGCGCCGTTGCTTTCAGCATGCCGAAACCGGCAAGGCCGACGAAGGCCAGCATGTAGAACGACCCGGCGCCCGGTCCGAAAATACCGTCATAGAAGCCCACGAGCGGTACCACTGTCAGTCCGAAGACGAAGGGCGTGATACGCTGATGGCTGTCGAGATCGCTCAGGTTCGGCTTGAACGCGAAGTAGAGCGCAATCGCGATCAGCAGAAATGGCATGATCGAGCGCAGCGTATCCGGTGGCACGAAAGACGCGGTCAACGCTCCGAAAATGCCACCAATAAAGGCCATCAGCGCCATTGGAAACTGCTTTTTCAGGTCCACATGGCCGCGCCGTGCATAGGCGATGGTCGCGGAAGCGGAGCCGAACTGCGCCTGCAGCTTGTTGGTTCCCAGTGCTTCCAGCGGTGGAATGCCGAGGATGAGCATGGCGGGAATGGCGATCAGCCCGCCACCGCCTGCTATGGAATCGACAAAGCCCGCAAAGACGGCGACGAAAAACAGGATGAGAAAGACTTGAAGAGCGACGTCGTGCACGGGAGGCATTCCGGGAGGGTGATGATGATGGCTGCTTCTGGCACCGAAACAGGGCCCTTGCAACGTTTTTCCTATGCTGCATGCAGGCCATTGCGTCGATTTCCCGTCCGTCTATGGTGCGCTCGCTGCGTCGCCGCATTTCGGCGATTCTGCCGCTGATAAAATCGAGGATATGGCATGCATAAGGTAATTTTCGACACGGACCCCGGCATTGATGATGCGATGGCGCTGCTTTACCTGCAACGTCATCCCGATATCGATCTGATCGGGGTCACGACCACTTTCGGCAACGCGCCGATCGACATTACCACCCGCAATGCTCTGTTCCTCAAGCAGCAATGGGGCTTGAGCGCACCCGTCGCCAAGGGCTCGGGCGTCACTTTCGATCCCTCGCGTCCGGAAGGCCACTGGCCAACCTTCATCCATGGCGAGGATGGTCTCGGAAACATTGGTGTTCCAGAGACGATAGACCTGCCGCTCGATCCGCGCCCGGCGCACAATTTCATCATCGATACCGTCAAGGCGAACCCCGGCGAGGTGACGTTGATCGCCGTCGGCCGGATGACCAACCTTGCTCTGGCGCTTCGCGAAGACCCGGATTTTGCCGCCTTGGTCAAGGATGTCATCATCATGGGCGGTGCGTTCGACATCAACGGCAATGTCAGCCCGGCGGCAGAAGCCAATATTCATGGCGACCCGGAAGCTGCCGATGTGGTGTTCACGGCTCCCTGGCGCGTGACGGTCGTCGGCCTCGATGTCACGACGCGCACGGTCATGACCTCGAAATTCATGGACGAGATGGCGAAAGAGGGCGGTGCAGCGGTTCAGCTTCTGTCGGACCTGTCGCAGTTCTATATCGAGTTCTACAACACGCGCACCGGCGATGGCATGGTGGTGCACGACAGCTGTGCCTGCGTCTACCTCACCAATCCGGAATTGTTCGAGACGCGCAGTGGTGCGGTTCGTGTCGTCTGCGGCGGTATTGCCGATGGTCAGACGATCCAGAAGCCAGATGGAATCGGCTTTCCGCCCGGCAAGTGGGACGGCCATCCCAGCCAGTTGGTCTGCACCGATATCCAGCCCGAGCGTGTGCTTTCTGTCATTCGCGCCGCAATTGTGAACGGCCAGCGCGGCTGATTTCCAGCACGCGCCGCCAAAGGCTGGCAATCGCCTTGCATTTTTAAAAAAACTCGCGTTATGCAAGGCGCGTGCTGGTCGCAGCTGCTTCGTGCGCTGTGGAAAAGCCATTCGTGTTTTGCGCCGCATGCGCTACACTCATCGATACAGGCCCGATTTGTTCGTGTCGGCTGTATTTGAACCGAACAACGAACGCATGTGAGCCGGTTGCCCCGGCTCATTTCCACGAGGAAAGAGATGGAAGAGTTTCACAAGGTCAAGCGTCTGCCGCAATACGTGTTCGAACAGGTCAACCGTTTGAAAGCGAGCGCGCGAGCGGGTGGAGCCGACATCATCGACCTTGGCATGGGTAATCCCGACCTTCCGACACCGAAGGCCATCGTCGACAAGCTGTGCGAAGTCGTTCAGGACCCACGCACGCACCGTTATTCCTCGTCCAAGGGCATTCCCGGCCTTCGCCGTGCGCAGGCGGCCTATTATGCCCGCCGCTTCGGCGTGAAGCTGAACCCCGATAGCCAAGTCGTCGCCACGCTCGGTTCCAAGGAAGGCTTCGCCAACATGGCGCAGGCCATCACCGCACCGGGCGATGTCATCCTGTGTCCGAACCCGACATACCCGATCCATGCCTTCGGCTTCCTGATGGCAGGCGGCGTCATCCGCTCGATGAATGTCGAGCCGGACGAGACCTTCTTCGGTCCGCTGGAGCGCGCCGTGCGTCACTCCATCCCGAAGCCCTTGGCGCTGATCATCAACTATCCGTCGAACCCGACGGCCCACGTCGCGTCGCTGGATTTCTACAAGGACGTTATCGCGTTCGCGAAAAAGCACGATCTCATCGTTCTGTCGGATCTTGCCTATTCGGAAATCTATTTCGACGAAAACAATCCGCCGCCATCCGTTCTGCAGGTGCAGGGCGCCATGGATGTGGCGGTTGAATTCACCTCCATGTCCAAGACCTTCTCCATGCCCGGCTGGCGCATGGGCTTTGCCGTCGGCAACGAGCGTCTCATCAGCGCTTTGACGCGGGTCAAATCCTATCTGGATTACGGCGCCTTCACGCCCATCCAGGTCGCAGCCACCCACGCCCTGAACGGCGACGGCACCGATATTGCCGAAGTGCGCAATGTCTACCGTCGCCGCCGCGACGTGATGGTGGATACCTTCGGCAAGGCTGGTTTCGAAGTGCCGCCACCGGCTGCCACCATGTTCGCCTGGGCGAAAATCCCGGAAAAATTCCGCCATCTCGGCTCTCTGGAGTTCTCCAAGCTCTTGGTTGAAAAGGCCGATATTGCGGTCGCTCCCGGCGTTGGTTTCGGCGAAATGGGCGACGATTACGTCCGCCTCGCCCTCGTCGAAAACGAGCACAGAATTCGTCAGGCTGCACGCAATTTGAAGCGATTCCTGTCGACTGCGGACGATACGTTGCACAACGTCGTCTCGCTCAACGCCCACCGTTAAGGGCATCCAACCGGGTGGCCGCATCAAGGCCACCTATCAATTTTTAGCAAATCAGGAATATACCCATGGCAGATTCATTGAGAATCGGCATAGCGGGACTCGGCACTGTCGGCTCTTCGCTCGTGCGCATCCTCCAGCAGAGAAGCAACGAACTTGCGATTACCTGCGGACGCGCCATCGAGATTATCGCGGTCAGCGCGCGCGATCGTTCGCGTGATCGCGGTGTCGATCTCTCGGGTATGACCTGGTTCGATACGCCTGAAGAACTGGCCGAGAAGGCCGATATCGATGTCTTCGTGGAACTGGTCGGCGGTGCGTCCGGCCAGGCCGAGAAGTCGGTGCGCGCGGCTCTTGCACGTGGTCTCCATGTGGTGACAGCCAACAAGGCGCTGCTGGCAAAGCATGGCGTCGAACTTGCCGTGCTGGCCGAAGACAAGGGCGCGCTGCTCAACTTCGAAGCCGCCGTGGCCGGTGGCATCCCCATCATCAAGGCGCTGCGTGAATCGCTGACCGGCAACCATGTGTCGCGCATCTACGGCATCATGAACGGCACCTGCAATTACATCCTCACCAAGATGGAAAAGGAAGGCCTGTCCTTCGAGGCCTGCCTCAAGGAAGCCCAGCGTCTGGGCTATGCCGAAGCCGATCCGGCCTTTGATATCGAGGGCAACGATACCGCCCACAAGCTTGCCATCCTGACGACCCTTGCTTTCGGCGCGAAGATTTCTGCCGATGATATTTACCTCGAAGGCATCACCAACATTTCCATCGAGGATATCCAGGCCGCCGCCGACCTCGGTTATCGCATCAAGCTGCTCGGCGTGGCGCAGGTCACCGAATCGGGCATCGAACAGCGCGTGCATCCCACCATGGTGCCGCTGGATTCGGTCATCGCGCAGGTGGATGGCGTCACAAACGCGGTCGCCGTCGAGTCCGATATTCTCGGCGAATTGCTGATGGTCGGCCCCGGCGCTGGCGGCAACGCCACGGCATCTGCCGTGCTGGGTGACATCGCCGATATCGCCAAAAGCCGCCCCGGCGCCCAAAAAGTTCCGGCCCTCGGCCGCCCGGCAAGATCGCTCACCGAATACCGCCGCGCCAAGATGAAAAGCCACGAAGGCGGCTACTTCATCCGCCTGACCGTCAAGGACAAGGCGGGCGTCTTCGCCTCCATCGCCACACGCATGGCCGAAAACAACATCTCGCTGGAATCCATCGTCCAGCACTCCCGCGTGCCCACCGAAGGCGGCGCCCAAAACATCATCCTCGTCACCCACGCCACCATGGAAGACGCCATCCGCAAGGCCGTCAAAGCCATCAAGAGCGAAAAATACCTCGTCAGCGAACCCCAGGTCATCCGCATCGAGCGGACGTAACGGGGCAGGGCGCTCATATGTGAGCGCCCGATTGACGCGAGGAGCGTCTCACGTATCGGTCTTTCCCTTCGACAGGCATCGGATGATGCGGGAGGGTAGCCCGCCTCTATAATGAACAGAGCCAGCAGCTCACCCCCCTCTGCCTTGCCAGGCATCTCCCCCTCAAGGGGGGAGATCGGCCAGCCGCGCTTTCGTCACTCCATCTTCGACGTCCAAGTAGGCCGGGAGCCAACCACGAGTCGATCTCCCCACCTGAGGGGGAGATGGCCGGCAGGCCAGAGGGGGGTAAGCCCCAACCTCCAACCTCACAGTATGCCCCCCCAACACACCCACACCAAAAATACTTCCCAACCAAATCAATCGCTTACCCAAAACCCCGCAAAAAACACCCAAATTCCCCCGCAACTTTCTCAATGGCGCGCGAATCACCCGCACACTGCTCCCGTTCCGCCCTCGGATACACCGCAAGGCGTTGCGGCGAGGCGGGACCGGCGCTGGGGTTGGGAGGGTGACGCAAACCTTTCAACCTCGGCACACTGCTCCCGTTCCGCCCTCGGATACACCGCAAGGCGTTGCGGCGAGGCGGGACCGGCGCTGGGGTTGGGAGGGTGACGCAAACCTTTCAACCTCGGGGTCAGGCAGCGATCTCCCCGGTGGGACGGGAGAAAGGTGGCGGCGGTTTCGGACCGGCTGTCGTTGCCTTTCCAATGTCCTGATCGGCCCGGCATGTCTTTGCTGCAAAACACCGTTTCGGGTTTTGCGRGTGAGGTCATGGCGGTCCGGTTCGCCCACCACCGGGTGTACCGACAGCTCATCGTCCTCTGGTCGAACGCGGCCATGGGGATTGAAGCGAAAGTCAGGCGGTACACAGGAACACGCTGCATCTGCCCCGCACCGTTGTGAAACGGCGCGGACGGATCGCAAGGGAAACCGCCGCCCACCACCGGGTGTACCGACAGCTCATCGTCCTCTGGTCGAACGCGGCCATGGGGATTGAAGCGAAAGTCAGGCGGTACACAGGAACACGCTGCATCTGCCCCGCACCGTTGTGAAACGGCGCGGACGGATCGCAAGGGCAACCGCAGCCATGTGCGCTGTGGATCGCCCTTGCGGAAAACGGATCGATGGCTGCAGGCGCTTCGTCAGAATGAAGCCTCTCATCCTCGAGGGCAGATGTGGCCGAACTGGCAGGCGGCGGCTTTGGCAACGAAGCCGCCGCCACCCGGAGGGGTAAGGGTCGGACCTTGAACATGTCCGACCGTTCCAACGGCAAGGCCCCCCTTGCCCTCCCGGGTTCTGCCAGCCGTGGCAAGAGGATCGCTGTTTGGCCAAAAGAGCTGAACGGGGCGCTGCGAGGTGCCATTCTTAGACTACCCAACGAGGAGGATCGCTGTTTGGCCAAAAGAGCTGAACGGGGCGCTGCGAGGTGCCATTCTTAGACTACCCAACGAGGCAACTTACAGCGCCCCGTCCGAATACCCATGGCCGAAAATGGCGGTGGACACTGAGAGAAGGTCATGCCACGGGCAGATGCTGCCGCGTGAACGGCGAAGCTTGGCTGAGCGGTGGCCGGGGTTTTTGACAGGATTGGGTTTGGGAGGGTGAGGCTGGATGCTTCGAGGCCCCTGCGGGGCGCCTCAGCATGAGGGCGGAGGGTGTGGTGGCCCGTGCCCTGGAGAGGGCGAGGAAGAGACTGGGCGAAACGCAGCAACCCTCATCCTGAGGTGCGCAGGCGCAGCCGGAGCCTCGAAGGACGGGGGTTGCGGGCTTGGGGCAGAGTATGCGGCGGTTGCTTAGAGGCCCCTGCGGGGTGCCTCAGCATGAGGGCGGAGGGTGTGGTGGGCCTCACCGAACCAACGTGGCATGCAAGCAGGTAAGAAGAATGCTTTGGACGATGATGCGGGGCGCAACGCAGCAACCCTCATCCTGAGGTGCCCCGTAGGGGCCTCGAAGGACGAGGGTTGCGGGCTTGGAGCAGAGCACGCAGCGGATGCTTCGAGGCTTTGTCCTTCGGCCAAAGCGCCTCAGCATGAGGTTGGTGGGTGTGGTGGCCCTCACCGGATCAACATGGCATGGAAGCAGACATGAAGAATGCTTCAGACGAAGAAGGACGGCACAACGCAGCAAACCACCAGTGAGCGTCCCCTGCAAACCCACTTGCAGCACAAACCCGGTAAGCCCAATACCAAAATCCACCCCAAAACACCCACTCCAAATCACCGCAAAAACAGTCTATACCCACCCAAAACGGAGAAAAAACGTGATCCATATTCGCCCCGCCAGAGAGACAGATGCCGCCGAGCTGGCGGCTATTGGGTTGCGGGCTTGGGCGACGGCGACGGCGATGATCGGGGTGACGGAGCCGTTGAACGAGAATGCGCGGATGGCATTTACCGACTTTGCGCAATCGGCCTGGCAGTCGATCACGCTGGTGGAAACCGGTGAGGCCATCGCGGGATGGGCGGCGCGCGAAAATTACGATGACACCATCTCCGATTTCTGGATCGATCCGATCTATCAGCGGCAGGGCATTGGAACGGCGCTTCTGGCAGATATCGAACGGCAGATCGTCGAGCGCAATTTTCCTTCCGCGCAACTGGAGAGCCACGCTCAGAACGAGCAGGCGGTGTCGTTTTTTCGCAAGCACGGTTACGGTGTGAGCTGGTTTTCGATGAAATACTCGGAAAGGCTCGATCGCGAGGTCCAGTCCATAGGCTTGCAGAAGGAGTTCGTGGTGATGGAGACAGGCGGTTACGGCTTCGGGTTCTGAAGCAGTGTGAGGGCAAAGACCAACAGTCTCTGTGGCCAGTCGGGCATGATGAGCAGGGAGGCGACGAGGCCCAGTTGCAGCACGATGATGGAAAGCAGAATGCTGCGAAACGGCTCCTTTCGTGTCTTGTGCCGCAACAGGCGCTGCGCCAGCACCGCGCCTGCGCTGCCACCGAGAAAGGCCAGCCACAGCAGGGTACTTTCGCGCACGCGCCGCTCGCCCTGTTGCGCCGCCTGCTTGTCTCGCCGATAGACGAGAAAAACCGCGAGGTTGAAGACCAGATAGACAGCGAGCAAAATCACAGGGATCATCATGGGACGATTGAAAATCCAAACCGTAAAAATTTGATATCCAGGCGGCCCAAAACATTGCAGCTTTTCTGCCTTCGGCGCGACAAGCCTTGCGCCACGGTGCCAATTGCTCTACCTCACCACAGACAGACATTCCGTATATTAAGAGCTTGATATGACCCTTGTAGACGTGCGCACACCAGACCCGAAACGCTTCATTCCCGGCGCGACCGGCGATTGGGAAATCGTCATCGGCATGGAGGTTCACGCTCAGGTTCTCTCCAATTCCAAGCTGTTTTCCGGCGCTTCCACCACCTTCGGCAACGCGCCGAATTCCAACGTGTCGCTGGTGGATGCGGCCATGCCCGGCATGCTGCCCGTGATCAACGAGGAATGCGTGGCGCAGGCGGTTCGCACCGGCTTGGGTCTGAAGGCGCAGATCAACAAGCGCTCCATTTTCGACCGCAAGAACTACTTCTACCCCGATCTGCCGCAGGGATACCAAATTTCGCAGTTCAAGGACCCGATTGTCGGCGAAGGCAAAATCGTGATCTCGCTGGGACCGGACCGTCAGGGCAATTTCGAGGATATCGAAATCGGCATCGAGCGTCTGCATCTGGAGCAGGATGCCGGCAAGTCGATGCACGACCAGCACCCGACCATGTCCTACGTGGACCTGAACCGTTCCGGCGTGGCGCTGATGGAAATCGTCTCCAAGCCGGACATGCGTTCGTCTGACGAAGCCAAGGCCTACATGACCAAGCTGCGCTCCATCGTGCGCTATCTCGGCACCTGCGATGGCAACATGGACGAAGGCTCCATGCGTGCCGACGTCAACGTGTCGGTGCGCAAGCCGGGCGAGGGCTTCGGCACACGTTGCGAAATCAAGAACGTCAACTCCATCCGCTTCATCGGTCAGGCCATCGAATACGAGGCCCGTCGCCAGATCGCCATTCTGGAAGACGGCGGCAGCATCGATCAGGAAACCCGCCTGTTCGATCCCGGCAAGGGCGAGACGCGCTCCATGCGCTCCAAGGAAGACGCGCATGATTACCGCTATTTCCCCGATCCGGACCTGCTTCCGCTGAATTTCGATGACGCGTATATCGAAGAGCTGAGCAAGGATTTGCCGGAACTGCCTGACGATAAAAAGGCACGTTTCGTCAGCACGCTCGGCCTGTCCGTCTATGATGCGTCGATCCTCGTTTCCGAAAAGGCGATTGCCGATTATTACGAGCTGGTTGCCGAGGGACGCGATGGCAAGATTGCCGCAAACTGGGTCATCAACGATCTGCTCGGCGCGCTGAACAAAGCCAGCAAGGGCATCGAAGAGACGCCGGTTTCCGCCGCTCAGCTGGGCGGTATCATCGACCTCATCAAGGCGAACACCATTTCCGGCAAGATTGCCAAGGACCTGTTCGAAATCGTCTGGAACGAGGGCGGTGACCCGGCAGAGATCGTCGAAAGCCGCGGAATGAAGCAGGTCACCGACACCGGCGCCATCGAAAAGGCCGTGGACGAGATCATCGCTGCCAACCCGGATCAGGTCGAAAAGGTCAAGGCAAAGCCAACGCTGGCTGGCTGGTTCGTCGGTCAGGTCATGAAGGCCACCGGCGGCAAGGCCAACCCGCAGGCCGTGCAGGAACTGGTGAAGGCGAAGCTGGGTATTGAAGACTGAGGGACCGCTAGCCGGGGTTTACGCCCCGGCAGGCCGTGAGAGACCCACGACCGTCATTCTCGGCACAGGCCGGGGATGACGTCGAGGGGGAAATGAAACTGACCATGCCGGGATCATTCCCGGCGTTTTCATTCCGAGACGGAGCAGACATGGTGTTCTTCATTCGCACAGCCAGTGAGCGTGATATCGAGCCGGTGAGGGCGCTTCTGGCGCGGACATGGCATGCGACCTATGACGGCATTTACGGTGCGGACAGGGTCACGCAACTGATTGCCGAATGGCATTCGCAAAAGGCGATGAAGGAGCGGGTCGAAAAGAAGGGCGGCGAATTTCTGGTGGCCGACGATGGCAAGCGCATCGGGGGCATGGGCTTTGCCGCCATGTCGACCAAGATGACCAAGACCGCGCTTCTGCACCAGCTTTACGTCGATCCGCAATTCCAGCGCCAGGGTGTTGGTCGCGACATATTCGCGGAGCTTGAGACCTGCTTTCCCGACGCTGAAATCATGCGGCTGGAAGTGGAGCCGAAAAACACGGTGGCGATAGCCTTTTACGAGAGCGTCGGCTTCACGGAAGTCGATCGCGTCGAGAAAATGGCCGGTGTCGAGGGCCTGCCCGGAATAGCCATGGAAAAGACACTCAGCCGATGAGCACGCTCTCGGACAAGCTCATCATCCGCTTTGCCCGCGAGACCGATGTCCCGGCGCTTGCCGCCATTTTCGCGGCCGACGAGATGGGCGGTCATGGCGATACCGCAGACGAAGCGGCATTGCCGGACTATCTCGAAGCCTTTCACACAATCGAGGAATCATCCAACGAGACGCTCTATGTGGCCGAGTTGGATGGCGAGGTCGTCGGCACGTTTCAGACGGTGATCCTGACCAAGCTGGTGGCGCGCGGGGCAACGTTAATGATGATCGAAGCCGTACAGACGCGTGCCGATATGCGCGGTCGCGGCATTGGCGCCATGATGATCGAGCACTGCATTGCGGACGCCCGGGAGCGTGGGTTGAAAAGCATTCAGCTCGGTTCGAACAAGGTCAGGCTCGATGCGCATCGCTTCTACGAGAGGCTCGGTTTCGAGCAGCGTCATCTGGGCTTCAGCATGAAACTGAAATAGCGGTGGTTCGACCGGAAATACTGGACAATTGGTCCACGGAGCGGCATAAGCTTTCACGGTGCAGCGCACCCAAATCGTCGCGACGCACTCGAGCCCGAGGAATGGATAATGAAGACTCTTCTGACGCAAATCTTCACCTGGTGGAATGGCCAGACAATCGGAACGCGCTTTCACACCTGGCGTTTCGGAAAGAAGGTCGGCACGGATGAGTTGGGCAACACCTATTACGAGGGTGGCACCACCTCCTGGGGCATGCCGCGCCGCTGGGTGATCTATAACGGCTATGCAGAAGCGTCGGCGATTCCGCCCGGCTGGCATGGCTGGATGCACTATCGCACGGATGTGCCGCCAAGCCAGGAGAGCTACACCGCACGCGAATGGCAGAAGGCGCACCAGCCCAATCTCACCGGCACGTCGAAAGCCTATCGCCCGCAGGGTTCGCTTGCTGCTTCCGGCGAACGTCCACGCGTGACCGGCGACTACGACGCCTGGACGCCGGGCAACTGATTGCGGTTGCGGGCGACCTTCGCATGCTGGATGCCTGCGTTGAACGGCCACCCGCTTTTGCCACATTCCGCCTGTAGGCGTTGAACCCGCACCTGTGGTGCGGGAAATCTTTCTGGAGACGGTTCGATATGGGAAAATTCACGCGAGATGGCTCTTTGCGTGCACTGGCTGTGTCACTTCTGGCATTGCTGCCGGTCTCAGGCCCTGTGTCTCCCGCTTCTGCCGCCCGCATCGAAAACCGCGTCGCCGTTTTTTCCGGCATCGACAAGATCACCGGCCGCATCACATCCTTCGACGTCTATCTGAACGAGACCGTGCAGTTCGGCGCGCTTCAAGTCACCCCGAAGGTCTGCTATTCGCGTGACGACACCGAAGCGCAGAAGATCGACGCCTTTATCGAGGTCGATGAAATCACCCTCGACCGCAAGATCAAACGCATCTTCACCGGCTGGATGTTTGCCGACAGCCCGGGCCTCAACGCCGTCGAGCATCCGATCTATGACGTGTGGTTGACCGGCTGCAAGCAGGAATCGGATGTACCTGCGCCAACGTCAGCGGCTAAAAAGAACTAGCCCTCTCTTCCCTCATTCCTGTGCTTGTCACAGGAATCCAGCCAGCCCAAGTCCTTGGGCTTAAAAGAGTCTTTCCGCCGCGCAGACGCGCGACGACTGGATTCCTGTCACAGGGACAGGAATGAGGACATTGAGCGTGGAGGCTAGAAATCCACGTTCCCCACACCGACAGCACGCTCTAGCAGTTTCGCATAATCTGTCTTCGGAACATCGATCGCGCCGAATGTCTTGAGATGTTCGGTCGTGAACTGCGTGTCGAGCAACGTGAAGCCCTGTTTTCGCAGGCGTTCGACAAGGTGAACGAGGCAGATCTTGGAAGCGTTGGTGCGGCGGGAAAACATGCTCTCACCAAAGAAGGCCGAGCCTAACGAAACGCCATAGAGACCACCGACCAGCTCATCGTCTTCCCATGCTTCGACGCTATGGGCGTGGCCGATCTGGTGCAGTTCGAAATAGAGATCGCGAATGATCGTGTTGATCCAGGTGCTCGGTCGGTTCGGAGCCTCGGCCGCGCAGCCAGCCATCACGGCCTGGAATGCAGTGTCGAAGCGAACATCGAATGGCCTCTTGCGGATGGCCTTCGCCAGGCTTTTGGAAACATGAAAATCATTGAGCGGAATGATGCCGCGGACTTCCGGCTCAACCCAGAAAAGCTCCGGATCATCCGCCGAATCGGCCATGGGGAAAAGGCCGATGGAATAGGCGCGCAGCAGAATATCGACATCGATGTCGTTGTTTCTGCCGCGCCGTCCCATCTCTTACTTCGCGTCGCCGGCCAGATATTTTTCCAGCCAGTGGATGTCGTAGTCACCCTTCAGGATGTCTTCGTTCTGAAGAAGGTCCTGGAAGAGCGGCAGGGTGGTCTTGATACCGTCCACCACGAACTCGTCCAGCGCGCGGATCAGACGACGAATGCATTCGTCGCGATTGCGGCCGTGCACGATCAGCTTGCCGATCATGCTGTCGTAGTATGGCGGGATCTTGTAGCCCTGATAGGCACCGGAATCGACGCGAACGCCGAGGCCGCCGGGCGTGTGGAAGTAGGTCAACGTGCCCGGAGACGGCACGAAGGTGCGCGGGTCTTCGGCGTTGATGCGGCATTCGATGGCGTGGCCATTGAACTTCACCTCATCCTGTGTGACCGAAAGGCCCTGGCCGGATGCAACGCGGATCTGCTCCTGCACGAGGTCCATGCCTGTGATGGCTTCCGTGACGGGATGCTCCACCTGAAGACGGGTGTTCATTTCGATGAAATAGAACTCGCCGTTTTCGTAGAGGAACTCGATGGTGCCGGCACCGCGATACTTCAGCTTGCGCATGGCATCGGCGCAGATTTCGCCGATCTTCATGCGCTGCTCGACGGTGAGTGCAGGCGAGTTGGCCTCTTCCAGAACCTTCTGGTGGCGACGCTGCAACGAGCAATCGCGTTCACCCAGATGGATAGCGTTGCCTTCACCATCGCCGAAGACCTGAACTTCGATATGGCGTGGCTTGCCGAGGTATTTTTCCATATAGACGGCGTCGTTGCCGAAGGCGGCCAGCGCCTCGGAACGGGCAGTCGAAACGGCTTCCTCGACTTCCGACTCGTTCTTTGCGACCTTCATGCCGCGTCCACCACCGCCAGCCGTGGCCTTGATGAGAACCGGGAAGCCGATCTTGCGGGCGATTTCAGCCGCGTTTTCAGGCTTCACTTCACCATCGGAGCCTGGAACGACGGGAATGCCGAGTTCCTGCGCCGTCTGCTTGGCCGTGATCTTGTCACCCATGATGCGGATGTGATCTGCGGTCGGTCCGATGAAGGTGATGCCGTGCGCTTCCAGAATATCCGCAAACTTGGCGTTTTCGGACAGGAAGCCGTAGCCGGGGTGAACGGCATCCGCACCGGTGATTTCGCAGGCCGCAACGATCTGGTGGATGTTGAGGTAGCTGTCACGCGATGGCGGCGGACCGATGCACACGCTTTCGTCAGCGAGGCGCACATGCATGGCGTCGGCATCTGCCGTGGAGTGAACGGCAACCGTGGGAATACCGAGTTCCTTGGCGGCGCGAAGCACGCGAAGGGCGATTTCGCCACGGTTGGCAATGAGGATCTTGGAAACCATGCTGATGCGCCCCTTATTCGATGACCACGAGGGCTTCACCATACTCCACGGGCTGTGCGTCGTTGACGATGATTTCCGTGACCTTACCGGACTTTGGTGCCGGGATCTGGTTCATGGTCTTCATGGCTTCAACGATGAGAAGCGTCTGGCCTTCCTTGACGGTGGCGCCGACTTCGACGAAGGGACGTGCGCCTGGCGCCGACGACAGGTAAACGGTGCCAACCATCGGCGACGTCACTGTGTTGGCAGGATTGCGGGCTGGGGCGGCGGGTGCTGCCGAGCCGGGTGCGACTGCAGGAGCAGCGGCGGCGGGTGCTGCGGCAGGCGCGGGGGCGTATTGTGGGGCGGGAGCCGTTGCGTAAACCGGCGCAGGTGCTGCGCGCGATACGCGGATGCGCAGGTCGTCCTGCTCGACTTCGATCTCGGAAAGGTCGGTGTCGTTGAGAATGTTCGCGAGGTCGCGGATCAGTTCCTTGTCGATACCGTTTTTCTTTTCAGACATGACAAACCCTATTCTGATTGTTTCTTTTTATGCCGTGATGTTTTTCAAGGCGTTGAGCGCCATGATGTAGCCGTATGGCCCAAAGCCGCAAATCATTCCTTTTGCAGCGGGCGCTATCATCGATTTATGGCGGAATTCCTCGCGTGCGTGGATGTTGGAGATATGGACCTCCACCACGGGAACAGAGATGGCGCGGATGGCATCGTGCAGGGCAATCGATGTGTGGCTGTAAGCGCCGGGATTGATAACGACACCAACTGCGCGTTCACCTGCTTCGTGCAGCAGATCGACCAAAGCGCCTTCATGGTTGGATTGATGGCACTCAACGGTAAATCCAAGCGAGTCACCAACTTTGACGCATTCGCTTTCGATATCTTTCAGCGTCGTGCCGCCGTAAATACCCGGTTCCCGTTTTCCCAGCATGTTGAGATTGGGACCATTGAGGACGAAGATTGTGTTGCTCATTTGCCGTTCCGCCAAAAAATCAGCGCCACCTATAGACCGGGCGACCGCGAAGGAAAAGCCCCGAAGCGCTCAAAGCATCGGTTGTCCTTAATCTTCTGATGTTTATGGCGTGTTTCGGGGTGGATTAGGTGGCTGAGCCCTTCGGTCGATAAAAACCGAAGGGCTTGGTCTGCGGATCAGTAAACCACGACGCCGCGGATGCTTTCGCCGGAATGCATCATCTCGAAGCCCTTGTTGATGTCCTCGAGTGGCATGGTGTGGGTGATCATCGGGTCGATCTGGATTTTGCCTTCCATGTACCAGTCGACGATCTTCGGAACATCGGTGCGACCGCGCGCGCCGCCAAAGGCAGTGCCCATCCATGTACGGCCTGTGACCAGCTGGAACGGGCGGGTGGAGATTTCCTGACCGGCACCGGCCACGCCGATGACGACCGATTTGCCCCAGCCACGGTGGGACGATTCCAGCGCCTGACGCATGACCTTGGTATTGCCGGTGCAATCGAACGTATAATCCGCGCCGCCGATCTGGTCTGCGCCACGTTTGGTCAGGTTGACGAGGTAAGGTACGATATCGTCGCCCGCATCCTTCGGGTTGACGAAGTGGGTCATGCCGAAGCGTTCGCCCCAGGCCTTCTTGTCGTTGTTGAGATCGACGCCGATGATCATGTCGGCACCAGCGATCTTCAGGCCCTGAATGACGTTGAGACCAATGCCGCCCAAACCGAAGACGATGGCTGTGGAGCCCATTTCCACCTTGGCGGTGTTGATGACGGCCCCGATACCGGTCGTCACACCGCAGCCGATGTAGCAGACCTTATCGAACGGGGCGTCCGGGTTGATCTTGGCAACGGCGATTTCCGGCAGAACCGTGTAATTCGCAAAGGTCGAGCAGCCCATATAGTGATGGATTTTGTCTTTGCCGATGGAGAAACGGCTGGTGCCATCTGGCATCACGCCTTGGCCTTGAGTGGAGCGGATGGCGGTGCACAGGTTGGTCTTGCGCGATAGGCAGGATGGGCATTCGCGGCATTCCGGCGTGTAGAGCGGAATGACGTGGTCGCCCTTCTTGACGGAGGTGACGCCGGGGCCGACATCGACCACGATGCCTGCACCTTCATGGCCGAGAATAGCGGGAAACAGACCTTCCGGGTCTGCGCCGGAGAGCGTGAAATCGTCCGTGTGGCAAAGACCGGTTGCCTTGACCTCGATCAGCACTTCACCAGCACGAGGCCCTTCCAACTGAACCGTCATGATTTCCAGCGGTTTGCCTGCCTGAACAGCGACTGCGGCGCGAACGTCCATATTCGTCTCCATGATTATATGCGTATAAGTCGAGATGACTTTTGCCCGACCTCAGCTTCTGGAACAAGGGCGTGGGCGGATATTCGTCAAACTTCTGCGACTTCGGCAATCGTCTTGTTGGCAGCCCGGCGCTCGCGCCAGATGATGAACAGGCCGGATGCAACGATGATGACAATGCCGAGCCATTTCGATGCCGTTGGGAAATCCGAAAACAGCACGTAGCCGAGAACGGTGGCAGAGATGATTTCGAAATACTGAAAGGGGGCCAGCAGCGACACCGGCGCAAGACGAAACGCCTTGACCACGAGAAGGTGCATGTAGCCGGATATGGAGCCAAGCAGCACCAGCAGCACCAGCCCATGACCCCAGCCGGGCAGCGACATCTCGAAATTGACGTCGCCCAGTCCATGTCCGATCAACAACGCCACACCCATGAACACCGTGCCGGCAATACCTGCCATGGTCTGCATCACGAGCGGACTATCGGCATCGCCCATGGCGCGGTTGAGAAAGAGATAGAGCGTGAAGAGAAAGGCGCAGGCGACCGGCAGAAGCGAAGTCCAGCCAAAGACCTCGAAGCTCGGCTGTATCACGATCATCGCGCCGACGAAGCCCACGGCAATCGCGCTCCAGCGCATCCAGCCAACTTTTTCGCCCAAAAACAGCGCCGACATCATGGTCAGCAAAAACGGTTCGACGAAGTAGATCGCGAACACATCCGCGAGCGGCATATATTTGACCGCTGCGAAGAACGCCAGGCTGGCCGCGGCATGCAGGACGCCGCGCAGCAGATTAAGCCATGGACGCTTTGCAGATAGAAGCGCCTTCGGCGACATGACCATCAGCAAGGGCAGGGTGCAGACGAGCTGGAAAAAGAAACGATAGAAGGTGACCTGTGCAGGCGACATGCCTTCTGACACGGCCATATATTTGGCAATCGCATCCATGACCGGCAGAACGATCATGCAACCCGCCATGATCAGCATGCCCTTGAATGCGCTTGCGCTCGTGAATGAAGACGTCATGCGATCACCGTTTGTTCCGTCTGCGACGTTGAGCAGAGTCGCAGGGGCATGGCAACCTGTATGGTGACACGAAAAAGCCTATCAGCGCGAACTGACAGGCTTTGATGCGTTGGTGCTTGGAAACGGTGAGTTACTTGTCTCGGGTGACGGCCATTTCGCCGAAGATGCGTGCCATTTCCTTTTGGACCTCACTGTCAGCGGTGCCATCGGACACAGGTGGCGAGACGGGCTGGGGAGCGTCCTGATTGCGCTCGGGTTCAATGCTGACGTCGGGAGCCTCAGCGGCATTGTTCTTGGCGATTTCCGCCTCCAGGAAGCTTTCGAAATCGCTGGTGAGTTGGTCTCCAAAGACAGGACCGTTGTCGCTGGGAGCCAGTGGCTCGGGTTTGGCGACGGTGACCGTTGCTTCGATAGGCTCTGCCATGGTGAAGGTGGGCAACACACGTTCACGCGCCGCGTCCAGAAAGTCAGCCGCATTCGTCTGGTCTATAACGGGTGTCGGGACAGGGTCTGCCGGGGCGATGGCGGGAGCGGGGATGAAAGGCTGTGGAGCATCCACCTCGGGTGCGGTTGTCGATTTCGCAATTGGTTCAGCCGTAAGCGTTGCCGCCGTCACAGCGGGCACAACCGCGGGCGCTATACTGGGCGTTATGGGTTCGCGTGCGATGGCGCGGGGGGCGGGCGGAGTGACGGTCGGTGCAGCTGGCGTTACTGCCGGCGCTGGCCGAGGCGGCGGGACGGGCTGCGGTGCGGCCGTTACCGCCGGATGTGGTGGCGCAACAGGCTGGGTGACGGGCGCAGGTGATCTTGGTGTTGGAGCGGGGGGGGGTGCCGGAGCGGGTCTGACCGCTGCGGCAGGTGCCGGGGCAGGCGCAGGACGCTTCTCTGGCTGGGGTGCCGGAGTGGCGGCTGCGGGCGTCGATACCGGACGCAGATCCTCGTCTCTCTCCTGCGGCAGCGCGCGGGTGCGGCTTGGCGCAATCGCCTTTTCCACCGGTGGCGCTGGCAACATTTCGTCTTGCGGTTCGCGAACGTCTTTCATGAAGGGGATGGCACCGATGCCGCTTTCGATGACGATATCGGTCGGGCCGCCGATCATGACGAGATGTTCGACGTTGTCGCGTCGAACCAGCACGAGGCGGCGACGGGCATCGACAGCGGCGGCGTCAAGCACCTGCAGGCGCGGCTGGCGGCTTTTGCCGCCGCGAATGAAGGGAGACGACCCGCCGCGTCTACGAATGAGCCACAGGATGATCGCTAGAAGCAGGAGTGCCACGCCGACACCCACGACAGCAACGATCAGGTTGTTGCCGTATGTGCCGATAAAATCTTCCATCATCGAGCCAGTCCCTTTGGTCTTTTGTCGGGCAAATGATTGCCTTGTCTGAATTTTTCAAGCCGGTTGAAGCGAAAAGACGATTTTTTTCCGACAAGTACAAGTTTTTATGCATGCTGCGCTGCCAAATTGCAGTGCATTTCAATCTGCGACAACGTTCTGACGTGGCAAAGGTGCCACGCAGGATGCGATATCGCATCGAAAACGTTGCATTCGTTGTGTATTGACAAAGGTTTATGGTGGCATGGAGCTTTTTGATATTTCAGCGAATTGCTACAAGGGTAGACAAAAGCGATTCCGTTCGGGGTAATTGGTCCTGAGGATGACGGATCGGCAAAACTGCAAGGGTTAGAGCCTCCATGACCAAGGTCAGCCAAGCCAGCGACAATGACTTTCCGTTGGTGGATAGGCGCGCCAGATCCGGCACCCTGCTGCGCATCCTTCTGCTGGCGCTGGTTCTCGTCGCTGCCGCCGTGGGCTTTGTCTACTTCAAGGACTCGCTGGAAAACGAGATCGTCCTCGGTATTCTCGGCGTTCTCGCCATGCTCGGGATCTTTTTCCTGGTGTCTTCTGCCATCGGCTTCATCGAGGTCATGCCGCAATCGCAGTCGGATGGAATGGCCCGCCGGTTTCTTTCGTCTCATCCAGATGGCACGCTGATCACCGATCCGAAGGGTCGGCTCGTCTATGCCAACGCCACATATTGCCAGATGACGGGCGCGACCAAGGCCACCGAAATTCAAAGCCTTGAAACGCTTCTGTCTCGGGATCGGGAATCGACGGAAGCGCTCTATCGGCTGATCAATGGCCTGCGCGATGGCAATGACGGTTATGAGGAATTCCGTCTGCTGAAGCCGCTCAGCGAAACGACATCTCAGGCCGGGCCGCACTGGTACCGCCTGAAAGCACGGTTGCTGAAAGACCAGAGCGACAATTCGCTCTACGTTTTTCAGATCGCCGACATCACGACGGAGCGTGAGGATCAGGAGCGGTTTTTCCGCGAATTGCAGAACGCCATCGATTATCTCGACCATGCGCCCGCGGGCTTTTTCTCGGCGGGCAAGAAGGGTGAGATCGTCTATCTCAACGCCACGCTATCGCAATGGCTGGGGATCGATCTTGCGCAATTCTCTCCGGGGTCGCTGACGGTTTCCGATATCGTCGCGGGCGAGGGCATGGCGTTGATCGAATCGGTACAGCCGCAGGCGGGTTCCAACAGAACAGAGATGCTGGATCTGGACATGCGCCGTATCAACGGGCAGAGCATGCCCGCGCGTCTCGTTCATCAGGTCATAGCCACCCGGGACGGCGCGCCAGGTGAAAGCCGGACGATCGTCCTGATGCGGGCCAAGGGCAAGGCGAACGCCGAATCCGCCTCGGCCATGCGTTTTACACGCTTTTTCAACAACACGCCGATGGCGATTGCCTCGCTAGACGGCGATGGGCGGATTTTGCGCACCAATGCGCCGTTCCTCAAATTGTTTTCGGGCGTCGTCGGGCGCGACGATATCGACAATGGCGTGGTGCTGGACGCCGTATTGCACGAGAACGACAAGCCGAAACTGTCGCAGGCCATCGATGCCGCCAAGGATCGTCAGGGCGATATTCCGCCGTTCGATTCGCGCCATCCGACAGATGACGCGCGGCACTTCCGTTTCTACGTCCATGCCGTGATCGATCAGGATGACGAAGCACCGGAAGAGGTGGCGATCGTCTATGCTATCGAGGTAACCGAGCAGAAGGCGCTCGAAACACAGATGGCGCAGACGCAGAAGATGAATGCGGTCGGTACGCTTGCGGGCGGTATCGCGCATGACTTCAACAACGTGCTGACGGCCATTCTGTTGTCGTCGGACCATCTGCTGCTTCAGGCCCGACCCGCCGATGCCAGCTTCGCCGACCTGATGGAAATCAAGCGCAACGCCAACCGCGCCGCCGTTCTGGTGCGGCAGTTGCTGGCATTCTCGCGCAAGCAGACGATGCGCCCGGCCGTGCTGAACCTGACGGATGTCATCGGCGATCTGCGCATGCTGGTCGACAGGCTGATTTCCGGCACCAACGTCAAGCTGGAAGTGGATTACGGGCGCGACCTTTGGCCCGTCAAGACCGACCTTTCGCAGTTCGAGCAGGTCCTGATCAACCTCTGCGTCAATGCGCGTGACGCGATGCCCGATGGCGGCAAGATCAAGATCATCACCCGCAACATGTCTGCCCAGGACGTGGTTGCGCTGGGACGCTCCGACATTCCATCCGAAGATCTGGTCATGATCGAGGTTGCCGACACCGGGACCGGCATTCCGCCCGAGATCATGGACAAGATTTTCGAGCCGTTCTTCACCACCAAGGAAGTGGGCAAGGGCACGGGTCTGGGCCTTTCCATGGTCTACGGTATCGTCAAGCAGTCGGGCGGATATATCTACCCCGATTCCGAAGTCGGCAGGGGTACGGCATTTCGCATCTTCCTTCCTCGCCATATCATCGAGGTCGTCCATCAGACCGAAGCGGAAATCGCGGCGCGTACCATTGCCGATGCCGCTGCCGCAAAGGATGCGGCCAAGGAAGAACCGGTGGACCTCACCGGAAAATCCGCAGTGGTTCTTCTGGTCGAGGACGAGGAGGCGGTGCGCCGTGGCGGCAAGCGTATGCTGGAAACTCGTGGCTATACGGTTCACGAGGCAGGCTCCGGCACAGAAGCGCTCGAGGTGATGGAAGAACTCGAAGGCAAGGTCGATATCGTCGTGTCCGACGTCGTCATGCCGGAGATGGACGGACCTTCTCTGCTGAGAGAGCTTCGCAAGAGCTATCCAGATATGAAGTTCATCTTCGTGTCCGGCTATGCCGAAGATGCTTTTGCAAAGAACCTGCCCGCCGATGCCAAATTCGGCTTCCTGCCGAAACCATTCTCGCTGAAGCAGCTGGCGGTCGCCGTGCGGGAAATGCTGGACAGCGAAAATTGACAGGCTGAGCCCGTCCATCTACGCTTTCCCATTGGAGCGTCGAACTGATTTGACGTTCCGTTCGGCCATTCCGGCGCGATCGGCTGGTCGGTCCTTTTCATGCAAAGGCCTTGAAAATCAACCAGAAGCTTCTCATCAAAATGCGCAAAGCCGACACGATGGATGATGTCGCGCTGCTGCTGAGCGAAGTTCAGCAGATGTTCGGCTTCCGCTATTACTACGTGTTCGAGACATCGCGTCTGGAAGAAAAAGAACCGATTGCCCTTCTCTTTCCGTCCAATATTCCGGCGTTCATGTTCTACAAGATCGATGAGCGCATGGCGGCTTATGCTGCCCGGCTATCCACCCATCTGCCCGGCACGTTGGGGCCGATGCGCTGGGATCTGGCCGATATGGAGGCCAGAAGCGCAATCGAGCCGGATGCTGCAGAAATCTATCGCGCCGCCGGCTTTACCATGGCGATCAATTTCCCCGCGCTTGGCGTATCGTCCCTGCCGAGGCTGATCGGCTTTGCTGGAGGTCGACCACATCCCGAGGTCGATGAAGTCGAGCAACTGAGCATGCTGATGTTTCACATGCATATACGCCTCACGATGATCGGGCGTGCGCGCACGGAAAAGCGACAACCGCTTTCCGACCTCGAAAGACAGGTACTGTGCCTTGCCGCAGACGGAGAAAGTTTCGAGACCATCTCCGCAAATGTGGCTCTTTCCAGCATCACGATCGGCTATCTGATGGAATCGATTTGCCGCAAGATGGAGGTTGCGACATTCGATCATGCGGTGGCCGTAACGCTGAGACGAGGGTTGTCGCGATAAGGCGGCTTGCGTAACACCGCAGCTTGGCACCTCTCTTTACACTTTCGTCGCTTGTGAACGGATTATTGATTGCAGTGCAACGCGGGGGGCTTAAAATCATCTCTCGAAGACCTAAATAAAGCATAGCGAAATTCTGGCTCGCACCATTCTACAAGCGGTGCGAGTGCGATCTGGAGAATGACAAAAGATGATCGCGAAGCCGATCTACATGCAGGGCGACAGTGAAGGGGAAGATGGCGGTACCAACCGCGGAACGTCTGTTATTACCCGCACCAAACCGAAGACAAAAAAGCCTAATCTTTACCGTGTTCTTTTGCTGAACGACGATTATACTCCCATGGAATTCGTCATTCACATTCTGGAGCGTTTTTTCCAGAAGGACAGGGAAGGGGCAACGCGCATCATGTTGCACGTACACCAGCATGGTGTCGGAGAATGTGGTGTATTCACCTACGAGGTCGCAGAAACAAAAGTAAGTCAGGTCATGGATTTCGCCCGACAGCACCAGCATCCGCTTCAGTGCGTCATGGAAAAGAAATGAGGATCGCAACGTGCCAACTTTTTCCCCAAGTCTAGAGAAGGCGCTGCATCAGGCACTGACCTTTGCAAATGAGCGTCATCATGAATATGCGACGCTCGAGCATCTGTTGCTGGCGCTAATAGAAGACGCCGATGCGGCCGCCGTGATGGGCGCCTGCAACGTCGATCTGGACGCGCTTCGCAAAACTGTGGTCGATTATGTCGACAACGAACTGTCCAACCTGGTGACGGGTTACGACGAAGATTCCAAGCCTACGTCCGGTTTCCAGCGCGTCATTCAGCGTGCTGTCATTCACGTTCAGTCTTCCGGTCGCGAAGAGGTGACTGGCGCCAACGTGCTTGTCGCCATCTTTGCCGAGCGTGAAAGCCACGCGGCCTATTTCCTGCAGGAGCAGGAGATGACCCGCTACGACGCGGTCAATTACATCTCCCATGGCATCGGCAAGCGTCCGGGTTCCTCCCAGACCCGCACGCCACGCGGTGCAGAGGAAAACGAGAACGAAGCCAAGCCTGTGCGCGGCGGTTCCGAGGAAGACAGCTCCGCGCCTAAAAAGCAGCAGGACGCGCTGAAGGCCTATTGTGTGAACCTCAACGAAAAGGCCAAGGGTGGAAAGATCGATCCGTTGATCGGTCGTCACGCCGAGGTCAATCGAACCATTCAGGTTCTGTGCCGTCGCTCCAAGAACAACCCGCTCTACGTCGGTGATCCCGGCGTCGGTAAAACGGCGATTGCCGAAGGTCTGGCCAAGCGCATCGTTGAAGGCAAGGTGCCCGAAGCGTTGAAGAACGATACGATCTTCTCGCTGGACATGGGTACGCTTTTGGCTGGTACGCGCTATCGCGGTGATTTCGAAGAGCGCTTGAAGCAGGTCGTCAAAGAACTTGAAGAGTTCCCCGGCGCCGTGCTGTTCATCGACGAGATACACACTGTCATCGGCGCCGGTGCGACATCAGGCGGTGCAATGGATGCATCGAACCTTTTGAAGCCCGCCCTGTCTTCCGGCGCAATCCGTTGCATCGGTTCGACCACTTATAAGGAATATCGCCAGTTCTTCGAAAAGGATCGGGCGCTGGTGCGTCGATTCCAGAAGATCGATGTGAACGAACCTTCCATCGAAGATGCCATCGAAATCATGAAGGGTCTGAAGCCCTATTTCGAGGACTATCATCACCTGCGCTATACCAACGAAGCCATCAAGGCTGCGGTGGAGCTTTCGGCCCGTTACATCTCCGACCGCAAGCTGCCGGACAAGGCCATCGACGTGATCGATGAGACCGGTGCGGCACAGATGCTGCTGCCCGCTTCCAAGCGCCGCAAGCTCATCACCGAAAAGGAGATCGAGGTTACGATTGCTACGATGGCGCGTATTCCAGCCAAGACCGTTTCCAAGGATGACGAGATGGTTCTCGCCAATCTGGAAAAGGAACTGCGCTCGGTTGTTTATGGCCAGGATATCGCTATCGAGGCGCTGTCCACCGCCATCAAACTCGCCCGTGCGGGCCTGCGTGAGCCCAACAAGCCGATTGGCTCTTACGTTTTCTCCGGCCCGACGGGCGTGGGCAAGACCGAAGTCGCCAAGCAGCTGGCCGCTTCGCTCGGCGTGGAAATGCTGCGTTTCGACATGTCGGAATATATGGAGCGCCACACCGTATCGCGTCTCTTGGGTGCACCTCCCGGCTATGTCGGTTTCGACCAGGGCGGTCTCCTGACAGATGGCGTCGATCAGCATCCGCATTGCGTGGTGCTGCTGGACGAAATCGAAAAGGCGCATCCGGACATCTACAACATTCTGTTGCAGGTCATGGACCATGGCTCGCTGACGGACCATAACGGCAAGAAGATCGACTTCCGCAACGTCATTCTGATTATGACGACCAATGCGGGCGCATCGGAAATGGCAAAGTCGGCCATCGGCTTTGGCTCATCCAAGCGCAGCGGTGAGGATGAAGAGGCACTCAACCGCCTGTTCACGCCTGAATTCCGTAACCGTCTGGATGCGATCATTCCGTTCTCGCCGCTGCCGACTGCGGTCATCCACAAGGTGGTTCAGAAGTTCGTCATGCAGCTGGAAACGCAGCTTTCCGAACGCAATGTCACCTTCGACCTGCACGAGGACGCCATCGCATGGCTGTCCGAGAAGGGTTACGATGAGAAAATGGGTGCGCGTCCGCTGGGTCGCGTCATTCAGGAACACATCAAGAAGCCGCTCGCCAACGAGATACTCTTCGGAAAACTCAAGAAGGGTGGCGTTGTCAGTGTCAGTATCGGCAAAAAGGAAGACGGCACCCAAAGTCTCAAGCTGGACGTGCTGCCGGAAACGGCTCCCGTGAAGCCAAAGCCCGAGGCTGAGCTGAAGGCGGCGAAGTCTCCCGGCAAGACCAAGGGCAAGGCAAAGTCTGCCAAGGCTGAAGAGTCTGAAGTCGTGGCTGCGGAGACAGGTAAGGCGGAAGACGAGGCCAAGCCCCGTCGCAAGGCCAACACCGTGCCAAAGGTGCCGAAAAAGAAGTAAGTTGATGTTATGATGCAATAAGTGCCGGGCTTTATGCCCGGCACTTTATTTTGTCGATACCGGATTTAAATATGCCTTCAGACAGTGTTGCGGAGCCTCTTTCCCTCTGGTTTTTTCGAGGCATGAAGGGCATTTTTTCGCTTCCAGCCCTCATTCTCATGACATCCTTCGTCGGGTTTAGCGCCTTTGCGCTGGAGTCGGGTGTCAGCCGCGGCGAAGCCGTTTTCATGACGCTGACCATCTGGGCACTACCGGCAAAGATGATCCTGATCGGCGCAATGACGAGCGGCGCGGGACTTGCGACTTGTTTTCTGGTCGTGACGCTGTCCTCCATCCGCATGATGCCCATGGTAGCGTCGATCGTGCCGGAAATGCGCACCGCGAAAACACCCACTTGGGTGCTGCTGTTTCTCTCGCATTTCGTTGCCATAACCGCCTGGGTCTTCGCCACGCAAAATCTGACCAAGGTGCCGCGTGAGGCGCGGGTCGCGTGGTTTGCTGGGTTTGGCATGACGCTGACGCTCATCAATGCCGTCATCGTCGGCATCTGCTACGGCGTAGTCGCGGCATTTCCGCCTGTCGTTGCGGGTGTTCTGTTCTTCCTAACCCCGGTGTATTTCGTTTCGTCCATCTGGGCCTCTGCCCGCCATACGGTGGTGAAAGTGGCTTTCGTCATCGGTGTGATTGCCGGACCGCTGTTTGCAGTCATCGAGCCGGAGTTCGATATTCTCTACGCTGGTATTGGCGGGGGCACGCTGGCCTATCTGATCGACCGTTTCTGGTTCCGCCGCAAGATCGCGCCAGTCATAGAGGAGGGCGAGCCATGATGAGCGACGCGTGGTGGGCACCCTATCTCTTTATCGCCATTGCCGGCTGGCTTGCCACCGATCTCTGGCGCTGGCTCGGCGTCATCGCCGGGAACCGCCTGAAGGAAGGTTCGGAAACGCTGAACTGGGTGAGGGCGGTGGCCACGGCACTCGTCATGGCGGTGACTGCAAAGCTGATCGTGTTCCCGACGGGGACACTGGAGCATTCGCCGATGTGGTTGCGGGTGGGTGCGGCGGCGTTGGGGTTTGCGGTGTTTCTACTTGCCCGGCAACGCGTGCTGGTCGGCGTTGTGGTGCCGATTATCCTCCTGGCGGTTGGCCTGCTGGCACTGGACATAAGGTAAGAATGGCCGTCGCATTTACGTGAATTTCAGGCTTGGCGTTTATGATCAATCGCAATGGAGAGACCAATGCGATTATTGCCAGCCGAACGCTTTTTCGCTTCCATCATTGCGCTGATGGCACTGCTGGATGTTTCGCTCATCCTGATAAAGGGTGTGAGCACGGATTGGCGTGGCTATGCACTACCTGCCTGCGGAGCTCTGGCATTGATTGCCGGTGGTCAATATTATCGCGTTTGTCGTGGTGAGGAGCGCATCGCGCTCGCTCTGATCGCCTCCGGCCTGTTCATCATTTTCACGCTGGTGGCATCGATCTTCAACTACATGCTGCTGCCGATCCGCACCGCGCCTTTCGATCTTATGCTCGTAAGTTTCGATGCTCATTTCGGCTATAGCTGGCCAGACGCGGTCGCGTTGGCAGCGGAATGGCCAACGGTGGCAAGGGCGCTTTTCTTCGTCTATTTCAGCTCTCTGCCTCAGCTCGTTTTCGTCGTCCTGCTGCTGGGCTTTGCGGGCAAGGCAGACGCCTTGTGGCATTTTCTGTTGACCGGCGTCTTGGGCGTGATGGGTTGCATCGCCATTTGGTTCGTCTTTCCAACCTTCGGGCCATCGACGCTCTACACTCTGTCGCCGGAAGTGCTGGCGAAGATAGATCTGGGTGTGACGCCGGAATATGGTGCAGAACTGCTGAGGTTGGGCCGGGATGGGCCGACCTATATCTCACCGGCTAATGTGCTCGGCCTGATCGGCTTTCCGTCTTTCCACACTGTCATGGCGTGCATGTCGGTCGTGTTTCTGGCGCGCTTCAAATGGATCATGCCATTCGCAGTGCTTTTAAACATTGCCATGGTGCCAGCCATTCTGGTCCACGGCGGGCACCATCTCAGCGACGTCTTCGGTGGCATCGTGATGTTCGGTCTTGCCTATCTGTTGGCCGGAAAACTGCTGGTGCGTTTGTCCGCGTCCGGCAGAGGGGAAGCGGACATCAAAGCTTCGCCTGCACGATAGTTCGGTCGTGGTGGCTCCGAACGTCCGCTCGGAGCCTTGCGCACAATCAGGCCAAAGCAGCCTTGATCTTTTCCGCATGCGCCTTCAGCACCTCGCTGTCCGCCATGGCACCGCTATGAGGCTTCAGTGGTTCGCCCTCCTTGCGTGGAACGATGTGAAAATGCAGGTGAAACACCGTCTGGCCTGCTGCAGGTTCGTTGAACTGCGCGATATAGACACCGTCCGCATCAAAAGCTTCCTTTGCAGCGACTGCGAGCTTCTGGACGACGGCGATGGTTTTGGCGAGAACGGTTGGATCTGCATCGAGAATGTTGCGTGACCCGGTCTTCGGAATAACCAGCAGATGGCCGGGGGCCTGTGGCATGACATCCATGAAGGCCAGCGTGTCGTCGTCTTCGTAAACTTTCACCGACGGAATTTCGCCGCGCAGGATTTTGGCGAAGATGTTGTTGGTGTCATAGGCCGATGTCATGAAATGTCTCCTCGTCTAAAATTTTGTCAGTCGTCATCTTCCGGGCGTTCGCCCTTGCGGAACGGGCTGTGCTCATCGAGATAATCGCTGATCTGCTCGACTTCACTGCGCTCTCGTTCCAGATAATCGGCAATCGCCCGCCGCAGGCCCGGATGGGTGATGAAGTGGGCGGAATGGGTGGTGACGGGCGTGTAGCCGCGCGCCAGCTTATGCTCGCCCTGCGCACCAGCTTCGACCCGCTGCAGACCCTTTGCCAGCGCAAAGTCAATGGCTTGATGGTAGCAGACCTCGAAATGCAGAAAGGGGTGGTCTTCGATGCAGCCCCAGTGCCTGCCATACAGCGCGTCACCGCCGATGAAGTTGATGGCACCGGCGATATATTTGCCTTCGCGCTTTGCCATGACGAGCAGAATGTCGTCGGCCATGCGCTCGCCGATCAGCGAATAGAACTGTCGGGTGAGGTAGGGTCGGCCCCATTTGCGGCTGCCGGTGTCCATGTAGAAGCGGAAGAACTGGTCCCAGATGTCTTCGGTCAGATCACTACCTGTCAGCCAGTCGATTTCGATACCGTTTTCGAGTGCCGCGCGGCGTTCCTTTTTCAGGCCCTTGCGCTTGCGCGATGACAGCGCATCGAGAAAATCCGCGTGGTCGCGGTAGCCATTGTTGATGAAATGGAACTGCTGGTCGGTGCGAGGAAGGAAGCCTTCGCTCAGCAAAGCCTCGATGTCGCCATCCGGTGCGAAGGTGACATGGGCCGAGGATACGCCGATTTTCTCGGTAACCTGCCGCAGGCCCGAGGCCAGAACCTGCCGGAAGGCCGCGTCATCGATTCCGTTGGTCAGAAGTCGTGGCCCGGTCGAGGGTGTGAAGGGCACGGAGCATTGCAGCTTGGGATAATAATTGCCGCCAGCCCGCTCCAGCGCATCCGCCCATCCATGGTCGAAGACATATTCACCCTGGCTATGGCTCTTCAGATAAGCCGGGATCGCGCCGGTCAGGTGACCTTCGCCGTTTTCGAACAGCAAGTGGTGGCCGCGCCAGCCAGTCTTGGCGGTGGCCGATCCGGACTCTTCCATGGATGATAGAAAGGCATGGGATATAAATGGGTTATAATTGTTTGTTCGCGTAGATTTAGCGGTTCCGGAAAGCCTGTTCCAGCTTTCCGGATCGATGTCCTTGAAGGACGTCGCTACACGAATGGAATATTCATCGCTCATGCGCTGGCTGTAACGCTTTCCCTTGGGTCGAAACCTTCGAACGTCATCTGGTCAGCATATGTATAGGTGGTCTCACGACCTTTTTCATCCCGCACGGTCCAGGTAATCACCGGAAGCCCGAGTTTTCTTTGCGCTTCGATAAAGCTGTTGGGCAGATGCGCCCAGGCATAGGAGATGAAATCGAGGCCGATCTGCATGGCGTCATCATGCTTGAAGAAGTCTTCCGGCTTCGCGCCTTCCGCCGTCAGGCCAAGCGGCCAAGGCGATCCTGCAGCTTTCAGATCCTTCAAAAGGTGATGGTCGAAGCTCATCAGCGCGACATGACCCTCATAACCCTCCAACACTTCCAGCACGGCCTCGGCAAAGCCGTCATCGACGCCTTCACCTTCGCGGCCCTTGAGTTCCAGCACGAGCGGAACCTTGCCCGCGCAGAGCTTCAAGAGCTGCTTCAGCGTCGGAATTTTGTCCTTGGTCTGGCCAACCGAGAGCATGCCGAGTTCGCCCGAGGTCCGCTCGCGCACATCGCCCTTGATGCCGGTGAGGCGTGTCATTTCGTGGTCGTGGAAGATGACGGGAACGCTGTCTGAGGCAAGTTGCAGATCGCACTCGATGGCAAAACCCGCGTCGATTGCGCGGGAAAAGGCCGTCAGGGTGTTTTCCCAGACGGCTTTGTTCTGGTCATGATAACCGCGATGGGCAATGGGGTTCGCGGTCAGCCAGGAAAGCTTCAGCGTCATAGTTCGATTTCCACGATGGCATCGATCTCGACGGCGGCGTTGAAGGGCAGGGAGGCCATGCCAACGGCGGCACGGGCGTGTTTGCCGGCATCACCCAGCACATTGGCAATGAGGTTGGACGCGCCGTTTATGACCAGATGCTGTTCGGTGAATTCAGGCACGGATGCGACGAAGCCATTTAGCTTCAGCACGCGACGGACTTTCGAGAGATCGCCGTTGAGGGCAGCCTTGACCTGTGCGAGAATGTTGACGGCGCAGAGTTCGGCAGCGCGCTGGGCGGTCGCAACATCGACATCGCGACCAACATGGCCGGTGACCGCAATCTTGCCGGATTCCATGGGCAATTGACCTGAAATATAAAGCAGATTGCCGCTAATGGTGAATGGGACGTAGTTTGCAGCAGGCGCTGCTGCGGCGGGCAGGGTGTAGCCCAGTTCTTTCAGGCGAGCTTCGATGGCATCCGACATTTTCGTCTCCGCTTTTGTTGTAAATCTTTCAAAAATCCGGCAGACAGAGCATGATGTCCAAAAGCCGGGCGGTTGCTTGTACAATATGAGCAGTGAGTCCAACAGGAGATATTGAATGTTTGTCAGGAACCTTGCTGTTGCTTTCGCTTCCGGCGTCGTTTTCGTTCTGCCGGGTGTCGCAAGCGCTGTGCCTGCCACCGTTCCCAACCTCATCTCCCACCGCGCCGTCTATGATCTGGAATTGAAGGATGCGTCCGACCGTTCCGGCATCGAGGGAATGACGGGCAGAATGGTCTATGAGTTCACCGGCTCTTCCTGCAAAGGCTACAAGACGGATTTCCGTTTCGTGACCCAGATCAGCACCGGCGATACCGTGCGGATGACGGATCAGCAGACGACGACGTTCGAGGATGCGGGTTCCAAGAAGTTCACCTTCGAGACCAAGTCGTTTACGGATGACAAACTGGACAAGGAAGTCACTGGGTCCGCAGCCGATTCGAACGGCACGATGACCGTGGATTTGACAAAACCGGATGCGCGCAAGATCGATTTGGCCGCAGGCGAGTTTCCGACCGAACACATGTTCCAGGTCATCGAGAATGCCAAGCTCGGCAAACGCATCTTCGAATCGCGCGTGTTCGATGGCTCCGACGATGGCGATGAAAGCCTGATCACCTCGACGCTCGTCGGCAAGCAGCAGACGCCGGCCGATGGTGACGCGGATGCGGGCAAGGCGGGCGATTTTGCTAAGACGCCGTTCTGGCCGGTGACGATTGCCTACTACAACGACAAGAGCGGCACCGATTCGCTGCCCATCTATCGCATGTCGTTCAAGCTCTATGAAAACGGCATCACGCGCGACCTGACGATGGACTATGGTGATTTCGTTTTGACGGGCAAGCTCGCCAAACTCGATATTCTCCAGCCTGAAAGCTGTGAAAACAAGCCGATGCGCTGAACGGCGCGCCACGCGAATTCGTAATTTTCCGCATAATTGCTTGCATTTCGTTGAAACTGGCTGTATGCGGCACACCATTCCACACGCGAAGCTTGGGATGTTCCGGGAGAAATCCGGATCGTTCCGCCCGGTGGCACCGCCTCAAAACGGTGCTGTTTGCTTCGCGGGGGTTCAACCGGAAAAGGATAACTAGGCATGGCATTGCCCGATTTCTCTATGCGTCAGCTTCTGGAAGCTGGCGTTCACTTTGGTCACCAGACACACCGCTGGAACCCAAAGATGAAGCCGTACATCTTCGGCGACCGCAGCAACATTCACATCATCGACTTGGCACAGACAGTTCCTTTGCTGTCGCGCGCCCTTCAGGTCGTGTCCGACACGGTTGCCCGTGGCGGCCGCGTTCTGTTCGTTGGCACGAAGCGTCAGGCTTCTGAAATCATTGCAGACAGCGCAAAGCGCTCCGCTCAGTACTACGTCAACTCGCGTTGGCTCGGCGGCATGATGACCAACTGGAAGACGATTTCGAACTCGATCCAGCGCCTGCGCAAGGTCGACGAAATCCTCAACTCCGACGCTTCCGGCTACTCCAAGAAAGAGCGCCTGAACCTCGAGCGCGAACGCGAAAAGCTTGAAAAGGCTCTCGGCGGTATCCGCGATATGGGCGGCGTTCCTGACCTGATGTTCATCATCGACACCAACAAGGAAAAGATCGCGATCGAAGAAGCCAAGCGTCTTGGTATTCCAGTCGTTGCCATCATCGACTCGAACTGCGACCCGGACCAGATCGACTACCCGATCCCAGGTAACGACGATGCGTCGCGTGCTATTTCGCTGTATTGCGACCTGATCGCTCGCGCTGCCATCGACGGTATCGCACGTCAGCAGGGCTCTTCCGGCCGTGACATCGGCGCTTCCGAAGAAGCTCCGATCGAGCCTGCGCTCGAAGACGAAGCTGGCGCCTGATAGTCTGGCTTTTGGCGGCATCTCGGTGCCGCCTTATCAATCAGGATCTGACAAGGCCGTTCTGGACTCTATAAGTTCGACGGCCTTGTTTGTTTAAATCGCGCCACAGAGCTCGAGCGCGATTTTGAAATTTCGTGGTGGCTGTTTCATCAGCCTGTCACAGTTCCGGGTACATTCGTTCCCAAAATCCGATTTCGGTCGGGCCGCAATCGCGCCGTGACCGACGAACCGACAAGAGGCACACAATGAGCGAAATCACAGCCGCAATGGTAAAGGAACTGCGCGAGAAGTCTGGCGCAGGCATGATGGATTGCAAAAAGGCGCTGGCCGAAACCGGCGGCGACATGGAAGCTGCAATCGACTGGCTGCGCGCCAAGGGCATTTCCAAGGCTGACAAGAAGTCTGGCCGTACGGCTGCTGAAGGTCTCGTTGGTATCGCTTCTGCCGGTCACAAGGCTGTCGTCGTTGAAGTCAACTCCGAAACCGACTTCGTTGCTCGCAATGATGCCTTCCAGGATATCGTCCGTGGCGTTGCTTCCGTTGCGCTGACGACAGACGGCACGGTTGATGCGGTTGCTGCTGCGACCTACCCAGCCACCGGCAAGACTGTTGCCGACACCATCAAGGACGCGATTGCGACCATCGGCGAAAACATGACCCTACGTCGCTCCGCTCTGCTCGAAGTCGAGCACGGCGTTGTTGCGACCTACGTTCACAACGCTGCTGGCGACGGCATCGGTAAGCTCGGCGTTCTCGTTGCGCTGAAGTCCGTTGGCGACAAGGCTGTTCTGACGTCCATCGGCCGTCAGGTTGCCATGCACATCGCTGCGACCAACCCGCTCGCCATCCGCGCTGAAGAAGTCGACGCTGCTGTTGCTGAGCGCGAACGCAACGTCTTCATCGAGCAGGCCCGCGAATCCGGCAAGCCAGAAGCCATCATCGAAAAGATGGTTGACGGCCGTATGCGCAAGTTCTTCGAAGAAGTTGCCCTTCTTTCCCAGGCTTTCGTCATCAACCCTGACATCACCGTTGGCGATGCTGTCAAGGAAGCCGAAAAGGAAGCCGGTGCCAAGATCGAAGTCGTCGGTATGGCTCGCCTGCTGCTCGGCGAAGGCATCGAAAAGGAAGAAAGCGACTTCGCTGCTGAAGTTGCTGCGGTCGCCAAGGGCTGATCTCTTTACCCTAGCGCATCGGCACAAAAATCGAAGTCGATTTTTGTAAAGCACGATGCGTAGATTTAAAGGGTTAGAGCGTCCTTTGTGCGTCCGAAAAGGACGCACGGCGCTCTAATATGGGAAAACTACGGGGCATCGCGTGACAACGCGGTGCCCTTCGTGTATCCGCGTTCCGGTAATATCCCGTACTGCGCGGCGATCTCCAGGATTCGTCGTGCTTGCGGTTTTCTCTAGTTTTCGCATGGCGTCACCGCAAACTCTGCATGGCCGTGCGTGACATGCTTTAAGGAGTCATGATGTCTTCCAAGCCGCTTTATAAACGTGTTCTGCTCAAGGCGTCGGGCGAAGCCCTCATGGGCGATCAGGGGTTCGGCATCGACGTTGCCGTCGCAGACCGTATTGCTTCTGACATTGCCGAAGCCAGAGCCATGGGCGTCGAAGTTGGCGTTGTCGTTGGCGGCGGAAACATCTTCCGCGGCGTGGCGGTTGCCTCCAAGGGCGGCGACCGGGTGACCGGCGACCACATGGGCATGCTGGGAACGGTCATCAATGCGCTGGCGCTGGCAACCTCGCTGCGCAAGCTGGATCTCGACACCGTCGTTCTCTCGGCCATTGCCATGCCGGAAATCTGTGAGAGCTTCTCGCAGCGCGCAGCCGTGCACCATCTTTCGCAGGGCCGGGTCGTGATTTTTGCTGGTGGCACCGGCAACCCGTTTTTCACCACCGATTCTGCCGCGGCATTGCGCGCGGCAGAAATGGGTGCCGAGGCAATCTTCAAGGGCACACAGGTGGACGGCATCTATTCCGCCGACCCGAAGAAAGACCCGACGGCAACCCGTTTCGAGGAACTGACGCATTCGGAAGTTCTGGGCAAGGGCTTGGCCGTGATGGATGTCGCCGCCGTTGCGCTGGCCCGCGAAAACCACATTCCAATCATCGTTTTCTCGATCCACGAGAAGGGCGGTTTTGCACAAATATTGACGGGTGGCGGTCGCAAGACCATCGTGCACGACAAGTAACATCCGGCGTTGATTCCGCGCCGTGACATTAAGGCCCTCTTGGCCAGAACTGATGGAGTATGAAAATGAGTGGTATTGACCTCAACGATATCAAGCGCCGCATGGATGGCGCGATCAATGCTTTCAAGAGCGATATCGCTTCGCTGCGCACCGGTCGCGCTTCTGCCAACATTCTGGACCCGGTGACAGTCGACGCCTATGGTTCGCGCGTGCCGCTGTCGCAGGTCGCCAACATTACCGTACCGGAAGCGCGCATGCTGGGTGTCAACATCTGGGACAAGTCCATGGTTGGCGCCGTCGATCGTGCGATCCGCGAATCCAATCTCGGCCTTAATCCGATCGTTGATGGCCAGAACCTGCGCATTCCTCTTCCGGAACTCAATGAAGAGCGCCGCAAGTCTCTGGTCAAGGTTGCACATGACTATGCGGAAAAGGCCAAGGTTGCCATTCGTCACGTTCGCCGCGATGGTATGGACGGTCTGAAAAAAGCCGAAAAGGATGGTGACATCGGTCAGGATGAAAGCCGTGGTCAGTCTGACAAGGTTCAGAAAATGACAGATGACACAATTTTGGATATTGATCGCTTGCTTGCGGAGAAGGAAAAAGAAATCATGCAGGTGTAGTCGGTCGTTAGGCCACCGCAGATTTTTTCCTATTCATTCCGTGCTGCTTTATACTGGATCGAGATGTCGGACATTACACGTTCCTCACCACCCGAGCATGTTGCCATCATCATGGATGGTAACGGGCGTTGGGCAAAGCAGCGCGGTCTTCCGCGCATCATGGGCCACCGTCGCGGTGTCGAGGCGGTGCGTGAAACCGTGCGCGCAGCAGGCGAATGCGGCCTGAAGTATCTCACACTCTTTGCATTCTCCTCCGAAAACTGGCGCAGGCCGGAATCGGAGGTCAGTGATCTGCTTGGGCTTCTCAAGGCCTTCATCAGGCGCGATCTTGCAGACCTGCATCGGGAAAATGTCCGGGTGCGCGTCATTGGCGATCGGGACAACCTGAAAGACGACATTCGCAACCTGCTTGTCGAGGCCGAGCAGATGACGGCGGAAAACACGGCGCTGACGCTGATCATCGCCTTCAATTACGGTTCTCGCGATGAGATCGCCCGGGCGGCGGCCTCGCTTGCGAGGGACGTTGCAGCTGGTGTCATCGACGCTGCGGCTATTGACGCAGACGCGATTACTGCGCGCCTCGACACTGCCGGCATGCCCGATCCCGACCTCATCATCCGCACGAGCGGCGAGGAGCGTCTGTCCAATTTCATGCTATGGCAGGCCGCCTATTCGGAGTTTCTGTTCATCCCCGACTACTGGCCGGATTTCGACCGCAAGACATTCTTTGCTGCCATCGATCAGTATATGACGCGTGATCGCAGGTTTGGTGGCCTTTCCGGGCAAGTCGCTCTGGCGGGCGTTTGATGAGCCGCGAACTGAAACTGCGGATCATTTCCGCCATCGTCCTGGCTGCTGTCATTCTTACGGCCACCTGGCATGGCGGAATGGTCTTTCGCCTGATGGCTGGTCTGCTGGCGCTGCTGATCTTTTACGAGTGGAGCACGATTACCAAGCTGTCGGACACCAATCCTACGGGGTACGCCTGGGGTTGGTTTTCCGTTGCGGTTATGAGCGGGAATACCATTTTTGGCGAGTCGTCGCTCGATCTGCCGCTTCTGTCCGGTTTTGCGCTGACGGCGGCGTTGTTTCCGGTGTTGCGCGGGCGGAACTGGTGGCTGGTTGGCGGTATCATTTACGCCGGACTGAGCGGGATCTCGCTGGCAGCCATCCGCGGCGATGAAGCGAGCGGGCTGGCGGCGATGATCTTCGTATTCGCTATCGTCTGGGCCACCGATATTCTGGCTTATTTCGTCGGTCGCGCCATCGGTGGACCAAAGCTTGCTCCCGCCATTTCTCCAGGAAAGACATGGTCCGGCGCGGTTGGCGGCACGGTATCTGGCGTTGTGGCCGGTGCGGGTGTGGCGGCGGCCTATCATGGCCGCATCAGCCTTGTGATTCTCGGGCTGGCGCTCGTTCTTTCGATTTTCAGCCAGATCGGCGACCTTTTCGAATCCTTCATCAAGCGCCGTTTCAAGGTCAAGGATTCCAGCAATCTCATCCCCGGCCACGGCGGTTTCATGGACCGGGTTGACGGTCTTGTTTTTGCCTGCTTTACCGTATTCCTCATTGCTGTCGTTCACGCGGCGATAACGGGTGATGTGCCAGGATCGGGCGGCGGAATTCTGCCGGGGTTCTGACCGTTACGGCGGCACGCAATTTCGAAAGGCTGGGTTAGATGGATATGGTGACGGCAACGGTTGGTTTCTTGACCGGGTACATGGTGCCGTTCATTCTCGTTCTTTCCCTGCTCGTCTTTGTTCACGAGATGGGACATTATCTGGTCGGACGCTGGTGTGGGATTCGATCCACAGCTTTTTCGGTCGGTTTCGGACCTGAACTCATCGGTTTTACCGACAAGCACGGTACGCGTTGGAAGATTTCCGCGATCCCGCTTGGCGGCTACGTCAAATTCTTCGGCGACGAGGATGTTTCAAGCAAGCCTGACAGCGATGGCCTTTCCGGTTTGACGCTGGAGGAAAGGGCGCAGACGCTTGCAGGCGCAAAGTTGTGGAAAAGAGCCGCAACGGTTGCTGCCGGCCCGATTGCCAATTTCCTGCTCGCGATTCTCATCTTCGCAGCGCTTTTCACCATTTATGGCCGCATGATTTCCGATCCTATCGTTTCGGAGGTGCGTGAAAACAGTGCCGCCCAGACCGCCGGTGTTCTCCCCGGTGACAGGCTGGTTGCGATCGACGGGGAAAACGTCAAGACGTTCGAGGACGTGCGCCGTTACGTGGCGGTTCGCCCTGCCACGCCGATTACCGTCACGGTCGAGCGCGACGGGCAGCAGCTCAACTTGCCCATGGTGCCGACTCGGACCGAAACGACGGACCAGTTCGGCAACAAGATGGAACTGGGAATCATCGGCATCGTGACCGATCAAACCCGCGGAAACTTCAGGCATGTGACCTATTCGCCGGGCGAGGCGCTGATAGAAGGCGTTCGGGAAACCGGTCACGTGGTGACGGGTACATTTGCCTACATCGGCAATCTTATCACGGGTCGCATGAATGCCGACCAGTTGGGTGGACCCGTTCGCGTGGCCCAGGCTTCTGGGCAGATGGCGTCGCTTGGTTTTGCTGCGGTCATCCAGCTTGCGGCCCTGCTTTCGGTCTCCATCGGCCTGCTGAATTTGATGCCTGTGCCCGTTCTGGACGGGGGGCATCTGGTGTTTTACGCTATCGAGGCGATCCGTGGCAGGCCGTTGGGATCAGGGGCGCAGGAAGTCGCTTTCCGTATTGGTCTTGCCATGATTTTCAGTTTGATGGTATTTGCCACATGGAATGATATCAGCAGCTTGATCGGCTGAAGATGGCTTTTGAGTCTGTTTTTTAAGGGGTTGTTTACCTTGTTTTGAAGCCAAAGTGGCGATTGAGCCACGGTGGCTTGCGAAGTAAACAGAAATTAACGGTCGGGCTTGCTTGTAGAGGAAAAGCAGGTAAAACGACGCAGATGGCCGGAGTCGGGTTCCGCCCGCTGAGGGACAACGGGAAAAGGTAAGAATTGAAAATGAAGGCTGGTTCAAGATTTTTGAACGCGGTGTCGGCGGTTGCGCTGTCTGCTGGTGTTTCTTCGGTCGCAGCTCTGGGAGTGCTTGCTTCCTCCGGCGTTGCAAATGCAGCAGTGATCCAGCGCGTTGATGTGCGTGGTGCCGAACGTGCCGGTGCTGATGCCGTGCGTTCCAATATCACGATCGCCCCGGGCCGGAACTTTTCCAATTCGGATATCGATGAATCGGTGAAGCGTCTCTATGCAACGGGATATTTCTCCAACGTCAGCATGAGCGTATCCGGCAGCACACTGGTCGTGACGGTTCGTGAGAACAATCTCGTCAACCAGGTCGTGTTCAACGGCAACCGCAAGATCAAGGACGACAAGCTTCAGGGCATCGTTCAGACGCAGTCGCTCGGCCCATACGATCCGACGCTGGTAACAGCCGATATCGGTCGCATCAAGGAAGCCTATGCCGCAATCGGCCGTAGTGACGTTCAGGTCACCACGCAGGTCGTCAATGTCGGTCAGGGACGCGTCAACCTTGCTTTCGTCATCAACGAAGGTGAGCGCACCAAGATCGCCCGTATCGATTTCGTCGGCAACAATGCCTATAGCGACGGTCGTCTTGCTGCCGTCCTCAACACCAAGAAATCCAACATGCTGTCGTTCCTGACGCGTAAGGATGTCTATAATGAGGACAAGCTGCGCGCTGACGAAGAAGCGCTGCGCCAGTTCTATTATAACCGTGGTTATGCCGACTTCCGCGTCACCTCTTCAAACGCGGTGCTGGATGAAGCGACGAACGAGTACACGATCACCATCACGGTCGACGAAGGTCAGCGTTATGCCTTCGGCAACGTCGGTGTTGAGTCCACCGTTCCCGGTATCGATGGCTCCGAGCTTCAGGGTCTCGTTGAAACCCGTTCGGGCTCCAACTACAGCGCCAAGGAAGTCCAGCAGAGCATGGAAGCTATTTCCAAGCGTGTCTCTGCAGAAGGCTACCCATTTGCACGTGTGACGCCTCGTGGCGACCGTGACCTGTCTGGCAACACTATCGGTGTGACGTACATCGTCGATCAGGGCGAGCGCGCCTATGTCGAGCGTATCGAAATCCGCGGTAACACACGTACGCGTGACTATGTTATCCGCCGCGAATTCGATATCAGCGAAGGCGATGCTTTCAACCAGACGATTGTCTCCGCTGCAAAGCGCCGTCTCGAAGCGCTTGGCTACTTCTCCAAGGTCAACATCAGCACGTCGCAGGGCAGCGCTCCTGACCGCGTCGTGATCGTTGTGGACGTCGAAGATCAGGCAACCGGCTCCTTCGGTATCGGTGCGGGTTACTCGCAGAACGACGGCGCGCTTCTCGAAGCGTCGATCGAAGAAAAGAACTTCCTCGGTCGCGGCCAGTACATCCGTATTGCTGCTGGTGCCGGTCAGGATGATGCGCGTAGCTACAACCTGTCCTTCACCGAGCCTTATTTCCTCGGCTATCGCCTTGCAGCAGGTTTCGACCTGTTCAAGAGCCAGAGCTCGAGCGAAGATTATTACGATTACGATGAACAGGGCTTCGCGCTTCGCGTAACAGCTCCGATCACCGAAAATCTGGCGACGACGTTCAAGTACACGTACAAGCAGATCAACTATGACGGTAAGGGTGATTGGACCAATCCAGCTAACTTGGCGTCTCCTTATCGTGACTTGATTGCTGGTGGAGATTGGACGCAGTCGATCATCTCGAACACGCTGGCCTATAACAGCCTTGATGACCGCGCCATGCCACGCGAAGGCTGGCAGGGTGCATTGACCAACGAGTTTGCTGGTCTCGGTGGCGACTCGGAATACTACAAAATCTACGCCAAGGCTCGTTACTACCACACGCTGTCTGATGAATATGACATCATCGGATCGCTGACGGGTCAGGCCGGTTATGTTGCTCCGACTGGTGACAACCTGCTCGTGTTTGACCAGTTCAAGATCGGTGGCCGCGTGATCCGTGGTTTCGAGAATGACGGTATCGGTCCACGTATCGATGGCGATGCGATCGGCGGAACAACTTATTTCGCAGCCTCTGCTGAAGTAACGGCACCTATGCCAGGCGTGCCGGAAGACTTCGGTCTGCGCCTTGCCGGCTTCGTGGATGCCGGAACGCTTTACGGAAACAAGGTCAAAGTTTCCGGTGGCGAGCGCGTGGATGATGATAGCTCGATCCGCGCTTCTGCCGGTATCGGTATCATGTGGGCGTCGCCCTTCGGTCCTCTGCGTGTCGACTATGCCGTTCCTTTCATGAAGGAAGACTACGACGAAGTGCAGAATTTCCGGTTTGGCATGTCCAACACTTTCTGATATCGGCAGTCCAGAACTGCGAGTTTGAACGTTCTGGAGTATCCGGTTGATGGACTATAATGCTTTTTTTCCGCCCCATGCTGGCATGCGATTGAAAGATATCGCTGACCGTCTTGGGGCGGAACTGTCTGATGAGACGGCTTCCGATCGTGTGGTGCGATCCATTGCGCCGGTGTACCGCGCAAAATCGGATCAGCTTTGCTACATTCTGTCCCGCAAGAACCGCGACGAATTGCTGACCTGCGAGGCGGCTGCCGTCATCTGTGATGAAGCGCTGAGAAGCCTCGTGCCTGCGCATATTCCGGCATTGATCTCAAAAAATCCGCATACGGTCTTTGCGCAGGCGGGTGCCTTGCTGCATGACTCCGCTATGCGACCTTCTGCGATACTGGATCAAACGTCAGATATTTCTCCTGCAGCGCATATCCATCCCTCCGCCAAGCTGGAGGCAGGCGTCTTGGTGGAGCCTTTGGCCGTCATCGGTGCTAACGTGCATATCGGCAGCGGCACCCGAATCGGACCAGGCGCAATCATCGGCGCAGACGTGCAGATCGGGCGTGATTGTACGATTGCGGGTGGAGCCAGCATTCTTGCCGCTTTGCTGGGTAACGGCGTCATCATCCATAATGGTGCGCGCATCGGGCAGGATGGCTTTGGTTATGCGCCGGGCCCGCGCGGCATGATCAAGATCGTGCAGATCGGCCGGGTCATCATTCAGGACAATGTCGAGATTGGTGCCAACACCACCGTCGATCGGGGCACCATGGATGACACTGTCATCGGTGAGGGTACCAAGATCGATAATCAGGTGCAGATCGGGCACAATGTGCGCATCGGGCGGCACTGTGGCATCGTCAGCAAGGTGGGGATTGCCGGAAGTACACGCATTGGTGACGGCGTCATGATCGGTGGTGCTTGTGGTATCAACGGCCATATCACGATCGGTGACGGCGCGCAGATCGCGGCCATGAGCGGCGTTGTGGCCGACGTGCCCGCGGGCGCGAAATATGGTGGAGTACCGGCGCGGCCTCTCAAGCATTTCCTGCGGGACATGGCAGAGTTGCTGGCACGCGCCGAAGAGCGGGATAAGAAGACAGGAGAGAAGAATGTCTGAAGAGACGAAAACGACGCTTGGCGCAGCCGACATCCTGGAAGTGATGAAGCTGCTGCCGCATCGTTATCCATTTTTGCTGATCGACAAGATCATCGATATCGACGCTGACAATTCGGCAACCGGCATCAAGAACGTCACCGTCAACGAACCGCATTTCACCGGGCACTTCCCGGATCGCCCGATCATGCCGGGCGTTCTGATCGTAGAGGCCATGGCGCAGACGGCGGGCGCGATCTGTGCGCGCAAGCAGGGTGACGGCGGCCATCTCGTCTATTTCATGACCATCGACAATGCGCGCTTCCGCAAGCCGGTCGTGCCGGGCGATCGTCTGGAAATCTACGTCGTCAAGCAGCGCCAGCGCGGCAATGTCTGGAAATTCCATTGCGATGCGAAGGTGGATGGCGTTCTGGTGGCCGAGGCTGATATCGGCGCGATGATGATCCCCGAGGATCAGCAATGAGCAGGATTGCGGCCTCGGCCCAGATTCATCCCATGTCCTTCATCGAAGATGGCGCGGTCATCGGCGAGAATGTCGTCGTCGGCCCTTTCTGCCATGTCGGGCCGAAGGTCACGCTGCATGATGATGTTCAGCTGATCAGTCATGTCGTCGTGCTGGGCAGCACCACCGTTGGCAAGGGCACCAAAATCTGGCCTTCCGCCGTCATTGGTGGCGACTCGCAAAGTGCGCATCACAGTGCCGTCGATACGACCCTGGTCATCGGTGAAAATTGCACCATCCGTGAAGGCGTGACGATGAACACCGGCACCGTCGAACATGGCGGCACCACCATCGTCGGCAACAACAATCTCTTCCTGGCCTATGCCCATGTGGCGCATGATTGCCGTCTGGGTAACAACATCATCCTGTCCAACAATGTCATGCTGGCTGGCCATGTGACCATCGAGGACCGGGCTATTCTGGGCGGCGGTTCTGCCGTGCACCAGTTTACCCGCGTGGGCCGTCAGGCCTTTGTCGGGGGTCTGTCTGCCGTGAGCTACGACGTCATTCCCTATGGCATGCTTAACGGTAATCCGGGAATTCTGAGCGGGCTCAACATCGTCGGCATGACGCGTGCCGGCATAGAGCGCGCTGAAATCCACAAGGTTCGCCGTGCCTACAAGCAAATCTTCGAGAGCGAAGGCAATGTTCGCGCCAATGCGGCCGCTGTGCGCGATGATTATCTGGATTGCCCGCAGGCTTTGGAAATCATCGACTTCATCGCCGCAGCGAACGACCGGGCCATTTCGTCGCCCAACCGCGGAAAGTAGTCCGTGTCGCAGGTCGAGGGGCGACTGGCCATCATCGCTGGCAGCGGTTTTCTCCCTTACTATGTCGCGCAGGCCGCGCAGCAGGCGGGAGAAAAGCCCTTCATCATTCGTCTGCTGAATGAAGCTGATCTGGATTGGTCCGGGTTCGACAACGTCTCCATCAGTGTTGGTGACGTGTCGAGCCTGGGGCGAGCGCTTTCACAACACGCAATAGACCGTGTCGTGCTGTCCGGTGGCGTATCGCGCCGACCGGAGTGGCGGGAAATTCGCCCCAATCTCAAGATGATCGCAAAAATGCCGTCCATCATTCGCACGCTGCTTTCGGGCGGCGACGATACGGTGCTGCAAATGGTGATCGGACTTATCGAAGCGCAAGGCGCGCGGGTCATTGGAGCCCATGAGATCGCTCCGGCTTTGCTGGCAACGACCGGCCCACTCGGAAAACTGACGCCCGGTGAAGAGGACCGCAGGGACATCGCCAAGGGCGCGCAGGCCGCTTTGGCTCTGGGTGCGCTGGATGTCGGGCAGGGCGCGGTTTCCGTGGGTGGCCGGTTGGTAGCGCTGGAGGGCGTGGAGGGCACAGATGGAATGCTTGCAAGGGTTGCCTCTTTGCGCGCGCAGGGCCGTATTTCCAGTCGCCGCAAGGGCGTTCTGGTCAAGCTGTGCAAGCCACAGCAGGATATCCGTGCAGACTTGCCGACCATCGGCCCCTCGACTGTCCACAACGCTGCTGAGGCTGGGCTTGCCGGTATCGCGGTTGAAGCGGGCAGGGCGTTCATTCTGGATCGTGACGCCATGCTGGAAGCCGCGGATGCTGCCGGATTGTTTGTGTGCGGTATAGATACGGGTCTTGCGGGAGAGATGATGTGACAGAAAGCGTGCTGAAGCTGGCGGTGATTGCAGGTGAAGTCTCCGGCGACCTTCTGGGCGCGGACCTCGTTCATGCGTTGAAATCGCACTATGGCGGACGCATCGAACTGGTCGGCGTGGGCGGTGAGGGGCTTGAGGCGCAGGGGCTGACATCGCTGTTCGATTATTCCGAATTGTCGATCATGGGCTTTACGCAGGTTCTGAAAAAACTGCCGCAGTTGGTGGCGCGCATCAAGGAAACGGCAAACGCGATCATCGCTGCGCGGCCGGACGTGCTGCTGATCATCGACAGCCCGGATTTTACCCATCGCGTGGCAAAACGAGTCCGCAAGGTGATGCCGGATTTGCCCGTCGTCAACTACGTCTGCCCCAGCGTCTGGGCCTGGAAGGAAAAGCGCGCTCCGGCGATGGTGGCCTATGTGGATCACGTTCTGGCCTTGCTGCCCTTCGAACCAGAGGCCATGCGGCGTCTGGGAGGTCCACCCACGACCTTCGTCGGCCACCGCCTGAGTGTCGATGAGGATTTGCTGCGCGTGCGATCATTACGCGCCGAGCGTCCCGCACCGCAAGCGGGTGAGCCGAGAACCATTCTTCTTCTTCCCGGTTCAAGGTCCACCGAAACCACGCGCCTTATGGAGCCGCTGAAAGACGCTGCAAGCGCTTTCGTGGAGCGCAACGGTCCCACACGCTTCGTTTTGCCCACTGTTCCACGGCAGGAAGCCCGGATTCGTGAATTGGCCGCCGCGTGGCCGGACGATACGCGACCAGAGATCGGCACGGGTGCGGCATTCAAGTGGCAGGTGTTCGCTGCATCAGATGCCGCTATCGCTGCCTCCGGCACGGTCATCCTCGAACTCGCGCTCGCCAACGTTCCCGTCGTGTCCGTTTACAAGACGGACTGGATTTTCACCATGCTAAGCCGGCGGATAAAGACATGGACGGGTGCCTTGCCCAACCTGATTGCCGACTATGCGGTGGTGCCGGAATATATCAACGAAGTGGTTCGCGCCGGGTCTATGCTCCGCTGGGCAGAACGGCTGTCTTCCGACACGTTGCAACGTCGTGCCATGCTGGAAGGTTTTGCGCTGGTGCAGCAGCGTCTGCGAACTGAGCGCCCACCCGGTGAGGTCGGTGCGGAAATTTTGCTGTCGGTCTATCGCGACAAAAACGGTGCGATTGACCGTAAGGCTTGATGCTGCCAACGCCCAATTTGTGATCGCACACAAAATGATCGCGATTAAAAAACAACCATATTAGCATTTTTCCAGTGCCGCAGCACCGCTGGGCATTGGATTTTTTGCCCTCCTCAGAATGGCACGCAGCTTGCTTACCAATCTTGTATGCAAGATCTACATACATCTCATACTGACCAAAACGCGATAGAATCGGCCATTGTCTCCGCCATTCTGTCAGCGCGCATACGCCCTGGGACGCGCCTGGGTGAAAACCAGCTGGCGGAGATTTACGGCGTGTCGCGCACCAAAATCCGCGAGGCGATGATGCGCCTGGTTACTCGCGGCATCGTTCAGGTCAGCCCACGCCGAGGCTGGTTCGTGGTCGAGCCCTCGGCGGAAGAGGCTGTCCGGGTCTATAAGGCCCGCCGCGTCATAGAATGCGGTTTGCTGCGCACCATGACCATGCTTCCAGCCGCAGGTCGGCAGATACTCCTCGATCATCTTGAAGAGGAGAAGCAGGCGATGGCAGTTGCCGACCGGCAGCGGCTGACATGCCTGATGGGCGACTTCCATATTCGCATCGCCGAGATTGCCGGAAACGACATCATCATCGATCTGCTGCGCGATCTCACCGCCCGCACGATTTTGATCTCCATGCTCTACCAGTCGGATTTCCACGCCGCGCAATCGCATGAAGGGCATTGCCGCATCTTCGAAGCGATGGATGCGGGTGACTTCCTGAAAGCGTCTGAACTTGCCGTCACGCATCTGGACGAGGTCGAGACCGGCCTTGACCTGACGCGGCAGCAAGATCGCCATTTCGAGCTTCGTAATTCCCTTTCCCTCCCTCCACTCCACGCAACTCTCTAGGAGATTTCAGATGTTCAACAGACGTGCATTTTTCGCCGCTATCGCCATTGCCGCAAGCGCCAGCTTCGCCGCGCCTGTCTTTGCAGATGCCTTGAGCGACATTTCCTCTCGCGGCACAATCCGTGTTGCCGTGCCGCAGGACTTTCCGCCCTTCGGCAGCGTAGGCACCGATATGGCTCCGCGTGGATATGACATCGACGTGGCCAATCTGATTGCCGAAAAGCTGGGCGTGAAGGCAGAACTGGTACCCGTCACCAGCGCCAACCGCGTTCCCTACCTCCAGACCAACAAGGTCGATCTGGTCATTTCCAGCCTTGGCAAGAATGCGGATCGTGAAAAGGTCATCGACTTCTCGGTTGCCTATGCGCCTTTCTTCAACGGCGTTTTCGCGCCTGAAAGCGTCAAGATCGAAAAGGCCGAAGACCTTTCCGGCAAGACCATCGGCGTCACGCGTGGTGCGGTGGAAGATCTGGAACTGACGAAGATCGCCCCTGCGGATGCCACCATCAAGCGCTACGAAGACAATAACGGCACCATTTCCGCATTCCTTTCCGGTCAGGTCCAGACGGTCGCAACCGGCAATGTGGTTGCCGCTGCCATTCTGGAAAAGAACCCGCCGAAGCGCCCGGAACTGAAGTTTCTCATCAAGAACTCCCCATGCTTCATCGGTCTTAACAAGGACCAGCCAGCGCTTCTGGAAAAGGTCAATGCCATCATTACCGCTGCAAAGGCGGATGGCAGCCTGAACGCCATTGCGCAGAAGTGGCTGAAGACCGACCTGCCGAAGGATATTTGAGACCGTTTAGAATTCGCGCCTTGTGGTGATGCGGGGCGCGGTTCCTTATATTTTTTCGAAAGGAACCGTCGTGAATTACACTTTCGAATTCGGGTGGCTTCTCGAATATTATCCTGTGATCGTGAAGGGGGTACTGATTACCCTTCAGCTGATTGCCATCGGTGGTGTGCTCGGAATTGCACTCGGCATTTTCTGCGCATGGGTGCGTGCACTCGGGCCGACTTGGCTGCGCCCACCCATCGCGCTTTATGTGGAGCTGATCCGTAATACGCCGTTTCTGATCCAGCTGTTCTTCATCTTCTTCGGCCTTCCATCGCTGGGTTTGCAACTGACGGAGCTGACGGCGGCCAATATCGCCATGGTCGTCAACCTGGGCGCCTATAGCTGCGAAATTATCCGCGCGGGCATTCAGGCAACGCCGAAGGGGCAATTCGAGGCAGGGGCCAGTCTTGCCATGACGCGGTTTGAAACGTTCCGCCATGTGGTGCTGGTGCCATCGCTGCAACGAATCTGGCCTGCTCTGTCGTCACAGGTGGTTATCGTCATGCTTGGCTCTTCCGTGGTGTCGCAGATTGCGGCGGAGGATTTGACCTTCGCGGCCAACTTCATTCAGTCCCGCACATTTCGCGCCTTTGAAGCCTATATGGTATCGACCGTGATCTATCTTGCGCTGGCCATTCTGCTGCGACAGATATTGCTTGTCATCGGCGGCTTCATTTTTCCAAGAAGGAGCGCCCGATGATCGAGTTTTCCACCTGGGATATTCTGCGCAACCTGCTGCTGGCTGCGCGCTGGACGGTGCTGCTATCGCTCGTTTCCTTTATCGGCGGTGCAATGGTTGGCCTTCTGCTGCTGTTCATGCGAATTTCGAAAAAGAAGTCGCTGCGGGTTTTCGCCGAATATTATGTCGAGCTGTTTCAGGGCACACCGCTGCTGATGCAGCTGTTCATCGCCTTCTTCGGGCTTGGGCTGCTGGGTATCGATGTGCCAGCATGGCTCGCCGCCGGTATAACGCTCATTCTCTGGGCCGCGGCCTTCCTCACCGAGATATGGCGCGGCTGTGTGGAGGCCGTGTCCAAGGGGCAATGGGAGGCATCTGCGAGCCTCGGTATGGGGCGGTTGCAGCAGATGCGATACGTCATTCTGCCACAGGCGCTGCGCGTCGCCATTCCACCAACCGTTGGCTTTGCCGTTCAGGTCATCAAGGGAACGGCTGTCACGTCGATCATCGGCTTCGTGGAGTTGTCCAAAGCTGGCACTGTTGTCACCAACGCTACCTTCCAGCCCTTCACCGTCTATGGCCTCGTTGCCCTCATTTATTTCGCGCTGTGCTGGCCGCTATCGAAGAGCAGCCAGATTCTCGAAAGGAAGCTTAATGTCGCTCATCGAAATCACTGAAGTCCGCAAGAGCTACGGCACGAACGAGGTGCTGAAAGGCATCAACCTCGATATCGAGCCGGGTGAAGTCATCGCGATCATCGGCAAGAGCGGTTCGGGAAAATCGACCCTGCTGCGCTGCGTCAACGGCCTCGAGACAATCTCATCAGGCGCGATCTCGGTCGCCGGTGCACAGTTTCTGGATGACGAGCTTCATCTTAAAGCCTTGCGTCTGAAAGTCGGGATGATCTTTCAGCAGTTCAATCTGTTCCCGCATCTCACCGTCGGCGGCAACGTCATGCTGTCGCAGACGGTGGTGAAGAAGACGCCGAAGGCAGAAGCGGAAGCACTGGCGCGCAAGATGCTGGAACGCGTGGGTCTGGCGCATAAATTCGATGCTTACCCCGACGAACTCTCCGGCGGCCAGCAGCAGCGCGTGGCCATTGCCCGTGCGCTTGCCATGCAGCCGACAGCGCTTCTATGCGACGAAATCACCTCGGCTCTCGACCCGGAACTCGTGGCCGAAGTGCTGGCCGTCGTCCGCGAACTGGCGGCGGAAGGCATGACACTCGTCATGGTCACCCACGAAATGAAATTCGCCCGAGACGTTTGCTCCCGCGTGGTCTTCATGCACGAGGGCAAAGTCCACGAAATCGGCCCTCCGGAAGAGGTGTTTTCAGCGCCGAAGACCGCGGAATTGAAGCAGTTTCTGGGTGTGACTGCGCATTGAATGGTGGGATCAGTCCAGATTGTCCTGGATGAAAACATCGGTGACGTGGATATCCGTCGTTTCCAACGGACCGGGTCCGAGATTGATATATTTATGAGGAATGTTGGCGGGTCCGAACAGGACCTGCCCGGCAGAGGCGCGGATTTCCTCATCTCCAATTGTAAACAGCGCATTGCCCTTTCGCATGATGAAGATTTCATCATAGGGATGTTTGTGCAGTCCTGTGCCTTTGCCCACCTCGTTCACTGTATAGAACATAACGGAGGCATTCGTTCCGAAAGTGCGTCCTTCAAACTCTCCCTGCCAGAAATCCTCACCATCACTCCAGTCTGACCGGTTCAGCACGGCTATCGGCTTTTTCATCATTTCCTCCCAACTAGCGTCTGCCAAAGGATGGCAAGGCAGCAGATTGCAATCAATAAAAAAAGCCGGGCGTTGACCCGGCTTTTCCATTCGTTCGTTGCTTGCAAGCTTAACGCTTGGAAACTGGTGTGTAGTCGCGCTTTGCTTCGCCAGTGTAGAGCTGGCGTGGGCGGCCGATGCGCTGCTGTGGGTCTTCGATCATTTCGTTCCACTGTGCGATCCAGCCGACGGTGCGGGCGAGAGCGAAGAGAACGGTAAACATGGTCGTGGGGAAGCCGAGCGCCTTCAGCGTGATGCCGGAGTAGAAGTCGACGTTCGGATAGAGCTTCTTTTCGACGAAATATGGGTCGGAAAGGGCGATCTTTTCCAGCTCGAGCGCGACCTGCATGATCGGATCATCCTGGTTGCCGGTGGCTTCCAGCACTTCGTACATCGTCTTCTGCATGATCTTGGCGCGCGGATCGTAGTTCTTGTAGACGCGGTGGCCAAAGCCCATCAGGCGGAACGGATCGTTCTTGTCCTTGGCGCGGGCGATGTATTCCGGAATACGGTCAACCGAGCCGATTTCGTTGAGCATGTTGAGCGCGGCTTCGTTCGCGCCACCGTGGGCAGGGCCCCAGAGGCAGGCAATACCGGCTGCGATACAGGCGAACGGATTTGCACCGGACGAACCGGCCAGACGAACGGTCGATGTCGATGCGTTCTGCTCATGGTCGGCGTGAAGGATGAAGATGCGGTCCATGGCGCGCGCCAGGACAGGATCGACCTTGTAGTCCTCGCAAGGCACGGCAAAGCACATGTTGAGGAAGTTGGATGCGTAATCCAGGTCGTTCTTCGGATAAACGAAGGGCTGGCCGATGTGGTACTTATAGGCCATCGCCGCAATCGTCGGCATCTTGGCGATCATGCGCAGCGAAGCGACCATGCGCTGGTGCGGATCGGTGATGTCGGTCGAGTCGTGATAGAATGCCGAGAGGGCACCAACCGTGCCGCACATGACGGCCATGGGGTGCGCGTCGCGACGGAAGCCGGTGAAGAAGCGGCTCATCTGCTCATGCACCATGGTGTGGCGCGTGACGCGGGTGTCGAAATCCTTCTTCTGTGCGGTCGTCGGCAGTTCGCCGTAAAGCAGCAGGTAGCAGGTCTCGAGGAAATCGCCCTGTTCAGCCAGTTGCTCGATAGGATAGCCACGGTGCAGAAGAACGCCTTCGTCACCATCGATGTAAGTGATCTTGGATTCGCAAGAGGCGGTCGAGGTGAAGCCGGGGTCGTAGGTGAAGCTGCCGGTATGCTTATACAGCGTTCCGATATCTACGACCTTTGGTCCGATCGTGCCTTCTCGTACAGGGAGTTCGACCTTGTTATCGCCGAGTGTCACTGTAGCGCTAGTTTCCGTCATACCATACCTCCGAAATATGCAGGCGATGCGCGGTGACGCATCAGCCCCGGTTAAGCGTCAGCGATTTAGCTATATGATCCGAGGCATAATGCCAAGCTATCCAGACGGCAAATTGTGCATTGCGGCACGTCAATATCTCGAAATGGAGCATTTCTACGGCATGGTGTTTCATTCTAGGTCAATGCTTCCTTAACTCAGCAGGAGGTTGCAATCTTTGTTTTGTGGTTGCAAACTCAATCGATGCGGCAAGGGGCGCCGGATTTGAACACACAGGACGAAAAACAGCATTTCCGCGGCGCGGAGGCGAGCTTTGCCGCGCAGGCAGAACTCGACGAATTGCTGTTGCCGCTTCATGTCTCGCGCGGCGTCATCGCTGTGGAACGTCTGGAGATGCGGACCGCCAGTACGTGGTATTCTCGCTCCAGACTTTGGGTGGTGGGCCGTATTCAAGAGGAGATCGCGTATCGGCAGGATTTCCTGTTCGTGCCCGTTTTCATTGCCGCGGGCGTGGCACTCTGGTTCGGCCTGCCGGTGACACCATCACGCTGGTTTCTTCTTGCACTTGTTCTCGGCGTCGCATCTCTGGCCGTAGGTTTCCGCCACCGACCGGGTTTGACGACCGCGATATTGAAGGCCGCGGCCTTGCTGGGTCTGGGTATGCTTCTGGCCGACTGGGAGGCACGGCGCGCTGGCACCATTATTCTCGATACGCCCGTGACCACCACTATTGTCGGAACGGTTGAGCGTCGGGAACTCGATGCGCTGGGCAACTGGCGATATCTCGTCGCTTTGTCATCAACTTCGGAGCCGAAGATTGCGCGCGCGCCCCAGACGGTGTCCCTCGTGTCGCGCAGCAGTCACGATGCCATTCCCATAGGCGGTGCGATTACCGGCAAGGCACGGCTTTCTCCGCCGTCAGGGCCAGCTCTGCCCGGGCTGAACGACTTTGCTTTTGCCGCCTATTTTAACGGTATCGGTGCCACGGGGTATTTTTACGGGCCGCCCAAAGCAATGCCATCGAAGGTGGAGGAGGGGAATGCTGGCTTCTGGCTTGAGCAGGCCGATAGCTGGCTTTACACGTTGCGAAGCGGTATCGCGCAGCGCATCCGCCATATCATCGGCGGCGACGCGGGTGCTTTCGCCGCCTCCATTGTCACTGATGAGAGACGTGCTATCTCCGGTGAAACGATGGAGGCGCTTCGCGTTTCCGGTCTTGCCCATATCGTTGCCATATCCGGTTTGAATATGGCACTCGCTGCAGGAATTTTCTTCATTGGCATGCGCAGTGCCTTTAGCCTCTTTCCGGGTTTTTCGCAGCGCCGGCCTGTCAAAAAGATTTCAGCCTTCGCCGCTCTCCTGATGACGCTGTGCTACTATTTGATTTCGGGTTTTGCGGTGTCGGCAGAAAGAGCATGGTTGATGATGTCGATCATGCTGATTGCCGTTCTGGTCGACAAACCCTCGATAAGCCTGCGGAATGTCGCTTTGTCCGCTCTTGTCATCATCGTGCTGTCTCCGCATGAAGTTATGGGCCCTAGTTTCCAGATGTCTTTCGCAGCGACACTGGCGCTGGTTTCCAGCTATTCGTTCTGGAGCAGATGGCGCGGCGAACGGGAAAGGTTCGTCATGGCCAGGCCGCCTCTTTGGCTATCCCTCGCGTCGAAGGCGGGGACGCTGGTGGCTGGCGTTATCGTGACGTCACTGATCGGTGGCATCTCGACTGCAATCTACTCCATCGAGCATTTTCATCGCATCACGACCTACGGGCTGGCAGCCAATCTGGCAGCGATGCCGGTGATGTCGCTGGTCGTCATGCCCTTTGCTCTGATCGGAATGCTGCTGATGCCGTTCGGTCTGGACGCACCGTTTCTTAAAATCATGGGCTACGGCATGGCCGTTGTCATCGACATTGCCAAAACCGTATCGAGCTGGGGTGGAGATGAGACGATCGGACGCCAGAATGGCTGGTTTCTGGCCATTTCGACAAGTGGGTTTCTGCTGATCGCGCTGCTGCGCACACGCTTGGCGCTGATTGGCTTGCCCTTCATAGCGGCAGGGTTCGCAATGCTTGTCATCGAGCAAGGCCGCAGCAGACCGGACCTGCTGATTTATGAAGACGGCTCGCTCGTGGCGCTTTTGACCAAAGATGCCGTGGCGACAACCAAACAGCGAGCATCGGGATTCGTTTATGAGCAATGGGCACGGGCTGTGCCTCTGCCAGACCTGCACATCCCGGCAAATATGTTGGCAACCACAAGATCGTCCGACGAAAAGGAGGCGGATGGAAAACGCCCGAGGCTGAGCGATCAAGATAAAATACGCGCGGCTGAGGAGATGCAAGCGGCCTTCACCAAAGCTGATGTCTTCACCTGCCGAAAAGACAGCTGGTGCGCGGCCAGATCGCAAGAGGGTGCCACCATCGCTGTCATTTTCGATAGCACTCTCACGGCGATGGCCTGTGATGTGGCCAAGATCGTCGTGACGACGCGCCGAGCGCCGTTCAGCGAATGTCATTCCGGAGCGATACTTTTCAGTCAGGACGTCTTGCGCCGGACCGGCTCCTTGGAATTATGGCTTGGGGATGATGCAAGGCCTGTCATTCATGCCAATGCTGCAATGGAGGGCTCCCACCGCGCCTGGACAATGCACCGTGCGTATGAATGGCGCAGTGACCGCTACGAGACAACCTTGCCCTTACCTATCGAGCGCATTCTATCGCCCAACCGGTGAAAGCCATGGAATTCTTGAGAGATCATATTGCGCGCAAGTCTTCAACCCATTCACCCGAGGCGCGGATCTCGACTTCATGGCCTTCGTCACGCCAGGTTTCCCGCAGCGCAGCGTCTTTCCATTCCTGCATCGCGGGCAGAGACAGAAGGTGGTTTTTATAGCTTTCGGACGCCGCAGAAAGCATTGTGCCGTAGGTTTGAAAACGGAAGGCGACAGGGCAGAAAAAGGCGTCGACTGCTGTGAACTTCTGGCCCGCCAGAAACGGTCCGTTGAATTTCGACAGGCCTTCCTGCCAAAGCGCATCGATCCGCTCTATGTCGCGTTTGAGAGCTGCTCCGAGATCGAAAGGCTGGATGCGCAGACCGACGCTCATTGGATGGCTGTTTCTCAGCGCCGAAAAACCAGAATGCATTTCTGCAGCGGCAGAGCGAGACCAGGCACGCGCGGTTCGATCTTGTGCCCAGATGCCATCATGCGTTTCAGCAAGATATTCTGCAATGGCAAGCGAATCCCAAATTGTCAGCCCATCATCAACGAGGCAGGGTACCCGGCCTGTCGGCGAAAATGCCGCAAAACCTGCTGTCGTCTCGCCCATGGGTACCAATTTTTCGGCAAAGGGAATGCCAAGCGTGCGCATCAGAACCCATGCGCGCAAAGACCAGGACGAATAGTTCTTGTTGGTAATGTAGAGCTGATACATGCGACCATCCTCACCAGTTGCTATCCTGATTAGCGCGGAAAAATGCGTCGATAAAGCCGTCCAGAATGATACCAACCCTCAAATTATTTGATGGTTACGTCTGTCATCGCTTGCGAATGATCTCAGGGCCTTATTCGTCATAAAATTGGATGAAGGATTACGAGGTGTTTTTAACAGAGGAGCTAAAAAATCCTTGAACTCACGAAGCTTGATGTCGATAATTATCCGGCTAATTAAAATCTCGAAAAGTTCAAGAAAACGGGGCATATTTGCCCCATCTTGTGCGCCGCTTGCTCATGTGAAGGTTTTTTAGAAGTCATCAAAGCCGCACAGCAGGCTGCGCGGACTTCAAAGCAGTCAATGGTATCTGCGGATCAACCCAACCAGTTTGCCCTGGATTTTTACTCTGTCAGGTCCAAAAATCCGGGTCTCGTAAGCAGGGTTCGCAGCTTCGAGGGCAATGGACGCGCCTTTGCGGCGGAAACGCTTCAACGTTGCTTCTTCGTCGTCCACCAGTGCGACGATGATATCACCGGGGTTGGCGGTGCTCGTGTCGCGAATGATGACCGTGTCGCCGTCGAAAATGCCGGCTTCGATCATCGAATCGCCTCTGACCTCAAGCGCATAGTGCTCGCCAGAGCCCAGCATGTCCATTGGTACGACAACATCATGTGTGTTGTTCTGGATTGCTGAAATCGGGACACCTGCAGCGATTCGTCCCATCACGGGGACGCTGACGGAATCGGAGCCACGATCATTCGAAGCGGGCGGCGGTGGCGGCGTTTCAACCGCCTTTGGCTTGCCAAGACTGCCTTCGATCACGCTTGGCGAAAAGCCGCGCTGAGGCTTTGCCTGTGGTGTGTAGGATTCGGGCAGTTTGATAACCTCGAGCGCGCGCGCCCTGTTCGGTAGCCGGCGAATGAAACCGCGTTCCTCCAATGCTGTGATCAGCCTGTGGATACCGGATTTGGAGGCTAGATCGAGCGCATCCTTCATTTCATCGAAGGACGGCGGCACGCCGGACTCTTTCATTCGCTCATGAATGAAGAGAAGCAGTTCCTGCTGTTTGCGCGTGAGCATGGAATAAACACCCTTGAAGCTTCTAGGCTTTGATTCGTGAAACAAATACAGAACGAACACTATATGTTCCACATGTGTTCTGCAATCCCAAAGTGTTACCCCGGATCATTTAAGGTATCATTGATGCACTGTTCGCCTCGGTCGATTGCTTCGTCTGGTGACTTCGCGTGGGCTTGCTGCTAAGTGCGATGCCATCAAAAGATCAAGGGCTGGTTTGGCGCAGGTGGCGCCAGGGCGCTCCGTTATTTGTGAGGAATCAGGATGAGCGTGACGAATAAGCTGAAGGTTGTTGCCGGGGAAGGTGTGCGCGCAGTTTCCTTCTCCAATACGGAACGTTTCTCGCTGATTGCCGGGCCGTGCCAGATGGAGAGCCGCGACCATGCCTTCATGATTGCCGAGACCATGGTGGAGCTGTGCGGCAGGCTGGGTATCGGTCTTGTCTACAAGTCGTCCTTTGATAAGGCCAACCGCACGTCCCTGTCGGGCCAACGCGGTATCGGGATCGATAAGGCGCTGGAGGTTTTTGCTGAGCTCAAGGAGCAGTTCGGCTTTCCAGTGCTGACGGATATTCACACGGAAGAGCAGTGCGCAATCGTGTCACCGGTTGTCGACATCCTTCAAATCCCGGCGTTTCTCAGCAGGCAAACGGACCTTCTGGTGGCGGCGGCCAAGACCGGTCGGGTCGTCAATGTGAAGAAGGGTCAGTTCCTGGCGCCTTGGGACATGAAGAATGTTCTGGCCAAGCTGAACGATAGTGGCAACCCGAACGTGCTGCTGTGCGAGCGCGGCGCGTCCTTCGGTTATAACACGCTCGTGTCTGACATGCGCTCACTGCCCATCATGGCATCGCTCGGCGCGCCGGTTGTCTTCGACGCGACTCACTCCGTGCAGCAGCCAGGCGGGCAGGGTGGTTCGAGCGGTGGCCAGCGGGAATTCGTGGAAACGCTGTCCCGTGCGGCGATTGCGGTGGGTGTTGCCGGTCTTTTCGTAGAGACGCACGAGGACCCCGATAACGCACCGTCCGATGGGCCGAACATGGTGCACCTCAAGGATATGCCGAAGCTTCTGGAAAAACTGCTGGCGTTTGATGATATCGCGAAGGCTGCGTGACCGCTTTTGGCCTCAATCGATTTTTATGAAAAGACGGCGTCCAGAGATGGGCGCCGTCATTGTAATTTCTTGCGCGTCGTCTACAGCGACGGAGGAAGTTCACATCGAGTCGCTATTCCGTCGCCCTGTTTATCGCGCCGCTCATCCGAAAAGCGCTTCACAGTTTTCGGGATGCACTCTAAGACAGGCAACTGAAAATCCTGTTCCAGTCCCAAGGGAGAGATCATGACAGCCATTACCGATATCATCGCACGCGAAATCCTCGACAGCCGTGGCAACCCCACCGTTGAAGTCGATGTCTATCTGGAAGACGGTTCTTTCGGTCGTGCGGCAGTTCCATCGGGCGCATCGACAGGCGCGCATGAAGCCGTAGAACTGCGTGATGGTGGCAAGCGCTATCTCGGTAAGGGCGTGGAAAAGGCCGTTGAAGCCGTCAATACGGAAATCTTCGATGCGCTGGGCGGTTTCGATGCCGAAAGCCAGATCCATATCGACCAGACGCTGATCGCGCTCGATGGCACGCCGAACAAGTCGCGCCTCGGCGCCAACGCCATTCTCGGCGTGTCGCTCGCTGTTGCCAAGGCCGCTGCTGAGACGACCGGCCTGCCGCTTTACCGCTACGTTGGCGGCCCGAACGCCCATCTGCTGCCCGTACCGATGATGAACATCATCAATGGCGGCGCACATGCCGACAACCCGATCGACTTCCAGGAATTCATGATCATGCCGGTTGGCGCGGAAAGCATCCGTGACGCCGTGCGCATCGGTGCGGAAATCTTCCACGTTCTGAAGAAAGAACTGGCAGCACAGGGCCACAACACCAATGTCGGCGACGAAGGCGGTTTTGCTCCGGGCCTGAAGAGCGCGCCGGAAGCACTCGACTTCATCATGCGTTCCGTCGAAAAGGCCGGTTACAAGCCGGGCGACGATATTGCACTCGCTCTCGACTGCGCATCCACCGAGTTCTTCAAGAACGGCAAATACGAGATGGAAGGCGAAGGCCGCACGCTGGAGCCGGAAGCCATGGCTGACTACCTTGCCGAACTGGCGGGCAAGTACCCTATCATCTCCATCGAAGACGGTATGGCCGAAGACGATTGGGACGGCTGGAAGTACCTGACGGACAAGATCGGCTCCAAGGTTCAGCTCGTTGGCGACGACCTTTTCGTCACCAACTCCGCACGCCTTCGCGATGGTATCAAGATGGGCGTTGCCAACTCGATTCTCGTCAAGGTCAACCAGATCGGCTCGCTGACGGAAACGCTGGATGCCGTCGAGACAGCGCACAAGGCGCGCTACACCGCCGTCATGTCGCACCGCTCCGGTGAAACCGAAGATTCCACGATTGCCGATCTGGCAGTTGCGACCAACTGCGGACAGATCAAGACCGGTTCGCTTTCGCGCTCCGACCGTCTGGCCAAGTACAACCAGTTGATCCGTATCGAAGAAATGCTCGGCCCACAGGCCGCTTATGCAGGTCGTTCCATCCTGCGCGGATAAGAATTGCTTGAAAGTCCAAGAAAAAGGCTCGCTTCGGCGGGCCTTTTTTGTGTGCTGCGGTGGGTGAGGGAATTAAGGTCAACGGATGGTTAAACAAATGCGGTTATGGTGGTTCCAGTAACGCGTTTGAAGGCTGTTTCAGAGTATGTGGACCAAGCATCACAAGAAAAGACGTTTTGGCCGTCTGGTCGTTCCGGCCATCACGGTCGCCTTTCTTTCCTATTTCGGTTATCATTCCATCCACGGCGATTTCGGGCTTCAGGCCACGGAGCGTCTGGAGCGCCAGCGTATTGCCAGAACAGCTGAGCTTGCGAAGCTGACGAAGACCCGCGTTGCGCTGGAGCGTCAGGTCGAATTGATGAGCGATGGATCGCTCGAGCGTGACATGATCGATGAGATATCGCGCTACCAGCTGAATATGTCCCGTCCGGACGAAATCGTCATCATGAACGCATATTTCTGATTAACTGAATTCCGGTTAATCGACTTTTTTAATTTATTCACAGCCACTTAGGCTGAATATGAGCCATGCGTTTATGGCATTGCTGCTTTCCCTTTTCTTGCATATGGTGCGCCCCAATCCAACCATTCTAATGGCAACTCAGGGAGGGATGAATGGCGCCGCGAAAAACCGCGACCGTATCCGGCCGCAAGACCACGGCAAAGACAGCCACCAAGGAATTCACCGGCAAGAACACGCCGGACTTTGGTAAAGACCAGGAGCTGCACGCCTATCGTGAAATGCTGCTCATCCGTCGTTTCGAAGAAAAGGCCGGCCAGCTTTACGGCATGGGCTTCATCGGCGGTTTCTGTCACCTCTACATTGGGCAGGAAGCTGTCGTCGTCGGCATGAACATGTCGCAGAAGGAAGGCGATCAGGTCATCACCGCTTACCGTGACCACGGCCACATGCTGGCTGCTGGCATGAGCGCGCGTGGTGTCATGGCCGAGTTGACCGGACGTAGCGGCGGCTTGTCTAAGGGCAAGGGCGGCTCCATGCACATGTTCTCCAAGGAAAAGCATTTCTACGGCGGACACGGTATCGTTGGCGCACAGGTTTCTCTGGGAACCGGTCTTGCCTTCGCCAACAAGTATCGTGGCAATGACAGCGTTTCCGTCGCCTATTTCGGTGATGGCGCGGCCAACCAGGGTCAGGTCTACGAGAGCTTCAACATGGCGGCTCTCTGGAAACTGCCGATCATCTATATCGTTGAAAACAACCATTATGCGATGGGCACGTCTACCGCCCGCGCAACGGCACAGTCCAACTACTCGCTGCGCGGTTCCGGTTTCGGCATCCCCGGCGTTCAGGTGGATGGCATGGATGTGCGCTCCGTCAAGGCGGCTGCCGACGAAGCGCTGGAGCATTGCCGTTCCGGCAAGGGCCCGATCATTCTGGAAATGCTGACCTACCGTTACCGCGGTCACTCCATGTCTGACCCGGCGAAGTACCGTTCCAAGGACGAAGTGCAGAAGATGCGCGCGGAACATGACCCAATCGAGCAGGTCAAGGCACGCTTGATCGAAAATGGTTGGTCGACTGAGGAAGAACTCAAGGCAATCGACAAGGATGTCCGTGACATCGTGGCCGATAGCGCCGAGTTCGCCCAGAACGATCCGGAGCCGGATGTATCCGAGCTCTACACCGACATTCTGCTCTGATTTGGGAAGGGAGATACCATGCCTATAGAAATTCTCATGCCCGCCCTTTCCCCAACCATGGAGGAAGGCACGCTTTCCAAATGGCTGAAGAAAGAGGGTGACAAGGTTACCTCCGGCGACGTGATCGCGGAAATCGAAACGGACAAGGCAACGATGGAAGTCGAAGCCGTGGATGAAGGCACCATCGGCAAGCTGCTGATCGAGGCCGGCACCGAAAACGTCAAGGTCAACACGGCCATCGCCGTGCTGCTTCAGGAAGGCGAAAGCGCCGACGACATCTCGTCCGCTTCCGCCAAAAAGGAAGAGCCGAAGGCGGATGCTGCCAATTCCGGTTCCGAAGCTGCTGGCGGCAAGACCCGCGAAGCCAGCGAAGAGCCTTCTGCTGCCAAGGAAGCCGCAAAGGTTCCGGCAGCACCGAAGATCGAAGTTGCTGCCGACCCTGATATTCCAGAAGGCACGGAATTCGTAACGCAGACCGTGCGCGAAGCACTTCGCGATGCGATGGCAGAGGAAATGCGCTCCGACGAAAACGTCTTCGTCATGGGCGAAGAAGTGGCCGAATATCAGGGCGCCTACAAGATCACTCAAGGGTTGCTGCAGGAATTCGGTGCCAAGCGCGTGATCGATACGCCGATCACCGAACACGGCTTTGCCGGTATCGGCGTTGGTGCAGCGATGACGGGTCTTCGCCCGATTGTTGAATTCATGACATTCAACTTCGCCATGCAGGCCATTGACCAGATCGTCAACTCTGCTGCCAAGACGCTTTACATGTCTGGTGGTCAGATGGGTGCGCCGATGGTGTTCCGTGGTCCGTCGGGCGCTGCTGCCCGCGTGGCTGCGCAGCACTCGCAGTGCTATGCCGCATGGTACAGCCATATTCCGGGCCTCAAGGTGATCATGCCGTACACGGCTGCTGACGCCAAGGGTCTGCTCAAGGCTGCTATCCGCGATCCGAACCCGATTGTCTTCCTTGAGAACGAAATTCTCTACGGCCAGAGCTTCGAAGTGCCGAAGCTGGATGATTTCGTGCTGCCAATCGGCAAGGCACGCATTCACCGCAAGGGTAAGGATGCGACCATCGTGTCCTTCGGTATCGGCATGACCTATGCGGTCAAGGCTGTTGCGGAACTCGAAAAGCTCGGCATCGACGTCGAACTGATCGACCTGCGCACCATCCGTCCGATGGACCTTCCGACGGTCATCGAATCCGTCAAGAAGACGGGTCGTCTGGTCACGGTGGAAGAAGGCTTCCCGCAGTCATCGGTCGGTGACTTCATTTCCAACAGCGTTCAGCGCGCCGCATTCGATTATCTCGATGCGCCGATCCTGACGATTGCTGGCAAGGACGTACCGATGCCTTATGCTGCGAACCTCGAAAAGCTGGCTCTGCCGAACGTCGATGAAGTCGTTCAGGCCGTCAAAACCGTCTGCTACAAATAAGGGGAGGGCGTTTCGATGCCTATCAACATTACAATGCCTGCCCTTTCCCCCACCATGGAAGAGGGAAATCTCACCAAGTGGCTGGTCAAGGAAGGCGACAAGGTTGGTCCTGGCGACGTGATTGCCGAGATCGAGACCGACAAGGCGACCATGGAAGTGGAAGCCGTGGATGAGGGCGTCGTCGCCAAGCTGGTCGTTCCAGCCGGTTCCGAAGCCGTCAAGGTCAATGCCGTGATCGCGATCCTTGCTGCCGAAGGCGAAGATGTGGCTGACGCTGCCAAGGGCGGTGACGCTGCACCTGAAACGGCTGAAGCACCAAAGCAGGAAGCCGCAAAGGCTGAAGCACCGAAGGAAGAAAAGACGGAAGCTGCTCCTGCCAAGGCTGAAAAGCCTGTTGCAGATCAGGGTCCGGCACCTTCCACGCCAGCACCTGTGTCGAAATCCGGCGAGCGCATCTTCGCGTCTCCGCTGGCCCGTCGTCTTGCAAAGGATGCCGGTCTTGATCTGTCTGCTGTGTCCGGCTCCGGCCCGCATGGTCGTATCGTGAAGACCGACGTCGAGAAGGCAGCTTCTTCCGGCGGTGCCAAGGCTGCTCCGGCGGCTGTTCCATCCGCTGGCGCTGCTGCTGCGGCTCCTGCCAAGGGTCCCTCGGACGAAAACATCCTCAAGCTGTTTGCGGAAGGCTCCTACGAGCTTCTGCCGCATGACGGCATGCGCAAGACGATTGCCTCGCGCTTGACGGAGTCGACGCAGACCGTACCGTCCTACACGGTCTCGATGGAATGTGAACTCGATGCGATGCTGAAGCTGCGCGCGGAGATCAATGCGTCCGCGCCGGTGAAGAAGACGGAGAAGGGCGAGGTTCCGGCCTTCAAGCTTTCCGTCAACGACTTCATCATCAAGGCGATGGCGCTTGCGCTGCGTGACGTTCCGATGGCGAATGCTTCGTGGACATCGACGGCCCGCGTGTTGCACAAGCACGCCGATGTCGGCGTTGCCGTGTCGATCCCCGATGGCCTGATCACGCCAATCGTGCGCAATGCAGAGACGAAGACGCTGTCTGCGATCTCCAACGAGGTCAAGGATCTCGCCAAGCGTGCGCGTGACAAGAAGCTGAAGCCGGAAGAATACCAGGGCGGCACCACATCGGTGTCCAACCTCGGCATGTTCGGCGTCTCGTCCTTCACCTCGATCGTCAACCTGCCGCAGGCATCCATCGTGTCGATCGGCGCTGGCGTCGAAAAGCCGGTGGTTCGTGGCGGCAAGATTGAAGTGGGTACGGTCATGACCGCAACCTTCGCCTTCGACCACCGCGTCATCGACGGCGCGCTCGGTGCAGAACTCGCATCTGCCTTCAAGCGCTACATCGAAAACCCGATGGGCATGCTGGTGTAAAAAACGCTGAGCCGGAAACCGGATGACGGTTTTCGGCTCGCTTCATTGAGGAGTTGGACGTGACGAAAACCGTTCTTTGCTATGGCGACAGTCTGACATGGGGTTTCGACGCCGAAAATCTCGGGCGTCATGCCTTCGAGGACCGCTGGCCGAGCGTTTTGCAAAAGGCGCTGGGAACGGATGTCAATGTCATTGCTGAGGGGCTGAACGGCAGAACCACGGCTTATGACGATCATCTGGCGGATTGCGACCGCAATGGTGCGCGCATCCTGCCGACATTGCTGCACAGTCACGCCCCGCTCGATCTCGTCATCATCATGCTGGGCACGAATGATCTGAAACGCGGTATCGGCAGCGGCAATGCTGTTGGTGCGGTGAAGGGCGTGGAGCGGCTCATCAATCTGGTGCGCAGCCACGTCTGGTCCTTCGATGACGAGCAGCCGGAAATCCTGATCGTGTCTGCGCCGCATATCTGCGAAACGGGCAATGAGATGTTTGCGGCCATGTTTGTCGGTGCGGTCGAACAATCTGAGATGATGGGTTCGCTCTATCGCGATCTGGCGGATGAGAAGGGCTGCGGCTTTTTCGATGCCGCCTCCGTTGCGGTCACGACACCCGTCGATGGCGTCCATCTGGATGCTGAAAATACACGTGCCATCGGTCGCGGCCTCGAGCCCGTCGTTCGCATGATGCTTGGACTTTGAAGATAATCGATTGACGGAGCGGCGCAAGCGTCGCCGTCAAAAAGGTAAAGGCAGGAAATAGAATGGCTCAATCCTACGACGTCATCGTCATTGGCTCCGGTCCGGGCGGCTATATCGCCGCGATCCGCGCTGCGCAGCTCGGGCTGAAGGTCGCTTGCGTCGAGCGCGAACATCTCGCCGGCATCTGCTCGAACTGGGGATGTATTCCGACCAAGGCACTTCTGCGAACAGCTGACGTGATGCACACGGCGACCCACGCCAAGGATTACGGTCTGACGCTGGAAGGCTCAATCAAGCCGGATGTGAAGGCCATCGTTGCGCGTTCGCGTGGCATTGCCGCTCGCATGAACAATGGCGTTGGCTTCCTGTTCAAGAAGAACAAGGTCGATATCATCTGGGGTGAAGCCAAGATCACCAAGCCGGGCGAAATCGTAGTCGGCAAGTCCACCAAGCCAGTCGTGCAGCCGCAAGGCCCCGTGCCGAAGAACACGCTGGGCGAGGGCACCTACACGGCCAAGCACATCATCGTTGCGACAGGCGCACGCCCACGCGCGCTACCCGGCATCGAGCCGGATGGCAAGCTGATCTGGACCTATTTCGAGGCCATGAAGCCGGAAGAGTTGCCGAAATCGCTGCTGGTCATGGGTTCGGGTGCCATCGGCATCGAATTCGCCAGCTTCTATCGTACGATGGGCGTTGACGTGACCGTGGTCGAAATCATGAGCCAGGTCATGCCGGTCGAAGACGCGGAAATTTCCGCCTTCGCCAGGAAGCAGTTCGAAAAGCAGGGCATCAAGATTCATCTGGAAGCCAAGGTTGCCAAGGTCGAAAAGGGTGCCAACTCAGTCACCGCCACCATCGAAAAGAAGGACGGCTCGTCCGAGAAGATCACGGCGGATCGCATGATCTCCGCCGTTGGCGTTCAGGCCAATATCGAGAATATCGGTCTTGAGGCCGCCGGCGTGAAGACCGACCGCGGCTTCATCTTCATCGACGGTTACGGCAAGACCAACGTGCCGGGCATCTATGCTATTGGTGACGTTGCAGGTGGTCCACTGCTTGCACACAAGGCTGAGCACGAGGCTGTCGTCTGCGTCGAGAAGATCGCCGGTCTTCCGAATGTTCATGCGACGGACAAAAGCAAGATACCTGGCTGCACCTACTGCAATCCGCAGGTGGCTTCTGTCGGCCTGACGGAAGCCAAGGCCAAGGAACAGGGTCGCGAAATCCGCGTCGGCCGATTCTCTTTCGCCGCCAACGGCAAGGCCGTGGCGCTGGGTGAAGATCAGGGCATGGTCAAGACCATTTTCGACAAGAAGACCGGCGAGTTGATCGGCGCGCATATGGTGGGTGCGGAAGTAACCGAGCTCATTCAGGGCTTCGTCGTTGCCATGAACCTGGAGACGACCGAAGAAGAGCTGATGCACACGATCTTCCCGCACCCGACACTGTCGGAATCGATGAAGGAAAGTGTGCTGGACGCCTATGGGCGTGCGCTCAACGCTTGATAAATACCCCGGTCACTCCCTATCTCTAAGGGAGTGACTGAAAAGGAGAGCGATCATGTCGATTGCCACGGAAGCCTGGGTTGTTTTTCTGCTGATCGGCCTCGTTGCCGGTTTTCTTGCAAGCCTCGTTGTTGGCGGTGGCGGCTTGATCGGGTGCCTGTTGAGCGGCGTGATCGGCGCATTTGTTGGCGGTTATCTGTTCAATGCCCTCGGCATTTCGCTCGGTATTGAAAACGCGCTGGTGGTGCAGATCATTCACGCGACGGTTGGCGCCATTATCGTGACGCTGATTGCAAGATTGATCGCCTGACGGAGGGCAAGACGAATGGAAAGTGTAGGCTGGATAGCGGCAATCATCATCGGCGGTTTGGCCGGGTGGCTTGCAGGCAAGCTCATGGATATGCGCTTCGGCATCTTCATGAACATCGTGCTGGGCATTGTCGGCTCGGTCGTGGCGGTTGCCGTGCTGCGCACATTCGACGTGTTCGTGCAGGACAGCAGGCTCGGATATTTCGTCACATCTTTCTTGGGCGCAAGCCTTCTGTTATTCCTCGCCAAGCTCGTCAGGCGTTAAACCGTTCAAAGCGGTAGAAGCAGGTTACTATGGTCACTATTCTCGACAGGACAGCACTGGACGAAAAGCGCATCCGCCACCCGGAAAAGGCGCATCGTCCAGACACCGAAGTCATGCGCAAGCCCGAATGGATCCGCGTGAAAGCGCCGACCTCCAAGGGCTATCACGAGACGCGCGAACTGGTGCGCTCCCACAAGCTGGTGACGGTGTGTGAAGAGGCTGGCTGTCCGAATATCGGCGAATGCTGGGACAAGAAGCACGCCACATTCATGATCATGGGTGAAATCTGCACCCGCGCCTGCGCCTTCTGCAACGTCTCCACCGGCAAGCCGAACGCGCTCGATATGCTCGAGCCGGAGAATGTTGCGAAAGCCGTCAAGCAGATGGGCCTCTCCCACGTCGTCATCACCTCTGTGGACCGTGACGATCTGGCCGACGGTGGTGCGGAGCATTTCGAAAAGGTGATCTGGGCCATCCGCGCCGCATCGCCAAACACGACCATCGAAATCCTGACGCCAGACTTCCTGAAGAAGCCCGGCGCGCTGGAACGTGTCGTGGCCGCCAAGCCCGACGTGTTCAACCACAATATGGAAACCGTGCCCGGCAACTATCTCACCGTCCGCCCCGGCGCTCGCTATTTTCACTCCGTACGTCTGTTGCAGCGCGTGAAGGAACTGGACCCAACCATGTTCACCAAATCGGGCATCATGGTCGGCCTGGGTGAAGAGCGCAACGAAGTGCTGCAATTGATGGACGACCTGCGCACCGCAGACGTGGACTTCCTGACCATCGGACAGTACCTCCAGCCGACCCGCAAGCACCACAAGGTCGAAGCCTATGTGACGCCGGAAGAGTTCAAGTCCTATGAGACGATTGCCTACACCAAGGGTTTCCTCATGGTCTCTTCCAGTCCGCTGACGCGTTCTTCGCACCATGCGGGTGATGATTTTGAACGGCTGCGTGCGAACCGGGAGAAGAAGCTGCTAGCTGCGGCTGAATAAGGGAACAGTTGCTCGAAGGTAGTTATTCTAACAGCCTTTCGAGAATTTTGGGATATTGGTTACAACGCAGCAACCCTCATCCTGAGGTGCCCCGAAGGGGCCTCGAAGGACGAGGGTTGCGGGCGGCAAGGTTGAGTTCTTGGCTTGGATGCTTCGAGGCTTTGGCCTGCGGCCAAAGCCTCGAAGCATGAGGGGGAGTATGCCGAGGGCTTCCAGCAGGAGTTGATTGCAGGCAACTTACTAGCCTACGGCCCCACTCACCCATGCACCTTCGCGGGCCGATGGGCCTGCATGCACAGCAACACACTCACCACAACAGCCACAATCGCCGCGCTCTCGATCAGCGTTGGCCCACGCTGTTCCCAGATAAATCCGTAGAGCAACGCAAACAGCGTTTCGAACAGGATCATCTGCCCGACCATGGTCAGCGGTAGAAGTCGGCTCATGCGGTTCCACAGAGCGTTGCCGAGGATGGAGGCGGAGATGCCGAGGCCGATGGCAACGCTGGTGAATTGCAGCCAATCGGAGCCGCTGTGAACATCTGCGTTGAAGCCGAAGGCGGGGATGGCGAGGAGGAGGGCGAGCGCGCCGGTAACGACGCCCGTCATCAGGTTCCACTCGTCGGCGCTGACATCATGCAGACGCGTCAGCCAGCGGGCATTGCCAACGGCAAAGGCGGTCCAGGAGGCCAGCGCGCCCAGAGCGCAGGCAAGGCCGACGATGCGCGTCAGATCGAACCCGCCTTGCCCCTGCGACAGGGACTGCCAGGAAACACCGAAAATGCCGATGGCCCCGAAGAGAAGTGACGGCCACAGCCGTTTCAGCGAGACAGCACCATGGTCGCGGCTGCCGATGATGGTGACTGCCACGGGCAGAAAGCCGATGATGATGGAGGTGAAAGCAACGCCGCTGAGCTGCACCGCCGTCGAGATCAGGACGTAATAGACGATATTGCCGATGACGCTGAGCCAGCCAAGCGCGATCCATTCCGCTTTGCCGAAGCGCGATGCGACTCGCCGGATCTTCGGGCCGATCAGGATCAGCGCAAACACGCCGTAAGTCAGGTATCGCGCCGTCGAAAGCTGCAAAGGTGTAAAGCCGTCAGGGATCAGCTTCGGTGCCAAAAAAATCCCGCCCCAAAGCGCGCCCGCCAGCATGCCGTAAAATACGCCCAGTCCCGTCTTGTTCATGTCATGTCCATTCGTTGCCCGGCGCTATCTGCCACGGTGGCGATGGGCTGTCTTGACATAAACTACTGCGGCCGCTCCGAAAATTCGCGGCGATAGGCGGCGGGCGTCGTGCCTTTGGCGCGTTTCATGGCGCGGGTGAGGGCGGTCTGGTCGGAAAAACCAGCACGGTCGGCAATCTCGGCAATCGGCAGAGATGAGCCCGCGAGAAGTGAGCAAATCTTTTCCATGCGGATATCGGAGAGCCACAGATGCGGCGTCTCATCGAACTGCTCGCGGAAAATGGCGTGCAAGCGGCTGACGCTGATATCAGCGTGCTCGGCCATGCGCTGGAGGCTCCACGGCATGAACGGGTCGATTTCGACGAGCGTCTTGAGCTCGGAAAGTCTGGATGTCACATCAGGCGTTTCGCCTGCGAGGCTTGCAACGAGGATCGGCGTCCATGCTTCAGCGGCTTTGGCTCCCACTTCGCCGCTCTGCATCACCCTGTGCATATAACGCGTGAGCCTCATCGTTCTCGGGTTGAGGTCGATAAAGGGTCTTGATGAAAATTTGTCGAGAATATCAGCGCCCACCGTCTGCTCGTCCAGATCAACGACCAGCGAGCGGTTGACCACGTTGCTGGTCTGGGTGTGCGACGTATTCTTGTGAACCAGCACGCCCCTGGAAGGCGATAATCGTTCCTGTAGCCCGCAGACATCGATTTCCAGCTGTCCGGCAACGGGCAGAACGATCTGCACAAAGGCGTGGCGTTCATCCGGGGTCTCGTCGCGGTAGGAGCGCAGATCGACAGACACGGTTTGCATGCGATCTTCCTCCCGTTCCCCAAAACGAAATATGGCCGCGACGCGGCCACTCACTGTTTCGATGATCTCATGTCATGCGGAAAACCGCCAGCCTGCATCTCAGACTTCGGCTTCCTGCTTGACGGTTGATTCGCCACGCTTGCGTTTGCGCAGAACCGGCTTGTTTTCCCGCGCCTCGCACTTGGCGACATCGATGAGGTAGGCCAGCATCGGCATGCTGTTCATGGATGCCAGCTGTTTTGCGGATTCCAGAAGGTTGATGATATTGGCAAAATCGTCCATCGTATCACTCGGTTGTTTGGTTGCATCCCAAGGCTGCAATCGCTGTTGTTGTTAAATAACGCCGAGCCCGGTCGGGTTGCAATAGTCAATTTCTGCAAACTGCTATGCAAGGGTGGACAGGATGGTTGCCGTCAACAGCATCGAAGAAGCCGCTACGCTGGTGTCGAAGGCATCCCGAATCATGGTCGTCGGCTCTTCGGGCGGGGGCAAGACAACGCTTTCTCAAGGCATCGCCTCACATAGGGGAGTGGAATATTTCTCCATCGACCGCGATGTGAGATGGATTTCGGGCTGGACACAGCGAGAGCGCGGCGAGCAGTTGCGCATCCTGAAAGATATCGTGCGCCGTGACCGCTGGCTGCTGGATGGCTCCGGTCCTTCCACATTCGATATTCGGCTGCCGCGAACCGATATCGTCATCTGGATGCGACTGCCCCGCATCACTTGTCTGGTGGGCGTTGCCAAGCGTGTGGCCAGACACTACGGCACCGTGCGACCCTATATGGCCGAGGGTTGCCGCGAACCGATACCCGACAGGGAATTCCTCAGCTGCATCTGGAACTTCGAGAAACGTCACGCACCGGTCTTTCTGCGCAATTTCGAACTTTACGGGCCTGATGTGCCGATATTTCAGGTGAAATCCAGAGCGCAGGCGCGTCAGCTTCTTGATCTTGTTCGCGCCGCGCATTAACTCGGGCCTATGCCGCAATTTGAAACCCGCCGCCTCGTCAAACACTCTCCCGAACGGATGTATAATCTCGTTGCCGATGTGGAGAAGTATCCCCAATTTCTGCCGCTTTGCGATGGGCTGACCGTCCGTTCCAGAAAAGAGCGCGACACCAAGACGCTTCTAGTGGCGGATATGACGGTGGGTTACAAGGCGTTTCGCGAGACCTTCACCACGCAGGTTCTGCTCAAGCCCGATGAAAACGCCATCGACGTGAAATATCTGGATGGCCCGTTCAAATATCTCGACAATCGCTGGCGTTTCGAGCCCACTGACGATGGTGGATGCTCGGTTTATTTCTTCATCGACTACGAATTCAAGAGCCGCATTCTGGGTGCGGTGATGGGCTCCATGTTCGACCGTGCTTTCCGTATGTTTGCTGAAGCCTTCGAGGCGCGTGCGGACAAGATTTACGTGGATTGAGACAGTTCGAGCAGCATCTCCAGCGCGGTCTTGACCGTCCCCAGCCGTACCTGATCGCGTCCGATATCACCGTAACGCATCTCTCTGTGAAGGATGCCGCCATCCCGTCGCTTTGCAGCCAGATTCACGAGGCCAACGGGCTTTGCCGCCGAGCCACCACCCGGACCGGCAATGCCCGTGACAGCCACGGAAAACTCTGCGCGGGAGCGATAAAGCGCGCCATGCGCCATCTGCAGTGCCGTTTCCTTCGAAACCGCGCCGAATGCTTCCAGTGTGTCGGAGGCAACGCCCAGCATGTCCATCTTGGCATCGTTCGTATAGGTCACGAATCCGCGGTCGACGACGGCAGAAGAACCGGCAATGTCCGTCAGCGCACCGGCAATCAGCCCGCCCGTACAGCTTTCCGCCGTGGAAATCATATGTCGCCAAGCGGTGAAATCCCGCACGATTTGTTGAGCCAAAACCTCTATCTCACCGGGAAACGGGCTCATGCTGGCCTCTGCCGGTAAACGACCGTGGCCGTTGCAATCGCCGCAATGCCTTCGCGCCGCCCGACGAATCCGATTGTTTCGTTGGTGGTTGCCTTGACGGAGCAGCGGTCGAGAGAGATGTCGAGCATATCAGCCAGATTCTCGCGCATCGCCTGCCGATGCGGGCCGACACGCGGCGCTTCGGCAATGAGGGAGACGTCGGCATTCATGATCGTTCCGCCATTGTCGCGAACGAGCCTGGCCGCATGTTCCAGAAAGATGCGTGAGGCAGCACCCTTCCATTGCGGATCGGACGGCGGAAAATGATCGCCGATATCGCCCGCACCGCACGTCGCCAGCAGCGCATCGGTCAGGGCATGAAGCGCAACATCTGCATCCGAATGGCCCATGAGCTTCTGGTCATGCGGAATGAAGATGCCGCAGAGCGTCACGCCATCGCCATCGCCCAACTGGTGCACGTCATATCCATTGCCGGTGCGTACATCCGGCAAGGCGGCGGAAAGCTTTTCGTCGGCCATGGCAATATCTCGCTTCAAGGTCAGTTTTACGTTGTCGACAAGCCCATCTACCAGCTTTACGGGGATGCCAGCCCACTCGGCAATAGAGGCATCGTCGGTGAAATCGAGGCGACCGGAGGCCGCAGCGGCGCGGTGCGCAGCCAGAATGGAGGGGTAATCGAAAGATTGCGGAGTCTGCGCCGAGTAGAGCGCGTCTCGCGAAACCGTTTCGCCAACGAAGCCGTCCGTGCCGCGCTTGAGCGTATCCGCGACGGGGACGGCGGGCAGCACGGCTTTCTCGCCCTGTAAAAGTGCTTCTTTTATCCGCTGAAGCAGTTCGCCATCGATAAAAGGCCTGACGGCGTCGTGGATCATGACATGCGTCACATCATCCCGCGACAGGGCTTCGAGACCTGCGAGAACAGATTGCTGCCGTGTCGCACCGCCATTGACACTGACAATCCGGTCGCCCGCATTCAACCTGAGACGGATGGGCTCGAACAGAGCCACATCGTCGGCGTGGATGACTATGACGATCCTGGACGCGTCATTCCAGTCCAGAAAACGCTGAAGCGTATGTTCGATCACCGCTCTGCCGCCGATCGGGCGGTATTGCTTCGGTCCCTCGTGTGGGGAACCGGCGCGCTCTCCACGCCCGGCGGCAACGATGACTATTCCGATTTTCATGGCTCATTCCTGCATTGAACCTATGCGGTTTGCGCATCTCTTCAAAGGTTTACAGAGTTGCTGTACCGTTTTAGAACCCGGTTTGCCAGCTTCGATGCATGGTTTCGAGTTTGCCATACCTGCCGCTTTTCTAGTCTTGGATGCGCAGAAGGCAAAAATTCATCAAAACGCACAGATATGAATGCGAAAACGCTTGGCAATCTCGCAAACTCTGTCTAAAAATAATGCATATTTAAAAATGCATGAAAGATCACCAATTGTCTGTTCCTGTCTTGTCGGATTCATTCAGCATCGGAGGCGTCACCATCCGTAACCGGGCGGTGCTTGCACCCATGTCGGGGGTGACGGACCTGCCTTTTCGGCGTCTGGCATGGCGGTACGGCGCTGGTCTTGTCGTGACCGAAATGGTCGCCAGCCGTGAGCTGGTGGCCAATCGCGGCGAATCATGGGCTCGCCTAAAGAATGCGGGCATGGTTCCGCATATGGTGCAGCTTGCCGGTCGCGAGGCGCACTGGATGGCCGAGGCGGCGAAGATTGCTGCGGACAATGGTGCGGGGATCATCGACATCAATATGGGATGTCCGGCCAAAAAAGTGACGGGCGGCTATTCCGGCTCGGCGCTGATGCGGGACCCTGATCACGCGCTCGGTCTTATCGAGGCTACGGTGAAAGCCGTGAATGTCCCCGTCACCTTGAAGATGCGGCTTGGCTGGGACGAGATGTCTATCAACGCGCCCGAAATTGCGGCGCGGGCACAGGCCGCAGGTGTGCAGCTGATTACCATTCACGGTCGCACGCGCATGCAGTTCTATGAAGGCCGTGCCGATTGGGATGCGATCAAGGCGGTCCGCGAGGTCATTTCAGTACCGCTGATTGCCAATGGCGATGTGGAAACGTCTGACGACGCTGCTGAAATCCTGCGGCGTTCCGGCGCAGATGCCGTGATGGTCGGTCGTGGCGCGCAGGGGCAGCCATGGCTGCCTGCGGTGCTTGCGGGCCACGCGGCACCCGAGCGTGAGCAGATCGCGGATATTGCAGTGGAGCATTATCAGCTGATGCTGGAATTTTACGGTATCGAGGCCGGATTGCGCCACGCGCGCAAGCATCTGGGCTGGTATCTGGAGCGATTTGCGCCGGGCATGAAAACAGATGACAAGGCAAATATCATGACATCCAGAAACGAGGCGCAGGTGGTGGCTTTGCTGCGCGCCGCCCTCCAGCAAGGTGCTGACGAATCAGCCGCGAGGAAAGCCGCATGAGCGCCGAAAACGCAACGCCGGGCGGCACCAACACGCTGGCCATGGCCGTGCTCAACGCGGTCCAGAACCCTGTCATTCTGGTGGATGGCGAAGGCTTTGTGGCCTTTGCCAACTGGGAAGCCGAGGCGTTTTTCGGGGCAAGTGCGACGCATCTGGCCCGCTACCGCATTTCCACCTTCATTCCTTTCGGAAGCCCGCTGCTGGCCTTGATCGATCAGGTCCGGGAGCGCCGTGCGCCGGTTAATGAATACCGCGTCGATCTATCGTCGCCGCGTCTGGGTCAGGATAAGCTTGTCGATCTCTATGTCGCGCCTGTGGTCAGCGAGCCGGGCTCTGTCGTGGTGGTGTTTCAGGAACGCTCCATGGCCGACAAGATCGATCGCCAGCTGACGCATCGCGCCGCCGCCCGTTCCGTCACCGGCCTTGCCTCCATGCTGGCGCATGAGATCAAGAACCCGCTCTCGGGCATTCGCGGTGCAGCGCAGCTTCTGGAAACCTCGGTTCCCGATGAAGACCGCGCATTGACGCGGCTGATCTGCGATGAGACCGACCGCATCGTCTCGCTGGTGGACCGGATGGAGATTTTTTCCGACGAGCGCCCGGTGGACCGTATGCCGATCAACATTCACTCTGTGCTGGATCACGTAAAGGCGGTGGCGAAAGCTGGCTTTGCGCGCAACGTCAAGATCAGCGAAAACTACGATCCGTCCTTGCCGCCGGTCTATGCCAACCGCGACCAGCTGGTGCAGGTGTTTCTCAATCTGGTGAAAAACGCCGCCGAGGCGGTCAGCAACCAGCAGGATGGCGAAATCATTTTGACGACGGCGTACCGTCCCGGCATTCGTCTGTCCGTAGCGGGCACGCGTGAGCGTATTTCACTGCCACTGGAATTCTGCGTGGTCGACAACGGTCCCGGCGTTCCCGGAGACCTTCTGCCGCATCTGTTCGATCCATTCATTACCACCAAAACCAATGGTTCCGGCCTTGGCCTTGCCCTTGTTGCGAAACTGATCGGTGCCCATGGCGGCATCGTTGAGTGTGACAGCCAGAACCACCGCACGACTTTCCGTGTTTTGATGCCCGTTTCGCCTGAAGTGGCAGTAGACGACAGCATTTTGCCGAACCCGACAGGACTTAATCGATGACAGCAACGATTCTCGTGGCCGACGATGATGCGGCGATCCGTACCGTCCTCAATCAGGCTCTCAGCCGTGCCGGCTACGACGTGCGGATAACGTCCAATGCCGCGACGCTGTGGCGGTGGGTGTCTGCAGGTGAGGGCGATTTGGTCGTGACCGACGTGGTCATGCCGGATGAAAACGCGTTCGACCTTCTGCCGCGCATCAAGAAGGCGCGGCCCGACTTGCCGGTGCTGGTCATGAGCGCGCAGAACACCTTCATGACGGCCATCAAGGCCTCCGAAAAAGGTGCCTATGACTATCTACCCAAGCCCTTCGACCTGACTGAACTGATCGCCATCATCGGACGTGCTCTGTCCGAGCCCAAGCGCAAACCGGCCAAGCTTGACGATGACATGCAGGATGGCATGCCGCTGGTTGGTCGTTCCGCTGCCATGCAGGAAATATACCGCGTGCTGGCGCGTCTGATGCAGACCGATCTGACGCTGATGATAACAGGCGAGTCCGGTACGGGTAAGGAACTGGTCGCCCGCGCGCTTCATGATTACGGCAAACGCCGCAACGGCCCATTCGTCGCCATCAATATGGCTGCCATTCCGCGTGATCTGATCGAATCCGAACTCTTCGGCCATGAAAAGGGGGCTTTCACCGGCGCGCAGAACCGCTCTACCGGTCGGTTCGAGCAGGCCGAAGGCGGGACGCTGTTTCTCGATGAAATCGGCGATATGCCGATGGATGCTCAGACGCGTCTTTTGCGCGTGCTTCAGCAGGGCGAATACACCACCGTCGGTGGCCGCACGCCGATCCGCACGGATGTTCGCATCGTTGCCGCCACAAATAAGGACCTGAAGACCTCGATCAATCAGGGTCTGTTCCGCGAAGACCTTTATTACCGCCTTAACGTCGTGCCGTTGCGTCTGCCACCGCTTCGCGACCGTGCGGAAGACATTCCGGATCTCGTGCGCCACTTCATTCAGACCGGCGAAAAAGAGGGTCTTGAGGGCAAGCGTTTCGAGACGGAGGCGCTGGAACTGATGAAAGCCTATGCGTGGCCGGGCAACGTGCGTGAGCTGGAAAACCTCATTCGCCGCCTGATGGCGCTTTATCCACAGGAAGTCATTACCCGCGAAATCATCGAGCAGGAGCTTCAATCCGACGTTCCCGATAGCCCGATTGATCGCACGGCAACTCGCAGTGGCTCGCTGACCATTTCGCAGGCCGTAGAGGAAAACATGCGTGATTACTTCTCCGGTTTCGGAGAAAACCTGCCGCCTGCGGGGCTTTACGATCGCGTTCTGCGCGAAATGGAGTATCCGCTTATCCTGGCGGCGCTTACGGCAACGCGTGGAAACCAGATCAAGGCTGCCGATCTTCTCGGTCTCAACCGAAATACGCTGCGTAAAAAGATCCGCGAACTGGGCGTCTCTGTTTATCGCAGCTCCAGAACGGCCTGATATGGTTGACAAGTGAACGGCGTCGTTGCATTTTCGCCACAATGTGTTGCTTGAAAATCACGGGGGCGCGGGATTTCAATTGCCGAATCTATCCCCGTATTTTTTCTAGTTTGTGGTGCCGTATCGCGCGGCACGGGAAAATGATCGATGCGCAAGCCTGTCACCGATAGGGTTTCCGACCGTCCATCGGCGGATATAGTCATTGCCGACAGGCGCATGTCGTTTGCGTTTCCGGGGCTTGTTCTGGCTGGTGTCGCACTGGTCTGCGCCACACTTACCCTGTTCGTTCTCCTAGGCCTGACACCCATTGCGCCGACCACCAACGTGGTCATCGCCTCCGTCATCATCAATTCGCTGTTCATTATCGGGCTGATGTATCTGATCGGTCGGGAAATCAACCGGCTGATGAAGGCCCGCAGGCGGGGCAGGGCTGCGGCACGGCTACACGTGCGCATTGTGGCTCTGTTTTCCATCGTCGCTATTACGCCTGCGGTGCTCGTTGCGATCTTTGCGAGTATTACACTGAATGTTGGGCTTGATCGCTGGTTCGCCATCCGCACGCAGGCCATCGTGGATTCCTCCAGCAATATCGCGCAGGCCTATATGCTGGAAAATGCCGGTTACCTTCAGGGCCAGACGCTGTCTATGGCGACCGATCTGGATCGCAACCGTGCGCTGTTCTATCTCGACAGGACGGGTTTCAAGGAGTTGATGACCCGGCAGGCGAAGGGGCGCGGTTTTCTTGGTGCGTTTCTCGTTCAGGAAGATGGTGATGCGGTCGTTCAAGCGGACATCGAGACCGAAAAGCCTCTGCCAGCTATCCCGCAGGACGCGCTTGAAAAGGCGGCAGCCGGTCAACCGACACTCATTCCGCCCGGCGTAACGAACCTCGTGGGCGCGATCATCAAGCTGGAAGGCATCGGCGGAACCTTCCTCTACACGGTGCGTGCTGTCGACCCAAAGGTCATGTCGGCCATGCGGCAGATGGAAGAAAACCGCGCCGAGTATAAGGCCATGGAGGCCGGGCGTGCGCCGCTGCAAATTGCCTTTGCCATTCTTTATCTCGGCTTTGCGCTGATCGTGCTTCTGGCCGCCATCTGGACCGCGATTGCCGTCGCCGACCGGATCGTACGCCCCATCCGTCTTCTCATCAGTGCTGCCGACAGCGTGGCGATGGGCAACATGCATGTGCTGGTGCCCGTCCGTGCTGTGGATGGCGATGTGGGCCGGTTGGCGCGCACCTTCAACAAGATGATCTCCGAAATCCGCAGCCAGCAGGAAGAAATCATCGAGGCCAAAGACGATATCGATAATCGTCGCCGCTTTATCGAGGCGGTTCTGTCCGGCGTTACGGCGGCCGTGATCGGTGTCGACGAGCATCGTAACATCACCATCGCCAACCCCTCCGCAGAGGAGTTTCTGGCGGTATCCTCCGATAGTCTGGTGGGTCTGCCGCTCGTGGAAGTCGCGCCGGAGATCGAGCATGTCGTGACCGAGGCTGCTGCCGCTGCGCGCATGGATTTTCGCCATCAGATCAATATCGTGCGGCGCGGCAAGGAGCGGACGCTCAACGTGCAGGTGACGCGGGAGGATGCGCGCGACGGCCATGAGTCTTACGTCATCACGCTGGATGACATCACCGATCTGCTGATCGCCCAACGCTCGACTGCATGGTCTGAAGTTGCCCGGCGTATTGCCCACGAAATCAAGAACCCGCTGACGCCGATCCAGTTGTCGGCGGAACGCATCAAGCGACGTTTTGGCAAGCAGATCAACGACGATGCGGATCGGGCCGTTTTTGACCAGTGTACCGACACGATCGTGCGGCAGGTGGGCGATATCGGCCGCATGGTGGATGAGTTCTCCGCCTTTGCGCGTATGCCGAAGCCGACCAAGGAAATGTCGGATTTGCGCACCGTTCTCAAGGACGCCACATTCCTGCGGGAAATGGGCGCAGCGCATATACAATTTGCGACGGAGCTTGGAGACGAGCCGCTTGAAGGCATGTTCGATGCGCGCATGCTGGGGCAGGCTTTCGGTAACCTCATCAAGAATGCGACCGAAGCCATCGAGTCCGTTGCGACAGGTGACACCCCCCGCCAGGGCAAGATCGTCGTGCGGGCAGCCTATGACAAGCAGCACAACCGCTTCATAGCTGACGTCATCGATAACGGTCGCGGACTGCCGGTGGAAAATCGTCACCGGATTCTCGAACCCTATATGACGATGCGGGAAAAGGGCACGGGCCTTGGCCTCGCCATCGTCAAGAAGATCATTGAAGAACACGGCGGTCATCTGGAGTTGCACGATGCGCCCGCCGATTTCGATCAGGGCCACGGTGCCATGATCAGAGTGCTGCTGCCGCGTATCGAAGTGGCGGGCAGTGAAATTGACAAGGAAGTTGCATATGGCGTCTGATATTCTGGTCGTAGACGACGAGGCCGACATTCGCGAAATCGTCGCTGGCATTCTGTCTGACGAAGGCCACGAAACCCGCATGGCTTTCGACAGCGACAGCGCGCTTGCGGCCATTTCCGAGCGCGTTCCCCGGCTGATTTTCCTCGATATCTGGATGCAGGGCAGCAAGCTGGATGGTTTGGCGCTGCTGGACGAAATCAAAAGCCGTCACCCGGACCTGCCGGTGGTGATGATATCAGGCCATGGCAATATCGAAACAGCGGTCAACGCCATCAAGCGCGGCGCTTTCGACTTCATCGAAAAGCCGTTCAAGGCCGACCGTCTTATCCTCATTGCCGAGCGGGCGCTTGAAAACTCCAAGCTAAAGCGTGAGGTGTCCGAGCTAAAAAAGCGTACGGGCGACGCCGTTGAGCTGATTGGCGCGTCGCTTGCCGTATCGCAGTTGCGTCAGACGATTGATCGCGTATCGCCCACCAACAGCCGCATCATGATTCTCGGCCCCTCCGGTTCCGGCAAGGAGCTGGTGGCGCGGATGATCCACAAGAAGTCGTCGCGCGCGACCGGCCCTTTCGTGGCGCTGAATGCCGCAACGATCACGCCTGATCGCATGGAAATCGCGCTGTTCGGTACGGAAGGTCTGCCCGGCCAGCCGCGCAAGGTCGGCGCGCTGGAAGAAGCCCATCGCGGCGTTCTTTATCTCGATGAAGTCGGCGAGATGCCGCGCGAAACGCAAAACAAGATTCTGCGCGTTCTCGTGGATCAGCAGTTCGAGCGCGTCGGCGGTGGCAAACGGGTGAAGGTCGATGTCCGTATCATCTCGTCAACGGCCCACAATCTCGAAGGCCTGATTGCCGACGGGCTGTTTCGCGAAGACCTCTATCACCGCCTTGCGGTGGTGCCGGTCAAGGTTCCGGCCTTGTCGGAGCGTCGCGAGGATATCCCGTTTCTAGTGGATATGTTCATGCGCCAGATTTCCGAGCAGGCGGGCATCCGCCCGCGTAAGATCGGTGACGACGCAATGGCTGTTCTGCAGACGCACGATTGGCCCGGCAATATCCGCCAGCTTCGCAACAATATCGAACGGCTGATGATTCTGGCGCGGCCCGAAGGCGGCGATACAGCGATCTCGGCGGATATGTTGCCTGCCGATATCGGCGATATGCTGCCGAAGATCGCGGCGCAGGGTGATCAGCACATCATGACGCTGCCATTGCGTGAGGCGCGTGAGATGTTCGAACGGGATTATCTCGTGGCCCAGATCAACCGCTTCGGCGGCAATATTTCCCGCACGGCGGAATTTGTCGGCATGGAACGGTCGGCCCTGCATCGCAAATTGAAGTCGCTCGGCGTATAACGATCCAACATTACCGTCTGGTCCGTAGAGAGAGCGTATGAAAGTCATCATTTGCGGCGCAGGCCAGGTGGGTTACGGCATTGCGGAGCAATTGTCGCGTGAGGATAACGAGGTTTCCGTTATCGACACCTCGGCAGCGCTGATTGCGGCTATTACCGAAACACTGGATGTGCGCGGCTATGTCGGCCACGGCGCTCATCCTGACATGCTGGCCAAGGCTGGCGCCGATCAGGCCGATATGATCATTGCCGTGACCCTTTACGATGAGATCAACATCGTCGCCTGCGAAGTGGCGCATGCGCTGTTCAGTGTGCCGACCAAGGTCGCCCGCATCCGCGACCAGAGCTATCTCCAGCCGGAATATGGTGACCTCTTCAGCCGCGAGAACATGTCCATCGACGTGACGATTTCGCCGGAAATCGAAGTCGGCAAGATGGTGCTACGTCGAATAGCGTTTCCTGGCGCAACGGATGTCGTGCGTTTCGCCGACGACAACGTCTTTATGCTGGCCATCGAGTGCATGGAGGATTGTCCTGTCGTCAACACGCCATTGCAGCAGTTGAGCCATCTATTCCCGGATTTGGTCGCGACCGTGGTTGGCGTCTATCGCAACGGCCATTTGAAGGCCGTCGATTCCTCACAGCAACTGCGCACGGGTGACTTGGCCTACGTCATATGCCAGCATCAGCATGCACGACGAACACTTGGCCTTTTTGGTCATGAAGAGAAAGAGGCCGGGCGCATCGTTATCGCCGGCGGCGGCAATATCGGCCAGTATGTGGCGCGATCCATCGAAGAGCTTCAGCCCAAGACGCGTGTGAAGATCATCGAGGCCGATCGCGACAGAGCCATCGCGGCCTCTGAAAAGCTCAACTCCACGATTGTCCTCAACGGCTCCGTGCTGGATCAGAAGATTTTGCATCAGGCCGACATTCAGGATGCTGACCTGATCGTAACGCTGACCAATAACGATCAGACCAATATTCTTGGCGCAGTCATGGCAAAGCAGCTCGGGTGCAAGTCGAACCTGGCGCTTCTGAACGGTCCATCGTTTCACGATGTTGCAAAATCGCTTGCCCTCGATGCCTATATCAACCCGCGTGCGGTGACCATTTCACGCGTTTTGCAACATGTGCGAAAGGGTCGCATTCGATCTGTCTATGCGGTTCAAAGAGGGAATGGTGAAATCATCGAGGCCGAAGCTCTTGATACATCGCCATTGGTGGGGCAGGCGCTTCGGGATGTCGATCTGCCGGACGGTGTGCGAATCGGTGTCATCTATCGGGACAAGAAAGTTTTGCGTCCCGATGGGAACACCAAAATCAAGGCGAAAGACCGCGTCATCCTCTTCGCGTCTTCGGACGCGGTTCGCGAGGTAGAACAGCTATTCCGTGTATCTATCCAATATTTCTAAAACATTGGGTTTGAAACAAAAAAAGCCTATCCCAGTAAATCGGGGTGAGTTTTTCCACATTGCGGAACAGATCGTGATTTGATACCAGAGTTGCTGATCGGCTGACTGGGGACGAGGTTCATCCGATCCTATTATTGATTGTTTATTTCCCGGTCTCCCATCCGGGCAAAAAAGAAAGAATCGGCGCCATGGCGGAACGTTCTCAAAACCTGCAAGATCTTTTCCTTAACACCGTTCGCAAACAGAAGATTTCGTTGACGATTTTCTTGATCAACGGCGTAAAGCTGACGGGCGTTGTTACATCATTCGACAATTTCTGCGTTCTTCTGCGTCGTGACGGACATTCGCAGCTTGTTTACAAGCACGCGATCTCCACCATCATGCCGGGCCAGCCAATGCAGATGTTCGAATCGGAAGAGGGCGCTGCTTAACGGCGCTGGACGACACGTCGTCATTTCCATTCTTGACCGGAACAACGGAACCTTAACGGGTGACCGTTGTTTTCCGTGATGCGCTCTGCATGAAGCAGCGGCAAAGCTTTTTAAAAAGGACGGGCTCATTTCTACACGCGACACATCCAACGAATCCATCATCCCAGAGCAGGAAAAGCATCGGGATGATATGCGCGCTGTGGTCATCATCCCGGTTCTCAAGCAAGGACGGCAGCCAAAGGAAGCACCGGCGACCACGGCTCCGCGGTCCATGGAAGCCAAGCTGGAGGAAGCCAAAGGGCTGGCCCTTGCAATCGATCTTCACATTTCCGAAGGTCTGATCGTGCCAGTCAATCAGCCACGTCCAGCTACGCTGTTCGGTAGCGGCAAGATCGAAGAGATCGGGCAGCTTCTAGAAGAAACGAATTCCGGTCTCGTGATCATCGATCATCCGCTGACGCCCGTTCAACAGCGAAATCTTGAAAAACAGTGGAATTCCAAGGTCATAGACCGCACCGGTCTTATTCTTGAAATTTTTGGTCGCCGCGCTTCCACCAAGGAAGGGACACTGCAGGTCGATCTTGCTCACCTGAATTATCAGAAGGGACGTCTCGTTCGCAGCTGGACCCACCTGGAGCGTCAGCGCGGTGGTGCGGGCTTCATGGGTGGTCCAGGTGAAACGCAGATCGAAGCCGACCGCCGTTTGCTTCAGGAGCGCATTGTTCGTCTGGAACGCGAGCTGGAGCAAGTCGTGCGGACACGCCAGCTGCATCGCGCCAAGCGCCGCAAGGTGCCTCACCCTATTGTTGCGCTCGTCGGTTATACGAATGCCGGGAAGTCCACGCTGTTCAATCGCATCACCGGCGCAGGCGTTCTGGCTGAAGACATGCTCTTTGCAACGCTGGATCCCACGCTCCGCCGCATGAAGCTGCCGCATGGCCGCACCGTCATCCTTTCGGATACGGTTGGTTTCATCTCCGATCTGCCCACTCATCTGGTCGCGGCTTTTCGCGCAACGCTTGAAGAGGTGCTCGAAGCAGACCTGATCCTTCACGTCCGCGACATGTCGGACCCGGACAACGGTGCGCAATCGGCTGACGTTCTGCGCATTCTCAACGATCTCGGGATAGACGAGAAAGTCGCCGACGAACGGATCATCGAGGTCTGGAACAAGGTCGACAGGCTGGAGCCCGAGCAGCACGACGCGATCATGCACAAGGCAGAGGGGCGCAACAGTGTCCGTGCCGTCTCTGCCATTACTGGCGAAGGCGTCGACAGCCTGATGGAGGAGATTTCCCACCGGCTTTCTGGTGTTCTGATGGAAACAAGCATTGTGTTGGGCGTCGATCAACTGCCGATGCTGTCGTGGGTTTACAACAATGCGATTGTTGATTCCCGCGAAGACAATGAAGACGGCTCCGTTACACTGGACGTCCGCCTGTCCGAAGCGCAGTCGCTGGAGCTTGAGCGCCGTTTGGGAAAGACACAAAAGGCCGATGTCGAAGACTGGGAACGCTGACCGCGATCCCAACTGACCTATGTCGGGAAAATGCTAATCATTTTCTAACTTAAAACCATTTACGCATAACCGTTATGCGATAAATGCAACCAATAGTCCCCTGTTTGTTAGGGTTTCGTAACGGGCTGTATGTGATAGTGTCGTTCAATTCATACGAGCTTGAAACGATGTTGCAACCCTTAGATTTGTCCACGGTGCTGTTGCTGCACAAGATGTCATTTTTTGTGGCTGCCTTGTGCTTTCTCTACGTGCGGTCTCAGTCGCGAGAGAGTGTCGGCCTCGGTTTTCTTGCAATTGGCTTCTTCCTAGTGGGGGTGACGTCGGCTCTCGTCAGCATGAGCAAGGTTTTCGTAGACTATCAGAACACTCTCGCCCTGATGGGAAATTTCGCCGGCCTCGTCGGCTACTCGATTTTCTGGATCGGTGTTTGCAGGATCAGCACGCAACAGCGCAGACGCCGTGAGTGGCTGATTCTGGTCTTGCCGGTGGTTTCCACCGGCATGCTGCTCGTGACCGGCTTGTGCGAAAACTCGGTTGCCAGAACCACCGTTTTTCAATCCGTTGCAGCCGTATTGCTGCTGGCGTCGGCATCGACCATTTTCAAAGACCGCCTTATCGAGCCGTTGCCGGTTCGAAAGCCGCTGGCCGCCACCATGGCGTTCACCGCATTCCTGAGTGCGCTGGTCGTTGGTGGCGTGTTGTTTCCTGATGTGACATTCGTCGCGCCACGCAATGCCTTCTTCGTGTCGATCGTCTGTCATTTCGCAATCGCTGTTTTCGTTCTCGGACTGGTCACCGGTCGTGCGGAAGAGGGGCTGCGAAGGCTGGCAGATCTGGATGTTTTGACAGGCGTTCCCAATAGGCGATCATTCTCCTCACGGCTGCCTGCATTAATGCGTCAAGGCGATGTCATCGTCATGATCGACATCGATCATTTCAAGCGCATCAATGACGGATTCGGACATCTGGCAGGTGACGAGGTCTTGATCCGGGTGGCGCAGGAATTGTCTGCGCGCATTCGTCCCAATGATAGTTTTGCGCGTTTTGGCGGCGAAGAATTCATCCTGTTTCTGCCCGCGACGGGGGAGAGCGATGCATTTACGCTGGTGGATAGCGTTCGGCAGCTCGTCGGCTCGATCAAGCATATTATCGACGATCAAAAAGTTGCGGCCACGCTAAGCATGGGGCTTGCCGTGTGCGAAGAGAAGAACTGCACGCCGCATGCGCTCATCAAGATGGCGGATACGGCGCTTTATGCCTCGAAAGCGTCCGGGCGTGACCGGTTGACGGTCTATCGCGCAAAGGACTTCGAGAAGGATTCCAGCCTGTCGGACCACGTTCGCAATGCGGGTTGAGTGTGAGGTCTCTAGGAAAGAGACCTTTCGATAGCCTTTGCCGACTGCCATAAATCCTCCATCCGCTCCAATGTTGCGGCTTCCAGCGTTTCTCCGTTGTCGGCAAGCGACGTTTCGATATGGCGGAAGCGGCGGCGGAATTTGGTGTTGGTGCCGCGAAGGGCGTTTTCGGGATCTGTCCTGACGTGACGACCGATATTGACGAGTGCAAAAATAAGATCACCCAACTCTTCGGATACCTTCTCCGGTTTCCCCTCCGCCAAGGCCTCTCGAAGCTCGCGCACTTCTTCCTCGATCTTGTCGAGAATGGGTTGGGGGGCAGACCAGTCGAAGCCCACGCGGGCAGCCTGTTCCTGTAGTTTCAATGCTTCGGTCAGGGCAGGTTGAGTGCGTTGGACGCCACCCAGAAAACCTGCCTTCGCATCATCACCAAGCCCGCGCTTTGCTCGCCGCTCGGCACGGTCGCGCTTTTCCTGCGCCTTGATGGCATCCCATTGCAGCTTCACCGATTCCGCCGTGTCAGCGGGCGATAGTGCAAAGACATGAGGATGGCGGCGGATCATCTTGGATGTGACGGCGTGGACGACATCGCCGAAAGAGAAGGCACCCATCTCCTCGGCAATACGGGAGTGAAACACCACTTGCAGCAACAGGTCGCCCAACTCGTCGCAGAGATCGTCCATATCGTTGCGTTCGATGGCATCTGCCACCTCATAAGCCTCTTCAACCGTATAGGGCTTGATGGTTTCGAACGTCTGGACGATGTCCCAGGGGCATCCGGTTTCCGGCTGTCGCAAGGCTTCCATGATCTCGATGAGACGGGAAATATCCTTCGAGGCTTCCATTGTATGGTCTTTCTGCGGCTGATCTCAGTTCAGGGGGATATTGTTGTCGGCCTTGGAGGACTGGTAATTGCGCGACAGGTCGTCATAGGTCGCCTTGATACGCGCGGTCTGCTCCTTCAATCGTGCTTTGAGGGATGGTTCGGCGTTTTCCACGAGATCGGCGATGAAATAGGAATTCCAGAACGCGTTACTGCGTCTGTATCCGCCGGGCTCAAGACCGAAAACTTCTTTCAGAATTTTGAGGTCGTGGGGAATGGCGAAGGAATCGCGCGAATCCTCATGGCTGAAAAACGAGTAGAAATTATCGAAACCGGCCCATGTGATTGCGGACATGCACATGGTGCAGGGTTCATGGGTGGACAGGAAGATCAGATCCTTGGTGTTTAACGTTTCGCCCAGCTCGTAGAATCGCTTTAGCGTATGGACTTCCCCATGCCAGAGCGGATTTTCCAACTCGTTGTTGGTTTCTGCGATGACAAGCGAAAGGTCGGACTTGCGCAAGATGGCAGCGCCGAAGACCTTGTTGCCCAACGCAACTCCCCTTGCTGTGAGGGGAAGAATATCCTTCTCGATGACATCGAGCAGGCGCGACGCTATAGTATCTTCTGTCAAGGTATTTTCCTGTTCGATGAATGCTCAGTCTTTGAACATTCTGCTGCGAAAATTGCCGAAAAAATGCACAGATTTGGTAGAAATTGTGTGGATTTACAACAACGTGCCGTTTTTGACAGGCCGGTTGCTTTTCCTCCAAATCAGTGCTTGCCGAGCAATAAAAATCTACTGCAATATAGCAAGCGAATTTCTGTACCTTCAATACCGCTGATGGATCGGACATATTATGGGCATGCCTCAAAACGCTACAGATACGGTCGACCATCGGCTTACGACTTTCCCTGCTTTTTTCAAAGTGGAGAAGCGACCTGTCGCCGTGTTTGGAAATGGCGACGAAGCTTTCGCCAAGGTCCGTCTGCTGCTCAACACCAGCGCTGACATCCAGGCTTTTGCAGACGCGCCGCAAGATGACTACGCAGCGCTGCTTGCAAGCGGGCAGGTGACGCATCATTCTCTTCCCTTCTCGCCAGAACGTCTTGATGGCGCGGTGCTGGTTTTTGCAGCAACGGGCGAAGAGGCGCTGGACAGAGAGATCGTTGATGCCGCGCGTGCAAGATCGATTCCAGCCAATGCGGTCGACCAACCTGGCTATTGTGATTTCTACACGCCGGGCCTCGTGTCTCGTGCGCCCGTTGCCGTCGCGATCTGCACAGAGGGTGCCGGACCGGTGTTGGGTCAGATGATCAGGGCACGCATCGATCAGATGCTGGCCCCTTCGCTTGGCCGGCTGGCGCGGCTGGCCGTTGATTATCGCGATGCGGCCGAGCAAGCCGTTCCAAAGGGTGCGTTGCGCCGAAATTTCTGGCGTCGGTTCTTCTCCGGCGGCGTCGCGGATGCGGTCGCATTGAACGATATCGAATCTGCCCGTCTTGCTGCCCAGCAGTTGCTGGCGTCCCCGGAACGTCCTGAAGGCTACGTCTGGCTTGTTGGTGCCGGCCCGGGTGCGGAAGATTTATTGACGCTGCGGGCGCAGCGCGTGCTGATGCAGGCCGATGTCATCGTCTACGACGCGTTGGTGCCCCAGGAAATCGTCAATATGGGACGTCGCGATGCAGAGCGTCTTTCCGTTGGCAAGCGCAAAGGCTGTCACTCAAAATCACAGGCTGACATCAACAAGCTGCTGGTGGCGCTGGGTGAAGAGGGTAAGCGCGTCGTTCGCCTGAAATCCGGCGATCCGCTCGTCTATGGCCGTGCCGCAGAGGAAATGGCTGCCTTGCGAGAGGCCGGTATCGGCTATGAAATCGTTCCCGGCATCACGTCCGCTTTTGCCGCCGCTGCGGATTTCGAATTGCCGCTGACGTTGCGGGGCATCGCGTCCTCACTCATCTTCACGACCGGCCACGATCTCGCAGGCGATATTCTGCCGGACTGGGCCCGTCTGGCCGTATCGGGTGCGACGATTGCGGTCTATATGGGCCGTTCCGTCGCCGCATCAGTGGCAACACGTCTCATGAATGCCGGGCTCAACGCTGATACCACCGTTGCTGTCATCGAGAATGCCAGCCGGTCATATCGCCGCCTCATGCATGGTACATTGAGAGATTTGCCGCAACTCGAACATCGTGATGAGTTGACCGGTCCGGTCATGGTCATCATCGGTGACGCAGTTGCTGGTGCCAATTTTGAAAGATCGGAAGCGCTGGCTCTTGCCGGTACGTCGTCCGATCTGAAGCAGGAGTATGCAAATGGTTGACAAGGTTCTGACAGCCAACCGTCTGGATGATGGCATCGCCGTCTGGCTCGATGCAAACGGCGCGTGGAACGAAGACCTCCAGTCGGCACTGGTTGCCCGTCATCCCGAAGCAGAAGCCTCGCTCGAAGAGATCGGCAAACGCGATTTCTCCGCCAACAAGGTGGTGGATGTGAATATCGTCGATGTCACCGAGGAAAATGGCCGCCTGTGGCCTACACGCCTGCGCGAACGGATCCGTGCCGCGGGACCAACCATTCACTATGCCGAGGGCTTTGCGCCAGCGGACGCAGCCTTTATCGCAGTCTGAGGAATACCATGTATCGCTACGATGAGTTCGACCACGCTTTTGTTCATGGTCGCGTGGAGCAATTTCGCGATCAGGTTCAACGACGCCTTTCGGGCGAGCTGGCCGAAGACGCGTTCAAACCCTTGCGGCTGATGAACGGCGTCTATTTGCAATTGCACGCTTACATGTTGCGGGTCGCCATTCCCTATGGGACGCTGAACGCAAAGCAGATGCGGATGCTGGCGCATATCGCGCGCAAATATGACCGCGGCTATGGTCACTTCACGACGCGTCAGAACATTCAGTACAACTGGCCTCGCCTTGCCGATACGCCGGATATTCTTGCGGAGCTTTCCAGCGTCGAGATGCATGCGTTGCAGACCTCGGGCAACTGCATTCGCAACGTTACCGCGGATCATTTCGCGGGAGCCGCTGCAGATGAGGTGGCCGATCCGCGTCCTTACGCGGAAATTCTGCGGCAGTGGTCATCCGTTCATCCTGAATTTTCTTTCCTGCCACGCAAGTTCAAAATTGCGGTGACGGGTGCCGAGCGCGACCGCGCGGCCATTCAGGTGCATGATATTGGTCTGCATTTGAAAAAGAACGAAAAGGGTGAGATCGGCTTTGCGGTCTATGTCGGCGGCGGGCAGGGCAGAACCCCGATGATTGCCAAAAAGATCAACGACTTCCTGCCGGAAGCGGATCTTCTCTCCTACACGACGGCCATCATGCGTGTGTATAACCTTCATGGTCGTCGGGACAACAAGTATAAGGCGCGTATCAAGATCCTCGTCCACGAAACGGGAGCTGAGGAACTGACGCGTCAGATCGAGGCGGAATTCGCAGAGCTGAAAAACAGCGAGCTGAAGCTGCCCGACAACGACATCGCGGCGATTACCGCCTACTTTGCACTGCCCGATTTGAAGCAGCGTCCGGAAGGTTGGGAAAGCGTCGCGCGCTGGAAGAAGGCCGATCCTGAGTTCGCCCGCTGGGTCGATCAGAACGTCCAGCCGCACAAACATCCAGACCACGGCATGGTGACGGTCTCACTGAAGCCTATCGGTGGGATTCCAGGCGACGCATCCGATGCGCAGATGGATATCGTTGCCGATATCGCAGAAGAATACGCGTTCGATGAAATCCGCATCAGCCACGAGCAGAATATCATTCTGCCACATGTGGCCCTTGCAGATCTGGAGCCTGTTTATCGTGCGCTTCAGGGCGCAGGTCTTGCCACCGCCAATGCCGGGTTGATTACCGACATCATCGCCTGTCCCGGGCTGGACTATTGCGCGCTGGCCAATGCGCGATCCATTCCGCTCTCGCAGGAAATTTCCAATCGGTTCGGCTCTGCCGAGCGACAGGCGGAAATAGGTGAGCTGAAGATCAAGATTTCCGGCTGTATCAACGCTTGTGGCCACCACCATGTCGGCCATATCGGTTTGCTGGGTGTGGAGAAGAAGGGTGCCGAGCTCTACCAGATCACATTGGGTGGCTCCGGCGACGAGAATTCGTCCATCGGCGAAATCATCGGTCGCGGTTTCGAACCGGAAAAGGTCACGGATGCGGTAGAGACTATAGTCGATACTTATCTTGGACTGCGTCTTTCCAAGGACGAGACATTCCTGGAAGCCTACAGACGCGTCGGGCAGCAGCCTTTCAAGGAAGCGCTCTACCCGGCAGCCGCCGCAGCCGCTTGAGGAACACCACATCATGACAAAAATCTGGAACGAGAGCGGATTCGTCGAAAACGATCCATGGGTGATAGAGACCGAGGAGTTGAAGGCGGTTGAGGGACAGCAGGTGCTTCTGCCGCTCGACGCATTCATCGCGCGTGCTGAGGAGAGCAATGAGGTTGGCCTCGGCGTTCTCATTACGCCAGCGGACGATGTGGAGAAGCTTCATCCCTTCATCGACCGTGTTGCACTTGTTGCCGTCAGCTTCCCGGCTTTTAGCGACGGTCGCGGGTTCAGCCACGCTTCGTTGTTGCGCTCCCGTCTCAATTACGCTGGCGAGCTGCGGGCTGTGGGAGATGTCCTGATCGATCAGGTACCCCTCATGTTGCGCACTGGCTTCACCAGTTTCGCCGTCAGAAACGAAACAGCGATCCGCCGCTTGTCCGAGAACCGGCTTCCGGCCATCGACGTGTACTATCAACCGACGGCGAAAGCGGCAAAGAGCGGCGAAAGCTACAGTTGGCGTCGTCGTCCAGCGATATAAGACTTTGCGTGGAAATATGAGTTTAAGATACATATTTCCACACGCATGGCTCCAATGACATTCCCATACCTTCAAAAGGCCGGGGAAATGGTATATTGCCGCTTCTGAAAATGTCGCGCAATAAATGAGATGGACGGATAGAGAATGAACGCTCCAGCCAAGACGGAAGAATTCGCGGTGAAAATCCCTGACGGCGTTTATGCCGAGACGGTTTTGTCTGTCGAGCATTACACCGACCATCTTTTTCGCTTCCGCATGACGCGACCAGCTGGCTTTCGCTTCCGGTCAGGCGAATTCGCGATGATTGGTCTGATGGTCGGCGACAAGCCAATTTACCGTGCCTATTCCATCGCTAGCCCGGCTTGGGACGAAGAACTGGAATTCTTCTCCATCAAAGTGCCGGATGGTCCGCTGACATCTCATCTCCAGGCCATCAAGCCCGGTGACACGGTGCTGATGCGCAAGAAGCCGACAGGCACGCTCGTTCTTGATGCACTGACGCCCGGCAAGCGACTCTATATGTTCTCGACCGGAACTGGTATCGCGCCGTTCGCAAGCCTCATCCGTGACCCGGATACGTATGAGAAGTTCGAGGAAGTCATCCTTACCCATACTTGCCGCGATGTTGCCGAGTTGAAGTACGGCTTCGACCTGGTCGATGAAATTCGCAATCACGAGTTTCTGAACGAAATCGTGGGCGACAAGCTGAAGCATTACGCCACCGTGACCCGTCAGGACTATCCTTTCATGGGTCGCATTACCGACCTGATTGAGAATGGCAAGATGTTTGCGGATCTTGGTGTTCCAGCCCTCGATCCAGTGGTTGATCGTGGCATGATCTGCGGGTCTTCGGCCATGTTGAAAGACACGAAGCTGTTGCTTGAGAAAGCTGGTCTGACCGAAGGTGCAAACAACAAGCCAGCGGAGTTCGTCATCGAACGCGCCTTCGTCGGTTGAGCGGAAATCGCTTGGAAAAATCAATCGGGGGCCATTGGCCCCCTTTTTCATTTCAGGATTTATTTGCCTGCTGATGCGGCGCGATGTCATTTCGAAACATCAGAAACAGAACAATAGCGATGGCTGCGATGCCGCCGCCCACAAGGTGGGAAAGCGCATAGCCGCCTTCCGTCGTCAACCAGCCCGCTACGCCATTGCTGAGTGATGCACCAATGCCCTGGATCGTCATCACACCCGCAAGGCCCACATTGAAACGGCCAGTTCCTTTCAAGATACGCTCGACCGCGACAGGTGTGGCAATGCCGAGCAGACCGGCGCCTATGCCATCCAGCAACTGCACCGGGTAGACCACCCAGAATTCGTTGAAGGACGCTGCCAGAACGCCGCGTATGGGTAGAGCGATCAGCGCGATGATGAAGACAGTTGACAGCCCGAAGCGGCGGATGAGCCAGGGCGCAAGTGCTGCGACGAAGATCATCGCAAACTGTGCAACGCCGGTAATGATGGCAGTGGTGCGAAACGGCGTGTTGAGTTCGATGGCGAAATTCTGCGCTATCAGACGACCCATGGGGGCGTTTCCAAAGTGGAAGATCAGGAGGATGATGGACAGAAAGATCAGGCCGCGCTCTTTAAACAGAACCTTCAGACCCGACGGTCCGGGCTCTCCCTTGTCCTCACCCAGACCGCGGGCAACCTTGTGATCGATCTTGTCTGGATCGATTGCGAGAGTAGCGGCAAGCGCGCCCAGTGCCGTAACGATCATAAGACCGATTACGCCTGATATTCCGAAGGCGGTGACCGCGAAGTAAGTGGCGAAGAGCGAGACGAAATTTCCGCCGTGGTTCCAGAATTCGTTGCGCGATATCTGGTGGGAGAACATTTTTTCACCAACGAGGCCCAGGGTCAGGCCAGCCAGCGCAGGTGCGATCACCGCACCCACGACCGCAGTCATGATCTGACCGGTCCAGACGACAACTTCGTTGGTAAAGAGCAGCGTAATCAGTGCTCCGACCGTAACGACGACAACAGGGACTGCGATCAACAGCCGCTTCCATGTCGAGCCATCCACCAGTGCGCCACACAATGGCGTCGCGGCAAGGCCGATCAATCCTCCGACAGTCGCAATAAGACCCAACTGCATCGCCGACCAACCATTGGTCGCCAGGAACGCATCCAGAAATGGTCCCAAGCCATCACGCGCATCCGCGAGAAAGAAGTTGAGAACCGCAAGGGCAAAAAGAGAGCGGTCGGATATACCTGCGCGCGGTGATCGGCCCATGGCACGATCGTTGTCACTGATGGGCGTTGCTAGCGTAGTCATGACGACCGCTCCGGGGTGTGAGGCGAAACTGGCGACAAACGCGCCCGGTCGCATAAGGTTGCTTATGCCTCATAACAAACGGAACAACGGAACAATCGGCATCGCAAGACGTTCGGGTTTCACACAAAAAGGGAACATGCGGATGACTTGCAGACTGACCTCCATCCTAGCACTTGTAGCGTCTCTCATGGCTTCGCAGGCCCTGGCGGACGAAAGCCAGTTCCTGTCTTCACTATCAGGAAGCTGGAAGGGCAGCGGCACGGTGACGACGCGTATCGGCTCGCGCCCGGTAAACGTCAATTGCACGTTTCAGTCAAACGCCAGCGGGCCTTCGCTCAAAATGAACGGCACATGCCGTGGCTTCGTTGTCGTGAGACGCGCGATTTCTGCCGATCTTACCGCCAATGGCAATCGTTACAGGGGCAACTACGTCGGCCCATCCGGCAGACCCTCTGCGCTGAGCGGAAGCCGTAGCGGCAATTCCATCAACCTCACCATACGCTGGACCAGAGACATCAATGGCGACCGCACGGCCGCGATGACAATCACCAAGCTAGGATCGAACGGTTTGCGCTTGCGCACCACGGATAGAGACGGTGCAGGTGGAAAGACTGTGGTAACGAGCGATATTCGCCTTACTCGATGAACTCAAGGATGTGGCCGTGTTAGAGAAAAGGCCCGGAGTGATCCGGGCCTTTGTTATTCGGGCTATTCCGCCGCTTCCGCATACTCGCTCATCGGCGGGCAGGTGCAGATGAGGTTGCGGTCGCCATAGACGTTGTCGACACGGTTGACCGGCGACCAGTATTTGTCCACGCGGAATGCACCGGGTGGATAGCAGGCCTGTTCGCGGGAGTAGGGACGGTCCCACTCGCCGACGAGATCTTCCACCGTGTGAGGTGCGTTCTTCAGCGGATTGTTGGCCTTGTCGGAACGGCCTTCCTCGATGTCGCGGGCTTCCTGACGGATGGCCAGCATGGCGTCGCAGAAGCGGTCGAGTTCGGCCTTGGGCTCGGATTCCGTTGGCTCGATCATCAGCGTACCGGCAACCGGCCAGCTCATGGTCGGGGCGTGGAAGCCGCAGTCGATCAGGCGCTTTGCCACATCGTCCACCGTCACGCCGCAACTTTCGTTGAGCGGGCGGGTGTCGATGATGCACTCATGCGCCACACGTCCGGCCTCGGACTTGTAGAGCACGTCGTAAGCGCCCTTCAGCCGTGCTGCGATGTAGTTGGCGTTGAGGATCGCGACCTTGGTTGCCTGCGTCAGCCCTTCGCCGCCCATCATCAGGCAATAGCTCCAGGAAATCGGCAAGATCGATGGCGAGCCGAAAGGTGCAGCAGACACCGCACCGGTGCGTCCATCGCTGGCCGGGTGACCGGGCAGGTAAGGAGCCAGATGCGCCTTGACGCCGATTGGGCCCATGCCCGGACCGCCGCCGCCATGCGGAATGCAGAAGGTCTTGTGCAGGTTGAGGTGCGACACGTCGGAGCCGATGTCGCCCGGACGGGAAAGACCGACCATGGCATTCATGTTGGCGCCGTCGAGATAGACCTGACCGCCGTGTTCGTGGGTGATCTCGCAAATCTCGCGAACGGTTTCCTCAAATACGCCGTGGGTTGACGGGTAGGTGATCATGCAGCACGAGAGGTTGTCTGCGTATTGCTTTGCTTTTTCACGGAAATCTTCGATATCGATATCGCCGTTTTCTCTCACCTTCACCGGTATCACGCGCATGCCGACCATCTGTGCTGAGGCAGGGTTGGTGCCGTGCGCAGAGGTTGGAATGAGGCAGACGTCGCGATGGGCATCGCCGCGTGCGAGGTGATAGTTACGGATGGTCAAGAGGCCCGCATATTCGCCCTGCGCACCGGAATTCGGCTGCATGGAGAAGGCGTCGTAGCCGGTAACCTGGCAAAGCTTGGCGGAGAGATCGTCGATCATCTCCTTGTAGCCCAGCGCCTGATCTGCTGGCACGAAGGGGTGAATGTCGGAGAATTCCGGCCATGTGATCGGCAGCATTTCCGCTGTCGCATTCAGCTTCATGGTGCACGAACCGAGCGGGATCATGGAGCGGTCGAGCGCCAGATCGCGGTCCGAAAGACGACGGATGTAACGGGTCATCTCGCTTTCGGCGCGGTTCATGTGGAATATCGGATGTGTCATGTATTGCGTTGTGCGCAATAGGTTTTTGGGCAATCGATAGTCCGGCTCGAAGTCCGAAATCGAGAAGTTGCCACCGAAGGCGCGCCAGACCGATTCCAGCGTTGCCGGGCGGGTGCGCTCGTCAAGGCTCATGCCGATCTTGGTGGAGCCGACCTTGCGCAGGTTGACGCCTTCGGCAACGGCTGCGCGCAGGATCAGCGCCTGCATATGGCCGACATCGACAGTGATCGTGTCGAAGAAGGTTTCGGGCTCGATGACGAAGCCGAGCTTCTCCAGACCCTTGGCCATCAGCACGGCCTTCTGGTGGGTCTGCTGGGCAATGGCCTTGATGCCCTGCGGGCCGTGGAAGACGCCATACATGGAGGCCATGACGGCCAGCAGCACCTGTGCGGTGCAGATGTTGGACGTGGCCTTTTCGCGACGGATATGCTGCTCGCGCGTCTGGAGCGACAGGCGGTAGGCGCGGTTGCCACGTGCGTCGACCGATACGCCGACAAGACGGCCGGGCATGGAGCGCTTGATCGCATCCTTGACGGCCATGAAGGCAGCGTGTGGGCCGCCGTAACCGACGGGAACACCGAAACGCTGCGAAGAGCCAATAGCGATATCGGCATTCATTTCGCCGGGTGATTTCAGAAGCGTCAGCGCCAGCAGGTCTGTGGCGACAGCCGCGATTGCGCCCGTCTGGTGAAGGCGGGAAATCAGGCCGGTGAAATCATTCAACTGGCCATGGGTGCCGGGATACTGAAACAGCGCGCCGAACACGTCGACGGGATCGAGATCGGTGAAGGGATTGCCGACGATGATGTTCCAGCCGAGCGGTGCTGCACGGGTTTCGATCAGCGCAATGGTCTGCGGATGGCAGTTGGCGTCCACGAAGAAGGCTGTTGCCTTGGACTTTGCCACGCGCTGGCACATGGCCATGGCTTCGGCAGCAGCGGTTGCCTCATCCAGAAGCGATGCGTTGGCAACGTCGAGACCGGTCAGATCGGAAATCATGGTCTGGAAGTTCAAAAGCGCTTCCAGACGACCCTGAGAAATCTCTGGCTGGTAGGGCGTGTATGCCGTGTACCAGGCGGGGTTTTCCAGAATGTTGCGCTGGATGACCGGTGGCGTGATGGTGCCGTAATAGCCCTGACCGATGAGCGAGGTCAGAACCTTGTTCTTGTTGGCGGTTTCGCGAAGGCGGTCCAGCGCTTCGCGCTCCGTCAGCGCCGCACCCCAAGTGAGCGGCGTTTTCTGGCGGATGGAGGATGGCACGGTCGCGTCGATGAGAGCATCGAGGCTGTTGTAACCGATCACCTTCAACATATCCGTCATTTCCGACGGCGACGGACCAATATGACGCCGGTTGGCAAAGTCATAGGGCTGATAGTCGGTGAAATGGAACTCTGTGGGAGTCGTCATTACGCAATAAGCTCCTTATAGGCCGCTTCGTCCAGCAGAGCATCGGCGTCGGAGGCATTGGAAAGCTTGAGCTTGAAGAACCAGCCGGCACCCTGCGGATCGGAGTTGACCAGCGATGGGTCGTCCACGATGGCCTGGTTGATTTCGGTGATCTCGCCATCAAGCGGACAATAAACGTCGGAAGCCGCCTTTACGCTTTCAACGGTTGCGGCATCGCCATCCTTGGAGAAGGTCGCGCCAACTTCTGGCAGTTCGACAAAGACCAGATCGCCCAGCTGTTCTGCGGCGTGGCTGGTGATGCCAACTGTGGCAACATCGCCTTCAATCTTCAGCCACTCGTGTTCTTGAGTAAATTTCAGCATTGGTCTCTCCGGAAATTAGCGTTTGTAAGTGGGAGTAATAAAGGGCAGGGCGGCAACGGTGACGGGCAGATACTTGCCGCGGACTTCCGCGAAAATGGCAGTGCCCGGCGTTGCGAATTCTTTCGGCACATAACCCATGGCAACCGGACCTTCGACAGTCGGGCCGAAGCCGCCAGATGTGACCTCACCGATCTCTTTGCTGCCTTCGGCATCGGCAAAAAGCTTGGCATGGCCACGCACAGGCGCCTTGCCTTCCGGCTTCAGGCCAACGCGGCGGCGTGCGGTTCCTTCGGCAAACTCACCCAGAATACGCTCGGCACCCGGGAACCCACCTTCGCGATCACCACCGGTGCGGCGTGCTTTCTGGATTGCCCACTCAAGAGAGGCTTCGATGGGGGAGGTCGTTGTGTCGATGTCGTTGCCATAGAGGCAAAGCCCGGCCTCGAGACGGAGGCTGTCGCGGGCACCGAGACCGATGGCCTCGCAGTCTGGATGTTCCAGCAGTGCCTTGGCAATGAACTCGGCCTTGTCAGACGGAACGGAAATTTCAAAACCGTCCTCGCCGGAATAGCCGGAACGGGATACGATGCAAGGCACGTCATGCAGCGGAACTTCCCGCACATCCATGAACTTCATGCCCGAAACGCCAGCCCAGAGTTCCGCCAGAACGGCTTCGGCGCGTGGTCCCTGAAGCGCGATAAGCGCGCGGTCTTCGAGCAGCGTGACATCGCAGCTATCGGAAAGATGTGCCTTCATATGGGCCAGATCGGCATCCTTGCAGGCAGCATTGACGACGACGAAGAGGTGATCGCCACGATTGGTGATCATCAGGTCGTCCAGAATGCCGCCATTCTCGTCCGTGAAGAAGCCGTAGCGCTGACGGCCTTCCTTGAGACCGAGGATATCGACGGGAACCAGCTTTTCGAGAGCGAGCGCTGCGTCCTCCACCTTGCCGGACTTCGCCTTCACGATGACCTGACCCATATGGGAAACGTCGAACAGGCCAGCGGACGTGCGCGTGTGCAGATGCTCTTTCATGACGCCTGCGGGGTACTGCACAGGCATGTCGTATCCCGCAAACGGCACCATGCGGGCGCCAAGAGACACATGAAGGGAATGAAGCGGGGTGACTTGTAACGCGGCTGTATCGGCCAAGGACGCCTCCAGGGTTACGCGATGTCGCGCGGGCTCATGTCATGACACTGTTTGAAGCGTCGGGTTCAAGAGCCCCCTCTGTCCTTGTCGCCTGAGATTGTTATCCCTTCGGCGAGCCGTCCTTATGCAGGTGGCTTCTCTCCAGAGTTCCGTCCTTTTCCGCTGGTCCTTTTGCCTGAGAGTTTCCGGGGCGGTTGCTCCTTCGGCCCCGCCGTAAGGCGGTGTCTCCCAGCGGGATGGAAGTTCATTATCTGCTTAGCCAGTTTCTTGGCAAGGACCAAATGACGCAGTCAAACAGTTTTTTGTTCAGCCTGCGCCATCGGATAATGAGAACGGCGGGACTTCTAACCAAGCCAAGTCAGCGTCGCTCTAGTCTTCTTTCTTTTCCGGCAGCTTCTTGTGCTTGGTGGATGCCAAATCTTCCAGTTCCTTTTCTGTCATAGACTTAGCCATGGTTTTTGAAGCGCCTTGTAAACGGGATTTCGGCATATCGCCGCGTTTTGCGGCCAATGCCGCACCGGCTGCTTTCTGCTGTGCCTTGGATTTTGCGGGCATGGGAACGGTCTCCTCGCTGTCTTTGACTGTGCAGAGAACGTGGCTTCAAACCCAGCGGTTCCGGCTGCGTGCAATTGCACTTTGATTTACAGCAAAAACCGCGATATCGCTTCGTGTCATGAAAGCTTCCATGAGCAAGCAACCGAGATTGGCGATAAGACTTTTGCGCATCTTTTGCGCCACGCTGATGCTGTCGCTGGGTTTCGCTCATAAGCCAGTGGTGGCGATTGCCGCCACAACGGTTGCCTTCGATGAGGCCTATCGCCTTCCTGACGGAAGTTTTGCCGAAATCTGCGAGGGCCATGCGGGTGTCCAAACCGCGCATGAGAAGGGCAAGACGGATCACGCCGGTATATTCCTGTTCTGCGAAGCCTGCCTTTTGGCCTCCTCGATTCTTTTACCAACTCCGGATACGAATTCCTGGGTGAGGGCGCATTTCGCCTGGCTGGATAATCGCCCGACGCTGCGTGTCGCCACTGTGCATCACACCGATAGCCAAAGCCCGAAAGCGCGGGCTCCGCCTGCCTATCTTTGATCCCTGAACATCACCCTATACGACCGCTAGAAAGACGACTTGCGATGCTGAAACAGCCGCAGTCGAAAGGATCACAAGATGAAAATTCATAACGTTACGCTTTGCGCCGCTCTGCTGGCATCCGCCTCCATCGTCCCGGCCTACGCCCACACCAGCTTCGTCAACCCAACGGCGGAGCAGGAAAGCACAATCGTCGCCGCGCTTCAGGTGCCGCATGGCTGCGATGGCGGGCTGCCCACGACGGAGGTGCGCGTCCAGTTGCCGGAAGGTTTCATCTCCGCCAAGCCTCAGCCGAAAGCGGGCTGGGAGATCGAGATCATCAAAGATGATTACAAGAAGAGCTACATGAACCATGGCACCGAAGTGAAAAGCGGTCCGATTGAAATTCGCTGGACCGGTGGTGACCTGCCGGATGCCTATTACGATACGTTCAACCTACAGGGCAAAATCTCCGGTGTGGCCGCAGGCACCAATCTGCCATTCAAGGTCACGCAGATTTGCGGAGATAAGGGCACGGCAAATTGGGACGAGGTGGCCGAAAAGGGCCAAGACCCACATTCTCTGAATAACCCGGCACCCGTCATCCGCGTTGTTGCGAAGGCTGCGACTGAGGGCGAGAGCCATGACCACGCCGCTCACGGTGCCCATGAACACGGCGGCGCAGAACATGCAGCAGATGTCGTCAAGGCTGGTGATCTCGAGCTTTCAGGCGCTGTCGCCAAGGCTATGCTGCCCGGCCAGCCGGTCGGGGGCGGGACCGTGACAATGAAGAATGACGGCGCTTCTGACGACCGGTTGGTGTCGGTCGCGTCTCCGGTTGCCGGACGTGTTGAGATGCACGAAATGGCAATGGTCAACGACGTGATGAGGATGCGCAAAATGGCTGCCGGTATCGTCATTCCTGCGGGCAAGACCGTGGATATGACATCGGGCGACCTTCATTTCATGTTTTATAATGTCAGCAAGCCCTTCGCCGAAGGCGACAAGGTGCCCTTAACACTCACTTTCGAAAAGGCCGGAAAGGTCGATCTGATATTGGATGTCGGCTCTGCCCAAGGCGGCCATGACGCGCATCAGCATAACTGAGTGAGGAAAGCTGCCGGGGAGATATCTCGACCCGGCAGCTTGTTGGAAGATGGATCGTCAGACTTCCGAGCGACCCTTGTTTTCCTCGTAGGCCTCAATGACCTCTTCGAGCGTGGCCTGCGGATTTTGCTGCTGTCCCGCCGTCATGAAATGAAGTGACAGAGCAGGCTGCGTTACAACGGTCGAGAGAGAGCTGACCTGCACGTCCTCGACCGTGCTCGTCTTTCTCACGAGTTCGCGCTTGGCTTGGTCTATCTCGGTCTTGCGCGATGCACGCTGGGTTGCCTTGATGCTATCAGCCACATACCCAGCGGTGGTCGCTGAAACTGACAAAATTTGCACCATGCAATCACCTCGCTGCTCTCTAATCGAGTGATCTTACCAGTCGCGACTTTCTTCCCGATTAAATCCAAGAGTTGCATTTGATCGGCATTTTAACGATTTCGAAAAGCATCTTTTTACTCTCATGGGCGTGTTGGGAATTTCGCTTTTTCTGTGTTTGTCGTAGAGATCGAAAACGCCGCACCCAGCCGCCCGTACCATGACCGGAGAATTCCCATGCTCAATATCGCGCTCGTTGCCATTGGCGGGGCAATCGGTTCCGTTGCCCGCTATCTGGTGGGGCTTTGGGGGGTGCGGTTGGCAGGTCCAAATTTTCCCTGGGGCACGCTGACCGTCAATGTGGTTGGCGCTTTTCTGATTGGGCTGATGGTGGAAATAATCGCGCGCCGGTTCGATGCTTCCTCGGAAGTACGGGTTTTCATCGTCACCGGCATCCTCGGTGGCTTCACTACATGGTCTTCCTTCACGCTGGATGCAGTCGTGCTTTTCGAACGGGGAGACCTGGGGCTGGCTGCGGTTTATTTACTGGCGAGTCTTGTCGTTTCTTTCGCTGCAATCTTCGCCGGGCTGGCCTTGGGCCGCGCTTTGTTCTAAAGGCAACGGAAAATACCGCACGCTGACGATGCGGACGCGAGAAAAGAAAGAATGGATTAGCCATGGCAGGTATCGAGCACATCAAGGTTGAGCCCGAAGAGGGCGGAATGCGCCTCGATCGCTGGTTCAAGATTCACTATCCAGGCCTCGGCTTCGGTCCGCTGCAAAAGCTGTTGCGTTCCGGGCAGGTCCGTGTGGATGGCGGACGGGTGAAAACCGATGCGCGCGTGGAAGCCGGACAAACCGTTCGCGTGCCTCCGCTGGATGTCGATTCGAAGGTCAAGGGCGGGCCGATCAGCTCGACCGACCTCAAGAACTCCGACGATGTCGATCTGTTGAAGCGCATGCTGCTGCATGAAGACGAGAAGGTTTTCGTTTTCAATAAGCCGGCCGGCATTGCCGTGCAGGGCGGCTCCGGCATCAACCGCCATATCGACGGCCTGCTGGAAGCATGGACGAGTTCCAAGGGCGAAAAGCCGCGCCTTGTTCACCGTATCGACCGTGATACGTCTGGCGTTCTCGTCGTTGCCCGCACCAGAGGTGCCGCACAGAAGCTGACGGCGGCGTTTCGTGAGCGCGACACCAAGAAGACCTACTGGTCTCTCGTGAAGGGCGTCCCGCGCAAGCATCAGGACAAGATTTCGACCTGGCTGGTCAAGGAACAGACGCCGGATGGCGACCGCATGCGCATCGCCAAGCATGGCGAGGAGGGGGCCGACCACGCCGTTTCCTATTACCGTGTCATCGATACCGCCGCGCAAAACCTGGCATGGCTGGAAATGGAACCCTATACGGGCCGCACACACCAGCTGCGTGTTCACGCGCTGCATATGGGCCATCCGATCATCGGCGATCCCAAATATTACATCGAAGACGTCAACTGGGATTTCCCTGGCGGCATTCAGAAGCGTCTGCATCTGCACGCGCGAAAGATCGACATTCCGCACCCATCCGGCGGACGCCTGCGCGTGACAGCACCTTTGCCGCCGCACATGGTGCAAAGCTGGAACCTGTTGGGTCTTGATGTGGCGGATGGTGACAGGGACGACGAATGAAACTCGTTCTCTTCGATTGCGATGGCACGCTGGTCGATAGCGTCGGCCTTATCCATGAGGTCATGGCCCGTACCTTCGTGCATTTCGGCTATGACCGTCCGGACGTTTCACTGACGAAATCCATCATCGGCCTGACGCTGGATATCGCGATTGCCCGCATGCAGGGCAAACCACATGTGGATGATGAAGCTCTTGCGATGACGGCCCATTACAAGGCCATCTTTGCGGGAGTGCGGGCAGAGGCCGGTTTTCAGGAGCCTTTGTTCGATGGCATCAGCGCGATGATCGAGACGCTGGCGCAACGCGAAGAGTTGTTGATGGGGGCGGTGACGGGCAAGTCCCGCCGCGGCCTGAACCTCATCATGGACACGCATGGTTTCCGCCCGCATTTCATCGTTTCGCGCACCGCAGATGATTGCCCTTCCAAACCGCACCCGGCGATGGTGACGGAATGCTGTGACGAAACCGGCATGGTTCCCGCCGATACCATTGTTATCGGCGATGCGATTTACGATATGCAGATGGCTAAGGCAGCGGGCGCCAAGGCGATTGGTGTCGCCTGGGGCTATGCCTCCGTTGACGATCTCTGGAAGGCCGGAGCCGACGCCATCGTCAACCATCCAAGCGAAATTCCCGGCCATATTCCGGGCTGATAAGGACGTATCATGCGTGACCTGTTGAATGATCTGACGGAAGGCTTGAGCCACCCGGACCCCATTCGCCGTTCCCAAATCCAGATGCAGAAGCCTTTGCCGAAGCGTTTCTACAAGGATGTCACGGTGGGTGACGCAGAAGATGGCGGCTTTACCGTTCTTCTGGATGGAAAGACCATGCGCACTCCTGCCAAAAATGCGCTTATCGTGCCGACGCGTGCTCTGGCACAGCTGTTGCGCGATGAGTGGGATGCGCAGACCGAGGTCGTCAATCCCGCCATTATGCCGATTTCGCGGCATGTCAACACAGCGATCGACGGCATTGCCAGCGATACGCAGGCAGTCTTTGAAGATATATTGCGGTTCTCGTCCAGCGACCTGCTTTGTTACCGTGCGGCCGAGCCGCCGGCACTTGTAGAAAGGCAGACGGATCAGTGGGATCCGATTGTGGACTGGGCGGCACGGTCTCTTGGTGCACGGTTCATCCTCGTGGAAGGTGTGATGCATCAGGAACAGCCACGTGAGGCGGTTGCTGCGTTTGCCGTAACGCTTCGCAAATACGATAGCGCCATCCAGCTTGCCGCTCTGCACACCATGACAGCCCTTACCGGGTCGGCGATTCTGGCGCTGGCACTTGCCGAAGGCGTACGCACTCTGGAAGAAATCTGGGCGCTTGCTCATCTGGACGAGGACTGGACGAGCGAGCAGTGGGGCGAGGACGAGGAAGCACAGGTGCGACGTGCAGCGAGGCTGGTTGACATGCGCGCCGCCATGGCCGTTCTGATCGCAGCGAGAGACGATACGACGACGGTTTAACGGTTTTCTAACCGTAAATGGGGATGATGGATGCGTAACCTGACGTAAGGGAAGCGTCTATCATGCACCACTCGCTGAAGCGCCTTGGCATTGTCTTGCTGGCGTCTCTTGCGCTCATGTCCTTCAGGCTGGAGCCCGAAGCGGGCGATGGCGGAAAGCTGCTTTACGATGTGCGTGGTGCGTTCGTGGCCGCCAAGCCGGATGTTTCTCCCGAGCTGATGCAGTCCATTCACTATCACATGTCCAACGCCATCAAATCCACGACGCGGGACCAAACCCGTCCGCGGGTTGTCCTGACGATCCGGTTATTGGCTGTGACCAAGGGTTCTCTCATTCTTGGTGAGCGGGCATCGGCCCGTGTGGTCGTGCGCGCCGCTGCTGTCCAGACAGGCGAAGTGGTTGCCGAAACGAGTTTTACCGCGACTGTGCTTGGTATCGACAAGAGCATGATCGATCAGGAACTGGCCACCGGCATCGTTGAGCGCGTCGTTTCGGAGTTTAGTCTGGACCGTCCATCACCTCTGGCGACGGCCTTGTTTCCCGGTAAGTTTTAAGCCACCGTCACATCCTTTGGTTAGATAGCGATATCACCGCCGGAGGAGTGTAAAGATGAAGTCGATCGGCATTATAGGTCTCGCGATTTGCATGGTCATGCCATCTCCCGCATCCTCTACGGAAAACCGTATAGATCGCATCCGCCCGGACGCGCCTGCGCTGGCGCCATACGGCCAATATGCCGTTGGCGTGAGAACACTGAAAATCGTCAATCCCGGTCAGGTGGACGTCGTTCATATCGAGCCCGGCAAGCCGTTTCCCACATATGATCGTCCGCTGATGCTCGAAATCTGGTATCCTGCCGAACAGGCCGGGCAGGGCGACGATTACCGTGTGTTCTTGCGCGATGGAAAGACCGAAATATCCGTGGCCGGTCGGGCGCAGCGCGATGCCGAACCGCTGAAGGATAAAGGACAGCGCTTTCCGCTGATTGTCGTTTCGCATGGATATCCCGGCAATCGCTATCTCATGAGCCCGCTTGCGGAGAATCTGGCCAGCAAGGGTTACGTGGTCGCGTCAATAGACCATACTGACAGCACTTATAATGACATGGCTGCGTTTGGCAGTACGCTGGTCAACCGGCCACTCGATCAGCGTTTCGCTTTGCAGGAAATTGCGCGGTTGACCGACAAGCCGGATAATTTTCTCTCGGGAATCGTCGATGCTTCGCATGCGGGTCTGATCGGCTACTCGATGGGTGGATATGGCGCTGTCGTCACAGCAGGCGCCGGCGTCTCCGATGAAGCCGTTGCGGCAGACTGGAGCGCAAAAGAGCGTGCACTGGCTGTTCATCACGCGGGAACGCAGGAGCATGCCGAGTTATTCGATGACCGGTTCAAAGCCATCATATCTATAGCGCCTTGGGGTATGCAGCGCGGGATGTGGGATGAAAGGGGCCTTGCCGAAGTGAAGGTGCCGATCTTCTTCATGGCTGGCAGCGCCGATGATGTTTCAGATTACAAAAAGGGAATTCGCAGGATTTTCGAAAGCCACATGCCCGTCGATCGATATCTGCTGACATTCGCCGATGCCAATCACAATGCGGCGGCAACCATGCCTGCGCCGGTGGAGAGCTGGAAAACGAGTGAAACCCTTGGATTTGCACCTTTCGAACATTACGCCGATCCCGTCTGGGATACCGTTCGCATGAATAACATCGCCCAGCATTTTGCCACGGCCTGGTTCGATGTGAAGCTGAAGGGTGACCAAGGCAAAGTGAAATATCTGGAGCTGAGCGAACAATCGGATAAGGGTGTCTGGGCCGTCAACAAGGACGGAACACGAAAGCCCGAGCATAGCTACTGGGAAGGGTTCGCCAATCGTACCGCCAAGGGCTTGCGGCTGGAACACCGCAAGCCGGATTGATGGATAGTATCAGCCAAGTCGCTGCGCGTGCCACTTCAGGTGATCGTCCATGAAGGTGGAAATGAAGAAGTAGGAGTGATCGTAGCGGTCGTGCATGCGTAACGTCAGGTCGATATCCATACCTTTGATCGCATCTTCGAAAAGCCATGGCCGAAGGCCGCTTTCCAGAAAATTGTCTGCCTTGCCCTGATCGATCAGGAATGCCGGAAAGCGTGCGCCGTCTTCTACCAGCGCACATGCGTCGTAGGCGCGCCAGGCTGCCTCGTCCTCGCCGAGATATTTCTCCAGGGCTGGGCGTGACCAATTGGCAGAGGAAGGTGCCACGATGGGCGCGAAAGCCGAGCAGCTCTTGAAGCGGTCCGGGTTTTTCAGCGCAATCGTCATAGCCCCGTGCCCGCCCATGGAGTGACCGAAAATACCCTGGCGCGTCATATCCACGCGGAACTGTTTGGAAATCAGGGCAGGGAGTTCTTCCGTGATATAGCTGTACATCTGGTAATGCTCCGCCCACGGTGTTTCCGTCGCGTCGAGATAGAAGCCAGCGCCCTTGCCCATTTGCCAGTTGGTCAATTCGTCCGGCACGTCGTTGCCACGCGGGCTCGTGTCCGGACAAACGATAATCAAGCCAAGCTCCGACGCCATGCGGCGATATTCGCCTTTGTCCATCACGTTGGCGTGGGTGCAGGTCAGCCCGGAAAGATACCATAAAACAGGGCAGGGCTCATGAATGGCCTTCGGCGGGATATAGACCGCGAATGTCATCTCGCACGGCGTTGTCGTCGCGTCATGCGCGAAAACGCCCTGCATGCCGCCGAATGCGGTGTTCTGAGAAATGATTTTCATGGGAATTCCTTATGGGTGCAGTGAGATCAACCCGCCAGAGACACTGCAGCATTCACGGCTGCGGCGACAAGAACGGTATTGAAAAAGAACGACACGATGGAGTGCAGAAGCACGACCTTGCGCATCGGCGTGGTCGTTACCGCGACGTCTGAGGTCTGCGCAGTCATGCCGATGACGACGGAGAAGTAGAGAAACTCATAGATTCCTGGCTCTTCTGTGTCAGGGAAATCCATACCGCCGCGCGGATGTTTCTTGTCTGACGCTTTTGCGGACCGCCAGAACAGGTGTGCGTAATGCATTGCCGTCATGGTGTGGATGGTCAGCCATCCGAACACGACAGATAGAAAGGCGAGGGTCAGTGACCAGACGGTTTCACCGGCAGCGTGATTGAGCGCCAGAAAGAGCGATGCAACCGCAACGCCGACCGCCAGAAACGTGATGGCGATGATGACGATTGCTGGAAGGTCGTCGCTATCAGCATGCGCCTTCATATGAGCCGGGGTCAGGCGATGAAGCCGCGAGCCGATGATGATGAGGTAGGTGAGGAAGAAAACGATCGCTGCACATTCGACCGCTAGTGACGGTACGAAGACAATGGCTCCGACCAGGACAACGGCGCTCAGGCCAACTGCGATCAAGAAAGGTCGGTGTCGTGAATAGCGGCTGTGCCTGGATGTTTGCATCGACGGTCTCCCACAAGCTATCTTTTGATCCGACGACACAGGCGGTCAAGTGTCTCTAGAAACTGGGAGCGATCACGAGGCGAAAAAGCAGCGTTGTAACCCTTGCTTTCGCCGGTCTCGCGCAGATGCGCGCCAAGGTCCCGCATCGCTGTTGCCATGCCAATATTCGTCTTGTCGAAAATGCGCCCGGTCGGCCCCGTCACCTGCGCGCCATTGGCGACGCATCGTCCTGCCAGAGGCACGTCGGCGGTGATGACGATATCGTCCTCGCCCGCATGTTCCGCAATCCAGTCGTCAGCAGCGTCGAAGGAGGCGGAGACGATGACGTTCTTCACCATCGGATCGCGCGAAGGCCGCAGACCGGAATTGGCAACGAATGTCACCTCCAGCCCATGGCGCTCGGCAACCTTCAAAATCTCCGGCTTTACCGGGCACGCATCGGCATCAACATAGATCTGCGGCATCAACACTTCTTCTCAAACGAACTCAGACAGTCTTTTAGAAGCGTAGCCGCAATTTCCCAAGAGCTATTTGCGTAATCGACTATGTAGCCGCTTCCACTACGGAGGCGTCGCTGCGCAAAGCCATTTCCGCCACCAACAGCGCGGTGATGCCCGCAGCGAAAAAGCCGACGGACAGATACACGACTGTCCCATCATAAAGCTGACCGAAAGCGATGGCGAAGAGCGTCGAAACAAGGCTCGATCCCGAAGCAATGATGGATGCGCCGAAACCAGCGATCTGCCCAAGGGACTGCATGGCCAAGGCATTGAGATTGCCGAACAGCAGGCCCATGGTGAAAAAGGTAATGAACAGCATCACGAGGAAGGCAAGAAAGGGCAGGTGGTTTCCGTAAGCGATAGAGGAAATCATCATCACGAAGGTAACACTTGCCAGACCGATGAAAGCACCGCGCACCATGGCCTCCATACCAAAGCGCTGAACGAGCCTCGCATTCATGAAGAAAGCCAGCGCCATGGAGATGGCGAGCCCGGCAAAATAGAAGGGCAGGGTCTCTGCGACGCCATAGGCATCATAGAAAATGTCGGCGGCCGTGCTGAGATAGAGAAGCTGCGCGCCGAAGACGAGGCCAGTCGCCACGAACAGCAACGTCACACGACGGTTGGAAAGGATGCGAAGGCCATTGGCCATAAGCAGACGCGGGCGAAATGGAATGCGCCGTGCAGCAGGTAATGTTTCCGGATGCCGGATGGCCAGCCAGAGGCCGAGAGCGAGAGAAATCACCAGATAGGCGACGAAGACACTGCGCCATCCCACAATGGAAATCAGTCCCTGCGCAAGTGCTGGCGCAATCATCGGCACCAGAATGAAGAGGGTGAACATGAAGGACATGACACGCGCCATGGCATTGCCTTCGAACTGATCGCGGATCATGGCGCGCGTCGCGATCTTCGGGCCGGACACACCGATGCCCTGAAGGAAGCGCCCGATAATGACCATCTCCAGCGAATTCGCCAACATCGCGATGACGGTGCCACAAAGATAGATGCCGAGCCCAAAGAGAAGCGCGCGTTTCCGTCCAATTGCGTCGGATATCGGCCCTAGCAACAGCTCCCCAAACGCCATACCGAAGATGAACAGCGAAATGACATGCTGGGTGGAGAGCGGCGGTGGCGTGCCCAGCTCAGCTCCAATCGCGCGCAAACCGGGCAACAGAGCGTCGATGCTGAGCGAGGTCAAGGATGTGAGCAGCGCGTAGAGGATAAGGCGTTCGCGAAATTGCATAGAGATGAAACGAGCCATTGTAGAAAAGGATCAGAACAACCTATACGAAACGCGTTAGGTCACAATGGTTTGATATCATTGAAATTTCAGAATAATCAGCTTTATCGCGCTCAAGCTGCCAAGCAGATCACTGAACGGGACCGATGCTCATTCTGGCGATCCTCGGTCCATCACAGACGCCATCTGCGTCAACATGGCTGATGTTACATGCGGCAATTACGATGTAGTGATCTCAGCGATACCGCAACGTAATGGCTGGAAATATTCAAAATGTCAGACTGGGTAGACTGGTTTCCGATTGTCTTCTTTCCGTTGAAGATACTGGTACTGGGCACGGGCATGTTCTTCTCCATCAAGTGGCACTACGATCAGGGGAAGAACAAGAAGTAATGAGACTAGCGGACTGTAGGCTTCCAACCTCCGTTGGTAGTGACGCAGTCACGGGCAGAGGTGTCGCATCTGTCGTTCTCCTGTGTCAGACCCACACATAATGTGGCAGAGGAGTTGAAATGTCCGCCGCTGTGCAAAGTAGAAATGTCCAATTGAGTCGTCTCGTCTACTCAGACATGCCACACTGACACCGCGGATCAGCCCCCGCCTGAACCAGCTCTCCGATTGCAGGAAGAGGGCGGGC
>NZ_LMMM01000005.1 GCF_001422245.1 Rhizobium sp. Leaf262
AGCGGGCTTTGCTCGCGCAAGCGGCCCTGGCGACTGTTCGGGTTCGATGGAACGGCGGATGTACGACCGGGCTCTGCCACGGGCTTGGTGTCCCCAGGGGGTCTCGGTCTCACATCCGCCACCGCAACCGGCATTAAAACGCCAAATGACGGTGAGGGGAAGTTACAAGGGGGGCTAGCCGCACCCTCCAGCATATATCATGACCGCAATTCACGCCTCGCCAGCACCCCACCCGTCACCGGCTCCCGCACCCCCGTCGTGCCCGGATAGGTCAGCGGCAGACCTCTGAGCGACCGCACAGCCAAATACGCCCAGGCCTCGGCCTCCATCGCCCCGCCATCAAAACCCGCGGCTTCCGCTGCGATGACCTTAGCGCCCAGCTTCGACGCCTGCTCGGAAAACTCCGTCATAATAACCGGATTGAGCCGCCCACCGCCGCAAACGACATAGGTTCTGGCACCCTCCGGTAGATAGCTCGCAGACCTGAGAATGGCCGCACCGGTGAGATGCGCCAGCGTTCGCGCGCCATCTTCCAGCGAAACTTCACCTTTTGCAGGCGGCAGGAAATCGGAGCGGTCCAGAGAGCGACGGATGTTTGCGGAAAAGAACGGGCTTTCCATATAGCGCTCTATCAGCGACGGAACGACCTTGCCGCGAGCCGCTGTCGCGCCGTCCTTATCGTAAGTCTTGCCGGTATGCGCCTCGATCCACTGGTCGATCAGCATATTGCCCGGGCCGCTGTCGAAAGCCGCCAGCGTGCCACTCTTCCCGACGTAAGTCAGGTTCGAAATCCCACCGATATTGACGAAAACCGCAGGCGTTTCGAATTGCGCAGGCAGATTAGCGCCGAGTGCCGCGTGGTAGACCGGGATCAGCGGCGCGCCCTGCCCGCCATGCACCATGTCATTGGCGCGCATGTCATAGACCACACTAATGCCGGTTTCCTCGGCAAGCAAAGGCCCGTCGCCGATCTGCACCGTGAGCGCGTCATCCGGGCGATGAAGCACAGTTTGGCCGTGAAAACCGATGATGTCGATATCCTGCGCACTCAACCCGTTCCGATGCAGGAATGATTTGACCGCAGCCGCATGTGCCAGCGTCAGCTTGCGCTCGGCCTCACCTAGGTCATCGGGGCGCTCATCGCGCTGGCGGATGGACTTGGCTGTGACCAGCGCCCTTTGCCATGTGGCGCGCAGTTGCTGGTCATAGGGAAAATATCCGCTCGGGCCGTGGTGCACGACGCTTTCGCCATCCGTGCGCAGCAGGGCGATGTCGATGCCATCCATGGACGTTCCGCTCATCAGCCCTATCGCGGTTTTGACCTCGCCCATATCCGTTCTCCTGCCAGATGGAATCATCTCGTTACCGATTGCCGATATTCATGGCGCAAACGGGTGCACTTTTCAAAAAATGATGCTAAAGGCGCGGCATTCACTGGCATTTCAGTGAGCAGAAGACCCAACCAGAAAGAAAAAGGTTATGTCCAGGTTCAAGTCCGATTTCCTCCGCACGCTCGATGAGCGCGGCTTCATTCACCAGATCTCCGATGAGGCAGGTCTCGATGAACTCTTCGCCAAGGAAACCGTGACTGCCTATATCGGCTTCGATCCGACCGCGCCCAGCCTGCATGCCGGCGGTCTGATCCAGATCATGATGCTGTACTGGATGCAGAAAACCGGCCATCAGCCGATATCTTTGATGGGCGGCGGTACCGGCATGGTCGGCGATCCCTCGTTCAAGGATGAAGCACGGCAGTTGATGACGGTCGATACGATCGAAAGCAACATCGCCTCGATCAAGCGCGTCTTCTCGAACTACCTGAATTACGACGCCGCGACCGCGCCTGCGCTGATGATCAACAATGGCGACTGGCTGCGCGATATCAACTACCTCGAATTCCTGCGCGATGTCGGCCGTCACTTCTCGGTCAACCGCATGCTGTCCTTCGAAAGCGTCAAGACACGACTGGAGCGCGAGCAGTCGCTGTCCTTCCTCGAATTCAACTACATGATCCTGCAGGCCTACGACTTCGTGGAGCTGAACAAGCGCACCGGTTGCCGCCTGCAAATGGGCGGTTCGGATCAGTGGGGCAACATCATCAACGGCATCGACCTCGGCCACCGCATGGGCACGCCGCAGCTCTACGCCCTGACCTCTCCGCTTCTGACGACGTCTTCGGGTGCGAAGATGGGTAAATCCGTCAACGGTGCCGTGTGGCTGAACCCGGATATGCTGTCGGCCTATGATTTCTGGCAGTACTGGCGAAACACGGAAGACGCTGATGTGTCACGCTTCCTGAAGCTCTACACGACGTTACCGATGGACGAGATCGCGCGTCTCTCGGCGCTGGGTGGTTCGGAGATCAACGAGGTCAAGAAAATCCTCGCAACCGAAATCACCGCCATGCTGCATGGCCGCGACAATGCCGAGCAGGCTGCCGAAACCGCCCGCAAGACCTTCGAAGAAGGCGCGCTGGCCGATAACCTGCCGTCTATCGAAGTGCCGAAGGGTGAGCTTGAGGCGGGCGTCGGTCTGCTATCGCTCATTGTCCGCGCCGGTCTTGCTGCCTCCAACGGTGAAGCCCGTCGTCACGTTCAGGGCGGTGCGGTGAAGATCAACGACCAGAGCATGTCCGATGAGCGTCAGGTCATCGGCGCTGGTGAAGTCACGGCAGATGGCGTGATCAAGCTGTCGCTGGGCAAAAAGAAGCACATTCTCGTGCGGCCTGTTTGAGGTTTCAAATAAACTCTCCGTCACCCCGGCCTTGAGCCGGGGTCCAGCAGCGCCGCGTCTACGGCGCGAAAGAGTCTTTTCAGCCCAAGGACTTGGGCTGACTGGCATCAAGTGCGGGATGACGGAGGAGTAATGATCAGTTCCTCAACTTATAGCCAGTCTTGAACATCCAGCCCACTACGCCAAGACAAACCGCCAAGAACAGCGTGATCATCGCCAGGCTGAGGACAGGGTTCACGTCCGAAATCTCATAGAAACTCCAGCGGAAGCCGCTGATGAGATACAGCACCGGATTGAAGTGGCTGACCGTCTGCCAGAAGGGCGGCAGCATGTTGATGGAATAGAAGCTGCCACCGAGGAACGTCAACGGTGGGACGACCAGCATCGGGATAAGGTTGAGCTGTTCGAAATTCGAGGCCCATATGCCTATGATGAAGCCGAACAGGCTGAAGCTGATGGCCGTCAGCACGAAGAACAGGACCATCATGAAGGGGTGGGCAATCGATATATCGACGAAGAAGGATGCGGTGATGAGGATGATCGTACCGATCATCAACCCCTTCGTCGCCGCCGCCCCGACATAGCCGATAACGATCTCGCTCATCGCCACGGGGGCCGACAGGATCTCATAAATCGTGCCGGTGAATTTGGGGAAATATATGCCGAACGAGCCGTTGCTGACGCACTGCGTCAACAATGTGAGCATGATCAGGCCGGGTGTTATGAAAGCGCCATAGGAAACGCCATCCACCTCCTGAATACGCGATCCTATAGCTGTGCCGAACACGATGAAATAAAGTGATGTCGAGATGACAGGCGACACGACGCTTTGCAAAAGCGTGCGGCGCGTGCGGGCCATTTCGAAGAGATAGATGGACTTGATAGCCTCGAAGTTCATTTTTGACCTCCCACCAGCGCCACGAAAATGTCTTCGAGCGAGCTCTGGCGTGTCGAAATATCCTTGAAATGAATGCCTGCCGCCGACAGCGCCGAAAGCACGTCGGCGATCCTGCTCTGCTCTCCATTGCCCTCATATTCGTAAGTCAGACAGCTGCCGTCTTCGGAAAGAGACAGCTGGAACTGTGAGAGACTATCCGGCAAAGCCTTCACCGGCTCGGTCAACTCAAGCGAAAGCTGTTTTCGACCGAGCTTGCGCATCAGGGCCGTCTTGTCTTCCACCAATAGAAGCTCGCCGCCGTTGATGACTCCAACGCGGTCGGCAATCTCTTCGGCTTCTTCGATATAGTGGGTGGTCAGAATGATCGTGACGCCGGTGGCGCGAAGCTCTTCCACCACCTGCCACATATCGCGGCGCAGGGCGACATCGACGCCTGCCGTCGGCTCATCCAGAAACAGGATTTTCGGCTCATGCGCCAGCGCCTTGGCAATCAGCACACGCCGCTTCATGCCGCCCGACAGCTCGCGCAGCATGTTGTCCTTCTTGCTGAAGAGCGACAGCGATTTCAAAATCCGCTCGACCAGCTCCGGGTTCTTCTTCTGGCCATGCAGCCCGCGTGAGAAGGACACCGTGTTCCAGACGGTTTCGAACTGGTCGGTCGTCAGTTCCTGCGGCACAAGGCCGATCAACTCGCGGGTCTTGCGAAATTCGCTCACCACATCATGCCCGCCGACCAGCACCCTACCCTCGCCGGGGTTGACCAGTCCGCAAATGATCGAGATCAACGTGGTCTTGCCCGCGCCATTCGGCCCGAGCAGCGCGAGAATTTCGCCTTGATAAATGTCGAGGCTGACGCCTTTTAGCGCCTGGAACCCGTTGGCATAGGATTTCGTCAGGTTCTGGATGGAAACGATCGGTTTAACGGGGGAGTTCATCAGAAATCTTTCAACACAATCATGCTCGAACGCATATAGGTTTAAGATTGCTGAAAAGCCAACCCCGCAGCGAAATCATACTATGATCGGGGCATAAAACAGCCGATCATTCTCAACTGCAGTGGCGATATCCGGATTTGCGGGTCCGCAGATCGAAATGAAAGTGATTCCAGTGACTTGGATCGCTGCCAGGGCCAAGCACCGTGGAAAAGTACTTGCAACTGTCACTCCGAACCGTTTTCAGAAGTCCTTTTTCACGGAAAGCGAAGAAGCTCTTCTTGCGGACATCGATCTCCTTGCCGTTCTTTAGCGTGATGGTGCCGATGTCGATGGCGTTTCCGCGTGCATGTTCCGACCATGGATTGCTGGAGCGCGAATTCATCTTACGGCAGGAGTAACCGCCCATCGGCGTGATCCGCTCCACGCCAGAAAGATAGCGGAAGCGCGAGGATGGTACGAGTTCGAACTTCACCCATTTGGCAAAGGCGAGCGTGATCTGGCAATTGAGCTTCACGGCAGGCCGCACCGCAACGCCGCTGGCAAGACCGCTCAATTCAATGGGATAATCGATGCCACAGGTTGGACCGTCGGAAATCCGGGCGACATCCCGGAAGGAAACGCCCAGCCTGCGCAATTCCGAACGGCACGCGATTTCGGACGGCGGCATCATGCCCGGTGGCGAAGACATGCGACGTTCCAGCGTCGGGTTGTCGGGCATCAGCATCGCGACATCCTGTACCGGCTGGCGTTGCCTTTGTCCTTCGCCGGGCGGCGGGATGAGGCGGGATTGTCCCTGCGGCTGACGGCGTGGCGCAGACGACATCGGCATCTGCTGCAACTCTTCCGGCTGCCCTCCCGACACTTCCATGTCCTGCTCTTCCGCAAGGCCACGCACAGGTGCAACGCCCAGACCGTCATCCATGTTGACGCCACCCTCGCCCTCGGCCATCACGCTCTGGGATTGGGGCGCAACGCCAAGCCGCGCCTGCTGGGCATCCAGTGTGGAATATTGCTGTCCGGGTGCGGCCTGCAGCAGCGGATCACGCGATGGCGTCTGCTCGGGCATCGGCTGGGCCAATGGCGCATAATCACTGACCGGCTCCGTCGGAAAGTTTCTGGCAGCCGGCGCGCTGTAATTCTGCTGTTGAGAAGAACGAATAGAACTCACCCGCGTCGCGCCATCGACATCGACATCGGCGGGAGGCACAAGCCCCTCCGCCGAACACGACGCAATCACCGTGGAGATCGTCAGCAACGTCACAAAACGACGCGGAAGGGAAACATACGCCATACCAGAACCTGTACCTTCAGCGGCCGCAACGCGCGGCAATCGAGCTAAATCTTAAACAAATTTGGTAAACGAACCCTTTTCATCGCGACCGTGAAACTTACAGGCAAAGGTCTGGACGTTGCAAAGCCGGACAACGACCACGTTGCCCGGCTTTCGGCGTCAGGATGACGATCTCTCTGCCTGTTAAGGCAGTTGAAAGGTAAAGGTCAGCACATATTCCGTACCGGTGACCCGATCGCGGGTGCGGGTTACTTTCAGCGTGACCACATCGAACTGGTGCTGCAATCCCGCGCTCACCTTGCCGCCGGTGGTTTTCTCGTGGAAGATCGAAGTGCGGTCGTCGCCTATTTCAACCCTTCGCGTCCTCTCGGTGCCGACATATTTCTGCATGAAGGAGCCATAGAGATCGCCATTACGAACGGTGGTATCTATGCCGCTCGATGTTGCCTCGCGAAATGCGCTGGCAGAGATCGAACGGTCGAGGCTGCGGACGCTTCCACCAAGTGTGATTTTTGATAAATCTCTACCGTCATGTTCCAGCGAGAGGTTGTGCTTCGCCTCGAAGTCCGGTCGTCTGTCTGAGTGGTACCCACCAACGATGCGGTTGTCATAGGTAAAGATGTAGCGTTCACTTCGGGCATTATACTGAAAGCCGTAGGTGGAATTGCCGCTGCGAAGCTGGATGCCCGGAGCGGGCTCGCTTCCCAGAATCGGCGACACATTGCTGGCGAAGTTGAAGAGCGGCTTTGTGATTCTGTCGAACTGCGTCGGCGTCAGGGTTACGGGTTTGCCGTCACGGTCGAAGCCGCCGACAGCAAGGCAGGGGCGTTGGTCGATGACGCTCTTCAGCGCGAACATCGTGCAGCCATCGGGCGTCGTTGCTGCGATGGCGGCGTGCACGGAGTTGCGAAGGGTGTAGTTTCCGCAGCAGGAAAACGCATCATTATCTATGCTGGCGTCTTTGGTGTAACCCGTGAAGACTACGCCGCTCGCTCCATTCGACAGGCTCGCATCGCCGAAATGGGGACCGCTTTTCAGCGGAAATAACCGAAACTGGTCATCACCAGCCATCGTCTTGGCGCTCGATAGCTCAGAAAGTGGCGTTCCGGACATTCCAAATCTCCCTCTACACGTCATGTCAGACACAAAAAGACAAAACTAATGCGAGTGAAAATCGGGCAAAATTAAAGCTGCTGGATGAAATATCCTTTGAAAATTTGATAACGATACAAATCCGGACAGCACAATAAAAAAGGACGCCGCATGCCGCAGCGCCCTCTTTTTCGTCGTGTCAGTCTTTCTCAAGCTGCGCGTGAAACGCCGGAAGCCGCATTGTTGTGACCCAGCTGGAAACGAGACAAGAGCGTGTGAAGCTGACGGCTTTCCTCGGCAAGCGTCTGGCTGGCCGCCGTGGTTTCCTCGACCATCGCGGCATTTTGCTGCGTCATCTGATCCATGTGGTTGACGGAGCTGTTGATCTCCTGAAGGCCGGTTGCCTGCTCCCTTGCCGTGGTGGCAATGGTGTTGACGTGGCCATCGACCCTGTTGACCAAGGCCATGATTTCATCCAGCGCATCGCCTGTCGATCGAACAAGGGACACGCCACCATTGACCTGTTCGGCAGAACTGTTGATCAGCGTCTTGATCTCCTTCGCCGCGTTGGCAGAGCGCTGTGCCAGTTCACGCACTTCCTGCGCCACGACTGCGAAACCACGGCCCGCCTCACCTGCGCGCGCGGCTTCCACACCGGCATTGAGAGCAAGGAGGTTCGTCTGGAAGGCAATCTCATCGATGACCACGATGATCTGTCCGATTTTCTTCGAGGAGTCTTCGATACGGTTCATGGCTTCAACGGCATTACGGACGATATCGCCAGAACGCCCCGCACTTGTCTTGGTCTCGCTGACCATGCTTCGTGCCTCGTTGGCACGCTCGGAGGCGGTGCGGACGGTGGCGGTGATTTCTTCCAGCGCAGCCGCGGTTTCCTCAAGGGCAGCGGCCTGTTGCTCCGTACGACGCGAGAGGTTGCCCGTGGCTTCGCTGATGTCACCGGCACTGTCGTTGACGACATGGCTGGTATGGGAAATGGCACCGATGACGCTTTGAAGTTCACCCACCGCACTGTTGAAATCGGCGCGCAGCTTTTCGTACTCGCGACCGATATCACCCACCTGCACGGTCAGATCGCCCTGAGAAAGCCGTTCCAGTGCTCGTGCGAGTTCGTTCATGGCATGGGCCTGCTGGTCGGATGCGCTGCGCAAGGCAGCCTCGTTGCCGCGACGCGTCTCTTCAAACGCCTTTTGCTGTTCCGCTTCGCGCTGTTGCAACTGGACACGTTCGTTGACCGAATCGCGCAGGACAAGAAGCGTCTTCGCCATGGCACCGATTTCATTGCGGCGGTCGGCAAAGGCGACATCGGCATTTCCATCGCCGTCGGCAATGCGGCCCATGCTGTTCTTGAGGCTTGCAATCGGGCCTGTCACACCGCCGACGACGAAGGCCGCTGCAGCCAGGACGACGAAGGCACTGGCAGCGCAAATGCCCGCGATCCATAGTGCTTCGCCCCAGAAAGCGGCCTTGAGATCGTCCACGTAAACGCCCGTGCCGACGATCCAGCCCCACGGAGCAAAACCTGCGACGTGCGAGAATTTCTCGACAGGATCAGGAGAGCCCGGCTTCGGCCAGTAATAATCGACAAACCCCTTGCCGCCCGCTTTGACCGTGTTGACGAATTCCACGAACAGCTGCTTGCCGTTGGGGTCCTTGTTGGCAGTCAGGTCGGTTCCATTCAGCTCCGGCTTGACGGGATGCATGATCATTTTCGGACCCATGTCATTGATCCAGAAATAACCATTGCCGTTCTCGTAGCGCATGGCTGAAATTGCCGCTTTCGCCTGCTGCTGCGCGACCTCCTTCGTCAAGGTACCACTCTGCTCAAGACGATAATATTGCGAAAGAATACCGACAGCCGTCTGGGTCATCGATTCCAGTCCGGCCTTTCGTTCCCGCTCCATGCCTTGGTAACTTCCAAACAAACTGGATGTCAGGGCGCCGGCCAATATCACAAGAAAAAGCGCAACAAGCGCGTAAAGGCGCATGGAAATGGTTAGATGCTTCATTGAAACCGACACCCAAATTGTTAAAAGACATAAAGAAGATATGCGGAAAATATTTATGATGAATAAATTAGAGAAAACCTTTTTCGACCTGAAAAAATTCCATCGTTACACGATCGATAGACAGCAAAGCCGTACTTATGCTCAAAGATATTTTGTGCACCGCAGCAAAAAATATCAAAACCAATCAGCACAGTTGTATAGCTGCAGAATGATACTCCCATCAGGCTGCGTTGCATCGTGGGCGAAAGAAAGCGTTAATCATGCGGGCTTATCCTGACGGAATGGCGCCACTATTACGGAGGGTCTCATGGCCAAGCCAAGCTTCCGCTTTACCCATTACGATCTCAAGCAGCTGCGCGCAGGTGCCATCATCGAGGTGTCGCTGAATGCGGTGAACAATGTGCGGCTGATGACGTCAGGAAACTACCAGCGCTTCACCGAAATGCTGGACTTCAAATATCTGGGCGGCGTCGCCAAGAAATCTCCTCTGCGGGTGACCATTCCCGAGACGTCGCACTGGCATTTGATCGTGGATTGTGAAGGGCATCACACCCTGGCGGAATCCTCTGTCAAAATGCTGCCGCCGCGCATGGCAACGCTTGTGCGCGAAGCCTCCTGAAACAGGGCACAAGCCGCACGCCGCTATTTACCACCCCGCTCGCGGCGAAGTTTTGCCCACCAATCCAGACGTTTGCGAATATCGCGTTCGAACCCCCGGTCGGGCGGATCGTAGAACGTGGTGCGGCCCATTTTCTCCGGGAAGTAGTCCTGCCCTGAAAACGCATCCGGCTCGTCGTGGTCGTAGCGATAGCCATCGCCATATCCCTCGCCTTTCATCAACTTGGTCGGCGCGTTGAGAATATGCTTGGGCGGTAGCAGCGAGCCGTTTTCCTTGGCAGCGCGCATAGCCGATTTGAAGGCGGTGTAAACCGCATTGGATTTGGGTGCCGTCGCCAGATAGACGCACGCCTGCGCCAGCGCCAGCTCACCTTCAGGCGACCCCAGATAATCATAGGCATCCTTGGCCGCATTGCACACGACAAGCGCCTGCGGATCGGCAAGGCCGATATCCTCGACGGCCATGCGCACCAGCCGCCGCCCGAGATACAGCGGGTCTTCGCCCGCGTCGAACATGCGGGCAAGGTAATAGAGTGCCGCGTCGGGATCGGAACCGCGGACCGACTTATGCAGGGCCGAAATAAGATTGTAATGGCCGTCCTGGCCCTTGTCATAGACCGGCGCGCGACGCTGAACGATGCGTGTCAGTCCCTCCGTATCGAAGACCTCACCCTTTCGCGCGGCGCGCCAGACCTCTTCCGCCAGCGTCAGCACCGCACGGCCATCACCATCGGCCATGCGGATCAGCGAGGCACGCGCATCATCATCGAGCGGAAGGGGCTTGTCTTCCACCTGCTCGGCGCGTTTGAGCAGTTCCAGAAGGCTTTCCTCGTCATGGCTCTGGAATGTCAGAACCCGCGCCCGCGACAAAAGAGCGGCGTTCAGTTCGAAAGAAGGATTTTCGGTGGTGGCACCAACGAGGATGATGGTGCCGTCTTCCATGACAGGCAGGAAACTGTCCTGCTGGGCGCGGTTGAAGCGATGGATTTCGTCCACGAACAGCAGGGTCTGCCGTCCGTTCATACGTCGCGTGCGTGCGCTTTCGAAGACCTTCTTCAGGTCGGCGACGCCGGAAAAAATTGCCGATATCTGCTCGAAGGCAAGCCCCGCCTCGCCTGATAGCAACCGGGCAACCGTCGTCTTGCCGGTGCCGGGCGGGCCCCAGAAAATCATGGAGCCGAGCGACCCGCTTTCGATCATGCGGCGCAAAACGCCTTCTTCACCCGTCAGATGCGCTTGGCCGGTGACCTCGCCAAGCGTCGTCGGGCGCAGCCTGTCGGCCAAAGGCCGCCGGTTGGCGACCTCCGGCGGTATCTGTGGGGAAAAGAGATCGCCGCTCATCGCAGGAATTGCCGGATGCGCTGACCGTCGCGAATGATCTCCATACGCCAGAAGCCGGGGTTGTCTTCCAGCGCGTGTTCCACATCTGCGGTGGATGCCATATCCGTTCCGTTTAAGGAAACGATGATGTCCTTGGGCTGGAACCCGACACGGGCGGCGGGGGAGTTGCGTTTGACATCCGTGATGACCACGCCCGTCGTGCTGGTCGACATGCGCAACTCATCGGCAAGCTTGGGCGAAAGATTGGCGACCGTTGCGCCTGCAAACGGATTGCGGCCTTCCAGCAGGCGCTCGTCACGCGGTGCTGTTTCCGGCGCCGTATCGAGCGCGATGGTGACGGTCTTTTCCTTGCCCTTGTCGATCAGGCTGATCTTGGCCGATTTGCCGATGCCGGCTGTGGTCAGACGGTAGCCGAGCGCGTCGGGATGCTCCACCTCGATGCCGTTGACCGCCGTGACGACCTGCCCCGGTTCGATACCCGCCTTTTCAGCCGGACCGTCTTTCACGACGCTGACGACAAGTGCGCCGCGTGCACGCTTCAGGCCGAGCGCTTCGGCCACTTCCGATGTGACGGGATCGAATGTCGCGCCGACATAGGGACGCTGGAATGACGTATCGCCCTTTTCGGCAGCCGCCAGAAAGACGCGAACCAGATTGGCGGGAATGGCAAAGCCGATACCGTTGGAACCGCCGCCACGCGAGAAGATCGCCGTATTGATGCCGATCAGTTCGCCCGCCATGTTCATCAGCGCGCCACCGGAGTTGCCGGGATTGATGGAGGCATCCGTCTGGATGAAGAAGCCGAAATCACCCTGGGTGACCTGATTGCGCGCCAGTGCCGAGACGATACCGCTTGTCACCGTCTGGCCGACACCGAAGGGGTTGCCGATGGCAAGCACCAGATCGCCGACCTCGGTTGCATCGGAATTTCCGAGCGGCAAGACGGGAAACTCCTCCTTGGCATCGATCTGCAACACCGCCAGATCGAGCCGATCGTCCTTCAGCAACACCTTGGAGGAGAATTCACGCCCGTCTGCGAGCGCCACCTTGATATCGTCGGCACCATCGATGACGTGATTGTTGGTCACCACAAGTCCACTGGCCGTGGCGATGACACCGGAGCCGAGGGACGATTGTTTTTCCGTCCGGTTGGGCGACTGCTGGCCGAAGAACTGTTCGAAGAACGGATCGCCGGCAAAGGGTGAAGCGCGTCTCTGCACCAACCGTTCGGCATAAACGTTCACCACGGCCCCTGCCGTACGTTTGACCAGCGGCGCAAAGGAAAGCTGCATTTCAGCCGTGCTCGACGGCACGGATTTATTGTCCTGCGCTTGCAGCGACGCGGGCAAAAACAGCATCGTCGCAAGAAGGCCGGTGGTTAGATACTTCACCATGCTTGGCATGTGATTCCTCATCCTCATCAATATGATGGAGTTATAACGCCTGAGCCTATAAATCAAAGGGCGGCAAGATCATGACGGACTGTGCCTCAAACACGCCAATGGAACAAGTTGTCACGCTTCAGGCTTTAAACGGCTGAATAGTCCGTTTATGGAAAAGAGATACAGATGCTTTTGAAGAAACATGTTCTTGCGGCCCTGATTGTTATTGGTTCCTACTCGCACGGCTCGCCCGTCGGTGCCGCCAGCTTCGATTGCACGAAGGCCGACCTCAAGGCCGATGAAAAGACGATCTGCGAGAACCGCGCCTTAAACGATCAGGATGTGCGCATGGCCACGACATTCGACATTCTGACGCAGTTGATGGCAATGGGCGCACGCGATACGCTTCGCACCGAACAGAGCGAGTGGCTGAAGACCCGCGAAGCCTGTGCAGCCGACACCGAATGCCTGACGAAGTCCTATGACGAGCGCATGAAGAAACTCGGCGAAGCGTTCCAGAACATCAACCGACCGCTTTAAACCGTCGAAATGATTCCCGCCATCAGCCCGTGCAGTTGATCGCGATATCCTGTGCGGGCCGATGGCGCATCTTCGCGTGAGGTCATGACGACGGACAGCTTTTTCGATGGCACGATATAGAGCATCTGACCGCCATAGCCCCATGCATAGAACACCCGCTCGCCCGCCATGTCCTTGATGAACCAGCTGTAGCCATAGCCATCGCCATTGAAAACGGAGTTGGTCCGCTGGGTCCAGGATTGCTCGATCCAGCTTTGCGACACCACACGCTTACCGTCCACGGTCGTTCCGCCACGGCGATAAAGCTCTCCGAATGCCAGCAGGGACCGCGCCGTCATCGCCATCTGGTTGCCGCCGAGATAGATGCCTTGCGGGTCACGCTCCCACGAGCCGATGGAAAACCCATCGAGCGGTGCGAGCCAGTCACGCGCCAGCGCCAGCGTGGACTTGCCCGATGCCTTGGTAAGAATGGCAGACAGCAGATGCGTGGAGCCGGTAGAATACAGCATCCCGCCACCCGGCTCTCCAGCGAAGCCCGACCCGAGTGCCATACGCACCCAGTTGCGGCTGGAAACCCACCGTCCATAATTCGGACCCGACATGCGCTCCAGCCCCGACTGCATGGACAGAAGGTGGCCGATCGTGACCCGTTCCAGCCGGGGATCGGGATTGGATGGAAAGTCAGGACGCAGGACTGTCGCGATCGGTTGATCCGGCCCCTCCAATATCTTCCTGTCGATGGCGATGCCCACCAGCGCAGACACGATGGACTTCGACGCAGACTTGATATTGGTAGAGCCGTTGAGGGCCGCACCATGATAGGCGCGGCTGGCGACCTCTTTCCCATCAACACTGACGATAACCGTTTTCAGGCTATCGAGTGACCCGGCATTTTCCAGCAATGCCGTCAGTTGGCTTTGCGATTGCGCACGAGCGACCGAAACGAAAGGCAGGCTGGCGATGAGGGCAAGTGCGGTGCGTCTTTTCATGATGCGTTATTTAATAGCGAATTTAGAGCCCGCCATGTGTAGGCATCACGACTCACATAATCGTGACGAGCCAATATTCAGTCATTTAATATTCAGAAAAAGCTTCACAGAGTGCGGAAATTCTCAGTATCCGTCTAAAAAGACGAGAAATAATGAACGCTACTGAATTCATAATCTTAAAATCTTATCGACTTCAGGTTGCGCAGATGTTTAATTTATCTGTCGCATGATTCTGGGGGCGGAATGACAAGTGAACGTCATATATTTGGAAGTCTTGATACTCATACCAAACTTTCTTGCCTTCAACAGTATTTAACGGCCTACTCAATAGCACTTAGTAAAAAAGGCTTTGCGAGAGTTTATATCGATGCATTCGCTGGCACCGGTAGCCGAACGGTAACTCACGCATCGCTTCCGTTTTTTGGGGATAGCGCTGAAACCACAATTGAAGTTAACACACCCGGCTCAGCCCGGATCGCTTTAGGCGTAAGGCCGACTTTTCATTCAGTCGTGCTCATAGAGCAAGACCCTGCAAAATCATCGGCTTTGAAAAGTGTACTATCAGAATATCCACAATCGCCAGCACAAGTTAGAACTGGTGACGCTAATAAAATCGTTCAGCATATTTGTAGAAGATATGACTGGCATAACGAAAATATGCGCGGCGTAATATTTCTCGACCCATATGGGATGGAGGTTTCTTGGGATACGGTGAAAGCGATCGCCGAAACTAAAGCTTTAGACTGTTGGTATTTCTTTCCACTTTCTGGACTTTATAGAAACGCCCCCAAAGACCCGGCAAAGCTTGATCAGTCAAAGATCGACGCTCTCAATCGTGTGTTTGGCACTGAATCATGGCGAACCGAATGGTACCAGGATAACGATGTGCAGACCGATATGTTTGAAACATTCAAGACAGAATATAGATCCTTTGACGTGAATCGTATTGAGGCTTGGGTCCAAAACAGATTAAAAACGGTGTTTAAGGGCACAGTCTTAAAACCACTCCGCCTGCGTCACTCTAACGGAGCGCCCATGGCATCTTTGTTTTTTGCAGTTTCGAACCCAAACAAAAAAGCAGTGAAAGTTGCCTCTGAAATAGCAAGTTACATACTCAACGCAGGCATTTCGTCCCAAGTCCGCTGACGATATGTTCGCCCGGCAGCTTTTTTGTTTATGCCTCCCCACTGTTTAAAGAAAAACGCGGCGCCAGAAACCGCACACTGATCAAAAATTTCGTCGATCCACTGCTGGTTGATTGGTCGGGCATTAGGTCCAGACTCACCACCGACTATTGCCCAATGAATATTATTCAAGTTTCCATTAGCCACTGAGCCTATAAGCGGCTCGTAGGATACGAAACGAACGGCGGCAGGAACTTCACGTAGAAAATCCAGTCTCTCAATCACGCCGTCGTTTTCAACACTGGTGCCGAGCCAGACGTTTGGCAAAATATCAAAGCCCTGCGAACGTAAAACTGCAGCCATTCGGTCTGGTCGTTTCGTCAATATTTGGTAATTATGATGATTAGCCTCTTTCATGACTAACCACACCCTATGAATAAACTCTACAGGGACATCATTGTGAAAAAGGTCAGACATAGAGTTTACGAAAATCTTCCGAGGCTTTCTCCATCCCAAAGGAATTGAAAGCGATTTCTCGTCCAGCACAATGTTACCGGTCCACTTTGCTCTACCGCCCGTTTTCCTAGTAAGACCTTCGTATTTCTGGAGACCCATAGCCTCCAAACGAGCTGCCATCCTCATTGCATAGCAGTTTGTGCATCCGGCGCTTACTACTGAGCAGCCCGCCACGGGATTCCAAGTTGAGTCAGTCCACTCAATGGAAGTTTCTGCCATTTTTAAACCCGCCATAACCAGATACGATAAGGAACTAGCAGTATCCTATACCGAAAAACGCCTTAAAAGGAATATAATCTCATTTGAATTAAATGCGATGCATTTTCGTCGAGCGCAGCAAAAAAACTTAAACCACTTAAATTAATAAAATTCTTACGAATAAATCACGCCAATCCTCCTTGGCGTGATTTATCCAGTAAGACTACCCCTAACTTAACCTACTCCGGCAAAATCCGGACAGCACCCTTATCCGCGCTGGACGCAAACGCCGCGTAGGCCTTCAGCGCCGTCGTCACGTTGCGCTTGCGCTGTTCCACCGGCTTCCAGCCAAGCTGGTCCTGCTCGGCCCTGCGCGCCGCCAGTTCGGAGTCTGCGACCTTGAGGTTGATGGTGCGGTTGGGAATATCGATCTCGATGAGATCGCCCTGACGCACCAGCCCGATGGCACCGCCTTGGGCCGCTTCCGGGGACGCGTGACCGATGGAGAGGCCAGACGTACCGCCGGAAAAGCGTCCGTCGGTGATGAGTGCACAAGCCTTGCCCAGACCCTTGGATTTCAGATAGCTGGTCGGGTAGAGCATTTCCTGCATGCCCGGACCGCCCTTGGGGCCTTCGTAACGGATGACGACGACGTCACCCGCCTTCACTTCGTTGGACAGAATGCCCTTCACTGCGGCATCCTGACTTTCATAGACCACGGCGGTACCGTTGAATTTCAGAATGGATTCATCAACGCCAGCCGTCTTCACGATGCAGCCGTCCAGCGCGATGTTACCGTACAGCACGGCCAGACCGCCATCCTTGGAGAACGGATTTTCAACGGAGCGGATGACGCCGGTGTTGGAATCGGTGTCGAGTTCGTCCCAGCGCGAAGACTGGCTGAAAGCCACCTGTGTCGGCACGCCACCCGGCGCAGCCTTGAAGAAATTCCGCACGGTTTCGCTGTTGGTGCGGGTAATATCCCAACGGTCGATGGCGTCGCCCAGCGTTGCCTCGTGAACCGTATAGCAATCGGTATTGATGAGACCGCCACGTTCCAGTTCGCCCAGAATACGCATGATGCCACCTGCGCGGTGCACGTCTTCCATATGCACGTCCTGCTTGGCAGGCGCGACCTTGGAAAGGCATGGCACCCGGCGCGACATGCGGTCGATGTCTTCCATGGTGAAATCGACATTACCCTCATGGGCAGCCGCCAGAATATGCAACACCGTGTTGGTGGAACCGCCCATGGCAATATCCAGCGCAATGGCATTTTCAAAGGCAGCCTTGGTGGCGATAGAGCGCGGCAGGATCGTGTCGTCATCCTGCTCGTAATAGCGGCGCGCCAGATCCACGATCAGATGGCCAGCCTCGACGAACAGGCGCTTGCGATCGGAATGGGTGGCAAGCGTCGAGCCGTTGCCGGGCAGCGACAGGCCAAGCGCTTCCGTCAAACAGTTCATGGAATTGGCGGTGAACATGCCCGAGCAGGAACCGCATGTCGGACAGGCGGCACGCTCGATGGTGTTGACTTCCTCATCGGTCATCTTGTCATCGGCAGCGGCGACCATGGCATCGACCAGATCGAGCGCAACGGTCTTGCCGTGCAGCACGGCCTTGCCCGCTTCCATCGGTCCACCGGAGACGAAAACGGCGGGAATGTTGAGGCGCATGGCCGCGTTCAACATGCCGGGCGTGATCTTGTCGCAGTTGGAGATGCAAACCATCGCATCCGCGCAATGGGCATTGACCATATATTCGACGCTATCGGCGATGATTTCGCGCGATGGCAACGAATAGAGCATGCCGTCATGCCCCATGGCGATGCCGTCATCGACAGCAATGGTGTTGAATTCCTTGGCAACACCGCCAGCTGCTTCAATTTCGCGCGCAACCAGCTGGCCGAGATCCTTCAGGTGAACGTGGCCCGGCACGAACTGCGTGAACGAATTGACGACCGCAATGATCGGCTTGCCGAAATCGCCGTCCTTCATGCCGGTCGCGCGCCAAAGGCCACGCGCACCGGCCATGTTCCGGCCATGGGTTGTCGTTCTGGAGCGATAAACTGGCATATGCTTATTCCTCGATTGTCTTCAGGCGTAGGCGGATTTTGCCCTCCCGCGCCCTCTTCGCGTTGTGAAGCGTTCTACTCCAAAGCAGAAAGCCTGTCACTGTCACCTTGCCGTAAAACAGTACGGTTCGGTACGGTACGGAAATCCGCTTTTGCGGCGTCGCGCTACTCCGCGGCCTCCCGCAGATCGGTGAGTGCATTCTTGTAGTCCGGCGTGAGATAACTCAGGAAGCCTTCGTGGTCGGGGCATTGCGACAAGCGTTCCTGAAACGCATCAACAAGCCACTTTGCCGCTGGCCCACACGGCGTATCGGCCTTGCGCAGCGCATAAAGCGGGTATTCCCCGCCTTCATATGCGTCAAGCTGCAGAGCCTTCAGCACGCCGTTCATCAGGTCGTTGCGCACCACGGAAGCTGGCAGACCGCCCCATCCAAGGCCACCCCTGATCAACTGGTATTTGGTGGCGATATCGCTGACGCGCCATTTCTTGTAAGAAAGGACATTGAAATCCCGGCCTTTGGTCAGGCCGGACGCATCGGTCACTACAAGCTGGACCTCTTCGCGCACATCGGCAAGGGTCAACGGGCGATCGATAAGCACGAGAGGGTGATCTGATGCCGCAACTGGCACCATAAAGGAATGGCCGACCTTGTCGATCACCAGCCCATCATCCTGGTGGAACATGGCTCCGCCGATACCGATTCCCGCCTTGCGGTTCAGCACCATGTCCATGACCATGCCAAGCTCTCCCACATTAAGGTTGAGGGTGACCGTCGGGAACTGCTCGCGAAATTCGCGAAGCACCTCCACGACCGCTTCAGCCGGGACCATGGTGCTGATGGCCAGCGAAAGCTCGGCTTCCAAACCCTGTTTCAGCCCCTTGGCGCGCGCTCGCAGGTCCTGTAGACCCGCAACGATGCGGCGCGCATGCTCCAGCATGGCCGTGCCTTCGTTCGTCAGTTTCGGCTGACGCACGCCGCTGCGCTCGAACAGGGTCACTTCAAGCTGAGCTTCGAGATTGGCGATGGAGTAGCTGACGACAGACTGCGCCCGGTTCAGCGCCCGTGACGCCGCCGAAAAACTGCCCGTCTCAGCAACTGCCAAAAAAACCTGTAATTGATCAAGTGTAGGGTTGGCTTCCATGGTCCATCCAATTTATCGATAGGTTGCTTCCATATTATCACAGTTTTCTAGATGAGAACATTCCACGATATAGACTACAGCAATCGGATCGTCCCAAATCCGTCTGACCACAGATCACAAACAGGATATTCCAAATGTCGAAAATTCTTCTCGTAACATCCAGCCCACGCGCTGACGAATCCATCTCCACGAAGTACGCGACAGATCTGGCGCAGAAGCTTGCAGCTCAGACGAACGGCGCCATCACGCATCTCGACCTCGGCAAGGACCCGATCCCGCATCTCGACCCTGTGTCGACAGCTGCAATTCGCAAGGCTCCTGCCGATCGCGACGCGCAAGAAGCCAAGGCTGCGGATTATTCCGACAAGCGCGTTGCAGAACTGATGGAAGCCGACACCATCGTCATCGGCACAGGCCTCATCAACTTCAACATCTACTCCAGCCTCAAGTCCTGGATCGACAATATCGCCCGCGCTGGCTTGACCTTCAAGTACACGGAAGCTGGACCGGTTGGTCTTGCCACGGGCAAGAAGGTCTACATCGTTCTGGCATCTGCAGGCGTTTATTCCGAAGGCCCGGCTGCTCCAATGGAACATGCCGTTCCATACCTCAAGACTGTTCTGGGCTTCATGGGACTGACGGACGTCGAAGTAGTGCGCATCGAAGGCTTCGCATTTGGTCCGGAAGCTGCTGAAAAGGCTTTCGCGAACGCCAATGCCAAGGTCGAAGAACTGGCCAAGGCTGCCTGATTGAAAAAAGCGGCGTTTCGCAACGCCGCTCTCATCTCTCTCCTAACGGCTGCGAGTCTCTCGCGGCCGTTATTTTTTGTCTGAAAACAGAGAAGGCCCATTCTGGTCTATGATGAGTTGCGCCTTGCGCACCGTGCATTCGACTGCATCGTCGAGGCTCGTAAAGACGTCGGCCCGCACGAATTCATGCGTGAATGTTTCCTCGCCCACCGTCTTTTCGATCCGACCCGCCAGCCGGTACTGCCCGCCCTCTTTCAGTGGCGTCGCGTAGATCGTGCAATCCTTATAGGCGTGCGCCTCAGATGTTTCCGCCTGTTTGGGTGCATCGGACGGCGAGGATGAGCCAAAGGCCGAAAGGATTTTCGAGAAGAACGAAGCCATGATGTACCTTCCTTTTGAGTATCGGCGGGCGGTATTCCCGCCCTGCCCGGTCGTCACTGCAATCAGATAATGAGATTGGCGAGGATTTCGTTTTCTGTGATGTCCTCATAACCCAATCCCGCCTCTTCGAAGCGCTGGAACAGGCCGTTGAAGTTTTCGCGATCCGTCGTTTCGATACCAATCAGGATCGAGCCGAAGTTGCGGGCAGACTTTTTGAGATATTCGAAACGGGCGACATCATCGTCCGGCCCGAGAAGATTGAGGAAATCTCGCAGCGCGCCGGGCCGCTGTGGCAGGCGCAGAATGAAGTATTTCTTCACGCCCGTGTACCGCATGGCGCGTTCCTTGACATCAGGCAGGCGTTCGAAATCGAAGTTGCCACCGGAAACGACGCAGATCACGCGCTTGCCTTCCAGCCTTTCCCGACCGATCAGCTCCAATGCCGCGATGGACAGCGCGCCCGCAGGCTCCAGCACCACGCCTTCCAGATTGAGCATGTCGATGATCGTGACGCAGATCGCGTTTTCAGGGATCAGTTGCACCTGCTCGGATGGAAAATGCTGCAGCGCTTCGAAGTTCAGATCGCCGATGCGTGCCACCGCCGCACCATCCACGAAATTATCGACCTTGTTGAGCGTCACGGCCTTGCCGGCCTCAAGGCTCTTCTTCAGGCTCGGCGCACCCTCGGGCTCGCAGAAAATGAAATTGCTGCTCGCGACCTTACCCGCAAAAAAGCCCGTGAGCCCTGCGGAAAGCCCGCCACCGCCAACCGGCATGACCAGCAGATCGGGTGCTTTGGAATCCGGCAACTGATCGACAATTTCGGCAGCAACCGTCGCCTGCCCCTCAATGATGTCCTTGTGGTCGAAGGGCGGCACCATATAGGCGTCATTTTCTTCGACATAGGCGCGGGCAGCCGCATAGCACTGATCGAAGATATCGCCGATCAGCCTGATCTTGATGAATTCACCACCGAAGATGCGGGTCTTGTCGATCTTCTGCTGCGGCGTCGTTACCGGCATGAAGACCACGCCATGCACACCGAAATGACGGCACGCGAACGCAAAGCCCTGTGCGTGGTTGCCGGCGGATGCGCAAACGAAAACCTTGTCCTTGCCCGTAGTTGCCACGGCCTTGCGGAGAAAATTGAAGGCACCTCTAATCTTGTAGGAACGAACAGGCGTGAGGTCTTCACGCTTCAGCCAAATCTCGGCTCCGTACCGACGGCTGAGATGTTCATTCAACTGCAACGGCGTTTCGGGAAACAATTCCCGAACTTCCCGCCGTGCGGCCTCTACAAGCAGTTTGTCCACGATTTTCAATCCATTGAATTTCACGATGGCACCCGCTATGCCATAGGAAAACGCCTGACACAAAGACTCTTTGCGCGGTTTTGGTACGGCTCACTCAATCAAGGTTCCATTTCTTGAACAGCAACCTTTTGCGCGCAGTGCTCTACATCGCTTCCGTCTTCGGGCTTTACATGTCGACGGCGATGTTCATCCCTGCCATGACCGACCTGTACTATGGCAACAATGACTGGGCGGTTTTTGCCACCTCTGGCTTCATGTGTGGCGGCTTTGCGTTGGCCTGCGCGTTGGCCACCCGCGCGCCCATGCCCACCTTCAACAAAAGGTTCGGCTTTCTGCTCGTCAATGTACTGTGGTTGGTCTTTTCGCTGATCGGCGCGGTGCCGCTCTATCTCTCGGAGCTCAACCTCAGCTTCGGTCAGGCGATCTTCGAATCCGTATCGGCCATCACCACAACCGGCTCCACCGCCATATTCGGTCTGGATAAGGCGCCACAAGGCATCCTCATCTGGCGGTCGCTTCTGTGCTGGCTGGGCGGTATTGGTATCGTCGCCCTCGGCCTCTTCATCCTGCCGCTGCTGCGCGTCGGTGGCATGACCTTCTTTCGCATGGAATCCTCAGACACCGCCAACGACAGGCCGTTTGCCCGGCTGGCGAGCTTCACCAAGGCCTTTGTCGGCATTTATGTTGTAATGACCCTTGCCTGCACCATCGCCTTTGACTTCGCTGGCATGACGCATTTCGATGCGCTGAACCACGCCATGTCCACGGTGGCAACCGGCGGCTTTTCCACCCATGATGCCTCCTTCGCCTTCTTCGGCAACAATGTCGCACTGCTGTGGATCGCCACTTTCTTCCTAATCCTTGGAAGCCTGCCCTTCTCGGTCATGATCCTGCTCGCCGTGCGAGGCCGGATGGACATTCTCCACGATCCGCAAATCCGCGTCTTCATCGGTTATCTCTGCGCGATATCGCTGGCCGTCGGCATCTACCACCACATCACCAATGGCGTGCCGCTGGACATTGCACTCAGCCATTCCTTCTTCAACATGACATCGATCCTCTCGACGGGCGGGTTTGCCAGCGACGATTACACGCTCTGGGGACCCTTCGTGGTGGTCGTAGCCTTCTTCGCCACCTTCATGGGCGGCTGCTCCGGCTCCACCGCTGGCGGCATCAAGGCCTACCGTTTCGTCATTGTCTTCAATGTCGTGAAGACGGGGCTGAAGAAGCTGCTCTATCCCGACGCGGTCTACACCGTGCGTTACGGTGCCCAGGTCGTTGACGCCGAAACCATCCGAAACGTCTTCCTGTTCATCAGTTGCTTCATCGCGCTGTGGATCGGCGGGAGCCTCTTCATGAGCGCGATGGGATACGACTTCCTGACAGCAACCTCCGCGGTCGCCACCTCACTCGCCAATGTCGGCCCCGGCGTCGGCCCCATCATCGGCCCCGCCGGAAATTTCTCAACCATCAGCGACCCGGCTCTCTATCTTCTCTCACTGATGATGCTGCTGGGGCGTCTGGAAATATTGACGGTGCTGGTGCTGCTAATGCCCTTGTTCTGGAAGGGTTGAGTCAGTCCAAACATCGGCATCTTCGTCATCGGTCGTCGTAGGCAGATTTCATTTTTTCCCTGGTGGCGTTAATCGTGTTGCGCACCTCTGGTTGATCGATGATCTCTGCACAATAAAAGACAGGCATCTGCTTGGATGAGATGCCCTCTCCCTTGATCACCGTCATCGGCACCTGGCTAACGGTCAAGGTCACCGCGTCGATCAAAGGCTGCCAGTCTTCAATACGTCCATATCCACGCTGAACGATAATGCTCGCCCATCCATCTCCCTGTTCCTTCAAAACGACGTCATTCTGCAGTGCAAGGCAGGTCGCCACAGCATAGCCTTCGATATCCCGCTGCAACTGCGAACGTGGAGCAGCGATAGCAGTCAATGCGGATAGCGCCAGAACGCCGAGCGCAGGTATCATGATCTGTCCTAATTTCATGGAGAAACTCCCAGAATTTGCATTTGCAACGGCCACACCGCTTATTGCCGCCAAGGCAAACGATTGGCAGAACCTCTCCGGGAACGCGCAGGGAACGCCGGATACAGTATTTTTCATTTCGGATGTGGAGTGCCTGAGAACAATGGTGCGGACGGCGGGACTTGAACCCGCAAGACCATGGGCCGGCAGATTTTAAGTCTGCTGCGTATACCGATTCCGCCACGTCCGCTTGCGGTTTTATCTACACAGCGCAGATGGCTGAGGTCAACGGTGCGTTGAGGTCATGGTGCGGATTTAACCGCACCATGATTGATTTCTGGCTCCCGCCGGACGCGCAAGACCCTCTTTGACGAGTTGGTCCGCAAACGACACGCCGGAACGCGACAGAGTAGAGGATGCACCTGCCGAAGCGACCTGGAAACCGCCGGCATTCAGCATGTCACGCAAGCGGACTTTGGCTGTAAAGCCTCTCTGACGTTCTTCCAGACAACGGGCTTGGTCGGTCTGCGGCACATCGATGCCCGCCAATTTCATCCGCACGCCCTTCAACCAGAAGGTATTGCCGTCCGCCACGCAATTGTTGAGGCCCGAACGCCCGCAAAAGGCAAAAGCGCCCGGCTTTTCCGTCAACGAAACGTTCTGCGCCTGCGGACGAGGCGATGGCAGCGCTGCATTTGCGGTCTGCGTTGCGCCAGCACCCAAAGGCATCGCGATTCCGCGTGGCGGAACAGGCGCACCACTTGCTGGCAAGGCGACGGTCTGGGTCGGCGATATTCTCTGTCTTTCGGTCGCGATCTCGCGCGACGGTGATTTGGGCTGGGCGGGCGCCTGTCTGGAAACGGAAGCAACGGTACCTTTCAGCGTCGGCATAAGGCTATCGCGGTGCTCATAGATCTGGATGCCGCCCACGGCGACGCCCAGCAGCAACAACCACGACCAGAGACCCGAACCGCCTGACTTGGCGGATAAACGGCGGCGGCTTGTCGATTTTCTTTTGCTCACGGGGATTACTCCTTGTCCGCGCGCATTATCGGCCCAAGGAGTTTCCGAAAGGTTGGCATTTGACATAAATGCGGAACAAAAACGGATTTATCCACAACCCGTTGCGTGTCAGCGAACCTGATCCAACAAGCGCTTGCATTCAAGAAGATCAAACAACGCTTCCTGTAAAAGTGCGCGATCGTCCTTGCTGATGCTCGATTTTCCGATGGAAATTTCCGGCGTGTCGTCGCCAGAGCCTCCGAAACCGAAGAAACGGCCACTCGGCTTCGCCTTGGGGCGTCCAACAACCTCGTCCTCTTCCGCATGGGCCACGCGGGGCTCTGCGGTTTCCTTCTCTCCGCTGGCGGCCATGATGGCTTCCATCGTGGCAAGATCGCCAGAGGCAATTGCGGATACGAAACGATTGCCATTGGTCTTGAGCAGCTTCTGCACGCCCTTGATCGTATAGCCGTGATCGTAAAGAAGGTGGCGGATGCCCTTTAGAAGATCGACATCGTCAGGACGGTAGTAGCGTCGGCCACCGCCGCGCTTCATGGGCTTGATCTGCGGAAAACGGGTTTCCCAAAAGCGCAGAACGTGCTGCGGAAGGTCCAGATCCTCAGCCACTTCGCTGATGGTTCGAAAGGCGTCGGGGCTTTTATCCAAGTTCAACTCCCATCCAGCCAAAAGCGGGATTTTTCAAAACACGATGAAAGGTACGATGCGAATCGCCTTGATTTCAACGGCTTGTCGGTTGAAATTCAACTATGTTCACAGGAGATAAGGAATCTAGACGTGCAGAAAACGGAGCCCTGCACAAAAAATAAAAGCATCAGGAGCCGGACTTCGGGGTCTTCTGCTTTGCCTTGCGTGCCGAGTGCGCCTTGAGAATGCGCTGCTTCAAAACATTGGAGGCCTTGAAGGTCATGACACGGCGGGGCGAAATCGGCACTTCCTCACCGGTCTTCGGATTGCGACCGATACGCTCGTTCTTCTCGCGGATCTGAAAGGTTGCGAAGGAAGAGAGCTTAACGACCTCTCCACGCGTGATCGCATTACAGATTTCATCGATCACGGTTTCGACAAGTTCGGCGGATTCGGTTCGGGACAACCCCACTTTACGAAACACAGACTCGGCTAGATCCGCACGTGTCACAGTTTTCCCGGCCATATTTCCCCGCACCGCTCTCTTTTATCCCGTTGAAGCCACCCGAGATTATTGCCCTTGGGACGACCGGTCAAGCAAAGTTTCCAGAATCGTTTAGGCATTTCCAGCAATAGTGGCAATGGCTTACACTGCTTCGTAAAGCATATTTTACCAGCGCAGCAGAACCGCGCCCCATGTGAAACCGCCGCCCATGGCTTCCAGCATGACGAGATCGCCCCGCTTGATGCGACCATCGGAGGCAGCAGCGGCAAGCGCCAGCGGAATGGATGCAGCCGACGTATTGCCATGCTGGTCTACCGTGATCACGACTTTCTCGCTGGGAATTCCCAGTTTCTTGGCCGAACCATCGATGATACGGCGGTTCGCCTGATGTGGCACCAGCCAGTCCAGATCGTCCGCCGTGGTACCCGTTGCTTCAAATGCAGCTTCGATGACATCGGTGATCATGCCGACCGCATGTTTGAACACCTCGCGGCCCTCCATGCGCAGATGCCCAACCGTGCCTGTCGTTGAGGGTCCACCATCGACGTAGAGCTTGTCTTTGTGCGAACCGTCGGACCGCAGGTTGGAGGTCAGAACGCCTCGGTCGGACGTCTTGCCTTCGCCCTCACCTGCCTCAAGAATAACTGCACCTGCACCATCCCCGAACAGCACGCAGGTGGTGCGATCGGTCCAGTCCAGAATGCGGGAGAAGGTCTCGGCACCGATGACCAGCACCCGCTTTGCCATTCCTCCACGGATGTAGAGATCGGCCGTCGCCATCGCGTAGACGAATCCGGAACAGACCGCCTGTACGTCGAAGGCAAAGCCACCGGTGATGCCGAGGCGGTTTTGAATATTGACCGCAGTGGCAGGAAAGGTGTTATCCGGCGTCGATGTTGCGACGATAATCAGATCGATATCAGCAGCTTCGATACCTGCGTTCGAAAGTGCGGCGCGTGCAGCAGCCTCGCCCAGCGACGATGTCGTTTCGTCGTCGCCTGCGATGTAGCGCTGCTTGATGCCGGTGCGCTGAACGATCCACTCATCGGTGGTGTCCACGACCTTTTCGATGTCCTCATTCGTCATTACCCGTTTTGGAAGCGCGGCCCCAAAACCCCGTACTACTGAGCGGATCATCCGTTATTCCTCATCGACCACAAGCACTTCAGGCGCCGGAGGCGGCAGCCGTCTTGCGTGGTATGCTTTCAAATCATTTTCTATCTTCGCAGTGAGGCCGTTGTGCACCATGTCGTAGCCGACATCGACCGCAGAGGCGAAGCCCATGGCATCTGTGCCGCCATGGCTCTTGATGACGATGCCGTTCAAGCCCAGAAACACACCGCCATTCACCTTGCGAGGGTCCATCTTTTCGCGCAGCACGTCAAACGCGCTTTTGGCCAGGATATAACCGATCTTGGCGATAAAGCTGCGGGAAATGGCTTCGCGCAGAAGCGTAGTGATCTGCTTGGCCGTGCCTTCCGCAGCTTTGAGCGCAATATTGCCGGTGAAGCCTTCTGTGACCACCACATCGACCGTGCCCTTGCCAATATCATCGCCTTCGACGAAGCCGCGATAATCGATGGTGCCGAGATCGGCTTCGCGAATGAGGCGACCCGCCTCGCGAACCTCTTCCTGGCCCTTCACTTCTTCAACGCCCACATTGAGCAAACCGACGCTTGGGCGGTCAATGTCGAAAAGCGCCCGGGCCATGGCACTGCCCATGATCGCGAAGTCCAGCAACTGCTGGGAATCGGCACCGATGGTGGCGCCGATATCGAGAACAATGCTCTCACCCTTCAGCGTTGGCCAGATGCCTGCAATCGCCGGACGCTCCACCCGTGCCATGGTGCGCAGGCAGAACTTCGCCATCGCCATCAAAGCGCCGGTATTACCTGCGGAAACGGCGACATCCGCCTCGCCCAGCTTTACGGCTTCGATGGCGCGCCACATGCTTGAAACATAGCGGCCACGGCGAAGCGCCTGGCTGGGCTTCTCATCCATGGCGACAGAGACTTCGCAGTCAAAAAACGTCGCTTTTTCCCGCAGTTTCGGAAATTGCGCCAGAATAGGGTCGCACTTGCTCTTCTGCCCGTAGAGCAGGAAAGTCACATCGTTATGCCGTTCCAGCGCCTTGGCAGCACCGGGAATGGCAACATCAGGGCCAAAGTCCCCGCCCATGACGTCAATTGCTATTCTGATCACTCGTCCCTGATCCTTTTTACCGCCCTGCGGCGAAATTCTGCGCGAAAATACCGTTTCCGCGACCGCTTACAACTGAATTCTTGGCCGCGACCGACCGCATTCAGTCCTTTTTCCAATCTTTCAACACCGCAAATGGCGATGGTTTTTTGTCTTCCCCGGCCTTTGCTTCGCCGTATCCGGCAAAATCGACATCCGGTTTGCGCGGGTATGGATCGATGGCGAGCGCCGCAAATTCCGCGACAACCGCGCCGACATCGATCGTATCGCCGCTGAACTGATCAGGCGTATCGGGACCATCGGGATCGAGCACGATCTCGCCCTGCTCGTTGGTCATCATACGGGCAAGCTTCGATCCTTCGGGCACGAAGACATGCTCGAACGTCTCGTCGACGACACTGGAAACCGGCTCCAGAGTCACCACGCAGGACTGGGTCAACCCGGCCTGCACATCGCCCGTGATCTTGATGCCATCCCTTTTCCAGCGCGTGACCTGCAATTGGCTTTTCAGATACTCGACGGAAACAACATCCCACAATTTCGCAAGCGCCTTCAGTTCGTCGGCGTTCGCGGACAGACCAATCCTGACGGGATTGGCGGAAATATGACCTACCTTGACCGGATAGGAAAAAGGAACGTCGTCATTGGCCGCATGGTGCGAATTCATTGGAACCTCTCAAACTCTGGGGCGGGCAGCGTGACCTGACCTGTCGCAATCAGCTCTTCGGACTGAGCAGATAGGACGTCGGACGCCGTCATCATCCAGTTGGCAAGGCCGCGCATATCCGGCGCCGGCACTTCTGCCTGGGGGTATATATTGCGTGTCAGGGCCGCTGCAAGGGCCTCAGCGTCTGCGTTATCAAGCGCTGCCGCATAGGATTCCAGTCGACCGAAAAACATGCCCGCAAATTTCTTCATCCGCTTGGGTACGCCCTGATCACCGATACCGAGCTCCCGCATGGAGTGATCGAGGTCCTGAAAAAACGCATCGATGATCTCCTGCGCGATCTCCTGTCCGCTCGTTGCAGAAGACTTGGTACGCCTGAAATAGAGAATCATCACGATGGCCAGAAGCTCGAAGCGACCCATGACGGTGTCGGGCACATTCAAATGCAAATAGAAATCCGGGTGCCGTGCCGCCGTCGTCAACGTGGTATATTGCCGATCGACGATGGCCTGATTGTTGTTTTTCTTCTTGAAAAGACCGAAGACCATCGAAATTTCCGAATATTGATCGACGAAATCGCGTCTCGCCCATTGCCCGTGTTGCATGATTGCCAAAGCTGGTTTACCGAAGCATCCGAGAATTGCAATGCCGTTGAGGTCACGTTCATCATCGTGCTGAAACAGTCGAAGAGAAGCGCCGGAGGAGGCGTCATTTTCACAGAACCATTGCAATCCGTTGTGAAGCGGGGATTTCCGTCCCCGGATTGACATAATCGTGTGTGCAGAAGCGGTACAACACGTCAGCAATGCCGGAAGGTGCCATTCATGATCGCAGTCGGGGAAACGCAGGTGAGCAAGCAGAAGTCCGGAACGCAGACCAAGTTTCTGAGCAAGACTGCCGTGGCGATCGTCATCGCGTCCAGCCTGTTGACGGCCTGCTCCAGCACCACCGACGTTTTCCATAACGGTTATGTCGCCGACGAACAGTCCCTCCAGCTCATCCCCGTCGGCTCCAGCCGCGAACAGGTGCTGCTGACCATGGGCACGCCATCCACCACCGCGACCTTCGGCAACGAGGTGTTCTACTACATTTCCCAGAAGCGTGTCCGCAAGGCCGCCTTCATGAAGCCGCAACTGGTGGAACAGAACATTCTGGCGATCTATTTCGACAAGAACGGCGTCGTTTCCCAGAAGGCCAACTATACGCTTCAGGACGGCAAGGTCTTCGATACGATTTCGCGCACGACGCCAACGGGCGGCAAGGATCTGACCTTCCTGCAACAGCTGCTGTCCGGCGGCACGGCAGGCGCGGGCATCGCAAAGAGCATCCTCGGCCAGAGTGGCGACAACGGCAGCGGCTTCTAATCAGCCGACACCAGACCCAAAAAGGCCCGCGAGATATTCGTCTCGCGGGCCTTTTCGTTTCAGCGGGTTCGCTTAATGCGCCAGAACGGCAAGCAGCAACAGCGCCACGATATTGGTGATCTTGATCGCCGGGTTGACGGCAGGGCCTGCCGTATCCTTGTAGGGGTCACCCACCGTATCACCCGTCACCGAGGCCTTGTGCGCGTCCGATCCCTTGACGTGCCGCACGCCGTCCTTGTCGATAAAGCCGTCTTCGAAGCTTTTCTTGGCGTTGTCCCATGCGCCGCCACCCGAGGTCATGGAAATGGCCACGAAAAGCCCGTTGATGATGACGCCAAGCAGCGATGCACCCAGGGCAGCAAAGGCGGATGCCTTCGAACCGGAGATCAGCAGCACGCCGAAATAGACCACGAGCGGCGCCAGAACCGGCAGCAGCGAAGGGATGATCATTTCCCGGATCGCAGCCTTTGTCAGCAAATCCACGGCCTTGCCGTAATCAGGCTTTTCCGTACCCTGCATGATACCGGGCTTCTCACGGAACTGGCGACGCACCTCCTCTACGATGGAGCTTGCCGCCTTGCCCACCGCCGTCATGGCGATGCCACCGAAGAGATAGGGTATCATGCCGCCGAACAGCAGGCCCGCCACCACATAGGGGTTTGAAAGGCTGAAGGATATTTCACCGATATCCTTAAAGTAAGGATAGAGGTCGCCATTGGCCGCAAAATAGGACAGGTCGTTGGAATAGGCGGCAAACAGCACCAGCGCACCAAGACCCGCCGAGCCGATGGCGTATCCCTTCGTCACGGCCTTGGTGGTGTTACCGACGGCATCCAGCGCGTCGGTGGCCTTGCGTACGTCGGGATCGAGACCGGCCATTTCCGCAATACCGCCCGCGTTATCCGTTACCGGACCGAAGGCATCCAGCGCCACGATCATGCCCGCCAGACCCAGCATGGCGGTGACCGCGATGCCGGTGCCGAAAAGGCCCGCGAGCTGATAGGTCGAGATGATGCCACCGACGATGACGATGGCCGGTAGTGCAGTCGATTCCAGCGAGACGGCAAGACCCTGAATGACATTGGTACCGTGCCCGGTGACGGAGGCCTGCGCGATGGAATTGACCGGACGCTTGTTGGTGCCGGTATAGTACTCCGTGATGACCACGATCAACGCCGTGACCAGCAGGCCGAGAAGACCGCAGAAGAAAAGGTTGGTGCCGGTGATATCCTTACCCGCGACCGTGCCGATGGAACCCCAGCCGATGGTGATCGACGTGGCCGCAGCCAGACCTGCGACGGAAAAGACGCCCGTTGCGATCAGCCCCTTGTAAAGCGCACCCATGATCGAATTGTTGGTGCCGAGCTTGACGAAGAATGTCCCGGCAATCGAGGTGAGAATGCACACACCGCAGATCGCCAGCGGATAGATCATCGCGCTTTCGAGAATTGGCGCACCGGCAAAGAAAATGGCGGCAAGGACCATGGTCGCGACCACGGAAACCGCATAGGTTTCGAACAAATCCGCAGCCATGCCGGCGCAATCGCCGACGTTGTCACCGACATTGTCGGCGATGGTCGCGGGGTTGCGTGGATCGTCTTCGGGAATGCCCGCTTCCACCTTGCCGACCAGATCGCCGCCGACATCGGCGCCCTTGGTGAAGATACCGCCGCCGAGGCGGGCGAAGATGGAAATCAGAGATGCACCGAAACCGAGGGACACCAGCGCATCGATCACCTCACGCGAGCCGGTGGCGTGGCCAAGCCCGGCTGTCAGCACGAGATAGTAGATGGACACACCCAGCAGCGCGAGACCCGCCACCAGCATGCCGGTGATGGCACCGGACTTGAAGGCGATGTCGAGGCCTGCGGCCAGACTGTGGGATGCGGCCTGCGCCGTGCGCAGATTGGCACGAACCGACACATGCATGCCGCCGAACCCGGCAGCGCCCGAAAGCACCGCACCGATGACGAAACCGATCGCGGCTTCCGGCGAGAGCAATATCCAGGCCGCTATGGCAACGATGACACCGACAATTGCGATGGTAATGTATTGACGGGTGAGATACGCCTGCGCGCCCTCACGAATGTAACCTGCTATTTCACGCATGCGCTCTGTGCCTTGATCGGCATCCAGAACGCTTTTCGTTGCCCAGACCGCGTACACCACGGACAGGACACCGCATAAAATTACCAATGCAATGACGGTCATTCGCACTTACCTCCAATGTGCCGGGCTCACTCCCTTCCCGGCGGGCGAAACCATGCGGGACGCAGGGAGCAAGGCCCCGCGCCAAGGTAAGCCGCCGATTCCCCTCCAAGGAACAACGGCTTGCGCGGCAAGGATGCGTTGGCGAAAGCCGCCGCGTCAAGTGCGAAGATGTCGATTGAAACGCTTAGGAGACCGCTTTCGGCTTTTGCTTTAGCAAAAGGAAAAGAATGAGCAGGAGACAGGTCCCGGCAACCGGCCAGATCACGAGGTTCATTACCGACCAGCCCCATGCCGTGAACACCTGCCCCGAGGTGAAGGACGATAGCGCCACCGTGCCGAACAGAATGATATCGTGGAAGCCCTGCACCTTGTCGGCCTCATGCGGGCGGTAGCTGGACGATACGATGGCGGTCGCACCGATGAAACCGAAGTTCCAGCCGATGCCGAGAAGAATGAGAGCTGCCCAGAAATTCCAAAGTTCGATGCCCATATGCGCGACGGTGGCGCAGGCCATCAGCACGAAAAGTCCAGCTGCCACCACCTTTTCCGCACCGAAGCGGGAAATCAGCATGCCGGTGAAAAAACTTGGGCCGAACATGCCCAGCACGTGCCACTGAATGCCCAGCGTTGCCAGTTCGCTGGGAAAGCCACAGCCGATGACCATGGCCAGCGGCGCGCCGATCATCATGAAGGTCATCAGTGCATAGGTCCCGATACCGCAAACCATGCCCGTCATGAAACGGTGCGTTAGGACGATCTCTTTCAAGGGGCGCGCAGGCTCGCGTGTCGTCGAGTGGTCTTTCAGGTCTGGCAGTGTCAGAAAGCAGAAGATCGCAGCCGCAATCAGCCCCAATGGAACGAGCGCCATGAAAGCACCCGCAAACATCACCGGTTCCAGCAAATCCTTTCCGAATATGGCCAGTTGCGGCCCCAGAATGGCGGAAATGATGCCGCCGGCCAATATCCATGAAATGGCTTTGGGCTTGTAGAAGGAAGGTGACGCGTCGGCTGCGGCAAAGCGGATTTTCTGGGTAAACCCACCGGCGACGCCGATCAGCAGCAGGCCGAGCGCAAACAGCCAAAAATCGGTGCGAAACAGAGCGATTGCCGCAAGCGCGCCGCCAGTGGAACACAGAAGCGCTCCCAGAATGAACCCCGCCTTGCGGCCCAGAAAGCGTGCGGCAAGAGCAACGGCAATAGCGCCGAAGGCAACGCCGATGTTGAAACCCGTCAGCGGTGCCGTTGCCAGAGATTTATCGGCGCCCAGCAACTGATAGCCAGCCAGAGCCCCAACCGAAAAACTGAGCGGCCCGGCAGAGCCCATAATGGCCTGCGCCATGGAGAGCAGGAAGACATTGCGCTTTGCGTCGTTCAGTTGCTGTTCAAGTCCCGGAACGGAAACGGCGCTCATGTCTTCCTCGGATGTCTCTTAACGCTTTGCCTCGCCACGCACCTGCTTGGCAATGCGATCCAGCACCGCGTTGACGAGCTTGGGCTCGTCATGTTCGAAAAACGCCCGGGCGATTTCGACATATTCGGTCACGATGACGGCGACCGGAACATCCTTGCGCTCCAGAATTTCGAAGGTACCCGCACGCAGGATGGCGCGGACAGTCGTGTCCAGACGCGACAGCGGCCAGTCTTCCTGAAGAGCAGAGCGCACGAGAGGATCGATCTTGGTCTGGTCGCGCACGACACCGGCAACGATGGAGCGGAACCATGAAGGGTCGGCCTTCAGATAGGTCTCCCCGTCAACTTCCTGGCCCAGACGATGCGCCTCGTATTCGGCGACGACTTCCATCACACCGGTGCCGCCGACATCCATCTGGTAGAGTGCCTGAACAGCAGCAAGCCGTGCTGCGCCGCGCTGATTGACGGGCTTGGTGGATGGCTGGCGTGGCTCGGAAGCGTTATCTGTGTTGCTCATACTCTCAGCCGCCCAGTTTCTTCTTCAGTTCGATCATGGTCAGCGCTGCACGGGCTGCAAAGCCGCCCTTGTCCTTGTCGGAGCGGCGAACGCGCGCCCATGCCTGATCCTCGTTCTCAACGGTCATGATACCGTTGCCGATGGCAAGCGATTCACTGACGGCCAAATCCATCAGCGCACGCGAAGATTCGTTGGACACGATATCGAAGTGATAGGTCTCGCCACGGATGACCATGCCCAGCGCAACGAAGCCGTCATATTCCGTGCCGTCATTATCGGCACCATCCAGCGCCATGGCGATGGCAGGCGGGATTTCCAGTGCGCCGGGAACGGTGATGATGTCATAGGTGGCGCCAGCTTCATCGAGCGCGAATTTTGCGCCGTCGAGAAGTGCATCGGCCATATCGTCATAAAAACGTGCTTCCACGATGAGAAGATGAGGCTTGGACATGGGGATTTCCTGAAAAGCTGCGCCGGATCATCCCGGCTTTTGGCGCGGTCAAACCATGGCTTGCGTGCTTTAGCAAGCATTTTTCGCGCATGGCAGCTCCGAGCCTGCGAACACTATCGCAAAAATTCGCAGTTTGATCGCAAGAAGTTTGTGTTTATTTTTGCGCGATGACCGCAGGAGCACAGCGTGCCAGGCATACCAACGATAGAAACCCCTCGCCTTCTTCTCAGATCACATCACCTCAATGATTTCGCAGACTACGTTGCCCTGTGGGCTGACCCGGATGTCGTACGTTACATCAGTGGAACACCGGCCACCCGCGAACAGAGCTGGACCAAAATGATGCGATCTGCCGGACACTGGCACCATCTAGGCTTCGGCTTCATGGCGATCGAGGAAAAGGAAACCGGGCGTTTTATCGGCGAAGCGGGCTTTCACGAAGCGCGCCGCGACGTCACCCCCTCTGTAGAAGGCACATTGGAAACCGGTTGGATTCTTTTTCCCGACTGCCACGGCAAGGGTTACGCCTTTGAAGCCGTCTCCGCGCTGATCCAGTGGGCGAAGGCGAACTTTCCAGACCTGCCGATGACCTCGATCATCCACCCCGACAACGGCCGGTCGCTGAAACTGGCAGGCAAGCTCGGTTTTGCAGAGATCGCCCGCACGAACTACAGTGGCAGCGAAATCGTCATTCTTTCCCGGACGGAAACTCAGCCAGCCTAGCGGCATAACGCGCCATGGTATCGACTTCGAAATTCACGAAATCCCCCGGCTGCCGGTCACCCCAGGTGGTAACGGAGAGCGTGTGACGGATGAGCAGCACGTCGAAATCCGTGCCGTTGACGGCATTGACGGTGAGCGATGTACCATCCAGCGCAATCGAGCCCTTTGGCGCGACGAATTTCGCAAGATGCTCCGGCGCGCGAAGACGAATACGGACCGCCTCGCCTTCCGGTTCGATCGACAGGATCTCGGCCTTGTCATCCACATGGCCAGAAACGATATGACCGCCCAGCTCATCGCCGATTTTCAGCGCCCGCTCCAGATTGACACGTGTGTCCTTGGTCCAGCTTGAAATCGTGGTCAGGCGAAGCGCCTCTTCCCATGCCTCGACCTCATACCAGCGCTCATTGCTGCCCTCTTCCGGCAGCTTCGTTACCGTCAAACACACGCCGCCATGGGAAATCGATGCTCCGATGTCGATGGTCTTCGGATCATACTCGGTCGCCACGCGCAGGCGCACGCCTTTCGGCAGCGCCTCAAGCTCGGACACGGTTCCGACGTCGGTAACAATTCCGGTAAACATCAAAGCGGCCTTTCAAATTCAAAACAGCGATCCGGCCCGTAAGCGGTTTCGCCGACAAAGGTAAATTCCTGTGGGATATCGGCACGGGTCACAGGGCTTTCAAGCCCGCCTGCCCCGACAATCAACGGGCTTTCGAACAGCAGGATACGGTCAACAAGCCCGGCTTCAAGAAAGGATTTTGCAACGTGAGCGCCACCTTCGACCAGAAGTTCCGATAATCCTCGGTCTGCGAGAATGGTAAGGAGAATGGCGAGGTCCGGGGCTTCCAATATTTCGACGCTCGAGGCTTCGAGCTGTTGGCGTTTGTGGGTGGCGCTACCCCCCTCTGCCCTGCCGGGCATCTCCCCCTCAGGTGGGGAGATTGGCTGGGCGCTGGCTTCGCTGGACATCTCACCCTCCACGTCATCCGCTAAAGACGTATTGAGCGCCGAATAAGGGCGACCTGCCAACCACGAGTCGATCTCTCCCCTTGAGGGGGAGATGTCCGGCAGGACAGAGGGGGGTAGCTCCGGGCTCAACCCTATCCGTGCCACAACCACACCGACATCCCCAGCCGTCCGCACCAGCTTCGACCCCACCGGCAACTCCAGCCGCCGATCCAGTACAATCCTCACCGGCGAGCGATGCTCAAGCCCGGCAATCCGCACCGTCAACTCTGGATCATCGGCAATCGCCGTCCCAATCCCAACCAGAATAGCATCACACCGCGCACGCAATTCATGCACGGCTTGCCTGGATTCCGGGCCGGTGATCGCGACTTGGCCATGCCCAACCCGGCCGATCATTCCATCGGCGGAAACAGCAAGCTTCAAAGTCACATGTGAGCGTTTCTTCACCTTCCGCGTGAGATATCCAACCAGCGCACGCTCGCTCTCCGCGCGCAATAAACCAGTCTCGACCTCGATACCCGCATCCCGCAAAATCTGATATCCGCGCCCCGAAACACGCTCGTCCGGGTCATCGACCGCAACGACCACGCGGGTAACGCCAAAATCCACCAGCGCGTTGGCGCAGGGCGGTGTTCTGCCGAAATGGGAGCATGGTTCGAGCGTGACATAGGCGGTCGCGCCCCGTGCCGCCTCGCCTGCGATTTCCAACGCCTGACGCTCCGCATGCGGACGCCCGCCAATCGCGGTCACGGCTTCGGCGATGATCTCGCCATGTTTGACGAGAACGCAGCCAACGGAGGGGTTGGTATCGGTGAGGCCTGTATGGCGGCGGGAAATCTCGATTGCCCGTGCCATGAACCGTTCATCATCGGCGCGGGTCGTCACGGTTTTATGCTCCAGCGTCCGTATCACGCGCAATCTTGGCGTTGATCTCGGCGATCACGTTCTCGAAATCTTCGGCATGGCTGAAATCGCGGTAGACCGAGGCGTAGCGTACGAAGGCCACATCATCCAGACCCTTCAGCGCCTCCAGCACCTGCAAACCGATTTCTTCCGATGGAATTTCCGTCTCGCCGGAGCTTTCCAGACGACGTGCAATGCCGGACACCGCCCGCTCTATGCGGTCACGGTCCACCGGGCGCTTGCGTAGTGCGATTTCGAAGGACCGCACCAGCTTTTCGCGATCGAAAGGCAGCTTGCGGCCACTTTTTTTGATCACCATCAGCTCGCGCAACTGCACGCGCTCATAGGTCGTGAAGCGACCGCCGCAATCCGGGCAGATGCGCCGCCGGCGGATGGAGGTGTTATCCTCCGCCGGACGCGAGTCCTTGACCTGCGTATCTTCCGAGCCGCAAAAAGGGCAGCGCATCTGCGATCCTTCCTTAGAGGTACGGGTACATCGGGAAACGGTCCGTCAGCGCGACGACCTTTTCACGAACCGCAGCTTCGACACCGGCATTGCCTTCATCCGAATTGGCAGCCTTGAGGCCGTCAAGCGTCTCAACGATGAGCTTGCCGATTTCGCGGAATTCCGCTTCTTTGAAGCCGCGTGTCGTACCAGCCGGCGTGCCGAGACGAACGCCGGAGGTGACGAATGGCTTTTCAGGGTCGAACGGAATGCCGTTCTTGTTGCAGGTGATGTAGGCGCGACCGAGTGCTGCTTCCGCACGCTTGCCGGTGGCGTTTTTCTTGCGAAGATCGACCAGCATCAGGTGGTTGTCGGTGCCGCCGGACACGACATCGAGACCGCCATCGACCAGCGTTTCGGCCAGAGCCTTGGCGTTCTTGACGACCTGTGCGGCGTAATCCTTGAACTCAGGCTTCAGCGCTTCACCGAAGGCCACGGCCTTGGCGGCGATGACGTGCATCAGCGGGCCGCCCTGCAAGCCTGGGAACACAGCCGAGTTGAACTTCTTAGCCAGATCCTCGTCATTGGTCAGGATCATGCCGCCGCGCGGGCCGCGAAGCGACTTGTGCGTGGTTGTGGTGGCAACATGGCAATGCGGGAATGGTGACGGATGCTGGCCACCGGCAACGAGACCGGCGATATGCGCCATGTCGACCATCAGGTAAGCGCCGACTTCATCGGCAATCTCGCGGAAACGCTTCCAGTCCCAGATACGGGAGTAAGCCGTGCCGCCAGCCAGAATGAGCTTCGGTTTGGTTTCCTTGGCCTTGCGCTCGACTTCGTCCATGTCAAGCAGGTTGTCGCCTTCGCGAACGCCGTAGGACACGACGTTGAACCACTTGCCAGACATGTTGACCGGTGAACCGTGTGTCAGGTGACCACCCGAGTTCAGGTCGAGGCCCATAAAGGTATCGCCCGGCTGAAGCAGCGCGAGGAATACGGCCTGGTTCATCTGGCTACCGGAGTTCGGCTGAACGTTGGCGAAGTTGACGCCGAACAGCTTCTTGGCGCGTTCGATGGCCAGCTCTTCGGCAATATCCACGAACTGACATCCGCCGTAATAGCGCTTGCCCGGATAACCCTCGGCATATTTGTTGGTCATGATTGAACCCTGCGCTTCGAGCACGGCGCGGGACACGATGTTTTCCGAGGCGATCAGTTCGATCTCGTGGCGCTGACGACCGAGCTCCTTCTCGATCGCGCCAAAGATATCTGGATCGACGTCGGCGAGCGGACTGGAGAAGAAGGCATCTGTATTCGTCATGATGAAAGCTCCTGAAACAGTAATGCGATGGCGTCTTAACGCCCTGCCCTTTCAAGAGCAAGACAGCCTGCGAGATTTGCCCGTCAAACTGCGACTTCGGCAGAAAAATTCTATTTTTCGCGTCGCCGTTTCGCCAAAAACAAAAGCCGCGCTTTGAAAACGCGGCTTTTTGACTATTCAGAAGGACGGATCAGTTACGGGGAATGAGATCGTCGTCGATCGAGCCGGAAGGCTGTTCCTGCGTATTCGTCGTATTGAGCGCCAGTTCGGCATTGCCGTCCTTGCTGTAGATGTCGTCGCGGAACTGCACTACGCCATCGCGTGTGGACCAGGCCGTGATGTAAACAAAATACACCGGAATTTCCTGCGCCAGCTTGATCGGCGTGTTGACGCGGGTGGCGATGACGCGCTCGATTTCCTGACGAGACCAGCCAGGCGTGTCACGCAGCATCCACGATGTCAGGTCGCGAACGTTCTGCACACGGACACAGCCGGACGACTCAAAGCGCATCAGCTTGTTGAACAGGCCCTGCTGCGGCGTATCGTGCATGTATTCGTTGTTCGGATTGTGGAAGTTGATCTTGGTCGAGGACATGGCGTTGTTCTTGCCGGGATCCTGACGGAACATGAGGTTTGGAGCCTTGGGCGCATTCCAGTCGATGGTCGTCGGCGACACTTCCTGACCACGGCCATCCAGAAGACGGATGTTGTTGCGCTCCAGATAGGTCGGATCCTTCTGCATCAAAGGCACGATGTCCTTTTCAACAATCGAACGCGGCGCCGTCCAGTAAGGGTTGAGAATAATCTCGTAAATCTTGGAGTTGATGATGTGGGTCGGACGTGTATCCTTGCCGACGATCGCCGTATTGCGCAGCACGACGCGGTTGTTCTCGACGGCTTCGATGGACGCCGCCGGGATGTTCACCATCACATGGCGCGGACCGAGATCGCCCGACATGGTGTTGATACGAACGAGATTGGTCTGAAGCTGTCCAAGGCGAACCTGCGCCGGAACGTTCAGCGCCTTCAGCGTAAATTCGCCGATAACGCCATCTGCCGGAAGGCCGTGACGCGCCTGGAAGCGTTTCAGGGCACCATCGACATAGGAATCGAATGCGCTGGAAATGCCTGCTTCACGCGGCAGGTCGCCGGAGATCATCAGACGCTGGCGCAGGGCCTGCACGGATGGATCGCTAACGCCGATCTGGAGGCGCTGCTGGCTTGGAGGAACATCCGGCCAGCCACCGTTGGAAACGATTTGCTGATACTGCATCATCGCCTGCTGAACGAAGGCTGGCGATTCCGGGCTGAGAACCGGCGTGTTTGACGCAACACCGACAGCGGCGCGCGACGAGTTGGCATCGAACTGATCGTCCCAGTTACCGCGACGCGACGATCCAATCAGATCGTTGAACGCATCCTGCGCAAATGCGGGCGCGGCAAGAGCCACGGCACCGAGGGAAACGGCAGAGCGCAACATCGCGCGCCGTGAAATCACTTCTGGGACGATTTTCTTTGTCATTTTACCTACCAGCCACTTTATCAGGCATCTTAAACAATGCCTAAAACAACATCGTTAACAAACACGTATAGACGCGCCTGCCGGCAGGACTGACTCGATGCGAACTATGGATGACGCATGACGCGAACACAGGAGAAACCGCCGGCTCCTTCGCTTGTGGCGGTCCCATACCAATATGGCCAATTCGTGTCACCTGAAGGCATCTCACGAAGCTGTGTGGCCAAGTGATTTTGCGAGTGCGGCGCACAAAAATGCAACAAGCCGGATGTGCCCCCACATCCCGGCTTTGCTTGAAGCTTGCAAGAATCATCACCCGTCCGGTAATTGTTGGCAACAACTTCCACGCGCGGTGCATCAATGGACGTAAAATATCAGGTATTCGTCAGTTCGACCTTCATCGATCTTCAGGATGAACGTCGCGCCGCAATCGAGGCTATCTTGAATATCGGCCACATCCCTGTAGGCATGGAAGCGTTTCAGGCAAGCGACGACACCCAATGGGATTACATCAAACGCCGCATCGATGAGAGCGATTACTATGTTGTTATTGTTGGAGAGCGCTATGGCTCAGAAGATAAAGGCAAAAGCTATACGCAGATGGAATACGAGTACGCTGTGGCAAGTGGCGTGCCGGTCGCAGGATTTTTATTAGACCCAACATCGCGTCAATCATGGCCATCTAACAAAGTTGAGTTCGATAAACGAGATAAGGTCGAAAACTTTCGGAATCTCTGCCAACAGAAGCTGGTGAAATTCTGGAGGAATGCGGATGAGCTTGGGGGACGAGTCAGCGTAGCGTTGAATGAATTAATGCGCCAGAAGCCCAGAACGGGATGGGTCCGAGCTGACGTAGTTCCGTCAGCAAACGTATTGGAGGAACTTACACGGCTTTCTGAGGAGAAGCGTTTGCTCCAAGCGCAAGTCGAGACCCTATCAGAGGTTGACCAAAAACTTTCAATCCCCGCAGATGTTCGATGGCTTATTACCGAGTATCGTAAGACCAATACCGCAGACTATTTTAATCCGCCAAACCCTCTCGCGATTGAGATGACGCTGCTCGACTTCTTCATGAAGGCCGTCACGCATTTTACAGCTGAAATCTACATCTACTCATGCCGATATGAATTTCAGGACGTGCTTCTGGGAGCCAACAAAACAGATGATGCGGTAGGCGACGTAATCGATCAGATTATGCTCGAATTCTTGGTAGGAAATCTCATCGAAAAGCACACTAGGGTTTCGTACTCGCACAACCAACCCTCCAGCTCCGAGGTTTACAGACTAACGGACTTCGGAAAGAAATTCGTTATGCTGCTGAAAGAGTTTCTCGCGCGCGAGGCGATGTCGGGCCAGCAGGTCGAATATAAAAATCCGGAGCAAAACCACTTACCAGTTCTCTCAGAACAAAAGAAACCTGAAGCGCCTGAGAAGACGATCTAAGGCCCGACTTCTACCGGGATGCACGATGAAATTCAATTCTAAGACTGGCGGAAACGAAGCGCAGATCATGGCACGGAACTGCAACGCAAACAAGCGCAACGGAGTGCAATCTAGTGCCCCGTTGCGCATCTGTGTGCAATTAAGTGACTGATAATAACGAAGCAGAAACAGTCCGATAAGTGATTACAGGCGGTAAGCGATGCTGTCGTTCCAGAAACGGTCCAGACGCTGGAGCATCTTGTTCATTTCTGCGAATTCGCCGGTGCCGATGCCGCCGACCTTTTCGATGGAGCCGATGTGGCGCTCATAGAGGCCTGCTACGGTTTCTGCGATGTCCTGGCCCTTTTCGGTCAGGCTGATGCGAACCGAGCGGCGGTCGATGCGGGAGCGCTGGTGGTTGATGAAGCCGAGGTCTACCAGCTTCTTGACGTTGTAGGACACGTTGGAGCCGAGGTAGTAGCCACGCGAGCGCAGCTCGCCGGCGGTCAGTTCTGAAGTGCCGATGTTGAAAAGCAGAAGCGCCTGAACTGCGTTGACATCATCGCGACCCTGACGGTCGAACTCGTCCTTGATGACATCGAGAAGGCGGCGGTGGAGACGCTCGACCAGGTGGAGAGATTCCATATAGAGAGAGCGGATGGTTTCGTCCTGAGCGTCGGAAACGATGGCCTGTGGCTTTGCTTTGCTATTGATCATGACTGCCTCACTGTTTTGTTTGGCGGTGTTTGATTTGTTTCCCGCCTTGAGAGGAAATCTAAGCAATGCGCATAAAATTCTACTTAAAATGCACGATTAATGAATGGTTACTTGCATGTTCCGCTTTTGATGAAGCTTGTACCAAATCCAAATCGCGCCACAATCAGCTAATATTTTTCAATGACTTAGGGGTAAAAATCGGGAAAAATTCGGGCTGAATTGCTTTAATTTTATGGTAAATCAATTCTTGAGCGCTCGTCGTTTTGGCGGGCATCCAGCCAAAAAGCGACCTGGAATAGTATATAAACGGTTGATACGATGCCGTGCATGACCGGTACCATGGTGTTGTTTCCGTAGATATTCGGCCAGACCTTATACATGGCGATCTGGGTTCCGGCACCGATGACCCACATGACAGCACCCCAGGAGGCGCCGAGCCACAGCCCAAGCGCTGCCACGGGGAAAATGACGGCAAGGCTGGTGCCAGCCACGCGCCATGGCATGTTGAGCATATCGAAGCGCGCCTGCCCGTTCAGCGAGTAGCCGGTCAGCATCGCCCAATATTGCAGCCCGAACCAGAAACAGGACAAGGCCACCAACCTCAGGAAAGTGAGGTAGAGGATTTCCGCAAACGGCATTTTGGGATGAGGCAGAGAATCAGGTTCCATGGCGCGAAGATACTGACCTGTTGGGGATGCGACCAGCAGATATTGCGCTGCGGCACTGCAACTGTCAAAGCCCCGCAACGATCTGCCGCATTCGCATGTGCCTTACATTGTGTTATGGGCAGCAAAATACATGACAAGGGCCGTTTTCAGACGTTGCTGTTGCTCTCCGCCCTCATTCCTGTGCTTGTCACAGGAATCCAGTTGCCGCGCGTCTGCGCGGCGGAGGGAGTCTTTTCAGCCCAAAGACTTGGGCTGGCTGGATTCCTGTGACAAGCACAGGAATGAGGAAGAGAATGCAGCGGCGTCTAAAAACGGCCATGCCGCGCCTCATACGCGCTGACATTACCGGATATGGAAGGACATAATGATGAACGACAAGACACATCTGGTGGATCACATTACCGGCCACCGCCGCATGCGCAGAAATCGCAAGGCAGACTGGACGCGACGTTTGGTGCGCGAGAACCAGTTGACGGTGGATGACCTGATTTGGCCCGTGTTCATCGTGCCTGGCACCAATATCATCGAGCCCATTCCGGCCATGCCGGGCGTGAACCGCATGAGCGTGGACCGGTTCGTGGAAGCGGCGAGGGAAGCGGCTGATCTCGGCATTCCCGCCATCGCGACCTTCCCCAATATCGAGATGGACCTGCGCGACGAAACCGGATCGCAGTCGCTGGAGGCCAACAACCTCATCAATCAGGCCACCGCTGCCATCAAAAGGTCGGTTGGCAACATCGGCGTCATCACCGATGTCGCGCTGGACCCCTTCACCAGCCACGGCCATGACGGCATTTTGCGCGGCGACGATATCGTCAACGACGAAACCGTGGATCAGGTCGTCAAGGCCGCGATTATGCAGGCAGATGCCGGTGCCGATATCATTTCACCATCAGAGATGATGGATGGGCGCATCGGCGCCATTCGTCGCGGACTGGACGCTGCAGGGCACCAGAATGTCGGCATCATGGCTTATGCCACCAAGTTTTCCTCCGGCTTTTATGGCCCCTACCGCGAGGCGATCTGTACCAGCGGCCTGCTTAAGGGTGACAAGAACAGCTATTACATCAACCCCGCCAACGGCATGGAGGCCATGCGCGATGCCGCACTGGACGTGGAAGAAGGCGCGGACATGCTGATGGTCAAGCCCGGCCTGCCCTATCTCGATATCTGTTGGCGCCTGAAAGAAGCGTTCAGTCTCCCGACTTTTGCCTATCAGGTGTCCGGCGAGTACACGCAGATCAAGGCCGCAGCGATGAATGGCTGGATCGACGGAGACCGGGTGATGATGGAAACACTGCTGTGCTTCAAGCGCGCAGGATGCGACGGCATCCTGACCTATTTCGCCATCGAGGCTGCCAAAAAACTCGCCAAGGGTTGAACGGGCAGATCATTGCATTCGGCGGTTTCCATACCATATAATTTTCCGAACAGGAGAAACCGTCGATGACACTCGACCCCAACACGACCTATGTACCGACAGAAGACTGGCGCGCCTATAGCGGCGTGCTGAGCCGCCGGATGTTTGCCTTCATCATCGACTATGTGATCGTGGCGCTGCTCTGCATTCCTGCCGCCGTCATCATCTTCTTTCTGGGCATATTGACGTTGGGTCTGGGCTTTGTGCTTTTCCCTGCGATGATCTTCATCGTCGCAATTCTCTACTTTGGCATGACGCTGGGCAGTTCTGCGCAGGCCACCCCCGGCATGCGCGCAGCCGGTATCGTCATGGCTCGCACGGACGGACGCCGAATCGACTTTCTGCTTTCGGCCGTTCACATAGCGTTGTTCTGGATTTTCAACTCGGTCCTGACACCCCTCATCCTTCTGGTGGGCCTGTTTACCGAGCGCTCGCGCCTACTCCATGACTTTCTTTTGGGGACCGTCATCGTTCGAACCACTTGAGAGCCGACAAAGCGACGCGGGCTGCCTCAATTTGACGTGCAGCCCATATCTGCCAGTTGACGTTTTGCGTCTTTTTGCCATTCTGGTGACAAGGCTTGACCGGTGAAGGGAGCGATCAGGGTTCGATGAACACGCAGACGACGCCTTCTCCACAATTTTACCTGACAGCACCCGCGACCTGTCCTTATTTGCCCGGCCAGCTGGAGCGGAAGGTCTTTACCCATCTGGTTGGCCCGCGTGCTGCGGAGATGAACGACCTTCTGACACAGGGTGGCTTTCGTCGCTCGCAGAACATTGCCTATCGGCCAGCCTGTGAGACCTGCCGCGCCTGTATCTCGGTTCGTATTCTTGCCGATCGTTTCGTCCCGACCAGATCCATGCGAAGGGTGCTCAGCCACAACAATGATCTGGTGGCGACCGTTCATCCGGCCGAACCGTCCACCGAGCAGTTCTCACTCTTTCGCCGCTATCTCGACCACCGCCATCAATCCGGCGGCATGTCGGACATGTCGGCGCTGGATTATGCTGTCATGGTGGAGGACACGCATGTCAACACTCGCATCATCGAATATCGCAAGCGTGAACCGGGGTCCGGCATAGACGAGACCAAGCGCGGTGAACTGATCGCCGTCGCGTTGACCGACACGATGAGCGATGGACTGTCCATGGTCTATTCCTTCTTCAACCCGGATCTTGAAAAGCGCTCGCTGGGAACCTTCCTCATTCTCGATCACATCGCCCGCACCCGCTCTCTTGGCCTGCCACATGTCTATCTGGGCTACTGGGTCAACGGGTCCGAGAAAATGGGTTACAAGGTTCGCTACCATCCGCAGGAACACCTGACACCACGAGGTTGGGAACTCTACGAGCCCGAAAACGCCGGATGAAGCCGTGCGTTCCGGATCGATTTTTCAAAGCATGAACAGCAGGAAAACCGCGTGCAAAACAGACGAATGACGGCCCTTCTGACCGGCGCTATCGTGATCGCGGGAACGATGGCTGCACAGGCGCAACAAGGCGGCTGGAAGCCCGCCGAGCAGATCAAGACCTACACCATTTCAGGCAATTCCGGCATAGAGCTTTACCGCTCCATCGGCGAGCGGGGGCCGCAGGCCGGTGTTCAGGCTGTCGCCCATACGACGTTCAAACTCACATGGCGGCGAGATTATCGGCCGCAGCCTGACGGTGCCTGCGTGCTGGCGACAGCGCGACCGAACCTCACAATCATCTACACATGGCCAAAGGCACCGGCGAAACTTCCGCCAGACGTTTCAGCAAGCTGGCAGCGCTTCATCTCAGGCGTGGAAAAACACGAGCGTGTGCACGGCGAGCATATTCTCGACATGGTAAAAAAGATCGAAGCCTATAGCGTCGGCCTGCGCGCCGAAGATGATCCCAAGTGCCAGAAGGTGCGGGCCGTTCTGCAACAGAAGCTGGGAGAGCTTTCCAACGAGCAACGCCAGCGTGGGCGCGATTTCGACAGGGACGAGCTATCGAATGGCGGTGCCGTGCACCAGCTCATTCTGACGCTGGTCAACGGGCCTTGAGGCCAACGCCTATTCCGCCGCCTCACCCTTCAAGACAGGCTCTGCTAGAATAGCGATCTCGAGTTCGTAGGAATATCCTTCCAGCATCGTATAGGCCTGCTCGATAACCTCGATCTGCGTCTCTGCATTGCGAATGGCATCGGCGATGGACTGGCTGCGCGCCCGCAGCATAGAGCCCAACACATCCGTCTCCGGCTTGCGACCGATTCGATCCATGTGTTTGCGCACGCGGGCGCGGTGGCGCTCCAACTCGAGAATATGAAAGCGGCTTTTGAGAATATCATCCGTCAGCTTGCGACGCATGGCCGCCACTGGATCGAAGCTGCCGGGCTCGCGCTCGTCCAGAATGAACTCATTGACGAGTGTCTCCAGCATCAGCAAGCCTTTGAGGTCCTTGGCATCTGCCAGTTGCGGATCATAGCCCGTGTCGTCGAACACACGGCGTCTGACCGGGTCTTTCAACAGGTCGTAGGCCAGTTGCAGCCTGGCGAACTGCTCGGCATCGCCGCCACTGTCAGGATGGGCGCTCTTGGCCACCTTGCGATAGGCAGCCTTGATCGTTGCCTCATCGGCATCGCGCTCAACACCCAGCAAAACATAAGGATCGATCACCGAAACACCTGCACTCGCATTCTCGAAAACAGCCCTCGCCCATATCAAGCGAAAACGGCTGCAGCGGGATCATACGCAATTTTGTCCGCCCAAGGCACCCCTCCGTTGCGGTTTTGAACGCAAAACAGCAATAGCCATCCGCACCCATCCGCCCCGATAGGCAATTGCCCGCAAATTTGGCCAGCACATGGCAAGGCAGCATTTTGCCAGCAGGGTGACGCTCGTCATCCCCCGAAAAACACCTCATAGCCGCCGGGTTCGCATCGCGTGACAGTCCCGGAAAGCATGCCTTTCGGATTATAGCGCAGCAGCAGAAAGCGGTGTACATTAGAGGCGACTGCTGGAGGGAGGATCACCATGGCTGAAACGATTACCCAAACGGTGAACGATTATGTACAGGCTATGGCCTATGCCGATGCCGGCCTCTTGCGCGAGGTCTTCGATCCCCGCGCCAGCATCGTTGGAAATTACGAGGGTGCGACCGAGTGGCTGTCACTGGAAGACTTCATTCACCATATCCGCTCTTCCGACCAGGGCCTTCAGGAACAGCAGTCCGAATTCGAAATCCTCGGCATAGACAAAACCGACGACACCGCCTCCGTCAAACTCACGACACGCTTCGGTGGCTCCGGCTTTTCCGAATATCTCTCGCTTCTGGAGCGCGACCGCAACTGGACCATCGTCCACAAGCTCTACTGCCTAAACGCCTAGCTCTCCCTGACCCACACCAAAATTCACAAAATTTCGCACCACCCTCCAAATTTCCACTTTACACGACCAGAGAATCTGATAATTCCACCCCCACTGGATTGCCCTTGTAGCTCAGTTGGTAGAGCACCTGATTTGTAATCAGGGGGTCACGAGTTCGAACCTTGTCGGGGGCACCAGTATTTTCAATCACTTAGGTCTGAATTTTCACGGTCAACGTTCCACACGTTCCGATGGCGTTCCCCAAGTGATTTTGCGGAGCGCTTTTATGGTGCTGCCGACCTGATCACCAGCGCCACGCAGTTCAAAGGCGCGGAAACAAAAGCAGACCCACCAAAGTTTCGGAAGCACACTTGCACGGTATCAGCATTCGACACGCGAACGGCTGTGATTCCGAGATTCGCTGGTAATGCATCTTTGGGATTGAAGACCAGATGATCGCCTGACGCGGCACCGGCGACGGCTATTGTAGCGACATCTCCAGCAGAAGCAGCAAGCGCGGGGATAGTAATGACGCCATCATAACGGAACTGGTTTGTGACCTTGACCCCGGCTGATCGCAGTGAAGTAGGCGTAGCATATTTGCGCGGGTTTACAGGGTCGGAGACATCCCATACCGGAATGCGGTCATTGTCAGCCAGCGTTACCGCCGTGGCCGCTGACAGATCGGGCATCGCTTTACGAGCCGTTTCCCCGGAAGCCTTCGCATCAGGGTTCCCAAGCGTGCTGGCATCCCACACATAGAGCCAGTCGTTGTCAACAATGTCGGTGATCTCGTTTGTGAGGTCGGGGAGCTTGCTTATTTTGTCTGTCCCTTTTCCATCCGTTGCAAGATCACCTTGAACTCCCGCATGTCGCCCGACAGTTCTGTCGTATTCTTTTGAATGTCTTTCAGTAGCTGCGACACACCAGACATGGCCTGCTCACTTGTCGTCATTCGATAAGTGAGGCTTGAAACATCGGACGCGAGTTTGCGGATATCCGTTTCAGTAGACTTCATCCGCTCATCGCTACGTGCTTCGACACCCTTCACATCCGCCAAACGGTTTTTGTGAAGCTCTTCATGAGCAGTCCACTTGATGGATTGGTCGCGCTCAACTCGGTCTATCTTGCTCGTCGTTTCGCGCTCGACACGCAGAATGTTATTGGCGTTTTCACGGTCAGCAGCTTCACGCTTTTCCGCGTCGGCACCCCAAACCCAGAACAGAGAGGCGAACCCGATCACTGCAACTGTGGTGTTTATCATCGTTCCATGCCAGCATCAGCCACATCCCTGCAGGACGCCACAGCCAGCCGAATGATGTGTCCTTATTCATCTCGGCCAGCATCAAACGGTTGGTTTCTTTCTGCTGCTCAACAAATGCCAGAAGTTCGGGCGTTTGCTGCTCGACCTTGGCAATTGCAGCGTCAAGTTCAGCCGGGGGCAGGTTCGGCAATGCTTCTGGTGTAATCCCGGCCTGCGCTGCGATCGCATCGATGACAGTACCGCCCAACTCACCGACGACACCGCCAACTTGCTTTTCAAGGATGGCTTTCACGGTGTCAGCGCCGACGCGGATCGCGGCACCGATCAGGACAGATACAAGGGCGCTCATGCTGCCACCTCGGCATAGGCTGCGGCGCGGCTGTCAGCGGCACGCTTCTTGGCGATGAGTAAGACCGTCAGGACGAGAGCGGCCAAGCACCCAGCACCCACAGTGTTGTGGTGTCCGCCATTGCGGTTGGTTCCACCACCGGAGCGCTGCCAGTGGCAACGGATGTAGTGGCCGCGCCGGTCGCAGTCTTTGCCGCCGTGCTGGCCTGCTTTTGTGCTGCCACGGATCCAGTGCGGGCCTTCGTCTTAATCGCGACCTCAGTAACGCCCATGGCTGCGAGAGCCATCGCAACGCCCTTCGCTTCGCTGTCAGCAACACGGCGACCCCAGCCCTTGCCAAAGGACTTCCAGATCGCGAGGGACTGCATGAACGATAGACGCGCACGGTAAATGCGCTTGACGGTTTCACTGTGATCGTTGCTGCCAGCGGAAGCTTTCAACCATTTCAGTCCACGCGACCCACCGGAGTTGACCGAAGCGTCGTAGACCGCGAGATCGACGCCAGGGAACAGATTGAATTGACAGCGGTTGGGTTCCAATATTGCTCCCGGTATATGATCCCCGCCTCGGAAACTAAAATATTGCGCACCGGCTTCAGCTTAATACCGCGCGCTGTCAACCACGCATGATACACGGCCTCAGTTATCCCATACATAGTCTTGCCCCCGGGATCAGCTTTGTGATCGCTCCAACCGCCTTCCCATTTGGAAGTAATCGCATGACATGTGGTGAAACGGTCGGACATCCGGCATCGCTCGATTTGATGCCGCCATATTCGTTTTTTGTTTGATCCGCCGCAAAGCATAGAAAAAAATAAGCCTGTCGCAACAGCCGTATCTATCTTGAGTTGACACAACCGATGACGTCAGCAATCTGCAATCCGAGTAAAGGGGATTTGGGATGGGTATAGTTCGATTGCTTTTGGCGTTGTCAGTAGTGCTCTTTCACATACCCGGAACACCATTCCGCATGATAAATGGTCTCGTAGCGGTCGTTCTGTTCTTCATGATCTCCGGCTTCCTGATGGCCGTCATCATCAACGAAAAGTACACAATCGGAAAGAAACCGAGCTGGGTAACAACTTTCTATGTATCGCGCCTGTGGCGGCTTTTCCCAGCCTATTGGGCCACCTTGGCTTTCATGGTCGTCTGGTTTATCGGCACGGACGGCCCCAACCCTTTTACCTTGCATACAGAGGGGTCCATGTTGAAACAGGTCCTTTTGATGTTTCCAAACCTACTAATAGTAGGGCAAGACTGGCATCAATTTCTGACAAGAGTAGTGGTTGAGCAAGCAGGCCCACAATGGATGATCAACCTCTTAACGAATGGGACGACACCCCGGCTGAATAATATGCAAATGGCAGTTGGCCATGCATGGTCTTTGTCAGCCGAAATCTGCTTTTATGCCGTTGCCCCGTTTATCCTCGTGTCTCGCCGCACAACATTCATAGTTGCCGGAGCGGCCCTCTTATTTCGCTTCTTATTGATCATGGTGTTTGAACAGCGAGGAGGTATCTGGGGATACTATTGGTTCCCTGGAAACTTCTGCATGTTTATGCTTGGCGCAACAAGTTACCATCTCCACAAAATGCTCCCTCCACGCGAGTACCATAGAGCAATAGGTGCAACGGCTTTAGCCTGTTTCATCGCTTGGCTTGCTATCTTCGCTTTGAAAGATGGCGTCATCTTGGAATCACCAACCGACTGGTCAATTGATCGCCCCAGATTTTGGATACTTTACATTCTATTCGCAGCCTCAATACCCTTCGTGTTTACTTTGACCAAAGACGTAGATCGCCGCATAGAAGGCTCTTCGAGGCTCGGCATTTGGTCCAAGGTAATAATGTGGGACCGTGAACTAGGCGATCTTTCATACTCGCTCTATCTCATACATGGAATTGTAGTTGGCCTGATTTATTATAGGTGGAACGCGCCCCGTGGGATGTACTCAGATATGATCATGGCGGTCTTCATGTGCTTGGTTGCTGCCTACATTCTCAACCGGTTTGTCGAGCAGCCTGCCGAGGCGTTACGAAGGCGATGGGCAGACGGTCGCCTTCGTAAAACGTAGATAGTCGCAGATGACGGCAAATTGGACGTCAGCCTGTCGCCAGTCAGATGACAGAGAACTTCCGCATATTTGGAACTGCCGAATATGCAACCCGCATTGCCATACTAGGTTTGAGTGGGAAACTGCTCTATCCTCACCGCTGTCATAGTACGATCCAGCCACGGTAGCGGCTAAGAAGGTGTTGCTTGTGAGTGTTCCAGCTTGAACAATGATAACTTCGTCTACGACATTTTTATTCTCTTAAACAAACGGTGAAGCACCCACGGTGATGGCGGATGTGACCAAAGGTCCGCTGTAATCAAGCCGACTGTTTGCCCCCTGATTCGACACAGGACCGCTCAAACGCGCAGCGCGAATTTGGTTACCCTTTGCCGTGGTCTGGAACACAGCAGAGTTCGCGAAGCCGCTCATATCGACATCGAAAACGTCATTGCTGCCAAACGTGTTAATCGCATCACCAGTCCCAACACCGACCATACCAAGGCTCCAACGGTTCCCGAAAGCTTTACCATCTGTAGCCGCAGTGGTGCCAATCTGCACGCCAACTTGAACGTTGTGCAGATGCGGGCATTCGATAAGGTTGCGCGCAAAACAAACGCCCCGGCAGGGTCGAGAGAAGTGAAACCATAATATTTTCCACTGCTCGTAGGCGAACCTAGCACTTCACGAAAATCAAACTTGGTGTTGAGAATGCTGCCGCTGCCCAACTCAAACCGCACCACACTCTTATCAGGGGGTCGTATTAGCGGTGTTTACGTTAGCTATATGGCCCAGTTTGAGGCGGCTGTCGGTAATGACGGGCGGGATGCCAAATGCAATGCCATCAATCTGAGGCACGACCGTAGGCTTGAATTTCAAAGCATTTCCCAAACCTGCAAATACGAGCTGTGAAGCGCTCATATCGACATCGACCATCATCATAGAGTCAAAGGTGATTCCCGCCGCAGCGCCGCTTGAGACATTCAAGGTAATAGCACCCATCTTGATGAATTTACCCTGCATTGCGGGAAACACTATTCCGCCGACACAATCGAAAACAGCCTGTCCGTCTAGTTGATAGTTGCCGGTCTTCTCAGAACCGCCAATAATTTCAAGATCGGAATTTCCCGATCCGCGCAGTCCATTTCCACATGCGAAATTGATCGCTTCCTGAACGCCGTCAGTGACGGTTCCAGTGCTGTCGAGAGCAGTACCGTCAGGAAGCCGAACCGTTGAACCGTTAGAGCGCGCCCAATCCGAGTTCGGCGGCATGACGCACCACCTCAACTTTGCCAGTTACGCCAACAGCGAATACCGCTTTGACGTTATTTGAAACACCTTCGACATAGACTGCGGATACTGCAAAGTTGGTGCACGGTTCGCCATCGACATAAACCTTGATGTCGCCATTGTCGAAGACCGGGAACAGCGCGGCAAATTCAGTGGTCGCGACCACAGGACTATATGTCGTGATTCGTTTGTCTGGTGCGGTCGTAGACATGAATGGGGCCACCAAAATTGATTGAGCTGGCGAGAGATTGCCCATTCAATGTCGTGGCCTGCAAAGCACAGGCTATTGCGGCAGGCGTGGCCCGCGCTTTGGTGCGCTATCTCCCGGCCCCCACCAGAACGTTTGACCGAAGTTCTTCTTCATCCGGCGCTCATAACGGGCGAACGATGAACGGTAATCAGGATCAATCATGGACTGGATGTTGTCGAAGATGAGCCGATCAGTGGCGAGCTTCGAATACCAGAGCGGTGATCCCGGCGTCCAACCCTTCAAGTGCTGTGCCAACGTCTTGCCGCTCAGTTCCTTGTTGCCCGCAAGCATCTGATCTCGTAATCAGTTAGATACGAGCCGTCCCGGTAGACCTCTTTCCCGTGCAGAGTGCCTTGTAGGAGCCGGAAGCAGTTTTTTGAAAACCGTCTGGACTTGTTTTCGCTGTCAGGTGCGCGAGCCAGCAACTCGCTTGTTGTCGCAAACGGCCAGCTATGGCGGGATGTCAGCGACCGGATCGCCCGCTCAAAAGCACCGTTGGCGACGATGTACTCATCGGAGTCATCGTTCGGCACATTCACTGTATTATTGCCGGTGGCGCAGCGCATCATTGATAATCGAGAGATTGTCCATGAACCTGAGAATGTCGGTTTCAGACAGCCCCAGCAAAGCACAGCACAGGACACAAAAAAAACGAGGGCATCACGCCCCCGGCTCTTCTTCAGCCAGTCGGTCGCGATGGAGTGACTTCCGGCTTCAGGTTTTTGTCGACTCCGAGTCGACGTATCCTGCTTTTCTTCTTCGGTCAGTCCGTTGAACGAGATGCCTTCAGGTTCACGGATCGACCCGCCGACTTGTTTGCCGGTTGCGTCGAAGACGGCCCACCAGCCTTTGCCCTTCGCGCGCCTCAAACGGTGCAGTGAAATTCACTGGTTCACCGCCGCCCTGCTTTTCTGATGGCTTCTTCTGCGCTTCAGCAAATGCCTCGGCATCTTCTTCAGACCACGGCTGTTCCGAATATTCCTTCGGGAAATTTGCAACAGCGCCGCGCGCATCGACTTCGTACATTTCGACCGGCGTGTCTGGCTTGGCGATGTGATAAACGTTTTTATACATTCACTTTTCTCCTGACTTGGAATGGACCCCGTTAAGGTTCCGGACCAGCAGCCAGTTAAGCGGCAAGCGAGATTGATGGAGCCGTACCGCCAGCAACCAGATCGAGCCGGAGATACGTAGATTCCGCGCTGGTTCGTCACCGGAACAATGAAGCGTGATGCGCTCTTGCGCGGGCTTGGAACGGCGTCGGACGCGGGGGCCACGGTCGGCACCAGCCGGCCAGCAGTTGCGGCAGCGAAATCCTGAGAGGCAAGAATTTCAACGTTGCCGTTACCGAAGGCTGCGTCGTTCGAGCCAAGCAAGAACAGGCGGTATGTCTCGTCAGCCGCCGAAACCTTCATGGCCGAGATGTCGAGGGTCAATTTGCCGATCCAGCGACCGACGCCGATATCGACCTGGCCTGAATGGCGTTGACGTAGCCTGTTGCCGTGAGCGTCTGCGGATTGGCAAACGTCGTTGCCATATCGAACGGAACATCCCAATCAGGGACAACAGAAGGAAGTGTTGACTGCATTAGTGGCATTGCACCATCTCCGAAGAAAGTTGCACCGTATCTGTGGTGCGTCATCGGGGCGCAGATCAATGGCGTAACCTGGGGTGACGCTGACCGTGTTGCTATTGTTGATCTGCACGTTGGCCTGTGTAGCGCCAACCGTATGCGATCCACGGTTCAGACCGTCCAGATACTCGGCTGCTTTGAACTTCACGCTCTCGTTCTTCGTATAGAGCAGCTCACCCATCGTATGCAGCGCTTGAGGGCGGAGGCTAGTCCTCAACACCTACTGACACTCATTGAGATACCCGTCACCCCAGATCCAACGTCATCACCACCGGGCAATGGTCCGAAGCCTTTGGCCTATCCCAACCCGTGCGCGGGTAACGCTCAACCTCCTGCCCTGGCGGAAAGATCGTGCGGTAGGGCTGGCCGCCACGGATGATTTCGGGGGTGCTGGTGGCGTTGATCTCCGCCAGATGCGGTGAGAGCCAGATATAGTCGAGCTGGCAAAGATGCTGTTCCTGCGGGCCGCGGGAGTGGTAGAGCGTCCAGCGGTCCATGTCGTCACGGCGCAGCATGGGGTTTATGGCAAAGCCGTCCTTGCTGAGAATATCGAGTGCGCTGCGCTCTTCTTTCACGGGCGTGAAGCTGTAGCCGGTGCGGCGGTTGCCGGAGATGGTGACGCGCTCCTGATAATCGTTCATGTCGCCGCAGATGGCGAAATTCATTGAGCGGGTTTTATCTGCCCCAAAACGGTTTTCGATGATGCGGCGGATGGCGCGGACTTCGGCTTCGCGCACGGGCATGGTGGAAAGCCGGGCATCGCCTGCCTCCCGCGCATTGGTCATGGATTTCAGATGCGTGACGTAAAGCGTGAAGGGTTTGCCTCCGATGCGCAGGTCGAGTTCCAGGCAATCACGTTTGAAAATCTTGTCGTCGATGCGGTTCGTCAGCGCCAGTTCCGGCGTGAACAGGCCAAGCTCGCGATAGGTCAGCGTCGCGTGGCTTTTGATCTCGACAAGCTCGATCTTTTCGCCATCCAGCGTTTCCTCACGCATGATGACGGCGACATCGATGCCACGGCTGTCATTGCCTTCCACCAGATATTTCTGACGGTAGCCATTGCCCACCATGCGGTAGAGATAGCCGTATTCAAAGGCCTGAAGCGCAGCCATGTTATCGACCTCCTGCAGGCACAGAATGTCTGCGTCAGCATCGGCAATGGCGAGAGCCGAAAGCTGGCGCGTGTCATCGGTGGATGCCAGCATGCGCGCGCTTTCCAGCGCCTGATAGGTGGCCTCATCGCGCACATCGAAAAGCTGCATGGCCCGGTCACGCCGCGTCTGGTTGCGAAAGCCGGTATAATCGAAACGCGTCATCAGGTTTTCGATGTTGAACGTGGCAAGCCGCAGCGACATGAATCATTCCCGGTTTGGTCTCAGCTAAGACTATCCGTTTCTCCCGTCACGGCAAGGATTACAGCCGCCAGGCCGAACGGATCACGATGGGGAAGAGCGAGCCGATGGCGGCGGGCTCGCGGGAATAGGCGCGCAGCACCTGCCCGTCCGGCAGCGTTAGCCGTAGGGCATAGCGTTCACCTTCGTAGAGAATGTTGGCAACGCGGCAGCCTATGCCTTCGCCGTTCTGTATCACATCCTGCGGGCGCACCAGAATGTCTCCGCTTGGTGACGCCGAGCTTTCACCTGCCATCATTGGCCGCAACTGGCTCCAGTCCAGAGACCTTGGCGCATTCTCCGACAGCGGTAGAGAGAGTATCGCACCCTGCCCCACCAGCCCGCCGACGAGCCTGCCTTCGGGGCGGGCGTAGAGTTCCGCCGGTGCTGCCATCTGCAACAGCTTGCCCTCGGACATCACAGCGACATCGGTGGCGAGCGCCATGGCTTCGGCCTGGTCATGGGTGACATAGACCATGGTTGCGCCTGATGTGGCGTGGAATTCGCGGAAGGTTTCTTCCATTTCCTGGCGCAGATGCCGGTCGAGATTGGCGAGCGGTTCGTCCAGCAGCACGACATCAGGTTCGGTAACGAGGCAGCGGGCCAGTGCCACGCGCTGCCTTTGCCCGCCGGAAAGCTCGGATGGGCGGCGGTCCGCATAGGCTTCCAGCCGCACGGTGGCCAGCGCGTCTGCCACCTTGCGCTTGTAGGCCTCACCGGAAATGCCGCGCACCTTCAGCGGATAACCGGCGTTGTCGGCCACGGTCATATGCGGCCACAGCGCGTAGGATTGGAACACCATCGCCATGTTGCGCCGCTCCGGCGGCACCATGCTGCCGGCATCGGCCAGCACGCGGTCACCCAGCAGAATGGCGCCGTCCGTCGGCTGCTCGAAACCGGCAATCATGCGTAGGACAGTGGTCTTGCCACAGCCAGAAGGGCCGAGCAGCGCCAGAAAGCCACCTTCACGAATGGTCATCGAGACGTCGTTGACAGCCGGTTTGCCGCCGCCAAAACTCTTGGACAGGCGGTTGAGGATCAGTTTCGCCAAGGCACAACTCCCTTCGGCAGTTTTCGGCCGAGCACTTCCAGAAGCAGCATGAGGACGATCACCATCGCCACCACCAGCACCGAGAGTGCGGAGGCCAGATCGAAACTGCCGCTGTCATCGAGATTATAGATCACCACGCCCAGCGTCTGCGTGCCTGCGGACCACAGCAGCGCCGACACCGTCAGCTCGTTGCAGGCAATGAGGAACACGAGAATAACCGAAGCCCCTGCCGCAGGCCCGACCAGCGGCAGAATGATATCGAACATCCGCCGCCAGAACCCGGCCCCTGCCAGACGTGCCGCCTCTTCCAAGGCCGGGTCGAATTGCGTGAAAGCCGAGACCATCGGCTTCAAGCTGACGGCGAAGAAGGAGGAGAAATAGGCGAGCAGAATGATCCACAGCGTGCCGTAAAGCGTCACGCCCAGCAGCGGAATGGGCGCGGCAAACAACAGAACATAGGACACCGAAATGACGACGCCCGGCAGCGCATAGGGAATGTCCACCAGTGCCGACAGCAGGAACATGAAACGGCTTTTGCCGCGCACCAGAAAATACGCCGTCAATATTGTCACCGCCAGGAGACAAAGCGATGTTGCCGTGGCGAGAAACAGCGAGTTGGCAAAGGCCGTGCGCGTCACCGCCTGCCGGAACAGAATTTCCTCATAGGCGTGCAGCGTGGCGGTCTTTAGGGTAAGCGGCACACCATAGGCAGGTGCCAGCGAACTGACGACCAGTGCCATCAACGGCGCCACCAGCATGAAGAAGATGCCGAGCCAGAGCGCCAACTCCGCCAGCATCCGCCAACCACCAAGCTGGAAGGTCGCGGCCTTGCCGGACAGGCCGATGATGCGGTAATCGCGCCCCTTCATCGCCCGTTCCTGTATCGCAAGACCAAGGACGGAGATGATGGCGATCATGCCCGAGAGCATGGCGATATCCCCGAAGGTGCTGCTGCCGAAGCTGGCAAAGCGGCTGTAGATCAACGTCGGTAGCGTGAAGATGGATGCGGGAATGCCGAGAATGGCGGGAATGCCGAAATTGCCCACTCCCGATACGAAGGAGATGGCCGCACCCGCAATCAGCCCCGGCATGGCCAGCGGCAGGATGATGTCTTTCAGCACCTGCCAGGAAGACGCGCCGGAAAGCTTGGCCGCCTCGATACCATCCTGTGGCAAGGCCAGCAGCCCGGCGCGAAGCGACAGATAAACCAGCGGCGCATGCTGCACGCCCAGCAGCAGCGCAATTCCAGCAATAGAATAAAGCGGCTGTGGCGAGCCCAAGGGCGGCGCAAGACCGATGGCCTTCAGCAGTGTGCTGGATGGCCCGGTCATGCCGATCCATGACAGTGCTGTCACCTGCGGCGGGATCATCATCGGCAGCATGAAGAGAAAGCTCAGCGCCGACTTGGCCCTGATATCGCACAGTGTCAGCGCCAGCGCGAAACCGGCCCCGATGGTAAGCGAAATAACCATGCCGAAGAAGGATGTGGACAGCGTGTTCACCACCGCGTTCCACAGCGCCGGATCGCTCAGCAGCGGCCACATGTCACCTTTGAGTGACGAGACGATGCCGGTATAGGCCAGCCGCCCCAGCGGCAGGGCGCTCAGCATGAAAACGACTGAAACCACAAAGGGAAACAGCCAGCGCGGCTGGCTGTTTCCTGTCTTGGACACGCTTTGCATGAATGCAGATCAGCCCTTGGAGCCGAAGATATCCGAGAAGGTTTTCAGGTCCTTTTCCGAGTTCTTCAGCGCTTCAGGCGCATTGATCGGCAGCACCTTGATCTTGTCGCGCGCCGGGAAGCCTTCCGGCAGGGCAACGTCGTTGCGGGCCGGAATATAGCCGAGCTTGACGAAGCCTTCCTGGCCCTTTGCGGACAGAACATAATCCACGAACTTCTTGGCGGCTTCGGCATGCTTGGTGTTGGCGAGAATGCCGACGGGCTCTGTTACGGCAGAAACGCCCTCTTCCGGGAACACGAACTCAACCGGCGCGCCCTTGGCCTTCTCACGGATCGGCATGTAATCGACCACGACGCCATAGGCTTTTTCGCCCGATGCGACGGACTTTAGCACGGCACCGTTGCCACCAGCGGCAATCGCGCCATTTTCCTTGAGCGCCTTGTAATAATCCCAGCCGAGGCTGCTGACGCCAGCCAGCGTCTGCGCGTGGATGAGTGCGGCACCAGAGGTCAGCGGGCTTGGCATGGTGACGAGGCCCTTGGCTTCCGGCTTTGCCAGATCCTTCCAGCTTGTCGGCTTCATCGCAGCCTGCGTGTTGTACATGATGCCGGTGGTGATGAGCTTGGTGGAGTAATAATAGCCATCCGCATCATAGAAAGCAGCATCGTAATGGGCGGCTTCCGGCGACTTGTAGGCCAGAAGCTGCTTGTTCTGCTTCATGCGCTCCAGCGTAACCGTATCGGCAATCAGCAGCACGTCGGCAACGGGGTTGCCCGCTTCGATCTCGGCCATCAGCTTTGCCATGATCTTCGGCGTTCCGTCACGCACCCACTGAATGTCGATGTTTGGGTTGGCAGCCTTGAAGCCATCGACGGTTGCCTGCGCATCCTCGTTCGGCTGACTGGTATAGAGAACCAGATCAGCCGCCTGGGCGCTGCCCATGAGCATGCCGAGCGAAACGATGGCCGTGAAGGCGGAGAGAAGCGTTTTCATAAATGCGGTTCCAGTTGCGATCTGGCACCGCTAAAACACAAATCCATAACATGTATGTGACAGGCAGGTTTTGCACACCGATTACAGGGTCACAGTCCCCTTGATCAACACCGTCACCGCACCACCGATCCAGATGTCGTCACCGATCTTATCGACGCTGACTCGCCCTGCCCGTCCCAGAACCGTGCCCTGGCTTGCCACGTAGTTATGCGGCGCGATTCCATGGCCGATCAGCCATTGCGCAATGCCCGCATTCAGGCTGCCGGTAACCGGGTCTTCGTAACCGTCGGTGAAGGCCCGAACCTCGAAGTCGGCATCGATGTCGTTGCCGCATGGCGCAACGACGCCGACATGAAAACCCTCATACAGCGAGCCATAGTTCGGCTTGATGTCCAGCACATCCTTGCGCGTGCGCAACAGAAGCGACAGCCAGCCAGGACCATTGTCGGTCCAGTTCGCATTGACGATGGCGTCTGGCGAGAGCGAAAGCGCGGCTGCAACTTTTATCAGCGTTTCGGCATCCACCGGGCCGGATTTGCGCAAGGGCGGTGCGGCAAACGCAAGCTTGCCGTCGGACACCCTGATCCGAACCAGACCCGCCTCGCATTGCTGTACAACTTCGCTCTTGTCTGCCGTGCCCTGACGTGAAAGCCAGACATGACATGTGCCAAGCGTCGGATGGCCAGCAAAAGGCAACTCACCATGCGGCGTAAAAATCCGCACCCGATAATCGGCATCCGGCGATGTCGGTTTCAGCAGAAACGTCGTTTCACTCAGATTCGTCCAGTTGGCAAAGGCCGCCATCTGCCCATCCGACAAGCCATCCGCATCGCACACGACAGCGAGAGGATTGCCTTTGAGCGGCTCTGACGAAAAGACATCGACTTGCTGGAATGCGTGCTGGCTGGTCATGAGGGAATCCTTTTGTGGGATTTGAAGACACAAGTTTTCGTCACCCTCGGGCTTATCCCGAGGGTCCAACCACGTTTGATGTTGGGGTGCGTCAGATCCTCGGGACAAGCCCGAGGATGACGTAAAAAAGTTGCTGCTTAAACCAGCGGCATCGTCGCGTTGGACGTCGTTTCCGCTCCAGCAATCAAACGACCAAGGCGCTTGATGCCTTCGTCGATCATCTGCTCGTTGGCGCAGGAGAAGCTGACGCGCAAGGTGTTGGCACCCGACCCATCGGCAAAGAAGGCCTTGCCCGGTACGAAGGCCACGCGCTCCGTGGATAGCGACTTGGCAAGAAGCTCCGCGCCATCCATGCCTTCGGGCAAGGTGACCCATACGAACATGCCGCCTTCCGGCTTCGTCCAGCGGGCAGACTTTGGCATGTACTTTTCGAGGGCGACCAGCATTGCATCGCGGCGCGCGCTATACGCGGCCTTGATCTTGGCAACCTGTTTGTCGAAACCGCGCGAGGCGACATGCTCGACGGCCATCTGGTTGATGGTCGAGGAATGCAGATCGGCGGCCTGCTTCATCAGCACCAGCTTGCGGATGACAGGCATGGCTGCAACCACGAAGCCGACGCGCAGGCCCGGGGCCAGTGTCTTGGAGAAGCTGCCGGAATAGATCGTGCGGGTCTTTTCGATGGTGCCGCTGCGGGCGATATCCAGCGCAAGGATTGGCGTTACGGGCTCGCCATCGAAACGCAGGTTCTGATAGGCGCCGTCTTCGAGAACGGCAATATCCAGCTCATCGGCCAGTTCCAGCAGCTTCTTGCGACCGGCCAGATCGACGGTTTCGCCGGTCGGGTTGGAGAAGTCAGCCGAAAGATACGCGAACTTCACCGAACCACCAGCCTTTGTCGCGGCATCGCGGTAGGTCTGCGGCGTGCGGTTACCACCAGGGTTCAGCTGGTCGTAGGTCGGCTCATAGGCGTTGAAGGCCGAGAGCGCGCCGAGATAGGTCGGCCATGTCACCAGCGCCGTATCGTTGGGTGACAGGAACAGCTTGCCGAGGTAATCCAGCGCCTGCTGCGAACCGGATGTGATGAAAACGTTATCGACCGAGCATTCGATGCCGATCTTCGCCATATCCTTCACGATCCATTCGCGCAGCGGCTTGTAGCCTTCGCTGACGGAATATTGCAGGGCGGAATTGACCTGCGGGCCGGAGAAAATATCCGCGTAAGCCTGCTTGAATTCCTGGTCTGGAAACAGCGCCGGGTCGGGAATACCACCGGCAAAGGAAATGATATCCGGCTGCTCCAGCAGCTTCAGCAATTCGCGGATTTCAGACGCCTTCATGCGCGAAGAGCGCGTGGCGAATATTTGTTCCCAATCGAGCATGGGTTCGTTTCCTCTTGTTTCGTTTTCTTGCGCATATATGTATCGAAACACTGATAGGTCAGCAATACTGACTTATCGATTTTCGGTACGGTTTTTCAGCTTTTCTGCGCAGCCTCCCAGATGGCGCACCCGCAATACATCTTTGGCCCAGAGTCTACAATCGGCATCACGATGGATTGACGGCGAGGCAATTTCCGGGTCGATTGCAAACCACTGATTTGAAGCATGACGGAGGATACAATGCTCAAGAATATCGACCCGGCTCTCAACGCCGATGTGCTGCACGCGCTGCGCGCCATGGGCCACGCCGACACGCTTGTCATCACGGACACCAACTTCCCATCCGACAGCATCGCCCAGCACACGGTGGTCGGTCAGGTTCTGCGCATGGAAAACATCTCCGCCGCCCGCGCCATGCAAGCCATCCTCTCCGTCTTCCCCCTCGACACCCCCATCCAGCCCTCCGTCGGCCGCATGGAAGTCATGGGCGCACCAGACCAGATCGAGCCAGTGCAGGCCGAAGTGCAGGCCGAAATAGACGCCGCCGAAGGCAAATCTGCGCCGATGTATGGCATCGAGCGCTTCGCGTTTTATGAGCAGGCAAAGGATGCCTATTGCGTGATCACGACGGGTGAAACGCGGTTCTATGGGTGCTTTATTCTGACGAAGGGTGTGATTGCTCCGACTGGAGCGTGAGGCGGCCTCTCAAGGCATCTTAGCTTCCACGCAGTCTTATAACACCCCCTCATTCCTGTGCTCGTCACAGGAATCCAGTCGTCGCGCGTCTGCGCGGCGAAAAGACTCTCCTCAGCCCAAAGACTTGGGCTGGCTGGATTCCTGTGACAAGCACAGGAATGAGGGAGGTGAGCGACCAGAAACCCATCAAGCTTCGGTCGGATCGCGCTCAATCACCTCACCGCTCTGAAGTTGTTCCATCGAACTGCGCAGTCGTTCAGCGTTGGCAACATGAGAGAGCGAATGAGACGTACCGTCAGCCGATTTGTCGACCGGCGTCCCTTGATGAAACCGCAGTTTCCAACCATCACCGTCGCGACTCCAGATCGAAGAGCGATTGGCCCACTCCACTTTACCACCGTAAACTGCTTCACTCACATACGTCACCTGAACGATTCCAGGTGACAGCAGTCGAGCATGAAAATTCAACAGGGGAATGGTTGCATTTATCGTCTGTCCCGGACGAGCCTCGACAAGTATCTCCGCCCTGTTATACGTTCGCCCCGATCGTCCGAACTCAAAAAAGTCTTTCGCAAGAATCTCGTTCATCAACACAACGTCGAAACGTGTCTCGGCGATCCACAGGCTTTCTTCCAGTTGCCGGATTTCATCCAAATCTGTTTCGGATAATAAGGTGTCCTGATCATGCACGGCGACATCCTCTGCAATCAATTCGGAGGAGAAAACCAGCTTTCAATGTCATCGACAAGAAAAAAGGACGCGGAAGTTGCCCTCCGCGTCCTTGCAATCTTCACCTAAGCCTTCAGCAGAATGGAGAAGGCCCGAGCAAGCTTAGTTCACAGCCTTATCAACCAGCTTGTTCTTGCCGATCCAAGGCATCATGCCGCGAAGTTTCGCGCCGACTTCTTCGATCTGGTGAACGTCGTTCATGCGGCGGATGCCCTTGAAGCGGGCAGCACCGGAGCGGTATTCCTGCATCCAGTCGGACGTGAACTTGCCGGTCTGGATGTCGTGCAGGACGCGCTTCATTTCAGCCTTTGTTTCAGCGGTGATGATGCGCGGGCCGGTGACGTATTCGCCCCATTCTGCCGTGTTGGAGATGGAGTAGTTCATGTTGGCGATGCCGCCTTCGTAGATCAGGTCCACGATGAGCTTTACTTCGTGCAGGCACTCGAAATAGGCCATTTCAGGCGCATAACCGCCTTCGACCAGCGTTTCGAAACCGGCGCGGATCAGCTCGACGAGACCGCCGCACAGAACGACCTGTTCGCCGAAAAGGTCGGTTTCGCACTCTTCCTTGAAGTTGGTTTCGATGATGCCGGAGCGACCGCCGCCAACGCCGCAGGCGTAGGAGAGAGCGACTTCAAGAGCGTTGCCGGAAGCGTTCTGGTGAACGGCAACGAGGCAAGGCACGCCGCCGCCCTTCTGGTATTCGCCGCGAACCGTATGGCCTGGGCCCTTCGGTGCGATCATGACGACGTCGAGCGAAGCCTTTGGCTCGATGAGGCCGAAGTGAACGTTGAGGCCGTGGGCGAATGCAATCGCTGCACCATCACGAATGTTGTCGGCAATCTCTGCCTTGTAGATGTCGGCCTGAAGTTCGTCAGGCGTTGCCATCATCAAAAGGTCGGCCCACTTGGCAGCTTCGGCAACTGTCATGACCTTGAAGCCATCGGCTTCAGCCTTCTTGATGGTGCCGGAACCAGCCTTCAGAGCGATGGCGATGTTCGTCTGGCCGCTGTCCTTCAGGTTCAGCGCATGGGCGCGACCCTGCGAGCCGTAACCGACGATGGCGACATTCTTCGCCTTGATGAGATTGAGATCGGCATCACGATCGTAATAGACGCGCATTTCGGTAGTCCTTCCTTGGATAGATGATGGTGTTGAGACCGGAACTCAGGCGACCTTTCCACCAGTTTCCGAATGTACCTTCTCCGTGCCGTAGAGCGTGAGAAAGGCCGAAACGGCCTTACGTGCCCGGGCGGAAAAATCCTTTGCCTGCTGCGCTTCACCCAACAGCATGCGCACATGCAGGTCGGATACGATCAGGCCATAAAAACTGCGATAGGCGTCTTCAAGATCATCGAAGCGCAGATAACCGGAGCGGCGACCGGCTTCGATGAGACCCCGCGCCCGCTTATCGATCTGACGGCGACCACGCTCCAGAAGCAGGTTGCCCAGCTTCGAGCCATCCCGGCTGGCCTGCCCGATGGCGAGACGGTTCAGCGCAAGCGAAACATCGCCCGCCAGAACATCCAGCAAATCATGGGCAAAGACTTCAAGGTGGTCGGTCAGCTGCGGCGCAGAAACGCGGTCCCCTGCCTTTTCGAAAGTACGGACCTTGCTCTGCTGAAAAGTGATCATCGCGGCCAGCAAGCCATCGCGATCGCCGAACCACTTGTAGAGGCTTTCCTTGGAACAGTTGGCAGCGCGCGCCAAGCCCGATGTCGTCAGCGCTTTTTCTCCGCCCTCGACCAGAAGACGCAAAGCCTGCTCCAGAACGGCGTTCTGACGCGGCGAAAATTCCTGCGCTGTGATCGGATCGGTCCCCACCTTGTCCACTCCACCTGAGACGTTATGTACCGTACGGTACGGTTCGAGTGTTGTTTAAGGGGAGCGGTGAAAAGGGTCAAGAGTTTTTTTGACGAAGAGCTACGAATTGACGCGGCGCAATATGAGCGTCAGCGAAAATGGCTGCGGATCATAGGTGAACGGCTATCAGGTCTCAGCCTCAAAACGCTGGCGTGCAACCTTGACCGCATCGTGGTTTTCCAGCGCCCAGTTGATCACCTCCGAGAGCGGGCGATAGAGCGAGCGCCCTAACGGCGTCATGCTATATTCTACGCTCGGCGGCTTGGTGGGAAAAACCTCGCGGTGAATGTAACCATCGCGTTGAAGGTCACGAAGGGTTTGGGTCAGCATGCGCTGGGAAATATCCGGCACCATACGGCGCAGTTCCCCGAAGCGATAAGGCTTCTCCGCCAAGGCTTGCAACAGGAGGGTCGACCATTTGCCGCCGATATGGTTGAGCAGGTCGCGTACCGGGCAATTGCCGAAATCCAGATTGGCGAAATCGGGCGCTGGAGCAGAAGCCGTCGGCTTCAGCCTTGAAATTGTCGCGCTCATAGTGGTTCCCTTTTGGTAACGTATGGCAGGAAAAATGCCTTCTTTACATCATGCAGTCAATTCCTATTTTAGCCTTACTCTCTTTTTGAGACTAGCAAAGCATCGGCTTTCAACGGATGCGGAAAAGGACATATGTGATGAGCAAAATTCTCGTAACCGGCGCTTCCGGCCAACTCGGTCAGGCCGTCATCCGCCACCTTCTGGAAACCTACGACGTTGCCGCATCCGACATCGTCGCCGCCAGCCGCGATACCGCCAAGCTTTCCGCCCTTGCCGCAAAGGGCGTGGAAACCCGCAAGGCCGATTTCGATGACGCAGCTTCGCTCGCCGCTGCTTTCGCTGGCATCGACACCGCCCTCCTCATTTCCACAGATGCCCTTGCCATTCCGGGCCAGCGTCTGACACAGCACAAGGCCGCTGTCGAAGCCGCCGTCAAGGCTGGCGTGAAGCACCTCGCCTACACCTCCATGCCCAACCCGGACAAATCGCTCGTCACCTTCGCGCCAGATCATCTCGGCACCGAGCAAGCCATCAAGGCCAGCGGCGTGCCTTACACCATCATTCGCAACGCCTGGTATTACGACAACTACCTGCATGGCATGCCGCACAATCTGCAGAGCGGCCAATGGTTCACCGCCATGGCTGACGGCAAGGTCTCCAATATCTCCCGCGATGACTGCGCCCGCGCCGCAGCAGCCGCTCTTGCCAAGGGCAAGGCCGAAAACAAGACCTACACCGTCACGGGCCCGCAGTCGGAGAGCGCCGATGAAATCGCCGCCGTCGTCTCCCACGCCGCCGACAAGCCGCTCGCCGTCATCAAGGTATCGCCTGCTGATTTGCAGAAGGGCATCGAAGGCGCTGGCCTCCCCGGCTTCGTCGCCGCCATGCTCGCATCGGCGGATGCAAACATCGCTGCGGGCAATTTCGACCTCGTCACCAGTGATTACGAGACGCTGACGGGCGAAAAGCCTCAGACGAGCGAAGCGTTCTTCGAGGCCAACAAGGCGAAGTTGCTGTCGGCCTGATACAGAAAGGGGCGGCGTCGGCACCTTTGGCGTGACGCCCCACATACAAGACGTCACCCTCGGCCTTGTGCCGAGGGTCTAATGAATCCCAACATTGACCGTGGGCAGACCCTCGGGACAGGCCCGAGGGTGACGGAGGAAAGGTTTCGCCCTCCATCCAAAACCCTGCGACGGCCTAAACCTTACGCCTCGTCCTTCAACGTTTCTTTCTGCGTAATCAGCCGCGCGCTGTGGTGGCCGCTGAGGTAGATCCACAGCCAGCTCCAGGCCACGGCAAGGCGGGATCGGGTGCCGATAAGGAAGTAGATGTGGGCGAGGCCCCAGATCCACCAGGCCAGAACACCGGTCAGTTTGAACTTACCGAAATCGATAACAGCCGCCCGCTTGCCGATGGTGGCAAGGTTGCCCTGGTGGCGGTAGTGGAACGGGGCTGACATGGGCTGGCCTGCAAGCTGCGCCTTGATGACGCGGGCGACATAGTTGCCCTGCTGCTTGGCGGCTGGGGCGACGCCCGGCACGGGCTTGCCATCGGCCTGCTTGACCAGCGCCGTATCACCAATCACGAAAATCCGCTCGTCATCGGGAATGTTCAGTTGCGGTGTCACTTCCGCGCGCCCTGCCCTGTCTGCCGAAATGCCAAGCCATTGCGCGGCGGGTGATGCCTGCACACCGGCAGCCCAGACAATCGTCTTGGCAGGAAAATGCGTGTCACCCACCGTCACGCCATCATCGGTGCAGGCGGAAACGGGTGTGCCGAGCAGCACGTCGACGCCAAGCTTTTCCAACGCCGTCTTGCTGTACGACGAGAGGTCTTCGGTAAAGGCAGGCAGCACTCTCGGCCCGGCTTCCACCAGCAGAACACGGGTCTTGCGGGTATCGACATTACGGAACTCCGGCGGCAGCGTTTTATGCGCCAGTTCGGCAATCATACCCGCCATTTCAACACCGGTCGGACCAGCGCCGATGACAACGAAGGTCAGGAATGCCTGTTTTTCTTCTTCCGTTTTTGCCAGTTCGGCACGCTCGAAGGCAAGCAGCAGGCGACGGCGGATGGTGGTGGCGTCTTCCAGCGTCTTTAAGCCCGGCGCATGCTTTTCCCAGGCATCATTGCCGAAATAGGCGTGCCGTGCGCCAGTGGCCAGAACCAGCGTATCGAACGGAATCGTCTCGCCGGATTTCAGGATAACTGTACGGCTTTGCCTATCAACGCCACCGACTTCCGAAAGCAGCGTGGTCACTTCCGGCCTGTCCCGATACAGCCGCCGAATGGGCCATGCGATTTCCGAGGTGGCCAGCGCCGTGGTCGCCACTTGATAAAGCAGCGGTTGAAACAGATGGTGATTGCGGCGGTCGATCAAGGTGATGCGAACCGGCGCGCCTTTCAGCCCACGAACGACCTGCAGTCCGCCGAAGCCTCCCCCAACGACGACAACGTGATGCTCCTGCATGGAAAAATGCCTTTCTCAAATCAATAAGCCGCGCATTTGGTGCGCGGCTCACAATATAAAGGCAAAAATTGACGATAGTTATGAAATAGGCTGACCGCAGGCGCGACAAAAACGCCGTACCGTCTCCGCCATTCCATACTCCATGGCATCCGCCGTCAGCCCGTGACCGATGGATGTCTCAGCGAGATAGGGAATACGGCGGATCAGCGCGGGCAGATTGGCGACCGTCAGATCATGGCCAGCGTTAACGTCCAGCCCCAGATTCTTGGCGTGATCGGCTGTCTCTCCAAGCTTATCGAGCAAGGCAGCAGCTTTTTGCGGATTATCGAAACAACCGCCATAGGGACCGGTGTAAAGCTCGATACGCGCCGCACCGGTTTCAGCCGCCAGTCGCACGGCCTCCGCGTCGCCATCGCCATCGGCAAACAGCGATACGCGCACGCCACCTGCCTTCAGCCGCGTTACCGTTTCTTTCAGCAAGACCGAATGCTGGCGAAAATTCCACCCGTGATCGGACGTGGCCTGCGTGGGATCATCAGGCACCAGCGTCACCTGCTCGGGTTGGGTTTCCTCGCACAACAGCAAAAAATCCTCCGAAGGATAACCTTCGATGTTGAACTCGGCCTGCGGAAACTCATCATCGATCAGCGCCCGCAGAACGGGCAGGTCGGAGAAGCGTATGTGGCGCTGATCGGGTCGTGGATGCACCGTCAGACCACTGGCACCAGCCTGTAGGGCAATGCGGCCAAAATGCGCAACATCCGGCCAAGGCAGGTCGCGACGATTGCGAAGCATGGCGATGGCATTGAGGTTGACGGAGAGTTTGGCTGGCATGATCTGACCGTTTTTTAGAGATACGAAGACCCTGTTTCCCCCACTATTTCCTCACTCGCAAGCACCTTTCAAAAAATAATTCGAAACCCGTGGAACCAAATCCGGCCATTTGCATTGTACCGCCGATTGCGGCTCGGGGATTTTTTATGGCGAACGATTATTACTTTTCGGAAACACAACTTAAAACGCGCTCAAACGCTGTCGTCGAGGCAGGCATAAACGACCTTCTGAAGGACAATGGTCCTGCGACTAGGTCTGGTTCCGCCAATGCGAGAAACGAGGCCCGCTGGAGGGCAAAACCGATGCGCGAGACCGAAGAGACCAAGAGGTCCTCGAATCGCGAGACCGGCACCGTCTCCAGAATTGGGTTTCTTCCTGACGTCCCATTGCCCTCGCACATCCCGCCTGAACCGGTTGCCATCGCCGACATGGCCAATATGTTCGGCGTCACTCACCGTACTCTTCATTTCTATGAAGAGAAATCCATCATCTCCTCACGCCGTGCGGGCCTCATGCGCATCTATTCGCATCAGGACGTGCGTCGCATGGCCGTTGTCAACTTTTGCCGGGAGATCGGCATTCCCGTCGCAACGATCCAGGATGTGATGCAGCAGCTGGCCGATGCGCCTTCTCAGATCGAAGCGGACGCCATATTCCAGACCGTTCTGAACTCAAGAAAAAGCGAGCTGGCGGGCGAGATATCGACCGTGCGCCGCCAAATCCAGCAGATCAGCGACATTCTGGCCAACAACGACAACCATACAGACGCTGAGGACGACAGCAGCACAGACGTTCAGGTCGAGTTGAGCGCTCAGGAACGCAAGTGTCTGGAGTTGATGGCGGAAGGCTACGCTCCCGTCAGACTGGCCCGCACACTCGGCGTTTCCACACCCGATGTCGAGGCTCTGGAAACAAAAGTCATGGAGAAGATGTGCGCCAGCAATCGTTTCCAGGCTGTTGCCAAGGCTTTCATGATGGGCATCATCCGCCAGGATAGAGACACGCAGCCCAACGACTGACACTCCCTTCCCTCCCCAACTTGCGCCCGGTGCAATAACCTTGCATCGGGCGTCTTGTTGTCAGCGAACGATCGTCAAGGTCTCCGCAGCACGGGTAATCGCCGTGTAAAGCCAGCGTTCGCGCGAGTCGCGAAATGCAAAACTCTCATCGAACAGGACGACGTTGTTCCACTGCGAGCCCTGCGACTTGTGCACGGTGAGCGCATAGCCGTAATCGAATTCATCGTAGCGCTTACGCGTCGTCCACGGAATTTCCGTTTCCGATTCTTCGAACGCAGCCTTGAGCAGTTTGATCTTCGCGGCACCGCGATCCATATCGTCGTCTTCTGGACGAATCATCAGGTTGATGCCCGGCTTGACGGTCTCCCGCGAGGAGCTCATGACCTGCCATAGGGAACCGTTGAGCAGCCCCTTCGCAGGGTCGTTGCGAAGGCAGACGAGCTTGTCGCCGGATTGAGGATAATCGGCTGTGAAGCCTTTTAGCTCCCGCAGGCGTTGATTATAGCGACGCCGCGTGCGGTTTGTTCCGACCAGAACCTGATCGGCATCCAGCACCAACCCTTGCGTCACCTCGTTTTTCGAAATGACCTGCGCCGCGCCGTAATCGCCGCGCATGATTTCCTTGCCCTCACGCACATCCATGGCAAGCTGGATGATCGGGTTGTCCTTGGCCTGCCGGTGGATTTCAGACAGAAGATAGTCCGGCTCCTGCTCCGTAAAGAAGCCGCCGCCAGACACGGGCGGCAACTGACCCGGGTCGCCCAGAACCAGAATGGGCGTACCGAAGCTCATCAGGTCGCGACCGAGCGCCTCGTCAACCATCGAACATTCATCGATGATGATCAGCGCGGCTTTCGCGAGCGGACTTTGGCGGTTGATGGAAAACATGGGCGAGATGGAGGTCTTGCCCGTTTCCTCGTCCTCAACGGCCTCTTCTCCGCGTGGGCGATAAATAAGAGAGTGAATAGTCCGCGCGTTCGACGCCCCGCGGGAACGCAAGACCTGCGCTGCCTTGCCGGTGAAGGCTGCAAACAGCACATCGCCATCAACATTTTCCGCAAAATGCTTGGCAAGCGTGGTCTTGCCAGTTCCGGCATAGCCAAACAGCCGGAAAACCGGCGTCCGGCCTTCCTTCAACCAGCGCGAAACAGCCTTGAGGGCTTCATCCTGTTGCGGTGAAAATTGCATGCGTTCTCTTCGCAGGATTCGAGCGCCTCGCGCAACTGAAAAAGAACGAAAGAGGAATAAAGACGGATATGACCCGCCGTCATTTCAGCAAATACTGATTATTAAAAACAACCGTTAAAATTTTAACTAATGATCAATTCGTTTACAATAACATCCACTTTTGTGCGGGTGAGATATTAGGGATATCTCACCTTCATCATGAAACGACCCAGAACGACACGACGGCTTTCTCAAAGAAAACCCCGATAACAAGAACACGTTGTTCGGCGACACGCCATGCCTATTCCAATGCATTATCTTTGACTAAGGGGTCGGGTAACACATGTTTTCTTTTCAGAATCTGTCAACAAAAGCGAAAGTCGTCGCAGGAACATCTGCGCCTGTCGTACTGGCCATCGCCATCGGTGCTATTGCGCTGACGAGTATTGCGTCCATGGTTCAAAGCAACGGCTGGGTGGATCATACCAACCAGGTCTTGCAGAAGACCGACGCAATTACCGCATCCGCCGTCGATATGGAAACCGGCATGCGCGGTTTCATCATCACCGGCAAGCAGGATTTCCTCCAGCCTTACCGCCAGGGCGAACAGACGATCTACAAGACGATAACCGACCTCAAAGCCATGGTCAGTGACAATCCGACGCAGGTGGGGCGTCTGGACAAGATCGAAAAGGCGATCGGCGACTGGCAGAAGATATTTGCCGAGCCACAGATCAAAGCCCGTGGCGATTTGCCGGATACGACGACCGTTGGCGACATGAACGCCAAGCTCGACGCATCGCAGGGCAAAACGTATTTCGACAGTCTGCGCGGCTTCATCAAGGACGTTCAGTCAGACGAACGCACATTGCTTGCCAAGCGCACAGCTGAAAACGAAGCATCGATCGCGTCCGCAATCACCATGATCTGGAGCAGCCTGGCTGCCGCCGTGGTTATTGCCCTGATTGCGGGTCTCGTCATCGGCTCTGGCATCGCAAAACCTCTGATCGCCATGACCAGCGCCATGAAGCGCCTTGCTGGCGGCGAAACGCAGCTCGACGTTCCCGGTGTCGGCCGCAAGGACGAGATCGGCCAGATGGCCGAGGCCGTTCAGGTCTTCAAGGAAAATGCCATCGCCAAGATCCAGATGGAGCGTGAGGCGGAAGCCAACCGCAGCATGAGCGAGAAGGAACATCAGGAGCGCGAGCTTCAGAAGGCCAGGGAAGCCGCCGACATCCAGTTCGCTGTCGACGCTCTGGCTCAGGGCCTTGGACAACTGGCGGACGGCAACGTCGCCCACCGTCTGAACGCAGCCTTCGTCCCGCACCTCGACAGGCTGAGAACCGATTTCAATAACTCTGTCGGTCGACTGAACGAGGCGCTGGTCTCCGTTGGCAAGAATGCGCGCGGCATCGACGCCGGCGCAAACGAGATCCGCTCTGCCGCTGACGATCTTTCCAAGCGCACCGAACAGCAGGCGGCTTCCGTCGAGGAAACGGCAGCCGCTCTCGAGCAGATCGCCACCACCGTTCGCGATTCCGCCAAGCGGGCCGAAGAGGTTGGCGCGCTGGTGACGAAGACGCGCATGAGTGCCGAACATTCCGGCCAGGTCGTTCGCGATGCCGTTATCGCCATGCAGCAGATCGAGAAGTCTTCCAGTGAGATTTCCAATATCATCGGCGTGATCGACGAAATTGCCTTCCAGACCAACCTGCTGGCCCTGAACGCTGGCGTCGAAGCCGCACGCGCCGGCGAAGCCGGTAAGGGCTTTGCGGTCGTTGCACAGGAAGTGCGTGAACTCGCCCAGCGCTCGGCAACCGCCGCCAAGGAAATCAAGACATTGATCGTCACGTCCGGCGATCAGGTTCGCTCCGGTGTCGAACTCGTCGGCAATACCGGCAAGGCGCTGGAAGTTATCGTCTCGGAAGTGCAGCACATCAACCAGCACGTCAACGCCATCGTCGAGTCCGCACGCGAACAGTCGGTGGGCATCCAGGAAATCAACTCTGCCGTCAACACGATGGATCAGGGCACACAGCAAAACGCTGCCATGGTCGAGCAGTCTACCGCTGCCAGCCATAGTCTTGCGAAGGAAGCCGCTGCGTTGAACCAGTTGATCACGCAGTTCAACCTCGGCAACGGCTCATCTTCAGGCCGCCCCGTACAGGTCGCGACTGCAGCTTCCGCACCGGTTGCGTCCCCTACCCGCCAGTTGATGCGCAAGGTGGCCGGAGCCTTCGGCGGTGGCGCGGCAGCAGCCACAGCCGACAAGTCCTGGGAAGAATTCTGATCCCATCGAACAATCGAGAAAACCGGAGCCCATGGGAAACCATGGGCTCTTTTTTTGCGTCAAAGCTCGGAAGACGTTTTGCATGCCGACCGCGCGACGATATCGACCCCAAGAGGTAAGCCGTATGTTTTGATGGATCGACCTGCCAACTGATTGGTTTATGGTGGCGACAGACAAAAGGGAGAAGCCGCATGTTCGACGACATTCCAACCGTCACCCTGCCCTCCGGCAAGTCCATTCCCGCCCTTGGCATCGGCACCTGGAACATGGGCGAGTCGGGCGCTGCCGCAGCGCAGGAAATTGCCAGCATCCGCAAGGCGATGGAGCTTGGCATGACAGTGGTCGATACGGCAGAGATGTATGCGGATGGCCGTTCCGAGGAAATCGTCGGCGAAGCACTCGCGTCCCTGCGCGATGACGCCTTCCTCGTCAGCAAGGTCTATCCCTTCAACGCAAGCGCCAGAGGCACGATCGAAGCCTGCGAGCGCAGCCTGAAAAGGTTGGGGACGGATCGTCTCGACCTGTACCTTCTGCACTGGCGAGGCTCCCACCCGCTTGAAGATACAGTCGGTGCATTCGAGACATTGAAGGCCGAGGGTAAAATTCTCGACTGGGGCGTCTCGAACTTCGATACGGACGATATGGACGAGCTTTTTTTAGTCCCCGGTGGCGACAAATGCGCTGCCAATCAGGTCCTCTATAATCTCTCCCGTCGCGGCCCGGAATACGATCTTCTGCCATGGTGCCAAAGCCGAGGTGTCCCCGTCATGGCCTACTCTCCCATCGAACAGGGACGCATTCTCTCCAATCACGAGCTGATCCGCGTGGCCAAGGCCTATCAGGCCACACCGGCGCAGGTGGCCCTGGCATTTCTGCTGGAACGCGACGGCGTAATGGCGATACCGAAAAGCGCCAACCCGGACCGCGTGATTGAAAATCATGGTGCCATAGAATTGGACATCACCGAAGAGGACTGGAGCGCACTCGACGCCGTCTTCCCGCCCCCATCGAAGAAAGCCTCACTGGATATGCTTTGATTTTCAATAACTTGAGCCATTCTGCAGACTCAAAATCTCAAGGACTTGAATCTGTCATCGTAGATCGTCCACCGTCAGCGCGGGCGGTAAAACAGCTTGAGAATGAGATACACCGGATAGCTGATGACGACAAGGATGATGGCCGCCTCATGCGTTGACGCAACATCGGCCCAGCCCTCCATTTTGGAGCTGCGGCCGAAGATGCCGAAACCGAAAAGCAAAGCACCGACGAGGATAACGGCAGACGTCGCGCATATGCCGAGCCACTCCAGCTCAAGCGATCCCGCCCACGCCGCGTAGCCCACGATGCTGGCACCGGAAAACATCAGGAAGCCGACAGTCAGCAGGTAGCTTCGCCAGAACAACGCTTGATCCAACTGCCTTAAACGTCTCGACATGCCAAAACCTTGATGGAATAAATCGTTGAAATCCGTAAAAGAAAATGCCCGTGATCAAGCACGGGCATTCAAAATCGATCGTGTGACGGAAATCACATCCCCTGCGGACCGCGGTTCATCGCTGCGATACCTGTGCGGCAGACTTCGATGAGGCCGAGCGGCTTGATGATCGTCAGGAACTGGTCGATCTTCGAGGACTTCCCGGTAATTTCGAAGATGAAATGTTCCAACGTCGCATCCACCACCTTGGCGTGGAAAGCATCGGCCAGACGCAGGGTCTCGGCACGGTCTTCGCCGCGTCCTGCCACCTTGATGAGCGCGACTTCGCGCTCAATGGGGCGGTCCTGGCCGTTCTGGCGGGCGCGGACGGTGAGGTCTACGACGCGGTGAACCGGAACGATGCGTTCCAGCTGCGCCTTGATCTGTTCCAGCACGCCCGGCGTGCCGCGCGTGACGATGGTGATGCGCGACAGGTGCGATTCGTGTTCCGTTTCCGAAACGGTCAGGCTTTCGATGTTATAGCCACGACCGGAAAACAGGCCGATGACGCGGGCGAGAACGCCCGGCTCATTGGCGACGAGGACCGATAGTGTGTGGTTTTCGACGGTTTCCGTTTCCTTCTGAATGAAGTAGGCCGAACCGGTAGGCTGTAGGTGTGCGTTCATATCCGTGTTCCTCTCCCAATCAGACGAGCTGACGGCCCTTGGCGTCGATGGCGTTTGCAACGGCTTCGTCGGTGGCTTCATCCGGCAACAGCATCTCGTTATGCGCCTTGCCTGATGGGATCATCGGGAAGCAGTTGGCGAGATTGGCGACGCGGCAATCGAAGATGACGGGCTTGTCGACTGCGATCATCTCGGCAATCTTGTCGTCCAATTCCTTCGGGTCGTCGCAATACATGCCAACGCCGCCATAGGCTTCCGCCAGCTTGACGAAATCGGGCATCGCTTCCGTATAGGAGTTGGACAGGCGGTTGCCGTGCAGCAGCTGCTGCCACTGGCGCACCATGCCCATATACTGGTTGTTCAGGATGAAGATCTTGACCGGCAGATTATACTGGATGGCGCAGGACATTTCCTGAATGCACATCTGGATCGAGGCGTCACCGGCGATGTCGATGACCAGTGCCTCCGGATGCGCGACCTGAACGCCGATGGCAGCAGGCAGACCATACCCCATGGTGCCGAGACCGCCCGATGTCATCCAGCGGTTCGGCTCTTCGAAACCGAAGAACTGCGCCGCCCACATCTGGTGCTGTCCGACTTCCGTCGTGATGTAGGTCTCGCGACCCTTCGATGCCTCATACAGACGCTGAATGGCGTATTGCGGCATGATGACATCGTTGGAGTTCTTGTAGGCGAAAGATTTGCGCGCGCGCCAGCGGTCGATCTGCTGATGCCACTCTTCCGTCTGCGCCTTTTCAGGACGCTTCGGCAGAGCCCGCCACAAACGAACCATATCTTCCAAGACACGACCGACATCGCCAACGATGGGAACATCGACGCGGACATTCTTGTTGATCGAAGACGGATCGATATCGATGTGGATTTTCTTGGAATTCGGAGCAAAGGCATTCAGACGGCCGGTAATACGGTCATCGAAACGCGCACCGACACAGACCATGACGTCGCAATCATGCATCGCCATATTGGCTTCGTAAGAACCGTGCATGCCCAGCATGCCCAGCCAGTTCTTGCCGGATGCCGGGTAGCAACCCAGGCCCATCAAGGTCGAGGTGATCGGGAAATCGGTGAGTTCGACCAGTTCGCGCAGCAGACGCGTGGCTTCCGGGCCGGAGTTGATGACGCCACCGCCGGTATAAAGGATCGGGCGCTTGGCCTTCGACATCAGCTCGATAGCCGCATGAACGGCGTTGATATCGCCCTGAACCTTCGGCTTGTAGCTCTTCTGCTGAATGGCAGCAGATGGCGGCGTGTAGGTGCCGGTCGCAAACTGAATGTCCTTGGGAACATCGACTACGACAGGACCGGGACGACCCGTCTGGGCAATGCGGAAGGCTTCATGGATGATGCCAGCCAGTTCGTTGACGTCCTTGACCAGCCAGTTGTGCTTGGTGCAGGGGCGCGTGATGCCAACGGTATCGCATTCCTGAAATGCATCGGATCCGATGAGCGAGGTTGGAACCTGACCGGAAATGCAGACGAGCGGAATGCTGTCCATCAAGGCGTCCTGCAGAGGCGTAACGGCATTGGTGGCGCCGGGGCCGGAGGTGACGAGCATGACGCCGACCTTACCGGTGGAGCGGGCATAACCTTCGGCGGCGTGGCCTGCACCCTGTTCGTGGCGAACGAGGATGTGCTGGATATCGTCCTGCTGGAAAATCTCGTCATAAATCGGAAGAACCGCACCACCGGGATAGCCGAAAATATGCTCGACGCCGTTATCCTTCAACGCGCGCAGAACGATTTCCGCGCCCGTCATGGTGTTGCTGTTGTCCGTATTGTCCTTATCCGTCATTGCCTGTTCCATCCCGATTTGGCTTTGGATATCGCGGGGCCATTGGCCCGAGTGAAGACATAAAAAAAGGCCCCTTTGAGGAGCCTCGTTCAGCGCATGGGTGCTTTCGCCGGATGGTTACACCATCCTGCCCATGCGCCGTCCCACCACGATAAGTACGTTAAGATTTTTCATGGGTCGGAGTGTTAGACATAAATCCAATCTGCGTCAACGCATCTTGCGGAAAAAATCGGCGTTCGTTTCCATTTATTGCGAGACCAAGCCATTTGAAGAAACAAAGATGCGCATCACCTACACCAGTTGTTAAAGGCAATCTTATAGGCTGTCGGCAACGAACGGGACCAACCCGTGAACGGCGGCATGAAAAAGACCGACAGGACCTATGACAGGGGCGAGACGTGTTTAACGACGACCTTCGCAAATCGGCAAAAGCGGGCGAGCATGACCGTCGGGACGATTCCACGGCGGGTAACCGGCATCTGGGTCACGTCATTTCCTGCACAGGCTCCCGCGCAACGATTTCCGCCTCGACTGAGCCAGGCAGGACCGATCTCGCCGAACTGTGGTCCGTCGGACGCCTGATTTCCATCGACCTCGGCGAAAGCCGCGTCGTCGCCCTCACCTATGCGATGAAGACCGATCAGGCCGAGTGGTTTGCCAGTCGCAGCAACACGCTGCTGATCGAGGTCGAGCTTCTGGGTGAAATCCGCCCTTCGCCGGATGGTTTCGAGCGGTTTTCGACGGGCATTTCCCGCTACCCTTTTCTCGGCGCAGTCGCCCACCGCATACGCTCCAGCGACCTGATGCGCATCTATGAGACGCTGGGAGACGGCGCATGCGTCGTCGGTAGATTGACGCAGGACGACAGTATCGATGCAACGATCAGCATTCCGCAGATGCTGTCGAAGCACTTCGCCGTGCTGGGGTCGACCGGTGTCGGCAAGTCCACCGCCGTTTCGCTGCTCCTCAACAAGGCAATCCAGAAGGACCCGAAGCTGCGGGTGCTGATCCTCGATCCGCACAATGAATATGCCGCCGCCTTCCCGATGACATCGGTGGTCATCGATACCGATACGCTCGACCTGCCCTTCTGGCTGATGAAGCTGGAAGAGTTCACAGAGGTCCTGTATCGCGGACGAAAGGCCGTTGCTGAAGAACTGGATGTCCTGCGCGACCTGATACCGGAGGCAAAGCGCGCCTTTCGCGGCTCTGAAAACACTGTCATGCGCCGCGCCTCGGAAAAATCCTCGCTGACAGCGGATACGCCGGTGCCTTACCGCATTGCCGATCTGCTGGCGCTGATCGATGAGCGCATCGGGCGGCTGGAGGGACGTGACGAAAAGCCGGCACTGCGCAACCTCAAAATTCGCATCATGGCCGCGATCAACGATCCGCGTTACCACTTCATGTTCTCCAACAGCACCATCAGCGATACGATCATCGAGACCGTGGCGCATATTTTCCGCGTACCGGGAGAGGGCAAGCCGATTTCCGTGTTCCAGCTGGCGGGCATTCCGTCCGAAGTGGTAAATTCGGTGGCGTCGGTGCTTTGCCGAATGGCCTTCGAACTGGCACTCTGGAGCCGGGGCGCGATCCACACGCTGGTTGTCTGCGAAGAAGCCCACCGCTACGTCCCCGCCGATCCCGCGCTCGGCTTTTTTCCGACGCGTCAGGCCATTGCCCGCATCGCCAAGGAAGGCCGTAAATACGGCGTCTCGCTCGGCATCATCACCCAGCGTCCGGGAGAACTGGATCAGACGATCCTCTCGCAATGTTCCACCGTCTTCGCCATGCGGCTTTCCAACGAAAACGATCAGGAAATCATCCGCTCGGCCATTCCGAACTCGTCGGTCTCCACCACCAGTTTCCTGTCCTCCATCGGCAATGGCGAAGCCATCGCCTTCGGTGAGGCCATCAGCGTTCCGATGCGCATCAAATTCAACCGCGTCGCGACGCACATCCTGCCCAAGGCAAACGGTGTCACTCACGCGATTGCTGAAGACACGCCGGATACCGTTGATCTGCGCTCCATCGTCAAGCGCATGCGCGCCGTAACCGGCCCCGATATTTCCGGCTTCCGCCAGAGCTACGAAGCCAAGATTGCGCAGGATGCGGACGAAGAGGAACTCGAAAACTGGAAACGCGAATTCAACGAGACGTCCAGCGGCAACGAGCCTTATCGCCCGGAAATGCTGCCGCGTAGCTCGGTCTTCGCTGCCAGGGCGCAAATGCCTGATGTTTCGACCGGCACGCCGCCAGTGCTGCGGGAAGATGTTTCGTCGCGGTCGTTTGTTGGCGAGGAACCGAGGTCTTCTCTGAGGGAAAGTTTACTGAAGAAGCCGTTGGGAAGTTTGTACCGGAAGGATTGAGAGGGGCGTCCTACTTCGTCATCCCGCACTTGATGCGGGATTCAGTGCGATCGAGTCTTTGATCGCAAAAGACTCTTAAGCACCGCAGACGCGGTGCTGCTGGATACCGGCTCAAGGCCGGTATGACGAAAGGAGTGTTTAAGAAGGCACCACCCGCTCCCAATCCTCTCCCATCTGGTTACGAAACCATGTCATCTGCCGCTTGGCATATTGCCGTGTCGCCGCCGCAGCCCTTTCGATGACCTCGGCCTCGCTCGTACGCCCCGCCAGCATTTCGGCAATCTGCGAAACGCCGATGGCCTTCATCACTGTCGCATCCGGCGGGATATCCAGCGCCAGCAGCGCTTCCACTTCCTGCACCGCTCCGCTTTGCATCATGCCCGCAAAACGACGGTTGATGCGGTCATGCAGCACTGGTCGCTCCGGCAGCACAACGAATTTTCTCGCGCGGGCCGGATCAATGATAACGGGACCGTTGGCGCCCTGAAACGCGCGAATGGATTGTCCGGTCGCCTCAAGAACTTCAAGCGCCCGCACGATGCGTTGCCCGTCACTTGCGCTGAGGCTCGCCGCCGTTTGCGGGTCGCCTGTCGATAATTCGGCGTAAAGCCCCGCCGGACCATCTTCAAGCAGCCGCATGCGGTACCGTTCTCGTATATCCATGGGGATGGTCGGCATATCAGACAGGCCGCCCGTGAGCGCCTTGAAATAGAGCCCCGTGCCGCCGACGACAACAGGGTAGCGCTCCTCGAGGCGCAGCGTCTCGAGAAGCGCCGTGATGTCGCGCAGCCATTCACCCGTTGAATAAAGCCCGGATGCGCGAACATGGCCGTAAAGGTAGTGCGGCACGCCTTCCATGTCGTCTTCAGAAGGACGCGCGGTCAGCACCTGCAACGTGTCATAGACCTGCATGCTATCGGCATTGATGACGACGCCATTCGTCTCGCGCGCCAGACGAAGCGCAAGCGCGGACTTGCCGCTAGCCGTCGGTCCGGTTATCAGGGTCGCATTGAAGTCGTCAGCAAGGTTTTTCATCATGGCTCTCGTTGCCACGCTTATCGCCAATCCGTCAAATCCTGTTATTACGACCGCGCTTGCCGAAAGTGCAGCAAAAGCGCTCGATGCGTCCGGGCTCTACTGGCTGGCAGATGGAATAGCATGCGATCTCGTGCTGCGAGACGGCGCGGATGCGGCATCTGCACAGACTGTGTTGCGACAGGCAATTCTTGACCTTCCCATCGATATCGCCATTCAGGAACAGGATAATCGCCGCAAGAAAATCCTGATCGCCGATATGGATTCGACCATGATCGGCCAGGAATGCATCGATGAGCTGGCAGCGGAAGTCGGGCTGAAAGATAAGGTGTCGGTCATCACCGCCCGGGCCATGAACGGCGAAATCGCCTTCGAGCCTGCCCTTCGCGAACGTGTGGCATTGCTCAAGGGCTTGCCGATTTCGGTCGTTGATGACGTCATCGAAAAACGCATCACCCTCACCCCCGGCGGCCTGGAACTGACTGCGACCATGAAGGCCAAGGGCCACTACACGGCTCTGGTTTCGGGCGGCTTTACCGTGTTCACCAGCCGCATAGCTCAAACTTTGGGCTTTGATGAAAACCGGGCCAACATTTTGGGCGAGAAAGACGGCGTCCTGGATGGCACGGTGGCTGAACCCATTCTCGGCAAGCAGGCCAAAGTCGACGCGCTGAACGACATTGCCGCGAAGCTTGGCATATCGCCGGACGATGCCATTGCCGTGGGCGATGGTGCGAATGATCTGGGCATGTTGCATCTGGCCGGTTCCGGCGTTGCACTTCACGCCAAACCCGCCGTTGCCGCCGAAGCGCAGATTCGCATCGACCACGGCGACCTGACCGCCCTGCTTTATCTTCAGGGCTACAGAAAGTCCGACTTCGTTACCCCATGATTATACGTGGAACACCAAGGCTGATCCTGCGGGATTGGAAAGAGAGAGATCGCGATCTTTTTCGCGAGATCAACGCCGACCCGAAGGTGATGGAGTTCTTTCCCGTCAGCCGCAGCCACGACGAATCCGATCTAGCCATGACGCGGGTGAACGAGATGATCCATGCCACGGGCTATGGTTTTTATGCCGTAGAACTGCGAGCGACCGGTGAAGCTATCGGCTTTTGCGGGATAGCGCCTGCCAATCTGTATGGAATCTTTCCACATGGTACCATGGAAATCGGCTGGCGTCTGGCCACCCGGTTCTGGGGTCATGGCTATATTACCGAGGCCGGCAAGTCACTGCTGGCGATGGCATTCGATGACAAGAAGATGCCGGAGATCGTTTCCTTTGCGGTTCACGACAACCAGCGTTCCATTGCGGCGATGAAACGCATCGGCCTCATCCGCGATCCTTCCCGTGATTTCATCCATCCCCGTGTGCCGGATACGCATCCTCATCTCCAACCCCACGTCACCTACGCACTGACATTGGAGAGATGGCTGGGGAAGTGAGCAACGATCCCGTGCGCCGCCGTAACGATCACCGGAAGCAATCCAGCCGCCTCAATGCAGGCCGAAGACATCCAGCAACTCCTCGCGCTGACGCACGAATGCCGCAGAGGTCCGGTCCCGGGGACGCGGTAGATCGATATCGATGATCCGCGGCTGGGCGCCCTTTTCGCGTGGGAGGATCAGGATGCGGTCGGCGAGGTAAATCGCCTCCTCCAGATCATGCGTGACAAGCACCGTCGTCACGTCCTCCTCACGCCAGATACGCGCCAGTTCCTGCTGCATGCTGATCTTCGTCATAGCATCCAGCGCGCCGAGCGGCTCATCCAGCAACAGGATTTCCGGCTGAACGGCAAGTGCCCGCGCAATGCCCACTCTCTGTGCCATGCCGCCAGACAGCTGGCGCGGATAGGCGCTTTCAAACTCCTGCAATCCGACCAGATCAATATAGCGTTGCGCCCTTTGCCCGGCCTCATCGCGCGCCACACCCTGCGTCTCCAGTCCGAAGGCAACGTTTTCGATGACAGTCAGCCATGGCAGAAGCCGGGGCTCCTGAAAGATGACCGCCCGTTCCGAGCCGACCCCGTTGATGGCATTGCCATCAATCAGCACGTCGCCTGAATCCGCCTGCTCCAGCCCCGCCAAAACCCGCAGAAGCGTGGTCTTGCCGGACCCGCTCGCTCCAACAATGGCAAGGCTCTCGCCGGGAACGATTTTGAGATTGATGTCTTTCAAAACCTGGAACGGCTTGCCGTTGAGATGGTAGGACTTGGAGAGATGGCGGATCGCCACCTCTCCGCGAAGGGCGTGGGCAGTGCTCATGGCGCGTCCTCAGTTGCTGGCTGTTTCGGGCGAATAGAGAATGTCCTTGGCGGTGACCTGACCTTCCTTGACCTTGCCTTCGCGTGTCAGGATATCGATCCAGAACTGCAAGTCACGATCGACAGCCTTGCCGCCGGGACGAACGCCGTAACCAAGAAAGTATTGCGCTATCTCTGGATTTTCACCGCGCTCAGCGAGCGCCTTGGCGAAAATCTTCTTTGTTTCTTCCGGATGCTCGCGCGCATAATCGAGAGCGCGCTGCGACTGCTCAACGAAGATTTTCGAGGCGTCAGGATGCTTCTTGATAAAATCGCGCCGCAAAACAATGAAGCCACCAGCGATGTCACCCAGCACATCGGTGTCATCAAAGATAGGACGAATACCGCCAGCGACCTTGGCTTTCCCTTCGAATGTCGTCTGCCAGTAACCGAAAGCAGCAATGTCTACCTGTTTGGAGCGCAACACCTGCTCCAGCTGCGGCCCCGGCACGACAACGGGCTTTGCCGCATCCGTCGGCAGGTCTACCGAGTGCAGAGCTTCGCGAACGGTGTAGTCCAGATGCGCGCCGAGCGTATTCACCGCAATCGTCTTGCCGGCGATGTCCTTGATACCCTTGATCGGGCTGTCATCAAGAACGTAGAAGACCGACTGAACCTCATTGTTGATGCCGTTGGACGGAAAAGCGGCCACGAAATCATTGCCGCCGATGATGGAGTTCAGCACCGCAGCGGTTGCGGCGCTGCCAATCTCAACGTCACCGGATGCCAGTGCAAACAGGGAGGCCGGGCCGCCCGTGGCATAGCCTACGTTTTCAATGGTAACGCCGGTGCCTTTGAAATAGCCGAGTTCCTGCGCCAGTTCCTGGGCAGCAAGGCCGCCCTGGCTCGCGAGGTAGCGAAACTTGACCTCTTCGGCGGCGGACGCGGCGCTTGCGAAACCGACCATCAGGGCAGCCGAAAGCAGCAGCTTACGAGAATGAAAGCTCATGTGTTTTTCCTTTGAAAGAAAGAATGGGTTTTAGCGAATGGGCGTTATTGCGAAGGCTGCGACCAGCGACAAAGCTTGCGTTGCAGCAGAACGAGCACCGCGTTGGCAGCGAGACCGAGGAGCGCGAGCAGAAGAATGGCGGCAAACATCAGCGGTATCTGGAAGTTATATTGCGCATTCATAACCTGGAAACCGATGCCCTTGTTGGCCCCGATCATCTCTGCCGCGATCAACAAAAGCAGCGCTGTCGTGGCAGACAGACGCAGGCCGACGAAAATGGCCGGAACGGACGCAGGCAAAACGACACGGCGGAAAATGACGAGCGGACCGGCACCATAGGTTCTGGCCATTTCGATGAGCTTGCCATCCACCTCTTTCACACCTCCAATGGTGGAAAGAAGAATGGGAAACAACGTTGCCCAGAATATCACGAACACCTTCGATGCTTCACCCAGCCCCAAAAGCAGGATGAAGACCGGGTACAGGGCAAGTGCCGATGTCTGGCGAAAGAATTGGAGAAGCGGATCGAGTGCCCGTTCCACTGCCGCGACCTGCCCCATGAACAGGCCAAGCGGAATGCCGATTACAACGGCTGCGGCAAATGCGATACCCGAGCGCTGCAGGCTGATGCCGATATCGTCCACCAGCGCACCGCTGGCTATGCCGTTCCACAGCGCAGCGACAATGCTGTCCAGTGGCGGAAAGACGGCAGGGTTGATCCAGCCGAACACGCTGGATATCTGCCATGCTGCCAGAAACGTCAAGACGAGGCCATATCGGGCTAGAAAAGGTCCCGCGAGCCCGCGCATCACAGGCCATATGGCAGGCGGCGCTTTATGTGAGCCATGATAATCAAGCGAGCGCGGCGGAAAGGCTTTTGCATCTTCAAACGACATGATCTCTGTACCTCACTCGGCGGCCTGAACGACCGAACGGGCGGCAGTCCAGCGGTTGACGGGAAATGGCAGGCCAAGATTTTCACGCAGCGTGCTGCCCTCATATGCCGTTCTGAACAGGCCACGGCGCTGCAATTCGGGAATCACGAGATCGACGAAATCATCGAGTGCCGTTGGAAGCCACGGCGGCAGAATATTGAAGCCATCGGCGGCTTCGTTTTCAAACCATTCCTGAAGCGTGTCGACGATCGTCTCCGGCGTACCGACGATGGTGTAATGCCCTCGCGCGGATGCCACCCACTGGTAAAGCTGGCGAATGGTGAAGTTGTTCTCGTCGGCGATCTTGCGGATCAACGCCTGACGGCTCTTCATACCCTCGGTCGGCGGCGCAACCGGCAGCGGTCCGTCAAGGTCATGGCCAGTGAGATCCAGCGTTCCGCCCGTCAGGCCGTTGAGAAGGCCGACGCCATCCTCTTCCAGAATGAGCGAGGTCAGCCTTTCGTATTTTTCCTGCGCCTCGGCCTGCGTCCGTCCAACGAAAGGCGAAACGCCCGGCATGACGAGAATGTGGTTCGGATCACGGCCAAATCCCCGGGCCCGCGCCTTGATGTCACGGTAGAATTCCTGAGCGGTATCGAGATGCTGATGCGCGGTAAAGATGACCTCCGCTGTCGCAGCCGCAAGGCCTCGCCCATCATCCGATTGCCCGGCCTGCACGATAACCGGATGTCCCTGCGCCGATCGCGAAACATTGAGCGGTCCACGAACCTGAAAGTGCTCTCCGCGATGATTGGCTTCATGCAGCTTGGAGGCGTCGTAAAAGATACCCTTCTCGACATCGCGAACGAAGGCGTCGTCTTCGAAACTGTCCCAGAGCGCCTTGACCACCTCCACATGCTCGGCAGCGCGGCGATATCGATCCGCGTGCGGCAATTGGGTCTGGCGGTTGAAATTCTGCGCTGTCGGATCGCCCGTGGTCGTCACCACGTTCCATCCTGCCCGCCCGCCTGAAATAAGGTCCAGCGAGGCGAACTTGCGGGCCGTGGTGTAGGGCTCTTCATAGGTCGTCGACGATGTCGCGATAAAGCCGAGATTTTTGGTGAAAGGCGCCAACGCGGAGAACAATGTAGTCGGCTCGAAACCGGCGACCCTCGCATTGCCGCCCTCCCGCGCCCCACCGAAGCCGATGGCCAGATTGTCGGCCAGAAAATAAGCATCGAACAAGCCGCGCTCGGCGGTCTGCGCCAATTGCTTGTGAAACTCGAAATTCAGCGCACCATCTGATGGTTGATCCGGGTGCCGCCAAGCAGCGATGTGTTGCCCACCACCGGGCAGAAACGCCCCAAGCCTGATCTTGCGTGCCATGTCTTCTCCCCTGTCTCCCGGACCGCCTCGAAAATCACGACAGATTTCTGAGGTGATGGCCGGATGTCCGCGGAACGAATGCCGTAGAGTGAGAGAAGCCTATATTGTCTATTATTTTAATATAGAAAATGGATTGCGTAATTGCGTGCGCGCCGAAATAATATTTGCTTGTTTCGAGATACCCGCAACATATTTTCAGTACGGCAATGAAATTGCTGTCACAGTAGAAAAGGAATGCGAATGCGAGCAGGCTCGCCGTTTTTTATGTGAGTGACGCGTCACGGTGGCTAAACGCGATCAGCAAATACGCTGCGTGCCGCGACAATAAAGACTAATGAAATGTCACGAGAACGCTTCGGCCGACGAAACGCCTCCAGAAAGCGAACCACTAGGACTGGCACGCTCGGCCAACTCTAGACCTCGTCGTCGCCCTTATCCAGCTTGCCTTGATCCAGAGCGCGACTGGCTTTTTCATTCAAGGCAGATGTCAGGTTCTTTTCCGCCTTGGTGCGCCCGAAGGTCAGGCGGTTCTGTTCGGCCTGTTTTTCTTTTTCAGACCGGACCTTCTGCTTGCGAAACTGGCGCAGATTTACGACATCGCCCGTCACGACCATCTCCTCATCTGCGCCACGACATCACTTGTTCTTGCGGAAAGCGTCCAGTGAAACGACCGAGCCGGCCTTCTTTTCCTCGTCGCTTTTCTTGTCCTCGGCCGCCGCAGGTTTACCCTCGGCTGGAACCGGGTAAGCAGTGATCTCTGCTTCCACGGCCTCTTCTTCTTCGGCCAGGGGAACGTCGAACTCCAGTTCGAAATTCACGGATGGATCGTAGAAGCCTCTGATCGCATTGAATGGGACGACGAGCTTTTCAGGCGTATCCGAGAAGGACAGGCCGATCTCGAACTGCGTTTCGGTGACCTTCATATCCCAGAACTGGTGCTGGATGACGATCGTCATCTGCTCGGCATACTTCGCCTTCAGATGCTGCGAAATACGCACACCCGGCGCGCCAGTCAGAAAGGTGATGAAGAAATGATGGTCGCCGGGCAGCCTTGTCGTGGCTGCGACTTCGCTCAATACTTTGCGAATAACGCCGCGAAGGGCATCCTGTGCGAGAATGTCGTAACGGATATGATCCTGCCCCATGCGGTCTGTCTTTCCTTATTCGAACGTCTTTTACCTAAGTATACGCAATGTCTTACATCGCAGCAACGGAAAAGCCCTGCCGCGACCGAGTCATTTCACCTTATAGCGAATTTCCTTGAAGGGGAGAAGGTGGAGGTTTCTGTTGCCAGGTACCTCCGAACCCCGCCTTACGGGGCTAACCGTAAGGACTTAAGTCGGAATTCCCACACCGCCATTAGGCAGCGAGAGCGTATTCCTTAGCGTTGTTGTCATTTGCAACTACACTTGTGACCCGATAACGGCGGTATCATGCCGAGCAAAAGTTCGATCTTTACACCCTTGTCGATCCTATTTCGCCCCCATCAAAAGCTGGCCCTTTCCAAAGAAGCCGCCGGTTTTTGGTGGAGGCGCCGGGTACCGCCCCCGGGTCCAATAGGTTTATTCCATCGACCGTTTATCGCCATAGCCGGATTTGCATCCGGCAAGGGTCATATAGGCGCTTCTTGGCGATGAGAAAAGAGGCTGCATGACATTTCGATGAAGCATTGCGTGCAATTCTTGACCGCGCAGGGAAGTTGACACATTCTGCTTGATAAGCGACATCTAAATCGCGCCGTGCAACACATGGAGGAGAGGACATGACGGACTATCTTGCAGATGTGAAACTTTATGACGCCGGAGCCGATGAGGCAGCGGTCAATAAAATCGTCAAGCACCTTGGCATAGCCTTGCGCAACCGGGACTCGTCTCTCGTCTCCACCTCCGATCCCGAAGAGATGGCGCGGGTGAAAACCAACTGGATCGGCAAGAAGCTCGGTGTCACCGGCCCGGAAGCCGACAAGGCTGTGGAAGAGACCGTGACGGCCATGAAGGCGGACCGCACCAAATCCCGTGTGACCTTTTATTACCTCGTCGCAAAACACCTCGGCAAACTTGAAACACTCTGATTTCTGTGAGTCGACCGACAGATCACTGGCTCCGCCGCCGCAAAAGCATATAATGTGCGTCTTAATGGAATCGGCGGCGGACTGATATGAAGCAATATCTCGACCTTCTTGCGCATGTGATGGAAAAGGGAAGCGATCGCGGCGACCGGACAGGAACCGGCACGCGGTCCGTTTTCGGATATCAGATGCGTTTCGATCTGTCGGAAGGCTTCCCGGTTCTTACCACCAAGAAGCTGCATCTGCGGTCCATAATCCACGAACTGCTGTGGTTCCTGAAGGGTGATACCAATATCGCCTATCTCAAGGACAATGGCGTCTCCATCTGGGACGAGTGGGCGGATGAGAATGGCGATCTCGGCCCTGTCTACGGCGCTCAGTGGCGTTCATGGCCCGCACCGGATGGCCGCAGCATCGACCAGATCGCATTGCTGATCGAAGGCCTCAAGACCAACCCGAATTCCCGTCGCCACATCGTATCGGCCTGGAACCCGGCGCTGGTGGACGATATGGCGCTGCCGCCCTGCCACTGCCTGTTCCAGTTTTATGTCGCGGATGGCAAGCTATCCTGCCAGCTTTACCAACGCTCGGCAGATATTTTCCTGGGTGTTCCCTTCAACATCGCGTCCTACGCGCTGCTGACACTGATGGTGGCGCAGGTCACTGGCCTGAAGCCCGGCGATTTCGTTCATACACTGGGCGACGCCCATATCTACGCCAACCACTTCGAGCAGGCACAGCTGCAGATGAAGCGCACGCCGAAGGCGCTGCCGACCATGCACCTCAATCCGGATGTCAAAAGCCTCTTCGATTTCACGTTCGAGGACTTCACACTGCAGAATTACGAGGCCGACGCGTCCATCAAGGCGCCGATCGCCGTATGACGCAGCCGCGCATCACACTCATCGCCGCTGTGGCTGAAAACGGCGTCATCGGTCGCGATCTCGACATGCCATGGAAACTCTCCACGGACCTGAAGCGCTTCAAGGCTTTAACGATGGGCAAGCCTATGATCATGGGTCGCAAGACGTTCCTGTCGGTGGGGGAACGCCCCCTGCCCGGTCGGCCGCACATCATCGTCAGCCGGAACTCCGACTACAGGCCCGAGGGCGTAGACGTCGTCTCGTCACTGGAAGCAGCCTTGTCGCTTGCCAAAGAAAAGGCGCAAGCACTTGGCGTCGATGAGATTTTCGTGGCTGGCGGCGGTGAAATCTACCGTCAGGCCATGCCCTTCGCCGATCAACTTTCCGTCACCCATGTGGACGTGACGCTGGATGGCGATACTTTTTTCCCGCCGATCGATCTCGCCGTTTTCGAGAAAATCGACGAAACCCCAGTCCCATCAGGGGAAAAGGACAATTACCCGGTCAGATTTACAACCTATCGACGGCATGTTGCCGCCTAGTGAACTATTTACCGTGATTGGGTATTAAGTTACCGCCTCTGCGTTGAAACGCACCGCTCTCCTACTTATAACTGAGGTCACAGTCCCGCCTGACATGTGCAAGCATGTTCGAGAGGGAGCGGGAGAGTTTTTTAGCATAAGAGGTATGGATGCCCTGGAGCAATCAAAATGGCGGCGGCGGCGGCCCGTGGGGTGGCGGCGGTAACGGCGGCAGCGGCGGCGGTGGTGGAAACAACCAGGGTGGCCCCTGGGGTCAGGGACCCAATCGTCCACGCGGCGGCGGTGGCGGCGGCGGCAATGGCGGCCCACCAGACATCGAGGAAATCATCCGTCGCAGTCAGGATCGCTTCAAGAACATCTTTCCAGGCGGCTTCAATGGCGGCGTCGTTGCCGTTCTGGCACTGGTCGTTCTGGCATTCATCGGCATTCAGTCCGTCTATACCGTACGACCGGATGAACTCGGCGTGGAAACCCGCTTCGGAAAGCCGAAGGACACGGTCGCAACCGAAGGCCTTCATATTCTGCTATGGCCGGTCGAATCGGTCGAGATCGTAAAGATCAGACAGCAGCAGTTGAACATCGGTGCACGTTCCAACACCAGCACGACGAGTTCTGCTGCAACGGGCGTCATGCTGACCGGCGACCAGAACATCGTGAATGTTCAGTTCTCCGTTCTCTACACGATCACCGATCCGAAATCCTTCCTGTTCAACGTCGAGTCGCCTGTCGAGACACTTCAGCAGGTTGCCGAAAGCGCCATGCGCGAAATCGTCGGTCGTCGTCCGGCCCAGGATATTTTCCGCGACAATCGCCAGCAAATCGCAACCGAGGTCCAGACGATCATCCAGAGCACGATGGATGGCTATGGCGCGGGCATGGCAATCAACGCCGTCTCCATCGAGGACGCCGCTCCACCACGTGAAGTGGCCGATGCGTTCGACGAAGTTCAGCGTGCCGAACAGGACGAAGATCGTTTCGTTTCTGAAGCAAACCAGTATGCCAACCAGAAACTGGGTGCGGCTCGTGGTCAGGCAGCGCAGATCGTTGAAGAAGCCAACGGTTACAAGAGCCGTGTCGTCAACGAGGCACAGGGTGAAGCCCAGCGCTTCATCTCCATCTACGACCAGTACAGAAGCGCCCCGGATGTCACGCGCCAGCGCATGTTCATCGAAACCATGGAGCAGGTTCTGAAAGGATCGAACAAGATCATTATCGACGAAAAGCAAGGTGTGATGCCTTATCTGCCCTTGAACGAGATCATGCGTAACAATCCGAATGCGGCACCACGGGGAGGCAATTGATATGAACAATCGTCTCATCGCCATTCTGGTCGGCTTCGCAGTCTTACTCTTCTTCGTGTACTCTTCGATGTACATCGTGACGCCGCGCCAGCAGGCCGTCGTCTTGCGGTTCAACCAGATTCACGACGTCAAGAGCGAGCCAGGTATCTACTTCAAGATGCCGTTCCCGTTCATGCAGCTTGACCGCGTGCAATATGTCGAAAACCGCGCTCGTCGCCTTGATTACGAAAACATCCGCGCACAGGTGTCGGGTGGTAAGTTCTACGAAGTCGACGCGTTTCTCGTCTATCGCATCACCGACGCCCGCCGCTTCCTTGCGGCAGCCAGTGGTGATCAAGATCTAGCCGAAGATCAGCTCCGCACGCGCTTCAACTCGTCGCTGCGCCGGGTCTATGGTCTGCGTGGATTTGAAGCCGCCCTGTCTGATGCACGTGCATCGATGATGCAGGAAGTGCGCGACGATCTGCGTCCAGACGCGGAGGCGCTCGGCCTGAGCATCGTCGATGTTCGCATCCGTCGGACCGACCTCAGCCAGGACGTGTCCATCGACACCTTCAAGCGCATGCGGTCCGAGCGTCTGGCGGAAGCCGAGTTGATCCGTGCACGTGGTAATGAAGAGGCACAGCGCCGCCGGGCTATCGCCGACCGTCAGGTCGTCGAGCTTGAATCCGACGCGCAACGCCAGTCAGAAGTTCTGCGTGGTCAGGGCGACGCCGAGCGTAACCGTATCTTCGGCGACGCATTCCAGCGCGACCCGAGCTTCTTCGAGTTCTATCGCTCGATGGGCGCTTATGCTTCGGCTCTGAACGGTAACGGCACGACTCTGGTTCTGTCCCCGGACTCGACCTTCTTCCGTTATTTCAACAACATTCAGGGCACGCCTCCCTTGGCTGCGCCGCAGGCGACCCCGCCTGCCGCTCCCGCCAATTGAGCTGAATGACATGACAAACAAAGGCCGGTGGAAACATCGGCCTTTTGCTTTTCGCCTTCAGGCAACATCCGCAGTTTGATCAGGAATTGCGATTTGCGACGCTTGTGCAGCAGCGACCGCGTCGTGTGTTTTGAATAGTCGTGGATGAGCAAGAGATTTGCGCCCTCTTCACGAAAAGGTATTTATACACTTCATCATTCCGCCTTATGCTTGGCTATTAAGGTTGAGACCCGGTTTGCTAGATGCGAGGACGCTGTATGCCCGTTACCACTCTTTCGCCTTTCCGCAGCAGCATCGCGGCGGTCGCGGGGTTCGCCGTTCTTGCGGGCGGACTGTCGCTGCCCGTCAGTGCAAAGGCGCAGAGCAACGGCCCCGCATCCGTGGCCGATCTGGCCGCACCCCTGTTGGATGCCGTCGTCAACATCTCGACATCGCAGAGCGTGAAGGCCGAGGGCAAAGGTCCTACCCCACCGAAAATTCCCGATGGATCTCCATTCCAGGAATTCTTCAAGGATTACTTCGACAACCAGAAACCGGATAGCGGTGGCAAGGTCAGTTCACTGGGCTCCGGCTTCGTCATCGACCCGGCCGGTTATGTCGTCACCAACAACCACGTCATCGAGGGCGCTGACGACATCGAGGTGATTTTCCCCAACGGCACCAAGCTGAAAGCGAAGCTGGTCGGCACCGATACCAAGACAGATCTTTCGGTGCTGAAGGTGGAGCCGAAGGCACCACTGAAAGCCGTGAAGTTTGGCGATTCCCGCGCCATGCGTATCGGTGACTGGGTCATGGCCGTCGGCAATCCCTTCGGTCTTGGCGGGTCGCTCAGCGTGGGCGTCGTCTCGGCACGCGGCCGAAACATCAATGCCGGACCCTACGACAATTTCATCCAGACCGACGCGGCCATCAACAAGGGCAATTCCGGTGGTCCCCTCTTCAACATGAAGGGTGAGGTCATCGGCATCAACACCGCCATCATCTCGCCTAGCGGGGGCTCGATCGGCATCGGTTTTTCCGTGCCGACAGAGCTTGCGCAGAATATCGTGCAGCAGTTGATCGAGTTCGGGGAGACCCGTCGCGGATGGCTCGGCGTGCGTGTGCAACCGGTGACGGATGATATCGCCAGCAGCCTTGGGATGGACGCAGCTCGTGGCGCGCTGATTTCCGGTGTCGTCAAAGGCGGACCGGTCGAAAACGGTCCGATCCAGCCGGGCGATGTCGTTCTGACCTTCGACGGCAAGGACATTCACGAAATGCGTGATCTGCCTCGCGTCGTTGCCGAAAGCGCCGTAGGCAAGGAAGTCGATGTCGTCATCCTGCGCGACGGCAAAGAACAGACGGTCAAGGTCAAGCTCGGCCAATTGCAGGATAGCGCCGATGAGCAGCAGCCCGGTGCCGGCAGCGACGACGCCATGCCGGAAGACGGTGAAGGCGGCGAGATGGCTGATCCGAAGAACAATGATAGCGACCAGACCGAACAGCAAGCACCTGATCAGCGTGAAGCACCACAAACCGTTCTCGGTATGAATCTCGTCACGCTGACCGACGAACTGCGCGCGGAAAAGAGTATTGCGGAGAGTGTTGAAGGCGTCCTCGTTGCCAGCGTCGAAGCGGGCTCGGTGGCGGAGCAGAAGGGAGTGAAGCCGGGCGACGTCATTGTGGAGGTCGGTCAGGATTTCATGGAAGTCCCTGGAGATGTGATGGTTCGCGTCAACGGGCTGAAATCCGCCGGTCGCAAGAATGCTCACATGATGGTGGCGGATGCGCAGGGCAATCTGCGTTTCGTTGCAGTGCCTCTGGAATAGCTGCCGTCATGGGTGCGGCTCGATCTTCTGCGAGCCTCACCCGACAACCATGCGCGCTTGCGCTGGAACCTCCGCGCGATCAGTGGCGTTATCGAATGCCGGCATTGAAACAGATTCAAAATCAGAAGCTTATTTGAGAAACATCAATCCGGCTGGCAACGTCTTGAATCAGTTTGGAAAGCTAGATATTTTGATCCGCAAGCATTCCACTACCCTCCACGGTCATCGCACCAGCATCTCGCTCGAGGATGCCTTCTGGGACGAATTGCGGACTATCGCGGAAAAACGCAAAATGAGCTTTGCAGCTCTTCTGGCCGAAATAGACGACAACCGACCCGAAGGCAGCAATCTGTCGTCCTCCCTTCGTGTCTATGTGCTGAACTGGCTCAAGAGCGACCAACATCACAAATGATTTGCCCATGCGCTTGCTTATTGCAGCCGTTTTTCTGACGTTTCCCCTTCTGATGGCGGACGTTGCCTGCGCGCGAGACAGGGCCGTCATCGCCGATGTCGACGTGGACATCATCGCCAGTACAAATCAGGGCCCCCGCCCCGCCATCGTCGTCTTGAGCGGCAGCAAGGGGTTCGGATCAACGTCCTACGACGCGATTGCGAACTGGTTTCGTGGTGCGGGAATGGATATCTATCTTGCTCATCTCCTGACTGCGCAGGATTTGCGTCGTATCGCTGAGATGAAGACCGCAGCACAACGCATCAACTACTACAAGCAGCGCCGTCAGAACTGGCTTGATGGTCTCAATTGGCTTTTGGTCGAGCTGAACAGGCGCGAGGTCTATCATGGGCAGATCGGCCTGCTCGGCGTGTCTCTTGGCGCAGAGAACGCCGCCTTGGCTGTGGCAGCGGGATCTTCGGTGGACGCGGTCATACTTGTGGATGGACTGAGTTCCCTACCACCACGTTCATTGTCCTCTAAATCCCCACCGTTCCAACTCATCTGGGGCAGCGACGATGTCGTCTACTCAATCGATTCCGCACAGCACTTCGTGCGGGCGGTCAAAAGCGCCGGGGGTGAGGCATCGCTCTCCATCTTTTCCGGTCCCCACGACTTCTTTCTGAAGCCAGACACCAAGCAGGCGAGCGAATCCTACAAGACGGCAATCGGATTTTTCGGCGAGCGCCTCAAAAAGCGGTGATCTCGTGTCCAACGCTTTGCGTCGTGTGAAGGCGCCAAATCCACTTGAAAATCCGGCGATCCCGACGTCCTGACCAGCCCACATTTGAGAATACATCAAGAGACATCAGGCGTTGACGATGCCACGCTCGGTCACGGCGTGGCAGTACTGCCGGGTGAAAACTGACGGATCACCTCTTCTGTCGGCGGCACGGTGAGAACAGACCCCGACTGGGGCTTGGGCGCTGTATCCTGTTGGCGCTGCAATCGTTCCTGCGCAGCTTTTTCCGCCTCCAGCCGTTCCTGGGCTATGGCCCGAAGACGCTCTTCCTCCTTCTTGCGCGTCTCTTCCGCTTCCTTGGCGCGCTCCATTGCGGCTTGTCGCTCCGTGGCCTGAAAACGATAAAGCGCGATTTCGCGACGCAGGCGCTGCTTCTCCATCACGCTAGCCTGCAACGCTTCGACACGCCGCCGCTCACGTTCGAATGCACGAAGAGAGAGGTAACCCGTCAGCCCGGAGACGTCAGTGGTCAAGGCAGGCTGTGCCAGAGGTCCCGTGTAATTCAGGCGGATAGATGGCTCGGCACCCGCCATCTCCTCCATCCCGGCATCGAACAGCAGGTCGATACCACCCGTCATCGTCATATTTGCAAGGTCGAGTGATAGATCGCCGCCAAAGGACAGTTGCGGCGTGGACGCAGCAATGTTCTTCATCGAAAGAGTACCGTCGCTGAGCGTGAACGGCATGGCCACTTCACCAAGCGGAATTTCGCCCTGCCAGAGATGCGCATCCACGAGCGGGCGCACCTTTGCAGCGTCGATAGTGCCCTGAAGATCGTTGGCAGCATTCAGCCACGGCTGGAAAGCGGCCTGGTTCAAACCACGCAGCACGAGACCGCCGGTCCGGATTTCCCCGGAACCACCTGCTGAAGACAGAAGCTCGGCCACGCTCTTGCCGGTGGATTCTGCGGTGAAGTCCAGAGCGAAACGGCCAGCCGCGACTGGCTTGCCTGCACTCTTCCACATCACCGAGTCCGGATTTGCGCCCGACACCGCGATTTTCGTCCGGAAAATTCCAGCGCCATCGCCCGTTGCCAAGGCCAGTCGTCCAGAAACCTTCCCACCCATCCAGTCACCGGTCATGTCGTCCAGCGACATCGTGCCATTGGCGTGGTTGAGCGCAAAAGAAAGCCCCGTGACGGTGCCGAAGGCGCCCGTGTCAAAATTGGCCGCCTTCACGGCAACGGACGCTTCAAGCTTCGGAAAGGCCGGAAGAGAGACAGGCTTTGCGCTCAACGCGCCGGTCTCAGGATCGATGACCGGGCCGTACATGGTGTCGCCCAGCCACGTCAGGTCGACATTATTGACAGCGAGATCGCCGGTTACCTTGTAGGGAGTGGCCTTCATGACCGACAAAGTGCCGGAGAAACCGTTACCGCCTGCCTGCCCGGATAGGTTTGATAGCGTCGCCTTGTCCTTGTCGGACGCCAGCTTTGCTGTCGCCTTTGTGGACATGCCGCCACCCAGCTGCGGTAGACCCACGGCGTTCATGATCAGATAGGGCTCGATATCCGCACTCTCCAGCGAAATATCGGCGGTGCCTTCTGCAAAACTGTCCGGCTTCAGCGAGAAGCTGCCATTGGCCGAAAAATGAGTGCGCTCCGTGGAGAAACGGAAATCGGTCTGCACCGGCGAGCCGAGCGATCCATTCAATTTGACCGACAGCAGTCCTTCGCCATCAGCGTCGAACGGCAGCGGGTCAAGGCCAGCCTGACCGAAGAGGATCGCCGTTGACTGGTTCTTGAGTACGGCTTCTAGTGTCAACGCCGTATCGTCGCCGTCCGACAAGACGTCAGGCAACTTGGCCACCGCAGAAACGCGGCTGCCGTTGATGGTGCCTGAAACGGCAGCATTGGCCCCGCCATTGTTCTTGTCCACCGACAGATCGACTGCGATATCGGAATTGGCATACCAAGGCGCGCTCTTCACCAGCCTGTCGACCAGAGGATGATGTGGCAGCTTCTGGCGTAAAAGATCCAGTAGCGGCTGCATGTCCGCCGCATGAAGGTTGACCGTGCCCTTGCCCGCAAAATCCGTCGAGGAACCCTTCAACTGACCTTTGGCCCGAACTTCGGCTCCGGCTATGTCGCCCGCATTCATCATGTCGAGGGACAGCACCCCACCGGCGGTGGTAAAGGCGGTTTCCACGCGATTAGCGGTGACGCCTGCCATGTTGATGCGGTCTGCCTTGAACTTGGCGTTGATACGGTGATCCAGAACGGAGCTTCCAACCTGATCTCCAAGAACGAGACCGCCGAGCGCCCTCAACGCATCGAGGTCGATCTCATCGCCAGCGAGGTCGATATCGATACTGGCGGTTTTGTCTTCCGCCTGCCGTTCGATCCGTCCCTTCAGCGACGCCTGCCCGATGGCCAGTTCAAGGTTCTCGAAACGCTGGGACTGCGTGGTAAGCGACACCGTCGAGGAAAAACCGGCCGCATTCAACTGACGAATGGCCGGATCGACGCTACCGGAAAGCCAGTTGGCCAGACCCGAAGGCTGGTTGGAGGCTACCAGCAGATCGCCGTTGAAGGCAGGCCCGCCGGTCAAAGTGAGAGAGCCCTTGGCCTCCAGCTGGGTGCGCCCCGGCAACACGGCCACGGCATTTTCCACCTGCCAGCCAGCGCCGTTGGGGCGCACATCCAGCCTGATGTCGCGGATCGTCGTGTCATCGGAAACCAACGCCGGAAGCCGGATACTCGCCTTGCCGGGCACCTGTGGCACGGGTATGCGAGCGATCAAGCTGGCAAAGGATTCGATGCGCTGGCGCACGGGCACAGTGGGCGTGCGCGATGTCTTGCCTGTCTGCACCGGCGCGGGCGCAAAGCGGTTGAAGTCGATCTGCTGGCCATCGGCCGTCAACAGAAACTCCGGTGCTGTACCGGTGTCGAGCGTCGCTTCCCCGGTGATGACGTAGGGATTTTCGGTGCCACCCAGCTCCATGCGATAGCTTGGCACCCTCACACGCCCATTGGTCAGCTCGAAGCTGCCACGGGTGCGCGGCGCAGAAAACACGGCCTGTGCATTCTGCTGCTTTTGCTTGTCGTCCTGACGGAAATTGAAGGTAAAGGAGCCGCTATAGATAGGCCTGCCGCCGGTTGCGGCAATCGCGCCATCCAGATCGATTTCAACGGGATGCTCGTCAGGCAGCATCCGCAGGCGCAGACCCATCCGCCCCCCATTCGCATCCGGTTCGCTGCTCGACAAGGAGAACGAGCCCGCATGACCGTCCACTGCCGCCCGTCCATCCGCGCGCCATGGACCCGCAAGTGACTTTGCCGACATATCGGCGCTCAGGCCGGTCACAGTCCGGTTTCGCCCGGACTGCTCGTCGATGAACTCGATCTGCCCACCTTCTATGGAGACATTTTCCAGCACGACGGTTTTCGCGGGAATGACGGCGCGGCTTCCGCGTGTCCAGTCCAGCGTCCCGTCTTTCAGCAGGCGGATTCGGGCCTTCGGCTCCTCGATCCGCATATCGAAGATGCGTGCCTCTCCAGAGAGAAAGGGCGCTAGCTCGGCATCCATGGAGAAGCGTGCGACCTGGATCTGAGGCGATCCATCGGCATCCATGCCAGCGCGGACATCATGAAGCGTGACCGACGGAAACGGCAGCAGACGCGCCTCGACGCGACCATGTACGACGACCTTCTTGCCGAGAATACGGCTTGCCTGATCCTCGAAATCGCGACGGAAGTCGGTCCAATCGATGAAATAGGGGATGAAGAGCGCCGCAAACAGCGCCACGACGACCAGTCCGCCCAGAAAAACCAATATGCGTCCGAGCACGACCCGACGTCTCCCTTAACTGACGATGAAAGTTAACTTTTTTTGCTGCCAGAGCAAGCACGATTTCATCATCTCCAATGCTGCTCATACAGCATCGATGCGAAAAACCTTACCAGGATTAAAGATATTATCCGGATCAAGTGACCGCTTGATGGCAATCATCAGATCCAAGGCATTTCCCGCCTCTTCCGCCAGGAAGCTCATCTTCCCCTGCCCTATGCCGTGTTCGCCGGTGCAGGTACCATCCATGGCAATAGCCCTTCTGTTCAGCCGGGCCACGAAAGCCTCCGTATCGGCGACGCTCTTCGCATCCTTGCCATCAAACAGCGCGAGAACGTGGAAGTTCCCGTCACCCGCATGACCGACGATCGGTGCGAGCATGGCATTGTCGAGAATATCCTGCTGCGTTTCTGTCACGCATTCGGCAAAACGCGAAATCGGCACGCAAACATCCGTTGAAAGAACATCCAGATGCGGAGCCAGCGCCTTGGACGCCCAATAGGCATCATGGCGCGCCTTCCACAGCTTTGCGCGTTCCTGCGCGTCATTGGTCCAGCGAAACTCGCTGCCACCACACTCCGCAACGATCTCGCCAAACTGCTGCGACTGCAAGGCAGTCGTTTCTTCCGAGCCATGGAATTCCAGAAACAGCGTTGGCTTTTCCTCGTAGGAAAGACCGGAATAGGCATTGCATGCCCTGATTTGAACTTCATCCAGAAGCTCGATGCGCGCCACGGGAACACCCATCTGCACCGTCATGATGACTGCGTCGCAAGCAGCCTTGATCGTGTCGAACGTGCATACGCCACCGGCGATCTTCTCTGGAATACCCTGCAGACGCAAGGTGATCGAGGTGATGACACCCAGCGTGCCCTCCGCTCCGACAAACAACCGGGTGAGATCGTAACCGGCAGACGACTTGCGGGCGCGTCGACCCGTGCGGACCTCTTCTCCATTTGCGGTGACCACGGTCAGCGCCAGGACATTATCCTTCATCGTGCCGTAACGCACGGCATTGGTACCGGAGGCACGGGTGGACGCCATGCCGCCAATGGAGGCGTTCGCGCCGGGATCGATAGGGAAAAACAGGCCGGTGTCGCGCAGATAGGTGTTGAGCTGTTCGCGCGTGACGCCCGGCTCCACCGTCACATCGAGGTCTTCGGCATTGACGGAGAGAATGCGGTTCATACGGGAAAAATCGATGGAGATGCCCCCGCTTGGCGCATTGACCTGCCCCTCAAGCGAAGATCCCACACCAAATGGGATGACGGGCACCTTGTGCTGGGCACAGGCCTTCACCACGGCTTGCACGTCCTGAACGCTTTCGGCAAACACGACGCCATCGGGGCGTTGCGTGGTCAGATAGGTCGTGGTGTGGGCGTGCTGTTCCCGAAAGGACTGGCCGGTCTGAAGCTTGTCGCCAAGCTGCTGTTTCAGGACGTCCAGAACGGCAACGATGCCCGCTTCGTTTCTCGATCCCGCGACCACATCCTTCAACGCCATGATTTTCTCCACTACAATGCAAAACCGGACTCACCTTGGAAGGCAAGCCCGGCTGGTATGTGACACGACCTTGTGTTTGTCCAGCACTGCCATTTCCAGAATGACGTGCGGCTTAGCACGTTATTCCGCAGCCAGCAGCGGTTTGTCTTCCTCGATGGCACGGCGGCGAATGGCCGTTTCCAGCTCCCGATGAAGACGCACATCCGCATCGGCCTGTGGCTTGGCAAAGCGGGCAATCAGCAAGTAGGAAACCGGCGTGATGTAAAGCGTGACAAGCGTCGCAAAGCCCAGACCGCCGACGATGACCCAGCCAAGCGCAATACGGGCTTCCGCCCCGGCACCCTGCGCCAGAACCAGCGGCACGCCGCCCAGAATGGTCGCGATCATGGTCATCATGACAGGGCGCAGGCGAATGCTGCACGCCTTTTCGATGGCCTCACGCACCGTGGCACCCTGATCACGCAGGTGGTTGGCAAATTCCACGATCAGAATACCGTTCTTCGCCATCACGCCGACCAGAAGCACAAGGCCGATCTGGCTATAGACGTTCAGGCTGGAGCCGGTCACCAACAGAGCAATGACCGCGCAGGCCAGACCCAACGGCACCGTCGACATGATGATGACGGAACTCAGCACGCTTTCGAACTGCGCTGCCAGCACAAGGAAGATGATGGCAATGGCAAAGCCAAAGGTCAGCACCATGCCGCTTGAATTTTCCTGCAACGTCGCCGCTTCACCCAGAGGCAAAAGACGTGCGCCCGATGGCATGATGGTACCCGCCAGCTCATTGACCTTGGCCACGGCATCGCCCAGCGACACGCCTTCCTTGAGGTTGGCGGTGAAACCGACGGATGGCAGCTGCTGCTCGCGATTGAGCTGCGGCGCCACGGCTGTTTCTTTCAGGGAGGCGATGACCGACATCGGCACCATCCGACCGTCTTTCGCCTTCAGGAAAATGTTTTCAAGATCGGTCGGGTCATTGATGGGCCGTGTGGACGAAAGAAGCCGAACTGGAATGGCATCGCCTTCCACAAACACATCCACGATGGAACGGCCTTCCAGCAACGACTGCATCGCATGCGAGAGTCCGGTAATATCGATGCCGAGATCCGACGCCCTTTCGCGGTCGATCGAAACGGACAATTGCGCCTGGTTCGGCTCGTTGTCGAAGCGTGGCGTGTCAAACAGGCCGCTTTCTTCCATTGCCAGCAGAAGCTTCTGCGTGGATTCCGTCAGCGCCTGATAGTTGCTGCCGATCATCGCCATGCTGAGACCGTTGCCAGCACCGCGAATACGAAGACTGTTCGGTTGGGACGCCGTTGCTCGAAGGCCCGGCACCGTCTGCGCGGCTGCATTGATGTCTTGCGCAATCTGGTTCTGGGTCCGCTCTCGATCCGCCCAAGGTGCCAGCGTGATAACCACGAAGCCGGTATTGGAAGAACCGTTCATGCCCGTAATGGAGTAAATATTCTGGATCTCGCCGCTGTCGCGCAGCGGCTGCAGATTCTCTTCAATGCGCTGCAATTGGTCACGCGTATATTCAAGGCTCACGCCCTGCGGCGCCGTCACCCGCATCATCACAGAGGAGCGGTCTTCGCGCGGTGTCAGCTCATTCTGCACCATGCCGAAGGCAATCCACGACACACCTGCAAAGGCGGCAGCGACGATGACGACGAGCAGCGGGTTATTAAGGCAGGCAGACAGCGTAGTCTTATAAGTGGAAGCGAACAGGTTGCCGAACCACGCCAGTGGGCCGGTCTGCTCCTTGACACCGTTTTTCAGCATACGCGATGCCAGCATGGGGCAGAGCGTCAGTGCCACGACCGAGGACAGGCCAACCGCAAAAGCCAACACGAAACCAAACTCGCGGAACAAGCCACCCAACTGGCCGGGCAGGAAGGACAGCGGAATAAAGACGGCAGCAAGCGTTGCCGTCGTCGCGATAACCGCGAAGAACACCTCCTGCGTGCCGAGAACGGCAGCGGCGCGTGGTCCCATGCCCTCGGCGCGGCGTCGCACGATGTTTTCCAGCACAACGATGGCGTCATCCACCACGAGACCCGTGGCCAGAACGATGGCGAGCAGCGTCAGGATATTGATCGAGAAGCCGACCATATAGATCGCTACGATCGTGCCGATCAGCGCAACCGGCATGGTAATCGCGGGAATGAGCGTCGCCCGCCAGTCGCGGAAGAAGAGGTAAAGCACCACGACAACGATGAGCGCGGACAGCCCCAGTGCAAGCTGCACCTCGTGCAACGCGCCCTCGATGAACACGGCATCGTCGCTGGTAATGATGATACGGGTATTTTCCGGCAGGTTCGGCACCATGGCCGCAACGGCAGCCTTCACGCCCGTCGAGATATTGAGCGTATTCGACTGCGCCTGACGGATGACGCCAAGACCGACGCCCTGCACGCCATTCGAGCGCAGCGAGGTGGTCTCGTCATCCGCACCCAGCATGACGCTGGCGACATCGCGAAGACGGACGCGGTCCTTGACGATGAGATTTTCGAATTCGGCCGGCGTCGTCAGGCTGGCGGTGGCGCGCACGACGATATCCTGCGTCGAGCTTTTGAGAGAACCCGCCGGAACGTCGAGTGCTGCCGTGCCGAGCGCATTGGAAACATCCGTCACCGTCAGCCCGCGGCTAGCGAGTGCACCTTGGTCGAGATCGATGCGGAAGACTTTTTCCTGGTCACCGTAAAGCTCGACGTCTGCCACACCGTCCACGGCAGCCAGACGGTCGATAATTTCGTCATCGACCAGCTTGGTCAAATCTTCCATGCTGAGGCTGGAAGAGGTGACGGCCAGACGCATGATCGGCTGGCTGTCGGAATCCGCCTTGATGATCTGCGGTTCATCGGCATCGTCGGGCATCTGGTTGGCAATACGACCGATCGCGTCACGCACGTCATTGGACGCAACGGCGATGTCGACATTGTCGTTGAACTCCATCGTCACGCGGCTCGTACCGAACTGCGATGCAGACGAAATGGATTTGACGCCGCTGACACGGGCGACTGCACCCTCGATGGTCTGCGTCACTTCCTGATCGATGGTCTGAGGAGATGCACCGTCATAGGTGGTGCGCACCGAAATAACCGGACGGTCCACATCCGGCAACTCGCGCACGTCTACGCCAACCAGAGCGGCAAGACCTGCAACAACCAGAAGCGTATTGATGACTGCGGCAAGGATGGGGCGACGCACGAACAGTGCCGTGAACGCCAGCTTGGAATCGGTCCCCGTCGGAGGCGTCTGTGCGCTCATCGGCTTGCGACCTCCGGTGCCTTCGGGGGAACAGTGCCGCGAACAGCGCCGCCTTCACGCACGCGCTGCAAACCTTCGATCACCACATTGTCGCCCTGCGCCAGTTCGGCTTTTACAAGCACGGAATCGGGATTGCGCTGAATGACCTGCACACGAACCTTGTGAGATTTGTCTTCCTTCACCCGCCAGACATAGGAGCCCTCGGCATCCCACTGTACGGCGAGTGGATCGACGGAGGGGTAATCCTCTCCGGTGAAGCCCATTGTCACCGCAAAGGACATGCCTGCACGCAATTCGTCTTTTGCGTTGTCGAAAACGGCACGCACGCGCACCGTGCGGCTTGCTTCGTCCACGCGGTTGTCCACCGCCTCGACCTTGCCTTTGAACGTTTCGCCCGGACGCGAAATCGAGGTTGCCTCTACCGGCATTCCCAATTTGATGGCCGTGGTGAAGCGCTCCGGCGCCCAGAAATTGACGAGTATCTTGGAACGGTCGTCGATGCTGACAATACTGGTTTGCGTCGTGGCGTTGTCGCCGATATTGATGGCGACGATGCCAGTGATGCCATTGATCGGCGCAACGATATCACGACGTTTCAGGTTAAGTTCAGCCGTGCTGAGCGCAAGCTTTGCCGCCTCTTCCGCGATCTGTGCATCGAGAACGTCCAGCCGCGCAACAGATCGCAGGTTTTTGTAGGAGCTGGATTTCTCGACGGCGCTTTTCAGAGAGACCTGCGCCTTCTCGCGCTCTATGAGCTGTTCGTCGTCATCCAGGCGCGCGAGCACATCGCCCTTCTTCACGCTTTGACCGGACGAGACCAGAATTTCGGAAATCAGTCCCGACGCCTGCGGCGTGACGACGACGGACTGGATGGCTTCGCCGTTGCCGATTGCGTTCATGCGGTCATTGACGATGCCCTGCTTGACAGGTGCAGTGACCACCAGCGTGGCATTGCTACCGCGCCCGCCGCCCTGTCCACGCGCTGAGCCGCCCGCACCGCCCGCTGCTGCGGTCTGGGCGGCTGGCTGCTCGGCGCTGACGATGCCAATCTTGGCGAGCGCTGTTCTGCCGCTTTGGGAATTGAACGCCCAAACACAAGCGCCAGCACCCAAAACAGCCAGACTGAGACCAACCTGCTTCCAAACCCGCATACAATTCTCCGACTTGATGTCCCCGACCGCCATGCCAAGCAAAAAGCGGTACAAAATCTTATGGCAGTATCTTTGCTTGCCCTAAACAACGCAACGCACAAATCCGTTTCTTACATAATTGTAATTTGCGACGTTTTTCTGAATTGCGCGCAATATATCGTCTGACAATAATACCGACTGTACACCGATGCCGTCAGCGCGCACAATCCTCAACCTCATCTCAACCTGCCGAGGAGGACGCGCAATGAGTACCGTTTCGAAAGACCGGAACCCCGAGGCCGATCCGAGGGTCAAAGCGGTGTTCGATGACATCCGCATGACGCGAAAATCCGATTTCATCAACAATATGTGGCTCTATCTCGCCTTCGATCCTGACCTTCTGGAAAAGACCTGGGCAGAGGTCAAAGCCGTGATGGCCACGCCTTCGGCGCTTGATCCCGTGGTGAAGGAAATGCTGTATATCGCCGTCTCCGTCACAAATGGCTGCTCCTACTGTGCCCACTCTCACACCGCCGCCGCAAAAGCCAAGGGCATGACGGCAGAGCAGCATGCAGATCTTTTGCGTGTGATATCTCTTGCCGCCAAAACCAACCAGCTTGCCACCGCGCTGCAACTTCCCGTCGATGCTGCATTCGATGCGGACGCGACGCCAGCGTGAAAATGCCTTGGAATAGGCGCTTTGACCGTTGAAACTGGAATAAAAGCAGAACACAGTTCTGGCCTTTCCGCCCCGAATCACTACATTGGGCCGCATGAGCAACAGTTTCGACGATATGCCGTTCTTCGATGAAGAACCTTCCGAGCCACGCCGCCAGCCCGCAGCCCCTGCCGCTGCTGGTGGTTTGGGCATTGCTGCGCAGGCCATGGCGGCGCGCGACAAGTCCCGTTCCGCACCGGATTATCTGGCGGGTCTGAACCCGGAACAGCGCGAAGCCGTCGAGACGCTGGAAGGCCCGGTTCTGGTTCTGGCAGGTGCGGGCACCGGCAAGACGCGGGTGCTGACCACGCGCATCGCCCATATTCTCGCGACAGGCCGCGTCTATCCAAGCCAGATTCTGGCCGTGACCTTTACCAACAAGGCCGCGCGCGAGATGAAGGAACGTATTGGCGTTCTCGTGGGCGGTGCCGTTGAAGGCATGCCATGGCTCGGCACCTTCCACTCCATCGGCGTAAAACTGCTGCGCCGTCATGCGGAGATGATGGGCCTGAAATCCGATTTCACCATTCTCGACACCGATGATGTGGTGCGGCTCATCAAGCAGCTTATTCAGGCGGAAGGTCTGGATGACAAGCGCTGGCCCGCCAAGCAGTTCGCAGGCATGATCGATGGTTGGAAGAACAAGGGCCTGACGCCGCCGGAAATCCCGGAAGGTGACAGCCGTGCCTTTGCAAACGGCAAGGGGCGTGAGCTTTACGCCGCCTACCAGGCGCGGCTGAAGACGCTAAACGCATGCGATTTTGGCGACCTCTTGCTGCACCCCATCACCATCTTCCGCAAGCATCCGGATATCCTCAAGGAGTATCACCAGAAGTTTCGCTACATTCTGGTGGACGAGTATCAGGACACCAACACCTGCCAATATATGTGGCTTCGCCTTCTGGCCCAGCGCCCGAAGGGCGAGCCGCAGAATGTCTGCTGCGTAGGTGATGACGACCAGTCGATCTATGGCTGGCGCGGTGCGGAGGTCGATAATATCCTGCGCTTCGACAAGGATTTTCCCGGCGCAAAGGTCATCAAGCTGGAGCGCAACTACCGCTCCACCGAACACATCCTCGGTGCCGCTGGCCATCTGATCGCCCACAATGAGGGCCGTCTTGGCAAGACGCTGTTCACCGACCGTGTAGATCCCAACGACGAAAAGGTCGTGGTGCATGCCGCATGGGACTCGGAAGAGGAAGCCCGCGCTGTCGGCGAGGAAATCGAGCAGTTGCAGCGCATCAAGCATCCGCTGAATAATATGGCGATCCTCGTGCGCGCCTCTTTCCAGATGCGCGAGTTCGAAGATCGCTTCGTTACGCTCGGCCTCAACTACCGCGTCATCGGTGGCCCGCGATTCTATGAGCGGCTGGAGATTCGCGATGCACTCGCCTACTTCCGCCTTGTTTGCCAACCTGCCGACGATCTCGCATTCGAGCGCATCATCAACACACCAAAGCGTGGCCTTGGCGACACGACTGTTCGCAACCTGCATGACTATGCCCGCGCCCGTGACATTCCCATGCTGGCCGCTGCCGCCGACATCATCGAAACCGATGAGTTGAAGCCGAAAGCGCGTAAGGCGCTGTTCGATGTGATACAGGATTTCCGCCGCTGGCAGAACCTGCTGGAAAACACGGATCATACGGTGCTGGCCGAACAGATCCTTGATGAGAGCGGCTATACGGCCATGTGGCAGGCGGATAAAACCGCCGAAGGACCTGGCAGGCTTGAAAACCTGAAAGAACTGATCCGCTCGATGGAAGCCTATGAAAGCATGCGCGGCTTTCTGGAACACGTCGCGCTGGTCATGGATGCCGAGCAGAATGCAGAGCTTGATGCCGTCTCCATCATGACGCTTCACTCGGCAAAGGGTCTGGAATTCGAAACCGTTTTCCTGCCCGGCTGGGAGGAAGGCTTGTTCCCGCATCAACGCTCGCTCGATGAAGGTGGCCGCTCTGGCCTCGAGGAAGAACGTCGCCTCGCCTATGTTGGCATTACCCGCGCAAAACGCCGCTGCCACATCTGGTTCGTCTCCAACCGCCGCATCCACGGCCTGTGGCAATCCACCCTGCCCTCCCGCTTTCTGGATGAGCTTCCGCCCTCGCATGTCGAAGTCTCGGCATCCGAAAGCAATTACGGCGGTTATGGCGGACGTGGCGGTTACGGCCAGTCGCGCTTCGACAAGGCCGATCCTTTCACCAACAATTATTCCACACCGGGCTGGAAACGTGCCCAGGCGAACAAGTCCGATGCGACCCGCGACAATTGGGGTACCCGCTCCGGTCATTCAGTCGAACGTATCGGCTATGGCGAGAGCGGCCCGAAGACCCGAACCATCGACGGCGAACTGGTCGCAAAATCAGTAGCCGACACGCCTTCGCAATTCGCCATAGGCGACCGCGTCTTCCACATCAAATTCGGCAACGGCAATGTGGCCAGTATCGAAGGCAACAAACTGACCATAGACTTCGACCGTGCAGGGCAGAAGAAGGTGCTGGACGGGTTCGTGGAGCGAAGCAGCAAATCGACGTAAGCACACACCGCTTTTTCAATCGCTCAAATACAAAAAGCCCTCCCAAATCCTGCTAGCTAGCGGAGGAATTGCGAGGGCTTTTATTCGATGGGAATTACTGTGCTATTGGGGTCTCGCCCGGCGTAAAACCAATCAGGTAAACAGCCGCCACGATAACGGCCAGGATGAAGATCGATATGACGAAAAGTGTCATGCGGTTCAAAGGTTTGCGGGTCGTTTTTTTCATGGCCAGATAACCCGCCGAGTGGCCGATTGGTTCCGATAAAATCCGCCTTTGCGGTTTCATCAGAGAAATTCGATTTTGCTTCAAGGCCATATCGGTTAAGGCTGGCCCGAAGCTCCAGCAACCGGTCCATCATGAACAACACAACATCCATGCGTTCGCACCCGCTGCATCTCGCAGCGGCCTTTGCCAGTGGCGGTCTCCTGACGCTGATGGTGCACTTCAACGGCATGCTGGCCCATTATGGCAATGCGCTGTTTTCGTCTTGGACCGCGCATGGCACCGGAACGGTTGCGGCGCTGATATATCTTGCCATTCTCTATAGAACACCAAAGGGCGAGAAGGTTGCAAAACCGAAAGCACCGCTTTGGGCCTATCTTGGCGGTGTCGTGGGTGCGGCAATCGTCATGCTGACGTCGAGCGCGGTCAACTCTCCGCTCGCCCTGTCGGGCACCATTGCGCTGGGCCTCGGCGGACAGGTGATTTTCAGCCTGCTTGCCGATCTCTGGGGTATGTTCGGTCTGCCGAAACGCCGCCCTGACATGCGGGACCTCTGTGCGGTCGCTCTCATTCTCGGCGGAAGCGCCCTTATCATTCTCGTAGGGAGAGCCGCATGACGCTCTGGATCGCCATGGCCGTTACCGGCGGCATCTTCGTCGCGCTCAGCCGTCAGATCAATGGCCGCCTCAGCCTGTCCAACTCACCGCTGATCGCATCTTTCTGGAACCACATCGTCGGCTTCGTCGTCCTGACGATGCTTGGCCTCGTGCTCGGCGGACTTCTGCCGCAAGGGGCTGCGGATGCGCCATGGTACGCCTTTATCGGCGGCCCCATCGGCGTCGTCTTCATCGCTTCCGGCAGCTGGCTCATTCCCCGCATTGGTGCTGTCAACACCGCGCTGCTGGTGATCAGCGGACAGATGGTGTCGGGCGTCATTTTGGACCTGTTCAGCAATGAGCCGCCGAAACTATGGGCAAGCGCCCTCGGCATACTGCTTATTCTGGCGGGAATGGCGCTGACCCAACGGCGCAAATAAGCTGGATCAGGAATCGGTACCGCGACCGGACAGCATGCCGAACAGTGTCTTGCCACCGCTCTTGGAGCCGCTTGCGGTCATCGATGGGCGGCCGTTGAGTTTCGGCACCACCACAATGCGCTTCACCTCGCCGCGCTTGAATGCCGCAAGAAAGCGGCTGTAATCCTTGAAGACGACGCAACCGTTGGATTCACCGCGCCGCGCCAGCATGTAGGTATGCGCCAGCAGGCCATCGCGACCATGAGGCTTGACGCCGTTTTCAGGTGTGAGGCGAATGGCCTCCACGCCATGAAACAGCGATTCGCGCATCGTCAGGCGATAGCTGGAAGGCGGCGTCGCGCCGCGCATCTTCACATGCACGAAGTCCGGATTGTCACGCATCTTGCCGATGCCGGAATGCGCCTCCAGCTTTTCGCCGCTCGGCATATGCACGACACCTGCGGAGATATCGTAGATTGCCGTGCCGTTTCCACGGTCCGGCCATGGCACCGAGTCCATCTTCGTCTCACGCATCGGATTGTCCGGTCGTGCGAAGGCAACCATCGTGTTGGTGGCGGGCGCTGGCGGTGCAGGCGCGCGTGATGGAACAGGTGCGGCAAGCTGCTTTTCCGCAGGAGCCGGATCGGCAGGACGTGGCGTCGGCTCTACGTCGGCTGCAGCAATTTTCGGACGGAAGCTCGGCAGCGGAACGGTCTCCGGCAACAGATCGATTTCGTCGTCCGTGGTCGTCTGCGGCTTTCCGAGCGCGACTTCAAAGGCAGGATGCTCCTTCGCCTGCGTTTCAAGCATTGCAAGTTCGGGATTGTCCGTCGTGCGGCCCAAAGCAGAATCGACGATAGCCGACGGGCGAAGCGCTGCCAGCGCCTGCACGGTTGCCTGTCCCTGCGCGTTCATAGCAGCGCCAGCGCCGAAGCGGTCTGCAAAGGCTTTCGCGCCGATATGATGCTCGGCTGCGAGACGTGTGCCCTTCTGGTTACCAGCATGACCGATTTCAGACAGGCGGGAAAACTTTCGAATATGAACGTTTCGCTCGACGGCATCGATAGATGCCCGCTCGGCTCTATCAAGATTTGCGACCAGCATGGTGTCAAAGCGTTGCGCACCATGCGAGGCCTGCGCCATGCCATGCAGTGACGCGAAGGCCGTCACGGCACAGACGGTTGCCAGCACCCCGCCGCCGACGATGGCGGTGAAGCCGCTCAGGCTTGAGCCTTTACGTTTTTTGTTGAAGGACGCGCCGATGCGCGCATCTCTACAGGCCACGACTGATGACGCCATGATACTCGTTACTCGAACCGTTTACGCAAAACCGGAAAACACCGGCAATGGTGTTGATGCCGCGAATGTCCTGCGCCAATGGCGGAGGCTTCGTTGCTGACAGGTTCAAAGCATGCCGAATTATGGTAACCAAAGTCTTTACAAGTCCCCTGAAAACGAGAGTTCTTTGAAGCTTGCATGCGTTTCTCGGGGCCGTGTCACGATTCGTCCACGTCACATCGTCACGTGGCCATCTTGGTGAAAATGGCTAGCCAGAGATACTCGATATGGATTCTTAACTGATTCTCCCCATCGACACCGCTCCCCTATATGTCGACTTCGCCGAAAATTGGCTACAATTGCGGCGAGCTTGCGGCGGGATCGTCTCGAACACCTCGAAATCCACCCTTTTGGCTTGATTCCCGGCAAGCCAGCGGTCATCCTGCCCGGCACGTCGGAGGAAGACACATGAAGGCACTGCTGCTGATCGACATCCAGAATGGTTTCTGCCCGGGTGGCAATCTTGCGGTGGCGGATGGCGACAGGGTCGTCCCCATCGCCAATGCGCTTATCGACAATGGTGGGTACGATCTCATCGTGGCGTCGCAGGATTGGCATCCGTCTGACCATGGCAGTTTCGCGTCCCAGCATCCCGGCAAAAAGCCGTTCGAGATGGGAGAGCTTTCCGGCAAGCCGCAGGTTCTTTGGCCCGACCACTGCGTTCAGGGAACCTCGGATGCCGAATTTCATCCCGATCTGAACACCGAAGCTTTCGACTACATCCAGCAGAAGGGCGAAAACCCCGCTGTCGACAGCTATTCCGCCTTCCGGGATAATGACCAGTTCGCAGCCACTGGCCTGTCTGACTATCTGGAACGGCAGGGAGTTACCCTGCTCGACATCTGCGGGCTGGCCACGGACTATTGCGTCAGCTTTTCGGTGATCGATGCGCTCGAAATGCTACCCGGCGTCAAAGTCCGCTTCATCGAAGATGCCAGCCGGGGCATAGACCCAGACGGTATCAAGAAAGCCATATCCACGATGCGTGAAAAAGGCGTCGTCGTCATCAACAGCAACGATATTCTCGGCGTCTGACGAAAGCGCGTTGCCTGCGTTAACGACGCGGAATGTGCTTTTCCAGAACGTCGATATCGGCAGCGGCATCTTCCATCCGGCGAAGCATCGCTGCATGGGCATCCTGGAGACCCCAATTGTAAAACATGGGGCCGAGAATTTCGCCCAGTCGGTCGACCATCATCTCAGCCTGAAGCGCACCGATTTCCATGTCCAGCTCTTCGGAGAGAAAGGCGCGGGCAGCAGAAACCATGTCTGCCTTCTGTTGTTTCTCGACAACCGGGTCTCGCATGCCACCTCCGTTGCGCGCTGCTTGTGCGGCTCGCTTCAATGAAATCAATAGAACTATTCTTTAAATTCGTTTGTGTTGAAAACCAGCCCGCGTTAGGAGCGGCATTCACATTTTTCTTCCGGCTCAGGACCGGTTTACCCATGACACATGCTACATTTAACTCCGGCATCCGGCTAGGATTGCCCGTCGCTCTCGCCGTATTGCCATTCGGCGCGCTGTTTGGCGCCGTGGCGATCGAAAACGGCCTGACGATTTACGAAGCGACATTAATGAGCGGCGTCATCTATGCCGGAGCAAGCCAGCTCGTGGGCATCGAGCTCTTCAATCAGAACCTGCCGGCATGGCTGGTGGTTTTGTCGATCTTCGCCGTCAATTTCAGGCACATTCTTTATTCGGCGGCCATGGTGCGTATCGTGCCGGAATGGTCATTTGCCAAGAAAGCTGTGGGTTTCTTTTTTCTGGTCGATCCGCAATTCGCAGAATCCGTGCGATTGAAGGAAAAGAACGGCCGCGTCAGCTTCGCCTGCTATATGGGCTACGCCTTCATTGTCTATGCCCTGTGGATGATCTCTACGGTCCTTGGCGCATCGCTTGGCAACCTCCTCGGCGACCCCAAGGCTGCGGGACTGGATGTGCTGCTGCCCATCTACTTCATGGGGATGGTGCTTGGCTTTCGCAAACGCGCCAGCTTTTATCCCATCATGCTGGCCAGCGCCGTCGGCGCCATTGTGGCCTATCATTTCGTCGGCTCGCCATGGCATGTCAGCATCGGCGCCGTTACCGGCATTCTTCTCGCCGTCATCCTGCCTCCGAACAAGACCGGTGAGGAGATGACCGAGGTGGAGACTGCATGATGGAACAGTTTTTCGATATGCAGACGCTGATCATCATTTTCGCCAGTGCGGTTGCGACTTATTTCACCCGCGTGGGCGGCTACGTGCTGATGACGCGCATGAAGAGCATACCGCCCCGCGTCGAAGCGGGGCTGAACGCCGTGCCCGTTGCCGTTCTGACCACGCTTGTCGCGCCCGCTTTCTTCGAAGGCGGCTATGAGGTCAAGATCGCCCTGATCTTTGCCCTCATCGTGGGGCTGCGCTTTCCCGGCCTGATCATGCTCGCATCAGGCTGGGCGCTTGTGGTGGCGATGCGCTATTTCAATATCGCGTAATATCGGTGGTGGCTGAGACCAGCCACTGCCGAACTTCCGTATCGGAAATGAGCGGCAACAGCTTTTCACAGACCTGCGCATGATAGCGGTTCAGCCACTGCAGTTCCTCGTCCGTCAAAAGCGAAGCGATGATGAGGCGGCGATCGACAGGGCACCATGTCAACGTTTCAAACGACAGCATCGGCAGATCGCCACCTTCGACGGGTGCCGCATCGCGAACATAGACAAGATTTTCTATGCGAATTCCAAACGCGCCGGGGCGGTAATATCCGGGCTCGTTCGACAAGATCATGCCGGGTAGCAACTCCTGCTTCGAGACCCGCGAAATGCGCTGCGGCCCCTCGTGTACGGACAGATAGGAACCGACACCGTGGCCTGTGCCATGGGCGTAGTCAGCGCCCGCCTTCCACAGCGCAATACGCGCCAGCGGGTCGAGATCGCATCCCCGCGTTCCCTTTGGAAAACGTGCAAGACTGATGGCAATGAAGCCCTTCAGAACCAGCGTGAAAAATCGCTTTTGTTCTTCCGGCACTTCGCCGATGGCAACGGTGCGCGTGATATCCGTGGTGCCATTGATATATTGCGCGCCGGAATCGATCAGGAACATCTCGCCATCTTCAAGCTTGCGATCGCTTTCGGTAGTGACGCGGTAATGCATGATGGCGGCGTTCTGGCCCGCGCCGGAAATCGTGTCGAACGACACGTCCTTCAACGGGTTCTGCATGCCCTGCCCGACCTTGGCTCTTGTGGCCTCGAGCGCTGTCACGGCCTTGATTTCCGTGAGCGAGCCCGGCGCCTGCCCATCAAGCCAGGCCAGAAACTCCACCATGGCCGCACCGTCCTGCAGATGGGCGGCGGCTGAGCCGGCAAGTTCCGCAGCATTCTTGCAGGCCCGCGGCAGCTTGACGGGGTCCGCCGCTTCGACGACCTGCCCGCCCGCTTCGACAATCGACAATGTCAGCGCGACCGGCGCGACGTCCGCATCTGCAAGAATACGTCCGGCAGCGCTCGCTATTGCATGAAGGCGCGCAGCAATCTCATCCGGCGCAAACAGCGTCGCAAGGGGCTGAAGATAGGCCTGGGCGTCGTCGCCAACCTTACGCTCATCCAAAAACAGATCTGCCTTGCCATCGGCATAGATGATGGCGCGGGCCAGCGGGTGCGGCGTATGCGGTACGTCATTTCCGCGGATGTTGAATATCCAGGCAATCGACGAAGGATCCGTAATCAGCACCGCATTGGCTTTGCGTGCGTAAACGATCTCGGCAATGGTTTCGATCTTCGTCGCTGCCGGAATACCCGTCACATGATCCGGCTGAAGAACAACCGGCTCAAGCGGCTCCGCCGGGCGGCCCTCCCATAGAGGGTCAAGCGGATTGCCATCCAGCAGGACGACGGCTCCACCCTTTTCCGAAAGTGCGGTTTCAAAGCGCTTCAGCTCCGCCCCCGTGTGCAGCCACGGATCGATCCCCAGACGAAACCCATTCGGCGCAAGTTCGGCAAGCCATTTGGCCGGTGGCGCACCCACGAGATCGCCGCCCGTAAAAACGGACGGATCGACCTGAGATGTCAGTTGCGTCGTGTAGCGCCCATCGACGAAGACGACGGCTTCCGCGCGGGTCACCAGCGCAACGCCAGCCGAACCGGTAAAGCCCGTCAACCATGCCAGTCGCTCCGCCGATTCAGGAACGTATTCCCCCTGATACTCATCCGCACGCGGCACCAGAAAGCCATCGATACCGAGCCTGTCAAACGTGGCGCGCAAAGCCTCGACGCGGGCTTTGCCGAATTGCGGAGTGGATTTGTTGTCGAAGGACTGGAACATGAACTGCTTTCCGAACTGTCTGGATGGTTTGCAGACCATAGCCCGGCATCGTCTCGATGGTCCAGATGAAAGCAGAAAATGGCGCATTGAAGCGTTAATCCGCACAGCAATTGAGCAATATGACTGAAAAACGACGACCTCCAGCGATAGGTATGCACTCAGCGCATGTCTATCCTGACAAGGAAGACCTACTTCTTCGCCGTTGTCTCCCTTATATGTTGGTCATCGAGAGGGCGTGAGAGCCCGAAACATGAGGACCAATACAATGGCAAAGTCGATCTTCCGCAACGCATTCGACCGGGTTGTTGACGCGCGCCGTCGTGAAGCAGACCGTTATGTTAGCCGCGCATTGCTCAGCCTTGATGACACGACACTTGCTGCCATCGGCAGAAACCGTGAAGAGCTGCACCGCGTCGCAAAGGGCAGCTACTCCTTCTGGTAAAAACGGAGACAGGGCGCATTCCGCCCTACAGTTCGGCGTTGCCGACTAAGACCCGCTTGAGCTTCTCCTCCCAAAGCTCGCGGATTCGGTCACGAAGGCCGATCAAGAAGGTGGCGCGAAAGCGTCACCTTTTTTTGTTGAACGCCACTCAGTCCTTACGCAGATGAATCGTGACCCAGCCATTGCGCCAGATGGTTCTGACGTGGCTGAGATGCATGCCATTATAGGCCGACAGCACTTTCCAGCGTTGCGATGCCAAAATGCCGGAGAGAATGACGGTGCCGCCGGGTGCCAGATGCGTGACCAGTTGCGGTGCCATCTTGATCAGCGGGCGGGCGAGAATATTGGCGATGATGAGGTCGAACGGTCCGTGCTTGCGGAACGCATCCGAATGAAAGCCAGGAGCCGTTTCCAGCGCCATGCCGGAGACGATGCCGTTCAGCCGCGCATTTTCCTTGGCAACCTTGATCGCGATAGGGTCGATGTCCGTTGCCAAAACCGGCACCGGGCGCATCTTGGCCACCGCAATGGCCAGAACGCCGCTGCCGGTGCCGAGGTCCAGCGCGTTGCGAATGGTCCGCGCGCGCAGCACCTGCTCGATCATCTCCAGACAACCCGCCGTGGTGCCATGGTGACCGGTGCCGAAGGCCTGCCCGGCCTCGATCTCGATGGCGATATCGTTGACCCGGACCTTATCCCGATCATGCGAACCGTGGACGATGAACCGCCCTGCCCGCACCGGCTTCAGGCCTTCCAGCGACTTCGCGATCCAGTCTTCGTCCGGAATGACCTCTCTTTCGAGAACAAGCTGTGGGTAGGCAATCTTCAGCGCGTCTTCGATGCGGCTGCGGGCGTCGTCTTCTTCCGATTCCAGCAGATAGACCGAGGCTTCCCAGATATCGCGCTTCTCATCCACCTCGGTCGTGGCAATCGCAACATCTTCTTCGCCGAACACCTCCGACAGCAGATCCAGCACTTCCCCGGCCTGAACTTCGGTGGTGGTTACAAAAAGACGGATTTCGCTCACGGCTGACGCTTTCCTTGCATAGGTTCCAGCCGTCAGCCTTTGCCACAAAAGCGGCTGCGATCCAATGGAGTGACCACCCGATTCTCGAAAAGAAATGCGCCTGAGTGTGGAGTCGGGCCTCCCTCATTCCTCTGCTCGTCACAGGAATCCAGTCGTTGCGCGTCTGCGCGACGGAGAAAGCCTTTTCAGCCCAAGGACTTGGGCTCGCTGGATTCCTGTGGCAAGCACAGGAATGAGGATAGTAGCGAAATGCCGTCTGCCGTGAAACGTGGCGCTCTCCACTTTCTGACCATTCAGGTCTTGGTCAGATTTTCCAGCTTTTGCACGGCAACATCGGGATTCTCACCGTAAGCAATGGTCCCGGCAAAGCGACCCTTCGCATCCAGAAGAATGACCGAGGCGGTGTGGTCCATGGTGTAGTCACCGTTCGGGTCCTTCTCGTCCACCGGCACCTTCTTGGCGTAGATGCGGTAGCCCTTCAGGGTTTCGGCGATTTTATCAGGTGCGCCGGTTATGCCGGTGATGCGCTTGGAGACGTTGGATACATACTGGTTGAGGATTTCAGGCGTATCACGCTCGGGATCGACAGAGACAAAATAGGCCTGCATCTTGTCGCCTGCGGGGTCCACCTTCTCCATCCAGCCATTCAGCTCGAACAGCGTGGTGGGGCAGACTTCCGGGCAATGGGTAAAGCCGAAGAACAGTGCTGTCGGCTTGCCCTGAAAGGCTTTTTCGGTAATCGGTTGGCCGTTTTGCGCCACGAGCTGGAACGGAGTGCCGTAGACTTCCTCGACCATCTCTTCACGGCTCTTGGTCAGCTCCGTGGTCAACCAGACCATGACGCCCATCAACACCACGACAGCACCCCAAAGCGCGATGCGAATATTCTTCATGCCATTCCCCGATCAGCTTGACCAACGTTTCGAGATGCTTCTAGCGCACGGCGCTCACCTTGGGCAATTCAAGAAAGGGTTGGATGCGGCCACCGCGCTGATTTGTCTCAAAAGCACCAGGCGATACCGTTTTGCACCGATGACAGAAATATATCCGTGCCGTACCGAACCCAGCCCTCGAAGGTGAAAACGACAAGCAGTAACGCCCCGAAGGTCGCGGCAGCGAAGCCAAGCAATTTCACCGGACTGGCGAGTAATTCTCTCATTTCACAAATATACCCACAAACGCCCTGCTGCGAAACCACGAATTGCTTGGCCATCGCGATGTTTAAGGCCGATTGTTAGGAAAAGTTTAAATGGTTTTTGCGCATGATGATTGCAAGCGGTTCGCCAAAAGCGCACGACATGACGTCATCCGGATTCCGTTCCGACGCCGCATTATCTTCCAATTCGAATTCGGCCAGCCAAGAGAGCCGTCAGGAAAAGTACGACCATGTCGAACGCCATCAAACAATCAGGCGCATATCTGGAAATCGTTTCCTTCCATCTCGGCGATCAGGAATTCTGCATCGACATCATGGCGATCCGCGAAATTCGCGGTTGGGCGCCTGTCACACCGATGCCGCACACACCACCTTACGTTCTCGGCCTCATCAACCTTCGTGGCGCGGTTATTCCCGTCATCGACATGGCCTGCCGTCTCGGCATGAAGATGACCGAACCATCCGAGCGTTCCGCCATCATCGTCACCGACATCGGCGGCAAGCTGGTCGGCCTTCTGGTCGAACAGGTCTCCGACATGATGACCATCAAATCCGAAGACCTCCAGCCCGCACCGGAAATCATCCCCGAAGAGCAGCGAAATTTCTGCCGCGGCATCGTGGCGTTGGAAAAGAGCATGGTCTGCTTCCTCAACCTCGACACGGTTATTGCCGACGAACTTTCACGCGAAGCTGCTTGAGGCGAGTTTCGACCACAGACGCAAACGGCGAGCCCCTGGCTCGCCGTTTTTGTTTTATGTTCTAGGTGCGCGCCCCTCTCGACGTCATCCTCGGGCCTGTCCCGAGGATCTAACGAATCCCGACGTCAAACGTGGTCAGATCCTCGGGACAAGCCCGAGGATGACGGCAGTATGCCTGACGCCCATCAAGGCTTCCCCTTCGTCCACGTCACCGTCTGCCCATATAGCGGCACCGTCGAAATCGCCATCTTGGCCGAACCGTCGGTCAGCTCGCGCGTGTGCACGAGATAAATCAGCGTATCATTCGCCTTATCGTAAATGCGGTTGACGACCATCTTCTTCCACACCAGCGACATACCCTGCCGGAACACTTCCTCGCCCTTGGTGCCAAGGTCTATATCGCCCACCTCAACCGGGCCGGTCTGGCTACAGGATATGGCGTTGTTAGACGGGTCTTCGAACCAGTTGCCGTTTTTCAGCCGGTCGATCACACCACGGTCGAAATAGGTGACATGGCAGGTGACGCCCTTGACCTGCGGGTCGGCGATTGCCTCGACAACGATATCATTACCGGTCCAGTCGACACCAACTTTGCCCACCACCTGCGCAGCGGCGGCCACCGGCAACAGGGCAAGACCTGCAATAACCAAGGAACGAAACGCTTTAGCCATAACCCAAACCCTCACATGAACTGCCATAGAGATAGGTCTGTGCGAGCCTACAACAAGGCGTGATGTCAGCGTTTTCTCATGGTGCAGGGTGCGTAGCCGGTGGCGTGCAGCCGACCGGCGACCATGCCGATCTTTTCCGGTATGTGGTGGATGTGCTCAACAGCAAGCGCCTTGGCCGCCGCAATCGATGCCGCCGCACACACCACCGCATCTTCAGCCGCATTGTGGTGGACGAAGCGCAGTTGCAGATGATGGGCGATGATATTGAGCTTGTGCGATGGCAGAGACGGCCAGACGCGTTGCGACATCTTCACGCTGCAAAAATAGGAAAGCTGCGGATAACTCTGTCGATATTTGTCGAAACTCGCCCGCATGACGCTGAAATCGAAAGCCGCATTATGCGCGATCATGGTTGAGTCACGCAGGTCATCGGCAAACTCGTCCATCACCTCGGGGAATTCCGGCGCATCTTCCACATCATCAGGCTTGATGCCGTGAATGGCGACATTGAACGGCGAAAACCGCATATCCTTGGGCCGGATCAACCGCTCTTCCACCCGCACGATCCGCCCATCCTCGATCCACGCCAATCCGACGGAGCAGGCGCTGCCACGCTCTTCATTGGCGGTCTCGAAATCGATGGCGATGGTCTTCAAGGAGTGATTCCCGTTTGCTCTTCGCACGGCATAAAGCAAAGCGCCGTGAAATTGAACCGCTTACAGGAAACGGGTGGTCAAGCGCCACAGCCAGGATTACACAAAAGCCGGGACGATATGGCGAGGGGAATTAAGCGTGGCCGTGCATAAACAGATGAATGCGACCGAATGGGCACTTCTGGTCGCCCTCTCGGTCCTGTGGGGCGGATCGTTCTTTTTCGTCGGCATCGCCGTCAAGGAATTGCCGCCGGTGACCATCGTCACGCTGCGCGTCTCCATCGCAGCACTAGCCCTGCTCACCGTCTGCCGCATCATGGGCTATCGCATGCCCACAGCCCCGCAAGTGCTGCGCGCCTTCTTCGGCATGGGCCTGCTCAACAACATCATTCCCTTCTGCCTCATCGTCTGGGGCCAGACCCACATCGCCAGCGGCGTCGCCTCCATTCTCAACGCCACCACGCCGCTCTTCACCGTCATCGTCGCACATATGCTGACAACGGATGAGAAGCTGACCATCAACAAGCTTGCAGGCATCATCATCGGCTTTGCCGGGGTCGCCACCATGATCGGCCCTTCGGCACTCACAGGCGAAAGCTCCAGCCTCTGGGGCCAGCTCGCCATTCTGGGTGCTGCCATTTCCTACGCCTTCGCCGGAATTTTCGGCCGTCGCTTCAAAGCCATGGGCGTGCCACCGCTGGTTACCGCAACCGGGCAGATTTCCGCGTCCACCATCATGCTCATCCCCCTCGCCCTCATCATCGACCAGCCATGGACGCTCGCCATGCCAAGCGGCGAAGTCTGGGCCGCCCTGCTCGGCATCGCGCTTCTCTCCACAGCGCTCGCCTACCTCATTTTCTTCCGCATTCTCTCCTCAGCCGGTGCCACCAACCTCGCGCTGGTCACCTTCCTCATTCCCGTCAGCGCCATTCTGCTGGGCTCTCTGGTGCTGGGCGAACAGCTGGAGGCAAAACATCTGATTGGCATGGCGATGATTGCAGCAGGGCTGGTGGCGATTGATGGGCGGGTGTTTCGCCGCGGGGTGGCTTAACTAGCGTCAACATGGTCGAAAAAAATCTCGCGAATGGTTCTGCGTGACCATTCGGCGAGATGAGTACGGTTGGGGCGTTGTGCGGCAAGCGTAATTAAAGCTTTCCACAACGCCCAGCCCCGCCCCCGCTGCCATGTCTGAAGGTCGAAGGAAAGAGATTGGCGGAATACACGCCGACTGTCGCTGTCCAGCACGGTCCATGCCAGAATGAGGTCCGTGGAGGGATCGCCAACGGCACAACTACCGAAATCGATGACCGCTGAAAGCCTGCCGTCTTTGACCAGTAGATTGCCTTCGGCCACATCGCCATGAAACCCAAACGGGTGCGTGCTGCCATTCGCTGGCGGTTGATTTCGCCCAGACGTCACGCGCCAAATCCACGTCGATTTCATCCGACAAAGTTTCAATCGCCGCATTTGTCTCGTCGCTATAGACACGCAACGAGCCGCCACGATGGAAGTTATGAGTAACGGCAGCGGGACCATTAGAGGCGTCGATGGCTTGAAGGGCCGTAAGGAACCCCGCGACATCGTGCGCGAGCAGATGGAGATCAATCTTATCAAGCTCCATGGCGAGCGGCTTGCCGTCCAGCCAGCAATAGATGGACCACGGCCAGGGAAAACTCTGCCCCGGCTGGCCCAGCGCAAGAGGTTCAGGAATTGGCAAAGGAAGATGCTTGGCGAGATAGGGCAGCCAAAGCTGCTCTTTTTCCACCTGCGCAACATAGCGTGACGCACTCGGCAAGCGAATGAGCATCGCCTCACCCAGTCGGAAGCTGCGATTATCCCAGCCACTGCGCTCGACCATTTCAATGGGCAAGTGCGTCCATTGTGGAACCTGCTCCGCGACCAGTGCAGCGACTGTCTCTGCCGAAACCTCTAGGCGATCATCCATAACATGCGTCCTCTTGGCCGCATGTCACTTACATCCCAAGCACGAAAGCAATATGACGAAGCTACCCGCCGATCAGCGCGAGCCACTCATCTTCATCCATGGTCTGCACGCCAAGTTCCCGCGCCTTGTCCAGCTTCGACCCGGCACCCGGCCCCGCCACCACATAGTCGGTCTTTTTCGAAACCGAGCCAGCAACCTTGGCCCCGAGGCTTTCGGCGCGGGCCTTCGCCTCATCGCGGGTGAATTTTTCGAGTGAGCCGGTGAAGACCACCGTCTTGCCCGCCACGGGGCTGCCTTCCGTCGTCGGTTTCTCGGCCTCCTTCGGGCGCAGTTCTTTCATCAGCCGGTCGATGACATCGAGATTGCGCGGTTCCTTGTAGAACTCCACGATGGCGCGGGCCATCACCTCGCCAATGCCCTCGACGCTATTGAGTTCGGCCCAGGCATCGCCGGTCGGATCGGCGGCGGCTTTCATGGCTTCTTCGAAATGCTCGTAGGTGCCGTAGGTGCGCGCCAGAAGCTTGCCCGTCGTTTCACCCACATGGCGAATGCCCAGCGCGAAGATCAGCCGATGCAGATCGATCTCGCGGCGCGCGTCGATGGCATCGAACAGCTTTTTGACACTGGTCTTGCCGAAGCCATCGATATTTTCCAGCTTGGTGAGATGCGAGTCCTCCTGCCGCTTTTTCAGCGTGAAGATGTCAGGTGCGGTCTTGATGGACAGGGATGGGTCTTCGCTTTCGAAGAAGAAATCGATCTGCTTGGTGCCGAGACCTTCGATATCGAAGGCGTTGCGCGAAACGAAATGCTTGAGATGTTCCTTCGCCTGTGCAGAGCAGGCAAACCCACCGGTACAGCGGGTAACAGAATCGAGCTTACCGGTTTTTTCGTTGCGCTCGCGCACCGCATGACTGCCACAGACCGGGCATTGCTTGGGAAACTCGTAACGCTGCGAACCGGCATCCCGCTTTTCCAGGAGAACATCCAGCACCTGCGGAATGACATCGCCTGCCCGCTGCACGATGACCGTATCACCGACACGAATATCATGCTCTTCCGGGCGAATGCGCTCGCCATTATTGCCGATGCCTTCGATGTAATCGGCGTTGTGCAGCGTGGCGTTGGTGACGACCACGCCACCCACCGTGATCGGCGTCAGGCGCGCAACGGGTGTCAGCGCGCCGGTGCGGCCCACCTGTATCTCTATCTTTTCGACGGTCGTGAACGCCTGTTCCGCCGGAAACTTATGCGCGGTTGCCCAGCGCGGGCTGCGGGAGCGGAAGCCAAGGCGCTCCTGCAGATCCAGACGGTCGACCTTATAGACCACGCCGTCGATATCATAATCGAGATCAGGCCTCGCGATGCCGATTTCCTGATAATGTTCAATCAGTTGTTGGCCCGACGTGAATCGTTTCATGAAGGGGTTCACAGGGAAGCTCCATTCCCGAAACTTTTCCACGATTCCGTATTGCGTATCGGCAATCCGCGTCGGCTGGCCACCGTCGGACACCTCGCCCAGTGCATAGGCGAAGAAACGCAGCTTGCGCTTGGCCGTTACAGTCGCATCCAGCTGCCGCAACGAACCGGAGGCCGTGTTGCGCGGGTTGACGTAGGTCTGCTTTCCATCGGCTTCCATCTGCGCGTTCAACGCCAGAAAGTCGCTCTTGGCCATATAGACCTCACCACGCACCTCCACCACATCAGGCACGCCCTTGGGCAGCGTGTTTGGGATTTCCTTGATGGTCATGATGTTGGCCGTCACGTTCTCGCCCGTGGTGCCATCGCCACGGGTCGCCGCCGTCTTCAGCCTGCCGTTCTCGTAACGGATCGACATGGAAAGGCCGTCGATCTTCGGCTCTGCGGTAAAGGCAATCGAATCGTCGGGCATGTTGCCGAGGAAACGGTAGACGGACGCCACGAAATCGCTGACATCCTCATCCGAAAACGTGTTGTCGAGCGACAGCATGGGCCGCGCGTGGACGATGGGCGCGAAGGTGGGCAGCGGCGCAAAGCCGACCTTTTTGGATGGACTATCCGCCCGCACCAGATCGGGAAATGCCGCCTCGATAGCATCGTTGCGGCGCTTCAGCGCGTCATATTCGGCGTCCGAAACCTGCGGCGCATCCTTGCCGTGATACAGCGCATCGTGCCGCGCAAGCTCGGCTGCCAGAAAGGCAAGCTCGGCGGAAGCCTCAAGCTCGGACAGGTTTTCTACCGGTATTTGATCTTGGGACATTGGGCAGGCCTCGTGCAGGAATCGAATTTGTTTTTAACGCAGCCTGCCCACTTTTCAACGCCAAGCTTTCGCGTAATCTGATTTCCGGGAGCGAGCAGCAACGGGGACACGACCATGGACATGACGACGCTCATCGCATTTGCCGCCGCCTTCTTCGTTTTTGCAGCCAGTCCCGGCCCGGATAATATGACCATCGTCGCCCGCACCATCACCCACGGCGCGGCATCGGGCCTTGCCTATGGCGCAGGCACCGTGGCGGGCATCCTGATCTTCCTCACGCTCGCCGCCTTCGGCCTCTCCATTCTCGCCGCCGAGATGGGCACGGTGATGACGGTGCTACGGTACGCCGGTGCGGCCTATCTCATCTGGATGGGCATCAGACTGTGGACGGCGGAGCCGGTCGTGCCGGAACTGCAAGCCGTCAAAGCACGCGGCAGCCTGCTGTCGATCTTCGCAACCGGTATGGCGCTCAATCTCGGTAATCCGAAAATGCCGCTGTTCTATGTGGCCTTGCTGCCGAACGTGGTCGGAGCCTCGCTGACGGTAGACCATCTGGCCGCGCTGGCGGGCGTCATTCTCTGCGTGGAGACAATCGTCATCGGCGGCCATGTCGCGCTTGCGGTGCGTGCCCGCAGCCTGCTGCGCTCCGAAAAAATCGTGCGCCGCGTCAACCGCACGGCGGGTGGGGTGATGATTGGTTCGGGCGTTGCGGTGGTCGTCAGCCGTTAATCCTGTGCCGCCAGGAGCTTGGCCGCAGCCGCCCTCGCCTCATCCGTGACGGAAGCACCGGCCAGCATGCGGGCAATTTCTTCGGTGCGGTGTTCGGGCTGCATGGTCGCAACACGGGTGGCGATGCGCTCGGTGCCGTCGCCGGATGGCCCCTTGGAAATCAACAGATGCGTAGCGGCACGGGCGGCCACCTGCGGAGCGTGGGTGACGGAGAGAACCTGCACGGTTTTCGACAGGCGCTTCAGCCGCTGGCCGATGGCATCTGCTACGGCACCACCAACGCCGGTGTCGATCTCATCGAAGACCAGCGTGGGCGCCGAACCGCGATCCGCCAGAGCCACCTTCAGCGCCAGCAGGAAGCGCGAAAGCTCGCCGCCCGAGGCCACTTTCATGATCGGTCCGGGGCGCGTGCCGGGGTTGGTCTGAACGTGGAATTCGACGATGTCGATACCATCCGCCGTGCCGGAAGCAGCATCGCTGGTGACTTCGACGGTAAAGCGTGCCCGCTCCAGCTTCAGCGCCGGGAGTTCGGCCATCACGGCTTCGGAAAGAGCCGAGGCTGCGTTATGGCGTTTTTCGGAGAGCGATTGCGCTGCCCGGTCGAAATCCGCCTTCACGACAATCAAATGCTTGTCCAGTTGGGCAAGTTTTTCTTCACCGGCATCCAGATCGGCGAGATCGGCTACCATGCGTTCGGCCAGTGCCGGTAGCTCGGTGACGGGAACGCAATATTTGCGGGCAGCGGCGCGCAGACCAAACAGGCGCTCTTCGACGCGCTCCAGCTCACGCGGATCGAATTCGGTGCGGCGCAGCGCTGCTTCGACTTCCATCTGTGCGTTGGACAGGCTGTCGAGTGCGGCATCCAGCAACTGCACGGTTTCTTCCAGCAGGCCCGGCGCTTCATGGCTCTTGCGCTCCAACCGCCGCATCATGGATGCGATGACGGGCACCGGCGAGGCATTGCCGTTCAGGAACTCGCTTGCCTCGGCAATGTCGCCAGCAATGCGCTCGGATTTCTGCATCACCGCACGGCGCTCGGCAAGCTCATCTTCCTCGCCATCCATCGGCGCGAGAATTTCGAGTTCTTCGACGGAGGAGCGCAGATAATCCGCCTCGCGGGCTGCGGCTTCCACCTTAGCGCGGTGAACCTTAAGGCCGCGCTCCGCGTCCTTCCACGTCCGATAAAGCGATTGAACCGAAACGACGTCATCGGTTAGACCGGCAAAGGCGTCCAGAAGCGTGCGGTGGGCATTGGTATCGACCAGCGCGCGGTCGTCATGCTGGCCATGGATTTCCACCATGTGCTGGCCAAGCTGGCGCATCAATTGAACAGAAACGGCCTGGTCGTTGACATAGGCCTTGGTGCGGCCATCGGCAGATTGCACCCGGCGGAAAATCAGATCGCCGTCGTCATCGAGGCCGTTTTCGCGAAGCATCAGGCGGGCGGGATGGTCGATGCCCACTTCAAAAGTGGCGGTCACCTGCCCCTTGTCTTCCCCGTGGCGCACGAGCCCGCCATCGCCGCGCCCACCGAGCGCCAGCGACAGACTGTCGAGAAGAATGGATTTACCGGCACCGGTCTCACCGGTCAGCACGGAAAGACCGGCCTCGAACCCTAGGTCGAGCCGTTCGATCAGAACGATGTCGCGGATCGATAGCTGGACCAGCATGGCTTAGGCTCTGTCCTTAAGCGCCCACCAGTTTTTTACCGGCGCGGGAAATCCAGGATTCCTTGTTTTCACGAGGCGCAAGCCCCTGCCCCTTCAACAGCTTGAAGGAATCGTCGTACCATTGGCTGTCCGGGTAGTTGTTGCCGAGAACGGCTGCCGCCGTTTGGGCTTCGTCCACCAGCCCCATCGCGTAATAGGCTTCGGTCAGGCGGGCAAGCGCTTCTTCGATCTGGTTGGTATTCTGGTACTGCTCCACAACGATACGGAAGCGGGAAACGGCAGCCAGATATTCCTTACGCTCAAGATAATAACGTCCGACCTGCATTTCACGACCGGCCAGCTGGTCACGCGCAAAGCGAATCTTCGCCTGCGCATCGGGCACATATTCCGAATCAGGATAATCGTTGACGACCTTGTTCATCGCTTCGATCGTGCGCTGTGCAGCGCGCTGATCCTGCGTCACATCGGCAATCTGCTTGGAATAGGCAAGTCCGATCATGTACTGGACGTAAGCGGCGTCCTTCGCACGGGGATATTGCTTGAGGAACCGCGAACCGGAGGCAATGGCCACTTCATTCTTGTTCTGGCGCGTCGCGATGAAGGTGTTCATGACAAGCGCCTTCTGGCCCCACTCCGTGAACGGGTACTGCTTGTCGATGGCCGAGAACTTGCGACCAGCTTCAGTCATGTTGCCGGCATTCATATTGGCGAGGCCCTGCTTGTAGAGCACATCTGGTGGATCGGTCTCGACGCCGAGCTTGGTGATGTCGATATCAGGGTCGGACTGGCAAGCTGTTACCAGCGTTCCGGCGCCAATCAGCATGAGCGATACGAGCGCTCCTCGTACCGTTCCATTCATCGCACCAGACACTACACGCTTCATTCGTCAGTTCCCACTTCCTGCGTCAATACAGAACATCGGCTTTTCCTGTGGCGTTTCTAGCCATAAAAGCGTCCGCAGGGCAACGCAATGATGACGCAATAACGCATTTTTATGGCATGACACCCGCAAGCTGATGATTATCTCTGCGACAAAGCCGCCATTTCCGATCTGATTTTGCCGACATACGAAAAAGCCGCCCCTGGGGACGGCTCTTGTTCTTTATAAGACTTAGATCACGCAGACCAGGGAGCAAACTCTGTCTGCTTGATGGCCACGAACTCACGGGCGCGAACGACCGGCTGACGGGCGGCGGGTGCCTCGACGATTTCATAGGCCGAGGGATCGCTCAGCAGCGCCTTCAATGCGTTGGCATTGACCTTGTGACCGCCGCGATAGGAGCGGTAGCAACCGATGAACTGCGCGCCCGCAAGGGCCAGGTCGCCAACAGCATCCAGCGTCTTGTGACGAACGAACTCGTCTTTCTCGTAACGCAGGCCTTCCATGTTGATGACCGTGTTGTCGTCGGAGATGACGACGGAATTTTCGAGCGAAGAACCCAAAGCATAACCGGCGGCCCACAGGCGCTCGACATCACGCATGAAGCCGAATGTACGGGCGCGAGAAAGCTCATTCCTGAACGTCTCAGGGGTCAGATCACCCTTCCAGATCTGGCGACCGATCAGCGGCGTATCGAAATCGATCTCGACTTCAAAGCGCGTACCATCATAGGGGCGGAACTCGGCCCAGGATGCACCAGCCTCGATCCGAACGGGCTTCACGATACGGATATAGCGGCGCTTCACGCCGAGGTTCTTGATACCGACTGATTCGATGGCTTCGATGAAAGGCGCAGAGCTACCGTCCATGATCGGCACTTCAGGACCGTCAACTTCAACGATGAGGTTGTCGATTCCCATGGCGTAAATACCAGCCATGACATGCTCGACGGTCGCAACAGACTGCGTGGCCGAGCGACCGATGACGGTGCACAGGTCCGTATTACCGACATTGGCCGAGACGGCCTTGACCTCAACGGAAGTGCCGTTGTCGAACTGGCGGCTGAAAACGATGCCCGTGCCAGCTTCTGCCGGCTGGAACGTCATGGAGACCGGATTGCCTGAATGAACGCCGATACCCTTGAGCTGAACAGGATTGGCGATAGTTGTCTGGAAACCGAGCAGTCCGATGGTCATGCGTGTCTTGCCTTTTCGTGCGGACCCGCCTGCTAACCCGGCGCGGCCCAAATTTCAACCGAGGAAGTCGTCTGCGGCATAGCCGTGTCACTTCATCGTCATGGTCATACATACGCACACTGCGGCGCGACCTCAAATCACTGTTGATTTCGCTTTGTAACAGACTCAACCATTTGAAATATCTGCAACAACAGACAAGCTTGCGTGTTCATATAACAGCGATACCCGGGCCCTTTCGAGCCCGGGTATCGGATGGACCGAGAATCGGCAATCGGCTTTTCGGATCAGTTCGACTGACGGCGAAGGAAGGCCGGAATTTCAAGCTGATCGTCGTCGTGCTGGCTGGCAGACGATGGCGTCTGACGGCCATGATCGTCCAGATTGCCCCGACGCGGTGCGTAGAGGCTGGCTTCCTGAGACAGCGGGCGACGCTGCTGGGCGGCCAAGCTTGGTGCGTCCATCATGTCGGATGGAACGGCATCATCCTCATCGCGGCGACCCAGCGAGTTGGTGATCCGCTTCAACAGACCCATCGGGCCACGCTCTTCAGGAACGGCAGAGGCCGGGTGGGCGCGGTGGTCCATCTCGGCCTTCACGACCGGAGGGAAATCCTCGACCTTTGGCATGCGAACCGGTTCAGGCGCGCGGGCGACTGGGGCTGGCTCATGATAGACCGGCGCCGGGGCCTGCTGCATGCGCGGTGCAGGTGCTGCCACCTGTTCCGGCGCATGGTAAGCAGGCGCCGGTGCGGTGTGCACCGGTGCTGCGGGGCGAGCAGCAACCGGTGCTTCCGCTGGAGCAGCTGCGAACAACTTGCTCTGAGGCCGGAATTCGGCTTCTGCCTGGGCCTGACGAAGCCGCTGTTCAGCAGCCGCCAGTGCCATTTCCCGTTCCATTTCAGCTTCAGCCGAACGAATGGTCTGGGCAACAGGATCTACGGTCGTCTTTGGTGCCTGCATGACTGGGGCAGGCTGAACTGCGGCCGGAGCAGAAGCAACGGCCGCGGAAGGACGGATAAGTGGCTTTGCAGCAGCAGCCTGGCGAAGCTCTTCGGCGTTGCGTTCCATCTGGCCAGGAACGCGGTCGATGCCTGTGGCAACGACGGATACGCGGATGAGGCCTTCCAGAGCTTCGTCGAATGTCGCGCCGAGGATGATGTTCGCATCCGGGTCGACTTCTTCGCGAATACGGGTCGCGGCTTCGTCGACTTCGAAGAGCGTCATGTCGCGACCACCGGTGATGGAGATCAGGAGGCCCTGTGCACCCTTCATCGATGTTTCGTCGAGCAGCGGGTTGGCAATTGCCGCTTCCGCAGCCTGCATTGCACGGCCCTGGCCGGAAGCCTCGCCTGTACCCATCATCGCACGGCCCATTTCGCGCATGACCGAGCGAACGTCGGCGAAGTCGAGGTTGATAAGGCCTTCCTTCACCATCAGGTCGGTAATGCAGGCAACACCCGAATAGAGAACCTGGTCGGCCATCGCAAATGCGTCAGCGAACGTGGTCTTGTCGTTGGCAATACGGAAGAGGTTCTGGTTTGGAATGACGATCAGCGTATCGACGGACTTCTGCAGTTCCTCGATGCCCTGTTCGGCCAGACGCATGCGGCGACCGCCTTCGAAGTGGAAAGGTTTGGTCACGACGCCAACCGTCAGAATGCCCTTGTTGCGGGCAGCCTGCGCGACGACGGGAGCAGCACCAGTACCGGTGCCACCGCCCATGCCGGCAGTAACGAAGCACATGTGCGTGCCGTTGAGGTGGTCGATGATTTCATCGATGCACTCTTCGGCAGCAGCGCGGCCAACTTCCGGCTGCGAACCGGCGCCCAGACCTTCGGTGACGTTGACGCCGAGCTGGATGACCCGGTCGGCCTTCGTCATCGTCAGAGCCTGTGCATCCGTGTTGGCGACGACGAAGTCGACGCCCTGGAGGCCAGCCGTGATCATGTTGTTGACAGCGTTACCGCCGCCACCGCCAACACCGAAAACGGTGATGCGTGGCTTCAGCTCGGTGATATCCGGCTTTTGCAGCTGTATCGTCATTTTAACATTCCTTCTTTCTCTGGCCGCATCGCCCCGCAGGCCAATTCTTAATCAACTCACTCAGTCCCCTGCCCGATGGGCAGACAGAGGTCAGAAACTTTCCTTCAGCCATTGCCCTACGCGGGCTATCCGGCCACTACCTGTTCCGAACGGCGAGAACATTCCGCTCTGCGCCGCGTGGATTTCGATGTCCGCGATCTGCGGATAAATCATCAGCCCGCAGGCTGTGGAAAAGGCCGGGCCCTTGGCCGCGACCGGCAGGCCGGACACGCCCATGGGGCGGCCGATGCGAACGTTGCGGGCAAGAATGCGCCGCGCCGTTTCCGGCAGGCCGGTCAGCTGACTGGCACCTCCGGTCAGAACCACGCGCTTGCCAACGATCGGGGAAAAGCCCGATTTCTGGATACGGTCGCGGATCAATTCCAATGTCTCTTCGATGCGTGCCCGAACGATGCGGCTGACGAGTGCGCGCGATACCTGCGAAGGCTGGTCGCGGTCGTCTTCGCCAATCGGCGGCACGGCAATCATGTCACGGTCGTCGGAACCGTTGGCCAGTGCAGAACCATGCACGACCTTCAGACGCTCCGCATCTTCGATGCGGGTGGACAGACCACGCGCCAGATCGGTGGTGACGTGATGTCCGCCAAGACCGATGGCATCGGTGTGAACCAGACGTCCCTCGGCAAAAACCGAAATCGTGGTCGTGCCGCCGCCCATGTCGATGGCAGCACAGCCAAGCTCGACTTCATCATCAACCAGGGCTGCAAGACCGCTGGCATAAGGTGTCGCGACAATGCCTTCGACCGACAGGTGAGCGCGGTTGATGCACAGTTCCAAATTCTTCAGCGCCGTGCGCTCGGCTGTGACCACATGCATGTCCACGCCCAGCAAATCGCCGTACATGGACAGCGGATCGCGGATACCGCGTTCACCATCCAGCGAGTAGCCGGTTGGCAGGGAGTGCAGAATGGCGCGGTCCTGACGCAGCGACTGCTGGCTTGCAGCAATAAGCACCTTGCGCAGATCGCCCGATTCGACTTCCTGACCGCCCAGATCGATGCTGGCGGTGTAGATGTCGCTGGCGAGACGGCCTGCGGACACATTGACGATCAGGCTATCGACAGTCAGGCCAGCCATGCGCTCGGCTGCGTCCACCGCCAGACGAATGACGCCTTCCAGCGCATCGAGATCGGCAATGACGCCGGACTTCACGCCGCGCGAACGCTGGTGACCGATGCCGATGACCTCGACCTTGTGGGTGCGACCCGGCAGCACTTCGCTTTCCTGACGCGGCGTCAGACGGCCGATCATGCAGACGACCTTCGTAGAGCCGATATCCAGAACCGAAACCACGTGGCTGCGCTTGGAAGACAAGGGCTTCAAACGCGGCAGACCGAAATGAGAAGAACCAAAAAAGCTCATGTGTTCTTCTCCGCCAACTTGAGGGCCTTGGAGCGTGCTTCGACAGCCTTCTGGCGACGCTCCGCTGCACCTTCCGTCAACTGCACGGTCGTGCGATCCGACAGGCGCAGGTCAACGGCGGCCACATCGCGCGAAAGAACCTTATCTTCCATGTCCATGCGCGAGAGCAATTGCAGCGCCTTGGGCACATTCTCTTCCGGCAGCTTGACGACGATGCCATTGTCCAGATGCAGATCCCAGCGGCGACCAGCAACGCGAACATAGGCCCGCACGCGGTTGCGAATCTCAGGCCAGTCGGCCAGTTCATCAACGAAACCAGCGGCACCCGTTTCCGCATCACGACCAACGAACAGCGGCAGACCGGCATATTTGTTGTCACGCAACGGCGCGATGACGCTGCCGCTCTTTTCGATCAACGAAAGCTCTGTGCCATGCTGCCAGATGCCGAAGGCTTCACGCTCCTTGAGGCGAACTTCTATGGTCTTTGGATAGATCTTGCGAACATCCACGTCCTCGACCCAGGGCAGTTCCGTCAGCTTCTTGCGCGCAGCATTCACATCGAGCGCGATCAGCGACGTCGCACCATCCAGACCAAGAAGCTGGAACACGTCGATTTCCGATGTCTGAACATTGCCGGAGACCTTGACGTCTTCGATGGCAAAGCCTGCGGCAGACGTCGTCGCCTGTGCCACGACGTCCGTGTGTCCACCGAGCGACATGCCATAGAGACCGACGCAGGAGAAGAATGCAGCCGTCGCCAGCGTGCCGGTATGAGCGGGAATATGCACGCGGCCCGTCGCCAGCGAAACACCGAAACGAAACACCTTGCGTAGCGGACGCGGCAAAACCATCCGCTCATCGGCAGATGTCAGTGCGGATTGCTCGCGCTTTTTAACCGACGATTTTTTGCCTGTTATCGCGAACACGAAGCGTCCTCCACCATCCAGCGGACGAACTCACCGAAGGAGCGTCCTGCATAAGCTGCCATTTCGGGCACGAGGGAGGTCGGCGTCATACCCGGCTGAGTGTTTATCTCAAGCCAGATCAATTCGCCTTCTTCTGAGAAACGGTCGTCGTAGCGGAAGTCCGAACGGCTCACGCCACGGCAGCCAATCACCTGATGCGCCATGACCGCCAATGATTGGATTTTTTGGTAAATTTTCGGTGAAATTTCCGCAGGAATGACATGCTTTGAGCCACCCTTTACGTATTTTGCATCATAATCGTAAAATGCGTGACCCATCGGTATCACTTCGGTCACGTCCATGGCCTCGCCATTCATGACGCCGCAGGTGAACTCGCGACCATGGATGTAGCGCTCGACCATTACGGTATCGCCATAGCGCCATTCGCTCGAACCCAGGATTTGCGGCGGATGCGACTGGTCTTCCTTGACCATGACGACGCCGAAGCTCGATCCTTCACTGACCGGCTTGACGACATAAGGCGGCGCAAGCGGATGCTCGTTGCCGATCTCGAAGCGGTTCAGAATTTTTTCGACGGCAACAGGAATACCGGCAGCCGCCGCGACCTTCTTGGCCTGCGACTTGTTCATGGCCAAAGACGAGGCCAGAACGCCGGAATGGGTGTAGGGAATTTCCAGATATTCGAGAACGCCCTGAATGGTGCCATCTTCGCCGTAAGGACCATGGAGCGCATTGAACACGACGTCAGGGCGCAGCGCTGTCAGCGTTGCGGCAATGTTGCGGTCCACGTCGACACGCGTAACCTTGTAGCCCTCGCCCTCCAGAGCCGACGCGCAAGCCTCTCCCGATGAGAGGCTGACCGGCCGCTCCGAAGAAAACCCACCCATAAGAACAGCTACGTGTTTGCCGCTCATGAAAACCTCTGACACCAAAATCACCTGAACGAGGTCGGCAGAACATTCATCAGCTCTGCGATTCTCTCGCCCGCTCCGTTGCCAATCACTAAGCGCCATTAAGGTTAATGAAGTGTTTACTTTCGTTAACCGGAGGCGCCGATGACGTGATTTTTGTTAAAGAATCACTCAAGGCCCGGATTCCTTCCTTGGAATCAGAGTGTTGCAGCCAATGCAAGATTCAGAATTTCAACAGAATGAAATAAAATCGTTGCGCAGAGCGTAGGCATCGCGCCCGAACGCAAGACCGATTCGTTAAGATTATCGGCTTTTCCCCAGGCAAATTCCGGCAAATGTCGCCATGCAGACGGTCCTGCGTGGTCCGATGTCGTCCGCAAATGACACAGACGGATGAATGCGCGCCATCTTGGTGGCCGAGCGAACCGGAAATTCTTTCTACCACTGCTTGACAGCAAAACGCACAATGCTTTATGGTTGTATTGCCTTATTAAGGCAACTTAAAGTAATGTTCTTTCCCATATTTATCGAAGGTATTTTGTCATGAAGTTCATTCCTGTTTGCACTCTGGTCATCACTCTTTTCTCCGCTCAGATTTTGACGGCGACGAGCTCATTCGCCACTGTGTGCGATCCGATTACGAAAGTCTGCTGGGGCGGACACAAGGGCTGACATACCCTGGTTCAGCGTGGATAACGTTGAGCGATAATGCCCCACCCAAAACGAGTAAGCCCGTTACGGTCTGACCGAAACGGGCTTATCTCACTTGTGAATGTTAGAGGCAGGAAAACTCAAAGAGTGATCACGCAACATGGTCATTTCCGCCGTGGGAGCACTGCTCTATTCCTATAACATCCCCCATTCATGCGTTTTTTCCAAAATATTGCGTTTTAACCGTTCCAAACGTTTGAAAATTGCTTTAACGCAGCCCCTGACCGGTAAAGGGTCATAAGTCTTACTTAACAATGGAACGAATATAATGTCTGACGCGATATCCAAGGTATCGCCGACCGCTGCAAATCCGAACGATGTAAAGACAAATTCGCCTGCACGAGTTCTCACTGCCAGCGTGGTCGGCACGACCATCGAATTCTTCGATTTCTACGTTTATGCGACTGCCGCAGTGCTCGTGTTTCCGACGTTGTTTTTCCCGAACAACGACCCGATGACGGCGCTTCTGGCATCTTTCGCCACCTTCTCCATCGCCTTCTTCGCCCGCCCGCTGGGTGCTGTGGTGTTCGGCCATTATGGTGACCGCGTTGGCCGCAAGACGACCCTCGTCGCTGCCCTTCTGACCATGGGCGTTTCCACCGTCATCATCGGTCTGCTGCCGTCTTACGAAACCGCAGGCGTTCTGGCGCCGCTGCTGCTGGCACTGTGCCGCTTCGGTCAGGGCTTCGGTCTTGGCGGTGAATGGGGTGGCGCCGTGCTTCTGGCAACGGAAAACGCCCCTCCCGGCAAACGCAGCTGGTATGGCATGTTCCCACAGCTGGGCGCACCGCTCGGACTCTTCCTGTCGTCAGGCGTGTTCTGGATACTCCTGCACTTCATGGAGCAGGACCAATTGCTCAGCTGGGGCTGGCGCATTCCCTTCGTCGCCTCGATCATCCTGATCGCCGTCGGCCTTTGGGTCCGTCTGTCGATCACTGAAACGCCTGCGTTCCAGAAAGCGATCGATCAGGAAGAGCGCGTTGCCGTTCCCGTCGCCGAACTGTTCCGCCACCACAAGCGCAGCCTGCTACTCGGCACATTCGTTGCGCTGGCGACCTTCGTGCTGTTTTACATCGGCACGGCCTATCTGCTGTCATATAACGTCAAGGTTCTGAAACTGCCGTTCCTCGACGCACTGGAAGTGCAGCTGATGAGCTCGGTCGTCTTCGGCATCTTCATTCCCATCGCCGGAAAGCTGGCCGAACGTTTCGGCCGCCGTGAAGTCCTGATCGCCACCACGGTGCTGATCGGTGCCTTCTCGTTCCTGCTGCCTGGCCTGATGAGCGGTGGCGAAGCCTCGATCTTCCTGTTTGCGGCTCTGGCCATGGCGCTGATGGGCATGACCTATGGCCTCATCGGAACGGCACTTGCTGCCCCCTTCCCGACCACCGTCCGCTATACCGGCTCCTCCATCACCTTCAACATGGCTGGCATCTTCGGCGCATCGCTGGCACCCTACATCGCCACATGGCTGCAGGTGAATTACGGCATGGGCTACGTCGGCTATTATCTTTGCGTCGCTGCATTGATCACGCTGCTCTGCATCATGCTGTCGCGGAAAAACGAAGTCTAAAGCGGAATCAAACACACAGAAAAGCCCGCGAAGTCATTGGCTTCTCGGGCTTTTTTGCTGTCTTTAGAAAACTTAAATTATTCGCTGGAATGATTTTTCTGTCGTCGCGCAAGATTGATGTCGCTTACCCAGATCGCAAACCAGACGCCTTCACCAGTAATCAGCGGCAGAATGTAAAGAAAAAAGAATGCCGCAGAATTCATTTACACAACCTGCCAAATGGAACAAATCATGGCGTATGAATGGCTAGGATTTCTTATCTCTGCCTGTGCTTGTATTTATCATATGCCATCCAGCAAAGGCATATGGCAGAAACCAACCATGGAAAAACATACCAGAAAAATTCCTGAGAGTTCATATTTTAAGTCCTCCAAGAACATGTCTCGCGGTTAAATGTAATAGAGTAGCGCCGAGAATCCAACCAGCAATCACAGAAACGTTTAACAACGTGGCGGAGGAAGGTGTCAGGGACAGAACTTGCCCCAGCACCCCAATGGCCAGAAAAGCTGTAGACAGCCGGTCAAGCGCGTTAGCCAGCAATTTACGACGCTCGTTTGAGATAAGATCGTATCTGCGGCGATCTAATTCATTCAAACCGCTATCAGACATCATCACGCCCCGAGAAACGGCTCCACTTCACGGCCCGGCATAAACAACCCCAGCCGCTTGATTTCCCATTCCAGGCGAATGCCCGCATGTTCGAAGACGCGCTTGCGCACCGCTTCACCCAGATATTCCAGATCATAGCCGGTCGCGTGGCCGGTGTTGATCATAAAATTGCAGTGTAGCGAAGACATCTGCGCGCCGCCGATGACCATACCACGACCGCCCGCCTCATCGATAAGGCTCCAGGCCGAATGACCCTCGGGGTTCTTGAAGGTCGAGCCGCCGGTCTGTTCGCGGATCGGCTGAACCGTTTCGCGGTGATGGCGAACCGCATCCATATCGGCGCGGATTTTCGCGCGGTCTTCCGGGTGGCCTTCGAACAGCGCGCCGGTGAAGATCAGATCCTTCGACGCTTCCGAATGGCGATAGCTGTAGCCCATATCCGCATTGGAAAGGGTGTGCTGATTGCCCTGACGATCCACGGCGTAAACTTCCACCACGCGGTCACGCGTCTCACCCCCATTGGCACCGGCATTCATGCGCAGCGCGCCGCCGATGGAGCCGGGAATACCGTAATAGAAATGGAAACCGCCGATGCCGTTATCCATCGCCATGGCCGCAATGTGCTTGTCGGGGCAGATCGCACCGGCCTTGATGCGGTTTTCGCCAGCCAGCTCCACTTGGCCGAAGCCCTTGGCGGACAGGCGCACGACAACACCGGGAATGCCGCCATCGCGAACAAGCAAGTTCGAGCCGACGCCGACGACCGTCAGCGGCACGTCTTCCGGCAGAATTTTGAGGAAAGCGATGAGATCGTCCACGTCATGGGGCTGGAACATCAGTTCCGCCAGACCACCTGCTCTGAACCACGTTACGCGATCCATCGGACTGTCCGGCGTCAAACGTCCTCTGAGTTCCGTTACTCCGTCGCCGAGCCTTTCCAGCAACTTTACCCCATCCACCTGTCTCATGCAGACTTTCCTGAAATGCTATCCAATTCCGAGGGCAGCACTGCCGCCCACTGCGTAATATTACCAGCCCCCAACAAAACCACGAAATCACCCGGTTTCGCAATGGCTGCAACGGTCTTTGCCAGATCGTCGCGAGAAGCGAGGTGGCGCGCATCCCGATGACCCGCTGCCCGTGTGGCAGAAACGAGCGTTTCGGAGTTCACACCCTCGATTGCATCTTCGCCCGCCGCATAGACCGGAGCAAGAAGAATTGTGTCGGCATCGTTGAAACAATGCGCAAAATCTTCAAACAGGCTGGAAAGACGCGAATAACGGTGCGGCTGATGCACGGCGATAATGCGCCCGCTGCACGCCTCACGCGCCGCCTTCAGCACAGCTTTGATCTCGACCGGGTGATGGCCGTAGTCGTCGAACACCTGCACACCGTTGGATTCGCCCGTCAACGTGAAGCGACGCTTGACGCCGCCGAAGGAGGCCAGCCCCTTCTTAATGTCTTCGACGGAAATGCCGAGGCGATTGGCAACGGCAATTGCCGCCGTGGCATTCGAAACGTTATGACGGCCAGGCATCGGCAGAACCAGATCGGTGAAGGTGAAGATCTTGCCGGTACGGCGGCGGCGGATTTCCACGTCGAAAATCGACTTGGTCCCATCGATGCGCACATTATAGAAGCGCACATCGGCCTGCGGGTTTTCACCATAAGTGATGACCTTGCGGTCCTCGATCTTTCCGACCAGCGTCTGCACTTCTGGATGGTCGATGCACAACACGCCGAAACCGTAGAACGGTACGTTTTCCACGAATTGGCGGAACGCGGCGCGCACGGCATCGAAATTGCCGTAATGGTCCAGATGCTCGGGGTCGATATTGGTGATGACGGCCACATCGGCGGGCAGCTTCAGGAAGGTGCCGTCGGACTCGTCGGCTTCCACCACCATCCACTCGCCCTCACCCATGCGGGCATTGGTGCCATAGGCATTGATGATGCCACCATTGATGACGGTCGGGTCGAGGTTGCCCGCTTCCAGAAGTGTAGCGACCATGGAGGTCGTCGTCGTTTTGCCATGCGTACCGCCAATAGCGATGGCATTGCGGAAGCGCATCAATTCGGCCAGCATTTCGGCGCGGCGAACGATGGGCAGGTGCTTTTCACGCGCTGCCGTAAGCTCCGGGTTGTTTTTCTTGATCGCCGTGGACACCACAACCACCTCGGCATCGCCCAGGTTTTCAGCCGCCTGTCCGACGAAGACCTCGATTCCCTTGTCGCGCAGACGCTGCACATTGGCGCTGTCTGCCTGATCGGAGCCTTGAACGCGGTGGCCGAGGTTGTGAAGCACTTCGGCAATGCCGCTCATGCCGATGCCGCCAATTCCGATGAAATGGACGAGACCTATGGCTTTCGGCATCTTCATGGATGCACTCCTTCTTTGGTATTCAATTTGAATTGCTGAACGGATTGCCCTGCGGCAACCGCCTCTACCAGATCGGCCAGACGCTGGGCCGCATCCGGCTTGCCAGTGGCTTTTGCAGCCGCCGCCGTCTGCGCCAGACGATCAGGATCGTTCATGGCGTCACTCAGCAGCGACGACAGTTTTTGCGGAGACAGTTCAGACTGCTTGATGACACTTGCGCCACCCGCTGCCGAAAGGGCCGCAGCATTTGCGGCCTGATCGTGGTCCAGCGCATGCGGATAAGGCACCAGAACGGATGGACGCCCTATGACGGACAGTTCCGACACGGTCGACGCACCCGAACGGCTGATGACGAGATCGGCCCCGGCGATGCGCTCGGCCATGTCGCCGAAGAAGGGTGAGATATCCGCCTTCACGCCGAGCTTGGTATAGGACGCAATCACGCTGTCCTTGTCTTCGGGACGCGCCTGCTGCGTCACCGAAATGCGCGAGCGCATCTCGTTCGGCATCAGGCAGATCGCGGCGGGCACGGCACCGGAAAAGAACTGCGCGCCCTGACTTCCACCGAACACGACAAGCTGGAACGGCTCACCGGCATGAGATGGCGTATAGGCCACATCAGCAGCAGACAGCACGGCAGGGCGCACGGGGTTACCCGTCGCCACCGTCTTGTCGGCATATTGGCCTTGCGTCTCGGGCAGAAAGCCACCAGCGATGGCTTTCACGCGCTTTGCCAACGCCTTGTTGGCGCGACCCATGACTGCATTCTGCTCATGGATGATCGATGGCACGCCGAGGCCCGTGGAGGCCAGAAGCGGCGGCACGGTGGGGTAACCACCGAAACCAACCACGGCGACGGGCTTCAGCTTCGTCACCAGACGGCGCGCAGCGCGAAGGCCGGTCCATAGCTTCAGCAGCGCCTTGGCGACCGAAATGGGGTTCTTGGAGCCGATGGTGGCAGATGGTACGACGTGGATTTCATCGGCTGGAAACTTGCCCGCATAACGTTCGGCGCGGCTGTCGGTCACCAGATGCACGGAATATCCGCGCGCCTTCAACTCGTAAGCCAGCGCCTCTGCCGGAAACACATGGCCGCCGGTTCCCCCGGCGGCTAGCAGCACGATACCTTTGCTCATAGTCTTTACTCCGCGGGAAGGCCCGCATTGACCCTGAAGAAGCTGCGCTCCTGCGCACGTTTTTCAGGGCGATGGCGGGTCAGCGCCAGCAGGAAACCAGCCGTGACGCATATCGCCATCATGGACGAACCGCCATAGGAAATCAGCGGCAGGGTCATGCCCTTCGCTGGCATCAGCTCCAGATTGACGCCGATGTTGATCATCGACTGCATACCGATCTGCAGCACGAGGCCGGCGACGGCAAAGCGGACGAAGTCGTCCTTTTCCTTGAAGGCGTGGCTCAAACCGCGCAGCACGATGAAGGCGAAGATCGCGACCAGCAGCATGCAGAACAGAATGCCGAATTCTTCCGCCGCAACGGAAAAGATGAAGTCGGTATGGCTATCGGGAATGATGCGCTTGACGATGCCTTCACCCGGACCCTGACCGAACCAGTTTCCGCGAATGATGGCTTCGCGGGCGGTATCGACTTGAAACGTGTCGCCCTCACCCGTCCAGAACCGGTCGATACGACCGGCCACGTGCGGCAACATCAGATAGGCGGTGACAATACCGCCGACGCCGAGACCACCGAGCATGATGATCCAGAACCACGGAATGCCTGCCATGAAGAACATGCCGCCCCACACGACCGACGTCAGGATGGTCTGGCCGAAGTCCGGCTGGGCGATGAGAAGTGCCGCCACGATGCCGAAGGTAATGATGGCGAAGAGATTGCCGGGAATTTCAGGATGGCGAGCGCGCTCGGCAAACAGCCACGCGCAGACGATGACGAAAGCAGGCTTCATGAATTCGGACGGCTGAATGGAGAAGCTGCCGATGGAAATCCAGCGACGTGCACCCTTCACTTCGATCCCGAAGAACAGTGCAAAGATCATCATCAGCAGCGCGACGATGAGCATGATGACGGCGACACGCCGCACCTGGCGCGGCGTCAAGAAAGACAGGCCGAGCATGATCGCCACAGATGGCACCATGAACATGGCCTGACGCTCCACGAAGAAGAAGCTGTTGAGGCCGATGCGCTCCGCCACGGCAGGGGATGCCGCAAAGGACAGCATCAGTCCGATGCCCATCAGCGCGATGAACGCAGTCAGGAAGAAACGGTCGATGGTCCAGAACCATTCCGCGACCGGTCCACGGTCGATACGGCTTACCATTTCATCACTCCACCTTTTCCGAGCCAACCAACATCGTCACGTCAGCCAGCGCTGCAACATGAGAAACGAACGAATCACCACGTATTTCGAAGTTCTTATATTGATCGAAGCTTGCGCAAGCCGGGGATAGCATCACGACATTGCCGTCGCCTCCATCCTGCTGCGCATCCTGTGCGGCGTGCTGCACGGCCTTGTCCAATGTGCCCGAGATTTCGTAGGGCACGGCCTCACCAAGCGTCGCTGCAAACTCCGCTGCCGCCTCACCGATAAGATAGGCTTTTGCGATGTGGGAAAACAGGGGCGAAAGACTGCTGATGCCACCCGCCTTCGGCAGACCACCTGCAATCCAGTAGATGCGATCATAGCTGGACAACGCCGGTGCCGCCGCATCGGCATTCGTCGCCTTGCTGTCATTGACGAAGGTGACATTGCCGCGACGACCCACCGGCTGCATGCGATGCTTCAAGCCGGGGAAGGAGTTCAGCCCCGCCTTCACCTCGTCAACCGAAACGCCGACAGCGAGGCAGGCAGCAATGGCTGCTGCTGCATTCTGCGCATTGTGGCTGCCGCGAAGCGTCGGAATGCCATCGAGATCGGCCAACAGCGTCGACGTGCCGTTCTCACCCTTCATGATCCGGCTGCCCTCGGCATAAAGACCATTGGCAACGACGCTGCGCTTGGAAATGCGCGACACCGTGACGCCTGCCCGCTCGACGCGGTCGGCAATCATCGTGCAATAGCTGTCATCGACACCGATCACTGCTGTATCGCTGCCCGCGACCAGCCGTTCCTTGATGTCGGCGTAATGCTGCATCGTGCCGTGACGGTCGAGATGGTCGGGCGTCAGGTTGAGCAGAATGCCTGCAGTCGGGTTCAGCGTGGGTGCCAGATCGATCTGGTAGGACGAGCATTCGACCACATAAAAACGCTGTGCTTTGGGTGGCTCGAGGCTGAGGATCGCCGTGCCGATATTGCCGCCCAGCTGCGTGTCCCGGCCAGCCGACGTCAGAATATGTGCAATCAACGCTGTCGTCGTGGATTTGCCGTTGGTGCCGGTAATGGCGATGAAGGGGCAATCCGGCGCATGTGCACGGCGTTCACGCACGAAGAGTTCGATATCGCCGATCACCTCCACACCCGCGGCACGGGCAAGATCGACCGACCAGTGCGGCTTGGGATGCGTTAGCGGCACACCGGGTGCAAGCACGAAGGCCGTAAGCTTCGACCAGTCGAGCGTGCGAAGATCTGCGGTGTGGATGCCTTCGCCTTGAGCCTTGGCGACACTATCGGGATTGTCATCGAACGCCGTCACCTCAGCACCACCGGCGACCAGCGCCCTTGCGGTGACGAGGCCCGAGCCACCCAGACCGAACAGGGCAACCTTTTTTCCGGCAAGTGAGGTGACAGGGATCATGCCGTTACCTCAGCTTCAGCGTTGCAAGGCCAAGCATCGCAAGACCGACGGAGATGATCCAGAAGCGGATAACCACCTGGCTTTCCGTCCAGCCCTTCTTTTCGAAATGGTGGTGGATCGGTGCCATCAGGAACACACGCCTGCCGGTGCGTTTGAACCAGAACACCTGAATGATGACCGACAGCGTTTCCATGACGAAGAGACCACCCACGATGATCATGACGATCTCGTGCTTGACGGCAACCGCGATGGAGCCGATCAGGCCGCCAAGAGCCAGCGATCCGGTATCGCCCATGAAGATAGCCGCAGGTGGTGCGTTGAACCACAGGAAGCCAAGTCCACCGCCGATAACAGCACCGACGATCACCGCAAGTTCACCCGTGCCGGGCACGAAATTGATCTGGAGATAATTGGCGAAAATCGCGTTTCCGACGAGGTAGGAGATAACGCCGAAGGTTGCCGCCGCAATCATCACAGGCACGATGGCAAGACCGTCGAGACCATCCGTCAGGTTCACCGCGTTACCGGCACCCACGATGACGAAGGCACCGAACAGCACGAAGAAATAGCCGAGGTTGATGACGAATTCCTTGAAGAACGGGAAGGCGATGGAGCTGCCCAGCGTGCCACCATGCGGGGCCGTTGCGAGCGCGATCTGCATCATGAAGAAGACGGCAATCGCAGCAATGACGAACTCGATGCCGAGACGTGCCTTGCCGGAAAAGCCCTTGTCGCTCTGCTTGGTGACTTTCAGATAGTCGTCGTAAAAGCCGATGGCACCGAAGCCGAGCGTGACCATCAGAACCGAGACGACGTAAACGTTGGAGAGGTCGCCCCACAGCAGCGAGCCGCCGAGAATGCCAGCGAGGATCATCAACCCGCCCATGGTTGGCGTACCGGCCTTCTTGAAATGCGTCTGCGGACCATCGGCGCGGATCGGCTGACCCTTGCCCTGGCGGATGCGCAGCGAATTGATGATGGCGGGTCCAAACAGGAAGACGATGAGGGCAGAGGTAAACAGTGCCGCACCAGCCCGGAACGTAATGTACCGGAACAGATTGAAGATTTGAACTTTGTCCGACAGTTCAACGAGCCAGATCAGCATGTTTGCCCTTTCAAAAGGCCGGTTAAAGCGGCGGGCAGACGATGGGTTAGCCTGCGCCGCTTCACGTTTTCGTTTCAGCACCGGTCACCGAAACCATGTCTCGGCGTTCGGTTGGATGCTTTAGATTTGGCGTCCCGTCTCGGGGAATGCCGGATACTTGTCAAGAAGCGCAGCAACGATCTTGCCGAAACCGATGCCAAGTGACGATTTTATCATCACCACATCGCCCGGCTGGACCCATTTCAGAACGAATTCGTTGAGTTCGGCCGTTGTCGGGAACCATGCGACGTTGACGCTTTCGGGTAAAGCATCGCGAAGTGCGGCCATCGACTCACCCGCCAGCCAGACATGCTCGATGCCAGCCGACAGAAGCGGCCCGGACAGTTCCTCATGCACTTCGGCTGCAAACTCACCCATTTCAAGCATATCGCCGAGCACGGCGACACGCCGTCCGTTACCCTTCACCTCTGCCGCAGCCAGAAGTGCAATGGCAGCCCGCATGGACGCCGGGTTGGCGTTGTAGCTCTCATCGATCAGCAGGAACGATCCGTCACCCACGGACAGACGGTGACGCTGGCCCCTGCCCTTCACCGCTTCCATTGTTCCGAGTGCCGCAAAGGCCTTGTCGATATCTGCCCCAGTGACGGCAACCGTTCCCAGCGCCGCCATGGCGTTTTCGGCAATGTGGCGACCGGCGGCGCCGATGTGGAGCTCGCTGGTTTCACCATTGATGATGGCCCAGATGGTGGAGCCGTCAGGCGTGTTCTCGAAATCCGCAAGCCGGAAGTCGGCCTTGGCGTGCTGGCCAAAAGTCAGCACATGCTCGATCCCCGCATCGAACGCGGCCCGTTCGAGTTGCTCAAACTGCGCATTGTCGCGGTTGAGAATGACGGCACCACCGGGCAGAACACCATCGAAGATTTCAGCCTTCGCCGCAGCAATCTCTTCCAAGCTGTTGAAATTGCCCAGATGCGCCGCTGCAATGGTGGTGATGATGGCCAGATGCGGCTTGACCTGCTTGACCAGCGGGCTGATCTCGCCCGCGTGGTTCATTCCGACTTCAAAAATGCCGAATTCCGTATCGGCAGGCATGCGCGCCAAAGTCAGTGGCACGCCCCAATGGTTGTTGAAGGACGAAACGGCGGCATGAACCCTGCCCGAAGGTGCCAGAACCTGACGCAGCATTTCCTTGGTCGTCGTCTTGCCGACGGAACCTGTGATGGCGATGATACGGGCCGATGTCCGTTCTCTGGCGGCAATGCCGAGCTTGACCAGAGCGGCCAGCACATCTTCCACCACGATCATCGGCACGGTCAGTCTGCCCAATGCCGGCAGCTTGGCCTCGGAGACGACCAGAAGCCCAGCACCATTGGCCACGGCAAAGCTTGCGTAATCATGGCCATCCACCCGGTCGCCCTTGATGGCGAAGAAGGCTTCGCCCGGCTGCACCGTGCGGCTATCGATGGAAATACCCGTAATGCCTTGAGGCAGATTGCCAACCGGACGGCCTGCCATGACGGCGACCATATCCGCGACTGTCCATAACCAGTTCAAATCTACAATCCTTCCAGCGCAGTACGCACCTGTTCATGGTCCGAAAACGGCAGCGTCACGCCGCCGACGATCTGACCTTCCTCATGCCCCTTGCCCGCTACAATCAACGTATCGCCGTTCCCCAACAGCGAAACAGCATGGCTGATCGCCTCTGCCCTATCCGCAATTTCCAGCGCACCGGGTGCCGCCGCCATGATTTCTGAGCGGATGGTCTGCGGCTCTTCCGAGCGCGGATTGTCATCCGTCACGATCACAATGTCGGAAAGTCGCGTCGCGACCTCGCCCATGATCGGGCGCTTGCCCTTGTCGCGATCTCCACCGCAACCGAATACGGTAATGATGCGACCCGATGTGAAGGGCCGCACGGAGGTCAGCACGTTTTCCAGCGCATCCGGCTTGTGGGCATAATCCACATAGGCCAGCGCGCCGTTTTTCGTCTGGCCGATCAATTCGAGACGACCAGAGGCCCCCACCAGCTTTTCCAGAGCCTTCAGCGCCACGGGCGCAGAAACGCCGGTCGAAATTGCAAGCCCTGCGGACACCAGCGCATTGGCCACCTGAAAATCACCGGCCAGCGGAATATCGACTTCGTAAATCTTGCCGTGATGATGCACTTCGATCATCTGCTTGTGGCGGAAATGCTCGACGCGCTTCAGTGCCAGATAATCGCCCTTGCGGCCGACGGTTCGCACGTCATGCCCCGCCTCTTTCGCCACCTGAATGGCGCGGTCCGACCATGGATCGTCCGAGAAAATCACGACCGGCGAGCCCTTGGGCAAAAGCGTATCGAACAGCCGCATCTTGGCGGCCATGTAGTCTTCAAGGGTCGGATGGTAGTCCATGTGGTCACGACCGAGGTTGGTAAACCCCGCAGCGGCCAGCTTCACGCCATCCAGACGGCGCTGGTCGAGCCCGTGGCTGGACGCTTCCATCGCCGCATGGGTCACACCTTCGGAGGCGAGTTCGGCCAGTAGCGCATGCAGGGAAACAGGATCGGGCGTGGTCAGCGAGCCGTAGTCTTCGCGACCGGGCGCAATCACGCCCGTGGTGCCAATCTGCGCTGCGGCATGACCTGCGAATGCCCAGATTTGGCGGGTGAAGGAAGCGACGGAAGTCTTGCCCGCAGTGCCGGTTACGGCAACCATGGTTTCGGGCTGTTTTCCGTAGAAGCGAGTGGCTGACAGAGAGAGAAAACGGCGCGGATCGGACGCAACAAGAACCGGCACACCGGCATCGATCGCATGGCTGGAAACGACAGCAACGGCACCCTTGGCCACGGCATCCTGCACATAAGCTGCGCCATCCGCCTTCGTGCCTGCAACCGCAACAAATAGCGATCCCGGCTGGGCCTTGCGGCTGTCAGCCGTAATCCCGGTGATATCGAGCGCTCCGGCATCTGTCCGCAGCACTTCATTCAGTTCCGGGAACTCGGTCCCGGAGAGATCTCGCAAATTCATCGATGTGTCCGTCTTGTCCCCCCGGCGCGATTCGCCGGTCCGTCATAAGCTGTACCAATCAATAAGACACCAGCAAGGCCGAACCGTCCTTACCGAACTTGGGTTTTACACCAAGAATTGCTGCCGAACGGGTGATGATATCGTGCACCATCGGCGCGGCAGACGTACCGGCGAGTGCGGCACCGTTGCCCTTGTCCGTCTTTGGCTCGTCGATGAAGGACAAGACGACATATTCGGGCTTGTCCATCGGGAAGGCCGACAGGAAGGCGTTGAAGTTCTTGTCGTGCACGTAGCGACCGTTGACGACCTTGTCGGCCGTACCCGTCTTGCCGCCAACGTTGAAGCCTTCGACACGGGCGTTACGACCGGAGCCGTTGACACCGTTCCATTCGAACAGGAAGCGCATGTCCTTGCTGGCACCGGGCTGCAAGACCTGCTTGGCAACCTGATCGGCCTGCGCAACCGTGCGCGGCAGGAAAGTAGGTTCGATGAGCTTGCCGCCATTCACCAGTGCGGCACCGGCAATGGCGGTCTGCAACGGTGTGGTGGAGACGCCGTGACCGAAGGAAATGGTCACAGAATTGATCTTCTTCCACACACGCGGCTGCGATGGCTGGGCGACTTCCGGCAGTTCCGTCTGCATCTTTGTCAGAAGACCAAGCCGCGTCAGAAACTCCTTGTGACCTTCGATGCCAACCGTATCGGCAATCTTGGCCGTACCGATGTTGGACGAATACTGGAAGATTTCCGGCACCGACAGAATGCGGCCCTTGCCGTGGAAGTCCTTGATGGTGAAGCCACCGATGCGGATCGGGGCGCGTGCGTCGAACGAGTCGCCAATATGCACCTTGCCGGAATCCAGACCCATGGCGATAGTGAAGGACTTAAAGGTCGATCCCATTTCGAACGTGCCGTTCGACATGCGGTTCAGCCAGCCCTCTTTTGCACCTTCGGCAGGATTGTTCGGATCGTAATCCGGCAGCGACGCCATGGCGAGAATTTCGCCGGTGTGCACGTTGATGACAACTGCGCCAGCACCGATCGCCTTGAATTTCTGGATGGCGTCGGCAACGACTTCGCGCACGATGGCCTGAACGCGCAGGTCGATGGACAGCTTGACCGGCTCCAGCGGCTGGTCCGAGGTCATGCCGAGCGCCGTCAGGTCTGCAAGACCCTGGTTATCGAGATAGCGTTCCATGCCCGCAACGCCGCGGTTGTCGATATTGACGTGACCGACGACGTGAGCCGCCGTATGTCCGCCGGGGTAGAAGCGACGCTTTTCAGGACGAAAACCAATGCCGGGAATGCCGAGTGCCAGAATCTGGCTTTGCTGCTTGGGCGTCAACTGACGGCGCAGCCATTGGAAGCGCGATTCGGATTTCAGCTTCTGATAGGTACCGCGCGTATCCAGATCGGGCAGAACCGTCTGCAGTTTTTCGATGGCTTCATCCACATCCACGATGCGGTGCGGTTCGGCAAACAGAGAGACGGTGCGGATGTCGGTTGCCAGCACTTCGCCGTTGCGGTCCAGAAGATCGGGACGCGAGGCCATCAGTCGGTCGGCAGGCGCAATGCTGGAAACCGTTTCGGGCTGCGTCATGCCATACTGAACGAGACGTCCACCAACGACACCGTAAAAGGCTATAAAGCCGAAAATCAGCAGACCGACGCGGGTTTTAGCCTGCGTTGCCCGCCGTTTGCGCGCACCTTCAAAAGCTGCATGGTCGGTAAAGCCGCTTGTGCTGGCGGAAAAATGAGCCCTGCTCTTCAGAACCATGACGCGCGACAGAAAAGACATCAGTCCACCGATCCAGTTATCGTTTCATCCATATCACCAGCTTCGTCGCCCTGTTGGGCACGCGCCACCGGCATGGGTTGTGCTGGGCGAGCGGCCCGCGCACGTGGCTGCGGCACCGGAACACCGCCACTGACCGCAATCTGACCGGCTGGTGGCGATTTGGGTTTTACACCACCCAATGTTGCGCCAGGCTTGGAGCCGTTCATCGCAGCAGCGATCACGTCTTCCACGCTCATGCCCACCGGCTCCGGCGGCTGTGGCAATTGCGAGCGCAGCATCGGCAATTCCTTCGGCTGCGAAAGCTGTGTCGGCTGCGTCGGCACCAGCGCCAGATCGCTCTGATAGGCGTTGACGAGGCGGTGCAGACGGTTCGGCTGGGTCAAAAGCGCCCAGTCCGCCCGCAGAAGGTCGATCGTATCCTTCTCCAGCTTGATTTCGGCTTCCAGCTTGCGCACGGAATCCAGTTTCAAGTCGGCCTGATGCTTGATGGAATAGGTCACGACAGCTGCCGCCACCATCACACCCATCAGAACGAAATCGAAGGTACGCAGCATATCAACCTCCCATCTTTGCAAGGCTGGCAAGATCGGGCAGATCGAAGATCGACAGATCCGCAGGCCGAACGGGTGCCGTGGTGCGAATGCCTGCCCTAAGCTTGGCGGAACGGGCGCGCGGATTGATCTCCGCCTCCTCTTCGCTTGCTGCAATCATCGGCTTGCCTACGGCATCGAAAATCGCTGGCTTGGCAGCCACCATCGGCATGTGGCGCGAGCCCGCCGCACGGTCGGAACGATCCGCAAAATACTGTTTGACGATACGGTCTTCCAGCGAATGGAAGGTGACGACGACGAGACGACCGCCCGGCTTCAGCGCCCGCTCTGCCGCAAACAGCGCCTGCGCCAACTCGCCGAGTTCATCATTGACGAAGACGCGCAGTGCCTGAAACACCCGCGTTGCCGGATGTATCTTGTCCTTGGCCTTGCGCGGCGTGACGATTTCGATCAGCCCGGCCAGATCCCGCGTTGTGCGGAAGGGCTCTTCGGCACGCTTCTTTTCAATGGCGCGGGCAATACGGCCCGGCTGCTTTTCCTCACCGAGAAAGCCGAAAATACGGATGAGGTCGGAAACCTTGGCGCGGTTGATGACATCTGCCGCCGAAACGCCGGATGCGGACATGCGCATATCCAGCGGGCCGTTTTTCTGGAAGGAGAAGCCGCGCTCGGCTTCATCGATCTGCATGGAGGAAACGCCGATATCCAGCACGACGCCATCCAGCCCTTCGGCTGGCGCATGGTCGGCGAGATTGGAAAACTGAGACTGGATCAGCGAAAGACGCCCGCCATTGGCCGCAACCAGGGCCTGTCCGCCCGCAATTGCGGTGGGGTCGCGGTCCAGTGCAATAACGTTAGCGCCCTGATCGAGAATGGCCTGGCTGTAGCCGCCTGCACCAAAAGTGCCGTCGAGAATGACTTTGCCGGGCGCTGGCTGCAGCGCGCTCAAGACTTCATGGAGAAGAACCGGAATGTGGCGAACCGGTCCGCCACCGGCTTCAGAAGATCGTCCGCCAGAATTCGCCGTCATTCCGTTTCCCCGTCCTATCCGGGGCGACCAGCGGTAAAACCGCGCCCCGTTCTTGCCGCCTTTTGCGCCTCGTGAAACGCTTCCGGCTGCCACAACTGAAAATGATCCGCCCGACCCACAAAGGTCACTTCGGTGGTGATGTTGGCGAATTCCCGAATGAAATCCGTCACCATCAAACGCCCTTCGGAATCGAGCTTCATGAAAACGCCGCCACCGTGAACCAGCAGCGACATCGCGTTCGCTTCCGGCGAGAACGCATCCATGGAGGCGATCTGCCGTTCGTATCGTTCCAGCAAGTCCGGGCCGCCCACGCTGATGGCCGGAAATGCAAAATCCTGGAGACAATAAAGCTCCTGAATGCCGCGCTCCACCAGAACCGAACGAAACAGAGACGGAACCGAAACGCGCCCCTTGGCGTCGATCCTGTTTGTCACGTTCGATAAAAACCGACCCATTCTTAAACCTGCCAAAGCCGCCGAATGCAGAGACGAAACTTGCACCGACCGGCAACACCGTTACGCACGACACATCGCTGACCGGTAGGACGTAATGCCCATCGGACCCTTGCAGGCCTCTCCGTTTCAGAGATTGCGGGTCAAAAACACGACCCTTTGTGGTGTGCATTTGGGATACCATGGGACACTTTGGGCGTCAATGGGAGAAGCCAGCAGGATGCCAGCTTCGGATCGAACATTCATATCCCGTTAAGTTTAACGAATGGTTTACCGTGTTCATTCAAGCACTTGCGCAAAGACAATAAAAAATTGCCCCTGAAATCTTATTTCAGGAACAATATCAAATGCTTATACACGCTGAAGACGTGGGCCTTAAGACCCTGCAATAAAAAGGAATTTGCCAGTTGGCCTGTAAGCCGGGTTCTGTATGGCCCCGGTTTGACCCGGAACGTGGCAGCCATTCATCTGGGACGACATTTGCACGCCGCCTCTCGCAACCCACCCGGATAACTCGCCCAAAAACCGGCTGTAGATACGCTTGCGCGCACCCCGCGTTATCCCTATTCGGTCTTGCTCCCGGTGGGGTTTACCATGCCACCCCTGTTACCAGCGGCGCGGTGGGCTCTTACCCCACCCTTTCACCCTTACCACCTGAAAGGTGGCGGTCTACTCTCTGCGGCACTTTCCCTAGGGTCGCCCCCGCCGGACGTTATCCGGCACCGTGTCTTTGTGGAGCCCGGACTTTCCTCACCCTACCGTCTTTCGACATTGGTAAAGCGCGGCTGCCCGGCCAACTGGCACGGGCTCCTTAGACGGGTTCGACCGTGAAAGCCAACAGAAAATCCGCAAACGCATTATTACGAAGAGAAAACCGGCGCGAAATCCGCTTCATAGCCGGTATCAATGATCCGCCCTTCGACCAGAAGCTCCGCACCCAGCCGCCCGATTTCATCGGAGCTTTTGGCAGCAGCACCGCATCCGCCGGTCAGCACTGCGATGTTGGACGAGGCCGTGTAACCGATGGCCGGAAATCCGCTCGGTGTATAAGACGTCACGCAGGCCGCCATAGACACGCGCGTTGTGTCGATCAAGGGGATCAGGCTATCGATGATCTCAACGAAATCATCGCGAACGGTTGCGTTTCCGCCTGAACGGAACCAGTCACGAATCTCGCGGTCTGTGCGCAACGGGACATCCACGGGCTCGCCGCCGATCTTCAGATAGAACTTCCCATCCGGGTAACGCACCGGCGGCAAGAGATAGATGTGCTCGCGCGGGTCGGCAGGCTCATAGATCAGCGATGGCATGCCCGCATAGCGATGCAGCTCTTCCTTGGGAATTTCAAAAAACGCTACCGTGCGGGCATAGACTTCCATCTCTAGCGCCTGCGGCAACAGCCCATCGGCAATGGAAAAACCACCCGCCGCAACGATCACCTTCTCTGCGGTGTAGGTTTGGCCAGACGCCGTCGTCACAGTCGCAACTCCACTCTCCTCCCGCACACTGATGGCGATGTCATCGATCCGCATCACGCCGCGCTTTTCAGCGCTGACGATCTGCGCTCGCACCAACTCGCGCGGATTGACCCATCCGGCATTGCTCTTCTCGAACACGCCTTCGCATCCGTTCTCGAAAGCAAAGTAGGGAAAGCGATCCGCAAGCGTCGCGTCATCCAGAACTTCGGTGTCGACACCCAGCGTCTCCGCCGCCGTGCAGACATTCTCGACATAGGAAAATCCCGTACCGCGTTTTTTGCCCACGATCAGGCAGCCGACTTCGCCGTAAAATTCTACACCGCTCTCGCGCTCGATCTCGCCGTATCGGGCGATGGAGCGATTGGCGAGGCGCGCCCAGTCGGCGTTGCTATCGATGGTGCGGGTAATGCGCGCCGCATCATAGTGGCTCGCAAAAACGCCGGTGTGATTTTTGATGTCCGCCGGCTCACGCGGCCCGATCAACGCAATTCCATCCCCGCTTCCCGCCAGATGCCGCGCCGCAGCAGCCCCCATCATACCCGCACCGACCACGATATATTTGAACTGCGTTGCCATGTTCGAGCTCACCGATTTTAGACTCTGGTACAAGGAGTTGTAGCGGTTTGCGGATTCGATTCCAGAGGTTTTGGGTTCGATAATAACAAGTGCTGGTGGGCGTGGCTTATCCCCCTTGTAACTTCCCCTCACCGTCATTTGGCGTTTTAATGCCGGTTGCGGTGGCGGATGTGAGACCGAGACCCCCTGGGGACACCAAGCCCCTGGCAGAGCCCGGTCGTACATCCGCCACCGCAACCGGCATTAAAACGCCAAATGACGGTGAGGGGAAGTTACAAGGGGGGTGAGCCACACCCGCTGCCGTTCGCTTCACACAAACACCGGCCCCACCTGCCCCGCAAAATCCTCCTCCGTCAACTGCCCATCCAGCAACAACACCGAACCCAGCCTGCCAATCTCATCGGAAGACTTGGCCGATACGAAATTGCCCCCCGTCAACGCGGCGATGTTGGAAGACTGCGTATAACCGACATAGGGATATCCGGTGCGGGTGATGGATGCGACGCAGGAGCCTGACGTGACCGGGCAGCCCTCAAGCTTCGGCATGAGTTCGATGGCGCGTTTGACCAGAAACGCCACCTCGCTCGCCGTCCCGTCTGAGTGAAACCAGCGCACCGCATCGTCCAGCGTTTCCAGCCTACCCTTCTCGCTCTCGCCGCCAATCTTCAGATAAGTCTTGCCATCGGGATAAAGCACCGGCGGCAGAATATAGAAGATGTCATCGGCGTTTTCCGCCAGCACGATGGTGGACGGCATACCCTCGAAATCGCGCTGCTTTTGCTCGTCCAGTTCGAAAAATGCAATGGTGCGGCCAGTTGCCGCCATATCAACTTTCGAGGGCAGAAGATCGGCCATATTGGTGAAGCCGCCCGCCGCAACGATCACCTTGTCCGCCGTGTATCGCCGCCTATCATGCGTCACCACCGCGACACCGGAAGCCGTGTCATCGATACTCACCACGGTCTCGCGGATCAGCGTGGCACCCTGGCTTTCGGCAATCGCGACCTGTGCTTTCACCAGCGCGCGTGGATTGACGTAGCCGGCATTGCGCGGCTCGAACCAACCTTCGTAATCATCAGGCAAAGCAAACATCGGGAAACGCGCTTCGAGTTGCGAGGCAGCATATTCCTCGACCTCAAGTCCGAGCCGGTCCCGCGCCGCCATGGCACTATCAACATAATCGCCGCCCAGCCCTTTGCCGTTGCCGGTAAAGAGGCAACCCGCCTCGTGATAAAACCGAATGCCGCTTTTGGCTTCGATCTCGGGATAACGGGCAATCGAACGCTTCGCCAGTTCCGCCCAGACAGGATCACCATCGAAACCGCGGGTAATGCGTGCCTCATCGTAATGGCTGGAAAAGACGCCCTTGTGGGTCTTGATATCCACTGGCTCGGCAGGCCCGATCAAGGCCACGCCATCCGTCTGCGCTGAAAGATGGCGGGCCGCTGCCGCCCCCATCATGCCTGCACCGACGACGATATATTTGAAGTCCGGCATTTCACGTCCCCACAGTCCTCATTCCTGTGCTCGTCGCAGGAATCCAGTCAACCCAAGTCCGTGGGTTGAAAAGACTTTCTACAGCCGCGCAGACGCGCGTCTACTGAATTCCGGTCGCAAGCACAGGAATGAGGCTGGTTGAGTGAATCTAGCCTGCCAAAATCGCCTGCACCTTGCCGCAATAGCGCTTTGAAACCGGGTTCATGCGCGTGGCGCCGTGGCCAGCATTGTAACGCAGAATCGTGCTGCACACCTGCCCGCCACCAAGCTGGTGGGCGGTTGCCAGATATTGCATACCCCAGCGGATATTGGTTTCGGGATCGTAGAGCGCCTTGGTGGTGCCGCGATAGCCCATCATGCGCGCCGTAGCTGGCTTGATCTGCATGAGCCCGACTTCACCGGCGCTGCCGCGTGCCTTGGGATTGAACTTGCTTTCGACCGATATCACCGCATGAGCCAGATTGGTCGGCACGCCGTAGCGCTTGGCGTATTTGACGATGAGATCGGAGTAGTCATTCTGCAACGTGGTGGGAAGAGATTTCTCTGGAATGGGGTAGCCAGGCTTGCGGAAATAGGTTTCCAGCGACACGGTTTTGGTTTTCACTTCATCTTTGGCAAAAACAATTCCACTCTGCGCGGCCAGCATGGCAAGACAGGCCGAAACAGCAACAATGACTCTTCTCATTAGTATTAAGGGTCTCCGGGCATGAGGATTGCCGGGCTCTCCGTGCATAGCGGGGCCAACCGGATAGTTCATCGGAACGATCCGTCACAAGTCCTCATCATTAATATTGACGACCTTTGTTTCACATCGAAACATGTCGCGGTTTGGTGAGGCTTATAAAGAGGCGTAATAAGGATTTACTGTGGCAAGGCAGAAAAAACGATTATCGGATACGATTTTATCGGAACAATTTTCTGCGAAACGCGTTCAAACGCTTCTAAATTTCGGCAGCGCCGAGATCAGCCGGTGCAGCGTATCGATGGTGGAAAAGTCCGCGATCCCATCCACAAGAGCAGGCCGGAAATGACGCTGAAAGGCCGCCACCGCTCCCTCGGTTTTGTCGCAATAACTACCTGTTATTTCAACACCGTATCCATAAAGCGACAGCATGGATTGCAGGGCCTCCACCGGCTGGCCGCCATCGCCGCGCTGAAAGAAACGACCGCCGCCGATCGGCGCAGGCGCGACCCAGTGGCCGACGCCGTTCTGCGACAGGATGTCCCACGGGAATTTCTCGCCCGGATCGATCTTGCGGACCGGCGCAATATCGGAGTGACCAAGCACGCGTTCCGGCGCAATGGACCACCGCTCGCCGCAATCGCGACATAATTCGATGACCGCCTGAATCTGCGCTTCAGGAAAGTCAGGCAGCCCGGCAGGATGCCCCGCATTGGCGATTTCGATGCCGATGGAGCGAGAGTTGATGTCGCTTGCGCCATCCCAAAGACTTTTGCCCGCATGCCATGCCCGACGCGCTTCCGGCACCAGCTGCATGACGCGACCATCCTCGAAAACGAAATAGTGGCTGGAAACCTGGCTTTCGACATTACACAGCCATGATAGCGCGCTGTCGGCAGTGCCCATGCCGGTATAATGCAGAATGATCATGTCAGGCGCACCGACATCGACGCGTTCGCCATGGTTTGGCGAGGGTACCACGATGGCCCCCTTATAATCCGCGATGAAATCACTCATGCGACGCGGCGTTCTTTCTCGATAGCAGCGTAAGCCGCGTTGAGAGCCGCCATGCGCTCATTGGCGGCCGCATGCAGTTCCATCGGCACGCCGCGCGCAATCAGCTTGTCGGGATGATGCTCCGCCACCAGCGAGCGATAACGCTTGCGAATATCCATGAAGTCATCGGCAGGCGAAACGCCAAGCACGCGATAAGGGTCGCGACCGTCCATATGTACGTGCCGCGCCATGATCATCTCGAAATGGTCTTCGGTGATTCTGAAAATCTCGGCGATGCGTCCCAGAAACGCCAGTTCGCGCTCATGAATAAGGCCATCCGCCTTTGCGATGTGGAACAAACCGTCGATGACGCTTTCCAGCATTTCGCAATTCTGATCACCGGAACCGCAAAGGCCGGCAAGCCGCTCAGCATAGGCCTCGTAACCGGCAACGTCCTGACGCGCCAAATTATAGAGCCGCGCGACGTTTCTGGCTTCTTCCTCGGGAAAGTCGAAAATCTGACGAAACGCCTTCACTTCGGCATCGTTGACCATGCCATCGGCCTTGGCCATCTTTGCAGACAGCGCGATGATCGCAACAGAGAAGGAAACCTGACGGCGTGTTTCCGGGTCGCCCTCGAACACGGTTCGCACCGCCTCTATCACACGCCCGAGCACATTGCCTGCCGCATCGCCGATCGCGCCGAGCAGCCGTTCCCACAGCGATGAAAGTTGCAAACAGGCGAAATCGTACATCATGCCTCCAAGCATACGGCCCGATTTGCTGAATGCAATATGCATAACGGTCGCATGTCATTAACTTTTATTCATCTTGAGATCACATCGGCTCGTACCGATTCCCATTACGTCGCCGAATGCAAAGCGGTTTTCCACAGGCGGAGATAACGGTCGAGAACACGATGCCAATTGAAACGATTATATCGGCTAACTCCTTCAATCGCTTTGAAATTTGGCCATTTTCTTGAGAAATTCACTTTACATGCCACAATCTGTCACGCATCCATTTGCCACACGACATCTTTGGAACGAACACGAAGGAGTGCCACGATGGCCAAACATAAAGTCGCAATGTTGACCGCAGGCGGTCTCGCACCCTGCCTCTCCTCTGCCGTGGGTGGCCTGATCGAACGCTACAGCGACATCGCGCCAGACATCGACATCGTGGCCTATCGCTCCGGCTATCAGGGCGTTCTTCTGGGCGACAGCGTCGCCATTACAAAAGACATGCGCGAAAAGGCGCACCTTCTGCACCGCTATGGCGGCTCACCCATCGGCAACAGCCGCGTAAAGCTGACCAACGCCGCAGACTGCGCGAAGCGCGGCCTCGTCAAGGAAGGCGAAAATCCCCTCGCAGTGGCTGCAGATCGCCTTGCCAAGGATGGCGTCACCATTCTCCACACCATCGGTGGCGATGACACCAACACAACGGCAGCAGATCTTGCCGCCTATCTCGGCGCCAACGGCTATAACCTCACGGTCGTCGGCCTGCCAAAGACGGTCGATAATGACGTCGTGCCGATCAAACAATCGCTGGGCGCATGGACAGCCGCCGAAGTCGGCGCGAATTTCTTCGACAATGTCAGCAATGAGCAGAGTGCCGCTCCCAAAACCTTCGTCATCCACGAAGTCATGGGCCGCCACTGCGGCTGGCTGACGGCGGCCACGGCCCGCGCTTACATCCAGAAGACCAAGGGCAATGAATATGTCGAGGGCCTTCTGATGGGCGAGCAGCTGAAGGGCATCGATGGCCTCTACCTGCCGGAAATGGCATTTGACATTCAGGCCGAGGCGGAGCGCCTGAAGAAGATCATGGAAAAGACCGGCTTCGTCACCCTCTTCGTGTCGGAAGGTGCGGGCCTCGATTCCATCGTTGCCGAGCGTGAAGCCGCAGGCGACACCGTCAAGCGCGATGCCTTCGGCCACGTCAAGATCGACACGATCAATGTCGGCGGCTGGTTCCAGAAGCAGTTCGCAAGCCTCATCGGTGCAGAACGCACCATGGTGCAGAAATCAGGCTACTACGCCCGCTCCGCCCCGGCCAATGGCGAAGACCTTCGCCTCATTCAGGGCATGGTCGATCTGGCGGTAGAAAGCGCTCTCAACAAGGTCTCCGGCGTCACAGGTCATGACGAGGATCAGGGCGGCAAGCTGCGCACCATCGAATTCCCGCGCATCAAGGGCGGCAAGCACTTCGATTTGTCGGCAAAGTGGTTCGGCGAGGTCATGGACCACATCGGGCAGCCATACAAGGCGGCATGATCACGACGCGCAAAGCTTCCTTAAGCCGTATTATGCGCCTAAGCTAAAAAACTGTGGCGCAAACACACCGCTCCGAACCTTATCGGTCATCGGCCTAGAAATCCGTTTCGGTTTCTGGGCCGATGCTGTAGTCTGAAAGAAAATGACGTCGGGGAGGGCAAGGAGGAAAGCATATGTCCGCACAAGTCTGGCTGATCTTTTGCACAGCCTGTGTGATTCTGTTCGCATTACCCTCGCCCATCTCCTTCAAAGTCGCGAGCTACGCTTCCATTCGTGGCAAAGTTGCGCTCATTGCCGCCGTCACAGGCGCAACCCTTGGCGTCGTCACCACGGTCACGGCAGCGTCCATCATTGTCGCTGGCGCAGAATTTCTTCCCTCTCCCGTCCTTTCTATCGTGCAATGGACCGGCACTGCATGGCTGATGCTGTTCAGCCTCTGGACCATTGCAACGCCTGCCGCGCGTGAAGCCAATGCGGATAACGACAATCTGCGCGGAAAAAGCTTCGGAACCACCTTTACTGATTGCTTTGTGCTGGCGGCGCTTCGCCTGCGTTATTTCGGCTTCTTCGTCGCGTTTCTGGTCCAGTTCGTCAACGGCACCCGCGATGTCGTTGAAATGGTATCACAAATGCAGGCCGTGGTGTTGCTGGTTGCCTTCGTGTGCCTTCTCGCCCAAGCCTGTTTTGCGCGCTTCACCATCCGCTCGGTGCGGCGCATGTCTGCAACAAAAAAGCTGAAAAACCCCAGAAGAACCCACTTCATCGCCGGTCGCGCCGTCACTGCCGGATACCGTCGAATCGCTGCCTGAAGCCTGGGTAAAAGTCGCGTCTTGCCGGAATCCTTACGATAGGTTAATGATCGCTGGATAGGGACTGCCTGCTTCGCTTGAACGGCGGTATCGAAAGACAGGCGCACTCAAAGGCGGCAGCATGAAAATTTCAGGCAATTTTCGTCGAAAATCGGCGCTTCTTCTGTCGTCAACCGTCTGCGTTGCGTTGACCTTGGCAGGATGCACAAGCGTCGAAGTGGCATCGAAAAGTGACGCCGTCCAACCGAAAATTGCCGCAACCACACCAACATCAGCTGCCCCCACCACACCCGGCACCCCCGCCGAAGCGCAGACACAACAGACGGCAGCAGCCACGACGGCCACACCGGCTGGCACAACCGCCGCTCCTGTCGAGGTCGCAGCCAACACCGCAACGGAATCGCTTCCCACGGCAGCAGCCGTCAAAGGCGGGCGCGTAGCACTTCCTCCCGCGTCCGAAATCGCAGCTGCTGCTGCAGCCATCGACGCACAAATCCAGCCGCATGCCGAAACGACGCAGGTCGCGCTGGCAGCACCTGCGGCGGCAACGCCTGCAACGACCGCTGTCATGCATCAGGCAAACAACGCAGCCCTTCCGCAGGTCGTCGCATTGAAGGGTGGCTTTCCGCCCGCACCCGGCGCGCCGGGCACACCCTCTGCCGCAGCCATTCCTCTGACCGAAGACATGATGAAGCAGCAAAGCGTCGTTCCGGTACCTAAGCCGCAGGGCGCGATGCTCGCCTATGCCTCGGCTCCGCAAAATGCAGCGTTGGCCGCCATCAGCACGCGTGAAAGCCTCACGACTGCGCCCGATGCCCCAACAATGATGGGTCGCCAGCAGCTCAGTGGCCTCATCACCAAATATGCCACCATGTATGACGTTCCCGAAGACCTGGTACACCGTGTGGTCATGCGCGAAAGCCGCTACAATCCCAGGGCCATCAATGGCGGCCATTTCGGCCTCATGCAGATCAAACACGCCACGGCCCGCTCCATGGGCTTCGATGGCCCCGCTTCCGGCCTGTTCGACGCGGAAACCAACCTGAAATACGCAGTGAAGTACCTGCGCGGCGCATGGCTGGTGGCCGATAATGATCGTGATAACGCGGTGCGGCTGTATGCCCGTGGGTATTACTACGATGCCAAGCGCAAGGGCATGCTGCACGTGTTGCGGAAGTAAGTCTTTCCAAACGTTTCAAGTTTGAATGCGGGGCCTACCCACCCTCTGCCCTGCCGGGCATCTCCCCCTCAAGGAGGGAGATCGGTTAGACGCGCGCACCCAACTCTATCCGCAGCCTTTAAGATGATCGAGACCTAGCCACGAGTCGATCTCCCCACCTGTGGGGGAGATGGTCGGCAGACCAGAGGGGGGTGAGCCAAGCCCACCACCGCTCAATGCAGCATCCCCACCCCGTCATCAAACTGTTGCGTCTCACCGCTAAACGCCTCTCAACCGAATGAGAGGTGGAATCAGATGACGAGTGTCGCGCCGAAAACCGGTTTCAGCAAAAACGTAAAACTCAAAACAGCACTGCTTCAGCACAAGGCCCTGTCCACCAGCGGTCTGTCGGAGCGCCTATTCGGCGTTTTGTTTTCCGGTCTCGTCTACCCGCAGATATGGGAAGACCCTGACGTCGACATGCACGCCATGGAACTGCGCGAAGGCCACAGCATCGTCACCATCGGCTCGGGTGGATGCAACGTGCTCGCCTACCTGTCGCGCAATCCGTCGCGCATCGATGTGGTGGATCTCAACCCGCACCATATCGCGCTCAACAAGCTGAAACTGGCCGCCTTCCGCCATCTGCCTGCGCATGGGGATGTCGTGCGCCAGTTCGGCGTGGCAAATGTCCGTTCCAACAGCGATGGCTATGACCGCTTCATCGCGCCGCATCTGGATGCGCAAACCCGCGCATACTGGTCGAAGCGCACACTGAGCGGTCGCCGCCGTATCTCCGTTTTCGATCGCAATATCTATCGCACGGGACTTCTGGGTCGTTTCATCGGCGCAGGTCACGTCCTGGCTCGCCTGCACGGCGTTGATTTGCGTGGTATGGCCAATGCGCGCTCGATGGACGAACAACGCCGGTTCTTTGACGAGAAGGTCGCCCCCCTCTTCGACAAGCCTGTTATCCGCTGGCTGACGAAGCGCAAGAGCTCGCTGTTCGGGCTGGGCATCCCGCCGCGCCAGTATGACGAACTTGCCAGCCTCTCGGACGGCAATACGATTGCGCCGGTCCTGCGCGCTCGCCTTGAAAAACTGGCCTGCGATTTTCCATTGAAGGACAATTATTTCGCCTGGCAGGCTTTCGCGCGACGGTATCCACAGTCGCAGGAAGGCGCCCTGCCCGACTATCTGCGTCAGGACTATTATGATGCCATTCGCAACAACGCGTCGCGGGTCAACGTCCACCACGCCACCTTCACCGAATTGCTTGCCTCCAAGCCTGCTTCCTCGGTCGACCGCTACGTGCTGCTGGACGCACAGGACTGGATGAGCGATGCGCAGATCAACGAGCTATGGTCGCAGATCAGCCGCACGGCGGCGGCAGATGCCCGCGTGATCTTCCGAACCGCTGCTGAAAGAAGCGTGATCGAAGGGCGCCTGTCGCCGGATATCCGCGCACAATGGTCCTATCTCGCCGAACGTTCTCAGGAACTCAACGCACGTGACCGCTCTGCCATCTACGGCGGCTTCCATATCTACCAGAGGACATCAGCATGAAAACCGTCGGCGATCATATCAGCCTGGGCGATGTCAAACATGCAAACCTGATGGACCGCATGTACCGCCACCAGCGGCACATCTACGACATCACCCGCAAATATTACCTGCTGGGTCGGGACACCACCATCGACAAGCTGGATGTGCCGCAGGACGGAAACCTGCTGGAGGTCGGCTGCGGCACGGGGCGCAATCTGCTTCGCGCTTCGAAGCTCTATCCGACCGCGAAGCTCTATGGCCTCGATATTTCCGCTGAAATGCTGACGACGGCTGCGGAAAACTTCGGTGGCCACCGCGAGCGTCCAGTGCTGCGCGCGTCCGATGCGACAAGCTTCAAGCTCAGCGAATTTTCCCGCAGCACCGGTTTTGATCGCATCATGATTTCCTATGCCGTATCGATGATACCGGAATGGGAAAAAGCGGTCGAACGCGCCATACAGTCCCTCGCTCCCGGCGGCTCGCTGCATATCGTCGATTTCGGTCAGCAGGAAGATTTGCCACGCTGGTTCCGCACCCTGCTTCAGGCGTGGCTCACCAAGTTCCACGTCACACCGCGTGCCAATATGCGTTACGTGCTGGAAGCCCTGGCTGGCAGCCACAATGCGACCCTAGAGTTTGAGCCTATCGCGCGAGGATATGCGTGGCGTGCGGTGCTGACGCTGCCGAAGGGCTGAGGTCGAAACATAACACATGGCAGTGGGTGTGGCTTACCCCCCTCTGTCCTGCCGGACATCTCCCCCACAAGGAGGGAGATCGGCTAGACGCACCGACGTCGCTTCAATCTCGACGACAGAGTTTGCCGAGAGCTCTCCGCGATTCGATCTCCCCACCTGTGGGGGAGATGTCCGGCAGGACAGAGGGGGGCTAGCCACACCCACTGCCGTCTAATGACGTGCGACCCAACCGCGAACGGCTACATTTCTCCACACAGCATCTTGCCATAACGGCTTGTTTACCCTGTTATGGTAAACAGGAGATTACGGCGCTTCTCACCAAGCAGCCGGCGGGAAAATCATACGTTCTGGGATCATCATGCAGCGGCTACTTCCGGCTCTTTTCGCGTCTGTGCTCATGCTGAGCGGCTGCACCTCCACCAGTTACGATTTTCTCGAAACCGCTTCGGTCGCAAAGCCGCGCTTCAAGGACAACGACCCGCAGGATTTCGGCTCGAAATCGCCGCACAGGCATGAAGTCCACGGCATCGACGTCTCGAAGTGGAATGGCGATATAGACTGGGCGACCGTGCGCAAATCCGGCGTCGCCTTCGCCTTCATCAAGGCCACCGAGGGTACGGACCGTGTTGATGCGCGCTTTGACGAATATTGGCGCGAGGCGTCTGCCGCGGGCGTCCCGCATGCGCCCTATCACTTCTATTATTTCTGCGCGACGGCAGATGCGCAGGCCGACTGGTTCATTCGCACCGTACCGAAGGAATCGATGAAGCTGCCGCCGGTTCTGGACGTGGAGTGGAACCCCGCCTCCCCCACCTGCAAGACGCGGCCCTCGCCGGATGTCGTGCGCGCAGAAATCCAGCGCTTCCTCACCCGCATCGAAAAGCATTACGGCAAGCGCCCGATCATCTACACGAGCGTGGATTTCCATCGCGACAATCTCGTCGGACAGTTCAAGAGCTACCCCTTCTGGGTTCGCTCGGTCGCTGCCCATCCCGGCGAGATCTACAGCGATCGCCAATGGGCCTTCTGGCAATATACCGGCACCGGCGTCATACCCGGCATCAGCACGCCCACGGATATCAACGTCTTTGCCGGTTCCGAGAAGAACTGGCGCACATGGCTGGCCTCCACCTCAAAGACCGGAAGCTGACGAGATCAGGCTTGATTTTTCGCTGAATTCCGGCAGATGTGCTGCGAAATAATCGCATTGCGTGGGAAACAACATGCTCCCTTGGGGTTTTCCACCATCTTGCCCACGCTTCTGCCACAAAACTTGGCAAACGCATGGTCTCACACCCATTTGAGGAAATTCTGATGTTCAGCTTTTCGCCCCGCAGCGTCGCACTTGCTGCCACCGTCTTCACATTGTCTTGCGGTTCCGCACTGGCCGTCCCCCTCGTCACCTCGCCGGATGACCCAAAGCAGGTCGCCTGCGGTGGCGACCTCAACACCTTCCTGCAAGGCGTAAAAACCGAAGCGGTCGGCAAAGGCGTTACGGCAGAGGCCGTCGACAAGGCGCTGGCTGGCGCGCAGATCGACCAGAAGGTCCTGTCACGCGACCGTGCACAGGGCGTCTTCCGCCAGACCTTCCTCGAATTCTCGCAGCGCACCGTCAGCCAGGGTCGCCTCGATCTCGGTCGCAAGAAGCTTCAGGAATATTCCGCCGCCTTCAAGCGCGCAAACGACGAGTTTGGTGTGCCAGCCGGCGTCATCGCCGCCTTCTGGGCGATGGAAACCGATTTCGGCGCCGTACAGGGCGATTTCAACACCCGCAACGCGCTTGTCACGTTGTCTCACGACTGCCGCCGCCCGGAACTTTTCCGTCCGCAATTGATCGCGCTGACAGAAATGGTCCAGCATGGCGACCTTGACCCCGCCACCAACACCGGCGCATGGGCTGGTGAAATCGGCCAGGTGCAGATGCTGCCCAAGGACATCATCGCTTTCGGCGTCGATGGTGACGGCGATGGCCACATCAACGTCAAGTCCAGCAGCCCCGACGCCATTCTGACAGCCGCCAAGTTCATCCAGCATCTCGGGTTCAAAAAGGGCGAACCTTGGATTCAGGAAGTATCCGTGCCGGAAAACCTGCCATGGGAAAAATCCGGTCTGGGCGGCACGCTGACGGCTGGCGAATGGTTCAACCTTGGTGTGACCCCGCGCGACGGCGACAAGGACTTTGCTGCTCTGCCCGCAGCCCTCATCCTGCCGCAGGGCCGCAAGGGTCCGGCCTTCATCACCTACCCCAACTTCAACATTTATCTGGAATGGAACCAGTCCTTTATCTACACGACCTCGGCTGCCTATTTCGCCACCCGCTTCATGGGCGCACCTGTATACGCCAAGGGAAATCCTGAGCCTGGCCTTGACGACGCAGCCATGAAGGAATTGCAGACCAAGCTCGATGCCAAGACGCATGACGTTGGCAAGATCGACGGCATTCTGGGCTCCGGCACACGCATCGCCGTACAGCGCGAACAACAGCGCCTCGGCCTGCCCGCAGATGGCTGGCCGACCCGCGCTTTGCTGAACGCACTCTGAGTCCAGCGTCCGCCATTTCAAAACGCCACCTGGCGCAAACCAATCGAACGGCCGTGGGTTAACCATGGCCGTTTACTTTTTTTCGCAATTCGCACCGCATTTTACACACTGTAATATAACTTGTTTTTCAACGCATTGGCGGCAAAACGCTGATAATTCATGCGCTTGCAGTGTGCACCGCGTCATAGAATTCGCTTTTCAAGAGACACAAAACGGTCATAATGCTTACTGTCAACGTAAAGGAGGCAGAGCATGGGACTTACAAATTCTCTTAATGCCTTAGCAGTCGGTGTTGCGTTTGCGTTTGTCGGGGTGATGCTTTTCATCTGACACGCACCAAGGGGTATCGCACACCCGGTAGTTGATTATCATTTGCCATTAAAAAAGCGCAGGTTTTCAGAACCTGCGCTTTTTTCATTATCGACCTTGTCGTGCCTTATGCGGCGGACCGTCTCAAGGGCCGGAAACCGACATTTTCCAGAACCGCATTCACCAGAGGCGCGCGGTTCATAGTGTAAAGGTGAAACTCGTTGATGCCGCGCCGCTGAAGGTCGAGTATCTGCTCGGCAGCCACCTCTGCGGCCACCCGCGCACGCGCTGTCGGTTCGTCATCCAACCCGGCAAAACGCTCATCCAGAAAGGCTGGCACGCTCGTGCCGCAGCGCCCGGCAAAACGCTTCAACTGCGTCAGGTTCTGGATCGGCATGATTCCTGGCACGACAGGAATGGTAATGCCTGCCTTGGTCACGCGCTCCATGTACCGCTCGAAAATCTCGTTGTCGAAAAAGAACTGTGTCAGCGCGCGCGTCGCGCCGTTGTCGGCCTTACGCTTGAGCATGTCGATATCGACGGCGTCGCTCTCGCTTTCGGGGTGTTTCTCAGGATAGGCCGAAACCGAGATTTCAAAATCACCGATATCCCGCAAGCCGCGCACCAGAGCAGCGGCATTCTCGTAACCCTGCGGGTGCGGCTTATAGTCGGTACCGATGCCTGTGGACGGATCGCCGCGCAGCGCCACGAAATGCTTCACGCCAGCGGCCGTGAATTCCTGCACCACGTCATGGACATCCTGCTTGCTGGCATCGACGCAGGTCAAATGCGATGCGGTAGGCAGGTCCGCCACCGATATCATTCTCTGCACCGCCTGCAACGTCGGCGCCTTGGTGCTGCCGCCCGCGCCATAGGTCACAGAAACGAAGTCCGGGTTCCAGCGCGAAAGCTCTTCGACCGTTTCCCACAATTGCACATCCATATCGGCATTCTTCGGCGGGAAGAACTCGAAGGAAAGCTTGAACGAACCGCCCGTGTGACGGTCTGCCTCGGTAATTGTCATCTCATGCCCTCCCGGCGGAAAGAAGAGGTACGTCGATCTGCTCCTGCCCTGCGATCAGCAGGCGTGGATCACGCGCAACCCAGATTGTCACATCGAGCGACTGAGCCGTCGTCTTGCCGGAATGCAGATCGACAGACTTTTCCGGCGTGAGACCGGATTTTTTCAGCCACTCTTCCATGGTTTGATGCGAGAAGCCCAGACGCACATGCGCGTGGTCTTCGCGAAGATATTCAAGCGAATGGGGCGCCAGATCGATGATCACCAGACGTCCATTGGGGCGCAGCATGCGTGCAGCTTCCGCCAGCGCCATTTCCGGGTGATCGAGGAAGTGCAGAACCTGATGCACCACGACAAGATCGAAATCCTGCCCTTCCAGCGGCAGGTTCAAGATATCGCCATGCCGTACGGAGGCGTGGGCAACTCCGGCCTTATCCAGATTGGATCGGGCAACGGCGAGCATATCGCGGCTGGCATCGATACCAATCGCGCGGCGATAGGTACCGCTCAGCAACTGCAGGATACGTCCCGTACCCGTGCCGAGATCCAGCATCGAGTCGACCGGAGTTGTACCGATCAGCTTCAAAAGCGCGGCTTCCACGGCATCATCGCTGACATGCAGGCGGCGCAGCTCATCCCACGCAGATGCGTTGCGGCTGAAATAATCCTGCGCGCGCTCTGCCCGCACACGCTTGACGGAAGAAAGCCGTTCATGATCGCGCAACAGAACAGCGTCGGTCGGAGACGCAACGGCCAGTAACTGCTTGATCATCTCGGCAGACTTGCCATCCTGCTTCAAACGGAAGTATGCCCAGGCACCTTCCTGATAGCGGTCGACAAGGTCCTCTTCGGCCAAAAGCTTCAGGTGGCGCGAAATGCGCGGCTGTGATTGCCCGAGGATTTCAGTCAGGTCCGTTACCGTCAGGTCGCCCGCAGCCAAAAGCGCAAGCAGGCGAAACCGCGTGGGCTCTCCCGCCGCCTTTAACAGTCCTACCAGATTATCAAGCCCTAGAGCCAAATCGCAAACCTCAAGCCAATCAACATATAAAGATATCTTTATACGATTGACGGCCGATTGCAAGTCGGCATTGGAGTTGCGACCCCAAAAATCAGAAGATCCAAGAGGAAGCAACCAAGCGATGTTACTCCAGTAGGACGGCTCCCGTTCCTTCTCTACCGCGCATATCACCTGGATTGCGCAGAGGGCAGTCCTTGACCGACAGGCATCCGCAGCCGATGCATCCCTCAAGCTTGTCTCTCAATTGCGTCAGCCTGTTGATTCGCTGCTGCAATTCTGCTCGCCACAGGCCAGCCAGAGTTTTCCAGTCTTCGGCATCCGGTGTGCGCCCGTTGGGCAATGTCGACAGGGCATCGCGAATATCCGCCAGCGGTATGCCTGCTTGTTGAGCGATTTTGATCACCGCAACGCGGCGCAGCACCTCTCGGGTATAACGACGCTGGTTACCGGCATTTCGCGTCGATCGCAACAGGCCCTTTGCCTCGTAGAAATGAATGGCAGAAACGGCGACGCCGCTGCGTCTGGCAACCTCTCCAACAGAAAGCTCACGGTGAACGTCCAATTTCACATTCATATCTCTTGACCTCAACCTTGGTTGAGGTCCTATGAACCCAGTCAGCTCATCAATCAAGCGTCTGGTGTGGTACCCGGCGCATCACCAAGGAGTTGACCATGATCCCGGTACAGGGCCTTTACGAAACCCATCTGACCGTTTCGAACCTCGAACGCTCGATTGATTTTTATCGCAGTATACTCGGCCTGGAGTTGGCACACAGAATTCCAGAACGAAACGTGGCGTTCTTCTGGATCGGCGGGCGTGAAACCTCCATGCTGGGGCTTTGGTCCATTCATAGCTCGCCCCTGCAACTCAAACTTCACATCGCGTTTCAAACGACACTCGATCAGGTCATCCAGTCTCCTGACTATCTGCGCTCGAAAGGAATCACACCACGTGACGGCTCTGGCGTAGAAATCGATGAGCCGAGCGTTTTCCCCTGGATGCCATCGGCCAACGTCTATTTCGACGACCCTGATGGGCATTCTCTGGAATATATCGCCATCTTGTCTGGACAGGCACGACAAGACATACCCGGAATGATGACGCTTTCGCAGTGGAACAGCCTGTAGATCGAAAGAATCACCAATCCCATGGGTCGCAGATATGTAAAAGCCACCGCTTCGGTCCGAAGCGGTGGCTTTTATTCAACGTCTTATGATGTCATTCGCAGGCGTCGGCCACCAATGTGCAGGCAAACGCCTACCCGACATCAGGCCGCATGACGCTGCGAGCCGTGTCCGACAGCCCCGTACGATGAACCCCTCCCAGCCTGCGACGACTGCCCCAGTTGGAAATGCGACAGCAGATTGTTGAGGTTAACGCTCTCCTGCGCAAGCGATGCTCCGGCAGCATTCATTTCTTCAACCATCGCCGCATTTTGCTGTGTGGCCTGGTCCATATGGTTGACCGCCGTATTGACCTCGGCAAGGCCAGCGGACTGTTCCTGGGCTGCGGTTGCAATCGCTTCCATATGGGAATTGACCGATTGTACCAGTTCGGCAATCTCGCCAAGGCCCGCACCCGTGTCGCTGACGAGACGAACACCTTCTCCAACGGCGATGGCGGAATTGCCGATCAACTCCTTGATCTCCTTTGCGGCCTTGGCAGAGCGTTGCGCAAGTTCCCGGACCTCCTGTGCAACAACCGCAAAGCCCTTACCGGCCTCGCCCGCACGCGCGGCTTCCACACCGGCATTCAAAGCCAGCAGGTTGGTTTGGAACGCAATCTCGTCGATAACACCGATGATCTGACCGATCTGCCTGGACGATTCCTCGATCTTCTCCATCGCCGCCACCGCATCGCGCATCACATTGCCGGAGTTGCTGGCCTTTTCCCGCGCCGTCCGCACCACGCCCCGCGCCTCGGCGGAACGCTTGGAGGTCGATGTCACGTTCGCAGTGATCTGCTCGAGAGCAGCAGCGGTTTCTTCGAGCGAGGCGGCCTGCTGTTCCGTGCGCCGGGATAGATCGTCCGACGCCGCTGAAATCTCCTGCGATCCGCTCGTGACCGTCGAGACCGACTGACCGACGCTCGCAAGCGTTTCGCGCAATTGCCGGACAGAGCTGTTGAAATCCTGACGCAGGGCTTCAAATTGCGATGACAATGGCTCGTTGAGTTCGCACAGCATGTCGCCGGATGCCAGCCGCTTCATGCTGGCTGCAAAGGTGCTCGTGGCCTGCGTCAGCCTTGCCTCAGCCTCAGCTTCCGCTGCGCGCTGCATTTCCACCCGTTCACGTTCGGCCCGCGCTCTGTTGCCCGCCTCTGCCTCTTCCAGTTCGCGGTTGCGGATGGCGGACTGGCGGAAGATTTCGACCGCCTGCTCCATGTCGCCGATCTCGTCCTTGCGACCGGAAGCCAGGGCTGCATTGTCGATTTCGCCTTTGGCCAGTCGGCCCATCGCGGCAACCATCGTGCCAATCGGGCGTACGACAGTCATAGCCATGATGCTGGAGAAGATCACCATGACAATGCCGCCAGCCAGCGTGATGAGACCGATGACGATCAGCTTGTCGAACGCCACGCCCGCCTCGGCCTTTGCCAGAGTGGAGATGGAGGTCAGGCTTTCCGTTTCGATCTGCTTGAGCAGTTCGATACGCTTGGTCGCTGTTCCAAACCAGGACGCGCTGTCGAGGGTGCCGAGATCGGCCTTTTCGCCATTGGCGAGAATGCGGGCGCGGAAAGCGGCGATGTCTTTGGAAGCCGTTGAAATCGCATCCGCGATACCTGCCCTACGCTCTGGTGACTGCGCCAGTATGAAGGTGTCGATCAAAGCCTGCTGTCCGCCAGCCATTGCGGCAAAATCAGCAAAGCGTGCCGGGTCCATCTGCTTGGCGGCAATGAAACCATTGGCGAGACCGCGTTCCTGCCCGGCCAACTCCTTGGCTTTCATCAGTTCGCTATAGGCCGCCACCTGACGAGCGATATTGGGATCACCCACCTCCTCCACGAGATCGGATACGATGACGACAATGCTTGCAATGGCGGATGTATAGGACCCGAATGCCTGGGCACCCTTTACGGATAGACTGTCAACTCCTGACCGTAACTGCGTTGCAGACATCAGACTTGTCTTGGCCGCGGCATATTTACTTGCGGCGGCGCTATCGGTCAGCGCAGACAATGACGAGGCGATGTCGTCAAACTGACTCGCGCCACCGTCGGTCTGTTTGCGGGCGCTTGAAAGCTCGGACACATTCGCAGTCCCCTTGGAGCCGATAAAGCCTGCGGTCAGTCCTCGCTCGACCTGAAGAAAATGCGCAATGTCGCTCAATTTTTTCAACTGATCGCTGATCATCACCACCTCATTCATGTTGTGGTAGTCCTTCAGACGTTCCGACAGTTGCACATAGGATAGGTAACCAGCAGCCAGCATGGGAAGAGTGACGGCGGTCCAGAGGCGCTTGCTGATCGCAACATCGACCAATTTCATGAGGTAATCTCCTGTTGAGTGACCTCATGCCACGCGATGCGCAACTCATATGCGCAAACGTGAATAAACAGGATCAGTCTTAAATAATTCTGAATCACAAGTATTACCGCGAAAATGCCGCGGCTCTTGACAATAATCAAAAGTAAAAACCAAATCGTCACCGCCCAATATACAGGCCGTTGCACGAAAATGATGCAGGCGCATGGCGGGGGCTGCCAATTTTGAAGGCAGGCATCCCAAGATGCGCCAGCGCAAAGAAAAGGCCCCGTATCCACATGAATACGGGGCCGCTTGATGTTCTACAGGAGAAAACGCTATCAGCGCGTCAAACGCTTATACGCCTGGCTTCCGGGGTTCAGCGCATCCGGGCCAAGGCGGCGGATTTTGTCCTGTTCGTAGTCTTCGAAGTTGCCTTCGAACCATTCCACATGGCCATCACCTTCGAAGGCGAGGATGTGCGTGGCCAGACGGTCGAGGAACATGCGATCGTGACTGATGATGATGGCGCAGCCGGCGAAGGCTTCCAGCGCGCTTTCCAGCGCACCCAGCGTTTCCGTATCAAGATCGTTCGTCGGTTCGTCGAGCAGCAGAACGTTGCCGCCTGCCTTCAGCATCTTTGCCAAGTGCACGCGGTTACGCTGACCACCCGAAAGATTGCCGACCTTCTGCTGTTGATCGCCGCCCTTGAAGTTGAACGCGCCGCAATAAGCGCGGCTGTTCATATCGAACTTGCCAAGCTTGATGATTTCGGCACCGCCGGAAATTTCTTCCCACACTGTCTTGTCGGCTGCGAGCGCATCACGGCTCTGGTCGACATAACCGAGATGGACGGTATCGCCAATACGGATGGAACCCGCGTCAGGCTTTTCCTGGCCTGTGATCATCTTGAACAGGGTGGACTTGCCGGCACCGTTGGGGCCGATGATGCCGACGATACCGCCCGGTGGCAGCTTGATCGACAGATCATTGATCAACGTGCGGCCTTCGAAGCCCTTGTTGATGCCTTCGAGTTCGATAACGACCTGCCCCAGACGCTCGGAGACCGGAATGATGATCTGCGCGTCGCCGGGACGGATGTTTTCTGCGGCATCCACCAGCTGTTCGTAAGCCTTGATACGGGCCTTCGACTTGGCCTGACGCGCCTTGGGGCTGGAAGCGATCCATTCCTGTTCGCGCGACAGCGACTTCTGGCGACCGGCTTCTTCACGGGCTTCCTGCTGCATGCGCTTGGCCTTGGCAGTCAGGTAAGCAGAGTAGTTGCCCTCGTAAGGAATACCACGGCCACGGTCGAGCTCGAGAATCCAGCCGGTGACGTTATCCAGGAAGTATCTATCGTGGGTGATCATCATGACGGCGCCGGGGTAATCGCGCAGGTGCTTTTCAAGCCATGCAATTGTTTCCGCGTCGAGGTGGTTGGTCGGCTCGTCGAGCAGCAGCAGATCCGGCTGTGACAACAGCAAGCGGCACAGCGCGATACGGCGGCGTTCACCACCGGACAGAACGGTAACGTCGGCATCTTTTGGCGGGCAGCGCAGGGCTTCCATGGCCATTTCGACCTGCTGTTCCAGATCCCAGAGGTTCTGGCTGTCAATGATGTCCTGAAGCTTCGCGCCTTCGTCGGCGGTCTCGTCGGAATAGTTCATCATCAGTTCGTTGTAGCGATCAAGCACGGCCTGCTTGTCGGCCACGCCTTCCATCACGTTTTCGAACGCATTTTTGGTCGGATCGAGATGCGGCTCCTGCTCCAGATAACCGACGGTCGCACCTTCGGCCAGCCAGGCTTCACCAGTGAATTCCTTGTCCTGACCGGCGATGATGCGCAGCACAGTGGACTTACCGGCACCGTTAGGGCCGAGAATACCGATCTTGGCGTCCGGGTAGAAGGACAGGTTTACGTTCTCGAGAATCTTCTTGGCGCCGTAAGACTTGTTCAGCCCCGACATGTGGTAGATGAATTGGCGTGCCATTGTAGCGAATGCTCCACGTCAGTTTGGGAAAGTTGCCGCTATGTAGGGTAAATGAGGCTTTGGAGCAACCTCCAACCAAGAATAAGCCAAGCTGTGGAGACGGGAATGGACGATATGATGTTTGGTGAAATCAACCGGCTGGAAAGCCCCTCCGGTGCCACCCTCGCCTATCGCCACCAACCCGCCACCGGCACGCCGTGCGGCGTGCTGCTCATCTGCCACGGGCTTGTCGAACATGCCGGGCGCTACCGCCGTTTCGCTGAGGTCATGTCGGACCAGGGCTTCGAGGTATACGCCCACGATCATCGCGGCCACGGTCGCACGAAAGCTGACGATGCACCCATCGGCCGTTTCGCCTGGAAGGATGGCGTGACCAAGGTCATCGCCGATGTCATGGCCATGCGCACCCTTGCCGCAGAACGCCACCCCGGCCTGCCCATCATCCTCTTCGGCCACTCCATGGGCGGCCTCATCGCCCTCAACACCGCGGTCAGCCACCCGGATGCCTTCGACGGCCTGTCGATCTGGAACTCAAACCTCAACACCGGTGTGATGGGGCGCCTGGCGCAAGTCGTTCTCAGAATCGAAAAAATGCTGAAAGGCTCGGACGTTCCAAGCGCTATCCTGCCCAAAGCCACCTTCCGCATCTGGAACAGCAAGATGCCGGAAAAGCGCACCACGGCAGACTGGTTGAGCCACGACAAGGCGGCGGTCGATGCTTATGTCGAAGACCCGCTCTGCCAGTTCGAAGCCAGCGTTTCGCTGTGGCAGGACGTCTTCGAAATGTCCTATCGCGGACCGAAACTCATCTCGCGCCTGCCAAAAGACCTGCCCATCCTCCTCGTCAGCGGCAACGAAGACGCCGCCACCAACAATGGCCGCGAGATCGTCTGGCTGGCCCAGCAGTTCCGCACGGCGGGCTTCACCCAGATCACCGACCGCATCTACCCCGGCATGCGCCACGAAACACTGAACGAAATCGGCTGGGAAGTTCCGGCGGCAGATTTTGCAGCTTGGGCGCGGGAGGTTTAACCACAATCTCCGTCACCCCGGACCTGATCCGGGGTCCAGCCGCCTTGCGTCTGCAAGGCAAGAAAAGCCTTTCCAGACCAAGGCCGTTGTCTGGTACTCTATGAATTCAGACCAAAAAACAGGTATTCAAGTGTCGTAAGACAGAGTTACGCAATTAACCTTTGCGTGCTTTTTGCAAGTATGCAATCCAACGGCAATGCGGCGACAGGGCTACGTCTACATTCTGGCATCGAAGCGTAATGGTACTCTTTACACCGGGGTTACCAGCGATCTGGCGCATCGTTTGTACGAACACCAAAACGATCTGACGCCCGGCTTCACAAGCAAATATGGCACCAAGACACTCGTCTGGTTCGAGACCCATGATCTCATAACAGATGCGATTTCCCGTGAAAAAACGATCAAGAAATGGCCTCGAAAATGGAAGCTCGATCTCATCGAGACAATGAACCCCGATTGGGCCGATATCTCGCATTATCTTCTTTAATAGCAGGTGCGCGACGCGGGTAATCCTGCTTAACCTGAACTGCTATCCGGTCTGAAACTAATAGGCCAGTTTTGGATGCATGACAGACACCTCCGTCACCCCGCACTTGCTCCGGGGTCCAGCCACCCCAAGCCCTCGGGGGTGAAAAGTTCTTTCGCCGCGCAGACGCGCGTCTACTAGGCCCCGGATCAAGTCCGGAGTGACGGATGCAGGCGTTTTGCGTCAAACTGGCTTCTCAGTCCAGGCAGCCAAAAGTCGACTTGATTCGAGAAACGGAAATGAGAGACGACGCTGCAACAATGAAAGGAGTGAAACAAATGAAAGACCGCAGTCATGACGATGCCATGGCGGATTTGTTTCGCGATGATCCCGAACTGGCGGCGGCCACGCTGGATGCCATATTGGCCAATGGTGACCAAGGCGAACTCATGGTTACGCTTCGGCAGATGGCCAAGGCGTTCGGCGGTGTACCACAGGTCGCCAAAGCGGCTGATCTCAACCCCACACAGCTGTATCGAACCCTTTCTGCAACCGGCAACCCTGAACTGCTTAGCCTCAGCGCCATTCTGCGCTCGATGGGACTGCGTCCGGCAATTCAGCCGCTTTCCGGCACCGCCCCTCGTGCGTGAATTCAATCATTCTGTTCACTGCCGAAACGGAATGACGCCATGAGATTATTTCACATGCACGCAGAAGTTCGTCCGTCTATAAACTTCTGAAAATGTGTGAGACAGACATGGCAGAACCTTCCGATAAGAAACAGCCGCCCTTGAAGGGCATTCGTGTGATCGAGCTGGCGCGCGTGCTGGCCGGTCCGTGGGCCGGGCAGATGCTGGCCGATATGGGTGCCGATGTCATCAAGGTTGAAAGCCCCGATGGCGGCGATGACACACGCGCCTGGGGACCTCCCTTCGTTGAGAGCAAGGACGGAGATAATCTGTCCGCCGCCTATTACCACTCCACCAATCGCGGCAAGCGGTCCATCACCGTCGATCTGAAGACGCCGGAGGGACGCGAGACCGTGCGTCGGCTGGTCAAAACTGCCGATGTCGTCATCGAGAATTTCAAGCGCGGCGGGCTGGAGAAATACGGGCTGGATTATCAGTCGCTTCGGGCGCTGAACCACAAGCTTATCTACTGCTCCATCACCGGCTTCGGCCAGACCGGGCCCTATGCGGATTTCGCTGGTTACGATTACATCGTTCAGGGCATGTCCGGCTTCATGTCGATTACCGGCGAGCCGGATGGCCAGCCGATGAAGGCGGGCGTGGCGGTGGCTGATATCTTCACCGGCATCTATTCCGTCACCGCCATTCAGGCAGCCCTCATCCACGCCATGCGCACCGGCCAGGGCCAGCATATCGATATGGCGCTGCTGGATGTGCAATCTGCGGTGCTGGCCAACCAGAACATGAATTACCTCATTTCCGACAAGGCCCCGGTGCGGCTGGGCAATGCGCACCCGAATATCTCACCTTACGAGGTGGTGCCGACCGCCGATGGCTTCCTCATTCTCGCCGTCGGCAATGACGGCCAGTTCCGCCGCCTGTGCAAAATTCTCAGCATCGATGCAATCGCAGATGACGAGCGTTACGCCACCAACAAGGCCCGCGTCGCCCACAAGGTCGAGGTGCGCCAGATCGTTTCCACCGAGACGCTGAAATGGACGAAGCGCGACCTGCTGACGGCCTGCGAAACCAATGCCGTGCCCGCCGGTCCCATCAATTCCATCGAGGAAATGTTTGCCGATCCGCAGGTAGAGGCCCGTGGCCTGCGCGTCGATCTGCAAGCAGCCGATGGCACCGTCATTCCGGGCGTCCGTACACCTATCATATTGTCCGAAACGCCCCTGCATTATAATCGACCAAGCCCGCGCCTTGGCGAACATCAGGATGAAGTTCTGGCCGAACTGAATGAAATCGAGAGGAATATAGCGCCATGAAGAGAACCGGCGGACAGCTGATTGTCGAAGCCCTGAAAGCCAATGGCGTGTCGCGCGTTTCCTGCGTGCCGGGCGAAAGCTATCTGGCGGTGCTGGATGCTCTCTATGAAAGCGGCATAGAAACCGTCGTCTGCCGTCAGGAAGGTGGCGCTGCGATGATGGCCGACACCTGGGGCCGTCTGACGGGCGAGCCCGGCATCTGCATGGTCACACGCGGCCCCGGCGCGACAAACGCCTCTGCGGGTCTACACATCGCCATGCAGGATTCGATCCCGATGATCCTCTTCATCGGCCAGGTCCAGCGTGATGCGCGCGAGCGTGAGGCTTTTCAGGAAGTCGAATATCGCCGCGCCTTTACCGAATTCGCCAAATGGGTCGGCGAGATCGATGATGCCCGCCGCATCCCGGAATTCGTCACCCGCGCCTTTGCAGTCGCCACTTCCGGCCGCCCCGGCCCTGTCGTTTTGAGCCTGCCCGAAGACATGCTGGTCGATCTGGTAGACGCACCGGAGGCCCAGCCCTATACGCCCGTCGAAAACCACCCCGGCCCGAAGCAGATCGCGAAATTCGCCGAACTGCTGAAGGATGCCAAGCGTCCCATGGTCATCGTCGGCGGCACCCGCTGGACGGAAGATTCCGTTGCGCAGTTCAAGACATTTGCAGAAACGTTCAAGCTGCCCGTCGGCTGCTCCTTCCGGCGTCAGGCGCTGTTTAATCACCTCAGCCCGTCCTATGCGGGCGATGTTGGCATCGGCATCAACCCGGCACTGTCGAAGGAAATCAAGGAGGCCGATCTTATCATGCTTCTGGGCAGCCGCATGTCGGAAATGCCCTCCTCCGGCTACACGCTGCTGGACATCCCCTACCCGTCGCAGACACTTGTGCACATCTATCCGCAGGCCGAAGAGCTGGGGCGCATGTATCGGCCCGATCTCGCCATCTGCGCGTCCCCTGCCGAATTCGTGGAAGCGCTTTCCACGCTTGAGGCTCCGACAAACCCCGTCTGGGCAGACCGAACTTCTGCCATGCACGAAGCCTATCTAAAATGGTCCACCCCGCCACAGACCGGCCCCGGCCCGGTGCAGATGGGTCCGATCATGGACTGGATCGAAGCGAATGTGCCTGTGGACACGGTCTTCACCAACGGCGCGGGCAACTACGCCACATGGCTGCATCGCTTCCATCGCTTCCAGCGTTTCAACACGCAGTCTGCGCCCACCTCCGGCTCCATGGGTTACGGCCTGCCCGCCGCCGTCGCCGCGAAACATCTGTTCCCGGAGCGTGAAGTCGTCTGCTTTGCGGGCGACGGCTGCTTCATGATGCACGGACAGGAATTCATCACCGCCGTGCGCTATGGCCTGCCTATCATCACCGTGCTGGTCAATAACGGCACCTACGGCACCATCCGCATGCATCAGGAACGCGAATATCCCGGCCGCGTCAGCGGCACCGATCTCGTCAATCCTGACTTCGTTGCCTTCGCCAAGGCCTATGGTGGCCACGGCGAACTGGTGGAAAAGACCGAGGATTTCGGCCCGGCCTATGAGCGTGCCCGTGCCAGCGGTAAGCCCGCGATCATCGAGGTGAAGCTGGACCCGGAGGCCATTACGCCTGCGCGGACGCTGACGCAGATTCGCGAGCGAAGTTGAGGTTTGGCAACGCCCTTCCTCCGTCATCCCGCACTTGATGCGGGATCCAGTCAGCCCAAGTCCTTGGGCTGAAAGAACTCTTCTCGTTGCGCGGACGCGCGTCTGCTGGACCCCGCATCAAGTGCGGGTGACGGAGTGTATAGTATCTCCTTCACGGAGTTGACTGGCCACGTTGCTCCGCTATACCGCGATTAGGGAGACAATCATGCCAGACACACTCATCCCCGTCATCACCCCGCGCAACGCCACAATCGAACCCTCCGCCGGTGCGCCCTTTGAGGCCATCCGCGTCGCCCGCGATGTGCTGCACACCTCCCGCACCGCCGGTCTCGCCACACTCGATCCGCTGAGCGGCTATCCCTACACCACCGCCACCAACATCGCCGTCGAGCCGGATGGCACCCCCTTCTTCTTCGCCGCTCGTCTCGCGCTCCATGCCCGCAACATCGAGGCCGACCCGCGTATCTCGCTGGTTCTCGCCCCCTTCAACAAGGGCGATGCGCTGACCTTGCCGAGGCTGACGCTGGTGGGAAAAGCCGAACTCATCGGCGAGGAAGACGTACCGCAGGCCAAGGCGCGCTATATCGCCCGCTATCCGAAGGCCAAGCTCTACCTTTCCCTGCCGGACACCGAGCTTTACCGGTTGAACATCGAAGGCGTGCAGATAAACGGCGGCCCTGCCCGCAATGCCAGCAACATCACACCCGCAGATTTGCGCACGGACCTTTCCGGCGCGGAAGGGCTGGAGGCGGAAGTCATCCGTCTGAACGGCATCAAGGGCGAAGCGTCACGGCTGGCGGTGTTAGCGGGGAGAAAGGCCGGAGCTTGGAAAATTACGTCTGTCGATCCGGACGGGATCAACCTCGCTTCGGCTGGCGATCTTGCGCGGCTGTGGTTTGACGAGCGCGTGATGAGTGTGAATCAACTTGGCAAGGCGCTGAATCAGTCTTCGAAGTGATAGAGGTAAGGGATTCAAAACTAAGCAGAATTCCCTGCTGTATGGCGAAATAGCGAACGGCGGTGAATGTGGCTTACCCCCCTCTGCCCTGCCGGGCATCTCCCCCACAGGTGGGGAGATTAGCTGGGCGCACGCTCACCGGTCATCTCAGAGGTTGCAGAGGGCGACGACTTGTTTTGCAGCCCCCCTCCTCTGACGCTACGATTGGGGCGATGAGCGAGCATCTTGCCGATCTCCCCACCTGAGGGGGAGATGCCCGGCAGGGCAGAGGGGGGTAAGCCCCACCCACCAACATCAACTCAAACAAAAAAAGCCGGCCCCAAGGACCGGCTTCCGCAACACTACCACACCACTCAGATCGCAGCGGTCACGATAAACTCGACCTTATAATCCGGCGTCGCCAATGCGGCTTCGCTCGTCGCGCGGGCTGGCGGGTTGGCGGGGTCGATCCAGCCTTCCCAGACGGCGTTCATTTCGCCGAAGGTGGACATGTCGGAGAGGTAGATGATGGTCTGGAGAACCTTGGACTTGTCGGAACCGGCCAGCGCGAGCAGGCGGTCGACTTCGGCGAGAGCGGATTTGCTTTGCTCGGTCACGGACGTGCCTTCACCGACCTGGCCGGCGAGGTATACGGTGTTGCCGTGAACGACTGCGCCGCTCATGCGCTTGCCGGGTTCGATACGCTTGATGCTCATGCTGGAAACTCCTGTTGGTACTTTCGGTAAAGGCAATGGCGGCACATCAGCCACGCAAATGATGGGTCTTTTCGTAAATAGCCGTGGAGCGCGCGCCGGAGCGGCAAAAGCCGAGCATCGGGCGCTGAAGCTCGTCCAGCGCATCGACCATGCCGGTTACGGCATCGGCGTCCACGCCGAAGCGGCCGACAGGCACATGCACGATGGCAATGCCCAGCTCTTCCGCCCGCTCGGCAATATCGGCAAACAGAGGCTGTCCCTCTTCTTCACCATCAGGGCGATGGCAGACGATGGACTTGAACCCAAGCGCCTTGACCTCGTCGAGATCGGCGACACTGATCTGGCCGCTCACGGAATATTCGTCGTCGATACGTCTGATGTCCATGCTCAAATCCTCCGGTCACGACGGCTGTCTGGCCCGTAAAGTGCCATGCCGCCTTCAAATCCGCATTCGGTGTAAGGCGTTAAATCCAGTGCGTCAATGACAGGATTTTTCAATTCAAAGGCCTTTCAGAGAATAGAAAAGCGCAGGCCGTAGCTGCGGCTTTCGCCGGGCTGAAGCATGTCGAACTCGCCCGCAGCCTCCAGGTCCGCACGGTCGACCCAGCGGTGCGAAACGGGCTCTATTCCCAGCACATGGGCCGGATCCTGCTGATTTCTCCACATTTGAAGATAGGGCAAGGTGTCGGTGCGAAACGCAACGCGCAGCGTGCGCCCGCCAATGGCGGCAATCGGCCCCAGCGTCATCTCGGCCCAGCCATCCGGGCCCTCTCCTGCCGGAACGCAGAACACCCCGCCCGGCTCTTGCCCGAAGCGCCAGCCAAACCCGCCATTCTCGAACATCGCGCCGGAAAGCCGCACGGCATCATCGAACAGTCGCGCCGCAACATTCATGTGGTACATGTGAAAGACAGGCCGCGCCTCATCGCTGTTATTGGTGACACGGTCTTCCAGTCGGATTTCGCCGCTTTTGCCATCGATGGTCCACTGCCGGTCGAGACGCGCAGTCCCGCCATCGACAAGCGAAACCGGAACCTTGGCCACGGCCTGCGCATTACCGTTGGATACCACCCAGTCGATGATCTCGGCAGGGTGAGACGAGAAAGAGCCATGGAGCGGATATCGTTTACCGTTTTCGTCTCCCGCAATGGGTTGGGGGTGGCGAATATGGTCGGGGCCGCAGGTAAAGAGGAAGCCTTCCAGCGAATGATCGATGCGGGGATCACCGTCATCGGGGATGGCGCGGCCAGGGGCGATATCGATACCATCGACCACGCAGGCGCCAATGTCGAATACGGATCTCTCGTCCAGATAAATCGTTGGGGATGATCCTGCCTGCAGGGCGCGCATGCTTCCTCCTCATCATCGGTGTTGACGCTGCGATCACGCAAAAGCTACCGCAACGTCAGGAAATTAAGATTGCGTTAACCTCGAATTCACCTTTTTCACAATAGGGTCAAGATTAACGTGTGTGTATCGGGCCAGAACCCAAGGGATCGCCGAATCGTGAAACTTTTAATTAACGCAATGTTCAGTCTCGCGGTTGCGGCGACTCCCATACTGGCACCTGTTCAGGCTCACGCCCAGCAGGTGTATCAGGAACAACCCATGCTCGTCTCCCCGGACGGGCGGGTCATCGAATACATGCCCGAGCGCGGTGACATCGTCATCAGCAGGGATCGCATGGGCCGCACAGTCTACTACGACCGATATGGCAACCTCGTGGCGACCGAAATGCCGAGAGGCGCGCCTGCCCGTCGGGAAGCGCCGCGGGAAGCCTACCGCGATCCCTATTACAATCAGAATGGCGATTATTACCCGCCAGCACCGGGGCAGTCCGGCGGCCAGTATCGTGAGCCGCAGCGCGACTATGGCTATCAGGGCAATGGCACGCCTCGCGACTACCGTCAGTATCGCGGCGATGGCAGCGACCCGGATGTCTATACCGGCTCCGTCGCCACGCGGCCGGGCGATGTGGAAAGCGGACCGCTCAGCCAGCCCCTGCCCGGTGAAAGCACCACCGCCTCCGTGCCGCAGCCGGACCACATCATCGAGCGCAACCAGCCGGTGACGGCTCCGGTCAATCGCTCGCGTCAGGAAATCGTTGCCCTTCAGGTGTTTCTCGACCGCGAAGGCATTTCGCCGGGCGTTATCGATGGCAAGATGGGCGACAACGTCAACAAGGCTATTGCCGCCTGGCAGGATATGACCGGCGACCATCTGGACCCGAACAATACCGACGATATTCTGGAGCGCCTGCGCAACACCGGCGGGCTGGCGATCGTGGATTATACCATTACCGCAGCCGATGCAGCCGGTCCCTATGTCGCGTCCATCCCCGATGACTATGCGGAGAAGGCGCAGCTGGAGTCCATGGCCTTCACCTCCACCTCCGAGGCACTGGCTGAGCGGTTTCACATGGATGAGACCTACCTGAAGGAACTGAACCCCGGCGTGGACTTCACCGTTCCCGGCACCATCATCAAGGTCGTCAATCCCGGCCCGACCAAGTCCGGTCAGGTCGCCCGCATCGTTGCCCACAAAGGCATCAAGCAGGTCTTCGCCTATGACCAGAGTGGCGTACTGATTGCCGCCTATCCGGCCACCATCGGCTCCTCCGACACGCCGTCTCCGTCAGGCACGCATACGGTGGAGCGCATCGCGCTCAATCCGGGCTATACCTACAATCCGAAGATCAACTTCCAGCAGGGTCAGAATAACCAGATCCTGCAAATTCCGCCGGGCCCCAATGGTCCTGTCGGGACGGTGTGGATTGCGCTTTCCAAGCCCACCTACGGCATTCACGGCACGCCGGAACCATCCAAGATCGGCAAGACCAACAGCCACGGCTGTATCCGCCTGACCAACTGGGATGCGACCGAACTGGCCAAGATGGTGCGGCCCGGTGTGGTCGTCGAGTTCGCCGATTAATCCAGTTTGTACACACGAAATGCCCGGCCAAGTGCCGGGCATTTCTTTTTTGGGACGCTGACCTTAGCCGAGGCGAGGTCGACGCTTTTCCGGACGGCGCTCCGTGAGGAAAAAGGCCAGACCGGATGCGGGAAGCGCAAAGCCGAGCCAGGATGCGGCAGCCCAATGGCCATGCGCATAGGCCCATCCACCAAACGCCGAACCGACAGCGCCACCCATGAAAAACGTCGCCATGAAGATGCCGTTGAGGCGGCTGCGGAATTCAGCACCCAGCGTGAAGATGGCGCGCTGGCCAAGCACCAGATTGGTGGTGACGGCAAAATCCAGCACGATGGCCGCGACCACCAGCAATGCCAGCGACAGATACGATCCCTCAGGCGCGATATGGGTGATGAGGAATGCAGCCGCTCCCGCCGTCAGCGCGGCGAATGTCGCCACCCACGTCCAGCCACGGTCGGCCATGCGCCCGGCGATGGGTGCCGCAACCGCACCGGCAGCACCGGCCAGAGCAAAGAGCGCGATTTCACTCTGCGACAGCCGGAAGGCCGGGCCGCTGAGGTAAAGCGGTGTGACCGTCCAGAACAGGCTGAAGGCGGAAAACATGCTGGCCTGATAGAGCGCGCGCCGCTGGAGCAGGCGTGTGTTGACGGCAAGCCTGGCCATGGAAGCGAGCAGTGCACCGTAGGGCAGTTTCGCTTCCGGCATGCGGCGCGGCAGCAAGCGGTAGAGAACGATGGCCAGCACGGCCATCGCCGCTGCCGATATCCAGAACACGCCGCGCCATGAGACGACGTCCGAGAGAAGGCTCGAGACCGGTCGTGCCAGCATGATGCCAATCATCAATCCGCTCATGATGCTGCCGACAACGCGACCGCGCTTGGCTTCCGGCGTCATATGCGCGGCCAGAGGTACGATCATCTGAACCGCAACCGAGCTTATGCCAACGAGGAAGACGGCGAGCAGAAACGGCGCCGCATGGGGTGCCATTGCCGCACCGATCAGGGCGATGACCGCCATCGCAACCGTCGTCACGATCAGCTTTCGATTTTCGATGAGGTCGCCCAGCGGCACAACGAACAGCAGACCAAGGCCGTAACCGATCTGCGTCAGCGTCACGATCAGCCCCGTCGCAGCAGCAGACAGCCCAAGCTCTGCACCGATGGGACCGGCAAGTGGCTGGGCATAATAGATATTGGCTGCGATCAGACCGGAAGCCATGGCCAGCAGAAAGATCATGGGGGAAGAGAGCGCCTCTTCCCGAGCAGGCTCGTCACCAAGCACAATTGACGTCATTGTCTATCTCCAATTTGGAAACGATTATTTCCAAAATAAGCAAAAATTCAGTCGAATACCTTCATGGCAATATCGACCACTGCACTCAGTTCCTCCCGCGTCGGGGCGGTTTTGCCGACGACGCGAATTCCGTAGAGAATGCAAAGCGCGGTCTTTGCCAGCGCCCCCGCATCCTTGGCAGACGTGACGCTGCCATCCGCCTGCCCTTCGCGCACAAGACGGATCAGAATCTTCTCGCGCGCCTCGATTGCAACGCGCACCACGCGGGCCGTGTCCTCATCCAGCGACGCCAGATCAGCCGTGGCACCGACGACGAGACAACCGCGCCCGCCCGATTGCCCGGCAGATGCATCGGCATAAAAATTCATTGCCGCCAGCAGCCGCTCATGCCCCGTTTTGCCAGGCCGGACAGCCGCTTCGAAGCGCTGCGTCTGCACCAGCTTGTAGCGCTCGACCGCGGCGATATAGATATCCTTCTTGTCCTTGAAGGCCTTGTAGAGACTGCCCTGTGTCAACTCCATGGCCTGCGTCAGATCCCCCACCGAGGTTGCGTGGTAACCGCGCTCGGAAAACACGCCGATGGCCTTGTCGATGGCCTGATCGACATCGAACTCGCGCGGGCGACCGCGCTGGCGTGTTAGGGTTGAGAGTGAAAGGCTCTGTGTCATGGACGCAATATAGAAAACGATCGTTTCCAAATCAAGCAAAATCTTGCGCCCGGTACCATAAACGACCGGACGCATGAAACAGAAGCGCGAGATCGTGGTCAGGCAGCCTTGCGACCGAACAGTTTCAGCTGCGGGCTGGAGCGTACGACACGCACCGGCAGCAGCGCCAAAACCTCATCGGCGAAGCTGCGAACATTGTCCATCGCCTTGTCGATATTGCTGACCTTCTGACAGTCGAGCGCGGCCAGCGTGCCGCCGTAATCGAAAATGTCGCGGAAGGCTGCACGTTCGGCAATGGCCGTGTTGAGCACGCGAACATTCTTTTCCGCCAGCAGTGCCTTGACCAGCAGCATGGAACGCGTGCTGATCATGGCGTTGACGCGGGTCAACACGACCGAATGGTTGATGGCCATGTTCATCTTGCGGTTCAAAAACGCGATATGCTCCAGCACCTCAGCAGCGCCGCGCGCATCCATGGCCGAGCCCTGCACCGGAATGATGACGTGATCGGAAATGCCGAGCGCCATCGTCAGCAGCGGGCTCTTCGTGCCCGGCAGATCGATGATGAAACAGTCGGTATTGCCGCGGTTCTCGCGAATATGCGTTTCCAGCGACGCCATGGTGACGTGCGAGATGACCGAAAGGTTCTTCATCTCCCCCGACATCTCCGACCAGCGCGAAATCCACAATTGCGGATCGGCATCCAGAACCGTCACACGATGGCCGGTGCGCGCAAGCTCGGTCGCCAACAGCAACACCGCCGTCGTCTTCCCCGCCCCACCCTTGGTATTTGCAAACGTAATGACTGGCATATGGCCCCCAAATGCAGAGCCTGAATTCATCGCTCTTCACCGCACCGCGAGATTCATGGTGCATGGGATATTGTTAACGAAGATGGTTAATGAAGTGCTAATGTGAGATGCGAGGTTTTGTATGGGCGGGGTGGAAGCCTGCAGTGATGGGGGGGCACGGCCCTGCAACCACACCCGCCGCCCTTATGCTGAGGCGCCCCGCAGGGGCCTCGAAGCATCCGGCCACGCACTCGTGCCCCAAGCCCGCAACCCCCGTCCTTCGAGGCCCCTACGGGGCACCTCAGGATGAGGGTTGCTCTGTTGTGCCATGCTTTTAACGTCATTTATAGCAACCGCCCACCACACCCGCCGTCCTCATGCTGAGGCGCTTTGGCCGAAGGGCAAAGCCTCGAAGCATCCGCCACGCACTCCTGCCTCGAGCCCGCAACCCTCGCCCTTCGAGGCTCCTGCGGGGCACCTCAGGATGAGGGTTGCTGCGTTGTGCCCCGCATCGTTGCCCAAAGTATTCCTTATACCATGCTTGCACTCTGTCTTAAGTCAGTCGCTGCAACCGCCTGCCACACCCGCCGCCCTCATGCTGAGGCGCTTTGGCCGAAGGACAAAGCCTCGAAGCATCCGCCGCGTGCTCTGCCCCAAGCCCGCAACCCTCGCCCTTCGAGGCTCCGGCTGCGCCTGCGCGCCTCAGGATGAGGGTTGCTCTGTTGTGCCCAGTCTCTTCCTCCGCCCTCTCCAGGGCAAGGCCCGCCACACCCGCCGCCCTCATGCTGAGGTGCCCCGCAGGGGCCTCGAAGCATCCAGCCTCACCCTCCAAATCCAATCCTGTCAAAAACCCCGGCCACCGCTTGCCCAAGCTTCGCCGTTCACGCGGCAGCACCTGCCCGTGGCATGACCTTCTCTCAGTGTCCATCGCCATTTGCGGCCATGGGTATTCGGACGGGGCGCTGTAAGTTGCCTCGTTGGGTAGTCTAAGAATGGCACCTCGCAGCGCCCCGTTCAGCTCTTTTGGCCAAACAGCGATCCTCTTGCCACGGCTGGCAGAACCCGGGAGGGCAAGGGGGCCTTGCCGTTGGAACGGTCGGACATGTTCAAGGTCCGACCCTCAACCCTCCGGGTGGCGATGGCCCGTTGCCGGATCATCGCCCTGCCAGTTCGGCCACATCTGCCCTCGAGGATGCGAGGCTTCATTCTGACGAAGCGCCCGCAGCCATCGATCCGTTCTCCGCAAGGGCGATCCACAGCGCA
>NZ_LMMM01000006.1 GCF_001422245.1 Rhizobium sp. Leaf262
CCAAGAACTTGCGCTGGTAACGCGGGGTGGAGCAGCCCGGTAGCTCGTCAGGCTCATAACCTGAAGGCCGCAGGTTCAAATCCTGCCCCCGCAACCAAATATTCTAACAATTTACTCCAATTATGCCGCCCTTTTGGACGGCTTTTGTGTTTCGGGCACAGAGCGAGGCACGTGTCTTGTTACTCGATGCTCGTCATATGGGTTTGCGCCAATCCGCAGGCTAAAGGCCATCATCCGAAATTTTGCCCGCGCCGTTATAAAACACCGCGTATCTCGACCAAGACAGGCCGTGAACACCGACGTCTCCAAAGATGAAACGCCTTCGATTTTCGTCTTGTGATGCTGGCGATATCGATATGGACATGAGCGATGCTGACTGGTGGTCAAGTGTCTTGCTATTCACGACTGGCTTAATCAGACTTATTATTGAACTCACCCGCCCTTACCCGGCGGGAGAACTCGCTTCTATGCCCGCTCCGTGAGGCTGGCACCGTATTGCTGGAGCGCTCACGGCTCAATTCAAATCCACCAGCAAAAAATCATCTAATAATGCTTTAATCCATGGGATGAAATGCTCACGCTCTGCCTCGTCCGCATAAACTATCTCTATTGTTTTACTCTGTTTTGCCTAGACTGAGGGGACGTCGTCATTTTAGCGGCCCTTTGTCTCGGGCTAGTTGCGGAGAGTATTCCTTGTTTTACAGAGTTTTCTTGCAAGCATCTATGTTGATGCTTATTGCCGCGATTTCACTCGGTTACCAGTCGGCACACGCGGCCAGTCCAAGTTCGAAGCTGATCGTCGCCGATCAGGCCGAACTGGTTCACAACCTGTTGGACGCCAGCGGACAAATCAAGAGCCTGTCTTTCGAGGTCGAGTTTCCTAATTTCGCCGGTGGCCCCGCCATTTTGGAAGCGATACGAGCGGGCGCTGTTGATATTGCTTATGTCGGTGACACGCCACCAATTCAGGCACGTGCCTCAGGCACTCTGTTGCCAATCGTTGCGACTTTCACGCGTGAGATTCCGCAGTATCGACTTACCAGCCGTCCGGACCTTAAGATTAACAATCTGGCTGAGCTTAAAGGTAAAAAACTCAGCTATGTAGAGGGCTCCGGCCGGCAGGTATTCCTAATCGAGGCTTTGAATAGGGCTGGTTTGAAACTGACCGATGTCACACTGGTCAACTTACGCGTGGCAGATCTGCCAGATGCTTTGCGTTCAGGCGCGGTCGATGTCGCGGTTCTCCAAGAGCCTTTCGTGACCCGGTTGGTGAAGCAAGCCGGCGCGAGCCCGGTGCTTGACCCGGAAGAGCGGAAGTTATTGCCGAGCACGTCCTATTTTTATGCGCGCCCGGAAGTTCTGGCAGATCCAGACAAGGTGGAAGCTGTCCGCCAGTTCATTTCAGCCTTCGTCAAGGCCGGAGAGTGGAGCAACGAGAACGAGACAGAATGGGCAAAATTCTATTACACCGACTTTCAACGCGTTTCCGCTGAAGACGCTACAGCGATCCTAAAGGGCCAGTCGCCTTTGGTATTTCAGACCTCGGTAGAGGCCATTCCTCACCATCAAAAGCTGATCGACACGCTCTACAAGGCTGGATCGATCAAGGAGCATCTCGATGCCAAGGGCTCCTTTGTCGACACGTTTGACAAGACCATTGAGCAGTCGCGTTGATCGGAGATTTCATGGCAGACATCACCTCAGGACGGTTTTCAACCGGCGTCACCAAACGAGACACGCAGCCTCATGGCCTGCGCAAAGCTGCCCGCCTCACACCGGAAAAGCTGCCGGTTGGCATGCGGCTACTCGGGCCGATCATTCTCCTTGCAACTTGGGAAGCGGCGTCCCGGTTTGGCCTTTTGTCTCCAAGCACGCTGGCCGCACCATCGACTGCCGTTCACACGGGCTATGACATGCTTGCCGACGGCACTCTCCTGCCTCATTTGGCAGCGTCGGCGATCCGTGCCTATTCAGGGCTGTTTTTGGGCGTCTTCGCTGGCGTCGTTTTGGCGCTGCTGTCGGGGCTAACACGGACTGGCGAAGCTTTGATAGATGGTCTTGTTCAAATCAAACGGGCTATACCGACGCTTGCGCTCATACCACTCGTCATCATCTGGCTTGGCATTGGCGAGCCCATGAAGGTTTTTCTGATCTTCACCGCCGTACTCGTTCCGGTTTACATCAACACCCACGCGGCGTTGCGGGGCATCGATATAGGTCATGTCGAGCTCGCACGGACTCTGGGGCTAAGCCGGCTTGAGTTTATCAGGCACGTCGCGCTTCCCGGGGCCTTACCCGGCTTCTTCGTGTCGTTGCGTCTTGCGGTCGCTCTCTGTTGGACGGCACTTGTGGTCCTGGAGCTCGTCAACACGCAGACGGGCATAGGCTATTTGATGAATCGGGCGCGTGACTGGGGCCAGACCGATATCATCGTTGTCGGCATCATGATCTACGCCGTCTTGGGTCTTGCCTCGGACGCGGTCGTAAGGGCGATAGAGACGCGTGCGCTTTCCTACAGACGGGCCTTGGGATCATGAACCTGCATGTGAAGAATGCCGTCGTTCTGCGCGACCTTTCGCGGAGTTTTGAGACCAAGACAGTTCTGGACCGCATTTCTCTGGACATCCCTGCTGGGCAGTTCGTAACCCTTCTCGGGGAATCCGGTTCTGGCAAAACAACTCTTCTGCGAGCACTTGCTGGGCTGGACGATGACGCAGAAACGAAGGGCCATTACAACACCCCGGAAAACGTATCCGTGCTTTTTCAGGATTCACGACTTCTGCCCTGGAAGACCGTGATCGATAATGTCACTCTTGGCCTTCGTCGGCCAGATGCGCGAACCGCAGCTGAACAAATGCTGCAGGACGTTGGCATCGGTGACAAGGCAGACGTCTGGCCATCGACGCTATCGGGCGGACAAAAACAACGGGCTTCTCTGGCGCGATCATTGCTTAGGGCGCCAGAGCTGTTGCTGGCCGATGAACCCTTCGGGGCACTGGATGCGCTGACCCGGTTAAAAATGCAGGCGCTGCTGATGCGTCTCGTCCAGCACCAAAAACCGACCATCATCCTCGTCACGCACGATGTGGACGAGGCCTTGCTTCTGTCCGATCGTATCCTTGTGTTGAAAGACGGCAGCATCGCCGAAGACCACGCCATCTCGCTTCCTCATCCGCGCCACGAGCATCACGGCGAACTCTCTTTGCTAAGAACAAAGCTGCTCAGAAGCCTTGGCGTCGAAGCCGATACCATTTGAAGGGCGTACAATGTCGCGACAGTTGCATCTCAACCTCTTTCTCATGTCCCGTGGCCACCACGAGGGAGCATGGAGACATCCGAAGTCGAACCACAAGGCTTTGACCGACCTGAATCTCTATGTCGAAGCTGCTACAATTGCCGAGAGGGCGAAGTTCGATGCCGTGTTTCTGGCCGATACGCTGGCCGCGGGTAATAGTAGCGGCTTGGCGTCATCGGGATCGCTGGAACCTATCGTCCTTCTTTCGCTGCTCGCGGCCCATACGAAAAAAATCGGACTCATCGGCACGGCGTCAACGACCTACAGTCTTCCCTACACGCTTGCCCGACAGTTCGCCACACTGGACCATCTCTCAAACGGTCGCGCTGGCTGGAACATCGTCACTTCCTGGGCACCGGAAGCCGGTGCCAATTATGGTCTCCAGCAAAATCTCGATCATGGAGACCGCTACAAACTGGCGGAAGAATTCGTCGAAGCCGTCGACGCGCTCTGGAAGAGCTTTCCCGCAGATGCGGTTCTCGACGACCGGGAAAGCGGGCGCTATCTCGACCGCAACCGGATCGTGCCGGTAAACTACACTGGCAATCATTACAGAACAGCAGGGCCGCTAAACGTGCCGGAAAGCCCGCAATCGCGTCCGGTCTACATTCAGGCAGGCCAGTCCGATGCGGGTCGTGGCTTTGCAGCAAGATGGGCAGAAGCAATCTTCACTGCCCATATGACAAAAGAGTCGGCTAAGGCATTTTACACCGACGTCAAAACCCGCGCTGCTGGCTACGGCCGCAGTGCAGATGACATTGTCGTCTTGCCGGGTATAAGCGCTGCGATTGGCTCCACCACGAAAGAGGCTGAACATATCTGGGAGGAACTGGATGCTCTCACCAGTACCGACGTGGGTCTGACACGCCTTTCGGCGAGGTTTGGTGGCCACGACTTCAGCCACATTCCACTCGACAGGCCACTCACAAGGAACGACTTCCCGGACCCCGAAACGGTAGAGGCTTCGAAGAGCCGCGTGGTCGGTTATGTGGATTTGACGCTAAAGGAAAATCTCACTCTTCGTCAGTTGTTGCGCAAGCTGGCTGGCGCACGCGGTCACTTCGTCGCAACTGGTACTCCAGAACAGATTGCCGACATTATAGAGGACTGGTTCAGAAGCGGTGCAGCCGATGGCTTCAACGTGATGCCCCCGATCATCAACAGCCAGCTGTCACTCTTTGCCGAAGAAGCCGTTCCAATCCTGCAAAAGCGAGGACTTTTCCGCACGGAATATGAAGGCAACACCCTTCGATCGCATTTCGGCCTGGGAGAAGCTGACGGCTAGCGATATGATCGCTTTGGCTGTCAAGATGATAAGAGCCGCACCTTGCAGCACGCCTACGAGCTTCGGACACCGGAACACGTTAGCAAGACGGAAGAGCATAGGGCGTGGATGACGGTGCTACTCGGGGGTACGCCACTCCTGGAGAGCCTCTCGGGAGGTAGGATGGCACCTCGGTATCAAGAACATTGGTGAAGGAGATGGTTCGCTGATAACCAGCGTTCGATGGCGACACTCACGGCTTCTGGCTGTTCGACCATCAGCATGTGTCCTGCTTTGATGACTTCCTCTGTCAGGTCAGCGCAGTCGGCTCTCATAGGATCCGCAAGACGGCCCCTTACGGTCTGACAGACGGCATCCCACTCACCGTGGAGGAATAGCGCCGGTCGTGAAATTCGTCCGAAGTGTGGGGCCTCGTCGGCGAACATCATATTTGCTGTGTCATTCATGTACCAGGCATTTGCGCCGGAGAACCCTGTGTGAATGAATGCGGAAACAAGAGCCGAAAATTCGTAATCTGTCAGGACCGACGACGACGGATCGGCAGGTGGAAGCGGTTCGGTTCCGAACCAGCCGCCCCTGGCGCGGACATCGCTCGTGATTGCGGGTTTTCCGAAAGCCTCCTGTCGTGATGGTTTATACAGTGCTGAAAGGGTCCGGGCGACATCTGCCTCCATTTGCGCAACAGCTGTGCCGAATTGTTCACGGTAGAACAGCCAATAGTCCCATTGCCCGACGGGATAACGAGCCTGCGGATAGATCTCACGATCGACGAGACCGAGAAGATTGGCAAATGCATGACCTCGCGCCATGTAAGGGACCGAGAGACCGACGACGCCGCGGCAGCGGTACTCGTGATGACTTGCCATGCTCCACGCAATCGGCGCGCCCCAATCGTGTCCTACCCATACCGCTGGCGCTCCTCCGAGATTATCGTGAAGCTCGACCATGTCGGTAACGATCTCTCGTATCGTGTAGCTGCAGATATTTGTCGGCACGGACGAGCCGCCATAGCCACGCATGTCGGGCGCGACTGCGCGCCAGCCAAGGCGCGCAAAATGTTCAAGCTGCCGATGCCAAACTATCCCAAGTTCTGGCCAGCCGTGAAGAAAGAAGATCAATGGGCCATCGACCGGACCTGATTCGATCCAGGCGGTACGATGTCGTCCGGTTATATGAGAGCTTGTTCGGAATCTGTTCGGGTCCAGCATTGGTTAATCTCCAGATCATCGGCATGTCAGCAAGAGTTGCCGGTCAGTGCGAGTTGGGCATCCGCCTCGATGCAATCAAATCTCCATTCCGCTAGTGCTGCGAGCCGATGAAGAATGGCTCGGTTGCCGACAGCTGGCTTTCCGACCCTGTCCAGCATCGCTTGCAGATTGTTGGCCGCAGTCATGACGATTACTACGTGCGACAGCACACTGGTGCTCATTGGCCTTTGAGATATCGTGACGAAGCGAGGCGTTGTAGTAACCCGAAAGTCATTGCTATAATGCCACCATGCCAATACCAAGCGCTCACAATAGTCTTCTGAACCTTTTGCAGTTCGTCAGAATTGTAGATGCAGGATCGTTCGCGGAAGCCGCAAGGCGTGCCGGGACATCGACGTCCGCAATGTCGAAAGCCGTAAGCAGGTTTGAGGCGCTTCACGGTGTGAAGCTGCTTCACCGGACGACCCGTGCCATCTCGCTGACGCACGACGGCGAAAAGCTACTCGATGGCGCGCGCAACTTGTTACGGCAGGCCGAACGACTTGAGGCCGACATCGGAGAAGCCGCGGCAAGCAGCTCTGCAGGACGGGTCCGCCTTGCCGCTCCCGGACCATTTTTAAGAGCCTGCATCGCACCCATGCTTCCAGCTATACTGAAGGCGAACCCGAGCCTGGAACTTGAGATCAAGGTTGATGATACCGGGCTGGACCTTGCCGCCGAGGGGATAGATGTTGCCATCCGCTTCGGAGACCTCTCTGGACAGCCGGGGCTGATCGCAAGGCGCCTGGGGACGTTTCCATATGTTCTTGCAGCAACACCAAAATATCTCGAGTTCATGGGTACGCCAAAATCGCCTGCCGATCTCGAAAGTCATCACCAGATCGGGTATCGGGATGCGGCAAACGGGCAACTCTTACCATGGCTGTTTTGCGACAATTCGGGAACGGGCGCTGTAACAAGGATGGTTCCGCGAAACCGGATCGTGGTCGAGGACATGACGGTCGCCTGGGCTATGACGCTGAGAGGGCTTGGTATGAGCTGGTTGCCGGCTTGGTGTAGCGCTAAAGAGGTCCATTCGGGTCGCGCAGTCGAGGTTTTGAAAGACTGGCGTATGCAGGAAACGCCTGCCTATGCCGTACAACTGGATCGCAAGCAGGTACCGCAGAGAACCCGCGATCTGGTTAATTTGATGGCTCTGCGGGCGAAAAATTGGGTGTACTCATAACATCCGCCGGGCAACGCTGACGTCAAGTCATCCTATATGGGCACGGATCGGCGGTACTCACATCTACGGAACACTTGCCAAAGCCAGTCCCGTGACGTAATTATTTCGATAATTAAAGGATTATTGAAATATGAACGAACGCCAAGCCCTCGCGTCCTTTGGGGCGCTGTCTCAGAAAACTCGCCTGCAGATCGTGCGCATGCTCGTTGTTGCTGGCCTGGATGGGTTGTCGGCTGGCGCGGTTGCGGAGAAGCTGGAAGTATCACCTTCCAATCTTTCCTTTCACCTTAAGGAACTCGATCGCGCCGGGCTTATTGCCCAGAAGCGGGAGTCCCGTTCCATCATCTACACCGCCGATTACGAGGGTCTCGCAAGCCTGGTGCGCTTCCTGATGGAAGACTGCTGCGCCGGCCATCCTGAGATCTGCGCGCCAGCCGCGGAAGCGGCGGCGTGCTGTCCGCCGGAGCGTGCAGCCATCACGCGGGAGGTCGTCTGACTATGTCGATCTTCGAACGCTATCTGACCCTCTGGGTTTTTCTCTGCATCATTGTGGGGATTGCCCTCGGGCACATGATCCCTGGTCTGTTTCACACCATCGGTTCGACCGAAGTCGCGAACGTCAACCTGCCGATGGCGGTGCTGATCTGGTTAATGATCATCCCAATGTTGCTGAAGGTGGATTTTGCTGCCCTTAATCAGGTCGGCCGCCATTGGCGAGGCATCGGTGTGACGCTGTTCATCAACTGGGCGATCAAACCCTTCTCGATGGCGCTGCTTGGCTGGGTGTTCATTGGTTGGCTGTTTCGTGGTTATCTGCCGGATGACCAGATTGACTCGTACATCGCTGGTTTAATCATCCTCGCCGCCGCACCCTGCACCGCGATGGTGTTTGTCTGGTCGAACCTGACCAAGGGTGAGCCGAACTTCACGCTGTCCCAGGTCGCGCTGAATGATGCCATCATGGTTGTGGCGTTTGCGCCGATTGTTGGTCTTCTGCTGGGTCTGTCCGCAATCGCGGTGCCATGGGACACGCTGATCCTGTCCGTCGTACTTTACATCATCCTGCCCGTCATAGCCGCGCAGATACTGCGCCGCCTTGCCAACGTTAACTGGCTTTCCGCCAGGCTGCAGCCGATCTCGCTGCTGGCCTTACTTGCAACCCTCGTGCTGCTGTTCGGATTTCAAGGTGATCAGATCATAGCGCAGCCCGGTGTAATTGCGCTGCTGGCGGTGCCGATTCTGATCCAGGTCTATTTCAACTCGGGCCTTGCGTACGTGCTCAACCGCGCGACCGGCGAACAGCACTGCGTGGCAGGGCCATCGGCTCTGATTGGTGCCTCGAACTTCTTCGAACTCGCCGTGGCAGCCGCCATCAGCCTGTTCGGCTTCAAGTCGGGTGCAGCACTGGCCACCGTGGTTGGTGTTCTTATCGAGGTCCCGGTAATGCTGTCTGTCGTCTGGATCGTCAATCGCAGCCGTGGCTGGTACGAGCGCGGCACCGCCGTGCAAAATCTCACCACCAAGAAAGTCTGACCACGGATGTCACGATCTACCGTAATCTTGCCTGAGGCACCTCGCACGATACCCTCGCGCTCATCCGCAATGCCGGTGCCGAGCCGAAGGTCATCGAGTATCTGCAATCGCCGATGGGGGTTTGACCGTGCGCGAGGCGCTCCGCGACAAGGATACGCTCTATGCGGATCTTGGACACGATAACCCGACCTGACCAACGACCATCTGCTTGAAGCCGTGATAAAGGACCGCGTCGTTGATGTGTGCGAGGAGCTGATCAAGTTCACGATGCTCACCCGCGATGCCTCGGCCTACCTGACCGATCGCTACAGTGAACGTAATGAGGATGCGGAAAATCTGAACGGCGTTTGTCTGTCTGTGAACAGGAGCAATGCCAGATATTTTTGCTGACTCGCAGCTCGCAACTTCATAAGTTGCGAGCTGCGACATAGGGTGTGCTTTCAACCCAGAATGAAGCGGGAAAATGCGAGGGAGTTTCGCGCATCCTCATCCATCTTCGCCACGTCCGCGCCTTCGCTCAGGTCTCTCCAGACCCTGATATCAGAGCCGATGGTTCCGCCTGTTTTCACGAAGGGCTCCATGACGACCACACCGTCATAGTTGATTTCGCGCAGTGCTGCGCCGATCTCATGCCAGGGCATCCGGCCTTTTCCCGGCACGCGGCGATTGCTTTCGCCGGTGTGGAAATGGCCAAGCAGCGGGCCTGCGGTGCGGATCGCATCGCCGAAGCTGTCTTCCTCGATGTTCATGTGGAACGTGTCGAGCATCACCTTCACATTCGGCTTGCCAACCTCGGTCACGAAGGCCACGCCTTCGGCTGCCGTGTTGAGCACGTGGTTTTCAAAGCGGTTGAGAACTTCGATGCACAGATTGATGCCGAGATTATTGGCAAAATCGGCGATGCCGTGAATGCCTTCCACGCCGCGCGCGCGGTCGCCTTCCTTGTCCACCGGCTGCGAATAATCGACCGGCCAGTAGGAGTGAAGCGCACCGCCGATGGTTTTGATGTCGAGCTTTGCGACATTCGTCAGCGTCTTCTCGAAGAATGCCTTGCCTGCTTCGCGTACGGCGGCATCAGGCGATGACAGGTTCTTTGCCTTGGACGGACCAATCCCGGCTGTCAGGATGATGCCATTGTCCCTTGCGCTCTGCTTGATCGTGGCGAGGTCCGCGTCGCTATAGTCGTTGATGTGGTGGGCCGCGACCTCGATGACATCGAAACCAAGCTTGGCGACCTTTTCGATGTAGGGGCCGAATTTGGCGCTCCACTCATGTTCCCAGTAGGAGTAATAAATACCGTGTTTCATCTGTGCCTCTCTCAATCGATGTGTGTATTGGCAAATGTTGCGGATGTGCCCGGATTTTTGACCCGAAGATCGGGCTCCAGGCTCGTTGACGCGACCAGAAGCCCGTTCGGAAGGTCGTTTTCCTCGACCTTGCGGGTAATTTCGGCGTCATCCAGATCGAAATTCTGCCAGCGTTCCCGAAGACGCTGGCGCAGATCGTCTTCATCGACATCAACGAAAACGCTGAGATCGAAGATCGGCTTCAAACGGTTCCAGGGCGACTGGCTTGCGAGGAGATAATTTCCTTCGCATACGATGATATCGACGGATTGCGGGATCAGACGCCCGCCTGCGCGCGCAATTTCGATGGCGCGGTCAAACACCGGCACGGCAACGACATCGTCCTCGTTACGTTTCAGCCGCTCCAGCATGTGTCGCAGGCCATGGACGTCGAACGTATCGATGGCGCCTTTGAATTTTCGGCGATGCATCTCGTCCAGCACCGCGTCGTCATAATGGTAGCCATCCATGGGGAACAGTGCGGCGCGCAGACCGGCCCCGTCATTGAGCATCGCAACCACACGCTCGGCGATGGTCGATTTGCCGGAGCCGGGCGCACCGGCAATGGCGATCATGACCCGCCGCCCGTTTTCCTGCTTGAAACGCTTTAGGGTCAGTGCGGCAATCTGGTGCGCATTGTCGTCGATTGTACTCAAGTTGCTTCTCGTTAGATGAATGGAGATGTGGACGTCCGGGCAAATGGAGGGTCAGAAAAGCCGGTACTGGTCTGCCTTGTCTCGCAGGAATGGCAGTCCCTTTTCCAGCACCTCTTCGGCGCTGCGGGCAACGGGTCGCCATGTCGAGATTGCACCTGCCATTTCGACCGGCATGCCTGCAAAGCTTTCAAGCACCAGCAGACCTTTGAAGCCGATGGCAGACAGCGCTGCAAAGACTTCATTCCAGGCCACATTGCCAAAGCCCGGCGTACCTCGGTCGCTTTCCGACATGTGCATGTATTTGAGGTGATCGCGGGCAGCGATGATGCCGTTGCCCATGCCCTTTTCTTCCATGTTCATGTGAAACGTGTCGAGATGAACGAAGACATTGTCCATACCGATGCGCTCGACCAACGCGACCGCCTGCTCTGCGGAATTGATCAGATGGTTTTCATAGCGGTTCACCGCTTCGATACCGAATTGCAGGCCAAGCTCTTTGGCGTGTTTTGCAGCGCCACCCAGCGCGCGGGTGAGGTTATCGTATTCGCCTTGCGTCGGCAGGACACCGGTGCGTTCGTTCGTACCGCCGAAGGTCACGCCGGTCAGCGCCTCGGCACCCATTTCGGATGCCTTGTCGAGCGCCGATTTGAGATGCTCTATCGCTGCATCGGGGCGAACCGATGCCCATGCAGGTTCCGGCAGCACCAGCGAGCAGGTCGCCCGCAGACCATGCTTTTCCAGCAAGGCACGGCTGTGTTTCGTATCGACCGAGGCAATGTCGATCAGCGGTATCTCGATGAAATCTTGGCCGTAGCGCGCAGCGCCAGCAATGGCCCGCTCTGCACCGGCGTGGTCCCACACCGTCGACCACATCATTGCGTGAACACCAAAACCTTGCACGTCATGCCTTCTTTCTGCGCGATGCGAAATAGTTGGAAACCAGTGTGCGTGCCGCCATGACGACAATCATCAGCACACCCCAGAGCGCCGTCGCCAGATGCTGGTTGGCACCCATGAGGTTCAGCCCGGATGACAGAAGCTGCAACACGATCAGCGCGACAAACACCGGCAGGACCCGGCCAAAACCGCCGAACGGGTTGATGCCGCCCAGAAACGCCGCCAGCACTGTGATCAACAGATAGGATTCGCCGTGGCCGACACGCACTGAGTTAAAGCGCGCCAGCATGATGATACCGGCGACTGCGCACATGAGGCCGGACAGCGTGTAGACGAGGACGACGATCCTGCGGGTGTTGAGGCCGGAATAGCGGGCCGATTCCATGTTCGAACCGATCATCAGCAGGCCGAAACCAAGCTTGGTGCGTGTCAGCAGCACGTGCCAGAGAGCAACGCAGACGATGAAGATCAGAAGCGGGATCGGCAGGCCGAGAACCGAGCCATGGCCGATCGGTGCGACATAGGCGGGAAAGCCGGAGACATCGCCGCCGCGCGTTAGAAATTCGCCGAGACCGCGCAGAAAAATCATCATCGATAGCGTGATCAGAATGGGATGGGCACGTGTGTAGGCAATCGCCGCACCGGTCAGGGCACCGGCGGCACCACCCGTTGCAAGAGCTGCCACGCAGGACAGATAGAACGTTGCTGGCGGAGCATCGACGCCACCATAGGCCTGCAACACCCATGCGGCAGCGAGCCCGGAAAGGTTGGCAGCAAAGGTGGCGGAGAGGTTGATCCCGCCGGTCAAGAGCGGCAACAGCATAGCCAGTGTCAGAAGGCCAAGCTCTGGCAACTGGAAGGCAACCGAACCGAACGTTCCTAGCGAGAGGAAGTTATCTGCCAGCAATCCGAAGACGAGCATGACCGCAACGAAGGCGATGCAAGGGCCTGCCATATCGGCGCCGAAGGTTGCATTGAATTTTTGAACGAAGGACTTCATCAACGCTTGCTCCCTTTTCTGGAAGAGCCCTTCAAGCTGGCTGGTAAAAGCTTGTCCAACCTTGTTGAAGAGAGCGTGATTGCAACGAGGATGATCGCGCCGACGATCATCTTGAAGGCGAAGGGCGAGACGCCCATCAGGTTGAGGCCGTTTTGCGTAATCGAGACCATCAGCACACCAAGAACACAGCCAAGGACAGAGCCCTTGCCGCCACCCAGTCGCGCGCCGCCAAGCACGGTTGCTGCGAGGACATCGAGTTCACGTCCATAGAGAGCGTTGGGCACCACTTCCTGCGCATAATGCGCCTGCATCAGCCCGGCAATTCCGGCCATAAGCCCCAGCCAGCCAAAGGAGATGTAGTGCATGGCGCCAATGTTGATACCGAAGCGGCGCGCACCCTCGGGATTATCGCCGAAGGCGTAGAGTTGCCGTCCGATAGTGGTGCGCGAAATCATGAACCATGTGGCCACGCAGCAGAGGATCATCACCACGACAGGTAAGGTCAGTTCCACCCAGGAGCCATCCGGCATCTCGCGTTCGTAAAAGACGACACGGTTGGAAAGCCAATCCGGCAGATTGTAGATCGACACGCCCTTGGTGAAAAACATCAACAGGCCGAAGAAGATGTTGAAGGTCGAGATAGTGGCGACAATCGAGATGATGCGGAAGCGCCAGACCAGAAGCGCGTTGATCAGTCCCAACCCGATGCCAACGGCACCGGCAATGATGAACCCTTCCGCCCAGTTGCCGCCGCCGAGCGCCGTGAGCGCCAGAACCGTGACATACTGCACGACGGACGCCGCGACCGCAAAGGAGATGTCGATACCGCCGGATATGAGCACGACCAGCAGCCCGACGGCAAATATAATGTTGACGGCAGAGACGTTCAGCACGTCGAACGCGTTCGATATGGTCAGGAACCGGTCCGTGCCAAACGAAAGCCCGGCGCACAGAAGGATCATCACCATGAAAAGGGTGAACTCGGTGGTATTTCCAAGAATTAGCCTACGCATAGATGGCAGACTCCAGTCTGGTCAGCGACACCTCACGCGGATCGTAGGTCGCGTGGAACCGACCCTCCACCATGTGGATCACGCGGTCGGTGTTGAAATAGACTTCCGGCGGCTCATCGGAAATCACGATGATGGAGAGGCCATCCGCTGCCAGTTTCCGAACGATCTCGAAGATACCGGCGCGGGCACCGACATCGACCCCCACTGTCGGAGCATCGAGGATGAGGATTTTCGGTCCAATCGCGAGCCATTTGGCAATGGCGATGCGCTGCTGGTTTCCGCCTGATAGCGTTCGAATGGGATCGTCCGGCAGGCCGATCTTGACGCCGAGCGCGGAAATCCAGTTCGAAACGACGCTTTCCTTTTTCGACGGCGAGATGAGACCGTGGTTCAGCAATCGGTCGAGCGATGCCATGACCAGATTATCGGCAATGGATTGCGGCTGGTTCAATCCGAGCGACAGCCGGTCTTCGGAAAGATAGGCAACGCCAGCGCGGATCGCATCGCGGTTCGAGCGGAAATGCGTCTTTTCACCTTCAATGATAATTTCACCGGACTGCGGCTGGAGCATGCCGAACAGCGTCAGGGCAAGCTCGGTGCGGCCAGCCCCCAGAAGTCCTGTTATGCCGAGCGTCTCGCCTCGGCGCAGATCGAATGAGACATCCTGAAACTCACCTTCGCGGGTCAGTCCACGCACGGACAGCACGACAGGCTGATCGTCATGATCGCCCGCAATGACGGCGTTATCGAAATTACGACCGGTCATCAGTTCGGTCACGCGAGACTGGGTCATGCCTTCAACGGGGAAGACACCGACTAGCGCGCCATCGCGCAGCACGGTAATCCGGTGCGAAATTTCCAGCACTTCGGCCAGGCGGTAAGAAACGAACACCACGGCGATACCGGATGCCGAGAGGTTGCGAACGATGTCGATCAGGTAATCTGCTTCCGATTGCGTCAGCGAGGCGGTAGGCTCATCCATGAAAACGATGCGCGCATCGCCGACCAGAGCACGCGCAATGGCAACGATCTGGCGTTGGGCGATGGGCAGTTCCTTGAGGGGTCTGTGAATGTCGATCTCGACACCGAGCCGCGCCAGTGCTGCCTCGGCGGATTTCTCGATAGCGCGCTTGTCGACCAGTCCGTATCTGCCCTTCACGGCGTGCTGAAAGCCGATGTTTTCGGCAACACTCATCTCGTCGAATAGAGCCAGATCCTGCCAGATCACCTGAATGCCAAGCGACTGGGCGAGCGCCGGTGTCATGGCGGCAATCGGCTCACCTGCAAAGGACAGCTCGGCACCGTCTTCGGGCTTGTAGACACCGGTGATCACCTTGATCAGGGTGCTCTTGCCACATCCGTTTTCTCCGGCAAGGCAATGGACTTCTCCAGGATTGACCTCGAAGGACACGCTCTTCAGGGCGCGCACGCCGCCGAAAGTGACTTTGATGTTCTTGAGGGACAGGAGCGGTTCTTCGCTCATAATCGCATATCTCTCCGGTCGCCACGCATATGTTGCGGACGCCATAAAACCAGCATTTCAGTTAGGAACCGGCGTCGCGTGACATTTGCGTTCACGCGACGCCTTGGCCTTGGGGAGGATTAGAGGCCCATGGAAACGAGTTTGTCGATACTGTCCTTATCGATTTTCAGGAGCTGGTCGACGATAATCGTGTTGCCTTCGGGGGTGATGGTGCCGAGACCTTCGATATTGTCACCGGCTTTCGGAACCTGACCCTTGGCAATGCGGTCTGCAAGCGTGATGAAGACCTCACCCGCCAGCTTCGGGTTCCACATGAAGCCGCCGGTCAGCGCACTTGACTTGATCAGCTTGGCACCCTGTCCCGGGGAGAATGGCCCGATGACGAAGACCTTGCCGTCCTTGCGGCGCTCTTCGACGGCGCGGCCAGCACCGATGGGGCCTTGCGAACCGAAGGCCAGGAAGCCGTGCAGATCAGGGTTTGCCGACATGAGATCGAGCGCTGTGGAGCGGCTCTTGTCGAGGTCTTCGGCAACGCCGTAGCGGTCACCGACGAGTTTCATATCCGGGTAATTCGCCTTGATATAGGCAATGGCCGCATCGGCCCAGGCGTTGTGAAGCGGAACGGTCAGAGAGCCGACGAACACGGCATAGGAGCCCTTGCCGCCCATCTTTTCGGCCAGAAGCTTACCGTGGGCTTCACCGAAACCTTTTGCGGATGCCAGTTCGAAATCCCAGTCGGCGCCAAGCTGCTTGGGCGATTCATGGGTGATGACCTTGATGCCAGCGGCCTGCGCCTTTTTCAGAACCGGCTCCAGCACTTTGGCGTCGTTCGGCACGACACCGATGAAATCGACTTTCTGTGCGATCAGGTCTTCGATGGCGCGGACCTGCAAGGCAGGATCGGCGCTGGTCGGGCCGACCATGAAGCCGTTGACGCCAAGCTTGGTGCTCTGCTCCTTGATGCCAGCTTCCATGGCATTGAACCAGGGAATGCCGCCGATCTTGACGACGACGCCCACCTTCGGACCCTCGGCGAAGGCCGTGGATGACAGCAGCGCAAGCGACAGACCAAGGGCTGCGATTATTTTCTTCATGGATGTTCCTCCTCCAGACACTCGGCAATTGGTTTTGTCAGCGGTCTTTTCGTGCTCCGCGCGCAAAATCTCTCATCTCGCCCATTCGAGACGCTTCCTTGCCACTCCCATAGCAACCATCATCGCACAATCGATATTGCTTATTTGCACAATCGATGGTGCAATGAACATAACATGACGCACTCTTTCGTCAAGAGGCCAACTGCTCCTATAGTGGGAATCAGTAGGGGAGACAAAAATGACGGAGCCGAACGCCAAGAAAGCCACCATCTATGACCTGTCCGTTCTGTCAGGCGCATCGGCATCGACCGTGAGTGCCGTGTTGAACGGTTCGTGGCGCAAACGGCGGATTTCAGAGGAAACAGCGGACAAGATCCTGTCGCTGGCCAAGGCACAGCGCTATACGACCAATCTTCAGGCGCGTGGCCTGAGAAGCTCGAAATCCGGCCTCGTCGGGTTGCTGGTGCCGGTCTATGACAACAGGTTCTTTTCGTCCATGGCGCAGACGTTCGAGGCGCAGGCGCGTCTGCGCGGGCTTTCCCCCATGGTCGTTTCCGGTCGGCGCGATCCCGAAGAGGAACGTCGAACCGTCGAGACGCTGATCGCCTATTCCATCGACGCCCTGTTTATAGCAGGCGTGACCGACCCCGATGGCGTTCATCAGGTCTGTGCCCGGGCTGCGTTACCGCATGTCAACATCGACCTGCCCGGCAAGCTGGCATCGTCGGTCATTTCGGATAACAGGCACGGTGCAGAGGTCCTGACGTCCGCAATTCTTGCGCACGCCGCCCGAAACGGGGCTCTCAGCCCGGAAGACGTCATTCTTTTCGGCGGTCATGACGACCATGCCAGCCGTGACCGCATTGCCGGTTTCCACGCTGTGAAAAACAGTTATTTTGGGATTGAAAGCAGCGACGATATCGAAATCACGGGCTATTCGCCGCGCATGACGGAACTCGCCTTCGAGCGTTTCTTTGACCGTAAAGGCCGCCTGCCGCGCTGCTTCTTCGTCAACTCTTCCATCAATTTCGAAGGCCTACTTCGCTTCATGGGACGGCATGACGGGGAAACCTTCGGCGATATCGTCGTCGGCTGTTTCGATTACGATCCCTTCGCCTCGTTTCTTCCGTTTCCGGTCTACATGATCAAGCCGGATATCTCCCAAATGCTGGAGCGCGGATTTGACCTGTTGGAAGAACCGCCAGCGCGTCCCACGGTTACGATTATCGAACCACAGCTCATTCCTCCGCGCACAGCATTGGAAGGGCCTCTCGACGACATCAAAGATCCCGCGCCCTTGATTGGCGGTGCGCGGTAATTGAATCGTGCGCTTCTCGGTCGCCAAGGTCGGTCCGGAATCCGTATAACGCTACCGCACGAGAGTAATGGCGTAGTCGTGAACCATCTTATCGATCTTTATCTCTCGCCTATGGCTGCAAACCTGCGCACCGTGCCGTGTTGCGAATATGCGCTTCCATTTCGCTGCGGGCCAAAGCGCCATCGTTTGCTCTCAGCGCAGCTATGATGCGGCGGTGCTCTGCAATAGATTGCCGCATCCGTTCCGGGTCGGTGATGGGAATGGGCTGGCGTTGGGTCTCGGTGACCTGATCCCGAACTGTCTGGTAAAGCGCTTTCAGCATGGTGTTGGAGCAGGCAGACACGATGGTGCCATGAAATTCCAAATCAGCATCGACATTGGCGAGCAGGTCCTGATTGGCCCAGCAATCCTCCATCGTCTTGGTCGCCTTTTCCATCTTTTCCAGCTGTGTCTGAGACAGCCGTCCAGCGGAAAGCCTTGCAATTTCGCCCTCCAAAAGGATGCGGGTCTGGAAAACATCGAAGACGGAATAGCTTTCGGAGTAGCGCCACGGCGCCATGCCCGATTGGCCAGCCGCCGCCTCACCAGCGGCCACGAATGTCCCGCGCCCGGCTTCCGTTTTCAGCAGACCCAATGTCTCGAGCGTCAGCAAAGCTTCGCGTAGTGATGCGCGGCTGATGCCGAATTTTTGGGAGAACTCGCGCTGCGACGGGATTTTCTCGCCGGCCTTCAATTGCCCGGCCTGGATCATGGCCTGGATTTCGCGGGCAACCGATTGTGGCACAAGCGTTTTGTTGAGCATTCGATCCCTGTTCCCTGAAAGCCGCCCCCGGCTGTTCCGATATATTTTTTAAGTAACATCTTGCAAAGCATAAAAGCGCGTGCTTGTTTGGTCGGACTGGTCTGACCAGTTAGACCAACGTAGATTGGCTTAAAACATAAAACAAGGGGTTCTCGCATGCTTCACGTTTCGCGCATCAAAAGCACATTTCTTGCCGGGCTGGTCTCAGCACTCGGCGTGTTCAACGTTCAGGCCGCCGATCTGACGGTCGGCGCCAATATCGGCAACGTTCCATGGGAGTTCGAAGATGCCAGCGGCAAGGTCACCGGCTTCGAAGTCGACCTCGTCAACGAAATCGCCAAGCGCCTCGGCAAGTCGGTGGAATTCGTCAACACGCCGTTCAACGGCCTGTTCCCCGCCGTGCAGTCTGGCCGCATCAACATGGCCATTTCCTCGATCACCATCACCGAAAAGCGCCTGGCGTCTGTCACCTTCGCGCAGCCCTATTACGATAGCGACCAGTCTTTGACGGTCACGGCCGCTTCCGGCATCACAGGTCTGAAGGGCATGAGCGACAAGGTCGTCGGCGTCGATACGGGATCGACCGGCGATATGTGGGCCGAAGCCCATAAGGGCGAATACAAGCTCGGCGAAATCCGAAAGTTCGAAGGCTTGCAGCCCGCCATGCTCGATCTCGTGGCCGGTCGCATCGATGGTTATATCTCGGACATTCCGGCCCTTCTGTATTACGCCAAGGACAAGCCGGAGCTCAAGGTGGTCGAGCGCATTCCGACGGGTGAGAAATACTCGATCATGTTCAACAAGGGCGATCCACTCGCAACCGAGGTGAACAAGGTTATCACCACGCTGAAGGGCGAAGGCTTCATCGCCAAGCTGCATGAGACATGGTTCGGCGCAAAAGCCGAGGACACGACCTCTACGGTTGCCGTGCTCGACATGCCGAAGGCCAAGTAAGGCTTGAACCGCATCTGGCGGGACCAATCGTGTCCCGCCAGACTGCCAAGGGAGCCACTCCGGCATGAACCTCATCAATACCTTCTTCAATGTTCCCGTGTTTCTCAACAGCCTGCCGCAGCTGTTATGGGGTCTGGTCGTCACCATCCAGATCGGCATCACCAGCATACTTTGCGGCCTGATTGGCGGTCTTTTTCTGGCGGTGGCACGCCTTTATGCCCCGGCTTTCTTCAAGCTGTTGATCCGTGGTTACATCGACATTTTCCGGTCGATCCCGCTGCTCGTGCTGTTGATCGTCGTCTACTACGCGCTGCCCTTCGTCGGCATCCGATTGTCGCCCTTTCTGTCTGCCGTTACCGCACTCTCGTTGGTCTCCGCCGCCTATACCGCCGAAATCTTTCGTGCGGGCATCGAAGCCGTGCCGCATGGGCAGTTCGAGGCATCCGCTGCGCTTGGTCTCTCCAACCGGAACACGATGGTCGATATCATCCTACCGCAGGCCATCCGCATCGTCATTCCGCCGCTCACCAACAATTGCATCAACGTCATGAAGGACACCGCTCTCGCTTCGGTCGTTGCCATGCCGGACCTGTTGAAACAGGCGACGCAAGCGCAGGCGCTGAACGCAAACCCCACGCCGCTAATCGGTGCTGCGCTCATCTATATCGCGCTGCTCTGGCCAATGGTTGCTGTCGTCGCACGCCTTGAAAAACACTTCAGTCGGGGGAAACGTTGATGGAAAAGACCGCATCCCCTCTGATTTCCATTCGTGGGCTGACCAAGGCCTATGGCACCTTCACCGTGCTGCATGCAATCGATCTCGATGTGGCCGAAGGTGAGGTCGTCTGCGTCATCGGTCCTTCCGGGTCGGGCAAATCGACGCTCATCCGCTGCATCAACCATCTGGAAGCCTTTTCGCCTGACAGTACCATAACCGTGGATGGCATTCGCGTTGCCCCCGGTCCGGCGCTTGCCAAGGTGCGCGCCGAAGTGGGCATGGTGTTTCAGTCGTTTAATCTGTTTCCGCACATGACCGTTCTCAGAAACGTGATGATTGCCCCAATGCGGGTGCGAAAGACGCCGGAAGCGGAAGCCGAACGTAAGGCGCGCGAGCTTCTGGCCCGTGTCGGCATTTCCGAGCAGGCGGAAAAATTTCCCGGCCAGCTCTCAGGCGGCCAGCAGCAGCGTGTGGCCATTGCCCGAGCGCTTGCCATGGAGCCGCGTGTTCTGCTGTTCGATGAGCCGACATCGGCGCTCGATCCTGAAATGGTCGGCGAAGTGCTAGATGTGATGCGCAAGCTGGCTGGCACCGGCGTGACCATGGTGATCGTCACGCACGAGATGGGCTTTGCCCGTCAGGTCGCGGACCGCGTCATCTTCATGGACGGCGGCAGATTGGTCGAATCCGGCACGCCTTCAGACATTTTCGACAATCCACAAGAGGCAAGGACACGCAGCTTCCTTCGCGCCGTCCTCAACCATTGAATAAAAGACCATTCGGGAGACACCAGGAATGACCACCCCTTCACCGCTTAACCTCGATTATGTGCGCAGCCAGTTCCCAGGCCTGTCCCGCGGCTGGACTTTCTTCGACAATGCTGGCGGCTCGCAAATTCTGAAAGGCGCGCTGGAGCGCATCAATACGTTTCTGATCGAAAAAAACGTGCAGATCGGCGGCTCCTACGCGGTTTCCCAAAGTGCAGCCAATGCGCTTTATGAGGCGCGCACTGCGGCCATGCATCTCGTCAACGCGTCGAGACCGGAAGAAATCGTTTTCGGTAACTCCACCACGGCCCTCTTGCAAAACCTTGCCCGCGCCATGCAGAGTCAATTGTCTGCGGGCGATGAAATCATTGTCACCGTCAGCGACCACGAATCCAACATCGGTCCTTGGGACCGTTTGCAGGATGCGGGCGTCACGCTCAAATTCTGGCCACTGAACAAGGAAACACTGACGCTCGATCTGGCCGATCTCGCACCACTGATGAGCGAACGCACCAAGATGGTCTGCGTCACCCATGTCTCCAACATTCTCGGCTCGATCAACCCTATCAGAGAGATCGCCGACTTCGTGCATGCGCGCGGCGCGAAGATTTGTGTCGATGCCGTAGCCTATGCCCCGCACCGCGCCGTCGATGTGCAGGCGTTTGACGTCGATTATTACGTCTTCAGCCTCTACAAGACCTATGGCCCGCATTATGCACTGATGTATGGCAAATACGATCTGTTGCTCGAGCTCGACACGCTCTACCATTATTTCTACGGCAAGGACAAAGTGCCGGGTAAGCTGGAGCCGGGCAACCCGAACTATGAGCTGGCCTATTCCACCTGCGGTATCGTCGATTATCTGACCGCACTCGGCGAGCAGGCGGGCGAGACGGGGACGGTTCGCCAGAAAATCGAGGCGGCCTTTGCAGCCATCACGGCACAGGAGAACCTCCTGACCGAACGCCTGCTAAGCTACCTGCGCTCCCGCAACGACTGCCGGATCGTTGGGCAGACCACCAACCATGATGAAACGCGCGTGCCGACGATTGCCTTCCGCTTCGATGGCCGTGAAGCTGGCGATCTCTGCAAGGCAATGGATGGCGAGAACATCGCCATGCGTTTCGGGGATTTCCATTCGAGACGGCTTGCCGAATATCTCGAACTCACCGACCATGGCGGCATGCTGCGGGTTTCCATGGTGCATTACAACACGCTGGAAGAGGTCGATCGCTTTACAGCTGCGCTTGACCGTATTCTGGCTGGCGATGCGGGATTTGCGAAAGCAAGCTGAGCCGTGAACGACAGGAAGGATGTTTTGCGTCCTGCTTTCCAACCAGCCCGGGTCAGCGCTCCTGACCGGATGGCGGAGCGGTGATCGATTGCGTCGAGAATGACAATGTCGGCCACCGCACCCACAGCCAATCTATAACTCGCTTTCACGATCTTTGCGGCATGCGCGCCGAGGATGGCCATCGTGGCAATGTGTTCGTTTAAATTCACGAGGCTGGCCGAGCTTAACGTTCACCATCGTCAAATCGACGTGTCCACCATCGCGTATACTCCATCTCGTCGATATCGTAGGGCGCTCGCAGATAGGGATAATCCCAGTTCTCGTAGCGCAAGGGTTTGAGGAAATCGTTGACCGCTCGGTACGCCGAGGGCACCCGCCCCTTATTCAAGTCACCGAGCATAGGCAGTTCCCCGGCTTGGAAAACCACGCCACCCTCGTAGGGATGGAGAACGACTTCGCTTCCGAGTGCTTCTTTCGCCTTCTCAAGGCCACCGACGCGCTTGAGCAGGTCATCGTTGACGGTGGTAAGCCAGTTCACGTCACGGATCACATCGGTGCGGTGTAATATTTCCAGCGTAAAATTGCTCCCATCTTCGTAGAGCAGGCCAGGAAACCGACGGAACAGAGGATATGCCTTTTCAGTCGCACCCGTGGCATAGGAATAGAAAAACAGCGACATGCCCGAAACAGCATAAAAAACCCGAAGATAACGGCAGGCGTCAACGAAGAGGCGGACGACGCCGGTTGAATTGCTTGATAATTCCGATAGGCGCGTCTGATACATCAGCCGCCCATTACCGCCGCGGTAGCCGATACCCGGAAGAAGGGCAGTGAAGTAGTCGCGAACCGGATCTGTCGAACGCAACGCCTGTTTTGGCATGTGCCTGATATAGAAGCTTGCGGTCTTCCTCTCGTCAAAATACTCATCTTGTGACAGACTTTGTGCAACCTCTTCCCGCGACGAGATCCGACGCACTCGCTCGTTAAAGGACAGCAAATTCGTGTTGCCTTTAGCGAGGTCGTAGTAACGTATGGTCAGGTCCAGCATCGCTTGGCGTGTACGCAGAGTTTCGCCATCACCAAAATACAATCCCGCCGTCAGCCCAAACAACCATTGGACCGCATTGCCGGGTGGCAGGCCAATTTCGTCAAGCTTCGCTAGTTCCCCACGGTCTTCAAAACTTGCCATGGCAGCGATCAGTTCGTGTAGATTCATGACATCATCCTACCAGCTTGGCACGGGCGGGCGACGCCCGCCCGGAATCCGAGGCCCGGGCAAGGGAAGCCAGATCGACGGAGCATTCTAAAGCCACTTTTTCAGCTGGTGCTATCGCTCTTCTGCTTCCAGTTGACGCTCCTGCTCACGCTGCCTTACCGAAACTTCGCAATTGTCGCATTCATCCAGAACCACGAATTCCTTGTAGCGAGCTCTATGCCGCCGTGCGATAGCGCGATTGGCATCATCCTTTGCGGTTTCATTCGGAAACTTGTTACCGGCATTGTTTTCCGTTGCACTTGTCGATCTCTGGAAAGCGGGCGGTCTGGCCACGCTGATTTCCATCGCTGGCTTTGCTGCCATCAACCTTGGGCTATGAGGAAGCGCTCGCGCATCGATAGTGCCACCCGCTGGCAGCAGTTCTGGCGGGTCGCATAATTCCTTATTCCGTTCGCGCTTCGCTCCCGGTTTTTGCACTTCTCTCGCTTCGACCCCAAGGATCAGAAATCTGCGACCTTGCCCCAGACCGATGTGTTCAGACGGGCGGGACGATAGGAAACGGGGTCGACAATTGGCGTTGCCCCGGCCACGATATCGGCGACCAGATGTCCCGCACCGGGGCCAATACCAAAGCCGTGGCCGCTGAAACCGGCGGCCAAGACAAGTCCGGGAACAGTATCGATCTCGCCAATCGCCGGCACGCCGTCTGGCGTGCTGTCGATGAAACCGGCCCAGGCGTTGGCGATGGTCGTCTTGCGTAGCTCGGGCAGCAAATCCTTTGCCCGGCGAAAGGTTTCGTTGATCTGGGTCTGATCTATCTTGGGTTCAAGGATACGGTTTTTCTCCATGGGAGTGATCTCGTGCATGGACCATTTCTTCAGCGTCTCATGGCCAGCCTTCCAGCCCTCCAACCCGCCGAGTGCCAGGCTTTTGCGACGTTTTAGAAACATCGGTACGAATTCGCGGGAAAAGCGGAGCTGTTGCGGTGTGGGATCGACACGCGCCCTGCCGCTGATTGCCAGCGTGTAACCATCATCGCTGCGCCTGGTGATGGACACATCTGCCGTGTGTAAGGCATCCGGCAGGCCTCGCGCACCTGGGGTCACAGATAAGATAGATGAACGAACGGCTGCCTGTGGAAAGCGGACGCCAAGCTGGTGACAGAAGGACGATGCCCATGCGCCGCCCGCAAACACCACTGTTTTGGTCGCGATCGTTCCGTTTTCAGTGACAACACCGCACACTTTTCCCGCCTGCAATTCCAGACCGCGGGCAGCGCACATCTGGTGTACCGTTCCGCCAAGCTTCATCACCGCACGCGCAACAACGGGTGCGGCTCGCGATGGATCGGCGATGCCGTCTGTCGGCGAAAACACGCCGCCCTTCCAATCCCTATTGGTGGCTCTGCCCCGCTCTTTTGCCTCGTCTGCGCTCAGCATATGGGTGGTAACGCCAACCGTGCGGGCAAAATCGCGCCAGCGTGCCCAGCCTTCAAGTTCGGCTTCGTTGTTACTGAGATAGAGAAGTCCACAACGACGAAATCCGGTCTCTTCGCCCGTTTCCTGCGCGAAACGCTCCCACAGCGCCAAGCTGTGCGTCGACATGGGAAGCTCTCGGGCATCCCGGTTCTGCTGTCGGCACCAGCCCCAATTTCGACTGCTCTGTTCAGCCCCTATCAGACCCTTTTCAACCAGCGCAACCCTCAACCCGCGCTGAGCCATGTAGTAGGCAGAAAAAACGCCCGCCACACCTCCTCCGATGACGACGACATCGGCTTCCCTCGGCAATTGCGATGTACTTTCGATGCGATAAAGCGGTGCGGGCATTGCGTTCTCCTATGGACGCTTCATACTAGCGGAAAGGCTGTTTCGCACCTGCCGCAAGATGAGGCCTCTACAGAATTTTATTCTGCAGCGCGTCGCTCCTCCGCATCTATCTGCTAAATTTGCATCTGAAGCCCTTGTAACGTCGGGGTAACGGCAGTTTCGCTTGCGCTGGTCAGTGTGCCGCATATTATGCTGCGGGACGATGACCCAACAGGATGTGTGGCGCCATGAAGCTTGACCGGATCGATATCAAGATTCTCCACGAACTTCAAAAAAACGGCCGCATCACAAATGTGGAATTGGCGGACCTCGTCAATCTATCTCCCAGCCCGTGCCTGATGCGCGTCAAGAAATTGCAGTCGGAAGGGTTCATCACAAGCTACTCAGCGCAGATCAATATCGGCAAGCTTGGCCAGACGCTGACCGTCTTTACCGAAGTGACCCTGAAAAACCATCGGCAGATTGATTTTGCCCGGTTTCTCGCAGCTGTCGAAAAGCTGGATTCCGTGATCGAGTGCCATCTGGTGTCCGGTGGCTACGATTATCTGCTCAAATTCGTCACGGGAAGCATCGGTGAGTATCAGACGATCATGGAGCGTTTGATCGACATGGATATTGGTATCGACAAATATTTCAGCTTCGTCGTGCTGAAATCCCCCATCGTCAAGCCACACATGCCGCTGACCAGCCTGTTCCCGATGTAGCGCGTTCTGCGCTCAACGTTTGGAGAACGCGCGCACCAGCTCCGGGTCGCGCTCCAACCCATCCAACCATCCGGTGTCAAGTTTGGGAACGGATGAAAACAGAAGTTTCGAATAGGGGTGAGCATTGGCGTTGCCAATGGCCGAGGGCGGCATCTGCTCGACCTTTTCGCCTGCATACATGACGGCGATCTCATCGCAAATTGCCTGAACCACAGACAAATCATGGCTGATGAAGATGTAGGAAAGTTTCAACTCTCGCTGCAATTCCTTCAGCAGATCGATGATGGCAGCGGCCACGACCGTATCGAGTGCAGATGTTATCTCATCGCAGAGAATGATTTTTGGATCGGCCGCAAGCGCGCGGGCCAGATTGACGCGTTGCTTCTGCCCGCCCGACAACTCTGCGGGACGTCGGAACTTCATCGCGCGAGGCAGTTGTACCATGTCGAGCAGTTGGTCGACCCGCGCTTCGCGTCCGCGCCGGTCCATGCCGTAATAGAAAGCAAGCGGACGCTCGAGAATATCGGATATAGACTTTGACGGGTTGAGCGCGGTGTCGGCAAACTGGAAAACGATCTGCAATTTGCGAAGTTCTTCGCGTTGTCGATCCCGTGCATTCGGGGCCAGTTCGCGGCCATCAAAAATCACGTGGCCTGAAACCGGCGGCAGGATGCCTGCGATGGCGCGGGCAAGGGTAGACTTTCCGCAACCGGACTCGCCGATTATTCCGAGATTACGGCCTTCTTCCAGGGATATATCGACCGATTTCAGGGCGACAGCCAGTAGCAGTCCGTTTGGTTGGATGGGGCCGTAACCTGCGACGATACCTTTGGCCTCCAGCAAGGGCGTTTGGGCCGCTGCCGTATCTGCATCGACGGCACTGGCGTGAATGCGGGGTTTGAAGGCTGCGAGTAGTTCTTGTGTGTAGGGGTGCTTCGGCTGGTTGAGAATTTGGTTCGTGGTGCCGATTTCCTGGACTTCGCCACCTTTCAAAACAACGATACGGTCTGCGATTTGAGCGACGACCGCGAGATCATGCGAGACGTAAACGCCAGCCAGATTGCCTTCCTTCATGACGGACTTGAAGGCGCGCAGCACTTCGATCTGAGTTGTGACGTCAAGTGCGGTCGTCGGCTCATCGAAAATCACCAGCCGCGGATTGCCGATCAGCGCCATAGCAGCCGAGAGCCGCTGCAATTGCCCGCCGGAGACCTGGTGCGGATAACGCTCGCCAATCGTTTCGGCATTGGGCAAGGCCAGCGCACGAAACAGCTCGACCGCCTTCTTTTTTGCCTCTGAATCGTTCATCAGTCCGTGAATGCGCACGACTTCGATGACCTGATCCATAATCCGCTGGGCTGGGTTGAAGGCGGCGGCGGCACTTTGCGGAACATAGGCGACATCGGTGCCACGCAGTTTCGACAAGGCTTTTTGCGATGTTGCTGCCATATCCGTTGCGCCTAGCCGGACAGAGCCACCGACGATTTTACAGCCCGGGCGCGTGTGCCCCATCATCGTCAGCGCGATCGTGGTCTTGCCGGAACCGCTCTCGCCGATGAGTGCTACGATTTCGCCCTCGGCAATGTCGAAACTCACACCGCGAATGATTTCCACGATGCGGCCCGTATCGGTTTTGGCCTCGACCTTCAGGTCACGGACTTCAATGAGGTTGGCCATCACGCACTCCGGTCTCGAATTTTCTGCGGCAGATTGTCGATCAGCATGTTGACGCTGATGGTGAGGGTGGCGATGGCGACTGAGGGGAACATCACCGCCGGTGAGCCGAAGGACAGGCCGCCAATGTTTTCCCGCACCAGCGCGCCCCAGTCCGCATTGGGCGGTTGCACGCCAAGGCCAAGGAACGAAAGACCCGACAGAAGCAGCACGATAAACACGAAGCGCAAACCGAAATCGGCCAACACCGGGCCCAATATGTTGGGCAGGATTTCAGCACGGATGATGTAAAACACACCTTCGCCCCGCGCCCGCGCGACGGTGACGAAATCCATTGTGTTGATATTGACAGCAAGAGCGCGAGCGAAACGATAAGAGCCCGGCATGTAGATGATCGCCATCGTCATGATGAGGATTGGGATGGATGGTCCGAGTGCCGCGACGATGACGAGACCGAACAGCTTGCTGGGAATGGAAATCAGCGCATCGAGGAAGCGCGATAGGCACTGGTCGAACCATCCACCCGCAACCGCCGCGCACATGCCGAGCGTCACACCGGCAAAGCAGGCGATGGCCACGGAAGCGAGCGAAATTCCAACCGTGTAACGCGCGCCCATCAGGATACGCGAGAAGACATCCCGGCCGAGATAGTCCGTACCCATGATGAACTTTTCAGACATCGGGCCGAAATAATCGAAATCAACGATATCACCGACTGGATAGGGAATGAGCAGTGGCGCGAAGATTGCAATCAGCGCCCAGAGAAGAATAACCGTCAGTGCTGCGATGCCGATGGCATTGAAACGATAACCGAAGCGTCTGGGAGAAAGAGCGATACGGGCCATGATCAACGAAGCCTCGGATTGGCGACGATGGCAATGATATCGGCAATGGTGATCAATACGAGATAACCGACGCAGAAAACCATCGAGCATGTCTGGATGAGGGGCAGGTCGCGGGTAGAAACGGCGTCCACCATCAATTTGGCAATGCCGGGATAGTTGAAGATGGTCTCGACAATGATGACGCCGCCGAGCAGGTAGGACACAGAGAGCGCGACAGCATTGACTATAGGGCCAAGTGCGTTGGGCAATGCGTGCCGCAGCACCATGCGCGAACGCGAAGCGCCTTTCAGCAGTGCCATTTCCACATAGGGCGTATCGAGCGTTTCAATCACGGCGGCGCGTGTCATGCGGATCATCTGCGCTGAGATGACAAAGCTCAAAGTGATCACCGGCATCGCAAAGACCCTTAGCAACTCTCCAAGGGAATGGACCTCGTTGGCAAAGGCAAGGGCGGGTAGCCACTTCAGGTAGACCGCAAAGATCAGCACGGCAGAGGTGGCGACCATGAATTCGGGCACCGAAATCACGGCGATGGTGACGGTCGTTACGATGCGGTCATAGACGGTACCGCGCATGATAGCGGCGGTGATGCCCAGCGTCAGCGCAATGGGGATGGAAAACAGCGCGGTGACGGTGGCCAGTTTCAAGGTGTTTGCCAGACGCCCACCGATGAGATCGGCAATGGCCATGTTGTTCGCATAGGACTTGCCGAGATCACCCATGGCAAGACCGCCCAGCCAGCGCAGGAACCGCAGGATAGCAGGGTCATCCAGATGCATGGCCGTGCGAAGACCAGCGACAGCCTCGGGCGTTGCGGATTGCCCCAGCAATATCTGCGCGACATCGCCAGGCAACATCTCGGTTGCGAAAAACACCGTAAAGGAGACGATCAACAATGTGATAATTGCGATGAAAAGCCGATTCACCACAAGTGCAAGGACATGTTTGTTCATGCGCCCTCTCTTTCGGACAGGATCACTGCTCCCACACATCGCATTGTCCAGCCAAAGGCCGTGGATAGCAATGCGTGGGAGAAACGGGACATCTGCCCACCGCACTCTGCGGCAGGCAACGCGCCCGGATCAGGCCTCCAGCCAGACATGTTCCGCAAAGGCATAACCCATCATGCCGCCAAGCGGGCTGGGTTTGAGGCCTTTAAGCTTGGACGATATGCCGTCGACATTGGAAATATAGACCGGGATGATCGTGCCTGCTTCTTCCGCGATCATCACCTGCATGTCGTTGTAGATCGCCTTGCGCTTTTCGATGTCGAGCAAGCCGCGCGCTTCGACCAGCATCTTGTCGAACTTCTCCGACTTGTACTGGCTTTCGTTCCATGGCGCGTTGGAGGCGTAGAGGAGGGAGAAAAGAATATCCGGTGTGGGGCGCGGGTTGATATTGCCAAAATGCATGGGCGCTTTCAGCCAGTAATTCGACCAGTAGCCATCAGAAGGAACGCGCTGGACATCGAATTTCATGCCAAGCTGTGCACCTGCCGCCTGAACCACCATGGCCATGTCGATGGAGGATGCTGCGGCCTCCGAAGCGACGATCGGAATTGACTGACCCATAAGGCCGGACTTCTCGAAATGGAACTTAGCCTTGTCAGGATCGAAGGCTTTCGGCTTCAAATCCTTGTTGTGATACATATTGGCGGGCGAAACCGGCTGGTCGTTGCCGATCTCGGCCAAGCCACGCAGCACGGACTTCTGGATCTGTTCGCGGTTGACCAGATATTTCATGCCCTGCACGAAATCGGCCTTGTTGCCTGGTGCCATATCGAGACGCATGTTCAGATTGGTGTAGTTGCCGGACGTCGTCTTGGAAATGACGACGTTCGACTGACCTTCCATCAGACGAATGGCACGGGGGTTGACGGCTGCCGCGAGCTGGATGTCGCCTGACAGAAGGGCGTTGACGCGAGCCGTGTCATCAGAGATCGCGAAGAACTCGAAGGAATCGAGATATGGTCCCTCGGATTTCCAGTAGTTTTTGTTCTTCGTGGCTACGGAGCGGACGCCGGGTTCGAACACTTCGCAGACGAACGCGCCGGTGCCGTTGGCCTTCGCGAAATCCGTGGTGCCGTCGGCTACGATCATGAAGTGATGCAGCGCAAGGATCGTTGGCAAATCGGCGTTGGGATTTTCAAGCGTGATTTCGACGGTCAGATCATCGACGGCCTTGAAGCCGGTCATCTGCTTGGCAATGGAGTTGACCTTGGAGCCGACGGCAGGGTCAAGGTGGCGCTTGAGAGAATAGACGACGTCTGCCGAGGTCAGCGACTTACCGTTGTGGAAGGACACGCCCTTGCGCAGTTTGACGGTCCAGACCTTGGCGTCCTTGCTGTCGATGCTTTCGGCCAGTTCCATCTGCGTCATACCGGCCTGATCGATAGTCGACAGGCGGTTGTAGAAGGCGCAGCAGCGAACGTAGTCGGTGGAAAGCGATGCCTTGGCCGGATCGAGCGTGTCTGCGGTTGACGACGACCAGCCAGCCGCCTTCAGCGCGCCGCCGGAAACAGGAGCAGCAGCCAAGGCCTGTCCCGCGCGTCCGAGAATGGCGGAGCCAGCGGTCATGGCAACGCCACCCGCCATCAGCATCTTGAGAAGATCGCGACGGCTCGCGCCACGGCGAATGGCATTTTCAACCATCGCATCGTCAGCGGAAGTCCAGTTGATGAGTGTTTTATCGGTCATGTTCATTCCCCTTTTGTTAAATTCATGCGGGTCGAACGGCTTATGCGCGCCGCTTTTACCCATGGAGGGCAGTGTCAGGCGTTGGCTTTCTCCTCGACGGCATCGGCGAGTGCTGCCATGGAGGTGAAATGGAAATCCGGTTTGGTAAAGTTTTCCGGCTCGATGGTTCCGCCGTAGCCCTTCTGCGCGTGGCGTCTTTCGATCCAGCAATTCGTCATGCCCAGCTTTCGGGAAATCCCGATGTCGTGGTACTGGCTCTGGGCAACGTGCAGAATATCGTCCTTGCTGTGGCCTTCGGATTGAACGAACTCAAAGACATAGTCGAAAAAGGCAGGGTCGGGCTTTTCCGTGCCGGTGTCGTCAGCCGTGAAGCCCTGGTAGAACGGATTTCCGAGCTCTTCAGAAAAACATTCGAAAGCCCAGCGCTGGGCATTCGTCATGGCAATCAGCTTGTAGCGCTTGGCAAGTCGCGCGAGTGCGTGAGCGCTATCGGGAAAAGCCTTCCAGCTTTTTGCGGAATCGCGAAGCCGTTCACCCAGAGCGCGCTCGGCAGGCAGACCAAGGTCGGGCGCGATCACCAGGTAAACCCGAACGAGATCAACCGGGAACAGGCCGACATCCGGTAGGTACCGGGCTTTGCGGTAGAGCGTCAGAGCAGTCTCGGTATCAACAGTGACGCCGTGTTCTTCACCAATCTGCTTCAGGCATGTCGTTAGGCCGCTTTCAAAATCGATCAGCGTTCCGACCACGTCGAAGCTCAGATATTTGAAGTCTGCTAAACTCTTCGGCAATGTCATGCTCCTGTTTTGCAAGCGGATCGCGGATGGGTCTTGATATCGTCGCAGAATTCTATGCTGTCAGTTTGGATCCGTAATCGCTCTGTTCCCGGCTTGGGCGGTGGCTTTTTGCGCTATTCCCGCCTTCTTTCCGTTTATCATCGCAACAATTGATCGCGGGATTCGCTGAAAGACCGGACCCCTGCGGCACAATATTCTGAATATGCCGTCAAAGCGGTATTTCCAGCGCAGCCCCATCAAGCCATGGCGGCGCGCACATCCGGGTCTTCCAGCGTCTGATCCAGCGTCATGCGCGTACGCTCTATGATGGCGTCGATCTCGCTTTCTGTGCAGCACAGTGGCGGCGCGTAGCCAAGAACACCGTTTCCGAAGGCGCGAATGACGAGGCCATTGTCCCAGGCGCGGTCGAAAATGCGGCGCGATGGGTCGGCAGCAGCGGGCAAAGGCGTCTTCTTCTGCTTGTCCGTCACCAGCTCGATGGCCGCCAGCATGCCGCGACCGCGCACATCGCCGACCAATGGATGGTCCGCAAGGCTATGAAGTCCGGCCATCAACCGCGCACCCGCCTTGACGCCGTTTTCAAATAGCCCGTTTTCATACAGTCTGAGCACCTCCAACCCCACAGCAGCACTGACGGGATGGGCCGAATAGGTGTAGCCGTGGCCGATAGCAGCAGCACCGGCACCATCGGCAATGACATTATACACCCTGTCGGACATGAACACAGCACCCATCGGCACGTAACCGGAGGTCAGGCCTTTGGCCGTGGTCATGAAATCCGGTATCACATCATCTTCCGAACAGGCAAACAGCGGGCCGGTTCGGCCAAAGCCGGTGATGACCTCATCGGCAACCAACAGCACATCATACTCTTTGCAGACCTCGTGCATGGCCTTCAGCCAGCCCTGCGGTGGCACCAGCACGCCGCCCGAGCCTTGAATCGGCTCGACATAGAATGCGGCGACACGCTCAGCCCCAATCTCTTCGATCTTTGCCCGTAACGCTGCAATGGAAGAGGCGATAATGGCCTGCGGGTCAGTGCCGACGGGGTTGCGATAGGCATAGTGCGACGGAATTTTGTGCTGCCAATCGAACGGCAGGCCAAAGCCCGCATGAAATATCGGAAGCGCCGTCAGGCCAGCACCGACCGTGCTGGAACCGTGATAGCCCTGCTCCAGCGAGATGAACTGGTCCTTCTGCGGTGTTCCGAGAGAGTGGTAGTAATAGCGGATGAAGCGCACGGTGCTATCGACGGCATCAGAACCGCCCAGCGTGAAATAGATGTGGTTGAGATCGCCCGGCGAACGATCGGCCAGTTCCGATGCCAGACGGATCGCGGCTTCCGAACCGAGGCTGAAATAGCCCGTCGCATAGGGCAGCTCGCGCATCTGTTTTGCGGCGGCTTCAACGATGCTTTCATGGCCGTAGCCAGCATTCACGCACCACAGACCGGCGAAGCCGTCGATCATCTGATGGCCGCTCATGTCGGTCACGGTGGCCCCTTTGGCGGATTTCAGCACCCGGACGCCGAGCTTTTCATGGCCTCTGTAGGAGGCAACGGGGTGGACCAGATGGGCGCGGTCGAGTTCGATAAGGGAATTGCTGAGCATAACGATCTCCGTGATCAACCGAGGGCCTGACTGGCCAATGCAAATGTTTGAAACTTGGTGTTTTCGCGCGGCTTAGCATCCCGCACCATGGCAATACCGCCGCCGACATGGGACAGACCAAGGCCCGTCAACCACGGCGCAAGGCCGGTTTGTTCGCTTGTATCGACACGGAGAAAACGCCCGTCCTTTCCGGCAAACAGAAAGGAAAGCAGCATTTTCGCATCGTCAGCATTTTCTGCCACGACAGGCCCGGCGACCTCACCCCGCCCGAAGTGGCGAATAGCACCGAAGCCGAAAATTCGGCCATCACGACGAATGACGGCAAGACGGCCATGTTCGGCAAGGTAGCCAAGCAGATTGCGGCGATCCATGCCGCAGGCCGCGCGATCAAGGCTCAGGCATTCCGTCATATCCTGCGTGCCAGCCCACTCCACACCTTCACCTGGCTGAATGGAGGAGACCTGTCCCTGATGCTGGACGATGCGGTGGGTCTCGCGAAAACCAAGCTTTTCATAGAGCGGCAATCCGTCCTGCGTGGCAACTAGCCTGCATTCGCGCCCACTTGCTGCGTTCAGCGCAAAATCCATCAGGCGCTTGCCGATGCCAAGCCCACGCATGGTTTCATCGACAATGACCATGTTGATGGTCGCGACATCATCGCCATAGAGCGTGGCCATGGCTGTTCCGAGAACACGGCCCTGGTGCACGGCAGCGACGCCTTTGCTGAGCGCAAGACCCATGGCCCAGTCTTCGATCCGGTGCGGCCATTGCGCTTGTTGCGAGAGCGCCAGTGCACCCTCCAGATGGTCGGGCGTGAATTCAACGAGATCGATCTGGTTCGCCAGCATGGCGTATTCCCTCGCGGCATGTTTGCTTTCTTCATTGATAGCCTTTGGTGCAAAGAAGATCGTCCTGACCTCAGCGTCGGTTCGATCAGTTTGCGCTGTCTGTGGCGGGGGCTGCCGCATCTTATGCTGCGGCGATGGCGGATGGTCCCGAGGATCGCCCTGGCAAGACGGGTTGGCGCAACTCTCTGCCAAAGCGCCGCATCTTTACGCAACAATCTGCTTCGCTTCAGGGTGATTGCGGTGACCGCAGCCGAATTCCGGCAACTATTATGATGTCATAAACAGCGCAGCCCTAAGGCCAATCCAGAGGACAGAACGACATGACCCAGTTTCGCCCAAAGTACATCACCTTCGATTGCTACGGTACGCTGACCAACTTCCAGATGGCGGAAGCGGCACAGGCGCTTTATGGCGACCGGCTGGATGCACAGCAGATGGCGCAGTTCATCAAGAACTTTGCGGCCTACCGGCTGGATGAAATTCTGGGAGACTGGAAGCCCTATAATGAAGTCGTTCACAACGCCGTGGAGCGCGCCTGCCGCAAGAATGGTGTGACGTTCAAGGATGAAGATGGCCGCTTCGTTTACGAGCAGGTGCCGAGCTGGGGTCCGCATGCGGATGTGCCTGCCGGTCTGTCCAAGGTCGCCAAGGAAATTCCGCTGGTCATTCTCTCCAACGCCATGAACGAGCAGATCATGCACAATGTGGAAAAGCTGGGCGCACCTTTCCATGCGGTTTACACAGCGCAGCAGGCCAATGCCTATAAGCCGCGCTTCAAGGCGTTCGAATATATGTTCGACATGCTGGGCTGCAACCCGGAAGACATTCTCCACGTCTCCTCATCGTTCCGCTACGATCTGATGTCTGCGCATGATCTGGGCATCAAGAACAAGGTCTGGGTTAACAGAGGCCATGAACCGGCCAATCCCTATTACGGCTATACGGAAATCAAGGATATCTCCGGTCTCGCTGGCGTCGTCGGGCTTTAACGCAGTAAACAAAGGGGAATGAGGACGATGCAGTTCAAATCCTACTGGCACGACACGGCCCCCGTCTTTACCTCTGCGGCAACGGGACAGGTGGAAGGTACTTTCGATGTCGCCATTATCGGCGGCGGCTTTACCGGCCTGTCCGCAGCGCGCAGTCTGGCCAAGGGCGGCGCGAAAGTGGTGGTGCTGGAGGCGCAGCATGTCGGCTTTGGCGGCTCCGGCCGCAATGGCGGGCATCTGAACAACGGCATCGCCCACAGCTTCATCTCGGCGAAGGACCATTTGGGCGTGGAGCGTGCCAGCGCGCTCTACCGCGCCTATGACGCGTCAGTCGATACGATCGAGGCCATTGTCGCTGAAGAGGGCATCGATTGCAGCTTTCGCCGTGCCGGCAAGCTGAAACTGGCATCGAAGCCCGCCCACATGGATGCGATTGCGAAGAATTTCGAGGTCGTCCATCGCGAGATTGATCCCGATACCGCGCTTCTTTCCAAGGCTGATCTCAAGACGGAAATCGGTTCGGATGATTTCCATGGCGCGATGCTGTCGAAGAAAAGCGGCATGATGCATATGGGCCGTTTCGTGCATGGCATCGCGCAAGCCTGCGTGCGTCACGGCGTAACCATTTTCGAAAAGGCTCCGGTCACGGATCGCAGCGAACAGGGTGACATTCATCGGCTGACGACGCCGCGCGGCTTTGTCGAGGCGCGCAATGTCGTCGTGGCCACCAATGCCTACACGTCTGGCCCGTTCGATTATTTCAAACGCCGCATCATTCCGGTCGGCAGCTTTATCGTGGCGACACGACCGCTCAGCGATTCCGAAGTCGCTTCCGTCATGCCCGGCAACCGCACCTGCGTCACCTCCATGAATATCGGCAATTACTTCCGGCTCTCGCCGGATAACCGGCTGATCTTTGGCGGGCGAGCTCGTTTTTCCGCAACATCGGATGCGCGGTCGGATGCCAAGAGCGGTGAAATTCTGAGGAGCGGCCTGGCCGAGATGTTCCCGCAGTTGCGTGGTGTCGATATCGACTATTGCTGGGGTGGTCTCGTGGGCATGACCAGCGACCGCTTCCCGCGCGCAGGCGAAGTCGAAGGCCTGAACTTTGCCATGGGCTATTCCGGCCACGGCGCACAGATGTCGATCCATATGGGAACGCTGATTGCCGATAAGCTGCTCGAGAAGCCGGATCGCAATCCGCTGAGAGGTCTGGATTGGAATGCCGTGCCTGGCTATTCCGGCAAGCCCTGGTTCCTGCCTGTGGTGGGGTTCTATTACAAGATGCTCGACAAGTTTCAGTAAAAGTAAAAGGCCCGCCGTAGCGGGCCTTTTCGTTTCAGTTCAGGCCGCCGATATGGAAGGCCTTGGTCTCCAGATATTCCTCGATACCGCATTGCGCTCCCTCACGGCCAAGGCCGGATTGCTTGACGCCGCCGAAGGGTGCGACTTCCATGGAAACGGAACCGGTGTTGAGCCCGACCATGCCGAACTCCAAGGCTTCCCCCACGCGCCAGGACCGCTTTAGGCTTTCCGTGTAGAAATAGGCCGCAAGGCCAAAGGGCGTGCCGTTGGCAATGGCAATCGCCTCTTCTTCCGTCTCGAAGCGGAAGAGCGGGGCGACAGGCCCGAAGGTTTCCTCGCCGGCCAACAGCATGTCCGTCGTGGCACCACCCAGCACGATGGGTGCCGTGAATTGATCGCCCGCAGGCAATGTCGGTCGCTTGGACAGGATTTCGGCACCCTTGGAGAGTGCGTCTTCGACATGGCGGTTGATCTTGTCGATGGCGGCTGCGTTGATCATTGGACCGATTGTGACGCCAGCTTCCGTGCCCGGTCCGACCGTCATGGCGGAAACCTTTGCCGATAGTTTGGCGGCAAAGGCATCGTAAACGCCGGACTGAACCAGAATGCGGTTGGAGCAGACGCAGGTCTGGCCGCCATTGCGGAATTTGGACGCAATCGCACCTTCGACGGCGAGATCAATGTCGGCATCGTCGAACACGATGAAGGGCGCATTGCCGCCAAGCTCGAGGCTCAGGCGCTTGATGCTGTCTGCGGCACCTCGCATCAGCAACGAGCCGACGCGCGTGGAGCCGGTAAAGGAAATCTTGCGCACCGTTTCGTTGGACAGCAACTCGTTGCCGATTTCCGTTGGCATGCCGGTGACAATGTTGATGACGCCTGCCGGAATGCCCGCCCGCTCTGCCAGCACCCCCAGAGCCAGCGCAGAATAGGGCGTGAATTCGGAGGGCTTGATGACGACGGTGCATCCGGCGGCAAGAGCTGGTGCCACCTTGCGGGTGATCATCGCATTGGGAAAGTTCCACGGCGTGATGATACCGCAGACACCCACCGCTTCCTTCAACACCACGATACGACGATCTGTGGTGGGGGATGGAATGGTGTGGCCGTTGATGCGGCGGGCTTCCTCGGCAAACCATTTGACGAAGGATGCGCCATAGCGGATTTCACCCTTGCCTTCGCTGAGTGGCTTTCCCTGTTCCATGGTCAGCAGCAGCCCGAGGTCGTCCTCGTGCTCGATCATCAGCGCGTACCACTTTTCCAGAAGGGCTGCGCGCTCGGCATGGGTTCTGGCCTTCCACGGTGTGAAGGCCTTGGCTGCCGCATCGATGGCCGCGCGGCTCTCATCGCCGCCCATATCCGGCACGGTACCCAGCACCTTTTGCGTGGCGGGATCGATGACATCGACTGTCTTGCCCGAGCCTGCATTCAGCCATTTACCGCCAATGAAACCTTGCTGCTGAAACAGGCCCTGATCTTTTAGAGCATTCATTCCATTTTCTCCTCTAAGCCAATGCACTCAGCACGGCGGCGGTAATCACGTCGGTTTTGTCCTTGCCAGGCACGGTTCCAACACCCTTGGCGGTGGCCGCCTCGATGGCCGAGATAATATCGGCGGCGGCTTGTTTTTCGCCGAGGTGATCGAGCATCATCGCGCCCGACCATATGGCTGCGATGGGATTGGCAATGCCGAGATGGGCGATATCGGGTGCCGAGCCATGCACGGGCTCGAACATCGAAGGCGCCGACCTGTCAGGGTTGATGTTGGCTGATGCTGCGAAGCCAAGCCCACCCTGAATGGCAGCACCCAGATCGGTCAGAATGTCGCCGAAGAGGTTGGAGGCCACGACGACATCCAGTGTTTCCGGTGCCATGACCATCCGCGCTGCCATGGCGTCGATATGGTAGTTGGTCACCTCCACGTCCGGATATTCGGTCGCAATTTTAGCCGTCATTTCATCCCAAAAGACCATAGAATATTTCTGGGCATTGGACTTGGTGATAGACGCCAGTTTCTTGCGACGGGAGCGTGCCTGCTCGAAGCCGAAGCGCAGGATGCGCTCCACGCCTGTGCGGGTAAAGATCGAGGTTTCGACGGCCACTTCATCCGGCGTGCCGACATGGACCCGGCCACCAGCACCGGAATATTCCCCCTCGGTATTCTCTCGGATGCACAGAATATCGAAAGCGTCCTTCTTCAATGGCCCTTCGACACCCGGCAACAGGCGATGGGGGCGGATGTTGGCATATTGCACGAAGGCCTTGCGGATTGGCAGCAACAACCCATGCAGCGAAACGGAATCCGGCACCTCAGCTGGCCAACCAACGGCACCCAATAGAATGGCATCGAAACCGCGCAGGGTTTCTATTCCATTGGCGGGCATCATCGCGCCGGTTTCCTTGTAGAAGGCGCAGGACCACGGAAATGTCGTCTCGCTCAGCGTAAAACTGCCCTGCTTTTTCGCCGCTGCCTGCAACACGGCCCAGGCGGCGTCGATGACGGCTGTGCCGATGCCGTCTCCGGGAATGAGTGCGATGGAATGGTTTTTCATATGCAATATCCGCCTTAGAGATCGATCAGAACGCTTTTGGACTTCCGGTTCGCCATATAGGCCTCGCGCCCCAAATCCTTGCCGATGCCGGAGCTTTTGTAGCCGCCGGTCGGCAGAATATGATCGCGAGAGCGGCCATAACGATTGACCCAGATCGTGCCCGCCTGCAACCGTCTCGTCACACGTATCGCCCGCGAAAGATCACACGTGAAGACGCCTGCTGCCAGACCGTATGTCGGATGGTCGGCCAGGGCGAGCGCCTCGTCCTCATCCTGAAACGTTTGCAGCGTCAGAACCGGTCCGAAGATTTCCTCCGTTACGGCAGGCGAATCCTGTGTAACGTTGCCCAGCAAAGTCGGGGCGTAGAAATAGCCGTCGCGATCCATGATCTGCCCACCCGTCAGGCACTCTGCACCCGCACCAATGGCGGCACGCACGATGGCGTCGATGCGTTCGATCTGTTTTTGCGAAATGATCGGGCTGTATTGGGTTTTCTCATCCCATGTCGGCCCGGTTTCGACACGGCGCATGATGGCGGTGATCGCAGCAATCAGTTCCTCCGCAATCTCCTTGGCGACGATGAGGCGCGAGCCTGCCACACAGGCCTGGCCCGCATTGGAGATGATGCTCTGCGCCACGGCCTTGGCGGTGCGCTCGATATCGGCATCTGCAAAGACCACTTGCGGGCTCTTGCCGCCAAGCTCCAGCGTCATCGGCTTGATGCCGGTTCGCGCGACATTCTGCATGATGGCGGCACCGGCGGCGGTGGAGCCGGTAAAGCTGACCTTGGAAATATCCGCATGACCGGTAATCGCATTGCCGGTGACCATACCATTGCCCAGAACGATATTGATGAGCCCGGCGGGAATGCCGGCCTCGACCGAAAGCTCGGCAATGCGCAATGTCGAAAACGGCGTCATTTCGGATGGTTTCAGCACCACGGCATTGCCTGCGGCAAGAGCCGGGCCGAGCTTCCAACCTGCCATCGACAGCGGAAAATTCCACGGCGTGATGGCACCGACGACACCATAAGGTTCGGTCATGACCATGCCAAGGCTGGCGTCGGAGGTGGGAACGAGATCGCTGCCTTCCTTGTCCGCAAATTCGGCAAAGAAGCGGATTTGTTCGGCGGTTACAGCGATATCGCCTGCCACCAGATGCCCAACGGGACGGGTGGAGGACACGGCCTCCAGCTTTGCGAGATATTCCGCGTCCTGTTCGATCAAATCCGCCCAGCGTTGCATGGCGCTGACACGGTCTCGCGGGCGCACGCCGCCCCAGTTGCTGGCTTTGAGTGCCGTTTTGGAGGTCTGAACGGCCTGATCCACAAGATCGGCGCTGGCGACCGGACAATCGCCAAATGCCATGCCATCCGAAGGTCGGCGCATGGCTATGCCCTCGCTGGCATTCACCTTCTCACCGCCAATGAAGTGGTAATGCGGCAGTGAAATCGTGTCTGGATCGAAGCTGAGCGTCATCGCCTTGTTGCCCTTACGCCGGGTCCGTCACGGTCACGTAAATCTTGCGAACCGTCTCGATGGTGCGCCAGATGCCAACGAAACCGGGCTTCATCATGAAGCTGTCGCCGGTGCGGTAAGTGACGGTTTCGCCATCTTTTTCTTCCAGCTCGATAACCCCGGAGATGATGTGGCAGAATTCGTAGGTCGTGCCTTTGATGGAGTGTGTTTCGCCGGGCGTGGCTTCCCAGATGCCGGTGTGAACGGTGCCATCGCGGCAATCGTCCAGCGCCCATGTCTTGAAGGATGGATTGCCGGAAATGAGCCGCTCCGGAGTCGGCAGCGCCTCTTTCGGCGTGGTCTGCGGGTTGGTGTCGATACGGGTGATGAGTGACATGGAATGTCCTTTCTGTGCTGTTCAGTAGCCGCGGCTGCGGTCGATGAGGCCGATGGGGTCGAGGCCGTTTGTGTGGCGGCGAATATTGTCGATAACGGCCATTGCTGCCGTTTCCGGCTGCGTGACGGAGGCGATGTGCGGAGTGATGATGACGCCGGGATGCTGCCACAGCGGATGGTCCGCAGGCAGCGGTTCCGGGTCGGTCACATCAAGCACAGCACCGGACAAATGACCGCTGTTGAGCGCATCTATCAAAGCGAATTGATCGAGTTGCTGCCCACGCCCGGCTTGGATAAGGGCCGCACCAGCGGGCAGCTTTGCGAAGAGCTCGGCATTCAGAAATCCGCGCGTTTCAGGCGTCAGCGGCAGCAGGCAGATGAGGATCTCCGTATGTGCCAGAAAGGCATCGAGCTGATCTGCGCCGTGGTGGCAGATGACGCCATCGATAGTATGTGCGCTGCGGCTCCAGCCAGAGAGCGGAAAGCCGAAGGGTTTCAGCCGCTCCAGCACCGCCTTGCCGAGATGGCCGAGACCCAGTACGCCAACGCGCCGCTCGTGCGCCTGTTTTACCGGCAATGCTTTCCATTCAGCTTTCGCCTGCTGTGCCAGATAATCTGGCAGGCGACGGTGTAGCGCCAGAACGCCGAGCGTCACATATTCCTGCATCATTCTGATGATGCCGTCTTCCACCATGCGCACCAGTTTGACATGGGCGGGCAGGGACGATGTATCGAACTGATCGATACCGGCACCGATGGAAAACAGGATTTCCATATTTTTATAGCGCGCAAGGTCGGCGGGGGCCGTCCAGGTGATGAGATAGCGCACGTTTTCAGGATCGACGGATGCCGGATCGGAGGAAAACGGCACATCTGGCAGCTCCTGCGCAAAGTGCTCGGCGAAGATTTTCGCGCGCGCTGCGTCGGAATTGAACAGAAATGTCATGCGCCAGCCCTCGTCTTTCAGTCACGCAAAGTTGGCGTATTTCAAACGGCAGGATGCACTGAAGCAGCGATGGATCGCAGCACATCTGACCGATTTGGCCGCATCAGGCGCTCAATCGCGTTCCAAGCTCAAGCAGCATGCGGTGGCAGGAGGAGAGTTCCTCGCGGGTAATGAACTCGTTTGCCTTGTGTGCGCGTGCGATATCACCGGGACCGCAGATAATGCTGTCGATACCGGCGGCCTGATAAAGCCCCGCTTCGGTGCCGTAACTGACGGCAGCCAGTAGCTCGGTGCCGGTCAGGTCTCGCATGAGGGCGGTGAGGGGTGCACCTGCGGCAAGAGACAGGGCCGGGTATTCGCTTAGTGTATCGAAGCTGACGTCGAAACCCTTCGCTTGCAGCGCCGCTGTCGCGTTGCGAAGCGGTTCGAGCAAGCTAGCGGGCGAGACACCGGAAATTGCCCTTGCCTCGATATCAACGACGCAGAGATCGGGAATGATGTTGACGGCTTGCCCGCCCTTGATCGTGCCGACTTGAAGCGAAGAGTAAGGTGGTTCGAAATTGCTATCGAAAGGGCCATGCGTCAACGCATTGGCGGCGTTCACGGCGCTTGTCAGCATCTCGCTCATCGCATGGATGGCATTCAGACCAAGATCGGGCCTTGAGGAATGGCCGGGGCGACCCCGGACAGTGATCCGTGCCGCCGCCTTGCCTTTGTGGGCGCGGATGGCACGCAAGCCGCTTGGCTCACCCACGACGCACATATCTGGAAGCGCGCACAGCGTCGGAATGAGCTTGATGAGATGCGGCACACCTTTGCAACCGGCTTCTTCATCATAGGAAAAGGCAAGATGGATGGGCCGCTTTAACGGCATTTTCGCAAATTCCGGCAGGGCGGTAAGTGCGCAGGCGAGGAAGCCCTTCATATCGCTGGTGCCGCGCCCATAGAGTCTGTCGCCATCGGCACGCAGGGAAAACGGGTCGCTCGACCAATCCGTTTCACTCGCTGGAACAACATCCATATGGCCGGACAGTATGACACCCGGCACATCGCGGGGGCCGATGGTGGCGAACAGGTTCGAGCGATCGCCTTCTGGTCCTAGGGCGGTGGTGACCTGTGCACCGTGGCTGCGAGCGTAATCGGCAATCCATTGCACGATCGTCGCATTGGGCTGCCCCACCACGGAAGGAAATGACACCAGTCGTTCCAGTATATCGAATTCACTCATGCCAGCCTCGCGCTCTGTTCGCGACAAACTAGAGACTTTATTGGCCAGAAAAACTCGAAAGCATCGCAGCTTTAGTGGATACTGCTGAAAGTCGGGCGGATTCGACTGAAATATTTGGCGTCGATGCCGTATTTCTGGAAGCCGAATTCATGACATGCAGGGAATGCCCATGGCGTACGGAACCTGCACAGGGGACGCGGTGGATCATAACGGCACCATACAGCTTGAGGCCTTTGAACTGACGCTGGAAGATATTGCCAGCGCAGATATAGAAAAGCTGCACGCATTGTCCGTTGGCGTTGGCTGGCCTCATCGCCCCAAAGACTGGCAGATGCTTTTGAAAAACGGCAATGGTGTCGTCGCAGTCGACTCCATCGGTCGTCTTGCGGGCTCGGCCATGTGGTTCGATTTCGGGCCGACATTTTCCACGATTGGTATGGTCATCACGCCTCCTCGTCTTCAGGCGAGAGGGGCAGGAAGCTGGATGATGCTGCATGTAATGCAGCAGGCGGGCAAACGACAGTTCGGACTGAACGCCACGCGCGCAGCGAAACGGCTCTATCAGTCCATGGGATTTGAAATCGAAGAGACCGTATTCCAGTGCCAGGGGGAGGCGACACCGGTCGCCAATCCCCCACTCACGGGTGGCGCTGCGCTACGCGCACTGACACCTGGCGATGTCGAAGCAATTCTTGCGCTCGATGCGACCGCTTTCGGTGCCAGTCGCAACGTGCTGTTCAAATCGCTGCTGCCGGTTTCCAAAGGGGTGGTGCTGGTGCGCGGGCAACGCATCGAAGCCTTCTCGCTCTGCCGTCGTTTCGGACGCGGCGCATTGATCGGCCCTGTCGTCGCAATCAATGAAGCGGACGCGATTGCTGTCACGCATCCGCATGTATTGGAACATGCGGGACAGTTCCTGCGCCTCGATACCAGAGAAGAACGGTGCGCATTTCCGGAATATCTCGCCAACTCGGGACTTGCCGTTTTCGATACTGTCACGACCATGTCATTGGGCGGGCGCTGGATGCAGGGGGACGAAGATCTGAAAAATTTGAAACCAAAGACCTGGGCACTTGCCAGTCAAGCCTTCGGATAAAGCTAATCATTAGATTGCAAATAACACTCAACGTTGCCTTTCGTTTTTCAGGACGTCAGTTTTGACGTGGTTCTGCCCAATATAGTGTTGGGGCTTTGTATCACTAGCCAAGTCAATAGCTATACAGGCAGGGGTTGCGTTCAATGAATTGATGTCATTGGAAAATCGTGTGCCGCGTAGTGGTCGACGATTTGCACCCCATCAAGGCGATAAACACGCCAACTTAGGCTGCAAAGCGTCATATCCTACTCGGCACGTAATCGCGACCAGGGTCGATACTCGATGGTCGACCGTCGATAAACAATTCTCCGATCCTCGGCGCGCTTCGGGAGATCACCTTGCCATTTTTGAGCACGAACAAGCGGGTCGGTTTCAAGCGCAAGGCTTCCGTAACATCGGCAGCTTGCAGGATGATGAGATCAGCGTGGCATCCGACATCCAATCCATAGCCCTCAAGCCCCATGGTCTTCGCGGAGTTGACGGTCAGACCTTCGAAAATTCTCTTTTTATCCTCAATGCCACCCATCTGGGCAACGTGGATGGCCATGTGCCCAACTTCCAGCATATCTGCCGAGCCCATCGAATACCACGGGTCCATCGTGCAATCTTGACCGAAGGAGACGTTGAGACCGGCGGCCATCAATTCTCGCACGCGCGTCATGCCTCGGCGTTTCGGGTAGGTATCATGGCGGCCTTGGAGCATGATGTTGATCAGCGGGTTGGGGATCACATTGATCTCAGCTTCTGCCATCAGTGGAATGAGCTTGGAAACGTAGTAATTGTCCATCGAATGCATCGAGGTGAGATGGGAGCCAGCGACACGGCCCTGAAGGCCGTATCGCACAGTCTCACTGGCGAGCGTCTCGATATGTCGCGACATCGGGTCGTCGGTCTCGTCGCAGTGAATATCGACCGGAAGGCCGCGTTCGGCGGCGATGCGGCAGAGCGCTTCGAGCGAACGTCGCCCATCGTCCATGGTGCGTTCGAAATGCGGAATTCCCCCGACGATATCGATGCCCATGTCGAGTGCGCGTTCCAGCGATGCCTCACCATCTTTGGCACGGTAATAGCCATCCTGAGGAAAGGCGACGAGCTGTAATGTGATATATGGTGCTACGCGCTCGCGCACCTCGATCAGCGCCTCTGCGGTCACAAGCCGCGGATCGGACGTATCCACATGACTGCGGATGAATAGCAGCCCCTGACTAACGGCCAGATCGCAATAGCGCAACGCGCGCTCGACAAGGGCCTCCTTGGTCAGGGTCGGACGCAACTCACCCCACAGCGCAATACCCTCCAGTAAGGTGCCGGAAACATTCATGCGCGGCATGCCGAGCGAAAGCGTCGCGTCCATGTGGAAGTGTGGGTCGCAGAAGGGCGGAGAGACCAGTCGGCCGCTTGCATCGATCTCTTCAGCCGCTTGAGCGTCTATCCGCTTTTCGATAGCTGCGATCTTGCCATCTCTTGCCCCGATGTCGAAGCCGCTGCGTCCATCGGGCAGATTGGCATTGCGGATGATAATATCGAACATAACGGGCCTTTCTTGATCAGCGTTCGCCGCGCCGATAGGGTTGCATGAGTGCCTGTGGAACACGGGCGCTTCGTGCCATCACTGCAAGCGCCACGATCGACAGAACATAAGGGATCATCAGGAAAATCTGATAGGGAACTGCACCGCCAAGCACCGTCTGAAGACGAAGCTGAAAGGCATCGAAAAACGCAAAGAGCAGCGCACCGATCAATGCCCGTTGCGGCCGCCAGGATGCAAAGACCACCAGCGCAATGCAGATCCAGCCGCGTCCCTGCACCATGGTAGGGAAAAAGCTGTTGAATGCGGATAAGGTCAGAAAGGCGCCCGCCATGCCCATCAGAGCACTTCCTGCAATCACGGCTCCGTAGCGCACCGCCATGGGGTTGATACCCTGTGCTTCGGCTGCATGCGGGTTTTCACCGGTCATTCGGATCGCCAATCCAAGCGGTGTGCGAAATATCACATAGGCAAACAGCAGCGCGATAACGACCGCAGCATAGGTTGGTGGCGTCTGCGCGAAAACGGCGGGGCCAATGAACGGCAGATCGCTCAGACCCGGAATGGAAACCGGCTGGAACGGCGTGATCGTCGGCGGCGTGCCGCCAACCGGAACCATGAGGCGAAATACGTAGTAGCTGAAACTGGATGCGAACAGCGTCACCCCCAGTCCCGATACGTGTTGCGACAGGCCCAGAGTAACGGTCAGCAGCGCGTGCAACATTCCGAACGCTGCTCCGGCAAGCCCAGCCATGAGAAAGCCCGTCCAGAGATGGGCACCGTTGTAAACCGAAAGCCAGCCGATCATCGCGCCGAACGTCATGATGCCTTCAATGCCGAGGTTGAGCACGCCTGTGCGCTCGCTCAAAACCGCGCCCAGCGTTCCCAAGATCAAAGGCGTCGCGATTCTGAGAACCGCTGCCCACATCCCGGCGGAAGCTAAGATGTCCACAATGGCGCTCATCGGCGGATCCTGTACTGGGTGAAAAAGACGGCAACCAGCATCGTCAGCAGCGACAATGCCACGATCACATCAGCAATGTAGCTTGGAATACCAAGGCTACGGCTCATGCCGTCCGCACCAACAAACATGGTGGCGGTGAAAAGGCCTGCCAACACAACACCAAGCGGATTGAGATTGGCCAGCATGGCAACGACGATTCCCGAATATCCATAGCCCGGAGACAGGTCGGTCGTGACATAGCCCTTCACGCCCATGACCTCCACCGCGCCTGCAAGGCCTGCCAGTCCACCGGATATGCAAGCGACGATAACGAGCGTGCGACCGAGCGGTACACCGGCAAAGACCGCAGCCTGCGGATTGAGCCCCGCTGCACGCGACTGTATGCCAAAAACCGTGCGGGACTGCACGAAGGCGAGAAGCAAGGCGAGCAGGATGGAGATGACCAGCCCCAGATGCAGACGCGAACGGGCAAGCAGCTTGGGAAGCATGGCGGCATCAGTCACCGATTCAGACTGAGGCCAGCCGAATGCCATCGGATCTTTCAACACCGTATCGATCAGCATGGAGACGAAAAGCACGGCGACGAAGTTGAGCAGCAGCGTCGTCACCACCTCATCCACAGCAAAGCGCAATCTCAGCCACAGCGGCACGAGCAGCAGGATCATGCCGCCGACGGCACCTGCAACAAGCAGAATCGGAATCTGAACGACGGACGGCATTGAGCCGACAAAATGGGAGCTGAGCCAGGCAACAGTGATCGCGCCGATATAGAGCTGTCCCTCTGCCCCTATGTTCCAAAGCTTGGCACGGAATGCGACGGCGGCGGCAAGACCGGTGAGGATGAGAGGTGTTGCCCGGGTCAGGGTTTCGGTGGCTGACAGCCTGGAGCCGAAGGCGCCTTTCAGGATGCGCCCATAGGCCTCGAGGACAGGCGCTCCGGCAAGAGCGATCAGCACGCCCGCAATCCCCAATGCAACGACGATAGCGATCACCGGGGTTGCAATCACAAGCGCTGCCGGTCTGTGTTCTCGGCGCTCAAATCGCATGAGCGTCCTCCTTGTCCCATTCTCCGGCCATCATGAGACCAAGCTTGCCAGACGTCGCCTGTTCCACATCGATGGGTGGCGACAAGCGCCCGCCGACGATGGCCTGAATACGGTCAGACAGCGCCATGACCTCGTCCAGATCTTCCGAAATCAACAAAATCGCAGTGCCCCGGCGTCTCGCTTCCAGAATGCGTTCATGCACAGCTGCGACCGCACCTTCATCCAGCCCACGAGCGGGCTGTGCTGCAAGCAGGATGTGTGGTCTGTCGATGAGGTTTCGGCCGAGGATCAGTTTTTGCATGTTGCCGCCGGATAAAAGCCGGATACGGCTTGCGGGAGAGCCGCCGCGAACGTCGAACTGATCGATGATCCTTTGTGCGAAGGCCATCGCGCTTTTCCGATGGACCATTCCTCTTCTGGAAAAGGATGGCAATCTCTCCAGGATGGTATTTTCCCAGATCGCCATTTCGCCAATGGCACCTTCCTTGTTCCGGTCTTCCGGAATGCGACCGATGCCCGAGGACACCACATCGGCAACCGATAGGTTATCGACCGCCTTGTTGAACAGCAGCAGATCGCCTCCGGTTTTTGCTTGCGTGCCGGAAAGCAACCGAGCAAGTGTGGCCTGGCCATTGCCTGAGACGCCAATAATGCCAAGCACCTCACCGGCGCGAAGTCGGAAATCGACTGATTTCAGTCTGTCTACACCGCCGGATCGAACGGTAATCGACACGGCCTCCAGCGCCACGTTTCCGGGCATGGAGGGATCACGCACCGGTCGCGTCACGGTGCGTCCCACCATCAATTCGGCAAGCTCGGCCTTGCTGGTCTCAGACACCCTGCGTTCGGCAACATGCCGCCCGCCGCGCAGCACCACAATCCGATCTGCCGTCGACATGACCTCATCCAGTTTGTGGGAGATGAATATCAGTGACAATCCTTGCCGGGCCATGTCCTTCAGCGTCGTGAAAAGCCCTTGCGCCTCCGCCTGTGTTAAGACGGCGGTCGGCTCGTCGAGAACGAGGATACGCGCGTCATTGTACAGCGCTTTGAGAATTTCGACGCGTTGCTGTTCACCGACTGAAAGATCGCCAAGCCGTGCATCCGGGTCCACCTTGAGGCCGAAACGGGTGGAAATCGACAGTAGTTTGGCCCGGGCCTCTGCTCGGCGCGAGCGCAATGACCAAAGGCTTTCAGTGCCAGTCATCACATTTTCCAGAACGGTGAGATTGGGTGCCAGAGCAAAATGCTGATGCACCATACCGATGCCAGCACGAATGGCAGCACGCGGCTTGCCCTGCGGCAATTCCTGACCATCCACAAGTACCCGGCCACTATCGGGCACGTAATGGCCGAACAGAATGCTCATCAGCGTCGTTTTACCCGCACCATTTTCTCCTAGAAGGGCGACGATCTCACCCTTGGCGAGCGATAGCGAGATGTTGTCGTTGGCACGTGTCGTGCCGAATGTCTTGCTGACGCCAATGATGTCCAGAACCGGTGTCGTCATGTGGGCAATCCTGCGACGGGAAAATGGTGCTGCCAGCGACCATCCTGCTCCAGTTGTTCGGCAAGCTGCAAAAGCACATGGTCTGCGCCCATGGGCGCCATGAGCTGCAGGGGAAGCGGCAGTCCGGCACTGTCCGATCCGAACGGCAGGGTTATGGCCGGAAAACCGGAGGCGTTGGCGAGCGCTGCCAAAGGCGCAAAAGCGGCCATCCGGTGGAAATGTAGCTCCGTATCACCATGGTCGCTGGGGAACGAGCCCACTGGCAAGGGAGCAGACGACAATATGGGGCTGAGCAGGCAATCAATGTCATCGAACAGACGCCAGAGATTACGGCTAACCATGAGCATGGCATTCAGGCTGTGCCAGACATCCCGCGCCGAGAGAGACAGGCCGCGCTCGATGACGGCTTGCGTTAGGCGTTCCGTTTTCGAAACATCGAGGTCGAAACGGGTTATGGTGTCGGCAAGATTGATGCTGACAATGTCAATGAAGGATTGGCGGCTCGTAGCGGCGATTGCTTCTATAGCCGTAAAAGGAACAGGGACGAGCACATGCCTGGCAGCTTCAAGGTATTTGGCAGCGTCTTCAACCACCAGACACCGTTCTGCCGAGGTCGGAAGGTCCGAACCGGTGTCGGAAACCACGCCGATACGAAGCTTGGTTCCGTGCTTTGGCTGCAAGGAAACGGGTGGAAACGGACCGCGTGTCGCGCCAGCCAGTGCTGAAAACACCGCAGCCGTGTCCCGGACAGACCGGCAAACTGCAAGCTCGGTTGCTATCCCGGCCAGATGATTGTCAAAATGTGGGCTTGCCGGCATGACGCCACGGCTTGGTTTCAACCCGACAAGCCCGCAACAGGCAGCTGGCACGCGGATTGAGCCCCCTGCATCCGTTGCGTGAGCGATGGAGACGATGCCTGCCGCGACCGCCGCCGCAGCACCGCCAGAAGAGCCGCCAGCAGACAGATCCGGTGCCAAGGGGTTGCGTGCGATCGGGCCGATGGCGGGCTCGCTGGCAAGAGACAGGCCGAATTCTGGACTGGTGGACAGACCAAAAAGGCAAAAGCCCGCCGCCCGGAAGCGCTCGGCAAGATCGGAATCGACCAATCCTCCACGGCGCTTCATGAGACGGGAACCTGCCGCCATCGGGAACCCGGCAAAGGGTCCACCAAGATCCTTGCCAAGCGTGGGTATGCCAGCAAAAGGCATGGCGAGACGCTGGTCGGTTGGGAGCGCGTCCATCGCCTCGGCAGCCTTGAGCCCTTTATCTGGGTCCATGTAGGCGATAGCGCCCAGACTTTCGTGTGTCCGGGCGGCACCTAACGAGGCCTGCATGGCCTCGAGTGATGTGAGCTGCCCAAAGGAAATTGCCTTGGACAGCGCTGTTGCATCGGCTTGCATGGCAAGGCTTACTTTGGCTCGTCCGTGATTTTGGGAACCATGAACGCACCGGATTTGATCTCTGCGCGCTTTGCTTCCATGGCAGCTTCCGCATCCGCCGGTGCAGTGCCCTTAACATAAACGATGTCGCTGCCGCCTTCCTTCATCAGGCCGTAAGCGGTGTAGTCCCGTCCGGTCGCCTTTCCGGCAGCAACGTCTGCGAGGGCTGCATTGAGGATCGGACGGAAGTTCCACAGCGCGTTGGCGAAGACCGTGTCCGGATAGCGCGGAGTATAATCGATCAGCGAACCGACAGACTTGATCTTGCGTTCTTTCGCAGCATCCGCCGTCCCGATCCGCTCTCCGAATAGAATGTCTGCACCGGAATCGATCTGAGCCAGCCCCGCCTCGCGGGCTTTCGGCGGATCAAAGAAAGTGCCGATGAAAGTAACGATGTGCTTCGCATCCGGGTTGACGGCCTTCACGCCTTCGCCGAAGGCGTTGATCAGCATGTTGACCTCCGGGATGGGCATTGCGCCCACGGAGCCAACGATATTCGACTTCGTCATTTTGCCGGCGAGCATTCCGGCAAGATAGGCTCCGTCGAAATTCCAGGTGCCGAAGACGCCGAAATTGTCGCCAGCTTCCTTGCCGCTGGAACCCATGACAAAGGCCGTATCTGGATAATCCGTTGCAACTTCGCGCGCCTGTTTTTCCACCGGAAACGTCTCGCCGATAATCAGCTTGGCACCCTGTTCCGCATATTCGCGCATTGCCCGGGGGTAGTCCGTCCCGGAGACACCTTCTGAGAAAACATATTCAATGACACCTTCCGATGCCGCATCCTGCAACGCTTTGTGAAGGACAGAATTCCAGGCATTTTCTACAGGTGATCCGTGGATGCCCGCAACTTTGATCGGCGCTGCTGCCCGCACGGAAGGTATGAAGGCGGTGGCGCTGAGCGCCAGTCCCGACGCGAGCACACCGCGACGGCTCAGGATGATTTTATTGTTCATGAACGTTCCCCTGGTTTTACCATTTGGTTGAAATTTTTAAGATTAGCACAAAATAAAGTCAAATATAATTTTAGATTAAAAAATAGGCTAACCGCTGAGGTCTTCCACGGCAGAGCCCCAAATTTGAGCAGGCGCCTTCAGCTGGAAACGCTCGAAATGAAGTGTTCAATCCCTGCTTGGGCGCACTGAGTATCTTGTGCTGGCGTTCCGGAGCTGAGGCCTATCGCGCCCACGACCTCACCGCCGATGATCACGGGCAAGCCGCCGCCGACGACCATCAAGCGTCCGCCGATTGCTGAGTTGATCCCAAATGCAGGGCTACCTGGCTGGCTCGCCGCGCCATAGCTTTCTGTGGTCCGTTTTGCTCCAGCGGCGATGTAGGCTTTATCCTGCGCTATGATCGTACTTGTGATCTTGCCGCCATCCATTCGTTCAAATGCCATAAGCTGTCCGGACTCGTCGGTGATGGCGATGCACATCGGTACGCCGATCTCGTGAGCTTTGGCACGAGCGCCTTCTATGAGTACGCGGGCATCTTCAATGCTAAGTCGATTGATGGTCAACATGTTCTGTCATTCCTGATTTTAGTGTTTTTAGATTTGAGAAGCGCGGACTGGCGGTCGGCACGCGTAAGAACCAAACGCAAAAAGATATCATGCAGCATTGAGCGCGAGCCCGTTGATGGCTCACTCATTAGTAATGAGATGCATTCGCGCAAATCCAATGAGACTTTCAATGTGCGCTTTTGTTGCTTCAAACACGGCATCCGGATCATTTCGCTGCAAGGCTTCTATGATCACGAGGTGCTCGGTAGAGTCTGGTTTCAGGCGGTCTTTCAATTGGCCAATCTCGAAGAGCCGCGTTGCAGCGCGCAGGTTGCGCAAGACGCCAGCCATTACCTCATTGCCACAGTGGTCGATGATAAGATTGTGAAGGTGGTCATCTGAAAACCAATGTGCATCTGTGTGATAGGCCGTGGCGCCCATCAGTTCGTCTATTTCACGCCTGACTTCTATGAGCTTGCGGCCGGGAATGCTGGACATGGCCTGAACTGCCGCCTGTGGTTCAATGAGAAGACGCAGTTTCAGGCTCTGGATGTATTCGCCAATATCGACGTGTCGTACCACGTAATTTCGCCCGTCACCCTTGTGAACCAGGCCTTCGCCCTCAAGTCGCTGTAGCGCTTCACGCAGGGGCGTGCGCGACACCCCAAGCATCTCCGCAAGCTGCGCTTCAACGATGACATGTCCACCCCCAAGACGGCGGTGTCGGATCATGTCTGAAACGGCGTTGTAAGCCAAGGCAGCTAGCTTGTGGCCAGCTTCCTTGGATGCTTTGCCGATACCGGAATTAGTGTCTGCGTGTGTCAATGTGTATCGGTCTCCAAGTCGCCACTGCACTACTCTCGCGCGATACGGCCAGAAAGGCTTTTCTTGTGTTCTGCCATGGTTCATACCGGGCGATGTTGTCAAATACAGCGGAGTCGAGAGGATGGATGCCAAGGTCACAGCCGAAAGAAGTCTTGCTGATGAAACCTATCAGGCGTTGCTCAAGGAAATCCTTTCGGCGCAACTGGCAGGTGGCGCGGTCGTGCAGGAGCGAAGGCTCGCAGCGCGACTCGGCGTCTCGCGCTCGCCGATGCGCGATGCGTTGGGTCGGCTTGAGGGGCAGGGGCTTCTTGTGCGCAACGCCAAAGGCGTCCTGACTGTGCGGATCGTAACCCTTGCCGACTACCTCAACAGCGTCGCCATGCGAATGCTCGTTGAACCAAGCGCTGCTGCAATGGCGTGCAAGGGTATAGCTGCTGAAACCGTCACAGAACTTGTTGCGATGCTTGACGCCATGGAGGCGGATCCCGACCCAGACCCTGATTTCGTTTGGGCCTTCGATGATGCGTTGCATCAGGGAATTGCAGACGCCAGCGGCAATCCCTTCATGGCGGATACGGTGTTGCAGATGCGACGGTATACGACGATCTTTGAGCGCCAGCGTAAGCTTGCGCAACGCAAACCCGGCCTGAGCGATCATAAGGGAATCGTGCAAGCGCTTCTTGATCGCGACGCAGAAGCTGCTCGCGCGGCGATGGTGCTGCATCTTGATCGCGTGCGTCAAAACGTGCTTTCGACATACTGATCCACGCCGTTCAATTCCATCATCCAGACATTTCAATTTTTTGCAGCCTCAGCGGAAAGGTGTTGCATATGGCAAATGATTGTGTATGAAATTGGTATACCAGATGAATGCAGATATCGCAAGCATCATTGGTCAGGTCCGCAAGAAGATCGAAAAAACCAGAGGGTTCCCATGTCACTCCGTACCATCTCGATTGCATCCGTATTGTTGATGTCCGCTGCAGCATCCGCGTTCGCGCAGGACTGCACACCTAAGATTGCCGATTCCGAGCTGGTCAAGCCCGGGACGCTAACCATGTCGACCAACCCGACTTTGCCACCGCTGCAGTATGTGGATTCCGCCGGTGAGCTGAAGGGCATGCGCATCGAGCTTGGCAAGGAAATCGCCAAGCGTCTTTGCCTCAAACCGGAATACGTCCGTATCGAATTTTCGGCGATGATTCCCGGTCTTCAGGCTGGCCGATGGGATATGATCAACACAGGCATTTTCTTCACCAAGGAACGTGCAGCCATCATGCAGATGATCCCCTATGAGGATCAGGCAATCAGTGTTTCAGTCGCGACAAGCAATACTGCCGTCAAGGACAAGGACAGTCTTGATGGTCTGCGGGTCGGTGTTGAACTCGGCGGTTTTGAAGAAACCAAGACCCGGGCTCTTGATGCAGAACTCAAGGCTGCTGGTAAGAAGGGTCTGATTATTCAGACATTCGACAATTTTGCCCTCGCATTTCAGGCGCTGCGTGCTGGTCAGGTTGAGGGCGTTGTCTCAATCGATGGCGTAGCGAAGGAATACGATAGCCGTGGCGATTTTCGTCGTGCCATCAGTGGGCTCTATCCTGCACCTGTTGCCGTTGCTTTCAAGAGTGCACCGCTTGCCGACGCAGTGTCCAGCGTCTTGAAAGAGATGAAGACGGATGGCTCTCTCGGCAAGCTTTTCGACAGCTACGGCCTGCCGATGATTGCTGGCGACTATTCGGTAAAGGGTCCCAACCGCTGATCTGAACGGGTCACCATTCTGATGGATGCCGGCTCGTCCGGCATCTCCGTAGCAACAAAGGTCCCACGATGTCGTACTGGAACTGGTCAGGCTTCTTCGACTACCTCGTCAATCCATTTATTCTGGGAGGCGTTGTCAACACGATCTGGCTGACATGCGTCTCCCTCGTGTTCGGCCTGCTACTCGGCTTTATCGTCGCGCTAATGCGTCGGTCCAGGCTGAGGCTGATGAGATGTATCGGCTGGTTCTACATCTGGCTGTTCCGGGGTACGCCGCTACTTGTGCAGCTTATCGTAATCTACACGGCACTACCCCAGCTCGGCATCAAGTTTTCTGTTGTCGAGGCGGCATTGATCGGGCTCGCCTTGAATGAAGCGGCGTATCTGGCGGAGATTATACGTTCCGGCATTGAAGCCGTACCTGAAGGGCAGGCGCGTGCTGCAAAGGCCCTTGGCATGACCGACCGGCAAATCATGCGCTACATCGTTATGCCGCAGGCTTTCAAGGTCATTATTCCACCACTTGGCAACTCGGTGAACGGCCTGCTCAAGACAACCTCGGTTACTTCCGTCATTTCAATGGAGGAGCTGCTGCGGCGCACCCAGGTGCTGATCCAGGAAAAGTTCATGGTACTCGAACTCTTTGCGGTTGCCGCCATCTACTACCTTCTCCTGACCACTGTCTGGGACTTCGTGCAGCGGCGCATCGAAAGACGCTTCGGCCAGTCTACCGCACCCATGCAGCTCACGGAAAAACGCTGATACTCATAAAGGACTTTCTGCATGCCAAAGACGTTTCGTGGTGTCTTCACCGTGATGATTACTCCCGTCGATGCGGACGGCAAGGTCAACTTGCCAGCGCTCGCCGCCTTTACCGATTGGCAGATCCGTGAGGGCGTCCATGGGTTGATCCCGCTCGGTTCGACAGGTGAATTTCTTTCACTCTCCGATGAGGATTGGGACAATGTTGCCCGCACAGTGATCCAAACCGCCGCTGGACGGGTTCCGGTGCTCATCGGGACTGGCGCGGAAGATACCCGCGAGGCCGTTCGCTTGAGCTGCAAGGCCGAGGCAATGGGCGCGGATGGCGTGATGATCATCCCCCCCTTCTATTCGACACCCACCGATGACGAGCTGGTAACGCATTACCAAACCATAGCAGGCTCGATTTCCATTCCAATCATGGTCTACAATAACCCTGCAACGTCCAATGTGGATATGAAACCGGAGCTTTTGGCGCGTATCGCCGAAATCGATGGGTGCGATTACGTCAAGGAATCGACGCTTGAAGTTACCCGCATTCGCGACATTGTTCGTTTGGCTGGAAGCAACATGACCCCATTCGGTGGCATTCTCGGCTTTGAATCTTTCGTCATGGGCGCACAGGGGTGGGTGGCCGTTGCATCCAACGTAGCACCAGCGGCGATGTCGCGGATATTCACGCTCGCGGCCGATGAGAAGAAATACGAGGAAGCTCGTGCGCTTTATCTCGAATGGCTTCCCATCATCCAGGCAGTTGGGGGCCAGACGTATGTTGCTGGTTCCAAGGCGCTTCTAAACCATATGGGATTTGCGGCAGGATCGCCACTGCCGCCCCGCCTGCCATTGCCGGTGGAACAGGATGCCGCGATGAAGGCTTTGGTCGAGCGTTTCGGCCTGCGTTTCCACCAGAACTGAACCGGAGACAAAAGATATGCCCGGATCGATCATTCAGGATGTCAGACTGACCGTCCATATCGACGGCGTTGCGCATCGCGTCGATCCGGGCCTTTCGGTCGCGGCTGCGCTCACCGCGCTCGGTCGCGCAGATTTCTCAACGGATGCTGCCGGAGCGAAGCGTGGCCTGTTTTGCGGTATGGGCGTCTGCCACGATTGCCTTGTGACGGTTGATAACCGCACCAGCCAGCGGGCCTGTATGACGCCAGTCAAGGACGGTATGCGCATCGATCGCCAGCAGATGCGTCCGGACATCTGTTCTGATAACCTTGCCGACCTCAGACCAATCCCTGTTCGCCTTGCCGAGTTGGAAATGGATCTGCTCGTTGTCGGAGCGGGTCCGGGTGGTCTGGCCGCAGCGGTTGCGGCGGCGGAAGCGGGTGCCTCTGTCACTGTCGTTGATGAGCGACACACATCCGGCGGCCAGTTCTTCAAACAGCCCAACACGGCGTCCGCGAGTCTGGCCCTGAAGGGGGATCGCCAGGCCTCAGATGGTGCCAGGCTGATAGAAAAAGCACGTTCGCTCGGCGTGACCATCCTTTCGGGTGTGACCGTTTGGGGCGCAGCGCACGGTGAGGACAGCAAACCAATCATTTCCTGTCTAGGCCCTGAAGGAGCTTTCTATTGCCGACCCACCATGCTGGTCATCGGCACGGGTGCGTTCGAGCGACCTTCCGCCATTCAGGGCTGGACACTGCCGGGTGTCATGACGGCGGGTGCAGCGCAAACTCTGCTGCGCAGCTACGGCACACTTCCAGGCCAGCGCGTTTTGGTCGCCGGGAACGGTCCTCTCAATTTTCAAGTCGCAAGCGAAATCGTCAGGGCTGGCGGCGAGGTCGTGTGTCTCGCGGAACAGGCCAGCGCACCATGGAGCCGCCCAGCCGAAGCATTTGCCGTTTTTCGGCATGATGCGGTGCTTGCCCTGAAAGGCATGAAGGAAATCGCGAGGCTGGAACGAGCGGGTGTCAAGCTCGCCTGGAATACGCAAATCTCTGATATGACCGGCAATGGTCGAGTAGAGTCGGTGACGCTTTCGAGCTTTGGTGTCGAGACGAGCATCAAGGTCGATACCGTTCTGCTCGGTGGCGATTTTGCCTCTTCCAACGAGTTGTCGCGACTGCTCGGTTGCGCCCACAGTGTTTCCGAAAATGGCACGCTCACAGCAAACTGCGCTGAGGATGGTGAAAGTTCGCTTCATCACATCCACATCGTCGGCGAAGCAGTGCGTTTCGGTGGTGCTCACCTGGCGATGGCTGAAGGCAGGCTTGCCGGTTTGGCGATTGCAGAAAAGCTCGGGCTGAAGTCAATGCCTGAGACCGCCACGCACAAGAAGCTGGCACGTGCAAAAACGTTTCAGGCGGCACTCTGGCGATTGTTTGCACCAGCCGAAACGAAGTTGGAGCCAGAAAATTCTGTTCTCGCCTGCCGTTGCGAGAATGTTTCAATCGGTGCTCTCAGGCAGGCCGTTGTCCACGGATCGACGGATATCGCAACGCTGAAACGTTTGACGCGTGCCGGTATGGGACGCTGCCAGAGCCGCTACTGCGGACGTACTTTGACGTCGCTGGCGGGCAAACCGACAACCGAGACCAACGGGCTTCTCGCTCCGCAAATCCCGCTGCGGCCAATTCCACTCGCTGCGCTTGCGGTCGAGAAACCCGAATGGGGAGGGCATAAAAGAGCGCTTCTTCCCGAGCGTTCTCCGCTACCTCATTCCGAACCGCTGCCGCTGAAAGAAGCATCCATTGTAGTCATAGGTGCAGGGATTGCAGGACTGTCCTGCGCGCTGTTTCTGGCTGAAGCGGGCGAAGATGTTGTCGTGCTGGAACGTGGCTTTCCTGGCGGTCTGGCATCGGGCGGCAATGCTGGTAGCCTGCATGCGCAGTTATTGTCGTTTGATCATGGAGTCCGCGCCGAAGCTGGCGGCGGACCGGCAGCGAAAACGCTTGCCCTGCAGCGAGATTCCATCACGCTTTGGCAGACGCTGGAAAAGAAGCTGGACCGTGATTTCGAGATGAAGATCACAGGCGGCCTGATGGTAGCCGAGACCGACGCGCATATACGCTTCCTTGAGGAGAAGACGCGGGTCGAACGTCAAAATGGCATCGAGTGCCACGTCATTGGCCGCGACGACCTGCGAAAGCTGGAGCCGGCTCTGTCGCCGTTGATGATCGGTGCCTCCTATTGTCCAATGGAAGGTAAGATCAATCCGCTCGTTGCGACGCGACATGTGCATGACGGTGCTCTGGCAGCCGGTGCTCGCGTATTTGACCGTACCGAAGTGCTGTCGATACGCCGTGATGGATCGGCGTTCGTGATTGAAACCTCGCGCGGTCCCTTGCGCGCAGGACGGATCGTGAACGCTGCGGGCGCGTTCGCCTCACGCGTCGGTGCAATGATTGGCCTCGGCGTTCCGGTGTTCGGGGCACCGTTGCAAATGGTGGTGACCGAGGCCGCTGCACCAACGATTTCGCATCTGGTTGCCCATGCCGATCGCCACTTGACGCTGAAGCAAGCCGCCAACGGCAATTTTTTGATCGGTGGCGGTTGGACTGCGGGACTCGATCTGGTTCACAGCCATCCGCGACCGCTGTTTCCAAGTCTGGAAGGCAATCTTTGGGTAGCGCAACACGTTGTACCGGGCCTGCGCAAACTGCATGTCATCCGCAGTTGGGCTGCCATGAACATCAATATCGACGGTGCGCCGATCCTCGGAGAGCATCCCGATATGCCCGGTTTCTTCAACGCGGTTACATCCAATGGCTATACGCTCGGGCCTCTCATCGGCCAACTTACCGCCGACCTCGTACTGGGCCGCGATCCAGGCCGGGATTTGTCGGCCTTTTCCATCAACCGTTTTCAAGAGGGGCGATCATGATCGAGATCACCGGCATCAGCAAACACTATGGCGATTTTGCCGTTCTCAAGAACTGTTCGACCAGTGTCTCCAAGGGCGAAGTCGTCGTGGTCTGCGGGCCGTCCGGCTCAGGCAAGTCGACTCTGATCAAATGCGTCAATGCGTTGGAGCCGATCCAGCAAGGGTCGATCCGTGTCGATGGTATCGAGGTCAATGATCCAGCCACCAGTCTTCCGGACCTGCGTTCGCGCGTGGGCATGGTCTTTCAGAATTTTGAACTCTTCGCGCATCTGACAATCGAAGCCAATATCATGCTGGCTCAGCGCATCGTTCTTCACCGCAGCGAAAGCATCGCAAAAAGAAGAGCCATGGATCTTTTGGATCGGGTCGGGATGACAGGGCACGCTCACAAATATCCGAGCCAGCTGTCAGGTGGCCAACAGCAGCGGGTGGCGATAGCCCGGGCGCTTGCCATGAACCCGAAAGCCATGTTGTTCGACGAGCCGACATCGGCGCTCGATCCCGAAATGATCTCGGAAGTGCTGGATGTCATGACCAGCCTTGCCGGTGAAGGCATGACGATGATGGTTGTTACTCATGAAATGGGTTTCGCCCGTCGCGTCGCTACCCGCATGATCTTCATTGACCAAGGCGAGATCGTAGAGGATCGTCCAACGGAAGACTTCTTCGGCAATCACCACAATCCCCGCACTGAGGCCTTTCTCAGCAAAATTCTTCATCATTGAGAGTTTGAAATGACCAAGTTTGACCTAATCATAAAGAATGGCACGATCGCGACCGCCTCTGACGTCTTCAGAGCCGATATAGGGATTGTTGCCGGCAAAATCGTGCAGATTGGTGAAGATCTCAATGGGGATGCTCGGACGATAGACGCCAGTGGGAAATATGTTCTGCCTGGTGGCATCGACAGCCACGTTCACATCTCCCAGCCATCCGGCGACGGTATCGTTATGGCGGATGACTTCGAAAGCGGCACCCGTTCGGCGATCTTTGGCGGCAACACCACGATTATGCCCTTCTGCCTGCAGGAGAAGGACAAACCGATGCGCGAGGCGCTGAACGCCTATCACAAGCTCGCGGAAGGCAATTGCTACACGGATGTGAGCTTCCATCTGATCGTCAGTGATCCGACGGATTCGTTGCTGGGCCAGGAGCTACCGGCGTTGGCCGCCGACGGATATTCCTCATTCAAGGTGTTCATGACCTACGAGGGGCTGCGGCTCAACGACGCAGAAATTTTGAAGACACTCGATGTCGCGCGGTCCACCGGCGCGACGGTTATGGTCCATTGCGAGAACGAGGATGCCATCCGCTTTCTCATCTCCCGGCATGAAGCCGCCGGTGACGTTGCGCCACGCGCCCATGCCTCTACGAGGCCAGTGGCGGTTGAACGCGAGGCGACGCATCGCGCTCTGACGCTTGCCGAAATCGTTGATGTCCCTATCGTCATCGTCCACGTCTCGAACGGTGAAGCGATGGATGAAATTGCCAGAGCTAGGGCTCGTGGTATCAAGGTTGTTGGCGAAACCTGCCCGCAATACCTGGTGCTCACCGCTGACGATCTCGATGGCATGGACTGGGAAGGTGCAAAATTCGTTTGCTCGCCACCGCCTCGCAACAAGACTGCGCAGGAAGAATGCTGGCGCGGCATCGAGACGGGCATTTTCGATCTGTTCTCATCGGACCATTGCCCGTTCCGTTACGACGACGAACGCGGCAAACGTTCGCCCAAGGGCTTGGAAAGCTTCCGTCACATTCCGAACGGAATTCCCGGCGTTGAGACCCGTCTGCCAATCTTGTTTTCTGAAGGGTTTATGAAAGGTCGTATCGATTTGCCGCGCTTCGTCGCTCTGTCGGCCACCAATCATGCCAAAACCTACGGTCTATATCCCCAGAAGGGCACCATCGCGATCGGGGCGGATGCCGACATCGCCATATGGGACCCAACGATCAACAGGACGATACGTCATGCCGACCTGCACGACGGCGCTGACTATTCGCCCTACGAGGGGATCGACGTAAACGGCTGGCCAACCACTGTCATTCTTGGCGGGCGCGTGATGGTGAGCGACGGTGAGCTTGTTGGCAATAAGGGCGATGGCACTTACCGTTCGGCACTTACCCGCGGCCCAAAATCGATTTAACCAGTCTGGAGACCTGAATTTATGAAGCTGAAAATAACCGCAGGCCCTTTCGTGTTCGACGCAGTGCTGGAAACAGAAAAAGCGCCGCAAACTTGCAAAGCTTTCATTGAACACCTGCCCTTCGAAGGTCAAATCGTCCATGTTCGGTGGTCGGGTGAGGGAGTATGGATTCCACTTGGTGATTATAGTTTTGGCGTAGGCTACGAAAACCATACCAGCCATCCGGCGCCCGGTCATATCATCCTCTACCCCGGTGGTATCAGTGAGACCGAAATTTTGATTGCTTACGGCGGCGTCGATTTCTCGTCAAAAATGGGTCAGCTTGCGGGCAATCACTTCATTACCATAACCTCTAACCTCGAAAATCTGGCGGTTCTGGGTAACAAGACGCTTTGGGAAGGCGCACAGCAAATCCGGTTCGAGTTGACCTAGACGTCGTTTCGCGGGGTGAGGCTGTCTTCTTGCGCAATCCTTGCCATTAAAGGAGAGACGATCGGAAATTGCGAGTTGGATCAAGTCCCGCCCCGAAGCGGCGCAAATCCTTCTGGCCATTGTTCGGTTGTTATCGAAAATCCTAACGCATGTCTTCGTCAATGACACCGCCAAGGCGAGCAAGGGTCTAGCGGCGGCTTTTTAGTCTTGGTTCCTTTCTGGCGATTTTTTCTTTCCTAAGCTAAGCCATTGACGGGTGGCATGGAGAGCATACGTGAGTAATATCGACAGGAAACGGGCGGAGCGCTTGATGAGGGAAGCGAGGCTTGATGCCCTGGTTCTCTTTCAACCCGAAGCATTTCAATATGCGATTGGCGCTCCCGCTGGCGTAGCGACCATGTGGGGTAGGGCAGGAGCTGCCATTGCGCTTGTGCCCGGAGATGCTCATCTGCCGCTTGGAGCAATCGTCAGCGATCATGCTGCGCCTATCGTTCAACAAAAGGCCTCGCATATCGACCTACGAACCCATCGGATCTGGATCGACGCTGTTGACCTTTCGGGAGTGGATGCTGTGGCGGGAGTGGATAGTGCCTATAGGCGTAGCGCAGCCGTGGGTCCAAGACCTGAGACCTTTAATCGTGCAGCCTGTTTCCACCTTTTATCCGATTTACTGAAGGACAGGGGCCTTAAGGGCGGCAGAATTGGCGTTGATCTCGAATTTATGCCTGCGGCCGATTTTGAAGCCTTAAAGGTGTTGATCACGGACGTCCAGTGGGTCGATGGCTCGCTAGTGCTGCGACGCCTACGATCCGTCAAAACCTCCGTTGAAATCGAACGGTTGAGGCGCGCTGCGCATGCTGCGGAGGGTGGGCTTGAGCGCATGGTGCAGGCTGTTCGACCAGACGCCTCGGTAGCCGAACTTTCCACGGCTTGGAAAGCGGGAGCGCACGATACTGCAAGGGCTGGCGGCTTCGCGCTGAGCGGGCATTGGGATTTTATTTCCGTCGGCCCCAATCTTTCGGACGGTGACGCCAAGATCACACCGGATGCGCTCATCAAGGCCGATGTTGGGACACTTGTCGAAGGCTATTCTTCCGATGGTGCTCGCACATTCACATTTGGTCGCGCGTCGCAATTGGCGCAGGATATCTTCAACGCGTTGGAAGCCGCTTTCGACGCAGGCCTTGAACAGATCAAGCCGGGACATACTTTCGGTAAGGTTCACGATGCGATGCTTCGCTCCATGAGGCGTGATGGCTTTGGCGAATACTACCGCGGGCATTTCGGCCATTCCGTAGGAGGGGGAGCAGGCATTGAGGAGTGGCCGTTCTTTTCCGCAAATAATTCAGAACGTATCGAAACAGACATGGTGGTTGCACTAGAAGCTCCGTTTTATGGTCAGAATTTCGGGGCATTGATGATCGAGGATCAATTTCTCGTCACGCAAAATGGCACCGAATGCATGAACAGGCTGCCGCGAGGGCTACACGATCTCTCAAGACATAGGGACTGATCCGTTCCCTCTTCGACCACTTCCAGAAAGGAAATTCCTACCGTCTCTTCTAATACGAGAAAGTTTTGCGCGACCACGCGTCATCAGCCAGATTACAATAATCCACTAAGTTAATGGATTGGGTAGATAATGGCTTCTGATATCACGCGCCGTGGCGCTCTCAAACTTGGCGCTATCGGCGTCGCTCTGTCTTCAGCGTTCATTTCAAAAAATGCGTTTTCGCAGACTCCGGATTATCCTGCCGAGCTTCGGCTGGACTGGGGCTATTATTCCTCCCACACGCTTTTGATCAAAAACAAGGGGTGGCTGGAAGACGCATTCAAGGATGTGGGGACGAAGATTTCCTGGGTGCAATCGCGTGGGAGCAACAATTCGCTCGAATTTCTGAAGGTTGGCTCTACGGATTTTGCTGGGTCTGCCGCACTCTCCGCATTTCTTTCGCGAGCGAATGGCGTTCCGCTTAAGGTCATTTACGTGGCGAGCTGGGGTGGTTCGTCCATCATTCAGGTCAAGGCAGATTCTCCGTTGAAGTCTGTGGCTGACCTGAAAGGTAAGACGATTGCGGTGACGAAGGGAACGGCGCCCTATTTCACGCTGGTTCGTGCTCTGGCCAAAAGCGATCTGACGATCAACGACCTGAAGGTCGTCAACCTGCAGCATCCTGAAGGCTTTACGGCGCTTCAGCAGGGGCAGGTGGATGCGTGGGTCGGTATCGATCCACAGACCGCACAGGCCGAAATCGCCGGTAATCGCGCAATCTTTAGTGATCCAAGCTGGCGTGAAGGCAGCGTCTTCAGCGTATCCGAAGCGTTTCTGGAAAAGCATCCGAAAGCCGTCGAGCGCCTGCTTGGCGTCTGGGTGCAAACGCAAAAGTGGATACGTGAGAACAACGATGAGTTCGTCTCATTCGTCACGGCGCAGGCGGGCGGCGATGCCGAGGTTACCCGCCGGACGATTGCGCGGCGCAGTTGGACGGACCCCGTTCCCGGTGACGAACTGCTGTCCTCCATCAAAACCGCAACCCCGCTTCTTGGGCCAGAGGTGTTGCGTCCGGGTGTGAATGTCGATGACGTTCTCTCGCAGCTCATCGATCCAGCGCCTGCGAAGAAGGCTGTGGGGGCATGACGCTTTCCAGCGAAGAGGTTCGGCATGATGATAGTTTGAGGAAGGAGAAAGCCAGTCCTCTAAGTGTGGTCTCGGGATTTGGACGGACGCTTCTGTCGATCGATCTGCGTGGCGCCATCGTGCCGGTTGGTGCGTTGTTGATGCTGGAATTCTTTGTTCGTCTAGGGTGGGTCAGCCCTTATGTGTTGCCCCCACCTTCGGATCTGTACAGCACGTTTCTCTATCTGGCTGAGGGACCGCTCTGGACAAATATTGCAGCCAGTAGCTTGCGAGTGTTCTTTGGCTTTGTTGCCGGTTCGCTCCTTGCTGTCATTGTCGGATCGATCGTCGGACTGTGGTACTCTGCTGAGCGCTATCTTGAGCCCAGCTTTCAGGCGTTGCGCGCTGTACCAAGCCTTGCGTGGGTGCCGCTGTTGATGATCTGGTTCGGGATAGGCGAAACATCCAAGATCGTGCTGATCGCCAAAAGCGCTTTCTTTCCGGTGTATCTAAGCCTCTTCTCCGGTATTCGAAATGTTGATCGTAAATTGGTCGAGGTGGGTGAGATGTACGGTCAATCGCTGCCCACGCTTGTTTGGCGCATTCTCATTCCGGCCTCCCTGCCACACCTCTTTACCGGTCTGCGTTACGGTTTGTCGCTTGCTTGGCTGAGTGTCGTTGCGGCTGAGCTACTCGCGGCATCGGAAGGTATCGGCTACATGCTCTCGGATGGGCGCGAGTTGTCGAGGCCAGATCTCGTCCTGATCGCCATCATCTGCCTCGCCGTACTTGGCAAGATTTCCGATAGCGCCTTCAAACTCGTTGAAGATCGTTGCCTGTCCTGGCGCGATACGTATTCTACATCGATTGGAGGGAAAGCCGCATGAGCCTTCTCGACATCGATGTGCGCGAAAAGTCCTTCGGGAACACAATTGTCCTAAATGATATTCGTCTTCACCTTGAAGATGGCGAAGCAGCCGTTTTGCTCGGGCCAAGCGGCTGTGGCAAGAGTACACTTCTACGTATCGCCGCCGGGCTTGACCAGCGATATGCCGGTGAAGTCTCGGTCAACGTGGTCGGGGATTTCGGCAGACCGTCGTTTCCGCCCGTCGCCTTTGTGTTTCAGGAACCGCGGTTGATGCCGTGGCTAACGGTGGCGCAGAACATAGGCTATGCAGATGGTCGCCGCTTCGATGTTGCCAAGGTCAACCGGCTGATCAAAGATGTCGGCTTGGATGGGCACGCGGCAACTTTGCCGAAGGCGCTCTCCGGAGGCATGGCACAGCGCGTTGCGATTGCGCGCTCGCTCTACACCGAACCTCGAATATTGCTGCTGGATGAACCGTTCAGCGCGGTGGATGCGTTCACGCGCATGAAGCTGCAGGACCTGATCCTCGAGCTGGTGGAGCAGCGCGGCATATCGTTTCTGCTTGTCACCCACGACATTGACGAGGCGCTCTATCTCGGTGACAGGATTTACATGATGGGCGCAAGAAATGGCGGTATACAGAAAGACATCGACGTCGATGTTCCCCGCCCAAGAGACCGTCACGCTCTGCGCCTTGCAGAATTGAAAGGCGAAGTTCTGACTGCTCTTCAGGTCGCACATGTTATTTGAGACTGTCTGGTTCGAAATGAAAGTTTGAGGCTCGAGTAATCACAGCCTCGACGGCGCGCCCGGCGCCGAACCTTAAGGCCTCAACGGCATCAAAGTGTTCAATTCGCGTGGCGAGGCCGTAAGCATTCGGCTCCGGAAGGTCGCCCGACATTGTCTTAGGTCGCGCCAAAAAGAACCGGCTCCAAATGGGCAGCAGGGGATCCCATCTATGTGCTTTACGTGAAAACATGCTGTTCCAGTCGTCAGCAGTTCAACATCAACTGAGGACGTGCGGCTAGATTTCGGACCTCCGCATTTATTTCGACTCAGAGACACACGCCGCTGTTTCGGGCAGGAATAACCGAAAGTTGACCGGCCACAGTGCACTGCGGAAGTCTAGCATTTTAGCAGCCTTGAATTCGCCGAATTTTAAGTCAGTGTTAAGGAATACATTCCTTTTCCGGAGATCGCCCATGGCGCTTGGCGCATCGCATCGCTTGCAGGAAAGCCTGGTGGCGGTCGAAACGATGACACGTTTCGCCCTTGCCGTTCTCGCACTCGCTTCCGGCGTCTACACCTATCTGGGTGTGCGCAGCATTCTTGACGGCTCGCCGACCGCAGTCTTTTTTGCCGCCATCATCTACTCGGCCTCTGTATCCGTTGGCATTTATGCCTTCTGGTCCTACATGGCGCGGTTTTATCCGCACGTCACCAGCCGTTCCAGCCGCACTGCCATGCTGGCGGTGATGGTCGTGGGCTGCGTGATGATCCTGGCCATGTCGAGCTGGTTGAATGCTGCCGCGCTCGCAGGATCGGCAGCACTCGAACAGCATCTTGCGGAAACGGTCGAGGATTACACGGAAGATCTGGATCAGGCGCACCAAAATGCGCTGGCAGCACAGAGCCTGTTGCCGGACATTCAACGTGCCAAGGAGCGTTTCACCCAACTTGCCGCATCCGAACGACAGTCGGGCGCGCTGACCGGCACCACCGGTTCCGGCAGCGTCGTCTCGCTGCTGTCACAGATGTCGTCGCAACTGAACGAACTGGAAAACGGCATCAACGCCTCGCGTGAGCAGGTTACCAGCCTGTTCAACGAAGGCCAGAAACGCCTCGAGACCATGCGTGGTCTCGTTTCGGCACCCGGCGTTGTCGAACCACGCGCAGACAAGTTCTCGTCGGAGGTCGTAGCACTTACCGGCGTCATTGCTTCGCTTGGGCAAACCTCAATCGCTCCCTCCATCCGCCGTGCGGCCGACGATCTTTCTCTTGGCTTCATCGCTCCAATCCCCGACGGCGGCGAACAGGATCTGATCAGTCGTCAGGACCGCGTGATGGAAACCATCCGCAGTTCGGTCGCGGCGCAATCCAAGGTGTTGTCCGACGCAGCCGACGAAATCCTCTCGCGTGCTCCCGTAGCCGAGCGACGTTTCGTGCCGCTTTCGTCGGCGGAAGCCGTTTTGCGTTATGCTTCCGATTTCATTCCCGCATGGGCCGGGGCGATTTCCATCGACCTGCTGCCAGGTGTCATGGTGTTCATTCTGGCCGTGGTGAATGGCGCAATCCGCCGGCAGGAAGAGACCATGCCGTTTGCCGAACGGATTACCGTAGCAGAACTGATGCAGACGCTGGCGATGCAGAAGGCCATTGCCGCCGAAGCAACGTCAGCCAAGGAAGTGCAGGCCACGGAAAATGCCATTGCCGAAGCTGAAGACGCGAAGGACGAGACGGAGGCCAACAACATCACCAGTCTCGGTCTCAACAAAACGCCGCGCAAAGGTCCGGCGACATGAAACCGGCATCCGCGCTCAAGGCCGTGATCAGCATGGACGACGGGGTGCTGATGCGCGGAGCCTTTTATGTGCTGCTCGCGGCAGCCGCCGCCTTTCTTGTGATCGATATCCGGGAGATCAGCACGGCCGAAGCGGCGCGACCGGGTCTTGAAACATTGCCGGACGTGCCCACCTTTCTCCCACCGACGACCGCGCCGGGAGCGCCTGGCGGGCCGCCAGTCCAACCTTCGAGCCCTCAGGAAGTCTTGCGCAAGCCGATGACATTCAATCTTGTCTCGGGTGGCGTGCTCGTTGCCGAAGGGACTATCGACCCCGGCGCAGCAGGTCGTTTTGCCAGCGAGTTCGAGGCCCGTGGCGAGTATATTAAATTGGTGTCTTTGAACTCGCCGGGAGGTTCGGTCGATGACGCCATTACGATATCCAAGCTGATCCGGGAGAAGAAAATAGCCACGAAGGTTGCGGAAAAGGCGCTTTGCGCTTCCTCTTGTCCAATCGTCTTTGCCGGTGGCGTGACACGATCGGCCGAAAAAGATGCCGTGGTGGGCGTACATCAGGTATTCAATGGCAGCATTGAGCGACCGTCAGCGGAAGAGGCGATGTCCAGCGCTCAGGAAATCACCGCGCGCGTCGCGCGACACCTCGATGAAATGGGTATCGGCGCGGGTTTGTGGATCCATGCGCTGGAGACCCCGCCCAACCAGCTCTATTATCTTACGCGCGAAGAAATGGCTGAATACCGGCTGACGACCGACGCAACCCCTGTGGCTAGATCTCGCGCGGGGTAATGATCGACCAAATATCGAAAGCCGATGGTCATCCACCGCGCCGAAACGTTTCAGAACGGTAGGATGCTGCCGGTCTTGCTGGATTGATTTGACAGCGCAGAGACAGTTTACCGTCGCTTCTTCATCTCATCCTGTCCACTTCTCGCAGCAGATCGATGAAAGCTCGCAATGGGGACGGCACGCGTCGACTGTAAGGGTAATAGAGTGCCAGCCCCGGTATCGGCGGGCACCAGTCATCCAGCACGGTCACCAACTGACCGGACCTGAGATACGGTTGAGCGAAGTAATCGGGAACATAGGCGATACCGCGCCCGTCCACCGCCGCCTGCACGAGAAGATCATTGTCATCGAGTGTGAGGTTGCCCGGCGCATCGATTGCGACTTCGGTGCCGCGTTTGGAAAACTCCCAGCGATAGCGCTTCCCGCTCGGCAAACGTTGGCGCACGCAGCAATGTGCATGAAGATCCTCGGGCGTTTGCGGTTTAGCCTTCCCCTCCAGATAGGACGGTGCCGCCACAGCTATAAAACGCACGTCGCCACGGAACTTCACCGCGACCATATCTTTCGGCACGGCTTCCAGCAGGCGTATTCCGGCATCGAAGCCCTGTTCGACGATATCGACGAGCCGGCCTTCCGAAACCAGATCAAGCTCGACGTCGGGATAGAGGTCCAGAAAGCGCGGCACGACTTCTTCGAGGAGAATGCGCGCGCCGCTCTTGTTTGCGTTAATCCGCAGTAGACCGCTCGGGGTGCCGCGCTCCTCCGACAAGGTATCGAGCGCTTGATCGAGTTCCTGAAGGATTGGGTCAAGGCGTGCGAGCAGACGAGCGCCGGCCTGGGTGAGCGACACGCTGCGTGTTGTCCGATTTAAGAGACGCACATCCAGTTTTGATTCCAGTCCGATGATTGCGTGACTGAGGGCAGAGCGCGAAACGCCCATAATGTCGGCCGCTCTGCGAAAGCTCTGCTGTCTGGCAACCGCCGCGAAGGCGGCGAAATCGTTTAAGCTGGGGCGCACCATTCGTGAAATACCCTCACCATCTCATACAGAATTGGAGGTCTTATACCACCAATGTCGTTGTTTTACATTTAGCGGACGAAGAGAGTAGGAGTTCACATGCCAAAGACGTGGTTCATCACCGGCGCTTCCTCGGGGCTAGGTCTCGAGATGACACAACAGCTGCTCGATCAGGGACACAAAGTGGTGGCAACGATCCGCCGCCCGGAGGCGCTGACACAACTCAAACGGGTTTTCGGCGAACGCCTTGATGTCGTGCCGCTCGATCTGGTCAAGCCGGAGAGTATAAGCTCGGCTGTCGAGGGCGCATTCGAGCGTCACGACCGGATCGACGTGATCGTCAGCAACGCTGGCTATGGCCTGTTCGGTGCTGCGGAAGAGCTCACGATTGAAGAGATCGACCGGCAGATCGCCACCAACCTTGTTGGATCCATCCGTCTGATCCGTGCAGTACTTCCTCTTCTTCGAAGGCAAGGCGGCGGGCAGATCGTTCAGGTGTCGTCCGAAGGAGGGCAGATCGCCTATCCGGGCTTCAGCCTCTATCACGCAACCAAGTGGGGCATCGAGGGCTTCATAGAAGCCGCGGCGCAGGAGGTGAAGCCTTTCGGTATCGACTTCATGATCGCCGAGCCGGGACCGACCGGCACGAATTTCGGGGCCAATCTCGTCTTTGCGACACCGATGGATGCCTACGATACGACCCCTGCCGGGGCCGTTCGCCGGGCGATTGCTGAGGGCAGCTTTGAGATTAAGGGAGATGCGGCGCGCACGGTAGCCGCAAGCATAGCAGCTGCCGAGAGCGAGACGCCGCCGTTGCGGCTGGCTTTGGGTAGCACGGCTTATTCCTCTATCTCACACGCGCTTTCCGCGCGCCTAGACGCTCTTGAGGCGCAGCGGGAGGTGGCGTATTCCGCCGACAGGCAGGATTTGTGAACCGCAGCAAGGGTCTGGAAACACAGGCCGCATGAACAGGAAAGGAAACAACATGTCTATTCGGCCCATCATATTGGCACTCGCCCTTAGCATCTCGTCTTCTGCCCTCGCTCAGACCACCGCGGAAAACCAGATCGTCGGCACCTGGCGGATGATGTCGGCAACGATTGACCCCGGCGGAAAAAATATAGCCGCTTATGGAAAGAGCCCCAACGGCCTTCTCGTCTTCACCCCCGATATGCGCTTCGTCGAAGTCCTCACCGACGCGGACGTCCCGCGGTTCGCTTCCAATGCGCGCGGAGAGGGAACCGATGATGAAAATCGCATGGCCATGTCACGCAATATTGGGTTTTTTGGAACCTATACCGTTGATGAGAAGGGAGAATTCAGTGGAAACCGTGTCGACGGGGCGACCTTTCCGAACTGGGTCGGCAGTGTACGAACACGCGATGATCTGAGGCTGATCGTTGACGGTGACCGCATGACCGAACAATTCCGCAGGCCGGAAGGCACTGAAATCAGGATAGAATGGCAGCGCGTCAAATGAGACGCCAGAGGTCGGACCTCTTTCCGGAAGGTCTCGGACCATGACCAGAAACTAAGGAAGGTCGGTATGCCGACTGCCGGAAAATTTCGTTGACGGTTGTCGTATACCTCATCATTCGCCCGGCTATGTCGAGCCCCCGGCACAGGTTTCCGCTCCGTGCCGATGAGCTTTCAATTCCTCATCTGCGGCCATCACGAACCTTTGGCCTGCCAGTCGTAACTCCTGATGTAGTCGAGAAACGCGCGCATGGCGGCGCTCGGGAGGCGACGGCTGGGGTAGTATAAGAACCAGTGCGGCAGAATGGGGCTCCAGTCGGAGAGAAGTTCCACCAGTTGTCCGCTTTGGATATATGGTTTTGCGTAGTCATCCAACACATGGGCAATTCCTCTGCCCGCCAGTGCGGCTTGCAGTTCGTTGTGCGCGGAGCTGACCGTCAGGCGGCCCGTTGGAGTAACCTCGATCTCTTCGCCTCCTTCGTCGAACGCCCATGTGACAAGCGTTCCGCCTGGGAAGCGACGCCTTATACAGTCGTGGTCCACAAGCTCGTGCGGCGTCTTCGGCTGTCCGCATTTCCCGATATAATCAGGCGAAGCTATGATTGCATAACGTAGCGCGGGCCCCAGCGGCAGCGCAATCATGTCCTGTGCCAGCTGCTTGCCGAACCTTACGCCAGCATCGAAACCTTGCTCCACGATATCGATGACGGCCGCATCACTGATGATCTCGATCTTCACCTCTCGATAGAGATCCATGAAGTCGAATACCAAGGGGCAGAGAAAATGATCGACCGCTGGTGCCGGCGCGTTGATCCTGAGAGTGCCAGATGGGCTGTCACGCAATTCATCAACCTCTGCGATGGCGATTCTGATGTCGCTCAACGCAGGTGCGAGACGTTCAAGAAGGCGCTGTCCTGCCTCCGTCGGAAACACGCTTCTTGTCGTTCGATTGAGAAGCCGGATACCTAAAGCTTCTTCCAGCGTGTTCATCGATTGGCTCAAGGCCGATGAAGAGACCCCTCGTTCGAGTGCGGCGGCGCGGAAGCCGCCACAGCGCACAATGGCCACGAACACGTCAAAGCTGTCGAGGCGAATAGGGTCCATTGAGAAGTTTTTCTAATCAAGGCGATAAACTTTGCGCAGCTTATCAGAGCAATCGACCCGTGTCATCGTTACCCTAGAGCTTAACGCTGCTCGATCTGCTTCCTTCGCCGGGCACTTCGACCCATGAAATGAACGAAGCAAGAGAGTGCCCAACGCAAAAGGGGAAATCGATGAATGCCTTTACCCTCAACAGACGCGCCATCATGCTGTCCGCTGTCGCGGGCGCATCAAGCATGCTCATTCCGAGCCTGGGTGGCTCTGGCAGCGCCAAGGCCCAGACCGCGGCCGCAATGACCGGAAATTCTGGTCATTACCGCTTTCGCGTGGGAGAGATCGGCGCAACCGTCTTGAGCGATGGCGTGATAGGTGGTCCGCCCCGCGTCTATGCTAGCGATGCGCCGGAGGCTGAGCTTCAGGAGGTTCTGCGGCAGGCATTTCTGCCGACCGACCATATGACGCTCAACCTCAATACGCTGCTGATCGAGACCGGCGGACGGCGGATATTGATCGAGGCTGGAGCTGGCAAGACCATGGGCCCGAATGGCGGTCGCATCTTTGAAAACCTCGCGGCGATCGGCCTCGGTCCTGCGGATATTGACGCCATCGTCATCTCGCACACCCACCCGGACCACGTTGGCAACCTGATAACTGCAGATGGTGCCAAGGCCTTTCCCCGCGCCACCGTCTTCGTTCCCAAGGCCGACTGGGACTTTTTCGTCCGTACCGATCCGGATCTCTCCTACATGCCGGTGCCGGAGGAATTCCGTCTGCGCTTTGCGGCAAACATCAAGAACAGCCTTGAGCCGTTCATGAACGATATCGAGCTTTATGAGGCAGGTGCAGAGATCGTCCCTGGCCTGACGACCGTCGTCGCATCCGGGCACACGCCGGGCATGGCCACTTTCCTTGTCCATTCCGGGAGCGACCAGTTACTGCTGACCGCAGACCTTGCCTATCACCCTGTCGTCAATATCGACAGGGCCTGGCTTCCGGGCCCAGACCGCGACAAGGAGACGGCCTTGTCCTCTCGCCGGCGCATCTTCGATATGGCAGCCGCCGAGCGTATGCCTGTCCTCGGCTTCCACTATCCATTTCCGGGTCTTGGCCGAATGCTGAAGACCGATGGTGGCTACGCCTGGGTGCCCGCCAACTGGCAGTTCTGACCGTCAGGGAAACGGGAGAGATTTCATATGCCGAGATAACGGTCCTGAATGTCGGCAGTCAGATCGGAACTCACGCCCTGCCAGACGGTCCGCCCGTTCTCGATGACGACGCAACGGTCGGCGACCGGCAGAAGCTCTGACAGCGTCTTGTCGACCACAAGAATGGAAAGGCCCTCGGCCTTCAGCTGGCGGATAGCGCGCCATATATCCTGACGAATGACGGGGGCCAGACCCTCCGTCGCCTCATCGAGAATGAGAAGACGCGGATTTGTCATGAGCGCACGGCCAATCGCCAGCATCTGCTGCTCGCCGCCGGACAGGGATTTTGCCATCTGATCCCGGCGTTCGTCCAGACGTGGAAACAGCGCGTTGACCTTCTCCAGTGTCCATGGCCCCGGCCTCGCCGCCGCCACGAGATTTTCATGGACGGAGAGGTTTGGAAAACACCGCCGTCCCTCCGGCACCAGCCCGACGCCGAGCCTTGCCACCTTGTAGGGTGGCAGCCTTTGCGTATTCTTACCGCCGAAGACGATGTGGCCGGATTTGGGTGGCATGAGATTGCAGATCGACTTGATGGTGGTCGATTTGCCCATGCCATTGCGGCCCATCAGGGCCACGACCTCGCCTTCGTCAATGGTCAATTCCACACCGAACAGTGCCTGGCTGGCGCCGTAATAGGTGGTGATATCCTTGATATCCAAGAGCATCATGCGTGGTCTCCCAGATAGGCGGTGCGCACGGTGGGGTCGTTGCGGATTTCGTCTACGGTGCCGGTCGCGATGACCTTGCCATAGACGAGGACGGATATCCGGTCGGCAAGTGCGAAGACAGCATCCATGTCATGCTCCACCAGAAGGATCGGCGCTTCCTGTCGCAACGTGTCGAGGAAGTCGGTCAGTTTTTTCGACCCTTCCGGCCCCATCCCGGCCATGGGCTCATCGAGAAGGAAGGCTTTCGATTGGAGCGCCAGCGCCATGGCGATTTCCAGTTGACGCCGTTCGCCATGGGAAAGCTCTGCGGTTGGCAGACGCGCGCGGTCGGCAAGTCCCACACGCTCCAGAATGGCCATCGCCGGATCGACCAGCGTCTTGTCTTTCATAACGGGTTTGAAGAAGCGAAAACTCGTTCCCTGTTTGGCCTGCACGGCGAGCATCACATTGCGCAGCGCGGAAAATTCCGGTGCCAGCGAGGACACCTGAAATGTGCGCCCCAGACCGCGCCGCGCGCGTTCGGCGGTGTCGAGGTGGCCGATGTCGTCTCCCGCAAAGCGGATCGTGCCCGTATCCTGGCGCAGGGTTCCGCAAATCTGATGAATCAGCGTGGATTTGCCAGCACCGTTCGGGCCGATCAGCGCGTGGATTTCACCGGGGCGCAGATCGAGCGTGACGCCATCGGTTGCGCGCAGCGCACCGAAACTCTTGACGAGATTGTCGATTTGGAGAACAGCGTCAGCCATGTCTTGCCTTTCCGGCCAAAAGGCCCAGCAATCCGCCGCGGGCAAAAAGCACGACACCAAGAAGGATGAGGCCGAGGAAGAACTGCCAGCGTTCGGTCAGGCCCCCCAATGCGAACTCGAAAGCCACGAAAAGGGCCGCTCCCGCGACAGGGCCGAACAGACGCCCCGTACCACCCAGAATGATCAGCACGATCAATTCGCCCGACATATGCCATGACAGCATGGAGGGACTGACGAAGCGGTTGAGATCGGCATAGAGCGCACCGGCCAGCGCAGTGATCATGGCGGAGATGACGAAGCCGACGAGACGGATGCGATAGGGATGAATGCCGACGGTTGCAACGCGGGTCTCGTTTTGCCTCGCCGCCTGCAAGGCCGCGCCGAAACGCGAGGCGCGAATGAGCGCGAAGAGGCCGATGCCAGCCATCAGGACCACGTAACTGACGAGGAGGAAGCTGAGCGGCTTCATGGTGTTGATGCCGGGGAACTGGTTGCGCACGAGAATGGACAGGCCGTCCTCTCCACCATAGGCTGGCCACGATATCGCGAAATAATAGACCATCTGCGCAAAGGCCAGCGTGATCATGATGAAGTAAACACCGGCTGTGCGAAGGCTGATCAACCCGATGAGCAATGCCACCAGTCCCGCCGCACAGACCGCGACGATCCAGATGAGTGGCATCTGCACCGTACCGGGCAAACCGAAAAGCATGGGGTCGCCGGAAAAGCCGTGACTGGCGAGAATGCCAGCAGCATATCCACCGATGCCGAAGAAAGCCGCATGGCCAAAGGAGACGAGACCGCCAAGTCCCAGCGCGAGATTGAGACCGAGCGCTGCCAGCGCCAGAATGGCGATGCGGGTGGCGAGTGTCACGTAGAACGGTTGGCCAAGCGCGTTTGCAGCGAGCGGAGCCGCCAGCAAGGCAATGGCAAGGACGAGATTGACTGTATTTTCGCGGGTCATCGACATCATCAAGTTCCGGGCCTCACGCATGGGCTGGCGGAAAGAGCCCGCGCGGTTTAACAGCCAGAATGATGGCCATGACGACATAGATCAGCATGGATGCCGCAGCGCCGCCGATCATGCCTGCCTGAGATGGATCGACAAAGAGGCTGAGAAGTTGCGGCAGCAGAAGGCGTCCCAACGTATCGGTGACACCCACCAGAAGCGCGCCATACAGCGCCCCCTTGATCGAACCGATGCCGCCGATAACGATGACGACGAAGGCGAGGATCAGGACCGGTTCGCCCATGCCGACCTGCACCGATTGTAAAGCGCCGACAAGCGCACCCGCGAGCCCCGCAAGAGCCGAGCCCAGCGCGAAGACCAATGTGTAGAGCGTGCGGATATCGACCCCCAGCGCCCCGATCATCTCGCGGTCGCTTTCACCTGCGCGAATGCGCATGCCAAGGCGCGTCTTGCCGATAAGCAGATAAAGACCCAGCGCCACAAGCGCACCAACGGCGATGATCGCCAGCCGATAGACGGGATAGCTCGCATCTCCCGGAAGGCTCACGACGCCCTGCAACAGCGGCGGAATGTCGAGGTAGAGCGGGAAGGAGCCGAACATCCAGCGTGTGCCTTCCGAAAAAATGAGAATGAGCGCGAAGGTCGCCAGCACCTGATCGAGATGATCCCGGTCATAGAGCCGCCTGATGACGGTCAGTTCGACGATAGACCCGGCTGCTGCGGCGCAGATGAGACTGGCAACGAGGCCGAGCCAGAAGGAGCCGGTCCAGGCGGCGACGGTGGCGCAAGCAAATGCGCCGACCATATAGAGAGAGCCATGAGCGAGGTTGATGAGGCCCATGACGCCGAAGATCAGCGTCAGCCCGGCAGCCATGAGAAACAACATGACGCCAAGCTGGATGCCGTTCAGCAACTGTTCGATAGCAAGTGCAATGGTCACGCTGCTGCCTTAGATCTTGCAATCTTTGGCATAGGCATCACCGTGATCGGCAAAAATCTTCTCGACCGTCTTGTTGGTCAGCACACCATCCTTCTTCACGACTTCCGTGATGTAGAGATCCTGAATCGGATGCTGGTTGGTATTGAACTTGAAGTTTCCGCGCGGCGACTTGATGTCTGCTTTCAGCAGTTCGGCGCGGAAGGCATCTGCGTCCTTGACGTTCGCCTTGGCAGCCGCTGACACGATCAACTGGGCCGCATCATAGGCTTGCACGGCATAGATCGATGGCAGGCGGTTATATTCCTTCTGGAAGTCGGCCACGAATTTCTTGCTCACATCCGTGTCGAAGTCCGGTGCCCACTGGCCGGACGCCTTGACACCAAGTGCCGCATCGCCGATGGCGGGCAGAACATCCTGGCTGAAGGAGAAGCCGGGACCCATGACCGGAACCTTCACACCCGATTGCGCGAACTGCTTCATGAAGGCAATGCCCATGCCGCCGGGAAGGAAGGTGAAGATGCCATCGGCACCGGATGCACGCATCTGGGCGATCTCGGCGGCGTAATCCGTCTGACCAACCTTGGTGTAGACCTCGGAAACGACCTCACCCTTGTAGTAGCGTTTGAAACCGGCAAGCGAATCCTTGCCAGCAGGATAGTTCGGCGCCAGGATGAACATCTTCTTGAAACCCTTGTTGGCATATTCGCCCATGGCTTCATGAAGATTGTCGTTCTGATAGGCCGCGTTGAAATAGAGCTTGTTGCAACCCTTGCCAGCCAAAGCCGCCGGTGCCGCGTTGGTCGAAACGTAAAACTTGCCCTGGGCAACAGCGCCCGGCACGACTGCCATCAACAGGTTGGACCAGACGATGCCAGTCAGCACGTCGACATTGTCGCTCTGGATCATCTTATCGGCGATCTGAACCGCAAGTTCCGGCTTTTGCGCGTCGTCTTCGGTAACGACCGTAATGTCCTTGTTGCCGGATTGCTTGATGGCCAGCATGAAGCCGTCACGCGTATCGACGCCAAGGCCAGCACCACCGCCCGAAAGGGTCGTGATCATGCCGATCTTCAGCGGCTCGGCCATGGCAAGGCTCGATGCGCAGAGGCTGAGTGCGAGGGTTGTCGTGGCGAGTATTGTTTTCATGTCGTGTTCCCCATTTTTGTTTTCTGTTCCGATCAGCCCATGACCGACGAAACGTTACCATCCACAATCATATGACGACTTGCAATGACCGCTCTCGCGGATTTATGTGCGTTCGCTGTTATACCGCCTCGCGCTGTTTCAGTCTGAACCTCTGGATCTTGCCGGACTCGGTCTTTGGAAGCGTATCGGTGAAGATGATGGAGCGCGGATATTTGTAGGGCGCAATCATCGCCTTGACGTGATTTTGCAGCAGCTTCGCCATCGCATCGCAGGCGTCATAGCCGGGTGCCAGCACGATATGCGCTTCCACGATCGTGCCACGGATATCGTCAGCTGCGCCGATAACGGCGCATTCCCTGACAGCCTCATGTTTCAAAAGTGCTGCCTCGACTTCAGGCCCGGCGATATTGTAACCAGCCGACACGATCATGTCGTCGGAACGGGCGGCGAAGTGGAAATAGCCGTCTTCGTCCTCCACGAAGGTATCGCCCGGCAGGTTCCAGCCATTGCGAACGAATTTGCGCTGACGATCATCGGCAAGATAACGGCAGCCGATGGGGCCTTTGACCACGAGATGGCCAGGCGTGCCGCGCGGCACTTCCTTCATGTCGGCATCAACGACCAGCGCCTCATAACCGGCAAGGGGCTTGCCGGTGCAGCCGGGCTTGAAATCGTCAGGGCGATTGGAAATGAAGATATGCAGCATTTCCGTGCCGCCTATGCCATCCAGAATGGGTTTTCCGGTCTTTTTCACCCATTCCTCGAAAACGGGTGCCGGTAGCGTTTCACCTGCGGAAATCGCAAGGCGCAGCGACGACAGATCGGCACCTTCATCCATCGCGGCCAGCATGGCGCGATATGCGGTGGGCGCCGTGAAGCAGATGGTGGCCTTGTAGGTTTCGATGATCTCGATCATGTTCGGCGGCGTTGCGCTTTCAAGAAGCGCTGCACTTGCTCCGAAGCGCAAGGGAAAGACCGCCAGACCGCCGAGGCCGAAGGTGAAAGCGAGGGGCGGCGAGCCGACGAAGACATCGTCTTCGTTGACATCGAGCACTTCGCGGGCATAGGCATCGGCGATGATGAGAATATCACGGTGAAAATGCATCGTCGCTTTGGGCACACCGGTCGAGCCCGATGTGAAACCGAGTAGTGCGACATCATCACGGCCGGTTTGCGCGGCATCGAACTGAACCGGCTTGTTAAGCGCTGCCCTGTCCAGCTCGGCATCGTGGTTTGCGGTGCCGTCGAAGCCGATCACCTGCGCAAGATAGTCGCTATCTTTTGCGGCCATCACCAGTTCATCCATCAGGCGCGTATCGCACAGCGCAACGGTGATTTCCGCCTTGTCGATGATCTTCGTCAGTTCACCGGCGCGCAGCATCGGCATGGTGTTGACCACGACTGCGCCCGCTTTCGTTGCGGCCAGCCAGCAGGCGACCATGGCAGGGTTGTTGGCGGAACGGATGAGAACGCGGTTGCCCGGCTTGAGACCGTAATCTTCCGTCAGCGCCCGGGCGATGCGGTTCGTCCAGTCGGAAAGCTCCTTGTAGGTGCGGCGCCTACCATTGCCGATGAGGGCGGTGCGGTCGCCGAAACCACGCTCCACCATACGGTCGGTCAGCTCGACGCCCGCATTCATCCAGTCCGGGTATTGGAACCCATCGAGCTTGATATCCGGCCATTCTTCGAAGGGCGGAAGGTTATCGCGGGCAAAGGTATCCTGATGGCCTGACGGTCCCAGCATAGTATCGTTCCCATATTCTTATCGATGCGGCTTTTTGCCTTTTGTTCAAGATTGCACCGGAATTTGGGTCTGGCAAGAGAGAAAGTTTAAGTTTGTAATATTTTTGATTTTGTCGAAAAAATGTAATTATCTGAGCGAAAAATATATAAATACAGTCAGGTTTCGAGCGCGCAATTGTGTGGGTAACAAGCATGAGGCTGAGTGCTTCGCTGTGGATACGACGTTGATTTAATTTTTAAATTCAGGTTCTGTGTCCGGCAGAGTTGCGCGCAACTTTGTCCTTAGTTTTCGTCTTTTCATCGGCTGGCGGATAATGACGGGCGGATTGCTTGACTTGCCCCACATGGGTGAGAAGGCCGGAAGTTATAATTGGGGTCGATATACCCATTATGTCTCTAGCTATGGATTTCGAGGTGATTGCAGACATATGTTAGAGCTTTGAGGAGGAAATAGCATGTTCAATGGTTTTGTGTTTGACGATCTCAAAGGCAAGCGTGTTCTGGTAACCGGAGGATCGACGGGGATTGGCGCTGCTGTGGTCATGGCGTTGGCTGCGCAGGGTGCTCGCGTCGCCATTCACTTCAACGAAAGCCGCGAGGCCGCCACCACGCTTCAGGGTCAGCATTCCAAAAATACGGTGCTCGTTCAAGGTGACCTGGGTGCTCCAGGTATGGGCGTGAAGGTGGTAGACGAGGCATCGCGTCTTCTCGGGGGGCTTGATGGGATCATCAACAACGCGGGAGGAATGTTGGGGAGAATTCCAACTACGGAAGCCACAGCTGAGCATTTCGATCGCGTTTTGAACCTGAACGCAAAGTCCCTGTGGGAGGCAAGTGTTGCATCCCATCGCCATCTCGTCGCTTCCGGGGGCGGGTTCATCATCAACACGACATCGATCGCGGCGAGAAATGGCGGCGGCGGCGGAGCCGTGCTCTACGCGGCGGCCAAAGCCTTCGTCAGCAGTTTAACTCGAGGGCAGGCAAAGGAATTCGTCAAAGACGGAATCCGCGTGAACGCCGTTGCGCCCGGACTGATCCAGACGCCGTTTCACGACCGGTACACCTCCGCTGAGGTCATGGCCGCCCAACGCATGACCATCCCAATGGGACGTGAAGGGATGCCGGAGGAGTGCGTCGGCGCGTTTCTCTTCCTCGCCTCAGAGGCTATGTCCGGGTACATCACCGGGCAGGTCATAGAGGTGAATGGCGGGCAATTGATGCCCTAAGATACACATGACTACAGAGAATTTGGCACGGCGGGACGTTCGTTCTCGGAACTCGGGTCCGGTGCCCGGAGGTGGCTCGTCGGGGTGAGCGTTCCAACCAGATGCCGGACCCGCTCATACGACGTCATCAGAATTCAGTTCACTCGCTCCGGCCTGTCGTCAGGCGCGTTTTGATGGATCCGACCTGGCAAGATCGGATCCATCGTTTCTGTGGCCGTTAGACCTGGCGCAAGCCGCCATCGACGCACAGTTCGGCGCCAGCGATGTAGCTTGCGTCATCACTCAACAGGAACAGGGCGGCGGCAGCGACTTCTGAGGGCCTTGCCATTCGGCCCATCGGGATCGGAGCGACAATTGTCGCGCGGGTGTCTTCTGCAACAGCAGCCATCATCTCCGTATCGGTAGGGCCGGGGGCAACCACGTTGACGCGGATGCCTTTTGGGGCAAGTTCTGCCGTCCAGGTTCTTGCGTAGGATCGAACGGCTGCTTTCGTTGCACAATAAGTTCCGTAACCCGCGTAGCCTGCGCTCCCCGCAATGGAGCCAATGAGCACGACGGAGCTGCCCTCTTTCATTGCAGGGAGAGCAGCCTGTAAACCGAACACCATACCTCGGACGTTGACGTCGAAGTGGCGGTCGAAATGCTCCGGCGTCATATCTGCGATCTGCGATGGTTCGGACAGACCGGCGTTCAAAACAAGCGCGTCGACACGACCATATGCTTTGCGGACTGTTTCAACAGCCGTGATCATGTCATCTGGCGAGCCTGCGTCTGCGGCAATGCCGACCACGCCATTGCCGATGCCTGTAGCCGCCTTTTCAGCATCTTCGCCTCTACGGCTGGTGATGAAGACGTTTGCGCCTTCAGCAGAAAGTCGTTCCGCGATGGCAAGGCCAATGCCCTTTGCGCCGCCCACGACCAGTGCCACCTTGTTATTCATTCGAGCCATCGTAAATCCTTTCACTGAATGGTCCCGCTATGATATACGGTGGATATCTGATATCAATTACGCACCTTGGATAGCTTAGATATGGATGAGTATACCGACTTCGAAGATCTCTCTCATCGCGCACTCTGCAACATGCCGCAGGTACGCCCGGTGCTGGACAAGATTGCTGACAAATGGACGATCATGATCCTGACTGTGATCTGTCCCAAACCCTCGCGCTTCAACGAAATCAAGCGGCGTCTTGATGGAATTACGCACAAGGCTCTGGCCGACGCCTTGAAGAGGCTTGAGCGAAACGGTTTGGTAACGAGAACAGTACTTCCAACGCAGCCTGTTGGTGTTGAGTACGCAATCACGCCTCTGGGCCATTCACTGCGAGAACCGTTCGAAGCGTTGTGTTCGTGGGCAGCCGCGAACGGCGAAAAGATCGAGGACGCAATGCAACGCTATGACAATGCCCGAAATCATCGGTGATGACGTCACCGTGCCATGGCTACTGCCTTAAGAGCGTGGTCTTGTGATTAAATGACTGCGCAGGGCTACTGAGCGGACGTCGGCGCGGAAGCCCCTATACGAAGACAGTGTCTTCGGTGCATGGGCCTTTTTGACCAGCACTTTAAATCAGGCGATCAAGATTCCGTCTTACGCGCTCGGTAGCACATCAGCCGCAACCTCATCAGACTTCAGGGAGAGGCTTGTGAACTTAGACCGAACGATATCATCGCCGCTTCACACGCACGCGTAAACCGCATCGAAGGGCCTTCTTTGCCTGCTGCAAGTTTGCTGACGCGGGCTCCCTCCAAGAGCATGGACAGTGTGTCAGCCAAAAGGTCCGGATCACTTACACCTGTTGCACGACAGAGCGCGGCGAGCCGGGAATGTTGTTGCATCTTTAGCGTTTCTATTACTGCATGCGCCGGGTGTCCTTGCTCCTTCAACTCCACTGCAGCATTGGCCAAATCGCATCCGTAGGGCTCGCTGGAAAGACATTTCGCGCGCGCTTTAACCCATGCCGCAAGCTGAGCTCTCGCGTCGCCGGGGCTCTCTGTTTCGAGATCTTCCCAGGCCTTCTCAAGCGTTTGAGAACTGTGCTTGAGCGCTTCACATACAAGGTCATCCTTGGAGCCAAAATGTCGATATAATGTCATCTTGTTGGTGGAGGCCGCTTCCGCGATGGCATCAACACCTATGCCGCGTATCCCATGTTCGCGAAACAGTTGACAGGCCGTCGACACGATCCGGTCACGAGGTGCGATTTTTTTCTGTTCGGAAGCGGAATCAGATTTATCGGATTTCATGAGGTTCAATTTTTATCCTGCAGCAGTGTTGACATGGGTGTGACCGGTCGGTAACTATTCAAATGTTACTTACTGGTAACACCCCAACTTGTTCCAGTCAAGCGATCGCCGGTTTTCAGGGGCGTGGGACTTGTCGAAAGGAGACTGCGATGAACCAGATGACAAACGATATGACCCTTGCTGAAATCTTTGGCGATCCGCTTATCCTTGCAGTCATGCGCGCCGATGGCATTGCTCTGAAAGATTTCAAAGATTTGATGTATTCGGCTGCTCGATCGTTGAAGACACGAGATGGCACAGCGCTTGTCGGGACGTTGCCAAAAACCGCGCCTACCGCGTCGCCTAAACGTGCACTCGTAGCCACTATGCAGCCTTTGTTCGCACGCTCCTTCGGACCCTGCACCGCCAATTTGTAATTCTGGATGCAGCCTGCATCAGTATCTCACGCCGAAGCACCAGTGGTTCGGCTATTGTCGGTTGACAGAGAGTATAGTCTTTGTTCGGCTGCTGGAGACGGATCCGACGTTGCAGGCGCGCGTTTCGGCACGACGGTCGGGATGGATGATCCGGGGAATAACGCGACACAGGTCGGGCTTTCCAGCGACTTCAACGTAACCCGTCGCCACGCTCTGATCGTGGCTCAAGTTATAGGCTTTGCCAGAATCTCACGAACGAGGAGGTGACTATGTTCATTAGCCTAATGAAGAACTCTTCCTAACAAGCCGACATCGAAGTCCTTGGCGACACATGGATCGTAGAGCGAACCCGCCAATATGCTACGCGTGTTTTTCAATATGATCACTGCATTCTCGTTAACACTTCGGCGAGACAGTGGGGCTTGTTATCAAGTTGAGCTCAGATCAGTTTACAAAGCTCTAAGACCTGTTCTGAAGCCGGGATTTTCAGACTGTGGTGGATAAGGTAGGTCAGGGCCCGGTATTAAACCGGGCCCTTAATCTCATCAGTGATGGTGTTCAGGCATGTCTTTCAACTGGTCCTTCGTCCAAGATGTCACCGCATGAACATCGCCGTCCTCATCACGCATGAAGTCGAGATCACTCAGAGCGACAGCAACTGGCTTGGCACCGATTCCGAGAAAACCGCCGACATCGATGATGGCTTGGCCGTCTGCTCCGCCATGGACGTGATCTACCTTTCCAACCTTGTGGTCATCGGCGCCGTAAACCGTCGCACCCTCCAAAATCTCAGGCGTCAACTCTGTTGTCGACAGGCGAATATGGTTTGTATGATCCATGGGTTTTCCTCCGTGTTGGATGATCACGTAACGGGATCAAGCGCTTCTGGTTCCGAATAAGGTGCTTGCTTTGCTGGGCCACAAGAGCGGCTGCAACCTGCTAGAGCCAGAACGTTCTGGCTCTAGCAGCCTGGACAATCACCATCGGTAATCGCGATAATCATGCCGCGCACGCCATTCCTGCTGCTCATACCAATCTCGGCGTTCTCGCCATTCGCGACGATCGCGTCTGTCGCGCCATTCTCTTCTGGCTTCCCAGCGATCGCGATACTCGCGTGGAGGACCGTTTGGTCGGCAATAGCCACGTGGAGAAAGGTGGAAGCCCCGCCCACAGGCATAGTCTATCTTTTGCGCGTCTGATGCTAAGGGAACGGACGGTTGAACTAACGGCATAGCGTTAGCGGCGTTTGCAACGATACTGCCTAGAACTATTCCCGCGCTAAAAATTATCTTGCGCATCTCTCATCACTCCGTTGAGGGTGACGTGATTTAGCGACCCGCACCGTGAACCATGCCTGAATGAACTTTGACGTTTTCGTGGCATTCAGAGGCAAGAAGATTTTCGAACGCTGCGATACTACGATACTACGATGGGCGCTCATTCTGCGCGCACTGTCGTAAAAAATGCCGCGCAAGGCGTATTTTTATTAAGATCGCGCAGCTTTCATGTGTCTTGCCCATGGCCTGTTGATGCGACTGCGCTGGGGCCAATTACCTCAGATTTAAAGAAGATCAAGAGGGAGACGAATGTTCTTCGGTGCAGCACCAAGCTGTGATCTGTCCAGTCGTTTTGGTCTTGCCCATTCCTTCCTTGCTTCTTCCGACAGCACGAGACCATGTCCGGGTCTGTCGGGGGCGTAAGCGTAGCCATCGCGGATTTCGATGGGGGTTTCCACCAGGTGATCGAAATTCTGGAAGGAATATTCCAGCCATTCCACTTCTGGCAGGGCGACCGCCATGTGCACGCCGACTTCGAGGAACGTATTGCCGAGGCTCACCGGAACGCCAACTTCGGCAGCGAGCCAACCGATCCGCATGACATCCGTCACCTGCCCATGGACATTGAGAAGATCGGTGCCGTGATTTTCGAGGAGAATGCGCTTGCCGGGCAGATCGAGATATTCGCCGCTGTTGATCTGTGTCCAGTTGACGGCGTGACGCAGTGTCCGCAACCCTTCGAAGTCATGACGCAAAATAGGATCTTCGACCCAGAGCAGATCGTGGCCGGCGTCGCGGATTTCGGTCAGTTTGACGAGAGCCTCCTTGGAGTTCCAGGCTTCGTTGGGATCGATCATGATTAGCGAGCCCTTCGGCACCGATTGCTGAAGCAGGTCGAGCCGTTTCAGGTCGCGCTTGAAGTCGGGATGTCCGACTTTGATTTTGAACGCATTGTATCCGATACTTGCGGCGTGCGAGAACAGCGCACAGAATGCCTCATCGCTCAAATGGAAGTCGAGACCACTGGCATAAGCGCGGACGCGATCACGTCTACTTCCCAGCAATTTGTGTAGCGGCATGCCAGCTTGTTTTGCAGCAAGGTCCCAGAGTGCGACTTGCAGCGCTTCATGAAACGGCAGGGAGAACGCACGCTGGTTTCCGCCACGGGGACGATTGACACGATGCACGAGGCCTATCGCCTTTTGGCCCTTCAACGTCGGCCAAACCTCGTTTTCGAAAACGGCTTCTATTTCTGCCTGATCAGGCAGCGGATGGAACAGTGTCTGGATGAATCCCAGCCCTACATCACCGGTTTCAGAGACCAGTTCCAGCGCTGCAACGTTGGCGTCGTCGGCGCGAACCTGACTGTCGCCAATTACACGGTCGCGAGCAAACTGAAATCGCGTTATACGGAAATGAGAAATAGTCATGGCGGACTCTCTGATCGCTTAAAAACTAATACTGATCTATCAGAAAGGAAATTTTCTGTCATCATGAAAAAAAAGTCGGAGCGGCAAACTGTGAAATCAGGCGTAAAAGAAGTGGGCATACCTCGCCTGAGCGATGTTGCTTATGAGCGCATTCTCGAAAGCCTTTTCGAGCGCAAGGTGCCTGTCGGCGCTTTTATCTCACAGAGCGAGCTTTCGGCCATTGTCGATGTGCCGGTGGCGCCGTTGCGGGATGCATTGCGTGTGCTGGACGCCGAGGGCATTCTGACCATCCATCCACGGTCAGGCATTCAGTTCATTCGGCCTGGTCTGGAACTTACACGTTCCACCTACCAGTTTCGCTCGATTGTCGAACGTGCCGCTGTGCGCGTGTTTGCGGAAGAAGCAGACGAAAACATTACAAATGCCTTGGAAGTACGGCATTCCCGGCTTTTGCGACGGGTGGAGCGCGACGGTATTGGCCCGGAGCAACTGCTTGAAATGGATGCGCTCGAACTCGATTTGCACGGTCACATTATCCAGGCTTTGCGTAATCCGCTGATAGAAAGTGCTTACCGGCGCATGCACAATTATCTGCGGCTGTTGCGGCTCGAGCGTAAGGTGACGGTGCCGATTCTGATCCGGACACTGAAGGAGCATCTCGATATTCTGGAAGCCTGTGGAACGCGAGATGCGGATGCTGCGGAAAAGGCGTTGCAGGCGCATTTTCAGGCGGCCATGCAGCGAAACCTCGGGCTCGTATAAATTAGAACTCCTAATTTCAGAGGGTGTCGATGTGCGTGTTGCAGATGTTGAGAATTGGTGCTAGCTTCAACTGATCGATCAGATTGGGAGTCTGATCTCTTGGGAGGTTTCGATGCATCTGAGCAAACGTGAATTTTTGGCAGCAAGTGCAGTGCTGGCTTTTGCCGCAAGCCTGCGCAGTGCCAACGCGGCGACCGCAATCAATTACTGGCACCATTTTGCGAGCCAGTCGGAGATGGCAGGTCTGGCCAAAATCATCCAGTTGTTTGCAGCGGCGAACCCGGACATTTCGGTGACGCAGGAAAGCATCCCTAATTCGGAATATATGGCGAAGGTATCCTCCGCGGTGGTGGCGGGTGGTCGTCCCGATACCGGGATGGTGATCGCAGAGCGCTTTGCCGACCTCACTGCAATGGGTGCGCTGGTCGATATCAGCGAGCGTATCAATAAGTGGGAAGGCAAGGCCAATCTGCCGGACAACCGCTGGGCTGGAATGTCGAGTGAGGGTGCGATCTACGCCGTGCCAGCTTATGCCTTCGTTGACTGGATGTATTATCGCAAAGACTATTTCGAGGAAGCGGGAGTTTCGGCTCCTCCCAAAACCTTCGACGAGTTCCTGACAGTCTGCCGCAAACTGACGGACCCATCCAAGAACCGATACGCATTCGGCATGCGCGGTGGGGCGGGTGCCTTCAAATACGTGATCGACGTCATGGAGGCCTTTGGCTCACCGCTCGTCAAGGATGGTCAGGCTGCCATCGACAAGCTAGCTGCGGTCGAGGCGATCACCTTCTACGCCAATCTGTTTCGCAAGGAGAAAGTCGCGCCGCCGAGCGCGCCAAACGATAGTTATCGGCAGATCATGGAAGGTTTCAGAACCGGCCAAACGGCGATGATCTGGCACCATACCGGTTCGCTGATCGAAATCTCCACCGCACTGAAGCCCGGCGTTCAATTTGCCACCGCACCCATGCCAGCCGGTCCCAAGGCGCACATTGCCCGTGTTTCCTATGCCGGTAACGGCATCTTCAAGGAAGACAATGTCGAGGCCGCATGGAAATGGATCAGCTTCTGGGGCCAGACCGACGCGGCCATCGCGCTTCTTGAGGCAACCGGTTACTTCCCGGCGTCCACCGCCGCCCTTAAAGACGAGCGGATCACGGGAAATCCGATTTACGCCGCTGCGACGCAGACGCTCGAATTTGGCCGCCTGCCGAACAACTTCGTCGGCGCTGCCGGTTGGTCGGAAAATGTGGTCAATCCCACGTTCCAGTCGGTTCTGACGGGGCAGTTGACGCCCGAGCAAGCCGTTGATCGGATGATCGAGGGCCTTGAAGCAGCGCTGCGCTAATCTCTTATAGGCGCGGTGCGGCCTGCCGTATCGCGCCCCAAGCAGGGACGGCGTCAGCGCCGCATTTCCATGACCCCACTTTCAAGACGCCATCCTTTCAGCAGTCTCGGAGAAATCTCGGAAACGCGTTGCTGGGTGTATCTTCTTCTCCTGCCGAGCCTTCTGCTGCTGTTTCTGGTGGTTGCCTACCCCACGATCTACGGCTTCTTCATCAGCGTGCGTGAAATGCGCCTGACGCGCCCCGGACTCAATGGCTGGGTGGGAATGAAGCATTACGTCGCGATGATGTCGGATCGCGTCTTCTGGATTTCGCTGAAGAACACGGCGATCTGGGTTGTCGCAGCCGTTACGATCGAGATGACGCTCGGCTTCATCGCAGCCGTGGCACTCAACCGCAATCTGCCGGGCACAAAGATTTTCGGCGTGCTGATCCTGCTACCGTATTTCCTGCCGAATGTCGTGGCTGGGCATATGTGGGCGCTTCTTCTCGATCCACGCCTTGGCGTCATCAACGATATTCTGGTTCGGCTCGGCATGTTGAGTTCCTACAAGGCCTGGTTCGCTGATCCCAGTACCGCTCTTGCCGCAACCATTCTCGTCGAGGCGTGGCACGGCTTTCCGTTTTTTGCGCTTCTGTTTCTGGCTGGCCTGAAAGGCATACCCGAAGATCTGTACAAGGCCGCAGCCGTGGATGGTGCTGGCTCCTTCACCAAGTTCAGACTGATCACCGTGCCGATGCTGAAGACGGTGATCACGGCTGCCGTGATCCTGCGCGTCATCAGCCTCGTCAACTCGCCCGATCTTTTGCTGGTGCTGACAGGCGGCGGCCCCGGCAACGCAACGCAGGTCCTGTCGCTCTACGCATTTCAGACGGCCTATCGCGATTTTAACTTCGGTTACGCAGGCGCTCTTTCGGTTGTGATGTTCTTCATCCTGATGGTCTTCGCAACGATCTACATCCGCCTGTCGCGCATAACGAAGGAATAAGCCATGTTTAAAAGCAATCGCAGCAGGCGAATGGCAGCCGATATCCTGACTTACGCGGTTCTGTTCACGCTCGCGGCCTTCTGCCTTGGCCCCATGGTCTGGATGTTTTTGACATCGCTGAAGCCCGAGGCGGATATCGTGACGTCGCAGATGCAGTATATCCCGACGCACATTACATCCGAAAATTATGTGGCGATATGGACCCAGTCGAACTTTCCGGTGCTGATCACTAACAGTCTCATCGTCACCACCGTCACGGTCGCGATCTGCGTCGTCACCGGCACCTTGGCTGCTTACGCCTTCTCGCGGCTGGTGTTTCGTGGACGCAACAACATCATGCTGGGTTACCTGCTGATCCGCATGTTCCCCGCCGTAATGATGATCATCCCGCTTTATGTGATGATGAGAACCGTAGGGCTGGTGGATAGCCGGTTCGGCCTGGCGCTCGCCTATACCAGCTTCCTGCTGCCGCTTTTCGTATGGATGCTCAAGGGCTTTTTCGATGCCGCACCCAAGGAGCTTGAAAGTGCGGCGCGCATCGACGGTTCGACTCGTCTTGGTGCCATGGTACGCATCGTGCTGCCCCTGGCACGAAACGGTCTGGTCGCCAGTTCCGTCTTCATCGCCATCGCCGCCTGGAACGAATTCATCTTCGCTCTGATGCTGACCACGGGGCAGGGGTCTCGTACATGGCCTGTCGGGCTTCAGTTGATGGTCGGCGAATTCCAGCTTCCCTGGGGCGTCCTGGCCGCAGGCGGCATTCTCAGCATTCTCCCCGTCATGCTTTTGTTTGCCATCGTCCAGCGGGCAATGGTTCAGGGTCTCACCGCCGGAGCCATAAAGGGCTAAAGGAACAACGTAAAATGGCGACACTGTCACTCAACAACGTCCGCAAATCCTATGGTGCACTCGAAGTCCTGCATGGCATCGACATCAAGCTTGAGGATGGCGGCTTTCTGGTGCTGCTCGGGCCATCCGGCTGCGGCAAATCCACGCTTCTCAACATTATCGCCGGTCTCGATGAGACCTCAAGCGGCGATATCGCCATTGGCGGACAATCGGTCTCCAACTTGCCGCCGAAAGATCGAAACATCGCCATGGTGTTTCAATCCTACGCGCTTTATCCAACCATGTCGGTGGAGCGAAACATCGGCTTCGGGCTGGAAATGCGCGGCACACCTGTCGATCAGCGGCGCGAAGCTGTCGCGCGTGCTGCCGATATGTTGCAGGTCGCGCATCTGCTGGATCGCAAACCGGCCAACCTTTCCGGCGGTCAGCGCCAGCGTGTGGCGATGGGTCGTGCAATCGTCCGCGACCCGGATCTGTTCCTGTTTGACGAACCGCTCTCGAACCTCGACGCCAAGCTGCGTGTGGAGATGCGCACCGAGATCAAGCGACTGCATGAAAGACTTGGCACCAGCATCGTCTACGTCACCCACGACCAGATCGAGGCCATGACGCTGGCGACAAAAGTTGCGGTCATGAAAGGCGGTCACATCCAGCAACTGGCTGACCCTCGCACAATCTACGAGCGACCGGCCAATATGTTCGTGGCAGGTTTTATTGGCTCACCTGCCATGAATTTTCTGAAAGGACGGCTGGTCAGTGGCGATTTCGGTTGGCAGTTCAGGGCGGAAGGCATTCTGCTTGAGTTGGGTCGCAGCGATGCAGGACTGATCGAGCAAGATGTTATTCTCGGTATCCGTCCCGAAGAGTTGAAGGTCGTTCACGATAACAAGCCTGCAACTTTCCTTGGCAATATCGACGTCGTAGAGCCCACGGGCCCTGATACGATGCTCACCGCTCTCATCGGTGGTCAAACGGTGGTCGCACGAATAGAGCCACGTTTTTCTGGACGAAGAGGGGACCCCATCGCTTTTACCGTCGATCCGGCAAGTGCCAATCTCTTTGATCCGACAACAGAGTTAAGGATGGCCCTGTAGCGGCTCGGGCTGATGTTCGATCGCTTGCAGCAAACTTGCTCGCTCCGATGCTGCCTTGCGCTGCGTCTAGACGCCTAGATTCATTATGAAGTAGCGGATTTTACATCATTTTGACTGTGCGGAGCAAACTGCACAGTCAAAAAGACCATGAACGGAAGGGGCGATCAATCGACCGCCCTCTTCTGAAGTGTAACTATTGCGCTGTTTATGCAGGTCGCTCTTCGCCTGCGTTGGGGCGCCATGTAATCAATTTCTTCTCGACAAAATCGAGCACGAGATCAATGACGAGGACGAACATCGCCAGGATGATAATGCCTGCAAAGACGCCCACAGCATCGAAGTTGCCCTCTGAGCGGGCGATAAGGTAGCCGAGACCGGCAGACGCCCCCAAATACTCACCGATGATTGCGCCAACGACGGCAAAGCCGACAGAGGTGCGAAGCGAAGACAGGATCCAGCTTGCCGCAGCAGGGAAGTAGACGTGGCGCAATAGGTCGGAGCGTTTTGCGCCCAGAATGCGAGCATTCGATAAAACGACCGGGTTCACTTCCTTCACACCCTGCATGGCGTTGAAGAAGGTGACGAAGAATACGAGCGTCACTGCAAGAGCAACCTTCGACCAGAGGCCTAACCCCAGCCACAGGACGAAGATCGGCGCTAGGACAACGCGCGGAATTGCGTTGACGGCCTTGATGAAAGGGTCAAGCACGCGTGCGACGAATGGGCTCAGTCCAAGCCATACGCCTGCCGCCACACCGAGGCCTGTGCCAATGAGATAACCGAGGACAGTCTCGCTCAGCGTGATTCCAACATGCTTATAGAAACCGGCGTCTGCAATCCATGTCACGACCTGTTTGACGATGTCGAATGGGGCGGGGAAGAAGAAGCGATCAATCACACCGGTGGAGACGCCAAGCTGCCAGCCGCCCAGGATGACAACGAGAAGTGCCACTTGGATAAGGCGAATGTTAACGGCTTGCATAGCTTTTCTCCACTTCGCCGCGCAGGGATGCCCAGATGTCGCGGTACAGAGTCATGAATTTCGGATCGAGTTTGATTTCCGCAACGTTGCGCGGACGCTCCAGATCGACGGGGAAACTTTCGATTACCCGGCTCTTTGGACCTGCTGCGAGGACCACGACACGGTCGCCCAACGCAATGGCTTCTTCGAGGTCGTGCGTGATCATCACCACTGCTCTACGGTCTTCCTGCCAAAGCCTTAGAAGTTCGTTCTGCATCAGGTGTCTCGTGTGGATGTCGAGCGCTGAAAACGGCTCATCCATCAAAATGACCTTTGGTTCGGTAATCAGCGCCTGTGCCATCTGCACACGCTTGCGCTGACCACCGGAAAGCTGGTGAGGAAAGCGTGCTTCAAAACCTTTCAGGCCAACTTTTTCGAGCCATGCCAGTACCTTGCCGCGTCGCTCTGCCTCTGGCACTCCCCTGAACATGAGGCCTAGTTCGACGTTTTGATACGCCGTTTTCCACGGAAGGAGAGCGTCCTGCTGGAAGAGATAGCCGATGTTGTTTTGAACGCCGTTGACGGCAGCGCCGTCGATAGCAACGGCACCTTTCGCTGGCTTCAACAAACCGGCGATCGCGTTGAGGATGGTTGATTTCCCGCAACCGGTCGGCCCGACAATGGAGAGAAACTCTCCATCGCCCACGTTAAGATTGACGTCCTGAACGGCAACAAACGAACCAAACGCCATGGTGACGTCATCTATTGTTACCATCGGGTTGGTTTGAGAATCTGCCACAGGCTTTAACTTTCTGATTGTCGAAGACATTGACATACCCTCAGTTTGCCGGCTTCGAAGCCGTGGCCTCGACGAACTTGTTGGTGTAAGTGGTGTTGAGATCGATCGTGGCCTTGGCGACGGCGTCGTTGAAGCTTTTCAAGACAGCCAAAGGCGTTTCCAGATCACCCTGCACGAACTTGCCGTCTTCCGAAAAGATGGCCTTTGCAGCTTCCACTGCCTTGATGTAAGTCTGCTTGTCGCCGGATACGAAGTCGTCAGGGAGCTTCTCTACGATCTCTTCAGCTGAATGCGCCTTCATCCAGTGCAATGCCTTGACGGTGGCGTTCGTCACCTTTTGGATGACCTCGGGATGTGCATCGATGTAGTCCTGAGTGGCATAGAGAACGGACGTCGGATAGATGCCGCCGTATACGTCCTTTGCACCTTGGTCGCTGCGTGCATCGATCAGAATCTTGCCCAATCCACGCTCCACAACAATCGTTGCGGCAGGATCGTAGTTGACGAGCAGATCGATCTTCCCCTGCTGCAAAGCGGCGACGGCTGCTGCACCGGAACCGACACCAATGATGGAAATATCACTTTCACTCAGATTGTGTTGCTTCAGATAATAGCGAATGAAGAAGTCCGACGATGAGCCAGGTGAGGTAATGCCGACTTTTTTGCCCTTGATCGTTTCAGGCTTTGCAGGGTCGAAATCTGTGTCGTTGGTTCCTGCAAGAACGAGCCCGGAGTTACGTGCAAGCATGACGAACCCGACGACATGCTTGTTTTGCGACTGCATCTGGATCGTGTGATCGTAGAAGCCGACTGCCACATCTGTTGACCCGGCAACAAGTGCCTGCAAAACCTTGGAACCACCTTGGGCAAAGTTCTCTGTCGTGACGTCCAGACCTTCGTCCTTGTAATAACCGAGGCTCGCAGCCACGGGGAACGGCAGATTGTTGAGATTATAGGATCCGACACTCATCCTGACGGATTCGGCATTTGCAGACGCTGTAAGTGCACAAAGTGCCGCCGCCGCAAGTAGATATTTACGCATTGAGGTTTCCTCCCTTTTGTTTAGATAATTTGCCAATCTGGCGTCGTTCAGGCTGCGTTTTCAATTGCAGCGGCAGGTTTTGCGAAAACGTATCCTTCGAAAAGGCGGCGGGCTGTCCTCACAAGACCAGCCGTGATCGCGCCGTTTCTCATCTCGAGTTGAACATCGAGACGACCTGCCGGATGCTCGATCTGTATCTGGGTCGGTACAGCGGGTTTGCCGGCCTGTTCAAATGCTACTGTTCCCGGGGTCACTGCCGCCGTGGCTATGCCCACAGCACCGGTCGTTGCCAGCGCAGGGTGGCATTCGTTGGGCATGAAATATCGCACCGACAGGGTTCCGCCTTTGCGGGCAGGGGATATCAAAACCGGCTTTGGAATGACCATGTCGGTTACGTCACCCATCCCCATGAGTTCACCTGCCTTGATGCGTATGCGGGTCAAACGTTCAATCAGTTCATGGTTTGCGGTCAACTCCTTAGGATCTTCGTAACCGCTTAAACCGATATCTGCAGCGCGCAGGAGCACCATGGGCATTGCGCAGTCTATTGCCGTTATGGCGACCCCATCCATCATATCGACAGGTTTACCGGTAGGCAGAAGCTTGCCCGTTTTGGCGCCTGCGGCATCCATGAACGTCAGCGCGATGGGAGCAGCCAGACCCGGAACACCATCAATTGACGCATCACCTAAATAAATGACCTCGTTTCCATGGGTCGGGACCTTCGCTTCTATCAACTTGCCGGTATTCACGTTGTGGATACGAACGAGTGTATCTTTCCCCTGGCCCTGGACAAGCCCGGCTTCGATGGCAAACGGACCGACTGCAGCCAACATGTTCCCGCAATTGGGCGAATAATCGACATATTGGCGGTCTGTACGGACCTGAGCGAAAAGGTAGTCGATATCGGCACCTTTTACGTTCGAGCGACCGATGATAGCCACTTTCGAGGTAACGGGATTTCCGCCGCCAATGCCGTCAATCTGAAGCGGATGGCCGGAACCCATAATGGACAAAAGGGCCGCGTCTTTCTGAGCCTGATCGCGAGGAAGGTCAGAAGAAAGGAAAAACGGCCCCCGAGAGGTCCCGCCACGCATCAGCACACAAGGTATCTTTTGAAGGTCATTCATAGTCGCCTCAATCTTGCATTTGATGGATCAATCCATCGTGTTGTTGCAATATGAGCAAGACAACGTTATTTGTTAAATGCAACGTTTTGGAGGTTTATTGCGATATGAGCATCAATTGTGAAATTCTGGATCTTCGCGCGTTTCAGGCTGTGGTTGAATTTGAGAGTTTTCACAGAGCTGCAGATGCTCTTCACATTTCACAGCCAGCGCTGACACGGCGCATCCAGAAACTGGAACAATCCATCGGCGCGCCGCTGTTGGAGCGGACAACGCGTCATGTGGCTCCTACCGCTATGGGCCAGGAAGTGATGCCGCTTGTCAGGCGTATGCTCGAGGAATTTGATGGCTCCCTATTCGCGCTGAAAGACGGAACGCAACGGCGCGGGCTCATTACCATGGCCTGTGTTCCGACTGCGGCTTTCTATTTTCTTCCAATTGTCATCCGTAAATTCAGCGAACAATATCCCCACATTCGCCTTCGAATCCGCGATCTTACGGCGAACGAGGGTCTTCAGGCCGTAGCGCGGGGTGAGGTAGAGTTTGGAATCAACCTCATGGGAAATTCGGATCCCGATCTGTCGTTCGAGCCGCTAATCGAAGATCCCTTCGTGCTCGCTATGAGGAAGGATCATCCTTTAGCCAAATACGAGACCATTCAATGGAATCAGCTAGAGCCATATCCGCTCGTGGTCGTAGATCGTTCGAGCGGTAACAGAACGCTGCTTGACGGAGCACTCGCTAGGGACAATCTAAAGCTGAACTGGACCTATGAGGTCACTCATCTCAACACGTCATTGGGGCTCGTTGAGGCGGGTTTGGGGATTTCCGTTTTACCCCGGCTGGCGACTCCACAGGAGGACCACCCATTTCTTGTGTCACGCCCAATCGTTGAACCTGTCGTCTCAAGAACGATCGGGATCGTTCAAAGACGCAGCAGCGTCTTATCTCCTGCCGCAGAGAAGTTTGTGGGCATGCTGTTGAAAACTTGGAAAACGCCTTAAATCAATATCATCAAAGAAAAGGCGGTAGAGAAGTTCGCGCGGAAAGCCGAAACAACCGTCCTGCGCCTTTTTGAGCGATATATGAATATTCGAGATACGTGGTCGAGGTCGGAGGTTTTGCACGTATCCATCGATCCAGTATTTCTCAGTGCGTGATGCGCAATCCTGCCTTTGCACATTCTAACTTCATCAGAAAATCTCTACTCCTGGCTAGCATGCGGTATAACGCCGAGAGGCATTTGGTCAGTTGCTGCTGAGAAAAATTGCAAGCTCCCGTGCAACTGCTTCCGGATCTTCACGCTGCGGAAAATGGCCGACGTTTTGCAAAGCGATACGCTGGAATGGCCCGGAAAACTTTTCGTGCAGACGTTCAGACAGTTCAGGCGGGTTCACGCCGTCCTCCAGACCCTGGATATAGATTGTTGGCAAGGACAGCGATTTAGTTTCCCTGATCCTGTCCTCCAGCCACTGGCTCGCCGGATCAATGTCCGCCTCTCCCCACCTGGCTCGGTAGCTGTGAAGCGTAACTGCGACCCAGTCTGGATTTTCGAAGGATTTCGATACTTCATTGAATGTGGTCTCATCAAACCAGCCTTCAGGCCCCCAGTTTTCCCATTGGATGCGAGCGAAGCCTTGTGGATCCTCAGCAATCGCTTCGGCTCCACGCTTCGTCGCCATGAGCCAATGATACCAGTACCTTTGTGCCTGCTGGAATGTCGGTGTTCTCAGTCCCCCCATCCGGGGAAGTGAAGACAGCAGCGCCATTTTCTGCACCCGCTCAGGCCATCCGACGGCGAGGCCTTCGGCAACATTCGATCCCCAATCATGTCCTGCTACCGAAAAGGTGTCGATTCCCAGACCATCCATCAGAGCAATCGCATCCATGGCCAGGATGCCTCCGTTGGCTGTTCGCATAGCATCGGGATTACGGAAGACACTGCCGCCATATCCTCGAAGATAAGGTGCAATCAATCGCAGGTCGTGGCCAGCAAGTCGCTCCGACACACCATACCACGTCGTAGCGTCGTCAGGCCAACCGTGTAACAACAAAACCGGTCTGCCGTGTTTCGCACCGGTCTCGATGAAATTGATCCGTAGATTGTCGGTATCGACGTGGGGCATGGTGAGGTCCTCGTTTTTCCAGTAACATCAAGCATCAAGAACTCGTTCCGACACTCTTGCTCTTCTACGCGCAGCAGTCAGGCCTCATCGGCAGTGTCGCTTTTTCATCTTTGCAACGTCAGAGAAGTTTTATTGCAGCGTTCAGGGCATTCGCTTGTCGCTGGATTTGAACCCGGCTCATCGAACGCTTTGTCACAATCATGCGCCAATAAAGGGCTGAGGGGATCATATCCAACGCCATTTCAATGTCGACGTTTGCATTGAGCTCGCCACGTGCGATCGCCCGTTCGATGATCGCAGACCCCGCAGCGCGACGAGCCTGAGCAAGCCTCTTCAAGGCGACGACGAGTTCGCTGTCGCGAGCGGCTTCCGCATAAAGATCAGGCAAAATTCTGCGCACGAGCCGATGACGGAGCGCACGCCTCATCATGAGCAAGTAAGCTTCGAGCTCTTCGATCAAACTGCCTCTGGCGGAGACATCGGTAAGCTTCATACCAAGGTTCTCTATCGCCTCGGATGCCATTGCAAGCTTAGATGGCCAGCGGCGGTAGATCGCCGCTTTGCCAGCACCTGCGCGCGCTGCGACCCGCTCAAGGCTTATTCCGCCGTAACCATAGGTGGCCCAATCTTCAAAGAAAGCCCGAACCAATGCCTCGGTGAGATCGGTGCGCATAATTGCAGCACCGCTGGGTTTGCGTCGATTTTCTTCGTCGATACTCTTGCGTTCCATCCAGGGCGCTCCATGTATGTTGGACGGAACGATAGCGTTCCATTCATTTGGAGTAAAGCACGATGACCAATAACATTGACGCCTTCCCAAGCCTGTCATCTCTTTTGCGACAGGCTCTCGGCGATCTGATTTCTGCTAAGGCGACATCGTTTCTCGATATGTGTGATGACGATATCGTTTTCGAATTCCCCTACGCGCCTGATGGATTTACCGAGCGTCTTGTCGGCAAGGCGGCACTCGAGGCCTATCTTCCGACGGTCGCCGACTTGTTGACAATTGAATCGATGAGCCTAAGCCGGGTGATGATCGCCGTTGGTTCCGACGCAGCCGCAATCGAATTCAGCTGCAAGGGATATTCCAACGAGACAGGCGCGCGCTATGATCAGGTTTACGTCTCGGTGGTCGAGTTGAAGAGCGGTCTTATCACGCGCTATCGCGACTACTGGAACCCGCTTGTGCTTCTCTCGGCAACGAAAACTTCACCTGCTACGACGGAGTCCCACTAATGCCGAGCGATACATCAACGAAGATTCTCGTGACAGGTGGCACTGGTACGACCGGACGATTGGTTGCCGAAGGCCTGAGAGAGCGTGGGATCGTTCCGAAGATAGGCACGCGCAATCCGTCTCGCGAAAGCGAGGTTCTATTCGACTGGCAGAAGCCGGAAAGTGCCCGCAGAACTTTCGATGGGGTGGATGCAGTCTACATTGTCGCCCCGACGAATACGAGTGACCATGGCGCAATCGTACTGCCGCTCCTCGATATTGCACGCTCTTCCGGTGTCCGGCGCTTTGTCCTCCTTAGCGCGTCATCGTTGGAGGCAGGTGGACCGATGATGGGGCAGGTCCACGCGTATCTTGCAGGCAACGTTCCCGAGTGGACTGTTTTGCGCCCCACCTGGTTCTTGCAGAACTTTTCGGGCGAGCAGCACCAGAACACCGTCCGGCAGGAAAATGCCATTTACTCTGCAACCGGAGCGGGCCGGGTTGGTTTCATTGACGCAGCCGATATTGCACGTGCTGCTGTCAGCGCCTTGCTCGAAGACCAATCCTGGAACAGAGATTTCATTCTGACCGGCCCTGAAACCTTGTCCTACGCGGATGTTGCTTCCAAGCTGAGCGGCATTCTTGGTCGTACCATCCGGCATGTAAATCTTGATGTCGACCAACTGGCCGAAAGATATCAGGCTGGTGGGTTGGATAAAGACTACGCGCAAACGCTTGCCTCAATGGACAAGTGGATAGAGGAGGGGAACGAAGACCGAGTGACGGACGGTGTGCTCGCTTTGACTGGGAGAGAGCCGAGTTCGGCAGACGCCTTTATTGGGAGAAACAGTCATCGTTGGCGTTCCTGAGGTCTATCACCCCATGTGTCAGGTGACGCATGTCTTCAGTTTCTTATCATGGATGCGTTGAAAGTCATTTTCTGAGCGGCATGCCGTAGATTGTGACGTGTGCTTCAATCAAACGCCTCATGTCCTTGACATCTTCAGCAGCGTAGCGGAGGCCTCGCATTCCGTAGGTGAGTGTCAATGCGTAGTCTTCGCGGCTGATAGGCAAAGGCCACGGGTCCACGTTTTCGTTGATGAGATCGACAATCAACAGCTGAAACCGTGAGTACACCTGGCGCACGGCAGGAAAGCGAAGATCAAAGAGGTCTGCGGCGTCAGGAAATGCTTCCGCGAGTTCGACACCATGCGCTCCCCATACCAGACAGGCGTGTAACAGCTTCTGGTCTATGGGCTCAATCTCGGCCACGGCAGCTCTTATCCGGGCCAGCGAACGTTCATCCATTTGTTCGATAACCCTGCCGAATATCGCCTCCTTGTCTGGAAACAAAAGATAGAGTGCGGGCCGGGAGATGCCGGCTGCTGTGGCGATGTCGCTCATTGTGGTGCGAGCGAAGCCATACCGAACGAACACGTCTTCTGCCCCTCGCAGAATGTCATCTGTCTTATCGATTCTGTTGCGCATAAGGTATCTTGACATCTCGACAAAAAATGTCAAAATCTGACAAAATTACAAATAATGTCAGAAAGTTTGAATTATGAACGAACTTGAATTTTCGCCTGATGGCCTGACTGAGGCTGGTCGCGTGATCGGCGATGAACCCGTTGTGATGATAAATCTGCTTTCTTTCAGGGATCGCCCTTCTTATCCCGATGACTTCCAAGACAAGAGGGCAACGGCTCGGGCTGCATATTATGAAGGCTACGCGGGTGAATTCCGCGATATCGCAGCCAGCCTGGGTATACCCGTAGAACTGGTCTATGCGGGCAGGCAGCTCAAGACAGTGTTTCCACGAGAACAAGAGCAATGGGACGACATCGTAGTTGTCCGGTATAGAAGCTTCGCCGATCTGCGATCAATCGTAGACAGTCGGGATTACTCAATACGCGCAGAGCCTCATCGTCTGGCTGCTGTTTCAGACTGGCGGTTTATTGCCACTCGGCCTTGAAGACCTTGTCGACCTCAACACGCTAGCACGCGTATCCGGTTTGAACATTTAAGCATTTTTAGCGATCCGCAAGGTTTAGCGCCCTTGTGATCAACCAAAGTTTATTCGAGACCGCCGAAGCAGGCTTGCATTGAGGTAAACGAGGAAATGAAATGTTTCCAGCCTAAGCAGCCCACACATGACGCCACTTTGGGACGTTTATCCCGCGCGGCACTCCATGATCCTAAGTCAAGAAAGGATGAACATTGCCTTATTCACAGACCGAGCAATCGAACTTGAACATCGTGAACAACGCTCTTACGGGTTCGTCTCATGACTTTGCAAAATTTTTCGAGATTTTTGTAGACGACGTTGAGTGGACACTGGCAGGCCACGGTCCGATCGCAGGAACGTATCACAGCAAAGAAGAACTTTTCTCGAAAGCGGAAGAGGCGCTTTTTGCGCGGTTTGCGTCACCGCTAACCATCACGGTCGTAGGAACGTGGGCCGATGGCGACAAGGTGTTTGCCCGCATCAAGAGTGCAACAACCGCTATTGATGGTGCTCCCTACCGCAACGAATACATGTACATCATGGACATGCGCGACGGCCGGGTTGTTTCTGGCATCGAATGGCTCGATTTCCACGCTTATTACGAAATCATAGACCGCGTCAAACTCTGAACAGGGAATAGCTGCGCTGCAAGTTCTGCGAAGCTGGCTTTGTAGGGAACTCTGCAATCGCCTGTGGCGTAAACGACCTTGAAACGATCCGTCGTGACCGGTTGATGACGCTGCGCCACCTATATCTTGTCTAGGCGTCATCAGGCCTGCTCTCCCAGATGATGCCGAACCCACTTCACTTCTTCCGATGCTGTTCGCCCGAAATGCCGTTTGAAGTCACGGCTGAACTGCGCCGGACTTACGTAACCGACCGATATAGCCACTTGCGCGATTGTCCCGCTTTGGCGAGCGATCATCAGTCTTGCCTCGTGAAGCCGCAATGCTTTCAAATATTGAATCGGGCTCGATCCGGTCAGCTTCTTGAAATGCATGTGATAGGAGGGAACGCTCATACCCACGTCTTTTGCCAGGTCCGCTACAGCGATGTCGGAACCGTAGTTCTCGCGTATCCACACCAGGCTCTGGACCAATTTTCCGGACGTGCCTTTTCGCTGAAGGGCTGCAACGACTGCAGCGCCTTGCGGTCCAACCATGACCCGATAATGCAGTTCGCGCAGGATTGAGGCTCCAAGCACTGCGATATCAACCGCGCTGCCGAGTGCAATCAACAGGCGTAACAGGACATCCTCGATGTCATCGCCCATTCTGCTTGATGTGAGGCCTTTGGGCAGTGTCGTTGCCGGACCTGCGTGTTTTTCAATCTGCATGGCGATTTCGGCCGCCATTTGCATATCGAACTCCAGATAGATCGCCAGCAAAGGCCGCTGCGGACTGGCAGTCGACGTCATCCGAAAGGGAACCGGGACCGATACGGCAAGATAGTGGTCCTCATCATAGAGGTAGATATCTCCTTCGAGGAGGCCTTGCTTGCTTCCCTGTAAGACGAATACGGCCCCTGGATTATAGAGCACCGGAATGTCGCGAAGCACAGTCTCGGTTCTCAGAATACGGACCGTAGGAAGGGCTGTCGGGTTGTACCCGTGGCGAGGAGCGAGTTGTCCGGCCAATTCGACAAGCTGGTTCTTCATGGACGCTCTTCTGTCGTCATAAATAGGATTTGGCAACAACCTGATAGTTTCCAAGATCGTTCTTCCAAGGTTCTCATATTATCTGTCACGTCCACAAGCAATCAAGGAGTTTCAAACAATGGTAGCCAGGACATTCTTCATCACTGGAGCAAATTCAGGCTTCGGATTGGCGATCGCTACCGCCGCAGTCCAGGCCGGTCACGAAGTCATTGGGACAGTCCGCTCCCAAAGCTCTCGTGAAGCGATGGCAAAGTCCCTTCCGGCACTGCACACGGTCATTTGCGACGTGACCGAATTCGATCGTATTCCAGAGGTCGTCAGGCAAGCCGAGGACAAGTACGGACCCGTTGACGTGCTGATAAACAATGCCGGTTACGGTCACGAGGGTGTACTCGAAGAGTCGCCGATCGATGAGATGCGACGTCAGTTTGACGTCAATGTTTTTGGAGCGGTTGCGGTGGCCAAAGCATTTCTTCCCAGGTTCCGGGAGCGACGCCGTGGCTTTATCGTCAACGTCACATCGATGGGCGGCATGATCACCATGCCGGGCATCGCGTATTACTGCGGCAGCAAATTCGCACTCCAAGGTATTTCCGAAGTCATGCGCTCGGAAATGGCACCTTTTGGTGTTCACGTTACGACACTTTGCCCCGGTTCCTTCCGAACGGATTGGGCAGGGCGCTCGATGATACGAACGGAGAGGTCGATTGCAGATTACGACAGTCTATTTGATCCGATCCGCAAGGCCAGACAGGCCGTGAGTGGCAACCAACTTGGTGATCCTGAAAAGCTGGCCGCCGCCGTACTCACCCTCATCGAATCCGATAGCCCTCCGCCGCAACTTCTTCTGGGAAGCGATGCTCTCAAGCACGTAACGGAGCGGATCGACCGGTTGCAACAGGAAATCGAGGCGTGGAAAGCTCTCACTGTTTCGACTGATGGATGATGACCGGGTGTAAGGCACCCCGCGATCGCCGCACGCTGCCAGATACTAGACAGTCGTGCGGGCGTGTGCCCGCTGGCCCTTACGGTACCCAAGAGACATCGTTTTTGACGACTTTCGCGGGGTTGCCTGCAACGACGGAACCCGCCGGAACATCTTTCACCACGACCGCTCCGGCAGCTATCACAGCGCCGTCGCCGATGGTGACCCCTTTGAGGATCATGGAACGCATCCCGATCCAGACGTGATTTCCGATTGTAATGGGTGCGGCGTTAGGGCGTCCGACGATTGTGTGGCCATCCCAATCGCGGATTATAACCTGATCGGCGATGAAAACCTGCTCGCCAATCGTTATTTCATGGCCGCAGGATATCCAGCTGTTACGATTTGTAAAACCACTCCCCAATGTAAGCTTCGCCCCGCTTTGAATGCCGATCGTGCAGCCGCTATAGACATCGAAGCGACCATTGAGATGGAGCTGTCCGTCGGGTTTTATAATGAGCTGCGTAGGCTCTGCCGGAAGACCTTTCCAAGCTTGACCAAGGCATATCTCGCCAGCGCCTGTTACTTGTCCTTCAACATGTGCTGTACCCCGATTGACCAGTCTGATTGACTTGTTTGCGCCGCGCCTTGTGATGATGCGAAATAGATTTGCCATGTGAAATCCGAACTCTGGGAGAGACGCATATTTCGGGGAACGCAACGCGGGATAAAAGGGGAAGTCCCATCTGCCGTTATCCGTTCGAGTGCTTGTTTAGCACAAAGCGAAGGAATGCAGTTATGGTTTAAAGCTTAAAGCTTATGTCAGATTGCGCTCCTATCATTTTGTATCGCCTGCGACACCGCGACCGCGGGATATGGCTGTGGTAGAGCGGTTAGCTGCGGCAGACTGAGCCATCATTGCGCTATGAACCCGATAACAGATATCGCCTCGTATGCTGCTGCCATGATCAAGGCGGGAATAATGATGATGTAAATCTTGGCGGTTGCCACTAAGCCCGCTTTGTAACCCTGAATATGACTTTGCAGTCCATAAAGACCGGGTCTAAGAAACATTCTGCTATGGATCCAGGCCGCCAAAGCCGCAAGTGCGTACGCAAATCCTTCCAGAAAAAGCGTGATGTAATGAATGAAGATTGATTGATCATTCGCACCGACAGGCGTGAAGAGAATTCCCCAAAGCAGAAAGCGAAGGCCCGTGACCAAGACACCGAGATAGGGCACGATAAAGGTCGGTAAAGTCGTCTGTAAGAAGCACGCCCACATCAGATTGACGAGGAATGTTACAGCCATGGCATACGGAATATTCCCTTCGGAATATGCCGACGATATGAGCCAACCGAGACTGCCGGATTCGCCGCCATTTCGAAGCGCTCCGAGCCCACCTGGTCGGAGTTCCGGTATGACGAGCGTCAAAGCGGTGCCAGCTATGAAAAGTGCCACAAAGCTCGCTGCCAGCACGAAAGCGGTTTTCCGGTGGTATTTTAGAATTTCAAACAGTGTGGCTGTCTTCCGCAAAATGCACTCTTTCATCCGCCGCTTCATGCAGGCGCGCCACGGCATCCGATGGTGTCGCGGCGTGCCCCGTGTATAAAAACGAGTTTCTTCTAGCCATGGCATGCTGTCGTGCCATGGTCATATTGCCTCCGGCGCTATCAATGCTGGTGAAGCGCGGGCAGCAGGCTTGCCAGCCGGATTGGAAATTTGTGAACTCTGGCGCCACAGGCGTTATAAATAGCGTTGGCAAGGGCAGCGGATGATCCGCAATTCCCCAGTTCTCCCACGCCTTTGACGCCCACCGGATTTGCGTCCAGGTCCGGTCTGTCGATCAGGATGACATCAATGTCGGGAATATCTGCGTGGACCGGCACCAGATATTCCGCCAAATCTCCATTCACGATGTTTCCGTAACGTGTATCAATTTCGGCAGCTTCACGAATGGCTGCCGAAACGCCCCATATCATCCCTCCCAAAAGCTGAGATCTGGCTGTTTTAGGATTAAGAATACGGCCAGCGGAGAACACGCCGAGCATACGTCGAATCCGGACTTCGCCTGTTAAAGAATGAACGCCGACCTCGATAAAGTGGGCACCGTATGTGTGACGCGACTTTGCTTCCCAGTCTGCGGTATTGGCAGAAGATGCAATTGTGCCTGTTGCCATCAGTCCTGAGGGATTTGCCTTCAAAACATCTGCTATAAAATTCGGGCCTGGTGAAACTCCTGCGCGCTCCAGAAGGGAGAGACACGCACGATGCAGGGCTGTCGCCGTGTTTGGTGCACCCCATGATCCTCCTGAACCTCCGCCGGGTGGCAGGCTTGAATGCGCCAAGGTAACGTCAATGTCCTCAACCTGCTGCCCAAGAAGTTCGGCAGCGATCTGGGCAAGAATCGTGTAGCTACCCGTGCCGATGTCGGTCAGGTCTGACCTGACCTCTATCCTGCCGTTTGGCCTTATGGCGACCTCGACTTCTGCTGACCCTTGAAAGTGAAAGCGAATGGCCGAAGCGACGCCCATTCCGATCAGCCACTGGCCATCACGCCGCTCACCCGGTTTCGCGCCACGCTCCGACCAACCAAACCGTTGCGCGCCGGTACGAAGACATTCGCCAAGGTCGCGCCCGGTCAGTGGGACGCCCGTCTCCGGATCGGATGTCGTATCGTTCAGAAGGCGCAATTCGACCGGATCGATCGACAGTTTTTCGGCAAGCTCGTCCATCGCTATTTCAACAGCGAGCAAACCTGTCATTTCGCCGGGCGCGCGAACAGCCTCGCCGTTCGGCAGGTCGAGATGAAACGATTGATGACGTGTCAAGCGATGAGGAGCAGCATAGAGAGATCGTGTCACGGTGGCGGTCTGCTCGACAAACGGATCGTTACGATTGGAGTAAATCAGGGCCTCATGGCCTATTGCCGCGAGGCGACCATCGGCGCTCGCACCCAGCCGAACCCGTTGCTGTTGCCATGGGCGAAGACCTGTGAGGCCGAACATCTGTTGCCGGGTCAACGAAACCTTCACCGGGTGTCCTGACATTTTGGCGGCAACGGCAGCACCCATCAGGTCAGCGTGTACGGCAAGTTTCGAACCAAACCCACCCCCGACGAACGGCGCGGAGATGACCAGCCGCTCTTTCGACAATCCGAAAGCAGCCTCCAGGGATGTCTGAATATTGGTTATCGTCTGATGACTGGTGACGAGATTGAGAGTCTCGCCGTCCCACCACGCCAGCGTCGCATGCGGCTCCATGGGTTGCGACAGTTGCATCGCGGTTTCAAAGCTCGCATCGACCTGTACAGTGGACCCTGCGAAGCCGGTGTCGAAATCACCAACTCTGGTCGTGCCGACAAAGCCGGCCGCAGCCATTTCCTCATCGACAATTTCGCTCTCTGGAGAGTAGGCGAAATTCCCTTGGCCAGGCTTATACAAGGGCTTTACGGCGCGGGCCGCATCTCTCGCCTGTTCGAAGGTGTCTGCAACCACCAGAGCGACGGGTTCACCATAATGGTTTATCGTGTTGCTCGACAGGATGGGCCGTGCCCGGGTCGTAAAATTGGCGTTTGATGTATCCAGCTTACCCTGTGGAATACAGTTTTTATAGGTGATGATCCGGCGAACCCCTTCCATCTTTTCAGCCGCCGTCACGTCAATGTCCAGGATTTCGCCTTGTCCTATGCTGGAAGTCGCAAAGACGCCAACCAAAGCCTTTAGGGCCGGGGCGTGCTCATAGGCGTAAGTTGCAGCGCCTGTTACCTTTTTTACGCCGTCCAGTCGGCTGACGGGTTTGCCGACGATGCGTGTGTCCGTGCTATCAGTATCGAGACGGATCATTATTTCTGCTCCTGTGCATCAATCAAGGCGGAGTGCAGAGCACGCTGCGCCAGCTCAATCTTGTATCTGTTATGCTCAGTTGGATTTGCCCCTTCGAGAGCCGCGGACGCGGCGTCCCGAGCGACATTTTCAGGGCGGCCGAACCCTCGGTTTTCGGCAGCTTCGACACGCCATGGCTTTGCAGCGAGGCCGCCGAATGCCAGCCGTTCGATGGCGACTTCGTTGCCGTTGATCTGCGCGATCAGTGCGACGGATACGGTCGCAAATGCGTAACTGGCTCGCTCGCGTACCTTGCGATAGACGTGTTTGCCGCTGATGGGGGCGGGAAGCTCGACTTTGGTTATGATCTCCCTAGCCTTCAGATTTGTCTCAATATGTGGTGTCTCATCGGGCAGTCTGTGAAAATCGCTGATCGCAATTTTGCGTTCGCCGTCTGGTCCCGTCACAACGACTGACGCATCCAGCGCGCGCAAGGCAACGGCCATGTCCGATGGGTGCGTTGCGATGCATGATGCACTCGTGCCGAGAATGGCAAGGTTGGCTGACAGTCCGTTGATCGCATCGCATCCTGAGCCGGGTTCTCTCTTGTTGCAGGCCATGGTCGTGCCGTAGAAATAGGGACAGCGTGTACGCTGCATCAAATTACCTGCTGTCGTCGCTCGATTGCGCAGTTGGCCGGAGGCCCCTGAAACCAGTGCGCGCGTCAGGACGCCGTAATCACTCCGCACAGCGGGATGAGAGGCAAGGTCGGCATTACGGACTGTCGCGCCGATCCAGAGTCCACCAGCCTCGGTGACCTCAATTCCGTCCAGACCAAGGTGATTGACGTCAATGAGGTGGGGCGGCGTTTCGATCTGAAGCTTCATGAGGTCCAGCAAATTTGTGCCGCCAGCCAGTAATTTTGCGTCTGGATTTGTGCCTAGAAGAGACATGGCATCATCGATTGAACGGGCACGGTGATAGATGAAGTCCCTCATGCGCGTGTTCCTTTTGCATCGAGAATTGCCGCAATGATGTTGGGGTAAGCCGCGCAACGACAGATGTTGCCGCTCATCCGCTCACGGATTTCCATCGCACTGCTATCGGGTGCGGCATTCAGATCCGCCGTGACCGCGCTGGGGAAACCGGCAGCCAGCTCGTCAAGCACTCCGACGGCTGACAATATCTGGCCGGGCGTACAGTAACCGCACTGGAAACCATCATGCTCGATGAATGCGCTCTGCATTGGATGCAGACTGTCTGCCGATGCCAGGCCTTCAATCGTGACTATCTCACTGCCGTCGTGCATAGCTGCCAGGCTCAGGCACGAATTGATGCGCCGACCATCCACAATCGCGGTACAGGCGCCACACTGGCCATGATCGCAACCCTTCTTTGTCCCGGTCAATGCGAGGTGCTCTCGAAGCATATCGAGAAGCGTTGTACGAGGATCAAGCTGAAGATCATGCTTCTGACCGTTGACAGTCAGGCTCACCAAATTCCGGGTTTTTGATGCCGGTTGTGCAGCGTCCGACTCCAAGGGGGTGACAAACGTCATCCATGTTGCCGCCACGCCTGTCCCGACAACTTGATGAAATTGCCGACGAGTAAGGCCGGGTGCCTGGTCCTCAGTATCTGTCACATGTATCTCCCTTCATGATTGCATCCGGCGATTTAAGCCGGCCAACTAAAATGTTGCATATGCATCAAGCACAACTTTTGGTTAGTGCTTGCAATGTTCACCTTCCCGCAATCAACAGTAGTCACCACCCCGAGCCGATCGATAAAATGATTGTCCGGGAAACTTGGCGAATCCTCCGAAATTTCCAACGATGACTTTCACGGACCAGGTCGGTGGCGTAGGTGGCAAACCATGATGCTGTGTGTGGACCACAGCAAAAATCTAAAGATACCGGGGCGGATGAGGATTCCGTTTTTCCTTCAGGAGCTGTAGAAAACTTTATGAGCGATGAAATTTCCTGGGATGATCAACGCGTTTTTCTGGCTGTTCTGGAGGCCGGCAGCTTTGCAGCGGCCGCGCGTAAACTGGCGGTTTCTCATCCAACGGTTCGGTCCAGAATAGAGGTGCTGGAGAGCGCTCTTGGTGCGGTCTTGTTTGTTCGCTCTACGACGGGCCTAATCCCTACGGAACTGGCAGAAAGCCTTAGAAGACCGGTCACGGCGATGGCCCATGCGTCTCACTCCTTCCGTCGGGAGGCGGCTTCGAGCGGCGGGGTTTCCGGCGTCGTCCGGATGAGCGTACCGGAAATCATGGGTACTGAAGTGCTTCCGAAGATGCTCGCTGATCTAAGGATCGAACACCCAGATCTCCGGATCGAGCTGGTACTGAGCGACGTGTCTGCCGATTTGTTGACACGAGAAGTTGATCTCGCAATTCGCACCTATACTCCAACGCAAGGCGCTCTGGTTGCACGTAAGGCGGCGAATATTCCTCTTGGGCTCTACGCATCCACGTCTTATGTCCACAGACACGGCGTGCCAAAGAACCTTATGGAACTTGGAGATCACGACCTTATCGGTCCAGACCGAAACCGTGCAGATTGGGCTCTTGCGGTGTCTCTTGGTCTGACGTCAACCTCCAGCAACTTCGTCTTCAAGAGCGACAGCCATCCCGCGCAAGTCGCCGCACTTAGACAGGGGATCGGAATTGGAGTGCTGCAGACCCCTCTGGGAGAAACGGATCCCAACTTGATCAGAATATTGCCGGATGTCGATATTCACAAACTTGACGTCTGGATCGTCGCACATGAGAATCTTCTCAAGGTTGGCCGCATCCGAGCCGCCTTCGACCATTTCGTGAAGTCGTTTCAGCGTTACCAACTTCTTGGGCGGCCAGCATCCAGACCATCCGCCAATCCATTCATTGCGGCAGATATCATAGGTCACGATGCCGCTGCGTCGCTCAGTGTTCCAGAGGAATTGTAACGCTGGGCTTAAAACTGCCGCAGACTATTGATGTGTGTTGCGGGCGGCATGCCGAAGACCCTCGTATATTCTCTGGAGAATTGCGATGGGCTGCCATAACCAACCTGAAATCCAGCAGTCGCTGCGTCGAGCCCGTCACTGAGCATAAGTCGGCGCGCTTCCTGGAGCCGTAACTGGGTTCTGAATTCCAGTGGGCTCATATTGGTGATCGCTTTAAAGTGGGTATAAAAGGTCGAGCGACTCATACCGGCAACTTCGGCGGCTGTCTCTACCGGACATTGCTCCCGGTAGTGTTCGCGGATCCACAGGATCGCTCTCGCTATCTGCGTAAGGTGCGTGCCCGCATGCGCGATCCGGCGCACGTCATGACCTGAAGCGCCCGTGATAAGCCGATAGAGAATTTCGCGTTTTGCCAGCGGTGCAAGGGCGTCGATGTCCTGAGGAGTGTCTAGTAACTTCAAAAGACGCGTTGCGGCATCAATGATGCCGGGATCAACCTCATTGAGCAGAAGTCCCGCCGGGTTGCGTCCTGACGGTCGCTCGTTCGAAGGATACCGAACCGTCAGGTCAGCCAGTTCAGCGGTATCGAGGTCAAGCTGCATTGAAAGATAAGGTTTTTCCGGAGAAGCCTCTATAACCGCTCCCATGACTGGAAGATCAACCGAAGCGATAAGATAATTGGCGCTGTCATAGACGAAGCTTCTTGCTCCAAGTGTTGCACGCTTTCGTCCCTGTGCGACGAGGCAAAGTGCCGGTTCATAAATGACAGGCATTGGAAGCGTCGGCGTGGAACAGCGTATCAGCCTCAGACCCGGCAGCTTGGTTTCGAACGTGCCGTCGCATGGAGCATGTCGTTTAATGATTGCTTCGATCTGTTGTCTGTCTGTCATTACCAAAATACTGCCGTTTGCCCTTTATTTGCTAAGATGTCATGACCGCAAGAACCTCACCGGCGGCACGCAGTCCACTGTCCCACGCACCATGAGCCGTGGAGAAGTCCTGAGGATGTGTCGCTTCGCCGGCGAAAAACAACCGGTCTTCCACTGGTTGCGCAAGTAAAATACGCGCTTGCGAGGCACCGGGAACTGCATGGCTGTAGGAGCCGTGTATCCAGTCCATCGCGCACCAGGTGGAGGCGATCAAAGGCTTCAAATGAGATCTGATGCGATTTCCGATGAGCGATGCAAGCTCGTCTGATGCGAATGCAAAAGCATCCATGAGACCTGCGGTCTCCAGACGCGCAGCGCCTTCGCCCCCATAAAAGCCTTCAATCAGCTGTCGACCCATTGGCCTGATATAATAGCTGCCAGTTGACGAGTCGCGAGGGTTGCCCAGCAGATGGGTCTCCGGTTCCAGACCATGGTGACCCTCAAGCCTGATGAACAATTTGTCTGCAAGCCCAAGCGGCAATTGGGTCGCCGCCTGCAAATGGTCATCCACTTCTCGATCGAATGAGATCATGCCTCGCGCGAGCACATTGGTGGATGCCGTGACAATCACCGCGCTTGCCAACAACGCGTTGCGATCTGTCTCGACACGCACACCGTCCCCAGTCAGCGCCACGCGTCGAACTGGCGTCGACAAATGCACGGCGGCATCCGTTGGGAGGCAGCTTGTAATCAGGCTCCCATATCCTTCCTTCACACGCCAGTTATCATCAGTGGCTGCGTCGTCATAAGCGAGAAAATCGTGGATCGAGAGTTGCTCCAAGGGCGCGCCGTTGAGATAAGCGCTGAGCGACTGGCAATATTGGTTCCATTCGCCGTCAGGATCGAGTGCATCCGAAGCCCGGTCCGTCTCAGGGGGATCGCGTCTGATCCGCTCATTGAACGCTTCCCACGCTGATCGCGCGGCAAATCGTTCAGCCTTGGAGAAGCCAAGATCGTGCCATTGGCTCTGCCAGGCGGATATCGTGCGGTCGATGGAAAATCCCGTCTCGCGACCGACTTGTGAAAGCGGATTGCGTTTGGCGGAGTGGAGCCAGCCGCAACCGAGATCCAGCGGCATTCCGCACAGGCCGATCGTCCATGCGCGCCCGCCAATGCGATTGCTGGCTTCGAGAATAACGACAGAACGTCCGGCGCTCGTCAGTTTTCGAGCCGCTGCAATACCGGCCGCTCCCGCACCGATAACAGCAACGTCATAATCCAGCGCCATGATTATTTCTCACGCTTATCCTTCATGTTAAACACCTTTACATGCAGCATCTAGCTCTTTCAACGCGCTCGAAAGCATTGGAGTGTCATGGCGATGACTTTCTTTGAGACCATTATTGCATTGCTGGCGATTGCTATGTTGCTTCTTCAAGTCACGCGGCGAATGCACTTGCCTTATCCCGGCATTCTCGCCGCTGCCGGTGTGGCTGTGGCTCTCCTGCCCGGAGCGCCCACGATCCCCATCGACCCGCCCACGGCACTGGCTCTCTTCATCGCGCCTGTCTTGATCGATTCAGCCTATGATTTTCCCGTGGGCGCGGCGCGCCGAATGCTGCTACCGCTAATCTTCTACGCGATCTTCGCTGTTCTCATTACCACCTGCGTCGTAACGTTGGTCGGCGTTGAAATGGCCGGGCTTCCATTGGCGGTGGCATTCACGCTGGGTGCCATTGTCGCTCCGCCGGATGCAGCGGCAGCAACGGCGGTTCTTTCCAGCCTTCCAGTGTCTAGACGCGTCGACACGCTCCTGAAAGGCGAAAGCCTTTTCAATGATGCGACGGCTCTCTTGCTCTTTGGCGCGGCGCTGACGATGCAAGCACAGGGAGGCATAAATGGCGCAGTCGCGGTTCAACTTGGTCTGGCGGTGCCGGGCGGAATTGTCTTCGGCATCGTCTTCGGGTTTTTGGTATCCCGGCTCAGGCCACTGACGGAGAACACTGTGGGCGGCACTCTGTTACAGTTTGTTTATGCCTTCTCGACCTGGCTCATTGCCGAGCATCTACATCTGTCTGCCGTTCTGGCAACGGTGGCGAGCGCCATGACGATCGCCGCGCTTGAGAAGGTCGATAACTCGCCGCGCATGCGTGTTCATTCCTTCGCAGTCTGGACAACGGTCGTCTTTCTTTTGAATGTGGTCGCTTTTCTTTTGATGGGCCTGCAGGCTCGCCGCATCGTCCAGGCGATGCCATCCGAGCAACTGGAACGCGCCGTGTATTTTGCCGCAGTCGTTGTTGCCGCCGTTATCGTAACGCGTCTTGCTATCGCCTTCCTGCTGCATGCTGCGTCTGCCTTCCCTAACCGGCAGGGGAAGCGTTCGGCACCGTTTACGGCGGGCGAAACCCTATTGGTCGGCTGGTCGGGCATGCGTGGACTGGTCACGCTGGCGACTGCATTTGCGCTACCGGCAGATTTTCCCGAGCGTGATTTGCTGGTGCTCACAGCCTTCGCTGTGGTCCTCTCAACACTTGTCATTCAGGGAGCAACCTTGGCACCGATGATTTCCCTTCTCAAGCTTGGCAGGGAAAAGGAGGCCCGAGAGGAACTCGAAACTGCCCGAAGGTCGCTGGCGGAAGCGGCATTCCGTCGCTTGGAGAATGAAAAGGGGCCAGAGGCAGAAGCCATTCGCGCTATTTATCTCGAGCACCGGAAAGCAACGCCAGATTTGCTAGAGGGTTCTCCGTTGTCGAGACGCCGAAAAATGATCAAAGCTGCGATCATCGCGCAACGAGAGCACCTTGCCGAGTTGCACAAGACGGACCAGATCGGCCCAACGCAATATCTTGAATTGCAAGAAGACCTTGACTGGAAACAGCTTTCTGTAGGCTCTGACGAAAGCAAACGCATCATGGAAGTATGATACGTTTGCTGCGTTATGTCGTCCTGAGAGGCCCGTACGTGTTCTTGTAGCTCAAAGGTCCGAGTAGCGGCATGAGAAGATTTCGGACAGGTGCTGGCAACCGAGATACTTTTGCGGCACGGTCTGTCATGGCTTGCACGTGCCGCACTCGATCGCGTCTTTGACGCGTAAACTGTTCTCCCAGGCTTTGCGGATCGGCATTGCCTGATATGAGATCCGCAAGCACGATACTGTCTTCCAGTGCCAAGGCCGCACCCTGCGCCCAAACGGGAGCAGTCGCATGCGCGGCATCGCCGATGAGGATCGCCCGGTTGCAACTCCAATCCGAAAGGCGGATTTCGTGCAAAGGTGATGTGAACAGTCGATCCGGCGTCGACAGTGCTTCTTCGACGGCCCGCCGCGGTTCGCTAGTGAAGCCGGCCATATGCTGCAGCAAAATCCTGGGATCTTGGGCAGAACTCTTATCATTTGTGACAGTCGCCCAGCCATAAACTTCATCAGGCCCGAGCGGGATGAGCAACACGATCGCGTGCTGTCCCATCCACACGGTCCAGCAATCTACGCCAGGGTTAGGGCCGATGAACCGCCAGCTCCTTTGTGCCAGTTGCGAGAATGAGGCTGAACCCCCTTGAAAACATAACTTGCGAACAATGGAGTGAACGCCATCTGCTCCTACAAGGTAGCTGGCTTGGAGCCTTTGACCGTCCGATGTTGTGACTGTCGCGGCATTGCCGGAGGCAGTCGCCGATGTAACGGCGCTTTGATAACGGGTCAGATATGCCGGAACGTCTTTCATCAACAGCGCGGCTAGGTCCGACCGTCGCATGCAGCGTGGGGCATTATCAGATCCCCAGAAGTCGACTTCGTCTACTTTGAAGAGCAGGCGTGCGCCGGAAGATCGATACTCGCGACGCGTAATGGGATTTCCAACCTGCTTCAGGTCATTCCCGAGACCAAGCCTGTTGAGCGCAGCGATAGCGTTGCCGGGAAGATTAATGGCTAGTCCGGAGTCGACCAGATCCATACGGCGTTCAAGCGCTACGACTTTGATATCGCGCCGATACAGTTCACGGGTCAGTGCGAGCCCGGCAATGCCAGCACCGACGACGATTACGTCAAACGGATCCGGCGCGTCATTTTCATTTTTCATCATGGTATCGATCTTTTTATCGTCAGTCCGGTTCGAACACTGGTTGAAGGTTGGTAATGAGGTTCGATCAAGATGTCGAAATCACGATTTCAATCAGGTTCGGTCGACCCGATGACACGCCCTCTTGGATTGCTGAGTGAATTTCATCTGCTGGATACACCCGGCGGGCAGTGATGCCGAAAGCCGTCGCAAGCGCTTGAAAGTCTATGTATGGCTTATCAAGCTCCATGCCTGCAATCGTGGAATTTCCTCCTGTCTCATAGCCTTGAGCGACAGAGTATCGTTTGAGAATATTGTATTCCGCGTTGTTCATAATGACGAATGTGACGGGCACGCCCAGTCTGGCTGCAGTCCACAGAGCCTGTGGCGCATAGAGAGCCGAACCGTCTCCCAGGAGGGCAACGACAGGCGAGCCGGGCGATCCCAGAGCCGCTCCCACGGCGGCTGGAAGACCCCATCCGAGAATGGCACTTCGCATGAACAAGTATCGGCGCACATCGATTTTTTCGAGAAACGATCTCACGTGCAGCATGGTCGCTGGCGCTTCATCGACGACGATCACGTCTGTGTTCAGCGCGTTTAATACCTCGCCAGCGGCCACGAAGGGAGTGATCGGTGTTCGTTGCTTTTGCTCTTCAAGCTGTGCCTCCAGACAAGACAATCGCACTTCTCTCTCGGCCGAAGCAAGCGATCGGTGGGCTGCACGGGCTTGCTCATGATGGCCGCTTGCATCGACAAGCAGAAGACCGAGAGCGTGCAGCGATGTTTTCAGGTTACCGACACATGCAAGTTCCGTCGGGTACGTGCGACCCGCCTCGTTTCCATCATGGGTGATCTGATAGAGACGGCAGCCCTGCGGCAGGGCCGGACCATCGCTGTAGAGATAGGATATGAACGGATTGTCGCCGATAACAAAAACGGCGTCCAGGTCGGAGAGCACGGAGCGCATTTCCAAAGCCGTCGTTGGAAGGTTGCCTTTCCATAGGGGGTGTGAGGCAGGAAATGACATTCCACCTGGCCATGACGGGCCATAGACTCGCGCGCCAAGAAGATCGACGACGTTGACAAGTTCCGCGATCGCGTCACCGGCATTCACTTCGTCTGTCGCAATAATCCCCAGGCGTTCCGGCTGTATCTCCATCAAAGCAAGAGCCAGATCTTTCAAGCCACCGGCAGCCGCGGTTCGGTTTACGGTGGAAGGCTTTTCTACGAGATCAGTCGTCTCTCCCGTCAGCACGTCAATAGGTAGAGACAGAAATACGGGGCCAAGAGGCGGCGTTATTGTCGCTTCCAGCCCTCGCCGGAGAAGAGGCGCAATTTGATGCGGATGGAGCACTTCCCGTGCCCATTTCACGACGGGAGCCGCCATCCCGACCGCGTTGCCATAGAGAAGGGGATCGCTGAAGCTGTGTCTGGTATCCTGCTGGCCAACCGTGACGACCATAGGCGTCTTGGCGATTTGAGAATGAAGAAGAGCGCCCATGGCATGCCCGAGGCCACCCGCCGTATGAAGATTGACGAATGCTGCACTACCACTCGATTTGGCGTATCCGTCCGCCATGGCAACGACCGCCGTTTCTTGAAGCCCAAGAACATATGTCATCTCGGGAAACTGCCGAAGGGCATGCATGATGGGCATTTCTGTCGTTCCAGGGTTACCAAATATATATTTGACGCCTGAGTCTGAAAGCACCTGCAGAAGGCGCTCTGCACCTGTAGTCATATTCACTCCTGGATAGTCTTGCTTCAGCAGCATGGCGTCGGCCTGTGGGCTGGCGTCCATGCTCTGACCTGTTGTCACCAAATTTTCTTGGCGATAGATTTTCGGGTATTGGGCGCATCCAATGAAAGAGCATCGTGCGCCCTGGAGGGTTTTTGATCAGTTATCCCATATGGCAGGCCATGCTTTCACAGACGCCGCTATGCAAGGACGTCTTCCACTCTGATCGGTAATGTGCGGAGCCGACGTCCTGTTGCATGCCAGACCGCATTGGCAATCGCCGCAGCCACGCCTGTCATGACGACCTCGCCGAGACCTTTGATACCAGTGCTGTTGATAAGGGGATCTGGGCGGTCAATGAACTCGACTTCCGTGCGACCGATGTCAGCGTTCACGGGAACGATGTATTCGGCGATATCGGTGTTCAGGAAACCGCCATAACGCGGATCAACTTCAGTTGCTTCCCGTAACGCCGCTCCGATGCCCCAGACAACGCCCCCTTTGACCTGGCTCTCGGCCGTACGCGGGCTTATCACGCGACCGCAATCAGCCACGCTTACGACACGCGCAACGCGGATCCGCCGCGTTGTCGGCTCGACGCGAACTTCAACGAAATGGGCGATGTAACTATAGCTTATGAACTCACCATAGATCGGCCCCCATGGTGCAGGACGTCCGGAGTGAAGCGCTTCGGCGAGTTGTGCGGGCTGCCCCGGTGCGCGCCTTTCGATGCGGACTTCATAGCTGTCCAAGCCCTGTTTTGCGATGGCCGATTGCGGATTGGGTCCGAGTTCCACAAGAAGCTTTTCGGCTGCTTGCTCAGCCGCTGGAACTGCCGTCGCCGTTCCCCACGAACCTGCGGTCAGATGCTGGGGCGCGCCACGCGTGTCGCCAATGACGGCATCCACCTTGGCAGGATCGATGCCAAGTTTCCGGGCAACTGCATTTGCCAAGGCGGTTCGAATGCCCTGGCCCATCTCGTGCACACCGACCGAGACCGTGACATCACCATCCCGCGACATTTTCAGTGTTGCCACCGCAGCCGCGGTGGCGGCCTTATAACACCCGCACCCCACACCCATGCCGATCAGATCACCGTTTTCCGCTATCATGGAGCCTGGCTTCGGGTTGCGCGATGACCATCCGAACCGTTGCGCTCCACGCGTAAGGCATTCGTTGAGGAAACGTGAGGAGAGAGGCAGGCCGGAAACCGGATCTTTGTCCGTATCCAGCGATAGCCTGTATTCCACCGGATCACGTTCGAACCGCGCCGCCATCTCATCGACGGCTGTGTCGAGAGCAAAGGATGCGAAGTGCTCATATGGTGCCCGCATATATCCCGGCGTTTGCACATCCGTCTGCACGATCCTCTGGAAGCCCTTGAAATTCGGTATCCCGTAGAGCCGTGCCGCTGCGCTCGTATAGTCCAACGGGAAAAGGTCATGCCGTGAGCTTTGGGCATCGACATCGTAGAGAGCCGAGGTAATGCGGCCATCCTTATCCGCACCGAGCCGAACTCTGTGACGTGATTCAGGACGGAAGCTCGCATTGGTAAAAAGCTGGTCACGGGGAACCACCATTTTGACCGATGCGCCGAGCTCCCGTGCGGCCCATGCCACAAGGGTCGTCTGCATCTGCATGGAGTTCTTCTGTCCAAATCCTCCGCCGGCATGTGGAGAAATGACCGTTACGTTCTCCGGAGGAATCCCGAGGCTTTGCGCTACGCCGAATTTTATCGCGCCAGCATTTTGCGTGCCTTCATGAATGATGAGCTTGTCATCTTCCCAGGTCGCAACAGTTGCAACCAGCTCTATGGGATTTTGATGTTGAGGGGGGCTGTAGAAGCTCGCATCGACAACTTCAACAGCGCTTGCCAGGGCGGTCACGGCATCTCCGGCGACAGTATCGGCAAAGAGCTGTTGCGGCAGTGGAGACTCTGCCTGCGCAATGGTGTTTGTTCCACTGCTTGAGATCGACGAGGCGAAAGGCTCCTTCTCGTACACGACGCGGATCAGAGTGCGTGCATGCAGAGCAACCTCCAGCGTTTCGGCTACCACCATGGCGATCGGCTGGCCACGATGCGCGATCACTTCGCTCGCCAAGGGATTGAGGCTCTGGAAGGCATAGCCACCACCCAGGAGAAAACCAGCGGGCTTCAGGTCCTGAACATCCTTGTGCGTGACCACCATCTTTACACGTGCCAGAGCACGGGCCGCTGAAACGTCGATCTCGGAGATCTTACCCTTTGCAACAGTTGCAACTGCGAAGACGGCATGCAACTGCCCCTCGCTTCGCATGTCGGCAGCGTAGATCGGAGCGCCCATGACTTTGGCATGTGCATCGACGCGAACGATATTGGGAAACTGCGTGTCTGCCATGTTTCAGATCCTCGTTTTTGCAATCATGAGGGCATCGGCAACGACCCGTGCCCCAAGCTCGGTCTTGAAGGCGTTGTGGCGGGTGGTTGAGGCGCCGACGAATGCTGCACGACCGGCTGCATGTGCTGTATCGTCATTCAAGGGACGACCGATGAGTGCTTGTTCTGCGGCTGCCGATCGCCATGGTCGGGTAGCCACGCCTCCCAGCGCGATGCGCACATCCCGAACAATCTCTTCCTCCATTTCTATGCCTACCGCTGCCGAAACGAGGGCGAAGGCATAGGACTCGCGATCACGGATTTTGACGTAAGTGGAGGAGCGGGCGGCTTTCGTCAGCGGTACATGTATCGCTTTGATGAACTCGTCCGGGCGCAGATGGGTCTCCATATGGGGAGTTTCGCCAGGCTCCCGGTGAAGATCGACAAGATCCAGCTCCCTTACGCCAGAGGGACCTGTAATTTCGACCCTCGCGTCGAAAGCGGCCAGTGCCGTTGCGAAGTCACCGGGATAAACGGCTATACATGCAATCGATCCGCCGAAAAGCGCGTGGTTTCTATTCAGACCCTCAAGCGCCGCGCAACCAGATGCCGGCTGGCGCTTGTTGCACGCATAAGGTTCACCATGGCGAAAGTAGCTACAGCGGGTTCTTTGGAGCAGATTGCCGCCGAGGGTTGCCATATTCCGCAGCTGCTGCGAGGCTGCCAACATGAGTGCTTCTCGCAGGGCAGGGGACCGCAGACGAAGCGTCTCGTTCTCGGCGGCCTGGCTCATACGGAGCAGTGAATCCAGTATCAGCGTGTCGTTTTCGACGCGGATCGGCTGGGGGGCAAGTCCGCTGATATCGACAACCTTCGCAGGATTTTCGACATCCAATTTCATCAAATCGTAGAGGGTGGTGCCGCCTGCGAGGATGCGTGTTCCCCCATCGCGAAGCGCCTTATTGACATCATCAGCACCGCTGGCCCGAAAATAGGAGAAAGGATGCATGTTCAGCTCTCCATCTTCGTGCGGGCATCTTCGATTGCGCTGACGATGTTTTCATACGCACCGCATCGACAGAGATTGCCGCTCATGAATTCCTTGATTTCCGCGCGAGATCCGGCATGGCCCTCCCGCACACATGCTATCGCAGCCATGATCTGACCCGGTGTACAATAGCCGCACTGCATGGCGTCATGATCGATGAAAGCCTGCTGCATCGCATGCAATTGGCCTTCGCGTGCGATGCTTTCGATTGTCTCAACCAAGCGTTTCTCGCATTGCACGACTGGTGTGAGGCAAGATGCGACGCGTGCGCCATCGACGTGAACCGTACAGGCCCCGCATTGGCCATGGTCGCAGCCTTTCTTTGTGCCAAAGAGACCTCTTGTTTCGCGCAGAAAATCCAGCAACGAGGTCCGGGGATCGAGTGTTTCGGCCACCTCCTGACCGTTGACCCTCATTGAAACCGGCACCCGATCAAGATAATCGATTGTTCCAGTGGTCGGTTGTTGCGCCGCCGCTGTAGAAATCGATCCCCATGTGAATTCGGAAACGCCGAAGCCAACCGCCCCGATCACAACTTCCCTGCGGGTGAAACCAAACTCCTGATTTCCGTCTGCTTCTATATTCTGTGGCACGATTGCTTCTCCTGATGTGTCTTGACGAACTCAGCGAATAATTGCTTGCGATCGTCGTATCTTCAGATCCGACCCGGAACTACGAGTGGGCATCTGGTGACGATCTCCTCAGGTGACGTCAGGTCATGTGTTCCTCACACCACGACAGAATCTCGTTTGGCTGTCTCTGGAAGTAGGCGTATCCGTCCGAAGAGCCGTTCTTGCCGTCGATGCGGACCAGCTTTTTTTGAGGGCAGGGTATGGCGTCGTAAGCAGTCTGAATGTCGTCCGGGTTGCTGCTGCAATCGCCCGTTGCCTGATAGAGTAATGCGGGAATAGCCACGCTTTTCGCCCACGGGACTGGGCTGAATTGCGCAATTTTAAAACCGGTATTCAGAAAGACCCGGTTATCAAGATCATCGAAACAGCAATGCGGAATGCCTAGCCTCTCGAACGCCCGGTCCAGCACCGCCTCGATGAAAAATGGCTGAGCGCAAACCATAAAACGAACGTCGACAAACACATCTGGTCTGCGCGTCATAGCAAAGAGTGTCGCGTTTGCACCGATACAGCGACTGAACAGTCCCATCGACATATGACGCAAATCGCGGCGGCTGCGGACATAACGTAGCGCTCCGATCACGTCTCGCGATTCATGGCGGCCACCAGAAAAGACGCTGCCATTGACTGCCCCGACTGGCCCGAAATTTCGCAGATCGTAGGCAAGGATATTGTATCCGGCATCGTGCAGAATTTTATAGTCTGCAATGAAATCGCTCTCAGGGCCTTTAGCCGTCCGGCTGCCGAACAAGGGTATCAAATGAGGCGGTATATCAGAGCGATCTAGCCAACGTGGATGGTTGGCGATAATGATCTTTCTGGATCCTGAGGCGGGAATGAACCAGCCTTGAAGCGGAAGTCCGTCCTCAGACGGAAACCAAACATGCTCGAATTCAAGTCCACACGCATCCGGACACCGAAGAGTAGGCGCCCGTGGCCATTCAATGAAACTGTCCGCTATTCCCTGAAGAGCATTTTGCGAAGCGTCTTCATCGGGCTTTAGCTGGTGTTGTGCACGGGCCATCATCGAGCTCCAAAGAATATGACTGCGAACTGCCCATCATTATCTGCGACCGTCTGGTCTTCCAGTCTGTTTCTGCCATTTGCCGATCCTGCGAAATCAATTAGCAATATGACGAAAGTCCCCAACTGCTGTGGGTTTAAGGTTGTTGGATTGCGCAAACTTACAATCCGGTCGGTGTTTGCCGCGCACCGGAGAGGCGCTTCTCACGGTCTATCCTGCAGTCGATCTGTAGACGGTCGGGGTCGCTCCAAAATGATTGGTGAAGACCGTTGAGAAATTGCTGGCACGCGTGAACCCGCATCGATAACCGATTTCGGCGACAGGAAGCTGCGACGTCCGCAGTAGCCGTCGCGCCGTCTCCAGTCGCAATTTTTGCAAGTATTTGAACGGTGTCGAACCTGTCACCGCGCGGAACTCACGCAGGAAGTGATGTTTACTCAGACCCGCCTCGGCCGCGATGTCGTGAAGCGTTAGTGGCAAGTCCAATGAGACGGACATGTATTCCACTGCCCGTCTTAGACGACGGTCCGTAAGCTGGTGGCTCGTACGGCCATCATTGTCAGGGTTCCACCACGCGGCATGCTGCGAAAGCAGATGGGCACTCAGAAAACTGACGGTTTGTTCGGCATAAAGACTTGGCGCACCAGCGGTAAGGGCGCGTGTGAGTGCCAATGTCGTGTGGAAAATCGTTTCGTCGGAGAACACCAATGCATTCAGGTGTCTATCGATGTCGCGAGCACCGATGCGACGATAATCTTCTGCAACCTCGTCAAGGACGATTTGAGCGAGATAGAGATGAGCCGTTTCCGCGAAAGGATCACTTTTTTGAACCTCAAATTGTAGCCGATTGGTCTGGTGTCTGGCCGTGAGACCGCCGCATCCGACCTCGTAAAATGCATGCTGCCATCGTCCATGCGTCAGAACCTTCACGGACGAGCAACCTTTAAGCTTGACCACCAGCGAGATGTCGCCGGTGCTGTGTGTCTCGAAGATGCTCGACTGCCCATACCCTCGCTGGATATCGAGCAAAAGATCGGACCAATCCAGCGTTCTGCTGGACTGCATCAGGGTACATGGCTGGGACTCGGATGAGAGCAAACTCTCTGGATCGAAGCGTTGCTGCCGGGTTTCCATCAGATTCAACTCTTTCGCAGATGTGCCAAATTCCGGGTGTTTGCTTTACAAAGCACTCGCTGGCTTTTCGGGTTTTCGCTCACCTGCTCAAAGCAGGCCTTTTGCTGCCCGTTCTGTGACAGCGCGTCTTCTGGCAAGCGGCGCCACCATGGCGCTTCTGGCGGCCTCTACCAAAGCTTCGGGTGCCTCGGCAGGCGATCCTGTCTTGAATGGCGGCTTTGGATCATACTCGAGCGCGAGCTGAATCCCCTGTGCAATATCGCTGCCATAAAGATCCGCGACGACGGTCAAGGCGAAATCAATGCCTGACGTAACCCCGGCGCCAGTGACGCGGTTTCTGTCCCATACGACGCGCTCGTGCACAGGCTCCGCACCCAGCAGCGATAGCTGATCAATCGAAGACCAGTGCGATGTTGCACGATAGCCTTTCAACAGCCCGGCAGCGCCAAGGACCAGTGAGCCTGTGCAGACGGACGTTACGAGTTTTGCGGTGTTCGCAACGCGCTTCAGGAAAGCCAATGTTTCCTGGTCTTCCATCAGATCGACCTGGCCCGGTCCACCGGGCACGCATATGATGTCGATGGGTGGGCATTCGGCAAATGTCGTGGTGGGTACAATCGCCAAATTCGAGTCCGACAGGACGGGTTCACGATTTTTCCAAATGAGATGAACGGTCACATCTGGAGCTCGCGCAAAGACCTCGTAAGGTCCGGTAAGGTCGAGCTGGGTCAATTGCGGGAAAAGAAGAAATCCAACCGAGAGTGCGTTTTTTGTGGTCATGTAAAGAACCTTCCAACAATTCGCGCTTCGTGCATGCGTACGACGCTGGTTCTTAGAACTATCGGGACACACGAATTGCCTCGCGCGTCTCGATGCAATTGTTACTTCGCAGCTTTTTTGATCAGGTCTGCAACCGCTTTCGGATGAGAAACCATCACAACGTGGGATGCGTCGGGGATGACAACCGTCTGTTTGGAGCCGGCGCGATCAGCCATGAACTTCATGCTCGCTGGTGGAATGTTCTTGTCGCCACTACCATAGATGAACCATGAGGGAAGTGTTTTCCAGGCAGGCTCGCCTGATGGCTCGTCAAGAGCGGCTTTCGTTACAGGTCGCTGCGTTGCGGCCATCAGCGCCGCTTCGTTGCGGGAAACGTCATGTGCGAACTGCTGATGAAACTTCTTCTGATCGATATAAAGATCCGATCCTCCCCCGGCCAATCCAACAGGCTCGGCCAGAGCCGATGCCAGCGAACTCCCGGGGTACTTGCCGGAAAGTGTTGCGGCTGACTCACCGGTGTCGGGTGCAAAGGCAGAAACAAATACGAGAGATTTTACATTTGTATGACCTACGGCCGCTACGGAAATGACCGAGCCGCCGTAGGAATGGCCGACCAGCACCACAGGCGTTTTGATGCTGTCGATAATCGAGGAAAGGTATCCGGCGTCAGATTTCACACCGCGCAAGGGGTTGGCGACGGCCACTGTGCGAAAACCGTCTTTCGTCAAAGACTTGATGACACCATTCCAACTGCCGCCATCGGCGAAAGCGCCGTGAACGAGAACAATGGTCGGTTTGTCGGTGTCTGCTGCCTGAACGGGTGCAGAAAATACAAGGGCAGCGGCGATCCAAGCCAAAGCAATCTTATACATAGTCTCTCCTACGTTTTTGGAATCATAGAGTCATGAAAAAGTGAACGTGAAGGCGGACAGTATTCGCATACGGCGATACCTGTTTTATCGAGGCATATTCATCATACAACAACTGCCGGTATGGTTTCAGCTGGTGTAAGCATTCCTACAGGCGCCGCGAGATGCGGTGTTCAGTGACGCCTTTTTAAACCTCGTCAGGACGAGGCTGCATTTCTATGAAAAGAACTGAGAGAGCGCGACGTGCGAGCGGCAACTTGAATGCGTTGTGTTTCGTCGGCATGGCCCCGTTAAACGCGATATCGGCGATATGATCGGCTGGGTTCGTTCTTGCTGAGATATCGTTTTCTGCCATTTCAACGCGCCACGGTTTGGGTGCAACGCCTCCGAAAGCGACACGGCTCGCCGTGAGCTTCGATCCTTCGAAATGCGCAACCAATGCGATCGACACATTTGCGAATGCGTATGACGCCCGATCTCGAAGCTTGAGATAACGCTGAGTTCCTCCAACAGGCTTCGGAAGCTTCACGGCGGTGATCAGTTCACCTGGCCGCAATCCGGTCTCAATGTGAGGTGTCTGCCCCGGAAGAACATGCAGCTCCGCAATGGGTATTTCCCTTGCGTTACCGTCGGGGTTCAACGTCTCGACAACCGCATCCAGTGCTCTGAGAGCGACTGCCATATCGGAAGGATGGGTCGCAATACAGGAATCGCTCCCACCAATGACGGCAAGATTACGCGAAAGTCCTTCCAGCGCGGCGCATCCGGACCCTGGCTGCCGCTTGTTGCAAGGGAGATCGGCGGAATAGAAATACATGCATCGTGTGCGTTGAAGCAGATTTCCGCCAACAGTTGCCTTGTTTCGCAATTGGCCCGATGCGCCCGATACCAGAGCGCGCGCCAGAACGGGATAGCCGGTGCGGACGCGCTCGTCGGCGGCGACATCGGTATTGCGAACAAGAGCGCCAATCCGCAATCCGCCTTCTTCCGTGTCCTCTATACGTTCAAGACCGATGCGGTTTACATCGATCAGATGTGGAGGCGCTTCTATATTGCGCTTCATCAAATCGATGAGATTTGTGCCTCCCGCAATATATCGTGCTCCGGGTGTTCGCGCGAACGCCTCGACCGCTTGAGCAGGATTCGACACCCGCTCATAGGTGAAATATTTCATGGTTCCGTCTCCAAAACTTCCCGGATCGCGGCGACGATGTTGGGGTAGGCGGCGCATCGACAGATGTTGCCGCTCATACGCTCACGGATTTCCTCGTCAGAGCCATCAGGACTGTTGATGTCCTGCGTGACATGGCTCGGCACGCCTCGCTGCAGTTCTTTGAGTGCCCCAACCGCCGAACAGATTTGACCGGGTGTGCAATAGCCGCATTGAAGACCATCGTGCTTCACGAATGCCGCCTGCATCGGGTGCAGGTCATCCAAAGAGCCCAGTCCCTCGATCGTCGTAATATGATCGCCCTCATGCATCACGACGAAGGATAGACAACTGTTTATGCGTCGGCCTCCGACAAGTACCGTGCAGGCTCCGCACTGCCCCTGATCGCAACCCTTCTTTGTCCCGGTCAGACCAACAATATCTCGCAGTGCGTCCAGCAACGTCATTCGAGGATCGACGTGTAGAAGAACGTCGACACCATTCACGGTAAGACTTACATCCATCTTATGCGTCGCAGCCTTTAAACCCTGGTTCATGCGGAACCTCACTCATCAGGCCGAATGATGGACGATGCTTCGGGTCCGACAACTGTCGCCCATTCCCGGATGCGCCAGCTGCGTACCAGTCCATTGTTGATGTAGGGGTCTTCCTTGGCGAATTTCTCAACGACTTCGATGCTGTCTGCCTTGAAAAGGATAACGCCGGTATCGAGCGGATCCGTGAGAGCACCCGCAAGAATGAGTTCGCCCCTGTCGACAGCGGCCCAGGCCTTTTCAAGATGAGCGTTCCGAAACTCGGGTCTGCGTGCTTCATAGCTCTCACCGAATTCCATAAAGAGAATATAATGCTTCATATTGATCATCCCTCGTCGTTGAGCGTATCGAACTGAATAGGAAGGGCGCGCGCCCGGCAGCCGGTTGCGTCGTAAACGGCATTTGCGATGGCAGCGGCAACGCCGACGATCCCGATCTCACCGGCGCTTTTTGCGCCCAGAACGCCGGTGCCGGGATCGGGGAGCCCGACAAATGCGACATCGATGTCGGGAATGTCGGCGTTCACAGGAACAAGATATTCGCCAAGGTCAGTGTTGATGTATCGGCCGAATCGGTCGTCGATATGTGTCGCTTCCCAAAGTGCTTGGCCGATCCCCATCGTGGCCGCCCCTATGATCTGGGATTTCGCCGTTACCGGGCTGAGGACCTGACCGACATCAATTGCGCTGACAAAACGTCGGACCCGAATGGAGCCGAAATCCGGATCGACAACCACCTCGCAAAAATGTGCCGCATTGCTTTCGACGCTCACCGGTAAAGCGCCATCAGGTGAAAAACTGCCAAATCCCTCGATGGATCCGGTGCCGGTTTTCGACAGAGCCGCCAGAAGTTGGTCGTTACCGACATCCGGCGAGGATGATGTGAGAGACCGTAGCTTTGCCTTCAGGTCTTCACACGCCAGCAGAATTGCTCGTCCAACGCTTGCGACAATCCGTGACCCACCGGCTTGCGGGGCGAAGGGCAGGTCGGTATCCCCGAACTGTAGTTCCACGTTTTCGGCTGGTATCCCCAATGCCTCCGATACAATCCGCGGCATCACCGTCGTATTTCCCGTGCCAATCTCCGAAAGTCCGGTCGCGATGACGGCACGCCCGGAGGGATAAAGCACGACCCGCGCGGTCGCGGCAGACGCGTATCGCGGATAACTTCCGGATGCCATGCCATGGCCAATGAGAAGCCGCCCCTCACGTCCACCGCGACGTTCTGCGCCTGCTCGCCAACCAAACCGCGATGCTCCGACCTCGTAGCACTGCTTCAATGCCGTGCTTGACCAGGGTTTGCCTGAATCCGGGTCTTCGGACGCGAAGTTTCGCAGGCGAAGATCGACAGGGTCGATCTGCAGTCTGACAGCAAGCTCGTCCATAGCGGTTTCAAGTGCGAACGACCCGGTACTTTTTCCCGGTGCACGCATGGAGGTGCCAGCGGGGAAATTCAGGTGTACCAATTTCGTCGTGACGGAAACATTGGGACAGCCGTAGCGGGTACGCGTCCTGCCGACACAGCCTTCGACATATTCATCGATCATTCCGCTTTGAACGAAAGCCTCATGTTTTATGGCCAGAAGCTGGCCTTTTTCATCGGCCCCTAATGCGACGTGCTGAACCAGTTCCGGACGGTGCCCAACCCCCGTGAACATCTGCGGTCGGGTCAGAACCAATTTCACGGGTCGCTCTACGAGGCGCGATGCGAGCGCCGCGATATATCCGTGAGGCCAAAGCTGAAGCTTGCAGCCGAAGGCGCCGCCTACAAATTTTGAAACAACCCGCACTTTTTCTTTTTCCAGGCCGAATGCGCTTGCGAGGGCAGCGGCGATGATGTGAGGACCCTGATTGGCGTCATAGACGATCAGTTTTCCATCTTCCCACATGGCAAGCGTTGCGGGCGCTTCTATCGGATTATGATGGGCGGCGGGTGATCTATAAGTCTCGCTTACGATGACAGATGCGGCTTTGAGTGCTTCATCCACGTTGCCGCGCTGGGACGTTGCCGGTTCACCGCCTGGAATTTGTCCGGTCTGCGGTTCGCGTGCTTCGTGCGTATGCGCCTCCAACCCCACCTGGAGATGATCTTCAAAATATTCGATCTTGAGCGCGTGTGCGGCATAGGCTGCGTTTTCAAGCGAGTCTGCGATAACGGCTGCGACTGGCTGGCCTGCATAGCGAATGGTCGAATCCGCCAGCGTAAGGGTTGCGCCATGATCTGGCCGGCGCAGTATTTCTTCAGGCGTCGTTGGCCAAGTGGGCGCAGCATCACCGCGCAATTCCGCTGCGTTCAGATGTGAGACAACACCCAGGACACCCTGGCATTGCATTGCAGTGTCGAGATCAATTGACACGACGCGTCCGCGGGCGATCGGGCTACATACGAGGACGGCATGGGTGAGATTGTCCACCTTGTGGTCTGCGGTATATTTTGCCGCACCGATCACTTTGAAAGGCGCATCAGTACGTACCGATGACGAGAAGTGCGGTGCTGCTGAACTCTCGGGTAACGGTGCGTGCGAAAAGATTGATCCCATCCAATAACTCCGTAGTTCGCTCCGTCGGCATGCGGATCGAAGGTCTTGCCGTGCGGGGATAGAAATAGCTCAACGGCCCGGAATGTTTCGCGCCAATTTGTCGCTACAACGCGGACAGAAAAGGCGAGAAAGATTGCGGACGGCCAGTATCGACGCACCAAACATGGGACGCTTGGTGCGTCGCGTGTTCGCACCGCCTCGCCTTAGCAAGTGGCATGGCAAGTCTAGGCCAATAGGGGTGGTCGCGCCCTGTGGCAGCGAAATCAGATGTGCTTGGTGCTGGTTCGGCTCAGTTAGCGGCTGGCTGCTTTAAGCGCGACAGCGCAAACTGCTTGAAGGCCTCGACTGCCGGAGATTTGTATTCATCGACAGACGTGTAGATGAAAGCCGGCCAGTAAAAATGGTTCCACTCCGGCATCACCTCGACCAATTCCCCTTTGAGAATGAGATCTTTCGCAACGAAGTCGAGCAGGCGAACGATGCCGTAACCATTCAGAGCCGCCGCGACAAGTGACGGCGCATCATTCAGGGTTAGGCCACAATCTGGGGCAATCGACTGCCGTTCCCCTGTCGCATTGACAAAGTCCCATGCGTACGGCTTGCCGGTTGTCGCGTCGATCATACGAATACAGCGATGATTGCCCAGAATGTCACCAGGAGCAGACGGTCTGCCGAACCGCTCGATATAGGCCGAACTTGCGCAGGTGACCACGCGGCTTGTCAGCAGAAGCTGCTTGTCGAGATCGTTGGATTTGGGCTCTCCGAACCGGATTGCGGCATCGACACCTTCTGAAAGTAGATTGTCGATCCGGTCTCGTACAAACAAATCGACCTTTACCTGAGGGTTGTCCGCGAGAAAATCAGGCAGGATCGGGATCAAGAGATAAGGACCCAACGCGCCGTCTGTCGATACGCGCAATCGCCCCCTGACATTCGTTGCCGACGCGGGTCTTGCAGTCCGTCCCAGTGCCTCTAGCAATGGAGTTGTCTCATCCAGAAAAGTCCGTCCCTGATCGGTCAGTTTGATCGCGCGTGAGTTGCGGTCGAACAGCCGCATGCCGGTTCGGTCTTCGAGCCGACCGATCGCTTTTCCAATCCCCGACCTCGACAAGCCAAGCTGTTCGCCTGCCTTCGCATAGCTGCCTGTTTTGGCAACAGCGACGAACACAGTAATGCCCGCGATTATTCTGCCGTCGAATATCAAGGGCGTCCTCCGTTTGCAGGGTCATGGTTCGGGAAGAAAATAAGCGGTAACGATCAGGCGCACATGCTCATTTAAGTTTCAGACGCTGTAGATTTTTTTCCTAGCCGATTTGCTAAAGCGCGAACCGTAAATGTCCGACCGCCTGCGACTTTTGGTCAGTAAGAATGCTGCGTGTCAAACTTCCGCTGGCAGTCTTCTATGGTGTCGATGTTGGCCAAAGTCCACTGAAAGAGCGTCGAAAAGGGCTCTTTCAGTGACTGACCAAGCGGGCTCAGAGCATATTCTACCCCAAGCACGCGTCCGGGCAAAACCCGACGCGTGATCATGCCATTGCGTTCCAGCTTGCGTAACGTCTGTGTCAAAACCCTTTGTGTGACGCCGTCCAACTGCCGCTTGATGGCGTTGAAGCGTTTCGGCTCGTTTAAAACCTCCAACACCATCATCGACCATTTATCAGCAATTTGATCAAGAATCACGCGGCTTGGACAGTCCGCTCGATAAACAATCTCTACGTCGCTAATCGGTATTCTCCAGCATCCTTGGTATGTTTCAAGTGCGTAATTGACGACTAATATAACGAATACCATCTTGTATCGAGCAGGCAAGTCCGCTGAGCGGGCTCATTTTCAGTACAGCCAGGGATGGAAAAATGAAGTTAGAACGCCTCAATGTGTTCTCTGAAAAAGGTGTGGCAACGATCACGATTCACAATCCGCCGGTGAACGTTCTTGATGTCGCGTTGATGAAAGAACTGCGCCATGTCCTTTTGACGATGCGCGATCGCTCCGACATTCTCGTGCTGGTGTTCGACAGCGCCAATCCTGATTTCTTCATTGCGCATGTCGATATGACACTCATCGATGAGCCGCATGCATTCGACGATATTGCTCGCGAAGCACCCGAAGGACTGAACCCATTTCAGGCGCTTGGTGAGTTGATCCGGGAACAGCCTCAGGTCACCATCGTAAAGCTCGCAGGAATAGCGCGGGGCGGCGGCGCGGAATTCGTTACTGCCGCCGATATGGTCTTTGCGGCGGAAGGCAAGGCGGGTCTCGCGCAATGCGAGGCGCTCATGGGTATCATTCCAGGCGGCGGCGGTACGCAGTACCTGGCAAGCCGAATGACAAGGGCGCGCGCGCTTGAAATTATTCTTGGAGCGGATTTGATTGATGCCGAAACCGCAGAGCGGTATGGCTGGATAAACCGAGCCATTCCTTTGGAGCAGCTAGACAGCTTTATCAGTCGGTTGGCCCACAATCTCGCGGCCTTGCCTGAAGGTGTGATTGCTGCTGCAAAGTTGGCAATCCCTGGGCCTGATCTTGGTGTCGGCTTCCTTCGGGAGCACGAGGCCTGGGCAGGTCTGTTCGCAAAGCCTGCGGCTGCAACGCTCATTCGGGGAGGCCTCGCATCCGGGGCCCAAACACGTGACGGGGAGCTAAATCTGGAGGCGTTGCTCAGAGGTCTCGACGGCTCTAGCTTTGCGAATAATGCCCTGAGTGAGAATTGAAATATAGCAGATCCGGTCACGGCGCTCAAACCCGCTTCGATGTGGAGAAATTCTTTCATTGTGAGGAAAGCCCTTGGCGTTTTCGTATGGGAGCAGACAAGAAGCTACGACTCTGTAAAATGCGCGGACGTGGTCGTGATCTGCATCATAATAACGACACTCTCAACAAGGCATGTGAGCGACGGACTATCGATACCTTCAGGAGAAGAAGCATGTTCACGCACGTCATGATCGGCAGTAACGACTTGGAGAGAGCCAAGTCATTTTATGACGCGACTTTTGTAGCCTTGGGTGGAAAGCCTGGCGAAATAGATGCGAGAGGCCGTTTGATCTATATCCACGAGGGTGGCCGTCTGATGATTACGACCCCGATCGATGGCAATCCAGCGACCGCAGCGAACGGCGGAACGATTGGTATCGTCGCCTCGACCCCGGATCACGTTCTGGCATGGCATGAGGCGGGTACCAGACACGGTGGTACGGCGATAGAAAGCCCTCCCACGGAACGTACCAATGGTTCGTTTGTAGCGTATCTTCGCGACCCGGATGGCAACAAACTCACGGTCCGGACCCTGCCGACGAAGTAACCCGGTTGGCACGGCATGCCGGGCCAAATAGTGGCGTCGGTTCTGCGCAAATCTCCGGCTCTGTGGCGACGGCCTGTGTTTATCTATCGAAAGCCATCTCATGAGTTGGGATGCTGCCGTTGTTCCGGCACCATCTACGCCATCGGGCCACACAACCGATGAAACTTGAAAAAGCTTCGATTGGGATACTTATTCAAAAGCTCCTCAGCGTGAGCATGGAAGAAATTTGAGTAACGTTACGTGTCTTCATAGAGCCTTCATCTGCCAGGTCGATCGGTAAGAGGATCGTCACCGACTGGATCTATCGTAATGAACCAGCGCGCTGGCGCTCGTTCTCAGCAGAATGTTGTTTCATCCACTCGACCGCCGCCGGGATGCCGCCCAACGGGAAAACATGTAGCTGCTCCAGCAGGCTGTCTGGGTTCTTTGATTTGTATTCCAGAAGATCTCTCACGACATCCGTTGGCTCATACGGCATAAGAAGGCGGGTTACATCGAAGGCTCGCTTCTTCAGCACCTGGAGCGAGGCGCCGACGCCACAGGTTGCCGCGTACTGAATAAGAGTCTTCAGCTTCGCAGGGCCAGCAATTCCCACATGCACAGGTATGGTGACGCCCATGTCGCGAATGCGCTCGGCCCAGTTTGTCACAGCGCTCGCTTCAAATGCGAACTGCGTCACGATAGCCATTTCTGCATCAGTTCTGGATGCAAAATCCTGCTTCGAGGCAAGTGCGCTATCGACGTTGGTCGTACCGCCTTGCTTGTCTATGTCACGGCTGCCTTCCGGGTGGCCCGCAATGTGCAGGCGGTTAAAGCCGTGACGGTCAAACAAACCTGTTTCCATCAACTGGATTGCGCTTTCGAATGCTCCATCCGGCTTTGCGTTGTTTCCGCCCAGAAGCAGTGCCTGTTTGACATCTGCCTCTTCACGATAGCGGAAAATCCAGTCCTCCAGCGTTGCAGCGTTTGGAATGCTGCGTGCCGGAAAATGTGGCATGACAGGAAACCCCTGCTCGTGAATGCGGCGCGCGGTCATGACCATATCCTCAATCGGCGTGCCGCCAATGTGCGCGATGTAAACACGCGTGCCTTTGGGAAGGATGGCCCGAAAGTCGTCGATCTTTGCCGCCGTGCGTGGCGTCACTTCGATCGACCACTGCTCCATCAAGGTCGATACGGAACCTTTCGGTTCCCTCAGATGCGAATGGACGGAATTGGGCAGTTGCATCATCCGGTCGACCTCCTTGATGTCAGTTAATGTATACATTAAGAATGGATCGCTGATCAAGCCAGTTAAAGGATTAGCAGAAAATAGCGATATTTATTGGGATAATTATTGCTTTCGCCTTCGCTATATAACATAAATGCATACATTGATGAGCCGCTTGGCTTGATCTCGCCTTTTTGGAGGAAAAGGTCACCTCGCCCGATGGCTGGCAGTCGTCGCGGCGAAAAGCCTTGATCCTCAAGGTCGTGATCGACTCGCGCGGATGGGAGGAGGACAGCCGTGCTTTGCAATCTCAAGCGTTGGCGCAGTTGGGAATGTCCGTCGCAGGCCGCCGGAAGGTTATGCTGCCCGGCGATATCGAGGAAATCTGAAAGCCGGGACGGGAGAGGGCAGGGGGAGCCGCACGATGGAAGCTTGTTATGATGTCGCCCATCTCGGTCATGTCGAACTTTATACCGACAAGTTCGACGAGAGCTTGGATTTTTTCACGCGCATCTATGGCCTGACGCCAAGTCTGATTGAAGATGGCTGTGCCTATCTCCGCGCTTTCGACGACTATGAGTTTCATTCGCTCAAGCTGGTGCGCCATCACACGACAGGTATAGGACACGTTGCGTATCGTGCTGCTTCGCCTCAAGCGCTTGAGAGGCGAGTAAAGGCAATCGAGATGATGGGATGCGGCATTGGCTGGGTGGATGGTGATGAAGGCCATGGCCCTGCCTATCGTTTCGCGGATCCCGACGGGCATATCTTCGAGCTTTATTATGAAACCCGCATCTATCAAGCGCCGCTGGAAGAACGTCCTGCGCTGAAAAACATCTCCCAGCGTTACCACGGTCGGGGAGCTTGTCCGCGGCGAATTGATCACCTTAATCTTCTGGCGGCGGATGTGTCGGCAGTCCGCGACTTCATGACGGGCGCGCTTGGCAGTCGAGTAACCGAGCAGGTCCAGTTGGACAACGGTCGGCTGGGTGCCTGCTGGTTTACCGTCAACAACAAGAGCTACGATATCGCCTATGCGGAAGATCATACTGGCGAAAAAGGCCGGTTTCACCACATCACCTATGCGGTCGACCAGCGCGAAGACATTTTACGCGCCGCCGACATCTTCCTCGAAAACGGCGTCCACATCGAAACCGGGCCGCATAAGCATGCAATCCAGGGCACCTTCTTCCTCTATGTCTGGGAGCCCGCTGGCAACCGGGTGGAACTTGCCAATGCCGGCGCCCGGCTGATCCTCAGACCCGATTGGCCAATCGTCACGTGGACGGAGACTGAGCGCAAGAAGGGCCAGGCCTGGGGTTTGAAAACAATCGAGACATTTCACACACATGGCACGCCCCCTGTGGGCAGGAAGGACTAGGTCATGGCAAAAACCGCCTTGGTAATCAGCGCACACTCAGCAGATTTCGTCTGGCGTTGCGGCGGAGCGATCGCGCTCCACCAAGAAAAGGGCTACGAGGTCACGGTTGTCTGCCTTTCCTATGGTGAGCGGGGAGAAAGCGCAAAGCTTTGGAAAAAACCGGATATGACGCTGGATAAGGTCAAGACAGCGCGGCGGATCGAGGCAGAGAACGCGGCAAAGCAACTGAACGTTCACGACATCCAATTCTTCGATCTCGGCGATTATCCGCTGGAAGTCGATCGTGACGCGAAATATCGACTGGTCGATGTCATCAGGCAGGTCCAGCCAGACTTCATGCTCAGCCATTCAAAGTGGGACCCTTACAACACCGATCACATGTACGCGATGCAGATCGCGCTTGAAGCCCGAATGATCGCTCAGGCATGGGGCCATAACCCCGGTGAGAAGGTGCTCGGAGCACCGCAACTCTATCTGTTTGAACCGCATCAGACCGAGCAGATGGACTGGAAGCCAAACATCTTCCTGGATATTTCCAGCGTCTGGGAAAAGAAGTGGGCCGCAATCCAGTGCATGGAAGGGCAAGAGCATCTCTGGCACTATTACAAGAATGTTGCAGAGAACCGCGGGAACCACTTCATGCGCAACTCCGGCGGTCAGTCCGGTGGCCGTCAGTCAACACACGCTGAAGGCTTTGAGGCGATCTTTCCAAGAACCGTGGATGAACTCTGATGGGCGTGGTGGTTCAGAACATTGATCGCGCCGAGCAGTCGGTGATCGACCGGCTGGCAACGTCTGGCGTGGCCACCGTGCATGAAGCGCAGGGACGAAAGGGATTGCTGGCCAGCTATATGCGGCCGATCTTCTCTGGTGCGCGTCTGGCGGCTAGTGCAATCACCATCTCCGCACCTCCAGGCGATAACTGGATGCTGCACGTGGCAATCGAGCAGTTGAAGAGTGGCGATATTTTTGTGCTGGCCCCGACAAGTCCCTGTGAGGATGGATATTTCGGCGATCTGCTGGCGACGTCCGCTCAAGCCCGTGGTTGCCGGGGTCTGATCATCGACGCCGGTGTACGCGACATCTTAGACCTGAAGGCGATGAATTTCCCGGTTTGGTCAAAAGCCGTCTTTGCTCAGGGAACGGTCAAGGAGACACTGGGCTCGGTGAATGTTCCGGTGGTTTGTGCCGGTGCGCTGATCTATCCCGGTGACGTAATCGTTGCCGATGACGACGGCGTTTGCGTTGTTCGTCGTGACGAGGCGGAATCTGTTGCCAAGAAAGCCGAAGAGCGGGTGGCAGGGGAAGAAGCCAAGCGCGTCAGAATGGCCGCCGGCGAACTCGGCCTCGACATCTACAAGATGCGCGAGCGGCTTGCGGAAAAGGGCCTGAAATATGTCTGACGAAAGCCGTGACGTTGCGTCAGGAGCGAACGGAGTGCGCTGCATATGGATGCGCGGAGGCACATCCAAGGGCGGGTATTTTCTGGCCGATGATCTTCCTGAAGATCGCGATGGTTTTCTGCTGCGAGCGCTTGGGTCCCCTGATCCGCGGCAGATCGACGGCATGGGTGGAGCCGATCCGCTCACATCGAAAGTTGCGATCGTAAAGCGCTCCGAGCGACCGGGTGTGGATATCGACTATCTCTTTCTGCAAATCTTTATCAATGAACCCATCGTAAGCGACGGACAGAACTGCGGCAATATCCTCGCTGGAGTGGGTCAGTTTGCCATTGAGCGCGGCCTTGTTAAGGCCAGCAGTGGGCAAACGGAAGTCCGCATCTTCATGGAAAACACCGGGCAGATCGCAACGGCGAAAGTGGAAACACCAGACGGACGTGTGAACTACTCGGGAGAAGCTCGCATCGATGGTGTCCCTGGCACATCCGCACCGGTGCCTATTACCTTTGCAGATACGGCGGGGTCGAGTTGTGGTGCCTTGCTTCCAACCGGCAACGCTCAAGACCTTATCGAAGATGTCGAGTGCACGTTGATCGACAACGGTATGCCCTGCGTCATCATGCTCGCCAGCGCGTTTGGAATCGTCGGCACCGAAACGCCGGAAGAACTCGAAGGCAATTCGGTTTTGCGCGAGAAACTCGAGGCAATTCGCTTAAAGGCTGGGCCGATGATGAACCTCGGTGACGTCGTCAAGAAATCGGTGCCCAAAATGACCATGGTTTCTGCTGCGAATGCTGGCGGCGCTATCTCGACGCGGACCTTCATCCCGCACAAATGCCATGATGCCATCGGCGTTCTCGGCGCTGTCAGCGTTGCCACGGCCTGCCTTTTGCCCGAAGGGCCTGCTGCAAACCTGGCGATCGTTCCAGATGGGAATGAAAAACTGCTGTCGATCGAGCACCCGACCGGCGAGATGAGCGTCATCGCCACGTTGAAGGACGGCACGGTAGCGAATGCCGCCGTGCTGCGCACTGCCCGGAAGCTTTTCGATGGTTTCATATTCGTGTGACGCGCCCGCGCACCAAGCCTCACAAGGAGGATCTATGGCCAATTATATTCTGACACTGCGCTGCAACAATCGCAGTGGAATCGTGGCTGCAGTTGCAGCAAGGATCGCCCGGTATGGCGGAGATATCACCGAAGCGCAGCAGTTCGACGATCCGGAAACCGGCATGTTCTTTATGCGCGTCGCCTTTGGCATGGAGACCGCAGTGGCCGATTTTCGTGCCGGAATCTCTGATGACATCGAAAAACTGGGCCTTGAACTGACACTGCGAGAGGCAGGCAAAAGGCGCAAGGTTCTGCTGTTGGTCTCAAAATTCGATCATTGCCTTGGTGACCTGCTTTATCGGATGCGGATCGGAGAGCTGCATATCGACGTGGTCGGAATTGTCGGCAACCATCCACGCGAGGCGCTGAACCTGACTCTGATGGACGGTATTCCCTATCATCACCTCGCAATCAGTAAGGAGACCAAGCGGCAACAGGAAGAGAAAATCCGCGACATCATCGAGGTGAGCGGGGCAGAGCTTGTCGTGCTTGCGCGCTACATGCAGGTGCTATCGGATGAATTCTCGGCCTATCTTTCCGGGCGCTGCATAAACATTCACCACAGCTTTCTGCCCGGATTCAAAGGTGCAAAGCCCTATCATCAGGCACATGAGCGTGGTGTGAAGATGATCGGAGCCACGGCGCACTACGTGACTGGTGATCTGGATGAAGGTCCGATCATCTGTCAAGACGTGGAGTCCGTGACCCATGCCGATACGCCTGAGAGCCTGGTGCGAAAGGGTCGCGACATAGAACGCCGGGTTCTGGCCCGGGCGGTCACGTGGCACCTGGAAGATCGTGTTTTGGTCAACAAGCGCAAAACAGTCGTGTTTCAATAAGGGAGGGTGCCATGAAGATCGGTTTTCTCGGATACGGCGAAGCGGCACGGGCTTTCCACGAAGGTCTCACCCGACACGATCTGACCTTCATTACCTATGATATCCAACTTGCCCATGACAACGACGAGATGCGCGCAGCCATGCAGGCGAATGGGGCCGAAATCGCCCAGAGCATTTCGGGATTGGGAGAGGCGGATTGGATTTTCAGTGCGGTCACGGCCGACCAAAGCCTGATTGCCGTGGAGCCGCTCCTGCCGAACCTTCGGCAGGGTCAGGTGCTAATTGACATTAATTCCGTTTCGCCCGGCCGAAAGAAGGAGACGGCGGCTGCGGTGGAAGCGGCGGGTGCCGGCTATCTGGATATGGCCGTAATGGCTCCGGTGCACCCCAAAAAGCATCAGACCCCGGTTCTTCTTGCCGGACAACTGGCGGATCGTTTGCTGCCGGAGTTGAGCGCTCTCGGCTTTTGTGCCGAGATTGCCGGCAAGGAACCGGGAGCGGCGACCGCTATCAAGATGGTACGCTCACTGTTTGTCAAAGGTCTGGAGGCGATTGCCGTGGAGGCTTTGCTCGCCGCAAGGGCTTCCGGATGTTACGAGGAAATACTCTCGTCCCTTTCCGCCTCCTATCCGGGCTTGGGCTGGCCGCAATTTGCCGAGTATCAGTTTGAGCGCACCACACGACATGGAGGTCGCCGCGCCGCCGAGATGCGTGAATGTGCCACGACACTCAATGCGCTTGGTCTGCGCGGCGCGTTGGCTGGTGAAATCGCCGCGGTACAAGAGTGCATGGGTGCTTGCGGCCCCGGCCCCGCTATGGATTTGGACCGAACCATATCACGGGTTCTCGCTCTGCGGCTAAAAGCCGACGAGTGAGCATAAGCTAGCGCCGTGGGGTCATCGGATCCGTGATGCGCTCTGCCTGAAAACTGTCAGGAAGAAGCGTAAGCTCGATTGAGGCCACCACGCCGGCCCGATTGAATGGATCGCCTTCAGCAAAATTCTGGGCATCATCGCGACTTGCGGCTTCGAGAATACCGAAGTTGCCGATTGATACCCCGCTGTCGTCCAGCAGGGCCGATCCGATGAGTACCGATACGAGGCCTTCGCCGCCCGTCTGCACCCACGCGCGGTGATGTGGGCGGTGAGTATCGCGGATCGCCTCTTGTCCGGGGTGGTGTACGCAGCGCATAAGGAAAAATTTCGCCATTATGCTGCGTTTTCCAGTACCACCATGCCCGCACCCGTCATCGAGGCGGGAGCGTGATAGTGTTTGTGGACCAGATTGACGTTTTGATCCAGAGCGGCGCGCATAACGAGCCACATGATGAGTTCCGCGCCTTCAGAGCCGAATTCCTCGACGTAATTCTCGCGCGTCATGGTGCGATAGTGTTCGGGATTTTTGGCAATGCCGTCCAGCCACGCACGGTCTGCAGGTTGATTTATGAAGCCTGCGCGCGCACCCTGAAGCTGATGGGATAATCCGCCGGTACCGAGAATGACAACCCGTTCGTCGCCTTGCCAGCTTTCGATCGCTTCCCGCAATACCCTACCCATTTCCCAGCAGCGCTGCGGCGTAGGGATCGGATACTGGATGGTATTAACCCATATCGGTACGATTTTGACCGGCCAGTCCTCCGGACGACCAAAGAACAGTTCCATCGGGACCTGCAGGCCGTGGTCGACATCGATTTCCCGACAAACCAGAGGATCGAAATGCCGCTCGACCAATTTGTCGACGAAGTGCCAAGAGAAGTCGACGGCGCCCTTGAAGGACGGGATTGCCCGCGGCCCCCATCCTTCGTCAACTGGATTGTAGGTTTCGGCAACTCCGACGGCGAAGGTCGGGACACGGTCGAGAAAGAAGGTATTGCCGTGATCGTTGAACACGACCACGGCAATGTCAGGTTTCGCGTCGCGCATCCACTGTTTGCCAACCTCGTAGCCGTCAAAAAACGGTTTCCAGTCCGGCGTGTCCCGCAGACCCTTGTCGAGTGCTGCGCCGATTGAGGGAACATGACTTGTTCCGATGCCACCGATGATTTCAGCCATTGCGTTTCTTTCCCAGTCTCTCATAGAGGAAATCGTCATGCGACATGCTCGCCTGGGCCGCACCGATCTGTGTGATTGGCGTTGGATCAACCGCGGCGATTTTCAGGATGAAGAAAAGATTGCCGCCCAACCGTACCATCTCGTGCCAGTCGCGCGCCAAAACAGCAGTCTTCTCCTCCTCAGTCAGGCCGAAGCGGTCGAGAAAGGCGATCTCATCTGTCTTGAATGCTTCGCGGTTGTCAGGCTGGCCAAGCGCCATCGCCATCTTGTTCATCTTGTAGCCTTTGATCGAGCCTGCGCGGTCGAAAAGCGGCGTCTCGGGTATCGTTCGGTCGTCAGGCATTCAGTCCTCCAAATCTGCGGTCGAGCCAATCCTCGATTGCAGCAGTGACGTCCTCTGGCCTTTCCACGGGCGCGAAATGGCCGGCATGTTCAATGATGACGAGTTCTGTATCTGCAACCGCGCCAGCAATCTCCTGATGCTGGGCAATAGGGCTCCAGGCGTCCTGGCGGGCTGCAACGAGCAGGACAGGGCATTCTATTTCGGCCATGTAAGCACCCGCATCGGGCCGGGTTAGAAGCGCGTGTATCTGGCGCTGGTGCACTTGTGCGCCGACCCGCTTGACCATTTCCTTCAGTTTCGAAACCAGGGCAAGGTCATCTACCCGACTTGGATCGAGCATCATGGGGAGCCATTGCATGGCAAACTCATCGATGTCGCTGTTTGCGAGCTCGACCATCTGTCGGCGCTTGTCATCCTCTCCGTCCCGCTTGGGATGATGCCCGGTATTCGCAAGCACAAGTCCGCGAACGCGCTCGGGTGCGAGATGCGCCATTTCCATGGCGATACGTCCGCCCATAGAGTGGCCGACCGCGATCAGATCTCCCTTCACCTCTGCAAGAAGGCGTCGAGCCATGTCAGTGATCGACCTGTCCCGTGTGACATCAGCATTCTTTACCGGCATGTGTTGCGTCGCGGCCTGTGCCAGGGGGCTCCAGACCATCGTGTCGGAAACCAGTCCGGGGATCAGCAAAAGCGTCGTCAATATCAAGTCCTCCCGACCCGAGGAAACATCTGATGTGTCGATCTGTCAATGAAAATGTATACATATATGGTCATTTGGCACGATGATTGATGGAATTACCCTCGTATCACGCGAGTTTTTATGGCGCTTGTGGATACACGAATGCCGTGCGATTAGAAGAGAAATTCATCTGGGCTTCGATTGGGGTCTGTAAGAGAGTATGTGGCTGCTGAACTGGAGGGAATCATGAAGAACAGCGAAGTCGAAACCCATGGTCGCCGGGCGGTCATCGAGTTACGCGAAAAGATTATCAGCGGTGAATTTCCCGGTGGCATGCGCCTTTTCGAGGTGGCAATGGCAGAGAAGCTCGACATTTCGCGCACGCCGGTACGCGAGGCGCTGTCGCGACTGGTTGAGGAGGGGTTGCTGGATCGACTGCCCAATGGCGGATTTACCGTTCGCCGGTTTGGCTATGCTGACGTGGTCGATTCAATCGAACTGCGTGGCGTTATGGAAGGCACGGCGGCACGGCTGGCGGCCGAGAGGGGAGTGGCGCCCGATGGTCTCGCGCGCATCAATGACATCGTCGCGCGGCTGGATGATTGCTTTGGAGCTTCCCGGGATGACGTGGACTTTGATGTCTATTCAGACCTCAATGAAGCTTTCCATCATGAACTGGCCGGTCTTTGCGGGAGCAACGTCATTTTGCGGGAAGTTGAGCGCGCAAGCGCGTTGCCTTTCGCTTCCCCTTCCGCCTTTATCCCGAACAAGACCGATATAGCCGCCTTTCTCCGTTCGCTGTGGCTGGCGCAGGAGCAGCATCGGCAAATCGTCAATGCGATTGCCGCACGTGAAGGTGCGCGCGCCGAGGCAATTGCGCGGGAACACGCCCGCACCGCAAGGCACAATCTTGAATACATTTTCAATCAGAAGCCAGAACTGTTGCAGCAGCTACCAGGTCTTGCTCTGATCCATCGGTAGGCGCTCCAAAGCCGGATCAACAACGATATTACGCCTTTTGCGTCCTTATGACCGACCTGCAATCCGAAATCAGGAAAAGAAATCGGCTTGCATTCTTCCTCCTGACACGGCATCAATGTATACATGGCAGAGATATCCAAGGGAGGAAGTATCATGGCGAACACCAGTCTAAGCGACATTTTGAAGGAAAATCCTGATGTAGTTGGAAGATTGCGCAACTCTCGTGTGGGTATGTATGTATACCCCGTGGTTGCGCCAGAGTTCAGCAACTGGCGGACAGAGCAGGCCGCATGGCGTCACTCCGCAGTGCTTTTCGATCAGTCGCATCATATGGATGAACTCATCGTCGAAGGACCGGATGCCGAAAAATTCCTGTCCTATCACGGCATCAATTCATTCGCGAATTTCAGCCTCAGTCGAGCCAAGCACTTCGTACCGGTCACTCCCAATGGTCACGTCATCGGCGACCACATCATCTTTCGTGAGCGCGAAGACAAGTTCATCCTTGTCGGTCGCGCACCGACCTCCAATTGGCTGATGTTCTGCGCCGCCTATGGCAAGTGGAATGTTCGCATCAAGCACGATCCGCGCTCTCCTTCACGTCCCGAGGGCGAACGTGTCTTGCGTACCCACTACCGTTATCAAATCCAGGGACCCGAGGCTCCGAAGATATTTGAGAAGATGAACCGAGGGCCTCTCCCAGAGATCAACTTCTTCCACGTCGACTGGATCAATATCGGATCGAAGAAGGTGCAGGCGCTGCGTCACGGCATGTCGGGCGCGCCTGGTCTGGAAATATGGGGACCTTACGAGGACAAGAGTTATATCCAGTCCTGCATCTTCGAAGCCGCTGCCGCGGCAGGTGTCGACCTAGTCCGTTGCGGTGCCCGCGCCTATTCCACCAACACACTTGAATCAGGCTGGATTCCGTCTCCGCTGCCGGGGATCTACACCGGTGATGGAATGCTGGCGGCCTATCGGGAATGGCTGGGCGCTGACAGCTATGAGGCAACGGGCGCAATCGGCGGCAGCTTCGTCTCCGACAACATTGAAGACTATTATGTCACGCCTTTCGACCTGGGATACGATTTCTATATCGGTTGGAAAAAGGAAGACTTCATCGGCAAGGCTGCCCTGGAGAAACTTAGAGGCCAGAAAAATCGCAAGAAGGTGACCTTCGAGTGGAATGCTGAGGACGTCGTGAATGTCATCGCCTCGGCATTCCGTCCCGGTGAGGATCACTACAAGTGGATCGATTTTCCGCAGCCCAATTACGCGTCCACAAGCGCTGACATGATCATGCATGATGGAAAACAAGTCGGCATGTCGATGTTCAACGGTTATTCCTACAATGAACGCTGCATGCTCTCGCTCGGTATCGTTGACGCCGAGGTGAAAGAAGGGGATGTTTTGACCCTGATCTGGGGTGAGCCTGACGGCGGTTCGCACAAGACCTCCACCGAGCGTCCGCATAAGCAGGCAGAAATCCGCGTTCGCGTATCGCCGACGCCCTATGCCCGAGAGGCCCGTGAAAACTACGCCGATAGCTGGCGAAGCAAGAAGGACTGATCCGGGAGCGATCCTGTATACAGGAGGCAGGGCAATCAAATCGAAAAGCGACGCCGTGATGATACGTCACGGCGTCGCTTTTTCGTTCGTCAGCCAGAATAGCGGTAACAGCTTAACGGCGCGAAAACCCGCCAGCAAATTGAATGTGCAACTGCCCGCAAATCGCCCAAACCGGCAATGTCATGCTCAAAGGCTCAGATGTGCATCCAGCGTATCGGGCGATGCCAGAAGTGTGGCTGAACTGTCGGCGTAGATGATCCCACCCCGCTCAAGGACGATCACGTCGTCGGTCAGGGGCAGCACCTTGCGCGCCTTCTGCTCGACGATGATTGCCGACATTCCTTCATCGACGACGATACCCCGTAATGCAGACAGGAGTTCGTCAACGATGATGGGTGCTAGTCCCTCCAACGGTTCATCAAGCAAGAGGAGCTTGGGGTTGAGCATCAGTGCTCTCCCCAGTGCAAGCATCTGTTGTTCGCCCCCTGAAAGCTGGCTGCCGAGATTTCGGCGGCGTTCCTGGAGGCGGGGAAACATGCGGTAGATGCGTTCTACGTTCCACTGTCCGGGACGCGCACTGGCAGTGAGGTTCTCTTCGACCGTCAGTGAGCGGAAGATGTTGCGTTCCTGCGGCACCCATCCGATGCCCAGTGGCGCGCGATGTTCTGCACGCATGCGGCTTATGTCACGGTTCAAGAGATGAATCGTGCCGGAATGGTGGGTTGTTACCCCGATGATGGTGTTGAGAAGGGTGGTCTTGCCCGCCCCGTTGCGGCCCAGCAACGCCAGAGAGCGGCCCTCTTCCAGTGTGAAGCTAACGCGGGAAAGAACACGTGCTTCGCTATAGCCAGCAGCCAAGTTCTCTATCCTCAGCAACTGGGACATCAGGCATCCTCCCCAAGGTATATGGATTTGACGTGCGGATCCCTCGAAATCTCCGAGACTGTGCCTTCTGCGAAAAGAGCGCCGGCGGCGAGGACGGATATGCGATCAGCAAAGGAAAAGACCAAGTCCATATCGTGTTCGATCAGGATAACCGTCACATCGCCCGGAAGCTCCCGCACAATACCCAGGACTTCATGCCGCTCTTCCTCGGGAACACCGGCGGCGGGCTCGTCGAGAAGCAAAACCTTGGGTCGCGTTGCAATGGCAAGCGCAATCTCCAAAAGGCGTTGCTTGCCATAGGGAAGCAAGTTGGTGGGAATTGCCATCACGTTGATCAGCCGGAAGCGCTCAAGAAGAACCGCCGCCTCGTCAGCGATTTCCCGCTCTGCCCACAGCGGGCGCCATGCTGATGGTCCTTTGCCTTGTCTCTGGGCAATCGCGAGCATGACCGAGTCAAGCGGCGTGAGGTCACCAAACAGCTGATTGATCTGGAAGGTCCGCGACATGCCGCGGCCAACGCGTGAATGCGAGGAAAGGGCGGTAATGTCCTCTCCAGCCAAGAGAACTTGACCGCTATTGGGGACGTATACCCCCGTCAAAAGATTGATCAGTGTGGTCTTGCCGGCTCCGTTTGGTCCGATCAGTGCATGGCGAGCGCCCTGGGACACGCGGAGCGATACGTCGTTGGTTGCGACAAAGCCGCCGAATCGTTTGAAAAGCTTGCGCGTTTCGAGGGCTGGAGTCATTTGCTATCCTCCGTGGCATCGCCGACCTTGGTTCGCCGCATCCGGGCTCTTGAGCCGGGTAGGAGTATCTGCCAGCGGGTGATGCGCTCGCGCCCGATGAGAACAATCAGAATAAGGATTAGACCAACCCAGAACATCCAGTATTGCGGCGTGATCATCGATAACCAGTCGCGAAGTATCGAAAAGATCACCGCGCCAAAAATGCCCCCATAGAGATATCCAACGCCACCGATAACGAGAACCAGAAGCACGTCGGCGGAGCGGTGAAAGGCGAGAACGTCCGGAGAAACGAAGCTCGTGGTCTGCGTCAGAAGTGCGCCTGCCACACCCGCATAAGCAGCCGCAATCGTGTAGATGACGACGATCCGCCGCGTGGGCGAGATGCCCAGCATCGAGGCGCGGACGGGATTGCGTTTGATGGCCTTCAGCGAGAGGCCGAACGGCGAATTCACAATCCGGCGAGCCACATACGTCAAGACGATAATCACGACCAGACAATAGATGTAGCCCGTACGCCCCCACAGATCGAACTCGAAAAAACCGAGGATTGGTGTGAACGTGACCCCGCTCAAGCCGTCAGCGCCGCCTGTCAACCAGGCGGCCTGGTTCACAACTTCTCCCAGCAGCATCGCGACGCCGAAGGTGGTCATCAGCCGCGTCAGGTCGGAGCCTCGCAACACCAGAAAACTGGTTGCAAGTCCGAATGCACCACTGACGATGCCAGCGACAACGAGCCCCGTAACCGGCTCCGTAATGTAATGTTTGGCGAAGAGGCCCGCGGTGTAAGCGCCCAAGCCGAAGAAAGCGGCATGGCCGAGTGAAACGATCCCAGCGTAACCAAGGATCAGATCGAGCGAGATGGCAAACAGTGCAAGGATTGCAATTTCCGTCAGGATCAACATTTTTGAGGGCAGAACAAAAATTGCCGCCACCGCCAGAGCCCAAAGGGCAATTTCCCAAATTTGCCATCGGCTCGATCGCTTGATCTGTGCGGTTGCGCGCGCAGTTATCGTGTTGTCGTCACCACTCATCGACTTCCTCGCGAAAACAATCCGTGCGGCCTAATGATCAGAACCAGGATCATGACGCCGTAGATGATGAAGGCACCGAGTTGCGGGACGTAATATTTGCCCGCCACATCGGCAACGCCCAGCAGAATTGCTGCAAGGAAGGGGCCCGTGATCGATGAGGTGCCGCCGACGGTGACGACGATCATGAAATAGATCAGGAATTGCAAAGGAAAGTTCGGGTCGAGCCCGAGAAGTTCCGTGCCTAAGGCACCCCCAAGTCCTGCGAGGCCTGAACCAAGTGCGAAGGTCAAAGCAAAAATGACGGAAACATTGATGCCGAGGCCGCGCGCGACGCGCCCATCGTCCACGGCGGCTCGCAACTGGCTGCCAATGCGCGTACGTGTAAGCGCCAGTTGCAGGGCTACAACAAGCACAGCGCAAATGGCGATGATGAACAACCGGTATCGCCCGATGCCGATGCCGAGAAACTCAAAACGCCCGTTGAGCTCCGGCGGCAGATTGATCAACTGCTGCTGCCCGCCCATCAGATAATCCACTGCCGCGATCGACATGAAGACCAGCCCGATCGAAAACAGGACCTGGTCCAGATGTGGGGACGCATAGAGACGCTGATATAGGGTTCGTTCCAGCACAACCCCTATGAGAGCGGTGACGAGAAAAGCAGCGGGCAGGCACCAGTAGAAGGATATGCCATAGCGGTTCATCATCACAACTGTGACATAGCCACCCGCCATGGCAAATGCGCCGTGAGCCAGATTGATGAAATTCATCAATCCCAGAGTAATCGATAACCCGCAGGCCAGAACGAACAGCAGCATGCCGTAAGCAATGCCGTCAAACAGGATTGTCAGCATGGTCCCTCACGATTTCCGAGCCGCATTACTTTTACGGCTTCCGTTGACGCTTATTGGGCTGGCGTATTCGGGTCACGGACCTTCGGGAAAGTAGCAAATTCAACGTTGTAGAGTTCACCGCCGACGTCTTTGACTTCGCGCATATATATATCTTGGACGATGTCGTGCGTAACCGGGTCGATCGTAATGGGTCCGCGAGGGCTCATCCATTGCATACCCTTCATGGCCTCGATCAGCTTGGTACCATCGGTATCGCCACCGGTTTTATCTATGGCTGCGTAAGCGAGATGCATGGCATCATAGCCGCCGACAGACATGAAGTTCGGACGCATGTTTTTGTTCGCCTTGCGAACTTGCGCGACATAGGCCGCATTTTCCGGGCTGTCGTGGCTGGCAGAGTAAAAATGCCCTGTGATGACGCCAAGCGCGGGCTTTCCCATTCCATTAAGGAGATCGTCATCCGTGACGTCACCGGTTGCGATCAACTTGATGCCTGCATCAGTCAAACCGCGATCGGCAAATTGCTTCATGAACGATGAGCCTACACCCGAAGGAACGAAGGCGAAAACGGCGTCGGGCTTTGCATCCCGCACACGCTGCAGGAACGGGGCGAAGTCAGGATTGGCCAATGGCACGCGCACCGCCTCGACAATCTCGCCGCCTTCCTTCTTGAACTGATCCGTGAAGCCTTTTTCGATATCGATACCGGGGCCATAGTCGGAAACCAACGTCACGACGCGTTTCAAGTTGTTTTGGACTGCCCATGTTGCAACAGGAACCGCCGACTGCGGGCCAGCCATGCTGGTGCGCACGAAGTATGGCGACTGTTTCATGATCGCCGAGGTCGTTGCCGACGTGATGATCGCAGGGATTTTTGCTTGATTGAGGACTGGCGCAACGGACATGGCAAGCGGCGTCAGGCCAAACCCAGCAAGGATATTGACACCGTCGTTCACGACGAGTTCCTGCGCGATGCGACGTGTCTGATCAGCCGTTCCGGCGTCATCGCGCAGAACAAGTTCGATCTTCTTGCCGCCTGCCTTATCGCCATGAAGTGCCATGTATGCACGAGCGCCCGCTTCAACCTGCCGTCCCGTCGAGGCAAATGGGCCCGTCATTGGCAGGATAAGGCCGATCTTCACCGTATCTTCAGCCAGGGCCGGCACGGCTAAAACCATGGAAACGATCGTCGATACAATGAATAAGCGCTTGGTAATCATTAGAATCCTCCCGTTTGGTCAATAAAACCTCCGTCATCCGGAGGGCGCTAGGGAGAGCAAGCTTTCACCACTCCTCAAGGTGAAAACGACCCCAGCCATATAAGGCCCCACAATTATGTATACATTTTTTGATAATTGACACAAGTGCTTCTCGCTCAGTCCGCGAGTATGCGTAAAGGCCGCCGCCACGTTTAGCCGTCATACCTCGTCCAACGGATCGCGACGTAACTAAGGCCCGTCTCAATGACGATGATCAACGATGGTGAGCGATTGGACTTGGTTAGCGAAAGCACAAAAGTGCGAGGTAGAGCCGTATGTTCTGGCGAAGCTTAAAATCTTTCCGTGCATACAATTAAAGGTGAGCCGCACATGTTAACGCAAGACGGCACCCTTTATCGTCAGTGCAGCAAGATCGAAATCATGTCCCGAAAACTGGCGACACATTCATGTCCGTCAAGATAGTAGCGTCCGCACCTTTATGTCTGCCACCGACATCGCTGCAACCGTCATCTTCTATAAATCAGCGAATGTCCGTGGAGAATGCGCGACTGTCAGTCACGTCTTTTTTAATCGAAAAACCTACCACTAGGTCCATCAAATAATCGATCATCAAGATCAATACTCGAAGATCAGAAGAGTGTATGCGTCGAATAGGCTCTGGACGTCGACAGAGTGCCGCCCGTGCGTCTGATATCGGAGCAAGTTATTGATTATAGGAAGCAAACAGGGACAAAACCCTTAAGGAGCCTTGTCTGTCTCAGACGTCGATGGCGGAGAGGGTGGGATTTGAACCCACGATACCCTTGCAGGTATGCCGCATTTCGAGTGCGGTGCATTCGACCACTCTGCCACCTCTCCGCGGGCACGATTTTTGGGGTCGTGCGGGCGTTCTCTTAGCTAGCAATCAGGGTTGCGGGACAGGGATCACTACAGGCGAGTATTCGTCAAGCTGGCACGCCGAATGTGGCCGCTGTGTGCCTCTTCAACCCATCCTCGACCGGGCCATCAAGCCGGCAAAGCTCGCATTCTCTCGGATGTCGCTATCCGCCACCAAGGCGTAACCCCAAGGCTTTCCGTCGGTCTCCTTGGCGAGGTCAGTCGCATATTGCACCCATTTCACCGCAGCGCGTGCCTTCTCGACCACGATGGGATCCTGCATATCACGGTCAGACTTCACCTCGACTATCAGTTTCTCCGTCAGCGTTTCCACGACGAAGTCCGGCTCGTATGCCTTGCCGGCGCGATACTCGATCTGGAACTGGCCAGCAGCCGGTTTCAACCACCGCTCAACGTCTTTCTCGGCCTCGTGATCTATCAGAGCAGCAAAACGGCGCTCTGCATCAGAGTCGAACTTGTGTTGCAGGTAGGGGCTCTTTTTGGTCCCATAGAAAACGTAGCTGCCGGTGTCTGAGAGCGGCTTGGCCGCCTGGTCGATCGGCAGACGCTTTGCAGTCGAATAGACGGCATAGGATTGGGAGCGGAGCATTCGGAACGAGCGGACTATCTTCGCCCGATAGTCCGTCGGAGTCTCGCGGTAGTGAGCCTTCATATGTTCAAAAATGACCTGCGCCAGGGTTCTGCCATGGGCGAGGGCAACGTTCTCGACATCGTCCTCTGTTTCTAGATAACTCCGCAGATGTGAGACCATCTGGCCAGCAAGCTTGTATAGAAGATCCGCTTGGCTGTCGTAGTCGACCTGATCCATGTCGATGAGATGTTTGACGATGTAATTCTCGATCCGCGCCTCTTTCGGCGCGCTGACGGACCGGGCTAACTCTCTTTGGGATTGGTCTCGCAAATTGCGGATACGGATACGATCCGAAATTGGCTGATGCCGCACGCTCGACAAATTGCTGAGGTCGAAATCCTCAAACCAGAAGTTCACTTCGCGGCTCGGGATCACCACAATTTCCGGAATTTCGATCGTGTTCTCGGCGATGCTGGCGGTGACAATGCCGACGATCTTTTGAAAGTCTGGTTCGACGAGCACACCTTCCAAATGACCCTGCACCTGCTCGCGGTGCACTCGGCGGATGTCGGCGACGAGTTCCGCCTGCACCTCCGGCTTGGTCAGATCTTGGACGCCCCCAGCAAGCGTGCGCTCATACTTCTTGGTAATGAAATCGATCGCCGTTGCCGCGACCTCACGATCATCCGGATGGTCGAACACGAGGGGCTGCCCGTCGTCATCCATACCTTTGCGTTGGCCGGTCAGCATTGCTTCGATCGCGGTCGGTATCTCGACGACATAAGAGGTCTCCGGCTTCACATCGCCAGACGGCCCGATGGTGATGGCACGCATCTGAACCAGCGAGTCCGACTCCTTTGCCTTGCGGATAACTTCATCGAAGCGGTCATGCGCAATGACGGTCAAGGTGTCGACGAAATCGTTGCCCGTCCGCTCGCCATAGGGAAGACGTAGTCCGCGACCGAGCGTCTGTTCTGTCAGGATGTCGGACGCTGATGCCCGCAACGGCACGATCGTATACAGATTGGTTACGTCCCAGCCTTCTTTGAGCTTGTTGACATGAATGACGATCTCGGTCCTGTCGTCACTCTCGAGGCTCACTAGGCGTGACACGGCCTCGTCGCTTTCTTCTCCCTTGAGGTTAGAATGTATCTCGATCACGCGGCCCTTGTAGGCACCTTTCAGGAACTTATCATCTTCGACCCGCATCCGGATCTGGCTTGCATGTCTTGTGTCCTGGGCCACGACAAGGATGAACGGGTGAACACGCTTACGGCTTGTTTTACGGGCGTAGAGGTCGAGCTGCGTCTTCACTTCCTCGTGGTAGTGAATTCCGTCCTCGAGCATGATCATCTCCAGATCGTCTTGGGAATAATCCTGGGGGCGGAAGTCAACGCGGGTGGCAACGGCTGGCTCCTTGACGTAGCCGTCGGCCATGGCGTCGCCCAGACCGTATTGATAGATTACATTGCTGAACGCCTTGGACTTTGTCCCCACGGATTTTGGCGTTGCCGTTAGCTCGAGACCGAGAACTGGCTTCAGTTCGCTGATGGCCTTCATGCCTGCATTAGCGCGATAACGGTGCGCTTCGTCCATCAACATCACGAGGTCGGGCAATTCCGCCAGATAGTCAAAATAAGTTTGTCCAAGGTATTCCCGCATCGTGCGGATACGGCCCTTATCCTTGTTGATCTTATCGACATTGAAGATGTTGATAATGACTTCATTGCCGAAAAGGTCGGAGCCCCGAATGCCGCGTCCTTCCTCCCAGGTATCGCCGGTGACGATGATGGGCGGACGCTGAGCAAATTCGGCAATGCCACGAAACACGTATTTCGGCGATGACTGCCGTGAGAAGTCGGCCACCAGCTTGTCATAAATAGTGGTGTTCGGCGCGAGCACGAAGAAGTTCTTCGACCGGCCAGTCAGGTAGAGGTAGCTGATGAAGGCGCCCATCAGGCGCGTCTTGCCCACGCCAGTGGCGAGCGCGAAGCAGAGTGACGGGAAGTCTCGCTCAAACTCCTCGACGCTCGGCCATTGTTTCTGCACGGTCTGGAGGGTTTCGGCTAGATCTTCCTCCTTGCCGAGAGGGACAACCTCTAGCAGCTCGGCCAGAATGTTCAGGGCCTGCTCTTGCGGTTTTCTGAGCGAGAGGCGCTGGGCGATCTGCCGGCGGATGCGTTCCGGATGGATCATGTCTCAGCCCTCGCTCTTGTCAGCATCAGTGCCTAGGTCATCGAAGAGATCGAGTCCGCTCAGATCAGCGAACCGATCCTTGGCAGCAATCTTCTTCCTGCGTTTCGGCGCTGCCAACTCCTTCGATGCCGACTCGAGCTCCTCGTGGCCGTCATCGTCCGCCAGCGGTAGCTTGGCGATGTTCAGGGAATAATCGTCACGCCCCCATTCGCATTGCGTGAGGATGGCCGACGGGATCTTGACCAGGATCAGGTTCTCGAAACTGTCCGGATTGGCACTAAAGGCCTTGCAGCAGACGACGAGCGACCGCTCTGGCCCGACATCCTCGGAAATCTTGCGGCAAGCCTCATGGGTTAGCTGCTGCGTGGTGACGTAGATGAAGGATTTTTCAGTCGCGAGACCATGGTTCCAGTATTCCTCCGCGAGCAGACTCGGCGCATACGTATAACCCATGTGCTTGCACATGGCCTCTGCCAGCATGGCGGGATTGTAGGCCTTGCTGATCACCCAGTTGCCGTATTTGTCCTGCTCCAGGAGAGAAGGCGCGAGATTGAAGTAACGGAAGCCTCCGCCGCCCTTCCAGCCGCAAGCCTCAGTGACCCCGCCATTATCATCACCGTCGATGACTTTCTTCATGCGTGGCAGAATATGTGTGTAACAATGCTCACCGAGCTCGACCATGATCCATCGACGGCCCATTTTGTGCGCGACGGCGCCGGTAGTGCCGGAACCGGCGAAGGAGTCGAGCACGAGGTCGCCTGCGCTGGTCGCGATCTCCAGAATACGAGATATTAGCTTCTCGGGTTTAGGCGTTGGAAACGGATCCGCTGCAATCAAAGCTTTGGCTTCACGCTTGGCGTCCTGGGTATGTCCAACCTCGTCATATAGCCATATCGTCTGTGGAACCGTTCCACTCCTCTTAAGTTCGCTCAAATATTTCTTAAGTCGAGGAGTGCTGTTATTTCCAGATTTTCCCCAATATATGCGATTTTCTGCTACATTTTTTTCATGTTTCGATCGTTCGAATGCCCAAACACGAGAGCGATTCGGCCAGATTTTTTCTCCTGAATTTGGGTTTGTAATCTCGTAGTAGAGGTTTGGACGCTCGTCGGCTGTTTTCGCACACGTATAGTTGTCACTCATCCACGGCCCGCGAGGGTCATTATCCGGATTTTTGTAGAGTGTGTCCTGGGCGACAGTTCTGGCGAGAGGCCTAGGCCTCCAGGCTTCTTTTTCTTTGGCGTAGACTAGGATGTGATCATGGTTTTCACTTAGCCACAGAGCGTCGTTCGATGGCGCATATTTCTTCTGCCAAACCACGTTGGAAACGAAATTTCTTCTACCAAACACTTCGTCACACAACACCTTAAGGTAATGGGCCTCATTGTCATCAGCTGAAATCCAGATTGAGCCGTCATTCGCCAAAATCGATTGCAGGATTTCAAGCCTGTCACGCAGCAAGCTAAGCCAGACGGAGTGTTCGAGCCCATCGTCATAATGCGTGAAAGCACTACCCGTGTTATAGGGCGGATCGATATAAATGCATTTGACCTGTCCCTCATACTGCCTCTCGAGTGCCTTAAGAGCGAGCAGGTTGTCACCCTTGATCAGCATGTTGTCGAAGATGTCCGTCTCTGATCGGCGGAAGGCAGCATGATAGCTTCTGGCCGGGTCCTCGATGACGATCCGCGGCTCGAGCTTCGGCCGCTCGTCCTTGCCGATCCAGGTCAATTCAAGCTTGATCTTCTTAGACATCAGTCTTTCCGTCTTCCGCGTGATGGCGCCGGCACGGTTGGGCCCCGGCCATGGCTTCATATCCGGTCTATCGGTATATGCCTGTAGACGGAACCCGCGCGCATAACAAACTGGCCCCTCACTCGCTTGCGGAGCAAGTTTTCCACGCGCTTGTGATGGCAACAGCGTGATCTACCGCTCGGTCGGCATGCGATATAGCGAAACTGCCGCCATCCACCTTTCCGAATAATATAGGAGCGAGACATGATCTGCTTCGACCGGTCGATTCCTCGCGTCGATGACTTGCATGGCTTGTGCAGCTTTTGGCTTCGCCGGGGCAAGAGGTTGCCGATTATCGTCCTACCAGATTTTCACAATGATCGCCTGGCGACATGCCGTCGGCAACTCCAGCTCAATGGCGTCACCGATGTTTTTTCCGATGAGGCATACGGCGCGTGGGTCAGTCGTCCCAATGACGCCCTTGGTCGGATCGTTTTCGAGCCCACGAATCGTGTAGCGGACAAAGCGACCAGCGCCACCATCTGTAAAGCATAGCAGGATTGTGTCACCCTCGACCACCTGTCGCTGCCCATTCTGGATAATCGCCGTCCCTCTATCGACGAGTGCCACGGGGTCAGAAACATTGGGCGAACGCTTGTTAGCAGCCAAGCTCAGGGTCAGCGTCTTCCTCTCCGACCGAGATGGAGGTTCGGCCACGGCGACAGTCTCCTCTGGCCACACAGCAATCGGAGCATCGCATACTTCATCCGTGCCACCTGTCGCCTCGACTTGCTTCAGTCCCTTCTTTGCGTCATCTTCCAAAGCGCGCTGCAACTCCTGAAGAAAAAGCTCTTCCACCGCGTCTTGCTCAGAAGAGGCGGCGCGCAACTCGACAGGTGCGCCATCCTTTTTGATTATAGTCGAGGAATCGTTGTCTGCGAGCCGGAGGATAGCTGCCGCCAAGTCTGGATCAGTTTCCTCCTCAATAAGCTGCGGCTTCGGCTTTCTCGTCGGTTGAGGCTTACCCGATCCCTTTGTGACGCCGTCAGCAGAGCCGTTGAGCATCTGCCACCGTCGTGACATCTCGGCGACCTCCGCCTGTTTCCCAGGCCTTGCCCGAACGAGTGCCATGTCGACTTTTGACAATATGTCCAGCGGCTTGATCCGTGGTTTGGTGGTATTAGAAATTAGCGCGCTCATTTCCTCAGCGATTTTGCGCACAGTATCGCCCTGTGAGACATGCATTTGCGTCTTCTCTTCCAGAGCAGCGTAATAGTCGTTGAATTCCTCTCTCTTTTGTTCCTCCCGCTGCTTCCGTTGCGCGGCCACGTCAACCTGAATGGCTGTGAGGTGCTCGTTCAAAGTGTGTGGTGCCGGCAGACCGTAGCGTAAATCAAATCCGGCATTGGCAAGGGTCCGCACCTTGCTATGCCGCGTCTGCCAGTAGACGGTGTAGAGGGGACGCATCTCACCATGGTTCTGAAGGGCTGTGAGGACTTGGCTCTCGAACGTTGCTAGTCCAGCTTGAAGTTCTTGCAGCCGGCCCCGATACCAGATCTCGGTCTGGGCCTGCTTTGTTTCCACTTCTGCGATCTTTGCGTCGATCAACTTGCAGAGGTTATCATTGCCACGCTCGCGCCGGCGCCGGGCGTAGAGGCTGGACAAGAAAGTCTCCACTTTCTCGTAGACCTGCCGGCGACGCAGCTCCAAGCGCACGATCGCTGTGCTGATCCGGCGCTCTTCCTCTTCCAGTGTTTTGAGATGAGCGATATCGCAGCGACCGAGAAAGTCCCAGTAGAGCGCATCCAATGCGTCGGCTAGGTCGTCCGGCGGCTCGACGACCACCTCCTGCGGCAAAGAGGACTGCATCGAAAACAACGCTTCGACGACCCACTGGCCCAGGACCTCGCCTTCGTCATTGATGCAGACAGCGATCACCGCGCGACTCCGATCAAACTCGGTTTCCATCTCGACTTCCGCAACCGACAGCCAGCCAGAGCGATTGAACATCGCCGGCACTACCCAAGCGGGACCGATATGGCTATCGAGCGAGAAGTGCAATTCGACTGGATAGACCCCAAATTCTCGTGATCGTAACCCCGCCCAGCTGCCCATCGCTTACTCGACGGACCAGCGTATTAAGAATAAAGGCTTTAACTCCGGCCTTCGGTCGAGGGCCGCTGCGAACTCGTCCAGCATGTCATTGACCTGCTTACGGATTTGCTTGCGACGTTCATGTTTAGAGAACTTTAGATCGTCAATCTCGCCCTCGAGGGTCTTGATCTTGCGACCGAGCGACAGCTTTTCCTCCATCGAAATGTCAGGTGACCGGCGATCGCGACGAAGCTGCTTGGCGTTGTCCTCAAGCTCGTCAATCTGGGCATCGATTTCGACTTCTATATCTCGTGCATAGTTGTCCAAGCGCTGTTCTTCCTCCTCGAGCCACTGGAAGTTCTGCTTCTTCACCGTATCGGCGAAACTGGAGAAGAGCTGCTCCTCGATCTTGTCCAGTAGATCGAGGCTACTCGGCATCCCCACGACGCCATCGTTGATCGCAGGAGCCATCAGCAACCGCTTTGCGGTCTCGGTCGAAACTTGCAATCCGTCATTGGTAATGCAGGATATAAGTAGATCTTCTCTGACCTTGTGCTCGGTCCGGACGGCGGCCTTTGCAACGCGCAGGAAGCCGCTCTTGCCCCGCAAAGCAGCGACATCCGCGAGCTGTCCATCAAATGGAAATGCCGCTGGGGTGAAACGCAAGGAGCTTGCCTCGGTGCCGTAATCGCGCTCCGAGGCCCGTTTGGCTGTCTCCAGGGCAAGGTTCTCATCGGTGAGCCGAAAGAATTGCCAGTCCTTCTCTGCGGCCTCCTGCCAATGAGGCGTGTAGACATGTTCTCCCTGCCGGAAGGCATGGGATCCTTCAACGTCAAACTCTGCATCCGGAAACTCGGCGCGGGCCAGTATCAGGAGACGACGAGAGAAGTCGTTTAGGGCATGTGCAAGGTTAGCTTTACGGGTGTTCAGGCGGGAGACGACGTCGGTGTCGAACTGCTCCAGAACCTTGGCCCGGGCAGCCTCAACTTCAGCGGAGATCGTGTCCTGCAACTCTTCCTTGAGGGCATCAAAGCTCGCCTCTATTTCTTCGGGTGAGCGAGACCTCTGAATGATGTCTAAAACGCGCTTCTCGAAGTCGACACCACGCTCGATCGAGCCGAGAACCTCGTCGCTTGAGCCGAACACCCCTTCGAAAAGCTTGAACTTCAGTGCCAGTAATTCGTGAATGCGCTTCTCGGCGTGGTTCTTAAGGTTCAACATATTGACGACTGTCACGTCGATCTTTTGACCATATCGGTGACAACGACCGATGCGTTGTTCAACACGCTGCGGGTTCCAGGGAAGATCGAAATTGATTACGAGGGAGCAGAACTGAAGGTTGATACCCTCTGCACCGCTTTCTGTCGCTATCAGGATTGTTTTGTCGTCCCTCTTAAATGCTTCGACGACCGCCGCCTTCATATCGGCCGTCTTGGAGCCGGAGACACGGTCACTGCCAGCGTGTCGCTCTTTCCATTCCTTGTAGATATGCTGACTCGAGGGATCGTTGTTGGAACCATTTAGCAGAACGATCTCGCCGGCATAGCCTCGACTGGAGAGGAGCTCTGAGAGATAGGTCTGTGTCCGCACGCTTTCTGTGAAGATCACTGCTTTACGCGCACCGCCCTTACTTTCGATAGCATCCAGCACGTCCGGTAGGCGGTCAACCAGTTTCTCCCCCTTCGCATTTGCGCCAATCGATCGCGCCAGGGCCAGAAAACCGCGCAACTCTTGGATCTCAGCTGCCAGCTTCTTGGGATCGACGGGTTCGCCAGAGAGCGCTTCCTCATCTATTTGATCAGCCATTTCCTCGGCAAGCTCATCAATTAGCTCAATATCATCAGTGATGGACGTGTCGATGGTCGTTTGCTTCGTCTCCAGGCGATCTATCAGAGTCTCAAGATACTTGATGACGGCATAGGTCGAAGAACCGAGAATCTTGCGGATCTGAAGGATGACAAGCTGGTTCGCCCTGTCACCATAGGAAACGGTCCCTTTGCGTTGCAGAAAGCTCGAAATTGAATCGTAGAGTTTCACTTCGATGTCTGGTGGATCGAAGTTAAAGACGGTCGCATTACGCTTGGTGAAGTTAATATGGCCCGCTTCCTGGACTTGGCGACGGAGGGTGCGATGGCAAATCGGCTTAAGTCTGTCTTTTAAGGCTTCCGCGGACGCACGGCTCGCGCCTGCACCCATGTATTGCCGTTTGAACGCGGCCTCTCCGCCAAAATGGGTTTCGTCGATTATCGAGACGATCCCGAATAGCTCGAGCAGCGAGTTCTGTAGTGGAGTCGCCGTGAGGAGCACCTTGATCGGGTCGGCGAGAGCACGTCTTAGATCCTTCGCTCTTTGCGACCCGTTCTTCTTGTAAACGTTCCGGAGGCGATGAGCCTCATCGAAGACAACCAGATCCCACTTCGTCCGTTGCAGCTCATCCTTCTGTCGGGCAGCGAACTCGTAGGACGAAATGACCACGCCGCTGGCCTTGTCGAAGGGATCACGAATACCAGCTTTTTTCATCTCGCGGTGTTTGCCCGCTTCCATGATCGTGCTTTTCAGGCCGAACTTCTCAATGAGCTCCTGCTCCCACTGCTTGCGGAGGGACGCTGGCACGATCAGCAGAATCTTGCGTTTCTGCTCGGCCCACTTCTGCGCCATGACAAGGCCGGCTTCGATGGTCTTTCCCAATCCGACTTCGTCGGCGAGCAGCACGCCTTTGTTGAGCGGAGACTTGAGGGCGAACAGCGACGCTTCAACCTGGTGGGGGTTCATATCCACCCGGGCAGCGCTCAAGGAACGAGTGAATGAATCCTCGTCCAGGCTCTCCAGCAGGAGAGAGTGAGCGAAAAAGTGCCCTTGAATGGGTTGATACATGGGCGCGTCACTTGTCATACGGTGAGTAACTCCAGATCGATTCTCGCTATACATTCGCCTATTAGGATTAAATCGATGAGCCTATACAAGCACTTTATCTGGGCTTGGCACTGTTTCAAGCACTAAAGAGTTTCTAGTTGCTGACGACTATGCAGCCATGAAGAAACGTTTCAGTGAAGCTGTCGGCTGGGCTATAAGGTCCTAAAGAGATCTGCCAGTGCATTTCGCGTCTTCACATAGAAAGGTCCGCGAACTCGTTCGACCCGGCGGAACTTGCTCAGAAAAGGCCACGACATATGATCGACCCGAACAATACAGCGCTTCTCGGCATCGATGTGGGCTTCTCGAAATCCAGGCCGACCACTGGTATCGCTTGGAGCAAGAACGGCGAGTTTGGAGCAGCCAAGACCCACGCGGACTGGGAACGTCGTAGTCAGCACATCCCAACGTCTACGAAATTCTCGGTGATAGCCATCGACGGGCCGCTCGTCCCTGTCGGTTCCGATGACAGCTTAGACCGATTGTGCGAACGCCTGTTCATTCGCGGCGCATTCCAGACTCGATGTAAGCCGGGCCTGAGCAATCATGGTTACGGCAAGGATCTGCGTCGAGCTGCTGCGGAAACTGCAAATCAAGTGCTCCATCTGGCAGAACACATTGCAGGCGCATCGAGGGCGATCCGGCAGGACACCCTCATGATTGAAGCATTTCCAAACGCCTTTTTGGGGGTTCTGCTGCCAGAGGCACGGTTTGCCCTGCCGAAGGCAGGTAGACGCAAGAAATTCGATTGGCTGTATGATCATGCCGTCGATAGCGGCGTTCTTTTAGACCTGTTTCAAAAGATAGGCTGGCATAATCCTCAGCTGGTGACCGCAGTTCTTGGCGAGCGCGACCACGAAAAGCGGGCTGCATGGATCTGCTTACTCACTGCGGGATGCGCCGCAACTGGAGAAGCTGATGTCGTGGGCGACGATATAGGCGGTTGGTTTTGGCTGCCACCCCACGATCAATGGGCAGGATGGGCGCGGGAAGCGCTTGAGAAGAACAAGTTGGCTTTGGCGTAGCGCTCTTTGACTCAGGGAAGCTTGCTGGCTGGCTTGGTGCAGCTGGACGTCGCCTTGTCGCTCTGGATATGCCGCGCGCCAGTGAGTCTCTATCACTGAAAGGTCATAGGTGATTTGGCCAATAGACAACTGCTTAGCATTCCAATCTTGACGGAAACGCCCGTCTGAAGGCTGCCAGATCGTTGTTGATTTCCATCAGAGATCCCGCACTGTTTCGGAGAGGTGTTGAAGCGCCATTTCTGCACTTTTGCCCGACATATTTTTGTATAGTTCCAAAAGCGCTTCTGAACACTCTGAGTAACCTGATCTCGGCGCCTCACGTTCGAAAGCGCGCTCAATCTCTCGGTCAGCAGCAAAAAGATCGATGTTGGGGATGCGACCAAGAATGTTGAGAAGGCGAGCCTTATAGGCAAGATGCTCACCGGCGGGTTTCCCGCACTCTACCGTCCCACGCTTCAAGACAACGTATGGCACCATCGCGTTAGCATAAGCCGTGTCCAATGGACCGGCAATTGCTTGCGCGCTGCTCATCATGAGGCTAGCGATCATTACCGGTCGCAATAGGCTTTTGTCCTTCTTGATGGTGTAAAAATGTATCCAAAGCCGCATAGAGCCCCCCGGTGAATTTCGTCTTGAAGAACCGCACGAAAGGGAAGGGTTCCGTCATAACGAACCGACGATGTGGCGTGCTAAGTTAACGTGCTGGAATCCTTCGGAGCCGCTTATTCGGTCAACAGAAAAGCCACGCTGCACAAAAAGGTTCCTTTTAATCAATGGCTTGGTGCGTAAGATGCGTGGATTAATGCACCAGTAAATTCAGGCGACAGATCGAGATGAGCACTTTTGGATATGCCCGCGTCAGCACTTTAGAGCAGAGCCTCGATTTGCAAATGTCGGCGCTGACTGCGGCGGGATGCACCGATGTCCTTACCGGCGAAGGATATTCCGGCGCTGATTTCACGAGACCCGGTCTGACACGCTTGCTTCGAAAGCTCCGTCGCGGAGATACCATCGTCGTCTGGCGCCTCGACCGTTTAGGGCGGTCGCTCTTCGAACTGTTGAAACTCATCCGCAATCTCAATGAACGCGGTGTCGAGTTCCGGTCGTTGAGCGAGAGCTTGGACACGAGCACACCCGGGGGTCGGCTTCTCCTGCATGTTCTTGCGAGCATGGCGGAATTTGAGAGATCGCTGATCAGCGAAAGAACGAAGGCCGGAATGGCTGCCGCTCGGTCACGCGGTAGCCAGATTGGTCGCCGTCCTGCAATGACCGGTGCTCAGCGCCAGGATGCACGACAGGCTCTTGCCAGCGGCTCCGCTACCGTCGAAGCCATCGCTAAAAAGCACGGCATCCATCCCCGCACATTGCTTCGAACGCTCAAAGTCGACGCTCAGTGTCTGGACGGCTCTCTTTGACTCAGAGATGGTCGCTGGCTGGCTTGGTCGCTCCGAATGATCAATTGTGTCTTGTCGGATAAACGCTCACAGGGGAGTCTGTATAAGATGCGGGCAAATTATTGAAAACATTGGCTCTGATTTCCGGAGGCGGTTTGATTTCACTTCGCTTGAATTTCGTTTTTCCATCCCGGAATGTGTTTTCAGTTTTCGAATGTCACGCTGCCAGTTCTCTTACTTATTATCTTAAAAAGAATAATAATAATATTTGGCAGCGTGACAGCTCTGTTTTCTTACAAACATTCCCGGTTCGGGAAAATCTGTTCCGGAGGGTGAGGGAGCGTAGAGAACCCGGGCTTATCGTTTTTATTTCGTTTGTTGGCTCTGCACCGCTGCTGCCGCTCCCGATCATTGCGTCGTTTGTAATCCCCGGCGGGATCAGCCACTCCAGCTTGTGCAGAAGCTTTTTCCAGAATCAGCTCGCCCAACATTTTACATCCTTCCATCTGCGGGCATGACGCACACTCTGATGAAGATGGATCGAGTGTGTAGTGCATCCCGAAACATGTTGGCCAGCGGTGCGTTGAAATCGGGTGAACAGGAACAGTCGCATCGACGGGAATATGATTCAGGTCGCTTTCGACAATCTCCATCGCCCGCTTGAATGTTCTTTCAGTGGTTATAGATTTAAACAACTCGGCAGGCACCTGCTGTCTTTCATACGTGAATGTCCGAATTGCACTGTGAAGCGGCATATTCACCTCCTTCACATAGTTCAGAACGAAGCGCCTGAAGTCGTCTTGTGCAGGAATTTCCCGATAGTTTTCGAGAAGGTAGGATGGATGGTCGACGGAAGCGAGAGTGCTGGGCAACTGTTCCTTCCATCGTGCAACGATAAACGCTGTCAGCCATGGAGTGGATTTATCATTACCATGCAACTGGTTCGGACGCGGGAAGGTCTTCCGCTTGTCACTTCGTTTGAGTGCGAAATCGAAAGCCGCCTCAATGTAGACAGGATAAGAAATGCCAAGTTCATCTGCGCGTTGGCGAGCCGCGACCAGTTGGCTTCTTTCGCGGGCATCATCTTTCATAGTGAGAACGTGGACGCCGCTCACTTTTTTAGCGCGCTCGACATCAACCTCCTTCGCAAATTTCCTACGGTAGATGTTCTGATAGGTTTTCATGAAAAGCCGGTTGGCTTCCTTTGGTGACATGAACCGGTAATCAAACCACTTGATGGCAGTCAGAGGTCGCTCGGCTTCGAGGACTTCAGTGGGGTGCTCCTGGATAGTTTTGATGAGAGATTCGACTCGGATCTGTTCTGGGGATTTTGATGTTTCAGGCATGGGTCATCCTTTCCGCCAATGATGGCGGCTGTTTAGATTTTGATGTGAGGATGAGCGGCCGGCTGCTCTGAAAACCCATATAGCGAAATCGTCGGCGGCAATTGAAAAAAGTTACAGGTGGTCAGCGAAAACTTTTCCTCGCGCCAGCGATCATGAAAAAACCGTTCCTGTGCAAAGCCCAATAGTTTTGACGAGTAAAAGCATCACAATCGGCTGGAAAACTAAGAAATCCGGATTTCCGCGTCAACTTAGTGGAAAGATAGCGCTAACGATCATCTTATTTTGCATAAGAAGAACGACAGTTATTGTCGCCACCATTGGTGCCAGCCCGTGACGGTTCTCCCCTTGCAGAAGGCCTCTAAGTTGTCATAACGTAAACTTCAGCCACATAAAAGGAGAGGTGGCTTGAGAATAAAAACCGTGGTGGCAACCCAAGGCATCCCCTTCACGCGAAACGACTTTCTCTAGGACTTCGCTTGCTGTCCGGGTGACATGCGCCCGGACATACAATGCAACATTAAACAGTAGATTGATCTATCCTAGGCGGGCGACCAGATCATCAGCAGCGAGATGCGTGTAGCGTTTCAACATACGCAGCTCTTTGTGACCGGAGACGGCGCTGACCTCAATCACGTTCAGACCACGTTCGAATAGCCGGCTAACGCCCTCGTGGCGCAGATCGTGAAAGCGCAAAGCAGTCACGCCCGAGCGTGCCAGAATCCTTCTCCACGCCTGTTCTAGCGTCCCGGCACGCATTGGAAAGATGGTAGATGGATCTATGTCAGGATGCTGTCCCCAAGCTATCAGCGCTTCGAATGCGCGTTGTGAAAGCGGCACGTCACGACCAGAACCATTCTTGGTGAGAGCAAGCGACAGCACCCGACGATTGTGTGAGAAATCCGTCCACTTCAATCCAAGAAGCTCTCCACGGCGCATCCCGGTCTCGATTGCCAAAATCAGCAGCGTGCGAAGAAATGGTGTTTTTCCAGCGTCGCATGCGTCTAACAGACGTTGCTCTTCGGTGCCCGTTAGCCGTCTGCTGCGCTCATTGCGTATTACCGGACGACGCACCAGCTTCACGACGTTCTTTTACAGAGGCAGGCCCCAGTCACGCATCGCGACTTCAAGCACATGGCTTAGGATCGCGAGCTCCCGGACAGTGGTAGATGGAGCTACGGTCTGAAGGCGCTCGTCACGAAATGACGCGATATCCTGCTGGCTCAGACCTATCATCGTCCGGTAAGCGAGATCATGGCGGCGAAGCACATCGATCCGCTGCATCTCTTGGACGGAGCCGCGTTTGAGAGGCGAGACTTCTTGTTGGTATCGCTCGAGTAGTGCGCCGAGCGTTGTGCTCTCCAGTATCTTGGTGTCCGGCGCAGCACCGAACCGGTCGACCTGCGCTTCTAGATCACGCGCCCACTTTTCGGCTTCGATCTTCGTATCGAAGGATTTGCACCGGGGCTTCATGCCACGACGACGAACCTGTGCTTGCCAGCGTCCTCTGAGTTTCCGGATCGTTGCCATGTTGTCTCCAAACGGTGTTGAAGGTCATGCGTAGGATGCCCGGAAGAAGGAGCCAAGGGTTATTGGTGAATACAAAACAAGTGGTTTTTTCGCGCCCTTCACTCTAAGGGTAATTTGATGCCAGAAGGTTCGGACAGGGTAAATTCGCGTATGTTGATGTTCAGCATTAAGCCTAGGTGGGCCACTATGATCGCTGAGAAGCAAAAGCTCTACGAGCTGCGTCGTAGACCTCCTCCCCAACATGCTGCGGGGGACGTGGCTTTGATTTATGCTACCTCACCTGTTTGTAGGCTTGTCTGCGCGTGCCAAATTGAAGAAATCATCACGATGGAAAGTAAAGCGCTTTGGAACTGCATAGGCGAGCAAACTGGATGCACTAAAGCGGAATTCGATAGCTATTTCGCGGGGTGCAGTTTCGCTAACGCCATAAAGCTGAAGGTCTTGGAAGTTAACTTACCAGCGCTTTCGCGCATCGAACTCAAGACAGAATATAGATTTACCCCACCGCAGTCTTGGCGATGGTGTCACGATCTGTCAAAAATTTTGGAAAAGCGATGATCTTCGTGAGCGGCCCGTCGGGAACTGGTAAAACTACAGCTCTCCAACGATTTATTGAGAGAAATTCCGGGTTTACTCTTTTGAGAGCGAGCTCAATCCTCAAGGTTTGCGGTCGGCCGACGCACAACCTGACTTTTGAAGAGCTTGATGAAAATCAAGTAGTGTTGCGCAAATGGCTGAATCGAGGGTCGTTTGGATCAGCAACAATCTGGGACGGCCACACGGTAATCCCGTGCTCAGAAGGACTATTTTATCTTCCGCTAAAATTCTTCGCCGGTCTGCCTATCCACGCACTCATATTCCTCCAGACCGATCCGTCTGTGTTAGCTACCAGGGCAGGGCTCAACGATAGTTGCACGGCTCAGTTAGCTGAGCTCCAGGATATTGAATTGGTGCACATGAGAGAAGTTGCGGAGTCTCTCAAGTGCCAATTTGCGATAATCCCCTCGTCAAATCCAATTTTGTTGGAAGAGGCTTTACTGCAATACGGAATTATCCCGAGCAGCAATTGACCCATTGAATACATACTCAATTGACCCGGGTCGATAAGCACCAGGTATACTCTGGGTAAGTCGGAACCTTGCATTCGAAAGCAGTGCACTGAAGCCCTGAATCTCTTCTTCTGGAACCGTCAGAAGAGGAGTAGCACATTCGAGCCAGGCTATAGAGTTCGTCAGCAGGCGTCGACCAACACCACATCCTCGTGCGGCAGGGGCTACCCAAAATGTGCAAATCTTCCTTTCAGAATCGCTCTTCTTAAGGATGGAAAGGGCGTTCAGTTTCCCGTTGGCAACATCTATAAGGATCTTGCGCGATCCGCTCGTGAGGCCCGGCTGAACCTTTGACGTGAACCATCTATCGATATCTGGATAGTAGACGGCAAAGTTTGAAACGAAGTCACGGATCCACTCAGAATCCACCTGGGCTGCGGTCGTGCGCGCGGATGTGAAATGAGCTAATTGCATAAAGTCTCCCAAGATACGAGTCGCGACTATACACTGATCGTCAATCTGACATAGACGCATGAAATGGATTATAAATGGTTATGGGCGCTTTTTTGCGACATGTGAAAGCCACCAGGCCAACAAGCCCAGGAGAACAGTGGCAACGAACACCTCCCACCCAGAGGGCAGCAAAAGCCACTCAACCCAACTGCCCTTCCAATTATCACGCTTTAAAACTTGAGATGCCGTAGCATGAAGGCCGCTTCCCAAACTGCCCAATGCGATGACGAGGACGATGTAAAATGCCAGATTGGTTTTTGATCGCCGGAATTTAGCCAGGGTTACAAAGTCACCGAGATCCCCGGACTCGGCCACCTTGCGCCAGTGATAGATTAGCATGTTTCGAGCAGAGCCAGGCGGGAATTTTGGCCCTAAGTAAGTGTCCCAAACGGGCTCCATTCTTCTAATTTTTCGGAAGTTCGAATGCGACGCTATAAGATCGAAGCTTATGTCTCGAACCAAGAAGTAATGAATGGCGCACAATTGAGGAGCAAGCCAATTGTGCATCTTGGCCAGACGAAGGACGGATTCCGGTATGCTCCTAACTTCATTAACTCTTATTTCGGTAATCTCGCTAGTTGCTGTCGAGCTTAGTATCCAACCATCTTCATTACTAACATCAGAGCTGAATATTTCTGCGGCCCCTCTTTTTAGGGATAATCTAAATCGGATGTAATGCTCCCCGGGAGATTGAAACTTCGCACAGAACTCAGGGAGAATCTTTATAACGAACCCTGGTGGCGCTTGATCTGGGAATTCCGTAACAAATTCGATATCGCGACCGCTGTCGATTTCATGAACGCTCAACATATGAGAGCCCCGCTGGGTTATAAAGAAGGTTTCGGCTCCATCCTCAGCCGGCTCAACCTCCAAAAGCTCATTGAACACAGCGCTTGCTATTTCGTTTCGCCGCAGTAGATGTGCGAGATCTTCAAATGTGCATTGGTCTGGTCGAAATGGAACATATAAGTTCAGCGCACCAATATCACGCTGCTCAACAACCCTGACACCTATGTCCAGATAGTTGATTTCCTCATCATTCCGCCCGACACGTCGCCAAAGGTTAACGTGAAGCTCAACGATTGGAGGCTTGGATTTGACCGGATGGGTCACGCCTCTTTGATACCACAGGGCTAGGCTGGGAAGAGTTAAATCAGAATCATACATCTTCAATACTTCAGCTGAGTCCACCCTTTATCGCGACTTTAGCGATAGTCTGCAAGCTGCACGCAGCAAACATGTGCCGGAACTGTGCCGCAAGCTAATATCAGCGAAACTACGATCGAATGAAAAGTGGCTCAGACTAAAGAAAAACCCTTACTACCCAAGGGCTCGCTATGGCGGAGAGGGTGGGATTCGAACCCACGATACCCTTGCAGGTATGCCGCATTTCGAGTGCGGTGCATTCGACCACTCTGCCACCTCTCCGCGGGCACGATTTTTAGGGTCGTGCGGGCGTTCTCTTAGCTAGCAATGTGAATCTGTGCAAGGGTTAAATGTGTGTTGTGGTGGCCGGTGAGCAAGTTTTTGATGGTTTTGTGAAATCTTTGCCAGGCGCTTATCTAGGGGTGTGAATCAGCAAGGAACAAAATTTCGCGTCACGCTGTTTCCCTGACATCGAATGTGAGGGCAAGATGGGTGTGAGTGGAGAGACGGGTGTCGCATTAGGGCGGCGGTTTTGGTCTTTGGATTGTGGGTTTTCTTCCGTTGTGGGCACAGCCATCCATGAGGGACATGAAACGCGTGACAACGTGCTGCCGCTGATGGCGCTTTCGGATGACGAGCGTCTGCGAGAAGAAGACCCCTTTACGGCGGATATGATCTCTGGCCTCACCAACCGCATCGTCGTTCACCGTTCCCGATTTGAGATCGATCTCAACCGCGAAAGAGAAAATGCGGTTTATCTGGCACCCGAACAGGCCTGGGGGCTTCGTGTGTGGAAAGAGACGCCTGATGAAACCGTTCTTGGCCAGTCGCTATCTTTTCATGACGACTACTACGCGATGTTAAAACAGATGCTTGGTGCAATCCAGGCGCGGCACGGTGCGTTCGTCGTGCTCGATGTCCATAGCTATAATCACAGGCGCGATGGAGCGAATGCCGAGCCGTCGCTTCAGGCCGAAGCGCCGGACATCAATATCGGGACATTCTCGATGGAGAGGTCACTCTGGGCGGATGTCGTCGATCTCGTTGTCGATCATTTTCGTCAAGCAGAGATCGGCGGACGGAAGCTCGACGTTCGGGAGAATGTCGCTTTCCAAGGTAAGGGAGAGCAGACGCGTTTCATCCATGAGCATTTTCCGAACACGGGCTGCGCGATCGCCATCGAGTTCAAGAAGATTTTCATGGATGAATGGACGGGTAAGCCGGATGATAGAATAATTCGGGATATCCGAGCCGCTGTGACGAGCCTTGAGCCGTTGCTGGAGGAAAGATTGAGGGTGCGGGGATGAACGCATCCAATGCGGTCCTTGCTCCGCCTCATGACCGTCTCGAGACAGTAGTCGAGTGCCTCAAAAGCGGAAAAGCTGTTCGACAGGAAATTGGAGCTGACGGTCGTCTGCATATCGATCGACCGCTACCCTTCATATGCCTGCATTTGACGAATGGCACCAAAGACCTTGCCGCACGGGACATCGCGGCGGCACATGCCTCTTATCTCATCGCCTCCAATGTGACTGAAGCGATGCCGATCCTGCAGGCGGTCGGTACAGAAATGAAAAAGCGCTTCGGGACCTTTGTGGTTCTCGATGTCGGAGAACTGGAGCACGATATTCTTCTAGCCGATGACTCCCCGTTTCTGCCGCATTACGAGGTTGCCGTTTCATCGACGCTGGAGCCAGCCACTCTGGACGCCAAGCGCGTTTTTATCAAAGCCATTTGCGATGCGGAAATTCGTTTTCGAACACCACACATCACCAAGCCGGCTGCCGAAGCGGATCCGGTTCGCAGGCTGGAGTTCGGAGGACTCGGCTTTCCAGCCATCAGCGTTCGGTTTGCACCCATTTATCGTCAACCGGAATCAGGCGCGGATTATCCAGGACTGCGCGAGACGATGATCGCCGATCTCTTCGATGCAGGCCTGCGAGCCTTTTCGTCATTTGCAAAGAAGACCGAGGCTTTGAGTGTCACGTCTCATCGGGCGCTTGGTCGCAAGGCGTTCGTTGACGCCGTGCGAAGGGCGGATCGCTCGATAGATGATATCGCTTCCTCGTTTGATTTTCTTCTTTCCGTCACGCCAATCAACGCGCGGCAGACGTTTGCGGATTTCAAGAAGAGCGGCTTCGAATATCCGCCGCATTTTCTGTATCGGCCCTTGGGCGTGGATGTCGAAGAGCAGAAGCGAAAACTTTATTCCGTGGCATTCGATCACCTTGAAGATCCGGTGCTCTACCACCTGTATCGTGAGAAGCAGCAGGAAATCGATCTGCAACTTACCATGCTGGCGCATCTTCACCGGCGACAGTTCACCGATTTCAGCAGGGCACTTTACGGCTCTGTAGAGTCTACGCTGCTTAAGCTCGCGCTGGATGTTCTCAAGCGCTGTCCACCGCCGGGCGATACTGGCGAGATCGCGATGGTGGATTGCTATGAGGTCACAAAGAATGCGCGCGAGATGGTGGATGCCTATCACAGTGAAAATTCAGGCTTCAAGGCGAGGGTGGAAATTCGCGATGATCTGCCGCCGGGTTTGATGGTTACTGGAGAAAAGCTTCTGGTTTCGCGCCACACGGTCATGGAACGCCGTCGCCTCGACGCGCTTCTTCACCACGAAATCGGCGTGCACCTCCTGACCTACTTCAATGGTTCAGCGCAGGGCTTGCGGCTCTTCCGCACCGGCCTCTCTGGCTATGAAGGCGTTCAGGAAGGGCTGGCAGTCATGGCCGAGCATCTTGCCGGTGGGATGACACGAGAACGTCTGCGTCTCATCGCAGCGCGCGTGGTGGGTTGTGCGGCCATGCTCGATGGTGCGAGCTTTGTCGAGACATTTCGCATCATGACCCAGGACCATGCGTTTGAAGAGGCCAGTGCATTCAACATGGTGCTGAGAATCTACCGCGGTGGTGGGCTGTCCAAGGACGCGATCTATCTTCGTGGGCTCAACGAAATTCTTGACCACCTGAGAAAAGGCGGTGCACTAGATCCATTCTGGATGGGCAAGATTTCCGCGGCTCATTTCCCCGTCATGCAGGAACTTGCGCTTCGCGGGCTCCTACATCCGCCGGGCATACGCCCCGCTTTCCTGACGTCAGCCATAGCAAGCGAACGTCTCGAAAAAATACGATCCGGTTTATCCATAGCAGAAATGGCAACATTATAAGGGAGGGACATATGCGCCTTGCATTTTTCGTCAATTCAATCGAAGGCGAGCAACCGACCTTTGCAACGGGGCTGCTGGCAATGGCTGCGCTGAACCGTGGCCATGAGGTGATCTATCTGACGCCAGGGGATTTCACACTTCGGCCGGACGATTCTCTCGTCGTCCACGGCTTGGTCATGCCGCGTCAGAAATACAAAAAGGTCGAAAACTTTCACGCGGTTCTTCAGGAGAAGAAACTGGAGCGGCAAACCATCGATATCGAGGATATCGATGCCCTTATGCTGCGCAACGATCCATCGCTCGATCAAACGGTACGACCTTGGGCCGTGCATTCGGGCATTCTGTTCGGACGTCTGGCGGAGCAGCGGGGAGTTGTGGTGCTGAACGATCCGGAAGGTTTGGCGCTTGCTCAAAACAAGCTTTACTTTCAGAGCTTCCCTGAAATCGTCCGGCCCACCACGCTGATTTCCCGCAACGTGGAAGAAATCCGAGCTTTTGCAGACTCTCATCCAAAGGGTGTGATCGTCAAACCATTGCAGGGATCTGGCGGGAAGAACGTCTTCAAAATCGGGTCAAGCAAGGAAACGAACCTGAACCAGATTTTCGAGGCCGTTAGCGTCGAAGGCTACCTGATTGCACAGGCGTATCTGCCAGCCGCAAAGGACGGGGATATTCGGTTTTTCATGATGAATGGAGAGCCGTTGATGCGGGACGGTCACTATGCCGCGCTGCGCCGGGTTCCCGCCAAGGGAGATCTGCGCTCCAACATTCATGCCAGCGGAACGGCTGAGGCGGTGGAGGTGACCGACGAGGTCATAGCGCTTGCGGAAATGATGCGCCCCAAACTGGTTGAAGACGGGATGTTCCTCGTGGGCCTGGATATCGTCGGTGACAAGATACTGGAGGTGAACGTCTTTTCGCCGGGCGGTCTGGCGCACATACGTGATCTTGCGAAAGTCGATTTTACCGATACCGTGATCGAGGCAATCGAAAAGAAGGTCTCCATGCAGCAGGCATCCGCCGGTATGCTCAGTAACCGGTTGTTGGCGACCCTTTAAGGGCCGCCAGAGCCGAGGTTCATGCGTTGCGAAGCCGCCCCTGCATCAAATCGATGACTGCACGGGCGGCTTCCAGCACGTTGGTCCCAGGGCCGAATACGGCGGCAACCCCATGATCGAGAAGATATTGATAGTCCTGTCGGGGCACGACACCGCCGACAATGACAATGATGTTCTCTGCACCCTTCGCCTTCAGTGCTTCAACCAGCTGCGGGGCGAGGGTTTTGTGGCCTGCCGCGAGCGATGACATTCCAACGACATGGACGTTGTTTTCCACGGCAAGATCAGCTGCTTCCCCAGGGGTTTGAAACAAAGGGCCCGCAATCACGTCGAAACCGATATCTCCGAAGGCAGATGCGATGATCTTGGCACCACGATCATGTCCGTCCTGCCCAAGCTTGGCGATCAGCATCCTTGGTCGACTGCCGACTGTGGTAGACAGCTCTCCCAGCCGTGTGCACAAAGTCGCATACTCTGGGTCGTCCTCGTAAGCGGCACCATAGACGTCATGGACAACCTCCGGCACGGCGGCGTGATCTCCAAAGACGCTGCGCATTGCATCCGAGATTTCTCCGACGGTGGCGCGGGCGCGGGCGGCCTCGATAGCGGCTTCCAGAAGATTGCCGCCACCCTTTTGTGCAACGTGCGTCAATGCTGTCAAGGCAGCCTCGACGGCCCTTGGGTCACGCTGGCGGCGCACGGTTTCCAGCCGCTTGATCTGGGATAACCGAACCGCACTGTTGTCGATATCGAGAATGTCGATGGGATCTTCGTTCTCGAGGCGGAACTTGTTGACGCCAACAATGATTTCCTCGCCGCGATCCACCGCTGCCTGCCGCTTAGTGGCCGCTTCCTCGATTAACCGCTTGGGCAACCCGTCATCGACGGCTTTGGTCATGCCGCCCAGCGCTTCTACGTCCTCAATCAATGCCCAGGCTCTTTCAGCAAGCTCATTGGTCAGGCTTTCCACGTAGTAGGACCCGGCGAGGGGGTCTACCACTTTCGTCACGCCGGTTTCGTGCTGAAGGATCAACTGGGTGTTGCGGGCAATGCGGGCAGAGAAGTCGGTTGGCAGCGCCATGGCCTCGTCCAGTGCATTGGTGTGCAGGGATTGCGTGCCGCCCAGCGCGGCAGACAAAGCCTCATAGGCCGTGCGGATGACATTGTTGTAAGGGTCTTGCTCCTGCAATGACACGCCGGATGTCTGGCAATGGGTTCTCAGCATCATGGAAGATGGTTTTTGCGGTTCGAATTCCTCCATGATGCGCGACCAGAGCAGGCGCGCTGCGCGCAACTTTGCGGCTTCCATGAAAAAATTCATGCCGATAGCGAAGAAGAAGGACAGACGACCTGCAAAGTCATCGACGTTGAGGCCCTTCTTTAGCGCCGCCCGGACGTACTCGCGCCCGTCAGCCAGCGTGAATGCCAGCTCCTGCACCAGCGTGGCGCCCGCTTCCTGCATGTGATAGCCGGAAATAGAGATGGAGTTGAAGCGCGGCATCTCTTTGGCCGTATATTCGATGATATCGGCAATGATGCGCATCGAAGGTTCGGGGGGATATATGTAGGTGTTTCGCACCATAAATTCTTTGAGAATATCGTTCTGAATCGTGCCGGAAAGCTCGGCTTTCGTGCATCCCTGCTCTTCGCCTGCAACAATAAAGCTGGCGAGAATCGGAATGACAGCGCCGTTCATCGTCATCGAGACCGACATGTCCTTCAGCGGAATGCCGTCGAACAGAATTTTCATGTCTTCAACACTGTCGATCGCGACGCCGGCTTTGCCCACGTCGCCCACAACCCGTTCATGGTCACTGTCATAACCGCGATGCGTGGCAAGGTCGAAGGCAACGGACAGGCCTTTCTGCCCAGCGGCCAGATTGCGCTTGTAGAAAGCGTTGGATTCTTCCGCCGTGGAAAATCCCGCATATTGACGGATAGTCCAGGGGCGACCTGCATACATGGTGGCGCGGGGGCCACGCACGAATGGCTTGAATCCTGGCAGACTTTCCAGATGCGAAATGTCTTTCACATCCTCGGCGGTGTAGAGCGGTTTGACATCGATGCCTTCAGGCGTGTGCCAGACGAGGCTCTCGGGTGACTGTTTCAGTTCCTTTTCAGCAAGATCCTGCCAGTCCTTCACCGTCTTGTCGCCTGACATTCGTGTCTCCTCTGTCAACCAGCATCATCGTCATTATCAACGGTAACGCCTTACCTCCCGGATTGGACGCATTTTAATTGTGCCCATCTTCGACAATATGAATCCTGATCGGATTGCACAACCACACAGGCCACCGTCATGGAATGATGATAGAACACTTGTGTGACCACGGTTCGATGTGCTGCTTTGAAGAAGAAAGGATTGTCGGATGACCGTCGCTATTGTGATACTGGCAGCTGGGATGTCGAGCCGTATGGGGAATTCCGGTGCTCATAAGTTATTGGCCAATTTTGGTGGAGTGCCGCTGCTGCGCAAAACGGTCCTTATGGCAGTTGCGACCAGTGCGGTGTCCGTAACCGTCGTCCTGGGCCACAGGCACGATGAGATGCAGGAGATGCTCTCTGATTTAGACGTGCAAACGGTAATCAACCCGGATTACGCATCGGGAATGGCAAGTTCGTTCATCGCAGGTTTCTCGTCGACGAAGGTACAGAGCGCGGATGGCGTTCTGGTTCTGCTGGCCGATATGCCTGGCATCACAAGCAATCATTTGAACACGTTGATAGCCGCATTTGAAAAGGCGGGTCAGGTCGCCATCATCCGCGCCGCTGCCGATGGAAAGCCGGGAAACCCTGTTATCCTGCCACGCAGTCTCTCCAACGATGTCGCGCATTTGCAAGGCGACATCGGCGCGCGCCATCTCATCAAACAGTCTGGGCTGCCCATCATCGATGTGGAAATCGGACCGGCGGCGGCGATCGATGTCGATACGCCCGACGATATCGCGGCGGCAGGCGGAATTCTACAATCACCGCATACTCCGATGTAACAAAAGGTCGTTGCCGGATCGCGCCATCGAAATAATTTCCGCCAGAATGGAGACGGCGATTTCGGCAGGGGTGACGGAACCGATATTCAGACCTATCGGGCCGTGGATGCGGCTGAGGACGCCATCGTCGAACCCATAGGTTTTCAGTCGATCCAACCGCGCCTGATGGGTTTTACGGCTGCCGAGCGCACCGACGTAGAAGCAGTCGTTGCGCAGAGCCTCTGCCAATGCAAAGTCATCGATTTTCGGATCGTGTGTCAGCGTGACCAACGCTGTATGAACGTCCAAAGGCCTTTTCGGTAAGACGTCTTCGGGCCAGTCAGCAATGAGTTCCGCCTGTGCAAAACGTTCGGCGGTGGCAAATGCCGTGCGGGGATCGATGATGAGCGCATCGAAACCCGCAAGCTTCGCCATCGGAACGAGGGCCTGACTGATGTGGACCGCTCCGATGATGACGAGGCGTGTCGGAGGAATGTAGACGTTGATAAAATAGGGCAACCCGTCGATTGTTGCAGTGGCCGATTTTCGAGCTTTCATCGCTGCCGCGACGGCATCACCAAGAGCGCCAGTCGGTGGAGAGGATGCTGTGGCAACCTCATTCTGGCCACGCGTCAAATCCGTTACCACGGCAGCCGCGATTCTTTGTCGGCGAAGCGTGTTCAATTCCTTTAATGTTGCCAGATACATCAGTGCAGCCTTTCGACGTAAACGCGAATACGTCCCCCACAGGCCAACCCGACCGACCACGCCGTTTCGTCGGCCACACCGAAGTCGAGCATTTGTGCTTTTCCATCCTTGATGACGTCCAGTGCGGCTATGATAACGGCGCCCTCCACGCATCCGCCGGACACGGAACCCTCGAAATGACCATATGAATCGATCACAAGATGGCTTCCGACAGGTCGTGGTGCCGAGCCCCAAGTCTCGATGACGGTGGCTAGGGCAACGGAGCGTCCGGCTTCTTTCCAGCTCTGCCCCTGCGTCAACGGATCATCGATCTCAGCTTTTTCGGATTTATCAGGGTCCATTCAATTTCCGTCCGATGGATGTTGTTTCCTGTCGCCAGTTACGGTCACTCGGGCATCTTTCTGATCAAGCTCGTCTGTCGGCTCCCGAAGAGATTGTAGCAGTTGCGATCCAAGCCGTTCCTGCCTGTATTTCAGCGTCACGCCATCGAAGCTCAGGTCGAGCTAGCGACCATGATGGCGAAGAATGCTTCACTCTTCACATACGTATCATTAGATGACTTGTGACGTCGTCACTGTATATCGAGAAGGCGTTCCAGATAGCGCCGTTCGATTTCACCTGGCGGATTATTGCCGAGTTTCTCGCGAATGGCCTCTAGAATTTCACGCGCCCGCTGAACGTCGATCTCATCCGGCACCTTGACCTGATTGTCGCCGAACTCCGGACCGTTGTTCTCACGCGGACGCCCAAGCGGATCGCGTCCGTTCTGACCGCCCTGACCCATCATACCTTCTTGTCCGGGCTGCTGACCCTGCTGGCGCATGGCTTGCATGATCTGGCCCATCATGTCTTGCGCACCCTGACGCAGCGCATTCAGCGCATTGCCTTGACCTTCGACCGCCTGTTCGCCCTGGCTTTTGCCCAATGCTTCGCCAGCGCCTTTCATTTCCCGCTCCGCCTTGCCGAAATTTTCGCCCGGCTCCATGCCGAGGTCGCGTAGGCCTTTTTGCAGTTCACCGAGCTGCTTGCCGAGCCCATCCTGCTGCTGGCGCAATTTCTTCAGGGCGTCGCGAAGCTGTTCAGCGGTCATGTTGTCGGTCGGGCTCTGGTTTTGGCCGTTTTGCCCTTGCTGCGGGTTTTGTTGGCCCGGTGTCTCGCCGTTCTCGCCCATCTGTGGATCACCGCCCTCCTGGCCTTGTTGGGGGTCGCCGCGCTGCATGCGGTCACGAAGAGCCTGATCGAGCTTGAAGGTCTCATCCATCAGCTTCTGCTGCTGCTGCATGATCTCGCCCAGCTTATCGATCTGCTGGCGCAGCTGGCTGTTCTGCTGCTGTTGGCCCTGCTGTCCGCGCTGCGGGCGTCCGGCCTGAAGATTGTTCATCATTCGTTGCAGCTGCGACAGCATTTCCTGTGCCGCGTCACGATTGCCGGAACGCGCGAGATTTTCGATCTGGTTCATCATGTTCTCCAGATCGCGCTGACGCAGCACATTTTGTGCCTGCTGGTTCATATTAGCCTGCGGCGCGTTCTGCATGCGCTGAGCCAGTTCCTGCATGAACTCGTTCATCGCTTCACGGAGCTCCTGCATTAACTTGGCAATTTCCTCATCGGGCGCCTTGCGTTCCAGCGCATCGGAGAGGGCCGACTGAGCATCGCGCAGCTTCCGTTCCGCCTGCGAGAGATCGCCGTCTTCAATGCCAAGTGCGATTTCCCAGAGATAGTCCGCCGTATCTTTCAGCATCTCCTCATTATAGGCGAGTTTCATCCGGGTTCTGGCAGATTGCAGAAGAAGGTAGTGGGTCGTGTTCGGAATAGTTTCGTCAGGCCGCATGCCGATTGCTTCGTTGTAAGCAATGGCTTTTGGCATCTGGCGGGTATCGAGCGAAAAAATCTGGCGTTGCTCGACGATCGACGCGGCCAGAGGCTCGGAGAAATTCCGCCCCGGAAGCATCATCACCTCGGATGGACTGCGGCCTGTCTGTCCGGCGCCGTCTGTCGCAACCAGCGTTATGCGGACCTTTTTCCCGGCCATCGGGTGTTCAGTCAGGTTTCGGCTCGTTACGCCTTTCATATCGCGGGGATTCTGACGTGGAAGATCCAGCTTGAACTCCGGTGGTGGATATAGCGGTGTTGCGCCGGAAACCGTGTCGATCGGCTCGATAAGCGCATGGGCTTCGCGAACGCCGTAGTCGTCTTTGGCCGTAAAGCCGATTTCCAGCGAGCCGTTGACTGCGCGACGGGGAGGATTGTCGAATGCGATGGTGGGTGCCTGATCAGGAATGACGTTGAACAGCCAATGCTGGCCATTGGCTTCAACCGTACCGCTCTCTTTCACCTCCATGGAGAATGTGCGAGGTGCAAGCGGCGTTTCTGCCGGGGCTTCGCTGCTTGCGGTTGAGGAGTTGGCTTGCTCTGTGTTCTTTTTCTCAACGCCATCAGGCACGAGTGTTTGTAGCGGGCCGGCATCCTGAGGCTCGAAGGTCACCCCTTCGTCACCATCGCCGCCCGTCATGCGAATGGTCAGCTTGGATGATTGCGGCAAAGCGACCGCCTCGGTCGGCGAAGCATTGTTGCCGGTGAGAAAGATGGGTGCGCGGCCTGTATAGGACGGTGGTGTGACCCATGCGTCCAGCCGGATGTCGGGGTTTGCCGGGCCACTGGAGGGGCGGTTGCGGAAAGCGTCGGCAATGCCGCCCGCGCCGTTGGAAAATGAAAAACCAAAGGCGGCGACGAGGATGAGTGCGGGTATGGCGCGCAGTGCCAGCGTATCATGCCGGGCGATATCAGGACGGGGCAATCCGGCATCCAGCGCGGCGATCCGCTCCGCCATGCGAAGTTGGTGTTCCTTCCACAAGGCGCGTGCAAAGGGCGTTTCAAAAGCGGGTTCGTCTTCCTGCACACCAACCGGCTGGTGTGGCAGGCCGTTTCTGGTTTCCAGCAACCGCGACGCCTCATCTTTCGTCGGCCACCTGGTGCGGGCTAAAGGCAATAGCGAGGTGATGAAGGCGAAGATCAATGCGAATACGATGAGAATACGCAAAACATCAGGCATCTGGCGGTAGAGGCCAAACCATGCGATCGAAACAAACAGTGCGGCAAGCGAGAGCGGCAGCAACGTCTTGGGCGCCAGATTCTCCAAGACGAGGATGAGTTTCGCGAAGAAGCGCTTGAAGGCGACGCGACGCGCCAACTCCGGCCTATTCTTGAAAGCGCCTGTTCCGCCCTGCCTGGATGTGGTCATCAATCCGTTCTCCCGGTTCTGGCCACCCGATCTCGCCATTCCAGGAATAGCGACTGAACTCAGTGCAACGACGTCAAGATAGCATTCTTTATGGCGAAGACGAGGGCAGGCGGCCTCCCACCGCCATTTTTAAGCACATTTCGCTCAATCGTGATCGCTTGTCTGGATCAGTCGAGCCATGTGGGCAAGGAATCGAGCGCGATCAACTCTTCATATGTGCCGCGCGGGCGGACGGTGTGGAACTTATTGTCTTTCACCAAAACTTCCGGCACCAGCAGGCGCGAATTGTATGTTCCAGCCTGCACGGCACCATATGCACCCGCAGAACTAATCGCGATAAGATCACCGGGATTGGGGGCGGCCATCTCGCGATCCAGCGCCAGGTAATCGCCCGTCTCGCAGACGGGACCAACAACATCCGCCTTGATACGTGGCGCGTCTGCGGCAGGCTGCACCACCGGGCGAATGCCGTGGTAGGCCTCGTACAGGGTCGGTCGAATGAGATCGTTCATCGCTCCATCTACGATGACGAACGTCTTGTCGCCACCGTCCTTGACGTAGATGACCTCGGTCACCAGAATTCCGGCGTTGCCGACGATCAACCGGCCTGGCTCGGTGACGATTTTGCAGTTCAGACTCTGCAATTCATTCTTGACGATGTAGGCATAAGCGTCTGGCAAGGGTGGCGGAGTGTTGTCTTCCTTGTAGGGAATGCCGAGGCCGCCGCCGATGTCGACATGGCTGATCGTGTGGCCATCGCTGCGCAGCGTTTCCACCAGTTCCCGCAATAGCCGGAAAGCGTCTTCGAAAGGTTGCAGCTCGGTGATCTGGCTTCCGATGTGCATGTCGATGCCACTGACCGTTATGCCAGGCAATGTGGCGGCGTGTGCATAGACGCCGCGCGCCCGACCATAGGCAATGCCGAATTTGTTCTCTTTCTTCCCGGTCGAAATCTTGGCGTGGGTGCCAGCGTCGACATCGGGGTTGATACGGAAAGACACATGGGCGCGTGTGCCCGCCTTGATGGCTCGAAGGTTCAGCACCTCCAGTTCAGGCTCGGATTCGATGTTGAAGCAGTAGATGCCTGCCTCCAGCGCGTAGTCCATTTCCGCCACTGTCTTGCCGACACCGGAAAACATGATGCGGCTGGCTGGAACACCCGCGGCCAGCGCCCGACGCAACTCACCACCCGAAACGACATCGATGCCAGCGCCAAGCTTGGCCAATGTCTTGAGAACCGCCTGATTGGAATTTGCCTTCATGGCGTAACAAACCATGGCGTCGACATCGCTGAAAGCCTGCGCGAAAACCTTGTAATGACGCTCAAGCGTTGCCGTCGAGTAAACGTAGAACGGTGTCCCGACGGCCTGTGCGATTTCAGGCACGGGAACGTTTTCAGCGTGAAGTACGCCGTCGATATAATGGAAATGGTTCACGGTAGCAGTCCTTAAAGGAGCTTATCGAGAATGAACGGACGTTCCGGCGTCGCCTGCACCTTGCCGTCTGTTGCGCGAATATTGCGCTGCTCTTTGGGCGTGCTGGGCGGGTCGATGTCACCTTTGCGACCGCAACCGGAAAGAACGATGCCGACGGCAAGCGTCATGCAGACTGGAACGACGAAGTTACGCAAGGTTTTTGAAAGCATGGGCCTGTCCAAAGGAAATCTCTGCATTCCTGATAACGAAAAACAGGGCGCTTGTGCACCCTGTTTCTTGTGATGCTGGCATAACGCCACAGCAATCAATTCTTACCGCGCCACCAGGCAATCTGCCTGCGCACTTCAGACGGTGCCGTACCACCAAAACTGGTCCGGCTGGCGACCGATGCTTCCACGGAAAGCACGTCGAAAATGCCTGCCGTAATCGCAGGGTTGATCGCCTGCAACTCTTCAAGCGACAGATCAGCCAGATCGCAACCCTTCTTTTCGGCCAGCGCGACGGCATGGCCTGTTGCGTGGTGAGCATCGCGGAAGGGCAGTCCCGCTTCGCGCACCAGCCAGTCGGCCAGATCGGTGGCCGTGGAATAGCCAGATCCTGCGGCCTCACGCATCTTGTCGACGCGCACTTCGAGATCGCGGATCATGCCGGTCATGGCGGCGATGGCCAGTTCCAGGCTCTCGGCGGAATCGAAGACCTGTTCCTTGTCTTCCTGCATGTCCTTGGAATAGGCGAGGGGAAGACCCTTCATAATGGTCAGGAGTGCAATCAGCGAACCATTGATACGGCCTGTTTTGGCACGGACAAGTTCGGCTGCGTCCGGATTCTTCTTTTGCGGCATGATCGACGAGCCGGTGGAAAAAGCGTCTGACAAGCGGATAAAGCCGAATTGCGGTGTCGACCAGATGACGATTTCTTCTGCCAGACGCGAAAGGTGGGTGGCGCAGATGGAGGCGATGGACAGGAACTCCAGCGCGAAGTCGCGGTCCGATACGGTGTCGATGGAATTGCGGGTTGGTTCGCGGAAGCCAAGCGCGTTGGCTGTCATGTGGCGGTCGATGGGGTAACCGGTCCCTGCGAGTGCCGCAGCGCCGATGGGGCTTTCATCCATATGCTCGATGGCGTGGCGAACGCGGGCGCGATCGCGCCCGAACATTTCGACATAGGCCATGCAATGGTGACCGAAGGTCACAGGCTGCGCGGTTTGCAGATGCGTGAAGCCGGGCATCACGGTGTCGGCGTGTTCTTCGGCGCGGTCAAGAAACGCCGCGATCAGGGCGCTCAACATGCTCTCGGTCTTCTGAAGCTCTTCCTTAACCCAGAGGCGGAAATCGAGTGCCACCTGATCGTTGCGGGAGCGGGCCGTGTGCAGACGTCCGGCAGCCGGGCCAATCAGATCGGCCAGCCGCGCCTCGATGTTCATATGAATGTCTTCGAGCTTGCGAGAAAAGACGAATTTCCCCGCTTCGATCTCTGACAGGATCGTGTTCAGCCCGTGAATGATCTTGTCTTTATCTTCTGCTGAAATAATGCCTTTTGCCGCCAGCATGGTGGCATGCGCTATTGAGCCGCGGATGTCCTGAGCATAAAGCTTCTTGTCGAAGCCGATGGAGGCATTTATCTCCTCCATGATGGCTGATGGACCGGAAGCGAAACGTCCGCCCCACATTTGGTTGGAGGATTTCTGTTCGATGCCGTCAGCCATTCTTCGCCTGCCCTGGAGTATTCGATGACAGAAAAAACGCCTTTCAGGCTTCCTTCCGCCAAGCTTGTTGCAATTGCTGCCCTTGCCGGCATCGTCTGCGGCGCGGGCGTCGTGGTGTTCAGGCTTATTGGGTCTGAAGGTCAGGTTCAAGAGCAGGTGGCAGCACAAACAGGTTTATGTGAAGGTTCAGCCACGCGCATTGCGTCATTGAAGCCGCTTCTCAAAGGGCAGGTCGCGGCGATGTCGGCCAGCGAGCGTCCTCGTATAGTCCCACTGTCTTTCAAGGGTGCGGACGGTGTGGCGATGACCGAGGCCGATCTGAAGGGCAGAACGGTTCTACTCAATTTGTGGGCGACATGGTGCGTGCCGTGCCGTGAAGAAATGCCGGCCTTGAACGCGCTCGAAAAAGAAAAGGGTGGCGACAGGTTTGAAGTGGTCACCGTCAATATCGACACCGGTGATGATGAGAAGCCAAAGAGTTTCATGAGCGAGTACGGAATCGATTCGCTCAAGCTCTATCGGGATAGTTCCATGGGCGTATTCAACGCCCTGAAAAAGGAGGGCTTGGCCTTCGGGCTCCCGGCAACCTTGCTGATCGATGAGAAAGGTTGCCTTTTGGCGTCCATGAACGGTCCCGCAGCATGGGACAGCCCGGACGCCAAGCTTTTGGTAGACACGGCCAAAGCGCCGTGACCTGAAGTGGCATTACCGTGTCGGAACGGGAGTCTCGCCGCGGTAGTCGTAAAAGCCGCGGCCCGACTTACGGCCAAGCCAGCCAGCCTCGACATATTTGACCAGAAGCGGGCAGGGGCGATACTTGCTGTCTGCGAGGCCGTCGTGCAGGACCTGCATAATCGACAGGCAGGTGTCGAGGCCGATGAAATCAGCGAGTTGTAGCGGTCCCATCGGGTGGTTGGCACCGAGCTTCATGGCCGTGTCGATGGCTTCGACCGAACCTACGCCTTCGTAAAGCGTATAGATCGCTTCGTTGATCATCGGCAGAAGGATGCGGTTGACGATAAAGGCTGGGAAGTCTTCGGCAACGGTAATCGCTTTGTCCAGCGTGCGGACATATTCCTTGGCGCTTTCGAAGGTCGGTTCATCCGTGGCTATGCCACGCACCAGTTCCACCAGCTTCATGACAGGCACCGGGTTCATGAAATGGATGCCCATGAACTGCTCGGGGCGGTCCGTTGCCGAGGCAAGGCGGGTGATGGACAGAGAGGACGTGTTGGTAGCGAGAAGCGCTTCGGGTTTCAGGACCGGGCAGACCTGCGCATAAATCTTGCGCTTGGTTTCCTCATGCTCGGTGGCAGCTTCGATCACAAGATCCATCGCAGCCAGATCGTTGATATCGGATGAGCCGCCGATGCGCGACAGTGCCGCCTTGCGGTCGTCATCCAGCATCTTGCCATTGCTCACCTGCCGGGCGAGATTACCGTTGATCGTGGCAAGGCCAGCCTCGATGCGGTCCTTGGCCACGTCGTAGATATGGACCTTGTAACCGGCCAGTGCCGATACGTGCGCAATGCCGCAGCCCATCTGACCGGCTCCGATGATACCGATATTTTTGATTGGGGCGGCCATGATGTGTTTCTCCTGTGGGGATGTGCGCGCTTCAGCAGCGGGGATGTTACGCAAATTGCAAGAAAACGAAAGCGGCGCGTTGGAAAAACGCGCCGCCATAGAAATTGATTTGGATCAGAGTGCTTTTTCGAGCTCAGGGAGGGCGTCGAAAATATCGGCCACGAGACCGTAATCGGCGACCTGGAAGATCGGGGCTTCCTCGTCCTTGTTGATGGCGACGATGACTTTGGAGTCCTTCATGCCCGCAAGATGCTGGATCGCGCCGGAAATACCAGCAGCGATATAAAGCTGCGGCGCTACCACCTTGCCGGTCTGGCCCACCTGCCAGTCGTTGGGCGCATATCCAGCGTCCACAGCCGCGCGGGATGCGCCGACGGCTGCCNTAAAGCTGCGGCGCTACCACCTTGCCGGTCTGGCCCACCTGCCAGTCGTTGGGCGCATATCCAGCGTCCACAGCCGCGCGGGATGCGCCGACGGCTGCCCCCAGTTTGTCGGCCACCGGAAGGATGACTTCCTTGAACTTTTCCGACGAACCCAGCGCACGACCACCGGAAATAATGATCTTTGCAGAGGTCAGTTCCGGACGATCGGACGACGCCAACGCATCCGATACGAAGGACGATACGCCAGGATTTTCTGCCGCCGACACCGTCTCGACGCTTGCGCTGCCTCCCGACTGGGCAGGCGCAAAGGTGGACGTGCGAACGGTGATCACCTTTTTCGCGTCGCTTGCCTGAACGGTCTGAATGGCGTTGCCAGCGTAAATCGGACGCTTGAAGGTATCGGGTGAAACGACTTCGATGATTTCGGAGACCTGAGCGACATCCAGCAGGGCCGCTACGCGCGGCAGCACGTTCTTGGCGGATGCGGTGGCCGGCGCGATGATGACGTCG
>NZ_LMMM01000007.1 GCF_001422245.1 Rhizobium sp. Leaf262
CGGGCCTATGCCAGTGCCATCGGCGGCGTGCCAAGACCGATACGATCGATGCAGCCCTGATCGCCGCTTTCGTCGTGGCGACGAAACCGCAGATCCGCCCGCTGCGCGATGCGCAAACCCAGGCCTTGTCGGCCCTTGTCGACCGCAGGCGACAGATCGTTCAGATGATCGTGGCGGAGGAAAACCGGCTACGGATGGCGTTGGACAAGAGCACGCACAAGAGCATCAAACGGTTGTTGGCGGCACTGCGCCGCGAGATGGAGAGCATCGATGCCGACATGGATGACCATATCCGCAAATCGCCCCTGTGGCGTGTGCGCGAGGCCTTGCTGACCTCGGTGCCGGGTGTGGGACGGGCCACGGCACGCACGCTTCTGGCCGAAATGCCGGAACTGGGTAGTCTGGACMGACGYCAGATCGCATCGCTTGCGGGACTGGCGCCATGGACACGGCAATCGGGCAAGTGGAAAGGCAAGAGCTTCATCGGTGGCGGGCGCWCCAAGGTGCGGGCCGTGCTGTTCATGGCAGCACTGGTCGCATCTCGCCACAACCCGTTGCTGAAGGAATTCCGCGATCGTCTCGTGGCGTCCGGCAAGNGATCGTCGCCATCGTGGCCACCATGCGCAAGCTGCTCACCATCCTCAACGCCATCGTTCGGGAGAATAAACCATGGCAAAACGCTTGACTGCCAAGACAGTCGCTCTGCCCTGCCGGGCATCTCCCCCACAAGGAGGGAGATTGGCTCGTGGATAGTTCGCGGCCATCTCGAACGCTGCGGCTGAGTGGAGGCTGTGCGCCCAGCCGATCTCCCTCCTTGTGGGGGAGATGTCCGGCAGGACAGAGGGGGGTAAGCCCCACCGCCTCCGCCCAACTTCCTCCTCACGTCCCAATGCGTTGGGCCAGGCATATTNCATCTCGAACGCTGCGGCTGAGTGGAGGCTGTGCGCCCAGCCGATCTCCCTCCTTGTGGGGGAGATGTCCGGCAGGACAGAGGGGGGTAAGCCCCACCGCCTCCGCCCAACTTCCTCCTCACGTCCCACAAAACGTCCGAAACACCCGCTCGTGCCCCATCGGCGCCTGCATATAAACCCCAAACTCAGGCACCTCTTCAAACGGTCGCGCGGTCGCCCGAACCATCGCATGAAACGGCTCGAAATCACCATCTTCCACGGCAGCCACAATCACTTCCTCAATACGGTGGTTGCGCGGAATGACCGCCGGGTTTACCGCCCGCATGGCCTGCGCACGGGCGCTCTCGGTCTCGCTCTCGCGCCAGGTCCGCTGCCGCCAGCGCGCCAGCCATTCGTCCGCACCGGCGATATCGGTGAACATGCCGCGAAACGCCTCTGGGCTACCATCCGCCGCATCGCACAGCCTGCGAAATGTCAGCGTGAAATCCACCTCGTTTCGCTGCATCAAACCCAGCAGATCCTGCACCAATTGCTCATCGGCATCGTCCTGCGTGCTCAGCCCCAGCTTCTGCCGCATGCCGGAAAGCCAGCGTTTGGGGAAGTCGCTGGCGAACTCCGCCAGCACGGAATTGGCAAGCTCCACCGCCGTATCGGAATCGTCATCCAGCAGCGGCAGCAGGCATTCCGCCAGCCGTGCGATGTTCCACTGCGCAATGCCGGGCTGGCTGTTATAGGCGTAACGACCCTGCGCATCGATGGAGGAGAACACTTTGTTAGGATTATATTCATCCATGAAGGCGCAAGGCCCGAAGTCGATCGTCTCGCCGGAGATCGCGACATTGTCCGTGTTCATCACCCCATGGATGAAGCCCACCATCAGCCAGCGGCAGACCAGTTCGCGCTGCCGCTCCGCAATGGCTTGCAGCAGGGCAAAATAGGGCTTCTCGGCCCGTTTGACGTCAGGATAGTGCCGGTTGATCACATAATCCGCCAGCACCTTGATGGCCGCATGGTCCTCACGCGCCGCGAAATACTGGAACGTCCCGACCCGGATGTGGCTCGCCGCCACCCGCGTCACCACGCCGCCGGGCAGACCAGTTTCGCGCTGCACCCGCTCGCCCGTCGCCACCGCTGCCAGCGCGCGTGTGGCGGGAATGCCGAGCGCGTGCATGGCCTCGGACACGATATATTCCCGCAGCACCGGCCCCAGCGCCGCCCGCCCATCGCCACGCCTCGAAAACTTCGTCGGTCCGGAACCCTTTAGCTGAATATCCCGACGTTTCCCATTGATATCAACCACTTCCCCCAGCAAAATCGCCCGCCCATCACCCAGCTGCGGCACGAAATTGCCGAACTGATGCCCCGCATAGGCCATCGCCAAAGGCTCCGCCCCCTGCGGCACGACATTACCGGAAAAGATCGCCGCCAAGCGCGCATCATCCACGCCATCAAGCTCGAGCCCAAGCTCATCCGCCAAAGGCTTGTTGAACGCAATCAACACCGGTGCCGCCACCGGCGTGGGCAAGGCAGCGGCGGTAAAATGCTCCGGAAGACGCGCATAGGAATTATCAAAATGGATCACGGGTAATCTCCCTGTTTCCATCTATATGGGACTGGCTGACGTGATTTGCCAACGACTAAGAAGCGTACTGGGTGATAGTCAGGCAGCTCTCAAGTCTATTGTTCGCAAGGGCATGTGCTTTACGATGGGCGTCTGCGGGCTGACATGAGAGGAAACGAAATGCAGTGCTTCGGCAAACTCCGCATCAGAGGCAAAGGCGCGCTTCGGCAGTGTCAGCGCCTCACGTTTCGACAGCGCGAGAAATAGATGCCGGTCGGTCTCGATAACTTTCACGATCGACGTCCAGGACACTTCACTGCGAATGCCTTCGGAGCGCGCCAGAATGGCGCTCTCCAGCAATTCGATGACAATCTCTTTGTTGGCAGACGCATTTTTCTTGAAGACATAAGCTGCCAACAAGCCCGCCAATTGTCTGCCAAATAAAGTAAATATGAGCGGTAAAAACCAGAGCGGCAGAAGGTTCACGTAGAGCTTCACATAGTGAGGTGGAACACTTTCCGTGCCCTTCAACGCCATAAAGATGAATATGTGCGTCGCAATAATGATCGCGAAGAACAGCGTGAGGACGGTGGCCAGAACGGACCGACGCACCATAGCCTTGGTCAGCGCAACGAAATCCCGTCTCTCGAACACGTAGCTAAACTTTCGCACCACCCACCCTTACTTTTTCACAGCCATGGATATCGCCGCGGTTTCTGTTAAACCAGAGCGGGCGATATTTGTGAATGGGTGAAAGATGAATCGTCGTGAATCACTGATTTTTGCGGGGCTCATGGCGCTGGTTGCTGCTGGCTTTCTCATCGTGGCACCAACATTACATTCCAATGCCGAACCAGCACTATCGGGGCAACTTTTTCTTATCGGTATGGTTTTGATTTTTGCGACCGTGAGCGCCTTGTTTCATATTCTGCTGGCGCCGCTATTTCTGAAGATATCCGTGAAAACCTCTCTTGGGCTGCTTGTTGTCGCCCTATGCATATCCTTCCTTACGGACTGGATACGGCAGGCTTGAACTTTAACCTGCCCACTTTCGTTCCTATCCTGTGATCGCAATAGAGACGAAAGGATAGTGGAATGAACGATACCGCCTTGCCCGTAGAGATCGAGAGCGCAATCCGCACCATTCAAACCGATCTTCCGGTCAACGCCACATTCCATATCTGGTTGAAGGCGAAGAAGGCCGATGAGCCGGGGGCTGTTTCGTTTTCCAACCATAACGGCAAGTTCGCTGAGGTCTCCTCCACGAATGTCGATGAATATAATTTCCGCATCTATCAGGTCTTTGGTGGCGGTCGCGTCGAGCTGAGCTATGATACGGTCACCACAGCCGTCTCCGTCATCTACTGGTTCGTCCAGTCTGACGTGCTGGAAACCGGCATTACAGTCGTCCACACCAAGCCGGATAATGCCGCCCCCGATCTGCCGGATAGCTACCATTTTCGCCCACCCTTCGGCTGGATGAACGATCCCAACGGCTTTGGCCGTTTCGAGGGGCGTCCGCATCTGTTTTATCAGCATTATTCCCACGGCCTGCGCTGGAACACCATGCATTGGGGCCATGCGGTATCCTCGGATTACCTGCGCTGGCGGCACCTGCCGATCTTCCTCTTTCCCTCCGAAGACCTGACGACAAGGCCGGACAAGCGCGGCGGGGCCTATTCCGGCTCCACAATTCCGCTGGTGGAAGGCACCGGCATCCGCGTGTTCTTTACCGAGCAGGTGCAGGACCGTGTGCCGGAACAGCAGATCCAGCTGACCGCCACATCGTCAGATCTCATCATGGCCGGTCAGGCCGACGTCATTCTAGGCCACCGTCCGGATAACCAAGGCCTGACGCCTGACTTCCGCGACCCTTATGTGGTGCGCGGGCCGGATGGCCTTTGGAAAATGCTGCTGGGCAGCCAGAGCGATGGCGGCGGCGTTATTCTGCTTTATGAAACGCAAGACCCCACAGCCGCCTCCGGCTGGACCTATGTCGGCAAACTGTGGGTGGAAACACGCTACAAGACCACGGCCATCGAATGCCCCTGCCTGCTGCCGCTGGATGGCCCGGCCAATGCCCGCTCCACCCGCTGGGTGCTGACCTATGGCCTCATGCATTCGGAAGATGCCGCAACCGGTCGCAAGAACCTGACCATGGCCGACGTCGGCTGGTTCGATGGCAAGACTTTCGTCAAGGAATTCGGCCAGGAACTGGATTTCGGCACGGATAATTACGCGTTTCAGGCCTTTCTGGATGGCGATACTATCGTCGGCATCGGCTGGCTAGCCAATTGGGCGGATGCGACGCCGGAAATCGACTTCCCCACCGCCATGACCCTTCCGCGCCGCCTGCATTTTTCCCACGGCGCGCTGCTGACGCCGCCCATCGGTGCGGCAGAAAGCCTGCGCCACCGCATTCTGGACCGCACAAGGCTGGCGGCGGGAGAGCGGGTAGAGCTCCAGACGGGCGCCGTCGAACTGCTGTTCGAACTCACCAAGCCCGGCCTTCCTTTCGAGTTGGAACTGGACCATCCCGGTGTGAAGCTTGGTGTGGTCTGTGATGAAACAGGCCTCTGGATTCGCCATGAAGACGGCCGCGAAGGCCCCTCGCCGCGCTATATTTCCGAGGGTGCACGCCCCTTCCGCCTGCGTATTTTCCTCGATTATGGCTCCATCGAAGTCTTTGCCGACCATGGCCGTTATGTCGGCACCAAGCGCCTTGAAAGCTTCGAGCCGGTGCGCGCAGCCCACCTGAAAAGCATCGACGGGGCCGTGGCCCACGCCACGATCTGGGCGCTAAAACAGTAAGCCCTCAGGAACATTAGCCTCCCTGCATCGTTGTCTTGGTAAGAAACTTATCCAGAGGAGAGCTTCGTGACCAAGATTCAGGGAACCGATCCCATTCTATTTCCATCCGAGGCCAATGAGAACAAAGGCGAAAAAAAACGCGCCGGCCGCGGCATCATCCTCGTCATCGCTGGCGTCGGCATCATGGCCTTCGTCATCTATCTGGCAATGATCGTGTTCATGACAACGCAGTCATAATAGCTGCGCGCATCCTCCCCTTCCCCAAACAAGACAGGAACACGACCATGGACCCGCGCAAGCCCCTCACAGAAAACGAAGACGCCCTCGATCAGGACATCGTAGACCTTGAAGTAGACGACCTCCCAGAAGACGGCGAACTTTCCCAGCAGATCGAACAGGAACTGCGAGACGAAGAAGCCGAAACCGACGACGATCCCTATCAGGAAAGCGACGACGCTCTGCCAGATGATGTCGAAGAAAAGGTACTGGATCGCAATCCATCCCGCGAGGGTGGGAAGTTCGACGAGGTTTGATCGTCGAGAAATTCCGATGGTTTTAAAGGGTGATCTCGGATCACCCTTTTTCATTTGCTCCGCGCGCCAAAAATCGCTTCAGCATATGCCGTTGATGATCTTGAGCACCAAAGAAAACCGCAAGGAGTTTGACTTGCCGGCAATCCTTCAGAACCTCGAAATAAAATATGGCTTTGTTTTTCGTCACGTTGCGCAAGCCGGGTAAGAGATGAGTCGATAAGGTTCCTTGAAACGGTGCGCGCCCCAGAAGCTCAATCTCTTTTTCGATCGACCTGAGCCTGGCGCTCGCCCGCTCAAACGCATCTCCTAACTCGTCCCCAAAAGCTAAGTACGACTCTAGGAGATGATCGAAGAGCAATTCTAGATCACGCTCGACATCCTCCGAGCGAATAATCTCAAAGGCCATAAGCAGCCTTTTTCGCTGCAATCATTGCCTCGGTACGTTTTTCCCCTTCTTCCTGAGATATAAACGGACCTTTGCTGCGCTCCTCCAGCAGTGCCTTGAGCGCCGCCAATTCAGCGTCATGTAACTCGGTCTCCTGACGCAGAAGTTCTATTCCGCGCTGAACCACAGCACTGAGACTGGAGAACCTACCATCCTCAACAAGCTGGCGTGCAAAGCTATCCTGTTGATCTGAAATGGAAACCGACGCTTTAACCGACATAACCACTCTCCATTGGGAAAACGACTACTACTCAGTAGCATATTCGTTTCTCCTTTGCCAGAACATCACCCCACCCGCTCCGGGCTATACCCCACCTCCCGCATCGCCTCCTCCGCCATCGCGGCATCGCCAGTCACCGTCACACGGTGCGTAGAAAGGTCGATGCCGATGTCCGCGCCGGGAAGCGCCTCTGCAAGCGCGCCCCGTATCGTTTTCTTGCAGTGGCCGCAAGTCATGTCGGGTACGGTGAAGATGGTGGTTGTCATGTTGATTTCCTTTTTATTCCAATTACTTCTGCATCACTAAGGCGTCGATGCCTGCCAGATCGTCCAAAATGGGGCAGTCCGGTCGGTGGTCACCGCCGCAGCAGTGGGCGAGATGGGAGAGCGTTTTGACCATGGCTTTCATCTCCGCGATCTTGCGCTCGAGATCATTGATGTGGGCGAGTGCTATGTCTTTGACGGCGGAGCTTTCGCGGGTTTTGTCCTGCCAGAGTTTCAGCAGCGTTTCCGTTTCCTCCAGAGAAAAACCCAGCGTGCGGGAGCGCTTGATGAAGCGCAGATTGTGCACATCCTGCTCGCCATAGGTCCGATAATTATTGCCGGTGCGCGCCGCAGGGGTGATAAGGCCGATCTGCTCGTAATAGCGGATCATCTTGGCCGATACGCCCGACGCCTCCGATGCCTGACCGATATTCATGTCGATACCCTCGCTGTTTTCAATCTCAACGCATTGCCCAGCACGAAGACCGAGGACAGCGCCATCGCCCCCGCCCCGACCATGGGCGACAGCATGATGCCGAACCCCGGATAAAGCGCACCTGCCGCGACGGGAATGAGCGCGACATTGTACCCGAAGGCCCAGAACAGGTTCTGGCGGATGTTGCGCATGGTGGCGCGGCTCATCTCGATAGCATGCAACACACCCATCAGATCACCACCCACCAGCACCACATCGGCGCTTTCAATGGCGACATCCGTGCCGGTGCCGATGGCGATACCGATATCGGCTTCAGCCAGCGCCGGTGCGTCATTGATCCCGTCGCCCACGAAAGCCAGTGTCTTACCGCCGTTGCGCAGATCATGAATTGCCTGGACCTTGCCCTGCGGCAGGACCTCGGCAACGACCTTTTCGATGCCCACCTGGCTGGCGATGGCTTTGGCCGTGCGTGCATTATCCCCCGTCACCATCGCCACCTCTATGCCCATGGATTTCAAGGCTTTGATGGCATGGATGCTGGATGATTTCAGCGGATCGGCCACCGCGATGATCGCCGCCAGCTGGCCGTCGATGGCGGCGTAAAGCGGTGTTTTGCCTTCGTTGCCCAGCTTTTGTGCGGCATCCGCGAATGTTGCGATGGAGAGGCCGAGTTTGGACATGAAGCGGTCTGCGCCGACGTCTATTTTGAGGCCATCCACAGTGACGGAAATGCCGTAGCCGGTAATGCTTTGGAAGTTGGTGATTGAGGGAGCGAAGACCCCCTCTGCCCTGCCGGGCTTCGTCGCTGCAATCGATTCACTGGATCGAGTGCTCTGCTGCGCAGACCGCTCCTCTGCCCCCACAAGGGGGGAGAGACCAAGTGGCGAGCTTACCATTCCATCATCGAACGGTTCAGCCGGGTTAGCCCCTCCCCCTTGTGGGGAGGGGTTGGGGAGGGGTTCTTCCCCCCTCGCCGCCCGCACAATCGCCTCCGCAATCGGATGCTCCGACCGACTCTCCACCGCCGCAACCAGCCTCAAAACCTCCCGGCGCTCAAACCCATCGGCCACCACCAGATCGGTCAGCTCCGGCCTGCCCTTCGTCACTGTCCCGGTCTTGTCCACCACCACGATCCCGGCAGACCGCAGGGCCTGCAAAGCCTCACCCTTGCGAAACAACACGCCCAGTTCCGCAGCCCGGCCCGTGCCGACCATGATCGATGTCGGCGTCGCAAGCCCCATGGCGCAAGGGCATGCGATGATGAGGACTGCGACGGCATTGATCAGTGCATAGGTAAAGGCAGGCTGCGGCCCAAAGATCGCCCAGACCACGAAAGTCAGCACCGCAACGCCAATCACGACAGGCACGAACAGCGCGGTTACCCGGTCCACCAGAAGCTGGATCGGCAGTTTTGCGCCCTGCGCCTGCTCCACCAACCGGATGATCTGCGCCAGCATCGTATCGGCGCCGACCTTCGTCGCGCGGAATGTCAGCGTGCCATTGCCATTGATCGTGCCGCCGGTCACACGCGCGCCCACAGTCTTTTCCACCGGCACCGGCTCGCCCGAGATCATCGATTCATCGATATAGGACGCACCCTCCACCACCTCGCCATCCACAGCCAGGCGCTCGCCGGGGCGGATGATGATGAGGTCGCCCACCACGACCTCGTCTGGTGCAATATCCAGCGTCTGCCCGCCCCGCTCCACCCGCGCCGTCTTGGCCTGAAGGCTCGCCAGTTTGCGGATGGCATCGCCCGTCTTGCCGCTGGCGCGGGCCTCCAGCAGCCGCCCGATCAGGATCAGCGTCACGATAACGGTCGCTGCCTCGTAATAGACATGCCGGGCATTCTCCGGCAGCAGACCGGGTGCAAAGGTCGTCACCAGCGAATAGAGATAGGCCGCACTCACCCCCAGCGCGACAAGCGAATTCATCTCCGGTGCGCCATGCGCAAGGGCCGGAAAACCGCTCTTCAGGAACCGCCAGCCCGGCCCGAAAATTACCACCGTCGCCAGCGCGAAATAGACGTAATACAGCGTCTGCGTCTCGATAACGCCCATCAGCCAATGGTGCATGGGCGCGTAAAGATGCCCGCCCATTTCCAGCACGAAAAGCGGCGCGGTGAAAATGGCCGCCAGAATGACATCCCGCTTCAGCGTCGCCTCGTCACCGGCATGGTGGCTATGCTCATGCCCTGCGTGGTCGCGGGCCGCCGCACCCGGAGCCTTCAGCGCAAATCCGGCGAGCCTCGCCGTTTCCACCAGCACCTCACGCTGACGCGCACCGCCCATGCTCTCGATGGTCACAGTCCCGTTCTGCGCATTCACCTCCACGTTTACAGTGGTCGGCGCGGCTTCCAGCACGGTCTTCAACCGCGCGGCATCTTCCGCACCCTTCAAGCCAAGCACCGAAAGCGTGATCGTCTGGGGCGCAACCTCATAACCAATCTTCTTCACCGCCGCGGCCAGTGTCTTTGCCGAAAAGCCTGCCGCCGGTTCCACCGTCAGCTTCTTCGTCGCAAAATTCACCGAGCTCGCCGCCACCCCCGGCACCTTCCCCGCCGCCACCTCAACGCGCCGCACGCAGGACGCACAGGTCATGCCCTCCACGGACACGGAAATCGGCTCTGCCGGGATGGTGGTCTTGACTGTCTCATTCATGGGATTTCCCCTTTCGAGACCTCATGTAATGCTTCCCATGATGGGAAGGTCAAGGGATGTGATTGTATTTCTCGGCATGCCGTCTAAAACGGTTTCACGATATTGATGCCCGCCATTTTTAAAACGCGAGATTGGAAACGCCGATGCGATTTTCACTTATGGTTTTTCTTCTGACAGTGGCAATGATGAACCAGGCCTATGCCAACTGGATCCAGTTCGGCGATCAGTCCCTGCCCTGCTCCAGTCAATACGATGTCGTTCAGGCCAAGAGCCTTTACACTGCACAGGTGCTGGACAACGGAACGGGCAAGCTCCATTTCGTCAAGAACCCCGCAACAGACAAACAATGCGCAAGTGACGCGACGAAATGCCGGGAGGATGCCTATCTTATTCCTGGCGACAGGGTGATCGTTTCCTCTGGAACGGACGAGTTGTCCTGTGTTCTCTATGTTTCGCCCAAGGGAACCAGCAAGATGGGCTTTCTGCCGGCCAATTGCCTCGACTTCGAAACCAATGTCTTCGCGAAGTTCGATACGCTCGAAATGCAGGGCGACTGGACGACCGGAAATTCCACCATTACGATATCAGGTGGAGAGAGCAGCTTCGTGATGATTGACGGGGAAGCCAGCAACGGGCCGCCCTCCTATCACACCGGGTCAATCATGGGACCGGCGTTTCTTCAGCCAGAAGGCATGTTGGCCGGTTATGAAGATAACCACTACGATGGTTCAGAGCCCGCCAGTGGCACACCTGGATCCTTCGACGGTTGTCGTGTCCGTCTTCGTTCGCTGACCCATTTTATGGTTGTGGAAGACAATGACAGCTGCGGTGGACAGGGTGTGAGTTTTTCCGGCGTTTACGTCAAAAAGTCTGAAACAGAAACGCCTACCAAATAAGATCGCCCTCTAAGCTTGACGTAGAGACGCTCCCTTGACGTCATCTCATCGATCTTACTTATGAAGCATCGTTTCTTCCCGATTATTGGGAAAAATTTTTAAACGACATGTCGTTACAGGCTCGTGTCGAAGGAACCTTCTTTTCGACTCCAATGCCGCCATGCACCATCAGACCAAGAGCAGAAAACGCCGCCGAGACTGCCTTTAAAAAGGCCGCCGCCAAGGCCACAGCAATCAGCAAGGGCCAGGTGACGGCCCCCACCATCAGCACCACATGCTTCAGCCGCCATACACCACCATTCCGGTTGCGCTCGACAATAACGAACATGGCAAAAACGCCCGCGTGTAAAAAATATACCGCACCCAAAAATGCTTCAAACATTCCAACAGCCCCAACCGCTTAATAGTGTCTTAACTAGCAGCGGTCGCGTGAAGGTACATCGCCCAAATGGGTGAGAGGTTGCGATTTTATGAATAAGTCACCGAATTCCCCGCCGCCACCTCAACGCGCCGCATACAGGACGCACGGGTCATCCCCACGAACACGGAAACCGGCTCTGCCCGGATGATGGTCTTGACGGTCTCATTGGATGTCCCTTTCGAGACCTGATTTAATGCTTCCCATGATGAGAAGGTTGAGGGAAAACGACGATATTTAACGCTCAGCGTCTCTTCTTGAAAATGATGCTCAATTGAGCTACATTTGAAAAGCTAGAAGGAGCAAGCCCATGACTGCCAACGCATATGTCAGAGCGCGTATCGACCAGACCGTCAAAGATGATGCCACGGCGGTACTCGACAGTCTTGGGCTGACCGTTTCCGATGTCATGCGCATGATGCTGACCCGAATTGCCCGGGAAAAGGCACTCCCCATCGAACTGACTCGCCCGAATGCGGAAACGCTGGCGGCGATGGAAGAGGCGCGCGCCATTGCTGCACATAAACGCGCTCGTTTTAATAAGGCCGAAGACATGTTTGACGCTCTGGACGGCGGCAAACAGTGAAAGGTCACAAAGGCGAAGAGAGCAAAGCAGCATCCAAACGGACGACCTTGCCGCGAAGCTGCGAGTTCACAAAGCAATTCCTGAAAGATTGGAAACGGCTGAACGCTTCGGGCCGGTACGATATGGTGAAACTAAAAGAGGTCATGCTGCTCCTCATCGCAAATGATGTAGCCTTACCGGCTCACTTGCGTGATCACGAGTTGACCGGCGAATGGCGCGATCATCGCGAATGCCACATCGGCGGTGATTTTCTCTTGATCTATCACACCGAAGAGCAGGCAAATCTGGTGGTGTTCACGCGCGCCGGAACACACTCTGAACTATTCAGATAGTATCCGAACCTAGCTTTACCGATGCACGGAAAAGCGCGGAATATCGCGTAAGAACTCTTCGCGCACCACCTGTCCCATGGGCTTGTCGGAGGGCTTGTCGCCCAAGCGGAAGCGGACGAAGACGATGTGTTGGCCTTCGCGTTCGGCCCAGCCGACGAACCAGCCGAAGGGGCGGTTGGGGTCGGGCTTGCCGTCACTGCCCATGAGATTGCCAGTGCCTGTCGTGCCATGGGCGCTCCAGGCTTCGGCGCCGTCATACACGGGAATGATGGCCTTGGTCTTGTTCTGCGCGTCGCGGGAAAAGGGCAGATTGTTGGCCAGCAGGCGGCGCATGAAGCCGATCTGTTCCACTGGCGAAATCGCCAGCGACGTGCCGACCCAGGCGTCGGTCAGCCCGTTGTTCTTGCCCGCTTCGCCAGCCACATCGGCATTGCCGAAACCCAGTCGCTTGACGTAAGCCGCAAATTTTTCCTGACCCAGACGGCTGGTGATCTCGCGCGAATACCAGCGAATGCCCTCTTTCTGCCAGCTTGTCGGATCGACCTTCTTGCGCTCCTGCGGTGCGGCCTCCATTCCCGTTTGCCACTCCCAGACGGGATTGAACTCATCCAGCAGAATGCCGGAATCATAACCAATCAGAGCCAGCGGCACCTTGAAGGTCGAGGCGGGAGAAACGCGCTTGTCGCAACTGCCCTGCTGGGTAATCACAGCGCCGGTTTCCACAGATGTCACGAAGGTGCACTCGAACGGCTGCAGCGATTGCGCACGCACGGGCGACCCTACTGCGAGAAGGCAGATTGGCAACAGAAGCGCGAAACGATTGCGCATGCATGATCCTTGACTTTGCGGCCATGCATCATAGCCGGGAACGGGCGTAAGAAAAGAGAGGGGCGGATTAAACGTTTGATGCGGCAGGAATAGGACAAACATTTCTCCTTCCTCATTCCTGTCCTTGTGACAGGAATCCAGTCGTCGCGCGTCTGCGCGGCGGAAGGACTCTTTTCAGCCCAAGGATTTGGCTAGCTGGATTCCTGTGACGAGCACAGGAATGAGGGTACACGAAAGAAACGGAGCAGATGCTTACCGCTGCTGCGCTTCCGGCTGCTCCCCCACTGTCAAAGGCCAGTCCACGACATAGTTTTCGAAGTCGTCGACATCGACGTCCTTCTCGTTGACCACGCGGCCACGTGCGGAAATGCCCGCAATATGCACGGTCTCCGGGTCACCGGAAACGAGATGGTGCCACCAGTAGAGATCGTGGCCGTCACGCACCAGCGCATAGGCGCAGGTCGGCGGCAGCCAGCCGATTTCGTTGACAAGCTTCAGGTTGAGCTGAATACAGTCAGGCACGGTGGCAAAACGGTCGGCGTAATCCGAACAGGCGCAGCTGTCGCCGTCCAGCAGCTGACAGGAAACGGAGGTGAACACCACCTCGCCCGTATCCCAATCTTCCAGCTTGTTGAGACAGCAAAGGCCACAGCCATCGCACAGGCTTTCCCATTCGCTGTTACTCATTTGCGCCAGCGACTTTGTTTTCCAGAATGGCGCGTCACTCATCGTTAACATTTCCGTTTCATTTTGCATCATCAGGCGGCAACATGAACTAGCCCGTTTGGTCATATCGCCATCGGCCAGCTTTTAGGATAATTCTAAAATCAGGCGGAGTGGTGGTGAGGAATGACCCGCGCAAGGTTGCTGCGTCAAGCATCCGCTTGCCAAAATCGAACAGGAATTCGTTGCAGGTGCAGGAAGATAAAGACAAGAAACAAACGCGCCGTAAACGCCATATTCTGCTGAGGATCGATTCATGGATCGATTCCGGCCTGTGGACGGCTGCGTCGCGCGTGTTCGATTTCTGGGAAGAGGTTACCATCGCTTCGCGCAAACTGCACGTGCGCGGCTGGAAGAAATTCCTCATCAACATCACCGACGACGCGTTGACCGTCGGCACAGCCGGTACCGTGCTGATGCTGGCGCTGGCCCTGCCCGCCTTCGAGGAAACCAAGAAGGACTGGCGCTATCGCGGTGATTTCGCCGTCACATTCCTGGATCGTTACGGCAACACCATCGGCCATCGCGGCATCATCCACGAAGATTCCGTACCGATCGACCAGATGCCGGATCATTTCATTAAAGCGGTTCTGGCCACCGAAGACCGTCGCTTCTTCGACCATTTCGGCATCGATTTCATCGGCCTTGCCCGCGCCATGAGCGAGAATGCGCGCGCTGGCGGCGTCGTGCAGGGCGGCTCCACGCTGACGCAGCAGCTGGCCAAGAACCTGTTTCTGACCAATGAACGCTCGCTGGAACGCAAGATCAAGGAAGCCTTTCTGGCGCTTTGGCTGGAAGCCAACATGTCGAAGAAAGAGATTCTCGCGCTTTATCTCGACCGCGCCTATATGGGCGGCGGCACATTCGGTGCGGCGGCGGCGGCGCAGTTCTATTTCGGTAAAAACCTGACGGATGTGACGCTGGCGGAATCCGCCATTCTGGCCGGTCTGTTCAAGGCACCGGCGAAATACGCGCCGCACGTCAACCTTCCCGCTGCCCGCGCCCGCGCCAACACGGTTCTTTCCAACCTCGTGCAGGGTGGCTTGATGACCGAAGGTCAGGTCGTCGGCGCACGCCGCAATCCGGCCACCGTCATCGACCGCGAAGACGTGAAAGCCCCGGATTATTTCCTCGACTGGGCCTTTGACGAAGTGCAGCGGCTGGCCAAGGACGGCAAGATCAAGGACCATACGGTCGTTGTGCGCACCACCATCGACACCGGGCTTCAACAGGCCGCCGAACAGGCGATGGAGGGCAGTCTTCGCGAGTTCGGAGACGGTTACAAGGTCAAGCAGGGCGCGATGGTGATGGTCGAGAATGGCGGCGGCATTCGCGCCATGGTCGGTGGCCGTGACTATGGCGAAAGCCAGTTCAACCGCGCGACGGCGGCTCTTCGCCAGCCGGGCTCATCCTTCAAGGTGTATACCTACTCCGCTGCCATGGAGAAGGGCTACAAGCCGGAGACGCTGATTTCAGATGCGCCCGTGACATGGCGCGGCTGGTCTCCGCAGAACTATGGCCGCTCCTATGCGGGCAAGGTGACGTTGCAGACAGCCCTTGCCAAATCCTACAACACCGTGCCGGTGCGGCTTGCCAAGGATGTTCTGGGCACGCAGATCATCGCCGATACGGCGAAAGCCATGGGCGTTGCCACACCGCTGCGGACCGACAAGACCATTCCACTCGGCACGTCGGAACTGACGGTGCTGGATCAGGCGACCGGCTATGCCGTGTTCCCGGCAGGCGGCATGCAATCGCGCCGTCACGGCATCGAGCAGGTGCTGGATTACGAAGGCAAGGTTCTCTACGACTTCGACCGCGACGAGCCGCCGGCGCATCGCGTGCTGTCGGAAGAAGCCAATTCCAAGATGAACCGCATGCTGGTGACCATTCCCGTGGAGGGAACGGCACGACGCGGCGCACTTGACAACGGCATCGTCTCCGGCGGCAAGACCGGCACGTCGCAGTCTTACCGCGACGCCTGGTATGTCGGCTTTACCGGCAACTACACGACTGCCGTGTGGTTCGGCAACGACGACTTCACCTCCATGAACAACATGACCGGCGGCGCCCTGCCCGCCATGACGTTCAAGCGACTGATGGACTATGCCCATCAGGGCATGGAGCTGCGCCCCATCCCCGGCATCCCCAACCCGCTGCCAACCGGCTCACGCCCGCAACCGGCGGCCCACGGCGCCCAGATCGCCTCTGCCGACGCCAATCCCCTACCGGCCCTTACCCGCCCACGCTCTCTTTCCGCCGAAGCAACAAGAGTTATCCGCTCTATCGGCAAGAAGCTGAAGGAAGCCTCTGCGCCATCGCTGACGGTGCAGAAGGTGGCCGATGTGGGGAGTGATGGGGTGAAGCGGTAGCGCTTTTCACAGAATTGCGTGTTTTCGTTGGATGGCCCTCTGCCGGATGAGCGCCATCTCGATCGACGAGTGAGTATCTGCCCATCTATCGCCAGAGATGCAGCACGCTTGTGCGACCCCATGCTGGTTGAAAAATTATCTACCTGTGATAGCGAATATGCCGACACAGGGTGATAAGCAAAAGGCAATATGGCGTCGCAATCGCGTATCAGATCGGGCTTTATCGACGTGGCCAGTCTTGTGCTTGCGCTTCTGGCCGGGCTTGTTGGCGAGCGGGCCGGATTTCTTCTTCACATGCCGCACTTTCCAGCAGTGATTGGAGACAGCCAAGCGCTGTGGCGGTTTTTTGCAAACGGCCCGCAGAATCCAAATTCTCTTTTTATGATTCTCATTCTGACCGTGGCCACTGGCACATCCTGGGTCATAGACAACGTTGCCGGCATTGACGAAGCGCGGCAACGCTTGCGTGCTATCAGCAAACCTGTCCGCCATGCTTACATGGGCATTGCATTACTTTTGACACCCTTGTTGTTTATGGTTTCCGCCTTCACGTTTTTAAAGATGTGTCTGACCGCGGCAGCGACCGTTCTTCATCGTCTCGTTTACATTCGGGCAGAACGGAATGGCGTACCGCGCATTCCTTTACGAATCGCAGCCGGCTTATTCTTCGGGATAATGGTTGGTCTTATCCTGACGGATCAGCAGCAATCGGTCTACAATTGCAAATCCGATACTCTTCGGCTTCTTTCAGGTGACATGGTGCCTTGCACCCAGATCGTCCTGCTGGGCAGCGGTCCGTTCGTCATCGTGGAAGGACCTGCGAAACCAAGGCTCATCAAGACGAGCGACTTCGGCCTGGAAGAGGTCGACAGGACTTCGGAACACAGCCCATGAGCGAGCCTGACATCAAACGACCCACGAGACTAGCGAGATATGGCGCAGCTCTCATGTTTGTCGTCGTCATGATCCTGCTGCTCTGCGCCATGTTGCTCGGCGCGCAACTGGCCTTTCTCGTGCATCTTCCAAGGCTTTCTGAACTCTTGCGTGATGGGCACTCCATGTGGCTGGTTTTTTCCACCTGGCCGGATACCCGTTTCGGACTGTTTTTCGCCATGGCATACTTCGTCAACATCGAGGTACACAAGTTTTCCGACTTTCGGAGCTTCCGCAACTGGATCGGACAGTTGGACCGTCGACATCTGGTCGCAGTGATCGCTACCTCGATCTTCCTGATGCCTCTGTTATGGGGTGCAGGCATGACGTTATTGCTGTCCATAGCCGCCATTATCCTGTGCTGCATCGTTGGCGGCATACTTCTGCAATGGGCGCAAAAAGCTGGCGTCCCTACAAGCATCGTTGTCGTGGCAAGCGCTGTAGCAATCGGTTTTTTCGGCAACGTGCTGATGTTCAAGTCCGGTGATGACACATTCCTGTGTCGCAAAGGATCGGTCGAACTGACCTCTGGCCAGACGGTGACCTGCGACAGAATCGTATCTTTTTCCGATAAGTCGCTTTGGCTCATCGAGGAGGCAAGCCAGGTTCGCCTCGTCGGGCGGCACGATCTTGAGTTTAGGAAGGTGTTGGACGCGTCCAGCCTGAAAGATGTGAATTCGGAGGTTCGTTGAGATGAGCACGGTATCCGACGATTTCCCTGCGCTTTTCAGCCTGATTGGAAACTATCTGCATCAGGATATGGACGTCGAGTTCGACACCGTGCCCCAAGCGCTTGCTGGCTATTCACGTGTCACAGAACCCGATAAAAAACATCAGCTGCTTGATGAAATGGAGACTTTCCTCGGACGCTACCATAACGATCTCGAAGGAGAGTTTTCCAGACGATACTGGTTCGACTTCACACCTGACATCATCGGACAAACAGTGCCGGAATTCTTCCAAATGCTAAAGACGATCCTCGATGACCCGGATAGTTATCAGCGCTTTGAAACGGGCGATTAAGACGCGGAGGAGTGACGCGCTGACCCCATGCCGGTAGCGAGTATGTTGCCCAGAAGTGTTTCAAGAACGCTGCCATGCGTCGTCGTCTCTACCAGTAGGCGGTGCCATCACTCATCATCATCATCGATGCGCATATCGCTGACGAACTGACTAAAGCTTTGAGAATATTGAGTGATCAAACCATTCTCTTCCGCTTCATCCAGAGGTTCCGGGTCACCTTCATAGGCAACCATTTCGTGGTCGAGCATGAAAATTTGCCCGTACCTGTCCTGTGTAACGCAGAGCATGATGGAATTGCCGCCTGCATCATTGCCGATGACAAGCAAACCTTCCGGCAGAGGATATGAGCTGGGCTTGGCGAAATTTTTTTCCACTTCTGCCAGAGAATTCATGTGGCGCAACAGCAAATCACGCCCCGGTGCGTCGAGATAGGCGACAGGGGGCTCGAAAATCATGCCGCCTCCGGATATGCCCAGAAAGGTGCGGTAATCCGCTGGCAAGGTCTTGCCCAGCTTTTTCTCGAACGCCAGAAGTTGACCTTCCGTCGCCCGCTCGCCGCCCCTGTTTTCGATGGTGGCAGCAAATTCCTCGAGTGTCATGTCTTCTCTCTCCTCATATTGACTGACTTGAAAGCTCAGGCTTTCGCGGTTCTAAACAGGTGGATTTGCTCGGTCTCCAAGACTGCCGAGGATACTCATCAGTGCGAGTGCAAAGGATATATAAGTCAATTTAGTCTGCGAAAACGATCTCAGTCCTGCGGGGCTTCGGACCAGAACCACGCCGTAATAAATGAGCGTATGTGCGCACAGAAAAACGATCATTGGGCCGGTGAGAACGCCGAGTGCCCCGCCCCAGTTACCATCACCCGCCATTTGCGCAGCAGGCACTGCATTCAAGAAACCGGGCAAAATCAAAAGCAAAACAACACAGATAGTCAGCCGCATCTTTATATGTTCCTCAAGCTCGAAGGAAAAGATCAACTCAAGGGTGTTTTAATTGTGGCAGCAGATACGCTTTCATGCATTGTTGGCAAACGGTCATAAAGGTCTTTGCCGCCTTTCTACTGTCTACAGCGTTCGGCTACATGCTTGCAAAGATCGTAAAAGCGGGGCCGAAGTGGGCCAGTCGTCGGCCTCGGCGTGCTTCCGCCGGACACAAGCCGGGCTTCTGTTTTCATGGCTCAAGGACCATCCCCTGCCGCTCAGGCTGCCGTCACCATCGGCTTTTTTGTGCTGACGCTGTCCGTCTTCTGGCTTCTTAAATCGATGTTTCAGGAAAGAGAGGACTGATGTTGTCGGCCTCAGAGATGAGATAAGGTCTTTTCTTCGTTTTGAATGGCAGATCGGTCGGTGCCCCTTCTGCAACCAATCCTCATGTCGAACCGTTAGCTCCACATATGTAAAACCTCCAGGCACCACAAAGACTTGGGCGGTTTGGTGATTTCGGGTTGGAGCTTGGACCATGAGTGAAGCGTCGCGTGCAGAAGCCTCTGCATATCCATTTCAACTGTATTTCGTGCCTTTTCCCTTCGTCTGCTTTTCGCTGGCGCTGGGCACGGACATCGCGTTCTGGCAGACGGCCAATCTGATGTGGTCGAATTTTTCCGCATGGTTGCTGTTTGCTGGACTGGTATTTGGCGGCGTTGCCATTCTGGCAGGACTGGTGGATTTGCTGCGCAGGCGTACGCGGCCGATGAGACCATCGTTTTTTGCGATCATTCTGTTTCTGGTGATGCTGGTGCTGGCTTTCGTCAACAGCCTTGTCCACGCCGGGGATGGCTGGACGGCAGTGGTGCCTTACGGGCTGTTGCTTTCGGCTATTACGTTCGTCGTTGCACTGATGGCGGTTGCGGCATCTTCCCGTAAATATGCACGTCTCGCCTGGAGAGTATGATATGGCCACCCGCATTCTTGCCCCCGCACTTCTTCTCACCGGCGTCGTATTGGTCCTGCCAGCATGCAGCGATCAGAATGGCAATTTCGATACTGCGCAGCAGATCGGAGCCGATCCCGTTCTTCCCGAACCCTCCATGAGCCTTATCCCCGATCTGAAGGTCGCAGAAGTCGTGGGCTGGAAGGATGGCGAAACGCCCAAGGTCCCTGAGGGATTGAAGATTACGGTTTACCAGAAGGATTTGGTCAACCCGCGCACCGTGCACACTTTGCCGAATGGCGATGTGCTGGTTGTGCAATCGCGCGAGCCGAAGGGTGGTCAATCGGCGTCACGACCGAAGGATATCATTCGTGGCTGGATCATGGCGATTGCGCATGGAACCAGTGGCGGCACGCCCAAGGAAAGCAATATCATCACGCTGCTGCGAGACACCAATCGCGACGGCACCGTGGACGAGCGGCACGATCTGCTGACCAAGCTGGATTCGCCCTTCGGCCTCGCTTTTGCGGATGATACGCTTTACGTCGCCACATCCAACCAGATTCTCGCCTACCCGTATCAACTCGGCCAGAACGAGATCACAGGCGAGCCGCGTGTGTTGACGCAGTTGCCCGGCGGGCCGATCAATCATCACTGGACCAAGGATCTGGCGCTGAGCCCGGATGGCAAGTTTCTCTACGCCTCGGTCGGTTCCAACTCCAATATCACTGAAAATGGGCTCGAGGCGGAAAAGAACCGCGCCGCCATTCTGCAGGTGGACCGTCAGACGGGCGCATTCAAGCTGTTTGCCTCAGGTCTGCGCAATCCCAATGGTCTTGCCTTCAATCCTGAGAGCAAGGAGCTGTGGGCCGTTATCAACGAACGCGACGAGCTTGGCCCCAATCTCGTGCCCGACTACATGACGTCTGTGAAGGAAGGCGGCTTTTACGGCTGGCCCTGGAGCTATTACGGCAACCACGTCGATAACAGGGTCTACCCGCCGCGCCCTGATATGGTGGAGAAGGCCATCAAGCCGGACTATGCGCTTTCCAGCCACGTCGCCGCGCTGGGCCTGACATTTTCGCTGAACTCCGCTTTGCCCGCACCTTACGCAAACGGCGCATTCATCGGAGAACACGGCAGCTGGAACCGTACTGCCTTCAACGGTTATCGCGTGACCTATGTCCCCTTCGAGAATGGAAAGCCCGTCGGCAAAACGCAGGACGTGGTGACCGGCTTCATCGAGGGCGACAAGGCGAAAGGCCGTCCGGTCGGCGTCGGTATCGATGGCACCGGCGCGCTGCTGGTGGCAGATGATGCCGGCAATACCGTATGGCGCGTGGCCGCCGCAGACGGCAAGATGACACCGGCGCCAATCGCGACGGACGATGTATCCGGCACGACAGCTGTTACGACGCCAGCTCCGGCACCGGCAACAACGCCTGCACCTGCGAACTGACGCTGGATATCAACAAACGCCGCGAAGCCTCTGGTTGGCGGCGTTTGCGTGTTCATTCCACCGATACGATGGCGGACAGATGTTAGCCGTTCAGAAACTCTATGATAGCTCTGTTCACCGCATCGGGCGCTTCCTGCGGTAGCCAGTGGCCTGCGCCAGCAACAAACTGGCTTTTCGTCAATTCCTGCACCAGTTCAGGCATGGCCTCGATCATATCTCTCATGCCGGGAATGGCTAGACCGGTATCGCGCTCCCCAATCAAAAACAGTGCAGGAATGGTCACCTTCAGACCCGAAAGGGATTGCTGAAGCTGCCAGTTCATGTCGAGATTTCTGTAGTAATTGAGCCCACCACCAAAGCCGGTGGCAGCGAAGGCACGTACGAACACATCCATGTCATGCGCCGTCAGCCAGGGCAACACGCCTTTCGGCTCCGGCAGGTCGCTCAACAGCCCGCGTTTGCGGGAAACCATACCGAACGGGTTCGGGGTATCGTCTCCCGGTAGACGTGGCCCGGCCCCGCCGCTGGCGGCATAGTATATTTTGCGCAGCGTGGTTTCCGGGTCGCGGTCAAGCTCAGCGACAGCCTCCTGCTGCTGGAAATAGAGCGCGTACAGCAATGCCTGGTCCGTGGCGGGAAATATCGCGCTCGGCGGAACCGGTGGCTGGCCCATCAGCGGTACGCCGATGGCAACCACTTTGTCGAAACGGTCCGGCCGCAGGAGCGCCGCCTGCCAAGCCACCGTCGCACCCCAATCATTTCCAACGATCGTTGCTTTCTCCGCACCCAGTGCATCGACCAGCGCCACCATGTCAGCCACGAGGTGGAAAACGGTGAATTGCTCAAAATCCTCTGGCACATCTGTCTGACCATAACCGCGCATATCCGGCGCAACGGCGTGAAACCCTGCCTGCGCAAGGGCTTGAACCTGATGGCGCCATGCGTGTGAGGTTTCCGGGAAGCCATGGCACAGGATGACGAGAGGCCCCTCACCCGCTTCCAGAATGTTCATCTGCAAGGTTCTGGTTTTGACCATACGCTGTTTCATATCTGTTTTCTCCAAGGCATTTGCACCTGCTAGACTTCTTACCGTATCAATATATGTTACGGAATAAGCGACAACAAGATACCGTAACAAATATTGTTACACTTTGTGGGAGTTCACGATTGAGACAGGATGGCCGGCTTGCGCGAATGGTTCACGTTCTGGTTCACATGGGACTGCTCGGCGGACGGGAGACCTCCGAGCGAATTGCGCAGATGTTGAACACCAACGCCGTCGTCGTGCGCCGAACCATGGGCCAGTTGCGACGCCACGGCATCGTCGCCTCGGAAGGAGGCCGGGGCGGCGGCTGGTCTCTGGCAAAACCGCTGAATGAATTGACGATGCTTGACGTGCAGCGCGCTCTTCAGGGCGAAACCATCCTTGAGGCACCACTGTCCAGTGATCACCCGTCCTGTCCTGTAGAAAAAGCGACGAATGCGAGACTACAGGCTGCGTTTCAGGATGCGGAACTGGCGCTGACGAAGGCTTTTCAGGCTACCAACCTGTCAGATATAGCGCGGACCGCGCTTGACGAGAAAGGCGGTTGAACGGACAGCTTAAGGCGGCAATCGATAGCATCGACTGCAAAGGGCGTGGAGATTTCTCGAAACCCTGTCTTGGCGTCGTTCTGCCCATTTCCCCCAAGCGGAATCAATGCTAACCCTCACCTGTTCCAAAACGGGAAAACAGCGTGTTTCGAGTTCCATTTCTTGTTGCGATTTCGCTTCTGATCGCTTTTGGCGGCGGAATATTATCCACATTTGCGGCTCTGGACGCGACGGAAGGTTTCGGCTCGATCAAGATCGGAGCGTGGGATGCTTTTCCCGAGGCGCAGACGATCGAGGCAGACCCCTATGCGAAGTCGCACCGGGCGGATGCGGGCAAGCTGCTCTACGGTACCGCTGAAGGTCTGAGCTTTACGGCGTCGGCCGACAGTGCCGGGCAGCGGCTGACGGGAGACTGCCATTACCGCCTGACAGGCTCCGTGCCCCCTTCCCGCTTCTGGACGCTTTACGCGGCAGATCAGCACGGCAATCCCCTCGATGACGGCTCGGGCAAGCCGATAGCGCTCAATTCACGGACACTGCTACATGGACCGGGCGGCGGCATGGACATTGCCGTGGCCGCATCGGCGCAAACCTACAATTGGCTGTCAGTGCCGCCCTCTCGCCCGTTCAAGCTGGTGCTGACGCTGCTCGACACGCCGGTCGCGGGAAGCACGGGCCTGATCGACATCAAGATGCCGGACATCCAGAAGACAGGATGCGGCAATGTTTAAGGTCGTTTTCGCCGTATTCGTCGGCCTTGTCGGAGCAGCCGTGCTGCATCTCGTCATCCTGCTGGCCACACCGCATTTTTCCAATCGCGACGCGTACACGCGTGCGGTCGCGGAAGGTGCACCAAACCGCTTTCATCTCCTGGACGACAACCGCGAAAAGACGGAACTGGGCAGCGGCGACCCCTTTATGCGTGTTGCCGTATGCACATTCGATGTGGACACCAAACCGGTTCGTCTGGCGGGATTCGGCGTCGTGCCGTTTTGGTCGGTGGCGGTTTTCGACAGCGCGTCCAATGAAATCTTCAGCATGAACGACCGCACATCGGCGGGTGGTGAGCTGGATATTCTCGTCGCCAACCAGGTACAGCTGGCAGCCATTCGTAAGGCCCAGCCGGCCGGCCTCTCCAAATCCATTCTGGTCGAAGCAGGGCAGAACAAGGGGTATGCGGTGCTGCGGACCATGGTGCCGCAACCGAGCTTCGTAGAGGAAGCGACGCGATTTCTCAGCGAAGCAAAATGCGAGCAGACGCCCTGATCTCGATCAGCAAGCCGTTTGAACGGTTCAGGAACCGATCGCCGTATCCGTTGTCGTGACCACGACTTTGCGCTTGCGCTGCTTCGTCTGGCTTTCGATCCGCAACTCAGCTTCCGGGCGCTCGTACCGCACGCCGGTAAAGAACAAGAGTTGCGCGGGGCCACTTACGGCGGACGGCAGATCCGTGGATCGGCCAAGGCGGCGGGACGCCGCATAAAACGAAATGATTTCCGTCATAGTCTTCTCCTCTCAGGGGCATGACGCTTGGTTGTTGAATGATCGCGCGGTTCGTCAGAAAACGCGCGGGAATGCCATCACCACAAACATTGTGCATTTCCAGTCCACAGACTGGCATGTGAGACGAGAGGCGGCCGCAAACATTGTCGTTTGCTACAGTAAACTCTAAATTTCGACTTCGAAATCTAGCACCGAATCTGTCAGCTGCCTATGAGATTACAAACATGGATAGGTTAAGCAGTCGTTAACACTAATATTCCCGGTGTGGCACATTCCCCGTTAAAATTGTCTGTATTCTGGTGATGCTTCGGTAAGGCTGAGGTCACGCTTCTGTGAGTTCAAAAACAGGGCCTTCGGCAAAGTCGTTGTAATTTAAAACTAATTTTCCAAATCCAGAAAATCGCGGGTAAGTTTTGCGCGCCTGAACGTTTGACGTGTGTCATTTTCGTCGTGTCTAACGACAAACAGCCGCCATGATAGCGGTCAGGGGCTCGTCCTAGCCTGCTTTCGGCATGGCGGGCGAGTCCCCGCTAGCGCCAGCTACCCGCCGTTGCGCATCAGAGCCAGATCTTTCCGAAAATATTGTCTTAAAAATTTGCTGTGCATGGCGGCAAAAAACTGCTTTGCGCCACGGCTGGTTAACAGCGCGTCAACACGTTTGTTATATTTAGAACGGATCGTTTTGTTTTGCGTCACATTGGGTATTGCGTTGACCGACCGGTTTCGAGAGTTAGAAAGGCCAAGTGCCGAGAGGAAGAAAGATGTGGTGCTGATGGCCACTGTATCGAGTTTCGAAGGGCTTTCTCATCCATCCAAATCCGAGCTTCGCCAGTTCGCGGAGCTTTTCATGCCGCTTTTTACCGCCTCGACGCCTGAGGCGAAGCGGGAAGCGGTGGCGGCGCTGTCGCAAAATCCCAACGTTCCCTCCGCGGTCGCCTTCTTCATCGCAAGCCAGCCCATCGGGCTATCCGCACCGTTTCTGGTTTCCTCCAAATGCCTTGACGACGACACGCTGATTGCCATTGCCCGCACGCAGGGCGGAGCGCATGCGCGCACCATCGTGCGCCGCGAAGACCTGTCGCCCACGGTTGTCGATGCACTGGTTGGCCTGCGCCATTCGCGCAATGCCACCTCCCCCGCCGTACCGCCGCAGGCAGCAGCCACCAATCTTTCACGCACCATGGAAAAGACGATCGCCGAGCGCGAAGAGGATTTGCGCCGCCAGCTTCGCACCATGGCGCGGCAACTTCAGCGCCCGGTCACCGACAGCCTGGGTGCACGGCGTCTGACGGATGTGCAGGAGGCGCTTCTGGTGCGCTTTGCCCGCGAACGTAACGCCCGGCAGTTCTCCACCGCCCTGTCGGATTCGCTTTCGGCCAGCCACTGGCTTTCCGAACGGGTGATGCTGGACATTTCCGGCCAGCAACTGGCCACCACGATGATCGGGCTTGGTATGGATTTTGCCGATGCCGCCTTCGTTCTGGAATGCTTCTACCCGCATCTGAGCGCGCTGGACGGCAATATGACGCGAGCCGAAACCATGATCGAAAATCTGGACATCGGGCAATGCGAAGACCGGATCGAAAGCTGGCGCCGGGCAGACAGGTACACCATCGACCCCAACAGGCAGAGCGATACACAACGCGAAGCAGGAAACGAACCGCAGCGTCTGGTGGTCAGGGGCTAATGGGCTGGACTGCCTCGTCCCCTCTCGGGCATGAGAACCGCCGCAAGCGGCTGCTTCCGACTATTGCGAAACAACCGTAAACAGCCCGTCAATCCTGTCGGTTTCCAGTTCCACCACCCACAGGTCGCTGTCGAAGCGGCGCTCCTTTTCCAGGAGGGCGTCGATGTCAGCCGCGTCTACGCCTGAAAGGCGCGTTTCGAACCGGCGCTCCGCCCTCTCCTCTTCATCGTCGGAAAAGCTCTGCGGCGCAGGCCCGTACAGGGTTTGCAGGCCGTTTCTCAGGCGTTGGCGGATGAAGATGGCACCTGCCGCATCCGCACCCTTCTGCTCGATCGCGGCGAAGTCGCCGGCGGAAAACACGCGGCGCATGAGGGCGGAAACGAAAATTTCTGATTTGAGACGCATCGTGATGCGATATCACAAAGCGCCGATGGATTTCAGCTTTTTCAGCACGGCCTCATTGGGCTCGCCGGTCTCAGGCAGGCGGTAGTGCTTCTCGAAATTGCGGATGGCGGTGCGTGTCTGTTCACCGGCCATGCCGTCCACCTTCACATCCGCATAGGCGATGTTGACGAGACCCTGCTGAATCTTCGCCACCATGTCCTTCGTCACCGGCTTGGGTGTATCGCCCGATGTCAGCGAGATCGATTGCGCCTTTGGCTGCTTGGCTTCGGCGCTGCGAATGGCTGCGGCAACGGGATCGATGGCGACGCCGCCGGTATTTGCGCTGGCAGGGCGATCCTGCGGCAGCGCCTTGGGTATGGCAGCAACGGTGGTGGCGCTGTCGATCTTCAGGGCTGAAAGAATACGGCTCGTCGGTTCACCGGTCGGCTCCATGCCGACGGTCTCTTCGAAAAAGAGAATGGCCGCCGTGGTGCGCGGTCCGATCATGCCATCGGCAGCACCTTCATAAAGGCCGCGCCGGGACAGTTCGCGCTGGATTTCGGCAATCAGTTCGGATGGCTGGTGGGGTGCCTGTGCCGTCTGGGCGGGCAAGGCGGGCGCATCATCGGGCCGCACGGCTGGGGCGGAGGGCGGCACGGGCTGCGGCGCATCCGTCTGTCGTTCGATGCGAAATGTCGTGACGTTGCCCTGCTCTCCAAGGCCTGACGCAAGGCGATAGCCAGCGATGCCGTTGGGATTTTCTTCATCGCGGGTGCGCAGGAAAGGCGATGGGTGATGGCCCGGCTGATACCAGAGCGCATTGGCGGCCACGAAGCCGAAAACGACGAAAAAGGCCGTGCAGCCGCCGACCAGTCTGGGATGCTGCAAAATCTGCTGTCCTATGGCGAGTGCTGCCACAGAAACGATACCGGGCTCCTTGCGAGCCGGTGTTTTCCTAGGCGATTTTCGCTTTGGCGCGGCCATCCGCAACATCCTCCTTCTTCATTTCATCAGCAACCGCAACCGGCTGCCGCAGGCGCGGTGGAAACTCCACCGGACCATCCGTACCGTCGCGATCACCACCGATCGTCTGACCGGAGCCATCGACCGGCAGCAGGATCGTGACCACGGTGCCTTCGCCGGCGCGGCTGGCGATTGCAAAGCGCCCGCCATGCAGTTCCACCAATCCCTTGACGAGGGCGAGCCCAAGGCCCGTACCCTCATAGCGGCGGGTATATTCGTTCTGCACCTGCATGAAGGGCTGGCCGAGAAACGCCATCTTGTCTGCGGCAATACCGATGCCTGTATCGCTGACGGTCAGCTTCAGCATGCCGCCTTCCAGCGATGCGTCCATGGAGACCACACCACCCGATTCGGTAAACTTGATGGCATTGCCTGCCAGATTGATAAGAACCTGCTGTACGGCGCGCTGATCGGCAATGACTTCGCCCATATCGCGCTGGATGCGGCTGGTGAGCGTCAGGCCCTTCTGCTTGGCCTGAAGACCCAGCATGGCTTCGCAGGTGGCCACGGCGTCGGCAATGCGGAATGGCTCCATCTGCAGCTCGTAGCGGCCCGCTTCCAACTTGCTCATGTCCAGCATGGTGTTGACAACCGACAGGAGATGAGCACCTGACTGGCGGATCAACGAGACATATTCGCGCTGGCGATCATTCTCGAGCCTGCCGAAATACTCACCGGCAAGAATATCCGAAAAGCCGAGCACGGCGTTGAGCGGGGTGCGCAATTCGTGGCTGACGGCAGCCAGAAAGCGGGACTTGGCATCATTGGCCGATTCGGCTTCCGCCGCCTTGCGGGCGACTTCGCTGCGCAACAGTTCTTTCTCGGTGATATCGCGAAGCTGGCCAATGACACCGGTCAACCGGCCCATGTGATCGCGCTGCGCCGTCATATCCATACGGGCGTGGAGGAACTGGGTCTGTCGTGTGGCAACCGTATTGTCGAAGCGCAGATCGGCAATCGCGCTGTCATTGCCCTGGCGCAGCGCATCGAATGCCTGCATCAGGCCGATGCGGTCGGAAACATGCACAAGCTCTGCAAAGAAATGACCGGCGCAATGCTGAAATTTCGACGGGAATTGACCGACATCGCGGCCTGACACGCTTTTGACAACGCCATGCTCATCAAACACCAGCAAAAGGCCGGGCACCTGCGAGGCTGCTACCATGTTGCCTGTTGCGGGCGCGGATACGGTTTCAGTGGTTCTCTGCGGTCTGTGAAGCGCAAGAAGGAATGCGGCAGCGGCCAGAAAGACGGCAAAAACGGAAGCGACGCCAAGGGGCAGCGCGACGGATACGGGAAAGGCAAGGCAGAAGACGGCAGGCAGGACCAGCAAAGCGGCGATGCCGAATGCCACGAGGCGGCGCAGGGCATGAACCGTCGCAACCCGTTCGCTGGCATCTTCTTCCATGCGCGAAAGCCACATGCCCGTAGCATGATCGATCAACGCAATCGCTTTTTCCGTTATGTTACGCAATACCTGAACACCGAATTCCAAAATGGGCGTGACGGCCCTTAACCATGGCCGACAATAGAGGCCCGCGGCTTAAAGAAAGGCTAAAAGACGGGGTCTCCACCCGGCTTAAAGCCTTGTGGAATCCCATTTCGGGGCATTTGCGCAAGACTTCGTGTTTCATGGTTAATGACGGGTAAGCGAAGGATTTTCTTGGATTTTTCGCTTTGCGTTAATCTTTGTGGCAGGCGCCCGCGCCGTTATCCCCTGCAATTGCGGGCCAGCGCCGCAATTATGCTTAATGGCCTTGATTAAACTTGTAGGGAAATCGCTTTCGTCGTCCTGCCACGGAACAAATAGATACAATTTGAATTAAATCCTGCCGGTTTTTGCAAATCGCTGTTGGTCTGTTGGCTCTAGGGTGATTCCAAGCCCGAACAACAGGGCAAACACGGATGACCCGCAAAGGGCGACGTCAAACAGGGTAGTGTCACAATGTGGTTTCTGATCAAGTCATCGATCTTCTTCTCGCTGGTTCTGGTGGCGCTGTCCTATTTCGGTAGCTCCAGCAACAGCAATTCACAGACCTCCTCGATGAACATCGCTAGCGCCGTCTCGGCAGCCAGCGAAGCCTACCACTATGTCAGCGCCATCTGCGTCGAAAAGCCTGAAGTCTGCGAGAAGGGTGCCGAAACCTTTCATGCGCTGGGTGAACGAGCCCGCGAAGGCGCAAAGGTCGCCTACCAACTGATCGACGCTCAGCTGGCTGGCAGCGAGCCCACCGCGAAGACCGCGACCGCTGCCGCCCCTGTAACGCCCGTGCCTGCCACCACGACCATCGACATTGCGCAGGATCATGAAAGCGACGACATCAAAACCGGCACCGTCATCAAGTCGCAACCTTACGTTCCCATGCCACAGCGTCGTCCCGCCACCTGATCTGGCGCATACTTTTCATGTTCGTGAAGGCCCGCGCCTTCTCCACCCTTGCGGCTCATGCTTGAGCCGCCTGACTGCCCGACTTGCAAGCCCTGCCCGATCCGTTCGTTGCAGGGCTTTTTTTCGTCTGCACGGCGGTTCAATTATCGGAGACCTTCGCCTATATGGTAACGAAGCGTGCATTCTGATGCAGTTGAAACAGCGGATAACGGACACATGGCGTCTCTCGACAAGATTTTGGATGATTTTGCTTTTCTCGACGACTGGGAAGACCGCTACCGCTATGTTATCGAGCTGGGCAAGGAACTGCCCGACCTCTCGGACGAAAAGAAAAACTCGGAAAACAAGGTGCAGGGCTGCGCCAGCCAGGTTTGGGTTGTCAGCCATAGCGATGGCGGCAGCGACCCGGTGCTGACCTTCGAAGGCGATTCGGACGCGCATATCGTGCGCGGCCTCGTCGCCATCGTGCTTGCCGTCTATTCCGGCAAGCACGCCTCCGAGATCGCCAACCTCGACGCCATCGAGGTCTTCGGCAAGATCGGACTGGTGGAGCATCTGTCATCGCAGCGAGCAAATGGCCTGCGCTCGATGATCAACCGCATTCGAGGCGAGGCGCAGCTGCTGGCGGCGTGAAGCGGCGGTCGGATCACGACGCAAGTCCTGCCTATAGATTGGGCCGGTAATCCTCGGTTCCCCACCGGTGGCTTTCGCGGTTGCGCTGTGGTTGCGGTGGCGCATAATGCCGGGAAAGGGCCAGCAGCGCGGTGCGCAGCATGAGTTTTGCCGAACGCACCGGCCATTGTCGTTCGCGCTCCACCAGTTCAAGACCCTTTTCGAAACAGCAGACATCGATGGCAACGCCTGAAAGTTCAGGACCCATGGCATCTGCGGCGCGGGAAAAGCGGGTGCGAGCGGCCAGAGCCGTGTCGCTGAGCTCCTGCCCGCCATTGCCCTGCCCTTTCGTGCGCTTTGCCAGACGTGGTTCCCAGGATGCGGTAATCCTCGGGCTGAGCTGACCGCGATGGAAATCACGCGCCAGCCTCTCGCCTGCCTCCAGCGTGTCGGCGGGAAAGAACGGCTGACCGTCACGATCCTTCAGCCGTGACAAGACCAGCATGGGCGACGACAGCTCGTTGCGCCGCACGGTCTGTCGCTGGCCTTCGATCTCCAGGCAGACCGCGTCGCTCAGGCGGTGCTGCTCCTGAAAGATTTCATCCCTCTCCTTCAGCATGGCGCGCTTGATGAAGGCGCTGGCGGCAGGCTCTGCAAGCAGATGGCCGTCAGCGATGCGCCAGAGACCGGCAGAAAGCCCGTGGTCGAGCACGGCCCGATCCAGCCGCCGAGTCTCGGACGAACGGTCGCAGGCGATCTCGATGAAAGCTCCGCTCTGCGTCATGGAGGCCGCCCCGCGCCCGATGAAACGCAGGACACGCACAATTGCCGCGTTGATCTGTTTCTCATTCCCGCGCGATTTACTCATGATCCTGTGCCTCGATCGTCGCGGCAAGCGGCCTGACGGCCTCTTCCACTGCTGTTACGAAGGCATCGAAAGCGGGATCGTCTCTGCGGTCCTCGACGTTCTGGCAGGTAATGCTGGCCGTGGATTGATCGCGACCGAAGCAGGTTGCCACCTGCCACATGGGCAAGGACAGCGCGACATGGCTGACGTAGAGCGCAATCTGGCGAATATGCGCCATGGCGTGACGCCGGTCGCGACGCACGAGGTCACGGTCGACGATATCGAGGAACATGTCGTAGGTAATCTGGCGAACGCGGTGGCAGGCGGCACGGCTGGCCATGGACACGGGTGGCCTCGGCGCAAAGGCGGTGGAGACGGGATAATGTTGGGCAACGGGTGAGGCCGTGCCGGACAGACCGGAATTCAGGGGCATGCTGCAACTCCTCTACAAATAGGAATTAATTCATACACCATGAAAATCGCCTATGCAATCTCTGGACTACATGAGAAAAATAGCAGGTTTCAATTCGCTTATTTACAATATGGATTTTGCAAAAGGATTATTTTCTTAATCCCATCTGATAAGCGCGCATAAAAAAGCCGGTCACGAGGACCGGCTTTTCGTTTTGATCGAAGGGGCGCTTGATTACCGGCCGGACTTGCGGCGCTGGCCAAGGCCCATTTCTTTTGCCAGGCGCGAACGCGCTTCTGCATAAGCTGGTGCGACCATCGGGTAATCGACCGGCAGATCCCACTTGTCGCGGTACTCTTCCGGGCTGATGTTGTGATGCGTCGTAAGGTGACGCTTGAGCGACTTGAAAGAACCACCACATTCCAGGCAGATGATCTGATCATCCTGCACCGACTTGCGAACAGAGACCGCAGGCTTCTGCTTTTCGACATTCACGGCTGCCACAACAGGTGTGGAGGTGCCGCTGAGTGCCGTGTGCACATCGGAAATAAGGCCAGGAAGCTCCGTTACCGGAACGACGTGGTGGCTAACATAGGCAGCAACGATATCCGCAGTCAGCTCGACAAGCAGATCCTGAGCGCCGCCGTATGTAGTTTCCGTCATTTATCTGTCTCCTGTTCATATCTTCACCGGCATCGGTCCAGCCCGATTGCCCCGCGAAATGAAGTTAACCCATGCCCACTGACTTGCGTCTATCGAAAGATAAACGCCTCTTTTTCGATCCGAATGGAACAGAGGCGATGCTTACGATGACTGCGAAAAACGACAGAATATCCAGATATTCTCCAACAAGAATAACTTAGCTACCAGTAAAATATAGAACCGGACTATCGGTAACGCATGACGCAAATCAACATCATCTACTTTACCTGTCGTGGATAGCATCAAACCAAAAAAAGTCCAATTATTATTTTGGAATAATCCAGACCAAAAGCAGCCTATTCTACATATAAAAAATCACGGGTAACAAAACCCGACTGTATGTTGAAATTTCAATGGAGTTTATAATAAAGCATTAACGTCGCTTCAACTTACGGTTTACTTCCATCTCATCTATTACAGTTGCAGATGCCAGAGGGTATCCGGCCTGACGCGCAGCTTTGGCAAGCAAATGTGCGGATACTGGGGCAGTGAGAATAACGAAACAAAATCCGATCAAAGCACGTGCGAAAATGGCCAGTTCAAGTGCATTGATGCCCACTGCAAGAAGAAGCAGGCCTGAACCGACTGTTCCTGCCTTGGATGCGGCATGCATGCGAGTATAAAGATCGGGAAAACGATTGATACCAATGCTGGCGACAAGTGAAAACAACGCACCGGAAACGAGCAGCAGCGCGACGGCAATGGCAACGACCCAGCTCATGAACGGCCTCTCTTTCCGGTCTTCCTGCGGGAGCGCGAACGCTTTGCCCGAACCCGCGACGGCAGGATATCGGTGCCATCCAGCACCACCTTGCGTCGCTGTCCTATTTCCGGCTGGCGCGACAGGATGAAGCGGGCGAACGCAACTGTCGCAAGAAAGCCGACGAGGCAAAGCGCAATGGCGATATCCACGTAGAGATCGAAGCCGGTGCGGATGGCGATGACGGCAAGGAACCCAATGGCGATGCCGACCAGCATGTCCAGTGCGATCACCCTATCGGGCAGTGTCGGACCAATGACCACGCGGTAGACCGTGGCCAGAAAGGCGGCGGACAGGATGACCGAAGCGATGAGGGTTGCGCCGGAGACCAGCGTTTCAGGTGTCATTTGCGAAACGCCCTCATGATCTTGCGCTCGAATCCCTCAGCAATCGACGTCCTGGTCGCCTCCACATCACTGCAATCCAAGGCATGAACGAACAGCGTCTTGCGGTCTTGCGAAACGTCTACCGACAATGTTCCGGGTGTCAGCGTAATGAGATTGGCGAGCAAGGTGATTTCGAAATCGGTTTTCACCGTCAGAGGATAGGCAAAAATTCCCGGCGTCAGCACCAGCTTTGGCCTGACGACCAATCTGGCCACCGTCCAGGCGGAGAGCGCCAGCTCCTTGATGAACAGCGCGGCCAGCGACAGGATGGCGGGAACGCGACCCCAATGGGTCTGGCTGTTGGCGAGCTGATGGCGCACGATGCCGAGAGACAGGGCTGCGGCCAGCAGACCGAACAGCGTATTGGCGATGGTGAAGCTGCCGGTGATGGCAAGCCAGACAATGACGAAAAGCAAACCGACGACATACAGGCTCATGGCATGCCCCTTGGTGGAAAGACGGAGCGGATATAGGCAGACGGGTCTGCAAGCTGGTCCGCCGCCTGCTGGCTGAGCTGCATGATGCTCTCGGGAAACAGGCCGAAGCCGACGACGAGCGCCGTCAGTGCCACCAGCGGAACGAAGGATGGCACGGTCTCGAGAGGTGCCACCTCCTTCATGCCCGGCGGTGAGGAGCGCCAGAAACACAACAGAAACATGCGTGCAAAGGCGATGGTCAGAAGGAACCCGGAGACAAGGATGGACGCTGCCAGCCACCAGGCGCCGATATCGATAGCAGCCTTGGTCAACATCACCTTGGGCCAGAATCCCGAAAATGGCGGCAGGCCGGACCCCGCGAGAAACAGCGCCAGAACAAGCCCCGCAAACCACGGCGTTCTGGCGTAGAGGCCACTGAGATCAGACAGCATCCATGCACCGCCCAGCCGGGCGGCATGACCAACGGCGAGATAAAGCGCCGTCATCAGAACCACGGAATTGAGGGCGTAAAACACGACACCGCCAACGGCCGCGGGCGAACCGATGGCTAGGCCAGCCAGCATGGTGCCGATGCCCGAAATCACGACATAACCCAGAACGCGACGCAGATCGTTCTGGGCCAGTGCCCCCATGGCGCCGAGTATCATCGTCAGCACCGCAATGGCCGCAATGACGATGCTGAGTTCTTCCCGCTGCACCGGGAACAGCATGATCATGACGCGCAGCAAGGCGTAGATTCCGACCTTGGTCAGCAATCCGCCAAACAGCGCCGACACGACCACTTTCGGCGTATGATAAGACGCGGGTAGCCAGAAATTGACTGGAAAGGCCGCCGCCTTCATCGCAAAGGCGAGCAGAAAGAGGCAGGCAAGCGTCATCAGCGGGGCGCTGGTATCGTCTGCCGTCACCTTCACAGCGATATCGGCCATGTTGAGCGTTCCGAAGACCGCGTAGAGATAACCGACCGCGATCAGAAACAGCGTGGTGCCGATCAGATTGAGGACGGCGTATTTCAGGGCTCCGTCGATCTGTTCCCTGCTCGACCCCAGCACGATGAGACCGAAGGATGACACCAGCAGCACTTCGAACCAGACATAGAGATTGAAGATATCGCCGGTCAGAAACGCGCCACTCACGCCTGCCATCAGCAGCATGAGGAAAGGGTAGAACCCGTAGCGTGTCGATGCGTGGTCAATATCGCCACGAGCATGCACCGCGCAGGCAAGTGCGGCAATCGCCCCTGTCAGCGCCAGAACCGCGCCTGTGAGATCGGCGGTGAAGGCAATGCCGAACGGTGCAAGCCACCGGCCCATGACCATCGTGAACGGCCCATTCGTCATGACTTTCCACAAAAGGGCCGCATCGATGACGACCAGAATGGCGAGCGCCGCAATCGCGATGAGACTGTGAAGGCGCATTGCGTGACGCACCATCATCAAGACCGCACCTGCACAGATGCACAGGGCAACCGGGGCGATGATCAGCCAGTCGGACAGCGGCGTCGCCTGCATGACCAGCGCTGCCGAAAGATCGATGGATGGAGAACCGGATGCGGCCATGTCTGTGGTGTTCGCTTTCAATAGCCCAACGGCGGTAGAGGTTCGCGGGCCGGTTCTGCAGCCCGCATCTCGTTGGTGTCATCCGTTTTCAGTTCCTGAAATGCTCGCCAGACGAGGGTCAAAAGAAAACAGAAGAAGCAGAAGGAGATCACGATGGCCGTCAGGATGAGGGCCTGCGGCAGTGGATTTGCAGCCGCTGGCGACAGCGTGTCCTGACCGGAACCGATGATCGGCGGGACCTCGCGCGTCAGCCTGCCTGCGGTAAACAGCAACAGGTTGACGGCATTCCCGAACAGCGCGATGCCCAACAGCAGGCGAATGCTGTGTCGCGACAGCATCAGGTAGATCGCGGCGGAAAAGAACAGGCCGACCAGAATCGAAAAAACGGCTTCCATCAGTCGCGCTCCCTTTCTTCCAGTGCAAGGGCAATGGCCGTGAAGCCACCGACCACGACGAGATAGACGCCGATATCGAAAGACATCACCGTTGCCAGCGGCACCTCCACACCGGCAAGGCTTGGCGTGACCCAAAGCCCGGTCATGAAGGGAACGCCGACAAAGGCCGAGACCACGCCGGAGAGCGTGGCGAGCAGCAGCCCGAAACCGGCAATCGACAGAGGATGAAAGACGATGGCGCGGCGCACGGCGACAACGCCGTAGGCGATCCCGTAGATCGCCAGCGCCGACACCGCAATCAATCCGCCGATGAAACCTCCACCCGGCTCATTATGACCGCGCAGGAGAACGAAGATCGAAAACAGGATCATGAGGCTGGTGATGACGGGTGCGGCCGTGCGGAAAATCAGCGTGTTCATGCCCTGCCCTCCGTCTCGTCCACTTGTGCCGGTTTCTGCCCGCTGCGAATGCGAATGAGGGCGAGGATGGCCAGACCCGTGACCATGACGACGGCGATTTCGCCCAACGTATCGGTGCCGCGGAAATCGACGATGATGACGTTGACCACATTGTTGCCGTGGGCGATGACCTTGGAATAGGTACTAAAGAAATCCGTCAACGCGGTATCGAATGGAGACTGCGTGGATTTGAGCAGCATCAGGGCAAAGCCGGTGCCGCAGGCCACCGCAATCGTTCCGTCCAACAGCTTCTGGCCGAGGCCGCGATGATCGGATGGCGACAACCGAAGACGTGTCATGACCAGGGTCAGAATGACGACCGACAGCGTCTCCACCATGAACTGCGTAAACGACAGGTCCGGCGCACCGAACAGCAGGAAAAGCACAGCCACTGCAAAGCCCTGAATGCCGAGCGCAACGATCGCCGTCAGGCGGCTGGCCGCTGTCAGCACCGCGACGAGGCCGATGACAGCAATGGCGATAAAGGTGATTTCGTGGAACTTCATCTGCGACGGCCAGAGGGGCATGGCGGGCAATTCGCCATAGGCGAAAAGCGGGACCAGAAGAGCGAGCGCGATGACGCCGAAGATGGCGGTGACGTAAAATTCCAGCCTGCCGGGCTGGATCGTTCGCGTTACCACAAAGGAAAACCGGACCAAAGCCGACAGAACGACATCGAACGCCTTGTCCGGTCCGGGGCCGATGGCGGCCAGCGTACGGACCATGAGACCGCGCACTGCGGCCAGCCTGGTGTAGATCATGACGCCGAGCGCGACAGTAAACAGCGACAAGGCCAGCGGAACGCCGATATGCGGTATCAGCGACATCTCGACCAAACGGGGCTCGCCGGCAATGGCAACGGCCATAGGTGTCGAGATACCGGCATGAAAGAGATTTGACAGCAGGGCGAAAACGAAGCCGCAAAGCGCCAGCGCAGCGGGACCAAGCCACAGCAGCACCGGCCCCTCATGTGCCTGTCTCGGCGTCCTCGGTGGCTTGCCGATGAAGGGCTTCAGGCCCACTGCAAAGGCGACCGCCAGCATGGCGGCATTGCCGAGGATGGCGATACCGGTAAAGAGGATGGCACGGGGATTGGTATGAGCCAGCGCTTCATAGATCGCTTCCTTTGCCAGAAAGCCGAACAAAGGTGGCAAGCCTGCCATGGACAGAGCTGCGACGAATGCGGCGGCGAAAGTGAGAGGCATGGCCCGGCGCAAACCCGAGAGCTTCGTAACGTCCCGCGTTCCCGTTTCGTGGTCGATGGTACCCACGACCATGAAGAGCGCGCCTTTGAACAACGAATGCGCCACCAGATAAAGGACCGCCGCCTCGATGGCATAATCCGAGCCAAAGCCAGTGAGCATCACGAGAAGGCCCAGCGACGACATGGTCGTGTAGGCAAGCATCAGTTTCAGGTCGGTCTGGCGAAGGGCCAGAAGCGCGCCGGCCAGCATGGTCAATCCGCCGAAAAAGGGCAGAAGGATTTCCCAGGCAACCGTTTCGCCCATGACCGGATTGAGCCGCATCAGCAGATAGACGCCTGCTTTTACCATGGTGGCGGAGTGCAGATAGGCAGAAACGGGCGTCGGGGCTTCCATGGCGTTTGGAAGCCAGAAATGAAACGGGAACTGTGCCGACTTGGTGAAAGCACCGCCCAGCACCAGCAGCAGGGTGGCAAAGTAAAAAGGGCTCTGGCGCAGGACGTCATTGCCGTGGACCAGAAGCGAAAGCTGCGTGGTGCCGCTGATGTTCCAGATGAAGATCAGCCCCGCCAGCAAGGCGAGCCCACCGCCGCCCGTCACCACCAGCGCCTGCAGCGCGGCGCGGCGCGCAGCTTCGCGCCTGTGGTCGAAGCCGATGAGCAGGAACGAGGTGATCGACGTCAGTTCCCAATAGACGAACAGCATCAGCAGGCTGTCGGAGACGACGACGCCCAGCATCGCGCCCATGAACATCAGGAGAAATGCCAGAAAACGCCCCTGCTGCGGGTGGCCTTTCATATAGCCGCCGGCATAGATCACGATGAGTGCGCCAATACCGGTGATCAGCAGCGCAAATGTCAGCGACAGTCCATCGATAAACCAGGAGAAACTGAGATTGAAGCTCGGCACCCAGATATAGCCGCCGGTGATGACCTCCCCTGCCGCAATCGCGGGGAGAAAGCCCAGAAAGTGAATGAAGGCGAGCGCGGGCGCCAGCGCCAGCAGCCAGACGGCGCGATGGCCCAGCCGGTCAACCGCCAGCGGCGCACACACTGCCATGACGAAAGGCAAAAACAGCACAACGAATGTCAGCGCCGTGACATTGGCAATCATCTCGTCTCCCAGCCCCCGCCGCGCTTTTTGTGCGGCCCGATTTTGAGTGATTCAATTAGGCCATGGAGGACGGGACCTCAACCGTTTTCGGTCATAAACGCCAAAACGATGTGTTTATCACCTGTTAGATCGCCCTGCTCTTTTATCGCGCGCGCTTCGACACTATCTTTGTCGCAAACGAAAGGATCTCCCGATGAGCGATCTCAAATCCCCGAGAATCACCAAGAGCGATGCGCAATGGCGCGAGGAACTCACCGCCGATCAATATCGCATTCTTCGCGAGCACGGCACGGAGCGCCCCTTTACCGGCCCTTATTGGAACAGCACTGAAAAAGGGCTTTACCGTTGTGCAGCCTGCGATGAGCCGCTGTTCATCTCGGACACGAAATTCGATGCCGGTTGCGGCTGGCCGAGCTATTTCGAGCCGGTGAAACCGGATGCAGTCACCGAACATCGCGACACGGCCTTCGGCATGGTGCGCACGGAAATTCGCTGCGCCAATTGCGGCGGCCATCTCGGCCACGTCTTTCCCGACGGCCCGCCGCCAACAGGCCTGCGCTACTGCATCAACGGCCATTCGATGGTGTTCGAACCGCAGGATTAAGCTTTTGCGTCAACATGAAAAGCCACGCCATCCCTGGAGGATGGCGTGGCTTTTTCGATAATGGACGTTCACGGTCAGGCTGCTTCCGTCTCTCCTGACGCAAAAGCAAAGCCCTCATCCGCCCAGCCGGTTATACCGCCGATCATGATCTTGACCGGCCGTCCAAGGCGGGCAAGATTCAAGGCGGCGCGATCTGCCCCGTTGCAGTGCGGTCCGGCGCAGTAAACAACGAACAGCGTTTCAGGCGGCCACTGCGCCATGCGATCCCGCGTCATGTCGGCATGGCGAAGGTGGATGGCACCCGGGATATGCCTGCGGGCAAACGTTTCCGGGGACCCCACGACATGCAGAAGAACAAAGTCCTGCTCCCCATTTTTCATCGAGGCAAAGACATCCGCACAATCGGTTTCGACGGCAAGCCTGTGCGAGAAATGGTCTATGGCTGTCTGCGATGGTGCGGCTGGAATGTCCGATACGTAACTCATGAGTGCTCCTGTCCTGACTTATGGCCCGGATTTTACAACGGGCGTAAAAAGACTGGCAGGTGGCACGATTGCCATATATCGTAAACATCATGCCAAAACCGCACGAAGCACCACCACAGAACCGCCTTGTCGTTGCCATCGCCTATGACGGGCTTTGCACCTTCGAATTCGGCGTGGCCGTTGAGGTCTTCGGCCTTGCGCGACCGGAGATGGGTGATGACTGGTATCGCTTCGCCGTCGCCGCAGTGGATGATGGGGAGATGCGTGCGGTGGGCGGCATGCGCTTTACCACAGATGGCGGACTGGACCTGATCGAACAGGCAGGCACCATCGTCGTGCCGGGCTGGCGCGGCATTCATGAGCCGGTGCCGGAGGCCCTGTGCACGGCTCTTCGCGCAGCCCATGCGAACGGGGCACGGGTTCTGTCGCTGTGCTCCGGCGTATTCGTGTTGGCGGCGGCGGGTCTCTTGAACGGAAGGCAGGCCACCACGCACTGGCGCTACACCGACAGCCTCAAGGCGCGGTTTCCCGAGATCGAGGTTTTGCCGGACGTGCTTTATGTGGATGGTGGCACCGTGCTGACAGCGGCTGGAAGTGCGGCGGGCATCGATCTTTGCCTGCATTTGATCCGCCGGGATTTCGGTACGAAGGCTGCCAATATGGTCGCGCGTCGTCTGGTCGTCGTGCCGCACCGCGATGGTGGACAGGCGCAGTTTATCGAGAAAGCGGTTCCCGAAACGCATGAAAAGGCAAGATTGGGGCCGCTGCTGGATGCAGTGCGTGCCGAACTTTGCCGCGATTATACCGTGGCAAGTCTGGCCGACCGGGCGGGCATGAGCAGCCGCACCTTTCTGCGCCGCTTCGAAGCTGCAACGGGAACGACGCCTGCCCGTTGGCTTTTGCTGCAACGGCTTTCCAAAGCCAAGGATCTCCTGGAAACCACCCGATTGGGCATCAAGGCCATTGCGGCGACAAGCGGACTTGGCAGCGCCGCCAATTTGCGTCACCACTTCCGCCAGCAATTTTCCACGACGCCTGCGGCCTATCGCGAACGATTCGGCACGAAGAGCCTCACCCGACCGGCAGCTTGAGTTCCATGCTGGTGAGGTTCAGCCAGCGGTCGAATTTCCGTCCGACCTCGGAATATTGGCCTGCGACGCGAAAGCCGAGCCTTTCATGCAGGCGGATAGAGGCCATGTTTTCCGATTCGATGGCGCCGATGAGGACATGCACGCCATTGGCCGTGGCATGTTCGATCAGCGACTGCATCAGCAACTTGCCGATGCCGGCACCCCGCGCGTCCTTGTGGACATAAACGGAGTGTTCGCGGGTGTGGCGGTAGCCATCGAAAGCGCGCCAGTCCCCGTAGGAAGCATACCCCGCCACGGCACCGTTTCTGATGGCGACGATGACCGGGAAACCGCGCGCCTTGCGGGCCTCGAACCAGTCCTTGCGGTTGTCCAGATCGACCAGCACCTCGTTCCAGATCGCGGTCGTGTTCAATACCGCGTCGTTGTAAATGTCCATGATGGCCGGAAGGTCGTCGAGAGTGGCGTCGCGCCGTTCGATGGTCATGCTTCTACTCGCTGCAAATCAAATTTTGCTGGCAGCATAGAGCATGAGGATCAAACGGCGTACAGCGGTTTTAGGCGACGATCGGCGTCATGCTGAAACTGGTCATGACCGCTACGTAATGAACGGCGGCAGCCGTGACAACGAAGCCATGCCAGATGGCATTCTGGAACCGCAGGCGTTCCCAGACATGGAAGATGACGCCCATGGAATAAATGATCCCGCCGATGACGATCAGCCAGAGGCTGAGCGGCGGCAGGTGATAGGACAGGCGATCGGCCACCATCACCCCGCTCCAGCCCATGGCGAGGTAAAGCAGGATCGTCAGGCGGTCGAATCGGCCCGGAAAAAAGCATTTCAGCATGATACCGGACAGCGCCGCCACCCAGATGCCAGCCAGCGTTACCGCAATGAAGGGATCTTCGATGCCGCGCTGAAGAATGGGCGTGTAGGTTGCGGCAATGAGGATGAAGATGCCGGAATGATCCAGCCTGCGCAGATACCATTTCACGTTGGAATGCGGCCAGATGTTGTAGGTGAAGGAAATCGACAGACAGGCCACCAGCCCGAGCGCGTAAATCCACACGGCGGCGATGGCGCTGATACTGCCCCATAGCGTGACGTAGAAAATCAGCGCCGTCGCGCCAATCAGCGCAAAGACGATTCCAACGCCATGGACGATGCCATCGGCGACGATTTCCGGAAGATCATAGCGGCGTCCGAAACGCCAAAGCTCACTCATATTCTGTTCCCGCATGGTAGTTCACGGATCATGCAGGCAATATGAGACGGGAACAAGACCAGCGGTGCGAAAGGCGATCACTTTGCATTCACGCCTGTCGCAAAAGTCTATCCCGAGTGACCAATCTATCGGTCGACCAGCACCGAGCATTTGGCGTGACGCACGACGCGATCAGCCGTTGCGCCAATGAAATAGTTGGTCAGGTCAGGCGTGTGCGAGGCGATGATGATGAGATCGGCATGCAAATCGACAGCTGCCGCCAGGATTTCCCGTGCGGGCGCGCCGCTGCGAATTTCCACCAGCCCCACCCGCGGCGCGTTCTGTTTCAGCGCGGCCAACCTGTCGCGGGCATCCTTGATGGCATTTTCGATGAGATCGACCGGCAGGTCTATGGCGAGATAGTTGGGCAAATCCTCGACCACATTCAACAGCACGATTTCACCATCCGGATTGAGCAGGCTCTCGGCTTTCCTGAGAATCTTCTCAGCCTTTTCAGTGGCGCTCAAATCGACGGGAACAAGGATTTTGGCATACATGGCTGTCTCCTTCAGACTTTTGATCCATCGCTAATTTACACGTTCCTCACACGGATGGAATTGATCGGAGTCAAAGCGCACCGCTTTCATCGTCAACAATTAGTGTACGCTGCATCACCAAATGATCATCTTTCATGAACGATTGATCGCGCGCATATTGGCTTCATATCGCCGCGAAGGCGAAGTTCGATTGGAGTGGATGAAATGAGTGAAGACACGATGTTTGCGCTGACGCGACCGGCCTATGTCGGCCACGCCCATCTGGTGGTGGAGGATTTGCCGAAGGTATCTGCCTTCTACCAGAAGATCATCGGACTGTCTGTCATCGAGAAATCCGCCAATGGCGAGGTTCTGGGTGTGAGTGGCAAGCCGCTTCTGACGCTGACCGCCGGGCAGAACGCCAGACGCGCACCCAGCGGAGCTGCGGGACTGTTTCACACGGCCTTCCTTCTGCCCAGCCGCGAAGATCTGGCTTTGTGGCTGAAGCATGCGGCGAACAACAATGTGCCGCTTCAGGGCGCGTCCGATCATCTCGTCAGCGAAGCTCTCTATCTGGCCGACCCTGAGGGCAACGGCATCGAGGTCTATCGCGACCGTGCACCGCAGGAATGGAGCTATCAACCGGATGGCACCGTCGCCATGTCGACCCTGCGGCTCGACCTGCAGGCACTCTACGACAGCGCGCCGAAAGCAACCTTTGCCACGGCAGCGGAAGGCACGGCCATTGGCCATATCCACCTACAGGTCGGCGATATTCCGCAGGCCGACGCCTTTTATCAGGATGTGCTGGGTTTGAAGATCATGGCCAGATACCCCGGCGCAAGCTTCTTCGGTGCCGGCGCCTACCACCATCACGTCGCTGCCAATATCTGGAACAGCAGGGGCGCACAGGCGCGCTCCGACAGCATGACGGGCCTGTCCGGTTACACCCTGCGATTCAACGAGAAAGCCTCGCTGGACAGTGCGCTGGCTGCCCTCGACCGGCTGGAAATTGCCACCGAACGGCAGAGCGACGGCGTCGCTCTCAAGGACCCCTGGGGCATCGGGCTGAAGCTTTCCGCCTGACACGCGATTTGTCTCCTCCTGACGGCGGAGACAAATCTTCAAGTCACTGGAACCGCTATATAAGTTGAGCGTTATATGCCCTGATGGGGGACTGCTCAATGAATGACCAGACGATTACCAACCGAAAACAGGCGGAGCGGACGATCATCGCCGCCGATCATAAAGACCCGTTCATGCGCGGGGCGCTGGGCTCTGCCCAGGACGACGAGAGAAGCCAGCAGCCGTTGGGTCGGGAAGCACTGGATGTGGCGGTGGCGTGGTCCATCGTCGGCATCTTTGCCATCATTCTGATGGGTGTGATCCATTCTCTGTCGATCATTCTCATTCCCGTGGTCATGGCGATCGTGGTGGGCATGATCCTCGGCGTCGCCGCCAGCAAGCTCAATTCCTATGGGATTCCCGGCTTTGCCGTGGCGCTCATTCTGTCGTCTGCCGTCGCGCTGGTGTTGTTTGTGGTGATCAACTCGCTGATCGATCCATTGTCCACGCTGGCCGCGGAAGGCCCCGGCATCGTCGAAAAGGCGATCGACCGCTTCGTGCCCTACCTGCAAAGCCTACGCTGGCTCAACGTTTCGGCGGCCACCTTCAGCTTGAGCTCCATGTCGATGGAATCGCTGATTTCGCGAAGCGGCGACATTATTTCCGTCATCGGCTCCAATATTACGCCAGCCATCGTGCAGGGACTTATCTTCTTCGCGGCGCTTCTGCTGTTTCTCTATAGCCGCGTGCGGCTGCGCAAGGCGATGATCATGGCCTTTCCGCAGCGCCATCAGCGTCTGCGTACCATCCGCACCATTGCCTCCATCGAGCAGGTTCTCAGCTCCTACTTCGCGACCGCCTCGATGATGTATGCCGCGCTGGGTGCGACGATGGTCGTCATTGCCTATGCCGGTGGTCTCGCCATGCCGTTTCTGTGGGGGCTGTTTGCTTTTCTGTCCAGCTTCGTGCCGTTTCTCGGCATTACCGCCATGACACTGGCGCTGACCATTGGCGGTATCCTGACCCATGACAGCCTGATTCTGGGTCTCCTGCCTGCCATCATCTTCTTCACCATTCACCTGCTGATGGAAAATCTGGCCTTTCCGGCGGTTGTCGGAAAGAACATGGAAATCAACCCTTTCCTTGTCTTCGTCGCCATCATTTTCTGGACATGGATGTGGGGTGCCGCCGGTGCCATGCTGGCCCTGCCCCTGTCGCTCATCGGCATGACGATCGCGCGCGAGCTCTTCCCCTCGCGCCGGGTAGTTCCGAACCTGCCGTCTTGATCAGTTCGACGGTGCGGTAAAGGCCGGGCTGTCGAGGCGCGTGAAGACAACGCCACGGGCTTTAAGCGCCAGCAGGCCTTTGACGACGCCTTCGCCGGCTTCGTGCGTGGGCTGGTTGATGTGGGAGATGACCACATCGCCATCCTTTGCCGAGGCGATATGCTTGGCGGTTACGGCAGCGCCCAGCAACGAGCCGCCATCACCGTTGATAGAGTAGCCTGCGACCCGTTCGCCCAGCTGGTTGATGGTGCTCATGGACGAGGCCGTGTACTTGGCCGTTGCACCGCGAAACCATTGTGGCTGGTGGCCCGTGGCGGCAACGATGGCGAGCCGGCCGCCCTCCACTTCCTGTTCCACGGCAGCCTGCGAGCCAGCAGCGGCGATTCCGTAGATCGATACGGGTTTATCGACGGCAGGAATGTGGTTTTCACCGTGATTTTCGATTTCAACCAGGTCGGGATGCGCCAGCATTACCGCCAGCGCGTCCCGATTGTGCCGCAGCCAACGGGCCGTGACGAAGATGGTGGCGGGGATCTGCTCCTTGACCAGCGTATCGAGAATGCGGAAATCCGTCTTGCCCATGCAGGCATCCAGCGTGATGGCGACGCGCGGCGCGGATGCCTTTCCCGGCTGCATCTTCAGCGTCGGTTCGACAAGGCCTGTCCCGGCAAAAGCGGGGGCGGCTATCGCGGCCATGGTCGCGGCAATCAAAAGAGGTTTCATCATCTCAAACAGGTTTCCATCGGGATCGAGCATGGAATGCCGCCCGTAAAACGCCGGAATTATGGCGTGGCAGACGGCAGGGCATCCAGCTCGCTGAGCTTTGCCAGAGTCTCTTCCACGCGCGCGCAATCGCTGACACCGAGCGGCATGACCGGCAGCGGCGGCTGACGATGGGTAAGCGACAGAAGATTTGCTGCCGCATAGACCACGCGGTAACTGCCGAATTCCTTGAACAAGGCCCAAAGCGGTTCGAAATAAGCAGTGAGGCGCTGGACCTCGGCGCTGTCGCCAGACTGGGCTGCGCGAAGAAGCCGCAGGGACGGCACCGGCAACAGTCCGCCGATCACGCTGTACCAGGTGTCTGCCCCCTGCAACACGGCATCGGCGCATCCCCAGTCACCGCTGTAGCCGATGGAGAAATCATCGCCCAAACGCGGGCGCAGACGATCCAGTTCGGCCTTGAATTCCATGTCCGCCGCCAGCGGCATCTTTACCGACAGGATATGCGGAATATAGGCGAGCCTGACCAGCAGCTCGTCGCTGAAGTTGAAATGCGTCGTCGAGGGATTGTTGTAGATGCAAAGAGGCAGGGCTGTGGAACTCGCGACGGCGGCGAAGTGGTGATAGGCCTCTTCCTGCGTCAGCGGCGTGTAGGAGACCGGTGCCAGCAGCAGCGCATTCGCTCCGGCAGCCTCTGCGTCCTTCGCCAGCGCTACAGCCTCCCTGGTGCGAAACGCGCCGACGCCGACGATGAGCGGCTTCCTGCCCTTGATGCATTCGGCTGCGGTCTCAACGGCGCGCAACCGTTCCGAACGCGACAGATAGGCATAGCTTCCCGTGCTGCCCAGAAGACCCACCGTATCGACTTCGGCGGCGACAAGACGTTCGACCAGCCGCGACAGCGCTTCGGTATCGACCCGCCCTTCCTCATCCGCAGGTGTCAACGGAAACGCCGAAAGCCCGTGAAAACGCACACTCATGCAACCTGCCCCTGAAAAACCCTCTGTCACAAGGATTAAGCGGCAATTCAGCAGGGGGCAATATCAATAAGAAATCAGTTAGATATCGTTGCCGATCGGCAACGGGACGTTTTGGCTCAATCGTACAAATAATGCTTGGCCCATTGTGCTTCCGGAACCTTGTCGCCGACCTTGTAGTCGAAGTTGCGAATGCCGAGCGTCGATGGGGTGATCTGGCATTTGTAACGCAGGCGATACCATTCTCCTGCACTTCGGAAAACGGCGCCGGACGCCTTGATGCTGTCGGACGTCACATCGGGATCGCCGAAGGCATAAGCGATGACCTTGTCCGGCTTCATGCCCTTCTGCTCCTTGGCAATGCGCTCCATCGCTTCGATATCGCAGCGCTGCTCGAGGCGTTCTTCGGGAGCCAAAACATTCAACTGGCGAAGGACATTGGCGTCGATGGCCAGTGCCGGCATGGCCGCCGGCAGGCTGACAAAGGCTGCAAGAAGGGCGGCAGGGAGAAGCTTTTGCATGTGATCCTGTTCGGGCTTTTCGTTTCTTCTTTTTGATTCGCTGGGTAAACCCACTGATCGACACCATCGACATGGATGTGTCAGATTTGCGATGTAGTATGAAATTGTGATCGAAAGCGGACGGAATTGTGTGCAGCCTCACATCCTGTCTGCCTGATTTTCAACCTTGATCCACCCCTGACAGCACTCTACATCCTTGGTTACGCAGACTGATTTCCCACGAAAGCGAGTTTCCCTTGTCCATTTTCAAAAACCTGCCCGCAGCGCCCGTTGCCGATAAGAAGCCGCAGAGCGACACGCATCACGGCATCACCCGCACGGATGACTACGCGTGGTTCCGGGCGGATAACTGGCAGGCCATGTTCAAGGACCCGACGCTGCTGGACCCGGCCATCCGCACGCATCTCGAAGCCGAAAACGCCTATATGGAAGCGGCCATGGCCGATACCAAGCCGTTGCAGGAAAAGCTGTTCGAGGAGATGAAGGGCCGCATCAAGCAGGATGATTCCTCCGTGCCGGTCAATGATGGTCCTTACGCCTACGGAACACTGTTCGTGACCGGTGGCGAGCAGCCGCATTATTTCCGCACCCCGCGCGGTGGTGGTGAAAAGCATGTTTTGCTCGATGGCGACAAGGAAGCGCAGGGCAAGGATTATTTCCGGCTTGCCGGTCTCGACCAGTCCTCCGACCACGCCCGGGGTATATGGGGTTATGACGACAAGGGCTCGGAATATTACACGCTGCGCATTCGCGAGATGGAGAGCGGTGTCGACCTTGATGACATCATCGAGAACACGGCAGGCGGTGGCGCATGGGCACCGGATGGCAAGAGCTTTTTCTATACGCTTCAGGACGAAAACCACCGTCCGTCCAAGGTCTTCCACCACATCATCGGCCAGCCGCAATCCTCCGACCGTCTGGTCTATGAGGAGAAAGACTCCGGCTTCTTCATGGGCGTGGGCGCATCCGTGCTGGATGATTTCATCTTCATCGACATTCACGACCATGAGACCAGCGAATATCGCATTCTCTCCACCAAGGATCTGACCGCGGAGCCGCAGATCGTGGCCGAGCGTGAGGAAGGCATCGAATATTCGCTGTGTGAAGGCGGCGATGTCTTTTACATTCTGACCAATGACGGCGACGCCAAGGATTTCCGCATCTGCCAGACGCCGGTCACCGCACCGGGCAAGGAAAACTGGACGGAAGTGGTGCCGCACGAGCCGGGCCGCCTCATTCTCGATATCGACGCCTATGCCCGCCACCTGATCTGGCTGGAACGCCGCGATGGCCTGCCACGCATTGTCATCCGCGACCGGGTGAGCGGTGAAGAACACGCCATTGCCTTCGACGAGGAAGCCTATTCGCTAGGGCTGCATGGTGCGGCGGAATACGACACCAATGTCATCCGCTTCAGCTATTCCTCCATGACGACGCCGAGCCAGCTGTTCGACTACGATATGGTGACGCGTGAGCGCACGCTTCTGAAGACACAGGAAGTGCCGTCCGGCCACAACCCGGAAGACTACGTGACACGCCGGGTGATGGCGACCTCGCATGACGGCGCGCTGGTGCCCGTCTCCCTGCTTTACCGCAAGGATACGCCGCTGGATGGCTCCGCCCCCTGCCTGCTCTATGGTTATGGCGCTTACGGCATCTCCATTCCGGCCTCCTTCAGCACCAACAACCTGTCGCTGGCCGATCGTGGCTTCATCTATGCCGTGGCCCATATTCGCGGCGGCAAGGACAAGGGTTTCGAGTGGTATGAAACCGGCAAGATGGAGCATAAGCAGAACACGTTCAAAGACTTCATCGCTGCGGCTGACCATCTGGTGAAGGACGGTTTTACCTCCTACAGCGGCATCATCGCGGAAGGCGGTTCTGCCGGTGGCATGCTGATGGGGGCGGTTGCCAATATGGCACCTGAGAAGTTCGCCGGCATCATCGCCGCCGTTCCTTTCGTGGACGTGCTGACCACCATGCTGGACGACACCCTGCCCCTGACGCCCCCGGAATGGCCCGAATGGGGCAACCCGCTGGAGTCGGAAGAGGAATATCAGTGGATCGCCGCTTACTCGCCTTACGACAATGTCGGCGCAAAGCCTTACCCGCCGCTTCTGGCCATCTCCGGCCTCACCGACCCGCGCGTGACCTACTGGGAGCCGACCAAGTGGGTGGCGAAGCTGCGCGAGCACACGACGGGCGAAGCGCCTATTCTGCTGAAGACCAATATGGCGGCGGGGCATGGCGGCAAGTCAGGGCGCTTCCAGCGGTTGGAGGAGATTGCGTTCGAGTATGCGTTTGCGTTGAAGGTGGCGGGTAAGGCTGCCGTTTGAGGCTTTGTGACGCATATACATCCCCTCCGTCACCCCGCACTTGATGCGGGGTCCAGCCGACGCGCGTCTGCGCGTCGAGAAGAGTTCTTTCAGCCCAAGGACTTGGGCTGACTGGATTCCGGCTCAGGGCCGGAATGACGGAACATGTGGGATGTTTGCCTCACTCTTCCCTCCGTCATGCTCGGTCCCCGGATCAAGTCCGAGGTGTCCCGGGCATCTGTCACGTTGCATCCGCAGAAGCGTGATTAGATCCTCGGGACAAGCCCAAGGATGACGAATTCTCCGCATTTGGGAGAAAAATACTTCTCGAAATGACTTATTTGAGATTTTTTTCCACAAAAATCCGAATTCAAAGTTATTTGAATATATATTTCACATTAATTGCATTTTAATTTTTTATGCAGTCTAGCTTCGAACTTTCTCAGTAAAAAACGGTAACTAGCGAAGCATTACAAATCATCCAAGATGGTTCCGCAGCACCGCGCATGGCTGCAATGCGGCATTTTGCGTTGCAATATCATCTTCTCGCCGTATTATAAAAACCGTTGACATATTTATGCGCTTTTCCGCCGCGGTGACTGCGGCTTTCTTCGTCGCGTCTTAGCGGCTGTTCTTTGATGGGTTTTTACTCATCTTTCCGCGCATGTCATTTTGCCCTGGAGCTTTCGCAAGCGCATGCTCGTGAAATCCACGCTCCATGGCTTTAGCTCTGCGTTCTGGCAGCGGTGTCGTTTCGATGTCGCGCCGACGCTTCTGGCAGGCCGGGCTTTGCAGTGCCCCGGTATGCCTCACATAAACACTGCATTAGACTTGGGGGTCTTACAATGAAGAAACTCCTCGCCTCGACCATTCTTGTCACGGGCTTCACCCTTGCCGCCGCTGCTGGCGCAAGCACCGCCAACGCCGCTGAGACCTGCGGCAATATCTCCATCGCAGAAATGAACTGGGCATCCGCTGGTGTTGCGGCCTATGTCGACAAGTTCATCATGGAAAACGGCTATGATTGCACGGTCGATGTCGTGACCGGCGACACCACACCCACCTTCACCTCCATGAATGAAAAAGGTCAGCCGGATATGGCGCCTGAAATGTGGGTGAACACGCTGGGCGCACCTTACGAAAACGCCGTCAAATCCGGCAATCTCATTCAGGAAGTCAAAATCCTGACCGATGGCGGCGTTGAAGGCTGGTGGATTCCGAAATATCTGGCCGATGCCCACCCCGACATCAAAACCGTCGAAGATGCGCTGAAGCATCCCGAGCTTTTCCCGGCACCGGAAGATGCCAGCAAGGGTGCTGTCTTCGGTTGCCCGCCCGGCTGGGGCTGCCAGCCCACGACGGCGAACCTTTTCAAGGCGCGCAAAGCTGCCGACAAGGGCTTTACGCTGGTTGACACCGGCTCCGGCGCTGGCCTCGATGGCTCGATTTCCAATGCTTACGAAAAGAAGCAGGGCTGGCTCGGTTATTACTGGGCACCTACGGCTATTCTCGGCAAGTACGACATGGTCAAGCTGGAGGATGGCGTAGAGCTGGACCGCGAGGCCTATGACAACTGCATCGCCAAGCCCGATTGCGCCGACCCCAAGCCCAACGCCTATCCCGTGGCTGAGGTGTTTACGGTCGTAACCAAGGAATTTGCCGAAAAGGCAGGTCCGGCCGTCGACTACATCAAGAAGCGCCAGTGGGGCAACGACACCGTTGCCGAGGTGCTGGCCTGGATGGACGAAAACCAGGGCACCAATGAAGACGGTGCGCAGTATTTCCTCGAAAACCATGAGGAAATCTGGACCAAGTGGGTTTCGCCCGAGGTGGCTGAGAAGATCAAGGCTTCGATCTGATGGGTTGGGAGGGGGCTGCGGTTTGATCGCAGCCCCCTCACGCGTAGCTACCCCCCTCTGCCCTGCCGGGCATCTCCCCCACAGGTGGGGAGATCGACTCGCTGAAAGCTTTCGCACACCTCTTACGGCGAGACAGAAGCGATGTCGGCGCGTCCTGCTGATCTCCCTCCTTGTGGGGGAGATGTCCGGCAGGACAGAGGGGGGTAAGCCACACCCACAAATCCCTCCATCAAGAACAAGCCTCTCCATCTAAAACAAGGGAAAACAATAAAAATGGCCCTCTGTAATCTCCTGCCGGATATGCTGTGCAAGTTTCCGGCCATCAGCAACGGCACGATGCGCGTGGCACGCAAGACCATCGATGACGGCTTTCGCGATATTGTTCGCAGCTATGGCGATATCATCGATACGGTCGTGCATCCGTTGCAGCTGTTCCTGAACGCATCCGAACGCTTTTTTATCCAGACGCCCTGGATCATCATTTTTCTCGGCCTGCTGGCGCTGGTTCATCTGGCTGGGCGCAGTTTCCGCATCACGCTCGGCACAGCCATTTCGCTGTGTCTGATCGGGGCAGTCGGTCTGTGGCGCGATGCGATGACGACGCTGTCTATCGTGGCGATTGCCACACTGATCGCGGTCATCATCGGCCTGCCGCTGGGCATTCTCATGGCGCGGTCAGAGCGGCTTCAGCGTTTCATCAATCCGGGTCTGGACGTGATGCAGACGATGCCGAGCTTCGTCTACCTCATCCCCGTCGTCGTCATCTTCGGCATCGGCAAGGTGCCGGGCCTGATTGCGGTCGTGATCTACGCCATTCCGCCGATGATCCGCCTGACCAATCTGGGCATTCGCATGGTGGACCGGGAAACGCTGGAAGCGGCCGATGCCTTCGGCTCGTCCAACACACAGAAGCTGCTCAATGTGCAGCTGCCACTGGCGCTGCCCACCATCATGACCGGCATCAACCAGACCATCATGATGTCTCTGGCCATGGTCGTGGTCGCCTCCATGGTGGGCGTCGGCGGTCTGGGCAAGAACGTGCTTCAGGCCATCAACAACCAGTTCTTCACAATCGGCTTTCTGAACGGCTTTGCGCTGGTGGCCATCGCCATCATGTTCGATCGCGCAAGTCAGGCATTCGGCAAGCGTCTGCAGAAATATCGCGAGGTTCAGCATGGCTAAGGACATCGAAATCCGGAATCTTTACAAGATCTTCGGCTCTCACCCTGAGAGGCACCTCGAGGCCGTTCGAAACGGCATGAGCAAGGCCGAACTGAACGATACGCACAACCACGTTCTCGGTCTCAACGACATCAACATCACCATGCCGGGCGGCAAGATCACCGTCGTCATGGGCCTGTCGGGTTCCGGCAAGTCGACGCTGATCCGCCACATCAACCGGCTGATCGAGCCGAGTGCGGGTGAAGTGCTCTATGACGGGCAGGATATTTGCAGCATGGGCACCTCGGCCCTTCGCGATTTCCGCCGCCACAAGACGGCGATGGTGTTCCAGAAATTCGGCCTGCTGCCGCACCGCACGGTTCTGGAAAACAGCGTCTACGGCCTGGATATTCAGGGCGTGCCGCGCAAGGACAGCATCGAGAAGGGTCGCCACTGGCTGGCCCGCGTGGGTCTGGACGGATACGAGGACTATTATCCGAACCAGCTGTCCGGCGGCATGCAGCAGCGCGTGGGTCTGGCCCGGGCACTGACCAACGACGCCGACATTCTGTTGATGGACGAGGCCTATTCCGCGCTCGATCCGCTGATCCGTGTGGACATGCAGACTATGCTGCTCGACCTGCAACAGGAGCTTCAGAAGACCGTCGTCTTCATCACCCACGATCTGGACGAGGCCTTGCGGCTGGGCGACCATATTGCCATCCTCAAAGACGGCGAGATGGTACAGCAGGGCGATGGCCAGAGCATCATCCAGCATCCGGCCAATGAATATGTCAGCGACTTCGTGCGTGACGTGAACCGTGGCCGCGTGCTTCAGGCCACCACCGTCATGGAGCCCGCGACCTCAGCACCCGAAAGCCTGTCGGTTCTGGAAACGGACACGCTGGAAAACATCGCCCGCGACATGACCGACGCCAACGAGACCACCGCGCAGGTGGTGGACGAGGACGGCAAGACGGTCGGCAGCATCGGCATCGAGACGCTGGTGGCAGCCATGGTGACGCCTGCGACGCAGGAGGTGGGCCCGGAACAGCAGCCAGAGCCGCAGCCCGTCGAAACCGCCAAGGACTCGGAAAAATCAGTGGCGTAATTCCCGACTCACCCCTTCGCGACTCACGCAGCGGAGGGGACCTTCCGTAAGGGAATCGGTCAAAATCGCCGATTTCTCGATTTGCAAGCCCCTAAAATGCAAAAACGAAGCAGCACTTTTGATGCTGTCAAGCGTCGATCGGGCCGTAAACGCATTCACGCAAGTTTCGCGCAAGCTTCAGCCGTTAACAAATCGTTAATTGCTCAAGGAAGGGGCTTGCAATGAATATCGATAATAATATCGGCGGATCAGCGCATCAAAGCCGCTCTCAACAGATTGAAAAGCGCCAGACGGAAACGGTCGCGCCAGAACAGCAGCAGTCGGCGCTGTCCGGCGGCAGAATTTCTTTCGTGAACGTTCTGGAATCGACATCGCTCGCCAATGTTTTGTGGACCGTCAGCAATGACGCGACCGCAGAGACAGGCGCTGCCCAGGGCACCGTTGAAATGACCTCGCAGCTCGACTCTGCCTGGTATCGTCAGGCCTATACGGAACACTGATATCAGCGACCCGGCGAATCCCGGTGTTCCGTTTCGCCAGCAGACATATTTCAAGTTTATTTTGCGTTAAAATTTCACAGGCAGGCCGCGTATCGAGCGGCACCGCCTTTTACCGCTCCGTCAGGCCGGATGCGTTGAACTGACTTCCACCGTGACATGCGACAACTCATGGATTGCAGCGAGCTTCTGCCGGTAAAATGACGGCGACTGCGGTGCTTGCGAACGGATCGCAACGATGGCCGCGTGATGACCCGGCCCCACCTGCCAGACGTGAAGATCGGTGATCTGCTCCTGCTCCGTTTCGACGGCGTCGCGAATTTCCTGCGAAACATCCTGCGCCTCGGGCACGGCATCCACCAGCACCGATGCGGTGGACCGAAGCAGCCCCCAGGACCAGCGCGCGATGACAATGCCGCCAACGATACCCATGGCCGGATCAAGGAAGGTCCAACCGTTCCACTTGCCCAGAAGCAACGCAACGATGGCCAGAACAGATGTCAGTGCGTCGGCCAGAACATGCAGGTAAGCGGACCGCAGATTGTTGTCCTTGCCGGCATGATGCCCATGATGGGCATGTTCGCCGTGATGGGCGTGGCTACCGTGAGAGTGGGAATGGGAGTGATCGTGCCTGTGATGATGATCGTCCTTCAGCAACCACGCGCTGACGAGATTGACGACAAGGCCGATCATCGCCACGGCAATGGCCTGGTTGAAATCGATCTTGACCGGTGCAAAGAAGCGTAACAGGCTTTCCCATGCAATCATCAGGGCGGCGACGCCCAGCACGACTGCGCTGGCAAATCCTGCGAGATCACCGAACTTGCCGGTGCCGAAGGTATAGCGGGCGTTCTGGGCCTGACGGCGAGCATAGAGATAAGCGAGTGCGGAAATCAGCATCGCACCGGCATGGGTAGACATGTGCCAGCCATCCGCCGTCAGCGCCATGGAGCCGAACCAGCTTCCCGCCGCAATTTCCGCCACCATCATGACCGTGGTCAGCGCGATGACTGCCCAGACGCGGCGTTCGTTGCGCTCGTGGTCCGCCCCCAGAAAAACGTGATCATGCGTCGCATTCGCATGGCTGTGTGCACTCATTGCCATCGCCTTCACCTCACCGAATATAGGTCTTGAGAACCTGCGCCAGCTCTTCCGTCGCCCTGGCACGCTCCTCGTCATTGTCCGCATGCAGCACATGCTCATGAAGATGATCCTGCATCACCTCTCCCGTCAGCCCGGAGAGAGCGCCGCGCACCGAAGCGAGGAGTTGCAGAACATCACCACAGGGCTTCCCGCCCTCCAGCGCCCGCTCCACCGCCTCCATCTGCCCCTTCATGCGCCGAATCCGCGCCAGAAGCTTGTCCTTGTCTCGGATGGTATGGGACATCGATCTCCGCCTCGGAAATATAGGATAGGGGGGTATATTATCTGGTCGGATCGTAAAAAGCAACGCGACCGAAACACGAGGCTATGCGCAGGCCATCGATGCATGACTCAACGGCAAAACTAAGCAAGGCAAACCGCGAATGCTGAAACCAACGCAAACCGCTCATCTCGTTGCGCAGACCTCTCTCTTCACCTATATCTCTAGAAGCTAGAGATATAGGTGAGCGACAATGTATTCCATCGGCGATCTTTCCAAGCGGACGGGCGTAAAGGTGCCGACGATCCGTTACTACGAGCAGATGGGCCTGCTGAACGAGGCAGACCGTTCCGAGGGCAACCAGCGGCGATATGAAAAGGCCGATCTGGAACGTCTCGCCTTCGTGCGCCACGCGCGCGATCTCGGTCTGACCATCGATGCCATCCGCGAATTGATCGCGCTCAGCCAACATCGCGAAATGCCCTGCGCCGGTGCCGACCGCATCGCCACCGACCACCTCGCCACCGTGCGCGAAAAGATTGCCAAGCTGAAAAAGCTGGAACACGAGCTAGAGCGCATTGTGTCACACTGCGACGGGCATTCGATCGAGGATTGTTATGTCATTCGAGCGTTGTCGGATCATGGATTGTGTGAGCACGAGCATTGAGAATGCTTCAAGTGCTTGTACCATCTTGAAGTCAGCGACCTTCTAATATCGTGCTTTCACTGGACGTGCGCTGAGCGTTTTTTTCTACAATATGACTGATGAAGCGACTGCTCAATTGCCAAACGAGTTCGGAATGCTCGAGCCCATGACGGTTTCGGAACTGCTGTTTTCCTTTTGGTCTGGCAGGCGCGATTTGCCAGCGCTACGCATTCCTAAGAAAAAAGCGATCCCTAACAGGCCACATCCGATCATCGCTCCAAGGATGACTTCGAAAACGACTGTCATAATCCACCCTCCCGAACTGCAGCGCGCATTCCATAAGTCTTTGAGTTGAGCATAGGTTCCCCGCGCGCGCATCAGTAGCTACGGTTTTTCCGATTGTGCAGCGCATTTGTTGACCAAATTCTTCCCGTCAGCGCGAAATGCAGAGCTGCCTTGATCCATCGTCCCTTCGAGCAAATGAGGGTGACGTCCAGTCCCACTTCAAATCGCACTTGACACAATTCCAATTCCAGCGCATCTAATCCCCCATGATCAACGCACGCGCACCCATTTCCTGCACGTATTTTTGGGCCTTCCTTTAAGGGCGGCTCGACAGATCACTTTGTCAACAAGCCGCCGTCAGGCGGCTTTGTTGTTTTCAAACGTCCTGACGGCACTACACCAGAAACCGAAGGACGAGAAAATGACTGAGGACAGCCTTCTGACTTTGCCGAGACCGCCTGTCGTGACCATTCGTGGTGCGCGCAAGGCGGATTTGCCTGAACTGAACGAGATGATCACGCTGCTGGCCGCCCACCATGGCGATGCGGCGGCGATTACGCCGGAGAAGCTGGAGCGCGATCTATTCGCACAGATGCCGTGGATTACCGCACTGGTGGCGGAAGCGGATGGTGAGTTGATCGGTTACGCCATTCTCGTGCCGCTCTACCGTGCGCAGGAAGGCCGTCGCGGCATGGAGTTGCATCATCTCTTCGTCCGTGACGGGCATCGCGGTCACGGCACCGGCCAGCATCTGGTGGGCCGCGCGCGGGATGTGGCCAAGCGCTGCGGCTGTGACTTCCTGTCGGTGGGCGCTGCCACGGGCAATTTCGCAGCCCACAAATTCTACGAAAACATGGACTTCGTCCCCCGCCCTGTTACAGGCATGCGCTTCATGCAGGCGTTGGCTTAGACGGTTTCCACAAGGGAACCATTCGCCCTGTTTCGGACTTTTTGCTCACCCGCTTTTCGGTTTATGATCGCAGGCGTGGTTGATTGCGGGAGATGAAAATGCCTTGTATCGCCCTGGCGCTGACTGAGGACTATGCTGATTGGGAACCGGCGATGCTGACGGCAATGGCCCGCAGCTATTTCGGCGTCGATATCGTGACGGCGACGCCCGATGGCGGGCCGGTGACGTCCATGGGCGGCCTGAATGTCACGCCTGATATGTCCTACGACGAACTCGACCCGGAGACGATCCATGCGCTGGTCATTCCCGGCGGGCTGATCTGGGAAAAGGGTGCCGCACCTGATTTTACCGATCTCGTCCACCGTTTCCGCGCCCGGCACCGTGTGGTTGCGGGCATCTGTGCTGCGGCAAGTGCACTGGCGGGAACCGGCGTGCTGAACACCGTCGCCCATACTGGCAACTCGCTGGCCTCCCATCAGGGCTACGACGCCTATGAGGGCACAGATTACTATCGTGACCAGCCGCAGGCGGTGAGCGACGAAGGCATCATCACGGCCCCCGGCACGGCACCGGTTACGTTTGCAACAGAAGTGCTGAAGGCACTCGATCTCTGGAGCGGGAAAGCGCAAGCAGAAATCGCGCCTTTTTCCGCGGAGCACCTGTCCGAGCAGCCACAAGCTTGATGCCGATCCGGCAAAGGCTCGCCTGCGCGTAACCTGTGATGCTAACGATCCATCACCCGGCAAAGACGCGATGGGCTGTCGCGACCCTGACCGTTCATCGCCCGGCGCAGGTCCCGGCTGTTGATGTGAAGGCTGCGGTCAGCGGGCAAAGCAAGGCGGTTGATTTTGGTGGTTGCGGCCGCCAGAAACGCCGCTTGATTATCCCCGAAGAACCGCAGGCAAGCCTCTTTCTCCGGTTCTGACGCGAGCAGCGCCTTGAAGGCCAGCCGATGCATGGCGCAGAGCGCGCCATGACCGGGGACGGGAAAACGCAGTGCTTGGAGTTCGTCACTCCATTCCACCGCGTTTTCCCTAGGTTGCGTCATGTTATTTCGCCGTCTCGAAACGTTTGAGGAACAACCCGCTCAGGGAACCGAGGATGAGCCAGAAGACGAAGCTGGTGACGGTGGCGAGAACCACGAAGCGGCGCTCCAGCGGCAGAGGTGCCAGCGCATGTTCGCCTTCCGGCGGCAGCGGCGCGCCGACGACATGCGGCGCAACGATGAGCACCACGGCAAGGATGATGGCCCATGGCTCGTTGCGCTTGAAGGCCAGCAGCGCAATGCCGCCTGCCGTTGCAGCCACGGTTGCGATCCACCAGATCTGCCGTGCTTCAAGCGCAGCGGCCGGGCTGCCCGGCAGTTCCGGCGGCAGGCCGATCATCGGGGCGAGCATGACGGCGGCAAAACCGGCAAGACCCCAGAACAGGCCCTCACGCCAGCCGCCCTGCGTGCTGCGCATCGAGATAAGCGCTGTCAGAACGAGCGCGTAACCGATAGCGGTCAGCACATTGGCGGCGATGGTATAGGCGTTGCGCTCGAAGCCATCGGCAGGTGCCCATGCTTCTGCATCATGATGATGGTCGGCAGGTGTTGCCGCATCATGGCTGTGGGCGGGGGCAGCTTCGCCACCGGCATTCTCGAAGGTTTCCGCCTGAAGAATGAGCGGCGTGGTGCCGATGGCCTGCATGGCGCTGACGGCGAGACCCGCGATTAGCCCCACCAGAACGGCGGTAAAGACGATATTACGGAAAAATGGCATGGTTCCCCTCCCCTCAATGGCAAGGGAAGGCGTTGGCGTGGCGCGTATCATGCGCCGCATTGTGCACGGCTTCGACATGCGAAAAGCCCACGAAGCCGACGATGAACAGGCCAAGTGCGGCTGCCGTCAGCGATTGCGCGATTTTCGATGTTTTGGATGAAACGGCAGATGACGCCGTATTCTGCTGGATAGACATGGTGACCCTTTCCTGTGCGGGTGGGCGCTGTTCTGATCAAACGCCGCACGACCGCATTCAACATTCACCACGGGGAAAAGAGAGACATGGTCTTTGGGCCGGACGAACCGACCTGCCAACCGTGCTTGCCCGGACACCCCGCCGGTATTGACGACACTTCACGCAATGGCAGGTCTCCTGGCTCACGGGTCGTAACCTTGAAAACACCTTCCCGATCCTCCTGTATTCGCATCGTACTTTACGAAATCGGAGAGGATTTCGCGTCGATGCGCCAGATCAGTGGCTTTTCGTCTTCAGGCTATCCGCTCACAGTTGCGGGGGCAGCCACGAATCAAAGCAGTCGCTTCTATCGTGTTCCCTTTTCACTTTCCGGGCGAACCCGGAAAGACCATCACGCGTCTGTTATCCGGTGGATGTTACGCCGAGTCAATGGCCATCACTGCGGCGGCAGCGCCTTGAGGTAAGCCGCAATGGCATTGCGGTCTTCGGCGGGAATACGGGCCATGTTCTGCTGAACCTTGACCATGGAGCCGCCGGCACTGTCGAATTCCGGGGTGAAGCCGGTCTCCAGATAGTTGGCGATATCGGCCTGGGTCCATGAACCGATGGCCTGAGAGCCGGGCGTGATATCGGGAATGGTGCCCTCGCCTTCCGGGTTCGGGCCACCGGCCAGCCATTTTCCCTTCAGGAAACCGCCCAGCGCATCACGCGGGGTGTGGCATTCGCCGCAATGGCCGGGACCTTCCACCAGATATTGGCCGCGCACCACGTCTGCACCCGCATTTGCCAACTGGACGCGCGGTTGACCCTTGTCGAAATACAGGAACTTCCAGCCACCCAGCGCAAGGCGGATATTGAAGGGAAACGGCAGATCGTGGCCGGGCGCGTCATTGGTGCTGGCGGGCAGCGTTTTCAGATAGGCGAAGAGATCGTTGATGTCCTGCGGCGTCATCCGCGCATAGGAATTATAGGGGAAGGATGGGTAGAGATGCTCGCCGTCCTTACCCACGCCCCGCGTCATGGCATCGCCGAACTGTGCCACCGTCCAGCTGCCGATGCCGTGTTGCGGATCGGGCGAGATGTTGGGCATATGGAAGGTGCCGAAGGGGCTTGGCAGCGCCTGCCCGCCGGACAGCGTCTTCAGCCCATCGCCGCTGGCATCCGGGGCGGCGTGACAACTGGCGCAGCCGCCTGCCCAGAACAGGGTTTCACCGTTTGCGAGATTGGGCTCACCCAGATTGGCCCAATGGCTCGGTGGCTGGCGCTGAGGCGCGGTGACCCACATGAAAATGCCGAACCCGGCAACGCCCGCAACAACGGCGCCACCCGCCAGCTTCGCCCAGATGGAAGCCATCGCCTTCTCCGATTCAATCAAAATTCAAAATGCAAAAAGGCCCGCCGGTTGAATGGCGGACCTTGGCGATGACAGATTACTTCTTCAGACGGTATGTCTGGTGGCAGCTGCTGCAATCGGCACCCAGCGTCTTGAGGGCTGCGCCGACGCTGGCCTGATCCGTCGGCAATTGCGCCAGAACCGCATCGGCATCCGTGCCGAGCTTTTCGGATTTCGTCTTGAAGTCCGCGAAGTTCTGCCAGATGGCAGGCGATGCTGCGCCGCCTTCAGAGCCTGCCGGGAACTGGTCCGGGAAAGCCTTGGCGTTGGTGCTGATGGTGGTGACAGCCGTCTTGACGGCATCTGCATCATAAGGCTTTTCACCCTTGGCGATGGCACCCAGTGCGCCCATGGCCCCGCCGATGCCCTTCATCAGCCCTTCGCGCTTTTCGACCTCGCCGGCTGCGGAAACCGCACCGGCGCAAAGACAGCCGATCATAATGGATGCGGCAATGGTTCTAAGCTTCATCGTCTCTCTCCTGGGGTCCGCATGCTGCGGGGTGGATGTTATCAATTGATCTAAAATACCGTGCCAAGGCACAGCCGAGCCTGTGCGCCGAAGCTATGCTATTGGCGAAACGAAGATGCCCGCTTCCCATGGCAAAAAGAAGTCACATTCCGGTGATTTTTTGAAGCGTTATCAGGCGCATATCACCGGCTGGAAATCGCCTCCCACAGGGTGAAACCGGCGATGACAACCAGCAGCAAACCCGCAGCGCGACCAATGAGAATGGTAATGTGCGGTGAAGACACCAGCAAATCACGGCTCTTGCCCGCAGTCAGCGCCAGTGTGCCATAGACCGCAAGTTGGGTCCCCGCCGTCATCAGCCCCATGATGATGCCCTGTATCCAGACCGGGCCGTAGATCGGCTTTAGGAATTGCGGGTAGACGGCCATCATGAAAAGATAGGCCTTGGGGTTGGACAGGCATGTCACGATACCGCGCCGGAACGCCCGGCGGGCCGAGGCGCTGGCGCTCACCTCATCCCCCTCCACCACGATGGAACTGCGCATGAGGCCGATGCCGACCCAGACCATATAGGCGGCACCGAAGATCATCAGCGGCGTGAACAGCATGGGCATGAGGCTGGCAAGAAGCCCGACGCCGACAGCACCATACAGCGAATGCACGACCCCGCCCGCCATGATGCCGGATGTGGCGGCAAGTCCTGCCTTTCGGCCTCCGGTCAGCGAGCTTGCCAGGACGAGAAGCATGTCGATGCCCGGCAGGATGATGATGCCGAACAGGAGCGAGAAATAAAGCCAGAGATTTTCGGTGTAAGTCATCGTGAGTATTCCTGAAAATATAACCGTCGCGAAATGATTGGTCCGCCATATCGCGCCAAATCATCCGGTTTTCCGGGGAATATCAAATGAATATGTGTGGTGAAATCATCTCGCTGGCGATGCGTTTTCGCCTGCCAGCGCAACAACGTGTGGCACCGAACATGTCGTAAGATGAGGCGTTCACAGCGTGAGCGTGCGGCTGTCTTCGCGGCCAAATCCGCGAATCTCGATGCGATTTGCATAGAGATCGGCAATCGCGAAAGTGTTTTCGCTTAGCGTATCCACCATGCCCTTGAAGTTGAGAAAATGCGTATGTCCCAACTGCCCGTAATTGCCGGTGTGGTTATGGCCGCAGAACCAGGCCCTGGCGCTTGGATGCGCGGCCAGCAGGTTCAGCACATCAGGCGCGTCCCACATATTGTGCGAATTTTCGGGATAGAGCGGATAGTGGCAAAACAGAATGGCGTGTTCGAGCGCCGCATCGGCTGCATCCAGCGTTTTTGCCAGCCAGTGCAATTGCTCGTCGCTGAAAGAAGCGTTCCAGTCCTGCGCGTTGGTGGCACCGGCTTCCTGCAGACCGGCCAGTCTCTTCTCGGCCAGCGCCCGGCGCGGGTCGCCGGGTGGCGGGGCAAACAGGCTGACGTCATTGCCATCCAGCACCACGAAGCGGAAATGGCCGATGGAAAAATCATACCATGGCGACGGCATGCCAAGGCGTGCGTGGATTTGGCTCAGATATTCCGGCGCGACGGCAAAGTCATGGTTGCCGGGCAAGAGAACCGAGCGGTGGCTGAGCCTGTCATAACAGCCCAAAATCGCATCGAAATTCTCCCAACCGCGATCGATGATATCGCCCAGCGTGACGACGAAGGCAAGGTCATGGGCGTTGAACACATCAATGGCTTCCGCCAGCTTGCGCGGGCTTTCCGCGTAATAACGGCCCATGTCCGGGCGCGGCGCGATATCGGCATATTGGGGATCGGCGACGATGCCGAAGGAGAAGAGCGGTGCGGATGTGTCTGTCATGATGCCCCCGCATAGGCCGGGCGAATGACACGCATATGACAGAACGAAAACACCCGGCACTGAGGCCGGGTGTTTGCAGAATTCCGTAAGGCAGACCTTACTTGGAAGCGGCTTCGTAACGCTCCAGAACGTAATCCCAGTTGATGAGATTATCGACGAAGGCTTCGAGGTACTTCGGACGCAGGTTGCGGTAGTCGATGTAGTAGGAGTGTTCCCATACGTCGACACCGAGGATCGGGTCTGCGCCGTGAACCAGCGGGTTTTCGCCGTTTGGTGTCTTGGAGATTTCCAGCTTGCCGTTCTTGACGGACAGCCATGCCCAGCCGGAGCCGAACTGTGTCGTACCGGCAGCGATGAAGTCTGCCTTGAACTTGTCGTAGCCGCCGAGGTCAGACGCGAAAGCCTGCTCCAGCTTGCCGGGCAGCTTGTTGCCGCCGCCGTCCTTCTTCATCCACTTCCAGAAATGGACGTGGTTGTAGTGCTGGGCAGCGTTGTTGAACAGGCCAGCATTGGTGCCGAAGGACTTCTTGACCACTTCTTCCAGCGAAAGATCTGCGAGACCGGCTTCGGCGGCAAGCTTGTTGCCGTTGTCCACATAGGCCTTGTGGTGCTTGTCGTGGTGAAACTCGAGCGTTTCGCGCGACATGTAAGGCGCAAGCGCGTCGTAGTCGTAAGGCAATTCTGGAAGTTCAAAAGCCATGGTTTTACTCCTTGTTGCAGCGGCGTGACCGCTCCTTGAAACCGTGTGCCCGGACCATAAGAGCGGACGTCATCCGAGGCAACCTGTGAAATATCAAATTGTTCCGGCAAAAGGGAAAATTCGCCTCATGCCCTGCGGAAAACACTTTTCAACCCGACGCTGCCGTACCGAAACAAGAAAATCCGTTCGCTTCAGGGCGAAGCATAGAAAAGGAGTATGACCATGAAACGACAGCTTCTGGCCGTGGCGCTGACAAGCCTCATCGCCCTACCCGCCGCAGCCTCCTCGGACAGCGCCTGGCAGGAATTTGCCGCCGATGTTCAGGCCAAGTGTCTCGACGCGTCCAAGGACATGATCATGGACGCAAAAGCTGTGGTCGATCCAACCGGCAGTGAGAACTATGGGCTTGCAATCCTGACAGGCAAGGCGAAGGGAACCGCCACGACGATCAGCCACATCTGCGTCTACGACAAGAAAACCAAGGCGGTGGAACTTGGCAGCGAACTGTCGGGCGACACGGTGAAGGTGGAACTACCGGGCTCGACCAAGCCCTGATAATCAATACTTGACGTCGAAGTTACTCTGCGGAACTAAAGCGCAAAAATAAAAGGGGCGGCGCCGAAAGACCCGCCCCATTTTGTACGAGATGGGTATAACTGAGAGCAGTCATCTGTTCTGCAGCGCAGCTGTCTCGCCATTCATCCCTTGCGATGGATGGATCTACTAATCTCTGCAAGAATTCCTAGCGCTATGGCGCACACCATAACAATCGTCGTTCTATCGATTATTTCGCCGATTTGCCTTGATCCGAGGTACTGCGCTTTCAGCATCGCGGCTTGAGCTAAATCATCCAACGAGGCGACATAAAACGCAATCACCAACCGCAAGCCGCCCGAAATCAAAACCAGCCAAGCCCCTGCGAGACCAATCCTAGTCAGTATCATTATCACCCCCAGCTTTAATACTGATGAGTAACGCGCTGAAAATTCTTCAGTCAAGTGCTACCGTATGACGCTAGCGTCTTGTATCCAACTCGATCGAGTCTAGAAACGCGGCGTGGTATCCGCCTCGCCCAACGGGCGTTGCATCAGCACGATGTCCAGCCAGCGGTTATGTTTCCAGCCGACGGATTTCAGCGTGCCGACCATGTCGAAACCGGCGGCGCGGTGGACGCCGACGGAGGCGGCATTGTCGGAATCGCCGACCACCGCCACCATTTGCCGGAAGCCCTTGGCTGTAGCGTCGTCGATGAGGGCGAGCAGCAATGTCTTGCCGATGCCGAGGCCTTTGCGGTTGGGATCGACATAAATCGAATCCTCCACCGTCGCGCCATAGGCCGGGCGGGCGCGATGCGGTCCGGCATAGGCATAGCCCGCAACCGTGCCCTCGACCTCGGCCACGATATAGGGAAAGCCACCCGATAGCAGCACCTGTCTGCGCTCACGCATCGTTTCGACCGATGGCGGCTCGATCTCGAAACTGGCACTGCCATACAGCACGGCGTGGCGATAGATGTCCGTGATGGTTTCCATGTCGGCCTCTTCACAGGGGCGGATCGTCACGGCGGGTTTTTCGGGGGAGGTCATTGCGGGCAGTCCTGAATGCATTGAGGCTGGATGCAGATTGGCATGAGCGCCTGTCGAAAGACAAATGGATTTGCTGATGGCATTACGTTTCAGCCACCCGTCAAAAGCTTGATGGCGATCAGCCACATGGTGAGCGCAATGACGCCCTCCAAAATTCGCCACGCCTGCGGGTTGGCGAAGACGGGTCGCAGCCAGCGCGCGCCGTAGCCCAGTGAGAAGAAGAACAGGAACGAAGACGTGACCGCACCCGCCCAGAAAGCCTGTTGCGAGCCGGGAAACTGCGTGGAAATCGTACCCAGAAGCACGACTGTATCGAGGTAGACATGCGGGTTGAGCCATGTCAGCGCAAGGCATGTGGCAAGCGTCGTCGACAGCGCGGCGCCGGTGCCGGATGCGGCGACGAGCGCATTGGCCGGACCCAGCGCCGATTGCAGGCTTTTTGCGCCGTACCAGAACAGAAAGGCCGCACCGGCATAGCGCATGGCCGGTTCCAGCGCGGGCAGAATTGCGGTGACATGCCGGAAGGCGGTGACCCCAACGGTGATAAGGACGGCGTCGGAGAGAGCGCATGTCAGCACCACCGCGAAAACATGTTCTCCGCGCAGCCCCTGTCGCAGCACGAAGGCGTTCTGCGCGCCAATGGCCACGATCAGTGTCAGCCCCATCGTCAGGCCTGTCATATATGTCGAAAAATCCATCCCTCACCCTCTTTCCATTCTCCCAATAGGTGGCGAAAGAGACTTAATCCAGTTAAGGCTGCTTACCTTGATTAAGACAGGCTAATTTCAACATGCTGGATTATGCGGCGCTGCGGGCAGTGGCGATGGTGGTACAGACAGGCAGTTTCGAGCGCGCCGCGCAGGCGCTGCATGTGACGCCCTCTGCGATTTCGCAAAGGGTCAAGCAACTGGAGGAGCGGCTGGGTGCCGTCCTCATTCTGCGCGGCAGCCCCTGCACGGCGACCGAAAAAGGCGAGTGGGTGTGCCGTCACATGGAGCATGTGGGCATGCTGGAAACCGAGCTTTTCGGACAATTGCCCGCTTTGCTGTCACCGGACCAGCAGGGGCAGCAGGTAACCCTCCACATCGCCACCAATGCCGATAGTCTCGGCACCTGGTTTCTGAATGCCATTTCCGGCTTCGCCACGGAGCTGAACTATCTGCTGAATATCGCGGTGGACGATCAGGACCACACCGCAGACTGGCTGCAACGCGGCCGGGTCCTGGCCGCCGTAACCAGCCTCGACAAGCCGGTGCAGGGATGCCGGGTGACGCCGCTCGGGTCGTTACGCTACCACGCCACAGCCAGTCCGCAATTCATGACCCGCTATTTTACCGGCGGGGTGACGGAAGCCCGGCTTGCGCAGGCGCCAGCACTGACCTTCAACCAGAAGGACCGGCTGCAACATCAATGGGTGTCGAAGGTTTTCGGTGCGCCGGTGGTGCACCCCACCCACTGGCTGCCTTCCACGCAAAGCTTCGTGGATGCAGCCCTTTTGGGCATGGGCTGGGGCATGAACCCGCACGCGCTGGCCGCCCCGCATCTGGCCTCGGGAAGACTGGTGGAACTGGTGGCGGATACCCCGCTCGACATACCGCTCTACTGGCAGGTCAACCGGCTGGCCGCCGACAAACTGAAGCCGCTGACGCAGGCCGTGGTGGATGCGGCGCGTGGGGTGTTGGTGCAATAAGCTACGAAATTGGGATGGATCTGCACACCATCTTGAAACGGTGAAGGGGGTAGAACGCGCTCAAGTTTAGGGACTGTCACCAGTCTACGATATAAGCCGTTTTCTGATTTTTTTGTAATGAAGCAATAAGGTGGCGGTATCCTCTCAGATCAGCCTGCAAGATTGACCTGATGAGTTTTAGGTTATCGGCAGGTATGTCAACAAAATCGCCATTGATCGAGGCTGCATCACGATAGAACTCCAACGCTCGGGCGCTGATAAGACCATAAGCGATGCGTCTCTCCTGAAGTTCAAGGTGATCTATCACCCGCTTCATAGATGCGAAGTCCCATTCTTTTGGGGGATTATTGGTCACGACATCGATGCCAGACCTATAGATGTTGTCGATCTGCTCTAGTTCTTGAATTCGCAGAGAGGCACGGTACTGACGTAAGCCATACCACGCGGCGATTACCGCAGTCATGGCCATTACGACATTTGCTAATGCTGACACGATCTCCCAGTTTATGCCGCCCATCGTCTAGCCCCTAAAACGTGAACCTATCAAATATCAGTCTAAGGTTTCGATTACACCGTCTACCACGCGACCATACGCGCGGCTGCTGTATTCAAACTCAAAACAAAGCACCGAGTGATCCGGTGTTCACTCCGCCTCAACGTTCGCGGAGGCCGCCCATTCCATATATAGATCCAGCGCCTTGCGGGCGACAGGACCGGCCTGCAACTCACGCTCGTCCAGCTTCGTCACCGGTGAGACCTTGGAATAGTTGCCGGAGCAGAAAATCTCGTCCGCCTCGCGGAAATCCTGCACGGACAGCGTTGCCTCGCGCACGTCGAAACCGGCCTGCCGCAGCAGCATCATGACGCGAGCGCGGGTGATGCCGGCGAGGAAGGTGCGGTTCGGGACCGGCGTGAAAACCACGCCATCCTTGACCATGAAGACGTTGGCGGAGGATGTCTCGGCGACGTTGCCGTTCATGTCCAGCATCAGCGCGCCGCTGAACCCGCGCGAACGCGCTTCCAGAATGGCCCGACCGCTGTTGGGGTAGAGGCTGCCCGCCTTGGCATCCGTCATGGCCGTTTCCGGCGATGGGCGGCGCAGCGATGAGACGGTGAGCGTAACGGGTGCGCCCGCATCCATCGGCGCTTCGAACAGGCACAGGGCAAAGCGGGTGGAGGCGGCATCCGGTGCCACGACGCTGCCGGGGGCACCGTGTTCGGCCCAATACATCGGCTTGATATAGATGGCGGTGTTGCCGTCGAACTTGGTCACCCCTTCCAGCGCCAGTTGCTCGATTTCTTCGGGCGTCATGGTGGGCTTCAGACCCATATTGACGGCGGAGCGGTTGACGCGCTGGCAATGCAGATCGAGATCCGGTGCGAGGCCGTTGAAGGAACGGGCACCATCGAACACGGTGGAGGCGAGCCACATGGCATGCGATGTCGGCCCAATCAGCGGCGGATTACCCGGCAACCACTGGCCATCGACATAGGTCCAGGTGGGGGAGCGAGGTGCTGTATCGACGGACATGACATTCTCCTTGACTGTTTTGCAGGGGAATGAATGCCTCCCAGGCTTATGCGTCAAGACTTAATGGCGTCAATCATCAAAATTGACGGAAAGTTACAGCAAAGAGGTTCAATTCTTGGAATTTATTGCGCTATTTCACCACGCACATGCATGAACTCATCACGTTTTTTGATGACCCATATCTGTCTTCGGTCACAATCACATGCGATGTTGATTGCCTGCAAAAGGAGTGCGAGATGGCTTGGTCCGCGCAACAATATCTCAAATTCGAAGATGAACGTACACGTCCCGCCAGCGATCTGCTGGCGCAGGTGCCGCTGGAGCGGTTGATAACGGGATATGATCTGGGCTGCGGCCCCGGCAACTCCACCGAGCTTCTGGCCGAGCGTTTCGGCGTCAATGTCATCACCGGCGTCGACAGCGATGCCGACATGCTGGAAAAGGCCCGCCTGAGACTGCCCAATACCGAATTCATCAAGGCCGATCTCGCCACCTGGCGACCACGGGAAAAGGCCGATCTGTTTTATGCCAACGCCGTCTTTCAGTGGCTGCCCAACCATCCCGACATTCTCGTCTCGCTGATGGACGACCTCAAGCCCGGCGGCGTGCTGGCCGTGCAGATGCCCGATAATCTCAACGAGCCGACGCATCTGCTGATGCAGGAAACAGGAGCATCCGGCCCGTGGCGGACGGCGTTCGAGGATGGCAGGCTGCGGCGGCGTCCCCTGCCATCACCGGCAGACTATATCGACAGGCTTTCGCCGAAATCGGCGCGTGTCGATGTCTGGCACAGCATCTATAATCACCCCATGCAAAATGCGCAGGCCATCGTGGAATGGGTGAAAGGCACCGGGCTTCGACCCTATCTAGAAGCCGCGGGCGCGGAGAACCAGGAAGCCTTTCTCGCCGACTACCTGTCGCGCATCGACGCCGCCTATCCACCCATGGCAGACGGGCGGCGGTTGCTGCGGTTTCCACGACTGTTCATCGTGGCGGTCAAGCGCTAGCCGTGGAATGCGTAGACGCGCAGGCGGTGCCCATCGGGATCTGCGGCTGCGAAGGTATAACCGAAGTCCATCGTGGCCGGTTCTTGCAGGATGGTCATCCCCTTCGCCTTCCATTCCTGATGGTGTGCATCGACGTCACCGTCTGACGCGACCTGAAAGACCACTTCCGTCCCGCCGCCGGTCACGGTGACGGCGGGTTCTGCCATGTAGCGTGACCAGATGCCGAATTTCAGGCCACCCTGCAGGATGAAAAGGGAAAAAGTCGGTGACGCTTCGACCGGCGCGACGCCGAACAGGTCGCGATAAAAGGCGGTGCTTTCGACCGGATTTTCTACGAAGAGGATTGTGAAGTTCGGGTGGTTCATCGTTCTGTCTCCTTGTGACGATGGAGCGAACGTGCACCGAGCGACTGTCAGTTTCTGTCAGTAGTCTTTTGCTGGCGGGCGCGCCATTCGCGCAGAAGCGACTGGCGATTGCGGGGATATCGTGTAGAGCCGGGCTCGAAGGCCGTGATGCGGTCCGCACGGAAGCTGCGGAAATCCTGGCGCAGTTCGCACCATGCCAGCAGCACCCGGACCTGATCGAAAAATGCCAGTGCAAAAGGCCATACCATTCGCTGCGTGCTCTGCCCGCTTTCATCGGCATAATCGATGCGCGCCTTGAGCTGGCCGCGGATGGTCGACCGCAGGATGCCGAGATCGACATGCGCCATGTCCAGCACCTTGCCGGGGCCAATCAGAAGCGTGGAGTTTTCCAGTTCCTCGCCCAGTTCTTCCGGCAGGACGGCGGCGATCTTTGCCAGCGCCGCCTGCGCCGCGACAGCCATCGGGCCATCCGCCCTGCCTGCCACCCAGCGTGAGCCGAGCACGAGCGCCTCGATTTCGGCCTCGCTGAACATCAGCGGCGGCAGCAGATAGCCGGGCCGCAGCACGTAGCCCACACCCGCCTCCCCCTCGATATTGGCGCCCTGCGACTGCAAGGTTGCGATATCGCGATAGAGCGTGCGCAGGCTGATGCCGGTCTGGCTCGCCAGTTCCGCGCCACTGACGGGCCTGCGATGGGTTCGCAGCAATTGAAGAAGGTCTAAAAGACGCTGGGAGCGTGACACGATGTTTCCTTGCGTCGCCGTTGCTATTGCCACAAAACTTTAAAAGCATCATATAATACATAAATATCAATGTATTAATGCAATATTTTCACCAGCCGTTAGTTATTTTAGGAAACCAGTTTTCAATTATACCCGGCTATGCTTGCGAAAAATTCGAACGCTGGGGTAGAACGTGCGAAATTTCTGGCAAGATAAATCAGGTAACTTCGGTATTCTTACCGCACTCATGGTTGTGCCCATTTTCGGCGCGGCCGGGGTTGCTCTGGATATCAGCCAGGCCATGGAGGTCAAGGCCGATCTGCAGCAGGCAGCCGATGCCGCCGTGCTGTCTGCGGTCGCAAAAATGTCCGCACATGTGGAAGCAGCCAGAAAAATGTCCGGCGATGGCGCGATCGTTCTTCCCGATGATGAAGCCATGAACTTCTTCAAAAGCGATGCCGTGGGCCGCAACGACTTCGAGGTCGAATCCGTCGATGTGTCGGTGGAGAAGGTCGGGAATGTGGTGCAGGCCGCCGTCGCCTTTCAGGCGACCGTCAACACGTCGCTGACGCGCATTCTGGGCAAGCAGTTCGTCACCGTCTCCGGCAAGGCGACGGCGAAATACGAAACGGAAATGTTCAGCGACTTTTATCTCCTGCTGGACAATACCCCTTCCATGGGCGTGGGCGCAACGCCATCCGACGTTGCGACGTTGGTGGCAAATACCAGCGACAAATGCGCTTTTGCCTGTCACATCGTCAAAGACGGCGTGGCCGACCAGAACAGCTATTACTTCAAGGCCAAGAAACTGGGCGTGACGACGCGCATCAACGTCGTGGCCAAGGCTACCGCCAGTCTGATGGACACTGCCGTCGCGACCAGAAAGAACGTCAACCAATATCGAATGGCGGTCTATACCTTTGGTGAAAAGGCCGAAGACACCAAGCTTCTGGAAGTTTCACCACTGAGCGCCGATCTTGCCAATGCCAAAAAGAAGGCGGCGGATATCGACCTCATGTCCATTCCCTCTCAGGGCTATAACAACGACCAGATGACGGATTTCGACCGGGCGATGACGCAGATTGCCGACAAGATCGGCAAGCCCGGCAACGGCGCCAGCTCCGCCACACCCGACAAGGTCGTGTTCTTCGTCTCCGACGGCGTCGGCGACAGCTACAAGCCGACAGGCTGCACCAAGAAGCTGAACGGCGGGCGCTGTCAGGAACCCATCGACACCAAACTTTGCACAGCATTGAAAAACAAGGGCTACCGCATCGCAGTTCTCTACACCACCTACCTGCCCTTGCCCACGAACGACTGGTACAACACCTGGATCAGCCCATTCCAATCGCAGATCGGCTCCAAGATGCAGGAATGCGCCTCCCCCGGCCTCTACTTCGAAGTCAGCCCGACGGAAGGCATCAGCGACGCCATGTCCGCCCTGTTCAAGCGCATCATCACCTCTCCGCGTTTGACGAGCTGAAGCATTTTACTCGATCCGTTGGACGAGGAAGTCTATGAAAGCGCGGATGCGGGCAGCAAGATGCTCGTGTCCGGCGTAGACGGCGTGAACCAGCTCGATGTCGCCGCCATTATGGTCTTCCAGTATCGGTACCAGCCTTCCGGCCTCGATATCGGGGCGAACATGAAATTCGCCAATGCGGCCAATGCCGACACCCAGCAGGCACAATTGCCGCTTGATGGAGCCACTCGACACCTGAATGCTGCCGGTCACGGTTCTGCTGTAAGCCGTCCCGGTTGCAGGGTCGCGAAACGGCCATTCGTCGAGGCTGGGCTTGAAGTTGAAGCCGATGCAATTGTGCTGCTCCAGATCTGTGGGCGTGCGTGGCGTGCCGCGCTTCTTCAGGTACTCCGGCGACGCGACGATCACCCTTCGGCTGGAATAAAGGCGGCGCGCCATCAGCGACGAGTCCCGCATGGGGCCGACACGGATGGCGATATCGGTTCGTTCTCCGATCAGATCGATCACACCATCCGTCAACGTCAGATCGAGACGCACTTTGGGATGATTGTCGGCAAATTCCCCCAGCAGAGGCAGAATGCAACGCTCGCCAAAGCCAACCGACGAATTGACCCGCAAAAGCCCCTGCGCCTCCTCCCGCCCACCCGCGACAAGCTCCTCTGTCTCTTCGATGTCTTTCAGGATGCGGCGGGCGCGGCGCAGATACATCTCGCCTTCCGGCGTGAGTTCCAGCGTGCGCGTGGAGCGCACCAGCAGGCGTGTGCCCAGCCGCTCCTCCACCCGTGACACCAGCTTGCTGACGGCGGACGGCGACATTTTCAGCCGCCGACCCGCCGCCGAGAAACTTTTCAAATCGGCAGCCAGCGCAAAAACTTCCATTTCTCCGGCGCGATTGTCCATTCATCACCTGTGATTTCATTTCACAGATGATTATCGATTAATCGGGATTATCAAACAAGTGGTTTGAGCCGATATCTGATGCCAACACATCGTTCAGCTCCATCGCCCGTTCACCGGGCAGAAAAGACACGACCATGCCACTGGCTCTCTTTGCATTGACGATTGCGGCCTATGCGATCGGCACCACCGAATTCGTCATCGTCGGACTTTTGCCCACCGTGGCAAACGATCTTCACATTACCCTGCCTCTGGCAGGCCTCATCGTTTCGGTCTATGCGCTCGGCGTCACCTTCGGCGCCCCTGTCATTACCGCACTGACTGGTGGCATAAACCGCAAGCCCCTCCTGCTGGGCCTCATGGCGCTCTTCATCATCGGCAACACCGCTGCTGCGCTGAGCCCCAGCTATGAAATGCTGCTGGTGGCGCGCGTCATCTCGGCCTTTGCGCATGGCGTCTTCTTTTCCGTCGGTGCAACCATTGCCGCCGATCTGGTGCCGGAAAACCGCCGTGCCTCGGCCATTGCCATGATGTTCATGGGCCTGACGGTTGCCATCGTCACAGGCGTACCGCTGGGAACGCTGATCGGCCAGACCTTGGGCTGGCGCGCAACATTCTGGGCCGTTGCTGCACTTGGCGTCATCGCCTTACTGGGTATCGCAGCGCTGCTGCCTGATAATCTCAAGAAAGCACCTGCCGCCAGCATCATGGATCAAATTCGGGTTCTGGGTTCCGGACGGCTGCTGATCGTCTTTGGCATGACGGCTCTCGGTTACGGCGGCACCTTCGTCACCTTCACCTTCCTCGCCTCCATTTTGCAGGACATCACCGGCTTTGCGGAAAGCACGGTCAGCCTCGTACTCGTACTCTATGGTCTCGCCATTGCCGCAGGCAATCTGGGCGGCGGCCGTATTGCCGACCGCGATCCGGTCAAGGCGCTGGCATGGCTGTTTGCCTTTCAGGCTCTCGTGCTTGTTCTTTTCACCTTCACCGCACCGTCTGCACCTGCCGCTCTGGTGACGCTCGTTGCTCTCGGCTTCCTGTCTTTTGCCAGCGTGCCAGGCTTGCAGCTTTATGTGGTGCAACTGGCCAAGCGTTTCCGCCCCGGTGCGGTGGATGTGGCTTCAGCTCTCAACATCGCGGCCTTCAATCTCGGAATCGCCGTTGGCGCCTGGATCGGCGGCATCGTTGTCGCCTCATCGCTCGGTCTTGGCGCAACGCCGTGGGTGGGTGCCATTCTGGTCGCAGGCGCACTTGGCCTGACGATTTTAAGCAGCTCGCTCGACCGTCGTCAGACAAATCTCTCCCACGCGGCTTGAACCAAACCGCTGCCGACACACTTATCCCTATACCATTCCCGCCCCGCATCTTCGCGGGGCCCACTCCCAAAATGGAGAAAACCATGCACACAGTGAACGCCAATGGCGCAAATATTCCCGCTCTCGGCTTCGGCACATTCCGCATGCCTGATGCAGACGTCCATCGCATTCTGCCGGAAGCTCTGAAGCTCGGCTTTCGCCATGTCGATACTGCGCAGATTTACAAGAACGAGGCTTCCGTGGGTGAAGTCATAGCCAATTCTGGCATTGCGCGTGGCGATATCTTCCTCACGACAAAGGTCTGGGTCGATCAGTACAAACACGCCGACTTCATAAAATCCGTGGATGAAAGCCTGACCAAGCTTAAGACCGATTATGTCGATCTTCTTCTGCTGCACTGGCCAAAAAGCGATGTGCCGCTATCCGAGCGCATCGGCGCGCTGAACGAAGTCCACAAGGCCGGAAAGGTCCGCAACATCGGTATTTCCAACTTCAACGTCGCGTTGACGGAAGAAGCCGTGAAGCTTTCCGACGTGCCGATTGCCAATAACCAGATCGAGTATCACCCCTATCTCGACCAGACCAAGGTCATCGAAGCCGCCCGCAGACATGGTGTCTCTATCACCGCCTACTACCTGATGGCTGACGGCAAGGTGCCGCACGATGCGGTGCTGAAGGACATCGGTGCAAAACACGGCAAGACCGCCGCGCAGGTCGCGCTGCGCTGGGCCGTGCAGCAGCCTGATGTCATCGCACTTTCCAAGACGGCGACGGAAAGCCGGTTGAAGGAGAACTACGACATCTTTGATTTTGAACTGTCCAGTGATGAGATGCAGGCAATTTTTGCACTGGCGAAGGCGGATGGCCGGATCGTCAATCCGGGTCATCTGGCGCCGGAATGGGATAAGTAGTTCTGCGCTAGTCGATGGCTTAACGGCAACAGCTGCCCAATACTCTCCGTCATTCCGGCCTTGAGCCGGAATCCAGCGACCTGACGTCTGTCAGGTCAAAGAGTTTTCCAACCCAAGGACTTGGGTTGGCTGGACCCCGGCTCAAGGCCGGGGTGACGGTGTTCTCAAGGGACGACCTATTCGCCGCCCTCACCATCTCAAGAATGCAACCCATTCACCATGCCAAACACCTGATCAAAATTGCCGTTCTGCGCGGCAAAACGCAGCGGCTTGCAGCGCTCTACCACCACCTCCGTTGCTTCCGGCTGGTTGATCAGGATGTCCATGACTTCGGCAATATAGGCATCGAGCGGCATGGCGCGTTCGTCGGTGGCTTGGTGGTCGCCCTGCAATGTGGTTTGCACATAGGGTGGAATGATCTCGATGACATCGACCGAAGTGCCCTTGAGCTGCTCGCGGATGGCCATGGAATATGCATGGATGGCGGATTTGGTGGCGCTGTAGGTGGGTGTGGCCACCATGGGCACGAAGGCGAGACCGGATGAGACTGTCAGCACCGCGGCCTTCGGCTTCGTCAGGAAATGCGGCAGCAGCGCCGCCGTCAGGCGAATGGGCGCGAGGAGATTGGTGGCGATGGTTTCCTCGGCGATATCAAGATAATCGGGTGCTGACTTGATATCCTCGTTCTTCATAATGCCGGCATTGTTGATAACGGCATTGAGATCGGGGTGGTCGGCGATAAGCTTATCCGCGAAAGCCTTGATGCCTGCCGCATCGGTCGCATCCATCGTGGCCCATGCCATGCCCGGATTGGCGGCCGAGACCTCCTTCAACACCTCAGCGCGGCGACCGGAGATGATGACCTTGTTGCCAAGCGCGTGAAATGCTTCCGCCAGCGCCCGGCCAATGCCGGAGCCGCCGCCGGTGATGAGGATGGTGTTGCCTGTGACGTTCATGGGAATGTCCTTCCTTGTTACTGGGACAAAAGGTAGATAGATTGCTCTCCCATGGGTAGTAGGCACCCGAAAGATTTATACTTACCCGAAGGAGAGTGTCGGCATGAAAAGGCATCTGGCCGATGACATCATAGAGGAAAAGCGCAAGTCACCTCCGCCTGATGAGACCGATCCGGTCATCGAGGCGCTGGTGCGCGACATCATCGCCAAGGTGGCAGACAAGTGGACGATGCTGATTCTGGAGGTTCTGGAAGAGCACGGCACGCTGCGCTTCACGCAGATCGGCCACCATGTCAGCGGCATCAGCCAGAAGATGCTGACGAAAACGCTGCGGCAGATGGAGTGTGACGGGCTGGTGAAGCGTGTCATCCACCCGGTCATTCCGCCGCATGTGGATTACAGCCTGACACCGTTGGGCAAGAGCCTCGGCGCTGCATTTTGTGGCGTGTGGATATGGGCCGAAACGCACCATGCGGACATAGAAAAGGCGCGGAAAGCGTTCAGCGAACACCCTCCGCGCCTGAAATGAGTTCAGAACGACTGCCACGCTCTCTGCACGCATTCCTGTCACAAGGACAGGAATGAGGGACCTATTTATCGTGCACCCTTTAAGGATGCACGATAGATCCATCCGATTAAGCGAACTGGCTGAGACCTGGAACTGAAGCGATGACCTGATCCACGGTTTCGTCGCCTGCATGTTCCCGGGCAATCGAAATCGTTGCCTTGGCGAGAGCGGAAATTTCGCCCATGCCGAGGCCCTGGCTCATCAGCTGCTGGCCGAGACCCATGATGCCGCCGCCGCCGATGGCGCTCATCAGACCGCCCAGCAGACCGCCGCCGCCCTGGCCTTCGCCGTTGAAACGGGCCACCAGTTCCGGTGCACCGGGAATGGATTCGATCATCTTGGCAACCGGCGCATCATCGGCCTCGCGCTGAAGGAAACCCAGCATCATGCCGAGAGCTTTTTCCGCCTGATCAGGCGCAATGCCCACTCTATCGGCGACCTGGGTGACGATTTCGCTCATATATTCCTCCTGGATGCGAAAATGACGTTCACGTCAACGTAAAACAATTGACAGACAGACTCAAGGCCGTGCCTTGCCTCTTACCCCCGTTTTTCGCTGCCTTGCCCGCAACCTTATCAAACAGTTGTTGAGGCCGGAAACAGTTCCTATAAGTATATTGCAAAGAATGGATAAAGGGCAGCCATTGCCCGCTATACCGGAGGGATCGCCAGATGCTGCAGGACGGAAAGCTTTATATCGGAACGAGCCGCAATCCCGACGACACCCTCAACAAGGGCGAATATCTGGACTTGAGATTCGGCAACCGCCACGGCCTCATCACCGGCGCCACCGGCACGGGTAAAACCGTGTCGCTTCAGGTGCTGGCGGAAGGCTTTGCCAAGGCGGGCGTGCCGGTGTTCTGCGCCGACGTGAAGGGCGACCTCTCCGGTATTGCGGCCAAGGGTGAGGCCAAGGACTGGGTGACGAAACGCGCCGAGCAGATCGGCTTTACCGATCTCGCCTTCGAGCAGTTTCCGGTCATTTTCTGGGACTTGTACGGCGAAAAAGGCCACCGCGTGCGCGCCACTATTGCTGAAATGGGACCGCTTCTGCTGGCGCGCCTGATGGATGCATCGGAAGCGCAGGAAGGCGTGCTGAACATCGCCTTCAAGATTGCCGATCAGGGTGGTCTGCCGCTGCTGGATCTCAAGGATTTGCAGGCGCTGCTCAACTACATGGGTGAACATGCGTCGGAGCTTTCCAACCAGTTCGGCCTGATTTCCAAATCCTCGGTCGGCTCGCTGCAACGCGGGCTGCTGGTGCTGGAACAGCAGGGTGCGGAACACTTCTTCGGCGAACCGGCGCTGAAGATTTCCGATATCATGCGCACCACCAGCGATGGTCGCGGCACGATTTCGGTTCTGGCCGCCGACAAGCTGATGATGAATCCGCGCCTTTACGGCACCTTCCTGCTGTGGATGCTCTCCGAACTCTTCGAAGAGCTCCCTGAGGTGGGCGATCCCACCAAGCCGAAGCTCGTCTTCTTCTTCGACGAGGCGCATCTGCTGTTTAACGATGCACCCCGCGTGCTGGTGGAGCGCGTGGAACAGGTCGTCCGCCTCATCCGCTCCAAGGGCGTGGGCGTTTACTTCGTGACGCAGAACCCGCTGGACGTGCCGGAAACCGTGCTGGCCCAGCTGGGCAACCGCGTGCAGCATGCGCTGCGCGCCTATACGCCGCGCGAGCAGAAGGCCGTTAAAACCGCAGCCGATACGTTCCGCCAGAACCCGGCCTTTAGCACGGCAGATGCCATCACAACACTCGGCACCGGCGAAGCGCTGGTTTCGACGCTGGGCGACAAGGGCGCGCCCTCCATCGTGGAGCGCACGCTGGTTCGCCCGCCATCTGGCCGCGTCGGCCCCGTCAGCGATGACGAACGCCGCAGCATCATGAGCACCAGCCCGGTTGCCGGTGTCTACGACACCGACCTGGACCGCGAATCCGCCTTCGAACTTCTGGCCGCCCGGGCTCAGAAAGCCGCCGAGGCGGAGGCTGCAAAGCGTGCCGCCGAAGAACAGGCCAGCCAGCCAGACACGGCGGCAAGCCGCTGGAAACTGCCCGGCTTCGGCGACGAGGAGCCCAAGCAAGCCTCCACCACCGGCGGCGCTCGCAAAACCAGCGGCTATCAGCGCGAAACGGTGATCGAAGCGGCGATGAAGAGCGCGGCCCGCACCGTGGCGAGTTCGGTCGGGCGTGCGCTGGTGCGCGGTATTTTGGGGAGTTTGCGGCGGTAGGGTTGTCGTCGTTCCCGCGCGGGACGGAAGCCCAGCCCCTCATTCCTGTGCTTGTCACAGGAATCCAGTGCTGCGCGTCTGCGCGACGAAGACGTTCTTTCAGCCCAAGGACTTGGGCTGACTGGATTACTGTGACAAGCACAGGAATGAGGGAGTGTTGTCGTTACTTCTCCCGGTAAAATACCATTCCGCCGTGATACAACACGTCGTCACGGAACTCGCCATCCGCGGTAAAGCCCGTATCGTCCCAATACTCGATGCGGTTGCCCTTCACCTCGTAACGGCCCTGATAGGCGCTTTTGCGGGTACCTCGCGCCTCATCGTAACGGCCATTGGGCAGCAGCTCCTGCCGGATGCGGCCATCTCCCGTTACCCACATGCCGATATAGGGATGGCTTTGCGCTTGGGCTGTTTGGTCCGCCGTGCTGGTTTTCAGGACTGGGGCCGACCGCTGCGGGTCGGCTTCAATGGATGCTGCCGCCAGGGCGACAGCGATGGATGTGGAGAGAATGGTCATTCGCCTGCTCCTTTACTGGCCGCATTGCGGCGTTCTTCAAAAAGTTCGGACAGCGTCTGCGAGGCCGCAATCGCCTTCGGAAAGCCTGCCGGCACCGTGACGAGGTAGATCATCTCTTTCAGCTCATCATCGGTCGCGCCGACATTGAGCGCGTATCCGGCGTGGACCTTCATCAAGTTGCGCTCACCCAGGGCCGCCATGACGGCAACGGCGGCGAGCTGGCGGGTGCGGTTGTCCAGCCCCGGACGGGACCAGACTTCACCCAGCGCATAGCCTTCTGTCGCTTCGGCAAGAAACGGAAATTCCTGCCGCATGCGTTCGAGATTCTGCTGCGGCTCGCCGTTGTTGAGCGTGCGGATCACCTGATCCCCGCGTTGCAGCCTGTCTTCCAGCTGCTCGGGATTGGCAAAGGCTGCAGTGGCGGCCACCAACGTTACGACGGCAAGGGCGAATGGAAAGATGATTTTCATTTTAGCCTCCATGGTTTGCAGTTGGACGAACGACGATTTCATTGACGTCGACATCGTCAGGTTGCTCGATGGCGAAGCGCACGGCGCGGCCGATGGCTTCGGGTTTCAGTGCAACGGAGCGATAACCCTTCATCAGCTCCGCAGCGGCGGGATCGGTGATGGTGCCTGCCAGTTCGCTTTCCACCACGCCCGGGTGGATGCAGGTTACGCGGATGTCCTTGTTTTCCTGGCGCAGACCATCCGAAATGGCGCGCACCGCGAATTTCGTGGCGCAATAGACCGCAGCCGTGGGCGAAACCGCGAGAGCGCCGATGGATGCGATGTTGATGATCTGGCCGGACTTGCGGCTGGTCATCTCGGGCAAGACGGCGGCAACGCCGTACAGCACGCCCTTGATGTTGACGTCGATCATGCGGTCCCACTCATCGACCTTGAGCGACGACATAAGAGACAGCGGCATGATGCCCGCATTGTTGACGATGACGTCGATTGGACCGAAAGCCTTGCGGCCAGCCTCTGCAAAGGCTTCCATGCTGGCGCGATCGGTCACATCTAGGGGATGGGCGACAACATCTTCGCCTTGCTTGCGAAGCTCTTCTGCGAGCGCTTCAAGAAGGTCCACGCGGCGTGCGCCCAAAACCAGCTTTGCTCCCGCTGCTGCAAGCTCGCGGGCAATGCCGACGCCGATACCGCTGGATGCGCCGGTGATGAGAACGACTTTGTTCAATGCCATGATTTGATCTCCTTTGCTTTCCAGCGCTCCTCCTTCTGGAAGAACTGCTGTTGCAAGCAAGATAGTCCAGTGGCATTGTCGCGATAACCGCCTCAATGTTTAACGCGCTGGGTAGATTTGCTAACCAATGAACATCGACCTCAATGCTCTCTCGATCTTCTGCATGGTGGCAGACGAGCGGAATTTCCGCGCTGCCGCAGATCGCCTCGGCGTGACGCGCTCAGCTGTCAGCCAGACGATCCGCAAACTCGAGGAGACAATGGGAATTGCACTCGTGCATCGCACGACACGCAGTGTCAGCCTGACGGAAGCCGGACAGCAGCTTTATGTCGATGTCTCGCCTTCCATCGGCAATCTCGTGCAGGCGGCAGAGGCCACTTCTTCTCTGGGCGGTGTGGTGCGCGGTCAGTTGCGGCTGGCGGTTTCCTCCATTGCCGAGCGCGCTCTGTCCGGTCCGCTGCTGGCCAGTTTCGCCGAAGCGCATCCGCATGTGCAGCTGGATATCGTGGTCACGGATGAGGAGTTCGATATTGTCGCCGGACATTACGACGCAGGCATCAGGCTTGGGGAGCTGATCGAACAGGACATGATTGCCGTGCCGGTTTCCACCGAACAGCGGCAGCTTGCCGTCTGTTCGCCGGGCTACGCGGCCAAACACCCCCCGCCCGCCCATCCCCGCGACCTGATCAATCACAAATGCATCGGCTGGAGACCGCGCCCGGGGGTTGCTCCCTACCGATGGGAATTTGCCGAGGATGACCGCGAATTTGCCGTCGCGGTCGAGCCCGAATTCACCACCAATGACATGCAGCTGATGATCAAGCTGGCCTGCGCCGGTGCCGGCATCACCTTCGGCATGGAAGAGACCTTCCGCCCCTATATCGAGCGCGGTGAACTCGTATCCATGCTGGAAAACCACTCTCCAAGCTTCGCAGGCTTCTACCTCTATTATCCCAGCCGCAGAAATCTGGCTCCGAAGCTGAGGGCCTTTATCGATCACATGCGGTTGCCGAGGGTGTGAGACACGTCACACCCGCGCCAGAATCCGAATTCATCAACCAGAGAGAGTGCGTGGGCATGGATTGTTTGGGGATAATTTGAGCCACAGGGTATCGAAAATTGCATTCTTCGTGATCTGCTCGATCGCGCTGACAGCTACTCTGCTCGTTGCACAATTGAGCTGGAGCAGATTGCCGTCCGCGCCGACATCCGCATTGCTCGAAGCGTTCATCAATGCTGGGCATCTAACGCTCCGGCCCAAATCTCCCGTCGACATCACATTGGCAGACGGCACAATGCCCGAAATAGCCCGGCAGGAATTCGATGTTGCTGCCAATGGCGAAAGCGCGATCCCGGCGCTCAGGGCAGGTTGTGATGCCCTCGGTCTGGACCACCCTGCTCCAGATCAAACCGCGACGGAGCCGGACATGATCTGCGCCGGACGGTGGAAAGGCACCACCGCGACGGTTCATGCGCGACTGCACTGCCCTTCAGGATGCGTTCTTATTGTCGAAACACGCATAATATCATTCTAGAGGGGAACGCGACCCGGACGCTGGAAGAGGCCGAGCCGCGTAATCCCCTGCGCTTTATCGAACACTACTTTCGCATAGACACCAGCGAGAAATACGCGCCCTGCGGATCGATGCAATTGGCGATCCACGTGTTGCCGGGCACTTCCATCGGTCCATTGATGACCTTGCCGCCGCCAGTGCTGACGCGGGTGATGGCTTCGTCGAGGCCATCGACATTGAAGTAATAGCCCCAATGGCAGACAGGCACCTGTGGCAGGCGTTTCATGATGCCGCCCAAGGCTTTGTCCTTGTGGGCGAAGATGCGGTATGGCCCCATTTCGCCCATGTCGACATCATGGTTCTTCTCCCAGCCGAAGACGGTGCCGTAGAAATCCATGGCGGCATCGACATTATCGGTGAAAAGCTCGTTCCACCCGACGTGACCGTTGAGCGCGCTGGTGTCTTCGGGAAAGCCGCTGCTATCCATCGGCTTTGGCTTCATGATGCACAACACTGCGCCGAAGGGGTCCGTTACCACCGCGAAACGGCCGACCTCCGGGATGTCCTGAGGCGGGCGCATGATCTTGCCGCCTTTTTCCTCGAACAGCCTGGCTGTGGCATCCACATCATCCACCGCCACATAGCGCGTCCAGTTGGGTGGGATGCCCTCGCCCTTGTGCTCGTCGGTCAGCTCCATCATGCCGCCAACGCCGACGCCATTGGCCTCGAAGATTTTATAGCCCATTTCCGGCGAGCCGAAATCCTTCAGTTCCCAGCCAACGACATGGCTATAAAAGCGGCCAGCGGCATCCTTGTCCGGCGTCATCAGCTCCGCCCAGATGAATTTTCCGTGGGTACCAGACATTGTATCACTCCACATTGGCGGGATTTTCTCCCGGAATTGCCTATTCGACGCGGTGGAATTCCGACGACATGAATTCCTTGAAACTGCCATCCGGCTGGCGACTGCTGCTTGCAAAGGTCCGGTGATGATCATCGTGCAATGTGATGACATCGCGATAAAGCGCCATATCGCCACTGCCATCGAATTTCGGCCCTTCGGCCTCCAGCACCAGTGTCTTTCCATCCGGCTCCAGCCAGCCCGTATAGACCCACATATTGGTCATCATGGAGCCGACCCATGAGCCGACAAACCGGCCTTTGGCGGGGTCGAACCCGATGGTCAGAACCGCCGTCATGGGCGATTCGTCCGGCATCCTGCCCTTGCTGTCGCCAACGATCCATAGACCGCCGATGGAGCGCACGGTCTCCGTGAAGCACTGTTCCGGGTCGTCAGGATCGTAATTGGCATCGCTGGTGGTCGATGTTATTTTCCACTTGCCGACCATTCGGTGCAGGAACTGGTGTTCCTTCTGCGGTTCTGCGCATTTCATGGTCTTCTCCTCAGTGGCAGCAGCTGGCGGCCTTCGGCGCGTCCTCATACTGGTCGTGGCGGCGCACCCAGTCCATGGTGCCCTCCTCGTTGCGGCCCTTGGGCACGAGGTCCAGCAGCATCAGCGTCGTCAGTGTCTGTTCCGCACCGCGGGCGTAGGTGGAATAGGTGTGGTAAATCTGGCCATCGTCTCCCTTGGCAAATACGCTGATACCGTGGAGGTCCTTCAGCTCACCCATGGCGGGCATATCCGTGTAATTATAGGTTATGGTGCCCGATGCCACGTCGTCATCACTGAAGGATGCCTGGTAATCATAGTTGAAGTCGCTTCCCTCTGCCGAAACCCATGGAAATTTCCAGCCCATGCGCTTCCTGTAGGCCTCGACTTTGGCCAGCGGCGCGCGGGAAACAGCGACGAAAGCGGCGTCGCCGTGTTGCAGATGAATGATCGCGCCGTCGACATGGTCTGCGAAGAACGAGCATCCGACGCAGCCCTCTTCCCAGTCCGGGGCGAGCATGAAATGATAAACGATCAGCTGGCTGCTTGCGCCGAAAAGGTCTTCCAGCGACTTGCGGCCCTCAGGTGTATCAAAGGAATAATCCTTGGAAACAAGCTCCCATGGCAAAGCGCGGCGCGCTTCGTTCAGCCTGTCACGGGCGCGGGTCAGTTCTTTTTCCTGCGCCAGAAGCGCCCGGCGCGCCTCCAGCCACTTCTCCTTGGAAACGACGGCATTTTGCATGGCACTCTCCTCCTGTCGCCCGCCCTCCCGGCAGACGCGCCATCACGGCAAACCATATTACGCAAAGCCTGCAAGCATAATGCTTGACTATTTACGTTGATATCAACATATATTGCTGATGTCAAACGCAACCGCGATTCCTTTTTCCACTACTGTTTTCGTCAAGGACACGTGTCTTTGCCTGCATGCGCAGCGTGCTGCCCGTGCATTGGCACGGCGCTTTGACACCGCACTAAAACCGCTCGGGCTGACAAATGGGCAGTTTTCCCTGCTCATGTCGCTCAACAGGCCGGAGCCACCGCCCATGGGGCCGGTGGCCAATCTTCTGGCAATGGATCGAACAACCTTGACCGCGGCCCTCAAGCCTCTTCAAAAACGTGGGCTTCTGTCCATCGAGACAGACCCGAGGGACAAGCGCGGCAAGCGTCTGCGACTGACCGAACAGGGCATGGCGGTTCTGATGTCTGCCCTGCCCGTATGGACACAGACTCACGAAGAGGTCGAGGCTCAGATCGCCAGCGGCGACGCAGATCGGCTTCGCCGGGATCTTGCGGATATCAGGTGACGTTCACGGTAGACGGCCAGATAGCGACCTTCGTGTCTGGCCGTTCAACGAAAAAGGGCCGGCACAAGGCCAGCCCTTCCATCGTCGTCATTTCTGAAGCCTTCAGGCGACGGAAACAGGAACTTCCGTAGAGGTGCGCAGGGCGTGGGAGTATGGGCATACGATATGCGCCTTCTTCACCAGGCTTTCTGCCGTTTCCTTGTCCAGACCCGGAATATTGACGGAAAGCGAAACGTCGATGCCAAAGCCGGTGCCGTCCTCGCGTGGGCCGACGCCAACGCTTGCTGTCACAGTCGTGTCTTCAGGAATCTTTACCTTTTCCTTGCCGGCAACGTTTTTCAACGCGCCAAGGAAGCAGGCCGAATATCCGGCTGCGAAAAGCTGCTCGGGGTTCGTGCCGGTCGCGCCGTCACCGCCAAGCGCCTTTGGCACCGTCAACGTGACGTCGAGAACACCGTCTTCCGATTTGGCGTTACCGGCGCGGCCGCCTGTTGCAGTTGCCTTCGTCGTGTAGAGAATTGCCATGTCACTGCTCCTTTGTGTGATGCTGGACTTCATATAGCTCACAATTAAATTGTGCGCAATATAATTTTGCACATTGAGAATGTTTTCTCTTTCTGCGATTGGTGATATGGAGATTGCATTGCTTGTTGCATGCGGCAGGAACCGAGTGACGGGATAAATTGTTCCCTACTCAGCCGCATTTGGAGCTCACACGATGGACGACGGAACGATGGAAGGCCTTTTGAGGCTAGACCTGCAAATCTGCTTTGCGCTGTATGGCGCAGCCCATGCGTTCAACCGCGCCTATAAGCCGCTTCTCGAGCCGCTCGGCCTCACCTATCCGCAATATCTCGTCATGATGGCGCTGTGGGAAAAGGAAACCGCCACCGTCAAGACGCTGGGCGAAATGCTGGGACTGGACTCCGGCACACTCTCCCCGCTTCTCAAGCGGTTGGAGCAAGCCGGGCTTATCACCCGCAAGCGCGGCACGGTGGACGAACGTCAGGTGCTGATTGCGCTGACGCCAGAAGGTGCGGATTTGAAAAAGAAAGCAGCCAACGTCATGCGCTCGATCGGTGAGGCAACGGGGTGCAGCCTTGACGAGCTGGGGCAGCTGCGGGACCGGTTGAATGCGTTGAAGGAGAATTTGGTGAAGGACTAGGTTTGAAACGTGGCGAGATCCCGATACTGTCACGCACGGCCAATCCATCCCACGGAACTCACCAATGCTTGCTCAATTTGCCAGGGCTATCCTCTTATCCGCTATCCTGGGCGTCCCAGCGCTCGACGCACAGGCAGGCGAGAGTTCGAGTTGCGGCGGCAGGGTTGAGACCATAATCCGCACCGCTTATCCTGACGCGCAGAAGAATGACGAAACGACATTTCAATTCGGCGGATCGACAATCCAGATCAACGACGGCGAAACCATCGGTGACACGCCGCACACGGTGAAATGCCGTGTCTGGCCGGCAAATCCTCAACTCGCATTGGTCGCGGTGCCCCTGATCAAGTCCACAAATGATGACGGAACCATAGGCGACCTCGAACTTCTGGTGATCGAGACGGCCAGTTTAGCGGTCAAACATCGCCTGCTTCTTGCCGACAGGATGACAGACGATGCTGTAAGCATCAGTGCAGTCGAATTCGACACGGCGCGCTACAGGCTCACACAAGAACAGACGGCCTTCGGCTTGCGTATATCGACCACCGGCAGCTCCAGGCCAAACCCTTATTATGGCGTGGGCTTGTGGCTGTATGTCATAGAAAATGGTTCGCTCCGCCCGGTACTCGATGGCCTGATCGTTTCACAGAATGCGGGCGAATGGGACACGAACTGCGCCGGTGAGTTTCAGTCGAGTGAGAGCACGCTTGCGATGAGCTCTAAAAGAACCAATGGTTACGCTGACATAACATTGGTTGAAACGAAATCCACAAGGACCAGCTTCGTCGAAAAAGACAATGAATGCAAAGACAAGACCGTCACCAGCAAGCCGCAGACAATGCGTCTTGTCTATAATGGGGAGCGATATCCGATACCGGAAGACAGACGCGCTGTGGCTGAATAGAATCAAAAGCGGTGGACGATGCATGACAGGGTGAATGCGCCGATGGAGAGGTCGGCGTCAGGTACGGCAATTTACTGTCGTCTTACTTATGCTAAAACGAAATAGCCCACTAAAAGTGAATTTCGGATTTTGCCCGAACCGGCTACCCGTAAGGGCTCCGCATCCTCGTTTACCATTTGATCAACATGGAAGCTTATAAAAAATCCTTCGTCGTAGATTGAGGATGTGGAATGACAATTATCTTTCCTCTCATAGCAAAATTTCCGATAATTGCACTTGTTTGCGGCCTTCTGGTCTCTGCTGCATTTGGCAAAATCGTTGGAGAAAACCTGGAGCGCGGCATTAATTTCAATCGCTTTGCAGCAGTCCTGATTTGTATAAACTTGGCATTATTGGGGTCGGCTTCGTCGTTTAGCTGCGCAACATCTGGAAGCTTCTGTCTCCCGGGGGTAGATAGCGATGACGCATTGGTTCAATGGCTCGCAGTCCCCGGTTTCTATGCATTTTTTGTTGGCCTCTTCATCGTACCAATGTCAGCTTTTATCTTGAGTACATACGCCTTCGGGTGGATTTATTGGATTGTCGGTGGACGCAAACGCCATACGTCAGCGAAGAATTAAAACGGGAAGCTGACCACGTTCCTTAAACTGGCTTGACGCACGGAAACCCCACTCTGACGAATTTGGTACAAGTCCGGCACCGCCACTAAACGGGGGCTGATGTGCTTGGCATATACGAATCTGGAGCATTGCCGTCAAACCTTCGCCTGACAGAACTCTGGAACCTCTACGACAATCAGCCAGGTTGCCGTGAAGGCTTGTAACCAATTCGTTCTGGAGTGTCGGACCCCCGAGATACGTCCGGGCCGGTCGTAAAGCAACGTTCGCGCTTCAACGAAGTGAGGGCAGCACAAAGCTGCCCTCACCGTCATCATTACTGCCAAACCACGACCCGTGCCTTGTTTGGCACGCGGTCGTAGAGGTCGATGATGTCTTGGTTCATCAGGCGGACGCAGCCGGAAGAGACGGCTTTGCCGATGGAGTTCCATTCTGGCGAACCGTGCAGACGATAGAGCGTGTCCTTGCCGTTCTGGAAGATGTAGAGCGCGCGGGCGCCCAGTGGATTCTTGAGGCCCGGCTGCATGCCACCATTCTTGGAGGAGAACTTGACCAGTTCCGGCTGGCGGGCGACCATTTCGTCTGGCGGCGTCCACTTCGGCCACTTCTGACGCCACTGGATGACGCCCTCGCCCGACCATGCGAAGCCTTCACGACCAATCCCAACGCCGTAACGCATGGCAGAGCCGTTCTGCTCGACGACATAGAGGAAGCGCGAACGCGTATCGACTACGACGGTGCCGGGGCGCTCGCCGGTTGGATCTACCACGCGCTGGCGATAGTAGCGGCGGTCGATCTTCTGATAAGGCACGGCGGGAATGACGAAGCCGCCATCCTCTACGGTGCCGTACATGACGGCAAGCTCTGCATCCGAAATGCCGCCGGCAAACATGGAGCGGAAATCGCCCGCGAAGTTGCTGGCAAGGCTGCCCGGCTCAACGCTGTTGTAAGGTCGGACGCCGGAAGACGCGCAACCCGCCAAAAGCGATGCAGAGGAAAGGCCAAGAAGGGAAAGGAAGGTACGTCTGGAAAAGTCTGTGTCGGTGCTCATCATAAGGCCGTTTTTCTCACATCGAAGCGACTGGGGCGGATGTTACGCGGGTTTGCGGGAACCATCCATCAATCTCGCTGTACGTCGTTTGTTCCACGACAGATCACGTATTGGTATAGTAGTTAATACATGACTAAAGGCCAGTTGCGCGGATGCAACACTGGCCGTTTCAGCAAGCATTCTTGGCAGGCGTGATCAGATAACCACAATCGGCGCGCCCTGCGGCACCCGGTCGTACAGATCGATGACATCCTGATTGAGCATGCGCACGCAGCCTGACGACGTCGCCTTGCCGACAGACTGCCAATCCGGCGTACCATGGACGCGATACAGCGTGTCTTTTCCGTCCTTGAAAATGTAAAGCGCCCGGGCACCGAGCGGATTGTTGAGACCGGGAATCATGCCGCCATTGGCAGCCGAAATCGAAGCGAGCTCCGGCTGTCGCTGCACCATCTCGTCCGGCGGCGTCCAGCGCGGCCATTTGGCCTTCCACTGTATCTTGCCGCGACCGGCCCACGCGTAACCATCGCGGCCAAGCCCGACGCCGTAACGGACCGCCTTGCCACCAGACTGCACGAGATAAAGGTAGTGCTGCTTCGTATCGACGACGATCGTGCCGGGCGCTTCAGCCGTCTGGTAGTCCACGTCCTGACGCAGAAAGCGCGGATCGACGCGGGAATAGGGAATGGCCGGAAGCGTATGACCATCATCGCTGATCTGGTCATACATCACCCGATGCAGCGGGTTGGAAACCGGCAGCCCATAGCCCAGCGTCTGGTTGCTATAGGCCGGAGACAGGCCGGACGCGGGAGGGCGCGACGGAGAAGGTGGACCGTAGAGCTGCTGGAACTGCGACCGGAAAAGATCAGGAGGCCGACTGTTGATGGAGCCCGGCGTCGGCGGCAACGGCGGACGGGGAATCGAACCGGCATTGTTATAATTGAAAACCGGCGCCGTTTCCTGCACGAAAACATCCGGGTTCATGCGGCTGGTATCCGTCACAAAAAGACAGCCGCTCAAAAGCGGCATCACCGCGAGCGCCGCAAGCGACAGAAGGCGACGGCAGGTTTTCAGGGGTAGAGCTGTCATTGCACCGCTTCACAGGAGTCATCGTTGCCAATGACAATGCCCTGCCCGGCTGGCGCGAAGCTGGAGAAACGGTCAGTTCGGACGCGCTTCAGGCAAACTGATTGAAGAAGCGGATGCTTTCCACCACCGCGCCCGGCACCACACCGTTATGCGTGCCGTTCAAAAGCATGTTGTCGATCTGCATTCCCGCAGAACGCACGCGCTCCATCAGCAACTTGTGGTCGGCGTCGAAGGGACGCTCTTCCGTGCCGCGCAGAAGCAGTGTCGGGCATTTCAGGCTCGGCCCGAAACACACCGACGAGCGCATGATGAACTCCTGCTGATTGCTGCCATCAAAGCAAAGCTCATCCGAGTAACGATTGAAGTAACGCCAGGAATTCACTCCGGCCGATATGGGTACGGAGGCGCGAAACTTGCGCGTCATGGATGCCAGCAGGGATAGCGTGCCGCCGTTGGAATGACCGGCAAGAAAAAGTCGGTCCTGATCGATACCCGGCAGGTTCTCCAGATAGGATGCGGCTGCCAGCGCATCCGCCGTTTCGTCGTAAAAGCCCGAATAATTTCCTTTTTGGCCGTTTTCACCGCGGAAGGAGGGCAGAAGAACGACAAAACCGGCGTCCCAATAGGGCTTCATCAGCGCCCAGTGCCCATCACCCGTGGCATTGCCGCCATGAAGGAATAGCACTGCCGGCTTAAGCGTCTTGGACGGCGTGTAATTCGAAAGCCACGCAACGAGCTCGATGGAACCGTTGGGCCCACCGGGATAGGTCACCCGCGTACCGCCATCGGGTGTGCCAAGGGGCGACGATTTCTCCGGTGCCGAAATCTTGCGCAGCAGGTGCGTGTGAAACCGCTTGCGCGCCTCGGCGTAATCCCCCGCCTCCAGCGGCAGGTTTTCAGGCATTATGAGACTTGCACCACCCGGCACGGGCAGCAGAGCCGCCATCGAAAGACCCGCGGCGCCAGCGAGAAGCGAGCGACGTGTGATGCGGCTTGGTAAGACGCTGCCGGAAGAGGTTACATGCCTGTCTGTCATCTGCGACTATCCAGATTTGCGTTTACGTCCCCCAACGGCATTTCATCACCAAATTCAGGCTCTTGTCCACTCAAGCTTTCGAGAATTTCGAAAATGGCAACAGGAATTTGCACGCGATCAGGCCTCTTTTCCGTCGATCATCGCCACGAGTGTCGACAGCCTGTCCGCCTCTGACGGCAGCTTGTCGGCGCGCAATCGGGCTATTCTCGGAAAGCGCATCGCGACGCCGGATTTGTGTCGGTTGGAGCGGTTTATGCCTTCGAAGGCCACCTCCAGGACGAAGCCGAAATCCGGCGTTGCGCGCACCGCGCGCACAGGGCCAAAACGCTCCGTCGTATTATCACGCACGAATTTGTCCAGCACTTCCAGTTCGGCGTCGGTGAAGCCGAAATAGGCCTTGCCCACGGGTACAAGCTGCTCGCCATCTTCATTTTCCGACCAGACGCCGAATGTGAAGTCGGAATAGTAGCTGGAGCGTTTGCCGTGGCCACGCTGGGCGTACATCATGACGGCATCGATGTTGAAGGGGTCGCGTTTCCATTTGAACCAGGGGCCTTTGGCGCGGCCCGCTTGGTAGATGCTATCCTTGCGCTTGATCATCACGCCTTCGATGACCGGATCGGGCGGCGCTTTTCGCAGAGTCTCAAGCTCATCCCAGGTCGAGAACGCAACCAGCGGCGACAGATCGAAACGATCGTGCGGGGCGTCCTCGATCAGGCGGGACAGCTTCTCGCGGCGGTTCAGAAACACCTCGCCGCGAATGTCCTCCTCACCGTCGAACAGAAGGTCATAGGCACGAATGAAGGCGGGATATTCCTCCAGCATCTTGCCGGTCACCGTCTTGCGGTTCAGGCGCTGCTGCAGATCGGAGAAGGTGCGCGTGGCATTGTTGGAGCGCGCGGTACCGCCGATCAGCAACTCTCCATCCATGACGCCATCGAAATTGATCCGTTCCAGAATGTCGGGAAAAGCCCCGGATATGTCGTCGCCCGAGCGGGAATAAAGCTTGCGCGTCTCACCTGAACGGGACAGTTGGACGCGAATACCGTCCCACTTCCATTCGGCAACGAAATCCTGCGGGTCGAGGTTTTGCAGATCGTTGTCGCCCACAGGCGTAGACAGCATGACGGAATGAAAAATCGCTGGCGTGGCGAGAACCGGACGCTCCGCTGCCCCTTCCAGCCACGCAAAAAGCGGCTCATAGGGTGGCTGCAGACCGTGCCACAGCGTTTCGATTTCGGTGATATCCTTGCCCGCAAAATCGGCAAGTGCCTGGCGGGCAAGACGGGCCGAAACACCAATGCGCAGACCACCGGTCACCAGCTTCAGAAAGGCGAAGCGCGAAGACGTTTCCAGCCTGTCGAGGAGATCGCGGACCGCCGAGCGAACTTCGGTGCGTCCCAGAGAATTGACGAGATCGACGATTTCGCCCAGCCCCGGATCTTCCACCGGTAGCTGATCGCCGTTTCGACTGGTGTCCCAGACCAGAGAAATCGTCTCGGCAAGGTCACCGACATAGTCATAAGAGTAGCGAAACAGGACCTCGTCCATTCGTTCCAGGGCCAGTTCGCGCAGCATCGCCGGCTTGACGCTCTTGAGATCGAGCGTCCCCGCAATGGCAGCCAGACCATATCCACGGTCGGGGTCGGGAGTGTCGCGAAAGTAATCGGTCAGCAGCTTGAGCTTGCCGTTGCGCGACGGGGTGAGGACCAGGCGGTCGAGAAGGGTTGCGAAGGCTTTCATGGGATGGGGTACTCCCCATGTTGGCCAACTGTGGGTCGGTCATATCCCTCTGCCCTGCCGATCTTCCCCGGAAGGGGAGTAAGCTGCGAACTCTGCGCCATCAATCCCCCTCGTCCTCATAGCCCACCAGATGGAGGGGGCGGGCTGGAATGCCCTGCAACTCGCACCAGCGAACCAGAGCTTCCTCCCGCCCATGGGTCACCCAGACCTCCGATGGCGCGACTTCCTTGATCGTTTCCAGCAGTTCCGGCCAGTCGCAGTGGTCGGAGATAACGAGAGGAAGTTCGACGCCGCCCTGCTTGGCGCGCTGGCGCACCATCATCCAACCGGAAGCAAAGGCAATCAGCGGCTCGTTGAAACGGCGGGCCCATTTCTCCTGAAAGGCCGAGGGTGGCCCCACAACAATCGCGCCCTTGAACTGCGCGGGGTTGCTCTTTTCCAGTGTTGCGGGCCGCAGATCGCCGAGGTCTACGCCCTGCGACACATAGTAGTTGCAAAGCTTGGCCAACGCGCCGTGAATATAGACGGGTTCGCGATAACCATTGTCGCGCAGAAGGCGCAAGACCCGCTGCGCCTTGCCGAGGGAGTAAGCGCCGACAAGGTGGGTTCGCTCTGGAAACTGCCGGATGGATGTCAGGAGCTTGGCGATTTCAGCGCTGGGCCTTGGATGGTGAAAGACGGGAAGGCCGAATGTCGCTTCGGTGATGAAGACGTCACAGGGCACGGGCTCGAAGGGGGCGCATGTCGGATCGACGCCGCGTTTGTAGTCGCCTGACGCCACGATACGGATGCCGCCATGGGCAATAGAAATTTGTGCCGAGCCAAGGACGTGACCTGCGGGATGAAAACCCACGGTCACGCCGTTCACATCGATGGTCTCTCCGAAATCCACGGCCTGCTCGGAACCCGTGAAATCTTCGCCGTAACGAATGCGCATGATATCGAGCGTCTGGCGCGTCGCCAGAACTTTAGCATGCCCGGCCCGCGCATGATCCGAATGTCCGTGGGTAATCAACGCCCGTGGTACTGGTCGCACAGGGTCCACGTAGAAATCGCCAACCGGGCAATAAAGCCCCTTCGGCGTAGGATAGAGCAATTTATCTGGCTTCATAAGGTGCTATCGGTTGCGGCGTTGAGGAGGAAACGCGTGCGGCGGCAACACGTTCCTGACGCCGCAACCTTTTGCATCACATCACTCGATAGCAGCGGCGGGCTTTTCCGTAATGGTGGCGGGCAGCCTGACATTCTTGAGGGCAAGGGCCGCAATGAGCCCGATGGCGGCCGTGGCTGCTGCCGCATAGAACAGGGGCGTGAACGCACCCGCATAGAGATTGGCAACGGCGCTTTGCGAGGCCGCAGGCAGCTCCGCCAGCATCTTCGGCGTCAGTTCCTGTATCTTGCCGACGCCGGGAATATCCACGGCAACGCCCTTGAGGTTAGAGGAGATGATGGCTCCATAGATCGAGATGGCGATGGCGGCACCACCCATGCGGGTCAAGGCGACCGCGCCACTTGCTGCGCCTATATCCGCCTTGGGCGCCGAGTTCTGAACGCCGATGATGGGGGCCTGCTGGCCCAGCCCGACGCCCAGCCCCTGTCCGAACAGAATGATGGCAATGATGAAGAGCGGTGTTCCCGCATGCATTTGCGACAGCGACAGCATGGCGACCACACCGATGGACAGGCTGATGACGGAAAATATCTTGTAGCTGCCCGTCTTGGAAATCAGACGACCCGCCGTCAGCGACCCCATGACGATGCCGCCGGTGATGGCGATGAAGAACAGGCCCGCAGACGAGGGCGACAGTCCGGTCGTGGTCTGCAAGAACAGCGCGTAATAATTGACCATGCCGATGCCCAGACCGCCGCTGACCAGCGACACGATCATGAACAGCGGAAAGGTGCTGTCCTTGAAGAGCCGCAACGGCACCACGGGCTCCGGCGCGCGGCGTTCCACCTGTATCCACAAAAACGCGGTCACGGCGGCAAAGGCGACGATGGCTAGGCTTTTCCACGCGAAGATGGAGCCGAAAAGTTCAGCGCTGTCGGCCCAGAGAACGACACTGGTGATCGTCAGCGCAAGGAACATCGCGCCGAGATAGTCGATCTTCGGCTGCCGATCCGGTCGGCGATAGGGCAGCAGGAAGGCCAGACCCGTGAGCACGAGAATGCCAATCGGCAAATTGATGAGGAAGATAGAGCGCCAGCCGAAGAGATCACTCATCGTGCCGCCGAGAACCGGGCCGACGCTACCCGACGCCATGATGACGAGGCTGGAATAGCTCTGGTAACGCGCCCGCTCGCGCGCCTCGAACAGATCGGCATTGACCGAAAAGATCGACACCATGATGCCACCGCCGCCAAGCCCCTGAAGGACGCGCGCGGCAATCAGCGAATTCATGGACCAGGCCAGCCCGCATGCGAGAGAACCAAGCGTGAAGATGACGATGGCGGCCATCATCACATATTTGCGCCCGAACAGGTCGCCCAGCTTTCCATAAACCGGCATGACCGCACTTGTTGCCAGAAGATAGGCAGAACCAATCCAGCCGAAACGTTCCAGCGCACCGAACTCGCCCACGATCGTCGGTAGCGCCGTGGATACGATCTGGTTGTCCAGCGTCGCCATGAACATGGCGAACATCAAAAAGAAGAAAACAACGAGCCTGCGACGACGATCCGCGACGAGGGGTGCCACAGGGGTAATAGACATATCCATGGAAGGGTTCTCACGCTTGATGAAAATTTATGTGCCTTCCGCATATATATGTCAATGGCATATTTCTCGGATCGTGATATGTTGATGACGACAAACGAGGGATTCGCGAGCAATGAACAAGCCGGCTTCACTTTCGCAAGATCGTGACGATATCGATCAGGATGACGTGCTGGCGATCAGCAGCACGATGGCACGCATGCGCCTGATGATCGGGCGGCGTATCATCGGACGGATGACCATCGCCAAGCTGGCACCGGGGCTTGAGCTTTCGCATATTGACGTGCTGGATATCGTAAACCGAGCGGACACTCCGGCGACGGTCGGCGCGATTGCCGAGGCTATGCGCCTCGACCCCTCCCGCGGCAGCCGCGTGGTAGCGGAAATGGTGGGCAGGGATTTGCTGAAGCGGGAAGCCTCGCAGGAAGACGGGCGGCGCAGCGTCATCGAGATCACGCCCTTCGGGCGCAGCATTCTGGAAGAGATGCGCAACGCCAAGATCGGCATCATCCGCGATGTCGTTAGCGACTGGCCGGAACAGGACGTGGCGGACTTCGCCCGCCTGTTCGACCGCTTCATCGGCCGCTTCGAAAAGCGCCTTGCACCGGATGCGATGGCGCTGTTGGCGGCGACCGTCAAAGACGAACAATAAAGTACGACGGACGTTAGTGCTCCCTGACGACGTGGTGGCCAGCCAGCCGCCTTCGCTTCCAACTCTCCATTTCGCGGACAGACAACAACAGCACGATGGCAAGGCCTGCGAAGATCGGCGTTGCTGCCGCCTGCAAGATCGTGTGGGGATTGGTCATCATTCGCTCCATCAGATTGATGGAGAAAGCTTAGACCCTCCTGAGAAGAGAAATTTGCGCCAGATCAATCGGCGGGCGTCAGCGCCATACGGTGATGGCGCAAAGGCAATATGCCGCAGCCGTCAGATACCGGAACCGGCCGAATGATCGAAGAAACGTACGCCGTTGCGTCCGTTTTTCTTGGCCTCGTACATGGCAGCGTCCGCCCTGGCGAGCAGGGCTTCCGGCGTCTCGCCATCGCTGGGGTAAAAGGCCGTGCCGGAAGAGCAGGTCACCGATATCGAGCCGGTATCGAGCTCGATGGGCTCGGCGGCTCGCTGACGGATGGTTTCCAGCCGCCGCAGAATGCCTTCCTCATCGTGCTTGGGATTGGAGAAGATAATGGCGAACTCATCGCCACCCAGCCGCACGGCGACATCGGATGCGCGGATACAGCTGGATATCCGCTCGGCCAGACTGCGCAGCACCTCATCACCCACCGCGTGGCCGTGCACATCATTGATTTGCTTGAAATTGTCGAGATCGAGATAGGTGATGGCCACCAGCCGCTGCTCTCGCTTGGCCTCGTGGATTGCCCGGCTGAACTGCGTCCAGAACAGGTTTCTGTTGCAAAGCCCTGTCAAAGGATCGTGGTGCGCCATGAAATGCACCCGCTCTTCGGCGCGGCGCTGATCGATTGCGATGCCAGCAATGTTGGTCGCCATATCGATGATTTCGATTTCAAGCTGTGAGGGTGTTCTGACCGTGCCGGAATAGAGCGCGAAGGTGCCAAGCAGAACGCCACCATTGCCGATGATCGGCGTCGACCAGCAGGAGCGCAGGCCATGCAGCATGGCCGTCTCGACGAAGTTCTTCCACAGCGGGTCCTGAAACGTGTCGCTGACGTAGACAGCTTCGCGCCGCCACGCAGACGTTCCGCAGGAGCCGACATCCGGGCCAATTTCGACGCCGTCGATCAGTGACGTATAGCTTTTGGGCAAGGACGGCGCCGCCGCCGTGCGAAGGCGGTTGTGTTCGACAAACAGGATGGAGCCCGACAGGTTTTCCAGAATGGTCTCGACCGTGCCGAGGATGGCCTCGAGAATCACGTTCAACGGCTTGCCACGAACGATCATCTCCAGAAGCGTCGCGTGGCTTCGTCTCAGTGTTTCCTGCCATTTGGCTGCGGTGATATCCCTCGATATGCCAGCAATACCGACGATCTCTCCCCGATCGTTGCGAATGGGGATGCGCGTTCCAGAATACCAGCGCACCTGCCCTTCCTTGCCAGCGACGCGCTGTTCCGCCTCGTAAATGCCTTCACCGGTTTCCAGAATGTGCTGATCGATCTCATCCAGCCGCCGCGCAACTTCGGGCGGTGCCATATCGTAGATCGTCAGCCGCCGTCCGCGCAGAAAATCGGGCTCATGGCCGAGACAGGCCAGCGATGCAGGGTTCATATAGGTATAATAGCCTTCCGAATCCTTCAAAAATACCATCTCGGGTATATTGTCCAAAAGATCGGTCAGGCGGATGTCGGAAACACCGCCACTCAGAAACTCCGTCGTCAATGCCTGCATGCTCAAAGAACGAGCACCGTTATCTTCACGCATTTCGCAAGAACCTCTAAACTCAAGTTTCCCCGTACATCATTGATCTTGCATACGGAAGACATACTTCACGGACATAGTCCGGCATAAGTGATGCTAGATAAGAATCACTTATGCTCAATTAAGATGTGCTGAAACACTCTCTGTAATTGTGAATATATTTATCCCAGAACAATAATTCGACAATATAGCTGATAAATTGAATCAACCCGGAATGCAATCTATAGATGCTTTAGGTTATCAAAAAATAAAACGCGCCTCAACATTCGTCTTTCGTTTTCCGGGCAACGGCCATAGGTTGCACGTCGACTTACGAAGGGGGTTTTTATGCTGACGATTTACGGGGTTTATCGATCGCGTGCCACGCGCACGCTTTGGCTGGCTGGCGAACTGGGGCTAAAATACAAGCATGTGCCTGTCATTCAGGCCAGACGGCTGGCCGACCCACTTGCGGCGGACGCCAAGATCAACACGCTGACGCCCTCCTATCTGGCCGTCAACCCGATGGGCACCATTCCCTGTATCGATGACGACGGCATGTTTCTCTACGAATCCATGGCCATCAACCTTTATCTGGCGCGCAAGCACGGCACCTCGCTGGCACCGGCAGATCTGGCCGAAGACGCGCATATGATGCAATGGTCTTTCTTCGCGGCAACGGAAATCGAAACCAACGCATTGAAGATTTCCTCCACCGTGGCGGAAGGTCTTGCCTCCAGCGATGCCGGACAGGCGGTGATAGACGTGGCGGCGCGAATGTTGCGCAGACCCTTCAAGGTTCTCGATCAGCATCTTTCCGGTGCCGATTACCTGGTGGGCAACCGCTTCAGCGTGGCCGACCTGAACGCCGCCGAAGTGGTGAGATACGCTCAGGCCCATACGCCGCTGTTCGATGCCAACCCGTCGGTCAAGGCGTGGCTGGAACGGTGCCAGTCCCGCCCGGCCTTCAAGGCCATGTGGGCTGCGCGGGACAACGAGGCGGCCTGACTTCAGTTCAGGATGCCTGTTACCCTGATATCGCCGACATGGATGCCGTTCCAGTTCTTCATGGAGCGGTTTGCCATGCCAGACAGCGCGCTTTGCTGCGGGCTGTCCTTTTCGACATAGCGCGCCAGTAGCGCTGCGATCATGGCTTCCGCGGCGCGTGTGGTGCCGTCTTCACATTTCACCGCCATTGCGATGCCTCTTTCCGGCAGGGCAGCGACGAATACGCCTTCCGCACCGGTCTTGGCGAAGATGCGGCCCGGATCGATCTCCATGAGCCGGGTGCAGGTGCGGCCCGTTCCCGCCACGTAAAAGGGCTCGGCCATGCAGGCATCGATCAGGCGGCGGGATGCTTTGGCCCGACCTGCCTCAAGCCCCTGCCCCGTCGCCATTTTCGCAAAGCCATGCGCCAGATTTTTTAGCGGTACGGCATAATTGGGAATGGAGCAGCCGTCTGTGCCGCAATTATCATGGCCAAGCGCCGTGCCAGTCAGGCCCTCCATGGTAGCGCGGATGTCCTGCTGCAGCGGGTGGTCATAACCGACATAGCCCTTCGGGTCGGTGCCCGTATGAACACAGGCGCAAACAAAGCCGGAATGCTTGCCGGAGCAGTTGTTGTGCAGCGCCGTTGGCTTGTCCATCGTGCGAGCTTGGTGGATGAGGCTTTTCTGATCCAGCGACCAGTGCGCTCCACATTCCAGCGTCTCGACATCTCTGCCCGCCTTGGCCAGCAGGGCTGCGGCAAGCGCAACATGGGCATCTTCACCCGAATGGGACGCACAGGCGAAAGCCAGTTCGCGATTGCCAAAACCATAGGCATCCGCAGCACCGCTTTCCACCAGCGGCAGCGCCTGCATGGCCTTGCAGGCGGAGCGCGGGAACACGCCACCTTCGATATCGCCTGCCGAAAACAGGACATCGCCATCACCATCAATCACCACGGCCATACCGCGATGGCGGCTTTCAACGAGATGTCCTCTGGTGACTTCGACGGTAACGGGGTTGTGCATGGGTCGGCCTCAAAAAATACGGAATTGAGATCATTTTATCGGACTTCTTTGATCGATGCACGAGGACCCGTCGTTGAAAGTCGCCAAACGGATGCTGCTTGCCTTTTTCCTCATCTTTCTTCTTCCTGCGCTGGCGTCCGCCGGCCTTTGGGCCATGAAGGATCATCCCACCGGGTATCGCAACGCCCGCTGGTCATCGGCAGGCATTCTGCCCGAGGCACCCGCAGACAAGCCTGCTGCGATCTACGTCTATTCCGCAATGACCGGCGGCTTCAAAGGTTCGATTGCCAGTCATGCCTGGATCGTGATGAAGGAAAAGAATGCGAACAGTTACGAGCGCTACGACAAGGTTGGCTGGGGTACGCCTATTCGCCGCAACGCCTATGCGCCGGATGCCTATTGGTACTCCAACATGCCGCGCCTTGTAGTGGAGCTACACGGCGAAGAGGCCGAACGGCTTATCCCCAAAATGCAGAAAGCCATTGCCGATTATCCCTATGGCAAGGCAGGCGGCTACCGCATCTATCCCGGCCCCAACTCCAACACCTTCGTGGCCCATGTGCTTCGCAGCGTTCCGGAACTTGGCGTGGTGCTGCCGCCGGATGCTGTGGGTCGGGACTATCTGCCCAATGGCAAATTCATTCATGTCGCCGATGACTGGAGGGACATCAGCCTGTCGCTCGGCGGCTTCTTCGGCGTGTCCGCGGGCCAGCGCAGTGGGCTGGAAATCAATGTTTTCGGGCTGGTCGCTGGTATCGACGTCATGAACCCCGGCATCAAGATCCCGGGGCTGGGTTATTTCGGCGTCAATTCCTTCGAGCCTGCGCCACAGAGACAGCCGACCAGCGCTTGAACTCAAGCACTTCCATGTTCCGGCGGGTGTGTCGCGCGCCGTGTACGGATGACGTTGGCGATAAATACCCGCGCCATGCCATGATAGAACTGCTCCGGCATGATGATGCGCGAGGTGAGATAGCCCAGCATCGAAGCGGCCATGATGGGGATCATGCAGCGGTGATTTCCCGTCATTTCCAGAATGATGACGAAGGTCGTCATCGGTGCCTGCGTCACGCCGGAGAAATATCCCGCCATGCCGAGGATGGCACCAAGGCCAATGCTGGCACCAATCATATCCGCCACCGTGCTGCCGAGTGCGGTGCCGACCGAGAGCGACGGTGCGAAAAAGCCGCCCGGTATGCCAGACAGCATCGCCATGAAGGTCGCCAGCAGTTTTTCGATAAAGAAAATGGCGGGAGCGGCGTGTCCTTCAATGGCGGCGCGGGCCTGTTCGTAACCCGTGCCGTAGGTCGTACCACCAGAGACGATGCCGATAATGGCAGACAAGAGACCGCAAATTGCGGCCACGATCAACAGCCGTTTCAGCGGCATCACATGGCTCCAGCGGCGAATGCGCGCCATGATTTTTACGGCTGTGGAACTGAACAGCGCACCCAGCACGCCGCCAACGAGACCGCAGATTAACACAAGCAGCCAATCGATTGCAGTGGTCGCCATCACGGCGCTGGTGCCGAAATAATTGTAGCTACCCACAAGCCCAATCGATGACAGACCGGCCAGAATGACGGCTGTCAGCACGATACCGTTGGTGCGGGTTTCATAGGCTTTGCCCATCTCCTCGATGGCAAAGACGATACCGGCCAAAGGTGTGTTAAAAGCCGCCGCGATGCCCGCCGCAGAACCCGCCAAGATAAGGCCCCTCGCCTGCGCCATGCCGCCCCAGCGCGCGGCCTGAAGCATGATTGACGCGCCCACCTGGACGGTCGGCCCCTCACGGCCAATCGACGCCCCGGAGAGCAGGCCCGCGATCGTCAGCACGATCTTGCCGAAGGCCAGCTTCAGCGACAGCAGGCGGGATCGATCCTCGTCATCATGGAAGTGGCGAGCCGCAATGGCCTGCGGTATGCCGCTGCCTTGCGCATTGGGAAAATAGGAAAATGCAAGCCACGCACAGAGCATGAAGCCCAAAGGGCTGATCACCAGCGGCAGCAGATAGCTATATTGCCCGGACGAGACTGCCGCTGAAAAGAGATGCTGGGCATGATCCGCCAATATGGCAAACACGACACTGACGACACCGACGGCCAGTGCACCGAGCCAGAAGACGGCACGCGGTTTCCAGATACGCCACGATCCCCACACGACACGGGTACGACGCAGCATTTTCAGCTTTTTGGACTTGGCAGGCATGATGATCCAGACATTTTGAGGTGGGAATTTGACATGTGTCAGGAGACCCCCGTTATCGACCCGCGCGGCATCGATTTCAACCGCGTCTTTTGACAATTGGTCAGAAAAGGAGCAGGATTGCGCATCGCAATTGCAATGCGGAGATTGTCTATGAGCCGACCCTTAAAAACTGCCACACTGCCTTCTCTACGCGTTGAGCCGGAATTTCGCGACAAGGCGGAAAGCGTTTTGAAGGACGGCGAAACGCTTTCCGCATTCATGGAAGAAGCCGTTCGCAAGCAGGTGGAAATTCGCAAATCGCAGGCGGAGTTTATCGCGCGTGGGATTGCGTCGTTGGAAGAATCACAACGGACGGGAATTTATTATTCAGCAGATGAAGTTCATGCGGAGCTGCGGGCAATGCTTGCGGCTAAAAAGGCAGAGCTTGGCCGTTGAGTTTCAATCTTCGATATACGATTTCCGCCAGAGGCGACATTACGCGGCTCTATCAATTTCTTCTGGAAAAGGATTTCCCGACGGCAGAAAAAGCCCTCGATAAAATCATCGGCACGATAGAGAACCTCAAGGAATTCCCTTTTGCGACACGCAAAATCGCTGGCGACAACGGACGACGCAGAGAACTTTTGATACCTTTTGGCTCATCAGGCTATATTGCCCTTATCGAAATCGAGGACGCAGAAACCGTCTCCATCCTCGCCATCCGCCACCAGCGCGAAGACGATTACCACTGATCTCTATCGATCACTCACCGCCGCGCGCGGGTTGACCCAGGGCTCCTGATTGGAACGCGGCAGTGGCTGTCTGCCCAGAATATGGTCCGATGCCTTTTCTCCCGTCATGATCGAGGGGCCGTTGAGGTTGCCGTAGGTGACGTGCGGGAAGATCGAGCTATCTGCGACACGCAGTCCTTCCACGCCGATGACGCGGCATTCAGGATCGACCACCGCCATCGGGTCGCTGCGGTCGCCCATTTTGCAGGTGCCGCAGGGGTGATAGGCGCTTTCCAGGTGTTCGCGCAGGAATGCGTTGATGTCTTCATCCGATTGAATGCCCTCGCCCGGCTGTATCTCGGGGCCGCGATAATCGTCAAAAGCTTTCTGACTGAAGATTTCCCGAGTCAGGCGCACGCAATGGCGGAACTTTTCCCAGTCTTCGGCGTGGCTCATATAGTTGAAACGGATGACAGGATCGTCCTTCGGATCGGAGGAGCGTAGCGTGACATTGCCGCGCGACTTCGACAGGTTGAAGCCGACATGGACTTGAAACCCATGGCTTTTCGCTGCCGCCTTGCCATCATAGGAAATGGCGACGGGCAGGAAATGGAACTGGATATCCGGTTGTTTGAGGCCCGGTTCAGACCGCAGAAAGGCGCAGGCCTCGAACTGGTTGGAAGCACCCAGCCCGCCCTTCGTCACCAGCCATTGCGCACCGGCTACACCCTGCCAGAACCAGGGCAACCACGAATAAAGCGACACTGGCTTGGTAGAAACCTGCTGGAAATAGAATTCCATATGGTCCTGAAGATTGGCCCCGACGCCGGGGCGGTCAGCGATGACCTCGATGCCCATGGCGGCCAAATGCTGGGCGGGACCGATGCCCGAGAGCATCAACAGCTTGGGGGAGTTGAAGGATGAGGCCGAGACGATAACCTCACGGTTGGCGCGGATGATCTCCACCCCGCCCCGGCGCTCGATCTCGACACCCATGGCGCGGCCGTTTTCGATGACGATCTTGCGCGCGAAGCCCTGCACCAGAGAGACGTTCGGTCGTTTCAGCGCGGGGCGAAGATAGGCATTGGCGGCAGACCAGCGGCGACCGTTATGAATGGTCTGTTCCATCAGGCCGAAGCCTTCCTGCTTGGAGCCGTTATAGTCATCTGTCAGCTCGAAACCTGCCTGTGAACCGGCCTTGACGAAAGCGTGGAACAGCGGGTTCGTCACCGGTCCGCGCTGAACATGCAGCGGCCCGTCCGTGCCGCGCCAGCCCTCCTCGCCGCCATGGCTGGTTTCCATGCGCTTGTAATAGGGCAGCACATCCGCGTAGGCCCAGCCATGCGCGCCAAGCTCTTCCCACCGATTGAAATCCTCCGCATGGCCGCGAACGTAAACGAGCCCATTGATGGAAGACGACCCGCCAATGACCTTGCCGCGTGGCGCGGTGATACGGCGATTGTTGAGGTTCGGCTCCGGCTCTGAGTGGTAGCCCCAATTGTAGCGCTTCATGCTCATCGGCCACGCAAGGGCGGCAGGCATCTGGATGAAGGGACCGAAATCGGAACCACCTGCCTCGATGACGATGACGGAATATTTACCGTCTTCCGACAGGCGATAGGCCATGGCAGAGCCTGCGGAACCCGAACCGACGATGACGAAATCTGCTTGTTGCATTGTGGTTGCTCTTTGCTGTGGCCACCTCGTCCTTCGAGGCCCGTTTCACGGGCACCTCAGGATGAGGTGGAGAGAGGTTGTGCATTTATTTCGTTTACGAACGTGCGCTGCTGAAGGGTGCCTGAGGCCGAGACGCCTACTCTCATCCTCATCCTGAGGTGCCCGTGAAACGAGCCTCGAAAAATGAGGTGGAGCGACGTTGCATTGTCTGGTTGAAAACATGCGTTGCTGTGGAATGCCGGAGGGCGAAACGCGTGCTCTCATCCTCATCCTGAGGCGCCCGTGAAACGGGCCTCGAAGGACGAGGATGAGCCACTGATCCCGATACTCCCTTAGCAGGGGAGCGCACGGATTAGTAAGGCGCATCCACCTTCCCCGTCGCCACATAAACCGTCTTCAACTCGCTATAGTGGTTAAGCGCCGCCGCTGAATTCTCCCGCCCGAACCCGGACTGTTTCGACCCACCAAACGGCATCTCCACCGGGCACAAATTATAGGTGTTGATCCACAGCGTCCCCGCCTCCAGCTGGTCCACCACGCGGTGCGCGCGGTTGATATCTGCGGTGAAAACGCCGCCTGCGAGGCCGAATTCGGTGGCATTGGCGCGGGCGATGACTTCGTCCTCGTGGTCGAAGTCCAGCACGCACATGACCGGCCCAAAGATTTCCTCGCGGGCGATGGTCATGCCATCGGTCACGTCGGCAAACACGGTCGGTTGCACATAGGCGCCCTCACCCGCAACGTGGTTGGGAATACCGCCGCCCGTGATGAGGGTCGCGCCTTCGGCTTTGCCCTTCTCGATATAGGCCAGAACCCTCGCCTGCTGCGCCTTGGAGACCAGCGGGCCGATCTGGGTTGCCTCATCCATGGGATCGCCGATCACCATCGCATCGGTGCGGGCTTTGAGATTGTCGAGGAAACGCTGCTTTGCGCCGCGCTGGACGAAAACGCGGGTGCCGTTGGAGCAGACCTGGCCGGAGGAGTAGAAATTGCCCAGCATCGCCCCGCCGACAGCACTTTCGATATCGGCATCATCAAAGACGATCAGCGGAGACTTGCCGCCGAGTTCCATGGTGACGTGTTTCAGATGACCGGCAGCGGCAGCGGCCACCTTGCGGCCTGTCGGCACGGAGCCGGTGAGCGAGACCTTGGCCACATCCGGGTGTTCTACCAGCAGCGGGCCAGTCGTGCGGTCGCCCTGAATAACGTTAAAGAGACCCTTGGGAAGCCCGGCCTCCACCAGAATTTCGGCGATCTTCAAGGCACCGAGCGGCGTGTTTTCCGAAGGTTTGAAAACCATGGCGTTGCCCGCGACCAGCGCAGGAGCAGCCTTCCAGCAGGCGATCTGCTGCGGATAGTTCCACGCCCCGATACCCACGCAAACTCCCAGCGGCACGCGTTTGGTGTAAGCAAAATCGCCGCCGAGCGGAATGTAATCACCGTTCAGGGCCGAGGGCGCAATGCCGCCGAAGAATTCGAAAGCGTCCGCGCCGGAGGTGGAATCGGCCACGATGGTTTCCTGAATGGGTTTGCCCGTATCCAGCGTTTCCAGCTCCGAAAGCGCGCGGTTGCGCTCGCGGATGAGATCGGCGGCGCGACGAAGAATGCGACCGCGCGCTGTGGGGCTCATCGCTGCCCATTCCTTCTGCGCCTTCTTGGCGGAAGCAATGGCGCGCTCCACGATTGCAGGCGTGGCGGCGTGCAGCCTTGCAACGACTTCACCGGTGGCCGGATAGATGCTTTCGAAGACCGTGCCTTCAGTATCCTCGACGTAATCGCCATTGATGAAATGGGAGGCTTTTGGCTGGGCTTTCAATGTCATCTAAAGGTCCTCAAAGAATGCGAATGGACGGCTTGCCTTCCAGAGAAGGCGCGTCGGAAAAGGGTTTGAGCTGCGTGTCGAAATAATTCTCCACCAGCGCAGGCGCGGCGGAAAGGCCGAGCGGTGCGGCCTGAAGGCTGTGGCGGATATAGAGCCCGTCGATCAACGCTGCCGCCCCTTCGGCAATGCGCGCTGCGTCATCCGGCGGGCACAGCCGATTGAGGCTGTCCATGATGTTGGAACGCAGGCGGCGGGTGTAGATCACCAGCAGACGCCGCATTTCTTCGGAGCGCTGCGCCTCCACATAAAAGGCCAGCCATGCGGCAACCGTCTCGTTGGTGAACTGGTCACTTTGAAAGGAAACCCGCACGATGGCGCTCAACCGCGCGCGCGGACCCGATGCCTGGCTGAGTGCCGCAATGGCGTCGCGCCGCAAAGCCCGCAGCAGGCTGCGGATCGTTTCCAGCAACAACTGCTGCTTGCTGCCAAAATAATGATGAGCAAGCGCCGTGGAGACCCCTGCCTCGCGGGCGATTTCGGACATGGTCACATTCAGCGACCCCTGCTGACCGATCGTGCGCAGGGCGGCATCCATCAGCGCTTTTTTGCGCACCGGTTCCATTCCAAGTTTCGGCATGAGCCTTCTCCTTTGCGGCCAATTTATTATTGATTGACTGATCAATCAATAATAAATTTCAGCACGTCCGGCGCCGCCTCGACTGTTTGGAGATGAGCAAAGACACCGCAGTTTCGTGTCGCCCGCAAAATAAACGTTTCGCTGGGAACGGAAGTGCCGGTTGGCCGTTTCTTCCGGTGCACCTGTTTATGTGCTAATATACCTCATACCCAAGTTCACTCACGATTGGCCGGTGGGAGAACATCAAAACGGCCATGACGGTTCGACCAGAGGGTGACCCCCGAGGCGAACTGATCAACAGGGAGAGACATGATGCCGATGGTTACCGTATCCATTTCCCCGGAACAGGCAGCGAAGATGCGCGAGGCCGTCGAGTGCGGTCAATATGCATCTGGCAGCGAAGTCATCCGCGCCGCACTCAGGCTGTGGGTAGAAACTGCGGGCAAGAGTGACAATGCCGGTCGTGCCGGGTCCGCATCTGCCTTTAACGCCAATGAACATCTGAACGTAGCGGAACTCTATGCAGCGCACGCGCTGAAGCGCCACGGCTGATCCGCTAAGTGCTTTCAGTCATGCTGTTTTAGCCTGTCGCTGCTTTGTCATAAAAACTTCAACAAAGCTTCATCTGCCGGAAAGCTTTTGTTGATAACTCCGCGCCATCCTCCCTATGAAAAAGTGCCTGCACGACTGACGGGCGCGGGGAGAAAATGAGAATGACGATGTCGACGGCGATCGACCCTGACGTCATAAGGCGTTTTGCCACAGGGCAGATGGCGTCGATGGCAAAACTCGTGCTGGAAACGGCGTTTCAACCCATTGTCGAAGCCACCACCGGCACGGTTTTCGGTTATGAATCGCTGATGCGCGGTTTTGATCGGATCGGGTTTTCCAGCCCGCTCGACCTTCTCGACCAGATCGAAGCAGACGGCCAGTTGGTGACGGTGGAGCAGATGCTGGCGGGGCGTGCGCTTGCCAAGTTTTCCACCTTGCCGGAATTTCAGTCTGCAACGCTGTTCCTCAATCTCGATGTGCGCCTGATCCCGCATGGCGATCACATTCTCGACAAGCTGCTGGAACATCTCGGCAAGGCGTCCATACCGCCCTCCTCCATCTGCTTTGAACTCTCGGAACGCTTCGACAATACCAGCGTGCCGGAATTCAGCGCGTTGATTGCCCGTATGCGCAAGGAAGGCTTCAAACTTGCCATCGACGATTTCGGCGTCGGCCATGGCGAGATGAAGCTGCTGTGCGACTATCCTGTCGATTACCTGAAGATCGACCGCTATTTTATCGACGGCGTGGACCGCAATCCGCGCAAGCGGCATCTGGTGAAGAATATCGTCAACATTGCCCATGTGCTGGGTGTGCGCGTTATCGCCGAAGGCATCGAAACAGAAGCGGAGTTTCTGGCCTGCCGGGAGCATGGCGTTGATCTGGTGCAGGGCTGGTTCATCTCGCGCCCCACCACCTTCGTCAGCGAGTTGCAACCCTCCTTCCCGCATCTCCAGCATTTGGGAGAGGTGCGCCGCAGCAGCCAGACGCTGGACGAAATTCTCATTCGACGCCAGATCGAGCGGCTACCGACCGTCTATGAAAACGACACCATCGATAGCGTGTTCGAGTTGTTTCGCCGCAATCCGGCGCAGGCCTTCTTTCCGGTTCTCAATGCCAATGGCGAGCCGCGCGGCGTCATCAACGAGCACCACCTGAAAGAATATATCTACCAGCCCTTTGGCCGCGACCTACTGAAAAACAAGGTCTATGAGCGCACGATCTCGCACTTCGTCGATGGCGCGCCTATCGTGGGGCTGGATGCCGATGCCGACCAGTTGATGAATGTTTTTGCCAATACCGGCGGCAGCGCCTGTGTCATCCTGACAGAAAACATGCGCTATATCGGTGTCGTTTCGGCAGCGTCTCTGATCAAGGTCATCAATGAAAAGCAGTTGAAGCTGGCGCAGGAGCAGAACCCGCTGACGGCCTTGCCTGGCAACCGCGCCATCAGCAATTTCATCGACGTTAGTTGCAGCGACAGCGATGACAACCGTTTCTTCTGCTACTGCGATTTCGACAACTTCAAACCATTCAACGACAAATACGGTTTCCATGTCGGTGACCACGCCATCTCGCTGTTTTCGGCGTTGATGAAGCGTTATTTCTTCTCCGGCGACTGTTTCCTCGGTCATATCGGCGGCGACGACTTCTTCATCGGCGTCTGTGACTGGACAAAGGACGAGATGACGGAAATTCTCGAACGGCTGCTGAGTGACTTTCACGACGATGTCGTCGGGCTTTATTCTGATGAAGACCGGGCGGCGGGCGTCATCACCGGTCACGACCGTTTTGGCAACGAGCGGGAATTTGGCTTGCTACGCTGCTCCATCGGTGTGCTGCAACTGCCCAAGGGGCTCATCATCGGCAATCCCGAGCGGATCGGCAGCGAGATCGCTGCCATCAAGAAGGCTGCGAAAGAGAGCGATTCCGGCCTTGTGGTGTGCAGCTATGGAGAGGCCGTCTGATACGACGATAACGCCTCGCGGCAAAACGTCTCCTTCCATCAGGGCGGCATCTCGCTTAGGTTCACCGCTTATGAATCGAACGGAGGCCTGCCATGACTTTGCCCACGACCATGCGATATGTCGATCTGCCCAGCTTCGGCGGACCAGAGGTGATGACGTTTGCAACCGGGCCACTCCCCTCGCCCAAAGCAGGCGAAATTCTTGTGAAGGTAGAGGCCGCCGGCATCAACCGTCCCGACGTGGCGCAGCGCCAGGGCAATTATCCCGCACCAAAGGATGCGAGCCCTGTACTGGGGCTGGAAGTCGCGGGTGAAGTCGTCGCAATCGGCGACGGCGTGACCGAATTCCGCGTCGGTGATCACGTTTGCGGACTGGCAAATGGCGGCGGCTATGCGGAATATTGCGTGCTGCCTGCCGGTCAGGCCCTGCCGTTCCCCAAGGGCTATGACGCGGTGAAAGCCGCAGCCGTGCCGGAGACCTTTTTCACCGTCTGGGCCAATCTTTTCCAGATGGCCGGACTGATGGAGGGCGAAAGCGTGCTGATCCACGGCGGCACCAGCGGCATTGGCACAACCGCCATTCAGCTCGCCAAGGCCTTTGGCGCAGAGGTCTACACCACGGCGGGCTCAAAGGAAAAATGCGACGCCTGCGAAAAGCTCGGCGCCAAGCGGGCAATCAACTACCGTGAAGAGGATTTTGCCGCCGTCATCAAAGAGGCGACCGGCGGCAAGGGCGTCGATGTCATTCTCGACATGATCGGCGCGTCCTATTTCGAGAAAAACCTCAGCTCCCTGGCCAAGGACGGCTGTCTGTCGATCATCGCCTTCCTCGGCGGCAACATTGCCGAAAAGGTCGATCTGCGCCCCATCATGGTCAAACGACTGACCGTTACCGGTTCCACCATGCGCCCCCGCACCGCCGACGAGAAGCGCGCCATCCGCGACGAGCTGGTGGAGCAAGTCTGGCCCTTGCTGGAAACAGGCAAGGTTGCCCCCGTCATTCACGATGTCATCGATTTCGCCCATGTGGCAAAGGGACATAGGCTGATGGAAAGCAGCGGTCATATTGGGAAGATCGTGATGCGGGTTGCTGGATAGTAGACTATCTAAGCGGCGTGTGAGGTTTGTTGTTTGCCTTATCGTTTCGTCTGAACCACACGCCGCTGTGTCATCAAATCTACAAGCCGGTCTCGCACTTGTTCAAAAAAGTCTTTTGGCATCATGCCATAGTCAAAACGCGAGGGGTCATCTGGGCGAGGACGGAGATGATTTCCAGGCCAATCGAACATATTGAGTTCGTTGACACGCACCCAGTTTACGTGCTCGTCTAGACCTATCAGCTTGCAAATACCGGGTGGAATTATGATCGACATATCCTCCTCACCCAGTTCGGGTGGAGAGTGAGTTATGGGTACGACGACCGCATGTCCTTTTTTCGAGGAGTACAGAACGAGCGCGCACGGCCTGTCTTTTCCGCTGTCGGTTAGACCTTCAATGTAATCTTTGTGCCATAGATAATTATAACGAACGACGAGACCTTGGGTCGGAACGGGATAGATCACTCGGATACTTCGCCCCATCGAGCTTGTTTGATTGCATCGATCAATTCATCGTCGGCATCCTCTACGCGGATGACATGTCGTTCGCGCTTTTTAAGCTCGTTGAAATGCTCAAGTTCTTTGGCGCTAATGTAGGCACCCACGACTCGGTCGTGCGACGTGACTTCGATAACGCCAACATTGTGGACCTCATCCCTATATTTTCCGAAGCTACGGGAAAAAGCTGTTGCAGGAACCTGTAATACACGGGCCATAACGAGGCCTCCTCGGATGGAAATCAAACTATTACGCAAAATACGTAATTTACGCTTTATTGTAAATATGCGCTAAGGGATATCGGCCCCTTGCAATCCCCGCGAATCGTATTACCTTCTTCTTATGTTCAACGTAGTGAAAGGAAGGTGATCCAATGTCTAATGAGATTTCGGTCTTCGTCGCAGGCAATGGAAAGGATTTGATTTTGACGAGGCAGCCCTCGGCCTGATCCGCCTTCCCTTCGAACGTTGTAAAACGTTTCGGGTCTGAAACAACGACCAAACTCATGGAAGGGCCGCCGCAAGCGGCCCTTTTCCTTTGCCCGCTTTTGCTACTTGCGGAAAACTTTCCAGCGGGTCGGGCGGAAACGCACATCATTGCCCACGGCGACGGTTGCGTCCAAAGGGACCTCAATTTCGAGGTGGTACGGCTCATGTCCGTTGTTGGCGATATCGATTTCGGCAATGCGCGTACCGGCCAGACGGCGACAGGTGGTGACCTTGCCGTAAAGTGCATCCTTATCGGTCGTCAGCACCACGTCTTCGGGGCGGAAGAACAGATCGCCCTCGCCATCATTGGCTTCTCTGATACCGATGCTTTCTCCCTGAAACAGCACATGGCCATCACGGATCGCCACCGGCAGGTTCGAGGATTCGCCGATGAAGGAGAATACGAAGGGCGAGTTGGGCGTGTCATAGACATCGTCCGCCGTGCCGACCTGCTCGATCTTGCCCTGGCTCATCACGACCACGCGGTCGGCCAGTTCCAGTGCTTCTTCCTGATCATGTGTGACGAAAACGGTGGTGTGGCCGGTGCGGTCGTGGAATTCGCGCAGCCAGCGACGCAGTTCCTTGCGCACCTTGGCATCCAGCGCGCCGAAGGGTTCGTCCAGTAGCAGCACGCGCGGCTCGATGGCAACGGCACGGGCGAGCGCCACGCGCTGACGCTGACCGCCGGAGAGCTGGTTGGGATAACGCTTTTCCAGTCCCTGAAGGTGGACCATATCCAGAAGATCCGAGACGCGCTTGCGGATTTCCGCTTTCGGTGGACGGCTGGAGGATGGGCGGACTTTCAGGCCGAAGCCGATATTGTCAGCCACCGTCATGTGGCGGAACAGGGCGTAATGCTGGAAGACGAAGCCGACATTGCGCTCCTGTACCGAGCGATGGGACGCATCTTCATCACCGAAGAAGATTTGTCCCTGCGTTGGCTGCTCCAGACCGGCGATCAGACGCAGAAGCGTCGTCTTGCCGGAGCCGGACGGGCCGAGCAGTGCGATCAATTCACCGGAACGGATGTTGAGAGAGACATTGTCCAGTGCCGGAAAACGGTCGAACTGCTTGGTGATGTTGGAAACTTTGACGTCCATGGACATGCCCTTCAATGCTTGCCGGCGGCGTTGCCCGCGCCAAAGCGTATTTCAAGAATGGTTTTGAGAATGAGCGTGACCAGCGCCAGACCAGCCAGCAATGTCGCCACCGCAAAGGCCGCGCCGATATTATACTCATTGTAGAGGATTTCGACATGCAGCGGCATGGTGTTGGTTTCGCCGCGGATATGGCCCGAGACCACCGAGACGGCACCGAACTCGCCCATGGCGCGGGCGTTGCAGAGCAGCACGCCGTAGAGCAGTCCCCATTTGATATTGGGCAGCGTCACGAACCAGAAGGTCTGCCAGCCGGATGCGCCCAGCGAAATCGCCGCCTCCTCGTCGCCCGTGCCCTGATCCTGCATCAGCGGGATCAATTCGCGCGCGACGAAGGGGAAGGTCACGAAAATGGTGGCCAGCACGATACCGGGCACCGCAAAGAGAATTTCGATGCCATAGCTTTTCAGCCAGGGGCCGAGCACGCTGTGCGATGAAAACAGGATGACATAGACGAGGCCCGATATGACCGGCGAGATGGAAAACGGCAGGTCGATCAGCGTGATGAGGAACGCCTTGCCCTTGAACTCGAACTTGGCGATGGCCCACGCCGCTGCCACGCCGAAGATGACATTGAGTGGAACCGAGATGGCGGCAACCAGCAGCGTCAGTCGGATGGCCGAAAGCGCATCCTGCTCTACGATGGCTTCCCAGAAGGACTCGGCACCCTTGCGGAACGCTTCCACGAACACCGCCACCAACGGCAACACGAGAAACAGCGCGAGAAACAGGAAGGCGAGTGCAAACAGCACCAGCTTTGCAGGCAGGGCCTCGCTGGCCGGATCGCGGAACGGTCGGGGATGATTCGTCTGCGCTTGATCAGGCATAACCGTACCTCTTGCGGCTCCACGCCTGAATGAGATTGATGATGAAAAGCATGGAGAAGGAAATGATCAGCATGATCGTGGCAATGCCGGTGGCTGCGGCATAGTTGAATTCTTCCAACCGGATGACGATCAGAAGCGGCGCGATTTCCGAGACATAGGGAATGTTGCCAGCGATGAAGATGACAGAACCATATTCCCCAACGCCACGGGCAAAAGCCAGTGCAAACCCGGTGAGAATGGCGGGCAGCAGCCCCGGCAGCAAAATGCGGGTTATGGTCTGGAAACGGTTTGCGCCAAGCGTTGCGGCAACCTCTTCGACCTGACGGTCGATTTCTTCCATGACCGGCTGCACCGTGCGAACCACGAAAGGCAGGCCGATGAAGATGAGCGCAATGACGATGCCGGTCGGCGTAAACGCGATCTTGATGCCGAAGGGCTCGAACAGCGCACCGACCCAGCCGCGATTGGAATAGAGCGCGGTCAGCGCAATACCGGCAACCGCCGTAGGCAAGGCAAAGGGCAGATCGACGATGGCGTCCACGAAACGGCGGCCCGGAAACCGGTAACGCACCAGAACCCAGGCAATGAGCACACCGAAGATGGCATTGACGAAAGCGGCAATGAAGGCGGTGCCGAAGCTGACACGCAAAGCGTTGAGCGTTCTGCTGTCGGTCGCAATCGCAAAGAAATCCGCAAAGCCGAGTTTCGCGGTGGACCAGACCAGACCGGCCAACGGAATGAGAATTATGAGAAAGAGGTAGGTGATGGTGTAACCCAGCGTCAGGCCGAATCCAGGCAAGACGCTCGACTGACGCCACTTCCACTTCGCGGGCGATGGGGTATTGCTCATCAAGGCTCCGGGTAAAACGGGGGCCATCGTCAGCCGCCCTCTTATGCGCCATCGACCGGCTTGTGGCCGGTCGATCTTGTCTCCGATCCGAACAGAGCCCGATTTCGGGACCCGTTCGGCGTGTTACATCATCCGCTTACTTTGCGGGCTTGTAAATCTGGTCGAAGATGCCGCCATCACCGAAATGTTCCGGCTGTGCCTTGGCCCAACCACCGAACTGCGGATCGTCGATGGTGACGAGCTTGATGTTGGGCAGTTGCTTGAGCAGATCCTTGGAGACAACGGAGGGATTGGACGGGCGGTAGAAGTGCTTGGCCGCGATGTTCTGGCCTTCGTCCGAATAGAGATACTGAAGATAGGCTTCGGCCTGCTTGCGGGTGCCCTTGGCATCGACGTTAGCGTCGACAACGGCAACCGGTGGTTCTGCGAGGATGGAGATGGGCGGAACGACGATATCGAAGGCGTCCTTGCCGAACTCTTCACCGGCCAGATAGGCTTCATTTTCCCAGGCCAGCAACACGTCACCGATCTGGCGCTGTGCGAAGGTGACGGTGGAGCCGCGTGCACCCGTATCAAGCACCGGAGCGCGCTTGTAGAGTTCACCGACGTAAGCCTTGATCTTTTCCTGATCGCCCTTGTACTCCTCGTTGGCCCAGGCCCATGCGGCCAGATAGTTCCAGCGCGCACCGCCCGATGTCTTCGGGTTCGGCGTTACGATCTGGATATCGCCCTTGACCAGATCACCCCAGTTATGGATGCCCTTGGGGTTGCCCTTGCGGACGAGGAAGACGATTGTCGAGGTATAAGGCGAAGAATTGTGCGGAAGGCGGGTGCGCCAGTCTTCCTTGATCTTGCCGCTGTTCTTGACGATGGCGTCGATATCGCTCTGAAGTGCCAGCGTGACCACATCGGCCTCGAGACCATCGATCACCGAGCGGGCCTGCTTGCCGGAGCCGCCATGCGACTGCTGAATGGTGACGTCTTCACCCGTGTCGGCTTTCCACTTCTTGGCAAAGGCTTCGTTGAAGTCTTTGTAGAGTTCGCGGGTCGGATCGTATGAGACGTTGAGAAGTTTCGTGTCTGCCGAAGCCGTTGCGACTGCACCCAGAGTGAATGACAGGCTCAGCGCAATTGCGCTCAGACTGGAAAGAAATTTGGACATCGTTACCCTCCTAGATGCTCTGCGCCTAACACTACTTGTTCGATCATTCCGGTCAATCGGGCTTGGAGCGATTGCAAAAGTGTTTCCCTTCCGCTCGACTGCACGACAATAAACACGCAGCCTCTCGCGCAAAACACGCAACAGGAATTTGTGGATATGCAAGCGACGCGCAAAACCAGTTCGCATTTTTACCGCATTTCCGCCTCGAAATTTATAAAAATTGCCGTGACGGAAATGTTATTCCGAAGTCTAACACGGCGAACGGCCAGACCAAAATCGCGCGCCGACGCTATTGTCTACAAAAATTACAGAAAATATCGCGATTGCTCTTGCATTTCCTTGCAAATCTGATTTTTATGCCCGCGGGAAAATGGCCTAGATTTGCGTCTTTGGGAGTCTTTTGCGCATATGCTGCGCGAGCGAGAGATATTTGCTCTTGCGATGCTCAGACAAGCATAGCCATTCCTGTCCAACCGGCACGATTTCAGGGATATTTCGAGCAGTAGAGTTCGGAACCCAGTGGAATGACCCTCAGCACGTCGCATACGCTTTCCCACCAAGATGTCGCATCACTTGATGACACACTCGCCAAGCTGGATCTTGCGGGTCGCCTGTCCTTCATAGCAGGCGTCGGCGGGCGTGCGGTTTTCACCACCAGCCTGGGGATCGAGGATCAGGTCATCACCGCTTCCATCGGCACGCATCGTCTGCTCATCGAGGTTGCAACGCTTGAGACCGGTCGCCTGTTTGCCGAAACCGTCAATCTGATCGGCGAGACGGAAGAACGCTACGACATCACCATCAAGCGCTTTTATCCCGAGCAGGATGATATCGACGCTTATGCTGCGAAATATGGTCTGAATGGTTTTTATGACAGCGTCGAGGCCCGCCATGCCTGCTGTCACGTACGTAAGCTGGTGTCGCTAGCCAAAGCGCTGGATGGTGCAAGTTTCTGGATTACTGGCCTTCGTCGTGGCCAGTCAGGCAACAGGGCAACCACGCCCTTTGCCGAATTCGACGCCGAGCGCAATCTGATCAAGATCAATCCGCTTGCGGATTGGGATATCGATGTGATCAAGGCGCATGTTTCGTCGGAAAACATTCCCATCAACCCCCTTCATGCCCGCGGGTACCCTTCTATCGGCTGCGAGCCGTGTACCCGCGCCATCAAGCCCGGCGAACCAGAACGCGCCGGTCGATGGTGGTGGGAAAATGACGAAAAGCGCGAGTGCGGTCTGCATGTGGCCGAGGCAGCGTCAGCCTCTCCCCTGCCCACCGCTTCACAACGATAATGACAATCAGAACAGTGCCGGAGTTTACAATGTCCAATGCAGTTCCGGAAACGGAAAGCAAAAGTGTCAGCACACCAAAGCAGCCGCTTGATCCCCATCTGAAAGCCCTTGAAAACGAAGCGATCCACATTTTCCGCGAGGTCGCGGCGGAATTCGACAATCCGGTGATGCTCTATTCCATCGGCAAGGATTCGTCCGTGCTGCTGCATCTTGCGCGCAAGGCCTTCTTCCCGGGTCGTATTCCCTTCCCGCTTCTCCACGTCAATACGGGGTGGAAATTCAAGGAGATGATCGAGTTTCGCGACAATATCGTCAAGGAATACGATCTCGACCTCATTTCCTACACCAATCCGCGTGGCGCGAGCGAAAACGTAACGCCGTTCACCCACGGTTCGGCGCTCTACACAGACATCATGAAGACGGAAGCCCTGCGTCAGGCACTCGACGCCGGCAAATTCGACGCCGCGTTTGGTGGTGCACGCCGCGATGAGGAAGCCAGCCGCGCCAAGGAGCGCATCTACTCCTTCCGCACGCCCGATCACAAGTGGGACCCGCGCAACCAGCGCCCGGAATTGTGGAACATCTATAACGGCATGGTTCGTCAGGGCGAAAGCGTTCGCGCCTTCCCGCTGTCCAACTGGACCGAAGTCGATATCTGGCGTTACATTCAGGCCGAAAACATTCCGCTCGTGCCGCTCTATTACGCCGCTGAGCGCCCCTATGTCGAACGCGACGGTATGATGATCCTGGCCGAAGACGAGCGTCTGGAACTGCAGCCGGGCGAAGAGGTCCAGCACGGTATGATCCGCTTCCGCACGCTGGGCTGCTTCCCGCTGACGGGTGCGATCCATTCGCAGGCAACGACGCTGGATGAGGTCATCTCCGAGCTAGAAATCGCCACCGTCTCCGAGCGACAGGGCCGCGCAATCGACCGCGACCAGTCCGGCTCCATGGAAAAGAAAAAGCGCGAGGGCTATTTCTGATGACACAGAACGCAAACGCACAATCCGCCACCATTCTGCCTTTCGTCGAGCCCGCAAGGGCCGTGCGCGACACGCGCCCGCTGCGTCTCATCACCTGCGGCAGCGTCGATGACGGCAAATCCACACTGATCGGCCGCCTGCTTTGGGACACCAAGGCGGTGAAGGAAGATCAGGCCGCCACGCTTCACCGCGACAGCGGCAAGCAGAACGATCTCGGCCTGCCCGATTTCGCCCTGCTGCTGGACGGTCTTCAGGCAGAGCGCGAACAGGGCATCACCATCGATGTCGCCTATCGTTATTTCGCCACCGACAAGCGCGCCTTTATCGTTGCCGATACGCCCGGCCATGAGCAGTATACCCGCAATATGGCAACCGGCGCATCGACTGCCGATCTCGCCGTGCTGCTGGTGGATGCGCGCACCGGCATTCTCGAACAGACCCGCCGTCATGCAACGATTGCCGCCTTGATGGGCATTCGCCAATTCGTTCTGGCCGTCAACAAGATCGACCTGACCAATTACGACAAGGCCGGTTTCGAGCTGATTGCCCACGACTTCCGCGAATTTGCGCTTTCGCTTGGCATCAAGCAGATCACGTCCATCCCTATGTCGGCGCTGAAGGGTGAGAACGTCGTTCTCTCCGGCAAACCATCCATGCCGTGGTATGAGGGCCCGACGCTGGCCGAAACGCTGGAACTGGCAACCGTTCGCACCACGCAGACCGGCGGCTTCCGCCTGCCCGTTCAGCGCGTGTCCCGTCCCGGCGAAAGTTTTCGTGGCTATCAGGGCACGGTGGCTGGCGGCTCCGTCAAGCCGGGCGACAGCGTCGTCATCCTGCCGTCGGGCATGGTGGCCAACGTCAAGCAGATCGTGACTTTCGATCTGCTTCGCAATGCTGCCGTTGCAGGCGATGCCATCACGCTCGTCCTCGACCGTCAGGTGGATGTGTCGCGCGGCGATATGATCGTCTCCATCGAAGCCCAGCCGCAGACCGGCCATGCCTTCGACGCCCAGATCGTGGCGCTTCAGCCGGGTGGCATCGAGCCTGCGAAACGCTACTGGCTGAAAAGCGGCAGCCGCCGCCAGCGCGTCAGCGTTCAGCCAACGACACAGCTGGACCTGAAGAACGGCCAGTGGCTGCCACATGCAGACACGCTGGCCATGAATGCCATCGGCAAGGTGCGCCTGTCCTTCGATGAAACGGCGATCTTCGATCCCTATGACCAGAACCGTTCGACCGGCTCGTTCATCCTGATCGACCCCGACACCAACAACACGGTGGCCGGCGGCATGATCCTGGGCAAGCGCAGTGACACGGGCAAGATTTCGCAGGGCGAACGCGTCGTCATCTCCCTGCCCGCCGATCTCGCAGAAGCCCTGCTGGCCAGCGAGCTGCTTTCCAGCCGAAGAGACGAAATCGAACTGCGCCGCACAAGTGCAGCGACTGCGTCCCGCGTGCTGAACGAGCTGGATTGACATCTGACGAATGCTCAAACGAAAAGGCGCCGGTCAAAACCGGCGCCTTTTTTCATGCCTGGGAAGCGAACGACGTTTAGTCGCGCGTCAGCGTGAAATAGCGCTGGGTGGTTTCCGTGCGGTTGCGCAAGGCAGACGGGAAGGCATATTCGCCGCAGACATCGTAGCGGAAGCCGCCTGCGATGAGCGTCTCATCGATGACGGCCTTCAATTCTGCGGTGGTTCTGTAAATGGCGTTGTAAACGTCATCCAGTTCATCCGAGAAATGCTCTTTCAGCGTCAGACGAATATCCATGTCGGAGAGGGATTCGCGGACATAGATCTTGGCCTTCGGCGCTGCCAGCTTTGCCAGCAGCTTGAACGAGTCGAGCACCGCTTCATCGTTGAGGTAGATCATCAGACCAGTGACGACGAGCATGTCGAAAGGCGGATCGAGCTTCAGCTCTTCTATTTTCACATAGGGGACTTCGGCAACCTGAAAGTGGACGGACCCGTTTCCGGCAGCGTCCGCATTCGCGCGCGCGATCAATTCGTCGGAGAAATCGAGGCCGAGATATTGATGGCCTGCATTGCTGTAAAATGACGCCAGCCTGCCAGCACCGCAGCCGAGCTCGACCACTTTTCCGGACTTGTCGAGCTGCGGCAGCAGGTTTTCACGCTCGAACTTGTCGCGATCCGTGGCAAGAGTAGAGCCAGCGGATTGCAGCATCACCGCATCGATGGCATTCGGCTCTTTCTTCGCACGCGAATTGAAGAAAGTCTGAACCTGCCTGCCGTCAATGGTTTCTTTCGTGTCGTAAATTCTGCTCATGCGATCCCGCTCTCGTGCTCGACTATCACGCCCATTAACCCGCGAGGGCGTGGAGGCTGAAAAGGTGAAGGTTTTCCTTGGCCAGCAACAAATCCTGCTCGCTGTCGATTTCGTAAGCGATCAATTCCTGCGTCGCCATCGGCAGAAACTGGCGAAGTTGCTCGTAGACCGCCGTGTTGCCGATTTCCGAGAAAAACGCGTTCGGCAGCCAGGAGATATTCGCCCACTCGTATTCGGTAGGATCATCACGTCGGAAACTGGTGGCAATTCCATTCTCGACCGTGGTGAACACCGCGTCCCGCGTCTTGGTCTTGGTAATCGCCAGACGTGGCGTGTTGGGTGTGCAGGATGCGAGAAAGGCCTTGAAGCTTGCCTCCTCGATCAGCATGTCGCCATCCATGAAAAGGCAATCGCCCTTGATGTGGCGCGCACCCAGCTCGTAGCTGTGAAGCGTTGTCGTTGCGCGGAAACCGGGATTGCGCACGACCATGACATCCGGGCGGATTTTCCGGATTTCGTTGATGACTTCCTTTTCTTCAAAGCCGACGACGACGCGGACGTCTTCGACGTCGCTGAGAAGATGCAGAAGGTGGCGAAGAATCTTGACCCCTTCGACTTCCACCAGGCACTTCGGCTTGCCGTGGCCCAGGCGAGAGCCGAGACCGGCAGCTGCGATTACAGCGTGTTTAACAGGCGACATAAGGACTTCCCATCCAGCGCGACATAGTTTGAAACCGACACCAGCGCATCAGGCGCGCTGTGGAGACCGGCAAAGGCGATACCGATATCGGCGACATCGAAAATCGGAATATCGTTGAAGCCATCGCCGATGGACACCAGCCTGTCGAAGCGTTCCTTCAACTCAAGTCCGGCAACGTTTTTGCGCATGACGGTATCGAGGCCGGTGATCTGGCCGTTAGCATCGGTGATCGCCGTCGAGGTGTAGAACTTGCAGTGCAGTCGCTCCATCAATGGCTGGACCCAAAGGTCCAGATTGCCGGTGACGACAAAGCAGCGCTCGACATTCTGGCGGATGAATTCTTCGATATAGGGGTCGAATTCCACCTGGGACACGATGGATCTGATGCGATCAAGCCCTGCGCTGCGCAAAATGGCAAAGCGCAGCCGAAACGAATCTTCGAAGGGGATTGCTCCCGCCATCGTCAGTTCGGTCAGAAGCCGCATCTCAGCTTCCAGACCCAGTTCCGAGGCAATCATCGGGAGAAGTTCGGCGCGGGTGATGGTGCCGTCGAGATCGAATGCAAAAGCCGTTTGAAGCTCCTCACCCTTGAGAAGGGCGGGACTGCGTTGAAACGTCAACGTCTGGGCGTGTGTCGCCTGGCGATACATAGGACAACCTTTACGTATGAATGCCGTTGAAGATGGAATCGAGAATAACGCGCGTGGCCGGGACCGGCGATGGCAGGAGGACGTTGAGCAACTCTTCCCGCTCCTCCTCAAGCTGCCATGTTTTGCCCTGCTTGTAGTCCAACGCTGCCTGCTTCATCTGCTGGAATGTGTGGACGCGATGCGCTGCACGCTCGGCCAGACGTCCAAGCGCGTTGAAGGCGGCATGAACACCGGAGTCGATGAAAATCAAAGGCTTTCGGAAGAGATGGTATTCGGTCAGAAATGAGACGCCATCGGTCAACATCAGATCAGATGCATCGAAGAGCTTGGCGTAGTCGCCTCGGCAGATTGTGCAATTGGGCAAATCCGACCATGACTGCTGGAACGCGTTATAGCTCTGCTGTGTCAGCACGCCGCTGCGCGGAGCAGAGTAGTCCAGCGCCGGATGCGGCTTGAAAACAAACTGGATATCAGGGCTCGAACGGGCCCATTCCAGCATATCGGCATGCATTTCATGAAAGACACCGAAACCGGCGCCGTGTACGGCCAGCGAGTGGTGCGGCGCCCAGATGACACGAAAGGTTCGACCGTTCGGCTCTGCTAATGGCCACTCGCCTTGACCCCTTTCCTCCAACAGCCGGCCCAGCTTTGGGTAGCCGCTGAGAATGAATTTCTCCGGATCAGAATGCTGGAAAGAACGATAATAGGTCTGGGTTTGCTCGGTCTCACAAAACACCCGCCACGCCATGCGATGATAGTTCTGATCGTAATTGGCCTCGTAGGCCTCTTCCTCTTCGTTCTTCGCTTCCGGATTTGCCAATACGCCCATCCCATAGGGAACAACGCAGATACGTGCGAAGGTAATCTCATTCGTACGGAGGCCGGCGGGCACGGGCACATCCCATTGCTGCTGCCTGAAAACGACGTCTGGCTGCAGGCTGCGAAGGATATCGAGAGCGTCATAAGGCGCAACATTCATGCGCAGGTGGGGAATCCCCTGAAGATCAAGACCCTTATGAACGTCCATTTCGCCGGTAAATTCACCGCGACCCAATTGGCTGTGATTGATCGAAACGACCATGGGATGAAAACGCTCGTCATCCACCATTGCCTGGTATACGCCCACCAGAGCATCCCACATGGGAATCGACTGCACGATGAAAACCACACGGACGACCTGTTCAGTTGGCCTAATCTCCCGCAACGTCAGGTTCGAGACCTGCTTGAGGGTGTGCATCCCGACCATGAGATGTGACAGACGAGCATCAAGCTGAGAGAAGACATCCTTGGTCACGGGCAGCTTATCGCCGTCACGGGCCTTCAGGCAGGCATCGACACCTCCGATGATTTGCTCGGGAATGGACTGCTGACTCGAATGCAGAGATTGCAACAACTTCGCGATTTCGAGCTGAATTTCGCCCTGCATCTCGACCTGCTTGCTGACGACGTCCATCTGCTCACGCAAAGCATCAAGGCTCGCGGCAACGTCGGTCAACGATTGAGGCATCAAGTCGGCATCAGACATAAGTAGGTCCCCGTGCGCCAGCCTGCGAAATCAGGGCGGCATAATCAGGTTCCAGACTTATGAAGAGAAGCTTTCCTCAACCTGACTCTGCGCATGTAGCACGTAAATAAAAAGCGCCGGTTTGCACCAGCGCTTTTACGTCGTTCAAGTTTATCGTGAGATGCCTAAAAGAAAAACATCCAGATAAGGACGACCACCACCAGAGGCACACCCATTGCCCACAAAACCATTGCCTTTAGCATTTTATTCTCCTTTTGATCTGAGGACCTAACGCGTCCTGGGCATCAAAGTTCCTTTAGGAGAAACGCATTGCTTTGAGCAGTGGGGAGAATTGCGGGTGTGATACCTTGCTAGGCAGAAGCCGCTTTCTTCATGCGTCTGGTCGTCCCGCGCTCCATCAACTCGAAGCCGACGTCGGTGGTACGTTGCTGAACGATGCCGCCCTGCCCCAGCGTGATGACCATATCGGCGGCCTTGTAGCCGATGTCGAAACGCGGCACGCGCACCGTTGTTAAAGACGGCTCTGTCGACGTCGCGTAATCGAGATCATTAAAGCCGCAAATGCCGAAATCATCAGGCACACGAATGCCAAGCCTCTGGCTTTCGAAGATCACGCCAAGGGCAAGATCATCACTGTGGCACAGCACACCATCCACATCTGGCCGCTGTTCAATCAGCCGGCGGATCAACCGCGATCCCAGGTGAATGCTGGGTGGCGCATCTTGCCACACGATCAGACCCTCATCGAACAGTCCGGCCTGCTGCATGACCTCGCAATAGCCCGATTGCCGCAGGCGAACCCGTATGTCGTGTCCGCAACCAAGCATCGCAATCCGGCGATAGCCCTGCGCCAGAAGGTGTCGGGTCGCGGCGGCGGCGGCCAGCCTGTGGTTGATGCCGACTGCCAACCCATTCATCTTCAGAGAGCAATCAATGGTCTGAACGACCGGACAGCCCGCCTCGTTGGCCATTGTCTCCAGATTTTCCAGCCGTTCCGTGCCGGCCAAAATGACTCCCGCGGGATTATGAGCCGCGAAAGCGCGCAACTGCCGCACCTCTTCCTCCGGGTCGTAGTGGCTGTTTGAATACTGGATGCGATAATCCGTGCCCCTGATCCGCGCCTCGATCCCGTTCAGGACAGCGCTTATGGCGGGGTGTGACAGCGATGGCAGGAGAACACCGATGAAAGTGCTCGTGCCGCTGGCCAGCGCACGGGCATGCGGGTCCGGCACATAGCCCATCCGGTTGACCACGCCGAGAATGTGATTGCGCAAATCATCTGACACCTTGTCGGGCTCACGCAGAGCCCGCGAAACCGTGATCGCGCTGACACCGATTTCCCGCGCAACGTCCTGCAACGTGATTTTAACAGCACTTTTGCGTTTGCGATTATGGGGCATCCATGAACCTTGGCGTGTCGGGTTTGGACAGATAGCTGGTCTAACCGAAGAAGGCGGGAACGTTTCCGGGCGCAGTGCAGTGAAAAAACGATAGCAGTTTTAGCAATATGGCATATTCCATCTGCGACACCCCCTCGATTTTCGCGTAATAAGCGACGAAAATGGCAGCGCGCCCAAAAATAGTCTCGAAAGTTGCGGCTCCACACCATCAGCCTTGGCCGAACATGCGTCTTGACAGTGAAATTTTGAAATGCCGAAGGAAGGAAAGCTGCCATCTCTGGTCGGAGTGAGAGGATTCGAACCTCCGACCCCGTCGTCCCGAACGACGTGCGCTACCAGACTGCGCTACACTCCGTGACCAGCAGCGATGCTATAGACCAGCGGTTTGTTTTCGACAAGCGGCCCGTTTGTATTTTTTATGACACGTCAAACGCACCCGCAACTCACTCAGAAATCGGGCAAAACACCTAGGAAACGTTACAAAAAAGCAATTGTGGCAAAAAATATTCAATTGCGCCTTCGTCGCCCCTGCCGCGCCGTTACAAATCTGCTAGGGGACATCATCTCCCATCGTCCGACACGGTATAAAGGAAATTTCAATGCGGTTTGTTCGCAGCGTCACATTGGCAGGGCTGGCAATGGCCCTTTCGGCATGCACCACCACCACCCCTTCGCTGGCACCTAAAAATGCCGTGGAAACGCGCTGGGTGGGTCAGTCCGCCGGCGTTTTCTTTGCCAAGTACGGCCCGCCATTGAGCGATGTCGATAGCGGCAACACCACGACCTTTACGTGGCGCGGCGGTTACAAGACGGCGAAAATTCCAGCCAAATTCGAAGAAGGCAAGGACGGCAAGCGCGGTCGCCAGATTTCGTCCGCACGCACCTCTTACCTCTCCTGCACGGTTCAGCTCGTGGTCGGCAGCGATTACAAGATTCGTTCTGTTCGCACCGTTTCTGACCGTCCCGGCGTCAACGGCCCAAGCTACTGCGCGGAATTCCTCGCAGCAGAGTAACGCTGTACACCATGAACCGAAAAGCCTGCCGCGTTCATTCCGGCAGGCTTTTTCATGTCAGAATTTTGCTCGCCCAAAGCCAGCGCATAGCTGAAAGAGAGCGCGCAGATCAGCTATGCATTTATCGCACCTCTGCAAATTCAAACGATTAGCCCCTGTGCGCCGAATGTGCGTTCCTTTGGCTGCTCTCATTGCTAGAGCTTAGAAAAACAAGGAAAAACGCCGCAAGCATGACGCTTGCGGGCCATGGCCTGTGGCGATTTTGCGGCCCTGAGATGGCAGGTCCGGCGCAGGCCGCAAGACGAAAGCGAAAAGCATGTCGAGTTGTCTTACAGACTTTTGTGCGTTATTGCGCCGCACAAATTGACAATTATCAGTAGGAAAAGACGTGACAAAAAACGATAAAGGCAACGGCCTGAGCAGCGGGTTTTCGCACGACAATTTCACCATGAATCGCCGTCAGGTTCTGGGCACGGCCCTTGCTGGCCTGGCTGCTGCCGCAGTGCCGGGTGCACCCGCCCTTGCGCAATCTGCCGACAAGAAAGTCGACGTGCTGTTGATCGGTGGCGGCATCATGAGCGCAACGCTTGGCGTATGGTTGCATGAGCTGGAGCCGACATGGTCCATCGAGATGCTTGAGCGTCTGGATGCGGTGGCGCTGGAAAGCTCCAACGGCTGGAACAATGCTGGCACCGGGCACTCCGCTCTTGCGGAACTGAACTACACGCCGGAAACCGCCAATGGCGGCATCGATATTTCCAAGGCGATCGAAATCAACGAATCCTTCCAGATTTCCCGCCAGTTCTGGGCTTGGCAGGTGCGCAATGGCGTGCTGAAAAACCCGCGCTCCTTCATCAACCACACGCCGCATATGAGCTTCGTATGGGGCGACGAGAACATTTCCTATCTGGAAAAGCGTTATGAGGCGCTGAAGGCCAGCCCGCTGTTTGCCGGCATGCAATATTCGAGCGACCCTGAGCAGATTAAGAAGTGGGTTCCACTGATGATGGAAGGCCGTGATCCCGGCCAGAAAATCGGCGCAACGTGGTCTCCTCTCGGCACGGACATGGAATTCGGCGAAATCACCCGCCAGTTCGTTTCGCACCTGAAATCCCAGCAGAACTTCAATCTGCAGGTCTCCAGCGAAGTGACCGCCATCGAGCGCAACTCGGATGGTTCATGGCGCGTGACGTACAGCAACACCAGGGATGATTCCGAGCGCACCGTCGACGCCAAATTCGTGTTTATCGGCGCGGGTGGCGGTGCCATCCATCTCCTCCAGATGTCCGGTATTCCGGAAGGTGACGATTACGCGGGCTTCCCCGTCGGTGGCTCGTTCCTCGTCAACGAAAACCCTGATGTCACCATGCTGCATCTGGCAAAGGCTTACGGCAAGGCGTCCGTCGGCTCTCCGCCGATGTCTGTTCCGCATCTCGACACCCGTGTCATCGGCGGCAAGCGCGTCGTTCTCTTTGGGCCCTTCGCGACATTTTCGACCAAGTTCCTGAAGGAAGGCTCTTATTTCGACCTTCTGACCTCCACGACCATCAGCAATGCATGGCCGATGATGAGCGTCGGCATCGATGAATACCCGCTGGTGGAATATCTGGCCGGTCAGTTGATGCTTTCCGATGAAGACCGCTTTGCAGCCTTGCAGGAGTATTTCCCCGGCGCCAAGCAGGATGAGTGGCGTCTTTGGCAGGCAGGCCAGCGCGTGCAGATCATCAAGCGCGACGCTGAAAAGGGCGGTGTGCTGAAGCTCGGCACGGAAATCGTCAGCGACAAGGATGGCAGCATCGCAGCCTTGCTCGGTGCCTCCCCGGGTGCATCGACGGCTGCCCCAATCATGCTCAACGTTCTGGAAAAGGTCTTCAAGGACAAGGTCGCCACCCCGGAATGGCAGGCCAAAATCCGCCAGATCGTTCCAAGCTATGGCACCAAGCTGAATGCGGACCCCGAAAAGGTCATGCAGGAATGGGCATATACGAGCGAACACCTGCAACTGCCCACCCCGCCGCAGATCGACATGAGCGCCGTCAGCGCAGCCCCAGGTGCAACGGGCGAACCCGGCGTGAAGCGTCCAGATATGGCGCTTTGATTTTTCGACCTCAGTGCTTTGACGCGCAGTGATAAAGGCACGTCTCAGGACGTGCCTTTATCGTTTTAGGTGCCGCATGATGAGTTGGCCAATCAGGTGATTTGATGAGGCTAACAGCCTCCCAACAGAGGAATATGGTCGCGATCCTCGCCGCCTTCGCAATAGCGGCATGGCTTGGATGATACGCAAACGTACGTCGATCGGAGAAGCGTGCCGCAAGGCGGGCAGTTCGGATGCGACGTTTTACAATTGGCGCAAAAAATACGCGGGTCTAATCCCCTCGGAGATGGAAGCGGCTGCGACAGCTTGAGGAAGAGAATGCCAAGCTGAAGCGGATTGTGGCGGACCTGTCCCTGGACAAGGCCATGCTGCAGGATGTGCTGTCAAAAAAGCTCTGAGGCCTGCCCGCAAGCGCAAGCTTGTCGACACGATCAAGGCAGACTGGTAGGTCTCGATCCGGCGCGCTTGCGCCGGGTTGAAGATCGACCGGTCTCTGTATGTCTACAAGTCCAGGCTTGGCGAGCAGGCCGAGCTGAAGCTGAAGATCAAGGACATCTGCCGAACGCGCGTGCGGTATGGCTACCGTCGTGTTCATGTCCTGCTAAAGCGTGACGGCTGGCCTGTTAATCCGAAGCGAATCTATCGCCTTTACAAGGAGATGGACCTCCAGCTCCGCAACAAAGTTCCCAAACACCGGAAGGCGAAGCTGTGGGCTGAGCGCACGGAGCCGACCCATTCTAACCATGTCTGGGCGATGGATTTCGTTCATGACCAACTGGCCACGGGTCGCAAGATCAGGGTTCTCACGGTTGTTGACACCTTCTCTCGCTTCTCGCCAGCGGTGGATGCGCGTTTCAATTATAAGGGAGGGGACGTGGTTCAGAAACTGGAACGGGTATGCCAGAAGGTCGGATATCCGGCCACCATTCGCGTCGATAACGGCAGCGAATTCATCTCCCGAGACCTTGATTTCTGGGCCTATCACAGAGGCGTCGTGCTTGACTTCTCGCGGCCGGGTAAGCCAACGGACAACAGCTACATCGAGAGCTTTAATGGCAAGTTCCGGGCTGAATGCCTGAACGCTCACTGGTTTATGACCCTTGACGAGGCACGAGCAAAGATGGCGGATTGGAGTAGAGACTTTAACGAGTTCCGGCCACATAGCGCGATCGGCAACGAGTTGCCGATTTCGCTCATGAACGGCTCATTGGCACCAACGCAGACCTGACAAAACCCCTAAAAATTTCAGCTCCCGCTGGCCCAAAATCGGGGAGCACCTCAATGCCGATATCATCGCCGCAACCGGCTCCAACATTACGAAATGTGGAAGCTTCGCGTTTCCGCCGGTTGCTCCTACCGCACTATTTGGCTTATCAAAAACCGCCGAGGCTCTAACCGAAGCCGGATGAAACTTCGGTGGCATGTCACAATACCGAAACGCATCCAAGAACGGCGCTTGCGAAAATCAACCCTTAATCCACGCCCGAGACTGTCCCGGACTTAGTGAACCACGCAACCAATGACGGTAGCGGCATGGTCGAGGCGGAAATCCACGTGGCGAGACGCCCGAAGCTGTCAGACAAACCGAACTACCTCTGAATGGACCGTAGTATACGCACCAGGCCCACGGACAGGCTCTTTAATTCAGAACGACGGCGAGCGGGTTAAAGATTATGGCCTTAGACGTTGCCGTAGCGCGCGTTGCGCAGCATTGTATAGCCCTTAATCAATTCCGCGATGCCGGAGTCGAGGGAGTTGTCTGGCGTAAAGCCAGTCGCCTCAATCTTCTCATTGGAAACTATATAGTTGCGCTGATCGGGATCTTTACCGAGCGCGGCTTCCACGAAAGTGAATTTTGGAATGTGTTTCCGGATCGCTTCGCAAAGCTCCCACTTGGAAACATTAGCATCTGAGAGGCCCACATTGTATATCTCGCTCTTCATCGCAGCATGGTTTTCCAAGCCATGTCGGAACGCTTTGGACACATCACGCACGTGTATGTAGTTGCGTTTAAAGTGACTCTCAAAGAGCACAACAGCGCCATCCTTTACCGCACGATAAGTGAAGTCATTAACCAACAGATCAATGCGCATCCGTGGCGACATTCCAAACACCGTTGCAAGGCGGAAACTGATGGCGTTTGGGTGCTCCATCAACTCTTTCTCGACCGCGACCTTCTCGATTGCGTAATTTGATATGGGTCGAAGCGGCGATTCCTCCGTACAGAAATTGTTATCGTCCCCAGAACCGTAAGCACTGTTCGTGGTCGGCATCAGAATGATCTGTTCTTTGGATACCAACTTTAGCATCATGATGATTGCATCATGATTGATCGTTTTTGCACCGACAGGATCCTTGGTGCACAGTGGAGCGCCAACGAGGGCAGCGAGAGGAATGATGACGTCCGCTTGCTGGATGAGCGGTGCTATATTGTCACGGATGCGAATATCACCGTTTACAACAGAAAAGTTCGGATGGCTGCAGACGTGATTAAGGGTCGACTGGCCGAACATGAAATTGTCCAGCACCGTGACTTTGTGCCCGTCTGTCAACAGATCTGGCACCAAAATCGATCCGAGATATCCGGCACCACCCGTTACAAGAATATTGTAGCTCATATTTTATCGCCCTTCAAATATGACATTCTCGACGCAACCACACAATGAATGCGCAAGAACAATGTGAATTTCCTGTATTGCACCGGTTGTTTCGCCCGGTGCAATAATACAGTAGTCGGCCTTTTCTTTTGCCATCCCACCGTCATTACCGCAGAAAACAATTGACGTGATGCCCAGACGCTTACAGGCTTCAAGACCTTTCAAAATATTGACTGATTGACCCGACGTCGTGAAACCGAGAAATATGTCGCCGACGCGCATTTTTCCCTCGATCTGACGTTCAAAGACTTTGTCGAAACCGTAATCATTACCAATCGCAGTCAAAATGGAGCTATCAACGGTCAGCGCTTCCGCTGCCAAAGGTGCACGGTCGCGAGCAAGCTTACTGACGAATTCCGCAGCTAGATGTTGTGCATCTGCTGCCGACCCACCATTGCCAGCGATATAAAGGCGTCCCCCGGCCTTATAGCAATCGACAACCGCGGCGGCGGCTCGAGCAAAGACTTCCATCTGCTCTCGCGAAGCGAGCATTTTCTGCTTCGCCGCAATTGAAGCTTCAAGATTTTTCTTCAGAAGTTTCTCCGCACCATACATTCCACTATCTCCAGATTGTTGAAACATGATGCTTCGTGCAATCGCGTAATCCTTCGGAACCCCAATATCGACAAACCTACCTTTGCTTTCCAACCCAAAAAACCTAGCACCGGATGCGAAAAGTTCCGGGAGGATGTCGTCCTCAAATGAAATCCTTCGACCCTCCGGGCGGAATTTTTTAGTAATGGTTTTAGGATCGATGACGTAAACGCCACCATTGGCTAATTGCCCAATCAGGGCTTTGCCAGACAAAAACTGCGTAATACGCCCTTCCGCATCGGCATTCACCCCGCCAAACCGCTCAGGCTCGGTTGCCCTGAAAAGTGCAAAAGTAATTCCTGCTGCCTTGGCATTATGAAGGGCCATCATCTCTCGCGCGTCGACGTCGAAATACGTGTCGCCGTTCAGCAAAAAAAACGGTTCGTCATCATCCAATTGCTCCATAGCGAGCAAAAGACCGCCACCCGTTCCAATTGGCGCTTCCTCAATGGCATATCTTATGGGAACGCCACGATAACTGTCTCCGAAATATTCCTCTATTGCTCCCCGGAGATAGCCCACCGAAATCACAAAACGATCGATTCCAGACCGCATCCAGTTGTCCATCTGATGAGCCAGAAAAGGCTTGCCATCGATAGGGGCCATTGGCTTAGGAACATCCGAGACAACCTGCCTCAGCCGCGTCCCAAGTCCACCCGCGAGGATAACCGCGTTTGCCATCAACTTATCCCAGCCAATTCTTGTTCACGATCAGGCCGCGTTAATGATGGAGCAAATTTCCTTGATCTCGGCGGCAGAAAGGTCTGGAAAATTACCGATATACATCCCGAAAAAATGCACGTGGTCGGTCAACGGGCAACTCTCATAGGCTTCTGCCGGCAAACGGCCTTTGAGGTAAGGCTGGCGTAGCTGGTTGCCGCCGCCAGCACTGCCGCGACGGAACTCCACACCATTGTCGTTCAGCGCCTTCGATAGTCGAGACATCAGATCCGGGTCAGCCTTTTTCAAAATAAGGTTGAACGCGTAATTGCTTGATCCCTCAAACTCAAAATCGGTCTGATAGCGGCTATCATCAATCAATTCGAAAAACAGCTTCTGATTTTCGCTGCGCCGGATCACGATATCGTCGAGCCGCTTGAGTTGATGGCGACCGAGAATTCCGCCAATTTCCGTATTGCGCATATTGTAAGCGGGGAACGCAAAAATGAAATCTGGGTTCAAATCTGGATTTGCATCAAGATATGATTTCTTGACGTCAACGTCACTACTCTCCCTAAGCATGCCATGAGACCGTAGCATACGTAGTTTTTGGTAGGTTTCGGCATCATTCGTGCAAACCATGCCGCCTTCGATCGTGCTCATGTGATGTGCATAATAGAAGGAAAAATTCGACATCATGCCAATACTGCCGACCTTAGCATTGTTGTGTCGTGCGCCGTGGGATTCACAGACATCTTCAATCAGCGGAATGCGTCGCTTCTCAAGTTCACTGATCAGCTTGTCTGTCAAACCATTGAAACCCTGAACATGTGTGAGGAAGACAGCACGGGTTTTTTCAGTAATTTTCTCCAATATCCTATCGGTATCCATGGCAAGCGTACGTGGGTTAATGTCAGCGAAAACAGGAGTGAACCCGGTCTGCAGCACCGACGCAATATCGGAAACCCATGTCAATGGTGGAACGATAATCTCTCCACCTTCAGGATGATCGAATTTCAAAAGCGTCATCGACATGAGATTGGCAGACGAGCCAGAGTTTACGAAAACAGAATATTTGACTCCAAGCCACTCACTCCATTCTTCCTCAAAAGCGCGCGCATTTGGACCATTGGTGAGGATAGGGTCATCCTGCTTCAGATGTTCGATCACTGCGTCAAGGTCACTGCGCAAAATGTTATTACGCATCAAGGGAAATTTTTTCATGTCGGTTCCTGCATCAGACTGAATGTCGTCTTGTCGTTACAATGTCGCAGCGAAGTCTCTAATTGCATCATAAACGGCATTTTCCCCAATTCCGACCTGTTCATGCAGTTCGAATCTGGTGCCGAGTTCAAAGCGATACCCTCCTTCGACGCCAATATTGAGCTGCCGAACGTCAAGGCGTCCACGCGAAACTATTTCGAAAAACATTGAGTCAACGCCCCCACGTCCACGGAACCCTTCTTCCAGAGTGACCAACCCTTTGTGCGCCGAAATGAGATCGATAACAGCCGATTGGTCGAATCCGGTTATGTTGAAGAGATCAATAAGCGTTGCATCAATACCGATCTCTTTCAGCCGGTCCGCGACCTTCATCGCGGTGTGGGACATATATCCGGTGGAAATCATGCAAATTCCGGACCCTTCGCGCAATACACGATAGCCCGCACTCATATCGGGAGCGCCCAACTCTTCAGTATAGATCACAGGCAAGACCTGTGCGTCGAAACGCATATATTTGGGTCCATTATTATTCGAACATACGTCGAAAAACGCCGCAGCGGTAACATGGTCCGATGACGACAAAACCCGAAAATTCGGAAGCGCGCGCATCAGCGTGATATCTTCGTAACACTGATGTGTCGGTCCGGAGACTACATAGCTGTATCCCGCCCCCACTCCGATGAGATTCACATTCATCGGCCTGACTTCAGACAGCAAAGCCAGGCTGACCCTAAGCTGTTCGAAACACCGCATGGTAATAAATGGCGCGATCGCATACGCGAAGACCTTATAGCCTTCCAGCGCAAGACCTGCGGATATATTGATCAGATTTTGCTCGGCAATACCCACATTGACGAAACGACTTGGGAAGTCTTCACGGATTTTATCCAGCACAGGCGAGCCGAAATCAGCGCATGTGAAAAATATTTTCTCATCCATCGACATCGCTTGCCAAATTCGCATGAGAAGCGCGTCGCGCATAGCAATTGCTTTTTCGGTCACGTCAGGCTTTCAAGAAGTGTGTCAATGACTTCGGGTTTTGGGTTGATGATGTGGGATAGAGGTTGGTTCTCAAGACCCGGAACGCCGTGGCCTTTGAGAGTATTTGCGATTAAGGCCTTCGGCTTTCCATTGCGTTGTGCTTTCATACCCTTAAGGGCTGCACACACGGCATCCACATTATGACCGTTAACTTCTTGTGTCTCCCAGCCGAACACCCTCAGACGTTCTGCGAAGTTCCCGTGGGAGATGATGTCATCGGTGAAGCCAAGCATCGAAATATGGTTGTTGTCGATGATCAGATTAAGGTTATCGAGCCTATGCTGCGCGGCAAACATGATGGCTTCCCAGCAAGCACCTTCGTGCAACTCGCCGTCCCCGCAAACAACAAAAACCTGCTGATTGGCACTCTTCGTTTTGAGGCCAAGGGCCATACCCGTTGAAACGCCAAGACCATGACCGAGCGAACCGTTCACCGTTTCGTAACCAGGAATGATCGGGTCTGGAATTCCACCAAGAATTCCGCCAGCCATACCGACCTTTTGTAATTCATCAGCCGGAAAGAACCCAAGATCTGCAAGGATTGGATACATACAGATAGAGCCGTGACCTTTGCTGATAACGCAACGATCACGTTCCGGGTTCAGCGGGTAACTGGCATCAAAGCGCAAGACATCGCCATAGTAAAGCGAAACGAATATTTCTATTGGAGAGAGCGATGACGCGATGCGCGTTTCAGGTGCCCGCCTATGAACGGCAAGTGTCTCGCGCCACACCCAATGCGCCTTGTCACGCAGGAAGTTCGATTCCATTCTATCCCTCCCGCCCAAGTCCGTTTGTCAAAAACCATTTATAGGTGTCTGCCAGACCGTCCTTAAACTCAACATCCGGTGCCCAGCCCGTGTCACGCAACCTACCAGAATCGAGCAGTTTCCGTGGTGCGCCGTCCGGCTTTGTGGTGTCCCATTCGAGGGCGCCTTTGTAACCAACTGTCTGTGCAATCGCCGCGGCAAGTTCACGAATCTCATAATCCGTTCCGCTACCGATATTAACAGGGAAATCAATATTGAGTTCCGGCATTACTAGCAAGTGTAAGACAGCTTTTGCTATGTCATCCGCATGGATAAATTCACGTTTTGCAGAGCCTGTACCCCAAAGCACAACCTTATCCAAACCATCTTTTTTCGCATGATGCATTCTCGCCATCAAGGCTGAAAGCACGTGACCAACACCGGAATCGAAATTGTCATTTGGTCCGTATGCACTGTTGGGAATCACGGGGATGAAACGCTTGCTCTCGTACTGCTTGTTATAGGCATGGCAAAGCTGGACGCCGGCCAACTTTGAAATCGCATAGGCGAGACTCGTCGGCTCTGGATGACCCGTCAGGAGAGCTGTCTCCGCCATAGGTTGCGGGCAATCGCGTGGGTACATGCAGGAGGAGCCGAACAAGACAAGCCGTTCGACACCTGCTCTGTGCGCCGCCTTCAAGACATTCAGCTGTATGGACAGATTGGTGTCGATAAACGTAGCTGGCGTCGCCTGATTTTGATGGATTCCACCAACTTTACCAGCGGTCAGAATAACGTATTCGGGCTTCGTTTCCTCAAAAAACCGATCGACTTCGATGCTATCGGTTAGTTCCAAATCCGAATGGGTACGCTTCAACAGAGAAGTGTAGCCCCTTTCGCTCAAAACCCGATCAAAGGCCGAGCCGATTAGGCCAGTATGCCCGGCAATATAAATGCGACTGTGTTTATTGAACATATTAAAAACCGTTCGGCTGGTAGAGAACGACGCTTGAGCCACCATTTTCAAATCGAAACGGCACATGAATCAAATTATGTAACGCATCGCGGACTCTAGGCTGGTCCTCAGGCCGAGCGAACACCAGCAAGAAGCCACCGCCGCCTGCACCCAATATCTTGCCTCCAAGCGCCCCCGCACCGATACCAGCTGCGTAGAGATCGTCGATAGCAGAATTAGACACACTTGCCGAAAGGCTACGCTTGTATTTCCACGCATCGTCTAACAGCCTCCCAAAACCGTCAAGGCTTGCGTTCCTGCTACCTAGGATAGAAAGCCCTTCATCAACCATAGCATGCATATGCTTAAGCTGACTGTACCTATTGGTCATATTGTCAATCTGTGCCTTGGCAATTTCAGATGCGATACGGGTCATGCCTGTAAAAAACAGCATCATATGATCTTCAAGCGCATCCTGACGTTCCTTCTCAACAATAACAGGCGAGTGAACAAGGTCGCCAGAAGGAAGGAAGTCAATCCTGTTGAAGCCACCCAGCGCTGCACTCGCCTGATCCTGCGAACCTACGTGTTCTTTGATAACTTCCTGCTCGATATGAATGGCATCCAGCGCGAGTTGCTTTTTAGACGTGTATTGTCCTCGAAGCGCGTTGATCGCGTGGATAAGACCAACCGTAAAAGAGGAACTGGAGCCAAGCCCTGAGCGAGCTGGCAAGTCACCATCATGGTGAATCTCCAAGCCTTCTGTTACATTCATCCATTGCATGACGTTACGGACCGCGGGATGGACGATTTCGTTGATGGACTTCACATTCTCAATTTTAGAATAGACGATACGGTGTTTGTGGTCGAAAAAGGGCGGCAACCGTCGGCATGTAATGTAACAATATTTGTCAATCGACGTCGCAAGCACAGATCCACCGTGCTCCCGGTACCAATCTGGATAATCCGTTCCTCCGCCAAAAAAAGAGATTCGGAATGGTGTTTTGGTAATGATCATTGCATCATCAATTCCCGAGAAGTTTGCGCTTGAGTGAAATTTTAGCCATTTCCTCTACATTCTCACGCTGACCCGTGCCGAAACGGTTCTGAACGAGATCCAAATAAGCCGGATTGGTGAAGTAGGTTTGCCAAGCGTCGTCCCGGAATTTCAAAACTTCTCCTGCGGTGAGGTAATTTGTTCTCATCGGCTCGCTCTCATAGGACAGGAAAGCAAATGCCTCGTAGCTTGATGGCAAATCCCAACCCTTCTCTTTTACGGTGTGATACAGCGGGCTCCCTGGAAGAGCCTGACAAGGATACATGTTCGCCATCTCTGTGTTAAGTTCAAGCGCCAAGTCGAGAGTCTGCTGCATCGTTTCATGATTGTCTTCTGGGAAACCGAAAATGTAGTTGGAAATAATATTGATGTCAGCATCCGCAATCGTCTTGCAAACTTCACGAATATTGACCTCCTTGAAGGTACCTTTCGAAACTTCCTGTCGCACAAGCTGATTACCCGCTTCTACGCCGAGCGCCAACCAGTTCACGCCTGCCCGCTTGAATGTCTCCAATGCGGCAGGCCTGACGGTATCGATGCGGGAATAGGTCCACATGTTGAAGCCATAGTCTTCAACGATGCAGTTTTCCAGAATGGGAAGATAATACTTTCGGTTCAGGAAGAACATCTCATCACTTATACGGAGCGTCTCTACGCCCATGTCCGCCAGTTTGCGCATCTCGCGCGCCACCCATTCGGGGCTCCAGAAGCGCATCCCTCGCGAGTGCGACGCATCGATGAGTTCGTTATTGTCGACACGATTGACAATGTTGATCATGCAGAAATTGCATGCAAACTGGCAGCCAAGGGAGGTATAAATCGCAGCGAAGGGAGTTCGCTTGTGATGATCGAAGCCAGCATGCCAGAAATGCGCTCTGTAAAGATCGAGTGGTCTTTCTTCATATGGCAGAAGGTCCCAAGCATAACCAGGAAGATCGGCGTCCATATGGCTCTGCGGCACGACGCGCTCGGGCGGATTGAGAACCAACAAAGGCTTGCTGATGCCGTTTGCCTCCTTGTACCCGATACCCTTTATGGAAGTGATGTCATCCTTTAGATTTGAAGCCAGCAAATTGTGAAGGGCATAGACGCCTTCGTTTAGCAAAACGAGGTCCACGCAGTCGTAAGCGAGAACTTCCCTTGGCAAAGCGCTCGTATGAGATCCGACAAAACAGACCGGGGCAAAAATGCCAGCCTCCTTGATAGCGCGCGCCAGTTGAATGGCCCCGATCATGCTGGTTGTACCAGAATTAGGATTCTGTCCATAGAGAACCATAACAATCAGGCGGGGCTTCGCTTCTTCAATGCGCTTGACGGATTTTTCAAGAGAGAGGCGCTCAGCATCACAGTCCAGAATTCCTACCCCATAGCCTTTGCTACGACAGGACTCGGCAAGTAGCAACGACCATGTGGGCGGCTCTATCGCCGCAAAAGTTTTGGCTAAATCCTGATAGGCCTTAGCCGATGAATCTGGGTTAACAAAAAGCGCATCCATCATATATTCCTACCGATTACCCAGACTGCACCTTGACAGGATACTGGTTATTCAACTGACTGTGGGAAAAGCAATCTCACCGCATCGTGCAAACTCGCGACGACAATATCTGGCGTCGGCGGCATAGGATTGTTCTGATCTGTTAATAACACAGAAGTCCCGATACCAGCATTTTGGGCAGCTGCTATGTCCCATTCCCGGTCCCCTATCAATATGGAGTTCTCCAAATCGAGGTTGTGTTCGGCGGCAGCCCGCAAAATCATGCCTGCTCCAGGCTTTCGATCGAGCGACTCAATTTTGTACTCACCGATACCATGAATTGGGTGGAAGGGGCAGAAATACACGCCGTCAATCGCAACACCTTCTTCAGAAAACCGACTGACCATCCATTCTGTCAACGCGTAAAACTGGCTTTCCGTATAATAACCGCGACCAATACCAGCCTGATTTGTAACCACGAAAATCATCATTCCAGCTTTTCTGGCATACTGGCAAAGCTTGAATATTCCATCTATGAAGTGAAAGTTTTCAACCTTGTGAACATATCCCAGATCTTCATTGATTACCCCATCACGGTCCAGAAACAATGCGGCTTTCTTCATGCTCAGCTTTCAAGACGCCTATTGCCCTCGGAATGACTAGGCGATTTCAACACCGAATAGTAGAACCTTGCAACCATCCATACAAGCAAGCGGAGCCGCCATGCAAATGGTAAACCTACGTCCAGCCCGAAACAACGCAAGATTGTCCACGGCGCGGACAGAAGGCCAAGGGGTACCGGCTTATAAGTAGGCGCTTTTTCCGCCAAAGGCCCAACACCGGGAGACGAAATTGCATTGGCCAATCGCAGAGCCTCAGCTGCACGCTGCTCGATAAGACCAATAAAAACACGGTCATCACCAAAGCGAGGGCGCTCCGTATAAGTCTTGTCCAGGACTGACGCATCGACACGATAGTGAACGTGCTCGAAAACGACATCCTCCAGATATATGAAGCGTTCGAATCCCATTTTCGACAGGCGTTTGAATATATCCATCAAATGAACATCAATGAAAGCACCACGATAGATGCGTGGATAAGCTGCAAACATCAGATCCGTCATCCGCCGACTCATGATGGGAAACGTGCAGAGTTTTCGGCCCTTGAACAGATCGTTCCCATAGGCGAGGTAGATACCATCTGGATATTCCGCATCCATGGATCGTATCTTATCGTCCCACCCGTGCGTCCTAACGATCATGTCATCGTTGACAGCAATGGATATATCACCACTCGCTTGTTCAAGGCAGATATCATTATAGGCCCCCATATTCTGTCGTGGCACCACGATCTGTTTCAATGCCAGTCCGGGGAAAACGATATTATGACTGTCGACGTCATCGTCATCCACACAAATCACGACCTCGATCTCTTCTGGATGCGCTGCAGTCGTGAGAACACTCTCGAGAAAACGATAAACAAGTTTGCGCCGACCACGGGTAGGAAGCAGCAGAGAAATCCGTTTGCTCACGCTGTCGCCTTTCCCGACAGCCTGTCGGTTATTGCCCAGTATTCCACCATATCATGTGGGAACGGGTGTCTCCGCTCAAAGTCCACCGCCATCGCAGTGTAGTCTGCATGGGCTCTTTCGTAGAGTCCACGCCAGTCTCCAACATATGACCTCAAAAGTTCCCGCCAATCTTCCTTCTCAATGTCGATCTGGTAGGTGCACTTCGCCATTTCACAGGTGTCATTTGTTCCGAGCGAAACTGTCGCCCGGCCGCAGCGCAAAGCAGCCAAAATTCGCATTGAAGACAGCCACCGCCAGCTCCTGCGTTGTGGAATATTGAGAACCAACTTCGACTGCTCGTTCATTTCGTCGCGTTTCTCATGCGATACGAAGCCCGGTGGCGACTGAATAACCAAGCCCATTGCCGACAAGCCAGTCAAGAAACTCTGACGGTAATCAGTCAGAACACCCGTAAAAAGAAGATCGCAGTCAGGAGGTCGACCCTCAATCTGAACCACTGGCATTGTCGGAAAAGGAATTTTATGGACCTCGACATCCAAAATCATCTCGTCAATATTTTGGAGCTCGGGCAAATCCCCGAGTACGAAGAAACATTTGAGATAAGGTTGCAACGCGATCAGATTTCTTAATCTTGTAACCTGTGTTGTCGGCTGCATGTAGTCATTTTGACTCCACAACGGATCACCGTGAATAAGAATCTTCCAGCCTACAAAATCTATGTGCTCCGTCATTATAACCGCCACTCTGGCGCTATTTTCATTGCAGAATTCCATCAAGACGCGCTTTGTGTGCGGAGCAAAATTCTCGATGACGACATTGAGAGCGGCATTGTTTGGGCGATCACTGACATCGACCTCGTAACCATTCTGCTCAAACGCGGAGACGAAGAAAGCAACCTGATCGCTGATACCAAACGCAGGGTGATTGTAGACCCAAAGATTGATTTTTGGCTTGGCATTGTGATGAGTACTTTGCATACAAAATTTTTCCAAGTCGCGTTCCAGATGGATGCCGTGAAAGGCCGATCACTTTAAGATATACTATCGACCGTATTTTCTATATTTTCAAAAAATATTTCCCCATCGACTTCAAAACCCTGCGGATAATAGGGCTTTTTACCCGCTTTGCAGTTCGATGTAGCAAGAGCGTCCATCGTCCTCGATTGTGCAAACTGCGTCTCAATATTTTCCTAGTTGCCCCTTCGAGCGAATAGGAAGTCATCGAGACAGAGTATCCTCCGCGACGAACGCGCTCCATGTCAAAGGCACCGTCCGCGCATGGAATCGCGATGAAAAGATGATAATGCCTTATAACATTGAAACCATCTATGTCTTGAGCAACGAGCTCTGTATCTTCCAGTAAATCAGATTTTTGAGCCCGTCTTTTCCTGTAAGCAGCCGCACGATTGAGTGATAAGCGAAGTGATCTCCTAAGGCGTACAGCTTGAATAAATCGACGATTGACACGGGAATGCAGCTCTGGATAAGGCAGCAATTTTTGGGATACCCAAGCACGAATAGCAGATTTTCCGTACCCTTCTTCGTAACTATCGTGTTGCAATAGTTTTTCGACCAAAGTGTCTAGGCTGTAATCCCAAGCCAAGCGAGGTGATACCGGATTCATGTAATACTGGAGCGCGGAAAAATCCTCCAGACGCAAAGATGGATTCCCTCTAGCATGCACAAACGAACCGCCTAACTCGAGAATGATTCCATCCCCTGTGAAGACCCTACGGACAGGCCTCGGGACGCTCTCAAACACTCTTGTCCAGTCTTCTTTTTTCAAGACACATTTTTGAATATCAGATACCCAAGAATCTAAGTCATTGACTTTAAAGTCTTGCCCCTCGGCTATGCTTCGAACATCCCCCCAGAATTGTTCCGCAAATTTGGCTCCGGAAAATTCACTTTTGACGCGACTTTGCATCTGATGACGCAAACGCGAAAGCGCATCTGGGTGGTTCAGTAAATCGCTGATGCGCGTCCAAAGCTGTCCTACAAGCAAATTGTCCAGAGACGATGTCATACGATCATATCTATCGACGATAAGCCCAGTATCCTCGTCCTGCACCCATATCGCATCTCGCATTCCTTTAAGAACGATGCCATTCTCTCCATCGGTCACATAAAGAGACGTCCCAACCGTGTCGGTTACAACGGGTATAGCTCCCGCGCTCATCGCCTGAAGTATCGATGCCGAATGCAACGAAGCGCTGGGCAATAGAAGAAAATCAGACGCCTCCATGAGGGCGTTCATCTCATGATTTTCCAGGTAACCCTTCGCCCACAATATGCTTTTACCGATTTCGGACTCAACGAAGTCAGTATCTACGCCGTGCTTCTTTAGCAGAGCAGCTGATGGCTTGTCGCAACGAAGCACCAACCGGCCTCGCCGTCCCTCTGCACGGAATTTTTGCCAGAACATGAGGGCAATATGCCCTCCTCTATTAAAAAAGTTTGCTGGATTCTGGTGTGCTGAATTGATGAACAAAAAACGAGGAATGCTGCCAGTCATTTTTTCGCAATTGTTCAAACCAATAAGCGACTTCTCGCTTAACCCCATTCCGGAAAGCCGAAGTTTGTTACTGATTTCGTGATTATCAAAAAACTGCTCAAAGCTTCGCAGTGTCTCAGGAAGATGCGAGAAGATCGCTAAGCAGAGAGGATTTGCAAAAATTGATTGATAGTGCGCCTTCAACTCAGCATGGTTTTCGAATTTTCCGCTTCCCTGCTGCGCCAAAGGTAAAAAGACTGGCGAAAAAGCCTCGCAATGAAAAATGAAAGGGCGCTTAAGACTTGGGAAGGGTGCAGTATGATGAAACTCAATATCCCCCTGCAGAATTTGCGTAAAAACATTATTGCTCGAACTGAAAAAATCACCATAGGCGCGACCTGTGCTACCAGATTCGAGAGAATCGCTCTTCGCTGCTTTTTTGATCTGCCCAGAAAGGCGTGCGCAAACAACTCCATTTTTCTCCAGATATCTTTGGAGCTGCACATTGTCCCATGCATGAAGCTCAATCTCAGGAGGCGCAAAATCGAACAGGGCTCGATAAAGTGGATGGTATCCATTGAGTGGAATATAATGTGTTAGGCTCCACGGCACCGCAACTTTCAAAGCTGTTTCTCGCACTCACTGCAACCAAATAAAGAAAAACCAATATCACCATCTACCACTATCGTGGATATACACCTATAAGGATTTGTATTTAAATCACCTTGTGCACTGTTTGTTGGGATATATGAACTACCTGCCAATCTAAAGCTAGTACGAAACTTGGCAGAGAGAACCCTCACTTTGTTTGAGCCAACTCAATCTCCAATCGTGAGATTTCATTTTTATAAATGGCTATAAGTACATCGTTGTAATGCCTCCCCATTATAAAATCATCCTGAGAATATCGAAGTGCCAAAGAACTCAATGGGATCGTAAAGTCGACAGGGCCAAGCGATTGGCGACAGCCTATAAATTGCCCTTGGGCTCTAACGATATTATACCCGCATTCAGCTGTCACCACGGAAGCAATCTCTTCCGTCTGCTCTCTTTTTAAATGATCTGGAATCTCACCGTCAAATGTAGAAAGATCGACCAGCGCCCATCCTTCACCATGACGTTGTATCGCCCAAAAGCCTTCAAGCATTGAGACTTTATCAAATGTTTCAGCAATCGCTCTTGTTACACCAGGGTGATACGGTGTCTTTGTGCCAGGGTCCAACTTGAAATCTATACCACGTTCAATGAAACCGTTCATCGCGTCGACATCGACCTGATCAATAAAGAGTTCGAGGTCGTCACCACAAATAATACCCCCATCCGCAACGATGCGTTTGGCTTCGCGGATGTCAAACAGCACTTCTTTATAAATGTGGGAAGCATCGACAAAAACGATGTCGTAGCTTTGATCAGCTATCGTCGGCAACACATCTTTTGTAGTACCTCTCGTCCAACCAACGATGTCAGACACACCAGCGGCTCTTAAATTGCTTTCAAATATCCGGAATATTTCGCCTGTTTCAGCTACTTCATTCATGGCCGCATATAAGCTGCTATCATTAGCCTCTAGATCGAAATAAGGGCTCCAGATATCAACGCAGTGGACTTGGCCCGTCACTCCAGACTTTCTGAGTGCCTGTGCCCAAGTGATAGTAGATGCGCCAGCCCAAGCGCCGAGTTCAAGGATATTAATCCGTTTAAAACCATTCGAGCATAGGTGTGACACTGTCGATGCCATGTAGGCTTTTCTGACAGCAGGACCTTGCCGCAATATCTCTAATTGAAATTGGGACGAAATTTCACTCTTGCCGTGCTCTTCGGTCAATACATTACTCCATTCCCGCCAATCAGGCACTAACCATCAAACTTGGCTGATAAATCCACTAACCCATTATGCGTGCTTTTCGTCTGTTTCGGTGCAACACGCAACATCATGACAGAGCGACGAACATCGGCTGCTAGTCCCCCGTCAGTTCCATCAACTGCGGCAACGCCTATGTCGAAAAAATAGTCTCCACTTTGGAGAGGCATATGAAAAGCAATCTTAATGGTCTTTTCTTCACCAGGGGGCACCGTAGACATGACCTGTTTACGCATAAACGTGTTCGTTGCAAAAACCTCAATGCCTGCGAGTGACTTTACCGCGAAACCATAAAGTGGCTGGATTGCTTTATGAAAACGCACTTTAACATGCAAAGTTATCTCCGAACCGGTGGTAATCTGCACAGCGCCGATTTTACCATCTGCTTCAACAACACAATCCACAATTTCCGCATCGAGGTTACCATAACGGGATTCATCCTTGCAATAAACACCGCGTTGCTCGAGACGCATGCCAGACATGGCGTCATCAATCGTTCTAGGTGCCGGATAGGAAATATGCGTTTCGAACTGGGCGCTGGTTTCATACTCTGCTGGCTGGAGCGCAGCCTCGTCGGCGAATAACATCTCGATATATTTGTCAACAACCTCCCGAGGCGGCCCATCCATCAACAAACGGCTACGGTCCAGCAAAATGGCGCGGTCACAATGAGCCGTAATCTGTCCGATGTCATGGGTAACCAGCAAAATGGTTTTGCCCGCAGTCCGAAATCCTTCGATCTTGTTGTAACATTTGTGCTGAAATTTGGCGTCACCGACGCTCAGCGCCTCATCCACGATCAGTATCTCGGGATCGATGTTGATTGCCGCTGCGAAAGCGACACGGACAAACATGCCGGATGAATAGGTTTTCACGGGCTGGTCGAAGAAATCACCGACATCAGCAAAGGCCTCGATCTCTGGCATTCGGAGCTTCATCTCATCCGCACTGAAGCCCATGATCGCGCCATTGAGAATGACATTGGCGCGCCCTGTGAACTCGGGATTGAAACCCGCCCCCAGTTCAAGAAGCGCGGAAATGCGGCCCTTTGTTTCAATTTCGCCCCTTGTGGGGCGCATAACGCCACAAATCATTTGCAGCAATGTGGATTTTCCCGATCCATTTCGACCCAGAATTCCAACGATTTCACCCTTGCGGATGTCGAAACCGATTTCATTCAAGGCCCAGAAATCACGGTGATACGTCTTCCGGAAAGGATGCAGTGCTTCCTTGAGACGATCTCCGTGATTGTCGAAAAGCCGGAACTTTTTTGATACGTTGCGTACCGAAACAGCTATTTTTTCTGACAATCTTGACCCTACAATTTCATTAGATGACATCGACAAACTCTGACTTCAGGCGATTGAATACAACGGCACCGAGAAGAAACAGGATCGACGTGACGGCCCAGAAATAGGCAGTGTTCCATAGGTCAGGCCAGACGACGGACTGATAAATCATGGACTGCCGATATCCCGTGACCAGGTAATAAGCCGGATTATAATCGAGCACCCAGTGATATTGCTCTGGAATGATATTTTCGGGCCATACGATTGGAGTAGCCCAGAACCAAACATTCAACACAATCCCCAAAGCCTGACCGATGTCACGAAAAAAGGGTTGCAGCGCAGACAATAACCAACCCAATCCTAGAACGAAAATAACCATGGAAACATAATAATAAAAAACGAGAAGGCGCTCGAACTGAAACGGAATTCCCATAAAGAGTAACATCGTTATCAAGATAGCAAGAAATATCAGGTGTGAGATCGTGCCTGAAACAATCCGGATGATGGCAAATATCTCCGCAGGAAAAACCGTTTTCTTAATGAGATGTGCATTTGCTGACACCGAAGATGTGATGGACATCAGACTATCGTTGAAGAATGTCCATGCGACCTGGCCCGCCACGAACCACAGTATGAACGGCGTATTCTCCGGGCTTTGAACACGAAATCCGATTGCAAACACAAAGTAAAACACCACGACCAGAGCAAGCGGCTGAACGATAGCCCAGATGGCGCCGCCAACAGTGCCAACATGGCGCGTTTGAAAATCACGCAAAGCCATGGCCCATATCAGGTGGCGACTTTTTGTGACCTGCCTACCGAGATCGGACAAGATGTTCAATGTAGAACGGCTTCCCCCCTTGAAGTTCGACAATATTCAACCTTTCACTTAAAGCGCCGCTCCGGACACACATAGCACCTGTCTAACAGATGCCTTTCCTAACGAGTCCTATAGGCCCACCGATGGAGATATCGTCGAGGAGACGAGAAATCATACTTTTATAACTTTACCGTGAAACGGCGTCCCCCTTGCCTGAACCGAAAGCGGTAGCAATGAGCAGCCCTATATCTTTAGAGAACCTAGCGGTCCTGATGTAGTGTGCGTCGACTTGTGCAAGTTTTTCCGGAGTAGACATATCAATCCCCTGAAGCTGAGCTGCGCCTGTGATGCCGGGCCGAACATCAAAAACATCGTGAAACCGGCGAGCCACAATAACGTCATGCTGGCTTGGCAGGCATGGGCGCGGGCCCACAAGGCTCATTTCTCCCTTCAGGACATTGATCAACTGCGGCACCTCGTCCAGCTTCAGCGCCCGCAACTTTTTGCCAAGCGGTGTAATCCACGACTGGCAAGCATCGTGGGAACTCACGTGAGGAGTGCCGTGCACCATGGTACGCAACTTAACGCAGAAAAAAGGAACTTCAAGACGACCGACACGTTCCTGGAGAAAAAATGCACCTCCAGGCGATGTGCGGCGTATGGCGACGATAAGTACAATCAGCACCGGCGAGAACATGACCAAGCCCAAGGCCGCAACCGCGATATCGAAAAATCTTTTTACCCGTTTTTCTATCTCTGTCGTCATAGCTGAGCCTTTTTCTCGCTTTTCGTCTCCAAGGGTGTCCCAGATGGCAAGGTCGTCAAATTGACCTCCTTATGCCTTCCTCAAGGGAGAACGGTGGTGTCCAGTCTAAAACAGATCTGGTGTGAGAGATATTGACCTCAAGACTGTCGATCAGCCGCTCTACCATAGCACCCTTGCCAGTCGCACGCGCAACGTTTCGCAGCAGATATAGAGGGCACGGAAAAAGTCTTACCGAACGGTTCATCGCACGCGCGACCTGACGTACAAGGTCTGGTGTCGATAAGCCGGGACCGTCAGCTACCATAAAAGTCTGCCCAACGGCTGCTTTATGAGACGATGCCATGAGGATCAGGTCTACTAAATTTTCGACGTAGACTATCGAACGCCGATTGTTTAGCGACGCCAGAGGCAGAGGGAAACCACTACGAACAAGCTTCACAAGAATATTGAAGCTACCCTTCGCGCCCCATCCGTATACGAGGGGTGGGCGTATTATGACGAGCTCCATACCTGACTCTTTCGTCAAGATTGTCAAACGCTGCTCGGCCTCCGACTTCGAGAGGGCATAGTCAGTTTGAGGCCTGAGCGGTGCATCAGCCTTGAAAGGAGATAATGGAGGTGATCGCTCTCCATTTACCTTGACCGTACTTATAAATACAAATCGCCCAACACCATTCTCCGCAGACTGCTCGGCCAGCCGCATGGTGCCGTCAAGATTCACCGACCTGAAATCAGCCGCCGAAGCTTCCCTTTTATCGATGACATTCTGGTTGCATGAAGCCAGATGGACGACGGTATCAACGCCACGCAACACGCCTGTCCAGTCGGTTGAGCCGTTGATTTCGCCGATAGGCACATGTCCTGATATCACCGATCGGCTCGCGGCGCGAAACGCGATACCATGCTGATTCAATGACTTGACGAGATATTGCCCGACGAAACCAGATCCACCCGTAACAAGGAACATCAAAAACTCCAGTCATCAGAGCGTCACGAGCGGAGCGATACTTCGATCACCCAGCCTGCTTTTGACGCTGCAGAACATAATCCGCAACCTTTGCGAGAGGACGGTAGTCTTCAACAAGCTCGCAAAGAAACCGCTTGACGCCTGTTGCGTCACCTTCGCTAGTAACGGCAGCAAGGCGCTCAAGCTCACGTTCGAGAATACTCCATTCTAAAAACTGTTCATGTGCCCGCATGACTTTCGGATGTTCTGTCGCTTCCGTCATGTCTCCGATCAGCATTTCTTCATAGAGCTTTTCACCCGGTCTAAGTCCAGTTGTGGCGATGCGAATGTCACCACCTGGATTCATTTCGTCCTGAACAGTCAACCCAGACAGCTCCACCATACGCCGCGCCAGATCTATAATTTTGATGGGCTCTCCCATGTCCAAGACAAAAACATCACCGCCTTTACCCATTGCACCTGCCTGCACGACGAGCTGCGTCGCCTCAGGAACCGTCATGAAGAAACGGGTCATTTCTGGGTCAGTAAGAGTAACCGGCCCACCTGCCCTTATTTGATCACGAAACAATGGAACCACCGATCCAGAAGATCCCAAAACGTTGCCGAAACGCACCATGGTCAGCTTCGTACGTGCTCCGTTTGCCGCAAGAGACTGAAGGATGATTTCCGCAAGACGTTTTGTAGCTCCCATGACGTTGGTAGGTCTGACAGCTTTATCGGTACTGACAAGGATGAAACTCTCGGCACCTGCGGCAATAGCCGCTTTCGCGACGGTCAACGTACCGAATACGTTCGTCTTGACGCCTTCAACAGGATTTTGCTCAACAAGTGGCACATGCTTGTAAGCGGCAGCATGATAAACTGTCGTGGGTTTCCATGTCTCTAATATTGTCTTGATCCGGAGTTCGTCGCGAACATCTGCAAGCAAGGGGATGACCTGCAAAAAATCGCCATTTTTCCGCAACAATTCGTTTTCCAACGAGTAAAGCCCATACTCGTTTTGATCCAATAACAGAAGTATAGATGGACGCGACTTTATCAGCCCTCTGCACAACTCGCTGCCGATCGAACCGGCAGCCCCTGTGACGAGAACAACCTTGTCTCTGACATTGCGTTCTAACAGAGCCTGATCGGGCAAAACCGGCGCCCGTCCTAGCAAATCTTCGACATCAAGCTCGTACATCTCTGTATACTGTGCATGACCCCTGGTCAGTGCATTGAGATCCGGAACGGTACGCACTGCGACGCGCGCGCCCCGCAACTGCTCTATGATTTCATTTCGACGCTGGCGGTTAATCTTTGGTAGCGCTAGAAGAATTGTACTTACGTTTAGACGCGCGCTCAGATCAACGATGTTGGCGGGGCTGTAAACTTTAATGCCCGCAATAAGGCTTCCGTGCAGATTTATGTCATCATCAAGATAGCCTACGACCCTGAGGTCGGCACTATGACTCAACGCTCCACCAAACTGTCGCCCTTCAAAGCCCGCACCGTAAATTAAAATATTTCGTTGATTACTGAGCCTCAGTATCCGGTTGTAGGCTTCGTACAAAAAATATCTTGTCGTGAAGCGTGACAAACCAATGGCTATGAGCAGAAGCAGCGGCTGCAGGATACCGACCGTACGGGGTATGCCCGGAAAACTTATCGCCGTAAAAATTGCCATGAAAGCCAAGCCGTAAACCGTAATAGCCTTGATGACTGTAATGAATGCAGACCACCCGATAAAACGAAATATCGCACGATAAAGTCCCATTCGTATGAAAATAGGCAGAGCGATGGCGAGCGAGACTGGGATCGTCAGGAGCTGTACGCCTGAAAGGGCAACCCAGTTATTCATACGAAAACAGAAGGACAACCAGATCGTTATAATGCATAGGGATATATCAACAATCAGAGCCAGCGCTCGCTTTGTGGAGCGTGGAAGATTGAGGATATGCTCGACGTATTTGTCAGCGATCATGCCTCATTCCTTTTCGCTTTATCGGGGTGCGTAGTGGATAAAGCAGCACCTCCTGATGTCCACGGCTGGATACACCATCATCATGCGACGCAAGTCCAAGGCGCATCATCTTTGAGCAAGCAAAACAGACCGCACCAAAAAGAAGCGCAAAAGATTCTCCTAGTGCTAACCTGTTGTTTGAATTGCTGAGAATGGTGAACGCGAAGAAGATTGCACATGTAACATAGCACGCGCACGCACTTTTGCTGATGATGCCCTGGCTAGAGGCACGGTGGACACGATGAAGTCCGGTCAAAAAAATCACGCCACTGATGATGAGGCCGAAAAGACCATGGCGCACTAATATTTCGAAATATCCATTGTGCAGAAGCGTGTAAGGAATTGCCGCATAATGTGTAGAATGCCAGAGCGTTAACCAGCCGTTACCACTACCGAAGACTGGCGCTGCTGCGATAACTTCAAGCGCATTAGACCAAAGTTGCAACCGCTCATTCATCGAAGGCGGTGTATCTTGCGACGCAGTGGTTTGCTCGAGAACAGTAAAGACCGACGAACCACCATCAAAATTCTTAATCATCGACATAGTCGACTTTACGGTCGGCCCGACGACGTCGACAAGGTGATCGCTGACCCAATAAATGCTGCCACAAAGCAAAACCAAGCCAATAACCACGACAATAAGCGCTGTCTTGACACGCAAGTACATAAATATCGACAGAAACATCAAAATTAAAGCCGGGATCAGTGCAAGCCATACGCCTTTCGACTTCGATCCGTAAATATTGAATAAAGCAAGCGGGATAATGATGCTCGCAATGATTGAAACCACAGCTCTGGTTGTTCGCGAACTGCCAACTTCGTAATGATGGGCTGCCCAGTAAAATGCACCGACAAGCAGAAACCCACATCCAACCGCGCCATGAATCGGATTGTGGTGGAAAAGTGGAAAACCCCTTTCTCCATTTGCAATCGGAACCCACTGCGTCGACACAATTATCATGATCATAGCGAGCAAAAAAAAAGCAAAGAAGACACCCTTGCTCGCGTGCCAACTCTTGATTAACGCGCTACCTAAAAAGGGGAACAATATCGGAAAAGCGTACAGCCATTCCGAAGCTCCCCTTTCACCAGTCATTGCCAAATCGATAATAAAGCGTGTGATTACGACCGTCCCGGACAGGACACATAACGCAGCCAACCAATCGCCAGGAAAATATTTTTCCTCCCTAACACTACCGAACAACGCGTAAAAGATCAAAACTATAGCCGCGTATCGATACGCATCGCTTTCCACGAGCGTGACGGACAGCATCAACACCCAGAGAGTGACAACAAGAAACTGCATGAGAAGCGTATTACTATAGTCTCGTATGCCAATCACGACAGCGCGTACCTAATTCGTCGGACATATTCAACAGCGCGAATAAGATGTGTGATAATCTTGCGTAGACCTTTCACCTTCACTGCGCGGTACTCTTCCCTACTAGCGATTTGACTGAAATGCGAACGATCAGATAACTCAACAATATTTTGCTGAACGGTGAAAATCTTTACGCCAGTTTTCCATCCACGTTCAAGAGCAATATCATATGGAAAATTTATGCGCTGAATCGTAGCGAGCAACCGCGCTGCGCCCACCCTAGTGACTAGATAACATGCTGCTGACCCCTGTGGTCCATGAAGACATTTTCCCACTCGGTCACCATACTCAGTCACAACCATCTCTCGAAAAAATTTCGACCTGTGGCTGAGCAGCTTCACTACCTCAGCAGTTGGCAACGATTTTTGGATAGCCATCGCTCTGGGTATTATGTTTACATCTAGATCGACATCATCTTCCACAATAATAGCGCTCGTGTTTGCGCTTGATAAAAACAGTTCCAAAGCCCGGATGTGAGCTTTATAGCAACCGTATTCCCCTGGAAGCAAAATCCGACCATTCCGACGAATAAATGCTTTTTCGTCAAAACCCACTCGCTGCTCATTTTCGACTTCTCGTCCATCGACTCCGATTACACGCTCGACATGCATACCGACGCACCGAGCCTGAGAAGAGATTGCACTCCACCGATCGGACGATCGGTCGAGATTTATAATATAAGTTGCAATCTTATCAGACAAACTTCAACCCACCTGGCCAGATTTCTCGAGAATCTTCTGGCACACAAACGAATGCTCATACGAGACTTATGAAAAGCCTATATCAATTCAACATTATTATTACTTCCTTTTTTATAGTTTCCCCAACTTAACTCTCATTCCTGAGCGACATTGGGTGAAAACGCTGGGTTGAATTCATTGCAATCACCATCTTACGCAACTACATACTAAGGAACTTAGAGCTGGCTTGGCAAATTTGAACAGCCGGGATAAGTGGAATTTCTACCTGCCTTCGGCTTAGATGCCGAGAACAGGGAACCGTGACGAGACGACCGCCTCGGAACCACAGCCCGGCTTTCAGAGAAAAGTGGCGCGCGCCGCTATTCCCAGCAGTTTGATGCGCATGCCAACCAAATCAAACAGTGGAAAGAGCAGTTCCTTGAGGAGCAACAGGGGTTTCGGCTATGAAGCGAAAGCGGAACCAGCGGCTCCAGCCGTCGATGTAAAAACGCAGCACGCCGAGATTGGCGAAGTGATACTGGAGAACGATTTTTTGGCCGGAGCGCTCGGCAAGGCGGGATTGCTGGGGCGGAAGAAATAATAGATGGCGAGCACAAACTCTCCGTCGTGCGCCAAGCGAAGCTTCTCGAATTCAGCCGTGGCACTGTCTATTATCTGTCTCGTCCCTTGCCTAGCGGCGATCTTGCCCTAGTGCGCCGGATATACCGTCGCCCGAACACATCCAAACCAGTGCTAGGTCACAAACTATCCCTACCTCCCGCGAAAGCTGGCGGTCACTCAACCTAATTAGGTGTGGGCAGTGGACATAGCCTATGTCCCGGTGGCTCCCGGTTTTTTCTACCTCTGCGCCGTCGTGGACTCGTTCAGCCCTAGGGTTCTGTGGTGGCGGGTGCGATCACGATGGAAGCGGATTTCTACATCAAAGCAGTGGAGGAGGCGCTGGATCGCTATGACAAACCTGACCTCTACAATGGCCGACGCCCACATTCATCCCGTGACCGGCAGACGCCGGATCATGCCTATTTCAACGCGCTGGCACCAATGATGGTGGCGGCATAATCGAGGCGGAAATCCACTTAGCAAAACTCCCGAAACTAGTCAGACAAACCGAGCCAGCTCTATCCTCAAAATTTCCTCGATCATAGTGCCGAAAAAATTTTACTTTTGAAGCCCGTTAATTGGCGGGTGATCGCCTCTTGAAGTCTATCAGATTCGAACCAAAGGGGCTGAGGGCGGTCGCGTGGGAACCATGGTCAACCGTGACTGGAGTGGATCGCAGGATGGATACATTGGGCGGTTTGTCGTCGCGACTCACCGACGACGTATCTGCCCTGCTTGCAGGCGGAACTGCCCTACACGCCGGTAGCCTCCCATCCAAGGGGTACGGGCACTATGACCTGCTCGCCGAACCCTAATGACTTAGACGAGTGGTATTTATGGGAAGTCCCCTTGACCTGCGGTATCACTATCTTTCCGCCTGAAATGACCCGCAATCTCAAAGACTACGCCTCACCGCATCATGTTCTGCAAATCTGGTCCGTTGAACTGTTCCGGTAGAAGCACGCTTTGCTCCATTAAGACATTGAAATATACGAAAAGTAGAAACATGGCTGGGGCGCCAGGATTCGAACCTGGGAATGCCGGTACCAAAAACCGGTGCCTTACCGCTTGGCGACGCCCCACCAGGGCAGATAAGCGAAGCGCCACTGCCTGAACCGGGCCTGATTATCAAAGCGCACTGCCAGCGGCAATCATTAAGTTGAGGTGTAGACAATATTTCTTGTGGGTGCACCAGACGCTTCATGTTAGTTCAGAAGAACACTTGCCGTCCCCGCACTTTCAGGTGAAGTCCCCATGAGCAAATACTCGGCCCGACCACCCGCCATTCCCACAACGTTGCTCGACGATGCCGCTGTGCGAATCATTCGCTGGGATTTTCGAGCCGGGCGCGGATACCGGCCACCACACGCATGGTCTCGGTTACGTGGTGGTGCCAATGACGGATTGTCATTTTTTGATCGAGGAAGAAAACGGCAGCCGACATGTGGATGTGGCGCAGGGAATGCCTTATCGGCGCGACGCCGGTATTTCGCATAATGTCGTCAACGGCGGTAGCAAGCCGATGTCCTTCATCGAGATCGAATATAAGTGAGCGTAGACTGAGACGATGGCAGACCCCGAATTCAACCGTGACTTCGATCCCGCCTATGGCATCGCCGTGCCCGTGGCGGATGGTGTGCAGCGCATCACCGTCAACAATCCCTCGGCCTTTACCTTCCATGGAACGAACAGCTATATCGTTGGCGACAAATCCGTGGCGGTCATCGATCCCGGCCCGGAGGACGAGGCGCATTTTCAGGCCTTGATGGCGGCGCTTGCGGGCCGCGAGGTCACGCATATTTTCGTCAGCCATACGCATCGCGACCACTCGCCGCTGGCGGCGCGGTTGAAGCTGGCGACTGGAGCGCTGACGGTGGCCGAAGGTCCGCATCGGGCTGCACGACCTCTGCATGAGGGTGAGCGCAATCCCTTTGCCGAGAGTTCCGACACGGATTTCGTGCCGGATATCGCGTTGGGGGATGGCAAAAGCATCTCAGGCGACGGATGGGCGCTGACGGCTCTGCATACACCCGGCCACACGGCCAATCATTCCGCCTTTGCGCTCGATGATAGCGGCATCGTCTTTTCAGCCGACCATGTGATGGCATGGGCCACAACCATCGTCGCGCCGCCGGATGGATCGATGAGCGATTACATGGCCTCGCTGGCGAAGCTTCTGAAGCGCAAGGACCGGATGTTTCTGCCCGGCCATGGCGGGCCGGTGAACGACCCAACTGCCTTCATGCGCGGGTTGCGGGCGCACAGGCGCATGCGGGAAAAGGCCGTGCTGGCGCGTATCAAGGCGGGCGACCGGACCATACCCGATATGGTGAAGATCATCTACCGAAGCACCGACCCGCGCCTGCACGGTGCAGCGGCGCTTTCCGTTCTGGCGCATATCGAAGACCTGATTGAAAAAGGCGAAGTGCAGACGGATGGACCACCTTCGCTCGGTGGGGTTTATTTGCCCCGTTGACGACAGGGCTTAGTCCTCAAATGGATTAATGATCTCAAGCGTGAGCAAGTCAAAATCCGCCACGTTTCGCGTTGCGAGGGATGCGCCCCGTGATATTGCGATGGCGGCGATCTGTGCATCGAACTGACTGATGGGCCTGCCAAGCGCGCGACGGTCTGCGGCAATTTTTGCATAAATATTTGCTGCATCACTATCGAACGGAAGCACCCTTCCCCTCAGATCCTCGGAAAATATCGGCAATATGGCTGCTTCCAATTCGCGCCTGCGACGACCTTCGGGAAGCATCCGCAAGCCGTAGAGGATTTCCGCTTCCGTTACAGCAGTGGTGAAAATGGACGCTGAGGATTGTCTGTCAAACCAATCCAGAACTGACGAAGCGGGGTGAGTCTTGAGAAGCTCGGAGATCACATTCGTGTCGAGGACAATCAAGCGTCACCGAAATCTGGGGCGGCACGAATGGCGTCGCGAGGCGGAACTTCAATCTCCACGGCGCCCTTTTGCAATCGTGCACGTATTGTTTCTGCAAGATTTCTGCTCTGCGCCTCATCGACAGAAACGGCAGCTGACAAGATGTCACGCGCTTCTTCCTCTATCGAGCGCCCATGGTGAGCAGCGCGAACGCTCAGTCGCCGCTTGAGAGTCTCGTCAATGTTGGGGATCGTCATGCTTGCCATCACGTTTCCTCGTTCATCATCAGCTGAAACATAATGCAACGAATGTCTTTTCTCAACGAGATTGGACCAGAGGCATTGTTACATCAATTATCATTCAAACCCTGCATTTCCGCATCCAGCGCATCCAGATAGGCCTCGGCGATATCCGCGCCCATGCCCAGATCATGCGGGCCGAAGCGGGAGGCGACGCGGACGTCTACCAGCGTGGTTTCGGTGTCTTCGCGCAGACGGATGAGGACATCGAAGCGCAGGCCCCAGATAAGGCTGCGCATTTCTCCCTGTAGCATCACCACGCCGCTGCCATTGAAGAAGGTGGGGGCCGGAGCCTCTGCCGGGCGGGCCAGTGGTACGGGAACGTTGGTGGGCAACTCGTCGATGGGCGTGTCGTTGGTGCCTTCGGTCTGGTCCTGCCTGGGCACGCCGGGCTGAACATCCGGCAGAGAGCCGATCAGGCCATCGGTGTGGGCAATGCGGATGCGCTGGGCCTTCGCCACCTTGCGGGCGGCGGTGTAGACGCGGTCTATCGCGCCTTCATAGCGGTGGCCTGCAAGGCTTGGATAGGCTGCGACCTGCGCATCACGATCTGCCTTGGATATGATGGTCGGGCGTGGCAGCCATTGCTGGTTGGCGGTTGGAATGGAAAGCCAGTTCGGCGCATCGGCAATGTCTGTCGAGACGTCATAGATATGCGGTTTCTGCCAATAGAGAAACGCTGCAAATGCCACGACGCCCAAAGGGATGGCGGCAAGCAGAATGGCGTAAAACGACCAGAGCCCACCCTTGGCACCGGCAGACCAGAGGCGTTGCAGGCCGATGATGGCGAGCACCAGCGCGACAGTGGCAATGGCTGCGGAAATGAGGGTCAGCGAAATGAAATCCGGCAGCGTGAGCGGGCCGAAGCGGTGCAGAGGTGCAGCGATGAGAAACAGCACGAGCGCCGACAGCCCGAGATATCGGGACAGATATGCCGCAAAGGACACGGGCCGAACGAAACGCACAGTCATAAAACGGCACCTGGCTTGGCATCCCGCCGCTGCAACCGTTGAACAGATGTGCACGACATGCCGTCATATTTCAAAGATGGCGTTTCGCGTGGAATCGCCGAGGATATTCCGTCATAATGGGTTTCTGATTGGAATGGAATAATTCCACCCTTCGATGGCGCAACGGCAAACACTTTTCTGCGACGTGTTTTCCAAACGCAACCTTTGCCCGGCATCGGACTTTTCTCTGCGCTCAAACAGTCGTATCAGTGAGCGCAAAGCAGCCACAGTCGCTGTGATCAGGGAGTGACCATCATGCGTGTTTCCATCGTCCTTAGTGCCCTTGCGGCAACCATGGCGCTTTCGGCTTGCCAGACGCTGAGCCCGGAGGAACGGCGGGCGCGTGACGAGGCCACCTGCCGCGGTTATGGCTTCCGCCCCAACACCGACCAGATGGCCGGTTGCCTGCTGGATCTGGACCTAGACCGCCGTGCCGATGCCCGCGCCTGGCAGGCGCAGTCCAGCCGCGACATGTTCTATCGTCCGGTCGTGGTGGAACGCCGCATCATCGTGCAGAACCGCTAAGCCTTACACCTTCGCCGGAATCGCCCTGAGCGGCACGACCTTCGAGACGGTTTCGGTGTCACGCTTCTGCGCCATGGCAAGCGTCGCCTGCGCCGCAGAGAGACGCGCTATCGGCACGCGGAAGGGTGAGCAGGACACGTAGTCCAGTCCTGCATCCTCGCAGAAATGGATGGAGGCCGGGTCGCCGCCATGTTCGCCGCAGATGCCGAGCTTGAGTTCCGGTCGCGTCTGACGGCCACGATCTGCGGCTATGCGAATCAACTCACCCACACCATCGAAATCCAGCGATACGAAGGGGTCGCGCTCAATGATGCCCTTACGCTGATAGGTCTCGATGAAGCGGGCAGCATCGTCACGCGAGATGCCGAAGGTCGTCTGCGTCAGGTCGTTGGTGCCGAAGGAGAAGAATTCGGCAGCTTCTGCAATGACATGGGCGCGAAGGGCCGCGCGCGGCAACTCGATCATGGTGCCGGTCAGATATTCGAGCGCCATGCCGGTTTCCTGCGCCACGGCTGCGGCCACACGGTCGATGACGGCGCGAACGTAATCCAGCTCGGATCGCAGACCGACCAGCGGTACCATAATTTCTGGCACGACCGGCGCACCGGTCTGGCGGGCGGCTTCCACGGCGGCTTCGAAGATGGCGCGGGCCTGCATTTCGGCAATTTCAGGATAGGAAATGGCCAGACGACAGCCGCGATGGCCCAGCATTGGGTTGAACTCATGCAGGGCATCCAGCCGCTGGCGAAACAGCGTCTGCGACATGCCCATGGCCGCTGCGACCTCAACGATCTCGCCATCCGTCTTCGGAAGGAATTCGTGCAAAGGCGGGTCCAGCAAACGGATAGTCACCGGCAGGCCGTGCATGATGGAGAACAGGTCGGTGAAATCCTGCCGCTGCATGGGCAGCAACTGGTCGAGTGCCGCCCGCCTGCCCTCTTCGTGCTCGGCGAGAATCATTTCGCGCATGACCTGAATGCGGTCACCTTCGAAAAACATGTGTTCGGTACGGCAAAGACCGATGCCTTCCGCGCCAAAAGCACGGGCGGCGCGGGCATCGGCGGGCGTATCGGCATTGGTGCGCACCGTCATGCGACGGGTGGCGTCTGCCCATTCCATCAGCTTGGCGAAATCACCGGACAGTTCCGGCTGCGTCATCGGCACTTCGCCCTTCATCACACGACCTGAGGAACCATCGATGGTGATGACATCGCCTCGCTTCAGCATGCAGCCCACGCCGATCAGGACGTTGTTGCGCACGTCCACCCGCATGGAGCCTGCGCCGGAAACGCAAGGGATGCCCATGCCACGCGCCACCACGGCCGCGTGGCTGGTCATGCCGCCGCGCGTGGTCAGAATGCCTTCTGCGGCATGCATGCCGTGAATGTCTTCCGGGCTGGTTTCCATGCGCACGAGAATGACGCGGCGACCCTCTGCCTTGGCGGAAACCGCTTCCTCGGAAGTAAAGACGATCTCGCCAGATGCAGCACCCGGCGAGGCCGGAAGGCCGGAGCCGATGATGGGCCGTTCGATGGAGGGATCGATGGTCGGGTGCAGCAACTGGTCGAGCGAGGACGGTTCGATCCGGCAGATCGCCTCATCGGTGGTCACAAGACCTTCGGCCACCATGTCGACGGCAATCTTCATCGCCGCCTTGGTGGTGCGCTTGCCGGAACGGGTCTGCAACATCCACAATTTGCCGCGCTCTATGGTGAATTCCATATCCTGCATATCGCGGTAGTGGCTTTCCAGCCGTCCGCATATCGCGAGGAACTCCGAGAATGCCTCCGGCATCAGTTTTTCCATCGACGGCTTGTCGGAGCCGGAACAGATGCGCGCGTCTTCGGTGATGGATTGCGGCGTGCGAATGCCCGCAACCACATCCTCTCCCTGCGCATTGACGAGGAATTCGCCGTAAAGTTCTTTTTCGCCGGTGGAGGGATTGCGGGTAAATGCAACGCCTGTCGCCGATGACGAGCCGAGATTACCGAACACCATGGCCTGAACATTGACCGCCGTACCCCAGTCTCCCGGGATATTGTGCAGGTGACGATAGGTGACGGCGCGGGTGTTCATCCAGCTGGCAAAGACGGCACCGATGGCGCCCCACAATTGCACCTGTGTGTCCTGCGGAAAGGGTTCGTCCAGTTCCTCTTCGATGAGGCTCTTGTAACGTGAGACGACATGCTGCCACTCGGCGGCGGAAAGCTCGGTATCGTATTCGTAGCCAAGGCGACCTTTTTCGTCTTCGAGAATTTCCTCGAAGATTTCGTGGTCGAGGCCCATGACGACATCGGCATACATCTGGATGAAACGGCGGTAGCTATCCCATGCAAAGCGGGCGTCGCCGGATTTTTCCGCCAGTGCCTGCACCGTCTGGTCGTTGAGGCCGAGATTCAGCACCGTGTCCATCATGCCTGGCATGGAGGCACGTGCACCGGAACGGACGGACAGCAACAGCGGCTGGGGACCTGCACCAAACGTGCAACCGGTAATGCTCTCCACGGCGCAAATGCCGCTTGTGACCTGCAATTTCAGCTCTTCAGGCAAGGAGCGACCGCCCTGATGATAACGCGCGCAGGCCTCGCTGATGATGGTCAGGCCGGGTGGAACAGGCAGGCCGAGGCTCGCCATTTCAGCAAGGTTCGCACCCTTGCCGCCCAACAGCGCAACGTCACCCGCACAGCCTTCGGCCTTTCCATCGCCAAAGGTATAGACCCATTTTTTCATACTACGCTCTCCACCCAGAAGCGTTCTTGTTTTTCAACCCTTTACAGCATTGTTTCTTTGTTGGGAACGCCAGTCACGGCAACTTGCCATTGCAGTGCAGCATAAATACGGCGCGCAGGGCCATCATCCAAAACAAAAGCCGCCCGCGGTGATCGCGGGCGGCCTGTTTTGGCATCACTTCAACCGTTTCAGAACTCTTCCCAGTCCGCCTTGACTGCCGCATTTCCGTTGAAGGCAGAGGCGATCTTGCGGCCCAGCGCACGTGCAGGCGATGCCGCCGGACGTTCGCTGGCCGTGGCCGTCCGAACCGGCGCGGCGCTGTAGGCGCCCTGCCCGTCNCAGCAGAAGCACGCCGTAAAGCAGCGCCGGACGTTCGCTGGCCGTGGCCGTCCGAACCGGCGCGGCGCTGTAGGCGCCCTGCCCGTCATGACCCAACTTGAACTGCCCCAGAAGATGGTTCAGCGAGGCTGCTTCCTTCGCAAGGCCGTGGCTGGCCGCCGTCTGCTCTTCCACCATGGCAGCGTTCTTCTGCGTGTCCTGATCCATCTGGTTGACCGCCGTGTTGATCTGCTGCAGGCCGGAGGACTGCTCCTGCGCCGCATCCACGATGGCGACCACGTGACGGTTGATTTCCTGCACTTCGGTAACGATGGTCTCCAAGGCGCGACCGGTCTCGCCGACCAGCTGCACGCCTTCCTGAACCTGCGCATTCGATGTGGTGATCAGTGCCTTGATGTCCTTGGCAGCGCTGGCAGACCGCTGCGCCAGTTCACGCACTTCCTGCGCCACGACTGCAAAGCCCTTGCCTGCCTCACCAGCACGCGCCGCTTCCACACCGGCGTTGAGCGCCAGAAGGTTGGTCTGGAAGGCGATCTCGTCGATGACGCTGATGATGTTGGAAATCTCAGACGACGACTTTTCGATCTGCTCCATGGCAACCACGGCCTTGCGCACGACATTGCCGGACTGTTCGGCACCGGTGCGGGCCCTGGCCACGAGGTGACCGGCCTCCTGCGCACGCTTGGTTGAGTCCTTCACGGTCGTGGTGATCTGCTCCAGCGCTGCTGCGGTTTCTTCCACCGATGCAGCCTGCTGTTCGGTGCGCGCTTGGCCAGATCGTCGGCAGCCGAGCGGATTTCGTTGGCACCGGCATCGATGCCGCGAGCGTTTTGCGCCACCCGGCTCAGCGCCGACTGCAGCTTTTCAGCAGAGGCGTTGAAGTTAGAGCGCACTGCATCCAGATGCTGCACGAAAGGCTGGCTGATGCGATAGGAGACATCACCATCGGCAAGCCGCGACAGGGCATCGGCCAGATTATCGACGGCATAACTCGTATCTGCGGCTTCCCTTGCCTTCTGTTCTTCGCGGGCGATCCGCTCCTTTTCCGACAGCGAACGATTGGCTTCGGCTTCGGTTTCCAACCGTGCACGCTCGATGGCGTTGTTGCGGAAGATGACGACATTGCGGGCCATCTGACCAATCTCGTCCGTCCGATCCGCCCCGGGAATTTCGAGTTCGACATTGCCTTCCGTCAAGGCCGACATGGAGCCGGTCATTGCCTGGATCGGTTTCAGGACGCCACGAACGACGATGAAGACGGATAGTGCGGCGATGATCAGAGCGATAGCACCTAGAACCGCCATCGTCTTGAGGATGAACAGACGCAAATCTTCACCGATCTGCATGCCCTCCTTGGCGGCAGTCAGCTGGATCGCCGTCAGTTTAGAGACGGAATTGCTGAGCGGATCAACGATAGAATACAGTTCAACCTTGGCAAAATTGCTGAGCTCACTCTTATCGCCGCTGGTCAGAAGCGCTCCGATTGCCTTGATTTTCGGGTCGGCGGTCTGGCGCAGGGTTTCGAACTCGGCAACCAGCCGCTTTTCCTCATCGGTGAGATAGGTTGCCGTGTAATCCTTCCAGGATTTATCGATATCCTGCATCGCATCCTGAATATTCTTGCTTCCCTCTGCCCCGGTCATCGTTCCCGCATCCACCTTGTGGACGGTATCGACGATCTTGACGGCATAATCATCGGAAATGGACTTAAGCTGCCCCATGGGCACCACCCGATCCGCCACGATGCTGCGCGTCAAATCCGACTCTTCGTTCAAAGCATAAAGTGCAAAGCCCGACGTCGCAGAAAGTATAGCAACAAGCAAGAATATGCAGGAGAGGAGCTTAATGCGAATAGACATGGTGAGCCTCCAATATGAAACATCTACCGTGATTGTCGGCAGCTCTTACGACAGGCCCCGCTAAGATGCACGATTTGGAGATTTATGGTGATACTGAACAATTAATTAGATGTGAAATACAGCTATAATGCATATAAAATATGCAGATTGCTCGTTATTTTCTCAAATGCAGTTCCAAGAAGACGATTGCACCAATCAAAAGGTGATCGTTTTTATTCACAAGCAAACGAAATACAGCCTGTGAGAGAATATGTGCGAAGATTATATCTCATTAATAGATGAAACATAGTAGTTCACGTTACGTCATCTGCCAGAGAAAACCTCAATATTTCCGGCTCCGAGGCGTCAAACGGTCTCGATCAACCGCTCCGCCATCTGCAAATCGACGGAAACCAGCTGCGACACGCCCTGCTCTGCCATGGTGACGCCGAACAGGCGATCCATGCGGGCCATGGTGATGGGGTTGTGGGTGATGATGACGAAGCGCGTTTCGGTAGACGCCACCATCTCGTCCATCAGGTTACAGTAACGCTCGACATTGTGGTCGTCGAGCGGGGCATCCACCTCGTCCAGCACGCAGATTGGCGCGGGGTTGGTGAGGAAGACGGCAAAGATCAGCGCCATGGCGGTCAAGGCCTGCTCGCCGCCGGACAGCAGCGTCATGGTCTGCGGCTTTTTGCCGGGCGGGCGGGCGAGGATTTCGAGGCCAGCCTCCAGCGGATCGTCGGATTCGATCAGTTGTAGCTCCGCCGTGCCACCGCCGAAGAGGTGGGTGAACAGCCGCTGGAACTGCGTGTTGACGATATCGAAGGCGGCGACCAGACGCTCCCGGCCCTCGCGGTTGAGATTATGGATGCCGGCGCGCAGTTTGCGCACGGCATCGATAATGTCGTCACGTTCCTTGATCAGCGCCGCCAGCTTTTCGGAAAGCTCGGCCTGCTCTTCATCGGCGCGCAGGTTGACCGCACCCAGCCGTTCGCGCTCGATCTTCAAACGGTCCAGATCACGCTCGACATCGCGGATTTCAGGCATGGGCGCATCGACTGCCAGGCCCGTCAACCGGAATGCCATATGAGGCTCGACATTCAGCGCTTCGCGGATGCGATGTTCGCCTTCCTGACGTTTCTCGCGGGCGGAGACGAGGCGCTCTTCGGCGCGGCCACGTTTTTCGCGGGCTTCCGCCAGTTCAGACAGCGCGATGGTCGCGGTGCGGTCTGCCTCGCGTTGCAGGTTTTCCGCTTCGACCAGTTGGTCGGCAGCCTGCCGTCTGGCTTCCTCGGTCTTTTGCAGTTGCGTCAGGAGATCGCGGCGCTTCTCATCGAATTCTTCCGGCGCGATATCCAGTTCGGCAAGTTCGTCGCGGGCTTCGTCTTCGCGCTCGCGCAGGGTGGCGATATGGCCGCTGGCACTGGCGGCACGGGCCTGCCATGTGCCACGCTCCTGCGCGATGGCATTGATGCGACGCTGGCGGGCCTCTGCCTCGCGATTCAGGCCTTCATGCTTCGCGCGGGCTTCGGCCACAAGGCTGCGATCGGTCGCGACCTCCAGCTGGCTTTCGCGCAGGCGCAGATCGAGATCGGACAGATCGGCAGCGTCTTCCAGCTCGATGCGGGCATTTTCTTCCTGAACGGCGATATCTTCGATCTGGCCACCGATCTGGTTGATCGCTTCGGAGACGATATCGCGGCGGCGCAGCAGATCGCCGGAGGCGCGTTCTGCCATGGAAAGTGCATCGCGGGCTTCGACCAACTGGCGAGATGCAAGGCGGCTACGCTCCCGCGCATCAGCAAGCTGGCTTTCCACCAGACGAATCTCGTCGGCGCTGGCGGCAAGCTGCTCTTCCGCTTCCTCTAAAGCGTAACGGGCCTCTTCGACCTCGCTTTCCAGTTCGGCCAGACGGTTTTTTTGGGCAAGCCGAAGTGCGGCGTTTCCGGGCGCATCGGCACTGGTGATATGGCCGTCCCAACGAAACAGCGCGCCATCCCTAGTAACAAGGCGCTGGCCGGGTTTCAGCGCGGGCATCAGGCGTTTGGCGTCATCAACGTTTGAGACGATACCCGTCTGGCGCAAGGTGCGTTTCAGCGCGTCCGGGCCTGCGACATGGGCCAGCAGAGAGGACACGCCATCCGGCAGCGCCGGGTCGCTAGCACCTTCGCCATTCGCGGTCCAATAGGCCGGGGCGGCTGGGTCGAGCGGGCTTTCGAGGTCATCCCCTAAGGCAGCACCGAGAGCTGCTTCAAAGCCGCGATCCACCTTCAGCTCTTCCGCCACCGGCGTAAACGAACCGGAGACAGCACCGGCGGCCAGCATTTTGGAGATGGTGCGTGCTTCGGTTTCCAGCGCGTTCAGGCGGCTGCGGGCGGCTTCCACCGGGCCGCGCGCCATGGCTTCCGCCGAACGCGCCTCCGCTACCGCCGTTTCCGCTTCTTCTACCACGATCAACGCGTCTTCGACTGATATTTCGGCGGCTTCTACGCTTTCGCGTTTTTCCGAAGGGTCCGGCAGGCCGGAGAGCTTTTCGTCTATAGTGTCGATTTCGGCAGAAGCTTCCGCGGATTGACGCTCAAGCCGCGCCTTCCGGTCGGCCAGATCGCGGATGGTGCGCTCAAGCTGCGTGCGGTTGGCGGAGGCTTCGGCGCGTTCTGCGGTAAGGCTTGCGAAAACCCGCTCGCTCTCGGCCAGCTTGGCGGCGGCCTCTTCGAAAGCCTCGCGGGTTTCCTCGGAGGTGCGACCCGCGTCAGCCAGAATTTCCAGGATTTCAGCTTCTTCCGAATCCAGACGCGCGAGGATTTCGGCATTGTCGGAGACCATGCGCTCTTCGCGCTCGATATCCTCACCCAATTGCGTCAAACGACGGGCAAGCTCATCGCGGCGACGCAGGATGCGGTTGGTTTCTTCATCCAGTTGCGTGCGGGCGATTTGCAGGCGTTGCAGGGCGGCGGCGACCCTGGCCTCGTTTTCACGCAGTTCCGGCAGCTTGAAGCTGGCGAGACCCTGCGCCTTGGCGGCTTCCATCTGCCGTTGCGCCTTTTCGGCAACCAGATTTGTTGCCTGATTAAGCGCGCTTTCCGCCTCGCCTTCGGCCTGTTTGGCTTCCACCCAGCGAATATGCAGCAAAGTCGCCTCGCGGGCTCGGATATCCGCCGACAGCATCTTGAAGCGGTTGGCCTGTCGCGCCTGCCGTTTCAGGCTTTCGATCTGGCTTTCCAGCTGTGCCGTGACATCTTCCAGCCGCTCCAGATTGGCCTCGGCGGCGCGCAGCCGCAGTTCCGCCTCATGCCTGCGCGAATGCAGGCCGGAGATGCCTGCGGCTTCTTCCAGAAGTTGCCGACGTGCCTGCGGTTTGGCGTTGATGAGTTCGCCGATACGCCCCTGCCCCACCATGGACGGCGAGCGTGCGCCGGTGGAGGCATCGGCAAATAGAAGCTGCACATCCTTGGCGCGGGCTTCCTTGCCATTGATGCGATAGACCGAGCCGTTCTCACGCTCGATACGGCGCGTGACCTGAATTTCATCGGCATCATTGAAGGCGGCGGGCGCGGTGCGGTCGGAATTGTCGAGGTAAAGGCCGACTTCGGCGGTGTTGCGGGCCGGGCGATTGCCGGAGCCGGAAAAGATGACGTCATCCATGCCGGATGCGCGCATGTTTTTGTAGGAATTCTCGCCCATCACCCAGCGAAGCGCTTCGACAAGGTTGGACTTGCCGCAGCCATTGGGACCAACGACGCCGGTCAGGCCCGGCTCGATGATGAATTCTGAAGGCTCGACAAAGGATTTGAAGCCGAGCAGGCCCAGCTTGTTGAACTTCATGCTGCCATGCCCGTTTTCAAGAGAAATAAGGGCCTGTTTGGCAGGACAGCGGCTAACCCCACTCCCCTCATTCCTGTGCTTGTCACAGGAATCCAGCCACGGCGCGTCTGCGCCGTGAATGAACAATCCTCTTCAAAAGCAGAGTCTTTCGCGCCCAAGTCCTTGGGCGCACTGGATTCCTGTGACAGGCACAGGAATGAGGGCAGCCTGATAGGGCCGCCCGTCATGTCGAAACGGAAGGGTTTACAGAAGGCTGTCGACAAGAGCCGACATATTTTCCACAGACATGTCTCCAGCGTAGCGCTTTCCGTTGATGATGAAGGTTGGGGTCGAGTTGACGCCAAACTCCGTCGCACCGCGTTGCATCGTTGCGTTCACATCATCCAGAAGCTTCTGGTTCGTCAAGCAGGCCTCGAATGTCTCCTGTGAAAAACCGGCCAGTTTCGACATTTGCAGCAGTGCTGCGCGGGCATCCTGCGCGGTTGCCCATGTCTGCTGCTGTTTGAACAGCATCGAGACGAATGGGTAATACTGCTGCTCAGGTGCGCAACGGGCCAGCATGAAGGCAGCGGCAGCACGCGGATCGAACGGGAATTCGCGGATGATGAAGTAGACCTTGCCGGTGTCGATATACTTCTTCTTGATTTCTTCGAAGGTCGTGTTGTGGAAATGCGCGCAGTGCGGGCACGTCATCGACATATATTCGACGATCTTAACCGGTGCATTCGCATCACCCAGCGCGCGGTCCGGCAGCGGACCCGGCTTCAGCACTTCGGCCATGTCCACATTGCCGGAGGATTCTGGCAGATCCTGCGCAAGTGCCGCATTGGGCGTCAGGGCAAAAGGAAGTGCCGCGGCCACTGCGGCAAGGGCGACACCGCCCAGAAGATTGCGGCGGGTGATATTGAATTCAGGAAAATGCATCAAGCACCTATGTGTGAAAGACTGGAATCGTCTGCAATTGCGATATCGCGGCCACTTGTTCAGAACAAGCGGCCATTTCTCTTCTTCTTGTCAAAGAATTGTGACCAGTCAAGGACAGTCTTGACCGAAAGACTGCTTCAAATCGTCCGGCCTGCTTTTCGCTTCTGCATAACGGCGGTTCCCAGGCGCTCCACGGCCTTGCGCAAAGCCTCGCTTTCAATGCCTTCCATCATGCCTTCAAGCCGTCTGGCGGCATCGCCGCGCAACGGCTGCGGCTTGGGTCGACGGTTCAGCGTCTGCGAAACAGGTTTCTGCACGATCCTGATCTGGCGCACGGCGGGAAAGCCGAAAAAGCCGTTGATGCGGGAAATAAGCTCACCCTGTGCATGGGTCAGAAACAGCGCACGCGCACCTTCGCAGGCAATGGTCAGAACGCCGGGCTGATAGCCGCCGCGATCCGGTCCCTCGTCACGACGCGGCCAGGTGATTTTTTCCGGGCGGGTGCAATCTGCAAAATCGCTTCCTGCGATTTCATCCCAGGAGCCGAGCAAAGACGTGCTGATTCCAGCGCGTTTCGCCAGAACCGGATCGATGATGCCGTTTGCGATTTCGGCAATCTGTATAACGCCTTTGCGGGGCTTTTTCATTCTCACCTCTGCAACTCGCGGCTTGATCGGCGCAAGCGGATGAACCAAGTATAGGCGCAATACGAGGGCCACAGCAAACCATGCTTCATAAAATCGAAAACCCGCCTTACGCGGACATGCTGCTGGCATGGTACGACCGGCACCACCGCGACCTGCCATGGCGCACCTCGCCTCCGATGACGGCCAAGGGTTTGCGGGCCAATCCCTACCACGTCTGGCTATCGGAAGTGATGCTGCAGCAGACGACGGTGCAGGCGGTGAAGCCTTACTTCGCCAAGTTTCTGGCGCTATGGCCTCGGGTCGAGGATCTGGCAGCTGCCCCCAGCGAGGACGTGATGGCTGCGTGGGCGGGGCTTGGCTATTATGCCCGCGCGCGTAACCTGAAGAAATGTGCCGAAGCCGTTGCCAACGAGCATGGCGGCGTGTTTCCCGATACCGAGGAGGGCTTGAAGAAGCTTCCCGGCATTGGCGATTATACGGCAGCAGCCGTTGCGGCCATTGCCTTCAACAGGCAATCGGCGGTGCTGGATGGTAATGTGGAGCGGGTGATTTCCCGCCTGTTTTGCATCGACGCCCCGCTGCCCGGTTCCAAGGGCGTGATGCGGGCGAAGGTGGCGGAGATTACGCCTGCCGACCGTCCGGGGGATTTTGCGCAAGCGATGATGGACCTTGGGGCCACCATCTGCACGCCGAAGCGTCCGGCCTGCGCGCTCTGTCCCTACAACAGCCATTGTCTGGCGCTTGCACAGGATGAGCCGGAGCGCTTTCCTGTGAAGGCGGCCAAGAAGGAAAAGTCGGTGCGCGTTGGTGCCGCCTTCGTGGTGGTGAATGACAGAGGTGAAATCCTGCTGCGCCGCCGGATCGAAACCGGGCTGCTGGGCGGCATGACGGAGGTGCCGACAACCGCATGGACAGCGCGGATCGATGGCGGCACGGACGTGGAGCATGCACCGTTCGACGCCGATTGGGAGGCGGCAGGTGCGATTACGCACGTCTTCACCCATTTCGAGCTTCGGCTTTCGATCTACCGCGCCAAAATCCACGGCACACCGCGATTTGGCGCCAATGACGAATGGTGGGAGCCGGTCACAAATCTTGATGCCCAGGCGCTGCCGACGGTGATGAAAAAAGCCATCTCTCAGGCTATTCCTCTCGCATTCGATAAAAGCAGGAAAAATTGATGACCAAGATCAATCACATCGTTTTCGACATCGGCAAGGTTCTGATCCATTACGACCCGAACATTCCCTACAGCCGCCTCATTCCCGATGAGAAAGAACGCGCGTGGTTCTTCGAAAACGTCTGCACACATGAATGGAATCTGGAACAGGATCGGGGCCGTACATGGGAAGAGGCCGAAGCCCTGCTTTTGCAGCACTATCCCGACCACGAAAAGACCATCCGCGCCTTTCGCCTGCACTGGCACGAAATGGTTTCGCATTCCTATGACGACTCTGTCGCCATTCTCAAAGGCCTGATCGCGTCAGGTCACGACGTGACCATGCTCACCAACTTCGCCTCAGACACGTTCCGCGAAGCGCAGAAGATGTACCCCTTCCTTACCCTGTCACGCGGCGTGACCGTGTCGGGCGATGTCGGTCTGATCAAGCCCGATGTGGCGATCTATGAATTGCACGCGCAGACCTTCGGACTGGACCCGGCGAGTAGCATTTTCATTGACGATTCATTCCCGAATGTCGAAGGCGCAAAAGCTGCCGGATGGCAGGCCGTGCATTTCACCGGTGCTGAAAAGCTGAAGGCCGATCTGGCCGAATTCGGCATCAAGGCCTGATCCGGGAACGAAACCATGTCAGACGAAAAGATTTATCTGCAAGGCCATATCGATGTTCCGCCAGATCGTCGGCAAGCCGTGGCTGACGCGTTGCCGCTGCACATTGAACTTACCCTTGCCGAACCGGGCTGCATGGCCTTCGAAGTCGTAGCCAGCCCGGATGTGGAAGGGCGATATCTCGTTTCGGAGATATTTTCAGATCAGGCCGCTTTTGACGCGCATCAACAGCGTATCAAAAGCTCGGAATGGTTTATTGTGACGCAGGGAATTCCACGCGATTACACCATTCGCAAAGACGAATAGACATCGTTGAGCGTGGGGAAAGAGAATGTCTGGTGCAGGCGAAAATGGCGGTCTTCAACCTGCACCAGTCCGGCCGCAAGCGGCCAGATTTGTTAATGTCGTATTGGGAAAATACCGCTTTTTTATTCTTGCATCTCGATTGCACGAAACCTCTTGGATTTCGCTGCGGATGCGTCGAGCGGCTTCATTGTCTCTCCCTTGGACAAAGGTGCTAAACTCTCTTACTTGCTCCAAACTTGCCATGCAATTGATATATTTTAGAAAATACGGTTAGCACAAATACCAACGCCCGACGCTGGGAAACGCCGGGCGTTGCTCACTCTTCATCCGGGACTGAAGGTACTAAAACCGGATGAAGCATGTCGGGCCATCGATGGCCCGCATGGCAGGGCGAAGCGGTGGATCGCTCTTATCCGGCCTTTGCCATTTCGTTGCGAACGACGGTTCTGAGATCGTCGATCGGCTTCAAGGTTTCGCCATCGTCGAAGTGCCAGAAGGTCCAGCCGTTGCACGCATCCAGCCCCTGCACTTTCGCGCCGAGACGATGGATGGAGCCAGCCTCGCCGCCAGATGCGATCGTGCCATCGGCACGGATGATGGCGCTGTAACGACGCTTGGCATCCGTCAGAACCTGACCGGGACGAACCAGGCCGCTTTCGAGCAGAACGTTGAAAGCAACGCGCGGCTCGGACTTCTTACCGGTCATGACGGTCAGTTCCGCCTTGCCCAGAGGCTCGACCGCTGCGATGCGGGCGAACGCCGCATCGATATAATCCTGCTCGCGTTCGATACCGACAAAATGGCGGCCCAGACGCTTTGCCACCGCACCCGTGGTGCCGGAGCCGAAGAACGGGTCGAGCACGACATCACCGGGCTTGGTGGATGCCATGATGACGCGGGCCAGCAGGGCTTCCGGCTTTTGGGTCGGGTGGACCTTCTTGCCATCATCGCCCTTCAGGCGCTCGCCGCCGCTGCAGATCGGAAACAGCCAGTCGGAGCGCATCTGCACATCGTCATTGGATGCCTTCATGGCTTCGTAATTGAAGGTGTAGCTCTTGGCCTTCGCATCGCGGCTGGCCCAGATCATGGTCTCATGCGCGTTCTGGAACCGGCGACCCTTGAAATTCGGCATCGGGTTGGTCTTGCGCCAGACGATGTCGTTCAGAATCCAGAAGTTCATGTCCTGAAGAATAGAACCGACGCGGTAGATATTGTGATAGGAGCCGATGACCCAGATGGTGCCATTGGGCTTCAGCACACGGCGGCAGGCCAAAAGCCATGCACGGGTGAAGGCGTCATAGGCTTCGAAGGATGCGAACTGGTCCCAATCATTATCGACGGCATCGACGAGAGACTGGTCCGGGCGGTGGAGCGTGCCGCCCAGCTGGAGGTTATAGGGCGGGTCTGCAAAAATCGCATCGACGGACTGGCTGGGAAGTGCCTCGAGCGCGGCCACGCAGTCACCCTTGATGATGCTGTCTTTCCAGGCATCGCTGTCACCTGCAAGATCAAAACCGGCACGCCGAAAATCGGCCAGCGGAAACACTGATGCCATTGGTACTCGCTCCATACGCTTACTCAACTAAACTGATGCTTATGGTTACCGAAGTTGGTTATCAAAGACTGAACGCGCTGTAAGAAAATGGGCTAAGTGCGTAAAAAAATACGCTTTGTGCGGAAATCACCGGCATCGCCCAGGGTAGGAAAGAGCTGACCTAGCGCCAGATTATCGCTGCGAAATTAGCGAGCGCGTAAGCCATTTAGCCCTCGCTGGAGTCAAGAATCGATGCGTTGTTTTTCAGTCGTTGGCAATTCAATGGTGAGTAATGGAACCGGACGTCACTTTTAACGTTGTGATTTCGGAATTTTGCGCGCCATCTGTATGGTGGGCGAGGGTCAAGGGTTGCAGGGGTAATTTCAGAATGCGCGTTTCCATCATTGTCGTTACTACGCTTTTCGCCAGCACTGCCCTGGCACAAACCGCAACGCCGCCTGCTCCGAAGCCGCAGATCAACGTGCGCACCGACGCCGCGCTGGTGAAGGGCGGGCCGTCTCTCGGCAACAGCGACAAGGTGCGCTGGGATTTTTACAAGGTGGACAGTGCTGGCGGGCGCAGTGACGAGAATGTCGGCGGTGCCTATGATGCGACGTTCGAGGAAAAGCTTCCGCCCGGGAAATACATTGCCGTTGCAGGCCTTGGAAACATCAGCCGCGAAATGCCCGTCGAAATCAAGGACGGCTCCGTGGTCGAACTGAAGGTCGATTTCGAGGCCGCCCAACTGACCATCGTCCCCAAGCGGAGCGAGGACAGCAAGGAGGCCGAGCCACAGGCACGTGTCGACGTGACACAGGGTGCGGCTTTCAGTGACAGTATCTACGGCTCGAAAGAAATCTTCGTTCCCGCGGGCGAGCTGAAGCTGGACGGGCGCATCGGCCCGGCGCGCGCCGAAAAGACGATCACCGTAAAAGCAGGCGAAACCGTCAGCGAGGACCTTATCATTCCAAGTGGCGTCGTCATTGCCAATGCCGTCTATAAGGACGGCGGTCGCGCGGTGGAGACGGATAATATTCGCTTCGAAACCCTGCTGCCAACGGAAACATTGGATGGCACCCGCGACACGCTTACCGGTACCTATGGTGTCGACAAGATGATGCAGATGCCCGCGGGCGATTTCGTGATGCGTGCCAGGCTGGGCAAGGTGAGCGCGGAAATTCCCTTTTCCGTCAAAGCCGGCCAGCGGACCAATGTCACCGTCAATCTGGACGCGGGCGTCCTGGCCGTGACAGCCCCCGACGCACAGCGCATCGATATTCTTGAAACGACCAAGGACTTGCAGGGTACCCAGAAGGAAATTTCAGGGCGTTACGGCACGACACATCAGGAAACGCTGCACCCCGGCAATTATTCCGTGAAGGTGACCTATGACGACAAGATCAAGCGTGAACCGAAGGAAGTCACCGCCACGGTGAAAGCCGCCGAGCGTACCGATCTGAACATTACCGACTGACCGTTGGCGCGACTTTGACGCCGCAAAATCCCGACGCCATGACCCGGTCGCAAAGCCCCGCCCATTGGCAGCCTTCGCATGCCTGCCGGAGACTGCCAGCCTGAAAGCCAGACCGCAGCTTTTCGATGAGGCTTCCTTCGGGTGACAGACGATGGCCGACCTCCAGGCTTTTGCCGAGCCATGCGCCTATACCCGCGAGCGCCGCTGTATCCCGTACAACGACGCCTTTCGCGAAACAGTGAGCCTCACAATCGTTCAACAGCGGAGCGCAGATATCGTCCGGCCCTGAGACGATTTCGATGTCTTCGCCATTGTTCAGGCGCGCAGCGACACGGTCATAATTGACCGTGAAGCCGGGAGTGTAACCTTTGCCGACATAGGTCAGCATGCAAAGAAGGTGGTGGGCTCTGAGGCGAACCGTCACTTGGCGGTCCGGCCGCGTATTGCAACGAGTGCAGCGGCGGCCAGAGCCGACTTCAGGATTGCGCCGATGACGAAGGGGGCAACCCCGGCAATCCATGCCGCTTGTGCGCCAACCACGCCCGCAAGCCATGCCCAGCCAAGAGCAAGGCAAAGGACGTTGGCAGCGAGGTGCAGCAGAAACGCTGAAACCGGGCGACGACCATCGGCCCCTTTCTCCGTCAAAAGGCCCACCATCGCCACCATGAGCGGAAATGCAATGAGATAGCCCGCGGTTGGTCCGACAAAGGGTGCAAGACCAGTGCTCGTTCCCGCCAGAACAGGTAGGCCCATCATGGCCTCACCCAGCCATGCCAGCACCGTCAGACTGCCGAGGCGCCAGCCATAGAGAGCGCCGATCATGGTCACTGCAAAGGTCTGCATCGTGATGGGAACTGGCACCATCGGCACCGCGATCTTGGACGCAACGGCAAGCACCAATGTTCCCGCAACCACAAAAAGCGCCTGCTGCACGAAGGATCGGGACGAAGGATGAAGGAATGATCTTTTTGCACCGGGTATTTGAATGGACATCAGGTCCTCCTGTTGAATTATAGATAATTTGAAAACACAGGAAGATTTGTATCGCCGATTCACACATGAAAGAAAGGGTTTAGCGGAATCCAGTCGCACTCTGAGCGTTCGCCTGTGGATGGATTTCCAGCAAACATAACGATATCATCGAGATAGAAAGTTTGAAAATTATCTATAATTTATCCGACGATGGCAAACGCGTCGCGGGTCGAGCCTGTCGATGTACGGACGGCTCTTTGTCCTATCCACTGAACGTGACCCGCAAGAACGCGTAACGCCTCCTCCTCCCGCCTACCGCGCAAGGCATCGATAATGGCCCGATGATCGGTGTCGGTCCGGCGCTCCCACCCTGCCCGCCATGCAGAAAACAGAAAGCGGGCACTCGCTGCGTGAAGCCCGTCGATGGCCTCCATCAGGCGCGGCATGCCGCAGGGTGCGGTAATGAGTCGATGGAAGCGGCGGTTGGCCTCCTCCCACTGCTGCACATCCATGGCCCGATCACCCGCCAGTGTTGCGGCTTCCGCCTCATCCAGAATGGCTGACGTCAGCTTTGGTATGGCGTGCCTGAGAGCCAGCACTTCCAGGGCGGCACGCATCTCCGCGACCTCCTGGACATCTGCCAGACCAAAATCGGCAACGCGCACGCCCCTTCGCGGCACATTGACTGCAAGGCCTTGCGCCTCCAGCCTGCGGAAGGCTTCACGCACCGGCACATGCGAAGCACCAAATTCATCGGCGACATGATCCTGCCGCAGGCGAGCGCCCGGCGACAACTCGCCGCGCACGATGCGGTCCGCAAGCGTACGACTGATCTTTGCCGCGATGGTGTCTTCCGGTTTCTTCTTCAACGATTTGGCCATAACCTGACATAGGATGCCTTAAAAAGATTGTCGAGAAAGCGATGACTGCGTCAAGGCTGGTTTGCGTGGGCATCTGTTGAGCTTGGAGCCGACATGGTCTAAAAGCGCCCATCTTCCCGACCCAAATCGTTAAGGAGAGCCCATGAGCGGCTTCGACCTCATCATCTTCGACTGCGACGGCGTTCTCGTCGATTCCGAAATCATCGCCGCCCAGGTGGAATCACGCCTGTTGACGGATGCCGGTTATCCGATCTCGACCGAAGAGATGGGCGAACGCTTCTCCGGCATGACATGGAAAAACATCCTGCTTGAAGTCGAGCGCGAAGCCAGCATTCCCCTGTCAGCGTCTTTGCTTGAAAAATCCGAAAAGCTTCTGGATGCGCGGCTGGAACGCGATGTGAAAGCGATCGAAGGCGTTAAATTCGCCCTCTCCCGGCTGACGACGCCCCGCTGCATTTGCTCCAACTCCTCAAGCCATCGGCTGGACATGATGCTGAGCAAGGTCGGATTGAAGCCCTACTTCGAAGGGCACATCTACTCGGCCAAGGACCTTGGCCCGGACCGCGTCAAGCCGAAGCCGGATATCTTCCTGCACGGTGCAAAGCAGTTCAACGTCTCGCCGGACCGCGTGGTCGTCATCGAAGACTCCGTACACGGCATCACCGGCGCGCGGGCGGCAGGCATGCGCGTCATCGGTTTTACCGGCGCATCCCACAGCTATCCAAGCCATGCGGATCGACTGACAGAAGCAGGCGCCGAAACCGTGATCGCCCGTATGCAGGATTTGCCCGCGACGATTGAAGCGCTGTCTCAGTGGGCTGGCGTGGCATGAGTTGCCAATGCAGTTACGTTAATCCCTGAAGATTGCCTGGAATAAGCCAGAGCGCCAAAGGCTGGCAGTCGGATGAACAAAGCCCTGCGGAAAGCCGCAGGGCTTTGAAGCCATTCAAACTGCCTGCCGAAATTACCCGCGACGACCCTTCTTGGAGCCTGCGGTTCCGGCGCCCTCGTCAAACGAGATGAAGACGTTGGTCTGGCGCGATGCACCACCGGGGGCATTGGGGATGGCGACGTTGGGATTGTTGAAGATGAACTGGGTGCCTGCTGCGCCGGCTGGCAGATCGACCGGGAAATTGGTGACCTGCGAGAAGATTTCGCCATCACCGTCCTTCACCGTCACGCGGATCGGCAGGGTAACGCGACCGGGCTTGGACAATGGACCCGGCACCAATCGGCCCTGAGCAAGCACGTTCACCGTCAATGTGGCGTCACTCATGCTGCAGGAGCGGGTCGTGTCGGAAAGCGAAGCCTGATAGACGAGCTTGGACGGATCGTCCTTTGCTCCACCCGAATAGACACGGCGAACGGCGGTGCCATCGAGAATGGTGATCGGCGGGCACGTAGCCTGAACGACAGGGGTAACGGCCTGAGCTGCGGGTGCATTCACTGCCATCGATTCCGATGGATTGGAAGAGTTGCAACCGGCGAGCACGGCAAGAACCGACATCGCGGCGGACAAACGCAAAATATTCCCTGTCACTCTGTTCAACCCTCTAAAAACTATCCCGATACAGGACCGAAGAACCCGTTTAATGGCCTTTCAAGCCCGTCGGCGATGGTCTATAGCAGCGACGCTGGAGAAAATCGATTGGTTGCGTTCGGATTTGGCCGAATTTTGCAAAATGCTTTCGATAACTGCTCTTTGACGAGCTTCCGGCAGATGAGCGGCTGACGACAAGGGACCATTTCGTGGAATATGTATCGACCAGGGGCAGCGCCCCATCGCTGGGTTTTTCCGACGCGCTTCTGGCGGGTCTGGCACGTGACGGCGGACTTTATGTTCCGCGCAAGTGGCCAACCATGTCGAAAAAGGAAATTCGTGCGTTGCGCGGCAAGTCCTATCAGGAAGTGGCCTTCGAAGTTCTCTACCGCTTTACCGGCGGCGAAATTCCGGCCGACACTTTCCGCGCGATGATCGATGACGCCTATGCGACCTTCCGCCATCCTGCGGTCGCGCCGCTGGTGCAGACCGGGCCAAATTCCTACATCCTCGAGCTGTTCCACGGCACGACGCTGGCGTTCAAGGACGTGGCCATGCAGCTTATCGCACGGCTGATGGATTATGTGCTGACGCAGCGCAATGAGCGCGCAACCATCGTCGGCGCGACATCGGGCGACACGGGTGGCGCCGCCATCGATGCCTTCGCAGGCCGTGACCGCACCGACATCTTCATCCTTTTCCCACATGGGAAAGTGTCACCGGTGCAGCAGCGCCAGATGACCAGTTCGACCGCATCCAACGTGCATGCCATCGCCGTCAACGGCAATTTCGACGATTGCCAGAACCTCGTCAAAGAGATGTTCAACGACGTAAAGTTCCGCGATGGCGTCAAGCTGTCGGGCGTGAACTCCATCAACTGGGCGCGCATCATGGCGCAGGTGGTATACTACTTCACCGCATCCCTTTCGCTGGGTGGTCCAGACCGGAAGATTTCGTTTACGGTGCCGACAGGCAATTTCGGCGACATTTTCGCGGGCTACGTTGCCAAGCAGATGGGCCTGCCCATCGACAAGCTGGTGATTGCCACCAACGACAACGACATTCTGGCGCGCACGCTGAAAACCGGCCGCTACGAGATGCGGGGCGTGCATGCCACCACCTCGCCGTCGATGGACATTCAGATCTCGTCCAACTTCGAGCGGCTGCTGTTCGAAGCTTATGACCGCGATTCTTCCGCCGTCAAACGGTCTATGGATGGGCTAAAGCAATCCGGTGCTTTCGACATTCCTGAAAAGGCGATGAAATTCATCAAGCGCGATTTTCGTGCCGGTCGCGCCACCGAAAAGCAGGTTGCAGACACCATTCGCGAAACGCTGGAAGCAACCGGTTACCTCTTGGATCCACACACGGCAACCGCCGTCTACGTGGCGAAAAAGCATGAGAAATCAAGCGCGCCGATGGTCACCTTGTCCACCGCGCATCCAGCGAAATTTCCTGCCGCTGTAAAATCCGCTTGCGCAATCGATCCCGCGCTTCCAGTATGGCTTGCTGATCTTATGAACCGGGAGGAGCGTTTCGACACTCTGGATGCTGAGCTGGACGCCGTGGAAACTTTTATCGGCAAACATGCTCGCGCAAAGAGTTAAGTAGCGCGGAAAGTCTGACTATGAGTGTAAATGTGACCCGGCTTGCCTCCGGGTTGACCGTTGTTACGGAAAGAATGCCACACCTCGAAAGCGTTGCTCTGGGGGTGTGGATCAAATCCGGCTCCCGCAACGAAACCGACGATGAACATGGCATCGCCCATCTTCTCGAACATATGGCCTTCAAAGGCACGGCACGGCGCACGGCCCGCCAGATCGCCGAGGAGATCGAGAATGTCGGTGGTGAGGTCAATGCTGCCACATCGACCGAAACGACATCCTATTACGCTCGTGTCCTCAAAGACCATGTTCCGCTCGCCGTCGATATTCTTGCCGACATCCTGACGGAATCGGCCTTCGAGGAGGCGGAACTCGAGCGCGAAAAGAACGTCATCCTTCAGGAAATCGGTGCTGCCACCGATACACCCGACGACGTGATCTTCGACAATTTCTCCGGTGTCGCCTATCGCGACCAGACCATTGGCCGCCCCATCCTCGGCACGCCTGAAACGGTGCAGTCCTTCACGACCGGCCAGATCCGCCATTATCTGGCGCGCAATTACACGACCGACCGTATTTTCGTCGTCGCCGCCGGTGCGGTGGATCACGAAAGCTTCGTCAAGCAGGTGGAGCAACGCTTCGCCGGCCTGCCGCAATTGCCCATTGCGACGCCGGTCATGGAAAAAGCCATCTACACGGGTGGTGAGATCCGCGAGACGCGCGACCTCATGGATGCGCAGGTGCTTCTCGGTTTCGAGGGCAAGGCCTACCATGCCCGCGATTTCTACTGTTCGCAAATTCTGGCCAATATTCTGGGCGGCGGCATGTCTTCGCGGCTGTTTCAGGAGGTGCGTGAATATCGCGGCTTATGCTATTCGGTCTATGCCTTCCATTGGGGCTTTTCCGATACCGGCATTTTCGGCATTCATGCCGCCACCGGCAGCAGCGACCTACCGGAACTCGTGCCTGTCATCATCGACGAGCTTCGCAAGTCGTCGCAGACCATCCATCAGGAAGAAATCGACCGTGCCCGCGCGCAAATTCGTGCGCAGCTGTTGATGGGTCAGGAAAGCCCAGCGGCCCGCGCCGGACAGATCGCCCGTCAGATGATGCTCTATGGCCGTCCTATCCCGAATGACGAAATGATGACGCGTCTGGGCGACATCACGACGGAGCGTCTGACCGATCTTGCCGGACGGCTGTTTTTCGATAAGGTTCCGACCTTGTCTGCCATCGGCCCGCTGGAAAACCTCTCGCCGCTTTCGGACATCACGGCGGAGCTTTCTGCATCGCCATCCATCAAAATAAAGGCAAACGGCTAACGGCCGACGGCGCAGTCCGTGGCAAGTGGGATGAGGTCTGACCTTACATGCTGCGTTTTCTTTCCCGTCACAATGATACGCCGGAACTTCGTAGCGCCGATTATCTGTTGAGATTGCCCCGTTATTCCGATTACCGGCAATGGTACAAGCTGCGTTCGGAAAGCAGGCAGTTTCTTCAGCCATGGGAACCGAGCTGGCGCGGCGACGAGCTGACGGAAAGCGCCTTTCGCGTGCGGGTGACGCGCAACGGCCAGGAATTTTCCTCGGGCGTCGCCGTTTCGCTTTTGCTTTTCAAATCGGATGGGACGCTGCTGGGCGGCATCACAATCGGTTATATCAGGCGAGGTGCGGCGCAAAGCTGCATGATCGGATACTGGATGGGGCAGCCATATGCTGCCCAAGGCCATATGTCTGCCGCATTAAAGCTGGTAATACCCTACATCTTCAACGGACTTCAGTTGCACCGTATTGAGGCAGCCTGTATTCCAGAGAACTTCAAAAGCATACGGCTGCTTGAAAACGCCGGATTTCAGCGGGAAGGTCTCTTGCGGGAATATCTGAAAATAAACGGCGAATGGCGGGACCATGTCATGTTCTCCCTCATCTCCGACAAGCCAAATCCCGGCGGGACGCAGTAGGATAGATGACATATATTAGCCTTGCGTTGCGCCGTTTTGGACGTCTTGTGGCCGCAGCGCGCTTCACGCCTCTGTTGTTGCTGTGCGTATTTTTCGCCGCTGAAGCCCATGCTTTCGAGCCGGTCAAGATTTCCCGCGACGACACCGCGCTCGATCTGACGGCGACGACCGATATCTACGCAAATCAGGGCGAAGCTTTTCAGGTTTCGACCGCCCCAGGCCCCGATGGCATTCGCCGCCGTATCGAAGTGCGCGCCTCCTCGCCCGCGCATCAGGGTGATTGGGCCGTTTTTGCGCTCGCCAACGTATCGGAAGAACAGCTGGAGCGCGTGATCGTCGCTCCGCATTTTCGTCTGGTGAATTCCAAGCTGTTCTGGCCCGACCTCGGCTCGCAGCGCATCATCGCGATTACGCCGAGTGAGGGCTTTGCGCTGGACCGGCAACCCAGCCCGGATGCGGACGTGTTTCGCATCACGCTGAACCCGGGTGCCGTCATCACCTTCGTGGCAGAGCTTTCCACACCGCAGCTGCCGCAAATCTATCTGTGGGAACCCGAAGCCTACAAGGACACGATCAACGCGTTCACGCTCTATCGCGGCATCGTTCTCGGCATTGCCGGACTTCTGGCGGTTCTTCTGACGATCCTTTTCGTGGTCAAGGGCACCTCCGTTCTGCCCGCATCTGCGGCCCTTTCCTGGGCCGTTCTGGCATATATCTGCGTCGATTTCGGCTTTCTGGAAAAGCTGATCACCGTTACCTCCAGCGACGAGCGAATATGGCGCGCGGGTGCGGAGGTCGCGCTCGCTTCCAGTTTTGTGGTTTTCCTGTTCACCTATCTGAACCTGAACCGATGGCACGCGCATCTGGGTTACGCGACATTCGCCTGGATCATCGGGCTCGGTGCGCTGTTCGGCGTCGCGATCTACGATCCGTCTATCGCATCCGGTATCGCCCGCCTCTCCTTCGCGCTGACGGCGACCGCCGGTATCGTGCTGATCATCTATCTCGGTTTCAACCGTTACGACCGCGCCATCCTGCTCGTGCCATCCTGGGCGCTTATTCTGGTTTGGCTGTTCGGAAGCTGGCTGACGGTTACCGGGCAGTTGGACAATGACATTGTCCAGCCAGCACTTGGCGGTGGTCTCGTCCTCATTGTTCTCCTGATCGGCTTTACCGTCATTCAGCATGCCTTCGCCGGCAGTGCCTATCAGCAGGGCCTGTTCTCCGATCTGGAACGGCAATCGTTGGCCCTGACGGGTAGCGGCGATACGGTCTGGGACTGGGACGTCACGCGTGACCGCATCGTGACCACGCCCGACGTCTCGATCAAACTCGGCCTTCATCCCGGCACCATGCATGGCGCTGCGCGCAACTGGTTGCCGCGCCTGCATCCTGACGATCGCGACCGGTTCAAGGCCACGCTGGATGTGCTGCTGGACCACCGCAAGGGCCGCCTGAACCACGAATTCCGCATTCGCGCCGAAGACGGGCATTTCCACTGGCTGCAGATCCGTGCGCGCCCCGTGCTGGGTTCCAACGGCGAAATCATCCGCTGTGTCGGCACGATTACCGACATAACCGAGCAGAAGAACTCAGTCGAGCGGCTGTTGCAGGATGCACTGAACGACAATCTGACAGGCTTGCCCAACCGACAGGTGTTCCTCGACCGCCTGCAATCGGTTCTCAATCTGGCCCCGGAAGGCGAAACCGTTCGCCCGACCGTCATGGCCATCGATATCGATCGCTACAAGCTGGTCAATGACACGCTGGGCATTGCCGCTGGCGACAATATTCTGATTGCGCTGACCCGCCGTCTGCGTCGCCTGCTGAAGCCGCAGGATACATTGGCCCGTCTGTCCGGCGATGAATTCGGACTCATTCTCGTGTCGGAACGCGATCCTCAGCGCGTGGCGGATTTTGCCGATGCCGTGAACAAAGCAATCATGGTGCCGATCAATTTCGCAAATCGCGAAATCATTCTCACCGCTTCTATTGGTCTGGTCTCATGGATCGACCAGCAGGAAAATGCGACCGGCCTGTTGAGCGATGCCGAACTGGCCATGTACCGGGCGAAACGGGCGGGCGGCAACCGGGTCGAGCCGTTCCGTCCTGCCTTCCGCACGTCGGGCACTGACCGTTTGCAGATGGAGAGCGACCTTCGCCGCGCCATCGAGCGCAAAGAACTGTCGCTTGCCTACCAGCCGATCATCAAACTCGATAATGGCGATCTGGCCGGTTTCGAAGCGTTGATGCGCTGGGAACACCCCAAACGCGGCAACATTCCGCCGAGCGAGTTCATTCCCGTGGCAGAAGCCTCTGGTCTGATCGAGCCGCTGGGCATGTTTGCGCTGGAGCGGGCAGCAACCGACCTGATGGATTGGCAGCACGCCATCGACAAACTGCCGATTTTCATATCGGTGAATATTTCCAGTGCCCAGCTTTTGAACAACGAGCTTTACAATGACGTGCGCAGCATGTTGCAGCGAACGCGTTGCAATCCGGCACAGCTGAAGCTGGAACTGACCGAATCCATCGTGATGGAAAACCCGGAGCAAGCGCGTCTGGTGCTGGCGAAGCTCAAAGAAACAGGCCTCAGCCTCGCTCTGGATGATTTCGGCACAGGCTACTCGTCCCTCGCCTACCTCACGCGCTTCCCGTTCGATACGATCAAGCTGGACAAAGCGTTGGTTGCCAATACCAGCGACAAACGCAACGTGCTGCTGCGCTCCATCATCGCCATGGCGCGCGCATTGGAAATGCAAGTTGTGGCCGAGGGGATCGAGACGCCGGAGGATGCGACAGAGCTTGCCCGCATGAACTGTCACTACGGGCAAAGCTTCCTGTTCGGCACACCGGACACGCCGGATGCGGCGCTCCGGCTGCTGCGCGAGCGTTTTCAGGTGGTCAAGAGAGCCTGATTTTGCTCGGCCTGCTGCTGCGGGGCTGGCTGCCAATTCTGCTGCGGGTCTTCCGGCACGCGGCCATGCAGCAGCTTATGCAGGAACTCCAGCTTTTCCACCACGGCTGGCGTCAGCACGAAGGGATATAGGTCGGCTTCACCCATGCTGCGCTGCATGGAGTTCAGCGCAACGCTGAGAGGCACCCAGGCGTTGACCAGTTGTTTGGCGCTTCTTGCGTTGTAAGGCTCGAAGGCTACGTCCGTTTCCAGCTCTTCATGTCCCTCAGGCTCGATTGCGATACCGAACGCATGCGCGGTTTCCAGCGTATCGACGATGTGGAGGTAGTGCGCAAAGCATTCCGCAAAATCTTCCCACGGGTGGACCGAGGCATAGGAGCTGATATAGGTCTGCTGCCAGCCAGGCTGCGGCCCCTGCTCATAATTGCGCTTCAGCGCCTCACCGTAATCTTCACGCTCATCACCAAAAACGGCTCGGCAGGCTTCCAGCCGGTTTGCATCGCGCACCAGCTTGTTCCAGATGAAGTGGCCGACCTCGTGCCGGAAATGGCCGAGCATGGTGCGGTATGGCTCATTCATATTGCTTTTGATCTGAGCACGAGTTGCGTCGTCGGATTCGGCTGCACGAATGGCAATCAAGCCTTCATCATGGCCGGTCATGGCCGGGATGATCGAACCGTCAGGCGCGACTTCGTCGACCAAGAAGTCGAAGACAAGGCCGCCTTCAGGATCGGCGTCGCGGTTGGGATGTGGAAGCCCTAGGCGCAGGATGGAGTAAAAAAGATGGCGTTGGGCCTGACTGAGGCTACGCCACTGTTCGATGCCCTCCTGCGTCGAGGCATCCGGCACCAGCCTGTTGTGGCTGCACGCTGGACAAAAGCGACTGTCACTTTCAGCAGCCACAGACCAGTTGCAGACATCGTTGACCTCGTTGGCGCAGAACCTGACCTGCCGTTGAGGATTTGCGACCAGCGACCAGTTTGGTTCGCCCGCCGGCTCGATTGCTTCCATGGAAAGCGTCTCGGGAACGAACACCAGTCGGTGCCCGCACTTCACGCAAGAACGATTGTCGAAATGAACCGGCTGCCCGCAGGCAGCGCAAGAAAATAGCTGCATTTCCCGCTCCAGAAGCAAGGCATCCGCCAAGAGAATCTCGCGTCTCTGAATGGTCGGATGCCGGAAAAAAATGAAAGGACAGAGATGAAAAAGCGCATGAGCCGATATCGGCACATGCGCTTAGGAAGAACTGCCGTTGGCGGGGGACGCCCGGCAGAAAAATTACATACGGTCTACGGCGCCCTTTACGGCGTCCTTTGCCTTGCCAGCTGTGGACTGGACCTTGCCCTTGGTTTCCTGAGCTGCGCCTTCAGCGCGCATCTTGTCGTTACCAGTGGCGGAGCCTACGCTCTTCTTGACCTTGCCTGCAACTTCGTTGGCCTTGCCTGCAACCTTATCGGATGTGCTACCCATGATATTTCTCCCTAGTTTTTAACCAGACTTGGCGCTGGCGACCGAGGTAAAAACGTCAAGAGCAAAGTTTAGTTCCGCTAAATTTTATAGGTCTCAAGCATGCCCGACTTCGGCAGAGAGCATGCGCGGGTCGACCCCGAGCAAGCCGAGGGCACGCTCATACTTGTTATCCAGCGCGCGATCGAAGATCAGATCTTCACTTGCGGGGCAGTTCAGCCAACCATTGTTGGAAATTTCGTTTTCCAACTGCCCCGGTCCCCAGCCGGCATAACCCAAAAGCATGGTCGCCTTGTCCGGCCCGCGCCCGCTGGAAATGGCGCGGACGATATCGAGCGTTGACGTCAGGGAGATGTCGTCGCTGATGGGAATGCTGGAATCACCATTATAGTCGTCCGAGTGCAGGACGAAGCCCCGGCCCGCTTCGACGGGGCCGCCGCACTGGATGGGGAACTCCCGGGTGCGGTTGGGCAGCATGATGGCATCATTCTGGTCCATCATCTTTAGATGTAGCAAAACATCGGTGAAGGTGATCTGCTGCGGGCGGTTGATGATGAAGCCCATGGCGCCGTCGCTGGAATGGGCGCAGATATAGACCACCGAACGCTCGAACGAGCCGCCCTCCAGTCCCGGCATCGCGATCAGAAAGTGGCCGTCCAGGAAGCCACGTTCTTTCTTGTCCATCAGGGTCGAAAAAGTCACTGGAGCCTCCGGTCTGCTGTACTCTGGCGTGAACAGGTACGGCATAGTGGTTGGTCATCGGGCAAGGATGGGGCATAGAGGCCAATCAATCAACCGAAAATGATGACCTGCTCAAAATCGTAACTGGCCCCTTTTCGGATGTTAGGCTAGACCGAAAGCATGAACGCCAAGCTCTCTCTCTTTCTTCGCGCCCCCGTGCCGCTATTGACAATCATACTTGCACTGGCCTCCCCCCCGGTCCCGGCACAGGCCGACATAACGCAGTGGGAGACAAGTGAGGGCGGGCGCATGCGTGTCGTCAGCCTGCCTGCCGATGCCAGCGGACGCATCGAAGCCGCTTTGCAGATCGAACTCAAGCCAGGCTGGATCACCTATTGGCGCGAGCCCGGAGAAGCGGGCATCCCCCCGAAAATCACCATTGATCCCTCAAGCGGGGCAACGTTGACATCTCTGGACTTTCCCGTTCCCAAACTCATCGAGAATGGCGAGATCAGCGATATCGGCTACGATGCTTCCGTCAGCCTGCCCTTCGTCCTGCAGGCGCAGCCAGGATCAGACGAGAAAAACGCAAGGTTGACGGCCTTTATCGGCGTGTGTCTGAACATCTGCATTCCCTTCGAGGCCAGTTTCGAACTGCGCAAGGACCACGGGAAAGCGGCGACGCAGGACGAAACCGAAGCGGTCGCCGCTGCCAAGGTCGCCCTGCCCCATCCGCCGAATGACGACTTCAAGGTCCAGAATTTCCACATCACGCCAGACAAGACTTTGCTGGGTGTCGAACTGCGTCTGCCCGAAAACGCCCCCAAAGAAACGGAAATCTTTGTTGCCGGACCCTCGGGCTACGCCTATTTCGAGCCGCAGAACATGGTGCGCGACAAGCGCAAGCTGTCCTTCTACATGAACATCAAGGGCTTGCCGAAGTCCTACAATCCGCGCGGACAGCACTGGACGATTCTGGTTAAATCCGGTGAGCAGGTGATGGAAGCACCACTGGATTTCCCGGAGTAAGGGCAGCGGAATCCGTTGACGGCACCGCCAATTCATCCTCTATAGTCGCGCCTGATCATTGCCACAGGAGCGACAGCATGACCATCAAGATCGGCGATAAACTTCCATCCGCAACCTTCAAGGAAAAGACACCCGACGGCCCAGTCGAAACCACCACAGATGCCTTGTTCGGCGGCAAGAAAGTGGTTGTCTTCGCCGTTCCCGGCGCCTTCACACCGACCTGCTCTTTGAACCATTTGCCCGGCTATCTCGAAAACCGCGACGCCATTCTCGCGCGGGGCGTGGATGACATCGCCGTCATTTCAGTCAATGACTGGCACGTCATGGGCGCATGGGCCCAGTCGTCCGGCGGACAGGGAAAAATCCATTTTCTGGCAGACTGGGACGCCTCCTTCACCAAAGCCCTTGGTCTCGACGCCGATCTTTCCGCCGGCAGCCTCGGCGTTCGCTCCAAGCGTTACTCCATGCTGGTCGAGGACGGCGTGGTCAAGTCGTTGAACGTCGAAGACAATCCAGGCCAGGCAACCGTATCGTCGGCTGCAACCATGATCGAACAGCTCTGATAAAGAGACGTTGAAAGCGGGCGGGTTTTTCCCGCCCGCATACATTCCACGCACCGTTATTTCCTTTTCCGTTATCCCGCCTTTTTGGTCCTTTACACCACCTTCTTTTTGCCGCAATTGTTATACCATAACAGTAACAATATAACATTATTGTGAGCAGATAGATGCTGCATCGACTTTCGCTTTCGCACCTGCTTCGTCAGTCGGTGCCCTCCCGCCTCGCCATCGCTTTGCTCATTCTTTCACCGCTCTGGCTCGCCATATATTGGGCGGTTCTGCTGCCATGACGGATGCCGCTTTTCTTTCGATCGACAATCTTACGGTCGCCTATGATCGGCATCCTGCCGTACATCATGTCTCGGGCCGTTTCGAACAGGGCAGCCTGACAGCCATTGCCGGGCCCAATGGCGCGGGCAAATCGACGCTATTGAAAGCCATCATCGGCGATATCAGGCCATCGGAAGGTCGCATCATGCACGATCTCGGCAAGGCCGAGATCGGCTATCTTCCGCAGGCCGCCGACATCAACAGACGCTTCCCCATTTCCGTGCTGGACACGGTGCTTCTGGGTGCCTGGAAAATTGCCGGGGCCTTTGGCGGCATCGACAAGCACCATGAGAGACGCGCCGAGGCAGCACTGGCGACGGTCGGGCTGGGCGGCTTCGAACGCCGTTCGATTGGCGCATTGTCCGCTGGCCAGTTCCAGCGGGTGCTATTTGCCCGCCTGTTGATGCAGGATGCCCGCCTGATCCTTCTCGATGAGCCGTTTACGGCCATCGATGCCCGTACGACACGCGATCTACTCGCGATTGTCGACCGATGGCATGCGGAGGGCCGCACCGTGATTGCCGTCCTGCACGACTTCGACCAGGTGCGCAGGCATTTTCCCGATACCCTGCTGATTGCCAGGGAGCTAATCGCCTGGGGCCCGACGCAACAGGCCATGTCCCCGGTCAATCTCCTGCGCGCCCGCATCATGGCCGAGCGGTGGGACGACAAAAGCGAAGTGTGTGAGCCCGCAGCATGACCGCCTATGATCTCTTCATCGCACCATTTCAGGATTACGGGTTCATGCGCCGGGCACTGGTTGCGTGCTTATGCCTTGCGGCGGGGGCAAGCCCGATCGGCGTGTTCCTGATGTTACGGCGCATGAGCCTGATGGGCGATGCGCTGAGCCATGCCATCCTGCCGGGAGCCGCCATCGGTTATCTCATCGCCGGGTCACTCTCGCTGACGGCCATGGGTTTTGGCGGATTGATCGCCGGGCTTTCCGTCGCATTGCTCTCCGGTATCGTCAGCCGCATCACACCGTTGCAGGAGGATGCGAGTTTTGCCAGCTTCTACCTCGCATCGCTGGCGCTCGGCGTGCTGATCGTGTCTCTGCGCGGTTCCAATGTCGATCTTCTGCACGTGCTGTTCGGCACCATTCTGGCCATCGATTCGTTCGCGCTTTACCAGATCGGCATCATCACCTCTCTCACCCTCGTCGTTCTTGCCATCATTTACCGCCCTCTTGTCACGGAATGCTTCGACCCCGGCTTTCTTCGGGCGGTTGGCGGGCGCGGGCCGGCATATCACGTCCTTTTTCTCATCCTCGTGGTCATCAATCTGGTGGCAAGCTTTCAGGCTCTGGGCACGCTGATGGCGGTGGGACTGATGATGCTGCCTGCCGCCATTGCGCAATTGTGGACGCGCAGCCTGCCTTCCATGTTGATGCTGGCCGCACTCAGTGCTGCCGTCTCCGGCTATCTGGGGCTGGTGGTGTCCTACCATCTCGAGCTGGCTTCCGGCCCGACCATCATCATGGCCGCGACCCTGCTTTACGGACTGTCCATTCTGGCCGCGCCTGCGGGGCTGGCCGGACGCTATTTCACCCGCCCGCATCTGAAGGGCTAACACCGGAGACCTGCCATGCTATCGCGAACTCTGCTCCTGACTGCTGCCATCCCTGCCCTCATTGCCTACGCCTCACCCGTTTCCGCTGCGCAGTTGAAGACCGTCGCATCCTTCACCGTGCTTGCGGATGTGGTCAAACAGGTGGGTGGCAACCATGTTACCGTCACCAGCCTGGTCAAGCCGGATGGCGACCCGCATGAGTTCGAGCCATCACCTTCAGATGCCAAGAACCTGAAGGCCGCAGATGTCGTATTCGTCAGTGGTCTTGGTCTCGAAGGCTGGATGGATCGTCTGATTTCCGCATCGGGCTATAAGGGAACCCCGGTCACGGTCTCGCAGGGCATCAAGACCCGCGAGATGGACGAGGACGGGAAAACCGTAACCGATCCGCATGTCTGGAACAGCCCGGTCAACGTCAAGATCTGGGTGGAAAACGTCGAAACCGCCCTTGCAGCCGCCGATCCCGCCGACAAGGATGATTTCAAAGCCAATGCGCAGGCCTATCTGAAGAAACTCGACGATCTCAACAGCTTTGCCCATGCCAAGTTCGATTCCATTCCGGAAGACCGCCGCAAGGTGCTGACGAGCCACGATGCCTTCGGCTATTTCGGGCGCGAGTACAAGATAACGTTCCTTTCTCCGCTTGGCGTTTCCACCGAAACAGAGGCGTCAGCCGGCGATGTCGCCAAGCTGATCGAACAGATCAAGACGGAACATGTGAAGACCTATTTCTTCGAAAATTCCAACGATCCGCGTCTGGTTAAACAGGTGGCAAAGGCCACGGGCGCACAGCCCGGTGGCGAGCTCTATGTCGAGTCTCTTTCCAAGGCCAAGGGACCTGCACCGACCTATGAAAAGATGTTCCGATACAATATAGAGCAGATTGCAGCAGCAATCACCAAGTCCAGCTGACGCATCGAGGGTCTGGACGGTCTACGGCGGTCGTTCCGCCGCAGACCGCTATCATGTAGCCATATCGAAAACGAGCAGTCCTGCCGCTCCGCCATCGGTCAGACCGATCAACCGCTCGCCGACGTCGATATGTTGCGGATGCGCAAGATATTCGTCACGCGCCTCGATGCTGTCAAGCGTGACGATAAAACCGTCGAGAAAGCCACCGTTCAGCCCTTCGGACGAAACATTCTGCCCGCATTTGACGTCGATGATGCCGGGGATGACATCCTTGAGCGCGGTGATCGCCTCGTAAATCGCCAGTTTTTCAGAGCTGGCCGTTGCGGATTTGAAGCGCACGAAAACGCAATGTGAGATCATTGGGGGTCCCTCTTCCTGATTATTTTATTGTTCAGTGATAGTTAGGCTAGCCGGTACGATCCGCAACCCCAGTAAAACACCTGTCTGTTACCGCCGTTTGAACGGCTCCATGCCCTTGCGCGCAAGTTCGTCGGCGCGTTCGTTTTCGGGGTGTCCGGCATGGCCCTTGACCCAGTGCAGGGTGACCTTGTGGCGTTCACGCGCCAGTTCCAGTGCCTGCCAGAGCTCGACATTCTTCACCGGCTTGTTTTCGGCGGTCTTCCAGCCTTTTTTCTTCCAGCCGAAAATCCACTTGGTGATGCCGTCCTTCACATAGGCGCTGTCGGTGTAGAGATCGACCTCGCAGGGCAATTTCAGGGCGTTGAGCGATGAGATGGCCGCCATCAACTCCATGCGGTTGTTGGTAGTTTCGGCCTCACCGCCGCAGAGTTCCTTTTCGGTTTCGCCGTAACGAAGGACCGCGCCCCAGCCGCCCGGCCCCGGATTGCCCGAGCAGGCGCCATCGGTGAAAATATCGACATGCTTCATGGTGCGGTCAATCCATACTCGGCAACATTGCTGACGCCACGGTGGAAACGCAGCTTGCGCAGATATTCCAGCGGGTCCTTCTTGACCACCAGCGCCCCCTCCGGAGTCGTCAGCCAGTCATAGAGACGCGTGAGGAAAAAGCGTAGCGCCGAACCGCGCGCCAGAAGTGGCAGCGCATCGAGCTCGGCTTCGCTCATGGGCCGCACGGACTGATAACCTTCCAGCAGCGCCTTGCCTTTGGTTACGTTGTAGGAACCGTCTTTTTCAAAGCACCAGGCATTGAGGCAGATCGACACGTCATAGGCCAGAAAATCATTGCAGGCGAAGTAGAAGTCAATCAGGCCGGACAGCTCGTCGCCAAGGAAAAAGACGTTGTCCTGAAACAGATCGGCATGGATGACGCCAGCTGGCAAATTCTTCGGCCAGTGAGCGGCGAGATCATCGAGATCGGCGCGGATTTCCTGCTGCAATCCCTTCTCGACCTCGTCGGCGCGGGCTTCGGATTTATCCCACAGCACCTTCCAACCCTCGACGGAGAGCGCGTTCGGGCGCTTGAGTTCGAAGCCTTCACCCGCGACATGCATGGCGGCCAGCGCCTTGCCAACTTCCCGGCAATGGCGGGCCTCTGGCTTGCGCAGCCACATGCCTTCCAGAAACGAGATGAGCGCGGCAGGTCGACCTGAAAGCTCACCCAGCAATTCACCGTCATGGCGCGGCAATGGCAAAGGACAAGACAGGCCCTTTGCGAACAAGTGCTGTTTCAGGCCCAGAAAGAATGGCAGGTCCGATTTCTCGACGCGCTTTTCATACAGCGTGAGGATCAGCGGGTCTTTCGTGGTGTGCAGCAGGAAATTGGTGTTTTCGACACCCTCGGCAATGCCCTTATAGGAGGTCAGCTCACCGACATCATATTGCGTGAGAAAATGCTTCAGATCGTCTTCGCTGATATCGGTGTAGACTGCCAATTTATGATCTCTTGTGCGGGGAAAACGGGATGGGAGAACTCAAACCGCAGGTGCTGGTTTCGGCGGCAGGGCATCGCTGGCGGTGCCATTGACGAAGGCCATGTCCTGCGTCGTCAGTTCGATATCGCGCAATTCACGATTGACGAGGAAATGCTCTGTCTCTTCCACCGTTACGGCCAGATCGAGCGTCGTCTCGTAACGCGCCTTGAAGGCCTGGATAATCTCGTCGACGATGACCTCTGGAGCAGAGGCACCGGCAGAAAGGCCGACCGTCTGCACGTCGCCGATCTCGTTCCAGTCTATTTCAGCGGCGCGCTGCACCAGCACGGAGCGTTTGGCACCAGCGCGCAGCGCCACTTCCACCAACCGCTTGGAGTTGGAAGAGTTCGGCGCACCGACGACGATGAAGAGATCGCAACCCGGCGCTGCCTGTTTGACCGCATCCTGCCGGTTGGTGGTGGCGTAACAGATGCTGTCTGCTGCAGGTGCCTGCATGGCCGGAAAACGTTCCTGAAGCTTGGCAATGACGCCAGCCGTATCATCCACCGAAAGGGTCGTCTGCGTGACGAAGCCGAGATTTTCGGTATCTGCAGGCTGATACTGGGCTGCATCCTCAACCGTTTCGACCAGCGACACGGAACCCTCTGGCAGTTGGCCCATGGTGCCGATGACTTCGGGATGGCCCGCATGGCCGATCAGCACGACGTGGCGACCCAAACGCTGGTGGCGCATGGCCTGCTTGTGAACCTTGGAGACCAATGGGCAGGTCGCATCCAGATAAAACAGGTTTCTGGCCTGCGCATCTTCTGGAACGGATTTCGGCACGCCATGGGCGGAAAAGACCACCGGCTGCTGGCGATGTTCGGCGGGAATTTCGTTCAGTTCTTCGACGAAAATCGCGCCTTTGGCCTCGAGACCCTCGACGACATAACGGTTATGGACGATTTCGTGGCGCACATAGACGGGGGCGCCATAGGCTTTCAAGGCCAGCACGACGATCTGGATGGCGCGATCGACACCGGCGCAGAAGCCGCGCGGGCCACAGAGCCTGATGGTCAGAGGTGGTTTGGAAACGGCGATATTCATTCCTTCTCCTTCAGCCTCCCTGCGTCATTTCCTGGAATTTCTTACGCCCCGGACATAGGCAAAACCGACCACGATGACAAGAGCGAGCGCCAGTCCGTACCATGTAATCGCATATTGAAGGTGATTATTCGGCAGATCGATCAGCGTCACGCCACCCTTTGGCCAGCCGCCGGGATTGGGTGCGGCGTTGGCATCCACGAAAAACGGAACGAGTTCAGCCGGTGGAATAGCGGCGCGTCTGGCCATGGCCGACCAGTCTTTCCAGTAATAGATGTTCTTCGTCAGATCGTTTTCCGGCAGCAGGCTGGACGGCTTGGCTGAAAGCCGCGCCCGTGCGAGACCTTCCACCGAAACGACGCCGCCCACGTCTCCCGCCTGACGTTTCGACAGCTCTTTCAGGTCGTAGGGCACGAAGCCACGATTGACGAAAATGGCGCGACCATCGCTCAGGCGCAGGGGCGTATAGATGTAATAGCCGGTTTGCCCCTCGAAGGTCGCGAAGAAATGCTGCTCTTTCGTATGGTCGTAGGTGCCGGAAAGCGAGACAGTGCGGTATTCGATGTCACCACCGGATGCCGCCAGCGCTTCGATATCCGCAAGAGGTGCGGGCGCAGCGTGGATACGGTGCTGGATATCGGACAGAAGCGCCTCTTTCCAGTACATGCGCTTGACCTGCCACGTGCCGAGCGAAACCAGAATGATGAGGGCAAGCAGGACGAGCGGGGCTGCAAACCACAGGCCGCGATGCGAAGGCTTGGCAAGCGCGCTATCAGTCACGATCAAGCCTGCCTTCACTGGCATTGTTGCGATATTGCAGAGCGATCATGATGCCCTTCATTTTCTTGAGCAGAACGAGCGAAAGGATAATGGCCGTTGGAATCCAGATCAAGGCATGCAGCCAGACGGGCGGCGCAAAGCGCGCGTCGAACCACAGCGCCATGCCGATGATGAGAAAGCCGACGATCAGCATGACGAAAACGGCGGGTCCCTCGCCCGCATCCGCAAAGGCGTAGTCCAGACCGCAGGCGCTGCACCTGGGTTTCAGCTTCAGAAAACCGTCGAACAGCCGTCCATGGCCGCAGCGCGGGCAACAGCCGCGCAGACCGACTTTGACCGGGTCTACCGGGGGAAACGTTTCGCCGTCCTGCGTCATCGAAACCTCGTCGTTTGGCCTATAGGGTCCGCAGAAAAACAAAGGGCGGCACGCGCCGCCCTTTGTTCAATCCGTCACGGACTGTCAATGTGCCAGCGGTGCGCCCCAGCCACCCCAGACATAGATAGCGAAGAAGAGGAACAGCCAGACAACGTCAACGAAGTGCCAGTACCAGGCGGCGGCCTCGAAAGCGAAGTGACGCTGGGGCGAAAAGTCGCCCTTCATGGCGCGCAGCAGGCAAATGAGCAGGAACACCGTGCCCACGAAGACGTGGAAGCCGTGGAAGCCCGTCGCCATGAAGAAGGTGGCACCGTAGATCGAATTCTTGAAGTCGAACGGCGCGTGAACGTATTCGTAAACCTGCACGAAGGAGAAGAATGCGCCAAGCGCCACCGTCAGGGCCAGACCGTTGATGAGGCCCTTGCGATCATTGTGCAGCAGGGCGTGGTGCGCCCAGGTGACACAGGTGCCCGACAGCAGCAGGATGACGGTGTTGTAGAGCGGCAGATGCCATGGATCGAGAACCTCGATGCCCTTGGGCGGCCATTGCCCACCAGTGAACTCGACACGCGACGCCTGAATGGCTTCATGCGGATAGAGGCTGGCATCGAAATAGGCCCAGAACCATGCCACGAAGAACATGACTTCCGACGCGATGAACATGATCATGCCGTAGCGCAGATGCAGCGAGACGACGGGCGTATGGTGCCCTTCATGTCCTTCCTTCACCGTATCGGCCCACCAGGCGTACATGACGTAAAGCACGATGGCCACGCCGATATAGAACAGCCACGGATGCGCCCATTCCAGCCCGAACAGCTTCAAGGAGCCGCCATTCAGGTAGCGAATGTAGCAGACGCCGCCGAAGGCGAGAAAGAACGCACCGACCGAGGCCATAAGCGGCCATGGGCTGGGGTCTATGATATGGTAGTCATGTTTCTTCTGATGTGCGTCTGCCATGTGATCGATCCCCGCAGGCTCTTCCCTAAAGCGCCGCGCATCCGGCAGGACGCGCATCACGCTCTCACTCTCTTCATCTACCCATCGGGCTGCTGAAATCGTTTCCGATTTGCAGCCCAAGCGCTCGTCTCACTCGATACCATGATCTTCATGAAGAAAACCACAGCCACAGCACGACCGGAACCGGCCGTGCCTCCCACTCTCAAAGTTTCGTCTCTTCACGTTCAGTCTTTACCGGCAAGGACGCAACCGGTTTTTCCGTCTTGGACGGATAAAACGTATAGGACAGGGTCAATGTATGGATGTTCTTCGTTTCCCGAGCCTTGACGATCTCGGGATCGATAAAGAACACGACAGGCATTTCCAGCGTTTCGCCGGGCTGCAGCGTCGTTTCCGTAAAGCAGAAACAGTGCACCTTGTTGAAATAAGCTCCGGCTTCCATCGGCGTGACGTTAAAGACGGCGGAGCCCGTCGTTGCGACAGGCGAACGGTTCGTTGCCTTGAACGTCACCTGGATGGTCTCACCGATCTTCGGCTCCACCTGCCTGTCGACGGGGCGGAAATCCCAGTTGAGACCGGTCGATGTGTTGGCATCGAACGTGACCTTCATCGTCTTGTCGAGAATGAGGTCGGAATATTGCTCCACACGCTGGGTGGTGCCGTTATAGCCGGTGACCTGGCAAAACAGGCGATAAAGCGGGACCGAGGCATAGGCCATGCCGACCATGCCGCAGACGAAAACAAGGCACAGCAAAAGGATCGAACCGTTGCTCGTCCTCTTCGTGGTCGTTTCTGTTGCCATATCGCCTCCCCCTCCTGTGCGTCGACGGTTAGAAATCGCCGATTTTTATGACGGTGATGATGTAGAAAAGAACGACGAGCGCGGCCAGCAAAAGACCGAGCGCCACATTGCGGTTTCGTCTCGACCGTTTCTGCGCATCGTTGAGCTTGATGGTTTCCATTATGCCGCTCCTGCAAACAGCGTCAGAAACGACGGCGCCAGATGGTCGGCCAGCAGGCCGGAGAAAATGGCGAAGAGATAGAAGACCGAGTAGGCAAACATCTTCTTGGCCTGCATCATGCGCTCGTCACCATCGGGCATGCGCCGCACCGAGATGGAACAGATGATGAAGATGACGCTGAGAACCGCAGCAAAGATGCCGTAACCCACCCCGGCCAGACCGGTAAAATAGGGCGCGACCGCAGCAACAGCTGTCAGCACCGCATAGACGATCATCTGGTTCTTGGTAGAACGCTCACCGGCCACATTCGGCATCATGGGGATGCCGACGGAACCGTAATCGCGCATCTTGAAGAGGGCAAGCGCCCAGAAATGCGCAGGCGTCCACAAAAAGATGATGAGAAAGAGGATGGTGCTGTCGAGCGAAATACCGCCGGTAACGCACGCCCAGCCCAGCATGGGCGGGAAAGCGCCAGCGGCCCCGCCGATGACGATGTTCTGCGGCGTCGAGCGCTTCAGCCACATCGTATAGACGACGGCGTAGAAGAAAATCGTGAAAGCCAGCAGCCCGGCTGCAAACCAGTTGACCGCAAGACCGAGAATGGCGACCGAAAAGGCCGACAGGGTCAGGCCGAAGGCCAGTGCTTCGTTCGGCGCAATGCGGCCCGAGGGAATGGGGCGCTTGGCAGTGCGGGTCATGACAGCATCGATATCGGCGTCGTACCACATGTTCAGCGCACCGGATGCACCGGCACCCACGGCGATGCAGAGGATCGCGACCACGGCCAGAACCGGATTGATGGTGCCGGGTGCAAGGACGAGGCCAGCGAAGCCCGTGAACACCACGAGCGACATGACGCGTGGCTTCAGCAATTCGAAATAATCGCGCGCGCCTGCTTCGGAAAGCACGAGACTATCCATTTCCAGCGTGTCGCGATTGTCGATAACGGTCATTTTTCCTGCTTTCATAGGAAACGCCGCGCATGGTTGCGGCGCTCCTTGGTATCTTTCATCTGAGCGTGGAACTGACATTTATCATGTCCAGCTCCGATAGACGCCTAGACAAAATGCCTCAGCGGATACGGGGAAGCTGTTCCCACTGGTGATATGGCGGCGGAGATGACAGCTGCCACTCCAGCGTCGTCGCACCTTCACCCCAAGGGTTGTCACCCGCCACGCGCTTCTTGGCGAAGGCTTCCCATACACCGGCGAGGAAGATGAGGACCGCCACGGCAGAGATATAAGAACCATAGGACGACACGGCATTCCAGTGTGCATAGGCATCCGGATAGTCGATGTAACGACGTGGCATACCAGCAAGACCAAGGAAGTGCTGCGGGAAGAAGATGAGGTTGACGCCGACGAACATGACCCAGAAGTGCAGGTTGCCGATCTTTTCGCTGTACATGTAACCGGTGATCTTCGGGAACCAGTAGTACCAGCCCGCAAAGATCGCAAAGACCGCGCCCAGCGACAGCACGTAATGGAAGTGGGCAACCACGTAGTATGTATCATGCAGCGAACGGTCGAGACCGGCATTGGCCAGCTGAACGCCCGTGACACCTCCCACGGTGAACAGGAAGATGAAGCCGATGGCCCAGATCATCGGTGTCGAGAAGGTCAAAGACCCGCCCCACATGGTTGCGATCCACGAGAAGATCTTGATGCCCGTGGGCACCGCGATGACCATGGTTGCGAAAACGAAGTAGCGCTGCGCTTCCAGTGACAGGCCGACCGTGTACATGTGGTGCGCCCACACGATGAAGCCGACCGCACCGATGGCGACCATGGCGTAGGCCATGCCGAGATAACCGAAGATCGGCTTCTTGGAGAAGGTCGAGACGATGTGGCTGATGATGCCGAAGCCGGGCAGGATCAGAATGTAGACTTCAGGGTGACCGAAGAACCAGAACAAGTGCTGATACAGGATCGGGTCGCCGCCACCTTCAGGTGCGAAGAATGTCGTTCCGAAGTTGCGGTCGGTCAGAAGCATGGTGATGCCACCTGCCAGAACCGGCAGCGAGAGCAGCAGGAGGAATGCCGTAACCAGCACCGACCAGGCAAACAGCGGCATCTTGTGCAGGGTCATGCCCGGCGCACGCATGTTGAGAATGGTGGTGATGAAGTTGATGGCACCCAGAATGGAGGACACACCGGCAATGTGAAGTGCAAAGATCGCCAGATCCACCGCGGGCCCGGGCATGCCGCTGGTCGAGAGCGGCGGATACATGGTCCAGCCACCGCCGACACCGTAGGCGCCTGCCGGTCCTTCAACGAAGAGCGACAAAAGCAGAAGGATGAAGGCCGGAACAATGAGCCAGAAGGAGATGTTATTGAGACGCGGGAAAGCCATGTCAGGCGCGCCGATCATGATCGGCACCATCCAGTTGGCGAAACCGCCGATCATGGCGGGCATGACCATAAAGAAGATCATGATGAGCGCATGCGCGGTCGTGAACACATTGTACATGTGCTTGCCACCGTCGATAGCGGCGTCGCCCTCGAAACCATAGACCATGGTTGCGAGACCATGGAAAATCTGAATGCCCGGTTCCTGCAGCTCCATACGCATCACGACCGAAAGGCCGCCGCCGATGATACCGGCGATGATTGCGAAGATCAGATAGAGCGTACCGATATCCTTGTGGTTCGTCGACAGGAACCAGCGTTGAACAAAGGTCGGCGTATGCGCATGGTGCGCGTGGTCGTCATGATGAACGTCATGGGCGTGAGAGTGATGATCGTCGTGTGCGGATGGTCCAGCCATTGTCCTCACTCCTTACCTTACTTGGTTTCGTTTTCGGCAACCTGAACGGTGCTTGGCGCACCATCCACGGAAGCCATGAGCGCCCGGTTCGCACCGCTCAGATCTGAGGCGGCAGCGGCATGCCAGGTGTTGTACTGCTCTTCGGAAACCACCCGTATGGCGATAGGCATGAAGGCGTGGTCCTTGCCGCAAAGCTCGGAGCACTGGCCGTAATAAAGACCTTCCTTTTCAGGCTTGAACCATGTCTCGTTCAAACGGCCCGGCACGGCATCGATCTTGACACCAAAGGCAGGCATGGCGAAGGCGTGAATGACGTCGGTCGGTGCGGCGGTGACCAGCAGGCGCACCGTCTTGCCAACGGGCACGACCATTTCGTTGTCCACGGCCAGAAGGCGCGGATAACGGGCAACATCCTGCTTGCCAGCGGCGGCGCGATCCGGCTCCTTCAGCATGTAGCTGTCGAATGCCAGTGCTTCGGCACCCTCGGCGGCCGTGTATTCGTAGTTCCACTGCCACTGCGTGGCGGTCGCCTTCAGCGTCAGATCGGGATTTTCCGGCTGCGTCAGCTGCGCATTGAGCAGGTTGAACGAGGGAAAGGCCAGGAACATGAGAATGAGGACCGGCGCCAGCGTCCAGACGATCTCGATGGCAGTGTTGTGGCTCGTCTTGGAAGGTACCGGGTTCTTTGCTGCACGGAACTTCACCGCAACGATAATCAACAATGCCAGCACGAACAGCGTGACCGGAACGATGAACCAAAGCGTATATTGTTCGAACCAGCGAATCTCATGCATGATGGGCGTTGCCGCCTCCTGCAATCCCATTTGCCAGTCCCGCGGCTGATCGGCGCGGGCGCCGACAGCCGTGAGCAGACAGATGGCGCCCACCAAGCTTGCGTAAATCCTGTTAGTCACGGTACCTCTCCCTCACGCGCTTGATCATGATCAATCTCAAACGCAGAATCCATGCATATAGAGTAGACTTCAAATCATAGTTTGCCCTTCGCCGCAATATCGCCTTGGTTGGCAACCCATGCATTTTTAACGCTAAAGGTTCCGGTTTCGACAGAGGCGAGAGCCTTAAAACCACAGGGCCGGACGGCTTGCGGTGCCTGAACCCCGAAGCGATCTGCCGGCAAAGTCCTATTTTGGCCGCACTCGCTTGGAATTGAGGATTGCGGCTCTTTCCTTGTCCCTGACGGCAAGTCAAAATAGCGGCACTGATTCGAATTCTGAGGTATCCATGCGTCTGTCCCCGATTGCGCGCGCTTTTCTTTTCGCCGCCGGTCTTTCCCTTACTGTTCCCGCTGCGGGCTTTGCCCAGCAACAGCCGGGCACACCGAAATCGACGCATGGCGCGTGGTCTGTCATTTGCGACAAGCCAGCTGGCGCTTCGGAAGAGCAATGTGCCTTGATGCAAAACGTCATCGCCGATGACCGTCCGGAAGTCGGCCTTTCCGTCGTCATCCTTAAGACTGCTGACCGAAAGTCTCGCATCCTGCGCATTCTCGCCCCTCTGGGTGTGCTGCTGAAGGACGGGATGGAACTATACATCGACAATAACAATATTGGCCGTGCTTATTTCACACGCTGCTTTTCTGAAGGTTGCTATGTCGAGGTCGATATCGACGACGAGCTGCTGAAGGTACTGCGTGCGGGCAAGAACGCCGTCTTTGCACTGCGTGAAGCGGTCGATCAGGATCGCGTCGGCATTCCCATCGAACTTCGCGGCTTTGCCGAAGGCTACGACGCCCTGCCCTGATCAATCTTGCGCGTGGCGGTTCCAGCACTTAAATGCGCAGTAGCATCGGGCCGAAACGCGTCACGCGGTTCGGATAATCCGTTGCGAAAGACAAGCCAGGACCGGAGCACGCAATGACCCAAGACCTTTTGACCCTGTTCGATTGCGATGAAGGGCAGTTGCGCGCCAAGGTGGCCGAAGCGCTTGCCGGTGCCGACGATGGCGAGTTGTTCGTGGAACACGCGCAGGCGGAATCGCTGACATTTGATAATGGTCGCCTGAAAGGCGGCAGCTTCAACACCGATCAGGGCTTCGGTTTGCGCGCCGTCGCCGGCGAGACGGTGGGCTATGCCCATGCGGGCGAGCTTTCGCTGGCAGCTCTGGGTCGCGCCTCCGACGCGGTCGGCGCTGTGACGCGAGGCTATTCCGGCTCCTATGCAGCCGCCCCGCAGCGAACGAACAAGAAGCTTTACGGCGACGACAATCCGATCGGCGCGCCGAGCTTTGAGGAGAAGGTCAAGCTTCTCACCGAAATCGACAGCTATCTGCGCGACAAAGACCCGAAGGTGCGCCAGGTAACGGCCAGCGTTGCCGCCAGTTGGCAGGTGGTGGATATTCTGCGCGCCGATGGTCATCGCGTCAGCGACATCCGCCCTATGACCCGCATCAATATTTCCGTGGTCGCTGGCGAAGGTGACCGACAGGAAAGCGGCTCTTACGGCATCGGCGGCCGCGTCGGCTTTGGCGATTTCATTACAACCGAAAACTGGCAGCGCGGCGCGGATGAAGCCTTGCGCCAGGCTCTGGTCAACCTCACCGCCATCGATGCCCCTGCGGGCACCATGGATGTGGTGTTGGGCTCCGGCTGGCCGGGCGTGATGCTGCATGAGGCTGTTGGCCACGGTCTGGAAGGCGATTTCAATCGCAAGAAAACCTCGGCCTTTGCTGGCCTTCTCGGCGAAATGGTCGCAGCACCCGGCGTGACTGTGGTCGATGACGGCACGATCGACAATCGCCGCGGCTCGCTGACCGTCGACGACGAAGGCACGCCGTCGGGTTACAATGTGTTGATCGAAAACGGCAAGCTGGTCGGTTATATGCAGGACCGGCAGAATGCCCGGCTGATGGGTATGAAAGCCACCGGCAACGGACGCCGTCAGGGCTATTCGCATGTGCCCATGCCGCGCATGACCAACACCTATATGCTGGGTGGCGACAAGACACCGGAAGAAATCATCGCATCGGTCAAGAAGGGTATCTACGCGGTGTCCTTCGGCGGTGGTCAGGTGGATATCACATCCGGCAAATTCGTCTTCGGCTGCACGGAAGCCTATCTCATCGAAAACGGCAAGATCGGCGCACCGGTCAAAGGCGCGATGCTGATCGGCAACGGGCCGGATGCGATGAAACGCGTGACAATGATCGGCAACGACATGAAGCTCGACACCGGCATCGGCAATTGCGGCAAGGCAGGCCAGTGGGTGCCCGTCGGCGTCGGCCAGCCGCATCTGCGCATGGACCAGATTACCGTGGGCGGCACGAAGGCGTAACGGCGCGCTGCGCAAACCCGCTAAAATCGCTTTATTGTCGATATGGGTCTTGGTCGCCTCAAGCGTTCTCACACATCTGTGGCGCACGCGACCTGACTGGTTTCCGCAATTTCCGCAACCACTTGCCGAAAAGCTCGTCGGACTTTACGGGGCGGAGAACGCGGAGCAGGTGGCCGATTTGGGATTGATGATCGGCTTTGGCATAAGCACACCGCTCATGATCATCCTCACATTTGTTGCCTTGAGGCTGCTACGTTCGCGTTGAATGGATTTTCGACCTGCAACGTTTCCGGCCTATTGGAGTTACCTTTTCTGCGCATAAGCGCTATAGCAATTGTATTTTTAAAGGTGACATGGCCCAAAAATGACTTTCACAGCGAATGCCCTTGTTCCGGAACTGGCCGTCAGCGATTGGCCGAGAAGCCGTTCTTTTTATTGCGATCTCATTGGTTTTCACGTGGTCTACGAAAGACCTGAAGAAGGTTTTACCTATCTGGCGCTGGGCGACGCGCAGCTGATGATCGATCAGATCGGTGCCGGGCGTACCTTTGAAGATGAGACCGCACCCATGAAATACCCATTCGGCCGGGGTATGAACCTGCAACTGGTGGTGCCATCGCTTGAGGTCATTCTCGAGCGGCTGGAACGTGCCCGAGTTCCACTGTTTCTGCCCTTGGAAGAGAAATGGTATCGGCGCGGGGAGACGGAGGTTGGCAATCGGCAGTTCGTCGTCGCCGATCCGGACGGGTATCTCATCCGGCCATTCGAAAGCCTGGGCGAGCGCCCATTCCGGTTCGGTTAAACGATGGCTGGGCTGTTGCGTCGACCGAAGGCGATCATTTTCGATATGGACGGGTTGCTGATCGAAAGCGAGAAGCACTACCGGGATTCATTTCTAGCCGCATCCGATGAAGGCGGGCATGGCATGGCTGTCGATGTCTATCAACGGGTCTGCGGCAGTCCGTGGGATGTCATCACGAAAACCATACGCACAGAATACGGCCAGGATTTTCCGATGGATGCCTTTCGCGACGCGTGGCTTCGGCATCTGGCGATCAAGATGGCGGACGGCGTGGCGCTGAAAGCAGGTGTTTTCGAAATCCTCGATCTCCTGGATGAGCTCCGCCTGCCTCGGGCTATTGCCACATCATCCGGTCACGAGTCTGTCAATCGCCACCTTGGTCCTTTCGATGTGTTGCGCCGCTTCGATCACGTCCTCGCCCGTGGTGATTACGCAGAGCCGAAACCATCGCCCCTGCCCTATCTGACCGCCGCTGAACGTCTCGGGATCGATCCAAAGGATTGCGTGGCGCTTGAAGATTCCTATCACGGCGTCCAGTCCGCATGGAGTGCCGGCACCCAGACGATCATGGTGCCGGATGTCGCACCCGCTACGGATGCCATGCGGGAGAAATGCGTGGCGATCTGCGACAGCCTTTTCGACGTGGCAGCGCTTCTGAAATCCGTACAGAGCTAGAGAGCACCGGGCTCGAAAAGCCACTTGCGCTTGATGGAGGCTTCGAGATCAAGCCCGTTTTTGTGGGCAAGAAGCAGGACGTGGCCGAGGAGATCAGCGGTTTCGTCCGACAAATCCTGACGCATTTCCTCCTGCGTCTTGCCTTTGCTGCGCCCGCGACCGCTTAGCCGGTTCCACGCCTGCGTGACCTCACCGACCTCCTCCTGTAATTTCAGAAGAAACCAGTCAGGGTCTCGCTCGATATCATTGGCGCGGGCATATTTTTCCGAGGCAAGTTCAAATTGCTGCATGAGGTTAGAGAACATACGTTCCTCCTTTGTTCATGCAGCACTATTCACCATGATTCTCTCTTTGAGTCGATAGGATCATGCGGCACGGTTGGTGAGCGCGCCGCATGATGATGGGTCACGGATACATCCTTACCTTTGACCAATCGCCTTGAGGCGTATCCCGGCGGAATTCGACGCGGTCGTGCAGGCGGAATTTACCGTCCTGCCAGAATTCGATGGTCAGGGGCTGAATGCGAAACCCCGACCAGTGGGGCGGGCGGGGAATGTCGCCAACTGCATATTTCGCCGTGTAGGTCGCGACGGCTTTTTCCAATGCGAAACGGCTTTCCAGCGGACGCGACTGCTTGGATGCCCAGGCACCGATGCGGCTTCCACGGGGACGCGAGGCGTAATATTCATCCGCCTCTGCATCGCTGACGACTTCCACCAGGCCGCGGACGCGCACCTGTCTGCGCAGGCTTTTCCAGTGAAAGCACATGGCCGCCTTCTTTTGGCCAAGCAGTTCGTGGCCTTTGCGGCTTTCGAAGTTGGTGTAGAAAACGAAGCCCCGCTCATCGGCATGTTTCAACAGAACCATACGCACGCTGGGCATGCCTTCCTCGTCAACAGATGCGAGCGCCACGGCGTTCGGATCGTTGATTTCTTCGGTGGTTGCGTTGCGCAACCAGTCCGCAAAAAGTGAGAAAGGTTCATTTTCCTCAGTAAAGTCACTGGATGTTAACCGGCTTTCCGACATATTGAATAAAATGCTCCTGAGCTGATTTGCACACCAGAGATGGATTCTGGTTTAAAGATGGTGATCGTCATAGCAAAGTCGAACAGTCGAACAAAGAGCTTCTTGTCATCGGTCGCGCGCAGTTTCGCAACTGTGTCTATGCTCGTCGTGTTGACCGGTTGCGTCAGTCTCGATCTTTTCGGTGGAGACAAGGTCGATAAGTCCTTGTCTACGGCATCTGTTCCCAACCAGCCCAATACCCAAACGCTTTCGGATGACGCAACGATCCGCAACGCGGTCACGTCAGCCGATCTGGCGAAGATTTCCGACTCGCCTTTGCCCTGGGCCAATGCCGCCACCGGCAGCGCAGGTGTGGTGACCGCCATTCGCGAAGACAGAACGACCGGCTTCGTGTGCCGCGACTTCGACACGACCCGCCACTCCTTCGAAGGCGTCGCGAGCTACAGCGGTCAGGCCTGTCTTTCCGAGACGGGCGAGTGGTTGATGACGCGCTTCAATCAGAAATAAAACATTTACCCTGTCTTCCGTTAGGGGCGCGGCACCGGCCCCTGCCCGCAGGCCGTAAAGGTCTGATTAGCAACTTCTTGCGACAGTCGAACTCGATTTAAACCGAACGATGCAACGTAAAAGACGGCATGCACGTTCAAGACGGGTGTTCTTCGTGTTGCAGGCTTTTCATGACGAAAATTTCAGGCTGCGACCGGCAAGCGTAACTGGTGATCTGGATGCGTGATCCTTACTCTATTCTCGGCGTGCAAAAAGATGCCGGATCGGACGAAATCAAGGCGGCCTGGCGTTCACAGGCAAAGGCCGTTCACCCTGATCAGAACCGCAACGACCCGGACGCGACCGCCCGTTTCGCCGAAATAGGCCAGGCCTACGATCTGTTGAAAGACCCCAAGAAACGTGGTCTTTACGATCAGGCGCGGCGTGCTGCGGAAGGCAAAAAGCGTGAGCAGACCATCATGCAGCAGCGCGAGGCCGCCAAACAGGCAGCGGAACGCGCCAAGGCTGCAGACAAGCTGATGGAAGAACTGGCAAAAGCCCAGGCCCGCACCGCAAAGCCGGAAGCTGCCGCAGCATCAGCGGATTCAGCAAAGCCGGAATCGGCCGAAGACATGCTGGAACGTATCTTCGGCGCCGACGCGAAGGCCAAGGTGGCAGAATCGCAAGCCGAGACCTCCGAAAGCACGACCGAGGAAAGCGCTGCACAGCGCAAGGAAAAAGCGGAAGCCTCGGCAGCGCAGGCCACCAGCTTCTTCGCAGCAATCCTGCGCAAAATTCGCGGTACGGCAGCGACGCCTGAAAAGGCGCCTGACATCACAGCCGAAGCCACGGTCAGCGTGTCCGACCTTCTCGACAAGAAGTGGGTGACGCTCAACATGCCGGAAGACCGGGAGGTTCGCTTTCAGCTCGAGCCCGGCATGAGCGATGGCCACGTCGTTCGCCTCAAGGGTCAGGGATTGAAACTGCCGGAAGCCAGCCGCGGTGATCTCGTCGTCACATTGCTCGTCTCCCGCGACGGTCCTTTTTCCGTCAGGAATTTCGACATCCACACCACGCTCCCCATTTCGCTGGCAGATGCGGTGCTGGGCTGCGAGGCCGCCGTTCAGTCACCATTCGGCGAGCTGAAAGTAACGGTCCCTGCATGGTCCGGTTCGGATCGCGCCATTCGCGTCGAAGGCAAAGGCCTTGAGGACGGGCTTGGCGGCAACGGTGATCTCGTCGTGGAACTGCGCATCGTTCTGTTGGACACCCCCGATGCGAAAGTCATGGACCTCATGCGTCACATGCGCGAAGGGCTTTATCTGTAAGTTTGCGCACCAGTCTTGACGGCCGCTGTGGAAAGCCGTGAACAAAGCACTCTTTGTTACGTTCCCTAACGGGAGATGATCCCGGTCCTGCTTGAACCGGCCTTCGGCCTATGCCATAGGCAAGTTCGATTTAAGTATAGGGAGCATCCAATGGCTCAGACATCCGGCCTCATGGCTGGCAAACGCGGCCTCATCATGGGCGTCGCAAACAATCGCTCCATCGCATGGGGTATCGCCAAGGCATGTGCGGATGCTGGCGCTGAACTGGCATTCACATGGCAGGGCGATGCGCTGAAGAAGCGCGTTGAACCACTGGCGCAGGACCTTGGCGCCTTTATGGCCGGCCATTGCGACGTCACGGATCTAACAACGATCGACGCTGTTTTTGCCAATATCGAGGCGCATTGGGGCAAGATCGATTTCGTCGTTCACGCCATCGCCTTCTCGGACAAGGACGAATTGACCGGTCGCTATCTCGATACCAGCCGCGACAACTTCAATCGCACGATGGACATTTCGGTCTACTCGCTTGCGGCTGTTGCCAAGCGCGCAGAACCGGTCATGAATGATGGCGGCGCCTTGTTGACGCTGACCTATTATGGCGCGGAAAAGGTCATGCCGAACTACAACGTCATGGGCGTTGCAAAGGCAGCGTTGGAAGCGAGCGTTCGTTATCTGGCGGTAGATCTGGGCAATCGCGGCATTCGCGTCAACGCCGTGTCGGCTGGCCCGATCAAGACGCTTGCTGCCTCCGGCATTGGTGATTTCCGCTATATTCTCAAGTGGAACGAATACAATGCGCCGCTGAAGCGCACTGTCTCCATCGAGGAAGTCGGCAAGTCCGCGCTCTATCTTCTGTCCGATCTGTCCACCGGTGTGACGGGTGAAGTTCACCACGTCGATTCCGGTTACCACACGATCGGCATGAAAGCGGTGGACGCACCGGACATCTCCGTCGTAAAAGACTGAAATTCTGCATGTCGCGCAAAAGTGTAAAGCACTCTTGCGCGACATGTGCGATCAACGCCCAGAGGCCGTAACGCGATGCGATCCCGGCCCTACGCCTGAAGACGACGCCGACGTTTCGCGACGCGACGCAGTCGATCCTAACGGACTGAATGAACGGGAGTGCCGCTTTGCTGGTCTATGTTATCCGTCACGGACAAACAGACTGGAATGCGATCCGCAGGCTTCAGGGCCAAAAAGACATTCCCCTCAATGATTTCGGTCGAACACAGGCTGTCGCGAACGGGCACGCCCTCGCTGCCATTCTCGGACCAACAGCGCTTGACTTCGATTATGTCGCCAGCCCGCTTGGGCGCACGCGCGAAACCATGGAATTGCTGCGCGGTGCCATGGGGCTAGACCCGGCTGCATACCGCACCGACGCACGCCTGGTCGAAGTCTCCTTCGGCGACTGGGAAGGCCATACGCTTCCCGAACTCAAGCGAGAACATCCCGAAAAGGTCAGAGCCCGCAAGGCTGCAAAATGGGATTTCATTCCACCAGGCGAGGACGCCGAAAGCTATGAGATACTCTCCTGGCGGATCGGCGCGTGGCTGACATCAGTCGATCGCCAGACAGTTTGCGTCTGCCACGGTGGCGTCATTCGCTCCATTTTCCGGCTCGTAACCGGCATGGAAAAGGACGAAGCCGCAGACATTCCTATCCCGCAGGACAGAATATTAAGGGTGGAAACCGAAAGGCGCACTGCCGAATGGGTCGAGGCGACGCTCGAAGCCTGAGACGTCCTACTGGATGACTTCCAGGTCGTCCACGACGCGCTTGCCATCGACCTCGGTGTAGAAAACAACAACCTTCACACCGGCCTGTAGTCCGTCGAAATTGAATTCTTCAGGCACCTTGTAGCTCTTGCCATCAGCCAATGTGATGGTGAGGCCCTTCACATCCACCTTGCTGATGGTCGATTCGACGTCAACGCTTTGCGAAAACGCGTTGAACGGAGCAAACAGACTTGCTGTGGCCATAAGTGCGGCAATCATCAAACGCATCGCTATAGCTTTCTTAAGGCTGCTGAAAAACTTGATATGCGACAAGATTTGCCTCCCGAATGTGGCGGAATTCGCCCGCAAGCATGACATTTTCGGTATAATTGATGAACGGATTTTAACTTTTAATCAAGCCTTTAGGCAACGTTTCATTCAATGGAACGCTAAAATGAAGCGCCGTTTCCCAAGTTGTTAAATTAGACCGAAATGAAACACCCGATATAGTTTTGGATTCAGAATATATTGTATTTTGCGCTGTATAGCAGAGCAAAATGCGATATTTCGAAGGATTATTACGTGAGTGTTTTGGCTGATATTGGGGCACGCCTTAACGAAATCATAAAACGAAGGATTGTTGCAGCGCTTCTGGCTCTTGCCATGGCGGGCATCATGTTCACCGCCTTCAATCTGGTCGATCATCGCAGCGCCGCCTCATTGCGCGAAGATCTCGAAACGCATGCGCAATACGCCCTCGATCTTTTGCACGATAGTCTTGTCATGCGGCTGAGCAGCGATGTCACGACGCTGACATCGCTGGGGCACTACGCGACCCTTTCTCCGGACACGTCGCCAAGCCTTGACAAGATTGCCGATTACCAGTTGCAGCAGTCCCATCACTTCATTGCCATCGGTTTCGCAAAGGATTTCCAGCTCCACAAACTCTACACGTCCCAAACCGCATCCGGCTTTCCCACGGAGCAGCTGGATACGATGCTGAACGAGCGGCTGGCAAAGCTGGCCGCCTTGCCCCAGGAACAGCGCCTGCCGGAAACCCAGATATTCGAAGCTGCGGAAGGTGGCACCATTCTTGTCATCGTCACCGTACCGCCCGCAGCCGTGGCCAGTGGCGAAAAGGACGATCTGGTGATGGCGGTCGTCGATCGACGCAAGCTTCTTCAGGGGATCGGCTACGACACGCTGTCGCCGTTAGACAGCACGTCCAACGATATCCGCTTTGAAATCCGCGATACCGTCACCAATGAAATCGTCAGCAGCGTGATCGAGCCGCTGCATGAAGACCCGCTCGTCAAGGCCGTGGACTTGCCCGGTTCGCGATGGGAAATCCGCGCGACACCTGCGTCGGGCTGGAATGCAGTAAAGCCCTATTATCAATCGCTTCGCACGATGCTTGCTATTGCCGGCATATCGATGCTCCTGCCCATCATCGTGGCGGCATTGCTGCTGTCGGAGCGAAACCGGAACATCAAGACGCTGCGTTCGCGAGAGGCCAAGCTGCTGGAACTCTCGCAACGGTTCAAGCTCGCCATCGATTCCTCCAGTATCGGCATTTGGGAAATCGAAAACGATACCTCGCGCTGTTACCTGGACGAACGCGCATCGAGCCTCCACGGCTTTCCGATGCTGGAACAGAACATGCTGCTGACCGACTGGTTGACGGCGCTGGTTGTCGAAGACCGCTCGAAGGCTGCGCGGTTCTTCTTCAATTGTTCCTCGAGACAGCAGACATCGTCCGAAGTTTACCGCATACCCGCAGCCGACGGCACGGTTCGTTATCTGCGTTCCGCTGGCTCGAGCTATACCAAACCGGATGGCAGCCACCAGACCACAGGCATATTGTGGGACGTGACGGCAGACATGATCATGGCGCAGCGGCTTCGCGAGGCCAAGGATACGAGCGACATCAAGAATGCCGAGCTGGAGCTTGCGCTGCAGGAGCTGTCCAGCCGAGAACACGAGCTCGAAGAGACGTCCGGTCGCCTTAGACTGGCTCTCGAAGCATATCATTGCGGCATCTGGGAATCGGCATTCGACTACTCCAACGCGATCTGGGACAATCGCATGTGCGAACTTTATGGCTTGCCGCCTCAGGACAACCGCCATGTGACGCGCGACGAATACCTCTCCTGCCTGCACCCGGAGGAACGGCCCATCGCCTTTGGAAACGGCCTGCGCCGCGATGACGATTCCGACCGCAACACGACCCAGCGTGTGCTTTTGCCGGATGGCTCCGTGCGCTACATCAAGGCCGTTGGTCGCGTGCACAACAGGCGCGACGGTACAAAACGGATCGTGGGCATCGCGTTCGACGTCACCGCGGATGTCCTGCTTTCGGAGCAGCTGAAAAACGCCAAGGACGAGGCGGAAGCCAAGAATGCCGAGCTGGAGCACGCCAAGACCCGTATCGAACACAACGCCCTGCATGATCCCCTCACCGGTCTTGCAAACCGCCGCAAGCTGGACCGGGAACTGGACGCGCTGTCAGTGCCGCTATCTGGCGAGCGCAAGCGTTTTGCCATTCTTCATCTGGATCTCGACCGTTTCAAGCAGATCAACGATACGCTGGGGCACGCCGCAGGCGACGCGGTGCTGATCCATGCGGCAAAGATTTTGACGCGAACAGTGCGGGCCGGCGACATCGTGGCGCGTATCGGCGGCGATGAATTCGTGATCCTCATGCCTTTGGCCGACAGGGACAATATCAAGTCGATCGCAACGAAGATCATTTCCGCCTTCAGTCATCCCTTCGACTTCGAGGGCTTTATCTGCCGGTGCGGTGTCTCCATCGGCATTGCATTCGATGAGGCAGGAACGGGCGATGCCCGCCGCACGCTCATCAACGCCGACCTGGCGCTCTACCGGGCCAAGGCCACGGGGCGTAACCGTTACGAATTCTTCACTCAGAACCTGCAAGCGGAAATCGTCAGCCATAAACGCACAGCCGACGAAATCCTTGCGGGGCTTGAGCGGGGAGAGTTCGAGGCGTGGTATCAGCCGCAATTTTCCGCGACCACCCATGCCTTGACCGGCGTGGAAGCCTTGGTGCGCTGGCGTCATCCCGTCAGGGGCATTCTGACCCCCGACAAGTTCCTCAAAATTGCCGAGGAGCTCAACGTCGTTTCGACCATTGACCATGTGGTGCTTCAGCATGCTTTGCAGGACCAGGAAATATGGCGTCTCAAGGGCATCGACGTTCCGCGCGTCTCCGTCAACGTCTCCGTTCGCCGCCTGCACGACGACAACCTCATCGAAAGTCTCAAGCAACTGCCGATCAAGCCCGGTCAAATGACCTTCGAACTGGTGGAGTCAATTTTTCTCGACGAGAACGAAGATATCGCCGCCAACAATATCGAACGTATCAAGGCGCTGGGCATCGACATCGAAATCGACGACTTCGGAACAGGCCATACGTCGATCATCAGCCTGTTGCGCCTCAAACCGAAGCGGCTGAAGATCGACCGGCAGCTGGTCATGCCAATTCTCACCTCGCCGCAGGAACGGTCCCTCGTGCGCTCGATTATCGATATTGCCAAGTCTCTCGGCGTCGAGACGATTGCAGAAGGTGTCGAAACGAAAGAACATGCTGCGCTGCTGCGGCAGCTGGGCTGCGATATCGTTCAGGGCTATGCGTTCGCCAAGCCGCTTTCGCCAGCGGACTTCTCCGAATTTGCCGGGGCTGAACAGTGGCGCAAGGTCTCTTGATGGAATAGGGGCGCCTTTACAGCTCTCAACTGGTCTTACGGCTGCGGGCGAAACATGTTCGCGCAAAGGCCTCGTGGCGCGAACCGAAGCGGCAAAAGAAAGGCTTTTGCCTTCCCGGCTTTTTACACTATGAAAAAGCCTGTTTCTGAAAACGCGTTTCGCCAGTGGAACGCCGCTGCTCGGTTTGATCACATGTCGCATAACACCTTCGGTTATCTCTTCCGCGTTTCCACCTGGGGCGAAAGCCACGGCCCGGCACTGGGCTGTGTGATTGACGGCTGCCCTCCGGGCATCCGCTTCACGCTTTCCGAGGTGCAGGCGTGGATGGACAAGCGCAAGCCCGGCCAGAACCGCTTCGTGACCCAGCGGCGCGAAGACGATATCGTCAAGGTTCTCTCCGGCGTGATGATGGATGAGGACGGCGAGACGATGATCACGACCGGCACGCCGGTGTCGATGATGATCGAAAACACCGACCAGCGCTCCAAGGATTATGGCGAGATCGCCAGAAGTTTCCGCCCCGGCCATGCGGACTTTACCTATGATCTTAAATACGGCATTCGCGATTATCGCGGCGGCGGTCGCTCGTCTGCGCGCGAAACCGCTGCGCGCGTGGCTGCCGGGGCGCTGGCCCGCAAGGTGGTGCCGAGCCTCGACGTGCGCGGCGCGCTGGTGCAGATCGGCAAGCACAAGATCAACCGCGCCAACTGGGATTGGAATCAGGTCGATCAGAACCCCTTCTTCTGCCCGGATGCGGCGATGGTGCCGGTGTGGGAAGAATATCTCGATGGCATCCGCAAGGCTGGATCTTCCATCGGTGCCGTGGTGGAAGTCGTGGCTGAGGGTGTCCCCGCCGGTATCGGTGCGCCGATCTATGCCAAGCTCGATCAGGATATCGCCTCCAACCTCATGTCCATCAATGCCGTCAAGGGCGTGGAAATCGGCGAGGGTTTCGCCTCTGCCGAACTGACCGGCGAGGAAAATGCCGATGAAATGCGGATGGGCAATGACGGCAAGCCGCTTTTCCTGTCCAACCATGCGGGCGGCATTCTGGGCGGCATCGCCACCGGTCAGCCGGTCGTTGCGCGCTTTGCCATCAAGCCGACATCGTCCATTCTGACAGAGCGTCAATCCATCGATGCCGATGGCAACAATGTCGATGTGCGTACCAAGGGTCGCCACGATCCGTGTGTCGGCATCCGTGCCGTACCGATTGGCGAAGCCATGGTGGCCTGCACGGTTGCCGACCATTATCTCAGAGACCGCGGCCAGACCGGGCGTTTGAAATAGGAACCTAGCATGGCATATGATCAGAAGCGTGTCGTTGAAGCTATCCGTGCCTTCGAGGCTGGTGAAATCGTCGTGGTCATGGATGACGACGACCGCGAAAACGAAGGCGATCTCATCGTTGCCGCCGTGCACTGCACCCCGGAAAAGATGGCCTTCATCGTGCGCCACACCTCCGGCATCGTCTGCGCCCCCATGCCGCGTGAAGAGGCGAAACGCCTCAACCTCAATGCCATGGTTGCGGAAAACGACAGCGCGCATACGACAGCCTTTACCGTTTCGGTGGACTTCAAACACGGCACGACGACCGGCATTTCCGCCAGCGACCGCAACGTGACGGTTCGCAATCTGGCCAACCCCAATGCGGGTGCTGCCGATTTCACCCGCCCCGGCCATATTTTCCCTCTGATATCCCGCGAAGGCGGCGTGCTCATGCGCTCCGGTCACACGGAAGCGGCGGTCGATCTGTGCAAACTCGCAGGCCTGCCACTCATCGGCGTCATCAGCGAGCTGGTGAACGACGACGGCACTGTGATGCGCGGCCCGCAGGTTTCCGCCTTTGCAGAGACCCATGGCATGAAACAGGTGTCTGTGGCCGATCTCATCGCCTATCGCCAACGCAAGGAAACGCTTGTCGAAAAGGAATCGGAGTTCACGCTCGACACGCCTTTCGGCCCCGCCAAAGCACAGACCTATTCCCTGCCTTGGGACCCGATGCAGCATATGGCCGTGATTTTCGGCGATATCCGCGACGGCGTCGATATTCCCGTGCGCCTGCACCCGGAAAACGTGGCCGACGATATCTTCGGCAAGAAACAGCCCGTGCAGCACTACATGGAGAAGATCGCAGCCGAAGGCCGTGGCGTCATCATCTACCTGCGCGAAGGCTCTGTTGGTGTCGGCCAGGTGGCCGGACGTCGCAAGTCCCGCGACCCCGATGAGGCCCACGCACAGGCCCGCTCGCGGGACGACGAATGGCTGGAAATCGGCCTTGGCGCACAAATCCTGAAAGAGCTTGGTATAAGCTCCATCAAGCTTCTCACCTCCCGCGAACGCCACTATGTCGGGCTAGAGGGTTTTGGCATTCAGATCAGCTCGACGGATATTGGGTGACGAATGCTTCCGTCATTCTCTTTTTCGAAGGGGAGAGCGGTCTGAGCTGACGCGCAGGAAATACATCTACCTCAGTCATCCCGCACTTGATGCGGGATTCAGCCGACGCGCGTCCGCGCGTCGAGAATAGCCTTTTCAGCCCAAAGACTTGAGCTGGCTAGACCCCGCATCAAGTGCTGGGTGACGGACGCGAAAACCTTTGCGGATCACCCGACCCACTGCCCTTTCACCCAAGCCACTCATCCAGATACCGCACACTCTCAACACCGGTAAACTTGGCAAGCCGGTTTAACTCCGCATCCAGCTTCGCCAATCGGCCGGAAGACGGACGAACGCCCTTTTCGAGCCAGAGGCGCTTCACATCCAGCGTTCCAACTTTACGCTCCGCCTTCATGTCGATGCGACCGATCAGCCTGTCCCCTTCCAGAAGCGGGAAGACGTAATAGCCATATTGCCGCTTCGGCTCCGGCACGAAGACTTCGATGCGGTAATAGAAACCGAACAGCCGCTCCGTGCGGGCGCGGTTGCGCAGCAGGGGATCGAACGGGCTGAGCACGCGGATGCGGTTGGGTGGCTCGATCCCGGCTTCCGCCTCGCCTGTGAAGCCTTCGAAAGCGTAGGAGATTCGTTCTTTGGCACCATCGGAAGAAGCGAGCGAGACTTCGCAGAGTTCATCGCGGTGATCGCTCACCCACTGCTTGGATTCCTGCGGCGTGACGATATCGAAGAAGGCTGAGATTTCGCCTGAGGTGGCAAAGCCAAGCCTCGTTAACGCTTCTCGGCAGGCCCAGTCTACGAAGTCGTCATGATGCACATCCAGGTCGTGATGCTCAGCCGGGATCACCCGCTCCGCCAGATCATAGACTTTCTGGAAATTGACACGGCCTGCCACCGCCAGTTTGCCGGTGTGCCAGAGATATTCGAGCGCCGTTTTCGACGGATGCCAGTTCCACCAGCCGCCGGACTGATGCCCTTCCGCCTTCATATCGCGCGACATGACGGGGCCGTTTTCGGCAATGCGCCGATATGTTTCCTCGAAGGCGGAATCGAAGCCCTCCCCGTGCCAGTTGCGCCAGCGCTCCTGAATGATCGGTTCACGGCGACGGAAGCGGTGTTTCCAATAGGGGTAGAAGGTCGCGGGCAGAATGGAGGCGTCATGCGTCCAGTGTTCGAACAGCGCCCGGTCTTTCTCCAGCAGTTCCGTCAAGTGCTGGCGCTTGTAGGTCTGATTGCGGGAAAAGATGATCTGGTGATGCGCCCGCTCGACGGTGGCAATGCTGTCCACCTGCACGAAGCCGATATCGGTGATCAGCTTCAACAGGTCGGCCTTGCTCATGGCGCGGCTAGGCGATGCGGAAAGCCCCTGTCGCGCCAGAAAGATACGTCGTGCTGCTTCGTTCGAAATCAGAATCGCCATGGTAAAAGCCTATGGTTGCTCAGCCGAAAAATCAATGTTCTTTTTTTGTTCCTTGTTTCGCTCGGCACCTCCAACGTTTATAGAAACGTCGACAGCATTTTGGGGACTGGCAGTTGAATATTCGTTTTCACGATGCGGGTGTGGCCTTTGAAGGCAGAGCGGCGGTCGAGCCCTTGACGCTGGCCCTAACCGAGCGGCGCATCGGCATCATCGGCCTCAACGGTTCAGGCAAGACGACGTTTGCGCGGATGATCAATGGTCTAACGAAACCGACCAGCGGCCATGTGAGCGTCAATGGGCTGGATACGGTCAAGGACGCGTCCGAGGTTTTGAAGGATGTCGGCTTCATCTTCCAGAACCCGCAAAACCAGATCATTCTGCCCATTATCAGAGACGACATCGCCTTCGGCCTGAAAAACAAGGGGCTGGATAGGGCTGCCATCGATGCTGCTGTCGATGCCACCTTGCAGCGCTTCGATATCCAGCCTCTGGCCAAGCGTCGCGCGCATGAGCTTTCCGGCGGCGAATTGCAGCTTTCTGCCTTGGCGGCACTGACCATAACCAATCCAAAAATCCTCATCATGGACGAGCCGACCAACCAGCTCGACCTCAAGAACCGTGCGCTGGTGGAGCGGACAATGGCGGGGCTGGAGCAGGACCTGATCGTCATCACCCACGATCTGCCGCTGCTGGAGAGTTTCGACCGCGTGCTTTTGTTCCATCAGAACAGGCTGCACGCCGATGCATCCCCCACCGAGGCGATCCGGCTTTACCGTGAACTGGCCCTGACATGAGAAGCCTCCACGTCGAAGGAAGCGGTTGGCTTTACCAGCTATCGCCGCGCATCAAGCTGGCGGGCCTTGCGCTGTTCAGCATCGCCCTCTTTCTCACGCGTGCTCCCCTCCTCCTCTTCGCTGCCGTTATGATATCGGGATTGGTGCTGTGGCAGGCACGTCTGGGGTTTCGGGAAACCGCGGCGCGACTGCGACCCGTTCTGCTCACCATCGCCATCATCGCCGTTTTCAGCTTCCTGCTGATTTCAGTGCTGGACGCGACGATTGCTCTCTTGCGGCTGACGGCGCTGACGCTGCTGGCAACGGCGATTACGGCCAGCGTCAGCATTTCTCAGTTCATGGATGAAATCACCTTTGCACTGCGTCCGCTAGAAAAAGTGGGCCTTGCCAAGGCTGTCGATGTTGGTCTGGCGGTCGGACTTGTCGTGCGTTTCGTGCCTGAGGTCATAAATCGCTATGAGACGCTGCGCGATGCTCACCGTGCGCGTGGAATGAAGGTGAGGCTGCACACGATCCTTGTTCCGCTCATCATTATGACGTTGAAGGATGCCGATGCTATCGCGGATGCCATTGACGCGCGCGGTTTCAGGGGCCAAACCTCGTCTCCTGATATTTAAAGATGGGAGCCTCTTGAGAATGAAAACCCGTGACCTCGTTCTGATCTCGCTGTTTTCAGCCATCATCATCGCGCTCGGCCTGTTGCCGCCGCTTCCGCTTGGCTTCATTCCCGTGCCCATCACCGCACAGTCGCTGGGCGTCATGCTGGCCGGCGTGGTGCTGGGGGCAAAGCGTGGCACGCTGGCGGTCCTGCTCACCATTCTCATCGCCGCCATTGGCCTGCCGGTTCTGTCTGGCGGTCGCGGTGGGCTCTCGATTTTCTATACGCCGACCACCGGTTATCTGATTGGCTGGATCGCTGCGGCCTTTACCACCGGCTATCTGTCTGAGCGTCTGGTTAATCGCGATCAATCACCCCTCACACAGGGCTTCGGCTTCTTTCTGGCGAGCGTCGCCGGTGGCGTCATCGTGCTCTATGCTTTCGGCATCACCTATCTCGGCTTTGCGACCGGCATCGGCTTTTCCAAGGCATTCGTCGGCTCCATGGCCTTCATTCCCGGCGATGTGCTCAAGGCCGTTCTCGCAGCCCTCGCTGGCCGCGCCGTGATGGCGGGATATCCCCTGCTGCCGCAGCGCGCATAACGCTGCCCATTTTCAGGAGTCACCGCCATGGCCACACGGCTTTACGAGCATCCGATATTCCTGGAACACATTACACCTGCGGGCCATCCAGAGCGACCCGACCGGCTGCGGTCGCTCAACATTGCGCTTGAGCATCCGAATTTCGAGCGGTTGGAGCGGAAAGAAGCACCGCAGGCGAATGAAGATGCCGTGTTGCTGGCCCACCCCGAGAGCCATCTAATCTCGGTCATGCGGCAAATCCCGGAAGAGGACGGCGAAATCAACCGCATCGAGGCCGATACCTATGCCTCGCCGAAAAGCCTGCAGGCGGCGCTGACCGGCATTGGCGCGGCTATGGCGGCGGTGGACGATGTGTTCAGCCGTGCTGCCGACAATGTTTTCGTGGCCAGCCGCCCGCCGGGCCACCATGCCGAGACAGAAAAGGCCATGGGCTTTTGCCTGTTCAACAATGCCGCCATCGCCGCCCGCCATGCGCAGAAGGTCCATGGCGCGGAACGCGTCGCCATCGTCGATTGGGACGTGCACCACGGCAATGGCACGCAGGACATTTTCTGGAACGACACATCGGTTCTGTTCTGCTCCACCCACCAGATGCCGCTTTACCCGTGGAGTGGCGACAAGCGCGAGACGGGCATCAAGAACAATGTCGTCAACGCGCCACTTTCACCCAATACCGGCAGCGACCATTTTCGCGAGGCGTTCAAATCCCGCGTGCTGCCGGCGCTTGCCGATTTCTCGCCCGATCTCATCATCATCTCGGCGGGTTTCGATGCGCATCACCGTGATCCCCTGGCGCAGATCAATCTGGTGGGGGATGATTTCGACTGGGCGACGGGGCGAATTCTGGAGATGGCCGACAAATTTGCCGCCAACCGGGTCGTCAGCCTGCTTGAAGGCGGTTATGATCTGGAAGGGCTGGCGGAATCGGCAGCCATGCATATTTTGAGAATGATGAAGGGTTGAACATGACGGAAAATGCCAACACAGCCGATGTCAGCGGTTATTCTTTCGAAAAGGCTGTCGCCGAGCTGGAAAGCATTGTCGCCCGTCTGGAACGCGGCGATGTGGCACTGGACGAATCCATCGCCATCTACGAGCGCGGCGAAGCCCTGAAGAAACATTGCGAAACCCTGCTGACAGCCGCTGAAAAGCGTATCGAGAAAATCCGTCTGGATCGGGCAGGAAAGCCGGTTGGTGTGGAGCCGCTGGACGGGGAATAAGTTTAGGTTGCCTTTCGGCAAATGACCGATGGTCTGACCCTTTACCGTCGTCATCCTCGGGCTTGTCCCGAGGATCTATCCACGTTTGATGTTGGGGTTCGTTAGACCCTCGGGACAAGCCCGAGGGTGACGGAGAAGGATGATGCAGATTTGGGCCCTATCTCCTCTCCCAACATGAGAACACAGCGTTCATCATCAGACCCTCAACAGCCTCCCAAATCGTGGTAATCTATCCGCCAGTCACGCAGGAGATTTGCCATGTCGTTTTTTCCCGGAAGAGACCCCGCCGCAGGCGATGCCTTTGCCTGCGATGCGATCGAAAATCTGATCATTCCGCGCTCGAGCGATATTGGTGGCTTTGCCGTGCGGCGCGCGTTGCCGACGCGGGATCGTCGGCTGGTGGGTCCGTTCATCTTTTTCGACCGCATGGGCCCTGCCATTTTGAAAGCCGGAGAAGCGCTGGATGTGAAGCCCCATCCGCATATCGGGCTTTCCACCGTGACGTATCTGTTCGACGGCGAGATCAAGCATCGCGATAGTCTCGGCACCGAACTGACGATCCGCCCCGGCGATATCAATCTGATGACCGCAGGGCGCGGCATCGTGCATTCGGAACGCACGCCGGAAAATCTGCGCGGTCAGCCGCTGTCCATGTCAGGGTTGCAGACCTGGCTTGCCCTGCCCGACAAAAAGGAAGAAATCGCGCCGGAATTTTCCCATACGGGACGCGATGCCATGCCGATGATCGATGACGCCGGTGTGTTCGGGCGGGTCGTGATCGGATCGTTTGCGGGTGCCGCTTCTCCGGTCAAGACGCTGACAGATACGCTTTATGTCGACCTGACCTTGAATGCGGGCGCGAAATTTCCCTTCGGCGCAGATCACGAGGAGCGGGCGATCTATATTCTCTCTGGTTGTCTGGAAGTGGCAGGCGACGTGTTTGCAGCCGATCAGCTGATCGTCTTTCGCGCGGGCGACGACATCACGCTGAAAGGCGGAATTAGTGGATGCCACATCATGATTTTCGGTGGCGCGGCGCTGAATTCCAAACGTTATATCTGGTGGAATTTCGTTTCGTCATCAAAAGAACGCATAGAACAAGCCAAGCAGGAGTGGAGAACGGGGCGGTTCGACATCGTTCCGGGGGATGAGGAAGAGTTTGTCCCTTTGCCGCAGGCTTGAAAATCGTTAAAAGGATTTAAATCTTGCCGAAGGCCGCGCTACACACCATCTGGTAGCAAGGAATTGAACGATAGAGACGAAGGCCGAACGATTGACCGGAATGCCAGAGACACCATTGCTTGACCGGGTGAAATTCCCATCCGACCTCAAGTCGATCGATGATCGCGACCTGCCGCAACTGGCCAGGGAATTGCGTGACGAGATGATCGACGCCGTTTCGACCACCGGCGGGCATCTGGGTGCAGGCCTCGGCGTTGTGGAGCTGACCATTGCCATTCACAAGGTGTTCAACACGCCGGAGGATCGGCTGATCTTCGATGTCGGCCATCAGTGCTATCCGCATAAAATCCTGACTGGCCGTCGAGACCGCATCCGCACCCTGCGGCAGGAAGGTGGCCTGTCCGGCTTCACCCGCCGCGCGGAAAGTGAATATGACGATTTCGGCGCTGGCCATTCGTCCACTTCCATTTCTGCCGGTCTCGGCATGGCGGTGGCAGCAGAGCTGGATGGCAGCAACCGCAAGGTCATCTCAGTCATCGGTGATGGCTCCATGTCTGCTGGCATGGCCTTCGAGGCGCTGAACAATGCCGGTGCGCTGGACGCGCGCCTCATCGTCATTCTCAACGATAACGACATGTCGATTGCCCCGCCGACGGGTGCCATGAGCGCCTATCTGGCGCGTCTGGCGTCCGGTCGCACCTATATGGGCTTCCGCGATTTCGGCAAGAAGCTGACGGCCTATCTCGGCAAGACCATCGACCGCGCCATTACCCGTGCCGTGACCCATGCGCGGGGTTATGTCACCGGTGGAACGTTGTTCGAAGAGCTTGGCTTCTACCATATCGGCCCCATCGACGGTCATTCCTTCGACCATCTTCTGCCTGTCTTGCGCAATGTGCGCGACAACCAGAAGGGTCCGGTGCTGATCCATGTGGTGACGCAGAAGGGCAAGGGATACGCGCCTGCCGAAGCTGCTGCCGACAAGTATCACGGCGTCAACAAGTTCGATGTCATCACCGGCGCGCAGGCCAAGGCCAAGCCGAATGCACCGAGCTATACCAGCGTCTTTGCCGAAGCGTTGATCCAGGAAGCGACGCTGGACGACAAGATCGTCGGCGTCAGCGCCGCCATGCCGAATGGCACGGGTCTGGATAAGCTGGCCGAACTCTTCCCAACCCGCAGCTTCGATGTTGGCATTGCCGAGCAGCATGCGGTGACCTTTGCGGCGGGCCTTGCTGCGGATGGCTACAAACCCTTCTGCGCGCTCTATTCCACCTTCCTGCAACGCGGTTACGACCAGCTCGTGCATGACGTGGCCATTCAGGGTCTTCCCGTCCGCTTCCCGATCGACCGCGCCGGTTTCGTCGGGGCTGACGGCCCCACCCATTCTGGTTCGTTCGACACGACCTTCCTGGCGACCCTGCCCGGCATGGTGGTGATGGCAGCGGCTGACGAGGCTGAGCTGAAACATATGGTTCGCACGGCTGCCGCCTATGATGAAGGCCCGATTTCCTTCCGTTATCCGCGTGGTGAAGGTGTTGGCATCGAGATGCCTGCGCGTGGCGAAATTCTGGAAATCGGCAAGGGCCGGATTATGAAGGAAGGCTCCAAGGTCGCGTTGCTCTCCTTCGGCACGCGCCTTGCCGAATGCCTGGCTGCTGCGGAAGATCTGGATGCGGCTGGCCTTTCCACGACGGTCGCAGACGCGCGCTTTGCCAAGCCGCTCGACCTTGATCTCATTCGCCAACTGGCCAGCCACCACGAAGTTCTCGTCACCATCGAAGAAGGTTCGGCAGGCGGCTTCGGCGCACATGTGCTGCATTTCATGGCCAGCGCCGGTCTTCTCGATACGGGCCTCAAGGTCCGCACATTGACGCTTCCCGACCAGTGGGTCGAGCAGGCCAAGCCGGAAATCATGTATGCCAATGCGGGGCTGGACCGGGCGGGCATCGTGTCGACTGTCTTCAACGCTTTGGGACAGAAGCAGTCGGGCCTCGGCGTCGCCGCGTCCTAGTGGCATTGTCGATACCGGATGACGACGAGTTATGCGCTGTCGTCGGAACAAGAAAAAAGCCACCGGATCGCTCCGGTGGCTTTTTTCGTTTCAAGCTGTCAGATTGTCTCAGAATTCTTCCCAGTCCTGTGTAGCAGGCTGAGCTGCAGCCGCAGCTGGGGCAAAGGCGCTGGCGAGGCTCTGTCCCAACGCGCGGGCTGGAGACGGAACCGCACGGGCGGTGGGCTGGGCAATTTTCGCAGCAGGCCGCGGCTTGGCTGCGAATGTCGGCTTGGGCGCAACGGCTGCAGAGCGTGGTGCAGCGGGAGCGCTGGAAGGTGCGAACGCCGTCGTGCTGCGCGCCATGCCACCCAGCTTGAACTGGCCGATCAGGCTGTTGAGCGCTTCGGCCTCACGTGCCAGCGCGTGGCTTGCCGCAGTCTGTTCTTCGACCATGGCCGCGTTCTGCTGCGTGCCCTGATCCATGGTGTTGACCGCAGTGTTGATCTCCTGCAACCCGGTTGCCTGCTCGCGTGCCGCTGTGACGATGGTGCTGACATGCGAGTTGATTTCCTCAACCTCGGCAATGATGAGCTGCAACGCCTTGCCGGTTTCACCAACGAGGTTGACGCCATTTTCGACCTGTGCGCTGGATGCACTGATCAGCGACTTGATTTCCTTTGCGGCATTGGCAGAGCGCTGTGCGAGTTCACGCACTTCCTGCGCGACAACGGCAAAGCCCTTGCCTGCCTCTCCGGCACGGGCCGCTTCTACACCCGCGTTCAGGGCCAGAAGGTTGGTCTGGAAAGCGATGTCATCGATGACACCGATGATGTTGGTGATCTCGCCAGACGACTTTTCGATTTCCTGCATGGCGGCGACGGCCTTGCGAACGACGGTGCCGGAGTTTTCAGCTCCTGCCCGGGCACGCTGAACCAGAGCACTCGCCTCTTCTGCACCCTTTGCGCTGTCGCGTACGGTGGTCGTGACTTCTTCAAGTGCAGCAGCCGTCTCTTCGATGGATGCGGCCTGTTGTTCGGTACGGCGGGAAAGATCGTCGGCAGAGGACAGCATTTCGGCAGCCCCGGCATGGATGGCCGCAGCGTTTTCGCCGACGTTGCGCATCGCGTGCTGAAGCTTGTCCAGCGAGTTGTTGAAGTTCAGGCGCAATGGTTCGATGAAATCGGTAAACGGTGTTTCGATCCGATACGCCAGATTACCGTCAGCCAGAGCTTCGAGACCCTTGGCAAGCTCATCACGGGCAAAGGCCTGTTCAGCTTCGGCGCGTGCCTTTTCTGCTTCGTTGCGACGGCGGTCGGCTTCGGTGGCGTTGCGCATGCGGTCGCCTTCGTCAGCCAGGCGCGATTTTTCGATGCCGGCTTCCTTGAAGACCAGAACGGCCTGCGCCATCTTGCCCACTTCGTCGCCACGGTCGAGCGCTGGAACGTCAACGGACATCTCACCACCGGCCAGACGACCCATGGCATCCGTCATGGCCACGATGGGCGTCACGATGGCTCGCGAGAGCAGCCAAATCAGGAAGACAGCGACAACACCGGCAATCGCGCCACCGCCCAGCAGGGCGATCTCAAGATTGTTGTGGGCCTTCTCCTGCGCAGCGACCTGACTTGCGGAGGCTGCGTTCAGCTGATCCTTGATCTTGGCGGCGGCCGCACGGAAGCTGTCGAGCTGACCCTTTGCCTGATTGCGACCAATTTCGATGATTTCGGAGATCGGCGCTTCGGTGTTCTTGCGGGCTGCCATCTGCGGCTCTGCAAGTTCCTTGTAAAACACCGTGGCAGTCGCTTCCATCTCGTTGATGGACTTGATGATCTCCGGTTCGTTGGCGGCCAGTGCGCGTGCGTCGTTCAGTTTCTTCAGCATCAGCTCACGCTGTGCTGGCACGTCCTTGTATGTGCTATCGCTGCGAAACAGCAGGAAGCCGCGCTGGTTGACGGCCTGTTCCAGCATCGCCGCCAGGGCGCCATCGACGTTCTGCATGATTTTGCCGGTGTTGGTCTGCTGCTCGGAGACCGACTTCGCTTCCATCGTCTGCAGGAAGACAAAAGCCGACGCCACGAGGCATACGCCCATCAACGCAATGAAGGTGATGACCAGTTTGAGGTTAATGGGAAGATTTTTCAATGACATCGAGAGCTCTTTCGACACACTTCCGGCTGGACTGAGCATAAGGCAGTCCGGGCACACGGCACGATATTGATCAGGGAGGGCCGCCATCATGGCAGAAGCGGATGACTTCACATCCGACTTTGCCGCACACTGCAGCAAAGCCGTTTATTTTCGCTTAAATCGGAGAATACTAATTTTCGATGTTGCATTCATGGATTTAGTGGCTGCCGATTCCGTTCTTTCGCCGCACAAAAGGCTTGCACTGCGGGCATTTGACAGTCATTGACACGGCCATGTCTAATTCATCTGAAAATCACCGGCTGGACCAGCTTCTGGTATCGCGCGGCCTGTTTGCCAGCCGCTCCCGCGCACGCGATGCAGTGGAGCGCGGCACCGTGCGCGTCAACGGCAAGGTCGTCACCAAGCCCAGCCTGACATTTCCCGGAAATGTCGTCTTCGAAATCAGCGATCCTGCGCAGGACTATGTGTCACGCGGGGCGTTGAAACTGGTCGCCGCACTCGACCATTTCCAGCTCGATCCACGCAATCTCGAATGTCTCGATGTCGGCGCATCCACGGGCGGCTTCACCGAAGTTTTGCTGAAGCGCGGCGCGTCCCACGTCACCTCCATCGATGTCGGCCACGGGCAAATTCATCCGCGCATCGAAAACGACCGACGCGTGACCAGTATCGAAGGTTTCAACGCCCGCTTCCTGACCAGCGACGATATCGACAATCGGCCGATCAGCTTCATCGTGTCGGACGTGTCCTTCATTTCGCTGAAGCTGGCGCTCGCCCCTGCGCTGGAACTGGCAGAGCCCGGCGCGCTTGCCGTGCTGCTGGTGAAGCCGCAATTCGAAGCCGGTCGCGATGCGATCAGCAAGGCCGGTCTTTTGAAGGAGCCGGAAACCGCGCCCGAGGTTGCCGCAGAGCTTGAGCGCTGGCTGGTGGAGGACATGGGCTGGGTGAGCCTCGGCCTCATCCCCTCCCCCATTGCTGGTGGTGATGGCAATGTCGAATTCCTTCTCGGAGGCAAAAAGCCATGAGCACTCAGACCTTGAAGATACAGAATCTGGGCGCGCAGGGCGATGGCATTGCCCACTGTCCCGAGGGCACGGTCTACGTGCCCTTTACACTGCCGGGTGAAACGGTAGCCGTTGCCCGCGTCAAGGACCAAGGCATGGTCATGTCGATTGCCGAGGCCGCACCCGAGCGGCGAGAGCCTGCCTGCCGCCACTTCGGCCCGGATGGCAAGAACGGCACCTGTGGCGGCTGCTCATTGCAGCATATGGCCGATGAGTCCTACCATGTCTTCAAGCGCAGCCTTGTGGTTGCCGCGCTGAAGTCCAAGGGGCTAGAGGCTGAAGTGGATGCGCTAGTGCACTGTCGTCCGGGCGAAAGACGCCGTGTCGTCTTTACCGCCCGCAAAACGGAAAAAGGCCTCCTTCTCGGTTTCAGCCAGGCCGGCAGCCATCACATCGTTGCCATCGAGGAATGTCCCATCGCGTCGGATGGTATCGTCTCGCGTCTAGACACCATCCGCGCTATTGGTCTGCCGCTCGTATCGAGTGCAGAGCCATTCCGCATCACTGTGATGGAAACGCGGACCGGGCTCGATATTTCCTTTGAAGGCATCAAAGCGCCAAACGACAAGCAGCGTAGAACGGCGACGGAAATCACACTGTCCATGCGCGGCATTGCGCGCGTTTCGATTGCCGGTGAAATCCTGATCGAGCCACAAAAGCCGATGATCGATTTCGACGGCGTTATGATTTCGCCGCCGTCTGGCGGCTTTGCGCAGGCCACCAAGCCAGCGGAAGATGCGATGGCGGAACTGGTGCTGGCGCATGTCGGCAAATCCAAGCGCATCGCCGACCTTTTCTGCGGCTCCGGCACATTCGCACTGCGGCTTGCCAGTCTTGGCAAAGTGCATGCGGTGGAAGCCGAGGACAAGGCGCTAAAGGCGCTGGATCTCGCGGCCCGTAACACGCAGGGACTGAAGCCGGTGACGATTGAAAAGCGCGACCTGTTTCGCCATGCGCTAACCGTCAAAGAATTGAAGAACTACGATGCCGTGGTTTTCGACCCACCACGCGCGGGTGCCGAAGCCCAATGCAAGGAACTGGCGAAGAGCAGCGTCAAGAAGATCGTTGCCGTCAGCTGCAACCCGCTGTCGCTGGCCCGCGATCTGGCCATTCTGGTTGAGGGCGGTTATCGCGTCACCAAGGTGACGCCTATCGACCAGTTCCTGTGGTCGCCGCATGTGGAAGCGGTTGCGACGCTGGAGAAGTAGGGCTTAGCAGCCCTCCCCTCCGTCATCCCGCACTTGATGCGGGATCCAGTGCGATCAAGTCCTTGATCGCAAAAGACTCTTTTGCGCCGCAGACGCGACGCTGCTGGATTCCGGCTCAGGGCCGGAATGACGAAAGAAACGATCCCTTACCAAGCCGTATCGATATTGCCATTCCCCACCACGCCATCGCAGCGGCAGCGTCCGCCGACGCGGCCCTGCTGCACCGGGCAGACGTAAGGGCGGGAACGATTGGCGCTATCAGGCGGCGTCACTACACAGACGAAGCGCGGGCGGCGACGGTCATTGTTGTTGCGGTTGGATTGCCCGGCCTGGCTGTTAAAATTCTGCACCTGGATGACATCGCTCTGTGCTGGCTGCGACATCAGCGGCGGCTGGAAGCTGGCCGCTTCTGCGAGGCTGGAGAGGGACATGAAGGCAAGCGTTGCGAAAACGATATTGCGCATGGTGGCGGCTTTCTTGAAAGGCGGGCGTTGTTGCGCAAAGACTAAACAGCCTTGTTTTGCAATTCCATAAGAGATGCCAATTTTCACCAGCCACGCTTAACGGCGCATGAATGCCTCAAACGCCGCCCTGGCTTCGGCGCTCTGCAATTGCGCGGCAAAATGCACGATCTCTGCATCGATCCTTGCCCGCACCTCAGCGCCATCGCCGCGCAAAAGATCACGAGCGATCTTCAGTGCCTGCGGTGGTTTTGCGGCAAGCTTTGCGGCAATCTTCAAAGTTTCAGCTTCGACCTCAGCTTCCGATACGACTTTCCAGATCAAACCGGCCTGCAACGCTTCGTCCGCTGAAAAGCCTTCGCCTGCGGCCAGCAGCGCGAAAGCGCGTTGATGGCCCATGATGCGTGGCACAAGCAGGCTGGAAGCCGCTTCCGGCACCAGCGCCAAGTCCACGAAAGGTGTCTTGAACAGGCTGCGGCTTGAGGCAACGGTCAGGTCGCAATGCAGGTTGAGCGTCGTTCCAATGCCGATGGCCAAGCCATCGACGCCGGAAACGATGGGTTTGCCGACGCTGACGAGTGCGTGCAGGAAATCCCCCGCTGCCAGCCGTCCTTTTCCGCCGGACATGGCAAAGGCCATGAAATCGGCCATGTCATTGCCAGCTGTAAAGCAGCCTTCAGAGCCAAGGAAAGCGATGGCACGGATGTCCGTATCCGCATCGGCTGCCTGCAAGGCCCCGATCATGCTGCGATACATCGCGTCCGTGATGGCGTTCTTCTTGTCCGGGCGGTTGAAGCGGATGACCTGTACGCCGGGTGCGGTTTGCGGACGTTCGACAAGAATATGGTCGGCAGACATGGGAACTCCTTAACCCAGCACGGCACGGGCCGCTTCAAGGCTCGCGGCACCGGATATCACGCGGTCTTTCAAGGCAGATATTTCCGCCAGAAGATTTTCGGCGGTGAAGCGGCACAGCGCAGTGCGGCTCGCCCCCTGCCCGTCATCAACCGATGCCAGCGCACCCTTGGCCAGATAGGCTCCCGTCAGCGTCAATCCAAACAGACGCTGGTATGGCGTGGCACCGGCCAGTGCCGCAGATGTTTCGCCCTTCGCGACCGCATCCAGCAACCACTTAGTCGCGTCTTCCAGATCCGTGATGCTCTGGTCGAGATAACGCCCGGTCTCGCCAAGCTCTGGCGTGTTGGAAGCGTGAACGGCCTGCGCCTGTTCTTTCAGCTCTGCAATGAAACCGCGAACCTGCGCGCCCTCGGAGAGCGGCAACTTGCGCATGACGAGGTCGATGGCCTGAATGCCGTTGGTGCCTTCATAGATCGGCGCGATGCGGGCGTCGCGTAGGTAACGGGCCGCACCTGTTTCCTCGATAAAGCCCATGCCGCCATGGACCTGAATGCCGAGAGAAGCCACGTCCACACCGGCATCGGTGGAGAAGGACTTGGCAATCGGCGTCAGAAGGGCTGCGCGCTCCTGCCAGAACTTGCGCTCGGTGGCATCGGTCTTGGCGTGGCTCATGTCGATGGCGTGCGCGCAGGAAAACGAGATGGCGCGCGAGCCCTGCGTCAGCGCTTTCATCGTCAGCAGCGTTCTGGCAATATCGGGATGTTCGATGATCGGGCTCATGCCGGTCGCCTTGGTGCGCGGTGCCTTGCCCTGCGTGCGATCCCTAGCATAGGCGATGGCCTTTTGCGTCGCCGCCTCGCAAATCGCGACACCCTGCATGCCGACGGCCAGACGCGCATTGTTCATCATGGTGAACATGCAGGCAAGGCCCTTGTTCTCCTCACCGACAATCCAGCCGATCGCACCCTTTTCAGCGCCGTAGCGACCATCGCCAAAGATCATCGTGCAGGTGGGAGAGCCGTGAATGCCGAGTTTGTGCTCCAGCGCATGGCAGAACAGATCGTTGCGTTCGCCGGGATTACCAGCCGCATCGGGAAGAAATTTCGGCACCAGAAACAGTGAAATGCCGCGCGTTCCGGCGGGCGCATCCGGCAGGCGTGCCAGCACCAGATGGATGATGTTGTCGGCTGCGTCGTGTTCACCCCAGGTGATGAAAATCTTCTGACCGAAGATGCGGTAGCTGCCGTCACCGACGCGTTCCGCACGCGATTTCAGCGCCGCGAGATCGGAGCCGGCATGTGGCTCAGTCAGGTTCATCGTCCCGGTCCAGACGCCGGACACCAGCTTTTCCAGATAGGTGGCCTTAAGGTCGTCGCTGCCGTGCGTGGCGATGGCTTCCACAGCCCCCATGGTGAGCGTCGGGCATAGCGCAAAGGCCATGGAGCCGGAGTTCCACATTTCCAGTGCGGCGACATTCAGCAGATGCGGTAGGGCCTGCCCACCGAATTCTTCCGGTGCGGTCAGGCCGTTCCAGCCGCCTTCGGCCCAACGGCGATAAAGATCGGCCCAGCCATCCGGCGTGCGCACCGCGCCATCCACCAGCTTGGAGCCTTGTTTGTCGCCAATCTCGGCAAGCGGTGCGACCTCATCGGTGGCGAAACGACCGGCTTCATGAAGAATGGCATCGACGGTATCTTCGTCGAGATCACCGAACGCGCCGTCATCCAGCGCTGATTTGAGACCTGCCACATGTTTCAGCGTAAAAGCGATATCGTCGACCGGTGCGGTATACATCCTGCCTCCTCCCGAAGCGTCTGCCTGCAATGCGATTGCCTTCGGGCTAAATGATTTTTACGTAAACGTCAATTTGAAAAAGTTGCGGTGCGATCAACTTTCCCTGTCATCGGGTGGTTATGGGAGGCCGCGGCGCACAGCATTCGCTGCCCCTGTAATCAAACTGTCACAAAACTCTGGTCTGCATGATATCGTCGCAAAAGCGGGATATTTTACCGCTGCCTGCCGCGATTGCCCCTTCAGGATAACGCCCATGGATATTCCGCATCCCGCCATTCCCGGTCTCGTCTGGGCCTATCGCTTTCGCCCCGGCATCGAGCCCTGCACCCGGCTTGCGCCCGATGTGCAACTGGCCGAGCTTCAGACGGAAGACGGTTTTTTCTGGCTGCACCTCAATCTCGCAGATAGCCGTGTTGCCAGCTTTCTGGAAAACATGCAGGGGCTGGACGAGAGCATCAAGGGTAACCTCACCACCCATGAGACCCACCCGTCCATCGTGGTGGATGATGGTGCGCTTTATGGAACGTTGGTGGATTTCCAGCGCGAGTTCGATCAGGAAACCCGCGATATAGGCTGGCTGCATTTCGCGCTGGGTGAACGCTACATTATCACCACGCGCCTTCAACCGCTGCGCTCCGTGGATCGGCTGCGTGCCGCCATCGATAAGAACCCGAAGCGCTACTCCACGCCGTCCCATGTCTTTGAAGGACTGGTGGCGGAATTTCAGCGCAGCCTGATCGCGCTCGTCATGGAGACGACAGAAGAGCTGAATGCCATTGAGGACTTTGTCTATGACAGCACCCCGCGCGATGAACGCCGCAGGCTTGCCCCCGTGCGCCGCACGGTCGTGCGCCTTCACCGGCATTTGCGCACGGTGCTGACCCTGATGCGCAGAGCCTCTGCGGCGGATGATGAGGAAATGCCTTTCGGCTTTGAAGAGATTGCTGCCCGACTGACCGGCCGGCTGGAATCCATCGATCACGATGTCTATGCGCTCCAGGAGCGGGCGAGACTGCTGCATGAAGAAGTGGATTCAAAGCTTTCGTCCGAAACCAACCGTCACCTTTATATTCTATCGCTGATGACGGCGTTTCTTCTGCCGCCGACACTGGTCACCGGCTTTTTCGGCATGAACACAGGCGCCCTGCCCTTTACCGAGGGCACCAGCGGCACGATATATGCGGCCAGCTTCATCGTGGCTTCGATCCTCTTTGCCTGGTTCATCCTGAAACGCGTCGGCATTCTCTAATGCAAAACGCCGCCCGGATGGAGCCGGACGGCGTTTCTTTCTTCAGGTAATCAATCAGCCGTAAGGCGAGTAGCAGGTCTGGCGCGGGCCGTTATAAGGCTGGAACGTGTTGCTATAGGCATCATAAGAGCGATAACGACCGAAGCACCAGTTTACATGGCTCTGGCTGAGACCTGCACGACGTGCCGGACGGTACTCGCGGTATACAGGGCGAGGACGATATTCCGGCACGGGGCGATAGACTTCACGTGGCTGGGCAAGAGCACCGCCTATGATCGCACCAGCGCCAAAGGCGGCCAGCGGGAACCAGTAACCGTTGTGGTGACGATAACCGGGGCGGTAATCGCGATAGCCGCGATGGCCACGATAATAGCCGCCGCCGTAGTCGCGACGATAGCCACGGTCACGCCAGTATTGCACGTTGACGACGCCGTCATTGGCCTTATCGACCACAGGCGGGGTTATCGTCATCGGCATAGCCTGCGCCGGGACGACGGAGCCTGCCGCTGTCAGAGCCGCGAAACCGGCAGCCCAGAGAGTTTTCATATAGTTTTGCATCTGATTTCCTCCATCCACGTCCGGCTACTCTTCCGGCTCATTGTGAACAACGACGATGTTTTTCTCTTTATTCAAGCTCACCGGAGGTGAGGTATTTATATGTACTCAGGTTATAAATGGATAGCTGAACCCAGCATTAACGATGTGTTCACAGTCACTTGATGGGTACCAATAAATAAAACAGAAGAAGCCCGACATGAGCCGGGCTTCCCTTTACGCTAACAGCTTATGGCGATACGCACTGGCGGCGTGGGCCATTGTTCGGCTGGAATGTGTTGTCATAGGCGCGATACGACCGGTAGCGGTTTGCACACCACTGCTGGTGGCTGCTGCCGTAGGATGGGCGCTGCTGAGACATCGCGCCGCCGATGATAGCACCTGTGGCGAACGCTGCCAGCGGGAACCAGTAGCCATTGTGCTGGCGATAGCCGCGACGATATTCCCGGTAGCCGCGGTGACCATTATAGTAACCGCGTCTCGAATCCGAGCGGCGGAAATCACGGTCGCGGTGACGATAGGCGCGGTCACGGTAGAAACGGCGCTCACCATCGCGGAACTGCACGGGAACGACGTCCTGGGTCGTGGTCTGAATGGGCTTTGCCAGCGGAACCGGTGCCTGAAAGGCCTGCGATGGTGTGAAGCTGGTCATAAGCATGACGAAAGCTGTTGCGAGGCTCGTCTTACGCAAATTCAGCATGAATTTCCTCCGTTGTGGACACGACGCGTTGAACCGCGTTTCGATGAGCAACTAACGGGAAAACTCTAAGTTGGTTCCATTGTGCAAAATGGAACCAAGTATAATCAGGCTTCTACTTGCACATCCGTCAGCGGACGCGAGCAGCAGGCCAGGATATAACCCTCCTCGATGTCTTCATCGAGAATGCCGCCATTGTGGTTCATCTCCACTTCGCCGGAGAGCTTCAGAACACGACACGTTCCGCAGATTCCAGACTCGCAGGCGGCACCGATGCGCACGCCGGCCGACCGCGCGGTCATCAAAATCGTCTGGCCCGGCTGGCATGGCACATCCTTGCCGGACAGGGTGAAACCGATCTTCGCCAGCACTTCGCCATCATCAGGCAGATCGCTTTCGCCGACAGCAACCGGCATGGCCGGAGAGAAGCTTTCCTGATGATAGCGCGCCATATCGAAGCCGGACGCTTCCAGCATGGAGCGGATGGCGGCCATGAACGGCTCCGGGCCGCAGCAGAATACAGTGCGGTCCATGAAGTCATGCGACAGCAGCGCGATCTTGGCCTTATCCACCATGCCCTTCAGCCCCGACCAGAGATCGGTGCGGCCGCAATTTTCGACGATGAAGCCGAGCGACAGGTTGGGCATGAAGCGGGCAAGATATTCCAGCTCGTGCCGGAAAACGATGTCGGAGGGTGAGCGCGAGCAGTTGATGAAGGAGATATCGCTTTGCGGTGCGCGGTCGCTCATATCGCGCACCATCGACATCATCGGCGTAACGCCGGAGCCTGCCGAGATGAACAGATACTTTTCGCCCGGATGTCGCACATAAGAGAAGTCGCCCAGAGGCCCGAGCGCACGGATGCGCATGCCCGGCTTGAGGTTGTTGAACATCCAGCGCGTACCGACGCTGGTGGCCTGCGCCTTGACGGTGACGGCCAGAGCATAGGGACGCGACGGGCTGGATGACAGCGTATAGGTGCGAAACAGCGGCTCCGGCCCCACCGGGAGTTCCAGCGTCACGAACTGGCCGGGCAGATAGCGAAACCAGTTCGGGCCTTCGGAGCGGAACAGGAACGTCATGACGTCAGGCGTCTCAGGCGTGACCGAAATACATTCCAGCATATGGAGCTTGTCGCTCCACGGCTTCATTTCATCGATATGCTTGTATGTCGTCTTCATGTTCATTGCGGTCATGCGACAGCCGAGAGTTTTTGCTTGTCGCCCGAGAGACGGTCGATCATGAAATCTGAATACCAGTTCACGAACTGCATGACGCCGCCCTCATCTTCCATCGAATAAGGGCCGGGCTCATAGGCAGGCGAGCGGATGCCGAAAGCGTTTTCTTCAACGATGCGGCGGTCCTGATCGTTGGTCTCGTTCCAGACATGCGTCAGGTCTTCCAGATCGTAATCCACACCTTCCACGGCGTCCTTGTGTACCAGCCACTTGGTCGTGACCTGCGTTTCCTGCGGGCCGAGCGGCAGCACGCGGAAGGAAATCAGGTGGTCGCCCAGGAAGTGGTTCCAGGTCGTGGGGTAGTGGAACAGAAGCAGCGCGCCGATATGATCGATGGTCACATCGTCAGACAGCGGGCGGCGCACGGCGCGCTTTCCGGACATCGTGTAGCTCTCCGCTTCGCCGATCAGCGGCATGCGGGCCACGCGGAACTGACCCTTAGGGTCGATCTTGAAGCGGCTGGGCAGACCGGCAGCTTCGCAGCGCGCCCAGTGGCCGCCGATTTCCGGATCGCTCGCGCCGCCATCTGTGCCGGTCACGCTGGGGTTTTCCGGGTAGGTGCGGCAGAGTTCCGGGTGATTTGCGGCGCAATGGTAGCACTCGCGGTTGTTTTCCCACACCAGCTTCCAGTTACCCTTTTCGATAATGGTGCTTTCATGGGCGACCTTGGCCTCCCAGATGCGGTGGGGAGCCATATAGGCTTCAACCTCTGCCCGCACGGGTGCGAAATCCATCGGCTCATTGGCCAGACAGATGAAGACGTAACCGGCAACGGATTCGCAGGCTATCGGCTTCAGGCCGAAGTTTTCCTTGTTGAAATCCTCGCCCATGTGGCGGGCAAACAGCAGCTTGCCATCCAGATCATAGGTCCACTGGTGATAGGGGCAGACGAGACGGGCGGACTGGCCCTTCTGGCTGGTGCAGACGCGTGAACCGCGGTGACGGCAGGAATTGTGGAAGGCGCGGATGGTGCCATCCTTGCCGCGGACGATGACGACGGCATATTCGCCGATCTGCACGGTGAGATAGGTTCCGGCCTTCGGCACTTCGCAATCATGCGCCACGAACAGCCAGTCGCGGTACCAAATGTTTTCCATATCCAGCTGGAAATACTCTTGATCCACGTAGAAAGGCTGCTCCAGCGTGAAGCCCTCACGACGGTTTTTCAGTTGGCGCAATACGGTTTCACGCAAATCCATGGCCATGTCCTCGAAAAGTCGCGGCGCGCCTCCAGAGCATCTTCCCGCGTTAACTGGAATTATCTAACCATTCGCACCGCGCTTCAGCACCACATACAGCGACATCGGCTTCCGCATTGGCGACAATTTGCGACATGTCGCATAAAGGCAATAGCCCGTAATTTCGTTTCGAAAACAGCGGCTTATTGTCCGTTTACCGGAAAAATCCGTCGCAATATGACGCAAAAGACGCCGTTGCCAATCCTTAACATCTACCATGCCGCAACAAGGGATTTTTAACCCCCTTGCCTTAAAAACATGTGGACAGGCAACAGGAGTTCTCCCGATGGAGAAGGGAACGCAAATCCGCTACTTTGATGCGAACGCACGCAAGGTGGCACCTGCTCGGTCCAAAACCGCCCACTCGGATTTTTTGCGCACTGGTAAAATTGCCCGCTATGAGCAAAAATTCATACCGCCCGAGCCCCGCTATCTGACGCATGATCAGGTTGCGGAAATCACCGGTCGCAAGCTTCAGGCCGCCGGAGAAATGACCCATTCCCGGCTCGATTCCTTTCACAGTTCGATCCGCTTTCCCAAAATGGTGTTTCACCGCACCATCGAAGAACTGCCGCATCTGGGCTACTGCCATGTGACCGCGTCCCGCACCAGTTTCGATGCGCGCACGCCGGTGCTGTTTTCCTTCTACTTCGCCAATTTCTTTTCCGAACTGTGCGGCGACGAGCAATTCTTCGAAAACATCGATCCGCGCCAGTCGCGCATGTATTTCGCCATCGCCATGGATATGGCCAGTGACAAAACGGTGCAGATTAACAAATCCGTCCATCGCGATGGTCTACTGTTTCGCACCAGCGACCCGAAAATTGCGCTCAAAAACGTGCTGATGCTGGGCACGCGCTCCAATGAAATGCGCAAGTTCATCCGCACACTCTAGGCCTGCGCCGCAAACGGCTTTCCAATCCGGCTGAAAACCTCTAAAGCATGCCGCGCAAAACCGTGCGGCGCTTGTCAGCGACGCGCATCATTGGGTGCAGCATTTATGGCGCGTCATATACACATCGGACAGGACAGGCAGACGGCGCTTCGCGAGGCAGTCGACGTGCTGTCGTCCGGCCATCCTGTCGCCATTCCGACAGAGACGGTCTATGGCCTTGCCGCCGATGCGACAAACCCTGCTGCCATTACCCGCATCTACGAAACCAAGGGCCGCCCGCAGTTCAACCCGCTGATCTGCCATATGGCCAGCATCACCATGGCGGAAGAGTACGCGATCTTCGATCCGATCTCGCGTAAACTGGCCGAAGCCTTCTGGCCGGGACCGCTGACACTCATCCTGCCGCTAAAGCCGGGACGCACGATCCATGCACTGGCGACGGCGGGGCTCGATACCGTCGGCATCCGCATTCCAAAGGGTTTTGCGAGCGACCTGATCGCCGCTTTCGGAAAACCGCTGGCCGCCCCCAGCGCCAACAGTTCCGGCAAGATCAGCTCCACCAGCGCCGCCCATGTGGAGGCGGATCTTGGGGGGAAGGTCAGCCTTATCCTGGATGGCGGCTCCGCACCTGTCGGCGTGGAATCCACCATCATCAAGGTAGAGGCCAACGGCACCGTGCGGCTGTTGCGGCCCGGTGGGCTCGTCGCAGAGGAGATCGAACGGGTCATCGGCCTCACGCTCATCCGCCCGGAAAAGGCATCCGCTGCCATCGAAGCCCCCGGCATGCTAGCCTCGCATTATGCGCCCGGTGCATCCGTGCGGCTGAATGCTATGTCCGTCGAAAAGGGCGAGGCGTTGATCCGTTTCGGTGGCAAGCCTGTCGCCGGGGAAGAGGATGCAGCAATCGTCCTCGATCTCAGCGCCAGCGGCGATCTTGCGGAAGCGGCGGCCAATCTCTTCGATCACCTCAAGACGGCCGATGCCAGCGGTACTGGTAGCATCGCGATTACGCCTATTCCTGAAACAGGACTTGGCGAAGCCATCAACGACCGGCTGGCGCGTGCCGCAGCCCCCCGCCCCTGACAAATCCCCGCGAGGACCTCATGACGACGATTGCTCTGCCCGATGATCTGATCCAGCGTTTCGTGACCATCGTCGGTGAGAAAAATGCCGTGCGCGATCAGGCCGATCTGGCCCCGCATCTGGTGGAAAATCGCGGCCTCTATAAAGGCGCCTCGCCGTTACTGCTGAAGCCGGCCACGACGGAAGAGGTCGCAGCCATCATGAAGCTCGCTAGCGAAACCGGCACGGCCATCGTTCCACAGACGGGTAACACCGGCCTTGTCGGCGGGCAGACGCCGCGCAGCGATGCCAGCGACGTCATTCTGTCTCTGGAACGTATGAGCCGCGTGCGCGATATCGATCCCGTCGCCAATGTCATTGTCGTGGATGGCGGCTGCATTCTGGATACCGTCCATCAGGCTGCCGACAAGGTGGAGCGCATGTTTCCTCTGTCGCTGGGGTCGCAAGGCTCCTGCCGCATCGGCGGCAACCTCGCCACAAATGCAGGCGGCACCGCTGTTCTGGCCTATGGCAATATGCGGCAATTGTGCCTCGGGCTTGAGGTCGTTCTGCCGACGGGTGAAATCTGGAACGGCCTTCGCCGCCTTAAGAAAGACAATACGGGCTATGATCTGCGCGATCTCTTCATCGGCTCGGAAGGCACACTGGGCGTCATTACCGGTGCCGTGCTGAAACTGTTTCCGAAGCCAAAGGGCCACCAAGTTGCCTTTGCAGGGCTCAACTCACCAGAAGATGCCCTCACCTTGTTCGACCGCGCCTCGACGCTGTGCGGTGCGGCGCTGACCGGCTTCGAACTGATGCCGCGCATTGGTATCGAGTTCACTGCCAAGCATATTCCCGGCGTGCGCGATCCCTTGGACACGCCACATCCGTGGTATGCGCTGATCGACATCTCGACGTCTGACACCGCAGAAACCGCACAGACCATGATCGAGACCCTGCTGGAGCAAGGCTTCGAGGCCGGTATCGTGCAGGATGCGGTCATTGCCGCCTCCGAAGCGCAGCGTCAGGCGCTATGGCACATGCGCGAAAGCATGTCGGATGCGCAAAAGCCGGAGGGCGGCTCCATCAAGCATGACGTGTCCGTGCCTGTCTCGAAAATCCCTGAATTCATGGCGGAAGCCGAAGCTGGCGTTTTGCAGGCTATTCCGGGTGCGCGCATCTGCGCCTTCGGGCATTTGGGCGATGGCAATATTCACTACAACATTTCCCAGCCTGTTGGTGCTGACAAGGCCGGGTTCATCGCCCGCTGGCGCGAGATCAACCACATCGTCCACGGCATCGTGCTTTCTCATGGTGGTTCGATTTCTGCCGAACACGGCATCGGTCAGTTAAAACGTGACGAGCTTGCCGATATTCGCCCCGGTATCGAAATGGACCTGATGCGCCGAATCAAGACAGCCTTCGATCCCGCAGGCGTCATGAACCCGGGCAAGGTTGTTCGGATTTAGGGCGGGTGTACGCGCATTCTGGCCCGCTGACGTGACCTGATCCCGACACGGCTTTCGCGTCTTTTCCCATCATCCACGCTCATTTTTGGCTTTCGCAATTTTACCGATTGCGGACGCGCTTTGCACTGCGCAAGCTGCTTTCAGGCGGAACCTGCGGGGGCAAGGGAAGCGCGGCAAGATGCAGCATGACCGGATTGAGGGATGATATTGGCTGACCGGCTGCCATAAAAAGCCAGCGTGCCAATTCAGGAATTCGAAACCCTATCAGTCTGCGTTTTGCTAACCATTTGGGAATGCAAAGTTTTCTTAACCTCGATTTTTAAGCTGTATCGAACAAGCGCCCGCTATCTTCTCCCTATCAGAGGACGAAAAGTCCCGGACGAGACCATGAAACGGCTCTCAGGTAAAACAAGGATAGCATGATATGACCAACACTGTTCTGAAGCCCGAATGGGCAGGCGCTACTCTCCGGCTAGACCCAACGCGGTTTCCGCAGCAGCTCACCTATGGTAAGGACAAGGGTTCAGCCGATGTCGCTATCACGCTCGACGAGCGCGGCGCAGTCCTTCGCAAGGTTTTGAATTCCAGCGGCCTTCCGCTTTCCTTCGCGCTTCCGGCACGCGCCTTCAAGGGTGTTGCCGCCCGCGCCATCGACCATGGTGACGGACAGGTCACCGTGACGCTCGAACTTCATCATGACGATCCTGACCTGTGCATTCCGCTGCTGGTGGCGCACGACCTGTGCGACATCGCTGCCGATTGGCGCAGCTGGTCGGAAAAGTATCGCATTCCCATGCTGATGGTCGAAGCCGATGGCGTTGCCCGCCCGCTGGAAGACCATCTCGGCAATGTCCGCACCAAGACAACGCGCCCACGCCGCCGTCATTCCTACTTTGCAGACCGCCGCCCGCGCTTCCTCGTGCGCCGCAGCACCGGTTCGCTGGGCATGACCATGCGCATTCAGGGCAAGGAAATCATCGCCCGCAGCTGATCCACCATGCTGCGGATAAAAGAAAAACCCGGCGCGTTGAAAGACGCAGCCGGGTTTTTCGTATCAGCCAATCACCAGCGGCAAAAGCAGACCGGCGAAAATCAGGAGACCAACGCGGTTGTTGGATTTGAACAGCGCCAGGCATTGTTCGACATTGTTGATATCCAGCACCTTCACCTGCCGAAACAGCAGGAAGGCGGAAACGAGAAGGCCGAGATAGCCGATCCAGTTAACACCCGCCGTCAGGAACGCCAGAAAGATGAAGATTAGGGCTGTGCCATAAAGACCGATCAGCCAGCCATGTGTCCTATCTCCGAACAGAAGCGCGGTCGAACCGATGCCGGCTGCCGTGTCGTCTTCACGGTCCTGATGGGCATAGATTGTGTCATAACCGATCGTCCAGGCGATAGCGCCGACGTACAGCAGCAACGGTGAGACGGACAGCGATCCGAATTGACCCGCCCAACCCATCAGCGCACCCCAGGAAAAGGCGAGGCCGAGAAAGAACTGCGGCCAGTTGGTGAAGCGCTTGGCGAAGGGATAGATCGCCACGAAGACCAGCGAAGACAGGCCGACGAGAATGGCAAAACCGTTGAAGCACAACAGCACCGCAAGCCCGACCAGCGCCTGAATGACGATGAAAATCTTCGCCTGTTTGCGGCTGACGCGACCCGATGGCAGGGGACGCGAGCGGGTACGCGCCACCGCCATATCGATCTTGTGATCGACCAGATCATTATAGGTGCAGCCCGCACCGCGCATGGCGACAGAACCGGCAAAAAACAGGAAGAGGTGGAAGAACAACAGGCCCCAGGAAAAGGTGCCGAGATGCATCGCGGCATTGGCCGCCATCGCTGCCGACCAGAAGCACGGCCACATCAGCAATTCCCAGCCGATGGGGCGGTCCCAGCGGGCCAGCTGCGCATAGGGCCAAAGGGTCCTCGGCAACATCCGATAGACCCAATTGTTGGATGGCGCGTCGGAAACGCGGCCGGAAAGATCACTTTGGTCAACCATATCAAGCGTTCTACGCTTGGCGTTTACAAAGCGTCAAGCAAAGACCGCAGGTGCGAAGTCGCACCCCATCAAAACAGAACTTTTTCCAATGGTGGCCGTGTCTTTTCGAAGTTCAGCAATCGCGCTTCGTTGCGTGCAATGTAGTCGCGATTATCCGGAACCACATCTTTGCGTTTTGCTAGCTGTATCTGGAAAATATAGAAATTCTCGTGGGTAAAGGCCATTTCAGACCCGGCCAGATAGAATTCCCACATGCGGAAGAAGCGTTCGTCGTAGAGAGCGATGGCCTCTGCCCTGTTGGCGACGAACCGTTCCCGCCATGCACGAAGCGTGTGGGCGTAATGCATCGGCAGGATTTCGATATCGCGCACCAAAAGGCCCGACTTTTCAACCGCTGGCAAAACCTCTGCCAGTGAGGGGATATAGCCGCCGGGGAAAATATATTTTTCGATGAATGGATTGGTGGCGAGTGCCGGATAGGGCTGGCCGATGGAATGCAGCAGCATCACGCCGTTTTCAGCCAGCAATTCTGCGGCCTTGCCGAAATATTCGCGGTAATGGGTTGGCCCGACATGTTCGAACATGCCGACTGAAACGATGCGGTCGAAAGGTCGCGCAGCAGACAGATAGCGATAATCCTGCAATTCGAAACGCAGCTTATCCGCCAACCCCCGTTTCTGCGCTCGGTCGCGCGAGACCCGCAACTGTTCTTCGCTGAGCGTGATGCCGGTTACGTCCACATCGGAGCTTTCGGCCAGATACATGGCCATGCCGCCCCAGCCGGAGCCGATTTCTAGAATGCGCTGGCCCGGTTGTGGCATCAGCTTTGCCGCAATGTGCCGCTTCTTGGCGACCTGTGCTTCATAAAGGCTGATGCCCGGCGGATTGAAATAGGCGCAGGAATATTGCCAGTCCTCATCCAGAAACAGATCGAACAGCTTGGCGCTGAGATCGTAATGGTGGGCGACATTGTCCTTGTTGTGATTGACCGGCAGATGCATCTTGATGCGGGCGGCAATGATGCGTGCCATGCCGCGCCAGATCATGCCGAAGGTCAGGGCTTCGCTCAGCGTGTTGCTCTTGATCAACGCCAGAAAGTCATAGATGTCGCCTTCAACGACAGCCATGCGACCTTCCATGAACATTTCGGCCAGCTTCAGCGCGGGATCGGCGGCAATCTCATCCATCGCGGCATTATCGGTGAAGTTGAGAGCGACCTTTTTGCCGGTACCGTCGCCAAAGACATGAAGACCATCGGGACCGGTGACGACAAGATTGCCGGTCTTGACTATTTTTCCAAGCAGAGCATGCAGAGACGAGGCCATTTCACCCCCAATAAGCTAAGTCTCACTTATCAATTGAATGCTAAGCTACCGCTTTCATGCAAAGTTTCAAGCGGGGGTATTTTCAAAAATATTGAATGATTTCAGATTGGTTTTTTGGGTTGTTTTGGGGTTGAAGGATGGAAAGGGTGGTGGGTGTGGCTTACCCCCCTCTGGCCTGCCGGCCATCTCCCCCACAGGTGGGGAGATCGACTCGTGGATAGTTCGCGGCCATCTCGAACGCTGCGGCTGAGTGGGGGCCGTGCGCCCAGCCGATCTCCCTCCTTGTGGGGGAGATGCCCGGCAGGGCAGAGGGGGGTAAGCCACACCCACCGTCATCTAAAACCAACCACCCGCCTCCGGCACGCCGGAAATCAAGCGTTTTCACCACTCACCGTTTCTTCATCGCCTCAGCCAAAGCCGCCGCCAACGCCCCGCCTGGTTGCGACGTCTCAGTGCGTTGCTGCGGCTTTGCACTAGCATGCCGCATGGCATTGGCATTGCCCTTTTCACGCATCGGCTGCGGAGCCGCCTCGCCGCCATCCTTGCGCATGGTGAGGCCGATGCGCTTGCGCTTCACATCCACTTCCACCACGCGGACCTTCACAACGTCGCCAGCCTTCACCACCTCGTGCGGGTCCTTGATGAAGCGGTCTGCAAGCTGCGAGACGTGAACAAGGCCGTCCTGGTGCACGCCAATATCCACGAATGCGCCGAAAGCGGCAACATTCGTCACCGTGCCTTCCAGCAGCATGCCGGGTTTCAGGTCGGTGATTTCATCCACACCATCGGCAAAGGTCGCGGTCTTGAAACTCGGGCGCGGGTCACGGCCCGGCTTTTCCAGTTCGGCGATGATGTCCTTGACGGTCGGAAGACCGAACTGCTCATCGATGAACTGCTTGGGATCGAGCGACTTCAATGCGGCGCTGTCACCCATCACCGAATGTAGATCGCGACCGCAAGCAGCAACGATCTTCTTGGCCACGCCGTAAGCTTCCGGGTGCACGGAGGATGAATCCAGCGGCTCCTTGCCGTTGGGAATGCGTAGGAAGCCCGCACATTGTTCGAAGGTGCGTTGTCCCAAACGCGGAACCTTCAGCAGCTCCTTGCGGCTGGCAAACGGTCCTGTCTGGTCGCGATGCAGAACGATGGCGTCCGCAATCGATGCGCCAAGGCCTGAAACCCGTGACAGAAGCGGGGCGGATGCTGTGTTGAGATCGACACCGACCGCATTCACCGCATCTTCCACAACGGCATCCAGCGAGCGCGACAGCTTGCCCTGATCGACATCGTGCTGGTACTGGCCGACGCCGATGGACTTCGGCTCGATCTTCACCAGTTCCGCCAGCGGATCTTGCAGGCGGCGGGCGATGGAGACGGCACCGCGCAGCGAGACGTCCAGATTGGGGAATTCGGCAGCAGCACTGGCCGAGGCGGAGTAGATCGAGGCACCCGCCTCCGACACAATGACCTTGGTGGGCTTTGCGCCGGTCAGTTGCCCCAGCATATCGGCGACCAGCCGTTCCGTTTCGCGGCTGCCCGTGCCGTTGCCGATGGAAATAAGCTCGACATTGTGTTTCTTGATGAGGCTTGCGAGTTCCGCCTGCGTGCCGCGAATATCGTTCTTGGGCGGGAATGGATAGACCGTGGTGGTTTCCAGCAGCTTGCCGGTGCCATCCACAATCGCCACCTTGACGCCGGTGCGAATGCCCGGATCGAGCCCCATGGTGGCGCGCGAACCGGCAGGGGCTGCCAGCAGCAAATCCTTCAAGTTACGGGCAAAAACGTGAATCGCCTCTTCTTCCGCCCGCTCGCGCAATTCGCGCATCAGGTCGAGCGACAGCGACATGGAGAGCTTCACGCGCCATGTCCAGCCCGCTACCTCCATCAGCCATGCATCCGCAGGCCCTGCGCTGCGGATATCGAAGGCGCTGGCGATGGTGTGCTGGGCGGGTTTGACCGGCGACGGGTCATCCGCATCGACATCGATGGTCAGCGTCAGCACTTCCTCGTTCCAGCCGCGCAGCATGGCGAGCGCGCGGTGGCCGGGAACGGTCGCCCATTTTTCGGAATGGTCGAAATAGTCGGAAAATTTCTCGCCCGCCGCCTGCTTTCCGTCCACCACCTTGGCGCGGAAGGTGGCGTTGTGGCGCATATAATCACGCAGCCGCTTCAGGAGATCGGCATTCTCCGTCATGGTTTCGGCCACGATGTCGCGTGCGCCTTCGAGCGCTGCCTTCACATCCGCCACTTCACCCTGCACATAAGTCTGCGCCAGTTTGGAAGGATCGGCGCTGCGGTCATCCCAGATGGCCTGCGCCAGCGGTCCGAGCCCGCGCTCGCGGGCAATCTCGGCGCGGGTGCGGCGCTTGGGCTTATAGGGAAGGTAAAGGTCTTCGAGTTCCGCCTTGGTCGTGGCCGAGACGATCTTGACCATCAGCTCATCGGTCATCTTGTCTTGACCGGTGATGGAATCGACAATCGAGGCGCGGCGGGCGTTGAGTTCGCGCAGGTAGGACAGCCGTTCCGCCAGCGTGCGAAGCTGGGTATCATCCAGCCCGCCGGTCACTTCCTTGCGGTAGCGGGCAATGAAGGGAACGGTCGCACCTTCATCCAGCAGCGCGATCACCGCCTTGACCTGTTCGGCGCGGGCATTGATCTCGGAAGCGATTGTCGGGGCGATGCGGGCATTATCTGCGGACATATGGTTCTCTGAACTGTTTTAAAATCTGCCCGAACATAGATGCTGATTATGGCATGACAACAAGAAGCTTCCGCGATTCCACAGAAAAGCATGGGTTGCGCTTGACCTTTCAGCCCTTGGCCCTTAACGCCCCAGCGATAACGTAAAACGCGAGATGACAGGGGTGTCGACCATGAAAGTTCTGTTGATCGGTTCCGGCGGACGCGAACATGCGCTGGCATGGAAAATCGCCCAGTCTCCCCTCCTCACACAGCTTTTTGCCGCCCCCGGCAACCCCGGCATTGCCGACCATGCGACGCTTGTGACGCTCAACGTCGAAGACCACGCAGCCGTCATCGCATTTTGCAAGGAAAACGCCATCGACTTCGTGGTCGTCGGCCCGGAAGCACCGCTGGTCGCTGGGCTTGCAGATGATCTACGCGCCGCTGGCATCGCCACCTTCGGCCCTTCCAAAGCCGCAGCACAGCTTGAGGGTTCCAAGGGCTTCACCAAGGATCTCTGCGCCCGCTACGATATTCCGACCGGCGCCTACCAGCGTTTCAAGTCTGCCGAACCGGCCAAGGCCTATGTGCGCGAGCAGGGCGCACCCATCGTCATCAAGGCCGATGGTCTGGCGGCTGGCAAGGGCGTGACGGTTGCAATGACGGAAGCCGAGGCGCTTGCTGCCATCGATGATTGTTTCGATGGTGCCTTCGGAGCCGCCGGTGCCGAAGTCGTTGTCGAAGCCTTCCTGGATGGAGAGGAAGCGAGCTTCTTCTGCCTCTCCGATGGCAAGACCGCTCTGGCGCTGGCCACCGCGCAGGACCACAAGCGCGTTGGCGATGGCGACACCGGCCCCAACACTGGCGGCATGGGTGCCTATTCCCCTGCCCCTGTCATGACACCCGAGATGGTCGAGCGGACGATGAAAGAGATCATCGAACCGACGATCACCGGCATGGCGAAGGACGGCAATCCGTTTTCCGGCGTGTTCTTCGCAGGTCTGATGATCACCGCCAAAGGCCCGGAACTGATCGAATACAACGTCCGTTTCGGCGACCCTGAATGCCAGGTGCTGATGATGCGCCTGAAAAGCGACCTGCTGCCGATCCTCTATGCCACGGCCACTGGCACGCTGGATCAGGTGACCGCAGAGTGGCGCGATGATGCGGCGCTGACCATCGTTCTCGCGTCAAAGGGCTATCCGGCTTCTTACGACAAGAACACGCCGATTACTCACGTTCCCGATGCGCGTGAAGATGCCAAGGTGTTTCACGCTGGCACCGCGCTGAAGGATGGCCACTTGGTTGCCACCGGCGGACGTGTTTTGAACGTGACGGCCTTCGGCAAAACCGTAACGGAAGCAAAAAACCGCGCCTATGCCCTCGCCAAAGAAGTGAAATGGGACAATGGCTTCAGCCGAAGCGACATTGGCTGGCAGGCCGTGGCCCGCGAAAAAGCACAGTAGATAACGCCGGGTTTCGTTCAATATTTACCAAAATTCCTGACCGGATGGAAAGGAAGTTCCGGTAAAATCCCACCCGTCAAAGCGGCAGAATGGCTGCGGTAAACGGGAGTTCTCATGAGCAAGACTTTGCTGACAGTCGCGCTGGTGCTGGCAAGCAGTTCTGCCATGGCGTCTTCCATAGAGGTCATTCACGGCAACCGCACTGGCAATGGCAGTGTGGTGTCGGTAACCTGCGAGGGCTGCCCGACGCTGGCGGCCAAGGTCAAGCCTCTGGCTGAAACGGCCCCTACTCTGGCGCCCGGTACGCAGGATATTTCCATTCGCGACGTCGATGGCAAAAAACAGATGGTGCGCAGGGAAGCATGGCTTGGCGGATCGCCAGTCACTTATGTCAGCAACAATCCAGCGTGGCTCACACCTGATAATTCAGACACTCTGCTCTCCGGGCAACCCGCAACCATCGATAGATTGGTGAAGACCTCAGCGGTGGAAACCGTCATCAACAACGAGGCTGCAATTCCTGTGGCGGCTGACACGACCACACCTTTGTCGCTGGATGGCCTGTCTCTGCGCCAGTCGCAGCAATGAACCCGAACTTAACTATCCTGAGTCACGCCTGATAATTAGCAGCAACTGAAGATAGAAAAAGATTGTCATATTTCTGACAAAACGCAAATTATTTTCTGAGCTACAATCGTTGTCGCGTAAAATTTAAATAATTATTCAAATTTCTAAAGCTTCATCTGACCTAGAGGGTGCGATGTAGGCATCTGTATGGCGCATCAGGCGCTCGTCCCAAAAAATCTATCCAATTGCCGCTGCGCCCGATTTGGCCGCGGAGCATAGCCCTGTGAGCGCTCATGAAGAACTTGCCGATTTCCCGACAATTGATCCTGCTTGTGGTTGCGCTCATGGCAGCTTTTGCCCTGACCACCTACTTCCAGATCAAATCGTCCGTCAACGCCATCTATGAAGAGCGTTACGGCATGCTGCGCACACAGGTGCAGTCGTCCATTTCGATTTTGCAGTCGTTCTACGATAAGGAAAAGGCTGGCACGCTGACCCGCGAACAGGCCATGAGCCAGGCCTTCGCCATCGTCGCTGCGATGAAGTACACGCCCGACGGTTATATGTTCGGCTATGACTACGATGTGAAGATGCTGTTCCATCCCGACCCCAAGCGCGTCGGGCAGAGCTTCAAGGGTAAGCCGGACAGCCAAGGCTTCAACTACCGCGACGAACTCGTTCGTCTGGGACGCGCGGGCGGCGGCGAAACCAGCTTCTATGGCCCCAAACCCGGCGTCGAAGGTGACACCTATCTGAAGAGCTCCTACGCCATGGCCTTCGAGCCGTGGCAGGTCGTGGTCGTCACAGGTGTTTACGTCGATGACCTTCAGGCGCAGGTTCGCTCCACCATCATCAACGCCATCTCCTTCGGCGTCGGCGTGTTCCTTCTGGGTCTTCTCGCCGCCTATGTCGTGATCAGGGGCATCTCCAGACCGCTCGATGACCTGCACAAGGCGCTGGGTGAAGTCGCCAATGAAAATGTCGATCTGGCCATTCCCCACACCGGCATGAAGAACGAAATCGGCCTTATGGCCAAAGCAACGCAAGCTCTGCAACAGAAGGTGCGCGAGCGCCACACCATGCAGCGCCGTCAGGACGAGCAGCAGCAACAGCTCGACAGCGAGCGCCAGTCCAATCTCGACATGCAGCGCGACGAGGCCGAGCTTCAGGCCCGCGTCGTCACCACCATCGGCAATGCGCTGGAACAGCTCGCGCAGGGCGACCTCACCGTACGCTGCAACGATCTCGGTTCCCGCTACGCCGACCTGCGCGACAACTTCAACGAAGCGCTGTCGCAGCTGGATGCGGCTATGGCCAAGGTCAATGCCAAGAGCATCGATATCGGCGGTTCGAAGGACGAAATCCGCAAGGCGTCCAACGAGCTTTCGCAGCGCACCGAACGGCAGGCCGCAAGCCTGGAGGAGACATCCGCTGCTCTGGACGAACTGACGGTGGCCGTGCGCCAGACAGCAGATGGCGCATCGGAAGCGTCAAAGCGGGTGACCTCCATCAGTAGCGACGCCAGCCGTAGCGACAAGATCGTCGAGCAAGCCATTGGCGCCATGAGCGGTATCGAGCAATCGTCGGAGGAAATCTCCAAGATCATCGGCGTCATCGACGACATCGCCTTCCAGACCAATCTTCTGGCATTGAACGCCGGTGTGGAAGCCGCCCGTGCGGGTGAGGCAGGCAAGGGCTTTGCCGTCGTTGCACAGGAAGTGCGCGAGCTTGCCCAGAAATCCGCAGCCGCTGCCAAGGAGATCAAGGAACAGATCGCCCGCTCATCCACGCAGGTGGAAAACGGCGTGCGCCTGGTGGGCGAAGCCGGTGATGCGCTGAAGCGGATTTCCGATCAGATCAAGTCTTCCAGCGACATCGTCAGCAAGATCGCCCATTCGGCTGCCGAGCAGGACACGACGCTTCGCTCCATATCGTCCTCGCTCAACCAGCTGGATGCGGCCACCCAGCACAATGCCGCGATGGCCGAGGAAACCACGGCTTCCGCAGAAGCGCTGGCCGCCGACACCGAGGAACTGCTGAACCTCATCCGCACCTTCCGCGTCTCCAACTCGCAAAATGGCAGCCTGCACGGCATGGCGCAGCAGATGCGGATGGCGAGCTGATCCCTTCACAGACAATCTTGAGATGAGACGCCGGGGGGAAATCCCCGGCGTTTTTTTGTGAGTGGATGCTAGGCGGCCGACCTATGGAGCACAACCCTATCTTCCGTCATACCGGGCTTGACCCGGTATCCAGCAGCGCCGCGCATGCGGTGCGAAAGAGTCTTTCAACCCAATGACTTGGGTTGCCTGGATCCCGCATCAAGTGCGGGACGACGGAGCGTCGCAAGGTCGCTACATGCCACACATCAAAGTGCCTATTAGACTCGCAGTCAACCCCGCCGAGCCGCCTCGATCTTCGCGACATCGATCTTCTTCATCTTCATCATGGCCTCGAAAGCCCGCTTCGCTTCAGCGCCACCGGCGGCCATTGCGTCTATCAGCACGCGGGGCGTGATCTGCCAGGAAATACCCCATTTGTCCTTGCACCAGCCGCAGTCACTCTCCTGCCCGCCATTGCCGACGATGGCGTTCCAGTAGCGATCGGTTTCCTCCTGGGTTTCCGTCGATATCTGGAAGGAGAAGGCTTCATTGTGCTTGAACACCGGCCCGCCATTGAGGCCGACACAGGCGACGCCTGCCACCGTAAACTCCACCATCAGCACATCCCCCTGCTTGCCGGAGGGGTAATCGCCGGGGGCGTGATAGACCTTGCCCACGGTACTATCGGGAAACAGGTCTGCATAGAAGCGGGCGGCGGTTTCGGCGTCCTTGTCGTACCAGACGCAAATCGTATTCTTGGCCATTGTGCATTCCTCCCTGAATTCAATATGGCGAATGCATCATGCCGCAAAATTCGGGAGGTCGCTAGGACGACACGGCCTGTGCTTCAACGAGAGCGACAAGCGCATCGATCTCCCCATCGGAAAACACCGTGATGCCAGCCTGCGCAAGCAGTGCTGCGGTAACGCCATTGCCCGCGTGCTTGCGGCCCGAAAACGAACCGTCATAAACCGCAACCGAGCCGCAGGACGGACTGCCATCGATTAGCAACGCATAGTCGCAGCCATTGTCCTTGGCAAAAGCCAGCGCCTTTTCCGCTCCCGCAATGAACTGCGCCGTCACATCACCGCCGGTGACCTCAAGAACCCGCGCGCGGCCCTGCAGCACATCGAGCCCACATGCCCCACCCTCGATTTCCGCAGGCGGCCGCGGCACTGCCATGCCACCCGCCATCTCCGGGCAGATCGTCACCAGCCTGCCCTCCTGTCTCCAGCGGTCGATGGCAGGATAAGACAGCGGCTTGCCCTTGCCGTCGTAACGGACGGCGTGGCCGAGGAGGCAGGCGCTGATGAGGATTTTTGAGGGCTGGTCGTTGGATGTTTTCATGCGCGGCTAGCCCCCCTTGTAACTTCCCCTCACCGTCATTTGGCGTTTTAATGCCGGTTGCGGTGGCGGATGTGAGACCGAAGCCCCTTTGGGACACCAAGCCCGTGGC
>NZ_LMMM01000008.1 GCF_001422245.1 Rhizobium sp. Leaf262
GCCAGCGAACCGAGCCGGGGTGTTGATCGGAAGGTCAAGGCCGCCGAAGGTCTGCAAAAAACCAAACAATAAAAAGGGCCGACAAGCGGCCCTTTTGGCGGTCCGAGACGGCCGGACAATCCGGCCGCTCTTCCTGGTGACGCTTAGACCAACATCGGCAAAGCGAGCGATGCATCATCGAGGTCGGCAAGTCCGACGTCCGGGACAAGCGCCGGCACATTACCAACAGACTGCCGTTTCGATGGCGAACCGTCGGCCGCGATCTCGGTCACCACGGCTTGGTCATCGCCAACGTCTGACACAGGAAAATTGCTCAACACGGTGTACTCGACTGCCTCGATCATCTGCCTAGTCAATGGCCACTTGGGCTTCCGATCTTTTGAGACGCTCCATTCCAGAACCGGCACCACTTCGGTTTCCAGCCACGCCTTGACCAGCGCAGCCTTCGGCCAGTCCTCGATGCTTCCGAGAATGAAAAGCGTCTTTGTGACATGGGCCCACTCGCTACCAGCCGGGAAGGCCGCCAGTCGCGTATTGCGACCGAACTCGAGATCGGCCTCAATGAAGAGGGCCAGACTTTCCAGCTCCTGCCGTGCAACACGGGCGAGTTCCTGGACAGATCGCGACAGCGCTTCCTTGATGACCCGTTTTTTGGCAAGCGCCGCGCGGATGATCTCCAGGATGTCATGGACATGCGCAATGAACGCCTTCAAGCCGGTGCGTGTCTTCTGGGCGATAAGGGCCTTCAGACCGCTTGCGCCGCCGGTTGAGAACAGTTGGGCTTCAGGACCATCTTGCCCGTCATCGTCCCTTTTGCCACCCTCGAGAATGGATTTGACATCCGCCACTTTCAGACCGCCGTTGTCGTTAGCGAAAGCGATGGCTTCTTGAATCTGATCTGCGCTTGCAGCACTCAAATGGAAGAGAACGGTTGATCCGATCGAGAGATCAACGAGCTCATCGCGGTAGTCGGACAGATTGCGGAAAACCGCCATATAGTTGCGAGCACTTCGGGCTTTGATGCCGCAACGTTTGTCGACCCATGTATCGAACGCGCCTTCCGGCACGAGCGCTGCAGCCTGCTGCAAGCGATCGCCGCGCTCGAAAGTCTGTTCTGTGGAGCGGCGCCCGATCTCGATGATGTGGACAGCGGCGTCCTCAAGTCGCGTGGCGACCTCGGCGCCGAGATTGAGAGTGGTGTAGAGAGCGGTAGACGCCTGAGAACCGCGGGCAGTCAAAGAAAGGTTGGCCAATTGTGCCTCCTGAAAAGTTGAAACAACGTTCAGCACTGATCGTATTGAACAACCCTATAATCATGTATATATAGAAACGTGTCAAATTACAGTATATCCAACTATAAGTATAAATTGGATAATAAACTTCAAGATCGATAACTTTCTGATTTTTAATCATAGATAATGGGAAATAAAAACATGTATATAAAAATATTTGACGCTTTTATAAACTTTTTTTGTTATCGCAAATCTCAGATATACATTTGAAGATAGATCAAACTTTTCTTCAACAATGCCCCCGACCCCAGAACAAACCCTCCCTGAAATATTATTTGGCCGCTAAAATCCGGATCAATGTAAAAAAGGCTCGCTGGGGACAGCCGCGATTATGTCGGGGACGAACAGAGATATCGCGTGAAAAACTGTCACCTGCAGCACTGATTCAGGGAGTTGGCACACCGCCTCGCCTTTCTGCCTCGACGAACTAACATTAGGGCCTCTCCGCCTTGCTCCAAGCTTCGTGCCGTGCCCATGTCACGACTGGCATGGGTCAACCTTGAGAGGAAGACGAATGGTCAAACTCATCAGCTTCACGCAGTCTACAAAATCGGAGTCTCCGGTTTTGATCAATCCAGAGGCTGTTGTCGCAATGTACGAAGCGCTCTTAGCCTTAATAATTGTCATGTGGCGGAAAAGACAGGAATATGGCGTCCGTCTTGCGCTTGATGTAACGTCGTCTCAGGTCAATTGTGACCTGGAGAAGAGATCAATGTGGAAATCCATACTCGTCTGCGCAGCCCTGACGTCTTTTGCCGCCGCTCCTGCAAGTGCTGAACAGTGCAGAGATACAAAGGGAAAATTCATCAAGTGCGAGCCAGTCAAGAAAAAGGCTGCTCAGTGCAAGGATGCCAAAGGCAAGTTTGCAAAATGCGGCACGACCGGCGCGATGCCTGTAAACTGAAGCGCATTCAGCCCCATCTTGTCATGTTACGGGCGCGGCTGTTTGACCTTGCGGGACTGGGGCCCAAACCGAAGCCGGTCGGAAAGATAGGTGTCTGCGCGCCAGCAGCGCGAAATAACAAGAAATCCATCTGACCCAGCAGGTTTCTTGCTACCAGAAATTTACCAGGCATTCACTTTTGCCGTGCAGTTTCGACACCAAGCGCGAAATGTATTCAGTACGCGCGTCATCCTCAACTTCGCCCGCCGACCTGGCGGGTTTTGTTTTGGTTTCACGGCTGCCGATCTGGAATAATCCACCAAAATAGCTGCACGAGGTCTCGCCACGTTCTGGCCATATCTTCCCAGGCAAGGACGGCCTGTCGGTAGCCATAAATTGCCAGAAGTGTAACGGCGAACAACACCAGCCACGGCCATATGCGGCGCTTTCGTTGTGATCCGCTTTCGATCTCGTTCAATGTCGCGCCTGCTTTTTCTCTTCTTGTTCGATGTCGTACTCAGCTTGCTGGACTGCTACCTCAATCAGATATGTGAGCATGCCCCGATCCACAGCACGAACTAAATCATGCGCCAGCCTGAGCGCTTTGAGCGCGTTCCTCAATTCTTCCATTATCACCTCCGGTTGAACGCTAGATAAAATTACATCATGCTTTCAATCAACCGATATTAAGAACCGTCTTGACTCATTTGATGATGAGAACATGAATAGAACATCGCTGGCACGGGGTGCGTGCTTTCCGAACATGCACTGCGGCTGCCCCCGGCGCGCTGGATGATCTCCCATCATTCGAAGTCCGAGCATGGGCCGTCCGCTCTCCCCTCCCCTACCGAACCGGGCCATTTATAAGGGCCGGCGCCCGGTAGCCCCGGATAGTCTTTCGTCGCAAAATGTCAAGAAACACGATCAACGCGTCCTCCCCTCGCGCGAAGTGCTGCGTCTTGCATTGGCCCCGGCAGCCAATCCTGCCCCAGGTCCGCGTGAGACACACGTCTCCAAACAGCGTGGATGTCATGTCCAGCACGTAGTACCGCGCCATGTTTCGGGGGGCATCAATTCGTTCGATATAAACATGGTTGTGCTGTGTACTCATCCCGGCAGAATCGAAAATCTGCCTGCGGATGTCCAACGACAGTTTTGAATCGGTTCGTCGATACCGATTCGAAATATTGATACGATCTGCTTGCGCGTGACCTGTCACCGGACTTGGCAAAACACCGCCATGCGATCTTTAGAGCGCTGGGATAAAGCCGCTGAATGACCCGTGTTCATTTCGCAAACGGAATCGCGCCGTGCCGTTCGCGCGTTCCGGGGGAATACCGGTGATGAAACCATGCGAATGCGACGCGAACCGATTACGCTTCATTGATCCTAGCTGATATCTCGCTTGTGATCCACAATGCCAAGGCAATTGCACTGAACGTGGCCCCGAGGAGAGAAATCCCCATCCAGCCGAACCGCGCGTAGGTTGTCGTGGCAGCAATAGCGCCGACGGCGCTACCAACCGAGTAGAACACCATGTAGCCTCCAACCAAGCGTCCGCTCTTTTGCGGGTTGAAAGCCACGGTGGCGCTGAGATTGGTGACGTGAACGGCCTGTACCGCCAGGTCCATCAAGACGACGCCCACGACCAGCCTCACCATTGAGACCGGAAGGAGAGCGATCAGTCCCCAGGATGACAGCAAGATCGCTAGAGAACACCCCGTTGTCCATCGGCCGTGACCTCCATCCGCAAGTCTTCCTGCGCATGTTGCGGCAATCGCTCCCGCCAGCCCAACCAGGCCAAACAGCCCTATCCTCGTGTGTGAATAGGAAAATGGCGGGGCGCTGAGCGGAAGGACAAGCGCGGTCCAGAACGTGCTGAAGGCAGCAAAGATCAAAAGTGCAAGCACGCCTCGATACAGCAAGCTCCGCTCCCGGAGAAACATGGTTGGAATAGAGAGTAGAGCATGGGCATACGTCTCCACGGTCCGTTTCGCAGATTGGCGCGGCAGCATCGCCATGAGAACGACGACCATCACGAGTGTGATAAATGCAGATGTCAAATACACCGAGCGCCATCCGCCGATATCTGCAATTGTTCCTGCAAATGATCGCGCAGCAAGAATGCCTGTTACGATTCCGCTGGTAACCGTGCCCACGACCCTACCCCGCTGGGCCGGAGTGGCTAAGGCCGCCGCCTGAGCGACAAGTGTCTGTACGAGAACTGCCGACAAGCCGACCGCACTCATGCCTGCCAACAACATCGCGTTCGTTTCCGCTGCCCCGACAATCACAAGAGCGATCCCCAACAACAATCCCTGAGCGATGATGAGCTTACGGCGGTCGATGAGATCGCCAATCGGCACGATGAAGATCAACCCCAACCCATAACCGACCTGCGTCAACATCACGATGAGGCCGACCGTGGCTGGCGGTATTCCAAGATCATGGGCCATCAGGTCAAGCAAGGGCTGTGCGTAATAGATGTTCGCTACGCTGAGACCGGCTGCAGCCGCAACAATCAGGGTCTGTAGTCCAGACAATCCCTGCTCCCGCGTTCCTTGCGCGGCATAGTCTATCTTCTCTTTCATTTGGTGGCCCTTGTGATCGTATTTTTGGTGCACTCCAAGACCACTTGGCTCAACGCATTTCTAGTTCTAAGATAGAACCAGATTGTTAAAGATGGAGACCTGTACCGATGGTGAAACGTGTAAGCCTGTGGAATTCCGGTTGCCCGGTGGCGCGTTCTCTTGATGCAATCGGAGACTGGTGGTCGCTCCTGATCATCCGCGATGCTTTCGATGGTAAGCGCCGTTTTGGTGAGTTCCAGAACGGGCTCGGCATCAGCAGGGGTGTATTGGCCACTCGGCTTCGTGATCTGGTAAGGCGAGGAATATTTGAGACCGCACCAGCATCTGATGGAACTGCCTACCGCGAATATATCCTTACCGAGAAGGGACGCGGTCTGTTCCCTGTCATCGTTGCACTCCGCCAGTGGGGCGAAGATTTCCTGTTCACCGAGGACGAGGAACGCTCATCACTGGTAGAGCAAGAAACCGGCAGGCCAATCGCACGACTGGTTATCCGATCCGCCGATGGTCGATCCCTTGATTGGAGCGACACGCGGGTCACAGCCTGAGCATCTACCGGTCGGTTGGTTGCTCTCAACAGCTCACACCGATGATAGGATTATCGAAAAGTGAGGATGCCAGGGAGGACATGATGATACTTGCGTTCTGGGTAACAGCCGTCCTGGCGTCTGCGACGGTCCAACTGCCTCACGATGTCGAAGCATTTCTGGACCGTCGTGCTCAATGTGAGCATTGGGCGGGAGAAGACCCATATAATGGTCCGCGTGCCAGAGAAATCGAAGCAGCGGTGCAACGACTGCGTTGCGATAGCCTCGAGACGGATGAATCTCGAATACGCCTTCGCTACAAACGAAACCCATTCGTGATCAAAGCACTCGAACCAGAACAGCCATAGGCTCTGGATTGTGAAGAAGCGGAACGTGGCTCGGCGGACGTTGAAAAAAGTCTCAGCTGTCGTGAGCGCCCAAGGCCCACCAGTGGGCAGCATGGAAGGCTATCAAGGCGCAGAGGCCGATTACAGATACGAGAATGAGCGTTCTTCTCAAGAATCTCGCCACAGTCAGCCTCGATCATATTGGTAATTTGTCGTTGTTGCGAAAACCCCGAGTTTGTTTGAAGTGTTATACTGACTTTCGCAAATCTGCAAAAATCAGGATAATGGCGAGGGCCGCCAACGCTGTGAGTTGCCTATAGCTTGGATCGGTCCCTGTCCCGCCTCCATTGGATGAGGTAGCCAAAACCTGGACCGATCAGCGCTCCGCCGATAATCCAATGGATCAATGTCAGCGGCTTTTCGTCGGGATCATGCCCCGTCATAAAAAGGAAGAAAAAAAACGCGGCGATACCAGCTAACATCAGAGTAATCGGAAATAATATGCTTTTACGGAAGCCGTGCGTCATTGGTCTCTCCTATCGTTCAGAGCCACGGACTGGCTGGCCCTAGTTCTTCACAGGTTGGCTGACACCACGAACGTAGACCATAGCCTGTTGCAAATATCGCGATTAAATTTCGGTATTGCGCCTGATATTTGCGACGCAAACACCGGCACCTTCGATCATCAAAATCCATATTCTACTTTTGTTCGTCAAGTTGGCCAAAATCCCACGTTCAAGCCGACTGGACCTAGTCCTTGGCAAACGTTGTGGCCGTCTCGGCCGTGCTCACCATCGTATTGTAGGTTGACACCAGCCACTGCATATCCTCGCCAGCCCCTTTGCGAGCGTCGCCTTTTGCCTTCTCCAGCTTCTCGTCGAAATCACGCAGCTTCGATAAAAGTGACGCAGGCTGCGATTCAAAAACGTGGAACGAATCGGGATGCTCCAGCGCGTAATCATCGAACTCCCGCACAGCGCCCGAATATTCATCCAGTGCTTGCTTGAAGTCGGTCATCTTCACGACTGGACGATCGTTTGTCGGCATCAGATCCATCACCGCTTCTGCACGAAACATCACGTTGCGGACATGCCAGTGCGACTTTTTACCCTCGCTTTGTTCCAGCGCGGCCAGTGACGCCAGATCCGCTTTCACCTTCTCCGTGCGGAGCGCAGTATCTACCGTGTTGCGGCGCTCCTCAAATAAGGGAGCAAGCGCAGCTATCTCTTTATGGAAGCCCTTACCGGCCTCCATCTTATCGCTCTTGTAGTCCTGTCTCTCGTAATATTTGTTGGCGCGCTCAATGACGGGCGCAAGCTGCTGGTACGTCTCGACATAGGCGGCCATTGCAGCATCAAGCTCTGGCATCTTGGGGGCTGCCTGCGTAGCGGCGACCACGGCAGAAGCTTCATCTCGGACATCGTAAAGCGAGTAGAGACCGTAGATGATCCTCTCTTTGCCAGTGGGCCCTTTTTTCATATCCACCCAACTGTCGTACCTCTCCAACGACTCTGATGCTCTGAGCGTCCGGTTCAAGAACCCAACATAGGTGTTCAGCTTGGCTGTGACCTCTTCAGATACCGCCGCTTCCGAAGCAGTCTGTGAAAATGCCGAACGAGCCACAAACCCGACTGCGAGCGAATTTTGCAAAACGAAAACTAGCGCGGTAGCGGCCATAAACTTCTTGAAAAACGGCATCAAAATCTCCCTGCAATCGTGGTCTTACATTCGTTTAAAAGGCGCTAGGTCAATGGCTGTTGCCCAACTCTGGCGTATATTGAGACATGAGAAAAGATCAACTGGGATCTGAAACCTTTATCGCAGCTTGAGGTGTTTCGATCGTTAACGAGCATATTAATCAACCGGAGGACGATCCAGGAGGGTAGGCATCACACCACAAGCTTCGTCCACTTACAAAGATCGAGGATGCGAAGGGTCCCCCCGCCGCCACGCCAAGATAGAATTAGACCAGTCGATATCAATGTCGCAAATGCGAGTCGAACACGTTTGCTCCTTTCAAACAGTCATAACCTCAGACAATAATTCGCTTTCGAGCCGCAGGCGAAGCCCATCTTGAAACCGTTTGATCTCTTGGTAAACAACACATCGATTTTCGTCTGCAAATCCGACGGGACACCCATCGATTTGCTTGAGCAAACAACCGGATCATGTTGCAAAACTTCCGCTGGCCGCTGGGCACCTCTTGCCTGGCAACTTTCGCGCCTAAAAGGCGGACAGATTCAATTCGTGCAGGGGACCAAATTCGTGGACCAATCAGATAGAAAAGCCGGCACGGGCCGACGCAAGGCTCTATGGGCGACAGCTGCAATTATCACTGTTGCTGCCACTGGTGTTGTCGGGGGCAAAACCTACTACGAGGCAAAGGTCAGCGAACTTCTTTCCAGCCGCGGAGCAACGGCCCGTTCCGTCGAGGTCGATTTTCTTGGCCAGGTTCATGTCCGCGACATGACATTACCTCTGGCCGACGGCAAAATGATAAAAATCGCGGCGATCGATGGACGTCCCAAATTTCCTTTTCTGGACGGTGCCCTTGATATCAATGAAGTCGCTATCGATGTGCCAACGGGGACACTCTCGGTGGCGCATGCGCGCATTGAGAATGCTTCCTTTGAAGAAGCCTTGCGCTCGGACGAACCAGGCGATGGTGGTTCCGAATCTCTCGCCAAACACATCGAGCGCTTCGCGGCGACGCGTATATTCACACCTGAGATGACAGTTACGCAATCCATTGCCAGCACCGAGCAGAAAACCGTTTACAGGAACGTCACGCTCTCAGACATTGCCGATGGGCGGATCGCCAAATACTCGGTGGACAATGCCAGCTACGACATCGAGATGGAATTGCCGACCAGTGCCGGCGAGACCCAAAAAAAGCATATGATCGTCTCAACCGGTGCCATAGTCGGCCAGGATTTCGATGCGGCTTATATAGCAAGGCTGTACACTGAAAAAGCAGGTCCTCAAGACAAGGAAGCAAAGCCGGTCTATGGTCCTCTCTCGGTTAAAAATATTTCCTTCTCTGAGGGCGACGGTCGTTTCAGCTACGACGAGATCCGCAGTGATGGTTTCACGGCGCGCATGCCAGCAGAGCCGCTGTTGGACACCCTGAAAACACTCACGACACTCGAAACCACTCACGAACCTTCGCCGCAGGAGCGTCAGGCAATTTTTGCCAAAAGTCTGTCGGTCCTTGACATGATTGGCAAGAGCAACATGCAGTTGCTGGGGTTAAAAGCAGACGTGCCGAACGAAAGTGAGGGGTCGGCTGGCAAGCGTGTCATTGGCGGCATCGATCGCATCGACATGCAGATGGAGAGCCGCAAGCTTAGTCTTGGCCTTTATGGCCTGTCAATGAAGAGTGGTGACGACACGATCGAAGTGGGCGAGGCAAGCCTCAATGGGTTTGACTGGAGCTCAACGATTGATGGTCTTTCACAGATCATCGGACTAGACGATACGCAGATCGAAACATTCGCTTTTACGCGCCTGATGCCGGAACTGGGCAGGGTGCGTGTCGGTGGTATCAATGTCGATGTCGCCACCCCGGAAAAGACAGAAGAAATCACAGGGGATATGCCCGAGAGAGTTCAGTTCAAGCTCAAAAATTTCGAGATGGGGCTGACAAAGCCCTACAATGGTATCCCGACCGATATTGAGATCAGACAGGACGAGCTTTCTGTTCCCATCCCGGTGGATTCATCGGAGGAAGTTTTCATTGAAGCGCGTAAACTGGGGCTTGAATCTCTCGCCCTGTCTTATGCTCTCTCTGCCGGATGGGATGAGCCGAACAAGAACCTGCTCATCAGGGAAATCTCTCTCCGCAGCAAGGATATCGGCAGTGTCAATCTTTCCGGATTGGTCAGCGGGTTTACAGAAGAGTTCTTCGCGTTCGATGTCGGCCGTGCTCAGGCCGCCCTCTTCGGGCTCGCGGGTCGTGAAGTGAAACTGACAATCAGGGACGAGGGTATGATGGCCAAGGCGATCAAACTCTATGCTCTGCAGAATGAAATGACCGAAGATCAGGTGCGCGGTACTTTAACAATGGTGGCCAGCATGATGTTGCAGCAGATTGCGGCCGAACAGCCAAAACTCCAGAGTGCAGTGGAAGCACTGGTTCGCTTCGTCAGCACTCCTGGAACACTGATCGTGACCGTCAAAGCCACCGGCGCAAACGGTCTCGGCCTTCTGGATTTGGTTGCTGCCTCTGAAGATCCCATGGGCTTGCTCGACAAGGTGGATATTCAGGCAACCTCCGAGTAAGAGCTTGAAATCAGAGATATCCGCTGAGCTATCGTGATCTGGAGAAATGTTCGCAGAGGTCGGCCAGTTTCGCCGGCCCTAGCGGCTTTTGCGAAAAGGTTTACGGAGAATGACGAAACCTGCATCTTCTTCGCCCACTTCAGAGGAAATTGAAACCGAGCGGCTTTTTCTGAGGATGCTGGAGGAGCGCAAGGTCGATGACGAGTCGGCCCTCCACTGGAGCCCCGTTAATCCTGATACACGCCGCGAGAAAAAGCGGTTGAAACAGCCGGTTACGGGTGTGGATGTGGACAACATATTTACCTGGCACCTGAACCAGCACACGGTGATGGAGAACGAGACGGATCCCGAACTGATAAAGAACCGTATCTGGGTAAGACGGGTTGGCGTCAAAGAGAGCGGAAGACTGACCGAGGCACAGATTGCCACGCAGGAAGCCCGACTGGGAATTCGCCTGCCAATGCCGTGGCGTGACGTCTACAAACATTTTAACGGCGGTTGGGTGGATACTCTTCATTGGGGAGACAGGAACAACCCACAGAACGATGATATTGTGCCCATTCCCCAATCAACCCATCAATATCTGGCGCTGGAGAATGTCGCACCTCTACGTGATCTTCTGACGGTGAAATGGGAGGATCTCGATCTCGGCAGGTTGGATTGTAGCAAGCTTGATCCACGCCTGATCGCTATCGCATGTGCCGGTAGCCAGGCTGTTCTGCTGGACTATCGCCAAGGTCCGTCGCCACGTGTCTGCAAGGCTTTTTTCAGCCAATCCGATGACGATCCTTTGGCCGCGTGGGAAACAGATGAGTTTACTTTCTGGTGGCCAAACATGGCTGTGTTTTTTCGAGGCCTCTACCTACAGAACCGGGCGGCGTGAGCTAAACCAAGCTCACTGAGCGCGTTGGGCTGAACCCGGACTTCACCTTCGGCGCAAACTTCCTACTTTTGCAACGCGGCAAAAGTGTCGTTTGGCATTTAATCGCGAGACACGGATTCAAACAAAATCATATACTTAGCGCTGCACATAATTTGAGATTTGTCACGATACTCATTGTGAACATCTCGCTTGCGATGCCTTTGCAAATCTCAACGATTACAGAAGGTTGTCTAGCTATATCGTCATCCCGGACCGAGATTCACGTCACGCTAGTCTCATTTTAAATGCCAAACCTTGGATGAATGGCCACATTCTTACGATTAAGTGCCAAACGACAGATGGCGATCAGAATGCTGGCTGGAGCTGCCTTCAAGAACGCTATAATGGCGGTTAGGGCGCGCTGGCAACCAAGCCTGCCGGCGTTGGCTTGAGCGCAAGTAGGTCAATGCCCATTTCCGATTTGAAGCGTGCTACTGCGGCATCTGCCAGCTGCTGCATCATCTGAGCATCACCACGGACATAGGCATCCGACAGTACCGCTTGTTGCAGGAGGAAATTCATCATCAATACTTCGGCAAATTCCTGTCGACCCGCATCGTCGAGTGCCTGGAAAGCAGGATCGCCTTGCATGGCGGCGCGTACCTGTCGTTGCACGCCGGCAAGCGAGAATTCTGCATCCGGCTGCTGATTAGCGATGACCCAGTTCAGGGCGAAGTAGGACACCATCGCATCGACAGCATCGCCCGGCTCCAGTCCGTCGGCAGCGACAAGCTCGGCCCACATATCCTGCGGGACGCGTTGCGCGAAAATGCCGGCCACAGCTCGTTCTGCCTCTTTCCCAGAGCGCTCCTTAATAAAATCGAGGAATTGCCGCTGTGCCTTGGCGCTGACTGGGCGCGATGTGGAATAGGTGGTTACGGTTTCGGAGGCAGCGAGTGTGGGCGCGGAGCCACCCTGCGACTGCGAGCCCTCGATGGTTTGCCTCAGCAACTGATGGTGTAGCGTGTTCATGGCGTCCTGAGCAGCGAAATTCTGCCAGGCGTAGTCCTGTGCAAACGTCGGCGTGACCGTCACCAGTACCCCAATAAGGGCCATAATAATTCTGTTCATATTGCCTCCAATCGTCAGATAGTGAAGCTAGAGTGTCGAAAGCTTGTCAATACCGCGTGCATTTTCCTCTATAGGAGGTATTGCTCCGGTACCGACAAAGTCATTCTTCGCTGAGCACAGGGCGGCCGTAGCAAGGTCACGACAAACAGCAGCACAAGGCATAAAACCGCATATGTTCGGCAGAAATCTGAGTTGTTCATCTGTCGTAACCGCCAGTCAGCCAGTTTCAGGCAGCAAGGCGTCCGACAGCCGCGTGACGACTGCTTCCGAGGTGCGCTGACGCCACAACGCCAGCGCAAAGTCTGGTGCCCGTGCGAATGGCGGTCGAGGCTCCGGCATAGCCCCACCCAGCGGCAAATTCAGTTGGCGATGGCGGCCTCCATCTCGGCGATCTCTTTCTTTGTGCCCGCCAACTGGTCAACCTGAGAGATAAAGAACCGACACTTGCTGGCTTTATGGAGCGATGAGGCCGTGTTCTTCTAGCATGGGCACCTCACTTCCTCACCGATATGATTGTCTGAACCCCTTCTCGAACCATTGAGCTGCAGGACGGGAAAGTCCGCTGCGCGAATTGGTCAGTGCATTGAGCAGCCAGTCCGCAGCGGTTTCGTTCCCTACTGGCGGATGCATGTCAAGCTTCTCCGCCAAGAACCGCAGGTCTTGTCTAGCGTCGTCTGCCCCAAACCAGTCAGAGGTGCCCCGCGAGCTGGCGCTTTCGTCGCTTTTGCCGTCCAGAACCGCAGCCACTCCTCCAAGGAAGAAGCCGGCCTGCTCGGCAAGCGGGAACCAAATGGATCCATCCTGATGTTCGGCCGTGTTGAGTATATCGGCAAAAGGACGGCCGAGCTGGCCGGCATGCAGGACGTTGCGGACCTGTTCAGCGATGTCGTCATGGCGCCCCTGCTGGAGCATTACATACAGGTAGGTGCGCAGTGCCGCCCGCCCGCCGATCTCCGCTTCGAGAGCGTCGCTGACCGATGCGGGATCTTTGATAAAAGCTGCGCCTAGCCGGTCAAGCTTTTCCTTCTGGCGCGCAGGAGGCAGACCAGTCAGGTCTTTCGGGGAGCGAATGAACGCCGGCCATGTAGCGTCTGGATCGTTGTGCGCCAAAGCGGACTGTTGTGCGAGGAGGGGGGCCGCGCAGCAGAGTTGTGCTACCAGGATCAGGATGGATTTTCTGGCCAGCCCGCCGAAGTTTCCGAGCCAAATTCTTTTCGCGGTTGTTGGGTTCCCGATCATTCCTGTTCCTGCCACATTGCCCAAGGACGATGGAAGCAAGCATATAGTACTGTAGCTTCAGGGAAAGGACGTAAGCAATGTTCTCGCAATGGAGTATGGGAGCCGAGACAGCGCGCGGCAAGTGGGGGTGTGGGAACAGGCTGGTCCCATTCGCCGCCGTTCTCTTGTCGGCCATGCCATCGGCGGCTCGGGAAACCAAGGCCCTTATTGCAAGCAGCTGCATGGAACGGTCCGGTGGGGTTACAAGCCAAATGCTCGATTGTCTCGCAAGGTCATACGAGACGATAGACGATGAACTCAATCAGGCCTGGTCCGGTTTGCTGCCGGCACTGGAAGCATCTCAGCAGGAGCGTTTCCGCAATGCCCAGCGCATCTGGATAGACTATCGAGACACCACATGTGCCGCTGAAGCGGCGCTTCAGACGGGATCCTTTGCTAGCGTGGCACTTGCGGATTGCCGGGTGCGCCTCAGCGCTGAAAGACTGCGCTGGCTGAAGGACGTGCTTCCGGAACAGGATCTTGTCCAGCTTTGGCAGTCGGTGGTGAGCGCTGCAACGGCGGATGAACAGGAGCACGCCCTATCCGCCTTTCTTACCGCGGTGGCAGTGGAAACCGGCAAACCCCTGACTTATTCGCTCACAGCGACATCGGTAGATAGGGGCAGTCCGGTCTCGATCGGAGACGGCGTTCTGCTCGACGATCCATTTGCGCACATGCTTCACTTGTCGATCGACGGGAAGATCTACCATTTTCGCCCGCACTCACCGCAAATCGTCACTCGACTTCTACGGGAGTGACAAGGTGTGATTAAGCGTACAGGAATGACCCCGTCAACGTGAGAAATAAAAGGCGTTATCATGCGTATCAGCATCGGGACCCCCTGCCGATTTACAGATTGTTCTTTCGGAAGTCGGAATGTCCATACGTTCGCCGGGAACTGCGTCTGATGACATTTTTCCTCCATCAGGGTTGTCACGCTTTGCACCCCTGATCATATTGTCCGGCATGAAGGAGATCGACATGTTACGGACGATGATGGGCCGCACCATGCGTGCCTGCTGCATTCTGGTTGTGACCGGCAGCGCAGCGAATGCGCAATCAGGAGTTGCCGAGAACGATGCTGTTCGTGCCACAAAATGGACCTCGGAGCAAGCTGAGGCTGCTGGCTGGGTCAGCAGAACGATGGATTTCGGGGCTGCGAATCTGGGCTATACGACAGTCTTTCCGAAAGATGCGAAGATCCAAACTACAACTGTGAAAGGCGATAGTGCCGGGCTTGGCAACATAACGATTGTCGGGAAATACGTTTTGCCGTCTGCCGGTGTCGATATCACGGCGACCGTCATGGCCTATCGCTTGCGCGTGGGGGGGTCGGCGCTCAGGCTTTGCAACAACACGCTGCGTCGCGACGGCTACTTAGTTCAGACAATCGACGACCTCAATCTCAATGAGACCCACGCGCAGATTCTATCCTTGAGTCTCGACAAGCAGGGCAAGCCGCAGGAGGGGGTCTTGAGCGATTGCCGCACGCGCGGAAATACCGTGCTCAACCATCATTTCTTCATCCCGCTGGCCGATGCTGCCGATGATGCGACCATCAACGAGCGCATAGGCAACACAGGAGATGTCTTCAACCGTATTATTTCCGATATGGCATTCACGGATGGCAAGCCGGATGGTTATGGCGATAGCGCTGTGCCAGTTACGCTGACGCTCAGCGGCCGACTGAAAACCATCCGTACTCCCGATGTGTTCCGCGTTACCTTCAACGATTTCGATGGCCGCAAGGGTGAGGGGCAGCGCGAATTGCATCTGATGCAGAAAAAGGATGGGTTGGCGAGCTCCATAGTATGGCTCGGCGAAAGCGATATGCCGCAAAAGCCGGATCTCGCAAAGGTGGGGCCGGAAAATGCACTCCGTCGATTCAGTATGGAAGCGGCACAGATGCCCGAGCTGGAGCTGGTCTCAAACAAGGCCGATGATCGTTCTTCCGGCAACGGCATTACAGTGCAGAAGTTCGTGTTTTCGGTGACTTCCGCACCTGGTGATGGCGCGGGTTCTCTTGTGGGAGAGGCCTGGTGGCATGACGGGAAAGTCTATGTTCTGACGTGGTTCTCGGCTTACGATGATGACGACAGCCTCAAAAGCTATATAGCCCGCCTTCCCGGCGAGACTGCTTATGCCCTGGTGCGGAAGATCACTCTGGGAACGCTGCAATAATGGGCCTATTTTATGGTATAAATACTATATGAAACTATAATATTTTGGGCGAAGCCACCAGATCGTCGCCCGATGTTCCGAATGCAGATTCCCTACAATCGTGGTCGTACATCTGTGTTATGAAAGGTGCCAAGGCAATAGCTGCTGCCCAACTCTGGCGTATATTGAGACATGAGGAAAGATCACCTGGGGTCTGAAAAGTTTATCGCGATTAACAGTGTTTCGATACGTTAGCGAACGCATTGATCAACCGGACAGCGCTCGCAGCACTGCCTCGGGCTCCTTCTCCATCACACGCAGAAGTGTTCGAGCAGCACCTGATGGCTGACGAGCCCCCTGCTCCCACTTTTTGTATCCTGATGGGCTTGTCCCAAGCAAAGCAGCCATTTCATCTTGCGTCAGATGCAGCTTTTGGCGGATCGCCTTCGCATCAACAGTTTCCAGATCAACGGCAGTGACACGCATGCCCGCAGGGTCCCTACCCTGCGCATGACCCAGAGCTTCGGTCATAGCCTGAATCAAATCCTCACCTAATTTTGTCCTCTCGCTCATGGTTTGCTCCTGTACGTCGCTTTGATCGCCTTTGCGAACACAGCAACCACCTTGGCCTCTTCCAGCGTCAAATCCGTCTTTTCGTTCTTTCCGTAAACGAGAAGCGCATAGATGGGCGCATCGTCGCCGTACCAGTCATAGATAACGCGGGCGCCACCCCGTTTGCCTTTACCCTTGGCCGCAGATCTCAGCTACGGACACCACCTGCACCCGGTATCTCATTACCAGCCTGAGGATTGGTCGCCAGAAAATCGATCAGATCCCTGCGCTCGTCGTCCGTGAACAGAGCCGTTGCCTGTTTGACGAAGAGCGATGTTTCAGCAACTGTCTGCATAGTGATTATAACCCATTGGGGTAGTTATGGTGATCGAACTCGCTTTTGTCAATGATCATCAAGCCGACCGCTTTTCGGCTTCCCCGTTCAACCTCAGCAGTGCCATTACCATCGGTCCGAGCGAAAACTCCCCACGTGCTGCCCGGTTGGTGAGATCACGCAGATATCCGCCGGCGGAATTGATGTGCCCTGCCCTCTCCAGGATACAGGCGATCGCAACCGCTGCATTTTCCGGCCCCATCGTTTCACACGCCTCCTGATAGGCCGACGGGCTGACCCCCAGCATCGACCTCACCACAACCGCGGCCGACATCAGATCTCGCCAACCACCCACAGTACCGGCTGGACCATAGTCGACAATCTGAGGGCATGCCTTCAGCACAACACCTAAAGGAAAGGCCTTCAGCGTCTCAGTTTGAGGTTGGCGTCTCTTGCTCGGCTTTTCGCCCTGCTCGTTTTTAGAGCTAGGTTCAAGTTCATTGAAGGATTCGGATTTTGAATTCTGTATGTGCTGCTCAATATGAGCATCATTGGTGCTATTAAATTCTGAATTTGACTGCGTATCCAACATATTAAGGATTTCCTCGCGCAGAAGTTCGAGTTCATCGAGGATACTTGCGACGTCAGCGATGGTTGGTGAGCGTGGAATGCGGGCAACGAGGTCGATGTACATAGCCTCGATTGCCATCCAGTCGCCGTCAGCCCCCTCCTCTATTGCCGCAGTAATGAGCTTGCGGACATCCCGGCGGCAGATTGTCAGGTTCTCTTTCGCCTTACGGAAGGCGGAACGAGCCGCAACAACTTTCTGCGCGATGACAGCAAGCTCTTCAGACCGGGCAAGGATTGGCGAGAGGTCGAAGCCAAACGCGTTCTCGATCTCGCCAGCACCGTTCTTCCTCGCATAACGCTTGCCGTTGGCACTATCCTTGCGGACAATCAGGCCAGCATCGACCAGAAGCGCGAGATGTCGACGCAGCGTAGCGCCTGCCATGCCGTGGGCTCGAAGGATCAGTTGCGCGTTTGACGGAAACACGACGAGCTGCGCATCCTGGCACAATTCGTTTTCCGGGTAGAAGCTCAGAAGCGCGTCGAGCACAGCCAGGCTGTTCGACTGCAAGCCGAGCTCTTCTCTCGCTTCCGAAGCATCACGGAAGACTTTCCATTTCTCAACTGTTTTGCCCGCCTTGATATCATTCGTGGCCACTTGCCGCTTCACCAAGTCGAGCGTCATTGGCCGCCGCCCAAAGGGCGTCGTCACACTTCCTGTCTGCACTTCTTTCACCTTCCAAAAGGCAAAGAAAATTGCTCACCCAAACGATGCCAAAGACTCTTGACTGTGATTCGAGGAAATGCGATTCTCTTACTTGCTAGAGATCGAGAAGGGCTTCCACGGTTTACCGTTTGGGGGCCTTTTTCTTTTGCGGTTCAGTCTCCACTTTGCTGTTGATCGTTTTCGAAAGCCTCGTAGAGCTTGTCGAGATTATTGGCGAGATAGGCGCCGAACGCGGCGGCCTGGTCCGAATTTTTGGGAGACTTCAGAGCGATAGTCACGCGCTTCCCGTCGCCTTTGATAGATGCTCGAACCAAGCTTCTTTCGCTTTCCCACGTTTGGACCGGCGATTTGGCTCCTGAGTTTACTGCGGTAAACTTTTCTCTAGGGACCAAACGCTCCAACATATCAAAACGAGCATCGGGAGCAGAAGCGACAAAATCAGGTTCGCGAAGAACAGACCGTACCTTGTCAGCCATGGCGTCTTCTGACACCGCCCCACCAAGAGAATACCAACGGTCGCGGCCTGGTGCCCTCGCCGCCTTCACAGTGTCGAGAATATCGGCAGGGAATCGCTCGATAGCAGACAGCATCTTAGAGATTGTTGTCTTGTCAGCTCCAAGCGCCAACATGATAGTGTCTCGTCCGAAACCGCCTGTTTCCAGATTGTGTGCAAACATCGCTTTCTCGATGAAAGACAAGTCGGATCGCTGCGAATTCTCTTGTCCTTGGGCAATGACGTGATCACGGTCTTCCAGCGCCTTGACGACGGCACGAACAGGAATTCCGATCTCGCGGGCGGCTCGAACGCGGCGGTGACCAAATACGGTCTGATAGTGTCCTGCCCTTGTGGGGTGCGGACGAACCAATATGGGGGTGTCCTGACCTCGGGCGCGTATAGCTTCGACAAGTTCTTGAAATTCCGCTTCGTCCATCGCAACGCGATCCGTGACGAACGAGCTATCGATCAACCCCGTATCGAGCTTGATTACAGTCTCACCCTCGGCCAGACGTCTCTCGATCTCCTGTGCGGCATCTGCGCGCGCTGCGAGTTCGTCAATGCTTCTGGTTACGGCACCAAGAGCACCCATTCCGCGCGTGGTCGTGCGGAAGCTCTCTTGAGGCTTTTCCTCGATACCGTCAGGGCTGGTCTGCTTGTCTTCATTCATAATTCCAGACAAGATATTTTTACGAGCCATGGTGCGCTCCCTGCCAAAAGTTTACTGCGGTAAACTCAATACACATCAGTTGCGGCCCCATGCTTTGTATATCAAATCCAGCACTTCAGCATTTACCGCGTCCATTGCTTCGATAGCCCGGTCGTATGTTGAACGGGTGAATGCGGCACGCTCAACTTCGTAAAGCGTCTGGTTCGTCATCGCGGCGTCTGAGATCGCGACACTTCGCAACATGGGGTTCAGTAGAACATGGTTTTTGAACATGGAACGCATGAACGCCACCATCTGCGTCTGTGGCCCATCTTGCGGATCGTATCGAGTGACAAGATACCGGAGCCAGTCCAGATTCATGTTACCGCCGACATTCTTAAGCGTGCTGAGAATGTCGCCCAGCATCTGCAGGAACTGGCACATAGACATCACGTCCAGCATCTGCGGGTGAACTGTAATCAAGACCGCAGTCGCTGCACAGATCGCGCTCATCGTCAGAAAGCCAAGCTGGGGAGGGCAGTCGATAATCACCACGTCGTAATCGTATGCCACGGACGATAGAGCCTCATCGAGACGAGCGAAGAAAATCCGTCCGTAGTCCTTGCCTTTGCCTTGGGCTAGAATACGTGGGGTATCGTGTTCAAACTCCATCAGTTCAAGATTTCCAGGCACAAGATCGAGGTTGGGGAAATTGGTCTTGCGAATGATCTCGCTTAGCGGGCGCTGCTGTTCGTCATAGCGGATGGCGCCATAAAGGGTCTCGTTCTCATGCACATCGAACTCAGGCTGCAAACCATGGATTGCGGAGAGGGAGGCCTGCGGATCGAGATCGACGGCGAGCACGCGATGACCGGACAACGCGAGATACTGCGCCAAGTGTGCGGCACTTGTTGTCTTGCCGCTACCACCCTTAAAGTTGACGACCGCGATTACTTGTAGCTTCTCGCCGTTACGACGGTGAGGGACATAATGTGTTCCGGCTCTGCCGCTGTGCTCTAGGAAATGACGCATCGCTTCCATCTGCGCCGCCGTATAAGACCGGCGACCGGAGGCGGTAACCTGGGGCTGCGGGCCTTTGCCTTCGAGGGACAGGTTCTTCAGGTAGCCACTTGTTACTCCAACAAAACGTGCAGCCTCTGCAAGCTGAAACTCGCGCAGGTCCTTCATCGCCCGTGGAGGATACATCTCCAAGCGATGCTGCTTCAATTTTTCCGACAGCTCTTGCGCCTGACCAATGATAAGTTGATCGACGTCAGAAATTGCCGTTTTATCGATATGAGCGATATTCATCGCGAAAAACCTTAAATGCGTTTTCAAGCTCACACGAGCAAAGTAACCGCATTTAGACCCGATTCTACGAGTCTGGCAAGGAAAACAAAGTTAACCGAAAGTTAACAGGAAAACTAAGGCGTATATCGAGTTTACCGCAGTAAACTTTTTGGGGCGCTTTACGAAGCGATTCGGCAAACAGCGCATAGAGACAAGGCCAAATCTTCGTCGTACCTGCGCTGCATCTTACGTCTGCCGCGCCAGCCGCCGGAGACGCTCACCATCAAAATCTTCATGTGACGGAGTCCCTGATTGTGAACCGGCTGGGGGTCCTTATGCCGATACGCACGACAACGCCTTGTTATTTCTCACGTTGACGGGTTTATTTCTGTACGCTTAATCACACCCAATTAAAGCGGCACTTGTTTTCCTGCCTTTTGCAACGTCGCAGGATAGGGAAATTTTGCGCCAGCTGCGATATCCAGTGTTGGCGCAAAATCGATTGGCCATCACGGAGATGTAATGGGTTTGTTCTCAAAGCGAATTCTAAAGTTTCGACGTTGGAAATCTTCTCTGAAACAGACGAAAACCAGTTCGAGATCTTGCAAAGCGTCTTTGCGTCCCAGGAGACTTAACGAAGCGACGATGACGCCGTTATAGCCGCGTGTGATACGAAATGCTGCATTGCGCATCGCGATGGCATCAGGATCTCCACGATCCTCACGACGGTCATAGACAACCCAAAACCGGGCTGCTTTCCATGTCACTTCGAGCATTTCTCTGACGTTCGCAAGAAACTCTTCGCCGCTCATCGAGGGTCCCCACGACAAAGGCATCTCGCCGTCATCGTCCGCGACACTGAAATAGCCGTCGTATTCGCGACCGGTATTCAGCGCTTGCTCGATCTTTGCAAACGCCTGGTCTTCAGTCATCGTTGTTTTGAACAGGATTGTCATGGACTAAGTTCCGAGCCTTTCCGTCACAGCATTCTTGCCGCTCGACCGCTGCGCCGTGTGGCATGGTTGTAATAGCTCGATGCTTGCTGAACGGAACGATGGCGTGATTGCTCCATAGCCTCGGGGAGGGGAATGCCCCGGTTCGCGGCCTCCGTCAGATATCCGGATCGCAGGCCGTGCGCAGAAAACTCCCCCGGTTCCAGGCCGGCCATAACCACACGCTGTTTCAGGATCGCGTTGATGGCGCCCGGTTCCAGCGCATGTTTGGACAGATTTCCCCAGCGATCGATCTTGCGGAAAATGCTTCCGCTATCGATGCGCGCGGCCGTCATCCATGCATTCAATGCATCGACGGGCCGCCCCGTTAGATAAACAACGTCGTCGTTTTCACTTCCGGACGTTTTTGTCCGGCCGAGATGAATGGAAAGCGAGGGGAGGGGAGGGGCGTTGTCGACTGCAATCGACACCTCGACGGTCAACTGTTCTTTGCGCAGCCCAGCGATTTCGCTGCGCCGACGACCACCGGAGGCAAACGCCACCATCAAAATTGCCCGGTCACGGACGTCGCGCAGGCTATCGGAGCCGCAGGTCGCAAGGAGCTTTGCTAGGACGTCACCGGTCACAGCCTTAGCGCTTTTGCGTTTTCGCGGACGCGGCGTGGCACGGACAGCCAGGCGTATCGCCTGCTTGAGGGCAGGGGAGGAGAATACCCCTTGGTAGCCGCGCCATTTCGTCAGCGTCGACCAACTTGCCAACCGCCTGCGGACCGTATCGGGTGCGTGAGGGCCGACGGACTTGAGAAACCGTTGCTCGCGCAGAAGACGATCGACATTTTGCGGCATCCCGTGACCCAGATCGCTGATGCGCTTTTCGGGATCCCACAGATGATGGGCAACGAATTTGAGCAGAAGAGCTTCAGGTGCCGGCCAGGGGAGCGAGGCTCCGGTTGCCGCGAGCGACCAAGCCTGCAAATAAGCAAGGTCTGACGTCAGTGCCCGCAGCGTGTTGGCACCCATGCCCTCATTGACCAGATGGCGAAGCGTCTCGATATCTTGATCGGTCAAAAGCTCCGCAAGTTCATCCCGACGCTCGAGCGGCAGGACTGCAGCAATCGTGTCGAGTTCACGCAAGCGGCGATCAAGACCACTCATATTAGCAATCCATGCTCATCATCAAAGTCGTCGTGGTTGGATGTGGCTCCGACTGGAACGTTCTTGCGACCTTCTGCTGCAAGAGCCATGAACCTGTCCATCGACTCTTCTTTTTTCTCGATCGGTGTCAAGGTGGCAGTCGGCGTCCCGTCTCTACAAATCAGGATCTCATCACCGAGTAGCGTCAGCTCAATCAAATCCTCAAGCCGTTCTGCGGCCTCTGCTATCTCGACAAACACTTTCATCCCTGCCTCACCAGATCCGTTCGTGCAGCACAGTGTCGAACACGACATCCGTTGAGATCAGCGTGCAGTGTTCCAGTCTTGTCTGCGCCGCAAGAATGCGATCCCAGGGATCGCGATGGCCCCAGTCGAAGCTTGCTGCCAATTCGGCATGCAGATCGGTTATGGCGAGAGTCTGTAGGCCACTGGCTGTCACGGCTGCCCGCAACTCCTGTGGCTTCAGGTCGAGCTTGTTCAGCCGCATCTTGTTATCCAGCTCATAGAACGAAACGGCGCTGACGAGGACGACATTCGTCTTGTCCTCGATCAGCGCGCGCGCCCGTGCAGAAAGCCTTTCGCTGCCGATTGCCCACCAGTAGATCGCATGACTATCAAGCAGAATCTTCATTGCGCTGTTTCGCCAGGCTTGTCCTGCCAGACACCGGTCTCGTCGTTCCAGTCGCCTGCGTCGATCGCAGCCTGCTCGGCATCAACAGTGTCGAACAGGTCGTCGGGAAGGCCACGATGGCGCAAAAGGCCAAAGGGACGCTTATTACCATCAATGGCGGGTCCAATGCGGGCATAGATCTCGTTGCCGCGCATAATGACAATTTCCTCGCCTTGGTTGGCACGCTCGAGGACTTCCGCAAAATTCTTGCGAGCCTCACTGATTTTGTAGCTGGTCTGGGCCATTGTGAGCTCCGAATTCATTATCGGCGCGACTATATCATAGGCTACCAAACCGTACAATTAGAACGTACGCATAAGAATCGATAAGAGGTACTTATCGATGGTTAGAAGCGTAACCCAGAACCGTACCATCTGACGGACACCAAATATCCACTGGCGTCCGTTTAACAAATCATTTACCATGATTTCAATGGTTTACGATCTCACCAAATTACCCATATTGAGCCTGCTGCGGCCGATTTCGGACGCGGCATCCGCTGTGGCTTTTAGCTCCCGATTTCAATTGAAGCGCTAAGTGAGAAATCCGACATTGAAATCTCCTCTTACGATTTCACTCCGGAGTGGGGGAGGGGCCACCTAAAGCCCTGATGCCTTGGTCAGATTCACGCGGAAGCGATCCCGCCGGCGCTGATATCTACGTGTCATCTCTGCTGATGCGTGCCCAAGCTGTTTCTGGACGTAACGCTCATCGACTTCAGCGGAAGAGGCCAAGCCCGCGCGAAGGGAATGGCCGGAGAACTTGAAGGCGCGTTCAATTTCGCTGAGATCGCCGCGGACGCCTGCGGCCATCGCGGCCCGCTTCACAAGCCGAGCGACCTCCTTGTCGTTCAGCCGTTCTGACCCAACTGCTTTCCCTTGCCCGGTGACCCGGCGAAACAGAGGGCCATGAGCCAGCTTGGCGAACTTGATCCAGGTCTCGATTGCGGCGACCGGGCAGGTCGCATCGGCCGAGCCGCGACCGACCTCGACCTCTCGCCAGCCGGTTTTACCGCGCAGGGTGAGGAGCATACCCTTGTCGAGGATCTCGATCCAACCGCGACCGTCCTCAGTCTGGTCGGCCTTCAGATCGAGGCCGACGATCTCGGAGCGCCTAAGCCCTCCAGCAAAGCCGATGAGCAACATGGCCCGATCCCGCAGGCCGCGCAGAGAGCCGCGATCGAGCGTCTCGACCATGGCGATGATATCCTCAGCCATGACTGCTTCCTTCTGGATAGGTGGCTTGGCGTGGCTGTTGCGGATGCCGGCCATCACGGTGGCGATATGCCGGTCCTTGCGATCGAGCGAGATGCCACGCTGGGCATAGTTCCAGCTGAGGGAGGAGAGGCGTCGTTCGATGGTTGAGACAGAGTTGGCTTTTGTACCCCGCTCAGCCGTGCCGGAGGCGCAGGCGGTGATATAGAGCCCGACGGTTTGTGGATGCGGGGGGAGGGGGCCCAGATTGGACCGCCGGCACCAAGCGGCAAAATGCTTCCAGTCCGAAGCGTAAGCCTTGCGGGTATTGGCGGAACTCGCGGCTTCGACATAACCCCGGGCGCGATCAGCAAGGCTTGCAAGATGGGCGGGCGTCTGGTCCTCGCCGACGAGAGAGGGGAGGGGGCTATCGCCAGACACCTCCCGCGCGGAAACATCACCGCCGGAGGCTGTTCTGAGAGACGGCGCTGAGGTCTCCTCGACGTTAATTTCGCTGTTCTGCTCGATGATTTGGGTCATTCTCTATATAAAGAACAATATGTCCGATAATGCAAGATTATCGGACGTTTTATCTTCGCGATAGGCTGTGCGGTTTATAACGAAAAAGTAGCACAAACTGCACATCTGATTTATGCTGCTGCGTATGGATTCGATCACATCTTCGTTCTCTGCAACCTCCACATGGACCGGCTACCTCCCAAGCTGGGCGCTGGCGCGTGGCCGTGACATTGACGAGCGGGATGCTGCTTTTGCCGCAGGTATCGCGCTGAAATCACTCGACGATTTAATCCGTTCGGATACACCATGGATAGGCTGCTGGCGCGATCGTCTTGCTCTCAAGTCAGCCGCCGTCGCGGCCAGGATGCTCGGTCGCAACGAGGAAGAGCCCGCGCTGCGGGACGCCGTTTTGTTGACGCCCGTGGACGGTGATCCCGGTCCTGCCGGGAAGCTGTTTTTGGCCACACGAATGCTGTCCCGCCGGATCGGCATGGCGGGCACATCGTTTACTAAGGAATTGGCCACGCTTCTATCGATCCGTTGGGACGACGATCTTGCCTTGGTCCCAGATCTTGTCGATTCTGCCATCCAATCCGGACGTTCGGCACCTTTCGCGGTGGCGGACCTTATAATGGCGATTTCTGCGGCTCGCCCGGACACAGAAGTGTTGGCACTTGGTCTTGGCGAGATGGTGCTGGCTCAGAAGCTGAACTGGTCGCAACCGGTTCCCCTGTTGCTACCCGAGCGCTTTGGCCCAGCTTTCCGCACCATCGGTGGCCGGGGTCGCGTGAAGCCGGGTGAGTCAGCCTATTCGAAAGCAATCTGCATGGCGATTGTCGATGGCGCCGAACTGGCACTGCGTTCCGCTGCGGAGATCGATCGCCGCGCTAGCCGCTTGTTGGCCATCGCAGCCAAAGTCAGGACCAGAGGAGCTGAACCAGTCATCCGTCGGCTGTTGAACGAAGACGCTGTATCCGCTTCGGCAGCCGGGGCCAGCCTGTCACGATGGGCGGCAAACCGGCTGTTCGAGCGGCTCGAAGGCTTTGAGGCGATACGCGAGCTCTCGGGCCGGTCCTCCTTCCGAATATTTGGATTGTGACAATGGCAGGAGCGAGCGCAGCTAAACCCCGCCGTCAAGCCGGAGGACGCAAGCAAGAGCTCCTGTATGATCGCGAGCTACTGGACTTGCCGTCGGAAATGCGCTGGCGGGAATGGATGATGCGCGTCGAGGCGGTCATTTTTGCGTCCGCCGAGCCGGTCAGCCGCGAGACTCTGGCGCGGGTGGTCGGCAAAGACTGCAGCGTCGATCTGCTGATCGACGACTTGGTCGGAGAGCTGCGAGATCGCCCTTATGAACTGATCTCGGTCGCAGGCGGGTGGCAACACCGGACCCGACCAAGGTTTGCCGAGACGATCCGCGCTTCGTTCGCGCCTACGCGAGGCGGTGTGGCGGCGTTGTCTGAATTTGAGGCGATGGTGCTGATAGCTGTCGGATATTTCCAGCCGATCACGCGCGGTGAGTTGTCAAAGTTATTTGGCAAGGAAGTCAGCCGCGATACGATCGGCGGTTTGCGTGGTGCAGGTTTTATCGGCTCCGGCCCACGGAGCCCCACGCCGGGCGCGCCATATACCTATGTCACGACGCCATATTTCCTCTCGGCCTTTGGCATGGAGACCTTGCGGGACCTGCCAAACATCGAGGCGCTGGAAGACGCTGGTCTCTTGAGTAAACAGGGTAGCGCCGTGGATACTGACCCGGCCGCCGGAGACGACATGTTGGAAGATTGACAGGTTTGGGCTTGGCGCCGCGGTAGCGCACATCGGGCTGCCGCAAGAACTGCGGTTGTTTTTGACAACCGGCATTCTTGGCGGTTTTACGACCTTCTCGACGTTTTCGCTGGATGCTGTAGGGCTTTGGGAAAGGGGAGAGGCTAGCGCCGCCATCCTCTACGCCAGCGCTTCTGTCATCCTGGCATTCATTGCAATGTTCGCTGGCATGGTGCTGGTGCGTGGTATGGCTGGAGGTCAAACGGCATGAAAAGTATTTTTCTCGGCTGGCCCTTCTGGGCGCTATTATCGGCTGGCTTTGCGGCAATGACGGCTATCTTCGCAAAAGTCGGGGTCGAAAACGTCAATTCCGATTTCGCGACTTTCATTCGCACGATCGTCATTCTGGCGGCCGCCGGGATGATGGTCTATGTCACCGGAAATTGACAATCGCCGGGTACGGTGTCCGGCCGTAGCTGGGTATTCCTTGTTCTATCAGGCCTGGCAACCGGCGCGTCGTGGATCTGCTATTTCCGGGCGTTGAAACCCGGTGATGCCGCACGCGTTGCGCCGATCGACAAGCTCAGTGTCGTCTTCGTCGCAATCTTCGCCGTACTCTTTCTAGGGGAGCGTCTGTCGCTTCCCAATTGGCTTGGCGTCTGCCTGATTGCCTGCGGCGCTATCCTCGTCGCTTACCGAGCCTAGAGCAGATCCGATGTCGAACCCACTTTGCCTCCCGATATGGCAGGTCTGGTACGCGTGGCACCCCGGTTCTGCCCGAGGATGATCGCGTATTCTGGCTGGAGGATGTTTGGAGGCGATGGGAGACGACGGCACGGCGATGATGGTATCGCTTGTTCGGAGCCACGAACAAAAAGACGCGGAAGCTGCGTCGCAGGAAACCTGAACCAGGAGGAAAACCATGCACGTTGTTGCACTCATCCCACATCCTAAAACAGCCCTTTCCAGCCTGCTCATCGCCGACGCTGCATCAGCGGTCGAACCGGGATCAACAATCACGGCGCTCCATGTTTGCGTCGATCCCGCCAAGATCGGAGGCAGTGTAGAGGAAGTCGACATGCAGGAAATGCGGATCCGCGATGAGGGCACGGCCTTTCAGCGACGGAACGAGGTCAGAAAGATCTTCGAGGAGTGGTCGGCAGGGCGTGAACCGTCGCCGGCTGGCGCCAAGGTCGAGTGGGTGGAAGCTGATGGTGGAGAAGAAGACGGTGTCCGCAAACATCTTGGATCAGCCGATCTTGTGACCATCGCCCACCCGCAATCGATGGACGGCGGCGATGCCCTGCATGCGGCGCTCTTCGATCACCATAGGCTGGTGGTTTTTACGCCGGATACTAACGGCACTCCGGTTTCTTTCGGCCGCTCAATCGCCATTTTCTGGAGGGACGATGACGGAATACGTTCTTGCCTTCAAAAGGCCAGAGCTTGGCTCCGCGCTGCTGATACGTTGATAATTATCGCAGCACACGAGAACGACATCTCAGAGGCGGTTGCGTTCTTTCAGACATTGCATGTCAGCGGGACAGGGCGGCTGCAGACCTCCGTGGCGAAAAACGCCGACGATTTTCTGGAGAAGGCCAATAGGGGCGGCGCGGATACGCTTTTGATGGGCGCCTACCGTCATGGCCTATTCCTCGAGACCGTCTTTGGCGGGGCCACGAAGACAGTGATGGATCACACAAGTTTGCCCGTGTTTCTCAGCCATTAGGCCTACGTACGACACATCCTCCTGTAGAACTTCGCCCTTGGAATCCGTTCTACCAGCCAAAGGGAGTTCAATATCCTTGAGCGCGGTGAGCGAGGAAAAAATTATTTTGCTGCCGGGTGGAATAACGCGTGATTGCCAGCGTCTCTCTCCTGTCATTTCAACAAGGAGATTATACTATGCGCAAAACAGCTCTGATGGCTCTGCCGCTCGCTTTTCTCATGTGCACCGGTGCAGCCTTTGCTGGTCCTGCCATGGACATGGCCAAAACCCGTATCGAAGCAATCGCCAAGGGCGATGTCGCGACAATCACCAAGGACTACGGTAAGGATCCTTCCCTTGCCTGGATTGGTGGTCCGCTCGACGGCACATATGCGTCGGAAAAGGCGATAGCTGAAGTCTGGACCAAATTCTCGACGGCACAGGGCGAACAGACCGCCACAGTCGGCGAAGTCTGGGAGGCAGCCAATCCTAAGGGCGCGACCGTTGCAGCAAATGTTGTCTTTGCCGGCAAGAACAAGGTTCCCGTTCTCTATATCATGACCTATCGTGACGGAAAACTTGTCGACGAAATCTGGCAGGTTAACCCGCCTGCAAAGTAAGCCGAATGGTGGCCATGCCAGCATCCCCGGTATGGCCACCGATCCGAAGGGCTGATGATGTCGACAATGGCGATGCGACTGGAGGCGGAAATACCGGCATTGCGACGCTATGCCTTCGCGCTTCTGCGCGATCACAACCGCGCCGACGATCTCGTGCAGGATTGCCTCGAGCGTGCGATATCACGCTGGTATCTGCGTCGGACCGATGGCGACCTGCGGGCATGGCTGTTTACCATCATGCGAAACCTGCACATTTCGGCTGGACGCCAATCCCAGCGACGGGGGCCACACCACGAGCTCGATACCGTCACGCTCCCCGGATCACCCGCCGAACAGGATCATGGTATCGCCGTACGCGATATACTCGAAGCGCTCGATAGGCTTTCCGACGATCAAAAATCGCTTCTGCTTCTGGTTGGCGTCGAGGATCTGTCCTATGAGCAGGCTGCCGCCGTCATTGGTGTTCCGGTCGGAACCGTGATGTCGCGGCTGTCGCGCGCCAGGCAGAAATTCCGATCCATTCTCGACAACAAGACGCCCGTGACCTTGCGAAGGGTAAAATGATGAACACCGGTTCGCCGATCGGCGAAGATGATCTTCAGGCTTACATCGACGGAAAGCTACCGCCTGACCGTCAGGCGCTTGTCGACGCCTATCTTGCTGGTCATCCTGAAGTGAGCGCAAGGGTCACGCAACAGCTTGCGGACCGGGAAGCCTTACGTGTGCGGCTGTCTGAAAAATTCGCAGAGCCCATTCCAGCGCGGCTGCGCATCGCCAACCTTCAGTCCAACGCAGCTTTGCGAAGACAAGTCTGGTATCGCTCCGCCATGACCGCTTGCATCTTCCTGGGAATAGGCCTGGCCGGTGGCTGGTGGCTAAAGCCTGAAGGCGTGCAAATCAACGCAGCGCGATTGTCCGAGGCGGGTTTTGCCGCGAATGCATCTGACGCCTATCGGACCTTCGTGGTCGAAGTAGCCCATCCGGTCGAAGTTGGAGCGGATGACGAGGCACATCTGGTCACATGGCTGTCGAAGCGATCCGGCCGGGCACTGACGCCACCGAACCTTTCGGCATTCGGGTATAAGCTGCTCGGCGGACGCGTCCTTCCGGGCGGTGGCGCTGCGGCTGCACAACTCATGTACGAGGATGACAAAGGCGAGAGGCTGGCCGTTTATCTACGCGCCGGCCAATCAGCGCAGACAGCGTTCACGTTTGAAGAGAAAAACGGCGTGTCCAGTTTTGTCTGGGTGGATCAGGGGTTCGATTTCGCGGTATCCGCCTCGGTCGATCGGGCAAAGCTCCTTCCGATCGCAACTGCGATCTATCAAGGAATGATTTGAATCCGGTCAATCTCAGTGCGGTGTCAAAAATGACTGCGGCATTGTAAGAACGCCGCAGTCAGCTTGGTTTGGGGTTGCCCATAACAGGTAGTCAAACTGTTAGTTGCTCTGCAAGACCGCATTTGCGGACGGTTCTGTTCCCTCAACGAGGATAACCTTAGGTGTCTTGGAGGCTTCGCCCGGTTTAACGATGGAGCGGGTCGGACTGGTGGCAGATGCCGTCGCGGCACCTTTGGCATCCGTCTTGAACGCCACGATCGGTTCCGGCTGACCTTCGAACAACAGGGCATAGGCCGTGTCCGGCTTCAATTTCGAAACGCTGAGATCTACGATATCGATCAGGCCAAGATTGCGCGAGACGACCATTCCGCCGCCTTGCGCATCTGCGGCAGGCTTCAGCATGAGTGTGATGTTCTCCGGCATGTCCTTGCGTGATTCAAGGTTTTGGCGGCCATCGCCTGTTGGGACCGCATCCGGAACGTAGATCAGCGCTTGTGGGGCCTGGCCGGAGGGGATATGGGCGATCTTCTCATTCTTCTGAGTGTCGATCACGTCCACCGCGTCGCCATTTTCGAGGCCAACAAAGACGCGGCTGCCGTCGCCCGAACCCCAGACACCGTGCGGCAAGGCGCCGACGGGAATGGTGGCTATCAGCTTAGCCTCGTCGTCCAGCGTGTAGACTTTCACGACGTTCTCGCCGCCGATGGTCACATAAGCCAGAGTTCCGGCGGATGTGTCGGCGAACGCCAGATGGTTGGTGATCGGACCGCTATCGATCACGCCCTTGACTTTCAATGTCTTGGTATCAATTCGCGTCACCTTGCCGACATCCTTGTGGGTTAGCCAGGCTTCCTTTCCATCTGGCGTCACCTGAATGAACGGCGAGAATGGCGATACCACCGGAATGGATGCAAGCAGCTTTTTCGACGCGACATCGAACACCTGAACGACCGGATTGAAGCTGTTGGCCACAAAGGCGCGCTTGCCGTCTAGCGTAAAGATCGTCATGCCGGGACCGCTCTCGGTCTTGATGCGATCGGTCTCCTTGAATGTCTTCGCATCAATGACCGAAAGGTAATCCTCGCCACGCACGGTTGCCCAGACGTGTTTGCCATCCGGCGTGAAGAAGGCCTCGTGCGGGTTGCGGCCGATATAGGCGACACCTTTGATCTTGTTTGTCGCGGTATCGATGAAGGTCACGGAATTGGTCACCGTCGAGACGGCGACGATGGTACGGTGATCCGGCGAGAAGCCAAGGCCGTGGACGTTGACCTCACCCTTGTAAAGCGGGCTCAAGACATTCGGGCGTGGGTCGCCGAGCTTGATCAGGCCGAGAAGCGTGTTGGTCGATGGATCGATGACAGATACGGTGTTGCTGTTCTGGTCAGCAGCATAGACCCGGTCCTTGGATTCGGGCAGGGCAAAGGCTGGCGTGCTCGCCATCAAGGCGATCAGCAGGGCTGCGGAACGTTTCATTTCGAAGTCTCCGGGTTGGCGGCGACGGAGCCGCGCTGTTGTGTGAGCATCGAATTCATCAACTGAATTTCGTAAGCCTGCTCTGTGATGATCGACTGGGCGAGGTTTCGGATTTGCGGATCTTGGGTGGTGAGCAACACTGCCTTGGCCATGTCGATGGCGCCTTGGTGATGCGGGATCATTTGCGCCAGAAAATCGTAGTCTGGATTGCCTGTTTCGGGTACCGCCATCATGCCGGTATGCATTTTGTCCATGGCCACTTTCATGCTTTTGGAGAACGCAGTTGAAGGGCCGCTATCCTCCATGCTCATCGCCGGTTGGTGGTCGTGGAACTGCTCAGCAGTTGCACTTCCCACAATGGCAAAACTGGCAACAAGTATGAAACTGTAAACGCGCATGGCGGAATCCTTTTGGCTTTAGTGGATAAGAACGCTGTGGGTCGCCGTTTATTCCACTGCTCATCCGTATTTGTTCTCACGTCGGCGTGAGCGGTTGGCACGCGCGGTGCTATGCCGGTCTGCGCGAAGAACGACGGAACGCGGATGGTGACTCGAGGCGTGCCGAAATACGGCTTGTTCATATGCCGCCAAGAGGATCACGCGCGTTGGATCCAATCTGCCTGTGAACGATGTCTGAAGGACGATACTCGCAGCGGATTGCGGTATGGAGAATGAACGGCCGGTTGGAACAGGGCGAAAAAGCAGACATTCTAAGCCGTTCGACGACGGCGCCCAGTCGTCTGTCTTTTCAGAGGAAAACCAGCCTGGTCGATCGTAGGAAAACTTCCTACAGGGAATTCCGCCACTCTCAGATTTTGGTTTCACTCCAGGCTGGCGGTGGCTTTCATGACTGCTTTGGCGACCTCGTTGAAACTCATTTTAATCCGAACCTGTTGGCCGTTGACGAAAAACGATGGCGTGCCGGCGACTCCGAATTTTTTGTTCGCTTCGGTTGTCGCAGCATTGAGCTTGTCGAGATAGGCCTGATCGGCGACAGCGCGATCGAAACCCGTGCGGTCGATGCCCATGCTACCGGCGATCTCGCGCAATGCATCCTCGGCATTGGCGGCGCCGGCAATCTCATCGAATTTCGTCATGAAGGACGATACCGTCTCGTCGAATTTGTCTCGGCCCCGCGCATTCGCCAGCATGAAGATGACGGCATCCACCGAGTTTCGCACGAAGGGCCGGTACGCGATCTTCAACTTACCCGATGCGACATATGTATCCAGCAGTTTCGGCAGGTCTCGTTCATGGAAGTCGACGCAGTGGCTGCAGGTTGGGGAGGAATAGACGACCAGCGTGACTGGAGCGGTCTTCTGCCCAACGAAGCTGTCCTGGAATACGGCCGGGGTCATCAAATCCTGCACGGGTTCGGCCTCGGCCGATGTCACGCATCCTAAGGCAATGCCGACGATCACGGCCATCATACGAAACGTCATGTCTTCTCCTGTTCGGTTACAAAAAAACACTCCGCCATGAGCACTGCCGGAGTGTTTCGATCATCAGTCGGCCTTGAGGCAGGGCGAGACGAAGAGCGAGCGGTCGAGAGTGCCCTTGATCGTCTTGGCCGCGACCAGCAGCCACATGCAGACAAGTGCTATAACAAGAACCGCGCCAAGGATTGCGATAGACGACATCGGCACCATCGTTGAGAGACGAAGCGTGGCGACGGCAAACACGCCAAGCGGGAAGGTATAGCCCCACCAGCCGATATTGAATGGCAGGCCCTCGCGAAGGTAGCGCAGGGTGATCAGGACAGCAGTCGCCAGCCACCAGATGCCGTAGCCCCACAGGAGGATCGCGCCGAGGAAGCTGGCGCCACCGAAGGCCGGAGCAACGCTCGCCAATCCATTCGCCGACAACACGGCGGGTCCGGTCTGGCTCATGACGAGAAGACCAAGGGCACCGGTTCCGATCGGGCCGAGAGCCAGCCAACTCGAGGCGGCCATGTTGACATGCGGAAGCTTGTGGACCGCCATGCGCAGGAAAAGGATCACAAGCACGCTCATGGCCAGCGGAACCGAGCAGGCCCATAGCACCAGGCTGGTCATCAGCACCGTCAACTGCGTTTGAGCGTCGGCGATGTGGGGCAAAAGCAGGCCACCGCTGACGGCCGCCACCTCGCTCGCCACGATCGGCAGCAGCCATACCGCCGTCATTTGGTCGATCGAGTGCGATTGGCGCGTGAACATCATGAACGGGATTGCAAGACCGCAGGCCAGCGACAGTGTGACGTCGATCCACCACAGCGTCGTTGCGATTGCCACCGCCGTGTCGCCGATATGCGGGATGCCATAGATCAGGAAGCCATTTATAATCGTGGCCAGTCCCATCGGGATGCAGCCAAAAAACATCGACACGACAGAATGCGAGAAGACGCGGCTTGCCTCATGAGAATAGAGCAGCCAGCGTGCAGTGTAGAGCGTTGTGCAGATGGCAAACAACAGGATATTGAAGAGCCAAAGCGCCTGACCGATCGCGAAAAGCCACGGATGCCCAGGAAACTGTGCGAGAGCGACCGAAAGGATGCCGGTGCCCATCGTGGTCGCGAACCAATTTGGCGTAAAGTTCCGTATGACATGGCCTTGCATAGGAACATCCGGAGCTGGCGCTACCGGCTTCTTGAAGGCAACAATCTTGTGCATCGAATTTCTCCTGATCGTTGAGGAGAAAATACGTGGGTACATCGATCAGTTCCAACGTATAGTTCAGGATATTTCGATCGCCGTTTTCGATCGATCGAGTTTTGCGGCGGCAACTTCGAAAGCCGCGTGAAGGCGGTCGCGCAGCGTCGGCGAGGTATTGATCAGCGTCGGACTCGGATGGGGGCAGAGGATCACCTCGAGGCCGGCATCCACCAATACCCCTTCAGCACCGCTCGCCACCGCGCCCGCCAGGATGGCGACACGTAGGTTCGGCAGCAGCGGCAGGAGGCCTGCAAGTCCCATGATGCCCTCGCGCCGCTCGCTGGCCACGATCGAGCTTCGGGTTGCGCGGACCCACGGGACCGTATTCCACAGAACGATGTCTCGGCGCGATATCCCTGCGCCAGTCAGTGCCTTGCGCAGGTTCTTCGCCGTGCCGGTCGGGTTATCGATCGAAACGAAACGCTGGCCGCGTTCAACCGGACTTGGTCCAGGCGTCTCCAAAAGGATCAGCAGTCTTGCGCTGATACCGCCATCGTAGGGATCGAAGTTCGGCATATCCCGGTCGGAGTTAAGCTGAAGGTGCTCCCGGAAGGCGTTCAATGGCTGCATATGCGCGCTGTCAAGCGCGGCCAACCGCTCCTCGCGTCGATGCTCGTGCCAGAGCGTATCAGGTCCGCGATAGGTCATCGTGTCTATTCCGACAACAGGGCTTCGAACGCATCGGCCGCCTTGGAGCGATACCGCTCCTTATGCCGGAGCAGGAAGAATGGGCGCGGAAGCGGAGAAGCATTGGCCTCGACCAGCAGGCCGCTGTTGAGTTCGGTCTGGGCAGCACTTCGCGATGTCAGTGTTGCCCCCATGCCGGCCTCGACTGCGCCGAGCACGGCCTCGTTTCCGGGCAGGACAATTGCAACGTTCAACGCCTGCAGCTTCAATTTCTCTTTCGTCATCATCGTCTCGAAGGCGAGCCGTGTTCCCGATCCGGGTTCGCGAAGAACCCATGTCGCGTCTTCAAAATCGGCCTTTCCGAGCTTTTTGCCTTTGGCCCATGGATGAGTTGGCGACACGACGAGGATCATCTCATCCGTGGCGATCATGCGCGACGACAAGGCCGGTCTGTCGACCGCGCCCTCTACAACGCCGAGCTCAACCCGCCCTGCCTCAACCGCGTCGCCTACCGCCTCGGTATTGCCGATCCCGACGTCGAGACCGAGACCAGGATAGCGTGTGTGAAACTTCGCTAGCCTGGAGGGCAGCCAATAGGCGCCAACAGTCTGGCTCGCCATAACCGACAATTCCCCGCGCAAAAGTCCCGCCAGGTCGCTTAGTGCAGACTCGGCGGCTTTCGCTTCGGCCAAGACCTGAAGTGCATGTTCGAGAAAGATCGTTCCGGTTTGGTTTAGGACGATAGAACGTCCGATCCGGTCGAACAAAGCCACGCCGTGGCGCTCCTCAAGCGCGATGACCGCAGCACTGACGGCCGACTGCGTCATGTTCATCGCTTTGGCAGCCTTGGTGATATGCTGTTGGCGGGCGACTTCGGCGAAGATGCGCAACTGGTCGAGGGTCATGAGGATAGCAGCCTTGAATTTGCTCCGAGTTATAATCGATTTTTCCGAATGTTCGTAGCAAAATTATGCGATGGAACTGATGCTGGATCCCGCTAGTTTCCTTCCAACCAGACACGGAGGAAATACCATGCTGAAATCCATCATCACCGGCGCGGCGATGCTTTTCGCCACGACAGCACCAACGCTTGCCGCCGATATCCACGTCTATGGTCCCGGTGGACCATTCCCTGCCATGAAGGAGGCGGCAGCCGCCTTCGAGAAAAGCTCCGGCAACAAGGTGATCGTCACCGCCGGCCCGACGCCGCAATGGATCAGCAACGCTAAAGACAACTCTGACCTGATCTTCAGCGGCTCCGAGACGATGATGTCGGATTTCGTGAAGGCGATGGACGGCCAGATCAAGGACGCTGATGTCGTGCCGCTCTACCTGCGCCCATCCGCGATCCTGGTGCGTCCGGGGAACCCGGAGAAGATCACCGGCCTCGCTGATCTCTTCAAACCCGGCCATAAGGTGCTTGTCGTCAATGGTGCCGGGCAGAACGGTCTTTGGGAAGACATGGCCGGCCGGACCGGTGACATCGAGAAGGTGAAGGCCCTTCGCGCCAACATCAGGACCTTTGCCGCCAACAGTGCCGAAGCCAAGAAGGCCTGGACCGAGGACAAGTCCTTCGATGCCTGGATCATCTGGAATATCTGGCAGGTCGCCAACCCAGAACTCGCAGACGTCGTAGAGGTCGAACCGGACTATCGCATCTACCGAGACACCGGGATCGTGCTGACCGAGCGCGGAGGCAAGAATGCCGACGCCAAGGCGTTTTCGCAATTCCTTCAGGGCACCGAGGCCAAGGCGATCTTTGCCAAGGCCGGCTGGACCACGCCCTCGAAATAACCCTATCCCGTCTCCGGAAAGATAATGACAATGCAATCCACTCCCAAAAAGATCGCCGTGACCGGTGCTGCCGGCCAGATCTGCTATTCCCTGCTGTTTCGATTGGCGAATGGCGACCTTTATGGCAAGTCGCAGCCGATCGAACTGCGGCTGCTCGATTTGCCTCAAGCCCAGGACGCCGTACGCGGCGTCGTCATGGAACTGGAAGACTGCGCCTTTCCGCTGCTGCACAACATCGTCACGACCGACGATCCTCGGCAAGCGTTTGACGGTGTCGACGCAGCGTTTTTGGTCGGGTCCCGGCCGCGGTCAAAGGGAATGGAACGGCGAGACCTGCTTGCAGCGAATGCAGAGATCTTTAAGGTGCAGGGGAGGGCGATCAACGAGGTCGCCGGACGACAAGCTAGAATTCTGGTCGTTGGCAATCCGGCCAACACCAACGCTTCCATCCTGATCGCCAATGCGCCAGACTTTAACCCAAGGCAGGTCAGCTCGATGATCCGGCTTGATCACAACAGGGCGTTGACCCAACTGGCGCGCAAGGCCGGCTGTGGCGTCGGCGACATCGACAGGCTCGTGGTCTGGGGCAATCACTCGCCGACCATGTTTGCCGACTGGACCTACGCAACGGCTGCCGGCAGGCCCTTATCCGAGACCATCGGCGACGACCATTGGTACAAGGAGGTGCTGATCCGTGAGGTCGCAAGGCGGGGCACTACGATCATAGAGGCGCGGGGCGCGTCCTCTGCAGCATCTGCCGCCAATGCAGCGATCGATCAGATGCGTGATTGGATGTGTGGTACAGATGGGCGCTGGACATCGATGGCTGTTATATCGCAGGGGCAGTATGGCATACCGGAAGGGCTGGTGTGTGGCGTACCTGTGATGTGCAAGGACGGTGACTATAGCGTCGTTGAAGGTCTCGATCTGGACGGGTTTCAGAAAAGTATGCTGGACAAAACGATAGAAGAGCTTGTCGGCGAGCGCGACGCTTTATCCTGATATCGCGGGATGCGGAGGCTGGCACAAAAGATGTGCGGAGATTGCACGCCTATTCTCCGCCTAATTTTGGAGAATAGGCGCCAGCCTCAGAAGAGGCGAATGCCACCACGACGATCAGCGAGCTGCAGTTTGACGGGCCGGTTCGATTTTATCTTTCATAATCCGCTTTGACCGCCGAATGGGAAGGACGAAGCCCTCATCCAGATAGGCGTCGTCGGGAATGAAGCGCTCGAACAAGCGTATCCGGCTGGAAACCGAGTCGGTAGAACTGCGATCAAATCTCGTCGCCAAGGCCATTTCGGCGGATTGTTCGTCGCAAGGATATTCGCCACTGTACCGATAGAACGATTGATTATCTGTTCAAAGTATTGCGCTTCAATTGTCACCGGCACCTTGGACGCCCGCCGCAGGTCATAAGCGCAAGAGGTGCAGACATGCTGGCCGACAAGCCGTGGCTGAGCGAAGGCAGTAATTCCGCGGTGGCACGTGGGCAACGGTCGCGTAATCCGCACCCGTGGATAAACCAGGAGATTCTAGTCGCGTGTCGCCATCGCCTCCGAAAATATGGGGCTGATCAGAACCGAGGCACGCAGGACAGAATTGCAGCCACGTCGAAGCAGCACGACGGGCTTTGATGACCATTGGTAGCGGCATGTGTCTGTAATCACATGGCTGCAAGGCCATTGACGACAATCGGTCTCTCGCAAATCCAATGAGGCGTGGCCGTAAACAGCCATATTTTCCTGGCGGCGAATCTCACATTAAGTGCCAAAGAGAAGCCAGAGTCTCAAATTAAATGCCAAGTCTCAAATTAAGTGCCGGGCTATCTTACTGAAACTGTTAGGACTGGAATCTCACGATTAAATGCAAAACGACACCTTCAACATCGTGCATTCCTCCCCCTTGAAGTTTTTTGACGGTCTTAAGCCCTGTAGGCGACGAGCACGGCTCCTCCCGCGATCATCACGACACCGAGCCAGTTCGGCAGGGTCAGACGTTCACCGAGGAACAGCACAGCGAAAATGGACACGAACACCACGGACAGCTTGTCGATCGGCGCGACGCGGGCGGCGTCACCAAGCTTCAGCGCCCGGAAGTAGCAAATCCAGGATGCGCCCGTGGCAAAACCGGAAAGTACAAGAAATAGCCAGCTTCTGGTCGAGACCGTCGACGGCTCCTGCCAATTTCCGGTGATATAGACCATCGCGCCAGCGGCCAGCAGGATGACGATGGTGCGAATGAAGGTGGCGAAGTCGGAATTGACGTTTTCGACGCCGATCTTGGCGAAGATCGCCGTCAGGGCTGCAAAGCCGGCCGAAAGGAGGGCCCAGAACGGCCAGCTTGTAAGGAAGATTTTCATGCGGCTTGTCCATGTCCGGCCATCCGGATCAGCATGAGGCCGACAAAAAGTCCCGCCATCGACAGGACCAGCGAAAGAGCGACATATCCGGCAGCAACATCCCATTGCCCGCGTTCCCACAGGGTAACGGCATCTAGCGAGAAAGTCGAAAAGGTGGTGAATCCGCCAAGTAGCCCGGTTGTCAGAAACAGGCGCAACTCCTGCGGCAGGCCAGAGCGAAACACGAAAAATTCCGTGAGCAGGCCCATGACGACGGAGCCGACAACATTGACGGTGAGTGTGCCGTAGGGAAAGCCGAAGCCGAACAGGCGCGCCGCTCCCATGTTGACGGCGTGCCGGAAAACACCACCGATACCTGCGCCAAGGAAAACGATCAGATAAACCAAGATCGCGCCTCCTTCAGGATGTCGTGACCTTGAGCGCTTCTGCCGCCTCAACGTCGTGATGGACGACATCCCACTGTTCCAGGTGCTTGTAGACGATCACCTTGTGTTTCAGCAGCGCGCCATGGGTCCGGCAGAATTCCTCAAGCTGGTCGCGTGATGCAATCATCTCGACGCACATAGTCAGATCCGGATTGGGGATCTCGAAGCCCTCGTCCTGAAGCTTACCGCTGTTCGAATAGCCAAAATGCGTATGGTGCGCGACGGCATTCATGATGCCGGCCGACTTCGCCTGCAGGACCAATTCCCGGTAAAGAGGCTTCGATCCGAACCAACCGCCCTTGCCGGGCGCCTTCTCACGCGGCTTCATGTAGATACGGACCATGCCGATTTCGGTAGAATGCAGCTTGTGTTGCGTCACGACGGCGGGCCTTTCATTGAGTGTTGCGGTGGTAGCAAGTGACCGTAGACGGACCTTTCCGACGAGATCGCCGAGGCTCTGAGTCTGCATGTCACGCATGTGGCGAACCGAGATGTCGGGAGGAATATCGTTGGCGGCAGCCGTTTTCGGAACGCCGACGCGCTGCGACAGGTAGATGCTGGAATGGCCACTGCACAGATAGGCAACGAAGCAGGCGACAGCGAGGTAGACCGAATAGGTGGCGCCGAAGAGCTCAATCCCCATGATCATGCAAGCCAGCGGCGTATTAGTGGCGCCGGCGAAGACGGCCACGAAGCCAAGCGCCGCAAAAAGATCGACCGGTGCGCCGAGAACACCGGCCAGCGCACTGCCGAGACCTGCGCCGATGAAGAACAGCGGTGTGACCTCGCCGCCCTTGAAACCGGCGCTTAATGTGACGATCGTGAACAGCGCCTTCCAGGCCCAGCTCCAGTAATCCACGTGATCGGGAAGGAAAAAGCCAAGGATCGTCGCATCGTCGGGATTGGGCGACCAGACACCCAGACCGAGATATTCCCGCGTACCGAGCATGTAGACAAGGCCCAGCAATATCGCGCTGGCGAGCACCGGACGCAGCGGCGCATAGGGCAAGATCGCCTTGTAAGCTGATGATGCCAAATGGGAAAGCTCGGCGAAGAAATGCGCGGCCAGACCAAAAGCCACGCCGGCAATGACCACCTTGAGCAGTAGGACCGCATCGAGGTGGAAGCCGACAGCTTCGCCAACGCCGCCGAGATAGGCGATGGCATAATGGGTGTGGCCGATCCCCCAGGCATGACAGGTCCAGTCGGCAACAATGGCGGCAAGCAAGGCGGGCAACAAAGCCTCGTACTGCATGCGTCCGATGGTCAGCACCTCCAGCGCAAAGATCGCGCCGGCGATCGGCGTGCCGAAGACAGCGCCGAAGCCTGCGGCAATCCCTGCCATCAAGAGGATACGCACGTCGCCGGGCGCCAGTTTGAAGACTTTGCCAAAGGCGCTGGCAAGGCTGCCGCCGAGCTGGACTGCCGTGCCCTCGCGACCGGCCGAGCCGCCGACCAAATGGGTGAGCACCGTGGTCACAAGGATGAAGGGCGCCATGCGCAGCGGCACACCACCGCCCGGCTCGTGGATCTGGTCTACAATCAGGTTGTTGCCGGCTTCAGCCGACTTGCCGAATTTCTGGTAGGCCCAGACCATCGCAAAGCCTGCGACCGGCATGCCGTAGATCAGCCAGGGAAATTCGAAGCGAAGCTCGGTTGCCCTGTCGAGGCTCCACAGAAACACGGCAACGAGCGACCCGACGGCAACAGCCATCGGGACGACGATCAGGATCCATTTCGCGAGGCCGCGAACCTGGGCGATACGAAGACCGAAAAATGCAGAAAACGCCATCAGATGGACGCTCCCGCAAGGTCACATTTCGTCTTGGAGGACAGGTACAGAATTCTAGGCACGACTCTACTCCTTCGCGTGTTGCGCGTTGAGTAGGAGTCATCAGCTTCATCGGGGAAGCGGTTCGGCGTAATGCCCGGCAGAATCCATTACCGTTGTCACTTCAATAGCCAATTGATCCGAATAATGTCAATCCCACTCACCATGGTGAGCGGGATTGCTTGGCACGCTGGCCACATCTTCGCCTGAACGCAGTTTTTTAAGTGATACCGATTTATCTCAGCACATATTTGGGGGTGCGGAGGTCGGAGAAGGTCGCGGGAGAGTAATAGCAACTCAGACCGCACGCCTCGTACGCCGCCCCGAGACGGTCAAAAAGACCGCACCCAAAAGACCGGACACAAGCGACCCCATCAGGATCCCGATCTTGACGTGATCCTGGACAACTGGATCGCTGAAGGCCAGCAGGCCAATGAAAAGGGACATCGTAAACCCGATTCCACACAGCAGGGCCACGCCGGTCATCTGCCCCCAACTGGCGCTCGCTGGAAGATCGGCTAGGCCCAGTCTTACCAGAACGACCACTGTTCCCAGAACGCCGACCAGCTTTCCGAGCAACAGGCCGGCCGCTACGCCCATTGTGAGCGGCTCTTCGAAGACCGACATCGATAAACCGGCAAACGAAACACCTGCGTTGGCAAAGCCGAAGATCGGCACGATCGCGAAGGCGACCGGCTTGTGCAGCAGGTGTTCGAACCTGTGCAGAGGTGATTCATCGTGTGTGGCCTCCGGCGTCCCCGGCGTCAGCTTCAGCGGTATCGTCAACGCCAGCAAGACACCTGCAAGGGTGGCATGCACGCCTGATGCGAAAACCAACACCCAAAGGACCGCGCCGAGGGCGAGATAGGGCCAGAGGGCCTTTACGCCCATGCGGTTGAAGATGATCAGATTTCCAACGACGAGGCCCGCGCCAGCCAATGCGAGCAGGTTCAGTTCCGCAGTATAGAAGAGAGCGATAACCACAACGGCGCCGAGATCGTCGATGATGGCCAGCGCCGCCAGAAATATCTTCAGCGATGCGGGAACACGATTACCGAAAAGGGAAAGGACCCCAAGAGCGAAGGCGATATCGGTCGCAGTCGGGATTGCCCAGCCACGGATAGCTGTCGGGTCGCTCCAGTTGAAGTAGAGGTAAAACAGTGCCGGAAACAGCATGCCTCCTGCAGCAGCCGCGCCTGGCAAGACGCGCCGGCTTCAGCTTGAAAGCTGGCCGTCGAGCATCTCGCGTTTGATCTCCAGGCCAACCAGCAGGAAGAAGACGGCCATCAAGGCGTCGTTGATCCAGTGCTGGATGCTCAGCGGGCCGACATAGACGTGCAGCACATGGAAGTAGCTCTCTGCCAACGGCGAGTTCGCCGTGGCAATTGCCAGAGCAGCAACTGCCATCAGGATGATGCCACCCGATGCTTCATTGTCGAGGAACTGACGGAGAGTGGATTGAATGCGGCCCTTGGAAAATGTCGAAGACATGGGTTCGCGCTCCTTGTGAGAGGTTGATCGAAGTCTCCGTCAATTTCGGGGAAGCCCGCAGCGCACGCAGCACGCACTGTAAGCTTTAAACTAGGGTATTTGCTCGACGATTTCCAGCAGATTCGGCCCTGTAGGGGCTTGGCCAGACAGCACTATCGTCATCACGCATTATTCGTGCGCAAACGCGATCTGCAAACTTTTCGAAGCATCGGATTCGCATCGAGCTGGAAAAGTTGAGCAGCGAGCCGGAAGTGTGGGTCATCACCAGCGTGGGGATTTGCAGCAATCGTGCAAGGAAAACGCGCTGATTTTCTGGAGTGACACTCGCCCCGCGGCACATCTGATCAATGCGATAATCCACCAGGTGCGCTGCAACGCTGACGATGACCCTTGACGCCTTGCGCAAATCGAAACCGCAGTGGACGCAAAAATGCTGGGGAACAAGCTTGCTTTGACCGTAGGCTTCGATACGTCTTTGGCAGGATGGGCACCGGTCGCGCAAGCCGCAGCGGTGGTGGCGGCAAGATACTTTGGTCGCCAAACGCCAGCTGCGGCGAAAATATGGATGCTCATCGCCAGCCAGGCATTGGGGGCAGTACTGCAACCAGGTTGAAGTCCCGCGCCGACCGCTGTTTCGTAACGGCAGCAAGAGCTCCGTCGGGATGCCACTTGCCAGGGTCATTGCCACGATCTGAGCGTGGGATACACCGGCATTTGCGCGAAGCAGGTTTTCGATGTCGCTCGAGGGTCTGAAATCGATGGCTGGTGACCACATGCCAGATCCAAGTCCGAAGACGCACGCGAATCCACGCGGTGCAACGCCGTTGGCATAAGCAAGACGGTGCAGCCAACTCGACAGCAATTCATCGGGTTGCGGTAAGACGTTGACGGGCCACTGGTCGGAAACGACGTGACGGTATCTCCGTTGTATGCTGATTGTCGGGATACCAGCATCGCCCATCGTCATAACAGGTTGTCCCGTAAAGCCGGTAGGCGCCGCTGCGATATTGGTATGTGCCGCAGTTCTACGATGCCCGCCTTGGTGATACGTTCGGCTCCGGATTGTACCGCCGCGACGGCCGCTCTTGTGACGATGGTGACGGTCTCGCCTATCAAACCTTCCGATAACCTGAAGATAAGCCGCGCCGACGGCTCGCTGGACAGATCCGAGATCCTGGCAAGTGGCAACGCTGCTTCGAGGCTATCGAGCAACATCAGATAGGGCTCATCGTATTGCCATCGCGGGACTGCGACCAGATCAAAACGGCTTGCCATCTCGCTGGTGGCGTTGAGAAAGTCGTAGACGGATACGTCTCCGATCAAAACCGGGGCGATGTCATACTGACGTCCGATCCGGCGCAGGAACGCAAATATTGCCTCGATGTCGCGTGCTCTTCCGCGCAGCGCGTTGTGAAACTCGTCGAAGATCAACACCCTTGGTTTGAGACTTTCCAGCAAGTGATCCAACTGTTCCGCCTTGCGGCTGACATTCCAAATGTCACCCCCGGGGGCGTGAAGCGCCTGGAGAATGCTGGCGTAAAAATGGCCAAGGCCCGCGCCCTCTCGCGTCTGAACCATCCAAAGCCTCTGCTGGACAGATGTTCGCAGGTGTTCGACGGCAAACCGCTCAGCGATCATCGTCTTGCCATTGGCATAGGGACCGACCAGCATCAGGCCCTGGGTTCGCAATGACGGCGGTCTTGAGAGCAACTCGGTGAGCCGCATATGGCTGTCTTGAGCAACCTGATGGCCGATCCATCGTGGGGCACGGATGTAGGCGATCCGCTCATCCTGGTCGCGTTCAAGGTAGGATCGGACATGGTCGAGCAGATGGTCCGACATGCCATGCTACCAGTCTTCGACCGGTAGTCGGCTTTTCTGACGGGTGGGATGAGGTGAGGCAACGGGCGCTTTTTCCTGCATAGCCGCATAAGGCTTCTGCGACGCGACCGCGTGAATACCGCGGACAGCATTCCGCAACTGGCGTCTGGGTTGTTTCGCAGTCCCGACGATAGCAGCGATTTGGCGACGAAACTCCACCTTTGCAACGCTTGAGCGGTGGTTTGCGTCGCGCCGCCGGGCGCGCTCAGCCTCATGTTCCCAAAGCGTCAGCGACGCAAGTCTGCCATCGCGCCGTTCGACGGGCCGGAAGTGTCTGCTTTCCGGATCCCGGACATAGATATGGCTGATGTCTCGAGGGTCATATCTTACCTCCAGCCTTCCGAGCCGGTCGCGCTGCGGAATGAGGCCGCCAAGCCATGACGCGTAATAATGTACGGCAAACATGCTGATCCCCTGCGGCGACAATCTTCTTTCCGTACCCGGCAGAAACGACAATAGAACGGTGTGTGGATCGTCATTGAAGCGCGGTAAAGCTGCGTTGTTGCGCTGCCACTCCGTATTCGGCACATTCAGTGTCTTGGTGTTTTCCTGACGGTTGTGATCGAGGATGGCCAGCGCAACGCACCGCTCCAGGTCCGCGAATCCGAGACAGGCGCGCCGTTCCGAGGGATATTCATCGCGATCAACCACAGACCTTCCGGTCGAACCGCGATAGGTGGCGAGGACCGCGTTTAGCTTGCCCAGCAGCCGTTCGACCACGCCGCCTTGGTGCACTCTTCCCCGATCACGATATCGAATGCGGATGCCATAATCGTCGCAGCCACGCTGGAAAGCCTGCCCCTTGAATTCCATCGCCGAGTCGGTGACGAGCACCCGAGGCCGGCCGAATGTCGGCCAGGCATGAGCAAGGTTACGGTTGGCAAGCCATTCGTCCTTCGCGCACATCGCATGGGCAAGGCAAAGTCCGACCGACAGAACAGATGGTTTCTCCAAAGTCAGGCAGAAACCTAGAATAACGCGTGATGCCACATCGGTCACGATCGTGAGATAAGGCCGACCCACAAACACGCCAGTTCCGTCAACGACCTCCACGAAATTGATATCAGCCGGAGTGTGATCGATCTGACAGACATCGAGCGGGTGAGTTGCGTGAATATATCCTGGTCGTGGCCTCAGCCGGAGCAGGTGTTTCGGATTGGCTGACCGTTTTTTAGCGATCTCTTCAGCGGTAAACAGCATCGGGATACGTCGGGCAACCGTAACGTATGACGGCAGGGTAAGCCCGGCTTCCTCGCAACGAGCGCGGATTTCGGCCACGACCGGGGCAAGGGGCAGAGCTTCCAGTGTCAGCCATTGCTCGCGCAGTGTTGTCGCTATGATTGCTTCAAGTTTTTCTGACAGCCGCTTGCGGCGGCTTTTTGCGGTGCGCGGGAGTAAGGCTGTCACCTTCCTGTCCATGCGATAGCGGACGAGGAGATTGTAGATTTGTCGCCGCGTTAGCCGCAGCTCGGCCGCCGCGCGCGAAACGGCCACCTGCTTCGGCCCGATGCCATCAAGGATCTTGTCCAGTTCGCGGGCCGTGCGGAGCGCGACCGACCAATGCTCACCCGAGATCGCGCGTGTCGCCGGCAATCCCTGATCATGCAATTGCTTTGGCATGGGCAGACCTCGCTGAAATCCTTAGCGAAAAATATACTGAAATTTATCGCCGAACCCTTACGTCTGTATGACAATTTCCGAGTTGAAAAATTAAACTAAAACCCACATCCGCACTGTCACGTCTCGACGAGCGCATTGCCCGATCGCAGGTCGGGGAGGGCTTTGTCGAACGCTCGCATTTTACCGATGCGTGCGCGACGCTATGGATTGATGGTGAACTCGTTCATCTCGAAGACCTCGTCCTGCATGATGCCACCAAAGACATCCGCACACCAACCCACGAGCTCACAATTGCCCGCGACGTGTTGCGCACTCGCAGGCGCATCGTCGCGCAGCCGTCTGGCTGGGCACTCAGCCCTGCCGGACTTCGAAGCCTCCGCGGGCACGACGTCGCCGGCGTCGCGCCTGCAGTATCCTTGAGTGATGAGACCTCCGTCATTGTAGACGACGAGGCGGCGCCCAACACTGCGAACGGCGCTGGGGAGGCCAACGAGGATGACGGTGCGAGCACGCTTGCGGAAGAATTCGCTGCCATCGACGCGTTGCTCGCCCGCTCGGACGCCGCCATCGAGCAGGCAAAGCGTCCCAGCAAATCGGCGGCTGGGCGTGCGGCCGAAAAAAATCCGATGATCTATGATCTCGACTGGGACGAGGATCAGCGGCTGGAGGAATGGCACGGTGTCGTACGACAGGCCGAAAATTTGCCGCCAGTGCTGCAGGCGATCATCGCCCTCGATGCCTGGAACGAACTTTTAGTGCTGCAACATGCGCCCTGGCTCGGCCGCTTGCTGGCCGCGTCGATCCTGCGCCAGGCTGGCATCACCACCGGTGCGCATCTTGCGGCTGTCAATCTCGGCCTGAGAACCATTCCGGTCGATCGCCGTCGACATCGTGACCGCGAGACAAGGCTGCTGGCGATCGCGCATGGTTTCGTGGCGGCTGCAGAGCTCGGGCTTAAAGAACATGACCGGTTGACGCTGGCACGACAGATGATGGAGCGCAAATTGGCGGGAAGACGAACGTCTTCAAAACTGCCAGAGCTGATCGAGCTGGTGATCTCGCGGCCGCTGGTGTCGGCCGGGATGATCGCGAAGGAGCTTGCCGTCACGCCGCGGGCGGCGCTGCGGATCGTCGAGGAGTTGGGCTTGCGGGAGATGACGGGGAGGGGGAGGTTTCGGGCGTGGGGCATAATTTGATACCAAACCGGGGATTCTAACTGCGCACCCCCAAGGGTTCCTTGTATTCTTAGTTAAATCCCAAGCTTAGCCATAATGAAATTCGATTATGCGGTATAGCGCACTCAACCCACTGGCGCGATGCATGCGTTAGTTTTACTACTTTTAGAATATATGATTCTGGTGAAGTAGGCTGCGGTTCATTTTGGCGATGTCGGTGAAAGTTGATTTTGAAGTATTAGTGGACACTTCACTGTCCACTGTTTGCTCGTCGGAGCAATTAAAGACAGCTCTGAACAAGCGATTTATCAGCCTCATCAATGATTACGAGGATGGCAAATGGCGGTTCGCGAAATTTCAAACCTATCTCTGGGACAATATCGCGCAGACCGCGCTTTCTCAACGCGAACGGGATTCTCTTGCGGGTAAAAGTCATTCACAGCTCGTAGAAGCAGCCAGGAACCTGCGTTTCTCTGATGCTGATGAAGTTGGCGAGGGAAGCGAAATCGCAGAGATTTTTCTTTATGGCTTTATGAAAGATCACTTTGGGGCTTTGCCTGTGGTTCCCAAAATATTCTACAAGCAAAACGCTCAGGACAATGCCAAAGGCGCGGACAGCGTGCATATCGTCGTAAAGGATGACGATTTTACCCTTTGGTTCGGAGAGGCGAAGTTTTACAACTCAATAGAAGATAAGAGGCTCGACAGTATAGTCACCTCTGTTTTGAAATCGCTTCAGACTGATAAGCTGAAGAAAGAAAACATTATCGTTACAAATGTGTCTGATATTTACCAGCTTCCGATCGGCTCAGATTTACAGGCTCGAATAGTTGCGGCAATCCGGCCGAAGGAGTCGATTGATAAACTGAAGAGCAGGATAAACGTCCCGATCATGATTTTGCATGAGTGCGACATCACGTCTAAGAATATAGATCTGACAGATAGCTATAGAAAATTAATAAGTTCCCATCATATGGAGCGCGTTGAAGCGTACTATAAAAAGCAACTAGCGAAATCAACATCTGTATTCAAGTATAGTGATGTTAAATTTCATGTAATACTATTTCCAGTTCCTAATAAGCAGGCAATAGTTAAGGCGTTTGTGTCCGGAGTCCAATTTTATAAGTCTCAGGGATAGCGAGATGGATGTTTTTGACGTCTGCCAAGAAGTGAATGAACTGATATTTTCGGGTGACCAGGTTTCCGCCCGAAATAAGCTGATTGCTCTTTTGGCCGAACTTAGTGCAGAGAAAGCTGAGTACCCAGAGGTGCTGAACTATCAAATCCGCGAGACTGGCCTCTATCCCTATCTGCAGACTGATCACGCATCGTGGCAGCAGAAGTTCATAATCGAAGCGTTCAAGGTGGATGTAGGCCGAGCTCATGCTACTCTGCATCGCGAGCAATCGTTGGTGCTTTCCCATCTTTTAGAGGGTACGGATATTGCGGTCAGTGCCCCCACCAGCTTCGGGAAGAGCTTCATTATAGATGCCTTTATTGCTGCGAAGGAGCCAGAAAATGTTGTGCTGATAGTTCCCACTATTGCATTAATGGATGAGACACGGCGCCGCGTTTTCAAAAAGTTCTCAGATAAGTACAACATCATTACGACGTCGGATATGCCACTTGGCAAACGCAATATCCTAATTTTCCCCCAGGAACGCGCGTTCGGTTACCTGAACAAGCTGAGCACCATCGACCTTTTGATAGTAGACGAATTTTACAAAGCCAGCGCAGTACACGATAAAGATCGGTCGCCGTCGCTCGTAAAAGCTATTTTGAAACTGTCCAAGATAGCCAAACAGCGCTACTTCCTCGCCCCGAACATTAAACGGCTCGAGGAAAGTGTTTTTACACGCGGAATGAAGTTCATTGAGCTGCTTGATTTTAATACAGTATTTCTTGAAATATTTGAAATTTATAAGCATATAGGAAAAGATGAGGCCAAGAAAAGCGAAGAGTTGCTTAAAATAATTTCTCCTCGGACTTCAAAGTCCTTAATATATGCTGGATCATATCCGCAAATTGATAAAGTTGCCAACCTTGTAGTTGGAAATCTGGGAGTTCTCGATCGGCCGCTATTGAACCATTTTTCACGATGGCTTGCCGATAACTATGATCCCAACTGGCAATTAACAAACCTCGTGCGCCGCGGAGTAGGAGTACACAATGGGCGAATGCATAGATCACTTAGCCAGATACAGGTCAAAATATTTGAATCAAAGCATGGTTTCGACAGTATAATTTCGACATCCTCAATTATTGAAGGGGTGAATACATCTGCTGAAAACGTTATAATTTGGCGGAGCAAGGTTGGCAGCAGCAATCTAAAAAACTTTATGTATAAAAATATCATCGGCCGAGGCGGGCGGATGTTCAAACACTTCGTTGGTAAAATATACCTTCTTGAGGCTCCTCCAAAAGATGAAGACGCCCAGCTTCAAATTGATTTCCCCGACACGATTTTGGGCGACATTGATGAGGAATTGCACCGTGAATCCCTGACGCACGAACAGGTCCAGAAAATCGTTGAGTACAAGAGCACGATGGGCAACATCCTTGGACCTGATGAATTTGCGCGCTTGAGCAAGAGCAACGTGCTGCAAAACAGTGACTCAGATTTCATCATGCGGGTCGCTGAGAATATGAAGGCACAGCCCGAGGAATGGCGTGGCTTAGCTTACCTCAACTCCGATAATCCCGACCATTGGGATCGATTACTTTATTTGATCATAAATCTCAGCCCGGCGGGATGGGATGTGAAATTCAGTAAGCTTGTCTCCTTTGTGAAAATTCTCTCGAGAAACTGGCGCCGGGAAATTCCGGATCTATTGCTGGAGCTTGATGATGAGGGAATTGACGTGGAGTTGTTCTTTCAGCTTGAACGTACGGTAACGTTCAAGCTCACTACTTTGTTGAGCGACGCCAATGAACTTCACAAGGTCATCGTCGATCCCAATGTAGATGTGTCACCTTTTATTGCGCGACTGGGGCATGCGTTTTTGCCCGGCGCCGTTTATCAGCTAGAAGAGTACGGGCTACCAAGAATGATTTCGCGAAAAATTCATCGGAGCGGCGCCATGAATTTCAACGATCCAAGCCTTGATCTGCCCACCGCGATAAAAGCTTTTCAGTCGATAGGCTTGGAAACTATCAGCAAAATACCTAGCCTTTCCCGTTTTGACGTATATGTACTGAAGTTCTTTTATGAAGGGATCACTCAGGATCCAATCAAGAGTTAGCCTTCGACTATAATGATCAATCAGACAGCGTCGCTGACACGCATTTCAACATTCAATCCAGCAGCAGCAGCCATATTGATCAACGTGTCCAAGCCGAAAACGCCTACCTCGTGCCGGAGCAGATCTGACACACGAGGCTGAGTTACGCCAAGTAGCCGGGCAGCTTCCGCCTGCGTCCAGCCCTTTGCTTTCACACGGCTCCCAATCGCCGTGATTAAAATCACACGCAATTTCATGTTTTGGGCACATGCGGAGTCTCCATCCACTGGATTGGTCGCATTGGCTATGCTTTTTTCGCCCCCCGAAACCACACGCTTGGAGGTGGTCTCATGGTAGGGTCTAGGCGCCATATGGGGTGCGTTTTTTTTGCTCTTTTGCTCTAGCTCGCTGTCGTTGACATCGAGAGTGAATTGCTTTTGCGATATGTCCGCAATTTTCGAGGATAGGCCGATCTTTTCCTCTGCTTTGGTCCGAGCGTGGTCGGACATAAACGTAAGCAGGTAGTTCAACCCCTCTTCGTCAGCGACAGTGACGAAATCCTTATTTTTATTTACGAACACAACGGACTTTTTATCTTCTTTTATTAGCTGAATGACATTGCTCAGTGTGCCTGTGCTCTTGCAATCCCAAACCATTAGGCCGTAATTGCTGGCGTGGGCCATCTCGATGTCTTTAGCAGTGTAAAAGGCTCGACTACCGGGCGGCGCTTTCGGGTGAATATGAGTGACCGGCCATTCGGCCAAGTTATTGCGCGGCCGATCACCGCTGCAAAACACGGTCACTCTCTTAGCGCCATACTCAACAAGGCACTGTTGGATCGATGTATCCGCGCCGTCTGCGTCTCCGACGACAATATCGAGGTCGGACGCAACGATCTTCTCAATCCTACTTTTAACTTTCTCATGCAGGCGGCTGATTGATATGGAACCTGCGATAAAAACGGTGTTCATTGGCTCACTTCCAAGTCACGGCAACAGCGTAGACCCGTGCGATCTTCGGGTAGGTCTTAAGTGTTTTACACACCGCGTCCATCGTTGCGCCAGTATCATATAGGTCATCTAACAGTAAGGCGTTCCAACTACCATCGCCAGAAATCTGATCGTTAATCGAAAAACGCCCAGCGAGCGCGGCATCCTTTTCTGCCTTTGTGTTTAAATTCTTGAGCGGCGTGCTGCCCTCAGGAGCCGGAGCCTTTACGACGATGTTGTTGAACACGCTGGCGTCAATGACCTTGGCCAGTTCGTTGGCGATCTCATCGACAGGTTGTCTGGCACGCAGGGTGGACGCAGGCATGGGTACTATCAACCCTATCGTTTCAAATAGTGGTAGAATTGACGTCTTAATTTGGGCGGCTATCGGTCCAGCCTGCGACCAGTCATTGCGATATTTGAGCTGATAAAGTGCTTCTCCGGGCTCTGACCTGGTGGTGTCATAAGTAGGGTGGCCAAATTCATTGTGCCCGGTGAAGGTGCTGTGGAGAGAATGCTTGTGTAATGCGTATCCCAAATCCCAGGATCCTGTGATTTGCTTTATCTGAACTTGCATAAATTTGACCCCCCCGTGACGCCACCTCTGGTTGAGGACTATGCAATATTTTGCTTAGAATGCAAGGCGAATGCGGGTTGCGGCATAATGTTAAAGTTGAACTTCTCTACGCAGGGGGGGTAGCCGGAGAGCCGACAGGCAAGGGCTGGCCGCAAAGCTCGAAATTGCGGCGCCGCTCGGCCGAATCGCCTTAAGCGTGTATGTCTATATGGAGATTTGTAAGGGAGTGCGTCGATCCATCTTGACCGGTCACTGTGCATCCGTATTACGGTGCCCGCAGGAACGATGCTAGCCAGCCCAAGACGTTGCACAGGAGCGTTCAAGCAGCACCCCAAACCTCCAAATCTGAGCCAACCGCGTTCGCCGATAGTCTTGCTGCAAGGAGTAACGTGTTGAGTTGCTTCATCTTCAGGGTTCTTCTTTGGGAAGCTTGGCCATTCGCACATTCGTCATGTTCGGTCTCCGTTAATTGAGGCTGAAGAATCACTACTCGCTTTTTGTAGCCGATGGGAAGCGCCTGAACTCGGGCGATAAGTCCAGTTCTGTCGGGTTGTCGAATACCGTTGTGCCAAACGGCGTCCGCGATAAGATGATGGCGTCCAGCGTCTAGCGTGTCTGTCAAGGATTGTCGTTCCAGATGACGAAGGTTCTTGACGGCTTGACCCGTAACGACCTCGTACTTCGATGCGGAGACTTCCCTTGTGACAGCCGAAGAGCCAGCCCCTTTTGCGTGGATCAGAGTGACAAGGTTTGTGGCATCATCAATGTGAACGAAATCAGCAAGTTCCATCGAACCGTCATCGCTAGCCAACCAGCCGGTGTTAAAAATGTCGTGGCAATAGCCAAATAGCGAGTCGTCGTGCTGACCCGGCGCCTTCGGCGTCCCGATAGACAAACCGAGGGTCTGCCCTACCAGTATAACTGGCTTTTCCTGCGTCACATTGTAATTGGCTAAGTTCTTGAACTGCCAATTGGGAAACCACTGGTCAGTGTAAGCGCTTCTGAAACATTTTCCTCCGGAAATAGTATGGCCACTGCCATAGTAGATTTTGAGCCAATCATATTCCGCTATCAGGGCATCGAAAGCCGGCCGGCCGGCCGCTCCCGTCACGGGTCGAGTCGTCCAGTCAAAACCGAGTGTGATCTTGTCGCCAGCTAGAGTTGGAGTGATAGATAGGTCTCCTAGTAGCGTCATTTCGAAGGTCACTGTTGCGACGAGATTCGGTCCTGCGCCAGGAACCACGGAGAATTCGGCCCCGTAGGCCCATTGTGCGGCGCGTTCCTTCAGGGTCTGATCGGTGTCCTCAGCCAAAAGTTCCGGTGGAACCACGGCGATCGCGTCGCCGTCGCTGACGGTTGCCAGATCGTTAACCGCCTGCGCAAGAGCAGGGAAGCGCACGGTTGGTGGAGTCGCCCCGACCGAAGCCGCCACGTCGAGCAAGATCTCCGTGTCTGTTAAGAAGTCAGCCCAAGTCTTGGGGCGGTTGAGCCAGAGGCGAGCGTCATCTGGGGAGGCACCGACCACTTGACTCGCTGCGCCACTCGACAGGACCAGCGGCACTTTGCTGCGGACCGCCTTAAAGGCGTAGGTCTGATCGCCGAGAGGATCAATGGCGAACTCCAATGCACGTCCCATCAAGGTCTTCGCGTCAGGCTTGGCGTCAGAGCGGGCGTGAATACCGTCTAACCACAGCGCTTTGGTCTCACTGCCGACGAAGCCGGATTCGATCTCGGTTCGGGAGATGGGGCGTGCCGCTGTGAGTTTGCGATCAATCTGCGGACGAACGGCCGACTCGGATGCAGAGATTGCGGCTAAGCTTCCTTTCACTGAAATGGTCAGCAGGTGGTGGGCCAGATCAGTATATGTTCCCGATGGTGCCCAGGCCGGTTCCGACCGGTGTTGATATTCAATGGTTACCGTGCGCAACGCACCGCTTACGATGGGTGGGGATGTTCTGAGGAGGGTTCTCGGGCCAACAGCCACGCCTATCAAAGCTTCGAGCTCAGCTGTGAGAGCCCGGAGAAGGCGGGCGTTGGCGATTTTGCCTACACCCCGCAAGAGCATGGGTGCAAGATAGGGGCGGAGCGGTATCGTAGCGTGCGAGCGAGCCATGCCCACAACTAATCAGTTTGGGACGATGTGTCGAGATTGATGATTGCGGGGTTCATCCTCATTCTCTGTGATTCAGCGGCGGTAAATGTTCGTCTGCTTGTGCGGGACAGGTATTCTATGTAGCTGTTGTAAAATTGAAGTATTCGGCAGCGAGGGGATAAGCTTGCCTATCGAGAGCATCCATACATACCTTGTCTATCCGAATAAGGGGGCTGCCGACCCGTCAGCCATTGTCGGGAGCCAAGTACCGCATGAAGGCGACATGTTCGTCCTAATGAGGAACGTGTCGAAAAGACCGATACTTGCTGCAAACACACGAGATGCTCTTTGACGCGCACTGGCACGGCTTCCGTGTCTTCGGCGGCGTGCCTGGTCGTGGCATTTACGATAACATGAAGACAGCGGTCGATCGTGTGGGTCGCGGCAAGGAGCGACAGGTCAACATGCGCTTCCTCGCGATGACGAACCATTACGTCTTTGCACCTGAGTTCTGCAATCCAGCGGCCGGTTGGGAAAAGGGTCAGGTCGAGAAGAACGTCCAGGATGCCCGACCACGCTTGTGGCAACAGATGCCAGACTTTCCAAATCTGATGGCTTTGAATGACTGGCTGGAGCAACATTGCCAGGAGCTGTGGCGGGACACGGCGCATGGCACCTTGCCCGGTTCTATCGCAGATGTTTGGGCCGATGAGCGAGCAGCATTGATGGCATTGCCGACTGCATTTGACGGCTTCGTCGAGCAGAGCAAGCGCGTCTCACCAACATGCCTGATTACCTTCGAGCGGAACCGCTACAGCGTGCCTGCATCATTTGCAAACCGGCCCGTCAGCCTGCGGATATATCCCGAGCGCCTGGTCGTCGCAGCCGAGGGAAACATTCTATGTGAACACGCGCGGGTCATCGAGCGCAGCCACAGGCTACCCCGGACAATCTATGATTGGCGACATTATCTGACGGTCATCCAGCGCAAGCCCGGTGCCCTGCGCAATGGTGCTCCCTTCCTGGAATTGCCGTTTGCCTTTCGACAACTACAGGACCAGATGCTTCGCCACCCCGGTGGTGATCGTGAGATGGCCGATATCCTTGCCCTCGTCCTTCATCACGACGAACAGGTTGTCGTCAGGGCTGTAGAACTGGCTTTGGATCAAGGCGTGGCAACCAAAACGCATGTGCTGAATCTTCTGCACCGTCTCATCGACGGCAAGACGAACGAGGGTCCCGACGTCGATACGCCACAGGCACTGACCTTGCTACGTGAACCCAAGGCCAATGTAGAACGCTACGATGGCTTGCGCGTCCGGATCGTGGGAGGTCGCCATGCGTCATGATCCTGCCAGCGCGGCCGTCGTCATCATGCTCCGTAGCCTGAAGATGTATGGCATGGCGCAAGCCGTCACAGACCTGATCGAGCAAGGTGCTCCAGCTTCTGATGCAGCCGTGCCGATCCTCTCCCAGTTGCTGAAAGCCGAGATGGCCGAGCGCGAGGTCCGCTCCATCGCCTATCATATGAAGGCTGCACGCTTCCCTGCCTACAAGGACATCTCTGGATACGACTTTGCCGCCAGCGAGATCAACGAAGCGACGGTGCGCCAGTTGCACAGATGCGAGTTCATTGACGGAGCGCAGAATATCGTGCTCGTCGGCGGACCGGGCACAGGCAAAACCCACGTGGCGACGGCCCTTGGAATCCAGGCTATCGAACATCACCGTCGAAAGGTCCGCTTCTTCTCAACCATCGAATTGGTCAACGCACTTGAGCAGGAGAAGGCCAAAGGCAAGGCAGGCCAGATCGCTGAGACCTTGGTCCGCCTTGATCTGCTGATCCTTGATGAGCTCGGATACCTTCCATTCAGCGCTTCAGGCGGAGCGCTGCTCTTCCACCTGTTGAGCAAGCTCTATGAGCGGACCAGCGTGGTGATAACCACCAACCTCAGCTTTAGCGAATGGGCAACCGTCTTCGGCGACGCCAAGATGACGACGGCATTGCTCGATCGTTTGACCCATCGCTGCCATATCCTGGAAACAGGTAATGACAGCTTCCGCTTCAGGGCCAGTTCGGCAGCCGCAGCAAACAAGAGAGGAGAAAAAGCCAATCCCTTGACCAAAACCCAATCATAAAACCATAGTCAGAGGTGGCTCACTTCTCGGTGGAAAAACCGGCTCAGTTCCGCATGGAAACCAACACCACAGAGTATGGGATTTTACACTTGGCATGTCGCAGAGAACAAACTTTACGGTGACCCCTACTTGGCTGAACTCTATGGCATTTCCATTGAGGAGCTGGCTAAAGGAATTTCAGTTGAACAGATTTTTGCGATCATGGTGGATGACGACCGCGCTCTGATAGCCAGTAACGTTCACAGCGCGATCCTGACCGCCGAACCATCAATTGGTCGCTTCCGTGTACGGCATTCCGACGGTACGACGCGGTCCTTGGTATCATTCGGACGTTGCCTTCATGATGAGGTGGGCGTCCCAACCTTCTATACCGGAGCCGTAATCGATGCCTCTTCACCGCATATCGCGGAGGGCAACGATCCTTTGGAGGCCCATTGTCGCGCGGCGTTATTGCTTGCGAAAAGAAGAGGTAACGATCTTGCTGCCCGTTATCTTTCTTCAGCATTGAATACGGTCTCTTCCAGCCCTGAGAGACAATAGATTTCCAGGTGACGGTTCATCTTGGTTTGGTCGACGAGAAATTTCAATTACCGCAAGCAAACCACAGCCGCGCTGTGTCAACTGCCCTGTTACCATCCAGTTAAAATAGGTTTCGCACGGAGCTAAGCATTACGTGACCGAGTGCGCCGGGCTTCATTTCTTTGCTCCACCGGAGATGTCGTTAGGTTTGACCAAGAGGGCGCACACTTCATATTCCGAGCTCGCTATCGTCGGTGCTGGATGGCCTCTTAACGCGCGCTTTTTCGGCAGGTCAATGAGTTGGGCATCCTTCGACGGGTGCGCTGATTTTTCGAGATGCTGATTGTTGCCTAAAACTTATGTCACGCGAGATATCCTCACTTGTATGCCTCAGATAAATCCTAGTTGACCTGACGTCAGTCCGAAATTCCAAATCTCAGCTTTTGCAACTCTGCCTAGTAATTGAGCATATTGAGCTTTTCGTGTGCAAAAATAACTAAATTTCAATGGTTTATTTTTATATGACTGAAGCAATTCCCAGCATACACGCTTTCATCATCAGAGGCCAAAAGTGAGCATATTCGGCAATCTAAAAATCAGGACGCGCATCATTATCGTTGCCGCCATCCCCACGATCGCCTTGGTTGGCGCAGCCTTGCAAGACAATGTCAAGCGATTGCAAACTGCATCTGAGGCGCAGTCCGTGGCAGAAATTGCTTCGATGGCCCCTGTCTTGGGCGCCACAATCCACGAGGTTCAAAAGGAACGTGGAGCTTCCGCCGGTTTTGTAGGTGCCCGTGGACAGGGCGAGTTCGGCCCGCTTCTTGAAAAGCAAAGGGGTGCTGCAGACGCGGCAATCCAACGTTTCATCGCGCTTGGTCTAACGGACGAAGATAACGATATGGCACCTGCTTTAAAAGAACTTGCTGCCACCGCTCAGGCCAAACTCGATAAGCTCAAAGCAATGCGGCAGGATGTAACGTCCCTCAAGGCTGGGGTGCCCGATATCGCTGCATATTTTGCCGATACTATCGGTAGCCTCATCAAGATCATTGAATCGATGAGTTCCCTGACGACAGACAGCACTATATCCAACAGAATTGTCGCTTACTCGGCCCTTCTGCAAGGGAAGGAAAGGGCAGGCCAAGAGCGTACGATTGGAACTGCGGCTTTTACATCCGGCAGCTTCAACCCAGAAAGCTATCAGCTTTTCGTAAGATTCGGTGCAATGCAAAATGTCTATTTCTCTGATTTCAACAGCTATGCGGGCGCAGACGAGCGCGCAGCTTTGCAGGATGCATTGAGCAGTGATGCAGGCAAACTCGTCGAAAGCCAGCGCAAGATTGCGATGGCTAGTCCGTTCGGAGGACAACTGAACAGCGTAAGCGGCGAAGAATGGTACAAAGCTTCGACCAATCGTATCAATGCCCTGAAAGCTGTCGAAGACAATACAGGCCTCGACTTGCGCGATCACGCCACAGCGTCTGCTGCGCAACAGCACAACAGCCTTCTCATCTCCTTGGCAATATCCGCAGGCGTTCTTGCACTCGTCGCGGTGCTTGCAACAATCGTAACACGTTCCATTACGAACCCGGTGACCCGCATTGTGAAAACGATGCGCGAACTGGCGGATGGCCATGCGGAAGCCGAATTGAGCGTCGTTGCCGACCGCAGTGAAATTGGCGACATGGTGAAATCCGTGGCCGTGTTCAAAACCAACGCTCAGGAGCGGTCAAAACTGGAAGACGAGGCGAGGACTAACCGCGCCGTGTCTGAGCGTGAACGGCTGGAGCAGCAGAAAAGAGAATCAGCCGAAAGTGCAGAAGTGCAGTTCGCTGTAGACACTCTAGCTGCAGGATTGGGCGCAATGGCCAACGGCACGTTGAACTACCGCATCAACGAGACCTTTGCGACCCGCCTCGATAAAATCCGCGTGGATTTCAACGGCGCGATCGAGCGGCTTGAGGATGCCATCGTCAATGTGAGCGGCAATGCGCAGGCCATTTCCGCCGGGTCCAACCAAATACGCGCCTCGGCTGACGATCTTGCCAAGCGGACCGAACAACAAGCGGCTTCTGTCGAAGAGACCGCCGCTGCGCTGGAGCAGATTACGACAACCGTTGCCGACACCAGCCGCCGCGCTGAAGAGGCTGGTCGTCTCGTAACCGCAACGCGCGAGAATGCAGAACATTCCGGCATGGTAGTAACGAAAGCCATCAATGCGATGAACGCGATCGAGACGTCGTCCAACGAAATCTCCAACATCATCGGCGTCATCGATGAGATTGCATTCCAAACAAACCTGCTTGCCCTTAACGCGGGCGTGGAGGCGGCCAGAGCGGGCGAGGCAGGCAAGGGCTTTGCCGTGGTTGCCCAGGAAGTTCGTGAACTCGCGCAACGTTCGGCCAGTGCGGCAAAAGACATCAAGGCGCTGATTGCGAAATCAGGAGATCACGTCAAAAGCGGCGTCGGTCTTGTTGCACAAACGGGGGAATCGCTCGGCAAGATTGTCGAGCAGGTGAAAGAAATCAGCGTCAACGTGTTGTCTATTGTTGAAGCATCGCGCGAACAGACGACAGGCCTCAAGGAGATCAATCAGGCTGTGTCCCAGATGGACCAGGGCACCCAGCAAAATGCCGCGATGGTGGAGGAATCCACTGCGGCGAGCCATGCACTTGCACGAGAAGCCGAAGCCTTGTTTGTTCTGGTCGGAAAATTCGAGACAGATGCCAGAGCAAAGTCTGCATTCTCGTCCACATCAGGTCGGCAGCCGGATCAAAAACGGTCGCCTGCCCGGCAATTGCTGAACCGGGTGAGCTCGTCATTTTCCGGCAATGCAGCTCTTAAAACCAAAAGCTGGGAAGAGTTCTAAGAAAAACCGGCTTTGACGGACTTCGATCAGGTCACCTCTCTTCGAGGAATGGAGGTGACCTGTTACCTATTCCTTGCAATCGCAATGTGGCGATTAAAGCCAAGGGTTTCCGCGCGAGACGCCTTCCGGTTCGGCAATAACTATATAGCAAATTTCTGATGAAGCTTGGCCGTAGGCAGCCATCTTTCCCCCGGTGGGAAGCTCACATCAAGTGGAAAAAAGCGAAGCCATAATCTCAAATTAAATGCAGGGCTATCTTGTTGAAACTGTGAGGACTGGAATCTTACGATTAAATGCGAAACGACAGCGCGGGAGAGATCACATATGCGCCGCAAGCTGCGCAATATTAACGGTCGCATCGTAACCGACGCCGTTGGACATAATGGTGATGCTGTCTTTGTTCTTGAACATGTACACCGAGTAGAAATTCGTAGGATTTTCGGCGATCTTCAATCCCCAGGCACTTTCGGCTAACGCAGGGATTTCCACGAGCTCCCCGGGCTTGTTCTCGGCCTTTATGACTTCGATACCCTGATCGAAATAAGCCCGTTCCGCTCCAGCGGGGATACCAAGGCTTTCGCCCTTGAAATACATGACCTTTACATAGGCACCTGATATGCTGCCTTTCCAAGAACAAAAGCCGTTGTTGGTCTCCCGTATACGTGCAGGAGCACCAACGAATTGCTCCATATCGGCCGCAGGCACCTTCAGGCAAGCCGGCTCGTTGGGATTGACCGACACCTCTGGTGTTTTTGATCCGTCCGCCGCTATGGCCGCCGTGGCTATGCTAAAACCCAATAATGCTAGTCCGGCATATCTGCGCATAGCTTATCTTTCGGTTCAACTTGAACTTGAATTGTGACTTTTTACTCGCGAGGGCTAATTTTTAGGCAATTCTATCCAGTTATTTATAATTCATAAACAGATTGCCCCTAGATTTAACGGGTGCGCCCATGATTGTCCAATCCGCGGCGAGTTGAGGATGGGGATCCTCAGCGAAGCATCATCCTGCCAGACAGCCCCAAACAGTTGCCGAATTATCGAGAGACGTGCGTCTCTATTGCCTGGTTGAGGATGTAATGACTATCCGTGTGAAACTGCTTGCCTGCATCTCGGTGCTCACCGCTACAATTGTTATGATTGCTGCCTTCTCCTTTTACGCAATGGAACAGGAAGCGAAAATTGCTGATTCCATCGTGGTTGATCGCGTCGAACCGATGGAGCATTTGAAAATAATTGGTGATCGCTACGCGGTCAACATTGTCGATACCGTGCATAAGGTTCGTTCCGGTGCATTGTCCCCGGTTGAGGGAACAGCAAATGTCCAGTCTGCACTGACTGATGTGAACGATCATTGGAAGGCGTACATAGCCACCACCCTTACAAGTGAAGAAAAGCAACTTGCCGATCACTTCGAAGAAGCGCGCTTGAAGGCGGACGTCCGCGTCCAGAAGCTTCTCGGTATCCTCACGTCGAAAGATGCTTCTGCGCTCGCCAGCTTCGCAGACAGAGAACTCTATCCGGCAATCGATCCTCTGGGTGGAGATATCGCCAAGCTGGTCGATGTGCAAATCCGCGTCGCCAAGGAGAAGCTGGCAGAGGGCACTGACCTGAGGGCAATGCTGACAACATTGATGATTGCGCTAACAGCCATGGCAGCCGCCGTTTCCGCTTTTTCTATCTGGATAGTCATTGCGGGTGTCATCCGTCCCGTGAACGCCATCACCGGCGCGATGGACGCGCTTGCCAAGGGTAATCTCGACGTCAACATTTATGGTGAGGGACGCCCTGACGAAATTGGAACCATGGCGTCCACTGTGGCTGTGTTTCGCGATAATGCACGTGATCGGGTTCGGCTTGAACAGGAAGCCGCAGCAAACCGTTCGCTTTCCGAGCAGGAGCGTGCTGACCGTGAACGCCTGCAGGCACAGGAGGCGTCGGAAGTTCGCTTTGCAGTCGATAGCATCGGCAGTGCGCTAGGCCGCCTCTCTGATGGCAAGTTGAACTACAGGATTACCGAAACCTTTGCAGACCGGCTTGATCAGGTCCGTCTCGACTTCAATGATGCCGTCGCAAAGCTCGAGGACGCCATGCGGCGCGTCGGCCAGAATGCGCAGGCAATTGCAGCCGGGTCCAATCAGATCCGTGCGGCGGCCGACGATCTCTCGAAGCGGACGGAACAACAGGCAGCATCGGTCGAGCAAACAGCAGCGGCGCTGGAGCAGATAACGACGACGGTCACCGACTCAAGCAGGCGCGCCGAAGAGGCCGGCAACATGGTCCAGCAGACGCGCCAATCGGCGGAGCACTCAGGTGCGGTGGTCAGCAGAGCTGTCACCGCCATGCACGAGATAGAGACTTCGTCGAATGAGATTTCCAACATCATCGGTGTCATCGATGAGATCGCCTTCCAGACCAATCTGCTCGCCCTGAATGCCGGCGTTGAAGCCGCCAGAGCTGGCGAGGCGGGCAAAGGCTTTGCCGTCGTTGCCCAGGAAGTGCGCGAACTCGCGCAGCGTTCCGCTAAAGCTGCAAAAGAGATCAAGGCGCTGATTGGCAAATCGGGTATACAGGTCAAGAACGGCGTCGAATTGGTGACGGAAACCGGCAAAGCTCTGGAACAGATCGTCGCGCAAGTTCAGGGTGTCAGCACCAATGTCACGGCGATTGTCGAAGGCGCTAAGGAGCAGGCGACTGGACTGCGGGAAATCAACACTGCCGTCAACACCATGGACCAGGGCACTCAGCAGAATGCGGCCATGGTCGAGGAATCGACGGCGGCAAGCCATTCGCTGGCCAGGGAAGCGGAGGCACTATTCCAACTGATCGCCAGTTTCGAGATTGGTTCAACCCATGCAGCAACCGGTCCTCGCAGAGATCTGGAAACACCACCAGCGCCGTCTCCGGCAAGACGTCTGATGGCACGCGTTTCCAACGCCGTGCGTGGCAACACCGCGGCAAAGGCCGATAGCTGGGAAGAGTTTTAAAAAGTCTGATCTGATACCTGTCTACAGGCCTTGTTGAATCAGCTTCCACCCAATCTTCTCTACAAGATTGGGTGGAGAGCCTCACGCTCAACGTCTACATCACGGTCGCGCCCGGGTACGTCGCCAAAATTCCTGCCAATGTTCAGTGTTGCTTTAAAAAGATCCTCTGGAACATTTTAGTGAATTCCAGAAAATTGCCGAGATCGCTCCCTTCAAGGATGTTCCGGAGGCATAGGCTTTGAAGTGAATTTTGCGGATCGTGTCGGAATGACAAACGATCAAAAATCACTCTCAGATATTAAGATGAAGCCCTACATAGTTTTCATGCTCTACCAACATGGATATGAAACTTTGGCGGACCTGGCTCACCTCTCGAACGCTGACATACTGCGTATGCCGCGCATGGGTGGTAGCGATTGGCGCATGGGCGTATCACGACCGACGTCGTTGACGATGAAGTCCGACGGCTGAATGCGTTTTGGGGCAGTTCGAGTGACCACGGCAGACCGGATTTGATCATCGAGGAAGTGTTAGGCACAAAAGCTGCGGCTCGCCTCGATCACTTCGACGCTGTGCAGCTTGCGACTGTTCTCCATAGCTGCCGCGAGCATGCGACGGCGAGCTCCGCCGGCAGAGCCTTGTTTGCAGTCTCGCGATTGGAGAAAAAGAGCAGCAATGATGCAGATCGGCTGACGAAGTACCTCGCGCGCTTCGATCTTAGATTTGAGGATGTCAAACAACGGTGATGATGGCGACCTCGCCAATGCTTCTCTGCAAAGCGCCGAAAGACAGTGTCATAAGTCAGCCTAGTCCAAAACGTAATATTCTCGACGGCTTAGTAGTTTTATGGGCGCTTGAAACACCGGGTCGTCGGTTCAAACCCCATCAAGGCGAAAGATTCCCCTGTAGTCTGCGACAATAAGACGATTTCCGCCAAGACAGCTTCCACGGGTCGCCGCAGTACATCTATCAAAAAAGAGATATGTCCGGCTTTGTCAACATCAACCAGAAGATGGCTACCACGGCGAAGAACGCTGGAAAGCCGCAAGCGAACCATATTCGATAGAGCCTAAACCATTCGGGCGGAAGTCCGGTGGCGGAAATTGCGGCTGCGCGAGCTATATTCCTGAGTTTGATCTGTATCCAGACAACAGGCAACCAGAATATGCCGACAAATACATAGAGGAGTAGGGACAAAAAAACCCAACCCTCAGTCAGCGACCAACCGATACTTTTTGCGAGCAAATAGCCAGTGATCGGTTGGAAAACCGCGGCGGTTGCTGTGAAAACCGTATCCGCTATCACGACAGTCCCCGCCACATGCGCGATCAGCGCGGGTTCTTCTGTTTTGCGCGCTAAGATCATGAAAAACGCGATGCCCGCGCCCGTTCCGAATAAAACCGTGGCACCGAGCACATGTGCCACGCGAACGAGTTCTTCAAACATGCCAGTCACCGTTCATCAAAAATCGCCAGCCCGGTCACTGTAAGCGCAATGGAGGGAAGAACCTTGACCAAAGGGCCGAGTGGATCGAGCCATAGAGAGGGCTCCAGCAAGGTACCACCGACCAAGTACGATGCCGTCACGAGCAACATACCGATGAGCGCTGCGCGTGAAAGAGGTTTGATCAACACAGCGATCCCGAGCAACATATCCAGGAGACAGGTAGCCACCGTCAAGCTAATTGCCGCAATTGGCGACATGAAAGGCAGGAAATGGCTCGCAGCCACACCAACTCCAAGAAGCGGTATGATACCGGAAAGGAGCCAAAAGACACTCAGACACACGAAAATCAGCGGCTTTATTAAATAGAGACGTGCGAACCAGAGATCCTGCACGCCAGATGGATAATTGGCCAGCGTCTGTTCTGCCGTCTGAAGCGTGATGAAGCTCTTCTCTGCGTCGATTATCACGCCTTCCGACATGACAGCTATTGCGGTCGAGCGCAGCGGCGAGCGCCATCCCAGTCGACCCGCTATATCCGCCAAAAAGCTAACAGGCGCAGCAAAGATAGAAGGCAGTGATATCGCCTTCGTGTCAGGAAGGCCTAGCCACCGCCTATGAATTGAAACGAGCTCGCGCAGCGTGACGGGCTGTGGCGCTGCCAGATGCAAATCACTGCCTGCGTCGATCATTCCATCAACCGCCCTCGATACAGCGTTCGCGACGTCTTCGAGCGAGACCGTCTGTACAGGGCTATCGGCGTGAACCAGTGGCACCGAGAATGGAATGCTGGCAAGAGCACGGATGAGGGCACTCCCTCCATGTGCGTTTCGTCCTAAAACAATTGCGGGACGGAGAATGACGTGGGGCAATCCGCTAGCAGCGAGTGCCTCATCTGCCGCTTTCTTTGTTCGCAGGAATGGAAGATGCTCGGCGGCACCCGACGTGCGAGCGGATATCTGCACGATTAATCGCCCCCCGGCCAGCTGACATGCCTCGTAAAGCGCCCTCGTAGCATCCTGCTGTGTCGCTGTTAAATTGTCTGCCAGCCCATCCTGTAACGCTCCGGCGCAGTTGACGATAACATCGTTGCCGCTGATGAGATTGACCCAATCGGAGTTCTTGGTCATCTGTGCAAGATCAGCAGCTACCCATTTTACAAAAGTGAGCTTTCGCCCCACTGCACTCGTGCTACGGGCGAGGCCGGTAACCGAATGACCATCTCTTGCAAGCCGGCGCGCTACTTCGGAGCCAATAAAACCACTCGCGCCCAAAATCAAAACTCTCATATTATTTTCCCGCGTCATCGGTCTACGCACTGCTCTTGACCGACCAACCTCATCTTTCGGTAATCCCGTAAAGCCCGGTATCGTCAGTTACTTCTCAAAGAGCGATGTGCGCGCCTTCCGGAACGTCATATTCCGAAAAGAACAGCGTCATACACTATAAGAGAGATCATATATCAGCCGCCAGTGGAATTAGCCGTCCAGTCCGGCAGATGTATTGATAAATCTTAGCTAGCGCAGCGCGAACACAGCCAGCTTCAAGCAAACATATTGTCGGTTTTCAGCTGCATTTAAACCAGCGCCCCGTGCCTGGCACTTCTGAAGCAGCCGCTCGGCGTGAAGATTGGCCCGGCCGCGGCCGGATTCGCATCATCGTCCCGATCCACCCCCTGGCACGCGTGTCCACGTCGATGAGAACGCCATTGATGAGGTTGGTTGCCGCAAGGCGGCGAACATCTGACACGTTATCGATTCACGAGCGTGGCGTAGGATTGAAGTGATAGCTCGGCCTACATCTCCGACATGTCGTCCAACAGATTTTGCGATAACTCGCTTATCGCGACTTCCGCTTCCTCTAATGTCCAGCCGACGCTTTCCGCCTGCTTCGCAAGTGCCATCAACTTGGGCGGCAAAGTACCGCCAGCCGCCGCCATGATATCATCCGGCTTGAGCCCTTGGGCGATTACCAGAAATTGTTGCTCCAAGGCCTCTTGGCAACCGATGTCCCTGTCAGGATAGAGCCCTGAGCTTTGTGGTCTGTTCAAAACTGCCATACGATCTCACTCACTTTCATTCGACGTAATACTTTTTTGTGGCTATCCCCAGGGAGGAAGCATTCTCTTATCCTGACTGAGCAGAGACCCACACTGGCGCGAGCAGTAAGTGCCGACAGCGAGGCCGGTTTAGCCAGTACTTTTGTAGCTACCGTAACTGGTAAGCGTCAGCATTGTCTTGCCGCTCTCGCAGCCCCTTATACGCGGCATGACGCAGCTTGCCATCGGCGGTCCACGCCCGGAACTCGATTTCCGCAATCAAGGTCGGGTGAACCCAGACGATATCGCTGTTTCCAACGTCATCCACCGGAGGCTGCTTCTGTTTCCACCGGAGCTTTTCGAGCATCTTTCGAAGCTTGATGGCCTCAGCTTCTTTGAAACCCGTGCCGACGTTGCCGACATAGATAATTTCGCCACCGCTATATGCGGCGACCGCCAGGGATGCGATACCACCAGATGTTCCCGTTGAGGTCTCATAGCCCGCGATGAAAAATGCTTCGCTCTGGACGCATTTGAGTTTCACCCAGTCTCCGGTTCGGCCGGATCGGTAGGGCTGATCGAGATGCTTGCCAACGATGCCTTCCAGAGCAAGGCTGCGCGCGTGCTCGAGGAGGGCGACGGGATCAGCGTCGACCGTTTCCGACAGCCGGATGGCACCGTCCTGATCCTTCAGGGTGTCCTCGAGCAGATGCCGGCGCGATCGGTATTCGAGACCGCGCAGATCATGCCCATCGAGGTAGAGGAGATCGAAAGCGTAGAGGATGGCATCAGAGGCCCGATTGCCCGCGGCTTTGCCGGAGGCACCAAGCGATTGCTGCAGCAGCCCGAAATCCGATCGACCTTCCTCGTCCAGTATGACTGCCTCGCCGTCGATGATCATCGTCGCCGGCCCAAGCGCGCGTGCCGCCTGTTCAATGGCTGGGAACCGGTGTGTCCAGTCATGGCCACCGCGGGTCAGGATCCGAACTCCGGTGGGTTCGATATGAACGGCAAGGCGGTATCCGTCCCATTTTACCTCCCAGGACCATTCGGATCCGTTTGGTGGCTTTGCCTTTAATTGCGCGAGTGTCGGCTCAACGCGGTCAGGCATGGGATCGAAAAGCAGCTGCGGCTGAGCCGGGTTACGTCTGCGGCGCGGCTTCGAGCGGATCGGGGCTTCGGTCTCACGAAGGAGCGGCTTTGATCTGGGAGGCTTCGTCATCGCGACAGTTCATCAGATAAACCTTAATAACATTGTGACGACGGGCATGTTGTCCCCGCTATCCACCGATCAGGGTACAAGTTGGTAGAAGCCGACGAAATTTCTTTCTTTTTGCTACGCATCTGATTCTGATGGAGATTTTCGAACTTCTAATGTTCGCAATCCTGTTCGACCGTTTTCGCCGTCTTGACTCTCTTTCAGGATGGGAACAAAAACAGAACATCGACATTTGCACGACATGACGTCGAAGGACCAACACGACCTTGAAGGGAGCCGTGAACGATGACTGCTGCCCGACAGAGCGTGATTTCCGATCTGCGCGAACGTATCGCGTCGCTCGAAACCAGCACCGTGAAAAAAGCCGGTTGGCTGCCTTTTGGCGTTTCCGAGATGGATGCTGCTCTACCGGGCGGCGGCCTTGCCCACGGTGCACTTCACGAGTTTGCCGGTGGTGGATCGGGCACCGTCGATGGTGCGGCCGCTGCTCTTTTTGCAGCTGGCATCGCGGCGCGGACGAAGGGACCGATCATCTGGTGCCTGACGCGACCGGATCTGTTTTTCCCGGCACTGGCGCAGGTTGGTCTCCATTCCGATCGGGTCATCTTTGTCGAGTCCGACAAGGACGAGGATGTGCTTGCCAATATGGAGGAGGGGTTATCCTTCGGTGGCTTGGGCGCCGTCGTCGGCGAACTTGTCCGATTGCCAATGGTCGGCTCGCGCAGGCTACAGCTTGCAGCCGAACGCACCGGGACAATGGCATTGGCGGTGCGTCGGTGGAGGCGGCAGACAGAGGCCAATGATTTCGGGCAACCGACGGCCTCGACCACCCGGTGGAGGGTCAGCGTGATGCCCTCGGAGGATCTTCCGGTTCCGGGCGTTGGCAGGCCAAGGTGGTTTGTAGAGTTGATGCGCGTGAAAGCGGGTGAGTGCGCTGAGTTTCTCGTGAGGGCATGTGATGAGCAGGGTCGTATCGATTTATCTTCCCGATCTACCGACCGATCGCATCCGCCGGAACGATCCGTCCATTCCGCTTGAGCAGGCCATTGCGGTCATTGCCAAAAGCGGATCGAAACGCTGGGTGTCGGCGGCAGATGCCGCTGCTAGAAAGGCAGGTGTGCATGTCGGCATGCCGGCAGCCAAAGCGCAGGCTCTGTTTCGCGGGCTGATGCTGGTCGACGCAGACCTCAATGAGGACGCTGCAGCACTCGAGCGGATCACATTGTGGGCTTTGACACTCTATTCCCCGATCGTTGCCGTCGATGGAGCGGACGGGATTGTCATGGATACCGAAGGCGCAGATCATTTGCAGGGCGGTGAACTGCCGATGGTCACCAGGATTGCCAACCAGTTCCTCTCCAGAAAACTCACAGTGCGCGTGGCGGTCGCCGATACCTGGGGTGCAGCCCATGCCTGTGCCCGTGCCATCAGCCGCGACACCGTCATCGTCCCGATCGGTGAGACGGTGCGTGCGGTGGAGAAATTGCCGATCTCGTTGCTGCGACTGCCGCCCAAGATCATCGGCGATCTCAGAATACTCGGGTTCCATTCGATAGGCGAGTTGGCCAATACGCCACGCGCGCCCTTGAACCTTCGCTTCGGTCCTGAAATCGGTCGACGTCTCGACCAGATGTTCGGACGGATTGGCGAGCCGATCGAGCCGATCCGGACCGCTGAGCTGATCGAGGTCAGCCGCGCGTTTGCCGAACCGATCGGAGCTGCCGACACGATCGACAAATATGTCGGCCGGCTCGTGGTCGAGCTGATCGGGAAGCTCCAGAAACACGGGCTCGGCGTGCGGCGCGCCGACTTGATCGTCGACAAGGTCGATGGCACCCGGCAGGCGATCCGCGCCGGCACGGTCAAGCCTGCCCGCGATGTCGCCTGGCTCACAAAACTGTTTCGCGACCGGACGCAAAACATCGACCCTGGATATGGCATTGAGAAACTGACGCTCGTGGCCATCATGGCAGAACCATTGGAAGATGCGCAGAAATCGTCGTCCCTGGTCGAGGAAGAGGTGAGGGACGTGTCGCCCCTGATCGATATTTACGGAAATCGCGGTCACAGGGTCTATCGCCTCGCGCCCTTGGCCTCCGATGTTCCGGAACGTTCCGTACAGCGCATCGGTGCTGCTGCGGATCCTGTCGAGGTCACCTGGGTCCATCATTGGCGCAGGCCCGTCAGATTGCTCGTGCGACCGGAGGTGATCGAGGTGATTGCGCTGATGCCGGACCATCCGCCCGTCTCCGTCACCTGGCGTGGCAAGCGTCGCAAGGTCAAACGAGCCGACGGCCCCGAGAGGATCTTTGGCGAATGGTGGCAGCGCCACAGCGAAATGGAAGCGGTGCGTGATTACTTCGTGATTGAGGATGAGAGCGGGGAACGTCTTTGGGTGTTCCGCTCCGGCGACGGCGTCGATCCGGAAACCGGCAGCCACCAGTGGTTCTGCCACGGGATATTCGCATGAGATATGCCGAGTTACAGGTTACGAGCCACTTTTCCTTCCTGCGCGGGGCAAGCTCGGCGCAGGAACTGTTCGAGACCGCCAGGACGCTGGGCATCGATGCCGTCGGTGTCGTCGATCGAAACAGCCTGGCGGGGATCGTTCGAGCACTCGAGGCATCGCGCGGCACGGGACTGCGACTTGTCGTCGGCTGTCGCCTTGACCTTGCCGACGGGATGTCCGTCCTGGTTTACCCGACCGACCGCGCCGCCTATTCGCGGCTGACCCGCCTCATCACGCTTGGCAAATCCAGAGGCGGCAAGAACAACTGCATTTTGCACTGGGATGACGTGATCGCCTATTCGGGCGGGATGATTGGCATCCTCGTGCCCGATCTGGCCGATGATGTCTGCGCGATGCGACTTCGGAAGATGGCGGAGGTGTTTGGCGACCGGGCCTATGTGTCGCTTTGCCTGCGACGACGGCCCAATGACCAGATGCGGCTGCATGAGATTTCCAACATGGCAACCCGGTTCAGGGTCAAGACGGTCGTCACCAATGACGTGCTGTTTCATGAGCCGGGCAGGCGTCAGCTGCAGGATATCGTCACTTGCATCCGGACTGGCAAGACCATCGACGATGTCGGCTTCGAGCGCGAGCGCCATGCCGACCGATACCTGAAACCGCCGGAAGAGATGGAGCGCTTGTTTCCGCGTTATCCTGAAGCTTTGGCCCGGACGATGGAGATCGTCGCGCGAGCCAGGTTTTCGCTCGAAGAGCTGACCTATCAATATCCGGAGGAGGCGATTGTGCCGGGCAAGGATGCCCAGGCCTCGCTCGAACATTATGTCTGGGAATGTGTGCCCAACCGGTATCCGGAAGGCCTGCCACCGGATGTCCTCAAAACCGTGCGCCACGAGCTCGATCTCATCCGCACCATGAAATACGCACCCTACTTCCTGACGGTGTTTTCGATCGTGCGCTTTGCGCGGTCTCAAGGGATCCTGTGCCAGGGCAGAGGATCTGCGGCCAACAGCGCCGTCTGTTATATTCTCGGCGTCACCTCCATTGATCCGTCAACCAATGACCTTCTGTTCGAGCGTTTCGTCAGTCAGGAGCGCGACGAGCCGCCGGACATCGATGTCGACTTCGAGCACGAGCGGCGCGAAGAAGTGATCCAGTGGATCTACAAGACCTATAGCCGCGAGAAGGCAGCACTTTGTGCCACCGTCACCCGATACCGTGCCAAGGGAGCAATCCGCGATGTTGGTAAGGCGCTGGGCCTGCCTGAGGATGTCATCAAGGCGCTGTCATCAGGCATGTGGTCGTGGTCAGAGGAGGTGTCTGAGCGGAACATCCGCGAGCTCAATCTCAATCCCGACGACCGTCGTCTCGCGCTCACCTTGAAGCTGGCGCAGCAACTGATGGGCGCGCCGCGTCATCTCGGCCAGCATCCTGGCGGCTTCGTCCTGACCCATGACCGCCTCGATGACCTCGTGCCGATCGAACCCGCAGCGATGAAAGATCGGCAGATCATCGAGTGGGACAAGGATGATGTCGAAGCACTGAAGTTCATGAAGGTCGATATTCTCGCCTTGGGCATGCTGACCTGCATGGCCAAGGCGTTCGACCTTATCCGTGAGCATAAGGGCCACGATCTCGATCTGTCCAACATCGAGCAGGAGAATGCGGCGACCTATGCGATGATCCGGCGTGCGGACACGCTCGGCACCTTCCAGATTGAAAGCCGCGCCCAGATGGCGATGCTTCCGCGGCTGAAACCGCGGACGTTCTACGATCTCGTCGTTCAGGTCGCGATCGTCCGGCCAGGACCGATTCAGGGCGACATGGTGCATCCCTATTTGCGCCGGCGGGAAGGCAAAGAGCCCGTCGACTATCCGACACCCGAACTGGAAGCCGTTCTCGGCAAGACGCTCGGCGTCCCGCTGTTTCAGGAAAGTGCGATGCGGGTGGCCATGGTCTGTGCCGGTTTTACCGGTGGCGAGGCCGACCAGTTGCGCAAATCAATGGCCACCTTCAAGTTCACCGGTGGCGTCAGCAAGTTCAAGGACAAGCTGGTGTCCGGTATGGTCAAAAACGGGTACACTGCGGAATTTGCCGAAAAGACATTTTCGCAGCTGGAGGGTTTTGGCTCTTACGGTTTCCCGGAAAGTCACGCAGCCTCGTTCGCGTTGATCGCCTATGCCTCCAACTTCATCAAATGCCATTACCCGGAAGTCTTCTGCGCGGCACTGATCAATTCCCAGCCGATGGGCTTTTATGCCCCGGCCCAGATTGTTGGCGATGCCAGGGCGCATGGTGTCGAGGTACGTCCGGTCTGTATCAACCGATCCCGCTGGGACTGCACGCTGGAGCGCGTTGGCAATACCGACCGTCATGCCGTACGCCTCGGCTTTCGGCGCGTGAAGGGGCTGGCGGTCGCAGATGCATCGAAGATCGTTGCTGCCCGCATGAACAGTAACTTTGTGTCCGTCGATGACATGTGGCGTCGCTCCGGTATGCCAACCGAGGCGCTTGTTCAACTGGCAAAAGCGGACGCGTACCGGCCCTCCCTGAAACTGGAACGGCGTGACGCGCTCTGGGCTATCAAGGCGCTCCGAGATGAGCCATTGCCATTGTTTGCCGCAGCAGCCGAGCGCGAGGCGGCAACCATTGTCGAGCAGCACGAGCCGGAGGTCGCGCTCCGTCAGATGACCGAGGGCCATAATGTCGTCGAGGACTATGGCCATACGGGCCTGACATTGCGGCAGCACCCGATCGCGTTTCTGCGTAGGGATCTCTCGGGCCGCAACATCATCACCTGTGCCGACGCGATGAACGCCCGTGACGGGCGGTGGGTCTACACGGCTGGTCTTGTCCTGGTGCGCCAGAAACCGGGATCGGCCAAAGGTGTGATGTTTATCACTATCGAGGACGAGACTGGCCCCGCCAATATCGTTGTGTGGCCGTCGCTGTTCGAGAAACGCAGGCGCATTGTCCTTGGATCGAGCATGATGGCGATCAATGGCCGCATCCAGCGCGAAGGGGAGGTGGTGCATCTCGTTGCGCAGCAGCTGTTCGATCTGACCGGAGACCTGTCACAGCTGGCTGATCGCGATGAGCAGTTCAGGCTACCAGCGGGAAGGGGGGATGAGTTTGCCCATGGTGGTGGTGGACCGGATTCTCGTGAGCGGCAGAAGCCTGTGGTCAATGCGAGGGACATGTTCGTGCGCGATCTTCATCTGGATACGCTCAAGGTGAAAAGCCGGAATTTTCAGTGATCTACAGCGTGAGAGGCAGTGGTCGGAGGTTCGAATTGGTTCAAGGCGGTGAAGGTTGTTTTACGTGGCCTTGCGAAACTTCGGCGGTTGGCGGCACTGATAATTGATAGGCTCTGATAGTACGATCTCTACGGCTAGCCGGGGATGGGCGCGCCCTCCATAGCGAACGAGCGGCTGGAACTTTCGGTCACCCAATGTATTCTGACGGCATGAAACTAAATATCGCAATCATAACGATGTTTGGCGCCGTGTTGGCTGCGTGCAGCCCAGTAGGGCCATCAGGCAATCCGTCGGTGCCTCAGCCAGTCAAACCGGTCGAAATCGACCGATACCTAGGTCACTGGTTCGAGCTGGCGCGCTATGAGAACCAGTTTGAGCGCGATTGCGAGGCCGTGACTGCTGACTACTCACTTCGAAAAGATGGCATGGTCCGCGTGCTCAACACCTGCCTGGAAGGCGGAGTACACGGTAGGCGTAAAGAATCCGAAGGCAGGGCAAAAACTGTGCCGGATAGCGGCAACGCCAAGCTAAAAGTATCGTTCTTCGGCCCAATTTACGGGAATTACTGGATCCTGGATCGCGCCGCGGACTATTCTTGGTCGATAGTCGGCGAACCTTCGGGTCGTTATTTATGGATTCTGACGCGGGTACCAAAACCCACACAAAAGGCCCGTAACATGCTCGTCGAGAGGGCCAAGGCGCTCGGATACGATGTCGACATGCTGCGGTGGACGCAGCATTAGACGCATCATGAATAGTCGCCGCTTTCCCGTGGAAACTCCCAGCCGAACCGGCTACGAGCTCCGCACAATCGGTGACACTCCCGAAGGGCTCGATGGCATTTCGCTCTGAGGTCTGCTTGTCACCAGCAGGCTGTCAGCGTAAATTTCGCGAAATCAACTCAAGATCGCCGCGATCATGATCGCGGCGAAAGACAGGAACATGACGCATCCGACGATGATCGTGATGAGAGCTTGCGCCGAGATATAGGTTCCAGCGATACCTCCGATAACGCCCGGCCAGCCGCTTTTAGGATCTTTGCCGCTCATCGGATAACCGCAGGCAGGGCAGGCGAACGCCTTTTCAGATACCCGGCCCTCGCATTCTGGACAAACAACCAGCGCCATATCAATTCCCTCCGATTACAAATTCTACACGACGGTTTTTTTGTCGCCCAACAGGGTCGTCTGCGCCCGACGCCGTTTGGTTTGGAACCACAGGAAATCGTTCGCCCTTGCCCGCGGTGCTCATCTTCTGCGTAACGCCATTTTCTTCGAGCCACGCCTTTACCGAATTGGCCCTGCGGATGGAAAGCTTGTCGTTGTATCCATCGCTCCCCTTTGAATCGGTGTGGCCGGTAATTTCAACGCGACTGTCGTGCATTGTTATCAACACCTCCGACAGTTGCGAGAGAGTTGCTTCAGCGTCTGGTCGGATGTTGGACTTGTCGAAATCAAACAAAACATCGCTCGGCAGGCTCACCAGAATGCGGCCATTCACCTGCCTTGCTCCGAGTTTGACGAGCGTGTCCTCGGTTTTCAATCGCGTCTCGTCGTCCATATCCTTCAGGCCAAAGGATGATGTTTCAGACGAGAACGAACCTGTACTCTGCTCGGTATGCTCTTTGAACGTGGAAGCAGCGAATTCGATTTCGCGGAAACTCGATAGCTGCTCGTCCGGCGGCGTGGACGTCACGGTGATGGAATATTGCGATGCAGCGGCTGGACTTGTGAGAAAAAGCGACAGAATAATCGCCCATCTCATTGTTTCAGTTCCAAGGGCACCGTTACGCCAGGTGCGCTCGTATCATCACCGGATTTGCCAGGATTGAAGACGAGCGACACTTTTTTCACCTCCGGGGGGAAAACGCCGGGAAAGACAAGGTCACCTTCCATCGTCTTTCCATTGGAGATGCGCATCCACTTGTTATCAGCAATCTGACGCATATGCAGCCGATCCTGCTCGCCTTCGCCCCAGGACAGATAGGCATTCTCGCCATCGTTCATGTTGACGGAGAGCGTTTGATGACTGTCGAAACTTGCAAGCAAGCGTACCTTCGTTGAAGCGTCGCTGACCGTGATTGTTTTGACCTGAACAGTAAGGCCCACTGGAACACTCACTTGTCCACCTGTCACAATGTAGGTCTGATCTGCAGCTTGGGCTGCACCTGCAACAAGCACCGAAACGAAAGCCAGATTTCTGAACAAAAGGTCCTCCAGGGTAAAGTCAATTATCAAATCAAATAATGCCTGCCACTCTTAAAGGTGCTGAACAAGGCATCTCAATCTTTTATCGAAATATTTGTGGCAAAAAGTAAGCACGCTTCCAAACGCAGTTGGTCCGCTAATCTTCTGTTGGCAGGTTGTAATGTCGGTGACATGTATGTCGTCACCAAGGACGGGTTTGAAAACCTCTCCCGCCACACCCCGCTTGAAACCCACCGCATCGCTGCCGAGGACTAATATGACCGAACACTCGCATTTCGATTTCGCAAAACTCAGCGAACGCGAACGCTACAAAATCCTGATCGGAACCGTCATTCCGCGTCCGATCGCACTGGTGACGACGGTGAACAAGGACGAGCAGCCAAACGCCGGTCCCTTTAGTTTCTTCAATGTCCTGACCCACGACCCGGCAATCGTCGCCATCGGCGTCTAGAACTATTCGGACATGCGCTTCAAGGACACCGCCCGTAATATCCGCGAGACCGGCGAATTCACTGTCCACATCTGCGATAACGCGCTGGTCGACCAGATGGAAGTCTGCGCCATCAAGTTTGGCCCCGAAGTTGACGAGATGGAGGAGGCGGGCCTTGCCACGGCACCCGGCCAGATGGTGAAAAGCCCCCGTATCCTCGCCGCCCCCGCTGCCCTGGAATGTCGCCGGCACACGACGCTTCAGGTCGGCCCGGCCCGCGAAATCATCCTCGGAGAAGTCGTCGGCGTATTCGTCCGCAGCGATGCGGTGAATGCGTCCAATCTGCACATTGACCAGCAGCTCATGGATGCCGTCGGCCGCATGGGTGGGCACACTTATACCCGCACCCGTGATCAGTTCGATATCAATACGCTGACACCACAGGAATGGGAAAGCCGGAAGGCAGATGAGAAGGTGGCGGCGGAATGAAGTCACTTAATCTTTAAAATCAGAGACGTATCTGATTTGTATGAGCTAAGATTTGTCTGGTTACGGTTCGAATCCTGTCAAGAGCTGTAATTGCGACCTCATCATTAGTTTGACAAACTTTGTCATCATCAAGTATTTTGAGGCATAAGGAGACTCGAATGGCGACGATGAATGTATCTCTGCCAGACCCCATGAAAGATTGGGTTGAAGCACAGGCCAAGACAGGTCGATACTCGAATGCGAGCGATTATGTCCGGGACCTGATCCGCAGAGACCAAGCCCGTACGGATAAGATTGCCGAGATGCAGCGATTTGTCGACGACGGGATCAGAAGCGGAGTTGGGAGCCGTTCAACGGAAGAGTTGTTTGCTTTAGCCACCTCTCGAGCCGCCATCAGCCGCGGACGCGCTTAATGCCATTCTGCCTATCGGTCCAAGCGGAAGAGGATATTATTTCCATTGCAGAAGAAGGCATCCGCATCTTCGGAGCACTAGTCGCCAAACGATATCACGATGAGCTTTTTGCCTTGCTCGAGCTCATCGCCACCAATCCAAGAATGGCACGCGAACGCCATGAGATTTCTCCTCCTGTCAGGATCCATCCTTTCAAGGCTCACCTTGTCGTGTATCGCATCATTGAAGACGGGAGCGTATTCGTCATCCGCATACGGCACGGCCATGAAGATTGGGCGCGAGATTCTTTCTAACCAACCACTTCGCCGAATTTATAACATACTGGTCGCAAGTGCGAATCTCACGCTGGCCAAGATGGTTTCCGCAACACAGGTCCCAAACATCAAGGCGGCCTCGATGGGCCAATGGGATTCCCGGTGTATCCTGTGTCCCGGATCGATCGATCACACCATCTTCTATCATCTTGCAAGTTGTTGTATCACCAACACGTGGTGACAATCAGGATGTCCTGGGTTCTTGCTTGCTCATCAACTGTCTTAACCGGAACAAACCGCATTGTTGGGCGGCTCATCGCTTCGCACAGCCCTTCGGCGTCGGCCGCGTCATTCTTGTTCCGCTTGACGTATGGATTGGCGAGTTGTGGCGCGATCTTTCACCTCATGTCCGAATGAGGCGAGCAACCGTGCCCAATGATGCGAAACACCACAGGCCTCGATCGCGACTAAAGTTGGCGGGCCGATCGTGAAGAAGTCGATCATCTCCCTACGTCGCATTTGCTTACGCAAGACCGGCTTCTCTCCGGAATTCACGCCATGCAACTGAAAGACATGCTTTGACGTATCCATGCCAATACGAATAATCTTGTCCATGCGCGGCCCCTTCGATTGAGATCTAAACAGCTCATTCTGGCACATTTCGATGCCGTTCAGGGGCCGTCCACTCCAACATCAAGGCGACGATTTTGAAATAGTAGATTCGAAGGTTTACTTCCATCAAAACCTTCGACCGGGACAGTGTGAGACTTCACTTTCAAACATCACTCGATGATTTATCGTCACGACACACGTGCTGTTGACTCTCTTTCGACGACGCTTGGCGGGAGGAGGATCGGCCCGTTTATTGCGCCTCGGACGAGAACAGCGCGTATCGCGATTTCCGCGATCTCGTGGACGGGCTGACGGATAGTGGTCAGCCGTGGCAAGACAAGGGAAGCCAAAGGAATATCGTCAAAGCCAACGATAGACAGGTCATGGGGCACTCGTATGCCCATATCGCGCGAGCACCGCAGGAGTCCGATCGCCTGCTGATCGTTTGCCGTGGCGATGGCCGTCGGCCGCACATTTGCGGGGGCAGAAAGCAATCTCCGGCCCATTTCCTCGCCGGACTTGTAATCGAATTGACCTTCGACAGCAGTAAATTCCACCTTGTCGCCACACTCGGTGGACACCCTCGCGATCTCGTCGCTAAAGCCACGCAACCGCTGCAGAGAAACTTCGGTGGTTCTGGGGCCACAAATATAGCCGATACGTCGGTGGCCAAGACCTAAAAGATACGCGGCTGCCAGTCTGCCTCCTTCCACGTTGTCGACCGAGACAAGGGAATGTCCTGTCAGCGGACGGTCGACCGTCACGCACACCGGTCCCTTCAGTAGACGTTCAATCACGAGGCTGTTGCTGACCGGAGCGATAACGATCCCGGCGGGTGCCCTGCCAAGAAGGCTCTGGATTTGCGTCTTCTCCGCCAGCGGATCATCATGGGTGTTGGCGAGGAGAACCGAATATCCGGCCGCGGACGCCAGGATCTCGATATGCTTTGCCAGATCCGCGAAGAACGGGTTTGTAATGTCGGGAATGACAAACCCGATGATGTCAGACTTGTTTAGCCGAAGACTGCGGCCAAGACTGCTCGGACTATATCCCAGCTTCTCTATGGCCTTATCAACCCGATTACGAATGCCCTCGTTGACGGTCGCGTTTTTCGCCAGAACGCGAGATACCGTCCCAACTGAAACCCCTGCGCTCCGCGCAACATCTTTGACGGTCGGTTTCAATGGACGCTCCTTGGACCTTGCAGCGTGACCATTAGCATTATGCGGAAAGGCGTCGCAAACAGATTTCATGAAACGTTTCATATTGACCACCATTTGTTTTGCCGCTACCAAAATGAGGCGTTGTCATAGGTTCTATGAAACGTTTCACCGATGGCTGGAGGGCTGTCGGATCTAGGGAGGAATTGTCATGAAGTTTGTCACCATCGCGTCTGTTCTGGCGCTTTCTTTGACGACGGCGTTGCCGTCGATTGCCATGGCTGCCGACAAGCCCGTCGTCGGGCTGGTCATGAAGTCGCTTGCCAACGACTTCTTCAAAAACATGCTGGAAGGTGCTGAAGCGCATAACAAGAAGCGCGGCGACTACGAACTCAAAGCCATCGGCATGCAGAACGAAACGGATTTCGAGAGCCAGGTTAACGGCGTCGAGAACTTCATCACGCAAGGTGTCGATGCCATCGTCATCGCTCCAGCTGACTCACGCGCTATGGTCGCCCCTCTGAAAAAGGCGATGAATGCTGGTATTACTGTTATCAACTTTGACGTATCGCTGGATGAGCAGGCAAAGAAGGACGCAGGGATCGATCTGGCTTTCGTCGGGCCCGATAACCGCGCCGGTGCAAAGATGGTCGGCGAGGCGCTTGCAAAGTCGCTCGGCGAAGGTGGCAAGGTCGTTATTATCGAGGGCAATCCAGGCGCAGACAACGCAGCGCAGCGCAAGCTTGGTTTTGAGGATGCCGTCGCTTCGGGAAAGCTTGAACTGCTGGATTCGCGCACAGCGCACTGGGAAACTGAGGAGGCCAATTCGGTCTTCTCGAATATGCTGACAGCCCACCCGGATATCCAGGGGGTTCTTGCTGCCAACGACTCGATGGCGATCGGCGTTGTCAAAGCTCTTGATGCGGCTGGACGCAAGGACATCAAGGTCGTTGGCTTCGACAATGTCCCGGCGGTAGCTCCGTTGCTGAAAGATGGAAAGCTGCTCGCAACCGTCGACCAGTTCGGCTCTCAGATGGCGGCAAACGCCATCGACAAAGCGCTCGAGGTTGTTGCAGGCGGCCCGAAACTTGAAGGCTGGATCAAGACGGATATCGAATTAGTGACCAAGGAAACGGTGAAGTAACGCCCATACATCTCGCCGCACCGAACCGCTTTCGGTGCGGCATCTCCTGAAGGGTGCTTCAATGACCAGTTCAAAATCAGGCCCGGCGGTACCTTCCGCCGCAGTGGATGCTTGCTCGCAAGCCATTCTCGAGCTGCACGATATCAAAAAAAAATTCGGTGGAACCGTCGCGCTGAATGGCGTGAACCTGTCTGTAAGTCACGGTGAGGTCCACGGCCTCATTGGCGAGAACGGTGCGGGCAAGTCTACGCTGATCAAGACGCTCTGCGGAATTGTAAAGCCGGATTCCGGGAAAATCACGCTAGCGGGCGAAGCCTATTCACCCCAGACACCGCGCGATGCCAAGGCCCGCGGCCTACAAGTTGTCCATCAGGAGTTTAATCTTCTCCCCTATCTGTCGGTGGCGGAAAACATTTTTATCGAACACCTCCCCCGGAACGTCCTAGGCGTCTTGAAGCGGCAAGAAATGAACGAGCGTGCCCGCTTGGCGCTCGACGCCATCGGGCTTACCGATATCGACGTGCGCTGGCCTGTCGAGCGGCTTGGTATCGCACATCGCCAATTGGTGGAGTTGGCTCGCGCTTTGATGACGGAGAGCCGAGTCCTTATTCTCGACGAGCCGACGGCTACGCTGACGTCGCGGGAGACCGAGCGATTGTTCTCGATCGTTGCCGAGTTACGCGCTCGCGGTGTCACCTTGGTGTTTGTGTCCCATCACCTCGATGAGATCTTTGGAATCTGCGACAGGGTCACCGTCCTTAGAAATGGAGAAACGGTGTTTTCGCGGTCCATCGCCGAGACCAGCCAAGATGAACTGGTTCGCGGAATGGTCGGCAAACAACTCCAGCAGGAAATGAAGAGCGGGGTGGTTTCGAGCGCGAGACGCGAGACCGTCCTTTCCCTGAAGAGTTTTCGTCACGCCCAGTCGCCGCATCGCGAGGGCATATCGTTTGATCTACACAAGGGTGAAATCCTCGGCATCGCCGGCCTGGTTGGTTCGGGCCGAACCGAACTTTTGCGCGCCATATCTGCCGCAGAGCAGCCGCTGTCCGGCGTGCTGATGAGAGATGGAAAGGCAGTTGTATTTCGCACGCCAAAAGATGCCATCGACTCCGGTATCGGCTTTGTAACAGAAGACCGGAAGGACCAAGGCCTAATATTGACCATGCCGATTGCTGCGAACGTGACACTGGCCTCGTTGTCAAACGTCTCCCGGTTCGGCCTTCTTGACAAAAAGGCCGAAGACGCGGTCACCAAGCAGTTGGGATCAGACCTCACGCTGAAATATGGCGGTCCAGCCAAACTCGTGTCGACCCTCTCCGGAGGCAATCAACAAAAGGTCGTCCTGGCAAAGTGGCTGGCGCGAAATCCCGAGATTCTGCTTCTCGACGAGCCTACCAGAGGCGTGGATGTCGGGGCAAAAGCCGAAATCTACGCCCTTATCCGTCGGTTCGCGGAGAACGGCCTAGCGCTTCTGATCGTCTCGTCGGAGCTTCCCGAACTGATGACGCTTTGCGATCGCATTATGGTGATGTCGCAGCACCGTATTGTTGGCGAACTACCTCGTGCGGACTTCTCGGAAGAGAGAATATTGACCTACGCCTACCAAGGCGAACAGAGAAAAACGGGGCTTTGATAATGCATGCGATCAAAAACACGCCTGTGAGTGATACCGAAGAGAAACCGTCATCGAAAATGTCAATGAAACTCGTCCTGCGTGATGCCGGCATCGGTATTGCTCTGCTTCTGCTGATTGCGTTTTTCTCGCTCAGCACGCAGCATTTCCTCAACCCTAACAACATTTCCAATATTCTGACACAGATAACGATCAATCTGATCCTGGCCATTGGCATGACTTTTGTCATCCTAATCGGAGGTATCGATCTATCGGTTGGGTCTATGCTCGCATTGTGCGCAGTTGTCGGTGGCAGCGTCCTGACCATCCCGGACCTCCCGGTTTGGCAAGCTGTCGGGTTGGCCACGCTTGCTGCCATGGCGACCGGTATCATATGCGGGTTCCTCAATGGGTGGATCAGCGCGTTCTGGGGCCTGCCATCATTTATCGTTACCCTGGGCATGCTTAACATTGCACGAGGAGCAGCGCTGCAGGTAACGGACGCTCGAACCATCTACTCATTCCCGCAGACCTTTAACGACTTTGGATCGAAAATGATCTTCGGCGTTCCTGTTGTTTTCCTGATCGCCTTGGCGTTGGTCGCGCTGGCGTGGTTTGTGCTTTCGAAAACCGTTTTCGGGAGACTGCTCTATGGCATTGGGAACAATGAGGAGGCAGTGCGGCTCGCGGGCCACTCGCTGATGGTCTACAAGGTTGCTGCGTTCACCATTGCCGGAGCGCTCGTAGGGATTGCCTCGATTATTTATATGGCCCGGCTGAACATCGCGAGCCCGATCATCGGCATAGGGTTTGAACTCAACGCTATTGCAGCAGTGATCATCGGGGGCACCAGCCTGAGCGGGGGCCGGGGCACGGTTGTCGGCACATTGCTCGGAGCCTGCATCATCGGCGTCCTGGCTAATGGCCTCATCCTGTTCGGTCTCAGTGACTTCATGCGGCAGATGATCACCGGTGTCGTAATCATTCTTGCGGTGATCATCGACAAATACCGCGAGCGCATCACAGCCGCCTAACATCCGGCAGAGCGAAGGGTTACCGTGTCACGGCAGTGCAGAACCCTCTGACTTCCCTTGCATATGATGTCGCAGCCACCCGCCGTGTTCTGGAGAGACAGAAGGGCGATGTTCTGCTGGTCGGGCATTCGTGGGCAGGCGCTGTTGTAACGGAGGCTGGCACTGCCGAGAACGTGAAGGGTAAACGGAAGCTAACTCGACAGCATAGCAAGCCGAGTTCATTGGCAATTGAAACAACTGCGCCCGAACGTTAATCCAAGCGCCGGAGACTTGAGTCAAATTGCGCTCAAACGATTCGATACTTGAGAGGTTCGTTTCTCTTTCTGAGGTTTTCATTTCAAACCGTCAGATTTCCGATTCACGATCGACAGGACGACCAAGGATATGCCGAGGGACACGCTGACAGAGCGCAATCGCAAACAGCGTGAACGCCAACGCGACCTTCGCGCGCGGCAACGAGCGGCCAAGCGGCCCGACCGTGACGACGTCGCGCGCGTCATGCTGCAATGGTTCATCGTGGGCGCGGTTGCCAAGGCACGACAGAAGGAACTCGAACAGAGTGAGGATGTCATCGTGAAGCGTCTGGTCGCCCAGGGTTTTGACGAGGCTGCTTGCTATGACGTCTTCGACCGCCTGGTCGAGAAGTATACGGGCGAGCACTGGGACTTTCGCCGCAAACCGCATCTCCTGTTTCCCGACGGGGCACCGGATGACGACATGTCAGACTGAGGCTTGCATCTGATCGTGAGCGGATCCCGCTCGTTCCGCTTGGCTTCGGTTTTGTGCAAACGGTGTTTTCAGTTTGGGATGTCTTCTCCCCGTGACTTCTTCAAACGCCGTTTACAGTTGAATCGATTCATTGGAGCTTTTGACGGCTGGCTTGGCTGACGGGCGTCTCATTACTGGGATGTCTTCTCCCCGTGACTTCTTCAAACGCCGTTTACAGTTGAATCGATTCATTGGAGCTTTTGACGGCTGGCTTGGCTGACGGGCGTCTCATTAAGCTTCCGGGCGTTTGCAATTCGTTAACCACGATGACGCACCTGCGCTGGCCCCTCCCCTTTGTGAGCGCCGCGTTAACCGCGTTCCGGTCCTGTTCTCTTTTTTGACGGGGGGACCTTGAGATCCGTTTCGGGTCCTGCCAGGAATGGGCGGCTCCGTGATCGGAGCAGACGGCCCAAGGCAGCGCGCCAACGCTACCNTTTTGACGGGGGGACCTTGAGATCCGTTTCGGGTCCTGCCAGGAATGGGCGGCTCCGTGATCGGAGCAGACGGCCCAAGGCAGCGCGCCAACGCTACCMAGGGCCTGACCCTCAAGCCTTCTCGTGAAAGGAATCGGGCTATGACCAACTTACACACTTCCTCGCCTATGGCGAAAGCTCCGCGTGCCGCATCTGCGGCGTCATCCACCGCCAATGGCACARCAATGCCGCCCGTCCATCAGCTTTTCGCGGACCGCGTGCCTCAAAAGTTTGAGCCACCAGCGCAGTGCCGCCACGCCCATCTCGTCCGCTACCCTGACGTCGAAGCGGATTTCGACGTCCTCATCGACAAAGCGATCGCCGCGATTGCCGAGGGCGGGCCAGTCAAGGACGAGATCCTCGGCCACTATGTGAACATTGCCTCGCTGGTTCGGGCCGTCAGTTTCCGCGAAGGCAAGTTGCTGGAGCAGGCTGTCGAGCGGCTGGCCAAGGTCAACCCGGATCTGGTCGTGCTGATGCAGTCGATTAAGCTACCCCTGGTCAAAGCCGCTATCGAAGCGGTTGCTGGCAATGACTGGAAGCACCTCGACGGTGTGCGGCTGGATTGCGATGCGCCGGCAAAAGGCAGCTACACACCAGACCTCATCGTCGTCAACCTCGCCAAGCGGACCGCTTTTGTCCTCGACCTCAAGCGGTCGCTGGCATCTTACGGTGACACCAGCCGGCTCGAAGAGCTGAAGTTGAAGATGTTGGCGTCAGCGATGGTGTTGCCGGACTGGCTCTACAAGACTCAAAAGAGGATGATGGTCGAAACGGTCGGTGTTGCCATCATCGACGGTGCCAGCCGCCCGAGCGATCATGCGAGCGGCGTTTGGGCCTTGTCCGAGATCGACGACCTGCTCGAGATTGAAGGAGCAGCCCTCTGCATGGCGCAATTGCGTCTGCGCTTTGGGGTGCGGGTCCAGCAACTGCTCGAAGCGGAGGCACGACGCGCTCTCTCGATCGCACAGCCCCCCTTGGCAACACCCCCACCAGCGATTTTGACATCAGGGCGACGCTTTGGGATTTTGCGTTCCACCTCCCCTGCACTCGTCTGCCAGGATGTTGCCGATTGTGGTGACCACTCCACGGTCTGCAACTGCACCCGGTGCCATGACGACGTTGACGGTGACGGTGATCGCGATGATCCCGAGGCGCTTGCGCACGAACCTAACGCCTGGCCACCTCAACATATCCGCGTCGGGTTTGCGCGGCGTCTCCTCGACGCCTAAGGCAACCGCCCGTTTACAGTAAGGCCGTTGGCTGCGGCTCTGACGGAAGCAGCCAGCCTTTTCCATGTCCCTGTTTTGAACACGCCGTCCACCCAAGCTGGACTGGTGAGGAGATCTTTGTGGCTACTGACATCGTTTCCGAGTTACNCAGCCTTTTCCATGTCCCTGTTTTGAACACGCCGTCCACCCAAGCTGGACTGGTGAGGAGATCTTTGTGGCTACTGACATCGTTTCCGAGTTACCACCGCCCCACACACGCCAGCGGTCCGAGGCGTCCTCGGCGCCGTGCCGCACGCGTTTGCCCGCCTCCCGCGATGATCTAGCGGTGCACGATGATCCAGCGGTGATTGTCGGCCTTGCCCTCGCCGTCGCGCGACAAGCATATGGCGCTATGACGTCGATGCCGTCCGTGCTGCTTGATCGGCTTGATCAGCATGCGCGCCAGGGAAACGCCGCCTGCCGGACCGTTCTCGATCATGTGACCAGACATACCAATGAATATCGCCATCCCCTAGGCGTTGATCGCGTGCAATCTGCCTTGGGTCACGACACCTGCGTGGCAATTATTGCCGCGCCCAATTTACCGACGACGGAGGGCAAATGATGGATCGTTTGTCTTCCTTCTTGCTGCGGCGCCTCCGACATGTTCAACGCAAAAAAATCCGTCGCCTAGCAGTGCGCAATGGGCTGTTGTCGATGACCACCACTGTGATCAACGGGCATGTCGTTGGGTGCTACCGGCCTCTGTTCGACCCCCGCCATCTGGCGGGTGACGTCGAGCGCGACCGGCAATGGCTGCAGGACAACCTTGCTGCCTTCCTGGTGGAGCCTCCGAGCGATACTGCCACACTTTCTGGTCAACTGGACGTCACACCAGACTGGCCCGTGCAGATCAGGCGAGGTGGTACGGCTGTCGCTGTTGAAGCAAGCACCGCCGCCTACGCCGTCCGCATGGTGGCCAAG
>NZ_LMMM01000009.1 GCF_001422245.1 Rhizobium sp. Leaf262
CATCTCGAACGCTGCGGCTGAGTGGAGGCTGTGCGCCCAGCCGATCTCCCTCCTTGTGGGGGAGATGTCCGGCAGGACAGAGGGGGGTAAGCCCCACCCGCAACGCCAACGACGACAAGACCTCAACGCCGAACGCAAAAACACTAAAGCCCCCGCTGCCCCCGCCCCACACTCCGCGCCAGCATCGCCGAAATCTGCCCCTCGCTACGCCGAAAACTCGCCGCATCGCTCGCCGTCACGTTAAACACGATCTGCGTACCTCCACCGCCCCCGGCAGAAGCCACGCCCAGTGACCCATCCGCCCCGCGCTTCAGCGGCAAGATCGCCTCACTCCCCGCCTCACCCATCAACCCCATATCGCCACTCATGGGAAAAAACGTCGGGCTCGAAACCACCCCACCCTCAGCAAAAGGCGTCACCCGCCCCGGCACACCGCCATTGGCAAAGGCAAACAGCGACCCCGCCCCCGATGTGAGGTTACTCACTGCCGAAGACAGCATGTTCTCCAGCGGCTTCAACCCGGCGGACAGCGCAATATTGGAAAGCCGCGTCCCCAACCCCTGCAACACGCTGTCCAACCCCTTCCCACCCGTGGAAGCCGCCTGAAGCGCAGACGTCAAAGCCGACCCAAACCGCTGCGACCGCCGCTCCAGATCCTCCATCACGTCAGCCAAAGCCTGCGCCTCATCACGCTGGCCGCCAAAACTCGTCTCATCAGCCATCGGCCTTGCCTTTCTGATTCAATTTGGGATGCTAGGGGATTGGAATGACGCAGCAATTGTTAAATCACTTGAAAAACCCAAGAAGTTAGGTTATTTGTATAATGGTTACGGTTCTTCGCCAGTACGGAATGCGTTTCGTCGTCTACACTGCGGATCACGAACCGCCTCACGCTCATGTCTATGGCGAAGGAGAAAGCCGCATCGACATCATCAATCTCACCGTCATCACGCAGGGAGGCATGTCAGATAGGGATGTTCGACGAGCTGTAGATGTGGTCGAAGAACACCGGCAACTCTTTCTCGATACCTGGAGGAAATATCATGGTTGAGATCAGCGATCAGGAACTTGCCCAGGCAAAAAAGCGCTGGGGGCATGAACGGGCAGAGCGCCCTGTCCCGAACGCGATTCGCTTCGACGCGCCATCGGAACGGGTCATCGTGGATTTCACCAATGGGGCATCCTTCATGTTCCCCGCCCGCGCGGTGGAAGGGCTGGAGCTGGCGACAACGGCGCAACTCGCCGAAGTCGAATTGCTGGGTGAAACCGGTCTCCACTGGGAAAGCCTCGACGTGGATTATACCGTCACTGGCCTGATGAGCGGCATCTTCGGCAGCAAGACCTTCATGGAGGCGCAAAGCCGTGGCGGGAAAAGCCGCTCCCCCGCCAAAGCCGCCGCTAGCCGCGCCAATGGCGCAAAAGGGGGCCGTCCGAAGAAAACGGCAAGGCCCTGATCAACAATCCGGAAAAGCCCGCATCAACCCCTCCAGCCCACCGCGATCCAAACCATCACGCTGCGGCCTCATCCCGCCCGTCATGGCAAAGAACTCCACGGGCGTCAGCGCCCAGAAAACCGTTGGAGAAAGCCGCAGCAGACTCAGGCCCGCATGGATCACCTGCCCCCAGGGAAAGGGCTTGGCACCATGATCAGGGCTTGAACCCGCTGCGGCACTCAAGGGGAAGCCGTGGCCTGCCCCTCCGTGCCGGTTCCGGCAAAGGTCGCGGTCAGGAGGTCTCCCACGATCGTTGCATAACCGGCAATTCCACCCTCGATGCTCATGCCCCCCACATCGTCGTCGGAAAACACGTTGCCAGCACCGCGAAGCCCGGCCCCGATGACGCGGATCATATCGGCGGACTTCATCCGCCCACTGGCGAAGCGGCTCGCCAAGCCCGTCAGGTCATCGGCGGCGAAGGCGGTTTCCAGTTCCGCCAGCGCGCCCAGCGTCAGGCACAGAATGCGCCGCTCGCCATCCAGCACCGCCTCCACCTCTCCGCGTCTGCGGTTGGCCCGCCCGAAATTCGCGACCCCCATCACAGCGCTCCAAAGCTGATGGCGCCGGCCGATTCCAGCGCAATCTCGAACTGCACCTCGCCATCATGCCGCCCGGAATATTCTAGCGCCGTAATCTGAAACGGCCCGGACACGGTGCCGAAATCCGGGATCACGATCTGCCAGCCGGGAATGGCCCCGGCAAAAAACTGCCCGCGCACCAGCGCGTCGCTCTGCTGGTCCTTGAAGATGCCCGATGCCGTCAGCCCCGCCCGCTGAACACCCGCCCCCGCCAGCAATTCCCGCCACCGCCCGGCACTTTCCGCATCCGTCACATCAACGCTCTCCGCATTGAACGCCAGCCGCTTCGTGCGCAGCCCGGCCACAGTCACGAACGCCCCGCCATTATCGATCTTCAGCAGCAGGTCTTTCCCCTTCTGCGCCACCATGATGTGTCCTTTCACAAACTAAAAATGAAAGGGGAAACGGTGCGGCCGGGTAACCTCTCCCCCTGTGGGAGAGGACAGAAAATCACGATCTTAGCCAAAGGCTAAGTCGTAGATTTTCTAGGTGAGGGGTTTGCCGCTTACGCCGAGGCCAGACCCCTCACTTGCGATTTCTAACACTTAAGCTAAGCTTAAGATGTTGAAAACGCTTTCTCTCCCACAGGGGGAGAGATAACCACCGCACCCACCCGCCCCTACTCCGTCACCGCCCGAAACCGTATCTCCGTCAAAAACTGCTTCGTTTTCGCCTGCCGCACAGACCGGCTGGAGCGATAAAACAGGCTTACCAGCGCAATCCCTCCGCCCAGCACCAATGGCGCATCGTCGAGCAGCGTCAGAACGCGCACTGCAATGTCCTGCGCCAGCTTGCGCCCACCCTCCTCGCTCCACACCTCGATGGTCAGGAAATGCTCTTCACCCCGTTCTGAAGCCGTCGAATAATCACGGCTGTCGATTTCGCCGAAAGCAACGCAAGGCAGAACCGGCCTCGGCAACAGCCGGTCGACAATGCCGCGCGCACCCACCATGCCCACCAGCACCGCATCTCCGGCAAGGCGGGTGTGCACCGCCTGCAACAGCGCATTCGCCGCCCTCATCGGCTTTCCTCCTCGCAGCGGCAGACGATGAAGCGGCCCGTTTCATCCGGGTCGACAACAGATTTCACCGCAAACAGCCGCGCCCCCTTGCGAAGCCGCATGCCCGCTTCGATATCGCCGCGAAACCCCGCCCAGATGCGGTGCGTCACCGCCACGCCATCGGCGGATGCGCGCTCGTAAGCCCCTTGCGAAACCGGCTCGATGGCCGCCCAGAGAGAGCGCAGCAACCGCCAGCCAGCCGTCACACCGCCCTGCCCGTCAGGCAGTTCCTCCGGTGCCTCCAGCTCCAGCCGCGCCGTCAGCTGGCCGGGGTCGAGAAAGGTGAGATTCATCGCTCAAAGCCCCAATCTGCAAAACGGCGCAATCAGCCGCTCGTAGCCAACGGGCACACCCGCAGGCTGGTCGGCAGGTGAAACCGCGCCGCGAAAGGCAAACATATGCGCGATGTGGATCAGCATCGCCCGCTTCAGCGTGTCGGGCACCTCAGCGCCGCTTTCGCCAAAGCCTGCGGTAAAATCGATCTCGATACCGTTCAGCGGCTGCCCCGGTACAGGCGGTTGGCGCAGCCACAGCCGCGCCGGTCGCGCCTGACCATCCAGCAGTTTGTCCGTATCGGTAATATCGGTTGGGTCGCCCGCATCATCAAAAACCAGAATCGTTTCGATGGCTTGCACCGGTCCCTTCGCAATCTGAATCACGCCGCTTTCCGGCCATGCGTCCAGATACAGCCGGAAGCTCTGCCGCATGAGGCACAGACCTGTTTGGCGTTCCAGATGCTCGCGCGCGGTTGTGATCAGCGATGCCAGCAGCGCATCCTCATCCGCGCCATCCAGCCGCAAATGCGCCTTCACCTCGGCAAGCGTCAACGCCTCCGCCTGGGGCGGGGTCAGTGTGGCATAGGTCATGGTGTCTCCGGGGGAATTGGGGTGTTGCAGCAGCAACTATTGCCTGTCATCGCCCGTGGCTCACCCCCCTCTGTCCTGCCGGACATCTCCCCCACAGGTGGGGAGATCGACCCGTTGAGGCCTCTCGCCCATCTTGAAGGCTGCGGATAGAGTGGGGATCACGCGTCTAGCCGATCTCCCTCCTTGTTGGGGGAGATGTCCGGCAGGACAGAGGGGGGTGAGCCACGGGCGGTGACGTTTCTTTTCGTCTTCGGTCATGCCGGAAACCTCCGGCATGACCACATCAAGATGAAGAACCGCGTTCTCAACTCGCCGCAAACTTCACCAGCTTCACCGCCTCAAAATTCTGCACCCCACCGCCCACGCGCTTTGTGTGCATTATACACATAGCGTTAAGGGGCACGATTTAAAGGTGCAGTATGCGGAGTTAACAATGCCAACAAAAGCCTATTCTTACATCCGAATCTCAACAAAAGAGCAGCGCAAAGGCCGAGGTGAAGAACGGCAGTTAGAAGCTGCGCAAGCGTATGCGGCTCAGCATGGCTTAGATTTAGACGACAGCTTACGCGATCTTGGTAAATCCGGTTATCATGGCGATCACGTTAAGTCTGGTGCGCTTGGCCGGTTCATCGATTTGGTGGCAACTGGCCAAATTGCCGTTGGTTCGTATCTGCTTGTCGAGAACCTCGACCGCCTATCCCGACAGACACCAATCGATGCGCAGGCGCAATTCATAGCGCTGCTTCAAGCTGGAATAAAAATCGTCACGCTGACAGATGGGCAGGTGTACGATTGCGGGCGTGATTTCACGCAAATGATTATCTCGTTAACCATCATGAGCCGTGGTCACGAGGAAAGTGCGAGAAAATCCTACAACAGCAAAAAGAATGCAGATGCTTTACGAAAGGACATGATCGCTGGCCTCCCCCGCTTTCTACCTCAATGCGTGGGGTGGATCGATCAGATCCGAATTCAAGGAAGCAAGGACTGCAAGTTCACGCTAAATGAACACGCTAAAACAGTTCAGAAAATTTTTGAACTTGCCGATCAGGGCGTCGGACCCTTGAAAATCGCTCGTCTGCTGAATGAGGCAAACACAGCTCCGCTAAAAGCCAGCAGTTCGAAATGGTGGGAAACAACCGTAATCCGCATTTTGAAAAACGAAACCGCAATTGGCACGCTGCAAGTCCACGATACGGTTGATGGCAAACTCGTGCCTATGGGCGAGCCAATTCCAAAGTATTATCCAGCTGCGGTCAGTGAAGAAATTTTTTGGCGTGTTCAACGCAATCGTTCACAAGTCGCTAGGACAGGTCGGAAAGGTCTAAAGTACGCGAATTTATTCCAGATGATCACCCGATGTGTTCACTGCCATGGCGGTCTGGGTTTGGTGAGATCGACCAGAAATGATTTCCAGTATTACCGTTGCAAGACCCGCTACGAGGACAAAACGTGTCCCGGCCCTAAGAAAATGTTTCCGTACACGAATTTGGAAAACAGTATTCTAGATCACGTGACCGATTTCTATCTCGACAGTAAACTAGGCGTCACCAAGACGTCCGTGCAGCGTGATGTCTTGGTAGAGGAAGCCCAAGGTGTCGATGACGATCTGCTCGATCTCGAAAAGCGCCGCAAGAATGCGATGTCGATGGCAGAACTCGCGGACGACGACCAGACACGTTTGGAATTCATCGCACGCATCCGACACCTTCGTGGACAGATCGAGCAGTTGAAAGCTAAATCGAACGAACTTCGTGCTGCCATCGGATCGATTGACGACCAAGCCAGCAAACTTCATGATGTGAGCGAGACAATCGCTGCGGAGCGCGCGTTGTGGAAGACTGGTACCGACGAAGAGATATTCGTAAGCCGGTCCAAGGTCGCGCAATCGATCAAGCGTTTCGTTTCTCAAATACAGGTCGATTTCGCGCTACAGACTGCAACGATTTACGTCGCAGGCTATACCCGGATTTATCTTTTCGACCGTGCTGGCACTCGGATCATAACACTCAACAATATCGAGCAGCCTTGGGATGAAATTCGAGAGATGCTTATCATCGATGGAGCGACCGAAAGTCAGATAACGGTGGCTAAAGAGGCCCATTCAAGACTTCGAGCTGCGGCGTGATTATTTTCGCTTGCGCTTGCGCACCATCTTCTTCATCAATTCCTCCGCTGACCAATCGGGGGATAACGTCAGGGCCGCCAAAGCCTGACTGTTTGGACACCAGCCGCTAACTGACAACGGCTGTTTCGCTTGGTCAGCACTAATTTTCCGTGCTTCTCGCGGCGACGAATTTGCGCGAAATTCCATCTTCCACGATCACGACGGTGTGCGGGACCGACTTGCCTCTTACCTTTGCTTCCAAGGCAAAAGTTAGAAGATTTAACTCCGCTTCGGTAATCGCTCGATATGGCGTCGAGAAATGGCTCCCGTATTCGTCAAGAGCAGTCTCGTCCTTGTACGTGATATGAAAGAAGTACTTGGTCATAACGCCTTCGCAGAAACTCACCTTACGTCAAACCGATTTGTGAGTGCATCATTCCTGCTGATCGTCTAATATTCAATTCACTAATTATGGGTTTCTGAGAGTTGATTTGTACGGTAACGTACGCTCTTTATGTCGTACTAGAATACCGCTTCCCATTACGGTAGGTAGGGCAAATGGCAGACCTGTTCGACCAGATCGAGAACATTATTGGTAATTCCGTCGAGTTGTTCTTCTCGAATCAACTCTGGACCGTGCGCGTCATTGAAGACGGGGCTGCAACTACGACTACGTATGAGGACGAAGCACCAGCGGTCCAGTTCGCGGAAGCCGAGATGGTACGTCTTGGTCTCACTAGGGTCATTCGTTTGTAATCCCGCTACACGCACAATACCTACTTACAAAAGGCCATCTGCCTTAGTAGCGGAACCATTTTCTCACTGATGAATTATCTCGACGTCATCTAAGCCCACTAGAGATGACAGTCACCGAGCCCTCCCCCGGTAACGTGACAAGCCAGTGCTGGCTAATCGCTTCGGTCCATTTGGTGACCAATTTGACCGAAGTTTTCGTCCCCGTCCCCAAACACTTCGATATGATTAGCCAGCACCGGTCACGTCACGTTCGGAGCCAAGAATATTTTACTCAGCATAAACGTCGACTTGCCCATTCATCACACTGTTTGAGTCATTACTGAAGAGCAAACTCGTGAGATTACCGGTTAGTGCCACGCTACCGTTGAACCATTGAAATCCAGAACCACGATCCGCTTCCGAACGTACAAACCAAGTGTTTTCTGATGGGCTGTTTCGGAGCATTGTCACCACGTAACGGTGAAGCGTGCTGCCTCGACCTGCAAATTGGAACCTATCAGCCGCTGTTGCACCACCGCTGATTGAGCCAGATACGTGCTGTGACCACGATCCTTCGTAGCCACTTTCCTGCCATCCGGCTGCTCGCCCTAACCTAAGCCAGACCGCCGTAGCGGCTGCTGTGGAGACGTAGAACACAAGCGTTACTCGTTTAGCGTCGATAGGAATACCGCCCAACGAAAAATTCGTTGAACCTCCCGGTGATGCACGCCCGACATATTTTATGCCACCACTCTCAAGAGCCGTCGCACGTCCCTCAAGATTAGTTGCACGAGTTTCGAGGCTTGTTGTCCTCGTCACGAGTGGCGTGAATGCCAAGGTGTCCACAGGCGCGTACCCCAAAGCACCGGTGATATCACCTGCAACCAGCGTCAACGCATGGGTATGTGATGTTGTACTTACCGCGTTTGTCGTTGCGTTGGTAATCGTACCGGGAGTACCAAGCATGATGGTGCGGCTTGCGGCCAACGTGCCACCGCCCGTTAGACCATTACCGGCAATCACCTGCGTTGCTTGAACTGCTGGTGTTGGTAGGCTCGCTGTGTCCCAAACTTCTGCACCGTTATGTTTCAGCGAAGCTGAGAGAATATCAAGTGTTCCACCTGCATTCGCAGTGTCACCCGTTGCGTTCAGACGAACGTTGTAATCAACGGCTGTTGCCGATGTATGAAAATCGATAAAGGCCGGAGAAGCCGTTCCATTTGTTCGTCCGACCTCGATACCACCGCCATTAGTGGTTCCCACTGATAGTGTCTGATTGATCGAAACATCAGTAGTGAAGGACTTACCTGACATCGTGGCAGGCAATCTCGTGTCTGCGATTGTGCCAGTAGCGATGTTCGAAGCATTGATGGCCGTGATGCCCGCACCGTTGCCCGAAAGCGTGCCGGTGATGGTCGTTGCCGAAACGGCATCCGCGCTTACCGTTCCGCTGAATTTCGGATTGCTCGCGTAGTTCTCAAGGCGGAAAGCAGCGCCATCGTAGATTACAGTCGTTGCCGATCCAGCTACGATCTGCCCTGGGGCCAATGCCGCGCCATCCTGCTGTAGAATTGACTTTGCGCCAAGCCCGTTGACGTTAAGCGTCATTGCACCGGTGTTTGATTGGCTGGAGAAGAACGCTAAGCGCTCACCTTTCACATAGCCCGCTGGAGCCACTTGCATCGTCAAGATGAGTGCAGACGTAGTTCCGGTGGTCGTGTAAAAGGAATTGATGCGGTTCCAAAAGCGCTTGACCGCGCCTCGTGTATCAGTTGTTACCAGCTGCACGGCGCTAGGTTGCGCACCTTTCGGTAGTCCGTTTGGGGCAGCACTATTATTCAGTACGTCCTGTTCATTCCAGTTGCTTGCAGAGATATCTGCCATCGATCACCACCTTGTTTTTATTATTGTTTTGGTGCTGTCCGGTATTTAATCGGATTGCTTATTTCTCTTGGTCTTCAATCCCGCTATCTGCGAGGTAATTGTTGATTGCGTTGTGCAGGGCTTCACTATCATCTGTGCCAGCGCGAAGTGCTTCACGACTGAAATTGCGCAACCAGCTGATGTGATCTCGAATGCCGCCCTTTGTCATTTGCGCTTGCGGTATTCCTGTCATCCATTTGACCACGCGACTATCCGTGAGCAAGCGATCCATATAAACGCGTTTGCCCGCGCTGACCGGTGCTGTCACCGTCCTGAATGCCTGTGTGAGAAGGTTGTCGGCTTCGCTGCCTAGACGGCCTTTGACTTTGCTTGCGGCGCTCCGTGCTTCAACCATTCGGGCAAGCTTGTCCAAGTCCTGTCGGTATGTCTGGCGTGCGCCTGCAAAGAGTTCGTCCTTTGCCTCCGGTGCAATCTTCTTCCATTCCTGCAAGAAGCGGCCCGGACTGAACACGCTTTCACCCGCTGCATTTGGATGAGTGCCGATGCGGTTCATATAGACGCCAACAGTCTCGTCCCACTGCGCGGCACCACCAACACGTTCGATCTGCTCACGAGCAGCCTTGATCCGCGTTCCACCCTGTTTGACCTTCTGTGTGAGGAAACTGAATGCGGCTTCTGGATCAGCGGCTTTTGTCAGACCCTTTACGGCTTCCTTCGGACTATTCGGCCCGTACAGGGAAGCGTTGAAGCTGTCAGCCTCTTTCCACGCCTTGAAAACTTCATCGCCCGCACTTTTTGCGGTTTCTGCCATGTCGTTGGTTACAGCCTCGTACAACTGCTTGTAACGGCCTGCCAAGTAAGGATCGGTGTTGCGGTCGAAAGCCCGCTTGCCTACTGCGCTGCGCATCTCTTGTGCGTCACGGAATGAAATGCCCTTCTTCAAGTCACCGGCTGCGGCCTTGGTCTGACGAATAGCATCATCGAGAAGCGGACCCTTGTTGATCTTTGCGCTGTCACCAAACGCCTTTTTCTCGGTATTCATCTTCGCAAGCAATGCCTGCGTATTTGATCCGCCAGCACTTGGTGTCGAACCAACCATGCTGTCGAGCTGGCTGTACATGGTGTCACGCTGTTGGTTGAGGTTTCGATTTGCCTCTTGTGCCTTGGCTACTAGACCTTCACCAGCGCTTTGCGTCGTGCCGACAAGAGCAGCTGGATCAGAATTTGCGCCCACAGCCTCGACGGTTTTCTCGAAACGAGAAGCAAGTTCGCGATCGATCGCATCCTGTGTTTCCGCAACACGGCTATGTGGGTTACGTGCGGCAATGTTTGCCTCAGCCCTAAGCGTTTTGGGGTTCTGCGTGATAGTGCCTGCGGTCGGCTTAATGCCTTCATCGGCAAAATCCTTCGCCAACTGCTTGGCAGCGGCATCGTCCATTGCCTTGCCGGCCCATCTCGCTTTAATGGGCGCAGCGATGGCTTGGCCTGCTTTGGCAGCAACCATGCCCGCGCCCTCACCAGCTGCGCTCATTGCAGCGTCTATAGCCTTGTCCTTGGCGTATTCGCCTAGCGTGCGTGTGTCCTCGTTGCCGAACCACCAATTGATGCCGCGTTCAGCGAGATCCTTCGCGGTAGCGCCACCAGCGCCCGCACCAGTCATTGCGCCACCAACACCACCCGCAACAGTGCCGACGCCGGGAACTGCTGTCCCAGCAGCCGCACCACCTAGACCACCAAAAATGCCACCACCGGCAGCCCCGATGACTTCAGCTGCTTCTGGCACAACGCTGGCAAAATCGCCTGCGCTTGGAATCCAACCTTCTTGATTATACAGCATGACCTCACCGTTTTCGGGATGGGTCATGATGAAGTTACCGTCACCATACGGTTCGGCATCGGGATAATGTTTCTGCAAAACGCGAAGGCGATCCTCTGGCTTTACCAGCGCACCGACTTCAAATCGCACGCTTGCAGGTGCCTCATAATTCACATTGATCTGGTCTTCGGTGAAACGGCTACTAGGAGCCTCATCTTGAACTGGCACCGCGCCCGCAAGCCACTCCGGCAAAGCTTCACCGACTGTTCCATCCTCAATGGGAACAGCGCCAGCAAGCCAGTCGGGTAGATCATCTTTCTTTTTAAAATTAACATTTGGACCCATTACGCTCTCCCAAAACCACCTAGACCGCCAAGTCCACCGCGACGGGCCATGAGCAGTTTCTTCTTCATTTCTTCGCTAATCTGAGGTGTGACAGACAAAGCAGCGGTAGGTGCATTGGCCGCATTGATTGCGTTACCGAATAGCGCGGTATCAATTTGCTGCACCTCAACCGGACCAGCGTTTGCGCGTCGGTTCTGACCCATTTGCGCTGCTGCCTGAACTTGCTTGTTCTGTGCCTCGGCGTGTTCGGTCATCAGCTTGCCGATATCACCCATTGCCTTGAAGCCTTTGGCAGTATCGAAACCACCAATCTTTTCAGGGATCGATGGCAAGCCAAGTTTTTCGAACAATTTCTTCTCAGGAGGCTTCGCTACTGCTGTCTCGTCCGGGGTAGTGCCTGCACTTGCAACGGCCTGCGCTTGCGCCTGTGAAGCTGCGGAGGGTCTTGCAGAAGCAATCTGATCCGGCGACATGCCCATGACCTCGCCAGCCCACGATAAGCGATTATCGAAACCATGACCCGCTGTAGGATTTTGCTTGGACCAACCTGCTGGACGCTCATACGAGATTATCGCAGCCGTTGCGCCGTGAACGTCTTTCGAGTTCATCAACTGGTTCCAAGCATACGCTTCTGAACCACCGCCATTATTGCCGCTACCTTGCATCTCGTGCATGACGAAATCCAGCTGACGATCCAGTGAAGAACTATCGCCGGTATAGGCACGCATGTTACGCGCACGATCAGAATTCCATTGACCGATACCAACTGAATCTGAGCCATCGCGACCGTCACCGGCATTACGTGCGCCAGTGTTGAATGTGCTTTCCTGCATCAGATTGCCAACAACACCAGCGGCTTGGTAGTCCTTGAGTTTGTACTTGTCTTGCAAATACCTGTACGCGTACATCGCGTTGCTATTCAGCGCGGGCTTAGCCAATACTCACCTCGCCCCGTTTGCCGGGGTTCTTATTCGTGGAAGAAAACCGATGTTACGGCTTTCTCAGTTTGCGTCCGTTCCAGATGACAATTGAGCCGCTTGGAAGCTTTGCATAATCACTCGCATTATTTACCGTCACCGGCTCATTTGGTGGGACCTGTGGGACTTCCTGCGCAGGTTCATCTTTGAAGGCAGTTCCGCCGATGGTTGGACCTTTCTTCTTGTTTTTTTGGAAGTCCTTGAACTGCTCGTACGGGTTCGGCAAAGCACGGATTTCTCTGTCGCCGTCTTCCCATGTGAGTTCACCCTTAGAAACTCGTGTCGCAATCTCCGCTGCTGCGATCTTGTTTTTCGAAACGTTCTGCATCGTCATTGCAATGATCTCGTTACCCTCTGCTGTACGACCGATATTCGGAATAGCAGACATGAACATTCGAACGTCGAGGTCACTTGCTGCGCCTGAACCAGCTGGACGCATTTGAGGTGTGATGCGGTTTACAATACTATCGAAGGCTTGCGCTTCACTAAGTCCGTCCAACTTGATGCCGAACATGTCAGCCCACGGACCGAACTGAACCATCAATTCAGCGCCCTTACCTGTGCCGACCTTCTTACCTAAGTCGATAAGCATCTGCATATCACCAACCATCTGGTTAGCGTTGTTCCCTTCTTCGGAGATGGTGTTGAAGCGATCTGCTGCTTTCTCATCCAACTTGTCTTTAAACTTGTTGGAGTTGCCGCCCACGTTGACCTGTGTGGATTTGCGCGTCTGCGTCTGCTTTAGCCATTCTTCTGTCGTGAGTTTTGGCTGTCCCGCTGCGACACGTTCCGCGTTGATGCGGTCTAGTTCGGTAAGATCGGAGGTCGTGTTGTAAGGGGCTTCGCCAGCTTTGCGACCGCCCGATTTGAATTCTTCTGTACTACGTAGGCTTTCACCGTAGCCGGGAGCCAACAGCATGTTGCCGTCTTCACCGATGATCATGCCATTGCCAGCAGCTGTCTGCTGCAATTTCTGAATCATACCGAGCGTGTCACGTGCGCCAGCTTCATCGCCGGTCGAAACCTGATACTTGAAATATTCGTACAGTTGCTCCGGTGACAGACCACGGAAATCAACTGAACCATCGGCGTTTTTCGGCAAGTTACCAAACGTTGCGGCCAACAGCTGACCCTTCTGCGATGCTGCCAATTTTGCGTTTGCAGCGCCGACCTGGGCCTTTTTCAAGGCGATGTCTGCCTGATCAGAACCGAAGTCGTTATACGCTTGCGCACCCGTTCCAATGCCTGAACCAAGCACAGACATGAAATTCGTTGGCTTCCCAACGCTTGGCCCACCAGCAACCATCATTGCAGCACCTCCCTGAATGAGAGCGTTTGCAACGCTGCCTTGCCTCTCGTCGTTGCCCTTGAACAGACTGGAAAAGAAGCGATCATTTGTGGCTGCTTCTTCAGCGGCCTCCACCGGCAACGCTGATGGGGCAATGCTTGCTGTTGCGGCTGGATCAATCTGATCTGGACGAGGCTGCGGGATCGGAGCAAGACCGCCACGGCCTGCAAGCGCTTCCCTAAGAAGTTCTCTGAAATCAAAAGCCATTTACGCGGCCTCCATGAATGCATTTGTGATGATGTACTTGCGACCTTCGATATCCATTGTGGAGTTCGGAATTGCCGCTTCGACTTCTTGCGCCACAGGACCAACCCAAAGCTTCTGGTCTGGATCGTCCGTGTAGGTGAATTCGTACATTGGGACTTCGGAACCATCGGCCAGCGGCATCGCTCCGATTTGGCGGATAATCTGCTTTGTTCGAACGTCGCATAGCGCAACCAACGCGCCGAGTGCCGAGCCAAGACCGCCGAGCATCTGTCCCGCTGTATTATTGTAAACCGGCGTCGTGGTATTCGAGTAACCACCGCCATTGAGCACGTTAGCGAAATTACCGTAGTTAGTAAGTTGCTGCTGCTGGTTCTGTTCGTAGCGCTGGATTGTGTTGTTGAGAATGTCCTGCGCACGAGTGTCCTGCGACTGACCAAGACCCAAAAGCGTCTCATAAGGCAGCAAACCCATGCCGTACATATCACCGGCCATACCAGCTGCGCCAAGCTGAGTGTTAGCCTGCGCGTTCTGACCACTCCACAACGAGGACGCGGCACTGTTGCGCAAGTCTTGTTGCGCGTTACCAAGTTGACCAGCCTGACCGGCACCTTGAAGCTGCAAGCCCTGACCGGCCTGATTTAGCGCTGCGGCATCTTGGTTTAGATTGCCGTACAATTGCGTTCCCGCGATACGCTGGCCCTGCTGCGCAGTGTTTGTCGTCGCCAAGTTGGCGTTCGCGTTCATCGCGTTGCTGACATCGCTGTTATAGGCAGATGCAACTTGGTTATTTGCCTGTAGCATCGCGCTTACATCGTTGTTGTACTGCGCCTGATACATGTCGAGCGCGTTTTTGCTCATCGCGTCGGCTGCGGTCGATGTCGCATTGTTGATCAGACTCGCTGATGCATTCGATCCCAAGCGGCCCATGCCTGCGGCCTGACCCTGAATCGTGGGCAGCGTTACGTTGCCAAGCTGCTCAGCGATCTTCTGGTTACTGTTGGCAACCGCCTGCTCCAAGTACGGATTAGCGCCAATGTTACTGCCCGCTGCGGTCTTTTGTAGATTTGCAAGCGCTGGATTGTAGGCTGTTGCAAGGTTAGTCGCTTGGTTCGTTTGCAGACCAGAAGCAGCATTCGTGTAGCCGTTGAGATTTGCAGCTTGGCCAGCAGCCGGGTTCACATAATTCGTTTTGATGCCGTTGGTGATTGCATTGGTCTGCGCAATTGCAGGGTTCGAGAACATCGTTCCCGACTTCAACGCATCCTGTGCTGTGGTGCCGAATGCGCCGCCTGTCGTGATATCATTGACGGTGCCTTGCGCGTTCTTGATGCCATTCGAGTTCGCAGCATTCGAAGCGTAATTGTGCAGCCCGCTTTGAGCGTCTTTGGTTGCTTGCGACTGGTCCGCTACTGTCGATCCGCTCCACTGCTTTGGAGCGCCGCTTTTAATCAGCTGATCATATTGCTTATAAACATCAGTGAGGTAGCCCTGTGCGCCGCCCCATGGTTCAACTTTTGTTGTGGTTTCTTTTGGTTGTCCACCCATCGATCAAACTTCCTTAAAATATACGTTGTCAGAACCTCTCTTAGAGACCTGTTCAAATCCAATCCTGCTGAGTGCCTTGAGCCATGTTGCGCGGCCAATTCCGAGCAGACCATCACAGCCTTTTTCACGTGCGTATTCTTCAAGTATTGGGTGTGCGGCTAATATTTCTGGCAAAGCCTTGCCCTTCTCGCCGCTGATCAGGAACAAGCAACAAACTGTCTTGCCTTCCCACTCTGTGAAAGAGGTGATGCAAGCTGCATGATCTGTTAGCCAAAGTTGGTAATCGTACTCGATCAAACCACGTATGATGTCGGTTTCTGTGATCGAGTCGCTCGAATATTGGAGTGCTTCAGTCAGCCAAGGTAGGACGCGAATTGCTTCGTCGTATCCCTCTGTAATCTTGACCTTTTTGACTTCCATCACACTCCTACGATCATATATCCAAAACGTCTGTCTGTTGTTGCTGCCGTTGCATGCTGGATCGTAAATGATCCATTTCCAGCGATGTAATTCCACTGCACTGCTCTGGCGTTTGCAGTCTGTGCGCTCAGTATGACCACGCTACTCGTCGTGCATTTTGGCGCTTGCACAACAGTTTGTGTTGCATTGGCTGAAAGCGTCACGGTGCCTGTGTTGTTTGCGACTTGGCGGTAAATCCAATCCAAGAATGTCTTCAGCTGAGCAGTGTTCGTGATATCTCTAATGTACATTTTATTTACCTCGAACCTGCGCCAGAAGCGTCAATCTGCAATTCGAAAACCTCGGTCCATTCGCCGCCTAACTGAATGCGGAACCTGTGGTATCGACCTTGATTACGGAAATAAGCCCAGCCAGTTTGCGAATGAATCGGTCGCCCATTACTCCATCCGATGGCACCGTTGCTGTCACTGCGGGAGCCAATGCGGATCGTGACGACAGCTTCGCCAACGCCATCAAACAACGGTCGGACTGCATGAATATTGCTTCGATCCCCACGCGATTGCGGGTTCATCTGCTTCAACGTGCGCGACAGCAATTGCTCGCCTGTCTCGATTGTCGCTGGCAGGTTTTCACCGCCGAACACGTGGATTGAGCCATTGGCCTTCATCGCCCAAAGCATGGCATTACCACCAGCCCAGAGCGGGCTATCAAACGACGCGGGGACTTTCTCGATTGTGCCGAAAACGTCTAACTGCTCAATCGTCCATGGCAGCGAGAGCGCGTTGAAAATGAAGTCTGCGGTCGCGTCAGCTTGTGACCAATCGCCTGTGACGTAGTTGTAGATGAGCATTTTATCCGGCGTGCCATCAACCGCTTCGCTGCTCTTATAGGACCAGTAAATCAGCTTCTCGCGTGGATCAGCCGCTACGGTCATAAGCGAGTAAGCGCTTGTATCGATTGAGTTTAGAAAAAACTGATCGACCTTGCCCGCGCCGATTGGCGCTGTACCGGCATCGCCGTTCAACATGTAGAAGCCGTCATTGGCGATGAAGTATGTAAGACCCTCAACGGTGATGATGCTCTGTGGGATTGCGCAGCCTTTGGCCTTATCGACGGGCTTGAAGTCAAACCAGAATGGGAAACCGACTGGTGTCATCTTCACAACACCATCTTTCATCAGCAGCCAGCCAGCTTCACCGCCAACAATGCCCTGAATTGGTCCGAAGCCGTACACGTCCTGAAAGTCAGCGCCCGTTGCTTGAGAGAAATCCCAACTTGCTGGCAATCCAAGCCCTGACCAGCGAACGCGGTTCGGGACAGCACCATCGAGCGCGTCATAGGTGTTCGCTACAATGATGCGGTCATTGACCGTTGTGATGTATCTGCCCTTGACCGCCGTTGTGAGGTTTGAAGCGTTCCTACCATCGTCATTTTTGTTGATGTACTGAATTTCAGACGAGTAATTGGTGAAATAGATGCCTTCACCGTATTCGGTCGCATTCCAGTTTTCGCCCTCTGCTGTGTCGTAACCGCCGTTACGCGACATGTCTTTCCAGCCGCGTGTCTCAGGATCGATGCGGTAAAGCTTCTCAGCGCAGCCACCGTAGACTTTTGCGTTGCGCTCACGGTCCAAACCAATGGCCGTTCCCAGGGGACGACTTGCCATTGTCGTGGCCGAATACAGCGAAGCACGTTTCATCGACTGGTAAGTGACACCGCCTTTGACCGTGCCGAATGTCGGGATGACATTGTACGCTTTTGTAACGCCCGGATTGTTCATCGCGGGCATGTCAGGCATCCAAGAACCGAGGGTGACATTAATCTCCAAAGCCAGCACCTCCGATAGAGATGATGGAATTGCCAGACTGTGTGACGCGCTTGTGATCCGTCGCAACGGCCATCAGTGCTTCTTGTAGACTGGCCTTTTCGGCCTGCTCCAAAGCAAGCGCATCACCACCGCGATAACGATATCCACGTGCAAGGGCGGCATGAAAATAGACCGCTGGAAATTTGGTCAACAGCCAGTTTGTAGGTGCGACTGTACTGAGCGGGATCGGGCGTGCAAAATAGGTCAGAACAACTGCGCGTGGAGCTGCTTGCTCTGGCACGAAAACGTACTGATCGCCAATTTGGTAAAACCCGATTTCCCCAGCACGCAGATAAACTGGCCCATTCGACGGCACTAGCAGCGCAACCTTACCATCAACGAGGATGGAGATTGCTTCCTGCATGTCAGCTGGAAACGTGATCGCGCCGCCGACCGTGGTCAACGCAACGCGCTTTTCCATTTTGTAGTGTTTCAGGATTGGGAAAACGTCGCCTTCTGCAAGAGCAACGTGGCGAGAAAAATCCTCGCCATCGAGTTGGCCTTGAAGCACGTCTTCCATTGCTGTGATTAGGGCATCAAGATTTTCTAAGGCCATCGTTACAGCCTCAAATCGTTGACGCGGAATTTCTTGTAGTCAGGATCGTTCAGGCGGCGATTGAAAGCTGCATCGTCATCTGTGATGCCCTCTTTCTCCCACTCCGCGTAGATACTGGCTGGAATACTAGCGACTCGGACATGTTCACCGAGTTTGCCGTTGCGGTTAAATTCCTTTGCAGCCTCGGCATTGGCATCCAAAACGCTCTGGAAATTGTAGTGATAGACTTCCTCGTTCAGCTTATCGCCTTGACGTGTCCAAACTACCGTCTTGCTTGCGTCCTCATGTACGACTTTGCTTTCGCCGTCTCTCAGAAAGAAATCGATACCGAGTTCAAAAATGCTTTCATTGTTCACTGTCGCCTCTTTGTTATTGTTTTTATTGGGCGAAAAAAGAGAGGGCCATTACGCCCTCTCCGTATTCCAATTACGCGACTGGCTTAGCCTGTACGTCAGCAATCTTACCGTTACCGGTTTCATCACGTGCTTCTAGAGTTAGTTCTGCGTGGATCATCTTGGACTCATAAAGACCGTTAGAAGGCAGATCCTTTTTCGTGTACTTTGTGAGGTACGCGACAGCCCAGGTGTTCTCGTCAAGCAATAGAACTGTCGATGTACGCATGATGAAGTTGGTCTTAACGACGTAAGACCCGAATGCGCCGGTGTAACGATCAACTGTGTTGATGATCTCCTTCTCGGAAGCATTCATGTTCACTGTTTTGCCGAAACCGTCGAACTTGTCGAATTTACGCTTCAATTCGCCGCCGAGCATGATGGTCTTTGCACGACCGCCATTTTCGTGAATCTTTTGGAAGGCATCGTTCAGGAGTTCTTCCGTGAACTCGCGCTTTGCAGTTGCGTCAACTACGGTAGCAACGCGACCTGTCGCATCGTCATAACCAGCAGTCGCGCCGCCAGTGCCATGCGAATTGTTAGACTTCAGCCAAGCTTCTACACCTGCCAGCTTGCGAACGCCGTCGAGCACAGAGCCCTGTGCACCTGTAAGAGCCTTCTCAATGTCGCGCTTCATTTCCTTGGAAGCGTCCTTGATCTGCTGCGCCATATGGTCAACGGAAGCAATCGTGTCTGTGTCTTCTTGTGTGGAAGTCACTGAGCGTGTCTTAGCGAAAATCTGCGTCACGTTGGCAGCGCGGTATGTAGAGGTAGCGGTCGCATCCGGTGCGTTCGCGCCTTCCTCTAGGGCGTTCTCGACTGGATCATTCAGCTTTTTTGCAAAGAACCACTTCGTAACATCGCCAGTGCCGGAAGTGCCGATGGACGATAGAAACGGTGTTTCTTCGCGGTTTAATTCACTCACCGCATTATGCCAAGATTCACGAATATTGTGCTTGGAAGTTGTTGTATTAATCGGGGCCATTTTTGGCTTCTCCTTTATTATCGATCATTCTTCAAAAGTGCTGCAAAGACATCGTTTTCCGCGTCATGCGACCCAGTTCGCTTCATTTTTGCGATTGCTGTATCGACTGCCGACTTTTTTTGTGCCTTCACGGTTGCCGTGCCAGAGCCACTAATTGGAGGCTTCTGCTTGATGGCATCGAGTACCTTTGGAACCTGCTTCGCGATCACCTCATGCTTGTAGAGGCGATAAACGATGTCCAACATTCGACCATCTGCCATGTTGCCGATTTCATCTTCATTGAAACCTTGATCCAACAGGAATGTACCTAGTTCGTTCATCAGGGGCCGAACCTTGGCCGTGTCTGCAAACTCAGGATACTTACCGCCGAATTCTTCGATCATCGCGACTTGCGCAAAATGAAGCTGTTCCGCTTGGTGCTTGGCTTTGTTTGCCTTGAGAACTTCACCGGCATCCCAAATTTCTTTGATTGCCTTCTGTTCTTTGGCGTAACGCATCATCTGATCTTGCCACGCTGGAAAATCGATCTGTCTCAGGTCGTCATCCGGCGCTTCTGTCATTTGAAACGTATGAGCGATGCTTGCAGCCATAATTTGCAAGTTCTGCTCTAACTCTCCACGTAGGACAGCCTTATCCTTCTCTTGCACCTGGTAGCGATCCATGTGCTGCTTCAATTCAGCAGATTCAGCTTGGCGTTTCTTCGTGTAGTCGGCTCGACGCATGTAACCTTCGCGAAGTTCCTTAAGCGTCACCTGTTCACCCTGTACGTCTACGAGTGTGTCGTCGCTAAGTCCGTTCTCTTCTGATTCTTCTGCTTCGTCCTGCACTTCCTCAGTATCTTCGTTATCGACCTCGTCGGAGTCCGTTTCCGGTTGTTCCACGTCTTCAACGTTTTCACTTTCGGTAGTGTTTGAAACCTCATCCGCGACGGGTTCAGCTTCGGTATTATCTACCACCTGTTGGCTTGTAGCGTTTTCGCTGGCCAGTAGTAGGTCAATGCTTGGTGCGGTTGCCTGTTCGGCTGATCCAGTTCCCTTAACAGGAGTATTGGACAAATCCATAAATCACTCTCACAAGTTGTTAATTGCATCCTTATTTACTTGCGAGGGGTTGTTCTGCGGCACCTTAGCCCTGTGGAATATGATCTCCACGCTCTTCTTCGAACTTACCTTCGTTGGCCCATGTGGTCGCTTTTGCGATCATCAGTTCTAGACCGTTTACAACGCCATGCAGGCCCTCGCGCTTATCTACATCAGGTACGTTGGTCTTGATCCACTGCGTGAACACGTCTTTGCGGATTTCTTCTGTCAGGACCTTGAAGTCGTAACTATCGAGCAGATTTCTCGCAGCTTGTGCGCGGGCTTGTGTGTCTTTGCTCATCAAGCCACCTCGACTTTGATTGGTTCGAGCGGCCTAACGTCGAAAATGTAGGGGTGTCCGACATAAACAACCCGACAGAGTTGGCCCTCAATTTCGAATACGCGCGTGCGGATATCGCCATCGAACTCACTCAGGATTGCCTCGATTATCTTTTCGTTTTTCTGTTCCATGTTTTACTCCTGTGGAGGCATTTGAGGCTGCTGTGGCTGTTGCAATCCAACTAGATGAGACATTGCCTCGCTCTGCTGTTGTGCCTCGGCGGCTTTCTCTGCCTGCTTGATCTGTGCGAGTTGTTCCATCGCGGCGTTTTGCTGGTCGATGTCAGCCATTGCCAAATCGACATCATTTCGGCGTGCTGCCTGTTCTGCGTTCAATCGGGCAATATCTACTTGTGCGCCGTAACGCGCTTGAATTTCCGCAATCTTGATTTCTCGATCCTGTGCCAGCTTGTCGCGCTCGATGTCGTTGGTGACGATCAACTTTCGCATCTCAAATTCACGGCTGGCTTCGTCAGACTGCGCACGCAATTGTGCCTTGGTCTGTTCGATCTGGATCAAGCCCATCGTGTCAGGGCTGATCTGCGGCTGCTGTTGCGCGGCTGCTGCCTTGTCGGCCTCTTGCTTGGCCTGCATTTCCTGGGGCGTGAGATAGAAATCGTATGGGTTGGTGAAACCAGCATTTTCAACGATCTTGGTCAGCGTCGTACTGATCTTGTCGGGCGTAACCAAGCCCATCTGCATGGCTTGCATTTGCTGGCCGAGAATCTGTTGCAGCATTCCAGCGTTGAAATCCTTGTTCATCACGCCAAACGCAACGTTAGCAGATACGTCCATATCCGGGTCCCAATCGTCGGTCTGGATCGGAACGAACTGGTCAGTGAGGCGCTGGATGAAAAGCTGAGCGTCTTCGGGATTGCTGATAAGCGCGTCGATAATTAGTTTCACCAGATACGCATAGCCAGTCTCAGCGAACCAACGACAGACCAGTTCCATGAAAAGCTGGCTGCTGTTTGCGCGTTGGCTCGCAGCCGTGGCGGTGGAGTTTTGCAGGTCCGATGCGTTGATGCTGATCATGTTTGGACCGACACCAGTTGCGAAATCCAGCTTGCCTGAAACGCTCTGGATTACGCTAAGGCTGTTACCACCCGTAAACTGGCGCTGCGCCCACGAGATGCCTGCCTGCGGGTCTTCACTGCGGATCGTCGCGCCGGGATAGAGGTTAAGTGCGTCATTCGGGTTGGTCACATTGGGGTCGATGACCTTGATAGGGTTCGCAGCCCAAGCCAGATCGTCAAACACAAAACGCATCATCTTACTGATGTAGTTCTGTTCTGGGCCGATACGGTCGGCAACGCCTTCGCCAAACAGCGTGTTGGGAAGTGGGTATGGGCAGAAAGCCGCATATGGGTAAAATTTGCTGACCTCTACATGGTCAAGCAGCACACAATGGTTGCTGATGTCGCCGCCGAGTGTAAGGCGGTAGTGACGAGCCTTGTCATCATCAATCGCAATCTTTGTATAAACTTCGTACACGAAAACGTCGTCGTTAACGTCCCCAATGCCCTGCTCGTAATCCAAGCCCGCACCGCGCTCCTGGGCGAGTTCGTCGTCCTTGTCTACAGCTGATGGGATCGCGTTGACCTTGGCTTTCGCGTCGGGAAACTGTTCCAGAAGGTCGGCACGGCTCACAACGCGACGATGGCCTTGCAATCGTGCCTTAATGCCTCCGGTCTGCTGATCAAACCTTGCATCCTTGGAAACGATGAAATCCTCTGGTGGAAGATTTTCGATTTCCATTTCCACAACGCGCTTGTTCTTCCGGATTTTTACATCGTAAACTTCGGGAACGAGATCGGCCATGATTGGCACTGCATTGGCTGGCAGTTCCGGCTTGTATGGGCCGTCAACGGCGACAATCTCGATTTCCCCTGCTTCTTCCTGATCGTGCAGCTGAACGAGTGCTTGCTGTGTCACGCCCTTGAGGGTCTTCGGCAAAGACTGCTCTACACACGGACGAAAGCTGACGCTGGTAATGCCAAGGCCTATCATAAAGCCGTTCTTGAGCCACGGCATGAGCATTCCAACATGCTTGTTCTTATCGCGCAGGATGAAGTTGACAACCTGCGTCATCTGCTTGGCTAGAGCCTGATCCTGCGGACTTGCCGTGTTTGGCTGGAAACTGACGGGTTCGCGCTGACTGTCAAAAACACGCGCTACCGTCGCGACTGACCAATCAACTGCACTCTTAACTTCGTCACTGACGTACTTGGAGCGTCCGTTGATACTATCATCGCCGTCCATCGGCTTTCGCATGTAAAGGCGGAATGATTTCGCTTGTTTATGCGTGATGTTGTCATCGGAAACGTTGATCGCCTCCAATGCCATGCGCTTGATTTTGGCTACTGTGTCGGCCTCATTAGCGAGTGTTTTCTTGTTTTTATCCGTCGCCATTGCACCTTTCGGGACGGTTGGCCCGCCCTTCTCATTTTTATGAGTTTATTGAGATATTTATTGGGTTTGCGCGTTCTTGCGCTTATTCAGCCCAACGAAGATCGTCCGGTCTGATCGAGTGTTTCCACGAGTATTTGCCGATGTATCGCTTCTCATCGACTGCAAATGTCAGGCACAATGCATCCGCGTAATCCGGTGACACCTTCAAGCGCTTCTTCATTTCCTCTTTGCCTTCAACCTTCGTTTTACCGCGATTGTCGTAGGCCCACGTCGGAGACTTCAATTCTCTGATCAGGTCCATGCAGTAGGGAATTGAAACGTCTTCTGTTTCGAACCATTCCCTTACCTGCCACCACAACTGATCGCGCAGCTTAGCGAATTGCTCTTTTGCTTCGCGTACTCGTGTTGGGCTGCTTTGCGTGGTGACTTTTGCAACATTGACGCCGAAGTGCTGTAGGTTGTCGTACAGACCACGGCCTAAGCCATTGGCGTCAACTGCGATGATGGTGTGATCGCGCTCCGCTAGCGGCAGAGCGATCCACATGTCTCTGATCTTGTAGGAAAGCTGAACGATGTTGAGGCCGCGATATTCAATCGGCATCTCAACGATGTGATTGTCATGTCGCTTGACGATGGTCGAACGATCTCGACCGGGACCAGCTGGATCGACGCCCCAAATCTTCGGACGGCTTGGACTCGGTAATCCAACGTCCTTGCGCTCAATCGCCATTTCGATCAGCGATGCCGGAATAAGACCTTCTTCGCTGTCAGTAGGAAAATCACCTTCGACGTTGACGATGTACGAGTTAGACCCTTTGCCGCCGCGCTGCTTAGCTTCGTATTCAAGGTCTTCCTGCGTTACGCGGGGATTGTCGGTCATTTTGCCGTGGACCTTCGTCCACTGCTCTGCAATGTTGCCGCGCCATGTTTCGTAGAAGAACCCACTTGCTTTACGAGGGTTTGAAATCAGGACGAGTTTCGGGTTGATGTCAGCTGTAAGGTGGTTCTGTAGCGCTTTCTCAAATGCGATATCATCGACATCGGCGGCCTCGTCCACGAAGATGAAATTGTTGTCTGCGTGAATACCCGCTATAGAACCCATCTTTTCGGGCAGCGGGATCGTTCGCCACGTCGCATAGCAAGCAGCTGAATTGTTGGTGCGTTTTGCTTCGGTCGCAGAGAATTCGAAACCGTCTTGAAAAAACGGGTCCATGCGATTGTAGAGAAGTTCAACCTCGTTCCAGATACCGTTGGTGAGGTTGTCTTGCGTGGGTCCGAACAAGCTGACTTTAGTATCGCCCTTGCAGCAGAACAAAGCCCACCACACCACGACCGCAAGAACGTGCGTCTTGCCGAAGCCAACGCCACCCTTGAACGTGACGCGCTTGTTTTCGAGAAATGCGTTGCAGAACTCGATTTGCTTTGGGCGCAGCTGCGAGCCGAACATGTCGAGCGCGAACGCTGGAATATCCTTGCGATAAATGTCGAGCAGCGCGTCGAACTGCGCTTCTTGCTCCTTTGTCATTGCCATGAGTAATCAACCGGTAGTTTAAGACCGGATATTTACCAGTGACGTGAATATGAGCGCTTCAAATGAGTATCGGCACGCTGCCCGGGGGCGTTTGGGGCGCTTTCTCGATTAGGCAGCGTAAATAATTGGAATTTGCTACCGAACGACGAGAAGGTATCACGATATGAAAGTACATATGAACATCGCCAGTGGATGGAAGCGTGGCGAACTAATCGGTTGGTTCGAAGAGAACCCTGATACAGCAATCGATCCTGACCTGAAGCTGTCTGCTGTCAAGCAATGGGTGATCAGTCGTTATGGTGGCTGGCTAGAGCGTAACGACATTACCGAATACGACATCTACGAAACTAGTAGCGATCACTTCCGTATCAACTTCCTGCACGACACAGATGCCCAGGATTTTGTTCGCCAAATCGGCGGCACACTGCTGGAGGAATAATGGCAGTCAAAGAAAAAGAGAAGAAAATCAAGGTAGACGAAGCCACACATGACCACTTGAAGGCCATCGGTTTCAAAAAGGGCAAATCCGGCAACCCCAACGGTCGCCCGAAGACACCGGCTGAACTGAAAGAGAGAGCCGCGTATATGTCGCCGGAAATGCTGGACAACCTTTATGAGTTGGCAATGACCAGCACCAATGAAATGGTGCGTCTGCAAGCTTCCAGCCGCATCCTTTCGTACAATGTTTCTGCCGCTGCGCAGGAACAGAAGATCGATATGAATGTCACGCATGGATTTGGCGACTTCTTGGCCCGCGCAAACGCTCGTCATAATGTGATCGAAGCAACAGCGGAAGAAATCAAGCAAATCGACCAGCCATCGGCGAATTAACCAAGTTAATACTTCCGAAAAAGAAAAATATTGCATTTCCTGATCGGCGCGGCTAACACAGAGCCAACGACGCATCTCCATGCCGTCGTTAAGACTGTGCGTATAGGGCGCTTCACGAGGTTCGATGCCTCGAATAGTCACCAACTCAAAGCGACCGCCGCGCTGCTGACCAGCCGGAGACCGAGTTGCACCGCTGGCAATATCGCCCCGGTGATCGGTCGCGTGCATGGAGCACTTTATGGCTATCACCCTCAAAACTACCCTGACCCCCATCACGTCCACGTTCAGCGGCGGGCAAAACTCGTTGTTCGGCGTGAACGTCAACGATTTCCACGTGTTTACCTGGGGTGAGGCTCCAACGTCTCCGCCCGACGCGCCGCTGTTCTGTGGCAGTACGCACCTTTGGCCTAATGAGCGCCATGTCCTCCAGACCAACGGCTGGCTCCCTGACGCAATCGACGGAGTTGTGACGGCGCCGCTGCAAATCCCGTTCAGTTCGTGGCTTCCTGCGACAGAAGCAGCGATTAAGGACTTGTTTCGTGATGCTGATCAGTTGACCCTCGCACCTTATGCCGGTGGTTATCATGTTCTTCTCAACGGTAATGTGGTTCTCCGGTGGGAACGACATGAGGACGGTGCGTTCTTCTGCTTCGACAGTCATCAGGCGCAAATGAACAAAGAGCGCATCGCGATTACCGAAGGGCGCGCTGCTCCGCCCATCGTGGCGGCAGCGCATCGGAGCGGGGACGACGAAGGCGTTTTCTGCATGGACAACATTGCCGGTAGCGCTCGCTTTGTTCAATTCTCCAATGACATTCTCGACGTTTGGGACGAAGGCGACATCGAGCAGGTAACACCATTCGCGTACCTCGCAATGATCCGAGGATGGGCGGAATAATGGTAAAAATCCTCGATCATGGCCCGAACAAGCTCATCCGATGACACGAAGGCATCATGTTCCCAAGCGGATCATGGCGGCACTTGAAGCGTCTGGTGACTACAGCATCAGACGCGGCAAGCGCCACCTTCGATTGTTCGTAAAAGGTGAGTTCGTCGGAGTAACCCCGCATTGCGTGACCGGCGATGGTCGGTCCCGCGTGGCAGCGGAGTTGAACGTTCTGGCCTCTATTAAACGCGCCTCCCGAAACGCAGCGGGCCGGATTGATCCGGCCTGTTCGCCCATGTGCTCAACAGCAGGAAAACAACGATGAAACTCAACTACGACGCATTCAAGCCGATCCCAGAAACACCAAAGGTCAAGCGCATTCGCAAAAAGAAGCCGGAGATCTATTGGGACGCATTCAAATTTGAACCGCCAAAGACGGGAAAGAAGGGCAAGAAGTGATGGTGAGAAAAATTGTGAAGCCGAGGAAGGAAAAACCCGCTTACATGCAGGTGGACCTAGAAGCGTTCGCGCGTGTTTTTCACTTCCCGAAAAAGCAGGAAACCGAGCAGAAAAATGATACGAGAAATCGGCGTTAACCTAATTTCAACAATGATATAGCCGTTAGCGCTGTATTCAGATACAAGCGCATCACTGAGCCGAATTACTTGCTCCGTGACCAGACGAAGGATGAAGGCCTTAGCGGTTCAAAACCGCATTCGTCGCCAATTCGCAAAACGCGATGCGCGCCCGTGTCTCAAACGAACGGGTGAACTGTCACATATGGAGAAGTTATGACTTATTATTTCCAAAACAGCGTGAACCCGGGCCACACTCAGGATGCAGTGGTTCAAGACTTCACTTCTGCTGGTCTCTATAAGGGGATCATTGAAGTCAGCCATGCCGTTACTGGCACCACCTATTATGATCTAGGCGAGCGGGCGAGAAAAGATATTGGGGAATTGAACAACCTTCTGTCGCAGTCCACGCGCCAGCTCGCATACGATCTGTCAGCGGTCGCACCGGATTATACCGCGACAATCATGGATGCGGCTAGACAAGCGGCAAGTGAGTTGGTTGACTCACCGTGGATCATTCGTGTTGGCTACAAGAAGGCTGGCGAGGTCAAGCATTACATTTGGCTGCTCTTTACAAATGAAAAGGATCAGACTGAGTGGATGGCTGAGGGCCATAACCGCGATATCGTCGTTTGACGGTGCTCCGCCCGGTGTAAAAACCGGGCCGATCATTTTCACGGTAGGTGCTCCCAGCGCCATTCAATGAATGATGGTCATAAGGCGCGAGGAAGCTTTCGCGGTGTCGATTTTCACTCCGAGATTTCGGCCGCCAAGTTACGGATTTGCCTAAGAAGTTCAACGCCTACGTGAAGTGCATCATTTAGAACGTTTTCAGGAATGACCTGACCGTGCGCAGCGGCATTTCCAGTGTTGATGAAAAAATCAAAACTTGGGGCCAAGCGCGAAGAACTTGGTTTGTCTATCAAAAGCATGTTGAACAACTGCCTGCTGCTTAGAAATTTCGCGTCTTTACGCGTTCGATGAATATCTAAACTTTTACCGAGTGCACTGCGTAAAACGACTTCGATCTCGCGTCTAAGGATTAGTAGTTTTGCTAAAGCGCTGTCACCTTCCAACCGTTCAACTTGTTGAACCGTAGCGAGCGTTGCATCATTTGAGCTGGCAGACGGCGCATTCGGTTCAGATGGCTGACCACAATCGGGGCCAGGGTCATCGGTGACTGGAGAGTTTGAAGCTGCGCTTACCCCGATGCCTGATCCGCCGAGGCCGCGTAGAGCAGCCTCCTTGCTCTCGTTATAGAACTGGAGGTAGACGCTGTTGGCATTGGCGTTTGAATTTACGCTGCTAAGTGAGTTGGTCAGCGTTGCCTGGACTACTTGGAGGTGTCGGATTTCTGTCTGCGCCGTTTCAGCCTTAATTTCCGCACTTTCCGCTTTAGCCTTTACTTCTGCAAGGCGACTCTCGAACGAAAACACCTTAGCAATCTCTACTTTTCTGGCAAAAGGCGCGAGAAGAAACATGATACCGATCAGCAGAAAGATATAACGCCCATCCTTAGTGACATCAGGAGCTGGGAAAAAAGGCTGAAGAGAAGCGTAGGCGAAATACGCCGCGGCGATGCCGCATACGAGCGCAAAGATGGTTTCGCGAGACGTTGCCCACTTCCAGAAGGCATTCACCCCGTCCAAGATTTTTCTGATCACAATATGCCCCCAGAATCCCCGAAGCACACTTAGGTTGCGGAATATCGTTCGGTCAAGAGCCGCGATGCTCTGGGCAAATCAGATAACGTTACTTAGAATTTGGGAAGCTCGTCATTACAAGCCCGCCGTAGGGCACTGACCGCAGAATTCACGCGTTGGGAACGATTGAGTGGTAAATTTATTGGATGAACCAGACAGCCCTCGCAATCATCATCGCTGGTATACTAATCGCAGGCAGCATTTGGCTCTCCGCGCCGAGATATGCGATCACCACGGAAAACGATGGAGTAATGCGAATCGATACGATGACTGGCAAGATTAGTTTCTGCCGGGCCACGAGTTTCGTCGATGAACCACTTTGCTCTCCATGGGGTGAGAAATCTCTTGAACAGTTCAGAGCAGACCGAAAAGCGGCAGCGGTCGCCGCACCAAAGCCGCGTGAGACCACGACTGAGGAAGTTGATAAAATGTTGAAAGACTTCTTGGACAGAGAAGATACGAGCCAGCCATAACTTCTGGACGATTTTAAAACCGTATCAGCAGGTAAACGTACATATGAGTTTTTAGCGGTAGCCACAGGGGGGTGAGTGTATGCGTGCGTCCTAAAACACCTTAGGAGGCTCGTCCGCTAGCGCCGCTGGCGTTGCAGCAGTTGCTTTGCGCCCTACCCTTCACGCGTTTCCTTGACTGCTCTGAAGCTTGGCCTGGCACATACGCCCACAGCTGCGCATCAATCCAGTTGCGCGCGTTCTCGTTACGTTCTATTTTGCTTTATGCCCGACAGAAGCCTTGGATATGCCGCTGAGAAACGAATGATGGTTGTCGCAACTTGCAGACAATGCAAGCGACAGGCCAAGGCTTTTGCCAGCGATCTATCCGGCGTCTACGGCAGACACAAAGACTACCGCACGATGAAGTTCAGGTGCGAACAATGTAGTCCCGGCGCGTGTGATATTACTTTGGAGCCAGATGGCTTTGACCGAGCGCCAGAGCGCATTGTGTGGCGGCCTGTGAAGGTCAAGGACAGGCAATGAGCATGAAGCCCCGGCATTGCTGCCGAGGCCACTCCGATTGCGCAAGCGGAGTTTTCGATTACTTCGCTTTCTTCTTCGCTCGGCCCGCCTTGAGGCGTTCACTGCGATCAGCCGAGTGCTTGGCGATAGCCTCTTGCAGCTTCTTGTCCTGCTCCACTGCCATTTTTGCAGCTGTCAGGATTTCGACCACGCCGTCCAAGTCCTTTGCGCGGAACAAGCGAGCGCCTGCGATTTCATGCGCGGCGCGTCCGATGCGAACCACGTAACCGTCGCGATCCTTTCTGAACCAGAGGCTGCGTGTTTTATGTTCCTTGCCATCCTTTACTTCAGCCGCAAACTTCTTCTGTTCTTCAAGTTTGCTGTAAAAGATATCAACTGCGCTCTGGCCACCGATTACACCGGCTGTTGCTGCGGACTTGAGAAGTTCAATTGCGTTAGTCATCTTCGATCTACCTTTGCACCAGCAGCGCTATTGCTGCCGTGCTATCCGATCAATAGCCTTTGAAGAATCAGGACAACCGAAGATTACTCAGGAAGAGCAAAAAAATGATACCTCAGCTTCCCACCGATAACCTGTACAAGTTTACGACACTAGGTGGCATCATCATCATCGGTTTTTGTCTTTGGACGTCCAGAGAGCATTCGGTCGAAATCGACGCCCAAATGCTGAAGGCTGGGCAGGCTAACAGTAATTTTGACCTGATCCATAGCGAAGTGCAGTCAGATCAGCAGGATGTTCTGGATCAACTGGAGCGGGTGGAAGATTTGGTGGCAAAGGCTTCCGATCCGGCAAACCCCTCTAGGATTGAAGACGCGAAAAAAGCGATGGCGGCGTTCGATGACGCGAAGAAAGCCCGCAGTGAGACAAAAGAAAAAACTAAACAGTTGCAAAGGGCCGGTCAGGACTTCGAGAATCAAAGTCGTGAGATGGAGTTACTAGCCAAACGCATTGAACAAGACACCGATCTCTCGAAGTGGTTGTTCATTTGGGGAAGCGTCATGACTTTCTCTGGAATGTCAGCTTGGTATTTTCGACATCAGCGCTATCAAGATGAACTCTTAAAAGTTCAACTGGAGAATGCTCGGAAGCAAGGTAGGAATGACATCGCTTTACCGGTGCTTGAGGAGAAAACTCATACCGAATGATCGTTGGATTTGTCGCCCAGCCTAAGCAGCAGTCGTACTACCTGTCCAACGCCCCATTGCGCTCCTCGTGGTGTCGTAATGCCCATCTTGTTCAGCTGACGTGCAATTGCTGCTGGCGTGTCAAAGCCGCTTTCCTTGAGTGCTCTGATTGTTTCCGTGAGTGCGTTTGCGAAGTTATCCGCCTTATCCATTTTGGATTGATGGGCGCCGCCAAGCTTCACGCCACGCTGTTTCGCAACGGCCAGTGCCAACTTCACGCGTTTACTGATCTGCTCACGTTCTTCTTGTGCCACCGCTGCTAGGATTCGAATGGTCAACGGAGTGGCATGTGGCTGATCCGCTGCGACGAAATCCACGCCAGCTTCCAGCAAGTTGTTGATGAACGCGCTGTTACGCGATAGCCGGTCCATCTTCGCAATCAATAGCGTGGCCTTGTTTGACTTTGCATGGGCCAATGCTGCTGTGATTTCCGGCCTGTCGTTTTTACCGCCGCTTTCGACTTCCGTAAATTCTGCGATCACATTGCCATTGGCGAACGCTTTCACCGCCGCACGCTGCGCTTCAATGCCTAGTCCTTCTGCGCCCTGCTTCTGCGTGGACACACGATAGTAAGCGACAAACTTCTGTGGTTGTACTGGTTGCATTGCACCCTCTGACATTCGATTAGTGTCCGTTGTCAGTAGTGCCAAAAATATTACTTCGCAGCCGCAAAGATAGGTTGATTTCTAAACCCACTGGTGCAGCGTCAGCCAAATCTTTTCAAATCTTCGGTTGCCCTATGATTGCACAAGCTTAACATACGCGGGTTTCGGATTTCTGTGATTTCTGTGCGGCTTTGTGAGTTTCTGTGTTGATTATCGGTCTACCAGGATATCGCGTTGTTTTGACGTTGATCCGCTTCTAATCAGGCAGCCTTATCATCTTCTTCTGTTGTAATTGGGTCTGTCTGCTCTACTGGATCATTTAGATCAAGGAACATATCAAATTTTTCGACGATGGTGCTGTCTGAAAGTTCTCTTTTTATGTAATCGCGTAGAGGAACGATCATTTCTCTCCTTTCATCTTGCGCGGCATTGATCGCCGATAATTCGTCTTCTGACATATGCGCTTTGTTGCGGCTATGATTCCAATCATATTCGTCAAGCAGGATTTTGAAATCTCTCACGTGGATTGCTAGTTCATTCAGCCAATCATTGAAGGGATCATCGAACATAAATTCTGATCGGTTCGATAGGTCGAAAAGGTCGTCGACTACACTCTGGCTGACAGTCCAATTATAATCAAAATCTAATTTACTAATCGAAATCAATCGGTTATATATCTCTATCCGCTTTTCAAACATCGCAATCCGATGCGCCCTCTCACCAGCTTTCAACGACATGGCCAGTTGCCGCTCATTGAGTTCCGTTTGCTTCTGCATTGCAGCGGTCTGCGCTTCTATGAACGTGGCTTGCGCTTTAGCGGCGTCGGCCTGTTCTTGCATTACCTCCCGGTTTTCGGTCAGTTCTTTGCGTTGCAGCTTCAATTCCTCGGACTGCATCATGGTGGCTACGAAGAGCCAGAGAAATGCTAACGGAGCAAAAATACCGGCAAGGAAATCGCCGATTTCGTTGAGATCTAACTGGACTACACGCTCAATGAAGCCAGCTTCATATTGGTGAATGAACACGGCAACCAGTATAGCGTAACCAAATGTCACGAAAAAACCGAACCATAGCCACCAGATTTTTCCGCTGGCTTTATCTTGCTTACTTCTCATTTCTTGCACCGTTGAACGCCCCATCATTTGCCGCGAATATACTTGTACAACTGATTCGTTGTAGATGCAGGAGAACGCAAACAGAAAGTTGGGGAGCAAACCAGAGACTATGGAAGAGGAACCTACCTTATCATTGGAACAAAGCAGTGCATTGGCGAACGAAATAGGCATCGCCTTTCGCCTTATGCATAAGGCTAGCCTGCCATTTGCAAAGAGAGCGATGACAAAGCTTTCGCACTATCCTGAAATGTTTATCCGCGATAACAAGATGCCGTCCTTCGGTGAGATTGGATACTGGCGTGAGGATGCAAAGCGCGACTTTGATTACGCGATAAGCGGCACGATTTTGTCGGGCCCATTTGGCGCACTACCTGCGGAAGAATTGAAAGCGTGCGACAAGCTTGGTTCAATGATGTGGGAGACACCTGCAACGCGCCACCGTTTTGAATCGGAATGGGATGCCAACTATGAAGCCAAGCATCTAATCGAGAACGCCGTGAAGCGCTATTTCGATTTGTACGGAACAGAGGACTATGATCCACATCATGCTTGGTCAGTTGTGCATCATTTCATAGTTGCGGTAACCCAAGAAGCGTTACAGATTGCTCTAGCAGTACCGATCTTGATGCATCATTTCGAGGCTGACAGGTTTAGACTTGATGACGATTCCTATATCATTCGAATGCGTAAGCCCCTTCAGCTTTCCAGAGCAGCAAATGTCTTCGGCTTTGGCGGCGTTTCGAAGAGTGTGATCGGGTCAGCAACACACGCTTTCGTTAATACCCGGTGGTCAATCCGCAACATGCGGAGTACACAGTTGGCATTGAGGTTAGTCGATCCGTCAGATGCCACTTTTAGCACAATAGATGAATTTTTTGCGGCCCTGCGGATCGCGACAAATGCCACTAGTGGGTATGCTCAAGTGCTGTACGTTCCGCGCGGCTGGGCTTACGGCTACAAGTGGGATTTGCCTGCACTATACTCGTCAGAACACCGTCGTTATCCGAGCGATTACGATAGCAGCCTATTCTGGTCAAACGACGCCGTCCGGACCATTCCAAATGAATTGCTGCCGGATGTTAGGGATATCTACAAGCAGGTTCGCTCGGCGAAGCAAAACAACATGGAACTAGCGTTGCGGCGTTTGAACACATGCGTCACACGTGACGACGATGTGGACGCAATTCTCGACGCCATCATCGGGATCGAATTGCTTTTGAGTGGCGACCGAACCGACAGCATAACGTACAAACTACGGATGCGTGTTGCTGGTTTGGCAAAGCTGACAGGCGGCCGGTTCAATGCTGCCACCGCCTTTTCCGACATGAGTCAGCTTTACAGCACCCGCTCCGATATTGTCCACGGTAACGCGTCCAAAAAGCGTAACAAGGACATCGAGGATAAGAAGCGCAGCCAATATAGACAGCATCGCGAGATGGCCACGAAGTATCTCAGAATGGTTCTACAAACACTGCTAGAGCATTCCCGTTATAGAAACCCCTCAAACATAGACAGCGATCTGTTGATCAATTTTGGCATATCGACAGGTACCGAACAGGTCGACCAAGCAGATCTCCCCGGCATGCAGTAAGAGCTGCAAATCAGTGCAATCCCACATTCTCGTACGTTGAAGAGGTCGCCAAAGTGTTGCTAAGAGAGATAGCGTTTAAATGCCCCTCGTGCGGTGCGCTGTGTGAAGACGAGGTAGAAGACCCAGGCTTTGATGGTCTCAGAGAAAAGCCTGAGGATGCAGAAGGTATTCTGAGGCAAAAGATACTCTGTACAACTTGTGGCTCCGACATCGATCTTGAAGTTCGGAATAACGGGGCAGCGTTGTTGGTCACCATCTCAGGACACCACGATTCAGAAGTAATCGTTGGGAACAACGTTCTCGACCAATCAGCCGCATTCGAGCACTGGATTGATGAAATGGCGATCGTGCCGGAGGTGACATTCGAACGAACGATGGACGACCTCGCTATCTTAAGCGAGGCTTCGATTGATGCGAGTTCACGACGTGTGTTAAACCGAATGATATTGACGTCGTACTTTGCGGCGATTGAACAGTATCTCTATGGTAGACTTGTTCGTTTGGTCTCCAACGATACGGAAGCCATGCTACGACTAGTTTCCACTGACAGAGAGCTGAAAGCTATGAAGTTCACACTGGCAGAGTTTGCCCAACAGCCAAAACTCGTTGAAGTGGAGGTTATGAAGCGGCTGCAAAATCTAATGTGGCATAACTTCGAAATCGTTAATCAACTTTACAAAGCCGTTCTCAATAAAAGCATTTTCCCAACCGCCGAAAATCGCTCCTATCTCAACCGAATGACAGAGGCTCGGCACGATTGCGTGCACAGGAACGGGTACGACAAAAACGACATGAGAGTGAACGTCACAGAGGACAGCCTAGACGACCTTCGGAATGCGCTGAAGGCTATGTATGGGTGCGTTGACGACGCTTACAGGGAATATCAGAAAGAGCCAGGCCGCCAAAAAGCAACAAAAATGCAGATTGCCAATGCGTTAGCAAAGTATTCAAAGGCAGCTTCGACCAGCACTACTAGTGTTTGATACTTTCATATCGAGAGCCGATATAACATCGCGTCGGCCTTAATCTCAAAACTCAGGACCACTACCGGATCGAAACGCGGGTTGAGGAATGCAAAAGACAAATCCTGCATGGAAACCGAATTACCAGCCTTTTCGGTTAGCTGGATTGTCAACTTGCTTGCGGTGATATCTGTCATGCGACCAAAACGCTCGTAGAAGTCCATACGGGCGATGTTGTCGCGGACGCGGTGTTTGCTGCCGAGCAATGCGTTTGCGCTACGAGGATCGCTTACCAGCTGCATGTCATGGGCCAGTGGGCTATCAGTAATTTCCACAACACCACCAATGCCTGCCGCGATCTTGAGCCGCTTCTCTGCCCGATCCAAGTTTAGGTGCATGACGGCGAGATACGCCTGAAAATCCTGACTGATAAACTTGAAGCAGGTCGAGATTGGATGCGGAAACAGGTCCATTGTTCGCCAATACTCGTTGAGATCGTATTCCCACGCCGACCAGTCATTCAGGATTTGCCTCTGCTCCCTGATCGTGTCGAAATGCTTGAAAAGCTGTCGGCTCATGCTGTGCCTCCTTGTGAGAGTTTGAACAGCATTGCAGCTTCCTTGTTTGGAAACTCGACGATTGCTCCACACTTGTCGTCGGCGTAAACGATGTTCTTCACGTTATTCCAGTTCATGCCGCTGAGCGCACGATAGACACGGCTTGCGATGATTGCTTTGCGAAGATGATCCAGACCGGCAATTCCGAAATCTTCATCCTCGCTCTCGATTTCGAACAACGGGCCTAAACCGAAATTGTGTTCGTCACTTGTGAGGAAGATTGCGGTTTCAGCTTCACGGACTGCGGCGGGATCAACTGACACGAAATAATTGAACGTCATGCTTTCCTCCACGCGATGCCGTTCTTGTCGCACCAGTCCGCGTACGAGGTGTTGCTGGTCTTACTCAGCTTCGCATCGGGGTTCTGAAAAACGATTGTGATACTGCGGTGTGGATGCTGCTGCTTGACAGCCTTATGCTTTGTACGATCTTCCGCCGTGAACCGGCCTTTGATTTCGATAATGTCGGCGGTTGTCTTGTGTGTTAGGTCTGGCTTGTAGCGCTTCTGAATCGTGTAAGTGATCCACTCAGCTTCATACTGATAGTCAGGTCCAACCTGCTTATGTACGCGCTCTTCAAGCTTGTTCTTGTAGTCGGGCATTTGACTGGCCTTCTTGTTATTTGTTCTGCCAGTATTTACCCATCCGTTCCGTATGACCCTTCAAAGCGCTGTCTGGCTTTAAATATTGGATGATCCAGATATCTAAAGGCAGTGCATGGACTTCTCTAACCTATCTACGGCGTTCGCCTCGTTCGTTGACACATTCAAAGCGAAGCCCATCTACGCGCTTCTTGCGATCAACATCATCGGCCTGTTCGCGGCCCTTGGAATGCTTGTTTACGTGGGCTTTTCCGACCCTTCTAAAATCATCGACATAGCTGATCGCCTCGCATCAAAGATCACGACAACACAGCCGCTCATCGAGCCAATCACTGTGCCCATTCCGCCTGAGGAAGAAGCGAAGCGATTGCAAGAGAGCATTCCGCGTGATGCGCTGACATGCGCGGCTGTTGATGAAATCGGAGAAGAGTTTGGTGCCGACCGTGCTACATTCTGGACGTTCAGCAACGGCAGTTATGGTCTTGGTGGAGTGCCCTTCAATTACGCCAACGTCCATTGCCCGTACGTGCGCGAGGGCATCGCCTATATCCCCGAAGAATTCCAGAAAATCCCTAGCAGCATCGCAGCTGAAACAAACGCGGTTCTTTTCCCCAAGCCGGGAGTGACCGAATGCGGACGCTGGACGCGTGACCAGCTTACCAGTGCTTATCTACGGGCCAGCATGAAGCAAATGGGCAGCGTTGAAATGCTGCAATGCGGGGTTCGTGACGGACGAGGCATTCCGATTGGGAAGATCGTTGTTTCGTGGCGCGAAATCGAACCACGAAACATTCCTGACCTGCTGGCTAAGCTGCAATCAACTGCCCACGCAATCGGCCAGTACAATACTCCGACCATCCCTATCGAGGGGCTGTCGAAGAATTGAAATGCTTGCGTCTGTACCTTGGATTTCACGACAAGTCTTGTTCAAGAAATGCCTATCTGCGATGGTCTCCTGAACGCAGAATGGAGATAAAAATGCGGGACATAGAGGGTTTCGACGAGACAATAGAAATGCTTTTGCCTTACTGGGATCAAATTCAAGAGCATTTCGACCACGTCAACCAGACATTCATTTCTCTTTCCAGCCGAGAGCATGACACGATTGGCCGGGTATTGCGGGCGCATCTCGTAGTCGAGCATTTCCTAAATCTTTTTCTTGAGAACCATTTCGGACATGAAGAGATCGCCGAGATGCGCCTTAGCTCCACGCGAAATCGCTCATGCTGCCGAAAACTGGATCGAGCGCGTCATTTGTCCGCTCTGGCATTATTGAACTGAACACTATTCGCAACAAGTTTGCCCACCGGCTGGACCATGAGATCAAGCCAAAGGACTTGACGGCGATGATAGACGTTTTGAGGTATGCCCGATCAGCTGAAGCATTTGAAGGACCGCTTGATGTAATCGAGGGCTTCATGCCTGTTGCCGCTGCGTGGCTCGCCGTTCCGCCGAAACATTTGCAAACAGTGTTTGATGATGCATTTGCGAAGATCCGCCTGCAAACACCTAAAATCATTGAAGAGATGAAGGAGAAGATGCGTTCTCGTTAACAGGCTGAATTCTATGGTGTCGCCCTGATGGTCGATTTTAAAAAGCGTTACTTTGTGCTGGTAAGCCGTATATTTTGCAGGTAGCGCCGCCATTGCTCGTTGACGGCGGTCTGCAGGGCCAGAGCGTCAACGTTTGCTTCCTTACCAAGATCGCGCTGCATGAGCGCCCGTGCGTCTTTAAGCGCCTGTTCTCTAGCTGCGGCAATACCCGCGCTCGCCTGCTTCATCAGTTCAGCTTGCACGGTTGCGTCACGCTGCAAGGCGTTGATCGTTTGCGTCTGGATTTTGAGATCGCGCTGAGCCTGCGCGAGTTCAGTCTGTGCCGTGCGCAACGTGGCCTTGTTGATTTCGTTGCGCTGATAAAAGAGCAAGCAGGCGGCAATGAGCGCTGCCATTAATAGCAGCACCCATTTATTCGGAAGAAGGCCTTCGAGCATTAGTACCAGCGCTTTCGCTCGCCCTTTCGGCGACCGACATGTTTTGCGTAAGGCACTTTACCCTTCACAGGAGCTTTCGGCATAATTGGCTGAGCGGGTTGCGATGTCGGCACGAACACGGTTTTGCCGTTGATGATGATCGGCTCATAGGTGCTCATCAAAGCACCTTCCCATTCTCATCAACGAACTCCAGACGACCACAGCCAGCAAGTTTCGTTCCTTTGCTTAGCGCCTCGATCAGCTTAGGCAAATGCTTCAACTGGCCTGCGGTGAAATCGAAACCCTTTGTCACTTTGTCTGCGACCATCCCATCGATAAACTCCTGCCATGTCTGCGCCTGCTGATAGCGATTGCGAACGGAAGCCTTAGTGCCCATGATCACAGCATCAGTTGGACTTGCGATGTAGATGCGTTGAAGGTCTTGCAACAGCAGACCAAGCCAGCGGCGATCACCACGGCTGAAATCGAGAAATGGAATATTCGAGTTCTGAAAACGCACCTTATATTGCAGCACAACCGGTCCCGCAGCGGCTTTCAGCTCCGAGATTGGGTCAAGACGCTTTGGTGCAGATGGTGCGGGTTCTTGTGGAGGCTCTGGATTATCTTCTTTGTCGAGGCCGATGAAAATATTGATATTAAAAACTGTTGTGTCGCTCATCGCGCACCTCGCACGAGTTCCTTGATGCGTGACCACAAGCTGACTGTCTTGCAACGTCGATGGCAGTTATCGATTACGTGCTGACCGTCTTTATCTGCTTCAACGCTGCAAACTTCACTGGCGGCAAGTTGGTTTCTGATATTGGCCCGACGTGCCTTATGCGCTGCGGCCATCTTTGCGCGTGTATCTGCGCTGGTCTTTTCACCCTTCCTAGCCATTGCGGTTCTCCTCACCGAAGTTGAGAACTTGTGCCGTGCTTGTGGCAGTCTCTCTTTCTTCGTAAACAGCGCGGATGACCGAGCGAAAATTCGCGATGATCTTATGAGGGTAAATAAACGTTTTTCGATTAGCTTGTTCTACGCTCTGCAACTGAGATTGTGTGCAATCGGCTTCGTAATGTTTAATGGCCTTATCAAGCGCTTCTATCGCATAATTAATGTCCGCAATTAGTTTGGAATTGTCTTCCATGGGAGTTTGCTCCTTCTTGTATTTCTTCTGTCGTATTTATTAGGTTTTCAAATTTGAGGCAGTTTATGGCGTCTGATACTTGGAACCGCCCCTTTGTTACGGGCGGTTCTCCTCTACACGCTTCTTTGCCCATCGGGCCTTTGCAGCTTCACGCATCTTTTCAATCTGCTCTGGAGACTTGGCTCTGCCTTTCAGACCAGCGCTAATTTTTGCGCAGGTTTCGGCATCAAGCTTCTTGCCCACCTTTGAGCGGGACATTTTCGCTCGTGTAGCATCGCTGGCTTTTTTGCCAGTTCGGGACTTGCGGATAAGGTCTTTGCTGTCGGCGGTGTGTTCGTCACCTGGGCCAAACTGACAAGCACGTTCAGCGTCTTCACGATTGACGTAGCAGGGTGTGGATGCGTCCATCACACCAGCTTTAAATGCCGCGCGGGATTTCCACGTCAGTACGTAACCGTAATTGGATTTCATGAAGCGCTCAAAACGGCCTTCAGCCATGCGCTGCTCCATACGCTGGCGGCGGCTTGGAGTGATAAGCGCGAAGAACTCTTCGGGTGATAGATTGAACGTGCGCTTCTTGAGAAGTTGATAGGTGCGTGCATTTGCGTACTGTGCGAGAAGCGCAGCATCTACAGCTGCGGAAACTGCAACAGGATCAGATTGCTTTGTGATAGCACGGATGACGTCGATAGCTGACGCTTTGATAGGCTTTGGTGGGTAATTCATAAAATATCTCCAATAATAATCAGCGATTGGCTCAACAACGCTGTATTCTGTATTTACTTTTTCAGTATAAAATATTGGCTCTTACGATGTCATTATTAAAATGTATTGACCCGGATCGTGTTGAGCGTCGATCCGGGTCCATGTTATTGGAGATAACATTGGCATTGCTGCCGATTTATTTATGTTACTGCCAACGGTTCGGCTTTGCGATTTTTTTCTGCACATTCAGAACCAGTCATAGAGCGCCGTACAGCGCGGCAGCGTAGGGCAAGCGCGTTGTTGCTGGGACCGCACGGACGCAGCCAGTGACGCTCTCTGACGTGTTTCCAGCCCGTTTTTCGGCATGTGGATTACGGCTGGCGAGCTGCGCGTTTTTCACTAAACCCCAAAACGGAACCCTCACGAAGTGCCAGACGGAAACCCTGACCCGTCGGAGACAACACACTCAATAACCTAAACGGAAACCGGGAGCGGAGCGACCACAAGCGTCGCAGACAACAGACAAGTAATCACTTCCCAATTCGGAAGGAGCGCAAGCGACCGCGAGTAGCAGAGATGAGCGGATTTGAGTGCCAACGAAAAACGCGAAGCGATGCGTGAAGCCGCCAGCGCTTTGCGCTGATGAAATGATGGACTGGTTGGGTCCATATACATATATGTATATGGATCTAATCAATCTATTACTTCGTCAGTGTAATGCCTGTTCTATTTTTATGGGTCTAATCATTCTATTACCCCCGCCTGCACTTGAATGGCGGCAGTAAATAACGCGGATCACTAATCCAAACCCCGGTCTGTGGTCCCGATTGCTCAGCTGGTGGGGCAATGATGTCTTACCGGTATTTCAAGAAGGCAACCATGCCCAAGCAAACCAAATTCGAAAGCGTTTTTTGCTCCCTCCGCGCCGTCCGTCACTATAGCCGTGGTGAGCCATGGAACTTGACGCAAGACGACTTCAACGAATTTGTCCGCACTGCCAACCTCATCCAGATAATCGGCGTGATATATGCGAGTGGCGGCTTTTGCCGGATAGACGAAACGTTGCCTTGGCAAGCCGGTAATTTAGCATTCGACGCCAATCTGATCCAACGCAAGCCACGTGCAACACCGAGCGAATTGTCAGGAGCGACATCGAAATGCATTCTCACCAAAGAACAGTGGGTGATGCAGTTGCAGCTTGACGCGATGCGGGCGCAACGAAATTAAGCCGGGACATAAATATCCGCTAAAGCACGCCATGTTTTACTCCTTACGAACGAAGCCCAAGCAGATGCTCCACTGCTTGGGCTTTATCATGAGGCGCTAATCCGGCGCTCAGGACCATCCTCGCCATTGAGTTTTTCTCATCGTGTTCGCAACGGGTTAGGACTTAAGTCCCTATTTGAGCGGAACCTAAAGTTGACCTCGTCATTTAGTAGCCGGGGAACCAAGGGAAATTTCATGCAGAACCAGCCACATCGACTGGCAAGATATCTCAGTCACGACATGATAAAGCAGACCTCGCGATCTGCTTCATCTCAAACCGTGCCTACTGACGATTCTTTCAGCATCCTGCTGAAGCGCTTGGCCGAAGTTGAACCGGCCAAGCTGCCCGGCGACAACGATAACTAAATTTCGACCACGCGCCGTTCACGCCTTGCCGCGCTGACATATTCGGACAGCCGGTTGGTTGGATTGAAATCCTCATCCCGCTTGATCCGCAGCCCATATGCGGAGGTCGGAGGGTGAGGAAAGTCTCAAAAACACCATTGATCGTTTTCTTCAATTGGTCTCGCGCATTCATCTATCCAATTCAAAATCCAGTCTGGTATTCCAGCGCAGTTCACAGCCACGGCAGCAGAAATAATGGCTGCCAGCACGTCCTTATCGATAGCCTGAGTTTCGCCGTCTGGATGCTGCTGTACTGTGGAGCGTAGCGTGTCGCCAATCATTCGCTCTTCAATTGAGTAAAGGATTTCCAGTTTTATTCTGTTGCGAAGAGTCAGAGGGGTAAGGGACCGGACGAACGCCGGATTGAACGTTAGGGCAAAAAAGTGGCCTCGCATATTCGAACATTTGTCATCTGAAATCAGCGCCATGCGCGTGACAAGGTTCCCGAAGAATGGAGCGTCGAACAACAAACTAACGCGTGCTGTCGTCAACACTCGGATGCAGATGTCGTGCATGTTCATACCTCAACACTCGCCATTCCCAACACAACAACTGCTGCAACACGTTCAATCATGCTGCGCTCTGCACGCCACTCCGCAGCACTTGAAAACACTTGTTCGAAACGCTTGCCATCGATCTTACCCCAGACCTTAAAACCCATTTACTTAACTCCTATAAGTTGTTTACACAACCCAGGGTTAACGCCGTTGAGTTTTCAGGGCGAGCAATGATTTAGTTCAAGCATCTGTTTTCACAAGTTTTTTGGCATAAAGCTTTTTTCTTAAAATGTGTACAATGCTAATATTGCGCACACGCTTGGTCGTATAAAACAGCACATAAGGCTTGGCCGAATAGGGATCACGCAGAATACGAATACCCGTGCGGTCCACCACCAGATACCCGGCACGGAAATCACCAAACGCAATCGAGGTGCTGCCCGCCGCCACATCCGGCATGTCCTCGGCCTCCGCCACCGGAAAGCCCATCAAAAGCGCCGCCTGGCCCGCAGAGGCTGGCGGCTGCCACAGATAATTGCCGGTGTTGTCCTTCGCCCGGCGCAAGGTGGACTGCGTCTTGCGGTTCATCAGGAAGCTGCCATTCTGGCGATGCCCGGCTTTCAGCGCATAGACCGTGTCGATCAGCACATCCAGCGGCCCGGAGGAGGCAAATGCGCCTGCAGCCCCTGTCGCCACATAACCGATCTTGCCCCACTCCCAGGCCGAATTCGCCACCATGTCATAGGCCAGTAGCCCCTTCGGCTTGTTCACGCCGTCGCCGGAAATGAAGGCCGTGCCCTCCTGCTCGGCAAAAGCCACATCAACCTCGGAGGCAATCCATGCCTCGATATCGACAGCCGCATCGTCCAGCAGCCCCTGCGTTGCCGCCGGCATCGCGTAAAGCTCCATGGTCGGGAAGGTCAGCTCGGAAAGCTGGGGCGTGTTGGTCTGCGGTCGCGCCGCCGTCTCGGAAACCCAACCGGTCGCCATGCCGCTCGGCGCGAACGGCTTTTTCAGCACGGCACCAGAAACCTGCCGCACGGTGGCCAACGCACGCATCGGCGACACCACCGCCATGCGTCTGCCGATGTCGCTATCGGTCTCGTTGGGCAGCAGATACCCGCCATCCGCGCCCGCGCTGCTGGAAAACGCCTTGGCCTCCAGATCACGCAGCGCGCCCTCATCACCCCGGCGAATATAGGCCTCGAACGCCACCTTGTGCTCTTCCGTCTCCGCATTGGCCGCACCCTTGCGCCCCAGCGCAGGCCGCGCCTTCTTCAGCGAAAGCTCGTCCATCACCCTCTTGTTGTCATCAAGCGCCTTGTCGATACGATCAAGCTTTTCACGGGTCAGCACATCCGCACTCATCTTGCGCTCGATATCCCCCAGCCGCTCGTCATTGGTCTCGCGAAAGGCCTCGAACGCCTCCATAAAATCATCAAACGCCGCCGTCATCGTATCCGGTACGGCCTTGATCTGCGGTGCTACTGTCTGTTCCGTCATGTGGTTTTCCTCTGTTGATTGGTAAGAAATGAAAGACGAAGCCCGCCTCCCCACCGTCACCCCGGACTTGATCCGGGGCCCAGCAGCATCGCGTCTGCGATGCAAAAGACTCTTCCTTGGCGCGGACGTGCTTTCTTCCCTCATCCCTGTGCTCGTCACAGGGATCCAGCCGACGCGCGTCTGCGCGACGAAAAGACTCCCTTCAGCCCAAGGACTTGGGCTGGCTAGATTCCTGTGACGAGCACAGGAATGAGGGCGAGACGACGGGCCTCCCAAACCCCATCACCGCCGAAAAGCATCCCCCGCCAAACTCTTCGCAGCCCGGCGCATCGTCCGCACCAGCTCCGTCTCCCGGTCGCGAAAGAACCGCGCCTGCTTGACGTTGGAAACCCGGGCAGATGGCAGCATGGGAAAGGTCACGACGGAGATTTCCCAGAGGTCGGCCTCCAGAATGCGGCGAATACCGCCGCGCGAAGCCTTGCCCGCCCGCACCGTCTGAAAGCCGATGGACAGCCCGTCCAGCGCACCCGTCTTCATCAGCGAATGCACCTCCTTGGCCCGCGCCACATCCGGTGCCAGCACCCCCTCGACATAAAGCCCTCGCTCATCCTCGCGAATGGTGCGCCACGCGCCAATCGGCTGGGCCGGGTCGTGCTGGTACAGCATGCGAATCCCCGAGGCACCGCGCTCCTCGATGGATCGCCTGAAGGCCCCCGGCTCGATCACATCGCGCCCCAGATCCACCTCGCCAAACACGCTGGCATAACCGGAAAACACCCCATCAAAGGCAATGCCGCGCAGCTCCAGGCTGGCAAATTTGCGCGTAGCAGGCCGCGGCCCGCGATAAACGTGCATGAAATTCTCCTGCTATTTGTAAGAAAAGGTGATGCTGTTGGGCGTGGCGGGACTGCATCATTACCGCCTTGTCGACAGCAACCACAGGCTGTCTTGCATCCCGTCGCCGTGGCGTTTATCGGTTCACTCCGTCAAACCATTGGCGATGGGAGAAAACGTGTTTCGTACTTCATTACTGTTGATTGCGTGCCTGACCTTGAACGGTTGCGGACTGACCAAAATTCCTGAGTCCTGGCATGACAATGAAATCAACAGGCTGGATACTGTTGGCCTCAGCCTGGAGGAAGCCCGAACCAAAGCAACGCGCAGAGGGTTCAAGTGCAGCGAAAACATCCAATTCAATCGTACCATTTGGGACGGTGGCATCGAACGAAAGGTCAACACTCTTCAGTGCTACAAAAAATCACTGGATTTGATATGCCCGCAAACCAGATACGTTATTTTCAATGCGGACTCGAAAAGCGGCAAAGTGCTTAGCGCTGGAGGCCGCATCACAGAATTCACCTGCTTTTCAGCCTGATCAGCACGTCGCAACGCATATAAGGCCCGTAATCAGGCTTAAGGCCGTGCGGCATAACGCTCGGCAATGCGCACCATCACGCCCAGCCCCCACCAGGCGCAGAGGCTGGCGGCGGCGGAGCCGGTCAGCATCACGTCCTGACCCGAGAGACCATCGGCAATATCCAGCCGCTTGACGATCCACACCCCCACCGGCCCGCCGAAGATCATGCCGCAAGCGAGCCCCGTCAGAAACCGGCTGGCCGCCTCGCGGTGCGTCTGGGGCAGAAGATAGATCAGCGAAACGCCAGCTCCCGCCACCGCCCCGGTAAATCGAGCAGCCCAAATGCCGCCCTCATTGGCAAATTCAGACATGGGTAATCATTCCGGGTTAGAGTAGAATACGTTGCACAGCGGCTGCCCTGCACCCGCCATGAGGATGTGTGCGCTTTTCTCGAGTCATTGGAACCGGTTGAGGGGAAACCTTCACAGATGGATTCCGGTTGTTTAGAAAGTGGTTCAACGGTGCCGCCGGGTTTACCTCTCCCCCTGTGGGAGAGGACAGAAAATCACGATCTTAGCGAAAGCTAAGTCGTAGATTTTCTAGGTGAGGGGTTTGCCGCTTGCGCCGAGGGAAAACCCCTCACTTGCGATTTCTAACACTTAGCCTTTGGCTAAGGTGTTGAAATCGCTTTCTCTCCCACAAGGGGAGAGATAACCCAGCCGCCCCCCCATCAATACCCCACCGCCTCACGCTTCTCCTCATCACTCAGGAACCCCGCAGCCCCCACCCGCGCCCACAGTGCATCACGCTCGCCAGACAGTCCGGCAATCCGATCCAGATCCGGCTCCAGCCGCAACGCACCCTCAAACAACGGTGCCAGCCAAGCCGACAAACTCGCCGCCGTCCGATTGATCAGCGGCAGCACCGTCAGCCGGTAAAAAGCCCGGTTAGCCTCCTGGTAATTCGCATAGGTATTGTCACCGGGAATGCCCAGCAGCATGGGCGGCACGCCGAGTGCCAGCGCGATGTCGCGGGCAGCCCCGTTCTTGGCCTCCATGAAGTCCATGTCTTTCGGCGAAAGCCCCATGCTCTTCCAGTCCAACCCGCCTTCCAAAAGCAGCGGACGCCCGGCATTCACCGCGCCTGCATAGCCTTCCTCCAGCTCCCGCTTTAGCCGCTCGTACTGGTCGGTGGAAAGATTGCCGCCCTCCTTGGGCTGATAGACCAACGCACCCGAGGGGCGGGCCGAATTGTCCAGCAACCGCTTGTTCCAGATGCTCGCCGCATTGTGCAAATCCAGCGCCGCCCCAGCCGCCGCCAGCGGCGAAAACCCATTATGGTCATCTAGGGGGTTGAACAGCTTCAGGTGCAGCAGCCCCAGCCCATCCCGATCCGCCGCAATCCGCCGCGCCGCCCGGCCCTCGGCCCGGTAGTCGAACGCCGCAGGCCAGCCATCCGCCCCCTCGATGATGCTGACGCGATCGGGCCGCAGCAGATGCAGCTCCCGCAACCGCTCGCCCACCATCAGCGGCTCGATATAGCTATTGCCGGAGAGCAGCAGATGCCCGTAGAGCGCCTCAAAGAAATCAGGCCCGCTCATCTGCCCGTTGGGACGCGCCAGCAGCCGCAACAGCGCATGCTCGCCAATCTCAGCGTCACCCTCATACAGCAACCAACTGACAGACGCCGCAGCCTCCGCCACCATCCGCGCTGCCCGGTGCGCCACCGGGTTGCGCATGAACCCTTCGCGAGACAGCGCACCATATCCGCGCCCCGACCAATGCGTCCGCCCCGCCTCGCCAGACAGCACCAGAAACCCACCCGCCGCCTTTTCTTCGCGCACAGGTCCACGCCCCACCGGGCGCCGCCACGGCAGAGAACCAAAAAATCGCATGGAATGATCCTTTATGAGAACGCCGAAAGCCCGCAATGCAAAGGCGTTGCAGACAAAGTCAGCTGTTACTTCAAATCAGTGCGCTAACGCGCCAGTTCAGCCGAAAGTCGGATCAGGCCCGCTTCTTTTCCGCCTCGGTTACATGCTGCCGCAACACGCGGTTTATCTCCGTCTGATAACCGCTTTTCTCGGCATGTTCCTTGAACCAGGCCAGAATATCCGCATCCAGCCGGATCGTCACAGGCTGCTTGATCGGGCGGTAGAACGCACCACGCTTGGCATGCATCCAGTTTTCGACGGGCGCCTCGGGTATATCTGCCGTATCGATATCGTCATCCGACATCGCTTCCAGCTTTGCCAGTTCTTCAAGCTGCTGTTGATTAAACTTGCTGTTGCTCATAGCGCCTCCTTTCATGGGATGTCGCCTTGCGGGCTCCGATAATGCGAACGACAGCGTCATCTTCACCAGCGGGATAACTATGTACGACAACGAGGATCGCGACCGCACCCACCATACCCAAAGCGTGCCAACGCTGCTCACCGTCTTCAAACCTATCCGGCATGATGACATGCAGCGGGTCGTTCCAGACTTCTTTCGCCAGTTCGAATGAAACATGGTGCTTCACCCGATTTTTCTGCGCCTTTACCTCATCCCACTCGAATTGCACGATAGCAAAAACCTACATTTTTGTACATACAAAACCTACCATGAGGTCCAGCCTACCCAATCGGCTCTTTCACCGCCCTGTCACTATCAAAATCGGCCGCCACCCGCGTGTCGCGCAGCGGCTTCACCGTATTCGTGGAAAGCTCATAGGCCGGGTCGGCCTTATACGCCGCCAGTGCCGCCTCATTCTCGAATTCACCGTAGACGATGAAGTCCACCGAATTGCCCCATTGGTCTTTCTTCACGTTCTCGCCAATCTCAAGCGTCAGCGCGTGAGAAATAGCTGTAAGACCGGAAAGACCCTTGCGAACCGCGTCGCGGTTGGCTTCCGGTACGGTAAAGAAAACGATGTGGCGGATCATGAAAGCACCTGTCATGCAAAATCTCGGGTGGAAATCGCTATCATCCCACCGCTGGCTGTTCAATCAGGCTTGCCGTCAAGCCTGCATGAAACGTTCGTCCATAACCTGCAATCAGTGCTGCCCGGTCATTGCCGTTGACGATGGCTCTGGCACCTTCCCAGTCGGCGCGCTGTGTATCAAAATACTGCGAAAGTCGCCTGCCGGTAAAACTGCCGCGCAGCATGCCCTCCACCAGAATGGCAGCAGACACCTGCGGCTCCATCGCCCGCTCGGGCCGCTCCACCAGGTCGATGCCCGTCACCGCTGACATCGCCTCGTAATTGCGCCGGTGCGTCAACTGCACCAGCCCGCGCCCCAGCCAGCTTTTGCCGTCTGCATCGCGCCGCCAATAGGGCGTGCGCACCTGCCCCAGCCTTCCTGCCGCATAGGCCCGGTCCAGAATACGGATCGCCGCATCGTCACTCGCCGCCAGCGTTTCGCGCACCGGCTGCATGGTGCCTGCCGTCTCGTGAAACGCCGTCGCCAGCATGTAAGCCAGATGGCGAATATCGCCGTCCGGTGCTCTCACCTCGAATTCGTCGAGAACCAATTCAGTCCCGTTCACCTGCGTGGCACTCAGCCGTCCCGGAAAGGGAGCCCCCCGAATCGTCGCGAAAAAATGTTGTCTATCCAACAGCATCATCACCTCTCAAAATTACGGCGGCCTAAACCCCAGATTTTAATATGCAACTTCTCGCATCTAAATCGATTTAGAAAAATCCTAATCGATTTTATTTTATACGAACCGTTTTAAGGGAAAATTTTACCTTGAATTGAGGAACTTTCACCCGCTTACTCTGTTTCACACCGCGCAAAACGCAGCGCCCAACCGCCAAGGAGGAATGCCATGACAGCAACAATTCCGCAGACCACCTACGACCGCCTCGAAAGCGAATGGCGCCAGATGCGCGAAGTCGGCACACAACAGAAGCCGGACCAGTCTACGAAGAAGTGATGCGGTCGGGGGTGTCGATCACCCCTACCGTCACAGTCTTGAAAATCGCCCGCGCTGCGCCATCACAGGCCACGCGGGCGTTTCGCTTTTTATCTAGTCGTCTTACTTAAACGCCGTCACCCCGGCCTTGAGCCGGGGTCCAGCCCGCTGCGTCTGCGGCGGAAGACTCTTCCGCGATCACAGACTTGATCGCACTGGATACCGGGTCAAGCCCGGTATGACGGCGTGTATAACGACGCAAGCACAAGACAACCCCTCACATCCCCCGCACCCTCGGCTCGGCCATCGTCCCCATCGCCAGCGCCGTCAACGCCCAGACCAGCGCATCCAGCCGGTCGGGTGACTTGCCGGAAGACAACCCATCCGGCCCGAAATCCACCATCTGGTCTTCCAATTTCTCAAACCGCCCCGCATGCCGCACTCGGCCCTGCTCATACAGCGCAGCCACCGGTTCGGCGCGGGTAAATTTGCCGCGGCTGGCGCGCACCATGGTCACCGGCAGATTGGCGTCGATGCTTTTCAGCATCGCGCTCACCATCTCGCCGCCCTGGTTCACCTCGGCCACCACCCGGTCGGCCTCGAAGCGGCGGAAGGCGGCAACCACCGCCCGCGCCCAGCCTGCAGGCGTCGCACCTTCGGCGGAGCAGTCCGCCAGAACCCAAAACCGCCCGTCTATACCTATGCCCGCCACCACGATGCCGCAGCAGGAGCCCTCGCCGCTGCCCGCCGGCGGGTCCACCGCAACGACGGTCCGTGCCAAAACATCCGGCCTGTCATCGAAAATCGCCTCCAGATCGGCGCGCTTCCACAGCGCATCGTCGCGCTGGGCAATCAACTCGCCATCCAGTTCCTGCCGGCCCAGCCGCGTGCCGCCATAACGTTTCATCATCGCATCGATGAAACCGGGCGACAGGTTGTCGGCATTGTCATGGGTGCGCATCCGCACCACCCGGCTGCCCGGGTCGGCCATCAGCGCCTTCAACAGCGGTATCGGCCTTGGCGTGGTGGTAATCAGCTGCCGGGGATTGTCACCAAGGCGCAGGCCGAATTGCAGCATGTCCCAGGTTTCCTGAGCATAACGCCACTTCGCCAGCTCGTCGGACCATGCGAAATGAAACTGCGGGCCGCGCAGGCTTTCCGGGTCTTCGGAGGAAAAGATTTGCGCCATCGCCCCGTTCGGCCAGATCAGCCTGCGGCGCGACGCCTCGAAATCCGGCCGCCTGAACCGCGCCACCCGGCAGATGCCGGAGACGCCGTCGATCATCACCTCACGCGCATCGCCCAGAGTTTCTGCCACCAGCGCAATGCGCAGATCGGATCGGTCACTGGCGGAAGCGATGAGATGCACCCATTCGCACCCGGCTCTGGTCTTGCCAGAGCCGCGCCCGCCAATCAGCAACCAGTTGCGCCAGTCGCCATCCGGCGGCTGCTGCGGGGCATTGCCCACAAAGCGCCAGTCGCGGTTGAAGCGGGCAATGTGCTGCCGTTGGTATTTTTCTGCCAGCGGCGCTGCCATGCCTTGCGCAATCTCCTGCCTGCGAATGTCAGGAACGGGAGAGCCGATCACCGGTACCGCCGCCTGCCCCGCTTCATTTTCCGGCTTCAGCCGTGTCTTCGTCTGGCGAAACACCGGCAGAGACAAGCCTTGCCCGCACTTTCTGCCGGACGAGGTCGTCGATGCGCCTTTGGAAGAATGCAACGGCGTCCTCATAATCCTGCGCTCCCGCCGCGTCTTCAGCCGCCGCCTCGCGATCGCGGGTCAGCTGCCGTTGCAGCGTATCGATCTTTTCCAGCGTCCGCACGATCAGCGACATGGCATCGGTCGCGGCCTTCACATCAGCCCGCGCCCCCTTCCCCGCCGCATCGTCCGCCGCCTCATCCAGCGCCGCACCTGCCCCTTCGCGCAGAGAGCGAAAGAACCGAAACTGCTCCCGCATCTCAGCGGTCATCTCGTTCAGCAACCGCCAAAGGTCGTCGCTGGCCTTGTCCGGCGGCGCGGATTTCAACTCCAGCACCGCAGGATTATCGGCATAAACAGGCGTTTGCGGCCACTCGCGGTAGAGCGAGAGGTCTGTCTTGATTGTCGATGTCATGATTTGCCTGTTGGTTGGAACGTCAAATGTCGGCGCAAGCTCGCCCCCCCTCTGCCCTGCCGGGCATCTCCCCCACAGGTGGGGAGATCGGCAGGAGGCAAACTCTCGCCCATCCACAACCTCGCGAAGAGAGCGAGGGGTCAGCGCCCAGCCAATCTCCCTCCTTGTGGGGGAGATGTCCGGCAGGACAGAGGGGGGTAAGCCCCACCCAAAGGTCCAGCAGCAAACCGCTACCAACCCCACCACCCACACTTCTCCGACTATACCCAAACACTACCAAACCACCGTCACGCCGTCAAGGATTAAATTCCTATTCATCGCAAAATTTATTCCGCACCCTTCCTTCCACGCACCACGCCACCATACTACACTGCCTCAACAACCAACCGGGGAAGGAAGCAGAATCTTGAGATGGATCAGGCGTTTGGTCATGCCGCTGTCCAGCACCGGCATCGTCGTCGGCACGGTGCTGCTGTGCGCTTCCCTCACGCCATCGCTGCTTCCCCGCACCTTCGTCATGCAGGGCGTGCTGTGCGGATTTTCCTTTGCCATCGGTTATCTCATCGGCGTTTTTCTGAAGGATATCGCCATCTATCTCGGCCTGCCGCAGCCCTCCCGGCATGATAAACGCGGCATTCTCTTCGTCATCTCGCTGGCGGCAATCGTCGCTGCGCTCGGCTTTCTGTGGCAGGCGGCAACCTGGCAAAACTCCATTCGCGTCTTGATGGAACTCGACCCGTTGGACAGCGCCCACCGCATCAAAACCGGGGCCATCGCCGTTGGCGTCTCTGCCCTGCTCATCGCTTTCGGGCGCCTGTTTCAGATCGTGCGGCGGCTCTTTGCCCTGCGCAGCCGCCGGTTTTTGCCGCGTCCGCTGGCCAATGTCGTCGGCATTGCCGCCGCCGTCATCATCGCCGTGCTACTGCTCAACGGGCTGGTGGTCGATGTCGGCCTGCGGTTCATGGATAGCTCGCTGAAACAGGTCGATAGCCTCATCGAGCCCGATGTGCCACGCCCCTCCGACCCCATGAAAACCGGTAGTTCCGCCTCCCTCATGACCTGGGAATCGCTCGGACGCCGTGGCCGCGAATTCGTCGCCACCGGCCCGCACAGCACAGAGATTACCGCCTTCACCAGCCGCCCGGCCATGGAGCCCATCCGCGTTTATGCCGGGCTGAATGCCGGAGCCACACCGGCAGAGCGCGCCAAACTCGCCCTGGAAGAACTCAAACGCACCGGCGGTTTCGAGCGCGAAACCCTTGTCGTCATCGCCCCCACCGGCACCGGCTGGATAGACCCGGAAGCCATTGATACGCTTGAATATTTGCACAATGGTGACGTCGCCACCGTCGCCGTGCAATATTCCTATCTCTCCAGCTGGATCGCCCTTCTGACGGAGCCGGATTACGGCGTGGAAACCGCCCGCGCCCTCTTCGAAGCCATCTACGGTTACTGGACGACGCTGCCCAAGGATACCCGCCCCAAGCTCTACCTGCACGGTCTCAGCCTCGGTGCGCTGAACAGCCAGAAATCCTCCGATCTCTACGATGTCCTCGCCGATCCCTTCCAGGGCGCGCTGTGGAGCGGCCCGCCCTTTTCCAGCCCCACATGGCGCATGGCCACATCAGGCCGAACCGAAGGCTCGCCCTATTGGCTGCCCAAATTCCGCGATTCCTCGGTCATCCGCTTTGCAGACCAATACACCAACGCCCATATGGCGGATAAGCCCTGGGGGCCGATGCGCATCGTCTACCTGCAATATGCCAGCGACCCCATAACCTTCTTCGAAACCGCAGCCCTTTACCGTCGCCCGGAATGGATGAAGCAGCCGCGTGGCCGCGATGTCTCCTCCTCCTTCCGCTGGTTCCCCGTCGTCACCGAACTGCAACTGTTCCTCGACGTCGCCGCCGCCACCACCGCCCCCATGGGCTACGGCCACGTCTACGCGCCGGAACACTACATCGACGCATGGCTGGAAGTGACCCAACCACACGGCTGGACACCCGCCGAAATCCAGCGGCTGAAGATGTTTTTCAAGGCGAAACGGGGCAGTACGGACCCGGTTTGAGCCCTATCCTCCGTCACCCCGGCCTAGAGCCGGGGTCCAGCCACCGCGCGTCTGCGCGATGAGAAAACGTGTTGGACGCCGAGTGCGAGACTACCAGGTCACTCCAATTCCACCCCTCATTCCTGTGCTTGTCACAGGAATCCAGCCGACACGCGTCTGCGTGGCGAAAAGAGGCTTCTCAGCCCAAAGACTTGGGCTGACTGGATTCCTGTGACAAGCACAGGAATGTGGGAGAAGCGTTGAAATCACCGCGAAATCCGCGTCGATAAAATCACCGAAGATAGCGTCCGCTCCACCCCATCCAGCGCCCCGATACCGTCGATCAACCGGTCCAGATCAGCAATCGAAGGCGCAGTGAGAATGGCGATTAGGTCGAAGCTGCCGCTGACGGAGTGCAACGTCGTGACCTCCTTGATCGCGGCAAGGGCTGCGGTGACGCCCGCCAGTGCCTTGGGCGCAATCGTAATCAGCACATGCGCCCGCACCAGCCCGGAAAGATAGGCGTCAGACAGCTTGATGCCGTAACCGGATATCACCCCATCCGCCTCCAGCCGCTCGATACGAGCCTGCACCGTCGTGCGGGAAAGGCCGAGTTTCCGCGCCAGTTCCGCCACCGGCATGCGCGCATTATCTCCCAGCAGCGAAAGCAACGCCCGGTCTTTTTCACTAAGCATTATGCACAATCCTATTGGCGATATGCATAAATCTAGTCGCTCTTTCGCGCAAAGTGAAGCTACGAATCGTGTGCAAAAAGCGGCATTCTGTTACCTCAATGGCATTTCTCAAGGGGGACAGAATGAAACATATCGTCATCATCGGCGCAGGCAATATCGGCTCCGCCATCGCATGGATGCTCGCCGTCACCGGCGATTACCGCGTCACCGTCGCGGACCGTTCCGCAGATCAACTCGCCAACGTTCCCGGCCATGAACGGGTCGATACCGAGATCGTCGACATCACCGATCGCCTCGGCCTGCAGGCGCTGTTGAAGGACAAATTCGCCGTCCTCTCCGCTGCCCCGTTCCACCTCACCGCAGGTATTGCCGAAGCCGCCGTTGCCGTCGGCACGCATTATCTCGATCTCACCGAAGACGTCGAATCCACCCGCAAGGTCAAGAAACTGGCCGAAACGTCCGAAAGCGCGCTCATCCCACAATGCGGCCTTGCCCCCGGCTTCATCTCCATTGTCGCTGCCGATCTCGCCTCGCGTTTCGATAAGCTGGACAGCGTGCGCATGCGCGTCGGCGCCCTGCCGCAATACCCGTCCAACGCCTTGAATTATAACCTCACCTGGAGCACGGACGGTCTCATCAACGAATATATCGAGCCCTGCGAAGCCATCGTCGAGGGCCGCCTCACCGCCGTACCTGCCTTGGAAGAGCGCGAGGAATTTTCACTCGACGGCATGACCTACGAGGCCTTCAACACATCGGGCGGCCTCGGCACACTGGCCGCCACGCTGGAGGGCAAGGTGCGCACCATGAATTACCGCACCATCCGCTACCCTGGCCACGTCGCCATCATGAAGGCGCTGCTCAACGACCTCAACCTGCGCAACCGCCGCGATGTGCTGAAAGACCTCTTCGAAAACGCCCTTCCCGCCACCATGCAGGATGTCGTCATCGTCTTCGTCACCGTCTGCGGCACCAAGAATGGCCGCTTCATGCAAGAAACCTACGCCCACAAAGTCTATGCCGGCCCCGTCTCCGGCCGCATGATGAGCGCCATCCAGATCACCACCGCCGCCGGCATTACGACGGTGCTGGATTTGCTGAGCCAAGGCAAGCTGCCGCAGAAAGGCTTTGTGAAACAGGAGGATATTGGTCTGGCGGATTTTCTGGCTAACCGGTTCGGGCAGTATTATGCGCAACGTGAGGGGTTGGCGAAGGTAGGGTAACTCAACTGGCGGAAGTGGGTGTGGCCCCCCCTTGTAACTTCCCCTCACCGTCATTTGGCGTTTTAATGCCGGTTGCGGTGGCGGATGTGAGACCGAGACCCCCTGGGGACACCAAGCCCGTGGC
>NZ_LMMM01000010.1 GCF_001422245.1 Rhizobium sp. Leaf262
GATCGTTCCGATCGCGATGGAAGAAAAGCTGCGCTTCGCGATCCGCGAAGGCGGCCGTACCGTCGGCGCCGGCATCGTCGCCTCGATCGTCGAGTAATCTTTTCCCGCAAGGGATTTGATCAGGCCCCGCCGGCAACGGCGGGGCTTTTTTTATGGGCGCTGCGCGGGTAAAGGGTTGCGCCACGCCACCCAGGGCTTACCTATCTCTGGCATTTCAATATCTGGGAGGGATTTCATGACGAAGCGCATTCTGTTCACCGGTGGCTCTGGCAAGGCTGGTCGGCACGTTGTGCCCTGGCTCATCGCCAACGGTTATGAAGTCCACAATATTGACCTCGTGCCGCTCGACAGCCCCGGCGTGACCAACCTGCTTGTTGATGTCACCGACAGTGGACAAGTCTTCAATGCTTTGTCGATGCATCGTGATTTCCCGGATCTGGAGACGGGCAGGGGCGTTCAGCCCTATGACGCGGTCATTCATTTCGCAGCTATCCCCCGCATCCTGATCAAGCCGGACAACGAGACGTTCCGGGTGAACACCATCGGCACTTACAATGTCATCGAAGCGGTGATGAAGCTGGGCGTGCGCAAGGTCATCGTGGCGTCGTCGGAGACGACCTATGGCATTTGCTTTGCCGAGGGTCATCGAGACTTCCACCAGTTTCCGCTGGAGGAGGACTATGACGTCGATCCTATGGATAGCTACGGCTTGTCCAAGGTTCTCAATGAAAAGACGGCGAGGGCGTTTGCCGAACGCTACGGCGCAGATATCTACGCGCTACGAATCGGCAACGTCATAGAGCCGCATGAGTATGAAAAGTTTCCGGCATTCTTTGCCAACCCGGAAACGCGCAAGCGAAATGCCTGGAATTATATCGATGCGCGTGACCTGGGTCAGATATGCCATTTGTGCGTTGAAAGAGACGGGCTTGGATTCCAGGTCTTCAACGCCGCCAACGATACCGTTACAGCCAACACGCCGACGCGAGAACTCGCCAGGCGATTCTTCCCGAACGTGCCCTTTACTCGTGACATCGGAGAGTACGAAGGTCTCTACTCCAACCGCAAAATTCGCGAGGTGCTGGGTTTCAAGGAAGAGCACAATTGGCGCCATTACGTCAAAACATAGCCAAACGGTGGATCAAGGCTCCCGCATGAGAAAAAGATCAAAAACACCCTTGCCATTCTTTTCTCAGCGTTTTAAAGGAGCCCCATACCGAATGCAGGATGCGGTTGCGACCTGCTAATTCGGTGTTACAGGGGTATAGCTCAGTTGGTAGAGCGGCGGTCTCCAAAACCGCAGGCCGTGGGTTCGAGCCCCTCTGCCCCTGCCATTTCTCATCAGCAAGCGCGTGGCATCGCTGCATGGCAGATGAGGTGCCGGTTTACCGGTGTAATTCGCCGAATGTCGATTTCCTCTTGTTAAAAGGGGAATCGGCGTTTATGTAGGTCAAAACAGACACGCGGTGCGTGGGGCTGATTAGTATCGGCTTTACGCGCCGTAATTGCGTGGGCAGTCAATGGCATCCAAAACCAATCCGTTTACGTTTCTGCAGCAGGTTCGCGCCGAAGCGTCGAAGATCACTTGGCCGTCGCGCCGCGAAACGATGATTTCAACGGCTATGGTGCTGGTTATGGTCATCTTTGCGGCACTGTTCTTCTTTGCGGCAGACCAGCTCATCGGCTGGTTGCTCGGTCTCGTTCTGAGCATCGGCCGGTAACGAATTGAGCGGAGAGTAAAGATGGCAGCGCGTTGGTATATTGTTCAGGCGTATTCGAACTTCGAAAAGAAGGTCGCCGAGTCGATTGAAGAGAAGGTTCGCCAGAAGGGTCTGGACCATCTTTTTGAGAAAATCCTCGTGCCGACTGAAAAGGTTGTCGAGGTGCGTCGCGGTCGCAAGGTCGATAGCGAGCGCAAGTTCTTTCCGGGTTACGTGCTGGTGCGCGCAAACCTGACGGATGAGGCTTATCACCTCATCAAGAATACGCCCAAGGTTACGGGTTTCCTGGGTTCGGACAACAAGCCTGTTCCGATCCCGGATTCTGAAGCAGACCGCATTCTCGGTCAGGTTCAGGAAGGCGTCGAGCGTCCGAAGTCTTCGGTATCGTTCGAAATCGGCGAGCAGGTTCGCGTCTCCGATGGTCCGTTCGCATCGTTCAACGGTGTCGTTCAGGATGTCGATGAAGAGCGTTCGCGCCTGAAGGTGGAAGTGTCGATCTTTGGTCGTGCGACACCTGTCGAGCTGGAATACGCTCAGGTCGAGAAGGTCTGACAAGATTTCGAAAGGCGCTTGCGCCTTTCATTCAATTCATCGGTGAGTGTCTGCAAGTTGTTGCTTTCTCACTGATGTGATGCGGCAAGTCCGCATAGCGCGTGGAAGATTTCCTGGCTCTTAAGCCGGGGCAGGGATCGCACCACGCAACCGCAGCCGCCGGATTTTCCGGCATAGGAGCCGGGTAACCGGTTCGATTTGAAAGGCAGAGAGATATGGCTAAGAAAGTTGCAGGCCAGCTCAAGCTTCAGGTCAAGGCAGGATCGGCAAACCCGTCCCCGCCAATCGGCCCGGCGCTTGGTCAGCGTGGCATTAACATCATGGAATTCTGCAAGGCGTTCAATGCCGCCACGCAGGAAATGGAAAAGGGTATGCCGATCCCGGTCGTCATCACCTATTACCAGGACAAGTCCTTCACCTTCGTCATGAAGCAGCCGCCAATGACCTATTGGTTGAAGAAGGAAGCCAAGATCACATCCGGTTCCAAGACGCCTGGCAAGGGCGCCAAGGTCGGCTCCATCACCAAGGCTCAGGTCAAGACGATCGCTGAAGCCAAGATGAAGGATCTGAATGCAGCCGACATCGAAGGCGCAATGGCAATGGTTGAGGGCTCTGCCCGCGCCATGGGCCTGGAAGTGGTAGGTTGATCATGGCAAAGCTTGCAAAGCGCGTACAGAAAATCCGCGAAGGCGTTGATCCAAAGACGCTTTACGCTCTGACCGACGCCATCTCCATGGTCAAGGAACGGGCTGTCGCCAAGTTCGACGAAACCGTTGAAGTTTCCATGAACCTCGGCGTTGACCCACGTCACGCAGACCAGATGGTTCGCGGCGTTGTCAACCTTCCAAACGGCACTGGCCGCGACGTTCGCGTTGCCGTGTTTGCTCGTGGTGCCAAGGCTGACGAAGCCAAGGCTGCCGGTGCAGACATCGTCGGTGCAGAAGACCTGCTGGAAATCGTTCAGGGCGGCAAGATCGACTTCGATCGCGTCATCGCCACACCTGACATGATGCCGCTCGTCGGTCGCCTCGGTAAGGTTCTCGGCCCACGCGGCATGATGCCGAACCCGAAGGTCGGTACGGTTACGATGGACGTTGCTGGAGCTGTTAAGGCTTCCAAGGGCGGCGCCGTTGAATTCCGCGTCGAAAAGGCCGGTATCGTGCATGCTGGTATCGGCAAGGCTTCGTTCGACGCCAAGGCGCTCGAAGAAAACATCAAGGCTTTCGCTGACGCCGTCATCAAGGCAAAGCCAGCTGGCGCCAAGGGTAACTACGTCAAGCGCGTAGCGATCTCCTCGACCATGGGTCCAGGCGTTCGCATCGAGCCTTCGTCGGTTACGGCCTAATATAATTCGCCGCGCTTCCTAAAAAGCGCGGCAACTCAGATTTCCGGCTCGCAAGAGCCGGAAATTTCCAGGGAAACCTGGAACTCCTGTCCGAGATTGTAGGTGGCCCATTTTCCTCGGGATTTAGGCCTTAATCATTCAGCCTGCATGAGACGGGTAAGGCCCGGATTTTCGCATCCAAGGATGCTTAATAATCCGGTTCGAACCTGATGTGCCTGTGCCTGAAGCCGTTTGCGGCGACAGAGCGGGGGACAGGATCCTCAAGCGTCGCTTGAAGTCTTGGCAACAGGGCTTCTTGAGGCAAAGGCAAACCCGATGGGCCCACACTTCGATGTGTTCCCATCAACTGGAGACAGACAGTGGAAAGAGCGGAAAAACGCGAATTCGTCACGGAGCTGAACGAAGTCTTCAAGGCTTCCGGTTCAGTTGTCGTGGCCCACTATGCTGGTGTCACAGTTGCGCAGATGAACGATTTTCGTTCGAAAATGCGTGCTGCTGGCGGCACCGTCAAGGTCGCGAAGAACCGCCTGGCCAAGATCGCTCTTCAGGGTACGGAGTCGGAAGGGATCATCGATCTCTTCAAGGGACAGACGCTGATTGCATACAGCACTGACCCTATGATTGCTCCGAAAGTCGTCATGGACTTCGCAAAGACCAACGATAAAGTCGTTGTTCTCGGCGGCGCCATGGGTGCAACCACGCTCAACGCCGAAGCAGTCAAGTCGCTTGCGACCCTGCCTTCGCTGGACGAGCTGCGTGCAAAGCTGCTGGGCCTGTTTGCGGCTCCTGCAACGCGCGTCGCTACGGTTGTCGCAGCACCTGCAAGCCAGCTTGCACGCGTGTTCTCGGCTTACTCAAAGAAGGACGAAGCCGCTTAAGGCGGTTTTTCGCTGTAATTATTCAAACCGGTTCGAACCGAATTAAAGGAACTATAACATGGCTGATCTCGCAAAGATCGTTGAAGACCTCTCCGCTCTGACAGTTCTGGAAGCTGCTGAGCTTTCCAAGCTTCTCGAAGAAAAGTGGGGCGTTTCTGCTGCAGCTCCTGTAGCTGTTGCTGCTGCTGGCGGCGCTGCTGCTGCTCCTGCTGAAGAAGAAAAGACTGAATTCGACGTCGTTCTGACGGACGCTGGCGCCAACAAGATCAACGTCATCAAGGAAGTCCGCGCTATCACAGGTCTCGGCCTGAAGGAAGCCAAGGACCTCGTTGAAGGCGCTCCTAAGGCTGTCAAGGAAGGCGTTTCCAAGGCTGAAGCTGCTGACCTCAAGAAGAAGCTTGAAGACGCAGGCGCCAAGGTTGACGTTAAGTAATCTTGGAATGTTTTGGGAGGCGGTGTTCACATCGCCTCCTGATCTCATTTCTACCGAACTTTTTACCCAAAAGCCGCGTGAAAATGGCTTTTGGGTAATGGGTTCTTCAAGAGAATGGTTTCGAACCGCGTGATACAGGCAATCCGGCCTTATCGTTCGGGACGTGAAACGAGATTGAAGATACTCATTGGATTGACGGGATCGACTGGCCAGCGGTTCCCGTCCGTTGCAGGCCCGGATGCAATTTTAAAGGAGCGACGATGGCTCAGACCCTTTCGTTTAACGGTCGCAGGCGCGTACGCAAGTTTTTCGGCAAAATTCCAGAAGTAGCGGAAATGCCGAACCTCATTGAGGTTCAGAAGGCTTCGTACGACCAGTTTCTCATGGTTGACGAGCCCAAGGGCGGTCGTCCCGACGAGGGATTGAATGCAGTCTTCAAGTCCGTATTCCCGATCACCGACTTTTCCGGTGCTTCGATGCTCGAATTCGTGTCCTACGAATTCGAAGCGCCGAAGTTCGACGTGGAAGAGTGCCGTCAGCGCGATCTGACCTACGCAGCGCCGCTAAAAGTGACGCTGCGCCTTATCGTGTTCGATATCGACGAAGATACGGGCGCGAAGTCCATCAAGGACATCAAGGAACAGTCGGTCTACATGGGCGACATGCCGCTCATGACCAACAACGGTACGTTTATCGTCAACGGCACCGAGCGCGTCATCGTGTCTCAGATGCACCGTTCGCCGGGCGTATTCTTCGACCACGACAAGGGCAAGAGCCACTCTTCCGGCAAGCTTCTGTTTGCTGCCCGAGTCATCCCTTACCGCGGTTCCTGGCTCGATATCGAATTCGACGCCAAGGATGTCGTCTACGCTCGTATCGACCGTCGCCGCAAGCTGCCTGCAACATCGCTTCTGATGGCGCTTGGCATGGATGGGGAAGACATTCTGTCGACATTCTATACCAAGGCAAGCTACGAGCGTGATGGCGATGGCTGGCGTTTCCCCTATCAGCCTGACGTGCTGAAGGGTGCCAAGGCAATCAGCGAGATGATCGATGCCGACACCGGCGAAGTCGTTGTCGAAGCCGGTAAGAAGCTGACCCCGCGTCTGCTTCGTCAGCTTTCCGACAAGGGCCTCAAGGCGCTGAAGGCAACGGACGAAGATCTCTACGGTAATTACCTCGCCGAAGACATGGTCAACTACGAGACGGGTGAAATCTATCTCGAAGCAGGCGATGAAATCGACGAAAAGACGCTGAAGCTGATCCTTGAGACCGGTTTCGACGAAATTCCGATCCTCAACATCGACCACGTCAATGTTGGTGCCTACATCCGCAACACGCTGGCTGCAGACAAGAACGAGAACCGTCAGGAAGCTCTGTTCGACATCTACCGCGTCATGCGTCCGGGTGAGCCGCCAACCATGGATTCGGCCGAAGCCATGTTCAAGTCGCTGTTCTTCGACAGCGAGCGTTACGATCTTTCCGCTGTTGGCCGCGTGAAGATGAACATGCGTCTCGATCTCGATGCAGAAGACACCGTGCGCACGTTGCGCAAGGAAGACATTCTGGCTGTCGTCAGAATGCTGGTCGAACTGCGCGACGGTAAGGGCGAAATCGACGATATCGACAACCTCGGCAACCGTCGTGTTCGCTCCGTCGGTGAGTTGATGGAGAACCAGTATCGTCTGGGTCTGCTGCGCATGGAACGTGCGATCAAGGAACGTATGTCCTCGATCGAAATCGACACCGTGATGCCGCAGGATCTGATCAACGCCAAGCCGGCAGCTGCTGCCGTTCGCGAATTCTTCGGCTCCTCGCAGCTGTCGCAGTTCATGGACCAGGTGAACCCGCTTTCGGAAATCACCCACAAGCGCCGTCTCTCGGCTCTTGGACCGGGTGGTCTGACCCGCGAGCGCGCAGGCTTCGAAGTCCGCGACGTTCACCCGACCCACTACGGCCGTATTTGCCCGATCGAAACGCCGGAAGGCCCAAACATCGGTCTGATCAACTCGCTTGCAACCTTTGCTCGCGTCAACAAGTACGGTTTCATCGAAAGCCCGTACCGCAAGATCATCGACGGCAAGGTGACGACGGACGTGATTTACCTCTCCGCTATGGAAGAGGCGAAGTACTACGTCGCACAGGCGAATGCCGAGCTGGACGCTGAAGGCGCGTTTACGGAAGAGTTCGTTGTTTGCCGTCACTCCGGCGAAGTTATGCTGGCTCCGCGTGACAACATCAACCTGATGGACGTTTCGCCGAAGCAGCTCGTTTCGGTCGCTGCGGCTCTCATTCCGTTCCTGGAAAACGACGACGCCAACCGCGCTCTCATGGGCTCGAACATGCAGCGTCAGGCCGTTCCGCTTCTGCGTGCCGAGGCTCCGTTCGTCGGAACCGGCATGGAGCCGATCGTTGCCCGTGACTCCGGCGCTGCCATCGCAGCCCGTCGTTCCGGTGTTGTCGATCAGGTGGATGCGACCCGTATCGTTATCCGTGCAACGGAAGATCTCGATGCTGGCAAGTCCGGCGTTGATATCTATCGTCTGCAGAAGTTCCAGCGCTCCAACCAGAACACCTGCGTCAACCAGCGTCCGCTGGTCGCCGTCGGCGACATTCTGAACAAGGGCGATATCATCGCTGACGGTCCTTCGACCGACCTCGGTGACCTGGCACTTGGCCGCAACGCGCTCGTCGCGTTCATGCCTTGGAACGGTTACAACTACGAAGACTCGATCCTGATGTCCGAGCGCATCGTCTCCGACGACGTGTTCACCTCCATCCACATCGAAGAATTCGAAGTGATGGCCCGCGACACCAAGCTTGGTCCTGAAGAAATCACGCGTGATATTCCGAACGTTTCGGAAGAAGCGCTGAAGAACCTCGACGAAGCCGGTATCGTTTACATCGGTGCGGAAGTTCAGCCTGGCGACATCCTCGTCGGCAAGATCACGCCGAAGGGTGAAAGCCCGATGACGCCGGAAGAAAAGCTTCTGCGCGCCATCTTCGGTGAAAAGGCTTCCGACGTTCGCGACACATCCATGCGCATGCCTCCGGGCACGTTTGGTACGGTCGTTGAAGTTCGCGTGTTCAACCGTCACGGCGTCGAAAAAGACGAACGTGCGATGGCTATCGAGCGCGAAGAGATCGAACGTCTTGCCAAGGACCGTGACGACGAGCAGGCCATTCTGGACCGCAACGTCTATGGTCGTCTGATCGAGATGCTTCGCGGACAGGTATCGATTGCCGGTCCAAAGGGCTTCAAGAAGGGCGTCGAGCTTTCGAACGCCGTCGTATCCGAATATCCCCGCTCGCAGTGGTGGATGTTCGCCGTGGAAGACGAAAAGGCTCAGTCCGAGCTGGAAGCGCTTCGCGGTCAGTACGACGAATCCAAGTCGCGCCTTGAACAGCGCTTCATGGACAAGGTCGAGAAGGTTCAGCGCGGCGACGAAATGCCTCCGGGCGTCATGAAGATGGTCAAGGTCTTCGTTGCTGTGAAGCGCAAGATCCAGCCGGGCGACAAGATGGCTGGCCGTCACGGTAACAAGGGCGTTGTCTCGCGTATCGTGCCTGTCGAAGATATGCCGTTCCTGGAAGATGGTACGCATGTCGACATCTGCTTGAACCCGCTGGGCGTGCCTTCGCGCATGAACGTCGGTCAGATTCTCGAAACGCATCTCGCATGGGCGTGCGCCGGTATGGGCAAGAAGATCGGCGATATGCTCGAAGAGTATCACAAGTCGCTCGACATCACCGACCTGAAGCGTGAGCTGACGGAAGTCTACGCCTCTGAAGCCAAGGATGAAGTGTCGCAGTTCGACGACGAGTCCCTGATCCGTCTTGCCGAACAGTCCAAGAAGGGCGTTTCCATTGCAACGCCGGTCTTCGACGGTGCGCATGAGCCTGACGTCGCTGCCATGTTGACCAGAGCCGGTTTGCATGAATCGGGTCAGTCTGTTCTGTACGATGGCCGTACCGGTGACACCTTCGACCGTAAGGTGACCGTGGGCTACATGTACATGATCAAGCTGAACCACTTGGTCGACGACAAGATCCACGCGCGTTCGATCGGTCCTTACTCGCTCGTCACCCAGCAGCCGCTTGGTGGTAAGGCGCAGTTCGGCGGACAGCGCTTCGGGGAAATGGAAGTCTGGGCTCTGGAAGCTTACGGCGCAGCTTACACGCTGCAGGAAATGCTCACCGTCAAGTCAGACGACGTGGCGGGCCGTACCAAGGTTTACGAAGCGATCGTCCGTGGCGACGACACCTTCGAAGCCGGTATTCCAGAGAGCTTCAACGTTCTCGTCAAGGAAATGCGCTCGCTGGGTCTCAGCGTCGAACTGGAAAACTCCAAGCTCGACGACGTCAACGCAGCGGATCAACTGCCTGACGCGGCGGAATAAGAAACAAGAAGGGCAGGCACTTACGGGTGCCTGCCTGTTTCGCCCGAAGGTCGTGACCTGAGGGTAGAAACTTCCGCCGCATTTTGCGGTTAATCATGTTTTAGGCATTGGTCGGTGATCGGCACAGCACCGCGCCAGATGCAAGCAAGGGGCCAAACCCCTAAGGAGACAGGCATGAACCAAGAGGTCATGAACCTTTTCAACCCGTCGGTACCGGCGCAGCACTTCGATTCCATCCGGATTTCGATTGCCAGCCCGGAAAAAATTCTTTCCTGGTCTTATGGCGAGATCAAGAAGCCGGAAACCATCAACTACCGTACGTTCAAGCCAGAGCGTGACGGTCTTTTCTGCGCGCGTATTTTCGGACCGATCAAGGACTACGAGTGCCTGTGCGGCAAGTACAAGCGCATGAAGTACAAGGGCATCATCTGCGAAAAGTGCGGCGTCGAAGTTACGCTGTCACGCGTTCGCCGTGAGCGCATGGGCCATATCGAGCTCGCTGCGCCCGTTGCCCACATCTGGTTCCTGAAGTCGCTGCCTTCGCGTATCTCGACCCTGCTCGACATGACGTTGAAAGATGTAGAGCGCGTTCTCTACTTCGAAAACTACATCGTGACCGAGCCTGGCCTGACGTCTCTGAAGCAGAACCAGCTTCTGAACGAAGAAGAATACATGATCGCCGTCGATGAATTCGGCGAAGATCAGTTCACGGCCATGATCGGCGCTGAAGCCATCTATGAAATGCTGGCTTCGATGGACCTCGAAAAAATCGCGGGCGACCTTCGCACCGAGCTTGCCGAGACCACATCGGATTTGAAGCAGAAGAAGTTCATGAAGCGTCTCAAGATCGTTGAGAACTTCATGGAGTCTGGCAATCGTCCCGAGTGGATGATCATGAAGGTCGTTCCAGTCATTCCGCCGGACCTGCGTCCGCTGGTCCCGCTGGATGGTGGCCGCTTCGCGACCTCCGACCTGAACGATCTCTATCGTCGTGTCATCAACCGTAACAACCGTTTGAAGCGTCTGATCGAGCTTCGTGCGCCCGGCATCATCATCCGCAACGAAAAGCGTATGTTGCAGGAATCCGTCGATGCGCTGTTCGATAACGGCCGTCGCGGTCGTGTCATCACGGGTGCCAACAAGCGTCCGCTGAAGTCGCTGTCCGACATGCTCAAGGGCAAGCAGGGCCGGTTCCGTCAGAACCTTCTCGGTAAGCGCGTCGACTATTCCGGTCGTTCGGTTATCGTGACGGGTCCAGAACTGAAGCTGCACCAGTGCGGTCTGCCGAAGAAGATGGCGCTCGAACTGTTCAAGCCGTTCATCTATGCCCGCCTCGACGCGAAGGGTTATTCCTCCACCGTCAAGCAGGCCAAGAAGCTGGTCGAAAAAGAAAAGCCGGAAGTCTGGGATATCCTCGACGAGGTCATCCGCGAGCATCCGGTTCTGTTGAACCGCGCACCGACGCTGCACCGTCTGGGTATCCAGGCTTTCGAACCCATGCTGGTCGAAGGCAAGGCCATTCAGCTGCATCCGCTCGTCTGCACGGCCTTCAACGCCGACTTCGACGGTGACCAGATGGCCGTTCACGTTCCGCTGTCGCTTGAAGCGCAGCTGGAAGCACGCGTGCTGATGATGTCCACCAACAACATCCTGCACCCTGCAAACGGTCAGCCGATCATCGTTCCTTCGCAGGACATGGTTCTCGGTCTCTACTACCTGTCGATCATGAACCAGAACGAGCCAGGCGAAGGCATGGCCTTCTCCGACCTCGGCGAGCTGCATCACGCTTTGGAAAACAAGGTCGTGACGCTGCATGCGAAGATTCGTGGCCGCTTCAAGACCGTGGATGCCGATGGCAAGCCGGTTTCGAAGATTTACGAAACGACGCCTGGCCGTATGCTCATCGGTGAACTTCTGCCGAAGAACGTCAACGTGCCTTTCGAGACCTGCAACCAGGAAATGACCAAGAAGAACATCTCCAAGATGATCGACACGGTCTACCGTCATTGCGGCCAGAAAGACACGGTCATCTTCTGCGACCGCATCATGCAGCTCGGCTTCACGCATGCCTGCCGCGCCGGCATTTCGTTCGGCAAGGACGACATGATCATTCCAGAAACCAAGGTAAAGATCGTTGGCGACACCGAAACCTTGGTCAAGGAGTACGAACAGCAGTACAATGACGGCCTGATCACTCAGGGCGAAAAGTACAACAAGGTCGTTGACGCCTGGGGCAAGGCAACCGAGAAGGTCGCTGAAGACATGATGGCCCGTATTAAGGCTGTCGAGTTCGATCCCGAGACCGGTCGTCAGAAGCCGATGAACGCCATCTACATGATGTCCCACTCCGGTGCGCGTGGTTCTCCGAACCAGATGCGTCAGCTGGGTGGTATGCGTGGCCTCATGGCCAAGCCATCGGGCGAAATCATTGAAACGCCGATCATCTCCAACTTTAAGGAAGGTCTGACCGTTAACGAGTACTTCAACTCGACCCACGGTGCCCGTAAGGGTCTTGCAGACACCGCCTTGAAGACGGCGAACTCCGGTTACCTGACACGTCGTCTCGTTGACGTCGCACAGGATTGCATCGTCAACTCCACGGATTGCGGCACCGATAAGGGCCTCACCATGACTGCCATCGTCGATGCCGGTCAGGTCGTTGCTTCGCTCGGCGCACGTATTCTCGGTCGTACGGCTCTGGACGACATCGACAACCCGGTCACGGGCGAAAACATCGTCAAGGCTGGCAAGTTGATGGACGAGGCAGATATCGCTGCTATCGAAAAGTCCGGTATCCAGTCCGTTCGCATTCGCTCTGCTCTGACCTGCGAAATTCAGGTTGGGGTTTGCGGCGTGTGCTACGGTCGTGACCTTGCACGTGGTACGCCGGTCAACATGGGTGAAGCGGTCGGTGTTATCGCCGCGCAGTCCATCGGTGAACCAGGCACGCAGCTCACCATGCGTACGTTCCACCTTGGTGGCACTGCCAACGTGGTCGACCAGTCGTTCCTGGAAGCGTCCTACGAAGGTACGATCCAGATCAAGAACCGTAACAGCCTGCGCAACTCTGACGGTGTTCTCATCGCCATGGGTCGTAACATGTCTGTCACCATTCTTGACGAGCGTGGCGTCGAACGTTCTTCGCAGCGTGTAGCCTACGGCTCCAAGCTGTTCGTGGACGATGGCGACAAGGTCAAGCGCGGTCAACGTCTGGCAGAGTGGGACCCTTACACACGTCCAATGATGACGGAAGTGGAAGGTACAGTTCACTTCGAAGATCTGGTCGACGGTCTTTCCGTTCTGGAAGCCACCGACGAATCCACGGGTATCACCAAGCGTCAGGTTATTGACTGGCGTTCGACACCACGTGGTTCGGATCTGAAGCCTGCGATCGTCATCAAGGACAAGGATGGCAATGTTGCCAAGCTTGCTCGTGGTAGCGAAGCCCGCTTCCAGCTGTCGGTTGACGCCATTCTTTCGGTCGAGCCTGGTATGAAGGTCTTCCAGGGTGACGTGCTTGCACGTTCGCCATTGGAAAGCGCCAAGACCAAGGACATCACTGGTGGTCTGCCGCGTGTTGCTGAACTCTTCGAAGCGCGTCGTCCGAAGGATCACGCTATCATCGCCGAGATCGATGGTACGATCCGTCTGGGCCGCGACTACAAGAACAAGCGTCGCGTTCAGATCGAGCCTGCGGAAGACGGTGTCGAGCCAGTCGAATACCTGATCCCGAAGAGCAAGCCGTTCCACCTTCAGGAAGGCGACTATATCGAGAAGGGCGAATACATTCTCGATGGTAACCCGGCACCGCACGATATCCTGGCGATCAAGGGCGTGGAAGCACTTGCTTCCTATCTCGTGAACGAAATCCAGGAAGTCTACCGCTTGCAGGGCGTTGTCATCAACGACAAGCACATCGAAGTGATCGTGCGTCAGATGCTGCAGAAGGTGGAAATCACCGATGCAGGTGACTCGCATTACATCGTGGGCGACAGCGTTGATCGCATCGAGATGGAAGACAACAACGATCGTCTGATCGACGAAGGCAAGAAGCCTGCCTATGGCGACCCGGTTCTTCTGGGTATCACCAAGGCATCGCTGCAGACGCCATCGTTCATCTCGGCTGCTTCGTTCCAGGAAACCACAAAGGTTCTCACGGAAGCTGCAATCGCTGGCAAAACTGATACACTGCAGGGCCTGAAAGAAAACGTCATCGTCGGCCGTCTCATCCCGGCCGGTACAGGCGGCACCATGACCCAGATCCGTCGCATCGCCACAAGCCGCGACGATCTCATCATCGAAGAGCGCAAGAAGAGCACAGGCTCGTCTTCCGCAAATCAGATGTTACAGGACATGACGGACAAGGCTCCAGCCGCCGAGTAACGGTGGTTGGGGTAGGGGACCTCGCGAGGGGTTCCGCTTGCTGAAACAGAAACGCCCGGAGCGATCCGGGCGTTTTTTGTTGTTGGCGCACGGGATCTGGGGCCATCGCATGAAGTGGACAGACGGGCAGTTGAAACGGTGCGCAATTCCTGACTCGCGGTGTTTCCCTCCCCTTTACCGCTAACCCCACGTGTGCTCATGATGGGCATCGGCAAGAAGACTGGATTTCTGCATGCCGTTTATGGCGGTTGAGCTGGACGGGTGGCGGGGGCACAATCTTGCCGACTCCATAGGCTCGGGTAAGAGATGGAGCCAGAAAGACCGATATCTTTGGCTGCAGCTGGTGCGTGGGGCCGGACGGGCGGGCGGGGTGGACCCCGGATAGCTTGTGCGAGCAGCGCCAGTAGGGATGGTGCATGCTCCGGGATTTTTCGGCGCTCGAATTGACCATTAGGACGGAAGACCGGCTGCGCCTGATCTTTAGCGAGAGTGGCTTTTTGTTTTGCGAGACGGATGCGGGAGATCGCGGGTGGGTGCCGGATGGTGTGGTTTCATCAGTTTAGAGTTTGCCTTTCCGGAAGAATTGCAACTGGCCGCTAAGGTTTCAGAAACAGAGGCGGATTTCACTGAAATAACGGCTCTATGGTACCATCCGGCATCTGCCACCGTTTGAAAATCTTGTGACCGGACAGATGGTTGTTAGGATCCCACTTCGGATTAGGGACATCAATGAGCTTCATGCCCAGCTTTTCCGGGGTCCAATCAGGGTCGTCGATCCAAAGGCGTAAACTCGAGTTGTCGCTCTCGTTTCTTAACGCGAATCGTCTCGCCGCTACGATCTCTCGCCTCCTGTCTCTAAACTCATCTGATGCATAGATCTCGATATCCATCTGGAACTCTGGTGGATCCAGATATGGTGCAAGTGAAACTATGAGCTGATTGCCAGAAGCAGACACCAATGTCGCGTAAAAGATCTCGCGGCCTGTCGAATTCTTATCCTCGGCATCTTTGGGGTAATGGAGTTGGATGGCCTTCCAACCTGACTTAAGCAACTGATCGATCAAAAGTCGAGCGGAGCGATCCGTTTTCTCGAACGCATAGTCCTCTGCATAGACGTGAACGGAGAGATCGGTGATAACCCCACCTTCTTGACCCAATAAAAGGCTCGTCCCTATGGGCAGATCGGTTCCGAAGATGCCATCTTCATAGCGAATTATGGAATCGGTTTCTTTCAAGAAAATCGACATCCAGTCCTCTTTGCCAACGACAGCAATTGCGGACGGCCTCGGGTCGTCAGAGGTCGACATTCTCAAATTGTTGGCAGCCGCAAAGGCACCGATGGTCTGGCCTATGCGAACCTTGTAGATCATTGGCTCGCCATCAGGGGCAACGAGTGGCGACAGCAAGAGCAAGATCCCGGCTAGAACCCCCACCAGATATGCCCTTGGACTGTTGCTTTTAAACGCTTGCATATCATTTCCGAATTTAAGCGGACTGATAGCCTAAAAAGGTTAAGTGGCTAAATTAACCCTCAAGCAAACCGGATAATCGCCACTTCACCCTCAAGCGCACCTTGATACGCAGACGCATGTGGCTCTTCGTCGGGGGCATCCGTCAGCATGCCGATCTGGTCGAGGTCTGCTTCGAGGAAGCCTTCTTCGGAGAGGGCGTTCAGCGCTTCGCGCACGGCGCTGTCGTCGTCTGGCGCACTCAGAATGACGTGGATGTCGATACCTTCGTCGCCTTCGCGCTCATAGGCCTTGCCGATGACGATGAACACCATGGCATCGTCGCGTCCATTGTCGTTGTCCGGTTCTGTAATCATGACGCGATTCCTTTTCTGGCTATGATTGTCAGGAGATAACCGAGGGGCAAAGCAAAGGTTTCGCCGACACCGTATCTTCTCGGGGAATCAATAGACGGGTTTTGTGAAAAGCCAAAGGCCCGATTGGCAAAAGGGTGTGCGGGGAGGGGCTTTATGGTAAAAGCCTTCCGAAATCCCGTATGCTCTGGTCCTCAAGCCCGTGCCACAGGCACTAAATGCGGATTCACCCTTGACGAAAGCGGGCTAAAACAGTAGTACGCCCGCCATCGGAACCAATGTGAGGTTTGGCCGTCCGGAGCGACTCGTTCCGGAGATCACCTCAAACAAGGGGCCAAAAACACGTACGAGACACGAATGTTGCACGCAAGACGTATCACTACGTCCTCTGCTCTTGGTGGTCCCATCCGTGGAAACCGGATCGGGCCACGATTTGCGCATGAGATTATGCGTTCGTCGTTGCCGGAAACGGTATAACCGCCATCCGAGAGGGTGGCTAAAGTAGTTTTTGCAAGGGATGGTTATATGCCTACCGTAAACCAGCTGATCCGCAAGCCACGTCAGGCACAGGTTAAGCGTAATAAGGTTCCTGCTCTGCAGGAAAACCCACAGAAGCGTGGCGTTTGCACCCGCGTTTACACGACGACCCCTAAGAAGCCTAACTCGGCTCTTCGTAAGGTTGCCAAGATTCGCCTGACCAACGGCTTCGAAGTCATCGGCTACATTCCTGGTGAAGGCCATAACCTTCAGGAACACTCCGTTGTCATGATCCGTGGCGGCCGCGTAAAGGACTTGCCGGGCGTTCGTTACCACATCATCCGTGGTGTTCTCGATACGCAGGGCGTCAAGAACCGTAAGCAGCGTCGTTCGAAGTACGGTGCAAAGCGTCCGAAGTAATTCGGCTTCAAACAATTTCCGGCGCTGCGCGAGGTTCTCCGCGTGATAAAGCGTCCATAACCGTTGAGAGACAAGAATATGTCCCGTCGCCATAGTGCAGAAAAGCGTGAGATCAATCCGGACCCGAAGTTCGGCGATCTGATCGTTACCAAGTTCATGAACGCCATCATGCTTCACGGCAAGAAGTCGGTCGCAGAAAGCATCGTTTACGGCGCGTTCGACGTCGTTCAGGGCAAGACCAAGGCAGAGCCGCTCGGCATCTTCCATTCGGCCCTCGATAACGTTGCTCCGCACGTCGAAGTACGTTCGCGCCGCGTTGGTGGTGCAACTTACCAGGTTCCAGTCGATGTCCGCCCAGAGCGCCGTCAGGCACTCGCCATCCGCTGGCTGATCGCTGCTGCGCGCAAGCGCAACGAAACAACCATGGTCGATCGCCTGTCCGGCGAACTCATGGATGCTGCGAACAACCGTGGTTCTGCTGTCAAGAAGCGCGAAGACACGCACAAGATGGCCGACGCCAACCGCGCATTCTCGCATTACCGCTGGTAATCTAACCGATCCGAAAGGCAGTCCGTTATGGCTCGCGAATATAAAATCGAAGACTACCGCAATTTCGGTATCATGGCGCATATCGACGCCGGCAAGACGACCACCACCGAGCGTATTCTTTACTACACCGGTAAGTCGCACAAGATCGGCGAAGTTCACGATGGCGCAGCCACGATGGACTGGATGGAGCAGGAGCAGGAACGTGGTATCACCATCACGTCCGCTGCTACGACGACCTTCTGGAAGGGTCGCGACGGCAAGATGCGCCGTTTCAACATCATCGACACCCCCGGCCACGTTGACTTCACGATTGAAGTCGAGCGTTCGCTGCGCGTTCTCGACGGTGCTATTGCTCTTCTCGATGCCAACGCCGGTGTAGAGCCGCAGACGGAAACCGTCTGGCGTCAGGCAGAGAAGTACAACGTTCCGCGTATGATCTTCTGCAACAAGATGGACAAGACCGGCGCTGACTTCTACCGCTCGGTAGAGATGATCAAGACCCGTCTCGGCGCCACCGCAGTCGTCATGCAGCTCCCGATCGGTGCAGAAACCGAATTCAAGGGCGTTATCGACCTCATCGAGATGAACGCACTCATCTGGCGCGACGAATCGCTCGGCGCTCAGTGGGACGTCGTTGAAATCCCTGAGGACATGAAGGCCAAGGCAGACGAATATCGCGAAAAGCTGATCGAGACCGTTGTCGAGATCGACGAAGAAGCGATGGAAGCCTACCTGAACGGCGACATGCCTGACAACGACAAGATCCGTGCGCTCGTTCGCCGCGGCACCATCGACGTGAAGTTCCACCCGATGTTCTGCGGTACTGCGTTCAAGAACAAGGGCGTTCAGCCTCTGCTCGACGCCGTTTGCGATTACCTGCCTTCGCCGCTGGACATTCCTGCGATCAAGGGCATCGACTTCAAGACCGAAGCCGAAATCGAGCGTCATGCAGATGACTCCGAGCCGCTTTCGATGCTTGCGTTCAAGATCATGAACGACCCCTTCGTCGGTTCGCTCACCTTTGCACGCATCTACTCGGGCAAGCTCGAAAAGGGCACATCTGTCATCAACACGGTCAAGGACAAGCGCGAGCGCGTCGGCCGTATGCTTCAGATGCACTCCAACTCCCGTGAAGACATCGAAGAAGCCTTTGCTGGCGACATCGTTGCTCTCGCAGGCCTCAAGGAAACCACAACGGGCGATACGCTTTGCGATCCTCTGAAGCCGGTTATCCTCGAGCGTATGGAATTCCCTGAGCCGGTCATCCAGATCGCTATCGAGCCGAAGACCAAGGGCGACCAGGAAAAGATGGGCCTCGCGCTCAACCGCCTGGCAGCTGAAGATCCTTCGTTCCGCGTCAAGACGGATGAAGAATCCGGTCAGACGATCATCGCCGGCATGGGCGAACTTCACCTCGACATTCTCGTCGACCGTATGCGTCGCGAGTTCAAGGTTGAAGCCACCGTTGGTGCTCCGCAGGTTGCTTACCGTGAAACCATCACGCGTCAGCACGAAGAAGACTACACACACAAGAAGCAGTCCGGTGGTACCGGTCAGTTCGCTCGTGTTAAGATCATCTTCGAACCGAACCCAGAAGGCGAAGACTTCAAGTTCGAGTCCAAGATCGTTGGCGGTGCTGTTCCGAAGGAATACATCCCGGGCGTTCAGAAGGGTATCGAAAGCGTTCTGTCTTCCGGTCCTCTGGCTGGCTTCCCGATGCTGGGCGTCAAGGCAACCCTGATCGACGGCGCATACCACGACGTTGACTCCTCGGTTCTGGCGTTCGAAATCGCATCGCGCGCCTGCTTCCGTGAAGCAGCGAAGAAGGCTGGTGCACAGCTTCTCGAGCCGATGATGAAGGTCGAAGTCGTAACGCCTGAAGATTACGTCGGTGACGTGATCGGCGATCTGAACTCGCGTCGCGGTCAGATCCAGGGTCAGGAAAGCCGTGGTATTGCCGTTGTTATCAACGCGCATGTTCCGCTGGCCAACATGTTCAAGTACGTCGATAACCTGCGCTCCATGAGCCAGGGTCGCGCACAGTACTCGATGACCTTCGATCACTATTCGCCGGTCCCGAGCAACGTTGCTGCGGACATCCAGGCAAAGTACTCCGGTCAGAAGTGATCGGGGTACGCCCCTAACGAATTTAGAGTTTATTCCCGTAACGGGATCAGAATGGAGAGCCACGAATGGCAAAGAGCAAGTTTGAGCGCAACAAGCCGCACGTCAACATTGGCACGATCGGTCACGTTGACCACGGCAAGACGTCGTTGACTGCTGCGATCACG
>NZ_LMMM01000011.1 GCF_001422245.1 Rhizobium sp. Leaf262
CGGTAAGTTGTTGATGCGTATGAATTATTTCGTATTTCTGGGAAAAATCGCGGTCTGACGACCCACAAAGCAACCGTTTTACAAACCATCTGCTCGGCCGAGGCAATCTTCGCGATTAAAGCACTAAGACATTAAATCGCCCCGCCGTCACCCCGAAGATATAGATTTAGTCGGGCAGGTCGATTGGCCCGTTCAGATCGACCATGCCATTTATAATGGGTTCGGCTTTTGCGGCGTGAACGCTAGCATGATTTTTAGAAGATTTAACCGAGCGAGAAGCCGATGGCCAAGGAAGTCCATTTTCTTTCCAGGAATCGAACGAGATCCATCGGACTGCTTCTAAAAAATTGCAGATCCTCTCTCTAACTTCAGCGCGATGTTGAATGCGCAATGCTGGAAGGGCGGCTCTTGTTCAGCCCAGACCCGTAAGTTTAGAATGACCGAAGAGCCTGCACGGTATGAAAGATGCAAACGATGTTGAGGATGGAAGAACTCTGATGTAGATGCGCAACCGGTGTGCCAATCAAATCTCTCTCTATGATCTCCCGAACTTGTTCTTCGTCGTGACTGTAAAGAATGACTATACTCTTCACTTCGCGAACTTTCTCGCCTTCAGCACTTCCGCGCACGGACTGTCTTTCATCCGAAAGAAGAAAGGTATCCTTGGCGAACCGACGTCGAAAACCTGACTTTTCTTCGTCTTGATCACCAGATGAATGTCATTTGAGGTGAGCGTCACACCGTCCACATCCAGAGTCGTCCCTGTTTATGTCACGCGTTACCATTTTGCGATGAGACAAGCACAAGCGACCTACAAACACAGAATCCCGGCGGTTCAAGGCGTGAGTGGAGAACTCCCAGTGGTCGAGCTTGCCGCGTTGCGACGGATCGCCTGCCGTTATCAGTCAGTGTCCAAATACGTGCCGTAACATTGCACAGGGCGTTACGGCGTCAATGGTGCCGTTGTAAATTGGCTGAATCGCATTGGATACGCATCGTATGCCGCACGTGTCGACACATTACTCAGGATCGCATAGGCATATCTATAAGGGTGAGCTGCATCAATCGCCGACAGCAGCCATCCGCGAATACCTCGGTCGTCCATTCTACTTATCTTCGCGTGATAAGCGTTCTTAATCTTCTCAAAAGACGCGTCCGATGGTACTCCAAGTATCTCGTACAAATGCAAGATGATCTCCTCCTATCAGCATCCGATATAGATACTGCTGCCTAGCGATCTCGAGAGATCGGAGGCACATTTTTGAAGGGCTCGTTTGTGCGTTTCGACCCGTTGAGCAGAAAATCTCGAAAGTGGTCCGGAGATACTTATTGCACCCAGCAGTTCATCATCCATCCCGAAAACCGGGGCTGCTATAGCCGCCGTATCTGCGTCGCGCTCTCCATAGGACTCGTGAGGCATCTTTTTTAATAGTACCCCAATCTCCTCGGCGGCCTTTCCGAGGCAGTCGCTCAGAACATGGCCAGCCGCACCCTTGTTGAGAGCGAGCAGATCGCCTTCGCGGATATGGTCTCTGATCGGATGCTGGGAATCTTCACGATACAGGCAAACGCGGTGGTTTCCCTCCTGAAGAAAAAATGAAGCACTTTCGCCTGTCTGTTCAACCAGGCTAATGAGAACCGGTCTTATGCGGTCTTCAAGTTTGAACTGCCCCGAATAGAGCGAGCCAAGCCGCATCAGTTCCGCGCCCAGAGTGTAGCCGCGACCGTCGGAGCGGATCAGAAAGCCAGCCTTTTCAAGGGACTCGATCAGTCTCAATGCCGTGCTCTTGTAGAGGTCCGTACGGCTGGCGATCTCCGTCAGCGTCAGCTTGCCGTCCTTCGCGTTGAAGCAGCTAAGGATCGACAAGGCTCTGTCCACCGCGTCTACGCCGCCGCTTTTCGGCTTTTCTTCTTTCACGTGTTCACCTCCGGCAATCCTATCGCAGGAATCCATCTTGACAAAGACCGCTTAACATAGTTTGTTCTATTTGAAAGAACATCGTTCTGTCAAGTAGAACTTTTGGGAGTGAGCTATGCAGCGGTATCAGCATTTCATCGGTGGCGAATGGGTGGAGCCTTCCTCCGGTGAATGGTTTGAGACGACCGAACCCTTTTCAGGTCATGCCTGGGCTGAAATTGCCAAGGGCAATGAGCGTGATGCCAATCGCGCGGTTGAAGTGGCCCATGAGGCATTCCTGTCTCCTGAATGGAGTTCGCTGACGGCAACGCAGCGCGGAGCGCTGATGCGCAAGCTCGCGGGTCTCATCGAGGCCAATGTCGAGCGTCTGGGCATGATCGAGCAGCGTGACAACGGCAAGTTGATTGCCGAAGTGGCGGGTCAGGTGCGCAATGTGGCGCAGTGGTTCTATTATTACGCCGGTCTGGCAGACAAGATCGGCGGCGAAGTTGTGCCGATCAACAAAGCAGATGTCTTCAACTATACGAAATACGAGCCTCTCGGCGTTGTCGTGGCGATCACGCCGTGGAACTCGCCGCTTGCGCTGACCACCTGGAAGATGGCCCCCGCGCTTGCCGCAGGCAACACCATTGTCATCAAGCCGTCCGAATATACCTCCGCCTCCATTCTGGAGCTTGCAAAGCTCGCACATGAAGCCGGTTTTCCGAAGGGCGTGGTCAACGTCGTCACCGGCTTCGGTCAGGATGTCGGCGAGCCGCTGGTTCGTCATCCGCTCACAGCCAAGGTGGCCTTTACCGGCGGTGATATCGGTGGCCAGAAGGTCAATGAGGCCGCTGCTTCCGGCCTGAAGAAGGTGACACTGGAGCTGGGTGGAAAGTCGCCGAACATCGTCTTCGATGACGCGGATATCGAGCAGGCGCTGAAGGGCGCTGTCGCAGGCATTTTTGGTGCGTCTGGCCAGACATGCATGGCGGGATCGCGACTGCTTTTGCAGGATGGTATTCACGACGAATTCGTGGAAAAACTCAAGGCGATCGTCGAAACCGCCAAAATCGGCGATCCCTCGCTTTACGAAACCCAGATTGGTCCGATCGCCACCCGTGCGCAGCATGAAAAAATCCTGCGCATGATCGAGATGGGCAAGCAAGAAGGCGCCAATCTCGTGTGCGGCGGCAAGGCCCTCTCCGGCCCCGAATTCGGGCAGGGACAGTTCGTGGAGCCGACGATTTTCACTGGCGTTCGCAACGACATGAAGATCGCCCAGCAGGAAGTCTTCGGCCCCGTCGTCTCCGTCATTCGCTTTCGTGATGCGGAAGAGGCAGTGAAGATTGCCAATGATATCGATTTCGGCCTGGCCGCAGGCGTCTGGACAAGAGATTTGCACCGCGCCTTCTACTGTGTCGATCGCATTCGCGCAGGCACCGTCTGGGTCAACAACTACCGGTCCACCAGCTTTACGACACCGTTTGGCGGATACAAACGCAGCGGCATCGGCCGCGAGGGTGGCGTCGAGGCCATGAAGGAATATTTGCAGACGAAGAGCGTCTGGATCACCACGGATCCGAACCGTGCCAACCCCTTCGTGCTGGGTTGATATGGCCATGGACAATCGCATCGACGACGCTATCGCCTGGTGGAAAACCGGCATTATCGACATTGCACCCGGCAAGATCGACATTCGCGGACGGCCAATTGCCGAACTGATTGGGACCATCTCGTTTAGCCAGATGATCTGGCTGATGCTACGCGCCGAAATGCCCACGCCGCAACAGGCGGCGCTCCTTGAGGCCGCACTCGTGGCGTCCGTGGATCACGGCCCACAGGCACCGTCGATTGCGGTTGCGCGTATGGCGGCGACATGCGGCGTTGGCCTTAACAACGCAGTCGCGTCAGCAGTGAATGTGCTCGGCGATGTGCATGGCGGCGCGGGTCAGGATTGTCTGTCGCTCTATCAGGCCATTGCAGCCCGGATCGATGGCGGGGAAACGCTTGGCGATGCGCTTTCAACGGAGGTCGGTGGACGTCTCGGCAAAAAAGAGCACATCCCAGGCTTCGGGCATCGGTTCCATCCGATCGATCCGCGCGCGCCGGTGCTTCTTAAGCTTGTCGAAGACGCGAAGGCAGCCGGGGTGGTGTCAGGGCGCTTTGCGGAGATTGGTATGGCTGTCGAGACCTTCATCTCGCAAACCAAGGGTCGCACTGTGCCGATGAATATCGATGGCGCAACGGCGATCATCTTTGGTGAACTCGGCTTTGCGGCGCCGTTGGCGCGGGGGCTTTTCATCCTGTCGCGCAGCGTGGGCATTCTGGCTCATGCCTGGGAACAGACGCAGCAGGGCGGTCGCATCAAAGGCCCCATGCCGCCGTCCATCCCTTTCACCTACACCGGACCCGCCACTGTCTCGAAAACCGGGGGTGAGACATGAGCAAGTCCTCCCTCCCTCTCGCCGGTCTTCGGGTTCTCGATTTCGGACACACAGTCATGGGGCCGTCCTGCACCATGATCCTGGCGGACCTGGGTGCCGATGTCGTCAAGATAGAGCCAGGCCCCAATGGCGAGCCGACGCGGTTCCTCAAAGGGTTCGGAACCGGCTATTTCGGTTACTTCAACCGCAACAAGCGTTCCATCATTCTCGATCTCAAGTCGGAACAGGGCCAGGACGTTGCCCACCGCATGATTGCGGAAGCGGATGTGCTGGTGGAAAATTTTGCGCCCGGAACCATGAGCCGTCTGGGTATCGGCCCGGAAATCCTCTCGCGCTACCCAAAGCTCATCTATGCCAGCCTCAAGGGCTTTCTCGATGGCCCCTATTCCAGCCGTCTGGCGCTGGATGAAGTGGTGCAGATGATGGGTGGTCTCGCCTATATGACCGGCCCTTCGGGACGGCCTCTGCGGGCCGGAACCTCCGTGGTCGATATCACCGGCGGCATGTTTGCGGCGATTGCCATTCTCATTGCACTTCGCGACCGGGACGCAACAGGCAAGGGCCGACTGGTCGAATCCGCCCTGTTCGAATCCACCGTATTCCTGATGGGGCAGCATCTGAGCTACTCCGCACAGTCGTCGGAGCCCGTGCCGCCGATGCCCGAGCGTGTGTCTGCCTGGGCGGTCTATGAATTGTTCAGGCTCTCCGATGACCGCCAGCTTTTCGTCGGAATCACCACGGACAGCCACTGGCATCGCTTCTGCATCGCATTCAACCGGCCCGATCTTGCCGCAGACACCACTCTCGACACCAATAATAAACGTATCGAGAACCGCGCGCGACTGATCCCGATCATCACGCAAATCTTTGCGGAACTGATGATGGATGAGGCCATCGCGCGTTGCGAGGAAGCGCGTATTCCGTTTGCGCCGATTGCGCGGCCGGAAGACCTGTTCACCGACCCGCATCTGGAGGCAACGGGAGCGTTGATGCAGACCACCTTGCCGAATGGGGTGTCCACCAAGCTGCCGAAGCTCCCGATCACCCTTTCGGGTATCGACTTCTCCATTCGCCGCGACCCGCCACTGGCAGGTGAGCACTCGGCGGAAATCCTTCAGGAACTTGGTTACGAGGAGGCCGAGATCCTGAACATCGTGGGCGGGAGTGCCGTTGCCGGTCATGCACCGGCAGCACCAAAGACTGCCTGACTTTACACATACAAGTTTACGACCGGGAGGTTTTTATGTCGTCATCTAACAATTCCGCCGATGTCATTGTCATCGGCTGCGGTATCGCGGGTCTGAGTGCGGCTGTTTCTGCGCTGGAAAGCGGCCAGCGCGTCATTCTGCTGGAGCGCGCGCCGGAAGAGGAATACGGCGGCAATACCCGCTGGACCGAGGCCTATATGCGCATGAAAAACGACAGCGAGATCTCCGATGATTTCGAGGATCATTTCGCGTCCAATGCAGGCCTCAATATCGATCCCGCTTTGTTGAGTGAGCTGACCGGCTCCTACGATAGCTGGCCGCCTGCGCTGAAATCACACACGCTGCCGGACCCTGAAGTGATTTCGACCTTTGCAGAGAAAGTGCCTTCCACCATCGCCTGGCTCAAGGGCTTCGGACTCAAATTCGGGCCGCAGCCGATCTACCTGCTAACGCAGAACACCAGCCGCATTGCTGCCCAAGGCGGTGGTCTGGCGCTGATCGAGCGGCTGATGGCGGAAGCCAAGTCGCTGAAAGCGGATATCCGCTTCAGAACGACGGCTGTCGCCTTGCGCTGGACCGAGACTGGTCGCGTTGCTGGCATCTCTGTCATCGGTCCTGATCGTGAACGGTACGATCTGTCTGCACCGAACGTGATTTTTGCCTCTGGCGGTTTTCAGGGCAATCAGGAAATGATGACCCATTATATAGGTCAGAAGGCGAAGAATATTCGTCCCGTGGCGCGCGGCGGTTATTATAACCGTGGGGAAGGCATCAAGATGATGCTGGAAGCCGGTGCCGCACCTGCGGGCGAATTCGGCTCCTATCACGCCGAGCCGATTGACCCGCGTTCCCATCAAGCTGAGGCCGTAGTCTTCATCTATCCCTATGGCATTCTGGTCGATAAGCACGGCCAGCGTTTTCTCGATGAAGCGCCAGGCACCGTCGATGCCCACTACGACAATATCGGTCGCGCCATCGGTGACCAACCGGACGGCATTTCCTATGTGATCTTCGATGCCAAGGTCGAGGACATCCCGCGCTGGAAGACGTCGATCCGGTCTGATATCGCACCGTTCGAGGCCAATACGCTCGAAGAACTCTTTGCAAAGATCGGTCTGCCGCCGGAGACGAAGGCGACTGTAGACGCCTTCAACGCCGCCTGCCCATCGGAGGAGGGCGAGTTCACGCCTTTCGCCATCGATGGCCGGGCGACGCGCGATCTTGTGCCGCCCAAGTCCAACTGGTCGCGCCGCATTGAGAAAGGCCCGTTCAGAGCCTTTCCCATCATTTCGTCCAACTGCTTCACCTTCGGCGGCGTGAAAGTCACGCCGGATGCGCAGGTGGTGGATCAGGACGGAAAGCTCATCCCCGGCCTTTATGCGGCGGGTGAAACGATGGGCATTTATCATCAGGTTTATACCGGTTCCACCTCGGTTCTGCGGGGAGCGGTGTTCGGGAGGATTGCCGGGCTGCATACGGCTTCGGCTGCGAAATAAATTAACGGAGGAGGAGGAATGACAATGAAGAACTTCATGAAGGCAACGCTTATGGCGGGTGTCGCGGCAATTGCGGTGACCTCGAATGTCGCAGCTGCGGATTATAGCGACGGTGTGGTGAAAATCGGTGTGCTCACCGATCTTTCGGGCCAGCTGACGGATTCCACCGGCAAGGGCTCCATTCTTGCGGCGCAAATGGCGGCAGAGGATTTCGGTGCCATCGATGGTACCAAGGTCGAGGTCATTTCCGCCGATCACCAAAACAAGGCGGATATCGGTGCTGCGACCGCCCGCCAGTGGTACGATGTGGACAAGGTGGATGTCATCGTCGACATCCCCAATTCGGCGGTTGCCCTTGCCGTCCAGCAGATTACGAAGGACAAGAACAAGGTTGCCCTGTTTTCATCGCCTGCGTCGTCCGATCTGACCGGCAAGGCCTGCACGCCCAATGGTATTCACTGGACCTATGACACTTATGCTCTGGCCCATGTGACTGCCGAAGCGGTTGCTGCAAGCGGTGCAAAAAAGTGGTTCTTCCTGACATCGGATTACGCATTCGGCCACGCGCTGGAGCGTGATACGGCCAGCGTCGTAACCGCCAATGGCGGCCAGGTTGTCGGCAGCGTCAAGATGCCAGCAAACAGCTCCGACTATTCCTCGTTTTTGCTTCAGGCGCAGTCATCTGGTGCCGATGTTGTGGCGCTTGCCACTGCGGGTACGGATACGCAGAACGCTTTGAAACAGGCTGGCGAATTTGGTTTGACAGAGGCTGGCCAGAAAATGGCGGCACTTCTTCTGGCTGATACGGAGGTCAATGCACTCGGCCTCGATACCGCCAAGGGCGTCATGCTCACAGCGCCGTTCTACTGGGCGATGAACGATGAGACCAAAGCCTTCTCCAAGCGCTTTTTTGCCAAGCATAACGCCATGCCGACCTTTTATCAGGCCGGTGTCTACAGCGCGGTCTTCCACTACCTGAAAGCTGTGAAAGCCGGCCAGACGGACAAGTCGGAGACCGTGTTGAAAACCATGCGCGATACGCCGATCAACGACTTCATGACCAAGAATGGCAAGATCCGCGAAGACGGTCGTGTCATTCGCGACATGTATCTGTTCCAGGTGAAAACCCCTGCGGAATCGAAGGAGCCGTGGGACTACTACAATCTCGTCAGCACCGTGAGCGGGGACAGGGCAGCGCGTCCGCTGGCTGAATCCGAATGCCCGCTGGTAAAGAAGTAGAACGATCAGTGAATGCAGCACGCGTCATGGCGTGCTGCATCTCACGAGCGAGGCTGTCTTGAATACTCACCCCGTCAAACCTGCTCACTTGAAGTCCGTTACTGACGCGTCCGGCAAAAGCCTGCGCTGGGCATGCGTGGATAGTTTTGCCCGCAGCTTGGGCAAGGATCCGTCGGCTCTGCCGTTTTCGGCAATCATCATGCTGGAATCCATGCTGGTCGGAGCAGAACTCGGGCTGGTGGGGCCAGATTGTGCCGCCAATTTCCTGATGGAAACTGATGACGGCACCGATATCTTGTTTCCGGTGTCGCGCGTGCTCCTGCAGGATGCATCGGGGCTGCCGCTGCTCGTCGATCTCGCGGCACTTCGTCAGGCTGCCGTCTCACAGGGCAAGAACCCCTCCGAGGTCAGGCCATCCGTGCCGGTCGATCTGGTGATCGATCATTCCGTGCTTACGCAGAACTATGGCGAGGTCTCGTCGCTGGCTGCGAACCTCAAGGCTGAGTTCGCAGAGAATGACGAGCGTTATCGTTTCGTCAAATGGGCGCAGCAGAGCTTTGCCAATCTGTCCGTCGTGCAGCCAGGCAATGGCATCGTTCACCAGATCCATATGGAACACATCGCCTCCGTTGTCAGCGAACGGCTCGGCTTTCGGATATGCGATACGGTTGTCGGAACCGATAGCCACACGACAATGATCAACGGTCTCGGCATTGTCGGCTGGGGTGTCGGCGGTATTGAGGCGGAACAGCTTTTGCTCGATGAGCCGCTCGATCTCGTGCGGCCCGAATTCGTAAAGGTCGAGCTGACAGGACGTCCGCAATCGGGCGTCATGGCCGCCGATATCGCTTTGACGCTCACGGCATTTTTGCGCAAGGCTGGCATCGTCGGCAGCTATCTCGAATTTACCGGCGAGGGTGTGGACAATATCAGCGTTCCCGATCGCTGCACTCTTGCCAACATGGCGCCTGAATACGGGGCGACCCTGGCTTTCTTTCCCTGCGATCAGGCCGTTATCGATTACCTGAGAGACACCGGAAGAAGCGAAGACCACCTCAAGGACGTTATCGACCATTTGCAAAAGCAACGGCTATTCGGCTGGTCCTGCCGCCCAGGCGCTGTTTATAACCGAACTCTGCACTTCGATTTGAGCGCGGTTACGCTGCGTGTCGCAGGTCCATCGCGGCCTGATCAGCTTGTGAACGTGCCGTATCTGGCGAAATTGCATTGTCAAGACGGCGCAGCATGGGATCACTGCATTGCGCTTGCCGCCATAACCTCCTGCACCAATACCGCCAATCCGGCATCCATGGTGGCGGCGGGTCTCGTTGCGCGCAAGGCGCGGGCGCTGGGGCTTGCCATCAATCCGTCGATCAAGACGGTGCTTGCGCCTGGGTCGCACCGCATCGTGGGCTATCTCGAATCCTCCGGCCTCATGCAAGACCTTGCTGCGTTGGGCTTTCACATTGCCGCCTATGGCTGTGGCGTGTGTGTCGGAAATACGGGGGAACTGGGGCCCGGCGTTGAGGACAAGATCGCGGCAGATGGCGGTGCTGCGGTTGCTGTTCTCTCCGGTAACCGCAATTTCGAAGGCCGCATTCACCCGGCACTTCCCTCGGCCTATCTCATGAGCCCCGCACTTGTGGTGGCCTTTGCGCTGGCCGGGCGCGTCGATATGGACATTACCACAGATGTCATCGCCCATATCGATGGACGGGATGTGGTGTTTTCGGATCTCTGGCCCACCGCCGCCGAGATTTCCGATATTCTAGCCCAGTCCCAGCCGACATCGAGCACGATTGTGGAAACGCAGGCCTGGAGCGATCTTCCCGGGCAGACCGGCGACTGTTTCGAATGGGATCCCGCTTCCACCTATTTTATCAAGCCGCCGTTCTTCGGGCAGACCGGACATGACCGGCTGCCGCCGATCACGGCTGCGCGGCCTCTGCTGGTGCTGGGAGATGCCATCACCACAGATCACATCAGCCCCGTCGGGCCTATCGCCAAGACATCGGATGCAGCCCGCTTCCTGATTGATGCCGGTGTGCCACCGGAGCGGTTCAACACCTACGCGTCGCGACGTGGCAATCACGACATCATGGTTCGGGGCACATTCGCCAATACCCGCATCCGCAATTTTCTGACCCCTCAGTTGGAAGGGCCGGTGACGCGCCTCTTGCCGGGCGGAGAGGTCATGTCGATCTTCGAGGCGGCGCGTCGTTATGCTGCCGAAAACGTGCCGACGATTATCTTCGCAGGCGAGCGCTATGGCAGCGGAAGCGCACGTGACTGGGCCGCCAAGGGTACCGCCCTGCTGGGTGTCCGTGCGGTGATCGCCAGAAGCTTCGAGCGCATTCACCGCAGCAATCTCGTGATGATGGGGGTGCTGCCCGTCCAGCTTCGGAACCCGGCTGACTATGACGACGAGCTTATATCGCTCTTCGCAGGGTCAATGGACATCACCGTCGATATCGACAGGGTCGATACGAACGCGATCTGTCGACCGCAATGCGTCATTCGCATCATATGTGGTGGCGTGAGCCGGGAACTCGTGGCCGTCCTCAGAGCCGATACGCCCCGTGAAATAGAACTCCTTCGACAGGGCGGCTTCTTTGCCAAAGTCGTCAGAAAGCTTGCTGCATGAGTGATTTTATTTTGGAAACGCGTGGCCTGAGCAAGAGTTTCGGTGCCTTCAAGGCCGTCAATGGCGTGGATTTGTGCGTTCGAAAAGGCACGATTCATGCGCTCATCGGCCCCAATGGCGCGGGCAAAAGCACCGTGTTCAATCTTCTGACAAAATTTTTGAAGCCAAGCACCGGCAAAATTCTCTTCAATGGACGCGACATCACGCATCTCGACCCGTCCAGCATTGCGTTTCAAGGCATGGTTCGCTCGTTCCAGATATCGGCTGTGTTTCCGCAACTGACGGTCCGGCAAAATGTCCGCGTTGCGTTGCAGCGCAGCCTTGGCGTCAGCTTTCACTTCTGGCGCAGCAGCAAATGCCTGCGCCAGCTGGACGACCGGGCCGCCGAACTGATCGAATCCGTTAATCTCGGCGATTGGGCTGACCGGACCGCAGGTGAGCTGCCATACGGTCGCAAACGCGCTCTGGAAATCGCCACGACGTTGGCGCTGGACCCGGAACTGATCCTGCTCGACGAACCGCTCGCCGGAATGGGTCGCGAGGACATTGCGCGCACCGCAGACCTTATCAAGTCACTGGCGCAAACGAAAACGGTGATCATGGTTGAGCACAATCTTTCCGTGGTCGCCGATATCAGCGACCACATTACGGTCTTGCGTCAGGGAAGTGTCCTTGCAGAGGGCACCTATGACGAGGTCTCGCAAAACCGCGATGTCGTGGAGGCCTATATGGGAACGACGGGGGCGACACATGGCTGAGGACGCAATGCTGACCGTCAGCAATATCAATGCCTTTTATGGCGAAAGCCATATCCTTCACAATGTCAGCTTCGACATTCGCAAGGGCGAGGTCGTTACCCTTCTGGGGCGAAATGGTGCGGGCAAAACCACCAGCCTGCGCGCCATCATGGGTAATCTCAAGGGTACGACGGGATCGATACGGTTTGACGGCAATGAGCTGATCGGACGCAAAATCCATGAGATCCCCAAACTTGGCATCGGCTACGTTCCGGAAGAACGCGCCATTTTCGCAAGCCTGAACGTGCTGGAAAACCTGCTATTACCACCCGCCGTGGCTAAGGGTGGTATGTCGGTTGACGAGATTTATCAGCTTTTCCCCAATCTGAAAGGACGCGACAGGACGCAAGGCACGCGGCTTTCCGGTGGCGAGCAGCAGATGCTGGCGATTGCGCGTATCCTGCGAGCAGGCGCCCGTTTCATTCTGCTCGATGAACCGACAGAGGGCTTGGCCCCTGTCATCATCGAACAGATCGGCCATGCCATCCTAACGTTAAAAAATGCAGGATACACCATGATCCTCGTCGAGCAGAACTTTCGTTTCGCAACGACAATCGCCGACCGGCATTTCGTGATGGAGGAGGGACACGTCATCGATGAGCTGTCCGCCTCCGAAGTGCTGACCAATCCCGCCAAACTCGAACGTTATCTTGGGGTCTGACCCCGGGGAGGTACCGGCAATGCTCGATATTTTCAACATCCCGCCCCAGGCGCTTTTCGGCCAGCTATTGCTGGGCCTCATCAACGGTGCCTTCTATGCCTTGCTCAGTCTGGGTCTTGCTGTCATTTTCGGCATGTTGAACGTGGTCAACATGGTTCATGGTGCATTGTATATGCTGGGGGCCTTTGCCGCCTGGCTACTTCTACAATATCTCGGCATCAGTTACTGGGGCGCTCTCGTCATCGCGCCGCTTCTGGTGGGTCTGGTGGGGTTCCTCATCGAACGCACCATGTTGCAGCGCTTGGTGGATTCCGACCATCTTTATGGTCTTCTTCTCACCTTCGGTCTGGCGTGGATCATAGAGGGCGCGTTCCGCCATTATTTCGGTGGCTCGGGAAAGCCATATCCCATTCCTGTGTCGCTGACGGGCTCATACAATCTCGGTTTCATGTTCCTGCCGGTCTACAGAGCGTGGGTCATCCTGTTTTCCATCGTCGTGTGCCTCGGCACATGGCTGATGATCGAGCGCACGCGGTTGGGATCCTACCTGCGTGCGGCGACGGAAAACCCCACCATGGTTCGAAACTTCGGCATCAATGTTCCCCTGATGGTGTCGCTGACCTACGCTTTCGGGGCAGCCTTGGCGGGTGTCGCCGGGGTTCTCGCCGCACCCATTTACCAGGTATCGCCCGGCATGGGCGCCAATCTCATTATCGTGGTGTTCGCAGTCGTCGTCATTGGCGGCATGGGGTCGATTATCGGCTCCATCCTCACCGGCTTTGCGCTTGGCCTGCTGGAGGGGCTTACAAAAGTGGTCTACCCCGAAGCGTCTAATATGGTCATCTTCATCATCATGGTGCTCGTGCTTCTGATCAAGCCTGCCGGGCTGTTTGGGAAGGAGGTGTGATCATGACCGTCATCGACCATACTCACCGCCGTGACCGCTCCCGGCTGGCCAGCATCGGAATGCTCCTTGTCGTTCTGGCGCTCTGCGTCGCGCCATATGTATTCTATCCAGTCTTCCTGATGAAGATTCTCTGTTTTGCAATCTTTGCAATCGCCTTCAATCTGCTGCTCGGCTATGTCGGCCTTCTCAGCTTCGGCCACGCCGCGTTTTTTGGTGCAGCATCTTACGTTACCGCCCACAGTATCAAGGTCTGGGGTTTCTCCCCGGAGCTTGGCATTCTTGCCGGTGTGGCCTCAGCGCTCGTGCTCGGTACCTTGTTCGGCGTGCTGGCGATTCGCCGCAAGGGCATCTATTTCGCCATGATCACGTTGGCCTTCTCGCAGGCGATCTATTTCATCGCCTTGCAGGCACCCTTTACCGGTGGCGAAGACGGAATCCAGAGCGTGCCGCAGGGCATGCTGTTCGGACTGATCGATCTGAGCAAGACGCTCAATCTCTATTATGTGGTGCTGGTGATCTTTTTGCTCAGCATGATGTTCGTCTGGCGCGTCGTGCACTCGCCCTTTGGTGAAATACTGGTCGCTCTGAGAGAAAATTCCGTTCGTGTCACGTCGCTGGGTTACAGGCCTGATCGCTTCAAGCTGCTGGCCTTCATTCTTTCGGCAGGACTGGCAGGTCTTGCCGGGTCCACCAAAGCCATCGTTTTCCAGCTGGCTACCCTCACCGATGTGCAATGGCAGATGTCGGGCGAGGTGGTGCTCATGACTGTTCTCGGCGGCATGGGCACATTCTTGGGCCCCGTCGTCGGTGCGGCAATCGTCATCACACTCGAGAGCTATTTCGCCGGGGCAGGAATACCGGCTCCCGTGGCCATCGGCACCATCTTCGTGATCTGTGTTCTGATGTTCAAACGCGGCATTGTCGGTGAATTGCTGGCCAGGGTTAGAAAATAGGATCGGGTCGGCGCAATGCTTTACATGGTCGAATGCGATTATACCTACCCGCAATCCGAAAAGGCCTGGAACAGCTTCTACTCGGAGCAGAAGCTTCCGGCGCTGATCGCTGTTCCCGGATTTTTGACCTCGCAAAGGTTCATTCGGCTATCGGGGCCAGCGGCTCAATATCTGGCAATTCACAGCCTAACGGGAGCGGATGTGTTGCACAGCGATTCCTATCGCCTGAATGGCGGCGGTAATTTTGGAGCTTGGCAGGACCATATCGCAAGATGGAGCAGGCATGTGTTCGAAGGCGCTGCAACCATGCCTGATGTAAGATCGGATGAGGCTTTGCGTTTGAAACGGACCTCGTCACTGCGCCGTCCTCTTCATCGTCACTGGTTATCAGATGCGTAGAACTCGACAGCAAACCCGGTCTTTGCGGACTGAGCATTATACCGCGCTCGGCAGTATTCGAGGACAGCGAAAGTCCTTCCGTCACCTTTTACGCGCCGCTGACGGAACAACTTATAACAGCAGAGACAAAAGGCTAACAGAATGAGAATCCTCGTACCGGTAAAGCGAGTTGTCGATTACAACGTAAAAATCCGCGTGAAAGCGGATGGCACGGGCGTCGAACTTGCCAACGTCAAGATGTCGATGAACCCGTTCGACGAAATCTCCGTTGAGGAGGCTTTGCGCTTGAGAGAAGCTGGCAAGGCCGAAGAGGTTGTGGTCGTATCCATCGGCCCGGCAAAGGCGGAAGAA
>NZ_LMMM01000012.1 GCF_001422245.1 Rhizobium sp. Leaf262
TGCGCGAGCAAAGCCCGCTTAGGCAAGGATGGGATAAGATGGATATTATCGTTGGCATAGATGTCTCCAAGGACAGCCTCGACGTTGCGGTTTCACCGTGTGGCGCAAGCTTTCGCGTCGGAAACGACCATGACGGCATCGAAGAACTGGTGCGTCGTCTCAAGGCGGAAAAGGCCGATCTCGTCGCGCTGGAGGCGACGTGCGGTTTCGAAACGCTGGCGGTCGCAAAACTTGCGGCGTGCGACATCTGCGTGATCGTCGTCAACCCGGCGCAGGTGCGGGCCTATGCCAGTGCCATCGGCCGGCGTGCCAAGACCGATACGATCGATNCTTGCGGCGTGCGACATCTGCGTGATCGTCGTCAACCCGGCGCAGGTGCGGGCCTATGCCAGTGCCATCGGCCGGCGTGCCAAGACCGATACGATCGATGCAGCCCTGATTGCCGCTTTCGTCGTGGCGACGAAACCGCAGATCCGCCCGCTGCGCGATGCGCAAACCCAGGCCTTATCGGCCCTTGTCGATCGCAGGCGACAGATCGTGCACAAGGCCGGAATGACGGTGAGAGACAGGCAGACGGCATCGAGAAATTCAGGGAAGAGGAATCCCACTATNGCCGCTTTCGTCGTGGCGACGAAACCGCAGATCCGCCCGCTGCGCGATGCGCAAACCCAGGCCTTATCGGCCCTTGTCGATCGCAGGCGACAGATCGTTCAGATGATCGTGGCGGAGGAAAACCGGCTGCGGATGGCGTTGGACAAGAGCACGCACAAGAGCATCAAACGGTTGTTGGCGGCACTGCGTCGCGAGATGGAGAGCATCGATGCCGACATGGATGACCATATCCGCAAGTCGCCCCTGTGGCGTGTGCGCGAGGCCTTGCTGACCTCGGTTCCGGGTGTGGGACGGGCCACGGCACGCACGCTTCTGGCCGAAATGCCGGAACTGGGTAGTCTCGACAGACGTCAGATCGCATCGCTTGCGGGACTGGCGCCGTGGACGCGGCAATCGGGCAAGTGGAAAGGCAAGAGCTTCATCGGTGGCGGGCGCACCAAGGTGCGGGCCGTGCTGTTCATGGCAGCACTGGTCGCGTCTCGCCACAACCCGTTGCTGAAGGAATTCCGCGATCGTCTCGTGGCGTCCGGCAAGCCCAGGATCGTCGCCATCGTAGCCACCATGCGCAAGCTGCTGACCATCCTCAACGCCATCGTCCGGGAGAATAAACCATGGCAAAACGCTTGACTGCCAAGACAGTCGCTCTGCCCTGCCGGGCATCTCCCCCTCAGGTGGGGAGATCGACTCGCGGATAGCGTTCGACCATCTTGCACGTTGCGAACGCGTTTCGTGGTGATGGTGCGGATGAACCGCAGAGCGTCCGGCCAGCCAATCTCCCTCCTTGTGGGGGAGATGTCCGGCAGGACAGAGGGGGGTGAGCCACACGCACAACGCCCCCTTTATCCAACTCACCCGCTGATCTTCGAGAAGTCCGCAACCGTTCCTGTCGCTTCCCTGATGGCCTTGAGCAGAGCCAGCCGGTTGGCGCGGATGGCGTTGCCTTCATCGTTGACCAGCACGTCCTCGAAGAACGTGTCGACCGGCGCGCGCAGCGTCGAGAGCGCCTGCATGGCGGAGCGGAAGTCTTCCGCCTCAACTGCCTTGGCGGCATCGGCAGAGGCGGTCTTGATGGCAGCGTAAAGTGCCTTTTCGGCGTCGAGCTTCAGCAGATCTTCCGAGACGCTGTCGGCCACCACGGTGCCCTTCTTTTCTTCCGCAGCCAGAAGTTGGGTGGCTCGCTTGGTGCCGGCCAGAAGGTTGATGCCATCCTGATCCGTCACGAAAGCCGTCAGCGCTTCGACACGACGGGCGACCATGAGGAGATCGTCGGTCTCAGGCGTGAGTACGGCCTCGATGAGATCGTAGCGTGCGCCGAGATCGCGGAGGTAGACTTTCAGACGGTCGTGGAAGAACTCCATGAGTGAATAGACAGATGGTTGAGCCACGAAACGACCGTTCGAGTACGTAGCTTTCTCATCGTTAAACCGCTCGAAAAGAGCTTTCTCCTCTAGATTACCCCGGGTTGGGTTTATTAGATTTATTAGATCAAGCACCTCTTTGCGAGAACTTTCAGGATAAAACCCGGCGTTGACCAGCGAAAGAAAACCTCGCAACTCCAACCGAACATTCCGCTCCAAAATCATCCGCACAACACCCAGTGCCGCACGGCGCAACGCAAACGGGTCCTTCGAGCCTGTTGGCTTTTCATCGATGGCCCAGAAGCCGACCAATGTGTCGAGCTTGTCGGCCAGTGCCACGGTCAGGCCGACCTTGTCTTGCGGCAAACGGTCCGACGGGCCATTCGGCTTCCAGTGGTCTTCGATGGCGGCGGCGACGCTTTCGTTTTCACCCTGAAGCGATGCGTATTTGCGGCCCATCAGTCCCTGCAATTCAGGGAATTCACCGACGGCTTCGGTGCGCAGATCGGCCTTGGCCAGAACCACGGCGCGGTCTACCAGATCAGCGTCGGCACCGATGACCGGCGCAAGCTGCTTCGCCAGTTCACGGATGCGGGCGACGCGTTCGCCTTGTGTGCCGAGCTTGGCGTGGAAGGTCACGTTCAGCGCGTCGAGCTTGGCCATGCGCTGGTCCAGCGGCTTTTTCAGGTCGAGGTCGAATTTCGCGGCGGAAGCTTTCAGCGTTTCGAGGTCCGGCAGATCGCCCTGATCGCGGGTCCAGAAATGCTTGGCATCCGACAGGCGGGCGCGCACGACCTTGCCGTTGCCGTGGATGATTTCCTTACCGCCATCCTTGGCTTCAATGTTGGAAACCAGAATGAAGCGGTTGGACAGGCCTTCCGTCGCACCTTGAGGGCGGGTGACGAAACACTTCTGGTTCGTCTTGATGGTGAGGCGGATGATTTCGGCGGGGATTTCGAGGTAATCTTCCTCAAACGTGCCGATCAGCACCTGCGGCCATTCCACGAGACCGCAGACCTCTTCCAGCAGGCCTTCGTCTTCCACGAGGTCGAGGCCATTCGCGAAAGCCAGATCCTTGGCGTCATGCAGAATAATGTCCTTGCGACGCTCGGCATCCAAGATGACCTTGGCCTTTTCGAGGCTCGACACATAATCCTCGAAACGGCGCACGGTGATGGCGTCTGGCGCGTGGAAACGGTGGCCATAGGTCACGTTGCCAGCCACGATGCCATCGATCTCGAAGGGAATGACCTGCGTTTCGTCATGTTCGGGGCCGAACAGGCAAACGATGGATTGCAGCGGGCGCACCCAGCGAAGGCTTTCCGAACCCTTGCCCTCAATGCCGCCATAGCTCGAGCCCTTCGGCATGGAAGCCGGGCCGGAGCGCATGGATTTCGGCCAGGCAAAGCCCCTTATGATGCCGGGCATCACTTCGGCAATGATCTCTTCTGCCGCACGGCCGGGCTTGTTGACGATGGCGATATAGAAATCACCCTTCTTCGGGTCTGACACGACCTGCGCCTGCGAAATATCGCTGAGACCCGCGCCGCGCAAAAAGCCCTCGATGGCCTTCTCGTTTGCGTCCGTGCGGGGGCCTTTCTTTTCTTCACGCACATCGGCAGAGCGCGCATTCAGCCCACGAATATCCAGCGTCAGGCGGCGTGGCGTCCAATATTCGCGCGCACCCTCATAGGTCAGCCCTCGTTCCACCAGCGCATCGGTGACGAGCTTCTTCAAATCCCCAGCCGCCTTGCGCTGCATACGGGCAGGGATTTCCTCGGAGCGAAGTTCGAGCAGAAGATCAGGCATATCTATTTTCCGGTGTCATGGATTTTCGTTGGCCTCTGCTAGCAAAATTTGAGGCGGATGCACAATGGTAATATCGGGTGGGGCGTTGTGCCGTTGGCGTCGAGTATGTGACTTATACCTGTTGTCTTCGTAGCAGCCACGCCCACCGCCCTCATGCTGAGGTGCTTTGGCCGAAGGACAAAGCCTCGAAGCATCCGCCGCACACTCTGTGGCCTCATCCCGCTACCCTCGTCCATCGAGGCCCCTACGGGGCACCTCAGGATGAGGGTAGCTACCGTCGCATCCGCGCAAGGCAACCTCCCCACACACAGAAGCCTTGACCCGCAGCCCCTACCCATGGCACCTGTCCGCATCCAAAGTGCGCAAGCACTTACCGACAACAATCGATGGCCGTGATGACTGCAATGACCGACGTTCCAGACCATATGAACCCGAAGCGTTCCTTTCAGGCGCTGATCCTGACGCTGCATAATTACTGGGCGGACAAGGGCTGTGCGGTGTTGCAGCCTTATGACATGGAAGTGGGCGCCGGCACGTTCCACCCTGCCACGACGCTGCGCGCGCTGGGGCCGAAGCCGTGGAAGGCTGCCTATGTGCAGCCGTCGCGCCGCCCGTCCGATGGTCGATATGGCGAAAACCCGAACCGGTTGCAGCATTATTACCAGTATCAGGTCATTCTGAAGCCCAATCCGTCGAACCTCCAAGAGCTTTATCTCGGCTCGCTGAAGGCCATCGGGCTTGATCCCCTCCTGCATGACGTGCGCTTTGTGGAAGACGACTGGGAAAGCCCGACACTGGGCGCGTGGGGTCTGGGTTGGGAATGCTGGTGCGACGGCATGGAAGTGTCGCAGTTCACCTATTTCCAGCAGGTCTGCGGCATCGAATGCTCGCCGGTTGCCGGTGAGTTGACCTATGGTCTTGAGCGGCTGGCCATGTATGTGCAGGGCGTGGACAATGTGTACGACCTGAACTTCAATGGCCGCGAAGGTGACGAGAAGATTTCCTACGGCGATGTTTTCCTGCAGGCCGAGCAGGAATATTCCCGCCATAACTTCGAATATGCCGATACCGCCATGCTGCACCGCCACTTCATCGATGCCGAGAAAGAATGCAAGGCACTGCTGGATGCCGGTGCGCCGGGTGATAACGCCAACCAGATGCTGCACAAATGCGTGTTTCCGGCCTATGACCAGTGCATCAAGGCGAGCCACGTTTTCAACCTGCTGGATGCGCGCGGCGTGATTTCCGTGACAGAGCGGCAGAGCTACATCCTGCGCGTTCGCACGCTGTCCAAGGCATGCGGCGAGGCCTTCCTGATGACGGATGCGGGTGGCGCGAACTGGAATAAGGACGCAGCCTGACGCGTTGTTTTGACAGGCGATGACAGGGCGGGCCGGAACGACTATCGTCCGGCCAGACCATAAGGTTTCATGAGGGGGACTGGGACATGTATATCGCACTGGCAATCATCGCGGCAATCGCCGTCTATGTCGTCTTCATCTATAACGGCCTCGTCACCGCGCGGCAGATGAAGGAAGAGGCTTGGTCCGGCATCGACGTGCAGTTGAAGCGCCGCGCCGATCTCATTCCCAACCTGATCGAAACCGTGAAGGGCTACGCGGCGCACGAGAAAAGCACCTTTGAAGAGGTGGTGGCCATGCGCAACCGCGCTCAGGCCGTGCCTGCGGGTGATGTCGAGGGACGTGCGCAGGCGGAAGGGTTGCTGAGCCAGGCGCTGGGCAAGCTGTTTGCGCTGGCGGAAGCCTATCCCGACCTCAAGGCTAATCAGGGCTTTCTGGAATTGCAGGCATCGCTGGAGACGCTCGAGGGCGAAATCCAGATGTCGCGGCGCTATTACAATGGTTCGGCACGCGACCTGAATGTGAAGGTTGAGAGCTTCCCTTCCAACCTCGTGGCGCGCAATTTCGGCTTTGCCAAAGCGCCGTTTTTCGAGATCACCAACGAGGCGGACCGCGCCGTTCCTTCCGTGAAATTCTGAGCCAAAGAACCGGCCCCGGCTGGTTGAGAAAACGATAAAGCCATGATTGAACTGACCATTACACCGCCCAACCATCCGCTGTCCGGCAAGGTGGAACCGCCCGGTTCCAAATCCATTACCAACCGCGTGTTGCTGCTGGCGGGTCTTGCCAAGGGCAAAAGCCTTTTGACCGGCGCGCTGAAAAGCGATGATACGCTCTATATGGCCGAAGCGCTGCGCGCCATGGGCGTGACGGTGACGGAACCGGATGCGACAAGTTTCGTAGTGGAAAGCAATGGCGTGCTGAGCGCACCAGCCAAGCCGCTTTTCCTCGGCAATGCTGGAACCGCGACGCGGTTTCTGACGGCAGCGGTTGCCTCCGTTAACGGCACTGTCGTGGTGGATGGCGATGAGCATATGCGCAAGCGCCCCATTCAGCCGCTGGTGGAGGCGCTGAACGCGCTCGGCATCGAAGCGGAAGCGGCAACGGGTTGCCCGCCGGTAATGGTGAAGGGCAACGGACAGGGTTTCACCAAGGACAGCGTCACCATCGACGCCAATCTTTCCAGCCAGTATGTGTCGGCGCTGCTGATGGCAGCACCTTGTGGCGCACAGCCGCTGGACATTGTTCTGGCGGGTGAAGATATCGGCGCGAAGGGTTATATCGATCTCACAGTGTCTGCCATGGAAGCCTTCGGCGCCAAGGTGGAGCGGGTGAGCAACGCCATCTGGCGCGTGCACCCGACCGGCTATAAGGCGACCGATTTCCACATCGAGCCGGATGCCTCCGCCGCCACCTATCTGTGGGGTGCGGAACTGCTGACGGGCGGCCAGATAGATATCGGCACGCCTGCGGATGCCTTCACCCAGCCGGATGCCAAGGCCTATGCCGTGATGGCGCAGTTCCCTCATCTGCCTGCCGAAATCGATGGCAGCCAGATGCAGGACGCCATTCCCACCATTGCCGTGCTGGCCGCCTACAACACCACGCGGGTGCGCTTCGTGGGCATTGCCAATCTGCGGGTGAAGGAGTGTGACCGTATTCGTGCGCTGTCGCTCGGCCTCAATGGCATTCGCGCAGGACTGGCGGAAGAGGACGGTGACGATCTGATCGTGCATGCCGATCCAGCGCTGGCGGGGCAGACGGTCTCTGCCTCTATCGACACGTTCCACGATCACCGCATAGCCATGAGCTTTGCGCTGGCGGGTTTGAAAACCGGTGGCATCGCCATTCAGAACCCGGTTTGCGTGGGCAAGACCTACCCCGGTTACTGGAAGGCGCTGGCCTCGCTGGGTGTCAGCTACCGCGAAACCGGACAGGACTGAACGTCAGAAAGGGCCGCCCGTGAAGACCATTGCTGCAAGATGTCTCGCACTTTTCGTCTTCATGCTTGCGGCCCTGCCCGCGGCGGCTGAGGAGTTCATCAGCTCCTACCATTCGGTGGTGGATGTCGCCAAAAGCGGCGAGCTGACGGTGACGGAGACGATTACCGCGCGGGCCGAGGGCGACCGGATCAAGCGCGGCATTTTCCGCGACTTTCCGCTCTATGCGCTGGACAAGAATGGCAACCGCACCAAGGTCGGCTTCAAGGTTCTCTCCGTGGAGCGCGATGGCTCGCCGGAGGACTGGCGCACCGAAAGCATCGATGGCGGCATCCGTATCTATACCGGCAATGCCGACCGGTTCCTGCCCACCGGCGATCATGTCTTCCAGATTACCTACACCACCGACCGGCAAATCCGCTATTTCGACACCTATGACGAGCTGACGTGGAACGTAACCGGCAATGGCTGGCAATTTGCCATGCGCGATATCTCGGCCACCGTTTCGCTGCCGCAAGGTGTGACACCAACCGACACCGCCGTTTTCACCGGACCTCTCGGTGCGAAGGGCAAGGACGCACGCATAATGACGGAGGGTAACGAAGTCTTCTTCGCCTCGACGCGCCCCTTCTATCAGGGCGAAGGCATGACGGTTGCTGTGAAGCTGCCGAAGGGTGCGATCGATGCGCCGTCGGCGGCGCAGGAGCGGAGCTGGTGGTGGCAGGACCATCTGGGCTCGGTGCTGGGTGTTTCCGGCTTCATTCTCATCCTGCTTTATTATTACCGGGCCTGGTCAGCCGTTGGCCGCGACCCCGCCAAAGGCATCATCGTGCCGCGTTGGGATGCGCCGGAGGGGTTGTCGCCTGCGCTCGTCAACTATGTTGATAATCACGGATTTTCCGAAAATGGCTGGACGGCCTTTTCCGCCGCCGCCCTCGACCTTGCGGTCAAGGGCTATGTCGTGCTGGAGGATTTGAAGAGTTCGCTCGTCATTCGCCGCACCGAAAAGCCGATAAAGGAAAAGTTACAGGCGGGCGAGGCAAAGATCATCAACACGGTCGATGAGCCGAGTCTCGCATTCGAGATCAACAAGAAAAATGGATCACGGGTCGTATCGCTCGGCAATGCTTTCCGCAAAGCGATCGAAACGGAACATAGCGGCAAATATTACCATGCGAATTCCGGTTTTATTGCGCTGGGCGTTGCCCTGTCCATCATCGTCGTCTTCGCCGTTGTCGTCTTCGGCAATTTCGAGCCTGAAGCGCTTGTTACGATGTTCGTTATCGGCATCATGTCCTTTGTCGGAACGATTTTTGCACTCCTATTCGGGAAGTCGTTGACGCGTGGTGGCTCTCTGCTCAAGCGCATAGGCATGATCGTAGTGCTCGCGCTGGTGGGGTCAATGCTGATCTCTGGTATTGGCGGTGCGATTAGCGTGGTCTCGCTGAAAACACTCGAGGCGCTGCACATTCCAGCGATCATGTCCGTTGCCGGTATCATCGCAACCAACGTTCTATTCCTGATGCTCATGGGCGCGCCGACGCCGCTGGGGCGCAAGCTGATGGACGGCATAGAAGGACTGCGCCTATACCTGACCGTGGCCGAAAAAGACCGGATGAACATGCAGGGCGCACCGGCGATGTCGCCGCAGCATTTCGAGACGCTATTGCCATACGCGGTGGCGTTGGGCGTGGAAAAGCCATGGAGTGCGGCGTTCGAGACATGGCTTGCCAGCGCAGCGGCGGGTGCTGCTGCCGGAGCCTACGCGCCTAACTGGTACAGCGGCAATTACAACAATTTCGGAGAGAGGATTGGCGGTTTCTCGTCATCCATGGCATCAACGATTGCGTCTACCATTCCGCAGCAGACGAGCTCGTCTTCCTCCTCCAGCTTTTCCGGTGGCGGCGGTTCGTCTGGGTCTGGGGGTGGTGGCGGCGGAGGTGGCGGCTGGTAGGCCAGCCGCTTGAGGTCTAATCAGACTTCGTCTTCCTTTTTCACGCGGTATTCACCCGTCGTTGGGTCTTTGATCAGCGTGCCGGTGGCGCCGGTTTCGCGCTCTTTTTCCTGCCGTTTGGATTTGGCGGACAGTTTTTCAGCGTCTTTCACGAAACGCTTGTAAAGGATGATCGCCCCGAAAACGAGCAGGGCGATGGTTATCAATTGGGCCATCTATCGTTTGTCCATCAAAATCCGTAACGCGCCCACAATGCCTTTTCTTCCGCCACTTCCGCAAGCCCCGAGGCGGCGGATGCGGCAATCGACTGGGCGTGGAGATCGACACCCGGCAGTTTCTTGCCGAAGAAATTGCGCGCACCGCTGACCAGCTGAAGCTTGACCTTGTCGCCGTAACGGCGACGCAGCACATCGCGCATGTCACCCAGACCATCGATGAGGCCGAGGTCGAGGCCGCGCATGCCGGTCCAGAACAGGCCGGAGAAGATCGCCGGATCGGCCTTTAACTTTGAGCCGCGGCGCTGCTTGACCATGTCGATGAAAACATTGTGGATTTCGAGCTGGAGCGATTTCAGATATTCGATATCGCCTTCTTTCTCAGGCTGGAAGGGATCGAGAATCGCCTTGTTCTGGCCTGCCGTATAAACGCGCCGCTCGACGCCGATCTTTTTGAGCATCTCGGGAAAACCGAAGCCGCCGGAGACGACGCCGATGGAGCCGACGATGGAGGTTGGGTCGGCAATGATCTCATCGCCGGCGAGCGCAATCATGTAGCCGCCGGATGCCGCCACATCTTCCACGAAGATCAGAACCTTCTTGTTCTTCTCCTCGGCCAACTGGCGGATGCGATTGTAGATCATCCGCGACTGGACCGGCGAACCGCCGGGCGAATTGAGCGTAATGGCAACGACGGGTGCTTCCTTCATGCCGAACGCCTTGTCCAGCAAAGGCGCGTAAGAGGCCAGATTGAGCGCCGGACGAAACTGACTGCCGCCCGCCATGATCGCGCCATGCATGCGCACCACGGGAATGATCAGCTCCGTCTTGCGAAACCGCTTGGGCACCAGTCGCTTCAAAATTCCGGCCATGTCGTCCTCATTGTCAGTCATTCGTTCGTGTGAACCGATGTGGGTATGGCGGGGGCAAAGACAATGGTGGGGGTGCTGATAATTTGGTGAGGAGTGGGTGGGTGGGGGCTTGAACTGTATTATGCAACTTGCCGCAACCCTCGTCCTTCGAGGCTCCGGCTTCGCCTCCGCACCTCAGGATGAGGGTTGCTGCGTCGAGCCCGGCTCAGGGAATACCTCTTCTTCGGCAGGCCCGGAGTGAGGGTTTCTACGTTGCGCCTGTAGCTCGACTTCACGCGATGCGTATTACTTAAGTTTCCGCGGTTTCCGCGGAGTTCTAGTGATGGTTCCACAACGGTAGCGGCCCTCACCCATCATCCTGAGCTTGCCGAAGGAGAGGTGCCCCGCAGGAGCCTCGAAGGGCGGGGGCTGCGGGTGGTTGGAAGCCGATTAAGATGCTACAGCGTCTCCCCCGCCCTCATGGTGAGGTGCGCAGTCCCGGAGGGCGGAGCCTCGAACCATCGGGGGCGGCCACTGGTTTAGGCTGACTGCTTGGCGACCGCAGGCCCCCTGCGCGAAAGCTCCGGCAGTGTTTCATAGGCCATCGCGATCAAAGCTTCCTTCTTGCGCCGGGACCAGCCCTTGATTTGGCGCTCCCGCTCAATGGCATCGACAATGCGATCGTAGGTTTCGGTAAACACCAGCTCCACGGGGCGTCGTTTGGAGGTGTAGCCATCATAAATACCGGCGTTGTGTTCCCACACACGGGCTTCAACGGACTGCTTGGTCAGTCCGGTATAATATGATCCATCGCAACAACGAACGATATAGACGGTTACTTCCATAGCGGGAAGTTTGCTGTGTCTGCAGAAGCAATTCAACACTGAAAACTATGGGATTTTCGCCCATTTGAGCAAAGCAGCCCGCGACCCTCGTCCTTCGAGGCTCCGGCTTTGCCTCCGCACCTCAGGATGAGGGCTGCTACCGTTGATCCCCAGCTCTAGGTCGACAACTGCGGAGGCGATTCCGCAGTTGAGCTACGTAACTCATGATGAGGCTTGCTGCCTCTTGCCCAGCGTATTTGCGTCATTCCGCTCATACCCCACCCGCCCATTGCTCAAATCATCCACCATCGGCAAGAACGCATGACTATCGTTCTCATGCATCGTCAGCGGTGCGCGAAACGTCAGCCTTGCGCGGGAGCCTTTGATGGCGGTGACGAGCATGCGGACGGCGTCTTCGCCGGATCTTGGGTGGATGAGGGTGATTTCCAGACCGCCGAAGCGGCGCCCGCAGGCGGTGATGATGTCGGAGATGGATTGCGGGCGGGCGATGAGGGAGAGTTGGCCGCCGGGGATAAGGATCGCGGCGGCGGTTCTGAGCCAGTTCTCGAAGAGATCGTCCGTCATGGCGTGGGCGGTGGCTTTCAGCGCGTCCGGCGTCTTGCGGTCGCCTGCGTCATTATAAGGCGGGTTCATGATGACGTGGTGGAAATGGTTGTCCAGCAGCCCTGCCTGCCTGCGGGCATCGGCACGCAGCGTGACATCCGCTTGTCTGACGTAAACGCGGTCCGCAAAAGCCTTGTTGGCGGTAAGTTGAAGGCTGCGCTCAGCGAAATCGGCCATTTCAGGCGAAAACTCGAACAGCGTGACCTCAGCCTTTTCCAGACGCGAGGCCACCGCCATGCCTGCGGCACCGGCACCTGCTCCCAGATCGGCGATGCGGCAGGCAGTGTCATCCACGACCAGAGAGGCCAGCAGCATGGCGTCCATGCCCGCCCTGTGGCCCCTGCCCTTTGGCTGCAAAATCTCGAAGCGGCCGCGATGAAACGCGTCGACGGTTTCGAAGACGGTGGTTGCCATGGCGCTCAGGCCTTGTCTTCGCGCAACTCGTCTGCCAGTCCGGCATCGGTCAGGATGCGGCGGGCCTCGTCGCCGCGCTCTTCCTCCACCAGAAAGCGGCGGGGCAGAAGCCCGAGCGATCCCTCGAGAATGCTCATTCCCTGATCGGCGATGAGGCTGTGAATGCCGGCATCCTTCATCAGGCTCTGCGCAAAGGACAGCAGAACGGCGTCGTTGGTACGGATCAGTTCACGCATAGGTCAGTTTCCACCCCAAATCCCATCTTTTTGAACGGTGTGAGGCAATTCGCCCCTTGCCGCTTGCACCGCCGCTTTCTATTGTCGGCCCCAATATCGAACAGGAGTCCGGTCCGTTGGGCGTCGTCATACCGCTTGAAGAAAGCAAAAACAAACTCGCATCCGTCAAGCCGCTTGTCGACCTGACCCGTCCAGATATGGAAAGGGTTAACCAGCTTATTCTTTCCAAAGCGGGTTCGGATGTCCAGATGATACCCGAAGTGGCCAACCATCTGATCTCCTCGGGTGGAAAGCGCCTGCGGCCGATGCTGACGCTCGCATCCGCTGCCATGTTCAACTATCAGGGCGACCATCACATCAAGCTGGCGACCAGCGTGGAATTTATGCACACGGCAACGCTGCTGCATGATGACGTGGTGGACGAGAGTGACTTGCGCCGTGGAAAATCCACAGCCCGCACCATCTGGGGCAATCAGGCGAGTGTTCTGGTCGGTGATTTCCTGCTGGGCCAAGCCTTCCGCATGATGGTGGATGTCGGCTCGCTGGATGCGCTGGATGTGCTGTCCACTGCCGCTTCCGTCATTGCCGAGGGCGAGGTTCTTCAGCTTTCCGTTGCCAAGAACATGGAAACGACCGAGGACGATTATCTTCAGGTCATCCGCGCCAAGACGGCAGCGCTGTTTGCCGCCGCCGCCGAAGTCGGCCCCATCGTTGCCAAGACGGACAAGGCGACCCGCAGCGCGCTGAAATCCTACGGCATGAATCTCGGTCTCGCCTTCCAGCTGGTGGACGACGTGCTGGATTACGGCGGCAAATCCGCTGATCTCGGCAAGAACACCGGCGATGATTTCCGCGAAGGCAAGATCACGCTGCCGGTCATTCTGTCCTATCGTCGCGGCACGGCGGAGGAGCGCGAGTTCTGGAAACGCGCCATCGAGCAGGGCGAAAGCACAGATGAAAATCTGGAAACGGCGCTCGGCCTGATCAAAAAATACAATGGCTTGGCCGATACGATCACCCGCGCCAACCACTACGGCACCATTGCGCGTGATGCGCTGGCACCTTTGCCGCAAAGCCCGTGGAAGAAAGCCCTCATGGAAGTCATCGACTTCTGCATCGAGCGCGTGAACTGAACGCTTTTCAGGCATCGTGGAATAACCGCGATGCCGACAAATCACGAATCCAAAATCACCGGCAGATTTTGTTGCAGGCTTGCTCCAAAAAAGCCATTCTGTCGTGACGTGGTGTGTGATTGCGTGAACTGATTCCGGTTCAGGCACAACGGTCCAATTCAAGCGTTACAGCGTTCCGGTGCAGCTGCTTTGCCCCGAACTGTAAGGCAGGAAACTGATTTTTCGGTGCAGATGCACAAAAGCAAAGGTTCCTTCATGCGGCGCAAACCAGCATTTCGTCTTCTCTGCGGCGCGGCCTTCATTGCCGCCCTTTCCATCGGTGCAGGCTCTGCGCCTGCCTTTGCCGAGACGAAGCCAGCAGACAAGGCCGCCGAGACCGTGACCTTCGATCCAGCAAAGGTCAACACCTTCTCGGGCGCGTTTCTGGCAGCCCGCACTGCGGATGTGGATCAGGATTTCGCCACCGCGATTACGCTCTACCAGAAAGCGTTGGAGTTCGACACGGCGAACGTGGAGATACGCCAGCGCCTGATGATCGCGCAATTGCTGAGCGGCGACTTCGAGGCAGGCGCGAAGATCGCCGACAGCCTGAAGGACGATTCCTCCGTGGAACGCGTTACGACCATCGTTCGTGCGCTGGCCGCCATCAAGCACAAGGAATTTTCCAGCGCGGAAAAAATCCTGAAATACAGCGGCCCGAATGATCTGGACCGCATGGTCAACACGCTGTTGACCGCATGGGCGCGCGCCGGTGCCGGCAAGGGTAAGGAAGCCCTGACGCTGGTCAACAACATGAAGGGACCGGGCTGGATTTCGATCTTCCAGAAGTACCACGCCGGAGCCATTGCACTGGTGACCGGCAACACGGAAGCCGCGCGCAAAAACCTCAACGACGCGGTGACCGACCGTGAAGGTGGCGCGACCGCAACCGACACCTATATGCGCGCGGTGATGGCGCTGGCGCGGCTGGAAGCCAAGGCTGGCAACAAGCAAAAGGCGCTCGACACGATTTCCGTGGGCGATACGTTCGCGCCGAATTATGCGCCGCTGAAGGCTTTGCGACAAAGCATTGAAAAAGGCGAGAAGCCGGAGCAGCAGGTTGAGACGCCCATCGAGGGTGCCGCCGCCGTGATGTTCTCCATTGCCGGTGCGCTGAACCGCGAAGGTGCCGAGGAAATTGTCACGCTTTACCTTCAGACATCACGCGCGCTCGACCCGAAAAGCGCTGATACGCTCATCCTTCTTGGTGGCCTTGCCGAGGCGCAGAAGCAGCCGGACCGCGCCATTGCGTTTTATCGCGAAGTGCCTGCGGATTCGCCGATGCACCGCATTTCCGAATTGCAGCTGGGCCTGACGCTGGCGCAGACCGACAAGGTGGAAGAGGCGCGCAAGCACCTGAAGTCCCTACTGGAATCCGATCCTTCCGATATCCGGTCCTACCTTGCTTATGGTTCGGTTCTGTCCGACGCCAAGGACTATGCGGCGATGGCCGCCAACTACGACAAGGCGGTCGAGGTCATCGGTGCCGTGCCGAAAAAGACGGACTGGACGATCTTCTTCCAGCGCGCCATCGCCTACGAGCGTCTGAAGCAGTGGGACAAGGCAGAGCCTGATTTCAAGCGGGCGCTGGAGCTGAACCCGGACCAGCCGCAGGTGCTGAACTATCTGGGCTATTCCTGGGTGGACCGAAACATCAACCTTGATGAGGGGATCGAAATGATCCGCCGCGCTGTCGAACTTCGCCCGAATGACGGTTATATCGTTGATTCGCTCGGCTGGGCGCATTTCCGCCTCGGTGCCTTCGATGAGGCGGTGACGGAGCTGGAACGCGCCATCGAGCTGCGCGCCGGTGATCCGACGATTAACGACCATCTGGGTGATGCCTACTGGCGTGTCGGTCGCAAGATCGAGGCGGTCTACCAGTGGAACCGCGCGCTGATCGGCGAGAGCGACGATGTCGACAAGTCCAAGGTCAAGGAAAAGATCGCCAACGGCCTGCCGCCTCTGGAAAAGGACGCTCAGAACACCGCCAAGAAAGATCAGGCCCCACCACCACCCGTGGCACCTGCCCCTGCCCCGGACAAGAAATCCTGACGTATTATGCTCTCGCATGAGCCTGCCGGAGCGGTTGAGACAATTGAGGCCGCTCCCGCCAAGATCAATCTGGCACTGCATGTGATCGGACAGCGGGCAGATGGATACCATCTGCTCGAATCTCTGGTGACCTTTACCAAGGCGGGAGATGTCATCCGCATCAAGGATGCGCCGGAGGATGGGTTTTCGATCTCAGGGCCATTTGCCGACATTCTCCAGCAAGGGGATGCCGGTGGCAATCTCGTGCTGAAAGCGCGCGATGGGTTGCGGAAGGCCGCTGAAACCGAAACCCGACCGGTTGCCATTCATCTGGAGAAGAACCTGCCGGTGTCCTCGGGTATAGGTGGCGGTTCTGCGGATGCAGCCGCCACGCTGCGGGGATTGTGCGGCCATTGGGATATTACGCTCGCGCCCGGAACGCTTGAGGCGTTGGCGCTGACACTGGGGGCGGATGTGCCGATGTGCCTGGCCAGCCAGCCGCTGATGGCGCGCGGGATCGGTGAAGACATCACCATGCTTGACGATATGCCTTCAATGCCGCTCGTTCTCGTCAATCCGCTGAAGGGTGTTTCGACACCCGAGGTCTTCAAACGCTTGACGAACAAGAATAATCCACCGCTTGGAGAACGCGGTGCGCGGGACTGGATAGAATTCATCCAGCAAAGCCGCAACGATCTCGAACCGCCAGCGCGCGCTGTGTTGCCTGACATTGCCGAGGTCTCTGATCTGCTGAGGCGTGCGGGTGCATCGCTCGTGCGTATGTCCGGCTCCGGTGCGACCTGCTTCGGGCTCTTCGCCACGGCGGATGATGCCGAATCTGCGGCCAGCCACCTTCGCCAGCAACGTCCCGGCTGGTATATTCAGGCAACGAAAACAATAGGCGGACTTTTGAAATGAGTGCTGAAAGAGCGTTTATTCCCGTCGGCATCGCGGTGCTGACTGTCTCCGACACGCGCACGCTGGCGGATGACAAATCCGGCGATACGCTGGTTGCCCGCATTGCAGAGGCGGGCCATCTGCTGGTGGATCGCGCTATCGTGGCGGATGACAAGGCGGCCATCGAGACACAGGTGCGCGCCTGGACGCTGTCGGACGAAATCGATGTGGTGATTACCACCGGCGGCACAGGCTTTACCGGACGCGATGTGACGCCCGACGCGCTGGAACCCCTGTTCGAAAAGCGCATGGATGGCTTTTCCGCCGTGTTCCACCGCATTTCCTATGACAAGATCAACACATCCACCATCCAGTCACGCGCAACGGCGGGGCTCATCAACTCCACCTTCGTCTTCGTGCTGCCCGGCTCTCCCGGTGCCTGCAAGGACGCGTGGGACGGCATCTTGAAGGCACAGCTGGATTACCGCCACATGCCCTGCAATTTCGTGGAAATCATGCCGCGTCTGGATGAGCATCTGAAGCGCGGCAAGGCGCAAGGGTAATTACCGCGCAGCGCGCAGCACCCAGGAAGGTATAAGCTCGGCGCTGAGGCGGCGGGTTTTCTGCGATTTCGGAAAATGATCGAGCGGCATGCCGGATTTGGCAATCGACAGGGCCTCGTCCTTGCGCAGCAACAGGCCGTATTCCAATGGCGGTCTGCGGCAAATGAAACGCGACAGAAACGATGGCCGATAATGCCGAGAAGGCGCAAAGCGGGCTGGCACCTTGTTCAGCGCCGTATATTCGCTGATATCCTCGATCCAGCCGCTTTGCGGGCGGCTGCCCGGCTCCATCATCAAAATCCACTCGCCGCGCGCAGAGGCGACGATATCCCGGATGTCCCATTCCGTATGAAATCGGCAACCGGCAGCTTCCGCGACGCGTGAGGAACCATCGCTGGAGGCGTGATCCAGCACGATGACGTCACTGATCAGCCCTTCCACAGCGCCCGAAACGAGCGTGGAGAGGGTGTGAGCAAGCTCCGGCTCCTGATCCCGGCATTCCATGATGACTGTCAGCATATGTCTATCAGCTTGTGATCCGTTACGAGCGAGAGAAGAAGCTCTTCCTACAACATTTCATCCACAAAATTCCTACCGCAATGCAAAAGAAATAGCTATCGCGTGTTTCGGCATTTTGTTCTTGTATTGTTCTCATCGTTGGGCTAAGAATCTCCTCATCCACCAAGCCGGTTTCATGCCGGTCAGGAGCATCCAGATGAGACAACATGTGCTTTCCGGGCAGGCTGCCTTCCAGCCGGGCCATACGCCAGATATTGCCAATGCGCTGGCCGATGCATCCGGTCTGCGGATCGAGATCGACCGTCGTCGTGGGCGTGGTGCGGGCATCAATCCCGGCGGGCGCTTCGAGCCCCTGCAGCATGAGCCTGTGGATGATGGTTGGCAGATCATCGAGGAACTGCCGGAATTTCGCACCGAAGTGCAGGTGGAAAAACCGCGCACGATCATCACCCGCAATGATTCGCCGGATATTCCCTTCGACCGGTCCATCAATCCCTATCGCGGTTGCGAGCATGGCTGCATCTATTGTTTCGCAAGACCGAGCCACAGCTATATGGGGCTTTCGGCAGGGCTGGATTTCGAGGCCAAGCTGTTTGCCAAACCGGATGCTGCAAAGCTTCTGGAACGGGAACTGGGCAAGCCGGGATATAAGGCGCGGGTGATTGCCATCGGCACCAATACCGACCCATACCAGCCGATCGAGCGGGAATGGCGCATCATGCGGCAGATTCTCGAGGTGCTTGAAAAGGCTGAGCATCCAGTCGCCATCGTCACCAAGTCGGGGCTTATTACCCGCGATATCGATATTTTGGGTCCCATGGCTGCAAAAGGGCTGGTGAAGGTCGGGATTTCGGTGACCACGCTGGACCGCAAGCTCGCCCGCAGCATGGAACCGCGCGCATCCACGCCAACGAAGCGACTGGAGGCCATCAAGACGCTCACGGATGCGGGCATTCCCGTGGCCGTGATGATGGCACCCGTCATTCCGGCGCTAAACGATCACGAAATCGAACGGGTGCTGGAGGCTGGAAAGGCGGCTGGGGCGACAGAGGCATCCTATGTGCTGCTGCGTCTGCCGCTCGAGGTCAGCCCGCTGTTTCGCGAATGGCTGCTGCGCAACTATCCGCACCGCTATCAGCACGTCATGTCGCTGGTGCGCTCCATGCGCGATGGCAAGGATTACGATGCCGAGTTCGGCAAGCGGATGAAGGGTGCCGGTCCCTACGCCTGGCAGATTGGACGGCGTTTCGAAATGACGACCAAGAGGCTGGGGCTCATCCGTCGTGGCATTCAGCTTCGCGATGATCTCTTCACTGCACCGGGAGGTGCAGGCGTACAGCTATCTTTGCTGTGATGAAGCTGGGTTATTGCCCAAGAATTTTGGTGGAACGAGGGACAATCGTTCCTGCCACTCAATAACATCGGCCCGAAACGCGCTTGCGGTTCATGCCGATGTTCAGAAATACCCATAGCGTCTATGCCCTACGCTACGGGTTACATGCCCCCGGTGTCTGCCGCCTCGCAGGGGTTCCAGCTCTTTTCGCCCCGATCGAAAGAGCTGGAGGTCATGAGACCTCACGCAACAGCCCTCCACCCCTTGGGCTGTTGCACACTCTGCGACCGGGGGCTTGCAGGAGATCGGTTGCCTGTGCCAGTTTCGCCCAATGAAGCAACGCACAGCATCCGATTCTCCTGCCCTCTTCGACCTGATCGACACGGGCCCAGATTTCAGTCTGGAGCTGGAGGCGAAAAGACGTGGCGAGTGGCCCGTGGCCGGTACGGATGAAGCCGGGCGGGGTCCGCTGGCGGGACCCGTCGTGGCCGCCGCGGTCATTCTCGATCCCGACAATATTCCAGACGGTCTGAACGATTCCAAAAAACTTTCGAAGGCACGACGCGAGTTTCTGTTTGCGAAAATCCTGGAAACATCGGTCGTCTCCATCGCCTCATCCGGCCCCGTCCTCATCGACGGCATGAATATTCTGCGCGCCAGCCTGGATGCCATGCGCCGTGCCGTGCTGGGTCTTCACATCACGCCACAGCTCGTGCTGGCCGACGGCCGCGATATTCCCCCCGGCATCCTCTGCGCCGGCAAAGCCGTCATCAAGGGTGATGCGCGTTCCGTGTCGATTGCCGCAGCCTCCATCGTCGCCAAGGTTACCCGTGACCGGATGATGGAAAGAGCAGGATTGATCCATCCGGCCTATGGCTTCGAGGCGCATGCGGGTTACGGCACGCCGACCCATCTGCGCGCCATCGAGGCCCACGGCCCCTGCCCGCTGCACCGCATGAGCTTCCGACCCATGCGGATAGAATAATCAGAGCATTTCTTTCCTGAACGGAAACTTTCTAGCCAGCGCGCCGCATTTCATAAGCATCGTAGTCGCTCGACTGCGAACCGCCATGAGAGAGCTGGAATTGCTGGAGGAGCCTGCGCAGCTTTTCGCTTTCGCTGGCCAGAGCCGATGTGGCCGATGTCGTTTCTTCCACCATCGCCGCATTCTGCTGAGTGGTCTGGTCCATCTGGTTGACGGAGTTGTTGAGTTCAGCCAGACCGGTCGACTGTTCTTGCGCAGAAGAGGCAATCGCGCCCATGTGCTCGTTCATGACGGTTACATGACTTCCGATCGTCTTCAAGGCGTCACCCGTCTGCCGCACGAGATTGACGCCGTTTTCCACCTCTGCCGACGACTTGCCGATCAGTTCCTTGATTTCCTTGGCGGCCTTGGCGGAACGCTGGGCCAGTTCCCGCACTTCCTGGGCAACGACAGCAAAGCCCTTGCCGGCTTCGCCCGCGCGTGCCGCTTCGACACCCGCGTTCAGCGCCAGAAGATTGGTCTGGAAAGCGATCTCATCGATCACGACGATGATGTTGGAAATCTGGCCTGACGATTGCTCGATACGGTGCATGGCATCGACAGCGGTGGCAACGACGTCGCCCGACATCTTCGCTGCATGGTTGGCTTCCGTGGCCGCACGTCTTGCCTCCTGCACGCGCTTGGTGGAGTTGGCGACATTGACAGTGATCTCGTCGAGAGCGGCAGCCGTTTCTTCCAATGTGGCAGCCTGCTGTTCCGTGCGCTTCGACAGGTCGACCGAACCCTCGGCGATTTCCCGCGTGCCATTGTTCATGGCATCGATGGAATGGGAGATTTCCGACAGTGTCGCGCCCAACTGCTTGAGCGACCGATTGAAATCGTGGCGCAGCTGTTCGAAATCCGGGGCAAAGACATCATCGATCTGGAAGGCGAGATCGCCCGATGCGAGACGGTGCAAACCATCCGCCAATCCTGACGTGGCGATCCTCAGTCTTTCCTGTGCATCGGCCTCTGCCTTCTCTTGCGCAGCAAGACGCTCGATCTCTGCCTGCTTGCGGTTGGTTTCGGCCTCAGCTTCCAGTCTTCTGTTTTCGATCGCGGCGCGACGGAAAACCTCGACAGCCTCGGCCATGGCGCCGACCTCGTCTTTGCGCCCGCGCGCAGGAATGATGATGTCCGTATCGCCGTCGGACAGGCGACGCATGACCCCCGTCATCCGTCCCAGTGGTCTGGCGATGTGAAAATAGCCAACGAGAACTGCGCCCACACCGACGGCAAGGGCAAGTCCCAGAGAGATGTAGTTGAGCGTCGCAGCAGATTCTGCGATCTGCGTTGTTGCGTCACCCTCGCCGCGCACATCACCTTCCATATCGTCGACGGCCGCATGCAGCACGGTCTTGGCCTCATCATAAGCCACCAGCGCGTTGCCTACGAAGCTTGCCTGTGCCTCGGCGATCTTTCCTGCCGTCAACATGACCTTCACGTCATTCCAGCGTGCTTCAGACTCTTTCCACTTCTCGTCAAAAGCCGCGAAATGCTTCTTGTCCGCTTCGTCCACCAAGTAGGTCTGGTATTCGCGAAAGTCGGACGCCAGCGTCGCGCGCGATGCCTGAATTTGCGATTCGAATTGCGGCCAGCTATCCGGCGTCGCCATCACCATCGAGCTCTGCGCATTGCGGATATTGCCGACCTCACCGTTTATCTTCCCCAACATGATGAAGGATGGAACGCGATCACCCACGATGGTGTCGATCCCGCCTCGGATCTGGTTGAGGGAGGCAATGGAGAAGCTTCCCTGCACGCCTGCGACGAGCAACATCACCCCCGAGAGGCCAGCAAGAACAACACCAATGGATAGTTTCATAACGGTTCCTCGATGTGGAAAATACAATCATATGTCGCATAGTATTTCTTCGCCCAAAACTTGGAGCGAATAGATAAACAACGCGACAGCACCATTATGCAAATATAGGAGGGCTGGATATGATGGATATATTGCACCCACATCCTTGACATTTTATTAAATTTTACTTGTACGTAATAATCAATGTGGCAACGCGTGCCGTGGCTTTTAGCCGCTGCCTCCTACCAGGCTCCTCCTGCCAAGTCGGCAAACGAAAAACCCCGCCGATTGCTCAGCGGGGTCTTGAAAATCCTGGGATAAGCGATGCTGTTAGTTAAGACGTGTCTTAACGTCGCTTACGGCAGCGTTGAAAAGCTTAGTTTTCGCAGAAGCTGTCGTCTTTTCAGCAATGAGCTTTTCGGACGCGGCAATGGCGAGATCGACGGCGGCAGCGCGAACGGCACCGATAGCGTCGGTTTCAGCCTGTTTGATCTTCTGTTCCGACAGGGCGTTGCGGCGGGCGACGAATTCTTCCGTCTTGAGCTTGGCTTCTGCCGTCAGCGCAGCAGCCTCGCGTTCGGCAGCCGCGATGATGTTGGCAGCGTCTGCTTCTGCTTCCTTGCGCTTGCGCTGATATTCGGCCAGCAGGTGCTGAGCCTCTTCGCGCAGGCGCTTGGCTTCCGCCAGCTCTTCCTTGATGTTGCCAGCGCGCTCATCGAGCGAGCTTGCCAGCATGCCTGGAACCTTGAGATAGGCGATCAGGACGAAGAAGAGGATAAGGCCGACGAGAGCGAAAAATGTTGCATCGAACGCCATATCAAGCTCCCTTCACTGCAGATGCAGCTGAAACGGCTGCCTTTGCATCCGCTTCCTTGACCTTGGTGCCGATCAGCTGATCGACGATTGCGGTCGCGGTTTCCTCGGCAATGGTGCCGACATCGGCAAAGGCCTGCTGCTTGATGGTCTGGATGTGCGCTTCCGCTGCTGCGACCTTTTGGGCGAGATCAGCTTCGATTGCGGCACGATCTGCATCTGCCTTGATTTTCGCAGCTTCGCGGGCGGCAGCGGCAATGGAGCCGGCCTTGGCGCGAGCGGCGCTCAATTCTTTTTCATAGGTTTCGATGGCGGCATCTGCCTCGGCCTTCAGCCGGGATGCTTCATCGAGGTCCTGTGCGATACGGCCGTGGCGGTCTTCGAGAATTCCACCGACGCGCGGCACGATGACCTTCTTCATGAGCACGTAGAAAAGGCCGAACGAAATGGCCAGCCAAAGAAGCTGGGATGCGTAAGTGGACTGATCGAACGGCGGAAACACTGCGGATGCGTGACCGGCATCATGTGCCACTCCCGTTTCCGTATGCGTTGCTTCCGGAGCGGTCTGACCGACAGCCGGAGTTCCGGTATTCGTTTCACTTGTCGCCGGTGCTGACTGGGCCAAAGCCTCGGTCACGAACATGCTCACCTCCAGGGGTAGTGCAAATGCGAAGGATCACGGCACGCTTGGCGAGCCGTGATCCATACCTGATGCCGATATTAGACAGCGAACAGGAGAAGGAGAGCTACGAGCAGCGAGAAGATGCCCAGAGCTTCCGTAACGGCGAAGCCGAATACCAGACGGCCGAACTGGCTGTCAGCGGCAGACGGGTTGCGCAGTGCGCCCGACAAGAAATCGCCGAAGATACGGCCGAGAGCGAGGGACGTGCCAGCCATGCCGAGGCATGCGAGACCTGCGCCGATGTACTTTGCTGCTTCCGCTTCCATGTTAAGCTCCTTAGAATGGGTTGTTGCGGCTATTTTTGACACCCGGTTCCGGGGCCAGCGACTTTACTTCTCAGTGACCGCCATGCACGGCGTCGTTCAGGTACATGCAAGTCAGTACCGCGAAGACGTATGCCTGCAGGAAGGCGACGAGAAATTCCAGACCGGTCATTGCGACCGTCATGATGAGGGGCAGGATTGCGCCACCAATGCCGAGCGCGCCAAGCGCACCCATGGAGGCGACGAAGCCCGAAAAGACCTTCAGCGTGATGTGACCGGCCAGCATGTTCGCAAAGAGACGAACGGAAAGGCTGATCGGACGCGACAGGAAGGAGATGATTTCAATCGAAGACACAAGCGGCAGAAGAACCGCTGGAACACCCTGCGGCGCAAAGATGCCGAGAAAGTGCAGACCGTGCTTGTAGAAACCGTAAACAACGACCGTACCGATGACGAGGCACGACAGTGCGAAGGTCACGATGATCTGGCTCGTCACTGTGAAGAAGTAAGGGAACATGCCCAGAAGGTTTGCCGTCAAGACGAACATGAACAGCGAGAAAACGAATGGAAAGAAGACCATTCCTTTCTTGCCCGCACCTTCGCGCAGCATGGAGGCGATGAACTCATAGGACATTTCGGCAACCGACTGCATGCGGGTCGGAATCAGACCGCGGTTCGACGTTGCGAAATAGAGAAAACCCGAGGCGGCAGCGACAGTGGCAACCATGAACAGAGACGCGTTGGTGAACGAAAAATCCACGCCACCGATCTCAATCGGGATGATCGGCTGTACAATGAACTGATGCGTCGGATCGTTTGCCACCGGCTGCCCTCTTTACCTTTGCCGCGCGTGACGGCACTTAACTGTCTATGGAAAGGAGCGATCAGTCGCCCTGCTCTCCACCCTTGTCTTTCCCCAGTCCAGCTTCCAGAAGCGGCGGCTTGGCCACCACCCCAGCGGAACGCAGGACGTTCAGCACGCCCGCACAGAAACCGAGAAGAAGAAGAACGATCATCCCCCACGGCGACGTGCCAGCAAAATGGTCCAGAAGATAACCCAGCATCGCGCCGACGATCACTGCGGAAATGAATTCGGAAGAAAGCTTTATCGCCATTGCAAAGCCTTTTCGGCTTTCCGCTGCGTTCTGCTCCGTCCGCGCCTCCGCGTCGTCCTCCGTCTTCACCTTTGCCAACTCATCGGCCAGGCGCTTGCGGCGCTCATCCAGACTATCGTTACGGTTGCCGGTCATCGTCAAATCCCCACCCTTTGTCTCCATACTGGCATTGCCAGAACTCTTTGGAGTTGTAAACGGCAGGGCTTCAAGCCTGTTCCAGCCCGCTCTGAAGTCGCGCGCAACATAGTTTTAGGGACTTCGCTAGTCAAGGCACCGGCTGCGCTTCATGGAATACAAATTTATCGATACAAAACAATAACTTACTTCATATTCGCGAATTTGTGGCGTCAATGTTGCCCGGAATCGGCAATTTTCGTGACGTTATCCCGGTAAAAAGCCCGCAATCTTAGCTCCAGCCACCGCCATAGGTCCGGTAGAAGACGTGAAGACCGATTCTGCCGACCTTTTTCATCGATTTGCCCCAGGCAGGGCGCACATAGACCGCATGGTAGTGGGTGGCGGAGCCGACTTCGGTGAGCCAGATCTTGCCTGCCGTGGTCGCCATGGCCACTTCACGGGCCATCTTCCAGTGACGCTCGGAGTTGATGCGATCCTTTATATTGTCGCAGGCGAAGGAAAACTGGCAGCGATTGCGCCAATCCTTGTTCTGATAAACCACGCCACAGATGGTTTTCGGATAGGCGGGATTGCGCACGCGGTTGAGGATGACCTGCGCGACGGCAGCCTGGCCCTTGACCGATTCGCCACGCGCTTCGAAATAGATGCCGGATGCGAGGCACTGCTGTTCGGCTGCGGAAAACACCTCTGCCGGAAGCGGGGTCGCGGCCCAGGCGTGGTCGTCGGAGGCGATATTGGGAATGAAGCGGCCCGTTTCGGGCTTTTTCAGGATGGCATCGAAGGGCGATTCGCGGGCGAAGTCCGGTTTTGCCGGGGCATAAGCGGTGGCCAGAACATCCGGCGTACGGTTGTTGATCAGCGCTGCGACCATGGGCGAGACGTTCTGTTCGTTCTTCGTCTCATCGCGGCGGAAATAAAAGGACGCCAGCTCGATGTCCTTTTCTTTCCTCTGCTTGACGAAGGCGGTGCGGTCCTTCCGTTTCAGCGGCTCTATATCCAGCATGCTGGTGCGCTGTAGAACGGAGCCCGCAGTAAAGGCCTTCGGCGGCTGCATCATTTCTGTGGCGACCACCCTGCCCTTCTTGGCGCCGCGATTGACGCGGTCGCTATCGGGCGTCGTTTCCTTGCCGCTCTTTGACGTGACGAAGGCGACCTTGCGGCCATCGGGCGTGATCATGCCAGAGCCGGTAAGGGCAGATGCAGGAGCGGCTTCGTTGAAAGCCAGCGAGGCATTGTGAACGGAGCCCGCAGGTGAGTTGGTCAGGACCATTCGCCATTGTTCTCCCCCGGCATCCAGACCGGCGAGCAGCGAGGCCAGATCGGCGCGGGCGGCGATGGACGGGAGGGCAAGCCAGGCGGCCAGACCGAAAACGACAGGCGATGTCCATTTCTCACATGAGAAGAAGAAACCGCGACGCGATACTTTCTTTGAACGCAAAACCAGCACTCCGGACACAACGCAACTCACTGCTACAGGTCTGGATAATCACTCATTAACCTTGATGCTTGGTTAACGCCCTGCTCAAGCGGGGTTTCACGTTAACGTGTGCCGACGCAAAAACGCCACCCCGGACTGTCGGGGTGGCGTTCGAACGTTGCATATAAGAAGACAGTCTGCGTCAGATCACGACGTGGGAGCCGAGTTCGACCACGCGGTTGGCAGGCAACCGGAAATAATCCGAGGGGTCGGCTGCCGTTTCGGCAAGCGCTATGAACAGCCTGTTCTGCCAGCCGGGCATACCCGACTTCGGGTCTGGCACCAGTTTGCGGCGACCCAGATAGAACGACGTCGACATGATATCGAACTTGTAGCCGGTGCGGCGCAGATAACCCAAGGCCTGCGTGACGTTCTGCGTCTCCATGAAGCCGAAATGCAGTTCGACGACGACGAAGCGTTCGCTGACCTTGGTGATCGTGTAGCGTTTGTCCGGATGGACACGTGGCGTGTCTTCCGTGCGGATGGTCAGGATGACGTTCTTGTCGTGCAGGACGTGATTGTGTTTGAGATTATGCAGCAGCGCAGCCGGTGCAGTTTCAGGATCGCCGGTCAAAAAGATTGCCGTGCCGGGAATGCGGACCGGCGCATGGGCGCTTTCCTTTTCGACCGATGACACGAATGCTTTCAGCGGAACATCGGTGCGGCGGGTCTTGGCAAACAGGATTTTCGATCCGCGCTGCCACGTCGTCATGATGATGACGAAAGCCACGGCCAGCAGCACCGGCACATAGCCGCCATCATGAATCTTCAGCAGGTTTGCGCCAAGGAAGATCAGCTCGAGCGAGATGAAGGGGAAGATAACCAGTGCAGCGACGGTGCGCGACCACTTCCAATGGCTGCGGGCGAACTGGAAGAACAGCAGGCTGGTGACGACCATCGCACCCGTGACCGAGATGCCATAGGCCGTTGCCAGTGCGTCCGAGCTCTTGAAGGTCAACACCAGAGCGACGACCCCGAACAGCAGGATAGTGTTGACCGAAGGAAGATAAATCTGCCCGGTGTTGGTTTCAGACGTGAAGAGAATTTCCATGCGCGGCAGATAGCCGAGGTGGATGGCCTGACGGACCAGCGAGAAGGCACCTGTTATGACTGCCTGACTCGCGATGATGGTGGCCGCCGTTGCCAGAATGACCGCAGGCAGCAAGGCCCATTGCGGGAACATCAGGTAGAATGGGTTGGACATCGCAGCCTGGTCTTTGAGAACCAGAGCGCCCTGCCCAAGATAGTTCAGTGTCAACGCCGGGAACACCAACACAAACCATGCCCACTGGATGGGTTTGCGGCCAAAATGGCCCAAATCCGCATAGAGGGCTTCGGCGCCGGTGATGGTGAGGAACACCGCACCAAGAACGACAATGCCGTAAAAGCCTTCGGCCAGCAGAAACTCGACGGCGTGGTAAGGATTGAAGGAATAGAGAATGCTGTAGTCGTCGGAAATATGGATCAGTCCGACAAAGCCCATGACCAGAAACCAGACAGCCGTAATCGGACCGAAGAACTTGGCAACGACCTCCGTTCCATGGGACTGGATGGCAAAAAGCCCGACCAGAATGCCCACGGATATGGGAATGATGAACTCATCCATCTGCGGCGTGACGAGTTTGAGACCTTCGACCGCTGACAGCACCGACAGCGCTGGCGTAATCATGGCGTCGCCGAGGAACAGCGCCGCACCGATCAAACCCAGCATGATGAGGAAGCCGCGCTTGTTGCCGGCTTTTTTCATAAGCAGCGCCAGAAGCGACAGCGTGCCGCCTTCGCCATCATTGTCCGCACGCAGCAGAAAACAGATGTATTTGATGGTGACGATAATGGTCAGCGACCAGATCATCAGGGAAATGAGGCCGATGACCTCCGCTTCCGTCAGACCGTCGTGCGAGATGGGCTTCAGCGCTTCCCGAAAAGCATAGAGCGGGCTGGTGCCGATATCGCCATAGACGACGCCGATCGAACCCAGCATTGCCGCAAACAGACCCTTCAGACGGTGATCACCCGCTTCCGGCTTGTCGTGGCTTTCCTTATCCAAGGCATGAGACATGGTGTTTCTGACCGGTTAGAGCCAGCCCTTCCAACGGAAAATGATGAACGGAATGATGGCCGATATGAGCATGATGAAAACTGCCAATGGGTACCCGTAGGACCATTGCAACTCCGGCATGACCTGAAAGTTCATTCCGTAAACGGAGGCCACCAGCGTTGGCGGTAAAAAGACGACCGACGCGATGGAGAAAATCTTGATGATGGCGTTCTGCTCAACATTGATGATGCCGAGCGACGCATCCAGCAGGAAGGTGAGATTGCCTGATATAAAGGAGGCATGCTCCGACAGGGACTGAATGTCCCGGCCGATGGAGCGCCCCATTTCCTTGGCTTCCTTGTCCTGCTGGACATTCGGGGTTGCCTGCAGAAACGACTGCAGACGGGCAAGCGAGGCGAGGCTGTCGCGAACTTTGGAAATCAGCCGGTGATACCCGGAGATATCGGCAAGCTTGTCTTCCAGATAGCGTGGAGCCTTGCGCTTACTGCGCGCCTGTTCCCCGAAAATACCGGCGGCGACCATATCGATGCGGATCACCGAATTTTCGAGAATTTCCGCCGTGCGGTCCACGATGGTTTCGAGAAGTTTCAACAGCAGCGCGGTGCCGCTTCGCATTTCATGCGGCACGCGGGTAATGGCGGCGATGAAGAGGTTGAAGGATTTCGGCTCCGCGTAACGAATGGTGACCAGCCGTTTTCCCGCCAGAATAAAAGCAACGTCGGTCAGGCGCGGATCGGTCGAGTCGGCGTTCCAGACCAGAGAGCCCGTCATGAAGACATTGCCGTCTTCCATATAGAGGCGGCTGGACGGCTCGATGTCCTTCAAATCTTCGCGCGTGGGCAACTCCACGCCGAGCAGCTTCTCGACATGTATTTCCTCGGCCCGCTCCGGGTTGATCAGGTCGATCCAGACAATATCATCCGAAATCTGCAGGACCTCTGGGTCCGCCGACAGGCTGATTGCCTCGCAATTCGAGCGATAGGCTTTGATCAATCAGTTTCTCCGGTCAGCACACCGACAAGTGCCGGAAAGCTGCTCTAACACATCATGTGTGGCTTCCGCAAACGTCCAGAATGGACGGCGGATCAAACGGCGCGGCGTATGCTCTTTATGCCCACAAGAATCAAGGAGTATTTTTCACGGTCCCGTCACATCAAAGGACCGAAAGACGGGGCACCGGGCGCATCTTTGCGTTGGAAAAGTCTGACGAGGCCAATCCTATATGCAATAATAAACATTCTTTATCAACGGCTTGGTCATAGTTCGTACATCTGACATTCTTCCCGCTAAACCAGAAATGTGTCCGGCAACACTACTTAAACGCGGCAGTGTCAAGCCGTACGAAAGAACGAGTGCTATGCGTAAGGTGCATCGATTGCGGCTCCTAATCGAAAACAATGCGCGGTGCCGGTTTGCGTAGACCCGCTCCGATCTGGTTCCAGACGCCCTGTGCGATCTCGCGGTAGATCAGCGCCTGCGGGCCATCTGGCTCGGCCACGACCACGGGGGTTCCGGCATCCGATAACTCCCGGATGGAGATCGTCAACGGCACTTCACCGAGGAAGGGAACACCGATCCGTTCCGCTTCTGCCTTGGCACCGCCATGGCCGAAAATATCGTAGCGTGCACCGGTGTCCGGCGCGATGAAATAGCTCATATTTTCGATGACACCCAGCAAGGGCACTTCGACCTTCCTGAACATTGTGATCCCCTTGCGGGCATCGATCAACGCGAGGTCCTGCGGTGTCGAGACGATGACGGCGCCTGCCAGCGGCACCTGCTGGGCGATGGTCAACTGCGCGTCCCCGGTGCCGGGCGGCATATCCAGGACCAGCACATCCAGCTCGCCCCACGCCACTTCGCGCAGCATCTGCATCAGCGCCGATTGCACCATGGGACCTCGCCAGATCATCGCGGCTTCCTCATCCACCAGAAAGCCCATGGACATGACCTTGAGGCCGTAATTTTCCATAGGAATAATGGTGCGGCCTTCGCCCTGCTGCGGGCGACCGGACAGCTTCAGCAATCGCGGCAGCGAGGGGCCGTAAATATCCGCATCCAGTATGCCGACGCGCAGGCCCAACGTCTGAAGGCCTAATGCAAGATTGACGGCGGTGGTGGACTTACCGACGCCGCCCTTGCCAGATGCCACGGCGATGATGGCGCCAATGCCGGGTACGCCCGCCTTGCTGCGTGATGGCTGACCGGACGACGCCGTCGATGGCTGCGGCTTTGAGGCAGAGCCGGAGCGCGCAGCCGGAGCGGAGCCGGGTTTGCGATCTGCCGTCAGCGCGACCATGGCCGATTTTACGCCCGGCACGGAGAGGGCTGCCTTTTCAGCGGCAAGCCGCAGCGGCTCCATATCATCGGCTTTCTCTGCCGGAACGGTTATGGAAAAAAAGGCCTTGCCATCTGCAATGAAAATTTCCGACACCATGCCCAGCGCGACGATGCCTTTATCGCTGCCCGGATAGACGACGCTTTCGAGTGCCCGCTCGATCTGCTTCCTGTCGGCCTGTGTCATGTCTGTTTCCATTGCGCTTCATCCACAGCCACTCCATACCCAAGTGCTGCGGTTTCGCCAATGATAAAGCGCAACGCCCTACGCTTCAGCGACCGGCGGACGCTTTTGGCGTCAGGTATCTAGGCCAGCGTCGAACTTCTCCGGATCGAAGATGCGTCCGTCAAAGAATGTGTCAGGGCCGAGAACAAGGCCGGAGCGGGAGGCGCCGACGTGAACGGGCACCTGCAACGTGCCCTCCAGCTTCATGTTGGCTGATGGAACGGGCGCGAAGATCGGCTTGACCGCCTTGCGGAAGATATCGGGACGAAAAGCTTCGCAGGCGGCTTCATAAGCCTTTGCATCCGTCGCGAACTCCGGCGGGCAGTCCTGCCAGCGCAGCATCTGGCTGAAAAACCACAAAGCCTGACTCTGCCACGGAAAATTCGCGGCCTTGCTGCTCGTGGAAAAAAAGCCGTGGCATTCGAGCAGGCGGGCGGGCGAGTGCGGAATATAGCCGGTCAACGCGGGCAAAATCAGATCGCCCTCCACCGCCAGATAGTGAGGCGATGAAAGAATGCCTGCCAGTTCCTCTATATTGGCATGGCTGGAGCACCATTCTCCTGCCCTGTAGAGCGCACGCAGCAGCGCTTCCAACGTGGCAGGCTCGGCGTCCGCCCAATCGCGAGACACCGACAGCACCTTCTCAGGCGCGTTTTGCCAGATATGCATCTTGGTGGTCGCAATGCGCGCAGTACCATGCAGGACAGCGGCGCTCCCATAGGGTTCGGCCCCGTAAAATCCATCGATCTCACCCGCTTCAAGCTTGTGCGGCATGTCCGCAGGCGGCATTTCGACAAGCGTGACGTCGCGTCCGTTTTTCAGGTGTGCACTGTCCAGCAGGTAGCGCAGTTCGAACATCGAAACCGACAGGAGATGCTCCACGGCAAGAACCAGTGGCTTTAACTGCGCGGCCTGCCGCGAGGCTGCGACGCGGGACACAGCGCGGGCAAGTGTGCCGGGATCGGGAACCTTCATCCCCTGCTCGGCCAGATCATCGTGCAGTTCCTGCGAAACCACGAATGCCGCGCCGCCCGTTGCCAGCACAAAGGGCGCGACAAGGTCTGATGGAAGTTCGGGTACGCCGAGTGCGCCCGCAACGGGAATGGATGCGGGAAGATGCAGCCCCTGTAGGTCACCGGCGTGCCATTCGGTCAGAAGATCGCGCACAGACGGCTTTTTCATCAGGCTTAGGGCGACGCCCTCGTCGGCGGCAAATCCCTTTTCAGCAGCAACAACGAGGACCGCGCAATCAATCGTCGGAGAAAATCCGGCCTTGAAGCTTCTCGAAGCTGCCAAACGAATCTCCTCTGCCGCCAGCACCTATGAGAATTGCGCACGTTGGCACATATAACAATCGAAAAATCGAAAATATTCCTATTTTATTAGCCCTACGCGCAATGCCTTTGCCACGGCCTGCGTTCGGTTGACCGTATCGAGCTTCTTGGTGGCCCGGTTTAGGTAATGATTGACGGTATGTTCCGACAGGGCAAGAATCTCGGCGATTTCCGCGCTGGTTTTTCCTGCCGCCGTCCAGTTCAGACAGTCGATCTCACGATCCGTGAGCGTACCCGGAACACGCGCATCGAGGCTGCGAACATAGGCAAGGTGGCTGAACACATGAGCCGATACATAGGCGATCTCGGCCACGAATCTCGGCGTGAAATCGGATTTGTTGCCGTGAAACGAAATCGCTCCCCGCTGGCCAGTCGCGTCCTGCACCGGACACCAGAGCGCATGGACCATATCAAAGCGGCCGAACAGCTCCGTGATGGTCTTGGCCATGGCATCGTCCTGACCGCGGGATACGAATTCGGCGTCTACGACGAATGGCACGCAGGACTGCTTTAAAGCGCGCAGAACATTGCTGCGCGGCAAGAGTCCCTCATGGTCATACTGATGAAGCAGTTCCGCAGGCCAATTGGTGATGACCGTATATTGAGAAAGTTCAAGGGCGATGTGGGACGGAATGTGGACGACCATGAAGGCTTTCATGCCCCATGCTTCGGTCAATTTTTTGAGAAAGCGGAAGATATCGAATTGGGTTTTGAGCCCAGCCACCTCTTGCGCGATTTCTGCGCCGGGGACGGAAAGCTGAGAGACGTCTCTGTTCAACATAGGTTTTAAATTCTTTGCGAGGCGAACTTGAAATGAAGTGTATTGGTAGCAGAAAATTGTTGTGTCTTGAATATCAAGACGTCAATTTTTTGCAAACAAAAGTTGATCAGCCCGTGCATCGCACGCGTGATGTCCGAGTATTGTTTTTAAGTTTTATTGCTTAAATTCTGTTTTCTTACTCATGCGATGGTGGCAATCGCACCGTTAGTTCACAAGAAATGTTTCGCGCTGCCTCAATAATAAGCGCCGACCAACTTTCCAGTCGTTCCCGTGTCAATCTATAAGCGGGGCCGGTAACTGAAATTGCCGCGTGGATACGCCTTCCCGGGGCAGAAACAGGAACCGCAATACATTGGATTCCGACTTCGTGTTCCTCCAGATCGAAGCCGTAACCTTGCTTGCGAATGGCCTCCACCTCCTGCCTGAGGCGGTGGGGTGAGGTAATGGTATTTGCAGTGTAGGGTTGAAACACCATGCGTAAGAGTGCCCCCTCCAGTTCGCTTTCCGTCAGAAGCGACAAGGCTGCCTTGCCCACCCCGGTACAGTGGGCCGGGGAGACGCGACCAATCTGCGAATGCATGCGCACGGCGTGCTTCCCATCCAGCTTGTCGAGATAGACGATTTCCGCCCCGCGCAAGATGCCAAGGTGAACCGACTCCTGCGTCTTCTCGTGCAGAAGCCGCAGGTGCGGGACGGCTACCGAGCGGATATCGCTTCCGCTCCATGCCTGCGAAGCAAAGGTCAACAGGCGGATACCCGCGACATAAGTCTGATCGCCCCTCTGCTCGAGCAGACCTTCTTCGAGAAGGTGGGCAAGCTGACGGTGAAGGCTGCCGCGTGGCTGGCCACACCGCTGCAGTATATCTGTAAAGCGGGGCGGTTGCGGCGACATGACCACAAGTTCAAGCAGGGAGATCGCCTTGCCGAGCGTGCCTGTTGTGCTTTCACCAGTCCGCCTGTCATCAACGCCTGCCATATTATTCTCCACGCGCGCACATGCCGTGCTTGACATAGGGTCGAGGGCAAGGGCACTATTCCGACAAATGAAACTTAGTTCCAAATAATGGAACTTGCAATCCTTGTCTGGTGTCATGACGCTGAAAAATTCCGAGCAGCTTTCCGAATTTGCAGATGAGGGTATTCTCATCACCGGCGGCGGTTCGGGTATCGGTGCGTCGCTTGTGGAGGCTTTCGCCGAGCACGGCGCGAAGGTCGCCTTCATCGACATCAACGAGGCTGCCGGGCGGAAGCTGGCCGAAACACTGTCTTTACGGACACGACATCCAGTATCCTTCGTCCATGCCGATCTCCGCGACCAGTCGCAACTGGAACGAGCCGTAGCCGACGCTGCCGGGGCAACCGGCGGCATCAAGGTTCTGATCAACAATGCCGCGTGGGACGACCGGCACGACATCGACACCGTCACCAGCGACTACTGGGACCAAAATCATGCCGTCAATCTGAAGCCCGTCTTCTTCGTCACCCAGGCGGCGCTGCCGCACCTGCGCCAGGCGCGGGGTGCATCTATCATCAATTTCTCGTCGATTTCTTATCTTCTGAATATGGGCGAATTGCCGGCCTATACCGCCGCAAAGGCCGGTATCGTGGGACTGACCAAGAGCCTTGCCGGTCGACTGGGCCGCGAAGATATTCGCGTGAATGCCGTTCTACCGGGAATGATCGTCACGGAGAGACAGAAGCAGCTTTGGCTGACGGACGATTCGATTTCGCAAACTGTCGCCCGCCAATGTCTTAAACGTGCGCTGACTGCGGAAGATCTTGTGGGACCCTGCCTCTTTCTGGCCTCTTCCGCATCCGCCGCCATGACGGCGCAAACAATCATCATCGATGGAGGTCTATTGTAATGTCCGATGCCGCATTCGTTGCCGTGGACTGGGGTACGACCAGTTTCCGGCTTTGGCTGATCAGCAGATCCGGCGAAATTCTGGGCGAAAGACGCAGTTCCGAAGGCATGACCACGGCGATGCAGGCAGGTTTTTCCAAGGTCCTCGCCTCGCATCTTTCGGCGCTGTCTGCGCCATCGGGATTGCCGGTGATCATTTGCGGCATGGCGGGTGCGCGACAGGGCTGGGTCGAAGCCGGTTACGTGGATGTTCCCGCCGATCTCAAGGATGTCCTGAAGGGCGCGGTTACTGTGTCGGGCGAAGCGAGCGACGTTCGCATTCTGCCGGGGCTCGCCCAGCGGTCCGCGCAAACGCCGGATGTGATGCGCGGTGAGGAAACCCAGTTGCTGGGCGCGCTTTCCGCCGACTATGAAACCGGCGAACAGCTTGTTTGCATGCCCGGAACCCATTCAAAATGGGTCAATGTCCGCGATATGAAAGTAACCGGATTTTCGACCTTCATGACCGGAGAGCTGTTCGACGTTATTTCCAAACATTCCATCCTCTCGCATGCGGTTGCCAACGCGGACGCCTTTACCGGCGATCTGCCTGCCTTCCGCGATGCTGTGACCGACAGCTATGCCAACCCGCATATGGCGACGAACCGGCTGTTTACGGTGCGCTCGGGACAATTGCTGCATGGCCTGTCCGCCACCGATGCCAAAGCCAAGCTTTCCGGCACGATGATCGGGCTTGAGATTGCCGGCGCGCACGCCAATGCTGCGAAAGCCGCAAAGGTGGTTTTGATTGCGTCCGGTTCTCTCGGCGAACTCTACAAGGCAGCATTCGCAGCACTTTCCATGGATTACGTCACCATCGACGCCGATGAGGCGGTTCGCCGCGGACTTATCACAGCCGCAAACGCCATTTGGCACTAAGGAAGTCATCATGACACGCATCCCCTTCCCTCAAATGAAGTACCCTCTGGTCGCAATTCTTCGCGGCATCCGACCTGAAGAAAGCGAAAGCGTCGTCACGGCGCTTCTCGAAAGCGGCCTGCGCGCCATCGAAATTCCGCTTAATTCTCCCGACGCCTTCCGCTCCATCGAAATTGCGGCAAAGCTTGCGCCCGCCGATGCACTCATTGGGGCTGGCACTGTCTTGACCGTGGACGACGTGGCGAAACTCGATGCGGCCGGTGGCCGGTTGATGGTCAGCCCCAATGTGGATGTCGATGTCATCAAGGCCGCCTCCGACAAAGGCATGGTGACCATGCCGGGCGTATTGACCCCGACGGAGGCGCTGCTTGCGCTCAAGGCCGGTGCGACAGGTTTGAAATTCTTCCCCGCCAGCGTGCTTGGCCCATCTGGCATCAACGCCATCCGTGCCATTCTGCCGAATGACACGCTGGTGGCGGCAGTCGGCGGTGTGTCCGACAAGAATTTCACCGACTACACAAGCACCGGGATCACGGCCTTCGGTCTTGGCACCAGCCTCTACAAGCCTGGAATGACGGCAGGCGGCGTGCGGGAACGTGCGATTGCCACCGTCACCGCCTATGATGCAGCAATGGGAGCATGAACCATGGCCGAAATCCACGAATTTGCAGGTAAGGTTCTCGACCCGGCACAGATGATGCTGGGCGAAGGTCCAAGTTTCGATCCCATCACCAACACCTTGTGCTGGCTGAACATACTGGGCAAGGAATTGCACGAACTGGATCTGGGCACACAGACCAAAACGGTTCACGCCCTGCCCTTCATGGCAAGCGTGGTGGCACGCATCGACGACAAAAAGCAGTTGCTGGCATCGGACGAAGGTCTGTTCATTCGGGACCGCGCAACCGGCGATCTCTTCCTGCATGCGGATTTCGAACCGGGCAAGCCAGGCAATCGCTCCAATGACGGGCGCGTGCATCAGAGCGGCGCGCTGTGGATCGGCACCATGGGCAAGAAAGCCGAGGACGGTGCAGGCGCCATTTATCACGTCGCCAAAGGCGTCGTGACGACATTGTTCGAAAACATCAGCATCACCAATGCCATGTGCTTTTCACCAGATGGAGCAACCGGCTTCTATGTCGACACGCGCGCGAACCGGCTGATGCGCGTTGCTCTCGACCCCGACACGGGACTACCAACAGCCAAAGCCGAGGTTTTCGTCGATCAGGCCGGAAAAGACGGCGGAATCGATGGGGCTGTCTGCGATGCCGATGGCAATATCTGGAATGCGCGCTGGGGTATGGGTGCCGTGGATCGCTATTCCGCCGATGGGCGGCATGTCGCGCGCTACAAGGTGCCCGCCAAGCAGACGACCTGCCCCGTGTTCTTCGGCGCATCGGCCAATCGTATCGGCGTGACATCGGCCTGTGAAGGGCTGGACGACGCGACCATCAAGGCCAATCCGCTCTTCGGTGCCACCTTCGATCTCGGTATCGAGGTCAACGGCATGTTGGACCACGCCTACAAGGCTTGATACCTCAACCGGCAAGCCCAAAGGCTGACAATCGCGATCCTTTAAACCGTTGCAAGGATCGCGATCAGGTCGAACGGCTGACCGACGCCATGTCGCGGTAATTTTCCTGCAGGTAGCGATGGGTCGCGGCGGCATCGACCGGGCGACCGTAAAAATAGCCCTGCCCCATGGCGCAGCCCAGGCTGCGCAACTTCTCAGCCTCGCTCTTTTCTTCGATACCCTCTGCCACCACCTCGAGATCAAGGCCATCGCACATCGCGACGATGGCCTTGATGATATGTTCGGATGGACGATCCGTGCTGATGCGCGACACGAAGGCGCGGTCGATCTTGACCTTATCGAAGGAGAAGTCACGGAGCCGCCCAAGACTAGACTGTCCCGTTCCGAAGTCATCGAGTGAAATTCGAATACCGGCATTCTGCAGTTCGGTGAGAATGCGTTGCGCCGTATCAGCCGATGTCATGACCGCCGTCTCGGTAATCTCCAGCTCCACACGACGTGGATCGAGCCCGACCCGCCGTAGGATGGACAAAATATTCGCAGCCGTACCCGGATCCATCAACTGTGCCGAAGACAGGTTGAAGGACAGAAAAAGCTCCCGTGGCCAGGACAGCGCAGCTTCAGCTGCCTTACGAAGCAGCATTTCCGACAGTGCGTCGATGAAACCGCGCTCTTCCGCCAGCGGAACGAACACGGCAGGAGAGACAAAGCCGAGATCGGGATCGTTCCAGCGCGCCAAAGCCTCGAAACCAATCACCGTCGCATCCGTCAGACGGACGATGGGCTGGAAATGCACATCGACGGAATCAGTGATGATCGCGTGTCTCAATGCCTGTTCGAGTTGCGTGGCACTTTTCATTTCCTGAGCGATTTCGCGCGAATAGACCGTGATCTGACCTCTGCCGCGACGCTTGGAACGGTAAAGTGCCGTTTCTGCGCTCTTCAGCAAATCCTCGAAGTCATCGCCTGCAAATGGGTAGATCGCAAAACCGAAGGAAGAGGACAGGCGAACGTTTCTGTCTCCCAGATCATAGGGTGCAGACAGCACGTCCTTGATCATCTGGCCGACGCGCTCTGCACCGGTGCGCTCAAACACGAGCGGCAGCACGAAAGCGAACTCATCACCGTCATGGCGGGTGACAATCGCACCATCAGGCACACAGGCCTTGAGACGATGCGCCACCTGACACAGGATCTCATCGCCCGCCTGCATGCCGAAGAGATCGTTGATCGGCTTGAAACCGTCAATATTCGCAACGCCGATCGTAAAGGGTGCCGGGTCGCTTGCCCGCTCTGCGGCCAGCATGCGGACCTTGTCGCGAAGCCGATAGCGGTTTCCCAGACCCGTCAACGGATCGCTATAGGCCATGGCCTGCAACTCGTGCTGGCTTACCTGCGGCGCATTGGACTCTGGCGATTTCATTCGCGCATCCCGATTGATGGATTGTAGGAAACGTGCACGGCTTCATCATTCTGATTCTTGCGAAGCACTATCGCTGAACTGTATAAAATAGCCACAGATTTTCAGGGTAAAGTGCGCTGTTAAGGTGCAGTCTTTGGCTTAGCCGCGCACCTGATACTCCCGTTGCGGAAGATGACGCTTGAACAGCACTTCCACCATATCCGGGCTGACGGGTTTCAGAAGCATATCGTCCATCCCCGCAGCAAGACAGGCCTGCCGGTCGCCATCGAAAGCAAGCGAGACGACGCCAATGATCGGGGTGCGATCGCGCTCCGCGCCCATCATGTTGCGCAATCGGCGTGCCGCCTCGAAACCATCCATATCCGGCAATGTCGTGTCCAGCAGAATGAAAGAAGGCCGTTCCTGCTCAAAGGCCTGAAGCGCATCCTTGGCGGTCGCCGCAATCTTGTAGCTCAAGCCGAGACTTTCCATAATCTGGGAGAAAACGATCTGATTGATGTTGTTGTCTTCGACGACGAGAACATCGAGAGCGGTCTTTTTGACGGGTGCCGGGCCGACACCTGTCGAAATCTCCCAGGCGCTGTCGGGCGACGGCAAGGACGCGAGCACTTGGCTGTTCAGCCGAAAATGTCTGGTGAGCTGGCTGATAAGCGAGCTTTCCAGCAGAAAATCGTCCACGGTAAGGACGTCCACACCGAAGGACTGCGGTAGATCGAGACAGGCCATGTCTAGCTGCACATCGACGATGACGAGGTCGATCCGCACGCCTGCCGATGCGGCAAATTCCATGAATGCCCTCTGCTCCGTCAGGCTTGCAGCGACCGCGCAATCCACACCCACGGTTACCATTTTCTTGCGGGCGACTTCACCGAGCAGCGCATTCGGCGTCACCAGCAACATGCTGCGGCCCTTCAGGATTTGGGCCGCCTGATGATTTTCATCGTCCATATAAGACGACGCGACGAAGGAGATGTGCTCCAGACCTCGGATGACGCTTTTGCCATCGGAGCCTGCCGTCGAGAAGGCTGTGACATCGTCCATGGTCGTGACGAGAAAATAGCGACCGGGCTTGCCCACGCGCTGTTTTCTGGTGATGACGAGGACCTCTTCGCCGGTTAACCGGGTTATCCGCTCAGGCAGAATGGCGGGCGTTCCCGTCTCGAGAACATGCCGGTCCATGGCATCGATGCGCGAGGCAAGCGGGTCTGAATGAATGTCTGAGACGGTGCGACCAAGAATGAGATCGCTGGACGTTTCCAAAAGCGTGCAGCCCGCCTTGTTGACCGCGACATAGGTCGTGTGGCGATCCTTGACGAAGATCGACAAAGGCAGCGTATCCAGGATTTCCTCGGTCAGTTGGACCCGCTCGATGTCCGAGCGCCACTGGTCTTCGCGCTTCTTCTGTTCGGAAATATCGGAGATGACGCAGATGCCGATGCCGGACGGCATGCGGCGCTTCATGACGCGCAGCCAGCGATCGCCAGCGGTCTGCTCTACGGATTCGGATCGCTCTTTCCAGTGTGATGCAAGCTGTTCGGCAATCCAGTCTTCCCGCTCCACGCTGTGGGAAAGCGCTTCATCACCCGATGCGCGCTGGCAATCGTAAAGTGCGGCCAAGAAGTCGCGCAGGCGAGTGCCGACAGCGACTTTGGTTTCGCACACGGCGAAGTGAGTAAGGACACGGCGGCTGGCAAAGACAATCTGGTCGTGACGGTCGTAGATGATCAGCGCAGAGGAGATCGCGTCGCAAACGGCGTCGAACATGGCAGTATGAATGTCTGCGCAGATCGGCGCCTCATTCGTCATTGCAATTCCTCACACGCACGTCTCAAGCGAAATTTTCACTCACAAAAAGATTGGCCAATGACCGTACGGAAATGGATAAAATTTATGGACATGCGGGGTTGAGACTTGAAGCAAACCTTTTCATATGATGCGACGGCCCCAGCTTTCCGTCGCATGCCCCGTCAAACCAACGGGATCATGAATGCTGCACTCATTTCAAGCTGAAGACAGAGTAAACCCTTTACCTTAAAAGGCACTTAACATCGCCATTTGGAAAAATTGGCGGGACAACCGGCCTATATGCCGTTCTGTGCACGAATTCTCTTTCACAAGACCCGCGAATCCACGAAAATGACCCCATGTCCATCAAGCAGCTTTCCGAAACACTGATCAACCAGATCGCAGCAGGCGAGGTCATCGAGCGACCATCCAGCGCGGCCAAGGAGTTGATCGAAAACGCAATCGATGCGGGCGCGACGCGCATCGAGATCGCCACGGCAGGAGGTGGAAAGGGGCTTGTGCGCATCTCCGACAATGGCTGTGGCATGTCGGCCTCCGATCTCGAACTGGCGATCCGCCGGCACTGCACCTCGAAAATTTCCACGACGCTGGACGATATCAGCACATTGGGCTTTCGCGGCGAGGCCCTGCCCTCGATCGGTTCCGTCGCCAAGCTGACCATCACCAGCCGTCAGCAAGGCGCACAGGAAGGTGCCATCATTTCCGTCGCCGGCGGCAAACTGTCGCCCGTCAGACCCGCGCCGTCCAATACCGGCACGATCGTGGAGGTTCGCGATCTCTTCTTCGCCACGCCCGCTCGCCTGAAATTCCTCAAGACGGAAAAGGCCGAGGCTGCGGCAATTACAGACGTCGTCAAGCGCATGGCGATTGCCTTTCCGAACATCCGCTTCGTGCTTTCGGGGACAGACCGCTCCACGCTAGAATTTCCAGCCACCGGCGATGATCATCTCGCGCGCATGGCGCAAATTCTCGGTGCCGATTTCAAGGACAACGCCATTGAAATCGATGCGGAGCGCGAAGACGTCACCCTCACGGGATTTGCGGGCGTGCCGACCTTCAATCGCGGCAACTCGGCGCATCAATACATGTTCGTCAACGGTCGCCCCGTTCAGGACAAGCTGCTGTTATCAGCCCTGCGCGGTGCCTATGCGGAAACGATACCGCATGGCCGTTACCCGATCGCCGTTCTGTCGCTTCAGCTTGATCCGGCGTTGGTGGATGTCAACGTGCATCCGGCAAAATCCGATGTCCGTTTTCGCGACCCCGGCCTGATCCGTGGACTGATCGTCGGTGCCGTGCGCCAGGCCTTGACCCGCGAGGGCGACCGCGCCTCGACAACGGGGGCTGCCCAGATGATGAGTGCGTTTCGCCCCGGCTACAGCCCTTCGACGGTTCGCTCTTACGCATCGCAAGCGTGGACGCCTGCCTCCTCGCCCTCACGCCCCCTCTCTATGCCGAACGATCTGGCCCTGCACGAAACGCCGCAGTCTCAATTCGCCGATATCACCATGCCGACGGCGCGAACCGACACAGCTGGCACCTCAGGCGACAGTGCCGGTGCGAACGAGCCATCCCGCTTTCCACTCGGAGCGGCCCGGGCGCAGGTCCATGCCAATTACATCGTCGCCCAGACGGAAGACGGCCTTGTGATCGTCGATCAACATGCCGCGCACGAACGTCTGGTGTTCGAGGAAATCCGCAAGGCGCTGCATTCCAAGCGCCCTGCGTCGCAAGTTCTGCTTATTCCCGAAATCGTCGACCTTCCGGAGGAGGATTGCGACCGGTTGATGGAGCATGCCGAAAGCTTCGACAGTATGGGCCTTGCCATCGAGCGGTTCGGACCCGGTGCCGTTGCCGTGCGGGAAACACCCGCCATGTTGGGCGAGGTCAATGTGCAGGGCCTTGTCCGCCAGCTTGCCGATGAGATTGCCGAATGGGACACGGCTGGCAGCCTTGCGAGCAAGCTGGAATATGTGGCCGCGACTATGGCGTGCCACGGGTCGGTCCGCGCTGGTCGCCGTATGCGCCCGGAGGAGATGAATGCCCTCTTGCGCCAGATGGAAAACACTCCAGGTTCCGGCCAGTGCAACCACGGTCGTCCCACCTATATCGAACTCAAGCTTTCCGACATCGAAAAGCTGTTCGGCAGAAGCTGAGATATTCCCCGCCAGCAGTCTGGCATTATGGCGTAGGCTTCACTAAAAAGGCGGTGTGTCAGGAGATGAGACGGATGAACAGATTTGAAGGCGGCGGCAATCGCGAAGCAAAGGTCGAATATCTCGATGGCGACATGCGCATCGTGCAGACCGGATCGCATGTCATCTGCGCAATGACGGGCAAACAGATCCCGCTCGATGAACTCCGTTACTGGAACGTTCTGCGCCAGGAACCCTATGCGGATGCGGCGGCGTCACTGGAAGCAGAAAAACGGGCGGGCGCCTTGCCCAACCAGAAGCGCAACGCCTGATCCCAGAGCGTTGCCTTGTTAGATAGAAACACTCTAGCATGACTCACCAACAAAAAAGCCGGGTTTCAAGCCCGGCTTTTTCTTTAAGGTGAGGTAGTATTGGTGGAGCTTGGATTGCGATCCGTGCCCTCTGTGGCGGGGGCCGAGCCAGAAGGCTGGTTGTTGTCGAAACCCTGACCGCTCTGCGCTCCTGGATTGGCCGCAGGTGCTGAAGAAGCGGGGCCGGGTGCGGGCTGGGTTTCTGTCGTGGCGGGCGCGGTGCTTTCGCCCCATGTCTCGGCTACGAGCCAGACTGCTCCCGCAAGCAGGAGACTGATGATCAGAATCACCAAAACGGGGCTACCCTTAAAACCCTGGCGACTTTCGCGGGGGGTGAACACCTTCTTTTCCGTATTTTCCTGCGGCATGAAAATCCTCCTGAAACCAGAGAGCGAACAAAACGGCGCTCATATCATCAGGATAAGCATCCGAAAGGCAGATAGTTCCTTCGGCTCATATATTCGGCACAGACTGACATGGTGCCGCGACGGTGTGTGCTGTAGCCGGAGCTTTCGAGGTCAGGCCTGCTGAAGCTTGCGGCGACGGCAATTCTGTACGGCGGTATCGATGATCGCACCGGCAGCATTCGGATCGTCAAATACCATGTCGATATCGATGACCAACGTAGTCTCAAGCAATCTGGCGGCATCGCCGTGGTGCCCTTTGAGCCGCACGGCGTCTTTGGCTGTGGTGACCGGTAACAGGTTCTGCCTGGACGTCTCATCCAGAAGATCGCGAACTTCCTCATCGCTGAAATGATGGTGATCCGGAAAAGATCGTTTGGTGACGATGTTCCCGCCAAGTTGCTCGATCGTGCGGTGAAACTTCGCGGGATCGGCGATGCCCGCATAGGCGAGCACGCGCTTTCCCACAAAATCGGGCTGAGGCCGTGGCTGGATCGATGAAACGAAGATCTGCTTTCCGGCGCGTGCCGCGGTGCGCACGATGGCGTCCGCTGCCTGCCCGTTACCAACTTTCAGGATGGCGGTCAGCTGCCGCATCTGCTCGTCGAGAGGCGCACGAACCGGGCCACCGGGAACGAGATGACCATTGCCGATGCCGCGCTGCGTGTCGATCACCACAAGCGCATAGTCAAGCGTCAGCCGCGCGCTTTGAAAACCATCATCCATGATGATCAGATCCACGCCTTCCGAAACAAGACGGCGTGCGCCCTCGACCCGTCGACGAGAAATGACGGTGATCGCCTCTCGCGCCAGCAGCAGGGGCTCATCGCCCACATCGACAGACCGATGATGATCGGCATCCACCAGTGTTGTGACGTCCAGCGTGCCACCATAGCCGCGACTGAGAAAACCCGGCTTGAGGCCTTTGTCCAGAGCAGCCCGTGCGATGGCAATGGCGGTAGGCGTCTTGCCCGCGCCGCCGACGGTGAAGTTGCCGATACAGATGACTGGAACCGAAACGGAGGCACGCTTTGCCGTTTTCATCCTCTTGCCGGCGACTTTACCGTAAAGAAATGAAAAGGGTGCCAACGCCCAGGCCTGCCAACCGGACTTTTCCCACCAGAATGGCGGCGCTTCCGAAACCATCCGTCCCCAAACTCCCGCGTTCCCTTATTGGTCGCAGCAGCTATCTGCCAGAAAAGTAAGGATTTTGCAAAGACCGCCCGTTGCCGGGCAAGACCTCAGGGCGCAATGCGGGTGGGCAGCAGGCTTTCCAGCCCGGTGATATCGGCAAGACAGTAGTCGCAATCGCCGCCAAGGCTTTCTCTGGAACCCGTGCCGGTCAGCACGGCAACGCACAGACCGGCGCCTGCATTCCTGCCCATGTGAAGATCGTGATTGTTATCACCCACGACAGCGACGCGATCCGGTGACAGACCGATGGCGGCGCAGAAACCAAGGACCATGCCGGGCTGCGGCTTGGTACCATGGCCGCTGTCATACCCTGCGACGAAATCGAGATCGGTCTCGAAACCGAAGCGTTTGGCAAGCTGCCGGATCGACGCCTCATTGTCGCTGGATGCGATACCGAGGCGATAGCCCCTTGCCTTGAGCCTTGCAAACAGCGCCTTGAGATCGGTCACGGCAACCGATTGTCCGGCAGCTTCGGTGAACAGGCGGTCGAGACGGGCGGTCAGGTCGGCAATATCACAGGGTGAACCTGCCGCGACGAGCCCATGGGCGATCTGCGCGGTATTGCCGGCAGCAAGCAGGCTGTCGGCTTCGACATGCCCGGTTACGGGGTCCATGCCGCAGGCAAGGAGCAGGCGATCTGCCAACGCAGCATCTCCCTGCGAGGCGATCCGCGCAAGCTCCCGGTTAACGGGTCCCCAGCTCGCATCATAGCCGATCAGCGTTCCGTCCTTGTCGAACAGAATGGCCGCTATGGACGCGGGTGATCGGGCATCACTCCCCAACGGCACGATCAGCCAACCGCACTGCGAGGCTGCAGCTTCGCCGTCACCGTCAATGGATTGATATAGGGCTCCAACGCCTTGACCGTCGAAGACAGCGCACCGCGCATGTCCTGAATGACCTTGCCGCCGGCATCGATCATCTTATAGCGCTCATTGTCGTTGACGAGCAGGTAATGCACGGCCTTGGCCAGCATTTCGACGTCGCGAATGATGCGACCGCCGCCGGACCGCAGCAGTTTCTGATAGGCTTCGCGGAAATTTTGCACATGCGCGCCTGATAGCACCGCGCAGCCCAGCATGGCGGGCTCCAGCGGGTTCTGCCCGCCTTCCGCCATCAGCGAACGACCCACGAAAGCCAGTTCCGTCAGACGGAGATAAAGCCCCATCTCGCCGATGCTGTCGCCCAGAAAAATATCGGTCTGCGGGGTGATAGCGTCATTGCGGCTTCTGCGCGCCACGGTCAGGTTCATGCCCTTCAGCATGGTTTCGATGTCATCGGCGCGTTCTGGGTGACGTGGCACGATGATGGTCAGTTGCCCGTCACGCGATTTGATCGCGTTATGAACAGTGCCCGCAGCCTTTTCTTCGCCGTCGAAGGTCGAAATGGCGGCCCATGTCTTGCGATTGCCGATCTGTCGACGATAGGTGTCGAGAGCCGTGGCCTCGCATGGGGGCGGATCGGTGTCACCCTTCAAGTTGCCGGAAACGACGACAGGCCACGAACCCAGATCGCGGAACCGTTCGGCATCGACATCCGACTGCGCCACGACAAGAGCAAGCTTGCTGAACAGGGCTTCGGCAAAATCCGAGCGGCTGTGCCACCGACCGAAAGAGCGGTCAGAAAGGCGTGCATTGACGCGAATTTGCGGAATGTGGCGACGCTCGAGTTCCATCATCGTCACCGGCCATATCTCGGATTCGGCAGTGATGGCTGCGTCCGGCATCCAGTAGCTCAGGAACCGGTTTATGGAAATTTTGATGTCCAGCGGCACATATTGGTGAATGATGTCATCACCCAGACGTGTCTTGCTGAGCTCTGCCGAGGTGACGGTGCCGGTGGTCAAAAGAACGTGAATGTCGCGTTTGCGGATTTCGCGGATCAGTGGCACGAGGGCCAGGGTCTCCCCCACGCTTGCGGCATGAAACCAGACCAAAGGCCCCCGCGGGCGATCCGCGCTCGCATGGCCGAAACGCTCCATACGGCGGCGCTTGTCTTCCTTGCCCTTGGCGGAACGATACATCAGGTAGGGTCGGGCAAACGGGTAAGCGGCGACGCCAGCAATTCTGTAACCCGAAAGGGCGAAACGTGCGATACGGCTGTTCATGACATGCTGCCTTCGATCATTTCGCGCAATGCTTTCCCCTGTGATCCCTGCCGGAGCTTAACGCCACATATACGGATATACCCGCGCCGCTCTATCTTGTTGGTAAGACATCGGATCTTGCAAACCGCCCCGGCGGTGCGAGCTCGATGCTTGGAGGCCTACTTCGTATAAAAATGCGTCTTTTTTGTTTCAGGACAAAATCGATCTGCGAAAAAATGCACGTCCACCCCAGATGTTGTGCGTGCCCTAAGGGGACGCGCACAACCTTTTGCTCTGTCTGGTATAGTACAAAGGAAGTAGGAAAGCAGCGATTATTTGCTGTCAGGATCAAGTAGACGATGCATATGCACTATAAAATAACGCATATGGGCGTTATCCACAGTCTGCTGTGCCTTCGACTTCCACGCCGTCAGTGCCGATGCATAGTCGGGGAAGATACCGACAATATCGACGGCCTTCAGATCGCGAAACTGCACGTCCTGCAGATTTTCAAGTTCGCCGCCGAATACGAGGTGAAGAAGCTGTTTCTGGTCGCCCGCTGCAGTCATTTATCTCTTCTTTCTAATAGTCAATTGCCCGAAGAGCCCCTCATTTGCGGGATTTCAGTGGGAAAATCAACCTCTGTCAGACAGGTTGAGGGGTTGGAGCAGAACCGGCATGATGTGATCGGCAGCTGCACACAATTCCGGGTGCGTGACCTGACGGCGGTTATAGGTGAGCCGCGCTCCGTTGAGATCGACGAGGCTTCCGCCTGCCCTTTCCAGGATGAGATCGGCAGCTGCAAGGTCCCAGTCATGCGAATTGGCCTTGACGAGAGTACCGTCGATGCGCCCATCCGCCACCATCGCCAGTCGATAGGCAAGCGACGGCACATGCGGAATGCGGTGCACCCGTGCCTTCACCACCTGTGGCAGACGTGCAATCACATCTTCGGGAGCCGCGAGCCTTATCTCGTTCTCGCCCTCTGCGCTGACAGAAAGCGGTCGTCCGTTCTTCATGGCGGGGCCGACCGTCAGCGCGCTGAACTCTTCCTCGAAAGCGGGTGCGACCAATGCGGCGGCCACGGGTCTGCCATCATGGACCACGGCGACACTGACGCACCATGTGTCCTTGCCTCCGATGAAGGCGCGTGTCCCATCGATGGGATCGACGACGAACAGCGTCTCTTTCGACAGACGTTCCTCGTCATCGTCCGTTTCTTCGGACAGCCAGCCATAATCCGGCCGCGCCTTTCGAAGAACGCTTTCCAAGAGTTCGTTTGCGGCATAGTCGGCGGCACTGACGGGAGAATGACCCTTTTTCCACCACACCTCCGGGTCCTTGCGAAAGAACTGCAAGGCGACGCGGCCCGCCTGTCGGGCTGCGTCCAATATGAGGTCGAGGTCGGTGCGCCAGTCGCGTCCTGAAATATCGTTCATGGTATCGTCGTTTGTTGCGCGGCCCGTTGAAGACAGTTTTTCCATGCCTGAACATGCGCACGCCAAGCCAGCCAAATCAACCGCCGAATGGCGGTATCAGCGTCCCGCTATGGTCATGCCTTCTATGGCGAGCGTCGGTGAAGCCACACCATATTTGCGGTCTATGTCATCCGCAGGCGTGACCCGCATGAACATGCCCTTGAGGTTGGAGGCAATCGTAACCTCAGAGACCGGGAAGGTTTTTTCGCCATTCTCGATCCAGAAACCGCTCGCGCCGCAGCTATATTCACCCGTCAGCAGATTGGCGCCATGGCCGATCAGTTCGGTGACGTAAAAACCGGTGCCAACCTGGGCGATCAGATCCTGCGGTGAGATATCGCCCGGTTCCAGTGCCAGATTGGTGGAGGCCGGAGAGACCGACGTTCCGCCGCGCACTCCGCGTCCATTGGTTTCCAGACCGATTTCACGCGCCGTCGATGTCGAGAGGAACCAGTGCTTCAGCACGCCGTCCTCGATCATCACAAGCTTTTCACCGCGCACGCCTTCGCCATCGAAGGGTCGGGAGGATGGGCCGCGCACGATTTGCGGGTCGTCGGTGATGGACAGGCCCTTCTTCAGCACCTGCTGTCCCATCTTGTCGCGCAGAAAGCTGGTCTTGCGCGCAACCGATGCGCCATTGATGGCACCGGCGATGCTGCCGACGAAACCACGGGCGATGCGCGGATCGAACACGACCGTCACGTTGCTGCCGGTATCGACCTGACGTGGATTGACACGTTTGACCGCTTTTTCACCCGCACGGCGGCCGATGTCTTCAGGATTGTCGAGATCGGCGAAATAGAGACGGCTGTCGTATTCATAATCGCGCTCCATCTTGGTGCCTTCACCAGCAATGACGCTGACGGAGCGACCGAAGCGGCTGCCCATGTAACTGCCTGCAAAGCCATGCGAGGTGACCAGTACAAGGCCGCCCATGCCGCTGGAGGCCCCGGCACCCGAGGAATTGCTGACACCGGGCACAGCGAGCGCCGCTTCTTCTGCCGCCATCGCCGCCTCACGCAACTCATCGGCGGAGACTTCGGTCGGGTCGAAGAGTTGCAGGTCGTCATAGGAATTTGCCAGCCGGTTGCTGTCCGCAAGGCAGGCATAGGGGTCTTCAGGCGAAACCTTGGCCATGGCGACGGCGCGTTCGGCCAATGTCTTCAGGTCGAAACCGGGATTGGCCGAAACGCTGGCGACGCGCTTGCCCACGAAGACGCGCAGCGAGAAATCGTCGCTTTCGGAGGATTCCGTGCTTTCCACCTTGCCGAGCCGCACGCCGACGGATTGCGAGCGCGAGCGCACGATGACGGCGTCCGCCTCGTCCGCGCCTGCGCGGCGGGCCAGATCGACCAGTTCACTGGCGCGCTCGAGAAGCTTGGAGGAATCGATATCTGAGGACATGGGCTAAGCCTTTCGTTGACCTTCATTTATTGCGGCCCATCTGCCGCATCAAGGCCAAAGCCGCATTTCACCGGTAATTGAGCGAAATGCTTACGCGTCCACGCCGTGACCGCGATGATAAAGCTCCACCTGCATCTCGATCTGCCGTTTGAGATCGTCCTTACTGACCTGAGATTCGGCCAGGATTTCGTGCGCCTTGCGGAAATCCAGCACCTTGAAGCGGTTGACTGGAGGGCGCAGGAAAATGTGCGGCGGGTGCATGCGCAGCTTCAGGGAAATGACCGATTGCATCATCAACTGGCTGGCACCGAACAGGCTCTCGAAGCGGCTGGGCATTGTCGTGCCATCGCCTTCCGGCCCGCCGACGACATCCACCGCGATCACGATATCCGCCTTGTCCAGCAGATGATCGTAAGGAACGGGATTGAAAATGCCGCCATCGATCATGATCCGGTCATTCATGCGGATGGGCATGAACAGGGCGGGAATAGCGGAAGATGCAGCAAGCGCCTGCCTGAGATCGCCATCTTCGACGATGACTTCGGACTGCGCATAATAATCCGTCGCCGTGACCTTCAGCGGAATTTTCAGCCCTTCGAAGGTCTTAGGCATGGCCGATGGCAGGAGGGCATCGAGAACGAGTTCGAGATTAAACTGACCCAAACGGAAGCCGAAAACGGCGTGGCGCATGGAGGCTGGGCCAAGGCTCCAGAGCTTGTTGGCGACACTGCCCTTCTTGCCCATGAGTTCCAGCGTATATTCGCGGATATCGCGTCCGCTCATCCCGGCTGCCATGCCGGCACCTATGATGGAGCCGATGGAGGAGCCCGCAATGGCCGTCGGGCGAATGCCCAGTTCATCTAGGGCTTCGACCATGTTGATATGGCAGATGCCGCGTGCGCCACCGCCCCCCAGCGCCAGTGCAAATGTCGGATCACGGACTTGCGCTACGGAATTGTCTCTCGCTGCGTCCTTGCGTTTGCGCTTTTTGCCTGAGAGTTTCTTTTTCTTGTCAGCCAATGGCGCGGCCTCTCCTTCATGTCATGTGCCGTCCCGCTCTATGACACAAAGACGACAGGAGAGTGACGCGCAACACTTAGCCGCGCGTCACCGCCGTCACTCAAGGCTCGTAGCGATAGAAATGCATGATGGAATCGCCGAAGGTCCGGCTTTCCAGAAGCTTGAACGCCGGATCGACCGTAACCAGCACATCGGCGCGCTCTTCGAGAATGGCCAGTGCACCCGGCACCAGCCAACCGCCCAGATGAGCCGCCAAGAATGCTTTTTCGCCTTGCCCCTGCGCATAAGGCGGGTCTGCGAAGAGCATATCGAACGGCTCGATATTGTTGACGCTGCCAAGCTTAGTGGCATCACGGCGCAGAATGCGCGCACGACCATGCAGGCCGAGAGCATCGATGTTTTCCCACAGCAGACCCCTGCCCTCGACGCCGTTCTCAACGAACAGCGCCACGCGGCAGCCGCGTGACAGAGCCTCAAGCCCGACCGCACCGGTGCCCGCGAAAACATCGAGGATGCGCGTCCCATCCAGACTTTCCGGATAGGCGTGGCTCAGTATGTTGAAGAGGCTTTCCCGCGTACGGTCGATGGTGGGCCTGATTGTATTCGATTTCGGAGCGGCAAGAGACCTGCCGCGAAACTCACCGCCTACGATCCGCATTACGCGTCATTCCCCTGCCTCCAGAAGGTTTGCCACCTGGGCCTTTGCCGCCGGGACCGTTACCCGGGCCCTTGCGATCTCCGCCTTTACCGCCACCAGCAGGCCCCTTGCCGGAAAATCCGCCTTCGGAGCGCTCGCCGCGCGGTTTGCCGAATGCTGGCTTGCCGCCGAACCCACCCGGCTTACCACCGGACGGACGACCTTCACGCGGCTTGTCGCCAAAGGGTTTTGCGCCGCGTGGCTTATCACCGAACGGACGCTCACCGCGTGGACGGTCACCCTCTTCGCGCGGCTTGCGGTCACTGAAGGGGCGCTCGCTGCGGGCCGGACGGTCGCCGAAGGGCCGTTCCGCACGGGCGGGGCGATCACCAAATGAGCGTTCGCCGCGAGGACGGTCACTGCGCTCTGCATTATCGCGTGGCTTGCGGTCGCCGTAAGGGCGTTCGCTCCGTTCTCCTGTCCGGGCCGGGCGGTCGCCGCGATCCGGGCGTGCGCTGAAGGGACGGTCGCCACGGGGGCGATCACCATGGTCGCCTGCGTCACGCGGCTTGCGATCTCCAAAGGATTTCTCGCCACCTCGTTCGCCTCTGCCGCGACCACGGCTTTCGTCCTGCGCGGGCTTGTCTGCGCGTATCCATTCGCCATCGACGTCCCTATGTCTGACGATAGCGCGACGCGCATCGGCTTCTGCCGATGGCTTGAAGACGCTTTCGGCTTCGGCGCGCACGGACTTGCGCTCCTTGCCATCACGCGTTGGCTTGGCACCGGGGGCCATCCACACATTGGCGGTGCGGTTGCTGCCCATCTGCGGACGCTTTGGACGGTCGTCGTCGCGCTCGTCATCGCGGCTCTTTGCAAAAGGCTTGCCGGGACGCTTCGCATCGGGCTTGCCTTGCGCGCGGTCACGCGGATTGTCGCGCTTTTCCGCAAAATTGCCGCCACGCGGGTTCTGCTCGGCATCGCCGCGCTTGGTCCATTCGGACTTTACGGGACGCTGGGCTGGAGCTTCGTCGTCTTCGGTAACGGCATCGTAGATCGGCGCATCGAAATTGGCCCCGGCAGCTTCGATGAGGCGCGGGCCGAGCTGATCGCGCAGCATACGACCGCGCACTTCCACCACCTGGCTTTCCGGCAGGTCACCCAGCTGGAACGGACCATAGGAAATGCGGATCAGGCGGTTGACCTCAAGGCCGATGGCGCCCAGCACGTTCTTGATCTCACGGTTCTTGCCTTCGCGAAGACCCATGGTGATCCAGACATTGTGGCCCTGGGTGCGATCCAGCGTGGCTTCGATGGCACCGTAGAGAACGCCATCGACGGCAATGCCGTCTTTCAGCTTGTCGAGTGCGGCCTGGTCCACCTCACCATAGGCGCGCACGCGGTAACGGCGTAGCCAGCCGGTGGTCGGCAGTTCGAGAACGCGCGACAGGCCGCCGTCATTGGTCAGCAACAACAGGCCTTCGGTGTTGATATCCAGACGTCCGATGGACAGGACACGCGGGAGTTCCTTGGGCAGATTGTCGAAAACCGTGGGGCGACCCTCGGGATCGGAATTGGTCGTCACCAGACCTGATGGCTTGTGGTAGAGCCACAGCCGCGTGCGCTCCGCACCGCGGATCGGCGCGCCATCGACCTCGATCTTGTCATCGAGGGTGGCGTTGACCGCAGGGCTTTCCAGCTTGACGCCGTTCAGCGAAACGCGACCTTCCATGATCATGCGCTCCACATCGCGGCGCGAGGCCACGCCCGCACGGGCCATGATTTTGGAGATGCGCTCTGGCTTGGCAGGTGCCGTCTCACTCACGACAGTCTCGGCCTTTGCGGCAAATGGCTTCTTTTCGCGCGCCGCATCAGGCTTTGCCGAAGATGTCGGCTTCCTGTCACGGTCGAATGTTTTGCCGCCAGCGCGCTTCGGCTTGTCTTTGAATGTCATTTGTTGTTTGCCTGTTGTTTGCCGTGTCCTATCAGGTCACGCGGCACTGGTTAAGAGGAAATTGCACTGACGATGGCGGAAACGACGCATTTCATGGACCTGGCGCTCGCCGAAGCACAGGCAGCAGCCTTACGAAACGAGGTGCCGATCGGTGCCGTGCTGGTGCTGGATGGGCGCGTGATCGCGCGTTCGGGCAACAGAACCCGCGAACTGAACGACGTGACCGCCCATGCCGAAATCGCTGTAATCCGCATGGCCTGCGAAGAACTGGGGCAGGAACGGCTTCCCGGCGCAGACCTTTATGTGACCCTGGAGCCCTGCACCATGTGTGCCGCCGCCATATCCTTTGCCCGCATCCGCCGCCTCTATTATGGCGCCAATGACGTGAAGGGTGGTGCGGTGGAAAGCGGCGTGCGTTTTTTCAACCAGCCGACATGCCACCATGCCCCGGAGGTCTATTCCGGCATGGCGGAGGTGGAGAGTGCGGAGATCTTGCGCGGGTTTTTTCAGGGGAAGCGGAATGATGATGGTGTGTAAGGTGGGTTGGAGCGGATGCGACGCTCGCCTCACATTCAACGTCACCCTCGGGCTTGTCCCGAGGGTCTACCCACGTTCGACGTAGGGGTCCGTCAGATCCTCGGGACAAGCCCGAGGATGACGGAGGTAGCGGTGTGGGCTTACAAAAAAGAACGCACAGCCGCCAATCAACTCTTACTGGAACGGGTTCCACCAGCTTTTGCCGGTGCCCGCGAGCGCGGCATTCTTCTTGCGCTCTTTTTCCTTCTTGGCCTCCGGTGTGCCGAGATCCGTCAGTTGGTCCTGAGGAACGCTACGATATTCTACCGGCGGATCGGTCAGGAATTTGCGCTGATTGCTGTTGACGATGGTGCCGCCCTGCGCGTCGGCCTTGGCCTTGCGAAAGGCTTCCCATTTCTGGCTTTCGGTCATCTGGCCATTGGTGCCGTTACCTGCCAGAAGCGGCGAACGATAGTGCGGGTTGTCGCGGTTTTCGTCGGCTTCCTTGCGCAGGCGTTCACGCGCTTCTTCCGGCGTTTCCGGCCATTGCGGGTTCGTTTCCCTGTTGGCAAGGCTCTGCTGCGGCTGCGCAAGCTGTTCGCCACGCGCCTGAGCAGGCACGACGAGGCCCGGACGGGGATTGTATTTCACACTGCGCTTGGACTGATCGCCGGTAATGGACGTCGCATTACCAAGGTCGTCTACCAATTGCTCAGCAGCAGTCTTGCCCGTGCCATAGGTCGGGCTGGTGCACGCACTCAAAGCCAGGCTGACAGATATTACGCCCGCAATGGTGCCGTACATGCGAAAACTCTGCGTCATACTCTTTGAAACCCTTCCGCCCTAGTCGTCCCGACGACCGCCAGCCCGCATTGATGCTAAAATCCGGCCAATTTCAGGCAGGTTTACCGGATGAACGGCCAAAGTGCAATTCATCCGGTACTTTTCTTAATGGACCACACCCAGCTCTCGCAGCGCGACGGCATCACGCGCCGATACGTCCGGAAACGCAGGATCGGAGCCGACATCGGTGGTGATGCGCCATGAGCGAGCGCATTTGCGGCCTTCGGCGAGCTTCTGCTCGACCGATACCTTCTGCACTTCGCTCAGACGGAAGGCATCCGCCCGACCTTCGCCTGCCACAACCGAGATGGCGGAAGTGATGCAGATTTCAGCGAAATCCTGACCTTCGAGTGCAGCCAGCAGTTCAGGATCGGCCACATGCACCACGGGTGCTGCTTCCAGCGAGGAGCCGATGCGCTTTTCGCGGCGCTCTACTTCCAGAGCGCCGGTTACGACAGTGCGCACCTTGCGGATCTTGTCCCACTTGGCTTCCAGCGCCTCGTTCTTCCATTCCGAAGGCACTTCCGGGAACTGAACCAGATGCACCGATTCCGCATCGGGGTAACGCGAAAGCCATGCCTCTTCCGTCGTGAACGGCAGCATAGGGGCAAGCCAGGTGACGAGGCAATCGAACAGCTTTGCGATGACCGACAGCGAGGCACGACGCTTCAGCGACGACGGGGCGTCGCAATAGAGCGCATCCTTGCGGATATCGAAGTAGAAGGCCGACAGCTCGACATTGGCGAAATCGATCAGCGCGCGGGTGATCTTCTTGAAGTCGAAGGCATCGTAACCGTCACGCACGACCTGATCCAGCTCGGACAGGCGGTGCAGCACCAGCTGTTCAAGCTCCGGCAGATCGGCATAGGCGATCTCTTCGCCCTTGTCGTGCGCCAGTGTGCCCAGCATCCAGCGGATGGTGTTGCGCAGCTTGCGATAGGCATCGATGTTGGTCTGGATGATGGCATTGCCCAGACGCTGATCTTCCCAGTAATCCGTGGTCATGACCCACAGACGCAGGATATCCGCGCCGGACTCCTTCATCACGTCCTGCGGAGCCACGACGTTGCCGAGCGACTTGGACTGCTTGCGGCCCTGCTCGTCCATGGTGAAACCGTGGGTGACGACGGCGTTGTAAGGCGCACGGCCACGCGTCGCGCAGCTTTCCAGCAGCGACGAGTGGAACCAGCCGCGATGCTGGTCGGAGCCTTCCAGATAGACGTCCGCTGGCCATTTCAGGTCAGGGCGATCTTCCAGCGTGAAGGTGTGCGTGCAGCCCGAGTCGAACCAGACGTCGAGGATATCGCGCACCTGATGCCACTTGGCATGATCGTGATCGTTGCCGAGGAAGCGTTCCTTGGCACCATCCGCAAACCAGGCATCGGCACCTTCGGCCTCGAAGGCTTCCAGAATGCGGGCATTGACGGCCTCGTCCAGCAGCACTTCGCCCTTTTCATCGGCAAAGACAGCGATAGGCACACCCCAGGCGCGCTGGCGCGATAGCACCCAATCCGGGCGGTTTTCGATCATGGCGCGCAGACGGTTCTGGCCAGCGGCTGGCACGAAACGGGTATCGTCGATGGCCGAAAGCGAACGCGAGCGCAGGGTGGTGCCATCGCCCAGTTCCTTGTCCATATAGACGAACCATTGCGGCGTGTTGCGGAAGATGACCGGCTTCTTGGAGCGCCAGCTATGGGGATAGCTGTGCTTCAGGCGGCCACGGGCAAACAGGTTGTTGGCCACGATCAGCGCCTTGATCACACGCTCATTGGCATCACCCTTCTTGCCGTTATCGTCCATCACGCGGGCAGCGCCGCCTTCGGCAGATGGGCCGAAACCGGGGGCATCTTCGGTGTAGAAGCCGTCATCGCCAACGGTGAAGGGGATTTTGGACGAGATGCCGCGTGCTTCCAGATCGCGCGCCTGAGACATCCACGCGTCAAAGTCCTCACGACCATGACCGGGAGCCGTGTGCACGAAGCCGGTACCCGCGTCATCGGTGACGTGATCGCCATCAAGGACAGGGACCTGAAACGAGTAAGGTGCGTCGTTCCAATTTTCTGGATACGCGAACAAAGGATGGAAGCACGTCATGCCGTAAAGAGCTGACGCTTTGACATCCCTCAGTCGCTTGAACTCAAGCTTTGCCTTATTGAAGCATTCCTCAGCAAGACTATCAGCCAAGATTAGCTTTTCACCAGGGCGTGGCCCGAAATCGTTGGCTGCTGCGGTAACCTCGTACAGACCATAGGAGATTTTTGACGAATACGAGATCGCGCGATTACCCGGTATTGTCCAAGGCGTTGTTGTCCATATGACGATACTCGCCGACTTGAAGTCGTCCGGGTTATCACCACCTTCACCGACTGTGCCGCCAGCAGACCGAACCGGGAACTTCACCCAGATCGTGTCGCTTTCAACGTCGTGGTACTCAACCTCGGCCTCAGCCAAAGCCGTGCGCTCGACAACCGACCACATGACTGGTTTCGACCCTCGATAAAGCTGGCCGCTCTTGGCGATCTTCAGCAGTTCGCCAGCGATGCGGGCTTCCGAGTGGAAGTTCATGGTCGTGTAGGGCTGTTCGAAATCGCCCTCGATGCCGAGGCGCTTGAATTCGGCGGATTGCTTTTCGATCCAGCCAGCCGCGAACTCACGGCATTCCTGCCGGAATTCGTTGATCGGAACCTCGTCCTTGTTCTTGCCCTTGGCGCGATAGGCTTCCTCGATCTTCCACTCGATGGGAAGGCCGTGGCAATCCCAGCCGGGGACGTAGTTGGCGTCGAAACCGCGCATCTGGAAAGAGCGGGTGATGACGTCTTTCAGGATTTTGTTCAGCGCGTGGCCGATGTGGATGTTGCCGTTGGCATAGGGAGGGCCATCATGCAGCACGAATTTTTCGCGGCCGGCGGCTGAAGCGCGCAGCTTCTTGTAAAGCCCCATCTGCTGCCAGCGGGCAACCGTTTCCGGTTCCTTCTGGGGCAGACCGGCGCGCATGGGAAAATCCGTCTGCGGCAGATACAGCGTGGTGGAATAATCGATTGTCTGTGCGGTGTCGTTCATGATCATACCGTTATGCGGCGTGCCCGAAATTGCCAAAGAATTTCAGGGTTGCGCCGTCTTGAGTGCAAGAGGGGCAAAGCGGAGAGGCGCTTGCGGCAAGCGCCGAAATCCCGGACCTTTCGGCTGCTTACTGCGCGCGAAAGGCCGGGCCAATAATTCGGGAAATGAACGTCAACCGAAATTGGTACATGGCGGTTGTTTATGCGTTTTTCCCGCAAAAAGGAAGAGGTTTGTCGGTTTGAATGCGCATGTCTGTCGCCAAATCCGACACCAACCATCAAAATGCGATTTTCGCGTCCAGCTCGCTGAGCGGCGTGACGCCTGACAGCAGCGCCCTCGCCTCTTCCTCATCCCGCTTGATCTGCGCCACCAGCGGCTCCAGCCCATCGAATTTCAGCTCGTCCCGTAGATGGCCGAAAAAGGACACGGCGCAGATTTCGCCGTAGAGATCGCCGGAGAAATCGAAGAGGAAGGTTTCGAGAAGGGCCGCGCCGTTGTCGGTGACGGTGGGGCGGTAGCCGAAGCTGGCAACGCCATCATAAAGCATGCCATCGGGGCGGCGAAAGCGGACGGCGTAGATGCCGGGCTTCAGCTCCGTTTCCGGCGGCAGCGCCATGTTGGCAGTGGGGTAGCCCAGCGTACGACCGAGCTTCTGCCCGCCGATGACTTCGGCCTCGACCGTGTAACGATAACCCAACAGGCCAGCGGCACCGGCGACATCGCCCTGCGACAGTAATTCCCGGATGCGGCTGGAGGAGACGATTTCCGCACCCTCGTCGCGGAAGGAATCGATCAGCATGACATCGAAGCCATGCTTTTTCCCCGCCGCCATGAGATATGCCGGACCGCCTTCGCGGCCCTTGCCGAAGTGGAAATCCACGCCGGTGACGACAGCACTCGCACCCAACCAGTCGACCAGAATGGATTTGACAAAATCTTCCGCAGATCGCTGCGAGAAATCCCGGTCGAACGGGTATTCGATGACGGAGTTGAACCCTTCCGCTTCCAAAACCCGCGCCTTAACGGATGCGGGCGTGAGCCGGAAAACCGGCGTTTCGGGGCGAAACACTGTGCGCGGATGCGGCTCGAATGTCAGGACAAGGGCTGGAACGTTGCGGGATGCGGCGAGCTCCAGCGCATGGTCCAGCACGGCGCGATGGCCACGGTGCACGCCATCGAAATTGCCAATGGCGATGACGCCGCCCTTCAGGTTTTCGGGCAGCAGCTCCTTTTTTTCATTGCGGTGAAAAACGGTCATGGGCGAACTCTATGCTGGTGCCACACGGTTAGGCAAGACGCGGCATCCACCAGCCGGGGGCTGCATTTTGGCCTTTCAGATAGGCGTTCATCAAGGCCTCGTCCGTCTCGCCGTTCAGCGTATATTCCGCCGCATGAATGCCGCCGCTGACATACAGCAACTGAAGACCGGCATTGATGGCACCCTTGACGTCGGTCGGCATGCCATCGCCGATGGCCAGCACGCGATCCTTGGCAAAATCGCCGCGTACTTCCTTGGCCGCAACCAGGCAGGCCTCGTAGATCGGTGCATGCGGTTTGCCCGCGATGCGGACCTCGCCACCCAGTTGCTCGTAATAAGCGGCCACAGCACCGGCACAGGGAATGATACGCTCGCCGCGCTCCACCACCAGATCGGGGTTTGCGCAGATCATCGGCACACCGCGGGCAACGAAGCCCTTGAGCATATCGGTATAGTCTTCCGGCGTTTCGGTTTCGTCATCGAAAAAGCCGGTGCAGACTACCACAGTCGCTTCCGCTTCCGGTGCGACCTCGACATCGAGACCTTCCAGCAGCGGCAAGTCGCGCTCTGGTCCCAGAAGGAAGACCTTTTTCGGTCCCTGCGCAATCAGCTCACGCGTGACATCGCCCGAGGTGATGATCCGGTCATAGGCGCTATCGGGAACGCCCAGCGCCCGCAACTGTGGGATGACGCCATTCGACGGGCGTGGAGAATTGGTGATGAGCACGACCGTCTTGCCGGCCTTGCGTGCCGCTTCCAGCGCGACCGACGCCTGCGGAAACGCCGAAACGCCGTTGTGCAGCACACCCCAGACATCCGACAAAACGACGTCGAACCGATCTGTGATTTCGCCAAGGGTGGAAATGCGGTGGGCCATGAGCTGCTTCCAGACTTTCAAAAATGCCAGATTTTGCAAAAACGCTTGGGCGTGACATGGCAAACCGGCAGGCCGATTACAAGCAAAAAGGTGTCCCGCGAACCGGCAACCAGATCGCCGAGTTCGCCTTTTTGCACTGCAACATGTTGTGATCGCACGCCTGACGTGTTTTTATAGGGGTGGGGCTGGCTTACTCAACCGAGGAGCCATCGATGAAGAGAATTGACCAGCTCGAGGGTCTTCGCGGTCTTCTGGCCGCATGGGTTGTTCTGGTTCACCTGCTGCCCGCAGCCGGTATCGACCCAGACAGCATGGGTGCGCTGAAACCCCTGATCAACGAGAAAATCCGCGTGCAAATCTTCTGCATCATGAGCGGTTTCGTGATTTTCGTCATGATGTCCTCTCTATCGGAAGACTATTCGACTTATATCACGCGGCGCATCAAACGCATTTATCCCGTCTATATTTTCGCGTTTTTCCTGTCGATTGCCTTTGCCTGGGTGGCTTATCAAGCGCTGCACACAGCCGATTTCCAAAGCGTGCGCAATGCGGGCCGCATCGCCATTCTCAACCGCAGTTTCGAGAACTGGGAAATGAACGCGCTTGCCCATATGACCATGCTGCATGGCATCATTCCCGATAGCTGGCTGCCGCTCGGTGCCTATGCGTTTCTGGGTCAGGCCTGGAATATTTCCACCGAGTTCCAGTTCTACCTGATTGCGCCGCTGGCGTTCTGGTGCCTCCACCATTCCAGCAACATCGTGCGCGTCGGCTTCCTTGCGGCCTCCGTTGTCGGCGTCTGGTATTTCCGCCATTGGCCCAATGGGGCAATCCTCGCCAACTACGCCATCTATTTTGCGGCAGGCATTGCAAGCTATTATCTCTGGAAGATGCGTTGGGACGACCAGCCCTTCATGTCGCCGCCTGTGGTTTTGCCTCTGGCCGCCATTGTCGGTTATTTCGATCTGGCCATCGGCGCCTGGATTTTCGTCTTCACCAGCGCCATCATGGTGCGCGACAAGGGCCGCAAGAAGGGTTTCGTGGCGATGTTTCTGGAGCATCCCGCCATGATGTTCCTCGGCACGGTCTCCTACTCGCTCTATCTGCTGCACATGATCCCGCTTTATGGCTGGATGTATGTGCTGAACGATCAGGGTTTCAGCCAAGGCACCTATTTCGCCATGCTGGCGGCGCTGACCTTCGCCACGGCCATCCCCTTCTCTTACCTCGCGCATAAATATGTGGAGCGGCCGTTCTACCGATCGAAGACGCACCGCACACCGTCTGTAGCAACGATGCGGCCTGCTGTCGAAGGCAAGTAATCAGATGTGCCGCCACCTCATGCGGCGGCACATCACATCAGCCAGAGGCGAAGAACACCGCCTGCGATGCCAAGCGCCAGCACCGGAACCATGCCGACTTTCCAGCGCATCAGCATCAGCAAGGACAGGACCAGTAGGCCTGTCGCAAAGGGATCGAGCGTATTCCAGACCGGCCAGGATAGGCCGGGGCCGAAGCTTAGCGGAACAGCGATGCGCTTGACCTCGCCAAACAGCACATGCAGCCCAAACCAGATGGAAAGGTTGAGAATGACACCCACGACCGCTGCCGTGATGGCCGAAAGAGCTGACGATAGAGCGCGATTGTTGCGCAGTTTTTCGACATAGGGTGCGCCGAGAAAGATGAAGATGAAGCTGGGCACGAATGTCGCCCACGCCGTTACTGTCGCGCCAAGCATGCCTGCGACCATCGGGTCCAGCCACTCCCCATGGCGAAACCCGGCCAGAAAGCCGATATAGGGCAGCACCAGCACCAGAGGCCCCGGCGTGGCTTCGGCCAGCGCCAAACCATCCAGCATTTCGCCGGGGCTGAGCCAGACATGGGTTTCCACCGCCACCTGCGCGACATAGGCCAGCACAGCATAGGCCCCGCCGAAGGTGACGACGGCCATGCGCGAGAAGAAGCTTTGTAAGGTCGCCAGCGTTTCCGGCGCGGAGAAAAGGAAAATCAGCGCCAGCGGGATCTGCCAGATCACCAGTCCCAGCACGAGGCCCCTCACCCGAGACAGAAGCGTGACTGGTGCCGCCTCTGCATCCGTTTCACTTAGTTCAACGGCGGCATGACGCGCACGCAGAAAGCCGATCAGGCCAGCCGCGAAGATGACGAGCGGAAACGGCAGACCGAAGACGAATAGCGCAATGAAGGCCGCCGCTGCGATGCCTGCAAGAAAACGACTGACCAGCGCCCGCTTGGCCACCCGGATCAAGGCTTCGATAACGATGGCCAGCACGCAGGCCTTCAGGCCGAACAAAAGGCCCGGCAGCCAATGGGTGTCCTGATAGAGGCAATAGGCGGCAGCAAGTGCCACGATGGCGAAGAAGCCCGGCAGGATGAAGAGCGTTCCGGCGATGATGCCGCCACGCACACCATGCATGAGCCAGCCGATATAGGTGGCCAGTTGCTGTGCCTCCGGCCCCGGCAGCAGCATGCAATAATTGAGGGCATGCATGAAGCGGGCTTCAGACACCCAGCGTTTCTCATCCACCACCACACGGTGCATCATGCCGATCTGTCCGGCGGGACCGCCGAAGCTGAGGCAGCCTATGCGGGCGAAGACGGATGTGAGTTCGGCGAGAGACGGTTTGGCTGCGGGTGGCGGGTTTATAATATCTGTCATGAACCGCTGATAACCATTTTACATGAAATATTTCCGACAGGGCGTTCTTGACTCACCACAGGCACAGCCCTATCTCTGCCTCGCTAGCACTCTCCAATGAGGAGTGCTAACACTTATCACGCGGACCTTTGATGGGTTCGTACAGGTCATTTGATCGAGGGATTAGACAATGACAAGCACTACTTTCCGTCCGCTGCATGACCGCGTCGTTGTTCGTCGCGTTGAGTCTGAAGCAAAGACCAAGGGCGGCATCATCATTCCTGATACCGCCAAGGAAAAGCCACAGGAAGGCGAAATCGTCGCTGTTGGCACCGGCGCTCGCGACGATAGCGGCAAGCTCGTTCCTCTGGACGTCAAGGCTGGCGACCGCGTGCTGTTTGGCAAGTGGTCCGGCACTGAAGTCAAGCTCGACGGCGAAGACCTTCTGATCATGAAGGAATCCGACATCATGGGCGTTATCGGCTGATTTAGCCGGTTTTCTCATCCTTACATGACAACCAATGGGCAATGAGCCCGGGAGTTTTCTACAATGGCAGCTAAAGAAATTAAATTCGGCCGCACAGCGCGCGAAAAGATGCTCAAGGGCGTCGACGTTCTCGCAGACGCAGTGAAGGTAACGCTTGGTCCTAAGGGCCGTAACGTCATCATCGACAAGTCCTTCGGCGCTCCGCGCATCACCAAGGACGGTGTTTCTGTCGCCAAGGAAATCGAACTCGAAGACAAGTTCGAAAACATGGGCGCACAGATGGTCCGCGAAGTTGCTTCGAAGACCAACGACATCGCCGGTGACGGCACCACGACTGCGACCGTTCTTGCACAGGCCATCGTTCGCGAAGGCAACAAGGCTGTTGCGGCCGGCATGAACCCGATGGACCTGAAGCGCGGTATCGACCTCGCTGTGTCGGAAGTCGTCAAGGACCTTCAGTCCAAGGCAAAGAAGATCTCCACTTCGGAAGAAGTTGCACAGGTCGGCACGATCTCTGCAAACGGCGACACGCAGGTCGGCAAGGACATTGCTGAAGCCATGCAGAAGGTTGGCAACGAAGGCGTTATCACCGTCGAAGAAGCCAAGACCGCAGAAACCGAACTCGAAGTCGTTGAAGGCATGCAGTTCGACCGCGGCTACCTGTCGCCTTACTTCGTCACCAACCCTGAAAAGATGGTTGCTGACCTGGAAGACGCCTACATTCTTCTCCACGAGAAGAAGCTTTCGAACCTTCAGGCCATGCTGCCTGTTCTCGAAGCTGTCGTTCAGACCGGCAAGCCACTCGTCATCATCGCTGAAGACGTCGAAGGCGAAGCTCTTGCTACGCTCGTCGTCAACAAGCTGCGTGGCGGCCTGAAGATTGCTGCTGTCAAGGCTCCTGGCTTCGGCGATCGCCGCAAGGCCATGCTCGAAGACATCGCGATCCTGACCGGCGGTACGGTTATCTCCGAAGACATCGGCATCAAGCTCGAAAACGTCACGCTCGACATGCTCGGCAAGGCGAAGAAGGTTTCGATCTCCAAGGAAAACACGACGATCGTCGACGGTTCGGGCCAGAAGTCCGACATCGAAGGCCGCGTTGCACAGATCAAGGCTCAGATCGAAGAAACTTCTTCCGATTATGACCGCGAAAAGCTGCAGGAACGTCTTGCCAAGCTCGCTGGCGGCGTTGCCGTTATCCGCGTTGGCGGCTCCACGGAAATCGAAGTGAAGGAACGCAAGGACCGCATCGACGACGCTCTGAACGCGACGCGCGCTGCTGTTCAGGAAGGCATCGTCCCAGGCGGCGGTACGGCTCTCCTGCGCTCTTCCACGAAGATCACCGTCAAGGGTGCAAACGACGACCAGGAAGCTGGCATCAACATCGTTCGCCGCGCTCTCCAGTCGCTGGTTCGCCAGATCGCTGAAAACGCAGGTGACGAAGCCTCCATCGTTGTTGGCAAGATCCTCGAAAAGAACGAAGAGAACTGGGGCTACAACGCCCAGACCTCTGAATATGGCGACATGATTGCCATGGGTATCGTCGATCCGGTCAAGGTTGTTCGCACAGCTCTGCAGAACGCAGCTTCGGTTGCTTCCCTGCTGATCACGACGGAAGCCATGATTGCAGAACTCCCTAAGAAGGAATCTGCAATGCCTCCAATGCCAGGCGGTGGCATGGGCGGTATGGACTTCTAAGAAGTCGATATCCTTTGGAATACGAAAGGCGGTCCTCACGGGCCGCCTTTTTTCATTGTGACGATTTTGGAGACGCTATATCGTCAAACGAGCGCAGAACAGACTACGCAACCAAAGAGACGGAGGTTAAGTGTCAAACATAGAAGCGGAGCCAGTGGCAGCACGTACGAAAATCCCATCGTCTCTCTTTTATAAACGACTGTCCCTTCTGGTCGCTGCGGTGCTGATGTTTGCTGCAGGATCATGCGCTTACGACGTCAGCAGCCTGCCTGCTCCCATACCATTTAACACTATTAGTTTTCTAACCGCCCTACTGTATTCCGCCGTCTTCAGCTTCCAATCGATAGCCGTAATGAATGGCCTGATATATTTTGGCAGGATCTTCAACTCTCCACCCGTCGATCACGAAAATCGAAAATGGGACTTCCCAGGCTGGGTTTTGAAAAACCCTTACGCTGCCGTCATTATCGGCCCGCTTGTGTTTATCTCACCGTTCCTTCTTATCTTCGGCCTCTCCGGTATCGTTTTCTTGTTAGCTGTCGGAATTACGCTTTATGTAACGCCCAGACTGCTGGCCAATGGACCCGTTGGATATGTGCTGTTTCTGGCGATATGGCTGGCTGGCGGATGGGCAGTTTCCATGCTCCTCTCCAACACTCACAAGACAACGGCTTGCGAGGCCGATAAGACGGTGCCGCTTCGCTCCGGCACGACAGTGCCGTGCGATGCGTATACCTTCATCGAAAAGGCTGAAGGTTTGCTCCTCTCACATGGGCAATCATCCACCTTCGTCCCACTGAAGGACCTCGCGCCCTATGAGATCGAGGCGCTAGGGCCTGGAAGTCGGTTGATCCGAACTGGAGTCAGCCTATACGAGTGATCAAAAGCGGGGCTCCACTGTCTTCAAATAGTGAACAAATAGTCTCCACTTGTTCATCTGTTCGGGAGTGACAATTTGGCGCATATGGTTGGCATCAATTCATGCCCACGGGCACCATCCTTGGAGACTTCCATGTCTAGCAGCCAGAACGCACTCGTGCTTGTTGCACGCATCCTTCTTTCCTTCATCTTCATCCTGTCCGGCTTCGGCAAGCTGACCGATCCTGCCGGTACGGCTGGCATGATCACCGGCGCTGGCCTTCCTGCCGCAACCGCTCTTGCCTATCTCGCTGGCGCGTTTGAACTCGTCACCGGCCTTGCAGTGCTGGTCGGTTTCCAAACCCGCATCGCTGCTTGGGCGCTCGCTGTATTCTGCGTGTTCACCGGCCTCGTCTTCCACAGCGGCACGGTTGCCGTTCCCGGCTGGCCTGATGCGGCCCTGGGCTGGATCAACACGCTGAACGGCATCATGCTGATGAAGAACATCACGCTGGCCGGTGCCTACATCTTGCTCGCAACGTTTGGCGCCGGTGCCTACTCGCTGGACGCCCGCCGTGGCCTCAGCCTTGCCCGCGCATAAGCTGATCCAACCTTCATAGAAAAAGCCGCTGGAAGCGATCCGGCGGCTTTTTTCGTTGTTATATCGCAGTCTCTAAACGGCAGACTTCAGCCGGGAAACAATATCGCTCACCACCGCGTCACTCTCATGCTCCGGCTTTCGGGCCCGCACGAAGCAGGCTTCGGACCGCAGGATGATGCCATCGGTCAGGATTTTCAGGTGGTTTGCCTTCAGCGTCGAACCGGTGGAGGTGATATCGACGATGATATCCGCCTGCCCCGCTGCCGGTGCGCCTTCGGTCGCGCCGAGACTTTCCACGATGCGGTAAAGCTGAATGCCGTGCTGGCGCGAGAAGAACTGCTGTGTCAGCCGCCAGTATTTGGTGGCGATGGCGAGGCGGCGGCCATGGCGGGCGCGGAATTCGGAGGCGACATCGCCAAGATCGGCCATGCTGTCCACATCGAGCCATATCTCCGGCACGGCAACCACGACATCGGCATGGCCGAAACCGAGGCGGGCGCAGAATTCGACGCGGTTTTCGACATCGCTTAAATCTTCGCGCACCAGGTCTTCGCCGGTGACGCCGAAATCCACGGTGCCATTGCCGATTTCTCGTGCAATTTCGGAGGCCGAGAGATAGGCGATTTCGATATCGTCACGGCCTTCGACGCGACCGCGATAGGAGCGGTCATTGCCGATGGCGAGAACCTTGAGGCCTGCGCGCTCCAGAATGGCGGAGGCGTCTTCCTTCATGCGGCCCTTGGAGGGCAAAGCGATGGTGATGGTCATGCCGTGGCCCTCATGGCTTCGATGCGATCCAGCCAGAGCGAGAAACCGACCGCCGGTATTTTGTCCTTTGCGCCGAGCAGCGTCATCAGCCGGTCAAACCGACCGCCGCCAGCCAGAACGGCGCTTTCGCCTTCCACGCTGACTTCGAAAACGAGGCCGGTGTAATAATCCAGCGGGCGCCCGAAGGCCGCACCATAGGTGATCTTTTCAAGATCGAGACCGCCATTGGCCAGTGCTGCCACGCGGGCATCGAAAGCAGACGAGGCAGCATCCAGTTTCAGCTTTGCCTTATCGGCAAAGTCGGACAGCGTCTGCGATGCCTGCGACAGCGGCGCTTGCAGGGACAGGAACTGCTTCAACAACTCAAAACTTTCATCCGGCAGGCGCGTGGCGGCAAGCGCCAGTTTTTCACGCAGACGCCGGGCGATTTCCTGCGGCGCGCGGCTGGCATTGGTGGAGTAGCCTGTATCCTGCATAACGCTATCGATATAGTCGACCAACACCTTTTCCTCGCCGGTGGCGAGCAGTCCCGCCACGCGTGCATCGAGCCCGGTCATAGGCTTGGGGCTGACGAGGCTTTGCAGCAGCGTATCCAGTTGCACGGTGTCGCCAAAGGCCTGCACCAGCCGCTTCTGCCAGCCTTGCGGCAAGCCGAGCGCAGCGACGACTGCCTCGAACACCTGCTGATCGCCCAACGTGATCGTCAGCTTGCGGCCCGGCAGCAGGCGCTTCAATATCCCGGTCGCATCGCTGATGGCGCGGGCGTCGGCGCTGGCGATATCCGTATCGCCCAAATCCTCTATGCCTGCCTGATAAAACTCGCTCGATCCGTCCCGACGCTGGCGGAAAACCTCGCCCAGATAGGAATAGCGCTTCGGCGTACCGGTTGCGGTTTCGATATGGCGCAGACAAACGGGAATGGTGAATTCCGGGCGCAGACACAGGCTCTCGCCCGTTTCGCTCTCCGTCATGAAAATCCGTCGGCGCAGGTCTTCCCCGGCCATATCCAGAAACGGTTCGGCGGGCTGGATGACAGGCGTATTGACACGCGCCGTCTTTCGGGCGGCGAATTCATCCAGAAGCTCTGCGGAAAAGTCTGGCATATCGATCAGAGGCATGGACGATCTCCTGCGTAGAGTGCGGGATACCCCCCTCTGCCCTGCCGGGCATCTCCCCCGCAAGGAGGGAGATCAGCAAGACGTAAGCTCCTTGCCCATTCCGCCGCGTTAAAGATGGCCGAGACGGTGCTACGATTCGATCTCCCCACCTGTGGGGGAGATGCCCGGCAGGGCAGAGAGGGGCTGCTGGCTGGGCTCATCGGTTTAGTTGCTCTCTGCCCGGCGGCGATCCTCGGCCTGTGCTGCCAGAATCTCTTTCACCTTGGCGACCAGTTCCGCTTCCGGCACCGTTTCCTGCGCCACGCGGGCCTCGCGCCATGCGGCGTTGTCCTCGATCTCGCCGGACAGACGCTTGCCCTCGATCAGGTCCTTGATCTGCACGACGCCCTCGGCACGTTCATCGCCGCCCTGAATGATGGCGATGGGGGCACCCATGCGGTCGGCATATTTCAGCTGGTTGCCGAACTTCTTCCAGTTGCCCTGATACATCTCGGCACGAATGCCTTCCTTGCGCAGCGCCTGCGTGAAGCGCTGGTAGCGCCCCATACTCTCCACATCACCATCCATGACGGTGACGAGAACCGGCGCGAGCGGCTTGACCTGACCGAGCTTGCCAAGGTTCTTCAGCGCCGTCATCAGACGCGAAACACCGATTGAAAAGCCGGTTGCCGGAACCGGCTGGCCCATGAAACGCGACACCAGACCATCATAACGGCCACCGCCGCCGACAGACCCGAAGACGACCTTTTCGCCCTTTTCGTTGGTGACATCGAAGGTGAGTTCGGCTTCGTAGACCGGCCCGGTGTAGTATTCGAGGCCACGGACGACGGATGGGTCGATCAAAACACGATCTTCGCTATATCCTGCAGCAGCGAACAGCTGGGCCATCGTCCGCAACTCTTCACAACCTTCATAACCAATAGGTTTCGATGTGAATTGCATTGCCAACTTGTTGGCCGTCGAAAGATTATCCGCATCTTTTCCATTCAGAAATGCGATAACAATGTCGATCTCTGCATCAGAAAGGTTCACACCCTTGGTGAAATCGCCGGACTCGTCTTTACGTCCCGGACCAAGCAACAGCGTCACACCCTCAACACCGAACTTATCGAGCTTGTCGATGGCACGCAGCACGTTCAAACGACGCCCTGCATTCTCCTCACCACCAAGTCCGATGGCTTCCATGACGCCATCCAGAACCTTGCGGTTGTTCACGCGGATCACATAATCGCCGCGCTTGATGCCCAAAGCTTCTAGCGTATCCGCCATCATCATGCACATTTCGGCATCGGCCTGCACGCCCGGTGCGCCGACGCTGTCGGCATCGAACTGCATGAACTGGCGGAAGCGGCCGGGGCCGGGCTTTTCGTTGCGGAAGACATAGCCGGCGCGGTAGGTGCGGAAGGGCAGTTGGATTTCGTTGAAGTTCTCAGCGACATGGCGCGCGAGCGGTGCGGTGAGATCGTAGCGCAGGCTCATCCACTGGTTGTCATCATCCGTCAGCGAAAACACGCCTTCGTTGGGGCGGTCGCTATCGGGCAGGAATTTGCCGAGCGCATCGGTATATTCGAACAGCGGCGTCTCGATGGGATCGAAGCCGTAGAGTTCGTAGACGCCACGGATTTTCTCGATCATCTCATTGGTGGCATGGATATCGGCGCTCGAGCGATCCACGAAGCCGCGCGGCAGGCGGGCTTTCAGTTTCTGAGGCTTTTTTGCTTTTTCGCTCATGATGCCGGTCCAATTATCTCTTGAAATCAAGCCGGTGTATTAGAGGATGAAGCCCTGTGCGGCAAGGGCGTGGCCGATGGGAATTGCTGGCAAAGTCACGGTCGCCATGCTAAATGGGATACACGCATCCCACTCGACTTTCGGGAGAAAAGAACCATGAGCAAACAGACCGCCATCCGCCTGCCGGATGAAACCTATGAGCGCCTGAAAGCGCTTTCCGAGCGCACGGGCCGGACATCCGCCTATTACATCCGCGAGGCGATTGAAAAGCATATCGAGGATATGGAGGATTTGTATCTGGCTGAAGAGGCGACGCGGCGCATTCAGCGCGGTGAATCAAAGGTTGTAAGCGCCGAGGAGTTCTGGCGTGATCTGGACAATTGAGTACGATATTCTTGTCCAGAAACAGATCAAGAAACTTGATCCGCAAGCTCGAAATCGCATTCGTTCTTTTCTGCAAGAGCGACTGGCGCAACTCGATAATCCCCGCAAGATAGGTGAAGCGCTGAAAGGCTCCGAACTGGGCAATTACTGGCGCTACCGCGTGGGCGACTACCGCATCCTCTGCGACATTCAGGACCACAAGCTTGTGGTACTCGTCATCGAAATCGGCCACCGCCGGGAAATCTACCGCTGAATCATGATCCTCGAAGCCATCAATTACGCCGCGACCTATGCCAAGACGCCGACGGAATTTCGGCCTTATGTTCGTTACTCCGTCAATCTCTGGGCGCGGGCGAACCGTTGCAAACAAGCATGGGCGGAGCATGAGGAGAATAGCCGCAATTTCATTCTGGCTTCCGCTGCGAAACTTAAACATCGCCGCACGGCAGTCGTGCTTGGTTCCGGCCTCCTGCGGGACGTGCCGCTCAAGCAACTGGCTGCGGCTTTTGATACCGTCGTGCTGGTCGATCTGGTGCATCTGGCCAGCGTGCGCGCGGGACTTTGGCGCCATGCCAAAAGCGTCGTCCTCAATTATCGCGATCTCTCGGGTTTCGATGCCTTGCAAGCGGGTAAAGAACCGGAGCCTTTGAGTTTTCTGCGTCAGGTACCTTATCTTGATCTCGTCATTTCCGCCAATCTGTTGTCGCAGATCGGAACGGGCGTGCAGAACCGTCTTGAGAAAGAGAATGCAAACACCATGTCGGATGATACCCTGCCCCGGCTTATCCAGGCCCATATCGATGGCCTTTCCGGCCTGCCCTGCAAGGCCTGCCTTCTCACCGATACCGGCTTCGAGGTGATCGATAAGAACGGCGGGCTACAGCAGCAGGAAGACCTCTTGTATGGCGTGTCGGTGCCAAGCATCGCACGCGAATGGAACTGGCCGGTCGTGCCCTTTGGCGAGGAAAGCCGGGATTATCAGATCATTCATAAGGTGATTGCCAGCGAAATGACATGAATATCAGGTCAATCGAACGCACCGTCACACAGGAAGGATAATCCATGTCTGTCAAAACCATTTCCCTCGTGCTAGCACTCGGCGCCGCTTTCATGATGCCAGCTTACGCTCAAGACGGCGGACATGCGGGCCACACCATGTCCAAGGGGACGCCATCCAAAAACGCCTCGACACAGGCCTTCATGGAAGCCAGCAAAAAGATGCATGAGGATATGTCGGCGGAGTACACAGGCGATGCCGATGTTGATTTCGTGCGCGGCATGATCCCGCATCATCAAGGCGCTATCGATATGGCCAAGGTGGAATTGCAATATGGCAAGGACCCGGAAATCCGCAAACTGGCGCAAGAGGTCATCAAAGCGCAGGAAGCGGAAATTGCCATGATGAAAGAATGGCTGAAATCAAAGGGCCACTGAATAACTGCGCAGGGGCGGCCTATGGCTGCCTCTCCACCGTAATCGTGTAATTGGCACCCAGGCCACGGCGCGAAGCGCTGAGGACGAGGATGGGGCGGATCAGCCATTCCGTCTCTGCCTTGGGCGTCAGCAGTGCCGTGTTATTGCCCGCATCGCTGAAGAAGATTGCGTCGTCCTCGGGCTTGGCAAAATCGAAAATGGCCATGACCACGAATTCGCTTCGGCTGGCGAGGGTTACTTTCAGCTTCTCTCCGGCCTTGACCTTGAGGCGATAGACATCGCCGCGGCCCTGTCGCGTCCAGCCATTCAGCACCAGTGGGCCGGAGGCTGGCATGGTGGCGGGTTGCAGCTTTTCGCCGTCATCCAACCAGATGCCATCAACATTGCGGCCTTCGGCATGGGCGGGAGCCAACGCCGACAGGGCGAGAAGGAATACCAAAAGAATCTGGGGAAACCGGGTCATGGGCGTGAAAACTCCAGCCTTTGCGTTTCAATACGCGGGCGGCAATGGCAACCTTCAATGTGGTCGTTGACCATGCCCATGGCCTGCATGAAGGCGTAAATGGTGGTGGGGCCGACAAAGGTCCAGCCGCGCTTTTTCAGGTCTTTCGACAGGCGCGTGGACGCGGGCGTAATGGGGTTGGCGCGCAGGGTTGCGTAATCGAAGACCGGTGGACGCTCTTCCGGCTCCGGCTCGAAACCCCAGAAATAGCGGGCGAGCGAACCAAACTCATCGCGCATCTCGATGGCGCGGCGGGCATTGTTGATGGTGGACACGATCTTGCCGCGATGGCGGATGATGCCCTTGTCGGCGACGCAACGCTCGACATCCGCCTCACCGAAGTCTGCGACCTTTTCGAAATCGAAGCCGCAGAAAGCGGCGCGAAAGGCTTCTCGCTTGCGCAGCACCATCAGCCAGGAGAGGCCGGACTGAAAGCCTTCCAAACAAATCTTTTCGAACAGACGCGTGTCGTCCTTGACCGGGTGTCCCCATTCTTCATCGTGATAGAGCGCGTAATCCGCCAGCCCCTGCTGCCAGGAACAGCGAATGAGGCCGTCTTCACCCGTCGAAAGTCCGGTTTCACTCATCGCGCCCATGCTCTTTTCCATTGTCTGCCGGTGATTACCATTGATTCACTCTGTTTCAAAACCGTGCGCTAACCTTATTAAAAGGTTTCGGCCAAATCGCGGCTTTTCATGAACGGCCATTTACCATTCGCTGTCTCGGAGGTGCGAACGTGACGGTTATGTTCCGGTGTCATGTAGAGAGTCCACCCGATGTCGATGAAACCCGTTTTTATGGCGCTGAGCCTTGTCTGCGCCTTCTCCATGCCAGCCCTTGCCAATGATCGTTACCGAGAGCGTCCACCCGTCGTCGTCAGCCCTGATCTGACGGCCCCATGGGTGATGCAGCTGGGCGGTGCGCAGGTTCACCCGGTGGTTTATCCTCAGCGCCCTGCGCGTCCTTCGCTGTTCCAGCGACCCGTTGCACAACCGCGCGCGCAGGCCGTGGCCGCAAGACCGAATACGCCAAATATGCGCATCGCTCCGCAATTCCTGCCGCAGATGGTGCAGTATCAGGGCAAGGAAGCGCCGGGCACAATCGTCATCGATACGCCCAACCGCTTCCTTTATCTCGTCATGGCAGATGGAAAAGCGCGCCGCTACGGCGTGGGCGTTGGCAAGCCGGGCTTCGAATGGGCCGGTACGCATAAGATCACCCGCAAGAACGAATGGCCAAGCTGGACGCCGCCGCAGGAAATGATCACTCGCGAAGCCGCAAAGGGCCATTACCTGCCTGCCTTCATGGAAGGCGGTCCGGCCAACCCGATGGGTGCCCGCGCCATGTATCTCGGCTCCACGCTTTACCGCATTCACGGCACCAACCAGCCATGGACCATCGGCAGCAACAATTCGTCGGGCTGCATCCGCATGCGCAATGAAGATGTGACCGATCTTTACGAACGCGTGAATGTCGGCACGAAGGTCATAGTGATCTGATAGCAACGCTGAAGTCATTCTTCACGCCGGAGAGTTGTGAAACGGACTGAACGTGCTTGCCGGATGGCTGAAATGCGTTAAGTTCCGAGCATAAACTTTGGCGGGGGACGTCAAGGCGCCGGAAGCGCTTTAAAGCTGCACGCCGGATATTAAAAAACGGGCGGGTCAAACCGCTCGTTTTTTATTTTAATGCTTCGATCCTGTTCGGTTTCTTGCCGCCATAGGCCCAGTCCAGCAATTGTACGGTGTGCACTATGGGAATAGCGGTGCCGCTGGCGATCTGCGTCATGCAGCCGATATTGCCGGTGGCGATGATATCAGCCTTCGTCGCTTCGATGTTCTTCACCTTACGGGCCTTCAACTGCGCCGAAATTTCCGGCTGCAGAATATTGTAGGTGCCCGCCGAGCCACAACAGAGATGCCCTTCCGCCGGATCGCGCACGGCAAAGCCTGCTGCCTTCAGCAGCAGTTTCGGTGGCATGGTGATCTTCTGGCCATGTTGCATGGAACAGGCGGAATGATAGGCGACCGTCAGGCCGTTGCGCTCCAGCGGCGGCAGGTCGAGACCCGCGAGATATTCGGTGATATCCTTCGCCAGTGCCGAGACCTCTTTAGCTTTGTCTGCATAGGCGGCATCCAGCCGCAGCATATGGCCGTAGTCCTTGATGATGGTGCCGCAGCCGGATGCGGTGATGATGATGGCATCCAGACCGCCGCGTTCGATCTCGCGCATCCAAACATCGACATTGCGCCTTGCCGATGCCAGCGCCTGCTCCTCACGGCCCATATGGTGCACCAGCGCCCCGCAACAGGCCTCACCTTCCGGCAAAACGACTTCGATGCCAATCCGGGTCAGAAGCCGGATGGTCGCGTCGTTGATCTCAGGGTCGAGTACGGGCTGAGCACAGCCGGTGAGGATGGCAACCCGTCCGCGCTTTTCGGCCTGTGGGGCATGAGTGCCGGGATTGGCGACGGTCGATGGTGTGGGAGTGGTTTTCGGAGCCAGATCAAGCATCGATGCCAAGGGCCGCAGCGCTTTAGTCTTGCGAAACAAGGACGCGAAAGGTTGGCCTAGGCGGGCGAGCTTGAGCGCTGTTCGGAAGCGTGCGGGATAAGGCAACACGAAGGCCAGTAGATTGCGGATAAGGCGATCCATGATGGGTCGCCGGTAGGTTTTTTCGATATGGATACGGGCGTGATCCACCAGATGCATATAGTCCACGCCGGAGGGACAGGTGGTCACGCAGGCCAGACAGGAGAGACAACGATCAATATGCGTCACCACCTGGGCGTCCGCCGGGCGGTCATTTTCCAGCATATCCTTGATGAGATAGATGCGCCCGCGCGGACTATCCAGCTCGTTGCCAAGCGTCACATAGGTGGGACAGGTGGCCGTGCAGAACCCGCAATGCACGCATTTGCGCAGGATCGCTTCTGATTGAGCGATATTGGGATCGGCGAGTTGTTGGGGGGTGAAGGAGGTTTGCATTAGGCGAGACCTCGGGCGTAAGTGCGGATGCGCCCCCCTCTGTCCTGCCGGACATCTCCCCCACAGGTGGGGAGATCGGCTGGGCGCACGGACGTCGCTCCACCGTCAACGTCAGAGATGGGCGAGAGGTCGCCCCGGGTCGATCTCCCTCCTTGTGGGGGAGATGTCCGGCAGGACAGAGGGGGGTGAGCCATAAACTCGATCATCACGATATTCCCATTCTCCCCGGATTGAAAATTCCGGCGGGATCAAGCTTCCCCTTCACCCGCCCCGAAAGCGTAGCCTCTACAGTCAAAAGTGGCTCAAACGCTGCAATGCCCTCCCGAGCGTCAGCTCGCACCAGTGTGGCATGGCCACCGCCGACCGCCTTCACGTAGTGCCGCAGAAGCTCCGCTTCCGGCTGGGCCTCCATCTGCATCCAGACCAACCCGCCCTGCCAGTCATAAAACGCATCGATACCCGCTTCCAGCCGAAGCGCCGCCACCAGCTTGTGGCCTTGGGAGGGAGCGACGGACACGCGCCAGAGCGGTTTTGCAGGATTGGTGGCATAGGGCGTCACATCGCGGATCTCCCGCCACAGCGCCTTGCTCTGGTCCTCACCGAGAAACAGAGAAGGACTGAGTGCCGACAGGATGGCCTGCAATTTCTGCGACCGTGCCTTGACTGACGCACCGAGCCCTTCTAGCCGCAGTACGGTTGCCGCGCCGTCCGGTAGCGATCCGCTCACGAAGCGTGACTTGACACTTTCAGGCAGATGCGCAGCACCTGATACCTCGACACTGGTCGCCATGGCAACAGCCATGGCGTGGGTTGCGGCTTCGTCTTCAAGGCCGGATATCACCAGCGTGGTTTGCGCAGGCGGCACCGGCAGAACGCGGAAGGTGACTTCGGTGAGAAAGCCGAGGGTTCCGTAGGAGCCCGCCAGCAGCTTCACCAAATCAAGCCCGGTGACGTTCTTCATCACCCGCCCGCCCGCCTTGATGACCTCTCCCTGACCATTGGCGAAGCGGATGCCGAGAAGGCTATCACGTGCCGCGCCCGCCACATAACGGCGCGGGCCGGAGACGTTGGCGGCGAAGATTCCGCCGATGGTTGGTTCACCGACCGTGCCCATCACGACGCGGTGGTCCATGGGTTCGAATGCCATCATTTGTTTGGCCGCTGACAAAGCCGCCTCGACTTCTGCCACGGGCGTTCCGGCTTTCACCGTCATGACCATTTCGGCGGGGTTATAGGCGACGATGCCGGTGATTGCGCGCGATGACAGCGCCGCCTCGGCCTCGACGCGATTGCCGAAGCGGGAGCGCGTGTTGCCGCCAAAGATCGCCAACGCCCGGCGAGCCTCGGCATGGTCACGGATGATATCGGCAGCTTCGATTTCACTGGTTGGCAAAAACATGTCCATCATGACCCAGGCCGTCCCTCCAGCGGGAAGACTTTGGAAGGGTTCAATATCCAGCCCGCATCGAAGGCGGACCGCACCGCCATTTGCTGCGCCAGATCGGCGTCGGAATATTGGTGGCGCATCAGGTCCCGTTTTTCAATGCCGACACCATGCTCTCCCGTCAAGCAACCGCCCGCATCGACACAGAGGCGCAGGATTTGATTGCCTGCTTCCTCGGCTTTCGCGGCCTCCTCCGGGTCGTTGGCGTTGAACAGAATGAGCGGATGCATGTTGCCATCGCCCGCATGGAAGACATTGGCGACGCGCAGCCCGAGGCTATCAACGATTTCGCCCGTCTTTTTCAGCACGTAAGACAGCTGGCTGAGTGGTACCGTGCCATCCATGCAGATATAATCCGAAATGCGGCCCGTCGCGCCGAAGGCGGATTTGCGGCCTTTCCAGATGGCGGCAGCTTCCATGGCGGATTGGCATTCGCGCACGGTCTTCACACCATGGTTGCGGGCAATGGCGACGATATCGGCCAGCATGGCGTCCATTTCGTCTTCCGACCCCTCCACCTCGACAATCAGCAGCGCGCCGACATCCAGCGGATATCCGGCCTTGGCAAAGGCCTCGCAAATTTCGATTGCCGGTTTGTCCATGAATTCGATGGCCACAGGAATGATGCCCGCGCCGATGATATCTGCCACACACGAACCTGCCTCCTCGGAGGTTTCGAAACCAAAGAGAACCGGGCGCGCGCCTTCCGGCTTGGCAATCAGCCGCACCGTGGCTTCCGTGACAATACCAAGCTGGCCTTCCGACCCGCAGACGAGGCCCAGCAGATCGTAACCACCAGCATCCAGATGCTTGCCGCCCAGTTCCAGCACCGTGCCATCCACCAGCACCATTTTCACGCCCAGCAGATTGTTGGTGGTTACCCCGTATTTCAGGCAATGCGCGCCGCCGGAATTCATGCCGATATTGCCGCCGATGGTGCAGGCCAGCTGCGAGCTGGGGTCCGGCGCATAAAAGAAACCTTGCGGGCCAGCGACATCGGAAATCGAAAGGTTCGTCACGCCCGCCTGCACTGTGGCGGTGCGGTTGAACAGGTCCAGCTCCAGAATCTGCGACATCTTCGAGAGGCCGATCACAACGGCATCTTCCTGCGGAATCGCCCCGCCTGACAACGACGTTCCTGCCCCGCGCGGCACGATGGGAATGCCGTAGCGATGGCAATATTTCGTAACAGCAGCCACCTGCGCCGTCGTTTTCGGCAAGGCGACTGCCAGAGGAAGTTTGCGATAGGAAACGAAAGCGTCCGTTTCGAATGGCACCAGTTCCCGCGCCTCATGCACCAGACATTCCGGCGGCAGGAGATCGGCGAGGTCCGCGACGATCCTCGCGCGGTTGTCGAGCACCGAGGAGCGCGGTTTCAGAAACTCTATGGTTTGCGACATGGTTGCTCCACAGGCCTCCTCCTTGCGATGCAGAGCTTTGAGTTTATGGGCCTTTATGGCTTGGACGCAAGTCGCGCAAATGCTAGAGATTGTTTCCAAAAGGGAAAGAATGGGCGCGGACCGATGACAAATCTGGGTGATCTGGAAGTTTTTGCCAGCGTTGCCGCCTCCGGCAGCATGTCTCACGCCGCAAAAGAACTCGGCTATTCCCCCGCCGTCATTTCCAAGCGGATCAAACGACTGGAAGAAAAGCTCGGCGCCCGGCTGTTCCAGCGCACGACGCGCCAGATTTCTCTGACAGAGGCAGGGCACGGTTTCCATCAGCGTATCTTGGCGGTGCTGGAAGGGCTGGAGGAGGCTGAGGATTTCGTCTCCGGTCGTTCCAACACGCTGAATGGAACGCTGAAGGTCTCGGCGTCCACCTCCTTCGGGCGCATGCATGTGGCACCTCACCTCAAAGCCTTCATGGATCGCCATCCCGGCCTGTCGATCAATCTGGTACTGAGCGATGAGTTCATCGATATCGTCGCCGGTGGCTATGATCTGGCAATCCGCATTGCCGATCTCTCGGATTCCAGTCTTGTTGCGAAGCGCTTGGCGCCGGTGCGGCGGGTTTTGTGTGCATCGCAAAATTACATCGCCGAACACGGCACGCCGCAGACCATCGAAGAGTTGAAGCAGCACCGCTGCTTGCCCGCGCATAACAATGATCTCTGGCGGCTGGAAGGGCCGGATGGTTCGGTAAGCCTGCGACCCGAGGGCATGCTGATAACCAATTCCAGCGAAGTCATCCGCGAAGCCGTGATTTCCGGCCTCGGAATTGCCCTGCGCTCCACATGGGACATTGGCGCAGAGCTGAAATCAGGCGCGCTGGTGCAGGTTTTGCCCGCTTATGAAAGCTCGAAAAGTGTCGCGCTTTCGGCTGTTTATTCCAGCCGCCGCTTCCTTCCGGCCAAGGTGCGGCTGTTCATCAATTACCTCACGGAGCTCTATGGTCCAGTTCCCTATTGGGATCAGATTTGATCAATTTTATCGCCTGTTGATGGAACTTTTTCCGCAGGGCACCATTTTGATGAGGCTATTTGGAAATTTTTACTACGATGGGACGCTATGATTACCACGAGCGAAACTGAACGCTATCCCCGGATAGCACTCATATCGACGCATGGCTACGTAGCCGCACAGCCGCCACTCGGCGCAGCAGATACCGGCGGACAGGTTGTTTATGTCCTGGAACTCGCCAAAAAACTGGGCCAACTTGGATATACCGTCGATCTCTATACCCGCCAGTTCGAAGACCAGCCTGCGTTTGACGAGGTGGATGAGCGCGTGCGCGTCGTGCGCATTCCCTGCGGCGGCAAGGATTTCATCCCAAAGGAATATCTGCACCGCCATCTGATGGAATGGTGCGAGAACGCATTGCGTTTCATCAAGAAAGAAAACCTCAACTACTCCTTCATCAACAGCCATTACTGGGATGCCGGCGTGGCAGGCCAACGCCTGTCCGAAGCACTGAAAGTGCCGCATCTGCACACGCCACATTCCATCGGCATCTGGAAAAAGCGCCAGATGGAGACGGATTATCCCGAAAAGGCCGATACGTTCGAGTTGGAGTTCAACTTTAAGGAACGCATTCAGCACGAACTGATCATCTATCGCAGCTGCGATATGGTCATCGCGACGACGCCGGTGCAGCTGGATGTGCTGATCGAAGATTACGGCCTGAAGCGCAAACACATCCACATGATCCCGCCGGGTTATGATGACAACCGCTTCTTCCCTGTCTCGGAAGGCTCCCGCCAGATGCTGCGTCAGCGCTTTGGCTTCGAGGGCAAGACGGTTCTGGCGCTCGGTCGTCTGGCCACCAACAAGGGCTATGATCTGCTGATCGATGGCTTCTCCGTTCTGGCTGAACGCGAGCCGGAGGCACGCCTTCATCTTGCCGTCGGCGGCGAAAACATGGACGAGCAGGAAACGACGATCCTCAACCAGTTGAAGGACCGGGTGAAATCTCTGAACCTTCAAGACAAGGTCATCTTCTCCGGCTACGTCGCCGATGAAGACCTGCCGGATATCTACCGCGCGGCGGACCTCTTCGTGCTTTCCAGCCGCTACGAACCCTTCGGCATGACCGCTATCGAAGCTATGGCCAGCGGCACGCCGACAGTCGTCACCATCCACGGTGGCCTGTTCCGCGCCGTCAGCTATGGTCGTCATGCGCTGTTCGCCGATCCTTTCGACAAGGAAGATCTCGGCATCACCATGATGAAGCCGTTCAAGCACGAGCGGCTCTATGGTCGCCTGTCGCGCATGGGTGCACACAAGGCCCGCAGTCTGTTTACATGGACAGGCATCGCACAACAGCTTCTGGCCGTTGTCGAGGGTCGCCCGATGATGCCTGTGCTGGAAGAGTCCGATTGGGCCGAACCATGGAATGACGGCGATTGAAACCGGTTCGTCTTTTTTCCACTGACCTGGACGGAACCGTGGTCGGCGACAATGCCGCCACGGCACGTTTCCGCGATTACTGGCAGTCCCTGCCCGCCGCCACCCGACCGTTGCTCGTGCTCAACAGCGGCAGGCTTCTGGACGACCAGTTCGAGCTGATGCGAGATGTTCCTCTGCCAACCCCTGATTATGTCATCGGAGGCGTCGGCACCATGCTGTCGTGTCGGGACCAACCCTCACTCAGCGAGGCTTATAGCGCATCACTTGGCGAAACCTTCGACACGGAAAAAATCAGGGCTCTGGTGTCGGACATTTCCGGCATGAACCAACAGCCTGAACGGTACCAGCATGCAATGAAGTCGAGCTGGTACCTTCATGATGCCGATGAGGCTGCCATCGCAGCCATCGAAGAACGGCTTCGTGCGGCCAATATCGACGCGCGAATCGTCTATTCAAGCAATCGTGATCTCGACATCCTTCCCAGCGCTGCCGACAAGGGCGCGGCCATAACGTGGTTATGCCGACATCTGAACATCTGCCGTGATGAGGTCGTCGTGGCCGGGGATACCGGAAACGATAGGGCCATGTTCGAGCTGCCCGGGGTGCGCGCCATCAGTCCCGCCAATGCCTTACCGGAACTGAAAGCGCTGGCGGAAGGCCGAGATACGATTTTTTCCGCTCAAGAAGCGGAAGCGGACGGCATCATATCAGGCCTGAAACACTGGCTGTCATGATAATGCCGCAACCGGCGTTCACATCTGATGTTTGCTCTACATCAAAAATGCTTGTACGCCGACCGTCGATGCATTGACGTAGGTCCGCGACAGCCGGACAATTAAGCGAATCGTTTAATACCAAAGCCAGCAGCGATCCATCGCGGCTGGCCAATACTTTAGAGTTATCGTATATTAAAACCCGCACCAAAGGACGCGCACGGCTTTGAACATTCTAACCCGATTGGCAAATGATGTCTGCCTGATGCTGCGTCGTCCACCACGCCAGCAATACGCAGCGATTTGCTATCGCCGTAAAAAGAAAACGAACGAATTGGAGGTCCTGCTGCTGACGAGCCGGGACACTGGACGCTGGGTCATTCCCAAGGGCTGGCCGATGGAAGGCAAGAAAGCACATGCAGTAGCGGAGCGCGAGGCTTTTGAAGAAGCGGGCGTTCGCGGCCATGTCGACAAGAACCACTTCGGCTTTTTCGATTACGAGAAAAAACTTCGCAACGGTGTAAAGGTCATTTGCCGCGTGCAGGTTCACCTGCTCGAGGTCGTCGATCTGGTCAAGAACTTTCCCGAGCGGGAAAGTCGAACGCTGGAATGGGTGACGCCACAGGAAGCGTCGCTCCGCGTCAACGAGCCTGAACTGAAAGAACTTTTCCTTTCCTTCGGCAAGCAAATGGCGCAAACACAACAGCAGCCCGACCAAAAAACCGTAAGCTTGTAACTTCATACATCATGCCGCTCCTGCGCCTGCAAACGCGGCAAAAGCCGCAGACGAAAGCAGACCCATGGCGCAGCCTCCCTCTCCCCGCATGAAACCGACTCTGGACAAGGATCTGGAGAAGATGACGCGTGTCGAGGAAGCTACGTTTCACATCACCGATCGCCTGACAGCACCCGGTGTCGGCTTGCTGTTCCTGATCATGACCGCCGTCTTTGCCAGTGCCTACGTCATGGGGACACGCGGCGGCATGATCGTCATCGCGGCGTCGATCATCGGTGCCTACATGGCCATGAACATCGGCGCAAAGGATGTGGCCAACAACGTCGGCCCCGCGGTCGGCGCAAAAGCGATACCGATCGGCGTTGCGCTGGTCGTCGCCGCAATCTGTGAAGTGGCGGGGGCACTGATCACCGGCGGCAATGTGGTGGAAACCATTTCGCGCGGCATCATCAGCATCAATACCATTCCCGATCCGGAAATTTTCACGTGGGCGATGCTGGCGGCGCTGATCACGGCGGCATTGCTCGTCAATCTCTCCAATCTGGTCAAGGCGCCGATTTCCACCACGCATACCGTGGTGGGCGGGGTGGCAGGAGCAGGAACCGCAGCCTACGGCTTCGGCGCAGTGGATTGGTTTTCGCTGTCCAAGATTGCCATGGCCTGGATGACGACGCCCTTCATCAGCGCCTTTTTCGCGGTCATGTTCCTCGCCTTCATCAAGGAGTTCATCATTTACCGTGAGGACAAGATTGCGGCTGCACAAAAATGGGTTCCGGTGCTTCTCGGGGTCATGAGCGGCGTCTTCACGGCTTATCTCATCTGGGTTGGGCTGCACAACGTCGTCATCGTGCCCATGAGCACCGTAAGCCTCATCGGCTTTGCGGTGGGGCTGATCGGCTGGCGGCTTTGTGTGCCGCTGATCCGAAACCAGTCTCAGGGACTTGAAAACCGCAATCAGTCGCTGCGCAAACTGTTTCAGTGGCCGTTGATCTTTGCCGCAGCCATGATGTCCTTTGCCCATGGTGCCAATGACGTTTCCAACGCAATCGGACCGGTGGTCGCCATCGTGCGCGCCATGCAGGGTCAGGTTGTCGGCGATACGGCACGGGCGCCGGAATGGGTAATGCTGATCGGCGCATTCGGACTGTCCTGCGGCATTCTTCTGTTTGGACCACGCCTCATTCGTCTGGTGGGCGAGCAGATCACCAAGCTTAATCCGATGCGCGCCTTTTGCGTGTCGGTGTCCACGGCGTTGACGGTGCTGGTCGCCTCACGCTTCGGCATCCCCGTCAGCACGACGCACACGGCAATCGGCGCGATTTTCGGCGTCGGCTTTTTTCGCGAATGGTATACGCAGCGCGCGCGAAGCCGTCTGGAACCGGCACGAGTAGAACCGGGCGACGATGAAGACAATGAAAACACCTCTGAAGTCCGTCGCCGCTACCTGGTGCGACGTTCACACTTCATGACGATCGTCGCCGCATGGGTTATTACCGTTCCCACCAGCGCCGCCCTGGCGGCGGCGCTTTATGGAATTATGTATATGCTGTTCGTATGACGCGCGAGGTCGCGTTGCGGGCAATCGAGACAGAAGAGACACATGCGCGCCAATTTTCGAATGCAGCGGCTTTTCGTGAGCCATGCCCTGACCGCCGGTGAAGCGGTCGAGGCTGACAGCGACCAGTTCAACTATCTCGCCAATGTGCTGCGCATGACCGACGGCGCTGAAATTCTTCTGTTCAATGGGCGTGACGGCGAGTGGAAAGCCACCCTTTCCTACCCCACCCGCAAGAAAATCCTGCTGATGGCGACCGAACAGACCAGACCGCAGCCGAGCAAACCCGATCTTCACTATCTTTTTGCGCCGCTTAAAACCGGGCGCATGGACTATCTTGTCCAAAAGGCCGTGGAAATGGGTGCCGGTCTGTTGCAACCGGTCATGACCCAGCATGTGCAGGGCAAGATCACCAATCTCGACAAGCTGCGCGCCAATGTGACGGAAGCCGCCGAACAATGCGGCATTCTGGCGATTCCCGCCGTGGAAGAGCCCGTGAAACTGAAAGATCTGCTGGACACATGGCCTGCTGACCGTCGCATCATCTATTGCGACGAAGGAGACGAGGGGCAGAACCCCTTGGCTGTCCTCAACCAGATAGAAGAAAGGCAAATCGCGCTTCTGGTCGGCCCCGAAGGCGGCTTTTCAGGGCAGGAGCGGCACATGCTGCGCAATCATCCGTGCGTGACACCCATCCCGCTTGGACCACGCATCCTGCGGGCCGATACGGCAGCGGTGGCAGCGCTTGCTGTCATTCAGGCGACGTTGGGCGATTGGAAGTAGACACCGATCCGTCACGGCAACGGCACAAAACAAACCTACTATCCCATGCTTAAAAGAAATTCATTTGCGTGCGGCCCTGCAGCACCCTATCAGCAAAATTAAAAGCCCGACCGGCACAATCGACCACAAGGTAATTCCATGGCCCGCGACACCACCGACCAGACACCGATTTCCTCTGCGCAGGAATTGACCGATTATCTGGCGGAAGGCTGCAAGCCGGTCGAGAAATTCCGTATCGGCACCGAGCACGAGAAATTCGCCTTCTTCAAGGACGACAACACGCCGGTTCCCTATTTCGGCGACGCCAGCATTTCGGCTCTTCTGAAAGGCATGCAGGCGAAACTGGGATGGGATCCCATCATCGATGAGGGCAACATTATCGGCCTTGGCGAACCCTCCGGCATGGGCGCGATTTCCATCGAACCGGGCGGCCAGTTCGAACTATCAGGCGCGCCGTTGGAAAACCTGCACGAGACCTGCAAGGAATCCAACCGACATCTGGCGACCGTGCGCGAGATTGCCGAGCCGATGGGTATTCGTTTCCTCGGGATCGGTGGCAGTCCGCTGTGGACTTATGACGAAACGCCGCAGATGCCAAAATCCCGTTATGCCATCATGACCCGCTATATGCCCAAGGTCGGCACGCAGGGTCTCGACATGATGTACCGCACCTGCACGATCCAGGTGAACCTCGACTTCTCATCTGAAGACGACATGCGCCAAAAGATGCGCGTTTCGATGAAACTTCAGTCGCTGGCAACCGCCCTGTTCGCATCCTCGCCTTTCACAGAGGGAAAGCCGAACGGTCTGCTCTCCTGGCGTGGCGATATCTGGCGCGATACCGACAACCGCCGGTCCGGCGTGCTGCCCTTTGCCTTCAAGCCGGACTTCGGTTTCAAGGACTATGTCGAGTGGGCGCTGGATGTGCCGATGTATTTCATCGTGCGCGACGGCAAATATCGCGACTGTACCGACATTACCTTCCGCCAGTTCATGGCCGGTGCGCTGAAAGGCCAGATTACCGAATGGCAGCCCAATCTGGGTGACTGGACCAATCATCTTTCGACCCTCTTCCCCGATGTTCGTCTGAAGCGGTTCCTCGAAATGCGTGGCGCCGACGGTGGCCCATGGCGTCGCATCTGCGCCCTGCCTGCCTTCTGGGTCGGCCTGCTTTATGATGACAGCGCGCTTAGCGCCGCAGATGCATTGACGGCAGACTGGACTGTCGAAGACGTCATCGGCATGCGCGATGCCGTGCCTACGCAGGGTCTGAAGGCATCTGTCGCAGGTCGCTCCCTGCTGGATGTCGCGCGCGAAACCGTATCGATTTCCCGCGATGGCCTGCGCAACCGCAAGCGCTTCAACGAGGACGGACAGGACGAAAGCGTGTTCCTCAACCCGCTGGATGAGGTTCTGGCGAAGAAGGCGACGATGGCTGAGGATTTGCTGGCGCTTTACAATGGCCGCTGGAACCAGTCTGTCCTGCCGGTGTTCGACGAGTACCAATACTGATCCGCATGCATAAAAAAGCCCGGTGCGGCTTGGGACCGAACACCGGGCAAAAGGCAGGGCTTATTGGCAAATCACCCTGCGGGGAAACTGTATGAGGCGGTGGCTTACAACGCCTTTGCCGCGGCCATTCTGGCACAGCGGGCAAGCTGCGTTGTTGGATCGTCCGTAAGCCTCAAATTGAGCGCAGTCCTGACATCGTTGCGGGTCAGGCCGATATCTGCCAGTTGATGGTCATCCATCTCCATAAGGCGATTGGCCTTCATGCGATTGGCGATGCGGCGCAGAAACGTCACGAAACCTTTGCGTACCGTCGCCACGACCTGCTGCCCGGAAGCTGCACGCGGTGCGATCAAACCCAGTTCCATTCTCCGTTCTGCCGTGCGCATGACACTATCCCTTCATTTAGGCACGATGAGGCACCGCCTTCACACCCATCGTGAAAGCCGCCAGTTCGGTCATCGGCGGATGACCATTTGGTTATTTGATGTTTCGAGCGTCAAAATGTCGCAAGACCATTGATCAGTCCAACGAATGTTTCTAATGTCAGTCATCAATCATTCTTATGGGTGACCGCCATGTCCGCACCTCTCGACATAGATCAGCTGCACACCTTCATCGCCATCGTCGATTCCGGCAGCTTCACCAAAGCCGCCGACCGGGTTTTCAAGACGCAATCAGCCGTTTCCATGCAGATGCGACGCTTGGAAGAACGCTTGGGAAAACAGCTGTTTGCGAAGGATGGACGTGGCAACCGGCTAACAGCGGAAGGCGAAAAGCTGATGCACTACGCCCGCCGTATCATCCGCCTCAACAATGAAGCCGTCGCTGCCTTTGATGACAACCGGCTGGAAGGCACGCTGCGCATCGGCACACCGGATGATTATGCCGACCGCTACATGCCGGAGATCATCGGTCGCTTTGCCAAGACCCATCCGAATGTCGAGCTCTACATCGTCTGTGAGCCATCCGTCAGCCTTGCGGAGAAGATGGCACGCGGCGAGCTGGATATCGCGCTCGTCACCCACAATCCACGCGCCCGTACCTCCGATATCGTTCGCACCGAACCGCTCTGCTGGGTGGCCTCCGCCAACCATCCGCTGCGCGACGATGTCCCCGTGCCGCTGGCGGTCGGACGTCGTGATTGTCACTGGCGGCAACTGGCCGCCTCGGCACTCGATGCCGATGGCCGCGATTATCAGGTTCTGTTTACAAGCTGGTCCTCCACCGTCATAGCCGCCGCCGTTCTCGCTGGAATGGCCGTTTCGGTGCTGCCAGAATCCACACTGCGAACAGGCATGAAGGTGCTGACATCAGCAGATGGCTTCCCGCCGTTGCCGCCGGTCCAGATCGGCCTGATGAAACGCCCCGGCCTCTCGCCTTCGCTCATAAACGCTATTACCGACCACATCACCGCGTGTCTGGACAACATTTCGCTGGCATCACCGCCGGAGGAGTTGGATGCGGAGATCAAGTCGTTTCCGAAGCTGGCACGGGTGCGGACGGGGCAGTTGGCTCCGGGGTGGTGATGGGTTTTTGGCGGCTAGATAGTAGGTAACTGCGAGTGTGATTTACCCCCCTCTGTCCTGCCGGACATCTCCCCCACAAGGAGGGAGATCGGCCAGACGCGTGATCTCCACTCTATCCGCAGCCTTCGAGATGGGCGAAAGGTCTCAACGAGTCGATCTCCCCACCTGTGGGGGAGATGTCCGGCAGGACAGAGGGGGGTGAAGCCACACCCGCCGCACTATCCATCCTCGACCACCCCTCACCCAAATCACCCTAAATTCTTCCGAAAGAAATCCACCGTCCGGCTCCACGCCAGATCCGCAGCCTTCTTGTCGTACCGCGCACTGGACGTATCATTGTTGAACGCGTGGTTGACGCCATCATAGACGAAGATTTCGAACGTCTTGCCATTGGCTTCCAGCGCCTCGCGATAAGCATCTATGCCCGCGTTGATGCGTTCATCCAGACCGGCATAGTGCAGCAGCAAAGGGGCCTTGATGGGCGGGACGTCTTCTGCCGGGGGCTGGGCGCCGTAATAGGCGACGCCGGCATTGAGACCAGCTGACTTGGTAGCCAGACGATTGACGAGGCCCCCGCCCCAGCAGAAGCCGACAGCGCCGACCTTGCCGTTGGCACCCTGACGTTTGGATAGCCACACACGCGTCGCCTCCGCATCAGCAACGGTGGCGTTCATATCAAGACCGCTGAACATTTCACGCGCCTTGTCTTCGTCGGCTGGCGTGCCGCCCTGCGGCGACAGAAAATCGGGCGCGAGCGCCACGAAACCTTCCAGCGCCATCCGGCGGGCGACATCGCGGATATGTTCGTTGAGGCCACGGTTTTCGTGAATGACGATGACGGAGCCCAGCGGCGCAGATGCAGCCTTGGGCGTGACGAGATAGCCCTTCATCTCACCCTTTGCGCCGGGATAGGTCACGTTTTCCGCGCTCAGACGGGCATCGGTTTCCGGAACGATGGCGGCCTGCGCGCCGCTTGCCGCCAGCATGGGCGCAATGGCCGCGGCGGCGGCACCGGAGCCTGCCAGAAGTGAGAGCTTTTCCATGAATTTGCGTCGGTCGAGGCTGAGATGGGTGTACTCATCATAGGCATCGATCATTGCCTGTGTGATCTTTGGCTTGTCGGTCATCATCTTCTCCCATGTGAACGGCCACGGGCGAGACTAGCCTAAACGAAAGCAAAGGGATGCAAGGCTTCGGGATCGGAAAAACAATTTTTCGCGATCCCGTAGGCGATGCCGAGTGCTATTCCAGTGCGAGCCAGACGACCATCCAGCCCCACATCAGGACGAGTGCTGCAAAACTCACTGCAAAGGCAGGTGCACGGTAGCGCAGGCGGTTGCTGGTGACATGCACATAGGAATGCGCGTAGCGGGCGATGACGAAGATCCATGCGAGAATGATGGTGCCGATATTGTCCGCATCCGTGATGTAAAGCAGCAGGCACACCGCATGAAACAGCATGGGAATTTCGAACTGGTTGGCGATGTTCTTGTTGACGAGCTGGCTCTGAACCGCCTCTTCCCCTGCATCGCGAAAGCGTTTGAAGGCGTCCTTGTCGGTGAATGTAAACTTCTTGCGGCGAATGAAGAGCAGGACATAGAGACCGAAAACCAGAAAGGCGTGGGCTATCATGGGCCAGAACATTGCGGTTGTCGGTGACATATCTCTTCCTTTCAGCAAAACGCTCTCCGAACGGGTCTGTTCGGAGAGCGTGTATCTATTGGCATGTTACGTTTGTGGACGAAAGATCAAACTGCGCCGGGGTAGTTCGGGCTCTCGCGGGTGATCGTGACGTCATGGGCGTGGCTTTCGCGCAGGCCTGCACCGGAGATGCGCACGAAGGTGGCGCGCTCCTGGAAGTCCTTGATGGTGCCGCCGCCGACATAACCCATGGCAGCCTTGAGGCCGCCAGCCAGCTGGTGCAGCACGCCGGAGACCGGGCCCTTGTAGGGAACCTGACCTTCAATGCCTTCGGGAACCAGCTTCAGCGTATCGCGCACTTCCGCCTGGAAGTAACGGTCTGCCGAGCCGCGTGCCATGGCACCAACGGAGCCCATGCCGCGATAGGCCTTGAAGGAACGGCCCTGATAGAGGAACACTTCGCCCGGGCTTTCATCCGTACCCGCCAGCAGCGAGCCGATCATGACGGCGGATGCACCGGCGGCGATGGCCTTGGCCAGGTCGCCCGAGAACTTGATGCCGCCATCGGCGATGACAGGAATATCAGCCGCCTGCGCCGCTTCGACCGCCGACATGATGGCCGCAAGCTGCGGAACGCCGACGCCGGCGACGATACGCGTGGTGCAGATCGAGCCCGGGCCGATACCGATCTTGACCGCATCCGCACCGGCATCGATCAGCGCCTTGGTGCCATCGGCCGTGGCCACGTTGCCAGCGATGATGCGAACCGAATTCGACATCTTCTTGACGTGCGTAACGGCGTCGAGAACGCGCTGGGAGTGACCATGGGCGGTATCGACCACCAGAAGGTCGACACCGGCTGCAATGAGGCGTTCTGCACGTTCGATGGCGTCAGCCCCCACGCTGATGGCGGCAGCGGCGCGAAGACGACCCTGCGCATCCTTGGTGGCGTTGGGGTTGAGCTGCGACTTTTCGATATCCTTGACGGTGATGAGGCCGACACAGTTGCCTTGACCATCCACCACGACCAGTTTTTCGATGCGGTGCTTGTGAAGAAGCTGGCGGGCTTCCTGTTGATCGACACTGCTTTCCTTGACGGTCACAAGATTTTCGCGCGTCATCAGCTCGTAAATCTTCTGGGCCGGATCGGATGCGAAGCGCACATCTCGGTTGGTAAGGATACCGACGAGACGACCGGCCTTGTGCCCGCCCGCACCGCCATTTTCAACAACCGGAATGCCCGAAATACCATGGGATTTCATCAGAGCCTGCGCCTCGGCAAGCGTGGCATCCGGGCCGATGGTGACAGGGTTGACGACCATGCCGCTTTCGAACTTCTTGACCTGGCGAACTTCTTCGGCCTGTTCGATGGGGGTGAGGTTGCGGTGGATGACGCCAATGCCGCCGGCCTGGGCCATGGCGATCGCAAGGCGACCTTCAGTGACCGTATCCATTGCTGAGGATAAGATCGGCAGGTTCAACTCGATATCGCGGGCAATGCGGGTGGAGATATTCGTCTGACCCGGCATCACTTCAGAATGCCCCGGCTGCAGAAGCACATCGTCGAACGTCAGGGCGTCGAGACCGGTTGGGGTTTGGATAATGCGTGCCATGGCCAAATTCCTGTTTTGAAAATGCATAGCCGTTCCGGAACGATACGTTCACCCCGGCGGCCCTTGCAAAGGATTGCTTGGAAGTTGGCGAGGGCTCGTAACACGTTCATGACAGGAAGGGAATAGAAAAAACCCGGATGCGAAATCCGGGCTTCTCCTGTTGCTGCATTGCAGCAGATATCAGATGTCGAACTGGTAGGATTTGGGGACGAAACGATAACCGACGTCCTGTTTCTCCGCGTAACCGACCGCAGGAAACGGCATGTGATAACCGAGGAACGGCAGGCGGTCCGTGGCGATCATGTCGAAGACCTTCTTGCGGCTGGCAGCAGCGGCAGCCTTGTCCATGTCGAACTTCACTTCCCAATCCGGGCGCTGAAGCGACAGGACGAAGTGGTTGGCGGTATCGGCCGTCAGCACCAACTGCTTACCTTCCGACTCGACACGGAAAATCATGTGGCCGGGCGAATGGCCGAAGGCGGCAACGCTGGTAATGCCGGGAACGACCGTTGCACCATCACCGATGAACGTCGCCTTTTCGGCCAGCGGCTTGACGTTGGCCAGCACGCCTTTCTGCCCGCCCTCTGCGGGAGTGCCGACGCGCTTGGCGTCCGTCCAGAAATCATATTCAGCCTGGCCCATGACATAACGTGCCTTCGGGAAGGCCGGAGCGCCCTTTTCCATCAGGCCGCCAATATGGTCGCCGTGCATATGCGTCAGCACCACCACGGTCACGTCTTCTGGCTTGTAACCTGCGGCAGCAAGGCCTTCGAGCAGACGACCATTGCCTGCTTCACGACCGCTTTCGCCAAAGCCCGTATCGAACAGCACCATGTCAGACCCTGTATTGATGAGTGCTGGAGAGAAGCTGTTGACGAACTGATCCTTGGGAAGGAAATTCTTGTCCAGCAATTCACCCACAGCGTCGGCACTCTGATTGGTACCGAATGTCTCGTTGGGCTTGCCTGACGCACGGGCTCCGTCCTTTACGACGAGAATTTCAAAATTTCCGAGTTTGAAGCGGTTTGTTTCGGGTGGCATGGCGTGATCGACCTTCATGGATGTTTGTGGTTGGGTTGCCTGTGCAAACGCCGTACCGCCTCGCAGGACGAACGGTGCTGCGATAACCCCAAGTCCCGCCGAGGCAAAAAGGCCCCGCCTATTCATCTTTAAAAAACTGCTCATGAAAATCCTCCATTGATCGAGACGATATGCGACGCACCATCACCCGTAAAGCGCCCAGAATGTGCAGAAAAGAGAGCCCTCACACAGACGTGATGGAAAGGCGAAAATTGCCGAATGTTTAGTTGGCAAAGCCTGCGCATGGGCGTAGGTAAAGGAAAAGACCTTGCAGGATGCGGTGCGCCGCAATCATCTCATGAACCGCATCATTCCACTCATACTGGCCGTCGCCCTTTTCATGGAGCAGATGGATTCCACCGTCATCGCGACATCGCTGCCGGCAATCGCTGCCGATCTCAATGTCGGGCCGATTACCCTGAAGCTGGCCCTAACCTCCTATATGGTGGCGCTGGCGATATTCATTCCCATCAGCGGATGGATGGCGGACAAGTTCGGCGCGAAGAAAATCTTCCGCATCGCGATTGCCATTTTCGTCATGGGCTCCATCTGCTGCGCGGTCTCGTCTTCGGTGGTCGAATTCGTCATCTCCCGCTTCCTGCAGGGCATGGGCGGGGCGATGATGACACCGGTCGGACGTCTGGTTCTGCTGCGCACCACCAAGCGCACCGAACTCGTCTCGGCCATGGCGCTGCTGACAATCCCCGGTCTCGTCGGGCCGCTGACCGGCCCACCCATTGGCGGCTTCATCACCACCTATTTCTCCTGGCACTGGATTTTTCTCATCAACGTGCCCATCGGCGTCATCGGCATCTGGCTGGCAACGATCTTTCTGCCGGAGATCGACACCACCAATCCGCCGCCCATGGATACCAAAGGCTTCATCCTTTCGGGCATCGCCGCATCGGGCGTGGTTTTCGGCGTTTCCGTCGTCAGCCTGCCTGCTTTGCCGCCCTATGTCGGCATCGCGGCCACGATCATCGGCTTCATCTGCGGCTACTGGTATGTGCAGCACGCAAAGAACCACCCCGCGCCGATCCTAGACTTCAAGATTTTCCAGAACGCGACATTCCGGGCAGCGTCTGTCAGCGGAACGATCTTCCGCATCTCGACGGGGGCCATCCCCTTCCTCATGCCGCTGATGTTGCAGATCGGCTTCGGGCTCAACCCGTTCCAATCCGGCATGATTACCTTTGCAGGCGCCATCGGTGCCATCACCACCAAATTCATGGCGCGAGGCGTCTTTGCGGCCACGGGTTTTAAATCCGTGCTGATCAGCGCGGGCATCGTCGGTGCCTGTACCACGCTGGCCAATTCCTTCTTCACTCACAACACACCCTATCCGCTGATCATGATCTTTCTGGTCACGGCAGGTTTTGCCCGCTCCTTCTTCTTCACCGGAACGAACGCGCTCAGCTACTCCGACATCGACGATTCACAGGCAAGTCAGGCGACCTCGATGGCGTCCGTGTTGCAGCAGATCAGCCTGGCGCTGGGTGTGGCCTTTGCCGCGACCATTCTTGAGGTCAGCAGCTTCATGTCTGGCTCGCATTTGCAGCTGGCAGATTTCCATACCGCATTCATGATCGTGGCTGGCGTATCGCTGATCGCCATTACACCGCTCATCGCGATGGACCGCAGCGCAGGGGCCGCCGTTTCCGGCCATCGCGAAAAGGCATCGCAGCCAGCGGAATAACGATATGCGCTGGTTTCAGCGCATATCCATGTCTTCGTAGTCGTCATCCCGTGGATCGGGACCCAGTTCGACGGTGTCGAGATCGACATCCTGTTTCCGCGTCGTGGCGTCGCCGGGTTTTCTGCCCTTGAAGTGCTTGGCGAGCAGGAACATTTCCACCGATTCAGAGCGCGACGATGCGGGCTTGATGTGAATGACCTGCTTGAAGTTCTGCTTGAGCATATCCAGCAGAGCTTTTTCCGTACCGCCCTGGAAGGTCTTGGCAAGGAAATGCCCGCCTTCGGCCAGGACCTGAACGGCAAAGTCGGCAGCCACTTCGCACAGATGCATGGTACGGATATGGTCGGTTTTCTGGTGGCCGGTGGTGGGTGCCGCCATATCGGAGAGAACAAGATCAGGCGTGCCGCCGACGGCGTCCATCAGGCGCTCAGGCGCAGCCGGATCGAGAAAGTCGAGATGCAAGATCTTGACGCCGGGGATGGGATCGAGCTCGAGGAAGTCGATGGCCGCAACGCGAATATCGTCTTCGGTCGAATCCGTGACCTTGGCGGCAATCTGCGACCAGCTTCCGGGAGCCGCACCCAGATCGATGATGCGGCGCGCGCCCTTCAAGATCTGATGCTTGTCGTTGATCTCCAGCAGCTTGAACGCCGCTCGCGCGCGGTAGCCCTCCAGCTTTGCGCGCTGAACATAAGGATCGTTGATGTGACGCTCGATCCAGGCGCGTGAAGAAGGCTTCAGCTTCGCCTTCTTAACCTTCTGCCCGATCTTGCGTCCGGTACGGTTGGTACTCGTGGGCGCCTTGCTCATATCAACCTTTCCGTTCCGGTTTGCCCTGCATCTGCGCACGGCGAATTCTGTTGCGGCGCCATGCGCCATCATCTGCCATCATATCCGTCAAAAGCCCTTCGCGAAGCCCCCTGTCCGCCACCCGCATGCGCCGCGCGGGCCAACGCCTGCGGATTGCTTCCAGAATGGCGCAGCCGGCCAGCACCAGATCGGCCCGATCCGGCCCGATGCAGGCATTGGCTGCGCGGCCTGCAAAATCCCATGCCAGTAGCTTGTCCTGCATGGCTGTGACTTCGTCGTCGGAAAGCCACAGTCCGTCCACCCGCCTGCGATCATAGCGCGGCAGGTCCAGATGCACGCCCGCCAGTGTCGTCACCGTTCCCGATGTTCCGATCAGGTGAAAATCCTCGTGCGGCAGGTCCTCGCCAAGTGGCGGGCAGTGAAACGAATTCAGCAGGCCCTCGACCTCACCCACCATGGCGGCAAAGACATCCGGTGTCACATCGCGTCCGCCATGCCGCTCGGAAAGGGTCACCACGCCAACGGGCAGTGAGGTCCAATGCGTAATGTGGTTGGCAAGCCTGTTGGACCGGTTTTCGCCCACGCGGATTACCGCTATCTCCGACGAGCCGCCACCGATATCGAACAAGACGACCGAACGCGCCTCGCGTCCGACAAGGGACGAGCAACCGGATACCGCAAGACGGGCCTCCGTCTCGCGGCTGATGATTTCCAGCTGAAGTCCCGTTTCGCGGGTGACGCGCGACAGGAATTCTTCCCCGTTGACGGCTTGGCGGCAGGCTTCCGTCGCGATCAACCGCATACGTCGGATCGAGCGACCGGCCAGCTTGGAGGCGCAGATGCGCAGCGCCTCGACGGCCCGGTCCATCGCGTCATCAGACAAGCGACCGGTTGTAACCAGCCCTTCTCCCAGTCGTACGATGCGCGAAAACGCGTCCACCACGCGAAACTGGCCCGGGCGGGTCGGCTGCGCGATGAGGAGCCGACAATTGTTCGTTCCGAGGTCAAGCGCCGCATACATATCGGCATTCGTATCCACGCCGGTCTCGCGGTAATGCGCCTGAGCGCGACCGTGACCCCGTCCCGACTGATCTGACGTCGAAGGAGAATGGGCGGGTGACGCAGCTCCGCTGGACCGAGCGGAAGACTTCGGCGCATGCGTGGGCACAAGCGGCCTGCCTTGCGGGCCACGGTGCGAACGCTTTCCACCATGCGACTTGCGCTTGCCTGGAGACGGTTGCGGTTGAGCGGAAGCATCGACGCCAACACTGACGGCAGAGCCTGCAACACCATCATGAGAGGCCTGCCCTCCCCCCTGACCACGGGACCGCCTGCGCCGCTTGCGCTTTCGCGGTTCGGAGTCACGCTCCGGATGGCCAGTGGTTGTGGAATCTGCGCGGGAATCGGCATTATGAAGCTGCGGCGAAACAGACGCGTCACGGGGCTTACCGTTACGCCTGCTCTTGCCACGACGGGAACGCTTGGCATTCCCTTTTTCCACCGCCGACGCCCCTGATTCCGACGGCTTTATGCCGTTACCGGGGTCAGTCACTGTTCTATCCATTCCGCCGCGCGAAAGCCTGAAGCGATGCTGCTGGCGTCCATAAAGGTTACGTTGGTGCAACCATACCAGCGCAAGGCATTTTAGCCAACAGATTTTTGGCAGCAGCCCGCAGAGCGGCACTCCAAAGCCAACCACGGCATCCAGACGCGGGAACCACGGAAGCGGTCCAACCCGCGTCTGATGTCAACCCTTCTGGAACTCAGGCTGGATTGAATACGGGAAAAGTCTTTCTGTCGATGTGGTAGATCGCCAGATAGTCGTTCTGCTTAAAGAAGTCCGGATTCTGAGAATAGGCCAAGGCGTTTGTCCATCGCATCGGATGGATCTGCTGATGGACGCCAGCAACCATTTTGGCCCCGCAGAACTCCATGGCGTGATTGACCCCGTTCACAAGCTTGAATGAAAAACCACCATGCAAGACCATGTAGAATTGGTAGGTTATGTGATCGAAGACACTATGATTCAGTCGCTCCACAAATTGGAGGCTTGGATTCCAGCCAATCCAATCCAGAAAGCCTGGGACGCTCTGCGAAGCGTAGACCGGAATATCCCACCACCAGGTGTAAACGGTCCAATCTCGAGACATGGTTTGAATGGTTTGTAAATCTTCGACAGGTGCAAGCGCCACGGACGACGCATGCATGATGTGACGCTCGGCAAGATTGTCGACACCCAGCGATCCAGCATACCACGTCGCCTTGTTGATGACCTCTTCTGCTGCAGCGGTCCAGCCTGTTGGGCTGAGGATGAAGGTTTCAGCATCCACGCAAAGAAGATAATCGTAATATGGATGCGTCAGCGACAGCGCAAGGAACTTCTTGATCGTCGGCCATACCCGCTTTTCAGCGATGTCCGACATCGCGCTACCTGAAAAATAATCTGCTAGGACGATGGAGGCGTAATTTAGGAACGGAGATGCCTGATGCATTTCCTTGAATTGCATGCGGTCCGCGTCGGTCGAAAACACGAAAACAATATCGTAGTCCGCGCCCATGCTCTGGAACAGCAAATTGACGCCATAAATGAAATAGGCGTCATGGATGGGGACGATAAGCGCGGTCCGGTTCTTCGGTTTCTCAACCTCCACGCTTTCCTTCAGTTCGTTGAAACGAATGTCGCTGGAGAGTGCGAACCGTCCCTCCATTTCAATTTTTCCATCGACAGATTTGATCGTGTCGAATCGTGTCGACACCTGTGCGCTCTTATTGAGGAACTCAACCGCTCCACCCTTGACGCGCCAGGTATGCTCGTTGTCGTGGGAGTAACCTTTGAGCCAACCACCACTTTCAAAGGCAATGCGGGATGCGAATACATCGCCGGCGCCAGCCTGCCCGAAAGTCCACAACCGCTCCTTCATCAATCGCTCAAGCGACAGATCGTCAAGCTCAACACTCATCATTCACTCCATCTACTGTTGATAGGTGGATAGAAGAGAAAACTTGCTTGAAGCTGATGCGTTACAGTTGCAAATAATGAGACTCATCAAATATAAATATCGCTGAATATTCAGAAAAATCAGATTTTGACAGCTTTATCTGCGGACGACGCAATATATTCTTGCGGTGGCGTCAATACATTCCCGATGGGAAAGGGAAAATTCGACCTTTTCTCAACGTCCACAACCACACAAAAATTTACAATTAAAAAAAGCGGCATGCCTTCTGGACATTAAACAATTGACTTCACTGGATAAAGTCAATCGCACTTGCCCTTGTGGTTTGTCGGGTTGCGATAGATCATCTTCTGGCCATTCCTTATCATCTTCGGCATCAAGCGGGGCCACACCTCGTCAAAGCGGCCTGATGCTGGCAATTGCCGCCAAGAAATCCGCCTGACGCGGCATGCCGGACTTCGATAGAATGGCTTTGACGTGCGTGCGTACGGTCTCCGTGCTGACGGAGAGTTGCGCGGCTGTTGCCTTTACATCCTGCCCCGCCGCCAACATTCGCGCTACCTTTGCCTCGGAAGGCGTGAGATCGAACAGCCCCTGGATAGTTTCGGCAGAAGGTACGCGTTGGCGATCGATGGGCGTTACAATCATCAACACCGCCGCATTGGTAAAGATGTCGCGGGCATTCCCCTCCACGGAAACGATATGAATGACCGCCGGCGGCTGCTCGTTCAAATGCGGCAGGGGAAATGAGAGGCTGGCCAGGCTTCCCTGAAAGCGATGCCGATTCAAGATATCCAGCAGAAGTATGTTGGCAGGTGAATGATGAAAGCGGACTTGACCGAAGGCGGAACTGGTAATTTGCGGCGTCATGTCCTCCAGCAGGCGGTTCGTGCCGATGATACGTCCATCGGCCTGGAGAACCGCTGCGGGCAAGCCGCTGATTTGCAGTGCTTCCATGGCGGCATTGATGCGCTCGAATTCCAGCCGGCTCGACATCATGGCTGCACGCGCCAAATGTGGGCGCAACTGATCGAGATAGGAAATGGCGGCCGCAGTGACCGGGCCAGTCACCTGCTTTTTCTCCACCGCGAAAATCATCCGGTCACCGCTGGGCACGGTAATGAAGGTTGACGTTCCAAAACCATAACCAAGCGGACGCATCACCTCTGTGAAAATCGGCTGGGTGTTGCATTCTTCCTCGGTGAAATATTGCGACTCGTCGATAAAGCCCTGATGATCGATCGTCAGGAGCTTTTCGGCACGCGTGTTTCGCGTAATCCAGCCCTCTCGGAGCATTTTCTGATCGAGGTCTTCCAGCGCTGCAGATGCTATCACCCTGCTTGATTGCGCATTTGAGTTGAACAGCGCACTCCCGTGAGAATTGGCAGCCTTCGCCATCTCATCAAGAACCTGAACCCACATTTCCGGCACGAAGGCGGCTTCGTAGATGAGGTCCAGCATTCTGGCGATATCGTGCATCTTATCGGTCCCGGACGTTACTTTGCAGCGGCAGGTAGATCACAACGATAACGATATTCGCGTGAACCATTGGTAAACACAACCTGTAGGCATTATGTGACGGCTGTGCCTCTGCAAACAGTATCGCAAGAGAGGTGAAGACGTAAGGATGCTCGCGGCATGGCGCCCAAACGCACGGGCTACCTTGGTTTCGTATCCAATTTAAATGTAGAGGAATGGTACGGTTGGGGGGAATTGAACCTCCGACCTCAGGTGCCACAAACCTGCGCTCTAACCAACTGAGCTACAACCGCATACGAAACGCCGCGTTGGCGTCACGGGGGCTCACATACGGGGAGTTTTTCCGTTTTGCAAGTCCTTGCGCAATTTTTGCGAAAAAAGCTTGGGAAAGCAAGCCTGTTTCACTAAGCCAGCGAGCAGGGTGCAAAAAGGCTTTGGATTGCGGGAGCGACATGGTGATTGCGGATTGCAAATTGAAGCGTGCGACCACACATTCACTGCGATGTGCAGTTCTTAGCATTGGGCTTGCGAATTAACTGTAATTGGCAAATCCCGTCGCAGATGATGGACCTATCCACCCTGTGAAGTTATTTAAGATTCTGTTAACATCGAGCCGATGCAGGCTGTATGGTTCCTCATGATGAGGTCTTGCGGTTGCTTGAGGTCAGGTCGTGCCAGAATAGGTCTCCACATGCCCGCCGTTCAATATCCATTTATAGACATTGCCGTTCATGAGCGTGTTCGTGACCATTTCGGTCGCGGCGAAGCCATGGCCCTGTTCTCCATGGATCTGCAAACCGCGCTCTGGGCAAACGGACGCGGTGCGGCGCTGTTCGGCACCCCGATGATCTACGATTTTATCGAGCACGGGCCCAGACAACAGGATGTGACCTTCCGCCAGTTTTCGGCGACCGCTGCGCGTTTGAGCAGGACCGGCGACAGCGGCCAGTTCACCATCCGAATCCACTCCGGTTTCAAGAGTGTATCGGTCATCGCTACCGCAGAGATCATCGAGGTGGAACCTGGCCAGCCTGCCATTCTCTTCACTGCACCGATAGATACCGTCACCCCTTCGCTGGCAGAGCGAGCGCGGCGGATGATCGAGGGTTTCGATGACCCGGACATTCACATGGCCGTGCTGGATGCAGACAGCAAGGTGCTCGCAGCATCACCCGGCTTCGACAAACTCGGCATTACACCGGTCACAACCCGCACGCTCGTTTCCATGGCCTCCGGCCAACGCGGCAAATTGGTGAAGCGTCCCGTACCTGCAGGCAAGGGCTATCTGCCTGCCGCAGCAGGACAATTGTCACAGGACCCGGAGCTGAACCTCCTCTTCGTGGTCGAAACCGTCATCGGTACACTCGATCCGTCGTCAGAGTTCACCCAGACCAAGGCGGAACCGGTACCGCAACAGCGGGTTCAAAACGACGAGCCCGTGATCTCCGTCGAAGAAGCGTCGGACAATAGTGCACAATTCGTCGCCGAACGGCCTGAAGTCGAGGCGCTTGCCGAAGACAGTTTTGAGCCGGAAACATCCGAGATCGTTGGCGACGCCGTTGGCGAAGAGGATGCGGCTGAAGAGCTGTTTCCGACAGCGGATGATCAGGCGGTCGAAGGCGCGACCGAGTTTGCGCAGATCAAACAGGACGTACCAGCCTTTCCGGCAGCGGATGAGGAAGCAGACGTTACGCCTTTGGCCGCTGCGCCCGCGGAAGATAGGGAAGAAGAGCCCGTTGAAACGGTTGCGGCCTTGTCGAGCGAAGAAGCAGCTTTTTCTTTCGATCCCAATCGACGAGCGTCCCGCTTCGTGTGGAAGATTGACGCGGCAGGCCGCTTCAGCTCGATTTCTCACGAGTTCGCAGAGGCAGTAGGCCCGAATGCAGCCGACGTCGAGGGTATGAGCTTTGCCGATCTGGCGGCGCTGTTCAATCTGGACCCCGAAGGCAAGATCATCGAATTGCTGAACCGTCGCGACACCTGGTCCGGCAAAACCATCCACTGGCCGGTCGAGGGCACATCGCTGACCGTTCCCATCGATCTGGCCGCCCTGCCGACCTACACGCGCTCGCGCGAGTTCGATGGCTTTCGTGGCTTCGGCATCGTGCGCATTGGCGATGCCGTGGAAGATCCGAATGCAGTCGGCCTGACACTTGCGGGAACGTCTTTGTCTGAGGAACCACCGACAGCGGATGTTGTCGAACAGGTGCTTGTCGACGAAGACACATTGTTTTCGCTACCGCATGCCGATGAGGAGACTGACGCCCCGACTATTGGTCGGCCGCAGGCGGTAAATGAGAATGTCGCCGAGGAAGGCGTTCGCTTCACGCCGCCGGAACAGGAAGTGCCTGTTCTCAAGATCACCGAAACGCCGAACCGGCGCTATTCGGACAAGATAGTGCAGTTCGAAGATCGTCGCGCCAAAAGCCGCGAGCCTTTGACCGCCAATGAGCAAGCCGCATTCCAGGAAATCGCCCGCACGTTAAAGCCGGTGCAGGACGAATCTGATGCGCTTGACGATGTCCGTGACATCGAGGCTCTGGAGGTGCCAGACGTTGCCCCATCTGCGCCGGAGCCAATGCATGACGACGACCACGGTATGGAAGCCGTGCCCGAGGCATCGCCTGTGGTGTCCACCGAGCAGGAGGCAGCATCTGTATCTCCTCTCATCGAGGACGAAGATGATTTTGCCGACTATACGCGTGGCGACGAGCCGGTAAGCTTTATTGCTCCTCAGCCTGCGTCTCGGTTCACCGAAATAGAAACGCCTGCTATCGAAACCCATGTGCCGCAACGCCCCGTGGCTTTGAGCGGCGAAACAGTCGACCAGATGCCGGTCGCGCTCCTCATTCACAGCGGTGATCGTTTGATCCACGCCAACCCGGAATTTCTGCGTTTGACGGGTTACGGCTCCATCGATGAACTGGCAGAGGTCGGCGGTCTCGACGCCTTGCTGCAACGTGACGAACTCGACGCCGTTTCCGAGCGGTCCGGCGGCATGATTGCCGTGACGGCTGAAAATGACCTTATCCCCGTCAAGGCGCGGTTACAGTCCATCCGTTGGGAAGATGCCGCGGCGTTGATGCTGTCGTTGATCCCGACGGACGAACCTGGCAGCAATCCTGTGCCCGCCAATGAAAACGCGCAGGTACAGACAAGCCTCGATGAAACCGAGGTCAGCAGCCTGAAGGGTCAGGTCGAGGAACTGCATTCCATTCTCGAAACAGCAACAGACGGCGTGGTTCTCCTGGCCGAAGACGGCACGATCCGCTCTCTCAACCGTTCGGCAAGCGCCCTTTTCAATTACGATAATAATGAAATTTCGGCCAAGCCGTTCGTGACGCTGTTTGCCCATGAGAGCCAGCGTGCTGTCCTGGATTATCTTTCGGGCCTCGCCAACAACGGTGTTGCCAGCGTGCTCAATGACGGGCGCGAAGTCATCGGGCGCGAAGCTTCCGGCGGCTTTCTGCCCTTGTTCATGACGATCGGCAGGCTGAAGTCTTCCAACGGATATTGCGCCGTCATTCGCGACATCACGCAGTGGAAGCGGACCGAAGAAGACCTGCGAAACGCCAAGCGTGTCGCAGAAACCGCCAATGCCCACAAGACGGACTTCCTGGCGCGGGTCAGCCATGAAATCCGCACCCCCTTGAACGCAATCATCGGTTTTGCGGACATGATGGCGACGGAACGCTTCGGCCCTGTTGGTCATCCGCGTTACATCGAATATTCCAACGATATCGTCCGTTCCGGGCGGCATGTTCTGGACATCGTCAACGACCTGCTCGATATTTCCAAGATCGAGGCTGGACAGATGGATGTCGACTTCAAGGCGGTTGCCTTGAACGATACGATTGCCGAAGCGGTGTCCATTGTCCAACCACAGGCGAACAACCAGCGCGTCATCATCCGTACAGCACTGTCGCAATCGGTCCCGCAGATCGTCGCCGATCTTCGTTCGATCAAGCAGATCATGCTCAACATCCTGTCGAATGCCATCAAGTTCACACCGTCCGGCGGGCAGATCGTGGTTTCCACGGCATACGAAGCCAATGGCAGCGTCATCCTTCGCATTCGCGATACCGGCATCGGCATGACGCGCTCGGAGTTGGAGCAGGCGATGAAGCCGTTCCGTCAGGTTTCCGCCTCCAGCAACCGGGTGCGCGGCGACGGAACGGGCCTCGGCCTGCCGCTGACCAAGGCGATGGTCGATGCCAACCGAGCCAATTTTTCCATCACATCGGCTCCCAACGAGGGAACGCTGGTGGAAATCAGCTTTCCCTCGCAGCGCGTGCTTGCGAACTGAACCCATCCGGGATTAGCAATATCCCGGAGCGTCGAACGCTCTTCCTGTTTTGGTCTTCGCATCGGCTGCTTCCGGTGACGGAAGGATAAGAGCTTGCCCCTATCGCCTGCACCACCTGCCCGCGAGCTTTACAGAAGCGTGAGACCTTCGGCACTATCGCTGGGGACGCTGGTGCTTGCCGCAGCCGTTGCGATGCCACTGATCGCGATCTTCACCATGGCCATCACGGGCGGAACCGATGGCTGGCGACATCTGCTGATCAATGTGCTGCCGCGCGCCGGTGGACAGACGGTACTGCTTCTTGTGATGACTGGGCTGATGTCCTCGATATTCGGGATTGGGTCGGCATGGCTTATCAGCACCTTTACCTTCCCGATGCGTCGCCTGTTGTCGGTCGCACTGGTACTGCCGCTTGCCATCCCGTCCTATCTCGCGGCCTATGCGTTCGGTGAGTTCCTTGACTTCACCGGCCCCGTGCAAAGCGCCTTGCGGGCCTTGTTTGGTTATCAGTCCATCCGCGACTACTGGTTCCCCGATATCCGATCGCTGGGCGGCGCGGTACTGGTGTTGAGTTCGGTCCTCTATCCTTACGTCTATCTGTCGGTCAGGGCAGCCTTCGGCCTGCAAGGCCGTTATGCGACGGAAGCCGCCAGAACGCTGGGGGCAAGCACGTTGCGCATATTTCTGTCCGTGCAATTGCCCATGGCAAGACCCGCCATCATCATCGGCCTCGCTTTGGTCATGATGGAAACGCTGAACGACATCGGCGCCGTGGAATATCTTGGCGTTCGCACGCTGACCTTTGCCATTTACGAGACATGGCTGAACCGGGGCAATCTGGCAGGCGCAACACAGATCGCCTCGGTCCTCATCCTCATCGTTGCAGCGCTCATCATCACGGAAAGGCGGGCGCGCAGCCGACAGCGCTTCGCGTCCACCAAGGCCACGGCAATGACGCAGCGCTTTGCGCTGAAGCCGCTTCCAGCCACACGGGGCTGGGCTGCCACGGCGTTCTGCCTGCTGCCGATCCTCTCTGGCTTTGCCATCCCGGTGTTGGTTCTGGGTGGTTATGCGGTCAAACGGCTGGGTGCGCTCTCGGACCCCAAACTCGTGAAAGCACTCGGGCACAGTCTCGAGGTCTCGCTGTCCGCGGCGCTGATCACCCTCGTCTGCGGCTTCATCTTTGCCTATGTGCAGCGGGTCAATGCATCGCCGCTGGCGCGATCGGCAAGCCGCATCGGCTCGCTCGGCTACGGCATACCCGGCACGGTGCTCGCCATCGGCGTGCTGCTGCCTCTGTCGGCGCTCGATAATGCGCTGGATGGGTGGCTGCGACTGCACCTGAATTATTCGACAGGACTCCTGCTATCAGGCACCGCCTTTGCCATCATCTATGCGCACAGCGTGCGCTTCATGACGCTGGCGGAAGGCACCATCGATGCCGGGTTTCAAAAGCTCTCGCCGCATATCGACATGGCTGCGAGAACGCTCGGTCGCACTCGCACGCAGACCCTTATCGCCGTTCTGCTGCCCAACATCCGGCCTGCCGCCATCACAGCGGCGCTGCTTGTCTTCATCGAATCCCTGAAGGAACTGCCCGCCACCATCATGCTGCGGCCCTTCAATTTCAACACGCTGGCAACCCTCGTCTACGAAGATGCCTCACGCTCCAAGGTGCAAGACGCCTCCATCCCCGCCCTCATCATCATTGCTGCCGGGCTGATACCCGTATTGCTGGTTTCGCGCTCGCTGGACCGTAAAAACGAGGCAGGCAGGCAGTAATACACCCATCTGCACCAGCCTGAAGAAAGCCTTGCCTAATATGTTTCGCAAGGAAAGTAATGCTGCTCATTCCTCAAGCCCTTTCTTTCCAGCCTGGATCGAGAAGAGGCACGGAGGATACGTATGGGTATCGCACAAACAGATTCCGCAAACGCCGAGCTTGGCTCCCACCCCTACAGCGCCCTGCCCGATCGGGCGATCTGGCGCAAGGCCGTGGCCGAAACCCATGCGTTGCGATTGGAAAATCTGTACAAAAAGAAATTCGACATTTCCCCTCAAACGACGATCGCGACAGCTGGCAGCTGCTTTGCGCAGCATGTTGCAACGTCCCTGAAAAAGAATGGATTTGCCTTCAGGGACTTCGAACCTGCCCCGTCTCTGTTTCCGCCACAGCAGGCCAAGAGCTACAATTACGGGGTCTATTCCGCACGCTATTGCAACATTTATAGCGCACGGCAATTGCTCCAGACGTTTGATCGGGCATTTGGCCGGTTCGCTCCTGCTGAGCAGGCTTGGCGCAAAGGCGATGGCGTGGTTGACCCATTCCGTCCCCTGCTGGAGCCTGAACCCTTTTCAAGCGTCGCCGAACTGGAACGCTCCCGCCAGTCTCATTACGCTGCGGTACGAGACCTTTTTACAAAGACGGATGTCTTCGTATTCACCCTGGGCATGACCGAAGCCTGGATCGCCAAAAGCGATGGCGCTGTCTTCCCGCTTTGCCCCGGCACGGTTGCCGGTCGGTTTAATGAGAGCGATTATGAATTCAAGAACTTCAACTATTTCGAGATTTTCGAGGACCTCGTCGCCATAATAACTCGCTGGCGCGAGATCAACGCCAATATCAAGTTCGTGTTCACGGTCTCACCCGTTCCTTTGACCGCAACCAAAAGCGATGATCACGTCCTTGCCGCATCGCTATACTCCAAATCCGTGCTTCGTGCGGTGGCGGGTCATCTTTCGAATGAAGCCGACTTCGTTGATTATTTCCCATCCTATGAAATCATCGCGGCCCCCAGCGGGCGCGGGATTTTCTACGATCCCAATCTGCGCACGGTGACGCCTGCAGGCGTCGATTACGTCATGTCACATTTTTTCAAACAGCACAGTGACGATACGCCTGCGGCAGCAACGACTGTAATCAGGCCAATCGAGATTGGCGACCATGAGATCGTCTGCGAGGAAATGATGCAGGCGCAGGAGCTTGGTTATGCTTGAAATCATCGGGGACTCGCACATCATCGCGCTTGCGGAAGCGACAAAGCAAATTTCCTTCACCAGCCGACATGGGCAATTGCGCATCGCCCAGATGGGACATGGTTACAACTTTCTGGAGCCGTTCTTTTCCGTCGAAAACGATGCCGTCGCCTTTACGCAGCCGCCTGCCAAAGCGATCTTCCAAAAGATCAACCCCGATCATCCCGCCGTCATTTGCCGAGATGACCCGCGACGTTTCGTCTTCATGTTCGGTCTCTATCCGAGTTTTGGTATCAATGAAAAGCACTGGACGACACACACCGCTGCATTATGGTCTGCGGATCGTCAGTTCGTTTCTGAAAACGGGTTCAATGCAATTATCGATCACACGCTGAACGAGCCTCTGTCGTTCTTCCGTACATTGGTTAGCATGAACGTGGATTTCTCGGTCGCTTCCTGCTGCCCTGTACCAGCCAGCTATCAAAGACTGGCGGGGAAAACCCAATTCGCAGATGGCGAGATTGCGTTCATCTACAACCGGTTCCGCGACCGCGCGACAGCGCTGCTGGGCGATTTGGGTGTCGCTTGCCACCATCCACCGGCCTCGGTTTATGATGAAGATGGCGCAATGTTCGACGTCTTTGCAAAGCAACCCGGCGATTATCATGCCAATGTCGAATACGGACGTCTGATGCTGGAAAAAATTCTTCTGGAGGTGGAGCAGTCTTGACCGGCTGTCAGGCGAACCACAGCAAAAGAAAAGGCAGCCGAGGCTGCCTTGAAAGTTTGTGCTAATTAACGAGAGTCGGAATAAAACAACATCATGTCTTTGGGCCACCGGCCCGGTCACCCTCTCATTGAGTGCACCCGCGTTGCCTACCATTTGGAACAGGGCCTTTTAACAAAGGGTTAAAAGGTGACTACACCATTTAGGGACAATAAACTGCTAACCCCACCCACTGGATTTTTCCGAAGCAAGGCCCCAAGGCCACGCTGGATCACCCCTTTGCCGCCGCGTGTTCGTCGCGCATGCGCTGTAGTTCGCTACGTTTCGAGGTGATCGAGGCGCAGATGACGCCGATCGTTACAAGTGCGATCAAAATCGTGCAGATGGCGTTGATCTCAGGCGTTACACCAAGGCGCACCTGCGAATAGATCTTGATCGGCAGCGTCGTCGCACCCGGTCCCGTGGTGAAGCTGGCAATGACGAGATCGTCCAGCGACAGCGAGAAGGCGAGCATCCAGCCCGCAACCACACCCGGCAGGATGAGCGGCAGCGTGATGCGGAAGAAGGTTTTGACCGGCGGGCAGCCGAGATCGAGTGCCGCTTCCTCCAGACTGCGGTCGAAAGTCAGCAGGCGTGACTGCACGACGATGGCGACGTAGCACATGGTGAAGGTGGTGTGGGCGATGACCACCGTCCAGAAGCCTCTGTCGACGCCGATAGAGACGAAGAGCAGCAGCAGCGACAGGCCGGTGATGACTTCAGGCATGACGAGCGGCGCGTAGATCATGCCGGAAAACAGCATGCGCCCCGGAAAACGCGCAAAGCGCGTGAGCGACAGCGCAGCCAGCGTGCCGAGGATCGTGCCGATGGTGGCACTGAGGATCGCCACCCGCACCGTGATCCAGGCCGCATCCATCAATCCCTCGTTGGACCACATGGACCTGTACCATTGCAGCGAAAACCCGCCCCAGACCGTGACGAGCTTGGAGGCGTTGAAGGAATAGATGATCAGAATGATGATCGGGATATAGAGAAAGGCAAAGCAGAGGGTGAGGATGGTGGTATCGAACTTGCCGCGCTTCATTTCACGCCACCTTCTTCTGCTGGTTCTGGAAGATGGCAATAGGCACGACGAGCACGAGCAGCAACAGCACCGCAACGGCGGACGCCAGCGGCCAGTCCCGGTTGCCGAAGAACTCCGTCCACAATGTCTTGCCGATCATCAGCGTTTCGGCACCGCCCAATAGATCGGGGATGACGAACTCGCCGGTGATGGGAATGAAGCAGATCATGGAGCCAGCAATGACGCCCGGCAGCGACAGCGGAAAGGTGATTTTCCAGAAGGCTTTCCATGGCGGGCAACCCAGATCGGCAGCGGCCTCCAGCAAGGTCGCATCCAGCTTTTCCAGTGCCGCGTAGAGCGGCAGCACCATGAATGGCAGGTAGGAATAAACGATACCGATGAAGACGGATGTGTCCGTGCGGAAAATATTGACCTGCTGGTCCGGTCCCAGAATGCCGATGGTCTGGAACAGAACCGTCAGCAAGCCCTCCGGCTTCAAAATGCCGATCCATGCATAAACGCGGATCAGAAATGAGGTCCAGAAGGGAAGGATGACCAGCATGACCAGCGTCGGGCGAATGGTACTGGGTGCCCGCGCCATCGCCAGCGCCATCGGGTAACCGATGAGCAGCAGCAGACCCGTGGAGATGAGTGCGATGCGCAACGACGAGAGGTAAGCTTCGATGTAAAGCGGATCTTCCGTCAGGAACAGGTAGTTCTCGAAATCCAGCTGCGAGAAGAAATCGCCGATCTGGCTGAAACCATCGAAGACCGGCACATAGGGCGGCATGGCGATGGCGGTATCGGACAGCGAAATCTTGACGATGATGAGGAAGGGGGCCGCAAAAAACAGCGCGAGCCACAAATAGGGAACGGCAATAACCAGCCAGCGCATCGGGCTCTGCCGGTTTTCAGGTGACGAAATCGCCATGCTAACCCTCCCTCAGCGTGTGAGAACCAGACCGGAATCGGCTTTCCAGTTCAACCAGACCATATCGCCAAAGGTGATGGGCCGGTCAACGAGACGCGAGACGTTGGCCTGTGCCGCGCGCATGATACGACCATCGTCCAGCTTGACGATGAAAACCGAGAAGTCACCGAGATAGCCGATATCCCAGACTTCGCCATGGGCGACGTTGACGGATTTATCCTCCGGCTGGTCCAGCGAAATGCGCACCTTTTCCGGGCGAATGGCAAAGGCTACCTTGTTGCCGGCAACGGCCGAGCAATCCTGCTCGACGGCGACAGCCAGACCTTCGCAATCAAGCACCACCGCTGCGGGCTTGCCGTTGGCGGGTGCCTTTTCCTTGATCTCCGCCTCGAAAATATTGATGTCGCCAATGAAATCGGCCACGTAGCGGCTGTTCGGCGCCTCGTAGATTTCCGCAGGCGTTGCCACCTGCATGATGATGCCCTTGTCCATAACGGCAATGCGGTCGGACACCGTCATCGCCTCTTCCTGATCATGCGTGACAATGAGGAAGGTGAGGCCGAGCGTCTGCTGCAAATCCATCAGCTCGAACTGGGTTTCTTCGCGCAGCTTCTTGTCCAGCGCACCCAGCGGCTCGTCCAGCAAGAGAACCTTGGGGCGCTTGGCAAGCGACCGGGCCAATGCCACGCGCTGACGCTGCCCCCCGGAAAGCTGGCTTGGCTTGCGCTTGGCGAACTCGGTGAGCTTCACGAGACGCAGCATCTCCTCGACACGGGCATTGATGTCGGCCTTTGGCAGATTGTCCTGCTCCAGACCGAAGGCGATGTTCTTTTCCACGGTCATATGGGGAAACAGCGCATAGGACTGGAACATCATGTTTGTCGGCCGCTTATAGGGCGGCACGCCTGAGATATCCTTGCCCTGCAACAGAATGCGGCCCTGCGTCGGCTCTTCGAACCCGGCCAGCATGCGCATCAATGTCGTCTTGCCGCAGCCAGATGGGCCGAGCAGCGAGAAGAATTCCTTCTCGTAAATATCCAGCGTCAGATTATCGACGGCGACGAAATCGCCAAACCTCTTGGTCACATTCTCGAAGCGGATGAAGGGAGCCGATGCCGGATCGGTCCATGGTGAGAATTTGCGTTTTACCGGACCAAGAGATTTCGCCATGAACTATCCCATTTGTTTTATGAAAAGGCTGAACGAGAAAGGGGCAGGATTTTCCACCCGCCCCTTTTTAAAACCCGGTCAGCTGCCGGTTTTTATCTGGGTCCAGACGCGGTTCAGAACGCGCTGTTCTTTCGGTCCATAGGGCGAGATGGTGAAGAGCTTCTTCATCGTCTCGGCGTCCGGGTAAACGCCCGGGTTCTTGGAAACGGCCTCGTCCATCAGCGCCTGGGAAGCCAGGTTGCCGTTGGCATATTGCACATAATCCGAAGCCTTGGCGGCCACGTCAGGCTTCATCATGAAGTTGATGAAGGCGTGGGCAGCATCGACATTTTTGGCATCTTTCGGGATGGCGAAGGAATCCATCCAGATATAGGTGCCTTCCTTGGGGATGACGTAGTTGACTTCAACGCCGTTCTTGGCTTCTTCGGCGCGGGTCTTGGCCTGAAGAATATCACCCGACCAGCCGATGGTGATGCAGCTATCGCCATTGGCAAGCTCATCGATATAGGCCGACGAATTGAAGGTTTTGACCGAAGGACGGATCGCCTTGTAGACATCGCCGCCCGCTTCCAGATCAGCGGTTTCCTTGCTGTCCGGGTTCTTGCCGAGATAGTTCATCGCAATGGCGAAAGTTTCGTCGGAGGCATCGAGAATGTTGATGCCGCAGGACTTCAGCTTGGCCGCATTTTCCGGCTTGAACAGAATATCCCAGCTATCGACCTTCACATCATCGCCGAGGGCAGCCTTGATCTTGGCGACGTTGTAGCCGATGCCCGTGGTGCCCCACATATAGTTGACGGCATATTCGTTGCCCGGATCGTACTGCGACAGGCGCGTGGTGATTTCCGGCCACATGTTCTTGAGGTTCGGCAGCTTGGACTTGTCCAGCTTCTGGTAGACGCCAGCCTTGATCTGACGCGCCAGAAACGGCGATGTCGGCGCGACAACATCATAACCGGAGTTTCCGGCCAAGAGCTTGGTTTCCAGAACCTCGTTTCCGTCATAGACGTCGTAAACGACCTTGATGCCGGTTTCCTTGGTGAATTCTTCCAGAAGGGCAGGATCGATATAGTCGGACCAGTTGTAAACGTGGACGACCTTTTCCTGCGCAAATGCCGTGCCAGCGGCCAGAACGGAGGCGGCAACGGCGAGGCTGAAACGAAGCGAACGATGTTTCATGGTATCTCCTGTTTGAACGCGCCGTGGGAAAGCGCGTGATCCCCTTGTTTTGCCAGAGACTAGAAAGGAAAACTTGTGTCGGCAAGCGGGAAATGTGCAGCGCGGCAATTTCAAACAATTGTGTTTGAAGGCCACTACTGAAAATCGAAAACACTCAAGCCCGTCACCATTTCATCCAGCCCCAGCGGACGCGTCAGCGGTGCCTCCGCCCGCGAAAGACAGCCCTGCCGCTCGCACAGCCGACAGGATGGGCCGATGGCAATGCTGCCCGCCTTGATGCCGACGACATCGCCATACACCGTTTCTTTCGCCAGCGATGCATCGCAGGCCACCATGACAGCCGTGCGACGAATGCGTTCTCCAAAACCTGCCTGCGGCCCATCCAGCGAGCGGGCGATGGTAAGGTACGCCCCGCCATCCGGCATCTCCACCTGCTCTGCCAGTACCTGCCCCGGCTGGGCAAAGGCGGCGTGAACGTTGAGCTTCACACAGAGCCCCCCGAACCGCGCCTGCGGAAAGCCCTGCGCGCCTGCCTTGCGGAAGCGGTTTCCTGCGCTGTCGATCTCCATCAGGAAAAATGGAATGCCTGAAACACCAGGACGCGCCAGCGTGACGAGGCGGTTTGCAGCCTGTTCGAAAGACACGTTGAAGCGCCCGCGCAATATGTCGATGTCATATCGCGCGCGCTGGGCGGCAGCCAGATATGCGCCATAGGGCATCATCAGTGCATGGGCTGCGTAACGGGCAAGCTCGAAGCGGGCGATGCGCTTTGCTTCTTCGCCTGAGAGAGCCAGGGCTTGTAGCTCAGTTCCGATCTCCTCCGTCAGCGCCAGAAGACAGGCCTCCATCGCCATCTCCCGCAACTGGTCCTGCTGCGACAGGCGCTCGGACAGAAACAGCCGCATGGAGTGGCGGTCATAACGGCGGCGCAGATTGGGCATGGCGTGAACCGGCATGGAGCGCACGACGATGCCGTGGTTTTTCTGCAGCCAGTTTTTCAGTGCCTGCGCCAGATCATCCCCGGGAGACAGCGCCGCATGGAATCCTTCAGCCGCCACATCCAATTGCGCAAAATGCGCCGCGCGCCGCTCGAAGATTTCCCTGACTTCATCAATGGGCAGGCGGGTGGCCGACAGCGTCGTCTGATGACCTTCACGCGCTAAGAGATCGGAGAGATCGCTCAGGCGCTGCGCCTGCTCCTTATAGGCGCGATAAAGTTTGGTGATGCCACTGGCCGCATTGGGTGCAGCTTCCGCCACCTCGACCAGTTCCTGCCCGGATGGCACTTCGCCCGCCAGCAGCGGATCGGCAAAGACTTCTCGCAACTGGCTGGCAATGCCACCGCTCTCGCCCTGCAAGTCATCCAAATCGACCTTATAGACGGAGCTGAGTTTTAACAGCAGTTGCACAGTGAGCGGGCGTTGGTTGCGCTCTATAAGATTGAGATAGGACGGCGAGATCGACAGCGCCTCGGCCATGGCCGTCTGTGTTAGACCCAACCCGTTGCGCACGCGCCGAACGCGCGGTCCTGCAAATATCTTGGCCTCCACCAAAACCTCCTCCTTTACAAAATCCACACAACATTGAGCGTTCGCGGTTTTTACAAAATTTACAGTTTTACAATTCCACTCTGTCAAAGACGATACAGCATGACCTCTTTCAAGTCACTGATTTTCCTTTTTATATGGCGTAAAAATTCTCATAATTGTAAATTCAGTCACATCGGATCACACATCTCAACGGAGTAAGGATGTGTGGGTGGTTTGACAGTTCTGACAAGGGAGAGAGACATGACTGATTTTTACAAACTGGTTCCAAATGCGCCACAGGGTCGTTTCGACGGTATCGAGCGCACCTATACGGCAGCGGATGTGGAGAAGCTGCGCGGCTCTGTCACCATCCAGCATTCGCTGGCGGAAATGGGCGCGAACCGGCTGTGGAAGCTCATCAATGAAGAGAGCTATATCAATGCGCTTGGCGCACTCTCCGGCAATCAGGCCATGCAGATGGTTCGTGCCGGTCTGAAGGCAATCTATCTCTCGGGCTGGCAGGTTGCGGCAGATGCCAACACGGCATCCGCCATGTACCCGGACCAGTCGCTTTACCCGGCCAATGCAGCGCCGGAACTGGCAAAGCGCATCAACAAGACCTTGCAGCGCGCCGACCAGATCGAGACAGCAGAAGGCAAGGGCCTGTCCGTCGATACATGGTTTGCGCCCATCGTTGCCGATGCCGAGGCCGGTTTCGGCGGGCCGCTCAACGCGTTCGAGATCATGAAGGCCTTTATCGAGGCTGGCGCTGCCGGTGTTCATTACGAAGACCAGCTGGCGTCTGAAAAGAAATGCGGCCACCTGGGCGGCAAGGTTCTGATCCCGACTGCGGCGCATATCCGCAATCTGACGGCGGCACGTCTTGCCGCAGACGTGATGGGAACGCCAACGCTGGTCATCGCCCGCACGGATGCAGAAGCCGCTAAGCTTCTGACCTCCGACATCGATGAGCGCGATCGGCCCTTCGTGGATTACGATGCAGGCCGCACGGTCGAGGGCTTTTATCAGGTCAAGAACGGTCTTGAGCCGTGCATCGCCCGCGCGAACGCCTATGCGCCCTATTGCGATCTCATCTGGTGCGAAACCTCCAAGCCGGATCTGGAGCAGGCCAAGCGCTTTGCGGAAGGCGTGCACAAGGTGCATCCGGGCAAGAAGCTGGCTTACAATTGCTCGCCATCCTTCAACTGGAAGAAACATCTGGATGATGCGACGATTGCCAAGTTCCAGCGCGAACTGGGTGCCATGGGCTACAAGTTCCAGTTCATCACCCTTGCCGGGTTCCACCAACTCAACTACGGCATGTTCGAACTGGCACGCGGCTACAAGGACCGGCAGATGGCAGCCTATTCGGAGCTTCAGGAAGCGGAATTCGCCGCAGAAATCAACGGTTACACCGCCACCAAGCACCAGCGCGAAGTCGGCACCGGCTATTTCGATGCGGTCTCCGTCGCCATCTCCGGCGGCACCTCATCCACCACGGCGATGAAGGAATCCACCGAACACGACCAGTTCCGCCCGGCTGCGGCATAAGTAAACCAGTCCATTGAACGGAGGAAAGACAATGGCTTCAATTTCCAGAGTTAAGGAACGCACCGAGGAGCAATCCTCATCCATGAGCCAGGATCAGCAAAGCGCGATCCGCATGCTAGCCAACGACCTGCACCGCCTCAACCAGGCCGTCATGAATGCGGTCGAAGCCGGTGTATCCGTAGAGCTCGTCCGCTCCGCCCGCCACCATGGCGGTGACGGAAACTGGGGCGATTTGCTGATCCCCGTCATCGTTGCACAGGGCAAGGCGGCGGCTTGAACCCACGTCTCAAACCGGGCGGCTGTGCCGTCCGGCAAAGAGATCAGCATGCCCCTTGATCAATTTCACCATACGATCCGCCACCGTCCTGATATCACGACGGTGGCGGTCTTCATTGTTCATGACGATCCACTGTTTGTGGCGCAGATCGTCGATGATCTCGCCCTCCCGCACCAGTCGGGCATCAGCATCACCGATGAAACAGGGCAGCACGGCAACGCCCGCACCAGCCAGTGCCAAGTCCAGCAAGGCCGTGGGGCGGTTGACCGTAACCACGATGTTTCCGGCCCTGTTTTCGTGCGGCCAACGCAGGTAAGCGGAAATCGCGCTGTCGGTGGAAACAGCTGCCCAGCAATCCCGGATGGATGCTGCGGCATTGCGCAATCGATAGGCCGCATAGGCAACATTGCCGGTTTTGATGGCGGCGAGATTGCGCTCTTCCGGTTCGAAGGCCCGGATGCCGATATCGTTTTCCCGGTGCGAAAGGCTGGCCCGTTGTTCGGCGACGAACAGATCGATGCGGAAATCATCTCGCTCGCTGCAAATCGCTGAAAAATTAGTGGTCAGCAGATGCGCGTTCCAGGTTCCTGCGGCAATGCGCACCAGTTACGAAGCCGCCCCGGATTTGCGCCAGCCATCGATAGTGCGGGCCGCATCTTCCATGGCGTGAAGCTGGTCCAGCAGCGCACGACCATCGGCGGTCAGCACGTAGCCCGTCTGACTGCGCAGGAATAGTGATTTGCCGAGCGTCTGCTCCAACTCCAGCATCCGCCGCCCGATGGTCGCGGCACTGAGGCCCGACGTTGAGGTCGCGCCGGTGAGGCCACCGCTGCGGGCGACATTGAGGAAAATCTGAAATGCATCCCAGCCGAAGTTTTTCATAGGTGAAAAACATAGGGCATTCTCGGCTGCATATAAATCAAAAAATGGCGCGCATGTTTAAGCCTCGAAATATGGAGGCAATCATGCAGGAGCTTTATTCAGCATTGGCTTTATTGAGGATCACGCACCCGAACAGGCCACGAAACGCGCGGGAGAAAGAGGACAGGTTCTATGCAGACGCCGCAAAAGCATCAGCGCCGTGGCGATTTGCCAAAGCTGCGATCACTCATTTCAGCAACGTTGTGAAAAACTTAATGCAACAGCACCAGAAACGCAGCAATCGCGCCAGCCGAAATCAGGCTGAGGCGGAAAGCATAGACAGCGTTGTCATTGGCGGTGCGAGCAATTGCGATGGCGCGGGCAGGTTTTCTGGACATCATCATGAGCGGCTTCCTGAACGAGAAACATAACCGATCGATGCCGGGTTCCGGCGTCCAGCGGGACATCATGTATCAACTTGCGTTGTGCTGGCATTCGATCAGCATGACTCCGCGTCTCTTAATAAGGCATTAAGATGTCGGGGCTTTACACAGATTCCCCGGCGGCGTGGCCGGATGCCCATGCCCACTGGAAATTATAGCCGCCCAGCCAGCCCGTCACGTCCACGCATTCGCCAATGAAATAGAGGCCCGGAACCGTTTTGGCCTGCATGGATTTGGAGTCGAGATGACTGGTATCGACACCGCCGAGCGTGACTTCAGCGGTGCGATATCCTTCCGAACCGGAGGGCTTTATGGACCACTCCTGTACGGCGGCTGTCAGCGCCGATAACGTCTTGTCCGACATATCGCCGATGTTGCAGGTAACCCCTGCCCGCTCCACTACATGCTGCGCCAGTCGTTTCGGCAGAATGTCGCCCAGCGCGGTCTGGGCGGACTGGCGGCCATTGGTCTTTTTTGCTGCTTTGAGATGGCCGATAATGTCCAGATCGGGCTCCATCTTCAGCCTAATATCATCACCCTCGCGCCAGTATGATGAGATTTGCAGGATGGATGGGCCGCTCAGCCCTCTGTGGGTAAACAGCAGCGCCTCATTGAATGATGTCTTACCGTGGGAAATTTCGGCTGGAACGGCGATGCCGGAGAGGGCCGAGAGCTTTTCAAGCTGCGTTGGCTCCAGCGTCAGTGGCACGAGGCCGGGACGTGTTTCGATGATGCCGAGGCCGAACTGTTCGGCAATGCGGTAGGCAAAGCCCGTCGCACCCATTTTTGGAATGGATTTTCCACCGGTTGCCAGAACCAGACTGTCAGTCTCAATGATGCTTGATGAGGTCGCAACACGAAAGCCGCCGGTTGGAATGGCTTCCACCGAAGCGGTCTCCGTTTGCAGCCGCAGCTTCGCACCAACCGCTTGCATTTCTGCCAGCAGCATGCGGATGATATCCTTGGCGCTGTCATCGCAGAAGAGTTGGCCCAAAGTCTTTTCGTGCCAGGGGATGCGGTGCTTTTCGACAAGGGTAATGAAATCACGCGGCGTGTAGCGTGCCAATGCGGATTTGGCGAAATGCGGATTACCGGAGAGGTAGTTCTTCGGGCCTGCATGAATGTTGGTGAAGTTGCAGCGCCCGCCGCCTGAGATGCGGATTTTCTCGCCCGGTGCCTTGGCGTGATCGAGGATGATAACGGAACGGCCGCGCTGACCGGCACGGATGGCGCACATCATGCCAGCGGCGCCTGCGCCCAATATCAGCACGTTACATTTTTCCGTCATGGAGTTTCCCTAGTTTCGGTGTACTTCCTCTTTTCGAAGTCAGCCCTGATGTCAATGGCGCTTTCCCCCCTCGCCAATTGACAAAGTCTGGTTATGATAGCCCCAATCGAAACACACACCCGGTGATTTATGCCCCCCAAGAAAACCATGCTCCGTCCGAAAAAACCGGCAAACATGGCAAAGAAGATACAAGTCGACGTTTCCTCCACACGCGGTTGCGCCTCCTGGCGGGAAGCCGCCCAATGGCTCAAGGCCCGCGGTATCGAGGATATTGAATGCATTACGCCAGACCTTGCGGGCGTTCCCCGCGGCAAGATGATGCCGACTGCGAAGTTTACCGGCGACACCTCGCTCGCCCTGCCCTCGGCGCTTTACCGCCACACGATTTCAGGCGAATACCCGGATGAGACGGCGAACTTTCGCTATGAGCCGCGCGATAGCGACCTGAAACTGGTGCCCGATCTTTCCACGCTCTGCGTCGTGCCGTGGGAAAGCGATCCCACCGCGCAGGTCATCTGCGATGTGGTGGATCAGGAAGGCAAATATGTTCCCTATACGCCGCGCAACGTGCTGAAAAACGTGCTCGATCTTTATAAGGACAAGGGCTGGAAGCCGGTCGTTGCCCCTGAAATCGAGTTCTATCTCGTCGCCATGAATGACGACCCGGATTACCCGCTGCATCCGCCAAAGGGCCGCTCGGGTCGTTCCATCGTCGGCGGGCAGAGCTATTCGATTGCCGGTATCAACGAATTCGACGAGCTGATCGACGATATCTACCACTTCTCGGAAAAGCAGGGGCTGGAGATCGACACGTTGATCCATGAAGAGGGTCCGGCACAGCTTGAAATCAACCTGCGCCATGGCGACCCCATCGAGCTTGCCGATCAGGTTTTCCTGTTCAAGCGCACCATTCGTGAAGCAGCGCTGAAACATGGCATCTATGCCACCTTCATGGCCAAGCCCATGCAGGGCATGCCGGGTTCGGCCATGCACATTCACCAGTCGGTCATCGATATCGAGACCGGTGAGAATGTGTTTTCTAACAAGGATGGCAGCCCCTCCAAGGAGTTCTTCGCCTTCGTCGGCGGCATGCAGCGTTATGTACCAAATGCGCTTGTCATGCTTGCGCCCTACGTGAATTCCTACCGTCGTCTGACGCCGGATATGGCCTGCCCTGTGAACAATGCCTGGGGTTACGATAACCGCACCACGGCATTCCGCGTGCCGATATCGGGCCCTTCGGCACGACGTGTGGAAAACCGTCTGCCAAGTTCAGATGCGAACCCCTATCTGGCACTTGCGGCATCGCTCGCCTGCGGCTGGCTCGGCATCATGAACAATATCGAGCCGACAGAGCCGACCTATGAGACGGCAAACGAAGGCTCTATCGAGCTGCCGCGCGGCCTGCTGGAAGCCGTGGCGCTGCTGGAAGGCGAACCACAGCTGGAGCGCGTCTTCGGCCATGAGTTCGTGGGCCTCTATGCCGGCTTGAAGCGTGGCGAATTCGAAACCTTCATGCAGGTGATCAGCCCATGGGAGCGGGAATTCCTGCTGCTGAACGTGTGAGGGCCGCAGCATGACATGGCAAAGCCCGATATCGCCCGGCGTTTCCTGGTATCAGGACAGTTCCGGCGACAGGCCACAATATGCGGCGATGGACGGCTCACGCACGGTGGACGTCGCCATCATCGGCGGCGGCTTCACCGGCTTGCAGGCGGCCCATAATCTGGCCAAGGCTGGCGTTTCGGTGACCTTGATCGAGGGCTATCGCTTTGGCGATGGCGCGTCCGGGCGCAATGGCGGGCAGTTCGGCACCGGCCAGCGCGCATGGCCGGACGATCTGGAAAAGGAAGTGGGCTTCGAGCGTTCCAAGGCGCTGTTCGACATCGCGGAAAATGCCAAGCATTACGTGCTGGATTTCGCCCGCGACCAGGCCATCGACATGGATTTCCTGCCCGGTCAGTTGAACGTACTGCACAAGGCGTCCTACGAAAAAGACTATCGCAAAAGCGTTGAGGCCATGTCCAGCCGCTACGGTTACAGCCATGTCTCCTTCATGGAGAAGGCAGAGACGGCGGAACGGCTTGGCTCCAGCCACTATCATTTCGGCGTGCGCGACACCGGCACCGGGCATATTCATCCGCTGAAGCTTGTCATCGGACTGGCAAAAGCGGCGCAGGCGGCAGGTGCGCAAATCTTCGAGATGACGCCTGCAAAATCCATCACACAGACCGGCGGCAAGACGCTGATCGAAACGCCATCCGGCACCATCACCGCCAACCGAGTTTTGATTGCCACCAATGCCCATATCGGCAACCTAGAGCCGGTGACGGCAGCGCATGTGATGCCGATCCGCTCCTTCATCGGCGCAACCGTGCCGCTGGATGCTTTCCCCACGATCATTCCGGGAAAAGAGGCGGTAGCCGACAGCCGCTTCGTCGTGCGCTATTTCCGCAAGACGCCTGACAATCGCCTGCTGTTTGGCGGGCGTGAGGCCTATACGGCGGATTCGCCGCGCGACATTTCCAAACATATTCGCAAGCAGATCGCGGAAATCTATCCCGCTTTGCAAAACATCGAGATGACCCATGCCTGGGGGGGATCGGTGGGCATTACATTGACTCGTCAGCCCTTCGTGCGTGAAGTGATGCCGGGTGTCATGTCCATCGGCGGCTATTCCGGCCATGGGGTGATGCTGGCCAACTATTGCGGCAAGCTTTATGCGGATATGATCATTTCCAGGGACAAAGCGCTGGAGCAATTCGCCGCGCTGGATGTGCCGTCCTTCCCGGGTGGCACGCGGTTGCGGGCGCCCCTGCTGTTTCTGGCGCTTTCATGGTACGCATTGCGCGACAGGTTCTGATGAGACAGTTAAGAACAAAGGCATAGGAACCACGCTCGGACAAAGCAAAACCAATAGCTTACGAGCAAAAAACATAATTTCGCACAACAAGTCTGGCATTTTTAAATCGATTAGATTATGGATGCCCTCAACACGGAAAGATCGAGAGAATCGGTATGAGCAGTCAAATCATTCCAGTCGAGCCCTTCGATTGCGTCGTCTTCGGCGGCACTGGCGATCTGGCCGAGCGTAAGCTTCTGCCAGCCCTTTACCACCGTCAGGTGGAAAACCAGTTGTCGGAACCGACACGCATCATCGGTGCTTCCCGTTCGGTAATGACGCATGACGAATACCGTAAATTCGCGCAGGATGCTCTGAAAGAGCATCTCAAGAAGGGCGAATATGACGAAGAGCAGGTCGCAAAATTCTGCGCGCGCCTGTTCTACGTTCCCGTCGATGCAAAATCCGATGGCGGTTGGGACAAGCTGAAGAAGCTTCTGGATGAGGGCAAGGACCGCATTCGCGCTTTCTATCTGGCTGTCGCCCCAGGCATCTTCGGCGATATCGCCTTCAAGATCCGCGACCACAAGCTGATCACCAAATCCACCCGCATCGTCGTGGAAAAGCCGATTGGCCGTGATCTGGCCTCTGCGCTGGAACTCAACGACACGCTGGGCAATGTCTTCAAGGAAGAGCAGATCTTCCGTATCGACCACTACCTCGGCAAGGAAACCGTGCAGAACCTGATGGTGCTGCGCTTTGCCAATGCCCTGTTTGAGCCGCTGTGGAATTCCGCCCATATCGACCACGTGCAGATCACCGTTGCCGAATCCGTCGGTCTGGAAGGCCGTGCCGGATATTACGACAAGGCTGGTGCGCTGCGCGACATGGTGCAGAACCACATTCTTCAGCTGCTGTGCCTCGTTGCCATGGAACCCCCCTCTTCCATGGATGCGGAAGCCGTGCGTGACGAAAAGGTCAAGGTTCTGCGTTCGCTGAAGCTGATCGACGAATCCAATGTCGAGAAGCTGACGGTGCGCGGCCAGTACCGCGCCGGTGCGTCTGCCGGTGGTCCCGTCAAGGGCTATCTGGAAGAGCTGGAAGGCGGCGTCTCCAACACCGAGACCTTCGTTGCCATCAAGGCCGAAATCGCCAACTGGCGCTGGGCGGGCGTGCCCTTCTACATCCGCACCGGCAAACGTCTGGCAACTCGCGTGTCCGAAATCGTCGTCACCTTCAAGCAGATCCCGCATTCGATCTTCGATGATGCCGCTGGCAAGGTCGAGGCCAACAAGCTGGTCATTCGCCTGCAGCCGGATGAGGGCGTCAAGCAGTCGCTGCTCATCAAGGACCCCGGTCCGGGCGGCATGCGCCTGCGTCAGGTCTCGCTGGATATGAGCTTTGCCCAGGCCTTCAACGTGCGCAGCCCCGATGCCTATGAACGTCTGTTGATGGACACGATCCGCTCCAACCAGGCCCTGTTCATGCGCCGTGACGAAGTGGAAGCGGCGTGGAAATGGGTCGATCCCATTCTCAAAAGCTGGGAAGCGGTTGGTCAGGGCGTGCAGGGTTATACCTCAGGCACATGGGGCCCAAGCGGTTCGATCGCGCTGATCGAGCGCGATGGCCGCACATGGCACGAAGCCGATTAAGGGGATATGCAGATGATTGGGCAGGAGCATATCTTCACAAACGGTCAGGAACTGGCAGAGACGCTGGCAAAGGACGTTGCCAAGCGTCTTGAAGACGCGATTTCCGAACGCGGCACGGCCAGCATAGCGGTCTCCGGCGGTTCTACGCCGAAGCGCTTCTTTCAGGAGCTTTCGAAACATCAGCTGGACTGGAAGAACATCAGCGTGACGCTGGTGGACGAACGTTTCGTGCCGCCGGAAAGCGACCGTTCCAACCATAAGCTGGTGGCAGACAACCTGCTGCAAAACGCAGCGGCCCATGCTTACTTTGTGCCGCTCTACCAGTTCTTCGCCACGCCTGAAGATGCAGCGACGCTGGCCACGGTCAAGACGGAAGCGATCTGCGATCCCTTCGACGTCGTCATTCTGGGCATGGGAACGGACGGCCACACGGCCTCTTTCTTCCCCGGCGGCGACAACCTCGAAGAAGCGCTTGATCTGGACGAGGACCGCGCCGTTCTGCCGATGGCCGCTGAAACCGCTGGTGAAGAACGGTTGACGTTCAATCTTTCAGCGCTTCACGATGCCCGTTTCCTCGTGCTGCACATCGAAGGTGCGGCCAAGAAGGAAACGTTGGACAAGGCGAAGTCCGATCTGGACGAGGAAGAGATGCCCATCCGAGCCGTGCTCAACCGCGCGGATTCGCAGGTGAATATCTACTGGGCGCCCTAAGCGCCAGCTTGAAACAGCAACATGACCGTTGGCCAACGTTCCCAAGCGTCTGGCCGATGGTCCACAGAAGGACAGGATGAACGCCCATGGCTGCCGACCCGCGCATTCAGGCTATTACAGCCCGTATCGTCGAGCGCTCGAAACCTTACCGCGAGATTTATCTCGAAAGGCTTCGGCTACAGGTCACCAAGGGCGTGCATCGCTCCGTTCTCTCCTGCGCCAATCTGGCGCACGGCTTTGCGGTCTGTTCCCCCGCCGACAAGGACATCCTTGCCGGCGACCGGGTCGGCAATCTCGGCATCATCACCGCCTATAACGATATGCTCTCGGCGCATCAGCCGTTTGAGGTTTACCCGACCATCATCCGCGACGCGGCGAAGGAAGCGGGTGGCATTGCGCAGGTCGCCGGTGCGGTTCCGGCCATGTGCGATGGCGTGACGCAGGGACAGCCAGGCATGGAGCTATCGCTGTTTTCGCGCGATGCCATTGCCATGGCGGCAGGCATCGGCCTTTCGCACAACATGTTCGATGCAGCCGTTTTCCTCGGTGTCTGCGACAAGATCGTTCCCGGTCTGGTGATTGCGGCCCTTTCCTTCGGCCATCTGCCATCCATCTTCATTCCCGCAGGCCCAATGACATCGGGTCTGCCGAATGACGAAAAGTCCCGCGTTCGCCAGCTCTATGCCGAAGGCAAGGTTGGGCGTGCCGAATTGCTGGAAGCCGAGTCCAAATCCTACCATGGCCCCGGCACCTGCACCTTCTATGGCACCGCCAACTCCAACCAGATGCTGATGGAAATCATGGGCTTTCACATGCCCGGCTCGTCCTTCATCAACCCCAATACGCCGTTGCGCGACGCGCTGACGCGTGAAGCCACCAAGCGGGCGCTGGCGATTACCGCGCAGGGCAACGAGTTTACGCCTGCGGGCGAGATGATCGATGAGCGTTCCGTCGTCAACGGCGTCGTCGGCCTGCACGCCACGGGTGGCTCCACCAACCACACGCTGCACCTCATCGCGATGGCGCGGGCAGCAGGCATCGTGCTGACTTGGCAGGATATTTCCGACCTCTCCGACGTGGTGCCACTTCTGGCCCGCGTTTACCCGAACGGTCTGGCGGATGTGAACCATTTCCACGCGGCAGGCGGCATGGGCTTCCTGATCAAACAGCTGCTCAAGCAGGGCTTCGTGCATGATGATGTCCGCACGGTGTTCGGTCATGGGCTTGAGGCCTACACGATCGAGCCGACGCTCGATGAGAACGGTGGCGTGAGCCGTACGTCTTCGCCAGAAGTCAGCCATGACCCGAAGGTTCTGGCCAGCATCGAAACGCCGTTCCAGCCGACAGGCGGCCTTAAGATGCTGACCGGCAATCTCGGTAAGGCCGTCATCAAGATTTCTGCCGTCAAACCCGAACGTCACATCATCGAGGCTCCAGCCATCATCTTCCACGACCAGCAGAGCCTTCAGACCGCCTTCAAGGAAGGCAAGCTGAACCGCGATTTCGTGGCTGTGGTGCGCTTCCAGGGACCGAAAGCCAATGGTATGCCGGAACTGCACCAGCTGACACCGCCGCTTGGCGTGTTGCAGGACCGTGGTTTCAAGGTGGCTCTGGTTACGGATGGTCGCATGTCCGGCGCATCCGGCAAGGTGCCTGCCGCCATTCACATGACGCCGGAAGCGGTCGATTGCGGCCCGATCTCGCGCATTCGCGATGGCGACATGATCCGCCTCGATGCTATCACCGGCACCATCGAAGTTCTGGTCTCATCCGCCGAGCTCGCAGCCCGTGAGCCCGCAACGGCTGACCTGTCCGGCAATGAGTGGGGCATGGGCCGCGAATTGTTTGCGCCCTTCCGCCGCGGCGTCGGCGCAGCCGATCAGGGTGCCAGCGTCTTTCATTGATTGATGGCTCAATAACAAAAAGGCCGCGTTTCGGATGAAACGCGGCCTTTCTATTGGATGATTTCTATTACCAGGCCCGAATATCGAGCTTGCGGTCACGGTGCGCCGGGTGTGTGCTGAAGATGAAGATGCGGTCCATTTCTTTCTTGCTCAGAAGCGACAGAAAGCGGACGTGGATGGTGTTGTTGGCATTGACCTTCATCAGCACGCAGCCGATCTTGGTGATGCGTGCGTCGGGAATGTCGAGGTAGAACTGCTTCGGCAGGTTGTATTGCGTCATCAGCGCAAGGATCGCTTCCGACTGCGAAATCTTGAGAACGTCGCAGCGGCGCGATGCCATGTTCATCACGGCTTTTTCGGTATACTCGATACGCGCGGCATTCATCGTATCTTCCATTTTGAAACGACCTTCGCGGTCGTACATGAAAGATTCTTCCTTGCTGAGATAGGTGGGTTTGCCGATGTCTGCCCGGGCGTTCACTGCCGAAATCCTCTTGTTGTTTTTCAAGGATAAAGACTAGCCAGTACTCATTAATAATTTCTCACGCCGTTTCGATATGAAACAGGTGCGAAATGTCGCTATGGATATCTTAGAATGCGTATACGAAGCAGGCTGGCAAGGAAATTAACGGCTTGAAAAGACAGCGCTAAATGGATTTCAAAGCAGGAAATTCAAAAAGGAACGGCTTTATTCCATGGTTAAAAAGCCGTTCCAAAACGCCTCTTATCGGCGATATGTCTGGCCCTCAGCATCGAATAAATGCAACTTTTGGGACGGTGCGGAGAAGCGCAAAACCTGACCTTTTTTGGCTTCCGCGATGCCGGGGATTTTGACGATAATCGGCTCCTGTCCGGCAGGTGCTTCCAGATAGAGCAAGGTGACTTCTCCGAGTGCTTCCACGATGGCAACCTTGCCCTCGAAGAGGTAATCGTCTCCTGTCGAAATCGAAAGGTCTTCCGGGCGCACGCCGAAGGACGCGGCCTTGCCCTCTTCTCCCGCGGGGGTGGCAATTGGCACGTTGAGCGGCTTGCCATCGGCAAGTTCCAGCGCCGTATGCGCACCCGTCGCCTTGATCTTGCCTGCGATAATGTTCATGGCAGGTGAGCCGATGAATTTGGCAACGAACAGGTTGGCCGGGTTCTCGTAAAGCTCCAGCGGCGCACCCACCTGCTCGACGCGACCGCCATTCAGCACGACGATGCGGTCAGCCAGCGTCATGGCCTCCACCTGATCGTGGGTCACGTAGATCATCGTCGTATCCGCCATCTGCTCCGAGAGCTTGGCGATCTCGATACGGGTCGCGACACGAAGCGCAGCATCGAGGTTCGACAGGGGCTCGTCGAACAGGAAGACTTTCGGGTTGCGGCAAATGGCGCGACCGATGGCGACACGCTGGCGCTGACCGCCGGAGAGTGCCTTCGGCAGGCGTTCCAGATACTGCGTCAGTTGCAGGATATCGGCAGCGGCGCGCACGCGACGGTCGATCTCCTGTTTATTCTCCTTGGCGATCTTCATGCCGAAGGCCATGTTGTCGTAGACGGTCATATGCGGATAGAGCGCATAGGACTGGAACACCATGGCGATGCCGCGCCGCGAGGGCGGGATCTCGTTGACCAGTTGGCCATCGATATACATCTCGCCGCCGGTGATCTCCTCCAGACCCGCAATCATGCGCAGCAGTGTGGACTTGCCGCAGCCCGACGGGCCGACGAAGACGATGAATTCGCCCTGTTTGATGTCGAGGTCGATGCCGTGCAGGACTTTGACCTGCCCGTAGGATTTGCGGATATCCTTCAGAATAACGCCAGTCATGCCGTGTCCTCCCTCAATCTTCAGCCGTGGCGGGCGAAGTAAGCGCCCCATGCCGGTAATGTAACTTCGTTGCCGCTCTGCTCTGCGGTAAAGCCGTGACCGTCCAGAGCCTGCCAGTCACCCTGCGGCAACGTCACCACGGAGGGTTCTGCCGACAGGTTGAAGAGGCACAGCACTGTCTCGTTACCGAGCGTGCGCGTATAGCTGGAAACCGTGCCGACCACCGGCTGGAACTCTATTCTGCCCTTGGCAAAGGCCGGATGCAGTTTGCGGAACGTCAGGAAGCGGCGGTAATGCTCCAGCACGGATGTCTCATCGCCCTGCTGGGTGCTGACGGCGCGCTGCTTGTGCTCGGGCGGAATGGGAAGCCAGCCCTTTTCGGCTGTCGAGAAGCCTGCCAGCGCATGGCCTGCGTCCCAGACCATCGGCGTGCGGCAACCGTCACGGCCCTTGAATTCCGGCCAGAACTGAATGCCATATGGGTCCTGCAAATCTTCGAAAGCGATATCGGCTTCACTAAGGCCAAGCTCTTCACCCTCATAGATGCAGACCGAGCCGCGCTGGGTCATCAGCAGAGCTGAGAGAACCTTGGCGAAAGCGTCCTTGTCCTCCACCACGTCGCCCCAGCGGCTGACATGGCGCACGACGTCATGGTTGGAAAACGCCCAGCAGGCCCATCCCTCGGGTGCGGCACGGGCGAAATCCGCCTGCACATCGGCTACGCGCTGCGGGGTCAACGCATCGGGCGCCAGAAATTCGAAGGCGTAGCACATCTGCATCTTATCATCGCCGGAGGTGTATTCGCCGACGATTTCGAGACCGCGCTGGCTGTCGCCCACCTCACCGACGGCAGCGATATCCGGGAACTCGTCCAGCACGGCGCGGAAGCGTTTCAGGAAGGCGATATTCTCGGGGCGGTTCTTGTCGTAGATGTGTTCCTGGAAATTGTAGGGGTTCACCGCAGGCGCGGTCGAGGCATTGCGGCGCTCCGGTGCCAGCGCCGGGTTGTTGCGCAGTTCCTTGTCGTGGAAGTAGAAGTTGATCGTATCCAGACGGAAACCATCGACGCCGCGTTCCAGCCAGAAGCGGGTGATGTTCAGCAGCTCTTGCTGCACTTCCTCATTATGCAGGTTGAGGTCCGGCTGCGAGGTGAGGAAGTTGTGCATGTAATATTGCATGCGCGTCGGGTCCCACTGCCAGCCGGAACCGCCGAAAATGGAGAGCCAGTTGTTGGGCGGCGTGCCATCCGGCTTGCCATCGCTCCACACATACCAATCCGCCTTGGGGTTCTGGCGGCTGGAGCGGCTCTGGACGAACCACGGATGCTGGTCGGATGTGTGCGACAGAACGAGGTCGATCATGACGCGGATGCCGAGGCGGTGCGCTTCTGCGATCAGCCCGTCGAAATCCGCCAGCGTGCCGAACATCGGATCGACATCGACATAGTTGGAGACGTCATATCCGAAATCCTTCATCGGCGAAGTGAAGAAGGGTGAAATCCAGATCGCGTCCGCGCCGAGCTTGGCGATGTGTTCCAGGCGGGAGGTGATGCCCTTGAGATCGCCGATGCCATCGCCGTTGGAATCCTGATAGGAGCGCGGGTAGATCTGGTAGATCACGGCACCGCGCCACCAATCCTTATCGCGCACGAGAGCAGAAGACGTCATAGCAGTGTCCTGTGTGGTATGGGCATTCATTGTGGATCAGCCTCCCTTGACCGAGCCTGTCAGCAGGCCGCGCACAAGGTAACGTTGGAGAGCGAAGAAGACGCAAAGCGGCACCACGATGGTGACGAAGGCCGATGCGGTGAGGATTTCCCAATTGCCGCCGCGCGAACCGAGCAGCGCGTTCAGTGCACCCGTCAGCACCAGCTCGTCCTTCTGTGTGCCGAGGAACACCATGGCGACCAGAAGGTCGTTCCATGTCCACAGGAACTGGAAGATGGAGAAGGATGCGAGTGCCGGGAAAGACAGCGGCAGAATGATCTTGACGAAAATTTCGAAATCGCTGGCGCCGTCCACGCGCGCGCTTTCGATGATTTCTTTCGGCAGACCGGCAATGTAGTTGCGCAGCAGATAGATGGCGAGCGGCAGGCCAAAGGCCGTATGCGCCAGCCAGATGCCCGCATAAGTTTTGGATGGCACGCCGAAGACATTGCCGATCCAGTTATAGAGCTGCAGCAGCGGAATGAGCGACATCTGCAAGGGCACGACGATGAGGCCGACGACCATGGCGATCATCAGAGAGCGGCCGCTGAACTTCATCCATGACAGCGCGTAAGCCGCAAAGGCTGCGATTAGGATCGGGATCACCGTTGCAGGAATGGCAACCGTCAGCGAGTTGACGAAGGACTGGCCGATGCCTTCCGACGTCAGCACCGTGCGGTAATTGTCCAGCGTGAAGATCGGTGGTGTCGCCACGGCAAGATAGACGCGCTTGGCGCGAGAACCTTCGAAGCTGGCATTCTTGCTATATTGATAGGTGCCGTCTTCGTTGATCAGAAGGCTTTCGCCATCACCCAGATCAGCCGCCTCACCTGCCGGAAAGGCTTCAGGGTCCTGCACGCGCACACCGAAGGCGGAAATCTTGCCGCCTGCGCCGTTTTCAAAGACGTTACCGGAAATGACGAAGCGGTCACCTTCCTGCTTCTGCGTCGCCGGATCAGCGAGGCGAAGGGCCTGTGTCTGGCTGGAGCTGGAAAATGCGGTCCACCAGCCGGAAACGACAAGCTGGTCCTTATCTCGTAACGAGCTGACGAGAATGCCGAGCGTCGGCAGAAGCCACAAGAGAACGACGAAGAGCACGCTGATGTGGACGATAAGGCGTGGCAGGCCGATGCGGCGAAGACGTGTTGCTATGTTCATCTCAGCGACCCTCCATCTCACGGTTTGCCTGGCGAATGTTCCAGATCATGATCGGCGTCACCGCTGCCATGATGACGAGTGCGATGACGGCGCTGCGGCCGCTATCCCCGCCGCCCCGGAACATCCAGTCGAACATGAGGTTGGCGAGAACCATGGTGTTCCACTGCCCGTTGGTCATGGTCAGCACGATGTCGAAGACCTTGAGAACGAGGATGGTGATGGTCGTCCAGACGACAGCGATGGTGCCCCATATCTGCGGCACGAGGATTTTCCAGAAGATTTGCCAGCCATTGGCACCATCGATGACGGCGGCCTCGACAGTTTCCTCGGGAATGCCGCGAAGCGCCGCTGACAGTATGACCATGGCAAAGCCGGTCTGGATCCAGATGAGGATGATCATCAGGAAGAAATTGTTCCAGAAGGGCATGGAAATCCAGACCTCCGGGTTACCGCCAAAATACTCGACGATCGCGTTCAACAGGCCGATCTGGACCTGCCCCTCACCGCGATATTCATAGACGAATTTCCAGATGACCGACGCGCCAACGAAGGAAATGGCCATGGGCATGAACACGATGGACTTGGCAATATTACCCCACCAGATGCGGTCGGTCATGACGGCGATGACAAGGCCGAAGAAGGTGCAGGCGGCGGGGACGACAGCAAGCCACAGGATGTTGTTGAAAATCGACTGGCGGAAACCCGCATCAAAAAACGCCCAACGATAATTGTTGAGCCCGACGAAATTGTCACCTGTGCGGTCATAGAAGGAGAGGATGAAGGTCGCGACGACGGGGTAGACGAGATAGACGATCAACAGCAGTAGAGCCGGGCCGACGAAGAGCCAGGGGCGGATGGCCGCACGCCGGTTCAGGTTGCGTGATGCGTGGATCACGTCACCATCTTTGACTGGAAAGATAAGCTGAAGCGCTTTATCCGACAGCCAGTAATAGGCGGCGCAGGCGAAAACGCCGACGATCATCACGCCGAGCGCTGACACGATCTGGGTTATCATATTCCCTCCCCGTATTCCGTTCTATACCCGGCGCGACAGCATCATTCTGTTCGGCAGAGACTTGCAGAGAAACGGCCCGGCAGCGGATAGCCACCGCCGGGCGGAGTTATCAGATTATTTCAGGCCGTCCCAAGCCTTCTGGATATCGTCGCCGACCTGCTGCGCAGACTTGCCGCCAACGAAATCGACCATGCCGGTCCAGAAGGCACCGGCACCGATCTTGCCGGGCATGAGGTCCGAACCATCGAAGCCGAAGCTGGTGGCGGTGGTGAGGATTTCACCCTGACGCTTGGTCTGCTCACTGGCGTAAGCGTCGAGGTTGACCTTCTTGTACGGTGTGAGGAAGCCGGACTGCGCCATCCAGACCTCATGGGCAATCGGCGTCTTCAGGAATTCGACCAGCGCGCGGGCGGCCTTGGAATCCTTGGTGATGGTGAAGAGCGTGCCGGCACCCAGAACCGGCGTTCCGAGTTCAGGCTTGGACGCAAATGTCGGCATGTAGAAGAAGTCGACATCCGTTCCGACCTTGGTTCCCTCAGGGAAGAAGGACGGAATGAACGAGGCCTGACGGTGTAGGTAGCACTTCGGCGGAATGTCGAAGAGACCCTTGGGGCTATCACGGAAGTCGGTGGAGGCAACGGCGGCTGCGCCACCCGAGACGTACTTGTCGTTCTTGGCAAACTTGCCGAATTCCTCGATGGCGGCAACGACGCGCGGATCGTTGAACTTCACCTCGTTGGTCGTCCACTTCAGGTAAACATCCAGCGGCTGGGTGCGCAGCATGAAGTCTTCGACCCAGTCCGTGCCCGGCCAACCCGTCGCACCGCCGGAACCGAGACCGATGCACCACGGCGTGCCGCCGTCCTTTACAATCTGGTCGCTGAGCTTGACGAGGTCTTCCACGCTTTTGGGAACCTCGTAGCCTGCTTCTTCGAAGTTTTCAGGCACATACCAGACCAGCGACTTCACGTCTGCTTTGAACGGGAAGGCGAAATAGGCCTTCTGACCATCCTTGCCGGGGTACATGCCCAGATCGACCCAGGACTGGCCCGCGCCATAGTTTTCCTTGACCCAGTTTGCCGTCTCATCGCCCAGCGGCGTCAGAAGGCCCTTGGCAGCAAGGTCGGCCAGGAGGCCGGGCTGGGGAAGGATGGCAACGTTGGGAGGAGAACCGGCCTGCGTATCGATGACGATCTGCTGCTCGTAGTTCTCAGAAGAGGAGTAGCGAACGTTGACGCCGGTCGCATCGGCAAAATAGGCCAGAACCGACTGGAACAGGGCCTCGTCTTCACCACGCCATGGTCCGAAGATCGTCAGCGTTTCGCCCTTCAGGCTGGCATTGGCAGCCTTGTAGTCTTCGTAGCTTTTCCAGTTGAATTTTGCGTCTTCACCCGGTTTGAACTTCAGGTCTGCCGCAAGGGCTGCACCGGAAAAAAGCGTCGCTATGGCCACGGTCGTCCAGAAAGTCTTCTTCATGTGATCTACCTCCCATCACATTGTCAGGCTATCGCCCGTAAAAATACTCAAAGCGCTTTGGCTACCTATTCATCTCATTGAGATGGAACATGAGTCAATACCTCTGCGCAACTATGACGTTCCACCCCGATATCTCGCAGCGCAATATAAAGATTGTACGCGAACAAATATCACTTTCCAATTGTGAACGACAATAAGAACCGCTATCTTTCAAAGCGGTTTGGGAACTCACTGGGCGAATAAAGGTTCCATACATATTCAGCAAATAAGGGAGGGCTGCGGATCGTGAACCTAAAACAATTGTCGCAGCTGCTCGGCATCTCGCAAACCACCATCAGCCGCGCCCTGAACGGCTACCCGGAGGTCAACGCCGAAACCCGGCGCAAAATCATCGAGGCCGCACAGAAAACCGGCTATCGGCCCAATGCTGCCGCCCAACGTCTGGCCACCGGCAAGATGGGCTCCATCGGCCTCGTCATGCCAACCGGGCCCGAACATCAGTCTGATGTGCATTTCGGCGAGTTTTTGAGTGGTCTGGGTGAAGCCTCCGCCCGCCACGGGTTTCACCTCGTCATCATGCCAACCGATCCCGCCGATGAGGAAGAGGCCCTGCGCGGACTTGCCGCCAGCGGCAATGTCGACGGCATCTACCTTGCCTACATGAAGAAGAACGATCCTCGCATCGCAATGATGAAAGACCTGTCGATACCCTTTATGGTGCATGGACGCTCCTGGGGCGTGGAGACGGATTATCCCTATCTGGATGTCGACAATGAGGCAGCGTTTCGCGATGCGACCTCGCTTCTCCTACAACTCGGCCACCGCAACATCGCGCTGCTGAATGGCCCGGAAGGATACGACTTCACCTATCGCCGCCAGCGCGGCGTGGCTGCGGCGCTGGCCGAGCATGGGCGCACATTGGAGCCTATCAATGTCAGCCACAGCTTCATGAGCGATGAAGCGGGTTATGTGAAGATGGAAACGTTGCTGTCGCGCACGGATCGACCCACTGCCGTCATCTGCGCCTCCACGGCTCTGGCGCTCGGCGCCGTCCGGGCGCTCAATCAGCGAGGGCTGAAGCCCGGCAAGGACATATCGATCATCGCCCATGACGATGTATTGCCTTTGCTGAAACCCGTCAATTTCTCTGTGCCTTTGACCACCACGCGGTCATCACTGAGGGCAGCAGGTGTGCGGATTGCAGAACGGCTGATCGGCCAGATCAAGAGCGGCCAGAAGGACAGTCTTCAGGAATTGTGGAAGGCCGAACTCGTGGTGCGCGGATCGACGGGCCCGGCGCAAAGCTGAGCCCTGCCCGCCGTTTGATCAGAAGGTCGGCGCAGGTTTTCCAAGCGCCCGGTGCGCGGCAATGACGGTGTTGGCCATCAGCATCGCAATGGTCATAGGCCCGACACCACCCGGAACAGGCGTGATGGCAGCCGCAACCGCACTTGCCTCGTCATAGGCCACGTCCCCCACCAGCCGGGACTTGCCCTCGCCTTTTTCGGGTGCCGGAATGCGATTGATGCCGACATCGATGACGGTCGCACCGGGCTTGATCCAGTCGGTCTTGACCATTTGCGGGCGACCAACGGCAGCCACGAGAATATCGGCATTGCGGCACACGGCGGCCAAATCCTTGGTGCGGGAATGCGCCATGGTGACGGTCGCATTGGCGTTCAAAAGCAACTGCCCCATGGGCTTGCCGAACAGGTTGGAGCGACCGATGACGACGGCGTTAAGACCGGAGAGGTCATCGCCGTGAATGCTGCGAACCAGAAGCATGGAGCCTGCTGGCGTACAGGAGATCATCCCCGTCTCCAGATCGCCAGCAGCAAGCTTTCCAGCATTGACGAAGCTGAGGCCGTCGACATCCTTTTCCGGCAGAATGGACTGGATGACGGGATCGGAATTCAGATGTTTGGGCAGCGGCAACTGTACGAGGATGCCGTGAATGGAGGCATCGGCGTTCAATTCGGCAACCAGCCTCTCCAGCTTAGCCTGCGTGGTTTCTTCCGGCAGCGTGTGCTGCACAGACTTGAACCCGCATTCCTTAGCCATCTTGCTCTTGGAATTGACGTAGGCATGGCTGGCCGGATCGTTGCCGACGATCACCACGGCAAGCCCCGGTTTCACGCTCGTTTGCTGTTCAAGCTGCTCTGCTGCCTTTCGGACAGTCTCGACTACAGATGCTGCCTTTGCCTTGCCGTCGATCACCACAACCATATGCCTGCCTCCTGGGTATTCGATCGTTGTCTATCGACCTAAATGCTTCGCAGGCTGTTGGAATGCAAGGGAAATCGCGGTGTAACGAGAAATCAGGCGCGGTAGTTTGCACGCTCTTCTTCGGCCAGGCGCGACAGGCGCTCCCGCAGAACGACCAGTTCCTGACGCAGTGCGCGCAGCTCTTCCGTTTCTGCCTGCGGGTGTGAGGCCTGGCCTGCCAGCGCCGCTGCCAGAAGCGGCGGAAGCTTGAAGGCCGGGGGCGAGTTTTCCTCGCGCGGTGCAGGAACGGCATTGCGCATCAGCACCTGACGGACCCGCTGGTCGAGCGGCACGTCATTGGCTGGTTCATCGAATTCATCGACGACATCAAGCTGATGTTCCTGCGTGATACCGGCGGCGTCTTCGACGTGAGCAGGCATCTCGGCAACGGGCTCCAGCGTCTCTTCGGTAGCGTCGACATCCTCGAATATCGCGGGCTCTATTTCAATGGCGGGGGCTGCATGCGGCTCCACAGGAGCCTCTGTGACAACAGCAACTGGCTCCAGCATCTCAGCCTGCGCGATCTCGACCCCTTCCTCATCCTTCCTCCTGAAACTCAGGACAAGAAGCGACAGCAGCAGACCCGCTACGCCACCGGCAACGGCCATGCTATTTGCGGTAAAGCTGTCGTAATTCGGCATCCCCGGCTCAGCCGCCTGCGCGAGTGCCGCGCTGACGCGTGGAACCGGTGAAAACGTACCTGCTGCCTGACTGGACAGAATGTAATCGCTGCGCGCTTTTTCCAGCGCCGCCTCCAGCCGGGCAAGATCCGACGGCGCGTCGCCCATGGCCTGCAGCTGGCCACCCAGATCGGCTCTGGTGCTGGCATGCGCGTCCAGGGATGCCTGCACGCCTGCCTGCTCCTGAGCCAGCGTTGCACGGACGCGACGAAGCGCGGGCATGGCGGTAGCGCGTGCGGCATCCAATGTCGCCTGGGCAGCAATGGTACGCGGATGTTTCGGCCCGTGGTCGACGCTGACCTCGGCCAAAGCCAGCTTGGCAGCGGTGTAATTCTGACGGATGGTCTCCAGTGGCGCAAAGGCGGCTACTGGAGGAAGATTGCGGCTCAACACATCGTCCAGCTTCATGGATGAAGCAGACGCCAGCGCGTCGCTCAACTCCCGTTGGCTGGCGGCTAGGCTTGTCGTTTCGGCCTCATCTTCACGTATTTTCTGCTGCAGGCTTTGAATGCGCGAGACGGCATCATTGCCGTGGCGCATCTGAAAACCCGTCAATGCCGCCTCGGCACTGTCGAGAGCAACCCTTGCCGCTTCAACGGCCTGAAGTTGCGGATCGTGGCGCTCGGCTCCGATCTCCTTGACGACGCGCAAGGCAAGATAGTCGGCGATGCGCTGCGCCGCCTGCGCATTAGCGGCCGTGACCTCTATGCCGATTTCACTGCGCGAAGGCTCAGGCGATAGGGTGACCGCACTTTTGAGCGCCGTCTCCGTCGCACCCACGACGGGGGTGCCATCTTGTCCACCACCGGCGAGCAAATCGAGCAGGACTGCCATATGCCCAGGCGTTTGCGCACCTGTCAGGTCCTGCGACTGGAGCTTCATGTCTGAAACCATCAACCCCAAAGCCATGGGCGACAGCAGATTTTCACGAAGCTGCAAAGCCATGCGCTCCACGCCGGACGTTGCGGCGCGGGGATTGGACACCTTGACGCTGGCCGTCGATACATAGCCCTTCAGGCCCGGATCGAGCAAAAGGCCCGGCAACAGAAAGCCGGATGCCGTCAGCGACAGAATCAGGCCTGCAGACAACAGGTGCTCACGCAAGGACATGCCTGCGAGCTTGCCGCGAAGCAGGGCCCATTTCGGCATTACAGCTCTGTTGTTCTCAAAAACCATCGCAAACCCATAGGGTTACACAGTGTCCAGGCAGGACTTCCGCTGGTGTAAATATAAACGAAGCCTAAAGCGACAAGGCAAACAAATGGTTAACGATGGCCAAAACAGCACAGTTAAAGGGCATTTCCGAACCCGCTCGAGAAAGGGATGGCCGGTCAGTCCCGCGCAAGATTGTCGCCCTAAACCGGGGACAAGTTAAACACGGAGAATTGTCATGCAGCCGATTCAGCTTTTCTCGCTGGCATCCCGGCAGGCCGAATGGCTTTCTGTGCGTCAAGAAGTCGTCGCCAGCAACATTGCGAATGCCAACACACCGAAGTTCCATGCCAAGGACATCGTTCCTTTTGATACGGAATTGCAGCAGGTCGGCATGCAGATGGCGCGCACCAACGCTGCGCACATGGAACTGGCGGTCACAGGTGCAGGCAAGATCGGACTGACCGACGCGCCTCTGGCCAATGAAATCGGCATGCAGGAATCCGGCAACTCCGTTTCCCTTTCGACCGAAATGGCGAAAACGGGCGAGATCAAACGTCAGTTCGAACTGAACACGCAACTCGTTCGCTCCTTTCACAACATGATGTTGACCGCGGTGGGCAAGTAAAATGGACAGTCTTTCGTCTTCATTGAAGATTGCAGGAAGCGGGATGGAGGCTCAGGCCACGCGCCTGCGCATCGTCTCTGAAAATATCGCCAACTCCCGCACGACGGGTGACACGCCGGGTGCCGATCCCTATCGGCGCAAGACGATCACCTTCGCAACGGAACTGGACCGTGCCAGCCAGACGAACCTCGTCGAGGTCAAGAAGCTGGGTGTCGACCGTTCCGATTTCGTTCAGGAATACGACCCCGACAGCCCGGCCGCCGACGAGAAGGGCATGGTCAAGCTTCCAAACGTCAACATGCTGATCGAGATGGCCGACCTTCGCGAAGCCAACCGCAGCTACGACGCCAATCTTCAGGTCATCAAGCAAACTCGCGACCTGATCAGCTCCACCATCGACTTATTGAAGGGTTAGTGATGATCGACTCTGTTAGCAGCCTGAAATCACTGACAGGCAATTCCGCAATGGACAGCCTCAAAGGCGTATCGTCCAGCCTCGGCTCCCTCGCCGAAAGCGCCGTTTCCACCGCCGCGACCGTTGCCACCGGCCCGACATTTGCCAGCGTACTGGGCGGCGTGGCAACCGATGCCATCGACTCCCTGAAAAAGGGTGAAGCGATGTCTTTCGCTGGCATTCAGGGAAAGGCCAACACCCGTGAGGTCGTGGATGCCGTTATGCAGGCGGACCAGACGCTCAAGACTGCGGTTGCCCTGCGAGACAAGATCGTCTCGGCCTATCTCGACATCGTGAAAATGCAGATTTGACGCTTAAGGACACAAAAAATGAGAGCACTAGCCATTGCAGCGACGGGCATGGATGCCCAGCAGACGAACCTTGAGGTCATCGCGAACAACATCGCGAACATCAACACGACTGCGTTCAAGCGCGGCCGCGCCGAATTTACCGACCTGCTGTACCAGACAGAGCGTGCGCAGGGTGTGATGAACCGCGCCAACCAGTCCGTGGTGCCTGAAGGCGCCAATATCGGCCTCGGCGTGCAGACATCCGCAGTCAGAAAGCTCCATATCCAGGGCGAAATCTCGCAGACCGGCAACGATCTCGATGTGGCGATCGTCGGCAAGGGCTGGCTGCAGGTGGACGGCCCGGATGGCACCACGCTCTATACGCGTGCCGGCGCATTGAACAAGGATTCGACCGGACGTCTGGTCACGATCGACGGTTACGGCGTACAGCCCAACATCACTATTCCTACGGATGCGACGGAAGTTACGATCAGCACGGATGGTATCGTGTCGGTGCGTATCGGTACAGCAACGACGCTTACCGAACTCGGCCAGCTGAGCCTCAGCAACTTCGCCAACGAGGCAGGACTGAAGCCGCTCGGCGACAACCTGTTTTCGCAGACGGAAGCGTCGGGCAACCCGGTTGAAGCAGCCCCGCAGTCGACAGGCTTCGGCTACATCAAGCAGCATTATCTCGAAAGCTCGAACGTCGATTCCGTCAAGGAGATCACCGACCTCATTTCCGCGCAGCGCGCTTATGAGATGAACTCCAAGGTCATCACCACCGCAGACGAGATGGCGACGATCGTCAGTCAGAACCTGAAGTAACGCAAAGGTAGGGTAACATGAAGTTCCGCCCGAAAATCGTGCCTGGCAGTCTCTGCACAATGGCGCTGGCGCTCATGGCCGGTATGGCGGCGTTCGCGCCGCAGCCTGCTTTTTCGCAGCAAGGACACGCCGTCGTTCCAACAGGCACAATTTTCCCCGGCGACATCATTACCCGCGAACGCGTAACGGAAGTTGCGGTGACCAATCCCAATCTTGCACCCGGTTATGCGGAAAGCATCCAGACTGTGGTGGGCAAGGTCTCCAAGCGCACTCTGGTTGCCGGTCGAACCATTCCGGTCGGCGATCTTCGCGATCCCTTCGCCGTACAGCGCGGCGCAACCATCCGCATTACCTACAACATGGGCGGCATGAACCTGTCGGCATCCGGAACGGCCATCGAAGATGGCATGGCCGGTGAGGTCGTTCGCGTTCGCAATCGCGACACGGGGGTCACCATCAGCGGAATGGCGATGCAGGATGGAACCGTGGAGGTGTTACAGAAATGAGTTTCCGTCGAGGCATCATGTCTGCCGCCTTGATCGTCGCCACGCTCATCGTGTCGACGCCACCGGCCTATTCTCAAGCCAATGCCCGCGTCAAGGACGTGGCTTCGCTTCAGGCGGGACGCGAGAACCAGCTGATCGGATACGGTCTGGTCGTCGGGCTTCAGGGCTCCGGCGACAGCATGCGTTCATCACCCTTCACCGAGCAATCGATGAAGGCGATGCTGCAGAACCTCGGCATTTCAATGCAGGGCAATCAGAGTGGTTCCAAGAACGTCGCCGCCGTTATGGTCACTGCGAACCTGCCCCCCTTTGCCAGCCCCGGTAGCCGGCTGGACGTGAATGTCAGCTCGCTGGGCGATGCGTCGTCCCTGCGTGGCGGTACACTCATCATGACCTCCATGTCGGGTGCTGACGGCCAGATTTACGCTGTGGCACAAGGATCTGTCATCGTGTCCGGTTTCAACGCGGAGGGACAGGCAGCCCAGCTGACGCAGGGCGTGACCACTGCTGGACGCGTGCCGAGCGGTGCGATCATCGAGCGCGAATTGCCATCGCAGTTCAAGGATTCCGTCAATCTGGTACTGCAACTGCGCAATCCGGACTTTTCCACCTCGACCCGCATAGCAGACGCAATCAACGCCTATGCCCGCACTGCATTCGGCGAACCCATCGCCGAGGCGCGTGACAGCCAGGTCGTCTTCATCCAGAAGCCGCGGACCGCCGACCTGACCCGCCTGATGGCCAATATCGAAAACCTTGCGGTCGAAACCGATACCCCGGCCAAAGTGGTCATCAACGAGCGTACGGGCACCATCGTCATCGGCGCCGACGTGCGCATCTCCCAGGTCGCTGTGAGCTATGGCACGTTGACCGTCCAGGTTACCGAAACACCGCAGGTCATCCAGCCACAACCTTTCAGCCGTGGCCAGACCGCCGTCCAGCCCCAGACAGATATCGCCGTCATCGACAAAGGCGGGCCAGTTGCCGTGTTGGAAGGTCCCAACCTTCGCTCGCTGGTGGCCGGTCTCAACAATATTGGTGTCAAGCCGGACGGCATCATCGCCATTCTTCAGGGCATAAAGTCAGCCGGTGCGCTGCAAGCAGAACTGGTGCTACAATGATGGATCGACTTTCAGACATCCTGACACCGCGTCGCACGCTGATCGCTCTTTTCGTGATGGCTGCCGCCCTTCCCTCCGCCAAGGCGCAGGAACAGGTCCGAGTCACAACGGGCGATACGAGCGGGCAGGAAATCCAGCAATATTGCACCAATGTCATCGACCAGGCCCGCGACCAGCGCTACCTCCTGCAAAAACAGGATCTGGAGCGGTTGCAACAGGATGTCGACAATCGCATCGCTGTCATGGAGGCCCGCAAGGCCGAATATGAAGACTGGCTCAAGCGGCGCAACGACTTCATGCAACAGGCCGAAGCCAATCTCGTCAATGTCTACAAGACGATGAAGGCCGACGCTGCGGCACCACAGCTGGCAGAGGTCAATCCGGCCCTTGCAGCTGCCATCATCATGAAGCTGCCGCCGCGGCAATCCGGTCTGATCCTCGCCGAAATGGACGCCAAGAAGGCCGCCGTCGTCGCATCGATCATGTCCAGCGCGACAGACAAAACCACATCAAGAGATCCGTCATGAACAAAGCGCTCATCCTTGTCCTTTCCGCCGCAAGCGTTCTTACGGGCTGCTCCAGCATCACGCAGAACCAGACATTGCGGGAAATCGGCAACGCGCCGTCCATGAGCCCGATCGGCAGCGGCCTGCAATTCAGCCAGGCGCCGCAGCTTGCGTCCTATCCCAAGCAGCCCTTGCGCTCGTCCAGCGGCTACTCGCTGTGGAGCGACAGCAAGGCCGCCTTGTTCAAGGATGCCCGTGCGCTCAACATCGGCGATATTTTGACGGTCAACATCCAGATCAACGATAAGGCGACCTTCGACAACGAAACCGACCGGACGCGGAAAAACAACCGTGAGACGGGCTGGAAAGCCAACGCCGAAATTCTGGGCTGGAAGCCTCAGGCCGATTCCAACCTGAGCTTCGATAACACCAGCGAGGCCAATGGCAAGGGCTCCATCAGCCGCGCCGAAAAGCTGACGCTGCTGGTGGCGGCGGTCGTGACCGGCACGCTCGAAAACGGCAACCTTCTGATCAGCGGTTCGCAGGAAGTGCGCGTCAACCACGAGGTTCGTATCTTGAACGTCGCAGGTATCGTGCGTCCGCAGGACGTGAACTCCGAAAACACCATTTCCTACGAGAAGATCGCCGAAGCCCGTATTTCCTACGGTGGTCGCGGTCGCATCACGGAAATCCAGCAGCCGCCGGTCGGCCAGCAGGTCGTGGACCTGTTCTCGCCGATCTGATCCTAGGGATCGAAACTATTCCAGAGCATCCGGCCCATTGCATTCCGCAGGGGCCGTCAGCCAAGACAGACGTTAGAAGCGATCATGAGCCTCACGACCATCGAACCTGCTGCTCCGAAAAAGCCATCCGTCATCGTGACGGCGGGTGCCATTGCCGTGCTCTCGCTTCTGGGCATCGGCGGCGGCTGGTTCGTCGGCAAGACCCTGCTGGTCCCGTCTGCGCCTGCTCCCGCGGCCGCCACACCGGCAGCACCCGCGCCGGACCATGCACCGGCCGCTGCCGAGGGTGGCCACGGCGCTCCGGCAGCCGGCGGCGAACACGGCGCAGCGGCTGCAGCTCCAAGCCTCATCCCGCTCGATCCCATCGTTACCAATCTCGGTTACCCCTCGGATAACTGGGTCAGGCTCGAAATTGCCTTGCAGTTCAATGGTCCGGGCGACACCAGTCTTGCCCAGGACCTGCATCAGGAACTGATGGCTTATCTCAGAACGGTTTCTCTCCAGCAGTTGCAGGGCCCGCGCGGCTTTCAATATCTTAGGGATGACCTGAGAGAAATCGTTGACCTCAGATCAAAAGGGCGCGTATCCAAGGTTCTCTTCAGAACCTTTGTGATAGAATGATTCGAAAACTTTTCCTTCTGCTGGTTATAGTCCTGACACCGGGACTTGCGCTCGCCCAACAAACGCCGGCGGATTTGCTCAATCTGCCGCTTGATGGGTCTGCAGCCTCGTGGATCATTCGCACATTCGGGCTTTTGACGGTCCTGTCGATCGCGCCCGGCATCCTCATCATGGTGACCAGCTTTCCGCGGTTCATCATCGCGTTCTCGATCCTGCGGTCTGGAATGGGCCTGGGAACGACGCCGTCCACCATGATCCTGACGAGCATGGCCATGTTCATGACCTTCTACGTCATGGCGCCAACATTCGAGCGGTCCTGGCAGGACGGTCTTCAGCCGCTGTTGCAGAACCAGCTCAACGAGGCGCAGGCGCTGGAGCGCGCCGCCGAGCCATTCCGTGGGTTCATGGTGGCCAACACCCGTCCCAAGGACCTTGCCCTTTTCGTCGACCTCGCCAATGAGCGCGGTCAGGAAACGATGAATGGCAACGTACCACAATATCGCGTTCTCATTCCCGCCTTCATGCTCTCGGAAATTCGCCGCGGTTTCGAAATCGGCTTTCTCATCATCCTGCCGTTCCTCGTCATCGACATGGTGGTGGCGACCATCACCATGGCCATGGGCATGATGATGCTTCCGCCGACCTCGATCTCGCTGCCGTTCAAGATCCTCTTCTTCGTTCTGATCGATGGCTGGAACCTGCTTGTCGGCTCGCTCGTCAGATCGTTCTATTGATCTGACGCCTTCATATGGCCGTCGAGATCACCGCAACGCTTGATCCATGCGTGATCTCAACACCGAACGAGTGACCGTTTCAGTCCCGTTGTCCCCACGCCTTCTCTCGCATCGTAGACCAGCACCCCTTATTTTCCGCCGAAGAGGGCCACACCCAGTGGTCTGAAATGAAGCTGTGGGCCGGGCGGATGGCGGGCAACACCGCAAAGAAGAACCGCCCGAACCGGCGTGATGCGGTTCGAGCGGTTGAATTCATGAAGCAGAACGGTTCAGTGACCGGAGCTGGCAGCCGCAGGTTTTGGCGGCTCGGGGTCTGTATCAACGACGATCTTGCGAGGCTTTCTATTGGGGTCCCGCGCCTCGATCTCCTCCTTGGAGATAAAGTCCATCTGCTGGATGAGAACCTGCTTGACCAACGGCTTTTCGAGCCTTGCGTTGAGCCCGTCCTTGATCTTCGTCTTGAAGCCGTTCACGTCGAATTTGTCGGCGTCCTTGACATCTACCAGCTTGTCGCCCACCAGAAGCGTATAAAGCTCGTCGGTCAGAAACGTCGGCACCGGAACGTTGACTTCCTTCAGCGCGTCTTCATCCACCTGGAGGCTTGCGCGCAAGAGGAAGTAACCGGAGACGCTGCCATCGGAAACAACGGGCAGCGTAACGGTTTCGCTCTGCACGAAATGCGGGGGGTGGACAACCTCAGCGGATTGATCCCCACCATGATTTCCAAAAGTCACGGCAGCATAGACGCCGCCGAGCGTTACGACGAGAATCCATATCCCGGTCGCGATCAGCTTGATCATTGCGCCCCGCTCGCAAACTGTTGCAGCGAATAGGTGCCGTCGTCTTCAGCACGCTTGGCCGCCGTCTTCAGCAGATCGACCACAGCCTTGACGGCATGGAGATTGGCTTCGACGCGACGGGTATTGATGGCAAGCTTTGCCTTGATGTCGAGGATCTGACGCTTGTGCGCTGCCGCAAGCTTTGCGCCGTCCACATCTCGCAACAGCATGCTGAGTTCATAAAGGCAGCGGCTTTTATGGGCATTGGACAATTTGAAATCGAAATCGGGGTCTTTGCCGATTCGCTGGTTTTCGTTGTCGATCACCGTTTCAAGACGGCCCAGAATGGCCTGTGCTCTGTAGTCGTTATTGACGATTTCCATCATTTTCAGCGCTCCGCCGCTTAACTTTCAGTCTTGTTGGTTTCGGCTACAGAAAATATGCGCCGCTGGAAGTCCGTCACCATGCTGACGGCAAGGCTCTTGCTATCTTCGTTCACACTGGTGGGTGCCTCGGCGTTGCGCACCTTCTGCATCGCCTGAGAATAGGCCTGCTCGGCAATGCCGATGCCGCCACGCTTGGAAACGGCATCCGCCATCTGCTCGGCCATCATGCTTTTCCAGAAGTCGCCCGCAGATCCCTTGCCGTAAACTTCTTCGCTTTCCTTTGGCATCATGTTCTGCAACATGGTCGACAGAACGCTGGCTTCGAACTTGCGATAGGTCTCGGGAATTTTCTCGTCGGACTTGATGTGGTGGATGTTGCCGACGCCTGCCTTGCTCGCAGCCGTGTCAATGCTGTTGATGGCCGATTCGAAGCCGGCATTGCTGGCCGTCAGAACCGATGCCTCATGGGTGGCGCTCACCGAGCGCAGTTTTTCCCGTGCCGCCAGAACCTGTGTCGGGTCCGCCGCATTCACAACATCAAGCACAAGATCGCTTGGAGGAGAAATGGCCACGTCGTCATCCTTTCCGTAATGATCGGATGACGATACCTGCCTAACCTTGCTGGAGGCTGGTGTCTTTCAGGCTCATCTGAAGATCGATCATCTCGTAGACGCTATTATCCTCGCGCACGCGCTGCTCGTCGGCGCGAGCGGCATCGCGCTTGTCTTCGAGGCGCTCGCCCTTTTTCGTCTCTTTCAGTACATGCTGTTCCTGCGCCTTCTCGATGGACTCCAGACGCACATCGCGCGACTTCAGCCTGCTGTGGCGGGTAACATAATGCTTGAGCATGTCCTGATGCACAGGATCGAGCGAGGTCAGATAACCGCTGAGCGAGTCGATCTTCTCCGCAAGCTCGTTGCGCTCACGGGTGGTGATGGCAAGCTCGTTTTCAGCCATCTGTTTCAGGTGTCCCTGCACCTTGACCAGGCGGCTGAGCTTCTTGGATTTCGAATCGTCCATCACTGACCTCACATATTCGCAAAGACACGAAAGAACCCGGTGACGAACTGGTTCACCAGTGCTGCAATTCCGAAGTAGAGCAGCAACAGACCGCCGCCCAACGCATACGGGGTGGATATGAAATAGACCGGTATCTGGGGAGCAAGCTTGTTGATCAAGCCAATGGCGACGTTGAAGAGAAAGCCGTAGAGAATGAAAGGACTGGCCACGCGCAGAGCGATGTTCATGGCGGCGACGAGCGTATCGGTGAGCGTGATCAGCATACGTTGCACACTGATCATGCCGCCCAGCGGGATGGAGCCGTAGGAATCCACGATGGCGCGAAACACCACATGGTGGAAGTCGAGGATGAACAGCAACAGAAGCACACCGTAGGACAGCATGCTCGCCAACTGGTTTTCCGAGGTGTCTTCCAGCACGTCCTGCGCGGGGGGGCCGGTGAAGGAAATGGCCGTACCCATGGCGGTCGCGGCAAACTGCATTCCCAGCACGTAAAGATGCGCAATCATGCCGAAGGTGGCGCCGACCAGTGATTCGAAGAACATGAACTTCAGGAATGTGATGCTGTCGGCTTTGACCACCGGATAGATGGTGGTCCACAACAACGGCAAAATCGCCATGGCAAGGGCCATGGCGAGCAACAGGCGGACCTGCATGGGAAGGCGAGCCGAGGAAAATCCCGGCATCACCATCAAGCAGGCGCCGATCCGACAAAATGCCAGAAACAGCGCCATAACCGTTCCCTGTGGGTCTGAGATCATGAGATCGAGCCGAGTATCTTTATTTCCGTGCCCTTGGCCAGTTCGACGTGTGACAGCACCGGCAGCGTGCTGAAGAGGCGTTCCGTAATCATGCGGACATAAGACCGGGTTTCAGGCAAAGTCACAAGTACGAATGGCAGCCCGACATCCATGTATTCACGGATAACTTTGCTTGCCTCGTTGGAGAACTCTTCCACCTGCCGCGGATCGATGTCGAATTCGATGACTTCACCCTTCGGATCGCGCTTGATGGCCTGCTGGAACACGACGTCCCACTTCGTGCCCAGTCTCAGCACCCGCAGAACACCGTTGTCGGAAAGGTCGCCACAAATCTGCTGCGCCATGCGGATGCGAACATGTTCAACGATCTGTTCGGTACGGCGAAGATGGGGTGCAAGTTCCGCCACGGCTTCGAGAATGAGGTGAAGATTGCGGATCGAGACACGCTCGGCCAGCAGCAGCTTGAGAATGGCCTGGAGGCCGGAATAGGACATGTGCGACGAGCAGATTTCATCCGCCAGTTTTTTGTATTCCGGATCCAGCCGCTCGATGAGAACCTTGACGTCCTTGTAGGACAACAACATCGGCAGATTGTTGCGGATGACTTCACTGACGTGGGTCAGCAGTGCCGAGATGTTGTCAATCGGATGGAAGCCCTCACGCTTGAGGTCTTCCACGAAGTGCTCGAGCACGGAGACGGCCGGCATGCCGAACGCTGGCTCGCGAACCTCGTCACCCGGAACAGACGGTCTGCGACCCTTGCCGGTGATGACGAGAACTTCGCCGACGCGCAAGGTGCTGGCCGCAACGGTCGTGCCGTGAATTCTGATCTGATAGGACTTGTCGGGAATAGCGATGTCGTCGGTGACCTTGATTTCCGGAACGACGAAACCGTATTGCGTGGCGAACTTCTTGCGCATCTTGCCGACGCGGAAGCCCAGTTCCTGATGCGCGCCCAAGAGCCGGGGCGAAACCTGCTTGCCCAGTGCAAGTTCGATTTCCGTGGTGCGCAGCGAGTTCTTGACGGTATCCTTTTCGGCTTCTTCCGTCTTGCTCGTCTGCTGTTCTTCCGCAACGCGCTCTGCGTCCTTCTGCTGCGCGATCTGCCGTGGAATGAACCAGGCGCCGAATGCCAGCAAGCCGCCCAGAAAGAAGAAGGGGATGAAAGGCAGGCCGGGAACGAGCGACAGGACGAACATCAGTCCGGATGCGACCGATAGCGCCTTTGGATAGCCGCTCAGCTGGTTGATGACGGCGGTGTCGGTAGAGCCCAGCGTGCCACCACGGGTGATGATCAGACCCGCTGCCAGCGAAACGATCAGCGCCGGCACCTGCGAGACGATACCGTCACCGACGGAGAGCTTCACGAACACGTCGGCGGCTTCGCCGATGGGCATGCCATGGCGGAAGACCCCGATGATGATGCCACCGCAAATATTGATGGCGGTGATCAGAAGACCGGCGACAGCATCACCGCGCACGAATTTGGACGCACCGTCCATCGCACCGTAGAAGGCGCTTTCTTCTTCGAGTTCGCGGCGACGAAGCTGTGCTTCCTTTTCGTTGATGATACCGGCAGACAGGTCGGCATCGATCGACATCTGCTTGCCTGGAATGGCATCGAGGGTGAAGCGCGCGCCGACTTCCGCGATACGCGTCGCACCCTTGGTGATGACGATGAAGTTCACCACGATGAGAATGAGGAAGACGATCAGACCGATAACGAAGTCGCCGGACATGACGAGGCTGGAAAAGCCCGCAATCACGCCACCGGCGGCATCATGTCCCTGGTTTCCGTGCGAAAGAATAACGCGCGTCGTGGCGATGTTCAGCGCCAGACGGATCATGGTCGAGATCAGAAGAATGGTCGGAAAAGACGAGAAATCCAGCGGGCGCTGGATCCACAGCGACACCATCAGGATCAAAACGGAAAAGGCAATCGAAAACGCCAAGCCCAAATCGATGACGAATGCTGGGATTGGCAGGAAGAGGATGCACAGAATGCACACGATGCCCACGGCAAACCCGACATCGCGACCGCGCGGGGCGACCTTCGGAAGGGGCAATATGCTGGTCGGCGCTGCCATTCTAACTCCATCTCTTCATGAGAAACTGTAGAAGCATTTCAGCCCTCCCCTCATGGGAAAGCCTGCCGACCCATTGGACAGAGATCGACGCCCCGGGTTTAAGCATCCAAGCTTGCGCGAGAGTGGATGGAATGGCGAGTATCGCCAATGCTGCAAAGATAGGTCTATGCGCGAGATTTAGGCTTTGGTTCACACCAATTCTGTAATATATTCGCGGCAAGTTATTCGCGCGATGAGAGCGTGCACGCAGGCCATGATTGACGGCCAAACCCTGCAAGGCTACCCGATGGCGACGATTTCCACCTATGCAAGTTATCTGACCGTGAACCGGGATTTGAAGTCATCGCTGTCTACGGTGGCCAATCAATCCTCGGTGGCCAAGGATACAGCCTATTACAAGGAAAACATCGGCAAGGTCACGACCGTCGATGAGTTTCTCGGCGACTACAAGCTTTATTCCTATGCGATGAAGGCCTATGGCCTTGAGGACATGACCTACGGCAAGGCCTTCATGCGCAAGGTGCTGGAGAGCGACCTTACTGACAGTTCCAGCTTCGCCAACTCGCTGACCGACAAGCGTTATGTTCAATTTGCCGAGGCCTTCAATTTTGCCGGTGACAAGAAGGTCGCGCAGAATTCCGCCCAGTCCACCAGCCTGACCGACGCCTATAGCGCCTCCTTTGCTGCGGAGGAAAAGTCACTGAAGGACGATGCGACCTATTTTGCCAGCAAGATAGGCACCTTCACCAGTGTCGACGACCTGCTCAAGAACAGCAGGCTGCAGACCTATATGCTCGACGCCGTCGGCCTTGATTCAGAGTTCGTTTCCAAAAGCTACCTGAAACAGGTGCTGACCAGCGATCTGGACGACGAGAACAGTGTTGCCAACCAAGCCAAGAACAAGGCATGGAAGACACTTGCGGAAGCCTTCAATTTTAATGCCGATGGCACGCTCGACACTGGCGTCAGCGCACAGACGGCGGATCAGACCGAAGATCTGAAACTGGGCTATATCTTCAAAAAATCGACGTTCAACTCAGACACATTGGCCGAAGCGAACAACCGCTATTTCGAGAAGAATGTGGCGAAGGTCACGACGGCTACAGAACTGGTCTCAGACAGCCGCATGCTGGCTTATGTCAAGACGGCGTTCGGCCTCAACTCCATCATGTTGCCCAGCAGCGTCGCCAGCCTCATGTCGAGTGAAAGTTTTGCGACGAACTACGGCAATACGGCTTTGCTGGACAAGTTCAATTTTCAAACGGACGGAACGCTGGCCAATGGCGACACGCCGCAGACGGCGACCCAGACCTCTGATGTTGCCAAGCTTTACGACACGGCCTTTTCCGCCGACCAGTCCACAGCAAGCGATGCCGCCGTTGCCAATTACAAGACCCGTATCTCGAGTTTCGAAAACATTGATGATTTCTTCGTCTCGAACAAGAAAGACAAAGATCAAAAGAATAACGACGTGACCGAGGTTTGGGACGTGGCGCTGAGAGCGTTCGGTATAGATCCTGACGAAGTCAGCGCTTCAGAGTTGAAGCGTGTTCTCACCAGCGATGTGTCCGACAAGAAGAGCTACGTCAATTCGCTGAAAGACGAGCGTTTCGTGGAGCTCAACAAGGCTTTCAACTTCACCGCCGACGGGCAGTTGAAGGCACCGGTTCTGGCACAGTCCGAAGCCATGACCGACAAGCTGGCGGATGATTACAAGGCCAGCCAGCTGCGCACATTATCGGGGCAAGCTAAAAAGACGGCGACTACGAAGGCCGACACGGAAATCGAGTATTACACGGAGCAGATGAAATCGATCAAGACGGTGGCCGATCTTCTGGCCGACAGCCGTCTGACGGATTTCATGCTCGTGGGTAGCGGCATCGACCCGAAAAGTGTCGAGACTGCCGATCTCAAGAAGATGTTTGCCTCCGATCTTTCCGATCCGAAGAGCTTCGTCAACACGCAGGAAAATGGGGCCTTTGCCGAGCTTGTCGGCTCCTTCAACTTCGATGCCAAGGGGGAGCTAAACCCCGAGACCGTGAGCGGCGGACAGCAGCGCGGTGCGCTTCTGGAAACGACCAATCAATATTTCCGTCAGACGCTGGAAGAGCAGCAGGGCGAAAGCAATGCGGGCGTACGCCTCGCGATGTATTTCGAACGCATGGCGCCGACCATTACCAGCGCCTATAGCTTCCTCAGTGATGACGCCCTGTTCCAGTTCTTCAAGACCAGTTTCAGCCTGCCCAGCACCATCGCCAACATGGATGTGACCAAGCAGGCGGAAATGGTCAACAAGTTCGTAGACCTGAAGCAGCTTCAGGATCCCGATTACGTCAGCAAACTCCTCAAGCGCTTTACCGCGCTCTACGACGTCCAGAACAACACTGCTTCGTCTCCATCGCTCTCTATTCTTACGAGCAGCAGCGGAACATCGATCAGCGCCGATACGCTTCTGGCAGTGGCTCAATTGTCCGCCAGATGAGGAAAAGGCCCGAATCCTGCGATATCGGGCCTTTATCAAGGTTGGTAACAATATCCGCATCTGACGGTGTCAGTAGTCCTCATCGCCGCGGCGTCGCTCTTCCGTTTCTTCCGCATTGCGCTCATCATCGGCAACGGGAATGGCGTATGAGCCTTTCAGCCAGCGCGAAAGATCAAGAGAGCGGCATCTGTCGGAACAGAACGGATAATCCTCGCGGGTCGAGGGTCGTTTGCATTCCGGGCAAGGCTGTGTCTTGCGCAACGGAGTGACGGTGGAATCTGTCATGATATCAACCTTCCTGCCAGGCGGAAGCCACCTCAAAACCTTCACCGGCCAGAAGCGACACCGTTTCATAGAGCGGTAGCCCGACGACGTTGGTGTAGGAGCCCGTCAATTTCTGCACGAAGCAACTGGCGATGCCCTGAATGCCGTAAGCGCCTGCCTTGCCGCGCCATTGGCCCGACGCGATGTAGTTTTCGATTTCGTGCTGGGAAAGACGCTTGAAACGCACTTTGGTTTCAACCACCTTCTGGCGTACCTTGCCGCTGGGGGTCATCAGGCAAACGCCGGTATAGACCCAGTGACTGCGCCCGGACAGAAGGTGAAGCGCAGCAGACGCGTCTTCGATATATTCGGCTTTGCCGACGATACGCCGACCGACGGCGACAACCGTATCGGAACCCAGGACATAAGCGCCCTTCCAGGCGAGTTCACCCTTCACCGCCTTGTAAGCGGCTTCGGCCTTGCTCAGCGAAAGCCGACGGCAGAGCGTGCGCGGGTGTTCGAGCCTGGCGGGTGTCTCGTCGATATCCATCGGCATCAGACGTGCAGGCTCGATGCCTACCTGATGCAACAGCTCAAGACGGCGGGGCGATCCGGAAGCCAGTATGAGCTTTTGTTTTGCGTCTGTCATGGTCTGCCAGTCGTCCGATCAGCCGGGCGATTACTTGAAACGATAGGTGATGCGACCCTTGGTCAGATCGTAAGGCGTCATTTCGACAAGCACCTTGTCGCCCGCCAGAACGCGGATACGGTTCTTGCGCATGCGGCCAGCCGTATGGGCGATGATTTCGTGTTCGTTTTCCAGCTTCACGCGGAACGTGGCATTCGGCAAAAGTTCGGTCACGACGCCCGGAAACTCGAGGACTTCTTCTTTGGTCATATAGGGTTTTTCTTCCTGTTGATATTGCCGGACTGAACAGTCCGGGAAAATTGCGCGGAAACTACACAATCGCCGCACATTTGTGAACCTAAATTGTCATTCGTTTTAAAGTGTCTCGGAAAATGGCTTCGCGCGTTGCGGAAGGCGCTCCGAAATCAATGTTTTCAGGTGTTCCCGCACCTCTCGGTATGCGTCCAGTATCTGATCACGCGTGCCGGTGGCGACAGTTGGATCCATCGTCGGCCAATAGACCACATCAAGCGCATTCGATCGTGTCAATTCGAGCGCCGTGTGATGGGCTTCCGGCGTCAACGTGATGATGAGATCGAAGAAATCATCCTCGATTTCATCCAGCGTTCTCGGCTTGTGTTTGCCGAGCGTCAGTCCCGCCTCATCCAGCACCGCATCGACGAAAGGGTCACGCTCTCCTGCGCGCACCCCTGCCGATTGGATGTAGATGCCGGGAGCAACGAGTTGTTTGGCGAGAACCTCGGCCATGGGAGAGCGGATCGAGTTCATGCCACACATGAACAATATGGCGCGCGGGGCCTTTTCTTTCAAGTCGAGCACCGCCGGATCCTGCATGCCTAGCCCCGCCAATAGAGCACACAGACAAGCGTAAAGAGACGCCGGGCAGTATCGAAATCCACCTTTATCTTGCCGGACAAACGGTCCATCAATGTTTGGGAACCGTCATTGTGAATACCGCGCCTGCCCATGTCGATGGCTTCGATCTGGCTCGGCGTCGAGGACCGGATCGCCTCGTAATAGCTTTCGCAGATCATGAAATAGTCTTTGATGATCCGGCGAAACGGTGTCAGCGACAAAATGTGGGTCGCGACCGCCTTGTCGTCCTCCGTGTTGATCGCAAAGACCAGCTTTGAATCAACCAGCGAAATATTGAGCTTGTACGGCCCGCCGACATGCCCCACCGGTTCAAAACAGTTTTCTTCGATAAGATCGAAAATGGCGACGGCGCGTTCGTGTTCGACATCAGGGGTGGACCGGCCGATGCTTTCGTCCAGAACCACGTCGCAGAGTCTGAAAACGCTGTCGGCCATCTCTCATCCTTCCAGATTGAGACGGATGGCGACAGAGCGGGCATGCGCATCCAGCCCTTCGGAATGGGCAAGGGTTATCGCTGCCGGAGCCAGTTGCCGCAGCTGATCGGGACCCAAACGCAGGATCGATGTGCGCTTGACGAAGTCCAGCACCGACAATCCGGACGAGAAGCGGGCAGACCGTGCGGTCGGCAAAACGTGGTTGGAGCCGCCGACATAATCGCCGATGACCTCTGGCGTGTGGCGACCGACGAAGATGGCGCCCGCATTGCGCACGCCTGCCATCAAAGCATCGGGATCGTCCACCGCCAGTTCGAGATGCTCAGCGGCGATGCGATTGGCGAGGGGAACGGACTTGGAAAGATCATCTACCAGAATGATCGCGCCGAAATCCCGCCAGCTGGCCGTCGCCGTCTTCGAGCGGGACAGCAGCGTCAATTGCCGTTCCACGGCCTGCTCCACTGCCTTGCCGAGATCGGCATCATCGGTGATCAGAATGGACTGCGCGCCCTCGTCATGCTCCGCCTGCGCCAGAAGGTCTGCGGCCAGCCATTCCGGGTCGTTATTCCCGTCTGCAATGACGAGCACTTCGGATGGACCGGCAATCATGTCGATGCCGACAGTGCCGAAGACGTGCCGCTTGGCAGCTGCGACATAGGCGTTCCCAGGCCCGACAATCTTGGCGACTGGCGCAATCGTCTGGGTGCCATAAGCAAGTGCCGCCACGGCCTGAGCGCCACCGATGCGGTAGATTTCCTCGACGCCCGCTATGCGCGCTGCCGCCAGCACTGCCGGGTTTATGGTGCCACCATTGGCTGGAACGACCATGACGATACGCTCCACGCCGGCAACCTTGGCAGGCACGGCATTCATCAGCACGGAGCTTGGGTAGCTTGCGGTACCGCCCGGCACATAAAGCCCGACAGCTTCGATCGCCGTCCACCGCGAACCGAGACCCACTCCGATATCGTCTTCGTAAATATCATCCTTGGGCATTTGCCGCGCATGGTGCTTTTCGATCCGCGCCGCCGCAAGCTTCAGGGCGTCCAGAACAGCCGGTTCGACCTCGGCAATCGCCGCATCGATTTCCGCAGCCGTAACCCGCATGGAGGTTCTGGAGAAATCGAGCTTGTCGAACTTGAGAGAGTAATGGGCCAGAGCCTCATCGCCACGTTTGCGGACATCATCGATGATATCGCGCACGACCGCGTTAACGTCCTCGGATACTTCTCTCTTCGTCGTCAGGAATGCCGCGAAAGCCTGTTCGAAATTCGCCGACGCCTGCTCCAGCCAGATTGCCACGTAACCTACCCTCTTAAGGCCCCGTCCACCGGGCGGGGCGAATGCTTTTGGCCTGCACGTTTGCACGTGCGCTTCTGGGTATGTGGCATAAATCGAAACAGGCGGGCAAGGCAATTCCCTGTCCGCCTGGATTATAAGAGCGTGTTGAAAATCAGTCTTGCGGATGCTGAGGCTTCGACACCGTTTCCCAGCCACCGCTGACATCGGTCAATTGTGCCTCGATGCACTCCACATCAAGCGCGATTGCGCCACCGCCAGACAGTGTCAGTTCAACGGTGCCTTCCGGGCCTTCGCCGTTCTGGGTAAACTGAATGGCAAGCAGGGACAGCACCTGCTCCTTGTTGCCGCGATCAAAACCGTAGGAACGGACGTTGCCCACCCTTTTCACGGCAAGAACGCTGCGGCAACGCTCAGGCGACTGGCCTTTCCTGCTGACGCTTTCCCAGACGAACCGGTTGGCCGAAACAAGGAACTGGCCGCTTCTGCGATCGAAAGAGGCGTCTTTCAGCTTGAAGACGCTATCCTGCATGTGTGTAGAGATGATGGAGAGATCCTCCCCATCCAGCGCCATCAATTTAAGGCCGCTCATCGTGTCTATGTCCTCTTTGCGCGGGCAAGCCGCTTATGTCCAATATCTGATATGGAGATAGGCAGTCGAAGACCGCTCTACAACCAGCGGACTTCGATGAGGAATGGCATCGATCAATCGCTGACGCGTTCGACCTGCGCGCCGCAACGGTTGAGCTTTTCTTCCAGCCGCTCGAAACCACGGTCAAGGTGATAGACGCGCGACACCATGGTCTCGCCTTCCGCCACCAGCCCGGCGATGACCAGCGACACCGAGGCGCGAAGGTCCGTCGCCATGACCGGTGCACCCTTGAGACGCGAAACGCCTTCGATGCGTGCCATCTGGCCGGACAGCGAAATCTTCGCGCCCAGACGTGCAAGTTCCTGCACGTGCATGAACCGGTTTTCGAAAATGGTTTCCGTGATGTGGGATACACCCTGTGCCCGCGTCATCAGCGCCATGAACTGCGCCTGAAGGTCCGTGGGAAAGCCTGGGAAAGGCTCTGTTACGACATCTACGGGGTGAATGCCATTGCCATTGCGCACGATGCGCAGGCCTGTGTCGGTCTCGGTGATGGTCGCGCCAGCGAGCTTCAACGTTTCCAGGGCATTATCGAGCAGCGAGGCGCGTGTGCCTTCCAGAACGACATCGCCGCCGGTCATGGCAACGGCCATGGCATAGGTGCCGGTTTCGATACGGTCCGGCAGGACGCGATGGCGCGCGCCGGAAAGCGAGGTCACGCCTTCGATGGTGATGGTGGATGTGCCTGCGCCATCGATCTTTGCACCCATGGCCTTGAGGCAATCGGCGAGATCGACGACTTCCGGCTCGCGTGCGGCATTGTGAATGACGGTGGTGCCGCGTGCCAGAGATGCGGCCATCAACATGACATGCGTTGCACCTACGGAAACTTTGGGGAACGTGTAGGTCGCGCCGACGAGACCGCCGGAGGGGGCGGTCGCGTTGATGTAGCCGCCATCGATCTCCATGTTGGCACCGAGTGCCTCTAGGCTCTCGATGAAAAGATCGACGGGACGTGTGCCGATGGCGCAGCCGCCGGGCAGCGATACGCGTGCCTTGCCCTCACGCGCCAGAAGCGGCCCGATGACCCAGAAGCTTGCACGCATCTTGGAAACCAGCTCGTAGGGTGCCGTTGTATCGACAATAGTACGGCAGGTGAAATGCAACGTACGGGAATAGCTTTCACTCTGGCTTTCACGACGGCCGTTGACCGAAATATCGACCCCATGGTTACCCAGAATACGGATGAGCTGCTCGACATCGGCCAGATGCGGTACGTTTTCCAGCGTCAGGGTATCGCTCGTCAGCAGCGACGCGATCATCAACGGCAAGGCCGCGTTCTTGGCGCCCGAAATGGGAATAATGCCGTTGAGTTCGTTCCCGCCGGTAATTCTGATGCGATCCATACGTCCCTACGGGCTTTAGCCCGCCTTTCCTGAGTGCTTTGGAACGGAGGGCCTCTCCAGCCGATCCGGTCTATGATATCTTATGACATGGTCTGAACGGCGCGCCTGCCGCATGATCTCGTTTAGATTATGCAGTAGAGGAAACGCCTTACCATTTCAAATTTCTGATGAATCTCTTTTGTCAGCACGATTCGTCCGTTTTTGCGGCAGGCAAACCGATTGTTTCGTCCGCCTCTCCCGCCCGCCGGGCGCGCGCCTGCTGTTTGCGGCGGGCAAGGTTTTCCCGCAGCTTTTTGGCCGCCCGCGCCTTGCGTTCGGCCTCCTGCCTTTTGGCTCTGTCGCCCGGACCATTCTGGCCCGATGACGCTGCCGAATGATCGGTTAAAACATCGTGATCTTCGTCCATGACCGCATCACTAGCTGAATTTCAGGCTTTTCAACAGCCCCCGCCGATTTTTGCCCCCATGAATGACGAAGTCTGAAATTGCGGCTTGCACTCGTCATAAACCTATGGCAATAGGCCCCCAACTTGATGTCAGGCAACTGCTTCGACGTCGGATGCTGCGGTAGCTCAGTGGTAGAGCACTCCCTTGGTAAGGGAGAGGTCGAGAGTTCAATCCTCTTTCGCAGCACCATTTCATTTCATCATTCGAGAATGAATTGTACCGGATCGAAGGCCGTGAGTGTCCGCCGCTTTCGATCTCACGTCACTCAGAAAATGCAGTAAAAACAGAGGGTCGTAGATCAAAGGTACTCTGCCGCATCGCCCTGTGGGTCTGCAGTCCTTCCAAGCGTGATGCCAAGGTCAAATATGTCATGAGAGAGCAACCGCGTATTGCGTGCTGGAAAGCGTCAAGCCCGCTGCGATGTTTGCCGAAAGCCTAGAACCCGGATTGCACGCGGGAAAAAACCATATTCGTGAACATGGCGATCTGCGCGCCGACGAAGGGCGCAGTGATGCCGATTGCTACCATGACCGCAATGATCTTCGGGACGAAGGTGAGCGTCATTTCCTGGATTTGCGTCAGCGCCTGAATGAAAGCGATGATGATGCCGACTGTCATGGCTGCAAGCACGGCAGGGCCAGAGGCGATCAGGACGGTCCAGATCGCATTCTGCATAATATCGAGAGCGTCGGCCTCGTTCATCTCAGTCCGCTCGGGGTAATCGGCGTCACGAAGCCGAAGAAAGTCTCAAAGTTTCAGTGACGCCGTTTCCGTCTATATATAGCGGTATATGATTCGCAACAGGCCGTTAAGACGTGGTCTTCGGCGTATCGGCGATTTTGATGCCCGACGTGATCGCAATCGTGCCGCCAGTCGTCGTGGTGGCTGTCAAACCGTCTGCCGTAACCTTGATTGAGGCGACCACACCGGTGGTCTTCTCGTCTGCGCTGGTCAACGTCTTGCCGATATAGGACGACGCGTTGGACAGCGTATTGACGGAAAGCAGGCTTTCAAGATTGGTGTTCATCTTGATGGACTGCTCCACCTGGGAGAAGGTCGCAAGCTGGGCGACCTGTTCGCTGGCATCCATCGGATCCGTCGGATCCTGATTTTTCATCTGGGTGATGAGCAACTGCAGGAAGTTATCGTAATCCAGCGACGCCTTCGACGCATCCGACTTGGCGGTCGACGTCTTGGCTGCAGTGTTTGTCGTTGCTGTCGTTGTCGTGACGCCGTCTACCGCCATGGTGCGATTTCCCGTCTGAGTTCATTGACCACGGCAGGCGTGATCTCGTGACTGTTGAGAATGGCTTCTTCCTTGGCGTAAAGGCCGCGGATGGTCTTGAGTGCGTCGAATGGACGGCCCGAAGAAACCGTCGCGTCGATGCGCTTCAGTTCCGAGCGAATTTCTTCGTTCTTGAACGTGGTCAGCAACATGGTGATCGACTTGCGGAACAGTGACAAGGACTGCTCCTTGCCTTCAGGGTTGATCAGCATCATCTGGACGATGAAATAGAGCTGCCGCAAAGGCGTTGTCGTGTCCTCAAGTTGCAGGACGTGGTTTTCCAGAAGGAATGTCACGTCATTGAGGAATTCCAGAGAGACTTTTCTGTCAACGCGCAGGACTGCACCGTTGATGAAGATTTTTTCCCCAGACTTCAAAGAGATCCGCAGCGTACTTTTCATTTTAATCCATCCTTGATGATGGTTGTAACGTCGATTATGCCCTGATAATTCTTGGAATTACGTTTGCGTATCTGCTCGCACTCTCTAAGAATCCAGATAGCGATGGATATCAGGTTGGCTTTTAGTTCAACTGGCAGCTCATTTTCCGGTTGTTTCAGATCGTCGATGAGCCTGGTCCAAACGCGTCGTGTGTAGAATACCGCTTCGATGCCGTCCTTGCCGTAATGGTCATGCGCCTTGGCGGCTTGTAGAAGTTCAATCGATCTTTCTAGGACCTGTTTTTCTCTGTCCCGGGCGATATTGGGGTCATCCTCCATTATCTCCGCGTATGAAAACTGGAACATTCATCTTTCCTTCATGGTCTAAACCGCGCCCTTCATAGGCGTTTCTTGTTTTCGTCAGAGATAGTTGACAAGGCTCAGGCCCTGGATTTTCGAGGTGATCGTGTAGGATGTCTCGACCTGGTTGAGCAGCGTCGTCAGGCGTGTGGACGCTTCATATGTGTCGACACCGACAAGGTTGTTGAGCTGCGTATCGATGATGGTCTTCTGGGCGCTCATGTAGGTATTCGCCTTTTCCACGCGTTCCTGCGACAAGCCAATCTGCGCGCGCTGGGTATCGATGCCGGAAATCGCCGACCCGGCCAGGCTTGTGGTGGTGTCGTTAACGACGGCCAGCGCACTTGCATTCAATCCGGAATTTACCAGTTGTGACGATATCACACTTGCAAGCACAAGGTTTTTGAAACCGTCCGAATTGGCAGTGGTGGATGTAGATACGGTTTCTGAAGTGCTAACGCGGCTGCTCATGGTGGTTTCCGACGCGCCTGTCCACGACGACCAGTCAAGGCCATCCTGATAGTCGGCGAGGAAAGCCTTCATGTCGTCCGCAGTCACCGACGAAGGGTCGGGGAATTGCGTCGAGAAAGCCGTGTTGAAATCGTCGGTGATGTCAGTGATGAACGTATCGCTCAGCGTTTGAACATCGGTGTTGATACCGGAGAAGAGGAATTCGCCGTTGACCGAAGTGTTGGAGTAGCTGACGAAGTTTTCGAGCGTGGACATGGCCGTGGTCTTGGCAACGCTCAAGCTGCTGGCGTCCGTGTTGCCGCTGAGAGCGATGACAGAATTCAGCAGGGTCTGGGCCGAAGCGGACATATTTTCCATGGCCAACTGGGACGCGTCCATGCGCTGTTCGGCGATGGAATTGGAGTCCATGATGGATTGCAAACGGCTGCTTTCGCGGTTGTAATCCACACTCGTGGATGTTCGTGTGCCCAGCTCCAGGCCCACATCCGCATAGGTTCCGGTCACGGCTTCGGTCTGCAACTTTGTGATCTCCGTCTGTGCGTTGGAAACGGTCAATTGCATGGCGCTGCTGATGGAAAGAGAAGAAATGGGTGTCGTTTTCATATCAGCCCGCGGCCTCCATCAGTGTCTTCAAAAGGTCGTCAATGGTGGACATCAGCTTAGCCGCAGCCTTGTAAGACTGTTCGATGTCCAGCATCTGGATCAGCTCTTCGTCCAGATTGACGCCTGTCGAGTTGGAGTAGGCCTCCTTCGACTTGTTCAACATGGCCGATGTGCTTTCAGCAGCCGTTGTCGCATTGCTGCGGTATTCTTCCACGAAGCCAACCGAGTCGGATGCGAAGCTGAGTAGAGAAACGTTGGTCGAGATGCCCGCCTTCGGATCAAACTCGACCTGTGCATTCAATGCAGCTGCGTATTTGTACAGCAGGTCCGAATAGCCCGAAGATATATCGGTATTGTAGTTTTCGTCGGCAATATTACCGTCACGAAGCTTCGTCGGCGATGCAACGGCGTCGGGCGACACCTTGATCAGACCGGCAAGGCCGGGCACGATTTCGGCTGTGCCAAAATCGACCACGGACGCATCCGACGTCGTGAACAATCCTGCAACCGGGTCCCCATTTGCGTCCGTTTCAGCGAATGCGCCCATCACGGTACGGGCGATCTCGTCCAATTGCGCCTGATAGTTCGGATAGACTTCGTCGCGCAATTGAAGAAGCGCTGGCAAACTGCCTTTCGCATCGGTGTTGCTGCCGGATCCTGTCTTGACGGCGACACCATCGATATAGATGCTTCCACCTATCGTGGTTGCATCGTAACCAGCGCTGGCATCGAACGACACTTTTCTTGGGTTCGTTTCGAAGAGAGTGGTGCCATCGCTGGTATAGATGACCATGTCGTTGTTGGCGCGAACCGACGTCGACACGCCGACGATCTCAGAAATCTGTTTGAGAATAGCCTCGCGCTGATCGAGCGCGCTGTTAGGATCGCCGCCGGATGCATTAGCCATGGTAACATTGCTGTTGGCTTTACCGAAATCCGAAAGAAGCTGGTTGAGCGTTCCGATGGTCGTCGAGATTTCCCGGTCGGCATCGGTACGCAACTGCTGTACCGCTTGCGTCGATGTATTCAACGAGTTGGCAACGTCGCTCGCAGCGTTGATTGCCGCCGAAGCCAAAGTCACGTCACCTGGCGACGCAGCGTAAGTCTGCATCGCTTCCTGCAGTGCAGCCAGATAGCTGGAAGGTGCCGCAGAATATTCCGCTCCGCCCAAGACGACGCTTAACGAGTTCATGCCGTCGAGAAACGCTTGCTTTCCCGCATCGTCAGACGTTGCACTGAGCGTCTGCTTCAAAAGTGCAGCGTCTTCCGTGCGCTCGATCTTGACCGTGATCGCACCTGTAGTCGTATTGGTGGTCGTGATCGCAGTGCGGCGGTTATAATCCGCAGAACTGGCGTTCGAAATATTGGTCGAAACGACGCCACTCTGAAGAGCCGTATTGCTCAGAGTTGCTTTTGTCGTATTTAGCGCCGAAGCAAGCGACATTCACCCGTCCTTTAAAGCGTTACCGTACCAGATTGATGAGTGTTTCCATGAGATCGGAACCCGTCTGGAAGACCTTGGAATTTGCGGTGTAGCTGCGCTGCGCCTGGATCATTTCAGTCAGCTCGGTTGCGATATCGACGTTAGAAGATTCCAGCTGCTTCGATGCGATGCTGCCAAACCCTGTCTGCCCCGCGAAACCAAGTGTCACCACACCGGAGTCTGCGCTCGGCTGGAAAACGTTTCCGGAGAGAACAGAAAGATTGTCGGGGCTAGCAACATCGGCCAGAGGAATGCGGTAGAGCGCTCGAGACGCGGACTTGGCATAGGTTGCGTAAACCGTGCCGTCACTGTCGATAGACACCGAGCGCACCTGCTCGGCTGGGTTACCATTGATCCCGCCCTTTTCGATCGTCGAGTTCGTAGCAGCCAATTGCGTCATACCAGATAGATCGACCAAGATGCTCAAATCGTTTTCGGTATCATCAAGCGTCAAGCTCTTGAGGTCGAACGTTTTTGTGTCTGGGTCAAAATTCATGATGTCAGAAGCCACCGGGTCGCCACTATACGGAAAAGACCCGTTGGCAGAGGCATCCGCAGCATTGTAAACTGTGACTTCCCAGACGTTGTCTTCCGTTTTGGCAAAATAGAAATCGTATTTAATTTCGTTGCCTAGGCTGTCGTATCCCGTAACCGATGTTTTGAGCGTTCCGATCTGATCGACATTTACCGTAGCGCTATTTTCACTCGGGAGCTTCGTGGGATCAACGATAGGAGCGGAGTCGCTTAGGTTGCCTGTAATGCTGCCGGTAGTAGAAGGCGTTGCCGTCATGCCGTTGGCAGAGACATTCACCGGAACCAGACCGTCATAGCTGTTGATGACGGTGGTTGGAGTCGTGCCGGTGTACTCATAACCCAAAAGTGTGAAGCCAGCGTCGTTGACGAGGTTACCGTTGTCATCAGCAGTAAACGAACCGGAGCGTGTCAGAAAAACGTTGCCTGCAGTGTCCTGGACGACAAAGAAGCCATCGCCATTGATCGCAAGGTCTGTGGAGGACTGCGTTGCAACGGCTGCGCCTTGCTGGGAAATCGAATAATTAACTTTGGTTTCGACTCCGCCGGAATTGTAGTTCCCACCTGCAGACGACAAGACGAGCGAGGAGAATGCGGTCGATGCGCTCTTGTATCCAGTCGTGCTGGCATTGGCGATGTTGTCGCCGACTGTCCCCAGTTTGTTTGCCTGAGCACCCATGCCGGATACGGCGGTTTTCATCGTTCCAAAAAGGCTCATTTCGAATCCTCTGTTCTCATCTGCTGTGAAGTTAGGATGCGGGCCTTGCGTGAGGCTGTCTGTTTTTCTCACTGGCTGGCGATATCGAGAAAAAAGAGAAATTGGTGGGAACCAATCTTTGAGACACGGGTTTAAGCAACCGTCGGTGATGAAAAATGCTTTGAAGTGCAAAATAAGTTGAAAGAAAAACGCCGCGGACTGTTTCAATCCACGGCGTGTCAACGATGAAGTTGCATGTGTTTCTCCCAAAATCCGTATCAGGATTTCCGGGTAGAGCGTGATCAGCTCCAGTCGATGCAGTAACCCAGAAACCGCTTGGAATCGATCGGATCGAAACCGAGCTTCTTACGCAGTTTTTTGCGAAGCTTGCTGATGTGGCTTTCGACGACGTTCTCTTCGACTTCCTCATCGAAGATGCCGTAGATCGCGTTGAAGATCTGCGCCTTGGAAACACGGCGGCCACGGTTTGCGATTAAATATTCCAGAATACGGCGTTCGCGACGCGGCAGAGGGAAAACCTCACCGCTGACCTCGGGGTCGCGTCCGTCGGAAAAGACCCGGATAGGTCCAGCATCCGTGAAGTTCGTGAGAACAGCCAAGCGTCGGCGGATAGCCGCTGCGCGTGCCAGGATTTCACGCGGATGAACCGGCTTGCGGACGACATCGTCCACGCCGCAATCAAACAGTGCCAGTGTCGCATCCAGCGAATGCTGGTCGCTTACCGCAATCACAGGTGCTTGCGAACGATCTCTGATCGCACGCGGCAGTTCCTGAGTCATCTCTGCCTGACCGATCAGAAATGCCTCAATTGCCGCGATGTCAGAATCTGCCGCCGTGTTTACCCATTCACCAAATTCCACTGGATCAAATCCAGTTGAGGGAATTCCCTCTCGCCCAAAAAGGGCTGTGTACCCGTCTTTAACAAGCTTGCGCTCATCAACTACCACGATCATTCGTCCGCCTCCGAATCAGTGTAGCCAATCTACATGCTGAGGTGTACGAATCGCGTGAATCTCTCACAACTACAAAAACATACAGGCATTAATTAATAATTGATTAACCATATTGTCCCGATTTGATCTATATATAGTATGCCCTTTCAAAATTAAGGATATTTTTTTGGTGGAAAAGTGCGAGTCAAGTCACTTTGTGCTTGCTTGCCATTTTTGGATGGAATCTCGCCACATTTGGGTTTGAGTGTCTAACAGGTCTTTATGGCTGACGGTCAAACAATTACAGGTTGTCTAGCCGAGGCAGAAATTTCTCGCATTGGCAGTCCATTGACCGTAGCCTGTGGCAATCAGATTGCTGATGACACGGCACACATATCTCTGTTGGGCGGGGTCATTGTTGGGTCCGGCATGGTAACGCGCGACGGCCATCGTCCATGTGTCGTGACGGTCATGAAGGCTTTTGAGGAATTTTGCGGCATAGGCGACGTTCTTTGCAGGGTCGAACATTTCGGCAACGGAGTTGAATTCCGCACCGTGAAAATAGACGTTGATCTGCATGCAGCCGATATCGATCAGCTTGGCGCCGTTGCGTCTGGCATCATCCACCAGCTTGTAGGCCTCTGGAAGATTTTCGGGAAAATAGGCCTTGCCTTCGATGTTGATGGCAAAGGGACTGAGAGAACCCTTACGTCCTGTTTCCGTCAGTCCCACTGAGTAAAGGATGCCTTCAGGGATGCCGTAGTGCCCCGCCGCTGCCTGTATCTGCCGCTCACAATCGAGCCGCAAGGACGATTGAGAGGCCTCACAGGTAAACGTGGTCAGGACGAGCGCTGGTAACGCGAGCAGGTACTTCAGGCTGTGAAGTGCTCTCATGACTAATGGTCTCCTCACGTGCGCGGCCGCCAGACTGCCGGTAGAACTGTTCCTGCGACTTCTCTTCGTTGCCGCGCTGGCCCTGCTGCGCACCTTGGTGGCCAGAATCCGGGGGCTGTCGGTTGCTGGTGCTGCTATCTTGTCGGTCCGCACCGCTGGCCAGCGTTACCGTGACCTGATCGACGCTGAAGCCCTGGGATTTCAAGGCGTCCAGAATATCGGAACTGTCCTTCTGCAACTCGCTATAGCCCTTCAGTGTGTGGGCCGTCAGCTGTACGCTCAACTCATCGCCGACCAGCTTCATCGCTGCGGTGACGTGACCGAGCTCGACAGGGCTCATCTGAATCTTGAGGACATGCACCACCTGCCCGGTGCTAGAGATCATCGGCCCGTTGCTGGTCTGGCCCGCCATGGTGGTTGCCCAATCAGGATCGGCGACCATCGCGCTCGAAATCGCCGCTGCATTGGAAGCGGCTGCCATGCCGACAAAACGTCTGCTTTCAACGACTTGCACGACATTGGAAACATCGCCTGCAGCCGCAGAAACATCAAGCTTTGCAGATCCATCTTCCTGTGTCTCAATGTGAAAATCGATTGCAGGCGTATCCTGCTTCTGCAACCTGACCACCGTCGATGATGTCGTGCCGACTTCAGCAGGGGCGGCCTGATCAAGCGCCATGCCAGCCAAACCCTCCGAGGACGGATTTGCAGCCTGGTTCGATGATGGCGCTGCCTGGTTGACCGGCATGGTCGTTGATGCAAGCAGGGACAACAAATCCATGCCCTCGCCCGCCACATCTGTAGCCGGAGCATCTGTTTCCGCCTCGGCGTCGCTGGTGCCCTCCACCGTTGCGTCCCCTTGCGATGATGCAGTGGAAGCGATCGGCTTGCTCAGGGCGGTCACCAGCTTGGCAAGATCGCTCATTTCAGGGAGGACAGCAGCATCGGTTTCCGTATTGGCGAGCTGCGGGACTGTGTTGGATACCGTCTCCACCAGCTTCGCGGCATCAGCGCCATTGACAAAAGTGCCATCGTTCGGCTGCCCCACGAGGGTCTGGGTCGCATCCATGAACAAGGTATTCGGTGCCACGGGCTTTGCGAGACCATTGGCGACGGGTGACATCGGGGTCGTACCATCGTTCACCGGCGTCTTGCCGCCGTCCGCCACCGTCGTTGCGGTCGGCTGACCGCTCGTCGCAGTGGCGGTCGTCGAAGACGCCGTAGAAGAGTTACCAGACGCGCTGGACGAGGACTGCGGAGCGGAGCTTTTCTTGTCGAGCGAACCCAGCGTATCGGAAAAGCCCGAGCCGCCCTTTTTAGACGCGCTATCCCTGTCCTGCCTGCCGGTCTGCTTTACGACGTCGGAATTACCGGGAACAATGGTCTGTGCAACGTTCATCTTATCTCTCCTCCTGCTCCAGCAAGGAGTCGATCTCGTTCAAGCGAGCCCGACTCTTGTCGAAGAATTCTTCCAAAGGCGCCCCCGCCACGGCCTGCCCTGACTGTTTCTGGGGCAGAATGTCATCACTGTTGGCCTGCAGAATTGCCTTGTCTCCAGTGGAATTGCCGTCGGCACCTCCCTGCGAAGTCTCGAAGGCAGGTTTTCTGACGATCTGTTCGGCAATTGCCTGCGCGGCGTCGCGCAGAGCAATATCTCTGGGCGAAAGCTCCTCGTTCGGTATGCTTGCCAAGGTGTCGCTGGCGCTATGAACCGCCTCGCTTGGCACACTGGCAAGACCGGAATACAGCTTCGACAAAGGCACCCGGGTGGCATCGCCTGTCTGCGATGTCAGCGCCATGGACTGCTCCGTCGCAAAGCGCGCAAGATCGACTTCACCGCGCAACGACGCCTGCCGAGCGATGCGAAGATAGATTTCCTCTGCACGCTCCTTGTCCATCAGCTGCGCGATTTCAGCTATCTTGTCCTGCTGAACGGAGCCATGACTCTCCACCACGAAGCTGACGAAAAGATCGGCAAACTGGGAGGCGTAGGGGGAGTGCAGAAATCTCACGGCGTATTTGCGGATATATTCAAGCGTCTTGTCCGACTGCTTGGCTTGCATCATCGCAATGATCGAGCGACGCAGCGCAGCCTCTTCGATAATCGTCCCAGGTGCTGTCAAGCGGGCATCGTCGAAGAAGGCAAGCGATCCGACGGGATCCTTGTTGACGACGATGTTGCCGGCGATAAGCATCAAATAGGGCCCGAGAACTCCCTTGCGATATTCGGGAAGAATATCGGTGATGATCTTTTCCGCCTGAATGCCGCGACCGTTGAAGTATTTTTGCAGGACGTTGATGACACGCGAGTCGAAGTGACCCTGCACGTCGCGCGCAACCAGATAATCCAGTGTCTGCGGATTGCCACCGCTCATGATATAGGCAAGCGCGGCATCCGCATTGCGCGAATCCTCGAAAATAGACGCATCGGCTGTTCGCAGTGTAGTATCGATCGTTTCCAGCAAGTATTTCTGCATGTCACGTGCGGAATGATCGCCCAGAACGACGGAATCCTGAACGAACTGCAGCGACCGCAGAATTTTTGCAGGCGGCAGGTCGCTTTGAGCATATGCCTCACCGGCACTGGCCAGCCAGGATATGCCCATCAACAGGGCAGCTATGCGGGTCGCTTTCATCATCCGCTGCCTCAACTATCCTCTAACAATATTTCGATGCGGCGGTTGGCGCCGTCCAGCGGATCGCTGGTGCTCTGCAAGCGCCGATCCGCAAAACCGGAAAGCTGCTTGATACGTGTCTCATCGAGACCACCACGCGCCAGCATGTAGTAGGCTGCATGGGCACGATCCATCGACAGCGTCCAGTTGTCTTTTCCGCCGCTGCTATAGGGCCGCGCATCCGTATGACCGCGTATGACGATCGCGCCCTTCTGCTTGCTGAGAACCTCGCCGATTTTCTGCATGGCAAGAACGAGATCCCTCTGCGGCACGGCTGAACCGACGTCGAACATTGCTGCATTGGATTTCTCGGAGATAGTGATCAGCGTACCGCCTTCGGCCGGCGTTACGACGATGCCCTCCGCAAGCTTGCCGGCGACACCAGCGACCTGCTGGGCAATCTCTTCGCGCAGTTCTTCTGCAGTCTCTTCCTGCGTTTGTGCGGCATCCGCGGCCTTGGCCGATTTCGACTGTGCGGGTTTGGTGGTCTCCTCGCCTATCTCATCAACAGAACCCGGATCGACCTTCTGCGTCTTGATATTCGTCTGTGGCGTGGCGGGATCGCTATCTTCGATGACACTGGCGATGTCCTGCGGAACGGTGTCGGCTTTCGCATCGGTCTTTTTCTGCGCCTTTTCGGGCAATGCCGTATCCTGAATGGCCGTACCGTTCTGATCAGGACGCACCTCGACCTGCTTGCTCCAGAAATCCGGATCGAAGGGGTCGCGATAGGCCTCGCCACCGGATGCACCGGTCGAAGGACCGGAATCGCTTGCGCCACCCTCGCCTTTAGCGCTCACATTTGCCTGCTGGCCAACCTCCTGAGCGATCTCGGCTAGAACAGCATAGGGATTTTCAAAAAGCGCTGCTTCCGAATAGGCCGTCTTGTCGCCAGCGGACGACGTCATATCCTCACCGCTTGCGGCGGCGGCGGCGTCCTGCGGCTTTTCGGATTTTGTGTCAGAGGTCTGCTGCGTCTGCTCACCCTTGGCGGTTTTGGCAGGTTGCTTCATGCCCCGATCGGCAGGCTTTTCGTCAGTCAGTTTGATGGGATTGAAATAGCTAGCCACCGAGGCTTTGGTTTCCTCGTTGGCGGCATTGACCAACCACATCACCAGAAAGAAGGCCATCATGGCGGTCATGAAATCCGCATAGGCAATTTTCCACGCACCACCATGGGCGCCATCGTGGCCGCCCTTGTGGCGCTTGACGATGATGATCTCGTTTTTGCCGTGATGGTGATTTTCGCCTTCACTCATCGGCTAGACCTCTTGCATTCTGGAAGAACTCGGACAGTCTGGTCATCAAGACCGAACTATCCATCTGAACCTTGATATCGATATCGTTGGACACGTCGTAATCGACCTGATTGTCCACATGGCCAAGCTTTTCGCGTATCTGCGACAAGAGCGCATCCGGTCCGGTGATCTTGATCGTTCCGGCAAAACCGTCTTCGATTTCACGCACGATCTGGGCCGAAACATCTGCCGCTGCAGTTTTTGCCAGTTCCCGCTCCATCACCGTGGCGAAGAGGCGAAGGCAGGCAGATTCCACATTGCTGGCGATCGCCTGCTTCATTGACGTCACCGATGTCGCCAGATGCATCGCGATCTCGTCCTCATAGCGGTTGCGCATCGCTTCCATCTCCTTGTCATGGAGCGCGCGCAAGGCATCGAGTTCCTGCTCCTGGACGAGAAGCTGTTTGCGCTTGCCCTCCTCCTGACCATCGGAAAAGGCCTTTTGTTTTTCTGCTTCGAGATCAACGACGACTTCAGGTTCGGATAGCCAGTCGCTTTCGAAGGTGGAGACGGGAGTGTCGAGTTCAAACGTTGCCACGGGTTCAGGCGGCGGTGTGTGTTGACTGAAATCCTTGAGATACTTTGCCAGCGCCCCGCTCATAGCCGCACCTCGCCCATCATCGTGCTTGTCTTTTCTGTCGAGAAGAGAATCATGAAATTATCCGCAAGGCGTTCAGAGAGGGCCAGCAGGGTCGTGTCGCATCGTCATGAGTGCGAAAACCCGGCAGCAATTCAGTATTTCAAAATAGAGAGCCAAACTTGTGCGAGGATGAACCCTACCGCACATCACCCAAACAGGCCAGCCAGGCTTCTGCGATGGTTATTGGCCATGGATACGACTTCAACGGCTAGATCGCGCTGCGTCTTGTAAGCTGTCAGCCTGGTCGATTCCTCTTCCATATTGGCGTCCACCAGACGGCTGACGCTCTTGTCCATGGAATCCTTCAACGAGCTGACGAACGTCGTCTGCTGGTCCATCCTGTTCGACATCGTACCAAGCGAGCTGCCCAATTGGTTGAGCTTCACGGACAATTGGCCGACCACATAAACCATGTCATCGAGCTCTTCGCGCGTCGTTGCATCCGATACGGAAATTTCCGTTCCCGATGCAGGATTCGAGGATTGGGCATCGAGCAGATAATATTCTCGTGGCGTCGAGCTTGGATCACCGTCACGCGCGCTGGCATCCATCCCTGCCGTCATCAAGCCCCGACTGGCGTCGTTGGTATCGACCATCGTCGTTTCGGTCGTGTTTACACTGAGATATTCAAGCGATATCGCACCGGACACATTCTTGTGGAACGAGAATGGCACCGATTTTTCTGCAGGAAGCTGTTCGCTGGAATTGAACAACCAGTTGTCGCCGGAAAACGTCGCAGCTTGCGCAATTGTGTAAAGATTTTCCTTCAGCGCATCCATGGCGTTGTTGATCTGACCGCGATCAGCGCCCGTTTCGTAGGCCGTCGTCAGTTGCGTCATGATCTGATCGACGACATCAATCATCGACGAAACAGCCTCGTAGGCGGTATCGGCTTTCGATGCGCCCAGATTGAGCGCGTCACCGACGCTGCTCAGCACGTTTCCGTCCGATTTCAGATTGGTAGCCGTCGACCAGTAGCCCGAATTATCAGCAGCAGACGCGATCTTGTAACCTGACGTCACGCGCTCCTGCGTTTTCTGGAGGGTGTCGTTACTGAAGAGGAGCGTTTGAAGCGCACTCTGCACGCTGCCGGAGGAAATAATCTTGGTCATGGTACCTACATCGGGCCGGGAGGAACGGGGACATGCCAGAACTCTCTGGCGCAAAGCCGCACTCTCATCATGAAGAGGCACAGACGCGACATGACACGAAGCATCGCACGGCTTAGGGTTAACGAAATGCTAAACCCGTGACAAGTGTTATACCCGCCCAAGCTATGGCGAAACTTGCGCGATGCGTCTTTAAAGCCAAAAGCATCGTCTTTTTAAGCCCTTGCCAGAAAAAACGAAGAAGCCGCGCCTCCTTTTCAGAGGGCGCGGCCTGAATGGGCAGGATATCGATCTTACTGCTGGAAGAGCGACATGATGTTCTGTGCAGAGGAGTTCGCAATCGACAGGGACTGGATCGCAAGCTGCTGTTGTGTCTGCAAAGCAGAGAGCTTGGCCGATTCCTCTTCCATGTCGGCATCGACCAGACGGCTGACGCCCGATTCCATCGCGTCTGAAAGCTTGGCCGAGTAGCTATCCTGCAGATCGATACGAGTCTGAAGGGCACCGATAGCCGCAGCGGAGTCCGTAAGGTTGCTGAGCGCAAATTCGACGATGTCCATGAAAGCGTCGATGTCGCCTTGCGTCGACGCGCTTGTTAGCTGAACACTCATGACGCTGCCGAGAATTCCGCCTTCACCAATCCCATCGGCGATGGTCTCGAACATGGCATAGGAGGAAATGTTGAACTTCGCAGTGGTGACGCTGACGCCACCGCTGGCTGTACGGATGAAGCCGTCAACAACGCTTGCCTGCGTGGCGTCGCCCAATACCATCCAGTTTTCGCCGGAGAAGGATGCGCCCTGTGCGATTGCGGAAAGCTGCTCCTGAAGCTTGCCGATTTCAAGCTGGATCTGAGCCTTGTCCGTGGACTGCTCGCTGGCGGTGACGAGCTTTGCCTTGATTTCGTCGACGGCACTGATCGCGCTTTCCATGGCGGCGTAGGCCGTATCGACCTTGGCGGCACCGACGCCCAGTGCGTCCGAAGCGGCATTCAGCGCCTTGTTGTCGGAATTCATGGTCGTGGAGATGGACCAGTAAGCGACGTTATCCTTTGCCTGACCTACCCGGTAACCGGACGAAACGCGATCTTGTGTGTTGGACAGGTCGGTGTTGATCGAGCGCAACGTCTGAAGGGCAGACATTGCAGAGGTGTTTGTCAAAATACTAGTCATCTGTAGGTCGCCCCTTTGGCAAATTTTTTAAGAAGGGACATTCCGGTCCAAGCCGGGAAACGCAGCAGGCAGCTTCATGCTTCCCGATCGAAGTGACCGGTGCGCTGTTTCGATGACCACAGAAAACAGGTTTTTGGTTAACAAAGGTTTAATGGTAGGAGTTCTTTTACCTTGTTGAAGGAAAGATTAAACTCAAATGGAGCCGTTAATAAATACTAACTTATTGTTAAATATGAATATTTTAAAATTCTCACAAGTTAAAATTTTTTACGAAAAAAGCCGCGCTAGGGGCGCGGCTTTTCTATTGAACGTGCCGATCATTAGCCTCTGAAGAGGGTCATGATGTTCTGCGAGCTGGAATTCGCAATCGACAGCGACTGTACCGCCAGCTGCTGCTGCGTCTGCAGGGCCGAGAGGCGCGCCGATTCTTCTTCCATGTCCGCATCGACGAGACGACTTACGCCAGCTTCAATAGCGTCGCTGAGCTTGGAGGAATAATCGTCCTGCATGTCGATACGGGTGGACAATGCACCCAGAGCGGCAGCACCGATTGTCAGAGTGTCGAGAGCAGTTTCGACGATTGTCATGAACGCATCGATGTCACCCTGTGTGGCAGCGCTGTTCAACGCAATGGTCATGACGTCGGCCAGAATGCCGCCGCTGCCGACGCCGCCGGCGATAGAGTTGAACAGAGCGTAAGAGCCAGCGTTGAACGTCGCTGTCGTAACCTTGACGGAACCGTCCGAGTTGCGGATGAAACCATCGACGACGGTCGTCGAGGAACCCGTGTCACCCTGAATGGCCCAGTTTTCACCGTTGAACGAAGCGGCCTGACCGATAGCCGTCAGCTGCTCCTGCAGTTTGGTGATTTCGAGCTGAACCTGGTCCTTGTCAACGGAAGTTTCGCTGGCGGTGGTCAGCTTGGCCTTGATTTCGTTGACGACGTCGATGGCGCTGTCCATGGCGGCATAAGCCGTATCGACCTTGGCTGCGCCGACACCCAGAGCGTCTGTTGCAGCATTGAGTGCCTTGTTGTCGGAATTCATTGTCGTGGAAATCGACCAGTAGGCAACGTTATCAGCAGCTTTACCGACCTTTTCACCAGACGACACGCGGTCCTGCGTCGTGGAAAGGTTTGAATTGATCGTGCGCAGAGTCTGCAGTGCAGACATAGCAGATGTGTTCGTAAGGATACTGGTCATAGTATTGATTGCCCCTTTGGCAAGTACAATTGAAGGGACATTCCGGTTTTACCGGTAAACGACAATCAGCCTCATGCCTGCCGAGTAATATATTTACTTTTCGGCCGCCGTTTCGATAGACCGATCTAACATCATTAAGGTTAAGAACTTACAAATATTATATAAATAAATAGTTAATTTTAGATAATTTTTAGTAATACTTTGTTAACGGATAAAACGCGAAAGGCCGGACCTTTCGGTCCGGCCAATTTTTTCGATACTGAAATTCGTATTAGCGGAAGAGCGAGAGGATGCTTTGCGAGCTGGAGTTCGCAATCGACAGCGACTGTACTGCCAGCTGCTGCTGGGTCTGCAGGGCCGAAAGACGTGCAGATTCTTCTTCCATGTCGGCGTCAACCAGACGGCTTACGCCAGCATCCATAGCGTCACTCAGCTTGCTGGAATATTCGTCCTGAAGATCGATACGGGTCGAAAGAGCACCCAGAGCGGCTGCGCCCTTGGTAAGTTCGCCGAGAGCCGTTTCAACAGTCGACAAGTAACCATCAATGGCGCCCTGCGTGGACGTGTCGCTCAGTGCAATGGTCATGACCGCGGCCAGGAGGCCGCCGCTGCCAACGCCGCCGGCAATGGTTTCAAACATTGCGTAGGAGCCAGCGTTGAACGTCGCTGTCGTAACCTTGACGGTACCGTCCGAGTTGCGGATGAAACCATCGACAACAGTCGTCGAGGAGCCGCTATCCTGAATTGCCCAGTTTTCACCGTTGAACGAAGCGGCCTGACCGATAGCGGTCAGCTGCTCCTGGAGCTTTTTGATTTCAAGCTGAACCTGGTCCTTGTCAACGGAACTTTCGCTGGCGGTGGTCAGCTTGGCCTTGATTTCGTTGACGACGTCGATGGCGCTGTCCATGGCGGCATAAGCCGTATCGACCTTGGCTGCGCCGATTCCGAGCGCGTCCGTCGCTGCACCAAGCGCCTTGTTGTCGGACTTCATCGTGGTCGCGATGGACCAATATGCTGCACCGTCAGAGGCATCGGCGATTTTCAGACCGGAAGACACGCGATCCTGGGTGTTGCTTAGGTTCGAATTGATGCTGCGCAGTGTCTGGAGTGCATTGCTGGCAGACGAGTTGAAGTTGATGCTAGACATAAGTTGCCCCTTAAAACGCGGTACAAGAGAGGGACATGCCGGGTTACGAGTACCGGCGCGAACGGTTCGGCATCATGCCACTCGGTTCCGTTTTCTAATGGACACCAAACCCGTCACGCAAAGATCAAAATGCGCGGCAAGCATTTCCAAGTTCTTAATTTCGAGGGGTTTGCGATACCCCTCGATTCTATTGGTTAACGATACGCAAACGCCCAGACAGAGCGATTAACCAAGGTGAGACAGACCTGAGGACCTACGAAGACCTGTTTCAGGCAAGCTTCGCCCGATACGATCTGTCGGATTTCTAAATCGGCAGTATCCGCGCGCCTTCAGAAGGCCGCTGTCTGCAAGCGGGATCGCAAGAAGATAGAACGGAACACATGTTAAACGAAATCAGCTATGCCGCCGCTTCGAAGCACTTCAAGACCGGTCAGTACACGCAGGCTCTTCAAACCCTGAACAAGCTGATCGACACGAAGCGCGATGCGCGCACCTACGCTTTGCTCGCCAAAACCTGCATGCAGATCGGCATGCCGGAACAGGCAGCGACATCCTATGAGCTGGCCTATCAGCAAAATGGCATAGATGCGGAAAGCTATCTCGTCGACAGTATCAAGCTCTATTACGATTGCGGGCAGAAGGATAAGGCACTCTCGCTGTCCAACAAGCTGATCCACCGTTTCCATAAATATCCCGATATCTGCTATATCGTGGGCACGATATTGCTGGAGCGCGGAGAGCCTCGAATTGCCAGGGCACTGAAAAGCGTCCTGATGAAGAGCGACTCGATCGAGCACGTCAAGCTCGGTGCACGCATCGCCATCACCACTTGGGACCTTTTCGATCCGAAAGACATCGAGACGGCCCGCCTGCTTCTGGCCAAATTGCCGCGCCAGCAGGCCGTACGCCTGATGTATCTCGTCTTTTGCCGCGAGCACAGTAAGTTCGACGCCATCGAGAAGCATCAGCCGATCATTGATGAAGTGGTCGCTGGCGGCGAAACCCGCTTCGTTTCGCTGGATGGAACGTTCTTCAATCTCCATTGGAGCGGCGACGAGCACATTAACCAGCTTGCACGCAGCAACACGCCAGCCTTCAATCCGGAAATGAGCGTGACCCGTCGGCAGTTGCCCCATGAATGGGGTGAGAAGATACGGATCGGCTACCTGTCGTCCGACCTTTTCGACAAGCATGCAACCATGAAGCTCATCCGGCGGGTGCTGGAGCTGCATGACCGTGATCGCTTCGAGGTCACGCTGTTTTGCCATTCGGCTCCCGACCTGCTGGAAACCAACGAGGCAGATCGCAGCCTGTGGGGTGACGTCGTAACCGTGCGCGAGATGAGCAACGAAAACGCACTGGCTGAGATCAAGGCGCGCAACATCGACATCCTCGTCGATTTGAAGGGGCACACGGCAGGCAATCGCACCGCGATCCTCAATATGGGCGCCGCACCCATTCAGGTCGCCTGGATCGGCTTTCCCGGCTCAACGGTCAATGTCGATCTCGACTATGTCATTGGCGACCATCACGTACTGCCGGATAGCTCCAAGCCGCATTACTACGAGAAATTTGTCCGGCTGCCGGAAACATACCAGCCCAACGACCCCGTCAACCGCCCGCTGGCCAAACAAGTCAACCGCGCCGATCTCGGCCTGCCGGAAGATGCTTTCGTCTTTGCGTCCTTCAACGCCAACCGCAAGATCACACCTCAGGTAGCTGAACTCTGGGGCAATATCCTCAAGCGAGCACCCAACAGCGTCATCTGGATCCTGCACAACAGCCAGGACAGCAGAACCAATATCCTGACCAAATTCCTGGCAATGGGGATTCCAGCAAAACGCGTTTTCTTCATGAAAAAGCTGGATTTCGAGCTTCACCTCAACCGTATCACGGCTGCCGATCTGGGACTCGACACCTTCCCCGTCAACGGCCACACCACGACATCGGAACAACTGTGGTCCGGCCTCCCCGTCTTGACGGTTAAGGGCACCAACTTCGCCTCGCGGGTCAGCGAAAGCCTGCTGCATGCCATCGACGTGCCGGAACTGATTGCCCAGGACGAAGCTGCATATGCCGATCAGGCTGTGGCTTACGCGCTCGACCCCACACCATTGAAGGAAATTCGCGCCCGTATCGATGCAAACCGGTTTACCAAGCCGCTCTTCGACGCGGAACGCTATTGCCGACACCTCGAAACTGCCTATGAGATGATGGTCGAGCGGGCGAAAGCAGGCGCTGAACCAGACCATCTCGATGTCCCGGCCTTGCCAGCACGCAGCGGCCCCTTCGAAGTGCGATGACCACATTGGCCCGGATCCCATAAGGATCGGGCCAATCTCGCTTCGCTAACGGTATTGCAGTCCAGACGCGCAGCCGAAACGTGCTGTCAGTGAATGTAGCCCATGCGGATCGCCTTGGCGATGGCCTGGATACGATTGACCGAGTCCAGCTTGATGGTCGCTGAGCCGAGATAGGCGTTGACCGTGTGGACTGACAGACCCAGCTTCACGGCAATCTCTTCACTGATCCGACCGTCTCCGGCAAGCTGGAGGCAGGCGACTTCCCGTTCGCTGAGGGACTCGGCCGGGGTGACGCGACGCTCGTCGAGAGCCAGCAGATCCACCATGATCTCGGTGCATTTGATGTGCTGCTCCAGAACGATCTCGTTATCGAGCAGCAGATTGCCTCCACAGAAGACCACGAACCCGTTGCCAATGGTTCCCAGCCGCACGGGAAGCGCTAGGCCCGCATAGGAAAGATCGTCATTGGCAAGACGCACCATGAGCGCGGGTACATCGGGAATATCGGCAAAACCTGAGCCGTTGTCGCTCTTCCAGGTCACTGGCAACAGAGAGCGTTCCAGATGCTCCAGCAAGCGTTCGCCCATGGCCTGCACTAAACGCGCGCTCTGGTCGCTGGCATTGATGCCCCAGTTTTCAAGCTCGCAGAACAGTTTGCGCTTGTTGGGAAAGCCCGATGCCACGGCCCTGACAACGACGAAGTTCTTTGCACCCAGAATGCGCTGTATCGCCACCAGCTTTGGAAACAGATCAGAACGGCTGCTGGCGGTCCCTGCCCGCGCCGGAATGACCTGCTCTGTGCTGGCCGCTTCGGAGTCCTTGTAATAACCCATGCGAGGCGCCCCTATACGAGATTGTTTCGAACCGCATAGGCTATGGCCTCGGAGCGGGTCTTGGTTGCCGTCTTACGCATGACGCTGGTGATATAGTTGTTGATCGTATTGCGGGAAATCCCGAGGATCGTGGCCATTTCATCGCTGGTCTTGCCTTCGGCGATCCAGAACAGGCATTCAAGCTCACGCTCGGTCAAATCGATGTCCCGCTCGATCCGCGATTCCGCCACGATGCCGGAACTGGCGAAATATCCCGCCAGCATTGCAGCCTCACGCAGACGGTCATCGACAGGCACGGTGTCTTCGGCAAACAGCAGCAAAAGCGAGAACCGCACGCGACCGACGCAGAAGGTCAAGGCGCAATATTTACGGTCTATCCCGTGGGCAATCACGGCATCCTCAGGCAGGAAAAGGATGCGCGGCTTCAACAGCGTCAGGCATTTTTCCATCTCGCTGACGCGGTTCTGATTGTTGGTCAGTTCGGCACCCAGCCTGCGCACAAGATCGAAAGGCCAGTCGGATGTGATGATGAAATTGAGACCTGCTTCCTGCAGCAGGTCTTCGCGGGCCAAGAGATAATGGGCAGCCCCTGCAAAGGACGCAAGCATTTCCACGGCAGCTGTAACGTTGCCGTCCATAGCCGCGACAGAAATATTCCGAATAAGCTGATCGCGCGGCAACTTCACCGACCTGTCAAACGGCGCAGCTGAAAGCCTGCGAACATCAACATCCACCTTCAATAGCCTACGCCCTCTTATTCTCCTGAAAGGAGATCACTTAACCGGGATGGAAATCATTTCCATTCAGAAACACAATCACAATCCGTGGCTTGCATGTCTGGCGACCGAATCATTGCATTTTAGGAGACGCTACGGGAAAAACCATAAGCAGTCGAAAACTTCCCCGTATTTATCTCCTGATCATACCACCGAAAGCATATTGATGTTATCGGCCTCGCACAGAGTTGATTTCAGTATTCCAGCGTAAATTGTCGGCTTGATGAACAAACTGTTAACTTCGTCCCAAACCAGAACATGTGCGCCGCTTCGATGCAAGCGATAAAACGGAAGAAGGCCGGTCTCGGAGACCGGCCTTCTTGTTTATGCTGCTTTCTCGATTGCCCATTTGCGGAGGATTTTGGCGGCGCGTTCCTCGCTGATTTCCACCATCCGCGAGAGGCGGCGCTCCGGCCCTTCGCGAACCCGGCGATTGAAGTCGCCGCTGTCGCTGTCGCCCGAGAGGAGATCGTCGGTGCTGTCGAAGCCGAAGTCCGCACCGAAGCCATCCATGAGACCGCCGCCTGCGCCGGCACCACCCATGGCAGGCGAGAAGTCCGGCAGTTCCAGACCAGCCGCTTCCTGACCCACTTCCGCCATGGCCGCAGAGCCGCCGGAGAAGGAGCGGACCATCGGGCGAACACCCAGCCAAACCACGAGGAAGGCGACGACGACGAAGGCGAGCGAATTGATGAGGCCTGCCGAGTTGCGGCTGACGACTTCCATGAAGCCCGGTCCCGCAACCGGCTGGTCGAGTAGCTGGGTTTCCAGGAAGTCCATGGCGGTGATCGTGACGACGTCGCCGCGATTTGTCGAAATACCCGCCGCAGACGCAACGATCTTCTGCATTTCTGCAAGGTAAGCATCGACCTTGGCCTGGTCGGCAGGCTCGCCGATCATCTTGGCAAGGCGACCCTTGTTGACAACGACAGCAATCGAAATCTTGTCGACCGTATAGCCATTGCGAACCGTGGCCGTCGTCTTGGAGTTGATTTCGTAGTTGGTCTGCTCTTCCTTTTTGGCGGATTCGTCAGACGACTTCGGACCACCGCCGCCACCCTGTGGAGCAGCCTGCGGTACGTTCTGTTCAACGGTTGCAGCCGTATCCGGCGTCGTTTCCTGTGACTTCTGGTCTTCCTTGGTGGTGCGAACGGAACGCTCGACGCGCGATTCAGGATCGAAGACTGTTTCCTGGATTTGCTGGCTATCCGTATTCAGCTCGGCTGTGACGGTAGAGCGGAAGTTATCCATGCCCAGAAAAGGCGCAAGCGCCTTGTCGATCTTGGTTTCGAGTTCCTGTTGAACGTTCTGGGAAAGCGTCAGCGAGCGATTCAGGGCTCCGTTGCCGACATCGTCGCCGGAGGCCAGAAGCTGGCCAGTGGAATCGAGCAGCGTTACATCATCGACCTCAAGGCCGGGAACGGCCGAGGCAACGAGGTGGCGAATGGACGAAGCGGCCTTGCGGCCTGCGGTGGCGCTCGCGCGAATCATGACGGAGGCCGTTGGCTTCTGCTCGCCACGGCGAAAATTGCCGACGTCCGGCATGACGATGTGGACGCGTGCTGCAGCGATGCCATCGATCTGCTGGATCGAGCGACCAATTTCCCCTTCAAGCGCGCGGACGCGGGTAACTTCCTGCATGAACGAGGTGAGACCGAGTGAACCGACATTGTCGAAGAGCTCATAACCGGCATTGGCGCTATCAGGTAGACCGCGTTCAGCCAGCAAAAGACGAGCCTTGCTCGTCATGCCGACTGGCACTTGAAGGCTCGTTCCATCGGCTCCGACTTGAAAATCGACGTTGGATTCGGCCAGTGCGATGCTGATCTTGTTCAGATCCATCGTTTCCAGGCCGACATAAAGTGTTTCGTAAGCAGGTTTGTTCACATAGAGCGCTGCGGCAAGAATGATCGCCATGGACAAAACGCCCACGCCACCCAGCACCAAAAGCCGCGTCTGCCCAAGGGCCGCGAAATTCTTTAAAACCTGAGGGAATTGATTTAACAGATTCATTCTGTCCCGCACCGTCATTCAAAAGAGTCGAAGACCTTTTGGCCTCGATACCAAATTAGACGGCGAAGCTTGCGCGAGCGTTTCCCACATGGCTTTTAAAGGGAGGCCGCTCGCGCGGTTCGATCATGCCGCCATATAGACGGAAATGATCGCCGAGACCTGTTCAGGTTTGAGCGAACCCATATGAGTGTTCAATAGCGTATCGATCTGTGCGCTGGACAGACTGACCAGCGTATCGGTCGACAAACCTGCCACGCCCGACGAACTGAAGGCCGCGATGTCAGCAGTGGAGAACTTCGAAATGTTTTCCTTCGAAAAAGCTGCGACCTGAGACGAGGTCAGTGCTCCAACCTGTGCCGGGGTCAAGGCTTCACTCTGACCCGTCGTCAACCCAGCAATGACGCTTGTCGCGAGACCCGAAACCGCGCTGGTGCTCAACGCTACCACATCTGCACTGGTAAAGAGCGCGATGTCTTCCGTTCCCAGTGCCGCTGCCTGGATCGCGTTGAACGCATTGATCTGCGTCGTGGACAGGGCATCCACCTGCGCGGTGCTCAGTGTAACAATCTGATTATAACCGAGTGCGCCCACCTGTCCCGGAGTCAGCACGCTCATTTCTTCCGTGGTCAAGCGGGCAATGATGGCCGTCGACAGGCCACGGATGGACGAGGACGCGATTGCGGCAATATCCGCTGTCGAGAAGGTCGACATGCCCTCGGTCGTCAACCCCGAAAGGCCATCGGCGCTGAGGGCCGCGATCTGGGCGGTGGTGAAGCTTTCGAGCTGATCCTTTCTCAACACGGCAACCTGCTTGCTTGTCAGGCCCGAAATGCCAGCCGTTCCCATAGCGGCCAGTTCCGTGGGCGAAAGAGCCGCGATAAAGTCTGTCGGCAAGCCTGCGATGGCTGCAGTACCGATGGCTGAGATTTGAGCCGCTGACAGCGTGTCCAGTTCCTCTGCCGTCAGGCCGGAGACCGCAGCGGAGGTCAAAGCGCCCATCTGTCCGGTCGTCAGAACATGCAATTGTTCGAGACTGAGAGCGCCCACCTGAGTGCTTGAAAGCCCGGTGATGCCAAGCATGCTGATCGCCGCAATCTGCCCTGTCGACAGGGCGGCGATATCACCCGTATCGAGCGCCGCGATCTGCTGCGACGTGAACGCTGCCACCTGTGTCGTGGAAAGCACGCTGATCTGGTCGACTGTCAGAGCAGATACCTGAGCGGTCGAGAGACCGGAAATTCCAAGCGCACTCAAGGCATGTATCGTCTCGGTGGCGAGCGCCGCCAGTGTCGAGGTCGAAATGCCGACGATGGCCCCGGCGCTGATCGCCGCAAGGTCGGCAGTCGAGAACGTCTTGAGATCGTCAAGGCCGAGCGCTGCGATCTGCTTGGAGCCCAGCGCCGCCACCTGATCGCTGGTGAAGGCTTCCACCTGATCGGTGCTGAGCGCCGATATCTGGCTGGCGGTCAGTCCCGAAATGCCCGAGGTACTCAAGATGGCGATCCGTGCCGTGGACAGAGATGCGATGACTGCGGTGGAAAGCCCCTGGATGACGTGAGCCGGAAGAGCCGCCAGATCATCGGTCGAGAAGACGTCGATGTCGTCTTCTCCAAAAGCTGCCAGCTGGGTTGAACTCAGCGCCGCCACCTGCGTCGGGGTTAGAGATTCGACCTGATCGGTTGAGAGAACCGCCACCTGCCCGGTAGACAGTCCGGCAATCGCTGCAGAATTCATCGACATCATCTGTGCGGTAGATAGCACGGCAACACCCACCGTTCCCAACGCTGCGATCTGCTTGGAGCCGAGTGCGGAGACCTGCGCTGTGGTCAGCGCCTCCAACTGCGCGGTCTTCAACGCCGCAATCTGGGCAGTTGTCAGGCCGGAAATACTGGCCGTACCGAGAACGGCGACGCGTTCCGTCGGAAGGCCTGCAATGATATCCGTCGAAAGACCCTGAAGCGCGCTCGATGGCAAGGCCGCGAGATCGGCGGTGGAAAAGACACCGAGATCATCGGTGCCCATCGCGCTGATCTGAAGCGAGGTCAGCACCGCAACCTGCGTGGACGTGAGCGCTTCTATCTGCACGGTGGACATGACAGCGATCTGGTCAGTCGAAAGACCAGCAATGCCAGCCGTAGCCAGGGCGGCGATCTGAGCAGTTGTAAGAGCCCTTGCCCCGTTTGTTCCCAAAGCGGCAACCTGTTTTGCGGCGAGCGATGCGATCTGGGCTGTTGTCAGCGCGGCAAGCTGCTCCGATGTCATGGCCGCAAGCTGCGTTGTCGTAAGGCCGGAGACGCTGGCTGTTCCCAGAATGGCGATCCTCTCGGGCGACAGACCGGCGAGCGTGGCGGAAGAAAGCCCCTGAATGGCGCTCGATGTCAGTGCGGCGAGTTCTGCGGTCGTAAAGGTCCCGAGATCGTCAACGCCGAGAGCACCCATCTGGATTGATGAAAGGGCGCCGACCTGCGTGGAGTTGAACGCTTCGACCTGGCTTGTCGTCAGCGACGCGACCTGCTCTGCAGACAGCCCCGGAATGCCCGCCGTGCTGAGCGCGGCAATCTGCGCCGTCGACAGCAACGAGACACCCGCCGTCCCCAAAGCTCCGATCTGTTTGGAACCCAGGGCCGAAACCTGACCCGTCGTTAGCACGCCGATCTGGGCTGACGTCAGCGCCGCAATCTGGGCCGTCGACAGTCCGCTCACACCCGCGCTCGACAGGTTAGCAATAACGCTACCGGGCAAGGCAGCCAGAATCTGGGTCGTCAATCCCGCAACCGCTGCGCTGGATAGCGCCATGACGTCGCGGTTGGAGAATACGGCCAGATCGTCGGAACCGAGGGCGCTGACCTGTGCGGAACTGAGAACGGCAACCTGCGCCGTCGTCAGCGCCTCGGTCTGCGCCGTGCTCAGTATCGCGATCTGGCTTATAGAAAGACCGGCGATACCATCGGTGCCCAGTGCGGCAATCTGCTGGGTAGTGAGAGCCTTGGCACCGAGTGTCCCCAGCGCTGCCACCTGCCTGGAGGTCAGGCGAGAGACCTGCGCGGTCGACAATTCGTCGACCTGATCGGCGGTCAGGGCTGCGACCTGGGAAGCAGAAAGACCAGAAATCGCCGAGGTGCTGAGAGATGTAATCCGCGAAGGCAAAAGGTTCTTGATCGTGTCGGCGGACAGACCGGCGATGGCGGTCGAACTCAGCGCAGCAATTGCCGATGTCGACATGGCGTTCAGGCTGGCTGCTCCCAACGCAGAAACCTGCTGTGAACTCAGCGCTGCTACCTGTTTCGTGGACAATGCGAACAACTGGCCCGTCGACAAGGCCGCGATCTGACTGGTCGACAGGCTGGCAATAGCATCCGTGCTCCAGTAGGAAATCTGGGTCGTGGTCAAGGCGGCAATCGTTGCCGTCGGCAATGAACTGAGGACGCTGGTACTGACAGAGCCGATTTCTTCATCCGAAAAGGTTGCAATCCCCTCTGCCGAGATGGCTGAGAACTGCGCAAGGGTCAGAGCCTGTACCTGTACTTTCGTCAGGGCCTTGGCCTGATCGGTACCGAGCACCGATAGCTGCCCTGTCGTCAAACCGGAAATTCCACTCGTGCTCAATGCGGTGATCTGGGCAGTCGTCAAAGCCTTGACATCCTGCGTGCGCAACACCGAGACCTGCTCGGCGACCAGAGCTGCCACCTGCTTGGTTGTCAACGCCGCGACCTGAGTCGGCGTCAGCGACGCGATCTGCGCGGTCGTCATCGCCGGGATACTCGTTTCGCTCAGCATTGCGACCTTGTCGGCCGAGAGCAATGATAGTTGCGAAGGTAAAATGCCGGCAATCGCTGCGGAACCAATGGCCCCGAGCTCTTTGTCCGTGAAGGTCGAGATATCATCGGCCCCAAATCCTTCGAACTGCTCTGCCGTCAGCTTGGCAATCTGGACGTTGGTCAACGCCGTTGCCTGCTCCGTGGACAGAGCGGCAATCTGCTTGCTGGAAAGACCGGTCACGCCCGCCGTGCTGATGGCTGCGATCTGCGGCCCGGTCAACGCGGCGATCTGGGCGTTGCTCATCGCCGATATCTGAGTGGAGGTGAAGGCGGTGATCTGGGAGGGTTTCAAACCGGCCAACTGCGCAGGCGTAAGCGCCGCCAGTTGCACATCAGTCAGATTCGTGACTGCATTTTCGCGCAGCGCCGCAATCTTGTCCGCGGATAATGACGCGAGAATTGTCGGACTGAGTACCGCGATCTGCGTCGATGTCAGTGCGCTGATTTGGTTCAATGATAGTGCATTGAGCTGGGTCGAGGTCATGACGTCGACCTGGTCAGTCGTCAGCCCTCCAATGGCCGCCGGTGTGAGCCCCGGTATTTGGGCCGTGGTCAATGCTGCCAAGACGGCAGTGCTGAGCCCCGCAATGCCCCGGCTCGTTAGTGCCGCAACATCCTTGGACGAAAAGGTCGCGATATCGTCAACATCGAGGCCTACAGTCTGTGTCGACTTGAGTGCTGCAAGCTGCCGCTCCGTCAAAGCATCGACCTGTTTTGTCGACAACGCTCCGATCTGTGCCGACGTCAGACCACCAATCGCGCCTGTGCTTAAAGCCGCGATCTCAAGATCGGTCAGGGCGGAGATGATATCGGAGGATAGGCCGGATGCGCCCGAGGCACTCAGCGCCTGGACCCCGGCAATTTTCATCGCTGCAATGTCTTCCACTTGGAATCCGGCGACCTGAGCAGATGTCAGGGAAGCGATCTGTGCCGTCAGCAACGCCGCGATCTGTTGGGTGGTAAGATCGGATATCTGGTCGGCATCGAGGCCACCTAACGCCTTGGTCGTCAATGCAGCGACCTGACTGGTTGTCAGAGCAGCTATCCTATCAGAGGCAAGAGCGGCCACCTGCGTAGAGGCCAGCGCTTTCACTTGCGCCGTCGAGAGTGCTGCCACTTGCGTAGGGGTCAGGGCAGAAATCTGACCTGTCGTAAGCTTTGAGACGGAATTCGTGCTGAGTGCCGCCACTTGCGCTGCTGTCATCGATGCGATGGCTTCTGTCGAAAGACCTGAAATCGCTTTTGTGCTGAACGCACCAATAGCCGTATTTTTCAATGCCGCAATGCCGTCGGCTCCCAGAACACCGAGTTGCTCAGAATTAAGAACAGAGGCCTGTGCTGCGGAAATAGAACCAAGCTGACGAACGGTGAGTGCGTCGACCTGCATCGTGGTCAAGCCTGCAACTGCCGATGGGCTAAGGGCCGCAATCTGGAAGGGCTCGAGTGTTTTCAGGACATCGGTACTCAGTCCCTGGATAGCCTTGGAGGTTATGGCGGCCATATCTTCCGAAGAGAATTGTGCCATGGCATTAACGCTCAGGACGGACAGTTGCGACGACGTCAACGCCTTGACCTGCTGGGGCGTGAATGAGCCGATCTTGAGAGGTGTAAAGGCTTGGATTTGCGCGGTCGACAAACCCGCAATGGCGCCCGTGCTGAGCGACGGGATTTGCTCCAAGGTCAACTTGCCCAGATACTCCGTCGACAACGACTTGATCTGCGCCGATTTGATCACCGAGATCTGTTTCGTCGTCAAGGCCGCCAATAGGTCCGCAGTCAAAGCGCCGAATTGGTCAGAGGAAAGTGCCGCAAACGCCATTGTGCTTAACGCCGCGACCTGATCTTTCGTGAGAGCTGCCACCGCTTCGGTGCTCAGCCCAGCGACTCCTTTGTTGGATATGGCTGCGATATCTGCGGTCGAAAATTTCTTGATACCTTCGACGTTCAGAGCGGCGATCTGCGCCGAGCTGAGAACCTTCACCTGCGCTGAGGTGAGCGCCTCGACCAAAGCCGGCGTCAGCGAACCGATCTGCTCAGTGGTCAACTTGGAAATCGCAGCGGTTGACAGTGCCGCAATCTGCTCGGGCGTCAACTCCGAGATCAGGTCAGTACTCAAGCCGGAGATTGCTTTGCCCGACAACGAAACGAGCGCCGAAGACGGCAGAGCCTGGAAATCTTCTGCCGTCAGTACCGCAACCTGCGTCGAGCTCAGGGATGCGATTTGCGCTGAAGTCAACGCACCAAGTTGGCTTGCACTCAAGGCATCGATCTGTTCGACAGTCAACTTGGCAAATGCCCCGGCGCTGATCGAAGCGACCTGCGCTTCACTCAGCGACGCCACCACACCGGGCGTCAATCCAGCAGCCGTCGCGCTGGTAATCGCGGCGATATCCGCCGTCGAGAACGTCGCGATGTCCTCGGCATCCAAAACCGCGATCTGAGTCGCGTTCAGGGCCTTGACCTGCGCGGGGGTCAGAGCTTCGATCTGCGCGGTCGATAGCACATCGATCTGGTCTGTTGTCAGCCCGGCGATGGCTTTCGTTCCCAAAGCAGCGATTTGCGCCTCAGACAGCACGGCGATATTGGTGGTGGCGATCACTTCTATCTGAGCCGATTTAAGAGCGGCAACCTGCTTGGTCGTCAAACCGGACACTTGATTGGTCGACAAAGCCGCGACCTGCGCCGTGGTCAGACTGGCGATCGCAGCCGTGCTGAGGCCCGCGATACCGGATGAGGAGAGGTCGGCAATGTAATCGGCACCGAGAGCGGCGATCTGATTGGCTTTCAGGGACGCGATCTGAACGGAGGTGAACGCACCTACCTGCCATGCACTCAACGCGGTAATCTGGTCCGTCGTCAGTCTGCCAATCGCACTGGTGCTGATGGCACCCAGTTGATCGTCCGACATCGCGGTCAAGGCATCGACAGTCATGCCGGATATGGCGTTGGCACTAATGGCCGCCACCTGTTCGGTAGAGAGAAACTGAACTGCAGCAGAGGCTATTCCCGCAATGGCGCTGGCCGAAATAGCCGCCATATCAGCGCTGGAAAATGTCGCCAGTTCATCAAAGTCTAGCGCTGCGATTTGGCTGGAATTCATCGCGGCAATTTGCGCCGGCGTCAGCGCTTCCGTCTGGTCGAGGTCGAGTGCCTCGACCTGCGATGCCGTCAATGCCGAGACTTGTGTCGTACTCAGGCTAGAAATCGCGAGCTTGTCCAGCAAGGCGATGTGGTCGAGCGTCAGGCCGACAATTGCATTGGCAGAGATGCCGACACGTTGCTTTGTCGTCATGGCCGCGAAATCTTCATTCTCCAGCGCGGATATCTGTTGGGACGAAAAGGCGCCGATCTGTCTGGTCGAAAGTGCCGCGATCTGCTCTGTCGACAGCGCTTCCACATCATCTGTCGTCCAGCTCGAAATCGTCGCCGTCGACAGTTTCGATATTTGTGCAACGGGGATACTGGGTACGATCGACGTCATTTGCTGGCCTTGGTCGCGAGTTCAATGATCGAAAACAGAGTGTGGCCCAAACGGTACACAACAGACTGAAGACGGATTTCGACACCGGCAATCCTAGGTTTCGTTGCTTGCGCGAAACTGTCAGTTTTATCGATAGGCCAGCATCAAGCCGCTTCCCGCACAAACGCAAACCGCCGCACGAATGTCGCGCGGCGGTGTCTTTAAATTGGTCGTGTGAGGGGCAGTTACAGTGGCGGATTGAGAAAGGACGGCATCGCGTTGTCACTTTGTTCAAGCGACAGGAACAAACGGGATGTGTCCAGTGCCTCGCGGATCGTGACGTCCATATCCAGATATCGATACGTTCCGAGCCGCCCTACGAAGGTTACGGATTTCTCGTTATTGGCCAGCGCGATATATTGAGCCAGTTGCTCTTTTTCGTCTACAAGCCGGATTGGGTAGTATGGCACGTCGTCCGGGCCGCATTCTCGCGAAAACTCCCGGTAGCACACGGAGCCTTCGTGCTTTTCCCACGGCGAAAAATGCTTGTGTTCGGTAATGCGGGTGAAGGGAACCGAGACCTCGCCGTAATTCATTACCGCGCAGCCCTGATAATCTCCGTCATAGGTAAAGCGCTCGAAGTCCAGCGTGCGGTAACCGAGCCTGCCATTGGCATATTCGAAATAGCCGTCGAGGGAACCGGAATAGAACGTGTGGTCGTAACCAGCCACATCGCTACGGCTGAAATCGCTGTTGAGATGAACGCGAATGCCGGGATGATCGAGAATGCGCTCCACCATCGGGGTGTAGCCTGTTTCTGGCATACCCTGATATTTATGAAAGAAATAATCGTCATCATAGTTGAAGCGCACTGGCAACCGCTTGAGAATCGACGCAGGCAGATCGGTCGGTGAACAGCCCCATTGCTTCTGCGTATAGCCTTGGAAAAATGCCTCATACAGATCGCGTCCGACGAAGCGTAGTGCCTGTTCCTCAAAGGTCTGCGGGTCTTCGATGGTCTTGTCGGCCTGTTCCTCGATAAAGGCCTTCGCTTCATCCGGGCGAAACGTCTTGTTGAAGAACTGGTTGATCGTATGCAGGTTGACGGGCAGCGAGAACACCTGATCGCGGCTGGTTGTCTTCACCCGGTTCTTGTAGGGCATGAAGGTCTGAAACGTGTTGACGTATTCCCATACTTCCGCATCGTCGGTGTGGAAGATGTGTGGGCCATAGACATGCACCATCACGCCGGTTTCGGCATCGCGCTCGGTGTGGCAATTGCCCGCGATATGATCCCGCCTGTCGAAAATTTCGACCTGATGACCCGCTTTTGCGAGTTCGCGACCGATTACGGCACCGGACAGACCTGCCCCGACAATGGCTATCTTCTTGGACTGAGACACTCTCGACCTGCCTTGTATAAGCACACCGGCACATCTTGGATGCGCGGGTGTGCTGCGTTAATCCTGCGATATTGCTTTACGTGGCGATATCGATTTGTGGCAATTCAGACTTCAAGCCGTAGCCGCGGCTTCGGGCGTCCACAACCGTGCATCATGCGGAATGTGTGAGAAGGCCTGCCACTCGCGCATCTTCTCAAGGTAACGCGCGCGATAGGTCGCTTCATCAACGAATTCGAGATTTTCCAGAACGAGTTCCGTACCGATTTCGTAGTAAACGTCCATGTTACGGAAGTCCGGAACCGGCGTTTCTCCGCGCTCGGCCTCTCCCTGCATTTGCCAATACAGTTCTTCGAGACGGCGTGCCAGCCCCGGAATGTCACGAAGCGCACTCGTTTCGCGGTTGGCCTGCAGCTTGTCCCTGACGGCTTTCAGCGCAGCCGGGTTTTTAGCATAGGCGATGGCCTTGGCGACGTAATCCTGTGGGCCTTCGCAGATCAGTTCCGGCACGCCCGCCGCGGCAACGACGCTCGAGCAGAAGCGCGACGCAAAGCTCTTGCCAGGGAAGGTCAGCACGGGAAGACCGACCGTCAGCGAATCGGCTGCCGTCGAATGTGCGCCATAGGGGAACGTGTCGAGGAAGAGGTCGGCAACGCCAATACGTGCCAAATGATGGGCATTGGCCACCTTGGGCGCAAAGATGACCCGTTCGGCGTCGATACCGGCCTCCACGAACATGGAGAGCAGACGCTGATCGGCCTTTTCGTTGCCGCTGAGCATCCACAGAATGCTGCCCGGCGTTTCCGTCAAAATGGCCTTCCATTGTTCGAACGTGCCCGCCGTGATCTTCTGCATGCCGTTAAAGCACGCAAACACGAAGGCATTCTCCGGCAGACCGGCTTTTTCGCGCGATGGCTTTTCGGCGATGAAGCGCTTGCGGTCGATAGGCTGGTTGCAGGCGATCCGCAGAACCTTTTCGGAGTAATAGATTTCGCTCGAAGGCGGCACGATCTGCGCATCCGCGATCATGTACTGGTGGAATGGCGAGCCCATGGAGCCAGGATAGCCGCAGAAATTGACGATGACCGGTGCGGGACGGTAGCCGAAAATCTTGGTCCGTGCATGCTTGGTATAGCCATTGACGTCAATCAGGATATCGATCTCATCGCTGGCGATCTGGCGGGCCGCTGCCTCGTCTGTGAGCGTGCCAATGTCGTGCCAGACATCGACCGCTGCCTTCATGCGGGTCTGCGTCGCATCGTTGCTAACCGGGTCACCGCAATAGTAGGCGTGGATTTCGACGCTCGCTTTGTCATGCAGTTCCAACACTTCGCGCAACGCGAACCCGACCGCGTGGTCGCGCAAGTCGGACGAGACGTAGCCCACGCGCAGGCGCTGGCCCGTGCCGGTCTTCTGCTTGACCTTGTTGCGCGGGAAATTGCGCAGATCGATGCGACCGACAAAACCCTTGTTGTATTCGTATGCGCGAGCCAGCTGGAACATGGGGTCGTCAGAATAGCATCCCAGTGTCAGCGGCGACAGCGAATCAATCATCTGGCGCTCGGTGACATGGCTAGATGGGATAATGATTGGCCACTTGCATTGACGCTGACGGATTGCGCTCCAATGCTGTCCGGTCTCGGTCTTTTCAGGGCGCAGCTCCATGGCATCCCACAGAACGGTCTCGGCTTCTTCCAGAAGTCCAGCATTTTCCATCACGCGACCGATATGCTGCATCGCCATGACGCGGTAGGACAGGCGGTCAGGTGTCGTCTCGGCGGTGCTCTCGACGAAGCTTCTCCACTGCTGGATGGCCTGCGGGGAAGACCCGCTGTCTTCAAAGGCGCGGCCCAGGTTGATATGGGCAGGCCCGAACATGGGATCGATCTTCAGTGCTGCGCGCATGGCGTTGATGGAGCCCGCGATATCATTCAGCTGTCGCAGCATGACGGAATAGTTGAAATAGACCATCTGCGCGCCGGGATGTGTTTCGTTATACGCGAGCCAGGTCTTATAAAGCTCGCCCGCCTCGCTCTTGCGGCCTTCCGCGTTGAAGTTTTCGGCGAATGTGAACAGGTCGCCAAGCGCCAGACGTTGCGTTCTGGCCAGTTCCAGAAGGTTTGGAAAAAGCTGGCTGGAAAAACCACTGTTTACGACACTGTTCATCAATCAAGACCCCGGAGCTGGTGTGTGCGTAAGGCACGGACCAATAGCTGTTTTAAATCGGAGTGCAGATTAATACTTCGAAGCTTGTGCGGCGCTTTACTTGCACGAAATCTGTGCGGCTTTACTCAAAATTGTGTGAAATTGCTGCTGAAATTACCATTAGGCGGGCAGATAATCCGTTTGCCCGCCATTTTAAGTAACGAATTCTAGAAAAGGTCGATGTCGCCGGAGACCTTGTCGAGCGGCTGGGAATGACCGTGGCGCAGGCCAGCGCCCAGCGCCTTTTGCATTTCCGCCAGCTTGACGAGGCTGAGTGCGGTGGAGACATCCACGGCCCAGTCGATCGGAATGGAGCCGGTGATGGTGTCGATGAACTCCGCAAGACCGCGCGTCTTCTGGACGGCAAGGTCGATGCCCTGCAACAGGCGCATGCCCTCGGTCGTCACGGCACCGTTGGTCGCTTCGAGCAATTGTGGCTCGATACGCTCGATGAGATAGGCCACGTCATGCAATTCGGAAACGACCCGCATCAGGACATCGGGCAGCGCCTCTTCGAAAGCTGAAAGATTTACGTGTTCGGCGACCTGCATGAAATACTCCGTGGCCAGAATCCGGACCGGGAGCTTTTACCCGGTCCGACACTCAAAAAAATGGTGAAACGGCGTGAGCAATGCGCTCGTGTAAGCCGCCTTAGAAAAATTCGATATCGTTGGCCACTGGCTTCGGAGCCGGCGCCGGACGTCTTTCCAGCGCAACGGTCGACTGTGTTTCGGCTCCGCTGAGCGGGTGCTGACGCGCCCGTCCTGAAACCGGCCAGAACTCCACCTTGCGACCCGACTCCCCGCCCGTCGAAGACCCCACAAGACGAATGCCTTCATCCTTCAAAAATTGCACCGCGAATGCGGCGTTCTGTTCGCCGACATTCGAGAAGCTGGCAATGGTTTTCGCCCCACCGAAAATCTTTGCCTCAAGACGATCACGGCGCGCGCCCTGCTTGAGCAGGCCGTTGATCAAAAGCTCCATGAGATGCACCCCATAACGGGTTGCATCTCCACCCCCCATGCCCCCTGTACCCGGCAGCAGAAAATGGTTCATGCCGCCGACGCCCGCAACAGGGTCTCTGAGACATGCAGCCACGCACGAGCCGAGAATGGTGGTCAGCACCACATCGGGATCGTTGGCGATTTTATATTCGCCCTGAATTATGTGCACGCGCTTGGCTGCAGTTTCGATCATTTCAAGGATCCAAATACGGCTTCGATTGCCGCCTTCATTTTGTCGATGGAGAACGGCTTGGCCAGAACGTTGTTAGCGCCAAGCTGTGCTGCCTTCTGAACCAGCGCACGGTCGCCCTGCGCAGTCAAAATGATGAAGGCTGCCTTCTTGGTGGTCGGGTTCGTGCGAACCGCCTGCAAGAAACCGAGACCGTCCATCTTTGGCATGTTGAAGTCGGAGATCACGAGATGATGGGGCTGCTGCTCCATGATCTTCATGCCCTGCTCGCCATCGCCAGCGGAGGTGATCTGCTTGAAGCCGAGCTGCGTCAGTGCATCACTGAGCAGGAGGCGGCTGGTCACCTGATCGTCAACGATCAGAACTTTGATTTTTTCTGCAAGAGACATTAGTCGGAACCTTCTTTTCGGGCAGCAGTAAGTTTCAGAATTTCTTCGCCGATGGCGTTGAGCGGAAATTGGTGTTCGACGGCACCCAGTTCATAGGCGACCCTCGGCATGCCATAGACGACACAGGTTTTTTCGTTCTGGCCAACGGTGCGGGCACCGGCATGGCGCATCTTGAGAAGACCTGCAGCACCGTCACGCCCCATCCCTGTCAGAATGACGCCGACGGCATTGCGGCCGGCGAGTTCAGCCACGGAATCGAACAGAACGTCCACCGATGGACGATGGCCATTAACAGGTTCTTTTTCCAAAAGCCTGCAACTTGGTGCGGAATGATTAACGACCTGCAAATGGCGTTCGCCGCCGGGCGCCAGATATATTTTACCCGTCTGGAGACGTGCCCCATCAGTCGCCTCTTCCACGACAGGTGCGCACAGGCGGTTGAGCCGCTCGGCGAAGCTTTTGGTGAAGGTCGGCGGCATGTGCTGGGTAATGACCGTTGGCGGACAATTGGCCGGAAACTTCTGCAAAACGGAAATCAGAGCCTCGACGCCACCCGTCGAGGAACCGATCGCCACGATCTTGCGACCCCCGCGGTAGTCGCTGACCGCCATAGGCTGTGGCGGGGCAGGACGCTCCGTCGCAACGTTACGGTAGGTCTGATGCTGCGAACGGGCCGCAGCCTTTACCTTTTCGGCCAGATCGCCAAACGGTCTGCTGTCACCCGGCGACGGTTTGCCGACGCAATCGAAGGCACCGATTTCCAAAGCCGCCAGCGAAGCGCCAGCGCCCCGGTGGGTCAACGTCGAAACCATGATGACGGGCATGGGCCGAAGCCGCATGATCTTTTCCAGGAATTCGAGGCCGTTCATTTCCGGCATCTCGATGTCCAACGTCACGACGTCAGGATTGAGTTCCTTGATCGCGGCGCGTGCTTCCATGGCGTTGCCGGCCTGACCGACAACATCCACGTCAGGATCGGCCTGCAGCACGGCGGAAATCAGCCCACGCATGGTGGGAGAGTCGTCGACAACGAGAACCCGTGCGGGTGCGCTCATGCTTTCCTCCCGCCTGGCTTGCCGATGTATTTATAGGTCGTGATACCGGTGTTGTCGAAGAGCGCCTTCGGGTCGCCCGAGACACGCTCGGAGTGACCGATGTAGAGATGTCCGCCTTCCGGCAGAAGACCGGCAAAACGCGACCAGATCTTCACCTGCGTCGGCTCGTCGAAATAGATCACCACGTTGCGGCAGAAAATCACATCGAAGCCGCCCTTGAAGGGCCACTGCGTCATGAGGTTCAGCTCGTTGAAGGTGATGAGCTTCTTGACCTTGTCGCTGATCTGATACTTGCGACGACCGGCAACATCGACATCCTGAAACCACTGCTTGCGCATGGCGGGCGATACGGTTTCGAGCGCATTCTCGTCATAGACCCCTGCACGGGCCTGCGCGAGAATCTTCGGGTCAATATCGGTCGCCAGGATTTTGAAGTCATATTCGGCGGCGTTCGGAAACATCGCCAGAACAGTCAATGCAATCGAATAGGGCTCCTGCCCGTCGGAACAGGCAGCGGACCAGATTCGGACGCGTCCACCCGTCTTGGCCCGATTGATGAGGCCCGGCAGGACCTCGTCGCGCAGGTGTTCGAAATGGTGATTTTCACGAAAGAAGCGGGTGAAGTTCGTCGTCAGATGCGACAACATTTCCTTGCGGGCATGGGCACCTTCCTGAGAGGAGACCAGTACGCAATATTCCCGAAACCCGGAAATACCCAGATTGCGGATGTGTTTCGACAGTCGCGAATAAACGAGCGACGCCTTGGTGTCGTTCAGATAGATGCCCGCATCGGCATAAATCATCGCGGCGATTTCGGACAGGTCGCGGCGCGTCAGCGGATATTCTCCGCTGGCGAGCACTTCGTCCGGTGACTGGCGTTGATCGTTAAATTTGAGCGCTGTCATTCATCACCACTTTTCAACCGGCTGCCGCAAGAGACATCTCTTGCTTGAGCGACTGGCCACGAGACGCGCCGACAACGGCATCCACATCGAGAATGAGAGCCACGCGGCCATCGCCAAGGATGGTTGCGGCAGCAATGCCCGGAACGTGGGTGTAGTTGGCTTCGAGCGACTTGATCACGACCTGACGCTGACCCTGGATGGCATCGACCATCAGAGCACGCTGGCCGCCGCCTTCCGATTCCACCAGAAGTGCGACGCCTTCGACGGGGTTTGCCTGTGTGGCGCGGAAGTTGAGGATACGACCGACATCCACCAGCGGGCAGAAGGAGTTGCGGATCGAGATCAGGCGCTGGTTGGAACCGAAGGAGTGAATGTTCACGGCTTCCGGCTGCAGCGTTTCGACAATCGCCGTCAAAGGCACGACAAGCGTCTGACCGGCAACCGTCACCACCATACCGTCGAGAACGGCAAGCGTCAGCGGCAGGCTCATGGTGAAGGTCGAGCCGAGGCCCGGACGCGAGGTGATGCTGATGCGACCACCGAGTGCCTGGATCGAGCGCTTAACCACGTCCATGCCGACGCCGCGACCCGAAATGTCGGAAATCTTGTCGGCGGTGGAGAAGCCCGGTGCGAAGATCAGGTTGTCGATTTCTTCGTCCGTCAGGTTGGCGTCGGCGGCGATCAGATCGTTGTCGATGGCCTTCTGGCGAACGCGTTCGCGGTTGATGCCCGCGCCATCGTCCTGAAGTTCGATGAGAATACGGCCCGAACGGTGTTTCGCCGTCAGCTTGACCGTACCTTCCGGGTTCTTGCCGGCTGCTTCGCGCTTTTCAGGCGTTTCGATACCGTGGTCGACGGCGTTACGGATCATGTGCGTCAGCGGCTCGGCCAGCTTGTCGATGACCGTCTTGTCCACTTCGGTGTTTTCACCCTCGGTGATCAGGCGGATCTGCTTGCCGATCATGTCGGCCACTTCGCGGACGATACGCGACATGCGCTGGAAGACAGGCTTCACCGGCTGCGCACGGATGGCCATGACGCTGTCCTGAATTTCGCGCGTCAGCTGCTGAAGTTCTTCGAGACCCATGTTCACGGCAGACGTGCCGGTCGTGTCGTTTTCGATAACACTCTGCGACAACATCGCCTGGTTGATGACGAGCTCGCCCACCAGGTTGATCAGACGGTCGACGCGGTCGAGATCGACGCGGATGGTCTGACCGGCGCTGGCATTTGCAGCCGCTGCGGCATTGGCAGCAGCAGCCGGTGTTTCCTTCTTTTCGGCAGCGGCAGAAACCGCACGTGTCACTTCTGTTGCCGCAACCGCCGTCGAGACCGTCTTTGCGGACAGGTTTTCATCGGCAGAGCCGGACTGAACGGCGGGCTCTTCCAGAACCTCTTCATCCAGAACCGAGAGATCGAACGGCACCGGTATCATCGGCAGTTCTTCTTCAGGCGGCGCTTCGGAAACGATCTCGGTGATCTCCAGATCGCAATCCCATTCCGCAAATTCAAACACGGTGCGGATGCCAGCGGCACCCTTGTCCGTCTTGATCGTGATCTTCCACTGGAAATAGGCCGCTTCAGGCTCAATATTTTCCAGCGCAGGCAGGGCCGACATATCGCAGTTGATGCTCATCTCGCCGATGCGGGAGAGATCACGCAGCAGGAGAGCGGACTCGTTGCCCTTGGAGTAGAGGGAGTTCTGTGGCTTGAAGACGACGCTGAAGGACGGTGTTTCCATAAGAGGAGTGGTATCGTCCTCGAATTCGCCGAAGGAAAAAGCGACGGGCTGGAAACCACTTTCATCCGTCGGCGCAGGCGCAGCAACGGCCGCCGGTGCTGCCGCTTTCGGTGCCGGAGCAGGCTCGGATGCGGACGAACCGGGGGCCAGCTTTTCGCCATTCGCCAGTGCTTCCAGCTCTTTGACCAGGCCACGCGTACGGCTTTCCTCGACACTGCCGCCATCACGGGCAGCATTGGTGAGGTCGGCCAGAACGTCTGCCGATTTCAGCATGACCTTCAGAACGTCCTGATCAGGTTCGAGCTTGTTCGAGCGTACGCAATCCAGTGTCGTTTCGAAAACGTGGGCGAAAGCCACGAGATCGTCGAGGCCGAATGCACCCGCTCCACCCTTGATGGAATGAACGGCACGAAACACAGCATTCACGGTTTCCGGATCGCGGTCACCGTCGTTTAATTTCAGAAGACCCGATTCCAGCTCTGCGAGTTGCTCCTCGCACTCCTGGAAAAAGATTTCTTTGATTTCGTTCATATCCATCGTGAGTGGTCCCGTATCAGGCAGTTACGCGTTCAATGGCATCGATCAGCTTTGCAGGGTCGAACGGCTTGACGATCCAGCCGGTCGCGCCTGCCTGGCGGGCACGATTTTTCTTCTCTGCATCGCTTTCGGTGGTCAGCACGAGAATGGGAACCGCACGATATTTCTCGTTGCGGCGGACGCCTTCGATGAAGCCGAAGCCATCGAGACGCGGCATGTTGATATCCGTGACGATGACGTCTGGATCACAGCCTTCGAGGACTTCCAGTCCCTCGATGCCGTCTTCTGCCTGGATCGTTTCGAAACCGGCATTGTTCAGCGTCAACAGCAACATGTTACGGATCGTTCTGGAGTCGTCGACGGTCAGAACCTTCTTCTTCATTTCTGTATCTCCTTCGGGAGCAGATGATCGATGTCAACGCCGATCAGTTTAAGGGTTTTGTCAAAAGCGTCGGATGCCTTGGAGAAGGAGAAGGATTTGCCATCCGCTTCCCAGGCTTTGATACCGGCCATCAAGACCTGGGCGCATTGCACGCCCACGCGCTCGACCTCGGAGGCATCCACCGCAAGCGGGGCACCCCTCATTTCCATCAGTTTTCCGTGCAAGACGGATGCCTGATTGAGGTCCAGCACCGGTGACAGTTTCAATGTCGACTGCGCTGCTTTCCTGCCTGCCATCAAATCACTCCTTGGCGTCTGAATTGTTGGTGCACGTAGCCGTAATCCATGGGCTCTTCACGCATGGCTGCCACGTTGTCCTGTTGATGTCTCGTAGCCGGCTGTGCGCCTGCGTTCATCTGGCGGGCGATGCGGAATTCCCGCACGGTCCGGCCCAGTTCGAGAATAACCGTGTGTAGGTCGTCGGCCTCCTGCGAGGCAGTCGTCAGGCGGTTTGCGGAGCGTTCCGTTTCCGCACCGATGGAGCCCAGCTCCACCGCAACGCCCTGAAGGCTGGTCACGTTTTCGCCGGTGCGGCGGGCAACATCGCCGATCATGTCGCTGACGCCGGAGACCTGACGGACAACGCCGCCAATGGCTTCCTGCGTGCGGTTGACCATGCGAACGCCCTCATCCACCTGGGTCTTGGTGCCGTTGACGAGGTTCTTGATCTCTCTTGCTGCATCGGCAGAACGTTGCGCAAGCGCGCGGACTTCCTGAGCCACGACGGCAAAGCCGCGACCGCTTTCGCCTGCGCGGGCTGCCTCGATGCCCGCATTGAGCGCCAAGAGGTTGGTCTGGAAGGCGATTTCATCGATGGAGCCGATGATGCGCCCGATCTGTTCGGCAGACTGCTCGATACCGGCCATGGCGCTGATCGCTTCGCCGACGGCAGTGCCGCTATCGGTGGCGGCAGTGCGGGCCTGCTTCATGGCGGTTTCGGCTGCGTGGATGCGTTCGCTGCTGGCGCGAACCTCGCCGATGACGGCACCGAGCGTTTCCGATGCGCCATTGAATTTCTGTGCCTGCTGCGACGACGACGACGCCATGCTGCGGCCTTCGTTTGCCATACGCTCGGCTGCGGTCTGTGCATCGCGCACGCCCGCCTGGGCCGATGCCATCGATGCCTCGATCTTTTCCAGCGCGCCATTGAAAGCTTCGGCCAGATCGCGATAGGCCTCGGGAATATCGCCTTTGATACGTGCGGTAAGGTCGCCTGCGGCAAAGGCATTCAGGGCATCGCCCAGCAGACGCTTGGCGTCTGCCTGATCGTCCTCGCGCTGCTTTGCCAGTTCCTGCGTGTGGCGAATGCGCAATTCGTTGAAACGCAATGACACCGCAATCTCGGTATCGACCATCACCAGACGCACAACGGCTTTGACGGCCTCGGCCAATTCGCGCTGACGCTTGCGATTGCCGGGCAGAAACGTGCGTGGCGCGTGATCGGCAATCAGGCCGTCCAGAAGATTTTCCAGAACCACCGCATGTCCGGCTACGTGCCAGCGCGGGTCAAGACCCATGCGGCTTTCGGTGTCGGACAGAACCTTGATGCGCTCCGCATAGACCGCATCGAACCGGGCATCCGTCAGCACGCTCCAATGCGCGGTCTGCAGATCATGGAGACGGTCAAGCTGGTTTTCACTCTCGAACGATGGCGAACAGTCCGGCATGGACTGGAAGCGCACCATCAGGTCGCGCAGGCCCGCCTTGACGTGGGGCTCCAGCATGGTGCGGTAACGGCGCAGCAGATCGCACTGGTCTTGGGTAAGACCGGCAAAACGCAACCGGCCTGCCAGGCTGCCGCCTGTGGCCTTTCGCGTTTGATCTGTTGGCAATTCCTGCCCCAAGCGACGTCCCCAAAAAACTTCGCCGGATTAAACCGGCCGATGACCGATTGAGAATGCCAGTATCCGGTGGGGATATGTTCACGGTGATGCGCATCCTAAGCGGATGCCACACTGACGCTGCTGAGCCTTCTGCAATCAAAGATAATACCGGATCAGTCCCGGTACGGCAGGGCGGCGTCATGCCTGGAAGAAGATTGAGTAAAATCCTCGTTCCGCCGTGAAATACGTCCAATCTTTATGGTTAATTCCTTGCTTGAAAGTTAATAAAGCTCGGTTTCACCTACGAATGCTAAAATTTGTTATGCAATTTACCTTTCGTAACGTCTAGCACGCGGAAGCTTCGTTCAGGAATCGGCTTTTTTGGAAAAGATTTCTTATTTTTAGCCCTCCCGCGCTGGACAATGGCAACACCGTTCCCCTAAAACAAAATCACACGATATCCGCTTCCATGGTGATGTTTCAACGAAACGCTGACGACGACTAAGGAGACACGATTTTGCCATGGATGGGGAAAGGCCGTAGCGCCCCGCGTCACTCCACAAGGCTGATCGACGTCTTCGTCGCGGGCATGCTCGTTTTCATGGGAATTCAGGCCGCTGCCAATGCGACCCCGGTTCTCAAGCCCCACCGCCTCGAACGCACGCACCTGCCCCAGCACGTCACGCCGTCGGATGCGCGCTCCGCCGGACCGGACGCGATGTGCGATCTTTGCCGCGCCACACTCGATCACGGTTTTGTTGGTGGAATTTTATCGGGTTACGGGCTGGTAACGGACTATACGAAAGCCCAAATCGGCTTTGATGACCTGCGGACCGATCCGCAAGGTTTTCGTCTCGCCGGACTGGTCTCGCCCCGTGGTCCACCGAATTCAACCCAATAGCCGTCGCGGCCAATTTTTCCGCTCCTAAGTGGCGGGTCTGGCGAAGCTGACGGACACACCGACCGCCAAATCGCAACGCCAGAGAAATTGCCTGTTTTTATGAGACTTGAAGTCCTTCTTCCCATTTTGATTGCCCTGCCCTTCATCGGCAGCATCATTACCGCCATGATGCCGCGCGACGGGGCCGCCCGCGCGCCAGCCTCGGTTGCCGGTGGCATTGCGCTTTTCGCGCTGCTTGCCACCATCTTTCTCTACAGCAGCGTCAAGGGTGGCGCGGTCATAAAATACGACGTGGAATGGCTGCCGCAGCTCGGCCTCAACTTCACGCTGCGGCTGGATGCCTTTGCCTGGATGTTCCTCATCCTCATCACGGGCATCGGCCTCCTTGTTGTACTTTACGCCCGCTATTACATGTCGGCGGAAGACCCCATTCCCCGCTTCTTCGCGTTTCTCTTGTCCTTCATGGGCTCGATGATGGGCATCGTCCTGTCCGGCAATGTCATTCTGCTATCGATCTTCTGGGAACTGACAAGCGTCTTCTCCTTCCTGCTGATCGGATACTGGCACCACAATGCCACTGCCCGCGATGGCGCACGCATGGCGCTGACGGTGACGGGTATCGGCGGTTTCTGCCTCCTTGCCGGATTGTTGATCCTCGGCCATATGGCAGGTAGCTACGATCTGGACGACATTATTGCCAAGGCTGCGGATATCAGGGCTCATTCGCTCTACGTTCCGGCCCTCGTCCTCATCCTTATCGGCGCGCTCACCAAAAGTGCGCAGTTCCCATTCCATTTCTGGCTTCCCAATGCCATGGCGGCACCGACACCGGTTTCGGCTTATCTCCATTCCGCCACCATGGTGAAGGCGGGCGTGTTTCTGCTGGCACGGCTCTGGCCGGTTCTCGCGGGAACGCCAGAATGGTTCTGGTTGCTAGGATTTTGTGGTATCACGACGCTTCTGCTCGGCGCCTATTTCGCCATGTTCCAGCAGGATCTCAAGGGTCTCCTGGCCTACTCCACCATCAGCCACCTCGGCCTCATCACCACACTTTTGAGCCTTGGAAGCCCCCTTGCTGCGGTCGCAGCCATCTTCCACATGATGAACCATGCCACCTTCAAGGCATCGCTCTTCATGGCAGCGGGGATTATCGACCATGAAACTGGCACGCGCGACATGCGGCGTTTGAGTGGCCTTTATCGCTTTCTGCCCGCCACCGCCACGCTGGCCATGGCGGCGAGTGCAGCCATGGCCGGGGTGCCGCTGTTCAATGGCTTCCTGTCGAAAGAAATGTTCTTCGCCGAATCCGTCGAAACCCACGCGGATTCGCTGCTGGACAAAGCATTGCCCTATGTCGCAACGCTATCAGGGGCTTTCGCGGTCGCCTATTCATTGCGCTTCATTCACACCGTCTTCTTCGGCCCGCCTCCGCACGATATTCCCAACCCCAAGCCGCACGAGCCACCGCGCTGGATGCGCTTCCCGATCGAGTTTCTCGTTCTTGCCTGCCTGATCGTCGGCATCGTGCCAAGCCTGTCCATCGGCCCGTTCCTGCATTCGGCGGTGCTGTCGGTACTGGGTCCGCAGACGCCGGTTTATAGCCTGTCGATCTGGCATGGATTCAACCTGCCCCTGATGATGAGCCTTGTGGCGCTGATCGGTGGCGTTGCGATCTATGCCGCGCTCGGCGGGTATTTCTCGCGTTGCGAAGATGGTCCACCGGTGTTTCGCCATCTGCGCGGTCAGCGCATCTTCGAACGCATCATCGTGACCGTATCCTGGAAATGGGCGCGCTGGCTGGAAAGCACACTCGGCACGCGCCGTCTTCAGCCGCAATTGCGCATGCTGATTCTGGTGGCGCTGATTGCGGGCTTTTCGCCGCTGGCGTCATCGCAATTTTCCCTGACCCTGCCCAGCGTCACGACCTTCGATCCGATTTTCGCTATCCTCTGGGGTATCGGCATGATCGCCGCCATGGGCGCAGCCTGGCAGGCCAAATATCACAGGCTGGCGGCTCTCGTCATGCTCGGAGTCGCGGGTCTCGTCACCTGCCTTACTTTCGTATGGCTGTCGGCGCCGGATCTGGCCATCACACAGTTGCTGGTCGAAATCGTCACCATGGTTCTCATTCTCCTGGGTTTGCGTTGGCTGCCCAAGCGCATGGTGAAAGTGGACAACAACAACGAGTTGCCCTCGCAGCTTCGTCGTGGACGCGATTTCCTGCTCGCGGTCGCATGCGGCATCGGCATGAGCGTCATCGCCTTTGCCGTCATGACACTGCCTGTGCCCAACACGATCGCCAACTACTTCCTTGAAAAAGCCTATTTGGAAGGCGGCGGCACCAATGTCGTCAATGTCATTCTGGTGGATTTCCGCGGCTTCGATACGATGGGTGAAATCGCGGTTCTGGCCATCGTCGGCCTTACCGTTTTTGCGCTTCTGCGCCGTTTCCGACCGGCGCAGGAAAGCATCGGCCTGCCTGAACAGCAGTTGATCCAGAATGCGTTCGATGCGGAAAATCCCGATCGAAGCAAGGGCGACACGGTGCGCGACTACCTTCTGGTGCCGTCCGTCATCATGCAGTGGATGTTCCCGGTCATCGTCACCTTCTCGTTCTTCCTGTTCATTCGTGGACATGACCTTCCCGGCGGCGGATTCTCAGCCGGGATTACGCTGGCAATCGCCTTCCTGCTGCAATATCTGGCAGGGGGTACCCGCTGGGCTGAGGATCGAATTCGTATTCTGCCGCTGCGCTGGATGGGTTTTGGCCTGCTGATGGCGGCATCAACTGGCATGGGGTCTTGGTTCCTGGGTTACCCGTTCCTGACATCCTATTTCCAGTACACGGAGATCCCGTACATCGGCAAAATGCCAACTGCGACGGCGCTGCTTTTCGATCTTGGCGTTTTCTCGCTGGTCGTCGGCGCAACCGTTCTTATTCTGATAGCATTGGCGCACCAATCGCTGCGTAATTACAAGGTACGTACGCCCGACGCCGCAAAAGCGGAGGAGGCGTAATGGAACTCATTCTTGCCATTGGCATCGGCGTCATGACGGGATCGGGTGTCTGGCTCATCCTGCGTCCGCGCACCTATCAGGTCATCATCGGCCTTTCGCTGCTGTCCTACGCCGTCAACCTCTTCATCTTCGGCGTCGGCGGCATCAAGACCAATGCGCCGCCCCTGCTTCTGGATGGCGTCATTACCTCCACGCTGACCGACCCCGTGCCACAGGCGCTGGTGCTGACGGCCATCGTCATCGGCTTTGCAACGACAGCACTCTTTCTCGTTGTGTTGCTTGCCGCCCGCGGCCTGACCGGTACCGACCATGTCGACGGGAGGGAAAACAAGTGAATTACTTCCCCGTCCACATCGTCATCGCGCCAGTCCTGGTGCCTCTGATTGCTGGCGCGATCCTGTTGTTCATCGACGAGCGCAAGCGCACCGCAAAAGCTCTTGTCAGCGTCCTTGCGACCTTCGTGTCTCTGGCCGTGGCCATCGGCCTGTTCATCGAGGTCAACTCCACGGTCAATACGGAAGTCGCAGCCGTCATTTCGACCGGCGTCTATCTGCTGGGCAACTGGCCAGCCCCCTTCGGCATCGTGCTCGTCGCCGACCGCCTGTCGGGGCTGATGGTTCTGCTTGTGGCCCTTCTGGCCATACCCTCGCTCATCTATTCACTGGCGAAATGGCACAAGGCGGGGGCGCATTTCCACTCACTGTTCCATTTGATGCTGATGGGTGTCAACGGCGCGTTTCTGACGGGCGACCTGTTCAACCTCTTCGTTTTCTTCGAGGTCATGCTTGCGGCATCCTACGGCCTTCTTCTGCACGGCTCGGGACAATTGCGAGTCAAGGCCGGACTGCACTACATCGCCATCAATCTGGTTGCGGCCCTGTTCTTTCTGATTGGTGTCAGCCTCATCTACGGGGTGACGGGAACGCTTAACATGGGCGATCTCGCCCAGCGCATTGCGGGCCTCAATCCTGATCAGCGCATGCTGCTGGAGACGGGTTCGGCCGTTCTCGGCATCGCCTTTCTGGTCAAGGCCGGCATGTGGCCGTTGAATTTCTGGCTACCATCGGCCTATAGCGCAGCCTCTGCGCCCGTTGCCGCCATCTTCGCCATTATGAGCAAGGTCGGCATATACGTTGTGGCCAGACTGTCCTTCCTGCTGTTCGGGGAAACGGCGGGCGCTTCCGCAGGCTTCGGCCATGATGCCCTTCTGGTCGGCGGCATCGCCACGATCGTTTTCGGCACCATCGGTGTGCTGGCGTCGCAGGCGCTGGGACGTCTTGCCGGGTTCTCCGTTCTGGTCTCGTCCGGCACGCTGCTGGCCGCCATGGGTACGGGCAATCCTACGGTCGCCGCAGGCGCACTCTATTATCTCGTTTCCTCGACCCTGACGATCAGCGCCTTCTTCCTGCTGATCGAACTCGTGGAACGCGGACAGGATGCGGGCGCCAACGTGCTTGCCGTTACCATGGAAGCCTATGGCGACGGGGATGAGGACGAGGTCGAAGACGAAGTCGGCGTGACGATGCCCGCCACGATGGCGGTACTGGGTGTGTGCTTTGCCGCCTGCGGTATTCTGCTGGCCGGGCTGCCGCCTCTGTCGGGCTTTATTGCCAAGTTCTCCATGCTGTCGGCTATTCTCAATCCATCCGGCTTGGGTGCGAACGATACGGTCTCGACGCTATCGTGGTGGCTGGTGTTCCTCATCGTCTTTTCCGGTCTGGCCTCGCTGATTTCCATGACCCGTGCTGGCATTCGTACTTTCTGGGGTTCTCTCGAAGGCACGGTGCCACGCGTTCTCGTCATCGAAATCGCGCCAATTTTGATGTTGTTGGGCATGACGCTTGCCATGACCATCGCCGCCGGCCCCATCATGCGTTACATGCAGGAAACGGCACGTATCGGCGGACTGCCACAGAGCTATATCCAGGGTGTCATGACCGCTCCACGCGCCGCAACCAATGCGGAGGCCGCGCCATGATCGGACGCATCCTACCCTACCCTCTGCTGACGATATCGCTTGCCATCTTCTGGATGACGATCAACAGCTTCTCGCCCGGCCATTTGCTGCTGGGAACAGTCGTTGCCATGATCGCCTCCTGGGCCATGGCGTCGCTGCGTCCGCCAAAACCGCGAATCCGCAACTGGCATCTGCTGGTCAAGCTGATCGCCATCGTGTTCTACGATATTATTCGCTCCAATATCGCCGTAGCGACCATCATCCTGTTCCGGCGCGAGCGCGACATCAATGCGGGCTTCATGACCGTGCCGCTGGATTTGCGTGACCCGATGGGGCTTGCGATCCTCGCCATCGTGCTGACGGCGACGCCGGGAAGCGCATGGCTGGAATATAACTCCTCGCAGGGCACCTTGCTCATCCATGTTCTGGACGAGGTCAGCGAGGCGCATTGGCGCAACATCATCAAAAACCGCTACGAAAAACTACTGATGGAGATATTCGAATGAGTTCGGTTATCCTTTTCTGGTCGTTTTCCATCGCCCAGTTCTTCCTTGCCATCGCCATGGCGCTCTCGGTCTATCGCATTGCCATCGGCCCGCGCGCGCAGGACCGGGTTCTGGGTGTCGATACGCTCTATGTGAACGCCATGCTGCTGGTGCTGACCTTCGGTCTGCGCACAGGCAACGACGTCTATTTCGCAGCGTCCCTGCTGATCGCGATACTGGGCTTTGTTTCAACCGTTGCGCTGTCAAAATTCATGATGCGCGGGGAGGTCATCGAATGAGCAACGCCGCCGAATTCCCCCTATGGGCCGCCATACTGGTCGCCTTCTTCGTGCTTCTCGGTTCGTCGCTTGCATTGATCGGCACCATTGGCTTTACCAAGCTGCAAAGCTTCTATCAGCGACTGCATGCGCCCACGCTCGGGACGAGCTGGGGCACCGGTGGCATCGTGATTGCATCGATCATTTATTTCTCGGTTTCAGGTGAACGTCGGATTTTCCATGAGATTTTTATCGGCATTTTCATGACGATCACGACACCCGTATCATTGATGCTGCTGGGTCGAGCCGCACTTTACAGAGACCGTGCCGAGCAAAACCCCAACAGTCGGCAGAGCCTGTGATACTTGCGGCTGCAAAAACACGGCAGCTCTACTTTGCCGGACGTTTTTTCTTCCAAACTGACTGGCTGTAATACAGGTTTTATTTTGCCAGGCAGGGACCAAATTTGCAACAATAGCAATGATATACTATATTTGACGGACATCAAATATATGAGAAAGCTCAATATTATCGCGTATTTACAAGGCGCGCTTGTACTCTGAATATTAACATTTTTGCCTCAATGTGGCGAAATTCAGTTATTGTCGGGGTATGTAATGGCGAGTTTCTTTTCCAGATCGATCGTAGTTCAGATGGTCTGTCTGACGATCGCACTCATTTTCATGGGCATCGTTGCCGTCGGTACGACAACCTATATGAGGTTGAAGGAAGACGTGATGGAAAGCGCGCTTCTCGATACGCGGCGTGCCGTCAGAAGCATGGCCATTCTTTATGAAATGAAGGTTGGTGGCGCACAGGTTGCCATCGAAAACGGCGAACTCAAGTCTGTGAGCAGACCAAGCGTTGGCACTCTGCTCGACTTCGATCTCGTGGACCGTACCGGCATCGCCAATGGCGGCGTCGCCACAGTGTTCCAGGCTCAGGGTTCCGATTTCCTGCGTATCTCCACCAACGTGAAGAACGAAAAAGGTGAACGCGCCGTCGGCACAAAGCTGGCGCTCGATAGCCCGGCCTATGCGAAGATCAGCAAAGGCGAAGCGTATTTCGGTCAGGCCCGCCTGTTCGGCACTGACTACATGACTGGTTATGTACCGGTTCTGTCGAAGTCCGGCGCTGCCGTCGGCATTCTCTTCGTGGGCGTTCCCATGACCGTCTATCAGGCTCATATCGATGGACTGCGCGATATTGTTCTCTGGTGCGGCTTCGGCGTCATGCTGGTCTTCGGCGCACTGGGATATTACGTCATCAACCGCGCCCTTCGTCCGCTCGGCGTCTTGACCAACGCAGTGAAGACGCTGTCTGAAGGCAAGCTCGACACCGAAATCCCCTATGTGCAGCGCAAGAACGAATTCGGCAACATTGCACGCGCCCTCGAAGTCTTCCGTGACAATGCGCACGAAAAGCTGGTCATCGAAGGACGCAGCGCGCAAGAGCGCGCCGAAGCCGAAGCGGAACGCGGTCGTAACGACGCCGAAAAGCGCGAAACCGACCGTCAGATCGACTTTGCCGTCAACCAGCTTGCAGGCGGTCTTGCCCGCCTTTCGCAGGGCGATCTGACGCAAACCATCGATACGCCGTTCTCGGGCCGTCTCGAACAGCTTCGCTCTGACTTCAACAACTCGCTGGCCAACCTCAAGGATGTTCTGGCACAGATCCGTGAGAGAACGCTGGTCATTCAGCATAACGGCATGGAAATGCGCGAATCCTCCAATGACCTTTCGCGTCGTACGGAATCGCAGGCTGCCTCTCTGGAACAGACTGCCGCTGCCGTCGAAGAGATCACCGTAACCGTTAAGTCGTCTGCGGAACGTGCCCGCGAAGCCAACCAGGCCGTTCGCGTCACGCAGAAAAGCGCCGACAGTTCCGGCACCGTCGTCAAGAACGCGGTCGATGCTATGGGTCGTATCGAGGACGCATCCAAGAAGATCGAGCAGATCATCGAAGTCATCGACGACATCGCTTTCCAGACCAACCTTCTGGCGCTCAATGCCGGTATCGAAGCTGCACGTGCAGGTGAGGCAGGCAAGGGCTTTGCCGTCGTGGCACAGGAAGTTCGCGAACTTGCACAGCGTTCGGCAGATGCCGCCCGCGAAATCAAGACGCTGATCAACCAGTCCACCAATGAAGTCGGCACCGGTGCGCTGCTGGTCCAGGAAGCCGGGCAGGTCCTGTCCGACATCAGCCAGCAGATCGTCATCGTCAGCAAGCACGTCGAAACCATCGCGACAGCAACGGCCGACCAGTCTTCCGCACTTCAGGAAGTCAACGGCTCCGTCAACCAGATGGACCAGATGACACAGCAAAACGCCGCCATGGCTGAAGAGTCCAGCGCTGCAACTCAAATGCTGTCGGAAGAAGTCGAAGCCCTGCTTGGTCTGGTTCAACGCTTCCAGATCGGCCAGCCACAGCAGCAGCGGGATCGATATAGCCGCGCTGCGTGAGGTAGTCGCTTCATTGAAACCTGCAAAAGGCCGTCTGACACCCGTCAGGCGGCCTTTTCTTATTCACTCCGCCGCTGCCCGGGTCATGCTGAAGACCTGATTGACATAGGCTCTGAGGGCTGCCGGTCGCACCGGCTTGTGCTGCACGGCAATGCCTTCCTTCTCTGCCTGAGCCCGAACCTCGGGTGTTCTGTCGGCTGTGATCAAAAGAGCGGGAATGTCTTTTCGATAAAGGTCTCTGAGGCGGCGCACGGTGTCCACGCCATTGCCATCGTCCAGATGGTAATCGGCAATAATGATGTCTGGCATGACGCCGGCCACTGCGTCTTCGCCTTCGATCATGGCCTGGATGGCCTCGAAGGAAGGTGCGGTGCCGACCTCGCAACCCCAGCCGGACATCAAAAGTGCCATCCCCTCTAGTATCTTCGGTTCATTATCGATGCACAGTACCCTGAAGCCATGCAGTTGCGGCGCAATTGTCTGCGGCACATCGCGGGCCAACACCTTTGCGGAGCGGGTCTGTGTGGTATCGCGCGGCAGATGAACGCGGAAGGAGGTTCCCCTGCCCTGAACCGATGACAAATGAACCGGATGGTGCAGAATGCGCGATAACCGGTCGACGATAGAGAGACCCAGCCCCAGACCTGAAGCGGTCTTTGCGCCTTCGTCCAACCGTGCGAATTCCTTGAAGATAGTGCGGAATTTGGACGATGGGATGCCGATGCCGGAATCGACCACCTGAATGACCGCTTCCTTGCCGCGACGCCTCACCCCAACGATAACCTTGCCGGAGACGGTATATTTGATGGCGTTGGAGACAAGGTTCTGGACGAGACGCCGCAACAGATTGACGTCGGACTTCACGGTGAGCGATGTCGGCATGACGACGAGTTCCAGATTTCGCTCACGCGCCATGGGCGCAAAATCCGTCTCGATGCGCTTGAACAGATCGTTGAGCGAAACGGATGCCATGCGCGGCTTCATGGAGCCGGTGTCCAGCCGGGAAATATCCAGCACCGCGCCGAGGATCGTCTCCACCGATTCCAGCGCCGAGTCGATGTTCTGGACAAGTGAGCCGTTTTCGGAAGCGCCAACCCGCTCTACCAGAGCGGACGAATAGAGCCGGGCAGCATTGAGCGGCTGGAGAATGTCGTGACCGGCAGCGGCGAAGAAGCGGGTCTTGCCGATATTGGCCTCATCGGCAGCCGCCCGTGCTTCGGCCAGTTCGTGGTTTACCCGCGTCAGCTCTCCGGTGCGCTCCTCCACGCGCTGCTCCAGCGTTTCATTGGCCTGCTTCAGCGCCTGGTCGCTCGCCACGCGCTGGGTGATGTCGGTGAAGGTGGCAACGATGCCCTTGTCCGGCATGGCGTTGGAACGGACCTCGATGATGCGCGCACCGCCCGCCAGCACCAGCGAAAACGGCATGTCCATCGTCAGGAAAAGATCGATCGTATGCTTCTGTTGACCGGCGGCAATATCGCCTCGCTCTTCCAGCATCGCGACGATTTCATTGAGCGGTTGCCCCACCCGGCCGAACTGCTCCGGCAGATCCAGTAGCGTCCGGAAACGGCGGTTCCAAATGGTCAGTTGCTGCGAAACATCGAAGACGGCAATACCCTGATCCATCTGCGCCAATGCCGTCTGCAACATGTCCTGATTATATTGCAGCGCCTCGCTTGCCTGATCCAGCAGCCAGACGGTATCAGCACTGGTATCTTCGGCCTTTTGCAAGATCAGCGACAGCACGAGCCGCGCCGATGACGACCCGATGGCGCTACCCAGCAATTGCTCTGAAAAATGGATGAGCGCCATATCTGCCGGCTGGTCGTCTTCCAGCTTGCGCCCGGCCGTCTTTTCGTAAGCGGAGAGCGATCGCAGCATACGCTCTTCCCCAAGATAGCGAGCAACCGCCGTTTTCAGATCGCCCACGCTAACGCGCGTTTTCCAGCCTCGGGTAGCGAATTGGGATTTCGAGTGGCGTTTGACAAAGATGCCGGACTGGATGCGCTCAACCGGGCGCGGATTGCGCGACAGCGAGCCCAGAACGAATGCCGCGCAATTGACGAGCAGGCTGAGCATAACCGCGTTGACCAGCGGATCGGCGCCCGGTCCGCTGAACAAAGTCGTGCCGGGCATGAGGAAGCTCAGAACCGTTGCTGCAATATGGGAGTTGTCCGGTCCTCCTAGACTGGGCAAAAACAGCAGGTAGCCCCAGACAAAGAAGCCCGAACTCAGGCCCGCAATCGCGCCGCGTGCATTGGCCCGCCGCCATACCAGCCCGCCAAGCAGTGAGGGAGCCATCTGTGCAATGGCTGCAAAGGCAAGCAAACCGATGGAGGCAAGGCCAGATGCGCTATCTGCCGCCCGATAATAGGCATATCCGAGCAGCAGAACGGCAAAGATTGCTGTTCGCCTGATGTTCAGCAGCGTCTTGGCGAAGTCATCGCGGTGCGAGGAGCGATTGAGCAGCTTCTGCCGCAGGAAAATCGGCATCAGAATGTCGTTTGAGACCATGATGGAAAGCGCCACGGAGGCGACGATGACCATGGCGGTGGCAGCGGAAAAGCCGCCAATGAAGGTAATGAGCGAAACCACCGGCATCTGGTTGATCAGGGGCAGTTGCAACACATAGAGGTCGGCATCGCCATTTGCTCCCAACGTCAACAGGCCGGCAATGGCAATCGGCAATACGAAGATATTGATGGCGATGAGGTAGAGCGGAAACAGCAGTCCCGCCATGCGCAATTCGTTTGGAGTACGGTTTTCGACCACGGTCACATGAAACTGGCGCGGCAGCAGGATGATTGCGAAGGCTGACAGCATCGTCAGCACGATCCAGCGGCTGATCGGCGTCTGATAAGACATGGCTTGCATGACCTGGCCGTTTTCTGACGCCAGTTGCCAAAGCTGCGATGGGCCGTCGAACAGAAAGAACACGACATAGACACCCGCTGTGCAGATGGCGATCAGCTTGACAACAGACTCCATGGAAATGGCGAGGATCAAACCGTCCTGATGTTCTGTCGCGTCGGTATGGCGTGTTCCGAAGATAACGGCGAAGCCTGCCATGACGACCGTCACCAGCAATGGCAGATCGAGGAAATAGAGGTTGCCGCTGCCGATTCCGTAATCGCGCGGGTCGACCATGGCGGCGACCGAGTTGGATACGGCCTTCAACTGCAATGCAATATAGGGAATAGCCCCCACCAGCGCGATGATCGACACCAATGTCGCGACCGTGGGGTTCTTGCCATAGCGGGCCGCGATGAAATCGGCCACCGAGGTCAGCTTCTCGGCCTTGGCCAGTTCCACGATGCGCCGCAGGATCGGCATGCCGAGCGTGAAGGCAAGGATGGGGCCGGTATAGATGCCGAGAAACTCGAGTCCTCTTTCGGAGGCCAGGCCGACGCCGCCGAAATAGGTCCAAGACGTGCAGTAGATGGCAAGGCTGAGCGCATAAACGACGGGCCTGCCCTTTTTCGAAGGAGGCTTGCCCCGGCTTTTGGCGTCACCATAACTCGCTACTGCAAAGAGCAGCAGAATATAGGCGAATGCCGATCCGAATATGATCCACCCCGGAAGCACCAGATTGCTCTCCCCCACCGTCCTTCGCTGAGCATAGGACAGTTCCGGTAAAATGAGAATTGGTCGCGCCTTGGCATAAAGTTTAAGACAAGGGAACTAACGCGCTTTTTGCTTCCTATATCTGCACATTCGAAAATTGAATGTTATGATAGGCCAGCCGTGCAACCGGCATCGGCAGAGAGGGCTCGAAAGAGGGACATCTGGAATGCTCAACGAATTTAAAACATTTATCGCCCGCGGCAATGTCATGGACTTGGCCGTAGGTGTCATCATCGGCGCGGCCTTCAGCAAGATCGTCGATTCGGTGGTCAAGGATCTGATCATGCCAATCGTCGGCGCCATCTTCGGCGGCTTCGATTTCGCCAACTACTTCCTGCCGCTCAGTTCGGCAGTCACGGCAACGTCGCTCGACGCCGCACGCGAACAGGGCGCAGTCTTTGCATACGGCAACTTCATCACTGTCGTCATCAACTTCCTTATTCTCGCCTGGATCATCTTCCTGATGGTCAAGGGGGTCAACAAGCTCCGCTCCTCTGTCGAACGCCAGAAGGTCGAGGAGAAGAAAGAGCCTGCTCCTCCACCAGAAGATGTGCGTCTTCTGACAGAAATCCGCGATCTGTTGAAAACCCGCTGATATCTATCGATAGCGGCTTGCCGATCCATCAGTAAAATCCGTGATTTCTTCACGGAATATCATGCAAGCCAGCCATTTGATGCGCTAAGAAGGCACTCACACTGGAGTGCCTTTTTCATGTCGGTTCTGCAAAGCCTAAGTACCCGCTCTCTTTCAACACCTGAAAGCGGTATCGTTGAAGTCAAGAAATACGCTCACGCCAGAGAAAACCTTCTGCCGCTGTGGGTCGGAGAAGGCGATCTGGCCACGCCAGCCTTCATCGCAAAGGCGGCGGCAGACGCGCTCACGGGTGGCGAAACCTTCTACACCTGGCAACGCGGCATTCCCGAACTGCGCGACGCATTGCGCCGATACTACCAGCGCCACTTCGCTGCCGAGCTTTCGTCCGACCATTTCTACGTCACCGGTTCCGGCATGCAGGCCATCGTCCTTGCCGTACAGGCGCTGACCTCACCGGGTGACGAGCTGGTTTACCTGACGCCGACATGGCCCAACATAGTCGCTGCCATCGGCGTCGCAGGCGCGAAAGCTGTTCCCGTGGGAATCGATTTCACGCACGGCAAATGGGATATCGACGTCGGCAAGCTGGAGCGGGCGATCACGCCGAAAACCAAGGCCCTGTTCATAAACACCCCGTCCAACCCCACAGGCTGGACGGCGACGCTCGATAACCTGCGCGATATACTGGCGCTTGCGCGCAAGCACGATCTCTGGATCATCGCCGACGAAATTTATGCGCTCTATCATTATGCCGGCACACGCGCTCCATCGTTCCTCGACATCATGGAAGAGGGTGACCGGATCGTGTTTGCCAATTCCTTCTCGAAGAACTGGTCGATGACCGGTTGGCGGGTCGGCTGGCTGGTTGCTCCGCCGGAAATCGGCCAGATCATCGAAAATCTCATCCAGTATTCGACATCTGGCGTCGCGCAATTCATGCAGCGCGGGGCGATTGCCGCACTCGATCACGGCGATGATTTCATTCGCCAGAACTTCGCCCGCGCCGCCAGATCACGCGACATTCTGTGCGATGCGCTGATCGCCACCAACCGGGTCGAGACGCTGAAGCCCGATGGCGCTCTCTATGCGTTTCTGAAAATCGATGGCGTCACCGACAGCCGCGCGGCTGCCTTCGACATTGTCGACAAGGTTGGCGTCGGCCTTGCACCCGGCACAGCCTTCGGTGCGGGTGGCGAACTGTTCCTGCGAGCCTGCTTCCTGCGCAACCCCGCCCAGATCGAGGACGCGGCAGACAGGTTGTCGAGCTATATTCTCGGAAAGACCATCTGACGCAAACAGGACGCCATCGGCGATCATTCGGATTGCCGGTGGCGTCTTGTTTTGTGTCGGGAGTGTGCGACTTCAATCGTGACAGCGTTCACGGTCTGTTGCGTTGGATCAGTGCGTGGTGTTGCTGACCGGCGCGTCGCTCGCGCGCCTGAAGGCTGCATGGCGCAGGCTGTCGGCCAGAAACGCGGTATTCTCGTTCGGGTCGTTGGATGGATTCTGGAAGTTGATGTAGTTGATGTTGATCCCGGCGCGGTCCTTCTCCAGCAGCAACTGTGCGTAGATGGTGACACCCTTCGGCTTGATTTCCAGATCGAGCGTGATGGTCGGATAGGTGTCCCAATCCAGTTTATAATCGCCGCCGATGCCGAAATAGACCGTGCCCGGATGGAAATACAGTTCAGCTGCCGAATCGACGAGATCCGACAGGGAGCTATAGGACTCGAATTTTAAAAAGGAGATCAGGTCTCCCGCATCGATTAAACGAAGCTCGGCAGCCACAGGGCTGATTGCGCGAGCCAAGATTTCTTCCCGTTCAGCCGAATATGAGCATTTTTTCATATTGATCAGTTTACCCGTCTTTTGTTTTGGCGTGCGGCGTAAACCTTATGAATAAGTTCAGCCACGGCCTTATAAAATACTGACGGGATGACACTATCGACCGAGACTTGCGCAAACATGGAGCGGGCAAGCGGCACGTCTTCAAAAATCGGTATTCCTCTTTCCGTTGCGATCTCTCTGATCCTGAGCGCGATCAGATCCTGCCCCTTGGCAACGACGATCGGAGCATCGCTTTCTTCCTTCACGTAACGAAGCGCGACGGCGTAGTGGGTTGGGTTGGTGATGACGAGTGTCGCTCTGGGCACGGCATCGATCATTCTGCGTCGTGCGCGGTCGCGTGCAATCGAGCGCTGACGGGCCTTGACCACCGGGTCGCCCTGCGATTGCTTGTATTCGTCCTTGATTTCCTGCTTGGACATGCGCTGATCGCTGTGCCACTTATAATTGGTCCAGAAATAGTCGGCGACGGTCAAAATTCCCGTCGAAAACAGCACCACGATCACCATCTTCTTGAGGATTTCGTAGCCGGTAAACATCATGGCATGCGGATCGGTCACCAGTGCATCGAGTAGCCGGTAGTAGTCGGCTTTGAGAACCATCACCATGATGATGGCGACGACGACCACCTTGAACAGCGATTTGCCGAAATTGACCATGCCGTTGGCGCTGTAGATGCGCTTGAAACCACCAACTGGCGATATGCGCTCGAATTTCGGCGTGATTCGGTCGAGCACGAATTGGGGCAGGTTCTGTACGAACGACTGCGCCAGACCGAAGAGGATGAAAAGAATGGCGGCAGGCAACAGCATCGCCGCTATTTCCTTGGCCAGATGCAGACCAAGCGAAATCATGTCGGCCGCGTTGTTCATCCGCCATTGCTCAGGGCGATCGAGGATATCCTCGAGCGTCTCCCCCAGCCTCTTGACGCCATCGGGGACGAAGAAAACGAGATAGATGTAAAACGCAAGCGTGGAGGCAAACAACGACGCTTCCTGCGAGGAGGGAACATTTCCCTTTTCCGCCGCGTCGCGTAGTTTTTTCTCTGTTGGTTCTTCTGTTTTACTGTCTTTGTCTTCGTCGGACAAGACACGTCCCCTCAATAGAAAAGGCCCGCCGGATCCGGCGGGCCGTTAATGGTAAAGTACAGGGGTAGTTTCCACCCGGCAAGCGCGCCTTGGCTGCCACACAGCTTTTATCCCTGACTGTGATATCAGGCTGCGGCTGGCTGATCTGCGGGTGCGGTCTCTTTCAGCAATATCTGACCCGAATTGGCCAGACGGATGGCTTCCTGGGCAACCGCGCGGCGGGCAATCGCCACCTCGCGGGTGTTGAGCGATGCTGTCGGCACGGCCAAATCCGATTCGATCATGCGGCGCTGGCGCGGGCTGATGCACGACAGGACACATTCCTTGATCTCGGTGGTGGCGCCACGCAGCGCCATGGTGAGAATATCTGCCGAGACGTCGTTGAGCAGCGAAACGCGGCTGCGCTGTGGCATGTAAAGAAGGTCTTCGAACAGGAAGATCTTCGGCTTGACCTTGTTGGCCGATTCCTTGCTGAGCGTTTCGAGCGAGCTGAGCAGGGTATCGACCTGCGGCTTGTCGAGTTCGTTCATCAGGTCGGCGACCTTCGTCGAACCTGCCGCATTGCGCTCGGCTTCCAGTTCGGCGATCAGCGTCATGACGCGCTTTTCGATGATCTGCGTGGCGGCAGGGCTAACATCCTTCATGTTGACCGTACGGTTCATGATGTCGGCGCGCTGCTCGTCGGGAATGGTCAAAAGCACCTTCGCCCCGAAAGACGAAGGCAGCATGGAGAGGATGTAGGCGATGGTCTGTGGGTGCTCGCGCATCAGGAACTTGCCGATGAACTGCGGATCGGCATCCTGCAGCTGATCCCAGATCGAGGTCTCATATGCCTGGAATGCCGCACGGCGGCCCAGAAGACCATCGACCTCCTCAGGTGTCAAACCTTCTTCAAGAATGCTTTCGATGGCCTTGGCATTGTCCATGAGGCCAGTGCCTTCGGTGAAGAGGTCTTCGAATTCCGCCACGATCTGTGCCAGCTCGTCTGGCGGAATAACCCGAAGTGTCTGGGCCGAATTGATGATGGTCTGCAACTCGGCCTGGGTGAAAAACTTGAGGAGTTTTCCGGCCACGCCTTTTCCCATCGCCAGAAGTACGGCGGCGGCCTTATCAGCCTGAGACAACGGTTTCCCAGCGATTGGGTTACCGAAATCCTCAAAGTCCATCATGGTCTTTCCTCTCCGTCCCCACAGGGATTAGGTCTTCTTCGTACTCATTACTTCGATCAGCTTCACACCAAAGCGTGTATCGTCATCTTCCAGCACGGTGATTTCGCCGCGTGCGATGCAGCGGCCGTTCACCATGATTTCCACCGGCTCGCCGATCCTGCGCTCAAGAGCGATCGTCGCGCCTTCTTCCAGGCCCATCAGGCCCGACACCAGCATGCGGCTGGTGCCCAGTACGATCTGAACATCGATTGGGATGTCCATGATCAGATCGAGATTGTCCGACAGACCGCTGCCGAGTGGTGATGGCGAAGCGGAAACCGTAGCGGCGCTGGAGCCGAAATCGGACATGCCGAAGCTGTCCATTCCGCCACCGAATGCACCCAGGTCGTCGCTCGCTGCCGGCTCGACGGCGGTAGAACCAAAGTCGCCGAAATCGCCGAAGTCCGAAAGCGACCCTTCCGAATCGCTTTTCAGCACACCGCGCAGATCACCGATTGCCTGATCCAGATCGCCGGTATCATCCAGCGAAGCCATCAAATCATCTTCGGGTTTTGGTGTCTTTTTCGTAGCCATGCGCTAATTATTCCCTTTGAAACTTGCGTCAAGCTGCCCATGCCTTCGAATAGGCGTGTCCGGCATTCAACCCATCAAATGTCTAAGAATTTCGTCGTCGGTACTGACGTTGTTTTTCACGCGAACCGTGTATCTGTCTCCCGCCCGCCCGAATTCACAGTTGTACATATTTGCACCATTGGCGCTGACCTCGACGCAGATGTCATCCTGTCGAACGTCGCGGAAGGGAATGACGTCGCCTTCCACCAGTCGCGAAATTGTCTTCAAAGTCAGACTCTGAAGTCGTATTTTCGCTTCCAGCGTAACCTGCGAACGCTTCACCTGTTCGGAGATCATCTCCATCCATTCTTCCTGCTTCTTCAGCGCCTGTGCCGATGGCTTGGGCGCAACAATGGTCGTCTTCAGCAGCGTACGCTGCGGAATGACCAGAGCGAATTCAGACGCAACCTTGCCGATTTCTACCTTCAGGCGGATCAGCATGCCGAATTGAGCGGAAATCGCCTCTTCGAAAATCGTCTTGCCATTGCCGTTGAAGGGCGGATCGATGGTTGCTTCAAAACCACCGGGCGCGTTGACGGCCGAACGAAGCACATCGCCCAGACGCCCCATGACGAGTGCAGCCAGATCAAGCTCGATCTGCGACAGCGCCCGAACCTCCGGCTCCATGATCGTATCGGGTGCCGCGCCCAGCATGCGCTCCATCAAAGCCATGATGAAGGCCGTACCGGTCGCCATCAGAAAATTGGGGCACCAGTTGCGAAGCGAGCAGTCTGCAACGGCAAAATCCTTGCCGAGCTTCTGTACGAGGTCGGTCATCAGACCGGACTCGCAACCCAGATAATCGACATCGATGGCAATGCCGGTTTCGCTGTGAAAGATATCCGGAAGAAAGTGGCTATAGATCTGGCCGATATCCGCACCGATCTTGGCAACCCTCTTGCTGTCACCCAGACCACCCGTCAGCTTGGCCAGAAGAGCGGGCTCCATGGGCGTAACATTTGATTGTGCAGCATTCGCCATCATCAAGCCGCCTTCTGGTCGCCGCCGGGGTTCATCATTTCCTGCTCCACGGCGTCGATCGACGGACGCTCGTAGCCTGAAATCGTCTTGCGGCCATATTCAAGCGCAACCTGCGGAACCGAACCGTTCATATAGGCGATGAGCGTCTGCTTCACGACGATGTAGAGCCGGTGTTGCTTGGTGCGGACGATCTTGATCTGCGACGTCAGCGGGTTACAGATCGAGTAGGACAGAATGATGCCGAGCATGGTCCCCACGAGCGCCGCGCCGATGAGGCCGCCGAGAACCGCAGGCGATTCGTTGATCTTGCCCATGGCCTTGATAACGCCGAGAACGGCGGCGACGATACCGATGGCAGGGAACGAGTCACCCATGGCCGTGATCGCGTGATAAGGTTTGAGCTTGTCGTTGAGGATTGTTTCGATTTCCTCATCCATCAGCGCCTCGATCTCGTGGCTGCGGGCGTTGCCGATGATGATCAGACGGACATAATCGCAGATGAACGAGGTCAGTTCCTTGTTCTTCAAAACCGAAGGTGCCGTCTGGAAGATCGAGGATTCGTCGGGGTTGTCGATGTGAGCTTCGATCTCGTTGCGCGACTTCGTGCGCAGATCGCGCATCAGCGAGTAGAGAACACCCAGCACATCGAGATAATTGCGCTCTTTCGGCACCGCGAACTTGAACGCCTCACCGATGGCCTTACCGCTGTCTTTTACGACCTTCATCGGGTTGGCCATAATGAAGCCACCGATACCGGCGCCGCCGATGATGACAAGCTCGAACGGCTGGACAAGCACGTCCAGGTGACCGCCCATGGCCATGTAACCGCCGATGATACAGCCGAAGGTAATGACTAGTCCGATAATAATGTTCATCTGAAGCTCGCGTCTGATGCCAATTTCGCATTGCAAGGGATAGGCGACATGCCTTGTGCGAGGCTGGCTTGCGAACGCGGTTTCGCGCTGCCGTCTTTCCGCCATGGCAAATGCAACATATTGCGCCCCCTGCAGAAGCCTGCCGCCATCATTCCTTTATAAGCTGCCGTTCAAAAGCTTCGCACAAGCAAGCATGACTAGTTTCGGGAGGAATATGAGGTTGCCGTGTCACCAGTGCGCCTTTTCTTGAAGTCATGGACAGGAGACCGACATGCAGTCTGGTATTTACGTAGGCATATCCTCCCAGATCGCACTGGAACGTCGTCTCACCACCATCGCAGACAACATTGCCAACATGAATACGGTCGGCTTTCGCGGTACGGAAGTGAAGTTCGACCAGGTGATGAGCCAGACGCGCAATGATCTCAAGGCTGACATCGCTTTCGTGACACAGGGCAGCGACTATCTGTCCACCCGCAATGGTGAAATGATCCGTACCGGCAACTCCTTCGATTTTGCGGTCAAGGGCGACGGCTGGTTTGCAATCAACACGCCTGCGGGTCAGGTCATGACCCGCGATGGCCGCTTTTCCATGGGCATCACTGGTGAACTCGTATCCACGCAGGGCTACCCGGTTCTGGATGCAGGCGGCGCGCCGATCCAGCTCAACCCTGCAGCCGGTGAACCAACCGTCGGCTCTGATGGGCGCATTCTTCAGAATGGCGCCACTGTCGCCCAGCTCGGCCTCTTCACTGCCGATGCCAACAAGGGCTTCGTGCGCTACGAAAATAGCGGCGTCATCTTCTCCGAAGCCCCACAGCCCGTGGTAGACAGCGGCGCCGTCGGCGTTGTTCAGGGTTATGTCGAGCAGTCAAACGTCAATGCCATCAGTCAGATGACGCAGCTGGTGCAGGTCAATCGCGCCTTCGAAGGCATTTCGTCGCTGATGAAGTCGACAGAAGATTCCTTCTCGCAGGCCATCCGGACTCTGGGCGGCGGCCAGTAAGCGGCGCGTGACGTAAATGGAAACCCAGATCGAATCCGAGATCGACACCCTGCCAGAGGCCTTGATGAAGCCTGTGCTTGCGCCGCCTGCCAACATCTTCACCAGACTCGACGCTCTGGCGCAGATGGTGGAAACACAGGTCGCATCCGGCACGCCGCTTGCGCGTGGCGGACGGGTCAGAACCATCGCCGCCGGTCACTACACCGTCAGCGGCCTTTCACCCCATGTCCGTCTCGGCGAATTCGTGGTGCACAAGAGCGAAACCGGCCTGCATCTGGGCGAAGTGGTGCGTGTCGAGCCTGACCTGATCTATGTCTGCCCCATCGAACCGGGCGACCCCATCGGCGTCAACGACATCGTTCTGCGCGAGGGCGAATTCCGGGTCGAGCCCGACGATAGCTGGTGCGGACGCACCATCAACTCGCTGTGCAAGCCCATCGACAATAAGGGCCCGTTGATGAAGGGGCCGAAGAAACGCTCCGTCATGACGCTGCCGCCACCATCTATGACGCGCAGCCGTGTGGACACCGGTTTCCGCACCGGCGTCAAGGCGATCGACATTTTCACGCCGCTTTGTTTGGGCCAGCGCCTTGGTATTTTCGCCGGATCGGGCGTGGGTAAATCCACGCTGCTGTCCATGCTGGCCCGCGCGGATGCCTTCGACAAGGTCGTCATCGCGCTCGTCGGCGAACGTGGCCGCGAAGTGCGCGAATTCATCGAGGACACACTCGGTGACAACATGAAGAAATCCATCGCCATCGTCGCGACCAGCGATGAAAGCCCAATGCTTCGCAAGATGGCGCCGCTGGTGGCCATGACGGTGGCCGAGCATTTTCGCGACAAGGGCGAAAACGTCCTCTTCATCGCCGACAGTATCACCCGTTTTGCCCATGCCATCCGCGAAGTGGCGATTGCCGCAGGCGAGCCGCCGATTGCGCGCGGCTACCCGGCATCCGTCTTCACCGAACTGCCCCGCCTCTTGGAACGTGCCGGCCCCGGCGAAGAGGGCACGGGAACGGTGACCGCCATCATCTCCATCCTGGTGGACGGCGACAATCACAACGACCCGATTGCCGACTCGACGCGTGGCATTCTGGACGGGCACATCGTACTCGACCGTTCGCTTGCCGATGAGGGCCGATATCCGCCGATCAATCCGCTCGCCTCGATTTCGCGTTTGTCGCACAAGGCATGGACGCCAGATCAGCAAAAGCTGGTGTCGCGGCTGAAGTCGCTCATTCACAACTACGAAGAGACCAAGGACCTGCGTCTCATCGGCGGCTATCGTCCCGGCGTCGATGCAGAGCTCGACATGGCCGTCAAGCAGGTGCCTTTCGTCTACGACGTTCTCAAGCAATCACCCGGCGACCCTACCGTCATCGATGCCTATGCCGAACTCGCCAACGCATTGAGAAACGCACCGGTCAACAACCAGCCAGCGCCGATACAGCGACGGGGGCCCTGACGATGAAATTCATGCAAATAAAGACCAATACCGAGTCCGGCGAGGCCAGGCAGAGACGCTCCATCCGCGATTTCGACCGCGTACTGACGGGCGGCCTCGTCGTAATCGCGGCAGCCGCAGCAGCCCTGCCCTGGTACGTATTCTTCAATCCTGAAAAATTCGGCATGAGCGGTGCAGGCTGGGAAGCGTTGAAACACGTCCCTCAGCGCGCAGGCGGCGGCGTGGATGCCGTCATCCCGCATATCGAAGAGGGCCTGACGTCAGAAGGCCGCACCGACGCGACCCGCAACGACATTGATGCCTTGACGACGGCAACCGTACAAGCGGCAGGAGATGCCCGAAACGCCAACGGCGACGGCAAATCCCAACCCTTCCCCGGCGGCACCCGCTTCAAACTCCTCCACGTCTCCAACGGACGTGCGCTAATCGAAGACAAATCCGGCATGTTCCTCGTCCAAATTGGCTCCGTCCTCCCCGACGACAGCCGCCTGCTTTCCATGAACAACATCGACGGCAAATGGCAGATCATCACATCCGCTGGCGAAGTATACGCAGAATAACCATTTGCGTAACGGTTCTGGCGACAACGATCGGCGACAGTTGGCATGAGCGCCACACGAACTGGAGAACGTTGCGTCCCCACGCTAACGTGCGGTTGACCTGACATCAGACATTCGAAGAAGAAAAATGGTGCCCGAAGGCGGATTTCGGGCCACCGACACGCGGATTTTCAACTGGAAGCTACTGATACAACCAGTTGTTTTCTTTGATGCATATGAGCGGTGCGCTAACGGCGTGCTATATCGGTGTCATGTCTTCCCTACATTTCAAAGCTGGGCAACCACTCGTCAAACCAATGTCCGTCTTCCGATGCGTCTTTGAGTTTCACCGTCTCTACTCCAGCTTGTGCAGCTAGCACACCTTGAGCCCGTCGTACGATGAACTGGGGGTAAGAACACGCGTCCGTACAGATTTGCTTGGCTGCAGACAGCGGCGGATCAATTGGGTCCAGCACGTGCTCAAAGAGCTGTGCGCCTTCGCCGTATGCTTTCCTTGCCTGGGATAAAGCTTCATCCCAGTCGATCTTCGCGTCTCTAGCCAGCTTCAGCGCTGTCGTCGCAAATGCGGTTAGCACTGAAGCCTCCTTACCTGAATATGACCGGCCAAACTTGAGATATATTTCCGATTTATATTCGTCTGATCCCCGAATGTTTAACACCGCTAGATAACGTGTAGAAACTAAGTCTGTCGGTATCGGCAATGTCCCTGCGATGACGCTTTTCGTCTTTCCCGTGATCGCATTTACTTGGCGGAACGCCTTGAGAAGCAGACTCCAGTCCTCATCCGACATATCATCCAAAACGCTTGAGATTTCTGAGGCCAAGGCAAGCATAGTTTTCGGCGATGCCCAAGCAACAAAAGTGAGGAGCATCGTACGCCGCTCTTCCACGTCGGCGGAGATTTGCTCGAACTGAGCCTTCCACCACTGGATATTGCCAGCCTTCAATCGAGCGAAACGAATACGTTCACAAAACCTCTCATCAAAAACCCATGCCTGATCGCTCCAAGCGCCCAATTCCGTCGTAGACCTAATACCAGCTGAAATCACGCAAAGAGTTCGCAGTGCCCAACTGTTACCTAGAAATTGCCTGAAGTTATCGACGTATTGCTGCCAAGGTAGAAGCTCAGAGCTCCAACTCTTCTTATTGTTCACAAGAAGCTCTACCGCCACTTCGATCGTCTTCCTGAGCGTCAATAGTTTGGAAGAACGAGACAGACCGTCGGAAGACAACTTCGCTATCGATATCCCATAGGAACGTGAAAGGCTTTGGATAATGTCAGCTTGTTTATGCTCAGAAAATACCTTGTGGAATAGGTATGGGGATATCAGCCCCTGAAGGTAACTGAGATCCGAAGGCGGACTCCGATGGAACGGCTGAAGGCCCGACATGAAGTGGCCAGAGATTATTAGAGAAATAGAAGCGTCTAACCAAACATCGGAACTGTGCAGGATATCTAGCCGGTTCACCTCGAGTAGGGAGGAGACTGCAACGGCCTCATTTCCGTCCAAATATTCTCTGATCTTCTCATGTGAAACGGTTCCAAGCAACGCTAATAAACGGCCGTCCTCCAGCCATCCCTTTAAATCAAAGCCAGCACCATTGACTTGCTTTAGCCACCATTCGAGCCGCTCCTGATCAGAAGTGTTTGCCCGATATATCTGGAGGATAGCTTGCCTATCTTCCTCGCTGGATTTGAGCGATAAGGCTTCTAATGCACCCTCGGCGAGATCCAGACGGCCACACTTATCAGGTAGCGCTATCGGCTCCCCTCGGCCGCGCATAGCTCCTGAGATCACAATCTTCAGAGTGCGGGGTTCAAATAGAGACTTTATTAGTCGCTTTACAAGCAAAGGCTGCTGACTGAACACCCAGTCTCCGAGAAGCATCAATGCGAGATTTCTTGGATGGTATATAAGCTCGTAAAGACCGTGCCGAGATAATTCTTCAAGACCATCAGCGAGAGAAGACAGCTCTCCACGGCTGTAGCACCCGCAATAGAACCGCGTCGTATTGAGCCAATAGAAATTCCGAGACAAGATCTCAAATCGATCCGGCTTAGTGCCTCCTACTTCCTTACCAGGGGGCGAGTAAGGGGCCGTCTCATAGAGGTGCCTTGCCGCAAAATATTCTCTCAGTGGCTGGACCTCGAACTCGTAAGATCCTTGCTTTCGAGAAACGAGAGCGACAACTCGCTCGATCATACCTACGAAAAGCCTATCAACTAGAGACCCGTCATGTCCTTCTTTTTGGAGATATGACACTAGTACCGCTCTCAGCTCCGCTTCGCTGACGCTACCGTCGCTGCCGCCCTGCTCCGCCGAAGTATGCAGCTCCCAAGCAATGTACCGATGTATATCAATTAACAGATCTCTGTGCTCGCGAACCACACGAGATTTCTCGGCTTCTCTGTTAAAGAAAAGCTCCATATAATTATCGTATAGCGCCGTTCTTTTATCGGGCAGAGAAAGACCGCGAGTGTGAATTAGCGCTAAGAGGATCGCTAGCTGCATTGGATTACGAGCGAGATCCCGCATATGCGGCTGTTCCAACTTTTCGTTTAAAAGTTTGCTGAATTCAGACTTTTCCTTAGCGGGCAATCTCCTAGCATTCATCCATTTTCCGGAATATTCGCGTATCTGCGCCTGGGTCATTGATTGAAGCTCAAAGTGGTTCCATGCCTCATACGAAAACCCAGGCGAATTCGCGAACGCTGCGGGCCGGCTGGTGACCATGAATTGTATGTCTTTTTGATGCGTTTGAAGCCTGATCGCCGCCTTTGATATTTCCTCAACAACTTTTCGGCGAGTGGGAATGTCGGCGACTTCATCGAAGCCATCGAGAACAACGGATACGTGGCCGTTTTTCATAAACGTAACCAAGTCCGCAACCGAAAATTCATGGCCACCAGAAAGAAATTCGACCTGGGCGGCGATAAAAGCTTCGAGTGAGATACTAGGCGGGCTAAAGGACTCATTGGTGAAGGGATTCCTGCCTCCAAGCCAAGCTGCATAGTCGCGTAGATCCACTCGAAAAGGAAATCGAGTGGGAGCCGCAAGATGGGCTTTGTCCACAAACTCCCGTTCAGCTGCTTTTCCCAGCAACTTAATCCTGTTAACTTGGCATATGTATTGCGTGATTGTCGATTTGCCTTGCCCCGGAGCGCCCTCCAAAACGATACAGTTATTATCGACAGTTGAATTCAATAGAAGTGATGATGCCGATAGCGAACGTCGGCCATGTCTTATATAAACTGGCCCATCATCATCTTCGGCGTACTCAATTTCCCCCTCTTCGAATTCAACAAATTCGTGTTGCGCTACAAGAACTCCAGCCCTGATATTGGAATATATAAAATTTCTATCTTCGTGTTGATTTATAGGCGCCACTGGAACGTCAACAAAAAGGTCAAGAAGCTTATTTTGAAGCTCCACTTGTTTAAATTTAACCTCGGCCTCGTTTGCATACTGTATCGCAAGATAAGACTTAAGCGCCTGCTCTCTTGACTGACTTCCCCACAAGCCTCCTAGAAGAACCGGAATTAAGTCCGAAGCTTTTATTATGTCGGGATAACTCCATTTTATCGAGCCATTCGCATCTATTCGGCTATCAAGGTCATCCCGCCACCAACAGTAACTTGGGATCCCAAACGCCGCACTTAGGGCAACGTTAGTTCTGTCGATCGAACCTACGTCAGGATGAGCGGTGCCAGCCACGTTCGTGATTAGATAATAAGCAGTCGCTCCCTTTTTCTTTAGAGCTTCAACCTTTTCGCCCTCTGTTGCTATTACAGCTTCGATGGCCTCACGTTCGCTCTTTGTGTTGGGTGCGCGAGAGAACTTGACCTGAAATACATAAAATTCTTGCTTGCCGTTAAGGTAGTAGGGGAAAAAGGCATCACGCCCACCGTCGGGTTGCTTTACCGGAAGACACTGGACGTTGGGAAATGTGGTCGTCAGTACGGCTTGAGCTAATCGCTGAAAGCGATCTTCATCGAGATTTTCGTAAAAATATGGCATGCATCCCCCAAATGCTACTTATCCGCGAAGCTTGTCAATTTGGTACAGAACGGCAGCCTGATTTGTCCATCTAAATATAATTTAATGCACATTTTCTGAGGTTTCAGTCCTTAGCCCTACTAAACTCTTGGATCCGTAGAGCAATGTCCTCCGCACAATCTCTGCTCGCCCTTCCGTGTCATCGGCAACATAACGAATGGCATGTAAACGCTGCTTTTTGTGAGGTTTAGGTGAAGCAAGCTCGGGTTTTAACGGAAACAGAATTCAAACGGGTACTGGCTGTCGTCGCGCAGATGAAACATGCCGGGCGCAATAGGCTGACGTTGATGCTCTCCCATCTCGCAGGCTTGCGTGTAGGTGAAATTGCGGCGCTAACCATGCGCGATGTCTTCGACGGTGAACGTGAGGTTCGGGAGCAACTGCGGCTTCGGGCTGAAATCACCAAAGGCGGCCATGCTCGGACGGTCTTTTTGAATGAACGGCTGCGACGCGAGATAGAGCGGTTCAGCATGGATCGGCCCGAAAGCGGAGATGCTGACGCGCCGTTGCTCCTTACACAGAAACGTACGCCATTTTCTGCAAACACACTCTGCCAGTTGATGGGACAGATTTACAAGCTGGCCGGGCTTGAGGGGGCGACCTCGCATAGCGGTCGCCGCTGGTTCATCACCCGGCTTGCGCATTCCGGGGTCAGTCCTAAGGTCATCATGACGCTCGCCGGTCACCGTAACCTCACCACCACTCAACGCTATATCGATGTTCGGGACGACATGATGAAAGCCGCCGTCGATTTGCTGTGAGGTGAAGCATGACTCATCTGATTGTTTTCGCTCTGGTCGTTCTGTCCACGTGGGCAGGTGGTGGCTCGTTCTCTTACATGTTCGGCTCGTTCTATGTCGTGATCCTCCTGGCATTATTTGTCAGCGGCGTCATTGCAATCCGCGTGACCGCGTGGGCGGGACTTGGCGCATATTCCTGGTTGATTGTCGTCGGGCTCATTGGGCTTTCCTATATTCTCGGAGCGACCTTCAGATTTTGGGCGCTTGATCTGCCTACGTACAAGCTCACTGAAAACGTGCCGATCAAGATAGAGATATTGCGCAATAACGGTAGCGCGACCGGCGCTGTCCGCATCACGAATGTTGGCAAAGACCCAATGATCTCTGCCAACGTAGCGTGTCGCATCTTTCACGATAACGGCGAGCCGGTCGCCAAGCTGCTCAACGGCGGGTTTGGCCGGTTGGCGCAGCTTGATACTGGATACGGCAAGACGACGCTTGTGGCGACACCCACCGATTTCAAACGCTACCGGAGTGATCCGAACCTCATGGAATGCTGGCCGAAAGACGCAACGTTCGTCACGCCATTGCCATACAAGATTGAGCTGCGCGTTAAACGCAACGTCAACGACGGCAGGACTGATTTTTACGTGGCCAACCGCGATCAGGTTCCGTTGAAGAACATTCAGTTCAATTGTGTCAACGACCGGGACGAGCCAATGAAGGTGGCGGCATATCCGGCCTATCAGCCGAACAGTTTCGCCAATACGATCATAGATGTGGGAAAGACTGTGAGATTCGTCTCAGACAGCGCGGTGTGGAATTTTCATGGTTGCCGCGTGTCGAATGCGATAGAGGCCGATTGATGTCAGCAAGGGCTGCAACGCAGACAACCAGACGCGGGCATAAAGGCTCCCCCTTGGCTTGTCCGTCGAGAACCGTTCAAAGAGCAGTTGGAGAACCAGTTTCCGTTGATACTGCTGAGCCCGGAACAGCAGATGTTCTGCCTCAAGCTCAATGATGCGATGATCTGCTGACTTGGTATCAAGCTCAAGGCGTTCAAGCAGCGAACGTAATACAGCTTCAGGAACCTGTCGGTCGCGCGCACTCATTGAGGTGAGGTAGCTCGCACCTTTGCCCAACAGCTCAGTTGAGAATTCCGCCTTGCTTTGCACCAATCCGGCGTCTGATAGCCGTTGATATAGCATCTCAAGCAACTCGACATCCTGTCCCATAACATCCTCCTTCGAAAACCTTCCCAGCGCGCCGCCGTGTGCTGCTGAGGCATAAATAACTCAGTTATTTATCAACGGTCGCTGCTGAAGGAGCAGCAAGGAGATGGCATGACACAGAACAATCAGGCGCGGCGTCAACGGCTAAGAGACAGTTATGTAGAATTCGTTGAGCAGATGGAACCAAATGCATTCGTCACCCTGGTTATCAACGACATCGGTGAAATAGCGGAAATGACGAGGCTCATCGGCAAGTTCTGCGGCATGATGGATCGGGAAATTTGCGGGCATAAGTTCCACACATACTCGATCGATAGGCGCACGAACGGTGTCTTTTTCATCGAGCATGCAAAGACGAACATACACGCCCACGGACTGCTCAGGTTCCCAGACAGCCTGACGGTTGACCTTCCGCTCCTGACAGCACGCAAATGGAATGTTCTGACCAAAGCAGGGACAACAGATTTCCGGCCCGTTCATGATGCTGCTGGCGTTGCTGGCTATTGCACAAAGGAAATGGCAACCTTTTCGTTCGACGGCGATCAGGTCGTGCTCGTCAGCCAGTTTATGAAGCATTGAACTATAGATACGCGTAAATCCGTGTGGCCACGCCTACGTTGCATTTGCGCGCATTGCATGTCTAAAAATCCTGCTGCTTCTCAAGAGCGGCAATGGAATTCTACCATTAGATGATAAGGTTCAGTGGAGATGAAGACATCTTTAAAATGATATGCAAGCATTTAATGAAGCAAGATCATAGATGATCAAACATCAATACTATTAAACCCCACCTAATAAAAGCCATTCTGCACACTTCTCTTGCTGAAACTTCCTCTTAGAGGAACATATGGCTGAATTTTCCATAATAATTCAAAAAATCAATTATATATTGATTATCTCCATTGACAATTATCTAGGTTTACTCCATCTAAAGCCCATCGTGGTTCCGGCTTATTGCCAGCCGGAAGACTGCTCCACAACAAGAGCAGTAAGTGGAAAAGGGCGGCAGCCCTGAAACCAATCCATGTTGCGGCCTTCGGGCAACTTTCCTGTTTGAAGCAGGTTAAGTCGGTTTCGTCCAGCATCATGGAGCAGGCAGGTGCAGCTCCGAGAGGGGCGCGGTTCAAAAAAACAGTTAAATTTCCATTCGTATGGAATGAGAAATCTGTCCCCTTCAAAGGGCTATCGGCAACGATAGGAACCGTCAGTATAGAGGCGGCACCAACAAGAGACCGTTCTGCGATGCGGCTCACCAACACCGGTTAACTCCGGGGGTGAGCTGTTGTGCGCAAACGCAAAATGCCTCGGCTCACCTTTCGATTGAAGGGTGAATTATGTCTACGAACTCCAAAACTCTTACTTCGACATCCGATGTCGCTATTGCAGCAGCGTACAAACCTGATGTCCAGCTCGCCTTACCGAATATTCCATCGCTTGGGTCTGCTCCAGGTGCTGCCGACGCTAATACTTGGCATGAAGCCACCAAGACCTGTGCCGGTGAAGCCATCACATTTGCCGACAAAAAACGGGACGCGACCCGGCAGACATTTGCCATGATCGTGATGGACACTCAACTCCATACCTACAGCTTCTACGAGACAAAACTTAAAGAGGCGGGCCTGGGGCTTCCGCAGAAAAAGGAAACGCTGACATACGGCATAGCGTGGCACCTTAAGCTTGATGTATCCGACGCGAACAAAAAGATAGCTACCGACAATTCCAAGACGCTCAATCGTCTCGTTTCGGCGGGGCAGCGCCTAATCGCCCTGGGTCGCAAGGAACTTGGGATAGAACGCGGTCAGATCAACGTCAGCTACGACGCCAAAGGCGTTACCGATCTTCTCAAGATCGTCATTCGCGAGGGTGGTATAAATGCGATGGCCCTCGCAAACGGCAATATCGTAGATGATAAGCTAAAGTCGATCGTACTTTCATCAGACCGTCTGGCGAGCCGTCGGGAAGGGCTTCTTATTGGTCGGGGTGAAATCGTTCTTGCTGTTACCAAACCGGGGGAAGACGAAAATGCAATGGTGACGCAACCATTGTCATTGCCGCCGGAAGCTATGGTCTTCATTTACCCGCAGCTGAAGCTGGCGGATCCCCGAATTCGCTTCCTGGCGGAATTGTTCGCGATCGGTGAGGCAGTTGTCGAAGAGAAAACCGACCATCTCGTGAACCCGGAGACAGATGATCCAAATGATGCCTATGCTGCGCGCCGCGTGGCATCACGCCAGTATGTGTTCCACCCTGATGGGAAAATGACAGTATCGCCGATTTTGAGAGATACGAGTGTAGTCATCGTTGTTGAGCCAAAGCTTGACCTGCTGGATGTCACTGTCGAAGGCCACATCAAGTTTCAGACGTTTGGACGGCGCCGCGCTGCTATCAACATTGCAGGCGCGAGGCAAGACGCTTTCGATTTCGAGTGGGCCGATGCGGCTGAGACGGAAGGCGTAGGGCGCATCAAACTTACGACTCCTGCTGCAAGTTTTGATGCCGACAAGCTTAAGGACGTGGGGCTGCTAATTGAGCATGTTCGTTCGAAGCAGGGAAATCTCCCGCTGATCATCGATCCTGTCTTCTCCCCAAAAATTGATCTCGGCTCTGTGCGGGGGCTGCTGGACAAGATGGATGCAGTATCGCAGTCCGCAAAAAAGATGCGGAAAAACGACATGTCTGTAAAGGTCACCGCAGAAGCCGAAAAACTTTCGTTTTCGGGTTATTCAAAAACAGAGGCGGTCCAGATCGACGCAGTAAACAGCAAGGCGCGCGTTGATGTTCGCCCTGACGATTTCTTTGCAGTCACCGCAGCGATCAAAACGGTCGAGGTCCATGGCGATTTCAGTGTGGCCATCGACCCGGACATGCTGGTGATTTCGTTCAAGACTGAGTTCGCCCACTACAGCATCCACATTCCTTCGGCGTTGCAAAAAATGGTTCGTTCGAACCGGCACATCATGAAGCTTGATCCCGTCGCATGGCCGGAGCCGCAGGCCGTTGCAGGAGCGGATGCCGACGCTGGTGAGAACACCTCCAAGGCGTGATCTATACGGGCCGAGAGTAAAGCTCTCGGCCTTCCCCTCTTCCTCTAAAAGGAACGTCTCAATGGATTTTGCGAAACTTTGGGCGGATTATGCCCTCTATCTACCCGCGCCCAATCAAAATTACGCGCACTTCGCGGTCAAGACTGCAACCGCCGAACTATCGGCACGACTGCCTCATGAGGTGAAGCCGAAGGATTTCGATTTTCTCGGCTCAGGGAGCAAACTTTTTACGTGGCCCAACGCTCTTTACACAGCTGCCTTCGCAGTCGGGGACAAGCAGCCCGACATGATCGGCCAGCGCGACCGCAGCGCGAGTTTCGTAGTTGGGGACAGCGGCGGCTTTTCGCTGATCAACGGAGCAGTAAAGTCTTCTCAGGCGTCATTTCGGAAAGAGGTTCTTCTTTGGCAGGAGCGGTGCTGCGATGTTGGTATTATTCTCGACGTTCCCACCCGTAGTCTCGATGTGCCGAAAAGCGGCGTCACATCGTTTGAAGAATGTCTAACTCGAACAATGGATAATCTGAGGTTCGCCAAAGATAACCGGTCAAACCCGGACCTCCGCCTTCTGTCAGTTCACCAGGGACGGAACCATAAGGAAGCGAAACTCTGGTGCGGTGGAATCGCTGATCTGCCGCTTGAGGGGCTTGCGATCGGCGGCCATACGAGACTGGACATGTGGTTTTGGGCTGCTAGGTTTGTCGACATGCTCGACGCGGGCAAGTTCGACCACGTCGCCCATATTCATTTCCTCGGCACCAGTCAGCCGACCTTTGCGGTTCTCGCGACTGCCTTGCAACGTGCTTTGCGGAAACATGTGCGAACGGATATTTCTGTAAGCTTCGATAGCTCTCTTGGTTTTGCGATTGCGCAGCGCAACGGTCAGATTACCACCGGCCTCGTCGCAACCGATACCGGCTTTCGGTTGAGCAATCATACGCTTCCTGCCCGCGGTGGTGAGTTTAATCCGGGCGCTCCGTTTCCATACCGCAGCCCTTTGGCCGACCTATGTACTAACGGCGATTTCATGCCGGGTAACGATCCTTCCAAAGCCGCAGTGGATACTATCGGTAATATGATGGTGTCTAATCATGCCGTTCACAGTGAGCTTTCCGCAATCATGCAGGCGAACCGCCTAGCAGACATGGCCCAACAGGGAAAAAATTCCGCCGTGGCCTATAGCCTGCAACGCTGCATCACTCTGATCGATGAGACATTCGCTGGCCGACAATCGGGCAAGGCCCTCAATTCCTTGCGTACGCTCATGTTAAAAAGGCCACTGAGCCTCGAGGAAGAGGCAGGCAGTTCAGATGGCTACGTCAGATAGATGGAAACGCCTCGCCACAAACTCTCCTCAAAACGAAAGTCTACCAATGCCCACAATCGACAAAACCTACGGCAGCATACCCGTCACATTCCCCGATACGCCGTATTCATCCGGCGGTCTTTTCGCGGCGTACATCGTCTCCTTTATGCCAAACAACCAAAAGCATCAGGACTCGCGGCGGCTCGATCTTGAAAAGCAGCTACGCTGGTGGGAGCTGATGACCGATATCCCTATTCACGTCATCGCCTCCAACTGGGGACCGCTTGCGTTGAAGAATGCGCGAGAACTCGGCCGTCTAGTGGCGCGTGGCGGTGGTGTAATTCAAGCGCCCGCGCAATCCGTTGTTCTCAATCGGAATGCTGCTCTGGAAGCATTTTATGCGAGTGATCATCCTTGGGGAATCATCATGGACGACGATGCTATTCTCTATGATAGTCCCAATCATAATAGCGGCGCAGCATTCTTTTCGGAGATGGCAAAAAACGATTCCGGGGCGTATGACGACATCGACTTTTTCTTTCCAATCAATCCGGGAAAACCGCCCGGACACAACACGATATGGTCAGCTGATCCGGTCATATATCGGGACCACCATATATTTTCCGGTAATTACGATCTCAAGGGCAGCTTGTTTATCGTCAGAAACTTCCGGCTTTCGGGTCGGCCCCAAATTCTTACGCCACCCCATACCGGGCTTGGGGAGGACACGTTGCTCGCCATGGAGGCCGTCAGCCAAGGTTGCACGGTTTATCGCTGCGACAACATCGTGCTGAAGGAGTTTTCCGGTAAAAGCCATTTTCGCCATACAACAGCTAAAATGAAGAAGGGCAACGAGGTCATCGCGGCGAAGTACGGGGCTCAAGGCCTGCGGATGGGATCGGAACATTTGCTGGATCGCCGCGACTTTGTGAGGAACTGCCTATCGGGTCGTCCGGGTCGAGTTGTCGTAGCAAAACCATAGGCGGCGGAGGCTAGAATTTGTAATCCTCGTAGATCGTCCGCCCACGGAGCTGTTCCATCTGTGGATGCTCTCGACATTGCTGGTCAAAGATGCGGGAGATGACCTGCGCAGGCTCTGGCGACGGGAGCGACGGAACAGCGCCGGAAAGGTCCAATTCAGATAATTCAGGCGCATCGGGAATGCGCCCGGACTTGGCCGCTGCCTTGATATAGGCGCTGATCGGTAGAGTGGCCGTGAAGGTCTCATCCCGAATGAACTCGATGCCAAGCATCGGGCGTAGCGCCATGATGTCGGAAATCCACAATGGCTGGAACACAGGTTTGCCTTCTCCGAGACTGTGTAGGGTATCGACAGCGTGACCGCAAAAACGGCTGCGGGTCAGCAACATCACGGCGTACCCGTTCGGATCATAGAGGCGGGCAACGGGCGGGAAATCCGCGTCCAGTCTTGCATGCCAGTCCAGGCGGTGCATTAAAGTTCTCGGAAAGAGCCGCTGATATCGGCCCGGTCGGTCCATCTCGTGAACGGTGACTTTCTCGCCCTCGTCGAGAGCAAACAGCATGATCGCACGCCAGGACAACGGTGACAGGTAGCTTCGGCGGTGAACAACCCCGCCTATCTCGTAAACAAGGTCCAAAGATGATCCCTTGGCCTTTTGCTTATGGAAGGAGATCGCGCCCACATGTAGGTCGGTCATGAATAGCAGGGCGAGATCGATCCTTGCCTGCTCGATATTCTTGCGATTGTCGTTGTCGCTGTGGCAGCGCGATCTCTTTTGGTGCTCTCGCATATAGTTCCCGCTTCTGTTCCGGCGGGAGAAAACTGCCTTTTGCCTGAGAGAGCGAGCTAAGAAGTGGAGGGTGATCAAAACACGCAATGCCGTTAGGCTGGGGGCAACAGCGCAAGGGACAGCATCCGGCGCAATCATGCAGAAGCACAGACATATCAAGGAATGCGGGCAAGACCTGAAGTGCAGCGTGACAGCGGTGAGCGGGAACCACGTGCCGTTGACGCTCCCTTGGACCCATCGCCAGAACCACGAACCCCATGAGATGGTATCCATCTCATGGGGTTCGTATGTAGCTTGAAGAGGATTGCGTTGCTTAGCTCGTTTTGCGCAGCATCTTGCCTCGCTCTGCAGCAGCAGCCGCCAGTTGTACGTCGAGCTCACCTGCGCGGACTGCGTCGACCAGCGTATCGATGATCGCCGGAAGAGTTACCAGTTCTCCGACTTCGATGGCATTCTTGTCTTTGGCGAAGTCGATGGACTTGCCCGCATAGCGCAGCACGAAGAAGACCTTGCCCGTCGCATCCGTGAACCATCCCTGACGGACGCGCTTGAGGGTTTCAACCTCAACGCGCTGCCCCTCGGCATTCTTACGACGAACCGTATGTGTGGGCGCGAACGCCTGACCGGCTATCTTCGCCTCTGCCATCTGCTTCTGCTCAGTCAGCGTTGCGATCATTTTTTCCCGCGCCCGCTGTACAGGATCGACAGTTGCGCGAACAGGTACGGCAGACGTGAGCTTTAGGGCCTTAAGATGCGACATTCTGTGTCCTTTCTGAAACTGTTGCAAGTGTTTCCCGGATACAGCCGTCTGCCAAAAGGGCGAGCGAAGAGTTCTGTAGGTGGGAGACACAGTGCGCGGATTTGGTGTATCTAGAGCACCAAAGGAGTTGCACATGGCGAAGCAATTTTACTCGGTCAGAACAGGAAAAAATAAGAATGCAGCGGGGTTTCCGCTCGAGGTCATCAGAGATTTGTTCATTCGTTTGTTCCGCGACATCCGAGCTGAAGGCTATTTCAATGAATACCTTGGGTGGTACTGCGTCGACCAAGGGGATGTGCCCGGTCTCATATTATCTCCCGATCTCGACATGATGCTTAAGCTTCGAAAAGATGGACTTTGGCCCATTGAGGAAAAATGCCCGTTCTTCACAGAAGACGATTTATTGGACGTCATCGAATATCTCTTTTCAGTTGTGTCAAAGCCGATTGATGGGACGTATCACTCGTTTAACGACTGCGGCATGCACTGGGAAACCTTTAACAAGCACGAGGGCGAAAGAGTTTTCCGTCAAAAAATCAACGATCTTCTCGATCTTTATGAGGGGGAGTTTGAATTATCGGAAACCGGTGACGTCCTGCACAAGGCCGAACAGGGTTTCGAAGCGATTTTTGCCGCTGACACCCCAACTAAGGACGAAAATATTCGCGGTCGCATTGACACGGCTATAGCTCAATATCGGCGTCATGGGTCAAGTATTGATGATCGGCGGCAAGCTGTTCGCGATCTGGCTGACGTACTCGAATATCTTCGTCCACAGGTGAAAACTGTTATCGAACACAAGGACGAAAGCGATCTGTTCAATATCGCTAACAATTTCGGGATAAGACATCATAATGAAAAACAGAAAACGGGTTACGATGCAGCCGTCTGGTTAAGCTGGATGTTTTATTTTTTCCTATCGACCATTCATGTCGTTCTGCGAAAGATTAATCGTACGAATGAACAGCGCGGGAACTCGGGAAAATAAGCCGGCTCGGTTCCTAAAACGAACAGACTGAGTTCGGTGCGCAAAGCATCCGCTCTTACTCACCATTCCTTATGATCAGGCCTAAGCTGATCCTTGCGGCGCTCGGTGCTGACCTGACCATAATGCTTGTCGATCATGGCGATAGAAGTTCTCGTATTCCGAGCGATGTCGTAAACATCAACGCCCCGCGCTATCATCTCGGAGATATAATAGTGCCGTAGCGAATATGTCGTGCGCGCCACGCCACGAAAATCCTTCTGTAGATTGCAGACCTTCAAAAGCTCGGAAAAGCCTTTTTTGAAACTCTGAATTCGTTGCCCATTCTGATCGGCAAAAACGGGATCATTATCATCCGGCCCCCGCCCCAACTCTCGCTCGAAAGCATCCCAAAGCGTGTGGAGCCATGGAATGACGGAAAGTTGAGGCACGACAGCGCCATGCTTACCCTTCCCCTGCACCTGAAACCGCACATCCTGATCTGCCAGCTTGCTTACACGCACCGAGCGGAAGCCGACGACATGGCCCCAGTTGAGATTTTTAAGTTCCGTTGGTCGCATGCCTGTACCGGAGGCGATTTCGATATGGGCGTGTAGTTTCAGCCTGTCGGAGATAACATGCATATTCTGCCGAAACTGCCGCCATACTCGACCATCTCGTCCACGGATCAATTTCCCCTTTCCGCTGTGGTCTGGATAAATGCGCTGGAGGCTGCTGTCGATGAGCGTTTCAAATTCCTCCGGCGTAAAGCTGGGGCGACTGTTATCAATCCGCTTGCGGACCTTGATGTCAGGAATCTCGAGATTACCGCAATAACCCCATTTTACTGTCTGCCGAAACAAGGCCCGAACGATAGTCAGTTCACCCCTCTGCCTGCTGATCGTTGGGATTTCATGACGCGCCGAACGTCGCAGAATTTTACCATTGCGTTCATAGCGGATGAATTCGATGTCCTTACCCGGACCTGACACCCAGTAATTCCGCCGCCACTCCATATACCGTTCGATGTCGGGTTCACGGACGGTATCAATCGGTTTGTTTGCAAAAAATCCCACAAGGTAACGCCGAATGACGGGAGGCCAGTCGCGGGGATGATACTCGCTGCGGTCATTGCGTTCGCTTTCGGCAATGACAAGCTTGATAAATTCTTCAGCCACTTCCGAGAAAGGACGGACAACTGGTGTAAAGCCGTTCTTTACGCGATAGTTCGCTTCGCTCCAGATTTGATAGGCCTTGTGATGAGCCTCTTCAAAATTCTCTGTCTCCAGACTTTTTCGAACCTGCTTGCCGCCCGCTGAAAAGCGAACCGACCAGATGGTCCCACCGGGGCGCTGAAAAAGGGCAAATGGCTGCTTGGTACGCTGCAACATGAAACTCTCCGAAATCGGTTACGTTGCTAGCACGCCTGCGTTAAAGCTGCGCTAATCCGCGCCTAAGTCGGCAAGACAAGACTTGAAAGAAAAGAGCTATTTGCGGAGTGTGCTAGATGTGCGCTAGCGTATTTCCAGTATAAGCGGGATCAAAGAGCTTTAAAAAACACCAATAATTCTAAGAAGTTAATGGTGCCCGAACGCGGATTTGAACCACGGACACGCGGATTTTCAATCCGCTGCTCTACCAACTGAGCTATTCGGGCACTACAGGTTCTTGTCGAACCTTCGCTTTTATGAAGCGCCGGAGAAGCTTGCTGCCCCGGAAGTGAGCGGGGTTATAACATCTTGTTCGGCCATGGCAAGCGCCTGATTCAACTTTTTTGACAGTTTTTTGGCCGCGGCTGTGGGCAGGCTTTGAAGAGAGTGCGGTTGGTGACAAAAGGTGGGGCAAAGCTTCTAAGGTATTTGATTTTTAACGGCGGACTGTAGCTGTCTCGCTTATGCAAACAAAAGCGGCCCGCTTGTGCAGGCCGTCTGAATCATTGAGTTTTGTCGCTACATTTTATCGGGACCCTGCGGACAACCCCAATGCGAAGGGAACTGCTGCAACGAGCAGGGCCATGATTGGTGATGATGCGAAGATGCGACCCGCCAGCGAAGTGATGGCGACTGAGCGGACGACGGGTAGCCAGTTGGCCAGGTCTGCGCCGTGGCGCGACGTGCCGTGCTGTGACGTGCGCGCTGCCTGCGACTTTTCCACCTGCTTGCGAATAGCGTCCACCTCGCGACGGAGCTCTGCCACATCTTCGCGAAGCGACGCTTCTACGCCGTGTTTTTCCGATGGTTTTGCGCGGACGGGCGGCTTTTTTGCGGTTGATTTCACGTCGTCGTCCAGTTGAGACAGTTCATCTTCAAGGTCTGACGGCTTGTCGAAACCATGGGAACGTATTGGCGCCCGCATTCAATTTTCCTCTCATATGCATTTGTGGCCACAAGCTGCGACCGGATGGCAATATTCTGCAAACGCAGCAGTGAGGAAAAGGATGCAGTGTTTATCGTATCCGATGGCTCGACCCGAACGTCGAAGGACGCCGCCGCTTTTGCGGTAGCGTCCTACTTTATTTCAGGGTGGAACGATTATTTCACAGGCTTCAGGGACTGTAGAATGCCGACCAGTTCGCTATGGTGCGCATACTGCGTGGCTTTCGTGCCCCAATAGGTCACGACCAGCATTTTGCCGTCTCTCGGTGAGGCGAAGCCGAGGGAGACATCGACCGGTCCGTCTTCATCCTTGCCGTCGAACTCGATACTGCCGAATTTCATGCCGTTGATGTCGACATCGCCGGAATCGGACTTGGAATTGGCATCGATTTCTACGCCATTGTCCGTCAGGAACTTGATGGCATCGTCGATGACCTTGTCCATGGTCTTATCATTGGCAACGTCGATGGAGAAGTAGATCGCTGAATCTGGCGATGTCGCATCGATGCCGGATTCGGTTTCTTTCGGGCTCCAATCGTCCGGGATTTTGACCGAGGCGATGGGTGCCTCGCTGGGAAATTTCAGCGTTTCGGCCTGGGCAAAAAAGGGTGCCAGAACGATGGTCGCAGCAAGGATAGTTCTTTTCATGGGGGAAGTCCTCTGGGATCGAGGCGCGCTATATCTGTCAGCAATGGTGCCTCACCCGTTGCCAAATTCGATATAGAGGATAAGCCGTTATTATGTCACTTAAATAATATCAAGTAATGAAGAATGCTAAGACAAAGGTTAATTGAGCAGGCACACCCAGCCTGAGTAAAAGTGATTTATATTTTTGATATTATACAATGATAAAACAATTACAGATTGCTGCCGACAGAAAAACAGGCCTCGAAAGGCCTGTTAATGGTTGAGTGCCTGCGGTGTTAGGCTGCCTTTGCGGCGGCCCCATAGGGATCGAACCTACCATAGAAGGTATCGCCCTTGGCGGCCATATCCTTCAACAGCGCGGTTGGCTTGAAGTGCGGGCCGTAGGTTTGGCTGAGCTTTTCCGCAAGCTCCACGAATGTTTTCACGCCCATGCCATCGATATAGGACAGCGCGCCGCCGGTGTATGGCGCAAAGCCGAAGCCAAGGATGGAGCCGACATCGGCTTCGCGTGGATCGGTGACGATGCCTTCTTCGACGGTGCGGGCCGCTTCCAGAGCGATGGTGACGAGGAAGCGCTGTTTCAGCACGTCCATGTCGACATCCTCAGGCTTCTTTTGCGCATAGAGGTCCTTCAGGCCGGGCCAGAGAGACTTCTTGGCGGGCTTGGCCGGATAATCGTAAAAGCCCTTGGCGTTCTTGCGACCAAAGCGGCCCTCGCCTTCCACCATCTTCTTGACCAGCTCCATATGGCGCGGATCGACAGCCTTTTCGCCCAGATCGGCAACGGTGGCCTTGAGGATCTTGTAGGAGAGGTCGATGGCGACTTCATCGTTCAGCGCCAGCGGTCCCACAGGCATGCCCGCGAATTTCGCGGCATTTTCGATCATGGCGGCGGGCACACCTTCGATCAGCATGTCATAGCTTTCAGCCATGTAACGCAAGACGCAGCGATTGACGAAGAAGCCGCGGGTGTCGTTGACGACGATCGGTGTCTTCTTGATCTTGGCGACGTAGTCCAGCGCCACGGCCAGTGCCTTGTCGCCCGTTTCCTTGCCGAGGATGACTTCGGTCAGCATCATCTTTTCGACGGGCGAGAAGAAGTGGATGCCGATGAAATCGCTCGGGCGCTTGGAGTTTTGGGCGAGACCGGTGATGGGAAGGGTAGAGGTATTGGAGGCGAAGATCGCACCTTCCGGGAGCACCGCTTCCACCGCTTCGATCACGGCCTTCTTCACGTCGCGGTCTTCGAACACGGCTTCGATGACGAGGTTTGCTGTCTTCAGCGAGGCATAATCCGAGCTTGGCGTGATGCGGGCGAGGATGGCGGCACCCTCTTCTTGCGTCATGCGGCCCTTGCCGACGCTGTCCTTCACCAGACCTTCGCAGGTGGCCTTGCCCTTGGCGGCGGCTTCATCATCGCGGTCGATGAGGGTGACGTCGAGACCGGCAACGGCGGTGACGTAAGCGATGGATGCGCCCATGAAGCCAGCGCCGACGACGCCGACGTGTTTCAGATCGCTCTTTGGCTGGCCCGCGGGGCGGCGTGCGCCCTTGCCCAGTTCCTGCATGGAAATGAACAGCGAGCGGATCATCGCGAAGGCTTCCTTCGAGCGAAGGATTTCCGTGAAATACCGCTGTTCGACCTTCAAGGCCGTATCGAAGGGCAATTGCAGGCCTTCGTACACGCATTTCAGAATGGCGAGTGCTGCGGGGTAATTGCCAGCGCTTTCGCGGCGCAGAATGGCCGGGGCTGCGGGCCAGAGCTGGGCGGCAGCGGGTGTCCAGATGCCACCGCCGGGGGCCTTGAAGCCCTTCTCATCCCATGGCGCAACGGGCTTCAGGCCGTCCTTGATCATCTGCTTGGCAGTGGGGATCAGCTGATCCGGCTCCACCACCTGATGGACGAGGTTCATGGATTTGGCGCGGCTGGCCGTCAGCGACTGACCGGTCGTCATCATTTGAAGCGCGGACTGCGCATCGGTGAGACGCGAGACACGCTGCGTGCCACCGGCACCGGGGAAGATGCCGACCTTGATTTCCGGCAGTGCCAGCTTGACGCTCTTGGCGTTGGAAGCAACGCGACCATGGCAGGCCAGCGACAGTTCCAGCGCGCCGCCCATGCAGGTGCCATTGATGGCAGACACCCAGGGCTTGCCGTTGGTTTCCAGCTTGCGGTACAGCCAGTTCATCTTGCCGACGAGATCGAACAGCTTCTTGGCGGCCTCATCCGGGTTTTTCTCCTTCTCCTCATGGTAGAAGGAGAACATGGACTTGATCATCGACAGATCAGCGCCGCCGGAGAACGTGCTCTTGCCCGATGTGAAGACCACACCCTTGACGGCAGCATCCGCCACCGTGGCATCCACGATGGCATCCAGCTCTTCCAGCACCTGCGCGGTGAAGACGTTCATGGATTTTTCCGGCATGTCCCAGGTGACAAGGGCGATGCCGTCTGCGTCTGTTTCGACGGTGAAATTGGTATAAGTGCTCATAGTGGGATTCCTCTTCCCTGAATTTCTCGATGCCGTCTGCCTGTCTCTCACCGTCATTCCGGCCTTGAGCCGGAATCCAGTGACGCGACGTCTGTCGCGTCAAAGAACCCTTTCGCGCCGCAGACGCGGCGCTGCTGGATCCCGGCTCAAGGCCGGGATGACGGAGGTAAGGGCAGCGGCGCTGCGCATTCAAACCCGCTCGATAACCGTTGCCGTGCCCATGCCCGCACCGATGCAGAGCGTGACCAGTGCGGTGTTGAGATCGCGGCGTTCCAACTCGTCCAGAACCGTGCCGAGGATCATCGCGCCGGTGGCACCCAGCGGGTGGCCCATGGCAATCGCGCCGCCGTTGACGTTCATCTTGTCGTGGCTGATGTCGAACGCCTGAAGGTAACGCAGCACGACGGCGGCGAAGGCTTCGTTGAGTTCGAAGAGGTCGATATCGGCAATCGACATGCCGGTTTTCGCCAGCAGCTTTTCGGTGACATCAACCGGGCCGGTCAGCATCAAAGCCGGGTCGGAGCCGATATTGGCAAATGAGCGGATGCGGGCGCGGGGTTTCAGGCCCATGCTCTCGCCGCCAGCCTTGGAGCCGACGAGAACAGCAGCGGCACCATCGACGATGCCCGATGAGTTACCCGCGTGGTGGACGTAGTTGATGCGCTCCACTTCCGGATGCGCCATGATGCCGACGGCTTCGAAGCCGCCCATTTCGCCCGGCATCTGGAAGGATGCGTTAAGCGAGGCGAGCGCCTGCATATCCGTGCCGGGACGCATATGCTCGTCACGGTCGAGAATGGTGATGCCGTTCTGGTCTTTCACCGGAATGACGGAGTTCTTGAAGTAGCCGTTTTCCCAGGCGTGGGCGGCGCGCTTCTGGCTTTCCACGGCAAACGCATCCACGTCATCGCGGCTGAAGCCGTATTTGGTAGCGATGAGATCGGCAGATACGCCCTGCGGCATGAAATAGGCCGGGAAGCTGACGGAAGGGTCCATGTACCAGGCACCGCCGGACATGCCCATGCCGACGCGCGACATGCTTTCCACGCCGCCTGCGATGACGATATCGTCCGCGCCTGCCGCAACCTTGCCGGCTGCGAAATTGATGGCATCCAGACCCGAAGCGCAGAAGCGTGAAATCTGCATGCCCGGTGCCTTGGTGGAATAACCGGCCTCGAACGCCGCACCCTTGGCGATAACGGCACCGGCATCCATGACCGGATCGACACAGCCCATGATGATGTCATCGACGGTGGATGTATCCAGTCCATTGCGGTCGCGGATGGCTTCCAGTGTCTTGGCGGCCAAGCGGACGGACGGCACTTCGTGCAGCGATCCATCCTTCTTGCCGCGCCCGCGCGGGGTGCGGACGTGGTCGTAGATATAAACGTCAGTCATTTCTCATCTCCCTGTCGGCGCGTGCGCACCTGAATTCAGTGGCATAGACCTTGGGGAGAACCCCTCCCCAACCCTCCCCACGAGGGGGAGGGAGTCCGTGCTCAAAACGCTTCCGCAGCCAGTTCCATCATCGTGTCGGCACCGGCCTCAATGCGGATCTTGCGAACCGCTGTTTCCGGCAGAATGCGTTCCATGAAGAACTTCGCCGTGACGAGCTTGGTCTTGAGGTACTGCTCATCCGATGCAGAACCCGAGGACAACGCAGCCTGTGCGGCCTTTGCCATGCGTGCCTGCATGTAACCCAGCACCACGAGGCCGAAGAGGTGCATATAGTCGGTCGAACCGGCACCGGCATTGTCTGGCTTGGCCATGGCGTGCTGCATGAACCACATGGTGGCCGCCTGAAGGTCGTTCAGGCCCTTCTTGAGACCCTTAGTGTAGAGCGTGAGGCTTTCATCGGCGCGGTTTTCCTCGCAGAAATCACCGATTTCCTTGAACAGCGCCATAACGGCACGGCCGCCATTGAGGCCGAGTTTGCGGCCGACAAGGTCGAGCGCCTGAATGCCGTTGGCACCCTCATAGATCATGGTGATGCGGGCATCGCGCACATACTGGCTCATGCCGTGTTCTTCGATATAGCCGTGACCGCCGAAGACCTGCTGGGCCATCACAGCGTGATCGAAGCCCTTGTCGGTCAGCACACCCTTGAGGATAGGCGTTACGAGGCCCAGCAGATCGTCTGCTGCCTGGCGTTCCTTCTCGTCGGTTGCGCGGTGGGCAATGTCCGATTGCAGCGCGGTCCAGAGCAGGAAGGCGCGGCCAGCCTCGTTATAGGCCTTGATGGTCATCAACGTGCGGCGGATATCGGGGTGAACGATAATCGGATCGGCCTTCTTTTCCGGTGCCTTGGCACCCGAGAGAGAGCGGCCCTGAATACGCTCGCGGGCATATTCCACGGCGTTCTGATAGGCGATTTCGCCAACCGACAGACCTTGCAGGCCAACGCCGAGGCGGGCTTCGTTCATCATCACGAACATGGCCGACAGGCCCTTGTTCTCGGCACCGATGAGATAGCCGGTCGCGTCATCGTAATTCATCACACAGGTGGCGTTGCCGTGAATGCCCATCTTGTGCTCAAGCGCACCACAGACGACGCCGTTGCGTGCGCCGACCGAGCCATCGTCATTGACGAGGAACTTCGGCACGATGAACAGCGAGATGCCCTTGGTGCCCTCTGGCGCACCTTCGATGCGGGCGATAACCAGATGGATGATGTTGCTGGTCATGGAATGTTCGCCAGCCGAGATGAAAATCTTCTGGCCGGTGATCTTGTAAGAGCCGTCGCCCTGCGGCACGGCTTTGGTGCGCAGCAGGCCAAGGTCGGTGCCGCAATGGGGCTCGGTCAGGTTCATGGTGCCGGACCATGTTCCCTCGACCATCTTCGGCAGATAGGTCTGCTTCTGTTCATCGGAACCATGCGCCAGAACGGCGGCAATAGCACCCTGCGTGAGGCCCGGATACATCATCAGCGACAGGTTGGCCGACGACATATATTCACCGATGGCGGCGTGCAACGTGTAGGGAAGCCCCTGCCCGCCATACTCTGGCGGCACGGCAAGGCCAGTCCAGCCACCTTCGCAATAGGCATCGTAAGCCTGCTTGAAACCGTCAGGTACGGAGACCGAACCGTCTTCTGCGCGCTTGCAGCCCTGCTGGTCGCCAGACAGGTTGAGCGGGAAGAGCTGCTCTTCGGCAAGCTTCGCCGCCTCGCCCGTGATCGCCTCGATCATGTCAGGCGTCGCATCTTCGAAGCCGGGCAGATTGTTGTAGCGCTCGATGCCGAGCACATCATTGAGAATGAAAAGTGTGTCTTGAACTGGGGCCTTGTAAACAGGCATTACGGACGATCCTCCACATCGCGCGCCGGACTGCTCCGGCCTCATATGCGGTGACAATATTTGACGTGCGCGTAAACGTCAAATGACATTTTGCACGAATATGGCGAGTCGGATTCAACTCTACCTCAAGTTTGCGTCAGCCGTGACAAGCTTCGCGCAAGCCTAATACTAAAGAAATCGTTAAAACAGGAACTGCTAATTAATAATTTGTTAACCACATTTCTGCAATTGTTCGTCTTCAGGGACCGCTTCGAGAATCGCGTGGTTCCTGTGGCCGAATTTAAAAGACCTTTGCTTGCTCCAACCATGGGGACCAAGCGAATAACCGGGCAACGATGAAGCGGGCAGGAAGATGAACGGATTGCGATCAAACTCCCAGCAGCACAGTGACAGATCGTCGCTGGATGCGCTCAACCGTACCATCGAAGGACTTGAAGCCCGTATCGACGATCTGCTGGGTGCCAAGCCCGGTCGCCAGGCCTACGACAACGCGCAATCCCGCCCAGAAACCGAACGCGCGGCGATGACCGGCAGCCCGGCGCGACCTTCATCCAATCTACGCTTCGACCCTGTCAACGAAATCCGCCAGCGTCAGCAGGCGCTCGACGCACGCTGGGAACGCCAGCAGGCGGAGATGCCGCGCCGCACGGATCTGTCCGCCGAGCGGGATCTCGATCGTCGCTACAGCGACCGTGACTACCGCGCCTCCACCGCCATTCCACCGGCACGCCCCCGCCCAACCGCACGCTACGAACGCACCGCACCTCCACCACCAGCACCCGCCCAGGGCGATGCTGCGTTGCGCGAAGTGGCAGAGGCACTGGTCAGCCTGCGGCAGGAACTGAAGCACGAGATCTCCGAAGGTGTCGCCCGCGAAATGCAGGGTGTGCGCTCCGAACTTCGCAATATCCGGACCTTTGCCGAAACCCAGGATTTTGCCGAGGATATCCGTGAGGATGTCGCACGGCTGGCTGCCAGTATCGAGCGTATGGGCCAGACGACCTCGCCGGACGCAGAAGCGTTACGCAGCGAATTCGAAGAGCTTCGCAGCCTGATGGATCAGGTTGCCCGCGAAGACAGCATGCACCGCATGGAAGAACGCTGGGGCAATGTCGAGGATACCCTGCGCGGCTTCGACACCGCACCGCTTCAGGAAGAAATCGTGGCACTGGCCTATCGGCTGGATGACATCAAGAGCCAGCTCGGTTCGGTCGGCAGCAATGCCAGCGTGCGGGCACTGGAAGAGAAACTGCTGACCATCGCCAGTGCCGTCGAGCATATCGGCAAGCATGTGCAGCCCAACGATCAAGGCTATGACGAGCATTTCTCCGGCCTCGACCAGAGGCTGGATGAAATCAGCCGCGCCATTGCCGCCGCCGGAAACCGGCCTGCCCCGTCCTTCGATCCCGCTTTGGCTGACCGGCTGGAAAATCGGCTGAACTCTCTGTCTTCACAGATGGATGCGCTGAGCGACTACTCGAAGGCAAAGGACAAGCCGTCCGAAGCCTTGGGCCTGCGTCTTGACGCCCTGACAAGCCGCATCGAAGAACTGTCTGCAGAACGCAGCGTCTCGCAGCTGGGTGAACGCCTCGATCAGCTTTCGCTCTTGCTGGAGCGTTCGCAGCGCCCTTCCAGCCAGCAGCCGGAACTGACCACCTTCCTCACCGATATCTCACGTAAGATCGACGAGCTCGGCACCGGTGCGGTCAACGACAAGTTGGCGGAGCGGCTGGAAAAGATCGCCCGCCGTATCGAGGAAATCGAAGCAAAGCCTGCTCCGGCCAAGGCCCTGTCCTACGACACCGCGTTCAAGCGGCTGGAAGATCGCCTGAGCGACATCGCCGCCAAGCTGGATGAAACGAAGGCACCGGCGGCTGCCGTCGAGACCACCGGCATGTCGCCGGAGCTGGACCAACGCATGTCGGCCATCGAAGACTATATGGCCTCGAGCGACGAATACATCATCGAGGCGGCACGTCAGGCTGCGGAAGCGGTGCTGGAAGCACACACGCGCAACAATCTGGCGCAAACGGCAACCAATGGCGACATCGCCATTTTGACGGAACTGGCCAACGACCTGCGCAAGCTGGAAGGTTTGAGCCGCAATACAGAAGAGCGCACGCACCGCACCTTCGAAGCGTTGCATGAAACGCTGGTCCAGATCGCCGGGCGTCTCGACAATCTGGACAGCCGTGGTGGATCGCGCGCACCGGCATCGGCTGCAAGCACAGATGCCGATCGGGAGTGGGCGGATTATGACGGCCATGCACGCATGCCGGCTGCCACCTTTCCCGAAGACGGGCTGATCGCGCAAGAAGGCCGCAGCGCGGTGGAACACGTGTCGGGCGCTGATACGGAGACATTGGTGCCGCCTGAGGCGGCGAAGTCTGACGTGCCGACAAAGCGTGGCCTGCTTTCTGGACTGACCCGTCGGTTCAAGTCCAGCGCGGCAAAGACGGAAGACGCACCGCAAAACGAGGTTTCGGCCCGCACCCTTATCGATCCGGCCCCAGCACTTGATCCTGTCGATGCCTTGCAGGCCGACATCGAAACGGAACTGCTGGAGCCCGGCTCCGGTGCGCCGGACATTAAGAAAATTCTCGAGCGTGTGCGTGCTAGCCAGACGGCAGCAGCCCGCGCCGGTGCAGGCGAAGGTGACAACCGAGCCGATTTCATCGCTGCCGCGCGCCGCGCCGCCCAGGCCGCAGCGCAGGAAAGCGTGCCCGAAAGAGGCTCGGCCTCACGCATGCAGCGCGACACGACGGATCAGAAGCAGGGTTCTGCGCTGTCCCGTTACCGTCGACCCCTGCTGCTCGGAATCGGCGCCATTCTTCTGGCGATGATGGCCATGCCTGCGATCAAGTCCTTCGTGGGTGGTGAAGCAACGCCTCCTGCCGTTGCGACCGAGCCGAAGACCGTCGAACCCATGTCTGCCCCGCCGGCAGCAGAACCGGAAACGACATCGGCCAAGGTCGAACCCGCCGTTACGATCCCGGTCGAGAGCACCATCGATGAAAGCGCCAGAGCAGCCGGGGAACGGATGCAGGCGGATGCGGACAAGGCCGAACACCTGATCGATACCAGACCGATCGGTGGCGCGCGACTTCCGCAGGAAACGCCGACGATCGTTGCACCGACGACGCCGAAGATATCGGACGTTGCAGAACACCTGCAGCCAGCCGCTGCAACTGCCCCATCCGACGTCACGCAGCCTGAGTTCGCGAAGACCGATTTGCGCGCAGCAGAGCCGATTGCTGTTCCGGCCAACATTACCCCACCATCGCTGGCCGAGGCCGCCGCCAAGGGCGATGCGCAGGCGCTATTCGAGATCGGAGCACGTTTTACCGACGGTCGCGGCGTCGCTGCCGACCGGACGGAAGCCGCCAAGTGGTACAAGCTGGCTGCCGACCGCGGTTTGGCACCGGCCCAGTACCGCCTCGGCAACATGTATGAGAAGGCAAACGGCGTAGAGCGCAATCTTCCCGAAGCCAAACGTTACTACCAGATGGCCGCAGATCAGGGCAATGCAGGCGCAATGCATAATCTCGCCGTGCTGCTTGCGTCCGACGCTGCCGGTGCACCGGATTTCAAGGCCGCTGGCGACTGGTTCATCAAGGCGTCCAACCTCGGCGTTCGCGACAGCCAGTTCAACCTTGCCATTCTCTACGCCCGCGGCAGCGGCGTGCAGCAGAGCCTAGAAGAATCCTACAAGTGGTTTGCCATCGCCGCCCGCGACGGCGACATGGATGCGGGCCAGAAGCGCGAGGACGTCGCCAAGGCCATGCGGCCCGAGCAGCTTGCCAGCGCCAAGGCGAAGGTTGATTCATGGCAGGTGACGCCGCTGAACGAAGAGGCCAATTCCATAAACACGCCTGCCGAATGGACCGGCGGCGAAGAGATCAAGACCTCGTCCGTCGACATGCAGAAGGCGATCCGCAACATTCAGGCCATTCTCAACAACAATGGCTTCAAGGCTGGCGAGCCGGATGGCAAGCTGGGCAAGAATACCGTTACCGCCATCAAGGACTTCCAGAAGTCCGTTGGCCAAACGCCGGATGGTCGCATTACGGACGAACTGGTCACGGCCTTGCTCGCCCGCAACAAGTAATTCGGCGTTCGACCTTTCTTTCCAAATTATCAACGTATTTGCCGTTGAATAATTGACACTCATGCCTGCCAAGGGCATGACCGATGAAAGGTCGCATGGCCGCTCGCCTTGACCCTTCAGACAGATACCATCCCTTCGTGGCAAGGCCCGCCTGATGGCGGTTTTTGCCGTTTTGGACGCTACCACGTCCGAGGTCCGCATGTCCGAGGTCCTACTGTGACTGTCTATCTGCCCATTGCAGAACTTTCGGTGAATATATTCATCATTCTCGGCATGGGCGCGGCTGTGGGATTTCTGTCCGGCATGTTCGGCGTCGGCGGCGGCTTTCTCATCACGCCGCTTTTGATCTTCTACAATATTCCTCCTGTCGTGGCCGTCGCCACTGGCGCAAATCAGGTCGTGGCATCGTCCGTTTCCGGCTCGATTACCCATTTCCGGCGCGGTACTCTGGATGTGAAGCTGGGAACGGTGCTGCTGATCGGCGGCCTGTGTGGGGCGACGCTTGGCGTGTGGCTGTTTACGCTGCTGCGCAGCGTCGGCCAGCTAGACCTCATCATTTCACTGCTTTACGTTATTCTTCTGTCTACCGTCGGCGCGCTGATGCTGAAAGAAAGCATCTCGGCCATTCGCCGCACCGCGCGCAATGAAACAGTGACGCTGCGTCGCCCGGGCCACCATAACTGGGTGCATCGTCTGCCGCTGAAAATGCGCTTCAAGAAATCGAAGCTCTATCTCAGCGTCATTCCGATTATCGTCCTCGGATTCGGCATCGGCGTGCTCACCTCCATCATGGGTGTGGGCGGCGGCTTCATCATGGTGCCTGCGATGATCTATCTCCTGCGCATTCCGACCAACGTCGTTGTCGGAACCTCGCTGTTCCAGATCATTTTCGTGACCGCCTATACAACCATCGTGCAGGCGGCGACCAACTATTCCGTCGATATCGTGCTGGCCTTCATTCTGATGCTGGCCGGTGTCATCGGTGCGCAGTACGGCGTACGCGTCGGCCAGAAACTGCGCGGCGAACAGTTGCGCGCGCTTCTGGCGCTGCTGGTGCTGGCGGTCGGGATCCGTCTTGCCATTGGGCTGGTGGTGCGGCCTGAAGACCTGTTTTCGGTGGCTGTCGGGGGGCTGGGCTATTGATCCGCGCCGCCGCCATCGCAGCCGTTTTTGGTATCTGCTGCAGTCTCGCACTGGCTCAGACGCCACCGCTGGCGATCCAGCCTGACGCAGCCGGTCAGACGCGAACTTTGCAGGAAAACATCGAAATCGGTGCATCCACGACGGAAATTTCCATCGCCTCGGATTTTCGTGGTGCTGACTTCACCATGTTCGGCGCGCTCAACAATGCCGACCAGTTGCTGCTGGCCATCGGTCAATACGACATCGTGGTGACGCTGGAGGGGCCGAACGAATATTCCACCGTGCGCAAGAAAAGCCGGGTGGCCGGTATCTGGATCAACACCAGCGCGATCACCTTTGCGCCGCTGCCGGAGTCATACTCCATGGCCAGCACCCGCAATATAGACAACATCGCCACACCGGGAACGCTGAAAGCCATGGGGCTGGGCGTCGATCATCTGCCGCTACGCAGCGCGGTGTTTTCAGGTGTGCCTGACAATGTCTATGATTTTCAGGAAGCCTATCGTCGTCTGAAACTGTCGAGCGGCATCTATCGCAACGACACGACCGGTGTGCGGCTGGAGCGAACCGGCCTGTTCTGGGCGACACTGCGCCTGCCAGCCAATGTACCGAACGGGGTGCATACGGCGCGCGCCTATCTGTTCAAAAGCGGCCTGCCGATAGCGCAGAAGGAATTGCGACTACGTGTCGTCAAGACCGGCATGGAGCAGGCGATTACCGATGCCGCGCACCAGACACCTGTCGTCTATGGCTTTCTGTGCGTGTTACTGGCCGTCGTAACTGGCTGGGGCGCCAGTATTCTGTTCCGTCGCGACTGAGGGTCACGAAAACTTCACGAAGCGATCCTATTCGTCACTCGAGACTGAGCGATTTTGAGGATGAAAACATGCGCCTCGACCGGATCCTTCTTGTAGCCTTCATCACCTTCACCACGTCCGTTTCTGCATACGCCGAGACGCTGGTTAGCGACAAATATATTGCACTGATGCGTCATGGCGTCCGCCCGCAGACCAGCAGCAAGGAACTTGCGCAGATGTCTGCCAAACAGTGGCCGGTCTGGGATGCGCAGGACGGCCAGTTGACGCCGCATGGGGCCAAGGCTGCGACACAACTGGGCAAATGGGAAGCTGGCATGCTCGCTACCAAAGGCCTCGTGCCTTTAAGCGGATGCCCCGCGCCGGATACTGTTTTCGGCTGGGCCAACAGCACGGTTCAACGCACCATCGATACCGGCAATGTGATCCTGTCGGCGATGTTTGAAGGGTGCGGGCTCAAAGTCGGTTTTTTCAAGGGCGATGGTCCCGACCCGCTCTATGAGGCATCCTCGACCGCGCTTGGCGCAATCGACGTCGAAAAAGCGAAGGCTGCGATTCTGCAGGCCGCTGGCGGCAGCTTCGACGGGATGAAGGAAAAGGCCGCACCGTTGATGAAGGAAATGGACGCGATCCTGGGCTGCGATGCGGTCGACGGCGCCTGCTCGCTTCAGAACCGTCCGTGGACGCTCGACGTCAAAGCCGCCAAAATTGATAAGTCAGCAAGCGTTTCCGTGAAAGGGCCGCTTGCAGAAGCGGGCACTGCCGTTCAGATTTTTCTGCTGCAATATGCCAATGGCTTTCCGCCTGATCAGGTCGCGTTCGGCAAGGCGTCGACGGCGGACGACATCATCCGTCTGTCTGCCCTGCGGCAAATGAAATACGACGTGGGAAACCGTGTGCCCTATCTGGCGCAACGCGACGCCTCGAACTTCCTCAACCAGATTTTGCTGTCGCTGGACACGAAGCCCTCCAAGGACGGGCCGCCGAACGCCAAATTCTTGCTATTCATGGGCAGCGATACGCAGCAGGCAGAAATCGCGACCCTGCTCGGCATTCACTGGAAAATACCGCCCTATCTGGACGACGAGACACCGCCAACCGGGGCCTTGACCTTCGAGCGGCTGCATGACGGCGCAGGTAAAGCCTATGTCCGCATGGGGTTCGTTGCGCCATCGCTCGACCAGATCCGCAACGCCTCCGTGATCGATGACCGGTCACCGCCTCTTCAGGCAGCGATTGCCATGTCCGGATGCGAAAGCGAAGCTAGGGATGGAGCATGTCCGCTAGACCGTTTTCTTGAGCTGGCCAGTGCGAACATCGACAAGAGTGCTGTTGCGGCAAATGCCTATCACTGAAGACGATCAGCCGAGCAGGTTGTTGAACCGCACCGAGTAAATCCGGTCCCGACCCAGAAGATGCGCAACCAGCGCCGAATGATCGAACAGGCCCTTCATCGCCTTGTGTCGCAGATCGAGACCGCCGCTGAGGACACCGAAAGCGGGCATCAACATACGGATGCCGTCGGTGGCGAAGCAGGGGCGGCGCACCGATTTGTCGCGGCGGCGGACGGTGGCGGCGGGGTGGAGGTGGCCGGCAATTTCGCCTTCTGATGAGCCCGCTTTCGGCTCGTGCCGGAAAACGAGGTTCCCGTAGAACATTTCATCCGATGACGAACCCGGCAAATCCACCGTGCCATCGGGATCGTGGTTGCCGTTGATCCATATCCATTCACGTCCCCGCGCCATCTCCTTGATGAGATCGCGCAAAGGCAAAGGCAGATGCTGCGAGCCGATGCGATCATGGAAATTATCGCCGAGGCTGACGACGATTTTCGGGTCGTAGCGGGTGATCAGCGAGGACAGGATTTTGAGGGTGGCGATGGTGTCATAGGGGGGCAGAAGACGGCCGCGACGGGCAAAGGCGGCACCTTTTTCCAGGTGCAAATCCGAGACGACCAGTAGCGAGAGGTCGGGCAGGTAGAGCCCGCCCAGCGGATCGCACCAGCCGGCCACACCGTTGATGGCGGTTTCCGAGCCGAGGCATTCGAAGCCGGTGGCAAATTTGTCGCTCAGGGCAAGTCGGCTCAGCACGTTTCGGTTTTGTCCTTCATATCTTCTAGGCGGATGCATCATGACATCGCATCCGCAATCAACTCATCGGCAGCTTCGGCCAGCACATCGTCTAGAGCCTGACCCGGCACCGTCTCGCGCCCGATTTCCATCATGACCGGAACGGCGAGTGGCGAAACATGCTCCAGAGCGCAATGGGTGGTGTGGCCCTTGATTCGCCTTAACATATCGCCAAGACGGCCAATGTCCAAAAGTCCGGCTGCGGCATCGCGACGCGTGGCCTCCAGCAGGATGTGATCGGGCTCATGGCTGCGAAGAACGTCATAAATAAGATCGGCAGAAACAGTGACCTGCCGCCCGGTTTTTTCCTTGCCGGGATGGCGGCGCTCGATGAGGCCAGAGATGATCGCGCAATTGCGGAAGGTGCGTTTGAGCATGAAGGATTCGTCGAGCCATGCTTCGAGATCATCGCCCAGCATATCCTCGTCCAGCAGGTCTGGCAGCGACAGGCGGTCTGATTGCAGGCGTCTGCCGATATCTTCCAGAGCCCAGATGGCCAGCGAGTAATCCGTGGCGACGAAGCCCATGGGCTTGGCCCCTGCCCGCTCCAGACGGCGGGTCAACAGCATGCCCAGCGTCTGGTGCGCCAAGCGCCCCTCGAAGGGGTACATGACCATGAAGAAGCGCTTGCGGAAGGGGAAGGTCTCGACCAGCAGTTCATCCCGTTTGGGGATGATAGATTTTTCTTTCTGGATGGCCAGCCAGTCGCGCACCTGATCCGGCAAGGCGTGCCAGCGGGCGGGATCGGCCAGCATGGAACGCACCTGATCTGCCAGATAGGTGGAGAGCGGGAATTTGCCGCCCGCATAGGAAGGGATTTTCGGGTCCATAGAAAAGGCCTGGCTGACGAGGCATTCACTTTCGCGGATGCCTTCGAAGCGCAGCACCTTTCCTGCGAAGAGAAACGTATCGCCCTGCACCAGCTGTTCGAGGAAATACTCCTCGACCTTGCCGAGCGACATGCCGCCGCGCCCGATTGTGCCTTTGGCATTGCGCTTGACCATGCGGACATTCAGTTCTGCCGCCTCGACAATGGTGCCAAGGTTGAGGCGGTACTGCATCGCCACCTGCGGGTTGGAGACGCGCCACAGGCCGTCTTTCGTCTGGCGGATGCGGGCGTAACGCTCATAGGTGCGTAGGGCATAGCCGCCGGTGGCGGTGAAATCGACGATACGGTCGAAGGTTTCGCGCGGCAGGTCGGCGTAGGGCGAGGCGGTGGTGACTTCGCGGTAAAGGTCATCGGCGTCGAAGGGTTCGGCGCAGGCCATGCCCAGCACATGCTGGGCGAGCACATCCAGCGCACCCTCGGCGATCGGTGATGTATCCTGCGCACCGATGTAGTTGGCATCCAGCGCCGCGCGGCATTCCATGACCTCGAAGCGATTGGCTGGCACGAGGATGGCCTTGGAGGGTTCGTCCATGCGGTGATTGGCGCGACCGATGCGCTGCGCAAGGCGGCTGGCGCCCTTGGGCGCACCGACATGCACGACAAGATCGACATCGCCCCAGTCTATGCCGAGATCGAGCGTAGAGGTGGCGACGACGGCGCGCAGCTTGTTGTCGGCCATGGCCGCTTCCACCTTGCGGCGCTGGCCTGCATCCAGCGAGCCGTGATGCAGCGCAATCGGCAGATTGTCGTCGTTGATGGTCCAGAGTTCCTGGAAAATGCGCTCCGCCTGCGAGCGGGTGTTGACGAAGATCAGCGTCGTCTTGTGTGCCTTCAAGGCCGGATAGAGGTCCTGCATGGCATAGCGCGCCGAGTGGCCGGACCATGGAATGCGCTCCTCCGTGCCGAGAATGGCGATATCAGGCTTTGCGCCGCCATCCACGGTGATGAGCCCGGCGGTGGGTTCGCCCTCCGCCTGCGGGCTGAGATAGCGTTGCAAATCCATGGGGTCTGCCACCGTGGCAGAGAGGCCGATGGTGCGCATGGCGGGGGCGTGTTTGCGGATGCGGGCAATGGCCAGCGACAGAAGATGGCCACGCTTGGAGGTGACGAGCGAATGCAGCTCGTCCAGCACCACATATTTCAGGTCTTTGAAGAAGCGTTCGGCTTCCTTGTTGGCGAGCAGCAGCGAGACCTGCTCCGGCGTCGTCAGCAGAATGTCCGGCGGTTTCAGCTTCTGGCGCTGGCGCTTGGACTGCGGCGTATCACCGGTGCGGGTTTCGACCGAAATGGGCAGGCCCATTTCCGATACCGGCTTCATCAGGTTGCGCTCGATATCGACGGCCAGCGCTTTGAGCGGCGAAATGTAAAGCGTATGGACGCCGACGAAGGCCGAGCCGGGTGGCACCTTGCCGCGTTCTGCCAGATCGGTGAGCGAAGCCATGAAGCCGCCCAGCGTTTTGCCCGCCCCTGTGGGCGCAATCAGCAGCATGTTTTCGCCAGCCCGGGCGCGGGCGGATAGTTCCAGCTGATGGGCGCGTGGGCTCCAGCCTTTTTCGCCGAACCATTTCTGGAAGGATAAAGGCAAGGTGCCGACATCGACGCCGGAGATGGGGGGCTCTGTGTGTTTCACTGCTCTAAAGTAGTGAAACACGGGCGAAAAAGAAGGCCTTACATCGCGATATAGCGGTCGTTTCGGTGATTGACCGCAATGACGAGGTTCATGACCAGCGCGCCGAGGATGGAGCAGAGAATGATGAAGGGGGTGGCGACGAAGAAGGCAGAGACAAGGACCGTGCAATCGAATGCCAGTTGCGCCAGCCCGGCGCGGATGCCGAAGCGATCCTGCAGATAGAGCGCCAGAATGCCGAAGCCGCCAAGGCTTGTGCGGTGGCGAAACAGGGCAAGCATGCCTGCGGCCACCGTCAACCCGCCGAAAAGGGCAGCGATGATGGGGTTGACGTTTTGCAGCACGATGAGGTGCGGCAGATATTCTGATAGGACCGATGTGAGCGCAACGGCGCAGAAGGTCTTGATGGTGAAGGCCAGACCGAGACGGCGCAAGGCGAGATAATAGAACGGCATGTTGGCAAGAAAGAACAGCAGGCCGAAGCTGAGTCCTGTTGCGTAGTGCAGAAGAAAGGCGACACCGACGACACCGCCGGTCAGCAGACCACCGCCCGACAGAAGCACCACGCCGAGAGAGGCGAGCATGCTGCCCGCGACGACGGCCTGAGCATCCTCCACGAGGGAATGCTTATCTGATGTCGATGCCCAAAATCGGATGCGTTTACGCTCCGCTACGTCGCTCATGATCGTCCCCACGTTACGTTTCACTGTTTGCGCCGGGTGGAGAGAAAATTCAAGCGGTCAGCGCACGACGATATAGCGATCCGAGCGGTGGTTGATAGCGAGGAAGAGGTTCAAGACGAAGGCGCCCACGATGGAATAAAGCACCGTTTCGGGATTGATGACCGCGAAGGCTGCGATCATGACGCAGCTGTCGAAGGCAAGCTGGATGAGACCGGCGCGGATGCCGAAACGATCCTGAATATAGATGGCGAGAATGCCGATGCCGCCAAGGCTGGCGCGGTGGCGGTATAGCGCCAGAAGGCCGTAGCCGAGAAGCAAACCGCCAAGCAGTGCGGCCCAGAGCGGGTTGATGCTTTCGACCACCATCCAGCGGCTTTCCAGTTCAGTCAGCACGGAAACGAAGCCGATGGCGATGAAGGTTTTGAGCGAAAAGGCAAGGCCGAGACGGCGGAAGGACAGGTAATAGAAGGGCAGATTGACGAGGAAGAACAGCAGGCCGAAGCTGATGCCGAAGGCGTAATGCAGGAGAAAGGCGACGCCAGCGGTGCCGCCGGTGAGCAGGCCGACCTTGGCGAGAAGGTAGAAGCCGAGGGCCGAGACGATGCTACCGGTAACGATGCCCTGAATGTCTTCCAAGGGCGCGTGCTTGGCCGGATCGGCACTCCACATGCCATAAACGCTTCTCGTGAATGCCATGCGCGCTACCCCAAAACGGAACTGTCGGTGCTGTCTGAATATGTATCGTCGCGTTTCGCATCTGTCGTAATGGATCGCGCGATTGGGCTTATTTTGCACTGCAACAGGGGCAGTTTCAATATCGATATGTAAGCAAGGCTGACCTATCGATAAAAATGCAAGAAACGAAAAGATCAGGCAGGTTTTTTGGCAAGAAACAGAATGCCAAGGAGGGGTTTTCCGGCGTCCTTGCGAATGGTGGTTTTCCGGGTTTCCAGCACTTGCAGGCCGGACGCTTCCAAAAGCGCGCGAACGTAGGCTTCCGAATGGGCATAGCGCAGGGATGGTTGAAGGACAAAGCCCTCATCGCCCGCATCTTCCACCGAGAAGGCGAAGGTGCCTCCCGGTGCCAGCAGCGCCAAGACCAGCGAAATGACGGTTTCCAGACTGCCGAGATACATCATCACATCTGCGGCTGCGACCAGATCGGCGCGGTGATAGGCGAGATCATCAGTAAAGAGACCGGATGTTTCCGCCGGGAGCGAAAGATCGGCTTGGGCCAGATGGCGGTAGATGGCCTTTTCCTCTGCCTTGGCCAGCATATTGGTGGAGATGTCGAAGCCTTCGAGGCGCTGCGTCCAATCTTGGATTTCGAGACCCAGCAGACCGGTACCGCAGCCGATATCGACCGTGCAGGTGAATTTGCCGCTGGCCGGTTTTGCCGTTTCGATCAACGCTGCGAGTTTCTGCGGGACGCTGTATTCCAGCTTTTCGACCAGCGAAGTTTCGAAACGGTCTGCGTAATCATCGAACAAGCCTTCGATATAGGCGCTGGGCGGTTGCTCCGGTGTTTCGGCGGCGCCCAGCACGGCGAGCTTCAGAGGCGCGGCGAAAATGCCCTCGGGGTCCAGCCGATCGACTGTCTCATAGGCGGTAATTGCCTTGTCCCTCTGCCCAGCTTTGTCGCAGTAATCTCCCAGCTGTACCCAGCCTGCCGCCCATGATGGTGTCAGCTCCAGCGCCTGCTCCATCAATTCCGCTGCTGCGGCGTGATCTGCGCTTTCCGCCAACATGCGGGCGTAATCTGCGCGCCGGTCTGCGATGGCATCGCCGGACGAAAACTGGTGTGGGGCCATGCACGCTTTCCTGAAAGAGGTGGGCTGTCTTTCATCAAGCCATAAAAAAACTCAAGTCCTATTTCATGGCAGCGGCAAATATGGCGCGTAGACTGCGCCGAAGCTTGCATAGAGGCACCATGCTTTCTATGTCTTGGCTGAATTCAGGAGATTTTGCATATGGCGGGTGAAGTGGATAAGGTGCTGGGTGACAGTGTAGCGCGCACGATCATAAAATTGCTGGTCGTATCGCTGATCGTCGGCTTCGTTATGGCTGTCTTTGGCCTGACACCGTGGAACATCATTTATGGCGTCAGAGATTTCATACTCGACCTCTGGCACAGCGGCTTCCGCGCCCTGGGCAGCATTGGCGATTATCTGCTGGCAGGTGCCGTCATCGTCATCCCCGTCTTCATCATCCTTCGCCTTTTGAGCTTCCGCCGATAGTATGACCCAACATTCCCCGATGACGTTCTCCCGGCGCGGCTTCGTGCTGGTTTCCGCCGGCACGCTGCTATCGGCCTGCGTTTCCACACCCACCAACAAGGGCATCGCCTCCGGCACCCGCGATGAAACGGCCGCGGCGCTGCCCATGGTCAACGAGCTTCGCCGTTCCAAGGGGTTATCTGCGCTTTCCGCTAACAGCGCCGCGCAACAGGCCGCCGCCTTTCAGGCCAACCGAATGGTAAAAGCGCAGAAAATGGCGCATCTCATCGGCCTTACCGACAGTTTTCTCATCCGCATGAAGGACGGCGACGTGCCTCTGCCTGCGGCGGAAAACGTGGCGGCTGGACAGGATACGGTCGAGCGGGTGGTGAAGGCGTGGATTGGCTCTCCGCACCATCTGGAGAATATGCTGGGGAATTATGGCGGGTTGGGTGTGGCCGTTGCTTACGATGCAACTGCGAAGAACAGGCCGTATTGGGCGATGGTGTTGTGTCGGTGATGGATTTGGGTTGAAGGCCGCGAGGCGAAGGTCAAAGGTTCGGTCTCTTCATCGCGTTCTTCGTCATGCTCGGGCTTGTCCCGAGCATCTGCTACGTTGCGATTTTGGAGGCGTGATTAGATCCTAGGGACAAGCCCTAGGATGACGGAAGAGAGGTGGGCGCCTTAAATCCCCCGCTCCGCCCAGCGATCCACCGCACTATCCCGCAACTCCCCGATATTCCCAACCCGTTCACGCTCCACCAACGTTGACAGCCCGCGCACGATTCGGCCCGGCAGAGCTGGTCCCTCATAGACCATGCAGGAATAGAGCTGCACGAGATCGGCACCGGCGCGGATTTTCTCCAACGCGGTCTCAGCCGATGACACGCCGCCCACACCGATGATGGGCAGAGCGGGGCCGACGCGTTTGCGCATCTTGGCGAGAACGGTGGTGGAGAGATCGAAGAGTGGCTTGCCGGACAAACCACCCGCCTCGCCATTGTTCTGGCCGGGGCGCAGGCCATCACGAGATAGCGTCGTGTTGGAAACGATGAGGCCATCGAGATTATGGGCCAGAACTTCGGCGGCGATATCGTCCAGCCCTTCTTCGGTCAGATCGGGTGCGATCTTTAGGAAGACCGGGAGGGCGCGGTTGAGCTTCTGTGCCTCGGCATCGCGCTTTTCCAGCACGGCTTTCAACAGCGCCGACAGGCTTTCGCGCGCCTGCAAGTCTCGCAGGCCCGGCGTGTTGGGCGACGAGATGTTGGCGGTAAAATAGGAGGCGACGGAGGCAAAGGTTTCGATGCCCTTGACGTAATCGGCGATGCGATCTTCGCTATCCTTGTTGGCACCGATATTGACGCCGACGAGGCCGCGCAGACCGGCGGCGATAAGGCGCGCGAGTGCTGCCGCATGTCCCTCATTGTTGAAACCGAGGCGGTTGATGACCGCTTCGTTTTCCACCAGCCGGAAGATGCGCGGTTTCGGATTGCCCGATTGCGGGCGCGGCGTGACCGTGCCGATTTCGGTAAAGCCGAAGCCCAGTTTCAGAAGTGGGCCGGGCACTTCCGCATTCTTGTCATAGCCCGCTGCCATGCCGAGTGGGTTGGGGAAAACGAGACCGGCGACCGTCTGTTGCAAGCGCGGATCGTGCGGCACCATGCAGGTGGGGATGAAGCCAGAGCGGAGCGCCGTGATCGACATGCCATGGGCCACTTCCGGGTCCATCAGAAACAGGCCGCGCCGACCAATCGAGGAAAAAATTCCGCTCATCATGCAATCTCCGGGAACTGGTGGGCACCATCGTCATCAAGCGTCAGCGGCGTTTCCCACAGGACCGCTTCCAAGGGCAAGGGCGCATAGAGATGGGGGAACTGATCGCCGCCACGCGAGGTTTCGAACACCAGCTTGTCCCCCAGCGCAGCGCCATCCACCGCCACCAGCAGAAGATCGTCCTGACCGGCGAAGTGCTTCTGCGCGGTTTCCTTGACCTGGGCCGCGGTGGAAAAATGGATAAAGCCATCCGTGAGATCGATGGCCGCGCCTTTGAACACACCCGCTTCCTTCGCGTCCCGCCAAAGGGCAGTCGGTACGATCTTGTAGATCACGGGCGTTTCAATGATGGGGGGCGTGTCACGCATGCGGCGTCTCCTTCATATGCGGGCGGTTTGCCGCAAATGCCGTGCCTTGTCCACCGCTTCACACAGAATTTTGCGTGTAGATGGGAACTGACGGGTGTTGCGAGCAATCTAACGCTTGTGTTGCAGCCGCATTTCACGCAATTCTTGATTTAGCTTTTGGATTGAAGTCGCTTGACGACCAACCGATCTGCGCCAAATATGGGATATACATGAAATGCCTTTGGGAGGGGGCGCTGCATGTCACAACTCACCTTTATCATTGCAGATGATCATCCCCTGTTTCGCGGCGCGCTTCGCCAGGCGGTAACGGGGCTGGAAGGCGACAATGCCATCATCGAAGCAGGCGATTTCGACGCGGCAAAGGCCGCCGCAGGGCTTGAGCCCGACGCCGATCTGATGTTGCTGGACCTTGCCATGCCGGGTGTCAGCGGTTTTTCCGGCCTGATGGCGCTGCGGGCGGAATTCGCCAGCCTGCCCATCGTCATCGTTTCCGCCACCGACGATCCGGCCACCATGCGCCGCGCCATCGAGCTCGGCGCCTCCGGCTTCATCTCAAAATCCTCCGGCATCGAGGATATGCGCGCCGGGATTCGTGCCGTGCTGGAAGGTGATGTGTGGGTACCGGCATCCTGCCAGTCCGGGCAGGAGCAGGACGCCGATATGGCAGACCTGATCAACCGCCTGCGCACGCTCACGCCGCAGCAGAGCCGGGTCTTGGGCATGGTGGGCGAAGGTTTGCTCAACAAGCAGATTGCCTATGAACTCGGTGTATCGGAGGCCACAATCAAGGCCCACGTTTCTGCAATATTACTGAAATTGAGAGTGGACAGCCGCACCCAAGCCGTCATCCAGCTTTCCAAGATCAACATGTCGACGCTGGTGGCCTAGCAAATAAGGATTTTATTCCTTTTTTACTTTACTCTTCGCATGCGTTTGGCTAAATTTCGCCAGATACTGAAGCGAGCCGCGTGACGACGCCGCTCCATCCGGGCTATTGAACCATGCTGTCACACGATAATATCTGGAGTGCGATCGATACGCTTGCAGACCGTAACCAGTTGACGCCTTCCGGGCTGGCACGGAAAGCGGGACTGGACCCGACATCTTTTAACAAATCCAAGCGGCTGGGGCCGGATGGGCGGCAGCGCTGGCCCTCCACCGAATCCGTCTCCAAGGTATTGGAGGCGACCGGCGCCACTATCGACCAGTTTTTTGGCTATGCGCTGAACCATGCGGACAAGAATACGCTTCCCGACGGTAATTTTCCACCACAGACGGGGGCCATTCCTTTGCTGGGCTTTGCCCAGGCGGGGTCTGGCGGCTTTTTCGATGATGGCGGTTTTCCCGCCGGTCAGGGTTGGGATATCGTCGACTTCCCCGCCTCCCCCGCCAACAAGGTGGGCGTTTACGCGCTGGAAGTTCAAGGCGACAGTATGATGCCGCTTTACCGCGATGGCGACGTGCTGATCGTGGAGCCGGGCGCGCAGGTGCGGCGGGGCGACCGCGTCGTGGTCAAAAGCAAGGACGGCGAGGTCATGGCCAAGGTGCTGGCGCGTCAAACCGCAAAGACTATCGAACTCTTCTCGCTCAACCCCGAACATCCCAACCGCAGCTTTGACCTGGCTGACGTGGAGTGGATGGCTCGTATCATCTGGGCAAGTCAGTAAAATCTAAATTAGAACAACCCGTACGGGAAATAGCGTCGGTATATTTCTTCCAGCCGGCCATTGCGCGACAGTGCCGCCAGCGCCTGATCGAAGGCCGGAACCAGTTTGTTTTCCGGATCGACCGTCATGATCGATAGGCCTTCGCCCAGAAATTTGTCCGACATATATGGCCCATCGAACATCGCGCAACAATTTTCTGATGCCGTACCCGAAACCCAGAAGGGCAACCGCAATCCATCCGCAAAAATTGCGTCGATTTTTCCGGTTTTCAGCGCCTCGTACATGGGATCGTACCCATCAAAGCCATTGGCAACAAGCGTGGGGAAGAAGGCCTTGAGCATGGCCTGGTGGCGTGAATTGCTGATCACACCCACTTTCTTGCCCGAGAGCGCGCTTGCGGCCTGACCTTCCAGCCGCGATGCCTTGTTCACGGCGAACCGGGCAGGCAAGAGCATATAAGGCCTTGTAAAACTGAAACTTTTACGCAGATCCGCGTTGGATGCAATGCCGGACATGACGGCCTCTCCCTCGCCCATTTCCACTGCTGCTTCCAGCTCATCGAAAGGCAAAGCCTGCACCTGACATTTACTCTCTATCTTCAGCTGCGCACAAATCTCACGCGCCAGATCGACATGGAAACCGACGAGACGGCCATCCTGATCAGTGAAGTTGAACGGTGGAAAATCCACCGACATCAAAAACCGCACGCGCGGGATCGTCGATAAGTCTGCACCCGGCAGACGCTCCTGCGTATCGAACAGAACCGGAAGCCGCCCGTTATCGCCCAAGCCTTCGGCATGCAGCGTCTTTGGGCTCAAAAAAAGGCTCGCGCTGATGAAAGAAGCAAATATACCCGCGATTTTCAGGGGTGCAACTATAGGGCGCATATGTATGATCCGCTGGGGCAATTTCGGGGCACCACCTGCAAAGGTGGCGGGTATGTATGTTTCGTTCTACTGAGTATACACAAGAATCGCAAAATGCGATGCTTGTGCGGGGTGAAATTGTCGCGTTCGATTCAATCGACGGCGACCATGTGCGGGGTCTGAATGCCGAACCGCAAGAGAGCAGCGATGCTGCATTTTTCCGATCACTGGGGCTTGGAAAGCCCTATGTTGAAGCATTCACAGCCCGTGCACTGAACAATGGCTCAACCTTCGAGGCTGAGCTACTCGCCAGCGGAATGGTCACGGAGGACGCCTATTTCGGGGCCTTCGCCCGCTTTCTACGGTTGCCTTTCATGGCGGAGCTGGACGGTTGCCAAGTGGTCGACACGTCTTCGCTGGACGTCCAACTCCTTGAAACGAGGATGGTACGCCTGTCGCCGAGGAATGCCATGCCCTATATCGCAATCGTGCCGGATGTCGCCAGTATCGAGAGACTGAAAGAGGCGCTGGACGCGTCTCCGGATCTGGGACGCGATCTCGTCGTCACCACTCCCTCTTCATTGCGAAAGGCAGTGTGGCAGGCGGGTGAACAAAGGCGCACGCGGCAAACGCTGAATGCGCTCTTAGATGCCACACCCCATTATTCGGCGCGCATCACATTGCTCGGAACACAGGGATTTTTGCTTGGCGTTGGAGCAGCCATACTCATTTGCGCCACGCTATTCTCTCCCTCGTTAACGTTCAACCTGATGCATATCCTCACAGCGGCTCTTTATATGGCCGCTATCCTGTTCCGTCTGGCACCGTTGCGCCTCCGTCCCGATCGACGCACCCTGAAATTGGTGGAACAGTCGCAGGATCAGCAATTGCCCGTCTACACCATTCTCGTGGCCCTCTACCGCGAAGAAGCTGTTGTGGAACAACTCGTCAATGCTCTGAACAGGCTCGACTGGCCAAAATCACGGTTGGATATAAAGCTCGTCTGCGAAGCCGACGATGCGATCACACTGGCATCGATAGACCGTATCCAGCTCGGGCCGCATATCGAGATTGTACATGTGCCATTTTCGCTCCCCCGCACCAAGCCGAAAGCGCTGACCTATGCGCTGGCTGGCGCGCGCGGAGAATTCATAGCGATTTACGATGCCGAGGACAGACCGCACCCAAAGCAGTTGCGGGAAGCCTATGCCCGATTTCGTGATGGCTGCGATAAACTCGCAAGCCTGCAAGCGCCGCTGATCATCAGCAATGCCAATGTCTCATGGATGACCTCTTCGTTTTCGCTGGAATATTCCGCGCTCTTCCGACGCATGCTGCCAATGCTTGCCCGCATGCGCATGCCGCTTCCCCTTGGCGGCACTTCCAATCATTTTCGCGCATCCATCTTGCGAAGCGTTGGGGCGTGGGACCCCTATAACGTCACCGAGGATGCGGATCTGGGCATGCGGCTTTACAGAATGGGCTATTATTCAGACGTCATCAGCTACCAGACGTTAGAGGACGCCCCGACCGACATCTCGGCCTGGCTTGCGCAGCGCAGTCGTTGGTTCAAGGGATGGCTGCAAAGCTGGCTGGTCATGATGCGCTCACCCATCAAAATTGCACATGAGATGGGATGGAAAGCCTATCTTGTCTTTCACCTGTTGATCGGCGGTATGCTGCTCTCATCTCTCACGCATCCGCTTTTCATCATTTACCTGCTTACCGTAGGAGGGACCATCATAACGCATGGACCGGCCTCCCTGTCGTCGTCGCAATTGGTCCTTGCCTGCATCGACACGCTCAACCTTGTTGGGAGCTATACGATATTTTTGCTGATGGGTCAGCGAGCCATGATCGACCACGAACGGGTTATGGTAGGGAAACGATGGATGTACACACCAATCTACTGGCTCATGCTATCGGCTGCCGCTTGGCGAGCAATTTACGAGCTACGCTATAAACCCTTTGTGTGGAACAAAACGCCCCATACGCCCGTATCCAAGAATAAATGAGAAATTTCTAACCAATTTACTATATCATTATAGTATTATCGTTGTAGCATCACATCCACCACATCAGTATGGCGAGCGGCACTCCGTTCGCAAACCCTGCTTTGTTTGATAGCTGTTGCCAGTCGCGTGGTAGGACGGGTATTTCTCAGCGCACCATTTCACATGCTGAATTTCCTGCGGAGAAAGGGACAAACCCGTAGAATTTGCGTTTTCTGCAGCGCTTCCAACGAAGGCGACGGGCGGGTTGCTGTAGGTCTGACCCTTGACGTCCGCCTGGCCTTCATAGGCAGGGCCGATGACGCTCAGCGCATGAGCGGGGACGATAGTAACGGCCGAAAAACCTGCGATCATTGCAGCGGCAGAAATGAGTTTTACCATGCTAGACATTGGTAATTCCTTTTTTCTATTTGGAATACCAACGTGAGGCCGACGGCTTTTGTTCCGAAAAAGCGTTAAATGTTAAAATTTCGTGTTGACAACAGTAAATAGCATACACTTTGACACGTAGATGGACGAGCTGTTTGTGAGAGGCAAGCTCCGTTGTCGCTGCGCATTGGAGAACGGTCAGTTACCAGCCAGCGTTTAAAAAATGAGCTGCGCCCAATGGAATTGCCGATCTCTTAGCGTCAACGTCCTGTCCATCGTGGACGCTTCACGCGAACAATCCACGATCAAGGAGATCAATCAAACGGCTTCGCAGATGGAGCAGGGCACGCAACAGAACGCGCGATGGTGGAAGAACCGGGGCCAGCCACTCTCTTGCTAGAGAAGCGGAAGCCTTTTTCGTCCTTGTCGGAAAATTCGAAACAGACGCCACTCAACCAACCAGCATCATCCCGACGAAAGACGCTCTCCCGCCCGCCAGTTGATGAACCGCGTAACGTCCTCCTCAAATCGCGCGCCATAACAAGAAATAGAAGGGGCTCATCAAGCCCATCAGATAACAAAATGGCTCCGAGGCTTTGCTTCGGAGCTGTTTTTCTAAAAATGGATTGGAGCGGGTGAAGGGAATCGAACCCTCGTATTCAGCTTGGGAAGCTGCTGCTCTACCATTGAGCTACACCCGCGCAGACCCCAAGGTCTGATAGTTCCTGGGGGCTGTCAAGCTTTGCGCTATTCGGCGCGGAAGTGTTTGGAGAGTTTCAGGCCTTGCGCTTGATAGTTGGAGCCGAGGCCAGAGCCGTAGAGGCCGTCGGGTCTGGCCAGCATATGTTCATAGACCAAGCGGCCGACGATTTGGCCGTGTTCTAGGATGAAGGGCACTTCGTGGCTTCTGACCTCCAACACCGCTCGGCTGCCGGTGCCGCCGGCGCTGGCGTGGCCGAAGCCGGGGTCGAAGAAGCCGGCGTAGTGGACGCGGAACTCGCCGACCAGCGGGTCGTAGGGAGTCATTTCAGCTGCGTAAAGCGGAGGAACATGGACGGCTTCCTGCGAGACGAGGATGTAGAATTCATCGGGGTCGAGGATCAGCTCGGCGCGACCGCGTGCGTGGATCGGCTCCCAGAAATCCAGCACTTCATGCGCGGCTTTCTGGTCGACGTCAACCACAGCGGTGTGATGCTTGCCGCGATAGCCGATCAGCCCCAGTTCACCGAAGCCTTGAAGATCAATGGAAAGAGCAATGCCACCGCCTGAAACGTTGGGCGTCTCGCTGGCCACCAAGGTTTCGCTTTCGTGGAGGCCGAGCAGTTCTGCCTCGTTCAGCACGGAATGGCCGATGCGGAAGCGAATTTGCGACAGGCGCGAGCCCTGACGCACGACGATGGGGAAGGTACGCGGGCTTATTTCGAGATAGAGCGGGCCGTTATAGCCAGCCGGTATCTTGTCGAATTCCTGCGCGTAATCGGTGATGACGCGGGTGAAGATGTCGAGACGTCCGGTGGAGCTTTTCGGGTTGGCCGATGCCGACATGCCAGCGGGAAGTGCTAGCGCTTCCATCAAAGGCACGATGTAGACGCAGCCGGTTTCCAGAACAGCACCGTTGCTGAGATCGATCTCGTGCAGGCTGAGGCGGGTCAGCTTCTCGATGACCTTGGTAGAGGGGCCAGGCATGAAGCTGGCGCGGACGCGATAGGCCTTTGCGCCCAGACGTAGATCGAGGCTGGCGGGCTGAATCTGGTCGGCATCCAGAGCCCGCTCGCTCTTCAACTGGCCAGAGCCGAACAGTTCCCGGATCGCGCCATCCGCCAATATGCCTGTCGTTCTCGTCATGGTTTCATCATCCCTTTTCACGGCGACAAAACCAAAAGGAAAGCATTGACGCAAGTCGTTAACGGAGTTAAGGCAATCTTATCCCGTGGTGATTTGGCCGGTCGGCTTGCAGCCACGTTAAATAAGTGGCTAAAAAGACCGGGTGCTTGTAACCGGTCTGCTTTTGCGACCGGTTTTTTTGTTTGTAAGGTGATGACATGAGCAAGAAATGGCGCCCGGCAACACAGCTGGTACACGGCGGCACACGGCGTTCCCCATATGGTGAAACATCCGAAGCGATCTATCTGACGCAGGGCTTCGTTTATGAAAGTTCGGAAGCGGCGGAAGCCCGCTTCAAGGGTGAGACGGACGGTTTTATCTACGCCCGCTACGCCAGCCCGACCAATGACATGTTCGAAAAGCGCATGTGCCTGCTGGAAGGTGCCGAAGATGCGCGCGCCACGGCATCCGGCATGGCTGCCGTCAGCGCTGCCATTCTGTGCCAGTTGAAGGCAGGCGACCACATCGTTGCTGCGCGCGCCCTGTTCGGTTCCTGCCGGTGGGTTGTCGAAACACTGGCGCCGAAATACGGCATCGAATGCACGCTGGTCGATGGTCGTGATCTGGCCAATTGGGAAAAGGCGATCCAGCCCAACACCAAGCTGTTCTTCCTCGAAAGCCCGACAAACCCTACGCTGGAAGTGGTCGATATCGCCGGCGTTGCTAAGCTCGCCAACCAGATCGGCGCGAAGCTGGTGGTCGACAACGTGTTTGCCACGCCGCTTTTCCAGAAGCCATTGGAACTGGGTGCGCATATCGTCGTCTACTCCGCGACCAAGCACATCGATGGTCAGGGCCGTTGCCTGGGTGGCGTCGTTCTCTCCGACAAAAAATGGATCGAGGAAGAGCTTCAGGATTATTTCCGCCATACCGGCCCGGCCATGTCTCCCTTTAACGCCTGGACCCTGCTGAAGGGCATCGAAACGTTGCCGCTTCGCGTGCGCCAGCAGACGGCCAATGCGGGCAAGATTGCCGATTTCCTTGCCGATCAGGGGAAGGTCGCCAAGGTGATCTATCCCGGTCGCGCCGACCATCCGCAGGCCGATATCATCGCCAAGCAGATGACGGGCGGCTCGACGCTGGTATGCTTTGAACTGAAGGGCGGCAAGGAAGCGGCGTTCCAGTTGCAGAACGCGCTTGAAGTCGTCAAGATTTCCAACAATCTGGGCGATGCCAAGAGCCTGATCACTCATCCTGGCACGACCACGCACAAGAACCTGACGGATGAAGCCCGTGCGGAACTGGGCATTTCCGGTGGCACGTTGCGTCTTTCCTGCGGCATCGAAGATACCGATGACCTGCTGGAGGATTTTGCAGCCGCGCTGGCCAAGGTTTCTGCCTGATATCCATCAATGATGGCCCGGCATGCTGTCGGGCTATCTTCCCTTCGCCACTGATCCAGCAGCGCCGGATCAAGCGATATTTACCGACAACCGCGTTTCAGACAGACGAAATATGCGACTGTTTTGTAAAGCAAAGCTAATATGGCTTTGAGTTTCTTGACGATGGCATGCGCCTGTAGTGTAGAGTGGTTGAACAAGCAATTACTTAAGGCCCTGTGAATGTACCGTGCGCTGACGAGGGATATCGAGGTCACTGTCGACCCCTATTATCTTGAAGAGCAATCTGACCCGGATGACAGTCGTTATGTCTGGGGTTACACGGTCGTGATTTCGAACAACTCGGATATTGCAGTCACCCTGGTCAATCGCTACTGGCACATTACGGATGAAAGCGGGCAAGTGGACGAGGTGTCGGGACCCGGCGTTATCGGCGAGCAGCCGCATTTGAAGCCCGGCGATAGCTATGAATACTCGTCGGGATGCCCGCTCGATACTCCCTCGGGAATGATGTTCGGCCATTATGAGATGCAGGCCGATACGGGTGAAGTCTTTACCGTCGCCATTCCCGCTTTCTCTCTGGACAGCCCCGGCTTGTCTCGGGTTTTGAATTAGAGTTTAGCCGCAGTTTGTAAAACTTCGATAAGGCTATATCGAGATAACGGGGAAATTCACGCATTAGAGTTGCTCAAATATGCAATACGCGTGTAATGCGCGCATATTTGATCGCAGGGACTCAACAGCATGATTTTTCGGTTTCTTATTCCCGCCATTGCAGTGTCTGGAATGGCGCTTAGTGGCTGCCAGACACATAAGCCAATTGCCATGAGCGTTGCCGCAACGCCGACTTCACCCAACATTCAGCACGGCGACGTCCTGGCGCCTCAACGGACTGCTGGGCAAGATATACCTGCGCTGCGGGGCAACGAGATCGCAACAATAAGAACCTACGAGTACACGAAGAAGAACGACTCCGACTTTAGCACTCGATCTGAAATTGAAGCTGTTGATTGCGTGCTCGAGAGCGATGGTTATAAGGCGTCGATTAAGACGCCTGCCCAAGTACGCGTTCCCGACTATGGCTACGCTTCCCGGCCTATCTCCGTGCGCTGCACGGCCACCGGCTACAGGCCTGGCGTTGCCAATGTTGTCGCAGTCAACAAATCTGCCGACCAGCGCATGTCATCTGGTAGCAATGCCGGTCTGGCAGGCATTGTCGTCATGGCGGTGGTCAATGCGGCATCCGACCAGAAAAAGGATGATTTCGTGTATCCGCCAATCAACGTTACGATGAACCGGATTGGCTGCGAAACGAGCAAAGTAACCTGCCGCTAGACAATAGCGCTGGGCGTTAGGCATAAAAGGCGGGATCAGCTCCCGCCTTTTTCGTTCTCAATCGACCGCCGCGACTTCCTCGACCGGATAACGGTAGGTCGTCGAGCAGAACTCGCAGGTAACAGAAATGACGCCGTCCTCCTGGCTATCGTTGATCTCCTCGGCGGAGAATCCCGATAGAACGCCCTTGATCTTTTCGCGTGAGCAGTTGCAGCGGTCCACGATCAATTGCGGATCAAAGACGCGTACGCCCTGCTCGTGAAACAGCCGGAACAACAGCTTTTCGGCTGGAACCTGCGGATCGGTCAGTTCGTCCATATGTACGGTGTCGATCAGTGCCACCGCTTCGTTCCAGGCATCGTCATGGGCAACCTCGAAGTCGCCCTCGTCGCCATCTCCGCCCGGCAGATCCTGCGGACGAAGACGTTCAGGTGCCTGCGGGAGGAACTGTGCGATGATGCCGCCCGCACGCCAGCCATGGCGTGGCTTGCCATCGGCACCCCGATCGAACAGCTCCGCAACGCCAAGCCTGACCCGGGTCGGCAACTGTTCAGATTGCCGGAAATAAACACCTGCAATGGCTTCCAACGACGACCCGTCCAGTGGCACGATGCCTTGGTAAGGCTGCATGCCCACACCTTGATCGATAGTGAAGGCAAGGATGCCGCTACCCAGCAACTCTTCCGGCGAAGTCTGGCCAGCAGCCGTGGCTTCCGCCAGCCGCTCTTCATCGAAACGGGCGTAGGCACGCATGTTTTCCGGCGCCGTGAAATCGGCCACCAGAAGATCGACTGGACCATCTCCCTTGGTTTGGAGGGTGAGCTTTCCGGAAAATTTGAGCGAGGTGCCGATCAGTGCCGTCAAGACAACGGCCTCTGCCAGAAGACGCGCGACCACGGGCGGGTAATCGTGCCGCTCCAAAATAGCATTCAGAAGCGGGCCGACCTGAACGGCACGACCACGCACGTCGAGACCTTCCACCTGAAAGGGGACGACCTTGTCATCGCCTGCGAATTGAAGGCTATCCAGCTCTACCGTTACATCTGCCATATCCAACTCCTTGACGCCCGTCCGCATGTCCGCAACCGCTTGCGACACATCAATGCCGTGACCGATATCGCGACGGGTATAATATTCGTTCTTGCACAGACGCCCGGAAAGCGAAACCGCTACCGGGGCTGTGTGCGATGAACAATTGATGAAAAGCCGCCTTCAAAACATCCGGCAGCATCGACTGGCACTAGAAATGGGAAGCCAGTGCGAAATTTCAACCCTCCGGCACACCGCCCCGAAGGTGGGTGCCGGATGCGAAATCAGATGACGCCCATGCACCATGCGATGATGGCTTTTTGCGCATGCAGGCGGTTTTCGGCTTCATCGAACACCACGGATTGTGGCCCGTCGATGACCTCATCCGTCACCTCCTCACCACGATGCGCAGGCAGGCAATGCATGAACAATGCGTCCTTGTTGGCCTTGCCCATCAGCGCCGCATTGACCTGATAAGGCTGGAAGATATTGTGGCCACGCGCCTTGTGCTCCTGGTTCATGGAGACCCACGTATCGGTCACGACGCAGTCCGCACCATCAACGGCGCGATCCGCATCATGGCACAGCATGATTTCGCCGCCATTGTTGCGCGCCCAGTTCAAGAACCGGTCATGCGGCTCGGAGCCCATCGGCACGGCCATGTTCATGCGATAACCGAAACGGGCGGCACCCTCGACCAGCGAATGCAACACGTTGTTGCCATCACCCGTCCAGGCGATGGTCTTGCCTTTGACTGGGCCGCGATGCTCTTCGAATGTCAGGATATCCGCCATGATCTGGCATGGATGTGTATCGTCGGTTAGGCCGTTGATGACGGGCACCGTCGCATGTTCGGCAAGTTCCAGAAGACGCGAATGATCGGTCGTGCGGATCATGATCGCATCGACATAGCGCGACAGCACCTTGGCTGTATCGCCGATGGTTTCGGCGCGACCCAGCTGCATTTCCGTGCCGGACAAAAACAGCGTCTCGCCGCCCAGTTGACGCATGCCCACATCGAAGGACACGCGGGTGCGGGTTGATGGCTTTTCGAAAATCATCGCCAGCATCTTACCGGCCAGCGGCTTTTCCGCCGTTCCGTTCTTGGTGGCGATCTTGCGGCTGCGTGCGTCATCGAGAATGACCCGCAGGTCTTCCGAACCGACGGCCGAAAGGTCTAGAAAATGCTTTGCTGATGCCATTTTTAAAAAGTCCCATAATACGGGCGACCCCTGCCAGCCCGGGCGCGCCTGTCAGGCGCTCTTTGCCAGTTTCGTGGTCAGTGCTTCCGCTGCTTTTTCAAGGCGTGCAAGACCGTCGCGCACTTCCTCCGCCGTCACCACAAGGGGTGGCAGCAGGCGGATCACGTTGTCGCCGGCGGGAACGCCAAGAAGATGTTCGGCCCGGATGGCCTGCAGAAGATCGGCAGACGGCACCTTTGCCTTGATGCCAAGCAGCAGTCCTTCACCACGAATTTCCTCGATCACGTCGGGGTAGCGATCTTTCAGCGAGGCGAGCCCCTGACGAAAGACCAGCGCGACGTCGCGGACATGCTGGAGGAAGCCGTCCGCCAGCACGATGTCCAGCACGGCGTTGCCGCAGGCCATAGCCAACGGGTTGCCGCCATAGGTCGTGCCGTGGACACCAGCCGTCATGCCGGATGCCGCCTCAGCCGTTGCAAGGCACGCGCCGAAAGGAAAACCGCCGCCGATGCCCTTGGCAACAGCCATGATATCGGGGGCCACGCCCGACCGTTCATAAGCAAAGAACTTGCCCGTGCGGCCAACGCCGGTCTGCACTTCGTCGAAAATCAGTAGCAGGCCATGCTCTTCGCACAGCGCCCGCAGCTCACGAAGGAATTCGGACTCGGCGGAGCGAATGCCACCCTCACCCTGGATAGGCTCGATGAGCAGCGCTGCCGTTTCGGGAACGATCGCGGCTTTCAGCGCATCGAGGTCACCGAACGGCACCTGGTCGAAACCGTCGACCTTGGGACCGAAGCCTTCGATATATTTCGGCTGGCCGCCTGCGGCGATGGTTGCGAGCGTACGGCCATGAAACGCGCCTTCGAAGGTGATGATGCGAAATTTCTCCGGATGACCGTGGGTATAATGATACCGCCGTGCCGTCTTGATCGCGCATTCCAGGGCCTCGGCACCGGAATTGGTGAAAAAGACTTTATCCGCAAAGGTTGCATCCGTCAGACGCCTAGCCAGAGTCTCCTGACCTGCGACTTCATAGAGGTTGGAGAGGTGCCATACCTTCTCTGCCTGCGACTTCAGCGCCTCCACCATATGGGGATGGCTGTGGCCGACGGAGGTGACCGCAACGCCCGCACCGAAATCCAGATATCGCTCGCCCGTTTCGGTTATGAGCCACACGCCCTCGCCGCGCTCGAAGCGCAAAGGGGCTCTGGAAAACGTATCGAACAATGGCGCGGTGTCGGCCATGGCTGCATCACTCCCTGCGCAAAGGCGCTGTCAATAGGGCTTATCGGTTATCCCGTGCCTGAAAATCAAAAATGCCGCCTCACGGCGGCTTCGGGCATTTCTAGAATGCGAGCGCACTATTGTCGCTTCCCTGGCCGATGTCAACAAATGTCCTCGTTTTGCGGCATTCTCAAGCCATGGTAGCTTCAGAACGGAGACCCACAAGGTGTTGCTTTTCCGACTCACTGACGAAGCAAGTTGGGGAAAACCGGAAAATCGATTCCAGATGATTCTCCCGACTCTTGTCACGGAGTCTGCCTACGATTAGGTTAACTCTCAATTACTAGATCGCAAGCGGCGGACCTAGTCACCTACAATCTGGCGGATACTCTGCGCGTGGTTTGCTCCATGGCATTAGAGGAAGATTCTGCCTGCGCGAAGAGCGGAGAAGCGGCATGAACTGGACTGATGAACGGGTCGAAAAACTGAAGCGCCTATGGTCCGAAGGACTGAGCGCCAGCCAGATTGCAGCCCAGCTGGGCGGCGTCAGCCGCAACGCCGTCATCGGCAAGGTGCACCGTCTCAACCTGCCGGGCCGCGCCAAGGCTGGCGGCACAGTTGCAACCACACGTCCTGCCACAAAGCGGCCGACCGCCACGGCTTCGACACCGCGCACGACCACCTTCCAGGCCCGCGTGGCTCCGGCCCGCAACACAGTCCGTACCGCAGGCGCAACTGCGCTGAAGGACGAGATGGACATGGAAACGGCGCAGGTTCTCGAATATGTGCCCGTCAACAATGCAACCCTGCCGACTTCGCTGCGCCTGACGTTGACGGAATTGACGGAGCGCACCTGCAAATGGCCGGTCGGCGATCCGCTCAAGGACGACTTCCACTTCTGCGGTTGCGAGGCTTCTGAGGCTTCGCCTTACTGCAAGTTCCACGCCAAGATGGCTTACCAGCCGGTAAGTGAACGTCGCCGCGCCTAAAAGCCGCGATTACGATGCGAAACGGACGAAGGCGGGTCTATTGGCCCGCTTTTTTAATGTCTCGAATGGATCGCGGATGCCCAGACGATGATCGATGGGATCGGCAGGCTTCGATCAGAGCGTCGACGATCCGCCCATCACTGTGGTAGGTCAAAATCTCACGCCAGTCGCGCGCCTCTTGTGCCGTGATCAGTTCCGGCAGACGTGCCCGCACCCGCTCTTCTTCCGCCAGATGCTCTATGAAGCCGACAATGACAGCGGTGTTGACCTCTTGGTCGGGGGCCGAAAGACAGTAGCGCGCATAATCGATGATGCGCCGTGATTTTTCCATGTCGTCGGTTTTCACGCACGTCTCGAAGAACAGGCGTAACTCTATCCACGCCGCCATGGGCGACCAGGCCCGCTCGATCTCGTCACGGATATCCGGTGCTGCTTCTATAGCCTTACGACGCCATGCGCTCATATAAACGGACCGTATCTGCATGCAATGACGTCAAGCCTCCCATAAAAAGAGAGGTTTTGCGACAGATTTTGCGTGCGGAAACGATTGTACGAGCGCTCGAGATGCTCCGAGGCGGCATGGCTGCGCGGAGATGCAAAGGCATAGCGGGCTGATGACTCAACGCCCGCGTTCAGGAAGGAGCATGGCAAAAAGTCCTTCCCGCCAGATCGCAGCCCTTCAGTCGAATGGCTGCTGGATCATGGCAGATAGCGTCAGCCCTGGCGAGCCTTGCGGTTGGCATAGCGACGGTCGCGCTCGGCCTTGCGGGCGGCTTCGTCTTCTATGACGCGGGCTATGCGGTTTTTATCGGCCAGCTTGCGAGCGTCTTCTTCGGCACTGGCAGCGGCTTCAAGTTCGGCTTCGTGCGCCAGGCGCTCGGCTTCAAGGCGGCTCTGTTCTTCGCGCTTCTGCTGCTCGCGCTCGGCACGCCGTGCTTCGCGGGCTTCCGCCACGGCGATGCGTTCTGCCTGCCTGGCTTCCCGGTTGGGTTCGGCGGCTTCTTTGGCGGCTTTGTAGGCGTCAAGAAGTGCGGCCTTCGCGTCGGCAGCAGCACTGCGACGGTCAGAAAGTTCGTTGTTTTTCACGTTTCTGCTGTTTTTCAAATCTCTACTCCAATTGTCGTGTCCGTCCAGACAGGGTCACGATTTCTTACCGCGCTTGGACGGTGCCTTTGTGGGCGGGGCAATGCTGTCCTGCAATTCCTTGGCAAGTCTGGCTTCGCGCAAACGCAGCGTCTTTTCATCCCGCGCCTGAGCGATGGAATTCAGCTCGTCGACCGCGTGACCCTTGGCAAAAAACTGCGACTGCGTCGCACCGAATGCGATTTCCGCCTGCTGGCGGGATTTGCTGTAGGATTCTGTCATGGAAGTTCCCTTTCATGCCACATCATGCACTTTCATGAGGTGGAGATTGAGTGGCTCAGAGCATCATCAAAACAGCGACGCGCACCAAGGGCTGGCCGACCAGCGGCACAAAAAAAGGCCAGGCAACGTGCCTGACCTCGATTGGTCTCATGCTTTCGACAGTGCCAGTACATCCGTGGTCAAAGGAAAGCAGATTCCGAATTAAGCAGCCTGGAGATTGCAGGCAGACATCTTGCCGGACTTGTTGTCCCGCTCAAGATCGTAGCTCAGCTTCTGGCCTTCTACGATTTCGCGCATACCTGCGCGCTCTACAGCGGAGATGTGCACGAATGCATCGGCTCCGCCGTTGTCTGGCTGAATGAAGCCGAAGCCTTTTGTGGAGTTAAACCATTTTACAGTGCCTGTGGTCATAATGAACCCTTTCAAAGCATAAGTTGTAGATCGCAGAACATGTGCCCTGCGTGCGAATATAGCGATGTTTTTGAGAGGAAAGGGTTAGTTCAAAACGCGGTGCTAATCGCGCGGCAACCAAAGCTCAGCAAGCAAAATATCGATAAACCAGTGATAGAGGTTTATCGATGGATAGTCAAACTTTAAATTTCAGATCATTGGAATCAGCATTTATCTTGCAACAGAACCGACGCGTTTCGGGATATAATATCGAATGCTGCATTTTCCATTTGGCAGAAGCGCCTGAAGGTTGTTTTTACTCAGAAAAATCCTGTTTTCGGCGAAGATGAGAACATCCCATTTTCATAGGTTGGATAGCGCCGATTCAATCGGGATCAGCTAAAAATATATTTTTGAAAAAGCACCAGATAACCGCTCCCTGCGCCATTGCCCCTCGCGCAATGCAAACGCGCGCCGTTCGATGGAGGGAACAAGCGCGCGTGATTGTGCAACTATGATGAATGCCTTCAGGCTTCCATGGAATAGCCCGCGCCGCGAACGGTGCGGATCACATCCTGCATATTGGAGAAATTCAATGCCTTACGCAGGCGACCGACATGGACGTCCACGGTGCGTTCATCCACATAGATGTCGTGACCCCAGACACCGTCGAGCAATTGCGAGCGGGAGAAGACGCGTCCGGGAGAGACCATGAGGAACTCCAGCAGGCGAAATTCTGTTGGGCCGAGGCGCACTTCGCGGGTCTTGCGGTGAACGCGGTGGGTCTCGCGATCCAGCTCTATGTCGCCGCATTTCAGAACCGACGACAACACTTCCGGGCGGGCGCGTCGCAGCATGGCCTTGACGCGTGCCATCAGTTCCGGCGTGGAGAAGGGCTTGACCACATAGTCGTCAGCGCCCGTTGCCAATCCGCGCACACGCTCGCTTTCTTCACCTCTTGCCGTCAACATGATGATCGGCAGACGTTCGGTTTCCGGTCGCATTCGGAGGCGGCGGCACAGCTCGATGCCTGAGACGCCTGGCAGCATCCAATCCAGAATCAGAAGATCGGGCGTCCGCTCCTGCAGACGAATTTCCGCCTCGTCGCCGCGTGGAATGGTATCCACGTCATAACCTTCGGACTCGAGATTGTATCGAAGCAAAACGCTCAAGGCCTCTTCGTCTTCGACAACTGCGATTTTCGGCACCATGGCTCAGGACTCCGCCAGTCTTACCAGAAAGACATGCGCGCATTCGCACGCATGCTAGATGCTCTGGCCTGTTGATCTACACATGCGGCATCCGAAGATCGTTTCCGAACCCATTGTGCCGCTGTTGTCAGAACTTACTCAGTGATAGCACCGAGTGTGTTGGAACTATCGTCCTTTGGACGTTCGCCTTGCGGCTGGCTGCCGGTCGCCATGTAATAAATGGTCTCGGCGATGTTGGTCGCGTGATCACCAACGCGCTCGATGTTCTTTGCGCAGAACAGCAAATGCGTGCAGGTGGTGATGTTGCGCGGATCTTCCATCATATATGTCAACAGCTCGCGAAACAGCGAGGTGTACATGGCGTCGATTTCCTCGTCGCGCTCGCGAATGGCCTGCGCCTTTTCTGCGGAGCGTGTGGAATAGACGTCCAGCACTTCCTTCAGCTGCACCAGCGCCAGTTCGGAAAGATGTTCCAGTCCCCGTGCCAGCTTGCGCGGAACGCCGGTTCCGGCAACCGCGATGACGCGCTTTGCGGTGTTCTTGCCCAGATCGCCAACGCGCTCGAGATCGGCGGCGATGCGCAGCGAGCCGATGATTTCACGAAGGTCGGCGGCCATAGGCTGACGCTTGGCAATGGTGACGATGGCCTTGTCGCCGATCTCGCGCTCGGCGTGATCAAGAATGGTATCGTCGGAGATCACCTTCTGGGCGAGTGCCGCATCGGAGTTGACGAGCGCGCGGACGGCATCCGCACACATCTGCTCTGCCAGGCCGCCCATTTCGGCGATGCGGCGGGTGAGGAACTTCAGCTCTTCGTCATAGGCGGACGTAATATGCGAATGTGTCGGCATGTTCGAATTCTCCAGTTTCGGTGCGGTTGACCGTGAGCCCGACTGGGCTCCAACGGTCTACGCGGCGGTTTTGAACCAGCGGCAGATCAGCCGAAGCGACCCATGATGTAGTCCTGCGTGCGCTGGTCGTCCGGGTTGGTGAACATCTTGTCGGTGTCGTTTTCCTCCACCAGATGGCCCAGATGGAACATGGCGGTGCGCTGCGACACGCGGGCTGCCTGCTGCATGGAGTGGGTCACGATAACGATGGTGTAGTTGGCACGAAGTTCGTGGATCAGTTCCTCGACCTTGGCAGTGGCAATCGGGTCGAGCGCCGAGCAGGGCTCGTCCATCAGGATGACTTCCGGAGAGACGGCGATGGCGCGGGCGATGCACAGGCGCTGCTGCTGACCACCGGACAAGCCCGTACCCGATTCATGCAAGCGGTCCTTGGCTTCGTTCCACAGACCGGCCTTCTGAAGGCTGGATTCGACGATCTGGTCCATATCCGCCTTGTTGCGAGCCAGACCGTGAATGCGCGGACCGTAAGCGATGTTTTCGTAGATCGTCTTCGGGAACGGGTTCGGTTTCTGGAACACCATGCCGACCCGGGCGCGCAGCTCAACCACGTCGATAGATGGATCGTAGACATCCTCCTCGTCGAGCGTGATCTTGCCCGTGACGCGGCAGCCGTCGATCGTATCGTTCATGCGGTTCAACGTTCGCAGGAAGGTAGACTTGCCGCAACCGGATGGACCGATCAGCGCTGTCACGGTGTTTTCCCGCACGTTGAGGTTCACGTCGTAAAGAGCGCGTTTCTCGCCATAATATACGGAAACGTCCTTGCCGATCATCTTGTACATTGCTTCATTCATTTTCTTGTCCAGCGCCTTTTCAACTGCTGCTTCCGACAACATATTCATAATTTCCGCTCCCTCTACCAGCGACGCTCGAAGCGGCGGCGCAACAGGATTGCTCCAACATTCATGACGATGAGGAACATCAGCAGGATGATGATAGCGCCTGATGTTCGCTCGACAAAGGCACGTTCTGCTTCGTTCGCCCACATGTAGATCTGCACGGGCAGCGCCGTGGACGGATCCATCGGCGTCGTCGGATAGTTCGCAACGAAGGCGACCATGCCGATGAGCAGCAGGGGTGCGGTTTCACCCAGCGCATGCGCCAGACCGATGATGGTGCCGGTCAGAATGCCGGGCATGGCCAGCGGCAGCACATGGTGGAAGATCGTCTGCATTTTCGATGCGCCAAGGCCAAGAGCCGCAGCACGGATGGACGGTGGCACGGCCTTCAGCGCCGCACGCGTGGCGATAATGATCGTCGGCAGCGTCATCAGCGTCAGCACCAGACCACCCACGAGCGAGGCAGAGCGCGGAAAGCCCATGAAGTTGATGAAGACCGACAGGCCGAGTAGACCGTAAACGATGGAGGGAACGGCAGCGAGGTTGTTGATATTGACCTCGATCAGATCCGTAAGGCGGTTCTTCGGAGCAAATTCCTCCAGATAGATGGAGGCGGCAACGCCGATGGGCAGCGACAGAACCAGCACGATCAGCATCATGTAGAAGGAACCGATGAGGGCGACGCCCACACCTGCCGCTTCCGGACGGCTGGATGCGCCGTTGAAGAAGATGCCGGTGTTGAAATGCTTGCCCAACTGTCCTGCTTCGGTCAGTTGTTTTACCCAGCCCAGCTGCTGGTCGGAGATACGACGGTTCTGCTCGTTGACCGATACGTCGACCTGACCCTTCACGACGCTGTCGAGGTCGCCGGAGGCAAGAAGCGCCACGGTCCGTGTCGTGCCGATGATACCGGGATCTGCAACCACGAGATCGCGAAGCTGCGTACGGATGCTGTCCGAAATCATCGCATTGACGGCACGAAGGCTGGTGCGATCATCCAGCGAAACGCCGAGTGCCTTGGCAACGGCATTGCGGGCGACCACGGGGTAATTCGCGGTCATCAGCTTGCCAGGGTTCTGCGCACGGACATTATCGGGATCAATGATCTGTTCGGAAAACTCCACCGGCACAGTGATCATCGTCTGCTGGAAGGCCGTATAACCTTTGCCGACGACAGACCAGAGCAGGAGAAACAGAAACAGCAGGCCGAAGCAGATCGCTGCCAGACCATAGGCCTGAAAGCGACGCTCTGACGCGTAACGGCGCTTGATGCCGATATCGCGACGGACCTTCTTCGTTGCGGCTGGGGCGATAGCGCCCGGAGTAACGACGTCGGTCATTCGTACTGCTCCCGGTATTTGCGCACGATATAGAGCGCGTAGATATTGAGGCAAAGCGTGATGGCAAAGAGTGTGATGCCAAGCGCAAAGGCGACGAGCGTTTGCGGCGAGGTGAATTCAAGGTCGCCCGTCAACTGGCTGACGATCTTGACCGTCACCGTCGTCATCGGCTCGAAAGGATCGAGCTGAAGGCGGGCGGCTACACCGGCGGCCAGAACCACGATCATGGTTTCACCGATGGCACGTGAGGCGGTCATCAGGATGGCGCCGACGATGCCTGGAAGGGCAGCGGGGAGGATGACCCTCTTTACGGTTTCCGAGCGCGTCGCACCAAGGCCCAGCGAACCGTCGCGAAGCGCGCGGGGAACGGCGGTAATGATGTCGTCCGATAGCGAGGAGACATAGGGGATCAGCATGATGCCCATGACGAAACCAGCCGTGATAACACTCTGCGCCTGGATGAAGTTGGTATAGTCACCCGTGGCCAGACCGTTGATCTGCGAGGAAATATCGCGCAGGAACGGGCCGACGGTGGTCAGGGCGAAGAAGCCGTAGACGATGGTCGGAATGCCCGCCAGAACCTCCAGCAGCGGCTTTGCAACCGAACGCAGGCGCGGGCTGGCATATTCGGCCATGTAGATCGCCGAGAACAGGCCAACGGGGACCGCAACCAGCATGGCGACAAAGCCGATGTAGAGCGTACCTGCCAGCAGTGGAATGAGACCGAACTGACCGGCGCTATCGGTGGAACCGGCGGCGGCAAACCGGGGGTCCCACACCGTCCCGAAGAAAAACTCCTGCGCAGGCACCATGTTGAAGAACTGGATGGCCTCCGTCAGCATCGACAAGACGATGCCGATGGTCGTCAGGATGGCGATGGAGGACGCCAGCATCAGAGCCGCAAGAATGACCTTCTCGACATTGTTACGGGCACGAAACCGCGGCGCAATGCCCCGCAGAGCGTAGAGGGCACCAGCGAGCGCTGCGCCCAGCACCACGATGACCATGCCGAGCCTGCTGGCCGACGTCATGGTATTCAGCGTTTCGGCGGCCTCGACCATGTAAGGCTGCGGGTCGCCGGCGATGGCCACACCCTTGGAACCGAGAAGCGCTCGCAGGGTCAGAGGATCGGCCTTTGCCTGGGCAAGCTCTTCCGCCGTCAGACGCTGCAAACCTCGAGCAATCGAGCCCACCATGCCATAGTTGAGGCTTTGCTGCGCCTCAGACTGCGCCTTGATGTCGTCGGGAAACTCGCCACGCACCGAAGCCGTGATGATGAAGGGGCTGATGGCCAGCCAGAGCGCAAGTATGAACGCCGATGGAAGGATGGCCCAGACGAGAACATAGGAGCCATGGTACCCGGCCCTCGAATGCATAGACGACGGACGTGCGCCCGCCAGAGCGACAGCGCGGCGCGAGCCAAGCAGATAGCTGGTAATGCCGATCAGCGCTAATATAAGTAAAAGTATGGATGTGTTCATGGAGACTTTCCTCGGCGCACCAGGAGCGGGGATGCGGTATCAGGCAGCTTTGTTATTTGCACATCGGATCATCCGAAAACCGTCATCAAACCCTGCGGTCCGACGGTTTCGCGACAGGTGCCGTATTCCCGTTTTTTGGCTTAGGCATTCCGGGTTGATACATCATATTCATCGGCCGCTTGGTCATACGATAAATAGGACCTGTCAACCCACGCGATGTCTTGCCAACAGAAAGATGGGTGAAAGGCGCGACAGAAATGCCGCGCCCTTCGGTCAGGATTACATGATCTTGCCGGCTTCGAACTGAGCGCGGATTTCCTTACGCTCGGCTTCAGGAGCAGCAACCAGGCCGTAGTTGGCCAGCGGGGAGTCAGGGCCGATCATCTCGTCAGAGGTGAAGAACTCGACATATTCCTTGAGGCCCGGGATAACGCCGACATGTGCCTTCTTGACATAGAAGAACAGCGGGCGGGAAACAGGGTACTTGCCGCTTGCAACGGATTCAGTTGTTGGAACAACGCCGCTGACGGTCGCGACCTTCAGCTTGTCCTTGTTGTTTTCATAGAATGCGAGGCCGAATACGCCGAGGCCGGTCTTGTTGGCGTCGATACGAGCGAGCGTTTCAGTGTAGTCGCCGTCGATGTCGACAGCCGCACCGTCCTTACGAACTGCGATGCACTTTGCAGCAGCCTGCTTGGCGTCGGCAACCAGACCCTTGATAGCGTCAGCTGCTTTTGCTTCCTTGCAGCCGTCAGCCATGATCTTCTCTTCGAAGACTTCACGTGTGCCGTGCTTGGAACCAGGGATGTAGGCAGCAATCGCTACATCAGGCAGTTCCTTGTTGATTTCGGACCACTTCTTGTAAGGGTTGGCAACGAGCTTGCCGTCCTTGACGATTTCAGCGGCCAGACCGAGGTACAGGTCCTTCGGCTCAAGCTTGACGTCCTTGTTGGACTTGTCCATCGCGAAAACGATGCCGTCGTAACCGATCTTGACTTCCTGAACGTCGGTGACGCCAGCAGCCTTACAGGCAGCCAGTTCGTCAGCCTTGATCGGGCGCGAGGCGTTTGCAATGTCGATGGTGCCTTCACCAACGCCCGAGCAGAACGCCTTCAAGCCGCCACCCGTGCCGCCGGACTCGACGACTGGAGCCTTGAAGTCAGGGAAGGTTTCAGCGAAAGTTTCAGCAACGATCTTTGCGTATGGCAGAACGGTGGACGAACCGGCAACCTGGATCTGGTCGCGAGCAGCGGCAGCACCTGCGAAGGCAACGGAAGCCACCAAGGCTGTTGCGTACAATTTAACGATATTCATGTGACTCTCCCGTATGGGGCCCGCATGGGGCTTTTATGGACGCTGCCGGCTGTAGCTTTTACCCTCTTGCCCAATCTGGGCTGCCCCGGCGGCCTCTTCTTAACCAGTCTTGCCACACCCTTTTATGTCATTTCGATGAAGTATTTGTGACAACTTAAGTATCTGAATGATAATATCTATTTTTGAAACTTGTTCATGAGCGCAGCATCATATGTCAAAATCTGACGGTGAAGTCGGTACCGACCTCCAGTTCCGAGCGGATGATCAGACGAGCGCGGTGTCTGGTGAGGATGTGTTTGACGATGGCAAGGCCAAGACCGGTGCCTTTTTTTGACCGGCTGTCTGCGACACTGACCCTGTAAAAGCGCTCCGTCAGACGCGGCACATGCTCTGCCGGAATGCCCGGCCCCTTGTCCACCACGCTGACCTCGACCGGGCTTCCCGCGTCTGAGCGCAGGAAGACTTCGACCACCTTTCCCTCCTGTCCGTATTTGCACGCATTTTCCACCAGGTTCTGGAACACCTGCACCAGTTCGTCGCGGTCACCTGTCACCTCCACCTGGCCCTCCGGAACGTGCAAATTGATCTCGATGTCCAGATCGTCGGCCAGCGGCAAAAGGGAATCGCGCACATGACCCAGCAGCGGTACCAGATCCACCCGCTGGTCCGGCGCGATATTGGCCCGCAGTTCGAGACGCGACAGCGACATCAGATCGTCGACGAGACGGCTCATGCGGGTGGCCTGATCGAGCATGATGCCCAGAAACCGCTCGCGCGCCTTGGGATCGTCACGGGCCGGCCCCTGCATGGTTTCGATGAAGCCTCGCAGCGACGCCAAAGGTGTGCGCAGCTCGTGACTGGCATTGGCAACGAAATCGCTGCGCATGCGGTCGATACGGCGCAGTTCGGAAATATCGCGGAACGACAGGATATAAAGCATTGCGTCTTTCTGCTCCTGCATCGCAGCGGGTGCAATGCGGACGATGAAGACCCGTTCTGACGGCAGGCGCTCGGAATGCTCCACCTGATTGGGCTGCCCCGTGGCGATGGTTTCCCTGATGACATCCAGCAGGCCGGGCGAGCGCAGGCGCCCGGAAATATGCGATCCGACAGGCAGCACCCCGAAAGCCCGCTCGGCAGCGGCATTTTCAAACAGAACGCTGCCATTTCGATCCAGAATGAACACCGGCGTATCCAGCACCGCAAGACCGGAACGCACGCCAGCGATCAGGCTTTCGCTGACGATCTGGTCTTCATTCACCTCTGCCACGGCAGAGCGTTTGGCTGCCTTCGAAACCTTTGTGGAACTTGCTGCGAGGATTGCGATCACCGCCAGGAACCACAACATCAACGGGAGATAGGGTGTCCGCAGTTCCATGAGCGTGACGATGGCGAGCAGCGTGACGACAAGAATAGAGAGCCAGTTGCGTCGCAGACCCTGCCAATATCGTGCGAATGCGCCGCTGCTTTCCGTCACTGCCATTTCCATTCGCTTTCCTTTGTCGCTGAAATCAGCGTATCGAACCTTTTATCTCTCTTTCATGACAGAGATTCATCACTATGTCTTTTCCCACAGGTCGATGTCATGCCTGACCGGCATATTGAAATTTTGGTCCGCCTGTGAGTTGATGGAAACGAAGCCGGATAAGCACCGGCGCCACCCGGGGAGCGATAATGAGCGAAAACGCCAAGGACCGTTCGGTCGAACTTCAGATCGGCGGAAAGACACGTATCTTCAACATCGACGATCCTGTTTTGCCGGACTGGGTGGAGGAGAAGAAGCTATCTGCCGGAGACTTTCCCTATGACAAGAAGATGAAGCGGGAAGACTACGACCAGACGCTGGAAGCATTGCAAATCGAACTGGTTAAGGTGCAATCCTGGCTGCAGGCGACCGGCACCCGCGTCATGTCTGTTTTCGAGGGGCGTGATGCCGCCGGAAAAGGTGGCGCCATTTCCGTCATCAAGGAATATCTCAACCCCCGCTCCGCGCGTGTCGTGGCCTTGACCAAGCCGACAGAAACAGAACGCGGGCAATGGTATTTCCAGCGCTATATTTCGCACTTCCCGACGGCTGGCGAGTTCGTCATGTTCGACCGTTCCTGGTACAATCGCGCTGGTGTCGAGCCGATCATGGGCTTCTGTACGCCCGACGAACACAAGCGCTTCCTGAAAGAAGCACCCCGCCTCGAAAAGATGATCGTCCACGAAGGCACTCATCTCTTCAAGTTCTGGCTGGATACGGGGCGGGAAACCCAGCTCGACCGTTTTCATGACCGACGCCACAGCCCTTTGAAGGCCTGGAAACTATCCGACATGGATATTGCCGCACTGACAAAGTGGGACGATTACACGGCCATGCGGAATCTGATGCTGGAAAAGACCCACAATGACGAGGCGCCATGGACGGTTATCCGCGCCAATGACAAGCGTCGCGCCCGCATCAATCTCATCAGACATATCTTGAAATCGCTGGACTATGCCGGCAAGGACAAGAAGGTCATCGGCGATATCGACAGCAAGATTCTCGGCTTCGGTCCCGATTTCCTCAAATAGCTCGAGACAAGATACATCCCATGCCGGGCTGGCGGAAGCGCGCGCCGCTCACTGGCCCGGCAGAATGCGCACCGAATACAGGTTGATCGGGCGACCGTTGCCGTCAATATCGCTGTTGATGATGATACGTCCGGGACTGTTGGGGGCAAGTGTCCGATCAAATGTGACATTGATCAACATATCGGCACGCTCCGGCGTTGCCGTGAAGCGGTGACGGGCACAATCTCCAAGGCTTCCGAAATCGCAGCTGATAGAAAGCTGCGTTTGGCGGTCGCTTGACGATTGCAGCGTGATCGAAATGGTTGACGATTTGCCCGCCATTTCCCGCAAGACTTCGGTGGGAACGGTGATGGCGACGTCGCCATCGGCCTCCGAAACGCGCGATGTCAGCCTTACCGCCTTACCCGCAGGTGTCGTGATGGGCTCGACGACTGAAAGTGATCCCGTCTGGAGACCTTCATTGCCGCGTTCGGCATTGAAAACCTCCTGCCAGTCGTCGGAGAAACCGCGACCTGCCTCCACACTCGGCTCAGGCGGGGCCTCAGTCCCATTGAAGTCTTCCGATTGCACCTGTGGCGGTGGGTTAGGCACGCCGGTGTCGCGTTCGCTGGGCGATAACAACAGGCCGGAACTGTAAACCCACCAGGCACCGAATGCGATAAACGCCAGCAATGTGAAATAGATGAAAAGCCTTGCGACCAATCCCCTCTTGCGACGTGCCTTGGCGGCGCGCTCCGGAGTAAAGGCAAGCGAGCCGATATCTGCCCTTGGTGCCGATCGTGCATCAGGCGCGACCACGCCACGCTCTGCGCTAAAATCACCGATATCGTCTGACGTCGACATCTCGCTTTGCGGCTCGTCTCGACGATCCGACTCGACCGGCAACACATCGTCCTCAAGCCTCTCGTCACGCTGAGGCGCAGTGACGGCAGGCGTTACTGGTCTCACCGGCGGCGGCGGCACGGGAGCACGTGCAGCTTCCCGACGGACATGGTCTTCCACGACATTGAGCAGCCGGTTTCGCTCTTCGGTTTCGATGGCGTGTACGAGCGTTTCCAGGCGCTGTCGTTGCTGGGCGACGATTTCCGGGTCGTCTATGCCCTGCTTGCGCAGACCCGCTTCCAGCGCCTGCCGGGAAGACTGATAGATGCGTGCCCGAACCTCGGCGCTCGATCTGTCCGATTTCTCAAGGGCATTTCTGATTGCCGTTTCCAGTCCGCTCACTACCGGTCCTTTTCTTTGCCATCCGACAGGCTCAGCGCATTCGCCCGAAAATTACGTCTATTTTCGGAAAGCGCGATGCGCGGATACGTCATTCAGAGCATCATTTATGCACCCGAAGGCACGCAACGGCATTCCGGCGACGTTGCGCGATGCTCGTTTACGATTCGGTAACCTCTCGCATGCCCAACCGCAAGAGAGACAACTGTTAAATATTGGAATGGCTTGGGGAAAACGTCACCGTGGCGATATCGGCGCATCGAATGGCCTCTTGTGTGCACCTCCCACACTCTCTCTATCGAGATTTCAACGCGTTATATAACAAAGCGCTGCAACAGGCAGCCGCGCCGCAACATTGCTGGGATTTTTTTTGCTTTTCATCCGCTTCCGGCTTCGCTACATCTTACGTGCGCGTAAACGTCATTCATGGGAGGAAACATGCTGCCGTCCGTACTCAGGGACAATCTTCGACTGCCGGTGGTTGCCTCACCGCTCTTCATCATTTCCCATCCAGAATTGACGCTCGCGCAATGCAAGGCGGGTGTCGTCGGCGCATTTCCGGCGCTCAATGCCCGCCCGGAAAGCCAGCTGGACGAATGGCTGGCCATGATGACCGAGGATTTGGCCAGTTATAACGCCGCCAACCCTGAAAAACCGGCAGCACCCTTTGCGGTGAACCAGATCGTCCACACTTCCAACAAGCGGCTGGAGCATGATCTCGGCCTCTGCGTCAAATACAAGGTGCCGATCGTCATCTCGTCGCTAGGCGCAGTGCCGGAAGTCAATGCCGCGATCCATTCCTATGGCGGCATCGTGCTGCATGATATCATCAACAACCGACACGCCAATTCCGCCATCCGCAAGGGTGCGGACGGTTTGATTGCGGTGGCGACGGGTGCAGGTGGTCATGCGGGCACACTTTCTCCATTCGCGCTGGTGCAGGAAATCCGTGAATGGTTCGACGGCCCCCTGCTTCTGGCAGGCGCCATCGCCAATGGCGGCGCGATCCTTGCGGCGCAGGCCATGGGCGCTGACATGGCCTATATCGGTTCCCCCTTCATCGCCACCACCGAGGCAAGAGCATCGGACGCCTATAAGCAGGCCATCGTGGACGCCCAGGCCAGTGACATCGTCTATTCCAATTACTTCACCGGCATCCACGGCAATTACATGAAAGCCTCGATCATTGCAGCCGGCATGGACCCCGACAACCTGCCCGTGGCCGATCCCTCTAAAATGGATTTCGGCGCAGCAACGAGCGGCGCAAAAGCCTGGAAGGACATCTGGGGTGCTGGCCAAGGCGTGGGCGCGGTAAAGGCAGTCGAACCCGTTTCCGCACTGGTGGATCGGCTTGCGAAGGAATACGAAGCCGCCAAGACCCGCATTCTGGCTTGATGGATCTTGCAAGGATTGGTGCGGGATTTTTGATCGAAGCCGTATTCAAGACTTGAAATCCATCCCCAATGCCTGTATCAGCCCGCCATACGCCGCGCCAACATATATTCGGCGCCCGGCAAGCCGCTTTAGCTCAGGTGGTAGAGCACATCATTCGTAATGATGGGGTCGCAGGTTCGAGTCCTGCAAGCGGCACCAGTTTTTCTCCGCAGCATTTCACTTTCACAATCTGCTCTTGGCGTCGATATCCTGCCAATCTCCATGCGCGCATCTAAAGTTCCCAAGTTGGGAATTAGTCATTGTTCCCGATTTGGGAATGCGCTATAATCTTCAACATGCAGATCATCGCCAAGTCTACATTGAAGCTGTTTTGGGAGCGTCATGCGCAAGCCGAAACGCCTTTGAAGACGTGGTACGCGATTGTCAGCAAGGCAGAGTGGAACGGTCCTTCAGACGTAAAAACTGCGTTTGGTGCAACGGTGGATTTCGTTTCGGATAACCGCGTCATTTTCGATATTTCGGGCAATAAATATCGCCTGATTGTCCATATCGCATATGCTTACAAACGCGTTTTGATCAAGTTTATTGGTACCCATAAGGAATACGACCAGATCGACCCGGAGACAGTGTAATGGACAATATTCGTGCCATCAAAAACGATGCTGATCTTGCGTGGGCCCTTGCCGAGATCAGCCCTTATTTCGACAATCCGCCTGATTTTGGAACGCCTGACGCTGACAGGTTCGATGTGCTTGCTACCCTCATAGAAGCCTTTGAGGACAAACATCACCGCATTGACGCGCCTGAGCCGGTGGATTTGATCAAAACACATATGGAGATGACAGGGCGGACGCAGGGCGACCTTGCCGCACTGTTCGGCTCGCGCTCGCGCGCGTCGGAAGTCCTGAACAGGAAACGCGCTCTTACCGTTGATATGATCTACAAGCTGCATAAAGAATGGGGCATTCCAGCCGATTGCCTTGTGGAGCCGTACCACCTCTCCGAACGGAAATACGCATGACAAAAAGCTGAAGGCACTATTGCTGCGGCTGAACTGTCGTTCTCGGTATCAACGTCCCGTCCTGACTTTGCGGCGAAAGCTGCCTGTCGCCATTGAGGAAGGCGATGCTCAGCACGATGCCCACGAGCACGCATAGCAGCGCGACGAATATCAGGCCTGATCTATCTATTGGCTTCTTCATGCCTCGCTAACATAGACGTGAATGTGAAGATGATGGGGCGAAACACACGATTTTTTACCGCAGGACATATTTGGTTACAAATGCGTGAAGGCACGTCCTTGCGTGCCTTCCTTTGTTAAGGTTTTCCGCGCTCGCCAATGGCATCAAATGATGCCGCCGCTGCCGCTTTTGGATTCCGGGCGTTCGGCTGCGACCTTCGCGCGGTAGCCGCTGGCGCGGTAGGTGGCGATGGGGTCTAGGGCGCCGTTTGACCTGTTACGGGCTTCGGCCAGAATGGGTTCGACATCGGTGCGATAGGCCCGCTTCAGCGTGTCGGATGCCATCAGAGCATCATTGTCCTGCTGGAAACCATCCAATGCTGTGCGGTCCACCAGCAGCGCCTGTGCATAGGCACGGCGGATTTCGTTGGCGCTGGAGATGAGGCTTTCGATGGGATCGGTCACATTGTGCGACTGGTCGATCATATGAGCCGGGTGGAAGCCTTTGACGCCACGGTGGTCGGCATCGACAAGTTCGTTGAAGACGAGGAACAGGCGGTAGGGATCGATCGAGCCTGCATCCAGATCGTCATCGCCATATTTGCTATCGTTGAAGTGAAAGCCGCCAAGTTTGCCGAACTGGATGAGGCGGGCAACGATCATCTCTATATTGGTGTTGGGCGCATGGTGGCCGAGGTCGACAAGACAAAAAGCCTTTTCGCCCAGCGTATTGGCGATGAGGTAGTTCGTGCCCCAATCCTGCACCACGGTCGAATAGAAGGCGGGCTCATACATCTTGTGTTCGGAAAAGATGCGCCAGTCATCCGGCAGCGCCTTGTAGATATCGGCCATGGCCGAGAGATAGCGCTCAAAGCTTTTGGTGAAATTGCTCTGCCCCGGGAAGTTGGAGCCATCGCCCACCCACACCGTCAGCGCCTTTGAGCCGAGAGCATTACCGATCTCGATACATTCGATGTTGTGGTCGACCGCCTGTTGGCGCGTTGCCGCATTGGCATGGCTCAGAGAGCCATACTTGTAGGAATGCTGCTGCCCCTCCGCGTCCGAAAACGTGTTGGAGTTCATGGCATCGAAGCCGAGGCCGAGGGCATCGGCATGGGCTTTCAGCGCCTTCGGGTCTTGTTTGTCCCAGGGAATATGCAGCGAGACATTGGGGGTGGCAGCCGTCAGCTGGTTGATGACGGCGCAATCGTCCAGCTTATCGAAAATGCCGCGCGGTTCGCCCTTGCCGGGAAAGCGCGCAAAGCGCGTGCCGCCGGTGCCGACGCCCCAGGAGGGAACGGCGACGAAGAATTTCGAGACCTTCGCGGTGATCGCCTCGATATCGATGTTGCGGCGCGACAGATGCGCGCCCAGCGCCTCGTAATCCGCCTGATGAGCGCGTGCGCGCTTTTCATTTTCGCGATCAACGATATCTGCCGCTATTTTCTGTTCGGTCATGTTGTCCTCCCGTTCCTCGCCTCCCGCGATTGAACCAATTCCGCGTTCCCCACGTTATGTGCTTGGAAACAAACAGACGGGATATTCAATCGTGGACGTTATTCGCATTCTACTTGCCATTTTCCTGCCGCCAGTCGGCGTTTTTCTTCAGGTCGGCCTTGGCCTGCAGTTCTGGCTCAATATTCTCTTGACGCTGTGCGGATATATCCCCGGCATCATCCACGCCATCTGGGTTATCCTGCGCCGATAAGAGGTATTTCACCCGCAATCAGCGGGTGAAACTCTGCGCATTGCCGGCATCGACATTGATGATGTTGCCGGTCGATTTTGCCGAGGCATCCGAAGCGAGGAAGTATATCGCTTCGGCAATATCTTCGGGGAACACATTCAGTTTCAGCATCGAGCGCTTGCGATAATGTTCTTCCAGATCGGTCACTTCGATCTTGGAAGACGCCGCACGTTGTTCGCGCCACTCCCCATTCCAGATTTTCGATCCACGCAGAACCGCATCCGGGTTGACCGTATTGACGCGGATGCCAGCGTCAGCCCCCTCAAGTGCCAAGCATCGGGCCAGATGGATTTCCGCAGCCTTTGCCGTGCAGTAGGCAGACGCATTGGGCGATGAGGCAAGGCCGTTCTTGGAGGCTACGAAGACGACGTTGCCGCCGAGGTTCTGGCGACGAAACAGGCGGAAGGCCTCCCGCGAGACGAGGAAATAGCCGGTGGCGAGAATGTCGATATTCTTGTTCCACATGGCAAGCGTCGTCTCTTCGACCGGAGCCGAGGATGCGATGCCCGCATTGGACACCAGAATATCGACGCCGCCGAATTCGACACTGGCTTGCGTGAAGGCGGCGAGAACCGCGTCTTCCTTCGTCACATCCAGCTTGACGCTGCGCACCGCATCCGTGCTGAAACGCTTCTCAAAATCACCCTTGGTGGCGTCCAATGCGCCTTCGTCGATATCCGCCAGCACAACGCAGGCACCTTCATTGGCCAAACGCTCCGCCGTCGCACGGCCAATGCCGCCTGCGCCGCCGGTGATGAAGGCGACCCGGCCAGCAAGGCTCTTAGGCTTGGGCATGCGCTGAAGCTTTGCCTCTTCCAGCAGCCAATATTCGATGTCGAAAGCTTCCTGCTCCGGCAGACCCTGATATTCCGAGACAGTGGACGCGCCGCGCATGACGTTGATGGCGTTGACGTAAAACTCACCGGCAATACGGGCTGTCGCCTTGTCCTTGGCGAAGGACAGCAGACCAACGCCGGGGATGAGGAAGATCACCGGGTTCGGGTCACGCATCCCAGGCGAATTTTCGTGCTTGCAGCTCTCGTAGTACCTGACGTAATCGGCGCGGTAATCCTTCAGCGCCTGATCGAGACCCGCGAGAAGCGCCTCCACATCCGGCTTTGCCGTATCGAGATCAAGGATAAGAGGGCGGATTTTGGTGCGCAGGAAGTGGTCCGGGCAGGATGTGCCGAGTGCGCCGAGCGGCTTCAAATCCTTCGAGTTGAGGAATTCCAGCACGGCATCCTGATCATCGAAATGGCCGAGCTTACGCTCCTCACGACCGATACGGCCACGAATTTCTGGCATAAGGCGAGCTGCGATGTCGCGACGCTGCTCTGGTGACAGGCTCTTTGCCACCGCGCCACCAAAGATGGTCTTGCCCTCGGTTTCCCCAGCGAACCATTCGATGGCCTTATTGATGATCTCAAGCGTCAGCTCGTAGCACTTTTGCGCGTCATTATCCCAGGTGAATAGGCCATGACTTTCCAGCACCACGCCCTTGGCTGTGGGGTTGGCCTTGACGAAGGCTTCGAGGTCGAGACCCAGCTGGAAGCCGGGGCGACGCCATGGCAGCCAGCCGATGTCATCGCCGAAAATCTGTTGCGTCAGCTCTTTGGAATTCTTCGACGCCGCAATGGCGATGATCGCATCCGGGTGCATGTGGTCGACGTGGTCGAACGGTACGAAACCGTGCAGCGGCGTGTCGATGGAGGCGGCGCGCGGGTTGAGATTGTAGGTGCAGTGGGGCAGAAAACCGACCAGGCGGTCTTCGTCTTCCACACCCTTGTAGATGCCCTTCAGCGCTTCCAGCTTGTCGAGATAGAGCGTGGCAAAGCCATCCAGCTTGATGGTGCCGACATCGCCGCCGGAGCCCTTGACCCACATGACGCGGACTTTTTCGCCCGTCAGCGGATCAGTTTCCAGAACCTTGGCCGAGGTATTGCCGCCGCCGTAATTGGTGATGCGCTTGTCTGCGCCCAACAGGTTGGAGCGATAGAGCAGCTTACCGGGCTCATCGAGCTTTGCGGCATAGGCATCATCCCAGCGGTTGTCGAGAAGACGGGTCTGTCCCATCGCAATATCCTCCCATATCGGTTATTCGCGGACGTATCGAACCAGCCCGCCTCCCATTGACGGGAGATATCGCGCAATCAAAAGCGCAATGTCAATCATAAACGATCATATATTTTCATTGTGCGATGCAGCATTGTTTATTTTGATCGAACTTGATTGACAACGTAAAAACTTTACGAATAACTGATGTTCAGGAGGACCCCATGCACGAGAGCGAACGACATCGCATTATCCTAAGCGCCATACAGGAAAAGCCTGTGGTGACGGTGCAGGATATTGCCGAGTTGACGGACGCTTCCGAAGCGACGATCCGCCGGGATATCGCGTCTTTGCATGTGCAGGGAAAGCTGCGGCGCGTGCGTGGCGGGGCCGAAGCGGTGCATCCGCCACAGCTTGGAAATCTCGCGGCAAGACCGTTTCGCGTGTCTGAATCGGTCAATATCGATAAGAAACGCGCAATTGCACGCAAGGCGGTTGATCTCTGCGAAGAGGGCGATGCCATCATCATCAATGGCGGCACAACGACCTTCCAGATGGTCCATTATCTTTCTGCTCGCCGTTTGCAGGTCATGACCAATTCCTTTGCTATTGCCGAACATCTGGTCAAGCACTCCAAATGCAATGTCAGTGTGCCCGGCGGCGCGATCTACCGCGACCAGAGCCTGATCCTGTCGCCTTTTGAAAATGACGCGATCCGCAATTTTTATGCGCGGCGTATCTTCATCGGCGCGCAAGGTGTCGGCGCGCTCGGCATCATGGAATCGGATGCGCTCGTCATTCAGAGCGAACAGAAATTGATGCGGCAGGCGGAAGAGCTGATCGTGATGATCGACTCCTCCAAATTCCGCAAACGCTCAAGCCTCATTCTCTGCCCACTGGAAAATGTCTCCACCATCATTACCGATGAGGGCATTACCGACGAGGCAGCACGGATGGTGGAGGCAGCGGGCGTGACGTTGATCGTGGCCGGAGTGGTCGCGGGTGCGCAAGTGCCGCGACCACCGGACGAGGAGAATTCCGCTTCGGTTGCTTGAGGAGCACCGCGGCGGCAATGAGGTTTAATCGGGAGGAGAACCAACATGAAACTGACACGCAGAAAACTCAGCCAGGCACTGGCGCTCAGCGTCGCCATCGGCGTTGCCGGATTTGGCGGCATGGCGCAGGCCAAGGACATCAAGATCGCGCTGGTGGTCAAATCGCTCGGTAACGGCTTCTTCGAAGCCGCCAACAAGGGTGCGCAGGAAGCCGCCAAGGACCTCGGCGGCGTCGAGATCATCTATACCGGCCCGACGACGACGACGGCAGAGGGCCAGATCGAAGTCATCAACTCGCTGATCGCGCAGGGCGTCGATGCGATCGCCATTTCCGCCAACGACCCGGATGCGGTCGTGCCAGCCCTGAAGAAGGCTGCACAGCGCGGCATCAAGGTTATCTCATGGGATAGCGGCGTCGCACCGGCAGGCCGTATTCTGCAGCTCAACCCATCCTCCAACGCGCTGATCGGCAAGATGTGCCTGCAGCTGGCAGCCGACCATTTGGAAGGCGGCAAGGGCGATTTTGCCATCCTCTCTGCCACCACCACCTCCACGAACCAGAATATCTGGATCGACGAGATGAAGAAGCAGCTGAAGGACTTCCCCGGCCTCAACCTCGTAACCACCGTTTATGGTGACGACCTGGCCGACAAGAGTTACCGCGAAGCACAGGGCCTGCTCACATCGCAGCCGAATGTGAAGGTCATCGTTGCACCGACAACGGTCGGCGTGCTGGCGGCATCGCAGGCGGTGAAGGATGCGGGCAAGATCGGAAAGGTCTTCGTGACAGGCCTCGGCCTTCCCTCCGAAATGGCCGGTGCCATCAAGTCCGGCGCCACCAAGGAATTCGCCATCTGGAACCCCATCGACCTCGGCTATTCCGCCACCCAGATCGCCTACCACCTCGTAAAGGGTGATGCGGATGGCAAGCCGGGCACCGAGATCGAAGCCGGTCGCATGGGCAAGATCAAGGTTGGTGAGAACAGTGAGGCCGCGATGGCCGATCCGTTTGTGTACGACGCGAAGAACATCGATCAGTTTTCTAAGATTTTCTGATGTGATGGAGTTGAGGGTGGGGCGACCCCCCTCTGCCCTGCCGGGCATCTCCCCCACAAGGAGGGAGATCGGCTGGGCGCTCACCCAATACTTTTTTCGCAAGCGTTCGAGATGGCCGAGAGGCTGCCGCAGGTCGATCTCCCCCCTTGTGGGGGAGATGTCCGGCAGGACAGAGGGGGTCGCCCCACCCACAAATCAAAGAAATTAGATGATGCGTGTTGAAACAAAAATTGCAGAAGCGCCCGAGGCCTCAAACACCTCGCCCATTCTCGAAATGCGCGGCATCAGCCAGATATTCCCCGGCGTCAAAGCGCTGGATGGCGTCAACATTGCGCTCTACCCCGGCAAGGTCACCGCCCTCATCGGCGAGAACGGCGCAGGCAAATCCACGCTTGTCAAAATCCTGACCGGCATCTACCGCCCCAACGAGGGCGAAATCCTGCTGGATGGACAGCCCGTCACCTTCCACAGCGCGCAGGATGCCATCGATGCGGGCGTCACCGCCATTCATCAGGAAACCGTGCTGTTCGATGAACTGTCGGTGGCTGAAAACATATTCCTCGGCCACGCACCGAAGGCCCGTTTCGGGCTGATCGACTGGAAAACGATCAATGAAAAATCCCGCGCGCTGCTGGAGCGGCTGGAAAGCAAGATCGATCCAACTATCAGGCTAAAAGACCTCTCGATTGCGCAGCGGCATCTGGTAGCGATTGCGCGTGCGCTGTCCGTCGAGGCCCGCATCGTCATCATGGACGAGCCGACGGCGGCGCTATCGCGCAAGGAAATCGATGACCTCTTCCGCATCGTGGAAAACCTGAAGCGGCAGGGCAAGGCCATCCTGTTCATCAGCCACAAATTCGATGAGGTCTATGAAATCGCTGAAAGCTACGCGGTTTTTCGTGATGGCAAGATGGTCGGGTCCGGCGATCTGGCGCAGACGCCGCAGGACGAAATCGTGCGCCTGATGGTGGGGCGTGATGTGAAGGACGCCTTTCCGAAACAGGCGGTCAATATCGGCGCTACTACGCTTTCGGTGCAGCGTTACTGCCACGACACCGAGTTTCGCGATATTTCATTCGATCTGCGCAAGGGTGAGATTCTCGGCCTTTACGGGCTGATCGGCGCGGGGCGTTCGGAGCTTTGCCAGTCGCTCTTCGGCATCACCCGTCCCGCTTCCGGCTCCCTCACACTGAATGGCGAACTGCTGTCCATACGCTCGCCCGAAGATGCGATCCGGGCTGGCATCGTTTACGTGCCGGAAGAGCGCGGACGGCATGGGCTGGCGCTGGATTTGCCGATCTATCAGAACATGTCGCTGCCATCGCTGGCACGCACATCGCGAAAGGGTTTTCTGGCGGCGGCCAATGAGTTTGCGCTGGCCCGCAAATATGCCTCGCGGCTGGATCTGCGCGCTGCCGCCTTGTCGGTGCCCGTCGGCACACTCTCCGGCGGCAACCAGCAGAAGGTGGTCATCGGCAAATGGCTGGCGACACAGCCCAAGGTCATCATTCTGGATGAGCCGACCAAGGGCATCGATATCGGCTCTAAAGCTGCCGTGCACGGCTTCATCAGCGAACTTGCCGCCGAGGGGCTGTCGATCATCATGATTTCATCCGAACTGCCGGAAATTCTCGGCATGTCCGACCGCGCTATCGTCATGCGCGAAGGGCTGATGGCGGGCATGTTCGAACGGACCGATTTTTCAGCCGAAAAGCTGGTGCGTGCCGCCACGGGCAATGCGTGAGAGGAGCCACACCATGAAAAGACTGCTCAAAAATCGCGAATGGCTGCTGGCAGGCATCATCATCCTGTTGATTGCAGGCTTCTCGCTGCGCTCCCCCGGCTTTGAACGCCCGGCCAATCTCGTCAATATCTTCAATGACACGTCGATCCTGATCATTTTGGCGCTCGGCCAGATGGGGGTTATCCTGACGAAATCCATCGACCTCTCGGTCGCTGCCAATCTCGCCTTTACCGGCATGGCGGTGGCCATGACCAATGCGGCCTTTCCCTCGATACCCCTGCCCTTCCTCACCGCCATGGCAGTCGTCATCGGTGCGTTTCTGGGCTCGATCAACGGCATTCTCGTCTGGTGGCTCGGCCTGCCCTCCATTGTGGTTACGCTGGGAACGCTGACCATCTATCGCGGCATGGCCTTTGTTCTCTCAGGTGGCGCTTGGGTCAACGCGCACCAGATGTCGCCGACGTTCCTCAACGTGCCGCGCGCACCGGTCATGGGAGTGCCCGTCCTGTCCTGGGTCGCGATCCTGATCGTTGCGGGCGCATGGCTGGTTTTGACACGCACCTCCTTCGGACGCTCCGCCTATGCCTCCGGCGGCAATCCGGGCGCTGCTATCTATGCGGGCATCGATGTCGGTCGCACGCGCTTTCTCGCCTTCGTCTTGTCCGGCGCGCTGGCGGGGCTGGCGAGTTACCTCTGGGTTTCGCGCTATGCCGTGGCCTATGTCGATATCGCCTCGGGCTTTGAACTGGACAGCGTTGCCGCCAACGTCATCGGTGGCATCTCGATTGCCGGCGGCATCGGCTCGGTTGCCGGAGCGGTGCTGGGCGCGCTGTTTCTCGGCGTTATCAAGAATGCGCTGCCCGTCATCGGCATTTCACCCTTCGCGCAGATGGCGATTTCAGGTGTCGTTATCGTGCTGGCCGTGGTCTTCAACGCCCGTGCCGAGGCCAAGAAGGGCCGCATCATTTTGCGTGACAGGGCCAAGACCGAAATCACCAAGGAGGCTTCGGCATGAGCGCGACTGCACCCGAAACCCGCATCATTCCAGACAAGCTCGGCACGCCGTTCAAGCGCATCATGGCCAGTTGGGAAGTATTGCTGCTAGGCGTTGCGATCCTGATCTTCATCGTCAACTCCTTCGCGTCGCCCTATTTCCTCGATGCCTATAACCTCTCGGACGCCACCTTCAATTTTACCGAAAAAGCGCTGATCGCATTCGCCATGGCGCTGCTCATCATCGCCGGTGAAATCGATCTTTCGGTCGCCGCCATCATCGCGCTCGCTTCCACCGCCATGGGGTATGCGGTGCAGATGGGCGTCGGCACGCCCGGGCTTGTAGCCATCGGCATCGGCACCGGCCTTGTCTGCGGGGCCTTTAACGGATTTCTGGTGGCAGGGCTCAAGCTGCCCTCCATCGTCGTCACCATCGGCACGATGAGCCTGTTTCGCGGCATTTCCTATCTGGTGCTGGGCGATCAGGCTTTTGGCAAATATCCAGAAAGCTTCGCCTATTTCGGACAGGGCTACGTGTTCTGGGTCATATCCTTCGAATTTGTGCTGTTCGTGATCATGGCCGTCATCTTCGCCATTCTGCTGCACGCCACGAATTTCGGCCGTCAGGTCTTCGTCATCGGCACCAATCCCTTTGCCGCACGCTTTTCCGGCATTCCGGTGGAGCGGGTGAAGTTCATCCTGTTCCTGCTGACCGGTCTGATGAGTGGCATCGCTGCCGTCTGCCTCACCTCGCGCCTCGGCTCCACCCGCCCCTCCATCGCGCAAGGCTGGGAGCTGGAAGTGGTGACGATGGTGGTGCTGGGCGGTGTCTCCATTCTGGGCGGTTCCGGCACCATTGGCGGCGTGGTGATTGCGGCTTTCGTCATGGGCCTCGTCACCTTCGGGCTCGGCCTTTTGAACGTTCCCGGCATCGTCATGTCGATTTTCGTCGGGCTGCTTTTGATCATCACCATTGCCATTCCCATCGTCGTGCGCCGCCTGCGGGCCATGAGGTAGACCGTGACAGAACTCGAAAAACACGCCTTCAAGATGAAGCTCTTTCCGGGCATGGAGGACGAGTACCGGAAACGCCACGACGAAATCTGGCCGGAGCTGGTCACATTGCTGCACGAGGCGGGCGTCAGCGATTATTCCATTCACCTCGACCCTGAAACCAACATCCTCTTCGGCGTGCTGACCCGCCCGAAGAACCACGGCATGGCCGCACTACCCGACCATCCGGTAATGAAACGCTGGTGGGCGCATATGGCCGACATCATGGAGAGCCATCAGGATAACTCCCCTGTTGCGACCGACCTCGTGACGCTGTTTCACCTGCCATGACCATCGAGAATGTCGCCGTCATCGATATCGGCAAGACGCACGCCAAGCTGATCGTGGTCGGTGGCGAGAGCGGCGAGGAAATCGCCTCTCGCAAGATCGCCAACAGGGTTCTGAGCGCTCCGCCCTACCCGCATTATGATATCGAGACGCTGTGGGGCTTTATCATCGAGGGGCTGGCGGCGTTTCGGGAGCGGCCTGGATATCAAGCCATTTCGATCACCACACATGGGGCAAGTGCCGCTCTGCTGAATAGCAAGGGCGATCTGGCACTGCCGGTTCTGGATTACGAACACAGCTATCACGATGAGGTTCAAAAAGCCTATGCCGCTCTGCGCCCAGCCTTTGCTGAGACCTTTTCGCCTGCTCTACCCATGGGGCTAAATGTCGGGGCGCAACTGCATTACCAGAAGACGACGTTTCCCGACGCCTTCGCTGATGTCACTGACATCCTGACCTATCCGCAATATTGGGCCTATCGATTGACAGGCGTGAAGGCCAATGAGGCGACATCGCTGGGCTGCCACACCGATCTCTGGCAACCCGGCAAGTCAACGTTTTCGAGCCTGCCGCAGACGCTCGGCATCGTCAATCTGCTTTCACCAGTGCGGTCTGCTTTTGATACGCTTGGAACAGTTTTGCCTGAGATCGCAGGAAAAATTGGCATTGATGGCGACATGCCGGTCTATTGCGGGCTGCACGATTCCAACGCGTCGCTACTGCCACATCTGATGGTTCGCGAACGTCCGTTCTCGGTGGTTTCCACGGGAACATGGGTCATCTGCTTCGGCGTCGGCGCTTCGCTGGAGAAGCTTGACCCGGCACGCGACACGCTGGTCAATGTCGATGCCTTTGGAAAGCCCGTTCCCTCTTCCCGCTTCATGGGTGGGCGGGAATTCGAGATGTTGACGGCGGGCATCACACCGCCCAGTGAGGCTGAGCTTGAGAGAGCTCTGGAGCGTGTGCTGGCGGATGACATTGTCTATCTTCCCAATGCCGTTGATGGTTCCGGCCCCTACCCAGGCCGCGAAGGCCACTGGCTGCACGAACCACGTAACGACACAGAACGCTATGTTGCGGCCAGTCTCTATGCGGCGATGATGACGGCGTCCTGTCTCGGGCTGGTTGGCAATGCCAAGACGACCATCGTGGAAGGTCCGTTCGGCAGCAATGGCATTTACACGCAGGCGCTGGCAGCGATTTCAGGATCCGATGTGCTGGTGACCGATAGCAACAGCCCGTCTGGCACAGCTCTAGGTGCAGCACTGCTTGCCACCCGCCATGCGCCCCGCCAATCCTATCACGCCGTCAAGGCGCTTCACGGTCTCTCGGACCATTATGATAGATGGCGGAAGATCGTGGAAGCGGATTACGCGATGGCCTGAACCAGCCAGAAACCGCCAACGGCAGCAAGGCCCGTCAGGAAGGTTCCCCAAAGGATATCGGCCACGCACAAACGCCATGACCAGCCCTTCAAGGTGGACAGATTGGTCATGTCATAGGTGCCGTAGGCGAAACCGCCGAGAATTGCGCCCGCAGTGAGCGCCTTGCTCCATCCGCCACCGTCGATAGCCGGGACGACGGCGAAATAGACGATGCCTGCAATGTAAAAAAGGTAGAAGATACCGGCAGCAAAGAAATTGGGTTTCGGCAAAAGCAGAGGGCCAATCTCGCGCTTGTAAAAGCTCGTTGACTTCGACAGCCAAATGAAATCCAGACCAAAAAAGACGATGGCCGTACCGATATAGGCGACGAGATAGTCCATCGTCCAGTCTCCTTAAATGCCGAGAACCGGCTGTACCAGCCGAACCAGCCAGCTCTTGAATTTCAACGGCGCGTCGGTCACGGCAAGGCATATGCAGTCTTCGCCCTCACCGGCAATCGGCTGGTGGGTCAAATCCTCGTCGGCCTCTTCGAAATCACCGCGACGGAAGACATCGTCGCCGTCCTTGAAGTAGCCGGAGAGAACGACGGTCAGTTCGCGCCCGCCATGGGTATGCTCCGGCACCGGCTTTCCAGCAGGGATACGCAGCAGCCGCACATTCGCCTCGCCATCGCGTGTGCGGATGGGGAAGTGATAAGCGCCGGGGCCGAGTTGTTTCCATTTCAGCACATCGACATCGCCACCGGCGTAAGACCGCAAGGGTTCGGGCAACACGGCCGTTTCGATGGATTGTGATGTCTGCTTCGCATGGACCACATCAGGCCTTGTCTGCAGCAGCTCACGCATATTCTGCCAGTCCGTATCGGATACGGGCTGGGTTGGGGTCAGTTCGTCCAGAAGCGCACCACCCGTCATTTCCAGCGCGACCAGCCTCTGACGGCTTTCGGGACACAGCGCCAAGTGGGTCGAAACGGCGAGGCTCCAGCTTTCGCCGAGACTTCCCGAAGCATAATCCAGCAGCAATTCGTCGCTGACCTTGTGGCGTACACTCATGTGCGTGCCTCCAGCGCCGCGCGCAGTTTGGCGAATGCCAGACGAATACGTGATTTTACCGTGCCGATGGGCAAGCCGAGTTGTTGAGCGATGGCACTGTGCGAAACCTCGTCGAAAAAGGAGCGCTTCAGCAAATCGCGCTGTTCCTGCGGCAATTCGGCAAGCGCGCGATGCAGACGTTCGGCATCCTGAACCTCTTCCATCTGCGTATCGGCAGCGGGCGCATCGTCTTTCACGAAGGCGGGGTCGTTGATATCGAATTCCGGGCGCTTGTCCTTGCGGTGCGCATCGATTCTCAAATTTCGGGCAATCCTGAATATCCAGGCGGAGACATTGCCCCGCGCCGGATCGAAGAGGGCGGCCTTGTTCCAGACCGTCATCATGGTTTCCTGCATCAGTTCCTCAGCGGCCTGCGCATCACGCACCTGCCGTAACATATAGATCCGCACACGGGGGCCGTAGTACCGAAAGAGCACCTCGAAAGCTTCGACGCTGCGCTCGCTCGCCACGGCCTGGATGAGCGTGGGACATTGGCTTTCGATTTCGTTTTTGACGGTCTCGTTCATGCGGATCGGCTTCACTCCGCTTCCATGCGACTTGCCCACCAACGGCTTTGTCCGGGTGCTGCTTATATAGTGGCACGCAGGGCCTTTTATGGAAACGTTTATTGTCATGAAAGCGATTACGCCAACGGCAATGAAACGGATCACCCACAAGAAAAAAATGCGCGGCAAGCAATCCATTCGCCCGCTTCATGCGTATTGGCTGACATGATAAATGCGGAACCCGGCGTCATGGACTTTCAGACAGACAACTCCAACCGATCTCACCGCCGGCGGATCGCCGTCATCGGTTCGGGTATTTCCGGCCTTTCCGCAGCGTGGCTGCTGGATAAATCGGCGGATGTGACGCTGTTCGAAACGGACAGCCGGCTGGGAGGCCATGCAAATACCGTTTCCGTCGATCTGCCTGGTAAGGATACGATCGCCGTGGATACCGGATTTATCGTCTACAACGAACGCAATTATCCGAACCTCGTCGCGCTTTTCAAACATCTGGATGTGAAAACGGATGCCTCGGACATGTCGTTTGCCGCGTCGCTCAATGGTGGCAGGCTGGAATATTCCGGCTCCGGTCTTGCGGGCCTCTTTGGACAGACGTCCAATCTGCTGCGTCCACGCTTCTGGACAATGGTGCGCGATGTGCTGCGGTTCTACAAGCAGGCTCCCTCACTTCTTGCCGACAGCACGCTGGAGAGCATGAGCCTTGGCGAGTATCTCGACAGGAACGGTTATTCGGCAAGCTTCATCGACGATCATCTGCTGCCCATGGGGGCTGCAATCTGGTCGACCACTGCTGCAGATATGCGTGCCTACCCTCTTCAGGCGTTTATACGGTTCTTCGTCAATCATGGTCTTGTGCAACTGTCAGACCGGCCCCAGTGGCGCACGGTGAAGGGCGGCAGCCGGGAATATGTCGCCCGCATCAGGTCTGATTTTAAAGGCAATATCGTCCTCAACAGCCAGATTGCAGCGGTGCGACGTGACGACGATGGCGTCAAGCTCCTTGACCGGTCCGGCCAGATGTCGATTTTCGATGATGTCGTGATTGCAACTCACGCCGACCAGGCACTTGCACTGCTTGCAGATGCGGATACGGACGAGCGCTCCATTCTTGGTGCATTCGACTATACCCGCAACGCCGCCGTCCTGCATTCGGACGAAACGCTGATGCCTGCGCGGCGCAATGTCTGGTCCAGCTGGAACTATCTCAGCGAGCCCAACGCGACCGGCGCTGAGCAGCTTTGCGTGACCTACTGGATGAACCGTCTCCAGAACATCGATGACGCGACGCCACTGTTCGTGACGCTCAACCCCTCCCGGCCGATCGATCCGGCAAAGCTGATCCGGACGTTCGATTACGCTCATCCTCTATTCGACGCGAAGGCCCTTGAGGCTCAGAAACTCCTTTGGAATTTGCAGGGACGCCGGAACACCTGGTTCTGCGGCGCGCATTTCGGTAGCGGCTTTCACGAGGATGGCCTTCAGTCCGGGCTGGCTGTTGCGGAAGCCTTGGGCGGCGTCAAGCGGCCCTGGAGTGTCGAAAACGAATCCGGGCGCATTTTCGTAACGACGGAAAGGGTTATGGCGCCATGACGTTTCGCTCCGCCATCTATGCCGGACACGTCGTGCATGCGCGCCATCGCCCGCATGCCCACACGATGCGCTACCGCGTCTTTTCGCTGCTGATCGATCTCGACGAACTCCCGCTGCTCGACAGTTGCCTGCGACTGTTCGGTCACAATCGCGGTGCACTTTTCAGCCTTCACGACAGGGATCACGGGGTCGGCGAAACGGGTGGCCTGAAGGACTGGGTCGTCCGGCACCTGACCGAGGCAGGCATGACGCTTGACCGCGATGCCTTGCGGGTCGACATGCTCTGCTATCCGCGCATCTTCGGTTACGTCTTCAATCCGCTGACCGTTTATTTCTGCCACGACAGGCAGGACGGCAGGCTGGTCGCTATTCTCTACGAAGTTCGAAACACCTTCCATGAGCGCCACACCTACGTCATTCCGACAGCGTCCGACACGCCCGGGACCGTGCGACATTCCTGTGCCAAAGAAATGTATGTCTCGCCCTTCGTGCCGATGGAATGCACCTATGATTTCCGCATCCAGCCCCCCGATGACAAGGTCCTGATCGCCATCAACGAACGTGATCGAGATGGCGAGTTGCTGTTTGCTTCCTTTTCGGGAAAGCGCCGCCCGTTGAGCGACGGAGCGCTGCTGCGCGCGCTTTTCCTGTATCCGCTGATGACACTGAAGATCATGGGAGCGATCCACTGGGAGGCGCTTCTGCTCTGGGCCAAAGGCAATCCGGTCTATCGACACAAGGCTGCACGCAATCGCATCGCCAGCACCATCACCGGCGAAAGCCCCGTAGCAGCGGCACCATTGGGAGGAATGAAAGATGAGCCACGCTGAACAGGAGACCATCCCCTTTCTCATGGAACATGCGCCTCTTTGGCAGCGGATGATCTGCCGCCGCCTGAAAAACATGACGCAGGGACGCCTGACGGTGCTCTTCCCGGGCGGCTATGAATATGTCGTCAGTGGTCGGGAACCCGGTCCGCACGCGGTCATCTCACTCAATCGCGGTCGCGTGGTTCGTCGCCTGATCATGGGTGGAAGTCTTGGCTTTGCACAGGCCTACATGGACGGCGATTGGGATACCCCAGACATTGCCACCCTTCTGGAAGTGGCGATTGCCAATGAGCAGGATTGGGTGTCGGTTTCCGAGCCCGCACGCTTGGTCTCGGCCTTTGCCTATCTGCGTCACCGGCTACGCCGCAACTCCAAATCCGGCAGCCGCCGCAATATTTCCTTCCATTACGATCTGGGCAACCGTTTCTATTCCACATGGCTGGATGAAACGATGACCTATTCTTCTGCGCTGTTCGAAAAGCCGGGGCAGAGCCTGGCCGACGCGCAAAACGCCAAATACGACCGGATCGTCGAACAGCTTCAGATCGGACCCGACGACCATGTGCTGGAAGTCGGCTGCGGCTGGGGCGGATTTGCCGAATACGCCATCGCCAAGACCGGATGCCGGGTCACCGGGCTGACGCTTTCAACCGAACAGGCTGACTTCGCCAGAAAACGCCTTGCAAAAGCGGGGCTCTCCGAGCGTGCCGACATCAGGCTGGAAGATTACCGCGATTGCCGGGGCCAATACTCAAAGATCGTTTCCATCGAGATGTTCGAAGCTGTGGGTGAAGAAAACTGGCCGGTCTATTTCCAGCGGCTCAACGAGCTTCTGGCCGATGGCGGCGAGGCCATGGTGCAGGTCATCACCATCGATGAAAGCCGCTTCGACGAGTATCGCCGCAACGCCGATTTCATCCAGACCTACATTTTCCCCGGTGGAATGCTACCCACGATCAGCGCCTTTCGCGACGCCGCCGCCGAACAGGGCTTCGCCGTGCCAGACATGTTGCGCTTCGGCAAGGACTACGACCGGACACTGATGGCATGGGATCGGACGTTCATGGCCAACTGGCACCGCATCGAGCCGCTTGGTTTCGATGAGCGTTTCCGCCGGATGTGGCAATATTACCTGCATTACTGCGCCGCCGGTTTCCGCACCGATCGCATTGACGTGGTGCAGTTCAAACTTGCCAAGTCATAGGCATGGAGATCGCGCTCTCGGCAGACCATGATGAGGGCGCAATCTGCTCGCGCACAATGAAATTCTTATATTCATGGAACCTCACGCAGCCGCTCACGTTACGGTGAGTGTCAAATGTTTCAGCATCGAACGCTGCATGGACGGTCATCCGTTCTGTTCGATATTACAAAGCGGAGATTATCCATGAACCAGATCATCTATATCGTCGGCCTCGTCGTCATCGTCCTCGCCATTCTGTCGTTCTTCGGCTTCCGCTGAGCCACAACTTTACAGTTGTAAATCTGCGACATTGGAAATATTCTTTTTAACGGGAACCATGTCGACTTTTTGCTCGTTGACATGGGCTGTTAGGGAGGCGTCCGATGAAGCAAACTATATGGACAGAGCCTGTCGAAGTGAATTTCGACAAAACGACAAAAGACATCATAGCCGGCCCGTTCGACGCGCTGGCACTTCTGACCGAAAACTGGCCGCATACGCGCGGGCTGAATTTTGTTCGTGCACGGAGCGCGTGCCGCGCTGCACTTGACGGGCGCAAAACGCCTGAAGAAGCACGCAAGTGCTTCGAAGATGCAGTCTCGGAAGCAAAGCGTCAGCGGGCTCATTAGCCCGCTTTTTCATTTGAACTTTCAAGATGATGCGCGAAAGAAAATGGCCCCGATCGGGGCCATCTCTTTATGCTTTATTACATCCAATAGGGCGGGACGCCGTAGTAGTCGTAGACTTTTCGGTCATCCCGGCCAAATAGGCTCTCATCGTCTTTGTTGGCAAAACGCGGGCCGTTTTCGATCTGCTCTTTTGTCAGATCGATACGGTAGCCATCCAACTCTTCGTCGTAATGCAGCTTTTCCCATGGCAGGGGATAGTAGTCGTCACCGATGCCGAGGAAGCCTCCGAAGCTCAGAACGGCATAAGCGACGCGCCCGCCCCGTTTCTCCAAAATGATTCGCTGGATCGAGCCGATCTTCTTGCTGTCGGCTCCGTAAACGCTGGTGCCTTCGACCTTGTCGCTGGCGATGAAGCTCGGCGTGTCCTTGACGTAGGGGTCCTGACCGGCGCGGGGTTCATGATGTACCATAACGTTTCCTCCTTGGGCTTGCATGCGTTATGGCTTGTAAACCCCAAGGCGGCAAAATCGTTCCGACCTGTCTGCCTCACCACCCGCCCAGCATCACGTGCGCAGACGACCGATGCGAGCCAGCAGGATGACGGGCAGTATGCCGATGACTACGATGGCAAGCGCCGCGATCGAGGCTTCCTCATAGGTCCCTCGGGCGGCTTCACCGTAAAGATGCGTGGCGAATGTTTCGAAGTTCAAGGGGCGCAGCAGCAGCGTTGCTGGCAGTTCCTTGACGCAATCGACAAAGACAAGCAGCGCGGCAGCGGCCATGGCCGCCTTGGACAAGGGCAGATGAACGGCGCTGAAGGTTGCCGTGGATGTTCGTCCCAGCGTTCGCGATGCTTGATCGAAAGAAAGCGGAATACGGCTGAGCCCGGCATCGATGCCACCGCCCGCAATGGTGAGGAACCGGGCGGTATAGGCAAAGATCAGGGCCGTTCCGCTGCCGATGAGCAGAAGCCCGGTGGAAAGTCCGAACCATTGCTGCATCGTGGCATCCAGAAACCGGTCAAACCCGCCAAGTGCGATCAGCACACCAATGGCGATGACGGTGCCCGGCGCGGCGTAGCCGACGGTTGCCAGCCGGAACGACCAGAGCGAGGTCTTGCCCGGGGAAAGCCGCATGGCATAGGCCACCACCAGCCCCGCCCCGACCGTGACCAGCGTGGCCGTACCCGCGAACAGGACGGTATTGAACGTCTCCGCTGCAAAGCGCGAGGAAAGGCCGCTGAACTGGAAACGTTTCCAGGCTTCGACGACGAGATAGATGGCCGGAGCCACAAAGCCGATCAGGATCGGCAGACTGCCGAGACTGAACGCCAGAATACCGCGCAGGCCGTTAAGGCGTGCGGGTGCAAGAACCGTGCTTTTCTGCGCCGAGGTGGAATAGCGTTGCCTGCGCCGCGCCCAACGCTCCACCGCAACAAGGGCGACAACGAGAAGCAGCATGCAGAGCGCAATCTGGGCTGCTCCCGGCAGGTCCGATTTCGTGATCCATGTCGTATAGATCGATACCGTCAGCGTGCGCACGCCCAGAAATTCCGATGCGCCGATATCGTTGAGCGCCTCCATCAGTGCCAGGCTGACACCCACCGCGATGGCCGGACGGGCAAGCGGCACGGCAACGCGGAAGAACAGCGCGTGTCGCGAGGTTCCAAGCATGCGCGCGGCATCCAGCAGATTTCCGGCCTGCGTCAGAAACATCGCCCTGACAGGGATATAGACGTAGGGATAGAGCACGAAGCCAAGCAGAATGATGCAGCCCGTCATCGAGCGGATATCGGGCAGGCGAAATTCGCGCGGACTTGAATATCCCAGCACCCAGCGCACCACGCCCTGCACCGGCCCGAGCGGATGCAGAATATCGAGATAGGCATAGGCGACGATATAGGTCGGCATGGCGAGCGGCAGCAGCAACGCCCATTCCAGCAGCCTTCGCCCACGAAAATCATAGGCGCTGACGAGCCACGCGCTGGCCGTGCCAACAAACCCGGCAAGCAGACCGACGCCGAGCAAAAGTATCAGCGTTTCCGGAAGTGCGGTTGCCAGCACCGTTTCGCGCAGATGCTGCCACAGCCCTGTCGAGCCCTTGATCGCTTCCGACAGCAGCGCCAGAACCGGCAACATGGCGAGCGCGGCGACGACGCACGATGCCAACAGCCACCAGAATGCGGAGTTGATCCGCAGTCTGGGTTTGGAAGGAATGGCTGTGCTGGTGGTGGCGTGCATGCTGATCTTGAGGTTTTGCCGCGCGGAATACGAGGTTGCTTGAAACAGGCAAGGCGCCCGCGTGAAACGGGCGCCTGTTTGTGCAGACGGCTACATTTGACTCCGCGTCATCCTCGGGCTTGTCCCGAGGATCTAATCACCTCACCAAACCTGCTCCGTTACAGAGAATGACGGAGGGGCCGTGGCAAGCGCGGCCAGGAACTGTAGCCCTTAGTTGTCGAAGCCGACCTTATCCACCAGCTGGCTGGCTTCCTTGCGGTGCGACACGATTTCCGTGAGCGGCTTGTTGTCGATCTTCAGTTCGCCGAAGGAGGCAACGATCTTGTCGACGGCAGCGCCCTTGTTGACGGGGTATTCGTAGTTGGCTTCCGCGTAGATCTTCTGGGCTTCGTCGGAAGCCAGATATTCGAGAAGCTTGACGGCTTCGGCCTTGTTCGGTGCGTTCTTGGCAACGGCTGCACCTGACACGTTGACCTGCGTGCCGCCATCCTTGAAGGTCGGCAAGATGACCTTGATGGCTTCGCCCCACTTGACCTGCTCTTCGCCGCCCTTGCCGGAGCGCATCAGGCCGACATAATAGGAATTGGCGATACCGATATCGCAAATGCCACCGAGGATGTCCTTGGCCACATCACGGTCGCCGCCGCCAGCCTTGCGGGCCAGATTGTCCTTCACGCCAGCCAGCCACTTTTCGGTTGCTTCCGCGCCGTGGTGGGCGATGTAATCTGCAAAGAGTGCCGTGTTGTAAGGATGCTGGCCAGAGCGAATGCAAACCTTGCCCTTCCACTTGGCGTCAGCGAGGTCTTCATAATTGAAGGAAGACAGATCGACATCCTTGGCAGCGTAAAGAACGCGTGCGCGCATGGACAGCGCAAACCAGTTGCCCTTGGCATCGCGCAGTTCAGCGGGAATAGCCTTGGTCAGCACCTCGGATTCGACCGGCTGGGTTACGCCCTTTTCGACCAGATCAACCAGATTGCCGGCATCGACCGTCATCAGCACGTCCGCAGGGGAGCTCGCACCTTCGCTCAAGACGCGCTCGGCCAGACCGTCCTTCAGGAACACGGTGTTGACCTTCACGCCGCTGTCCTTGGTGAAGGCTTCGAGCAGCGGCTGGATCAGGGCCGGTTCGCGTGTCGTGTAGATGTTCAGTTCAGCCGCATTGGCCGCACTGGCTGCGAAAGCAACGGTGCTGGCAAGAAGTGCTACTCTGGCGACGGTCGAAGATGTCATGTCTATCCCCCTTGAGACTTGAAAATGATGTCGGAGATGCATGCACCATACCTGATCGAATAAATCAAGTTATGCGCAACCGATTTCTAGGGGTATACCGTCACTTTGAGTTGAATTCGACGCCCTTTTTCGGACCCGAATATCCGTTTTCAATCTGCGGTAAACATCAGCACACTGTCTTTCGCGATGGAAAGCGTGACATGGTCGGCGTTTGCAGGGCTTCTGTTCATGCTGCGCACGCGCAATGCCTGCGCCAGACCGTCGACGCTGACCGACACCTGTTCGATCTCGCCCATAAAGACCCGATGGGTAATGCGGCCCGACACCCCGTCCCCACCGTTTCCATCGGCGAGCGAAATTGCGCTGGGACGGATGTAAGCATAAGCGCGGCTGCCTTCACCGAAAGCCCCCATGTGCGGAAAATCGCCCACGGGTGTTGCCAGATGGCCGTTGCGCACCGTTCCCTCCACCTTGTTGAAGGCACAGAAGAAGTCGGCGGCGTAACGGCTGACGGGATGATCGTGAACCTCATATCCCGTACCGATCTGAACGATACGCCCCTGCTGCATCAGCACCACGCGGTCACCTGCCGAAAGCGCTTCTTCCGGGTCATGCGTCACCATGATGGCCGTCGTCTTCAGCTCCCTCAGCAAGCCCAGCGTTTCTTCCCGTACACTGTCGCGAAGGCCACGGTCCAGATTGGAAAAGGGCTCGTCCATCAAGAGAATGTCAGGCTTGGGCGCCAGAGCCCGTGCCAGCGCGACGCGCTGCTGTTCCCCGCCTGACAGCGTATGCGGATATCGTTTGGCCAGATCGGTCAGCCGCACATGCTCGATCATATCGGCTGCCCGCGCTCTGGCTTGCGCTTTCGGCTGGCCCTTCAGGCCGAAGAGAACATTCTGCTCCACCGTCAGATGCGGAAACAGCGCGTAATCCTGAAAGACGAAGCCGATGCGCCGCTTTTCAGGTTCCATGAAGGTCGTCGGCCCGGCAATCTCGCGCCCGTTCATCATCACAGATCCCGCGTCAGGCGTTTCCACACCGGCGATGATCCGCAACAGGGTGGATTTGCCGCAGCCGGAACGCCCGACAAGGCAGATGATCTCGCCGCGCCTGACCGTCAGGTCGATATTCTCAAGCACATCAACATCGCCGAAACGCTTTCCGATGGTGCTGAGTGTGAGAGCGGCGATTTCTGACATGGCGGTTTCCGTGCATTTCTGTCCGCTTTGTTGATTGCTCAAATCAGGATTAAAGTCAAAAGCCAATCGCTCTCCCCTTCACAACAGATGCAATGGGATTTGGACGGGCAATAGTTGACGTTTACGTTAGAGTTAAATACGCTGATGTGAGTGGATGGTTTTGGAGGCTTCATCTACGATTGCAATATTCGCTGGCGCACCTGTCGGGCTGAGGAGCAGACAGGTATGATCGCGCATCGTAGATGATTGCAAATGCCGGCATGGGGAGGATACTATGAACGACATGAATTTGAGCCGTGAGGAGACCCGCATCGTACAGCGGCCCTGGCTTGCATCCTATCCGCCGGCAGTGCCCGCGGAACTTCCCGACCTCGGCTACGCCTCGCTGGCGGAACTTCTGGAAAAAAGCTGCGCGCGCTATGCGGATCGCAAGGCGTTTTCCAGCATGGGCAAATCGCTGACATACCGCCAGCTGGAAGAACAGACCCGCCGCATCGGTGCGTGGCTGCAGCAACTTGGCCTGCAAAAGGGCGACCGCGTCGCCGTGATGATGCCGAATATTCTGCAGAACCCCGTGGCGACCTATGCCATTCTGCGTGCCGGGCTGACCGTGGTGAATGTCAACCCTCTCTACACCCCGCGCGAGCTTGAACACCAGTTGAAGGATTCCGGCGCGAAAGCGATCTTCGTTCTGGAAAACTTTGCCCATGTCGTTCAGCAGGCGCTGCCCAAGACGGATGTGAAACATGTGATCGTCGCGACGATGGGCGATCTGCTCGGACTGAAAGGCCACATCGTCAATCTTGTGGTCCGCAAGGTCAAGAAGATGGTGCCGGCCTATGCGCTGCCGCAGGCTGTCAGCTTCAAGGATGTTCTGGCGCAATCCCGTCAAATGGACTTGAAGCCCACCCATATCGGCCGCAGCGACGTGGCGTTCCTGCAATATACCGGTGGCACGACGGGCGTTTCCAAGGGCGCGATCCTGACCAACGCCAATCTGCTGGCCAACAAAGCCCAGATCGCGCTTTGGATGGAGCCGGTATTTGCGCTGAAGAACCGGCCAGAGGTCTTGAACTTCGTTTGCGCCCTGCCGCTCTATCACATCTTCGCGCTCACGGTGAACTCGTTGATGGGTATTGCGCTGGGCGGACACAATCTGCTCATTGCCAACCCACGCGATATTCCCGGTTTCGTCAAAGAGCTGTCGGCTTACAAGCCCCACATCTTTCCGGGGATCAACACGCTGTTCAACGCGCTGTTGAACAATGAGGATTTCCGCAAGCTCGACCTGTCCTCGCTCCTGCTGGTGCTGGGCGGCGGCATGGCGGTTCAAAGACCTGTTGCCGAACGCTGGACCTCCGTCACCGGTTCTCAGATCAGCGAAGGATATGGCCTTTCGGAAACCTCGCCGGTGGCGACCGTGAATTGCCTGACGGCGAGCGGATTCAGCGGCACTATCGGCCTTCCCGTGTCATCCACCGACATCGACATTCGCGATGATGACGGCAACAGTCTGCCGCTTGGCGAAGTGGGCGAAATTTGTATTCGCGGCCCGCAGGTCATGCCGGGTTACTGGCAGCGCCCGGATGAGACCGCCAAGGTCATGACGCCGGATGGTTTCTTCCGGTCCGGCGACATGGGTTTCATGGATGAGGCCGGTTACACCAAAATCGTGGACCGTAAGAAGGACATGATCCTCGTCTCGGGCTTCAACGTCTATCCCAACGAAATCGAAGAGGTGGCCGCCGCCCATCCCGGCGTGCAGGAATGTGCCGCAGTGGGCGTTGTGGATGAGCATTCCGGCGAGGCCGTGAAGCTTTACGTGGTGAAAAAAGATGAGGCGTTGACGGTGGAAGAGCTGAAGGCCTTCTGCGCCAAAAGCCTGACCAACTACAAGCGACCGAAGTTCATCGAGTTCCTGCCGGAACTGCCCAAGACCAATGTCGGCAAGATCCTGCGGCGTGAACTTCGAAAGCTGGCTAACTGATTGGTGTGCTTTACGATATTTCAATCGATTTAGCTATCTCGCCTTGATTTAGCCCGATGAAAAAGAATAGTTTCCTCATCCTTCCACGGAGCATGAGGAGCATTCCATGCAGGCCATCGTCGAAAACCTGAAATCCACTGCCGCGAAGACTGCCGCCACCGATCTTCGCGCCGCTTTTGCCGCAAACGCTAATCGTTTCGAGCAATTCAGCGTGCGCTTCGACGATCTGCTGATGGATTACTCCAAATGCGCCGTGAATGACGAGGTGCTGGCGCTTCTTGAAAAGCTGGCCATCGAAGGCGGCGTCGAGAAAAAGCGTGACGAAATGTTCTCCGGCGCGGAGATCAACTTCACCGAAGGCCGCGCCGTGCTGCACACGGCACTGCGCAACCGTTCCAACACCCCGGTCCTTGTCGAAGGCAAGGACGTGATGCCTGACGTGAACGGCGTGCTGGCTGCTATGGGCAAATTCGCCGATGCCATCCGCTCCGGCACGCTGAAGGGTGCAACCGGCAAAAAGATCACCGATATCGTCAACATCGGCATTGGCGGCTCCGATCTCGGCCCGGTCATGGCCACGCTGGCGCTGGCGCCCTTCCACGATGGCCCGCGCGCGCATTTCGTTTCCAACATCGACGGCGCGCATATTGCCGATACGCTGAAGCTGATCGATCCGGAAACATCGCTCTTCATCATCGCGTCGAAAACCTTCACCACCATCGAGACGATGACGAACGCGGCCGCGGCCCGCGCCTTCATCGCCGACAAGCTGGGCGAAGAGGCCGTCGGCCACCACTTCTGCGCTGTTTCCACCGCGCTCGACAAGGTCGCGAAATTCGGCATCGATAGCGACCGTGTCTTCGGTTTTTGGGATTGGGTCGGCGGTCGCTACTCCATCTGGTCGGCCATCGGCCTGCCGCTGATGATTGCCATTGGCCCTGACAATTTCGGCAAGTTCCTGGATGGCGCACATGCCATGGACACCCATTTCCGCGAAGCGCCGGTGCGCCAAAACCTGCCCATGCTTCTCGGCCTCATCGGCTTTTATCACCGCAATGTGCTGGATTACTCGACCCGCGCCATTCTGCCCTACGACCAGCGCCTGTCGCGCTTCCCGGCCTATCTGCAACAGCTGGATATGGAATCCAACGGCAAGGGCGTCACCATCGATGGCACGCCTGTCGAAGGTCAGTCCGGCCCTGTCGTGTGGGGCGAGCCCGGCACGAACGGCCAGCACGCTTTCTACCAGTTGATCCACCAGGGCACGAGCGTCATTCCCGCCGAATTCATGATTGCCGCCAATGGTTTCGAGCCGAAGCTGCGCCACCAGCATCAGCTGCTCATCGCCAATTGCCTTGCACAATCGGAAGCGCTGATGAAGGGCCGCACGCTGGCCGAGGCGAAAGAGCAGCTGACCTCCAAGGGCATGGACGACAAGAAGGCCGATTTCATCGCCCCTCACCGCGTCTTCACCGGCAACCGCCCGTCCATCACCTTCGTCTACGACAAGCTGACGCCGTTTGCGCTCGGTCGCCTCATCGCGCTTTACGAACACCGCGTCTTCGTGGAAGGCGTGCTGTTCCGCATCAACTCCTTCGACCAGTGGGGCGTGGAGCTTGGCAAGGAACTGGCAACCGGCCTTCTGCCCGTGGTCGAAGGCAAGGAAAGTGCTGAAGGCCATGACAGCTCGACGCAGGGTCTAGTCAAGGCGCTGTCTGGGCTGGCGAAGACGGCCTGACGATCTGCAAGCCGCGCATCCGCTGCCGGTCATGTCAGCCTGTACCTATCACGAACCCGCTGAACTGATCGGCGGGTTTGTTTTTTCGCGGGACCTGACGACACCTCACTGCGTAAGCGTGTCCATGCGCTTGAAAATCGTGCGAAAAGCCTATTAACGCTTGGAATTCGGGTCTCGCGCCGATATGACACCAATGGCCCATGCAACAACAGGAACAGGCCTGGTGTTTTCGACCATCACAAACAGGACCGACAGTCGGCAGGCTGACCCGCAGAGCGAGGTACCGGCCTTGACGAAAGGCCTGTCCGGTCGCCTTCTGTTGCTGACGGTGATTTTCGTCATGATCGCCGAAGTCCTGATCTTCGTACCGTCCGTCGCCAATATGCGCCTTTCGTGGCTGCGCGACCGGCTCAACACTGCGGCAGCAGCCGGTGTTGTCATCGATGGCCTGCAGACCGAACTGCCCAGAAGCGTCCAGAACGACACCTTGCTGGCCACCGGTGCAAAGCTGATCGCGCTGAGAAAAGACGGCACCAACACTTTGCTGGCTGCCACCGAAGTCCCACCGAGCGTGGACGATCAATATGATCTGTCCGATGTCTCGCAACTGGCTGCCGTGCGGGACGCCTTCTCCGTTTTGCTGTTTGGCGGCAATCGCGTCATTCGTGTGTTCGATGTCATCGGCGACAGCAACATGATCATCGAGATCGTCATCGGCGAACACAAGCTGCGCGCTGCGATGATCGCCTATGCTGGCAACGTCTTGATGATTTCGGTTGCCCTGTCCCTGATTACCGCCAGCCTGATTTTCGTGTCGATCAATCGCATTCTCATTCGGCCCATTCGCCGGCTGACTGTCGGGATGCAGGTGTTTTCAGACCAGCCGGATGACCCGTCACGGGTGTTCAGACCCGACGATGGCAGCGATGAGCTTGCCGTGGCAGGTCGACATCTGGCCGACATGCAGACGCAGCTGCAAAAGACGCTGAAGCAGCAGAAGAATCTCGCCGATCTCGGCCTCGCCGTTTCCAAGATCAACCACGACATGCGCAACATACTGTCGTCTGCCCAGCTGATGTCAGACAGGCTGGTCGATGTCGAGGACCCCATGGTACGAAGCTTTGCGCCGAAACTGCTGCGCACCATCGACCGCGCCGTGGGCTATACCAGCGAAGTTCTGGCCTATGGCCAAGCCACAGAAGGCGCGCCGAAGCGCCGTCTTGTCGATCTGGATGAGCTGGTGCAGGACGTCAAGGACATCCTTGCCATCGATCCGACAAGCCGCATCGAATTCGTCGATACCGTTCCGCAGGGTCTGCGAATCGATGCCGACAGCGAGCAATTGTTCCGCGTCCTCTACAATCTCTGTCGCAACGCGGTTCAGGCCCTGCAACAGGCAAGCGACGAAGACTACCCGGACAAGCGCCTGACCATTGCCGCTCAGCGCCACGCAGACGTCGTCAGCATCGTTATCGATGACAATGGACCGGGCATGCCTCAAAAAGCCCGCGAGAACCTCTTCTCGGCCTTCCGCGGCTCTGCCCGCTCCGGCGGCACCGGCCTCGGCCTCGTCATCGCGCGTGAGCTCGTGCTATCGCACAAGGGCACCATCGCGCTCGTGGAAAAATCTCACCACGGTACCCAGTTCCGTATCGAAATCCCTGATCGCCCTGCGACCGAGACACGCCCCGCGACGGTTGGAGACGCCTGACCGGGCAAAGCCAATTTCAACGTCAGTTCTTTGCCGTGAAAATCACCAAATCAAAAAACACATAAATTTCAAATGTTTAGTAATTTCATTACACGAAAATGACAATTTCTCAGCAAAATCGCTTGCATTAAAACCGAGGACGTTTTAGAGGATCGCCACGCCAACGGAACATGCTTCCACGGCACGCACCCGTAGCTCAGCTGGATAGAGCACCAGACTACGAATCTGGGGGTCAGGAGTTCGAATCTCTTCGGGTGCGCCATTTTTCTTCTAAAAAATCTGCAAAAGACAATCTGCCAAATGAGCGACCATGCGTGGTCTCTCGCGGAGGCCGAACTGACGCTTTGCATCCTGTTCCATAATCCAATGATGTTTAAACGGTCTAGCTTTGGGCGCGACGATGTTCATTGCGCATGTCGTTGTTTTCCAAAACCGCTTTTATAGTGTCTTTTCGATCTTTCGTATCAACTGACGAAAGTAACGCCGGGCACGATAGGTCGATGCACAGTATTTTGAGAAAATTGCACGTCTGGCAATAAGCTTGGCGCAAGCTCGATATCTTTAATGGAAAATAGAATATCTCGATTCAAATCAAAATAAGAACGGCGATGACAAAGTTCGTCGGCAGGTGAGCTGCAACGGGGCAGTTTTAAGATGAGTGATCTTGCTAAAAGTCATATTCTGGCACATCGCGGCAGTTGGAACGACAGTATTACAAAAAACTCACGCGAAGCGTTCTCCCGTGCACTTTTGGCTGGCTATGGGCTGGAAACGGATATCCGCGATCTCGATGGGGCGCTGGTCGTTTCCCATGATCCGCCAAAAACGTCCGACGACATCATTTCATTTGAATGGCTTCTCGATTTCTACGTTTCCAACAAATGTGACGGGGTGCTCGCACTCAACATCAAATCCGATGGATTGGCCACGATCGCTGACGACACTCTTCGACGTTATGGCGTTTCGCAATATTTTGTGTTCGACATGTCCATTCCTGACATGCTTGCCTATTTGAAAGCAGATATGCCTGCCTACAGCCGTGTGAGCGAATATGAGCCCGAACCTGCTCTGGCTGACCGATGCTCGGGCATCTGGCTGGATAATTTCACGGGCCAGTTTCCTCAAGTTGCAGCGGCGGTCAAACTTCAGGCACTGGGCAAGCCGATCGCGGTTGTCTCCCCTGAGCTCCACAGGAGACCGCATCTAGCTGTCTGGGAAGAGCTGAGTAACAGGGTCGATCTGACCATGTCTTCCATATTGCTGTGCACCGATTTTCCGGATGAGGCGGCGTCATTTTTCAGGAGTGCAACATTATGATCAAAGCGGTTCTGTTCGACATGGACGGCGTCCTCATCGATGCCAAGGATTGGCACTATGAGGCGCTTAACCGCGCTCTTGAATTGTTCGGTTACACCATCAGCCGAGAGTCCCATCTGTCGACCTTTGACGGTCTGCCGACCCGCCGCAAGCTGGAGATTCTGAGTGCGGCCCACGGTCTGCCAAGTGGGCTGAGTGACCTGATCAACAATCTCAAGCAGAACTATACGATCGAGCTTACGCATTTGCGTTGCAAGCCGGTCTTCCACCATCAGAAAGCTCTGTCACGATTGCACAAAAGTGGTCGCAAGATCGCCGTTTGCTCGAACTCCATCCGCAACTCGATTGAAGTGATGATGCGGCTTGCGGCACTGACACCTTTCATCGACGAGATCATTTCCAATGAAGACGTGGTCAAGGCCAAGCCTGATCCAGAAATGTATCTCTCTGCGATGCAGCGCTTTGGCGTCGAACCGCATGAGTGCCTTATCTTGGAAGATAACGAGCATGGAATACGCGCCGCCCGCGCAAGCGGCGGTCATGTGCTTGTCGTGGGGACACCGGCAGACGTGACCTACGAACGCATCATGGCCCGTATCAACGAAATCGAGCTTGCGGAAATGACGCAATTGCTCGCAGAAGGCGCGGACGCGGACGCCAACATTTTGATGAATAGCCGTGTTTCGGGAAATGTCGGCAACAACGATATTTCACCACGCAAGATAGCGTAACATCAGTCAGGATTCGCTATGCAGATTCTCATGCCGATTGCCAGCCACTCCCAGTTCTTTCCCGAACAGGAGTATTTCTTTCCCAAGCCGTTGATCGAAATCGCTGGCAAACCGATGATAGACTCGGTCGTATCGGCTTTGAAGACGTCGATTCCCGGCGCCCGCTTCTGCTTCATCATCTCTGCCGATGATGCGCGGAAGTTTTCTCTCGATGAAACCTTGAGAATTGTCGGCGGACACCATACCCGGGTTGTGCAACGCGTTGGCGAGACCAAAGGCGGGCTTTGTTCAGCACTTCTTGCAGGCGACGAACTTGACCACGAACAGCCACTCGTCATCTGCAACAGCGATCAGATCATCGATGTGCCCCTCATGGACATCCTCGAAAAATTTCAGCAGGACGATGTGGCGTCCGGCGTCATCACCTTTCGCTCAGTCCATCCCAGATGGTGCTACATCGTGCCAGAGGAGCATGGCCGTGTCGCCCAGGCAGCGGAAAAGCGTGTGGTCTCCGATATCGCCATTGCCGGTTTCTACTATTTCAAACGCGCAGGGGATTTCTTCGCTGCCGCTCGTCGCGCTATTCTCAGCAGCGATGAGGTCGATGGACAATATTACTTTTCGGCCGCGCTCAACCAGATCATCCTTCAGGACATGACCGTCGCTTATGTGAAAATCGACGCGTCCAAATATTATAGTTTCTATTCACCGGAAAAAGTCGCGGAATTTGCCGCTACCGAACTTGCGGCCAATCTGCGTGATCAACCAACGACCGACACACTCATCAACGTTATGATACCTGCTGCCGGTGAGGGAAGCCGCTTTGCCAAGCAGAATTGGCGCAAACCCAAGCCCTTCATCAATGTCGATGGACGTATGATGCTCGAGCATGTCATCGAAAACGTTTGCCCGACAAACGCGAGTGCCACGGTCTTGCTGCGCGCCGAACATATCAAGACATGTGGTGCCGATGTGGAGCGTCTGAATGAGATGGGCGTGACCATTCGAACGGTCGACCGCCTGACTGAAGGAACCGCCTGTACCTTGCTCCTTGCGCGCAGCACCTTCGACAACGACCAGCCAATGCTCGTTGCAAACTCCGATCAATGGGTCGATTTCGACTGCAGTGCTTTCGTCAAGGATTGCCTTGATCGCAAGCTCGACGGTTCTATCCTGGTGTTTCGCGATGCCGATATGGACCCGAAATGGTCTTTTGCAAAAGTCGATGAGAATGGGCTGGTAACAGAGGTCGCCGAGAAAAAGCCGATTTCCGATCTCGCGACCGTCGGCATCTACCTATTTCGTCGTGGCTCCGATTTTGTTCGTGCGGCCATTGACATGATTGCCAGCAATGACCGCGTCAACAACGAGTTCTACACCTGCCCGGCTTACAATTATATGATCCGCAACGGTGCCAGGATCGGGGTCTACGAGGTCGGCCGCGATGCGATGAAGGGTCTTGGAACGCCAGAAGATCTGACTGCATTTCTGGTCGAGCGTGGAGCGCCTGTGTCGGTCGATGCGCCGATGTCGATGGCCGGTTGATGGACGATGGCAGGTTCTGACGTCACCATTGTGGTTCCCCTGGCAGGACCGGATTTCGTGTCAGCGGATGGCAGCGTAAAGGCGCTCAAGAATATCGGCGATCCTCAGCCGTTTTTGCAGGCGACATTAATGCAGCGCCCGTGGGCCGGGAAGGTCGCGCCTACGGCCTATACATTCGTTTTGCACGATCGGCGCGAAACCCGTGCTTTTGCGGAGTCGCATCTGGAGGCCTGGTTTCCCGGTTGCAAAGTCGTTTTCATCTCTCACTTCACCGCTGGTGCCGCTCTCAGCAGCCTGGCTGGCGCTGCCGTACAACTTGGCAGCGACAATCGACCGTTGCTGATCGACCTTGCTGACATCCTGTACACGACGGACCTCGATCCAGCGCGCCATTTTGACGAAAACCCTACTGATGGCGGCATTGCTTTGACCTTTGCCAGCACCAATCCAATCTACAGCTACTTGCGGAAGGACGCCCATGGCAAAGTTGTCGAAGCCGCAGAAAAAAAGGTCATTTCCGAAGAAGCCTCGGCTGGAACCTATGCGTTCAAAAGCGGTCCGGTTTTTTTACGAGCGGTTGCTCATGCTCTAGAAAACGCGTCGACGCAGACCTATCGCGACTTGTTCTTCGTCTGTCCGCTTTTCAATGGCGTGATCGCTCAGTCGCTGAACGTAGCGGTTCACGGTGTAACCAACATACGAGACGTGAAATCATGATGCCGTTATCAAAACGACAGGCCGACATCAGGAATGTGACGACAGATAGACCTGCCGACGAAAATAAAAGGGTTTCATCACTCCAACGCGGTTGAGGCCCGGTCTGCCTGAAGAACGACATATGCCCGTTTCGCGGCTGGCTTATGTAGGGCTATTCTGCAATAAGGGAGCAATTGATTGCCGAGGCTCTCGCTCGTCATTTTGACGATGGAACCTCCGTCCTGCTCCCGGAGTATCGGAATGGCCGCAAGGCTCGTTGCTTTAGTTACCCTGCTTGCCTTTCTTGTCAGTTGCGGCGGACGTCCTATCGGGGTCATGACACCCACAGGGCAAGTCGTGCAGGGCACGTCTGCGGTCAACCTGCTTGTGGCGACCACGCGTGCGCCGTCCGATGACAAGGCGATTCTGTTTGGCGGTGAGCGTGGTACGGGATTGAAGGTGGATGCCATAACCGTGTCCATTCCACCTGCGGCGAACCGCAAGGTAGGCCAGGTGCAATGGCCGAAGAAGCTGCCTGCCGATCCACTCAAGAATTTCACCACCGTTTCCGTCGAGCCGATTGCCGATGAGGCGCAAAGCCGCAGCTGGATCAAGCGCCACAGCCTGAAGAGCAAGCGCGTGCTGGTCTTCGTGCACGGCTTCAACAACCGCTATGAGGAATCGGTCTATCGCTTTGCGCAGATCGTCCATGATTCCGGCTCCGATGTGATGCCGGTCGTGTTTACATGGCCATCGCGCGCCAGCGTGTTTGATTATAATTACGATAAGGAAAGCACCAATTATTCCCGCGATGCGCTGGAAGAGATGCTGACACGGCTGGCCAAAGATGGCTCGATCAATGATGTTACCATCATGGCGCATTCCATGGGTACCTGGCTTGCGGTGGAGGCTTTGCGCCAGATGGCGATCCGCCATGGCCGGGTTTATCCCAAGATCAACAATGTCATTCTGGCTGCACCCGATCTCGATGTGGATGTGTTTGCCCGGCAATACGCCAGCCTTGGCAAGGAAAAGCCGAAATTCACGCTGTTCGTCTCTCAGGATGACCGGGCGCTCAGCCTCTCGCGTCGCATTTCCGGCAATGTCGACCGCCTCGGCCAGATCGATCCGTCAGCGGAGCCCTATCGCAGCCAGTTGGAGAGTGCTGGAATCACCGTGCTTGACCTGACCAAGCTGAAATCCGGTGACAATCTCAACCATGGCAAGTTCGCTGAAAGCCCCGAGGTCGTGCGCCTCATCGGCGACCGGTTGATTGCCGGGCAGACGGTAACGGATTCCGATGTCGGCCTCGGCGAAGCCATCGGTGCCGTGGGCATTGGTGCCGCGCAGACGGTCGGCACGGCGGCGAGCGTCGTGGTCAGCGCACCGATTGCGGTGTTCGATCCGCGCACGCGGGAAAACTACGGGCGACAGGTCGAGCGCCTTGGTCGCTCCGTGGGTAACACGGTCGGTTCGGTGGGAGACACGGCAACCAGCGTTGTCGATCCGCAGGCACTGAACGGAAGCACACGACGGTCGAACGACTGCAGCCTGTCTATCAATCGCGGAAATTCCGAATGCCGGGATCGCTGAACACGCAATATACAAACAGTATTTTATCGGATATGACCGGCTGATAATAATCCATTTTCGGAGTGGTCCCCATGCGCTTCAGACGCACAATTCAGCTTCTCGATGTTCATTGCGAAGGTGAAATCGGGCGTGTGGCGACAGGTGGCGTGCCGAAAATTCCGGGCAATACGGTGGCCGAGCAGCTGCATTGGCTCAATACCGATCCGAAAGGCGAAGAGCTTCGCCGCTTCCTGACGCTGGAGCCGCGCGGCGCGCCCATCGGCTCCGTCAATCTGCTGCTGCCGCCGAAGCACCCGGATGCAGATGCTGCTTTCGTCATTCTCCAGCCGGATCAGGCGCATGCAAGCTCCGGCTCCAACTCCATCTGCGCCACGACCGCGCTGCTGGAAAGCGGCATGGTGGAGATGAAAGAGCCGGAAACCATCGTCATGCTGGAAACGGCTGCCGGTCTGGTAAAGGCAACCGCCACCTGCCGCGATGGACGCTGCGAGACGGTGAAACTCACCATGGTGCCATCCTTCGTGCATGAGCTGGATGTTGAGATCGACACGCCGGATTGGGGCCGCATCCGCATGGATATCGCCTATGGCGGCATTTTCTACGCGTTGGTAGATGTGAGCCAGATCGGACTGACCATCGAAAAGGCCAATGCGGCGAAACTGGTGACGGCGGGCATGGTGCTGAAGGATATCGTCAACCGCGAAATCCCCGTCGTGCATCCCGAAATCCCCGCCATTTCGGGCGTGGCCTATGTCATGTTCCGCGATACCGAAGCCGATGGCACCATCCGCACCTGCACCACCATGTGGCCGGGCCGGGCGGATCGCTCGCCCTGCGGCACCGGCAATTCAGCCAATCTGGCCACGCTGCATGCGCGCGGAAAGGTGCAGGTCGGTGACACCTACACATCCCGCTCCATCATCGGCACACAGTTCGAGGTGGGCCTGTCGGCGGTCACGGACGTTGCTGGCAAACCGGCAGTCATTCCCACCATTACCGGGCGCGGGTTCACCTTCGGCCTGCATCAGGTCTGGCTCGACCCGAACGATCCGCTGGCCGATGGTTTTGCCATGACCGATGTCTGGGGTCCGCAGGCGGGCGCGATTTAACGCCAGCTTTTGCGCTGAAAAAGTGGTTTTTGGCGCTGTCTTCTCGCGCAGAATGGTGTTAAACGGGCGCAATTCCAGCAAGCTGTCGGTCTTGTTTTACGCATGTCGTTATCGCAAAACCGCGGCACACTTTTGCGCGACATGCTTTGGAGCCCCACGATGAAGTCGATCACCCTTCGCCGCCCTGATGACTGGCACCTGCATTTGCGCGATGGTGCGATGCTGGAAGGCGTGATTGGTGATACCAGCCGCCATTTCGCGCGCGCCATCATCATGCCCAACCTCGTGCCCCCGGTGGTGACGACGGCAGATGCGATTGCCTACAAGGACCGTATCGTCAAAGCCATTCCAGCGGGGGATCGTTTCGAACCGCTGATGACGCTCTACCTCACCGAACACACCAGCCCTGACGACGTGGAAGAAGGCAAGAACAGCGGCCTCATCACCGCCGTCAAACTCTACCCCGCCGGTGCCACCACCAATTCCCACGGTGGCGTCAGGGATATGGACAAGGCCATGCCGGTGCTGGAGCGCATGGCGAAGATCGGCCTGCCGCTTTGCGTGCACGGCGAAGTGACGACGCCGGAAGTGGATATTTTCGACCGCGAAAAGGTCTTCATCGATACGGTTCTGGCCCCGCTGCGCCAGCGCCTGCCGGAACTGAAAGTCACGATGGAGCATGTGACGACGCGCGATGGCGTGGATTACATCAAGGCATCCAAGGCCAATCTGGCCGGTTCCATCACCACCCACCACCTCATCATCAACCGCAACGCCATTCTGGTGGGCGGCATCAAGCCGCATTATTATTGCCTGCCAGTGGCCAAGCGCGAAGAGCATCGTCTGGCACTACGCGCTGCCGCCACGTCTGGCGACAAGCGCTTCTTCCTCGGCACGGATTCCGCCCCGCATGTGGACCCGCTGAAGGAATGCGCCTGTGGTTGCGCCGGTGTTTACACCTCCATCAACACCATGAGCTGCCTTGCCCATGTGTTCGAGCAGGACAACGCGCTCGATAAACTCGAAGCCTTCGCCTCGCTGAACGGCCCGGCATGGTATGGTCTGGCGTCCAACGACGACACGATCACCATGGTCAAGCGCGATGATCCGGTGAGCTTCCCGGAGAAGATCGACACCGGCGCAGGTCCGGTCACGGTGTTCGACCCGATGTTCCCGCTGCACTGGGACGTTGCCTGAATTTTTCAATCGCTGCCGGTTTATCCGGCAGTTTTTTTATGCACTCGATGATCAAAAGAGGAAAATGCCGATGTCCCAGTTTACATTCACGGATCGCGCGCTTGTGGCGGAACTTGTTGCGAAGATGTTGTGGGAAATCAAGGCGGTGCATTTCAACTCTGAAAGCCCCTACACCTTTGCTTCCGGCATGAAGAGCCCGGTCTATATCGACATGCGCAAGCTGATTTCATATCCCCGCATCCGCTCCACCGTCATGGATTTCGCCGCAGCCAAGATCGTTGCCGATGCTGGCTTCGAGACATTCGATTGCGTGGCCGGTGGTGAAACGGCGGGCATTCCCTTCGCAGCCTTTCTGGCGGAACGCTTGGGCCTGCCGATGATCTATTGCCGCAAGAAGCCCAAGGGCCATGGCCGCAATGCGCAGATCGAAGGCCATATGCCTGAGGGTGCGCGCGTGCTCGTCATCGAAGACCTGACGACCGCTGGCGGCTCCATGTTCACCTTCATCAATGCTATCAGAGCCGCTGGCGGCATTGTCGATCACGGCATTGCGCTGTTCTATTACGGCATCTTCCCGGAGGCTGAAGCACGCTTTGGCAACGGAAACGTGAAGCTGCATTACTTGAGCACATGGCGCAATGTTCTGGCCGTCGCCCGCGCGGAAAAACTCTTCGATGACAAGACCTTGTCGGAAGTCGAGGCCTTTCTCGACAACCCGCTGCCATGGTCTGCTGCCCGCGGCGGGGTCAGCGAATTGCCGCAATCCTGATCTTGTTTGGGGAAGAATTTTCGATTGGCAGACATCTGGCCATTTCAGGCGAATTTGTTTAAATCGATTTAGTTTTTGATACGGAGGAGGACCGGATGATCCTGTGTTGTGGTGAAGCCCTGATCGACATGCTACCGCGTGAGACCACGAAAGGCGAGCCGGGCTTTGCGCCCTATGCAGGCGGGGCGGTCTTCAACACGGCCATCGCGCTGGGGCGTCTCGGCGTTCCCTCCGCCTTCTTCTCCGGCATCGCCGATGACATGATGGGCGAAATCCTGAAGGACACGCTGAAGGCCAGCAATGTCGATTACAGCCTCTGCGCCTTCTCGCACCGCCCCTCCACAATCGCCTTCGTCAAACTGGTGGATGGCCACGCGACCTACGCCTTTTACGATGAAGGCACGGCGCTGCGTATGCTCTCCGAAGCCGATCTGCCCAACATCGGTGCCGATTGCGAAGCCATGCATTTCGGCGCGATCAGCCTTATCCCTGAACCCTGCGGCGGCACCTATGAAGCGCTGTTGATGCGCGAGCACGAAAAACGCGTCATCTCGCTCGACCCCAACATCCGCCCCGGCTTCATCAAGGACAAGCAGAATCATCTGGAACGCATCAACCGCATGGCCGCCAAATCGGACATCGTCAAATTCTCTGATGAGGATCTGGCCTGGTTCGGTCTGGAAGGCGACGAAGACACGCTTGCCCGCCACTGGCTACACCAAGGCGCCAAACTCGTCGTCGTCACCCGCGGTGCGGAAGGCGCAGTTGGCTACACCGCGAACCTGCGCGTGGAAGTCCCCAGCGAACGCGTAGAGGTGGTCGACACGGTCGGCGCAGGCGACACCTTCGACGCCGGCATCCTCGCCTCGCTGAAGCTTCAGGGCCTGCTGACCAAGCCACAGGTCGCAGCACTGACAGAAGACCAGATCGCCAAGGCACTGGCGCTCGGCGCAAAGGCTGCGGCTGTAACGGTGTCGCGCGCAGGGGCGAACCCGCCTTGGGCGAATGAGATCGGGTTGTGAGAAGCTTCCGGCGCAGCGGAGTGGCCGCTCAAAGCGGCTAAGCCAATCTCAGTGCGGCCATGTCGCCACCGGTCAGTGCAGGCAGATTGGCCTCTATTTTGCTCAATGGCCAGTCCCACCAAGCGAGCTCAAGCAATTCATCGATGACGTCGTCCGGGTAGCGCATCCGGATGATCGTTGCAGGGTTTCCACCGACAACGGCGTAAGGCGGCACATTGCGGGTGACGACTGCGGCTGCGGCCACAATGGCACCTGCGCCGATCTGCACGCCCGGCATAATGGCGGCGTTTTGTCCGATCCAGACGTCGTGACCGACGACCGTATCTTTCACCGGAAGGTCCTGATAGCCGAAGGTTTCTGGCTTGAAGATGCGGAAGGGATAAGTCGTAAATCCATTCATCGGATGGTTTGCGGAACTGGTAATAAAATAGCTTCCCCTCGCTATTTGCACAAATTTCCCGATCAGCAACCGCTCGCGAACGCCATGCCCTAGAAAAGGGGCCAAAATCTGGGCGGTATCTTCGGGCTTTCCCGAATGGGTGTAGTAGCTGTAATCCCCTATCTCCATCCGCGGATGGTCGATCACATTTTTTAGATAAACCGTGTCTCTGTAGACGGACCCGTCCGGCAGGATGATGGGGTGGATCGCATTTTCGTTGAGAAGCGCCATCAAAACTTTCTCCAAACACGATCAAGCACCCAGCCATGCTCGCTCGAGATGACTCATTGCGATAGACCCTATGGGGTTCAAATCGAAGAATCCATTCTGCGAGGCTTATGAGCCCGATGAATGTTTTTGATCGTGTCCTCCGTACTCCGCCTGTTACGATCACAAAGAAACTGCGGTTTCTTCCTTCGCGGTTCTTATCACCATCATGGTGACGAAGCGCGCGACGTTGTTTTGATCGCGAAAAAGCCTGTCGCAAAGAGTGTCGAATTCCTCCATGTCCCGCAAACGCATCATCAGAACGACATCGGACTGGCCTGTCACGGCGTAGGCTTGCGAAACGGTCTCCTCAGCAGAGGCGATCTCAAGAAAGCGGCGCATATGCTGTTCACCATGCAAACTCAATTCCACCATCACCAGTGCCTTGATACCACGGCCCGTTCTAGCGGGGTTGAGGATGGCGACAACGCGCTCGATAATTCCAGACTTGTAGAGGCGCTGGACACGCCGAAGACAACTGGAGGGAGACAGGTTGACTGCTTCCGCCATCTCGACATTGGTTCGCGATGCGTCGCGTTGCATCAGGTTCAGAATTTTTCGGTCGATCTTGTCCATGGGTGTCACTGTATCGGCACAGTGGAGCTTTGCAATAAAATTGCATGAACGTGCAATCTTTGACCAAAAATCCCGGGCATTCGCGCTAGCAAAGGAGAGTCCCAACACGGAGCTTCCCATGTCATTTATAACGTCACTTTTTGCAGGCACCCGGCACACACTTGCCATTTACTGGTTGCTGGTCCGCATCACCGTCCCGATTGCTATTGCCACCGAATTCCTCTCAAGGGTCGGGGCTATAGAAGCGCTCTCTCCCGTTTTTGCTCCCGTCATGAACATCCTCGGCCTACCGTCCGAACTGGGATTGGCATGGCTGTCCGCGATGTTGGTGGGTATCTGGGCCGCTGTCCCGCTTATCTTCACGCTTGTGCCCGTTTCCGCCCTCAGCGTTGCAGATGTCACGATCTTCTCCGCGCTTATCCTTTTCGCGCATGGACTGCCCATGGAGCAGAAGATCATCCAGCAAGCCGGGCCCGGAATGATCGCGACGACGACGCTGCGGATCGGCGGCGGTTTGATCTATGCTTTTCTGCTGCATCAAATCCTGTCGACCACTGGCTGGTTGTCAGCGCCGGTCGACCCGACCTGGGTGCCGATGAGCACGGCGCCCGATTGGGTTGATTATCTCTGGGGGCTAGGCGAAACGCTGGTGACCATGTTCATCGTCCTCTTCGTCCTGTCGTGGTGCCTTGAAATCCTCAAAGCGACAGGACTTCTGAAATTGATGATGGTCGCACTTGCACCTTTGCTGCGGCTGGCAGGCATTCGTGGGGAGGCCGAGCATCTGACTGCAGTGGGTCTTTTTCTCGGCATTTCCTACGGTGCAGGCTTGTTGATCCGCGAAGCGCGATCCGGTAAAATTTCCCCACGCCAGATTTTTCTCTCCTGCGTCTTCATGGGTTTTGCACATAGCGTGATAGAAGATTCCCTCTTGATGATGTCGCTCGGTGCCGATGCTTATGCCGTTCTTGCCGGTCGTTTGGCCTTTGCCATCATCGCCACGGCTATCATCGCCCTTCTCCTCAAGCGTCTTTCAGACAAAACTTTCTTTACGCGCATATTCAAAGTTCAACACGCGCCGCAAAGTGGCTGAAATAAATTTCCAGTAGCGCTCTAGAGCGCGCAATCTCATACGTTGATATTTCAGGCGATATGCCAAATATAGAGGCAACCTCACCTCCTGCGCTGTTTCCTTCACCTTAGCGCTTTCATGGAATACAAAATGTCTGCTTCATCCACCACACGGGCACATAAGCCCTTCTACACGTCGTTCGGCTTCCAAGTCTTCGCCGCCATGGTTGTAGGTCTTGCGCTGGGCTATATCGCCCGGCAGATGGGCGCGACCGAGGCTGGGCCGAATTGGCTGGTTCAGACGCTCTCGACCATCGGCTCGATCTTCGTTCAGTTGTTGCGCGCACTCGTGCCGCTGCTGATTTTCACCGCCATCGTGGCTTCCATCGCCAATCTGCGGGAGCTGAACAATGCGGCGCGGTTGGTGTGGCAGACGCTGTTGTGGTTTGCCATCACGGCTCTGATCGCCGTTCTCATCGGCATTGCGCTGGGTCTGCTGATCCAGCCGGGCATCAATTCCGGCGTGGCGGCAACGGCGGCGGCGGTTCCCTCCAGCACCGGCTCGTGGCTCGACTTCCTCAAAGGCCTGATCCCCGCCAACCTGCTCGGTCTTCAGGCATCGACCAAGGTCACACCTGGTGGTGCGACGACCGCGCTGAGTTTCAACGTCTTGCAGATACTGGTCATTTCCATCGCCGTCGGCATCGCCGCTTTGCAGGTGGGTGAGAAGGCAGAGCCGTTTCTGGCGTTCAACCGCTCGCTGCTGGCCATTACGCGCAAGATTCTGTGGTGGGTCATTCGCCTGACGCCCATCGGCACGATCGGTCTTCTGGGCAATGCCGTTGCCGTCTATGGCTGGGAGGCGCTGGCATCGCTCGGCTGGTATTCGGCAGCGATCTATATCGGCCTCGCCATCGTGCTTTTCGTCGTCTACCCTACCATCCTCGTGGCCAACGGGCTGAATCCGATCCGCTTTTTCTCCGGCGCATGGCCAGCCATCCAGCTTGCCTTCGTTTCCCGCTCCTCCATCGGCACCCTGCCGGTGACGGAGCAAGTCACGGAGCGCAATCTCGGTGTGCCGCGTGAATATGCCGCCTTCGCTGTTCCCTTGGGTGCGACGACCAAGATGGACGGGTGTGCGGCCATCTATCCCGCGATTTCCGCCATCTTCGTTGCGCAGTTTTACGGCCTGCCGCTTGGCATTCAGGAATATGTGCTGATCGCCTTCGTCTCGGTTCTCGGCTCTGCCGCAACGGCGGGTCTGACGGGTGCCACCGTGATGCTGACGCTGACACTGTCCACGCTCGGTCTGCCGCTGCAAGGCGTCGGGCTGTTGCTGGCGGTCGATCCGATCCTCGATATGGGCCGCACGGCGGTCAACGTGGCCGGTCAGGCGCTGATCCCGACCATCGTCGCCAAGCGTCAGGGCATTCTCGATCAGGCTGCCTATGACCGTCACGAAGGCATTGATGCGCTCGATCCCACCTTGGCACCTGCCGAATGAGCCAATACCGCCCCGGGCGAAACTGAGTTCGAGCCCGGTTCGCTCGAGCATACTAGAAAGGCCCGCCGGTTTCCCGGCGGGCCTTTTTCAATTCGGCTCAGATGGTTCTCAGAACTCCTGCCACTCGTCCCTGCTCTGGGCAACCGCGGCATTGCCGTTGAAAGCACGGGCGACGTTGCCCATCATTTTACGGGCTGGCGATGCCACCGGGGTAGAGCGTGGCGATGCGGCAGCAGGCCGTGAAGACGTGGCAGCGTAGGCCGAGGCCGTCTCGTTGCCCAGGCGGAACCTGCCGACGAGAGAAACGAGGTTCTGCGCTTCGGCACTCAGCTTGTGGGTGGCGGCAGAGGTTTCTTCCACCATCGCCGCATTGCGCTGTGTCACCTGGTCCATCTGGTTGATGGCCGTGTTGACCTCCTGCAGGCCGGTGGATTGTTCCTTGGCCGACGTGGCGATGGAGTGGATATGATCGTTGATGCCCAGAACGCGGGTCTCGATTTCGTCCAGAACCTCACCGGTGCGTTGCACCAGCGTCACGCCATTGCCGACTTCCTCGCCCGATTTCGTGATCAGCGCCTTGATATCCTTCGCCGCATTGGCGGAGCGTTGCGCCAGTTCGCGCACCTCCTGTGCCACCACCGCAAAGCCCTTGCCCGCCTCACCGGCACGCGCCGCCTCGACGCCGGCATTCAGCGCCAGAAGGTTGGTCTGGAAAGCGATCTCGTCGATGACGTTGATGATCTGGCTGATCTCACGCGATGCCTGTTCGATGCGTCCCATGGCCGAAACCGCATCACGGACGACTGTCGCGGACTGGGCGGTTTTTTCCTTGGTTTCCGAGACCATCGCGCTGGCTTCCTGCGCGCGGTCGGTGGAGTTGCGCACCACGGCGGTGATTTCGTCGAGTGCGGCCGATGTTTCCTCCAGCGCGGCAGCCTGCTGCTCCGTGCGCTTGGACAGATCGTCTGCCGCCGCGCGCAGTTCATTGGCATTGCCGTTGATGCTTTCCGTGCTGCCACGCACTTCAGACAGGGTCGCTCTCAACTTGTTGAACGTCTCGTTCACGTTCGCCTGAAGCTCGGCGAACACACCGTGGAAGGTGCCGTTCATCGTTTGCGTCAGGTCGCCATGGGCCAGGCTTTCGATCACGCGGCCGGTTTCGGTCACGCCGGTATCGACGCTGACCAGCAGCGAATTGATGTTCTGCGCAAAGCGATTGAGGTTGTCGTCGCCATAGTCCTTGGTGATGCGGTGGCTGAAATCGCCCTCGGCGGCAGCACCGACAACCTGCGCCATACCGGCCTGCAGATCGTCGCTCTTGGCACGCATGGCGGTTTCCTGTGCGTTCATCCGACGCACTTCCAGCCCGTTGCGCTTGAAAACCTCGACTGCCGCGGCCATTTCGCCGATTTCGTCCTTGCGGTCGAGATAGGGCACTTCCGTATCCAGATTGCCTTCGGCAACCGCGTTCATGACGTTGGATACCTTGAGAATGGGCGCGCTCAGCTCTCGCGAACCGATGTAAAGACCAAAGACTGCACCGATGGCGACACCGGCCACGGTTACGAAGGCGACCACGAAGAAGATCGTGTTACCGAATGTTTCGATTTCAGTCTTGATGGCTTCGAGTGCCTGAAGGTCGCCCTTCACCACCGCGTCGATATCGGCCTGATAGGCCTTGCGGTTTTCGCGGTTGGCATCGTTGTTGCCCTGGGCGTTCGCTTCCTGCGGACCGACTTCGCGGCCTAGGCGGGCCGTTTCCGTCCGGAAGGTGCGAAACTCTGCGAAACGCTTTTCGAGGTTGGAGAACTGGCCCGCCTGCGTTGCGGGAACCTGTGGCTTCCATTCGGTCAGCAGGGCAGCCATGTCATCCAGGTTTTTCTGAATTCCGTCGGCAAATTTTGCGGCAGCGGCCGTGTCCTTGGCGGCGTAGATACCACGCGATTCCATCACCACGGCTGTCACGAGGCGATTGAGGGTCTCTCCATGACGGGCACGGTCGGCCACGGCATCGAGGGAGAGTGTCTGTGCATGGTATTCATTGACGGCGTAAATCGACAATCCGCCAATGGTACACGCTACAAGGCTCAAAAGCCCCACCAGAAGATTGATCTTGCCCCGTATTTTCACGTCTATGTCCCCTCAAATCGCCCGTTGCACACATGCAAGAGACGAAACCCCTGTCGATAGTTTGTCAGTAAATCTATATCTACCTTACCTTAAGAAAGACTTTCTAATTTTAAGCAAATTCATCCACCAAAAAGCGAGATATTGGGATTGGGACAAGCATAGATTTTCTTATCTGTCATACAGACGGGAAGAGCCGGGAAAGGCTGTGCGGTTCGGCGATTGACTTTGAGGCCCTTAAACCCTTATAAGCCCGCACGTCTGGGCATCTTACCGTTTGCGCGGTGGTTCAGGCATCAACGAAACGCTCTTGTTCCTGAAGGAACAAAGTCAAGAAGGGCCGCACCCCGCGGTATTAAATAAATGTCTAAGCGTACTTTCCAGCCATCCAAGCTTGTTCGCAAGCGTCGTCATGGTTTCCGTGCCCGCATGGCAACTGCCGGCGGTCGTAAGGTTCTGGCTGCTCGCCGCGCACGCGGCCGCGCCCGTCTTTCGGCCTAATTGGGCCTTAGCCCGATGAAAGTCGTGGCACATGACGCATGAGAAGAAAATACCCGGTCGGTTGAAAAACCGACCGGAGTTTCTTGCTGTTCAGGCAGGAGAAAAACGGCGAGGCAGCACCTTTCTTCTGGAGGTTCTGGATCGCAAGGCACCCGAAACCGAACCAAGGGTCGGCTTTACGGTCACCAAACGCCAAGGTAATGCGGTTGAACGCAATCGAATGCGCCGCCGTTTGAGGGAAGCCGTCAGGCTTTCGGCCGGGTTTGCAATGCAGCCCGGACATGACTATGTGATTGTCGCCCGAAGGGACGCATTGAATACCGAATTTGCCGTACTGGAACACTTGCTCATAGAGCGGATCAAGGGACGCGCAAAATCCGGACGCGCCCGGGAGACCCGCCCCAGGAAAGAATGATGGAAAAAAACCGCAACTACTTTATCGCGATAGGCCTTTCGGTTGTCATCGTACTAGCCTGGCAGTTCCTGTACATGAACCCGCGTATCGAACAGCAGCGCCGCGCCGAAGAGGCTCGTCAGGCGCAGCAGGCGACGCAGCAGACCCAGCAAACAACGGCGGGCGCGGCCCCTGGCACCACACAGCCTGCAGGCACCCTGCCCGGTGCGACAGGCCAGCAGGCAGCCACCGTTTCGCGCGACGAAGCACTTGCAAAGTCGCAGCGCGTCCAGATCGATACCAACGCCATCCAGGGCTCCATCAACCTGACGGGCGCACGTCTCGACGATATCCGCCTCAAGGACTACCATGAGACGGTCGACGACTCGAGCCCGCTGATTACCCTGTTTTCACCGTCGGATACCCATGACGGCTATTTCACGGAACTCGGCTATATCGCCGGTGAGGCCGTGGGCACCGTTCCTGGCCCCTCAACCGTCTGGACCGTGGCCTCCGGCTCCAAGCTGACGGAATCGACCCCGGTCGCGCTGTCGTTCACCAACGACAAGGGCGTCGTCTTCACCCGCACGCTGTCGATCGACGATCACTACATGATCACGGTGACTGACAAGGTGGAGAACCCCGGCCAGGAGCCGATCTCGTTTTCGACTTACGGTCGCATCACCCGCAACAACAAGCCGGTCACGCCTCCCGTCTTCGTCATTTTCGAAGGCTTCCTCGGCGTTGCCGGAGCAGACGGAAGTCTGGCGGAAGAGAGCTACAAGAACATCGAGGAAAAGCCTTTCACATCGCCTAAGGCGACTGGTGGCTGGCTTGGCATTACCGACAAGTATTGGGCAGCAGCCATCATTCCACCGCAGACCCTTCCGGTCGAATCCCGTTACACGCACTTCACGGACGGCCAGCCACGCTATCAGGCCGATTACCGTGCAGATGCGGTTACCGTTGCGCCCGGCCAGTCGATCGAGCTGAAGAATCTCGTCTTTGCAGGTGCCAAGGAAGTGCCGCTGGTCGACCGCTACGAGCATGAATACAGCATTCCGAAGTTCGATCTTCTGATCGACTGGGGCTGGTTCTACTTCATCACCAAGCCGATGTTCAAACTGATGGATTTCTTCTTCCGTTATTTTGGCAACTTCGGTGTGGCCATCCTGCTCACCACCATCGTCGTGAAACTCCTGTTCTTCCCGCTGGCCAGCAAGCAATACGCCTCCATGGCCAACATGAAGCGCGTGCAGCCGAAGATGGAGGAGCTGAAAGCCAAACATGGCGATGACCGCATGGCCATGCAGCAGGCGATGATGGCGCTCTACAAGGAAGAGAAGATCAATCCGGTGGCCGGTTGCTGGCCGATGCTGTTGCAGATTCCGGTGTTCTTCGCGCTCTACAAGGTCATCTACGTCACCATCGAAATGCGCCACGCGCCGTTCTTTGGCTGGATTCACGACCTCTCGGCGCCCGATCCGACCTCGCTCTTCAACCTGTTCGGTCTCCTGCCGTTTACGCCACCGCATATGCTGATGATCGGCGTGTGGCCTATCATCATGGGCATCACCATGTTCATGCAGATGCGTATGAACCCGACGCCTCCAGATCCGACCCAGGCGATGATCTTCACCTGGATGCCGCTGATCTTCACCTTCATGCTGGCGTCGTTCCCTGCGGGTCTCGTCATCTACTGGGCATGGAACAACACGCTGTCGATTTCGCAGCAGGCTCTGATCATGAAGCGTCACGGCGCCAAGATCGAACTGTTCGATAATCTGAAATCGTTGTTCAAGCGAAAGCCGGTGCAATCGAAATGACGACTGACATCAAAGGCGGGCAACCGGCGGCGGAAAAGCCGCTCTTCGGACGGCCCTGGATTTTCATTCGCGGCGTGCCCGCCATGAAATTCCTGCCACCGGAAGGCCCGCCCGAGATCGCCTTTGCCGGACGCTCAAACGTTGGCAAGTCATCTCTCATCAACGCGCTCGTCGGCCATAAAGGGCTGGCGCGCACGTCAAACACGCCGGGCCGGACACAGGAACTGAACTATTTCGTTCCAGATGGCTATTCTGGCGAAGCAAGCGATCTGCCGCCCATGGCTCTGGTCGACATGCCGGGCTATGGCTATGCGCAGGCGCCGAAAGACCAGGTCGACGCCTGGACAAAGCTCGTCTTCGACTATCTGCGCGGTCGCGCAACCCTGAAGCGGGTCTATGTGCTGATCGATTCCCGCCATGGCATCAAGAAAAACGATGAGGACGTTCTGTCGCTTCTCGATAAGGCTGCCGTGTCCTATCAGGTCATTTTGACCAAAACCGACAAGATCAAGGATGTTGGCGTTCCGCGGCTTATCAACGAAACGCTGGAAAAAATCCGCAAGCGCCCTGCCGCCTATCCGGAGGTGCTGGCCACCTCCTCGGAAAAGTCCTCGGGTCTGGATCTCGTTCGTGACGAAATCGTCAGGACCATCAGCCTCTGATATCGATCAAAGCGGCCCGAAACAGGTGCCGCTTTGATCTTCCCGGTCTGGTCTGCGATTAGACTGAAGGGAACGTGAAGAGCAGCACCGCTGCCCACAACAACGCTGCCGATGTCGCCAGCCGCCAGAAGCGCACCGAATTCCACAAAGCAGCCACGATGGAAAAACGCCGATACCTGCGTTGGTGCAACCTGTCATGGGTTTGGTGTCGTTCGTGTTTCTTGGACGCATCGACATAGGAGGAAAAGGACCGGCGCTCATGTCTGTCGGTGTCTGTGAGATTGTCCTGCCAGCGGCGCACCATGGCGGCAAACTGGCGATCCGTCTTCATGCGTTTGGCAAGTTCGGCACGCGCATCGGCAGTCAATGCGCCGAGGACGTATTCGCCCGCCAGCACCTCGTCTTTCAAACCGCAACGCTTCTCCCGATCCGGCAAGCTCATCCGTCATCGAACTCCTGGCTTTGACGCGATGCCATCATCATGACGGCTGTACCGCCCGCCCCTGGCAGATACGCGTCCACGCCCCCGGCAACAAAGCTGGTCCGATTGCGCCGTTATGTCAACCGGCTGAGGAGTCAGAGGCGATCACGATTGAATTTTCTGCCCGCGATGGGCTGTCCGTTGTTTCATCCGTCAAAAACTTGGGTTAAAAGCGCGGCATTCAACGACGAGGTTAGTTTCCATGGCGTCTTCCGAAAGCGAAATGCAGGCCCGGCTTCTGGCGCAGGCCCTGCCCTTCATGCAGAAATACGAAAACAAGACCATCGTCGTGAAATATGGCGGTCATGCCATGGGCGACAGCGGCCTCGGCAAGGCCTTTGCCGAAGACATCGCCCTTCTCAAGCAGTCCGGTATCAACCCCATCGTCGTCCATGGCGGCGGCCCGCAGATCGGCGCGATGCTCTCCAAGATGGGCATCGAATCGAAATTCGAAGGCGGCCTGCGCGTCACCGATGCCAAGACGGTCGAAATCGTCGAAATGGTTCTGGCCGGTTCGATCAACAAGGAAATCGTCGCCCTCATCAACCAGACCGGCGAATGGGCCATCGGCCTGTGCGGCAAGGACGGCAACATGGTCTTTGCCGAAAAGGCCAAGAAGACCGTCATTGATCCCGACAGCAATATCGAGCGCGTACTCGACCTCGGCTTCGTCGGTGAAGTGGTGGAAGTCGACCGCACGCTGCTGGACCTTCTGGCCAAGTCGGAGATGATCCCGGTCATCGCACCGGTGGCTCCGGGCCGTGACGGTGCGACCTACAACATCAATGCCGATACCTTTGCCGGTGCCATTGCTGGTGCGCTGCATGCCAGCCGCCTGCTGTTCCTCACAGACGTCGAAGGCGTTCTCGACAAGAACAAGGAACTGATCAAGGAACTGACGGTCTCGCAGGCGCGCGCGCTGATCAAGGACGGCACGATTTCCGGCGGCATGATCCCCAAGGTCGAAACCTGCATCGAGGCCATCAAGGCAGGCGTTCAGGGCGTCGTCATTCTCAACGGCAAGACGGCACACTCGGTTCTGTTGGAAATCTTTACCGAAGGCGCAGGCACGCTCATCGTTCCCTGATTTTCCGCAGATTTACCAGAACAGCAATCCCAGGATGCCGCTGACGATCAGCAGGCATCCTGCAAGCTCCATGGCGTTGACCCGTTCGCGAAACAGGAACCAAGACGCCATGAAGGTGAAGACCAGCTCGATCTGTCCGAGCGCCCTCACATAGGCCACCTGTTGGAGCGTCATGGCCGTGAACCAGCCCGCCGAGCCCAGCACGCCCGCAATGCCGACCAGAGACGATGAGCGCCATGTGACGAGAACCTGCACGATCTCGCGTTTGTCCTTCCACGCCATCCACACCAGCATGAAGGCGGTCTGAAACGTCGTGACGCAGGCGAGCGTCACCGCAGCCGACATGATCGGCCCCGCGCCTTCCAAGGACAGCGACGCGCTTCTGTAAGCTACTGCCGATATGCCGAAGACACCGCCCGAGGCGATGCCGATCAGTGCGGTGCGGCTGGTCATGGCCGTGACGGTGTTTTTCCACGATAGCGGCAGCCGCGCCATGGATATCGTCATCACGCCTATGACACCGACGATGATGGCCATGATCGCGCCCGGCGTCAGCTTTTCGCCCAGAATGACGAAACCGAACAGCGCGGCCTGCACCGGCTCCGTCTTCGAATAGGCCGTGCCGACGGCGAAGTTGCGCAGCGAAAACAGATGCACCAACAGCATGGTGGCGTAGATTTGCGCCAGACCGCCCACCACCGCCCAGATGAAAAAGGCCGTGCTGAAGGTCGGGAAAATCTGCTTTGCCACAAAATGCAGTAACAGCACGTAGAGGATGGCGATGGGGAAGCCATAACCAAAGCGCACGAAACTGGCGCCGCGCGTGCCGAGCGAGCCCTGCAAATGCTTTTGCAAGGCGGAGCGCAGGTTCTGCATGAAGGCAGCGGCTATGGTGATGGGTATCCAGAGTTCCATGCCGCGTAAATTATCACGTCGCAGCTTTCCGCCCCAAGGCGGCAAAGTGCTCCAGGCGTCGCCTTTTCGATTTTATTTGTGCCGATGACAGGGCATAAGAAGGCCATGAGCACAAAACCGAAAAACGAACCGAATGCCGCCGATTTCTCGCATGTGACCGAATGGGTGTTCGATCTCGACAACACGCTTTATCCGCATGAGGTAAACCTGTTTTCGCAGATCGATAAAAACATGACCGCCTATGTCGCAGAACTCCTCCAACTGGAGCCGGACGAGGCGCGGGCGTTGCAGAAGCGTTATTACCATGAGCATGGCACCACGCTTCAGGGCCTGATGATCCATTACGGCATCGACCCAAATGCCTTTCTGGAGCGGGCGCATGCGATCGATTATTCAGCACTTCTGCCCAACCCGGAACTGGGCGAGGCGATCAAGGCGCTGCCGGGCCGCAAGTTCATTCTGACCAATGGCAGCGTGCCGCATGCGCAAGCTGCCGCTGGCGCACTGGGCATTCTCGACCATTTCGAGGACATCTTCGATATCGTCGCTGCCGATTATCTGCCCAAGCCAGCCAGCGCGACCTACGAGAAATTCGCAGCCCTTGCCAAGCTCGATACGACCAAGGCCGCCATGTTCGAGGACCTGCCGCGCAACCTGACGGCACCGAAGGCTCTGGGCATGAAGACGGTGCTGCTGGTGCCGCGCAATCTGGAAGGCATCGTCATGGAGCGCTGGGAAATTCCTGATGTTACCGATGAGCATATCGATTTCATCACCGATGATCTGACCTCTTTCCTCAAGGGCCTGACCGCACCGGCAGGCTGAGGCATGTTACCGATTTGTCATGCACATTACTGATGTTTAAGTGGCGGTAGTGACATGCGCGGATTAGTTTTTCCGAGAGGGACACCAAAGGAAAAGGTAACCAACCATGATTACGAGAAAATTGACTCTCACCGCACTTGGCGCAGCCCTTATGTTGAGCGCGGCGGCTCCAATCGCCATGGCGGCACCACGGGGTGGCCCAGACAGACACGGCCCGCCCATGCGCCCGGAACTGGCCTATGTCTATCTGCTGAAGACAGCCGATGCCAATAAGGACGGCAAGATCACCAAGGAAGAGTTCGCCGCCCGCCAGGACGCGCTTTTCACTGAAATCGACGCCAACAAGGATGGCTCGATTACACCAAAGGAAATGCGTGACTATCGCAAGGCCAAGATGGAAGCTTTCCGTGAAGCCAATCCACGCCCTGAGCGTGCCAATACCGATGGCCCGGATGACAAAAAAGGCGGCCCAGACCAGGCAGACCGCAAGGGCCATGAAGGCCGCAAGCATGAGGGTCGTCACGGTGGCATGGGCGGCAAAGGTGGCCACGGCGGTCGCATGAACGCGATGTTCGCCATGGTCGACACCGATGGCAACGGCCAGATCAGCAAGGCAGAATTTACAGCCGCTGGCGAGAAAATGTTCACGCGCCTCGACAAGAACAATGACGGCGTCATCAGCATCGACGACATGCCGGACCGCCCGTTCCTCTAATCTCTCTTCACATTGTCAAACCAGCAAAGCCCGCCTCGTCGCGGGCTTTGTGCTTTTGCGCTGGTCGTGCTTTTCAAAACCGCGCGTCGTGCTATATCGGGAGAACCGATTTTCCGGGGACCTCGTCGTGACCATTGCAACGCTCATCACCTATGCCACCGCTCTCTTCATCGCCGCCGCCATCCCCGGCCCCGGCATGACAGCCATCGTGGCGCGGGCGCTGGGCTCCGGCTTTCGCGAAACCTTCTTCATGGGTCTTGGGCTGGTGCTGGGCGATATGGTCTATCTCACCGCCGTTATTTTGGGCCTCGCCTTCGTGGCGCAGACCTTTCAGGAAGCCTTCATGATCCTGAAAATCGCCGGTGCGGCCTATCTGCTCTATATCGCCTGGAAGCTCTGGACGGCAGGCCTTCTGCCGCAGGATTTGCAGGCGAAAAAGAGCACGAGCATCGCCATGTCGTTTCTCTCAGGTCTGCTGATCACGCTCGGCAACCCAAAGACCATGCTGTTTTACGTCGCGCTGGTGCCGACCCTGATCGACATCCGCATCATCGGCAGCAGCGAATATATCACGTTGCTGGCGGTGACCTTTGCCGTGCTGATGGCGGTTCTGCTGCCCTATATCCTGCTGGCGTCCAAGGCCCGGTTGCTGCTGAAACGACCCACAGCGCTCGTCCTGCTCAACCGGACGGCGGCCGGCATTCTGGCAGCAACGGCTGCGATGATCGCCACCCGCGCGACGTGAAACAATCGTCTCAAAGCGTGACGATCTTGAGTATGACATACCGCATATCGCGCCATATACGCATTCTGGTTCTCTAGCGTCATCAGACCATTCCTCCTATTCTGCGCAAAATTCTTTGCAGCGACACAATGGGAGCATGCCATGTCTGAAGCCAGAAAACCCGGACGCGGACGGATCTATTCCTCGATCACCGAGACGATCGGCGATACGCCCCTGGTGCGCCTCGACAAGCTGGCCGCGGACAAGGGTGTCAAGGCGACGATCCTCGCCAAGCTTGAATTCTTCAACCCCATCGCCTCGGTCAAGGACCGTATCGGCGTCGCCATGATCGAAGCGCTGGAAGCGCAGGGCCGGATTTCGCCCGGCAAGACGACGCTGATCGAGCCGACATCCGGCAATACCGGCATTGCACTTGCCTTCGCCGCCGCTGCCAAGGGTTACAAGCTGATCCTCACCATGCCCGAGACCATGTCCATCGAGCGCCGCAAGATGCTGGCGCTGCTCGGTGCCGAGCTGGTTCTGACCGAAGGCCCCAAGGGCATGAAGGGAGCGATTTCCAAGGCGCATGAGCTGGCCGAAACGCTTCCCGATGCGATCATTCCGCAGCAGTTCGAAAACCCGGCCAACCCTGAAATTCACCGTAAGACGACAGCCGAGGAAATCTGGAACGACACAAATGGTGACGTCGATATCTTCGTTTCCGGCATCGGCACCGGTGGCACGATTACCGGCGTGGGCCAGGTGCTGAAAGGCCGCAAACCGGACCTGAAGGTCGTCGCCGTGGAGCCCGCCGACAGCCCGGTTCTTTCAGGCGGCAATCCGGGGCCGCACAAGATTCAAGGCATCGGCGCAGGCTTCGCGCCCGCTGTTCTCGACACGAAAATCTACGACGAAATCGTCACCGTCACCAATGACGAAGCCTTCGAAACCGCCCGCCTCGTCGCCCGTCTCGAAGGCGTCCCCGTCGGCATCTCCTCCGGCGGTGCGCTGGCTGCCGCCATCAAGATCGGCGCACGCGAGGAAAACGCGGGCAAGACCATCGTGGTGATCATCCCGTCCTTTGCGGAACGGTATCTTTCGACGGCGCTGTTTGAGGGGTTGGGGTTGTAGATTCGCCCTCGCCGTTTGGAGTGATATGGAGGTTTGGGAGCGCTTCATTTGGCAAAGGGGAACGGTCTAGCGTCGGAGCAAGCTCATCCCCAATGGTGGCGTAGGCGCCAGGTTGCATCCAAATGTCTGGCGCCGGAGCCAGCCGCTCACCCCCCTCTGGCCTGCCGGCCATCTCCCCCACAAGGAGGGAGATCGGCTGGGGGCACGCTCCCCAATCAACCCGCAGCGGCAGAGATGTTCGAGCGCTATCCGCGATTCGATCTCCCCACCTGTGGGGGAGATGGCCGGCAGGCCAGAGGGGGGTGAGTGGCATACGCTGCCCTTTCGATGAGGTTGAGGCTGCCACACCCACTGCCCTCGTGCTGAGGCGCCCCGCAGGGGCCTCGAAGCATCCAGCCGCGCACTCGTGCCCCAAGCCCGCAACCCGCGTCCTTCGAGGCTCCGGCTGCGCCTGCGCACCTCTCCTTCGACAGGCTCAGGATGATGGATGAGGGTTGCTGCGTTTGCCCAGTCCCTTCCTCCGCCCTCTCCAGGGCAAGGCCCGCCACACCCACCGCCCTCATGCTGAGGCGCTTTGGCCGAAGGACAAAGCCTCGAAGCATCCAGCCACACCCTCCAAATCCAATCCTGTCAAAAATCCCGGCCACCTGTCACACAAGCTTCGCCGTTCACGCGGCAGCACCTGCCCGTGGCATGACCTTCTCTCAGGTGCCCACCGCCATTTGCGGCCATGGGTATTCGGACGGGGCGCTGTAAGTTGCCTCGTTGGGTAGTCTATAAAATGGCACCTCGCAGCGCCCCGTTCAGCTCTTTTGGCCAGATAGCGATCCTCTTGCCACGGCTGGCAGAACCCGGGAGAGCAAGGGGAACCTTGCCGTTGGAACGGTCGGACATTTCAAGGTCCGACCCTTACCCCTCCGGGTGGCGATGGCCCGTTGCCGGTTCATCGCCCTGCCAGTTCGGCCACATCTGCCCTCGAGGATGCGAGGCTTCATTCTGACGAAGCGCCCGCAGCCATCGATCCGTTCTCCGCAAGGGCGATCCACAGCGCA
>NZ_LMMM01000013.1 GCF_001422245.1 Rhizobium sp. Leaf262
GATCCGCGGTGTCAGTGTGGCATGTCTGAGTAGACGAGACGACTCAATTGGACATTTCTACTTTGCACAGCGGCGGACATTTCAACTCCTCTGCCACATATTTTGTAGCCGGGGTACATTCTATTTCCAAGTGCGACATGCCTGTAATTTCAATGGCTTCACTTTGGAGATGAGACATGTCTCGATGCTACACGCAGATTACCCTCGCCGACCGGAGGCGCCTCCATCAGCTGTTGGCGGCAAAAGTGCCTGTCAACGAGATGGCGGGTCAGCTTGGTCGGCATCGCTCGACCATTTACCGCGAGATCAAGCGCAATATGTTTCATGATCGTGAACTGCCCGAGTACGACGGCTACTACAGCACGGTCGCGCAGGATAAGTGAGACATTAAGACTTTCGTTTCGAACGATTTTAAAGAACTCGGTCCCAAGTGGAACTTGCGGCAATCAAACTTTTCTGCTCGGCTACGGCATTAGCACCCCAAATCAGCAGGCTGGCGAGAAGACGGTTAGCGCGACTTCATCCCCCAGCAGCAACTTCCTCACGGCACGACCTTTAGCTTTTGACTTCCTCGTCTCTGAAAGCACCATCGTACCACCCGAACGCAGGGTGCCATGGATTTCGCGCAGCTCATTGTCGCAGCAATCAGCATGCACAAACCGAAGTGCAGATGTGGCAAAGTAATCGCGGTCCTGTTCGAATGTATTCCATCGCCGTCCCAAAATTTCAGCCACCTCACCAGTCGTATTGGAGCCAGCAAAGATATCGAGCACAACATCACCGGGGTCGGTGAGCATTCGAATAAAAAACTCAGGTAGTTTGGCCGGGAAGCGTGCAGGATGGGCTTTGATCCCGAGCTGCTTGCAACGGCGCTGATAACTGTCGTTGCTGCTGGTATTGGGAATAGTCAAAACGTTTGACGGAATAGCGCCGCCGTTGTCACGCAAGATCGTGTCAGTCATGACATGACCGCTCGGCCTTAGTTGCGCCTTCGGCACCTGGGACTGTCCCTCTAGCATCTTTGTCATCCGCGCACTGTACGGGGTCAGCACGTTACATACATCCGCTTTCGGCCAAGGCGATTTACTGAGCCACAAAAGCGTGTTGACGGAATCTTTGGCACGGATTTTGCGCTTGTTCACCCATTCGATCGGGCTTGGAAGCTTGGCCGAATTATACCAGAAGAATTCTTGACACAGATGCAGTCCTACTACCTCACAGAGCTCGATTATAAGCTTGTAAATATGCAGGCTTCGGGTTGGCTGACCGCGCTGATAGGCACCGCCGAGATCGAGAACGATGCTGCCATCATCCGCAATTTTTGGCATGACCTGCCGGATGAAGCCGGCCAGCCAGGCAACATATAGGTCTTGATCCGTGTTGCCGTATTCCTTCTTCCGCAGCAACGGAAACGGTGGTGATGTCATCATGAGATTGATGCTGCCATCGATAAGGTTCTCGATGAGATCGGCGGAATCTCCGCAACGGGCTTGGCCGTACGACGTGGTGTAGGTCAGGGTTTTTGTCATAGTCAGGTCATATCCAAAATCTGGACGCGAGCTCACCAGCGGATTTTCTCGGTCCGATGTGCTACGCGTTGATTGTTTTAAGAGAAGCCGGTCGAGCGTCTTCCGCGGAGACTTGCGAGCCCCATCGACGGAAAGGGTTCGAATGCGGCATGCATGCAGCATTCGTTAAGCTGCGATCCGGTCCACTTTGCGCGCCTGGGCAAAGAGACGCCCAGCAGCGAGCGCAGCATATTGGGGGCTCAACTCGATGCCGACATATCTGCGTTGGTACTGCTGCGCCACTAAGCCAACGGTGCCCGCCCCGAAAAACGGATCAAGTACCAGGTCGCCAGGACTCGTCGATGCCAATTTGCATGGCTCGACCAGCTTTGGGGGAAATGTCGCAAAGTGCGCCCCGGAGTATGCTCTCGTCGGAATTTCCCAAACCGACCGCGCGTTCCGACTATTTGGACCAAGGACAGCCGTACGGTCGTAATAATAACGTTCAGACTTTGTGAACATGAACAGGTACTCATGAGCTCGTGTGGGCCGATCCTTCACGCTCTCGGGCATGGCATTGGGTTTATGCCAGATGACGTCAGAGCGCAGATACCAGCCGTCATCCTGAAGCGCGAATGCGAGCCGCCATGGAATACCCAACATGTCTTTGGGTTTCAGGCCTTGGGGAGTTTGCGGACGAATGTCCATCGCGCGCGCCGGGTTCTTTCGATCTGGCGATCGAGACATACGGTTGCCGCTCGTATAGCCATCGCCGATGTTCAGCCACAAAATGCCGTCGTCCTTAAGAACGCGGCGGGATTCCCGGAAGACGCTGACCAGCCTGTCAATAAACTGTGTGACGGTGGGCTCGAGACCTATCTGGCCTGGATGATCGTAATCGCGAAGTCCCCAATAGGGCGGAGAGGTGACGATGCATTGAACAGACGCATTAGGCAATTGCTTCAATTCTGTCAAAGCGTCACCTTCGAGGATTATCGAATCGGTGATAACGCAGATGGGGCACGTAATGAGACCATCTGCGCCGCCACAATATGCATGGTCGGACGGGGTAGTTTTGAATGGAAAATTCGTCAGGGTCATTTCGTATCCGAAGCTAGATGCGCGGACCCAGCAGCGGCCTTTGGACCGACTGTGTTGCGCACTGTTATTATGGGATAAAAGAGTTGGTCCAAGCAGATGCTTGTGGCGCGCCCGACTGGACGGAGCGAAGTACCGGCTAGATGTCTTCCATACGGGGTAAGGCTCCGACCAAGCAGTAGGTATTATGGATTTGGGATGCTACATTCAAAGCATCGTCGACGAGGATGCTCTACGAATATGCAGCCAGTGGACGTGGACTGGGAATTGCCTCGAGATCTTCAGCGATATCCCATTCGACCGCGGCATAGATCTCCATCGCCATCCAAAGCCGAAGAATTTGACGATGGCGTCTTGGCTTGCCGATAAGATCGCCTCGGGGGTATTTTTGCCCTCCCCTGCGTGGCGATGGTGCGGGTAGCGCTGTAGTCGCAGCGCTGGCTCTGGTAGAGTTTCAGAATCTCGCGGAAACCTAATTGACCGGAATAATCGGAGCTGCCGCGATCGGACGAGCTTTGGGGCCCCGCTAGACGCGTGCCGGTGAAGCACGGTGGGCGATTGTCGTCGCGGTCGACGGTGAAGGTCTTCATCTCGGTGTCGTTCTGGGTCTGCATCGTCTGTTCCTCTGCTGTCGATGATCGAGAAGCATCGCCATGATTTAAAGGTGTCAGTCGGCTCAGATCACGTCAAGCGCCCCTACGCGCAAAATCATTCTCGATAATGCCGCAAGGATTTGTAACCCGGCGCGTCTTAGGTGGCTCTTCAACGGTCCACATGCACCTCGATCATCATTACGTAGGTCATCGTCACATCCCGAACGACGGCATTCATGACCCACTGAGTCTCCTCGGTGGTGCCAGTATGTTTCGGGTCGCTGATATCGCTGACGAGGCGCATCAATAGCTGTGCCGATGCCAAGTCGGGAAGGATGCCGCAGTCCATGGCCGCCAACATATTGGAATAGATATTCCTTTTCATCAGGCCGACGGTAACGCGGTACTCTGCAGTGACGACCCGCCTCACATCCTGATCGGTCGTCAGGACGATCTGCAAATGCTTAAGTCGCAATTTCTCGGCGCGGTGGACGAGAACTATCCATCATCGCCTGCCAGTCGATTTCCCAGCCCGTCAACGCCGACACCAATGCCAGTCCCATCGCCTGCGCCATCGCAGGCACGACCGCATTTCCAATCTGGTCGGCCACCGGCCCAAGCCCACCGACAAACTCCCAATTGTCCGGGAAGCCCTGCAATCGAGCACGCATTTGGTTCGTCAGGCCAGGGACGAAACCTTCCCGCGAGCCTTCATCTTCAGTCGGCGCAGCCTTGGCCGGAGGCGCGTAGCGAATTTGCTGCCTCTTGGAGCGGATCGCCTCACCAGCGCGCGCGCTGCCTTGGTAGCCCCGGATTGTGTCTGCCCGATAGTCACGATCCTTCATCGACTGTAGCCAAGCGTCCGCGCCCTCCCACCCTTTTTCGCCCATCAGGTCGACTAGAGCGACGCCAACGTTCGTAGCGAGTTCTGGAAACTTCCTCGGCATCCGGAAGGCTCCCGCCAGATCCTTGCGCATCCCCACCAACATGATGCGGGACCGGTTCTGCGCAACGCCGTAGTCCTTGGCGTTGATCCGGTGGATTTCCGTCGAGTATCCTGCCTTTGAGAATTCGCGCAGGAGAAACGCAACGTAGTCCGCGTGGCGAGAGTGCAAGAGGCCCTCGACGTTCTCAAACAGGAATGCCTTCGGGGCAATTTCGCGTATAGCACGCACGCCTTCCATCATCAGGTTGTTTTCGTCGTGCCGACCCTTTTTCTGGCCGACCGTGCTGAACGGAGTGCAGGGAAGACCACCCGTTAGTAGGTCGATCCGCTGTTCGCGGTATTCCTTGAAGTCCACTTTGCGGATATCGGCTTGGACGACGTTCCAGTCCGGTCGATTGGCCCGCAGCGTGGCCACCGCATTCCTGTTCATTTCGATCAGGGCGACATGCTCGAATCCGGCGCGCTCCAAGCCAAGGGCCAGACCACCTGCACCCGCGCACAGCTCGACAACACGGGGACGGTAATGCCGAGGAGGAATTCCGGCCAACGGCTTACGTGAAAGTCCTAGAGAGGATACCCGGCTTTGCCCTGTCAAAGTCGACAGCGCGCGCAATTCCATTGGTCCAATCTCGTCAAGTCGGTCGGCAGCAACGTCGCCAAGCACCTTGCGGGCAATCGCCATGCGATATGCCGGTGTCGCACGTCGTAGCGAAGCAAGGCTGGACTGCTCCTTACCAAACAGGATATCGCATTCAGCGTCGAGGACTTCTGCCTGATGGCGCAGGCTTGCATGAACAACAGGGGACTTTATACCTCCGGGCCGGAAATGCTGTCTTAGCTCTTCCACAAGGGAAGCTGCACGCACCTCGAAAGACGCCGCCGCTGCTTTTGCCTGTCGACGCGCGGCCGCCGCGACAGCCTTCCTGTTCGCTGCGGCCAGCGCTTCGGCGGGCATCAGCTTTGCGTCGGCCAACCGTTTCTTGATCAGAGCGACGTCCTTCGTGTCGATCCGCGCGCCAATCGCCATGCGCTCGAGGATTTCCTGCCGCGTGTCCTGGTCGGCAGCCACCAAGGACTTGATGACAGGAAACGACGCTCGGGACTTCCGGAGAACCTGCTCGGATCCCTTCAAGGATTTCGCGAATCCCATGTAGGTCGACAACTCGGCTGTGGGGAGATTACAGCGTGCCTTGAGGAACGCCTTCGCTTCCCCGGCGGGCACGACGTCCGTAAGATTTTCGATCTCGACGGCCAGCGCCAGGACGCGATCCGTCATCTGCTGCTGCAGCTCCGTTATCCGCCTGATTGCCGCAGAAAGCGCTTGTGCCTTTGGATCGATGTCTGCCATTGGAGTGTCCCCTTTTGGGACGTCTTTACGACATCGGATATTGCAGGGCCGGTAAGTAAATCTCTAAAATACGACGGATCTTAAACAACTAGGGACGATCGTTTGCATAGCGGGAAAGCGAAGGTCGATATGTCGTCCCCGACAATAATGACGTTTGAAGTCTACCATCATCTCTGTAGTAAGATCTCGCTTTTCATCGGGGAGGGTTGTGACCTTATCCTCGTGTTTATAGAGATTTGTCACCGTTGGTAGATTATCGCGACCTGGGTAGGCAGGATTTCAAACATGAGCTGAACGGTTGGACAATCGTTATCTCCTTTTGCAAATCGCGCAGAAGCTACGGTTAAACGACTAACAAAACATGATGGAATTCAATGCATGATAAACCGAAGCTAACTCGACGTCATGGCAAGCCGAGTTCATTGGCAATTGAAACAAATCGGCCCGAACATTAATCCAAGCGCCGGGGATTTGAGTCAAATTGCGCTCAAACGATTCGATACTTGAGGGGTTCGTTTCCCTTTCTGAGATTTTCGTTTCAAACCGTCAGATTTCCGATTCACGATCGACAGGACGACCAGGATATGCCGAGGGACACTCTGACAGAGCGCAATCGCAAACAGCGTGAACGTCAACGCGACCTTAGAGCGCGGCAACGAGCGGCCAAGCGGCCCGACCGTGACGACGTCGCGCGCGTCATGCTGCAATGGTTCATCGTGGGCGCGGTTGCCAAAGGACGACAGAAGGAACTCGAACAGAGTGAGGATGTCATCGTGAAACGTCTGGTCGCCCAGGGTTTTGACGAGGCTGCTTGCTATGACGTCTTCGACCGTCTGGTCGAGAAGTATACGGACGAGCACTGGGACTTTCGCCGCAAGCCGCATCTCCTGTTTCCCGACGGAGCGCCGGATGACGACATGTCGGACTGAGGCTTGCGTCTGATCGTGAACGGATCCCGCTCGCTCCACTTGGCTTCGGTTTTGTGCAAACGGTGTTTCATTCTGGGATGTCTTCTCCCCGTGACTTCTTCAAACGCCGTTTACAGTTGAATCGATTCATTGGAGCTTTTGACGGCTGGCTTGGCTGACGGGCGTCTCATTA
>NZ_LMMM01000014.1 GCF_001422245.1 Rhizobium sp. Leaf262
AGATCAGGGTCGCTATGTGCTGGCCGTCAGCCAGTCCATGCCATGTGCTTGAGGTTTGGCACGTCACCAGCCTTGGCCACCATGCGGACGGCGTAGGCGGCGGTGCTTGCTTCAACAGCGACAGCCGTACCACCTCGCCTGATCTGCACGGGCCAGTCTGGTGTGACGTCGGGTTGACCAGAACGAGATGCAGTATCGCTTGGTGGCTCGACAAGGAAGGCAGCAAGGTTGTCCTGCAGCCATTGCCGGTCGCGCTCGACGTCACCCGCCAGATGGCGAGGGTCGAACAGAGGCCGGTAGCACACAACGACATGCCCGTCGATCACAGTGGTGGTCATCGACAACAGCCCTTTGCGCACCGCTAGGCGACGGATTTTTTTGCGTTGAACATGCCGGAGGCGCCGCAGCAAGAAGGAAGACAAACGATCCATCATTTGCCCTCCGACGTCGGTAAATTGGGCGCGGCAATAATTGCCACGCAGGTTTCCTGCCCCAAAGCAGATTGCGCGCCATCAAGGCCTAGGGCATGGCGACATCTCTTAGTATTTCTGGTCACATGATCGAGAACGGTTCGGCAGGCGGCGTTTCCCTGGCGCGCATGCTGATCAAGCCGATCAAGCAGCACGGACGGCATGTACGTCATACCGCCATTTGCTTGTCGGGTGACGGCGAGGGCAAGGCCGACAATCACCGCTGGATCATCGTGCACCGCTAGATCATCGCGGGAGGCGAGCAAACGCGTGCGGCACGGCGCCGAGGATGCATCGGAACGCTGGCGTGTGTGGGGTGGTGGTAACTCGGAAACGATGTCAGTAGCCACAAAGATCTCCTCACCAGTCCAGCTTGGGTGGACGGCGTGTTCAAAACAGGGACATGGAAAAGGCTGNGTGGTAACTCGGAAACGATGTCAGTAGCCACAAAGATCTCCTCACCAGTCCAGCTTGGGTGGACGGCGTGTTCAAAACAGGGACATGGAAAAGGCTGGCTGCGTGCGTCAGAGCCGCAGCCAAGTGCCTCACTGTAAACGGGCGGTTGCCTTAGGCGTCGAGGAGACGCCGCGCAAACCCGATGCGGATATGTCGAGGTGGCCAGGCGTTAGGTTCGTGCGCAAGCGCCTCGGGATCATCGCGACCATCGTCACCGTCAACGTCAGGATCGTCATCGCACCGGGTGCAGTTGCAGACCGTGGAGTGGTCACCACAATCGGCAACATCCTGGCAGACGAGGGCAGGGGAGGTGGAACGCAAAATCCCAAAGCGTCGCCCTGATGTCAAAATCGCCGGTGCGGGTGTTGCCAAGGGGGGCTGTGCGATCGCGATCGCGCGTCGTGCCTCTGCTTCGAGCAGTTGCTGGACCCGCATCCCAAAGCGCAGACGCAATTGCGCCATGCAGAGGGCTGCTCCTTCAATCTCGAGCAGGTCGTCGATCTCGGACAAGGCCCAAACGCCCGCTGCATGATCGCTTGGACGGCTGGCACCGTCGATGATGGCAACACCGACCGTTTCGACCATCATCCTCTTTTGAGTTTTGTAGAGCCAGTCCGGCAACACCATCGCCGACGCCAACATCTTCAACTTCAGCTCTTCGAGCCGGCTGGTGTCACCGTATGACGCCAGGGACCGCTTTAGGTCGAGGACAAAAGCGGCCCGCTTGGCAAGGTTGACGACAATGAGGTCTGGTGTGTAGCTGCCTTTCGCCGGCGCATCGCAATCCAGCCGCACACCGTCGAGGTGCTTCCAGTCGTTGCCAGCAACCGCTTCGATAGCGGCTTTGACCAAGGGCAGCTTGATCGACTGCATCAGCACGACCAGATCCGGGTTGACCCTGGCCAGCCGCTCGACAGCCTGCTCCAGCAACTTGCCTTCGCGGAAACTGACGGCCCGCACCAGCGAGGCAATGTTCACATAGTGGCCGAGGATCTCGTCCTTGACTGGCCCACCCTCGGCAATCGCGGCGATCGCTTTGTCGATGAGGACGTCGAAATCCGCTTCGACGTCAGGGTAGCGGACGAGATGGGCGTGGCGGCACTGCGCTGGTGGCTCAAACTTTTGAGGCACGCGGTCCGCGAAAAGCTGATGGACGGGCGGCATTGTNGTCAGGGTAGCGGACGAGATGGGCGTGGCGGCACTGCGCTGGTGGCTCAAACTTTTGAGGCACGCGGTCCGCGAAAAGCTGATGGACGGGCGGCATTGTTGTGCCATTGGCGGTGGATGACGCCGCAGATGCGGCACGCGGAGCTTTCGCCCGAGGCGAGGAAGCGTGTAGGTTGGTCATAGCCCGATTCCTTTCACAGAAGGCTTGAGGGTCAGGCCCTTGGTAGCGTTGGCGCGCTGCCTTGGGCCGTCTGCTCCGATCACGGAGCCGCCCATTCCTGGCAGGACCCGAAACGGATCTCAAGGTCCCCCCGTCAAAA
>NZ_LMMM01000015.1:0-2500 GCF_001422245.1 Rhizobium sp. Leaf262
TGGTTGCGGGGGCAGGATTTGAACCTGCGGCCTTCAGGTTATGAGCCTGACGAGCTACCGGGCTGCTCCACCCCGCGTTACCAGCGCAAGTTCTTGGAACTTGCGCGACAGAGCAAACTCTTTGAGTTTGCGTATCCGGTCTGGTTTTTGCCGTATGCAAAATACCGTTGTTTGTCCTGTGAGGGACGTGACCGTTTCGGAGCAAATCCTTGAGGATTTGTCTCAGTCAAGGGACGCGGTGTGCGTTTGCCTTAATTTCGTGTGGCCTAAAACGACGAAAGGCCGCAGATGCGGCCCTTTGTATCGGCTGGGCCGAGGTTTGTTTTTGTTCTGAGAAGATATTGATTGTGATGCGTTGCGTTTTGCAGACCTGGCAGCGACCTACTCTCCCGCGTCTTAAGACGGAGTACCATTGGCGCTGGGGCGTTTCACGGCCGTGTTCGGAATGGGAACGGGTGCAGCCGCCCCGCAATAACCACCAGGTCGGCAAAACGCAACAACATAAGTTGTTTCGAGAAGCTGGAGAGGAGACATTGTCTCTTCTATTTAATTTACACGTCTTATCTGTTTTGTCCTGACGCCCAAAGGGCTCCGGACGGGCCGCATCACGTGATGCGACGGCCTCTGGCCTGTATTGGTGGCACACTCAAGCTTGAGCGAGGCAGCCATACAAGACGATAGTCCGTCGCCAATCGTTTGGCGCGCCGTCTGCAGGGCTTTTAGCCCGTGAAGACAGAACAGTTCATCAAGCTTCGCTTGATGAACATAATCAATGGGAACGAAGAAGTCGCTCGAGCTATTAGTAACGGTAAGCTTCATGCATTGCTGCACTTCCACACCCGTCCTATCAACGTGGTCGTCTTCCACGGCTCTGATAGGGAACACTCGTTTTCAGGTTGGTTTCCCGCTTAGATGCCTTCAGCGGTTATCCATTCCGTATATAGCTACTCTGCTATGCCCTTGGCAGGACAACAGATCCACCAGAGATACGTCCATCCCGGTCCTCTCGTACTAGGGACAGATCCTGTCAATATTCCTACACCCACGGCAGATAGGGACCGAACTGTCTCACGACGTTCTGAACCCAACTCACGTACCGCTTTAAATGGCGAACAGCCATACCCTTGGGACCTGCTCCAGCCCCAGGATGCGATGAGTCGACATCGAGGTGCCAAACAACCCCGTCGATATGGACTCTTGGGGGTCATCAGCCTGTTATCCCCGGCGTACCTTTTATCCGTTGAGCGATGGCCCTTCCACACGGGACCACCGGATCACTATGACCGACTTTCGTCTCTGCTCGACTTGTCAGTCTCGCAGTCAGGCTAGCTTATGCCATTGCACTCGACGACCGATTTCCGACCGGTCTGAGCTAACCATCGCGCGCCTCCGTTACTCTTTCGGAGGCGACCGCCCCAGTCAAACTACCCACCATACACTGTCCCGGATCCGGATAACGGACCGCGGTTAGACATCCACGAAGATAAGGGTGGTATTTCAAGGATGGCTCCACGGGAACTGGCGTCCCCGCTTCAAAGCCTACCACCTATCCTACACATGCCTTGGCGAATGCCAGTGTAAAGCTATAGTAAAGGTGCACGGGGTCTTTCCGTCTGACCGCAGGAACCCCGCATCTTCACGGGGAATTCAATTTCACTGAGTCTATGTTGGAGACAGCGGGGAAGTCGTTACGCCATTCGTGCAGGTCGGAACTTACCCGACAAGGAATTTCGCTACCTTAGGACCGTTATAGTTACGGCCGCCGTTTACTGGGGCTTCAGTTCAGAGCTTGCACCCCTCCCTTTAACCTTCCAGCACCGGGCAGGCGTCAGACCCTATACGTCGTATTGCTACTTCGCAGAGCCCTGTGTTTTTGATAAACAGTCGCTACCCCCTGGTCTGTGCCACCCCATCATACTTGCGTACCATGGGGTCACGCTTCTTCCGAAGTTACGCGTGCAATTTGCCGAGTTCCTTCAACATAGTTCTCTCAAGCGCCTTGGTATACTCTACCTGACCACCTGTGTCGGTTTCGGGTACGGTCTATACGGTGGAGCTATTTCCTGGAACCTCTTCGCCGCACATTCAATCCAATAAGAATGTACAACACACAAGATCCGTCACTACCACCAGGCCCACGAATATTAACGTGGTTCCCATCGACTACGCGTGTCCGCCTCGTCTTAGGGGCCGGCTAACCCTGCTCAGATTAACTTTAAGCAGGAACCCTTGGTCTTTCGGCGAGGGAGTCTCTCACTCCCTTTATCGTTACTCATGTCAACATTCGCACTTCCGATATCTCCAGCAGCCCTCACGGGTCCGCCTTCACAGACTTACGGAACGCTCCGCTACCACACGTCTTGCGACGTATCCTCAGCTTCGGTGCATGGCTTTAGCCCCGTTACATTTTCGGCGCAAAGACCCTTATTTAGACCAGTGAGCTGTTACGCTTTCTTTAAATGATGGCTGCTTCTAAGCCAACATCCTGGTTGTTTTGGGA
>NZ_LMMM01000015.1:7500-330240 GCF_001422245.1 Rhizobium sp. Leaf262
TTCGATCCGCTGAATATTTTTGCCACGAATGATGACGCATCGCCAGCGGCTAGCAAGACCGGAACCATCTATGGTTCAGAGGTCGAGTCCGAGGTGAGCTTGAAGACAGTCGCCTTTCCGACCAAGAACAGTCCTTTTGCTTTTGCCGGTGCGATGAGTTTCGACGAAGTTGAAGAGGCCGTCCGCTCCAACGGTTCGATGTTGACCGATGGCAATGAGCAACTGTCGGCGCTTTATTATATCGACCCACGTCGTTTCGAAGCGACCGAGGACGTGGATATGACGGCGGGACTTTCGGCGCGTGTGGTGGAGCAGAACATGTCGGTCTCCACGCCGCAGGCCTCTACGGTCAAGGTTCAGGAATATGCCGACGACGTCATTCCGGTGCGTCAGGCTGAAACGATGGAAGAGGCACTGTTCGGGGCCGGCTATTCCAAAGAACAGGCCAAGCAGACGGCGCTGGCACTCAGCAGCGAAAATGGGTCTGGCGACGTGCAGGCTGGCGATGTTCTGCGGATCGGTATTCTCCAGAGCGACGAGAAGAGCGATATCGTCCGCGCCAGTCTTTACCGCAAAGCACGCCATGTGGTCACCGTTGCGACCGATGACAGCAAGACCTTCGTGAAGGCAAGCGAGCCTCCGCATCTCGACGCTGTCGCCACGGCCTTTGATAGCAGCAACGCACCATTGACCGCCAATCGCGATCTGCCGCGGGTCTATGACGGCGTATACCGCGCCGCCCTGACCTATGGCATGAACCAGACGATGGTCGCACAACTCGTCAAACTTCTGGCGAGCAGCGTCGATTTTCAGGCGCAATTGAAGCCGACGGATTCACTGGAGGCCTTCTTCTCGGTCGAAGGACCGGATGGCAAGGCGACCGACCAGTCAGAGCTTTTGTATGTGAATGCCAAATTCGGCGACAACGAAACCCGCTTCTATCGTTTCCAGAACCCCGATGACGGCAGCGTCGATTACTTCGACGGTCAGGGCAAGAGCATCCGGCAGTTCCTGCTGCGCAATCCCGTTCCAAACGGGCGCATGACATCCGGCTTCGGGATGCGTCGTCACCCTGTGCTGCGTTTCAGCCGAATGCATACCGGCACGGACTGGGCAGCCCCACGCGGGACGCCGATCATTGCGACTGGCAATGGTGTCGTGGAGAAGGCGGGATGGGCATCCGGTTACGGCAACCAGACGCTGATCCGTCATGCGAACGGCTATGTCTCATCTTACAATCACCAGAATGCCATCGCCAAAGGCGTGACCGAGGGGGCACGCGTGACGCAGGGCCAAGTGATCGGCTATGTGGGCTCGACTGGATTGTCTACCGGCGCGCACCTGCATTACGAACTGATCGTCAACGGCACCAAGGTCGATGCGATGAAGGTGCGCCTGCCGGGCGGCAAGTCGCTTTCAGGCGAGGCGCTGGCACGCTTTTCCGATGAGCGACGTCGTATCGACACATTGCTGAACATCGAAGGCAAGCCCGAGCAGGTGGCGAGCAGGTAGCGCGTGATTGTTCCCTCGCAGACGACGACCGTTTCGCAGACAATCTCATTCGTTGAAAAAGGGCTCCACATCGGGAGCCCTTTTCATTTTCATCAAGCTGCGCTGATCATTACGCGGCGTCGGCGGTCTCGACGTCGGGTCGCAGCGGCTTCACCTTGAACAGCAGCCGGTCCGTGCCCGAGGTGACCTTGACGCGCGAGCCGTCAGGAATTTCCCCGCCGAGGATCATTTCAGCCAGGCGGTCCTGGACGCTCTTCTGGATGATGCGCTTCAGCGGGCGGGCACCATAGGCGGGGTCGTAACCCTTGTCGGCCAGCCAAATCCGGGCATCTTCGTCGAGGTCGAGAACGATCTTGCGATCGCTGAGCAGCGAGACCAGCCGCTGGAGCTGGATGTCCACGATCGCACCCATCTCGTTGCGGTGCAGGCGATGGAACAGAATGATGTCATCGATACGGTTGAGGAACTCCGGCCGGAAGTGGCCGCGAACCCGCTCCATAACCAGTTCACGGACCGAACCGACATCATCATTGTCCCCCATCTGCGTCAGGAACTCGGAACCGAGGTTCGAGGTCATGATGATGATCGTGTTCTTGAAATCGACGGTGCGGCCCTGCCCGTCGGTCAGACGGCCATCATCCAGCACCTGCAGCAGGACGTTGAACACATCCGGATGCGCCTTTTCGATCTCGTCGAACAGCACGACCTGATACGGCCTGCGACGAACGGCTTCGGTCAGGGCACCGCCCTCCTCGTAGCCGACATAGCCCGGAGGCGCACCGATCAGCCGGGCAACGGAGTGCTTCTCCATATATTCCGACATGTCGAGGCGGACCATCGCGGTCTCGTCATCAAAGAGGAAGCGGGCCAGTGCCTTGGTCAGCTCGGTCTTGCCCACGCCCGTCGGGCCAAGGAAGATGAAGGAGCCGATCGGGCGGTTGGGGTCCTGCAATCCGGCACGCGAACGGCGAACCGCACGTGAAACCGCCTGAACCGCCTCGCCCTGTCCGACAACGGACTTGGCCAGATCGTCTTCCATGCGCAGAAGCTTTTCACGCTGGCCCTCCAGCATCCGGTCGACGGGAATGCCGGTCCAACGCGAAACGACCTGGGCGATGTTGTCTGCCGAAACCACCTCCTGCACCATCGAAGCGGCACCGCTGCTGTCACGTTCTTCAGCGGCTGCAAGCTCCTTTTCAAGGCCGGGAATGATGCCATAGGTCAACTCACCCGCACGCTGGAACTGGCCGTTGCGCTGTGCGGTGGCCAACTCGTTGCGGGCATCGTCCAACTGCTTCTTCAGGTCTGCGGCATGGCCGAGCTTCTGCTTTTCCGCCTGCCAGCGGGCCGTCAGCGCATCGGCTTTTTCTTCCGTTTCGGTCAGCTCGTCTTCGAGTTTCCTGAGGCGATCGGCAGACGACGCATCGGTCTCCTGCTTGAGCGCTTCACGCTCGATCTTGAGCTGAATGATACGACGATCCAGCTCGTCCAGCTCCTCGGGCTTGCTGTCCACCTGCATGCGCAGGCGCGATGCGGCCTCGTCCATCAGGTCGATGGCCTTATCCGGCAGGAAGCGGTCGGTGATGTAACGGTTGGACAGCATGGCGGAGGCCACCAGAGCCGAATCCGAAATGCGGACCTTGTGGTGCTGCTCGTATTTTTCCTTGAGGCCACGCAGGATGGAAATCGTGTCCTCGACGGTCGGCTCGCTGACAAGTACCGGCTGGAAACGGCGGGCAAGCGCCGGGTCCTTCTCGACATGCTTGCGATATTCGTCCAGCGTCGTGGCACCGACGCAGTGAAGCTCGCCGCGTGCCAGAGCCGGCTTGAGCAGGTTGGACGCATCCATCGCGCCATCCGCCTTGCCCGCGCCGACCAGCGTGTGCATCTCATCGATGAACAGAATAATGCCACCGGCTTCCGCCTGAACTTCGTTCAGCACGGCCTTCAGGCGCTCCTCGAACTCGCCGCGATACTTCGCACCGGCGATCAACGCACCCATATCGAGTGCCATCAGCTTCTTGTCCTTGAGGCTCTCGGGCACATCGCCATTGATGATGCGCAGCGCCAGACCTTCGGCAATCGCCGTCTTACCGACGCCGGGTTCACCGATGAGGACCGGATTGTTCTTGGTGCGGCGTGACAGGACCTGGATCGTGCGACGAATTTCCTCGTCACGACCGATCACTGGATCGAGCCTGCCTTCGCGGGCCTCTTCCGTCAGGTCGCGGGCATATTTCTTCAGCGCGTCAAATCCCTGTTCGGCATTGGCACTGTCGGCTGTGCGCCCCTTGCGGATATCGTTGATGACCTGATTGAGCGCCTGCGCGGTAACGCCAGCCTTTTTCAGGGTGGACGCGGTGGAGGCGGACGTCTCGATGGCAAGCGCCTGCAACAGCCGCTCGACGGTGACGAAACTGTCTCCGGCCTTTTTCGACAGGTCTTCTGCGGTTGAAAACACCTTGGCCAGAGGCCCGGTCAAAGACAGACCGCCATTGCCGCCGGAAACCTTGGGCAGACGCGCCAGTGCAGCATCATTGGCAAGACGCGCTTCCTTGGCGTTACCACCTGCCCGTTCGATCAACGCCGCTGCCATGCCCTGATCATCGTCCAGCAGGACCTTCAGGACATGTTCGGCTGCAAATTGCTGATGGTTTTCGCCCAGCGCATAGGTCTGCGCCGATTGCAGGAAACCACGAACCCGCTCGGAATATTTCTCAATGTTCATTCTTATAACTCCTCTTACCGCCCTGCCCGTCGTCGGCACAGTTTGGAATGTTAGGGTTGAGGCCCCCTGAAGCGGCAGACCCCGTTACGATATCGGGCAGATGGATTTGCCCGTATCGCCTCAAGCAGACGTTCGGCCCCTGGCCTCGCAATCCGCTCTGATGGGCTTGATATGGTATGGGATTTTGCCTATTTAAAGAGGTGGGTGATGGGGGTGTGACGATTTTTTGGAGTGGGGAGATCAGAGGGGGCGAGCGGCATACACTGACCTCTCGATAGGCTCCCGGCTACCACACCGCCGCTCTCATGCTGAGGTGGGAGCGAAGCGACCCTAGAAGCATCCGCCACGCACTCCTGCCTCAAGCCCGCAACCCTCGTCCTTCGAGGCTACGGCTGCGCCTGCGCACCTCAGGATGAGGGTTGCTCTGTTGCACTCTGCATCCCAAGCTGAAAACGGCCACGCTTTCGCACTTGGCATCCTATTTGTCCTGTCAAAAACCCCGGCCACCGCTCAGCCAAGCTTCGCCGTTCACGCGGCAGCACCTGCCCGTGGTATGACCTTCAATCAGTTCCCACCGCCATTCGCGGCCATGGGTATTCGGACGGGGCGCTGTAAGTTGCCTCGTTGGGTAGTCTAAGAATGGCACCTCGCAGCGCCCCGTTCAGCTCTTTTGGCCAAACAGCGATCCNCGACACGAGCTCAGACCGTTGCCTGAGCAATTGATTCCATTCGCGGCCATGGGTATTCGGACGGGGCGCTGTAAGTTGCCTCGTTGGGTAGTCTAAGAATGGCACCTCGCAGCGCCCCGTTCAGCTCTTTTGGCCAAACAGCGATCCTCTTGCCATGGCTGGCAGAACCCGGGAGGGCAAGGGGGCCTTGCCGTTGGAACGGTCGGACATGTTCAAGGTCCGACCCTTACCCCTCCGGGTGGCGATGGCCCGTTGCCAGTTCATCGCCCTGCCAGTTCGGCCACATCTGCCTTCGAGGATGCGGACGCTCATTCTGACGAAGCGCCCGCAGCCATCGATCCGTTCTCCGCAAGGGCGWTCCACAGCGCACATGGCTGCGGTTTCCCTTGCGATCCGTCCGCGCCGTTTCACAACGGTGCGGGGCAGATGCAGCGTGTTCCTGTGTACCGCCTGACTTTCGCTTCAATCCCCATGGTCGCAGATGGCTGCGGTTTCCCTTGCGATCCGTCCGCGCCGTTTCACAACGGTGCGGGGCAGATGCAGCGTGTTCCTGTGTACCGCCTGACTTTCGCTTCAATCCCCATGGTCGCGTTCGACCAGAGGACGATGAGCTGTCGGTACACCCGGTGGTGGGCGAACCGGACCGCCATGACCTCACCCGCAAAACCCGAAACGGTGTTTTGGGGCGGAGACATGCCGGGCCGGTCCGGACATTGGAAAGGCAACGACAGCCGGTCCGAAACCGCCGCCGCCTTTCTCCCGTCCCACCGGGGAGATCCCTGCCCGACCCCGAGGTTGAGAGGTTTGCGTCACCCTCCCAACCCCAGCGCCGGTCCCGCCTCGCCGCAACGCCTTGCGGTGTATCCGAGGGCGGAACGGGACCAGTGTGCGGGTGATTCGCGCGCCATTTTGGCCCTCATCCCTCCTGCCTTATCCTCGGCGACAACATCTTCTACGGNAGGTTTGCGTCACCCTCCCAACCCCAGCGCCGGTCCCGCCTCGCCGCAACGCCTTGCGGTGTATCCGAGGGCGGAACGGGACCAGTGTGCGGGTGATTCGCGCGCCATTGAGAAAGTTGCAGGGGGAATTTTGGTGTTTTTTGCGGGGTTTCGAGTAAGGGATTGATTTGGTTGGGAAGTATTTTCATCCGCGCAGTGTGGCGTCCGTATCGTAAGACCTGAGGGTGGGGCTTACCCCCCTCTGGCCTGCCGGCCATCTCCCCCTCAGGTGGGGAGATCGACTCGTGGTTGGCTCCCGGCCATCTTGGACGTCGAAGATGGAGCGACGAAAGCGCGGCTGGCCGATCTCCCCCCTTGAGGGGGAGATGCCTGGCAAGGCAGAGGGGGGTTAGCGGCTGGCTTTGTTCATTGAGGCGGGCACGGGGCACCCTCGGCATTCGCTGAAAAATTCAGGGGCGTCGAGCGATGCCGCTCTTTTATCCAGTCAATCCCGACCATCCCTCACAAGCCCGATTTCTTCACGCCGACGCAGACGCTATCGTTCCGCGAAAACTCATCCATTCCGGCATTTCAAAGCAGCGAATTTGGCGTCTGGTCGGTTGATGTCGCACACGATATCGGCTAAGAACGGCCCGCGACAGCGCATTGATGTCCACGTAGCTCAGCAGGATAGAGCACAGGATTCCTTTTAATTGGGGGTTGCACTGGGAAACCTATGCAATCAAGCCGCTCAAAGTCGGGGAACGCTTCGCTGGACTTCCAGCATGCCAATCCCGAGCCAAGCCCCGGAGAAATCCGGGGAAGTGTGTAGAGACTGGACGGGCGGCACCTAACGGCTTCATGCCCATGGTGAAGGGACAGTCCAGACCACGAACGCGCCGATCCTTACGGACGGGGCGGCGGCGAAAGTCGAAGTGGTATGAATCCTGGGGTCGGAGGTTCGAATCCTCTCGTGGACACCACTTTTTCCAAAGATAATCAATGCATTAACGGGCCTGATAATCAGGCCCCCGTATTTCCATCTCCGTGGTGACGGCAGACGAAGTCGCGCCTGAGCGGGAAATGTGGCCGTCGCTATCGTGCGATCAACGGCAGAGATGCCGTTGATCTGTACAGGTGTTGGAAGACGACCTCGACGATTTCGCTCGCCTGAGCTGATCAAGCCGACATGGTTTTCCCGGCGTAGGGAACGGGCGTTTCCAGCAAATCGTCCTCGTCCTGCGCTGTTGTGGGCGTCAGTTGTCCTTCCCATTTCGCAACGACTGCCGTTGCTATTCCGTTGCCCAGCACGTTGGTCATGGTCCGTCCCATGTCGAGGAACTGATCTATGCCCATGATGAGCAGCAGGCCGGCGGCGGGGAGGTTGAACATGGGGATCGTGGCGGCGACGACGACGAGGGAGGCGCGGGGAACGCCTGCGACACCCTTGCTGGTGATCATCATCGTCAACAGCATGGTGATCTGCTGCCACAAATCCATTTCGATGCCGTAGGCCTGTGCGATGAACAGGGCCGCAAAGGCCTGATACATCATGGAGCCATCGAGATTGAAGGAATAGCCGAGCGGCAGCACGAAGCCGGACACGCGGGGCTGGACGCCGAAGGTCTTCAACTGCTCGATCATCTTGGGATAGGCGGCCTCGCTGCTGGCGGTGGAAAATGCAAGCAGCATGGCCGGGCGCAACAGCTTCAGAAGGTCCAGCACCGGCCGGCCGAGCACTAGGGCACCGGCACCGATCAGGACCGCCCAGAGAACGACCAGGGCCAGATAGAAGGAGGCGATGAATTTTCCGTAGGTGATCAGAACGCCGAAACCCTGCACGGTGACGACGGCAGCGATTGCCGCAAAGACTGCAATGGGTGCAAACCGCATGACATAATCGGTGATCTTGAGAATGACGTGAACGAGTTCATCGATGCAGGTGGCGATCGTCTTTGCGTGGGTCGAGCGCAGCTGGCTCAGCGCGAAGCCGAAGAAGACCGAAAACACCAGAATCTGCAGGATTTCGTTCGTCGCCATCGCCTGGACGGCGCTGGTGGGGAAGATGTGGCCGATGAAATCCTTCAGGTTGAGGCTGGTGGTCTGAAGGTTCGTCTGGGCGTCCGCTGCCGGAAGCGCCTGGGCAAGGCCGCTGCCGGGGGAAAACAGGTTGGCAAACAGCATTCCCAGCCCGAGAGACACCAGAGAGGCGGTGACGAACCAGCCCATCGAGCGGACGGCCATGCGGCCCACGACGCCGCTTTCGGAGCCCAGGCTGGCAATGCCCGACACGATCGTCGCAAACACCAGCGGCGCGATGATCATCTTGATCATCTTCATGAAGATATCGGTGAGAAGGGAGAAATACCCCGCAATTTCCTTGAGCATCGCCTGATCGGCGGCCAGCATGTTGCAGGCGTAGCCCACACCTATTCCAAGCACGAGACCGATGATGATCGCTCTCGTCAGCTTGTTGATCTTGTTTTCAGTCGCAACCGCAGTGTGCGCAGCCATGGTCTTATCCTCCTGTCAGATTAGGCCTCGTTCGAACGGGTGTTCGAGCGTCAGGATGCCGCCGCAAAAGCTTGAGGCCTCGTCAGCATTTCGGGGTTCAATATCTCGGCGAGCTTTTCTCTGGAAAGCAGGCCTTTTTCAAGAACCAGTTCGACGACGCCCCTGCCCGTCGAATGCGCTTCCACGGCAACAGCCGTTGCTGCCGCATAACCGATATAGGGGTTGAGCGCGGTGACGAGGCCAATCGAGTTCTCGACATCGGCTCGCGTTCTGTCCCGGTTTGCGGTGATGTGGGTCACGCAACGGTTTTCGAGCGTCAGAAACGCCTGCGTGAGATGGGTGATGCTCTTGAAAAGGCTGTGGGCGATGAGCGGCTCGAAGGCGTTCAACTGAAGCTGCCCACCCTCGGCAGCAAAGGTGATGGCCACATCATTGCCGATCACCTCGAAGGCGACCTGATTGACCACTTCGGGAATGACCGGATTGATCTTGCCCGGCATGATGGACGATCCGGCCTGTACCGGGGGCAGATTGATTTCGTTGAAGCCTGCGCGCGGGCCGCTGGAAAGAAGGCGCAAGTCGTTGCAGACCTTGGATATCTTGACGGCGACGCGCTTGAGGACACCGGACAGATGCACGAATGCGCCGCAATCCTGTGTTGCCTCCACCAGATCCGCAGCGGTTTCCAGAGGAAGCCCCGTGATTGCCTTCAAATGTCTGCAGACGACCACGGCGTAATCGGGATGCGAGGCGATGCCGGTGCCGATGGCCGTGCCGCCCAGATTGATTTCGTTGACCAGACGGCCTGCCTCACGCAACCGGTTCTGATCCTCCTCGATCATGACGGCATAGGTTCTGAATTCCTGACCCAGCGTCATCGGAACGGCATCCTGCAACTGGGTGCGGCCCATCTTCAGCACATCGGCAAATTCGACCGCCTTGCGCTCGAAGGTGTTGCGCAGCACATCCATGGCGTCGATGAGATCGAGAATGCTGCTGTAGGAGGCGATCTTCAGGGCCGTCGGGTAAACGTCATTGGTGCTCTGGCTCATATTGACGTGTTCGTTGGGGTGCAGACGCGTGTAATCGCCGCGACCGTGGCCCAGAAGCTCCAGCGCCCTGTTGGCGATGACCTCGTTGGCATTCATGTTGGTGGAGGTACCGGCGCCACCCTGAATGACGTCGATCGGGAAGTGTTCGTTGAGCAGACCCTGGCGAACCTCCCTGCAGGCCGCAACGATCGCCTCGCCCCGCACAGCGTCGAGAAGCCCCAGCTCCATATTCGCCAAGGCAGCCGCCTCCTTGACGGCGGCCAGTGCCTGGATCAAAGATGGGTAGGTCGAAATCGGTATTCCGGTAATGCGGAAATTCTCGATCGCCCGCAGGGTATGGATGCCGTAATAGGCATCCGCAGGCACATCGCGATCGCCGAGAAGGTCGTGTTCGCTACGCGTTTGTGAAAATTGCATCTGTTCCTCCCATGTGCAAACTGGTCGTGACACGCAGCATTCCGGCGTGATTGGCGGGGACTCCTCACGCTTTCTGCCCCGCCAGTCCAATGCTTAGTCGGACAGACCTATGCAGGTTCGGAATAGTTATGTGGCGCAACGGCTTTTGCGGCGGGCCGCGGGGCGGTCTTATTTACGCCAGAATTTTCCATTGGTGGAACGCAATCGCCCGTCTGGCGACAGGGCACCGCGCAGGGTAGGAACAGATGGAACTGAAGTGGCTGGAAGATTTCCTGAGCCTTGCAAGAACGCGTAGTTTTTCACGCTCCGCCTCGGAGCGGAACGTGACGCAATCGGCGTTCAGCCGACGCGTCAAGGCGCTGGAACAGTGGCTGGACGTCCAGCTCATCGACAGAAGCACCTACCCGACCACCCTGACCGATGCGGGCCTGCAGTTTCTCGAAACGGCGGAGGAAACCGTCAGAATGCTGCAGACATCGCGCGCTGCGCTGCAGGCGAAGTCGCGGCCCGGCACGCAGGTCATCTCTATCGCCGCGTTGCACAGCCTGTCGCTGCAGTTTTTCCCCCGATGGTTCCACCTTGTGGAGGAACAGACAGGCTTTGTCGGCAGCCGGCTGCTTCCCGATGATTTCCACAATTGCATACAGGCGCTGGTGGAAGGCACCTATGACTTCCTGCTGACCTATCACCACACCAGCGTCACGGTGCCGCTGGACAGCACCCACTACCCGCACATCATCGTTGGCCATGACGAGCTGGTGCCTATTCTGGCGGCGCGTTACCGGGTGTCGGACAAAGCGTCGAACCCGCTGCTGAGCTATGCGCCGAATTCCTTTCTGGGACGTGTGGCGATGTTTGCATCGTCGCAGCCCGGTGCGCCGCAGACATATATTGCCCACACCAACGAAAACGCCATGGCAGAGGCGCTGAAAGCCATGGCTGTCGAGGGACACGGGCTTGCCTGGCTTCCCAAAAGCATCATCTCGCGCGAGCTCTCCGACGGTGTTCTCGACATCGTCGGGCCGGCCATTCCGCTGGAAATCCGGCTCTACAGAAACGCACGCCGCATGCGCCAGGTCGTCGAGACCGTATGGACCGCAGCCTCCAAGATTGAGTTCACGCCGTAAACTATTCGAATCGCGAATAGATGCTTCCGAATTAGCATTGGAATTGCACATGCCGAGCGAGCATGTCTGCGGAACAACCCGGAGATTCGATATGCTTGGTATTCTCGGCGGCATGGGCCCGCTCGCTACCGTCGACTTTATGACCAAGGTCATCAGGAACACACCCGCATCCTACGATCAGGATCATATCGAGATGATCGTCTCCGTGGCGACCAAGATTCCCGATAGAACTCGCGCTATTCTCGAACAGGGCGAAGACCCCTTCCCGCTGATGAGAAAGGCAGCCCACGACCTTGTCGAGGCCGGTGCAACTCTCATCGCCATTCCCTGCAACACCGCGCACTTCTGGTACGATGCCCTGCAAAAGGAAGTCTCGGTCCCCATCATCCATGTGGTCGATGCCTTCGCAGAGGCCCTGCCTCCGTCGAGCCGACAGGGATCGACGGTCGGCATTCTGGCGACGGATGGCACGATACAGGCGGAGATATACCAGAAACGGCTGGAACTGCGCGGCATTCACTGCCTTTCTCCGGATAGGGATGGCCAGGCGGAGGTCATGGCCGCGATCCGCCATGTGAAAGCTGGCGACATTCCAACAGCAACCGGAATTCTGGAACGACAGGCCGAACGTCTGGTCGAGCGCGGCTGCGCTGCCGTTGCCATGGCCTGCACGGAAATCCCGCTCGCTCTCCTTCATCCCGCCCCGGCTCTTGCCCCCTTCCTGGTCGATCCGACCGAGGCCCTCGCCCTGGCGTGCATCAACGCCTACGACCGTCACGCGACCCCCATCCTCCTGTCTGCGTGACCCGACTGCGGGTGGCGACGCCACTCGATGAAACGACGGAGACCTCCCCTCCGTCGACTGTTGAAAACAAGAAAGCCAAACATTGAAAGCCTGCCTGCCTCCCTCTCTCCTCGCCCGCTCCGTCCTGATGATGTGTCTTTTGGCCGGTGCCGGGTGCACAACCTCGCAAACGGAAAAACCCGCCCTTCAAACGAAGCCTGAGAAAACCGCGACCTACCCCAGTCCCGAGCCCGTTTCGCTTGCCTATGCGCCGATAACCGACAGCCCGGAATACATGTATCGCGAGATCGTGGATAACGGCTTCCGCATCGTGGCCAGAGATACGCGCAAGATAAAGCCAAGCCACGTCCGGCAAGTCGTCGATTATGCAACGACCGAAAAGCCCGGCACGATCATCGTCGATCAGAAGGCGCATTTCCTCTATTTCATCCTTCCCGACGACAGGGCGGTTCGCTACGCAATCGGCGTTGGTTCAGCGGCCAAGGGCTTTCAGGAAGGCGATGCCATCATTGACCGCAAACAGACCTGGCCGAGATGGATTCCGACACCGGATATGGTACGCAGAAGCCCCGAGCATTACGAAAAATATCGCGATGGCGTCGATGGTGGACCGACCAATCCTTTAGGTGCTCGTGCGCTCTACATGCAGAAGAACGGGCAGGACACCTATTACCGGGTGCATGGCACCAACGATCCGTCATCGATCGGCAAGTCCGTTTCGGCTGGCTGCATCCGTCTTCTCAATCAGGACATTCTCGATCTTTATGAGCGCGTAAAGATCGGCGCACGCATCGTCGTGCTGTGATTTCTGCAACGGGGGCTGCGCTGCGCATCGCAGCCAGCACCCCGCGCCGGGAAACGACCGTCAAAGACAAAAAAGTTTCTCGTTCTTTTTCAATTTCTTGACGCCCGAGAGCGCCCTTGCCTCCACATTTTGCAAGACCGATGCAAAATTTGCATTGGCCATGCAATTAACGTTGTGCCATCGTTCATGCAGTAATATCTCACTGCCTGGAAGGTCATTACCGTGCGCCAGAAGAGTCTTATAGGTTTACTTGGAGGAATGGGGCCTGCGGCAACTGTAGATTTCATGTCGAAGGTTATTTCTTTGACGCCCGCCAATTTCGATCAAGACCATGTACCGCTGATTGTACATGACGTACCGCAAATTCCAGACAGATCGACTGCAATCGAAGCAGGAAAGGACGATCCTTTTCTTCCGATGCTCTCGGGTATTCGTTTGCTGGATGCGGCAGGCGTCGACTTTATTGCGATCCCCTGCAATACCGCGCACTATTGGTACGAAAGACTGCAGAAGGGCTGCCGGGCCGAAATCCTGCATATCGCCGACGCGGTCGTCCAACATCTGATCGATACGCAGGGACGCGTCGGTTCGATTGCCGTCATGGCGACGAGAGGCACGATTGCAGCTGGCATCTATTCCGAGCGTTTGCTGAAGGCGACAGACCGCGTCATCATTCCCGATGAAGACACCCAGCGGCTGATCGACAGGGCCATCGCATCGGTCAAGGCTGGCAAGCTGACCGTGGCGCGCAGCCAGGCGGTCGAGGCGGCGGACAAGCTGACGGCCATCGGCGCCGACTGCCTGCTGCTGGCCTGCACCGAACTGCCGGTCGTGCTTGGAGATTTTGCCGGAGGACCTGTCATTGCCGACGCGACCGAGGCTCTGGCGCGCGCCTGCGTCAAGGCCTCCATCGGAACTGCTCCTCTAGCGATGGTTGGCTGACATGGACATACGGTGGCTGCAAGACTTTCTGGCGGTGGCGGAAACGGGCAATTTCACCCGGGCTGCGAGCGAGCGTAACGCATCGCAGGCCGCCTTCAGCCGCCGCATACAGTCTCTGGAATCCTGGCTGGGCGTCGCCCTGATCGACAGAAGCGTGTTTCCCACACGCCTGACCATCGAAGGCGAGCGTTTCCGCGATCAGGCCGCCGTGATCCTGCGCAGCCTTCTCGACACACGCACCGAGCTTGGCAAGGAGCCGGTCACCCGTCGCGATCAGGTTCGTCTGGCGCTGCCGCACGCACTGGCGACAGGACGCCTGCCCGGCTGGTGGTCGGACTGGTCCGAAGGACGCGCGCTGAGTTGCCAGCTGGTGCCGGGCAACGTGCACGACACCGTAACGTCGCTCGTTGCGGGCGAAGTGGACATGTTGGTGTGCTTCCACCATGCCCAGCAGCCAATCCATCTGGACCCGGATGTCTATGAGCGGGTGGAACTGGGAACGGAAAAACTCAGACCCTATGCGGCCCAGCATGTGGCCGAAACCTTCTCCTTTCCGGGAACGGCGGCAGCACCGCTGCCTCTGCTCGGCTATTCCCATGGCACCTATCTGGGCCGAATGGTGGATCTTGCCATAGAAACCTCGGCACAGCCCTTCTTCGGCACGCCGGTTTTCAAAAGCGACATGGCGGACGTGTTGCGGGAATTGGTTCTGACGGGCGCAGGCGTGGCCTGGCTGCCGGATTGTACCGCACGGAAAGCCGGTGACAGTCTCGTCGTGCTCGACGACGACAAATGGGCCGTAACCCTGTCGATCGTCGCATACCGCGATCGCAACAACGTATCGCGGGCGCTCAACCGATTATGGGCGGCTATCGATAACTGACCGCTGCCGATAGTTCAGCAGTCAACATACTTCGGCGCGTCCGGACACGACCGAAGCCATAAAAATTTCCGGCATCATCAACACTTGAACCAGAGGGAAACCAAATGAAAATCAATAGAATTCTCGCCGCCGCCTTCGTCGCCGCAACCGCGTCGTCCTTGCCGGTCATCGCCCATGCCGAAAGCGCCACGCTCGACCGCATCAAATCCGCAGGCGCAATCACGCTCGGCTATCGCGAAGCATCCATTCCGTTCTCCTATCTCGGAGCGGATCAGAAGCCGATCGGTTTTTCACTCGATCTTTGTGCCGATGTCGTTGCGGCGATCAAGACGAAGCTCAACCTGCCCGACCTGACGGTCAACTACACCCCCGTCAATTCCTCCAACCGTATCCCGCTCATTCAAAGCGGCACGGTCGATCTGGAATGCGGCAGCACGGCGGTAACGGCCCAGCGTGTGGAACAGGTGTCCTTCAGCGTTTCGACCTTCATGGTTCAGCCAAGCTGGCTGGTGAAGACCGCCGCCAAGATCACCGGCGCGAAGGATCTTTCGGGAAAGACTGTCGTGGTGACACAAGGGTCGAACGCAGTCGGTTTCGCCCAGGGCCTCAACGCCAAGGACAACCTCAACCTTTCGCTCATTCAGGCGAAGGACCATGCGGAATCCTTCCTGACACTGAACACGGGCCGCGCCGTTGCCTTTCTTGAAGACGACATTCTTCTTGCCGGTTTCCGGGCGTCTTCGGGCAATCCGTCCGCATTCACCATCGTTCCCGGCGGTTTCGGCAACATTCCCTATGCTTTGATGTTCACCAAGGGTGATACCGAATTCAAGGCCGTCGTCGACGAAACCCTGTCGAAGAAGATGGCGTCTGGCGAGTTCGAGAAAATCTACAAGAAGTGGTTCATGACACCCATTCCTCCGCGCAACGAAAACCTCGAGTTTCCGATGAGCGAAGCGTTGAAGGCTCGCGTCGCCAAACCCAGTGACGCTCTGTGATCAACCGCAGGGCCGCGACCTTCATAGGCGCGGCCCGATTTGTGGAGTAAGTCATGTTTGATATTCTCTTTCAGCCTGCGCCAGACGGCCAGCTGTACATTCAATGGCTCATAACCGGCCTCGGCTGGACCCTGCTTCTGGCCTTTTTCGGCTGGTGGATCGCATTTGCTCTCGGCGTTGTCGTCGGCGTGGGCAGAACGCTTCCGTCCAGATTGCTGTCGAGCCTTGCGCGCACATATGTCGAACTGTTTCGCAACGTTCCGCTGCTGGTCCAGATGTTTCTCTGGTACTTCGTCATGCCGGAAATCGTGCCGCAGGCGCTGGGCGATGCCATCAAGCAGATGCCGCCGCCATGGGGTGCTTTCTGGCCCGCTCTGCTGTGCCTGAGCCTTTACACCTCCGCACGCGTTGCAGAACAGGTCAAAGCCGGTATCGAAGCCCTGCCGCGCGGCCAGATCGAAGCCTCTTCGGCGCTGGGCATGACGACGTTCAAGACCTATCGCTACGTCATCGTGCCCCAGGCTTTGCGGCTGATCATCCCCAGCCTCACCAGTGAAGTCATGGGCATTTACAAGAACACATCCGTTGCCCTGACCATCGGGCTGCTGGAACTGACCGCACAGGCGCGCGCCATCAGCGAGGCGACCTTCCAGACCTTTGCCGCCTTCACCGCCGCGACCGTCATCTATCTGCTGCTTGCGCTTCTCGCCTATCAGATCATGGCGACGATCGATCGCAAGCTGACGATACCCGGCATGAGGAGCGCCACTCAGCGCAAGAAGTTCAGCTTCTTCAAACGAGCAGGAGCACAGGCATGAACGAGATCGATTTTTCCACCATAGTGCCTGCCATTCCCTATCTCTGGGAAGGCCTTAAATTCTCGCTTGCGTTGACCGTGGTCGCATTCGTCATCGGCATGGTGCTGGGAACGGCCCTTGCCCTGGCGCAGCATCTGGAAATTCCGGTGCTTCGGCAGTTCGCAAAGGGGTACATCACCCTGATGCGCTCCATCCCCCTCATTCTGGTGCTGTTCTGGTTCTTCTTTCTGGTTCCGATCCTCATCGGCTTCCTGAACGGATCGGGCCGACCCGTTCCGATCGGGGCGACCTATACCGCCTTCATCACCTTCGGCATGTTCGAGGCCGCCTATTACGCTGAGATCATTCGGGTGGGGCTCAGATCACTGCCGCGTGGCCAGTATGAAGCCGCCGACGCCCTCTCGATCCCGACCTGGAAGATCTATCGCTTCATCATTCTTCCGCAGGTCTTCCGGGCGGTGGCACCCATCATTCTCAGTCAGACGATCATCCTGTTTCAGGACACGTCGCTGGTCTACGTGCTGTCATTGACGGACCTGCTCGGCGCTGCCTCCAAACTCGGACAGATCAGCGGACGCCTCGTGGAACTCTATGTCACGATTGCCGTCATCTATCTCCTGATTTGTCTGGCTGCATCCCAACTGGTCGCTTTCCTGAAAGCGCGAACCGCAATCAAGGCGCGATGAGCCCGCGTGGCGTCATCCCTTCCCGATTTAGCGAAAGATACTCATCATGCTGACCAATGAGCAGATTAAAACCGAGAGTGCATCAGGCCCCAACGAGATCATCAGAATCGAAGGCCTGGAGAAACGCTACGGACATTTCACGGCGCTGAACTCCGTCAACCTGACCGTTCAACGCGGCGAAAAGATCGTGATTTGCGGGCCGTCGGGGTCCGGTAAATCGACGCTGATCCGCTGCATCAACCGCATCGAGGAACACGATGGCGGGCGGATCGTCGTCGACGGTGTCGAGCTGGACGGCAAGATGCGCAACATCCACGCCATTCGCCGCGAAGTCGGCATGGTGTTCCAGAACTTCAACCTGTTTCCCCATCTCTCGATTCTCGAGAACTGCATGCTGGCCCCCATTCAGGCGAGCGGAATCTCCAAGGCCGAGGCGACCGAGCGGGCCATGTATTTCCTGAAAAAGGTCAAGATTCCCGATCAGGCGAACAAATATCCCGGTCAACTCTCCGGCGGGCAGCAGCAGCGCGTGGCCATTGCACGCGCCCTGTGCATGCAGCCCAAGATCATGCTGTTCGACGAACCGACATCCGCGCTCGACCCCGAGATGGTCAAGGAGGTTCTGGACACGATGGTGGAACTGGCGGGCGACGGCATGACCATGCTGTGCGTGACCCACGAGATGGGGTTTGCCAAGGAAGTCGCCGATCACGTCGTCTTCATGGACAAGGGAACGATCATCGAAGTCGGCACGCCCGACAGCTTCTTCGCAAATCCGAAGAGCGAGCGCGCCAAGGACTTCCTCGGCAAAATCCTGCACTGAACGGCTGTGACATCGAGGTGTTTTGCGCCACTGAGAAGAGCGCCTCGATGGACCTGCATCGATAACCCGGCTACATTGCCCCGTCATTTCACTCCATGCAGCCGACGGTCGATGAGCAACCATGATTAGCACTGCCTTGCGTTACTTCCTCGAGGCTGTCGACAGCGGAACCATCGCCGAGGCAGCGCAGAGACTTCACGTCGCGCCGTCTGCGGTGAGCCGGATGATCAGAAAACTCGAGGAAGAACATGGCGTTACCCTGATCGAGCGCCGGCCCAGAGGCATCGTGCCCAGCGAGGCGGGGACGCTGCTGGCCGAATATGGCAGGCGCGTCATTCTGGATTCCGAACGCACGCGTGCGGATATTCTGGAACTGTCGACGGCAGGGCAACGAACCATTCGCGTTGCGACCAATCAGGCCTTCGGGACCGAACTGATGCCCAACATCATCGCGAGGATGCAATCACACGATCCCTCGCTCGTGTTTCATCTGTCCATCTTTCAATCCGAGATCATCAACGAGCGCGTGCGTGAGGGCAAAGAGGACATCGGCATAACGCACGACATGTCGAGGCCCAAAGGGGTCGACATTCTTCATCAAAGCAGCGCGCCGCTCTATGCCGTGATGTCCGCCACGCACGAACTGGCGCACGAAAAAGAGGTGACGTTTCAGGCGGTTCAAAAATATCCGGTGGCGCTGATGTCGAAGGGGAGCACCAATCGCCTGACCGTCGACATGTGCGCGCTGGCCGAAGGCGTTACGCTGGAGCCGAGCCTGACGACAAACAATGTGAGCGCCATTCAGAACTATTGCAGAATGCACGGCGCGATATCGTTTTTCAGCCGGGTGACGGTCAGCTCATCCATCGCGCGCGGGGAACTGCGCGCCGTGCGGCTGGCATCGAAACATCCCGGCAAACGCTTCTTCCACATTCAGGCCATGACCGGGCGCGAGCTTCCCAAGAGTGTTCTGCGACTGGTGGAGACCTTGCGCACCGAGCTGACCGACATCTAATAATTAGATGCCAGCCTTGAGTTAATTATATTTTTCATCCCCGAAAAAACTTCCTATCGTTGGCTCAGCCGGAAAAATACGGCGCGCTTCCACATAAGAGAGGGGAATTTCTCATGGCGGCTGACAGCAATCTCAATCCGCATTCGGGCGGACATATCACTTTCGACGGGGCAGCCATGCTGCTCGTCATCATCATCAGTATCGCCACCTGCGTCTTCGTCGGGCTGAACGGAATGGCGGCCAGCGTCTGGGGGCTCGTTCCGATCCTGCTCTATGCGGCACTATGCGTCTGGGGGCTCGATATCGTTCTGGCCACGGCGGTCGCGCTTGTTGCAGCATTCGCAATCCTCCAGCCTCAACCGGCAGCCGTCGGCAAGATGCTGGGCTCCGCACTCAGCGAAAACGTCACCCAGATCGGCATGATCTCGGTGCTGGGAGCCGGATTGGGCGAAGTTCTGCGCGCGACCGGCGTTGCCAGCAACGTCGTCAACGGCGTGTTGAGCGTCATCGGCCAGCGCTCGAAAAGCTTCGTCATTCTGGGCATCATGTTTGCTGCCGCGCTCGTCATCTTCATGCTGGGCACGATCGGTGGCGCGCTTGCCATTGCAGCACCCATCCTCATTCCGCTGGCAAGCCGCTTCGGCATCACGCGCCGTGCGACTGCCGTTGCCTTTCTTTACGGCGGATGTGCCGGACTGGCACTTGCACCCTTCGCCGGATCCAACATCGCGATCATGGTCGCTGCGAAGGTGAGCTATCTGGACTACGTCACCTATGGCGCAGGCCCGCTGTTCATCATTTCTTTCGTGCTCGGCTTTCCCATTTGCCTCGTGCTGCAGAAAAAAGCCGCACAGGAAAATGATTTCTACCCACCGGTCGAAACGCCTGAAGAGGCCGTGTCCTACAAGGCCAGCAAGCAGGCGACCGCGACCTTCCTCATCGGTCTCGTCATAACGGTTTCCTATGCCCTTCACAGCGGCGGCGGCGTATCCGTTCCGATGATCGCACTTCCTCTGCTGGCATTCCTCACCGGCACGGTCGGTCGCAATGCGCCGACCGAAACCCTCAAGCAGTTCTATCGCGGTGCCGGTGCCGTCATTCACCTGTTCCTTCTGTTCTGGCTGCTGTCCACGCTGTTCAACGTTCTCGACGAACTGGGTCCGCTGAAAGCCATGGCCACCAATCTGAGCGCCGATCTCACCTCGTTCTCGAAATATTCCTTTGCGCTGGTCGTGGCATTGATCGGACTTGCAGGCGTGCCGGGCGCTTCTGCGGCCGTGGTCGTCCTCGTGGACAACATCTTCGGCGGCATGGCGGCCCAGGTCGGCATCAGCACAGCCGCCTGGATCATCGTGCTGATCTTCTCATCCAAGGGCGATACCTATGGCCCCTTCCCCAACCCCAACATGGTGACGTGCATGGGCATGGCCCGTTACGACAAGCTCAAATACATGCTGCTCAGCGGCTGGATGCTGCTGATCCCAGCCACGATCGTCTATGCAATCCTGCTCTACTTCGTCGTCTAAAGGAGCGCGCTCTATGACCATATCACTGAAAAGCAGTGATCTGCCTCTGCTCAACCATCTCGGATCATGGGTCGCGGAAAGATCGAACCAATGGCCCGAGGCCGTCATCGAGCGCGTCGAGCATGCATTTGCAGACACGATGGTCTGCATCGTGGCGGGGTCGGTCGACCCCGTTACCCTCAAAGTCCGCACCGCCGCGAAATCCTGGGGGAACGGACAGGCGACGGTCGTGGGGCTTCACGACCAGCTGAATGCTCCGGCAGCGGCCATGATCAATGGCACTGCCGCGCATGTTCTTGAAATCGACGATAATTTCTATCCCGCACTGACCCATGCCTCCGCCGTTATCGTGCCTGCGCTTCTTGCACTGGGCGATGAAATCGGTGCATCCGGGGAGGACATCATCGACGCCTATTCGGTGGGGCTGGAACTGCACGCGCTGCTGGGACGGGGGGTCAACCGGTCCCACTATTTCGCCGGATGGCACCCCACGGCCACGATCGGCTGCATTGGAACGGCGGGCGCCTGCGCCCGCCTGCTGAAGCTGGGCGTGGAAGAAACCATCGCAGCCATGAGCATTGCAACGAGCATGGCGTCCGGCAACAAGGCGCAGTTCGGCACCGAGGCGAAATCCTTTCAATGCGGAATGAGTGCGTCAAATGCCGTGACGGCGGCCCGGCTCGCGCAGGCCGGGCTTCAGGGCAACCCCGATGTTCTGGAAGACCCGCAAGGATTTCTCCCGCTTTACGGCGGCCCCGACCCGCGCGGCTGGGCCGAGCCTCTTCGCAAGCTGGACAATCCCCTGGCGATGCTGGAATTTGGTGTAGCACCCAAAAGGCATGCCTGCTGCGGCTCGGCACATAATTCGCTGGACTGTATTCTCGACCTGCAAAGCCAGTACGGTTTTGCACCGGAGGACATTGCCGCAATCAATGTGCTCGTCGGGTCCAGCAACAAGAAGAACCTGCGATACGACGATCCGCAGGACGAGTTTCAAGCCCGCTTCTCCCTCCACTACAATGTTGCGCTCATTCTTTTACAGGGAAAGGTGACCTTGCAGGATTTCACGCCACAGGCGGTTGCACGCCCGGAGGTTCGCGCCCTCTTGTCGCTGACGACGATGCGGGCCAGAACCTTCGAGGAAGAACCGAAGGACCCCGACATCCGCCCGCCGCACGTCGTCACCATAACACTCAAGGATGGACGGACCCTGGAGCAATCCCGCGCCTTTGCCAAAGGCCTGATCCAGGACCCCTTCACGCAGGCCGAACGTGACCAGAAAGTCGAAGACTGCTGTTTGCCAGTGCTTGGAAAAACAAGAACCGCAGACCTTCTTGCGGCGATGAAATCCATTTCGGCGACGAGCAACATTCGCGCGATCACGGATATTCTACGGAGTGGCATGCAGTGACCAAGACGTCGGCATTCGAAGCCGTTGACCGGTATTTTCTCTCAGGCGCGTTCGAAAGCGATCTGCGCGACCGTGTGCGTTACAGGACGGTCAGTCAGGACATATCAGCCAGAGGGGAGCTGGACCGCTATCTGCGCGAGATCATCGAGCCAGAATTATCGGCCATGGGTTTCACCTGCCGCCGCATGCCGAACCCGAAGGAAGGTGGCCCGGATTTCCTCTTTGCCGAACGCATCGAGGACGAAAGCCTGCCGACGATGCTCATTTATGCCCACGGCGACGTTGTCGAAGGCATGGACGGTTCGTGGTCGGACGGGCTGGACCCGTGGACCCTGACCGAGAAAGACGGCTGCTGGTACGGGCGCGGAACGGCTGACAATAAGGGACAGCACGCGGTCAACTTTGCGGCCCTCAAATGTGTTCTGGAGCAGAAGGGCGATACGCTTGGCTTCAATGTGAAATGCCTGTTCGAGATGGGGGAAGAGTGCAGCTCTCCGGGGCTGCGCGAATTCTGCGCCATCAACAGGGACATGCTGAAAGTGGATGTTCTCATCGCCTCCGATGGCCCACGCCTCAGTCTCGATGTTCCGACCATCTATCTCGGCTCTCGCGGTTCGGTTTTGATGGAACTGACATGCACGGCCAGAAAAGAGTTCCTGCATTCCGGCAACTGGGGCGGCATCGTCAAAAATCCGGCCTCGGTTCTCGTCAACGCCATCTCATCGATTGTCGACGGGCGAGGTCGGCTGAAACTGCGCGATCTCGTGCCGCAGGACATTCCCCCGTCCGTGCGGGACGTTCTGGCAACGCTCGACATTTCCGAGGCCTCGATGAAGCGGCCACTCGACGCCGACTGGGGTGAGCCGGGACTTTCGGCTGCCGAACGGCTGCTGGGCTGGAACAGTTTCGAAGTCATCACGCTCGATGCGGGCAATGCGGACAAGCCCGTCAATGCGGTGCCGCCTGTCGCACGCGCCCATTGCCAGTTGCGCTTCGTGGTGGGAACCGATTGGAACGACGTGGTTCCAGCGATACGCCGCCATCTGGACGACAATGGTTATCGCGACGTCGAGGTAACATTGATCCGCGGCGGGCCGGCAACGCGGCTCGACCCGGCGGACCCGTGGGTGGAGTGGGCGGTTCAATCGCTTTCCGAAGCGCTGGGTTCGAAACCAGCCGTCAATCCCAACATCGGCGGCACCGTGCCGAACGATGCTTTCGCAACCATTCTCGGCCTGCCAACGATCTGGATTCCGCACAGTTACCCCGGCTGCAAACAGCACGGTATAGACGAGCATCTTCCCAAATCGATTGCGCATCAGGGAATGAGAATGATGGCATCCCTGTTCTGGGATTTCCCGGAGGCGCTGAAGACGGCGCGCTAGCAACTGACCCCTGGGGTGTTCTCAGAGATTGAAGAGACGGTATCCGATGATAGCCTTCGGATACCGCATTTGTTTTAAAGTCAGTGCGCCTTCATCTCGCTGACGATCTGTTTTGCGCTGAGCGACGACGGATAATAGGTCGGCCAGTTGGTAACTTCCGAGAGAAGTGCGGTACGGTCATTGCCCCAATAGAGATGGTAATGATCGGCTTTCTCAGGAGCGATCTTGTGATCGCTGAACTGGATGAATTGCGGTGCCGCCTCATCGCCAGCAGTCTTTTTGAAAATAAACCGGACGCCGCGATTGCCTTTCTTGTAGGTCAGGATTTCCTTGCCGTCATAGGTGTAAGTGCCAGTGGTGGCCTTGCCATTCTTGTAAAAGCTGACCTCGCCCGCTTTGATCGAGATGTGGTCGACATCCGTCTTGTAACCGATCTCGTATTCCTTGCGGTAATCCTGCGCACTCATCGTGCCGGTTTCGGCCTTATGCGCCCAGACCGGATCGAGTCCACCATTCTGGAGATAGGGATAGACCGACTGCCAGTCGCCGGCATAATCCGACAGTGGTCGGTCCTTGACCTGGCTGTCTTCGAAATATCCCTTGTAAATCTGCGGATCGCCGTGGCTGTGGGCATGTGTTTCGTCGTGACCGTGTTCGTGGACCTTTCCGCTTCCGCCCGAAACAGCGATGTTGTAGGGCTTGCCCTCGACCTTGATGGCGGCGATTTCCGTCAGCTCATCTTTGGCGATGCGACGCACCAGACCCTGATTGGGATCCGTCACCACGATCTCGTCGCCAGCCATGGCGATGCGGGGACGCGGATCGTTCCAGTGGCCATCCATCGAATAGGGTTCCGTTACCTTCGCGCTCTGGGCGATCTGGGCGGTCAGGATGTTGATGCGATGCAGTGAGCCGTCCTCGGTCAAGACATATCCAAAACGCGCATCTGTCGGATCAAGCGTGAAGTCGACACGGCGGAAAGGCAGGTCCAGATACTGGAAATGCGGTGTATCGACGGGATCGACCACGACCAGCCCCTTGGCTCCATAGTTACCCAGAAACACCTGCATGCTCTTTGCACCCAGAAGCGTGCCGGTGGTCTGACCGGCCGGGAGATCGGCAGGATAGGCCAGCAAAGCAGGCACGGGTCCATCCTTGCCTGACGTTACAGTGAGGATACCTTCCTTGCAGCCAGCCGCGAGATACGCACCGGAAAAGGCTTCGCCGTGAATACCGGTGCAGGTGGCAACATCGCCGGCGGGCGTGCCGTCAACCTTGACCGCCTGTAGACCGACACGTGATGGTGCGGCATCCCCTTCAACCGCAGCATCCGATGCAACGGTCGTAACCCAGCCGTTGCCGACAGGCGCAACGAAACCATGGTGGGCACGTGCCTGCTTCAGGCTCGTCGTCTTCAACTCCCCCTTTGACAGCGCGTCACTGTCGACGATCGCTGCATAACCGCCCTTGTCGAAATTGACGGCTATCTTGCCGTTATGATCAATGACATGGAAAGGCCGAGGACCTTCGAGCGGGGTTTTTACGGCGGCGGGATCGGCAAGCTCTATATCCGAGTGATCACCGTGCGCGTGCAAGGATATACCGCTATTGATGAACTGAACCGTATCCTTTTCGGACTGAACGGCCACGATGCTGGCGCCGTCATTCACACTGTAGAGTTTGCTCTGGCCAACAGTGGCGAATGTCCAGCGATGATCAGCCTTGCCCAGATCGAACGCCGTGATTTTCCCATCTGCATGATCGCCAACGAAGACGCGGTAGACCGTGATACTTTCCTCGTCGTCATTTGCGTAGGCTATCTGGCCGTGCAGGCCAACCACCAATGCAAGGGCCGATACGCTGAAAATCAGGCGTCTCATCATGTGTTTCTCTCCTTATTAATGTTATTACATTACATTTCGACTGTGAAATACTCTCGAATTGTCAGTGCGTCAGCCATGACAGTGCCAAGAGATTGATCGACGTCCGCTCGAAAATGTTATTACATAACGTCTTGTGGCGACGCAATCCCGTCTGGCCGTTCTCCCGGTGGATAAGTGGCGCGGGTTTGAAAGGCGACGGTGGGGTGGTCGACAGTGAATGAAGGATAAAGGGTTGTGTACCCAGCCTGACGGTTCATGACGGCTACTGCGTGCTAACCGGTCACGAAACCTGCCGCTTCAAGCTCACGGTGTGCAATAAGCGCAATTTTTTCAAGCTCTTCGATGGACAGATCGGCCTTGAATCCGGTGACAGCGACAGCGCCTGAAAACTCTCCACTCACCTCGTTTACCGGCACGGCGACGGATGCCATTTGCTTGTGCATCTCGCCCCAGGAAATATAGTAACGCTGGTTGCGGATCACATCAGCGTCCGGAAACACATCGCCCGTGTAAGCTCGAAGTATCTTTGCCGCAGAACCGCCATTGCTCAGTGGCGCGGTCGCACCGATTTCGAGAAAGTAACGAATGCTTCGCTGCGTGCGGTCTCTTGCCAGACAAATCCGTTCTTCAGCCGACCTCGAAAAGAAGGATGCGGTCTGGCCGGTTTGCTGGCTGATCGCATCAAGCGGTGACTGTATTCGGGAGATGATGTTGGAGGTCGCGCTGAACAGAGCGGCGAGACGCAAATTCGTCGGACCCGGCGAGTAGGTTCCATCCGCTGATTTGAGCAGATAGCCATATTGGACCAGCGTCCTGAGCGCCCGCGAGACGGTCGCCCTGTCGAGGCCCGTCTGCGTGGCGATTTCATGCATTTTCAGCCGCGGAGACGCCTGCGTGAACGAGCCGAGAATGAACAGGCCACGCTCCAGCACACCCACCGGGCTGTGCATTTTCGTGTCTTTTCCCAGATCCGCTTGTCTTCGGGTCAATTCTTCCAATGGCTGCCTCGTTTTTAAAAAAACCGCGCTTGAGAACGGCAGACAGGAATGTTCATTTAATGAAATGAATTTCACTGAATGAAACTTACACATAAACAAACCCGCGCGCTGTTTCAAGTCCCGCCATGACCAGCGGTTTCAGACAGATTGCAAGTCTCGATATGACAATGAAAGTATATGATATGACAGGTTTCGACTTCACCCGCCGCGCCGTCTTGAAGGCTGGCGTTGGTTCAGGCTTGGCGATCTTGGCAGGAGGCCTGCCAGCATTTGCAGCTCAAGGCTCCCTTCCCGACTATTACCCAGCCGACTATCAGAAGATCATCGATGGCTCGAAGGAAGAGAACCGGCTTTTCATCTATTCCAATATTTCCGCAAAATCCTGGGCTGGGGTTCAGCGACGCTTTAACGAGCTCTACCCATGGATTCGCGTCGAAATTCTGGAATTGAGCGGTTACGATCTGATGGAGCGGCATCTGGCGGAGGCCGGGACAGGTGCTCCCACCTGCGATCTGATCTCGACCACGATCGTTGAAAAATGGATCGAATATGTCGAGAAAGACGTGATCCTGCCCTACAAGTCGCCGGAAGAGCAGTTCTATCCCGCATGGTCGAAACCGGCCAATGGTCTTTATACGATCGCCATCGATCCGCTGCTCATGATCTACAACAAGCTGCTTTTAAAGGAAGACCTGCGACCGAAAGGGCTTGGCGATCTGGCACTGCTGGTCAAGGAGAACCCGGATCTGTTCAAGGGTCGGATCGCCGTCATCGGTGCGGATACGAATCCATCCAGCTATGTCGGGCACAAGGGCGTTACCGACCTTCATGGCGAAGAAGCCTGGGAATGGTTCCGAACCTTCGGACCATCGACGAAAAGCGAGCGGCAGGCCGGTACCGTGGTCGACAAGGTGCTATCCGGCGAATACCTCGTCAGCTACTTCCAGACATCGGGCGTGCCTTGGCAGGCTGCCAAGGATCCAGCCAAGGCGCAGGTGCTGGGCTGGGACTTCATTCACGACGGCCAACCGCTGGTCATTCGCGCCGCAGCCGTTCCGAAAGCCGCAAAAAACGTCAACAGCGCCAAGCTGTGGCTCGATGTGACCCTGTCCTTCCAGGGCCAGGTGGGGTTGGTCGAAGGCGGTCGAACGCCGCTGCGCTCTGACGTGAAGAAGTCCGATGTCAACGGTGACTATACGCTCACGTCGATCGTCGAAGAGGTCGGCGAGAAGAACGTCATCATGCCAAGCTATGATGCCGCACAGTTCAAAACCTACGATGACTATATTGCGAAATGGCGTGAAGCCTTCGCGCGCAAGTGATCGGCAGGCGCTGGCAGATGGAACGCATAAAGCATCACAGGCATGGCCTTCAGGCCGACCTGATCCAGTGGGCGGTGATCATCATCACCGCCCTGCTGGCGGTTGGCCCCCTCATTCCGATCGTCATCCAGGCCTTCGTGGACGGGCCGCTCTATGGCAAAGACCTTCATTTCACCTTGCAGAATGTCGTAGACCTGTTTGCAGACCGAGAGTTTCCGAGTGTCCTTGCGAACACCCTGCTGTTCGCCGCATTGACCACGGTCATTTCGCAAGCGATCGGGCTGGTCCTGGCCGTTCTCGTCGGGCGCACCGATCTGCCGGGCAAGAGATGGCTTCAAGTCGGCACCCTGGCACCGCTGATCGTCTCCAGTCTTGTTCTCGCCTTCGGCTGGTCACTTGCCTATGGTCCCGCCGGTTTCCTCACGCTGTTCGTGCAGCAATGGGCGGGCTTTGCACCATGGAACCTGAACTCGCTACTGGGGATGTCACTGGTCGCGGCCTCCACGCAGGCACCGCTTGCATTTCTCTATTGCCTTGCTGCGACCGCGAAGATGGATTCGCGACTGGAGGAAGCCGCGCGCGCCTGCGGCGCTGGCCCTTTCGCTATTTTCTCGCGAATTACCATTCCGCTGATGATGCCGTCGATCACTTACGGGCTGCTTTTGAATTTCACGGCATCGCTCGATATGTTCAGCATTCCGTTCGTGTTCGGGGAGCCTGCCGGCATCCATCTCTTCATGCCCTGGCTTTACCTGAATGGATTGCAGACGATGCGACCCTCTCACGGTCTGGTCGCTGCGGCATCCCTTCTGTTGCTGGCCATCGTCGGACTGCTCATCCTCATCCAGTCACGAATTCTTCGCAACGATCGTCGATACATCACGGTCGGCGGCAAGGCGTCTCACCTCAAACCGTTTCAATTGGGCTACCTGCGGTGGCCGATGGCCATCATCGCGTGGCTCTACATCGTGCTGTTCGCCGTGATGCCCATAGGCATCCTTTTCATCCGCGCCTGCACCTCGTTCATGACGCCGCTGATTCCATTCTGGAAACTGTTGACGACGGAAAATTTCGCCTTCGTTCTTCAGTCCGATGTGTTTTTGACGCCCATCGTGAACACGATCAAGATTTCGGTCTTCGGCGGCCTGATTGCCACGTTGTTTGTTGCTCTCGTCGCCATCGTGGCGCGACGTTCGGAATTTCGATTCGCAAGAACACTCGAGACGCTCGCGATGATACCACGCGCCATTCCCGGTCTGATCGCGGGGATCGGCGTCTTCTATGCGGTAATATTCTTTCCGCCGCTTGGCATTCTCAGCGGCAGCATCTGGTTGCTTGCCATCGCCTATACGTCCCAGATCATTCCCAAAACATTCGGTGCTATCGTTCCGGGTCTGCTGCAGATCAGTGGTGATCTGGACGCCAGCGCCCGTGCGAGCGGCGCCGGTTGGTCGACAACGACATTCCGCATCGTTTTGCCGTTGCTGGCACCATCACTGCTTGTCGCCTTCTCTCTGACCTTCATTTCCTTTTTCAAGGAATACTCGATCGCCATCTATCTGGTGACGCCAGCCACGCAGGTCATCGGCACAAATCTTCTACAGAGCTGGTTGCAGGGGCAGATCGGACAGGTCGCAGCCCTGGCAACGATCCAGCTTGTCATGACCTTGATGTTCATGGGTATTTTCCGCGGCATTCTGGCAATCTGGAACCGGCGGCGCAACACGATATCCTCCAACCATCGCGAGGCTGAAGCTGCTGCTCTCGCCTCCTCCGCGCGCTAGGTGATAATCCATGTCTTATCTCGAAATCGAAAATGTCACCAAATGCTACGAAGGGGCCCGCGCCGTTGAAAACGTTTCGTTCACAGTTGCGGAAGGCGAGTTCGTCACCCTGCTCGGCCCCAGCGGTTCCGGCAAATCCACGACGCTCAACCTGATTGCTGGCCTTTCTCTTCCCGACAGCGGGCGCATCCGGTGCGGTGACCTGACCTACTATGACGATCGACAGAAAATCAGCCTGCCGATCGAGGCAAGAAACCTGGGACTGGTGTTCCAGTCCTATGCGCTGTGGCCGCATATGACCGTGCGCGAAAATGTAGAGTTTCCTTTGCGGCTGCGAAAAGTCGCACGCAAACTGCGCCATGAACGGGTTGAGGCGACACTTCAACTGGTTGAAATGAAGGCATTGAGCGAGCGCTATCCACACGAACTATCCGGTGGGCAGCAGCAGCGCGTGGCTCTGGCCCGCACGCTGGTCTATGAACCCAAAATCCTTCTTCTCGATGAGCCGCTGTCCAACCTCGATGCAAAATTGCGAGAACGTGCCCGTAGCTGGCTGGCGGATATTCGCAATGATATCGGCATCACGACCATTTATGTCACCCATGATCATGGTGAGGCATTGAGCCTGAGCGACAGGATCGTTGTTCTCAACAAGGGCCAGATCGCCCAAATCGGGACACCCAGAGAACTTTACGAGCGGCCCAGCGACCCGTTCGTGGCCGAATTCATCGGGTCTGTGAATTTCATCGAGGGTATCGCGAGCGGAGGCTCCTCGGACATTCCAGTGCTTGAGTTGGCCGGTGGCCAGCGACTAGCCGTCGCCGATGCCGGTAAAATCAGCGTGGGCAGAAGGGCATCCGCCGCTATCAGACCCGACAAGATTGTGATTGCCGGGCTGGGTGTCGAACCGGACGGCAAGGAACTCAACCGCTTGAAGGCGACGCTTCTCAACAGGAGCTACTTCGGATCGAGCTGGCAATATAACTTCGATATCGGCGGCAGTGTCCTGAAAGTCGAGAGTTCTCTCGAATTCAACGGTAATGAAGCCACGCTTCTCATACCCCCGTCCCAAATCAGAACCTTCGAGGTTGCTGCCTAATATTGGCGATACAACCGCCGTTTCAAACTATCAGCGAAAGGTACACTCCCATGCGTTTTCGGGACGATCTCATTAAAATCCGGCCCAGCACGGAATTACGCCGTTTGATCGCGGAAAAGCAGTTTCCAATCACATCCGTATCCGGTTCGACGCCTCAACATGCGCAGATTGCAGAATCCCTTGGTGTAAGGCTTTTCACCATGTCAGGGTCCGCGGTTTCGACGGAGCTGTTCGGCCTGCCTGATGCGGGCCTGCTGAGCATGACCGAAGTGATCGAGGCAGCCAAGCGCGTTTGCAACTCCGTCTCGATCCCGGTCGTGGTGGACTGCGACACGGGATACGGCAATCCTGTTGGAGTGAGCCGCACGGTCAGCGAGGTCATCAAGGCCGGAGCCGCAGGCTTTTTCATCGAGGACCAGACCTCGCCGAAGCGTTGCGGGTTCACCGAAGGCAAGGAAGTCGTCTCGATCGAAGACATGGTCGGCAAGCTCAGGGCCGCCAAGGACATGCGGGACAAGCTTGATCCGGATGTCGTCATGATGGCCAGGACCGACGCGCGCAATGCGGTGGGCGGAAGCCTCGACGAGGTCATCAGACGCGGCCACGCCTATATCGAGGCAGGTGCGGATGTTCTGATGGTCGTCGCGCTGAAATCCCGCGACGAACTTCGCGCCGTGCGCAACGCATTCCCGGACTTTCCACTGAAAGCCGTCGTCCACAGTATTCGCCCTCGATTGACGGCAGCGGAATATGCGGAATTTGGCCTGCTGACCCAATCGTTCAAGATGAATGTCGTGGCGTCCATGGCGTTGCACAGCTTTATCAAGGACTACCAGAGCCGCGGCGTCGATGCCTATAATGAACTTCTGGACGCCAACAAGGGGCACCCGCTGGTCGATTTCGGCTTTCTTGAACTGACGGGGTTCCAAAAAGTTGTGGAACTGGAACAGAGATACCTGCCTGCCGAAGCGCTTACCAAATACAAAGCCGACGGAGAATAAAGCTTCCCGCCACCCTGGCTCCGGCGCTGCCCTTAGCGCGCCTCATCGATCATGGGGATGCGAGTCACACCGAGTCCGTCGATCATCCCCGCTGCATCTAGACCGACAGAGGCCTTTGCGGGCGGCGCTGAACAGGCTGACGACGAGCGAGCGCTTCGGTCTCCGAACCCTGATCAGCTTCTGCAAACAGCTTGCCGACCGTCTTGGCGTTATCGCGATCTTTCAGCCCTAAAACGTTCCCCTCAAGCCGCCGGGCAACTGGGAGAGCTTGACAAACGTATCATGTGTAATGTTATTACACTCAAATACGTTCTGGTATAACGTTACGATATTGTTTCAGAAAGCGGCCAACAACCGCTGAGAAACAGGTTTGATGGGAGTGAGTGATTTGTATCACCAACGATTGGGAACATCCTGCAAGTGGCTGGTTACGACCTTTTCCTTTCGATGTCGGCGCATTCCTCACGGCTCAGCCACTTTGCCCGCACGGACACGGTAGCCACGACACATTCGTAGCCGGACACCGCTTCGTCCAACGCTGCCAAGAGATTTCACAGCGAGGCGTACCGGACGATCCGGCTGTGGAACAGCCGTGTGATGAGCCGCGATGCTCTGCTTGCGGCGGTCCACGCCTTCGACATTCTTTACGATCCATGGAGAACCACATGACTACGAAATTACCGGTAACGGTGCTGTCCGGCTTTCTGGGAGCCGGCAAGACGACATTGCTCAACCACATTCTTGCCAATCGCGATGGTCTTCGCGTGGCGCTCATCGTCAACGACATGAGCGAGGTGAACATCGACGCGACACTGGTGCGTGATGGTGGGGCCAATCTGTCGAGAACGCAGGAACAGCTGGTGGAGATGACCAACGGCTGTATCTGCTGCACGCTTCGTGATGACCTGCTGCAGGAGGTACGAACTCTGGCAGAGCAGGGTCGCTTCGACTATCTCCTGATCGAATCCACCGGTATCGCAGAACCGCTTCCCGTTGCAGCCACTTTCGACTTCCGCGATGAGAATGGCCGTAGTCTCGCAGATGTCGCGAAACTCGATACGATGGTGACCGTCGTGGATGCGGCAAACCTGCTCAAGGACTATAGCTCCATCGACTTTCTTGCTGATCGCGGTGAAACCGCAGGAGAGGACGATAACCGCACACTCGTCGATCTCCTGGTCGAGCAGATCGAGTTCGCCGATGTGGTCATTCTCAACAAGGTCAGCACCGCCACCGCCCAACAATGCGATGCAGCCCGTAAAATCATCGTGGGTCTCAACCCCGACGCCAGGCTGATCGAGGCTGATTTCGGTCGCGTTGATCTGAGGGACGTGCTGGGCACGGGACGTTTCGATTTCGCAAAAGCGGAAACGCATCCACTGTGGTTCAAGGAACTGCACGGCTTTGCCGATCATGTTCCGGAAACGGAAGAGTACGGCATCCGGTCCTTCGTCTACCGGACGAAGAGGCCGTTCGACCCTTCCAGGTTCCAGTCTTTCATCAACCGCCCATGGCCCGGCGTCGTGCGGGCCAAAGGGTTCTTCTGGCTTGCCACCCGACCTGACCATGTCGGCGAAATCAGTCAGGCAGGTGCCTTGGTGCGGACACAGAAAATGGGGCTCTGGTGGACGTCGATACCCAGGGATCGTTGGCCCAAGGACCCCGGTTTCAAAAAGATGATGAAGCCATATCTGGACCCGGTCTGGGGCGACCGTCGTCAGGAGATCGTGTTCATCGGCGCCGACCCGATGGATGAGGCGACGATCCGGGCAGAGCTGGACGCATGCCTGATCGACAGTGCAAAGTTCCGACCGGAGCTGTGGCAGGATCTTCCCGACCCCTTCCCGTCCTGGCAGAGGCAGGCCGCTTGATTCTGGAGCAAAGGCGAACTGAAACTGGCGTCGACAATACCGGTGCCAAGCTTGTGGTTTGCCCAAGAAGACGCTGAGATCAACGCATCGACGGGCTATTGCGTGGCTCGCTCCTGAAACGGCCACCCGCTCCGCGTCACATGGTCTCTGGTCAACTGCTGAAGGGTGCTGACACCGACCAGAGCCATGTCGGTCAGGATCTCGTTTCGCAAGAGGGTGTAGGCATGGGCGACCCCTGCCTCGCCCGCAATGCTGGCGGCATAATTGAACGGGCGGCCAAGCCAGACGAAAGCCGCGCCTAACGCCAGCGCCTTGATGATGTCGGTACCGCGCCGGAAGCCGCCATCGATCATGACCGGCATGTCTCCGGCTGCCGCGACCGCAGCGGGCAGCACACGCATGGCCGAAGGAGAGCCATCCAATTGTCTGCCGCCATGATTGGACAGGATGATCGCATCGACGCCCGCCCTGGCTGCCATGCCGACATCGTCTGGATGCAGCACGCCCTTGACGACCAGCTTTCCTTTCCAGCGTTCGCGCAGGCGATGCAGATCGTCCCATGACAGCCAGTCCCGACCGCCCGTCTCTCGCGAAACGTTGCGGGAGACGATCGGCACGCCGCGTGTCGCCTCGTTGTTTTCGAAGTGCGGAACGCCGTGATGCAAAAGCGTGCGAAAGGCGGTGTTGATGGTCCAGCCCGGATGAGAAATGCCCTGCCACAGCAGTGCGAGATCGGGGGCGAGCGGCGTCTTGAAACCGGCGCGAATGTTGTTTTCCCGGTTTGGAAGAACACTGACATCGACGGTAATGACGAGCGTGGTGAAGCCCGCCGCTTCGATCCGCTGGATCAGCGCTTCGGTGCGCTCCCGCGTGGGCGGCACATAGGCCTGAAACCACGTGCCCGGCGCTTCGCGCGCCACGTCTTCGAGACGGATCAGCGAGGAACCCGACATGATTGCCGGAATGCTGAGCGCTCGAGCCGCCCGAGCCTGCACGATATCGCCGCGATAGGCCGAAAGGGCGCTGAGACCCATGGGCGCAATACCGAAGGGGGCGGAAAACGTCTGTCCGAACAGCGATGTGATCGGTGCGCGCTGGCTGACATCACGCAGGACGCGCGGCATCAGGGCAATATCGCGGAATGACCTTCTATTGTCGTCAAGGCTCTGATTGTCTTCGCTGCCGCCCGCAACATAGGCAAAGACGGGCTTGGGCAAATGGCGTCGGGCTGCATGTTCGAAGTCATCCAGATTGAGGATGGAGCCAAGCGCCCGGCGCGGAAAGAACGTCGTCATGCATGAAATTCCAGACAAGGACCCGACATCGTCGCATCGACTGTCGGGATTGCGCACTCGCTCCACATGTGATGGCTGAACGGACATGGAAGGCGAGTGCGCATGGGACTGTTATACCTCGTCGACAATACCGTTCGTCAAGACGCCGATACCGCTGATTTCGACTTCGGCGGTGTCGCCCGGCTTCATGAAAATCGGCGGTTTGCGGGTAAAGCCGACGCCACCCATCGTACCGCTGGCGATCACGTCACCCGGCTTCAGCGGAAGCCATTCGGAGATGTAACTGATCAGCTTGTCAACCGGGAAGATCATATCGCTGGTGCTGGCCTTCTGAAGCACCGTGCCGTTCAGGCGGAATTCGATATCCAGCGCCTGCGGGTCGGCAATCTCGTCTGCGGTGACCAGCCAGGGGCCGACGCCGCCGGTGCGATAAAAGTTCTTGCCCGGCGTCAGATTGCGGGAGTGAAACTGGTAGTCTCGAATGCTTCCCTCATTCATGGCGCTATAGCCGAACACATATTGCAGGGCGTCTTCCTGCTTGACGTAACGGGGCACGTTCTTGCCGATCACCACCAGCAGCTCGGCTTCATAATCAAGATCGCTCGACGCCTTGGGGCGCACGATATCGCCGCGGTGGCCCAACAGTGTGTCGGCCATGCGGGCAAACATCATCGGGTATTTCGGTGTTTCGCGACCGCCGGGAAGATGCGCATTGGCCTCGGCGACATGGTCGCCGTAGTTGAGCGCTACACACAAAATCTTCTCAGGATTGGGGATGACGGGCAAAAGCGTGACGCTGTCGAAATCCGCCTCACCGCTTGCCGACGCAAGCGCATCCTCGGCGATCTTGCGCCAGTCATCATGTGCGATGAAGGCCTTCAGATCGGGAACGGACCCGTTCAGGCGCGCCTTCAAATCGATGATCTTGTTATCCCGGACAAGCCCGAAGCTGGCCTGCCCCTGCGTTTCATAGCTGACAAATTTCATTGTATCGGTCCTCCAAAAGCTGTTCGTCTGTGAATGGTCAGAATTTCGGGCCTTCGCCGCGCTCGCCTTCCGCAAATGTCAGGCCGCCCAGGCGCGCATGAACTCTGCCGCCGTTGGACATGGCCAGGGCAAAGAGCACCTCGTTGGGACGGGGGCCGTCGGCGACGCTGATATCGATTCCATCGAAATGGCTGCGAACCCACGGGCTGTGGACGCTGACAAGCGGGATATGCAGCCGATCTCCGGCGTTGCCGATGATCTGGCCAGCGGAGACGAAGCCACGCACGCCCAGCAGTTTCTTGATGGCAGCGCCGCCCGGTGCATGCCAGGCCGCGCCGGTCTCGATATCGCCGTTGATGCCGACAATCGTGCCTTTGCCGAAGGATTCGATCGCGCTGCCTTCCAGTTCCAGCGCATCCAGCAGGCGCCGGGCCAGCGTCGCACCGAGCTCCTCGAGTGCTTTCATCCAGTCGGAAAGGTCTTCGACGTAACGGCCTGCATAGGGGTTGGCGACGATTGCCGCGGCGGCACCCTTGCGAAGCGGATGCTCAACCGGCTTTCCGCCATCGTGCCAGATATCTTCCACAAAGACCGCGATCTTTCTGCATGCAAGTTCAACCATCATTCGCTCCCTTCGCCAGCCAGACAGAGATGCCCGGCATATGCGTTTCTCAAATTTCGTTATAAACTAATTATTTCGAAAATTAAATTTATGCTAGACAAAATTTTTTATGACGGATATTTTTTAATCATGGCCGGTCCATTCTCGGCATCCGCCTGATGATTTAAAAATGAATCCGAGTCGTGCTGGGAGGCGCGGCGGTTGTTCCAAGTCACATTGTGCGTCACGCAAAGACGCTATCGGATCGCCCTTCCGGCGAAGCGATGATTTGCGGTCAGATTTTTACGGCAGGCATATGGAGTGACGCCGACAGTCATGAACGGCACGTCACCCAATGAGGAGGTTGAGTTATCGAATGACACAGCAAGATATCGGCATTCAAAGAGTATTCCGAAAAGCGCGCCCGGCTGACCATCCGGATGCGCGCTACCCCGGCTTTCGCCCTCTTCAAAAGACATTCCGCGCCGGAACGCAGGTGCGCGAAGGGGCGCTTTCACTGACATGCGATATCGTGATGGATCAGGACGTCGCGGTCGAAATGCGGGACGGCAAGCATATCTATGTCGATATCTTCAGGCCGGTGGGCCATGATCAATCGCTGCCGGCGCTGGTAAACTGGGGGCCTTACGGCAAACAGGGCGGGGGTGCGATTACCTTTGAAGACCTGCCGTTTCGCGGCGGCGTTCCGGTAAGCGCGCTTTCGGGGCTGGAAATGTTCGAAGGCGTCGATCCGGGCTACTGGTGCCAGCATGGCTACGCTGTCGTCAACGTCGATGCCCGCGGTGTAATGAGCAGTGAGGGCGACATTCATTGCTGGGGCCGCCAGGAAGGCCGGGACGGTCATGACCTCGTCGAATGGATCGCCCGCCAGCCATGGAGCAATGGCAAGGTTGGTCTGACGGGAACATCGTGGCTTGCCATCGTGCAATGGTTCATTGCCGCAGAAAAGCCACCGCATCTGGCAGCCATCTCGCCTTGCGAAGGCTGGACCGACCTCTACCGGACAGACGTCGTACGCGGCGGCATCCCCGACACCGGGTTCAACGATCACATGCTGTCCAAGTTCTCGGGCGGCGGTGGGGTCGAAGACATACCGGCGATGGTGCGTGCCAATCCACTGATGAACGAATACTGGCAAGACAAGATACCGGACCTCGCCAGCATCGACGTGCCGACCTATGTCATCTCCAGCTGGACGAACCTCATCCATGCCGTCGGCACCTTCAACGGCTGGCGCGGCATCGCCTCGCAGAAGAAATGGATGCGGGTGCACAACAGCCATGAATGGAATGACTACTACACCGAGTTCGAGGATTTGCGCCGGTTCTTCGATCGCTTCCTGAAAGACGTCGACAATGGATGGGATGCGGTGCCGAAGGTGCGGCTGGCCGTGCTGGACCCCGGCGGCAAAGACACGGTCGACAGACCGGAAGCCGACTTTCCGCTGGCCAATACACAATACACACCGCTTTATCTCGATGCGACATCCGGATCGATGGCACTCGACAAACCGCAAAAGGCAGGCTCGGTCGATTATGATCCTGTCGACAAGGCCGGGCGTGCGGTCTTTACCCACCGGTTCGAGCGAGACACCGAAATCGTCGGCTACATCAAGCTGCGTCTGTGGGTGGAAGCGCTGGAAGCCGACGATCTCGATCTTTATGCAGAGGTTCGAAAACTCGATGCCGATGGAAAACATCTCGGCTGCTGGACCTTCCTGCCACCGGGGAAATCCCGCGATGAACCGCCGGAAAACCCTGAAAACCAATCCGGTATGGTGGTGTTTTCCGGCGCCAAGGGCATTCAGCGCGCCTCCTTGCGGGCGACCGATCCGAAACTGTCTGGCCCAGCCATTCCGTACCATACCTTCGACCGCGTCGAAAAACTGACTCCGGGTGAGGTTGTTGCGGTCGATATCCAGATATGGCCGCTTGGCATGCGCTGGTCGGCTGGCCAGCAAATCCAGCTGGTGGTGGCTGGACATAAGGTCTCCGGCCTTGAGTTTCCGGGTCTTGCTGGCCCCGACACGATCAATCGCGGTCGCCATGTGATCCATACCGGCCCCGATTATGATTCACATCTGCTTTTGCCCGTGACCGGATAAGCCACGCCGAAGCTGCACTGACAATAAAGGCCTTGCCGGACGGCAAGGCATGATGATGGAGGACATCTTGAAAATCGCAGTAATCGGAGCCACCGGAACGATTGGCGCCCATGTAACACGCCTGCTTCTCGAGCGTGGACACGCGGTAACGGCCATTGCCCGCAATACCGAAAGCATTGCAGACCATCCGCTGCTGACGCGCAAGAAAGCGGACCTGTTTCGTTTTCCCGAATTGCAGGAGGCGATTGCCGGTCATGAGGCAATCGTGGTCGCCTTCGCGCCGAAAGATAACAGCTATCTTGGATATACGCAGTTGGTGGAAGCGGCCTGGCGGATCAAGCGGGCGTTCAAGGCAGTCATTCCCGATGCCTATTTCCTCAACATCGGAGGAGCCTCCAGCCTTTGGACCCCACGCGGGTTCCAGATGTTCGAAGACCCGCAATGGCCGCACTGGTTCTTCAATGCCGCCGAGCCGGCTCACTGGCACCGCCTTCATATCTTGAGCGGCGGCGTGCCCGCCTTCAAGGAAATGGGAGAACAGCGCGACCGGATTCTGGCTGATCCCTCCAAGGATCGCTACGCCAATTTCACGGGCGAGATCATCGAGACCTGGTATCGGGAAATAGACAAGATTTTCGGTAAAGGCATGGGCGGTCGCGCCCAACTCGAACTGTTCGAAAGTGACCTCAGCCTGCGGTGGAGCTTCGTATCGCCACCATGGTTGCTCGGCCAGCCCGAGGTGACAGGGCGATATCGCACGACGATCGATTTGCTACCCGTCGAAGACGGACAGCCTGCAGGCATTTCCGTCGAGGATCTCGCATTGGCGATTACAGATGCCGCCGAAAAGCAGGACCGCGTCCACCAGCACTGGAGTGCTGCGCGCGTATTGCCGGAAGGCGTGACGGGTTGATCTTCACCCCTTGAGAGAGGCCGGCCTGCGCAACGCGGGCCGGCCTCTTTATGTCAGGCTGCTTTCACGCCGGCATCTGCAGAGAACAGATGCGACGCAGAGCTTAAAACGTTTTCTGTCGTTTCCCGAATGTGACGCTCGATCAGATCGAGAGCTTCCGGCGAACGATCCAGCACCGCATCGCGGATGATCTTGTGTTCGGCTTCTTTCGGACGCCAGCTCGTGCGGAACTGCGCCGACATGCGCCGGTAGCGGTGCGCCCTGTCGAACAGTTTCTGCCGGATTTCCAGCAGCAGAGGCGAACGGCAGGCGCTGACCAGCGACGTGTGGAACTTGCTGTGCAGCATCGTCCACTCAGCATCGGCCTGATAATTGTCGCCCAGTCTCTCCTGAAGCCTTTCCATCCGGTGGAAGACCGCCAGAATACCGGCTTCCCAGCTGTCATCGCCATATTGCATGGACAGGCGCATCAACTCACGGTCCAGAAGCACGCGCGCATTCGTCAGATCCTCGAGATCCGCAATGGATACAGGTGCAACCGCAAAGCCTCTTTGCCCCTCAGACAGGACAAGCCCCTCTTCAGACAGCCTTGCCAGCGCTTCGCGAAGCGTCGAGAAGCTGACCTCATAACGATCCTTGAGGATTTCGAAGCGCAACTTTTCACCGGGGGTCAAACGACAGCTCAGGATGTCATCACGAATGCGAAGCAGGACGTCTCCTGCACGGGTTTCTCCCTTGGTTTTCATGCTGGACCATTCCCTTCTCTGGCTAATATGGGCTCGGCGATTCCAAGCGAGACGTTACCCACAGATAATAATCGAAAATTTCGCAAAATTCAAGTTTTTTCGCATATTTCAACTTATGGAGGCAGAACGCATTGCAGCAAAATCAAAACTATAAAGATCAATAATTTCGCAATATAGAATTTTTTCGAAATTTCTTGATTTTCTCATTCGTGCGGATTATGCCTTTTCATAGACGTTTTTTATGCCAGTTCAGCGGAGGAGTTGCATGGCCCAGATCGTTCACGCAACGGGACATTTGAAGATTAACGCGAAGGATGCGGAGGCATTGGTTCGCGATTCCACAGATATTTTGGGACTTCATGTGACCCGTCAAACCGGCAATCAAACATGGTTGTCATCCAATGGCCGCGCAGCGGAACTCGTCGTCATCGACGCGGGAGAGAATTCCACGCACACGATCGGTCTAGAAGCACTTACCGCCGAGGACGTGCGAAGCGCAGCTTCCCGGATCGAAGAGGCAGGCTGCACCATCGTTGCCGATGGTCCCAGCCTCGACTGCATGGATGATGGCGTAACCTTCACCACACCGGAAGGTCTGCGCTTCGAAATCCACACGCCTATCCGTGACTCGATTTTCCAGCCACGCCAAGACACGCTCGGCGTCGGCCCGCGCCGACTGGATCACATGAACATTCTGACGCCGAACCCTCTGGCGACATTCGCGCAGTTGAATTTGATCGGCGATCTGCGCCTGGCCGAAAAGATGGTCGACAATTCGCTGACCTGGCTTTATGGCGGCAATCGCCAGCATCACGTTATCGGTCTCGTCAAAGGCCAGGGTCCGGGGCTGCACCACTATTCCTTCGAATTCGTGGAATTCAACATGTACTGCCGTCTGGGCGACCTTCTCGACCGGAAGGATCGTCAGGTCCTGTGGGGACCGGGACGCCACCGTCCGGGCGACAATACTTATGCCTACTATCTCGACACGAGCGGCGCGATGGTGGAATGCTCTGGCCCGATGGCGTCGATTGCCGACGAGAAATATTTCAAGCCGCGCGTCATCACCAATCTCGAAAGACCCGGCAATGTCAGAGAAATGAACGTCTGGGGTTCTCCCGCCCCCCTGGAATGGCGGCAGCATTTCCATCCCTTTGCGGCGCTCTGACGCCTGCTGAGATGATGGCGCGTCCGGGTCATATGAAAAGCCGGACCGAATATGAAAGCCCAAAGGAGTGGAGGAGTGATCCCCTGCGGGTTTTAAAGACAGGCGATCTGTTCCGCCAGTCAAAGCGCCAACGTGACGCTCTCCTTCGACAGCGTCACGGTCAGACTGAAAAGGGAGACGGGTATGCGGCCCAAAGCTTTGCAGTTCTCTGCCAGCGCCGCCTTCCCTGAGAGGACTTAGGAGGAACCAAAATGATGCTTGCCCGGGTCGACCGTACAGCCTTGGCTGTGACGGAGCGTATTGCCGCGTTCGGTGTTCTGGCGATCGTGGCTGTTGCCGTGATCACCGTTGCGGATGTGGTGCTGCGTGAACTCTTCCACAGCCCGATCCGTGGCCTCAACGAAATCACCCAGCCGCTGATGGCGCTGGGGGTTGCGGCCTGCATTCCAGCCGGGGTCATGGGCCGGGTGAACATCACCATCAACGCCCTGGAAGGCCTTGTCCCCAAAATCGCATTTGCCTGGCTTCGGGTTCTGAGCGCCTCGGCGCTGTTTCTCTTTTTCGCGCTGGTGACGGCAAGATTATGGGCGCTGGCGGCCAGAGCGAGCGAACTGGGCAGCACGACATCCATTCTCATGCTGCCGACCGGCACCATGCTGAAGGTGACGACCACCCTTTTGTCACTGGCAGTTCTGGCGCAGATCGTTCCCATCACGCGCACCGTTGCCGATGCATTTCAACTCAATCGGCGCATCTCAACGATCGTTTCGACCGTAATTGTCTGCCTGGCGGCCATCGCCATCATCTGGTGGCCGTCCATCAGCGCTTTCCTGCTGTGGCTCATCGAAATGCCTTCTGCCGATCTGGCGCTTGCCTGTTTCGGCCTCGTTCTGGCATCGGTTCTTCTGACGATCCCGGTTGCCTCGGCAATGGGCCTTTCCGGTCTGTTGGGCAGCGTGATCCTGCTGGGCAACGGCCCCGGGCTGACGATGTTCGGCATCAAGGTGCATGAGATGCTGTTCAACGACAGCCTCGCCGTTCTGCCGCTGTTTCTTCTGATGGGCTCCTTCGCAACGATTGCTGGCATGTCGGGTGAGATTTATCGCTGTGCGCACGCCCTGATCGGGCATCTTCGCGGTGGTCTCGCCATAGCAACGGTTCTTGGATCGGCCGGGTTTGGGGCGCTGACGGGCTCCTCCCTCGCCACTTCTGTCACCATCGGCAAAGTGGCGCTGCCAGAAATGGAATCGCGCAAATACAGTCGCTCGCTTGCGGCCGGGACGGTTGCAGCCGGAGGCCCGCTCGGACAGCTCGTACCGCCTTCCACCCTCATCGTGATCTACGCACTCCTGTCTGAGGAGTCCGTCGGGACGCTGTTCATCGCCAGCATTGGACCGGCGATCCTGACGACGATCCTCTATATCGTCGCCATCATGATCATCACTCACTTCCGTCCCGAACTCGGGCCACCCGGCTCCCGTTCGACCGGTCGTGAGATCGCCTTTTCGCTTACCGCTTCCTGGAAAGCCATCCTGCTGATCGGCTCGGTGATCGGCGGCATCTACACCGGCATATTTACCGAAGTCGAAGCGGCTTCCGTTGGCGTCATCGGCGCTTTTACCGTCGCCGTGATAAAAGGGGCCGTCAGACGCGACACCATCTGGGACGTGATGCGTGAGACGACCGCAACGGTGGCGCTGATCTACCCCTTGATTTTCGGTGCAGTCAGCTTCTCATTCCTGATGGGCATTTCCGGCCTGCCGGATTTGTTCGTGCACATCATGACCTCCGTCACGCAAGAGCCTATGCTCATCGTTGTGATGATCGTGGTCATGTATCTGGTGCTCGGCACCGTCATGGATAGCAACGCCATCATGATCATCACAGTGCCGGTGTTTCTGCCGTTGATCCACCAGCTTGGACTAGACCCCGTATGGTGGGCGATCCTGACGATCTGCCTCGTCGAGACAGGGTTGATCACACCACCATTCGGTCTCAACCTGTTCATCATGAAGTCGATCGATCCGAAGCTTACCCTGCCGGAAATCTATCGCGGCGTGGCCCCGTTCATTCTGGCGGACCTGTTCAAGATCGTGCTGCTGATCGCATTCCCGTTCATCACGCTGTGGCTGCCCGGAACGCGTTAGCGCGCCCGACAATACCCAATTTGGGCAGCCGCCACAGGCGCTGCCAAGACCGACTGGAGAGTTGAAATGGAAAAGAAACTGAGATTTGGCGTCATTGCAGGCAGTCTGCGCAAGCAATCCTTTAGCCGTGCGCTGGGAAACTGCCTTGAGAGCCTGGCACCCGCCAACATCACTATTGAGCAATTGCCGTCAATTGGTGATCTTCCCCTTTTCAATCAGGATATTCTGGATGAAACAGGTGCGCCTGCGGCGCTGACAGAACTGGCCGAGCGTATCGCAGCCGTCGATGGCGTCATCATCATATCGCCCGAGTATAACTGGTCCATTCCCGGCGCTTTGAAAAACGCCCTGGACTGGCTCTCGCGTCTCAACCCCAATCCGCTTGCGGAAAAACCGGTGACGCTGTTTACCTGCTCGCCCGGCCTTTTGGGTGGCGCACGGGCACACCCACCGATCCGCAACGTCCTGCATGCGCTGGATTGCCGTATTCTGGCGCGCCCGGAAGTCCAGATCACCCAGATCAAAGGGAAGATGGCACCCGATCTCAGCGCGGTTACAGACACCGCGACAGCCGAGTTCATCACCCAGCGCCTTTCGGCGTTCGGTGCCTTTGCACAACGGGGCTGACGTCACGTCTTGCATGAGAGGCATCGCCAAAATCATCATGGGAGGAAAATGATGAAAAGACGCGTTCTATTGATATCCATGCTGCTTGCGGCTTGCCTCGGCTCGGTCGCGCATGCCGAGCCGATCGAACTGCGATTTGCCGTCTCGTCGTCGGCGCAGGTGTTCTACAATTCCAAAGCGCTGATCCCCTGGGCCAAAAAAGTCACCGAAGATTCCCAAGGCACGCTCAACGTCAAAATGTACTTTGCCGGAGCGCTGGGAAGGGCCGGGCAGTTCGTCGATATCGTCGAGAGCGGTGCCGCCGACATCGCAATGGACATTACCTCCTATTATCCAGGCAGGTTTCCGCAGGCCGACGTAACGTATCTGCCATCGCTGGTCGGTGACGATGCCGTCAAGGCGTCGGACGCGCTGTGGTCGATGTATGAGGAAGGCCTGTTCGACCGCGACTTCGCCGGTCTGAAACTGCTGGCCATCGGCACGCCGACGGCCGCCATGCTGATGACGACCGAAAAGCCCGTAAAGCTGCCATCCGACACGGTCGGTCTGAAGATTGGTGCCGGCGGCAGAATGAAGGCATCCATCCTGGACGCCACCGGTGCGGCCATGATCAATCTCGAGGCCTTCAACATGTATCAGCCGATGGAACGCGGCGTGGTCGATGGCGTGATCACCCACATGACCGGCGTTCCACCCTTCAGGCTTTACGAAATCGGCAAATACTACACGATGGTGCCATTGGGTGGCTCGTTCACACCCGTCTTCATGTCACAGGCCCGTTTCGATTCCCTGCCGGAAGCCGCCCGCCACGCCATCGAAATCAATTCCGGCGCGGTGCTGACGAAAACGCTCGGCACCGTCTGGCAGAAGGCCAGCGACGACGGCGTCGCACTGGTCAAGCGCACCGGCGGCACCATCATCACGCCCGACGAGGCACAGCATGCAGAATGGGAAAAGACGATGCAGCCCGTCGTGCAGGCCTGGATCAAAGGCGGTGACGACAGGCAGAAGATTTTCGATACGCTCAAGGCAAAGCTTGCACAATAAGCCCGGCGCACCGGCTCTTCATGAAACCTTCGGCGCTGGCGTCACACCGACGCCAGCGCCTTCACCATAAACGGGCGGGATCGTAAACCCGACAGACCCGCCAACCGCATTCTGCGATTTCATCAATCGTCATGCGCTTGGCAGGTGGCGTTCGTTACGCTGCCATCTCGAGGCACATGGCTATGCCCATTCCGCCGCCAATGCACAGCGTGGCGAGGCCCTTTCGAGCCTTGCGGCGCTGCATTTCATGCAGAAGCGTCACGAGCACTCTTGCGCCGGACGCTCCGATGGGATGGCCGATGGCAATCGCGCCTCCGTTGACATTGACCCGATTTGGGTCCCATTCCATGTCTTTCAGCACAGCGCAGGCCTGCGCAGCAAAGGCCTCGTTTGCCTCGATCAGATCCAGATCGCCCGACGTCCAGCCAGCTTTTTGCAAGGCCTTTCGCGATGCGGGAATTGGGCCCGTGCCCATGAGCTTTGGATCGACACCCGCCGTTGCCCAGGAGGCGATCCGCGCCAGAACAGGAAGTCCTCGCCTTTGCGCTTCGTCTTCCGACATCAGAAGAACGGCTGCTGCACCGTCATTGAGCCCGGAAGCGTTACCGGCCGTGACCGAGCCGTCCTTGGCAAAGGCGGGGCGCAGAGCTGCGAATTTTTCCGGACTGGCATCGGCGCGAATGTACTCATCGCGGTCGATGACAACGGACCCTTTACGGCTTTCGATCGTAAAGGGCGTGATCTCGTCCTTGAAGTGGCCCGCAGCCTGCGCAGCAGCCGCCTTGCGCTGTGACTCGTAGGCAAAGGCATCCTGCTGCTCACGCGTTATGCCGAAAGCAGCAGCCACGTTTTCAGCCGTTATACCCATGTGATAGCCATTGAATGCATCTGTCAGGCCATCGACCAGCATGGTATCCTGAAGGGTGACGGAGCCCATTTTCGCAGGCGTGCGCAGGTTCTGACAATGCGGCGAGAGCGACATGGATTCCTGTCCGCCGGCGACGATGATCGTCGCGTCACCACTGGAAATCTGTTGCGCCCCAAGAGCAACCGCCCGCAGACCGGAACCGCAGACCTGATTGATCCCGAAAGCGGTTGCCTGCTCTGACAGGCCGGCTTTAATCGCAGCCTGCCTGGCTGGGTTCTGCCCCTGCCCCGCCGTCAGAACCTGACCGAGAATGACTTCATCGACGGCCTCCGGGGCTACTCCCGTCTTGGCGAGGAGGCTGGATATAACAGCCGCCCCCAGCTCATGGGCAGGCGTTGCTGCAAAAGAGCCCATGAAACTGCCAACCGCCGTGCGGCTGGCTGCTACGATGACGATCCCACTCATGACACAGCTCCTTCCAGAGCAACCTCGAAAGGCGCATCCGTTTTTTTTCTGATTTCCTCGACGGTAACACCATCGGCCAGCTGGATGAGTGTCAGCCTGGATGGCCCCTGACGAGCAACGGTGAAGACCCCGAGATCGGTGATAACGAGATCGGCCACACGCTGACCCGTCAGCGGGAGATTGCAATGTTTGAGCAACTTCGGCTCACCCTTGGCCTCATGCTCCATGACGACAACGACGCGTTTGACGCCAGCCACGAGATCCATGGCCCCACCCATGCCTTTGACCATCTTTCCGGGTATCATCCAGTTGGCGAGATCGCCACTTTCCGAGACCTGCATGGCGCCGAGGATCGACAGGTCGATATGGCCACCGCGCACCATCGCAAAACTATCGGCGGAGGAGAAATAGCTGGTTTTGGCAAGTTCCGTGATCGTCTGCTTGCCCGCATTGATGAGATCGGCGTCTTCCTCTCCCTCGAAGGGGAAAGGCCCCATACCCAGCATTCCGTTTTCGCTTTGCAGCGTTACCTCCATTCCCTCAGGAATGTAGTTCGCAACCAGCGTGGGAATGCCGATGCCGAGATTGACGTAAAAGCCGTCCTGCAATTCCCTTGCAGCCCGTGCTGCCATCTGTTCGCGTGTCCAGGCCATCTTATGCGGTCTCCTTCTGCGCTCTGGTCCGCGTGGTACGTTGCTCGATCCGTTTTTCCGGATTGGGGACGTGGACGATGCGCTGAACAAAAATTCCCGGCGTATGAACGTGGTCCGGGTCGATTTCACCCGCAGGCACGATGTGCTCGACTTCGGCAACCGTGAGCTTTGCAGCCGTCGCCATGACCGGATTGAAATTGCGCGCGGTCTTGCGGTAGACGAGATTGCCTTCGCTATCCGCCTTGAAGGCGTGGATGATGGCGAGATCCGCAACCAGCCCGGTCTCCATCACATAATCACTTTCGCCGAAGCGGCGAACCTCCTTGCCCTCCGCGATGAGGGTGCCGACCCCGGTTTTGGTGTAGAAGGCCGGAATGCCCGCGCCACCGGCGCGAATGCGTTCTGCCAGCGTGCCTTGCGGATTGAATTCGAGCTCGAGAGTGCCTGACAGAAACTGCTCGGCAAACAGCTTGTTCTCGCCCACATAGGACGAAACCATCTTTCGGATCTGTTTCGTTTCCAGCAGAATGCCAAGGCCGTACCCATCGACGCCCGCATTATTGGAAATGACCGTCAGGTCTTTCACGCCAGACAGGCGAATGGCCTCGATCAGGCTGGTGGGTATTCCGCACAGTCCGAACCCGCCGGACATCACGGTCATGCCGTCTGACAAGACATCCGCCAGAGCTTCTGCCGCCGTTGCTTTCAGTTTCCTCATATCTCCTCCTTCTCCGCCGCTAAAATGCGCGATGGCTCTTTAAAAGTAAGCTTGATCAGTTGCACCGGTTAGCCGTATTTATACGGCAACGGGGGGAGCAACAGATGACGGAAGACGGCCAGGATAATCGCTTTTTGCTGAGAGAGATACCGGTGCCCATGGTCTATGCCACGCACCGCATCATCCGTGATTGCAACGAGGAATTTGCCAGGCTTTTCGGTTACCTGCGGCTTGATCTGATCGATGAGAGTTTTGCCCGCCTCTATCCCAAGCATGCCGACTTCGTGCGCACAGGACGCATGTGGAAAGCCCATCTGCCCGGTGGCAAGGTCTATTATGACGAACGCATCATGACGGCGAGCGACGGCAGGCGGTTCTGGTGTCAGGTTCACGGACGAACGCGTCATGCAAAAGACCCTTTCGCTCAAGCCTTATACTGCTTCCAGCCCCTGGCCCGACCCGTTGCCCAGCAACGCCTTACGCTGACCGATCGCCAGCGACAGATCGTGACGCTCATCGCGCAGGGAAAAACGAATGCGACTATTGCCGCAGAACTGGGCTTATCGGCCAGAACCATCGAGTCGCATCGCGCACGGCTGATGAAAGCAGCCGGACTTAAAAACACGGCAGAACTCGTCGCTCATTTTGCAACGGAGAAATGATCCCGGGCCCTACCTGAACATCACGCGTCTGCGGATTGGGACAAGCGATGCCCCGGTCCGTTCGCTGATCCAGCCCCAAATCCCACGCGGAGCCTTCAACATGATGATGATGGCCATCGCACCGAGGATCATCAAATAGGTCGTGCCGAGGTCGGCCAGCGTTTCTCGCAGAAGAAAGAACACCAGCGTACCGATGATAGGTCCCTCTATCGTTCCGATGCCACCTATGACAGCGATGAAAATGACGTAGGCGGTCCAGTCATTGACGCTGAACGCAGCATCCGGAGAAATGCGCAGTTTTTGCAGGAAGATGAAAGAGCCTACCATGGTCGTGAGGCCTGCGACGCAGACATAGACGGTCATTTTTGTCATCCAGGCGTTGATTCCCAAGCTTTCTGCGGCAATCTCGCTGTCTCTCAAGGCCGTCAGTGCCAGCCCCGTTTTCGACCTCAAAAGCAGGACGACGGACAGCAACGCCACGACAGCGATCGCCAGTCCGGTCCAGTAGACGGCAATCTCCCGCCACTCCCTGTTGCTTGCGATGCTGGTCACGACGGCACTTGGCAAACTCGAGCCGGACCCGCCTCCAAGCGATGACGTTTGCGCAAAAGACAGGCGAAGGACTTCGGCAAACACCCAGCTGCCGATGGCGAAATAGGCACCGTGCAGCCGAAACAGCAAAACCCCGATCGGAATGGAGATGAGCGCGCCCAGAATGCCGGAAACGAATATCGCCAATATGGGATTCACACCCAGAAAAATGGCCAGCGCAAAGAGCATGTAGCCGCCAAAGCCGACGAACGCCTGTTGGCCGACAGAGACCAGTCCGCAATAGCCAGCAAGAAGATTCCATAGGCTGGCCAGCGCCAGAAAAGAAAAAATTTCGCCCATCAGCCGGATATTGGCCCGTCCAGTCAGCCACGGCGCGGCGATCAATATGACCAGCAGCAACAGAGCCACGACCGATGTGGCCCTGCTGGCCGGAGTGGAGCGTTCGATTTGGAAGCTCATGATGATCAATCCATTTTCGGGAAAAGGCCACGCGGGCTGACGGCAAGAATGATGAAGAAGACGATATGACCCGCCAGGATTTGCCAGCCTGGTGAAATCTGGGCACCGATGGCCTGTGCCACTCCCAAAACCACGCCGCCTGCCAGCGTGCCCCACAGGTTGCCGAGACCTCCGATAATGACGGCCTCGAAGCCGAAGATCAGTCTGGTCGGTCCGGATGCGGGATCGAAGTTGGTGCGAATTGCCAGAAATATGCCAGCGATAGCGACAACGCCCAGAGAAAGAGCCATGGCCATGCTCGTGATATGGCGGCGGTCGATCATCATCAGTTGCGCAACCTCACCATCGTCAGACGTTGCGCGAAATGCACGACCAAGAGAGGTGTGGAAGAACACGCGGTCCAGACAGAAAATCACGACGATGGAGACGACGAACATCAGGAGCGGAAGAATACCGACCGTCAGTCCCGGTAGTATGTCGAGGCTGGCCGTCTCGAGCGTTCCGGCCGACAGGCGTTGGCTATCGGCTGTAAAGCCCAGCAGAAGGCCGTTCTGTAGAAGAACCGATATCCCGAATGTGACGAGCAGAGGCGAAAGCACGTCTTTGCCGAGCACGGGGTTCAGCAGAAATCGCTGCAACAGGTACCCGATCACCGCCATGATGGGTACGACGAGCAGAGCGGAAACAAGTGGGTGCAAGCCGGTCGCCTGCACAACGACAAGCGCGATATAGGCCGCAAGAACGATCAGGTCTCCATGGGCGATGTTGACCAGCCGCATGACACCGAAGATCAGCGAGAGCCCTGCGGCAAACAGCGCATAGAGGCCACCGAGCAAAATTCCCTGAACAATCGCGTTCATCCAAAACATAGCTGTCATATCCCGAAATAGGCTGCCGTGACGTCGGCTCTGCTGAATTGCGATGGCGCGCCCGTCAGGGACACTTTCCCTTCCTGAAGGCAAACAAAACGGTGGGCGACGGAAAGGGCCCGCGACACATCCTGCTCGACCAGAACGATGGAAACGCCGCTGCCGGCAATGACGGGAAGCACCGAGTAGATGTCTTTGATGACCACGGGCGCAAGGCCGAGTGAAATCTCGTCAAAGAGAATGATGTCGGGATTGGCCATCAATGCTCTGCCAATGGCGACCATCTGCTGCTGGCCACCCGACAAAGCGGTGCCCGGATTGTTTTTGCGTTCGCGCAAGACGGGAAACAGGGAATAGATGCGGTCCAGCGACCATTGGCCGGGCCGCGCCCTTTCGCCACCAATCACGAGGTTTTCTTCCACGGTAAGAGACCGGAACAGACGACGACCTTCCGGGACAAGCGCTATCCCGCATCGGGCGATCCTGTCTGGCCGCATTCCGCCAATGTCATTGCCACGGAAACGAACCATGTCTTTGCGGCATGGGACCAGTCCGGTTATGGCCTTCAGAAGCGTGCTCTTGCCTGCTCCATTAGCGCCGATGAGTGCCAGCGTCTCTCCGTGAGACAGGGTGAAGTCGACGCCGAACAAGGCCTGGAAGTCCCCGTAACCGGCCTTGAGGCCGTGCGTGGACAGAAGGATGTCAGACATGATTGACCTCCTCGTCCGTTCCCATGTAGATGGCGCTGACCTGCGGGCTTGCCATTGTGGCCGCGGGATCGCCATCCGCAATCTTGCGACCGAAATCGATGACTGCGATCCGGTCTACGATGGCCAGAAGCGCGTGAACGACATGCTCGATCCAGATGATCGAGACACCCTCCGCGCGCACGGTCTTGATGGTCTCTACGAGTTCCAGGCACTCCGGCTGTGTCAGGCCACCAGCGATCTCATCGAGAAGCAGAAGCTTGGGAGAGCTTGCCAGCGCTCTGGCCATCTCCAGGCGTTTTCGCTCGAGCAGCGTGAGGTGACCTGCCAGTACATTGGCCTTTGCTGCAAGCCCCGTGAGTTCGAGGACTTCGATAGCCTTGGTCGAACCCGCGGTCTCTGTTCTGCCCGCCCCGAAAGACGCTCCGATAAGAACATTTTCATAAGTCGTCATCCCCACAAACGGATGAGGGATTTGAAACGACCTGCTGATACCCCGATGACAGCGGCGACGCGCAGGCATACGCGTCACATCGGCTCCGTCGAAGCGGATCGTCCCCGCGTCAGGCAGGGTGGTTCCGGCAATGAGGTTGAACAGCGTCGTCTTGCCCGCGCCATTGGGGCCGATGATGCCCAGGGCTTCGCCTGCGGTGACGGACAGGGAAACCTGATCCGTCACCTGCAGCGCACCATAGCGCTTGCTGACCGTGTCCAGTTCTATGATAGACATTGCCTTCTCCTGACTGGTTTTGCAGGCTGGAACCGTTCTCTAAAGGAGTTTGAGTTCACCGCCGACCGGTATGTCAGGAGCTTGCTTGTTGGTGGTGATTACCAGTTCGGCCCTGCCGTTCACGCTCTGCCACTGGCCTGCGACCAGCGGCGTTTTGGTGACGTTCTTGACCGGACCCTTGGACCAGTCGACCGGCCCGACGATCGTCTTTATATTGGTGGCCTTGATGGCATCGATGATCGCGACCGGATCGTCCAGATCCGCGGTTCGCTTGACCACATCGGCAACCACTTCGAAGAGGGCGTGTTTGAAACCGATGGGCTGCGTCCACGGGCGATTGGCAGCTTTGGTGTATCCCTCCGCCAGCACTCTGGAGCTTTCCCCCGTCAGGCTGGATGAAAACGGATGATTGGGCGACCACCATATTTCCGAGGATAGACCAATGCCGCGCTCGCCCAGCGATGCGATGACGGAGGGGAATAAAAGTGCCTTCCCAATCGTCACGATCTTGGGCCGCAAGCCCTGCTGCCCGGCCTGGCTCCAAAAGGTGGCGAAGTCCGGCGGGATCATGTTTCCCGTGACGATCTCTGCACCGGCTGCCTTGAATGCGGAAATATAGGCCGAAAAATCATCCGACATCGGCTGGTAACGGCCAGGATCGGTCAGGGCATAACCACTTTCCTTGAGCGGTTTGGGGAACCCACGCTCCGGATCGCCCCAGGCATTGCCATCCGCATCATTGGGGAAAAGGCCGCCGACCTTTTTCGCCACATTCGGATTGTCCCACAGGGACTGGAATGCGGCGATAACATCTTCAAGACCCCAGAAGAAATGATAGGTGGACTCAAAACCTTTGTCTGGCAGGCCGTTTCGGCCGAAAAAATAGGGCTGCCATGGGCAATCCGTCGTGATGCAGGGCGTGCCGTTTGCTTCGGCCTGATCTGAGACCGGATTGACGGTATCGGGAGTGGAGGCCGCGACGATGATGTCGACTTCATCCTTCAGGATCAAATCCGCAGCCACCTCTGCCGCCCGGTTCGGGTTCGACTGGCTGTCTTTGGAGATGATCTCGATGGCCCAGGACTTGCCGTTGTTATCCACACCGGAAAGAGCTTTTTTGATGCCGTTCAGAATGTAGTCATTGGCTTCTGCAAAGCCCGCAAGCGGGCCGCTGACCGGGCTGACATGCCCGACCTTGATGGTCGGTGTGGCGGCATAGGCCCGCGTAAACCGTAAAATTGCCGGTGCAGCAAGTGCGGTACCTGCTAGCACCATGAAACTGCGGCGACCCATGTCGCCACCTGTTGCCTTCAAACCCCGCATGCGCTCCTCCCAGATTTGCGTGCCGTTGTTTCTGTTATGCTTGGCTCAGATGTCACCTACCCTGCGGTATATCCTCCGTCGGCGTAGAGTGTATGCCCGGTATAGAAGTCCGATGCTTTCGATGCGAGGAAGAGCAGCGGTCCGGCCAGATCGGAGGGCTCGCCGAGGCGGCCTTTGGGGACGCGTGTGAGAAAACCGGTGCGGACCTCCCTGGCTTTGTCGGTATCCTCGAACATCCAGGCCGTCAGCGGCGAGCGGAAAACCGTGGGGGCTATGGCATTGACCGTAATCCCCGTTTCGCCCCACTCGCAGCCCAAGGCTCTGGTCATGCCATCGACGGCAGATTTCGATGCGCAATATGCGGTATAGCCAGCGGGGTGGCCGAGAAGTCCGCGTGCGGACGACATCAGGACGACCTTGCCTCCCTCTCCCTGTTCGATCATGCGTTTGCCCGCAGCCTTCGCCATCAGCCAGCTTTGCGTGACATTGGCATCCATGACGTCGAGAAAACGATCCGGTGACATATCGACGATTTTTGCGACGTCGTTCTTTCCGGAAGCAACGACCAGCACATCCACGCGCCCAAAGGCTGCAACCGTGTCGGCGATGATCGCCTCGCACGCTGCTTCATCGGTGGGACGTCGATTGATCGACAGCGTTTCTGCACCCAGCGCAGAACAGGCATCCGCCGTTTCCTTGAGGGCATCGCGGTTGCCAGCGACCAATGCGATGTGAGCGCCTGCGCCCGCGAGAATTTTTGCTGCCAGCGCACCGAAGGCGCCCGAGGCACCGGTTACGATAGCGACTTTGCCGCGAACATCGAAAAGGGCTGAGGGGTTTTTGAGAAAGTCATCCGAGGTCACGTCGAGGCTCCTGAAGGATAGGGAATGACAACAAGCATCTTGCAGATGTGATTGGTGCGATTTTCGATCTCACGGATCTCGCCGGCGGGTATCGTGCAACTGTCCAAAGGGCCCAGCACGACCTCCTCCCCTCCCGCAATCACCGTCATATGGCCTTCAAACACCACATAGACTTTTTCGAACGGCGTGGAATCCGGGCCTGCCCCACCCCCAGGGAGAAACTGGGACAGTCCGACCCACTGGTTCCTCGGCCCTCTGTCTTCGAACCCCTGAAGCCGAAGCCCCACGACACCCCTATGGTTCGGGGCGTCATAGGGCCGTGCTTCCTCAAAGCGTTTTACGAACATGTCTCCTCCTCCTCGTCCGTGGACGCGTAACGGCGACCATCAAGGAAAGAGATTTGCTCACCCGACATCGCTGTACCTTATAACGGTACATCTGTATCGAAATTTGTCAATCGACCTGTGAAGGATAAATCGACAGGCGTGCCGCGCTAAGCTCAGGCCTCAGCAAACGCCTGCCGAGCTATGCCTCGTTCTTTGCGGTTCCCAGCGCACGCACCATTGCAAAGCGCGCTTCCTTGAGCTTGACGACGATCTCGTCCATCACCAGCGGAAAACGCGGAGACGGTACAGGAACGGAAATCGCGTAGATGTTTCCCGCCGTGTCGCGAAAGCCTGTCCCGACAGCACAGATGCCGGGAGTGTGTTCCCCGTGATCGTAGCTGACGCCAGTCCGACGCGCCTGCTCGACATCTTCGGCGATTGCCTCCACGGATCGCGACGCGTCTGCTCCCAGACCGGCAACCTCATGCTCGATCAGTGCGAGCGCCGTTTCTGGATCGAGCATCGACAGACAGGCCTTGCCGGTGGCCGTATTTGTCAGCGGGAAAACCTCACCCACCGCCGACACCGTTCGAAGTCGGTGCGTCCCGGTAATCTGGTCGATGAACAAAACCTGACCTCCCCGCATCATGGAAAGGTCAACCGTTTCGCCGGTCGCTTGCGACAGGGCAACGACATGGCTGCGCGCAGCGGTCGCCACATCGACGCGGCCTGCCTGTGCCAGAGCCTGCAAACTCGGCCCGAGCCTGTAACCGCCTTCATCGCCCGCTGGCACGACAAAATCTTCTTCGATGAGGGCGTTGACGATTCGCTGGACGGTTGAGCGCGGCAAGCCCACCTGATTGGCAATCTGCGCAAGGCTTGGCGCTTTGCCGTCTCCCTTCAGGCACCTCAGGACGGAAGCCGCCCGCGCAATTACCTGAATTCCCGGCACGCGACCCTGCTCGGAGTCATCATTCTCTATCGCCATAAGGCCTCATTCCCTTGTTTGTTCGCGGCGATTTTTCACCATGGCGGCGCGGCTGTCAATTTAATTGTACCGCCATATGATACAGGCAGCTCATTTTTAAGATGGATAATTGACCGCATTGCGGTTCATGTGTATCAATATGCAAGACAGGCAGGAGGAGCCTTCCTGATTTCAAGCGCATATGGAGGAGATTTTCATGGTGAAGATCCGCGGCATCGAGTTCGAGGCCAACCTTGATAATTCGATGGGACTTGAGTTCTACAACCTGAGCCACCGGTTCGGTTTTCAGAACCCAAACTGGCCTTATTTTCAGGACACAAAAATTGAACGCATCCACTACATGGCGAAATCTGGCGTTCTGAGCCAACGCATCACGACAACCATGCATGCGACGACCCACATCGATGCGCCTGCCCATGTCGTACAGGGCACGCCTTTCATCGATGAAGTGCCGCTACCGCACTTCTTCGGCAGCGGCATCGTCGTTTCCCTGCCCAAAAAGAAGTGGGAGCCGATCACGGCGGACGATCTGGAAAAAGCGTGCGGGCATGCTATTCGCAAGGGCGATGTCCTCATCATCAATACCGGCTGGCATAAGCAATATGAGGACGGCGACTACTTCGCCTATTGCCCGGGTTTCGTCGCCTCGGCTGGTGAATGGATGGTGGAAAAGGGCGTCAAGGTCGTTGGGCACGATACCCAGGCAAACGACCATCCGCTGGCAACGGCGATCGGCCCGCAGCGCAACGGCCCTCTCCTGCCACATCTCAAGGAAGAATATGCCGAATGGTCCGGCGGTCGCGACTGGAAGGACGATTTCCCGGATTGGGAACCCGTCCATAACATCCTCTTCAAGAACGGCATTCTCGGCATTGAGAATGTGGGCGGCGATCTCGACGCGGTGACCGGCAAACGCTGCACATTCGCATTTTTCCCATGGAACTGGGATCGCGGCGACGGCTGCATCATTCGTCTCGTCGCAATGTTGGACAAGGGCCAACAATACCGCATCGAGGCCGGCGAGAGCTTCTGACCCCCTCACCCATGGCTGATCCGACAGTCATGCACTGGTCGTAAGCCGAAGAGTGCCGACACGAGTGGCGGCTGGTGATGATTGCGCCAGTCGCCCGTTCTCTCGTCATGGCAGAGTTGCCATGACGGTCGGCCTTGCCTCGCATATCGTGACGGAAGAGAGCAGAGAATGACCGATATCAATCGCATTGCCGTCATCGGCGCAGGCCTCATGGGGCACGGGATTGCTCTGGCATGTGCCCGTGCAGGCTTCGACGTCACCATCACCGACCCGGTACCCGAAGCGCGCACATCCGTCAAAAGCCGCATCGCCGAAAGTCTTGGCCTCCTCGGTGCAGACCAGGCTCAGGTGGAAGCGGCACTTGGCAACGTCCATGTCCGGGCGAACGTGCGTGACGCCGTCGAGACTGCCTCCCTGGTGTTCGAGGCGGCACCGGAAAAACTCGAACTGAAACAATCCATTTTCTTGGAAATCGAGGCTTATGCACCGCCGGACGCCATTCTTGCGTCCAATACCAGCGTGATGCCGATCACCGCGATCATGAGCCAGTTGCAGGACAAGAGCCGCGCGCTTGGTACCCACTGGTGGAACCCGCCGCACATCATTCCTCTCGTTGAAGTCATCCGGACCGCGGATACGACCGAAGAAACGATGGCGGCAACGATTGCCGTTCTGACACGGGCGGGAAAGACGCCCGTTCGCGTGGAAAAAGATGTTCCGGGGTTCATCGGCAACAGGCTGCAGCACGCGCTGTGGCGTGAGGCCATCAGTCTGGTCGAGCGCGGCATTTGCGATGCGCCGGCCGTCGACACGGTGGTCAAGGCAAGCTTTGGACGGCGTCTCGCTGTTCTCGGGCCACTGGAAAACGCCGATCTCGTCGGTTGCGACCTGACGCTCGACATCCACAACACTGTCCTTGCAGACATCGAAAACAGAGCCGGGCCTTCGCCACTGCTTGAGGACCTCGTCTCGAGCGGGCGGCTGGGCATGAAAACGGGAGAAGGCTTCCGCGCGTGGTCACCCGAAGAAGCAAAGGCATTGAGGGAAAAGGTCGTCTCTCACCTGCGCAGGCTGGAAGACATTCTGGACTGAGCAATCTGACTTATTTCGCGAGAAAACGGACATGTTGTCCGTCTCCATCATCCTGTTAAGAAGGCAATTCGTCATGGCCAAGCGTCCAAAAACCATCATTACCTGCGCTATCACGGGCGCCATTCACACACCCACCATGTCGGATGCACTTCCTTACACGGCAGACGACATTGCACGGCAGGCGGTAGAGGCGGCCGAAGCTGGCGCATCGATCCTGCACCTTCACGCGCGTCGGCCCGAAGATGGCGGCGTGACAATCGATCCGGACGCATTCTCCGCCTTCCTGCCAAGGATCAAGCAGGCGACGAAAGCGGTGATCAACATTTCGACGGGTGGCAGCCTCAAAAATTCCATCGAGGAGCGCATCGCACCGGCGAAGCGGTTTTCGCCGGAAATGTGCAGCCTCAACATGGGGTCTATGAATTTCTCCTTCCATCCGCTGGCGAAGCGCTACGATTCATGGAAGTTCGACTGGGAAAAGGACTATGTCGCCAATTCCGACACCTATATTTTTCGCAATACATTCCGGGACATAGAAACCGTCGCGTCGGAACTGGCACCGCATGACATTAAATTCGAACATGAATGCTATGATGTCGGGCACCTCTATAATCTGCGCTTCTGCATGGATATCGGTCTGTTCAAGGCGCCGATCTTCATCCAGTTCATCTTCGGTATTCTTGGCGGCATCGGCCCCGAAGTGGACAACCTCGTCTTCATGAAGCGGACCGCTGATCGCCTGTTTGGCGATGACTATCGCTGGTCGGTTCTGGGTGCAGGTGGTGCGCAGATGAGCCTAGCAACGACCGCAAGCCAGATGGGCGGCAATGTGCGCGTCGGGTTGGAGGACAGCCTCTTCCTCAGCCGCGGCAAGCTGGCGCAATCCAATGCCCAGCAGGTCGCCAAGATAAGACACATCATCGAAGATCTCGGTTGCGACGTCGCTACACCGGATGAGGCGAGAGAGATTCTGGGCCTCAAAGGAGCAGATCGGGTCAGCTTCTAACTTCGTTCGCGTCAGTCGATGCGCGGCAATGAAGGTTCGCACGAAAAAGGCAGCTCAAGGCTGCCTTTTTCGTTTTCTGTGAGACGATGCTTCACCCGAAAGCTTTCAAGCCGCTTTACGCATAGCGTCTGGCAGTGTTGGTGGAGACGTCTGGCGTGCCTCGTCCCATGCGCGCTACAACCGTTCGCAGCTGTTGACCTGCCGAGCCGAGCTGGAAGCGGGAGAGAAGATCGCTCAGTTTCTGGCTTTCCTGTGCAAGGCCCGCACCCGCGGCATTCATCTCTTCCACCATGGCAGCATTCTGCTGCGTTGCCTGGTCCATGTGGTTCACAGCGGTATTGACTTCCGCAAGCCCGGAAGACTGTTCCTGCGCCGCCGTTGCAATGGCATCCATATGGGCATTGACGACCTGCACAAGTTGCTCGATGGCAGACAGTCCCTCGCCGGTGTCACTCACAAGCTTCACGCCCTCCGACACCGCAAGCGTCGAATTGTTGATCAGCGACTTGATCTCCTTGGCCGCATTTGCCGAACGCTGTGCGAGTTCACGCACCTCCTGGGCAACGACCGCAAAGCCTTTGCCAGCTTCACCGGCTCTTGCAGCCTCGACACCGGCATTCAAAGCCAGCAGGTTCGTCTGGAAAGCAATCTCGTCGATGACCGAGATGATCTGGTTGATCTGGCGCGACGATTCTTCAATCCGCTGCATGGCTGTTACGGCATCGCGCACCACAGCGCCCGATTTGTCGGCGTGGCTGCGTGCATCCCGCACGATATCGCGTGCTTCCGCCGTGCGCTTGGACGTCGCCACAACGTTGGCGGTGATCTCTTCCAGCGCTGCTGCGGTCTCCTCCAACGAAGCCGCCTGCTGTTCGGTGCGCTTGGCCAGATTGTCGGATGCGTCAGAAATCTCCTTCGAGCCGCCGGTGACGGTCGAGACCGAATTTTCGACAGAGACAAGAGCCTCACGCAGATGACGAACGGATGTGTTGAAATCGGACCGCAGCGCCTCGAACTGGGCTGTCATCGGCGTGTCGATCTCGCATTGCATGTCACCCTGTGCAAGCCGACGCAGGTTCGCCGCAAAGGTCCGCGTGGTCTCGTTCAGCCGCTCCTCGGCTTCCGCCTCGGCACGCGCCTGCATTTCAGCCCGCTCCGATTCCGCACGGTTGCGGATCACCACGGCTTCCGCCTCAAGCTCGGCATTGCGAATGGCCGACTGGCGGAACACTTCGACGGCACTGGCCATCTCGCCGATCTCGTCCTTGCGTCCAAGATGCGGAATGCTGCTGTCCTTGTCGCCATCGGCCAATGCGCCCATGCGGTTCGAAATGCCTCGAATAGCCGACGAGAGAGCTTTGAAGACGGAGACGGACAATGCAATCGTCAGCACAATCAAAAGGCCCATGCTGACCAGCATGATCGTGAGCTGGCGGCTGGCGGCATCGATCTTCGTCTGTGCCAATTGATTGAGATTGTCAGCCGTTGCCTTCAACATGGTGCCAAAGGCGTCGCGGCGTGCGTTCATTGCTGCATTCCACGCGCCAAGATCATTCGGTGCGGGCGTATAGGTGACGTTGTTGGCCATATTGTCGACGGTCTTTTCAATCAACTGCCCATCAGGCAACTGCCAGAAACGACTGTAGTCGGCCATCAGATTGGCGGGAACGAATTCCTGCATGGTCTTCACCGAATTCGTGATCAGCCCCTTGCCGTTGAAAAGGTGCTTCAGGTCTTCGATGGCAATGCTGCCTGCCTGCGAATATTTCCGACCCAGCGTGAGGAAAATCAGGTAACCGTTGTTGGTCTGAAGAAAAGCGTAATAGCCACGGATACCGCGGGACAGTTCCGCATCCTCGACGAGATTGCCTGCCCGACCGGCTATATCCAAGCCCACGGAAGAGATGGGCTGCAGATATTTCAACGGAAGGAGCGGATCGGGATCATTGGCATCGACCTTGCTGCGATACTCGGCAAGGTTGGAGAAATTCTGCACCAACTTCGTCTTCAGCCCCGCCAGGAGCGGATCTTCTTTCCCTGCCGGAAACGCCACATCATAGGTGCGCAGCAGCTCGGCATAATCCTGATCGGTCTCCCGTCGCGACGCCGACCTGTCTGCGGCTGTTGCGCCGGCTTCTGCCGGCATGGAGCGCTGAAGCGCCGCACCTGCCCTGGCCACACGCACCAGTTCGACGGCCTTCTGCATCGCCAGGAAATGGCCATAGGCGCTTTGGCTTGCCATGGCACCAAGAATAACGGTTGCAAGCAACGGTACGATGGCCAGCATCGTCAACTGCGTGCGGAACGAAAACACTTTCACAAAACCAAACATTACAATTCCCCTGAACTCCCGGTGACAACCGAGATCCCTTACCCACGAAAATTACTCTCAATTATAGAAATATATATTACGAATAAGCTAAAATTTTCGAAATTAATCGAAACGGCAGAGTTTTAGTGGATCATCATATATGTACGCCTCGGACGTGGCCTTAGGTTTGGCGTTAGCGATTAGAAAAAATCAATAGAATGCGTCTGCTGGAATAAACTTCTACCCTTGGCCTCCTTCATCGAATGGCGTTTCCCAATCGCCCTCGCGCGGGCACTCGGCGGTCTGGCTTCATCGATGAGCTCCGATATTGTCTGGAGGTCTTCGCATGGCTTAGCGGCCGGGCGACTGGACCACCCGGCCCCGAAATATTCAGCATGACAATCAGGATGACGGCATGAGCGGCGCGAATGAATTTCTCTGGTACATCCCAAACGATACAAAGGCGGGCCACCGGGGAGATACGGCCTCTACAGATCACAACAGCCTCGCGACGCTGACATCCCACGCCAAGGCGCTGGAGAAAAACGGCTGGAAAGGCGCATTGATCGGCACCGGATGGGGACGCCCGGACACCTTTACGGTGGCCACCGCGATTGCCGCCCAGACTTCGACCTTTGAGCCACTCGCCGCCATTCGCCCCGGCTACTGGCAACCCGCCCATTTTGCTTCCGCTGCTGCCACCCTCGATCAACTCTCAGAGGGACGACTGCGCATCAACATCGTCTCGGGACGGGATGATCTCGCAGCCTATGGAGACAGCGAGGGTGATCAGACTGAGCGATATTCCCGCACGAAGGAATTCATGAGGTTGGTCCGCAGGCTCTGGACCGAAGAGGATGTGAGTTTTCAAGGGGAGCATTTCCAGGTCAGGCAGTCGACTGCACAGCCCCGAATCCAGCGTCGGGACGACAGGCTCCATCCGAAACTCTACTTCGGTGGCGCATCGGAGGCCGCCGAACGCGTTGCCGCAACGGAAGCGGATATCCAGCTATTCTGGGGCGAGCCGCTGCAATCCATAGAGGAGCGAATCTCGAGATTGAAGGATTTGAGCAAACGGCTCGACCGTGACCTGCCTCCTCTGGAATTCGGGCTGCGCATCACCACACTCGTCAGAAGTTCGACCGCCGAAGCGTGGAGGGATGCCGAAAGCAAGGTGGCCGAGATGGCAAAAGGCAGCGGCACGCGGTGGAATGATCACCTTCAGTCCGTTGCCGTAGGCCAGCAGCGATTGTTCGACCTTCAGAAACAGGGCGACGTACTGGATGACAACCTTTACACCGCCCCGGGACGCGTGGGCGGTGGCGGCGCAGGCACGACCTGGCTCGTCGGATCGGCAGAAGATGTCGCTGCATCACTGCGCAAATATCGGGAACTCGGCATAACGAAATTCATCTTGTCAGACACGCCTTATCTCGCGGAGATCGAGCGACAGGGGCAACAACTGCTTCCACTGCTCAAAGATTAATTTGGTCCGTGGCTCGCGAGCCGATGGACGTCTGTGAGGCGCTCTATCAGGAGGCGTGCGCGAAAACGGCCGAAGCTGGAATGAAATTCTATTAATTCACTAGAAATAGAATGACCGGTCTTCCTTGTTATTGCCTGGGCACCGTAGAGTTTCGGCCACCAGAGACTTCATCTCTGGCTCACTCCTCCCGGGAAGGCGATCAAGACAGATGCCACGCTATGTAATTATTGGAGCCGGTGCGGTTGGCGCAAGCTTGGCGGCGCAATTTGCCTTAACCGGCATCGACTACGTTCTGATAGGACGTGGCGCCCAGGTGAACCATATCAGGCAGCATGGGCTGACCTTCCAGAGACCCGGTGGCTCACGCCAGATCGCGCTGGAAGCGTTCGATGTCGCGGATGCGCCGGAATTGCATTCCGATGACGTTCTGCTGCTCACCGTCAAATCGCAGGATGCCGCAAGCGCGCTGGCTTTCTGGTCCTGGCGGAACGTTTCAGGGACGGATGCGCCGGCAGCAACGGCTGTTCCCATCGTCACGTTTCAAAATGGGCTTGCAACGGAAGCCGCTGCACTGCGAACCTTCGCCAGGGTGTATGGCGCAAGCATTTTGACGCCCGCAAGATTTACGCAGACCGGAACCGTGGTCGCCGCTGGCGAGCCCGAACTGGGAATCGTAACGGTGGGGCGCTTTCCATCAGGAGACGACAAAACCAGCAAGCAGATAGCCACCGACTTGAAAAGAGCTGGTTATCTCGCCGAGGTGACGAATGACATTCGTCGCTGGAAGGCTGCCAAGCTTTTGCACAATGTGGGCAATGTGCTCGAACTGTTCGACGGTGCGGAAACGTTACGCGAGATCGTTGGTGCGGCCATCATCGAGGAAGCCCGGCAGGCGCTCGCGGCAGCGGGCTACACCTTCGCCTCCCCCTCGGAGCGAACAGTCGATATCAGCAACTGGCGTGTCGCACCCGACAGCGGAATCGTGCGCGGTCAGCAATCGACCTGGCAAAGCTTTACGCGCGGCGCCTCGAGCGAGGTCGATTTCCTCAATGGTGAGATCGTTCTTCTCGGTCGTCTCCATGGCATTGCCACGCCCTACAACGAGGTCGTGCAGGCTCTCGCCGGAGAACTTGCCCAGCGCGGCACATTCACAGCACCCCTGCCCCTGGAAGCGATCATCTCACGTCTGGATGGCGTTGATCCGTCACCGCCCGCGCTGGCTGTCGGAACATGATGGAGCTAGCCACCCAATGAATTTCATCCGACAGTTCGAAGCGGAACAATGAGAGAAGCCATATCAGACCACATCATCGCCGCAGCCGGCACCCTTTTCTACCGAGAAGGAATCCGGGCCGTTGGCATCGACAGGATCATCGAAGAAGCAAGGGTCGCCAAGGCAACGCTTTACCGGCACTTCCCCTCGAAGGACCATCTCGTCGCCGCCTATCTGGAAGCGCGCCATGAACGGGTGATCCAGTCTCTGCAGGAGGTACTCTCCAACGCGACGTCCCCAAGAGAGCAGATCAACTCGATCTTCGAGCAACTCTACGAGAAAGCCAGCAGCCCGGATTTCCGCGGTTGCGCCTTCGCACTTGCCGTTGCCGAGCACTGGGATTCCGAAAAAGTCTCATCCGTTGCCCGCACTCACAAAGTCGTGGTGCGAGAACTCTTTGCGACTGTTCTGGCGAAAGCGGGCGGCACGACCGATCTGGCCGCTGCCCATCTTGCACTTCTTTATGAAGGCGCTCTGGCGACGGTCGCTGTCGGGCGGGATGCAAAGGCCGTGCTTGTTGCGCGGGACTGTGCGTTGTCCGTGTTTGACGCAGCCGCCACCTTCCATCACCCCAACCGAAAGCAAGCATAAATGACAAAGACCATCGATTACTTCTTCAGCATCGGTTCACCGTGGGCCTTCATCGGGCTCGAGGCGTTTTCAGCACTAGCGGGCCAGTATGGCGCAGCGATAAAGCCCCATGTCATCCCGTTGATCGAGGAAAATGGCGGCATCTATTCACGCAACCGTCCCGAAATTCGGCGTGCCTACTGGATGAAGGATCTCAAGCGCTGGGCGTCGGTGCGAGGCAAGGTCTTGAACTTCGACAACCGCGCAAGCCTGTCCGATCCGGCACCGGCAGGTGCGCTGGTCGCCGCAGCCATCGAGCGCGGTGACGACTGGCTCGCATTGACCCTTGCGCTTCAGGAGGCGTTCTGGGTTCGCGGCGAAGACATTGGCAAGCTGGATGTTCGCCTGTCGATTGCCGGTGCGGCGGGGTTAGACGGCACGGCATTGGAAGAGCACGCTCAAAGCGAGGCTGCGCAGGCATTTCGCACATCCAGTTACGACGTGGCAAAGACCGCAGGCGTGTTCGGCGTGCCCACCTATCGCTACGAGGGTGAGCTTTATTGGGGGCAAGACAGCCTTCCATTCCTCGAACGCCATCTGAAGGGCGAGAAGCTTGCCGCTTAGCCGCCGACGTGATGAGTCAGGTAGCACGACCGCCTGCCTCATCCGCATGGATGCGTTTGCATCAGAGCCTTCATAATGCTCGCCGCAACAGCACATTCGAACACAGGCGATGGTGAGGACCGAGATGACGTCTTTCAAACCCCACAGTTCTCATTGGGGCGCTTTTTCCGGTCGTGTTGAAAATGGCCGGCTGGAAATCAGGCCGCACGACAATGATCCCTACCCTTCGCCATTGCTCGGCAACCTGCCGGCTGTGGCAGACAGCCCGGTCCGCGTCAGGCGTCCTGCCGTCAGGCGCGGGTGGCTGGAAGCAGCGCATGACCACGCACAGCGGCGCGGCGGGGACGAGTTCGTCGAAATATCCTGGGACGAAGCCGAAGCACTGGTCGCCGCAGAACTGCGCCGGGTCTATCAGACGCATGGGCCGCAATCCGTGTTCGGCGGTTCATACGGCTGGGCGAGCGCCGGCCGGTTTCACCATGCCCAAAGTCAAATCCACCGGTTTCTCAACGTTCTCGGCGGCTATGTGCGCTCCGTCAACACCTATAGTTCGGGGGCGGCGATGGTCATCATCCCGCATGCCCTTGGACCTTACGACAATTTCGACCGCAAGAGCGTTACCTGGGACGCCATTGAACGCAGCACCGAACTCGTATTGGCGTTCGGCGGCATGGCGATCAAGAACGCCGATGTCCATGGCGGCGGTATCAGCACACACACGGTTCGGCAAAAACTGGGCGGGGCCGGACAGCGAGGCGCGCACTTCATCTCCGTCAGTCCGTTGAGAGACGATTTTCCCGCAGAGTTGAGCGCCGAGTGGCTGCCACTCAAACCCGGTACGGACGTGGCACTGATGCTGGGGCTCGCTTACGCCCTTGTCAGTGAACGACTGCACGATCAGGCGTTTCTACGCCGCTACACCGTGGGGTATGACAGGTTCGAGACATATCTGCTCGGCGAAGCCGATGGCGAACCGAAGAGTCCGGAATGGGCCGCATCGATCTGCGGTATCGATCCCGACACAATCCGCAGTCTTGCGCGAAAAATGGCAGGCAGCAGAACCCTGATCACTGTCAGCCACTCCCTCCAGCGGGCCGATTATGGCGAACAGCCGGTCTGGATGGGAATTGTGCTCGCTTCGATGCTCGGCCAGATCGGGCTTGATGGCGGAGGGTTTTCCTATTCTCTCGGCGCGCTCGGCAATATCGGCAATAACCTACTGGCCGTCCCCCTGCCGACGCTTGGCCAGTTTAAAAATCCCGTATCGGACTATATTCCCTGCGCCCGAATTGCGGACATGTTGCTCAATCCCGGCGGCACATTCGAGTACAACGGACATTCACTTCGCTACCCCCACATTCGCCTTGTCTATTGGGCTGGCGGCAACCCTTTTCATCACCATCAGGATATCAACCGGCTGAGGGCAGCCTTCAAACGCCCGGAGACGATCATCGTCCACGAATCCGCCTGGACCTCCACCGCGCGCCACGCCGACATTGTGCTTCCTGCAACGACCACGCTTGAGCGTGACGATATCGGTGCCGCCGATCGCGACCCACTGATGATCGCGATGAAGCGCCTTATAGAGCCTGTCGGCGAAGCGCGTGACGACTTTGACATTTTCGCTGGTATTGCATGCCAACTCGGCCTGGAGGAGCCATTTACAGAGGGGCGCAGCAGCAGAGAATGGCTGGCCTACCTGTATGAAACGACGCGTACTGCACTTGCGTCTCAGGGGCATGATGCGCCCGACTTCGAGACTTTCTGGCAGAGGGGCGAACTCCCGCTTCCAACGAAGGAAGATCAGGGTGGCCCGGCACGGTCGTTTCGACTGGACCCGACTGCCAACCGCCTGCCAACGCCCTCCGGCAAGATCGAAATCTTTTCGGAGACGGTGGAGGGCTTCGGCTATGACGATTGCAAGGGACACCCGCGCTGGTTCCCAGCAAAAAGCGAAGTCTCAGATGAGGTCGCGCTTTACCCGTTCCATCTCGTCTGCAACCAGCCCCACCAACGGCTGCACAGTCAATTGGACTATGGGGCGTTCAGCCGCTCGAAAAAGATCAGGGATCGTGAGCCCGTTCGCATCAACCCGAAAGACGCGCATGCGCGAGGAATTTCTGACGGCGATATCGTCAGGCTGTCCAATGACCGCGGCAGTTGCCTTGCAGCCGCGACCCTGAGCGATCAGCTCATGCCGGGCGTTTTGCAACTCGCAACGGGAGCATGGTTCGAGCCGCAGGATGCCACTGCAGAGAAAACCATGTGCGTTCACGGCAATCCCAATATCCTGACGCGAGATATCGGCACCTCGAAGCTTGCGCAAGGATGCACCGGCCAAATCACAAGGGTTCAACTTGAACGATATGTCGGACCCGTCCCGCCGGTCCATATTTTCGATGCCCCGAAGTTCGGATCTCGGTGAGTGCCAACCCAACATGCCAGGGCAAAATGTCAACGGCGTGCGTCAGTTCGACAAGGCTGAAACACCAATCCAACCAGCAGCGAAAATGGCGATAAATTAATCCCCTAATTCCATAGAAAAAGAACAACCAGTCTTTCTCTCTTTCACGTCGCTGCTAATGTGTTGGCACGATGAACATCTCACAGCAGGGGACTGCGTCATGACTGTAATATGTAGAAGCGGGCGCGCTGCGAGAACTGGCAAGCAACGCTAAACGCGCCAGCCGCAGCAGCACCCGTCAATTCCACATCATCAGGCTTTTGGTCCGCATCGCAAAGATGACGCGGAAGCGGGATGTCGCACGCTTTTTTGCGACCCTTCACAAGCCAGCACATGTTCAAATTCGTCTCCTATCAGGATTGCATATGACCCGAATTCTTCCTCTATTGTCCGTTTCCCGACGTAAACTGCTTGTTACGGCTTCGATTGCGGCATCTGCCGCGCTTTTCCTGTCTGCGAGCGGCCCTTTGACCGCGCAGGCGGCAGACACTCCGCGCGACGGCGGCGACATCACTTTTCTGATCGACAGCCTCGGCGACACCTGGATTCCCAACAACAGCGCCATATCGAGCTTTCAGGGACATATCTGGGGGCATGTTGCAGACAAGCTGCTTTACGTGGATGCCGAGGGCAAGGTCAGCCCATGGATTGCCGAGAAATGGGAGCAAAACGACACGGCGACGGAGTTCACCCTTCATCTGAAAAGCGGCGTAACCTTCTCCGATGGCGAGCCGCTGGATGCAAAGGCGGTAATTGCCAACCTGGACATCTGGTACGCAGGCCGGAAGAACGAGGGCATCAACCCGATCGGTCTTTTCCCGAAAACCTATGATCGTGCCGAGGCAATCGATGCCACGACGGTCAAGGTCTTCTTCAAAAAACCGACCCTTGGTTTCATTCCAACGCTCGGCTACCACGGCTCCATCCTGATCTCTCCCAAGACGATCGCGCAACCTGCAAGCGTGCAGGCAGACCTCAGCAAGACGGCAGGAAGCGGCCCCTATGTCGTCGAATCCTGGAAAGAGGGCGACCATGTCACCCTCGTCAAACGCAAGGACTACAACTGGGGTCCGGCGGCAGTCGGCCATACGGGCCCGGCCTATCTCGACACCATCACCTACAAGCTGGTGACCGAGCCATCATTGCGTGTTGCATCGATCCAGTCCGGTCAGGCCGATGTTGCCTATAACGCTTCGCCCCAAGAGCTGAAATCGCTCAAGGAAGAAGGTTTTACGGTAGCAACCCCGCGCTATCTCGGCTTCGTCAACGGCTGGGCCGTCAACACCAAGCTGCCGCCCTATGACGACGTGAAAGTACGTCAGGCCTTGCAGACGGGCATCAACCGGCAGGAGATCATCGACACCGTCTACACGCCCGACTGGAAGCTGGCGACGTCCTTCATCCAGAGCAACGTGCCGGGCGCGACAGATCACAGTGATCTGCTGGCTTACAGCCCCGACAGGTCGGAAAAGCTTCTTGAAGACGCTGGATGGGTCAAAGGCTCGAATGGCATCCGCGTAAAAGACGGCAAACCCCTGGAGCTGACCATCCATTCCAACCCCTATCTCGCGACGTCGAAATCGGTCGACGAGCTGATTGCGCAACAGCTCGGAAAGCTCGGGTGGAAGGTGAATATCCGGACGTACGACGTGGTGACATTCGGTGAGAAGGTGAAGTTCGGCGGAGCGGCTATTCCGACCTACGAAGTAACGCGCAGCTTCATCGATGCCGGTACGGTGGCAAGCATTCTGACCAATGCCAATAATGGCGAGAACTGGTTTGCGCTGGACGAGCGGGACTCAACGATCAACGACCTGCGAGACAAGATTGCCGGTGCTGGCTCCGTCGAGGAGCGCAAGCCTCTGTTGGACAATCTGCAGAAATACGTGCTGGAGCAAGGCTACTTCATCCCGCGCACGCAGATCGTTCAGCGCATCTATGTGCAGGCTCCAAACCTCAAGGGCGAAGTCTACAATGGCGTGGCTTATGCCAGCTATTACACGGCCTACCTCGCCGAATAGGACTTGAACCCGATAGCAACGTCAAGGAGGTGACGGCATGAGCAATGCCTACCTAACCTACGCCGCAAAGCGGCTCGGCCAGGCGATCGTCGTCATCCTTCTGGCCTATGTCTTCACCTTCGTGGTCGTCAGCATTCTGCCTGGCGACCCGATAACCAGCGTGCTGCGCAATCCTCAGAACGGCTTTTCGGAACAGGAGATTGCCGAAATCATCGCCGCGCAGGGGCTGGACAAGCCGATCATCGTGCAGCTGTGGAACTCGCTTTCGGCGTTTCTGACCGGCGATCTCGGAATGTCGATGCGCTCCAGCCGGCCGGTTGCGACGATGATTGCGGAGGTCTTGCCGTCGACGCTCATTCTGGCGGCATCAGGCCTTGCCGTCGCGCTCTTTCTGGCGTTCGCCGTTGCCTATGGGACGCAGGTCTTGCCTAGAAAATACGGCCAAGGGCTGCTTCGCGCCTTCCCCTCCCTCTTTCTTTCGACACCGAACTTCGTCATCGGCCTGTTCCTCATCCATCTCTTCGGTTTTCAGCTCCGACTGTTCCGCGTGATAGAGCCGGACAGCTTCTGGGCGACCTTCTTTGCCGCCATCACCATCGGCATTCCGTTTTCGGCGCAGATCGCCGAAGTGCTCATCGCCAATCTCGATCACGAGGCAGAGCAGGATTATGCCACGGTTGCTCGCAGCCGGGGCATCGGCCCAAGACGCCTGTTCACGACACATCTTCTGAAACCCGCATCGCTTCCGGTCGTCACCGTCATCGCCCTTACGGTTGGTGAGCTTCTCGGCAACTCGCTCATCACGGAAACCGTATTTGGGCGTACCGGGATCGGCAGTCTGGTGCAGCGGTCCGTCAGCACGCAGGACCTGCCGGTTCTCCAGGCTATCGTCTCTCTCGGTGCCGTCGTCTTCGTCGTGGTCAATCTTATCGCCGATCTTCTCTACCCACTGCTCGACCCGCGGGTAAAGATCATCGTCGATCGCAAACGCCGTCCGTCCGTTGCCGATGATGCACATCTTTCCTTGGAAACGGGAGCAAAGCCATGAGCCTCGTCTCAAATCCAGTCTCCCATGACGGCATCTTCGACAAGATCAGACATCTGAACATCACGCCGACGGTCGCGATTGCCTTTGTCGTCATTGCCATCGTCATCGCATGGTCGATCGCGCCGCAAGTCTTCACCAGCCAAAGCCCTGTCAATGGTGTTCCCGCCGACAAGCTGCTTGCGCCAAGCCTTTCGCATTGGTTCGGGACAGATCACCTTGGGCGCGACCTTTACACGCGCGTCGTCTACGGGACGGCCTCATCGGTATCGAGCGCTTTGGTTGCCGTGGTGATCGGCGTCGTCATCGGTGGTTTGATCGGCCTTCTTGCCGGATTTTTCGGTGGCTGGGTGGATGTCGTCTTTGCCCGTTTCGTCGATGTTCTCCTGTCGATCCCGAAATTCCTGCTTGCGGTTATCATCGTCACCGCCATCGGCTTCGAGACGATCAATGCGGCAATCGCAACAGGCATCTCGGCCATTGCCTTCTTCGCACGCGTTGCACGCTCCGAAGTCATCAAGACGCGTCAGGCCACCTTTGTGGAAGCCGCATTTCTGCTCGGCGGCTCACGCAGCTTCATCGTGCTGCGTCACGTCCTGCCCAATGCGTCGCGGTCTATGTTGCCGCTTGCCGTGCTGCAATTCGGTGAGTCCATCCTCATCATCGCAAGCCTGGCGTTTCTCGGCTACGGCGACCCGCCACCTTCATCCGACTGGGGCCTGCTGATCTCGATCGGCAAGGACTATCTCAAATGGCCCTGGCTCGTTTATGCGCCCGCGTTCGTTACGATCGTGACCGTCCTCTCTGTCAACAGGATCAGCCGATGGCTTCGCAAATCGCACTGAAAAAAGCGCCCACCCAGACACTCTTCGCCATACCCTCCCCCAGTGCGGCGATCCCACTCCTGCGCGTCCAGAACCTTGCCGTCTCCTACGGTCGGCAAGAGGTGGTCCATGATGTGGGTTTCGAGATCGGGCGTGGCGAGAGCCTTGCCCTGATCGGTGAATCCGGTTCGGGCAAATCCACCATCGCCAAGGCGGTTCTGCGGCTTTTGCCCAATGGGGCGACAGCGAGCGGTCAAATCATATTCGACAAGCAGGACGTCCTTGGCCTGTCGGAAAGACGGTTCCGACCGTTTCGTGGCCGGGAAATAGGCTTCGTTCCGCAGGACCCGGGAAATGCTCTCAACCCCGTAAGGACGATCGGTTCGCAGGCTCTAGAGGCCGCAGCCCTCACCGATGAGCGCAATCCGGCCCTGCACCCAGCACTTATTCTCGAAACGTTCGCCAAAGTCGGCCTCGACAACCCGCAACGCGTCTACGATTCCTATCCACATCAGCTTTCCGGTGGAATGTTGCAGCGTGTTCTCATTGCGCTTGCCATCCTGCCACGCCCTTCGCTTCTGGTGGCGGACGAACCGACCTCCGCCCTCGACGTGACCATCCAAAAGCGTATTCTGGACCTGCTGTCGCGCTTGCAGCAGGAATTGGATATCAGCCTGCTTCTCATCACCCACGATCTTGCCATCGCGGCAGAGCGGGCCAACAGGCTGGTGGTTCTCAAAAACGGCGCCGTTCAGGAGGCAGGCCGGACGTCTACCGTCTTTTCCTCACCCTCCTCCACATACGCGAAAAAGCTTCATGGCGACGTCCCGGCGCTCAATCCGAACCGGTACGCCGGACTTCGCGACCCTGGCTTCAGCCGCTCCGGAGACGAGGCAGTTGCAAAAATTTCGGTCAAAGACGTCACCAAACGCTTTGCAGTCGATGGGAAAGTCTTGACCGCGGTCGATGGCATCTCGTTCTCGGTGGCCGCCGGCACGACCCACGCGCTTGTCGGCGAATCCGGCTCCGGCAAGACGACGACGATCCGGCTGCTACTGGGTCTCGAGGAGCCCGAAGCCGGGTCGATCCGGGTCGCAGGCGACACGGTTACCAGCAAGAGCCATTCGTCTCTGATATCCGTCTGGCGGCATCTCCAACTTGTCTATCAGAACCCCTTCACCTCGCTTGATCCCTCATGGAAGGTCGAACAGCTCATTCGCGAGCCTCTCGACCGGTTCAAGATCGGCACGCCCGCGGAGCGCACAGATGCGGTGCGGGAAGCACTTGCAAATGTCGGCCTTGGAGACCACCTTCTGCGCCGCAAACCCTCTGCTCTTTCGGGTGGGCAACGTCAGCGCGTGGCCATCGCACGCGCACTGGTTTTGAAGCCCGACGTCATCGTTCTGGACGAGCCGACATCCGCTCTCGATGTCAGCGTCCAAGCCGATATCGTCGAGGTTCTGCTGTCGCTTCAGGCAAGATTGGGTCTGACCTACGTCTTCGTGTCCCACGACCTCGCCCTAGTTCGACAACTGGCGCACACCGTGTCGGTCATGCAGCGGGGCCGGATCGTCGAGCATGGAAGCGTGACAGAGGTCTTTGCCGCGCCCAAGCATGACTACACGGCCTCACTTCTTGCTTCCATACCCTCGGGCATTGCAGAGACGCGGGAAGCTCCGGTGTCGATCCTGCAACGCGTGCAGCGCAAGGAACATGTCGGGTGAATATTGCGGCACCATCCCCAGACCTTTCAGCGGCGTTTCGGCCCAAGCTGCGGCTCGGTTTCAACACGCGTGTTTCGTTCAACGATGACGATGGGCCTGCCCGCGGGCTGCGAGAGGGAATCGCACTGTTTAAGGAAGCCGAGCGGCTCGGCTATCAATCTGGCTGGGCCTATCAGCGACACTTCGACCATTATCTCTCGTCGCCGCTGCCATTCTTTGCCGCTGCGGGCCAGCATACGCACCATATCACGCTCGGCTCGGCCGTCATTCCGATGCGATACCAGGACCCTATCCTGCTGGCGGAAGCGGCTAGCACGACCGACCTTCTGATCGATGGAAGGCTGGAGCTTGCTCTGTCGACAGGTGCGAACGGGGCTTTTGACGCGGTTTTCGGTGGCGTCGAAACGGACGCACGCACGGAGGCCAAGCGCCGGCAGGCACGTTTTCTCTCTGCTATTGCAGGCGAGGTTCTGCACAGGGTGACCGAACAGGATCGTGGCGCTCCGCTGGGTGCGGAGCTGCGCGTTACGCCGCACAGCCCGACCCTTCGCAGTCGCATCCGGCAGGGATCGGCAAGCCTGGAGTCTGCCATTCAGGCGGCGGAACTGGGTATCGGCCTCATTTCCGGAACGGTTCTGCACGACCACGACGACGGTGAGAGCTTCGGCGAATATCAGGCGCGCATCATCTCGGCATATCGGAACCACTGGCGTCGCCTGTGGAACACTGAGCCGCCGCCGGTGGCCGTCGCCGCATCCGTTCTTGTCGGGACGACCGCTGAGCTGCTGGAAAAATATGCGGCCTATGATCTAGAACGCCGCACCGCGGGTATTGCCGCCTCGCGTCCCAAGGGTGCGCTCGCGCCGGCCAGCGCGCCGCCCGGCGCCCAGATTTCTCCCGTGTTTCAGGGCACACCTGATCAGGTCATCCGTGCCGTGCTGTCCGACCCGGGCCTTGCAGCAGCCGATGAACTCGTGCTCTTCCTGCCTCCAGCGTTCGGACTGACCGACAACATTCGCCTGCTTAGCGATCTGGTAACGGAAGTTGCACCGTCCCTCGGATGGAAGCCTGCGCCTCACATTCCCGAACCAACACAACGCGACCTCTCGGGTTCTCGTTCACGTCCATAGTCAGGCAATATTTTCTACAATATCCATAGAAATAGAAAGACCTGTCTTCCTCGTCAGCCAGCTGGGCTTTAGCTTTCAACCACGATCTCAGAAACACCAAGGAGCTCCCATGGCTGCGGAATTTATCAGTGTCAGCTTTCCCAACGCATCCAACGACCTAACCCCTGTCCCCGATGCTCCGGTCGATCCGCTTTTTCTGGAACGTTATGCGCGCGCGCTGGACGATTACGGCTTCAACTATACGCTTATCCCTTATTCCTCCTCTTCATTCGATCCGTTCACGCTTGGCGCGACCGTGCTGGCACATACCAAGCACATCAAGATCATCGTCGCGCTTCGGCCAAACACAGTCTATCCAACGGTTGCTGCAAAATCGCTTGCGACGCTTGATCAATTGAGTGGCGGGCGCGTTGTCGTCCACTTTATCGCAGGCGGCAGTGACGACGAGCAGGCGCGAGAAGGCGACTTCCTCACCAAGGAAGAACGTTACGAGCGGCAGGAAGAATATATCCGCATTCTTCGCCTGGCCTGGACATCGACAGAGCCATTCGATTTCGACGGAAAATATTATCAGTTCAAGCAGTTCCGTAGCGCCGTTCGTCCGACGAAGGGTCTTATCCCGATTTCGCTGGGCGGTTCGTCCGATGCTGCCTATCGCATCGGCGGCGCCCTGTGCGACATTTTCGGCCTCTGGGGTGAGCCGCTGAAAGAAACCAAGGAGCAGATCGACCGCATCTACGCCGAGGCAGCAAAAGCAGGACGGACGGATCGCCCGCGCATCTGGGTCACCTTCCGCCCGATCGTTGCCGAAACGGATGAGCTTGCCTGGGAGAAGGCACATCGTGTTCTCGACCAGTTGAATGCAAACCGGCAGAAAGGGCTTTCGCGCGCTCCGGTCAATGCAGCGGCACCGGCCAATGTCGGGTCTCAACGTCTTCTCGATATTGCAAAGCGCGGCGATGTCCATGACCGGGCACTCTGGTACCCAACGGTCACAGCCACCAATGCAAGCGGTGCCACAACAGCGCTGGTCGGATCGCCCCGTACCATTGCCGACTCCATCCTCGATTACATCGATCTTGGCTGTGACCTGATTTCTATTCGAGGCTACGACAACTTCAATGATGCCGTCGATTACGGACGATACGTGCTGCCGCTCGTTCGCGAGGGTATCCGCGAACGCGAAGAGGCAAAAAGGAAGGCCGCAGCCTGACGCCCGCCGCCCGGCCTCACGCCGGGCGAGCCTTATATCTTATTTTCAAAAACCGAGACTCTCAGCACATGTGAGCTCGGTTCCGTCATCTGGAAGGTCGTTACCTGCATGTCCTATGATCCCACCGCACTCGACGCAGCCGTGCGTATCGTTGCAGAGGCCGCACCAGAGGCAGATCAGACCGGTCAGTTTCCCTGGACGGGCATTCGCGCCGTCCATCAGGCCGGCCTTCTCGAAAGTACCGTAGCAACACGTTATGGTGGACAGGGCGGCACACTCAGCACGGCAGCGCATATTCTCGCAGCGCTTGGCCGCGGCGATCCGTCCGTGGCACTCATCAGTGCCATGACGATCTTCAACCACCTCGCTCAGGCGACGAAAGCGCATTGGCCGGAAGACCTCTACCGCGAGCTTCTGTCCCAGGCCCGAGACCGGCCCCTGCTGCTGAACGCGGCTCGCGTGGAGCCGGAGCTCGGTTCGCCCGCCCGTGGTGGACTGCCCGCAACGCGCGCGCGCCGGACAGCAGACGGCTGGGCGATTTCCGGCCAAAAGCGCTTCGTAACGGGAGCGCATGGCCTCACCCATTTTCTCGTCTGGGCACACACGGATGAAGTCCAGTCACGCGTTGGAACCTTTATCGTACCGAACGGCTCACCCGGGATCACCATCATCGAAAACTGGAAAAGCCTGGGAATGCGGGCGACAGGTTCGCATGACGTCGAGTTCACCGATGTCGTGGTGCCTACCGAGCACGTGCTGGAGCTTGTCGATCCATCTGTCGCCCAGCAGGACAATCGCAGCCACGCCGCACTTAATCTCGCTTTGACTGCGATCTATCTGGGCGCTGCCGAGGCGTCGCAGGAGGCTTTCATTCGTTTTGCGCACGAGCGTGTTCCCGCAAATCTTGGCCACTCCATCGCAAAGACGGAACGTTTCGTCACACTGTCAGGGGAAATCGACCTTCTGGTGTCGGGCGCCCGCCAGATCATCTTCGGCGCTCTGGATGGTGATCTCGGCAACGCAGAGAAACTGATCCGGGCGAGGCTTCTGGCAGGCAGACAAATCCGCGAGGCCGCTCAGATGGCAGTACGGGGAATCGGCAACCCCGGCCTCAACGCAGATCTCGGTCTCGAGCGGCATTTCCGCGACATCCAGTCTGTCCTTGTCCACGCACCCCAGGAAGACACCTCCGTCTCCATTCTGGGACGCGCAGCATTCGAGCGCTGGAACAGGGTCGAAAGCGAGCGGGCACAGACACCGACTATCGCTATTCGCAAGACCGCTTGAAACACGCAGCGCGCATCCGGTACCGGATCACCTCAAGGATTTTCAATGAGCAACAATTTGATCGTCGGCTTCTCCGGCAACACGACGCGCCCCTCGAGCACGAAGCGTTTCGTCCAAAGCGTCACCGAGACGCTTGCAAGGCAAGTGGGCCTCGAACATCAAGTCTTCGACGTCGAGGATATGGGGACTTCACTTGCGTCCGCACGCTCGGTGGCCGACCTCGATGCCGAGGGACGCCGCGTGCTCGAGACGATCATACATGCAGAAGCGCTGGTCATAGGCTCCCCCACATATAAGGGCAGTTACACGGGGCTTTTCAAACACGTCATAGATCTTCTCGATCCAGCAGACCTGCGCGGCAAGCCGATCATCATAACGGCGACGGGTGGCGGCGATCGCCATTCCCTCGTGGTCGAGCATCAGCTTCGCCCACTGTTCGCCTTTTTCGAGGCTTTCGTCACGCCGACGGCGATCTATGCAACCGGTCGGGACTTTGTCGAAGGGGACCTCTCGCCTGCGATCAGCGCCCGGGTTCGGCAAGCCGTCAATGAGGCGTCTCTTCTCCTCCAACGTCGATCCGACACTCTCGCGATTGCAGCGGAATAGATTCAAAACATTTGCAAAGCCGAGTACACGGACATCGCACACGACGCCGATGACTCTCACAGGCGTGCCGAAAAACTGGCTCTGGCATTATCTTCGGCGGATCTTCTTCTCAAGCGGATGCAGGTAATGCAGCCAGCGCGCAAGTGCCCCGCCAGCGCCCTGTCGCAAAAGGACTGACGGATCGAGGAGATTCTTTTTGCGCTTTCCCGAGAGCCGGTCCTGCCTATGGTCTCCGAACTGAGGCTCGAACTCCCTTACGAATTTGCGGCTGAAGACTATCGTCAAATCATCGATGACTTCTCCCGCGCCGTGCCTGCATTGTCTTTACGGCGATCACCGAACGCTGCCTGATGGCTTGAGGAACAACCATAAAGAGATTTATAGTTTGAAATTGGCACTTAATTTCAAATTTTCGTTCTTTGGTTGTTTTCGACCGAATTATTTTTATTCTCAGAAAAATATAAAATTCCGTTTCTTTGTCCTCCGATATTTTCTTGGCACGTTACCCATCACACACAAAGCGTCGCAACTGCGGTGACGGATGTGTGATGGGTTTGATCGCTGCAGGGACGATGTCGAAGAACACGACTTCTGGGGCAAGCAAGGGGATTGGGAACGTGTCCAAAACTATATCGATTGCATCCGCTCTGACCGGGCTGTTTCTATCGGTCGCATCGGTCAGCACAGCCAGCGCTTCCGACGCGCTGGTGACGGCGGATTGGCTGAAGCAAAACCTTGAAAATCCCAAGGTGAAAATTTTCGAAGTCAGCGTCGACACCGGCGTCTATGAAAGAGGCCACATTCCCGGAGCGGCCAATCTGAACTGGCATACGGATCTGGTGGACAAGGAGCGCCGTGACATTGCATCTAGGGATAACTTCCAGGCTCTGCTTCAAAAGGCTGGTGTTAGCGACGATACGACCATCGTGCTTTATGGCGATAACAACAATTGGTTTGCCGCATGGGGTGCATGGATTTTCGAAACCTACGGTCTTGGCAGCAATGTGAAGCTTCTCGACGGTGGCCGTAAGCTGTGGGAAGCAGAAGGACTGCCACTGGACACCACAGTTCAGTCCGCCAAACAAACAAAGCTTGATCTCGCAGAGCGTGACCCATCGGTCCGTGCGCGCTTCGTTGACGTCGTCGCCGTCGCAGAAGGCAAGCATAACATCAAGCTGATTGATATCCGGTCTGCCGACGAATATTCCGGCAAGATATTCGCCCCGGATGGCGTCAAGGAACTCTCCGTTCGCGCTGGCCACATTCCGGGTGCGGTCAACGTGCCGTGGGGTACAATCGTCAACAAGGACGGAACCTTCAAATCGGCGGAAGACATCAAGAAAATCTATGCGGAAAAGGGCATCGACGGTTCTGCGCCCATCATCACCTATTGCCGTATCGGCGAAAGGTCGAGCCACACCTGGTTCGCGTTGAAGAAAATCCTCGGTTACGACGTGCGTAACTATGACGGTTCATGGACCGAATATGGAAATGCGGTCGGCGTTCCCATCAGCAACCCGACCGGAACGGTGTGGACCGGAAAATAAGCAACCCTATTGAAATGGCGTCAGCGCATCGAACCGGTGCGCTGAAACCCGTGTTTATTGCCGACCGGTGAATCGATGACACTGACATATGGACGTTACGCAGCCGCACTGATTGTAGGAGTGCTGATTGCGTCAAGCTATTGGCTGGCCGCTCAGGACAACGGGCGACAGCTTGCTTTCTCTTTGGCTGCGGGTGCCGCCTTTGGCATCGTGCTCCAGCGTGGTCGCTTCTGCTTTCTCTGCAACCTTCGTGACCTTGTGGAAGGCAGAATGTCAGATGGCGTTCTGTCCATTTTGGTCGCTCTGTTGGCGGGTGTCGTTTTCTACCAGGTCGTCATGATGGCATGGGTGCCGGTGCCTCAGCCGGATCGTTTGCCACCCAATGCGCATATCGGTCCCGTAGGTTGGGTATTGGCGGTAGCATCATTGGTTTTCGGTTTTGGAGCCGCGCTCTCAGGCTCATGCCTCTCCGGACATTTTTATCGGTTGGGCGAAGGTGCGTTTGGCTCAATCATCGCAATCATCGGCGCGGGGTTCGGCTTTTTGCTCGCCTTTTTCAGCTGGAATTTTCTTTACACGCTCACCGTTTTTGATGACGTGCCGATCTGGCTGCCGCATTATCTGGGATACGGTCCTACGCTGGCGTTGTCGTGCCTCTTGCTTTTCGGCCTCATGTTTCTTGTCCTGTCTCTAGACCAATCAAAACCGGCAGTGCCGCCAGCAACTGATGGAAACCATCTCGGCCATAGTTTATCCCGCATCTTCACGAACCGCTGGTCACCAGTCGTCACAGGCCTCCTCGTTGCAGCCGTCAGTGCATTTTCCTATTTTCGCGTCGCACCGCTGGGCGTGACCGCAGAGCTCGGCAGCATTGCCAGAACCTTCGGTACAAGCCAGGGGCTGATACCAGAAACGCTGGCCGGGCTTGATACGGTGCGCGGCTGCATCAGCGCTATCAAGACGACGATCCTTTCGACCAACGGTGTTTTCGTCACCGGTCTGATCGTCGCGAGCTTTGCCTCGGCTCTTGTCGCGAAGCAATTCACGCCATCATGGCCAACATCAGGTGGCATCATCTCGCGGCTGGTTGGAGGCGTGTTGATGGGCTGGGGAGGAATGACGGCACTGGGCTGTACCGTTGGCGTTCTTCTGTCTGGTATCCACGCAGGCGCCCTGTCCGGCTGGGTCTTTCTGGCATTTTGCGCAATGGGAGCGTTCTTTGGCCTGTATCTCAAGCGACGTTTTGCCTGGCCGTGATCTTTGCCGTGCCATGGTGCATCGCGTTACCCAACCCTTAAAAACAGGAAATAGATATTTTCCGTTCGCACGCAAACGTAGAACGAACATCCTTTATTAGTTTACTAAATCCATAGACTAATTATGCATCGGCAATGGACGAGGTCACGATGTACAGTCTCAGTCTCTTGGATAAGAGCCCCATCCCTGAAGGGCAGAACGCCTCCAGCGCTTTCCGCGACACGGTCAATCTTGCAAAACGGGCTGAAGAATTGGGTTATCGTCGCTTCTGGGTGGCGGAGCATCACAACTCGCCTGAACTGGGTGGTTCTGCTCCCGAGGCTCTGGTTGCGTGGATTCTGGCAAAGACCTCGCATATCCGGGTCGGCTCCGGCGGCGTCATGCTTCAGCATTACAGCCCCTATAAGGTGGCTGAAGTCTTCAACGTGCTGGCGTCACTGGCCCCTGGACGGGTCGATCTGGGCATTGGCAAGACACCGGGTGGCCTGCCTCTAGCGACCTCGGCGTTGCAGCAGGCTTACGACCCCACCCGCAAACCTGATTTCGAAACCGCGTTCGCGCAACTCGAAGGGTTCCTATCCGGTCCTGCGCCGGATGAGGAGCAGCGCGCTGGCTTGGCAGCAACACCAAAGCCACCAGTGGCTGCTGAAAAATTTTTGCTCGGTGCCAGTCCAGAAAGCGCGAGGCTTGCGGCCGTAAATGGCTGGAATTTTGTTTTTGCAGGTCATCTGAATGGTGATCCAGAGGTTCTTCGCAACAGTCTGGAGACTTTCAGAACCGTAAGCGGAGGGAAATCCGCCATTCTGGCCCTGTCTGCGCTGGCTGCAAACGACCCTGCGCAGGCTGCAGCGCAGGTAGCCCATCAGCGAATTTTTCGCGTGTTTCTCAGCAATGGCAAGGCGTTCAATCTCGGTCGTCGCGAACAGGCGGAAGAATTCGCCCGCCAGTCTGGCGATACGGATTATCGCATCGAAGAGCGCAAACCGAATGTGCTGCACGGCACGGCGGCGGATATCCACGCGCGGCTTCATAGCTTCGCCAGCGAATACGGGATCGAGGAATTCATCATCGAGCCGCCGCATGTGGGTGCGGATCAAAGGCTTGCGTCAATCGAATTGCTGGCAACGCATCGCCTTTCGGCAGCGGCCTAACAGGTGGCAGGAGACAGTGAAATGACGAAGAAGAAAATCCGTTTTGGTGTCATGCTTCAAGGTCCCGGCGGCCATATGAATGCCTGGCGTCACCCCAAGAGCCCGGTCGATGCCAGCGTCAATCTCAAATTTTTCAAGCACCACGCACTGAAGGCGGAAGCGGCGGGCATCGCCTTTGCTTTCGTGGCAGACGGGCTCTACATCAACGACAAATCCATCCCGCATTTCCTCAACCGCTTCGAGCCACTGACGATCTTGTCGGCGCTGGCCGCGGTAACCTCGAAGATCGGTCTGGCCGGAACGGTCTCCACATCCTACAGCGACCCTTTCACCATTGCCCGGCAATTTGCCTCTCTCGACCTCATCAGCGGTGGCAGAGCCGGATGGAATGCGGTGACGACGCCGTTGGAAGGTACGGCCAAGAATTACAGCCGCAATCACCCAGAGCATGCGCTCCGCTATGAGATCGCCGATGAATATCTTGAAGTCATCAAGGGGCTTTGGGATAGCTGGGATGACGACGCCTTCACGCGCAATCGCGAGACCGGTCAGTTCTTCGACAAGGCAAAGCTGCACACGCTGGGTCACAAAGGCCGCTTCTTCTCGGTCGAAGGCCCGCTCAACATTCAGCGTTCAGCGCAGGGACAGCCGGTCATTTTCCAGGCGGGGTCGTCGGATGCCGGTATCGGCCTTGCGGGCAAGCACGCAGACGCCGTCTTCACCAATTCCGCGTCTCTGGAAGAAAATCAGACCTTCCTCAAACGGGTCAAGCAAAGCGCCGTCGCGCAGGGGCGCTCCGCATCCGACGTGAAGATATTCCCCGGCATTGGCCCCATCGTTGCAGAAACGCAGGAGGCGGCGGAAGAGAAATACGATATCATCCGCAATCTCATCACCATCGATGATGCGCTGGCCTATCTCGGCCGCTTCTTCGATCATCATGATTTCAGCGTCTATCCGCTGGACGAGCCTTTCCCTGAACTGGGTGACATCGGCAAGAACAGCTTCCGCTCAACCACGGACCGCATCAAGCAGCGCGCCAGAGACAGGAACCAGACCTTGCGCGAGGCGGCGCTTGAAGCGGCAACGCCACGAGAAGGCTTCATCGGCACGCCGGACAAGGTAGCAGACGAGATCATCCGCTGGGTGGAAAACGATGCCGCCGACGGCTTCATTCTCGGCTTCCCCGTCATTGCCGAGGGGCTGGATGACTTCATTCGTCTGGTCATTCCGGTTCTGCAACAGCGAGGCTATTTCGAGCCGCATCTGGATGGCCAGACCCTGCGCGATCATCTGGGACTGCCGTTCCGCGAAAGCGTCTATGCCGGCGGATCGACGGCTGCAGATAAGGCCATCGCATAAGACTGACTGATTATGGAAGGTGCGTGGCGCGTCACTGCCATGCAGGAGGTCTAAAACCATGAATATCCACACCAACGGCGCGCGTCACAGCGACGACGCCGAACGGGGAATCCTTGCCTATCTGGACGAGAGCATCGCCATAAGGCGTGATCTTCACCGGCACCCCGAACTGTCGCTGAAGGAAAAGCGCACCTCCAGTGTCGTTGCGCGCTACCTTCTGTCCTATGGTTATGAGGTCACCGAAGGAGTGGGCGGGCATGGCGTTGTCGCCACCCTGAAACGCAGCAAGGGTGACAAGCGCATAGGCATTCGCGCCGATATCGATGCGCTGCCGATTATCGAGGAAACCGGCCTGCCCTATGCGAGCGAGCATCAGGGCGTGATGCATGCCTGCGGGCATGATGGCCATACGACGATCCTTTTGACGGCTGCACGCTACCTTGCCGAACAGTCGAATTTTTCGGGCACGCTGACCCTGATTTTCCAGCCTGCGGAGGAAATCGGCGCGGGTGCAAGAGCCATGATTGCCGACCGGTTGTTCGAGCGTTTTCCGGTCGATGCGGTTTTTGGATTGCACAATTGGCCGGGCGTCAACGCCGGGCAATTCGGCTTCGTCGAAGGACCTGCCATGGCCTCCGTCGATAAGGCCACCGTTCGCATCATCGGCAAGGGTGGCCACGGTGCCGAACCGCATGAGACGGTCGATCCCGTGCTGGCATCAGCCGGTTTCATCACCGCCTTGCAAAGCATCGTGTCGCGCAATGTCGATCCGCGCCAGATGGCGGTGCTGACCGTTGGCTCCATTCATGGCGGCAATGCCTCGAACGTCATTCCCGAAAGCGTGGAGCTGAAACTCACTGCTCGCGCTTATTCTGAAGCCGTGCGCGAAAAGCTGGAGCATCGCCTTGTTGCGCTGGCAAAGGCGCAGGCCGAAAGCTTCGGCGCGAAAGCCGAGGTGGATTTCCATCGCGGCTTTCCACCGGTGCTGAACCATGTGGCGGAAACGGTTTTTGCCCGCACTGTCGCACTACGGCATTTCCCGGCAACGCAGATTGCAGAAGATTTTCAGCCCCGCACGGCCAGCGAAGACTTCGCCTTCATGCTGCAGGAGCGCCCCGGCAGCTATCTCTTCGTCGGCAATGGCGACAGCGCATCGCTTCACAGCCCGCATTACGATTTCAACGACGCCATCATCGCGCCTGCCGCCCATTACTGGGTGCGGCTGGCCGAAACCTATCTTTCCTGACCCTCACCGAAAGCAACATCATGAGCGACAGTTTTCTTTACACATCTGTTCTCGATCCGCGGGCAAAGCCGCTGCTGGACGAATTGCTGTTCGAATATGACAGCCGTTACGGCACGTTTTTCAATGCCGAAGGCGCAAAGGCGGAATTGAGCAAATATCCGCCGGAAGCCTTCAGCCCGCCGCATGGCAATTTTCTGCTGCTGCTGCGGGATGGCAAAGCCATCGGCGGCGGGGCTTTCATGCGCCACGATGACGAAACAGCCGAGTTCAAACGCGTCTGGACACATTCCGCCCATCGCCGTCAGGGGCTGGCAAAAAAAGTGCTGGTCGAGCTTGAGCGCCAGGCCATCCGCCAGGGATATTCCCGCATCTATTTGACCACCGGTTTTCGCCAGCCGGAAGCCGTCGGCCTTTATCTGACCAATGGGTATCGCGCCCTGTTCGATACTGCGGGCGATCTGGAAGCCATCAAATCCCTGCCCTTCGAAAAATGGCTTTCCGTCGCGTCACCGCTGACCTTCGAAAGCCCGGTCGAAACACATGCCGTGAGCCATCACGCTTAGACAGCCACGAAAGGCTTTCCCCATGACGATCGTGTCAGATTTTCAGCACGTTGCAGAGACCAAGCGAAAGGCGGAGCCTATAAAGGGCGACTATTCACATTTTCGCATCGTTCCCGCCCGTTATCCGCTTCGCACCTTCGGCACCGTTCTTTCGGTCGTCATCATCGCCGCGATCTTAAATTCCGTCTTCGGCAATCCGCGCTGGGGCTGGGATGTCTTTGCGGAATGGTTCTTCGCCGAACCGGTTCTCGTCGGTCTCGGCAGAACACTGCTTTTAACGGTGCTGGGCGCCTTCTTCGGCTTTGTTCTGGGAACCGTGCTGGCACTGGCACGCGTGTCCGGTTCACCGCTGCTGGTGGCTATTTCCTGGACCTATATCTGGATCTTCCGGTCCATTCCGCTCATCGTCCTGCTGCTGATCCTCAACAATCTTGGTTATCTCTATGAAACCATCACGATTGGCGTGCCTTATACCGGCATCAATTTCTTCAGCTGGAACACGACGCAGCTGATGACGCCATTTGCGGCAGCGATCATCGGGCTCACCTTGAACGCCGGCGCCTTCTCGTCGGAAATCGTGCGCGGCGGTATTCTCTCGGTCGAACAGGGCCAGCTGGAAGCGGCCGCGTCGCTGGGTCTTCCGCGTCGCAGGCAGTTCTCCAAGATCATTCTGCCACAGGCCATGCGCACCATTTTGCCCAATGGTTTCAACGAGATCATTCTGATGGCGAAGGGGACCTCACAGGTTTACATCCTTGCTTTGCCGGAACTCTTCTACACCATCCAGATCATCTACCGCCGAAATCTCGAAGTCATTCCACTCTTGATGGTGGCGACCGTCTGGTACCTCATCATCCTCACCGTGCTGTCGATTATCCAGCATCATATCGAACGGCATTTTTCTCGCGGTGCGCTGCGCAATCCGCCACCATCTTTCTTCAACACGCTCTATCGCACGGTCTGGCCACGCAAGACGCCCACCGCGGCAAGCGACGTGACACCGGATGTGGTGGAGCGGCCTGTGCCCGTGCGTGCCGGAAGCTTCCAGCTCGGCAATCGCGGTGGCAATGTCACCATCCACAATGTGTCCAAGTCCTTCGGCGCGCTGAAGGTTTTGGACGACGTGACGCTGACGGTGCCAGCGGGCAGTGTTACCGCCATTCTCGGCCAGTCCGGCTCCGGCAAATCCACGCTGCTACGGTCGATCAATCATCTGGAACGCGTGGATGATGGTTTCATCGCTGTCGATGGTGAACTGGTCGGTTACCACCAGAAGGGCGACACGCTTTATGAGTTGAAGGAAAAGGACATCCTCAAGCGCCGCGTCGAAGTGGGCATGGTGTTTCAGAGCTTCAACCTCTTTCCGCATCTGACCGTTCTGGAAAACATCATCGAAGCGCCCGTGACGGTGCGTGGCATTTCCAGACCTCAGGCGGAAGCGGAAGCGCGCGATCTGCTGGCCCGCGTTGGCCTGGCCGAAAAAGCGGGTGCCTATCCTCGCCAGCTCTCTGGCGGCCAGCAACAGCGCGTGGCCATTGCCCGTGCGCTGGCCTTACGCCCGAAGGTTCTTCTTTTTGATGAACCGACATCGGCGCTTGATCCCGAACTCGTCAATGAAGTGCTCGATGTCATCAAGGAACTCGCCCGTTCCGGCGTCACGCTTATCATCGTCACCCACGAAATCGGCTTTGCCCGCGAAGTGGCCGATACGGTCGTCTTCATGGAGCAGGGCAGAATTCTGGAAATAGGCACGCCAGCGAAGGTTTTGACCAAACCGGACCATCCGCGCACAGCCGAATTTCTCGCAAAAGTCCTCTAAATTCCAACGAACAAGGAAACACTCGATGTCCAAATCGAAATGGTTGTCCGCCATCAGCGGCGGTTTGCTCACGGCATTTTTCTCCCTCGGTGCGCATGCGCAGGAGGTCGATCTCTCCCCAGAACAAAAAGGCCGTATCCGCGTCGAAAAAGTGGAAGCCGCGGCCAAGCTTATTCCCGCCGACTATAAATTCGTCACGCCCGGAAAGCTGACGGTTGCGACCAACCCGAACCGTCTCCCGCTGGGCGATTATGCCAGCGACGCAAAGACGCCAATCGGCAGCGAACCGGATGTGGCCCAGCTGGTTGCCGATAGCCTTGGTCTTGAACTGCAACTGGTGCCGGTGGCCTGGGCAGACTGGCCGCTGGGTCTGGCATCCGGCAAATACGACGCCGTGATTTCCAATGTTACGGTGACCGAAGCGCGCAAGGAGAAGTTCGATTTTTCCAGCTATCGCAACGATCTTCTGGGTCTTTACGTCGCCAGCAACAGCAAGATCGGCAGCATTACCAAGCCGGAAGACATTGCGGGCCTGAAGGTCATCGTCAGTGCCGCCACCAATCAGGAGCAAATCCTGTTGAAGTGGATCGAGCAGAACAAGGCCAAGGGTCTGGCACCGACCGATGTGCAATATTACGACGATCAGGCCGTGCTTGATCTCGCGCTGCAATCCGGCCGCGCCGATGTCTATCTTGGCCCTAACGCCACATCCGCTTATCAGGCTGCAAAGGTGAAGAAAACCAAGCTTGTCGGCACTTTCTCGGGTGGCTGGCCTGAAGCGGCAGAAATTGCGGTTGCGACCAAAAAAGGATCCGGCATTGCAGATGCCCTGACGGCGGCGGTGAACGCACAGATCAAAAACGGCAATTACACCAAGGTTCTCGCCCGCTGGAATTTGGCCTCCGAAGCCATTACCGAAGCGCGCACCAACCCGCCCGGTTTGCCCAAAAGCTGAGTTGAAACGCAAATCACTCAGCCGGTGGCGCGAGCATCCTCCCAGCCGCGCCACCGCTTTTTTCATCGCACAGAAAGTGCCGTCATGACCTTCAAATCAGCTTTTCGCAGGGTGTTCGCCAGTTTTCTTCTGGTATCGGCCAGCGCCTGCATCGCCTCCGCAGCCAGCGATTTTTTCGATCTCTCACCAGAGCAGTCGGGCCGCATCCGGGTCGCAAAGGATGAAAAGGCCATCGCCGCCATCCCCAAGGACTTCCCATTGGTGGAGCCGGGCAAGTTCACCGTTGCGGTTTCGCCCGGCGGGCCGCCGCTCGCGACCTATGCCACGGATGCGAAGACGGTGGTGGGTGCCGATCCGGACTATGCATCGGCCATTGCGGACAGTCTCGGTCTTGAACTGCAACTGGTCCCGGTCGCCTGGGCGGATTGGCCGCTGGGACTGGTATCCGGCAAATATGATGCCGTGATTTCCAATGTCGGTGTAACGGAGCAGCGAAAGGAAAAATTCGATTTCTCCACCTATCGCCAGGGCCTGCACGGCTTCTTCGTCAAGGCAGATAGTGGCATCACCTCCATCAAGGAACCCAAAGACGCCGCTGGCCTTCGCATCATCGTGGGTGCCGGCACCAATCAGGAGCGCATCTTGCTGAAATGGAGCGACGAGAACGTCGCCGCCGGTTTGAATCCAATCGAGCTGCAATATTACGATGATCAGGCAACGCAACTGGTTGCCCTTGCCGCAGGTAGAGCCGACGTGATCGTGCAGCCGCATGCTCAGCTGGTTTTCATCGCAGCACGTGACAAGAATATCAAAAGGGTCGGTACGCTCTCGGCCGGTTGGCCGGAGAGGTCTGACGTCGCTATTACCACGCGCAAGGGATCCGGTCTCGCTGACGCATTGACGATTGCCACCAATGACCTGATCAAAAACGGGAACTACGCAAAGATTCTGGCGCAGTGGCACCTATCGGAAGAAGCCCTGCCGGAATCGAAGACCAATCCGCCCGGTCTGCCGAAAAGCTAGCGCATAGTCGCCAGAGCCATGGCCTCAGGCTTTTACAGATGGGGCGCGAACCGATGCACGCCTTTGGGTTTGAAGGACAGGGTTTCCTCTTGCGCGAGGAGTTTTGCGCATAGCCAGATAATGGAAAGCCACATCTCCGTCCCCTGCAGCCCCGGTTCGTGGCCATCGCAAAACGCGTAGCCCTTATTCTCGACCCAGCGGCCATCAAGTCTTTTGAGGACATCCGTGGCGATCTGGCGCACCTCGTCTTTCCGGTGGTCTGTCTGAAGGCCGCAAAGAAGGAGCGGATGGATCGTATCCAGCAGGTTGCAGGCATTGAAAGCTGTGCCGTGAAATCCGTCATAGTTCCCGTAGTTCAACAGAACCGAATCGATCGAGGCCTGCGGATGGGGAACAGGCAGGCCAAACTGGGCATATGTGCCTCTGGTCAAACGGTAGAAGCCGTTAACGGGCTGGAGAAGTCCCTCCTGCGGCGTTGCATCGCCCCATAAACCAGACCGTGCATCTATTTTCAGCGTTAGCCAACCCATCAGCACAGTCAGATTTTTCCCAAGTCCAAAGTAGCGCTGGTTGAAATAGAGCGCAGTACCGATGGCATCGACGGTTGCGCCGCAATGCCAGGCGCGCTCCCGCCACGGGAGATCGTCCAGCCACTTGACCAGCGCATCTGCATCCAAGTCCTCGACGAAAGAGATGGGGTGGAGCGGTGCTGCATCGAAACATTCAAGAGCATAGACAGCACAAAGGATATTATACAGCGCCGACGGATCACGCTCGGATGGGTTTTGATATTGCCTCCCGGGCTCGATAAACAGGCCTGTCGAGCGGCTCTGCCATGCCTGCAACTGCTCGATGACCGACTTGGCTTCGAACAGGTTGCGCTGGTGTCCAAAAGCCGATGCGATTTCGATCGCGTCGCAAAGATGTCTGATCTTGCCGTCCGTGGTCCCGGAAGCGTCCGGTGAGAGAAACCGTTCATCGAAGCGGTAGTGCTCTATCGCCTGTTGCCAATTGGAGGATAGCTGCGCATCCAGTCGGGCGAGCAGTTCGCCCACATCGCCCGGCTTAGGCCCGTGCGGGAGCGGCTTTCGGCTTCCAATGACCCGTGCCGGGACGCCGCCAACGATGGCATAGTCAGGCACCTTTCCTTTCACGACTGCGCCAGCAGCGACGATCACGCCCTTGCCGACGGTCGCACCATCCAGCACGACGGCGTTGGCACCAATCCAGACATCATCGCCTATGTCTATGCCGATGCTCGTCAGCGGTTGGCGATAGATGGGGATTTCGACACTCTCAAACCCATGATTGAAGCCGACGACACTGACATGAGAGGCGATGCGTGTGTCGTTGCCAATGCGGACTTTCCCCGAAATGCACGCATAGGGATTGATCGAGACATTCTTGCCGAGTTCCACATCACCGCGAACGATGGCATGACCTGCAATCCATGAATTGTCACCTATGCTCACACGGTCGGTGTGGACTTGCGCATCTTCGGCGATATAGACGCTCCTGCCGAAAGTGGCACCAGCATAGTCGACAAGCCTTTGCAGCCGCGCCTGATGATCATCGTCATCGATGTCGCTTTGCGTCCGCTCCCAGGGCATGATGTTTAGCCTGGCTCGTCGTTGCTTCATGCCGGTATCAGAGGCCATGATCTCATCCCAGCGCCGTATGTTTCAGGTCGAAGGCCGCGACACGTTTTCCTTTTGCTTCGAACAAAGCCCGAAGCTTTTCGATATCTGGGCGAATGGGTGGGGCATTGAGAGCGGCTTCCGCATCGGGGCCTGCTGGCAACGCCATCGCAGCCGTAACAATAACCTTTTCACCTGCAGCAATCGTGGCTCTCAACTGCGGAACGAGCGTGCGTCCGTGAATGAGATTGGTGTTGGCGATTGCCTGATGGGCCACGCCCTGCCTTTCCACCTGTGCCGAAAGATCAAGGATCGCGCTGACATCATCCGTTCCGAAACACACCGCACGTAACGCGCCCACGTCGACCTTGTCCTGGTTGAAATCTACCCGGGGGATGGCAAAACCACCCTCGGAGCTTTGCAGAGACCGTGGCGAGGTGATGCGGTGAACTCTGACGTGCCAAGGATTTTGTGGGATCAGCCATGTCTCGATGACGACATCGCTCCACGGGCGCCAACGGGAATAGAGGCAGTCTTCTGCAATCAGCGCCTCCTCCATCGTCTCGCGCGTGCGAAAATGAACGCCGTCGTCCGATAGTCCGAGCATGCCGTCGAAGCTGGCCGAGGCAAAGTGACGGTCATCTGCCTCCATGTTGAAGGCATAGCGGGTGGAATAGACGAATTTGGAATATTTCTCCTGCGCGCCGCGCATCTTGTCATGCTGCTGACCTGAGGCGAGAAGAACGACATTTCCGGGCGTGTGGAACGCGACCATTCCAGGCTTTGACAAGGGCACCGGCTCGGAGAACATTTCCCCTGCGTCGTCGTCCTCCTCAGCCTGCCAGAATGGATGTTCTGGAGGCAGCGCAAGCGGCAGGAAGAACTTCAGCGCCCAGTAGGGCGAACAGGGTGAATTGTAGCTCTCGCTCATCAGCAGATTGGGGTAGCCGTAGCCGATCGACAGGACACCGTCTCGATCGCAAATCGGGCGCTTCGACCACCATCTGATGTGGCGCATATAGTAACCCTTCACGGTCGCCCATGGCAGAGCTTCCAGGTCAGCGAAGGCGAGTGCTCCCCAAAAGCCTCCGGCCGCGAAGCGGTAGGTCTGGCTTCTCCCGAATGCGACCGATGCGCCATCCGGGCCGAACCAGTGACGTATATCTGCCGTGAAGCGTTGCGACCGTGCGCGAAGGCGCGTCTTGCGCGCATCATCCCCGTTTGCGAGCGCGGTATAGATCAGCCCGTAAAAATGCATGGCAAATGGAATATAGTGATCGACGCGGCGCACGGGGCCATCGCGATACCATCCATCTCCTATGTCGAAAGCTTCCAACTCATCCAGATAATCTTGCGTTTTCTGGCTGTCGAAAGCGACGCCGACCCGTTCCAGCCCGAGATCAATCAGCACCCGGAAGAATTTCCAGTTGTTGTCGACGAACTCCCGCTCCCGCGCTGCCAGCAGATAGGCGCCGACATTGCTTTTGTCTCGCTCGCTCAACGGCTCCCATATGTGCTGGGGAACCATGGCGAGCGCGAAACCAATGGCGGCGAGTTCGACAAGCCGCTGGTTTCTGTCGGTAACATCGCCCCAATATTCCTCATGCGAGGGATCGGTGCCGCTTGCCAGACCACGTCGATACAGCGCCCAATGCGGAAAGTCGTAACCACCCGCCGCAAGCGGTACGAGACCCCATAGAGGCCTTGCAAAACCTTCCAGTTCAGCGGCAGGATAATCGAAAACAGCCCCCGTCGCACTCAAGCGGACCCGCGCTCCGCCTTCGGAAAAATACGGCAGCAAGGGGTTGAACAAGTCGAGCACAGCCTTGGCCAGATCGTCTCTCGTTAAAAGCGGATTGTGATAAAGCGGGTTGGCGCTGGCGGTCTGGTGATGCACGGTCTTGGGTCTTTCGGTACGGGAGCGGTTTGGCCGCCGCGACCATGTCGCGACGACCAGTCGTCGTTACTTGATGGCCTTGACGCCTTCGTCCATCTCCTTAAGGCCATCGTCTACGGAGATATTGTCGGTCATCAACGCATCATGGACGCGGTTCAGGACGACCTCGATGCGGGCCGCGTTTGGATTAACCGCCATTTCAAGATAGGCCTTACCGGCCTTCAAGGCTTCCTTGCTGTTTTCGTCCTGCGGGAAGCCGGGCAGCGCCGCGATCTTTTCCGCAACGTCATCCGATCTCAATGCCGGGAACGTACCCGTGGCAGCGACGATGGCAGCACCTTCCGGTCCGGTTGCAAACTTGATGAAATCGAGTGCTGCTTCCTTATGTCCGGAGTTCTTGTTGACCGAAAGGCCGGAAATCTGGGCTGCCGTCGTGCCTGCCGCCACGCCTTCCGGGTGCGGGAACTTTACAATGCCCCAGTTGGCACTCTTCGATTCCCCGGATGCCACCTTGGCGATCTGCGTTCCGACAAACCACGTCCCCATTGGCAGCATTCCGATGGTGCCATTGAAAAACAATGCCGAGTAATGCGTGTTGGATGTTTTCAGCGAGGCGTAGGACGGGATGGCACCGCTCTTTTGCAGCGCCAGCGCTCTCTCGTACCAAGGCTTCAGAAACTCGTAATTTCCATCGACCAACGTGTGCTTACCATCCTGGATACCGGGCAATTGCACCGTGGAACGCCAGGTGTGCAACAAGGCACCATAGGTACGATTGACACCCATGCCGCCTTTGAGCTTGCCCGCGATCTCGTCGAACTGGGCCCAGGTCATGTCGTTTGTTGGATAGGGTACGCCTGCCTTGTCGAAAATATCCTTGTTATAATAGACCACCCAGAAGTCCGATCGGAACGGAAGGGCATAAATCTTACCGTCAATCGTCATTTCTTCGATCAATCCGCCATAGGACGCGGCATCGATTTTCTGATCTTTCATGAAGCCGGTAAGATCATCGATGTTGCCCGCCCGAACAAGGTTGGCATAGCCCGGCACATCCTTGATCGTTACGATGTCGATGTCCTTGGAGCCACCCGTGAGCTGGGTGGAAATCATCTGCGTATAGTCCTGTGATCCGAGATCGACCGCCTCGAACTTCACATTGGGATGCTTGTTTTGATAGGCATCCATCAGCGGCTTGAAATAGGCTCCCTTGTCCAAATCCCACAAGGCCCATTTAAGGGTAACCGGAGCGTCGCTTTGTGCAAATGCGGCCCCGCCGAAGCCCGCCGCTACCGTCATTGACGCCGTCGCGAGAGCAAAGGCGCGTCTTGTTATTTGAAGTCTCATCGTAGGTCTCCTCCCTAAGTAGATCATCTGGAATTGTTGATTATTGACGAGAAAGCGGTTCCTTTGCCTCATTCTGCGAGACACCGGCGCCACGGGCGGCAAAGCAGAGCGCAAACATGCCGAGCGAGAAATTGATGGTCGCAGGCATGAAGACCGATACAGGGTAGAAAAGAATATGCGCGAGCCACAGTGTTGCGACGAAAGCCAATGCCGTGATCATCGGCAGCGGTCTTGCCAGAGCAGCCAAAGCTGCCTGCTTCAGGCTGCCGCTCACGCTCGAATTCCGGCTTCCCAGGAACACGAATGCATAAGCGGTCACGATCGCCAGATAGAGAGTTACAACAATGCTGACGGCAAGAGGGAGGCTGTAGATCAGCTGCGAACGCGCGGCCGAGGCATAGCTGATCGTGGCGTAGAGCGCTCCACCCGTCGCCGTAAAGCAGACCGCGAAGAGGGCGGTCGCCCGCAGCGCATGCGTTTTCAGTGCCGCGAGAAAGTCTCGCAGGAGGTAGACGTTTTCATCCGCAGCGAAACTGCGTGAAACGCGCGCCATTGCCACCAGCGCTGCCGGGATGGTGACGACGAAGAGGCTTGCGATGATGAAGAGGAGATTGAGTTTGACCACCTCCCACCATTCGCGCTTCAGAATATCGAAGAACAGGGCCATGCCTGTCGGCTGCGGAGCATCCTTCGCGATGCCAGCGCCTTCTTTCACCCACATGTCCGCAAGCCACTGCATCATTCCGTCCTCAATAAAGAATGGATCGTTCGGTTTCCGGGTCGAAAAGCTGACAATTGGTTAAATCGGCAACAAGCTCGATCTCATCGCCGATCTTCGACCGGAAACGCGGCGACACTTTTGCGACCATGCCGATGCCTCCTGCCAACAGATTGAGATGAACCTCCGAGCCCATGGGTTCGGCAAGCTCTACGGTTGCCCGAAACGGTGACGTGTTCGCTGCATCGATATCTGCCGGTGCAAATTCGTGGAAATTTTCAGGCCTTATGCCGAGAACGACATTCCTGTTTTCGTAAGGTTGAAGCCGCGTCTGATCGATGGAGCGCGGCAGAACCATCTTCGCTCCCGAAAAATCTGCGAGAAACACATCTCCCTGCCGCCGCAGGACCACTGGTAGCATGTTCATCTGCGGCGCGCCGATGAAGCCGGCGACGAACATATTGATCGGCCTGTCATAGAGATTTTGCGGCGTATCGACCTGCTGGATATAGCCATCCTTCATCACCACGATACGATCCGCCATCGTCATGGCTTCGATCTGGTCATGCGTGACATAGATGAATGTTGCATCGAGCCGCTTGTGGAGCTTGCTGATTTCGGATCGCATCGTGCCGCGCAGCTTCGCATCCAGATTGGACAAAGGCTCGTCCAGAAGAAACACCTCGGGATTGCGCACCATGGCGCGACCAAGCGCAACACGTTGCCTCTGCCCGCCAGAAAGAGCCTTGGGCTTTCGGTTCAGCAGGTGGGTGATATCGAGGATTTGTGCCGCTTCCTTCACCTTGTTGTCGATGAAGTCACGTGGTGCCTTTCGAAGCTCAAGGCCGAAAGCCATGTTCTTGTAGACCGTCATATGCGGATAAAGCGCGTAGTTTTGAAAGACCATGGCGATGTCACGGTCCTTCGAGGGCACATCGTTCATCACATCATTGCCGATAAGAAGTTCCCCGCCGGAAATCTCTTCCAGCCCGGCAATCATACGCAGCGTCGTCGACTTGCCACACCCGGAGGGGCCGACGAGAATAATGAATTCTTTATCGGCAATTTCCAGATCGATATCGTGGACGACCTTGAGGGCGCCGAATGTCTTGTTGAGTTTTTTCAGGGAAATGCTGGCCATTTTATCCTCGTGCCCTCACCAGTATGAAGACCAGCGGCGGGACAGCCGAATGAGTGCTTCCATGTAATAATAATCGCCCCAGGCTACACACTCATCCACACCCTCACCCCGGCAGGTATTGTGCGGGGTCTTCTTGGAATAGGTGCCGTGCAGAAGCTGTCCGTTGGAAATGTCGGGGTCTTTTACCGAATAGACATCGACCAGGCTCTTCACGATACGCCGAGCGAGCTGTCGGTATTCTTCAGCCTTTTCCGGCGTTTCCAGATCGGCCATTTCAAGCAGCCCGCAGGCGACGATTGCTGCAGCTGAACTGTCCCTCGGCTCGCGATCCTTCTCAGAAAAGACGAGATCCCAATAGGGAACGAGATCCGTTGGCAGACGGTCGAGATAAAACTTCAGCAGCCGCTCGAATGTATCGCGATAGGCCGCAAGTCGCTCATAACGGTAGGAGAAAGCCATTCCGGCGATACCCCACGCCTGCCCCCTCGCCCAGAAGCTTTCGTCGCTATATCCCTGCTTGGTCACGCCGCGCACGGGCGCACCGGTTTCCGGGTCCATATAAAAGGTGTGATAGGTCGAATCGTCGGACCGAACGGAATGGGCAAGGGTGGTGCGCGCATGGGCAAGCGCCACCTCGCGATAATCTTCACGACCGGTTTCCTCACTTGCCCAATAGAGGAGCGGCAGGTTCAGCAGGCAGTCGATGATATAGCGATATTCGTTGGCATTGCCTTTGCGGCCCCAGGCCTGAATGAACTGCCCGACTGGTTGATAACGCTCCATCAACTGATCGGCAGCCAGCAACGCAGCCTTTCTACCATCTTCATCGCCCACAAGCTTCCAGGCTGCGATGCAGGATGGCGAATAGAGAAAGCCCATGTCGTGATGGTCGGTCTCGATGCGGTTCTCGATGCGGTGAAGGAAACTCTGCACCTGAATTTGCGCCGCGTAACGAAACGTCTTGTCGGCTGAATGCTCGTAAGCAAGCCAGATCTGCCCCGGCCAGAAACCCGCCGTCCACTGGTCGTTCGCGACGGAGGGATAGACATTATCGACACTCGAATGGTTCTGCGCACGGTAGGTGAATGCAGGCAAATTCCGCCGCACCTGCGCCACCGCGACCTCAAGCGCGTCTGCCACGCCCTGATCGGTGATCGGTTCCGGTCCCGTTGTTACGACATCAAGCATGAGATCAACCTTTTATGCCGGAAGACGCAACGCCCTCCACGAAGAAGCGCTGGAGCGCAAGAAAAACAATCAGAACAGGGATGAGCGCGACGACCGAGGCAGCCATGATCAACCCGTATTCCGCGGAATATTGTGAGATGAACATGCGCAGCCCGATCTGGATCGTCTTGAGCTCCGTCTTGGTCAGATAGATCATCGGGCCGAGGAAATCGTTCCAGGTCGTAACGAATGTGAAGATGGTGAGCGTCGAAAGGGCTGGCTTGGACAAGGGCAGCATGATCTTCGCCCATATCTGATATTCGTTCATGCCGTCGATGCGGGCGGCCTCGCACAGTTCATTGGGAATGGACATATAGAACTGCCGCATGAGAAAGACACCGAAGGCGGTGAAAGCCTGCAGCAGGATCAGCGCCAGATGCGTGTTGTTGAGCCCGAGCTCACGCATCAGCAGGAACTGCGGCACCATGTAGACCTGCCACGGCATGGCGATAGTGGCGATATAGCCAAGGAACAGTGTGTTCTTGTAGGGGAAGTGGAGCTTGGCGAAAGCGTATGCCGCAAAGCTCGACGTCAAAAGCTGAAGCAGTGTGACGATGATGGTCAGCTTCGACGTGTTGTAGATGAAGAGCGCAAGCGGAATCTTCGTCCATATCTCCGTGTAGTTCTCCCATCTTGGTTGCGACGGAATCCATTCGATCGGGAAAACGAAGACATCACGGCTGAGCTTCAAAGATGCCGAAAGCATCCATGCGAAGGGCAGCAGCATGATCAGCGTTATGGAGATCACCGCAACATAGACGGCAATCGTCTGGACGGAAACCTTGCGACCCATGACACGCATCGCTCAATCCTCCCGCTGACGCTTGAACTGAATGACGGTGACGGCGAGCACGAGGAAAAACAGCACGAGCGCAATCATGCTCGAATAGCCCAGATCCCAGGAAATGAAGGCTTCGTTGTAGATGTGGTAGACCAGAACGAGCGTCGATGTGCCCGGGCCGCCCTGCGTGATCATGTAGACCTGATCGAAAACCTTGAAAGACTGGATCGTCAGCATGACGGTGACAAAGAAAGTCGTCGGCCCAAGTTGCGGCAGCGTGACGTGGATAAACTTCTGCCAGGCATTTGCACCATCAAGACCGGCAGCCTCATAAAGCTCGGAATTGATCCCCTGAAGCCCGGCCAGATAGATCACCATATAGTAACCCATGCTTTTCCAGACGCCGAAAAGAATGACCGTGACCATGGCCCAGTGCCTGTCTGCGGCCCAGCCGGGCATATCGGCGGGATCGAGACCAAGCGTGTAGAGCAGCATGTTGACTGGCCCCATCTCCGGATTGAAGATCATGTTCCAGACGACGGCTACGGCAACGAGCGAAGCGACGTAGGGAAAGAACATCGCTGTGCGGAAGAAATTACGCCCCCAGATTTTCTGGTTGAGCAGAATGGCAAGCCCGAGAGCGCAAGCAAGCGTCGCGGGCACGGAAACCACCGTATAGATAACCGTATTCCAGAAGGCGGCGATAAAGGCGCGGTCTTCGAACAGCCTCCAGAAATTGTCGAGCCCGGCAAAACGCATGGGGTTCGAACCGTCCCAATGCATGAAAGCAAGGACGAAGGCGAAGAGAATGGGGCCGAGCGTGAAAATCGCAAAGCCGAGAAAATTCGGCGCGATGAAGGAATAGGCAATCAGCGCGTTTTCGATCTTGCGCCTGCGCTTTGAGACAATTCGCACCTTCTTCTTGCGAAGAGGCGACGCCTGTTCTTCGGATACGCTCGCATTCGCAATCGCCACCGACACCTCCCAAGGACTTAACCACTCATGACGCAATGACGCGCCATCCACCACGGCCATGACCAAGTGTCAGACCGCCTCCTTGCATTTTGATAACACAAAACACACACTGGTCAAACAACTTTGCATATGATCATACAAATTTGTAGTTTTGTAAAAATCCGTATGATAGATGTTACGTCATTCGCGGGAAACAAAGAGAAGCGACGATAGTGTTCACGGGCTTGATAGAGGCGTTTCCGAAGCGGTTGACGCAGTTTGGCGGCGATATCGACGCCAGGCGCTTGCGTGAGCTTGCCTCTGCTGAAACACGCAGCGAGATCATCAGAGCGGCAGATGAGGCGGCGGCGAAACCCTGGCCGCTTCTTCTCGCAAGCCACTATCGAGACTACACGCTGACGGGAAACCGGACCCGCTTCGAAGACCTCTATTTTTCACGCCGCCTGCAGCTGAACGCGCTTGTGCTCGGCGAGTGCCTGGAGGGCGCGGGGCGCTACCTCGACGCCATCGTGGATGGGCTATGGCTCATCTGCGAGGAAAGTGGCTGGCAGTTACCGGCGCACAACGCCCAGATTCGCGGAGGAGCACGCGCGCCGCTACCGGGCACGGACCATCCGGTCATTGACCTTTTTGCGGCCGAGACAGGCGCGAACCTGGCGCTTTGCCTTCATCTTCTGTCCGGCCAAATAGAAGGCGTAGCTCCGGTAGTGACGGAACGTGTACGCCATGAAATCGACAGAAGAATCACCCGCCCCTACCTGACGCAGCATTTCTGGTGGATGGGTAACGGTGACGAACGGATGAACAACTGGACGGCCTGGATTACCCAGAATGTCCTTCTGTCGACGTTTCTGCTGCCGCAGGACGAGACCACGAAATACGAAGTCGCCTGCAAGGCGCTGAAAAGCCTGGATGCCTTTCAAAAAGACTACGGCGAAGACGGAGCCTGCGAAGAGGGCGTTCTTTACTACGGCCACGCATCTCTCTGCCTCTTCGGAGCCATGACGATACTCGACAGGGTATCGGGTGGGGCGCTGACACCTCTTTTCAGCACGCCGAAACTTCGCAACATGGCGGAGTTCATCGTGCATATGCATGTGTCCGGCAGCCGATATTTCAACTTCGCGGACGCACCGGCAACGTATGAAACAACGGGCATTCGGGAATATCTGTTTGGGGCAGCAGTTGGCTCCAAGGAGCTACAGGCCTTTGCAGTCGAACGCTGGAAAGCCTCCGCGGATCGGTTGATGACGTCGGAATGGAACCTCTGGTACCGCATTCTCGCAATACTGACGGCGACGACAATGATGGAAGGCGAGGCTGCCCGAGACAAGACCGACGCGCTCTACCCAAGCATCGGCCTCTTCATTGCACGAGATGCCATCTTCGATCTCGCCGTAAAGGCTGGCACGAATGGTGAAAGCCACAATCACAACGACGTTGGCAGCTTCATCATCTACAAAAATGGCAAGCCACTCTTCATAGATGTCGGCGTGGGCAGCTACACCGCAAAGACCTTTTCGCCATCTCGCTACGAGATCTGGACGATGCAATCCGGCTACCACAATCTGCCTGTCATCGGCGGCGCGATGCAAGGCGCAGGAACCGACTATGGCGCGCAGGATTTTTCTGCGGACTTTCAGGACGCCGGCGCGCGCGTTTCGTTCGACATGTCCGGCGCCTATCCGGCACCCGTATCTTCCCACCGCTACCGCCGGACGGTGGAGTTGTTCAGAAACAGCCATATCGAGATCCGGGACAGCTATGACGGCGATGACGATATTCAGCTTGTGTTGATGAGCGTCGAAGTCCCTGTTTTCGAAGCAGGAATCCTGCGCCTCGCCGACCTCGCGGAGATCGGGCTGGAAGGCATCGGCGCGCCCTCGATCGAGGCGATCCCCATTGACGACGCCCGGCTCAGGCAATCCTGGCCCGAAAAGATTTACCGCATTGTGCTGAAAGCGCATGAAAGGCGCTTCTGCCTGACCATCCGATGAATGAGGACGCCAATGGAATTGACGATCAAAATCATCAACGCCCAAGGATCGGTGTTGGCACATGCGCGGGCTTGTGAAGAGGTTTTTCTGGTCTACAGGCAGGAATATGCTGCCGGCGATATCATTGAGCTGGAAGCATCGGAGCCGGGTTTTGTAGAGCTCGCTCTCGATGCTGCTCTACAGCCCGTCACGATTTACACGACTGGCGGGACCTTTGCCTTTCCGGTTCCTGCAGCAAAACGGGAATCCTATCCGCCGCAGTCTTTCAGCGGCAACCTGCACCGCCTGTCGGTACGCCGCGCGCTCCCAGTCGAGATGGATGGTCGGCGCAATCTTGCCCTTAATCCGTTCGATCACCATGGCAATGAAACCCTATTCCCGCATGCATCCGCAAATGTGGAAACAAGGGGAGAAGCAGCATTTGCCGCAAGAAACGCGATCGATGGCGAGAAGGCGAATGATAATCACGGCTTCTGGCCTTACACGAGCTGGGGCATCAACAAGGATCCGGCAGCGGCGCTGACGGTCAGCTTCGGTCGCGAGGTGATCATCGACGAGATCAGATTGTATTTGCGCGCGGATTTTCCCCACGACGCGTGGTGGCAAAAGGCGTTCGTCAGCCTTTCAAATGGGGAAACGTTCTCGCTCGACCTGCGCAAAACGGGCTCCGCGCAGGCCTTTCCCATCAGCGAGAGGAAGATCGAATGGATCAGGCTGCATGACCTGGAAAAGGCGGAAGACCCATCACCGTTTCCCGCCCTGACACAAATCGAGGTCTGGGGACGCGACCGCCCCTTCACGCCTTGACAGGCGAGCCTCAATTCGAGGCAATACCACGTAGATCGCGCATCATATCGCGGTAACGTTGCTGGCTTCCTCGCAGGTGTTCCTGCATGGCAAGCTTTGCTGCCTGTTCGTTTCTGTCGGAAATTGCCACGACAATGGCTTCATGCTCCCGGTGAATAAGCCGCCTGTAGGCAGTCTGATCCGCCTGATCGCTGCCGGGAACGACTTTGGACTGCGGAATGGCGGCGGGACCATGTAGCTCAAGGAATTGCGTGAAAAGCGGATTGTTGGTGCCGGCGGCAATGGCAAGATGAAGCGCAAGATCTGCATCACGAATGGATTGCTGCTGCTCGATGCAGCGGTATACCCTCGCATGACAGTCCAGAATAGCCTCTTCCTGCGATGGCGAGCGACGCATCGCAGCCAACCCCGCCGCCTCGATTTCAAGCGGTGTGCGGATTTCCAGCACCTCTAGATCCGACGAAATGCGGGCCTTTTCCCCTTTCACATCGGCTGGCTGGACTTCCGGCTTACGCAGGACAAAAATACCCGCCCCTTGGCGAACCTCGACAAGACCGTCACACCGCAGCGCCGTCACCGCCTCCCGAACAACGGTTCGACTGACTCCATGTGCTTCCGTCAACTCCACCTCGCTGGGAAGCCGCTGGCCGGGTCCGTATTTACCGGACAGTATGTCTTCCCGAAGCAACCCGCTCACCTGACTGACGAGTGAGCCGCCACTTTTGGAGCGGACTTTTTCTTGAGAAGCCATATCGAGTTGGAATCCACAATAAAGAAAGAGGAATAGATGACGTAAAGGTATGATGAATTTCATCGAAATTCAATATCTATTAAATTCTGTCTGATGTATTTCCACTCGCTTGATGAGTGATTGAAACTTGACCCAATCAAAGCGACGTGCGGGATTGACCCTGCACCCTTTTGAGGACTGTGGGTAATCCCTCCTCCACAGGCATCGTCAGTTTTCCGACAGCTTGACGATGTAAAATCGGCACACCCCGGACCTGCCAAGGCAGAATATGATTTTCCGACCCGCGACGCATTGCAACGACGCCATCTTGTCGTCTTATGGATATGGCGACATGAGCGTCAAAAAGCATGACACTTGAAAAGAGGAAGCGGCTGTTTGCGGTTACTGTTGGTTGAAGATGACAAGGACCTGGCGCTTTGGCTTCAGCGATCCCTGCAACAGCGCGGCCTTTTCGTAGAATGGGAAGAGGACGGGATGCAGGCAGATCGCCGGATCGCAGCCGAAACCTTCGACGCTATCATTCTTGACCTTGGTCTGCCTTTGCTGACCGGCCAGCGCCTGCTCGACAAGATAAGGGACCGTGGTGATGCGACGCCGCTCATCGTGGTGACCGCCAAGGACGATCTGCCTGACCGCATCGCCTTGCTTCACGCAGGTGCGGACGACTTTCTCGCCAAGCCGTTTTCGGTGGCGGAACTGGAAGCACGCCTTGTCGCCCTCGTGCGGCGAAGCCGTGGACACGGTCGGGGAATTTACGAATGCGGCTCGTTGAGCTTCAACCAGTCGCAGCAGCTTTTCACCCTAAAGGGCGCGCGCCTGACGCTGACGGCTCGGGAACATGCGGTGCTGGCGATCCTTATCCAGCGCATCGGCGAGCCGGTATCCAAGCAGCAGATACTTGATCGCTTGATCAGTTCGGACGAGGAAATGCAGCTGGAGTCAGTGGAAGTGATGATGTACCGGCTGCGAAAGCGACTGGAAAATTCCGATGTCCACATCATAACGTTGAGAGGGCTTGGTTATTTTCTCGAGGCGCTCGATGGCCAGTCCTGAAAGGGGTTCCGGGCGCTCTTTGTTGCTGACGGTAGCGATCTGGGTCGCCCCTGCCCTCATAGCATTGGTCGCCGGAACCGCATTCGTGACCGGCTCGACTGCGACGAGCCTTGCAGATAGCGCTTACGACCGCTCCATCGCCGGCGCATTGCGTGCGATCGATCTGAACATCTCGACGCAGAGCGGTGGCATCGGCATCGAGTTGCCCTACCCTCTGTTCGAGGCATTCGAGGCAACGGCGTCGGGGGCAGTTTACTTTCGCGTGGCGACGGAAGACGGTCTGGTGGAAATCGGCGACAGTTTTCTGCCCCAACCCCGTGCGTTTTCCGGCGAAGGGTATCATTTCTACAATGCCGTCTTTCTCGACAAACCCGTCCGCATGGGCATTTTCAAACGGACACTGCAAAAGCCTTTGTACGGTGCAGCCAAACCGCAGACCATCATCATACAGGTGGCGGAAAGCATGCAGTCCCGTGACGAGTTTCGCTTTGAGATCATCAAAAGCACCGCCGCGCTCAACCTCGTCTGCGTGATTGCGGTCGTTGCCTTGCTGCTCGCCGGTCTTTCACGCGCCCTCTCACCGCTTTCAGCACTTCGCGAGGGTTTCGAACAGCGTGAGCCGAACGACCTGTCACCCATCGACGCCAAGGCCCTGCCACGAGAAATCCATCCGCTCGTCGATACGTTCAACCGTCTGCTTTCACGACATGCCGCACAGGCAGAGGCACAGCGCCATCTTCTGGATGACGCCTCCCATCAGTTGCGTACACCCATCGCCGTTTTGCGGACCCAGATCGATTATGCAATAGACAGCCGTTCAGCCGACGAGCGTCTTTCTGTCCTGCAGGCGATGCGGGCCATCGTCGAGCGCGCCGCGCGCACCACCACCCATTTCCTGTCGATGGCGCGTGTGCGAAACTTCGCCAATGACATTCTTCCCGACGCAACATTGCCCGTCGATGTCAATGCGCTGCTGACGGAACTGGCGCGCATTCGGCTTGCAGACGCGCGCCGGAACCGCGTCGATCTCAATATCGACGCACCAGATGAACCCATACTTGCAAGCGGTTCGGAAACCCTCATTTTCGAAGCACTCAGCAACCTGCTCGACAACGCCATACGGCACTCACCCAAATACGGAAGCATAACGATGCAGATCGATGCTGCCAGCGGGCTTGTGCATGTCAGGTTCTCGGATCAAGGTCCGGGAATGGACGAGGCGATGATAGACAAAATCGGCGCACGCCATCTCGACCAGACAGGCAATCGTGATGGCGCAGGCCTTGGACTTGCCGTAGTCGTCGAGGTTGCACGTGCACACGGCGGCGATCTCACTCTGAGAAATCGCGAAGATGGCGGACTGGAGGCTACACTCACCCTTTCTCAACACGTCCAGCACGCAAAATCTGGTTTGACAGCTTCCTGACAGCCAAGTTGCGTTATCTGTCCCGGCTAACGTGGGTTTTCGATCGAAAACGCTGTTGGAGGATTGGGTCCATATTATCGCACACCGACTGGTGGCGGATATTGAACGGCCAGCGTTCTTTGGGAGGAACGTGTGAGTATAAGATATTTCTTCATAGTGCTTGCGGCACTGCTCTGTTCAAGCGGCAGCATGGCGAGCCCGGCCAACCCGACATGTGTCATTCCGTCAGAGCGGGATGGCGGCTTCCAGTTGACCTGCGAGATAGCGCAGAAGGCATTGGCACTCACGACTGCATTGAACCAGCCGCTGGCCATAGAACATCTGCCGGGCGGCGTCGGCGCCATCGCATTCAACGCATTTACAAGCACCCGTCGTGCGGAAGCCGGTAGCCTCGTCGCATTTTCCGAGGGCTCGCTGTTCAATCTTGCCCGTGGAAAATTCGGTGCGCATGACTGGACCGACGTTCGCTGGGTCGCTGTCCTTGGCCTCGATTATGGTGCGGTCGCCGTCAGCAACCAGTCGCCGTGGCACTCTTTGCAGGATCTGGTCGCCGCGATTGCGCAGGCACCCCAGTCGATCGTTATCGCGGGAGCTGGCACCATCAACGGACGCGACTGGATGCGTGCGGCAAGCCTTGCCAAGGCGGCAGGCGTGGATTTCCGCAAAATGCGCTTCGTCGCGTTCGAAAGTGGCGGCGACTGCATGACTGCGCTTATTGGCGGGCACGTTCAGGTCTGCATGAACGATGCGGCAACGTCGCAGGCCCGGATCGATGCTGGTGACCAGGCCCGTCTGCTCGCCATCTACTCCGATAAGAGACTGGAAGGAAAATTGGGATCGGTTCCAACGGCGCGGGAACAGGGTTTCGACATCGTCTGGCCCGTTGTTCGCGGCGTCTATATGGGACCTGACGTCAGCGATGCGGATTATGCCTTCTGGTCGGAAACGTTCAAAACCGCCATGTCACAACCTGCCTACAGCAAAATTCTCACTCAAAATTATTTACAGCCATTTCCGCTTGTCGGCGAAGAACTCACAAAATTCGTCAGCGACCACGCTGCCAAGGCGACCAAAGAGCGGGAGCCGCTCTGACGACCTGAGACGATAACGGGTTTTTTCACCGACATATTTCGACAACCCACAAAAGCGACGAAGCATCCGACATTCTGCCGGGTGCGACAGGAGGTCTTTTGCTTACACTTCTTGCATATTCGATGATCGCGACCTTCATGGCCTTGATCATGACAAACCGCATGTCGGCGTTGATAGCGCTGATTACCGTGCCGATCCTGTTTGCGATCATTGGTGGCTTTGGTCCGCAAATTCCTGACATGGCGATGGCCGGCGTCAAGAGCATCGCGCCGACTGCGGTGCTTCTGCTGTTTGCCATTCTCTACTTCGGGCTGATGATCGATCTGGGCCTTTTCGACCCGCTGATCCGTTTCGTCGTGCGCGTGTGTCACGGCGACCCACTGCGGATCATCGTCGGAACGACAATTCTCTCTGCCGTCATTTCACTCGATGGAGATGGTTCGACAACGTTTCTGCTTGTTGTCAGCGCCATGATGCCGCTTCATCGCCGCATGGGTATCAACCCGCTGATCCTGCCCGCCGTTACGGTTTTGCCGAATGCAATCGTCAACATCGCCCCATGGGGTGGCCCGACGGCGCGCGTCATGGCTTCGCTGAAAGTGGATGCCAGCCAGGTTTTCCTCCCGCTCATCCCTGCCATCATGATGGCGATCGCTGGCGCTGTTCTCGTTGCCGTCTATTTCGGCCTCAAGGAACGTCGCAGACTTGGCGTCATCACGATGAATGGCGAAAGCGACGAAGAAGCACGCATAGCCGCTGATGCTGCGGGCCAGGGCGTCGTCAGCCGCTCGCCCGCGCTTCAACTCTTCAATGGCCTGCTGACGGTGACCATTCTGGTCATGCTCATCATGGACGTGCTGCCGCTCGCCCTGATCTTCATGGTCGGTTTCGCTCTGGCCCTGACCATAAACTTCCCCGGCATCGCCGCCCAGCGAGAGCGCATCGAATCGCATGCCGGAAGCGTTCTCATGGTCGTTTCCGTCGTCTTCGGCGCAGGCGTCTTTACCGGCATCATGTCGGGGACCGGCATGACCACCGCGCTTGCCGAAAGCGTCGTCAACGTTATCCCTACCTCCGCAGGTGAGTACATACCGCTGATCACCGCCCTGCTGAGCGGGCCGTTCACGTTCTTTCTGTCAAACGACGCCTTTTATTTCGGCGTTGTGCCGGTTCTTGCCCATGCTGCGGCAGCCTATGGCATTCCGCCCGAGGTCATCGCCCGCGCATCGCTCATCGGCCAGCCGGTCCATATGTTGAGCCCTCTTGTGCCTGCCGCATATGTTTTGACGGGGCTGTCCAAGGTCGAGTTTGGTGCACATCAGAGGTTTACGTTGAAGTGGGCCGCACTGCTGGCGGTCGTCATGCTGTTCGGCGCGATCATCACCGGTGCGGTTCCGGTGTTCTGATCCATCGCCAAAAACAATAGTCGGACGGCCTTGGAGACCGAGGCCGTCCGACACGCCACCTGTCAGAGGCAGGTAAAACAAAAAATATTGCGCTTATGTTGTTAAACCGGAGCCGACGTCTTACCCCTCTCCCACAGGACCAATATCAGGCTGGCAGCGGCGATGAAAATTGCCCCGACGAAGACGTTTATTGCGGGAATATCTGCCCAGATGATGTAGCCGTAGAGAAAAGCCCAGATGAGGCCGGTATATTCGACGGGTGCCAGTGCCGAGGCGGGGGCGTAGCGGAAACCTTCATAGAGAAGATATTGGCCGATCGTCGCCACTAGACCGAGTGCCACCATCAGCGCCCATTCCATAGCATCAGGCGTCTTCCATATCCACGGAAACGAAAGAGCGCAGGCTATTCCAAACAGCAGGCTCGTCGCCCACATCTGCGTCAGGGTGGTTTCAGTCCGGCTGACTAGACGCACCAGAATGGTGCTCCAAGCCCAGCAGAAACCCGCAATGAGGCACATGGCAGCGGGAATGAGACTTGGAGAATGGCTGGGGTTGGCCGCAACAACGACGCCGATGAAACCAACCGCACATGCGATCCAGCGGCCGGTGCCGACACTTTCCTTCAGAACGAGAATCGACAGGAAGACCACGATTATCGGCGCCGAGAAATAGAGCGTCGTGAGTTCCGCAAGCCCCAGAAACCGTGCTGCATTGTAAAACAGAAGCCACGCGACGAGCATCAGTGCGGCACGCAACACCAGCGTTCCGCGATATCGGCTTTTCAAGATAGAAGGATGCCGAAAATATGCCGCAAGCGTGGCGGTTATCAAGACGATGACGAGGCTTCGGACAAACAGGATTTGCGGCACCGCGTAATCCGTCACCAGCCATTTCACGATTGCATCCTGTAGCGCGAAACAGCCGTAGCCGCCCGATGCAAGGGCAATGCCCAGCATGGGCCTGTCATTGTGATCAGTTGTTTTCATCGCGCCGCCAGGCCTCATTGCTACCGCGCCATGTAGTACGAGATGAAGATGGCTTGCCAGTGCTAATAAAGGCCTGTCGGCGAATTTGCGATTTTCCCTTCCGTATACCAGCGACTACAGAGACAAGCCCGACGCCCTGTCGAAGACGTGGACGCGATCCCGGCTGATGTTGGCCGCAAAAGGCGTGTTGATGCGAACCAGTTGCTCACCATCCACCACAGCCGTGACGTGATGCCCCGCCAGATCGAAAATGACATGTGTTTGTGCGCCGGTCGGCTCGACCAGAAGCGTCTTGCCCGTTACCGCTACGTCGCCGCTACCGTCCATGGCGAAATGTTCGGGGCGAAGGCCGATGGTGACGGACTGGCCGCGTTTGACCTTGCGGTCTGGTGAGATGCGGATGGCCGTGCCGTCATCCAGACGGGCTGCGGGTGCGCCCTCTTCTCCATCAACGATGCATTCGATGAGGTTCATGGCGGGGGAACCAATGAAGGCGGCGACGAAGAGATTTGCGGGTGTCTTGTAGAGTTCCAGCGGTGTGCCTTGCTGCTCAATGCGGCCCTGGTTGAGAACGACCACGCGGTCGGCCAAGGTCATGGCTTCGATCTGGTCATGGGTGACATAGATAGACGTCGTGCCGACCTTCTGATGCAAAGTCTTGATTTCGCTGCGCATCTGCACGCGCAGCTTGGCATCGAGGTTGGACAATGGCTCATCGAACAGGAAGACGGCGGGATTGCGCACCACGGCGCGGCCCATGGCCACGCGCTGGCGCTGGCCGCCGGAAAGCTGCGATGGCTTGCGCTCGAGAAGGCTGGCCAGATCCAGCATGCGGGCGGCCTCGGCCACGCGCTCATCGATCACGGCTTTCGGCTGGCCTGCGATCTTGAGGTTGAAGCCCATATTTTCAGCCACGGTCATATGCGGATAGAGTGCATAGGACTGAAACACCATGGCGATGTTGCGTTCCCGCGGGGTCATCTCGTTGACGACGTTGCCGCCAATCATGATGTCTCCATCGGTGATTTCTTCCAACCCTGCAATCATGCGCAGCAGCGTGGACTTGCCGCAGCCGGAGGGGCCGACGAGCGCGATGAATTCGCCATCGGCAATATCCAGCGAAATGCCGTGAATGACACCAAGCGAGCCATAGGACTTGCGGATATCTTTAAGTTCGACGGATGCCATGTTCTGCTCCTGATCAGGACTTGACGGCGCCAGCCGTCAGACCCGCAATGATGTGTTTCTGTGCAAGGAAAAAGACGATGATGGTTGGCAGGATCGTCATGGTGATGAAGGCCAGAACCAGCTGCCATTCCGTGCCGAATTCGCCGCGATAGACCATGATGCCGAGCGGCCACGGGTACTTCGATTCCGAATTGAGCATGATGAGCGGCAGGATATAGCTGTTCCAGCTTCCTACGAAGGAGACGATGCCAACCGTTGCGATGATGGGGCGCGAGAGCGGCATGGAAATGTACCAGAAGAATTTCAGATAACCGCAGCCATCCACGAAGGCCGCCTGAAACAGCTCATCCGGCAGGTTTCTGAAATAGTTGCGAAACAGCAGGATGCTCATGCCGAGGCCAAATGCCACCTGCGGCAGCACGACGCCCCAATAGGTATCTAGCAGGCCAAGATCGCGGATGCGGATGAAGAGCGGCAGAATGGCCGTGGCGGCTGGGAACATCAGCCCCAGCAGGAAGTAATTCAGCAGGAAATTGGAGCCAAAGAACTTCACATGCGCGAAGGTAAAGGCCGCCATGGCGGAAACGACGAGCGTGAGGAATACGGTGAGAACGGCGATGACCAGCGAATTGAAGATTTGCAGCCAGTAACGCTTACCGAAAAGAATATCGCCGTAATTGGACCATTGCCATTCAGCCGGAAGGCCGAAGGGGTTCACGCGCAGATCCCCCAGCGTCTTGAAGCCGCCCAGCGCCGTGGTCAAAAGTGGCACCAGCACGATGGCTGCGATGAGGCCGAGCGATACATAAAGATAGAGCTTCGTTTGCGTGCTCACGCGGATGGATGTGGATGTATCAGTCATGGCGCATGAAAATCCTTTTGTAACCAAAGGCGAGCGTGACGCAAATGACGAAGAGCACCACGCCGACCGCACTGCCAAGACCGACCTGCATGCGCATGACGCCGTAGGTATAAAGGAAGGTCACCATGGTTTGCGTGGAGTTGGACGGACCGCCACCGGTGAGCGGCATGATCATGTCGAAAAGTTGCAGCGAACCGATCACGGCAAAGAAGATGGAAAGACGCACGGTGGAGCCGAGCATGGGCAGCGTGACATAGCGGAACTTTTGCCAGCCGGTCGCGCCATCGATTTCCGCCGCTTCCAGCACGTTCTTGTCGACCGATTGCAGGCCGGCGATGAACAGCATCATGTGGAAACCGAAATATTTCCAGACGATAACGGCCAGCACCGCATAGATCGCCACATCCTTGTCGGCCAGCACATAAGGATTGGCGAAACCGAAGAAGTTGGAAATCGCGGCGAAGAGGCCGTAGTCACCATCATAGACGAAGCGCCAGATCAGGCCTGCGGCGACATCAGCCAGAACATAGGGCAGGAAGAAGACAAGGCGAAAAGCGACGACGCCCGGAATTTTATGCGCCAGCATCGTTGCCAGCCAGATGGCCAGCGGGATCTGGATACAGATCGAAATCACGATGATCAGGGCATTGTTGATCAGCGCCTGCGAAAAGGCAGCATTGCCGAACAGAACCTGAAAGTTCTTCAGCCCGATGAAATCGGTGGGCGTGCCGTAACCGTTCCAGCGATAGAGACTGTACCACGCCGCCTCGCCCATCGGCAGGATGACGAAGAGGGTAAAGAGAAGAAGTGCAGGCGGCAGGAAGATCAGCAGCGTCAAGGCACGGTCATGCGCGACCGAGCTTTGTTTGCGCTTCAACTTCGTCAGTGGTTTGGCCAATGCAGGTGCTGCATTGATGGAAATATTCGACATCATGTCCGCTTTCGGTTTCACGCGGGGCGAAGGACGCCGCAGTTACTAGGCGGCGTCCTGTCGTTCAGGCGGGATCAGCGAAGCTCGAAGGCATCCTGAATCTGCTGCGCGCCTTCTTCGGGCGTCATCTGGCCCGAAACGATTTCGACGGAGACGTCATTGACGACGCGGCCAACGGCGGCACCGAGCGTCTGGTCGAAGAAGTTCTGGTGCCAGGTGGACTCGGAAAGCTGCTTTGCAGAACCAGCCATCAGCGGGTTGGTCACAGCCTCACTGGCACCAACGGCGACAGGCAGGATCATGCCAGCCTTGGCCATTTTCTTTTCATTCTCGGCATTGGTCAGGAAGGTCGCGAATTCGATGGCTTCCTTGGAAGCATTCTTGGTGACAGCCCAGCCGTTCAGACCGCCGAGCGTATCGGTTGCCTTGCCAGCACCACCTTCGACGGCTGGAAAGGCGAAGCGGCCGAGATTTTCGGGCGCGAGACCTTTGCCGTCACCCGCATTCTTGCGCTGGTTGGCTTCTGTATTGTCGAAACCGAGGATCATCGCGGCCTTGCCATCCCCAAACACGCCAAGCGCCTGCGGCCATGTGGAGCCGAGATAGCCGGGCTGGAAAGGTTCGAGCTTGCCGAATTCTGCCAGCTGCTCCCCAGCCTTGATGATGGACGGGTCCATGAAGCCTTCGCCCTCACCCTTGCGAGCTGCATCGAACACTGCCTGCCCGCCATTGCGCATGACGAGATAGCTCCAGTAGAAATGGATCGGCCATTTTTCACCGCCGCCACCGGCAATCGGCACGATGCCCGCAGCCTTGATGGTTTTGACGGCGTTGCCGAGATCGTCCCAGGTCTTGATATCTTCCGCCTTCACGCCCGCCTTGGCGAAAAGCTCTTTGTTGTAGAAAAAGCTGACGAGGCTGACGCGGTACGGTACCGCCCAGACTTTGCCATCAAAGGACAGACCTTCAATGGATGCCGGGTTATAGCCCTTGCGGATTTTGCCGCCATCGGCATCGAACACTTCCGTCAGGTCTTTCAGAGCGCCGGTTTTGGACTGCTCCTCCAACACACCACCGCCCCAGCTATAAAAAAAGTCGGGAACGTCGTTGGATTGCAAAAGCGTCGGCAGTTTTGCCTTGAAGGCTTCATTTTCAAGGAATTGAAGCTGAACATCGACATCCGGATGCTTGGATTCAAAATCCTTGGCAATTTCCTCCCAGACAGCCACGGACTTCGGATCGAGTTCCACATGCATCCATTTGACCACCGTCGCGGCAGATGCCGCCGCGGTGCCTAACATGAATGTGATGGCTGTGGTTGCGGCAAACGACATCCACTTGCCGCTCAGGCTTGCGCCTGCGTGCTTATTCGTCATGATGGTAATCCTCCCGGGGACGTTCCTCACCAATTATTCCCCAATGCGGATTAATTCATATAAGGATGCGCTCATTGTCAAGGCATATTGCTGTTATTTTCAGCTTTGCGCTTGACACACCCCTAGCTGACCCGGTTATTTAATCCGCAATCCGATATAAATACCGCCTTACACGTTGGCTTGATCGCGACTGGAAATCATGAAGACCGCAGACCCGGAACTGATGCGCGCGATCAATCGCCTGAACGTCCTTGATACCGTGCGTCGTCACGGGCCGATTTCACGGGTGGAGATCAGCGAAAGAACGCAGCTTTCCACGACAACCGTCTCGGCGATTACGGCTTCCTTGCTGGATGACGGGCTAATTCTCTCGCGGCATCTTGGCGACATCAGAACAGAAGGCGCGCGTGGGCGTCCCCGGGTGATGCTGGAACTCAATCCGGATGCGGCGCGTGTGGTGGGTGCGAAGATCGCGGCCAGCGGCATGGTGTTCGTGGTCACGGATTTCTGCGGCAATGTGCTGTCCACGCTTGCGCTTCCCATCCGCATCGACCGCCAGCCGATTGGTGTCATTGCCGATCTGATCGAGGATGGCGTGCGACGCTGCGTGGTGGATGCCGGTCTGTCGCTGGAAGATGTCGATATGGTCTGCCTCGGCCTGCCGGGCGTGATCGAGCATCGAACGGGAAAAATCCGCTCCAGCCCGGTGTTGCGCGAAGTGAATATCGACTTTGCCGGTGAGATGACAGCGCGTTTCGGCACGCCGACCATCATAGAAAGCGATGCCCATGCCGTGACACTCGGCCACCACTGGTTCGGCAAGGCGCGAGACTTGGAAGACATGGTGCTGATCTCGCTGGAGCAGACTTTGGGTCTGGGCGTGCTGCACAGGAACGATCTGTTTCGCGGTGCCGGTGGCCTCAGCCACAATCTCGGCGATCTTGTTCTCGTGGCAAGCCCGCAAGGGACGGTTCGGTTGGCCAGTCAGGCGGGAGAGAATGCCATTTTGGGATCACGTCCCGCTGACGGACGTTTTGCGGAGGCCATTCGTCTTGGCCGCGGCATGCAGCATGCACAAACGCTGGTGCTGGCGCAGGACAACGACCTCATTGCCGCCGCCGAGCGGGCGGGGGCGGCAATCGGGCTGACGCTGGCCAATATCGTCACGCTGTTTGCGCCGCCGCGGGTCATCATAGTCGGGTCCAGTCTGGAACTCGGCGCACCCTTCATCGACAGCATCCGCACCGCCTACGAGACCTCCGTGCCGCCTTCCCTGCAAGGCGTGGCGGAACTGGTTTTCGACAAATCGAGCGATGAATTGTGGGCGCAGGGGGCTGCTGCCGTAGCGCTTTACGAGCTTTACGAATCGCCGTGGAACACCACGGGTCCGGCTCTCTGAGGAGGGAGCGGGTTCACATCATGACGGGAGAGAGAACATGAAAAAAGTCGGCATAGGCATCATCGGATGCGGCAATATTTCCGGTGCTTATCTGAAAGCGATGACATCCTTTCCCATTCTGGACATTCTCGGCGTGGCCGACATGAATGCGGATATGGCAAAGGCCAAGGCCGAGGAATTCAACCTGACGTCCCGGACGGTGGATGAGCTGTTTGTCGACCCGGACATCGAGATCATCGTCAATCTGACGATCCCCAAGGCGCATGTCGAGGTGGCGTTGCGGGCGCTGGAGGCGGGCAAGCACACCTATTCCGAAAAGCCGCTCGGCATCAATTTCGCGGAAGGCAAGAAGCTGGCCGAAGCCGCGAAGGCCAAAAACTTGCGCATCGGCGCTGCCCCCGACACATTCCTTGGCGGAGGTCATCAAACGGCACGTACGCTGATCGACCAAGGCGTTCTTGGCATGCCCGTTGGCGGCACGGCCACCTTCATGTGCCCCGGCCACGAGCGCTGGCACCCCAACCCCGCCTTCTATTACGAAGTTGGCGGCGGGCCGATGCTGGATATGGGACCGTATTACATCACCGATCTCGTCAACCTGTTCGGCCCCGTTGCCAAGGTCGCGGGCTTTGCCTTCTCGCCACGCACGGAGCGGGTGATTACCAGCGAACCGCGCAATGGCGAAAAGATACCGGTGCAGATTGCCACCCATGTGGCCGGTGCTTTGGCGTTTCAGAACGGCGCTGTCGTACAGGTCGGCATGAGCTTCGATGTGGCCGGACACAAGCATGTGCCGCTGGAACTCTACGGCACCGAAGGCACGCTTATTGTGCCTGACCCCAACTATTTCGGTGGCGAGGTGCAATTGCTGAAAAAAGGTGGCCAGTTTGAAAATCAGGAGCTGTCATCGCCCTATGCGGATGGCAATTACCGCTCCATCGGCGTGGCGGATATGGCCCATGCCATCCGCTCCAACCGGCAGCATCGCGCCAATGGCGATCTCGCCTTGCATGTGCTGGAGGTGATGGAAGCGTTCCAGACCGCATCCGACACCGGCACGACCATCACCATCACCACTGCCGTCGACCGTCCGGCACCGCTGGCGGAATCGCTGGTTGACGGCCAGATCGGCAAATAATTTCAAGGAGGAATGAAATGCGTGAAGCACTGATAGTCTGGGGCGGATGGAGCGGTCACGAACCGCAGGAATGCTCTGTCATCATCAAGGATCTTCTGGAGGAGGAAGGTTTCAAGGTCTATGTCGAGCACAGCACCGAGGCTTTTGCGGACCCATCCGTGCATGATCTGAGCCTCGTGGTGCCGATTGTCACCATGTCCAAGATCGAGAAAGAAGAGATCAAGAACCTTGCCGCTGCCGTCGAAAACGGTGTGGGCATTGCAGGTTACCACGGTGGCGCGGGTGACAGTTTCCGCGAATGCGTGGAATACCAGTTCATGATCGGCGGCCAATGGGTCGCCCACCCCGGCAACATCATCGATTACAAGGTCAATATCACCAAGCCGGATGATCCGATCATGGAAGGGATCACCGACTTTCCCTACACGTCGGAACAGTATTATATGCATGTCGATCCATCCAACGAGGTGCTGGCAACGACCACCTTTACCGGTGATCATGCGTGGTGGATCAACGGTGTGGTGATGCCAGTGGCGTGGAAGCGGAACTACGGCAAAGGCCGCGTGTTCTATTCGGCGCTCGGCCATGTCGCGAAAGAGTTCGAGGTCCCGCAGATGCGGGAAATCTTCCGTCGCGGCGCAAACTGGGCCGCGCGGTAACGAAATCGGGACGGAATGATGCCGTCCCATACGGGGAGGTATCATGACAGGTCGCAACATCGTGCTGGTCGATCCGCTGCCGCGGACCCTTGAACTGATCATGGAGCCCGATGTTCGCGCCCGGCTGGAAAAGCTGGGTGAACTTGTCATTTCGGAAGATCGGCAGATGCCTGCGGAACAGGTGGATGCCCTTCTTCCCGATACCGTCCTGATCTTCGGCCAGACCGATATGCCGAAAGAGAGGCTGGATCGCGCGCCGAAACTCAAGGCGATCATCAATGTCGAATCCAACTTCCTGCCGAATATCGATTATCAGGCCTGCGTCGAGCGCGGCATCTGGGTCATTACACCCGCCTCGGCCTTTTCATCGCCCGTTGCGGAAGCTTCGCTCGGCATGGCGCTCGATCTGGCACGCGGCATAACAATGGCCGACCGCCAGTTTCGCGATGGTACCGAGGAATACGGCCTTGCCGGAAACGTCGATACGTTCCGCTATGCCGGTGTGCCCATCGGCATCATCGGCTTCGGGGACCTGGGGCGCGAATTGCGCGAGCTGACCCGCCCTTTCAAAAACACGGTTCATGTCTACGATCCATGGCTACCGCCGGAAATCATCGAACGTTTGGACTGTATTCCGAGCACGCTGGACGAGGTCTTTTCTAAATCCCGCGTCGTTTATGTCTTTGCCAGCGTAACCAGCGAAAACCAGGGCTTTATTGGAAAACGCCAGTTCGATGCCATGCAGCCGGGCTCTGCCTTCCTGCTGATGAGCCGTGCTGCGGTGGTGGATTTCCCTGCGATGCTAGAGGCCGTCAAATCCGGCCACATTCGCGCTGCGACCGATGTCTTTCCTGATGAGCCCGTCGCGGCGGATGATCCTGTCCGCTCGATCCCCGGCCTGCTGCTTTCCGCACACCGCACTGGCGGCACGCTCGATGCGTTCTACAGACTGGGCTCCATGGCAGTCGCTGATGCCGAACTGATCATGAAGGGCCTGCCACCGCAGCTTTGCCGACGCGCAGATCCTGCCACGGCCAGCAGACTTCGCTCGAAACCCGTCAGCATTTCCTGATGCCTGAGACTCAAATTCCTGCCCGATCCTCCGGGAACTCTACCCATCTTGTCCGGTTAGGGTGATCTCAAGACCAGAAAAGTGGAGGAAATATCGTGAAAAAATATCTCATTGGAACAGTGTTTGCACTGAGCTTCGCATCTCTTGCCGTTGCACAGGGCACAGGCGGTAGCGGTGGTGGCGCAGCAGGTGGTGCCGGTGGAGCTGCGGGTGGTGCAGGCGCCGCTGATGGCACGAACACCGGCAGTGGCGCCGGGGCTAGTGGCTCAGGTACAAGCGGAACCACGGGCAACACCGGCACGACGAGCGGTGCTGGCGCAGGCCAGACCAATGGTAATACAAATAACAACAACTGCGCCCCGGGCCAGACAGCCCAGGGTACGACGAACAACGGAGCGATGGGCACACCCTGCCCTGCGAATTGAGTGAGCCTTCTGCGATAACTTGTCTTTTCGCCTAAGAGCACGACCGAATGACTGAGATGATGCCGGGGATCCACCCGGCATCGTCTTTTCGTATTGCCGGGTTCACCATGCAGGCTTTGGTACCTACGATAAAAGCGTCGTGGTGCGCTGTCTTAAAAAGATGGTTAATTGCTCATTAACCATGATCGGCTAGGAGTTTATTTTGCCCGGCGATGCAGGCTGGCACTCTCAGCATTGGTCAGCGTATGACACACCGACTGCTTTCGGCCTTGTCCCGCCGCCTAGGCATTTTCACTGCCCTGGCTTCGCTTGCCCTGAACTCTCCGTCTGTCGCCCAGTCCGTCTGGACTGGCAATGCCGACAATGAATTCGGCAACGGCGCAAATTGGACTCCTGACCAGCCGGGTGCAGCCGATAGCGCAGAGGTTACCATCGGCTCACCTCAGGTCACGGACACGCAGGCGATTGATCGCCTGACCATCGACGGCGGAAATCTTACTGTTACCAATATGGGTGTCCTGAACGTAACGAACGGCAGCACGATCACATCGGGCAGTCTCGGCATCAATGCTGATGGCGTTCTCAATTCCAATGTGGAGTTGAACGGTGGCAGTCTCTTTGTTGACGGAACGCTGAATGGCAGGCTTCGGCTTAACAACGGAAACGTATCGGTCAATGGCGCAGCTTCGGGCGCCGAGGTTTCGGCTGGGACAGCGCTGTCCAACAATGGCTCGATCAACGACGTATCCGTGTCCACTGGCGGGACCTTCACGAACAATGGTGGAGGCACGACAGCCACCCTGACCAATGCAGGAACCGCGTCCAACGCGGGGACTATCGGATCTGTTGACAATGCATCCGGCAGTTTCACCAACAATGTGGGCGGAACAGTTACCGGCAAGATCAACGCAACCGGCGGCACGGTAACCAATAATTTTATCGTCACCGATGCCGATGTCGCAGCGGCAGCTTCGTTTTATAACAATAGCGGCGCGACGGCAGGAAATATCCGCAACGGCGGAACCGTGGAAAACGCGGGTACAGTTGCCTCACTCCAAAACGATGCAGGCAACTTCACGAACAATGTGGGGGGCAGAATCACCGGTACGACCACGGTGTCGGGTGGGACCGTAACGAACAATTTCGTGGTTACCGACGCCGATGTCGCCGCGGCGGCCGCTTTAGTCAACAACAGCGGTGCATCGGCAGGCAGTCTGAAAAATTCAGGTACGGTCACCAATGCAGGGACCATCGCCTTACTTCAAAACAACGCCGGAACCTTCACCAACAATGTCGGCGGCAGGATAACCGGCAATACGACGATTGCGGGTGGGACCGTGACGAACAACTTCGTCGTCACCGACGTGGATGTTGCAGCCGCTGCAGCTTTCGTCAACAACAGTGGCGCTGAGGCACGGACGGTCAAGAATTCCGGCACCGCCACCAATTCGGGAAGAGTGGCTTCCCTGGAAAACAGAGGCGGCCTTTTCACGAACAACACGGGTGGTACCGTCGCAGGCACAACGCGGATCACCGGCGGGCAGGTGGTCAACAACGCCTCACTCTCCGATATAGAGATCGAAACAGGCGGCACATTCACCAATAATCGAGGTGCGACTGCCGCGGCTGTCTTGAATTCCGGCACAGCATCGAACGATGGAACCATCGCATCACTGGTCAACGAGAGCGGAACATTCGTCAACACCGGCACGATCAGCGGCACCGCTTCGGTTTCAGGGGGAGAGTTGCAAAACCAGGGTGCCATCAACGGCGCGGTATCCGTCTTTGGTGGTGGACTGCTGAGCGGTAGCGGCGTCGTCCAGGGACTGGCTGTGAACAACGGCGGCGTGCTGGCACCCGGACCGGGTCTCCAGACCCTGACCGTCAACGGAGGCGTGGCGTTCTACGCCGGATCGATCTACCGGGTGGACATTGATGAAGCAGGCGTTTCCGACCGGGTCAACGCATCCGGGGCGATAACCATCAACGGCGGGATCGTCGATATCCGGCGCGCCAGCGACAGCTACGGCCTGTCCACCACATATACCATCCTTACCGGCAGCAACATCTCAGGCGGCTTTGACGAAGTCGTCAGCGATTTCGCCTTTCTGTCGCCTACGCTTGCCTACAACCCCACCACCGTCGACCTTCACCTCGACCGCAACAATGTGCGGTTTCAGGACGTAGCCTTGACGGGAAATGACCGGCGAACTGCCGCGGCTGTGGAAAACCTCGGGACGGCTAGCACCCTTTATCGCGCCATTCTGCCCCTTGATGTCGGCACGGCTGAAAGCGCCTTTGCCCAACTGAATGGAGAGGTGCACGCATCGCTGAAAAGCAGCCTCCTATCGGATAGTAGTCTGGTGCGGGAGGCCATCCTGGACCAAGGCAACGGGCCGATGAGAAAGCAGCCGGAATCTTCGGGCGATGCATCATTCTGGACGACAGGCATGGTGGCGCAAAGTCATTTCAACGGCGACACCAATGCCCGGGGAACCGATGCCACGACAGCGGGAACGCTGGTGGGCGTCGATGTCGCCCTCGGCGACAATTGGCGTGTGGGTGGTGTTGCCGGTTACAGTCACCTTTCGACGCAGCCCGACGCGAGCGTAGATTCCTACCATGCCGGGGTCTATACGGCGGGTGACATTGGGCCGCTCAGCATCCTCGGCGGCGCGGTGCTGACGCGAAACGACGTTTCTACGCACCGCAAGATCGCCTTTGGCACCTTTACCGACGACTTATCCGCCGATTACGCCAGCACGACCACTCAGATTTTCGGTGACCTCGCATTGCGGATGAAAATAGACGATCTCGCCATCCAGCCGTTCGTCAATCTGGCCTATATCAGCCTCGACACAGATGGCTTCACGGAAGATGGAGGAGCGGCAGCTCTATCGATAGCACCGGGCACAAGCGACATGTCGCTTTCAACGGTGGGCATTCGCTGGTCGGCCAATCTGCGGGGTGGCGATATGCCCGTGGTCGCGTCAGGTATGCTGGGCTGGCGTCATGCGGCTGGAGACCTCTCGCCAACCTCTGTCTCGACCTTCGGCGGCGGCTCCCCCTTCGTTCTGGAAGGCGTCACGATGCCGCGCGATGCGATGCTGGTCAAAGCGGGAATAACAGCCGAAATCTCGACATCCGCGCGCCTGAGCCTGACCTACACAGGCGAGTTTGCAAGTGGCTTTCAGTCCAGCGCTGCCTTCGCAAATCTCTCCGTAAATTTCTGACCGAACGTCTCGCTGCGTTGATTGCAGAAAGGTGCTAAGCACTCCTGCGAGTTGACACCGCCCTTTGCCGCGTATCTACACGTGACTGACATGTTTTCCTCATTTGAGGGCAAGGACGACAGACGAGGGCAGCGAGGTGCGAGTTTCCATGAGTTCTGATGACGGCATTCGACTGTTCTCATACGCTGCATTTCATCAGCGACCATCTGCATCGTCGACATGATGTTTTCCTCCAGCATCATTGTCGAACCGCTCGCACACCACCCGCAACATGTCGATGGCTTGGTCAACTTGCTGCATATGGAATGGGGTCATCTCGACAATTGGACGAACCCCTTAAAGCTGCGCCAAACCATCGAGACACGGTTGCAGATCGATGCAGCACCGCTGGCACTTGTCGCGCTTGAAGGAGATCGACTGGCCGGAAGCATAAGCATCAAACGGCACGAACTGCTGCATCATCAGGACAAGGAGTTCTGGATCGGGGATGTGATCGTTGCAGCGGACCAGCGCGGCCGCGGGATCGGTACGCTGATGATACACGCAATGACCTCCAGGGCGGCAGCGCTTTCAATCGCCGATCTTTACCTCTACACGCCCGATCAGGAGGCCTATTACCGGAAGCTTGGCTGGCGCACCATTGGCCAGGATCCCGCAAATGGTGAAGACAATGTCATCATGCACTACGCTGTCTGATTTCGATTACGACGCCACCACGACAATCGTCTTGCTTCCCGGACTTGATGGGACGGGACGCCTTCTGGCGGAATTTTCAAATCTGCTGGCGCGACACGCTCCGGTGTTGACCTTGTCTTACCCAACACAGAACATTTTGGATTATGATGGCCTGCTCGATTTCATTCGCCCCCAGCTTCCACAGGGCGATTATATCGTCGTCGGCGAATCCTTTTCCGGCCCACTCGCGCTGAGACTTGCACAGGAAAATCCTGAAGGCTTGAAGGGCGTGGTTCTGGGAGCGTCTTTCGCTAGGCTGGATATTCCTGCAAAATCTGTTCTAGGCGCTTTTGCGCGCCGCATTTCCCCGCGTCTGCTACCCACGAGCCTGCTCGTACCGTTTTTGATGGGCCGCCACGCCACTGAGGAATGGCGTGACAGGCTCAAGCAGGTTCTCGCTACAGTCTCCGCCGATGTGTTGGGCGCAAGAGCAAAGACTGCACTTGATGTTGATCTTGCAGGACAAGGCACCATAGCCATCGGGCTTCCCGTCCTCTATCTACAAGCGACGGAGGATCGTTTGATACCGAAATCTGCAGCGCAAAGCGTTGCGAAGATTGCGCCTCGCCTCGTCGCGAAAAAAATCGCAGCGCCGCATTTCCTCTTTCAGTTTGCAGCCAGTGACTGTGCAGCCGCCATCCTGAATTTCAAGAAAGCCCTTAGCTCAAGGCAATAGGCAGTGTGTGTTACTGACACGCATCTGCTGCCATAGCCGGTCTCGTGTTTGTCGGGAGAAGGTACAGGGCCGCATATTGCAGCAGCATGATGGTCTTTCCGTCGCGGATGTCACCCGACGTGATCATGGCCAGTGCGTCATCGATAGGTAGTTCCAGCACGGCAATATCTTCGCCTTCGTCCTCGTTACCCCCTCCATTCGATGCGCGGTCACCCGGTTCATATTCTCCGACAAAGAAATGCAACCGCTCGGTCACAGAGCCGGGGCTCATGAACGCATCGAAGATTTGCCTGACATCACGGACACGAAATCCCGTTTCTTCTTCCGTTTCCGCCCGGATGCGCGTCTCCGGGTCGGCATTATCGAGCAGGCCAGCCGGTGCTTCGATCAGCAGATCGTCGTGACCGTTGACGAAAGCCGGGTATCGAAACTGACGCGTCAGAATGACGGTGCGCCTTTTTCGATCATAAAGCAGAATGGTCGCCCCATTTCCGCGATCGTAGGTCTCCCGCGATTGCTGCTGCCAGGTGCCATCGGCACGCTGGAACGAAAAGGCCGTTTTCTTCAGCACATACCAGTCGTTGGAAAGAATTGTGACGTTTTCGACGCGCACCCGCTCGGCAATACTCATGATGAATCCCTGCAAACAACGAGCGCCGCAAAATGACGACGCTCTGGATTTTCGTAAACATTCGTGCAATATCGTGCAGAGTCAAGAATTTTCTTACAAGGGATCAATCCATGCTGACGACAGAACGGAAAGCGCTTATCCAGCAGGTTCTGCGGCGGGACGGTCGCCTGATTGCAAAGACGTTCAGCCATGAACTCGGCGTATCGGAAGACACCATCCGTCGCGATTTGCGAGAGCTTGCAAGCGAAGGCTTGTTACAGCGGGTGCATGGCGGCGCTTTGCCTGCATCACCCGCGACCGCAGATTTCGCGGCACGACAGGTCTCCGGCGTCTCTGCCAAAGCGCGTCTCGGTCGTGTGGCCGCCCGCCTTATCCAGCCGGGCCAGATTGTCTTCATCGATGGCGGAACAACAAATGTCCAGGTTGCGCGTCATCTTCCTCTCGATCTGGAGGCGACTATCGTCACCCATAGTCCCAGCATCGCAGTCGAACTGGCAAATCACCCACTTGTCGATGTTGAACTGATTGGAGGACGTATCCTCAAACATTCGGTTGTGGCAGTTGGAGCTGCAAGTGCCGAAGCGATATCACGCATTCGCGTGGATATGTTCTTCATTGGTGTCACGGGTTTACACCCGGATACGGGGGCAACCACAGGCGACAGCGAGGAGGCTGCAATCAAGCGGCTTGTGGCTGCCCAGTCTGCGGAAACAATCGTGTTGGCAACGGCTGACAAGCTGGGAGCAGCATCGCCTTACAAGATCGTTCCTTTGACGGACATCTCGACACTTGTCACTGAGAACGAAATTTCAGACGACATTCTCAAGCCCTTCACTAGCAACTCGATAACAATCGTCAAAAGCTGAAAGCGCAGCTTCGTACGGCATTCGACGCTCAAAATATTCGACTTCGCTCAGGAACCAACCGAAGATTTTGGCGTTAAAGCGCGGATGAAATAGCCGATAGGGTTTGGCCAGCATTCCATGACAGCACCAAACCTCGCTCTTCATGCCCCTCAAATTCGTTATCGCAGGCTTTATGTGCCGCACGCGCCCTGACTGAAGTCTGGATTGGCTGCGGCTGAACCGCCGAGCCCCACGCAAAAAGGTCAAACGCCACCTTACGGCGAACAGAAAACCCTCCATGGGAATTGCAATGGCTTCAGAAAATACCCCGGTGCCAAATTCAACCGCTCCAGACTCTTCGCTAACCGAAAAAGAAATGGAGGAAGCACGCCGTGCTTATCTCCTGAAACGCTTCTGGCACAGCGCAAGAGGGTATTGGGGCAAAGACGGTGACCGGTTTGCCTGGTTTGTGTCGATCGGACTGCTCGTTCTCATCGGCATCAATGTCTGCTTCCAATATGGGATCAATGTCTGGAATCGTGGTCTTTTCGATGCGATAGAACAGCGACATGCCTCAGATGTCTATTATCTGGCATCCCTGTTTCCGCCTCTGGTTCTGGGCAGCGTCGGGCTCGTTACGGTTCAGGTCTTTGTGCGCATGCTGATCCAGCGGCGCTGGCGCTCCTGGCTGACGAAAGCGTTGATCGGGCGCTGGCTGGCGAACGGTCGCTATTATCAGTTGAACCTCATCGACGGTGACCACAAGAACCCTGAAGCCCGTATTTCCGAAGACATGCGCATCGCGACGGAATCACCAGTCGATTTCACCGCTGGCGTCATATCCGCCTTTGTATCGGCCTCCACTTTCATCGTCGTTCTCTGGACGATTGGTGGCGCTCTGACGTTGCCGATCGCAGGGACTGTCATCACGATCCCGGGCTTCCTTGTCATCGCTGCGGTCATCTACGCTGCGATCACCTCGACTTCGATCGCCGTTATCGGGCGTAACTTCGTGCGGGTATCGGAAGATAAGAACCAAGTTGAAGCGGAGTTCCGCTACACACTGACCCGTGTACGTGAAAATGGTGAAAGTATCGCTCTTTTGGGCGGCGAGGAGGAGGAACGCAGCGACCTCGACAAAACCTTTGCCAATGTCCGGCAACAATGGCGTCTCCTCGCCAATCAGCACATGCGAACCACCCTCGTCTCGCATAGTTCGATGTTGATCGCACCGGTCGTACCGGTTCTGCTCTGTGCTCCGAAATTTCTCGAGGGAAGCATGTCGCTTGGCGAGGTGATGCAGGCAGCGTCGGCCTTCACCATCGTCCAGGGTGCCTTCGGCTGGCTGGTCGACAACTACCCCCGGCTTGCGGACTGGAATGCATGCGCACGCCGCGTCGCGTCCTTGATGACGTCACTTGATGATCTCGAACGCGCCGAGCAAAGCGACGATATCGGGCGGATCAAACGCGGAGACACGCAGGGCTCGACCATGCTCAGCCTCAGCGAACTCTCCGTCTCGCTGGGCGACGGAACAGCGGTGGTGAAAGAGACGCAGGTGGAAATCGAGCCGGGCGAACGGGTTCTCGTCGCCGGCGAATCCGGCTCGGGCAAAAGCACGCTCGTTCGCGCAATCGCAGGACTTTGGCCATGGGGCGAAGGCAGCGTGAATTTTCACCCTGATCACAGGCTGTTCATGTTACCCCAACGACCCTACATTCCGTCGGGCACATTGCGGCGCGCCGTGGCTTACCCCCGCCCCGCCGATAGCTGGTCCGTCGACGATATTAAGATCGCGCTTGAAAAAGTAGGCCTTGGTCAATTGCACGAAAAGATCGAGGACGATGCACCCTGGGACCACACGCTTTCGGGTGGAGAAAAGCAGCGCTTAGCATTTGCGAGACTTCTGCTGCACGATCCGAACATTATCGTACTCGATGAAGCGACGTCGGCGCTGGACGAGAAGACGCAGGATCAGATCATGGAAATGCTGATCGATGAACTTCCCGACGCCACCATCGTCAGCGTGGCGCACCGCGTGGAGCTCGAGGTCTTTCATACACGAAAGATAACACTGGAAAGACGCGACGGCGGCGCGAAACTCGTGAGCGACGTTGGCCTCATTCAGCGCACGCCGAGACGCAAGAAGCTTCTTCGGTTGATCAAAAAATCGCGTTTGCCGCGATAGTCAACGCCCGGCGTCCGCATACGAGGCGTCAAAATGCTCCGAAACGAAAAAGAGGCCCGTTTTACGACGGGCCTCTTTTCAGTTTTAGGATAATCCAGAATTAGAACTGACGGCGGAAACCGGCTGTGATCGCGTGGCTGCTGAAATCAGTGCTCGAGGTCGTGCCATCCGTTGCAGTGAAGTTGAAGTTATCAGCTGCAGTGTAACGATAACCGATATCGAACGTGGTGTTGCTGAACAGGGTGCTGTCACGGAAGAAGGAGATGGTGTCCAGCTTGATACCAACGCCTGCATCGAGGTGGTAGGCGAACTTGGTGTCGTCGTCATCCATGGCGATACCGGACACGCCCTGACGGTGCAGTTCCAGGTTCATCGCGCCAACGCCACCGCCCAAATAAGGCGTAAAGGCAGTGGAGGTGTTGATGTCGAGATAGCCGTTGACGTAGCCCTGGATCGTGCGGGCTTCGCCGAAAGACGACCCGCCGAAACCGAAGCCATTAACAGTATGTTCATCGACGTCTGCGGTACCATAGCCCACTTCCAGTTCCAGACGCGGCGAAACGATGCCGTAGGAGCCGAAGCTGTAACCTGCCCGCAGAGCGCTGTAGAAACCGAGGTCATAGTCGGTGCTGACGCCGTCCGCGCCGGACGCAAAACCTGTGTCGTCAAGAAACGTCAGGCTGCTCAAAGAGCCGAGGTAGAAACCACCTGGATTGGACGCAACGACGGGCTCGCTTGGAGCAACCATGTCGGCAGCCTGTGCAGTGGAGGCCAGTAGCCCTAGCAGGCCAGCAAGCTTGATAACGCGCTTCATCAGAAAACCTTTCAATATCAGCCCCCGCCGATGATTCTGATCTGGCAACATCTTGATGAAACTGTCGAGAGATTTGATCTGGTCACGCCGCTCTGGGCGGAGCGATATGTTTCAGCCGTTGCTAACGCGCAACGTATGACCGCAGTCAGGAGCAATCAAATATTACTTTATAAGATTTTTCTTATTTTCATCCCGGAACACAATCCCCACCCTGCCGTTGACGATGGAGCTTCAACGCATGGAGGAGACATGACATGAGCGTATTCACCAAAATCAAGAATGCGATATTCGGCGGTCCTGCGACGGCGGCACCCGCTTCACCCAGCGCAGCGGAACCGACCCCGGCGCCGGATGATGTGCCCGGGCCTGCGGCAACGACAGCGCCACCGGTTGGCGGCACCGGTCAGGCCGTGCCCAAAACATCAGGTGCTTCGTCTCAGTCGCCGTCCGCACCGTCATCCAGCAACGCGACGCAGCAGGTCGATGTCGCGGCGCAATTGGATGCTGCAGTGAAACGCAGCGGCCAGAAGCTGGACTGGAAGCATTCCATCGTTGACTTGATGAAAGCACTCGGAATGGACGCCAGCCTTGCCGAACGAAAAGAACTCGCACAAGAGCTGGGCTACACAAAAGATCTCAATGGTTCCGCAGAAATGAACACCTGGCTGCACAAGGCCTTGTTGAAAAAGCTGTCCGAGAACGGCGGCAAGGTTCCTACAGAACTTCTGGACTGATTTCTCCAATAGGAAAGGCGGCACTGAGGCCGCCTTTTCAAAGTCTGACTGGTACCTAAAATGAACTGGCGAATCCGCCAGGCACATATTTCCAGTTACTGAGACCGTCTGACCTTGCCTGCGGCATTGGGAAGGCGTGCGAGGTCCGCGACAATCGCTCCCGCTTCGGTCTGGAGAACGTCTTTCGCATTCTTGCGCGCGTTTTCTATAGCGATATTCGCGCTGATGCTCCGCTCATTAGCTTGCAGGCCATCGTCATTCAGGGGCAGGACACCGCTGCCGTCTTCCGCACGTTCCTTGAGCCGTGCTTCGTTCGCCGCCATTTCGTCCCTACGCTCCTTTTCGTTGAGAGAGATGGTGCGCTTTGCGCGCTGTGCCTTCAAATCCTCGACATCCTCGACGAAACGCTGAAAATCACGGTCGTTCTTAACGCGGGCGTCGTGCTCTTTCTGAAGCTGCGGCAATATTTTTGCCATGTCGCCCATCAGCGAATATTTTGCTGGCTTGATCTGCGTCCACGGCAGTGCATTGTCATAGCTGGATTCGCCAAGAAGCTTGGGGTCCAGAATGCCAGGAAGACTGATGTCGGGCGTCACGCCGCGCAGCTGCGTTGTCCCGCCATCAACGCGGAAAAACTGCGCAATCGTCAGCTTTAACTGGCCAAGTCCCGGCGTGTTGCTGCGTGCAACGCGATCCAGATCGACGACAGTCTGTACGGTTCCCTTACCGAAGCTCGGCTCTCCGACAATCACGCCACGGTCGTAATCCTGAATGGCGGCCGCGAAAATCTCCGAAGCCGATGCAGATCCACGATTGATGAGGACACCGAGCGGACCGGTCCAGGCCGGCGCGCTCATATCGTCGCTCTCGACCTTGACGTTGCCTTCCGCGTCCTTCTGCTGAACGACGGGCCCTTTGCCGATGAACAGGCCCGTCAAGTCGATCGCTTCGGACAGGGAGCCACCGCCATTGTCGCGCAGATCGATGAGGACGCCTTCGACGTCATCCTTCTTCAACTCACCCAACAGCTTGGCGACATCACGGCTTGCACTGCGATAATCCTTGTCGCCTTTGCGTCGCCCTTCGAAATCCTCATAGAATGTTGGCAGCGTGATGACGCCGATCTTGGACGTCTTGTCACCATTCTTCACGGACAGAATTGTTTTTTGGGCAGCCTGTTTTTCGAGGCTGACCTTGTCGCGAACCAGGCTGATGATGCGGTGGCTGCCACCGCTTGCGCCGTCCGCAGGCAGGATGTCGAGCCGCACCACTGATCCGGCTTCGCCTCTGATCAGCTGAACGACTTCGTCAAGCCGTGTTCCCACCACTTCCTTGATAGGACCATCCGCGCCCTGCCCCACACCGGTAATGCGATCCCCCACGGCAAGCTTGTTGGAAAGCTGCGCTGGTCCCCCAGCCACAAGTTCACGAATGGTCGTATAACCGTCTCGCTCCTGCAGAACTGCTCCGATACCGACAAGCGAAAGCTTCATCGATATATCGAATTCGGCGGAAGCCTTTGCGCTGAAGTAGTCGGTGTGCGGATCGACCGCCGTCGTGTAGGCGGCCATGAAGGTCTGGAACACGTCGTCGCTCTTGTAAGGATAAACGCGATCCATGATGTTCTTGTAGCGCTTATCCAGCGTTTCGCGGATAGCGGCATCGGCCTGACCTGCCAGCTTGAGGCGAAGCCAGTCGCTCTTCACGCGCTTGCGCCACAACTCGTCGCTCTGCGCCTGCGATTGCGCCCAAGGGGCGTCTTCGCGAGACACCGGATAGTCTTCGTGAGCAGTGAAATCGAAGTCCTGCTTCAGCTCGCTTCGCGCAAACGTCATTCGGTCGACGACGCGGCGCGTATAGGCGTTGAAGATCGAAAACGGGATCTCCAGATCCTCGTTCAGAATCGCATCGTCGATCTTGGTGCTGTCGGCCAAGAAGCGGTCGATATCGCTCTGCATGAACAGCATCCGGTCAGGGTCGAGCGATTTGATGAACTTGTTCATGATATGGGTCGATAGCACGTCATCCAGCGGCACTGTCTTATAGGCGTAACGTTCGAGGAACTGAGCACTGATATTGGCTGCCTGCGCCTGAATTTGCGATGGCTCGAGTGTCGGCGGCGATGCCGGCTGCTGCGCGTAGGCCGACGACGCGATCGACAGAATCAATCCAAAGAAACCGTGCTTTATGCGCATGCGATACCATTCCTCATCATTGTGCGTTTCAAGTCTTACTTCACCACGACGGCAATTACGATAAGAACCTCGGCTCCAAACCCTTATTTTCAGGCAATTGGTCGTGAAGAGACTAGCCTCAGTCATCTGATGTCAAAGTGATGGAATTATGCAACTCCGTCCTCTATTAGACACAACGCACGACAACCAGGGGCTTTCATTTTTCGAAAACGCCCCATCGACACGACCTCCCGGCATGGATCGCCGAGGGCTCAGACTATGGCTCCCGTAGCCAGGCCAATATTCGAAATGAGGATACACCATGAAATCGAGCATCTTTTCCAATCGACGCGCCCTGTTGATCGGCGCTGTCGCCGCCGTGGCGATATTCGCGGTCATTCAGGGTTTTTACACCCTGCGAGGTCCGCAATATGCAGAAGGGCGGCCAGACGCACTGACGGTGCGCCCGATTGTGAAAGATGACGGGGTCAAGAACACGACGATGGCTGTCGTCTTTGGATTGATCGGCGGTCTCTATGTTGCCCGCTTCGTCAACCGACGCTCCGCGAAACCCTGACGAAGTCCTCGCCCACGCAAAAGACATCAGCGTGGGCGAGGTCAGCCCCTTCAGTGTCCTCCCGTAAGACGCCAAGCGACGGACCAAGGCCCCAGTCTCGATGCGTCGCTCTCGCCGTATGTGAAAAGCACATTGCCTTCGCCTGACGTCGTTTCGAGGTCGACCGCCTGAGCCGAGAGATTTGCAAGCAAATCGAGTTTCGAGCCGCCCGCCAACGTCCAGACAATACGCACAGCCTCGCCCTGAGTTTGAAATCGTCCCGCTTCCAGACCCGGTTGACTCAGCAGTGGCACGATAAATTTGTGTCGCAAAGCAATGAGCTTGCGATAGAACCCGATTGTATCGTTTCCGGACCGATCTTCCGACCGGGTCCAATCGAGCTTGGCCGACAGAAACGTCGAACGGGCGGTTGGGTCGGCGACATCGTCGCCATCGAAACCGGGCAGACGCGATAGTTCTTCACGCCGCCCCTTGCGGATTTTTTCGTTCAATTCCTCATCGAATTCGCAGAAAAAGGGAAAAGGCTCCTTTGCTCCCCATTCTTCACCCATGAACAACATCGGTATTTGCGGTGCCAGCAGATAGACCGCAGCGATTGCCTTGATTGGCTCGTCATCGATATGGGACGACATCCGGTCACCAATGGCACGATTGCCGATCTGGTCATGGTTCTGGATGAACGATATGAACGCTGTCGGCGGCAAGTGTCGGCTGGGCTTGCCGCGTTCTTGGTCCCGGTAGGGCATATGCTCACCCTGAAAGACGAAACCCTCCGCCAGTGCCCGAGCGAGATTATCGTCCTTGTCGGTATAGGCCTCATAATATCCAAACGTCTCGCCAGTCGCGGCGACGTGCAGGACGTGGTGAACATCATCGTTCCATTGTGCGGTGAAAAACTCGGGCTTGCCCTGCGCATCCCTCGTCAGAATATCGCTGTCATTGTCCTCGTTTTCGACAATGAGGTGAATATGGCGCGCACCTGCCGCCGCACGTACCCGCCGCGCCAGTTCATGCAGGACATGTTCGTCGCTATCGTCCTTGATTTCGTGGATGGCATCGAGCCGCAAACCATCCAGCCTGAACTGGGTTACCCAAAAGATGGCGTTTTGAATGACGAATTCCCGGATTTGGCTGGATCCTTCGTCGTCGTAATTTATGCCGTTTCCCCAAGGCGATGCGTGGTGCTCGGTAAAAAGCGGTGCGTAAGTCGGTAGGTAATTTCCGTCAGGCCCCAGATGATTGTAAACCACATCAAGGAAAACACAGATACCTCGTTCATGGGCTTCATCGACAAATGCCATCAGGTCTTCCGGTCGCCCGTAGCTGCTTTCCGGCGCGTAAGGCATCACGCCATCATAGCCCCAACCGTAGCTGCCTGGAAAATCGCTGATCGGCATCATCTGAATAGCAGTCACGCCAAGTCGCTGCAGGTGATCAAGCTTCTCGATTGCAGACAGAAAACCGCCTCCATCCGTAAAAGCACCTGGGTGAAGTTCATAGATCACCATCTCTTCCCAAGGGCGACCCGCCCAGTCTCGAGATCTCCATGGATAGAGAGACAGGTCGACAACCTCGCTCGCCCCATGAACATCTTCCGGCTGATAACGGGAGGCCGGATCGGGAATCGCAAGGCCATCCGGCAAGACAAAACGATACCGTGTTCCGTGGCCCGCGCCGGGTATCTCGAACTGAAACCATCCGTCATCCGAGCGACGCATTTCGTGGCGTTCGCCACTCTCGAGATGAAGCACGACAGAGGGCTGGAGTGGCGCCCATAGCCGAAACAAAGTGGCATTTGGGAGGATCAACGGGCCGAAATCAAAATGATCTGACAAGTGGGTACCTTCTGATGGCAATGAAGAGACGCGGTAACATCGCGTCTCTAACTTCGTCACGAGATTATGGTTTCATCCCACTACCGCCGATTGATGTTATTTGCCGTTGCCGTCGATTACGCCAAGATCAGTCGTTGGCAAATTCGGTGGCAGACTGTGATGTCGTGACCATCATATTGTAGTCGTTGACAATCCACTGGAGGTCACCGGCAGCGCTACCTTTTCTGGCGTCGCCTTTGGTCTTTTGCAACTTTTCCTGAAACTCTCTGAGCTTGCTGAGAAGCGATGCTGGGCTGGATTCGAAGACATGGAAGGAATTGGGATGGTCGGATGCATAATCATCCATCTCCCTCACCGCGCCCGCATAATCCTTCAAAATCGCGTCGAACTTCGGCATGTCGACCACCGGCTTATCGGCATCCGGCAGCACATCCACAACGGCCTGCGCCTTCATCATGACGTTGCGGACATGCCAGAGCGCCTTTTTGCCTTGAGCCTTTTCGATAGCGGCGAGCTGCGCCTGATCGATGACGCGCTTTTCCTCCGTTACCAGCGCGTCGGCCTCCTCGCGGGCCTTGACGTACACAGGAGCATATTCGGCGATCTTGGCATGATATTCCTTGCCGCCCTGCATCTTGTCGGATTTGTAATCCAGCCTGTCGTAATATTTGCTTGCCTTGTCGAGAACAGGAGCAAGATTTTCATAGGCCTCGATAAAACGCTGCATGGCGCTGTCGAGCGCTGGCATTTTGGGTTCTGCGGCAATCGCCTGTTGTGCCTGCGCTATCTCATCACGCACGTCGTATGGGGAATACATCCCGTAAATGATGCGTTCCTTGCCGGTTGGGCCCTTTTTCATGTCGACCCAGCTATCATATCGCTCCAGAGAGTCGGACGCCCGGATCGCACGATTGAGCAAGGACACGTAGGCATTCATCTTGCTGACCGCCGCGCCGTCGACGTCTTCATCGCTCGTCTGTGCCAGTGCCTGGAACGTCAGAAGAAGGGAAAGCAACGCTCCCCAGATCAGTTTCGTAAAGAATGTCATCGCGTCTTCCTGTTACGTCACAGGGCCACGCTTGGTCCACATCATCAACCCGCTGTCGACCGCATCGTGCCCTGCGCCCTCTCAGGTTGATTTTTATGACTTTTCAGACGCTGTCCGCAAGCGCGGATGACTTCCCCACACAACCAGTTTTTACCTGCTGTTTGTTGGCAAGAAGGTACTGAACGACCACGCCTACCGCGAGGCGGGTGCCGGGCGCGCCTTTGCCTGACGGTAAGGCTGCGGCGGATTCTTCGCGGAAATGGACTTGTAGATTTCCGCAGTTCGCAGCCCGATTGCGCTCCAGTCGTATTTGGACAAGATCCTCGACCCGTGCTGACGCGGTGCGCGAGTAACCTGATCCTTGTCCATTTCCGACTGAAGACGTTCGGAAAGCGCATGAATATTTCCAAGCGGGAAATAGGATGTCTGTTCCAGAGCGAGACCGAGATTCGCCTCTATATCGCTGGCAAGAACTGGCAAACCATGAGCCATTGCTTCCAGAAGAGCTATGGGCATGCCCTCGTGGCTGGAGGGCAAGACGAAAAGACCGGCATTGGCAAACAGGCTGGCGAGCTTGCGTCCGGACTGAACGCCAGTGAGAACGACACCAGGCGAAGACTTCGCCTTCGCCTCGACCTGTGAAACATAATCACTGCCCAGGTCGCCGCCGCCGACCAATACCAGCTTGGTGTCGCCGAGTTTTGCCCGGTTAAAGGCCTCGATGAGGTCGAGTTGACGCTTCTCTGCAACAAGACGGGCAACCAACAGAACGTAGCGGCCCTTCTTCAAACCAAACTCGCCCAGGACGCTGTCTTCGAGATTTTTGGTATCGACTTTCACACCATTGGGAATGAAGTGAACGGGAGCCTTGAAGTCCTTCTGCATGCGATCTGCGATATGTTTGGCAATGGCAATGCGTGCATGGGAAAAACGCATTCCAGCCCATTCGCCAAGCTGCAAGATTCTCTTTTCCAGAGAGTTCCACTTCTCACGGTCGTAATCATAACCATGATGGGTAAAGACCACGCGCAGCCCAAGGAGTCGCGCAAGCGGAGCGACCAGCGAGGGACCCACCGCATGAATGTGAACGATGTCAGGGTTGAGGAACCGCGCTTTTACAAGAGCCAGCGCCGTATGGAAAATGGCCTCGAGCCGGGTGTTGCGCGGAGCCCAGAGCGGATGCACCGTAATCCCCCGCCACACATAGGGCTTGGTATCCGCTACATAGTTCTTCCGGGCGAAGACATGAACATCAGCACCAAGATCGACCAGATTGGAAACGAGTTGCTCGACATGCGTCTCCACACCGCCCTGCACGTTCGGAATGCCCCGGAGGCCGATCATGCAAATCCGCATGGAATCCAGCATCCGGCTTTCCCCATGCCTTGAGCGGACACTTTCTGCAACTTCCGGTGATGCTTCGGATACTGGCATAGGGACGTGACTCATCGGGCGCTCCTAATTCATATTAGAACATTAGGATATAATAAACTAATTCGGAGCGGTGGCTAGTGGTTTAGTGTAGGGAAACAGCGTGTCTCGCTACATAGTAAACGCCGCAGTTGAACGGGTGAGAAGACACTGATTCCTGATCGTCTTCTGGTAGCTAAAATCTATACCCATGGTTGGCATTTGGCTTCTGTAAAATTTTAGGGATAAGCATTTGGGTCACGGCAGGACTGACCGCAAAACCACAATTCGCTCTTAGGTCACGGGCAAATTATTGCCATTGCAGTAAATGCTAAAATAAACAATTACCTATAGCGTGTCGCTCATCCGATCTCATTGGAACGCGGATGAGTTGAATTATACAGCGCACGGATTTGCACATGCTTCACTCGGTCAGAAACCTTTTTTTCAAAGTCGTAGGCGCGCTCATATTGTTCTGCGTGTGGGCAAAGCATCGCCTCATGGGATACCGCAAACCGAATACCGTTTCTGCGGACGACGAAGAGGCACGGATTGCATATGTGCATGACGTCATGCAGTCATGGCTCAAATTTCTGCCCGCCGATGTTTCAGTCGAAGGTCGATCCGTGCTGGAACTCGGGCCGGGGTCTTCGCTCGCCACGGGCACGCTTCTTCTGTCGCAGGGTGCAAAATCCTACCTCGCTGTCGATGCATTTCCCTTGGCGGCACACGAGACCGAAGCCTTCCGGCAGGAGGTGCTTGCCCGTTTGACGTCTGCATCAGACAGAAGTTCGGCAATGCCTCAGGCATCATCTGCGGGTACAGGTCATGATTTCGATTACCGGGTTGATGCCGGCTTTGACATTCCCGCCATCTGCCGCGGCCAATCATTCGATCTCATTTTCAGTTGCGCTGCCTTCGAGCATTTTGATGCGATAGAAAAGACCATCGATGGTCTCAGCAAGGTTGCGAAATCCGGTTGCGTCAGCCTTCATATCGTTGATCTGCAAACCCATACCAACCTTATTCGCGAGCGAGACCCCAACAATATCTACCGCTTCTCGTCATGGTTTTATCGGATGCTGTGGTTCCCGGGTCAGCCGAACAGAAAAAGACCGTCAGACTACGTGAGGGCATTCGAGCGAAATGGCTGGGTGGATATAAAGGTGATCCCCGCAAAAGAGATCGACGAGAGCCTCCGCCCGAAACTGACCTCAGGTCTTGCGCGCTCGTTCATGCATGACACGGCGGACATGCACATCCTCGATGCCGTCATTATCAGTCGCTATCCTTGAATGTCGACGATTAGAACGTTGCGCCGAGTTGATGGTAGAGTTGCGTGGTTCGCTCGAGATAGGCGCGTTGGGAGAACTCTTGCTGGACCCAGACCCGCCCCGCCTGCCCCATGTCGCTGCGATCTTGCGCAGACAGACCGTCCATTGCGGTCAATACTCTTGCAAGATCGTCAGGGTCTGACGGACGTGCCGTCATGCCCGTGATGTTTTCCTTGATCAACTCTGGAATGCCGCCAATATTCGCACCGATCACCGGTCGGCCAAGTGCATAGGCCTCGAGCAGGCTGACGGGAGCATTCTCGTACCATTCTGATGGCAGAACCAATGCTTTTGCCCCGGCAATGGCCTCATGCAGTTGCGTTCCCGTCAGATACCCCAGGAACTCCACATCTGCGCCGCTCTGCTGTGCAAGAGCCCGCAGAGGAGCTTCCTCGGGCCCGGTTCCGGCAATGTGAAGCCGCTGGCCGGAAAGCGCTGCGGCTCGGATCAGGGTACCAATGCCTTTTTCCGGCGCAAGCCGCCCGGCAAACAGAAAGTAATCACCCTCCGCGACCATGAAAGGCCGGTCGAATATCGCCTGTTCAACGAAATTTGGAATATAGGCAAGCTGGTCTTCCGCCCATCCCCATTCTGCAAGCTTGGCCCCATAAAAACGACTGGGCACGACGATCTTGTCGATATATCGCCTGTAGAGGCCAAGGGCCCGGTGCACCGCTGTCTCGACCATGACCAACCCGCTGAGCGGTATCGACTGCTTCATGCAGCGATTGAGGAGGACATTGTATATTCTGCCCCCTCTGCATTTTTCGCATATTCCCTGTGGAGACAGCATTTTATAGGCGGGACAGGCAAGCTTTAGATCATGCGCGGTGAGAACCGTTGGAATGCCCTTTTGCTTCAAAAGAGGGAATATCGATGGGGAAATGTGGTGATACAGGTTGTGCGCATGCGCGACATCCGGCCTGACGGCGTCGATCAGAGCGTTCAAATGTGTCCGCGCCTTGCGTGAATAGATCACTTCGACACTATGCCCGACTTTCGTCGCCAGACTGCTTTGACGGCCAAACTCAATTTCCGGAACAAAGTAGGGCGACCATTCGGATTGCAGATTATTCGGATGCTGCATTGAAAACGGCACTGCACGCCATCCCGCACGCTCAAACATATCCAACTGGTCGAGAAAGATGGCTTCGGCACCACCTCTGCGGTAGAAATAGTTGTTGATCGCAAGCAAGGTGCCACTCATCGTACCGCTCTCCTATGCATCGAGATGGCGCAGCGCATCCCGCACCGGCAGCACAAGGCAGTTTTTCGCAATCGCGTATTCGACCAGCATCGAAAATGTGTCAGGGCGGCAGCCATAGGACGTGGGTTGATCGCTGACGTCGTGGGTAAAAAAGATTAGCCAGCCGGGGTCAGCGACCACCGCGTCGATCTCTGCTGTCAGGGCTGAAGCATCACTTTCGGGCTGGCGGATTTCCATGCCCCAGAGGTAGGAACGATTGACGGTGCCGCGGTTGATGCGATCTCCGCCCCCACGCGCTGTATCATATCGCTTCGCAAACAAATGCCGGTGCCGCAAAGAAGCGCGATTGTATGGGAAGGCGAAATTGCGCGAGGTCGCGTTCGGCTCGAACGTGTCGAGCAATGCATCGTTTTTGTTCAGATCGTCCTCAAGCTCGATGCCACTCAAGCGATGAACTGCCTCATGCGAAAAGGTGTGGCATCCGATCTCATGTCCGGAAAGAGCAAGATTGCGACAGCCCTGTGCAGAAATCAGCTGCCTGTCAGGCTCGATTTTGCCGAGCAGTCCACCCGCGATGTAGAACGTTCCTCTCACACCGTTTTCTTCAAGAATTCTTGCCCCGGCAGAATGGGCAGTCTCCGGTACATCGTCGAACGTGAAGGAGACGATGGGGCGAGAGCATTGAACGTTCAGCGTCGAGGCGGGGAAGGCACGGACAGCCCGTTCTACAAGACGCTCACGAATGTAACTGAATTTCGACGCGATTTTAGATGGGGATGGCACGGCGATCCTCCCATTGCACGTTTCGGTCCTCCACGAGGCTCATGCGTGATTGCATTTCCAGTCCGAAAATGGAGACCAGCATGAAGAAGCAGATGGGACTACCGCTCTGGAAAAAGATGACCTCGAGGCAGCCAGCATAGATGACATAGAGCCAGACACGCATGAACAATCGCGACAGGTGCGGACTGTTGGGCGATTGCCCAAGCCGCCCTACCGCCCTAAGCGGCACGAAAATCACGAGCGCAATGGTCAGGAGGAAGCCAGGAATACCCGTCGTCAGCAATGCATCCACATAGGCATTATGGCCGTTGAAAGCCTTGACCGCCCAGGTTTCCAACCCCGCCGAACTCTGCGTGATATCGGCGGTCTGCCAGAAACCCTGAAAGCCGTATCCAAGAATGGGGGACTGGGCGATCGCGTCAAAGGCGATCTTCCATATGTCTGTTCTGTTGGTGAATGTCGGATCGACACCCAGGCTGGCAATAAGACCTCGAAAACCCTCCGACAGCGCCGCGCCAAGGGCCAGCAGATTGAAAGCCGCGATGCCACCCACCGCAATCGGCCATCTGCTCCAGCGAAATTTCTCGAAAATCCATTGCAGGATCAGAATTAGGGGCAACATCGCCGTAGACGATTTGCCGCCTGTATGAATGAGGAAGAAGACCGACAGAACAATGATCGCCACTCCGCTTCTTTTCCAGCCGACACTTCGCAGATAAAGCCCGAAGAAGGTCGCCATCAACATAACGGCTGCGGCGAGGTTCTTGTGGGAGTATTGACCCCGCCAGAAGCCCGCATTCATGGGCTCGATCAATTCCGTCGGTTGATGGATCGACAGCATTGGCAAAAAGAGAACGCCGAAATATGCCATTCCGAGTGTGATCGCAGTGCCATAAAGCAAAAGCCTTGAAAACTGCTGCTCGGAACGTGGCAACAACAGAAACATGCCCGCATTGGCGCAGGTCAAGATCGCCAGAATGGTTCTCTTGATCGCATCCATCGGGTAATTGGAAAAAGCGGACGAGATCAAAAACCAGGAAAACAGCGCGATGACGAGAAACTGTGGCCTGCAGATTTGCGACCGCAAAGGATGTGTCATCGCCGAGTAGACTGTCAGCAGCGTCAGAGCCAGAAACGTGATCTGGTTCAGCGCATTCGAGCCACCGGTCGCGTTGGAACCGCCCGCCTCGATCTGAACGAGATCCACGAAGGGGTTGGTCGTGATCCAGAAGAACAGGAACACACCCAAGAAGACGACGGGTCTGACCCTGTCGTGAAATGCGGTTCCGTTCCCCCTGCCCTTCGCGACTGCCTCCATCAGCTCGCCCGCTCAAAGCGCCAATTGTTATCGCGCAGAACCGCGTATAGCCGGATCGCGAGAACGCAGACGATGCCCAGGACCAAGCCGGCCAGAAGGCCGCCTATGGCAAGAAGAAGTGTCGGAGGGGGCCAGCTGCGCTTTTCCGGTGGGAATGGGTCCGTAACGATGCGCAGATTGGAAACACTGATCTGCTGCTGCTCGCTGGTTTCTCCTACCCGTTTGAGGAAGGTATCGTAGAGCGCCGACTTTGCCTGGCTGTTACGCTCCAGTTCCTGCAACTCGACCTGCGCCGTGTCATCTGTCGAAACGCGCTTCTGCGCTTCATCGAGCTGGGTACGCAAGGTCGTGACAGAGTTTTCCGCCTGATCCAGATCCACCTGGATTGCCTGCAGCGACCTTTCTGTTTCCCGCGCCATTTCGGTCCGCAACGTACCGAGCTGGGCGCGCGTGCTGACCAGCTTGGGGTAACGTGCGCCATAGGTCAGCGCCAGTTCTTCATATTGCTGTTTGAGGACGCTGTACTGGGACCGCAGGCTGATAAGCGTCGGCGAGTCCAGCGTATCGGCGGGTACGACGCCATCTGTACCGGGCTGACTCAATCTCCGATACCGGGCCTGAACGTCTGCCAGACGCTGCGAGGCAGCGTTCAGCAGCGTATTCAACTGGGAGACACTCTGAATATTCACTGACCCCGTTCCGCCGAGATTTTGCAGATTATTATCCTGACGGAATTTCACGACCGCACTTGCGGCCTGACTGGCCGCCTCGCGCAACTCTTCAAGACGGTTGGACAGGGCCGCGCTTGCGCTTTTCGCCAGATCGGTTTGTGTTGCCTCCAACTCCTCTCTGAAGGACTGCGCCAGTGTGGACAAAACCTCGACCGAGCGCCCTGCATCGCGTGTCCACAGGCTGATAGAAACCAGATAGGTGCCGCCCTGGCGGGCTACTTTGATACGTTTGGCAAGGTTTCTCATGGCAACGACCGTACCGTCTTCGACCGATACGGGGCGCTGCGGTCTCAACCAGTCGAACAAACCTTCCTGCGTTTCCGCAGCCGAATTGAACTCGGGAACATTCTGAAGATTTTCCTGCTCCACGGTTCTTCGCAGAACATTCCCGGACGTGATCAGCAGCAGTTTGCTGGAAATATCCAGGATTTGCGCATCACTTTGGATGTTGGGCGTCGTCAACTCGTTGGGAACCACCTGCCCCGTAGGCGGTGGCAACAGAATGTCCATGCTGGACGTATAGCGAGGCTTGACGGACAGGGCAAAAGCCACGCCGAGCGCACCACCCAAAAGTGCAAAAACAGCGATATAGAGCACGCCGCGGCGCAACCATTCCAACAGCTTTGCAGCTGAAATCAAGGGATCGGCAGGTGTGGAACCACGCGGATGATCAGTCGCGCGGGGCGACTTTTCCTCGAAAACGGGCCTGGTCCGTTTTTCGGCTCGGTACTCATACATGCGTGACTGAAGCCTCTATATCAATCAAAAGGAAACATATTCAGTATATACGATCTTACTAAATCACATAGCCCGCTGACAAATGGTTTACAGATGGTCCATTTTTGCGGCATGGAGATAAGAACATGATCACCAGCGAAAAAAAGGACAAGCCACGGTTGATGGGAATGCTGCTGTCCTACGGCGCATCCTCTGCGAGCCTATTGATAGCCAATGCTGCTCAGCTCGTCACCTTCGCAATTCTTGCCCGTTCGTTTGGTGCCGAAGAGTTCGGTCGCTACGTCTCCTTCATCGCCATCACCAGCATTGCGGTTCATCTTTGCGGGCTTGGCGCATCGGAATGTCTGGTCCGTCGCGTGCCGCAGGACCCGGACTGCTTTCCCCGAATTTTCGGGCATAACCTTATTCTGACGTTCATAAGCGGTGCGGTTCTGGTCATTCTCGGCACAGCTATCCTGCCGCAGATCATCAGTTTCGGTGGATCACCCGGTAAAAATGTCGTGACGACCTTTCAGCTTCTGCTCACGAATGTGGTTCTGGTCCGCTTGATCATGCTCGGCGAGAGTATTTTTCTGGCGCATTCACGATTTGGTCCCGCCAACGCGTCAGTTGTCGGGTTTGCCGTCATTCGCACCCTGACCGCGATCACAGCCTGTTTCGTTTTTCAGGTAGCAAGTGTCGAGGATTGGGCGACGTGGCAACTCGCCGCCCATCTTTTCACTCTTGCTCTCTATGCCTATTTCGCCTTCCGCATCGGGCGACCTAAATATGTGATCGACAAAGCGGAGATTCGGCTGGGACTTCTGTTTGCGACACCCTTCATCTTTCGTGCCGTGCGCCAGAACGTCGATCTTCTCGTACTGGGCTTCGTTGCGGGCGCTGAGATGGTGGGAAGCTATGGTGTTGCGCGCAGGATAACCGACAGCAGCTACATGGCCATCGACGCGCTGAACCGGCTGGTCTACCCACGGCTTGCAATTGCCAGCAAGCAGGGAATTCACCACGCATTCCGGCTGACCATCCGCCTTCTCGGCGTCGCTACCGCTTTGGGACTGGTTGCGGCCATCATCATTTTCGGCGCAGCATCCTACATGCCGCTTATCTTCGGACCGGAATATGTTTCACTGCCGCATTTCTTGAAAATCATGGCATGGTTGATCGTCTTCATCGCCGTATGGTCGATCGCCGTCGACCTGCTTGGGGCTGCCGGTCAACACTCGTCCCGCGCCTGGGTCCTTAATCTATCCAATGGCATCGGGGCGGTCGTCATCGGGCTGGCAGCCTGGGTCTGGCCACCATACGGCATCTTCATTGCAGCCTATTGGATCGAGCTCAGCATCGTCGTGGCGGCGTGGCTCGTGGTGAGAGCCCACGTCCTGCGCTCCGCAGCATTAAACCGGGAGGTTCAACAATGACATCGGAGCAGACCACCAGGGTAAGACCTGCAGAGCCCGCGGACGTACCGCAGATCGCCGATCTGTTTACCTCCGTGTTCCGACCGCATTCCAAACCGGATAAAGCCGACCTTGAGGCGTGCCTGTCGCAAATGCTCTTTACCCACCCTCGCTATACCGGCGATAACGGCAGCGTCGTTTCCGCAGACGGCGCAGGCACGGTGAAAAGTGCGCTGACGATTCTGCCCATGACCTACAGGATCGGTGAGGACATCGTATCAGCCCGTCTGGCCTGCACCTTCATGGCCGCAAAGGACGCCAACGCGCGCAGCATTGCCGCTTTGATCTTTCAGCTGCGTCCACGGGAAAATCAGATCAGCTTCTCAGACAGCGCAGCCCCCGTCAGCGTGTCTCATCTGAAGGCCATCGGCGGAACGGAACTACCCGTGCAAGGTCTGCGCTGGTACAAGATGTTCAAACCTGTGCCTGCCACCACCGGATATGTCCGCCGCAGACTGTCCGCCCGGTTCCCGCGCTTCCTGGGGGCCGGCTCTCTTCCCCGATACACCGCGCCAGCAGGCACAAGAGCGGCCTCCGGTCACAGCGTTTTCGAAGCTACTCCTACGGACTATGCGGACTATGCCAATCGCTTCCTGTCTGGCTATGCCGTTGCACCTGTCTACTCCGCACAAGAGCTTGGATGGATATTGTCCGCCTCGATCGGCACCGGAAACCGAGGCAGGCTGGTGCTCGCTCAGATACATGATGAAAATGGCGACATATGCGGCGTGTTTTCATTCGTTGGCGTCGTCGGTGGAGAGGCGCAGATTCTCGATCTGCTGTGCGAAGAAGGCGCCGCGGATGCCGTGTTGGATGCCGCGCTGGCGGCACTGGAAGCTGCGGGTTTTGCCTTTGCCTCCGCCCAGTTGCGGCCGGAGATGATCCCTTCCCTGTCGCGCTACAATCGTATCTGGTACCGCCACATCACGGGTGTCGCGGCAACGTGCAAATCTCCTGAATTCAAGGCGGCTATGAAAACCGGACAGGCGTATATCGGCGGGGTCGCCGGAGAAAGCTGGAGCCGCCTCGTCCGGGATTTCTACTGATGTTGAGAGCGGCACCCTGGCGCTCAATTCCGTTCCAGCAGATAATAGGTTGTCGGACCACTGGGTAGATCGTTGGTCAGCGTGACCGGTTCACGGCCGGTCGCCGTTATAAAGGCCGGATAGACGCGACCATCGAGCCCGACAGGCGAAATGCGAAACGCGCCTTCGCGTTCGAAACGAAGAACGGTATTCATGCGTTTCAGCAAAACCGGAAGACGTCCAAAGTCCTCGATCACCCGCTCCTGCGCATCCCGAAATCTCATATCCGTGTTACGCGCATCCGACACCATGATCATAAGCTGCTTTCTGCTGTGTGCCAGAGGCACATCGTCCAGCGACGATATGGCAAAGAGCCCGCGACCGTCGGCCGACTGTACGCTGACCGCACCGAGGTCGGTCGGTGCGGCGATGTGGTCGAAAGCAACTGCCTGCGTCATCGGCGTGCGCAAGGCCAGGTTTTTTGCAGGCGCATTCAAATGCAATTGCGCGGTCTGGCTGACAACATCCCCTTGATCCAGATCCGATGGTTGATGGAAATCAAGAAGGCCCTGCGCTTTCAACGCGGCGACAATGTCCGCGGCGCTTTGCCCGCCTCGTGCGGGCGGGACGACCACAGCATTCGTCTCTGAGGACGACTGAAGTCCGATGGAACCGAGCAGGGCGAGCCGTGTCAGCATCTCGGGCTCCATATCGTTTACCCCGTTCGGCAGGCCGTTGCGGCCATCCACCAAAAAGGGGACCTGGAGCGTGGACGCGAGAGCATCCCCACGCCGAAACACCAGCGCGGCCAATGTCTCACCGGCACGGGCGACAGGATCGAGAGCGATTGCATAGGGCAGCATTTGCTTCTTATGCGGAAAATCTTCGCCATAGGTCAGCACGATGGGCCCATGCGCATGCCTGCACAAAACATCCCAGTTCTGCAAGGCGGCAAAAGCCGGAGCGGCGAGCCCAGCCTCGTAACGGTAAGGGCTCCAGAAAAGATGGTCATATTCGGTAACGAGAAACGGCCGCCCGAACCACCGCGCAGCGGCAATTGTCCTCAGGTAAAGGAGACCATCTTCAATCGAACTGTTAGCCTGAATGCGGCTACCGGGTGCGTAGGATTCGACCCAGTCCTGATATGTGTTCATCGCGACCGCATCCTGAATACTACGGCTAATACCCGTCTGGATCGTCGGCCAATTATTGTAGGGCAGAACCAGTCCGCGAAAACCAAGGTCGCGAAGGGTGCCTGTCATTCGACGTGTGGCGTCCTGCTCCACATCGATGAAAAAGGATTGCAGATCACGCATTCGCTCACTGCGTTCGTTGCGATCCGGCGGCAAGGCAACAGTCCGATCGTCAAGATTGCCTTCCTTGAACCATCCACCCCAATGCCTCGAGAGTTCCGCGTCCGTGCCATATTTCTTGAATAGCCACGCGTTAAAGAGAGGCTTCAGACGTGGCGAAAACACAATCCCGCGCACGCCTTCCTGCATCATGGAATCGAATTCAAGCCCGTTTTCATTGAACGGAACGATGCCTACGAGCGCCGGATCACGGATGGGGGCGATGCCGGTGTAAGGATTGACCTTGGCCAGAAAAACGTCCTGAAATTTCTTCCAGTGAGCAAAATCCGTGTCGTCGATCTGAACGCCGAGCTTCAAGTCGCCCTTGACGTCCCAGCGATCCTCGAAGCCGCCAAGGGCACCGCGCGACGAACTCAATCCGTCGACAATCCAGTAGATGCCATGCCGCTTCAGCGCTGCCATCAGGTAATGGACGCGGTCGAGGACCTCAGGGTCGAAGTCGAAATCCCCAGAACGCCCCGCCATCAGAGCCGCATCGACATAATGGAACCGCGCGATGTTATAGCCGTGCATCTTCAGCTGGAGCGCATAACGTTCCGCTGTATCATGGTCGGGAAAACCACCCGACGCCGGGCTCCATGCCAGCGAGGCACAGAGAAACCGCTCCGGCGTATCTCGACTGCTGGCACGCGACAGATTTCCAGACCGCGTGAGGCCGATCCGCTTCGTTTCATCGATGGGTAGGTTCGGCAAAATGCCCGAGAAATCGAGTGGGCTGCCCGGCTGGACCTCCAGTGACTGCTCGCGAACCACCAGCCACTCTTGCGCCGCCACCGGTTGACAGGCGATGGAGCTGGCAATGAGGCAAGACAGCAAGACGTGTCTCATGGGGATTTCAAAAGTTTGCTTTCAATCCACCCCTCCGGCTTTTTTCGGGCGGAAAAGAAACCCAGAGGCAGCGCCGCAGCGTGGAAAAACCATGCGACAACGGCGTAAATTCCCAATGATACGCTTCTCTGCTTGATGCTCATCAACACGATCGGCAACAACAGCAAAACGAAGAAGAGGGCAAAGCCGATGGGATTGAAAAAGCCGTAAATCAGACACGCCAGAAGTATCGCCCACCACAGGTAAACACCGCACCATAGGCGCACTTCCGACAATTCTCGCGTCAGCGTTCCAAAACGCTGCTGCTCGGTTCCGGCACGCAGGAGCTCTCCCACACCACGAAGATATTTCGAGGACCAGCGGCGCGTCAGCAGGACATAGGAATTGATGCTGTGACCGAAGTGATCAACGAACCGTCTGTCCAGCCTGTAGAGCGTCCAACCGCGCATCCTCAGGCGTTGGCCAAGGTCGAATTCTTCGTAGCCATGAAGATTGCGGTCGGAAAAATAGCCCGCCTCTTCGATGGCCGACCGTCGATAGAGACCACCGCCGTTGAGGCGATCCAGCTGTCCACTTCGGTTTTCCGGAGCGTTTCTCTGAACGCGGCGGGTGAATTCCAGGTTATCGAGATTGACTTCGTTGACATGACCGCTGACACCCGCGACGCGAGGGTTTTGCGCGAGATAGTCGAGAGCCGCGGGCAGAAATTCCGGATCGAGCAGCATGTCGCCATCCATAAGACAGACGACATCGCCACTGCTGTACTGATATCCGAGCTGCGGGCCGATGCCGCAACTGGCTTTGGCAGGTGCCTGTATCTGGGCAATGACAACAGGATAACGGCTGGCGATCTCAACGGTTCGATCACGAGAACCACTGTCTGCAACAATGATTTCGCCATCAAAACCCGATAGGGCGGCAATGACACTTTCTATTGCCGCACCGATGCGTTTTTCTTCGTTCAGTGTTTTGAGAATGACCGATATCTTCAAATCTTCATCCGACAACCGACTGGCACTGATACGAGAATACACGTTCCGACGGGAACGTGTATACGATTTTCCTTAAATTCATAACGCAGAACGGGATTTTTTCAAAGACACGCCTGTGACGTGCGATTTGCGGCAGGTCAGATTTCCTTGAGGCTGCCGCTTCCGTTCACGCTTTCGATCAGTGTCGCGCTGGCCTCGTTGACGCCGATGACGGTGACCTTGATATCGTGCGCTTCGTATCGATCGACCACCTTTTCCAGTGCGGCGACGGCGGTGATGTCCCAGAAGTGGGCCTGTGAAATATCGATGAGGACGGACATACCCGTGGCATCTTCGATGTCGAAAGACTCAACGAAGACATCAGCCGATGCAAAGAAGACCTGCCCCGACACCTTGTAGGTCACACGGCCCAGCGCTTCATCCCGACTGCTTTGCACCTGCAACAGTCTGGCGACCTTGAATGTGAAGAACACGCCGCTCAACAGCACGCCAACCGTCACGCCCAAAGCGAGGTTCGAGCTGAACACCGTCACGACAACCGTGGCCAACATGACGACGCTCGACATTTTCGGGTGTATGACCAGCGTCTTCACCGAAGACCAGTCGAACGTGTCGATGGACACCATGACCATGATGGCAACCAAAGCTGCGACTGGCACCTGCGACACCCACGGCTTCAACAGAACCATCAACACCAGCAGAAAGGCGCCTGCAAACAGGGTAGAAAGCCTGCCACGACCTCCGTACTTCACATTGCTGACCGTCTGGCCGATCATGCCGCAACCGGCAATGCCACCGAAGAGACTGGCAGCGGTGTTGGCGACACCAAGACCGGCGCATTCCCGATTTTTCGAACTGGGCGTGCCAGTCAGATCATCCACCACGCTGGCCGTCATCATGGATTCAAGCAGACCGACCATGGCGATGGCGAGCGCCGGTCCTGCAATAATTCTAAGCGTTTCCAACGTCAGGGGAACGGCGGGCCAGCTGAAGATCGGTAGCGAATCCGGCAATTTGCCGAGGTCGGCAATCGTCATGACGGGAAGCTGCAGTGAGATGGACAGAGCGGTTAAAATCAGAATGCAGATGAGAGGTGAAGGAACCGCCTTCGTTACCATCGGCACGAGATAGATGATGACAAGACCGGCGGCGAGCATGGCATAGGATAGGATGTCGCCATGAAGGATGTGCGGAAGCTGGGCGGCAAAAATGAGAATGGCAAGTGCATTGACGAAACCGGTCCGCACGGATTTCGAAACGAAACGCATCAAGACCCCAAGGCGAAGCAATCCGAATGCGATTTGCAAAAGGCCTGCCAGCAGACCCGCCGCAAAAAGGTAGGGTAAGCCGTGCGCATGGACGAGCGGAGCCGCAACCAGCGCCACGGACCCTGCAGCAGCCGAAATCATGGCGGGACGCCCGCCGGTGAACGCAATCACGATGCCGATAATGAAAGACGCGAACAGCCCCACTTGAGGATCGACGCCCGCGACAAATGAGAACGCGATCACTTCTGGAATGAGCGCAAATGTCGCGACTGCCCCGGCGAGCATTTCCCGGATAGGATTGGCGGACCAATCCCGGCGAATAAATGAAATTTGCATGATGTGATGTCTCGCAAAGCATGCGACGCGCCCGTGTGCGGTCTGAGAAGGCATGCTGTTTTTGCGTTGTCTGGCGGATCGGCGGCCAGAAGAGCCACCCGGAATCTCACCGGGTCCGTGGTGAATGGGCTTTCAATATCGAATTTGTTTGATGATGCAAGCCAAAACAGAAATGAACGCTAGCGTACCGTTCTCGACGCTGACCTTTGGTAAAGTGCTCAAGAACCCTATACTGGCGGAAGAACCACAACGAAACGCCCGGTTTCATTTGCCCGACAGCCGAAATTGCTGGGGCCATATCATATCAAAAAACCAGAGACCGGCATCGGAGGAATGATTTTGTATATCGAAACAACGATCACCAACGATATCGAAGCTGGCATCTTCACCTGGTCGCTGGCGGAGGACCGGATCTATGCCGACACCGCCATCGCCGCATTGTTCGGCCTGAAGCCGGACGACACCATACAGGGACGTCTTCCCCTCAGCCGGTACATTGATCGGGTCCATGCCGACGACAGGCGTGCCCTGACGGCCCTCATTGCCAAAGCTGTCCAAGACGGCCAGCCTCACAGTTCCGAATACCGTGTTCAAAACGCCTCGGACGCGTACGAACACGTCATGACCGTGGGTCGCTGTTTCCGCAATCCTGACGGCACTCCCTCGCTCTTTTCAGGTATCGTTTATCCTGTCTGTTCACTCTCCTGAAGAACGCTGGGCGATGGTACCACCCGGTCGGCACGCCCGAACCATTGCGCCAAGGTCAGAGTGGTGCGATCGTCTGGAGGGCGTCTTATGAATTCTGCCACTTCAGCACGCCAGACGCGGAAGGAAAAACGGAAACACCAGCGCAAATGCGCCCTGAGGTCGCGGTCAGGATGGAACAGGACGCGCCACAGTGCCCTCGGCCTCGCATGCACAACAAATTCCATCAATTTGACCAGCCAGAAAATGGCTTTGGATGACAGATACCGCGAGGCCAGAAGCTGGTTGCGATAATCCCACTTGGCCGGATCTGTCTGGATGACCTTGCGCGCGCCGTTCTCTTCGGCCCAGTCAGACCATCTATGTGGCGTAACATACATCGCATTGACAAGATCGGGATCGTAGAGCGAAACCTGGCGCACGGCCCGTACGTAATCCGAGAACCGTTCTTCCTCGAAACCGACGATATGGCCGAGCATCGACAGAATTCCGTGCTCGCGCAACAGCTCCACGGCCTTCTGATCTTCACGGACGGTCGAGCCTTTTCGAATGGACAGCAACGTCTCTGGGTCGGTTGTTTCGATGCCCATCAGAACGCAGATCATGCCGGCTTTCTTCATCAACCCCAACAGGTCCGCATCGCGCACGATGTCGGTTGCACGGATCGTCGCAAAAAGCCGAACCGGCACATTCTCGTCCGCAAGCGCCTGTAGAAACTCCCGCCACAGACGCTTGGAGGATGTCGGGTTTTCATCGGCCAGATCGACGAAGTTGATTCCGTGATGCCGGTGCAACCATGCAATTTCCGCAGCAACCGCTTTCGGGTCGCGATATCGCCATTTCGACCAGAATTGATACTGCCCACAATAGGAGCAACGATGCGGGCAACCACGGGAAAACTGTACGATGGCGGCGCGGCCGAGCCCGAAACACTGATACAGATCCCAATTCTCGATCAGTTCCCAGCCGACACGCCAGAGATTGAGATCGGAAATGGTGGGTGCGGGCGCATTTTCACGGATGTCGCCCTCGCCCTGCCGGAAGGTGATGCCGTTGACCCCGTTGAGGGGCTTACTATTTTCAACCGCGCGGACAAGATCGAGAATGACGGATTCGCCCTCCCCACGCACGATCAAATCGACATAGGCGTGGCGGGTCAGAATATCGCGGGCATGGTACGTCGGATAAACTCCGCCGTAGACGGTGAGCGCATCGGGGCAAGCCCGACGGGCTGCCTCCAGCGCCACCATCGCAGCCGGATGGGCGGGCGTCGATCCGGAATGACCCGTCATGACGATGTCAGGTCTGTAGCTGGAAACCTGCGCTGCGATTTCGTCGGCTTTCAGGTGATGCCGCTCCGCGTCGAGCAGCTTCACCTCGTGGCCTTCATCAAGAAGCGGCCCACCAATCGACAACAGACCGAATGGTATCTGGTGACCCACGCCACGTGACGTGAGAGAAACATAGGGTGGATTGATCAGGAGAATACGGATTGTTCGACCTCTCGATAACGACCTGCGTTCGATCTATGGGCGGCGCTAATTTGCAACCTTGGACGACGTTCCACATCGCCACAACAACCGTCAAGTGCTAGAATTAATGTGCATTGATGTTGATCTATCGAAACCGCTTCGGACGCGCCCATCACTCAGCGCTGGCGAGAGACCGGGAGACACCGGATTTTTCAAATGAATGATCGAACCACGCCCAGCTGTGCTCGTCATTGCGTTTCATCCGGTACAGAGCCTGATCCGCTGCATGCAACAGCGTCCCCAGATCGCTACCATGGTGCGGATAAAGGCTTGCACCCACCGTTGCCCCAACACTGACCGTTTGACCCTGAACCACAAAGGGCTCAAGGAATGCGTCGGCAATTCTCTGACATATTTTCTCTGCGTCGGCCTGATCTTCGAGATCGGTGAGCAGGATGGCGAACTCGTCTCCTCCCATTCTCACGACCGTATCGTCATAGCGAACGGACTGGCGAAGCCGTTTTGCAACGCTGCGCAAAATCTCATCGCCTGCAGCATGACCGTGGAAATCGTTGATCGGCTTGAAATTGTCGAGATCGATCATCAAAAGCGCCTTCGTTTGACGTTTTGGCGATACCTCGTCCAATCGCGTTTCGGCGTTCCAGCGTTCCTGAAGCATTCGTCGGTTACCGAGCGTGGTCAGAGGGTCTTCATAGGCAATCCGTCTCAGAGCGCTTTCCGCGAGTTTCTGATCGGACAGATTTTCGAAGGTTGCGATACCCAGGCCGAAGTCGTGCAAGACGATCCCGCGATGAAGAACCGGCACCGTCTCGCCATCGGCATGTCTTACCTGCAGTTCGAAAGCCTCTATTTCCGTGACACCGCTTCCGTCAGCGATCCACAACTGTTCCCAGCGTTTACGCGCATCCTCCCGCTCTGCCTGATCGACGTAAGTTTCCTCCATCCAATGGTCGACCGTGGCAAACCGGCCGTTCTCATATCCGAATGTCTTCGTGAAGGCACGATTGACGAAGCGAACGTGCCCTTCCGGCAGCGAGGCCCAGGACAAAGGGATAGGCAGGGCATCGAGAATGACAAGAAGCTCGTCGTCGAACTTCTGCGTGTCGCTGACCATCCGCGCTAAGACATGTTTCATCGTGTCGCCCTCTAGGGTTCAATCCAAGGAATTCGCGAGACTGCAAATCGGTTTGTGCGAGGCTTAACCGGCCAGCAGCACGGCTGGACGTTTGCGATCCACCAACCACTCGAACAATGTGTCACCACGGACGGGGCGCGATAGCCAGTAGCCTTGAATTTCGTCGCATCCCATGGCTTCCAGCAGGTCGGCAGCTTCCTTTGTCTCCACACCCTCGGCAACAACGCGGTATCCAAGGCTGTGTGAAAGATCGACCATGGAGCGAACCAGAACTCTTTCGCGATTTCCGTTTTCCATGTCTGCGACGAAAGAGCGGTCGATCTTGACGATATCTGCGGGTAACTTCTGGAGATAGGCAAGGCTGCTATAGCCGGTGCCGAAATCGTCAATGGCCAGTTGCACACCCGACGCCTTCAATTGATTGAGCAGGCCGAACGCGCCATCGGTTTCTTTCATCATCACGGTTTCGGTCAGTTCCAGCTCGATCTGGTCTGGCTCGACACCGGACGCCGACAATTTTGTCATCAAGCGTTCGAAAAAGTCCTGCTCTTCCAGGTTGAGCGCGGAAAGATTGATGGACAGCTTGAAGCGATGGCCCTGGCTGCCCCACTTTGCAAGGTGCAGAAGAGCCTCACCGATGACCCAGTCCGTCAGGTCCCGCGCAAATGATGAGGCTTCCACGACGGGGATGAATTCGGCTGGAGACAGAGGGCCAAGCACTGGATGATCCCATCGCAGCAAGGCTTCCGCACTGCAGATCTCACCGGTCGCAACATCAAGACGAGGCTGAAAGACCAGTGAAAACTGATCCGGGGCAGCCAGCGCAGACCGAAAATCCTGGAGAATCATGAAATTGCGTCTGTGGCGCAAATCCATGGCAGGCGAGAACATGCCGATCTTTGTCGGGCTTTCACGGGCATCCTGAACCGCGCTTTGCAGCGAGCGCAAAACATCTTCCGCTGCCATTGCCTGCTGGTCGTAAGCCACCATCCCGATGGACGGCATCATTGAAATATGGGTTTCGCTGTTGCTTTCGATCTCGCGCAGCATGTTTGCCAAAGCCGCAAGGTAGTCTTCAGAATCGACGCCTTCAGGAGCAAAGAAAGCGAACTGCGTCGGACCGACGTGATAGGCGGTTCCATCCGGTCCGACATGCTCGCTCAGCAAGCGCGATACGGCCTGGATCATGTTATCCAGATAAGAAGGTCCGAGCACCCGCGACAATCGCTCGAACTGTTCCGTCTGGACGAGGTCCAACTGGCTGATGATACGCTGACCGTCATTGCGAAGCGATGCGTCCGAAAGGTCGTTAAGCAATTGAAAGCGATTAGGAAGGCCGCTCGATGGTTCGATGCGTCCCAGCGCGTGGGTGAGTTCGATCTGGTCCATGACCATAGCGGCAAGATCACAAAGGGTGGCCATCTCACCTTCGGTGATGTCGCGAGGCTCGGTACCCAGAACGCACAGCGCACCGAGACCGAAGCCGTCTGCCGTCAACAGAGGCGCACCCGCATAGAAACGGATGCCAGCGTTGCCAAGCGTGCTGTCGATGTAGCAGTCATCCTGCTGAAAATCACGGATGACGAAGGGCACGCGGCTTTCGGCGACGTTTGCACAGGGTGCCTTCTCACGCGGTATCTCGTTGTGATCGACGCCAACCTTCGATTTGAACCATTGCCGATGGGTGTCGGTGAGCGAAACCGCAGCTATGGGCAGCCCGAATATGCTGGCAGCGAGACGCGTGATGCGATCGAAATTTTCACTGGGAAGCGTATCGAGCAGCCGTAACTTTTTGAGGCTGGAGAGGCGTGCGATTTCGTTCTGCATTGCAAAATTCCGTGGCAGCGCGCATGCGCAATCAAGCGCATTTGCGACACCCAAGTGAGGATCGTTTCATTTTCAATGCATCTTTGTCGACGGCATCTGGGCCAGCATGGCTGGCGCTAAGTCGGACAAGGGTGGGGCATCATGCCCAATAATAATCTTGGTCTATGGTTCTACGCGATAATAATTGAATCACTTACAAATCGTTCCGGGCAAGTTCCGGATATGGTTAGAGAAGGGTAACGGAGTTTAAGGAAGAATGAATACTCTAAACCGCCCCTGCCACGGGGCAGGAGCGGTTTAGAGACGCTTGGACTCAGGCGACGTCTGGCAAACTGCCGATCAGCTTGTCCAGCGTCATAGGATAATTGCGAAGACGTACGCCGGTAGCGTTGTAGATCGCGTTGGCTATGGCCGCGGAGACACCGCAAAGACCAAGCTCGCCAACGCCTTTGGCCTTCATGGGCGATGACATGGGATCGGTTTCATCGAGAAACACGACGTCCTGATGGGGAATATCGGCGTGAACCGGAACCTCATATCCCGCGAGATCGTGATTGACGAAGAAGCCGCGTTTCGTGTCGACAGCGAGCTCCTCGGTCAGTGCACCGCCTGCGCCCATGGTCATTGCACCAATAACCTGACTGCGCGCAGTGATGGGATTGAGAATGCGCCCAGCCGCGCACACTGCCAGCATTCTGCGGATACGCGTTTCACCGGTTGCCACATCGACACCGACTTCGACGAAATGCGCTCCGAAGGTGGACTGCTGGTGGGTTTTGGTGAGGTCACCCCACTCCATCTTGTCTTCACCGACGAGGCCTTCGTCGCCAGCGGCCTCTGCCAGTGGTACGGAACGGTTCCCCGATTTGACCACACCATCTTCGAACACCGCGTCTTCCGAGTTGAAGCCCAGTTTTTGAGCAATGGCATCCCGAAGCTTGACGCAGGCGGCATAAACACCTGAGGTCGAAGAGTTCGCTCCGAACTGGCCGCCCGAACCTGCCGATATCGGAAAGCGTGAATCGCCAAGCTGCACGGCCACTTTGTCGACACTCACACCCATCATTTCGGCGGCGGTCTGCGCAATGATCGTGTAACTGCCCGTGCCGATGTCCGTCATGTCGGTTTCGACGGTAATGATGCCGTCTTTACCAAGCTTCACGCGGGCAGCGGAAGGCAGAACCAGGTTATCACGAAACGCTGCAGCGACGCCCATCCCGATCAGCCAGTTGCCCTGTCGTTGCGATGCGACCTTGGGGCGATCAGCCCAACCGAAACGTTCGGAGCCGAGCTTGAGACATCCAATGAGATCGCGATGAGAAAACGGCCTGTCTGGATTTTCGGGATCGACCTGGGTGTCGTTGATGATGCGGAATGCGATCGGGTCCAAACCGAGTTTCTCCGCAACTTCATCAATCGCTATTTCCAGCGCCATCAGGCCCGGCGCTTCTCCAGGCGCGCGCATGGCATTGCCCTCAGGCAGATCGAGTGTTGCCAGCCGCATGGCCGTCATCCGGTTGGCGCCCGCATAAAGCAATCGAGACTGGTTGACCGCCGTCTCCGGCGCGCCATCGGGAAGATTGCCGGACCAACTCTCATGTGCAATCGCGGTGATCTTCCCGTCCCGACCCGCGCCGATACGAATGCGCTGGATGGTCGCCGGTCGGTGCGTGGTGTTGTTGGCCATTATCGGGCGCGGAAGAGTGACCTTGACCGGCTTTCCAACGTCCTTGGCGGCAAAAGCGGCCAGTACGGCGTCGGCTCTCAAGAACAGCTTCCCACCGAACCCGCCGCCGATGAAAGGGGACATGAGATGGATTTTATCCTTGTCGACACCCAAAGTCGTCGCAAGGTCCGAACGCCACCAGTCGATCATCTGGCTGGACGTCCAGACAGTCACCTCGTCGCCATTCCAGGCCGCGATGGACGCGTGAGGCTCCATCATCGCATGCGACTGGTCCGGGGTCGTATAAATCTGGTCGAGCGTCACATCGGCAGCATCGAACGCCGTTGCGAAATCGCCGACAGATGTGTCAGGCTTTTGCGATTCATCCGGCTTCTTGGCGTTTGCCTTTTCAGCGCTGAGGTCGAAGACGCCCTTTTCTTCTGCGTAATCGACTTTGACGAGTGACGCCGCCGCACGCGCCTGCTCGAATGTTGCTGCAACCACCACGGCGATCGCCTGGTGGTAATGTTCTATGACATCGCCCCCGAACAGGCTTGCGGTGTTGTATTCGCCCTTCTCCCGCTTGCCCACGTCAAGGGTGGTCACGACGCTGAGGACACCCGGGGCCCGCTTGGCGGCAGAAGTATCGATAGATTTGATGCGGCCTTTCGAGATCGCAGATGCGACCGGGTAACCGTAAACATAGGAAATGTCCGGGTCGTGCCACTCATAGGCATATTTTGCGCCGCCGGTGGTCTTTAATTCCCCATCGATGCGTCGGATGGGCTGACCCACGACTTTAAGACGGTCGATCGGATTGGTCGTTGCTGGCTTGTCGAACTTCATGGCTTCAACCCTTTGCTTCGGACAGGACGGCACCGAGCGTGCGCTCGACGAGATCGACCTTGAAACGGTTATGGTCTGTGGGACGGGCATCGGCCAGTAGTGCCTGCGCCGCGCTTCGCGCGCCTTTGGGCAGTTCGGCGTCTGCCTGTTCCACGCGCCATGGTTTATGCGCAACCCCGCCGACAGCAACACGCCCGGTGCCATCTTTCTGGATGACGGCGCCGACTGAAATCAGCGCAAAGGCATACGAGGCACGGTCGCGGACCTTGCGATAGATATGGGTTCCGCCAGCCGGTGGCGGCAACAGAACTGACGTGATGAACTCGCCTTTTTCGAGGGACGTCTCGATGTGCGGCGTGTCTCCCGGCAAGCGATAAAAATCGGCAATCGGAATGGAGCGACGTGTCCCGTCGCTCTTCACCGTCTCGACAGTTGCATCGAGTGCACGCATCGCAATTGCCATATCGCTTGGGTGTGTAGCGATGCAGGCATCACTGACACCAATCACGGCATGCTGACGGCTGTAGCCGCCAATGGCGGAACAGCCGCTGCCGGGCTGGCGTTTGTTGCACGGCTGGTTGGTGTCATAGAAATACGGACAGCGCGTTCTCTGCAGCAAATTGCCCGCAGTCGTCGCCTTGTTGCGCAACTGCCCAGATGCACCGGCGACCAGTGCTCTTGAGAGAAGTCCGTAATCACGGCGAACGATGGTGTCAGACGCAAGGTCGGTGTTCCTGACAAGGGCTCCAATGCGCAAGCTGCCATCCGGTGTCTGCTCGATCTTATCCAGACCGAGGCCGTTCACATCGATGAGGTGTGTCGGAGTTTCGATCTCAAGCTTCATGAGATCGAGAAGATTCGTTCCGCCGGCGATGAACTTCGCGTCGCTATTGGATGCCGCTGCCTTGGCGGCGGCCTCTATCGAAGAGGCGCGTTCGTAGGTGAAGGCCTTCATGCGGATATCCCTCCCACTTCAGAAATCGCGTCGAGAATGTTTGAGTAGGCTCCGCATCGACAGATATTGCCGCTCATACGTTCACGCACTTCGCTCGTCGTCAGTGGCGCTGCTGCAGTCAGATCGGCCGTGACGTGGCTCGGAATATTGGCTTTGATCTCTTCAAGAACTGCAACCGACGAACATATTTGTCCGGGCGTGCAGTATCCGCATTGAAAACCATCATGCTTGACGAAAGCCGCCTGCATCGGATGCAGATTACCCGGCTGACCCAACCCTTCAATGGTCGTGACATCTTCCCCGTCATGCATGACCGCCAGTGTCAAACAGGAGTTGATCCGTTTGCCGTCGACAAGAACAGTGCAAGCGCCACACTGCCCATGATCACAGCCCTTTTTCGTTCCTGTAAGATGAAGATGCTCACGCAAAGCATCGAGCAACGTCGTTCTATTATCGATGTCGAGATCGTGTTTCTCACCATTTACGGTGAGTGCGACTTTTGATGTATGTTCCATTGGGCTCCCCGGAGATCGCGCCACCGCGCTTCCGGCGACGCCCGTGGCCGCGACGGTCGCGGCCGATGAGATAAGTAAATTCCTTCGTGAAAGTTCCAGAAAGTGATGATCCCGCATGGTGAGTTTCCCTCTAGTTTGCTGAAGACATGAGGGGTGAACTGGCGCGGAGAGGTTTCGTTCGGTTCCGTGCCGCACACATCTAAGTCAACGCAAGCAGATGTCGCCTAGACCTTCGACATCGGGAACCGATCTGCCACGACTTGGTTGAGTCCCATCAAGATTTTGGGAGAGGCAGATGGCAGGTCAGCGTGCCCAGTGGAAGGGGTTCATCAAGTTCGGCGAGGTCTCAGCAGGCGTCGCGCTCTATACGGCAGCCTCGACGTCCGAGCGCATCACCTTCAACGTCATAAATGCCGCAACTGGAAACCGGGTCAACCGCGTCTTCATCGACAGTGAAACGGAGGAAACCGTCGAGAAAGACGATCAGACCAAAGGCTTCGAGGTCGATGACGGGCAGTACATCGTAATCGATCCAGACGAAGTTGCGGCAACGATACCCGATAGCGACAAAACGCTGGAGATCGAGGCGTTCATTTCTTGCTCGGATGTTGATGACGTCTATTTCGACAAGCCTTACTATCTTGCCCCTGACAAAATGGGATCCGATGCTTTTGCAGCACTTCGCGATGGAATGCAGAAATCCAAGGTCGTGGCCATCGCACGCACGGTGCTGTTCCGACGCATGCGGACCGTGTTGATAAGACCGCATGGTAAGGGCCTTATCGCCACAACCCTCAATTATGATTACGAAGTCCGATCCTCCAAAAAAGCCTTTGCACACATGCCAAAGATCAAGGTCGAAGGTGAAATGCTTGATCTTGCCAAGCACATTATATCGACCAAGAAGGGTGAGTTCGATCCTGCGGCATTCGAAGACCGATACGAAGCTGCACTCGCAGATCTCGTTAAGGCAAAAGCCGAGGGTAAGACGCTTCCGAAGCAAAAGAAGGTGAAGGTGTCCAAGCCGAACGATCTTCTGGCCGCACTTCGCGAAAGCGCTGGAATGAGCAACGGTGCCAAGGGTAAGCAGAAGCGGACTGCCGCAAACGCCAATTCGGGTAGCGACAAACGCAAGACACGCGCGGCGAGCCCGTCAAAATCAGCGCGTCAGCGCAAAGCAGGCTGAAGGAGATAGGGCTTGGCAACGCGTCCGCACTGGAAAGGCTACCTGAAACTCTCCCTCGTCACATGCCGGGTCAGCATGACACCGGCCACGAGCGAAAGCGAAAAGGTCAGGTTTCATACACTCAACAAGGACACCGGAAACAGGGTCGTGTCTCAATACATAGACTCCGTGACGGGAAAACCCGTCAAAGAAGACGATGAGGCAAAAGGCTACGCTCGCGGCGAGAACGATTACGTCATCCTGACCGATGACGATCTCGACGCTGTCGCGCTCGACACCGTCAAAACAATCGATATCGAGAAATTCGTTCCTTTTGACAGCATCGAATGGATTTATCTGGAAAAACCTCACTATCTCATTCCCGATGATACGGTCGGAAACGAAGCCTTCGCCGTTATTCGTGAAGCGATGAAGGGCGAAAAGGTCGTGGGCGTTTCGAAGCTTGTCATGGGGCGACGTGAGCGGGCTATCATTCTGGAGCCGCGCGACGAAGGAATCGTGGTCTGGTCGTTGCGTTTCGGAGACGAAGTTCGCCCCGAAGAGAATTATTTTGACGAGATCGATGACGATGCTGACCCAGATCTCATCCCGATGGTCCAGAAATTGATCAAAAAGAAGATGGCGCGCTGGTCACCGGATATGGTGAGTGATCCGATCCAGGAGAGCCTGCTGAAACTGATCGCCCGCAAGAAAAAGACGGCTGGACCGAAAAAGGGTGTGAAAGGCAAGAATGCCAAGCAGGAGCCTGCGTCGAATGTCATCGACATCATGGATGCCCTGCGCAAATCTGTGTCCAAGGAAATGAAATCACGGAAATTAAATTAGGGATCGGTGTCGAGGCAAATCGCCTCGCCGCCTTTAGACATTTGCAGAGAAATAGATGCTACTTCGACTTTGCGAGCCGCTTCATTGCTTGATCCAGCGAGCGATAACCATCGTCGTAGTCGCGCCAAGCGTCGCTTGTCTTCAAAAGCCCAGGGGCAGATCGTATAGTAAACCGTGTGGGGTCCAGATCTGATTTCACCTGCGTCCAGTTCAGTGGCATCGAAACCGTCGCGCCCGGCCTTGCCCGAGGCGAAAGTGGCGCAACGGCGGTCGCCATGCGGTCATTGCGCAGATAGTCGAGGAAAATCCGGCCTTCTCTCTGTTTCTTAGCCATTTTGATGAGATAGAGATCAGGGCTATCGAGCGCCATCTTTTCACACACATCATGCGCAAAAGCCTTGGCGGCGTCCCAGTCGAGCGTCTTGCTTTTAGACGCTGTAAGAGGGGTAACGACATGAAGCCCTTTTCCGCCCGTGGTTTTGCAAAAGCTCACAAGACCGAGTTCTTCTAGGCGGTCACGGATTTCACGCGCCGCTTCGACAACGGCCGAAAATTCGACACCCGGTCCGGGATCGAGATCGAAGACCAAGCGGCCCGGCGCTTCCGGGTGTCCGGGCTGGCAATTCCATGGATGAAGCTCGACGCCGCCCAATTGTGCAATTGCGGCAAGCCCTTCCACACGGTCGATCTGAAGATAAGGCTTCTTATCTCCAGAAACGGTCACCAGTTCGAGCAGATTAGACACGCCAGACATGGCATGCCTTTGGAAGAACTGTTCACCATCAATGCCATCAGGCGTACGAATGATCGAGCATGGGCGACCGCTGATATGGTCGATCAACCAAGGGCCTACCGTCTCATAATATTGAGCGAGGTCAACTTTTGTCACCGGCCGGCCATCCCCTGCGTCAGGCCAAAGCGACTTATCCGGGCTTGAAATCATCACACCCATGACCTCGACCTTTCCACCTTTTCGGGACCGCTTTGACGAAGATTTGGCTGCGTCTGGATCAGGCACCTCCAGTTTCTCCGGGGATGAAGGCGTCTCAGCTTCCACATCCTCGGCGGGTTTATCCTCCCGCAGGCCTTTGAAGGAAGCCTGGCGAACCTGGCCATCCGCTGTCCAGCCAGCAAACTGGATTTCGGCGACCAGTTCGGGCTTGAGCCAAACGATATCCGGCGATTTTTTGGGCGCTCCGATGCCTGTGAAGGGCGACTTCGACGTTTCCAGCTCTTTCAACTTCGGCAGCAGTTTATCGACCACTTTCGCGCCATAACCCGTGCCGACACGCCCCACATAAACGAAGTGTTTCCCGCGGTTGACGCCAACCAGCAGCGAACGAAATTTACCGGTGTTGAGCGCGTAGGCACCGATCACCACTTCGTGCCCTGCCCGACATTTTGATTTCGCCCATGATTCGCCGCGACCGGATTTATACGGGGCATCCGCCTGTTTGGAGACAATCCCTTCCAATGAGAGACGGCAGGCCGATTTCAGCACGGCATCGCCGCCCGTCTCGAAGTGTTCGACAAACCGAAGAAGAGGGTCGCTTTCGACGCTCGATAGCAAGGCCTGCAACTTCTCTTTGCGCTCCAAGAGCGGCAGCTCTCGCAAGTCTCCTTCATCGGAAAACAACAGATCGAAACCGAAGTAGACGAGATCATCCGTCTTGCCTTCAGAAAGCGCCGCTTGCAGCGCCGCAAAATCGGGCGCGCCGTTCTCATCGAGCGCGCAAATCTCGCCGTCTATGATGCAATCTGGAAGAGCGGATGCCGAAGCTGCGATCGCCGGCCATCTATCGGTCCAGTCCAGGCCCTTGCGGGTTTTCAATGAGACATTGCCGTTTTCGACCCGCATCTGAATACGATATCCATCGAACTTTATTTCATGTATCCAGCCCTGACTCGCGGGCGGGCGATCAAGGATCACGCACAGCTGCGGTGAGACGAAATCGGGTAAAGACGACGATGAACGCTTTGCGGAACCGTTTTTTGTCGATTTTCGAGACGGCTTATCGTCTTCCTTTCGCTGTTCGGCAGCAAGGCCCTTACTGCTGTCCCAAACGGCGTCCGCATCCAAGGCCCCGCCCGTGAGCATGAAGGGCTTAGGCTTCTTTCCATTGCCCGCCGCGATGGCGTCCATCGTGCGTCCAGACGCCACAGATTTGGTGTTTTCGTCCAAAATCGCAGCACCGTTTTCTTCGACCGAAAAGTCGTCCTTATGTTTGATCAGCAGCCAGTTGGTTCGTTTTCCACCATCCCTATCCTTGCGCATCCGCACCAGAACGAAGCTGCCATGCAGGCGGTCACCATCCAGTGTGAATTTGAGATCGCCCTTGGCAAGAGCCTCCTGAGGAGACAGATCGCCTTCCGGCTGCCAATAGCCCCTGTCCCACAGCATGACGGTGCCGCCGCCATACTGGCCTTTTGGAATTGTTCCCTCGAAGTCGCCGTAATCGAGAGGGTGATCCTCGACCTCAACAGCAAGGCGTTTGTCTTGAGGGTCAAGGGATGGTCCCCTCGTGACCGCCCAGGATTTGAACACACCGTCAAGCTCGAGGCGAAGGTCGTAATGGAGGCGTGTGGCATCGTGCTTCTGAATGACGAAGCGGCCTCGGTTCGATGGCTTGATCTCAGCCTCGCCACTCGGCTCCGCAGTCCGCTTGAAATCCCGCTTCGAACGATATTGAGAAAGATTGTCAGCCATTGATCGCGAAGTCCTTCGACACCCGGAAAACGATATCATGCCTGCCGTTGGCAGAATCAGCGACCGGATACGCGGATTGCACCTGCATCGCCAAGACTGCGGTGTACGGAATCCACCTGATCGGCGGCGATGTCGGCTGAAACTTCGATTTCACCTTCCAGCGCAGCATCCTCTCGCGCGCCGTCTTCATGGGAAGCATCGCCGCCCGATGGTCGGGACCCCGCTGTGTTTTCAGCGGTTGCGGATTGAACGAAGATGTCAGGTCTGGAGATGCCGTGTTGCTGAACGAGGTGTTCAATTGCAAGGTCAGCCGCCGCTCTTGTTTCGAAAGTCGCCCGAATGGTTGTCGTGCTGTCGTCTGCCATGTCTGTGTTTCCTTTTCGTTGAAGAAATGCTGGATCGAAGCATTTCAGGTGAACGGAAAACCGGAGGCGCAGGCAGAAGTTCCACTGCAGGCCTGATGATATCTCCACCCGGCCCGGGCACGCATCGTCTTTGTAAGCTGGATCGCCCCGGCACTTCGTGTTATCCGGCTGGGCATCAGCCATCAGAGGATAAACGACCTTGAGCGAAATGACCGTAGCCGAAGCCACCGATAAGATTTACGCATCGCTTCAGGCCGACAACGACGATATCGATACACATATTGCCGCTCTTAAGCAGGCCTTAGCGCGCGAAGGTTTGAAACAAGCGACGTTCGATCCATCGAAGCTTGCGCACAACAACCGCTCCGGTCGTAAACTGATGCAGGCCTATTTCCGTCAGCGGGGCGTGATCGTGACGTTCGCAGCGTGATGGATGCCCGTGTGGCCAGAGCAAACGGTCTGGTTGCACGTCATTCTTCTGTCATAAGCCTCCCCTAGCCTCGATATTTTCAATTCGAGGTTTAGTGACGAAGCAGCAAATGCTTTCTGGAGGAATGACATGGTTCGAAAAACAACCGGGCAAGCCAAGACCACCAGCATTACCGAAAACGACCTGCGCCAGCATATTCGCGCAAAAGGTGCGGATTACCTGAAGGACCCCAACATAACGTCGGTCGGCATCGGCTTGAAAAATGGCGATGGTCCGATCTGCATTCAGTTTACCGTTGGCAGAAAGGGCGAGTCTGCCCTTGAGTCCTTGGCAACGAAAAGAGTTCCGGAGACGATAGACGTCAACGGAACCGCAGTGCCGACTGACGTCATCGAGCGGTCCTACAGCCCATCCTTCAAGATCGTAGCGCCCGAACAGATCGATATGCGCAAACAACGTATCGATCCGATAAGACCCGGCGTCAGCGTTTCCCACATTGCCGAAACCGCCGGAACCATTGGCCTTATCGTCTTCGACCGCGCAACTGGTACACCCTGCATCCTGTCCAACTGGCACGTCCTGAACGGAAACGAGGGCCGCATCGGTGATCCGATCGTCCAACCCGGACCTTACGACGACAACAATGTCTCGAGCAACGGCGTGGGAGAGTTGCTACGAAGCCATTTGGGGGCGGCGGGAGATTGTGCGCTGGCCCGCATCCGTTTCCGTGACTACGATCGTTCGGTCTATGGCCTCAATGTGGTGCCCAAGCGCATGGCGCAGGTATCTTTGGGTGACAAGGTCATCAAATCCGGGCGAACGACAGCCAATACGCGTGGCATCGTGCGTCGCATCGACGTCATGGCCAAGATCGACTACGGCGCTCCAGCCGGTGAGCAGGCGATTGGCGGTTTCGAAATCGGCCCGGACAAGGATGCGTTGCCGAGCGATGGCGAAATCAGCAAAGGCGGAGATTCCGGCGCAGCCTGGCTCATCTTTGAAAAGGGCAAAGCAACCGATATCTTCGCCGGCCTGCACTTTGCCGGCGAGAGTGATGCCGTTGCCGACGAGCATGCGCTGGCATGCTATCCGGCATCGGTACAAAAGAAACTGGATTTCGTCTTCGAACCTGATGTCGCCACTCTGTCGACCGTTTCAGGTATGGAAAGCGTCGTTCCGCGCAATGGATATGATGCAAACTTTCTTGGTCTTTCCCTTCCCGTTCCAACACTGTCGACGGGACTGAAGCGCGATGCGGTGAATTTCGAGCGCGGCCAAACCATTCCCTACACCCATTTTTCGGTTTGCCTCAGCGCCAAGCGAAGAATGGCCCGGTACGTTGCCTGGAACATCGACGGTACACGGATGGTGGTTCTGCCGCGCAAGGGTTTTTCTCTCGATCCGCGGATCGACGCCAAATATCAACTCGGCAACGATTTTTACGTCGACAACCGCATCGATCGCGGCCACATCGCCCGCCGCGCAGACCTTTGCTGGGGGCCGGTGGATGAAGCGAAACAGGCCAATAGCGACTCCTTCTATTTCACCAACATCGCGCCCCAACACGAGCGTTACAACCAGTCCTCGCGCAAGGGCCTCTGGGGCGAGCTGGAAAATCTTGTTTTCGAGCAGGCTGATCTGCAGGACATCAAACTTTCGGTACAGGCCGGTCCAATCTTTGGTGAAGACGACATCGTCTATCGTGGCGCGACGATCCCTCGGGCTTTCTGGAAGATCATCGGCTATGTCGGAACCGACGGAAAACTACGGTGCGCTGCCTTCATCCTGTCTCAGGAAAACCTCCTGAACGATCTGGAATCTCTCGATCTGGACCCATTCCGTCTTTACCAGGTTTCGTTGAAAGAGCTTGCAGTGAAGACGGCGCTTGATTTCGGCGCCATAGAAGAGAGCGATTTGCTTCTGCGTCCCGAACTGATTGCTAAAACGGCTAGCCGCGAGGCATTGATCGCGTCACAAACGACGATGAAGGAAATTCGGCTACCCGGCGATCTCGTGCTTTGAGCAGGACGGTACGACACTTGTACACCTGACCCGCCATTGTGGGTCAGGTCCGGTTTTGCTGTCTCACTTAGTGACAAAGTGTCTTGCGGCTTCGCTGAGCCGTCTAACGACGATACTGCTCGTCGGTGACATGCTCCATCCAGTCGACGACTTTCCCATTTTCGCTTTCCTGAATGGCGATGTGGGTCATGGCAGTGGTGGGGGAGGCACCGTGCCAATGCTTTTCGCCAGGTTCGAACCATACGATATCACCCGGTCTTATTTCTTCGACAGGACCACCCTCACGCTGAGCGAGGCCCAAGCCTGCGGTTACGATCAGCGTCTGGCCTCGGGGATGCGTGTGCCATGCGGTTCTGGCACCCGGCTCGAACGTGACCTGCCCTGCTGCGGCACGCCTGGCTTCATTGGGAGTAAAAAGCGGATCGATGCGAACCGTTCCCGTGAACCAGTCCGATGGTCCCTTTGTTGATGGCTGCGAGCCGTTTCTGCTGATGTCCATAGCCTCGTCCTTCTTGTTTCCCTTCAGATGACTGAAATCCCTTTCAAAAGCCAGACGAGTGCCAAACACCTGGGGGTGCCCGACACTCGTCATGATCAAAAGGCGGCTGTCACAGCCCTTCCAGCACCTTGTCTAGCGTGATCGGCAGGTCGCGAATGCGAATACCTGTCGCATTGTACACGGCATTGGCAACGGCTGCTCCAACCCCCGTAATTCCGATCTCGCCGATGCCACGCGCACCCATGGGCGCTTGCGGGTCCGGTTTGTTGAGACAGAGAATATCGATGGCCGGAACATCCATCTGGACCGGTACGTGGTAATCCGCCAGCGATGCGTTGACCACGCGGCCGGTCCGCTCGTCGAAATTGGTCTCCTCCGTCAGGGCAAGACCGATGCCCATGATGATACCGCCCTTGAACTGGCTCGTTGCCGTCTTCTCGTTGAGAATTTGCCCGGCATCGAAAGAGCCGAGGAAACGCGATACGCGGATTTCGCCGGTGATCGCACTCACCTTTACCTCACAGAACTGCGCACCATAGGAGTGCATCGAAAAGGCCTGCATTTCTGCGGGTTCAGATGCGTCTGCCTCACAGATCAGCTCGTCGCGCCCTGCCCTGCGCAGAATGGACTGGTAGCTTTCGAAACGGCCGGCATCGCTCACATGCGCAAGGCCACCGTCTCTTGGTTCGACGTCGTCGAGCGACAGCCCTGCCAGCGGCGAGTCATTACCGGCAAGCTTGATCAGTTCCTCCACGAAGACTTCGGTTGCCGCAATAACCGCGCCGCCAATCGATGCCGTTTGAGTAGAGCCACCGGCAATCACGCCACGCGGCAGACTACTATCACCATATTCGAACGTGACATGGTCGACCGGAATCCCAAGGCGCGCTGCAATATGCTGAACCTGAACCGTTGCGGTTCCCATTCCCATGTCGTGCACGGCTGTCGACACCGTGACATGACCGTCTGCTGTCAGCCTGATCCGCGCGGCCCCGCCCGGAAAGCGATGATAGGGGTAGGTCGCTGTGGCGCAACCCATGCCGATAAACCATTCGCCTTCACGACGCTGACGTGGCTTTTGGTTGCGATGCTGCCAGCCGAACCGCTTTGCCCCTTCCTCATACGCCTCCACCAGATAGCGGGATGAAAAAGGCTTGCCGGTCGTCGGGTCCGTTTCAGGCTCTATGCGGCGACGAAGCTCGACGGGGTCCATGGCCATCTTGTCCGCCAGTTCATCGAGTGCACATTCTAGAGCGAACGTGCCGACCGATTCACCCGGCGCACGCATGAATGTGTTGACCAGCATATCCATGTCGGCCACATTCTGCGAGGTAAGGATGGTCTTGGCTGCATACATGTGGCGGGCCGGAAAGGTGAATTGCTCCGGGCAGGAATTGTGTGGCGTCATCGCCGCCGTACCCGTGTGGATCAAGGCATCCAGCGTACCATCCGCAGAAGCGCCCAGAGCCACCCGCTGTTCGGTGATCGTGCGTCCGCCAATGATGCGAAAGACGCCTTCGCGCGACAGCATGATCCGCACCGGCCTACCGGACAGTTTCGAGGCCGCACAGGCGAGAATCTGATGATCCCAGAGACATTTCCCACCGAAGCCTCCACCGACATAGGGCGAGGTTACGCGGACATTGCCGGTTTCGAGGCCGAAAATGTCGGCAAGTTGCCCAGCTGTCAGGTCCAGAAGCTGGCTGGCATCATGCACACGCAACTCTTCGCCGTTCCAGGCAACCGTCGCCGCATGAAGCTCGATGGCATTGTGGTTATGGCGCGGGGTGCGATAGGTGACGTCGACCTGAAACTCGGCTGCTTTAAGCGCAGCTTCGGCATCACCAATCTCTACCACTGGCGGCTGGCCCAGAATATTGTCGAGCTGCCGTGGTTTCTTCTTCGCGTCATCGAAGGACGTCACTGCCGGAAGTAACGCATAGCTGGCTTTGACGAGAGACGCGGCATAATCGGCCTGCTCCTGCGTGTCCGCAAGAACCACAGCAATAGGCTGGCCATTCCAGTGGATTTCGTCGTTCTGCATCACCGGAAGATCGCTTGCACCGGCGGCTGTCGCTGAAGACATCATCAGCGATGGTGCCTTCATCCGCGGCGCATTCTGGTAGGTCATGACAAGCGTCACCCCTGGGGCGGCTTTGGCCGCGTCCACATCGAGCGAGGTAATGCGTCCGCGCGCAATGCTGCTGAAGGCAAGCGCAGCATAACTCATATTTTCAAAAGAGAACTCGGCGGCGAACCGCGACCGGCCCTGTACCTTCATCGGCCCATCGATGCGAGACAAAGGTTGACCGAGCGCGCCGTGCTTGCGAAGCAGCGGATCTGTCGTCACGGCGGGCTGCCAGCGACCCGACTTTCTTGTTTCTGTTACGCTTTGGGTTTCGGCGCTCATGCGTTTTCTCCCTTCAATTGATCGAGAACTGCGACGATCGTTCGTTTCGCGAGTTCAATCTTGAATGCATTGTCACGAAGGCCGACAGCATCTGCCAGCTCGGCCTCCGCTGCCGCCCGGAAATTTTCCGCATCTGCACCACGGCCCCTCAGCAAGGCTTCGGCTTTCACGGCCCGCCACGGTTTATGGGCAACACCGCCCAATGCCAGCCTTACGTCGCGCACCTGACCTGCCTCGTCGATATCGAGAGCTGCAGCGACGGATATGAGAGCAAAGGCGTAGCTGGCACGATCCCTGACCTTGCGGTAGGTCGAGCGGCCTGCAAAGGCGAGAGATGGTATCTCGACGGCGGTGATCAGTTCATCCGGCTGCAACTCCGTTTCCACCTGCGGCTGATCTCCTGGCAGTCGGTGCAGATCGCGCAACAGAATGGTTCGGGCACCAGCAGGGCCCTGCAAATGCACGATCGCGTCAAGCGCAACCAGCGCAACGCACATGTCGGAAGGGTGGGTCGCGACACAGGCCTCAGATGCTCCAAGAATGGAGTGATAACGATTGAACCCTTCGATCGCGTCACAGCCTGCACCGGCTTGGCGCTTATTACAGTGGGCGGCATTGTCGTAAAAATACCGACAGCGGGTGCGTTGCAGGATGTTGCCACCAACCGTTGCCACATTGCGGATTTGCGCACTCGCGCCTGCGAGGATGGACCGCGACAGCATCGGGAATTCGGATCGCACAACGGGATGGGCCGCCAGCGCCGTGTTTTTGGCGGCAGCACCTATCATCAGGCTGCCATCGGCACGCTGTTCGACGGTGCCGGAAAGATGCGATATATCGACCAGCGTTTCCGGTTGCTCTACGGTTTCGCGCATGAGGTCGACAAGATTGGTGCCGCCGCCCAGATATTTCGACGCAGTTCCTGACACCTTCAGATTGATTGCAGATGCAGCGTCGGATGCCTGCTGATATGAGAAGATATTCATGCTCTCGCCCTCTCTTGTGCCAATGCTGCCGATTGTCCCGCCAATGTTTCGGAAATTGCCTCAACGATGCCGTTGTAGGCACCGCATCGACAGAGATTGCCGCTCATACGCTCGCGGATTTCCGTTTCGCTTGCCGTGATGTCAGCTGCGGAAAGGTCAGCCGTGACGGCGCTGGGAATGTTGCGCTGGAGTTCGCTTGCCATGCCGATGGCGGAACAGAGTTGACCGGGTGTGCAGTAGCCGCACTGAAAACCATCATGCTCTATGAAGGCCTGCTGCAACGGATGGAGATTGCCATTCACGGCCAATCCTTCGACCGTTGTAATGCTGCGCCCCTGATACTGGACCGCCAGTGCAAGACAGGAATTGATGCGCTCGCCGTCGACCAGCACCGTACAGGCACCACAGGCGCCCTGGTCGCATCCTTTCTTGGTGCCTGTCATGCCGAGATGGTTCCGCATGAGATCAAGCAACGAAGTGCGGATATCCACCTCGGCCTCGATAGCTTCTCCGTTGATGGTAAAATGCATATGACATCTCCCTTGGATAAACGCATTGAATGTGATGAGCGGGCGACGGCGCCCACGGGAATACCTGTCCTTCAGAAGAACATGCCTGCCTGCTTGAGCCGCGAAAAAGGTTGCGGCTATGATTGATGTATGGCGCTAGTGTCGCGGTAACGCAGCCTGACGGCATGCCGCGATTTCAGCGATAACCGATAAGGCAAGCGACTGTGCATCTCTGGCCCTGCCGAAAAGACCGATCGGAGCCTTGATCTGTCCGACCACCTCGTTGGAATGCCCTTCCTGCTGCAGACGCTGAACGCGCCGTTCGTGGGTCCGAGCGCTGCCAAGCGCACCGATATAAAAGGGCTGCGCACCGAGCGCTGCCGTCAATAGCGCCATTTCCTGATCCAGATCGTGTTGGAGCAAAACGACCGCTGTGTTTTCATCGATGACGGACGCATCGAAGCTACGATCTTCTAGCGAGTGGAGGATCACATCGTAACCGGCAGCCTTGGCAACTTTACTGGTCATCTCGACTTCGAGCTCCCTGCCCGACAGCACGATGCGAACCGCAGGGCGGTAGAGTGTCTTGAAAACCTCGTCATCCCACCCCGTCGCCGTGCCGACTGCGCCGAATGAAAGCGCTTCTTTGGCGGGACAGTAGGACAGGGATGCATTTTGCCGTGCATTCACAGAGCCAACGACCGAGGACAACGGCGTCACGTTACGCAGAATGTGGATTGCCACGGTGATCCCGCCACCGCAGGGAAGCACGATGTCAAAGAAGGGCGACCCCTCCCCCAACATGACGAAGCGATCGTGACCGGCGGAAATGGCTTGCAATGCTTCTGCCGCTACGGCCGCCTCAGTGCAGCCACCCGATACGTAGCCGCAGTAGGAACCGTTATCGGCCACAGCCATATGTGCGCCCAGCGGCCTCGACGAACCGCCTCGGATTTCGACGAGCGTACAAAGGGCAAGTTTGAAACCTTTGTCGACCGCATCGATGGCAAACTGGAAAATTTCGATGGGATTATCCGTCGAAAACGCTTTTTTAGGGACGGGAAGCTCATCCGCTCCATGAGACCCGACGCGTTCTTTGGGCAAAGTCATGTCTTTCGATGCCGTCATGACAAGTTCCTGCTTATGAGCTAAAGTGAAAACAAGAACCGCATCGCTGCCGGTTGGTTCCAGATGACAACCTCGGTCGCTTGGTCCATTGATTTCGGCATGACATCCACTCCCCGCTTGTTTAAGGAATAGAGGGCGCCGTGAATAAACGGAGGCGCCTCCGTTTAACTTAGCGACTGACGTTTATTCGTCAAGTCTTTTATGTGGAGTCCAATTCAGTGCCGAAGGACGGTCAACCGACGCCCCCAGCCGAGCCAAGATTGCGCGCCGATGCACGCCGCAATCGCGATAGGCTGATCGAGGTTGCCGCCACGGCTTTTGCTGAACAGGGAGCTGAAGCATCGCTCGAGGAGATCGCCCGCCGCGCCTCTGTCGGCATCGGCACGCTCTACAGGCATTTTCCGACCCGCGAAAATCTGGTGGAAGTCGTCTATCGGCGCGAGCTGGAGTTGCTGGCCAAAGCGGCGACGGATCTCATGGCCGAGAGCGCTCCCGATGTCGCCCTGGAAGAATGGATGAACCGTTTCGTCAGCTATCTGGCCGCGAAACGCGGGATGGCCAGTAGCCTCAAACTGTTGTTCACATCCAACTCCTCTCTTTTTGCCGAGGGCGCGACACAGCTCCAGAACACGTTCGGCCTGCTGATCGCCAACGCAGCTGCGGCGGGCGCAATCAAAGACGATATTGAGCCGACCGATGTCCTGAATGCGCTCTTCGGCATCTATTCCATCCCCGACCAACCCGACTGGCGCGACAGGGCTCACCGGATTGTTCGTCTCATCATGGATGGATTGCGCATCCGAAACTAGGTAGCCTCCCTTCCGCATTTCCACCGTGAGATGGGAATTAACCTCGCATGGAAAGGGCAAAGCGTCACGACAGCGTCTTTCCGCACCATTCTCCGATACAAAATCTTGCCGAGGTGACGCACTCGGTCCATATAGGCTTCATGAGTGATTCTAAGATATTCGTTGGGCTCAAATCGACGCGCAAGAAGAGTGCGGCGTCCAAGGGCGAGGCAACAGGGCCAAAGTGCCATTGGGACGGCTGTGACAAGGTGGGTACGCATCGCGCACCCGTCGGTCCTAGCGCAGAAGGTTTGTATCTGCTGTTCTGTCTCGAACATGTAAAAGAGTACAACAAGGGGTACAGCTTCACCTCTGCGCCATCAGACGCCACCGTTGCGCGTTATCAAAAGGAAGCCGTGCTCGGAAGCCGCAAGACGATTGGCAGCAGGATCAACCAGTCGACCGAGATGCCGCTTCCGCTGACTATGCGCTCCGGCTCTGCAAAAGCGCTCAATGCGCGAAAGAGCGCTGCCCAGCGCGAGGCGCAGAAGGCAGAGCTTCAGAAGCGTAAACTGAAAGTGCTCGAGGCAAAGGCGTTCGAAACCCTTGGTCTTGACCATGATGCAACACCGGAAGAGATCAGGAGCCAGTACAAGAACCGGCTCAAGATGCATCACCCCGATGTCAACCAGGGCGATCGCAACTCAGAGGATCAGCTGCGAGCATCCATCGAGGCCTATAAGATTCTCAAGCTGAACGGGTTCTGCTGAGCCGGCAGAGCCCTCACGCGTTCGCGTTATGGAATCGTTTCGACTTGAAGCTGACCGGCTTGACCGATCGTTCCGGCTTGCCGAAGAGATATCCCTGAGCCTGAGTACAGCCCTCGTCGACAACCATGCGGTACTGGCTATCGGTTTCGATACCTTCGGCAGTCACCGGCAAATCCAGGCTGCGGCCCAAACCGATAATAGCGCGCACGATGGTGTGGGCATTTTCATCCTGCTTCATGGCGGCAATGAAACTGCGGTCGATCTTGATCTTGTCGAAGGGGAAGCTCCGCAGATTGCTGAGCGAAGAATAGCCCGTTCCGAAATCGTCCATCACGATCGTCACGCCCAAGCGCTTCAATTGCCTCATGGTGGAAAGAGTGATGGCGCGGTCTTTCAGAAGCGCCGCCTCCGTCATCTCGAGCTCCAGCCGCGACGGCGCAAGGCCGGTTTTCTCCAGCGTTGAGCATATGGTGTAGGCAAGGTTGGCCAGAGAGAACTGCACCGGCGAAATATTGACCGCAACCTTTATATGCGGCTCCCAGCGCACGGCCGTGGAGCATGCTTCCTGCAATATCCACTCGCCCAGCGCGATGATGATGCCACTTTCTTCCGCGATTGGAATGAAGACGTCAGGCGGCACCGTGCCGCGTGTTGGATGCTGCCAGCGCACCAGAGCCTCATAACCCGCGACCGCCCCGTTCTCGACAGAGTGTACTGGCTGGTAGAGGAGTTCGAGTTCGTTACGGCTGATGGCTTGACGCAGATCGGACTCCAGCCGCCGCCGTTCCTTTGTCTCCTGATCCATGGCCAGGTCGTAGAATGCAATAATACCACGGCCATTGATCTTGGCCCTGTAAAGAGCCAGATCGGCTGCATGCATCAATGTCTCGCTGTCCTCTCCATTGGCCGGAAACGCCGCGATACCGATGGTTACCCCCACGGCGGTGGGGTCACTGATGCAGTTCATCTCCCTTCGGAATGTCTCCAGAATACGATCGCCCAGATCGCGGGCTTCGTCGCTCGTCGTGCCGAATGCTGTCAGGATGACGAACTCATCCCCACCCAGTCTCGCAACAAGATCACCCGCGCGGGCGGTTTGCTGCAGCATGCGTGCCACATCCTTGAGAACCCGATCTCCCTCGGCATGCCCGAATAAATCGTTGACCGCCTTGAACCGATCCAGATCAAGCGCCAGCAGTGCGAATTGGTCTTTGGGTTGAGCAATGGAGATGTGGTTATTGAGCCGCTCCTGGAACATCGTGCGGTTGGCAAGACCCGTCAGCACGTCGTGACGAGCAAGATATTCCACCTCTCGCTGTGCGCGGCGCTTTTCGGTCAGGTCCCGTACCGCCATGACTTCGCAGGGACGACCACGATACTCTATGGTTCTGACCGCCAACTCGAAAGTTCGTGAACGATCGCCTCGGTTGGGTACAGCTTCAACGGCAGCAGTTCGCGGCAGATGCGCGGGAATGCCATCATCGGCATGCATGAGTTCGTCGGCATTGATCCCGATGAGAGACGCTTCGCTTGCTCCGAACAGTCCGGCAAACCGGCTGTTGACCTCAACGATGCGCCCTTCCTGAACGACGGCCAGTCCATCCAGTGTTGCTCCGACAAGTCCTTTCAGGTCGACGAGATAGCGGTCGATCAGAGCCGCAATGCCGGTAGCGAGGAGCACAAAGAAAGTGACGCCACTAATCGCCACCATCAAAATCATGCGGTCCGCGCCATCGATCTGTGGACCGGCAATGCTTGGGTCGGGAACGAGAATGGTTGAGGAAATACCCGTGAAATGCAGTGTCAGCACGCCCAGAATGGCTGCGCCAGCGGAAAGCGTCACGCGCTTATGGCCACGAAAGCGTCGGAAACACAGGAATGACAGGCAAAACAGCATGACGGTGACACCGGTACCGACCAGGATAGGCAACAGCCGATATTCAATCGTCGCCGCGACCTGCATTCCTGCCATGCCAATGAAATGCATGGCGGCAACGGCGAGTGTTATCGCGCAGCCCGATAGCAGAATGGCACCGGTCTTTTGCCACAAAAACTGAAGGCTCAGCCAGAAACCAAAGACAGCGACGATGGCGGACAAGGCGGTGAAGGGAAAATCAAAGCCGATGGGAAAGCTACCCTGATAGGCGAGCATGGCGATGAAATGGGTGGCCCAGACACTTAGTCCCGAGGCAAAGGCTGCGACCAGAACCCAGTAGGGCCGGCGCTTTAACGGACTTTCATCAGCGCGCAGCAGAAGATGGTAAAAGGAGAGCATTCCGAGCAATGCGATGACGGCGGCCAGAAAAACGATCCGGCGGTCATGCTGTAACGCAACACATTCAAGTACGGCGAACACTGCGATCTATCCCCAATAATGTGCAACTATCTATGTTTATTAGTACAGTTAAATTTAGAAATTACTAATCCAAATTGTAGTGGATAGCCTCAACGCAAAGAAACTCGCTAAAGGCGAGTTTCAATGTAGTACAACTTATTTGACGAACGGTTACGTCAGATTTCGGGGCACCCGCGCTCGTTGGCGAAAGTGATGGTATCTGGACCGCGACGGGTAAATCCTTCGACAATCACGCGGCGCGGCGTAACCCGGACGATTTCGGGATCGCGCAGGCCAGATGCGCGAGCGGCTGCACGGGCTTCGCGTTCACCGCAACCACGGCGAGGCGGGCCACGGCGGTCCATATCGCGATCACGATCGCGAATCACAGGACGAACGCCATCGCGGCCGATTCTCAATTCCATGTCCTGCGCAGACACAGAACCTGTCATGGCAAAACCCGAAAAGGCCATAGTAACGGCAAGACCAGCAATCTGAATGACCTTGAACATATTTCCTCCTGGGTGCCTATGGTGGCACACGTCAATCTTCACGAGATCATAACGCAGATGTGAGGAGCTTGTTCCTTGGCCGGACAAGGAGAAACGCCCGGCGGCGAAGCCGGGCGCGAGTCTTTACGCCGCAGCGTCTGCTGAAAACGCAGACTGTATCAGTGTCTTGGTGTAATCTGCCTGGGGATTACTAAAGATGCCGTCGGTTTCACCCTCCTCCACGATCTTCCCATCTTTCATGACGATGACATAGTCTGAGATGGCCTTGATGACTGAAAGGTCATGGCTGATGAAGATGTAGGAAAGCCCATGCGTCTTCTGTAGTTCGCGCAGAAGATCAATCACCTGGCCCTGAACGGATCGGTCCAGCGCAGAGGTCGGCTCGTCGAGAATGACGACATCAGGCTTGAGGATGATCGCTCGCGCGATGGCAATACGCTGACGCTGGCCTCCGGAGAACTCGTGCGGATAGCGATTGCGGGCGGCAGGATCGAGCCCCACCTCTTTCAGCGCTTCGATGGCGCGCTTGTCACGTTCGGCACGGCTGAGTTCCGGCGCGTGAACGAACAGACCCTCGGTGATGATTTCCCCAACCGTCTGGCGCGGGGAAAGCGAGCCGTAAGGATCCTGGAACACCAATTGAAGCTGACGGCGCATGGGGCGCATGGCTTTTCTGCCAAGGCTTGAAATCTCCGTCTTGCCGAAAAACAGCCGTCCGGTCGATGGTGTAAGCCGCAACAGAGCACGACCCAGCGTCGATTTGCCCGATCCGGACTCACCGACGATACCGATGGTCTGGCCCTGCCGTAGATTGACGCTGACGCCTTCGACCGCTCTGAAAGCGCTGGCCTTGGTAAAGAGGCCACCGGGTATCTCGTAGTCCACCGTAACATTCTGACCGGACAGAACGACAGGAGCATCAGGGCCAACAGGGGACTTGTGACCACTGGGTTCGGCATCCAGAAGCATTTTCGTATAGTCCGCCTGCGGGCGCTCGAAAATATCGTCGGTCGATCCCGTCTCCACGATCTCACCGCGCCGCATGACCGCAACCCGATCCGCAAAATGGCGCACGACGCCCAGATCGTGGGTGATCAGGACGACGGCCATGCCGAACCGCTGCTGGAGCGATTTCAGCAAATCCAGAATTTGCGCCTGAATGGTGACGTCGAGCGCCGTGGTCGGCTCGTCCGCGATCAATAGATCGGGTTCGTTGGCCAGCGCCATGGCGATCATGACACGCTGGCGCTGCCCGCCGGACAGTTCATGCGGATAGCTATCGATGCGTCTGTCGGGGTCGGGAATGCCAACCAGCTTCAGCAGTTCCAGCACCCGCGCACGTGCTTCGGCCTTGCTTGCGCCGCGATGGTGAATGATGGGCTCGGCGATCTGCTTGCCGATCTTGTAGAGCGGATCGAGCGACGTCATCGGCTCCTGGAAAATCATGGTGATTTTCGCGCCTCTGATGTCGTTGAGCTCAGCCACCGGTAAACCCACCAGTTCCCGTCCGCGATATTTGGCGGAACCCTGAACGCGGCCATTGGCGGCCAACAGACCCATGATGCCCATCATGGTCTGGCTTTTGCCGGAGCCGGATTCACCGACCACAGCCAGCGTCTCACCTGCTTTCACATCGAGATCGATACCCTTTACGGCGTTCACATCGCCATCCGGCGTGGTGAAGTCGACTTTAAGACCGCGCACGGTCAGGATGGTTTCAGATGTCGTATTCATATCAGCGATCCTTGGGATCGAGCGCATCACGCAACCCATCGCCCACAAAGTTCAAGGAAAACAGCGTCAGCACGAAGAAGGTCGCCGGGAAGATCAAAAGCCATGGCGCCGACTGGATGTTCTGCGCACCTTCCGAAATCAGCGCACCCCAGCTGGTCAAGGGCGCCTGCACACCCAGACCGAGGAAGGACAGGAAGCTTTCCAGAAGAATGACCTTCGGCACCACGACAGTGACGAACACGACCACAGGCCCGATGGTGTTGGGGATGATATGACGACGGATGATCTGCCAGTCGGTCAAACCCAGTGCCTGCGCAGCACCCACGAATTCACGACGTTTCAGAGCCAGCGTCTGCCCACGTACGATACGCGCCATATCCAACCATTCTACCGCCCCTATGACGAGGAAGATGAGAATGAAACTTCGCCCAAAGAACACCACGAGCACGACGACGAGAAAGACGAAGGGCAGCGAATAGAGGATTTCCACGAAACGCATCATAGCATTGTCGACACGCCCACCGATGTAACCGGCGGTCGCGCCGTAAACGACGCCGATGCCGAGCGACACGAGGCTGGCGAGAACGCCAACCGCAATCGATATCTGCCCGCCGAGCATGACGCGCACGAGAAGATCGCGACCATTGCTGTCGGTGCCGAAGAAGAAATATTCGCGGTTCACATCGCCTTCGAGTTTCAGCGTGCGGCCATCGTCTTCGGTTGCCACGACCTTGGTGTTTTCAAACTCGTTGGCGCGATCAAAATAGCGCGTGGTGCGCGGATCGATCTGGCTGGAAGAGGTAACGGTTGCCGTGAACGACTGGCCTTCGACGGCGAATTCCTTGAGCTGGACGCGAGCGCGCTCGGCAACGCCTTCCATCACACCTTGAAGACTTCCGGCATCGGGCCGTGCGTCAAGGCTCGGCGGTACGGAAACATAGGAAGAAAACACCTGATCATAGGTATGGGTCAGGAAATGCGGGCCCAAGAACGAAAACAGCGTGATCAGCACCAGCATGACCGAACCGGCCATGGCGGCTGTGTTGCGCCGGAAGCGCATGGTGGCAAGCTGGAACAGGCTTCGGCTTTTCACCGAAGGAGAAACGGCTGATGTGCCGGGGATATCAGTCATGTCTGACCCTCGGATCAAGAAGGCCGTACAGAATATCGACCACAAGATTGAAAACGATGACGAACAGCGCGATGAGAACGACGGTTCCCATGACAAGCGTATAGTCACGATTAATAGCGCCCAGCACGAAGTAGCGACCGACACCGGGAATGGTGAAGATCGTTTCGATGACGGCAGAACCGGTCAGCAGGGCAGCCGCGCAAGGCGCAAGATAGGACACGACCGGCAGCATGGCTGCGCGCATGGCATGAACGATGACGACGGTGCGACCAGGAAGACCGTAGGCTTTCGCGGTACGGATATGGTCCATCCGCAAGGCTTCGATCATCGATCCGCGTGTCAGCCGTGCGATGACGGCAAGCTGCGGCAAGGCAAGCGCAATCATCGGCAGCAGAAGATAGCGCAACGAACCATCCCCCCAGCTTCCCGCCGGCAGGAGACCGAGCAAAACCGCGAAGACCAGCGTCAGCACCGGCGCAACAACAAAGTTAGGCACTGTGACGCCAACCGTCGACACCGACATCAGCGAGAAGTCGAACAGGCTGTTCTGCCGAAGCGCTGCAAACGTCCCGGCCAGCACGCCGCCGATCAGAGCCAGCATGAGCGCATAGAAACCAAGCTCCAGCGAATAGGGCAAACCTTTGCCGATCAGCTGGGCAACGGTGTTGTCCTTATAGATGTAGCTGGGACCGAAATCTCCGGTCACGGCATTCTTTAGATAGATGAGATACTGGCGCCACAATGGTTCATCCAGATGATAGGTTCTCATCAGGTTTTCCATTGTCTGCGGCGGCAATGGCCGCTCCAGATTGAATGGACCACCCGGTGCGAACCGCATCAGGAAAAACGAAATCGTGACGACGATAAACAATGTCGGCACGGCGCTCGCCAGACGGCGCAGGATAAAAGAGATCATTATATTTTAGGCTCCGGGCATGGCACGGTGGCTAAAGCACTTCGCAACATTCATTTGCGACGAGACTTTAACGCGTTCTACGGATCATGTCGCGCAAAAGCTCCAGGCTCTTGCGCGACATGCTCTAGAACGACCGTGGCAGCACTGCTTATTCGGAAACGCTCAGGAAGCGGCTGAGGTGTTCATTGGCTGCATTGTCTTCCCAGCCCTTCACACGCTTTGACACCAGCCAGAGATCGGCCTGTGTCAGGAACGGCGCAACCGGCTGCTCCTTCATGAGAATAGTTTCAGCTTCATGAAGGATTTTCGAGCGGGCAGCCTCGTCCTTCTCCTCGTACGACTTCTTCATCAGAGCATCGAATTCAGGATTGTTGAATTTCGAGTAGTTGAAGGTCTTGTTTGTCGAAACAGAAAGATTGAGGAAGTTTTCCGCATCCGCATAGTCGGCAACCCAGCCAGCACGAGCAACATTGAACTTGCCGCCTTCCTGCAGGTAGCCGTAGTGCGAAGCAACGTCGAGATTGACGAGCGATACCTTGGCACCGAACGTGGTTTTCCACATATCGGCAACGGCCGTGGCCACACGTTCATGGTTGGGGTTGGTATTATAGCGGATTTCAACGGAAAGCTGCTTACCGCCTTCACCGTAGCCCGCTTCCTTCATCAGCTTGACGGCTTCGTCTTCGCGGTCCAACTGGGACATGCTCGCAAAGTCCGCTTTGGCAGGCTCGCCATAGTTGGCCATGCCTGGGGGAACCATGGAGTATGACGGAAGCTGCGAACCGCTATAGATTTCCTTGGCAAGGAAATCGCGGTCTACGGCCATGGAAAGCGCGCGACGGACACGCACGTCATCATATGGAGCTTCGCGTGTGTCGAACGTGTAATAATATGTTGCAAGCGTTGGCGAAACACGAACTTCGTCACCGTAAGCCTTGCGCAGGCGCTCCAGCTGATCCGCCGAGAAGTTATAAGCGAGGTCCATTTCCTTCGCTTCGAAGCGGCGGACAGACGCCGCCTGATCGTCGACCGGATAGAAGATAACCTTGTCGATCTTGGTATTGGCCGCATCCCAGAAATTGGTGTTCTTGACCACGGTCAGGCTATCGTTGGGAACGTGAGCCTCAAGCTTGTATGCGCCGTTAGACACCATGACGCCGGGCTTTACGAAGTCTGCACCGTTCTTTTCCACGCTGGCCTTGGAAACAGGCAGCGCGGTCTGGTGAGCCAGCAGCTCGAGGAAGAATGGCGTCGCACGCTCGAGCGTGATTTCCAGTGTCTTTTCATCCACGGCCTTTACGCCAAGTTCTTCGATCCTGGCTTCGCCCTTGTTGATTTTTTCTGCATTCTTGATGGGGTAAAGAATGTTGGCATATTTTGCCGCAGTCTTGGGGTCTTCGACACGCTGGTAAGAGAACACGAAGTCCTCGGCGGTTACTGGCGTACCGTCCGACCACTTCGCATCAGCGCGAAGCTTGAACGTGTAGACGGTACCGTCATCCGAAACGGTCCAGCTCTCGGCTGTACCGGGAACGATCTTGCCCGCTGCATCGTAAATCGTCAGGCCTTCGTAGAGATCCTTGACGATAAATGCTTCGATATTGATCGAGGTCTGGGCCTGGTCGAGGGTCTGCGGCTCGCCCGCATTGCCACGATGAAGAACGGTTTCTGCAAGAGCTGAACTGGCGCCAATCAGAAGCGAGCCCAGCAAAAGTGCTGCCCGCGTTGTTGTTTTTATAGAATTCATTTTTTTATTTCCCCATAAATTGTGAGAGACCGCAAACAAGGACAAATCGTGCAAAGGCGCAACCCCAATATTTATCGGACGGACAATTTAGCTGCTTTACAGGTCGTCCTTGTGGAAAACGAACGTCACAAAAGCACCTTCGCACTTTCGCTTTTTAATGAAATGAAATAAAACGAAAATCGATGCGGCGACTCCGGGTAAGGAATTCATGTTTTTCACGACACGCCAATTGGAAATCATCGAACTCGCGAAGTCCGAAGGCAAGGTCATTGTCGATGATTTGGCGACCCGCTTTTCCGTTACGGCACAGACGATCCGAAAAGACCTGAACGACCTGTGCGAAGCCCGCGCGCTGACGCGCATTCATGGCGGCGCGATCTTTCCCAGCAGCACCGAAAACGTAAGATACGAGGCCAGGCGCTCCATTGCGGCTTCGGAAAAGCAGGCGATAGGCCGGGCGGCGGCAAATCTTATCCCTGACAGGTCCTCGCTTTTCATCAACATCGGCACCACAACAGAAGCGGTCGGAGACGCGCTGATTGACCACGGCGAATTGATGGTTATTACCAATAACATCAATGTTGCCAATCGCTTGCGGATTTTCCCGGGCATCGAAGTCGTCATTGCTGGCGGTGTCGTCCGCGGCACGGATGGCGGAATCGTCGGCGAGGCCGCAGTTGATTTCATTCGACAGTTCAAAGTGGATTACGCCGTCATCGGTGTATCGGCCATCGACCGGGATGGCGCGCTGCTCGATTACGATTTTCGCGAGGTGAAAGTCGCGCAAGCCATCATGGCCAATGCCCGGCACGTGATTCTGGTTTCGGACTCCAGCAAGTTCGACCGCACGGCACCGGTCAGGATCGGTCATCTCTCACAGATTCATACCTTCATCACCGATCACTGCCCGCTGCCATCCGTGAAAACCATATGCCGGGAAAACGGCGTTCGGCTGGTGGAAACGGAAAACGGTAAGCCGAAGGACTAAACCGATTAACATTCGTTTGACATTCGTTTTGTTTTCATTTTAATTCCCTGTAATTTCGAATTCAAAGAATAAGCGGCAGAATGTCGCGTCAGGGAGACGGCAGTGAGTGAGCAGGCGGTCCGCGATATTTTCGTGATCGGTGGCGGCATCAACGGGTGCGGAATCGCGCGTGATGCTGCCGGTCGCGGCTATTCCGTGACCCTGGCCGAGATGAACGATTTCGCCTCCGGCACCTCGTCTGGCGCAACCAAGCTTATCCACGGCGGTCTTCGCTATCTCGAACATTACGAGTTCCGGCTGGTCCGCGAAGCGCTGATGGAGCGCGAAGTGCTGTGGGCCATGGCCCCGCACATCATATGGCCGATGCGCTTCGTTCTGCCGTTCCACAAGGGTGGTATTCGCCCGGCATGGCTGATCAGGCTTGGGCTTTTCCTTTACGACCATTTGGGCGGCCGTAAGCTGTTGCCTGCTACCAAATCTCTCGACATGCGCCGCGATCCCGCTGGAAAACCACTGAAGCCGCTCTTCACCAAGGCTTTCGAGTATTCGGACGGTTGGGTGGACGATGCGCGTCTGGTGGTGCTGAACGCGCGGGACGCCGCCGACCGTGGCGCGGACATCATGAGCCGCGCGAAGGTTGTTTCTGTTCGTCGCGAAGGCGGGCTTTGGAATGTAGACGTCAAGGACAACGCGACAGGCACCGTCAAGACCGTTCAGGCGCGGATGCTGGTCAACGCCTCCGGTCCATGGGTGGACAAGGTTCTGTCCAATGCAGCGGGCAAAAATCAGGTGCACAATGTGCGCCTGGTTCAGGGCAGCCACATCATCGTGAAAAAGAAGTTCACCGATCCCCGCGCCTATTTCTTCCAGAACCCCGACAACCGCATCATTTTCGCTATCCCTTACGAGACTGACTTCACCCTGATCGGCACGACGGATCGGGATTATCAGGGCGACCCCGCCGATGTTAAGATCAGCGGCGAGGAGACGGATTATCTGTGCAATGCCGCCAGCGAATATTTCGCCGAGCCAGTGACGAAGGACGATATCGTCTGGACCTATTCGGCAGTCCGCCCGCTGTTTGACGACGGCGCATCCAGCGCGCAGGAAGCCACGCGCGATTACGTTCTGAAGCTGGAGAACGCGTCCGGCGAAGCGCCCTTGCTCAACGTTTTCGGCGGCAAGCTCACAACCTATCGCCGTCTGGCGGAACATGCGCTTGAGAAGGTGGCGGAAGCCATCGGCGACAAGGGCAAGCCGTGGACCGGCAAAAGCTCGCTTCCGGGCGGTGATTTCGCCGCCACCGGCTACGAGGCGGAAGTCAAGAAGCTCAACACAAAGTATGGCTTTCTATCCGAGCGTCAGGCGCGCAGACTTGTGCGCCTCTACGGAACGAAAGCAAATGCCATTCTTGGGAGTGCGGCGAGCATGGAGGCGCTCGGCCAGCATTTCGGAGGCGATCTTTACGAGCGCGAAGTCGAATGGCTGATGCGACAGGAATGGGCCAGAACCAGCGACGACGTGTTGTGGCGCAGAACCAAGCAGGGGCTGCATTTCTCATCTGAGGAAGCGGCTGCACTGAACGACTACATGATGGCGGCCATCGCCGCCTGACGAGAACCCGCAAGGTCACTCGTACCGTATTGAAGCAGACACCTTGCAGGTTGGGAGGCCTCGGGACAGCATGCTGGAATTACGCAATATCGCTAAGATGGTGGGTGGTGATTACCACATCTACCCAACCAATCTGACCCTCAAGCGGGGCACTTTGAACGTGCTGCTGGGGCCGACGCTGTCTGGAAAGACGTCGCTGATGCGGCTGATGGCCGGTCTGGACAAGCCGACCGAGGGCCAACTGCTGTTCGATGGGGCCGACGTGACCGGCAAGCGCGTGCAGGACCGCAGCGTTGCCATGGTCTACCAGCAGTTCATCAACTACCCGGCACTGACCGTCTACGAAAACATCGCCTCCCCGATGCGGATCGCCAAGAAGGATGCGGCGACCATCGACCGCGAAGTACGGCGCGCCGCCGACATGTTGCGGCTGACGCCCTATCTCGACCGCACACCGCTCAACCTTTCCGGTGGTCAGCAGCAGCGCACGGCGCTCGCCCGCGCCATCGTCAAGAATGCGAGCCTCGTGTTGCTGGACGAGCCTCTCGCCAACCTGGACTACAAGCTGCGCGAGGAACTGCGCGAAGAGCTGCCGAAGATTTTCGCGCTATCCGGTGCGATCTTCGTTTATGCGACGACCGAGCCATCCGAAGCCCTGCTTCTGGGCGGCAACACGGCTACCATGCATCAGGGGCACATCGCCCAATATGGCAGCACCATCGATCTCTACAGAAATCCGGTAGACCTTGTCTCGGCCCGAACATTCGCCGATCCGCCACTCAACAGCATCGAACTGACACGCTCCGGCGCGTCGTTTTTACACAATGGTGAACACGTCTTTCCGGTGCCCGCCCATCTCTCAGGCATTGCCGATGGCCCCGTGACCGTGGCGTTCCATCCGCACCACCTCTACCCGACACCCACCGATAGTGGAGCAGTGAAGCTGGCCGCGAAAACGCTGATCTCCGAAATTGCCGGTTCCGAAAGCTTTGTCCATGTCGATTTTTCCGGCAATCGCTGGGTGATGCTGACGCGCGGCATTCTCGATATCGAGCCGGACAAACAGATCGATATCTATCTGGATACCCGCCATCTGATGGCATTCGATGCGAATGGCCGCTCGCTTGCAACCCCGCAACAAGCAGCCGCGTGAGGAGAAGAGACCATGGCACGCATCAGTCTCGACCACATCCGCCACGCTTACAACGCCAAGGCCAAGGCGGCCAATGATTACGCCCTGAAGGAGGTGAATTACGAGTGGAGCGATGGCGGTGCCTACGCGCTGCTCGGCCCATCCGGCTGCGGCAAGACGACCCTGCTCAACATCATTTCCGGCCTCATCAATCCGTCCCATGGCCGTATTCTGTTCGATGGCAAGGACGTGACGAACCTGCCGACGGAACAGCGCAACATCGCGCAGGTGTTCCAGTTTCCCGTCATCTATGACACCATGACCGTCTACGACAATCTGGCCTTTCCGCTGCGCAATCGGGGCGTCTCAGAAACGGATGTTGATCGTCGCGTCACCGAAATTCTCGAGATGATCGACCTCTCCTCCTGGGCCAAGCGCCGGGCTCATCGCCTGACGGCGGACCAGAAGCAGAAGATTTCGCTGGGGCGTGGGTTGGTGCGCAGCGACGTCAACGCCATTCTCTTCGATGAGCCGCTGACGGTGATCGACCCGCATATGAAGTGGGTGCTGCGTTCGCAATTGAAGCGGCTGCACCGCCAGTCGGGCTTCACCATGGTTTATGTCACCCACGACCAGACCGAAGCCATGACCTTCGCCGACAAGGTCGTCGTCATGTATGACGGCCAGATCGTGCAGATCGGCACACCTGCCGAACTGTTCGAGCGGCCAAGCCACACCTTCGTCGGTTATTTCATCGGCTCTCCAGGCATGAACTTCATGCCCGTGTCACTGGACGGCGCGCAGGCGAAAATAGGCGATCAGCATGTCCTGCTCGACGCAGCGCCAAGTGTCGAAACCGGTGCGAAAACGGAACTCGGCATTCGCCCGGAATTCATCTCGCTTGGGCGCGAAGGCATGCCTGTCACCATCAACAAGGTGGAGGATATCGGTCGCCAGAGAATTGTCCGTACCAGCTTTGCCGGTCATCCACTGACCGTCGTGGTGCCTGAAGATGGCGACATCCCGTCAGAACCCCGAGTTACTTTTGATCCCAAGGCCATCGGCATCTACGCCGATAGCTGGCGCGTTGGCACGGGAGCCTGAGCCATGGAAAAAACGGTCAATAACAAGGCTTGGTTTCTGGTTATCCCGGTTCTGATCCTCGTCGCGTTTTCCGCCGTCATTCCGCTGATGACGGTCGTCAACTACTCGGTTCAGGACACGTTCGGAAACAACCAGTTCTTCTGGGCGGGAACCGACTGGTTCGTGCAGATGCTGCATTCGCCCCGCTTCTGGGATGCGCTGATGCGCAACCTGATTTTCTCTTTCGTCATTCTGGCGATCCAGATTCCGCTCGGCATTCTCATCGCGCTCAACATGCCGAAGACAGGCCTCGGCGTGCCGGTTTGCCTCGTGCTCATGGCGCTGCCGCTTCTCATTCCGTGGAACGTCGTCGGCACCATCTGGCAGGTGTTCGGTCGCGTCGATATCGGCTTCCTCGGCCATTACCTCTCGAAAATCGGCATCGATTATAACTACACGCAGGACCCGGTGGATGCCTGGGCAACCGTCATCATCATGGATGTGTGGCACTGGACGAGCCTTGTCGTGCTCTTGTGCTATGCGGGTCTGGTTTCTATTCCCGACGCCTATTATCAGGCAGCCCGTATCGATGGCGCATCGCGCTGGTCTGTGTTCCGCTACATCCAGTTGCCGAAGATGAAGCGGGTGCTGCTGATCGCCGTTCTGCTTCGCTTCATGGACAGCTTCATGATCTACACCGAACCCTTTGTCGTCACAGGCGGTGGCCCCGGCAATTCCACCACCTTCCTGTCCATTGATCTCGTGAAGATGGCGGTGGGCCAGTTCGATCTGGGTCCGGCAGCGGCGATGTCGATCATCTACTTCCTGATCATCCTTGCGCTTTCGTGGATTTTCTACACCGTCATGACCAATAGCGATGAACAGGTTTGAGAAAGGAGAAGTTCATGAGCAATTCAAAATCCATCACCCGCTTCTCCTTCCTCATTCCGACGATCTACATCGTCTTCCTGCTGCTGCCGATCTATTGGCTTGTGAATATGAGCTTCAAGGAAAATGGCGAGATTCTCGGTGCCTTTTCGCTGTGGCCGCAAAACCCGACGCTGCGCAATTACACCATCATCTTCACCGATCCGGCATGGTACAACGGCTACATCAACTCCATCATCTATGTGGTGATGAACACGGTGATTTCGGTCGCCGCCGCGCTGCCTGCCGCTTACGCTTTCTCGCGCTACCGCTTCCTTGGCGACAAGCACCTGTTCTTCTGGCTGCTGACCAACCGCATGGCACCGCCTGCCGTTTTCGCCCTACCCTTCTTCCAGCTCTACTCGGCCTTCGGTCTGATCGACACGCATATCGCGGTGGCGATTGCACACTGCCTGTTCAACGTTCCCCTTGCGGTCTGGATTCTCGAAGGCTTTATGTCCGGCGTTCCCAAGGAAATCGATGAGACCGCCTATATCGACGGTTATTCCTTCCCTCGGTTCTTCGTGAAGATTTTCATGCCCCTGATCGCCAGCGGCATCGGTGTCGCGGCCTTCTTCTGCTTCATGTTCTCGTGGGTGGAGCTGCTGCTGGCCAGAACCCTGACGACAACAGCCGCCAAGCCGATTGCCGCGACCATGACCCGCACCGTTTCTGCATCGGGCATGGACTGGGGCGTGCTGGCTGCTGCTGGCGTGCTGACCATCATTCCCGGCGCGCTGGTCATCTATTTCGTCCGAAACTACATCGCCAAGGGCTTTGCCCTCGGCCGCGTCTAACGAAGGAGAAGCATCATGAATTTTTCCTGGATGGCATGGACGCTGCCGACGGCGCTGTTTTTTCTGACCATATTGCTGCTGCTGATTGGCATGGCGGTTTGGGAATATATCTCGCCCGGCGGCAATCCGCGCGTCGGCATCTTACGCTTCGAGACGACACGCGGCGACCGGCTGTTCGTGTCGCTGCTCGGCTCCGCATTCATCCACCTGGCATGGCTCGGCTTCGTCGGCCCCGGTCTCTGGTGGGCACTGGCTCTTTCGGTTGTCTATGCGATTGGCGTGTTCCGCTTCGTATAGGCCAACCGACTGAAATACCGGGCAGGAGGACCGCCCGGACTATCGCTACGCAATCGCAAACCTTGGGAGGATGATTATGCGAATGCATCTTTTGACAACGACGGCAGCAGCGCTGCTGGCACTGACCGGCGTGGCAAACGCCGGAATGAATGAAGCCAAGACCTTTCTGGACAAGGAAATCGGCGATCTCTCGAGCCTGAGCCGTGCCGATCAGGAAAAGGAAATGCAGTGGTTCATCGATGCTGCAAAGCCTTTTGCTGGCATGGACATCAAGGTCGTTTCGGAAACCCTGACGACGCATGAATACGAGTCCAAGGTACTGGCCAAGGCCTTTACCGAAATCACCGGCATCAAGATCACCCACGACCTCATCGGCGAAGGTGACGTGGTGGAAAAGCTGCAGACGCAGATGCAGTCCGGCGAAAACATCTATGACGCCTTCGTCAACGACAGCGACCTCATCGGCACACATTGGCGCTACCAGCAGGTTCGCAACCTCACAGACTGGATGGCGAAGGAAGGCAAGGACGTCACCAATCCCGGTCTCGACCTGAAGGACTTCATCGGCACCAAGTTCACCACCGCGCCTGACGGCAAGCTCTACCAGCTGCCCGACCAGCAGTTCGCGAACCTTTACTGGTTCCGGTATGACTGGTTCAACGACGACAAGAACAAGGCCGACTTCAAGGCCAAGTACGGTTACGACCTCGGCGTTCCCGTCAACTGGTCTGCCTATGAGGACATTGCCGAATTCTTCACCGGTCGTGAAATCAACGGCAAGAAGGTCTACGGCCATATGGATTATGGCAAGAAAGACCCATCGCTCGGCTGGCGCTTTACCGATGCCTGGCTATCCATGGCTGGCAACGGCGACAAGGGCCTGCCGAACGGTCTGCCGGTCGATGAATGGGGCATCAAGGTCAACGAAAAGTCCCAGCCGGTCGGCTCCTGCGTTGCACGCGGCGGCGACACCAACGGACCTGCATCCGTCTACGCCATCCAGAAATATCTCGACTGGTTGAAGGCCTATGCGCCTCCGGCAGCGGCTGGCATGAACTTCTCCGAATCCGGCCCCGTTCCGGCGCAGGGTGAAGTGGCCCAGCAGATTTTCTGGTACACGGCCTTTACAGCTGATGCGGTCAAGAAGGGACTGCCTGTGGTCAACGAGGACGGCACGCCAAAATGGCGCATGGCCCCCTCCCCGCATGGCGTTTACTGGAAGGATGGCATGAAGCTCGGCTATCAGGACGTGGGTTCCTGGACGCTGATGAAGTCCACCCCTGACGACCGCGCCAAGGCTGCATGGCTCTACGCACAGTTCGTGACATCGAAGACCGTAGACGTGAAGAAGAGCCATGTCGGCCTGACCCTTATCCGCGACTCCTCGATCAACCACGAAAGCTTCACCAAGCGCGCCAAGGATCTCGGCGGCCTGATCGAGTTCTACCGTTCGCCAGCCCGCGTTCAGTGGTCTCCAACCGGCACCAACGTTCCTGACTATCCAAAGCTGGCACAGCTTTGGTGGCAGGCTGTGGGTGATGCGTCCTCTGGTGCAAAAACCGCGCAGGAAGCGATGGACTCGCTTTGCGCCGAACAGGAAAAGGTCTTGCAGCGTCTGGAACGCGCTGGCGTTCAGGGCGAAATTGGACCGAAGCTGGCCGAAGAGCACGATCTTGAATACTGGAACAAGGACGCCGTTGCGAAGGGCAACCTTGCACCCCAGCTGAAGATCGCGAACGAAAAAGAAAAGCCGATGACCGTCAACTATGACGAACTGGTCAAGAGCTGGCAGAAGTAAGTCTGCTGAAAGGAACGAACGCCGGGACAACGATACTGTCCCGGCGTTCTGCTGTTTGGGTCAACCTTGCGGCTGCTTCGTCTTGCGCAGATACGGCAGCACCGTATCGAACGAACCGAACCGCGTAATCGCATCCTCATTCGAAACCGCCGCCGTTATGATGACGTCTTCGCCCTGTTTCCAGTTGGCGGGCGTAGCGACCTGATGTTTGGCGGTCAGCTGGATGGAGTCGATGGTACGCAGGATTTCATCGAAGTTGCGACCCGTCGTCATCGGGTAGGTGAGGATCAGCTTGATCTTCTTGTCAGGGCCGATGACATAGACGGAGCGAACGGTGGCGTTATCGGCGGGTGTGCGGCCCTCGGAGCTTTCGCCAGCATCGTCCGGCAGCATGTCGTAAAGCTTGGCAACCTTTAGGTCCTTGTCGCCGATCAGCGGATAGCCGACTTCAAAGCCGGTTGCGGTCTGGATGTCCTGCTTCCACTTCGAGTGACTTTCCACCGGATCGACCGAAATGCCGATGACCTTGACATTGCGCTTTTTGAACTCGCCGTCCAGACCTGCCATGGCACCCAGTTCGGTCGTGCAAACAGGCGTGAAATTCTTCGGGTGAGAAAACAGAACTGCCCAGCTATCGCCGATCCAATCGTGAAAGCTGATTTTCCCTTGGGTTGTATCAGCGGTAAAATCAGGGGCGGTCTGGTTGATACGCAACGTCATTATAGGCTCCAAGCATGAAAGAGTGACAATCATTGTCTCTTTTGAGGCTTTCAATGTCGCCAAATAATCATTCGGAATACGAGCGATCAAGAGGACAAAAAATTCTTCTTTTGCCATATGGGGATAATGACTTTGCGATGACGGGTTGCAACACCGAAGTCCGGTAAGATCGCACCCCGTGTCAACCAGCATCCTGTGACATCTGTGCCGCAGCCGCAGGTTTAGTGGCTGTCATGCGAAAAACGGTCTTGGCTTTTGAACCGTCTTGCTTATGATGAAAACGACCAACGCTAACGAGGGAGGTATTTGATGGCATATTTTTCCGACTCCCCGGTGGCGTCCGCCAATTTTGGCTGAGGCCCTTCTTCTCTTTTCATCAAGAGATCGAAACGTAACGGCTGGCTAAGCCTGCCCTTTCCTAATTCCCCAAATTCTTTTCGCGCTTCGATCCGGCGCGGATTCCGTCTTTCATTCTATCTTGGGACCGGCTGTCTGCCGGATGCACTTCATGTCTTTTGGTTTGAAATTACGCCGAAGTCAGGCGTTTCGCAGTGTTTTTGGTTTCTGTTGGCAGCATTGGCGCAAACAGCCCGGTCGCGTCGCCTTCATGCTCGTCGCCGTGTTGTTCTCAACGCTGGCCGATGTGCTGACGCCCATGTTCGCAGGGCGGCTGGTGGATGCCGTCGTTTCCGGCACGGCAAGCGACCCCGCCGTCTGGAACAATGCGCTTACCGCATTCTGTTGGCTCATGGGCCTTGCCGTGCTGGCCGTCATTTTGCGACACGCCACCTTCATGACCATCATCAGCTTCACACTGCGGTCGATGACGGATATTGCGGCGGATTCGTTTCACCGCATCCAGCGCTTCTCCTCGGACTGGCATGCCAACAGCTTTGCCGGATCGACGGTCCGCAAGGTCACACGCGGCATGTGGGCGCTGGATCTGTTGAACGACACGGTGTTCGTCGCGCTGTTTCCATCGGTCATCATGCTGATCGGCTCGACCCTGTTGATGACATGGTATTGGCCAATGATGGGCCTGCTCGTCGGGCTCGGCTCCCTGTTATTTGTCGTGATTACGGTGTGCATGGCGCTCGGCTATGTTGCGCCCATGGCAAGCCTTGCCAATGCCTGGGATACCAAGCTGGGCGGCTCGCTGGCCGATGCGGTGACCTGTAATGCCGTGGTGAAAGCCTTTGGTGCCGAGGAGCGGGAAGACCGTCGCCTGACGCGCGTGATGGGCAAATGGCAGGACCGGACACGGCGCACATGGACGCGTGGCACGATCAACGGCACATTGCAGGCAGGCTTGCTCAGCATCATGCGCGCAGGCGTGGTCGGGCTAGCGCTGTTGCTGTGGGCCAGCGGCAAAGCCAATGCGGGTGATATCACCTTCGTTCTCACGGCCTTCTTCATCCTGCAGGGTTATCTGCGCGAGATCGGAATGCATATCCGCAACTTGCAGCGGTCGGTGAACGACATGGAGGAACTCGTTTCCATCCACTCGCAACCGCTCGGTATCGACGATGTCACCCATGCAAAGACGCTTGTCATCGACGAAGGCAAAATCGAGTTCGACCGGGTGAGCTTCCATTACGGCAAACACCTGGAGCCGCTCTACAAGGACTTCTCGGTCACCATCAAGCCGGGCGAGCGCGTGGGACTTGTCGGTCATTCCGGTTCGGGCAAGACGACTTTCATCAAGCTGATCCAGCGTCTGCATGATGTCAGTCACGGCATGATCCGCATCGACGGGCAGGATATTTCGCAGGTGTCGCAGGCCTCGTTGCGCCAGCAGATTGCCATCGTGCAGCAGGAGCCGATCCTGTTTCACCGGTCGCTGGCCGAAAACATCGCCTATGCGAGGCCGAACGCCACGCAGAGCGAAATCGAGAACGCGGCGAAGCTTGCCAGCGCGCACGGCTTCATCACGGCTTTGCCGAAAGGCTATGGCACGCTTGTAGGCGAACGCGGCGTGAAACTGTCGGGTGGTGAGCGTCAACGTATCGCAATCGCACGGGCGTTTCTGGCGGATGCCCCCGTCCTCATCCTTGATGAGGCGACGTCCAGTCTGGATTCGGAATCGGAGATGCTGATCCAGAACGCGATGGAGCGGCTGATGCTGGGACGCACGACGCTTGTCGTGGCACACCGTCTCTCAACCGTCCGCTCGCTCGACCGTCTCCTGGTGTTCAGTCACGGCACCATCGCCGAAGAGGGAACGCATGTCAGCCTGATCCAGAAGAAAGGTGGCATCTATCGCGGCCTGTTCGAGCGACAGGCGCTGGAACTGACAAAAGGCCTCGTCATGGATGTTGCCGAATAATGGCGTTGGGCCACGGCATCGTGCGATGCCGTGGACCTTTTTCGTTATCGCCAACCGAGTTCGGGTGCGACGTGTTTCAAGATGCAATCGAGAACATGCACGTTGTAGTCGACGCCTAGCTGGTTGGGGATCGTCAACAGCAGCGTATCGGCTTCGGCAATCGCCTCGTCCTGCGCCAGTTCCTTGATCAGCGCATCCGGCTCCGCCGCGTAGGACCGTCCGAAGATGGCCCGCGTGGTCGGGTCGATATAGCCGATGCTGTCGCTTTCCTTGGCACCGCCGAAATAAGCGCGGTCTCGGTCATCAACCAGTGCAAAGATGCTACGGCTGACCGAAACGCGCGGCTCCCGGCTATGACCGGCCTCCTTCCAGGCTTGGCGGAAGGCACGGATTTGCGCGGCCTGTTGCACGTGGAAAGGTTCACCGGTCTCATCGTTCTTCAACGTAGAACTCTGTAGGTTCATGCCCAGTTTACCTGCCCAGATGGCCGTGGCATTGGAACTGGCACCCCACCAGATGCGGTCGCGCAGGCCTTCCGAATGCGGCTCCAGACGAAGGAGGCCGGGCGGGTTGGGAAACATCGGGCGCGGGCTGGGTTCTGCAAAGCCTTCGCCTTTCAGCACCTCCAGAAAAACTTCGGCGTTGCTGCGGCCCATTTCCGCATCATCGGAACCGTCTTTCGGCTGATAACCGAAATACCGCCAGCCATCGACCACCTGTTCGGGCGAGCCTCGGCTGATGCCCAGTTGCAGGCGACCGTTGGAGATGAGGTCGGCAGCACCGGCATCCTCCGCCATATAGAGCGGGTTTTCGTAGCGCATATCGATAACGCCGGTGCCGATCTCGATCTTTTTCGTTCTGGCACCGACAGCGGCCAGCAGCGGAAAGGGTGAGGCCAGCTGGCGGGCAAAGTGGTGGACGCGGAAGTAAGCGCCATCAACGCCGATTTCTTCAGCGGCAACAGACAGCTCGATGGATTGCTGGAGCACGTCCTTGGCGCTGCGCGTCTGCGAATGCGCACCGGGGCTCCAGTGACCGAAGGACAGAAAACCAATCTTCTTCATAATATCTCACCTGAATTGCATATGTTTTGTTGCCAAACATATAGTGCGCAATTCAGGGAATGTACGTCCAAGATTGTGAACAGTCTGTTCAGGCCTTGGCGCGAACGACGCCGCCGTTTGAGTGAAGGCCGCTGCCCCCTTCCTGAACCTGCGCATTGACGATGGCGCTGGCGAGTTGTCGAAAACTGACCATGCCCAGAACCTCCCCCTTGGTATTGGCAACGGCTGCGTCATCCTGACCGCTGATCGACAGCAGGCGCATGGCTTCTTCGACACTGGTTCCCGCCAACACCTGCGGACCGCTGAGCGGCATGCCCGGCCTGACCGGAGACATAACGGCTTCGACATTGATGACGCGACCGCGATTCACTTCCTTGACGAAGTTGGCGATGTAATCATCCGCCGGGCGCAGCACGATATCCTGACTGGTGCCCTGCTGAATGACTTCACCATCGCGCAGAATGGCAATCTGGTCTCCCAAACGCAGTGCCTCATCCAGATCATGGGTGATGAAGACGATGGTTTTCTTAATTTCCTTCTGGATATCCAGAAGCACGGTCTGCATATCCGTGCGGATCAATGGGTCGAGTGCGGAGTAGGCCTCGTCCATCAACAACACCTGCGCGTCGTTGGAGAGTGCGCGCGCCAGCCCGACGCGCTGCTGCATGCCGCCTGAGAGCTGGTTGGGGAAGCGCGTCTCGAAGCCTTTCAGCCCGACACGCTCCAGCCAGCGCATCGCGATGTCCACGCTCTGCGCCCGCGCCATGCCCTGCACCTCAAGGCCGTAAACGGTGTTATCCAGCACATTGCGATGCGGCAGAAGCGCGAATTTCTGGAACACCATGGCGGTCTGATGGCGGCGAAAGGCGCGCAGTTCCGTGGCATTCATCTTCACCACATCCACGCCATCGACCAGCACTTCGCCTGCGGTCGGGTCGATCAGCCGGTTGATGTGGCGGATGAGCGTTGATTTGCCGGAGCCGGAAAGGCCCATGATAACCTGAATGCAGCCGGAGGGGATGTCGATGTTGATATCCCGCAGGCCCAGAACATGGCCATACCGTTCATTCAGCTCCGTCTTCGCCAGCCCGTTCCTCACCGCATCCACGTGGGCTTGCGGATTGCTACCGAAAATCTTGTAGAGATTGCTGATTTTAATACCGCCAAAAGCGTCAGTCATGGGCCATCTCCTGATGTTTCTGGAGCCTTTTGCCATACGCCTGACTGATGCGGTCGAAGATAATGGCAATACCGACGATGGCTAGGCCATTGAAGATGCCGAGCGTGAAATACTGGTTAGCGATAGCTTTCAGAACCGGCTGACCAAGCCCCTGAACGCCGATCATCGAGGCGATGACGACCATGGCCAATGCCATCATGATGGTCTGGTTGATACCGGCCATGATGGTGGGAAGCGCCAGTGGCAATTGCACCTTGAACAGCTTTTGCCAGCCAGATGAACCGAAAGCATCCGCCGCTTCGAGCACATCCCGGTCCACTAGGCGAATGCCAAGATTGGTGAGCCGGATCATAGGCGGAATGGCGTAGATGACGACTGCGATCAGCCCCGGCACCCTGCCGATGCCCAGAAGCATCACGACGGGGATGAGGTAAACGAAGCTCGGCATGGTCTGCATGACATCGAGGATGGGATTGACCACCCGCTGGAAGCGGTTTGAGTGTGACATGATGATGCCGATGGGAAGACCGATGATGATCGAGAGCACCGTGCAGACGAAAATCATCGAGATCGTCCGCATCGTATCCGTCCACATGTCGAAATAGCCGATGGCGAGCAGGGTCAGCAGACAGCTTAAAACGATCTTGAGATTGCGGCTGGCAAACCAGGCAATGGCCATGATGATCAGAATGATGATCGGCCAGGGCGTTTGCGTCATGAAGCGCTCTGCGGCAATCAGAAACTGTTGCAGTGGCGAAAAGAAGCCCTCTATCGTGCCGCCCCAGGCACGCGTGAATTCACGAAAGCCATCATCGATCATCTTTTTCAGATTTCGAAGCGTCTCGTCGTTCATGTGCGGAAACGAGTAAAACCAGTCCATGCATGTCCCCTATGATCGCGGCGACATGCGAATGGTGTTGCCAATCGCATGTCTATTTGCGTGGCTGCCGGACGGCGGGTCTGACAGCAGGGAAGGTCGTCAGAGCGAAGCCTTGATCTTTTCCGCAGCGTCGGCAGACACCCACTTGGTCCAGATGTCGGGATTTTCCTTCAGGAAGTGCTTGGCGCTGTCTTCGCCCGTTGCCTGATTGTCCGTCATCCAGGCCATGAGCTTGTTGACGGTCGCGTTGCTCCAGGACCGCTTGTTGAGATAGTCCATCACTTCTGGGCCAGCCTTTTCCGAGAAAGGCTTGGCAACCAGCGTGACGACCTTGTCGACTGGCCATGCATTCGGCTTCGGATCCGGGCAGTCGGCAACCGTGTTGCAGCGTTTCCACTCGGCAGGATCAGCGGCAACGCCGGGCTCGAGCTTCACCATTTCATACTTGCCCAGCAGCGCGGTAGGTGACCAGTAATAGCCGACCCATGGCTGCTTGCGCTCATAAGCCTTGGCAATGGAGCCATCGAGACCGGCGGAAGAACCGCTATCGACGAGGACGAAGCCAGCCTTTTCAGCGCCGAATGCCTTGTAAAGCTGAGCCGTGACGACCGTGCCGCCCCAGCCCTGCGGGCCATTGACGATGGCGCCCTTGTTAGGATTTTCGGCATCCGGGAAAAGCTTGGGGTTTTTCAAGAGATCGCCGATGGTCTTGATATCAGGATGGGCCTCGGCCACGTATTTTGGTATCCACCAGCCCTGAATACCGCCATCCGGCAGAGCCGTTGCGGCCACGACGAGTTTGCCTTCATCCACGCCACGCTTGACGACATCTGGCAGCGTATCGGCCCATGCTTCCGGCGCAATATCCGGCTGGCCCTTTTCCACCATGGACGTGATGGTCGGGACCGTGTCGCCAATGGTGATATCGGCGCTGCAACCATAGCCCTCGTTGAGAATGATCTTATCAATGGCAGAGAGCACTTCCGCGCTCTGCCAGTTCATGCTGGCGATGGTGGGGCTACCGCATTCTGCGGCATACGACGCGGATGCGCCACCCAGCAGACCGAACACCAGACAGGTCGATGCAAGCAGTTTCTTCATATCTGTTCCCTTTATTGGCGGCGCTTATAAAGAACAGACCTGCCGCTGGGTCCGTCCCTATTCTTGTCTTTTGCAAGGTTGAGAGGATGATGGCGTGAAGCCCCGTCGCAGCCTAAGCAAAATGCGACGGCTTTTCGCCAAACCACGACAGGTCACGGTAATTTAATCTTCTGACGACTTTGGTGCCGAAGCCTCGGCATGCCGCACTTCGCGACAGGAAAACGCGCTTCGGGCTACAGATTCATTGCTGATGAATGTCAAAAAAAGCTGGATAGTTGGTTTTGTCGCGGCAATAGTACACGTCTGTCCATCAATGGACGGAACGGCATCGAAATATGCGGTTTTCAAATCAATTTGTTTAGGGGGAAATACCTTGGCTCGAATAACGCTCCGTCAGTTGCTCGATCACGCGGCAGAACACGGCTATGGCGTACCTGCCTTCAACATCAATAATATGGAACAGGCGCTGGCCATTATGGATGCGGCGGATGCCACCAATTCGCCTGTCATCATGCAGGCATCGCGCGGCGCGCGCGCCTATGCCAACGACATCATGCTCAAGCACATGATGGATGCGGTCGTCGAAATCTATCCGCATATCCCCGTCTGCGTGCATCTGGACCATGGCAACGAGGCCGCCAGCTGCATGACCGCCATTCAGGCCGGTTTCACATCCGTCATGATGGATGGTTCGCTGAAAGCCGACGGCAAGACGCCAGGTGACTGGGATTACAATGTCGGCGTCACCCGCCAGGTAACAGACATGGCCCACTACGGCGGCATCTCCGTGGAAGGTGAACTCGGTGTTCTCGGCTCGCTGGAAAGCGGAATGGGCGAGGCCGAAGACGGCCACGGAGCCGAGGGCGTGCTGTCGCACGACCAGTTGCTGACCGACCCGGACGAAGCGGTGAAATTCGTTCGCGAAACCAAGGTGGACGCGCTGGCCGTTGCTATGGGCACCAGCCATGGCGCCTACAAATTTACCCGCCGCCCTGATGGCACCGTGCTGGCCATGAATGTCATCGAGGAAATCCACAACAAGCTGCCGAATACGCACCTCGTCATGCATGGATCATCCACGGTGCCGCAGGATTTGCAGGACATCATCAATGCCTATGGCGGTGCGATCAAGCCGACCTGGGGCGTGCCTATCGAGGAAATCCAGCGCGGTATCAAGAATGGCGTGCGCAAGATCAACATCGACACCGACTGCCGCATGGCCATCACCGGGCAAATCCGCAAGGTTCTGGCGGAAGACCCTGCCGAGTTCGATCTTCGCAAATACCTGAAGCCTGCGCGTGAAGCCATGACCAAGCTCTGTAAGGAACGCTTCGAACTGTTCTGGACGGCTGGTCAGGCATCGAAGATCACGCCCATTCCGCTGCGGGAAATGGCAAAGCGTTATGCGTCCGGTTCGCTGGACCCGGTCATCTCCTGATCTTGACCCATAAAAAGGGCTGGGCCGCTCGGGAGAGAGGCCCAGCCCTTTTTTTCTCACACTTTTAGCAACTTGAATGTCTGGAAACTATCTGCTCAACCGTTATCGCGTTTGAATATCCAGTCATGATCCGGATGGTTCTGGAAGCGCCATTTGCGCATCGGGCCAGCCATCACATTGAGATAATACATCTCATACCCGTAAGGCGCACCGCAGGGGTGGTGCCCCTTTGGGACCAGCACGACATCACCATCGGAAACCGCCATGGTTTCATCCAGCGAACCATCCTCGGTAAACACCCGCTGAAAGCCAAAACCTTGGGCGGGGTTGAGGCGGTGGTAGTAGGTCTCTTCCAGATAGGTCATATCGGGGAAATTGTCCTCGTCATGCCGGTGCGGTGGGTAGGACGACCAGTGGCCGGAGGGAGTGAAGACTTCCGTAACCAGCAGGCTATCGGCCACATCGCGGTCTTCCATCGCGATGGGGAAGATGTAGCGCGTGTTGGCGCCCTTGCCGCGTTCGCTGAGAGAAATGCCAGTGGGGCCGATGACCTGCGCCTCCCTGCCCGGCTTGGCGGGTGCTGTGCAGACGCCGATGGTGCAATCGCTCGTGACCTTGACCGACCACGAGGAACCGGCGGGAATATAGACGCAATGCGGCGGCTTGCGTTCGAAGACATTCATGCGGTCGCCGAGTTCTCCGAAGTTCTTGTCTTCGGATAAGACCTCGGCTTTGCCTTCGACCAGCACCAAAATGACTTCGGTGTCGCCGGTTTGCTCGGCAGCGGTATCACCCGGTTTCAGCCGGTAGAGACCGAAACCGACATAGCCCCAGTCAGCACTTTCCGGCGTGATGTCGTGGACCTTGCCGGTTGTTCCGGTGGGCTTGCGCAGCAGATTGGCCATCGTCGTCTCCTTTGATCAGGCTTTGTCCAGCCCGGCTTGCCTGGCGAAATCCCGCAGGGATTTCAGGCCGAGGCTTTGATATTCGAACGGATTGCGGACATCCGGGTCCTGCTCGGCCTCGATGACTAGCCAACCGCTATAGCCATGTTCGGCCGCGATTTTCAGGACGAATGGGAAATCGACGCCACCGTCCGTATCGCCGGGAACGGTGAACACGCCGCGACGGACACCTTCCAAAAATGACAGATTTTCGTTGCGCACCTGAGCGGCAATATCGGGTCGAACGTTCTTCGCATGGATATGGCCGACGCGGGCCATATGTTTGCGAGCGAGACGTGCGGGATCACCACCGCCAAACAGCGTGTGGCCCGTGTCCAGCAGCAGCTTGGTGTGCGGCCCAGTGTTTTCCATCAGACGGTCGATCTCGTCTTCGCTTTCGATGATGGTGCCCATGTGGTGGTGGTAGACGAGCGCGATGCCCTGCTCGGCAGCGAATGCCGCCAGTACTTCCACGCCTGCACCAAAGTTTTTCCAGTCGGCATCGGCAAGCTTGGGGCGGTCATTGACCGGCTTTCCATCATCGCCGTGGATCGCGTTGGAGGTTTCGCAGACGATGATGACCTTGGAGCCCATGGCTTTCAGAAGATCGAGCGCAGGCTGCATGGCGGCCTTCTCGTCTTCTATGGCGTTGGTCAGCAGGTTGAGCGAATGCCAGCCGGACACGAAGCGCAGATTGCGGGGCTCCAGCACCGCTTTAAGCGCATCCGGTTCCTGCGGGAACTTGTGACCCTTTTCGATGCCATCGAAACCGATTTTTGAGGTCTCATCCAGGCATTGCTCGAGGCTGATATGGGCGCCCAGCGTGCGGTCGTCGTCATTGCTCCAGGCGATGGGGTTGGTGCCGTAAAGGATCATCTTACTGTCTTTCCTTCAACGCGGCTTCGTAAGCGGCGCGTGCATTGTTGACTTCGTTCCGCTCAGAAACCTCCGGCACGGCCACATCCCACCAGTAACCACCGGCATCCGGAGTTGGGTACGGGTCGGTGTCGATGACGATGACGGTCGTCACCGTTGCCTCACGCGCCGCGTGCAAAGCGGTTTCCAGCTCCGCAATCGAGGACACCTTGTGGGCATCGGCACCCATGCTGGCGGCGTGGGCGGTAAAGTCGATGGCGATTGGGTTGGTGTGATTTGTGTGGGCGTAGAGATTGTTGAACTCCGCGCCGCCGGTGCCCATTTGCAGGCGATTGATGCAGCCGTAACCACGGTTATCAGTGATCACGAGGGTGATCTTGACGCCCATGGCGACGGCGGTCGCCAGCTCCGAATTCATCATCATATAGGAGCCATCGCCGACCATAACGATGACATCGCGATGCGGTTCCGCCATCTTGATGCCGAGACCACCGGCGATCTCGTAACCCATGCAGGAGAACCCGTATTCCATGTGATAGGAGAGCGGCAGCTTGGCCTTCCACAGCTGGTGCAACTCGCCCGGCATGGTGCCCGCCGCGCACATGACGACGGTATTGTCGCCCGAAGCGCGCTGCACAGCGCCGATGACCTGCATATCGGTCGGCAGGCTGTTGGCTTCGGTTGGCGATGCGGTGACGGCATCGGCTTTTGCAAACCATTGCTGTTTCAAGGCCGTGTCGGGCGCTGAAAAGCGGTGGCTGCCCAAAGCGGCGGACAGCTTTTCCAGGCCCACTTTCGCGTCTGCCGTCAGGCTGATTGCATTGTGCTTGGCGCTGTCATAGGGCTGGACGTTCAGCGCCAGCAGCTTGCGATCAGGGTTCTTGAAAAGCGCCCAGGAGCCGGTGGTGAAATCCTGAAAGCGAGTGCCGATGCCGAAAACGAGATCGGCCTTTTCGGCAATGGCATTGGCGCTATCTGCACCGGTGACGCCGACGGGGCCGAAGTTCAGGTCGTGATCCCAAGCAAGAGCCGACTTGCCCGCCTGCGTTTCGATGACGGGAATGGCGTGCGTCTCGGCAAAGCGTTTCAGCGTGTCTGTTGCACCGGAGAAATGAACGCCGCCACCGGCGACGATGACCGGATTTTTCGCGGCCTTCAGAGCCGCAACGGCGTCTTCGAACTCGGCGACATCGGGTTCGGGACGGCGCTGACGCCACACTTTTTTCTGAAAGAAACTGGCCGGATAATCATAGGCTTCCGCCTGCACGTCCTGACAGAAGGCGAGCGTGACCGGGCCGCAATCGGCAGGGTCTGTCATGGTGCGCATGGCGCGCGGCAAGGCGGTGAGAAGCTGTTCGGGCCGTGTGATGCGGTCGAAATAGCGGCTGACGGGTTTGAAGCAATCATTGGCTGACACGGTGCCATCACCGAAATCCTCGATCTGCTGCAACACCGGGTCGGGGCCACGATTGGCGAAGACATCGCCGGGAATGAGCAGGACGGGCAAACGGTTGACATGGGCAAGTGCGGCTGCCGTCACCATATTCGTCGCGCCGGGGCCGATGGAGGACGTGACCGCCATGGCGCGGCGGCGGCCGAGTTGCTTGGCATAGGCGATTGCCGCATGCGCCATAGATTGCTCGTTCTGGCCGCGATAGGTCTTCAGCTCATCGCGAATGCCGTAGAGCGCTTCACCAATACCAGCGACATTGCCGTGGCCGAAAATGGCCCAGACACCGGCGATATAGGTCTCGCCATCCTCGTTCATCTGTGCAGCCAGATAGCGCACCATTGCCTGCGCTGCCGTCAATCGTAGTGTCGTCACGCTGCCTCTCCCTTGTTCTTTTTGGCGCGCGCCTCATCCCAGATGCGGCAGAGCGCGCTGTAGCGATCCGCCATCTGGGTGACGGCGTCTGCGTCGCTCATCTTTTCCGAAAGCCATGCCCGCGCCGCATCGGCAAAGATCGTGCGGCCAACGGCAAAACCTTTGACCAGATCAAAGCCTGCGGCCAGACGGAAGCTCTCCTCCAGCTCCGCCTGCGGGGCATCCAGACCCAACACGACGATTCCGCGCACATAGGCATCGTTGCGCTGCACCGCATCGGTCGCGTTTTTCCACGCTGCCTCACTTTTCATCGGCTCCAGCTTCCACCAGTCGGGGTAGACGCCGATTTCGTAGAAACGATCGATAATCCGTGCCGTCGTCGTGTTATCCACGGCGCCGACCTTGGAGGGGATGACCTCCAGCAGCAGTTCCAGACGGTTGCGGCGCGCAGCCTGGAACAGGCGAAGCACGGTGTCTTCCTGTTCCTTGCGCAATTCCTCGGCATCATCCGGGTGATAGAAGCAGAGAACCTTGACGACATTGTTGGCGGGCCATTCGTTCAGCCCGCCGAAATCGAGGCCGAGTTCGGGCTCCAATGTCAGGGGACGAGAGCCCGGCCATTCTACGGGGCGGCCAATCCACAGGTTCGTGCCGCTCGCCTCGTAAAGCGCATCGCGGCCCAAGCGGCTGTCGCAGAGAATGCCGTATCCGGCGTCGCCGCCGGACACCTGAAGGGCCGCCTTCAGGCAAAGCTTCTTGAACTCGCCAATCCTACCGTGATCGACACCGGCCTCATCCGCCATCGCTTCCAGTTGCATCCGATGATCGAAGGCGAAGACGCGCATGGTGTTCCAGTCACCCTTGCGGTTGGTGGCCCAATGCACCTGCTCCAGCGCCTCATCCTTGCGCAACGCCTTGTTCCTGATACCGGTGCGGAAGAAATATTGCAGCTCTTCCCAGCTGGGATAAGCGGGCGTGCAGCCGTGGCGGGAGACAGCGAATGCGCCGCAGGCGTTGGCGTATTTCAGCGTCGTTGGCCAGTCTTCGCCGCGAAGCCAGCCACGGAACAGCCCGGCCATGAAGCCATCGCCAGCACCCAGCACGTTGAAGACCTCGATGGGGAAACCCTCGCCGGATTCGCCGTCATCGAGGCTGGCTGGAATCTCGCCCGGAAAGACGGACGCGCCCATGGGGCCGCGCTTGCAGACCAGCGTTGCCTTCGAAACTTTTCGTACGGCTTTCAGCGCTTCCAACGTGTCGGTGGAGCCGCCCGCAATGTGGAACTCCTCTTCCGTTCCGACGATGAGGTCGAACAGGTGTAGTGTCGATTGCAGCTTGGCGGTGACCGCCTGGGATTCCACGAAGCGGCTTTCGCCATCGCCATGGCCCGCAACGCCCCAGAGGTTGGGGCGGTAATCGATATCGAGCGCGGTCTTTGCACCACCTTCCCGCGCCAGCCGCAGCGCCTTCAACACGGCGGCTTCCGTGCGCGGATGCGACAGATGCGTGCCGGTGGCGCAGACGCATCCGGCATCTGCTATGAAGGCTGGATCGATATCGTCTTCGCACAAAGCCATATCGGCGCAGTTTTCGCGGTAGAAAATCAGTGGAAATTGCGACTGGTCGCGAATGCCGAGCAACACCAGTGCCGTCAGGCGCTCCGGGTCGGTCTTGACGCCTCTGATATCGACGCCTTCGCGCACCAGCTGTTCGCGGATAAAGCGCCCCATGTGCTCGTCACCCACACGGGTGATGACGGCGGTCTTCAGACCGAGCCGCGCGCCACCGGCAGCGATGTTGGTGGGCGAGCCGCCGATATATTTGTTGAAGGAGGCCATATCCTCCAGCCGACCGCCAACCTGCGCGCCGTAAAGATCGACCGACGAACGGCCAATGGTAATGAGATCGAGCTTCGTCACGACCGTCCTCCCTCGCTGTAACGCGAACCCTGCATCTGGAATGACACTCCACCATCATTCCATGTCAGATTATTTTTGGACTATAAATTCCAAATTTTGTATTTTCAACATAAATATTCAATTTTGACGATGCGTACCCACCCCCACGGCCAGCGCGATGGCAACACAAAGCGTTGCCGAAAGCGAGCGGAAAGCACCGAAATCAACCTCCGAAACCGCAAGAATGGTCGCCCCAAGCTTCCGCATCGGGCTCACTGCCGTATCGGTAACGGCGACCACCGGAATGCGCCTTGAAAGGCTGGACGACACAAGATCCATCGTCTCGCCAGAATAGGGCGAGAAGGTGATGGCCAGCACGACATCACCGGTGCGGATCGCGCTTTCATTGTGTAATTGCCCGACAGAGGCATGCAGCATGGCGGGAACACCCATCTTTTCAAACGCATAGGCCAGATAACTTGCAACCGCGAATGAACGTCTAAGACCGATGATGTGGATGGTAGCAGCCTCGGAGAGAACCTTGATCGCTGTTTCGAACTCCTGCGGATCGACCGTGTTCAACACGCTTTCCAGCGAGGCACGGCCTGCATCCACGAATTCCGCGAGCAGCAGCGCACCGCCGTCTTCGCCTTTATTGCGCAGGTTGCTCAGCCTCGTGGTGTAATCCGGCCAGCCGCCGGTGTAATGTTCCCGAAACAGCCGCTGCATGTCCGAAAAACCGGTGAAGCCCATGATCTGGCTGAAACGCATGATGGCGGATGGCTGGACGCCCGCACTTTCCGCAAGCTCTGCGACGGTGGACACCGCGATGCGATCCGCATGGGCGGCGACGTAATCGGCGCATTGGCGCAGGCGTTTCGGCAGACTGTCCGTTACCTCCAGCAAGCGTTCCTGAAAAGCTTCAACCGTCGCCGGGGCCGCATTTGCATTCATGACATCTCCCTCATTTTCCATCCCACCTCCAATATGGAATATCCATTCCAAAATTTTTCACAAGGTTTCCATGGCGATTCATCGGGTGACAGTAAGAGCCCGACATGGCATAGGGACGCCAATCCTCCAGCTTATCGGTTACCTCCAATGATCCGCATCGAAAACATCAGCAAATCCGCCAGCCACCGCATCCTCTTCATCGAGGCGTCTGCTGCGCTCAACAAGGGCGAAAAGGTCGGGCTCGTCGGCCCCAATGGCGCGGGCAAGACGACGCTGTTTCGGATGATCACCGGTCAGGAGCAGCCGGATGAAGGTCAGGTGGCCTCCGAAAAGCACGTCTCCATCGGTTACTTTAATCAGGATGTCGGCGAAATGGCGGGCCGCAGTGCCGTGGCGGAAGCCATGGAAGGTGCGGGACCTGTCAGTGCCGTTGCGACCGAGCTTCGCGAACTGGAAGCCCGTATGGTCGACCCGGAGCAGCTCGACCAGATGGACGAGATCATCGAGCGTTATGGCGAAGTGCAGGCGCGCTATGAAGAGCTGGATGGTTATTCGCTCGAGGGACGTGCGCGCGAAGTGCTGGCAGGCCTGAGCTTCAGCCAGGAGATGATGGACGGCGATGTCGGCAAGCTCTCGGGCGGCTGGAAGATGCGTGTGGCCTTGGCCCGCATTCTCCTCATGCGTCCCGATGTGATGCTGCTCGACGAACCGAGCAACCATTTGGATATCGAAAGCCTGATCTGGCTTGAAAACTTTTTGAAGACCTATGACGGGGCGCTTTTGATGACCTCGCATGACCGCGAGTTCATGAACCGTATCGTCAACAAGATCATAGAAATCGATGCGGGATCGCTGACGAGTTATACGGGTGACTACGGCTTTTACGAGCAGCAGCGCGCCCAGAGCGAAAAGCAGCAGCAGGCACAGTTCGAGCGCCAGCAGGCGATGCTGGCCAAGGAAATCAAATTCATCGAACGCTTCAAGGCCCGCGCCTCGCATGCATCGCAGGTCCAGAGCCGTGTGAAGAAGCTGGAAAAGATCGATCGCGTCGAGCCGCCCAAACGCAGGCAGACCGTGGCCTTCGACTTCCAGACGCCACCGCGCTCCGGCGAAGATGTCGTGTCGTTGAAGCAGGTGCATAAGGCCTATGGCCAGCGCACCATCTATGAAGGTCTGGATTTCATGATCCGCCGCAAGGAGCGCTGGTGCATCATGGGCGTCAACGGGGCCGGTAAATCCACGCTTCTCAAGCTGATTGCGGGTACCGCCGAGCCGGATGTCGGCAGCGTCAATGTCGGCGCCAGTGTCAAGCTCGGCTATTTTGCCCAGCACTCCATGGACCTGTTGGATGGCGAGGCCACCATTTTGCAATGGCTGGAACAGCGTTTCCCAAAGGCCGGACAGGCTCCGTTGCGCGCGCTTTGCGGCTGCTTCGGCTTTTCGGGTGACGATGTCGACAAGAAATGCCGGGTGCTTTCAGGTGGTGAAAAAGCGCGTCTCGTCATGGCCGCCATGCTGTTCGACCCACCCAACTTCCTCGTTCTGGACGAACCGACCAACCACCTTGACCTCGACACCAAGGAAATGCTGATCAAGGCGCTGGGCGAATATGAAGGCACCATGCTCTTCGTTTCGCATGACCGTCATTTCCTTGCAGCACTTTCCAACCGGGTGCTGGAACTGACGCCTGAGGGTATCCACCAATATGGTGGCGGCTATACGGAATATGTCGAAAGAACGGGCGCGGAGGCTCCCGGGCTGCTATCATAGGTTTGGAATAGGACACACTGAGGTTTTGGGAGGAACCGAGGATGGGTAAAGCACAGATCGTGGGCTGGGCCCACGGACAGTTCGGCAAATCGCCGCTTGAGAACACCGAGCAACTCATGGCCTCCGTGCTCGCTCCGGCCATGGAGCATGCGTGTATCGAAGCCACAGATATTGACGGCATTTTTGTCGGCGTCATGAATAACGGCTTTTCCAAGCAGGACTTTCAAGCAGCCCTCGTTGCCATGGGCGATGAACGGTTGGCCCACACGCCTGCCGTGCGCTTCGAAAATGCCTGCGCCACCGGCACGGCGGCGCTCTACAGCGCCATGGATTTCATCGAAGCCGGTCGCGGACGCATCGCCCTTGTGGTCGGCGCAGAAAAGATGACCGCGCTTCCGACAGCCGAGGTGGGAGATATTCTGCTATCCGCGTGCTACCGCGCCGAGGAAGGCGATATCGACGGCGGCTTTGCCGGCCAGTTTGGGCGGATCGCGCAAGCCTATTTCCAACGTTACGGCGACCGATCGGAAGAACTGGCGATGATTGCCGCCAAAAACCACGCGAATGGTGCTGCCAATCCATATGCTCATATGCGCAAGGACTTCGGTTTTGATTTCTGCAACACCGTTTCCGACAAGAACCCCTATGTCGCGGCACCTCTACGCCGCACGGATTGTTCGCTGATTTCGGACGGGGCGGCTGCAATTGTTATCGCAGATGAAGAAACGGCAGCGACACTTCATCGCGCCATAGGCTTTCGGGCAAGGACGCAGGTTAACGACATCATGGCGCTCAGCCGTCGCGATCCCCTGGCATTCGAGGGTGCAAGACGGGCCTGGGCCAAGTCGTTGGAAACGGCAGGCGTGGAACTCTTCGATCTGTCGCTTGTGGAAACTCACGACTGCTTCACCATTGCAGAACTGCTTGAGTATGAGGCGATGGGTCTGACAGCGCCAGGTGAAGGTTACCGCGTCGTGAGAGATGGAACAACGCAGAAAGACGGGCGTCTGCCCGTCAACCCTTCCGGCGGACTGAAGTCCAAGGGGCACCCGATCGGTGCTACCGGCGTCTCGATGCATATTATGGCAGCTATGCAGCTTGTGGATGAAGCAGGCGACATGCAGCTTCCAGATGCGCGGTTGGCTGGCGTTTTCAACATGGGCGGAACGGCTGTTGCCAACTATGTCTCGATATTGGAACGTATGAAATAAATAAGCCGGGTACGTTCCAAAAATAAAAATGCGGCCCAAAAGCCGCATTTCGAAATTCTATCAACCGGTCTCAGTTCATCGTTTCCCAGTTGCTTCGCACGTCGGAGGCCGATTTGCTCAAGTGCACATGGGCGTCCACATGGTCGACCCAGTCAAGTGGAATGAGGTGGTGCTTGCCATCATCGGAATCGGTCCGTGTCAATTTGATCCGGCTCTTCCCTTCCATATGATCGACAGTGCCTACATGGCTGCCATCAGCGGAACGGACTTCCATATGCTCGCGAATTTTATCTTCAGAAATCATTTCTGCTTCCTCCGTTTGTTTCTTCAAACTGCAAGGAGGAAATGGAGTTGAGCGGGTTTCGTTCCCGCTTTTTCTGTCGGTATCGCGGACAGTGTGCTGCTGACACCCTTAGAAAAGGGCGTCGGCAAACAGATCGTCATCATCCGCAACGGCTGCCTGGCTCGCGGATGCTGCGCTTGATGTCGACGCATTCGCCGGCAGATAACGCAGATGAATGTCACGCTCCTGCGACATCGTATAGAGCTTGTAGACACGTTGGCTGAACGGCTCGATTTTCTCGGCAAAGCCCGAGACATCAGCGTTGAAGCCCTGAGAAAGTTGGGCAGCAATCTGACAGCATTCGTTGAAGGTATTGCCCAGTTCGCTCTCGAAATCCAGTGTCACCACAGCCGAGCTGATGCGGGTGAAGACCGCCTGCCCTTCCTGCGCCAATGCGTCGATACCCGTCTCCATCCGGGTTTTCGCCACCCGAACACAGTCCAGCGCGTCTTTCAGGGGAGCTGCGAGATCGGCAGAAAGACCGCGGCCTTCCTGCGCCAGTTGCTGTGTCATGGTTTCGACGCGCTGCAATTCTTCCACAATAGCGTCGGCAGGCGTTTCGAGCTTGCCTGCGAAGACACGCATTTCGCCGCTGACGACATTGACAGAACGACCCGCATCACCGAGCTTCGAGCAGCGCAGGTTTGAGTTCAGCGCCATGTAATGAATGTCGATCTTGATCGAGCGGAGCACCTCGATGCCGCGCGACAGTTCCTTCGAGCTATCCGTGACGGATTGTACGACATCATCGGCGTCGGCGCTGCTCTCCTGAACGCGCGCCACCAGATCGCAGGCCTCGACGATGCCCTTCTCCATGAGCGCAAGCACGTTGCTGTCGCTATTGACGGTCTTGTCGACCAATTCGTCGCGGAGCGAAAGAATGCGCGCAGCATCGTCGGCAAAGCTGGAAATGCTGGTGAAGATCTTGCCGCAGTCACGGTGGAAATCAGCAGCCGTTTCATCCATCTGCGCGCTGGCCATCTGCAACACGGCTTCTCTCAGGACCACCCGTTCGTTGTTGTCGAGCGCCTTGCCTTCCGGAGACGCAAAGAAATCATCCAGAATCTGGAGCATGCTTTGAATATGCTCGATACGCTGGCGGGTGATATCGCCGATCTGCAGCGAAGAAAGAACCGAGCCGATCTTGCCCTGAATGGTCTGGGCAATCTTCTTGGCCTGAGCCGCGATATCCGCCATTTCCTGATGCTGCTGCGAAATGCGCGCCGAGTTTTCGGTGAGGCCCTTGATGATATGCGGAATGGTGGAATCGAAATCGGCCTTCGTGCCGGACGAGAACGAAAGCGCCTTGATGAGTTGCGTGCGCATGACGGCGAGGTTTTTGGCAAAGCGCCCAACTTCGTCTGCACCGGACTGAATGCGCTCGCGGATCTCGTCTGCAAATCCCGCGAATTCGGCAAGACCCGCGCCGGTGATCTTGACGGTCACTGCAAAGGTCTTGAGGTATCGAATGGTTTCATGGATGTCGTCGATGTGACCGCCTGTGGTTTCGCACATATCCGCCAGTGACTTGAAGCTGGCCTGACGGCGCTCTTCTGTCTTCGGCAATTGTGCGAGGTCATTTATGGTCTTACGCAATCCTTCGACGTTGTCTTTCGCAGTTTTTCCATCCAGCGTTCCGGTCATCTCATCCAGAATGCCTGTCAGACTGCCCAGAATGTCCATGACGGAGACAAGCACCGCACCGCCGTCGAGAAATCTTTTCTCGATCTTGGCATGGGCGGCGGTCAGCTTGGCACTGAATTCGGCCTGCTGATCGAGTTTGTAGGCTTCGTTGGACTTCTGCAAACTAGTCATCGTCGTTTTCCGATCTTGCGTTGTAGAGGAACGCTAGGCGGATTTAGAAAACGACAGGTAAATCTCAGGTACCCATTACTCGCATAAAGCCAATTACAGTTAACAGTTGAGATACGGCGCTGGTTAACGGAAAGCGAGCGTTGCGGGCCGCAGTGTCATCCGGATCAGTTGCGCCATCTGTTGCCATCATTTGACGCATCGTCCTTGCCGAAGAAACGCGACGCGGCTTCGGTGCGGTTGCGCACGTTCATCTTCTTGTAGATGTTGCGGACATGAACCTTGACGGTGTTTTCCGACAGATGAAGCCGGTCCGCGATGATCTTGTTCTGGGTGCCCTTGCACAGCAAATCCAGAATCTGAACCTCTCGTGTCGTGAGCGCCGAAAACTCATTCTTGCGAGCGGCAAGCGCATCGGCCCTGTTGGCGACCACGCCGCGTGTGTCATATACGGTGCTTCGCGAGACCTCGGGACCCGATGTCAGCCTGCCAAGCAGTGCGGACGGGAAATGCTCGCCCCCCTTGATCAGCAGATCGACCGCTGCCATGAAGACATCGAGCCGCAGGTTCAAAGGCAGCACGCCATCGATGATGCGGGTTTCGACCAGTTGCTTGAGATAAGCCTCGATCATGTCGATCGCATCGATGACAAGCCCGATCCGGGCCAGCGGGTGCTTGGCGCGGATTTCCGCCAGCAGATCGCCGAGGCGGGCGCCGGACAGCTTATAAAGAAGAACGAGTTTGACGTCGCTCATGGGGGTCTCGGGTATGGAGGCGGATGGCGTCGTGCTCAACATCGTGCAAGCGGGAAACTTTTTGCCCAATGCCTCCACGAGACATTCGGAAAACAGATCCTCGTTTGCGATAACGAGTATGGTGCCCCCTGAAGATAACGCCCTATTATTGTGTTTTGCGTCTATAACCCGTGATGCGACCATGAACATATACGCCTCCCTACAGCGTTACGCAGATACTCTGTTCTATGTAGAGGCAAGGTGAAACAGTGAAGCGCCTGCTAAAGGCGTATTTCACATCCCCCAGCCAATATTTTAGTTATTTATTAATCATGAGAAATAGTACGAAATCGAGCGGAAGGAAATTGCCCAAACGGATTAGTGCGGCTGAAAACGCATAATAATCAGGGAATTTTTCACTTTCCTAATTTGTTTTGTAAGCAGCTGCTTAGAAAATGTATAAAAACTACATTATACAGTTGTATAATTATTATGACATAATTTCCGATTGCCATATCTCCGACATCGGTCGCAAGAAGATCGACCTTTCGATGCGCTTAGCGACCGGTATTGTCACTATTTTCGCGCAAAAGGTCTTTGATATGCTCGCAAATGGACCTGTAATCCTTTCGATCTCAATCTCGACCGACGCCGCATGGTTACGAGATGCTTAATCCCATTTAGCAACTGGTAAGCGACCGCCATCTCGGACACATTCGGCCCCGTTGCAACAGACCGCAACCGGACCAAGCCACTGCATCATCTGTGTTTGCGTAACGATGCACTGACGAACCGAGAAATGACCTGACAACCAGAAGCATGAAATCTGCAGTCGCTTGCGATTGCGGAGCCGGAGATGCGCATGTTGGTAACAGCGTCTTGTGCATTCCCAAAAGCAACAACCGGACAATCCGGGTCTTGAACCGCAGATGAAACGTCATGCGTCCATCTGCAATGTGTGAACATCGGAGCAAGCGCGTGTAAAATCCCATTTGAGATGAGAGGGATTCCGAAAGCTGCTCCGAACTTTTTCGGAGGGAATTGAAATGGGAAATCATCAGCAGCCAGCCGGCGACGACATCACCAAGATCGGCGCGCTTTCAGAGGGCTTCGCCAACACATCGACCAATGACAGCGACGTCGATGACAGCAATGTGGGCGTAGGCAACGGCGGCAACCGCGACAACACCTATAACGACAACAGCCAGAATCTGGATGTCGATGCCAAAGTTCAGGTCGCGACCGACAATGGTGACAACCGGGGCAACAGCTACGACTGGGAATATGACAGCAAGTCGTCCAGCTATAGCGACAACGACACCAATTCCAACAACAAGACAGTCAACGTCAACGACGCGGACACCAGCGTGAAGAGCGACTATGACTGGAGCTACGACAGCAAGTCGTACAGCGACAATGATACGAAGGTCATCACGCATACGGATACGGACACCAAGACCTTCAACTACTCCAACACCGATACCGACACGGACATCAAAACCACGACCGACAGCTTCAACAGCGCCTTCTCCAAGACCGACACCGATTTCTCGACTATCGAACATGTCAAGGACATCGGCAATCTGGGCGTTGCTGGCGGTGACATCGCGTTCAACCTGGGCGACGACTTCTCCTTCTCGCTCGACGTCGACAACATCCTCAACAACTCGCTGAACGGTGACGGCAACGACAGCGCATTCAGCTTGGTTCAGGCCAGCCATCTGGCGGATCAGGACACTGCCTACAACTTCAGCATGGACAACCAGAACGCCCAGAACCACCTGAGTGCCAATGGCGGCGACGCCGATGGTGCACAGGGTATGGAGATGGACGGCAAGGGTTGGGACCTCAAGGCAGGCGACGATGCAGCGGGCACCAGCTCGACAAATGCCTCTGCGATCTTGGCAAACTCCGGCTTCCATATGGAACTGGTACAGGGTGCAAACCTTCTCACCAACTCCTTCGAAGGCAGCGTCATTGGTGGCGATTCCCACCATGTCGGCGAAGACGCCTCTTCCTGAGACCTCACTTTCTAGATCGAACAGACTGCACCGGCTCGTGCCGGTGCAGTTTCCGGTTTGGACAGCCGGTAGATCCCGTCGGGTGGCAGCACCGCGCATCACATGCGTGGCCAGAGCGGGTCTGAAGAGGAGGGACAGCCATGTATACGGATAGAATCTCTGACATGATCGCCCATTTCATCGGGCTATTCGAAACGGAAATCGATGAGGCGCGGCTGAGGACACGTTACGTGGAAGGCAAGGGACTGCACGACGACGCAGCCTTGCCAGGCCCAGACGATGCGCAAAATACCGACCAGAGCTACGACACATCGCTTCTGGATTACGATCCCGGCGTGCGCTACCGCTCCGGCTACCTCGACTTCGGCCACGCACGCACGCATCAGGCTCTGTCTTTCGAAGACGCACTGCGCAGGCTTCACGATATTGCATCCCGCGACCTGACCGCCCCGCATTACCGGCTGCCAGGCCATGGTGGCGGATATGAGGAGCAGCCTCAACTCGTTCTCTATCAGGGCCCGGGCTCGGTGATCGCCCACGTCTCACAATTCACGCTGTTGCAGGATGACGACTATCTCAACATGACAGATGGTCCAAACACGATGCGCGACACGACATTCGCCACCGAACGGACCATGGAATTCTATGCCGACACCGTTCGCATGACCCCATTTGAAAGCTTTCACCGCACAGACACCTATGAAGGTTTGCAGGCGGTTGCCAAAACCCTCCACGATTACATTGAAGAAGCCAGAGAAAACGACGTTACGTCACTGGGCACGGGCACAACGCAGGACTTCGTCCTCGCCGATCATTCCATCAGCGGCACCTACGTCAATGGCGTATCCGTCAGCGCACTGCCTGACGTGGATGATTATATGCCCGACCGGGGCATCGCCAAACCGCCCGAGGACCCACAAGAAAGCGACGTTCCGCTGGAAAGTCATGGCGGTGCGGGCAACAGTCTGGAAGTCGAAGCGGGTGCCAATGTCGTGGCCAACATCGTGTCGGTCGTCAACACCGGCGTCATGTCGCCGGTCATGGCAGTCATGGGCGATTATCACCAGATCGATGCAATCACCCAGTCTTACATTTATAGCGACAGAGACGAGATCGGATCCAGCTTCGCCCGGGAAGATCACGCTGCCACCGTCGCCAACAACATCGCTTCCTTCCAACGATCCGTCTTCGGCGAAGGCACCAAGGGCGGTGACACCGACAGCTCCACCGAGGCCACGATTTTTCCGACGGCCTGGCGCGTCAGCTACGTTGAAGGCGATGTGTCCTTCGTTCACTGGGTCGAGCAATACCATTTCGTCACTGACAACGACACGATGACGGTGACGACATCCGGTGCCGATGTCAGCGTCCTGACGGGCGGGAACGGAGCTGTCAATCTTGCGAGCTTCCTTGGCATCGGCATGCAGTACGATCTGGTCATCGTTGGTGGCCATGTCCTCGACATGAACATGATTTCACAGACAGCCGTCCTGTACGATAACGACTGGGTCCGCGCACTGAACGGCGCATCGTCGGGTGCCACGGTTCAATCAGGCGGCAACTTGATATGGAATGAGGCGTCGATCCACAATGTCGGCGCCAACGACCGTTTCGACACCATGCCCGATTACATGATGGAAGCCGCAAAGGCCATCAACGAGCGCGATCCGCATATGCCCGACGGGCTTTCGACCGACCCGAATTTCGCGGGCTATGCCGGTCTCAACGTGCTCTATATCACCGGCAATCTCTATGATGTCACCTACATCAAACAGGTCAGCGTACTGGGCGATTCCGATGATGTCACGCAGGCGGTAGCCAAGGTGCTCGCCAACAACGAAAATGCGACTGTTCATATCGACACCGGCAGCAATGCAGTCGTCAACGTGGCGCAAATCACGGACTATGACAGTTTCGGCGGCTCGACCTATGTGGCCGGGCATCTCTATTCGGACGCCGTGCTGATTCAAGGCGGGCTTGTGGAAAACGATACGTCGCAACCGCATCCAGCACCTCTAGCCAATGAAATCATTGCTTTTCTCCACGACGACCACCCGGTTGACGATCACGCCGACGCGGTCTTCAACTCCGGTCACGATCTGTCGTGGTCACAAGCCCATCCCGTCGACGTCATGCAAACGGCGGTCGCTTGACCGGCCTTCCAGGGGACAGTTGAAATGGATCATATTTCAAGAGAAAAGATCGAGCAGGGCCGCGTGCTGGATATGGCTGGCGCAAAAGGCGACGACGGAGAGAACGATCTCACAGAGGCATGCATCTCCGCCATCAACGAGGCGGTCGACAATCTGCGGCAGCTTTCCAGCACAGCCGCCAAAGCGGAGACACACCGGCAGCCGCCGGCGTCAGCCGAAATCACCATCGAAGCGCGGGCAGTCCCTGAGGTCGAAATCCCACCTGTCCAACCTGCATCGCGTGATGCGCCAGAGGTGAAGACCGATCTCAAATCCACCCCTGAAATGCCCTTCGTCAAGACCATCGACAACAATGACGGTCCGATCCGGGAAAACGAGCGGCGTGTGAGCGCAGGAGGCGGCGGCAACGGCAGGCAACCCGACCTGAATGGCGGAGGCGGTGGTGGGGGCGGCGGCAACAACAGCGCCTTTCACAAACGAAGCGAGCCCGTCAACTTTTCCGTCAGTCTGGCCAAGGGCATTGCTGCCGTGCGGCGCAACATGGTCATCGTGATGCTGTTTACCATCGCGATCAACATTCTGCTCCTGGCAATTCCGCTCTACCTCTTCCAGATTTCCGATCGCGTCCTGACCAGCCGCTCGATGGATACGCTTGTCATGCTGACCATCGCCGTCATCGGCGCGGTGTTGCTGCAGGCCTTCATGGATTCCATCCGCCGCTTTATCCTCATGCGCACGGCTGTTGAACTCGAGGTCCAGCTCGGTGCACCGATCCTCAGCGCCGCCGCTCGCGCGTCCCTTCACGGCAGCGGGAAGGATTACCAGATCCTTCAGGATCTCCAGCAGTTGCGCTCGTTTCTGACATCTGGAACTCTGATCGCTTTTCTCGACGCGCCGCTGATGCCGCTGTTCGTGCTGGTGGTCTATCTCGTCCATCCACATCTGGGCATCATCATCATGGCCTGCTGCGCGGTGCTTTTCATCATCGCATGGCTGAACCAGAAATTTACGGCCAAGCAGTTTGCCGACGCCAACGGCTATGTCAGCCGCGCCAATTTCCATCTCGACAGCATGTCGCGCAACTCGCAGATCATCAACGCACTGGCAATGATACCCGAGGCAGTGAAGATGTGGGGCCGCGAAACGGCTGGATCGCTGAAATCTCATGTCGCTGCGCAGGATCGTAACATCATGTTTTCTGGCGTCTCGAAGGCCTGCCGCATGATTACCCAGATTGCGCTGCTAGGCTGGGGAGCTCATCTGTCGCTGTCGGGCGAATTGACCGGCGGCATGGTGATTGCGGCCTCGATCGTTTCCGGTCGCGCACTCGCCCCCATCGAAGGCGCAATCGAAGGCTGGCACCAGTTCAACAAATCCGCATCGTCCTATGGCCGCATCAAGCAGTTGCTGGTCAACTCACCACTCAACTTCCCACGCCTGCGCCTGCCAAACCCCGAAGGTCGCCTGGATGTGGAGCGCATTCTGTTCGTGCCACCGCCCCAGAAAAAAGTAATCCTGAACGGCATCTCATTTTCGCTGAAAAAAGGTGAATCGCTGGCGATCATCGGCAACTCCGGTTCCGGCAAGACCACGCTTGGCAAGATGCTGGTGGGGTCCATCCTTCCCACATCAGGCAATGTGCGGCTTGACCTCATGGATCTGCGCAATTGGGATCAACGCCAGTTCGGTGAAAGCATCGGTTATCTGCCGCAGGACGTGCAGCTTTTTCCCGGCACCATCAAGGCCAACATTTCTCGCATGCGTGATGATGTCGAGGACCAGCAAATCTACCAGGCTGCAGTGCTGGCCGACGTTCACGAGCTGATTGCCGGTTTTCCACAAGGCTACGAAACCGTTGTCGCCGCCGATGGCGCACCCCTTTCTGGTGGGCAGAAGCAGCGCATTGCGCTTGCCCGTGCATTCTTCGGAGATCCCAAATTCGTGGTGCTGGACGAGCCAAACTCCAATCTCGATACCCAGGGCGAACAGGCGCTGGCAAAGGCCCTGATCCACGCGAAAACGCAAGGCATCACGACAGTCACGATTACCCAGCGCCCTTCCCTGCTGCAATGCGTCGACAAGATCATGGTGCTGAAAGATGGCTCAGTCGCCATGTTCGGTGAACGCATCGAGGTCCTTGCGGCACTGTCCGGCAAACGCGGTCCACAGAGCGGGCAATCTCCCCAGATAGAAGGATAAGGTCATGCTTTTCAGCAAAAAACAAAAGGCAGCGGACCACGGTCAGGCGGAGTGGTACAGCGAGGTTCCTCGTTCCATCCGCATGTATAGCATAACCGGTCTCGCCGTCCTCTTCGCCTCGTTCGGCGGCTTTGGTTACTGGGCGGGTACGGCGCCGCTGGCGTCCGCAATCATTGCACAGGGCAGTTTTGTGGCCACCGGCAACAACAAGATCATCCAGCATCTGGAAGGTGGTATCATCAAGGAAATGATGGTGAGTGAAGGCGATGTGGTCAAGGAAGGTGACGTGCTGGTCGTGCTCGACAAGACCGCTGCGCTCTCCAACGAACGCATGATCAACCTGAAGCGATTGCGACTGGAAACGATCGTCGCTCGTCTTAGGGCAGAAGCCCAGGGAGAGAAGACATTCAAAGTTCCTGATATCGTGATGGCCGAAGCAAGCGATGCCGACGTCAACGCCATCATCCAGAGCCAGAACGTCGTTTTTCACAGCAAACAGATCAAGCTGGAAGAGCAGCTCAATCTGGTCGAAAAGAACATCAAGTCGCTCGAATTCCGCTTCATCGGCTACCAGGGACAGAAAGCCTCGTTCGAGCGTCAGCAATCCCTTCTCGAGCAGGAGCGGGACTCCAAGGCCAAGTTGGCAAAGGACGGCGTGATACGCAAGACCGATATGCTGGCTCTGGAACGCGCCATTGCCGATGCCATGGGCGACATATCGCGGCTGGATGGAGAAATGAACCAGAGCGATGCCGAAATCGCAAAATTTCGGCAGGAAGCGGTGATTGCCGTCAACTCCAACAAGCAGGCCGCCCTTGACGCACTGGAAACCGCCGAAGCCGACCTTGATGGGGTTCGCCAGCAATTGCGGGAGGCCGCACAGGTTCTGGATCGCACTGTCATTCGCTCGCCGGTGAATGGCACGGTCATCCGCTCCTACTATCACACGGCAGGCGGCGTCATCACAACGGGCAAGCCGATCATGGAAATCCTCCCCGCCCATGTCCCTCTCATTCTGGAAGCGCAGGTATTGAGAACTTCTATCGATCAGCTTCACGAAGGTCAGACGGCGGCAATCCGCCTCTCGGCCCTCAATCGTCGCACGACGCCGGTGCTTGATGGCAAGGTCTTTTACGTTTCCGCCGATAGCATCGAGGAAAATGCAGGCATGCAGGTGAAGGACGTCTATATCGTGCGCGTCCAGATATCGGACGAAGAAATCGCAAAAGTGCACGGTTTCCACCCGGTTCCAGGCATGCCAGCCGATGTACTCATTCAGACATCCGAGCGAACCTTCATCGAATATCTGACCAAGCCGATCACAGACAGCATGTCGCGCGCGTTCAAGGAACGGTGACGTCAGCATCCACCGCCACGAAACCATGCATCGGCCTGAATTCCTTACCGGTTTTCAGGCCGATGCTGTATGATGACGCCATGGTTTGGCGGGAGGGTCGAAATGGCTGCGATGTCTGACGTCTTGTTGCTGGTTGGTCGCCTCAACTATGTGTGGACCAACACGGAAAGCCTGCTGATCTACGTTATTGCTCACCTTCTCAAGGTCGAGAAAGAAGCCGCCATCGTCGTGTTTCTGACGCTGAACACCACCCGCGCCCGCATTGATCTGGTCGAACGCCTCGCAAAGCTTCGCTCGACCTCAGCCTCCGACAGGAAAGCCGTTCTCGGCACCATGGCGAGGCTGAAGAAAGAAGCAAAAATGCGTAACAAGTATAATCACTGCATCTATGCCTTCGATGAACATGGCGATATTTCCAGTACGCAACTCATGCGGCTGGTGGAGGACGACAAGCATCTTCGCTACGGAAAGGTCGAGCCGGTCGACGCCGCCGAAATTCAGTTGCTGGAAGCGTCAATTGCCGAAATCGTCGAGATCAGCAAGGACATCTGGGTTTTCATAAAGGCGAGCGATTACGTTTCCGACGCTTTATAGAGCTGCATGTCTGAATGTGAGGTTATATCGCGTACGTCCTACGCCGTCGTAAGTGCCATCCTTCAATGGCATGATACCGTGATAAAAGAGCCGCGACGGACCGCCCCAGACAACGACATCGCCATGACTGAGGGGAAACTTCCGCACCGGGTCCCCCCTGTTGCTTCCACCGAACTGGAATGTAGCGGGAAGGCCGAGCGACACGGAAACGATGGGCTTTGTAAAATCCTTTTCATCCTTGTCCTGGTGGAGAGACATTTTAGCACCTGGCTCGTAACGGTTGATGAGGCAGGCATTGGGTGCGAAGTCTGGATAACCCGCCTTCAAGGCTGCGGAAACGGCAAGCCTCAGAAAACTTTCCGGCATGGCTGGCCAGATATCGCCGCTGGCCGGGTCAGTGTTTTGGTACCGATAACCACGGCGGTCGGTTACCCAACCGAATGAACCGCAATTGGTCATACCGACAGACATCGAAAACCCGCCGGGTGTCACCATGTGCCGAAACGGCGCCAGCGATGCTACACGCTCTATCTCTTCTAGGAGTTGAGCGGCATCCTTGTAGGCGTACCGGGGTAACATCCATGCGCCATCGGCCATCTTCACGGGTGCTGCCTGCTCGACATCGAGCGCCAGAAACAGATCGCCGGTCATGCTGCGACGCGCTCCCCGCGCGGACCGATAGACGAGTGAAGACGCGGACGATAGCCAGCCTTCAATGTTCGCAGCGTAGATGGCGGCGTCAGCAAACCATCGACAAACGGCACCGTATCCGTCCGCTTGTAGTGCGCATCGCCCCACAGGTGCGGTCTTCCGCCTGCAATCAGATAGGCTTTTCCAGCAGCTGCTATCATCGCGCCATCTGGAAGCTCGTCCAGCGGCGTGAGCAACATGTTCAAACGTTTGCGACGCGCCTGAAGGCGTTCCTTGTGCAGGACCGCATCCATGTTGCGCGCCGATGGTACCGAGGTCCCGTTACCGTCAGCCCATGCCGCCCGAAACGCCTCTGCATCGTCCTTCCTGCACTGAAAACAAGGACGATGACCCGCCGCCAAGGCGGTGGCTTCGTCGAAAAAGAAAAGCTCGGTCCAGCTTCGCGTCGCCATCACCTCGCGGCGGACATCCTTATAATCGCAACGACATACGAGCCACGCCTTTGACGTCCAGCGTTTTGCCGTGAGCGTTTTCGTATCTGGATCATGGATAATGCCGCGATTGCCGGTAAACAGACCCCGCAGGGGCAGAGCGAGAATGTCACCGAAGGGATCGACTCGATTCTGTAGCGGCATGTTTTTCTCCCGAACGTCCATGAGTAGCCACACCAAGTCATATGTGAAAAACGACCATTTTAGGGAGATGTGCCGCAACAGGACGCCTGTAAATGTCGCGTTAAGCACAATGGTCCATAGCTTGTTGGAGATTTCGTGGCCATACCGTCACCGCTTGAGAAGGTTCGCCTACATGTCCGCACCCGAGATGCGCCGCAAGTTATTTTCCCACGACAGACCCGATATCGTCTACGCCATCGGTGATGTGCACGGATGCTTCGATCTTCTGCTGGCGCTGCAACGGAAAATTCTCGATGATGCGGCTCAGCACCATGGCTCCAAATGGATCGTGATGCTGGGAGACTATGTGGATCGCGGGCCAAAATCCTCGTCCGTCATTCACGAGCTTTTGAAGCCGATGACGGGCGATATCGAACGCTTCTGCCTGGCAGGCAATCATGAAGCGACAATGCTGGATTTCCTCCGCAATCCGCGCCGGGATCACTTGTGGCTGGAATTCGGCGGGGTCGAAACGCTTCGCTCCTACGGTATTTCAGAGATTCCCCACGATACGCGCAAGTTGAATGCGCTTTTGCAGGAAGCCATACCAGGCGATCACATCGCCTTCATCTCCGCATTGCCATCACTGCTGGCAGTACCAGGCCTCTGCTTCGTGCATGCTGGTGTTTTGAACGGCGTACCCTTGCAGAGACAGGACGACAAGCATCTGCTGTGGATTCGTCCCAAGGAACAGACCAACCCCGGTGCGGACAATCTTTTCCTGACCGTCCACGGGCATACGCCAGTTCGCACAGTGTCGCTGACCGACAACCGGCTGAATGTCGACACCGGCGCTTTCATGACCGGAAGGCTCTCCGCCGTGAGGATCACCCGGCAGGGCGATATCACCGTCATGCACGCTGAATAGCGTCCCCAGCCAAAACAAAAAACCACCGGCAGACATTCTGCCGGTGGTTTTCACGTTCATGTGGCCAACTTAGTGGTTGTCGCGCGGCACGCCCTTGGTCTGGGCAATGCGCTGGTACTTGACGGCATTTTCCAGAACCGCGCCGGTTTCCATCTGGCCAACGAGGCCGCGCTGGATTTCCTGCCACGGGGTCTGGTGGTCCGGGTACTTATAGCCGCCAGATCCGGACAGGGCCTCATAACGCTTGGCCAGTTCTTCAGGCGAAATCAGAATGTCCGCCTTGCCGTTGCCAACGTCGATGCGAACCCGGTCGCCCGTCTGAAGGATGGCGAGACCGCCACCGGCAGCCGCTTCCGGCGATGCGTTGAGGATGGACGGGCTGCCCGATGTACCGGACTGGCGACCGTCACCGATGCAGGGAAGCGAGGTGACGCCCTGCTTGAGCAGGTAGTCCGGCGCACGCATGTTGACGACTTCTGCCGCACCCGGATAACCGATAGGGCCTGCGCCGCGCATGAACAGAACCGTGTTGGCGTCGATACCGAGCGACGGATCGTCGATGCGGTGGTGGTAATCTTCCGGTCCGTCGAACACCACGGCCTTGCCTTCGAAGGCTTCCGGGTCGTTCGGGTTGGACAGATAACGCTCGCGGAATTCCGGCGAAATCACGCTGGTCTTCATGATGGCGGACGAGAATAGGTTGCCACGCAGAACGCGGAAGCCTGCACGCTCCTTGAGCGGCTGATCGAACGGACGGATGACCTTTTCGTCTTCGATGATCGCACCACGGCAGTTTTCGCCGATGGTCTTGCCGTTCACCGTCATCGCGTCTTCCTTAATGAGGCCCTGCGTCATCAACTGGTTGACGACAGCTGGAACACCGCCTGCATGGTAATAATCTTCACCAAGATATTCGCCGGCAGGCTGAAGGTTGACCAGCAATGGCACTTCTTCGCCGTAGGTCTGCCAATCATCGACCGTCAGTTCAACGTCAAGGTGGCGCGCCAGTCCGTTCAGATGGATCGGCGCGTTGGTGGAGCCGCCGATGGCCGAGTTGACGCGGATGGCGTTGATGAAGGCATCCTTCGTCATGATGTCGGACGGCTTCAGGTCTTCCTTGACCATTTCGACGATGCGCAGGCCGGTGAGGTAGGAAATTTCCTGACGGTCACGATACGGTGCCGGAATAGCGGCAGAGCCCGGCAACTGCATGCCGAGTGCTTCGGCCAGCGAGTTCATCGTGGTCGCCGTACCCATCGTGTTGCAATAACCCGTGGATGGGGCCGAAGACGCAACCAGCTTGACGAAGCCAGCATAGTCGATTTCGCCCTTGGCCAGAAGTTCGCGGGCCTTCCAGACGATGGTGCCCGAACCGGTGCGTTCCCCACGGAACCAGCCGTTCAGCATGGGGCCGACGGAAAGTGCGATGGACGGAATGTTGACGGTGGCCGCCGCCATAAGACAGGCAGGCGTGGTCTTGTCACAGCCGATGGTCAGAACGACGCCATCGAGCGGATAGCCGTAGAGCACTTCAACGAGGCCGAGATAGGCGAGGTTACGGTCAAGGCCAGCGGTTGGGCGCTTGCCGGTTTCCTGAATAGGGTGAACCGGGAACTCGATGGCGATGCCACCGGCTTCACGAATACCTTCGCGCAGACGATGCGCGAGTTCGAGATGGTGGCGGTTGCAGGGCGACAGGTCGGAACCCGTCTGCGCAATACCGATGATCGGGCGATCCGACTGCAGTTCCGCCTGGCTGAGGCCGAAGTTCATGTAGCGCTCGAGATAGAGCGCCGTCATATCCGCGTTGTCAGGGTTATCGAACCAAGCGCGCGAACGCAGCTTACCGCCCTTGCCTTGAGTTGCGGGTAGGTTGTTCGAGTCTTTCATGATTTTGGTCTCCAGCCGAAAGTGGCGAATGGGTACGACAACAGGATTGCGACGACCTTGTGATGAGCGGCAGAGAAAAGAGCCCGGCGGGCAGGCGCACGCACCACGTCCAGCTGAGGACATCGCCCCAGGCGACCCGTCCTTTGAAAACAGTCGATGACGATTGTCACGAAATTTCCGCCCTGAATTATTCTTTTGCCCCGCCCTCATCTGCGACAATTGCCTGTGACGGTCAATGCCCCGGATCAGCGCTCGGTATTCATATTACTATTTTGTGAGGAAAGGCCTTGTCAAGTAAAGCCTCACGCCGATCCGTTCAGCCATATGAAAATATTTTGACCTCTAATTCTATTGTAAAATAACAATAAATTCCGCTTTTCTGCGTTTTGGCGGCGAAATCAACATCAGAAATTACTGAAAAGCACCTTTTCAAAGGTAATACTATATGCTCATATCGGTCTCGTCATAGCCGAATTCATCTCTGGGAGGATATAAGATGAAAAAAGCAATTGCGGCAGTTACTGTCGCTTTTTCTGTGTGTCTGGCATCAGGCGTTTCCGCAAAATCTCTGACCGTTGGCTTCTCGCAGATCGGCTCCGAATCCGGTTGGCGTGCGGCTGAAACGACCGTTACCAAGCAGCAAGCCGAGAAGCGCGGCGTAACGCTGAAGTTTGCCGATGCGCAGCAGAAGCAGGAAAACCAGATCAAGGCCATCAGAGGCTTTATCGCACAGGGCGTCGATGCGATCTTCATCGCACCTGTCGTTGCCACCGGCTGGGATGCCGTTCTCAAGGAAGCCAAGGAAGAGAAGATCCCCGTGATCCTTCTCGACCGCCAGATCGAAGCTCCAGACAGCCTGTATCTGACAGCAGTCACGTCCGATCAGGTTCATGAAGGCAAGGTTGCCGGTGAATGGCTGGCCAAGGATGTCGGCTCCAAGGATTGCAAGGTCGTCGAGCTTCAGGGCACCACCGGTTCTTCGCCTGCCATCAACCGCAAGAAGGGCTTCGAAGAAGGCATCGCATCGCATGCCAACATCAAGATCGTTCGTTCGCAGACCGGTGACTTTACCCGCACCAAGGGTAAGGAAGTCATGGAAAGCTTCATCAAGGCTGAAGGCGGCGGCAAGGATATCTGCGCAGTCTACGCCCATAACGACGACATGGCTGTCGGCGCAATCCAAGCCATCAAGGAAGCCGGCCTGAAGCCCGGCACGGATATCAAGGTCGTGTCCATCGATGCGGTTCCTGATATCTTCAAGGCCATGGCCGCCGGTGAAGCCAATGCGACTGTGGAACTGACACCGAACATGGCCGGCCCCGCCTTCGATGCGCTCGACGCGTATCTGAAGGACAAGAAAGAGCCGAAGAAGTGGATCCAGACGGAATCCAAACTCTACACCGCGTCTGATGACCCGATGAAGGTTTACGAGGAGAAGAAGGGACTGGGCTACTAAGCCGGTTTCCAACTTCGGGAACGGCGGGCGACCGCCGTTCCTTCCTTACTGTCCGTGCAGGAAAATACCATGTCCGAAGCCAGCCCCCTTCTGGAAGCGCGCGCCATTGGAAAATCGTTCCTCGGCATCGCTGCTCTCGATAATGTCGACATATCGCTCAACCGCGGTGAAGTGCATGCGCTGCTCGGTGAAAACGGCGCTGGGAAATCGACGCTCATCAAAATATTGACCGGTGTCTACAACCGGGACCGTGGCACGATACGCCTGGAGGGAAGCGAAATTTCCCCTGCGAATGTCGCGGAAGCACAGAACCTCGGCATCGGAACGGTCTATCAGGAGGTCAATCTTCTCGAGAACCTGACGGTTGCCGAAAACCTGTTTCTCGGCAGACAGCCCCGCCGTTTCGGCCTGATCGACCGGCGCGAAATGCGCGTGAGATCACAGAAGCTTCTGGCGCGCTACGGGCTTTCGATCAATGTCGATGCCCTGCTTTCCAGCTACTCGGTCGCCATCCGCCAGATCATCGCGATTGCACGCGCCGTCGACCTCTCCGGCAAAGTTCTGGTGCTGGACGAGCCGACGGCCAGTCTGGACAACCACGAAGTCGAGATGCTGTTTACCGTGCTGCGCCAGTTGCGCGCCGAGGGGCTGGGCATCGTTATCATCACCCACTTTCTCAATCAGGTCTACGACATTGCCGACCGCGTGACGGTTTTGCGCAACGGCAAGCTTGTCGGCACCCGCACCATTTCCGAGTTGCCGCGCGGCGAACTCATTTCCATGATGCTGGGCCGGGAGCTGCAAAGCGTGACCCATGATCGCCAGGCCCCGGAAGCAACCGTGGTGGAGGGCGAAGCACCCATTCGCTTTACCGGTTACGGAAAGCGCGGTAGCGTCGAGCCTTTCGATCTCGACGTGCGCCCCGGTGAAGTCGTCGGCATTGCAGGGCTTCTGGGATCGGGCCGCAGCGAGACGGCGTTCCTTCTGTTCGGCATCGATAAGCCGGATGGCGGACAGGCCAGCATCGACGGCAAGGCCGTTGCCATCACCTCACCGGAAGCCGCCATCGACAACGGTTTCGGCTTCTGCCCGGAAGAACGAAAGACGGACGGCATTATCGGTGATTTTTCCGTGGCGGATAATATCGCCCTTGCCCTGCAGGCCCGACAGGGATGGATGCGCCCGCTCTCGCACAAGCAAAAGGCCGCATTGGCGGATGGCTTCATCAAATCGCTCGACATCCGCCCGGCGGATCGCGAACGGCCTATCAAGTTTCTCTCCGGTGGCAACCAGCAGAAAGCGATCCTTGCACGCTGGCTGGCGACCGATCCAAGGCTGCTCATTCTCGACGAACCCACACGCGGCATCGATATCGGTGCGCATGCGGAAATCCTGAAAATGATCGAGCGTCTCTGTTCGCAAGGCATGTCGCTCATCGTCATATCGTCGGAATTGGAAGAGCTGACGGCTGTGGCGCACCGCGTCATCGTGCTGTCCGATCGCCGCCATGTGGCCGAACTCAAGGGAGAAGACGTGACGGCTGACAATATCATGCAAGCCATTGCCAGTGCCGCCAGAACGGAGGCCGCATGATGAATATTGTCACCAAGCGCCTGAAACGGCTGGCACCCCAGCTTGTCGCCCTCGTCATCATCCTTGGCGCCATCGCCGCCATCTCGCCCGGTTTTCTGAACGTCTCGTTCCAGAACGGACGCCTTTATGGCAGCATCATCGACATTCTGGTGCGTGCCGCACCCGTGGCGCTGTTGACCATAGGCATGACGCTGGTCATTGCCACCAAGGGCATCGACCTTTCCATCGGCGCGGTCATTGCCATCTGCGGCGCGGTTGCGGCAATGTTGATCAGCGGCGGTCACTCGATCCCGGTCGTGATTGCCGTATCGCTGGCGGTCGGTATTGCCTGCGGCATCTGGAACGGCATTCTCGTCGCCATCCTCGACATTCAACCGATCATTGCCACCCTAATTCTGATGGTCGCGGGGCGTGGCATTGCCCAGTTGATTACCGAAGGCGTCATTCTGACCTTCAACAATGACAGCTTTTCTGCCCTCGGCTCCGGCTCCTTCGCGGGTATTCCGATGCCGATCATCATCTGGGTGCTGACCGCCTTACTGATCGGCATTCTGGTGCGCAAATCTGCACTCGGCTTTCTGATCGAAGCGACCGGCGTCAACCGTCGCGCCGCAGCCTTGGCCGGTGTTAGAGCCCGCTTCCTGCTGTTCTTCGTCTACGCCGTCTCAGGCCTTTGCGCCGCCGTCGCGGGCTTGATCGTGACCGCCGACATCAGGGGTGCGGATGCCAACAATGCCGGGCTTTGGCTGGAACTCGATGCCATCCTCGCGGTGGTGATCGGAGGCACATCTCTGAATGGCGGGCGCTTCTCCATCACTGCCTCGCTGATCGGCGCCCTGATCATCCAGACGATCAACACAGGCATTCTCGTGTCCGGCTTTCCGCCGGAGTTCAACCTCATCATCAAGGCGGGCATCATCATCATCGTGCTGACACTGCAATCCCCTGCCATCGGCACCTTTATCGGCTTTGCCAGATCGCGAAAGCCCGATGGCCCTGCCCCGCACGCCAAACCCGTGAACCATGAGGGAGCCGCGCGATGATCCACACCCGCAACCTGCCCTTTCTGACGACACTCGCGGTCTTCATCGTCGCCTATGTGCTGTGCGTGATGCAATATCCCGCGATGTTTTCCACCCGCGTCGTTGGCAATCTTCTGACGGACAATGCCTTTCTCGGCATCGCCTCCGTCGGCATGACCTTCGTCATCCTGTCCGGTGGCATCGACCTGTCCATCGGTTCAGTCATTGCCTTTACCAGCGTGTTTGTGGCCGTGCTGGTCGGCACCTATAATGTCCACCCGCTGGTGGCCTTCGCCGCCGTGCTGGTCATCTCCACCCTGTTCGGCTGCCTGATGGGCGCGATGATCCGATTTCTGACGATCCCGCCCTTCGTGGTGACGCTGGCGGGCATGTTTCTGGCGCGTGGTGCGGCCTATCTCATCTCGACGGATTCGGTGCCGATCTCGCATCCCGTCATCGATGCCATTCAGGGCTTCTATTTCCGCTTTCCCGGCGGTGGGCGGTTGACGGCGCTGGCTATTCTGATGCTAATCGTCTTTGCCGTTGGCATCTTCGTGGCAAGCCGGACGCGCTTTGGCGCCAATATCTATGCGCTCGGCGGCAACCAGCAATCGGCGGAACTGATGGGCGTTCCCATCGGCAAGACGATCATTGGCATCTATGCACTATCGGGCTTTCTCTCCGGGCTAGCGGGCATTGTCTACACGCTCTACACCTCCTCAGGCTATTCGCTGGCAACGGTGGGCGTGGAACTGGATGCCATCGCAGCCGTGGTCATCGGCGGCACCTTGCTGACGGGCGGCACCGGGCTGGTGGCAGGCACCTTCATCGGCCTGCTGATCCAGGGGCTTATCCAGACCTATATCGTTTTCGAGGGCACGCTGTCGTCCTGGTGGACGAAAATCGTCATCGGCATACTATTGTTCATATTCATCGTGTTGCAACGCACAATCATCTGGTATTCAAACAGACGATTGGCCGGGGGACATCCGGCATAACGGAAGCGGAGGCATTGATTGGGGCTGCTGGAAACCACGATTACCGGACGAAAGCGGCGTAGCAGCCACGCGCATGTCGTGGCTGAACTCGGCAGCGCCATCGTCTCCGGTCGCATCCCCGAAGGATCGCTTCTGCCGAACGATGCGGAGCTTTCCCTACGCTTCGGCGTTTCGCGCACCGTTCTGCGGGAAACGATGAAGACGCTGGCAGCCAAACGCCTTGTGGAGCCCAAAGCCAAGGTCGGAACGCGTGTTCTGGAAAAATCCAGCTGGAACTTCTTCGACCCCGACGTTCTGGGCTGGCGCTGCGACGCCGGGCTGGACCCCGAATTCATCAATCATCTGGCCGACATCCGGCTGGCACTGGAGCCCGCAGCGGCAGCGGCTGCCGCCCGCCACGCCTCCAGCGAAGACATCGTCTCGCTCTACACCATCGCCGCGCAATTCGATAACGTGAACCACACTCCTGAAAGCATTGCGAAGGTCGATCTGGACTTTCATCTGGCGGTCGCGCGCATTTCCGGCAATCCGTTCATGCGCTCTGCCAGCGGCCTGATCGAGGCGGCACTGGCCATTTCCTTCCAGCTTTCGTCACCCGCATCATCGCCCGAAACGATTTCGGAAATCGCCTCCAACCATCTGCGCATCGTTCACGCCATTGCCGCACGCGATGAAGATGCTGCCATCAAAGCCATGCGGCAGGTCATTCTGGTGGGCAAGGACCGGATCAAGAACGCGATTTCCGAGTGAGCATCAGAAGCCTCAATGAAAATTGCGGCCTTTGACGGTGATGTGGTCTTCGCCATCGTCCTGAATGTCTGACCGTTTCGGCATGCGGCGTCGGTCTTCCGGTGGAATGCCGTGATGGAACTCATCGCCCCGGCCATGCGGCAGCGGAAACGGTCCCTCCCTTTCGCCGACGCTCTTCAGCACATCCGAGAGATCGGTGACGCGATGGGCCACAAGATGCACGACCTCGCCCTCGCGCTGTAGCTTGCCGTAGATGCCAACCATGCCAGCCGAGAGAATGACCCGGCGGAATTTCTCGAAGGTTTTGACCCAGACCACGGCATTGGCAATGCCCGTCTCGTCCTCCAGCGTCATGAAGATGACGCCCTTGGCCGAGCCGGGCCGCTGGCGGATCAACACCAGCCCTGCCACCTCCAGCCAGCGTCCGTCTTTCGCATTGACGGCCTGCGCACAGGTGGTGATGCGCCGCCGGGAAAGATCGTCGCGCAGGAAGGCCATGGGATGCTGGCGCAGCGTCAGCCCGACATGGCCGTAATCCTGCACTACCTCGCCGCCAGCCGTCATGGGCCGCAGGGCAACCTCCGGCTCGCTCAGTTCCGCAATCACGCTGTTCTGGCGCGTGGCCGCCGCCGCAAACAAAGGCAGCGGCTCATCCCGCAACGCCTTGATGGCCCACAGAGCCTGACGGCGGGAGAGGCCAAGCGATGGCAGAAACGCATCGGCTTCGGCAAGGGCAACCAGCGCATCGACGGGAACACCGGCCCTGCGCCATAAATCATCAATGGAAACGAACGGCCGGTCCTCACGGCACGCGATGATATCGCCCGCGCGCTTGTTGGACAGCCCCTTGACCAGACACATGCCGAGCCGCACGGCATTTCGCTCAGGCCCGACTTTCTCCTCCAGCGCACAATCCCAACGACTGGTGTTGATGCAGACCGGGCGCACGACGACACCGTGATTTTGCGCATCGCGGACCAGCTGAGCCGGGGCATAGAAGCCCATGGGTTGCGAGTTCAAAAGAGCGACGCAGAAAATATCTGGGTGGTGGCATTTTACCCAAGAGGACGCGTAGGCAATCAGCGCGAAGGAGGCCGCGTGGCTTTCCGGGAAACCGTAGCTGCCGAAACCTTTGATCTGCTCGAAGAGCCGTTTCGCGAACTCTTCAGGAAAGCCGTTTTTGATGAGGCCACTGACCAGTTGCTTTTCAAAATTGGCAATCGTTCCAACATTCTTGAAGGTCGCCATTGCCCGCCTCAACTGGTCGGCTTCATTGGCAGAAAAGCCTGCACAATCAATGGCGAGCCGCATGGCATGTTCTTGAAAGAGCGGGACACCCAGCGTCTTCCAAAGGACTTGTTTGAGCATGGGGTGCTCATACTCGATTGTTTTCCCCTGTGCTTTTTCCTGCCGCCTTTTGAGATAGGGGTGCACCATATTGCCCTGAATGGGACCGGGACGCACAATCGCTACCTGAATGACGAGGTCGTAGAGTTCCTGCGGCCTCAGCCTCGGCAGCATGGACATCTGGGCGCGACTTTCGATCTGGAACGTGCCTATCGTGTCAGCCTTGCAGATCATGTCATAGGTAGCACCGTCACCATTTTCGATGCTGGTCAGTCCGAATGTCTTGCCCTTCCGCTCCGTCAACATCTCGAACGCACGGCGCATGCAGGACAGCATGCCAAGCGCCAGACAATCCATCTTCATGAACCTGACGATTTCGATATCGTCCTTGTCCCACTCTATAATGCGCCTGCCCTTCATCGCAGCAGGCAGGATGGGAACGAGTTCATCCAGTCGGTCATGGGTCAGAACGAAACCACCGGGATGCTGGCTGAAATGACGGGGCGTTCCGATCAGTTGGCGGGCAAGATCGAAGGCCAGTTGCACCCGACGATCATTCAGATTGATGTTGAGGTCCTTCGCTTCCTTCTCACCCGCATCCTCCGTCCACCACCAGATTTGCGAGGACATGAGCTTGGTTAGGTCCTCCGGCAGACCCAGCACTTTGCCAACATCGCGAATGGCGCCTTTACCACGATATCGGCTGATGACGGAGCAGAGTGCTGCCTTGTCATGCCCATAGTGATTGTAAATCCATTGGATGATCTCTTCGCGACGCTGATGTTCGAAATCGACATCGATATCCGGCGGCTCATCACGATCTTCCGAGACGAAGCGTTCGAACAGAAGGTCGCTTTCCTTCGGATCTATGGCGGTAATGCCTAATACAAAACAAACGGCAGAATTGGCCGCCGAGCCACGGCCCTGACACAGAATCTCCATTTCTCGTGCCTTACGGACGATGGCATTCACGGTGAGGAAATAGGGGGCATATTTCTTCTTGGCGATGATCGCCAACTCATGTTTGAGGGTCTTTTCCACCTTTTCGGGCAGACCATCCGGGTATTTTTCCGGCACTTCATCCCAGACGTATTTCTCAAGCGCTTCCTGCGCACTCAATCCCGGCTCAATATTTTCTTCAGGATATTGATATTTCAGTTCCTTGAGAGAAAAAGTGCACCGCCGCACAATCTCCAGCGTTCGCCTGAGAGCGCCCGGATAGGCGGAAAATAGCCGGTGCATTTCCTGCGGCGGTTTCAGGTAGCGGTCGGCGTGTCGCTCCCGCCGGAAACCGGCATCGTCGATGGTGCAATTGTGGCGGATGCAGGTGACGACATCCTGCAGCATGCGGCGTTCCGGTTCGTGAAACAGCACGTCGTTGGTAACCACGGTGGCAACACCGATGCGCTGCGCCATGCGTGAGAGATCGTAGAGGCGGACATGATCGTTCGGGCGGCGGCGCAGGCTCATGGCGACATAGGCGCGATCCCCGAAATCCGCTTTCAAGCGCCGCAGCCGGATAGACAGGGCGTCATCCACAAGGTCTGGCAGGAAGATGACCAGCAGCCCCTCGCCATAGGTCACCAGATCGCGCCAACTCAGATCGCACTTGCCCTTTGCCGCATCTTTCTTGCCGTGGGTGAGCAGACGGCACAATCGACCATAGGCGGCGCGATCGGTGGGGTAGACCAGCACGGAGATATCATCTTCCAAGTCGAGCCTGCACCCGACGACGAGCCGGATGCCGGTTTTTTCTGCCGCCTCATGGGCGCGGGGGATGCCGGTGAGGCTGTTGCGATCCACGATGCCCAGCGCCTCGATGCCGAGGGCTTTTGCCTGCGCGAACAAATCCTCGCAGGAACTGACGCCCCGCAGAAACGAGAAATGCGACGTGACCTGAAGTTCGGCGTAATGGGCGCTCATCCGAATAGCCCGTGTAGGAACCAAAGCTGAGAGCCGGTATTGGCGTGTTCGCCATCGCCGGCGCGGAAAATCCAGAAACGCTCGCCGCTCTCATCCTCCACCATGAAATAATCGCGAACGGCGGCCTGTTCGCGGTCGCGTTTCCACCATTCGCCGAACACGCGCTCCGGCCCATCGGCGCGTTTCACCAGACGGCGGATGCCGCGCCATGTGAAACTTTTGGGTGGATGGTCCGGCAGCAGCGCCATGGTCTGGATCGGTTCCGGGCGGGCAAAAAGGCGCACCGGGCGTGGCCAGTGGTCCGGCCAGCCGAGGGCATCATCAGCAGATTGGGCGGCTACCATCTGCACGGAACGTTCCGGCACGTCGCTGGCGACAGCGGCGTAACGATAGACCTTGTGGCCGCGGTTGATGATGACATCCACGGTTTCGCCGATATCAGCCTTCGCATCATCCAGCAGGGTGGAACGCGCCTGCCCCAGCACCAGCGCTTCCGCGTGCGTTGCCGTCAGCGTCATTTTCTCGATGCCGAAGCCGGGATTGATCGTATCGATCCGGTCGCACAAGAGGCGGGTGAGCTGTTTGACATCGCGAACCGGCTTCGACGTTCCCGCACGGATGGCCTGCAAGCCGCTATCGACCCGGTGCAGGACAAGATCGACACGCCGGGCCCCAAGACCGCGTTTTTCCAGCCCGATGCAAAGCTGGCGAACGAGCTTTTCGGTGTATCGTGCGATGGTCTCGGCAGCGGAAATCGGTTCGGCAAAGAAGCGGAAGGCCTCGACCAGTTCCGGGATGCGGATCGGCTCGATGGGTTCTGACAGCAGGCAATGGGCCTGATCCAGCCTGCGCCCGATTTCCGGACCGAACCGCAGGGTAAGCGGCGCTCGCGCCGTGGCCATCAGCTCTGCAATGGTGCGAAACCCCAGCACTTTCAGGTCGGCCACAATCCTCGGCTCAAGGCGCAGTGCCGCCAAGGGTAGAGCGGCGAGTGCGGCGGCGGCCCCATGTTGCGGCACGATGGTCACAGGCTGTTTTCCAAAACGGGCAAGCGCATGCGCGCCCCCCCAGCTATCGGCAATCGCAGCGCGCGCGGTAAAGCCAAGCCCGTGCAGGCGGTTGACCATGCCGGTCAGCATCAGGTTCTCGTTGCCATGCAAATGGTCTGCGCCTGTCGTATCCAGCACCAGACCATCGGGCGGATCGGGCGCGACGATGGGCGCATAGATGCGCAGAAACCAGAAGGCGAGATCGCGCAGTGCCTTGGCGTCGTCAGCCGCCTGCAATTCCTCAACGATGAGGCCGGGAATGATGGCCTGCGCCTTGCTGACGGGCATGCCGAGCCGCAGGCCCACTGCCGTTGCGGCTGCATCCTGCGCTGCAATGACGCGTCGGCTTCCCTGTCTGGCAATCATCACGACTGGCCTATCAAGCGCTGGCGCTTGTTTGCCAAGCGCCCTGCGGTATCGATCCGTCGACCATGTCGGCAGGTAGAGCGAGACGACCCTTTGCATCACAGGCTTCCACTTCAAAATCGGCACATTCGCCACCACGACAGCGCAAAAGCTCCAGAAACCAGCGCGCCCGCCCTACTCCCTGCACGGGTAACGGCGTGGAGGGCCGCACGGAAATACGCCAGCGGGTCACGGCAGCGGTCGGCTGCCCAAACTCCACGGCACCGGATGGATGACGCCAGCGGCGAATGGCAAGGCCTACGACACCGGAGGCTTCCGCCGCCAGTTGCAGACGCCGGGACGTGTTCATCGGCAGCTTCGAGATCTCTCCCACCACGGCCCCGAAGCCGTTGCAGCGCAGGCCTTCCTCGAAACAATCCAGCACGCCCTTCTCATCGCGACACTCCACGATGATCAGCCGGTTTTGCGACAGGCCTGCCTGCGTCAAGGCAGGCATGAACAGATCAGGCCGCGTCACGCACCACAGGATTTTGCCTTTCACACGCGCAGCGATGCCTGCCGAAAACAGGGCCGATGCTGCACCATCCACCGCGCCATTGCCGCCGCCGCTGACCTCATGCAGGCTGCCAAGCTTCAAACCGCCGCCCGGCAGATGGTCATCAAGGGCGGGAACACCGAAGGGCAGAATCTCCTGGTGGCGGGCCGGGCCTTGCGTGATCCGCTCCAGCCTTTCCCGCAATTCTTCCACAACAAGCTGTTCGGCGCGTTTATGCATGACACAGATTTCTACAGAGCATTGACGCTGAAAAACTAATTGTTCACTTTTTGTTCCTTTTTCGGCAAAGAGTCAACAACCGCTATGATTCATTTGTGGAGAAGGAAGACGAGCTACATCCTGTGAGGATCAGGACCGGTAATGGGGCGCATGTTGACGCCGGGGAATGCACGGGCACTGACCATCGCATGTTGAGGCAATGTCAGCTTGCCCGCTGCATAATAAAGCAGGAACGAGCCAATCTGATAGGCGAATATGATGTCGATTTCCACAAAGGACCGCACCACGAAGAGCGCGCATAGCGCGCACAATATGAGCCCTTGCGGATCATCTCTTTTCACAAGAATGGACCGCAAGTGACCGAGCAATGTGCCGTAAAGCACCATTGCCAGCAGGATCATTCCAACAAAGCCGTTTTCGACAACCGTTTCGATATAGGTGTTGTGAAAGTGAAAGCCTGTGCGTGTGGTGATGAAGAAATCCTCCCAGAGGCGCTCAGCATCGTAAAAGCCCATGACCCAGAAGCCTTGATATCCAACGCCCAGAATGGGAGAGGCCTTGGCCGCTTCGATACCCTGCTGCCACAGATAGGTACGACCTGTCAGCGTGGAATCCTTGCCGAAAATACCGAGCACAGCATCCAGCAAACCGAATTGCAACGACGCCACGACAACGAGGCCGCCAACACCCACCAGCGCCAGAAAGATCATCTTTCGGTTGGCGGGAGACAGCATGTTCATGGGCAGGAAGCCGATGATCATTGCCACAACCGCAGCCGTGGTAATGACAGACGTGGCCGATTGCGACGCAAGCAGGCAATAGGCCGAAAGCAAGCCAGCCATGCCGGCTACACCGAGCCAAAACACATCACGCTGCCGCAACACCAAAACTGAAGATGCCGCAAAGATGACCCCGAGAGAGGCATAGAAACCGAGCTGGTTTTTGGAAGAAAATGCACCGACGAAACTCACGGTACCATCCAAAGCGTCGAACAGATAAAGCCCGAACAGCAACGAATATAAGAGAACAACGATGATGCCGATCAGCGCGCCGCGCGTCAGTGTCCTTATCGAAATTACGCGCATGGCAATCAGCGCGCAGACGATGTGCGTCATGTACTGAATGGAGGCGCGCAGGGTGACAGACATGGCGTCCGACCAGAAGCTGGAAAGGATTGCCAGAATTCCAAAAGCAAGAATCCAGAGATATTTGAAGTAATTTCCAAGGACCCGACGATAATCCACGACAACAAGCGGCAGCCACACGCCATAATAGGCGAGCACCGAGATCATACCGAACTTGGATGAATAGGCGAAGACAAAGAACGACAGCGCTACCGCCGCCGTTCCGTAAAGACCATTTCTATCCGGATCGATCAGAGCCGACTTGGCAATCCGCATGCTTTGGCCTCACTGCATCAGAATTTCTGATGACACCTTTATCACGTCGCCGGGCTGGATGGACGTCGTTTCATCGGCCTTGATTTCCTTGGCCTTGCCCTCTTCCTCACGCACGATGATGTAGGTGATGGTTGCCGACTTGCCCGATGGATCAAAGCGGATGGCTTCCGCAGATTGCGCCAGCGCTTCGGAAATCAGTTCACGGCTTGTGCCCAGTTGCAGGTTCAGTTTCTGCAATTCGGCTTCCGTGTCCTGCAATTCCTTGGAGCGCTGAGCGACCCAATCATTGCGCAGATTGATCTCGTCCTGTGTGGCCTTGTTGATGTCCTGCTTGGCGCGGAGCGAAGACGTATCGATATCGAGAAGTGTGGACTCCACCTCGGCGGCGCGCTCCTCCGCGGAAATGCGACGCTGGGCAAGGGCAAGACCCTGTTCGTTCAGGCGATTGACCTTCTCGCGGTCCTCATTGGCCAACTGCAGCTGGCGGTTCTGCGTTTCCGATTTCTTCTGCAGGGATTCGACTTCCGTTTCCAGAAGTTGGCGCAGATCGGTTAGGGCCTTCAACTGAAGCGTATAGCGCTCGGTGCGGGATTTCATAAGAGCGGTTTCGCTTTCCAGAAGCGCATCGATGTTGACGATCTTTTCGAGCGCAGGTGTCTTCTTGATTTCCGTGTCGCCGCGAACCTCGGCCTGAAGCCGCGCCTGCCTTGCCAGAAGGCGACCACGCTGGTCGTCGTAAACGGCGGCATCGCCCCGTGCGTTGATGAAATCACGGGCAAAGCGCTGTCCTGCATCCGACCGGCGCAAACCACCGGACAGGCTGACAGCCTTCAAGACGGTAAGATTGGGTGCGTAGGGATATTCGCCAGGCTGCTGCACATCGCCCGTGAGAAATACAGGGCGGAATTGAGAGACCTCGACGGACGCAGATGGAAGATTGCGAAGCGCGAACTTGCTTTGCAACTGCGCTCCGATCTGCTCACCGACTTCACCTGTGGTCTTACCGGCCACATCCAGTTGCCCGATAAAGGGCAGAGACAGGAAACCGGAAGCGCCGACCGAATAATCCCCGTTGATCGCTTCCCAGTTTCGGATGGTACCATCGGCGGGCTGCCATTCGGCGACGCGTATGCGAAGCTTGTCTGCAGTGCCGAGACGGTATTGATTGTCTTGAGAGAAGGCTTGGAACGGGCTTGCTGCGAAGAGGGAGGCAGCAACGATAAGCGCAGGGAACTTGCGCCAGGCAACATTCAAGGAAAATCCGGCGGCACTGCCAACCATATTGAACTCCATATTTACGACCGCATACACACGGTCGGATACGACCAGCCTTGAAGCTGGTCGCAATTGCCACTCATGAGTAGCCGCAATAATTTAATGCTGCAAAAACGCCAGAGAACGGAAATGGTTCAATAGCTGCCGCGTGACATGCACACAGCGGGAATGGTTTTGAAGATAATGGAAACATCCTGCATCATCGACCAGTTACGCACATAATGCGTATCGAAGTCGACGCGTTCCTTGTAGGACACGTCATTGCGACCACTGATCTGCCAAAGACCCGTCAGGCCTGGGCGCGTGCTGAGATAATAGGAAGCAGCATTCTCATAGTAATTCAGCTCTTCGTCGACCACCGGACGGGGACCAACGACACTCATCTCACCACGAATGATGTTGATGAGCTGCGGAAGTTCATCGAGGCTGAGCTTGCGCAGAACATTGCCGATCGCCGTTACGCGGGGATCGTCCTTGAGTTTGCGCGTCGCTTTCCATTCCTCTGCAGCTTCAGGATTGGCTGCAAGGTACTGTCGCAGCACTTCATCGCCATTCGTCACCATCGTGCGGAACTTTAGGCAATGGAATGTGCGTCCATTGTGTCCGACGCGGCGATGCCCATAAAAGGCAGGGCCGCGGTCAGAGAATTTCACCAAAGCCATGATCATAAGAAAGATCGGGCTGAGTATGAGGAGTGCTAGCAGGGCTGACGAAACGTCAAAGCTGCGTTTAGCGATTCCTCCGATCGGAAAGCTCATATCAAATTCATCTGAGCTACTAAGCGGCGAAACAGCCGATCGAGTCGCGGACTTCATAGAGAGGACTCCATTTATGTTTTGCGATGGTCGGTACCCGTTGGGCGCGTCAATTCGAGTTAGATCATTCCGTAAGGCTGTGACGAGAATTTGGTGCTTTTAAATTTTTTATGAGGCACTGCGCCTTAGTCTTGCCCTCAGGCATTTCCGAAAATACTCACAAAAGAACGGTCAATAATATTAAAATACCGATAAACAACAACGCCACGTGGCAGATCTTGCGGCTTACCCGCAAAGACGGTGTTTCCTTATGTATTAAAGGGCCGCCTACATTTCATTTATTCTTATAGCTTGCTCCAATACGGCAAAATTCGAGATGAATCCGCAACGAAGACCAAGCTTAAAAGCAAAAACAGCTATTGTGCACCGCAATAAAATTGCGGCGACGCACACTCAAAAAGACACTGAATGTCTCTAAATTTATGAAGAAAAATTCATCTTGTTTGCAAATGATCACAAAAACGGGTTCAAAGTCGACGCAATCGTGACGCAATTAAGGCAAAAGAATGGCAAAACGCATTTGCCTAGCTGTCAATTATGTTCGGCGAGTTCTCATAAGAAGATATAATCGATTCAGCTAGTGACGATTGCGTGATTCTGTAATCATTTTTCTGTGGCCCCTAAAAATGCAATCAAGGTTGGCATCAACAGCCATTCCGACATAGCATGTCAAAACCAGCTCGATTTGCGCCAAATCTAACGCAGGGAAGAGCCGGTAATTGATAGCCGAGATCGCTGGGAGAGCGGTCGAGGAAGTGCCTGAAACCGGAGGAGCTGTTTCATGTTCAGCAGCGCCATGAGCTTCGAGCTTGGCGAAGACGTCGGCGCATTGCGCGAAACGGTTCATCGCTGGGCGCAGGACCGGGTGAAGCCTATTGCGGCAGAGATTGATCGCACAAACGCCTTTCCACCATCGCTGTGGTCTGAAATGGGGTCACTCGGACTTTTGGGGATCACAGTTCCGGAACTCTATGGCGGTGCCGATATGGGATATTTGGCCCACACAGTCGCCGTGGAGGAAATTGCCCGCGCCTCGGCCTCCGTCAGCCTCAGTTATGGTGCCCACTCCAACCTGTGCGTCAACCAGATCAAGCTTAATGGAACAGACGCACAAAAAAGCAGATATTTGCCAAAGCTGATTACCGGCGAGCATGTTGGCGCTTTGGCGATGTCTGAAGCCGGTGCCGGATCCGATGTCGTGTCCATGTCCCTGCGAGCAGAAAAGCGTACGGATCACTACCGGCTGAACGGTACCAAATACTGGATTACCAACGGACCGGACGCGGATACATTGGTTGTCTATGCCAAGACCGATCCTTCAGCAGCAGCAAAGGGCATCACTGCTTTCATTATCGAAAGGACGATGAAAGGTTTTTCCAGCGGCCCACACTTCGACAAGCTTGGCATGCGCGGTTCCAACACCGCAGAACTGATCTTCACCGACGTCGAGGTGCCACTGGAAAATGTTCTCGGTGACGAGAATCGTGGGGTGCGGGTTTTGATGTCAGGTCTCGACTATGAACGTGTTGTTCTGTCAGGCATTGGCACGGGTATCATGGCCGCCTGTCTTGACGAAGTGATGCCCTATGTGAAATCCCGGAAACAGTTCGGTCAGAGCATCGGAAGTTTCCAACTGATGCAGGGCAAGATCGCCGACATGTATACGGCGCTCAACACCGCACGGGCGTATCTTTACGAGGTCGCACGCGCCTGCGACCGGGGACGGATCACCCGGCAGGATGCCGCCGCCTGTGTCCTCTACGCGTCAGAGCAGGCAATGATCGTCGCACATCAAGCCGTCCAGGCGATGGGTGGCACCGGCTTCATGAACGAAACACCGGTCAGCCGTCTCTTCAGGGACGCGAAGCTGATGGAAATCGGCGCGGGAACCTCGGAAATCCGCCGTATGCTCATCGGTCGTGAACTGCTGGAGAGCCAGTCTCCATGAGTATTTTGAAATCCTCCGTCCTCACCAGCAGTGAAACCTTTGAGACAAACCGACAGGCTCACTTGACCGCACTTGCCGACATCGAAAACGCCGTCGGTCTCGCCATGGCCGGTGGTGGACAGACAGCGCGGGAGCGCCATCTGGCTCGCGGCAAGCTGTTGCCCCGTGACCGCGTCGCACGTCTACTCGACTCCGCATCGGCGTTCCTTGAAATCGGCACAACGGCGGCTCACGGGCTCTATGATGATGCCGTTCCGGGCGCAGGACTGATTACAGGCATAGGTAGGGTCAGCGGACAGGACTGCATGATCGTGTGCAACGATGCGACAGTGAAGGGTGGCACATATTTTCCGCTGACCGTTAAAAAGCATCTTCGTGCTCAGGAGATCGCACAGGAAAACCGGCTGCCCTGTATCTATCTGGTGGATAGCGGCGGCGCAAACCTGCCAAATCAGGATGAGGTTTTCCCAGACCGGGATCATTTTGGCCGCATATTTTATAATCAGGCCCAGATGAGTGCCTCGGGCATAGCCCAGATCGCGGTGGTCATGGGGTCGTGTACGGCGGGTGGGGCCTATGTGCCAGCGATGTCGGATGTTACCATTATCGTGCGCAATCAAGGCACGATTTTCCTCGCAGGACCACCACTGGTGAAGGCTGCAACAGGCGAGGTCGTCTCTGCCGAGGACCTCGGTGGCGGCGACGTCCATACCCGGTTGTCCGGCGTCGCGGACTATCTTGCTGAAGACGACGATCATGCTCTGGCGCTTGCCCGACAGGCAGTGGCAGGGCTCAACCGCAGGAAACCGCAAACGGTGGCCTGGCAACCCGCGGAGGAGCCGATCTATGCCCCCGAGGAAATCCTCGGCATCGTTCCGGCCAGCTTGCGGACACCCTACGACATTCGCGAAGTCATTGCCCGCGTCGTCGATGGATCGCGGTTCGACGAATTCAAGGCGCTCTTTGGTGAAACCCTTGTGACCGGCTTTGCCCATATCATGGGCTGCCCGGTGGGTATCGTCGCCAATAATGGCATTCTCTTCAGCGAGGCGGCGCAAAAAGGCGCGCATTTCATCGAACTATGCTCGCAAAGGCACATTCCGCTCATCTTCTTGCAAAACATCACCGGCTTCATGGTCGGGCAGAAATATGAAAATGAGGGGATTGCTCGCCACGGCGCAAAACTGGTGACGGCGGTGGCAACCACAGCCGTGCCGAAAATCACCATGCTTGTCGGCGGCTCCTTCGGAGCGGGCAATTACGGCATGGCGGGCCGTGCCTTTTCACCGCGCTTCCTCTGGACGTGGCCGAACAGTCGGATTTCCGTCATGGGCGGCGAGCAGGCCGCAGGCGTTCTGGCAACGGTGAAACGCGAAGGCATGGAGCGTGCCGGAAAAAGCTGGGCCCAAGACGAAGAAGCCGCATTCAAACGCCCAACCATTGAGATGTTCGAACGCCAGAGTCACCCGCTATATGCCTCAGCCCGCCTTTGGGACGATGGTATCATCGATCCGCGAAAGACGCGCGAGGTCCTGGCTCTCAGCCTCTCCGTCGCGTTGAATGCCCCCATCCCACAAACCCGCTTCGGCCTATTCCGGATGTAAGGAGAAGCGATGTTCACGAAAATTCTGATCGCCAATCGCGGAGAAATAACCTGTCGGGTCATTGTGACAGCGCGACGCATGGGGATCAAGACCGTCGCAGTCTATTCCGATGCGGATGCCGGTGCCCTCCATGTACAGATGGCGGATGAAGCCGTGCGGATCGGACCGCCTGCCGTCGCCGAAAGCTATCTTAACGGAACCGCCATCATCGATGCGGCCCTGAAAACCGGTGCGCAGGCCATTCATCCCGGCTACGGTTTCCTGTCTGAAAACCCTGAATTCGTCGAGGCCGTCGAAAAAGCCGGGCTCGTCTTCATCGGCCCGCCACCGGACGCGATCCGCGCCATGGGTCTGAAGGACTTCGCAAAGGCACGGATGGAAAGCGCCGGGGTTCCAGTCGTGCCGGGATATCATGGCCCCGTACAGGATGCCGACTTTCTCGCGGAACAGGCCCGAAAGATCGGCTATCCGGTGCTGATCAAGGCCCGAGCCGGCGGCGGTGGCAAAGGCATGCGGCTGGTGGAAAAACCGGATGATTTCGCGAGCGCACTTGAAAGCGCACAGCGCGAGGGCACCAAAAGCTTTGGTGATGCAGCCGTTCTGGTGGAAAAATACGTCGCCTCGCCTCGCCACATCGAAATGCAAATCTTCGCTGACAACGCGGGACATGTCGTTCATCTGTTCGAGCGCGATTGCTCGCTCCAACGCCGCCATCAAAAGGTTATCGAAGAAGCACCGGCCCCCGGCATGACGCAGGAGATGCGCCATGTGATGGGCGAGGCGGCAATCGAGGCGGCCCGGGCAATCGGATATCGAGGCGCTGGCACCATCGAATTCATTGCCGATAGCAGCCGCGGTCTGCGCCCTGATGGCTTCTGGTTCATGGAAATGAACACGCGTCTGCAGGTGGAGCATCCCGTTTCGGAAGCGATTACCGGGCTGGACTTCGTGGAGCTACAATTGCGTGTCGCAGCGGGTGAACCGCTTCCATTCACCCAGCAAGATCTTTCAATTACCGGCCACGCTTTCGAAGCACGTCTCTACGCCGAAGACCCCGCAACCGGATTTTTACCTGCAACGGGAAAGCTGGACCATCTAAAATTCCCCGAGGCTGCAAAATTCGAGCAAGCGTCCCTTCGTATCGACAGCGGCGTCAGGGCCGGGGACACCATCACACCTTGGTACGATCCGATGATCGCCAAAGTTATCGTACACGGGCAAGACCGGGAGGATGCCCTGCATAAACTGGCGGATGCTTTGACATCTGTTGAGATTGCAGGGACCGTTACCAATCTGACCTTTCTCGCCGCGCTTTCACGCCATGACGGTTTTAGACGTGGTCAGATCGATACGGGTCTCATCGGCCGCGACCTGACGCAGTTGCTCGAGCAACCACCCGCCCCGGCCTTCGGCGCCGTCGTGGCTGCCATGATGTTTGGCGAAATGTTCGACAGCCCTACAGGGCGGGATCCGTTCGATCTTACGAAGGGCTTTCGACTGTGGGGGCCAGCCGAGCTGCATGTCACTTTGAATTCCGTGAATGGTAGAGAGGCCGTCGATTTGATGATCAATGGGGCCATGGTCGAAACCGCTGACGGCGCGACATATCGCATCACGAAGAATGGTGATGACATAACGATCGACGAAAATGGATACCGACAAAGGCTTCGCGCTGTCCGCATCGATGAAGCAGTTCACCTGTTTATCGATGGCCATGTATTTTCCTGGACCCGACCGGATGCCCTTACCCGGATCGACGAGACCCATGTCGGGAGCGACACCGTCGCCGCACCCATGCCGGGGCTCGTTGCCAAGCTTTTCGTATCTCGAGGGCAGGCGGTGAGCAAAGGCGATGCCCTGCTGGTGCTGGAGGCCATGAAAATGGAGCATGCCCTGAGCGCACCGCGCGACGGTGTCGTGCAAGAGATTAATGTCGCAGCCGGACAACAGGTGGCCCATGGCGATACGCTGATAGCTCTTGAGACTGACCATGGCTGAGAGCGTCATGATCTTCGAAGTCGGACCGCGTGATGGCCTTCAGAACGAAAGACACTGATCGACCTCGCCGCCGTCGCAAATTTCGCCCGACAGATTACGCGGAGCTCCCATGACCTATGAGACATTGAATGTTACGCGTGACGAACGCGGAGTCGTGACGCTGGAGCTCAACCGGCCCGATAAACGAAACGCCATGACCGCGACCATGATCGCCGAGCTCAACGATTTCGCCAAGGTCATCCATTCGGACGAGAGGATTCGCGCTGTTATTCTGTCCGGGCGTGGCGACATGTTTTGCGCAGGCGGCGATCTTTCTTGGATGATGGCACAGATTGAGGCCGACCGGCCCAAGCGCATGCAAGAGGCCCGCATGCTCGCCGAAATGCTGCGTGCAATGAACGAACTGCCCGTACCGCTGATCGCTAAAATTCATGGCGCGGCCTTCGGGGGCGGCGTAGGGCTAACCTGCATTTGTGATGTCGCCATTGCGAGCGAGAATACGAGGTTTGGATTTACGGAAACAAAACTCGGGATCATCCCGGCCACAATCGGCCCCTACGTCATTGCCCGAATCGGCGAAGGTGCAGCCCGCCAGGTCTTCATGTCCGCAAGAGTTTTTCAGGCAGACGAAGCTGCACGCCTCGGGCTGATCAAAATAGCATGCCCAGGGCCGGAGCTGGATGCCACCGTCGAAGCGGAGGTCGCCCCCTATCTTGGTGTCGCTCCCGGAGCGGTCGGTCGGACAAAAAATCTAATTCGGATGCTGTCGGGAAAAATCGATGATGCCACGATCGAAGCGTCTATTCGTGCACTCGCGGACGCATGGGACACCGACGAAGCCAGGGAAGGCATCTCGGCATTTCTGGAAAAACGAAAGCCGCAATGGGCAGATAAGGAGTAAATGTTTGCGCGAGCGCTGCTGAGCGCGAAACGGCCGCCACGGTCAGTCCATGGCGGCCTGTTCTGTTACGCGGCACGGCGCTCGTGGCGGCCTTCTTCAATTTCTTCGACGATCTTCGCCACGAAGGCATCCAGATCGTCTGGCGAGCGTGAGGTGACGATACCCTTGTCAGTCACGACCTTTTCGTCCTTCCAGATGCCTCCGGCGTTCTTTACGTCGGTCTTGATGGAGCCGTAGGATGTGACCTGACGACCCTTTACAGCGTCAGCCTCGATCAGCAACCAGGGCGCATGACAGATTGCAGCAACGACCTTGCCGGATTTCACGAATTCCTTGACAACGCGCATAGCGTCATCGTTGGCGCGAAGGACGTCTGGATTGATCTGACCGCCTGGAAGGACCAGGGCATCGAAGTCTTCGATGCGAACATCCTTTGCAAGGAGATCGACGCCGATGGCATCGCCCCAATTCTTCTCGTCCCAGCTCATGATCTCGCCTTCTTCCAGCGAGGCAATCCTTACCACTGCGCCCTTTTCCTTCAGTTGCTCATAGGGCACGCGCAATTCAGACCGTTCATAGCCGTCCGTTGCAAGAATAACGATTTTAGCAGCGTTGATAGCTGTCATGGCTTTCTCCTTTGCTTTGTATATTGGGGTAGAAGCTTAGTTTTCCTCGTCGGAGTTCACCGACGGGAGGAAGAACTCGACGTCATCGCGGCGGGCTTTGTCGAGGACTTCGATTTTTTCCTGCCAGAAACGTTCCGCTTCCTGCGGCTCGTTTTCATATTGACGAACGAAGGTCTTGTTGTCGTCGATCATGACCTGACGGGTGCCGCCAAGGAGCATGTATTCTTCCGCAAGCTTTCGCGTTTCGGTCTTTTCCATATCTCTTCTCCATGGGCGGGAGTTTCAATCTATCGGAGAGCACCGGATGGGTAAGAAGCTCGTCTGCCGTTTCGTTGGCCATCAGAAGAAAACGGAAAAATCCTGATGTTCTTCAGCGCCATCATATCCGTTTGACACGGCGGCTCTCCTGCCAAGTGAACGTAGCCCTTGGACAATGGTTCCTGAAAAATAGAACTCGCAAAGAACGGAACGATTACGTACCAAGAGATTGGATTTGGTCTAGGAGACGCTCAGTCGACAGGAGAGCGCTGCCGGTTGCCACCACCATTTGCGGCAGAACCAGCCACTCCAGCATCCAGGCCGCACCGGATCGCTCCTGCTCATGAACCATGGATTGGTGCAATGCCGAGACCTGCACCGCGTTGAAACGGGCCAGTGTCACCAGAGTTTCCGCCGCGACCGGATTTTGCTTGTGCGGCATTGCGGACGAACCGCCTCCCCCCGACAGCTTTATCTCCGTGCCTACCTGTGCAAGCAGGGCGATATCCTGCCCGATTTTCCCGAGAGATCCTGTGATCAGAGAAAGGATATTACCGAACTCCGCAATATTGTCTCGCTGGCTGTGCCATTGTTGTGCATCGGTCAACTCCAGACGGCGCGCCAGTTCTGCCCGGACATCTGCGCCTTTGCCGCCAAGTTTTTCAAGTGATCCTGCGGCACCTCCGAACTGCACTGCAAAGCCGGTCTGCGTAAAGGCCGACAGCCGCGCGCGATGACGGATCAGCGGCTGTTGCCAGCTTGCCAGCCGATCCGCAACAGTGATCGGAATAGCCGCCTGCATGCGCGTATGTCCCATCAGACTGCGCGTTCCATCCCGCGCTTCCATAGTGTCCAACTGGGAAATGCAGGTTGACAGTCGCGTGAGGACAATATCGGTAGCGGCCTTGAGACGAAGCATGAGGCTGGTATCAATCACGTCCTGGCTGGTCGCCCCAAAATGGACGCTGCTGGCCGCTTCCCCGCCGATAGCCGCTCTCAATTGCCGGATAAGTTCCGGAATCACCACACCATCCTGCGCCACGCCGCGCCGTAGCGCGTCATAATCCACCGACACAGCTGCGATCCCCGCGACGATGGCCTTCGAAACATCTTGTGAGATGATCCCGACATCGCTCTGGGCCTGTGCGAGCGCTCTCTCAAATCGAAGCATCGCTGCCATATCGGTCTCGACCGAAAACAGCGTCGCAAGATCCGCATCACCGAAGAGTCCACCGAGATAAGGATGTTCGAATGGGGTAAGGCTCATAACAGTCTCAAATATCGAAGAAGACGGTTTCTTTTTCGCCCTGAAGGTGGATGTCGAAGCGATAAACGTTCCCTTCCTCTTTCTTCGCGATCAATGTTGCAAGACGCGTCTTGTGTTCTACGCGGGCAAGCACGGGGTCGGCGGCGTTGGCAGCCTCCTCTTCCGGGAAATACATGCGTGTATGCAGCCCGATATTGATACCACGTGCTACGATCCAGAACGTGATGTGCGGTGCCATCGGGCGACCGTCATTAAAAGGAACGACGCCTGGCTTGATCGTCTCGAAGGTAAACTCACCGGTGTCCATATCGCCCGGCGACCGGCCCCAGCCTGAAAAGTTCGGATCTGCCGTGCCCCGTGTTTCGCTGGGGCTGTTATAGAGACCGGCGGCATCCGCCTGCCAGACTTCAATCAAAGCGTCCTTGAGCGCATTTCCGCCGCCATCGTAGACAGTCCCGCGAATGGTAATGCGCTCGCCCTTGGTGCGGTCATTATAGAGTGCGCCAGAGCCTAGGTCTTCGGAGAAGACACCCTTGATGCCTGCGAAATTGGGGGTGCAGCCAATATGAACATAGGGGCCTGCGGTCTGTGACGCGCTTTCCTTGAAGTAATGTAGCGGTTGGACCATGTCAGTTGCCCTCCATGCGGTTCTCGAACAGGGTGGAACGACGCCCGCGTAGTACGATATCGAATTTGTAGGCGCGCATGTCCATAGGAATGGCCGAGGTCATGTCGAGTGCGGCAACGAGCCCCTCGATGGCGGTCTTGTCGGGAATGGTCTTCACGATGGGACACTGCCATATCATCGGGTCACCCTCGAAATACATCTGCGTGATGAGGCGCTGCGAGAAACCGTGACCAAAGATGGAAAAATGGATATGGGCTGGACGCCAGTCATTGACGCCATTGGGCCAGGGATAGGCACCTGGCTGGATCGTCTTGAACCAGTAATAGCCGTCAGCATCGGTAATGGTGCGTCCCACGCCGCCGAAATTCGGGTCGATCGGTGCCAGATAGGTCTCCTTTTTGTGAAGGTATCGTCCGCCGGCATTGGCCTGCCAGAACTCCACGAGAGCACCGTCGACGCCTCTGCCACGCTCATCGAGCACGCGACCATGCACCAGAATGCGAGGTCCGATGGGCGATTCACCGGGGCGGGCATAGTTGAGGATGAGATCGTTATCGAGCGGGTTCAACATGCCGTGGCCGAACACCGGGCCGGTTATCTCGCTTCTGGTGCCATCAAGCGAAATCAGCGCGCGCTGCGGAGAACGCAGGATCGACGTCTTGTAGCCTGGTGCATAGGCTGGTGGATGAATGCTGCGGTCTCTGGCGAAAAACGGTCCGGTTTCGGGCGGTCTGTTGGTCATTTCTCTTCCTCCTCACGCAAAGAACCAGCCTGCATCTCGGCAAGCGCAGTCTTGGCAATCTTGAAAGCATGATTGGCGGCGGGAACACCAGCATAAATCGCGACATGCATCAGTGCCTCGCGAATATCCTCCGGTGTGGCTCCGGTGTTGGCTGTGGCGCGCACATGCATGGCGACTTCCTCGTCATGCCCGAGCGCGGCCAGCAAAGCGATCGTGACCATGGAGCGCTCCCTTTTGCTCCAGTGCGACCCCGACCAGACATTTCCCCAGGCTGATTCCGTAATCAGACGCTGAAAAGGTTCATCGAACGGCGTGGCCGCAGCCTGGGCGCGATCAACATGACCGTCACCCAAAACCTTGCGGCGCGTCTTCATGCCCTCATCAAATCTGTTGGACTTTTCGGCATCGGCCATGGTCAAAACTCCGGCAGCGAGGTCAGGAAAGCACGCGCCACCAGTGCGTAGGCAGCAGGTTGCTCGATACAGGGAATGTGGCCGCAATGGTCGATGATCGCGAGGCGACTATCGGGAATGAGCGCGGACAGCGAGCCGACGAGGTCCGGCGGCGTCGAAGCATCGCTATCACCGGCAACACAAAGTGTGGGCACAGCAATAGTTTTCGCGGCCTCAGAAAAATCGGCATCCCGGATGGCGGCGCACGTCGCCGCGTAACCGTTTCTGTCCTGACGCGCCAGCATGGTGCGCGCACCGAGATAGGCGCCATTGTCAGAACGCCTGAAAGCAGGGGTGAACCACCGCTCCATGACGCCGTCGACAAGCGGCGCGATACCATCTCGTTGAATATGATCGATGCGGTCGTTCCACATGTCGGCATTGCCGATCTTGTGTGCGGTGTTGCTGAGAATAAGGGCTTGGACCCGGTCGGGACGACGCGCATAAAGCCCCTGCGCGATCAACCCACCGACCGACAGGCCCCAGACAACAGCCTTGCTGATCGAGAGATGATCCAGAAGCTGTAAAACATCGTCGACGTGGTCATCGATCGAATAGGGCGTAGTACCGGCATCGGAAAGTCCATGCCCGCGCTTGTCGTGACGAATGTAGGCATAAACATCGCCAAGCTCTGCCATCACCGAATCCCAGATGCGGAAATCGGTACCGAGAGAATTGATGAATACGATGACCGGCTTTCCCTTTGCCAGACCCCGCGCTTCATAATGGATCGCCCGAGAACCGGACAACAGAAACTGCATGCGACACTCCTCCTGCGCAGGATATTGCAAGATCGAAACAGTTAAGTAAAATGAGTTTACTGACCATAATTCATAACCGTTAGATTATATTTCATGATCGACGCCCGCATAAAATTCCGCCATATCCAGACTTTCGTGGAGATCGCACGCCAGAAAAGTGTGGTTCGCGCTGCTGCCATTCTGCGTGTCAGCCAGCCAGCCGTAACGAAAACGGTGCGAGAGCTGGAGGACGTTTTGGGCGTCACCCTTTTCGAGCGAGACGGGCGCGGCATCAGGCTTAGTCGCTCTGGGGAGATATTCCTGAAGCACGCGGGTGCAACCATGACAGCGCTTCGGCAAGCCGTCGATTCCGTTTCACCTGACGCCGCAAGAATTGGTACACCGGTGCGTATCGGCGCGCTGCCTACGGTTTCCGTCAGCATCATGCCAGAGGCCATGGCCAGCTTCCTCCTCGAGAATACCGGCAGCACGGTCAAGATCGTGACCGGAGAGAATGCGGTCCTGCTGGAACAATTGCGCGTCGGCGATCTCGATCTGGTCGTGGGACGACTGGCAACACCGGACAAGATGACCGGATTTTTCTTCGAGCATCTCTACTCAGAAAAAGTCCGTTTCGTCGTGCGCGCCGGTCACCCCTTGCTTACCGAAAGCACCAGCATTTTCGAGCGGCTTCACGAGTTTCCCGTCCTGACGCCAACGCGAAATTCGGTGATCGGACCGGTGGTCGATCAGTTTCTGCTGGCACATGGCGTTGCTCCCCTTCCCACCCGCATCGAAACGGTTTCGGATGCCTTTGGCCGTGCGTTCTTGCGTACGAGCAACGCGATATGGATCATTTCGGAAGGCGTCGTGGTTGCCGATATCGCTGACGGGGTATTGGCCGTCCTGCCTCTCGACACTACAGACACCAGCGGCCCTGTGGGATTGACCATGCGTGCCGATACGCAACCGTCATTACCACTTTCGCTCTTGATGCAGGCCATTCGCGAGACGGCGGCCACGCTTTCCGCATCTCGGAACTGACGTGGAACGGCTCAATACGGCAAGCCGACGTAATTTTCAGCAAGCGCAGTGGATGCGGCACGCGATTGGACGAGGTAATCGAGCTCGGCCTCCTGAATTTTCTGGCCGAAATCACCTGTATCAGGGAAACGATGCATCATCGTCGTCATCCACCATGAAAAGCGAACGGCCTTCCAGACACGCGCCAGAGCGCGCACGGAATAGCCATCCAGTCCGCTTTGGGAATTATCATTGTAATGTTCGATCAGAGCTTCGCTCAGATAGTAGACGTCACTCGCAGCCAGATTGAGACCTTTTGCGCCGGTTGGCGGCACGATGTGGGCCGCGTCTCCCGCCAGAAACAAACGGCCAAATCGCATCGGTTCGGCGACGAAAGAGCGAAGCGGCGCAATCGACTTTTCAAATGACGGGGCTGTCGCCATGGCCTGTGCATGGTGCGCAGGCAACCGAAGACGAAGCTCGTCCCAAAAACGGTCGTCACTCCAGTTCTCGACCTTCTCATCCAGTGAGCACTGGATGTAATAGCGGCTTCGGGTTGCCGACCTCATGGAGCAGAGAGCAAAGCCGCGGGGATGGTTTGCGTAGATGAGTTCGTGATGAACGGGCGCAACCTCGGCAAGAATACCGAGCCAACCGAAGGGATAGACCCGCTCAAACTCCTTGATCGCCCCTTTGGGGATAGCCTTTCTGCTGGCACCGTGAAAGCCGTCGCAACCGGCGATGAAGTCGCAGTCTATGCGATGCGTCGTGCCGTCCTTGTCAAAGGTGACATAAGGACGATCACCGCTGAAGTCGTGCGGTTCGACATTTTTGGCATCATAAATCGTGATCGCCCCGGACCGCTCTCGCTCATTCATGAGGTCATGGGTGACTTCGGTCTGTCCGTAGACGACTACCCGCTTGCCGCCGGTCAGATCATGCAGGTCGATACGGTGATTTCGCCCGTCGAAGGCGAGAGAAAAGCCGTCGTGCGGCAGGCCCTCTCTCTGAAGCCGCTGCGCAACGCCCATCTGTTTCAGGAGATTGACCGTTCCTTCTTCCAACACGCCGGCGCGGACGCGACCGAGGATGTAATCTTTTGCAACACGATCCAGAATCACACTGTCGATACCGGCATTGGACAATATCTGCCCCAGCAACAGTCCGGATGGGCCGGAGCCGATGATGACGACCTGCGTGTGCATTGTTTCCTCCTGCGTTTTCTCCCATTTCAAAATTGACACTTCGCAATCCATGATCAATGGACTTTATGCAACGCAGATTGCACTATCCGACCATAACAGTGACTGAGGAACAGATGCAGAAACCAGTCGAGGACCAGCTTTATGGGGAAGTTCGAACCACCCAAAGGGCGTTCCGCTTTCATTGTGAAACTCTTTTTTCCCGCAGCAGCCTGCATCGCTTCGAGATCGAGACGCACAGACATGAAAGCTTCCTGCAAATTCTGTGCTTCTCCGGTGGAGATGGAGACGCAACGCTGAACGGCAATGTCGTCGCGATAAGGCCCCCGGCTATCGTCATCGCCCCGCCAGGTTTCGAGCACGGCTTTCGCTTTTCAAAGGATATCGCCGGGATCATCATCACGCTGATTCCATCCGCGCTACCAGCGGCAGCACAGGCGGCGGCACGTCAATATCTAAAGCGGCCTACGCTGCTACCGCTGGCTGGAGAGGTTACACAACGGGCCATTCTGGAGTGCTGTGCGACAATCTGGAACGAGTACTCCAACACGTACCCCGGACGTGATGCCATGATGGAAGGGCAAATCACGACGCTGATCGTCCAGCTGTCTCGGCTCATCCAGCAGAAGGAAGGCGATGGGCTTGCCGACAGGAACGAAAGCCGGTTCGAACGGCTTCTAAGCCTGATTGCGCGGCATATTCGCGAGCATCGAAATGCCCAATTCTATGCTCAACAACTCGGAATGTCGCAGACCCACCTCAACCGGTTGGTGCGCCTGCAATGCGGCACTAGCCTGCAACGGTTGATCGCACAGCGCCAGCTCGAAATTGCCAAACAGGAGTTACTGTTTACGGTGTCGACTGTTCAGATGGTCGCCTCAGGGTTGGGCTTTCATGACCCGGCTTATTTTTCCCGCTTTTTTCTGCGGGAAACGGGCATGACACCCCGCGCTTGGCGAATGGCAGAGCAGCAGCGGCTTGCAGCTTCGTCTACGAAGGATCGTCAGACGAGCATTCTGCCAAGTTCCGACTGAACTGAAAGAAGAGATGGGAGAAAGCGCTCCACGACATCGTCCATGGGTGCCGCCGATGCGGGTAGGCCCACATTCAGGGCGGCCACGACCTGCCCGCGTATATTGATGAGCGGCACCGCTATTGAACGCAGGCCCATTTCTACCTCCTGGTCGATCACGGCATAGCCGCGTTCGCTGCTCTCAACCAGTTCCGCCAATAGCGCATCGATATCCGTCATGGTCAGAGGCGTCCGCGATCGCAGATCGGAGCGCTCAAGAGTAGCGCGCCTGTCCGGCACATTCAGCGCGGCAAGCAGGACGCGCCCCATTGAGGTACAATAGGCAGGCAAGCGAGAACCAGGCATGAGTGAAATGGACATGACACGCCGCTGGGAGGCCCGGGCCACATAGACGATTTCCGTTTCATCCAGAATGGAGACAGAGGTGCTATGGCCAATGTCTTCGGAAAGCTTGTCCAACACCGGTTGGACGATGCGCGGCAGGGGCATAGTGGCAAGGCAGCCGGTGCCAAGTCGCAAAACCTTAGGCGTGACGGTGAAATATTTTCCGTCATAGGCAGCGTAACCAAGCTCGTTCAGCGTCAGCAAACACCGCCTGGTCGTCGCACGATCAAGGCCCGCAATATCGGCGGCCTGCGAGATCGACAGGCGCGGGTGTTCAGCGCTGAAAGCTTCGACCACCCTCAGACCTTTCGCAAGACCGCTCATCAAATCCCGCTCACCAACCATAAATCACCCACTATTTTGTGCGATATACGAACAAAAATCATATAACGCACAAATTCATTGCAGTCGAGATGGTGCTCGCTCTAACTTCGGATAAGCGTATCAGCGAATTCGGACCTCAGGAGCTGTTTGCATGGACAAGACAATCAGAAGCGCTGCCGATGCGGTTTCCGGCATTGGAGACGGCGCCACAGTGATGATCGGCGGATTTGGCGGATCAGGTGCGCCAATCGAGTTGATCCACGCACTGATCGACAAGGGGGCGAAGAACCTGACCGTTATCAATAACAATGCCGGAAACGGACGCATCGGCATTGCTGCGATGATTGATGCCGGGTTGGTTCGAAAGATGATCTGTTCTTTCCCACGATCGTCTGATCCACGGGCATTTACGGACCGGTATCTGGCAGGCGAGATCGAGCTGGAGCTCGTGCCACAGGGTACGCTTGCCGAACGGATCAGAGCAGGCGGAGCAGGCATTCCCGCATTCTACACGCCGACGGCCTATGGTACCGAACTGGCCGAAGGTAAGCCGATCGCTCAGTTCGATGGACGTCATTACGTGCAGGAGCGCTGGTTGAAGGCCGACTTCGCTATTGTGAAAGCTCATCTGGGCGACACCCACGGCAACCTGACCTACAGCAAGGCCGGTCGTAACTTCAATCCGCTGATGTGCATGGCGGCGACGACAACGATCGCGCAGGTATCCCAACTTTTGCCTGCTGGCGGGATTGACCCGGAGCTGGTCGTCACACCGGGCATATTCGTCGATGGTGTCGTTCAGATCGACAATCCACAACAGGAAGAAGTCTTGATCCGCGCAGGAGTGGTATACGCATGACCGAAGATCACGCTCTCGATACGTTTGAAGAGATCAAGCTTTCCAATGCCCAGATTGCATGGCGGGCAGCACAGGACATTGCGGACGGGGCCTACGTCAACCTCGGCATCGGCTTTCCCGAAATGGTGGCGCGTTACCAGCCGCCAGGACGGGAAGCCATTTTCCACACAGAGAACGGCATCCTGAATTTCGGCGAATCTCCTGCAGAAGGCGAAGAAGACTGGGACCTCATCAATGCGGGCAAGAAGGCGGTCACGCTGAAACCCGGCGCTGCGTTCTTTCACCATGCAGACAGCTTTGCCATGGTGCGCGGCGGGCATCTGGATGTCGCCATTCTCGGTGCCTATCAGGTCGCGCAAAACGGCGATCTGGCCAACTGGCGAGTCGGTTCCAAAGGTGTGCCCGCCGTTGGTGGAGCCATGGATCTCGTCCACGGTGCAAAACAGGTTTTCGTCATTACCGAACATGTCACCAAGAAGGGCGAACCCAAGCTCGTTGAAAAATGTGCTTTCCCCCTCACCGGCGTGGCCTGCATCACCCGTATCTATACCAGTCACGCAGTGGTGGATGTGAAGGACGGCCATTTCGTCCTGCGTGAAAAGTTGGCCGGCATGAGCTTTGACGATCTGCAGGCAATGACTGGCGCAAAGCTTCACACCGACGGCCCCGTCGCCGATCTCGTTGCTCCCGAATTGTAAGGTTCCGAACATGACAGACGTTTTCATTTGCGATTACATCCGCACTCCGATTGGCCGTTTTGGCGGTGCACTCTCATCCGTGCGCGCAGACGACCTCGGTGCAATCCCCCTGAAAGCCCTGATGCAGCGAAACCAGACGATCGACTGGGAAGCGGTCGACGACGTTATTTTCGGCTGCGCCAATCAGGCCGGAGAAGACAACCGCAACGTGGCGCGCATGTCGCTTCTTCTGGCAGGATTGCCGGTCTCTGTGACAGGCACCACCATCAACCGTCTCTGCGGCTCTGGCATGGACGCGGTTATCACCGCGGCCCGCGCAATCAAGGCAGGCGAAGCCGATTTGATGATCGCTGGCGGGGTCGAAAGCATGAGCCGCGCACCATTTGTCATGCCGAAGGCCGAAACGGCCTTTTCCAGAGCTGCTGAAATCTACGACACGACCATCGGCTGGCGTTTCGTAAACCCCGTCATGAAGTCCCTGTACGGCGTCGATTCGATGCCGGAGACGGGTGACAACGTTGCGATTGACTACGAGGTCTCCCGCGATGCGCAGGACGCATTCGCAGTGCGCAGCCAGCAGAAGGCGGCACAGGCGCAAGCCAACGGTCGGCTTTCCAGGGAAATTACTCCCGTCACCATTCCGCAGCGCAAGGGTGACGCCATCGTCGTCGACAAGGATGAGCATCCGCGAGAAACGAGCCTCGAGGCGCTTGCAAAACTGAAGCCCGTCAACCGCATGGAAGGCGCGACCGTTACTGCCGGAAACGCCTCCGGCGTCAATGACGGTGCCGCCGCGTTGATCATCGCGTCAGCAGCTGCAGTGAAGAAATATGGTTTAACCCCAATTGCCCGCATTATTGGCGGCGCAACGGCTGGAGTTCCGCCGCGTGTGATGGGCATCGGTCCGGCCCCGGCATCGCAAAAGCTTCTGACCCGGCTGGGCTGGAAACAGGAAGAGCTCGATGTCATCGAGCTCAACGAGGCATTCGCGTCGCAGGGGCTGGCGACACTGCGGCAACTCGGCATCGCAGACGACGATCCCCGCGCGAATATGAATGGCGGTGCCATAGCGCTTGGGCATCCGCTGGGAATGAGCGGTGCACGCATTGCCGGGACTGCGGCACTCGAACTTTCACTGTCGGGAAAGAGCAAGGCGCTGGCGACGATGTGCATCGGAGTGGGCCAGGGCATCGCAATCGCGCTGGAAGGGGCCTGATGGTTTCAGGCTAACAACGGCCCTGCCCGGCGCTATTCGATAGGCGTCGGGTGGGCAAGTGCCTTCTTCAACATGTCACTCATCGGCAGGTCGATGTTGATACCAAGTCCCGGCGCTGAAGTTTCGAACCACCGATGGTAAATTTCAGACATCTCAGGACTTTTGTAGATTTCCGTCAAAGCTTCGTTGACAGCTGAAACGAAGGGCTTGTCGTTCACGCGCATCATGAAGCCAAATGGCTGTGCATCGGTAAGTTTATCGGTAGAGATGCTGTATTCCGCAGGATCTTTTGTACGCGCGATCATGGTGCCGAGCAAGACCTCATCCATGGCAAAGGCGGATACACGCCCATCAGTGACCATATCGAAAGCCGCCTGCAAGCTGTCTACGGGGATAACGGAGACGTTGAGTTTCTTCGTCCGGTTTGCCTCGGTTATGTCGCTTACATTGACGGTGCCGAGAGCAACGCTGACAGAGCGTCCCTTTAGATCATTGAGCGTCTTGAGATTGTTCTTGGCCAGAGACACATAGCGTGTTGCACTATAAAAATGACTGACTGAGAAAGCAGCGCTTTTTCTGCGCTCTGCAGTGTTGGTGCTGGCGTTACATTCGATGTCCATCTCGCCGCTATTCAGCAACTGGACGCGATTGCTGGGCGTGCGGGGTACCAGCACAACTTCCACTGCTGGCATTTCAAGCCGGAGCCTGAGCTTTTCAGCAAGCCGATTACACAAATCGATGGAATAGCCTATTACTTGACCGTCTGACGCCGTAAAGGAGAAGGGTGCCGTAACACCGTATCCAACACGAATCTTGCCCGTTTCCTTGATCCGTTCGAGGGTTGGCTGCGTGAAATCCTCCGCGACAGCGTCCGACGCGACCGGAGCTATCGCAGCCAGAACGGCAAAGAGCGTTTGGACCATGCGGCTCATTGCAGATACTCCTTGGGTTCGCGAAAGGCCGCCTGTAGTTCCTGCGACATCGGCAGATTGAAGTTGCGGCCATCTTGCGGCAGGGGCGACATGAACCATTTGTCATAGATACGGTTGATGTCGCCGCTGACGAAAAGCTGGCGCAGCGCATCGTTGACGACGGTGCGGAAAGGTTCATCGCCCTTGCGCATGAGAATACCATAGGGTTCCGGCGGCCCGAAGGTTTCCGACGAAACCATATAGTCATCCGGTGACTTGGAAAACGCCACCTGCGCCGCCAGCAGGACACCATCCATAACGAATGCCGTTGCCTTGTTGTTTTCAACGAAGGCAAAGCCATCCGAGTTCTGACGCGCCAGCATAACCGAGATATTGAGGTTGTCGGTGCGATTGATGGTTTGCAATTGCTCGATATTGACCGTGCCAGTCGTGGACGCAACGGTGCGTCCTGCCAAATCCTTGATGTTCTTCACCCCACTGGATTTTTTCGCAACGAAACGGGTGGCTGTGATGAAATGTGGATAGGAAAAGGAGACCTGTTCCCGCCGTTCGGCATTATTGGTGGTCGCGCTGCATTCCAGGTCGATCTTGCCAGACTTGACCAACAGGAAACGAGTGGCCGGGGTTGCGACAACGTAGTTGATGTTGATCTTATCCAGGCTGAGCGTCTGCCGGACATGTTCAGCGATATCCTCGCACAGTTCGACCGAGTAGCCTATCGCCTGGCCCTCGACCGACTTGTAGGCGAAGGGAACCTCGTCTTCCCGGTAACCGATCGAGATCGTCTTAGTCCGCGCAATCTTGTCCAGCGTGCCGCTTTCCTGCGCCAGCGCCACAGACACGCCGTTGCCCATCAGCGGCAACAGGGCAAGGGATAAAAACGCACCGCGAAACGCAGTGCTGAATACGCTTTTACTCACACATCGATACTGAGGATTTCGCATTTCACGCTCCTAGCGATGACACCTTCCGGGGATACAAATTTGAATAAATGCGCTGAATGTCTTCGATTTTGGCAGGCCGACCGAGATGATACCCCTGCCCTGACGTGCAACCCGACAGGCGCACGAATTCCATCTGGTATTCGTTTTCGATGCCTTCCGCAGTGGTTTCAAGTCGTAGACTTTTTGCCAGTTGCAGGAGGTTCGTCACGACGGCCCGGCTCTCTGCATGATGCTCGACATTCATGATGAAGCTGCGGTCGATCTTTATCTTTGTGATGGGCAGGGTCAGAAGATAGCTGATGCCGGAGTAGCCTGTGCCGAAGTCATCGAGCGCGATGCGGATACCCAGGTCGCGTAGCTCTTCCAGCATTTCACGGCATTCGAGCGAGCATATCTGCGCGCTTTCCGTCAATTCCAGTTCAAGCCGCCTTGCCGGGATGCCGCAGGCAGCCAGAGACGCCTTGACCTTTTGGGCGAAATTGCCCTGCTGAAGTTGCAGTGGCGACACGTTGATCGCGATGAAAGAATCTGCTGGCAGCCTTGCGGCACCGGCACAAGCAGCTTTCATGACCCAGTCGCCGATCGCAACGATCTGCCCGGTCTTTTCAGCAACGGGAATGAAATCCGCAGGCGATACCCAGCCGAGCTTGGGATGTCGCCACCGCAGCAAGGCCTCGAAACCGACCGGGGCCGAACTCATGACGGAGAAAATCGGCTGATAATGCAGTTCGAATTCATGGTTGCGCAGAGCAGCGTCAAGGTCGTGCTGGAGGACATGACCCCGCTCGCCTGACATTTCCATGCCTTCCTTGAAAAAGCGGAACGTGCCTCGGCCTTCGGATTTCGCGGCGTAAAGCGCGATATCCGCTTTTTTCAAGAGCTCCGATATATCGACACCCTTGGACGTTTCGGTACAGATGCCGATGCTGGTACCGACAGAAATTTCCTTGCCCAGCAGCATGAAAGGACGCGTAGCGGAACGGATGATGTTGGAGGCGAGCTTGCTGGCTTCGACCAAAGCGTCCTTGCGTACCATCTGAAGGATAGCAAATTCGTCGCCCCCGAAGCGGGCGGCAACATCGCCTGGCCTCATCAGCAACGACAGTCTTTCTGCAAAGGAGACCAGAAGCGCGTCACCGCTGGCATGGCCCAGTCCGTCATTGATGGATTTGAAACGATCAAGGTCCAGCAGCATGATATTGAAGCGCTGGCCTTCTTCCGCCATCCGAACAAGAGCCTCGTCAAGCTTCTTTCCAAAAAACGCCCGGTTGGGAAGCCCGGTCAGAGGGTCATGGTGCGCGAGATGCTCCATGTGCTTGGCAACATCGCGGACCTGTCGCAAATGTTCCCGCTCGGCAACCGCTTCACGCAGGGTTTCGATTGCCACTGCCAAGCGGCCGATTTCATCATGCCGGTCCTGAAACGGGGTGATCGAACGCGTATCGTCGCGAGCAATCCGGCTGAGTGCACTGACCAGATCCGGCACAGGCTTGAAAACCTTGCGCATGATCAACGTTACGGCCACTCCGGTCAGCAACAGAATTGTTACCAGCAGCAGGAAGGAGTTGCGCAGAAGCTTGTTCTGGCTTTCCTGAAGGGCATTGGCCTCGCCGATGGTCGTTACGACCGCACCCTGAAGCTCATTCTTGAGGTTGACGATAGGAACATAGGCGACGAAATGCTTGATGTCGGCGATATCTGCAAAGCCGACGAAAAACCTGCTCGTGTCGACATAGTCGGGAAGCGTCAGAGAAAACCCGTTATCTGACCCCAGCGCCTCGGCTGAACTGATAAAGGGTTGATCGCTCGCGGCTTTCTGAAAGAGCCAGATGTTGTTCTTGGTCTGCGCGGCAGCGAGGCCCAACACATCAGACGGATTGAACCCGGTATCGAGAATGGAAGCATCGTCGCCCAGAGGACGTTCGCTGATGATCTTGGTAATCTGGCCATCATCGGCACTGTCGATTGCGATGAAGGTGTAGATGGAGCGGATGGCGGAGCTTGTCACCTGTGCGTTGAGTTCGGCCTGACGACGCCACTGCTCCAGCGAATCCCGCTCGACCATGACCCAGCCGATCGTCGCTCCCATGATGTAGGCCAAGACAACGCTGGAAACGAGGAAAACATTGATTTTCCAAAAAAGCGAATGATACCAGACAAGCCTTGGCTGGCCTGCCTGCAACTCACCACCCTCCCGTTCAACCTTACGTGCGTCATCGACCATTTGGCCTGAAACCTTTTCCCCGAAGGTCCAGACCCTAGCCTTTCATGCATTAACTCATGCTTTAAAAGACGTACCAAAACGCTATTCGCCACAACCATTCCGAGACATGGCAAACAAAACCTAAAAATCATGCGCCAGATTTTATGGCCGAAGGGAAAGCGCTGCTGTCACTAATGAAGAAGCGCGCTGCGATCACGGTATATGAGCCGGATTTTCGAGTGTTGCGAGCCCATGCACGACAGCAGATCAACGCACCTTCGAGCGCCAGCTGTAGGGGGCGTCCTTACGCGCCCAACGTGCATAAGGCGTCGGCGAAATACGGCTGGCCGTGTCGCTTGGTCAAACGGGCGCGGTTCCCAGATAGCTTTCCATGAGTGCTGGATTGCTGGACAGTTCGGAAGCCGGGCCCGACAGCTTTACCTCTCCCAATTCCATCAGGTAACCGTAGTCTGCGATTTCCAGCGCGGCGCGGGCATTCTGCTCCACCAGCAGAATCGATACACCACTCTCGCGAAGTTCCGAAACGATCTTCAATATATCCGCAACGATGCGCGGAGCGAGACCGAGACTCGGCTCGTCCAGAAGCAGCAGGCGCGGCTTGCTCATCAGTGCACGCGCAAGGGCCAGCATTTGCCGTTCCCCGCCGGAGAGTGTTCCGGCAAGTTGCTTGCGTCTTTCGCGAAGACGCGGGAAGCGATCATATAGCTGTTCGCTGGTTTCGGTCCTTTCGCGACGGGAACGCAGGAAGCCGCCCAGTTCGATATTATCCTCCACCGTCATGGTCGAAAACAGTTCCCGCCGTTCCGGCACGAGGCAGAAGCCTGCCGCCACACGCGCCTCCACTGAAGGGGGGACGGCTTTGCCGTCGTAAAGAACCGACCCGCTGCTGGGAATAATGCCCATGGCCGCGTTGAGAAGCGTCGTCTTGCCCGCACCATTTGCGCCGATGACGGTCACGATGCTTCCTGGCTGCATCGACAGCGAGACGCCCTGTACCACTTCGGCATGACCATAGGACACACGGATATCTGTCAATTCCAACAGGTGTCCGGTCATGCGGTGCCTCCCAGATAGGCGGCGATGACGGCAGGATGAGTTCGAACCTCCTGTGGCTTTCCATCCGCAATCAGAGTTCCGAAATCCAGAACCACGAGCTGATCCACCAGACCCATCACGAAGCCCATATCATGTTCGACAAGCAGCACGCTGACACCCTCCTGTCGCAATTTCTTGAGCAAAGCGGCTAGCTCCTGCTTTTCCGCGTGGCGCAAACCTGCGGCTGGCTCGTCCAGAAGAACGAGCGCAGGGTCCGCCGCCAGTGCGCGCGCGATTTCCAGAATGCGGATCTGGCCAAGCGCCAGATCGCCCGCCGGCCGGTGCATCAGGCTAGACAGACCAACGCGCTCCACCTGTTTTGCGGCTTCGGCCAGCAAAGTCGCCTCCTCCTTGCGCTCTGCCCGAAGGAAACTGCGCAGGACACCGGCAGAGCCCCGGAGATGTGCACCGAGGGCGACATTTTCCAGCACCGACATTTCCGGCAGAACCTTCGCATGCTGGAATGTTCGGGCGATGCCGAACCGGGCAATCCTGCGCGGATTGAGGCCCGATATGGACTGTCCGCGATAGGTCACGGCACCCGCCGTCAGCCCGAGGATTCCCGTGATGAGATTGAAGGTCGTGCTTTTTCCGGCCCCGTTTGGCCCGATCAATCCGACGATTTCGCCCGCATTGATACGGAAGCTGACGTCGTTGACCGCGACCAGACCGCCAAACTGCTTGCGTGCTTTTTCCACCGTCAGCAGTGGCGCACCACGCTCGGGCATCGGGCGGCGGTCAAGATCGCTTTCGCTTTTGGCCAGGCGTCGTTCTGTTCGGCGCGTGCGGACCCACTGTATGACAAGCGGCCATAGGCCTTCGCGAGCCACCTGGAGAATGGCCACCAGCAACAAGCCGAAGACGACCATCTCGACATTGGTCGTCGTGCCGACGAGATCGGGCAGAAAGCGTTGCAAAACCTCTTTCAGCACAAGAATGACGGCAGAGCCGAAGATCGCACCCCAAACATAGCCTGCACCGCCGACGACGGCCATCAGCAGATATTCGATGCCCATGTTCAGGCCGAAGGGTGTGGGATTGACCGAGCGTTGCATATGCGCGTAGAGCCAGCCCGAAAGGGCTGCCAGCAAGCCAGCAAAGACAAACACCGTCAGCTTTGCGCGCACGATGTTGACACCGAAAGCCTCCGCCGCCTGAGCACCGCCACGCAGAGCGCGTATGGCACGACCGACACGCGAATCCAGCAGGTTAATCGCGCCGATGGCGACCAGGATAACGAAGCCCCAGATGACGTAGAAAATGGATTGGCTGCTGAGAAACGCGTAGCCGCCGACCGATAGCGGCGGAATTCCCGTAATGCCATCATAGCTTCCAAGCAAATCCATCTTGCCGAAGAGATAGTAGAGCGCCAGGCCCCAGGCGATGGTTCCGAGCGGCAGAAAATGGCCGGACAGGCGCACGGTTATGAAGCCCAGAAGAAGGGCCATGCCAGCTCCCATCAGAAGCGATAGTGGCAAGGTCGCCCAGGGGGAAAAGCCGTATGCTGTCGTCAGCACCGCTGTCGTATACGCCCCGAACCCGCAAAAGGCGGCTTGGCCGAATGACGTCAACCCGCCGACGCCCGTCAAGAGAACCAATCCGATGGCGACCAGCGAAGCAAGGCCGATATTGTTCATCAGCGTCAGCCAGAAAGGCGGCACCGGCAAAAGCGGAAAGATCGCTAGAGCCAGCAAGGCAGCAAGCGGGAGGATGGAAAACGTACGCCTGCTCATTTTCAATCCTCTTCGTGGTGTCCGGCACCGAAGGAAAGCCAGACCAGCACGGGTATGATCAGGCCGAACACGATGACTTCCTTGTACGCACTGGCAAAAAACGATGAAAAAGCTTCCACCAGACCGACACCGATGGCTGCCACCGCCGTCAAAGGAAAGTTGCCCAGACCTCCAAGGATGGCGGCGACAAATCCCTTCAAGCCGATCAGAAACCCGGTGTCGTAATAGATGGTGGTCACCGGAGCGATCAACACGCCCGATATCGCGCCAATGATCGCCGCGAGTACCAGTGCTGTCACTCCGGTCAACTGGGTTCTGACACCGACCAGCCTGGCACCCAGGCGGTTGACGGCGGTTGCGCGCAGAGCTTTGCCCAACAGTGTTTTCTCGAAGAAGAGATAGAGCCCGACGATGATCAGGATCGTGACGCCGTAGATCCAGAGGCTTTGCGTCGTCACCACCAGCGGACCAAGCGGGAAACTGCCCTCTGCCAGAGGTCTGGCCCGCAGACCTTCGGGTCCGAAAAAGACGAGACCCAGTCCCATCATGAACAGGTGGACGCCCAGCGAAGCGATCAGCAGTACCAGCACCGAAGCGTCGACCAACGGTCTGTAAACGATCCGATAGATGTAATAGCCCATGGGCGCGATGATGAGAACCGCGAGTCCGGCGCGCAAAATGGCGGGAAGCTCAATAGGGGCCATGAGAGCGACCAGCCCGTAGATTGCTGCCGGCAAAGCCAGATTGACGACAAGCGACCGGATGAAGGATGTGAGGTTGAAACCACGACGCAGAGCCCACAGGTCCAGCGCCATCGCCGCCATGCCGAAAGCGATCAGCATCGGCGCAGTGCCAGGAATTTTTCCCGAATCCAGAAGAGCGAGCGACAGAGCGCCATAGGCCACGAACTCGCCTTGGGGGATGAAGATGATGCGCGTCACCGCAAAGACCAGCACCAGCGCCAGCCCCAACAACGCATAGATCGCGCCATTGGTAACGCCGTCCTGAATCAGAAAGGTTGCAATCGTGGCGTCCAAATCCATTCCCCAATCCGTTGGTGTTCATGCGCGATCCAAAGCGCGGGAGGCTGCGTCTCACTGTTTCTTTCGCAGCCGCCCGGCCATTGAGATCATTTCAGCAGATTGAACTTCCCGTCCTTTGCCGTCAGCAAAACGACACCCCGATCATCGAGACCATAATGATCGGTGGCTGAGAACTGGAAGACGCCGTGGGTTGCCGGGAATGGACCGCCAGTTTCGATGGCGTCACGCAGCGCATCGCGGAACTCCTTGGTGCCGGGCTTGGCCTTTGCAAGGGCGACAGGGACGGACTTTTTCAGAATGATCATCGCGTCCTGCATATGAGAGCCGAACTGGGTGCGTGTACCCGCACCGTACTTGCCTTCATAGGCGGTGACATAAGCCAGGCCCTCGGCCTTGGTCTCCGATGTATCCGGCTGATCTTCCGCAACCATCACAGGCCCCGAGGCAAAAACGGTGTTTTCAGCACTCTTGCCGGCAATCCGCAGAAAATCGAAGGTGACGGCGCCGATCGTCTGGTAGATTGGGCCGGTGAAGCCTCGTTCGCGAAGACCAAGCTGCGGCAGCGCTGCCCCCGTACCTGAAGCGCCAATCAGGACTGCATCCGGTCTCGATGCCACCACTTTGAGGACCTGACCTGCAACGGATGTGTCGGGACGTGCAAAGCGCTCATCCACCACCATGTTCAGCCCGTACTCCCCACCAAGCTTTTTGAACTGGTCGACCCACTGGTTTCCATAGGAGTCGGAAAAGCCGATATAACCGACCGTTTTGACGCCATCTGCCTTCATTTTTGCAAAAAGGTGGCGAGACACGAGTTCCGCGCTCTGCGGCAACACGAAACTCCAGCCCTTGGCAACCGGGGGCGGCAACGGCGATGGAACCAGATGCGGTACGCCCGCTTCGGCAGCCACGCCCGCCACGGCAATGGCACCCGGTACGAGCGCAGAACCGATGATCACATCGGCCTTGTCGTCATTGGCAAAGCGCCGGGCATTGGTCGTGGCAAGAGAGGGATCGCCAGCATCGTCGAGCAGGATGACACGAACCTTTTCACCTGCGATTTCCGATGGCCACAGCTCGATGGAGTTTTTCAGTGGAATACCGAGTGCCGCACCGGGGCCAGTGGTGGGTATCGTAACGCCGATGGTGATGTCGGCAAGCGCTGGAAGCGTGGAAAGCGTCAACGCGACGCTGGCCAAGGCGGCAACTCTGCTCAGTGAATGTCTCATGTCGTTCCTCCCGTTAACATGCGAATGTGAATGGTCGAGCGCCTGTGATGACGGCCTCGCCGTGACTATGATGATCGCAACCGTGATTGGCAGGCAGGCGCAGCGAAAGCCACGCCGCCACAGCACTCCAAGCAGCCCGCATGTAGCCATCGGCCATGTAAAAGGCGGCCTCAGGCTCTGCTGAGAGGCGGGTCATTTCCTTGCTCATCGTCAGCAGGTTTTCGATTGCGTTCGTCGCATGGCTGGACGAGGGCTGATCTGTCGCGGCTTCGATATCGCGTCTTGCCAGCGTTTCAAAAGCGGCAAGCCCGCGACCCTCGTCCCGCCACAGGCGGCGGGTCAGAAAGTCAAGCGCCTGCATGCCGGTCGTGCCCTCATAGATCGACATGATACGGCTATCGCGAAGATACTGTTCGACAGGCCATTCGCGCGTATAGCCCGCGCCGCCGAGAACCTGCATGGCACGGCTAGCCGTATCGAAACCGATTTCCGCCCCGAAATTCTTGACCAGAGGCAGCAACCATGCCGCAAAATCTGCGTGGAAAGCCCGGTCCGCGTCATCGCTGGATAATGTTGCCAAATCCATTGCGGCAGCCAGTTCCAGAACGGCAGCGCGCAGAATTTCCGTCTGGCGGTCGAGAACAGCCAATTGCCTCTGCACGTCCGGGTGCGCCGCTATAGCGACGGGCTGATGATCCGCCGGCCCGCCCTGTCGCCGCTCCAGGGCGTAGATGTGAGCAACATCGCAGGCCGCACAGGCTATGCCCAAACCCTGACAACCTGTCGAAAGCCGCATGCGCTCGATCATCGTAAAAAGCTGCGGCAGGCCGCTGCCTTCACGGCCCAGCATTATGGCCCGCGCATTGTCGAAATGAAGAACACAGGTGGGCGAACCGTGCAGACCCATCTTTTCCTCTATACGGTCTACAGCGATACGGTTCCGAACTCCCTCGAAATCGTCAGGCACGAGAAACAAGCTGAGCCCTCTGGTGCCCGGCTGGTCGTTCGTTCGCGCCAGAAGGCAGTGACCGATGCGTGTGGTAATGTCGTGATCGCCAAAGGATATCCAGGATTTGACCCCGGAGATTTGCCAATGGCCATCCTTGAAAACGCCCCGTGTCCTGATCCGCCCGACATCGGACCCCGCATCAGGCTCCGAAATGCAAATCGTCGCGGACCACTCTCCCGCGATCAACTTCCCGACCCACTCCTTCGCCGTATCTTCGTCGGCGGCTTGCGCCAGCAGAAACCCTGCGGCGCGGGAGGAACCTGCCAACATCATCAGCGAAACACAGGCACGTTCGAAGAGCGGCGCGCAAGCAGCCTGAAGTGTCTGAGGAAGACATTGCCCGCCAAAGGCATGCGGCAAATCCATACCGAGCCAGCCCGCCTGGCAGAAACGACGATAAGCGTCCGCAAAACCAGATGGTGTGCGGACCCGGCCATCGACCAATTCGCATCCTTCCCGGTCACCCACGCCATGCAGCGGCGCCAGCACCGTTGCGGCAAAAGTCGCCGCCTCCGACAGAATGGCTGAGACCGTACTGTCGTCCAGATCGGGATGGACGGCGCGGACCGCCCGCCAGCCGGGCGTCTTGCCCAGCAGTTCGATCGTCTTTTCAACCTGCCGATCGAAACCCGTCATGGCCCGACTACCGTGCCTGCATGCGAATGGCGCCATCGAGCCGGATGACTTCGCCGTTCACATATCGGTTTTCGATGAGATATCGCACCGTATCGGCGAATTCCGCCGGATCTCCCAAGCGCGCCGGATAAGGAATTGCCGCAGCCAGACTGTCCTGCGTTTCCTGCGGGAGGCTGTGGAGAAGGGGCGTCAGAAACAGGCCCGGAGCAATAGTATTGACGCGAATGCCAAAGCGCGAAAGTTCGCGCGCCGCAGGCAGCGCCATCGAAACGATGCCGCCTTTCGATGCGGCATAGGCGACCTGTCCCACCTGCCCCTCGAATGCTGCAACAGAGGCCGTATTGACAATCACGCCACGCGCCTTGTCGTCCCGCTCCTCGGCTTTGGCCATGTGCGCCGCAGCCAGACGCATCATATTAAACGTGCCAACCAGATTGACGTTGATGACGCTCTGGAATGCCGCAAGCGGCATCGGCCCCTCGCGCCCGAGAATGCGGGCTGCAGGACCTATACCGGCGCAATTGACAAGAATGCGCAGTCCGTCGCCCGCCTGAACCGCTTGCGCAACCACCTTTTCCGCGTCTTCTTCACTGGTCACATCACCAGCAATCGCAATGCCACCAATGTCTCTGGCGACCTTGGTGGCCGCATCGGCATTGCGGTCGAACACATGCACGATCGCGCCCGTAGAGGCCAGAAGGCGGGCGACGGCCTCTCCCAAACCGGAGCCACCGCCGGTAACGACTGCGCTGGAGCCCTCGATCTTCATGCTGCAACTTCCTTTTCGGTCATGATGACATCAGGCGACCCACGATAGAGTTGCTCCACCATATCCTTTCGCAGGGACAGCATGGCCCTCTGATTGAGCGACCCTTTGTCGGTAATTTCACCCTTGTCGAGACGTGGTGCGTCCTTGATGACGAGTATCCGGGAGACCCGCGTTGCAGAACCCGTGGCCCGCTTCTGGTGCCGCTTCAAAGCTTCGATAAGTGCGCGCCTGACCGACGGATGCGTCAGGATGTCCTGCTCCTTCATCTTGGTCGCAGCCGGGCCAATGGCTTCTTGCAGTGCCGGAATGGACACGATCACCAACGCACCCAACTCCTGGCGATTTTCACCTGTGATCACCGCATCGCGGATGAGACCCGCGAAGTCATCGACAAGCGTGGCCCGGAGTTTGCCGACAGAGACCCATGTTCCTGTCTGAAGCTTGAAGTTCTCTGCGGTGCGACCATCAAAGTAAAAGCCATGTGAGGGATCGCCAGCTTTTGCAAAACGAACCGCATCACCGATCCTGTAGAAACCCTCTTCATCGAAGGCCTTCGCGGTCAGTTCCTCGTTGCGCCAATAGCCGGGGGTCACGTTCGGGCCCTTCAAACGCAACTCGTATTTGTCCTCGAAAGGGACGAGCTTCATTTCCATTCCCTGTGCGGGGATACCGATATTGCCCGGCTGGTCCTGCGGAGCGGTACAATAAAGAGAGAAAGGCCCGGTTTCCGTCGCACCGAGACCCGTACCCAACGGCACGCGGGTGCCAATGGTCTGCTCGGCCAGTGCATTCAGCGCATCCCATGTGTGCTGGGCCATTCCGGCTCCCGCATACATCATCAGCTTCAAATCCTTGAAAAAGCTTTTGCGCAGCACATCGTCGTTGCGCATCGCCTGCACAAGCATTTCGTAACCTGCAGGTACGTTGAAATACCAGGTGGGAGAAATCTCGCGCAGATTGGCAATCGTCCTGCCGATCAACTGAGGGGACGGTTTGCCGTGGTCCACATAGTAGGTCCCGCCGTTATATGTCGCGTTGTTGAAAAGCTTGTTGCCACCGGCGGTGTGGTTCCATGGGCTCCAGTTGACGAGGACCGGCGGCTCGTCCTTGAGAAACGCATAGCAGTCGACAATCATTTCCTGGTTGGAACACAGCATGCGTTGCGTCTGGATGACGGCTTTGGGTGAACCTGTTGTTCCTGAGGTGAAGAGGAACTTCGCTATCGTATCAGGGCCTGTCCGTGCGAAAGCGGCATCCACGAAAACGGTCGCTGCCGTTTGAAGGATATCTGCGAACAAATATGTATTGGCCCGCCCCACAGGCGGATTGCGCAAAACGACGACCGGCATCGCCGCACCGAATGCATGATCGACGGCATCCATCAACCGATTGCCATCCTCAACGAAAACAAGTCCGGGCGTAACCTGCCTTGCGATATCACGCAGCTTTTCAAACTCGCCAGCAAACGCAGCATAACTCGGTGAAATGGCGACTGAGGGAATGCCAACATGCTGCGCACCCAATGCCATGAGAGCGTGCGTGACGGAGTTTTCTGCGAGGATAACAAGCGGGCGCTCGACACTCAGCTGCATGTCGAGCAGCGCCTGCCCCGTGCACCTTATATGATCCACGGCGTCGCGATAGGTCACTCGTCGCCAGCCGTCGCCTTCGCGTTCCGCCATCCATGTACGCTCAGGCGCAACGCCTGCCCAATGGAGCAGTCTTTCATTCATTTTTTCGGGATAGGGGCCGAGCGGGTCTTCACGCCAGACCTTGATCGATCCGTCGTCATCCGTTTTCCAGCCGAGTTTCGGCGACCAGAATTTGACGCGTCGAATTGCCCTCTCGTTCATGACTCCTCCCAGACGTCAATCGCGTGATGTGCGGAGTTGCGCTTTGTCAGCTCCTTAAATTTTGTTTACAAGGAAACAATCTATCTGTAAACAATCAAATCCACAGAACCTGAATTTGTGATGTGCGGAGGCTTCAACCGATGAGCGATCATCAGCAACGGGATTTTGTGACCTACGAGCTGCGGGGTGATATTGCACTTGTCGGCCTCAATCGACCTGAAAAACGCAATGCAATCAGTGACGCTTTCGTGGAAACCATTGCCAAGGCGGTGGAGCGCGCACAGAACGAGGCAAAGGCAGCCGTTCTGTTTGGCCACGGAGATCATTTCTGTGCGGGTCTCGATCTGGCCGAACATGTGAAGAAGAGCCCGATCGAGGGCGTGCGCGGCTCACGCCGTTGGCACGCCGTTTTCGCGGGGATCGAACATGGCACAATCCCCTGGTTTTCGGCACTGCATGGTGCGGTCATCGGCGGCGGGTTCGAGCTGGCTGCTGCGACCCATGTACGGATCGCCGACCGGACCGCTTTTTTTGCCCTGCCGGAAGGCCAGCGCGGCATCTTCGTCGGCGGCGGCGGTTCCGTGCGGGTTGCGCGTCTGACCGGGGTGGCGCGCATGACCGACATGATGCTCACGGGACGGGTGGTGTCTGCCGACGAGGCCGAACGCTGGAACATCACGCAATATGTGGTGGAAGCAGGCGACGCCGTCGAAAAGGCCATGGAGCTTGCACGAAAAGCTGCGAGCAATGCGGAAATCTCGAATTATGCTGTCATAAACGCCTTGCCGCGCATTCAGGATATGGCAAAGGAGGACGGGCTTTTCGTCGAATCCTTCATTTCCTCGTTTACGGCAACAAGCCCGGAAGCGGAGGAGCGACTTCGGGCTTTTCTCGAAAAGCGGGTTGCCAAGGTGAAAGCGCCAGGCGCAACCTGACCCTTATAGCGCAGACCAAGGATGAGACATGGATACGCTGGTTCGCACCTGTGAAAAAGTCGATCTCGAGCGGTTGAACACTGCGCCGGGATTTTTGCTTCGACTGGCACAATTGCGGGTCTACGAGCAGTTTTTCTCGGAAGTCGGCGAACGCGGGCTGAAGCCCGGCGAGTTCTCCGTGCTGTGGGTCATCCGCAACAATCCAGGCATCAGGCAAAGCATCCTTGGCCAGAGCCTGATGATCAAGCGCGCACATATGACCAAGCTGATCCGCGCACTGGAAGATCAAGGGCTGTTATCGCGGCACATTCCTGACGAGGACCGTCGGGCGGTAGAACTCACCCTGACGGCGAAGGGCGATAAGGAAGCGGAAATCGCGTCCGATTGGTTCTTTGCCTATGAGGAGGGCGTGGGCTCCATGCTTAGCGAGGCGGAACGGCAGCAGCTCCTGGTCTTGTTGCGAAAATTTATCGGTATCTGACAAAAGTTTTCATGGGAGGACATGATGAACATCGATGAGCTCGTTGCCATCGACGTGCACACGCACGCCGAAGAGCCATGCGGTTGCCAGCGTGATGATGGCTATCACGAATTTCAGGCCGGCATGGCCCGCTATTTCAGAAACCCGGCCGGTGCACAGGGCATGTTGCCCACGGTGCAGGAAACGGCCAGCTACTATCGTGAGCGCAAGATCGGCTGCGTGATCTTCCCCGTGGATGCCGAGCGCGAAACGGGCTTTCGTCGCTATGACAATGAGGAGGTGGCAAGGATCGCCGCAGAGAACAGCGACATCATGATCCCCTTTGCCTCAATCGACCCGGCAAAAGGCAAGATGGGCGCGCGTGAGGCTCGACGTCTGGTCCGCGAGTTCGGCGTCAAGGGCTTCAAGTTTCATCCGACAATGCAGGGTTTTTACCCCAACGATCGGAGTGCCTATCCGCTCTATGAAGCCATTCAGGAAGAGGGAGCGATCGCGCTGTTCCATACCGGGCAGACCGGTGTAGGTGCAGGCCTTCGTGGCGGTATGAGCATGCGGCTGAAATATTCCAACCCGATCCACCTTGACGACGTCGCAGTCGATTTTCCTGACATGCCGATCATCATGGCGCACCCCTCCTTTCCCTGGCAGGAAGAAGCCCTGGCTGTCGCCACACACAAGCCCAATGTCTACATCGACATGTCCGGCTGGTCTCCGAAATACTTCCCCCCCATTCTCGTCCAATATGCCAACACACTGCTGAAGCATAAGATGCTTTTCGGCTCCGACTGGCCCGCCATCACGCCGGATCGCTGGCTCGGCGATTTCGAGAAGATCGATATTCGCGACGACGTTCGCCCCCTCATTCTCAAAGAAAACGCCCGCAAGCTTTTCAAGTTGTAAGAGTGTTGCCCGGTGCAGCGCGCTGCCGCACCGGGCAAAGTATTAAAGCGTGCGCTGTGGTGAAGGACCGATGTATCGCGATTGCGGACGGATGAGCTTTCCGACCCGGTCCTGTTCCAGCACATGGGCGGTCCAGCCCGCCATGCGTCCTGCGGCAAAGACGTTGGTGAAGCTCTCCCGTGGGAAACCGACGGATTCAAGCACAAGCGCAGTATAGAATTCGACATTGGTTTGCAGCGGTCGCAGCGGTTTCTTCTGTGCCAGCAATGCCAAGGCCTCGCGCTCGACCGCCTCGGCAAAGCCTATACGTCCACCGCTATCGCGCAATGCAGCAACTGCGGTCTTGAGCACATCTGCCCGCGGATCACGAACGCGATAGATGCGGTGACCAAAACCCATCAAACGCTCCCCTCGCCCAAGCGCATCCGTAAGCCACGACTGAATATTGTGTTCGGCGCCAATGGCGTCGAGCATGTCCAGCACCGGGCCTGGTGCGCCGCCATGCAATGGCCCTTTGAGCGCGCACAAAGCGCCAATGACCGAGGAGAACATGCCCGCTTTCGTCGATGCTATGACGCGTGCTGTAAATGTTGAGGCATTGAGACCGTGATCCGCCACCGTGACGAGATATGTATCGAGCGCGCCGACCAATTCCGAACCAACCTCTTTGCCGTGCAGCATTTTCAGGAAGTCCGCCGAATGGCTCACGTCTGGATCGGGCGCGACAGGGTCGAGGCCAGCGCGACTGCGGGCGATGGCAGCAGCAAAGACCGGAACCGCAGCAACCGCGACGATATAGTGATAATCTGTCTCCTCATCTGAGAGCTGCGAAAGAAGCAGTCGCAACGCTTCGACCTGCGTGAGCTCTGCTGTGGCTGCGAGACCGTCCTTCACTAAGGGGAATATTCGGGCTCTCGCCCGGCCCAGCGCAGCGGCTATTTCCGCCTCGCTACTGGGACCAGCAGCAAAGTCCCTCCAGAGAAGACCGAGAACTGCTTCGAAGCTGCGGCTGGAAAGTTGAGCCAGATCATACCCCCGTACGATCAGCCTGCCTTCCGCACCATCGACATGACTCAACACGGTTTCGGCAGCGACGATGTTTTCCAAACCCGGGCTGAGCGTTTCTGGAACGGCGGCAGAATGCGAAGTATTCGATAAGGTGTTCATGATTATCCTCACGGGTTGACTTTCGTAAGGATGATGATTGAATCAATATAATCAATCTTGATTCAATCAATCAATGTCGAAATATGAGCAGAACTGACCAATTTATCGACGCGGACACCGCCTCCAGAACACTCGGCATTAGCCGAGCAACTCTTTAAGCCTATGTCAGTCGCGGACTGGTAAAAACGATTGAAGCGCCCGACGATCCGCGGCGGCGGATGTACAGCAATCATGACATAGAGCTTTTGAAAAAGAACAAAAGCGTGGGACGAAAACCGCGTGAAGTGGCGGCTACCACGCTGGATTGGGGGCTGCCGGTTCTGCCGTCCGGCATCACTTTGATTCAGGATGGCAAGCTCTTTTATCGCGGCAGCGACGTGCAAAAGCTCGCAAAGACCAACACGCTGGAAGATCTGGCGCGCCACCTGTGGGAATGCGGCGAAAGCGATCCTTTTGCATCGGTCAGAACCTCGCCCTGGAACGAAGCGCTGCTAGCATTGACGCGGCCTTTACCGCTGACGGAACGATGCCACGTTCTGCTGTCCTTCGTGGACGCGGCCCGAGTGACCGCATGGCAAAGAGACAACAAAACGCTCTGGCAGAGCGCCGCCGCACTTCTGCGTGCCATGACGGCTGCCGCAATTGCAAGCCAGCCTGCAAACGAAGCCACCCACCATCACCTTGCAACCTGCTGGGGCCTTGATGCTGCTGGGGCAGACATCATCCGCCGTGCGCTGGTGCTGCTTGCCGACCATGAGTTGAACGCCTCAGCCTTTGCCGTACGTGTGGTCGCCTCGACCGGTGCATCGCTGGGTGCATGTCTTGACGCCGGACTTTCTGCGTTGAGCGGACCTTTGCATGGTGGCATGACGAGCCTTGTGGAAATTCTGTTCGATGAAATTGAAGGGGCGTCCGACGCTGCAACTGTCGTGGAGCGAAGATTACGGCGCGGCGACACCCTGCCCGGCTTCGAACATCCGCTTTATCCAGATGGCGATCCGAGAGCGGCAGCCCTTCTTGCTCTGTTGCCTCACCATGAGAAAAGGCAATCGCTGGTTCAGACGATGGCCGAAACCACCGGCAAGCTTCCGACGATCGATGTCGCGCTCGTTTCCGTTCGCCGTGAGTTGCGACTGCCGCCGGGCGCCGCGTTGACGCTGTTTGCCATCGGGCGCACGGTGGGCTGGATGGCACATGCCTTCGAGCAGTTTCGAGAGAAAAAACTGATCCGCCCGCGGGCCCGCTATTGCGGACCGTCGCCGCAAGGTGATGAAGGATAATTGTTTCTTCTCGAATATATGTTGAAGACCATGTAATTCGGGATGTTGCACCGGCGCTTCACTTGCCAGCATCGTAAATGACTGCAATGAAATCCTCCTGAGTTGACCTTACGGGAGGGTGTTGCATGACAACGATGACAGAGGCGAACATAAGACTTGGCGCTATTCTCGCCGAGGCTGAAAATAAGCAGTCATCCCTCAGCGTGGCGAAACTCGAAAGCAGCGGTCTTGTGCCGGATACGCTGGAAACCGGCATGGCGGCGCAGGCCATTGCGACAGCCGCGATCGGAAAGGCGGTCGGCGGCTGGAAGATCACGTCCAACAGCGGTCGCGTCGTGGCGGCCCCACTTCTCGATGTCTACGATACCGATACGCCGACCGCGCTCGAAGTCCCCAAACCGGGCTGCGTGGGTGTCGAGATCGAACTGTGCTTCGTGCTTGCAAACGACATTCCCCCACCCGCGCCAGGCCAGGAGTACAGCCGCGAGGACATCGTCTCTCATGTGGCATCCGTGCACCTGGGAGCGGAACTGGCAAGCTACCGCCTCATAGAAGAAAACAAGGCACCTTTCCCCCTGTTTCTGGCAGACCGGCTCGGCAATCATTCTTTCGTTCTGGGGCCAAAAATCGAACGTGACCTTATTGCACGCGTTGCCAACGAGGATGCGACGCTCCCTGTCCTTGTGCTGGAGGGCGATGAAACCGTACTGTTTGCCGCGCAACCGAAACACCCACAGGGTGATGCGCTGGCACCCCTTCTTGCCTATGCCAATCGACCGCTTGACCATCTGGGCGGATTGAGGCGCGGTCAGGTCGTGACAACCGGCAGCATCTGCGGGCTGCTCAGACTATCCGGCCAGAGGTCAATCAGGGCGGCATGGGGCGACATCGCGGAGCTGGCAATCAGCCTGCCCGCCTGAACCCAAGCACCTTCCGAAAACAGCCTGAAGCGCGGTAATGAACGTGAGACCGCGCTGCGTACCCATGACTTTTCACAGGGTGCGAAAGCCAATTATTCTCATTTCCGCCACAAACGAAATCCGCATCGCTGTTACACTCTTCGCAGGAGGAATTGTCTGGGAGGACAGTTTAAACAGGAGATACGTCGATGGCGAATTCGATCATGAATGCTCTTGGAAAGCCGCTCTATTACAGCGACACATCAACAGGCTTCTTTTCGGCAACCGGCTCCGGTCCAGACCTTTACGGAACTGCGCGGAACGATTCGATGTGGGGCGACAGCAGCGTCAATGTGACGATGCGCGGCGGCACCGGTGACGACATCTACTATCTCTATTCGACCATCAACCGCGCCGTGGAAGCGCCCGGCGAGGGTATCGACACGATCAATACGTGGATGAGCTACACGCTTCCCGACAATATCGAAAACCTGATCGTCACCGGGGACGGGCGGAACGCATTCGGAAACGGTCTCGACAACATCATTAGTGGCGGGTCCGGCAAACAGACCATCGATGGCGGCGCTGGCAACGATGTTCTAATCGGAGGGGGCGGAGCCGATACGTTCGTTTTTGCCAAAGGCAACGGCACGGATCTGGTCACCGATTTCGGCTCTGACGACATCATCCGTCTGGACGGTTACGGTGTAACCTCGTTCGACAGTCTGATGAGTGCTTCCACCCAGAAGGGCGAGAATCTCTGGCTGAATTTCGACAATGGTGAAAGCGTGGTCATGGCCAATACGACGGCGAATGATCTCTCGGCCGATCAGTTTCGTCTCACGCTGGATCGATCTCAGCTAACGAGCACCTTCACCGACGAATTCAATTCGCTTTCGCTCAGCAACGGGCAAACAGGCGTCTGGGAACCCAAATTCTGGTGGGCGGGCGACGAAGGCGGAAGCCTTCACACGAACTCTGAAAAGCAATGGTACATTAATCCGGCCTATCAGCCGACATCGTCGGTCAATCCCTTCTCCGTCCAGAATGGGGTACTCACCATCAAGGCCGCCCCGACACCGGATGCGATTTCTGACGCTGTGAACGGTTATGACTACACGTCAGGCATGTTGACCACCCATCCCTCCTTTTCACAGACTTATGGCTATTTCGAAATCCGCGCCGACATGCCGAGTGATCAGGGCGTGTGGCCAGCTTTCTGGCTGCTGCCCACGGACGGACGCTGGCCGCCCGAACTGGATGTGGTGGAAATGCGCGGCCAAAACCCAAACACGCTGATCCTGTCCGCCCACTCCAACGCATCGGGCCAGCAAACATCGACCATCAACAACGTCACCGTAAGCAGCACTGAAGGCTTCCACAAATATGGACTTCTATGGGAAGAAGACCATATCACCTGGTATTTCGACGATGTCGCCGTGGCACAGATCGACACCCCTGCGGATATGCATGATCCAATGTATATGCTGGTCAATCTGGCGGTCGGCGGAATTGCCGGGACACCCGCAAACGGGCTCCCCAATGGTTCGGAAATGAAGATCGATTACATCCACGCCTATTCGATCGATGATCCGGCAGCGACGTCCGTCGGTCAGTCGACCGCTGCTGACCATTTGCTGGTATGACTCATCGCGCGTTCCGGTCTGCCGAAACGCGCGTCACAGGCCCGCCGTCTTGGCACGAAGAGCATCGTTGGCGTAGTGCGCTTTCTTTTGCTCGTACATGTTGATATCCGCACGCCTGATCATTGCTTCCAGCGTCTCTCCCGGTTCGCTGGTAGCAACGCCGATGGAGATACCGAGCGGTGCAGTCGAATAGAACTGGTTGTTGATCTTCAGTAATTCATAGATCGTATCGACCATCGTAGACGCTGCCTGCTTGTCGGCACCCGGCATCAGAACCGCGAATTCGTCACCGCCTATTCGGGCTGCATGGTTGGGTGCCGTTACAACACCATTCAGAACCTCCCCCAGCCGACGCAGAAGCTGATCGCCCGCGTCGTGACCCAGCGTGTCATTGGCCTGTTTGAGGGCATTCAGATCGATGATGATGGCTGACACGGGACGCAAACTGTTGCGCTCCAGACGGTTCAGTTCGTCCGAATAAAAGGCTCGATTGTAGAGCTTCGTCAACACGTCGTGTTTGCCGAGATATTCCAGATAGGCTTCCGCCTTCTTGCGCGCGGTAATGTCGGTCAGCGCAACCTGCACCAGCGACCAGTCATGTTCATGACCTGGAAAGACCGAGAAGTGAAGAAGTAGATGGCGCTCCGAGCCATCGAGCGCATAATTGACCACTTCGCGCTGCTGAAACAGGACGCCATTCCACAGATCGATCAACTGTTCACGAAAGGCCTTGTCCATCTCATCGCGAAACACGTCGCCTAGCCGGTGCATCAGCGTCTGCTCATCGGCAGCGCAGAAGAGATCGAGAGTCGCCTTGTTGACCTCGATCACCCGGATTTCGCTCATGCACTGACGTACGAATTCTGGATGAACATCCATGAAAATACGGAAATCGACAATGCCTCTGCTTTTGATGTCTTCGATCAGTCGCTTGATGTGGCTGAAGTCCTCGACCCAGAGCGATACCGGGGAGTGCTCGAACATACCTTCGGCATAGCGACGGTTGCTTTGCTCGAGCCGCCGGGCTTCTTCGCGCTCTGTCACGTCCTCCGTGGTGATAAGGATGCGCTCCAGCGTATCTTCGTAACCGGGGATGACCGCACCGCGCAATTGTATGTCCAGCCTCTGACCGCTGAGCGAATAATTCACAGCATGGCTCGAAAATCTGGATTTCCCCTGCCAGAGTGCCTCGAGCTCCGTGATGTGGCTTTCGAGCATGTCGTCGCGGAAGACCCGCTGCAGATTGGCAAGCAGGTGGTCGAAATCACGCGCGGCGAACAGTTCAAGCGTCTTGTCGTTGACTTTCAACACCCGGATTTTCTCAGAGCAGGCCTGCACGCGACCGAGGTCTTCGAGAAGGTAGGCCCTGATATCCGCCACACCTTGCTGACGCCAGATATCGAACTGCCGCTTCACGTCTGAAAAGTCCTCGATCCACATCGCAACGGGAGCGAGGTCGAAGATATTTGCATCAAGTGACTGCGTCATGGGCATGGTCTCGGATTTACGACTTCGGAGTCGTTCGCGCGACAAACATCCGCGAGAACCGTAAGCGAGATGGCCTTGTAGAGCAGAGGCCACATGGCTGGTGCAGTGCACCATAGGCACCAGTTTTACGCAATTGCGAGAAAAAGCAAATTACCAAAGCTTAACATGGCGATTGACGTCTTTGTACAGAAGGTAGCGGAAGCGACCGGGGCCACCTGCATAGCAGGCTTGGGGACAAAAGGCTCGCAGCCACATGAAGTCTCCAGCCTCGACCTCCACCCAGTCATTGTTCAGCCGATAGACCGCCTTGCCTTCCAGAACGAAGAGACCATGCTCCATGACATGGGTCTCCATGAAGGGAATGGTCGCACCGGGCTCGAAGGTGACGATGTTGAGGTGCATATCGTAACGACCGTCGGCAGGATCTATAAAGCGCGTCGTCGCCCATTTGCCATCGGTCTCCGGCATCGCCGAAAGTTCATGCTCATCCTCATGGGTGAAGATGGCTGGCGGCAACTCCAGTCCCTCGACCACATCGAAGACTTTGCGGACCCAATGAAATTTGGCAGGGCTTTGCCCCGTGGCACGGATTTTCCACGCATTGCCAGCGGGGATGTAGGCAAAGGAACCGGCTCGCATCGAATGGTGCGATCCCGCATGCTCGATCGTCATTTCACCCTCCACCACGAAGAGTGCCGCCTGCGCTCTTGCGTCGGGCTCGGGCCTGTCGCTGCCACCTCCCGGCATGACCTCCATCACATATTGAGCAAATGTCTCAGAAAAACCGGTCATCGGTCGGGAGATGATCCAGGCGCGTGTCGCGTCCCAGTGCGGAAGGACGCTGGTGACGATATCCGACATGACCCGCTTTGGAATAACCGCATAGGCCGTCGTGAATGTGGCTTTGCTTGAGAGAAGCTCCGTCTGACCGGGAAGCCCACCGAAATCCGCGTAGTATCGATTTTTTGCCATGATGCACTCCAACCTCATGCTAATTTCATGGACTGCTTTAATGCCTTTCGGGATCAAATGGAATCGCCCTGAAACAGATTTCGCAGCGAGAACGCCGCACCGCCGTCCGGGCAGTTCGACGTCCTCACAGCCGTGGCAATCAGACCTTCTTGCGGATGACGCCATAGACGATATTGCGATTTTCGCCGAAAAACACTTCTGCCTCGATCATCAAGGGGTCGGCACTCGAATTGATGATGTTCCACATGTCCTGCTCGGTCCTTAGAAGCAGCGCCCAGTTCATGAAGCTTTCCATGTAGCCATCCACGCCGATATCCTGCGAGAAATTGGCAAAGAGGAACGTGCCGCCCGGTTTCAACATATCGAGGCAGCGCTGGGTCAGCTTTATGGAAACTTTGTCGGTGAGATAGTCATAAAGGCCAGCGGCGTAAACGAAATCGAATAATCCCAATTGCTGGCGACCGGACAACAGTCCGCGAACGGAACCATCGATCGCCTCGATGCAGGTATGACCGAAATCGCGGGTGATCGCGCCGATGCTCAGCGGGTCCTGATCGAGCGCCACCCAACGCTTGATCCCGCCATTCCCCAAGGCAACAGATCCGTTGGCCTCCCGCAGGTGTCCTGCGGCAATCGTCAATATCTCCGTTTCTGACCCCACCTTGCCAGCGATGTCGTCGACGTGCCGCGTCAGGATATCCCGACGCTCTCTGACAGCGACTGAAGAGGAAGCATCTTTCGTATATTCGTAAAGGGCAGCGCCGATCGGGGACGCTGTGTCAATTCGGTGCTGAACGCTTGGATGACCGTAAATGAAGTCCAGCAATTGGGCATCGCCGGAGTAACCCCGGGGCTTTTCATGGGACCAATAGGTAAAAGGGTCCTCGAGGAAATATTCGGATACTTCATGGCTTTGAATGAGAGGGATAAGCTCCTTCCACACTCCTGAGTCGTACTTTTCTCTGATTTTGTGTAACCGCCCAGCGACCTGATGTATAATTTGCTGGGGTGGGCGTCCATTTTCGAACTGTTGGATTGCGACGCTCAGGATAAGAGCGACATCTGCTTTTCCACTGCTGAAATGCTCTTCAAAATTGTCATTTCTGTCTGCAAAAATTTCGCCGGATATTGCTTCTGGAGTAATAAGACTTTCGCCATCAAAACTTCTATTCACAAGTTGGGACACTCGTACTCTCCTGATTAACACCTTGTTAATGCTAAAACAATTCAGACGTAATCAAGTGCAGAGTCAATCAGACGAAAGCCCAAAAAAAGTTCAATTTCGGGAAACCTTTTATTAAGGTAAACGCCATTTCGATTGTAGTTTTTGCGCCTCTTAAAGAAACTTAAAAGGATACGATCCATTCTTCGCAGGCTTACAACCTGCCACTGCGTTCACGACGACGGTGGAAAAGGAGTAAAGAAACCGAATTCGGTAATAAATTTGCGCTGTTGAAAGTAATCCAACCGATAAATTTATTACAACCTATGGAAAAGTGCATGACGCACACTTTAGTGGATGTGGTTGAACTTGATCTCCTGGGAGACGAGACCCGGAAGCAGTCCAAAGACTCGCTGCGGTCGATCTTCCTTGAAGAAGCCGATGCCAAGAGGCGCAAGGCGATCCGCCAGGGCCTTTGGCTGGCCGTACCGATCTATTTGATGTTTTCGATCACGGATCTTCTGCTCGTGCCGGATGTTGCCGCGCACACGATGTTTGCGCGTTTTGTCGTTGGAATCGCCGCATTATTGACGCTGGAAATGCAAATCCGCGCCAATGCGAAGACCAACCATATGGATATCGTGTGTGCGACAGCGTTGATCTGCGGATACATCGGGTGGGTCATACCTGCCATGATGACCACCTATTCGCTAAACATGTCATACTATATGGTATTCGGCGCGATCTTCATGATGGGCGCCAACCTGTTCTTCACCTTCAATTTCCAGCTTTCGCTGTTCGCTTCGAGCCTTGTGCTGGTGATCTATTTTGCCGCGCTCAGCTATATCCACGAAGACATCTACTATCAGATCTCGTTCGGCACATTCTACGTCTCCTGCTTCATCTTCACATCATACGTCAACCTGCGACTGAACCGGGAACGTTACCAGGTGTTTCTCAACGCGGTCGAAGCAAAGGTTCAGCAGCGACAGGCCGAACAGCGTGGTGAAGATTTGTTGCGCCTTTCCAACACCGACCCACTGACGGGGCTGGACAACCGGAGGGCCATCGACGGTCGCCTGCGCCAACTCTGGGACGGTTGGATCAACGAACAGCGCAACTTTGCAGTCTTCCTGATCGATGTGGATTTCTTCAAGAAGTACAATGATTATTACGGGCATCAGGAAGGTGATCGCTGCCTTATTCAGGTCGCCCGAACCCTGCAGGACAGCATGAGCCGCTTCGATGCAGTGATCGGCCGCTATGGCGGAGAGGAATTCATCGCGATAGCCCGTTTTCAAACGGAAAGGGATATCGAAGACATCGCCGAGACGTTGCGGCAGACAGTAGAAGACATGTCGCTTGTTCATGAGCGTCGCAGGGACGGAACCTCTGTCATCACCGTCAGCGTCGGCGCATCTTACACGCGCCATCAGGCCGACCCTAAACTCGAGCGTCTTATCAACGAAGCCGACCGGGCCCTTTACCTAGCGAAGGCAAATGGCCGCAACACCGTCAAGCTGTTTGATCCCAAAGACCCGCTCAACAGTGATGATACGGAAAATGTTGCAGCACTGCTGAACATTGCCATCGAAAAGAACCTCGTATCGCTTGTCTACCAGCCCATCAAAAACCTTTCCTCCGAGCAGATTGATGGGGCCGAGGCACTGATGCGTTTGCGCCTGCTCGACGGAACGCTGGTGCCCCCCAGCATTTTTATCCCAATTGCTGAACGGACGGGTGTCATCATGGATCTCGGTCTGTGGGCCATTCGCACCGTTTGCCAGCAGGTTTTACGATGCGACTCGATTTCCGTCGTCAGCGTGAATGTTTCACCGATCCAGCTGAAAAGCCCCGGCTTTGCTACATCCGTCGCGGCCATTCTGGGCGACGTCGGGGTTGCGGGAGGACGTTTGGCCTTCGAGATCACTGAAGGGCTGGAAATGGATATGAATTCCGATGTTCTGCATTGCATCAGCGATCTGAAAACGCTCGGCATCAGAATATGGCTGGACGATTTCGGCACCGGCTTTGCAGGCCTCTCCTGGCTGCGTCTCATCGATTTCGACACCGTCAAGATCGACAAGTCATTCCTTCATGACGGTCACACCGCCCGTGGCAGAGCCATGCTGAAAGACATCATAGGACTTATCCGAAATTGCGGGCACAGGATTTTGGTGGAAGGTGTCGAAACCGCCGAACAACTGACATTATTGAGGGAGCTGAATATCGATCAGGTCCAGGGTTACTATGTGGGTCGCCCCGCTCCGGTGGAAAAGTTCCGTCTGGAGAAAGGTTCATATTTACCAAGAACCGGTTTGATGCGTCCTCTCTAATGCAAAACCCGGCATTGCGATGCCGGGTCTTTCTTCAGACAATTGGCCTTAAAAGCGTTAGTCCAAGCTACCGGGCACTTCGGACAGGTCCCGTTCACCCACGATGATCGAGCGCTTGCCGACATGGTTGGCGGGGCCGACGATGCCTTCCTGCTCCATGCGCTCCACCAGTGATGCGGCGCGGTTATAGCCGATGGACAGGCGGCGCTGGATATAGGAGGTCGAGCACTTCTTGTCGCGCAGAACCACCTTCACGGCCTTCTCGTAGAGATCAGCGGTGTCGTCTTCTGCCATAGCCGTCTTGTCGAAAACGGCGCTGTCTTCTTCCTCGCTGTCGTCAGCTTCATCAGCGTCTTCGGTCACCGTGCCCAGATATTCGGGACGACCCTGCGTCTTCAGATGCGCCACGACCTTCTCCACTTCCTCATCAGAGACGAATGGACCATGGACACGGGCAATGCGTCCTCCGCCAACCATGTGCAGCATGTCGCCTTGGCCAAGCAGATGCTCGGCACCCTGCTCGCCCAGAATGGTGCGGCTGTCGATCTTCGAGGTCACCTGGAAGGAAATACGCGTCGGGAAGTTGGCCTTGATGGTGCCGGTGATGACATCGACCGATGGGCGCTGCGTGGCCATGATCAGGTGAATACCGGCGGCACGCGCCATCTGCGCCAGACGCTGGATGGCACCTTCGATTTCCTTGCCAGCAACCATCATCAGGTCGGCCATCTCATCGACGATGACGACGATGTAAGGCATGGCCGTGAGGTCCATTTCCTCCTGCTCGTAGACGGCCTCGCCCGTTGCGCGGTCGAACCCGGTCTGCACGTTGCACATCACCGTCTCGCCCTTGGCGCGAGCGGAAGCTGCACGGGCATTGTAACCATCAATGTTACGCACACCCAGACGCGACATCTTGCGATACCGGTCTTCCATTTCGCGCACGGCCCATTTCAGCGCCATGACGGCTTTCTTCGGGTCGGTCACGACAGGCGTCAACAGGTGCGGAATGCCGTCATAAACGGAGAGTTCCAGCATCTTGGGGTCGACCATGATCAGGCGGCACTCTTCCGGCTTCAGGCGGTAGAGCAGCGACAGGATCATCGTGTTGATCGCCACCGACTTGCCGGAACCCGTGGTGCCAGCGACCAGAAGATGCGGCATCTTCGCCAGTTCCGCTACGACAGGCTCGCCGCCGATTGTCTTGCCGAGGCAAAGCGCCAGCTTCATGCGCGTTTCGGCATAATCTGGAGACTCGATCAGTTCGCGGAAATAAACCGTCTCGCGAACCGGGTTCGGCAGTTCGATGCCGATGACGTTACGGCCGGGCACCACGGCGACGCGGGCAGAGAGCGCCGACATCGAGCGGGCGATGTCATCTGACAGGCCGATGACGCGGGAAGATTTGACGCCGGGTGCAGGCTCGAACTCATAGAGAGTAACAACCGGGCCGGGGCGTACATCAATGATTTCACCCTTGATGCCGAAGTCTTCCAGCACGCTTTCCAAGAGGCCCGCGCTCTGTTCCAGCGCTTCCGGCGTCATGGTCGTGGTTTGCAGAACCTGCGGCTGCTGCAACAGGTCGATGGGCGGATATTCATATTCGCCTTCGCTGAACACGGGCGCATCGAGGAACATTGGCTGGTTGTTGTTACGGGCAACCGTGCGCATTTCCCGACGCGGCTCGGCAACGGGCGCGACAACAGCGACGGGTTGCTCGACAGGGGCGGCAACGGCAATAGGTTCTTCAACTGGGGCTGCCGCCTCCACCTCAGCAACCGGCTCAACCTCAACCTCGCGAGCAGGGCGAATTTCTACCTGCCGATAGAGCGAGACGGCTGATCCCTCGGGTTTGGTGAAAACAGGCTTCTCAATGACCGGTAGCGGCTGGCGAACCACCTGCACAGGCCGAGGCGCTGGCTTTGCAGCAACGGGCGGAACTGGAATTGTGGTAGTCACGGCAGCGGCGCGCTGCGCCTTGATCCGCGCAAGTTCCGCAAGCCGCATGGGCCGTGACGGTGGCAGGATCGCATCACCGACGTCGAGGCTCATCACCTCCCAGAACATTTCGTCGGAGAGAGCGTCTGCAAAAGCTGGCACGTCAAGCGTCGCCGGGCCTTTTTGGCCGTGCTCGTCAGGAAAGCATGCGACATCGATCTGCGCTGCATTGCCAGCGTCCAAAGGCATTTCCGCCGTATTTTCGGCAACGGGCTCAGCCGGGGCAGATGCTTCCTGCTGCTGCTTCAGCGCGAGTTCACGGCGCAAACGATAAGTGAGAGCAAGCGCACCCGTTGCCCCCGGCGGCTGTGGCAACACGGCAGGCTTGGCGATGCGGCGTTCGACAGGCGTCGGCTTCGACGCGGGCTGCTTTTCGGAGATGGCTTCAACCGCGACGGGCCCAGCGATGGCTACGGCTTCCTCATCGGCCTTACCTGACGGCGTGACGGTAGACTGCTTTCCAGCAACGATGTTTTGCGGGGTGCGGGTGAAGCGCACATTGGGGCCAAGCGTGAAGGCGTTCTGCCACAGCGGCATCTCATCACGGCCTTCGATCGCATTGGCAGCGATCTGGTCGGCATTGTGTCCCATAACCGCACGCTGGTCTGCCGTTAACGGAATCATTCCGCGGGCGGCACTTTGCGGGTCTTTCGGCTCCGCATTGGGCTGGTTCTGTCCCCTCTCTTCTATCGTATTGACGGAATTATTTAAATTTGAACGGGGAAAACGCATCACAGCCTGTACACTCATCATAAACGGACATTTGGCACAGCAAATGAGATAGAAAATAAAGGTTAATCACATATTGCCAGCGGGCTCTCAAAAGCGAATTTTCACAAGCTTCTTGGCCGCTGTGTCTGTGCAGCCACGCATCGAAGACGATGGCGAAACTGCCAAAAATCGTTGAATATCAGGCGTTTTTACAGCTTTTAAGCCTCACCAAGACCTGACAGCGCCCCTTGCCGCTCTCTTTAATAAAAACTTCATGTGAACTGACAGATGCCGGCTTTACAACTAACATGTTAATGGCGTATCAAGTTGCTGTCAGTTTTTGGAGGAGCAGGCAATTGACTGGGAAATTCGGCCTATCGGCAGCACTTACGACACCCTTCGCGCAGGATGGAAGCATCAACATCGCGGCCATGATTGCGCAGGCTAAGCGCTCGCTTGCCGCTGGTTGCAACAGCGTCACCCTGTTCGGCACCACGGGTGAAGGCAGCTCCATCGGCAGCCGCGAACGCACGCAGGTACTGGCCGCTTTCCTCGACGCGGGCGTAAGTGCGAACAATCTCGTCGCTGGCGTTCTGGTGGATTCGGCGCAGGACGCTGCCGATCAGGCCGGTGAAGCCCTGAAGGCCGGTGTCCGCAACATCCTACTCGCCCCTCCATCCTATTTCAAGAATGTCAGCGATGACGGCCTGTGCGAATGGTTCTCATCGGTTTTCCAGCAGCTTGGCGCTGATGCTCGGGATATTCTGGTTTACAACATCCCATCGGTGACGACGGTCGCACTCTCCGTGGAGTTGATCGGTCGGCTACGTCAAGCCTTTCCGGGCGTCGTAACTGGCGTCAAGGACTCCTCCGGCGATTGGCCTTATACGCAGCGCTTGCTGGCCGAACATCGCGATCTCATCATCCTCATCGGTGACGAGCGACATCTGGCACAGGGCGTTCGCCTTGGCGGTCAGGGCGCGATTTCCGGCTGCGCCAATTTCCTTCCCGCGGAAATCCGCGCCATGGCCGTGGACGGTGTGGAAGACAAGCGGATCGAAGACCTCGTCGTTGAGCTTCTGAAATATCCGGTAACACCTGCCGTCAAGGTTCTGGTATCGCATGTCACGGGTGAGCCGATCTGGCACGCCGTTCGCGCACCCCTGGTTTCCATTTCCGCTGAAAACCGTAAAAAGATCGAAGCGGCATTCGAGTCGCTGTTCAGAAGCAAGGCGGCTTGAGAAGGACGGTTCATGGATGACACCGGCGAACAGACAACGTTGAGGGAGAAGGCGTATGAGAGTTTTACGCACCATCTTCTCGCGCGCGATGTTCGCCCCGGCCAGTTCATCTCCCAGCGCCGCCTTGTGGAATTGACCGGATTGCCGCTTGGCGCAATCCGCGAAGCCATTCCACGGCTGGAAGCAGACGGTTTGATCATAACGGTTCCGCAGCGCGGGTTGCAGGTTGCGCATATCGACATCAACCTCATCCGCGAAGCCTTCCAGTTTCGTATTTTTCTGGAAAAGGAAGCCGTCGCGATCTTTACCCGCACTGCATCAGACGAGACGATCGCCGGGATGATAAAGGACCACCGCGATATTGGAGAGGCGGCCCAGAGCGGTAAGACATCGCCGGAACTGGATGCTCGCGCTCAAGCGGTCGACTGGGGCATGCACGACGCCTTTATCGACTCACTCGGCAACTCCATCATCTCGAATGCCTACCGCGTCAATTCGATCAAGATGCGGTTGATCAATCAGGAACGGTTCCGCATCGCAGGTCACGTCAAATCTGTCATGGCGGAGCATCTGACCATTCTCGAAGCCATCGAGCGTCGCGCACCCGACGAGGCCGCCGAAAGGCTGGTCGCCCACATTCGCAACGCGCGGGACAGGGCTCTGGCGGTTTAGGAATACAGCATAAGCAATCGGCCGGGGGTGAGGAGATTTTCGGCCAACACAAGAGGAGGAAGAACATGACGCATTCACTGCTCAATCCTACACGCCGTGGGTTCATGGCCGGCACAGCCGCCATTGCGGGCACCGCCGCATTCGGCATTCGCCCCGCATCTGCTGCCGTTGACTGGAAGAAGCACGCTGGCACGACGCTGGAAGTCAATCTCGTCAAGAGCCCGCGCAGCGAAACGCTTCTGAAATACATCAAGGAATTCGAAGACCTGACCGGCATCAAGGTCAATGCCGAGGCGACGCCGGAACAGCAGCAGCGCCAGAAGGTCGTCATCGAACTGTCCTCCGGCAGACCAAGCTTCGACGTGGTTCACCTGAGCTATCACGTCCAGAAGCGCCAGTTCGAAAAGGGCAAATGGCTGGCCGATATCAGCGGCTTCCTGAAAGACCCGTCACTGACCGATCCATCGCTTACCGAAAGCGATTTTGCCGAAGCGGGCATGCAGTTTGCCAAGGATAGCGACGGCGTTCTGCGCTCCCTGCCCTTCTCCGTGGATTACTGGATCCTCTACTGGAACAAGGAACTCTTCGATGCCAAGGGCCTGAAATATCCCCAGACCTTCGACGAACTCGTCACCGCCGCAGAAGCGCTGACCGATCCGTCCACCAACACCTATGGTTTCGTGGCACGCGGGCTGAAAAACGCCAATACGCCGGTCTGGACCTCGCTGATGCTGGGTTACGGCGCAGCTCCAATCGTGAATGGCAAGATCGACACCACGACGAAGGAAGCCGTCGAAGCAGCAAAGCTTTACCAGCGCCTGATGACCAAATCGGCACCTCCCGGCGTTTCCGGCTTCAACTGGGCCGAAGCACAGTCTGCCTTCCTTCAGGGCAAGATCGGCATGTGGTTCGATGGCGTCGGCTTTGCACCGCCGATTGAAAACCCAGAAAAATCCCGCGTCGTCGGCAAGGCTGGCTATGGCGTGATGCCGAAGGGCCCGGCGCAGCAGGCTGCCGGTACTTTCGGTGACGGCCTAGGCGTGGTCGAAGCCAGCACCAAGAAAGAAGCCGCATACCTCTTCTGCCAGTGGGCCATTTCCCATGAAATGGGTGCGCGGCTGTTGCAGGCCGGTGCGGGCGTGCCGTTCCGCCAGTCCATTCTGGAAGACGCCAAGGTTCGCGAAGGCGTGAAGATGCCTGCGGAATGGCTGGATGCCGTGGTCGGTTCCGGCAAGGTTTCAAAGCTTGCCCTGCCCGTCATCATTCCCGTCACCGAGTTCCGCGATATCTACGGCGTTGGCCTCACCAACATGATTGGTGGCGCAGACCCGGAAGCCGAACTCAAGAAAGCGACCGAGCAGTTCGCCCCTGTTCTGGCACGTAGCGAGGGATAACGGTGTCCGTCAGCATCGAAAATGCCGCAAGGCCAACGAAACTCGTCAGAAGGAGCAAGCCCACGCGGCTTGCTCCCAACTACTGGCCTTTCGTCATTCCCGCCCTCGTCGTTATCGCAGCGGTGATCGTGTTTCCATGGGTCTTTACCCTATGGATGAGCGCGCAGCGCTGGACGCTGGGGCAGGAACAGAGCTTCATCGGTTTCGACAACTACATCCGTCTGGCAAGCGATGCGCGGTTCTGGGAATCGCTCTGGCACACGCTTGTTTATACGACGCTGTCCGTTGTCGCGCCCTTGTTCATTGGTACGCTGGCGGCTTTGCTGTTCGATGCGCAATTTCCGCTGCGCGGCTTTCTGCGCGGCGTCTTCGTCATGCCCATGATGGCAACCCCGGTTGCCATCGCGCTGGTCTGGACCATGATGTTCCACCCGCAACTTGGCGTCTTGAACTATCTCCTGTCCTTCATCGGCATCGGCCCGCTGGAGTGGATTTATAACCAGTCCACCGTCATCCCCTCTCTGGTGCTGGTGGAAACATGGCAGTGGACACCGCTGGTCATGCTCATCGTACTCGGCGGACTCGCCGCCGTGCCGCGTGAGCCTTACGAAAGCGCCGAAATCGATGGCGCAAACGCCTGGCAGAAGTTCCGCTATCTGACCATGCCGATGATTGCGCCCTTCCTGATGATTGCCGTCATCATCCGTTCCATCGATGCCGTCAAAAGCTTCGACATCATCTACGCGATGACGCAGGGCGGACCCGGCACGGCATCTGAGACGATCAACATCTACCTCTACAACACAGCCTTTGCCTATTACGACATTGGTTACGGCTCGGCCATGGCCGTCATGTTCTTCATCGTCATCATCGCGCTGTCCTTCGTGCTTTTGATGGTGCGCGCCCGTACACAATGGAACGAGATGGAGGAGCGCTGATGAAACGCAAGACACTCGACAAGATCGGCCTGTTCTTCGTCGCATTGGTGATGATTTCGCCGGTCATCCTTTTCTTCCTCTGGATGATCTCGCTGTCGCTGAAATATGAGATCGACAACGGTGCCTATCCGCCCATCCTCATTCCCGAACGTTTCGCTTGGTCGAACTATGTGAAGGTGTTCGAGGAGAACAATTTCTTCCTTTATTTCTGGAATTCCGTTCTCGTCACCGGTGCGGCGACCTTCCTTGCCCTCGTTATCGGCGTTCCCGCCGGCTATGGCATCGCGCGGCTAAAGGCGGAAAAGGCAGCCATCGTCATAATGATTGCCCGCATGACGCCCGGCCTGTCCTTCCTTATCCCGCTGTTTCTCCTGTTCCAATGGCTGAACCTGCTCGGCACGCTGTGGCCGCAGATCATCATCCATCTGGTCGTTACCGTGCCCATCGTGGTCTGGATCATGATCGGCTATTTCGAGACGACACCGAAGGAACTCGAAGAAGCAGCCAGCATCGACGGTGCATCCTCGTGGCAGGTCTTCCGGCTCGTGGCTCTGCCCATCGCCAAGCCCGGCATCGTCGTGTCCTTCATTCTCGCCGTCATCTTCTCGTGGAACAACTTCGTCTTCGGCATCGTGCTGGCCAGTCGTGAAACGCGCACCCTGCCGGTCGCGGTCTACAACATGCTGTCCTTCGAGCAGGTCAGCTGGGGTCCGCTGGCTGCAGCAGCGCTGATCGTCACGCTGCCGGTGCTGTTGCTCACCATGTTCGCACAGAAACAGATCGTAGCCGGTCTAACCGCTGGCGCCGTCAAGGGCGGCTAACTCATCAAATTCATTACGGGATCAAAACCATGGCACCGGTCAATATTCAGAATGTTCAAAAGCGCTTCGGCGCAGTCAACGTCATCCACGGCATCGATATCGACATTGGCGATGGCGAATTCGTCGTGCTCGTCGGCCCCTCTGGCTGCGGCAAGTCCACTCTGCTGCGCATGATCGCGGGTCTGGAAGAAGTCAGCGATGGCGAAATCCACATCGGTGCGCGTGAGGTCAGCAACCTGCCCGCCCGTGATCGCGATATCGCCATGGTGTTCCAGAATTACGCTCTTTATCCGCACATGACGGTCAAGGAGAATATGGGCTTTGCCCTGAAGCTCAAGAAGGTCAGCGCCGATGAAACCGCCGCCAAGGTCAACAAGGCCGCTGGCATTCTGGGTCTCGACAAGCTGCTGGACCGTTACCCGCGCCAGCTTTCCGGTGGGCAACGTCAGCGCGTCGCCATGGGCCGCGCACTGGTGCGCGACCCGCAGGTTTTCCTGTTCGATGAACCTCTGTCCAACCTCGATGCCAAGCTGCGCGTGCAGATGCGCGGCGAGATCAAGGCCCTACATCAACGCATCGGCACCACCACCATCTACGTCACGCATGACCAGGTGGAAGCCATGACCATGGCCGACAAGATCGTCGTGCTGCATGATGGCGTTATCGAGCAGATCGGCGCGCCGCTGGAGCTTTACGACCGCCCGGCCAACCTCTTCGTCGCTGGTTTCATCGGCTCCCCTGCCATGAATTTCATTCGTGGCCATGTCGAGGAAGGCGTGTTCCGCACCACCAAGGGTCTTACCCTGCCCTTGCCGCAGACCGCAAATCCGGCAGAACTCGGCGGACGTGATCTGGTCTACGGCATTCGCCCGGAACACATCCGCGTTGCCGAAAACGGCATTTCCGGGCGTGTCGAACTGGTGGAAGGCACGGGCTCGGAAATCTATGCCAAGCTGGATTGCTTGGGCGAAGACATCGCCTGCCTTTTCCGCGAGCGGCTGGATATCCGCTTTGGCGATACCGTCAGCATTGCCATCGATCCCGCCTCTGTGCATCTCTTCGACCGGGAAACTGGCAAGCGAATCTGAACGTCATGGGTGAAAACCAAAAACATGGCAAGCATGTGCTGTGCGTGGGTGCTGCCGTACTGGACACGTTGTTCCGCGTGCATGACATGCCCACCGGCCAAGGCAAGGTGCTGCCCTACGACATGCTGCAGATTGCCGAAGGCATGGCATCCAGCGCTGCCTATACGGTTCACCGCATGGGCGGCCGCGCCAGCCTGTGGGGTGCCGTGGGTGACGATGAGACGGGAGGCCGCATTCTTCGCGACCTCACCGAAAGCGGTATCGACACATCGGGCATGACCATCGCCAAGGGCGCTCGCTCCGCTCTGTCCACGATTATCATCGATGATAATGGCGAGCGGCTGATCGTGCCGTTCTACGATGCCAAACTGCATGAAACCAAACGCGCCTGCACGGCGGATGATCTTGCACCCTTCGACGCCGTTCTGGTTGATGTACGCTGGCCGGAGCTGGCGTTCGAGGTTCTGACCGTTGCCCGTTCCATCGGTATTGCTGCCATCCTGGACGGTGACGTCGCGCCTGTCGAAACCCTGGAAAAGCTCGCACCTGCAGCGACGCACATCATTTTCTCAGAGCCCGCGGCAGAGCGAATAACCGGCACACGTGATGTGCCCGAGATGTTACCGCTGCTTCATGCGCGCTATCCACAAACCTTTATCGCGGTCACGGCCGGACCGGCTGGTTGTTACTGGATGGAACCGGGTAACGGGACCGTCCATTTCCAATCCACATTGGCCATAACCGCAGTCGATACACTGGCGGCCGGGGACGTTTTCCACGGTACATTCGCTCTTGCCGTTGCGGAAGGTCTGAAAAGCCGGGACGCACTCCAGCTCTCATCCGTCGCCGCCGCCATGAAATGCACCGTGTTCGGTGGGCGCGCGGGCACGCCGACAAGAGCGGAGGCTGAGGCACGTCTTGCGGTTTGGCTTTCTCAATCGTGCGCGGATTGACAATTGACGTTACCCGCGGCGGTTAGCCTGTGGGGCTCTCTGGACTTTCGTTGAACGCTTCAATTTTTGCAGGGAAAAAATGTCGTGAGGGATTCGCGCACAAGGCTGGAGGCGTTTTCACTCAACCGGCTGCCAGGGATATCACTGAGATGGGTGTAAACACGGTCTACAAGCTCGTGCGGCGCAACCTCATCCCCGTCACACCATCTATCCCTACCTGTCGCGTCGGCAACACCATAAATATAAGCGCGCCCTTTGGCCGCTGACACCAGACGACGTGTTTCGACTTGCGCTATCTCGGGCGCGTAGTTTCCCTCAATAGCCTGTTTCAGTTCCAGCCCGGATACAATCCAGCTTCTTTCCGATGCTGCCGCGAGACCGCTTGTCACAGGTATAACGACGAGAGCGAGCAAACCGATCGACAAAGAGTTTCGTTGTCTCGCGCGAGTGGCTTCAGTCGTCTTTTGGCTGTGTCCTAAACAGCGGCCGACACAAAAGCATCCGTCTATCATTGCGCCTTCACGGCTGCGGGATGCTGCTTAGCCAGTTCTTCGATGTAAGTCGTCAACATCGTTGTGGCCGCAGCATCCCAGACCTGCTGGTAAGCACCGAGAAGCTCCTGTCTTTTCGACTTGCCATACGAACCGGCGTAAAATGACTTGAGCGCACTCAAATCCTTGTCCGTCAATGTCGCAAGGGCGAATGTCAGGCCGGCGGTTTCGAAAGCTTTCGCCGATTCCTTGGAATAAGCGCCGCCCTGATCGGGCCTGTTTCGAAATTCCGGAAGAAGACTTGGAAGCGTTGCCTTCAGCTGCTTATGCTCTTCCGACGAGGGATCAAGCGCGGGACTGCCTGTCTCCATCGTCAACACCGCACTGATCGCTTGCTGCGTAACGGCCGTCTCGGCAGCGAGATCAGGCGATGCCATAAGGCTTGCTACCTCCTCAATTGTCGATTTCGCTTCAGGGGAGGCCAGGCGCGTCTCAATTTTTTTGCCGAAATCCTCATCCTTATCCGCATACATCTTATCGACAGCGCGGTATCCGTCAGCCAAGGCAGCGGTCGCCGTGTCGAAAGCTGCCACATCAGCGTATTGGCCGGGTGTCGCTTCAATCGAGACGAGGATTTTCTTCCGCATCTCTCCCGCATCGAACGCCTTTTCGGACGAACTGATGAGCAGGGGTTCCGTTTTAGCGATATCGGCGTTTTTGTCGTCCCGCCTTGCGGAGGCAGCGTTTCTGATGAGTGCTTGGGGAAGAGCCAGACGCTCGTCCACCCTTTCGGCCCGCAACAGGGAGGCGTCGACGGAACTCTTCGAGCTCTCAGCACCCGCGTCGCAGCCTGTAAGCATGATCGCCAGAACTGGCGCAGCGATGAGAAATGTAACCTTGCGCACCCTGTTCAAGACCGCCACGGTATCAACCAACAACATCATAAGCCCTACATCATTCTGACGTCAGTGATATCTTTTGGTCGTGCAGATGCGGATAGGCGGTTGATGATCTGCTCTGCCTTGACCATTTGCGCGTTGCCTGTCGGGTCAATCAGCAACCTCTCTGCAAAGTTCTGCTCCGGATAAAAGGATGAATTACCAGTCATCCGGCTCAACATGTCGATGCGTTCTCTGACGGCTGAGCCAATGTTGTTATATTCAACGCGCTGGCCGGGATCATAGGGCGAGAAAGGTCTGCCCGTAAACTTGGGTGCAATTGCCTTGGGGTAGTTTGCCGCTGAGGGCATTTGTGAAATCGGCTTGCTGCCATATTCCACATCACGGCCCATCGCCCTTTCGCCACTGGCGGGGGCATAGGTCACGAGCTTATCGGATTCCAGAACGGCGTCCATGTAGAACAGAAGTTCCATCTTCTGCGACAGACGGTTCTCGTCTATGCGACGGCTCTGCGGCGGATTGCAAAATGGCATTTTGGTAGCCAGCTCTGCAATGTGCATTTTATCGTCATCTTTGAGGCTGCCATCATCACGCACACCCTGTACGAAACTGTGTACACAGATATGGTTGTCGTTGACGAAGGTCTTCATTCGCGACTCGAAATTCAATCCCGTCGGGGCCGATGCTATAGATGCGCTGCTGACCAGACCCTCTACGGCACTGGTGACCTGCTTTCCGGCAAGCTTCTTGGCCTCATCCAGTACACTACCGAAAGCAAACATCAGAGCCTTGTTGGCGCTCGCCGCGCGCATCGCCTCGAAGGTTCTGTTCAGATTGTTGTTGCAGATGACGTGCAGGGCAGCACGGCCTGCCAGCACGCGGAGCGAAGTCGTCGCGAACGCCGCCATCATCACGCTGCCTGTTAGGATCGACGCAGACATCACAAACAATTCTGCCTTCAGCTTGTCGCGGGCTTCCTGCTCCTTGGTCACCTTATTAAGATTGTAGATGGCAAGATCGTAGGCGCGAGAATAGGGAAGCACGATGTTGGATTCCCACTGCGATTCATATTTCGGCAGTTCGAGGAGGATATTGTTCAAGCGTTCTTTTGCCAGCGACACGACCATCTCCATTGTTAAAACTGGATAAGATTCACCCTCACCTGCAAAGCCCATTGGCGGCTTCGTGCAGGACATGGAAGTACACATGCGAAAAAACAGGTGTCGGCATCATGCCGACACCTGCCGTTTCAAAGGATGTTAGCCAGCCTTTGTCGTTGCCAGATCGTAAGAAGCGATCATTGGCGCCTGCTGGGTGTTGTTTTCATCAGCAGGTGTGTACTTGACTTCCATCTTGGTGAAGTTGAGCTTGATCGTCTCAACAGGGCGATCACCACTGGAATCGACCGAATAGCTGGCAATCAGCGTGTTGGTCAGCAGGTACTGGATGTAGGTGTTGCCTGGGTCACCGGTCGTGACGAGGTGAATCGTCGCGAGCTTGCCCTGGCGGCCAGAGCACGCCTCCTGAAAAAGCTTTACAGAAGACGAGTCGCTGACCTTTGTCAGGATGACTTCCGAAATGGTCGGCTCGGAGGCTTCACGGTTCGCAGCAGAACCAGCAGATGTGTTCATGTTACGTGTTACGTTCCAGTGAATGGCTTCGATGTCCATCCACTTGCGGTGTTCCTCGTGGGTTGCATCACCCTGGATATCGTCGATCTGCAAATAAATCGGCATACTGTAAGCTCCTGTAATTAATGAAAGACCTCTTGCTTCGAGGCCGCGTTTGCCTTTCCACTACTGCCGCATGCGTCGGGACTTCCCATCCGACACGGCAACTTTATCCACCACGACCGGGTCAGCCACAGCGAATTCACCAGTTTCCCCATCCACTTCGGCACGAATGCCGAACCCGATTTCATCAAAATCAACTGTGATCCGCTTTACCTTGTCACCTGTAATGACTTTCTCGAGAAAGTAGGTGGACAATGGTGGCAGCAAATCTCTGCCGATCATGATTTCAATGGCGCGCGCGCCGATTTCACTGGAGCCTGCACGTCCCACAAGCGCTTCCCGCGCCGCAGGGGAAAGCGTCAGCTCCGTGCCGTAGGCAGCACGTACGCGCTCTGCGATTTTTCCGATCTGTATATCCACGATGCGCGATAACTGCTCAGGCCCAAGCGGCATGAAGGGCAGGATCACGGTCCGTCCCAGAAAGGCCGGTTTGAAGTGCTTGGTGAGCTCGGGCATCAACAGCGCTTCCAGCGCCTCGCCTTCAGGCATCGTTTCCGGGTCAGCGGCCAATGCCATCAAGAGTTCGGAACCCGTATTGGCAGTCATGAAAATCGTTGTATTCTTGAAGTCGATGTCCCGACCTTCGCCATCCTTCAACATGCCCTTGTCGAAGACCTGATAGAATATATCCTGAACGCCCGGATGGGCCTTGTCGATTTCATCGAGCAGCAGCACGCCAAACGGACGACGGCGGACCGCCTCCGTCAACACTCCACCCTCCCCGAAACCGACATAGCCTGGGGGTGAACCCAAAAGGAGCGACACCTTGTGCTCCTCCTTGAACTCCGACATGTTGATGGTGGTCAGGTGGCTGTTTCCACCGTAAAGCATATCTGCAAGCGAAAGGGCGGTCTCCGTCTTTCCCGTTCCCGACATGCCAACCAGAAGAAAAACGGCAGGCGGTCGTCGCGGATCCGACAAACCCGCTCGGGCTGCGCGCATCGCGTCTGCGATCCGCCCAATGGCCAAATCCTGACCGATCACACGCTGTTTCATACGCTCGTCGAGGGACTTCGCGCTTTCGATCTGGTCTGCCAGCAATTTGCCAAGGGGGATACCAGTCCAGCGAGACACCACGGCTGCGATCATCTCGCGATCCACGACCGTAGGAACCAGTTTTTCATCAAGACCGTCCCTGAGCGCAGCAACCGGTCTCAAAGGCGCGATATTCGAGGGCTCGCTTACGCCATCTCCGTTTGCAGCAGCGATCTCGGCAATTTCGGAATCGAAGCGTGCGCGAATATCTTCGATTGCCGTGTCGAGCCCAGCGATTTCGTTCGCTATGGCGCTGATCCGGGATGCCGTCTCTTCGTCAGACGGCTCGCGCAGTAGCCACTCATGCTCGGTGTACAACAATCGGCGCTCACTCTCCATCGTGCGCAGCTTTTCCGGCATGGTCTGCCGAGCCAGAGACACGGCGGCAGATGCCGTGTCCAACAGGCTAACAGCCTTATCCGGTAGCTGGCGCGATGGCATATAGCGAGCCGAGAGCTGAACGGCAGCGACGATGGCCTCGTCGCGAATGATCACGCCATGATGCTTGACGAAAGTATCCGCAACACCGCGCAACATACGGATCGCGGTTGCCTCGTCCGGTTCGCGCACATGGACAGGCTGGAACCGCCGGGTCAGTGCCGCGTCTTTCTCGAAATATTTTTTATACTCGCTCCACGTGGTCGCAGCCACGGTGCGTACTTCGCCTCGGGCAAGCGCAGGTTTGAGAATATTCGCTGCATCGCCCTGGCCTGCCGCACCACCTGCGCCAACCAGCCCATGCGCTTCATCTATGAACAAAATAATGGGTTCTGGTGATCGCTTTACTGCGTCGATTACGCCATGTAAGCGGCGCTCGAACTCCCCCTTTACCCCGGCACCAGCCTGCAAAAGAGACAAATCCAGTGTCAGCAGCCGAACATTTCGCAGCTTTTCGGGGACGTTTCCAGACACGATCTCAAGTGCCAGCGCTTCTGCCACCGCAGTCTTTCCGACACCTGCTTCACCCACCAGAATTGGGTTGTTCTGCCGACGCCGCGTCAGAATGTCGACCATCTGCCGAAGCTCGTCGTCACGACCGATGACGGGATCAATTTTCGATTGGCGGGCGTCTTCCGTCATGTCCTGCGTGTACAGCCTCAGGAATTCGTTCTGATCCTTTGCCTGCGCGGAGCCTGCGAGAGGCTCGTCATGCGCAGGAGTGGAGGTCTTACCCTCCTCACGCAACTGCTCAAGCGCCGATCGATCCATCAGCTTCAGAGCTGGAAACGCCGCGCGTACCAAGCTGCGAAGCGAGGATTCCTCTTCCAAGGCCAACAACAAGTGAAGCAGCGCAATGTGCGACCGCCCATCCTGAAGCGAAGCCAGAAGCCACGCTTCACGTCCCGCCGTTAAAACATTCTGGGAGAGAGATAATGCTTCGCCATCGCCGATGGCAGCGTCATTCAACGAACGCTCTATCTGACCGCGTAGATCATCCCGAGAGATTTTCAACCGGTCGAATACACCAGCAAAAACCTCAGCCTCTACAACTGCACTCAACCAGTGAGCAATATCAACATACTGATGACCACGTCTTGCTGCGACCGATGCGGCGGCCTCGAGCGATACACGCAGGTTTGGCTCAAGCGCTTCAACAAGGCGATTGAGATCAATATGCGACATGCAGCGAGCCTCCGGTTCGGATCATTCCACAACGTGACGTGGCATAGTTAGGTCGATGAAACTCGCTTGTCCAGCAAAAGTTGCTTTTTTATTTGACGAGTTTAAAAACAAGTCGTCACAATTTTGCCCTATTTTCCATAAGTCTGTTTAGTGAATAACCTTACGTAACGGAAGTAACTGACACATATCTATCATACTTTATAAGGGATAAACTGACATTGAGCGCGCAAGAGTCGGCCCACAATATAGAATATTCAGGCGATTGCGGAGAAAATATTCGAAGCAACGCAAGAACTCGCGAACTATACTACAGGATTAAGGATGAAAGAAACCAAGCACGTGCAGAAGAGCGCACTGTTTCACCACAAGAAGTTCTAAGAGTTTCCAACAACTGGATTGAAGTCAGCAATCTCGGATTGCATATTATATATTCTGAAAGTCGTGATGTGGAAATATTAACGTGGCTTGCGGAAGCAGAGCTACGTTTGAAGGGCTTTCCCGGCCTGCGAGAAGTTTACCGAGTTACATATGATATATTTTGCAACCATTGGGATTCGCTACGCTCGATCAGCGATGATGATGACGAAGAAAAATTCGCACCTTTTGCAGGACTGAACGGCATTGGTAGTGAAGGGACCCTGATACAGCCGCTTCGTTTGAGTTCCCTCATTCCCGGCGGAAAATTTGGCGAGCACACGCTTTGGGACTTCCAGCTTGCGCAGCGTTCCGGTGAAAGCAAGCGCAAGGAAGAACTCTACAACGCCGCCTCCGAAGCCGGTCTCGCCGCGATGTCAGCGCATCTTGCGGATGTGAATGCCTGTCTATCAACGTTCGATGCGATCAGCAGGATTTTGACGGAACGCTGCGGTCACAATGCGCCTGCCAGTTCAAACATCAAGAACATATTGATGGAAGTCGCCGCCGCTATCCGTGCGCTGGGTGGGAAAGACGAAACGCATCCCGACACTGACGAGAATGCGCGGATAGCGTTCAATGCCGATCACGATAAACAGCCCGAGGTTCAAAAAAAATCATCGCAGAACCCAGAAGAAATCGCTTCGCGTGACGAAGCCTTTGAAACTCTTCTTACAGTTGCGCGTTATTTCCGCCGGACGGAGCCACATTCTCCGATATCGCTGGCAATTGAAACATTGGTTCGCAGGGGGCGCATGGATTTTTCAGAACTGCTCGCAGAGCTCTTGCCGGAAGCACAGGCGAGACACGCCGTTCTCACTGCAGCCGGCATAAAGCCCGACGGCGAGACAAAAGGAAAATAGTGAAACCAAGGGAGATCGAGGCTCCCTATCGTCAGCAATGGCCGGAAGGCATCAAGGAGGTTTGAATGGCAAGTGTACATGAGAAGCTGGAGCGCGTTCGCAAGCCCCGCGTCCACATCAAATACGAAGTAGAAACGGAAGGCGCGATGGTGGTGAAAGAACTGCCGTTCGTCGTCGGCGTTCTTGGCGACTTTTCCGGAAACCCGACGCAGCCGCTCAAACCATTTGGCGAACGCAAGTTCGTGCAGATCGACCGCGACAACTTCGACGAAGTCATGCGTCGTATGACGCCGGGCCTGAATATCAGCGTACCGAATACGCTTCAGGACGACGGAACCGATATTCAGGTCAATCTGAAGTTTGAAAGCATGGATGATTTTCTACCAGCTTCCGTCGTCGAACAGGTGCCCGCTTTGAAGGCTCTTCTGGATGCACGCAACGAACTGCGGGACTTGCTGTCCAAGGCCGATCGTTCAGAGGATCTGGAACGGCTGCTGGAAGACATTCTCCAGAACAAGACCGATCTTGGAAAGCTTGTGTCTGAACTGAAAGAGAAAAACGGTGCAGGCAACTGACCTCAAGCTGAGGACTGCTTCGTTGAGATGCCCCCACGCCGGGGCTCTACCTGTTTTTGCGGTGGCACAAAGCCGCACTTGGAAGGATTGAAACATGAGCGCTGAAAGCCTGCTGAAGAACGATGCACAGGCAACGACGACCGAAGAGAATGGCCTACTGGCCAAGGTTGTTGCCGCAACACGTCAAACCGAGCCCGACCGTGCCCAGAACCTGCTGCGCACGCTGACCGATCAGGCTCTCAAAGGCACGGTCAAATACGACCGAAACCTGACGGTGACGCTCAATCACGCCATCGCAGAAATTGATCGGGCCATTTCCGGGCAGCTTGCCGCGATCATGCAGTCGCCGGAATTTGCCAAACTCGAAGGCACGTGGCGCGGGCTGAATTATCTGGTCAAGAATTCCGAAACCAGCGTCAACCTGAAAATCCGCGTGCTCAACGCTTCCAAGCGGGACGTTGGGCGCGACCTCGAAAAAGCCGTCGAGTTCGACCAGTCCAGACTGTTCAAATCCATCTATGAAGATGAATTCGGCACGCCTGGTGGTGAGCCTATGGGAGCAATCATCGGCGATTACGAGTTCGACAATTCGTTCGATGACGTACAGCTTCTCCAAGGCGTTTCTTCGATTGCCGCAGCTGCTTTCGCACCCTTCATCTCGGCTGCAAGCCCGCGCATGTTTGGTTTCGAGGATTACCGCGATCTGGCGCGTCCGCGTGATCTGGAAAAGATTTTCGACACTGTCGAATATGCCAAGTGGCGCAGTTTCCGCGAGAGCGACGACTCCCGCTTCGTCACACTTGCGCTTCCACGCGTTCTGGCGCGCATGCCGTATGGCCCGAAAACCAGCCCGATAGACGAGTTTGGCTATGACGAGACCCGAGGCTCGGTCAATGGTGACCTTCAGCACAACGAATATTGCTGGATGAATGCCGCCTATGTCATGGGCACGAAACTCACCGACTCCTTTGCCAAGAACGGTTGGTGCACTGCCATTCGCGGTGCGGAAAACGGTGGTAAGGTCGAAAACCTTCCGATGCACGTCTTCTCCAGCGATGACGGCGATCTGGATTTGAAATGCCCGACCGAAGTTGGCATCACCGACCGTCGCGATGCCGAACTTGGCAAGCTCGGCTTCCTGCCTCTCTGCCATTACAAGAATACGGATTACGCTGTTTTCTTCGGCGCGCAGACGGCTCACAAGCCCAAGCTCTATGACAGGCCCGAAGCGACCGCAAACGCTGCAGTATCGGCGCGCCTACCTTACATGATGGCGACATCCCGCTTCGCGCATTATCTCAAGGTCATGGGCCGCGACAAGATCGGCTCCTTCATGGAAGCATCTGATTGCGAAGTCTGGCTGAACCGCTGGATCTCCAACTACGTCAACGCCAACGAAGTCGCTGGCGAAGAGTCGCGTGCCAAGTACCCGTTGCGCGATGCGAAGGTGACCGTTCAGGAAATTCCCGGCAAGCCCGGTGCATACAATGCAGTCGCCTGGATGCGTCCTTGGTTGCAGATGGAAGAGTTGACGACCTCGCTTCGCATGGTCGCCCGCATTCCTACCAAGAACTGAACGATTTGAGGGGGCAGATAAGTCCCTTCAAACTCATCCCCGCCTGGAGCCCATTCATGACGCATCGGTCCGTTTCGGACATACGCAGTCAGGCCGACCAGCTCATCGCTCTTATCGACGATGCGCTGAACGGCCAAGTGAACGCCATCTTGCACCACGCCAATTTTCAGGCGATGGAAGCGAGATGGCGAGGGCTTGCCATGGTGGTGAGGGAAGCAAGCCGGTGCCCGGAAGTGAAGGTCAAACTTCTGAATGCAAGCTGGCGGGAACTGGCCCGCAGCATGGAACGGGCAACCGATTTCGACCAGAGCCATCTTTTTGAAATCATTTATAACCGCGAATTCGGCATGCCAGGCGGCGAACCCATCGGCCTGCTCATAGGAGATTATACCTTCTCTCCTGACGACATCGACGGTATCGACTCGATCACCACCCTGTCGCAGATCGGAATGGTGGCTGCCGCCTCATTCTGCCCCTTCATCGCTGCCGCATCTCCTGCAACCATCGGCCTTGAAGATTTCTCGGAGCTCAGTCGCGTGCAGGATTTTTCCTGGCTGAAGCAGGAAAAAAGCCGGCTACGCTGGAATGCTTTGCGCGCGCGAGATGACAGTCGGTTCATTGGTCTGGTGGCACCGCGCATTTTGCTGCGTTCACCTCACAAACCCTATTCGCGCCGCCGCGAAGATCCGTTTCCATTCCGAGAGCATATATCGGAGGACGGGCAGACATTGCTATGGGGCAATCCAGCTTTCGCCTTTGCCTCGATCGTAGTGCGCAACTTCACCGATTCGGGATGGTTCGCCGATATCCGTGGGGTGACGCAAAACGAGATCGATGGCGGAATGCTGTCGGCGTCGCAGCTTCCTCCCCTCGATCTTGGCATCGAAAGCAATGGCCTGTCCGCCCAGCCGCCTGTCGAAATGCAACTGACAATGGGTCAGGAGCAGCAGTTTTCTGATCTCGGCATCGTCCCCGTATCGACGACGTACCTGTCCAGCATGGCTATTTTCAACGCCAATCAATCCCTGCACGCGCCCGGCCACTATTCCAAGGAAAGTGCGCGGCAGAACGCGAGATTGGCAGCGATGCTGCAGTATGTCCTATGTGCATCCCGCTTCTCTCATTATCTCAAGGTGATCATGCGCGACGATATCGGTCGTCTTAGCGATGCGATCACCATCGAACGCAAGCTGGAGAGCTGGTTATCATCCTATACCCTGGGGAACGATGATGCGGAGGCGTCGCTGCGCACTCGATACCCGCTACGCTCGGCCGGTATAAGCGTTTTTGAAATACCCGGCAAACCGGGCAGTTTTTCCTGCACGGTCCGTCTTCAGCCGCATTTCCAACTGGATGACGTTTCCACAAGCTTTCATCTCATCGCCGAAACCAATGCGTCAAACGCCTCTCTGGCGCGGTCTCCGGCTGAGCAACAAAGGATCCCCGCATGACGTTGCGCGAAGATATTTCTCGCCTGCTTGACGACGACCAGCTTGACGACGCCACAGCAATAGCCCGGGAGAAGGTGAAGACGACCCCTTCCGACAAGGAAGCCCGCAATCTCTACATCGACCTCCTGGTGCTTGCAGGAGAGTATGAAAAAGCGGATGCCCAGTGCAATCTGGCTGCGACTTTCTCCCCGCAAGACGCCGTCGGATTTTCTCTGTTTCGTCACCACCTGCGCGCCATGGCGGCCCGTGTTGAGTGGTTTAGAACCGGCGCCGTGCCTGATTTCACCCATGGCCCTTCCGAATTCGACCAACTTGCCATGAAGGCAAGCATAGCATCGCGGGAAGGTAGAGATGCCGACGCAAAACAGGCGTTGCTGGAACTCGACGAAAAGCGAACCGGCATGTCCATCGTCTTGAATGACGGCGCGACAGGAGACGTGCGTGACCTCGACGATCGCATCCCGCACGCGCTGGAAGTATTGACCAACGGCGGCAAATACCTCTGGATCGATTTCGGTCGTATCGAAAGCCTTGCGATAGAGCCCATGACGAGACCACGGGACCTCGCTTTCAGGAACGCGGAGCTTACGCTGCTGGACGGCGCTGTCGCGTCCGTCCTGCTGCCATCGGTCTATTACAGTGCCGACAGCACTCCCGGTTTGCACCTCGGTCGAGAAACCGAATGGAGCGACGACGGCCCTCTTGTCACCGGTCGTGGCCAGCGTTGCCTGCTGATCGGCGACGAACTCGTGCCGTTTCACGAGATTTCCAGCCTGACTGCGCCGATGGCAGCGAAGGAAAGGCAGACCGCCCTTGGATGATCCGCTGGAGCAATTCAGACCAAAACAGCGAACGCTCGCCCGCTCGGTTCTCGACCGGCTGCTGGACGATGCGCCGGATATGGAAAACGACCCACCGGCAAGTCTGTCCGAGCAGGTTCGGGAAATGCGTGAAGTCATTCGCCGCGACCTTGAAGCATTGCTGAACACCCGCCGCAATCCCGCAGGTCCTTCCGCTGAACTCAAGGAATTGCAGGACGCATTGGTCAGCTACGGGGTGGACGGAATTCTTTCGGCAAATCTGGTCACTGACGCATCCAAGGCAAGGCTTGCAAACACCGTCGAGCGGCGGATTGCGATGTTTGAAACCCGCCTGTCGGACGTGCGCGTGACGATTATGAAAAATCGTATGGATGGTGACCGGGCACTCAGGATGCGCATTCAAGCGACCTTTCGCCTCCACGAGGGCATGCCACCCATCAGTTTCGAGACCAAAATAGACCCATCGACCCAGCGTTTTCTGGTGGAGGCTGGCAATGGCTGAAGGCTTTCTCGAAAAATACAATGACGAGCTTTTTGCACTGAGAAAACGTGCCTCCCGTTTTGCCTCCGCCTTTCCCAAGATAGCGGGTCGACTGCGAATGACGGGTGACGTCGCCGACGACCCGCATGTCGAGCGGCTGATCCAGAGTTTCGCCTATTCCGCCGCACGCGTTCGCCAGAAACTGGACGACGAGTTTCCGGAGCTGTCCAACAGTCTGCTCGAAACCCTGTACCCGCATTATCTTGCACCATTGCCGTCAATGAGCGTCGTGCATTTCGCTCCCAGTCCCTCCTTGGCGACATTGCAGACATTGCCGCGCCACAGCGAAATCCTGTCGGAACCCGTCGGCGGTGAGAGTTGCAGGTTCCGCACGGCACAGGATGTCGATATCGTTCCGATGGAAATTGCGGCTGCCGTTTTGGCCAGCCAGCCCATCGATGCACCATTTTCACCGTCATCCGCCGGTGCGGCCAGTTGCCTTAAGCTTTCTTTGCGTACCACCTCTCCTCGGCCTTCGACCTTTGGCGAAATTGGACTCAAATCCCTGCAGATTTTTATTTCTTCTGCATGGCAGCAAGCGACGGCGCTTTACGAATTGCTGGCCAATCACTGTGTCGGCCTTGCCCTTGCGCAGCATTCTGAGGATCGCAACGCCGTCTTCCTGCCAGCTTCCAATTTGAAACCATCGGGCTTTTCGCGCGATCAGGCCATGTTGCCTTACCCAGCCAACAGCTTCGATGGTTACCGCCTGCTGACTGAGTTCTTTGCGCTGCCGCAAAAATTCCTGTTTCTGGACATCGAAGGACTTGAGCGCTGGACCGGCGGCGATTGCGAACTTTACATCTATCTCGACGCAGCCGAGACCCGGCTCGAGCGCATGGTGTCCGCCAAGGATTTCGTGCTTAATGCCTCACCCGTCATCAACCTTTTCCAGCAGAGCTGCGAGCCACTCAGCCTGGACGGCACCCGCACGGAATATCGGCTGCTGCCCGACGCCAGACGCCAGCGGACCCGCGAAATATACGGGGTGGAAAAGGTTGAGCTGACCAGCCGCTCCGGCATCATTGAAAAGACCTCGCCGTTTTTTGGGCGAACACAAAGAAGCAACGGCTCACATGTGTTCTGGCAGACCTATCGTCGCTTCGATGATGATGACGGTTCGTCCGACACCGATATTGCGTTCGTCGACGCACAACGCGGGCCGCTCGGTCCACTGGATGTCGTCGCCAGCGTCGATACGCTGTGCATCAATCGGGAGCTGCCGAGCCAGCTGCCGTTCGGTGGCGGCCATCCATTTCTGCAATTGGCGACAGGCAATGAAGCTGTAAACTCCGTCCATGCGCTTATGCCGCCATCTTCTGCCGTGCGGATGAATGAACGCTCTGCGCGCGAATGGCGGCTCGTTTCGCACCTGCTTCTCAATCATCTCTCTCTGTTTGACAATGGCGGCGCGCCGCTGAAGGATATTCTGTCGCTTTATGCGTTCCGCGACAGCCCGGAAACGCGACAGTTGGTGGAAGCGATAACCTCCGTGGACGCACGCAACTCCCATGCGCGGATCGGCTCTGCCATGGTGCCTGGGACAGACATCACCATCGAATTTGATCCGGCGCTGATCGACAGGGCGGCGGCCTTCATCTTCGCCAGCGTTCTCAACCATTTCTTCGGTCTCTACACGTCGATAAACAGCTTCACGCGCCTGACGGCAACCATGCGCGGGCAGTCGGAACCTCTAGCCCGTTGGCCTGCCCGTGCGGCAGACCGACCCTTGCTTTAGGAGTTCCAATGCAGTTTCAGGCAGGGGACATCAAGGAAAAACAAGCGGAAAAACTGGCGAGCGATCCCGGCAGCTTTGATCCCGCGACGGCATTTCGCGTGGCCCAGCATCTCGCCTTTGAAGACGAGTTGACCATCGGTTCTCACAATGGTGCCCGGCCCACATCGGTTGCCATCGGCGGCTTTCGCAGCAGAAATGGCAAGGCAGAACTTCGATCTGCATTTGCCCCCATCATCGGCCCGTTGGGTTCTTTGCCGCCCAGCTATTCGGAACTGCAACAGAGAGAGGAACGCAACCGCTCGAAGGCGCTGACCAGTTTCTTCAATCTCTTCGCCGCCCGTTTCAGCGAGCTATTCGTTTCCGCCACCGAGAAATATCGCCTCGCCCGCGGTTTACGATGGTCCTCCGATCATAGGACCAACGCATTTCGCAAGACGCTTCTGTCGCTGACTGGTTTCGGCACATCGGGTCTTAGCGCCAAGGTAGGCGTGAAAGAAGATGTTCTGCTGCGGTTCAGCGGTCTACTGGCGAACCGCAACCGCAATGCGACGGCACTGACCTCCATGCTGCGAGAATTCACCGGTCTTGCCGTCGAGGTCGAGCAATTCCGCAGACGCTGGGTTCCACTGCCGGTGCATGAGCAAAGTCAGTTTGGGCAGAGCGGCGGTCTACGACTTGGCCAGAATGTCACCGCCGGAAGCGCCATCGAAGATTTTAGCGGCAGCTTCCGGATCGTGATCGGGCCCGTGGGCTATGCGGATTATCTGGCACTCACACCCGGTTCGCAGCGCCTTGCCGAAATTTTTGCCGTCGTGCGACTTTTCGCCGGAAGTGGCTTCGATTTCGATGTCCAGGTCATTCTCAGGAAAGAGGATATTCCCTTCTGCCAACTCGGCGCAACGGAAGCACCGGCGCGACTTGGCTGGAACAGCTGGGCGCGACTGGCACCGGCCGAAAAAGACAGTACCGACGCAATCGTGACCGAGCGCGAAGGCTCGGCGCTTTCAGCGTGAGGATGGGACGATGAAACTTGTTCTGAAAGAAACATCGAACACAGCAGGTGCCAATTCTAGCCAATGGAGCCTTGAGCAAGGCAGCCGGATGATCGGCCGATCGAGCGATTGCGACTGGCAGATTGCTGACGATGCACGCCGGGTTTCCAAGCAGCACTGCAAGCTCAGCCGTGACCGCCAGGGCTTTTTCATCACCGATCACAGTGCCAACGGCACGCAAGTCGATGGTCGCCTCTTGATGGAGGGCGACATGGCGCGGCTTGGCAATGGCTCGCAAATCGGCATCGGCGCTCAGACATTCGACGTGGTTATCACAGGCGAAGCGGAGATGGATTTCGGAGATCCCGACAGATCGCTCCGCGTCAGCGACGAGCAAATGACCATTTCTGCGATCTTGTCCGATATCGCACCCAACGGTCGCTCGGCACGCGGTGTGATTGCCGGCGGAATGACGGAAGACGACTGGCCCGAGGCATCGCCGGTCAAGAATGGCAAAAAAGCAAAGTCCATTTCCCGCAATGTCGAGGTTGGCTGGAACGCGCCGCCTTCCACCTCCGGTGTAGGCACCGTTCTGCCCAACGACTGGAACGAGGAGCCGGTCGAAAGCAGCAAGCACGAGCACACCGATGCGATGAATATTCCGGTGCTCGTTTCACGGCCTTCGAAGAAACAACCCGTTGAAGATTTCGATGCGGTCTTCATGGATGCAGGCAATGAGCCTGAGACCGAGCCGCCAGCAGCCGTAGCGCAGCAGGTCAGCGATCCCATCGAGGATTTGCTTCTTCAGATGGAGAAGGAAAGCGCCGAGTGCCTTGCCGTCCTCGATCTTGATCAGACATCCACGAGCAGCGGGATCCACGACACGACGCCGCGCGGTCGGTTGGAGGCACTGATCCGCCAGCAGCGGCTGCTTGCCTCGTCGCTGGAAATCATGATCCAGACCTGCACGCAAAAGCTGGAGCCCAGATTGCTTGAGGCGAGGGCCGATGCGCAGAACGACTGGCGCGACAAGCTCGCACGCAAGGACTGGCGCGCCGTGATCACGAGAACCGACTACTGGGGGACATTCAAACAGCAATTCGAAGACGGCGGGCGACAATTGTCGGTCCGGCAGTTTTTGCAGCGCGCAGCACAGGGTGAGGCTGCACCCGAAGATGCGCTTCAAACAGATACCAAGGGGGTAAGCAACCAAGATGAGGCATGAAAACCGCGTCGCATGGAGCGAGGGCATGTTCCTTCGCGTTCAACACTTTCAGCAGTCAGACCGATGGACCGAGCGGCTGGTGCGCAACACCACGCGCAATCTCTCTCCCTATCCATGGGGAGTGGCGGAGATCGGAATCGATCGAAGCGCGCTGGCCATCGGGCAGTTCGCGCTGTCCAATCTGCGCGGTATTTTGCCAGACGGCACGCCCTTCGAGTCCCCTGAAGATTCCGATTTGCCGCCACCCCTGGACCTCGATGAAAGCGTTAAGAACGCTATCGTCTATCTGGCTCTGCCAGCGCGTCAGCCCGGCAAGGCGGACATGTCGAGCGGCACGAAAGCCGACAGCAACAGCGTGCGCGTTGTTGCAACCACTTACGAGGCATCGGACGCCAATGTAGACACGGACTTCGTCGCACCTATCGATGTCGGTCGTTTGAGCCTTAAATTCCTGAAAACCGGAGATGACTTGTCCGGTTACGATCTTATCGGTCTGGCACGCGTGATCGAAGTGCGGTCGGATCGCGCTGTCATTTTGGACCCGGACTTTATCCCGCCCTCGCTCAACTGCGCCGCGTCCTCGCGCCTCAGTGAGCTCTTGACCGAGTTGCTGGGCATCGTTCGCCACCGCGCGCAAGCTATTTCAGAGCGCATCGGTGATCCCACGATTCGTGGAACAGCGGAGGTGGGTGACTATTTTCTTCTGCAAATCCTCAACCGTGCCGATCCCCTACTCTCTCATCTTTCCGCCAATGCAACACGGTTTCACCCCATTCGTTTCTACGAAGACTGCATTCAGCTAGCAGGCGAGCTGGCGACATTCACGACCGACACAAAGCGCGCAACGGATTTTCCGCCCTATCGCCACGACGATCTGAAGGCGAGCTTTGCGGCCGTTTTCGATGATTTGCGGACCTCGCTTTCGGCGGTGCTGGAGCAGGCTGCGGTGGCAATCGAACTGGTCGAACGCAGGCACGGCGTGCGCGTTGGCACCATTCACGATCGCACCCTCCTTCGCGATGCCGGTTTCGTGCTGGCAGTGCGCGCAGACATGTCTGCAGAGGACATTCGCCGCAAGCTTCCGGCTCAGATCAAGGTCGGTCCTGTGGAACGCATATCCGAACTGGTCAACGTTGCGTTGCCGGGTATTCCTGTGCGTTCGCTACCAGTTCTGCCGCGCCAGCTTCCCTATCGTTCCGGCACGATCTACTTCGAAATCGACACCAAAACACCGCTTTGGAAGCAGCTTGAAACCTCCGGCGCCATTGCGCTGCATCTCGCGGGCGAGTTCCCGGGACTTGAGATGGAAATGTGGGCATTACGCGAATGAGCAATGAAAAGCCCTCCTCCTGGCAAGATCTGCCAACCGTGGTCGAAATCACCGATGAAAGTCGGGCGCGAAATCAGAATGCCCGCAATATGGCAGCCATTCTGGACGACATCATCGACGGCGACGACGTTCCGAAAAAAGCCGGGCAGAACGACACCAATGCTCTGCCGATCGACACTTTGCTCGCCAACTTCCGGTTCGGCGGGGAAGACGTACCGACGCTGGTGCAGTCGGCAGCGCCGCTGCTGAACCTTGCCCATATGCTGCGCTTCAGCGATGCCCAACCCGACCCGGACCATCTTCGCCGGGCCTGTCTCGAAGCCATTACCCGTTATGAACGGGATCTGGCTTCGGCACGCATCAGCCCGGAGCGGGCACGGGCGGCGCATTATGCCGTCTGCGCGACCGTGGACGATGTCATCCTCAGCAAGCCGTGGGGCGTACGAGCCGGCTGGGCACGTTCCGGCCTCGTCTCGACGTTTCATAACGACGTAACAGGCGGCGACCGTTTTTTTGATATTCTCGATCATTTTCACCAGTCGCCCGGTGCGAACAAAGACCTTTTGCTTCTCATCTATCTGTGCCTGTCGCTTGCCTTTGAAGGAAGGACACGCGTTTCCGCCAAGGGCGCACTCGAGCTTTCCCGCATCCGCGACAGCCTCTACAAAACGCTCATCGGCCAATATGGCGTGTTCGAGCGCGAACTTTCTCCGCACTGGCAGGGTGTCGAGGCTCGTCATACGCCGCTGCGGACGATGGCGGCGTTGTGGACGCTGCTTTCGCTGATCGCGCTGGCTTTTGCCTTCGGCTATCTGTTTTTCACGCTGACTCTGAACAGCGCGTCAGACGCAACATTTCAACGGCTGGCGTCCCTTCCGCCCACCGACACGCCAAGTGTTCTGATTGCCGCTCCTCCCGAACCGCCGCAAACACCTCCGACCAAGGAACCAACGGTCGTCGAGGAGCCGCCACCCGTCATAAAACCACCGACTCCCACAAGGCTGGACAATCTCATGGCCTTCCTCCAGCCGGAGGTGCAGAGGAATCTGGTGACGCTTGCCAACGTCAACGGTCGTCTGCGGGTGCGGATCAACAATTCAGGTCTATTCGAAGTTGGGAGCGCAGAGGTCAGTCCGCAGTTCCGCGATCTTATTCAACGTATCGGTGGCGCGTTGGCAGCAGACAAATTTCGCGCCGTCGTGATCGGCTACACCGACAACAAGCCTATCAACACGGTGCAGTTCCCATCCAACTGGCACCTGTCAGAGGCACGCGCCAAGGCCGTGGGCGACATTCTCGCAAACTATACGGGGCCGGAAGCCATTTTGACCGAGGGACGCGCCGACAGTGATCCGATTGCCGACAACAACACGGCGGAAGGACGCGAAAAGAACCGCAGAACCGAAATCATGGTGCTGACCAACCCTGGTGAAAAACTCAGCGAGGCGGGCATTCTGTCGCCAGCCGTCACAACGACAACCGGACAGCAATCAGGAGAGACCCAGCAATGAATCCGCTGAGTTATTTTTATACGATCCGGTCATATGTCGACAGTTATGCTGGTTTGATCGGTAGACGGTTCATTTCATTGATCTGGGCCGTGGCGATTTGCGTCGTCGTCTGGTTCTACGGCTATCTTGTCAGCTTCGGAAGCTTCAAACCGTTTGATTCGACGCAGGAACGCCTGATCGCCGTCGGTGTCATTCTCCTGATCTGGCTCCTTTATATCGTCGTGACGACGTTCCGCGCCCGCAAGCAGGACAAGGAACTCGTCGACAGCATCGAGCAGGAAGCGCTGGGCAACCGTCAGGCGGAAGTCGGCGAAATCCAGACTCGTCTCAAGGAAGCACTGGCGCTTCTCCGTCGCGTGACGAAGAAGCGTTTCGGTTACATCTACGACCTTCCCTGGTACGTCATTTTTGGCGCGCCGGGCTCTGGCAAGACGACGGCGTTGACGAATTCTGGATTGCAATTTCCGCTCGGAGATGCGCTTGGCGAAAGCGCCGTCAAGGGCATCGGCGGAACGCGCAACTGCAATTGGTGGTTCACCGACGAAGCCATTCTTATCGACACCGCCGGTCGATACACGACGCAGGACGATCTGGATGGTTCTTCCAAGGCGGGTTGGGAAGGCTTCCTCAACCTCTTGCGTCGCTACCGCCGTTCCCAACCCATCAACGGCGCTCTGGTCACGCTGTCCATCCAGGATCTCTTGACGCGCGACCCCGAAGAGCAGCGCCAGGAACTGCGCTCCATTCGCCAGCGCATGTCCGAGCTGGACGAGTATCTTCACGCCCGTGTGCCGGTCTATGTGGTCCTGACCAAGGCCGATCTTCTGGAAGGCTTCGTCGAGTTCTTCGACGGCTTCAACAAAACCGACCGATATCAGGTATGGGGCACAACGTTCAAACTGGATGAAAGCTATTCGGCACAGAACCTGCCGCAACGCTTTCTTGAAGAATTCGAATTGCTGCAGCAGCGTGTCGATGCGATGTTGATCGAACGCCTGCAACAGGAACAGAACGCTGAAATCCGCGGCCGCATCTTCCGCTTTCCGGCAGAGCTTGCCAAGCTGAAAGACCGGTTGCACGAAGCGCTGAGCGAGTTGTGCGCCAGTTCGCCTTTGATAGAAGCACCATTGCTGCGCGGCGTTTATCTCGCCTCCGGCACTCAGCCTGAAGTCGGCACCGCCACTCCGCGGGCCCGACGCAGCTACTTCCTCTCCAAGCTATTCAAAGACGTGATTTTCCCCGAAGCTGCACTTGTCATGCGTGACAAACGCCTTTCGGGTCGACAGCTTCTGGTGCGCCGCATTGCTTACGGCGTGTCAGCGGTCGTGGTCGCAATCGTTTTCACCGGGTGGATCACAACCTATTTTGCCAATACACAGGCCCTGGCAGAAGCCGACCGCAAGCTCAACGCCTATCAGCAGCTCGTTCAGGGCATCCACGTGCGCGACGTTTCCGATGCCGACTTCCTGCGTATTCTGCCAGCACTCGACAATCTGCGGGACGTCAATTCCGGTTTCAACAAGGAGCGTATCTGGAAGGTCGGATTTGGACTGGATCAAGAAGAAAAGATCGCTGGTCGGCAGCGTGACGCCTATCAGCGCGCGCTCAATGCCTTGCTGTTGCCCCGTATGATCGTGCAACTCCAGAAACAGTTGCAAGACCAGGACGACGTTACCCGCACCTTCAACTCGCTCAAGCTCTATGGCATGCTGGGCGGGCTCGGAACCCTCGACCGCGACTTCCTGAAGGTTCAGTCGCAGGATATGTTTGCATCGCTCTATCCAGGCGACGGCAGGGCGGCGGCACGTGATGCTCTGAACCGTCATGCCCTTGCCCTTGCGGATGGCATTCTTGCGCCCATCGAACTTGATGCGCGCCTGATCGACAAGGCGCGAGACACGATCAAGGGACAGGCCATCGGCGCACGGGCTTATGACATCCTCGCTGGTCTTCCCCAATCCCGCGCTTTGCCCGAATGGAGCCCATCCGGTGCTTTCGGTCCATTGGGAGAACGAGCGGTCGAACGTGCCAGCAAGGCACCTTTGCTGGACGGTATCGAAGGGCTATTCACTGCCAATGGCTATCGTACGGTCGTCATTCCTCAGGTGGCCTATGCCTCTCGCGTTGCGCTTTCGGAAGCATGGGTGCGCGGTTCCGATGACGCCATCCGGGGTGCGACCGTCGAAAACGTGGCACAATCGGCTTTGCAAATCTATTTCGACCGTTTTGAAAAACGCTGGAATGAAGTTCTCACGGATGTGCGCATCAAACCATCGCAGAGTTTGGGCGATGCCGTCGAGACGACACGTATTTTGGCCAACGACAGAAACATCGTGATCGAAGCGGCCAAGTCCATTGCAGAAGCGACCGATCTGGGTCCCAACGCTGGCGCAAGCCTGACCACACTTGCGTCCTCTGCGGATGGCGATACGACAGCAGCCATTCTGTCAGCCACCGTCGACGCTGCCGATCCCTATGCACGACTTCGGGAAATGCTGGCCGCAAAAGGCCCTGGTGCCGGACAACCAGTTGAGACCGCCACGGGCAACGGCACGAAGCAAACGGGCTCGCCGTCCGAACAGCTCCTGGCAAACATCAAAGCGTTGCACGAGCAACTGGCACGCTCTTCGACCACCTCGGATGAAGTTGCACGCGTTTTCGACGTCGATAGCCAATTGACCAAAGCCAATCAGGACCTGCTGCAGCAAGCGCGACAGTTACCAGCACCACTTGACGTGTGGGTGGCGGGACTGGCCGCTGATGTCGGCTCGCTGGCTGTCAAGTCGGCGCGCGGGCGCATCGCCGATCTCTGGACGGCCGAGGGCGCCTCCCTTTGCTCATCCATTGTGGCAGGTCGATATCCATTCGACCGGACTTCCAGACGTGACGTGGCGATGGCGGATTTTACCCGCTTGTTCGGTCCGACAGGCATGTTCCAGACCTTCTTCAAACAACGCATGGAACCTTTCGTCGACAAGACGGCGACGCCATGGGGCTGGAAGGGCACCTTTGGGGCCACCGGCATGGCAAGCGACGCCATTGCCCAGTTCGAAAATGCCGACAAGATCTTCCGTGCATTCTTTCCCAATGGCAGCGAGGTGCCGGCAGTTGCCATCAACGTCAAGCCTGTCTCGCTGACGGATGAATCGAGCGCGGTAATGCTGGAAATCGAGGGAGAGCGGGTCGTCTACTACCACGGTCCCGTGCAGGCAAAATCGATAACATGGCCATCCGAAAACAATTCCGCCAACCTGTCGCGCATCGCTTTTCAACCTGGCGGATGGCAACAGGCGAAAACCGAAAACGGCGACTGGTCGCCCTTCCGATTGTTCGATGATGCCAAAATCGAAAATCAGGCAGGCGATCTGTTAAGGGCAAGGTTCGAAAATGGCAGTCAGGTCGCCGAATTCGACATTCAGTTTGGCTCGGTTCTCAATCCGTTCAAGCTGGATGCGCTGGCGAATTTTACGTGTCCGGCGCAATTTTGAGCCGAGACACCTTTGCAATAACGGAGGGGAATATGACTGACACACCAAAACGGCACCGCAAAGCCGTACTGAACGGCTGATGGCCGCTCCTGTCACGAAGACCGTGAAAGCCGCCGTAGAGACGGACAGGATCGGCTTTTACGGAAAAATTCCAAGCCACGGAGACTTCGTTTCCGAGGGAATGGATCGCGATCTGATCGGCGCACTGGACGGATGGATCCGATCCGGACTCCATGCCTGCGCCGATGTGTTCGCCGAGCGCTGGACAGCCGTTTTTACCACGTCTCCTCCCCTTCGCTTCATCATTGAACGGGGCATATGGGGGCGCAGCGCCTATGTGGGTGTATTGCTGCCCAGCAAGGACCGGGTAGGACGGAAATACCCGCTGGTCGTGTTGGCGCAACTCGTCGATTTTCGACAGCATCCCAGAACGCTATATCTGGATGATACGTGGTTTATGGCCGCCGAAGCCTTGGCCGAAACGTCGATGACAACCGACTTTGACATGGGGCGCTTTACCACATCCATCAAACGCTTGCGCATGCCCAAACCGCGTGGCGACGACGAAGAGACGTCGTTCTCGACACCGTCGGCTCACCCATCCAGTCTCTGGTGGTATATCGACACCGATACCCGGCGTCCGCGTGGTATGAAATTCGAAGGAAAGCCTGCGGCAGCTGATTTCGTGCGTCTGTTCAAGGAGAAATCCACCGCAGACGAAGACAACGCCCAGAAAGCTGGCACGAGGACAGTTCCGAAACCGACAGAAGTCAAAGCCACTCCTGTGGTAGCAGAGTCGCCTCCCGAGCCGCCCCAGCCACGTCGGGAGAAAGCCGATCAAAGCTCCCTTGTGTACAGCTATGCCACTCATCCCGGTACGCGTCTCACTGTCAACGCCGATGCGCTTTTCGTTTCTAAGACGCCTGCTCTCTTTGCGATCGCCGACGGTATTGGCGATGCCGGAAACGCCGTCGAGGCGGCACGTCTAACCACAAACGCCCTGACGGATATTGCTGACAGCGACAACCCGGACTTCATCACTCAGGACGTCAAGGGCAAGCTCGGGACCGTCAACAGCCTGTTGCTGTCGCGACAGCTGTCGGCGGAACCATCACGCCCCATGGCAAGCGTCGTCGTGGCCTCCTTCGTGGGGTCACAGCTCACGATAATGTGGTCCGGCGATGCGCGTGCCTATCTGCTCCGTGACGGAACGATGCATTCGCTATCGCGTGATCACGTCATCGTCGGCATGAAGAAGCAACTGGCTCAATGTGTCGGTCAGTCCCAGCAGTTTCGACCCAGCACACTTCTGGAGAACTGGGGGCGGCATGACCGCCTTCTGCTGTGCAGTTTCCCTTTGATGCAGGCATTGAAAGAGCGAGTGGTCGCGGAGATATTACAGGACACATCAGTGCCCGACTGCGCCAATGCCTTGATGCAGGAAGCGTTGATCGAGAACGTCAGAGAGAACATCAGTGCGATCGTGATCGGAGATCGCCTTGACCGGTCATGAGGACAATGGCGAGGTTGCGCAGCGTTTTGCCGAATTATGGACCGCAATCCAGAAGTCTGAACAGCCGCAGGACCTTATAGACCGCATTCGTGATGCTCTCGACAGGAAGGCGGATATTCTGGCGCGGCAGCAGCCTTGCTTCGTCGAAGGCAGCTTTGCGGTCGAGACGATTGCCTATCAAACGGAAACAACGCAAATCCTCAAGGTGCTGCACCGCGACCTCGGAACTCTCTTTGCGATCAAAACCATGCCGGAGGAACGCCGTGGCGATGCGTTGCTTGATCAGCGTTTACGAAGAGAGGCCGAGATCGGGCTCACCCTGCGTCACGACTGTCTTCAGGAAACATCCGCATTGCTGCGTCTGCCCGATGGAAGACCGGCTTTGCTCCAGCCATGGGCACCCACTACGTTGGCAGAACGTCTCAACAATGCGCCCGTCAGTACAACTGATATCACACAACTGTTGCGACGGATAATTCATGCCATCTCAGCGATGCATGCCGCCGGATACATTCACTGTGATATCAGTGCGGCAAATATTCTTCTTCCAAAAGGCACATTGGCTTCTTGCCGCCTTGGCGATTTCGCGATCGCGCTGAAAATCGGCCAGGCACATTCTGATCTGGGTGTGGCAACGGCAGGTTCCCCAGATTACGCTGCGCCAGAACAATTAGCTGGCGCCGTGGCCCACCCATCTCAAGACATTTATGCCATCGGCAAATTGACCGAGCGACTGTTGAGCGCGGCGCCAATCGAAGGAAATGAGCATTTGGCGCGATTTTCCGCGTCCTGCGTGGCAGAACAGGCCGATAAGCGCCCGCAAACCGCTGGCGAAGCGCTCGAACTTCTTCTTAAGGCATGAGCGCGCGACGATGGCCACGCGCCATACAGATCAGTTGAGACTGCCGGGCTGTGGCGCTGCAGCAGTGGGCACGCTCTTCTGGAAGACCGTCAGCAGTTTTGCCGTATCCACAAGAGGCGCATTGCTGGCGTACAGCACGTCGCCCTTCTGCATCTGGAACATCTGCATCAGGGCAATGCTGGACGCATCGCGCATGTTGACGTGATAGATCACCGGACGCATGCTGGTCGTCACAACGACCGGGTCCTTCGTCACGGCAGCAGCCTTGGAGGAAACCTGCACGACTTCGTTGCGGAAGACATAGACGTTTCTCGCATCGGCACGATCATCCAGCAAACCACCAGCGCGACCGACGGCCTGCGCAAGGGTCATCTTGCCCGTCTCAAATTGGAATTCACCAGCACTCTTGAACGCGCCCAGAGCCGTGAAGCTGGAAGCGTCGCCATCGATCATGATCTGGTCATCCGGCGAAAGGCGAATGTTCTGGCGATCTTCTCGCATGATACGGTCAAGTGGAGCCGAAGCGCGCTGCGAACCGCGCACCACCGTGACGCTGGCCGCACCGGGTGCTACCGTCGGGCCACCTGCCTGATTGATCGCATCGAGGACCCTCTCCTGGCGCGCTGTCAGCGCCATCTTGCCCGGCGTTTTGACCGCACCGCTCAGCATGACAGCACTGGTCGGCTTGTCGACCACGGTTACGACAGCCTGTGGATTGACCGCCGTACCCTTGAGGCCGGTGACGACCCGGGACTGCAACCCTTCCGGCGTGGAGTCGATGACCCGCTGTTTACCGATGAAAGGAAGATTCACATTGCCGCCCTGATCGACAGTAAAGCGTCCAAGATTCAGCGTCTTGCTTTGCGTGGAGGAAAACAGCCCGTCTTCACCAGTATCCAAGACAGTGATGTCCACCACGTCGCCGCGGCGCAGACGCTGTGAATTATATCCTGTGTTGCGAAGAGCCGTCAGGCCAGGACCTGTCGTGCTTTCGGTGAGAACAGGGGGTGAAACGGCCGGAGCATTTGCAAGCTCGACGACCCGGATTTTCTCATTGGTATTGGGCAGGGTTGCAGATCTGATATTTCCTGCGGTCGGCCCATCAGAGGGCTTCGCGCATCCACTGAGCAAAGCCAAAAGAAGAACCGATACAACCTTCTTCATCCCAATTCCCCACGATAGAATCAACTACACGCAGGAATAGCACCAAGACGTTAAGCTGCAATAACTTTGAAGCTGAAAATTGAAAAACATCGAGCGAGTAGCGACCCTTATGTGGCCGTTTGGCAACCAGTCACGTTACGTGATGCGGCCAATTTCCATCTCGCCATCATCGACCGTTGATAAACCAAATGATCAAGATCGAAACTGTGGCGAAAATCCAGTGGTGCCCCTTGCCGGAATCGAACCAGCACTCCTCTCGGAACCTGATTTTGAGTCAGGCGCGTCTACCAATTCCGCCAAAGGGGCAACTTTGGAATCTCATTCTTGGTATGCGGCGGACTATACGAACCGCCTGTATGAGGTCAACACATTTTTGCGAGAATCTCGATTTCACGAAACTTTGCTTCACTTCAACGCAAACCCTTCGATGAAGGATTTGCAAGCGAGATGGGACTGGATTAGAGGCTTGGTGCGGCGATATCGAAAATGCCGCATCCCGCCTCTTTTTCACCTGATCGGGTGCCTAGAAATCTTGCGTCGAATGTGAAGGACAGACTATGGCAAGTGCAGTTTCCGTAGAGAAGAGCCGCAGCCAATCGGCCATTCTGGTTACGCTGGGAATGATCGTTACCGTGGGCACGGCTCTCGGCTTTCAGCACATTGGCGGCTATACGCCGTGTGCGCTGTGCCTGCTGCAGCGCGATCCGTATTATTACGCCATACCCGTCGGTCTGCTGGCGATTGCTGCAAGCCTGTTCAAGCTGCCGGCATGGCTGACGCGTGCAGCACTTATCATCGTCGGTATCGCCATGCTGATCGGGGCTGGCCTCGGCGTATACCATTCCGGTGTAGAGTGGGGTTTCTGGGCAGGACCGATCACTTGTGCGACGGGCGCACCATCCATCACCACCAATGCCGGAAGCCTGCTGAGCGACCTCAATGCCGTAAAGCCGCCATCCTGCAACGATGCCGCGCTACGGGTTCTCGGGCTATCGTTTGCAGGCTGGAACGTCGTTGCCAGCATCGTGCTTGCGGCGATCGCGTTTTTTGGCGCAAGCCGCAAGACTGCCTGAAACCATCAAGGCTGCAATTCGGTATCCCAATAGAGATAATCCATCCAGCTTTCGTGCAGATAGTTGGGTGGAAATGACCGACCGTTATTGTGCAGATCCTGCACGGTGGGCTGGTAAGGCTTTTGATGCGGCACCATGCCCGCAACCTTAGGCAGTTTGCTACCCTTTTTGAGATTGCAGGGTGAGCACGCTGCCACCACGTTGAGCCAGGTCGTTTCGCCGCCGTGAGCACGGGGAATGACATGGTCGAACGTCAGATCATCCCTCGACCCACAATATTGGCACTCGAACTTATCCCGCAAAAACACATTGAAGCGTGTGAAGGCGGGATTTCGTGTCGGCTGAACGTAGGTTTTGAGACTGACCACGCTGGGCAGGCGCATAGAAAAGCTGGGAGAACATACCGCGTGATCGTATTCTGCAATAATGTTCACACGGTCAAGAAAGACGGCCTTGATCGCGTCCTGCCAGGACCATAACGACAAGGGATAATAACTCAGCGGTCTGTAGTCTGCGTTCAGAACGAGCGCAGGCAAGGCCTGGGGTGAAACGGCAATCGTCAAGGGCGTCTCCTGATCGATTCTGCATCTACACCTGTATATTAGGTCCGTTGTTACAGGATTGTGAAGCCTATAAATGAAGCGCTGAAAGAAAGGCTTATTTCAGGCAAGCGGTGCAGCTTCGCGGTGCGTCATGGCGGCGTAATATGCCCAAAAAAGACGGGCAGCAACGGACCTCCAGGGAGACCATCCCAGCGCCAGTTCGCGCAACATCCGGTCATCCGGACGCGCACCCAGATCAAAGACTTGGCCGACCGCGGCTTGCAATGCGACATCGCCGGACGGAAAGATGTCGGCATGGCCGACGCAAAACATCAGATAAACCTGCGCCGTCCAGGGGCCGATACCGTTGAGCGCCGTCAACCGGTCATAGGCGTCCACTTCGTCCATCGTCGAGAGTGCCGCAAGATCAAGCGCACCACTCACGATGACGCCCGCCACCGCATGCAACGTTCTGGCTTTTGCACGCGACAGCCCGTAACCGGGTGTTTCCGGATTTGATCTTGCAAGATAGCTCAAGGCCGTGACCTCACCGATCTCCGCTTCCAAACGTCGCCATATCGCCTCGGCACTGGCGCGTGAGACGACCTGTGAGACGATGATATGCGCCAATCCTGCAAATCCTGGATCGCGCAATCGCAGCGGCAACGGTCCGGCTTTTTCCGCGATATGCCTCAGACGAGGATCGCGCAGCATAAGCAACGCCAGTCCTTCCTCCACGTCAGCAGCGCTTTTGATGATTTTTCCCACGATACTCCGACACCCGGTGACTTGGCCTTGGCGAAGCACCGCAAGACATGGCAAAGAAAATCATGTCTTTGCTGTCAGGTCAAAAGCCGGTTTTTCGTTTTGCGCCAAGTCCCAACGGACGGCTGCATCTCGGCCATGCGCTGTCCGCCATTCTCAATCATGATATGGCCGGGGCCTCGGGCGGCCGCTTCCTGTTGCGTATCGAAGACATCGATCTGACGCGCTGCACGACTGAGCTGGAGCAGGCAATCTACGACGACCTCTCCTGGCTCAATCTCGATTGGGAGAAGCCGGTTCGCAGACAGTCAGAACATTTCGACGATTATCGTCGTGGGCTCGAGCAACTGATCGAGATGGGTCTTGCATATCCGTCTTTCATGAGCCGCGCCGAGGTCAAGGGTATCGTCAGAGATTTGGAAGACGTCGGTCAGATTTGTCGACGCGACCCGGATGGCGCTCCGCATTATCCGGCCTATGACAAGCAACGCTCCACACGGGAGGTTGCAGCACTTTTATCGTCGGGACGAAAACATGCCTGGAGGCTGGATATGGAAAAGGCCATCGCCCACCTTCACAAGCCGTTGACCTGGGAGGAAACAGGCAAAGGGTCTGTGGTGACGACGACGGCCGATCCAGCCGCGTGGGGCGACGTGGTCCTTTCGCGTTCAGACTCTCCATCTAGCTACCACCTATCGGTGGTGTTGGACGATGCAGTGCAGACGGTTACCCATATCGTGAGAGGCATGGACCTCTACCACGCCACGTCAGTTCACCGGCTTTTACAGGGTCTGCTCGGATTACCCGTGCCGGTTTATCACCACCACCGTCTTATCCTTGATGAGGACGGGCGGAAGCTTTCCAAAAGCGAAGGCAGCAAAAGCCTCGAAGCTTTGCGGAAAGATGGCTACCACGCCTCAGATATCCGCGGCCTCCTCGGCGTCTAGAGCCTCTCTCAAACTGCCATTATGAATGCCGGCCTTGATGATGTGGCGCACACGGTATTTCATCAAGGCCGCGTTGACTTCCGCGCCCAGCATGAAGATGACGCCGACCATATAGAGAAAGACGAGGACGATCATGACCGAGGCAAGACCCGCATAGGTCGCCGCATAATTGGCAAAGGTCGCAAGGTAATAGGCAAAGATTGCCGCTCCGATGACCCAGAACAACAGTGTCAAGACGATGCCGGGCAATACATCCCAGATGCGACGTCGGCCTGCAGGCAACCACAAATGCGCAGCTGCGAGGCCGACGGCGAGAACGATGATGGTTCCATAAAGACCGAGATTTGAAACGGTGACGAGAAAATCCTTCAACAGCGGGAACCGCGTTTCGGCAAAGGACAACGCGACCGGCACGGCCACCAGAACGATGCTGATGGCCGCAAAGATGGTCACGGCAATGACGACGTAGAAAAGGCTGAGAAGACGGGTGACATACCACCAGCGCGTTTCACTCACTCTATAGGCGCGGTTGAGTGAAATTCTGAGTGCCTCCACACCGTTCGACGCGAAGTATGCTGCAGCCAGAACCGATATCGTCAGCAAACCTCCACGAGGAATGGTCAAAACCTGTTGCACCTGTGCCGCGAGTGGTGCCGCGATGGCCTCCGGCCACGTGTCGAAAATGAGGTGAACGGCGGTTTCGGCGAACTGGTCCGCACCCAGGAAGCTTGCCAATGCAGTACCGAAAATCAGGAACGGGAACAGCGCCAGCAAAATGGAGAGCGCCACATGGCTGGCCATTGCCCAGCCATCGTCTTCGGCAAAGTGGAAATAGGCATCGAGCGCCACTTTCCGGACGATGTCCATTGCTGCAACCATGTCGCCTCCTCAATCGGCATTTCGTTTGTAACTCGGGGCGAGATGTGGGAAGTCAGTCACCGCTTGTACAGCGCTTGAGATTGCGCACTGGTTCCATAGATCAAGAAGAATTGTGCACGACCGAAATCACTTTTGCCCATTTTTGTGCACCATGCATACCACGGCGCCATTGAGGAAAAGCTTACATGCTCGAAAACCCCGTTATCATCATCACAGGCTGCTCCTCCGGCATCGGTGCGTATTGCGCACAAGCCCTGCAGGCAGATGGCTGGCGCGTCTTTGCAACGGTGCGGCGTACGCAAGACATGGCGGCGCTCGAAGCTGCTGGCATCGAGACGATGATCATGGATTATACAAAACCGGAAACGATTGCGGCTTTGGTAGATGATGTTGCAGCACGGACTTCCGGGCGTATCGACGCCCTTTTCAACAACGGCGCTTACGGCCAGCCGGGTGCTGTGGAAGACTTGTCGGTTGCGGTTTTGCGACAGCAGTTCGAGACCAATGTTTTTGGCTGGCATGATCTGACCTGCCGCATCATTCCTTTGATGCGCAGGCGCGGAAGCGGGCGCATCGTTCACTGCTCCTCCATTCTCGGGCTGGTTCCCTATCGCTATAGAGGCGCTTACACGGCCTCAAAATTCGCAGTTGAAGCACTTGGCATCACGTTGCGCATGGAACTTCAGGGCAGCGGCATTCATGTCAGCCTGATCGAGCCCGGCCCTATCGTCTCCCAGTTCACGACGACAGCGCTGGCACACATCAAGGGCAATATCGACCTGGAACATTCCGCGCACGCGATTGACTACAAGCGCCAGCTTGCGCGACTGGATGGGACCGGTCCGAAGAACAGACACAAGCTCGGTCCCGAAGCTGTTTATAAGGACCTCAAACATGCTTTGACCGCCGCCCGCCCACGACCGCACTATGTCATCACCATGCCAGCCAAGCAGGCGGTGATTTTGAAGCGATTTTTACCCACCAACCTCTTTTACCGTTTACTGCGCAGGTTCGACTAGCGCTCCGACACGCTAATCAGCTACAAAGCATAAAACACAGTATCTTTTGGAGCAGCGCGCATGTCCAGTTTCACCACGGTTCTCGCCGTCATCGTCATGGGGCTCGTCGTGCTGGTACTCATACGCGGCCTTTTCACCATGTTGAAAGGCACGGATGCCAACAAATCCAACAAGCTGATGCAGTTGCGGCTTCTGTTACAAGCCGTTGCGATCATTCTCATCATGCTCACCCTGTGGCTAACCGGCGGCGGGCGATAGGGCGGCTCAATCATGGTCAAATTGAACAAAATCTACACCCGCACCGGCGATGATGGCACGACCGCACTTGTCTCCGGTCCACGCCGCGCCAAGCACGATCTGCGCGTGGAAAGCTATGGCACGGTCGACGAAACAAATTCCGCCATCGGTGTTGCCCGACTTCATACCGCCGATCTTGCCGAGCTGGATGCCATGCTGTTTCGCATTCAAAACGACCTGTTCGACCTGGGAGCCGATCTTGCCACCCCCGACACGGGCGAAACACTGTCCTACGAACCGTTGAGGATCGTGGAAGCGCAGGTAACGCGCATAGAAAACGAGATCGATGCTCTGAACGCAGATTTGCCTGCCCTCAAGTCTTTCGTGCTACCGGGCGGGACCGCTGCAGCCGCTCACCTTCATCTCGCCCGCACGATTTCCAGACGTGCAGAACGACAAATGGTGGAATTAGCGCGGATTGACGGAGAAACCGTCAGTGCCGCGTCACTGAAATACATCAACCGTCTTTCCGACTTCCTTTTTGTTGCGGCGCGATTTGCAAACGATGCAACGAAATCGGACATGCCGGACATTCTTTGGGTTCCCGGTAAAAACCGCTGAAAGAAACAGGGCCCTTTCGCATGTTCATTCCCCTGCACGATGCGAATTCGCTCAAGCACATCAGGCTTCAATATGTCACGCTGTCGATTATCGGCATCAATGTGTTGATCTGGTTTCTGACAGGTGTAATGGCCGATGACTCAGCGGTAGGCGCCGCAACCCTGGGGTTGGGCTTCATCCCGGCAGTCGTCTTCGATTACGCTTATCTGGAACCTGCGCTCAAAGTCGTGCCTGATGGTGCGACTGTGATGACCTATGCGTTTCTGCATCTGAGCTTCTGGCACCTTGCCTCGAATATGGTATTCCTCTGGGTCTTCGGCGACAATGTCGAAGACGCGTTCGGGCACACACGTTTTCTGCTGTTTTACCTCGCCTGCGCGGCAGCGGGTGCGCTCTTTCACGGGCTGATATCCCCGACGTCACAAGCACCGCTGATCGGCGCATCGGGTGCGGTCTCCGGCATCGTCGCGGCCTACATCCTGCTGCATCCGCGCGTCAGGGTCTGGGTGCTGGTATTCATGCGGATTCCGTTACCTCTGCCCGCGTTTATTCCACTTGCACTGTGGATCGGTCAGCAGTTTTTCATGTTCTGGTCAGGCATGCAGGACAGAGTGTCATGGAGCGCCCATATCGGCGGCATTATCGCAGGCGCAATCCTGGTGCTTTTCATGCGCAGGCGCGGCGTGCCTCTCTTCGACCGGACAATCGTCACACCGAAAGCGGTGCAACATCGAAATCAGGGACCTCAGGCAGCAGTCGTGTCGCAAACAGAACGGCCTTTTGACAACGTTCGTTGAAGATGGAATCGAGGATTGATATTTACGTTCACGTTAACGTAAGATATCGCGGAAGCGCATGACCTGATGAGCATTGCTCCGTTGAATTTGCGGAAAAAATGCGTATCCATGTCGCAACTTGATTGTCAGGAGGACCATCCGGCGTTTCGCTTGATGGTCAGGAGTTGAAGGAAAGTTATCGATGAAGATTCTCGTCCCTGTGAAACGCGTGGTGGACTACAACGTCAAGATTCGCGTGAAAGCCGATGGTTCGGGCGTTGAACTTGCGAATGTGAAGATGTCGATGAACCCCTTCGACGAAATCTCCGTTGAGGAGGCTTTGCGCTTGAGAGAAGCTGGCAAGGCCGAAGAGGTTGTGGTCGTATCCATCGGCCCGGCAAAGGCGGAAGAA
>NZ_LMMM01000016.1 GCF_001422245.1 Rhizobium sp. Leaf262
ATGGCAAAGAGCAAGTTTGAGCGCAACAAGCCGCACGTCAACATTGGCACGATCGGTCACGTTGACCACGGCAAGACGTCGTTGACTGCTGCGATCACGAAGTACTTCGGCGAGTTCAAGGCGTACGACCAGATCGACGCCGCTCCTGAAGAGAAGGCACGTGGTATCACGATTTCGACGGCGCACGTTGAATATGAGACACCGAACCGTCACTACGCGCACGTCGACTGCCCCGGCCACGCCGACTACGTGAAGAACATGATCACCGGTGCTGCCCAGATGGACGGCGCGATCCTGGTTTGCTCTGCAGCTGACGGCCCGATGCCACAGACCCGCGAGCACATCCTGCTTGCTCGTCAGGTTGGCGTTCCTGCCATCGTCGTGTTCCTCAACAAGGTCGACCAGGTTGACGACGCAGAACTGCTGGAACTGGTAGAACTGGAAGTTCGCGAACTTCTGTCGTCCTACGACTTCCCTGGCGACGATATTCCAATCGTCAAGGGTTCGGCTCTTGCTGCTCTTGAAGATTCCGACAAGAAGATCGGCGAAGACGCGATCCGCGAGCTGATGGCTCAGGTCGACGCCTACATCCCGACACCAGAGCGTCCAATCGACCAGCCGTTCCTGATGCCAATCGAAGACGTGTTCTCGATCTCCGGCCGTGGTACGGTTGTGACGGGTCGCGTTGAGCGCGGTATCGTCAAGGTTGGTGAAGAAGTCGAAATCGTCGGCATTCGTGCGACGTCGAAGACGACTGTTACCGGCGTTGAAATGTTCCGCAAGCTGCTCGATCAGGGCCAGGCTGGCGACAACATCGGCGCACTGGTTCGCGGCGTTACCCGTGATGGCGTTGAGCGTGGTCAGATTCTCTGCAAGCCAGGTTCTGTGAAGCCGCACAAGAAGTTCATGGCTGAAGCCTACATCCTGACGAAGGAAGAAGGCGGTCGTCATACACCGTTCTTCACGAACTACCGTCCACAGTTCTACTTCCGTACGACTGACGTGACCGGTATCGTTTCGCTTCCAGAAGGCACGGAAATGGTTATGCCAGGCGACAACGTCACCGTTGCTGTCGAGCTGATCGTTCCGATCGCGATGGAAGAAAAGCTGCGCTTCGCGATCCGCGAAGGCGGCCGTACCGTCGGCGCCGGCATCGTCGCCTCGATCGTCGAGTAATCTTTTCCCGCAAGGGATTTGATCAGGCCCCGCCGGCAACGGATCGCTTGGGGCTACGCTCCGGNTGATCGTTCCGATCGCGATGGAAGAAAAGCTGCGCTTCGCGATCCGCGAAGGCGGCCGTACCGTCGGCGCCGGCATCGTCGCCTCGATCGTCGAGTAATAGGGCAGGCGGCGTCTGCGACGCCGCAGCCTCTACGTCGGGCTTAGGTCCGGCGGGATAATTCTGGACAATGGCGGTGTGAAAAGCACCGCCATTGGACGTTTGATAAAAAGCATCATGGCGTTGCACTTTTAGTGCTTGAAAAATTCGGTGAAAGCGCGTAAACGCGCACTCACACTCACCAGTCGGATTCGTGACGTTTCGCGAAGCCCGGTGATTTAGCAATACAGACTACTGAAATGATTGGGCACTTCGCGTGCTTCTCTCGATTTTTGAAAATCTGCGGCGCCACGATCAACTAGGTTCATGTATTTCCGCGTGCGGAAATCAAAAAAAACAAAGAACAAGGACAAGACGAATGAACGGCCAGAATATCCGTATCCGCCTCAAGGCGTTTGATCACCGGATCCTCGATGCCTCTACCCGTGAGATCGTGTCGACCGCCAAGCGCACCGGCGCCAGCGTTCGCGGCCCGGTTCCACTGCCTACCCGCATCGAAAAGTTTACCGTTAACCGCTCTCCTCACGTTGACAAGAAGAGCCGTGAGCAGTTCGAAATGCGGACGCACAAGCGTCTTCTCGATATCGTTGACCCAACTCCGCAGACTGTCGATGCTTTGATGAAGCTCGATCTCGCTGCTGGCGTTGACGTGGAAATCAAGCTCTAAGACCTCGGCCTGACCTTGCGAAAGTAAGGGCCGATATAACAAGGAAGGTACGTGGAGCAATCCAACGTCTTCCAATCCGGAGACCGGAAACGTCGTGAGATGTCGAAGGGAACTCCTTAACAAAGGCCAGAGAGGGTTTTCCCTTCAAGGCTCGCAAGAGGATTGAACCAATGCGTTCAGGTGTGATTGCACAGAAAGTGGGTATGACCCGCGTCTATAACGACGCAGGTGAACATATCCCAGTAACAGTATTGCGTTTGGATAACGTACAAGTCGTTTCCCAGCGCACGGAAGACAAGAATGGCTACACCGCAGTTCAGCTCGGTGCAGGCCAGTCCAAGGTCAAGAACACGTCGAAGGCGCTCCGCGGTCATTTTGCGGTCGCAAGCGTCGAGCCGAAAGCAAAGCTCGTCGAGTTCCGGGTTTCTCCCGAGAACCTCATCGACGTCGGTGCAACACTGACCGCAGATCATTTCCAGGCTGGCCAGCTGGTAGACGTTACCGGCACCACGATCGGTAAGGGCTTCGCCGGTTCCATGAAGCGCCACAACTTCGGTGGTGGTCGCGCGTCGCATGGTAACTCGATCTCGCACCGTGCACATGGTTCGACCGGTTCGAACCAGGATCCGGGCAAGGTCTGGAAGGGCAAGCGCATGGCCGGTCACATGGGCCAGACACGCGTCACCACCCAGAACCTGGAAGTGGTCTCGACCGATGAAGGTCGTGGACTGATCCTCGTGAAGGGCGCCGTTCCCGGTTCCAAGGGTTCCTGGATCATCGTCCGCGACGCCGTTAAGTCGGCAGCGAAGTAAGGGAGCCTCACCAATGGAATTGAACGTCAAAACCCTCGAGGGAAAAGACGCCGGCAAGGTATCCCTGTCGGACGAAATTTTCGGCCTCGACCCACGCCAGGACATCCTGGCCCGCATGGTTCGTTACCAGCTCGCCAAGAAGCAGCAGGGAACGCACAAGTCCAAGAACCGTTCGGAAGTTTCCCGCACGGGCGCAAAGATGTACAAGCAGAAGGGTACGGGCCGCGCTCGTCACCATTCGGCTCGCGCACCGCAGTTCCGCGGCGGCGGCAAGGCCCACGGCCCGGTCGTTCGCAGCCACGCTCATGACCTTCCAAAGAAGGTTCGTGCGCTTGCCCTGCGTCACGCACTCTCGGCAAAGCTGAAGGCTGAAGACCTGATCATCGTCGATCAGCTCGTAGCCAGCGATGCAAAGACAAAGGCTCTGCTGGGCAATTTCGCAACGCTTGGCCTAACCAACGCTCTCGTCATCGGCGGCGCTGAACTTGATGGCAACTTCAAGCTCGCAGCACAGAACATTCCAAACGTGGACGTTCTGCCGATCCAGGGCATCAATGTTTACGACATCCTGCGTCGTGGCAAGCTCGTGCTTTCCAAGGCTGCAGTAGAAGCCCTTGAGGAGCGGTTCAAATGACGGATCTTCGCCACTACGATGTGATCGTGTCTCCATCGATCACTGAAAAGTCGACGCTGGTCTCCGAACAGAACCAGGTCGTATTCAACGTCGCCAAGGACGCTTCGAAGCCTGAAATCAAGGCAGCTATCGAAGCACTCTTCGGCGTCAAGGTCACGGCTGTGAACACACTTATCCGTAAGGGTAAGACCCGTCGTTTCCGTGGATTCGCTGGTAAGCGTAAGGATGTCAAGAAAGCCATCGTTACGCTGGCCGAAGGTCAATCCATCGACGTGTCCACCGGACTCTAAAGGTTAGGCCCAAGCGGGCAAAGACCCAAAAGGGAACAAATACAATGGCATTGAAAAGTTTCAATCCGACCACGCCAAGCCAGCGTCAGCTGGTTATCGTGGACCGTTCTTCGCTCTACAAGGGCAAGCCGGTAAAGGCTCTTACAGAGGGCCTCAGCTCGAAGGGTGGCCGTAACAACCAGGGCCGGATCACCGTTCGTTTTCAGGGCGGCGGTCACAAGCGGACCTACCGTCTGGTAGACTTCAAGCGTCGTAAATTCGACGTTGAAGGTACGGTCGAGCGTCTGGAATATGACCCTAACCGCACCGCATTCATCGCGCTCGTGACATACACGGACGGCGAACAGGCTTACATTCTCGCGCCACAGCGTCTCGCTGCCGGTGACAAGGTGATCGCCTCCGAAAAGCAGGTTGACGTGAAGCCAGGCAACACTATGCCTCTTCAGTACATTCCTGTCGGATCGATCATCCACAACGTCGAGATGAAGCCTGCAAAGGGTGGTCAGATTGCCCGCTCTGCCGGTACCTATGTCCAGCTCGTTGGTCGCGATGCAGGGATGGCGATCCTTCGCTTGAACTCCGGTGAGCAGCGTTTGGTGCATGGCTCTTGCCTTGCTTCCATCGGCGCTGTCTCGAATGCCGATCATGGCAACATCAACGACGGCAAAGCTGGTCGTTCACGCTGGCGCGGCAAGAAGCCTCACGTTCGCGGTGTCGTGATGAACCCGGTCGACCACCCTCACGGTGGTGGTGAAGGTCGCACGTCGGGTGGTCGTCACCCGGTTACCCCTTGGGGTAAGCCTACCAAGGGCAAGCGCACCCGCTCGAACAAGTCGACCGACAAGTTCATCATGCGTTCGCGCCATCAGCGCAAGAAGTAAGAGAGGAACTCTCAAATGGCTCGTTCAGTATGGAAAGGTCCGTTTGTTGACGGCTATCTTCTCACTAAGGCTGAGAAGGTACGTGAAGGCGGACGCAATGAAGTGATCAAGATCTGGAGCCGTCGCTCCACGATCCTGCCGCAGTTCGTTGGTCTGACATTCGGCGTCTACAACGGCAGCAAGCATGTGCCCGTCTCGGTCAACGAAGACATGGTCGGACACAAGTTCGGTGAATTCTCTCCGACCCGGACCTATTACGGTCATGGTGCGGACAAGAAGGCAAAGAGGAAGTAATCATGGCGAAGGCTAAGACCGAACGCCGGCTGAAGGACAATGAGGCTCAGGCCATTGCCCGTACGCTTCGCGTCAGCCCCCAGAAACTGAACCTGGTTGCCGCTCTTATCCGTGGCAAGAAGGTTGATCGCGCTCTCGCCGAGCTCGAATTCTCCCGCAAGCGTATCGCTTCCACCGTCAAGAAGACGCTGGAATCGGCTATCGCGAACGCAGAAAACAACCATGACCTCGACGTCGACGCTCTCGTCGTCGCCGAGGCCTATGTCGGCAAGTCCATCACCATGAAGCGTTTCCACGCTCGTGGCCGTGGCCGTGCATCGCGTATCGAAAAGCCGTTCTCTCACTTGACGATCGTTGTTCGTGAAGTGGAAGAAAAAGGGGAGGCCGCATAATGGGTCAGAAAATCAATCCAATCGGCTTCCGCCTCGGCATTAACCGTACGTGGGACAGCCGCTGGTATGCAGACACTGCCGAATACGGCAAGCTTCTGCACGAAGACCTCGCTATCCGCGCCTACCTGATCAAGGAATTGAAGCAGGCTGGTATCGCCAAGGTTGTCATCGAGCGTCCGCACAAGAAGTGCCGCGTGACCATTCACTCGGCTCGTCCGGGTCTGATCATCGGCAAGAAGGGTGCAGACATCGAAAAGCTTCGCAAGAAGATTTCCGAGATGACCTCTTCTGAAACGCACCTCAACATCGTTGAAGTGCGCAAGCCTGAAATCGACGCAACACTCGTTGCTCAGTCGATCGCTCAGCAGCTTGAGCGCCGCGTGGCTTTCCGCCGCGCCATGAAGCGCGCTGTTCAGTCCGCACTGCGTCTTGGCGCCGAAGGCATCAAGATCACCTGCGGTGGCCGTCTTGGCGGCGCTGAAATCGCTCGTACCGAATGGTACCGCGAAGGCCGCGTTCCTTTGCACACACTGCGTGCGGACATCGATTACGGTACGGCTGAAGCCGAAACCGCGTTCGGCATCTGCGGCATCAAGGTCTGGATCTTCAAGGGCGAAATCCTTGAGCACGATCCGATGGCTTCCGAGCGTCGTGGGCTCGAAGGCGATGCACAGGGTCCGGCAAGCCGTGAGCGCGGCGATCGTGGCGACCGTCGCCGCGAAAACGCTTGATTGACGCTGGCGAAAGATAAGCTCGGAGAAGTTAGAAAATGTTGCAGCCAAAGCGTACTAAGTACCGTAAGCAGTTTAAGGGTCGCATTAAAGGCGTGGCCAAGGGCGGCTTTGACCTGGCATTCGGTGAATTCGGCTTGAAGTCGCAGGAACCGAACCGCGTGAACGCGCGCGAGATCGAGGCGGCCCGCCGCGCGATCACGCGTTACATGAAGCGCGCTGGTCGTGTGTGGATCCGCGTATTCCCAGACACTCCGGTCACGGCGAAGCCGACCGAAGTTCGTATGGGTAAGGGCAAGGGTTCTGTTGAATACTGGGCATGCAAGGTCAAGCCCGGTCGTATGATGTTCGAGATCGACGGTGTTTCCGAGGAGATCGCCCGCGAGGCGCTTCGTCTCGGCGCTGCCAAGCTCTCGGTGAAGACGCGCTTCGTTCAGCGCATCGCAGAGTAAGGAGCAGGCACCATGAAAGCCGAAGACGTTCGCGGCCTCAGCGCCGATCAGCTCAAGGACAAACTCGTCGACCTGAAGAAGGAGCAGTTCAACCTGCGCTTCCAGAAGGCAACCGGCCAGTTGGAAAAGTCCTCGCGCATCGACGAAGTCCGTAAGGACATCGCCCGCGTGAAAACCATTGCCCGCCAGAAGGCGGCAGAAGCCAAGGCCTAAAGGAAGAATAATATGCCTAAACGCATTCTGCAGGGCGTCGTTGTGTCCGACAAGAACGAGAAGACTGTCGTAGTTCGCGTCGAGCGCCGATTCGCTCACCCGCTGCTTCAGAAGACCGTTCGCCGTTCGAAGAAGTACAAGGCGCACGACGAAAACAACCAGTACAAGATCGGCGATGTCGTTTCCATCGAGGAATGCGCGCCAATCTCCAAGGATAAGCGCTGGACGGTCGTTTCCGCCCAGGCATAATTTCAACAGATTTTCGCGCAGGCCTTGCTATATGCGCGAAAGTCTGTATGAAGCAGCACAAGAACGCTCGTTCACGGGCGTTCTTTTGCTTTGATGCGCACGGAAGGTCCTTTGGGAAACCACCCTGTCACGATTATTCCGCGCGAAAACAGAGACATTTCATAAGCTGGAACAGGGGGCCGTTCGCTAGGCGTGCCCAACCGGTCCGGTAACAACAAGAAGGCGACCTGACATGATTCAGATGCAAACAAACCTCGACGTGGCGGATAATTCCGGCGCACGTCGTGTCATGTGCATCAAGGTGCTGGGCGGCTCGAAGCGCAAGTATGCTTCCGTTGGCGACATTATCGTCGTTTCGATCAAGGAAGCAATTCCGCGCGGCCGCGTCAAAAAGGGCGACGTGATGAAGGCGGTCGTTGTTCGTACCGCCAAGGACATCCGCCGCGCTGACGGCAGCGTCATCCGTTTCGATAATAACGCAGCCGTTCTTATCGATAACAAGAAAGAGCCGATCGGCACCCGTATCTTCGGACCGGTTCCACGCGAACTTCGCGCCAAGAACCACATGAAGATCATCTCGCTGGCTCCAGAAGTACTGTAAGGAGCGATAGCGATGCAGAAAATTCGTAAAGGCGACAAGGTTGTCGTATTGACCGGTAAGGACAAGGGCCGTACCGGCGAAGTAACACAGGTCTTGCCGAAAGAAGACCGGGCTTTTGTGAGTGGCGTAAACATGGTGAAGCGTCACCAGCGCCAGACCCAGGGCCAGGAAGGCGGCATCATCAACAAGGAAGCTTCCTTGCACATTTCCAACCTCGCCATCGCCGATAAGGATGGCAAGCCGACTCGCGTTGGTTTCAAGGTTGTTGACGGCAAGAAGGTCCGTGTGGCCAAGCGTTCGGGAGAAGTGATCGATGGCTGAGTCCAAGTACGAGCCGCGTCTCAAGGCTGAATACGTTTCCCGTATTCGTGGCGCGATGCAGGAGAAGTTCTCCTACGCGAACGTTATGATGATCCCAAAGCTGGAAAAGATCGTCATCAACATGGGTGTTGGCGAAGCAACGGCTGATTCGAAGAAGCCAACGGTTGCTGCTGGCGATCTGGCTGCAATCGCAGGTCAGAAGCCGGTTGTTACGAAGGCTCGCAATTCCATCGCGGGCTTCAAGGTTCGCGAAGGCATGCCAATCGGTGCGAAGGTTACTCTTCGTGGCGCCCGCATGTACGAATTCCTTGATCGTCTGGTCAACATCGCGCTTCCGCGCGTTCGCGACTTCCGGGGTCTGAACCCCAAGAGCTTTGACGGCCGTGGCAACTTCGCCATGGGCATCAAGGAGCACATTGTGTTCCCAGAGATCAACTACGATAAGGTTGATCAGATGTGGGGCATGGACATCATCGTTTGCACGACGGCAACAACGGACGACGAAGCACGGGCTCTTCTGACAGAGTTCAACTTCCCGTTCCGTCAGTAACCGTAACGACGAGCGTAGAAAAGGAACTCCGATATGGCGAAAACAAGCGCAGTTGAAAAGAACAAGCGCCGCCGCAAGACAGTTGCCTCCCAGGCTGGCAAGCGTGCCTCCCTCAAGGCTATTGTCATGAACCAGTCCCTTCCGATCGAAGAGCGGTTCCAGGCAACTCTGAAGCTCGCTTCGCTGCCGCGTGACGGCTCGAAGACGCGTATCCGCAACCGCTGCGAAGTAACGGGCCGTCCGCGCGCGTTCTATCGTAAACTCAAGATGTCGCGTATCGCGCTTCGCGAGTTGGGCAATTCCGGCAAGGTGCCGGGTATTGTCAAGTCGAGCTGGTAAGGAGACGGGCACATGACAATGACTGATCCTTTGGGTGATATGCTCACCCGAATCCGCAATGGTGCAGCCCGTCGCAAGTCTTCGGTCAACACACCAGCATCCAGCCTGCGTGCACGCGTTCTCGACGTGCTTCAGGCTGAAGGCTACATTCGCGGTTATTCCAAGGTCGATTTCGAGAACGGCAAGTCCGAACTCACCATCGAGCTGAAGTACTACGAAGGCGCGTCCGTGATCCGTGAGATCGGCCGCGTTTCCAAGCCGGGCCGCCGGGTTTATGTCTCGGTCAAGTCCATCCCGCAGGTCGCGAACGGCCTCGGCATCACCATCCTTTCGACTCCGAAGGGTGTGATGGCCGATCACCAGGCTCGCGAACAGAACGTTGGTGGCGAGGTTCTTTGCTCGGTCTTCTAAGACCCGAGCAAGGATCTCCTTAACGGACAGACAGGATAGAAATATGTCTCGTATCGGTAAAAAGCCCGTTCAGGTTCCTGCAGGTGTGACGGCCAATGTTGATGGCCAGAAGATTACTGCCAAGGGTCCTAAGGGCGAACTGTTCTTCGTCGCCAATGACGAAGTTCAGGTTAAACTGGAAGATGGTGCGGTCTCCGTAACGCCTGCCAATGACAGCAAGGAAGCTCGTTCCAAGTGGGGCATGTCCCGCACGATGGTCGAGAACATCTTCAAGGGTGTCAAGGACGGCTACGAACGCAAGCTCGAAATCAACGGCGTTGGTTATCGTGCTGCCATGCAGGGCAAGAACCTGCAGCTGGCACTCGGTTTCAGCCATGACGTGATCTACCAGACTCCGGAAGGCATCACCATTGCCGTTCCGAAGCCAACGGAAATCATCGTTTCGGGTATCAATAAGCAGCAGGTCGGTCAGGTTGCCGCGGAAATCCGCGAATACCGTGGTCCCGAGCCCTATAAGGGCAAAGGCGTCAAGTACGCCGAAGAACGGATCATCCGCAAAGAAGGCAAGAAGAAGTAAGGATCACGCGAAATGGCTAGCAGGAAAGAAGCACTTGCACGTCGCGCGAACCGCGTGCGCCGTCAGATCAAAGCGGTTGCCAACGGTCGTCCGCGCCTGTCGGTTCATCGCTCGTCGAAGAACATCTACGTTCAGGTTATCGATGACGTTGCAGGAAAGACGCTTGCGTCTGCCTCTACGCTCGAAGCTGATCTGCGCTCGTCCCTGAAGACGGGTGCAGACGTTGCAGCAGCTGCCGTCGTCGGCAGGCTGGTTGCAGAACGTGCCAGCAAGGCTGGTATCAAGGACGTCGTATTCGACCGCGGCGCATTCATCTACCACGGCCGTATCAAGGCCTTGGCTGATGCTGCCCGTGAAGGCGGTCTGAACTTCTGATATTCGATCTGCCCGGGCAATGTCCGGGCAGGTTTTCACCGGACCATGCGGGTTTCAGCAATGAAGCCGATGGTCTTTTCGTTTGCCGTTCCACCCGCAAAAGAAAAAGGAAAAGGACAATGGCACAGGAAAAAAGAGGTTCTCGCGACGATCGCCAGAACCGAGAAGAGCGCGATAGCGAATTCGTCGACAAGCTGGTCGCGATCAACCGCGTTGCAAAAGTCGTCAAGGGCGGCCGTCGTTTCGGTTTTGCTGCTCTCGTCGTTGTTGGCGACCAGAAAGGCCGCGTTGGCTTTGGTCACGGCAAGGCTCGTGAAGTTCCAGAAGCAATCCGCAAGGCGACCGAATCTGCCAAGCGCGATCTGATCTTCGTTCCACTTCGCGATGGCCGCACTCTGCATCACGATGTCAACGGTCGCCACGGCGCCGGCAAGGTTCTGCTGCGCTCTGCAAAGGCTGGTACCGGTATCATCGCCGGCGGTCCGATGCGCGCTGTTTTCGAAACGCTCGGCGTTCACGACGTCGTCGCCAAGTCGACCGGTTCCTCGAACCCATATAACATGGTTCGCGCGACGTTCGACGCCCTGAAGCACCAGGTTCATCCTAAGGACATCGCTGCACAGCGTGGTCTGAAGTATGCGACCCTTCAGTCTCGCCGCGCCGCTTCTGGCGTTGCTTCTGAAGAATAAGGAGCAGGATCATGGCCAAGAAGACTACTGAAGCCAAGACGACTGTTACGGTCGAACAGATCGGCAGCCCCATTCGCCGCCCTGCGGTTCAGCGCCAGACGCTGATCGGCCTGGGTCTCAACAAGATGCACCGTCAGCGCACTCTGGAAGATACTCCAGCGGTTCGCGGCATGATCCGTGCTGTCCAGCATCTCGTTCGCGTCGTAGACGAGAAGTGAGACGGAGGAAGTCATCATGAAACTCAATGAAATTAAAGACAACGAAGGCTCCACGAAGGACCGTATCCGCGTAGGTCGCGGTATCGGTTCCGGCAAGGGCAAGACCGGTGGTCGCGGCGTCAAGGGTCAGAAGGCTCGTTCGGGCGTTGCCATCAACGGCTTCGAAGGCGGTCAGATGCCAATCTACCGTCGTCTGCCAAAGCGCGGCTTCACCAACATCTTCGCATCTGAATTCGTCACCGTTTCGCTCGGTCGCGTTCAGGCTGCTATCGATGCGGGCAAGCTCGATGCCAAGGCAACGATCGATGCTGCTGCTCTCAAGGCTGCTGGCGTCATTCGTCGCCCCAAGGACGGCGTTCGCATTCTGGCTGACGGCGAGCTGAAGACGAAGGTTTCCTTCGAAGTTGCTGGTGCGTCCAAGCCTGCTGTTGAAAAAATCGAGAAGTCTGGTGGTTCCATCAAGCTTCTGGTTGTTGCAGCCGAAGCCGCAGAGTAATATAAGACAACGAACGCCCGGTGTGTTTCACTCCGGGCGTTCGCGCTCTAAAGTCGCATAAGCCTTTGAATCCTAATCAATTATATCAAAGATTATGCGGATACTCTCAAGCAGCGTGAAAATGTTGCGGGGGGAGCCTCACAGTTCCGAAGCATTCAGGTGAATGTGGAGCGGACGAACGAAAACGCGGGTGAGGCATGATTCGGCGAGAAAGCCGCGATCCGTCCGAAGCCCGGTTTTTGAACCAGTATCTTTTAGACCTTTTCCGGAATTGCCGGTTTCCGTGCCGCTGGACAAGGGTCATGCGGAGAAATTTATGGCTTCAGCAGCGGAACAACTGGCCTCGAACCTGAATTTTTCGACCTTCGCGAAAGCTGAAGATCTGAAAAAGCGTCTATGGTTCACCCTTGCCGCACTTCTCGTCTATCGTCTTGGCACGCATATTCCGCTTCCCGGTCTGAACCCGGAAGCCTATGCACAGGCATTTCGCGGCCAGGCGAATGGCATTCTTGGTCTTTTCAATATGTTTGCGGGTGGCGCAGTCGAGCGTATGGCGATTTTCGCCCTCGGCATCATGCCTTACATCTCCGCTTCGATCATCGTGCAGCTCATGACGTCAGTCGTGCCCTCGCTCGAAGCGTTGAAGAAGGAAGGCGAAGCAGGCCGCAAGATCATCAACCAGTATACGCGCTACGGCACGGTGCTGCTCGGTACTCTACAGGCCTATGGCATTGCCGCCGGTCTCGAAAGCGGGGCAGGGCTCGTCATCGATCCGGGCTGGTTCTTCCGTGTCTCGACGGTCATCACGCTGCTGGGCGGCACGATGTTCCTGATGTGGCTTGGTGAACAGATCACGTCGCGCGGTATCGGTAACGGTATTTCGCTGATCATCTTTGCAGGTATTGCCGCTGGATTGCCAGGAGCGCTGGCCCGTACGCTTGATCTTGGAAAGACCGGTTCGCTGTCCACACCTCTGATGCTGACCGTTCTCGTCGTCTGCATCGGCGTGATCGCGCTCATCGTCTTCGTGGAAAGAGCGCAGCGCCGCTTGCTGATTCAGTATCCGAAGCGGCAGGTTGGCAACCGCATGTTCCAGGGCGATACCTCGCATCTGCCTCTGAAGCTGAACACCGCGGGCGTCATTCCGGCAATCTTTGCCTCGTCTCTGCTGCTGCTTCCCGCAACGGCTGCAGGCTTTACCGACAGCACGAAGCTGCCGGGCTGGGCAACGACTGTCATTGCGTCGCTGCAGCATGGTCAGCCTCTCTTCATGTTGTTCTACGGCTTGCTAATTGCGTTCTTTGCTTTCTTCTACACGGCGATCGTCTTCAATCCGAAAGACACCGCCGACAATCTGAAGAAGCATGGCGGCTTCATTCCCGGCATTCGTCCAGGTGAGCGCACGGCTGAATACATCGACTACGTCCTGACCCGCATCACCGTTATCGGTGCGATCTACCTCGTCTTCGTCTGTATTCTCCCTGAAACGCTGATTGCACGCACAGGTATCCCATTAGCCCTTGGTGGTACTTCGCTTTTGATCGTTGTCAGTGTAACTCTTGATACTGTGGCACAGATTCAGGGTCACCTGATCGCCCAGCAATATGAGGGGCTGATCAAGAAATCGAAACTGCGTGGAGGAAAGAGGGGACGATGAGACTGATATTTTTGGGACCGCCCGGCGCTGGCAAGGGAACTCAGGCAAAGCGCCTGACGGACAAATATTCCATTCCGCAGCTATCGACTGGCGACATGCTCCGTGCAGCCGTCAGCGACGGCTCCGAGATCGGCAAGCGCGCCAAGGAAGTGATGGACGCCGGTGGTCTCGTATCGGATGATATCGTCAACCAGATCGTGTCCGAACGGATCGAGCAGCCAGACTGTGCCAAGGGTTTCATTCTCGATGGATATCCTCGCACCGTTCCGCAGGCCAAGGCGCTTGCGGACAACATGCGGCAGAAGAACCTTGTGCTGGATGCGGTGATCGAGCTGCGCGTAGATGAAGAGGCGCTTGTTCGCCGAATCGAAAGCCGCGTTGCCGAAACGGTGGCTGCTGGTGGGACGGTGCGTTCGGACGACAATCCGGAATCGTTCCGCAAGCGTCTGTCTGAATATCGTGAAAAGACCGCGCCTTTGTCTCAATACTATGAGCAGCAGGGCGAGCTGGTCTTGCTGGATGGCATGGCCGATGTCGATGCGGTTACAGCCGCAATCGAAGCCGTTCTTGAAAAAGACGGTGATACCGGGGCATCTGCAGCACGTATCTAAAGAATCTTGGCGGGGCCGGTTGCTTTTTTGAACCGATTCCGTTAAACACCGCGCCAACTCGCGACAACCCAAGCGACTGGCGCGGATTTTCCTTTAGGGAAGGAAAGTCCGGGTTCGGTCGTTTTGACTTGTGACGAACAGGAATTTGAACTGGCGGCAAACTCGTGCCGCTCAAATGAAAGCACCACTTGCCGGATGGCAACTGGAACGCAAGGAGAATAGACGTGGCACGTATCGCTGGCGTCAACATCCCGACGGCCAAGCGCGTTGTTATCGCCTTGACCTATATTCACGGGATTGGTCCGAAATTCGCGCAGGAAATCATGGACAAGGTCGGTCTTCCGGCTGAAAAGCGCGTTCATCAGCTGACGGATGCCGAAGTCCTTCAGATTCGCGAAGCCATCGACCGCGACTACCGCGTCGAGGGTGATCTTCGTCGCGAAACATCGATGAACATCAAGCGTCTGATGGACCTCGGTTGCTACCGTGGCCTTCGTCACCGTCGTGGCCTCCCGGTCCGCGGTCAGCGCACGCACACCAACGCTCGTACCCGCAAGGGTCCGGCGAAGGCGATCGCTGGTAAGAAGAAGTAATTTTCCGGTTCTCCGGAAAAGGGGAGGCTGGTGCAAGCCGCACCAGCCTTTCTGAGTTTGGCGAGATGCTTCTCAAGAGGCTGATCGCCGGTGTAGCCGCTGGAGTTACGGCGGTGAAGAGATCAACGAAAGGACTACCATGGCCAAGGAAGCCACACGCGTACGCCGTCGCGAACGCAAGAACATCACGTCGGGTGTTGCGCACGTCAACTCGACCTTCAACAACACGATGATCACCATCACCGACGCACAGGGCAATGCGATTGCCTGGTCGTCTGCTGGTGCAAAGGGCTTCAAGGGTTCGCGTAAGTCGACTCCATTTGCTGCCCAGATCGCTGCTGAAGATTGCGCCAAGAAGGCTCAGGAACACGGCATGAAGTCGCTTGAGGTAGAGGTTTGCGGTCCAGGTTCGGGTCGTGAGTCCGCACTTCGCGCTCTCCAGGCTGCCGGTTTCATGATCACCTCCATCCGCGATGTGACGCCGATCCCGCACAACGGTTGCCGCCCGCGCAAGAAGCGTCGCGTCTAACGCGTTTCTGTCTGGGAATTCCGCCTTGCCTTTGGTCTGGCGGAATTTTCGCGTAATCGGCGTGTGGTTGCCGGCTTGTCCGGCGTTCCAACGCTTTCAAACCCTCCGATGAACCCTCGGGTTCCTCTCGGTGATCATGCTCGGTCCGCCACGATTGGATGGTGGCGGCGAACGGAAGGTTTAAAGATGATTCAAAAGAATTGGCAGGAACTGATCAAGCCGAACAAGGTCGAGTTCACGTCTTCCAGCCGCACCAAGGCAACGCTGGTTGCCGAGCCGCTGGAACGCGGATTCGGTCTGACGCTCGGTAACGCGCTTCGTCGCGTTCTCTTGTCGTCTCTGCGTGGCGCCGCTGTGACAGCGGTTCAGATCGACGGCGTTCTGCACGAGTTCTCCTCCATTCCCGGCGTTCGGGAAGACGTGACTGATATCGTGCTGAACATCAAGGAAATCGCCATCAAGATGGATGGTGACGATTCCAAGCGCATGGTCGTGCGCAAGCAGGGTCCAGGTGCCGTTACCGCTGGCGATATCCAGACGGTTGGCGACATCGAAATCCTCAACCCCGACCACGTTATCTGCACGCTCGATGATGGCGCTGAAATCCGCATGGAATTCACCGTCAACAACGGCAAGGGTTACGTGCCTGCAGAGCGTAACCGCGCGGAAGATGCACCTATCGGTCTTATTCCGGTGGACAGCCTTTATTCTCCGGTCAAGAAAGTGTCCTACAAGGTGGAAAACACCCGTGAAGGTCAGGTTCTGGACTACGACAAGCTGATCATGACGATCGAGACCAACGGTTCGGTTTCCGGCGAAGACGCCGTTGCCTTTGCCGCTCGCATTCTTCAGGACCAGCTGGGCGTCTTCGTCAACTTCGACGAGCCGCAGAAGGAAGCAGAAGAAGAATCTGTGACCGAACTGGCATTCAACCCGGCGCTTCTCAAGAAGGTCGACGAGTTGGAACTGTCCGTTCGTTCGGCAAACTGCCTGAAGAACGACAACATCGTCTACATTGGCGACCTCATTCAGAAGACCGAAGCCGAAATGCTTCGCACGCCGAACTTTGGTCGCAAGTCGCTCAACGAAATCAAGGAAGTTCTCGCTTCCATGGGTCTGCATCTCGGCATGGAAGTGCCAGCATGGCCACCAGAGAACATCGAAGATCTCGCCAAGCGTTACGAAGACCAGTATTAACCAATAAAAAGGCAGGCCCTTTAAAGACTGCCTTTCCCCGTCAAACAGCAGGCACCGTCATCAAGACAACAGCGCCTGCATGTGCCAGGAAACGGCAGGCCCGGATTGGGAACCTGCATTAAAGGAGAATAGCAATGCGCCACGGAAATTCAGGCCGCAAGCTCAATAGAACCGCCAGCCACCGCAAGGCAATGTTTGCCAACATGGCTGCTTCGCTCATCACCCATGAGCAGATCGTAACAACTCTGCCAAAGGCGAAGGAAATTCGCCCGATCGTAGAAAAGCTGGTGACCCTCGGCAAGCGCGGCGACCTGCACGCTCGTCGTCAGGCAATCTCGCAGATCAAGGATCAGGACGCTGTTCGCAAGCTGTTCGAAGCCATCGCTGAACGTTACGCAACCCGCAACGGCGGCTACCTGCGTATCATGAAGGCTGGCTACCGTCAGGGCGACAACGCTGCCATGGCTGTTGTCGAGTTCGTAGAACGCGACGTAGACGCCAAGGGCAAGGCCGACAAGGCCCGCGTTGCTGCAGAAGCTGCTGAAGCCGAAGCTGCATAATATCTGACGCTGAAAAGCGTCAAATGATAAAAAGCCGGGTGAGCGATCACCCGGCTTTTTTGTTGTCGGTTTTGATCTAAAAAGACAAGCCGCTGGATCTGAATGTCGCCGGCAAGTCTGCCGCCCGCTTAACGTCGGTAATCCATTCTGCAAGGCAGCGGCTTTTGATCGTCAGCCGGCATCGACGTGCTTGTCCGTATAGATTTTCCCTTGCCTTGCGATCTGGCGCCAGGGCCGAGCCTTTTTAAGGGGGATATCATAGTCAGGATTGTTGCGGTCAAGTGTGGTGAACACCAATTGATTGATTGGCTCCGAGGTGCAAGATGCGACGACTTTTCCCTCTGGCCCCAAAATGGCCGCGGGGCCTTGGGGTGCCTTTTGTGCGGGCGTCGCGCCGCTGATCCAGACACAATTGAAACCGGCGTGAGCGCGTAGTGCGATCTGGAAAAAGTTGCCGATGCCACCCTCGCAGAAGTTGACGAGTCGAGCACCCCGCATTGCTGCTTGACGAATGAGGCAGCTTATCGTGCGGCTATTTTCGGCAACGTCGTTCGTGACAGTGCTTTGTGCTGCGGCAATTTTCATAGACCTCACCTCTCACTCAGGCACCGAGATTCGACCTTTGATATGCTTCAGGTGAGAGACGATGGAAAATGTCATGATGACAAGCAGGGACCATGAGCTCCATTTGCCGATATGAACGACGGACCAGGCGCCAAGCTGGTTGGGATAGCTCCAGATGCCGAAGAAGGTAGAGATGTTTTCTGCGAGCCAGACGAAAAAGCCGATCAGGATGAAGGAGAGCAGAAGGGGCATTTTACGGTCGCGGTCATAGGGACGGTAGATGACGGTGGCGCGGGCATAAAGACCGATGGCGCAGGCGGCGATATACCAGCGATAATCGCCGATGAAGTGATGGGTGAAGAAATTGGCATAGATGGCGATGCCCATCAGCGACGCCATCCAGTAGGGCGGGTGGTGGCGAATACGGACATCCAGCAGACGCCATGCCTGAATGATGTAGCTGCCGACGGCGGCGTACATGAAGCCTGAAAACAGCGGAACGCCGAAAACCTTCGTATAGGCAAAGTCCTGATAGGACCATGATTGAATGCTGCCCGATGTCTTGAACACTTCAAGAGCAAAACCCACGAGGTGAAACAGCAAGATAGCCTTGGCTTCGTCCAGCGTTTCGAGCTTGCTCCAGATCAGGAAAAACTGGATCGTAAGGGCTATGACGAGAAGAACGTCGTAGCGGGGAAGGCCGAAAAGACCGTCTCTGGGGACAATGAAGATCGAAAGAAAGAACAGGCCCGCGAAGATGCAGGCTCGAGCCTCCTTTACGCCGAAATAGACGAACTCCACCAGGAAGCGTTTTACGCCCTTCAGCTCGCCCCAAGGCCGCATGTCGCAGAGAAAAGCGTCGATCGACGAGAGTCGACTGGCAGGGTAGGCTGTGTTGGTCTCCACGTCTTCATCCTCAACGCTGTTTGATTCCAAGCTACATCAGAATCGAAATAGAGCGTTATGATGGTGGAGCCTTTTCAACACATCAATAAGATGAGACGCGCCGTTGGCACCTTCGCCGCGAGAATGTTTCCGAGGTTCCTTCGGCAATCAAGCGGAAAGTCGTTCCGTCTTAAGGTCAAAAGAAAGGCGCGGTGATCAGACCGTGTCAACCTTACAATTCCTGGCCGAGATTGACGGCGGTTGGAATCTCTTGCGCGGGTTCGCTTTCCTTTTCGCTGCCACCGGCGGCGAGGTGTCCTGCGATGAGTTCGCCATGAAACCTCGCCATCTCGTAGCAATAGGTGATCTCGCGCTTCTCCGCCGACCAATAGATATCAGGTCGCCCACAGGTCCGCGCGGTCAGCTTGACGTCGCCCTTCAACTTGTAACCGTTGAAGCTGCGGGCGATCAGATCGAGGACTTTGGATTCCTTGACGATGGTGGCGTAAATATCCAGAAACGGATCCCGGACGGGCTCATAGCGTGCCACGAATTTCGTCGCACCGGCCTTTGCCACGAATGGCTTCAGCCTGTCATTCCATTCAGCAGCGGTCTTGGGATAGGCCGTCTCGCAGGCTTTCCAGTCGTTCTTCGGAAGCCCCATCATATCGGCCAGATCACCATAGCCGCCGGCATCCTTGCCAACCATAAGGCAGGCCATCTGGCGATCTCGACCAATATTGGGAACGAGTGTCGAATAGAGCGGCGCGTTGTGCTCAGGCAGGGCCTGCGATGAGCGAGCAAGATACCAGCTGTCCGTTGCGTTGACGATGGCCGTATCGAGCCACTCTTCGTTGGCCTCGAGCATCATGGTTGCAGCCAGCTGATCGGCGGGGTCGATCACATCATTGCCCGTGGGAAGCGGGAGATCGGAAATCAGCATTTTGGCCGCCTCGTGATAGAGGCCGAAGATTGCGTTGCCGATGACGAAGTTGACCGTCTGCTGCAACTGCTCATCGGTCAGATTGTCGAGCGCGGGCGCGGTTTGCGCGTGGGCGGCAGGTGAAAAAGAGGAGAAAACGGTGACCAGGGAAATGGCCATCAACCTGCGCAGCATGGATATGAACTTTCCAAAAAGACGATGTTCGATTGATTGCCACACTCAACGGTACAAGCAATGGGGTGGTTGCCTTCCGACGCAAGAAACGGGTGGATACACGCATGTTTGAAGAGCATAGCGACAAAGAAGCAACGCACAGGAGCCGCTATGACCAAGCTTGTATTTGCCGCCATGAACCCCGGTGAGGCGGACGCCATTCGCCAGGGTGAGCCGGATGCCTATGGACAGAAACCGGAACGCTCGCGTGCTGCCGGAACGTTACCTTGACGTGCTTGCCTTGGGCAGATCAAGGACGGCGAGGAGGTGCTTTTGCTGGCCTATCGGCCCTTTCCCGAGCTTCAACCCTTTGCGGAGACAAGGGCCTGTTTTCATCCATATGCAGCCGTGCGGTCCTTACAGGGCGCAAGAGGTTCTGCCGCCGATGCTGGACAGCCCCGATTATATCGTTCGGGGTTATGGTCACGACGATCGCATCGTCTACGGCACAGGGGCTGTCATTCCCGTCCAGAAAATCTCGGTCAGAGCCGGAGAGCTTCTCGAGAGAGACGACGTTGCCTATGTCCATGTCCGTTCGGCGCGGAACAATTGCTACCAATGCCGAATCGACCGTGGTTGAACGACATTCGACGTAATTTTACGCAATATCCTAAATGGCTTTCAAATCTTCCGTGCAACGATGCGGGAGAGACAAGGGAGAAGCGTATTCATGACCGGACAGATGACAATGCAGAATCGCGGCGCAAGTCGCAGCAAGACTCGAATCTATGGGACTGTTCAGTACTTCAGTCAGTCCGTGCAGGGCCGTGTGGTCGATCTTTCGGCAACCGGCATGGCGCTGGAGCTGGACGGGCCGTTTGCGGCAGCCAAGGGAAGCCGGGTCAAGGTGCAAAGCGAAGACCTCGGTTTTATCGAGGGTACGGTGCAGTGGCAGCACCAGAACAGGCTTGGTCTGCAATTGAAGCTTTCCACCAATACGCTGGCACAACTCTCCTCCTATTTCCGATTTTTCCATGAAGACGTGAAGCCGACGCTGGCGGGCTGAGCGCTGATTTTACCAGGTGGTCTAAAAAATCTGGACAAGTCACACGCCTGTCATTTTGATGATGGACTCCTCTGCAATTCATTCTAGGCTGGGCCTTTCCGTGCAGCCTGAATTTCCTCGAGGAGTTTCCATGTCTTCGCTTATCGGCCTTCATCCCATCACGCGCCGCTCCTTGCTGGGCGGCATTGCCGCCTCCTCGGCGCTCGTCATGCTGCACCCCTTTGCGGCGCGTGCGCAGGGCAATCAGGCGCATCTGCGCATCATGGAAACCACGGATATTCACGTCCACGTTTTCCCGTATGACTACTATGCCGACAAGCCGAACGATACGCTTGGTCTGGCCCGCACAGCCTCCATCATCGACAGCATTCGTGCCGAGGCGGGCAATTCGATGCTGGTCGACAATGGCGATTTCCTTCAGGGCAATCCGCTGGGCGATTACATCGCTTACGAGCGCGGCATGAAGGCCGGTGACAAGCATCCGGTCATCAACGCTATGAACGTTCTGGGTTACGATTGCGGCACGCTTGGAAATCACGAGTTCAATTACGGGCTCGATTTCATGTTCAACACGCTGGGTGGCGCGAATTTCCCCTACGTCTGCGCCAATCTGACCAAGGGCCAGTTGGCGTCGGATCCGAAAAAGGACGATCTGTTCTTCAAACCCTATGTGATCCTTGAAAAACAGATCAAGGACGGCTCCGGTGCGACGAGTCCGGTCAAGGTCGGGATCATTGGTTTCGTGCCTCCACAGATCATGATGTGGGATGCCAAGAATCTGGAAGGCAAGGCGCAGACGCGTGACATCGTGGATGCCGCAAAGGCCTGGGTTCCAGTCATGAAGGAAGAGGGGGCCGATATCATTATTGCCCTGTCTCACTCCGGTATCGAGGGTAAGGGCCAGAGCGACCGTATGGAAAATGCATCGCTCTATCTTGCCGGTGTCGCAGGCATCGACGCGGTTTTCACCGGCCATCAGCATCTTGTCTTCCCAGGCCCGAAAACATGGGACGGCATCGAAGGTGCGGATCCGGTCAAGGGCACGTTGATGGGCAAGCCTGCCGTCATGGCGGGTTTCTGGGGCTCGCATATGGGCCTTATCGACCTGTTGCTCGAAAAGGACGGCAAGAACTGGAAGATCGTCGACTTCACGACGGAAGCCCGGCCCATCTACCACCGCGATGACAATCGCAAGATCGTGGCTGATGTCAAAGACAAGCCAGAGGTCATCAATGCCGTCAAGACCGACCACGAAGCTGCGCTTGCCTATGTTCGCCGCCCCGTGGGCAAGACGTCCGCGCCACTCTATTCCTACTTCGCTCTGGTGGCTGACGATCCGTCCGTCCAGATCGTCTCCAATGCGCAGACCTGGTACATCAAGGACATGCTGAAAGAAGGTCAGTACAAGGATCTGCCGGTTCTCTCGGCTGCAGCACCCTTCAAGGCGGGTGGTCGCGGCGGCTCGGATTATTATACCGATGTCCCCGCCGGTGACATCGCCATCAAGAATGTCGCCGACCTCTACCTCTATCCCAACACGGTGCAGGCCGTGCTGATCACCGGTGCACAGGTCAAGGACTGGCTGGAGATGTCGGCTGGCATGTTCAAGACGGTAGAGGCGGGTGCAAAAGACGCACCACTTCTCAATCCTGATTTCCCTTCCTACAATTACGACGTCATCGATGGCGTGACCTATCAGATCGATCTTTCCAAACCCGCGAAGTTCGACAAGGATGGCAAGGCGGTGAACCCCGATGTCAGCCGCATCGTCAACCTTCAGTTCGATGGAAAGCCAATCGATCCAGAGCAGAAATTCGTGGTGGCAACCAACAATTACCGCGCAAGCGGTGGCGGCAAGTTCCCGGCCATTTCATCGGACAAGATCATCTTCGTGGCGCCGGATACCAACCGTGATGTCATCGTTCGCTACATCATCGCGCAGGGAACGATCAATCCGTCTGCAGACGATAACTGGTCCTTCGCTTCGATTGCCAATACGACGGCGATTTTCGAGACGGGTCCGAAGGGGCGTCAATACGCCAAGGACGTGAAGGGTGCCAAGATCGAAGAGGCCGGAGATGGTGCGGAAGGCTTCGCCAAGTTCCGCTTGATCCTGTAACACCCAAAGTCAGGCGCGTTTTCTGGCGCGCCTGACCAATAGCCGGTGAGCAGACGCGGGGCTTTAGAGCTTTTCTTACTGTTCTCGAAAAATTGTTTTTGCAGCGTGCTCCAATTCCTTTTTTTATTCGTAATGTGAAACATATCTTTAGAAGCCAGCGCTGCGGTATTGGATGGCAATACCTTTGATTGGCTCGCAGGAGGTTTCCATGCCCACCTATCGCCCGCCCAGAATTGCATCATCGGAAATCACCCCGCGGGACATCTATCTTTCCCGAAGAAATTTTATAGGCTCTGCCGCAGGTCTGGCGGCAATGGGACTCTCCACACAATTTGCCGAGGCGACAGCGCTGACGGCAAAGCCGGGCGCTTACAAGCTCGATGAGAAGGTCACACCGCTCGATGCCGTGACCAGCTACAATAATTTCTACGAATTCGGCACGGGAAAATCGGACCCGAAAGCGAATGCTGGCGATTTCAAAACCACACCCTGGACGGTGAAGGTGGACGGGCTTGTCGGCAAGCCGCAGGAATTCGGTATCGAAGACCTGCTCAAATATCCGCTGGAAGATCGAACCTACCGCATGCGCTGCGTTGAGGGTTGGTCAATGGTGATCCCCTGGATCGGCTTTTCGCTTTCCACCATTCTCGATAAGGTCGAGCCGCTTGGCAGCGCCAAATATGTCGCCTTCGAAACGGTCGTGCGTCCTGAGGAGATGTCCGGTCAACGGGGCTTGTTCCAGCCGCTCGACTGGCCCTATGTGGAGGGCCTGCGGCTCGATGAGGCTCGCCATCCGCTGACGATCCTCGCCGTTGGCCTATACGGCGAAACGCTGCCAAACCAGAATGGCGCGCCCATTCGGCTTGTGGTGCCGTGGAAATATGGTTTCAAGGGAATCAAGTCCATCGTTCGCATTTCTCTGGTCGAGAAGCAGCCGGAAACGACGTGGAAGAATTCCAACGCCCGCGAATACGGATTCTATTCCAACGTCAATCCGAAGGTCGACCACCCACGCTGGAGCCAGGCGACTGAGCAGCGCATTGGTGAAGGTGGTTTTTTCAGCACTCAGAACAGGCCGACGCTGATGTTCAACGGTTATGACGAGGTCGCAAGCCTCTACACCGGGATGGACCTGAAAGCGAATTATTGATGGCATCGGCCTTTTCGCTTCCCTCCTTGCCAAAACAGTACCAGCCCGCCGCGATATGGGGCCTCTACGTCATCGGGCTTGTGCCTGGCGTCTGGTATTTTTATCTGGCTGCAACGGGTGGGCTCGGCTTCAACCCAGTCAAGGATTTCGAGCATCTCCTTGGCATCTGGGCGCTGCGATTTCTGTGCCTCGGCCTGTGCGTCACGCCGCTGCGCGATCTTTTCAACATCAACCTGATAGCATATCGCCGTGCGCTGGGACTTATCGCCTTCTACTATGTGCTTGCGCATTTTGCGGTCTATCTGGTGCTGGATCGCGGGCTGATATTCAGTTCGATCATCGCCGATATTCTCAAGCGGCCATATATCATGTTCGGCATGGCCGGGCTTGTGATGCTCATTCCCTTGGCCATCACGTCCAACCGCTGGTCTATCCGCAAATTGGGCTCGCGCTGGAATACGCTTCACAGATTGTCGTATTTCATCCTGATTGCCGGCATCCTGCACTTCGTTTTGGCGCGAAAGTCGCTGACGCTAGAGCCTGTCTTCTACATTTCGGTCATGCTTATCCTGTTGGGATACCGGGCCGCACGTCCGGCCATCATGGCACGAAAGCGTGCGCGAAAGGCCGCGAACGCCCAACGCGTCTCGCGGTGAAAGCGTAGGGCGCTATTGCCCGCAAGATTCAGGCAATCGTCTACGCAGGCTGCAACTCGTTTGACGTTCTCATGAAAAAGCCGGTGCCATCGGGCACCGGCTCAGAGACGTTCGAAACGTTGGAGCACGCGTCAGCTCCTGCGGGAAATCTCCAGATACTCGCTGTCTGTCAGCGGCTCCACCCAGGCTTCATGCGTGCTGACGGGAGAAAAGCCCATCATCTGATAGAGCTGAAGTGCGCGAGGGTGGTCGAGCGTGTTCGTGGAAACCGTAATCTTTTTCGGATTGTCCTGCCACGCGGCATAAAGCGCCTGTAGCAGGAACCATTTACCGACCCCCGCGCCGATGGCTTCTTCCATCAGGCCGAAATAGGAGAGTTCGGTGACATCTGCATCGATGCGATTCAACTCGAAGAAACCGGCAGGCGCACCGTTCAGATATAGCACCGTGACGGAGTTGGCAGGATCACGCAGCGTTGCGGACAGTTCAGCGTCGCTCATGCGCATACGCTTTTGCCAATGCCAGCGCTTTCCCACCCGCCAGTAGAGATAGCGATAGAAATGCAGCGGTATATCCGTGGTACGCATGATGGCAGTCTGGATATTCACGGGCACCGGGAGACTGACCTTGGGCGCCGACGTCATTTCCAGTTGCGTGACATGTGCCTTGATCGGGCCGTTTTCCGATGTTGCGATCGGTTCTGCAGGGCCGGTGACGACAGGTGTGTCCTGTCTGGAGCCCCATTCCGACCACGAACCGTCATAGAGTGAGTTATCGAAATGACCGAGCGATTCCAGCGCGAGCGTAATGACCGCGGCGGTGACGCCAGATCCGCAACTCGTCACGACCGGCTGGGTCAGGTCAATGCCCGCATCGGTAAACATTCTGCGGATCGTGGGGAGGTCTTTGAAGCGACCGTTTTCCGAGAATGCCGTAGCGGGCAGGTTGCGGGCTCCAGGCATGTGGCCTGAGCGCATACCTGCGCGAGGTTCGGCCTCGTCTCCGGTAAAACGACCAGCGCCGCGAGCATCCGCGACCTGTTCATCGCCCTGATCGACAATGGAGCGCATGGCGGCAAAGGATGTAACACGTTTGGGGTTGAAGTGAACCTCGAAGGTCACGGGCTCGACATCAGGGCTGCCGCTCTCCAATGGTTTTGCCGCAGCTTTCCAACCGTCCAGGCCACCGTCGAGAACATAGACCTTCTCGGCTCCCATCACGCGTAGCATCCACCAGACACGTGGCGCTGAGAAGAAGCCGGGGCCGTCGTAAACGACGATCGTATCATGCTCGCCAATCCCCAGATTACCGACTTCCTGCGCGAAGAACTGTGGCGAGGGCAGGGAATGGGGAAGCCCTGTTTCGTGATCTGCTATGACATCCTGATCGAAAAACACTGCACCGGGAATATGGCCGGCCAGATACTCCTGCTTGCCATTGCGATTGTGTGCCGGCAGATACCAGGACGCATCAACAACTTTGAAATGGGGCGTGCCGAGCTGCTGCTCGACCCAATCCGCCGAAACGACGAAACGGCTTTTATCGGTGGTCACGATGTCTCTCCCAGAAATCAGGCGGATGCGCCGGGCTTGCCGAAACGAATACGGAAGCGGCGGTTTTCCTTGCCCTTCTTTTCAATCTTGGCGATGTGGATTTCGCCGACGTCCTGCGTGCTCGACACATGAGTGCCGCCGCAGGGCTGGCTGTCAACGGAAGAATTTTCGCCGATGCAGACGAGGCTGACACGGCCAAGACCAATCGGCGGGCGTACATTCTTGGATTTGACGATACCGGGATTGGCCGCGAGCTCTTCATCGGTGATCCATTGCAGGAAAACCGGGTGATCCTCGTGGACGAGCGCCATGAGTTTTTCGGTCACTTCGTCCTTGTCGATCGTCTCCGACATGTCGAAATCGACACGCGATTCGTCTTCACCGACGGCGGCACCGGTAATCGGCCAGGGGCACACGACCGATAGCAAATGGCATGCCGTGTGCATCCGCATGAGCCGCAGACGACGCGGCCAGTCAATTTGCAGCGTCAGTTTCTCCCCAACGTCCGGCAGGGACTGCCCCTCTGAAGGAACATGAATGATGACGCTCTTGTCGGCACCGTGTTTTGCAACATCAATGTCGATTGTCGTGCCATCGGCTCGGTGCATGACACCCGAGTCGCCGGGCTGGCCGCCCGATGTGGCGTAGAAGCATGTCTGATCCAGCTCTATGCCGCCATCTTCATGCACTGCCGTGACGACCGCCTCACATGTGGAGAGATAAAAATCATCACGAAACAGGGCATTCACAGGCATAGGGACGCAGACCTCAGACGGTTTCGTACGGCACCGCGATCTCACGCTTTTCGGTCAGCCATGCGGGGAGGGGAAGACCCTTGGACCGCAGGAAGTCCGGGTTGAAAAGCTTCGACTGGTAACGATTACCGTAGTCACAAAGAATGGTGACGATTGTATGCCCCGGACCGAGGTCGCGGGCAAGTCGAATTGCACCAGCGACGTTAATTCCAGATGACCCGCCAAGGCAAAGGCCTTCCGTCGTCACCAGATCGTAGAGCACCGGCAGAGCCTCGGCATCGGAAATCCTGTAGGAAAAATCCGGTTCGAAACCTTCAAGATTGGCTGTTATCCGGCCCTGTCCTATGCCTTCGGTGATGGAGGAACCTTCGGATTTCAAAGTGCCGTTCTTGTAGAACTCATACAGAGCTGCACCATCCGGGTCGGCAAGGCCGATCTTGATGTCAGGGTTGAAGTCACGAAGTCCATCGGCCACGCCCGCCAGGGTGCCACCGGAACCCACCGCGCAGATGAAACCATCCACGCGACCATCCGTTTGGTCCCAGATTTCCGGTGCCGTCGTTTCGATGTGGGCTTGACGGTTGGCGATGTTGTCGAACTGGTTCGCCCACACCGCGCCATTGGGATCGGTCGCTGCCAGTTGCTTCGCCAGTCTTCCGGAAACCTTCACATAGTTGTTCGGGTTGGAGTAGGGGGCGGCGGGCACCTCTACCAACTGTGCGCCGAGAAGTTTCAACGCATCCTTCTTTTCCTGGCTCTGGGTCTCAGGAATGACGATGACGGTCTTGTAGCCCAAGGCATTGGCAACGAGCGAAAGCCCGATGCCTGTATTGCCTGCCGTGCCTTCCACGATCGTGCCGCCGGGACGCAACTGCCCACGCCGTTCCGCATCGCGAATGATGTAGAGAGCGGCGCGGTCTTTTACCGACTGTCCAGGGTTCATGAATTCGGCTTTGCCGAGAATTTCGCATCCCGTTGCCGCTGAGGCCGCGTTCAGGCGGACGAGCGGCGTATTGCCGATAGCGGTAAGAACAGAGGTATGAATGGTCATGATCGAGCCTTCTCGTCCAGTCAGCGAATGTGATGCAGTTATCTCCTTGTCAACGTGCGTTGTGACAAGAAAATATCTTCTGGTGAATAGCGTTCAGACGCAAAATCTTGCCGATAGCAGATTTTATTCGCCTTTCTTGATGTCCGAGTATGCCGCAAGCGCACGTTGCCGTGCCTCGTTATGATCGACGAGCGGTTTGGGATAGCTCTTACCCAACTCGATGCCTGCTTTTTGCAAAACCTCTTTCGGAGCATTGAAGGGCTTGTGGATGAACTTTTTATCCAGTTTCGAAAGTTCTGGCACGAAGGTTTTGACATATTCGCCCTCGGGATCGAATTTTTCGCCCTGCAGGATGGGATTGAAGATGCGGAAGAAGGGTGAGGCGTCGGCACCTGAGCCCGCCACCCATTGCCAGTTGGCGGGGTTGGAAGCCGGATCAGCGTCCACGAGTGTGTCGCGGAACCACTTTTCTCCCTGTCTCCAGTCGATCAGCAGGTGCTTGATGAGGAAGGATGCAGTGATCATCCTGACCCGATTGTGCATCACGCCGTGCTGCCAGAGTTGTCGCATGCCGGCATCGACAATGGGATAGCCCGTCATTCCCTTCGTCCAAGCCTTGAATTTGGCGCTGTCTGTTTTCCATTCGAAGGCATCGAAACTGTCGTTCCAGTTTTTCTTGTCCAGTTCTGGGAAATGGAAAAGCAGATGGTAGCAAAACTCGCGCCAGACGATCTCCTTGCGAAAACGACTGAGATCATGAGAGGCGATGTGAGAAGAAAGGCCACGTGTCGCGTGCCAGACCTGTGCCGGAGAAATTTCTCCCATGGCCAAATGTGGCGACAACATGGACGTTGCGGGCTTTGCCGGGAAGTCCCTGCCTTCTTCATATCCCTTCAAAGAGTCGTCTATGAACGTTTCGAGATTGTCTGCAGCGCCAGCTTCGCCGGGTGTCCAGACCTCTTTGAATTGCTTTGCCCAGTCCGGTTTGGTCGGTAAAAGGTGCCAGTTTTTCAGCGTGTCCGATTGAGGCCAATGCGACGGCGAAACCAGTTTCTTGGGAGCCGCTATCGGCTCATTCGGTTCATCTCCGCCCTCAAAGGCGCGCCAGAACGGCGTGTAAACCCGGTAGGGACCACCGCTCTTCGTCTTCAATTTGGACGGCTCATGGAGCAGGTGACCGGCGAAGCTTTCCACCTGAAAGCCATCCTCGCGCAATGTTTTTTTGAGCTTGCTGTCAAAATCCATGCCGTGAGCATCGTATCGGCGGTTCCAGAACACTGCGGTCGCACCGGTGTCCTTCAGAAGTGATTTCAGAAGCGTTTCGGAGGCTCCCTGCCTCAAAATCAGCTTGCTTCCAATTGCCTCAAGAGCCTTGGAAAGTGCGGTGAGAGAATGGAGTAACCACCACTCCTGGGCGCCTCCGAGCGCGCCGTCCAGGTGAGGATCTTCATCGCGGATATACACCGGAATAACCGGCCCACCATGGTCCATAGCGGCTGCGAGAGCACGGTTGTCGGCAAGTCGTAAGTCTTTGCGAAACCACAAAATTACAGGATCTTTGTTTTCAGTCATAGGCCACCCGGTTCACTTCGGATTGAATGATTGTTGAAGAGCTTTGTTCCCGCGATCGGCGTATGATAGAGCCTCGCAACACCATGGTTTTCAATTGGTGAATTATCGTCTCTTGAAGCCGTTTACCGTGGAACCATATGTCGGGTCCAACGTTAGAGGCGGGTTAATTGAGCATGGAAGTCCAATCAATGATGCTGAACGACGTCAAATGGGAAAGCCCGGTGGTGATTTCCCTGGAAAATGGCGCACCCCGAACCTTCACCGGCGCATACGAAGCTTTCGACTTTCTGCAGCACGAGTGGCCAAGCCGTCATGGCAAGGTTTATGAGCAGGCCCTCAGACTGTGTAGAGCGTCACTTATGGGAAGCGTCGGCGGTGAAATTGCCCGCATCGCCTTTATCGAAGCAAGCCGCGACGCGCATTGCCTTGTCGAAGGCCAGAAACTGGCCTCCTAAGTTTTTCTAGTGTCACTCAAAAAGCCACCCAGCGAAAGCAGGGTGGCTTTTTTAATTCGTGAGCAAGATTTTCGATGAAAACCAAAATCATGTCGTTGCAATGAGAATAATCATGGCAAGATAGGAAATTTCCTTCCAATTTTCGCCTATTTTTCGTCAAATTCTCGCTAAATTGCAGGAATAGATCGAGGCTCGTCAGCGATAACAATGGCGGGTTCGACCGCTCGTCGCTGCTATACTTTGAATATGCACACGGGACTTCTGACGGGGCAGGAGTGGAGTTCCGCGCGCTTCTAAAGGGCGAGAATTTGAAAGTAACTGCGTTCGTTCTGGCCGCTGCACTTTGCGCGGCTTTCACTGCACCCGTATCCGCTGGCATGCTCAACCAAGCCGAAAGATATTCCGGGCTTCATGAAGGTAAAAACAACAAGACGCTCAAGGCAATCCTTGGCGTCAACCCGCGCAAGACTCCCTGGTGCGGCCATTTCCTGAGCGTCGTGGCAGAGAAGTCAGGTCGGCAGCCGCCGAAGTCATCGGGCTTCGCGAAATCCTGGACATCGTTTGGTTATGCCGTTCCAACGAGTAATGCAAAGCCTGGCGACGTTGTCGTCGTGCGTAGCGGAAAACGCTATCATGCAGGAATTTTGAAGAGCCTCAGCAAGAATACCGCCCAGATACTGGGCGGCAATCAGTCCGGTCGTGTTCAGGTTTCGAACTTCAGCAGGAAGTCGATCGTCTCCGTCCGTCGCTGACTTTATCCGCTAATTAAGGCTGCTCCCGCGTGCCAGGGGCAGCGTCGCGCTGGTCGTCGTCTTCCAAATCCGTTGCGACGATAAAAGCGTCTTCGTGCTGACGTGCGGCCTGACGCCGCGCTCGAAGATTCATCTCCTCGTCTGGATCGACCTCATCAGGCACGCCCTTCAATTCCCGCTCCGTATGGAAATTGGCGACATCCTTTTCGTCAATATCCAGCGGTTTCGTGTGTTTGTCATCCATGTTTCGGCTCCTTCGTTAATGGTCATAACGGTGCCAGATGCTGTGAAGTTCCTTGTGGGGTTTGTTGTCCCGCGCAGGAACTAATTATTGCGTGCCTTGTTTCTTCACCGAGGACAGCAATGGAGAAGCAAAATGTCTACAGATCGCGAAGCCGAAATCCGCAGAAAAGCTTACGAGAAATGGGAGAGCGAAGGGCGCCGCGAGGGCGAGCATGAGCGCCATTGGGCAGAAGCCGAACATGAGCTGAACACCGCCATCGAGGACGGCTCGGCAACTCCTGGCGACGCCAAATCGCCAGCCGCCAAATCGGTAAGGCAGGAGCGTGCAGATGCGTCTGTCGGCGGCAATGACAACGAGTTGCAGGAAGGGCTGGAAGACAGCTTTCCAGCCAGCGATCCCGTATCGGCGACGTCTACGACCGTTTCCGGTGGGGCAGCCAAGAAAAAGAACTCGGGCGAGTAACGCTAACCGTTTCTTCGACCACTGACGTAACCAAAGCAGCATAAGGCCGACGCACAACAGTGCCGTCGGCCAAAAATCCGTCATCTGATCCCAAGACCAGTTCGAGACGTAGTAACCATCAATGTGAGGCAGCGGCATCTGCACTGATGTCTCGTAGTCCCGTTTTTCACGTCCTTGAAAGTGCCCCGCAGAGAAGGCAAGTCCTGCAAGCCCGCAATCTCTTCACGTCATAACAACGCGCATGAGAACCGCGAAGACGATCGCCATGACCACAGCTTCCAGCATATTGCCGGCCCAATCCCAGTCCGTTGAATATAAACCCAGTCGATATCCATGATATCATTCTGTCATCGGGAAGGTGAGATTATCTGCAGCGTGTGATGAGGTCCTGTGACCTTCATCATGACCATTTCCACACTTCTGGAAGAAATGGCTCCCCGGGCCGGATTCGAACCGGCGACCTGTCGATTAACAGTCGAATGCTCTACCGCTGAGCTACCAGGGAACGTGCGCTGCTTGGCGCGGTGTGAGCGGGGTAATACAAATGCTTTTCCGATTTGCCAAGCGGTTTTTTCAAAAAAAATGAATTCCTCTTGTTTTATCCACCGAAGCTCCCACTTTTCCGGGGATGTTGGCATCAAAAAAGATTTCACTGACAGTTCAGCAGAGGGGCATATCGACATGACTTTCGGTCTTCACCCTCAAACGGGACGACTCCATCTGGGAAAATGGAGCATGCCGATGCCGCGTTCGCGAGTCGGGCGCATCATTATCGGCGTTTTGCTCGTCGTTGGCGGTATCCTCGGCTTCCTTCCCATACTTGGTTTCTGGATGGTGCCGCTCGGTCTTCTCGTGCTCTCGCAGGATTTGCCCTATGTGCGGCGCCAGCGGCGACGGCTTGCCGTCTGGTGGGTCAGGAAGCGGCGCGCCCGTGAAGCGCGCCGAGGCGGCACTATGCGCCCGTGAGCGAGTTGCTGATGCCTTGTCCTGCCCAGAAAGCTCCATAGCCGAGGGCAGCGAAGTAAATCGTCGTCAGAATCAGGAAAAGGTAACCACCCAGCACCGTCGCGCCATCACGCTGGATCATGCCCGCTGAAAATAGCAGGATCGCGATACCCGGCAGCGTGTTGGAAAACGGCACGAAGCCCAGAGGCATCATCAGCAATATCCCTGCCGCCATGATCGCAAGTCCATTGACGCGTGCCATGACGTTGCCTGAGGTCAAGCCGGGAAGACGGGGGCGCATGAATCGATCCAGCTTGGACACGATGGTCACGCCTTTTTGCAGGGCAGGGGCCAGCCGCGCCGTTTCCATCTGCTTGTCGAGAATGCGTTTCGGTAGCCATGGAAGCCGGTTGAGCGTGATCGCGAGGCTGATCATAACGATGGCCGCGCCAAACACAGTACTGACGCCGGGAATCGACACAGGAATCAGGAAGGGAAGGCATGCGATGGCGCACATGAGCAGCAGGCCCTGTTCCCCAATCGCCTCCATCAACTCACGCAGCGTGATGGTTTTTCCACGCAAATTGCCGATGAGCCTTTCGAGCACTGTGCTCAGGCTTTCCGATGTGTCCTTGAAACTGATGTTGTCCGTCATGCTTTTTCCCGAAACGATTTCGTTGCGGGTTTAGATAACATTCCAGACATGGCATCGCTATGGCGAACACAACCTTCTGGCGGTAGTTGCTTTGCACGAATTCGTCAGAAGCGATGATGTCGCAGTGTCAGTGAGAAACCCACGAACTGTAGGCGCCAGCCAGCAGCACCAATACTAGAATTCCTATAATGAACGGGTTCAGCGAAGTAACGAAGCCGACATAATCCATGACTATTTCCTCCTCCATTCGTCCCGTCGTTACTATACATCGACTCTCCGAAATTTACCAGTATAAATGGATTTTGTATTTGCACTGCAACATAAGGTTTGCAGAGCCTATGCTCTGGGGGGTATTTGAATAAGGCTTATCCCGTTCGCACAGGTGCATACCACATGCAGTGCTAGCGTGGAGGCGACTCACTTTCGATCACGAGTAAGAATTTCAGAGATCGGATGAAAAAGCGTCAGGCTTTACCGTAGGTCCACAAAAGGATCAGACAAATTGACCCGCCATCCAATTTGTCTTACATTGTCTTTCATCTCACCAGAGGGAGAAGCCACATGACCAAGTCGCAAGGATCGGAATCCGTGACTCTCCGCATCCCCTCGGACGTCGTTGCAAATATTGAGGCCGTCGCTGACGCCACCGACCGTTCACGAAGCTACATCATCGTTCGCGCCTTGAAGACGTATCTCCTCAACGAAGGAGCGGACATCCTGGCTGCAGCTCGTGGACGAGATCAGATAGCGGCTGGCGAGTATGAGGACATCGACGACATTATCGCTGATGTGGACAAAATCGTTGCCGGACATGCCGCATGACGCGAGTGAGAGTTTCGAAGGAAGCCGCCAACTTCATTAGGAGCGAAGCGGCTTACCTTCGTCGTCGGAACCCGCATGCCGCTCAGAGTTTCTCGGATACCATCCGACGCGCGAAGGACGTTTTGAGGACCTTTGCAGATGCGGGGAACGTGACCCATGGACTCCAGATCGATGGCGGACTGACACTTGTCGTCGATGCATACCTATTCGACTACATGCGAGACGATGATGATGTGAACATCATCGCAGTACGCCATGGTCGAATGCTTCAGCTAACGCCAAACGTCGAGGAAGAGCTCGACGACGGCTTGGACATGGAGGAGCCTTATGACGACTCTTCCAGCACCTTCAGGTCGTGAACCCCGCAGGTTCTGCTTTGACCTGTCTTCCGCGTCTCGCGCACGTGATGGGCGAACCAATCGGAACATGTCGCAGGAAGCCTTTTGTGCATTCTGCCTGAACAGGGCTTGGCGGATGAATGTATCGGCGCGTGTTGCGCTCCTCGCCAGGCCGCCTTGGTGGTAGCGCCGGGCGCAACGGCTTTCGGCGGAAATACTTATGCCGTTCTTCCTCGCTTCGAATGTCGTCGAGGGCGTCGAAGATGTCCATGCCGTTTTCGAAGGCGTATTTTTTGGCACGTTTGAGCCGCTCGGGATCAACCATCCCCAGCACCTGGTCTCGGTGCTGATGTTTCCATTTGAGGGTGTCGCCGACGATGCCGCGCCAGGTTACGGGGCCGATCTTCTGGCCAAGGCCGAGAAGAGTGTCGATGGATGTCTGGAAGCTGCGACGACGGTTCCATCGGAAGACGAACTCATTGCAGTAGATGTCGACGTGCTTCTCTCTAAGGCCGTGGTATGTCCCCATCGCCCAGCGCTTGAAGTTGGAAAAGATGCGATGAACCCACTTCAGCAAGATATGCGCTGGTAACGCATTCGTGGCACTGAGATTATGTGCTTTGTGTTTGCGCTCCGGCGGCCGTTCGTAGGCGCTATAACCGTCGGTGATGATCTGTGTGCCTGGCGCGGTGTTCTGGGCGATGAACCGTTGTAGCGTCTCGCGATCCGCGACTTGAACACGTTCCAACCGCATGCGCCCGGCATAGAACTTGTCGACGATCTCGACCGCTCCGACAAGCACCATCTTCCCTATGGGGCTGCGGCCTTGTCCTCCTGTGAGGGGGTCCGTTTTCTTCCGATACGGCACGTTTGTCTCGTCCATTTCCACGACGCCACTTAAACGACGACGATCCGGATCGACCATGGCGCGACGGAGCTTATGGAGAAGAAGCCACGCGGACTTGTAGCTGGCGATACCAAGCTTGGCCTGGAGTTGAAGGGCTGACATCCCGTTCGAGTGTGTCGCAACGAGGTATGCGGCCAGAAACCATTTGCGCAACGGCAGATGCGTTCCGTGCATGACCGTCCCCGAAATCAGCGAGGTTTGATGGTGGCAGCCAGTCCTCGTCCGTTCGCCGTTGTCGTCAACCCGAACACCTTGGCACTCCCAGACCCAAGGCCGTGCCTCAAGCCGCCAAGCACGGTTGCCTCCGCACTTCGGGCATTTGAAGCCATGACGCCATCGTTTCTTGGCCAGGTAGTCCGCACACGCGTAGTCGTCGGAGAAGTCCGAGGTGAACTTCTCCAGCGATGGAGGCCGATCCTCGGCCCAACGAGTTGGAAACAGGCTTTCGCTCATCCTCCCCGTATAGCCGAGCAGGGGAGACACGTCATTCGTGAGCGCTAGATGTGGTTAACACCTGTGCGAACGGGATAAGCCTTATTTGAATTGCTGCGCTGCGAAGGCGCGGCGCAGATCCGCCTCATTATTGCCTTGCAAGATTTGTCATAAGCGGCCAGCACGGTTGGGTCGGTGAATAAAGGTGCGTTATGCTCAAGAGATTATATGCGTGGACAATGGCGCTCGCCGCCAGAAAAACTGCGGTCTGGTGGCTCGGCATCGTGGCCTTTGTAGAAAGCTCGGTTTTTCTCGTGCCTGCCGACGTTCTGTTTATTCCCATGGTGCTCGCCCGACCGCGTCGCGCCATGTTCTATGCATCGGTCGCCACGGTTGCCTCAGTGCTTGGCGGCATCGCCGGCTGGTATCTGGGACATTACGCCTTCGAGAGCATAGCCCGCCCGGTCCTGGAATTTTATGGCAAGCTGGAAAGCTTCGAGCATCTGAAGGCATCGGTCGACTATGAGACCATTTTGCTGCTTCTCGTCACATCCGGTCTTGCGCATCTTCCGCCGATCAAGGTGGTGACGATTCTGTCCGGTGCCGCCAATATCAGTCTCAGCCTGTTCATTCTCGCTGCAGTCGTCACCCGCGCCGCGCGTTTTTTCATTCTTGCTGGCCTGCTTCAGCGATACGGCGAACCGATCCGGGACTTCATCGAAAAACGCCTCGGCGTTATAACAGCGGTCGCGGCAGGGGCGCTGATCGCGGTCTATGCGACGTATGTCCTGGTGCGGTGACATTCCTTTAGACGCCGATCCACACGTGACACAGTCTGCCGCCATCTGACGGCAGCATTCAGCTTAGTGTCAGTATTCGCAGCCATTTTCCTGTCAGACAAACAGGAAAATGATGATGCGCAGTCTTTTGTTTCGTGGCGTTCTGCCGGTCGCCCTCGTGCCGGTCGTGTTTTTGATCTACTTCGGTTTCATTTTGCTGTCGGGCAACTTCCATGAGGTGATCGCCGGGCAGCTCTATCGCTCCAGCCAACTTTCCGACACGCAACTGGCAAAATACGTGAAAGCAAATGGCATAAAAACCATCATCAATCTGCGCGGAGAAAACGAAGGCTCTGCCTGGTACCAGCAAGAGACGGCTGTAGCCGAAAAGCTGGGTGTCCAGCACGTGGATTTCGGCATGTCCAGCCGCAAGCAACTCGCTCTTGACCGCGTTGCGCAACTTGTCGAGATCATGCGAACCGCCCCGAAACCCATACTTATCCACTGCAAGTCGGGCGCTGACCGCACAGGTCTTGCTTCGGCCATCTACGTCAACCGCGTTGCGGGGCTGGATGAGGATACCGCGGAACGTCAGCTATCCATCCGTTTTGGTCACCTCGGCATTCCCTATCTGTCTTCGGGATATGCCATGGACGAAAGCTGGGAAAAGATCGAGGATGAGAGACCGGTTACCAGTTTCGACACTCTTCTGTCTCAAGTCATTTAGCGATGTGGAGGCGGTCATCGCAGCGCCGCCTCCGGCCGCTTATCCGAATCTTGATTATCGATTTATATAGACGCCATCGCCGTAGACGACCGCGCGAGGGTAGCTCCTGCCATAATCCCGACGATTATAACCTCTGTCCCAACGGTCGCGTCTGTCGTAGCGATCGCTTCGCCAGTTGCGGCGATCATAGTCGCGGTAATAACGGTCGCGATCATACGAGCGATAGTAGACGCCAGAAGAATAATAGCCGCCTGAGCGGTAACCGCGATCGTCCACGCAGCCGCTAAGGATGCCGACCGACAAAAGACAAATTGCTGCGCTTAAGATTTTCATGACCGATCTCCCGTTTGATGGACCTCAACGTGCGCTGATGTCCTGAGTTCCATCGCTGCAAGATGCTGTGCTGCGCTTTAACCAGAGCTGAACAGGTCAGGCAGGTTACATTCATTCCGACGCATCGGATTATCTGTGAAGGTGGAGGTGGGATGGGCGTAATTCAGGGCAAGCTTCTGTTGCGCCAATAACGATATCTCTCGTCATTGCCTGAAAGATTCGACATGAAGATTTTCACGGAGATCGCTTAAGGGCGGGGATACCTCAAGCATTTGGAAGAATGGTCGGAGCGGCGGGATTCGAACCCACGACCCCTTGACCCCCAGTCAAGTGCGCTACCGGGCTGCGCTACGCTCCGACACAGGACAGGCGTTTATATAGATGGCCGTTCATGCGCAAGTAGAAAATCGCGGCTGCCCGAAAAACAGTGTGGGAAGCTGACCATTGGGTGCGAAAATGAGCGTGGTGTAGGCAGGAAGACTGAAGCGTGCCGCATAAGAGGCGAAATGAATAAAATTTACGCAAAATTACTGCCACGATCTTGCCATAATGCGGCACTCGTGTTTCTCTGTCTTTGCCCTGACTGGAGGGGTAAACGGTAGAGACCCGCCATATGCTGGGTGGGACAGCGGCGGGTCTCCCATTTCTTCTTACATGTCGACGTGCTTTGGCCATGTGAGGTAATAGAAATTGCTGCCCACTGCGCCGAAATAAGCGCACTCGCCAGAAACCATATCAATGTAATTCCCGTCGGTATCTTTCACATAGCCTGCGCCGTCTTCACGCTTGACGCGCTGCTTCAGAAACTGGCTCCATCCGATGGCGGCAATCTCCTGGCGCGTGACTGTTTGCGGGCGGATTCCCGAAGCATCCCATGCGCTGACAGCAGCGCCTTCAACCGGGTCGTGAATGGTAAGTGTTCCGGATGACAGGGCTTGAGACATGGCATGCCCTTGTGCAGCACTTGCTGGGTCTCCCGACAGTTCGGCAAGCCAGGTTTTCAGCTCTCTCATGAATGCGGGACCGGTCATGTCGCCGTGGTCTTCATCTTGTCCCATCGTCTCAGGCACAAGCGTCAGTGTCGGAGCAACGTGGGGTTCAGCCGCATCTTGCTGTGGGATGGTGGCCGTAGGCGCCGCGTCATCGGTAACGGCGTCTGCTTGCGGTGTCTGCTGCTTTTCTATGGCTTTAAGTGCAAGTTCGGTAGACTGAAGCTGAACATACGATACGAGTCCCAACGCCATCGCTGAGGATTTCCTGATTTTCAGCCCGTTGCATTCATCTGCGCCGTGGCCATCACTTCGAAGAAGTGAGCATTCTCTAGGTCTTTTCTCATGAAAAGACCGGTTTCCGTCCGTTAAAAAACTGACACAAACCGGTCTAGATTCTTCAACCTGCGCGAAGCTGGAGAAACTCAATTCTCCTGAACAGAGACGCCGTTCGGGCCGATGTTCATTTCGATGCCTTTGGGCTTCGTCTCTTCGTGCCAGACATAGATGCCGAGCCCTGCAACGGCGATGATCAAGGCGCCGATGATGAGGTAGAGATTATTCGTCCGCGTCATATATTTCCCCTAAGCAAGAAACTGCCGCAGCCAAACGCATGAAATCGCAAGAGGTTCCGCTTTTCCTCAGTAGGCGTTTTCAGATTTCAGCAGGCGGATCGGCGTCAGGACGAGAATCTTCAGGTCCAGCCAGAGCGACCAGTTCTCTATATAGTAGAGGTCGTGCGCGGTACGGTTCTTGATCTTGTCACCGTGGTCGATCTCTCCACGCCAGCCGTTGATCTGCGCCCATCCGGTAACACCGGGTTTGACCTTATGACGTGCAAAATAATGCTCGACCACTTCAGTATATTTGAGGTCACCGGTCTGGGCGTGCACCGCGTGAGGACGAGGACCGACAAGCGAAAGATCACCGGCCAGAACATTGAAGAGTTGTGGAAGTTCATCGATGGACGATTTGCGCAAGAACCTGCCGACAGGTGTAACGCGAGGATCGTTTTTAGTCACAGCCTTCTTTGCCGTCGGGTCGCTCATCTCCGTATACATGGAGCGGAACTTCCACACGTTGATCGTCTCGTTGTTGAATCCGTGGCGTTTCTGCTTGAAGAGGACTGGACCTTTCGACGTCGATTTTACCGCTATGGCCGCTCCCAGCATGACGGGCCACAGGAGGGCGATGGAGACAAGACTGAAAATCACGTCGAAAACACGTTTCGCCACCGAGTCCCAGTCGCGCAGCGGCTTGTCCATGACGTCGAGCATCGGCACGCTGCCGATGTGAGAGTAGGAGCGGGGGCGAAAGCGCAGCTTGTTGGCGTGGGCTGCAATGCGGATATCGACGGGGAGTACCCAAAGCTGGCGAATCAACTCCAGAATGCGCGCCTCCGCACTCATGGGAATGGAGATGATCAGCATGTCGAGCTTTGTCAGCCGGGCGAACTCGACAAGCTCTGCAAAAGTACCAAGTTTCGGATAACCGGCAACGACATCAGGCGATCGTGCGCTTTTGCGGTCATCGAAGATGCCGCAAATGCGAATGTCGTTATCGTGATGTTCCAGCGAACGGATGAGATCTTTCGCGGCCTGTCCGCCACCCACGATGACGGCACGGCGTTCCATCACGCCGTTGCGCCCCCAGTGGCGAATCATCAGGCCGACGACAATGCGTTCGATGAGCAGAAAAACAGCACTTGCGCCGTACCACAGCCCAAGCGTCTGCCAGGGATCGTTGTTTCTCGGCAACAAGGTCGTGGTGAGCAGGATCGTCAGCGCGAATGAGGCGAGAAGCGACGCCTGAATGCGCGGCATCGTTTCCATGGCGCGGCGTAGGGAAGGCAATTGATAACTGTCAGCCGTCTGCAGAAGGATGGAGCAGAAGATGCCGTTCCAGATGCAAATCGCTATCATTGCGACACGCGAGCCAAAAGCCTCCGGAGCATCCAGCGCGTTGACGAGGATGCCGATCACACTCAGGATCACGAACTCGAGCAGCCGCAGTTGACCGATAACGATGTTGGGTGAATGGCTCGTGGCACGAAGCTGGTTGGCGACTTGCAGCGCCAGCGGATTTAGCGTGACCGGATCGCGCTTTTTCGCTCCGCCATCGTCAACGTTGCGGGCGAGCTTTTTGCGCAAAGCATCCAGATCGATCGGGTTATTGTCGCCTCCAACCTTACTCATTCCGTCTTTCCGCAGTCTTGAATGCAGGGGAGGTTACGACAAACTCACTAATAAACGTTTAGAGCAAAGATTATCAGGTCGTTCATTTTCACCATTATGCGGTGTATATACGCGTTTGCTAAAACTCTCAATGGATGTTTTAAGCCAAAATGGCAGTTTTCGCCATTCGCAGAAAGGGGGGGGCGGGATACGCAATACCTGTTTACCCGCAACTGTGGGCGATTGAGACGCCGCTGTCTGGCGCAGCGTCTCGGCCGCAAACTTTGATCTTGAATCCTTTTGGAAAGACGTGCTGAAACACTTTGGCGCAAGGCCAGGCTTTAGAAGAAGCGTTCTCGAACGTATATGGTATCACCCGCGATCACCGGTCCTGAAATGATGATTCTGCCGGTCATGACATTTGCGTTGATCTTGCGGGTGATATCGACATCGCTTTGGTTGGCGCGAGAGGTAAAGCCACCTGCAACGGCGATGGCATTTTGCGCTGTCATGCCGGGAACGTAAGAATACTGGCCGGGCCTGCCCACTTCACCCATGACGAAGACGGGTCGATAACGGTCGATCTCGATTGTAACATCCGGATTCTTCAGGAAGCCTTGGCGCAGTTTTTGGGCGATGCCGGATTCGAGTTGCGCCACGGTCTTGCCACGGGCCGACACCTGACCGACCAGCGGAAAGGCGACATAGCCGGACTGATCGACCGTGTAGGTATTGGTCAGCCCGGTCTGGTCGAAGACGTTGACGCGCAGCCGATCGCCGCTGTCCAGCCTGTAAGGTGCCAGCGCAGCCTCGTTGAAGGCGCGAGGTGCCGGTTTGTACGCGGAGCAACCAGCAAGCGTGGCTGCAAGCGCAACGACCAGTACGGATATCAGGCGTGGGGCAGCGAACGTCATCCGCAATCATGCTCCAAAGACATTTCTTCATGCGGTTATCAGCCCTTATGGTTAACACCCGGTAAAGAAACGAATTTTGTCTTTTGCTTTCGTAAGTTTTCACGCTGCGGGTCCATGGTTTAACCCTTGCGTTACCGAAGCTTCCTAAGATCACCGACAAAACGAGGCCGATGCCTTTGGGCAGAACAGAGTGATAATGTGACCGACAAAGTCCCGCATGCAAATGAGTTCGACGATGAACGGCAAGAGCACCTCAACCTTTCGGTCAACGGTGTGGCCGATTTCCTGTCCATGCGGGGGGCCAAGCCGACCGTCGCTCTGCTGTCGCCCAGCGGAGATGATGGTTCGACGGCAACTGTGATGCTGGCGAGGTCCATTGCTGAACACGGGCGATCCGTTGTCCTTGTGGATATGACGAGCTCTGGCTGCCCAAGCCGTCTCATGTCGCAGGAACCGGGGCTTGCTGGTGTGGCCGATCTTCTTTTCGGCGAAACGGCATTTGGAGAAACGATCCATCACGATCGCCTTTCCAACGCGCACATCGTGCCGCAGGGAAATGCTCGCCCGCAACAGGCTGTCCGGGTCATCGAACGCCTGACGATGGTTCTGCATGCGCTTGCAGATACCTATGACACCGTGCTTCTGGAATTCGGCGCCACCGATATGGAGGGCGTTGCAACGCTGCTGAAATACGTCGACGCGGAAATCGTGGTGTCTCTGCCGGGAGCAGATCGCGACCTTTCCGCTGCAACGATCGGTGAACTGGATCGGTTGGGCTATTCGGACGTCGTTACCATGGGCAGCGCGGGTGCCGGAGACAGGACCGCCGCCTGACCGTCATTTCTGCTGTTTGGGGCCAGCCATCCATTTGATGATGAGCATGGCCGGAAGAATCCACAGCAGTCCAGATACGACGAAATAGCCCAGATGAATCCACCAGGGTTGCGTGGCAAGTGCCGCAGAGGCAAAACTGGTCGCGATCACCGCATAGGCGACCACCAGCAAAATGATGACGATGGTGCCGATAAATGATCTGAGGCGCTGAGGCATGCCGTCTTTCACTCCCTTGAACTGTCGCTCGCTTATACAGCCGCGACCCAATGCCGCAAAGCTTATTGGCATGCGACAGGGGTGAGAGGGCTTGTTTTGCGCGGTACGTTGTTGCAAACCATCGCAAAGACTTGTGGAGTGTCAAGAATGCAGGCGAACACGGTGGCCGCGGCTGAAATTTCTGTCGAGCAACGTCGCGAGGCCGCATTGAAAAAGCTGGAAAAAGACCGACGCCTCGTGCGTATCTGGCTGCGGGTCGTGCTGTTTGTGCTGTTCTGTCTTGTACTGGTCGGCGGTGCGACGCGCCTGACCGAATCAGGCCTTTCCATCACCGAGTGGAAGCCGATCCATGGCGCCATTCCGCCCTTGTCCGTTGCCGAATGGGAAGAGGAATTCCAGCTTTACAAGCGTATTCCGCAATATCAGGAAATCAACAAGGGCATGTCGCTGGAGGAGTTCAAGACCATCTTCTGGTGGGAATGGGCGCACCGGCTGCTGGCGCGGGCGATCGGCCTGATCTTCGCGCTGCCGCTGGCTTATTTCTGGCTCACCGGACGTATTGAAAAACGTCTGAGGCTACCGCTTGTCGGATTGCTGGCGCTGGGCGGCTTGCAGGGGTTCGTCGGCTGGTGGATGGTGTCGTCCGGCCTCGTCAACCGCACGGATGTTTCTCAGTACAGGCTGGCGACGCATCTGACGATTGCCTGTCTGATTTTTGCCGGTTGCATGTGGATATTGCGTGGCCTTTCGCTTCACTCCGCCCATGTCGCAAGCATCAAGGGCAGACGTTTTGCGGCATTGCTGGCCATTCTCTGTCTTGTCCAGATTTATCTCGGTGCACTGGTCGCCGGGCTCAATGCCGGCCTTTCCTACAACACCTGGCCGCTGATGGACGGTTCTCTCGTTCCGGGCGATCTCTTCCTCCAGCAGCCCTGGTGGATCAATCTGTTTGAAAACCCCAAGACGGTGCAATTCGTCCACCGGCTTGGCGCATATGTGCTGATTGCCCTGACACTGTGGAACATGATTGTCATGACCCGCAGCCAGCCCAACACGCCACATGCGCGCAGGTCCGTCCTCTTCTTCGTTTTGATCTGCATTCAGGCCGGTCTGGGCATCACGACGCTGTTGATGCATGTCGATATCCATGTCGCGCTGGCGCATCAGGGCATGGCACTGCTGGTACTGGCGTTTGCAATCGCCAACTGGCGCGGTTTCGTCGGAGAGTATCCGGTCTCCATAACGCCTGAGGTCAGGGGCTGATCAGCAGGGGTGCCGCCACATTGAAGAAGGCGAGGCGCTCTCTGGCATTGTCGTTCTCTTCGACAGTGCCTCCATCCTCCAGTGACCAGCAGATCGACAGGCCGGCATGGGCCAGAGCGTAGCGCAGAATTTTGTCTTCGCTACAACCGGTCGCGTCTGCAAAAAGACTGGCCAGCGCCAGAATACGGTCCGGTCTGATAATATCGTCAAAGGCGCCAAGCGGATTGCCGAACACATTGGCGACATCATAGGCAGGGTCGCCGATAAGCCCCTGTGGATCAATGGCCAGCCAGCCACGCGCGCTGCCGGCAATGATGTTGTCATGGTGCAGATCGCCGTGGAGCGGCCGGATATCTCTTTGGTTCGAAAGCAGTGCTTCGGCAATATCAGCGGCGCGGCGTAGCACGTCGGACAGGCTATCGTTGCCCCATGATCCTGCTCGTTTGAAAAGCGAGCCAAAGTGTTCACGCAAGGGTGTCAGCCCCTCGGGCTCAATCGGGCTTGGGGCGTGCATCTCTGCGATAGTCTTGACGATGATGGCGTTACTGGCCGCCTCTCCGTGAATTCGCCGATGGTCTCGCAGGTTCATCTCGCCGGCATCTTCGAGAAGGCAGACATTCTGCACCTGATCCAGCAGCCGGACAGCGCCGTGGCCGTTTCGCCATGCCAGAAATGCCATCCCCGGAAGCTCTCCCATACCTCTTGGTTTGAGAGATTTGACGATCGCCGTCGAACCATCACGTCGCATGACGCGATGGATGAGGCTGGTATGCGTATCTGCAACAAGAAAGGCGGAGGATATGCTCCACCGCCTTGAAAGTTCGTCTGGTATTCGATCCATGGAACTGGCGTTCGTCATCACGCCGAGAGCATCAGTTCCATATTCTGAACTGCAGCACCGGATGCGCCTTTGCCGAGATTGTCCAGCAGGGCCACCAGATTGATCTGTGCGCCATCGTCAGAGCCGAAGACGAACAGTTTCATCGTGTCCTTGCCCGCAAGCTCTTCCGCATCGATACGGGAAAGCCCTTTACTTTCGTCCAGCGGAACGACGGAGACGATATTCTGGCCTGCATAATGCGCCACGAGCGCCGCGTGGACGCTTTCGACCGTTGTGCCTTCCTTCAGTCCATCGCCAAACAATGGCACCTGAACGATCATGCCTTGCGGGAAGCGTCCGACGGAAGGCGAGAACAGGGGGGCGCGATCGAGCTGGCCATGGATTTTCATTTCCGGCACATGCTTGTGCTTCAGCGTCAACCCATAGAGAAAGTTGTTGGCGCTGATGGCGTCATCGCGGCTCTGATCTTCCATCTGGGCGATCATCTGCTTGCCGCCGCCCGTATAGCCGGAAACGGCATTGATGCTGACCGGATAGTCGGCGGGCAGGACTCCTGCATCGCGCAGCGGGCGGATAAGGCCGATGGCGCCGGTGGGGTAGCATCCAGGGTTGGCCACGAAACGTGCAGCACGCACCTTGTCCGCCTGCGCCTTGTCCATTTCGGCAAATCCGTAGGCCCAGTCCTTGTGAATGCGGTAGGCGGTCGAGGTGTCGATGATCCGGACCTTGTTGTTGCCTTCCACCATAGATACCGCTTCACGCGAAGCCTCGTCCGGCAGGCACAGGATCGAGATATCGGCATTGTTCAGCATGTCTTCGCGCATGGCAGCATTGCGCCGCTCTGCTTCCGGAATGGACAGCAGTTCGATATCGCGGCGGTCAGCAAGGCGCGTGCGGATCTGCAGCCCCGTGGTGCCGTGTTCGCCGTCGATGAAGATTTTCGCTGTCATATCCTTGTCCTGAACTTTCAATGGGTTGCGAGAGTGCGCGGAATCAGTTTGCTAAAGACTTGATTCGATCTGGCAGCTTTGTCTAAAGCCACTCGGCGCGTGCCAAGCATATACATTGCAACTGTCGCCCCGGCAATGGCGGTGATGTTCTTGAGACATCCAGACGAACGCCACTTTCTATCGATTCAAAGTTCTAAATGCGTTTTGGAAAACCAGGAAACTGGCCTTTACGACATAAAGTTGTTGCTGTAACCGGAAAACCTAAGGTTGCGAAATCCGATGGTAACAATGACGTATAGAGCTGAGATTGATGGATTACGTGCTGTCGCCGTTCTGTCAGTCATTTTTTCACACGCAAATTTCCAATTGTTCGGCGGTGGCTTTGTTGGTGTAGACGTGTTTTTCGTCATCAGCGGTTACCTCATCACCACCATTATTCTTGGCGAGTACGCCCGAGGCGAGTTCTCGCTGGCGCGCTTCTACGAACGCAGGGCCAAGCGGATTTTGCCAGCCTTGTTCTTCGTTTTGATTTGCTCCTCCATCGCTGCATGGTTTCTCCTTCTGCCAGGCGCTTTCGAAGATTTTTCCAAGAGTCTGATGACGGCAGCGCTGTCGGTCTCCAACTTCTACTTCCTGAAGAAGAACGATTATTTTGCACCCGATGCGGCAGAGGTGCCCTTGCTCCACACATGGAGTCTGGGCGTGGAGGAGCAGTTTTATATGCTGTTTCCCTTGCTCTTTCTTTTTCGATTGAGCTTTCGCACGATTTTTATCGCCGTCGCAGCGCTTGCGGTGACAAGCCTCGTCGCCAGCCAGATCGGTTCCGAGCGCTTTCCCTCCGCCAATTATTATCTGCTCCCAACCCGTGCCTGGGAAATTTTGGCGGGATCGCTCTGCGCATTCTATGGTTTCGGTCAGCAACGCCGCGCAAACGGAGCGCTCGCGATGCTTGGGCTTGTGCTGATTGTCGGGTCTATCCTCGCCTTCGATACGACCACCCGGGTTCCTTCAGTCATCGCATTGTTGCCTGTCGGCGGCGCAGCGCTCTTTCTCCTTCATGCGTCCCGGCACAATCTTGCGGGCAAGCTGCTGGCTTTGACGCCCCTGGTTTGGCTTGGTCGCATCAGTTTCAGTGCCTATCTGTGGCACCAGCCTGTCTTCGCGTTCTGGCGCATCAAAAACCTCGATCCGCCCACGCCAGCCATCATGTCTGGACTGATCGTTGTCGTCTTTATTCTTGCCGCCTTGAGTTGGCATTTTGTGGAGCAGCCCTTCCGGCATCTCCGTGTTTCTTTGCGCCGCGTTGTTACCAGTGTTACGGCCAGCGTCGTGATTATTGTTGGTTTCGGCGCATGGGGGGTGCAGGAGGGGTTGCCCTTCCGGCTGCCGCCTGAGGTCGCAAAGCTCGTTGAAACAACGAACTGGAGCAGCAAGTGCCTGTTCCAGGTATTTGATGGCATTCCTGCTCTTCCCGCGCAAAAGTGTATGTTCAACACGCAGGGTGCGCAGAGAACCTACGCCATGTGGGGCGATTCCATCTCTGCGGCTATCACTCCTGCGGTACGCGACGAATTGCAGGAGCAGGGGGTAGGGGTGGTGCAACTGACGCATGGTTTCTGTGCGCCGATTATTGGCGTGTGGAACGCTCGCCACGAGCGTGCTGCTAACTGTGATATCTTCAACAGGAGAGCGATGGAGTATCTTCTGGAAAGCGATGTCGATACTGTCGTTCTCTCAGCGTCCTGGGTCAATTTCTTCAATGCTGATTATATGTATGTCGATGGCGTTGAAAGGCAGGGTTCGGCTATCGCCGTCGTCGATATGGCACGCAATCTAAAATCAACGATCGATTCACTGGAAAAAGATGGCAAGCGGGTGCTGATCGTCTATCCCACACCACGCTTTAAAAAATCGGTCGCTGAAGTTATGGCGACGCATATCATCAAGGGTGATACTACCCCGGACTTTGCGTATCCCCATACGCTTTTCAAAGCCGAAACCAAGCGCGCCTATGACGTGCTGGACGCTGCCGCGACAGGGGGAGTGGTCAAGGTCCTTCCTGAGGCAATATTCTGCGGGCAAGTGGAATCCGAGCAATGTTATTTTGCCCGTGATGGCGTTGCCTACATTGCCGACAAGAGCCACTACACGCTGACGGGTGCGCACATGATCGTGGACCATATGATGAAGCAAATCGGCGCTACCCATGTAGCCGACAATATAGTGCCCCAGAGATAGGCATAAAGCGGCATCGTGTCGCCAGGTATTTTCAGTAACCAAAAACTGACAAATGAAAAAAGGCGGAGCCGAAGCTCCGCCTTTCGATTTTGTATTCCGTAGCGATTAGCGCTTGGAGAACTGGAAGGAACGACGGGCCTTGGCCTTACCGTACTTCTTACGTTCAACAACACGGCTGTCGCGGGTCAGGAAGCCACCCTTCTTCAACACGCCGCGAAGGCCTGGTTCGAAGTAGGTGAGGGCCTTGGAAAGACCGTGGCGAACGGCACCGGCCTGGCCGGAAAGACCGCCGCCTGCAACCGTTGCGATGATGTCGAACTGGCCCGAACGAGCAGCTGCGACGAGCGGCTGCTGAAGGATCATCTGCAGGACAGGACGGGCAAAATATGCCGAGAAGTCGCGACCGTTGATGATGATCTTGCCGGAACCGGCCTTGACCCATACGCGGGCTACGGCGTTCTTGCGCTTGCCGGTCGCGTAGGAGCGGCCGAGAGTGTCAACCTTGCGGACGTGCACGGGAGCAGACGCTTCCGATGCAGGGGCGAGGTCTTTCAGAGAGGAAAGATCGGCCATTATCAGGCGCTCCTTACGTTCTTGCTGTTCAGCTGTGCCACGTCGAGAACGGTTGGCTGCTGTGCTTCATGCGGATGGTTGGAACCGGCGTAAACGCGAAGGTTCTTCATCTGGCGACGGCCAAGAGGACCACGCGGAATCATACGCTCGATAGCCTTCTCGAGAACGCGCTCCGGGAAGCGGCCTTCGATGATCTGACGAACGGTACGTTCCTTGATGCCACCCGGATAACCGGTGTGCCAGTAGTACTTCTTGTCGGAATACTTCTTGCCTGTGAAAACGCACTTTTCAGCGTTGATGATGATGACGTTGTCGCCGTCGTCAACGTGAGGTGTGTAAGTTGCCTTGTGCTTGCCGCGAAGGCGGGTTGCAACGATGGTAGCGAGGCGACCAACAACGAGGCCTTCGGCGTCGATGATGACCCACTTCTTCTCCACCTCGGCAGGCTTCTGAACGAAAGTAGACATTCTTTTCACTTTCTTTTGGACCTGTCACACTTGGATAAGCATGCAGGCGTTTCTTGTTGCTTGAGGCTGAACACTTCTGCGCAGCCGGGAAGACCGTATTTCCAGGGAAATTCTGTCTGGCGCGCTTATAAGCGGTTGGAAAAATCTCGTCAACGGTGCGTTTCTGGAAGGCTTTAAAAAATAATGTTTAAAATCAATTGGTTATTAGTGTGGTTTTATAATACCACAATATAACTCGCTGAAATCAACCGATCCGCATGGTCAGAACCCCCATGGCGATGACGGCACCGGCAACATATCTCCAGATGCTGGCCTTTTCCTTGAGGAGAAAAACCGAGATCACTATGGCAAAAAGAATGGATGTTTCGCGCAACGCCGCGACGATTGCGACAGGGGCCTTGGTCATGGCCCAGAGTGCAAGGCCGTAGGAAAGAATGGAGCCTGCGCCACCGGCCAGGCCCCTCCACCAGTTGCCGCGCACATGAGCGGCCACGGGTGTCCATCCCCTGCGATACAGTGCCCAGGAAAACAGGAGTATGGGTGGCAGCAGTGACATCCACAGTGTGTAGGAAATTGCACTCGTTGAAAGTCTTGCGCCCACACCATCCACGAATGTGTAGCCGGCAATTACCACAGCATTGGCAAGTGCCAGAAGAATGGGGTGACGACCACCATGCCGCGCTTCAAAGGCGAGGGTGAGGATGCCGGCGGATATGATCGCGATGCCCGCCATGGCTGCCGTGCTGAGTGTTTCGCCAAGAAACAGGTTGCTGCTCGCGGCGACGATGAGGGGCGCTACCCCGCGCATGATCGGATAAACAAGGCCGATATCGCCGACCGTGTAGGCCGCGGCCACAAGCCTGAAATAGGTAAATTGCAGGATGGCCGAAACCACGAGAAAGGGAAGAGCCACCATTCCCGGCATCGGAAGAAATGGAAGAAAGGGTAGGGAGCAGGCAGCGGCACCTGCCGCAATCAAGGTGGCGTCCAGTGCCTTGTCCGCACCGGATTTTACCAACGCGTTCCAGCCGGCATGCAAGAGAGCGCCCAGCAAAACCAGCAATAAGACATCAAGTGGCACGGGCGACTCACACAGTTTTGGACTTGTTTAGATGCTTATGCCTTATCGAGGGCATTTGCACGGTGCTTGATTCTATCGTTTCGACGCGGTGCCTGGTTACCGTTTTTTTGACCTCTCCGTCGTCATTAACAATCTATACGTGTTATCGGCTGACGCCGTAGATAACGCCGATGTTAACAATTTCCCGAAAAACCGTGCTGTTAAAACGATTGAACCATGGGTCAACGAAAAAATAAATGTGTTTCGGATGGCAATTCGAGTTCGATTTGACATTTTGATGTCGAATGATCGTTTCGAGTTGAACTGTTTTATCATGAAACATATTTTGCTAATGTAACTATGAGTAGTTTCTAAAATGCGGATGAACAAATGTGGTACAAAAAAAGTACGATTGAGGATTGAGGACAGCGTTAGCGCAAACATTGGAGTTGCGGGTCCATGTCGTTCTGGGTGGGCTTTGATAAAACACTTTTCTCGATCACTATGGACGCAGCTTTTTTAGACGTGGTGCAGGTTGGAGGAGAAAGTGATGAAACACGATATGTATGACGATGGGGACATCACCAGGATATTGAAGGATGTCAAAACAATTGCCGTTCTGGGAGCGTCTCCCAATCCGGCAAGGCCAAGCCACGGCGTCATGAACTTTCTGCTTTCCAAGGGCTATACCGTCTTTCCGGTCAATCCGGGCCAGGTGGGAACGGAAATCCTTGGCAGGCCTGTCTACGCAAAACTTGCCGACATTGCCGAGCCGATCGACATGGTTGATGTCTTCCGCGCCTCGGAGTTTCTTCCCGCCATTGTTGATGAGGTTATTCTACTGTCGCCGAGACCGAAGGTCATCTGGGGCCAGTTGTCTGTGCGTCATGACGATGCGGCAGCCAAAGCCGAGGCTTATGGAATAGAGGTTGTGATGAACCGATGCCCCGCAATTGAGCATCCGCGTCTCAATATCGCATGATAGTTAGCATAAGTTGCACTTACCATTCGCCTTGAGGGCGTTATTATCCCTCTGCTCTCAAGGCGGGCAGAATGAAATTTGGAGGGACACATGTCAGAGAATAATCCGGGTTTTTCGACTTTGGCGATTCATGCCGGAGCCGCGCCAGATCCGACGACCGGCGCGCGGGCGACGCCTATCTACCAGACAACGGCCTATGAGTTCCGCGATTCCGATCACGCGGCAGCCCTCTTCGGCTTGAAGGAATTCGGCAACATCTACACCCGTATCATGAACCCGACACAGGCGGTTCTGGAAGAGCGGGTGGCTGCGCTTGAAGGGGGCACCGCAGCATTGGCGGTGGCGTCGGGTCATGCTGCTCAGTTGCTCGTTTTCCACACGCTGCTTCAGTCCGGAGACAATTTTGTTGCGGCGCGCCAGCTTTATGGTGGCTCCATCAACCAGTTCGGCCATTCGTTTCAGAATTTCGGTTGGCAGGTGCGGTGGGCCGACGCCGCAGACCCCGCCAGTTTCGAAAGCCAGATCGACGCGCGCACGAAAGCGATCTTCATCGAAAGCCTTGCCAATCCGGGTGGTACATTCGTGGATATCTCCGCCATCGCCGAAGTTGCCCACAAACATGGCCTGCCGCTGATCGTCGACAATACGATGGCCAGCCCCTATCTGCTGCGGCCTATCGAGCATGGTGCCGATATCGTCGTGCATTCGCTCACCAAGTTTCTAGGCGGGCACGGCAATTCCATGGGCGGTATCATCGTCGATGGCGGAACCTTCGACTGGTCGGCCAGCGACAAATTTCCGGCCCTGTCGCAACCGCGGCCCGAATATTCCGGCGTCGTCTTGCATCAGACTTTCGGGAATTTCGCCTTTGCCATTGCGACACGTGTTTTGGGCCTGCGCGACCTTGGACCATCCATCGCGCCGTTCAACGCGTTCCTCATCCTGACCGGTATCGAAACGCTGGCGCTGCGCGTACAACGCCACTCCGATAATGCGCTTGCGGTTGCCAAATGGCTGAAGGCGCATCCTAAAGTTGGCTGGGTTAACTACGCAGGTCTGGAAGACAGCGAAAATCATGCGCTTCAGCAGCGTTATTCGCCAAAGGGTGCTGGCTCCGTCTTCACATTCGGCGTCAAGGGCGGATATGCGGCGGGCAAGGCCATCGTCGAGGGGCTGCAACTGTTTTCGCATGTCGCCAATATCGGCGACACACGCTCTCTGGTCATCCACCCCGCATCGACAACTCATGCCCAGTTGACGCCTGAACAGCAGACGGCTGCAGGGGCAGGGCCGGATGTGGTGCGTCTGTCCATCGGCATTGAAGATGTAAAGGACATCATTGCCGATCTGGAGCAGGCGCTGTCAAACGTCTGAAATCGAAAGTCGGAACAGGAAAGATCGCCGATGCCCCATACACTCAACTTCAAGTCGGACGGCGATCTTTCGGCCATTCAGCCAGAAGAGGGCGCACCTGCGCCAGACCGGCTCATATCGGGAGAGCCGACGTTCACCACGTGGAATCTGGAAGAGGCCAGCGGCGGGATCTACGCCGGTATCTGGCAATCCACCCCGGGGAAGTGGCGGGTGGAATATGACGAATGGGAATATTTCAACATCCTGGATGGCCATTCCATTCTGACCGAAGACGGTGGAGTGCCCATTCATCTCAGACCCGGAGACCGTCAGATCATTCGCCCCGGCTTCAAAGGCACTTGGGAAGTCGTGGAGACGACGCGCAAGGATTACGTGGTGCGGTTATAGAACCGGCCGCAATGTCTTGCTCCACCATCGCGCATAATCTCTGTCACGGTTGAGTTCACCAAACCAAATCCAACCGTTCCAGACCATGGAAATGGTAGACATCCTTAACCCTCGGCTCCTCGGCCAGGCGCAGTCTCGGCAGCCGTTTGAACAACGACGGAAGCACGATATTCAGCTCCAGCCTGGCCAGCGGCGCGCCGATGCAGAAGTGGATGCCTGCGCCGAAGGACAGGTTTGGGGCCTCGTTGCGGTCGGGCTTGAAGGTTAGCGGATCGGTGAATTTTTGCGGGTCGAGATTGGCTGCGGCAAGGATCAGGCTGACCTTGTCTCCACGCTTGAACTTTATGCCGTCGATTTCGACGGGTTCCAGAGCCCAGCGTTGGAAAATGTGCACCGGTGCGCCGATCCTTAGCGTTTCCTCGACCGTTCGCTCGGTTGTCTTCTCATCGGCGAAAAGGCGAGCGGATTCGATGCCACTGTCCAGAATAACCCGTACGGAATTGCCGATCTGATGGACGGTTGCCTCGTGTCCTGCGTTCAGTAGCACGATCGTCGTCGAGATCAGTTCGTCGTCGCTCAACAAATGGCCTTTATGTTCCGTGTGGATCATGTGGCTCAGCAGATCGTCTTTCGGCTCGGCACGCCGTTGGGCGATCACTGTTCGTACATAATCGGAGAATTCCTTGGCAGCCGCGTTGGCGAGAAGCTCGTCTTCGCGGGTGCGCTTGAACATGTACATGCCGACATAGGCGTGCGACCACTTCAGCAATTGTGGGCCCATCTCCTCGGGTATGCCGATCATGCGGGCGATCATTGTGACGGGAATGATGTCGGCGAAGGAGGAGAGGAGTTCGGTGCGTCCATCCTTTTCGAAACGATCGATCAGTCCGTTGGCGAGCGCCTCGATTTCTGGCTTCATCTTATCGACATGGCGAGATACGAAGGCCCGGTTCACCAGCGTCCTGAGCCGCGTATGTTCCGGCGGCTCTATCTCCAGCAGCGAATGGCGTTCGGCGGCGTCAAAGTGGCGAACATGGTCAAGCGGTTGCGGCAGGCCCAGTTCTTCGCGGCTGGCAACATGCAGGATTTGTCGTCCGAAACGCCTGTCGCGCAACAGCGCATTGACATGGTCGTAGCGGGTGAAGAACCATTGTTTTTGCTCTTCCCAGTAAAAGTTGGGACAATGTGCATGCAACGCCGCATAGACGGCGTTCGGGTTGCTGTAGAAGGCGGGATCGCGGGCATCGAGCAAAACGGCACGCCGGTCGGTGTCGATACGAAGAACATCAGGCAAGATTTTCATGCCTGATGTCTATCTGAAATCATTGCTGTGAAAAAGCCATCTATTCGCCGACCGCTACGCCTTCACGGCGCGGATCGGCACTCCCGACAAGCCCGCTGCCGGTAATCTCGATGGCGTGCAGGCCGGAATTCATTTCTCCTGCCTTGACCTCATAACCCAAGGCTTTCAGCGGTTCTGAAAATCGTTCCGCATCCGTCCCGGCTTCTATGTCGTAGGTCCCGAACCGGTTGATGAGGTGCGGCTGGGCAACGATCTTTTCCACGGGTAATCCCCAATCGATGTAGGCGACCAGGGCCTGCGCCACATAGCCGATGATCTGGCTGCCGCCCGGCGAACCGATTGCAAGCAGCGGCTTTCCATCTTTCATGACGATAGTCGGCGCCATGGAGGAGCGCGGTCGTTTTCCCGGTTCCACGCGGTTGGCAACCGGCAGGCTGCCATCATGTGTCTTGAAGGAAAAATCCGTAAGCTCGTTGTTGAGCAGAAAGCCGTTGGTCATCAAACGCGAGCCAAAGCCGCTTTCGATCGTCGTCGTCATGGACAGAACGTTGCCCTGCTTGTCGACGATGACGAAATGGCTGGTCGAGGGAAGCTCCAGCGCGGGGCCGCGACCGAAATTCAAGGCATGATCCCATTCGGGCTCCCCGGCCTTCACATCATCTGCAGCAAGAGCCTTGTCACCATCCAGTAACATGGCGCGACCACCAAGATAATCCTTGCGCAGCAGACCCTTTATCGGCAGCGGTGTAAAATCCGGGTCGGCGAGGTAGCGTTCACGATCCGCAAAGGCAAGGCGCTGGGCATCGCCCAGCAGCCGCCAGCTCTGGACATTGTCAGGCCCCAACGACTTGACGTCGAAATTTTCGAGCGTTCCGAGGATCTGGCCCACCGCAACGGCGCCGGAGGAGGGTGGTCCCATTCCGCAGATATCCAGCGCGCGATACGACACGCACACCGGTTCGCGTTCACGGGTTCGATAATTGGCAAGATCGGCCAGCGACAAGACGCCGGGGTTGCCGCTCGCCTCGCGGACTGTCTTGACGATGGCTTCGGCAATCGGTCCCTTGTAGAAAGCATCAGGTCCGTGGGTGGCGATGGTTTTGAGAGTTTCCGCATAGGCAGGATTTTTCAGAACCGCACCAGCCTTGAGCGGCGCGCCGGACTGGTCGTAGAAATAGCCTCGCGGACCTTCGTATTTTTTGAGCCTGTCGCCTTCCGAAGCAATGAGAGAGGCGAGGCGTGGTGATACCTTGAAGCCATCGGTGGCAAGCATTTCTGCGGGCTTGAACAGCTCGGCCCATTCAAGCTTTCCGTATGTCTTATGGACATCGGATAAAAGGCGCACGGTTCCCGGCGTCCCGACGGATCGACCGCCCACGACCGCGTCCATGAATTTCAGCGGTTGGCCCTTCTCGTCCAGAAACAGCTTCGGAGTGGCTTCCATCGGTGCTGTTTCACGACCGTCGAACGTCGTCAGCTTTTTGTTTGCCGCATCGTAATAAACGAGGAAGCTGCCGCCGCCGAGGCCCGAACTCTGTGGCTCGACAAGACCCAGCACGGTTTGGACAGCCACCATGGCGTCAATCGCGTTGCCGCCCTTGGCAATGATCTGGCGTCCGGCTTCCGCGGCCAGCGGGTTGGCGGCGGCAACCATGAAATTTTTCGCCTCCACGCGGCTCGCAGTCGTCGTTCCCGTTGCCCGTTCCGGTGCTTGCTTGTCGGACGCCTGCTGTGCCTGGACCGATCCGGCCACCAGCGCTGCGGACATCAAGATGCTCGTGAGAAACCTGATTTGCATGGCAAAGCCTCCGTTGCTGGCTGCCATGATGATGGCGCTTGCACGTCGAGGTCAAGAACCAGCCTACCGATTAGCGATATTGGAGATGCGGTTTAGGGCGGCAACCTGACGGTTGGCATTGTTGTCGCAGGGGTCTTCGTCGCGGTCTTCCGCGGGCACGACGACGTGGATGGAGCCCTCTCGAACGACGGTGCGGTTTCGCCCTTCTTTTTTAGCGCCATACAGCGCCCGGTCCGACATCGTCAGCATCGTGCTCAGATCCGCATTCGCAGCGCTCTGGCAGAAGACACCGGCGCTGACCGTGACGGAGAACCTCTTTCCATCCACATACATCTCCATCCAACTGAACTGAAGGCGTATGCTCTCTGCCAGACTGGCGACCTTGGAGGAATCGTCCGTCTCCACAAGGCAGCCGAATTCCTCTCCACCCATGCGGATAAGGACGCCTTGATCTTCTGCTATCAGGCTCGCCTGCGAACAGAATTTCACCAGCACCTCGTCGCCGCATTGATGGCCGTAGTCATCGTTGATCTTTTTGAAGTGATCGATGTCGAATAGAATGAAGCCGATGAATTTCGACGTGCCCGACAGCTTCTGCTTCAGCGCGTCGAAGGCCTGCGTCAGTCCGCGGCGGTTCAAAGTTCCCGTCAGGTGATCCGTCATAGCCAGATGTTCGAGGCGACGTTCGGTATCCTCCATGAACATCTTGACACTGATCATGATGAGCACGGTGAAGCCGAAGGCGCCCACGATCGCGATCGGTGCCGTCAGCGGCACGAGTTGATTGTTGATCATACTGTAGGGAATGACGAGGGAGGCCGCGAGTGCCCCGACGAAAGCCTGGATGATCAGCGCCGTCGCCAGAAGTTTGCGGGTTTTAGATATGAAGTCTTTCGACGTCAGCAGCGCACCCGCCAGCAGGAGATAGCCGATGCCGGCGCAGGCATGGTAGAGGACGATCCGGGCATTCACGCTGTCGCGTACGGGCGGAACGAACATGAAGGCGATCCAGACCAGGGGAGGGATGGCAACCCACCCTTCGACAGGCCTGCGTTCGAGCAACAGTAACCCTGCCAGCCAGAGACTGAAGCCCGCCAACGCCGATATGTTTCCGAACTGAATGGAGACGAAATCGGGAATACTGCCGCGCAAGGCGACCAGAATGGCGCCCAGCCCGACCAGAGCAAATCCCGCGCTGAAACATAGATGATGCCGCTTGGCCCGGTCATGCAGCCACAGAACGGCTAGAACTGCCGAAAGGGTCAATGTCTCCATCGACCAAAGTAGCATGCCCGTTCTGGCGTCTAACAAAGACCAAATCCCATCTGTTGCTTTGCATGGATGATAGCTCGACGCCTGACGAAAGGGACGCGCTTTTGCTGATTCTCAATAAATGCCTGTCAAAAACCTTTGGCCACGAACGGGTGGTAAAATCGGTTCGGCTTTCACTATCCGTATCAAAACCTAAGAAGTGGTTTCTACTTCACGTAACGAAAGTCTGCATATGATGTATGATGATGTGTTTAACCTTTGGTTGACCACTGTTTCGTTTCATCGTTGATGACGCCACTCGCAGTCGGAATGCCATTGGTGCGTTTTCAGGTGGCCGTGTATGGGCACAGGCAATATTTGCCGGGACGACATTAAGGATATCCGTCACCTCAGTCTTGAAGAACCGGGCAATGACACTCTATGTAGAGAGTAGACGAATAGAATTGATTCCGGGTGCGAAGGCTTGCCGGGTTAGAGTTGACAAAGGACGGACATGACAAATCCAGTTGATACCGCCATGGCTCTGGTGCCGATGGTCGTGGAACAGACCAATCGCGGCGAACGGTCCTATGATATCTATTCGCGTCTTCTGAAAGAGCGGATCATCTTCCTGACAGGTCCGGTCGAAGACCACATGGCATCGCTCGTTTGCGCCCAGCTGCTGTTTCTGGAATCGGAAAACCCGAAAAAGGAAATCGCGCTTTACATCAATTCGCCAGGCGGCGTGGTCACTGCCGGCATGGCGATCTACGATACGATGCAGTTCATCCGTCCTGCCGTTTCCACGCTCTGCGTCGGTCAGGCTGCATCCATGGGTTCGCTGCTTCTGGCAGCCGGTGAAAAGGGCATGCGCTTCTGCACGCCGAATGCCCGCATCATGGTTCACCAGCCTTCGGGCGGTTTCCAGGGGCAGGCCTCCGATATCGAGCGTCATGCGCGCGACATCATCAAGATGAAGCGTCGCCTCAATGAAGTCTACGTGAAGCACACGGGACGCACGCTCGAAGAAGTTGAAAATACGCTCGACCGTGACCACTTTATGGATGCGGACGAAGCAAAAGACTGGGGCGTCATCGACAAAATTCTGACATCTCGTCAGGAAATTGAAGGCGCAACTGCAAGCTAAGGCGTTTGATGTTTGAAGCCTCGAAGTGAAATTCGGGGTTTCAACCGAAAAATAAAGCGCTAATAGTAGATATTAAGGCTGTGTTGAATTTTTATGACATAGCTTGGAGCCGATCCCACAAAAGCCTCATTTGGGTTTGGGACTGGTCACGAAACAAAATGCCGAGGTTCATCGCTTCGGAGTTTGAAGGGGAATTCGTTGCCGCCGCTCGTCAGGTCTCGTATCTGGCACGGTTAGTACCCCGGGAACGAAGCGGATGTGGATGCTTATGGGAAGCGACCACGTCTGCAGACGGTAAGTTGACCGCGTTTCGCCTTGCGAAACAGCGGCGTGCTGGAAGGAAAGAGATATGAGCAAAGTCAGCGGCAGCAACGGCGGCGACTCTAAAAATACACTCTATTGTTCATTCTGCGGCAAGAGCCAGCACGAAGTCCGGAAACTCATTGCCGGGCCGACAGTATTCATCTGCGATGAATGCGTCGAATTGTGCATGGACATCATCCGCGAGGAGAACAAGACCTCGATGGTGAAGTCGCGCGAGGGTGTTCCCACCCCGCAGGACATCATCAAGATTCTCGACGAATATGTCATCGGCCAGAAGCAGGCGAAAAAGATCCTGTCTGTGGCGGTTCACAACCACTACAAGCGCCTTGCGAATTCGTCCAAGAACGGCGACATCGAACTGGCGAAGTCGAACATCATGCTGGTCGGCCCGACCGGTTGCGGCAAGACTTATCTTGCCCAGACGCTCGCTCGCATCATCGACGTTCCCTTCACCATGGCTGACGCAACGACGCTGACGGAAGCCGGTTACGTGGGTGAGGATGTTGAAAACATCATCCTCAAGCTGCTCCAGTCTGCCGATTACAACGTTGAACGCGCCCAGCGCGGCATCGTCTATATCGACGAAGTGGACAAGATTTCCCGCAAGTCCGATAACCCGTCCATCACGCGCGACGTATCGGGCGAGGGCGTTCAGCAGGCGCTGCTCAAGATCATGGAAGGCACGGTTGCATCCGTTCCTCCGCAGGGTGGCCGCAAGCATCCGCAGCAGGAATTCCTGCAGGTGGATACGACCAACATCCTGTTCATCTGCGGCGGTGCCTTCGCCGGTCTCGACAAGATCATTTCTGCCCGTGGCGAAAAGACCTCCATCGGTTTTGGCGCGACGGTAAAGGCGGAAGACGATCGTCGGGTTGGCGAAGTGCTGCGTGAGCTGGAACCGGAAGATCTGGTCAAGTTCGGCCTCATCCCCGAGTTCATCGGTCGTCTGCCGGTTCTGGCAACGCTCGAAGACCTCGATGAAGATGCGCTGATCCAGATTCTGTCGGAGCCGAAGAACGCTCTGATCAAGCAGTATCAGCGCCTGTTCGAGATGGAAGACGTGGAATTGACATTCCAGGGCGATGCTCTGCGCGAAATTGCCCGCAAGGCAATCACCCGTAAGACCGGTGCGCGTGGTTTGCGTTCGATCATGGAAAAGATCCTGCTCGACACCATGTTTGAACTGCCGACATTGGAAGGCGTTCGTGAAGTCGTCATCTCTGACGAAGTGGTTAGCGGTGCGGCGCGTCCGCTTTACATCTACGCCGACCGTCAGGACGAGAAGGCCAACGTTTCGGCCTGATCTGGCAGAGACCATCGATTTTAAAAGGTCCGCCTCTGGCGGGCCTTTTTTGCGTATTATGCACGGGAAAGGCCGGATTATCGCGGCTTCGCACGATTTTGCGTTTGGAGCGGATTGCGCTTTCCTGATAGAGTTTTAGAAGTGATTTGCCGCGCTTTATGACGTTATTTTGAATGTCTGATGTTTTCCCGATTCGTCCAGGCGGAAGAGCGACGGGAGACAAAGCGTACCGTGATGTATTGCGTGTTCCAGATTTTATCCGGCCCGGTGGGGCAGGGTATATGCTCCTAGTGACTTGAAAATGACAGTGACGAACTCCACTTTCAGTCACGACAAAGAATATGCCGGAAACTCCCAAAGAAAGTCCGGCAGGCGTCCCTCCCAAGGGGACCATTGAAAGGAAATGATATGACGAACATTACGTCTGCTGCATCTGGTGGTACGTATCCCGTACTTCCTCTGCGCGACATTGTCGTTTTCCCGCATATGATCGTTCCGCTGTTCGTTGGCCGGGAAAAGTCCATCCGTGCTCTGGAAGAGGTCATGGGTTCCGACAAGCAGATCATGCTTGTCACCCAGATCAACGCCAGCGACGATGATCCTGACACATCTGCCATTCACCGCGTCGGCACGGTTGCCAACGTGCTGCAACTGCTCAAGCTGCCCGATGGTACCGTGAAGGTCCTCGTGGAGGGCAAGGGCCGCGCCAAGATCGAAGAATACACTGACCGCGAAGATTTCTACGAAGCCACAGCGGTTCAGCTCAGCGAGCCTGAAGAAGACCCGGTAGAGATCGAAGCCTTGTCGCGCTCCGTCGTCTCCGAATTCGAAAGCTACGTCAAACTCAACAAGAAAATCTCGCCTGAGGTTGTTGGCGCTGCTGGCCAGATCGACGACTACTCCAAGCTTGCCGATACCGTTGCATCGCATCTCTCGATCAAAATTGTCGAGAAGCAGGAGATGCTCGAGACGGTAAGCGTGAAGCAGCGCCTCGAAAAAGCACTCGGCTTCATGGAAGGTGAGATTTCTGTTCTGCAGGTCGAAAAGCGTATCCGCTCGCGCGTCAAGCGCCAGATGGAAAAGACCCAGCGCGAATATTATCTGAACGAGCAGATGAAGGCGATCCAGAAGGAGCTCGGCGACGGCGAGGATGGCCGTGACGAGATGGCCGAACTGGAAGAACGCATTTCCAAGACCAAGCTCTCCAAGGAGGCCCGCGAAAAGGCGGATGCCGAGATGAAGAAGTTGCGCCAGATGAGCCCGATGTCTGCGGAATCGACCGTGGTTCGCAATTATTTGGATTGGTTGATTGGCCTCCCGTGGGGCAAGAAGTCCAAGATCAAGACCGACTTGAACGCTGCGGAAGCCGTTCTCGAGCAGGATCACTTCGGTCTGGACAAGGTCAAGGAACGCATCGTCGAGTATCTGGCCGTACAGGCTCGTGCATCGAAGATTCGCGGCCCGATTCTCTGCCTCGTCGGTCCTCCCGGCGTTGGTAAGACCTCGCTTGCCAAGTCGATTGCCAAGGCGACCGGTCGTGAATATGTGCGTATGGCGCTGGGTGGCGTTCGCGATGAAGCGGAAATCCGCGGTCACCGCCGGACCTATATCGGCTCCATGCCTGGCAAGATCGTCCAGTCGATGAAGAAGGCCAAGAAATCCAACCCGCTCTTCCTGCTCGATGAAATCGACAAGATGGGTCAGGACTTCCGCGGCGATCCTTCATCCGCTCTGCTGGAGGTGCTTGATCCGGAACAGAACTCGACATTCATGGACCACTATCTCGAAGTGGAATATGACCTGTCGGACGTGATGTTCGTGACGACTGCCAATACGCTGAATATTCCTGGCCCGTTGATGGATCGTATGGAAGTCATTCGTATTGCCGGTTACACGGAAGACGAAAAGCGCGAGATCGCCAAGCGGCACCTGCTGCCCAAGGCAATCAAGGAGCACGCATTGCGGCCGGAAGAATTCTCCGTCAGCGATGATGCCTTGATGGCCATCAGCCAGCAATATACCCGCGAAGCCGGCGTTCGTAGCTTCGAACGTGAATTGATGAAGTTGGCCCGCAAGGCGGTAACCGAGATCATCAAGGGTAAGACGACATCCGTTGCTGTTAGCGCAGCCAACATTCAGGACTATCTGGGTGTACCGCGTTACCGCCATGGTGAAGCCGAACGGGAAGATCAGGTCGGTGTCGTCACCGGTCTGGCATGGACCGAAGTGGGCGGCGAGCTGCTGACCATCGAAGGTGTCATGATGCCGGGTAAGGGTCGTATGACCGTAACCGGTAACCTGAAGGAAGTGATGAAGGAATCGATTTCGGCTGCGGCATCTTATGTCCGTTCGCGCGCGGTTGATTTCGGCATCGAGCCTCCACGTTTCGACAAGTCGGACATTCACGTTCACGTGCCGGAAGGCGCAACACCGAAGGATGGTCCATCCGCCGGTGTGGCCATGGCAACAGCAATCGTGTCGATCATGACGGGTATTCCAGTCGATAAGAACGTTGCGATGACGGGTGAAATCACTCTTCGTGGTCGCGTCCTTCCGATTGGTGGCTTGAAGGAAAAGCTGCTCGCCGCGCTGCGCGGCGGCATCAAGAAGGTGTTGATTCCGGAAGAGAACGCCAAGGACCTGGCGGACATTCCTGACAACGTCAAAAACGAGATGGAAATCATCCCGGTTTCGCGCATGGGCGAGGTGCTGCGACATGCTCTCGTTCGTATGCCGGAGCCAATCGAATGGGATGGCAGCATCGAGACACCTGTGATCGCCACCGTCGAAGGTGTGGATGACAGCGGTCAGACAATCGCACATTGAGATGTGACTGACAGGTCTGGTGCTAAATTAGCACAAAAACGCAAAAAGGCTGGCAGAAATGCCAGCCTTTTTTGTGAAAAGATTGCCAGACCCCTTGTTTTTCAGGCCATTCCGGCGCTTTTGGGTGGCGGTACGCGAATAGATAAGTATTCTGCGCCAATCCATTTTGAGTCGTTTCAAACCATTGAAAGGGGTGGAAACATGAACAAGAACGAGCTCGTTTCTGCAGTTGCCGAAAAGGCTGGTCTCACGAAGGCCGATGCCGCTTCTGCTGTCGACGCAGTTTTCGAAACCGTACAGGGCGAATTGAAGGCCGGTGGCGACATCCGTCTCGCAGGCTTTGGCAGCTTCACCGTAAGCCGTCGCGAAGCCTCCAAGGGCCGTAACCCATCCACGGGTGCAGAAGTCGATATTCCGGCTCGCAACGTTCCAAAGTTCTCCGCAGGCAAGGGCCTGAAGGACGCCGTCAACTCGTAATTTTCCAGACACCGGCCGTCCCTTGCGGCGTGCGGGTGGTGCTCAGGTATACGAGGAATAAACAGGAATCGTCGCGCAGTTTTGCGAGATGAAACCATCGAAATGCGAAGAGCCCGGCGTCATGTCGGGCTTTTTGTTTATCAGCCTTTGTTTAATTGTCATTTGCCTGTCACGTCTGTGTCGCAAAAGCCCAGTCATGCATTTTTCCAGTGCACCGAAGGGGACATCATGACATTTCGTTTTTCGAGTGCTGCGCTGACCGCAGCGCTTTTCGCTTCTGCCGCGTTTCCAGTGGCAGCCGAGCAGGTTTTCAACCGTATCTCGTCGTTTCCTGTCTCGTTGAACCTTCCTTCCTACAAGGACAAGAAGACGATCACGTCGGCGGAAATCGTGACTGCCAGTGAAGATGGCAATACGCTGATCTATTCCGATAGCCCGCTGGGCGGTATCGGCTTTGTCGACATCAAGGATGCCAAGGCACCAAAGGCGCTGGGCGCTTTGATGATGGATGGCGAGCCGACATCGGTTGCCGTGTCCGGTGCTAAGGTTCTGGCTGGCGTCAACACGTCCGAAAGCTACGTCAAGCCAGCTGGCAAGCTGGTGACGGTCGATATCGCCACCCGCAAGATCGAAGCCAGCTGTGAGCTCGGCGGCCAGCCGGATTCCGTTGCTGTTTCCCCGGACAAGAGCTTCATTGCCATCGCCATCGAAAACGAGCGTAACGAAGAGGTCAATGACGGCGCACTGCCGCAGATGCCTGCCGGCTTCCTCGTGACCATCGGCCTCAAAAACGGCGCACCGGATTGCTCGACGCTCAAGAAGATTGATGTCACCGGGCTTGCCGAGATTTCGCCGGAAGATCCGGAACCCGAATTCGTTTCCATCAATGCCAATGGTGAAATTGCCCTGACGCTTCAGGAAAACAACCATATCGTCATCGTCGATGGCAAAAGCGGCAAGGTTACGAGCCACTTTTCCGCAGGCACGGTCGATCTGAAGGGCATCGACACCAAGACCGATGGCCAGCTGAAATTCACCGACAGCCAGGACGCCCGCAAGCGCGAGCCGGATGCGGTGAAGTGGCTGGACAACGACCGAATCGTCATCGCCAACGAGGGTGACTGGCAGGGCGGTTCACGCGGCTTCACCATTTTCGACAAGACGGGCAAGCTGCTTTACGAAGCTGACTCTTCCTTCGAACATGCCGTTGCCGCCCTCGGCCACTATCCTGAAAAGCGCTCCAAGGCCAAGGGCATCGAGCCTGAAGGTCTGGAAGCCGCAACATTCGGCAATGACAAGTATTTCTTCGTTCTGGCCGAGCGTGCATCTGTGGTCGGCGTTTACAAGGACACGGGCGCAGAGCCCCAGCTGACGCAAATCCTCCCATCGGGCATTTCGCCTGAAGGCGCGGTCGCCATTCCCTCGCGCAACCTTCTCGTCACCGCCAACGAGGCCGATCTGGTCGAAGATGGCGGCGCGCGTTCGCATGTCATGATCTATGAGCGCTCGGAAGGGCAGGCGGCCTATCCGCAGCTCACCTCCGCCACTGTCGATGGCGCACCGATTGGCTGGGGCGCGCTGTCCGGCCTGACGGCTGATGCGGAAAAGGACGGCATTCTCTATGCGATCTCCGACTCGGTCTACGGCAACCAGCCGTCGATCTACACCATCGACGCCACCAAGAAACCTGCGGTCATCACCAGCGTTCTGCGCGTAAAGCGTGATGGTCTGGCAGCACAGAAGCTGGATATGGAAGGCATCACGCTGGACGGTAAGGGCGGCTTCTGGGTCGCTTCCGAAGGCAACACCGAAAAGCTCGTTCCGCACGCGCTCTACAACGTCAATGCCAAGGGCGAGATCAAGGCTGAAATCGCTCTGCCAAAGGAACTGCTGGAAGGCGAAACCCGATTCGGCTTCGAAGGCGTGACCATGATCGGCAAGGGCGATGACGCTACCCTTTGGATGGCTGTTCAGCGCGAATGGGGCAAGGCTGAAAAGGGCATGGTCAAGCTCGTCTCCTACAATCCAAAATCCAAGGAGTGGGGTGCCGTGCACTATCCGCTGGACAAGGCTGATGACGGCTGGGTCGGCCTTTCCGAAATCACCGCGCACGGCGACAATGTCTACATCGTCGAGCGCGATAACCAGATCGGCGACAAGGCGAAGATCAAGAAGCTCTACAGCGTCGCCATTGCCGACCTGAAGCCCGGCAAGATCGGCGGCGAACTGCCGCTCGTCAAGAAAACGGAAGTCCACGACTTCCTGCCTGACCTGAAGGCCCAGACAAACGGCTATGTGGTCGACAAGCTGGAAGGCTTCACCTTCGACAAGTCCGGCAAGGCCTTTGCGGTAACGGATAATGACGGCGTGGATGATTCTTCGGGCGAGACTTTGTTTTTCCCGGTCGATTTGAAGGGCACGCACTAAGCGCAAGTCGGATAACCGGGAACGTTAACGTCTCGGCGTCTGGGCGACATGATTAGTCGGCATTAATAGTGAAGCGCTCGCAATCGACAGATTGCGGGCGTTTTTGCTGAGGGACATATTGTCACCACGCATCCTGGCAGCCACTGTCGCGTCAGTGATATTTGCAACCGGTGTATCGGAGTTCTCGCATGCTGACGCTAGACCACCTCACAGTCATCGCCCCGACCTTAAGCGAAGGGGTTTTGCATGTCGAAAATTGTCTTGGCATCCGCGTACCTTTCGGGACGCGCCATGAATATATGGGCACCCACAATCATCGCCTTCAGCTGGGAAATTCCGTTTATCTCGAGATTGTGGCGCTCGATCCAGATGGCAAAGCACCCAATCGTGCGCGCTGGTTCGGTCTCGACAGTCAGGAGAAGGTCAGAGCAGACTGGGATGAAGGGCGACGTTTACGTGGCTGGGTTGCCAATACGGATGGGATCGATTCTGTCATTTTGACCCATGGCGCAATTCTGGGCGAGAAGGTTTCTCTACCGCAGGACAATCCGACATTTCACTTCGCCATCCCCATGGATGGTTCGCTCCCTTTGGACGGCGTCGCTCCATCTGTGATCGACCATCAGGGAGACACCGCCTATGTGGCCACAATTCCCGATCTGGGCGCGCGACTTCGCTCTCTTACGCTTGAGCATCCAGATCCCGGTCGTATTGAGGTGCTCTATCGCGATCTCGGCATTGATCATCCACCGGGGGTCGTCCAAGGCCCGTCAATCCGTTACCGGGCGCTTATCGATACACCTACTGGATTGCGGGAACTGACCTGACCGGAAAAATTTGAGGAGCGGAATATTTGTCAATACGAATTGAAATCGAAAGCCAGCCGGATGAGCGAGACCAACGCCTTATCGATGAGGGACTGGACATTTTCAATTTCGCAAAAGTCGGGCCGGACAATCCGCAGGATTTATGGATTATGGCGCGGGACGCCAATGGAAGGCTGATCGGCGGCCTGAAAGGGCGCTCATCTTACGCCTGGCTTTTCATCGACTGGCTGTGGGTTTCCTCAGAGACGCGGGGCAGGGCGTTGGTGTGAAGCTCATGCAAAAGGCAGAGAGTGCCGCGCTGGAGCGTCAATGCGTTGGCGCTTACGTCTCTACATTCAGTTTTCAGGCACCGAATTTTTACCGTCGGATCGGATACGAAGACTTCGGACGAATCGATGGATTTCCCGCCGGTCACGCCTGCATATGGCTTAAGAAGACCTTTTGATAGCTAGAGACGGCATCACGTACGGTACGACATTGCTGAGAAATTTCAAATGAGGTGCCGGGTGTTGCGCACCCGGCCTCTCGTTAGTCTCTCAAAGCATATCGCTCCAGCGCATCTCGATTGATCTCGATCCCGAGACCCGGTCCATCCGGTATTTGTACCACGCCGTCGACATGATCCAGCGGGCTGGTGAGAACCGCCTGGCGATAGGGGTTCTCGGTTCGGTCGAATTCGAGAATCGGCGGGCGCGGGTTTCGGCGCGCAGGGTCCGGTGTCAGTGATGCCATTAATTGCAAAGCTGCTGCAATGGCGACGCCCGTGCCCCAGACATGCGGCACGACGCGCACGCCATAGAGGCTTGCGAGATCGACGATGCGCTTCGTTTCCGAAAAGCCACCCGTCCCGGCAAGATCGGGCTGCAGAATATCCACTGCACGGTTTTCCAGTGGCGCGCGCATGCCATAACGGCCATGCCATGTTTCGCCACCGGCAACCGGAATGGGCTGACCGGCACGCACCGCCTGATAGGCATCCAGCTGTTCCGGTACGACAGGTTCTTCGAACCAGTCGATACCCAGCGGTGCGAGCGCCTTGCCGACCTCGATGGCCTCGAGCGCATCATAGCCATGATTGGCGTCGATCATGATGCGGACGTCTGGCCCTACGGCTTCACGTGCGGCTCGGATGACGGCGATGTCTTCGGCAACATCGAAGCCGATCTTGATCTTGACCGCGTGGAAGCCCTGGCTTGCATAACCGGCAACTTCCGCCGCCACGTCCGAGACCGCATCGACACCGTCCTTGCGGAAGGAGCCGGTGGCATAGGCCTGAACGCTTTCGCGGAAACGCCCACCCAGCAGGCGCGACACGGAGGTGCCGAACCGCTTGCCCTTGATATCCCAAAGCGCGATATCGATGCCGCTTAGTGCCGTGACCGTCAGTCCCCGCTGACCCTGGTCACGCAGCAGATTATAGAGCTGGTGCCAGATGACTTCGATGTCCAGCGGGTCCCTGCCAATGAGGTGGGGCGTGTAGGCAGCTACAACTGCCGCATTCGGCTTTGCCGGGCCGAGGCATTCGCCCCAGCCCACGGTGCCATCATCACAGATGATCTCGACGAGGCAATGGATACGTCTATCGAAGCGCATCGAGGCGCTTTCGAAGGCGTGGCCCAGCTTGTAATCGAGCAGGTGTGTGCGGACCGCTTCTATCTTCATGGCTTGTACGGTCCGATCAGCTTTTCGAGCATGCCGACTTCCTCATCCGTCAGATCCGTCAATGGAGCGCGGACTGGGCCTGCATCGAAGCCCAGAAGGCGAACGCCAGCCTTGATGGCGGACACGGCGTAACCCTTCTGGCGGTTTCTGATCTCCATGAAGGGATAGAAGAAGTTGATGAGGATTCGGTCGGTCGTTGCGCGGTCGCCTGCACGCAGGGCCTTGTAGAAATCCTGTGCGAGGGCAGGCACGAAGTTGAAGACGGCGGACGAATAAGTCGTAACGCCGGCACCCAGATAGGCATCGGCAAACAGTTCTGCCGTCGGCATGCCGCCGAGATAGGTGAGGCGGTCACCAACTGTCGCGGTGATTTTGCGCACGAGACCAATGTCGCCCGAACCATCCTTGAAACCCACCAGATTGGGGCAGGCGTCGCACAGCTTCTGCAGCGTTTCGGCAGTCAAAATGGAGTTGTCGCGGTTGTAGACCATCACGCCGATGGAGATGGAATCGCATACCGCCTTGATGTGGGCATAAAGGCCAGCCTGGGAGGCATCCATCAGATAATGCGGCAGAAGAAGAATGCCGTCAGCACCGGCCTTTTCGGCGCTCTGTGCGATCTGAATGGCGATCTTGGTGCCGTAACCGCAACCGGAAACGATCGGGACGGAACCGGCAGCGGATTTTGCAGCCTTGACGACCGTACCCACTTCTTCAGGCGCTAGCGAGAAGAACTCGCCCGTACCACCAGCGGCAAACAGGACGGTAGCATCGAAACCGGACAACCAGCCGACATGCTCGACATATGGCTTTTCGTTGAATTCGCCGTCTTTCGTAAATGGGGTAACGGGGAAAGAAAGCAGTCCCGCACCGAGCGCGACTTTGAGTTCCTGTGGGTCCATAGCCATGAATTTCGAGTCTCCGATTGTTAGCTGAGACGGATAATATTCGAGATACTACCTGTGTCAAGAACTTATAATACAAGTTGAGTTGCTCGTTCACGTCGAGCGTAGTGCCGCCCATTCCAAATTCGGAAAAAAATACAGACAATAGAATTTCTGTTCCATTGACGGTCAGCCTCTTGAAAAAACATCGTTCGGGCGTAGAGGTAGGATGACAACCATATTCAGGTATGACCACAAGGCAATAAGCTTTGATCATGCCATGGCAGATTTGGAGGAACTCATGCTCAAAACATTGTTGTTGACCGGTGCTGCTGGCGGTGTCGGCAAGGCCATTCGCCCACTATTGGCTGAAATCGCCGAGAAAGTGGTGCTGTCCGACATGGTGGACATTGCAGATTTGGCCGCGCATGAGCGCTTTGTGAAATGCGATTTGTCAAACCGCGCGGAAGTCGACACAGCCTTAACAGGCGTTGACGGGATCATCCATCTTGGCGGCATTTCGGTCGAAAGGCCGTTCGAACTCATCCTCAAGGGCAATATAGAAGGCGTCTACAACCTGTATGAGGCCGCACGACACAATGGTCAGCCACGTATTGTCTTTGCCAGTTCCAACCACACCATAGGTTATCACCGGCGCGATCAAAAGCTCGACGGCAAGACATTGATGCGGCCGGATTCGCTCTATGGCGTTTCGAAATGCTTCGGGGAGAATATGGCCAGCTTCTACTTCGACAAGTTCGGGCAGGAGACGCTGTCCGTGCGAATCGGTTCGCTGACGCCGAAACCCCAGACGACCCGTATGCTTGCGACATGGCTCAGCGCCAGAGATTTCGTTTCGCTCTGCGCCCGTGGGTTCGAAGCACCGCGGCTGGGCAATGCAGTGGTGTATGGCGCTTCCAACAATGATGAAAGCTGGTGGGACAACAGCGACGCGGCATTCCTGGGTTGGAAGCCGCAGGACAACTCGGCGAAGTGGCGCGCCGAGGTCTTGAGCGAAGCCGGAAAGGAAGATCCAAAGGACCCGGCCCACATCTACCAAGGTGGTGCATTCACCAAACTTGGACATCCGGCAGACGGTTGATCGTGGGCATAAAAGGAGGGGGAGATTGCCGGGCTATGCTGCTACTTCGGCTTATCCTGGTTCTCTGAGTCGTATTGCACCCAGCGGAAAAAGAAGTAGATCGGCAGCGCAATCAGCGCGAGTGTAAAGATCGAGTTCGCAAACATGGTTCATCCCATAGCAACGCGGCTTCATCATGAAGTCGACGCAATGATTATGAGCGATAAATTATTGAGAAATATTGAATCTAACGGGTAAAATCATAGGGCGGCCGGTGCGATGATGTTTTAAGACAGGACATTTTCACAGCAAGTCCGAAAGATCGTTAATGAAACGTCAATTCGTAAACTTGCCCGTCTCGCTTTATCATCGCACCAACTCTCTGCATGAACGGTCGATCCAACGAGAAAATGCTCTATGGCTTCAACAGGAGCATCGATGGCAATGTCTCTCGCTCCAGCAGGCGCAGGAAGAAATAGCCGATACCGGCCTTGCCGAGCAGCAGGTTTGGTGATTTACCTCGTTGCTGTACGCCGCAGGGAAGCGGTAGTTCAGGCGTCAAGAAATGCTCTATGATGAAATGCCCGACGTGATCTGCAAAGATTGCGATATCGTCGCGTTTCAGTTGCACGCCGGCAGACAACACGAAATCTCCGATGCCGGTCAGTCCATGGCATAGGCAGAGATCCATGGCCTGTGGCGCCATTCCCCCGGTCAGCAGGCGCGATGCGTCCTGTAGAGCAACATTAATTTCATCCCGCGCCGCCGCGTCCTCTGGCAGCAGTTCCATCACCCGCAGGCGCGACATTCCAATACCAGCCGAGCCTGCGCACCATGTACAATTGCAGCCGGGTGGTAGCGTCGCTGCACCAGCAGTGATGGTGTCGACGCGAAAGTCCGGCCACCCGCGTCTTGAGGTATCGAACCAGCTTCGTTCATAGCGTAGCGCTTCTTGCGCACCGTGCAGAAGAGACACGTCTCCGCTGACGGCGTGCGCTTCAAGCAGGGCGATGGCCATGCCGGAAACACCATGGGCGTAACCAAGGAGATTACGGTGTTTCGGCATCAAAGAGGGCCAGGACAAGCCATTCGCATCCATCACGCCTGCAGCCAGCAGTCGTCCAGCATGCATCACCGCCGCATCCAACAGTTCGGGGCGTGCATAGCGTCTGCCTAGGTGTAGCAGGGCGGGGATCGCGCTTGCGCAGCCCGCAATGACGTCCAGCGCGTCGTCCGTAAAGGATTGGTTGACGTCACGTTCGGCCAGCGCCAGTCCCTGCTCGACCCAGTCCAGCCTGTCGAGCACGCTGCCTGTTTCGCACAGCGTGTGGGCTACCCCCAGGCGGCCAGTGTAGAAACTTCTTTGTGCATGCGTGTCGAAATCCTCCAACCGCGCCTGCATTTGGCGGATGGCACCATCGATTGTTGCGAGCAGCCGCGGAGAGGGGGAGTGGACAGCAAGCCGAGACAGAAACAGCGCGATACCTGCAACCCCGTCGTAAAGTGCAGCCGAACTCGTGCGATAGGCCGCAATAGCACTGCCGTCCGCGATCGTCATCGCCCACCCCATCCATGTGCATCGGCCCTCATGCCAGACCGCATCGCGGCAAAGCTGCTTGCCGATGCGGTCGGCGGCTTCCAGAAAATCATGATGAGGTTGTTCGGTCTGCGCTTCTCTTGGAAGGTTCATTATCCGGAATCCTTATCGGCTCTCGAAGGTATAGAGATCGGTGTTGCCTGCGGCCAAATGCGGTGTGGTCAGAGAAAGGCCTTCTTCTGCGAAGCGTAGCGCCAGAAAATCGAAGCGCGCCTCGGCTGATTGTTCGCCTGCAGCCCAGGCCGCCACGATGGCATCCGCCATCAGCATCGTCCGGGATTGCCCAAAACTCATACCAAAACCGGGATCGTCGGCTCCGCCCATGCCATCGTGAAGAGGCTTTGAGAAAAGCGGCACGCCGCTGCCCAGATCCGGTGGTGATTCCGCAAAGGCATCCCGAAAGAGCGCCAGCGCAAATGCCAGATGTCGCCGGGCGAAATAGAAGACTGTACTGTCCGTGCGGCCATATGCCGACGGTGCGAGGAGCGTCTTTGCTCGGAAGGGAACTGCGTGGCCGTCCAGAGCCATCACCAGCCTTTGCATCAAAATCGCCACCGTTTCCGGTCTCGTGTTGAGATATAGGCGCGCCAGCGCCGCGTCGTCATGGTCGCAATGCGGTGCGTGTCCGGTGATGTGATAGAAGGCCGATTGTACCCGCGACGATGCCAGCGATAGCATGATAGAGACGATCGAATGGATTTGTACCGGTCCGGGTAAGGCGAGGGTGAAGGCGCCCGGCTGTACCTGTCGGTAGCATTCGCCTTTTCGCACATGGACCGCGCCATTTGCATCGACCTTGTAGACCTGCCAATGGTGCGACCACTGCATGCTTTCGGGAAATGCGGCCTGCAACTGCTTGAGAAGGTCGGCATCCGTGATATCGCTGTCGGTCGCTGGCGGATCCAGAGCGAAAGGCCGCGCATAGGCTGCATCGTAAAGTGCTGGCCACAGCGCGTCCGACAGGCCTTTCGTCACGGACATGGCGGGTGCTGCCGGATTGATTGGTGGAAGTGTCACCACCTGGCGACGACCGATCTGAAACTGGCTGACATTGATGATTTTGACCGCACCGAAGATTTCGATCAATGACGTCTGCAAGGCGTCTGGTGTAGCAAGAGTGTCTTGTGTGACCTCGAATTGTCTGTCCATGGCGTTCATGCTGCTACTCCCGTGTGATCAAGGCCAAACAGGTGTCGCGCTGCACTGGGTGGATGGTTGAAAATCTCGTTCGCCGTGCGGATAGCCTGAATGGCCGGAGGAGAAATTTCTGCGGTCGATTGCGCGATTTCATAGGCGGTCAGTACGAGGCGCGCAGCCGCAAAGCGCGCGCAGCGATGTTGCGCCTGCATCTGCTGTTGCGGTGTCAGGGAGAATGCGCTTGCATAGGCATTCCAGAATGCCTTGCAGCAGGCCTGTGCACCAGCAATCTCATGTGCTGGTGCCGGACCCAGAGCCTGCCCCTGGGCCGAAAACCGTCCGACGATGAGGGGCTGCACGAAGCTCGCCAGCACGCAGGCGACATCCCACGCTGCGTCCCCAAGGTCCGCCAGTTCCCAGTCAATCAGTTGAACGGTGGCTTTGCTCGTGCCCTTTTGCCCGGAAGAAACAAGAAAGTTCTCCCATTTCAGATCGCCGTGGATGAGACAGTTGCGCCGCCATTCTGTCTTCAGAAGCGTCATCTGCTCACTCAATAAACGTTGGGCGCGCAGTGCTGCCAGAACACCTTTCGCACCGCCGCTCATATTCGGCATCATGCTTTCGCCGAAATCGGAAAAGCTGAGAATCCACGGTGGCTGCGCGGGAAAGATACCTCGGCTTGAGGGCTCTTCGAGGGTGTCGGGTGTGTGTCGATGACACACGGACAGGAGGTTTCCTAGCTGGGTTGCGATGTCCTCCATCGCGCCTGGAACAGCGGCTACCTGCATCTGATAAAATGTTAGGCTCTGTGAATTCGGCACCAGATCGACTGCCAGCACATGCCTCTGCCTGTCGTAATGGCGGATACGCGGCATTAAAGCACGCAGATTCGCATTGACGGAACTGTCGTCCGCCAGCGCGTAAAGCGTTGCCTCGCGTTGCACGGACTGCATCGTCTCGGTGGCGGCAAGGGGGATTTGCTTCACGAAAAAGCCGGTTCCATCCCGTCGGAAAAGCTTGAAGTTTCTGTTGCGTCGCCCTGCTTCAACAATCGTGATGTCATCGTCGAGAAGCTCACTTGCTGCAAGAACGTTTCGGTCCATGAGATAAGGCACGAGCGTGCCGCTTGTCAGATACATGTCTTTCCCCAAGGTCGGAGGCGCGTTTCGCATAAAGCCGATGAATGTCAGTCGCAACGCTGACTCAAAACGATCCCATCGGCCGGGGAAGGCCGATGGGCAGAGCATTGTCACCTAGAGGTGACTGCCGATGTTCTTACTGGCCCGTGCAATGCATATGCGTCGGGTTGCATACAGTAGCGAATGTACCGCAGCCGATTGACGTCGGTGGTGTGACCGTCGCCTGCGGAGCGGCGGCGGCGCCACTGCAAACGATCGGAATACCCGTTGAGCAAATCGGCGTCAGGGTTACCTGGCAAACAGGCGTCAGCGTGATGCTCTGCTGCTGCTGAGGTGCTGCTGCCTGCTGCACTCCGGCAGCGCCATTGCAGATGATGGGGACGCCGGTTGCCGGGCAGATCGGCGTGAGATTGGTAATCTGGCAAACAGGTGTCAGCGTGATGCCCTGCTGTTGCTGGGGCGGTGTTGCCTGCTGCACTCCGGCAGCGCCGTGGCAAATAACGGGAACGCCGGTCGGTGGGCAAATCGGTGTGATGTTGGTGATCTGGCAAACGGGCGTCAGTGTAATGTTCTGTTGCTGCTGGGGCATTTCAGCCTGCGGTGCTGCCGCAGCGCCGCTGCAGATGATCGGAATGCCTGTGGAGCAGACTGGCGTCAGTGTGATGCTCTGCTGTTGCTGCTGAGGTGCACCGGCCGGCTGAGGCGGCATGACTGTGAGTTGAGGGCAAGGATGGACAGCCGTGTGGCAACCGAGAAGACTGGTCGGCGGGCAGTGCCAATAAGCCGTTGGGCCAACGGTTCCCTGCTGGTCCTGAGCGGCTGGCGGCTGGCAATGCTGAACTGCGGTCTGGCAACCGAGCAGGCTGGTCTGTGGGCAGTGCCAGTAAGCTGTTGGCCCAATCGTTCCCGGCTGGTTCTGGCCCGCTGGTGGTGGGCAAGGATGAACAGCCGTGTGGCAGCCGAGAAGACTGGTCGGCGGGCAATGCCAATAAGCCGTTGGGCCAACGGTTCCCTGCTGGCTCTGACCGGCAGGCGGCTGGCAATGTTGAACTGCGGTCTGGCAACCGAGAAGACTGGTTGGCGGGCAATGCCAATAAGCTGTTGGGCCGATTGGTTCCTGCTGGTTCTGACCGGCAGGCGGCTGGCAATGCTGAACCGCGGTCTGGCAACCGGGAAGGCTTGTTGGTGGGCAATGCCAGTAGGCCGTAGGGCCGATGATGGTTTGCGCGGCTGCCGGTTGGCAGCCAAATGAGGTGTAGGTCATCGATCAATTCCCGTGTTTTTCGTTAAGGGAGCTCTGTGACGCGTCTGGAGAGCGCAGCATGTCGATGGCAACCACCGGTAATTTCCTGACATTCTTCTAATTCTCCTTTGACGAGAAATTTTCTATTGTACTTTTTAAAGTTGTGCAATTAAAAAATACATTTATAACGAGTATTTGGAAAAATATAGTCGGATTGCGTGTAGGGATGAGACGATGAATTCCCAGCAAATGCGGCGTTTTCCGAAGTGTTCACCTCCCGGTTCAGGAGAAGATAGCCATGACTTCCGATACAGCCGATATCAACGATGACGGCCCGGTTGAGCCGGGTCGCTCCTCTAGCCGCTTCATCATTTCACACCGCATGGCACCCTATCGCGATGGCCGCGCAAGGCGTTCCGCGAAGGGTAATTTCAGTGAGCGGCTGACGCGCACACTGGGTGGAGCGATGGATATCGTCAGCGACAACGGTGTGGAAAGAGACGACGTCCGCCGCGTGCTCGTCATCGACGCGGATGAGGCAGAGCTTCTGGCAAAGACACGCGAGCTTTCGCCGGACACGATCGTGGAGCGGGAGGCCTTGCGTTGGCCTGCATCGTTGCGCATGGCCCCCTGGGGTACTCCAACGCCGATATCCTCGACATCGCAGGTGCAGTCGGTGGGCAATCCCCCGGTAAACACGAGTCCTTTTACGCTGACCGTGACGTCCGACGGGGTGCCGCTGGTGGGTGCGCAGGTTGAGCTTGGGCTGGCGGCTCTGACGCCGGGTGCGCAGCCCTCCAGCATCTGCGTTGCCACGGATGCGCAGGGTTCTGCCTCGTTTCAATTTGACGAGACGCAGTACGTTCCCGTCACCGCGCAGATTTCGCCGCACGGTTCGGCATGGTCCGGCATGCTCGTGCGACCCTTATCGGGCGGTACGATGGATCTCGGCTCTCTGCCAGCGTCGGGGCCGCTGGGATGGTGGCATCACCTGGCGGGTATCAGCGATTTCGATCTGCAGGCGGGTGCAGGCATCCGTGTGGGCGTCATCGATTCGGGGCTGGGGCCGCATGCCTATCTGGACCACATCGTTACGGCAGGCGCTTTCATCGATGGTGGTTTTCAACCTGGCGCTCTCGCTACTGCCGACGTGCTCTGGCACGGAACGCATGTATCGGGCCTCATCGGCGCTCGTCCGCCAGCCGATACCGGAGGATATGCCGGGTTGGCACCGGGGGCGGATATCTTCACTGCTCGGGTGTTTGCGCCGGGCAGGGGGGCAAACCAGGGTGATATTGCCGCAGCAATCGATGCCATGGTCAATGGCCACGAAGTCGATCTGATCAATCTTAGTCTGGGAGGCGCGGCCTCCGCCATCGAATATGACGCCGTGCTCGCCGCATATGGTCGCGGTGCGCTCTGTATCTGTGCGGCAGGAAACGATTTCGGCAAGCCCGTGCTTGCTCCTGCCAGTTACCCGCTGTCGGTGGCGGTGTCCGCTGTCACGATGCCGGGCACATTTCCTGTCAGCAACCTCGCCAACCTCACGCGGCCAGCGCAGCCGGATCATTATGGCACGGGCGGTCTTTTCCTGCCGACATACTCCAATGTCGGCCGGCAGATGGCGGTGACCGCGGGTGGCTCGGCCGTCATTTCCGCGGTTCCGGCAACGACCGACGATCCTGCGCCCTATGCGGATATGTCCGGCACATCCATGGCCACGCCCGTCACAACGGGTGCGCTTGCTGCCAGATTGTCGCAGGATGCGGTCTATAACACCCTGCAACGAACATCCGCCCGGGCAAAATATGCACGTTCGATTCTGGAGCAGAGCGCGCTTAACATAGGTCTGGCCCAACAATACCAAGGTCACGGGCTGAGCCGCAGCCGCTAGACAGGGATGACCCGACCGACCCATCACCAAGCGGTGCCATTCGATCTCGAGGGATGTCGAATGGCACCGCCATGTGCGATACTCCGCGCTCCACGGAGGACGACATGACCGAATCGGAAAAAATCTACCTCATCACCTTCCGCCACGACGCTCCTCAGCCGCCAGACTGGCAATCCAACCTGTCGAAAATTCCCGGCCTGAGGCTGTTATCCACGACAGGCCGTTACGCCCGGATCACCTGCACCGCCGAAACCCTGACCAAAGCTCGCGCAACGCTGGGGCAGGACGCCATCATAGAAGAGGAAATTCCTCGATATTTTTGATGGTTCAGCGCAATGACCTACATGCCGGGTGATCACGGACATATTCTGCTGAAAATTTGAATGATGTGGAGATGAGTGGTGGGCGATGAGAGACTCGAACTCCCGACATCCTCGGTGTAAACGAGGCGCTCTACCAACTGAGCTAATCGCCCTTCGCGTCTTGCGGATCGTGTCCGCCGCGTCGGTGGCCGTGATGTATTGGTATCGGAAAAAAACCGCAAGAGCTTTTGTGAAGTTTTTTTGTTTTTTTCGATTTTTATGAAAGCCGAACTGTGACCGGCGGTGCCAAGACCTTTCAGAATGCCAAGCGAAAAGGGAGTTTGGCGCGTCCTGCGGAGCGCTCGACCTTTTCCACAGACATAAAGAGCGCTTTGTTGCAGCAGGCGCGATGCATATGGAGCGAAAGGTTGGGCCGATGAACCTCGCGCACTGAAAATTCCAGCGAGTCACCCTTTTTATTTGCCCGTCTGCTCTCGCGTTGAGACGCTGTGGATAAGTGCGGTGCGGCGGCAACAAAAAACGATGGAAGAAAAAGTGCCGGGAAACCGGGCCTTCCGGAAGCTTTGTGAAATCAAAATGACGAAGCTTATTCTTTTGTCGTGAAAGCTGCTTGACACCCCAACGCGAACGCCTTAGTTAGCCGCTCAACGAACAGCCGAGGCGAGTTCGTAAGACCGGTTTCGGCCAGTCTTTAGGGAATGTGCGGGTGTAGCTCAGTTGGTTAGAGTGCCGGCCTGTCACGCCGGAGGTCGCGGGTTCGAGCCCCGTCACTCGCGCCATTCCTTCCTCGAGATCTACGGACTTCCAACAGTCCGACATAATGCGCGGGTGTAGCTCAGTTGGTTAGAGTGCCGGCCTGTCACGCCGGAGGTCGCGGGTTCGAGCCCCGTCACTCGCGCCATTTCTTCTTCTCAGCAAGTTGAAATGTCTCAAACAGTGATTTGACGCCAGGCGTCTTCCCCAAACTTTTCACATATTACCGCATCTGATGCTGATGCTTGTTCAGTCTTGTGCTGCGCGCGAAAAGGGTATTCCCGTATCCCCACGATGTAATTTTTGGCAGCAGAAGGGCGTGATTTCTTGTGCCCTTTCGTCATGTTTTAACGGGTCAGCCGCTGAGAAAATCATCTATCTTTTCTCCTGTGATCATGCGACAAAACTTCTATCTTAGGAAGCGCTTTAATTTGCGTCTTCCCAAAGAGTTAGCGGTGATTTTCGCGGTCTGTGATGGATGATTTAGGTGGCATCTGGTCTGCTCGAGTTCACGATTGACCTGAAATGACACTTAAATGCTTGCAGAGAGAGCGTGGCTGGGATAACCACTGCGGCGTTGCAACATAATTTCGACCCTACGGATTCTCATCCAAAAGGGATATGCTCGACGCTCGTTCGAGTAAGGAAGAGACAATGACTGAACTCCTCAGTTCCTACATTCCGATCGCAATCTTCATTGGTATCGCGCTTGTCATCGGTCTGGCGCTGTTGATTGCGCCTTTCGCCGTTGCCTACAAGAACCCCGACCCGGAAAAGCTGTCTGCCTTCGAGTGCGGTTTCAATGCGTTCGACGACGCACGCATGAAGTTCGACATTCGCTTCTATCTGGTGTCGATTCTGTTCATCATCTTCGACCTCGAAGTCGCCTTCCTGTTCCCGTGGGCTGTGTCCTTCGGTGAAATCGGCTGGTTCGGTTTCTGGTCCATGATGGTTTTCCTCGGCGTTCTCACCATCGGCTTTATCTATGAATGGAAGAAGGGGGCACTGGAATGGGCGTAGTTCAGAACGACACCACGCTTGTCGCGCCAAAGCCCAAGGGCATCATCGATCCTTCGACGGGCAAGCCTGTCGGCAGCGATGACGGCTATTTTACCGAAATCAACGACGAGCTTGCAGACAAGGGTTTTCTGGTCACGTCCACGGACGAGCTGATCACCTGGGCGCGCACTGGCTCCTTGATGTGGATGCAGTTCGGTCTGGCCTGCTGCGCCGTTGAAGGTCTGATGCAGGCTTCCGGCCCACGTTACGACATGGAACGCTTCGGCGTTGCACCGCGTGCATCACCGCGCCAGTCGGACGTCATGATCGTTGCCGGCACGCTCACCAACAAGATGGCGCCTGCGCTTCGCAAGGTCTATGACCAGATGCCGGAGCCGCGTTACGTGATCTCGATGGGCTCCTGCGCCAATGGCGGCGGTTATTACCATTATTCCTACGCCGTCGTGCGTGGTTGCGACCGTGTGGTTCCCGTCGATATCTACGTGCCGGGCTGTCCCCCCACGGCGGAGGCGCTGCTTTACGGCGTGCTTCTGCTGCAAAAGAAAATCCGGCGTACCGGTACGATCGAGCGTTAAGGGCAGAGGACTTACAAATGAGCGAAGCTCTCAACGATCTCTCCGCCTATGTGCAGGAAGCACGCGGTTCCCTGGTGGAATCCGCGGTCATTGCTTATGACGAACTGACGCTGAACACCACGCCTGAAAACGTTATCGCGCTGTTGACCTTCCTGCGTGACGACGTGCAGTGCGCTTTCGTCAACATCATCGATATCTGTGGTGTAGACTGGCCGAGCCGCGAAAAGCGTTTTGACGTCGTCTATCATCTGCTGTCGCCGCGCCAGAACCTGCGCGTTCGCATCAAGCTTCAGGTGGCGGAAGACGAAGCCGTTCCTTCGGCGACCTCCGTTTTCTACGGTGCAGAATGGTTCGAGCGCGAAGCATGGGACATGTACGGCATTCCATTCGAAGGCCATTCTGACCTGCGTCGCATTCTGACCGACTACGGTTTTGAAGGTCATCCGCTGCGCAAGGATTTCCCGGTCACGGGCTTTGTGGAAGTGCGCTATGATGACGTGTTGAAGCGCGTTCTCTACGAGCCGGTCGAGCTGAAGCAGGAATTCCGTAATTTCGACTTTCTCTCCCCTTGGGAAGGAACAGACTATGTTCTTCCGGGCGATGAAAAGGCTAAGCCATGACAGAACATAACGTTCGCAATTTTACGATCAACTTCGGCCCGGAACATCCTTCCGCGCACGGCGTGTTGCGTCTCGTCCTCGAGCTCGACGGCGAAATCGTCGAGCGCGTCGATCCGCATATCGGCCTGCTGCACCGCGGCACGGAAAAGCTGATCGAGACCAAGACCTATCTTCAAGCTTTGCCCTATTTCGACCGCCTCGACTACGTTGCGCCGATGAACCAGGAGCATGCCTTCTCGCTGGCAGTTGAAAAGCTTCTCGGTCTTGAGATTCCGATGCGTGGCCAGTTGATCCGCGTCCTGTTCTCCGAGATTGGCCGCATTCTGTCGCACATCATGAACGTCACGACGCAGGCCATGGACGTGGGCGCGATGACGCCACCCGTCTGGGGCTTCGAAGAGCGCGAAAAGCTGATGGTGTTTTACGAGCGCGCTTCGGGTGCCCGTCTGCACGCCGCCTATTTCCGTCCCGGTGGCGTTCATCAGGACCTGCCGCCTGAACTGGTGGACGATATCGGCAAATGGTGCGATCCATTCATCACCGTTCTCGACAATATCGAAGGCCTGTTGACGGATAACCGCATCTACAAGCAGCGTAACGTTGATATCGGCGTCGTGTCTCTGGAAGATGCCTTTGCCTGGGGCTTTACCGGCGTCATGGTTCGTGGTTCGGGCGCTGCCTGGGACTTGCGCCGCGCGCAGCCTTACGAGTGCTATTCCGATCTCGAATTCGACATTCCCGTCGGCAAGAACGGCGACTGTTATGACCGTTACCTGATCCGCATGCAGGAAATGCGCGAATCGGTAAAGATCATGAAACAGTGCGTCGAGCTGTTGCAGGGCAAGCATCGCATTGGTGCTGTGTCATCGCTGGATGGCAAGGTCGTTCCGCCCAAGCGTGGCGAAATGAAGCGTTCGATGGAAGCGCTGATCCACCACTTCAAGCTTTACACCGAAGGCTATCACGTTCCGGCTGGCGAAGTGTACGCAGCCGTCGAAGCGCCAAAGGGCGAGTTCGGCGTCTATGTCGTTGCCGATGGTTCAAACAAGCCTTACCGTTGCAAGATCCGCGCTCCGGGTTATGCGCATCTGCAAGCAATGGACTTCCTTTGCAAAGGCCATCAGCTTGCCGACGTCACCGCTGTTCTCGGCTCTCTCGACATCGTGTTCGGGGAGGTTGACCGCTGATGCGTTTGCCGCTGGCCACTTCGGCTTTTCTTGCTGCGACTGCACCGCTCTTCGCCCAAACGGCGCAAGAGAGTGTTCCGTCGCAATCAAGCGGCGGTTCATCAACTGTCAAGCAGCTTCTGTCACAAGGATACGAGATCAAGTCCTCGCTTCCTAATGGCGGAAAATTCATTGTGTTCATGCAAAAAGACAAAGCGGCCTATGCCTGCGAATTCGTCACGGTGACGAAATCGCGGTGCGAGTCGCTCAATTGATGGGGCGTGAGGAAGTATGTCCGTTCGTCGACTAGCCGAAGATCAGTTCCAGCCTGTGGATTTCGCGTTCAACGCGGAGAATGTCGCTTGGGCGGAAAAAACGATCCAGAAATATCCTGCGGGCCGTCAACAGTCTGCGGTCATTCCGCTGCTGATGCGTGCGCAGGAACAGGACGGCTGGGTCACCCGCGCCGCCATCGAGAAAATCGCCGACATGCTGGATATGGCCTATATCCGCGTGCTGGAAGTGGCGACGTTCTATACGCAGTTTCAGATCAAGCCCGTTGGCACCAAGGCGCATATTCAGGTCTGTGGCACCACACCCTGCATGCTGCGCGGTTCCGAAGCGCTGATGGATGTCTGCCGTCACAAGATCCACCATGATCCGCTGACACCCAATGAGAGCGGTACGCTGTCGTGGGAAGAGGTGGAGTGTCAGGGCGCCTGCGTCAACGCGCCGATGGTCATCATCTTCAAGGATGCCTATGAAGACCTGACGCCCGAGCGTCTGGAAGAGATCATCGATGCATTCGAGGCAGGCAAGGGCGACACCGTCAAGACGGGTCCACAGATCGACCGCCACCTGTCGGCACCGATCGGTCCTCTCACCACGCTGACGGAAGAGACGAAGCCGGATCGCTCCAATCTCGACAAGCCTGCCGAGGCTCCGGCTGCACCTGAAGCCGCTGCTTCGACGCCGCCATCCAATGCGGCCAAGCCGAAGACCGACACACCGGAAACCGATCCGAAGCTGAAGACGCCAGTGACCGATCCGAAAGCGTCCGAAAGCAATGCCAAGGCGGCTGCGTCGGAAGGCTCTGGCGAGGTCAAGGCCAGTCCTAAGCCTTCGCTGGAAGACACCAACCGCCCCGGCAAGATCGACAGACCTGAAAAGGTTGACGATCTGAAGCTGATTTCCGGCGTTGGTCCGAAGTCCGAGGCAACGCTAAACGAGCTTGGCATCTACACCTATTTGCAGGTGGCCGGCTGGTCTGCTGAAGAGCGTCAGTGGGTCGATCGTTATCTGAATTTCAAGGGCCGTATCGATCGCGATGATTGGGTCCGTCAGGCCGAGGCGCTCGCCAAGGGTGGCGAAGCCGAATATATCAAGGTCTTCGGCAAGAAGCCGCGGTAAGAGGTTGAATCATGTTAAAAGATCAGGATCGTATCTTTACCAATCTCTACGGCCTTAAGGACACCTCGCTGAAGGGTGTGCTGGCACGCGGTCATTGGGATGGCACAAAGCAGATCATCGAAAAAGGCCGGGACTGGATCATCAACGAGATGAAGGCATCCGGCCTTCGTGGTCGTGGTGGTGCGGGCTTCCCGACGGGCCTCAAATGGTCCTTCATGCCGAAGGAAAGCGACGGTCGTCCACATTACCTCGTCGTCAATGCCGACGAATCCGAGCCCGGCACCTGCAAGGACCGCGAAATCCTGCGCCACGATCCGCATACGCTGATCGAAGGCTGCGTTATCGCCGGTTTCGCTATGGGTGCGCATACGGCTTATATCTATGTTCGCGGCGAATATATGCGCGAACGTGAAGCGCTGCAGGCTGCAATCGACGAGTGCTATGACGCCGGTCTGCTGGGCGCAAACAACAAGAACGGCTGGGATTTCGATATCTACGTTCACCACGGCGCAGGTGCCTACATCTGTGGCGAGGAAACGGCGCTTCTCGAAAGCCTCGAAGGCAAGAAGGGCCAGCCGCGCCTCAAGCCTCCGTTCCCGGCTAATATGGGTCTCTACGGTTGCCCGACCACGGTCAACAACGTCGAATCCATCGCCGTTGCGCCGACCATCCTTCGTCGTGGCGCATCGTGGTTCTCCTCCATCGGTCGTCCGAACAACGTCGGCACCAAGCTGTTCATGGTCTCCGGCCATGTCGAGCGTCCGTGCACTTTCGAAGATGCGCTGGGCCTGTCCTTCAAGGAACTGATCGAGCGTCACTGTGGTGGCATTCGCGGTGGTTGGGACAATCTGCTCGGCGTTATCCCTGGCGGCGCATCCTGCCCCATCGTTCGCGGTGAGGACATGAAGGACGCCATCATGGACTTCGACGGTATGCGCGAAGTGAAGTCTTCCTTCGGCACCGGCGGCATGATCGTCATGGACAAGTCCACCGACGTTATCAAGGCCATCGCCCGTATCGCGGCCTTCTTCAAGCACGAGAGCTGCGGCCAGTGCACCCCTTGCCGTGAAGGCACGGGCTGGATGTGGCGCGTGCTGGAGCGCATGGTCAAGGGCAATGCGCAGAAGCGCGAAATCGATATGCTGTTCGAAGTGACGAAGCAGATCGAAGGCCACACCATCTGTGCGCTGGGTGATGCGGCTGCATGGCCGGTTCAGGCGCTGATCCGCAATTTCCGCCCGGAAATCGAAAAGCGGATCGATCAATATACCTACAGAGCCATGGATGATGGCGCTGTGCTTGAGGCTGCCGAGTAACACCGGCCAAAGTAACACCTCAAGGGTGTTGCGAGGGGCGGGGATCGGGTGTACCGGTCCCTTACATCGTTAAAGCATCTGGCGCTTTGTGAGTCTTGCCGGGTGCGATCAGGATTTGTCGGGCAACGCATGACTGTGCGGGACGGACAGGCAACAGGACGTAAGTAGGACCATGACAAAGCTCAAGGTTGACGGTAAAGAGATCGAAGTTCCAGATCATTTCACGCTGTTGCAGGCGTGCGAGGAGGCTGGTGCCGAAGTTCCACGCTTTTGTTTTCACGAGCGTTTGTCGGTCGCGGGTAACTGCCGCATGTGTCTCATCGAGGTGAAGGGCGGACCGCCCAAGCCTGCTGCATCCTGCGCCATGGGCGTGCGCGATATCCGCGGCGGCCCGAACGGCGAATTGCCGGAAGTTTTCACCAACACGCCGATGGTCAAGAAGGCCCGCGAAGGCGTGATGGAATTCCTGCTCATCAACCACCCGCTCGATTGTCCCATCTGCGACCAGGGTGGCGAATGCGACCTTCAGGACCAGGCCATGGCCTTCGGTATCGCCGGTTCGCGTTACGCTGAAAACAAGCGCGCCGTGGAAGACAAATATATCGGACCGCTCGTCAAGACTGTCATGAACCGCTGCATTCACTGCACGCGCTGCGTTCGCTTCACCACTGAGGTGGCTGGTATTTCCGAACTCGGCCTCATCGGTCGCGGCGAAGATGCCGAGATCACGACCTATCTGGAACAGGCTATGACCTCAGAGCTTCAGGGCAACGTCGTTGACCTGTGCCCAGTCGGCGCGCTGACATCCAAGCCATTTGCGTTTACCGCCCGTCCTTGGGAACTCGGCAAGACCGAAACCATCGACGTGATGGATGCGCTCGGTTCTGCCATCCGCGTCGATACCCGTGGTCGCGAAGTCATGCGCGTCATGCCGCGTGTCAACGAAGCCATCAACGAAGAGTGGATTTCTGACAAGAGCCGCTTTATCTGGGATGGTCTCAAGACGCAGCGTCTCGATAAGCCTTACGTTCGCAAGGACGGCCGCTTGCAGCCTGCGACCTGGGGCGAAGCTTTTGCCGCCATCAAGGCTGGCGTTGCCTCGACCTCCGGTGAGAAGATCGGCGCTATCGCTGGCGATCTCGCTTCCGTCGAAGAAATGTTTGCATTGAAGTCGTTGCTGGCATCGCTCGGTTCGACAAATGTCGATTGCCGCCAGGATGGTACAGCGCTTGACCCTTCGCTCGGTCGTGCCAGCTATCTGTTCAACGCCACCATCGAAGGCATCGAACATGCCGACGCGCTGCTGGTCATCGGCTCCAACCCGCGCTACGAAGCTTCCGTGCTCAACGCACGCATTCGCAAGCGTTGGCGTCGTGGCGGCTTCCCGGTCGCTGTTATCGGTGAAGCGGGCGAGCTGCGTTACGACTACGAATATCTCGGCTCCGGCACGGACACACTGTCCGATCTGGCATCCGGTTCGCACAGCTTCATCGAAAAGCTGAAGGTTGCCAAGAACCCGATGATCATCGTCGGGCAGGGCGCTCTGTCGCGTGAAGATGGTGCGGCTGTGCTGGCTGCGGCTGCAAAGCTTGCCGTTTCTGTCGGTGCAGTCTCGGGCGAATGGAACGGTTTCTCCGTTCTCCACACGGCTGCTGCCCGCGTCGGTGGTCTCGATCTCGGCTTCGTTCCGGCAGACAAGTCGGTCAATGCTGCTTCTATCGCTGCATCGTCCGAGGTTCTCTTCCTGCTCGGCGCTGACGAAATCGATCTGTCTGCAAAAAGCGCGAAGCTCACGGTTTACATCGGCTCGCATGGCGACAATGGCGCAATGAATGCCGACGTCATCCTGCCGGGTGCGGCCTATACCGAAAAGTCCGGTATCTGGGTCAACACCGAAGGTCGCGTCCAGATGGGCAACCGCGCCGGTTTCGCACCGGGTGATGCCCGCGAAGACTGGGCAATCTTGCGAGCCCTGTCGGATGTTCTTGGCCACAAGCTGCCATTCGACTCGCTGTCTGCACTGCGCGCCCAGCTTTACATCGCGCATCCGCATTTTGCCGATGCTGACGAGATTGCCGTGTCCGACGCAGCAGCGATTGAAACGCTGGCCACACAGGCTGGCACCCTGAACAAGGCGGGCTTTGCCTCGCCGGTTAAGGACTTTTATTTGACGAACCCGATTGCGAGAGCGTCCGCCGTCATGGCCGAATGTTCCGCATTGGCCCGCAACAATTTCAAGGCTGCGGCAGAGTAAGGGTAGGGGACTATGGAATCGTTTTTCTGGAGCTACGTCTGGCCAGCGCTGATTATTGTCGGCCAGTCCCTGCTTCTTCTCGTTTTGTTGCTGGTGTCGATCGCCTTCCTTCTGCTCGCAGACCGTAAGATCTGGGCGGCTGTCCAGCTGCGCCGTGGTCCCAACGTCGTTGGTCCCTTCGGTCTCTTCCAGTCTTTCGCCGACCTTTTGAAGTTCATTCTGAAAGAGCCGGTCATTCCATCCGGTGCCAACAAGGCCGTTTTCCTGCTGGCGCCGCTGGTTGCCGTGACGCTGGCTCTGGCCACCTATGCCGTGATCCCGTTCAATCAGGGCTGGGTCATCGCCAATATCAATGTCGGCATTCTCTACATCTTCGCGATCTCGTCGCTGGAAGTCTATGGCATCATCATGGGTGGCTGGGCTTCGAACTCGAAGTATCCGTTCCTCGGCGCGCTTCGTTCTGCCGCGCAGATGGTGTCCTACGAAGTCTCCATCGGCCTCGTCATCGTCACCGTTCTGCTCTGCGTCGGTTCGCTGAACCTGACTGACATTGTCAACGCGCAGCATTCGGGCATCGGCACGTCGCTCGGCCTGCCGGCATCGTTCCTGGATTGGCACTGGTTGCCGCTCTTCCCCATGTTCATCATCTTCTTCATTTCGGCCCTGGCTGAAACCAACCGTCCACCCTTCGATCTGCCCGAAGCGGAATCGGAACTTGTGGCCGGTCACATGGTGGAGTATGGCTCCACCCCGTACATGATGTTCATGCTGGGCGAATATGCTGCCATCGTTCTGATGTGCTGCCTGACGACCATCCTGTTCCTGGGCGGCTGGCTTCCCATCGTGGATGTCTGGTTCCTCAACTGGGTACCGGGTATCATCTGGTTCATCCTCAAGGGTGGCATGGTGTTCTTCATGTTCGGTCTGGTGAAGGCATTCGTCCCGCGTTACCGCTATGACCAGTTGATGCGCCTTGGCTGGAAGGTCTTCCTGCCGCTGTCGCTCGCCATGGTCGTGATTGTTGCATTCGTACTCAAGCTGACGGCGGGCGCATAAGATGTCCGCAGTCCTCGCTTGCAGATTTGGAGGTTGAGATGGCCAGTCTTTCCCAAGCCGTCAATTCACTGTTCCTCAAGGAATTCGTTGGCGCCATTTTCTTGACGATGCGTCACTTCTTCAAACAGAAGGCAACGGTGAACTACCCCTTCGAAAAGGGACCGGTCAGCCCGCGCTTCCGGGGCGAACATGCTCTGCGCCGTTATCCCAACGGTGAAGAACGCTGCATCGCCTGCAAGCTGTGCGAAGCGATCTGTCCTGCCCAGGCCATTACCATCGAAGCCGGCCCACGCCGCAACGATGGCACGCGCCGCACGGTTCGTTACGATATCGACATGGTGAAGTGCATTTATTGCGGCTTCTGCCAGGAAGCATGCCCGGTCGATGCCATCGTCGAAGGCCCGAACTTCGAATTCGCCACGGAAACCCGCGAGGAGCTGTATTTCGACAAGCAACGGCTTCTCGATAATGGCGACCGTTGGGAACGTGAAATCGCTCGCAACCTTGCTCTGGATGCGCCTTACCGTTAAGGCAGCATGATGTCTTCGGAGCGCTGCTTCGGAGAGGGTAAAACAGTCAATGCCCGTCGGTTATCGCTGGCGGGAACGAAACGGGCATGCGGCTTCAGGGTCGCGTTTGTCCGGTGAGGACAAAAAGGCACCAACATGGGTCTGCACGCTGTATTCTTTTACATCTTCGCTTTCGTCGCCGTGGCGTCTGCGTTCATGGTCATTGCTTCGAAGAACCCCGTTCATTCGGTTCTCTTCCTCATTTTGACCTTTTTCAACGCAGCCGCTCTCTTCCTGCTGACGGGCGCTGAATTCCTCGCCATGATCTTGCTGGTGGTTTATGTCGGCGCTGTGGCGGTACTGTTCCTCTTCGTCGTCATGATGCTGGATGTGGACTTTGCCGAGCTGCGCTCCGGCGTGCTGCAATATGCGCCCATCGGCGCGCTGATCGGCATCATTCTGGCTGCAGAACTCATCATCGTCGTGGGCGGCAGCGTGCTCAACCCGCAGGCGGCCAAATCGATCACCATGCCGATCCCGAACCCGCTGGAGCGCGCCAACACGGCAGCACTCGGTGACGTTCTCTACACGAACTACGTCTACTTCTTCCAGCTGGCCGGTCTCGTGCTGCTGGTGGCCATGATCGGCGCCATCGTGCTGACGTTGCGCCACCGCACCGATATCAAGCGTCAGGACATCTCCAAGCAGGTTGGTCGCGACCCCAAGACTGCCGTGACTACGGTCAAGGTCAAGCCGGGTCAGGGCATCTGAGGCGAACGGATCCAAGGAACATAGAATATGGAAATCGGTCTTTCCCATTACCTCACGGTCAGCGCGGTCCTCTTCACGATCGGCATCTTCGGTATCTTTCTCAACCGTAAGAACGTCATCGTCATCCTCATGTCGATCGAACTCATCCTGCTTGCGGTCAACCTCAACATGGTAGCGTTCTCGTCGTTCCTCAACGATATCGTCGGCCAGGTCTTCGCATTGTTCATTCTGACCGTCGCTGCTGCGGAAGCGGCCATCGGTCTTGCAATACTCGTTGTCTTCTATCGCAACCGCGGATCGATTGCCGTGGAAGACGTCAATATGATGAAGGGCTGATAAGGCTATGATCTACAAAGCTATCGTCTTTCTTCCGCTGATCGGCTTCCTGATCGCTGGCCTTTTCGGTCGCTCCATCGGTGCCAAAGCCTCGGAATATGTCACAACCGGCCTGATGATCGTCGTCGCGATCCTGTCCTGGATCGTGTTCATTGATGTTGCGCTGCTGACCCATGAAGCAGGCGAAGTCATCAAGGTGACCGTGCTGCGCTGGATCCAGTCCGGCGGCATCGATGTCGAATGGGCCTTCCGTATCGATACGCTGACGGCCGTCATGTTCGTCGTGGTCAACACGGTGTCCTGTCTCGTGCATCTGTATTCCATCGGCTACATGCACCACGATCCGCATCGTCCACGCTTCTTCGCCTACCTGTCGCTCTTTACTTTCGCCATGCTCATGTTGGTCACATCCGACAACCTGTTGCAGATGTTCTTCGGCTGGGAAGGTGTTGGTCTGGCGTCCTATCTGCTGATCGGTTTCTGGTACAAAAAGCCATCCGCTTCTGCTGCCGCCATGAAGGCCTTCATCGTCAACCGCGTCGGTGACTTCGGCTTCATCCTCGGCATTTCCGGCCTGTTCGTGCTGTTCGGCTCGGTCAATTTCGAAACGATCTTCGCAGCCGCTGGCACCTATCTGCCTGCCGATGGCGCAGCATCGACGGATGTCGTGATCAACCTGTTCGGCATGCAGCTGGACAAGGCCCATGCCATCACCGGCGTTTGCCTGCTGCTGTTCATGGGGTCCATGGGTAAGTCGGCGCAGTTCCTGCTGCACACATGGCTGCCGGACGCGATGGAAGGCCCGACACCTGTTTCGGCGCTTATCCACGCCGCAACCATGGTCACGGCTGGTGTCTTCCTCGTTGCGCGCATGTCGCCGATTTTCGAACTGTCGCAGGATGCCCTGACTTTCGTGATGCTGATTGGCGCGATCACGGCTTTCTTTGCCGCAACGGTCGGTCTGGTTCAGAACGATATCAAGCGCGTCATTGCCTATTCGACCTGCTCGCAGCTCGGTTACATGTTCGTGGCGCTCGGTGCTGGTGCTTATGGCGCTGCCGTATTCCACCTCTTCACGCACGCCTTCTTCAAGGCGCTGCTGTTCCTTTGCGCCGGTTCGGTCATTCACGCTGTGGATGGCGAGCAGGACATGCGTCACATGGGCGGTCTGCGCAAGCACATCCCCATCACCTTCTGGACGATGACGGTCGGCACCCTGGCGCTGACAGGCGTTGGTATTCCCGGCACGATGATCGGCTTTGCGGGCTTCTTCTCCAAGGACGTGATCATCGAATCCGCCTATGCTTCACACAATGCGGTCGCAGGTTTCGCCTTCGTGCTTCTGGTCGTCGCGGCGTTGTTCACCAGCTTCTATTCCTGGCGTCTGGCGTTCCTGACCTTCTTCGGCAAGCCGCGCGCTTCCGCAGATGTCATGCACCACGTCCATGAATCGCCGATGGTGATGCTGATTCCGCTTTTCGTTCTGACGGTCGGTGCAGTGCTCGCCGGTGTCGTGTTCGAAGGCTATTTCTTCGGCCATGAATATGCGGAATTCTGGAAGGGCGCACTCTTCACGCTTCCATCCAACGAAATCCTCGAAGAGTTCCACCACGTTCCATTGTGGGTCAAGTGGAGCCCGTTCGTCGCCATGGCGCTTGGTTTCGTCACCGCATGGTACTTCTACATCAAGTCGCCTGAGACGCCGAAGCGCCTGGCCGAGACCAACCGTGGCCTTTACCAGTTCCTGCTCAACAAGTGGTATTTCGACGAACTCTACGACTTCCTCTTCGTTCGTTCCGCAAAGGCGCTTGGCCGCTTCCTGTGGAAGAAGGGTGACGTCGCGGTTATCGACCACTACGGACCCAACGGTATTGCCGCACGCGTGGCTGATGTGACCAACCGCGTCGTTCGCCTGCAATCCGGTTACCTCTATCATTATGCCTTCGCGATGCTGATTGGTATTGCCGGGCTTGTCACATGGATGATGCTCGGGAGTGCCCTGTAATGACCGATTGGCCTATTCTTTCAACGGTCACCTTCCTGCCGCTCGTCGGCGTGGTGCTCCTGCTTCTGACCAATGCGAACGGTCCGTTCGGACGCCGCAACGTTCTCAACGTTTCGCTGCTGACGACCGTCTTCACCTTCATCGTCTCGCTCTTCGTCTGGATCGGTTTCGACAATTCGAACCCGGGCTTCCAGATGGTGGAAAAGCACGCATGGTTCGGTGATATTGCTGCCTATCACCTGGGTGTCGACGGCATCTCCATGCTGTTCGTCATCCTGACGACGTTCTTGATGCCCTTCTGCGTTCTGGCCAGCTGGAACGCGATCGAGAAGCGTATAAAGGAATATATGATCGCCTTCCTGCTTCTGGAAGTGGTCATGGTCGGCGTGTTTGTCGCGCTCGATACGGTTCTCTTCTATGTCTTCTTCGAAGCAACGCTCATTCCGATGTTCATCATCATCGGTGTGTGGGGCGGCAAGGATCGCGTTTACGCCTCCTACAAGTTCTTCCTCTACACGCTGCTGGGTTCGGTTCTGACCATGCTCGCCATCATGGCGATGTACTGGCAGGCTGGTACGACGGACATGACGGAACTGCTGAAGCATGGCTTCCCGGCTGGCATGCAGACGTGGCTCTGGCTCGCCTGCTTTGCGGCCTTTGCGGTCAAGATGCCGATGTGGCCTGTCCACACCTGGCTTCCCGATGCGCACGTTCAGGCCCCGACCGCAGGGTCGGTCATTCTGGCCGGTGTCATGCTGAAGCTCGGTGGTTATGGTTTCATCCGCTTCTCGCTGTCGATGTTCCCGCTTGCCTCGGACTATTTTGCGCCCTTCGTCTTCACGCTGTCGGTTCTCGCCATCATCTACACCTCTCTGGTTGCCATGATGCAGGACGACATCAAGAAGCTGATCGCCTATTCGTCGGTTGCCCACATGGGCTACGTGACCATGGGTATCTTCGCCGCCAATGTTCAGGGCGTGCAGGGTGCGATCTTCCAGATGCTGTCGCACGGTATCGTCTCCGGTGCGCTCTTCCTCTGCGTCGGCGTCGTCTATGACCGTCTGCACACCCGCGAGATTTCCGCTTACGGCGGTCTCGTCAACAACATGCCGAAATATGCCGTCGCCTTCATGGTCTTCACCATGGCCAATGTCGGTCTGCCCGGCACATCCGGCTTCGTCGGTGAATTCCTGACGATCGTGGGCGTCTTCCGCGCCAACACCTGGGTTGCGCTATTCGCGGCAACGGGTGTTATCCTTTCCGCCTCCTACGCCCTGTGGCTCTATCGCCGCGTCATTTTCGGTGCGCTGGAAAAGGAAAGCCTGAAGTCCATGCTCGACCTTTCGACGCGCGAAAAGGTCATTCTCTATCCGCTGGTGGTGCTGACGATTTTCTTCGGCGTCTATCCGGCACCGGTCTTCGATGCTACGGCAGCGTCGGTGGACCTTCTGATCAATAATTATACGGCCGCATTGCAGGCAGCGCAGAATGTTGCGCTTTCTCTGAACTGACGACAGGACCCGTAGGACATGACCGCTGAAATTCTTTTTGCCAGTCTGCGCATCGCGACGCCCGAGCTGATCCTTGCGGTCGGCGCTCTGGTGCTGCTCATGATTGGGGTCTTCTCCGGGGACAAGTCGACCAATACGGTTACGGGACTTTCCGTAGCACTGCTGGTCGTCGTCGGGCTGTGGATCATCTTTGCACCGGCCACCGGTGAGGCCTTCGGTGGCGTTTACGTCGCTGACGCCTTCGGCAACTTCATGAAGGTGCTGGCGCTGATCGGTGCCATCGTCGCCATGATCCTGTCGGTCGGTCACAGCCGCGTGGAGCCGATCGGTCGTTTCGAATTCCCCGTGTTGCTGGTTCTCGCCACGCTCGGCATTCTGCTGATGATCTCGGCCAACAACCTGATCTCGCTTTACATGGCGCTGGAACTGCAGTCGCTGGCGCTTTACGTCATCTGCGCCATCAACCGCGAAAGCCTGCGCTCGACGGAAGCCGGTCTGAAATATTTCGTTCTCGGCGCGCTATCGTCGGGCATGCTGCTCTACGGCATGTCGCTGGTCTATGGCTTTACCGGCAACACCGGCTTCAATGAAATCGCCGCCGTTCTGTCGTCTGAGACACGCTCGCTCGGCCTTGTTTTCGGTCTGGTCTTCGTGCTTGCCGGTCTGGCGTTCAAGATCTCTGCCGTTCCATTCCATATGTGGACGCCAGACGTTTATGAAGGTGCACCCACAACGGTCACGGCGTTCCTGGCGGCTGCACCAAAGGTCGGCGCCATGGCGATCTTCGTTCGTATCGTTGTCGATGCGTTCCAGCCTGTCTTTGCCGACTGGCAGCAGATCGTAGTTTTCGTTTCCATCGCCTCCATGCTGCTCGGCGCCTTCGCGGCCATCGGTCAGCGCAACATCAAGCGTCTGATGGCCTATTCGTCCATCAGCCACATGGGTTATGCGCTGGTGGGTCTTGCCGCCGGTAGCCAGTCCGGTGTTGCCGGCGTGCTGCTTTACATGGCCGTTTATATGGGCATGACACTCGGCACCTTCGCCTGCATTCTCGCCATGCGCCGCAAGGATGTCGGCAATGTCGAGGACGTCGATGATCTCGCGGGTCTGGCCTCCACCAATCCCTTCATGGCGCTCGTCATGACCATCATGATGTTCTCGCTTGCAGGTATTCCGCCACTGGCTGGCTTCTTCGGCAAGTATTACGTCTTCCTGGCCGCCATCGAAGCGCATCTCTACCCGCTCGCCGTCATCGGCGTGATCGCCTCGGTCGTGGGTGCCTATTACTACCTGCGCATCGTCAAGGTCATGTGGTTCGATGAAGCAAAGGGTGGCTTCGAAAAGGCCGCTGGTGAACTTCGCATCGTTTACGCGCTGTCCGGCCTCTTCGTTCTCGGCTTCATCCTCTTCGGTGGTGTGCTGGGCAACGCGGTGACCGCAGCTGCAAAGACGTTCTTTTGAGCGATAGACGCATGAAAACGGGCCGGGTGTCAGTCGATGACTTCCGGCACGAAGCCTTGGCCGAGACGACATCGACCAATGTGGAATGTTTTGCCCGCGCAAGGGCAGGTGATGGCGGTAATCTCTGGGTGACCGCCATCCGCCAGAGCGGCGGTCGTGGCCGTCGCGGCAGGCCGTGGGTGTCGGAACCCGGCAATCTCTACGCTTCTCTTCTTCTGATCGATCCCGCATCCATCGAGCATATCGGCTCCCTGCCGCTGGCCTTTGCGCTGGCGGTTTACCGCGCCGTGGGGGCCGTGCTGCCCGCCGGTGGCGCGCCGCTTGAGATAAAATGGCCGAATGACATTCTCATCGGACGCAAGAAGACCTGCGGCATTCTGATGGAAGCGGAAACTTTGCCGGATGGCCGCACGGCGCTCGTCATCGGTATCGGTATCAACATCGCCCATATGCCTGACAATCCTGCCTATCCCGTCACGCGGCTCGGTGAACATGGCGCGGCCTGTGCGCCGGAAGAGCTTTTCGCTCATCTGTTTCGCGAAGTCGCTTACGTTCTTCAAATATGGGACCGCGGGCAGGGTGTGGCAGAGGTCATGCGCCTGTGGCGGGCTGCGGCTTGCGGCATCGGCGAGCCGATCACGGTCAATCTGCCCGACCGTTCTATCCGCGGGCGTTTTGCCGGAATTGATGATAAGGGTTTCCTTCTGTTGGAAGAAGATGATGGTCCTGTGAGGGCCATCGCAGCCGGGGACGTATTTTTCGGTTGAACTGCGCGGTGCGAGAGCGCCGAGGTTCGACACGGTAATCTGGAGCATTCCTGCTGCTCGGTAAATGCAGGACGCTTGCTTGGCCCTGCACCGGCCCTCTTCAGGCGATTGCTGAACGGTGCTTTTCGCTTCGCTCGTACGTGTCGTTAGATGCGGCGGGACGAAGCATGATTGGATAAAGAGAGTAATGACAACAAAAGACGAATTCGTATTCCTGCCGCTGGGCGGCGTTGGTGAAATCGGGATGAACCTGGCGCTTTATGGCTATGGTCCTGCCTCCAAGCGCCAATGGATCATGGTCGATTGCGGCGTGACCTTTGCAGGGCTCGATCTGCCGGGCATCGACCTCGTGCTGCCCGATATCAGCTTCATCGAAGAACAGCGCGGCAACCTCAAAGCCATCATCATCACGCATGCGCATGAAGACCATTACGGCGCGCTGAACGACCTGTGGCCAAGCCTCAAGGTTCCTGTCTACGCGTCGGGCTTTACCGCTGGCATGCTGGAAGCCAAGCGCAATTACGAGGGCACCCGCGCCGAAATTCCGATCACGCCGTTCAAGGCGGGCGACCGTATCAATGTCGGCCCCTTCGAAATCGAAGCCATCGGCGTCAATCACTCGATCCCTGAGCCCATGTCGCTCGTCATCCGCACGCCGCTCGGCAATGCCGTGCATACGGGCGACTGGAAGATCGACCATGCGCCATCGCTCGGACCTTTGACCGATGAAGCACGCTTCCGCGCCATTGGCGAAGAAGGGGTGCTGGCCATGATGTGCGATAGCACCAATGCGCTGCGCGATGGCGTTTCGCCATCCGAAGAGCAGGTATCAGAAGGTCTGCGCCAGATCATCGAAAATGCCGAGGGACGCGTGGCGATCACCACCTTCTCCTCCAATGTCGGGCGTATCCGCTCCATCGCGCAGGCAGCCGAACGGGCAGGGCGCGAAGTGCTGCTGCTCGGCTCTTCGCTGAAACGCGTGGTCAATGTCTCCCAGGATCTCGGTATCATGGAAGGCATCAAGCCGTTTCTGGCCGAAGACGAGTTCGGCTATATTCCCCGCAACAAGGTTGTCGTGATCCTGACCGGTTCGCAGGGCGAAGCGCGCGCTGCACTGGCGAAGCTGTCGCGGGATGAAATGCGCAATGTGGCGCTGGCGTCTGGCGATACGGTCGTCTTCTCATCGCGTGCCATTCCGGGCAACGAAAAAGCCATTCAGGACATCAAGAATGGCCTGATCGAGCAGGGCGTTCACATCGTGACCGATAACGAGGCGCTGGTTCACGTTTCCGGCCACCCGCGTCGCAGCGAGCTTCTGCAGATGTATGAGTGGGTCAAGCCGCAAATTCTGGTGCCCGTGCATGGAGAAGCCGCGCATCTGGTGGCGCAGAAGGAACTGGCCGAACAGGCTGGCATCGGGCAGGTTCCACGGGTTCGCAACGGCAATATCCTGCGTCTGGCACCCGGTCCTGCCGAAGTCATCGATGACGCACCGCATGGCCGCATCTTCAAGGATGGCCGCCTGCTGGGCGATTTTGAAGAAATGGGCATCGGCGACCGTCGCAAGCTGTCCTTTGCCGGTCACGTCTCGATCAATGTCCTGCTCGACAGTCGTTTCGATTTTGTCGGTGACCCCGATGTCGTTGCCTTCGGCCTGCCCGAGTTCGATGATGAAGGCGAAGCGATGGAAGACACGCTCTACGACTCGGTGCTGGGTGCGGTCGAAAGCATTCCGCGTGCGCGCCGCAAAGATTTGAACATCGTTCGCGAATCCATCCGCCGCGCTGTGCGTGCCACCGCCAATCAGGTCTGGGGCAAGAAGCCGATCGTGACCGTCTTCGTCACCAAAGTCTAAGCTTTCCCAGAGGAGGGGGCCATGCTGGGACGCATCAATCATGTCGCCATCGCCGTGCCGGATTTGGCAGCGGCGGTCGCGATTTATCGCGATGTGCTGGGCGCTGCGATTTCGCAGCCGCAAGCCTTGCCTGAACACGGCGTAACCGTCGTGTTCGTGGCGTTGCCCAACAGCAAGGTGGAACTGCTCGAACCGCTGGGCGAAAGCTCGCCCATCGCGGCGTTTCTCGAAAAGAACCCCTCCGGCGGCATGCACCATATCTGCTACGAGGTTGACGATATTCTGGCAGCCCGTGATCGCCTGAAAGCTGGTGGCGCCCGTGTGCTGGGCGATGGAGAGCCGAAGACCGGCGCGCATGGCAAGCCGGTGCTGTTTCTTCACCCCAAGGATTTCTTCGGGACTTTGATTGAGCTGGAGCAAGTGTGACGTGGTGCGGGCTGGCGGGCTTTTTTCCCTCATTCCTGTGACAAGAACAGGAATGAGGAAGACAAAGAAGTCCAGAGATTTGTAACGGGAGGATTATCACATGCAGTGGCTTTCGGCGTTTGCCATATTTTTCATCGTCTGGTGGACGGTTCTCTTCATCGTGCTGCCGATTGGCCTGCGCACGCAGTCCGAAGATGGGGATGTGGCGCTGGGAACGGTCGCCAGCGCGCCAACGCGCTTCAAGGGCGGTCAGATCGTGCTGATGACGACAGTGATATCGCTGGCGATTTGCGGGATCTGGTATGCCAGCACATGGTACTTCGGTTTCAGCATGGACGACCTGCCACGCATTATCCCGGTTTATGACTAGGTTTTGTCATCTAACTGTCATGTCTGCCCGTCATACAGGCATAACGCAACCTTTGGTTAGGTTGACAAGCACAGTTCCGCCGTAATTATTTCGATCATTTTACTGTGGTTCTGGAATTTCCAAAAAAAAACAAGGCATTTCAGCCTTGTTTTTCAGTTTCGCGTGATCTGTAACCGTTGCCGGGGCAGCGAATGAACGCGCCTAAGATCTCATCCTCCCAAGACTGACCGCGAAATCGGCAAGAATTTAAACTTCCTGCCTGTTTTGTGAGCTAAAGCTAGCCCATTGGTTCATCATTGTCATCAGATTTTTTGCATTTTTGTTACAGTCGGCAAAAAATTCCTCTTGATGCAATATGTCGCAGCCCTAATGCAAAATTATTCCTCCTGTAACCGTTCAGGCGCGAACACTGTCTCACAAAATCGTCGCAAAAGCGCCATGAAGGTAAATCTCCCTTTAGCAAATGCGAAGGAGTGCCACTCATTTGTCCGCTTGGATCATGCTTCAGGCGGAATCGATAGGCAGGCACGTTACGCACAGGGCAGCGGGTTCCCTTCTGATAAGGAAACCGCTATGTACGGCGCAAATATCCCGTTATTCCGGCGATTCCCGCGCATAGGCGAGGCGTCGTCACAAAATGGAAACACCCATGCGTCTCAGCCGTTACTTTTTGCCCATCCTCAAGGAAAATCCCAAGGAAGCGGAAATCGTCTCGCACCGCCTTATGCTGCGTGCGGGCATGGTCCGTCAGCAGAGCCAGGGCATCTATTCCTGGCTGCCGCTGGGTAAACGCGTTCTGGACAAGGTCAACAAGATCGTCCGCGAAGAGCAGGATCGCTCCGGCGCCATTGAACTGTTGATGCCGACGCTCCAGACAGCTGAGCTGTGGCAGGAAAGCGGTCGCTATGATGATTACGGCAAGGAAATGCTGCGCATCAAGGACCGTCAGGACCGCCAGATGCTCTATGGTCCGACCAATGAAGAGATGATCACGGACATCTTCCGGTCCTATGTAAAGTCATACAAGAGCCTGCCGCTGAACCTCTACCACATTCAGCTGAAGTTCCGTGACGAGGTTCGCCCGCGTTTCGGCACCATGCGCTCGCGCGAATTCCTGATGAAGGATGCCTATTCCTTCGATCTGACCAAGGAAGACGCAATCCACTCCTACAACAAGATGTTCACCGCTTACCTGCGCACCTTCTCGCGCCTTGGTTTGCGCGCCATTCCCATGCGCGCCGATACCGGCCCGATCGGTGGTAACCACAGCCATGAATTCATCATTCTGGCTGACACCGGTGAATCGGAAGTGTTCTGCCACAAGAGCTTCCTCGATCGTGGCATTCCCTCCGACGACACCAACTTCGATGACGTCGATGGTCTGCAGGGCATTTTCAACGAATGGACGACAGATTACGCCGCCACATCCGAAATGCACGATGAAGCCGCTTTTAACGCGATTCCCGAAGGCGAACGTCTGTCGGCGCGCGGCATCGAAGTCGGTCACATCTTCTATTTCGGCACGAAATATTCCGAGCCGATGGGCGCGAAAGTTCAGGGCCCGGATGGCAAGGAACACCTTGTCCACATGGGTTCCTATGGCATTGGCCCGACCCGCCTTGTTCCCGCCATCATTGAAGCATCGCATGACGAGAACGGAATCGTCTGGCCAGAATCGGTTGCTCCATTCGATGTCGTCATCATCAACATGAAGGCAGGTGACGCTGCCTGTGATGCCGCTTGTGAAAAGCTGTATTACTCGCTGACCAACGCCGGCAAGGATGTGCTGTACGACGATACGGACGACCGTGCCGGTCAGAAGTTTGCAACGGCTGATCTCATCGGCGTTCCGGTGCAGGTCATCGTTGGCCCGCGCGGGATCGCGGCTGGCGAGGTGGAAGTCAAGGATCGCAAGACCGGCGCACGCGAGACCGTGACCGTCGAAGCGGCAATGAACAGGGTGCTTGGCTGAAAAGCCGATAAGGAGACGACATGGCAAAAGCCGAGGCTGATAACGGTGCAGGCTCTTCCGTAAAGGATAAAGCCGCCCGACCATTTTCGGCCTTCGAGCGCATGGTGGCGTGGCGCTACCTGCGCTCGCGCCGCAAGGAAGCGTTCATTTCCGTCATCGCAGGATTTTCCTTCGTCGGCATCATGCTCGGCGTTGCGACGTTGATCATCGTCATGGCGGTCATGAACGGCTTCCGCACGGAGCTGATTTCCCGCATTCTCGGCATCAACGGCCATATGATCGTCCAGCCCATCGATCAGCCGTTGAAGGACTATGACGATCTCGCCAAGAAATTCGCAGGTGTTCCCGGTGTGACCATGGCCCTGCCGTTGGTCGAAGGACAGACGCTGGCATCAGGTCGTGGCGGTGCGGGCAGCGGTGCGCTTGTCCGCGGCGTGCGCGCCGAAGATATCGAGAAGATCAAGGAAGTCTCCGGCAACATTAAGGTCGGCGACCTCGTCGGCTTTATGTCGGGGCAGGGCGTTCTTGTCGGTTCGCGTCTCGCCTCATCGCTCGGTGTGACGGCAGGCGACCAGATTACGCTGATATCACCGGAAGGTGACGTGACGCCGATGGGCGTCAATCCGCGTGTCAAATCCTACACGATCTCGGGTGTCTTCGAGATCGGCATGTCGGAATACGATGCCTCGATGATCTATATGCCGCTGTCCGAAGCGCAGCTCTATTTCAACAATGAAGGCATCGTTCAGTCCATTGAGCTCTTCGTCACCCATCCTGACAATGTCGATGGCATCAGGCCATTGGTAGAGACGGCAGCCGGGCGGCAGATTTATATCACCGACTGGCGACAACGTAACCAGACCTTCTTCTCCGCCCTTCAGGTGGAGCGCAACGTCATGTTCATGATCCTGACGCTGATCGTGCTGGTCGCAGCGCTCAACATCATCTCCGGCCTCATCATGCTGGTGAAGGACAAGGGCAGCGATATCGCCATTCTGCGCACCATGGGCGCAAGCTCCGGTTCCATCATGCGCATCTTCTTCATGACGGGTGCTGCCATCGGCATCGTCGGCACGTTTGCGGGCGTGGGGCTCGGCGTCCTCGTCTGTCTCAACGTGGAATCGATCCGCCAGTTCTTCTCGTGGATTTCGGGTACGGTGCTGTTCGATCCCCAGCTCTATTTCCTCAGCCAGCTTCCGGCGGAAATGCAGTTGAGCGAAACCATGACCGTCGTCATCATGGCGTTGAGCCTGTCTTTCCTGGCAACGATCTTTCCGGCTTGGCGGGCATCCAAGCTCGATCCGGTCCAAGCCCTGCGTTACGAATAAGGACTGCTTCACACCATGGTCAAGAAAACAGCGTTGAAGCTTTCCGGCGTGGAACGTACCTACGGGCAGGGCGAAACCAGTCTGTCCATCCTCAAGAACGCCGATCTGGAGCTGAGAAGCGGCGAGATCGTTGCGCTCGTCGCGCCTTCGGGCACGGGCAAATCCACGCTGCTGCATCTGGCAGGCCTGCTGGAGCATCCAGATGCCGGTGAGGTCATCGTCAACGGGCGATCCTGCGGCGATCTCTCGGACGAGGAACGCACCCTGATCCGCCGCAGCGATATCGGCTTCGTCTACCAGTTTCACCATCTGCTGCCGGAATTCACGGCGCTCGAAAATATCATGATGCCGCAGCTCATTTCCGGGCTGAAGCATGCGGAAGCCAAGGAACGCGCCAGCGCACTTCTCGACTATATGCGCATCGGTCACCGGGGCGATCACCGCCCGTCGGAACTATCGGGCGGTGAGCAACAGCGCGTGGCCATCGCCCGCGCCGTGGCCAACGCACCGCTTCTGCTGCTGGCCGATGAGCCGACCGGCAACCTTGACCCCGAAACTGCATCCTATGTTTTCGGCGCTCTGGAGGCCCTGGTTCGTCAATCCGGCCTCGCAGCACTGATCGCGACCCACAACCATGAACTTGCAGGCCGCATGGACCGTCGTGTGACCCTCAGCGAAGGCAAGATCGTCGAGTTCTGATCGGCTTCTGCCACTAGCAGGCGTTACCGAAAATCTATCTGAAACCCCGCGCAGATTTTTTGCGCGGGGTTTTTCGTTTTGGACTCAACGGCTTGCAGCGAATCGAGAGCGGAACCGGCACGACTCTGAGGGCGTTGACAAGACAAGGGTGACAAATAAGCGGTTGACAATAGAACTAAATGAGAACAAAATTAGAACATAAAGAGTATGGAGAGACAAATGACTGACATCATCCGTGACATCGCAGCCTTCGCTTCCATCGCCGTCTTCGTTACCAGCTTTTCGGTCATCCTCACTTCGATGTGATGTGCCGCTGTCGTTTCATCCTGAAATGACGTGTAAATCGAACCAAAGGCGGTAGACTCTGCCTTCGGAAAAGCCGAAAATCCCGCTGACTCAGAATGACGGGATTTGATGATATGGGCGAGACTTCAGCGACCGGCGATATGGCTGGTAAGGATTTGCAAACGCCCGGCTTCGTCCATCTGCGGGTTCACTCCGCTTACTCTCTGCTCGAGGGCGCATTGCCCTTGAAAAAGATCATGTCCAAGGCTGTCGCCGACGGTCAGCCCGCCATCGCCATCACCGATACCAACAATCTTTTCGTCGCTTTGGAGTTTTCCGAAAAGGCGCGCGATGAAGGTTTGCAGCCCATCATCGGCTGCCAGATGTCCATCGACATGCAGGATGCGACAGACGACAAGCGGGGCAACAACAATCTCGCCAAGTTGCCGTCTATCGTCGTGCTTGCTGCCAACGCCGAGGGCTATGAACGTCTCGTGGATCTCATAAGCCGCGCCTATCTGGACGGTGAGGGAACGGGGCATTCCGTTCACATCACCAAGGCATGGCTGGAAGAGGGCGACAATTCCGGCCTCATCGTGCTCACAGGCGCATCGGGCGGTCCGGTCGATATGGTGTTGAAAGACGGCAATGCCAGCCATGCAACCCGCAGGCTGCTGGCGCTGAAGGAACTGTTTGGGGACCGCCTCTATATTGAATTGCAGCGTCAGGGCAATTTTGACAAGGCGCATGAACGGCGCATGATTGCGCTTGCCTATGATCACGACATTCCGCTGGTTGCCACCAACGAAGCTTTCTTTCCATCACGCGCCGATTATGATGCGCACGATGCTCTGATGGCGGTCGCCCACAACGCCATCGTCTCCGACGATACCCGCTTTCGTCTGACGCCGGATCATTACCTGAAGAGCCGGCAGGAAATGATCGCGCTCTTTGCCGATATTCCTGAAGCGCTCGACAATACGGTCGAGATCGCCCAGCGGTGCTCCTACGTGTTGAAAAAGCGTGGGCCCATACTGCCGCGCTTCACCGGTGCCAGCGAAAATCCCGATGAGGCGGATCGTGCCGAAGGAGCCGAACTGCGTCGTCAGGCTGTCGAAGGGCTGGATCAGCGTCTGGCGGCGCTGGGCATGGCACCCGGCTACACGGAGCAGGAATATCGCGAACGGCTGGATTTCGAACTCGGCGTCATCGAGCGCATGAAATTCCCCGGCTACTTTCTCATCGTTGCGGACTTCATCAAATGGGCCAAAAGCCAGGACATCCCGGTCGGCCCGGGTCGTGGCTCAGGTGCGGGCTCGCTGGTCGCCTACGCGCTCACCATCACCGACGTCGATCCCCTGCGCTTCTCGTTGCTGTTCGAACGCTTCCTCAACCCGGAACGCGTTTCGATGCCCGACTTCGACATCGACTTCTGTCAGGACCGCCGTGAAGAGGTGATCCGCTACGTCCAGAAGAAGTATGGCCGCGAGCAGGTGGCGCAGATCATCACCTTCGGATCGTTGCAGGCGCGTGCCGCTCTGCGTGACGTCGGTCGCGTGCTGGAAATGCCCTACGGTCAGGTGGACCGCATCTGCAAGCTGGTGCCCAACAATCCGGCCAATCCCACCCCGCTTTCCAAGGCCATCGAGGAAGAGCCACGCTTTCAGGAAGAGGCCGACAAGGAACCGGTCGTTGCCCGCCTGCTGGATATCGCCCAGAAGATCGAAGGCCTTTACCGCCACGCATCCACCCACGCCGCCGGTATCGTCATCGGCGACCGTCCGCTATCCAAGCTCGTGCCGATGTATCGCGATCCGCGCTCGGACATGCCCGTTACCCAGTTCAACATGAAATGGGTGGAAAGCGCCGGTCTGGTCAAGTTCGACTTTCTGGGTCTGAAGACGCTGACCGTACTGAAGGTCGCGGTGGACTTCGTTGCCAAGCGGGGCATTTCCGTTGATCTGGCGGCGATCCCGCTCGATGACGTGAAGACCTATGAGATGCTGTCGCGTGGTGAAACCATCGGCGTGTTTCAGGTGGAAAGTGCAGGCATGCGCAAGGCGCTGATCGGCATGCGCCCGGACTGCATCGAAGACATCATTGCGCTCGTCGCTCTTTATCGTCCAGGCCCGATGGAAAACATCCCGGTCTACAATGCCCGCAAGCATGGCGAGGAAGAGATCGAGTCGATCCACCCGACCATCGATTATCTCTTGAAGGAAACACAGGGCGTTATCGTTTATCAGGAACAGGTGATGCAGATCGCCCAGGTTCTGTCGGGCTATTCTCTGGGTGAGGCCGATCTTCTGCGCCGCGCCATGGGTAAGAAGATCAAGGAGGAAATGGACCAGCAGCGAGAACGCTTCGTGGACGGTGCCATGAAGAACGGCGTCTCGAAGGCGCAGTCCGACATGATCTTCGACCTCTTGGCCAAATTCGCCAATTACGGCTTCAACAAATCCCACGCCGCCGCCTACGCCATCGTGTCGTATCAGACCGCCTATATGAAGGCGCATTTCCCGGTCGAATTCCTCGCGGCTTCCATGACGCTGGATATGGCCAACACGGAAAAGGTCAACGACTTCAGACAGGACGCGGGTCGCCTTGGCATCGAGATCGTCGCGCCCTCGGTGCAGACATCCCACCGCCGCTTCGAGCCGGGTGAAAACCGCATCTATTACTCGCTGGCGGCGCTGAAGGGCGTTGGCGAAGGGGCTGTCGACCACATCGTCGAGGCGCGCGCCGACAAGCCGTTTACCAGCCTTGAGGATTTCTGCCTGCGGATCGATCCGAAACAGATCAACCGCCGTGTTCTGGAAAGTCTCGTCAATGCGGGCGCTTTCGATTGCTTCGGCAAGGACCGTGCCGAACTCATCGGCGGGCTGGACCGGATCATCGGCTATGCACAGATCGCCCAGAGCCGCCGCGTCAGCGGCCAGCACGACATGTTCGGTTCCGGCAGTGCAAGCGGCCCGGAAAAGCTTGTTCTGCCCGCCTATCAACCCTGGCTCGCCTCGGAAAAGCTTCTGCGGGAGTATCAGGTTCTGGGCTTCTACCTCACCGCCCACCCGCTCGATACCTACCGCGCCGTTCTCGACAAGCTGCGCGTGCAGAATATCGCCGACTTTACCGCTTCGGTAAAACAGGGCGCCACCGCTGGCCGTCTGGCCGGTACCGTGACCGGCAAGCAGGAGCGCAAGACCCGCACCGGCAACAAGATGGGCATCGTCACGTTCTCGGATGCGTCCGGCCAGTATGAAGCCGTGCTGTTTTCCGAAGGGCTCGGTCAGTATCGCGATCTGCTGGAAGTCGGCAAATCGCTTGTCATCACCGTGCAGGCCGAAGAGCGCCCCGAAGGCATCGGCCTGCGCATTCAGACGGCGCAGTCGCTGGAGGAGAAGTCCGTCCAGATGCAGAAGGCCTTGCGTGTCTATTTGCGCGATTCCGGCCCGATGAAGGCGCTGGCGCACCACCTCAACAAGGGCGACGGCTCGGTTTATTTTGTTCTGATCAAGGACGACGGGCAGCGCGAGATCGAACTCGAACTGCCCGGTAAATATCGAATCTCGCCGGAGATCGGTGCTGCATTCCGCTCCGCATCAGGTGTGATCGATGTTGAGCTTATCTGATTGGTTGCAACCTGTTATTGAATTTTTTTAAAGTGGTTTCAAAACAGGCTGTTGGTCGGATAGGCATAGGCGCCATTGTCGATGAAACCCTGTCGTGACAGGCACGCTCTCAAGGCTGCGTTATAGTAATATGAGCTGGCGTATGCCGTGCCGCGAGGTGGCGTGCTGGCTTCTGCCGTGCACCTTACCAGGGCCTGGTCGTAAATATCGAGAATAACGGGATCGCTCGTCACCGGAGGTCCGGCATAGATGCTGTAATTCTGCGGCGCTTCAGCGGCCGATACACAGGCCAGTCCAAGAACTGCCGCAGCGAGATATTTGAGGTTCATGTGGGCTCTCCAAGCTGTCTTGCCGAGCCATTTGAACGCCTTGGCAGCCACTTCGTTCCCGCTCTACGTGCAGTCACGCGCCGCGCTGCTGCATATCAGGTTGGACCATCCTTTGTGATGGTAACGAAGTCAGTGCCTTCGCCGGTTTCAAGGCCGTGACTGAGATCGGAAACCGTGATTGAGCTGCCTGTCGTCAGCTCGCTTTCCAGCCTGTCGCGAATCCCTTCCGGTATGTCGAGACGGTCCAGAACCGCGCTCAGAGAATTTGGGCGCCCCGGTGCATCGGCCACATCGATGCCGAGACGTTTGCGTGCAGCTGTCGGCAGATGATTGTCCAGCGTCAGGCCGTTCCACTCGGCTTTTCCCTGGTCCTGGTCGATATTAATGACTTCGAAGAAATGCGTTCCAAGCGCGATATGCGGATCCTTGATGTGGATCGGCGCTTCGAACAGCGGCTTGAAATTGCGCCGCACCATAAGCTGGCCGTTTGGCGCTGCTTCTGCGCCGGCAGAGGCGTAAAGCGCATCCATGAAGGCGTCGGTCAGCAGCGGGCCGGTGGTCTTCATGTCTTTCCAGCGCTTGAAGCCATTCACGGCACTGACGGTCATCGTCCCGGCATACCCATCCGCGACACCCGCATCGAAGCCGAGATCGGTCAAAAGGCGTTGAACGTCCATGATCCTTTCACGGTCACCGCGCCGGGTGATGAGAATGCGCAGGGGAGCGAGGTCCTTGCTGGCGACCGGTTTGCGCTTGACCGAGCTTGTCGTCTGGTTGACGGCAACCTCCACCAGCTTCAGCGATGCATCGAAGCTTGCCGGACGCAATTCCACATCAGACAGCATAAGCCCGTCTGCCGCAGGCGCGTCTCGCGGCTGCAACAGGGCAGGGTGGTCGATGGCACGCAGAGCGCCTGGGTCGTCGGCCACGATGACATGCACGCCCCGTGCCGTCATGCCATACAGTGTCTTGGCAAATTTTGCCGGCAGGCGAATGCAGCCATGCGAAGCGGGATAATTCGGCACGCGTCCCTCATGCAGGGCGATGCCGGACCATGTCAGCCTTTGCATGAAGGGCATGGGGGCTGCCGAATAGATGTTGGATTCGTGGTATTTGCGCTTGTCGAGAATGGAAAAGATACCGCTCGGTGTCTGATGACCCGGCTTGCCGGAGGAAACTCTCGATGTGGCGACTATCTCACCGTCCTCGTAGAGCGAAAGTGTCTGCTCGCTTTTGGAGACGACGATCTGCAGGCTGCGGGCATCACCCGCAAGCGCCGTCTGAACCAGAACGGATGTCGAAAGGAGACAGGCTCCCACAAAGGCACGCAACATCATGTGTCACTCCAACGCATTACAAGACACGCCCGGACAGTGGGCGCGGGAGCCTCGAGAACCGGATAAGTCCAGTGCGGCTTTCGTGGAGGTAGAATGACAGCGGGGATTTAAGGAAACTTTTAAATGTCGATCACGACTGTGTGTCGGGCGACTATTTTTTCGTGCCGAAAGTGTATCCGGTCTCGACTGCGCCTTTCCCGAACTTGTCTCGCAACTTGTCCATTGCGGCTTCCGCCGCCGCGCGTCGCCCGGCATGGGCATCGACAAGGTCCGGCGGATCGGCCAGCGAGGGGTTGCAAAGGTCGGTCACGCCAATGCCGATCAGTCTGAACTTGGTTCCATCTGTTTCCTTTTCCAGCAAGGAGATGCCGGTTCGAAAAATCCTGTCGGCAAGCTGTGTCGGGTCTTCCAGCCGCTTGTTGCGCGTTCGGGATTTGAAGTCTGAGGTCTTCATCTTCAGGACGACCGTGTGGCCCGCAACCTCGTTCTTCTTCAGCCGCCACGCGACTTTCTCCGAAAGGGACCGCAGGATCGAAACCAGCTCATCGTGCCGGGATATGTCGTTGAAAAAGGTCGTCTCCGACGATACGCTTTTTGCCGGGTCGTTGGTGTGAACATCGCGATCGTCTATGCCGCGCGACAGGCGAAACAGACGCTGGCCCATCGTGCCATAGCGGCGCATGAGATCGCCTTCATTCATCTGCTGCAATTGTGAGATCATCCGGATGCTATCGGCCTCCAGTGTCGCTGCAAAGGCCTTTCCGACGCCCCATATGGTCGTTACCGGACGCGCCGCCAGAAACGACAAGGCTTCCTGCTCGCCGATGACAGAAAACCCGCGCGGCTTTTGCAAATCCGACGCCACCTTGGCCAGAAACTTGCAATAAGAAAGCCCGACGGAAACAGTGATGCCGATTTCCTTCTCCACACGTCTGGCGAAGCTGGCCAGAACCCGGGCAGGCGGGTCGTGATGAAGCCGTTCGGTGCCGGACAGGTCAAGAAACGCTTCATCGATTGAAATCGGCTGCACGAGCGGTGTCAAATCCTGCATCATCGCCCGTATCTGCCGTCCAACGCGCACATATTTTTCCATGTCCGGTTTGACGACCACCGCCTGGGGGCACGCTTCCAGCGCCTTGAACATCGGCATGGCCGAGCGCACGCCATGGATGCGAGCAATATAACAGGCTGTGGAGACGACGCCGCGCTTGCCGCCGCCGATAATCACCGGCTTGTCCGCCAGTTCGGGATTGTCTCGTTTTTCGACCGCAGCATAGAACGCGTCGCAATCTATGTGGGCAATCGGCAGGTCGTAGAGTTCCGCATGAAAGACGAGGCGAGGGCTTCCGCATCGCGCACACCGTCTCAACCCCTCCCGCTGTCCGGCAAGGCAGTCACGGCAAAAACCGGGATCGTAGCTCGAAATCACTGGGGCCATGGCTCAGAAACAAAAAGGGAACGTTACCCACCTTATTCCTTTGCTTTCCTGCGCTCAAGAGTGCATCCTACATGCCAGTCAGTTTATGACGTTCTTGAATGGCTGGGGAAGGCGTCGCTGCGGCACTCAACTTGGCTGGGCAATGATTAATGCAGAAGTCGCGCTCGATGCGTAAGCCAGGAATGTTCTGAAGCGTGTGGGTGGATGGCGGTGGCGGTTAATATTCGCCAGAGCTGAGGCCAGGTCCGGAATAGTGGTGCCAGGCCGCTTCGACGTCTTCAGGTCTTGTGCCTGTGGCATCGCAGAAGGCCATCAGGTCTGGCTCATGGCTCATGAGAAAGTCCGTTAGGCCAGCGAGAAAACCGGGATCATTGACCGCCTGTCGCAGCATATTGGGTTGCAAGCCGCTGAGGGCCAGAAATCTGGCAAGCATATCCGGCTCGCTGGCGAGCCAGCCAAGTATGGCGATTGCCGTTTCATGACTGTCTTTAGGGGCTTTTTTGCCGTTTTTTGTATCGTGCGACATTTGTTTACTGAAGTTACCTATTTCTCAACCAAATCCCACTAGCGTGCATCCTTGGGGGATAATGGAATCGCTTCTCTGGCACTCTATATGTCTGTGAATAGGTTTCAAAGTGAAACGAGGACTGGTCCCATGCCCAAACAGGTCATGATAGTTGAAGACAATGAGCTGAATATGAAGCTCTTTCGTGATCTGATCGAGGCGTCTGGTTATACCACTATCCAGACACGCAATGGTATGGAAGCGCTCGATCTGGCGCGCAAGCACCGTCCCGATCTTATCCTCATGGACATTCAACTCCCGGAAGTCTCCGGTCTCGAAGTTACCAAATGGCTGAAGGAAGATGACGAGCTGCACGTCATTCCCGTCATCGCCGTTACGGCCTTTGCGATGAAGGGCGATGAAGAACGAATTCGTCAGGGCGGGTGCGAAGCCTATGTGTCGAAACCGATCTCCGTTCCGAAATTCATCGAAACCATTAAAACATATCTTGGCGACGTGTGAGGCGAGGCTGGGTGCATGACTGCAAGAATTCTGGTCGTCGATGATATCCCGACTAATGTGAAGTTGCTCGAAGCGCGCTTGTCGGCTGAATATTTCGATGTCCTGTGCGCGGACAATGGCACCAGAGCGCTGGCGATCTGCAATACGGAGCAGGTCGATATCGTCCTTCTCGATATCATGATGCCGGATATGGACGGGTTCGAAGTCTGCGAACGCCTGAAGGCTAACCCGGCGACGGCCCATATTCCTGTGGTCATGGTCACCGCGCTCGATCAGCCGGCAGACCGCGTGCGCGGTCTGAAAGCCGGTGCAGATGACTTTTTGACCAAGCCAGTCAATGATCTCCAATTGATTTCACGGGTGAAAAGCCTCGTCCGCCTCAAGACGATGAGTGACGAGTTGCGTGCACGCGCTCAGACCGCCCAGACCATCGGCGTCGGCGATCCGATTTCCGAAGCCTCGCAGATCGAACAGCCCGGCCGTGTGCTTTTGATCGATGGCCGCGCAAGTTCGCAGGAGCGGATCATCAAGGCGTTAAAGCCCGTTGCGACGGTCGTTGCCTTAACGGAACCCGCCACGGCCTTGTTCGAGGCCGCTGAAAATGACTATGAGATGGTCATCGTCAATTCCAACTTCGACAATTTTGATCCGCTGCGGCTTTGTTCGCAATTGCGCTCGCTGGAGCGGACGCGGTTCCTGCCTTTGCTGCTGGTTACGGAGCAGGGAGACGAGGCCATGATCGTGCGTGCGCTGGAACTCGGCGTTAACGACTACATCATTCGTCCAATCGATCCCAATGAACTTGTCGCTCGCTCACTGACGCAAATCCGGCGCAAGCGGTTTAACAACCGGCTGCGCGAAAATCTCGATCAGACGATGGAGCTGGCTGTCATCGACGCGCTCACTGGCCTTAACAACCGGCGCTATCTCGATAGTCACCTGAAAATCCTGTTCAACCGCGCCGCACTTCGAGAGCGTCCGCTGTCGGTTTGTATTACGGATATCGATCGCTTCAAGCAGGTCAACGATACCTATGGTCACGAGGCTGGCGACGAGGTGCTGCGCGAATTTGCGGCCAGGCTTCGGTCCACCGTCCGCGGTGCGGATCTGGCATGCCGTTATGGCGGCGAAGAATTCGTCGTGGTTATGCCGGACACGTCCGTCGATCTCGCAGCATCCGTCGCAGAACGCTTGCGCTCCATCATCGAAGGTGCGCCATTTGTTCTGCGCTCCGGGCAGGAGCTGCATATAACGGCCTCTCTCGGCATCGCCACCAACGCTGTCGCTGTTGAAACGCCGGAGCAACTCATGCGGCAGGCAGACAGGGCGCTGTACGAGGCCAAGAGCGCAGGTCGTAACCGCGTAGTCGCTGCCGCTGCCTGATTTCCCTGTGACGATTCTCGGTCACGAAGAAGGTTATCCACAACAACAATCATTGTTTGACGTAGTCGTGATGCGAACGCGGTCTCGCTGGTGACGCGAAGCGAAAACCGTCATCAATTCTCTATGCGACGACGCGGACGCTGTGTTTCGGCAGGTAAGGCGAAGTATTCCGCGTAAGCTGAAAAGCCCGTTTTATTGCGTTCAATCTTCGCCTGATCGCCTGACGTAGCGTAAGGTAAATTTTATAGTGTAAATGAGATAGAAAAACGGTCGTCAATTCTGACGAGCAGCGTGTATCATCCGAATTTAAATTAGTAGTTTTTTTGTTTCATCGCGGGATATTTAACCATATCCGGTTGTCGAAATGTGATTCGATTAAGAATTTGTTGATTTTCTTCAGATGTTACGCGACACTTCATCCTATCAAGAACGTCCGCATGTGTCGCCTTTACTTTAGACTGCAAGCTGACAGACAGTTCGGTTTTTGACAGGTTGCCTCTCCTTGGAAAGGCTGTCGGTTCAGATACCCCATGGTGCTCAGGTCCGCCGCACTTCCTGGGTCTTGGGGTCGGTCGACCGGTGATGCTCTAGAACGGTTCCTCGTGCCGTCTTTGCCGTCCCGGTCGACCCACTATTTCCAGACATTTCATTCCCTCTTCAGCGTCGCATCCTGCGCCTCTGTGGCTGCATTCGGTAACAGTCGTGTCTGAAGATCAGGCAACAAAAAACGCGCCTCAAAGGGCGCGTTCTTGGCATGCGATGATCAAGAAAATTACTTGATCTTCGTTTCCTTGAATTCAACGTGCTTGCGTACGACTGGATCGTACTTAGTCTTCGTCATCTTGTCCGTGAAGGTACGGCTGTTCTTGGTGGTGACGTAGAAAGTACCGGTGTCGGCCGTCGACAGCAGCTTGATCTTGATTGTTGTAGCTTTCGCCATGGTCGTCCTGCCTTTAACAAATAGTGAGTCCGCGGACCTGTTGGACCCCGGCTAAATCTGGCGCGAAACTACGGATCGCGCTCGAAAAGTCAAGTCCGATTTGATCCGAAAACTGAACGGGCAATGGAAAGAACCACGTAAAGCGCGAAAAACATCGCCAAAGCCCAGGCAAAACCGTTGGTGCCTGCAACATCCATGGAGATGCCGACGGTTTGCGGACCGGCAATGGTACCCATGGCGTAACAGAAGATGAAGGCGGCATTGGCGGCCACCAGATCGGAACCGGTGAGGCGCGAGCCCAGATGCGTGAGTCCCACCGTGTACATGCCGGAAACGCACCCGCCCCAGAGCAGAAGCAGGGATGAGAGCAGCAACCAGTTATCCACCAGCAAGGGCAAAGCCATGGTGCCTATGACACCTGTCAGCGCCATCAGGCCCAGCAGAACACGCCGGTCCTTCATGCGATCAGACAGCATGCCGATGGGAATTTGGAACGCCATATTGCCGATGGCCATGACGGTCAGGAGCAGCGCAGCCTGCGATTCGCTGAAGCCTTCTCTGGTCGCATAAACTGGGAAAAGCGAAAGTCCGCCTGCCTGTACCGAACCGTAAACGAAGGCGGCAGCAGAGGCCATCGGGACGAGCCAGATGTAGCGAACGAAATGGTGGTTGGGTTTTTCATCGAGGTCCGGGCTTTCGTGCCGGGCCAGATAGATGGGAATGGCGGCAAGAAGAATGATGGCGGAGCCGACGAGGAAGGGCGTGATTCCCTCGCTGCCGATGGCGGAAAACAACAGGGGGCCGCCTGCAAAGCCGACGGCCATGCCCGTTGCATACATGCCCAGCACCATGCCGCGCCGCTTGGGAGGTGCAGCGGCATTGATCCAGAATTCCGACAGGATGAACAGCATCGTTGTTGCGCCGTGGAACACGATGCGCAGAGGAAACCACATCCAGAAGGCATCGGCGAAATAGAAGCCAAGCGCGCTGATGGCGGAGACGACCACGGCGGTCATCATGGTCCGCGCTACGCCGCAGTCATGTGCCAGCTTGCTGGTGATCGGCGCAGCGATCATTGCCGCAACACCCGCCATGGCCGTGTTCAGGCCGATCATGGTGGAAGATATGCCGCGCTTTTCGAGGATGATGCTCAAAAGCGGAAGGCCCAGGCCGATGGCGATGCCCACGGCGCTGATGGCGGAAATGGCGGCAATCAGCGATGGCCAGTGAATATCGTCGGCGTCGCTAGTGGGATGTGACATGGAAACCTTTTATAGAAAGCCACGAGTAAATATGCCGCGACGCTCGAAATATTGTCGCACCGGGCTTTCGAATTGTAATGAGCGCCCACCTATCATGAACTTTGTGACATCTTCGAGAACCATGCGTGTAATAGGCGCCATGTTCAGACTGGAATAGTCATTAATGTCAAGCCACTGGAGCTCCAGCAGCTCGTCCGAATCGACAATACGATTGGGATCGATGCCTGCTTCGTCGGCAAAACAGCTAAAGAAGCGCGTATCGTAACGTCTCACGCGCCCAGGCGGTGTCACCGCTCGCGCTACGAAACGCAGCAGCGACAGATCTGGTGCCTGCGCGCTCTCAACGCCGAAGTTCAGTCCCGTTTCCTCCCGCAACTCGCGAATGGCCGCCAGCGCCAGTGCCCTTGCACCAGCCGCCGTCAGCGGGCGCGATGCGGAGCGCACGAGTTTTGCCAGGACGACAGGATGGAGATCGCCGCTATAGGGTAAGGCATGGTCTCGCGGATCACGACGCCCGCCCGGAAACACGAAGACATCGGGCATGAAAACATGGGCGCTGCTGCGCTTGCCCACCAGAACGCGTATCCGCGCCGTTGATCGGTCCAGAAGAATAATTGAGGCCGCATCGCGGGGACGCATTGTCTTTGGTTTGTCATCAGGCTTTTGGGTGAGCAAATCGATCACTCGGTTTAATGCGAGGAGCCGTCTATCTGTTCTTTGACGGGTTCATTGCTGAAGCCATGCATCTTCAAGGCCCATTGCAGACCGATGACGCCACCCTTGATTGGCTGGATGGTCAACAGCGCGACGAGAATGGTAATCGGCACCCAGATGGCGAAGTGAACCCACATCGGCACCAGAAACACCGTATCGGTCATCATGAAGCCGCCAACGGCGACGTGACCGAGGATCATGATGGAGATATAGGGCGGCAGGTCGTCGGAGCGCTGGTGGTGCATGTCTGCGCCACAGGATGCGCATTCATCGACCGGCTTCAGCCAGGCGCGAAAGAGATGGCCGTTGCCGCAAGCCGGGCATCGGCTCAACATGCCGCGCATGATCGAGCGACCGAGCGGACGGTCTTCCGGTTTGCCACCATACTGCACTGTCTGCGTCTCGGTCGTGGTCATGCGCGTGTCCTCTGGACTTGTTATCTGCGTCTGCGTGGCGGTCTTGTGCCGGGTGTCGGGCCACTCGTTCGGCGCGTGGTCTTGTGGAAGGAGCGTGTCGCCGCAGGCATCTTCTTGCCCTCGTTCAACACCTCGAACCTCAAGGCACCGGCAAGCGGCACGGCTTCAGCCAGACGAACCTGAACCGTATCGCCAAGCTGATAGCCAAGTCCGGTCTTTTCACCCGTCAGAGCCTGATGCGCCTCGTCATAGATGTAATAGTCCGTACCCATCGTAGATATAGGAACGAACCCGTCAGCGCCAAACTGCGGCAGCGCGACAAATAGTCCCGCCTTGGTGACACCGCCGACCCGGCCTTCGAATTCTTCGCCCACGCGCTGCGAAAGATGGTGCGCAATCAGCCGGTTGACCGTATCGCGTTCCGCCGCCATGGCGCGCCGCTCGAAGGTGGAGATTTCGGCAGCCACATCGGCCAGCGTCGCTTCTTCCTGCGGCGTGATGCCGCCTTCACCGAGGCCCAGCGAACCCACCAGCGCACGGTGCACGATAAGGTCGGCGTAACGACGGATGGGAGAGGTGAAATGCGCGTATTTCATCAGGTTCAGGCCGAAGTGGCCGATATTGTCCGGGCTGTAGATCGCCTGGCTCTGTGAACGCAGCACCATCTCGTTGACGATGATCTGATGCGGCGTATCCAGCGCACGCGCCAGAATGCCGTTGAAGGAATTGGCGCGAACCTGCCCGCCCTTGACCAGCGAATAGCCTATGGTGTTGAGGAATTCGCGCAGCACTTCCTGCTTGGCAATGGTCGGCGCATCATGCACGCGGTAGACCAGACGCTGTTTCTTCTGCTCCAGCGTTTCGGCGGCACAGACATTGGCCTGAATCATCATCTCTTCGATCAGCTTGTGCGCGTCGAGACGGTCGGGAACATGCACACGGTCAACCGTGCCATCCGCTTTCAGAATGATCTTGCGTTCCGGCATGTCCAGCTCAAGCGGCTGGCGACGGTCGCGACCGATCTTCATCACCTCATAGGCGTGCCACAGAGGCCGCAGGATGGGCTCCAGCATCGGGCCGGTCTTGTCATCCGGGTTGCCGTCAATCGCGGCTTGGGCCTGCTGGTAGGAAAGCTTGGCTGCACTCTTCATCATGATGCGATGGAAGGTGTGGCTGGCCTTGCGGCCTTCCTTGGAAAAGACCATCCGCACGGCCAGCGCTGGGCGGTCCACGCCTTCCTTCAGCGAGCAGAGATCGTTGGAAATACGCTCCGGCAGCATCGGCACGACGCGGTCGGGAAAATAGACCGAGTTGCCGCGCTTCAGCGCTTCGCGGTCCAGCGGTGAGCCGGAACGGATGTAATAGGAAACATCGGCAATCGCGACGGTGACGATCACGCCATCCGGGTTATCGGGCGAGGGATCCAACTCCGCATAAACGGCGTCGTCATGGTCCTTGGCATCCGCTGGGTCGATGGTGATCAGCGGCAGTTTGCGCCAGTCTTCACGGTGCGCCATCGTCGCTGGCTTCGCCGCATCCGCTGCCGCCAGCACGTCGGATGGGAAGATGTGCGGAATGCCGTGCGCATGAATGGCGATCATAGAGATCGCCTTTTCCGATGCCACAGAACCGACGACTGAGAGAACCTTGGCGCGCGGCAGGCCATAACGGCCGCTGTTGCGCGAGGTTTCCACCTCCACCAGATCGCCGTCCTTGGCATCGCCCACGCCATCGGGATCAATGACCATCTCATCGCCGCGACGCTCGATCGGCATCAACCGGCCACCGCCACCCGGCGTTTCCTTGAACACGCCGAGCGATCCGCCCTGACGTCTGTCGATCAGCTTGATGATGCGCGCGGTATAGGCGGGGCCGCTCGCTTCCTTGGATGGGAAAATCTTGGCCAGCACACGGTCGCCAATGCCGCCCACCGGGGCCTTGCCCTTTTGGCGGTCGGCAGAGGACTGGCGAATGATGACGGCAGGCGCCGCCCCGTTCTCTTCCGGCCATTCTGCGGGACGACCGATCAGGCCGCCATCCTTGTCGCGCGTCGTGATGTCGAGAACCGTGACAGGCGGAAGACCGCCCGGACGCATCAGCGACTTGCGGCTCTTGTGCACCATGCCGTCGGTCTCAAGCTCCTTCAACAGAGCCTTCAGCACGATGCGCGTTTCACCCTTCAAGCCGAAGGCCTTGGCGATTTCGCGCTTGGAGGCCTGATCGGGATGTTCGGCAATGAATTTCAGCAGCACATCGCGCGGCGGAACTTCGCCGTGGATGATGCCAGCAGATTCGAGAACTTTTTTCCCGCGACCGGTACGGCCGAAGCCATCGCCCGCCGAACCGGATGTTTTGCGCGGTGCTTTGCTCAAGATTCTGCCTTCTTCGCTTTAGGAGCAGCCTTTGCCTTGGCCGCTGTTTTGGGCTTTGCAGCCGCTTTTGGTTTCGCCGCAGCCTTAGGCTTCGCCTTGGCTTTTGTCTCGCCATCGGCGCTTGCGGCCTTGGTGGTCTTTTTCGGCGCTGCCGCCTTCTTGGCCTTCACGGGCTTGCCGTTGCTGCCGGTGCCGGTTTTGGCAATACGCTCGGCAATCAGAACCAATGCTTCGTCCAGCGTAACCGTGTCAGGCGCCTGCGCCTTTGGAATGGTCGCATTGACCTTGCCCCAATTGACGTAGGGACCATACTTGCCGTCGCGAACGGTAATCGCGCCGCCATCGGGGTGGTCACCCAGTTCCTTCAGTGCGGCAGGCGTGGAGGAGCGTCCACGCCCCGGCGATGCCTTCTTTTCGGCAATCACAGTCACGGCGCGGTTGAGGCCAATCGAGAACACGTCCTCGATGCTTTCCAGATTGGCGTAACCACCATCATGCAGCAGGAACGGCCCGTAACGACCAAGACCTGCCGAAATCATCTTGCCCGATTCCGGGTGCTTGCCAATGTCGCGCGGCAGGTTGATGAGCGCCAGCGCCTTTTCGTGGTCGATATCTTCAGGCTTCCAGCCCTTGGGCAGCGACGAACGCTTGGCTTCCTTGCCGTCGCCACGCTGAATGTAAGGTCCGAAACGACCGGAACGCAGTGTCAATTCTTCACCGGTATGCGGGTCAGCACCCAGCGCCTTCGGCTCGTTCAGGGCAGCGGCTTCGGCTTCCGCACCATCCGAGTTCAGCTGGCGGGTGAAATTGCATTCGGGATAGTTCGAGCAGCCGACGAAAGCGCCGTACTTGCCGAGCTTGAGCGACAGGTTGCCCGTGCCGCAGACCTGACAAATGCGCGGATCGGAGCCGTCTTCGCGGGTCGGGAACACCAGCGGTGCCAGAACCTCGTTCAGCGCATCCAGCACGTTGGTGACGCGCAGTTCCTTGGTGTCTTCGATCTGAGCGAAGAAGTCCTTCCAGAAATCGCGGAGAACCTGTTTCCAGTCCAGTTCACCCGCAGAAATCCGGTCGAGCTTTTCTTCCAGATCGGCAGTGAAGTCGTATTCGACGTACTTGGTGAAGAAGCTTTCGAGGAACGCCGTCACCAGCCGTCCACGCGAATGCGGCACCAGCTTGCGCTTGTCGACGATGATGTATTCACGGTCGCTCAGCGTCTTCAGTGTCGCGGCGTAGGTGGAAGGACGGCCAATGCCGAGCTCTTCCATCTTCTTGATGAGCGAGGCTTCCGAGTAGCGCGGTGGCGGCTCGGTAAAGTGCTGGCTGGCATTGATCTTCTGCTTGGCGAGGGCTTCGCGGGCATTGATCTGCGGCAGACGGCCATCTTCATCGCCATCCTCGCTCTGCTCGCCGTCTTCCTTCTGGTCGGTATAGGCGGCAATGAAGCCGTCGAAACGAATGACGGAACCGACGGCACGAAGACCTGCCTTCTCGCCCTTGTTTTCGGCGAGAATTTCAACGGTCGTGCGCTCTATCTCGGCAGACGCCATCTGGCTGGCGATGCCGCGCTTCCAGACCAGTTCATAAAGCCGCAACTGGTCGGCATCGAGGTATTTCTTCACCTGATCCGGCGTACGGCTGAAATCGGTCGGGCGAATGGCTTCGTGCGCTTCCTGGGCATTCTTGGCCTTGGTGGAATAGAAGCGCGCCTTTTCCGGCACGTATCGGGCACCGAACTGATCGCCAATGGCGCTGCGCGCAGCATCGATGGCTTCGGGTGCCATCTGCACACCGTCGGTACGCATATAGGTAATAAGACCCACGGTCTCACCGCCGATGTCGATACCTTCATAAAGACGCTGCGCCACCTGCATGGTGCGTGATGCGCCAAAGCCCATGCGAGACGATGCGGCCTGCTGAAGCGTGGACGTGGTGAAGGGAGGGCCCGGGTTGCGCTTGACGGGCTTGGCCTCGACCGTGTCGACGGTATAGGTCGCGCCTTCCAGCAATGCCTTCAAACGGTTGGCATCGTCGCCGGTTTTCACCGACCGGCCCTGCAGGCGCTTGCCATCGGCAGACACCAGCTTGGCCTCGAAGTCATCGCCACGCGGCGTCTTCAACAGCGCCGAGATGTTCCAGTATTCCTCGGAGACGAACCGCTCGATTTCCGATTCACGGTCGCACACCAGTCGCAGCGATACCGACTGAACACGGCCAGCCGAACGCGCACCCGGCAGCTTGCGCCACAAAACGGGAGAGAGATTGAAGCCGACGAGGTAGTCCAGCGCACGGCGCGCGAGGTACGCGTCCACCAGCGGAATGTCGATGTCGCGCGGATCGGCCATCGCGTCGAGTACGGCCTTTTTGGTGATGGCGTTGAACACGACGCGCTTCACCGGCTTGTCGCCCAGGACCTTCTTCTTTCGCAGCAGATCGAGAACGTGCCAGGAAATGGCTTCCCCTTCGCGATCCGGGTCGGTCGCGAGAAACAATCCGTCGGATGCCTTCACGGCATCGGCGATTTCCTTCATGCGCTTTTGCGAGGCGGGATCGACCTCCCAGGACATTTCGAAATCCTGATCGGGAAGCACCGAGCCGTCCTTTGCGGGAAGATCGCGAACGTGGCCGAACGATGCGAGTACCTTATAGCCTGGGCCAAGATACTTGTTGATCGTCTTGGCTTTTGCCGGTGATTCTACGACGACGACATTCATATTTTCTTCTTTCGGAACTTGCCCGTTAACATGCCCTGCCACTTTTCAACCTGCAACAGGGCGACCTTTATTTCGACATGGACAGGTAATGCGTTCGGGTCAAGAGGCCAAGGGCGTTTTTCTGCCATTACACCAAGATGCAACCTATTGGGGATTGAATTCTCATTTGCAATTAAAGATAAACAAGTTATGGTTGCTCAACTTAAGCGGTGCTCTTATCCGAACACTGCATTCCATGAGTTCAACCGAGGTGACTATCGTCGTGAGTGCACAAAACAGCAGCCAGAGCAGGGATCAACAGACAGCGGAAAATCTCGCCTATATCAGGCAAATCCTCGCCGAACTGCGCATCGTTGCAGAACGCGAGGGAGCGGACATGCTATGTTACCTGATAGAAATGGCTTATATTGAGGCGGGCGACATTCAGTCGGGCCGCCGCAAGCTCTCAGTCGGCCATGACCAGAGAAACCCGCCCCGCGGAATGCCGATTTAACCGCCCCGCTATGTCGAGTTCCAGAAGCACGAGATAGACGGTCGAGGCGGGCAGTCCCGTATGGCGGATGATGTCGTCAGTCTCAACAGGCGATGGCCCGAGCGCGGATGCGATAATGCTGCGGTCGTCATCTCGCGGTGGCGATATGTCCATCTCGTCAGGACTTTCCTTGGCAATCTGCTGAACGGGCAGGGTCGGCTCCATCAGGGGGCGCAGCGCATCCAGAATGTCGGCAGCCTCCGTCACCAGCATCGCTCCGTCCTTGATCAGCCGGTTCGTACCGTGGCAGCGCGCATCGAGCGGCGAGCCCGGCACGGCAAAGACGAGCCGCCCGAACTCACCCGCCAGCCGTGCCGTAATCAGCGAGCCGGACCTGTCGGCCGCCTCCACGATCAGCACGCCCATGGAAACACCAGCGATCAGCCGGTTGCGACGCGGAAAGTCCCGCGCACGCGGCTCCCATCCAAACGGCATCTCGCTGATGCTGGCACCGTCATTGTCGTAGATTTCGCCCAGCAAGCGCAGATTGTCCGGCGGGTAGGGCTTATCCAACCCACCCGCCAGCATTGCCACGGTGCCGGTCGTAAGGCTGGCAGCATGTGCGGCCGCATCGATCCCCCGCGCGAGACCAGAGGCGATGGTGTAACCCGCCTGTCCGCACTGCCGCGCCAGCATGGCCGCAAACTTCGAACCGTTGATGGAGGAGTTGCGCGACCCGACAATGCCGATGGAGGGGCGGATTGCCGTGCGGCCCGATCCCTTCATGGAGATGATCGGCGGTGCACCGTCGATTTCGCGCAGCGCAGGTGGATAATCCGGCTCACCGATACCAACGAAACGCGCACCGAATTGTGTCGCCGCCTCGATTTCCCGCTCTGCCTCGGCTACAGTCGTGATGCGCGGGCTACGGGCCGACCCACCCCGGCGCGAAAGGTCGGGCAGGGCATCCAGCGCCTTTTCAGCGCTGCCGAAGTGATTGATGAGTTCGCGGAAGGTGACGGGACCGATATTGTCGCTGCGGATCAGCCGCAGCCACGCAACGCGTTGCCTGTCTGTCAGCGCGATGCCGCGCTTCGTTTCGCCATCATGTGGCATGTCTCGCCCCCATCAGGGCTGGACGAATGCCTTAGCCCTTTTTACCGATCTTGCTTTCAGTCCCCGCCAGAAGACGCTTGATGTTTTCCCGGTGCATGTACCAGGAGATGACGCTGAGCAGCGTCACCAGCAGAGCCGTCTTTTCAGGCCCTACTATCCACAATGCAACCGGAATGACAAGCATTGCAACCAGTGCGGAGAGAGAGGAGTATTTGGTGATGAAGGCAATGGCGATCCAGATCGCCGCAAAGGCCAGCATCATCAACGGTGCTGCTCCCAGCAGCACGCCGATATAGACCGCAACGCCCTTGCCACCTTTGAAGCCCAGCCACACCGGAAACAGGTGTCCGAGAAACGCGAAGAACCCGGCGATCAGAGAGGCTTCGTATCCCCAGAGCGCATGAGCAACCAAAACCGCAGCCGTACCCTTCAAGGCATCCAGCAACAGCGTCGCCGCCGCCAGTTTCTTGTTGCCGGTGCGCAGCACATTGGTCGCACCGATATTGCCGGACCCGATATTGCGAACATCCCCCAGACCCGCCGCCCGCGTAAGGATCAACCCGAAGGGAATCGACCCCAGCAGATAGCCGATGAGGGCAGCAAGGGCGAGAAGCGCAGGCGCTGTCTGCCAGTCAGTCAATGCGGTCATTGCGGGGTCCCCTCGGTCCTGCGTGTCGTTTTCTTATACGGAATATACCAGCTTGCCCGCAACATAGGTTGCAACGGCGCGGCCGGTAAAGCGGGCGTCTTCGAATGGCGTGTTCTTGGACCTCGAAACCAGATTTTTCTCGGAAACCAGCCATGGCTCGTCTAGATCGATCAGCGTGATATCGGCCTTGGCACCCGGCTTCAGCGTTCCCGCATCCAGCCCGAAGATTTGCGCCGGGCGGGTGGAGAGCGCGTCGATCAGGCGCATCAGCGGCACCTGGTCGCTATGGTAGAGGCGCAATGCTGCCGCCAGCATGGTCTCGAGCCCGACGGCACCGCTGGCCGCATCCGAAAACGGCAGGCGCTTGGTGTCAACGTCCTGCGGGTCGTGCGAGGAAACGATAATGTCGATGGTGCCGTCCTTCAGCGCATCCACCATCGACATGCGGTCGTCTTCTGAACGCAGCGGTGGGGAAAGCTTGAAGAAGGTGCGGTACTCGCCGATGTCGTTTTCGTTGAGCGTCAGATGGTTGATGGAAATGCCGCAGGTCGCTTTCACGCCACGTGCTTTCGCTTGGCTGATCGCCTCGGCGGATTCGCGCACGGAGATCTTGGCGGCATGGTAGTTGGCACGCGTCAGCGCTGCGATGCGCAGATCCCGCTCCAGTGGAATGATCTCGGCTTCTTTCGGAATGCCCGATAGTCCGAGCCAACTCGCAAACAGCCCCTCATTCATGTCGCCATGGCCGATATATTGATCGCGGGTTTCCAGCGAGATTACCGCGTCCAGTTCACGCGCATAGGTCATCGCACGTCGCAGTACCAGCGTATCGGACAGCGCCTTGCGGCCATTGGTGAAGGCAACGGCACCGGCTTCTTTCAACATGCCGAACTCGGTCATCTCCTCGCCGCGCAGGCCCTTGGTCAGGGCCGCTGCCGGGTAGATATTGACCAGCGCCTTGTCGCGCGCGGTCTTCTTCACGAATTCCACCAGCGCAATGTCATCGATGACAGGGTCGGTATCCGGCATCACGATCATGCTGGTCACGCCACCCGCTGCCGCTGCACGCGAGGCGGATTCGATGGTTTCGCGGTGTTCGGCACCCGGTTCGCCGACGAAGACGCGGGCGTCCACCAGACCCGGTGTGGCGACAAGCCCCTTGGCATCGCGCACCGTCGCGCCTTCAGGTGCGCCCTGGTTCTGCGCATCCTTGCCCGCGGCGAGGATGGTGCCATCGGCACCAATGATGATCGTTCCGACCTCGTCCAGATTGCGGGACGGATCGATGATGCGAACGTTCTTGAGAACGGTGCTCATACGCGCTCTCCCTGATTTTGTGAAAGAAGAAGCGTTTCCATAACGGCCATGCGAACGGCCACCCCCATTTCCACCTGGCTTTCGATCACGCTCTGCGGGCCATCTGCCACTTCGGATGAGATTTCCACGCCCCGGTTCATCGGGCCGGGGTGCATCACGAGTGCATCCTCCTTGGCGGCTTTCAGCTTTTCGGCATCAAGCCCGTAATAATGGAAATATTCGCGCACCGAAGGCACGAAGGAGCCGGACATGCGCTCGCGCTGCAAGCGCAGCATCATGACGACGTCGGCACCTTTCAAGCCTTCCTTCATGTCGTGGTACACTTCCACGCTCATATCCGCGATGCCCGATGGCAGAAGCGTCGGCGGCGCAACGACGCGAACGCGCGCACCCATCTGGTTCAGGAGAATGATGTTGGAGCGCGCCACGCGCGAATGCAGCACGTCACCGCAAATCGCCACCGTTATACCAGACAGCGTACCCTTGGCGCGGCGGATCGTCAGCGCATCCAGAAGCGCCTGTGTCGGATGTTCGTGCTGGCCATCTCCCGCATTGACCACGGAGCAAGCCACCTTTTGCGCCAGAAGCGCCGCAGCGCCTGCCGAGGAGTGGCGCACAACCAGCACGTCCGGGCGCATGGCGTTCAGCGTCATGGCCGTATCGATCAGCGTCTCACCCTTTTTGACCGATGAATTGCCCACCGACATGTTCATCACGTCAGCGCCCAGCCGCTTGCCGGCCAGTTCGAAGGACGATTGCGTGCGGGTGGAGGCTTCGAAGAACAGGTTGATCTGGGTCAGCCCGCGCAGGGTCGATGTCTTCTTTTCCCGCTGTCGGCTGATTTTCACCGCCTCATCGGCCTTGTCGAGAAGAGTGGTGATATCCTGATGGGAAAGCCCCTTGATGCCAAGCAGGTGGCGGTGGGGATAATAGACCATGGAAAATGTCCTCCGGGTCGCAATAGAGCGTGTGGCACGGCTCTGGCTTTAGTCACCGGGTCTATAAAGACAGGTGGCTTTGTCGGCAAGCATGCGATAAGCCGTGCCAGACCTAATACATGCAATAAAATGCGAATCCCGATATAGCCACGCGATGACGAATATGAACCGGACCGAAGAACAGCTTGCCGAATTGAACCAGCCCAACCTCTGGTCCGGCATCAATGCCTATCGCTCAGACCCGTTGATCGTGGATTTGACCTCCAGTCTTTCGCGCCCTATGCGCGATGAATTCGACCAGATTGGTCGCTATGTGACATCGGCGGAAGCGCAGGAACTGGCGCGCATGGCCAATGTCAGCACGCCCAAACTCCATACCCATGGCCCACGCGGCGAGCGGCTGGATCAGGTGGAATTCCACCCCGCATGGCACGCGCTGATGCGCCGTTCCATGTCATCCGGCCTGCACAGCAGCGCCTGGGAAAACACGCCTGAAACGCGCGGCAACGAACACAAGGCCCGCGCGACAAAGTTCTATCTGACATCGCAGCTCGAGGCAGGACACCTCTGCCCACTGACCATGACGCACGCCTCGGTTGCCGCCATGATGACATCGCCGCGCGTGCAGCAGGAATGGGCGCCGAAAATCCTGTCGCGCAAATATGATTCCTCGCAAAAACCCGCCATGCAGAAGACCGCCGTCACCATCGGCATGGGCATGACGGAAAAGCAGGGCGGCACCGATGTTCGCGCCAACCGCACCACGGCGGAGCGGGTAGGTGAGGGCATCTATCGCCTCTCCGGCCACAAATGGTTCCTGTCCGCACCCATGAGCGACGGCTTCGTCATGCTGGCCCAGATGGGCGATGGCATGGGCTGCTTCCTCGTGCCGCGTTTTCTGGAAGATGGTTCGGCCAACGGCCTGCATTTCCAGCGCCTGAAGGACAAGCTCGGCAACCGCTCAAACGCCTCTGCCGAAGTCGAATTCACGGATGCCTTCGGCTATCTGCTCGGAGAACCCGGTGCCGGCATCCGCACAATTCTCGACATGGTGACATTGACGCGACTGGACTGCGCGCTTGCCTCGTCCGGCATGATGCGCGCCTCGCTGGCGGAAGCTGTGCATTTCGCCCGTGGCCGCAACGTCTTCGGCAAACCTTTGGTTACCCAGCCAGTGATGACGCGCGTTCTGGCCGATATGGCGCTGGATGTCGCGGCAGCAACCGCTCTCTCCTTCCGCCTTGCTGCTGCCTTCGATAGCGCCCGCAACAATCCGGCGGAAGCGGCTTACGCTCGAGTCATGACGCCCATCGTCAAATACTGGTGCTGCAAGATTGCGCCTGCCTTGATCTATGAAGCGATGGAAAGCCTCGGCGGTAGCGGCTACGTCGAAGACCGCCCTATTGCCCGGCACTACCGCGAAGCCCCTGTCAACGCCATCTGGGAAGGCTCCGGCAACGTCATGGCGCTCGATGTGCTGCGCGTTCTCCAGCGCGGCAAGGATCTGTTCGACCTCGTCTTCGAAACGCTCGAGCGTGATCTCGGCCCATCCGGCAAGAAAACCACCGAAGTCCTGCGCGCGGCCATTGCTCTGTGCGAACGCGACGAAGGTGCAGCCCGCCTGCTGGTCGAACAATTCGCTCTCGCCGCCGCCGCCGCCGAACTCTGCCGCATCGGGGCCGGCCGCATCGCCGACGCTTTCCTCGAGACACGCCTGGCCGGCGGATGGCGTCATACCTATGGCATGCTGGATAGCCGGTTCGACCCGACCTATATTATCGATCTGCTGTATCCGCCTGCGGCTTAATTCTATCGAAAATTTTGGTGGTAGAATCCGATTGGCAGATTATGCCAATCGGATTATCCTCTGTCGCACAAACTGACGGAGGTATCCATGCCGACACGTAATGTAGTGCTGACCCCACATCATGAAAGCGTTATCGATGGGCTGGTGAAGTCTGGCCGTTATCAAAATGCCAGCGAAGTCCTGCGGGACGGCTTGAGGCTAGTCGAGCAACGCGAGACTTTTGAGCTGGCCAAGCTACAAGCGTTGCAGGAAGCAGCAAAAGTCGGCTTTAGCGATCTCGATCAGGGGCGCTTTCTGGATGTTGCGGATGAAGAGCTTGAGAACGTCATATCTACACTAGGCAAGCGAGATCGGGCCTGACAAATAATGGCGAATATCCGGCTTTCGCAGGCGGCGCAGGACGATATCGCTGCTATCCTTGACACGACAAACGAAACTTTCGGGGCCGAGGCGCGGCAACGTTACGAAAAACTGCTGGTCGTCGCTTTGCGCGATATCGCGTCTGATCCCAAGCGCATTGGGGTCAAGAACCGTCCCGAATGTGGTGAGGGTGTTTGGAGTTACCATCTGCGTCACAGCCGGGATAGGGCAAGACACGATGGATTTGTGGTGCGAAGTCCTCGTCATCTAATCCTGTTTAAAGAAATAGAGCCCAAGCTTCTGGGTGTTAGTCGCGTCCTCTATGATGCGATGGAACTAGAACGGCATCTACCGGATGATTATGCCAGCCTATAAAGCCGAATTTACTGAGCCGTTCCAATCATCCACAACTACCTTCATCTCCCAACCGTCCCCCGCATTGCCGATAAATTAACCCTTTGCTAACTCCGTTGATCACGTCACCACACGGAGAATCGCGCGATCATGCTGGCCATCGTTGAAACTGCTGCCGCCGTTGCTCCCGAAAAGCGTATCAAGGACCGCGCTGCGACGGAGAAGGCGATTTTTGCGGCGGCGAAGGGTTTGCTGGCGGAGGAGGGGTTTCAGGGGTTCGGCATCAACGCGGTCGCCCGGCGTGCGGGGTGTGACAAGCAGTTGATCTATCGCTATTTCGGTGGGCTGGAAGGGCTGGTCTCGGCCATTGGCGAAGACCTCGGTTCGTGGGTCAAGGATCGCATTCCAGAAGATACCGGCGGCATGTTTCTGTTGACCTATGGCGACCTGATGGAAAAGCTCGCGCTTTATTACATCGAAGCGCTGCGCAGCGATCCCTTGGTGTGCAAGATCATCGCCTGGGAGGTGTCCGAGAACACGCCGCAGGTCAAGCAACTGGCCGATGCCCGCGCCAAAGCGCTGGCCAAGTGGCTGGAGCGCATGCGCGGTTCGCTCGAAGCGCCGAAGGGCGTGGATACCGCCACAGTCAACGCCGTGATTTTCGCGGCCATTCAGCATCTCGTCATTTCATCGGTCATAAGTGGGCAGTTTGCTGGCGTTGCGCTGAAAAGCGCGAAGGATTGGGATAAAATCGGCACAGCCGTGAAGCGTATCGTGCGTGGCGTTTATAGCTGATTAGCAAACCTTAGATTTTTCTAATAATATTTGACGCTTTTGTGGGCGCACACGCGTTGTTGCCTAGCGCCACTGTGTTATCCACAGCCCCGTCGTCGTTGTTAACCATATCCATAAGTTTTATTTGCCCGTTCGGAGGGACGAGATCATTGTGTTAATAAATCATTAACCATGCGCCTGTGGGCGTATGAAAAGGAACCGCCGTGACCCGATGGATATCCTTGATCGTCATGATGACGTTCTTTGCCATGCTGCCGTTGGACATCGATGTCCCGACAGTGAACCTGTGCCTTATGGCGTGCCTGCGCTGGGCTGTCCTTGCTGTCGCGCCTGACACCGTTTTTGCGCGGGAGCAGATGGCATGAAGTGGTTTCTCATTCTCTGGGCCGGGCCGATCGCGCTGCTGGGCAGCTGGTACAGCCTGTCTTACTACGACATGAGCTTCGGCATTTTCATGCTCACCCGTCAGGCCCATGATCTGGTGTTCCAGATTTACGGCAATGTGCTGGGCATTCCGCCTGAAACCATCCCGCCTCTGGTCATGCGCGCCATAGCGGTGGATAGCCTCATCGTCTTCGCCCTCATCGGGTTTCGCAAGCGCAAGGCCATCGCCGCATGGTGGTGTGGTCGTCAGTCCTCGACCGAAGTTCCGTCTCTGCCGAGAGCAGATAGCCTGTCCAGCGCACCCTGAAGGATGAAGCTGGCAGCAGCCGAATCGATCCGTTCGGCGCGCTTGGCCCGGGACACATCCATTTCCAGCAGCGCCCGTTCGGCCGCAACCGTCGAAAGACGTTCATCCCAATAGACGAAGGGCATGTCGGTTTTCTCGCTCATGGCCCGCACGAAGGCGCGGGTTGCCTGAACGCGCGGCCCGGATGATCCATCCATATTGACGGGTAGGCCGATGATGAAGGCGGCGACCTTTTCCCTCTGCGCAAACTCCAGAAGCGTCTGCGCATCCGGCGTGAATTTGATCCGCTTGATGACCGGGCGAGGGGTGGCGAAGCGCCTTGACAGATCGGACATGGCAAGGCCGATGGTCTTTGTGCCCAGGTCCAGCCCGGCAATGGCCTGTCCCGTTTGCAGAAAATCCGCCAGTTCCTCTATCGTCAGTGTCGCCATGTGCTCGTCTCAGCGTTTGCGCACGAATTCGGTGCGCAGCACGAGGCCCTTGATGGCATCGTGGCGGCAGTCGATTTCTTCTGGATTGTCGGTCAGGCGAATGGACTTGATGACCGTGCCCTGCTTCAATGTTGTTCCCGCCCCCTTGACCTTCAGATCCTTGATCAAGGTCACGGAATCACCATCGACCAGAAGCGTACCGCTGGCATCGCGAACCTCATTGGCCTTTGCCGCCTGCGCCGCTATCTCTGAGGCCGGGCGCCATTCACCGGTCGCTTCGTCATACACATATTCGTCATCATCAGCGGCCATGTTCGCAATTCCAAATTCTATCGAGGGCGGTTGTATGGCCCGTCCTATGTCATAATATATCGGTAATACAAAGGAGAACTTCCATGAAACTCACCTGGCTCGGCCATTCCGCATTTCGCCTCGAAACCGGCAAGGCAAAAATCCTCATAGACCCATTCTTCACCGGAAATCCCGCCTTTGCGGGCCAGGATGCCAAGGATGCCGCCAGCGGCATCACCCATATTCTCCTGACTCATGGCCACGGCGACCATGTGGGCGATACCATCAAGCTGGCCAAGGAAAGCGGTGCGACCGTGCTGGCCAATGCCGATCTCGCTGCGTGGCTGAACTTCAGAGGCGTATCGAAAATCGAAATGGCCGGGACCGGCGGCACGGTAACCTTCGATGGCTTCTCCGCCACCTTGACCAACGCCTTGCACTCATCTGCCCAGATCACCGAAGATGGCGTCTCCCACTCTTTGGGTAGCGCCAACGGCCTGATGCTGCATTTCGAAGACGGCCCGACCGTCTATCACATGGGCGATACGGATATCTTCTCCGACATGGCGCTCATCAACGAGCTGCACGAACCCGATATCGGCCTCGTTCCCATCGGTGACCGCTTCACCATGGGCGGCGCGGTTGCGGCTCTTGCCTGCCAGCGCTTCTTCAAGTTCCGCAATGTCATTCCCTGCCACTACGGCTCCTTCCCCATAATCGACCAGACCCCGGAAAAATTCGTCACCGGCATGGAAGGCTCGGAGAGCCGTGTGGATACGCCAAGCGTCGGACATACGCTGACGTTCTAAAACAGAAAAGCCCGATATGCGCATGGCATATCGGGCTTTTCTTTATCTGTTCGCCTCAAGCGACCTGCGGTTCGACCCGTCCGGTCTCAACAGGGCGGGATGGCGCAGACGAAATTCCACTCAGCGCACTTCTCCACTCACTCAGTGCCGCTACCCGGCGCGTGTGGCGTGGGTAGAGCGAAAAGATTTTCAGGAAAAAACCGGCAATCGACGGCACCATCTTGTCCTGCTCTTCAAAGGCATTCGGGTTCATCTGGGCATTCAGCTTGGCGCTGCCACAGGCCAGCATCTGAAGGGCGGTGCGCGAAGCCTTCATGTCACCGGAAACGACAAGCCCGACGCGGTCGCAGGTCAGTTCGCGGGCGCGGGAATAGGCCTGTCCCAGAAACGGAACGATCAGGCCGGGCAGACGCAGAAAATTCCAAGGTTCGTCCAGATGGCCCGCGACGTGATGGCCCAGCTCGTGACCGATCACGAACCGCACCTGCTCCTCATCGTCAGAATCGATCAGGGCCGATGTCACCCAGATATAACGTGAGCGCCCGACCAGCGTAAGCGCCATCGCATTCATCACGCCGCTGGAATTGTAGACGAAGGCCTGCGGCACTTCTTTCAGGCCCAGCTTCTGCGCGCCGTCTGCCACCATTTTGTGAAGATGCGGAAACTGCTTTTCGCTGACAAGAACATAGTGGCCGATCATGTACGCACGGACTAACGATCTGGCGACGTAAGAGAAGAACCAGATGACGAGAATGTAAAACAGGACAACAAAAAGGATTGCTATGCTGTCCGTCGTTGCAATGTGGAGGATTGCCGCGGCAAGACCCAGCCAGACCAGCGATCCTATCAGCAGGGTGAGAAATCCGTAAATTTTCTCTTTGCTATGACGCACTTTTGACATGTCGAAATTCATGTTTAACCCCCGTTAAAACAGCATGATCGAGAAGCGCGACGGCGCTTGATAAATCGAACAGGCCCCAACCCCGCTTCCTGCTGCAATGACTTTGTCTGTAATGAAGGGACGGAATTTCCCTGCGCGAAAACTCGCGTCGTGAAAAAATGTTCCCGTATAAGGCGAATATTATTTTCGCCGCTGTTTCTGGCGGCGATGATGGTTGCGAACTGCGGGCGCGGTCATTATAGCGGGTAGGAAAATTCTTGTCCGGAGTAGACCCATGTCCGTTGATCTTGCCACCGTGAAGCGCGTTGCGCGCCTTGCCCGTATTGCCGTTGACGACGAAGAGGCCAATGTCATGCTTGGCCAGTTGAATGGCATTCTTGGTTTCGTGGAGCAGCTTTCGGAAGTGAATGTCGATGGCGTCGAGCCGATGACCTCGGTGACGCCGGTTGCCATGAAGAAGCGCACGGACGTGGTGAGCGACGGCAGCAAGGCGGAGGATATCGTCGCCAATGCTCCCAATACCGACCGCAATTTCTTCCTCGTCCCGAAGGTGGTCGAGTAAGCCTTTAAGCTTTGCTCCTGCCCGTCCGATCTTGAAATATTTCGAAAGCCGTTGCCGATATGACCGATCTTACCAGCCTGACCATTGCCGAAGCGCGCGACAAGCTGAAAGCCAAGGATTTTTCCGCCGTCGAACTGACGGACGCCTATCTCGCCGCAGTCGATGCCGCCAATGAAGCGCTGAACACCTATGTCGCGGTCACGCCTGAAAAGGCCCGCGACATGGCCAAGGCCTCCGACGAGAAGCTGGCCGCTGGCAACGCCGGTGCCCTGGAAGGCATTCCGCTGGGCGTCAAGGATCTGTTCGCCGTTCGCGATGTCCACACCCAGGCGTGCTCCCATGTGCTCGATGGCTTCAAGCCGAAATACGAATCCACTGTCACGCAGAACCTGTGGGACGCGGGCGCTGTCATGCTTGGCAAGCTCAACATGGACGAATTCGCCATGGGCTCGTCCAATGAAAGCTCCTATTACGGCCCAGCGGTCAACCCATGGCGCGCCACGGGTTCGGACAAGAATCTCGTGCCCGGCGGCTCCTCGGGCGGTTCGGCTGCTGCCGTTGCCGCGCATCTGTGCGCCGGTGCCACGGCCACCGATACGGGCGGCTCCATCCGCCAGCCTGCAGCCTTCACCGGCACCGTCGGCATCAAGCCAACCTATGGCCGCGTCTCGCGTTGGGGCATCGCTGCATACGCGTCCTCGCTCGATCAGGCCGGTCCTATCGCCCGCGACGTGCGTGATGCCGCGATTTTGCTGACATCCATGGCCAGTGTCGATGCCAAGGACACGACCTCCGTCGATCTGCCGGTGCCGGATTACGAGAAGGCCATCGGCCAGTCTCTCAAGGGCCTGAAGATCGGTATTCCCAAGGAATACCGCGTCGATGGCATGCCGGAAGAGATCGAAAAGCTCTGGGCGCAGGGCGTGGCATGGCTGAAGGACGCCGGTGCCGAAGTGGTCGATATCTCGCTGCCGCACACGAAATATGCGCTGCCAGCTTATTACATCGTGGCACCCGCTGAGGCGTCGTCCAACCTTGCCCGTTATGACGGCGTTCGCTACGGCCTGCGCATCGATGGCAAGGACATTGCAGACATGTACGAAAAGAGCCGCGCCGCCGGTTTCGGCTCCGAGGTCAAGCGCCGCATCATGGTCGGCACTTACGTGCTGTCTGCCGGTTATTACGATGCCTATTACCTCAAGGCCCAGAAGGTCCGCACGCTGATCAAGCGCGATTTCGAGAACGTTTTCCACGAAGGTGTCGATGCCGTCCTGGCCCCGATCACGCCATCCTCGGCGTTTGAAATCGGCGACAAGGAACTGGCCGCCGACCCGGTTAAAATGTACCTTCAGGACGTTTTTACAATCACGGTCAACATGGCCGGCCTGCCGGGCCTATCGGTCCCCGCCGGTCTCGACGGTAAGGGCCTGCCACTCGGCCTCCAGCTCATCGGCAAGCCGTTCGAGGAAGAGACGCTGTTCAAGACGGCTTACGCGATTGAACAGGCGGCGGGCAAGTTTACGCCTGCCAAGTGGTGGTAAGCGGACTAACCATTCGAGCCATGACCGAGGCCGATCGCACAGCGGTCGGCCTCGTTGGTTTTGCTGCCTGGACATCCAGCAGCGCTTTTGACGATGCCTATCTCGATCCCGTGGTGATCGAGCGCGTGCGCGGCGAATTCGAAAGCTTTGCCGCCGAGACCCAATGCGACATCGCCATCGCTGAAATCGACGGTGCGCTGGCTGGGTGGGGTGCCCGCGCTGGCGCGCCCGATTACATCTCCGACATCTGGATCGATCCCGCTTTTCAGGGCAGGGGCATCGGCCGGGTGCTGGTCGAGCACTTTCTCGATGAGATGCGCAGTTCAGGCATTTCCATCGCCAAGATTGCGACCCATGCCCGGAACGTGAACGCTATCAGGCTTTATGAGCGCTGTGGTTTTGGGATTGTGTGGCGCGGTGCGCAGTGGTCGGAACCGATGCAGGTGGAGTTGCAGAAGGTGCGGCTGGAGCGGGATTTGTGAGAGCGGTTGCTTGGGGTGTCGCGCTTGGGTTTTGAAGGCTGTGAGGGTTTTGGTGAGGGCACCGGATGGGGCTTACTCTCTGACCTCTCGTAGGTGAGCGGCGCCACACCCACCAACCTCATGCTGAGGCGCTTTGGCCGAAGGGCAAAGCCTCGAAGCATCCGCCGCGCACTCCTGCCCCAAGCCCGCAACCCCCGTCCTTCGAGGCCCCTGCGGGGCACCTCAGGATGAGGGTCGCTGCGTTTTGCCCCGCATCATCATCCAAAGCATTATTCATACCTGCTTGCATGCCACGTTGGTTCGGTGAGGCCCGCCACACCCGCCGCCCTCATGCTGAGGCGCCCCGCAGGGGCCTCGAAGCATCCAGCCACGCACTCCTGCCTCAAGCCCGCAACCCCCGTCCTTCGAGGCTCCGGCTGCGCCTCCGCGCCTCAGGATGAGGGTTGCTCTGTTGTGCCGTGCTTTCAACGTCATTTGCAGCAATAGGCTGCCACACCCACCGCCCTCATGCTGAGGCGCCCCGCAGGGGCCTCGAAGCATCCAGCCACACCCTCCAAACCCAATCCTGTCAAAAACCCCGGCCACCGCTCAGCCAAGCTTCGCCGTTCACGCGGCAGCACCTGCCCGTGGCATGACCTTCTCTCAGTGTCCATCGCCATTTTCGGCCATGGGTATTCGGACGGGGCGCTGTAAGTTGCCTCGTTGGGTAGTCTGAGAATGGCACCTCGCAGCGCCCCGTTCAGCTCTTTTGGCCAAACAGCGATCCTCTTGCCACGGCTGGCAGAACCCGGGAGGGCAAGGGGGCCTTGCCGTTGGTTTGGCCAAACAGCGATCCTCTTGCCACGGCTGGCAGAACCCGGGAGGGCAAGGGGGCCTTGCCGTTGGAACGGTCGGACATGTTCAAGGTCCGACCCTTACCCCTCCGGGTGACGGCAGCTTCGTTGCCAAAGCCGCCGCCTGCCAGTTCGGCCACATCTGCCCTCGARGATGMGAGGCTTCATTCTGACGAAGCGCCCGCAGCCATCGATCCGTTCTCCGCAAGGGCGATCCACAGCGCASATGGCTGCGGTTTSCCTTGCGATCCGTCCGCGCCGTTTCACAACGGTGCRGGGCAGATGCAGCGTGTTCCTGTGTACCGCCTGACTTTCGCTTCAATCCCCATGGTCGCGTTCGACCAGAGGACGATGAGCTGTCGGTACACCCGGTGGTGGGCNATGCAGCGTGTTCCTGTGTACCGCCTGACTTTCGCTTCAATCCCCATGGYCGCGTTCGACCAGAGGACGATGAGCTGTCGGTACACCCGGTGGTGGGCAAACCGGACCGCCATGACCTCACCCGCAAAACCCGAAACGGTGTTTTGSRRCAAAGACATGCCGGGCCGGTCCGGACATTGGAAAGGCAACGACAGCCGGTCCGAAACCGCCGCCGCCTTTCTCCCGTCCCACCGGGGAGATCGCTGCCCGACCCCGAGGTTGAAAGGTTTGCGTCACCCTCCCAACCNCGACAGCCGGTCCGAAACCGCCGCCGCCTTTCTCCCGTCCCACCGGGGAGATCGCTGCCCGACCCCGAGGTTGAAAGGTTTGCGTCACCCTCCCAACCCCAGCGCCGGTTCCGCCTCGCCGCAACGCCTTGCGGTGTATCCGAGGGCGGAACGTCAGCAGTGTGCGGGTGATTCGCGCGCCATTGAGAAAGTTGCGGGGGGATTTCTGGTGTTTTTCGCGGGGTTTTGGGTAAGGGATTGATTTGGTTGGAAAGTATTTTCGGCGTGGGCGTTTTGGGGTGCGCATCGTGAGGTTGGAGGGTGGGGCTTACCCCCCTCTGGCCTGCCGGCCATCTCCCCCACAAGGAGGGAGATCGGCTGGGCGCGCTCTCCCCGCTTTATCCGCAGCCTTTGATGTGGCCGGGCGCCATCCACGAGTCGATCTCCCCCCCTTGAGGGGGAGATGCCTGGCAAGGCAGAGGGGGGTGAGCGGCTGGCGCGGCTGTTACCGTATACTACCGTCCCCGCCCCTGCTCACGCCGCAGCCGTCAGCCGCTCCCCAGCTATCCTGTAAGAAATCGCTTCCGCCAGATGAATGCGGGTGACCGTTGCCTTGTCGTCGAGGTCGGCGAGCGTGCGGGCGACTTTGAGGATGCGGTGGTAGCCGCGGGCGGAGAATTTCAGTTTTTCGGCGGCGTCGCGCAACAGTTGCAGGCCCGGCGCGTCGGGTTCGGCGAATTTTTCGACGAGGGCGGTGGAGCAGCGGGCGTTGGTGCGGATGCCGGTGAAACCAGCATGGGCGTAACGGTCCTCCTGCTTTTGCCGGGCGCGGGCAACACGTGTGGCGACATCGGCGCTGGCTTCGGCGGCCATGGGGCGGATGAGGTCTGCGGCCGAGACGGCGGGGACTTCGATGCGGATATCGATGCGGTCCATCAGCGGGCCGGAAATGCGTTGCTGATAATCCGTAACACAGCGCGGACCGCGCGCGCAGGTGAAGCCGGGTTCGCCGGCCATGCCGCATTTGCACGGGTTCATGGCAGCAACGAGCTGGATTTCGGCAGGATAGCTGACGCGGTGATTGGCGCGGGCGATGATGCATTCGCCGGTTTCCAGCGGCTGGCGCAGGGCATCCAGAGCCTGTGGTGAAAATTCCGGGAATTCATCGAGAAAGAGCACTCCATGATGCGCGAGCGAGGCTTCCCCGGGTCTAGCGCGCAGGCCGCCACCGACAAGGGCTGCCATGGTGGCGGAATGATGCGGGGTGCGGAAAGGGCGACGATCCGACAGCTTGCCGCCGGAGAGTTGACCGGCGATGGAGTGGACCATGGAGACTTCCAGCAATTCCGCAGCCGAGAGCGGCGGCAGAATGGAGGGCAGGCGTGAGGCGAGCATGGATTTGCCTGAACCGGGCGGGCCGACCATCAGCAGATTGTGGCCACCGGCGGCGGCGACCTCCAGCGCGCGCTTGGCGCTTTCCTGACCCTTGATATCGGCGAGATCCGGCAGGTTGGCGGGATTGGCGCGGATGGCGGCGACCGGGCGCGACAGGCGTTGCGTGCCGCGAAAATGATTGACGAGGGCGATGAGGCTGCGGGGGGCGAGAATATCGAACTCGGCCCCTGCCCATGCTGCTTCGCCGCCACTATCTGCCGGGCAGATGAGGCCCTTGCCTTGCCCATTGGCACCGATGGCAGCCGGAAGCGCACCGGAGACGGCACCGATGGTGCCATCCAGATTGAGCTCGCCCAAGACAACATAGGCATTCAGCGCTTCTGCCGGAATGGCACCCAAGGCAGCCATGAGGCCGAGCGCAATTGGGAGATCAAAATGACTGCCCTCTTTGGGTAAATCAGCTGGTGCCAGATTGACGGTGACTTTTTTGGCGGGCAGTGCCAGACCGGAGGCGTGGAGAGCGGCCTGCACCCTTTCGCGGCTTTCGGCCACGGCCTTATCCGGCAGGCCGACGATCTGCATGCCGACCTTGCCGGGCGCGACCATGACCTGAACCTCGACGGGCACGCCCTCTATGCCCTGAAATGCCACCGTATTGACACGCGCAACCATGCAAGCCCCCAATGTGCGGACTTTAGACAATACGCAATCAAGCGTGTAAATATCCGCCCATGCAACCTTGCACAACACGATACGGAAAACAAGAACAGGAAGTGAACAATTTCACTTATACCGCGCAGAAAAATTCGGCGCGGTTGTGATGCCTCACACGCCGGTGGAGCCGAAGCCGCCGGTGCCTCGTGTAGTCTCGGAGGTTTCCGTGACCTCGAAGATCGCGACCTGTGTGACGGGGGCGATGACCATCTGGGCGATGCGCATGCCGCGTTCGATCACGAAATCCTCCTGGCCCAGATTGGCGAGGATGACTTTGACCTCGCCGCGATAATCGCTATCGACAGTGCCCGGCGTGTTGAGGCAGGTGATGCCGTTCTTGATGGCAAGGCCGGAGCGTGGGCGGATCTGCGCCTCGTACCCCTGCGGCACTTCGAAGACAAAGCCGGTTGGCACCAGTGCGCGGGCGCCGGGCTTCAAAGTGAGCGGTTCTTCGGCAGGGACGGCGGCGCGCAAATCCATTCCGGCGGCACCGCTGGTCTCATAGGACGGCAGGTCTATGCCCGTGCCGTTTTCGAGACGAACGAGCTTGAGCGACGGCTGAGATGAGGCGCGTGTGTTCATGTGGCGCATTTGCTGCGCGGTGATGGTCTTGGTCAATTGCATATCCGGCCCCAAATCTATAAAGACGGCCCCAATCAACAGGAATTTCTGAGAATGGCTGAAACGCTTGCCGAGGCGGTCTCCCGCCGCCGTACCTTTGCTATCATCGCGCACCCGGATGCCGGTAAGACGACGCTGACCGAAAAGCTGCTGCTGTTCGGCGGTGCCATTCAGCTGGCCGGTGAGGTGAAGGCGAAGAAGGACCGCATCCAGACGCGGTCCGACTGGATGAAGATCGAGCGCGAGCGCGGCATTTCGGTCGTCACCTCGGTGATGACGTTCGAATATGATGATAAGGTCTTCAATATTCTCGATACGCCCGGCCACGAAGACTTTGCCGACGATACCTACCGCACACTGACGGCGGTGGATGCGGCCATCATGGTGATCGATGCTGCCAAGGGTATTGAGCCACGGACGCTGAAGCTGTTCGAGGTCTGCCGTATGCGCGACATTCCGATCATCACCTTCGTCAACAAGATGGACCGCGAAAGCCGGGATATCTTCGAGATTCTGGACGAGGTCGAAGAGAAGCTGGCGCTGGACACGGCTCCGATCACCTGGCCGATCGGTCGTTCCAAGAGCTTCTGCGGCTCCTACCATCTGGCCAGCAACCGGGTACGTGGGTCCGACAACGAGGTCGAGGCGACGCAGGTCAACGGGCCGCAGGCCGTGGCGAGCCGACTGCCGGAAAACGAGCGCGATGCCTTTATCGAGGAGACGGAACTGGCGCTGGAAGCCTGCCGCCCGTTCGATCGCACGGCGTTTCTGGAGGGGCATCTGACGCCGGTGTTCTTCGGTTCGGCTTTGCGTAACTTCGGCGTTCGCGATCTGATCAATGCTCTCGGCGACATTGCGCCGCCGCCGCGCAACCAGGTGGCCGATACGCGCACCGTGCATGCCGACGAAGACAAGATGACGGCCTTCGTCTTCAAGATTCAGGCCAACATGGACCCGAACCACCGCGACCGTATCGCCTTTGCGCGCATCTGCTCCGGCAAGCTGGAGCGCGGCATGAAGGCAAGGCTTGCCCGCACCGGCAAGCAGATGGGCCTGACTGCACCGCAATTCTTCTTCGCCTCGCAGCGCCACATTGCCGATACGGCCTTTGCGGGCGATGTGGTTGGCATTCCCAACCACGGCACGTTGCGCATCGGTGACACGCTGACCGAGGGTGAAAACCTCGTCTTCCAGGGTGTGCCGAACTTTTCGCCGGAAATTCTGCGCCGCGTGCGGCTGGAAGATGCGATGAAGGCCAAGAAACTGAAGGAAGCGCTGCACCAGATGGCCGAAGAGGGCGTCGTGCAGCTGTTTTCGCCTGAAGACGGCTCACCTGCCATCGTCGGCGTGGTCGGTGCATTGCAGCTCGACGTGCTGAAGGAACGGCTGATGGGCGAATATGGCCTGCCGGTTTCGTTCGAAATGTCGCGCTTTTCGATTTGCCGCTGGATTTCGGCGGATCAGGCGGCGGATATGGACAAGTTCCTGACCGTGAAGCGCGGCGATATTGCCCGCGATCTGGATGGCGATCCGGTGTTTCTGGCGCAGGATGCGTTCTCGCTGCGCTACGAGGCGGAACGGTATCCGGCCATCAAGATGGCGGCGATCAAGGAGTATCATGTCGCCAAGGCGGCGTGATGTTTGCGATTGGGTAGTTGGTTGGCGGCAGTGGGTGGGGCTTACCCCCCTCTGCCCTGCCGGGCATCTCCCCCTCAGGTGGGGAGATCGGCTAGACGCTTGCTCCTCGCTCTATCCGCAGCCTTTGAGATGGGCGAAAGGTCTCCAAGAGTCGATCTCCCCACCTGTGGGGGAGATGTCCGGCAGGACAGAGGGGGGAAGCCCCACCCACTGCCGCATGCCGCTTTTCGACTCAGCCCTGAGCGTCGCGTTTGCGCTCTATCGCGTCCCACAGCAGGCTCGCGACATCGGCACCGCCGAACTTCTTGACTTCGCGAATGCCGGTTGGAGACGTGACGTTGATTTCCGTCATATAGTCACCGATGACATCGATGCCGACGAAGAGGAAGCCGCGTTCGCGCAAGGCCGGGCCGATGCGCTGGCAGATTTCTTTTTCGCGCGCCGTCAGTTCCGTCGGCTCGGGGCGGCCGCCGGCGTGCATGTTGGAGCGGGCGTCGTTTTCCGCAGGCACGCGGTTGATGGCGCCGACGGGTTCTCCATCCACCAGCAGGATGCGCTTGTCGCCCTTGCGGACGTCGGGCAGATATTGCTGGGCGATATAGGGCTCGCGGAACATCTGGCCGAACATTTCCAAAAGCGAGGAGAAGTTGCGGTCATCGCGGGTGGAATGAAAGACGCCAGCGCCGCCATTGCCGTAAAGCGGTTTCAAGATGATATCGCCCATTTCCTCACGGAAGCGGGAGATTTCGGCCACGTCCTTGGTGATCAGCGTTGTGGGCATGAGGTCGGCGAATTCGGTGACGAAAATCTTTTCCGGCGAATTGCGCACCCAGGCGGGGTCATTCACGACCAGCGTCTTGGGGTGAATGCGCTCCAAGAGATGGGTGGAGGTGATGTAGGCCATGTCGAAGGGCGGGTCCTGGCGCAGATGGATGACATCCATGGTGGCAAGGTCAACGCGTTCCGGTTCCGACAGAGAGAAGTGGTCGCCGTTGATGTCGCGCAGCTGCATCTGTTCGACGGTGGCGTAAATCTTGCCATCGCGCATGGACAGGCGGTCCGGCGTGTAATGGAACAGGCGGTAACCACGCGCCTGCGCCTCAAGGCTGATCGCGAAGGTGCTATCGCCCGCAATGTTGATGCCGGAGACATGATCCATCTGGATCGCGACGTTCTTGATTTTGGCCATGCGCAATTTCCTTTTGAAAGCCCGAAATGTGTAGGGCAGGCAAGCTTCAAAGGCAACTGCTACGGGGTGGCGTATCTATGAGTTTTATTGACGTTATCAGGGCTTAAAGAGATGGCGTTTTGGAGGGCAACAGCTTGTTCTTCAAGCGATAGGCAAAGGCGATGGGTGCCGGGAACGGACGGCGCAGAAAGGCAACCTTGCGGACGTAATTGTCCACCCGCCATGTGGCCCAGGTGCCCGCCTTGAAATAGGCGACGTCACCCGCATTGAGGTGATGCACCGAGCCATCTTGCGCCGTGACATGCACGCCGCCTTCTAGAATATGGACAGTTTCGTCCCAGGCGAAGAACCAGCGGAATGTGCCTGCGGTGCAATCCCACAAAGCGGTATAAGCGGCGCGGTCTCCGCTGCGGGAATGGTCGGCCATGCGGGCCTGCGGATCGCCTGCAATGATCCAGTCCGGGTTGATCGGAGCGGGCTGCATGTCCAGCGCGTGCGCGGCAGCGGACACCACCGTCTGCGCCACGGCACGTCTTTTTGCGCGTGGCACCAGAGGTACGGCGCGACCGGCCATGGCGGCCACACTTGCGATCACAACATGCAAAACCATCGAGCGTCCCCATCTCGTAACGGGAACGCTGTAACACAAAACGGGTAAGAATGCTCTTCCATAAATTGAATCAATTGTAACGAAAGTGCATTTCAGGCCGTTTTCAGTGGGCGACGGCCAGTTGCTCGGCTGGCTGATGCGCCGTGCTGCTTACCGACCCTTCGATGCGCTTGCCAGTTTCCTTGTCGAAGAAGTGGAGCTTCTCCAGCGCAATGGCCAGCACCATGTCCTGCGGCATGTCCGTTTCGGCGGAGCACGCGACTGTCAGGGCCTGATCCGCCACCATACCATGGACAAGGCGCTGCGAGCCGAGTTCTTCGATGTAATCCACGCGGAAAGGCAGGCCCTGTTCATCGGCACGGGCGATACGCAGATCTTCTGCGCGCATGCCAACGGTAACAGGACCGGAGGTCGGGGCGTAGCCATTGAGGGACAGGAGGACAGGCCCGATGGCCAGACTGTCACCATGCAGTTCACCTGCCAGAAGGTTCATGGCAGGCGAACCGATGAAGCTGGCGACGAAGGTGGAGGCGGGCTTGTGATAGACCTCCAGCGGCGCGCCGATCTGTTCGATACGGCCGGCATTGAGCACCACCAGACGGTCGGCCAGCGTCATGGCTTCCAGCTGGTCGTGCGTCACATAGATGGAGGTGGTGCCGAGGCGGCGTTGCAGGCGCTTGATTTCGCCGCGCATGGAGACCCGCAGCTTGGCGTCGAGGTTGGACAATGGTTCATCGAACAGGAAGGCGGCGGGCTTGCGGACGATGGCGCGGCCCATGGCGACACGCTGGCGCTGACCGCCCGACAATTGGCGGGGTTTGCGATCCAGATAGGGCTGAAGTTCCAGCATGCGGGCGGCTTCCGCGACGCGGGCATCGATCTCGTCCCTAGGCGTCTTGCGGTTCTTCAGGCCATATTCCAGATTCTGGCGCACCGACATATGCGGGTAGAGCGCATAGTTCTGGAAGACCATGGCGATGTCACGATCGGCGGGTTCCACGTCATTGACGACGCGGTTGCCGATGCTGACCTTGCCATCGGAAATTTCTTCCAGACCTGCGACCATACGCAAAAGCGTGGACTTGCCGCAGCCCGAGGGACCCACGAGCACGATGAATTCGCCATCCTTGATGGAGATATCCACATCATGGACGGCGCGCATGCCGTTGGAATAATCCTTGCAGACCTGACTGATTTCGATCTCGGCCATTGTCGTTTTCCTTATTTATCGCTTTCGGTGAGGCCCTTGATGAACCAGCTCTGGAAGATCACGACCATCAGAACGGGCGGCAGCATGGCCAGAACGGCGAGCGCGAAGGCTTCGTTGTAATCGGGAATTTGTGCACCGACCCAGACTTGCAGGATCGATTTGATGCCGCGCATGATGGTGAAGAAGCTTTCATCATTGGTCATCAGCATGGGCCAGAGATACTGGTTCCAGCCATAGACGAACATGATGATGAAGATGGCGGCCATCATGGTGCGCGACAGGGGCAGCAGAATATCGATGAAGAACTTGACGGGGCCTGCGCCGTCGATCCGGGCTGCTTCCAAAATTTCATCCGGCACGGATTTGAAGAACTGGCGGAAGTAGAATGTGCCGGTGGCAGACGCCAGAAGCGGCACGATGAGGCCGGTATAGGAGTTCAACAGTCCCAGTTTGCTCATGACCTCGTAGGACGGCATGATGCGCACTTCGAGCGGCAAAAGCAGCGTGGTAAAGATGATCCAGAAGGCGAATGTCGCAAACCGAAAGCGGAAATAGACGATGGCATAGGCCGCCAGCATGGACAGCACGATCTTGCCGACGGCAAAGCCGACGCCGAGGATCAGCGAGTTGATGACCATGTTCAACCCGGTCACCTGACCGGTGAACCCGCCCTTCTGGGTCAGGACCTTCTCATAGGTGCCGATGAAATTATCGCCCGGCATAAGGGTCAGGCCGTTCATATGAATCTGGGCTGCCGTGTGGGTCGAGGTCATGAAAGCGACGAGGACCGGCATGATGAGAAACAGCGAGCCGATGATGAGGATCAGGTGATCGAGGGGTTTCGTCTTGTACATGTCGGATATCCCTCAACCGTAATGGATGCGTTTTTCGAGGAAACGGAACTGGATGACCGTCAGCACGAAGACAACGAGCATGAGAATGACCGATTGTGCCGATGAACCGCCGATATCATTGCCGCGGAAACCATCGAGATAGACCTTGTAGACAAGGGTAATCGGATTGTTGGCGGCCTTGTCCTTCACCATGACGTCGATCACCGCAAAGGTATCGAACAGCGCATAGGTGATGTTGATGATCAGCAGGAAGAAGGCGGTGGGTGCCAGCAGCGGCATGATGACCGTCCAGAACCGGCGAAAACCGGAGCGGCAATCGATGAAGGCGGCTTCGCGCACCGAAACGGGCACGCTTTGCAGGCCCGACAGGAAGAAGATGAAATTGTAGGGGATCTGCTTCCACACCGAGACGAAGATCATGGCAAAGGCGGTATCGAAGTAATTGACGCCGACCTGCATGTGCCAGCCGAAGAAGGCGGCCATCTTGACGAAGGAGCCGATGTGCTGATCGAAAAACATCATGCCGATAAGGCCGGCCACCGGCGGCGCGATGGCATAGACTGAAATCAATATGGTCTTATAGGCGGCGCTGCCCCTGATAATTGCATCCGCCTTGACCGCCAGCAACAGGCCGAGTGCGAGCGAAAACACCGTTACCAGCGTGGTGAACAGCACCGTGAACTTGGCGATGTTGAGATATTCGGCGCTGAACAGGACGTCGGTGTAATTGGCAAGTCCGACGAAGGTGGAGCCGAAGCCGAAGGGGTCTTCGATATAGAAGGAAGACTGCACCGCCTGCACAGACGGCCAGTAGAAGAAGACGAAAATGACGATGAGCTGCGGCGCGATCAAGAGATAGGGAAGCGCGGACGACGAAAACTGCACCCGTTTGGCGGGCTCCGCTATCGCGACAGGCTTCTTCGCCTTGGTGGCGACGCCGGGAATGGGCCGGACGAGACCCGGCTGGGACGAGGTATAGGCCACGCGCGCAAACCTTTTTGGGTTGGGGCTTCACATCCTTATTCGACGTCATCCTCGGGACAAGCCCGAGGATGACGTCCGAGTGTGGGGCAAGCCATGCTGACAACCAACGAACCTCCCCTCATCAGGAAGGGAGGCCCATCTATTTTCACAAGTCGTTCAATCAGCCAGCGGTCTTGGCAAAACGGGCCAGAAGGTCGTTGCCTTCTTTTTCGATGATCTCGAAGGCTTCCTTTGGCTGAACTTCGCCGGAGAAGATGCGGCCGTATTCACGTTCCATGATGGCGCGGATCTGCGGGTAGAAGCCGAGGCGGTAGCCCTTGGACCATTCGCCGCCTGGAAGGGAAAGCTGCTTGATGCCGACTTCGGCAACCGGCTGCTTTTCGTAATAGCCTTCCTTCTTGGTCAGCTCGTATGCGGCCTTGGTGATGGCGACGTAGCCGGTGGCCTCATGGTAGAACTTCTGGATTTCAGGCGATGTCAGGAACTGGAAGAAGTCCGCAACGCACTTGTTTTCGGCTTCCGACTTGCCGGACATGGCAAACAGGGCAGCGCCGCCGATGAAGGAGTTGGTGCCAGCGCCCTTGATGGAGCCCCAGTAAGGAAGGAACGTTGCCGAGAACGGCATCTGTGCCGTCTTCTGCAGGCCGCCGAAGGAGCCGGACGAACCGATCCACAGAGCAACCTTGTTTTCTTCGAATGGCTTCTGGTTATCGTTCCAGCCTGCGCCGTAATAGGCGAAGTAGCCCTGATCCTTCCAGGACTTCAGCTTTTCGAACATCATGACGAGGTTCGGGTCGGTGACCTTCAACTTGGTGTCGACAACGCTGTCGTAACCATTGTTGTTGGTGGCGAACTGAATGTTGTTGCGCGAGAAGAAGTTCTCAGTGAACTGCCATGTCAGCTGGGCCTGAACGAGCGGGATGAAACCGGCTTCCTTCAGCTTCGGTGCAGCGGCTTCAAATTCTTCCCAGGTCTTCGGTGCTTCGACACCGGCCTTTTTCAGGGCTTCGGTGTTGTAGTACATGATGGGCGCGGAAGAGTTGAACGGCATGCCGACGAACTTACCGTCAGCGGCAGCGAAGAAGCTGCGCACACCGGGAATGAAGGCTTCGCGGTCGAACTTGTAACCGGCCTTGGTGATGATGTCTTCGGCAGGAATGACAGCGCCTTTGGCATTGATGATGGTGGCGGCACCGGCATCGAAGACCTGAAGGATGTTGGGCTGTTCGCCGGAACGGAAGGCAGCGATGCCGCTGGCCAGCGCTTCTTCATAGGTGCCCTTGGACACAGGAGTCAGCGCGCAATTGGTCTGCGCGGCGTTGAACTTCTGCGAAACTTCATTGATGACTTCACCGTTGCGACCGCCCATGCCGTGCCACCACGTAATGTTGGTTGCCGCCATGGACGATGTCGCCGAAAATGTGATGGCCATTGCAGCCATGGAAAACTTCTTGATCATGGTTTCGATCCTTTACCGCCCTTGTTTGGGTGAGGATGCGAATAGGCTCCTTCGATGACGGGCCTTTTACAGTTTTATGGCAGATTTGTTACGGTACAAGCTGATCAATCGTCCCGCCCCGGATCGACTCAACCGGGAGTATCCGAGCGCTTGCGACCGACCTGTCGCGCCGGGTTTCCAGCAACAGTATGGCCGGGTGCCACGTCCTTCGTCACGACAGAACCTGCGCCGACGATCGCGCCGGGTCCAATGGTGATGCCGGGCAGGATGATGGCACCACCGCCGATCCAGGCGTTGGCACCGATGGTGACCGGCTTTGCGATCTCGATACCTTCTGCGCGGAGCGGCGGATCTCTGTGATGATCGGCGCAGTAGATCTGCACGCCGGGGCCGAGCATCACGCCATCGCCGATGTCGACGGGAGCGGAATCCAGAATGACGCAGCCTGCGTTGAGGTAAACGTTTTTGCCCAGCCTGATGTTGAAGCCGTAGCTGCAATGGAATGGCGCTTCGATGAAGACGCCTTCCGCCACCGAAGCGAAAAGGGAGCGCAACAGCGGTGCCATGGCTGCGCGGGTATCCGGCGGCATGGTGGCATGCTGGTGGACAGCGCGTCGCGCGGTGGCGCGCAGAGCATCGAGTTCATCGTCGAGACAGCAATACCAGTCTCCAGCAGCCATCTTCTCCCGCTCGCTGCGCATCAGCTACCCTTTCAGAAGGCATCAATGAAATGTTTGGGAATGCGGCGCGGCAGGACCGCGACGATATCGAAGCGCGATGAGAGGAGCGCGGCATCCTTACGGCGCGACAGCCAGAGGTCTGCGGCGGCGCGGATGCGATGTTGCGATGCGTGGCTGACGGCGTCGACCGCACCTGTTGCAGTTGCCCGCGCCTTGACCTCAACGAAAGCGATGACATTGTTTTTGCGGGCGATGAGGTCGATCTCGCCAAGCGGCGTGCGGTGGCGCAGAGCGAGAATGCGGTAGCCCTTAAGCATAAGATAAAGGGCTGCCCAGTATTCCGCTGCATGGCCGCGCCGTTCGGCCTTGCGTCTTTGCCCCGTTCGCCCCTCAGCCGCCATCGCTGCCCTTCATGTCCAGCAAGCGCTGGTAGAGTTCCTTGCGCGGCAGGCCGGTGAGCTTTGCCGCCTCCCCTGCCGCCTTGGCGGCGGACATGGTGGAAACGAGGTCCTTCAACAGCTTTTCGACATCTTCCATATCGGGAATTTCATCATAGGAAGGTGGCTCGATGAGGAGCACGATCTCGCCTTTGACGATGCGGTCTTCATTGTAGAATTCCGTGAGTTCACCCAGCGTGCCGCGACGAAATTCCTCGAAGGTCTTGGTGAGTTCCCGGCACACGACGGCGCGGCGGTTCGGGCCAAGCACTTCGCAGGCAACCTTGATTGTGGCGCAGATGCGGTGCGGGGATTCGAAGAACATCATGGTGGCCGGGATCTTCGACAGGTCCGAGAAGCGGTCGCGCTTGCCCTTGTCCTTGACGGGCAGGAAGCCTGCAAACATGAAGGCATCGCTCGGCATGCCCGAGCCGACAAGGGCTGCAAGCGGTGCAGACGCACCGGGGATGGGGACGACGCGGTGGCCTGCGTCCAGCGCCATCTGGCCCAGGCGATAGCCGGGGTCCGACACCAGCGGCGTTCCTGCATCCGATACCAGCGCCACGGATTTTCCGGCGTCGAGTGCGGCGATGAGCTTGGGGCCAGCCTCTTCGGCATTGTGTTCGTGATAGGAATAGGGCCGGTTGCGGATGCCGTAACGGTCGAGCAAAATGCGGGTGACGCGCGTGTCCTCGCAGGCCAGCACATCGGCTGACGCCAGCGTTTCCAGCGCCCGCACGGTGATATCGCCCAGATTGCCGATGGGGGTCGCCACCAGATAGAGCGCTACCTCTATCGGCCGGGCCGGTATGGTATGGCCGCCAACCTTGAAGCCCCGCCCGTTGCCATCAGGGCCTTCCACGTTCTCACCAACAGGTGCTTCATCTGTCACTGCTTCATTCCCGTCATGTCTATGCCAAGCCTTTATGGGCAAGACGACGCCCGTGAACAAGGGCAGTTCTGGCATGCCGGGCTGTGGACCGTGTTGTATTGCGTGGAAATACGGGAATGAAGTGGTATGGCCTCTTGCATTTTCCTCGATAACTCTGCCATTTTGCCCGTCCACATTATCCGGCTCCCAGCCGGACAAGACTATCTTGGCGAGCCGAATGATACGGTTCGCAACGGTTGAAAGCGGTAGTGTCCATGCGTATTACTCTCGAGCGGTCGAACCTTCTGAAATCGCTGAACCACGTTCATCGCGTGGTGGAACGGCGCAACACGATCCCTATTCTCTCCAACGTGCTGCTGCGCGCATCCGACGCCAAGCTCGACATGAAGGCGACCGACCTCGATCTCGAGATCACCGAGGCCACACCGGCCATGGTGGAACAGGCGGGCTCCACCACCGTGCCTGCGCATCTGCTCTATGAAATCGTGCGCAAGCTGCCCGACGGCTCGGAAGTGCTTCTGGCGACCAACCCTGACGGTTCGAGCATGACGGTTGCCTCCGGTCGTTCGAAGTTCTCGTTGCAGTGCCTGCCGGAAACCGACTTTCCCGACCTGACGGCGGGCACGTTCAGCCACAGCTTCAAGCTGAAGGCAGCCGATCTGAAGATGCTGATCGACCGCACGCAGTTTGCGATCTCGACCGAAGAGACGCGTTATTACCTCAACGGCATTTTCTTCCACACCATCGAAAGCGACAATGACCTTAAGCTGCGCGCCGTAGCAACCGACGGTCACCGTTTGGCGCGCGCCGATGTGAAGGCGCCCTCGGGTTCGGAAGGCATGCCGGGCATCATCATTCCGCGCAAGACCGTTGGCGAATTGCAGAAGCTGGTCGACAATCCCGAGCTGGAAGTGACCGTTGAGGTCTCCGACGCCAAGATCCGCATGACCATCGGCGACATCGTCATGACCTCCAAGCTGATCGACGGAACGTTCCCGGATTACCAGCGCGTGATCCCGACTGGCAACGACAAGGAAATGCGCGTCGATTGCCAGTCCTTCGCCAAGGCGGTTGACCGCGTTTCGACGATTTCGTCCGAGCGTGGCCGTGCGGTTAAGCTTGCGATTACAGAAGGACAACTGACGCTGACCGTCAACAACCCGGATTCGGGCAGTGCGACGGAAGAAGTGGCCGTGGGCTACGAGCATGACGGCATGGAAATCGGCTTCAATGCCAAGTACCTGCTGGATATCACCGCGCAGCTTTCCGGAGAAGACGCGATCTTTCTTCTGGCCGATGCCGGGTCTCCGACACTGGTGCGCGACACGGCAGGCGACGACGCGCTTTACGTGCTGATGCCGATGCGCGTTTAGGACGCTCCCATCTTAGAAAAATGCAGAATGCCGGTGACACCCTCACCGGCATTTTTGTTTGCAGATTTTTTATAGTTTGTTAAGATTTTCCAGTTGCGACATTTTTCATTGTCTTTACGACGAAGCGAAACAACATATCGCCATAGTTTCAACAAATGTTGTTTCGACGTGAACAGAGGGGACGCGGATGGGACTGAGCCTGAAAGAGCGCTTCGGCAGAAAATTCGAAGAGGAAATCCGTTTCTTCAAGGGAATGGTGAACCAGCCGAAGAAGGTGGGCGCCATCGTTCCGACCTCTGGCGTGACCGCGCGGCGCATGGCGAGTGTCATCACCCCGCAATCGGGCCTTCCCGTGCTGGAACTGGGACCGGGCACAGGCTGCATAACCAAGGCTATTCTCGGACGCGGCGTGAAGCCGGAAAACATTACAGCCATCGAATATTCGACTGATTTCTACCAGCAGCTTCTGCGTAGCTATCCCGGCGTCAACTTCATCAATGGCGACGCCTTCGATCTGGACAAGACGCTGGGTGCGCAGAAGGACCAGATGTTCGATTGCGTCATCTCCGCCGTGCCGATGCTGAATTTCCCGATGGCAGCGCGTATCAACTTGCTGGACGAGTTATTGAAGCGCGTTCCGCATGGCCGCCCGGTCATTCAGATTTCCTACGGTCCGGTATCGCCTATCGTTGCCCAGCCGCACCTTTACCACATCCGCCATTTCGACTTTGTGGTGCGCAACATTCCACCGGCCCAACTGTGGACCTATACCCGCGCCTGAGCTAGTCTTTCGCGCATGTACGCGCTTTACATCACCCATCCGCAGGTTCGGATCGAGGCCAATGTGTCGGTTCCCGACTGGTCTCTTTCCGACATCGGTGCGCAGCGCGTTCGCAGGGCTGCCGCCTTTCCCTGGGCCAAGGCATTGCGGCGCATCGTTTCCAGCAGCGAGAAAAAGGCCGTTGAAACGGCACGGATTTTGGCGCGCGCCGCTGGTGTCGAGGTCGAGACCGCTGCCGACATGCACGAGAATGACCGGAGTGCCACCGGATTTCTTCCGCCCGATGAGTTCGAACGCGCCGCAGACTGCTTCTTTGCCCACCCGCAGGCAAGCTACAAGGGTTGGGAGACGGCAGTGGATGCGCAAAGGCGGATCGTCGGTGCCATCGAGGCCGTTCTCGCCAGCCACGATCCGGCGGAACCCATTGCCTTTACCGGCCACGGCGCGGTCGGGACGCTGCTGAAATCACACCTTGCGCATGACGTCATCAGCCGCCGCGGCGACCAGCCCGTCGGCGGTGGTAATATCTTCTGTTTTACTCTTGCAGACCGCAGCCTCACATGCGACTGGACGGCAATGGAAACTTGGCAGGGGATGATGAAATGACCGCACGCGAGCGCCTGATCGTCGGGCTTGATCTTCCAACCGTGGCTGAGGCCGAAAACATCGTCAACGCATTGGGCGACGATGTTCTTTTCTACAAGATCGGCCATCAACTGGCCTTTGCCGGTGGGCTTGAGTTCGCCAGAGAACTGGCCGCAAGCGGCAAGAAAATCTTCCTCGACATGAAGCTTCTCGACATTGACAACACGGTGGCGTCCGGCGTGGAAAACATTGCCAAAATGGGCATGACCATGCTGACGCTGCACGCCTACCCCAAGGCGATGCGGGCGGCAGTGAAGGCGGCGGAAGGCTCTGGGCTTTGCCTGCTGGGCGTGACGGTGCTGACTTCCATGGATGATGCCGATCTGGTGGAGGCCGGATATCAGGGCGACGCACGCTCGCTGGTGCTGAAACGGGCAGCTCAAGCGCGGGATGCGGGCATGGGCGGCATCGTCTGCTCTGCGGAAGAATCCGCCGCCGTGCGTGAAATCGTTGGCGCGGACATGGCGGTCGTGACCCCCGGCATTCGCCCCACCGGCGGCGATGCGGGCGACCAGAAACGGGTGGTTACCCCGTTCGATGCGATCAAGGCAGGCTCCAGTCATCTGGTCGTGGGCCGCCCCGTCGTCAAGGCGGCGGATCCAAAGGCTGCTGCGCGCGCCATTCTGGATGAAATGTCAAAGGCAATCTGAGAGGAGATATCATGGCCAAGGGTTACTGGATTGCACAGGTGGATGTGCGCGATGCCGAGCGTTACAAGGACTATATCTCCACCGCAAAACCGGCCTTCGAACGCTACGGTGCAAATTTTCTGGCGCGTGGCGGTTCCGTGACGCAGCTCGAAGGCAAGGGCCGGGCGCGCAATGTCGTCATCGAATTTCCATCGATGCAGCATGCACTCGACTGCTACAATTCGGAAGAATACCAACAGGCACTGAAAATCCGCAAGGAAGTGGCCGATACCGAACTAATGATCATGGACGGCGTTTGATCATCGTCAAGCATCCGTTCATTCTGGTTTAGAGCGGATGCTGTTCTCTCTTCCCGTTGTCCCGGCTTTGAGCTAAGAGACGGAAACGCTATATTCAACGCTTCGCAGGAGCCTCCCATGCCATTGGCCAACCTCCCCCCTCTCGTCACCGTTTTTGGCGGTTCGGGCTTCGTCGGACGGCATGTGGTGCGGTTCCTTGCAAAGCGCGGTTACCGCATTCGCGTCGCCGTTCGTCGCCCTGATCTGGCGGGCTTCTTGCAGCCGCTGGGTAATGTCGGGCAAATCTCCTTTGCGCAGGCCAACCTGCGCTATAAGGATTCCGTCAACAAGGCCGTTGAAGGTGCGGACCATGTGGTCAACTGTGTTGGCATTCTGTTCGAAAGCGGTCGCAACACATTCGACGCCGTACAGGAATTCGGTGCACGTGCCGTGGCGGAAGCCGCCAAGAATGCCGGTGCGACGCTGACGCATATTTCCGCCATCGGTGCCGACGCAAACTCGTCTGTCGGCTACGCCCGCACCAAGGGCCGCGCCGAAGCTGCCATCCGCTCCGTTTTGCCGGATGCCATCATTCTGCGCCCTTCGATCGTTTTCGGACCGGAAGACGATTTCTTCAACAAGTTTGCGGGTATGGCACAGCGTCTGCCGTTCCTGCCGCTGATCGGCGGCGGCCACACCAAATTCCAGCCGGTTTACGTGGAAGACGTGGCTGAAGTCGTTGCCCGCAGCGTCGATGGCGCGTTGAAACCGGGTGCGACGTATGAACTGGGCGGTCAGGACGTCATGACGTTCCGTGACTGTCTCGAGGCGGTTCTGGCTGCCACCTATCGTCAGCGCCCGCTGGTCAACCTGCCGTTTGGTATTGCCTCGATGATGGGCAAGATTGCCTCGATGGTGCCGCTGATCACACCGCCTTTGACATCCGATCAAGTCACCATGCTGCGAAACGACAATGTCGTGTCTTCAGAAGCGGCAAATTCCGGGTTGACGCTCGATGGTCTGGGCATCACGCCGGTACGCGTCGCATCCGTTCTGCCATCCTATATGGTGAGCTACCGTACGCACGGACAATTCAGCAATGCGGGCAAGGCTGCTTGAGCTTTTATCGTCTTTCCGTGCGGAAAAGCGGCATCCGCTTTTTCGTGAAATGCTTTTGAATTAGGCGTGCAACCAAATTCAAACTCGTGAGTTATGCACCCAACGGGCAGCGATCAAGTTCGCTGCCTTTTCGTTTGTATGTGGGGGCACATCATGAAAACAGCAGATCATCGTCGCAAGCGTGGCACAAGGGCAACTGTGGACAAGAGTTCGCATTAACCCGGTGTTCAGCAAGGTCCTTTATTGCTAAACGCCACATCCTACACACAATCCAGAACCTAAAAATCATCGTGCGACGGCTTGGGTCGTTGCGGTCATCGTCTGAAAGGCAAATATAAAATGGGCAAGTCTATCGCACTCTTTTTTGCGTGTGCGGCGTTGGTTGTTCTGGCAGGTTCGTTCATGGCGCCGGGCACGGTTGCAGCTGGCAAGACCGGTTGTTCGCCAGCCTATGGCGTCGATCCATGCGCAACGAGTTCGATCTCGGCAAACTGATCGATTTCAAGCAGAGCGCTTGTGTTCTGATTTCAAAAAAGCGCCATCGGGTCCATCGAAGGCGCTTTTTTTCATGGTAAAGGCGGGTTTTCAGCATGAAAGTGACGTGGCAAACGCGCCCATGTTAAACTTGTCTTAAAAAAGCTGAACTTATAGTTTCTGCACAGGCCATACCTTGTCCGCCCTCTGGCGATGAAGACAACCTTTCCTTTCATCAAAAATTTGAGTGCCTATGCCAACCCTTTTTCATTCTCCCATGTCGACGGCTTCCCGATTCGTTCGGCTGATCCTGACCGAATATGGTTTTCAGGCGGATCTGGTCGAAGAGCAGCCCTGGGAAAAACGGCGCGAGTTTCTGGCACTCAATCCCGCCGGCACGTTGCCGGTCTATCTCGATGACAATATGCGCTCTCTCTGTGGACCCTATGTTCTGGCTGAGTTTCTGGACGAGACCCATGGTGTGCTGAAACGCGACAGGCGGCTTCTGGCGGAAGACCCGTTCCAGCGCGCTGAAATCCGCCGGTTGACGGAGTGGTTTCTGCAGAAGATGGAGACCGACGTGACGCGGCCTCTGGTGCGCGAACGTGCCTACAAGCTGCAAATGTCGACGGCCCAGGGCGGCGGCCCACCAGACAGCAAGCTGCTGCGCACGGCCCGTTCCAACGTTCATCAGCATATGAAATATCTGGAGTGGCTGGCAGGCTCGCGCACGTGGCTTGCAGGCGACCGGTTGAGCTATGCCGATCTGGCCGCCGGTGCATCGGTTTCCATTCTCGACTATCTCGGCGAGATCAACTGGCTGGAAGCGCCAATTGCCAAGGAATGGTACCAGCGCGTCAAATCGCGCCCCTCCTTCCGTCCGCTTCTGGCAGAGCGCGTGCCGCGCCTTGCGCCCTCCTCCCATTATGCGGATCTTGATTTTTAAGCCTGAGACATTGGCTTTATATATAATGATGCTAATGGCAGGCTTTCTGCCGTTCGCATCAGGAGACACGCCATCGATACGGCATTGCAGAAGCAACAGGTTCGCGCCGCCAAGCTGACGGATTTCGTTCGCGCGGAAGCGGCCTCGCTTGGCTTCGATCTCTGTCGTATCACCTCCCCTGACAGTATTCCGCTTGCGCCGGAACGCCTGCGAGAATTCATCGGCAATGGCTTCCACGGCACGATGGGCTGGATGGAAGAGACGCAGGAACGGCGGGCCAGCCCGAAGACGTTGTGGAGCGAGGTGCGCTCCGTGGTGATGTTCGGCCTGAACTATGGCCCGGACGAGGACCCACGCGGCATTCTGAACAAGCCCGACAAGGCGGCGATTTCCGTCTATGCGCGCAACCGCGATTATCATGATGTCATCAAGGGGCGGCTGAAGGAGATCGCCACCCGCTTTGCGGCCCGCGCGGGTGAAGACGTGAAGGTCTTTGTCGATACCGCGCCGGTGATGGAAAAACCGCTGGCGGAGGCTGCCGGGCTTGGCTGGCAGGGCAAGCACACCAATCTTGTCAGCCGCAGCCATGGCTCGTGGCTGTTTTTAGGCAGCATGTTCACCACTGCCGACCTCTGTCTCGATGAGGCCGAGCGCGACCATTGCGGCTCGTGCCGGGCCTGTCTCGATGCCTGCCCGACCGACGCGTTTCCAGCACCCTATAAGCTCGATGCGCGGCGCTGCATTTCCTATCTGACCATCGAGCACAAGGGACCGATTCCGCACGAATTCCGGCCGATGATCGGCAACCGCATCTATGGCTGCGACGACTGTCTTGCGGCGTGCCCGTGGAACAAGTTTGCGGCCAGTGCGTCCGAAATGAAATTGCAGGCGCGCAACGAGCTGAAAGAGCCGGATATCGCCTTTCTGCTGACGCTGGATGACGCGGCTTTTCGCGCCTTTTTCAGCGGATCGCCGGTTAAGCGGATCGGTCGCAACCGCTTCGTTCGCAACGTTCTGATGGCGGCGGGAAACTCCGGCGACGCCAAATTCATTACGCAATGTCAAATACTTGCGCAGGATGCATCGCCTGAGGTGCGCGGCATGGCGGTGTGGGCGCTGTCAAGATTGATGGACAGGCCAAGCTTCAATGCCTACGCTTGCACCCGTGCCGCCGAGGACGATTCGGACGTGCTGAACGAGTGGTTGATTGCAGGAGTGTAAATGTCGCATCTGATGATTTTCGGGGCCGGATATTCCGGCAAGGCTATCGCCAGAGCACTCCAGACCGATATGGACCGCATCTCTGGTACCACGCGCGATGAAGACAAGATTTCCACTTTGCAGTGTCAGGCCATCGCGCCCTTCATCTTTACCGGCGAGGCGATCAATGAAGACTTGCGTGCCGAATTGCGCAGCGTCACGCATCTGGTGCAGTCCATTGCGCCGAGCGCCTCCGGCGATCCGCTGCTGCGCCTGTTGAAGGGCGACTTGAGAAGCCTGATGCCGGATTTGCAGTGGGTCGCCTATCTCTCCACCGTTGGCGTTTATGGCAACCATGACGGCGACTGGGTGGATGAGGACACCCCCTGTCGCCCTGTTTCGGTTCGCTCTGTCGAGCGGGTGGAGGCGGAAGAGGCGTGGACGACCGCGTCCCGGCAGGCTGGCGTCAAGCTGTGCATATTGCGGCTATCAGGCATCTACGGTCCCGGTCGCAACGGTCTTATCAACCTGGAAAAAGGCACGGCGCGGCGGCTGGTGAAGAAGAACCAGGTGTTCAACCGCATTCGTGTCGAAGACATCGGTGCGGCCACGCAGTTTCTGATCGAACACGAGGCCAGCGGCATTTTCAACGTGACCGACGACGAGCCCGCGCCGCCACAGGATGTCGTTTCCTTTGCCGCCGACCTGATGGATATGGAGCCACCGGAGGAGCAATCCTTCGAGACCGCGCAGCTAAGCGAGATGGCGCGCTCCTTCTATGGCGAGAACAAACGCGTCTCCAACCGTAAACTCAAGGAGCTGGGCTTCACCTTCGCCCACCCCGACTACCGCACATCGCTGCGACAGATGTGGGATGAAGGCATTTGGCGAGATGAATAACCGTTCATATTCGCAACGGTGAAAAATCCATCCAAAGGCTCTTTTCAGGAATGTTTTAATCGTGTTTTGGCCATTTTAACCCTTTGTTAAGGCGCAATTTGGCTAAAAATTTCATGCTTTGGAAAATTATTTCATAGTGAATTCGTGATCCCGCCGACTTTGCTGCGGATCTGCGAGGATTTTTCGTTTGGCCTTGATTCCAAATGAAATTTTTCCAGATTGATCGAAGGCTATGGGAATTCAGGGGTTACGAATTCATCACGAATGTTACAGTCTGTAACAGTTCGTGATATTGCCTTGGCCATTTTTTGCCATTTTTCGCTCGCTCTACACTCACCTCAATTCAATTCGCCTAAGTTTTATCGGCGCGGGGCCGAGTATCAGGGAAGCACAGTTTGACGAATATCCGACGCATCACTCTTGCGGCTGCAACTATAGCCGCCTGTTCCATCATCGCTCCACTTCAGGCAAATGCCGGTACCGGCTGCGGCGGCGCATCCTGGTATGCACTGACCTCCAAGACTGCTTCGGGCGAGCGTATGAATCCTTCCAACCTGACGGCGGCGCATCGCTCCTTGCGCTTCGGCACCAAGGTCAAGGTCACCAATGCACGCAACGGCAAGGCCGTCGTCGTTCGCATCAACGACCGTGGCCCGTTCATCAAGGGACGCGTTCTCGATCTTTCCAAGGCAGCCGCCAAGAACATCGGCATGGTCAGCTCCGGCACGGCCAAGGTCTGCTACGAAATCCTCGCTTCCAACTGACCGTTTCCCTGGAAGCCGTTTTTTAGGGAATTCTTGGTGAAGGCTTGCCCTCGCCACCATTCGCGTCTACCAACCCGGACACATTGTGAATGAGGTAGAAAATGCGTTTGGGCGGACGTTTGGCCGGGGCTATCGAAGTGTTGGCGGATATCGAGGCGCGCAGACGCCCCGTCGCCGACGCACTGAAGGACTGGGGACTGGCGCATCGTTTCGCTGGTTCCGGCGACAGGGCCGCCATCGGCAACATCGTTTACGATGCCCTGCGCATGAAACTTTCCCACGCATGGCTGATGGATGACGAAAGCGCGACCGCGCTGGGTTATGCCGTGATGCTGCGCCAATGGGGCAAATCCGCCGAACAGCTGAGCGCCGAATTCGATGGCGACAAGTTTGCGCCGGAGCCGCTGAGCGAGGCTGCACTTGCCGCCTTCACATCCCGCTCGCTCGACGACGCGCCCGCCTATGTGCAGGGCGACATTCCCGAATGGGTGCAGGCCTCCTTTGAGGCCACCTTCGGGGAAGACTGGCTACGCCAGGCCAAGGCGCTGAACGAGCGCCCGACGCTGGACCTGCGTGCCAACACGTTGAAGGCCAACCGCACCAAGGTTATCAAGGCCTTGGAAGATGCCAAGGCCGAGGCCACGCGCATTGCCCGTCAGGGTGTGCGGATCGCGGCTGGCGAAGGCCCGTCACGCCTGCCCAATGTCACTGCCGAACTGTCCTTCCAGAAGGGCTGGTTCGAGGTGCAGGACGAGGGATCGCAGATCGTCGCCGATCTGGCTGGCGCACAGGAAGCCGAACAAATCCTCGATTATTGTGCAGGTGGCGGCGGCAAGACGCTGGCCATGGCTGCGACCATGAACAACAAGGGACAGGTGCATGCCTTCGACGCCGACCGCAAGCGGCTGGCACCGATCATCGAGCGGCTGAAGCGGGCGGGCACACGCAATGTGCAGGTGCATGACCGCGCCGAAGGGCTGGAGCGTTATGCGGGCAAATTCGACCGCGTGCTGGTCGACGCACCCTGCACCGGCACCGGCACGTGGAGACGTCGCCCGGACACAAAATGGCGGTTGACGCAGCGCAATCTGGAAGAGCGCGTTGAACAGCAGGCACAGGCGTTGGATCAGGCCAAAGCCTTCGTGCGTCCCGGCGGCGAGTTGCTCTACGTGACGTGCTCCGTTCTGCCGGAAGAAAACGAACGTCAGGTGCGCCGTTTCTGCGCCGACAACCCGGAATTTTCCATTCGGTCCGCACTGGATCGCTGGACGGGTATCTTCGGTGCCGATGCCGTGAAGCCGCATTCTGCCGACGGCGAAACGATAACGCTGACGCCTGCCACGACCGATACGGACGGCTTCTTTTTCTGCGCCATGAAGCGGGATGCCTGAGCGTTTTACAGCCAACAGGACTGCTGTATTTGAGGGATGTCAAAATCCGGCAGTCTGCTTGGAAAGCTTCTAAACTAGAATGTTTGACACAAGTTTGTGATTGGTTCAGAACTCGCCTTCACGGCCTCGTTACGAGAGAGCCCAAGGAGAGATCATGTTCCGCAAAACCGTTTTAGGCGCAAGTCTTGCGCTTCTGGCCACATCCGTGACCCTCACCGCACTTCCCGTCCGCGCTGCGACCGATCCGGCAGCCGTGGTCAAGCATTATGCGGAACTGGGCCATGCGAAATATCAGGATGCGCTGACGACAGCGGAAACACTGGATAAAGCCATCGACGCGCTGATCGCGACCCCCAGCGACGCCACGCTGAAGGCTGCGCGCGAAGCCTGGATCAAGGCCCGCGTTCCCTACCAGCAGACGGAAGTCTACCGCTTCGGCAACCCCATCGTCGATGAGTGGGAAGGCAAGGTCAATGCCTGGCCGCTAGATGAAGGCCTGATCGACTATGTCGATGGCTCCTACGGCACGGAAAGCGACGAGAACGAGCTTTACACAGCCAACATCATCGCCAACAAAAAGATCAAGGTTGGTGGTGAAGAGGTGGATGCCTCGAAGATCACGCCGGAACTGATCCAGAGCCTTGCGGAAGCGGGCGAAGTGGAAGCCAATGTGACCACCGGTTACCACGCCATTGAGTTTCTGCTGTGGGGCCAGGATCTGAATGGCACCGGACCGGGTGCGGGCAACCGTCCTTACACCGACTATGACACCAAGAATTGCACCGGCGGCAATTGCGACCGCCGCGCCGATTACCTTAAGGCGGCATCGACGCTTCTGGTGGCCGACCTCAAGGAAATGACCGACAACTGGGCACCGGATGGCGAAGCGACAAAGACCGTGGAAGCCGACCCGAAGAAGGGTCTGACTGCCATTCTGACCGGCATGGGCTCTCTGTCCTACGGTGAATTGGCAGGCGAGCGCATGAAGCTCGGCCTTCTGCTGCATGATCCCGAAGAAGAACATGATTGCTTCTCCGACAACACCTACAACTCGCACCTCAACGACGCCATCGGCATCGCCGCTGCCTATAGCGGTGAGTACACGACGTTAGACGGCAAGAAGCTGACCGGCCCTTCGCTTTCCGAACTGGTCGCCGCCAGCGACAAGACGCTGGATGCGGAAATGAAGGCCAAGCTGAACAAGACGCTGGACGCCATGCATGCCATGGAAAAACGCGGCCAGACCGTCGAGGCTTACGACCAGATGATTGCCGAAGGCAACAAGGACGGCAATGCCGTTGTGCAGACGGCGATTGACGGGCTGCTGGATCAGACCAAGACGATTGAACGCGTGATTGCGGCGCTCGATCTGGGCAAGATTCAGCTGGAGGGTTCCGACAGCCTGGACAGCCCGAACGCGGTGTTCAAGTAAGGCCTTTTTTGCAGGCCGCGTGGGTGACATGCGGCCTGTCTACTGCTTTGCGACGAATGCGGTTTACTTCCATCATTCAGGCCACGAACTGCGTGGCAGTGGCGCGACCGTTCCCCTAAACCCGATGTGTAAGGTTTCATGAGACATTTGCGGCAGCTACGCCTTTTCTGTCTTCTGTTTATATTGGCAGCTGGCAGTATTGCCATAACCCACGACAGTGCTCTTGGCTCACCCCCCTCTGTCCTGCCAGACATCTCCCCCACAGGTGGGGAGATCGGCCAGCCTCACGCTCTCCGCTTCATACGCGACGTTGAAGATGTGCGAGAGGTCGCCGCTTGTCGATCTCCCCACCTGTGGGGGAGATGTCCGGCAGGACAGAGGGGGGTAAGCCAAGCGCACCATGGTGTATTGGGCGGCACCGAAGCCGAAACCACCACCCGCAACGATCTCTCCACCGCAGACCTTGCGCGCGTAACCCGGATCACGCGCCCCACAGCGGATTTCTCGAAAGCGGAGCCCTTCGAGGCCATGTCTGCCGGGGCGGCAACGACGACGGCCACAAGCGATCCCTTCTCGCAACCATCCGCCAATATGAGCTTCGAGCGCGGCCAGGATTTCAAGCTGGGCAATGCGCTGTTTCAGAAATTGTGGGTGTCGTCGCCGTCATCCACGCAGGCGTCCGACGGGCTGGGGCCGCTCTATAATGCGCGGTCTTGCCAGACCTGCCACATCAAGGATGGGCGCGGGCGACCGCCGGAGGGGAATGAAGATGCGGTGTCGATGTTTCTGCGTCTTGCCCGGCCTGCCCGCACGCCGGAGGAAGCGAAGGCCATCGGTGACCATGATGTGCTGAACTTCCCCGATGCGACCTATGGCAGGCAGCTTCAGAACCTTGCCGTCCCCGGCCTCAATCCTGAGGGCAGGCTTGCCGTTTCCTATGAGGAGCAGACGGTGACGCTTGGTGATGGCGAGACCGTGTCGCTGCGCAAGCCAAGCTATAGCATCGAAGGGCTGAATGACGGGCCGCTGGAACGTGACACGACGCTGTCTGCCCGCATCGCCCAGCCGACGCTGGGGTTGGGCTTGATCGAGGCCATTGCGGAAGAGGATATTCTGGCCAATGCCAGGCCTCACGGTGGCAGACCGGCATGGGTGCGGGACCACCGCAATGGCGCGCTGAAGCTGGGCCGTTTCGGCTGGAAGGCGCAGAATGCCAGTGTGCGGGATCAGGCTGCGAGTGCCCTGTCTCACGATATCGGCATATCCTCACCGGATGCGCCCAACGCCTTTGGCGACTGCACGGACAAGGAAACTGACTGTCTTTCCATGCCGACCGGTGTGCAGAAGCGGCTGGGCGATGTGGAAGCGCCTTCGCCTGTTGTCGATCTCATGACCTTCTACACCGAAAATCTGGCCGTGCCGGCGCGGCGCAATGTCGATGACCCCCATGTTCTGCGCGGCAAGCAGCAGTTCTACGAGGCGGGATGCGCATCCTGTCACATGCCGAAATTCGTGACGAAACGCGATACCAACGACCCGCTGCATTCCTTCCAGCTGATCTGGCCCTATTCCGATTTTCTGCTACACGACATGGGCGAAGGCCTAGCGGATGGGCAGCAGGTGGGCGAGGCTGGCGGGCGTGACTGGCGCACCCAGCCGCTCTGGGGCATCGGGCTGACGCAAGCGGTCAACGGTAATGGCTTTTACCTGCATGACGGACGGGCGCGCAGCCTGACCGAAGCAATCCTGTGGCATGGCGGCGAGGCGCAAAAGGCGCGCGATGCTTTTGCCGCCTTGCAAAAGTCCGACCGGCAGGCTTTGCTGACATTTCTGGAGTCTCTGTGATGGAAAACGCGATGCGAAAATTTCATGCCCTTCTGCCGCTCGCCTTTCTGATGAGCTTCGGCACCGCGCTGGCGCAGGATGTCGAACTGATGCCACCACCGCCGCTCGACCCGGTGAAGGTGCGCAGCGTGATGGCAAAGGCCGTGGATGGCTTCATCCGCCCCGGCTATGATGGCTTTCGCGATAGTGCCAGGGCGCTTGAGCGCAAGATGCAGGCGCTGTGTGCCGCCCCTTCCGCTGACACGATGGCGGCGGCGAAGGCAGGCTTTGCAGATGCGACCCACGCATGGTCGGGTATCGAAATCGTCCGCGTCGGTCCTGTCATCGAGCAGAACCGGTTCGAGCGGGTGCTGTATTATCCCGACAAAAAGGGTCTTGGTCTCAAGCAGGTGCAGCGTTACCTCTCGGAAAAAGACGAGAGCGTAGCGACACCACAGGGTCTGCGAGCGAAGAGTGTCGCCGCGCAGGGCTTTGGGGCGCTGGAATATGTGCTGTACGGCACCGGTGCGGACGAGATTATGACCGACAAGAACGGTTTCCGTTGCCGCTATGGCGCGGCCATTGCAGGCAATGTCGCCAATATCGGCCAAGAGCTTTCCGATCTCTGGGACGCGCCGGATGGTACCGCAAAGAACTGGAAGGAACCGGGTCCTGATAATCCGGTGTTCCGTGACGAGCGCGAGGCTCTTGTGGCGCTGCTGGGCATCTTGGTGCACGGCTCCGAAGCCATTCGCGACCAACGCATCGAGACCTTCTACAAGGGCCCGGACAACGTGAAGTTTCCGCGCACCGCGATCTACTGGCGCTCCGGCCTGACATGGAAAAGCATTGGCGACAATGTGGCTGCCGTGCAGGGCCTGTTGCACAAGGCTGGCATGAGCGATCTTCTGCCGCCCGACCAGCGCTCCATCATCGGCTCCATCGATTTCATTGCCAAATCCATGGTCCGCGTAGCGGGCACCATCGAGCCTGACGTCGAAAAGGCGCTTGATGATGACAAGGAGCGGGCCAAGGTGGATTATCTGCTGCTGAACGGCAAGGATTTGATCTACCGCATCAACGACCAGTATGGCGGGGCCATTGGCCTCAGCTCCGGTTTTTCCTTTTCGGATGGAGATTGAGCGGTGGCGCGCGACAAACGGCTGCTGATCGATCGGCGCGCCTTTATCAAGGCCGCGGGATTGCCGTTTCTGGCGTCGCTTGCGCCTCGGTCTCTTTATGCGTTGGAGCGCACGGACGCGGTTTTCGCTTCAGCCTTCCGCGACCGTGATGGCGCATACGGCGTGGCGACGGTGAGCGAGGCAGGCGAGATCATCGACCGGCTGGTTCTGCCTGCCCGCGCCCATGGCATGGCGACTAGCCGTGCCACCGGGGTAACTGTCGCTTTTGCACGCAGGCCCGGCACCTTCTTCATGGCCTTCGACCCGGCGAAACGCCGCGAACCCATCGTCATGCACACGCCGGAGAACCGGCATTTCTACGGCCATGGGCAGTTTTCACCTGATGGATCGATCCTTTACGCCAGCGAAAACGACTTCGACCGCAATCGCGGTGTGATCGGCCTCTACGATGCCCGTGATGGCTTCAGGCGCATTGGCGAATATGATGCACGCGGCATCGGCACCCACGACATGACGGTCAGCGATGACGGTCGGATGATCATCATTGCCAATGGTGGCATCGAGACCCACCCGGACTTTGGCCGCACCAAGCTCAACATCGACGCGATGGAGCCATCGCTGGTGCTGCTGGATGCGGCGACGGGACGGCTGATCCAGCGGCATGGGCTTGCGAAAAATTTGCGCCAGCTTTCGACCCGGCACGTCGATCTGGGCCGCGACGGGCGCATCTGGTTTGCCTGCCAGTATGAGGGACCACGCAACGACCTGCCGCCCTTGGTGGGGCATTTCTCCAAGGGCGACGATCTGCGTTTCATCGATCTGCCGGAGGAAACCACCGCAAGGCTGGCCAATTATGTCGGGGCTATCGCCATCAACCGGCGCGATGGCGTGGTGGGGCTGACATCGCCCAATGGCAACGCCAGCGTGACGCTAGACGAGAAAACTGGCAGAGTCGTTGGCGAAACTACGCTTCGCGAAGCGGCGGGTGTTGCCGCTGCCGCAAAAGGCATCGTTACCTCGTCTTATGACGGGCAATTCGGGGCGAAAACCAGTGCTGTGGCGTGGGACCAGCACATCGTCAGGCTTGCCGGCTAAATTATTGAAATAGCGCTGGAACCAAAGCATCTTCTGCGCCTTTCATGTCACATGAAAAAAGCGCTGGTTTATCTCGTTTTCATCCTCGCCGTCGTTACCATCGGCGCCCTCATCGGCATGAACAATGTGCCGGGCGAATGGTATCAATCGCTCAACAAACCGTTCTTCAACCCGCCCAACTGGATTTTCGGGCCGGTCTGGACCGCACTCTACATCATGATCGCCATTGCCGGTGCGCGCACATGGCTGCAGAGCCGCATGGGCGGGCGCATGCAGCTTTGGGGCAGCCAGATGCTGCTGAACTTCATGTGGTCGCCGATCTTTTTCACCATGGAAAGCCCCGTCGGCGCGCTCATTCTCATCGTGCCAATGCTGATCTGCGTCATCGCCTTTATCATCATGACATCGACGCGCGACCGGATCTCGATGTGGCTTTTCGTACCCTATGCGGCGTGGGTGTCCTTCGCCACGCTGCTGAATGCCAGCATCGTTTATCTGAATTAGCACACGTCCTCCCCTTGCCATGTCGTGATCAACGCGCCATGTCTTGTCAAAGAACAGGAAAGGCAGGGGAATGGATTTCACCGATCCCGGCGATTTTCGCCAGCGGATAGAAAAGAGCTTCGCACGCCAGGGCGTCGTTCAGGCCATCAACGCCGAGATTTCGCGCATCGAGCACCGGCTGGTGGAAATCGAGCTGCCGTTTCATCCCAAGTTGACGCAACAGCACGGTATTCTCCACGCAGGCGTCATTGCCGCAGCCCTCGATACCGCCTGCACCTATGCCGCCTATACGATCATCGAGCCGGACGCTTCGCTGCTGACCATCGAGTTCAAGGTCAACCTGATGTCGCCGGGGCGCGGAGAGCGGTTTCTGTTTCGCGGAGAAATCACCAAGCCGGGCAGCAACATCATCGTGGCAGATGGCCGGGCCTATGCGCTGTCCGATGGACCAGCCAAGCTGATTGCCTCCATGACCGGTACGATGATGGTGATGAAGGGCCGCGAAGGTTTTGACGAATGAGCTATGAGATCGTGGATGTGGCGGGCAAGCGCCTGCTGTTCGTTATGGCAGCAGATGCCGAATATGGCCCGCACCTGAAGGCGCGTTTCAAGCCGCTGATGACAGGTGTCGGCCCGGTGGAGGCAGCGGTATCGCTGACGATGACTCTGAGCGAGCTGCAAGCCGCCGGTCACCTGCCCCATCTCGTCGTATCGCTTGGTTCTGCCGGGTCTCGTGTGCTGGAGCAGGCGGAGGTCTATCAGGCCACCTCTGTCTCCTACCGCGATATGGATGCGTCCGCCTTCGGTTTTCAGAAGGGCTGCACACCGTTTCTCGATCTGCCCGCAGAGATTCCACTGCCGCTGCGCATTCCCGGCGTGGCTGAGGCGCGGCTCTCTACCGGTGCCAATGTCGTCTCCGGTGCTGCCTATGACGGGGTGGATGCTGAGATGGTGGAGATGGAGACATTCGCTATTTTGCGCGCCTGTCAGCGGTTCGATGTGGCGCTGATCGGTCTGCGCGGAATCTCCGATGGCAAGGCGGATGTGCATCATATCGATGACTGGACGGAGTATCTGCATGTGATCGATGAGAAGCTGGCCGACGCTGTGGACAGGCTGTGCAGCGCAATAGAAGATGGCAGCATTTCGCTCTAAAACTCTTGCGTAGCCGCTTATTTTCTGGCTTTTCAGGCCATGTCACGGGTTGCCTAAAGCCCCGGATTTCTTTAAAGGCTCGCCATGACCCATATAGCCCATCCCGACAGCATCCTCATCATCGATTTCGGCAGCCAGGTGACGCAGCTTATTGCGCGCCGTGTTCGCGAAGCCGGAGTCTATTGCGAAATCCACCCGTTCCAGAACGCCGCAGAGGCATTCGAGAAGCTGGCGCCAAAAGGCGTGATCTTCTCCGGCGGCCCAGCATCGGTGACCGCAGAGGGAAGCCCGCGCGCACCGCAGGCGGTGTTCGATGCAGGCATTCCGATCCTCGGCATCTGCTACGGCCAGCAGACGCTGTGCACGCAGCTGGGTGGTGCTGTTGAGGGTGGCCATGCGGCGGAATTCGGTCGCGCCGATATCGAGATCAAGAAGGCAAGCCCGCTATTCGACGGTTTCTGGGAACTGGGCGGACGTTACCCGGTGTGGATGAGCCATGGCGACCGCGTGACGAAGCTGCCCGCAGGCTTCGAAGTGGCCGCGACCTCTGAAAACGCGCCCTTTGCCATCGCCGTCAATGAAGAGCGCCGCTATTACACCACGATGTTCCACCCGGAGGTCATGCACACGCCTGATGGTGCAAAACTTCTGTCCAACTTCGTGCACAAGATCGTCGGCCTGAAATCCGACTGGACCATGGCTGCCTACCGCGCCGAAATGATCCGCAAAATCCGCGAGCAGGTTGGCACCGGGCGCGTCATCTGCGGCCTGTCCGGTGGAGTCGATTCCTCGGTTGCTGCTGTCCTGATCCATGAAGCCATCGGCGACCAGCTGACCTGCATCTATGTCGACCACGGCATGATGCGTCTGGCCGAGAGCCAGCAGGTCGTCAGCATGTTCCGCGACCACTACAACATTCCGCTGGTGCATGTGGATGCGTCCGATCTGTTCCTCGGCGAACTCGACGGTGTTTCCGACCCCGAAACCAAGCGCAAGACCATCGGCCGTCTATTCATCGAGACGTTCGAGGCCGAAGCCGCCAAGATCGCCTCCGACGGCAGGGGCGCACCGGCTTTCCTCGCACAGGGTACGCTGTACCCTGACGTCATCGAAAGCGTGTCCTTCTCCGGTGGTCCTTCGGTCACCATCAAGAGCCACCACAATGTCGGCGGTCTTCCAGAGCGCATGAACATGAAGCTGGTAGAGCCGCTGCGTGAGTTGTTCAAGGACGAAGTCCGGGCGCTGGGCCGCGAACTCGGCCTACCCGAGAGCTTCATCGGCCGCCACCCCTTCCCGGGCCCGGGTCTCGCGATCCGATGCCCCGGCGTCGTCACGCGCGAAAAGCTCGACATTCTGCGCAAGGCTGACGCCATCTATCTGGATGAAATCCGCAAGGCCGGTCTCTACGACACCATCTGGCAGGCCTTCGCCGTTCTGCTGCCGGTGCAGACCGTTGGCGTCATGGGCGATTACCGCACCTACGACTTCGTCTGCGCGCTCCGCGCCGTAACTTCCGTGGACGGCATGACAGCGGATTTCTACCCCTACGACATGAACTTCCTGGGCCGTGCGGCAACCCGCATCATCAACGAAGTCAAGGGCATCAACCGCGTGGTGTATGACGTGACGAGCAAGCCACCGGGTACTATCGAATGGGAATAAGGCCGGTTTGATGGCGTGATTTGGCCGGGTTCCGTCTAAAGACAGAGCCCGGCTTTTGTTTGGGCGTTGAAATGATGCCCACACAGGCTACACTATCGGCGGTCCTGATTTTCATTTGGGGAAAATGGTGTCAGAGAATAAAAACATTATCGAAACGACGTCTTTAACGGGACGGGTTCCCGCTCACGAAGCGCCGATGGCGTTCCCGCTCACAAAACCGCAAGAGGTCTTTGGGATGCTAGCGTTCAATGGAATGGCAAAAACGTTGGATGATATGGATCAGGCTGTTCTGGCGGAAGCAAGCCGAAGCCACAAGGACGTTTGACCCGTAGATCATGTCACAAAGGCAGCAGAGGCCGCCTGTCATCGATATATTGCGAAGCGTCATTGCTGCAAAATACTGCAGCTCGTAAAACACAGGCGCATCCCGCCTCATGCCAAGGCGAGGCCATCATGCCTCGCCAGCGTCAGTTCAAGATTAGAGCTGAACCTTGTCGAAAGCCTTGCGGTCGATGCCGAGCGCGTCGAGGTCTGCGCCAGCTGGCTTGCGGTGGGAACGGACAGCTGCGGAAACTGCAAGAGCCGCACCGAAAACGGCAAAGGTTTCGCCAAAGAATTTACGGGATGTCTTAGCAACGTTACGCATGTGGGTTTCTCCTTCGTGTTGCCCAGAATATGAGCATTCGGAGACTTTTGCACAACTCATGATATAGCAGACAAGCCATGCAGCTTAGCTCGAACTCGTTTGGATGACAGCCCATGCAACTTTGCATAGCTCATTGGATGTTGAACGCGGCCGCTATTTTGCTATTCATTGGGAAGGGCATGAAAAGGCTGATGATATGACGATTACGATTTACGGCATCAAGAACTGCGACACGATGAAGAAGGTGCGCAGCTGGCTGGACGCTGAAGGTATCGATTATGCGTTTCATGACTATAAAAGCGCCGGGATCGATGCGGCCCATCTCAATGCCTGGTGCGATGCTGCCGGTTGGGAAACGGTGCTGAACCGCGCTGGCACCACCTTCAAGAAGCTGGACGAGACCGAAAAGGCTGACCTCAACCGCGAAAAGGCGATTGGGCTGATGTCGGCGCAGCCTTCCATGATCAAGCGGCCGGTTCTGGAGGCCAAGGGCAAGATCACGGTTGGCTTCAAGCCTGACACCTATGCAACGCTGTTCGGTTAGGGCAGCGCCATGTCGAAAACGACGCGTGCGACGCAGGTGCTGACCAAGGCTGGTATTTCCTTCACAACCGCGACCTATGACTACGATCCGAATGCCGAGCGCATCGGCCTTCAGGCGGCAGAGGCCATCGGGGCCGAGCCGCATCTGGTGCTGAAAACCTTGATGGCCGAGGTGGATGGCAAGGCGGTCTGCGTTGTCGTGCCATCCGACCATGAGGTCAGCATGAAGAAGCTGGCGGCGGCCTTTGGCGGCAAATCTGCGCAGATGATGAAGCCTGACAATGCCGAGCGGGCAACCGGCTACCATGTCGGCGGCATCAGCCCTTTTGGTCAGAAAAAGCAGATGCCGACGGCCATCGAGATCCAGGCCATGGGCCATGATCTCGTCTATATGAATGGCGGGCAGCGTGGGTTGCAGGTGCGCCTTTCGCCTCGGGATGCGTTGTCCGTTTTGAAAGCCATCGCTGCACCGCTGGTGAGCGAATAGCGAGAAAGCCGGTTGGCTTTCGCCGCGAATGGGCTATGTTTTGCGCCTCCTATTGAAGCATATGAAGGCGCATCATGACAGTTTCTCCCATCGATCCCGTCAAACTCGAAAAACTGGCCGAAGTTGCCATCAAGGTCGGGCTGCAATTGCAGAAGGATCAGGATCTAGTCATCACCGCGCCGCTGGCAGCTCTGCCGCTGGTGCGGTTTCTGACCAAGCATGCCTATATGGCGGGCAGCGGTCTGGTGACGACCTTCTATTCCGACGAAGAGACGACGCTGGCCCGTTACGCCCACGCCAGCGATGCCAATTTCGACAAGGCATCCAGTTGGCTCTATGAGGGCATGGCGAAGGCCTATGCCAATGGCGCGGCACGTCTCGCGATTTCCGGTGACAACCCGATGTTGCTGGCGGATGCAGATCCGGCCAAGGTGGCGCGCGCCAACAAGGCCAATTCCACGGCTTACAAGCCAGCGCTGGAGAAGATTTCCAATTTCGACATTAACTGGAACATCATCTCCTACCCCAACCCCTCCTGGGCCAAACAGGTGTTTCCCGGAATTCCCGAAGACGAGGCCGTAAAGAAGCTGGCGGATGCGATTTTCGCTGCATCCCGCGTCGATCTGGCCGATCCGGTGGCGGCGTGGGCGCAGCACAATGCCAACCTCGCCAAGCGCTCCAAGTGGCTCAACGGCGAGCGTTTCGCCGCGCTGCATTTCACCGGCCCCGGCACGGATGTGACCATCGGCCTGGCCGACAGCCATGAATGGCATGGCGGCGCGTCCATGGCCAAGAATGGCGTGACCTGCAACCCGAACATTCCAACCGAAGAGGTCTTTACAACGCCGCATGCGCTGCGGGTGGATGGTTACGTCTCCAGCACCAAGCCGCTGTCGCATCAGGGCACGCTGATCGACAATATTCAGGTCAAGTTTGAGGCAGGTCGCATCGTGGAGGCCAAGGCTTCCAAGGGTGAGGCCGTGCTGAACAAGGTGCTGGATACGGATGAGGGCGCGCGGCGTCTGGGCGAAGTGGCGCTGGTGCCGCATTCCTCGCCCATCTCGGCCAGCGGCATTCTGTTTTATAACACGCTGTTCGATGAGAATGCCTCCTGCCACATTGCGTTGGGACAGTGCTATTCCAAGTGCTTCCTCGATGGTGCTTCGCTGAGCCAAGACCAGATCAAGGCACAGGGCGGCAATTCCAGTCTCATCCACATCGACTGGATGATCGGCTCCGACAAGGTGGATATCGACGGCGTCAGAGCCGATGGCTCGAAGGTACCTGTGATGCGCAAGGGCGAGTGGGCCTGATAGGCGCTATCGGGGTGCCTGGCTTTTCTGGCTGAGCCAGACGCTGAACAGCACCATGATGAAACCGGCAATCTGTGCCGGCGCGAGGTTTTGGCCGAGCGCCAGCCAGCCCAGAAGCGTGGCGGTGACGGGGCTTAGAAACCCGAGCGATGCCGCCACCGAAGGTTCTATGCGGGCCAGTCCGCGGAACCACAGGAGATAGGTGAAAGCCGCACCGATCAACCCGAGATAGGCCATGCCCAGCACGTTCTGGCTCGTGAGAGCAGGCAATGCTGGCTCCATAAACAGCGCCACCGGCACCAGCAGAAGCCCACCCGCCGTCAGTTGCCACGCCGTAAAGGTGAGGTTGGAAACCGGCGGCTGCCAGCGGCGGGTCAACACCGTTCCGAAAGCCATAGACACCGCACCAGCAAGGGCGGCGGCAATACCGACAGGATCAAGCGTGGCATGCGGTGTCAGCACCAGAAACGCCACGCCCGCCATGCCGATGAGGCCCGCGACGATGGTGAGTGCGCGAATATCTCTTCCCAGAAAAAGCCGCGACAGGGCAATAACGATCAATGGCTGCACCGCGCCCACGGTGGCAGCGACGCCGCCCGGCAAGCGATAAGCCGAAACGAACAGCATGGCCCAGAAGAAGGCGAAGTTCAGCGCGCCCAGAATGAAGGCACGGGCCCACCAGATGCCGAATGGCAACTTGCGCACCAGAAGCAGCAACAACAGACCAGCAGGCAGTGCCCGCAGCATGGCGACATGCATGGGGTAACCCAGCGGCAAAAACGATGTGGTGACGATGTAAGTGCTGCCCCAGATGGCCGGAGCAATGCCCGTCATGACGACGTCGGCGATATAACTTGGATTTTTCTTCATTTCAAGAATCTCTATATCAAGATAAATGCATGATACGCGCTTTTATCTTGACGTCAAGATACCTGATGTTATCTCTTTCCCATGAGTGAAAAACCCGCAGATGATCACGTCGATAGAATTCTGGCGCAATGGGCGAAGGCACGCCCCGACCTCGATGTCGAACCCATGGGCATCATGGGCCGCCTGCACAGGCTGTCCACTCATCTCGGGCGCGAGGTGGAGGCAGTCCTTCTGCAACACGGCCTGTCATCCTCCGCCTTTGATGTGCTTGCGACCTTACGCCGGGCGGGCAGGCCCTATCGCCTTTCCCCCGGCGAGCTGCTAGCCATGACAATGGTCAGCTCCGGAACCATGACCAACCGCATCGACCAGCTGGAAAAGGCGGGTCTTGTAGAGCGCATCAATAACCCGGAAGACCGGCGCAGTGTGCTGATTGCTCTGACGGATAAGGGTTTTGCTGTCGTGGATGAGGCGGTAACGGCGCATGTGGCGAACCAGCATCGGCTGATAGCAGCGGTGAGCGAGGATGACAGGCGGGAGTTCAACCGGTTGCTGAAGGTGTTTCTGGCGGATTTGGAGTGAGGGCTCCTCCGTCACCCAGCATTTGATACGAGGCAAAGACCTTCTTGCCACGCAGACAACTGGATTCCGGCTCAAGGCCGGAATGACGGAAGAGAGATGTTTTTAAAACAAACTGCCCTGATCGACCGGGCCGGACGTGGTCGATTTCACCGGCTTCTTCTTGGGTGCCGAGGGCGTCGGCTCGATCGGCTGAACATCCGCACCGCCAGCCACGGCAGAGACGCGGCCATCCGCAAACTCCATCGATACAACAGCACCCGAGGCAACGGCAGCGGCGCGGGTCAGCGGGCGGTTGTCCTCATCGCGGATAACGGCGTAGCCGCGGTTCAGCACGTTTTTGTAGGAGAGCGATTGCAGGATGCGGTCATGCGAAGCGAGGCCGGAGCGGTTTTGCGACATGCGGTGCAGAACGGCGGTATCGGTGCGGCGCGTGGCGCTGGCCACCCTCTCCTTCTGACGCTCCAACTGGCCGAGAAGCCGTGCGGGAAGAGAGCGCAGCGACGAGTCCGACGATGAGACACGCGATTGCGCTTGCAACAGGCGGCGCTCCACCAGACTTTCGGCGCGTTGCATGCGCTCCTGAATGCGCTGGCGTTGCTGCTTGAGGCCATGGGCCAGCACATCCGGGCGAAGGCCCGACGCGGTACGCTCGAAGCTGCGGCGCTTGTTGAGCGTGTTCAATTCCAGCCCGCGACCGAGGCCGCTGGCTGCCTCATCGAAACGGCGGCGTGGCAGGGCCAGCAGCTGATCGAGCGACGGAAGGGCGCGCACGAGTGCCCGCACGCCCTGGCGGCGGTTGTCCATCTGGCGGGACATGGAGCCGGAGAGACGGGCGGAAAGGCCCGCGAGCTGGGCTTCCAGATCGGCCCTAACAGGCACGGCCATTTCGGCGGCACCCGTGGGTGTGGGCGCGCGCACATCGGCGGCGTGGTCGATCAGCGTCGTATCGGTTTCGTGGCCGACGGCTGAGATCAGCGGTATCTGGCTTTCGGCAGCAGCGCGCACGACGATTTCATCGTTGAAGCTCCACAGGTCTTCCAGACTGCCGCCGCCGCGCGCGACGATTAGCACGTCGGGACGCGGAATGGCACCACCGACCTCAAGTGCATTGAAGCCTCTGATAGCGTTGGCCACCTCTTCGCCAGAACCTTCGCCCTGCACTTTGACCGGCCAGACAAGCACATGCACGGGGAAACGATCTGAAATGCGGTGCAGAATATCGCGGATGACGGCACCGGTTGGCGAGGTGACGACGCCGATGACCCTTGGCATATAGGGCAGACGGCGCTTGCGTGCCTGATCGAACAGACCCTCGGCGGCCAGCTTGCGGCGGCGCTCCTCGAGCAACGCCATCAGCGCACCGGCACCGGCTGGCTCGAGGCTTTCGATGACGATCTGATATTTGGAAGAGCCGGGGAAGGTGGTGATCTTGCCGGTGGCGATGACCTCCATGCCCTCTTCCGGGCGGAATTTCAGCTTGGAGAAACTGCCCTTCCAGATCACGGCATCGATGCGGGCCCGGTCGTCCTTCAGCGAAAAATATGCGTGGCCGGATGTGTGCTGGCCGCGATAACCCGAAATCTCACCGCGCACCCGCACTTGGTCGAAAGCGGTTTCGACCGTGCGTTTGATGGAGCCGGAAAGCTCCGAAACCGAAAATTCGGCGAGGTTGGTGAGTGGCTGGCTGAAAATATCGCTCATGCCTGTTTCTAACCCATGGCCCGCGATTCGCAAATCCGCTTGATGACACGCCTTTGACAATCTTCGGACGAATAAATTTCACAAAATTGCAACAATCTGCTAAGGTCCGTCGTTGAAAGTGCATGCCTGGAGGAGAAATAAGGGTTTTTGAGGATGACGATGCCTTTCCTCAGGCCCACTGGAGGAGGAGCGGCATCATGGTATTTATTCTCGGAATCTCACTTGGTTTTACCGCTCTTATGCTGCGATCCGCCATTGCTATGGCAGGCGTTGGCATTCTGATCGTGACCGCATTTCTGGGCGCAGCTCTCTTTTCCGCCCATGGCATCCAGTTCTTGCCGCTGGTGATTGCTGTTGCCGGTTACAATGCTGGATTGGCAGGCGGTTTTGTCGGGATGATGGCAATGCGCCGGTTAGGCACGGCCTGACCTCTGGGCGAACGTAGCGTTTGCGCTATAGTGCCGTTTCCCTGACGTGGAACGAGACTAACCAGTGACGCTTGTGTTCTTCATTCTACTGCATTCCATCTGTGCGATCATCGACTTTGCTGTGACGTGGGCTTTCGCCACCGCTGCGAATATTGACCTATTAGTTTCCAGATTGATTGGTGCATCCACTGCTTTTGTAGTGGTGGCCTACGCCATTCGGCGGCGGCGTAACTCCAGCCGCCTCAACAGCACCTTACCCCTCACTATCAGCGCAACCATATCCATCGTCAGCTACGCACTTTTCGCGCTGATGATGGTGCGAAATCCGCAATTGCAATGGCCAGTGGTTTTCGCGGCAACATCAGTTGCCGCGCTTGTGCTGGGTGGTTTTGGTTATGCGCGGGCTCTGAAGTCCCGGGATTAAACCGTTTCCCAGCCATCCTTTTCAGCAGCACGATAAATCGCATCGATAAAACGCTGGCTGTTCTTCGAGCTTTCCAGCGAAACGATTTCTGCCTCTTCACCGCTCGCGGCCTTGGCGAAAGCTTCGATCTCTCGACGGTACTGGCGGCTGTCCTGAAAGCGGAAGATTTGCGACTGGCCGTGGTTCTGGTTGGTCAGCTCCACCTCTTCGGCACCCCAGCGGTCGGCATTGAAGGGCGAGTTGACCTCGATGTAACCTTCAGTACCGTGCAGAACCATCAGTTGCCGGCCCGCAAGCTGGGTGGAGATATAGAAGCTCAGTTCGAAATCACCAAAATCCGCCTTCACGCTGGCATAGATATCGGTGCCGAATTCCGGGTCACGCTCGACAACGGCCTGAACGCGCGTCGGCTCCTTGCCGGTAGCAAAGCGGGTTGTGATGGTGGGGTAAACGCCGATATCCGGAAGCGCACCGCCACCGAGTTCGGGAATATTGCGCATATTGCCGGGATCACGGTTGAAATAGGTGAAAGAGCCCTGAACATGTTTCAGCGTGCCGATAGCACCGGAGGCGAGCAACTCGCGCACCTTCAGCCAGACCGGCGCATAGGTCACCATATAGGCTTCCGATATCAGCACCTTGTTACGGTCTCGTGCGGCAATCAGGCTATCGATTTCGTCGGCCTTGAGCGCGATCGGCTTTTCGCAGAGTACATGCTTGCCCGCATCGGCGGCCTTGATGGACCATTCCACATGCTGGGCTGTTGGCAGCGGAATATAGACGGCATCGATGACGTCGGACGCCAGCATCTCCTCGTAGGAGCCGAAGGCATGCGGCACGGAGAAACGGTCGGCCAGTTGCCGCGCCTTGCTCATATCCCGGCTGGCAATGGCGGTGACGACAGCGTTTTCCGCATCCTGAATGGCGGGTATGACGAGTTCCCGGCCGATTTTCGCCGTCGATAGAATTCCAAAACGCAACATGCTTGCCTCCACTGTAATGGGCCGCACCTTACCATGCTGCAACTGACAAGCAACCGTTCGAAACGCGTGGCCGACCCGACAAGCGTGACGGCTGAAAATGTCCTCTCTTCGGCGCTCTGCGTACTTTCGGCTTCCTACCAAATAGGAAAAACTGTAATCATCAAAAACTGGAGATACAGAAAATGTCCCATTCGAATACAGCGCTTCTGGTTATCGATGTGCAAGAATCCTTTCGGCACGCGCCTTACTTCGAGGAAAGCGGCCTGCCTGCCTATCTCGCCGCGCAGCAAAAGCTGATCGATGGCGCTGAAGCGGCGGGAATTCCCGTCATCCAGATTTTCCATGTCGATGGCGACCGGGCCTTTGCCGAGGAGAGCGGTTTCATCCGCGCACTGGACGGTATCCGCATCCAGCCTGCCGTGACCTTTCGCAAGAACCGGCATTCTGCCTTCATCGGCACCGGTCTCGATGTGTGGCTGACCCAGCACGGCATCAACCGGCTGATCATCTCCGGCATTCGCACCGAGCAGTGCTGCGAAACCACCACGAGGCAAGGGTCCGATCTGGGCTACACGGTCGATTTTGTAACCGAGGCAACGCTGACTTTTCCCATGACGCACGCATCCGGGAAGGTGTTCTCAGCGGAGGATATCGCGACACGCACGGAACTGGTTTTGTCTGGCCGCTTTGCACGCATCTTAACGGTGGACGAGGCGTTGCAGACACGCAAAGAGGCCGCATGATGACGACTGGCAGCACACCAACCAAGATCATCCCGGTTTTCGTGGTGCTGCCGCCGCAAACGCTGCTGCTGGATGTCGCGGGGCCGCTGGAGGTGCTGCGCTATGCCAACCAGCAGCAGAACGACATCCGGTTTGATTGCAAGTATATTGCAGCGACCGACATGCAGACGACAACGATAGGTCTTTCGCTGGCCGGGCTGGAAGCCTTGCCAGAGGCCCTACCCGACAACGCCATGGTGCTGATGTCCGGCGGCTCTCTGGTGGAAACGAAGCACGGCCGATCCGAACGGCGCATTCTCGCGGACTGGCTGCGCAAGACAGTGCGGGACGATACCACCATCGTGTCCATCTGCTCCGGCGCACTGATTGCCGCCGAGGCCGGTGTCTTCGATGGTCACCATTGCACCACCCATGCCGATTGCATGGGTGAATTGCGGCGGCTTGCGCCCTTGGCCCATGTGCTTGAGAACCGGCTGTTCGTGGAAGATGGCCGGTGCTTTTCCAGCGCTGGCATTTCCACCGGCATCGATCTTCTGCTGCATATCGTCTCGACGCTGACCAACCCGGTGATTGCCGCACGCATTGCACAGACCATGGTCATCTACATCAGGCGCACGGCGAATGACCCGCAAATCTCGCCCTGGCTTTCAGGCCGCAATCACATTCACCCTTCCGTCCACAAGGCACAGGACGCCATTGTGGCCGATCCCGCGGCCGAATGGTCGCTGGCACGGCTAGCGGGCACGGCGGCCTTGAGCGAGCGGCATCTTTCGCGGCTGTTTCGGGAGCATACCGGCGTCAGCGTGGTGGATTACATCAACCTGATGCGCGTCAATCTCGCCCGCGATATTCTGGCGCACTCCCGGCTGGATATGGAAGCGGTTGCCGAGCGCTCCGGCTTTGCTTCTGCCCGACATCTTCGCCGCGTGTGGCAGCAGCATCATAAAGAGCCGCCCAGTTTTTACCGAACCCTTTCCTCCTGAACGTCGTTTGCATCACGCAAGCCGTGGCCTGACATCAACGAAATTCAATGGTTATGGCTCCGTCCGCTTGCTACTGTTGCGACACATCAGAAAAAACAAAGGGAGTATCATCCGTGGAGAAACGCGCGCTTGGCCGAACCGGCCTTTCCATCGCCCCCATCGTCTTTGGCGGCAACGTCTTCGGTTGGACTGCGGATGAAAAGACGTCTTTCGATTTGCTGGACGCCTTCTTCGATGCAGGTTTCAACACCATCGACACGGCGGATGTCTATTCCGCATGGGTGGATGGCCATCAGGGTGGCGAGTCCGAAACCATAATCGGCAAATGGCTGAAACGCGGCAGCGTGGCCCGTGACAAGGCGATCATTGTTTCCAAGGTTGGCTATGACAAAGGCCTCAAGGCCGAGCGCATCGCGGAAGCAGTAGAGGCATCGCTGCGCCGGTTGCAGACCGATTACATTGACCTTTATCTCGCCCATAAGCCAGATGCCGGTACACCCATCGAGGAAACTCTGGGTGCCTTCACCAAACTGAAGGAACAAGGCAAGGTGCGCGCCATTGGCTGCTCCAACTATGATGCACCGGAGCTGCAAGAAGCGCTTGCTGTCTCCGCGAAAACGGGGCTGGCGCGCTTCGATGTCGTTCAGCCGGAATACAACCTCTACACCCGCGAGAGGTTCGAAGGCCCGCTTGCCGAGCTGACAACGAAGGAAGACATCGGCGTCATCAACTACTACAGCCTTGCCGCAGGCTTCCTGACCGGCAAATATCGCAGCAAGGCGGATACGGAGGGTGTTGCGCGCTCCTACCGGGTTGGCGATTACGTCAACACGCGCGGTCTGGCCATTCTGGGTGCCATGGACACGATTGCTGCCGAAACCGGGGCAAAGCTGGCCGATATCGCGCTCGCCTGGCTTCTGCGCAAAAAGGCCGTGACTGCACCCATCGCCAGCGCAACCAGCCTCTCACAGCTGGAAAGCTTCAAGCGCGCAACGGAGTTGAAACTGACGGACGAGATGGTGGCCCTTCTGGACAAGGCTGGCGCATAATGGATCTCAGCATTCGCGATGCCACCAGCAAGGATCAGGCGGAATGGCTTGGTCTGTGGAACGACTACCTCGCTTTTTACAATCTCGATCTGCCCGACGACGTGACCGACCATACGTGGGAGCGCATCATCGACCCCGCATCGCGCGTGTCTGCGCGTCTTGCGATGCTGGATGGAACGGTGGTTGGCTTTGCCATCCACCACTGCCATGACAGTACCTGGGTCAAGACGCCGGATTGTTATCTGGAAGACCTGTTCATTGATGCCAACATTCGCGGCAAGGGCATAGGCCGGGCGCTGATCGATGACCTGATATCGATCTGCAAGGACAAAGGCTGGTCACGCCTTTATTGGCATACCAATGAAGACAATGCTCAGGCCCGCAAACTCTATGACAGCTATGTCCAAAGCGACGGCCACATTCGCTATCGGATCAAGTTCTGACACGGAAGAAATCCACGAAAGCCCTCAGCGCCGGTCGCATCTGCCGGCGCGAGGGATAATAGATGTAAAAGCCATCGAAGGGTGCGCACCAGTCTTCCAGCACCTTCACCAGCCGTCCTTCTTTTACATCGCTCTCGATGCGCTGCTCGAACACGAAGGCCAGACCTGCGCCATCGATTGCCGCTGAGCGTATGAGGCTTTGATCGGAAAGGATCAGCGGGCCCTGCACATCGACCACCAGCGGCTTGCCATCCTTCTCCAGTTCCCAGCGGTAGATCAGCCCGCTTGAAAAGCGGCGGCGAATGCAGCGGTGCTGCATGAGATCGCGCGGATGCTGTGGTAACGGGTGCTTCTGGAAATATCCAGGTGAGCCGACGATCGCACCGCGCCATGCGGCGCTGGCGCGAACCGCAATCATATCCGCTTCCAGATTTTCACCCAGCCGCAAACCGGCATCGAACCCCTTGGCGACGATATCCTCGAAGCGGTCATCCGTGGAAATCTCGAGCGATATATCCGGGTAGCGCGCAAGAAACTCGCCCAGCCGTGGCACGACGATGTCTTCCGCCGCAAGACGCGGCATGGTGATGCGCAGCGGCCCGGCGAGGCGACCACCCTGTTCGGCCAGCGCGCCGATGACGGCATCGATATCGGCAAGCGCCGGAGCCAGCGTTTCCAGCAGCCGCCTGCCCTCTTCCGTGGGAGAAACGCTACGCGTGGTGCGGTGAAGCAGGCGCAGGCCGAGGCTGAGCTCCAGCGAGGATACGGCGTGGCTGACGGCAGAGGGCGCAATGCCCAGTTCCGCCGCCGCCTTGCGAAAGCTGCGTCCTTCGGCGACGGCGGCCAGAACGGCCAGTTGGGAGAGTTGAATACGGTTCATTGTTCCAAATGATAGAACAACCCGGCGCGAATAACAGCGATTATTTTTGCCGTCTTGCCGCGCTATCTTGACCCTATGCCCGTATTGACGGGCGGTTCCTTTATGGAAGGCAGACAGATGCAAAACAGAATTCTTGGAAACAATCTCTCCGTCTCAGCGCTCGGCCTCGGCTGCATGGGCATGAGCCACGCTTACAGCCCATCCGCAGACGAAAGTGCCTCCATCGCGACACTGCACCGCGCTGTCGAACTCGGCGTGACCTTCTTCGATACGGCAGAAGTCTACGGCCCCTTCACCAACGAAGTTCTTGTCGGCAAAGGCTTGAAGCCCCACCGCGACAAGGTCACCATCGCCACCAAATTCGGCTTCAAGATCGATGCCAGTAAGCCAGCCGGACAGATGATGGTGGGCACTGACAGCAGGCCGGAAAATGTCCGTGCCGTGGCCGATGCATCGCTTAAGCGTTTGGGCGTCGATGTCATCGATCTCTTCTACCAGCACCGCGTCGACCCCAACGTACCTATTGAAGACACGGTCGGTGACATGGCCGAACTGGTGCAGGCCGGCAAAATCCGCCATCTCGGCCTTTCAGAAGCCAATGCGGAGACGATCCGTAAGGCGCACGCCACCCACCCCATCACGGCACTTCAGAGCGAATATTCGCTGTGGACCCGCGATGTCGAAACGAATGGCGTGCTCGACACATGCCGCGAACTCGGCATCGGCTTCGTACCCTTCAGCCCGCTGGGCCGTGGTGTGCTGACCGGCGCCCTGAAGAAGCTTGACGGCCTCTCCGACACCGACTTCCGTCGCTCCCTGCCCCGTTTCCAGGCCGAGAACTTCGACGCCAATCTGGCGCTGATCACGCTTCTGGAAGAGATGGCCGCAGAAAAAGGCGTTGAGGCCGGACAACTGGCCTTGGCATGGGTACTGGCCCAGGGCGATTTCATCGTTCCCATTCCCGGCACCACGAAGATTGCCAATCTGGAGAAGAACGTGGCAGCGGCTGATGTTATGCTGAGTGCGGAGGAAGCGGCGAAACTGGGTGAGTTGCTGTCTCCGGCGAAGGTTGCCGGTGGGCGGTATCCGGAGCAGATGGCGGCGATGGCGAACCGCTGAATACAAAAGGCCGAGGAAGTTTTCCTCGGCCTTTCTACTTTCACATGATGCAGAACGCTTAAGCGCGCAGCACGCCACCCGTCGATTTCTCGACATTGCCGACGATCTTGGCCGTCAGGGCTTCGAAGTCCTCATCCGTCAGCGTCCTGTCGACCGGCTGGATCTGGACTTCGATGGCGATGGACTTCTTGTTTTCGCCGACGGATGCGCCTTCGAAGACGTCGAAGACATTGACGCCGGTAACGAGTTTGCGGTCGGCGCTGGTTGCGGCCTTGATGATGGAGCCGGCTTCGACGGAGCGGTCCACCACGAAGGCGAAGTCGCGCTTGACGGCCTGGAACGGTGACAGCTCCAGCGCAGGCTTGGTGCGGGTCGCCTTCTTCTTCGGCTCGGGCATGGCGTCGAGATAGATTTCAAAGCCTGCGTAAGCGCCGGAGACATCCAGTTCGGAGAGCGTCTTCGGGTGGAATTCACCGAAGTAACCCAAGATGACCTTCGGGCCCATCTTGATGGTGGCGGATCGGCCCGGGTGATACCAGTTCGGCGCGCCTGCTTCGATCTGCACATTGCTCATCGGCAGACCGCAGGCTTCGATGACGGCCAGCGCATCGGCCTTGGCATCATAGACATCCACCGGCTTGCCGCCGCCCTTGGCCGTGTTGGACCACATGCGACCGGAGCCAGCCAGCGATGCCGTGCCACGGCGAACGCCACCGGCCACGCGACGTTGTGCCTCCGGTGTGTCACCTTCGTAGGTGCCGGAGACTTCGAAAATCGCCACATCGCCGTGGCCCTTGTCGGCATTGCGCTGGGCTGCCGCCAGCAGGCCGGGCAGCAGCGACGGGCGCATGTCCGACATATCGGCAGCGATGGGGTTGGCGAGCTTCAGCGCAGGTGAACCACCACCGAAGAGCTTGGCCTGCGCTTCCGGGATGAACGACCATGTCACCGCTTCCAGCATGCCACGGCTGGCAAGCGAACGCTTGGCCGTGCGGGTGCGGATTTGCAGCGTGGTCAGGATACGGCCATTGACCCCGCCAAGGCTTTCCAGCGGCTCCGGCTTGATGTTATCGACGCCATGGATGCGCATGACCTCTTCAACCAGATCGGCCTTGCCATCAACATCAGGACGCCACGAGGGCGCCGAGACGCTGACGCGCTCGCCAGAACCTTCAATGCCGAAGCCGAGACCCTTGAGGATATCGAGCGTTTCCTGTGCGGACACATCCAGACCCGTCAGGCGCTTGACTTCCGACAGCGGGAAATCGATCCACTTGGGTTCGAAGCCTTTGTAACCCACGACCTTTGCTTCGGCTGCCATGCCGCCGCACAGCTCCAGAACCAGTTCGGTCGTGCGCTCCAGTCCCGGCACCATATATTGAGGATCGACGCCACGCTCGAAACGGTAACGAGCATCGGTGATGATGCCGAGCGAGCGGCCGGTCTTGGCGATGTTGATCGGGTCCCAGAGCGCGGATTCGATCAGCACGTCCACAGTGTTTTCATCGCAGCCGGAATGCTCGCCACCCATGACGCCGCCGATAGATTCGATACCGTTATCATCGGCAATGACGACATTGGTCGGGCCGAGCTTGTATTCGCGCTGATCGAGCGCGAGGATGGTTTCGCCGTCTTTCGCGCGACGAACGACGAGGTTGCCCTTGACCTTGGCCGCGTCGAAGACGTGCATGGGGCGACCCTGATCGAAGGTCATGTAGTTGGTGATATCCACCAGCGCGTTGATGGGGCGCAGGCCGATGGCCAACAGGCGCTGCTGCATCCATTTAGGGCTGGGGCCGTTCTTCACGCCGCGCACGAGGCGCAGGCCGAAACCGGGGCAGAGTGCGGCGTCGTCCAGATCGAGGCTTACGTCGACCGATGTCGCGCCTTCGACCTTGAAGGCCGGCGCTGGCTTTGTCTTCAGTGTGCCGAGACCAGAGGCGGCCAGATCGCGCGCGATGCCGTAGATCGAGGTGCAATCCGGACGGTTAGGCGTGAGGTTGATTTCGATCATGGGATCATCGAGACCGGCATAGGTCGCAAAGGACGTGCCCACCGGCGCATCCTGCGGCAGGTCGATGATGCCATCATGACTGTCGGACATGTTGAGCTCTTTTTCGGAGCACATCATGCCGTGGCTTTCCACACCGCGAATCTTGCCAACGGCCAGCGTCACATCGATGCCCGGAACGTAGTCGCCCGGACGCGCGAGAGCACCGACGAGACCGGCACGCGCATTGGGCGCTCCACACACGATCTGCACCGGCTTGCCGTCCCCCGCATCGACGGACAGCACCTTGAGGCGGTCCGCCTCCGGGTGCTTTTCAGCCGTCAATATCTTGGCAATGACGAAAGGCTTGTAAGCTGCCTTGTCATTCACGTCCTCGACTTCGAGACCGATGGCGGTCAGGCGTTCGCAAATCTGTTCGAGAGACGCATCAGTTTCCAGATGCTCTTTCAGCCAGGAGAGTGTGAATTTCATTGTTTATCTCCTTAACTGCTCAAGCCACCAAACAAGGTCGGCATGTCGAGCGGGCGGAAGCCGTAGTGGGTCATCCAGCGGACGTCGGCGTTGAAGAAATCGCGCAGGTCGGGCATGCCGTATTTCAGCATGGCGATGCGGTCGAGACCCATGCCCCAGGCGAAGCCCTGATATTCATCCGGATCGAGACCACCGGCGCGCAGCACATTAGGGTGGACCATGCCGCAGCCGAGGATTTCCATCCAGTCCTTGCCTTCGCCGAACTTGACGATGGGGCCGGAGCGGTCGCACTGGATATCCACCTCGAAAGACGGTTCCGTGAAGGGGAAGAAGGAGGGGCGGAAGCGCATGACGACGCTGTCGACTTCGAAGAAGGTTTTGCAGAATTCTTCCAGAACCCAGCGCAGATTGCCGACATTCGACGTCTTGTCGATGACGAGGCCTTCGACCTGATGGAACATCGGCGAATGCGTGGCATCCGAGTCCTGACGGTAGGTCTTGCCGGGAATGACGATGCGGATCGGCGGCTTTTGGGCTTCCATGGTGCGCACCTGCACCGGCGAGGTGTGAGTGCGCAGCACCTTGCGCTCACCATTCTCATCCGGCTGGAAAAAGAAAGTGTCGTGCATTTCGCGGGCCGGATGCCCCTCGGGAAAGTTTAGGGCCGTGAAGTTGTAATAGTCGGTTTCGATATCCGGGCCTTCGGCAATGGAGAAACCCATATCGGCGAAAATGGCGGTGATCTCGTCAACGATCTGGCTGATCGGATGGATACGGCCACGCTCGGCAGGGGACTGGCGCACCGGCAGGCTGATATCCAGCGTTTCCGCCTTCAGGCGCGCGGTAATGGCGGCGTCCTTGAGTTCGGCCTTGCGAGCGGTGATGAGATCCGTCACCTCATTCTTGAGCTGATTGATGGCTGCACCGCGCGTCTGGCGCTCCTCTGGTGTCATAGAGCCCAGTGTTTTCAGAAGCTCGGAGACCGAACCCTTTTTGCCCAGCGCAGACACGCGCACGGCTTCGATGGACGCTTCATCCCCAGTGGCGGCGATGTCCGACATCAATTGCGATTTCAAAGTATCCAGTTCGGTCATATTTTCCTGCCTCGCCGGGCTTTAGCCTGCGGCTTCGGTTTCAACGGCGTTCTTCAGATAGTCGGTCGCCTCGATAAAGCGTTGCAGATCACTACCCATCCGCACGCGCCCAATCAACCGGGCGAGCGGCAAAAAACGACTGAGAATACGCACCAAGCGCCGCAATTCGACAATCGTCGCATGTGGCGCGCGCGATGCCCATGCGGCATAGGCAGCATCGAGGGATGGCTTTCCTTTGATGGCCCTCTGCGACAGGGGCAAAAACAGTAGCCACAGATCACGCGCCTGCGCGGTTTCAAGCGGCATGACGGCTTGCGGCGTCTCTTCGAAATCCATAAAACCAAGCCGCCCGTCAAGCATATAGAAGTCGCGCACGTGCGGACGCCCGTGACACAGACCGGCGGCATGCAGATCGCCAAGCCCGGCCGCCACACCGATGAGCAACGCGTCGTGCGCTTCCACGTCAGTCTTTTCTAAACGATCCAGTTGCTGAGCGATGGTCAGTCCGACATCTTCAAGGACAACTGCGGTTGGCGATGCATAGATGATTTGCGGCACCGGGAAACCGCGCGCTTCAAACAGCCGCATCGTATCGACCTCCCGGCGCATCATACCGATAGGGTCTAGCATCGGGGATGGCCGCATGAAGGAATAGGGCAGAAGCTTCGCTAGAAAGGACTGTGCTTTCGGACCCCAGGACGGCTTTTCTGTGCCTTGCCGCTTGATCCAGACCGAGCCGGTGGACAGATTGATTTTCTGAATGCGGCGCTCGCTGTTGAGCAGAGCGTGCATCACCGCAGTCACGTCTTCGTCCTCGAGATGCACCTCGAAGCCTTGCGCTATTTCATCTGCATTGGCTGCCAGCATGATCGCCATACCTTTGCGGATCGTCGCACCCGCCCCTTTTGTTCCGCACGGCGGAAAGCGACAATAACAAAACCCGCACCGGTAGCCCGGCGCGGGTTTCAAAATGAACAACAGTTTGTCCGCGCCGTAATTACTTTACAGCAGCTTCAAATTCGTTGGTCGTGCCTGCGTCCTTGAGATACTCAAGAGCCTTCTTTGCTGTGTCGACGAGAACGCCGAACGCTGCTGGCTCATGGATAGCCATGTCGGACAAAACCTTGCGGTCGACTTCGATGCCAGCCTTGTTCAGGCCGTCGATGAAGCGGCCATAGGTCAGGCCGAATTCGCGAACAGCAGCGTTGATACGCTGAATCCACAGAGCGCGAAAGTTGCGCTTGTTGACCTTACGGTCGCGGTAAGCGTACTGCTTGGAACGGTCCACAGCAGCCTTGGCTGCGCGGATGGTGTTCTTGCGACGGCCGTAGAAGCCCTTGGCTGCCTTGAGTGTCTTGGTGTGCTTGGCGCGGGAAGTTACGCCACGTTTTACGCGTGCCATGTCATGATCTCCTTAAAATGTCCAAATGTGCGGAAAAGTCTTAGAGACCGTTCGGCAGGTAGTTCTTGACGACTTTCTTGCCGTCAGCTTCGGCCAGAACCATGGTTCCGCGCGCGTCGCGAATGAACTTGTTGGAACGCTTGATCATGCCGTGGCGCTTACCAGCGGCGGCTGCGAGAACCTTGCCGGTGCCTGTGATCTTGAACCGCTTTTTTGCGGCGGACTTCGTCTTCATCTTGGGCATTTTGCTACTCCATTATTTTGTATCGAAAGGCAGGCAGACGAGGCCTGCTTTCAAGCTATTCTAGAACGGCCACGGCATGCCCTGCCGGACCGTTCGGACGCGCTCCTATAACCGCAGTTATGAAAAAGAGCAACGGGGAATGATAAATTCCCCTGCGACGGGACGTAAACGCCTGCGATTCAGACGTTTCAGACTTATTTTGGCGCCAGAACCATCATCATCTGACGGCCTTCCAACTTCGGTTCGGCTTCAACCTTGGCAATCGCCAGAGTGTCTTCCTTGACCTGAAGAAGAAGCTTCATGCCGAGTTCCTGGTGGGCCATTTCGCGGCCACGGAACTTCAGTGTTACCTTTACCTTGTCGCCTTCGTCGAAGAAACGGTTCATCGCCTTCATCTTCACCTCGTAGTCGTGGGTGTCGATGTTGGGACGCATCTTGATTTCTTTGACTTCGACGATCTTCTGCTTCTTACGCGCTTCGGCCGCTTTTTTCTGGGTCGAATACTTCAGCTTGCCGAGATCGAGAATCTTACAGACCGGCGGTTCCGCGTTCGGCGAAATCTCAACGAGATCGAGACCGGCGTCTTCCGCCATCTTCAAGGCCTGGTCCGTCGGCATCACGCCGAGGTTCTGGCCCTCTTCATCAATAAGCTGAATTTTGGGAATTCGAATTTCCCTGTTGGAGCGCGGGCCCTCTTTGACGGGGGCATCGGCTTTGAACGGTCTGCGAATGGTCGTATTCTCCTGATCTGTTTCGGGATCGCGTCGGCAAAAACCAGCTTGTCGGTGCAAATGGCGGAAATGTCGTGAATGCCGCCGCGAAGTCAATAGCACAGCCCGTCAAAAAAATCACCTCCTGTCGTGCTTTTTCTGAATTTGCACTACATGGACAGCAAACATGAGGAGAATCACATCGCCATGACTGAGCAAAGCATCGAGTATATCGTGGTCGGCACAGATGATGATGCGCGCAAGATCGCCATTCTTTCCCGCGACGCGAGCAGCAGCGACGATGCCCCGGTGCTGGTGTGGCTCGGCGGCTACCGCTCCGACATGACCGGCACAAAGGCCGTGGAACTCGATCGCTTCGCTGCAGAGAACGGGCTGGGATGCATCCGCCTCGATTATTCCGGCCATGGTGCATCGGGTGGCGACTTCAACAGGGGCACGATCTCGCGCTGGCTTGAAGAGACGCTTGCGGTTCTGCGTCACAAGACAGCACGGCGCATCATCCTCATCGGCTCATCGATGGGGGGATGGATCGCCCTCAGAGCAATCGAGGAACTTCGCAGGAGCAAGGAGGGGCCGCATGTCGCGGGTCTGCTTCTCATAGCGCCCGCCCCGGATTTCACGGCAGACCTCATCGAACCCAATCTGTCAGAGATGGAAAAGGCCTCGCTGATAGAGCGCGGCTATTTCGAAGAGCCATCAGAGTATAGCAGCGAGCCCAATATCTTCACCCGAGCGCTGATCGAGGACGGTCGCGACAATCTCGTCTTGAAAGGGATCATCGAAACAGGGTGCCCGGTGCATATTCTACAGGGTATGCAAGACGACGACGTTCCTTATAACCATGCGCTCAAGCTGCTCAATCACCTGCCTGCCGACGATGTCGTGCTCAGTCTCGTGCGCGATGGAGACCACAGACTGTCTCGTCCACAGGACATAGAACGCATGCTGGCAGCGGCCAGAAGCCTTGTGTCGTCGGGAAAAACGCAACGATCTTAACCATATTATTCATCTTGCATTCATGACGCCGAGTTCCGATTGACTTGCACCCCCTTCCTCTCTTAACTTTTCATTAAGATTTTAAGGGACGGGTTTCATGAAGAACGCACCGTGGGCGCGTGCTCTGCTTGTAGCACTTGCGACCGGAATACTTTCTGCGGCCTCTGCGCAGGCGGAAAACAAGGGCAGCCTGTCCATGGTCACCGGAGGCATAACGTCCCAACCCATCGGTCACTACGAATTTTGCCAGAAATACGTGTCCGAGTGCGACATTCGCAGCAAGCTGACCCCGCCGCCGCGCGTGACGGAATATGGCTGGCAGGTCGTTCGCGACGTCAACAAGGAGGTCAACTCCACCATCGTCGCAATGACCGATCTGGAAGTTTACGGCAAGGACGAAGTCTGGGAATATCCCAAGACCGCTGGCGACTGCGAGGATTTCGTGCTGCTGAAGCGCCGCAAGCTCATGGAGCGCGGTTTCGCCGTGTCCGATCTCTTGATCACTGTTGTTCGCAAGCCGGATGGCGAAGGCCACGCGGTGCTGACGCTGCGCACCAACGAGGGTGATTTCATCCTCGACAACCTGTCGGATGACGTGAAGCTCTGGACCGATACGAACTACACCTATCTCAAGCGTCAGGCGTCGTTCAATACGGGTCGCTGGGTCTCCATCGAAGACGGTCGCGACGTTCTGGTCGGCGCGCTGAAATAGGTTGCGCCTCAGCCTTTGGCCAACAAGCCAGAGGCCATCGATCTGAAGGCCTCGATGGCCTTCGGGAAAGCCTCACGCGGATCGTCGGCTGCGGCAATCCATAGCGCAGCGTTCAATACGGCACCATTCAGCAGCCATGTCGCAGCCCTTGCATCCACGGGTTTGAGTGTCCCGTCATCAACAAGTGCCTGTACTGTTGTCTCGATGCGGCGCAGACAAGCGGTCTGGTTGGGCCATTTGGCTGGATCGCCCAGGACTGCCGGTCCGTCGAGCAGCATCACGCGCTGAATTTCCGGCTCCAGCGCCATCTCGATATAGGCCGCGCTTTCCGAGAGCAGACCAAGCCACGGTGTTTCCGCGCCCTCCTGCACGACGCGCAGACGCGCCAGCATTTCGGCATCGATCTGGTCGATTACCGCCTGGAACAGGCCCTTCTTGTCACCAAAGTTATGGTAGAGAGCGCCACGCGTAAGGCCCGCATCCGCAGTGATGTCATCCATGGACGATGCGGCGTAACCCTTTGTGGCAAAGGCTTTTCGAGCCGCGCTGATGAGTTTTTCGCGGGTCTCCTCCACCATCTGTGCTCTTGTTCTTGCCGCCATTTCGTACCCCTTTTAACATACACTCCGTATGCTTATTGACATACATGCCGTATGTATACTATTTGAACATACGGCGCGTATATCAAATATCGCCCAAAAGGAAAACATTCAAAGGCCGTTCAGTTCGATCTTCGCTCATCGCATGACACGTTGAGCGGAACAGGAGGCGGCTGCCCAATGCAAAGGATGATGACAATGAGCACACGCGAAGCAGTTTTTCCGGCCCATCGACATGCACTCTATGAGAAGCATGGCTATTCGGCCGCCATCCGCTCCGGCGACCTTCTGTTTGTGTCAGGTCAGGTCGGGAGCCGCGACGATGGCTCCGCCGAGCCTGATTTCGCAAAGCAGGTGCAGCTTGCTTTCGACAATCTGAAGGCGGTGCTTGCCGCTGCCGGTGCGACCTATGACGACATCATCGATGTCACCACCTTTCATACCGACCCTGAAAACCAGTTCGAAACGATCATGGCTATCAAGGAGAAGGCCTTCAGCGAAAAGCCCTATCCGAACTGGACTGCAGTCGGTGTAAACTGGCTGGCCGGGTTCGATTTCGAAATCAAGGTGATCGCCCGTGTTCCACACGCCGCTTGATGTACAGGCAGAGGGAGGGGGTATTCCCCTGCCCTCCGTCAGCCATTGCCGATGAGAATGCCTGCGGCGAGAACCAGCGATCCGCCCAGAACGACCTGGAAGACCGCGCGTAGGAACGGCGTTTCCATGAACCGGTTCTGGATGAAGGCGATGGCCCAGAGTTCAACGAAAACGATGATGGCTGCAACGGCGGTTGCTGTCCAGAAATGCGGGATGAGATAGGGCAGCGTATGCCCCAGGCCGCCGATGGCCGTCATGATGCCGGAGGCAAGGCCACGCTTGAACGGCGAACCTCGGCCGGACAGCTTGCCATCGTCATGCGCCGCCTCGGTAAAGCCCATGGAAATGCCTGCACCCACCGATGCCGAAAGGCCGATGAGGAAGGTCTGCCATGTATCCTGGGTGGCGAAAGCGGCTGCAAAGATGGGAGCAAGTGTAGACACCGAACCATCCATCAGTCCCGCGAGGCCGGGCTGAATATAGGTCAGCAGGAACTGCCGTTTGGCGGTTTCCTCCTCCTCAGATTTCACCTCCTGCGGCAAATGCTTGCCGTCCAGCATGGCGGCAATGTCTTCGTGGCCGCGTTCGGCCTCTGCCAGATCGCCCAGAAGTTTGCGCGTGGACGCGTCAGAGACATGCTTCATCGCCTCTTCGTAGAAACGAATGGCCTGTGCCTCCATCAGTTCAGCCTGCTCACGGATGGTTTCGAGAGATAGATTCTGGACCAGCCAATCGGGCTTGCGCTCGTAAAAACCGCGCACATGCTCGCGGCGGATCAGCGGGATGATATCGCCGAACCTGTCCTGATGCATGCCGATGAGCATGTTGCGATGCGCCTGCTCGACTTCGGCCATATCCTCGAACACTTTGGCCGATTGCGGATACTGGGCACGCAGATGCCCCGCATAGGAACGATAAATCCGCGCATCATCCTCTTCGGACGAGATGGCAAGAGCGAGAATTTCCTGCTCGTTGAGGGATGTGAATGGACGCTTGGACAGAGAGAACAGGCTGCGAAACATGGAATGCTCCTTTAGAATAATTCTAAATAAATCGAATTCCGTGAGGACGCAAGTCAGTTTAGAACCATTCTAATAACACATATACCGGTTAAAAGGTCGCATTGCGCAAAGGGTTGGAACAGACACATAATGGACGCGGATCGAAGGGTACTCCATGAACGAACACATACGCGGTCGCGCCGCCCACAGTGCCGAGATACAAATGCGTGCCGAAGCCGATATGGCGCGTATGGGAGTGGACCCTGCCTTCCTGGAGAAGCTGGTGAACGTCTTTTACGCGCGCATCAGAGCTCATGAGGCACTTGGCCCCGTCTTCGAAAACCGGCTGGCGGGAAAGTGGCCAGATCATCTGGAGAAGATGAAAGGCTTCTGGTCGGCCATCGCCTTCAAGACTGGAGCCTATGGTGGGAAACCCGTACAGGCGCACCACGGCGTAAGTGGGTTGAATGAGGACCTTTTCCGGCAATGGCTGGCGCTGTTTTCAAGCACGCTGGACGAGATTGCCCCAACACAGGCAGCCCATGACTGGTTCATGGTTACCGCCGAGCGGATCGCACGCAGCCTGACCCTTTCCCTGTTTTACAACCCAGCACTGGACGACCCTTCACTCAGGCGCTGACATCACAGGTTTCGCTTCTGGAAAACGCTGGGCCGCGACGCATTATCACCAAGATTTTCTTGAAGGCTTCCACCGGACATGATTAGTAGTTCGCGGGAGGCGTACCAGGCGGTTCGCCTTAAATCCTAAGAGTTAGGGCTAAATCGACATGGATCGCAGATCATTCATCCGCAACGCTGGTGCCATGGGCGCTGGCGTGACCGCAACCGCTCTTGCAGCGCCTGCCATTGCGCAGGAAAATCCCAAGATCACCTGGCGCATGACGTCATCCTTCACCAAGGGCCTCGACATCCTCTTCGGTGCGGGCCAGATCGTTGCGGATCATGTGAAGGAAGCTTCCGGCGGCAATTTTACCATCCAGCATTTTGCCGGTGGCGAAATCGTGCCTGCCCTTCAGGCCGCAGACGCGGTGACCTCCGGAACGGTCGAAATGGCCCATACCTGCTCTTATTATTATGTCGGTAAAGACCCGACCTTTGCACTCGGCACATCCGTTCCCTTCGGCCTCAATGCACGCCAGACCAACGCATGGTTCAATCAGGCGGGCGGCAACGAGCTGTTGAACGAGTTTCTGGCCAAGCACAACATCTACTCCATTCTGCTGGGCAACACCGGCGCGCAGATGGGCGGCTGGTTCCGCAAGGAAATCAACACCATCGACGACCTGAAGGGCCTGAAGATGCGCATCGCCGGCCTCACCGGTCAGGTCATGCAGAAGGTCGGCATCACGCCGCAGCAGATTGCCGGTGGCGACGTCTATGCCGCGCTGGAAAAGGGCACGATCGACGCAACCGAATTCGTCGGTCCTTACGACGACCAGAAGCTGGGCTTCTACAAGGTCGCGAAATACTACTACTATCCCGCATGGTGGGAAGGTGGCCCCGCATGCCACGCCTTCGTCAACCTCGAAAAGTTCAACAGCCTGCCGGAGAATTACAAACGCATCCTCAAGGATGCCTGTGCTGCAGGCAGCGCGTCCATGCTGGAGCGGTACGACGCCCGCAATCCCAAGGCGTTGAAAGAACTGGTCGCCCAGGGCGCCATCCTGCGGCCTTTCAGCCAGGAAATCCTCGACGTCTGCCACAAGGCGGCGCTGGAGACCTACGCGGAGATTTCCGCCGTCAACGAGAACTTCAAGAAGATCTACGAAAGCCAGCAGGCATTCAAGAAAGACGCATATCTCTGGGCGCAGATCGCTGAATACACATATGACACCTACATGATGATCCAGCAGCGCAACGGCAATCTGTAATCATCCGCTTCTGATCGCATCGAATGGCCACCCGACTAAGCCGGGTGGCCATTTTTGTTGGTGGCCGCGACAAGCTTCCACACTTCCCGCTCTCGCCATGCCACCGGGCTCATGCCGGTGATGCGGCGGAATTCGCGATTGAAGTTGGATTTGGTCTGAAACCCGCTTTCAAGCATGATCGAGGTCACGGATTGATCCGTTTCCTCCAGCAGACGGCAGGCATCCCTGATCCGCAACTGGTTGATATATTGCGATACGTTGCCGCCGGTGGCGCGATTGATGGCATTGGAAAGCTGACGGCTGGGTAAAGACAGCTTGCGCGCCAGCCGGGTCAGAGTGAGATTTTCGTCGCGATAAAATTTTTGCCGCGCCATCAGATCATCCAGCCGTGACATGATCTCGTGATCTTCAGCGGTCGGACTGGGTGCTTCCGTGGCCGGATCGTTGGCGTTTGGCAATGTATCCGGCTTGCTGTCTCCGGCGACCCATGCGGTGAGGCCGATGAGGAGAAGACCGAGCAGATTGCCGTTGCTGACGATCACGCCTGCATTTTCACCCCGCGCCCAGTGAAAATCGAGCAGGACGAGAATGTCGAATACTGCCGACAGGCAGAGAGCAGCGGCAGCGATGTAGAGCGCGCGATGTACAGAAGTGACGCTGGCAAACTGCACCTCCTCCAGCCCATCCGGACCTCGACGCCCGAGCAGCACGATGGCAATTGCATAGCCGACGAAGAGAATGATCAGCATGAGATCGATGGCGAAAGGAAACACGACGATCGCGAAGGCGAGAACAATGGGCGGCCCCGCGATGCTGGCGATGTTTGCAGCACTCTTGACGTTCCAGTCCTTCATCAGGCTGCGGAAACTGGCGTAGGCGAGCGGCGGCAAGAATGACGCCATGATCGGCAGCGCAAATTTCAGTGAGTCGATCTGATACCCCCAACGCAGGCCGACGAGGGTGGATTGCACGGCGCTGAGTGCAATCAAGGCCAGAAACGGTCGGTTGGCTTTACCTTCGCCATTGCCGCGAAGGATCGATGCCAGCATCAGAAACAGCAACAGCGCGACGACGATGGGCAGGGGAATGAAAACCACGGCAAGCGACCTGACATAACGAGAGTGCTGCCTCCTACATGGACCAGATCGCGTTTGCGGACGACCTCAAACATGTTTCAGGGCGTGGAAAAATTGCGATGGGTCGAAACCAACCTCGTTGTTACAAACCATGAGGCTTTTCCATGCGCTCCATCATCTCCGCAACCCTTCTTCTGTCGGCATTTACCCTGCAATCTGCTCTTGCGGGTGAAAGTGTCGGCACTCGTGATGTCACCATCCACTCCCCTGCCCGCGCCAAGGAATTGGCCGTGACCGTCTGGTATCCATCTGATGGCCAGGGCGAGACGGTCAAGGTCGGCGAAAACAGGATTTTCAAAGGTGCCGCCGGCTTCAGGAATGCAGGCATTCAGCCTACGCGCAGGCCATTGGTACTCCTGTCGCACGGTTCCGGCTCTCGCGGCATCGGAATGGCGTGGATCGCAACGGAATTGGCGAAAGCCGGTTTCTTCGTTGCGGCACCAGATCATCCCGGCACGACGAGCGGCGATTCCACGCCTGAAGACACGCCAAAAATCTGGGAACGCACAGATGATCTCTCGACGATCATCACCGCACTTTCAACCGACGCCCAGTGGTCGAAAGTGATAGATGTAGACCGGATCGGCGTTCTGGGTTTCTCGCTGGGTGGTAGCGCGGCGCTGGAACTGGCAGGCGCACGCGCCGATCTCGACGCCTATGTGCAATATTGCGTGGACTATTCAACATCCATGGACTGCACTTGGTTCTCCGGCGGGCGGGGCTACCGCAACAATCAAAGGATCGATGTGCCGCCCTTCGATCTGCGCAGTGTTGACAAGGCGCGATTTGAACAATCCAACCGCGACCCACGCCTGCGGGCTGCCGTGCTTGTCGATCCAGGGCTGGAGGTTGCATTCCAAAAGGAGAGCCTGAAGGCCATCGCTATTCCCCTGTCCTTCATCAATCTGGGTAGCGTTGGCCAGATACCCGTTTCCGTGCTGTCCGATCAGTTGGCGAAGGACGTGCCCGGAGCGACTTATGCGCAAGTCGACGATGCCAACCATTTCAGCTTTTTGCCGCTCTGCAAGGATGACGCTGCCGCGTTTTTGAAGTCAGTGGGCGAGATCGATCCAATCTGCGAGCCTGCCGGACCACGCGACAGGGCGGACATTCACAGGGAACTCGCCGCGTTGATCGTGGGTGCTTTCGACAGGTCATTGAAGTCCAGCCACTGACATCTCGCCTGCCCGCCCATCTGAACAGAACAGACCGGCATTATCGTGCCGGTCTTCTTCCTGGTCTGATCTTCGGTGGCGAGCCTCTTAACTGTTTTTTCAAACCTCAATCGCAGAAGTTAGGAGCGGCGTTCAAGCCGACAAAAAGCAAATTAAAAATCAAGACCGGGCCTTGGGGAAAATTATGATTATCGATAGTTTGCTAGCGCGCTTCAAGATACAAACCAAAGTCATTGTTTTCATCGCTCCGTTCATTGCAAGCATTCTTGCAGTCGGACTTTCAGGACTATACGCATCGAATTTGCTGCAGAGTCGGATGGATGTTTCCAACACCATTCTGCAATCGCTCACGGGCTTCAAGGAAGTCTATGGCGGCATGACGTCGTTTCTCAACAATACTAATGATGAAACACGCACAGCTTTGCATCGCCAATTGTCCGAGCAGGCCAATTTTCTTCGCTCGACGGCAGACAGCGCTTCGCCTGAAATAAAAGATGCCATCGACCGCACGAAAATTATCGATGATCAGGTGAACGAGTTGTGGTCGAGCCATCAGAAAGAGCAGGTGCTTCGGACGGGCATGAACACCGACCTGTCGGTCGTTCTCAAAGAACTGAACGGTCTCCTGTCGAATGCCACCAACACCCGCAATACGCTCCAGACGGATGAGGCGAGAGCCAAGCTTCTGTTGCGCGAAGCCGACAAGCTCAATCGTGGTGCGACACTCATCGCAACCGTTGTGACCGACTTCAACAAGGTGACGGTACCGGAAGAAAAGATCGCGGTGGTCAAGGCAGCTATCGATAACCTCGAGGCTACAGCCAAGGAACTCGTCGCCATCGCCTCCATCGACCAGAAGGTGCTGATCGAGCAAATCGCAGATGCGGTAGCGCAGATTCGTACCCAGCTCAACATCGGCATGATCAACGACAGTACGGTGGGTACCATCGATCGCGTCGTCAATCTCATGCGCCCGGCCACCATTCGCCTCCAGGGGTTTGCGACCGTCAAGTCGAGACAGGCGACGGAAGTATTCGGACAGCTGGATCAGCCCATCGAACAGGCAACCAGCTTTCTTGCAACGGCACGCCAGATTGGCGACGACGCCAAGAACCTCGAGCTTGAAATGGCAGGCTATGTGGCGCAACCCAGCAAGGCTGCGCTCGAAAAATTCAGCGATGCCGCCTTCCGGCTCAATGTATCTGCGGGCGCCATGACGGCCGATGCCACCATGTCCGAAACGACCCGCAAAAGCGCCAAAGCCATCGACGATATGGCAACCAAGCTGGACCGCTCGGCGTCCGACCTCCTTGCGGTGTCCGAGCAGCGTAAAGTCGCCTTCGGAATGGCGGAAGAGGAAATTCGCCGGGTGTGGATCAGCCTGACGGACTTTGCCGGGAAGCAGAGAACCGCAGCCGACAGTGAACGCAGCAAGGCCGATGGCATCTCGCTTTCCGCCATGGTGATCGGTGTTCTGGTCGCGATTTTCGCGGGCATCGGTCTGGTGATGACCTTCAAGGGGCCGATCCTCGGCATCGTCAGCGCCATGAAGCGACTGGCCAAGGGCGACATCGATATTGCGCTGAACGGCAAGAACCGTCATGACGAAATTGGCGATATGGCCCGTGCTCTCGAAGTCTTCAAGGAAACCGCCGAAGAGCGCATTCGCCTGGAAGCGGCGACGCAAGAACAGCGCGCGTCAGCGGAAGCTCAACGGCAGTCCAACGAGTCTGAACGCGAGCAACTGGATCGCCAGATCCAGTTTGCCGTCAACGCGCTGGCAGGCGGTCTCAAGCGGCTCTCCTCCGGTGACATCTCCACCACGATCGACACGCCTTTCAACGATCGTCTCGAGCAACTGCGCGTCGACTTCAACCAGTCGATGTTGCGCCTGCGCGAAACCATCGGCGGCATTCAGGAGAACGTCAGTGTCATCAGGGGCAATGCCCAGCAGATGTCGGAGTCTGCAGTCGACCTTTCTCGCCGTACCGAACGACAGGCGGCATCGCTGGAAGAAACCGCAGCAGCGGTTGACGAGGTCAACTCCAATATGCGCAATGCCGTTGATCGCGCCCGCGAAGCCAACACAATCGTCGACAAGACACGCCGCAATACGGAAGAATCGCTCGTCATCGTGCGCAATGCGGTTTTGGCCATGCAGCGTATCGAAAACGCGTCCCAGACGATCGGCAATATTACCGAGGTCATCGACTCCATCTCCTTCCAGACCAATCTTCTGGCGCTCAACGCAGGGGTGGAAGCCGCCCGCGCCGGCGAAGCAGGCAAGGGCTTTGCCGTTGTTGCCCACGAGGTGCGCGAGCTTGCGCAGCGGTCAGCCTCTGCAGCCAAGGAAATCCGACAGTTGATCTCGGTCTCCTCCACAGAGGTGGCAGCCGGCTCCAGCCTTGTGAACCAGACGGGTGACGCACTGGCGCAGATCGGCTCCCAGATTGCCCATGTCAGCGAACATGTCGAAAAGATCACCCAGGCAACACAGGATCAGGCCGTCGCGCTGCAACAGATCAACAGCTCCGTCGGGGAAGTCGATCTGCTGACGCAGCAGAACGCAGCGATGGTGGAAGAGACCAGCGCGGCCAGCGAACAGCTGAACGAGGAAACGGATCAGCTGTTGCATCTGCTCGAGCAGTTCCACATCGAAAGCGGCCAGCGCGACAACCGCATCGCGGCCTGATCGGGTCTTATCCAGACTTTCCAGACGCGCGGGCGGTTTCGCCCGCGCGTTTTGCATTCAACGCGATCAAACAATCCTCGCGCAGCTGTGATCGGCCTTCCTTTATCCTCTGCCCGCCGTAAAGATTGGATTCAGCCTTTTTTGATAATTTGTCGTTAGTCATATTTTTTCATGGTCTCAGGATGGCGCATTTCGTGCTTATCCGCTTGTTTTGCGTACGGGTTCTCATGCATCGATCGACAGCGCCAGCCATTATACTCGCCTGCCTATCCCTCGTGGGCTGTACGTCCAGTTCCGGACCGGATGGTCTCATGGCCGGTATTCCATCGAAGGAAACGACGAGTTCCGTCACACCTTCTGCACCGGTGCCTCAAGCCAGTGTCGGTGCACCGCTTCGGGCCGAACCTGCCCAGAACGTTCTGGCCTGGGGTGGACCAATGCCAGCGGAGTCCCCTGCCTTTGCAGCCGTCGATCACCAGACCGCTGCGCCACGCTCCATGCCGCAGATCGAAGCGCCGATTGCACCGCAGGCAGGCGTTGCCATGCCGAATGAACGGCCCGTACAGATGGCGATGGCTGCAGCCCCTGCGGTCAATGCCGGACCAGCGGTCCGTTCCCGCATCTTCAGGTCCAATTTCAGCGATGCCAAGCCGATCAACTTCGGCAAGGTAACCCCCCGGCATTTCCCCGTGCATGGCGTGGATGTGTCGCGTTGGCAGGGCAATATCGATTGGGAACGGCTGAGGTCGCGGGGCGCCAACTTCGCCTTCATCAAGGCAACGGATGGCGGAGACCATCTGGACCCGATGTTCAAGACAAACTGGAACCGCGCCAAGGCCGCCGGCGTGCGCCGGGGTGCCTATCATTTCTTCTACTGGTGCCGCCCTGCCAGCCACCAGGCGGAATGGTTCATTCGCAATGTACCGCGTGACCCGGATGCACTGCCACCGGTCATCGACGTGGAATATAACGGCGAATCCAGCTGCAAGATGCGCCTGCCGCGCGCCAAGGTTCTGGAAAAGATGCAGGTCTTCATGGACATGCTGGAACGCCACTACGGTCAGCGACCCATCATCTACACCGCCCCGGATTTCTACAAGGATCACCTGTCGGGTGAGTTCAAGAACTATCCTTTCTGGCTGCGGGCCGTGGCTCAGCACCCGTCCAAGGTCTATCCCGACCGCAAGTGGCTGTTCTGGCAATATTCCGGCTCTGGCCTGTCGCATGGTGTGGAAGGCAAGATCGACCTGAACGTCTTCGGAGGCAGTGAAGAGGCCTGGCACCGCTGGACACGCGGTAACGGCTGATATCGAGGCCGACGGCCTAGTTCGAAAATCTCCTGGCCCCCGCCACGCAGGCCACAACACCGAGTGTGACGACCATCATCGCCGCACTCACTGGCTCGCCCAAAAGCGTGGCGGCAAGTGTGAGGCCGAAGAATGGCTGGAGCAATTGTAACTGTCCCACGGCTGCAATGCCACCAAGCGCCAGCCCGCGATACCAGAAGATAAAGCCTATCAGCATGCTGAACAGCGACACGTAGAACAGGCCGCCCCAAGCCGTGCCGGTGATGTTGGCCAAAGATGCGGGCATGGTGAACATTGCAAGCGGAAGCATGACGGGCAGCGACAGAACCAGCGCCCAGGAAATAACCTGCCAGCCGCCCAGACGCCGAGACAGGGCGGCACCTTCGGCATAACCGAGCCCGCATGCGGCGATGGCCGCGAGCATCAGGAGATCGCCGGTCAGCGATGCGACCCCATCCTGCATGAAGGCGAAGCCGGCAACGAGGAGGCTGCCGAGGCAGGAGAAAAGCCAGAACACGGGTCTCGGCCGCTCTCCACCACGCAGAACCGCAAAGAGGGCAGTTGCTAACGGCAATAGCCCAATGAAAACGATGGAATGAGCCGATGTGATGTGCTTGAGGGCGAGTGCGGTCAGCAGCGGAAAGCCGACGACGACACCAAGCGAAACGACGGCGAGCGGCAGGAGATCACGCCTTGCCGGACGCGCCTGACAGAAAACCATCAGCAACACGCCCGCCATCAACCCGGCAATACTGGCACGTGCAACGGTTAGAAAAGTGGGGTCAAAGCCCGCGACAGCAAGCCGCGTCGCGGGCAATGATCCGCTGAATATCATAACCCCTATGAGACCGCTCCACCAGCCGCCTGTCGCCTTGTCCATGCCGTCGCTCCAATTTCACGCAGCTATGCCCTGCCGACGATGGCGTGACCAGCAACAGTGCGATACAGTTACTCAAAACCGTATTGGTTCATGGAGCAGTACAGATGGACATATCGGCTGCGGTGCGGGAGAGCACCTCACCCCGGATAGACCGCGTGATGGTGGAAATTCGCCGTCGCATCGCATCGCGCCAACTGACACAGGGGGCGAGGCTGCCATCCGTACGAGCCTTTGCGAAAGTCATGCAGGTTTCCACCTCAACGGTTGTCGAAGCCTATGAGCGGCTTGCGGCGGACGGGGCCATCCGCTCGCGCCCGGGCTCCGGTTTCTATGTTGCCAATGCGGTCGCTCCATTGTCCCTTGCCGATATCGGACCCAGGCTCGACCGTGCGGTGGACCCGTTCTGGGTTTCGCGGCTGGCACTGGAAGACGGGCCCGACCTTGCCAAACCTGGCTGCGGATGGATGCCCGCCTCCTGGATGCCGCAGGAGGTTCTCCGCCGTGCGATGCGCACTCTGGGGCGAAGCGATGCCCACCATCTGACGGACTACAGCACGCCCCTGGGCTACGCACCGTTTCGTCAGTTTCTGTCAGGACGCCTTGCCGATCAGGGTATTCATGCGGGCGCCGAGCAAATCATGCTGGTTGAGTCGGGGACACAGGCCATAGACCACCTGTGCCGTTTTCTGCTGGAGCCGGGACAGACAGTGCTGGTCGACGACCCCTGTTACTTCAACTTCCATGCCCTTCTGCGCGCCCACCGCGTCAAGATCGTCGGCGTGCCCTACGCGCCGACCGGACCGGATCTGACGCGGTTCGAGCAGGCTTTGGAAGACCACCACCCTCGGCTCTACATCACAAATTCTGCAATCCACAATCCAACGGGGGCGGTGCTGTCGCCAGCGACAGCACATCGTGTCCTGATGCTGGCCGGGCGTTCAAACATGACAATCATCGAAGATGATATTTTTGCGGATTTCGAAGAGGATAAAGCGCCCCGGCTCGCCGCTTTCGATGGCTTGCAGCATGTCGTCCAGATCGGCAGCTTTTCGAAGACGCTCTCGGCCTCCGTGCGCTGCGGTTACATCGCCGCGCCGAAACACTGGGTGGAGCCGTTGACGGACATGAAGATCGCGACCGGCTTTTCCGGCAGCCAGCTATCGGAGGTATTGGTCTATTCCGCTCTAAGAGACATCCAGTACCGACGTCATATAGATGCGGTCAAGGCGAGGCTGGCACGGGCCAGACAAGCCGCTGTAGCGAGCCTCGGCACGCTTGGAATCGTACCGTGGATCGAGCCGGATGCCGGCATCTTTCTCTGGTGTAGGTTGCCAAACGGCGCAGACGCTGCGACCGTTGCCCGCCACGCCCTGACCCGAAATGTGGTGCTTGCGCCAGGAAATATCTTCAGCCAGGCGCAGGCTGCATCCAACTTCATGCGCTTCAATGTCTCTCAATGCGACGATCCCAGATTGATCGAAATTCTGCACGGAGCACTTGCCGAAACGGCAAAGTGATTTTTTAGTCTATTATGTCTTTCTTACATGGTCGGAACCAATCACGCAGATTTGCATTTCCTCCCCAGTAGCAAGAGGAGAAAACACCATGACATTCGATCCAAACCTGCCCCGCGACCCTAATCTTCGCCCAGACCGTCCAGAGCTGCGCACCACACCGGAAGCCGCTCGCAAGTCCGCCGGATGGGCACCATGGGTTGCCGTTATCGCGGTCCTCCTGGTCGGTGGCTTCATCTGGATGCAGATGAGCGCGCCGTCCACGACCGATCCGACGACGACATCGTCCACGACACCGCCAGCGGTATCTGACCAGGCACCAGCGCCTGCGCCAATGACGCCGGAAGCACCAGCCAACAACACGGCCCCTGCTTCGCCAACGACAAATGGCACGCAGACCCAGCCTTAAGGGTCATGATTGTCTAAATAAAAAGACCGCTTGTCCTTCGGGCAAGCGGTCTTTTTTTGTATTAAAATAAGACGTTCGGATCAATCGTCCTTCATCTTCAGCGCCGCGATGAAGGCTTCCTGTGGGATGTCCACCTTACCGAACTGGCGCATGCGCTTCTTGCCTTCCTTCTGCTTGTCCAGAAGTTTGCGCTTACGGGTGGCATCGCCGCCGTAACACTTGGCGGTCACATCCTTGCGCATGGCCGAAATGGTTTCGCGCGCGATCACGTTGCTGCCGATGGCGGCCTGGATCGGAATTTTGAACATGTGGCGCGGAATGAGGTCTTTCAGCTTTTCGCACATGTCACGGCCACGCTTTTCGGCAGCCATACGGTGCACCAGCATGGAAAGCGCATCCACCGGCTCCCCATTGACCATGATCGACATCTTCACAAGATTGCCTTCGCGATAACCATCGAGATGGTAATCGAAGGATGCATAGCCCTTGGAAATGGATTTCAGACGGTCGTAGAAATCAAAGACCACTTCGTTGAGCGGCAGCTCATAGGTGATCATGGCGCGCTTGCCGACATAGGTCAACTCGGTCTGAATGCCGCGACGGTCCTGACAGAGCTTTAGAATACCACCGAGATAATCGTCTGGTGTCAGAATGGTCGCCTTGATCCACGGTTCGCGGATCTCGGAAATCTTGACGACGTCAGGCATATCAGCCGGGTTGTGCAGCTCGCGCTCCGAACCATCCGTCATCGTCAACTGATAGACCACCGATGGGGCGGTCGCGATCAGATCGAGATCGAATTCACGCTCGAGGCGCTCCTGAATGATTTCGAGATGCAAGAGGCCAAGGAAGCCGCAGCGGAAACCGAAGCCGAGAGCGGCGGATGATTCCATCTCGAAAGAGAACGACGCATCGTTGAGTCGCAGCTTACCCATGGCGGCGCGCAGATCTTCAAAGTCGGCGGCATCGACCGGGAACAGGCCGCAGAACACCACGGGCTGGGCAGGCTTGAAGCCGGGCAGAGCCTGCGCGGTTGGGCGCTTGTCTTCGGTGATGGTATCGCCGACGCGGGTATCGGCCACTTCCTTGATCGAGCCGGTAATAAAACCGATTTCGCCCGGACCGAGGCTATCGACAGCCACCATCTTCGGTGTGAGCACGCCAACGCGCTCCACCTGATATTTCGCGTCCGTGCCCATCATGCGGATCGTCTGGCCCTTGGTCAGCACACCATCGAGCACGCGCACGAGAACCATGACGCCGAGATAGGTATCGTACCAGCTATCGACCAGCAGAGCCTTCAACGGACCCTTTTCGCCAAGCTCGCTCTTTGGTGGCGGCAACTGGTGGACGATGGCTTCCAAAACGTCGGGAATACCGAGACCGGTCTTTGCCGAAATCAGCACGGCCTGAGATGCATCGATGCCGATGACTTCTTCGATCTGCTCCTTGATGCGCTCCGGCTCGGCAGCGGGCAGATCGATCTTGTTCAGAACCGTGACCAGTTCGTGGTCGTTGTCGATGGCCTGATAAACGTTGGCCAATGTCTGCGCTTCCACGCCCTGGGATGCATCCACGACCAGCAGCGAGCCTTCGCAGGCGGACAGCGAACGCGAGACTTCGTAAGCAAAGTCGACGTGGCCGGGCGTGTCGATGAGGTTCAACACATAGGTTTCGCCGTTATTCGCCATGTAATGCAGGCGCACGGTCTGTGCCTTGATGGTGATGCCGCGTTCGCGCTCGATATCCATATTGTCGAGCACCTGCTCGGACATATCGCGCTCGGCAAGGCCGCCGGTAGACTGGATCAACCGGTCTGCCAGGGTCGATTTGCCATGGTCGATATGGGCAACGATGGAGAAGTTGCGGATATGGTCAAGCGGAGTGCGGGTCGAATGTGTGCTCATGCCCCGCGCTATAGCAGGGGCTCTTGCGCTGGAAAAGCGGGAATTTGGCTAAAAGTCTTTTAAATCGGGCTTTTCAGCAGGCAAGACGGTGGTCTTGATGAGCTTGCCGTTTCAAACATTGCTATTTCCATGGTCGGGCTCGTCTCAAATTCGGGGACATGCCCATTGACTCCATCATCTGAGAAATATAATCTTAGATGATGGAAAATGATCAGGAAATTTTCGAGCGGTCAATCGCAGATCGTATCAGGCATTTGCGGACCTCGGCTCAACTCACGCTCGACCAGCTGGCCAGCGCTTCGGGTGTCAGTCGAGCCATGATATCACGCATCGAACGGGGAGAGGCCAGCCCTACCGCAGCGCTTCTTGCACGAATTTGCGCCGCACTGGGGCTTTCCCTCTCCGGCTTCTTTGCCGAAGACGAAACCGATATTTCGCCCTTGGTGCGAAAACGCGATCAACCCACATGGAAAGACCCCGAAACGGGCTATGTGCGGCGTGCCGTCTCACCAGCAGGAACGGGATCCGAGGTCGATATCGTCGAGGTTGATTTTCCGCCTCACGCCAGCGTCAGCTTTCCACCGCACACCGCCAGCCATGGCATGACGCAATATGTCTGGCTGCTGGAGGGATGCTTGGAGATGACCACCGGTGGGGAGGTCTTCCGTATGGAACCGGGAGACTGCCTGTTCATGCCCGTGGGCGAAGGGCACAGATTTCACAATCCGTCCGGCCAGCCCGCCCGCTACGCAGTCGTACTGGACCAGCGAAAGCGCTGACACATCAGGAGTTTTGAATGACAGATATTCGAATGCTGAACGGCGAAGAGACCCTTGCCGCTCTACCCGACCTTTGCGACGTCCTATCCGATTGCGTCAATGGCGACGCCTCTGTCGGCTTCATGCTGCCATTTGCGCCACCTGATGCGATACCCTTCTGGCAGGGCGTTGCTCAGTCCGTGACGAAGGGTGACACTCTTCATATGGTCGCGCAGGTGGATGGCAAAATCGTTGGAACCGTCCAGGTCGGGTTTTCAACCAAAACCAACCAGCCTCACCGCGGCGACCTGATGAAACTTCTGGTGCATCGTGATGCCCGCGGCTTGGGTCTTTCACGCAAGCTGATGGATAGGATCGAGACGGAGGCCGCGAAACGGGGGAAAACGCTTCTGGTTCTGGACACTTCAACAGGCAGCCTTGCGGAATCGATCTACCCTCGATTGGGCTGGCAACGTGTCGGTGTAATCCCGGATTACGCGCTGCATCCCGATGGTCGCCATTGCAGCACGACGTTCTTCTACAAGAAAATCGGTTGATGCCGATGTGCACGCAGCGCAGCCATCGACATAGAGCAGCGCTTGCAAACGTGCCGCTGCTGACCGAACATGTCTCGACAGTTTCTCGACCGCACCCGTGAGGACATGATGGCAGATACAGATCGAACCGATAAGCCGCGCATCTCCATTATCTATTGCACCCAATGCAACTGGCTCCTGCGATCCTCATGGATGGCGCAGGAACTGCTGCACACATTCGCCGATAGTCTTGCGGAGGTATCGCTGGTGCCGGCGACAGGCGGACGGTTCGAGATTCTCGTAAACGGCACCCCGATCTGGGAGCGAAAGCGCGACGGCGGATTTCCTGGGCCGAAAGAACTCAAACAGCGCGTGCGTGATGTCATCGATCCCGACCGCGATCTTGGCCATCTCGACCGTTCAAAGAATGAAGGTCTCGATAGCTGATTCTCGAATCGCGCCCTCTGAAATGGACCAAAATACTCTCCCAAGGTCCCGCCGCTCAGGCGCCCGGTTCGGGCATCCAAGATTTTTCTGCAGAAAAATCAAAGATCGTCATAAAACTTCAAAATGGCTGTTGACACCGAACGGCTCCCCCCGTACATCGCTCCTCGTCGCCCAGATGGCGGAATTGGTAGACGCGCCAGCTTCAGGTGCTGGTACTCGAAAGGGTGTGGAGGTTCGAGTCCTCTTCTGGGCACCATTCCATTTTTGATCTTAGCCAGATCAATCACTTAGCAAAAAAATAACAGAATTTTCGCCCCTTGGGCGATGCATCGATGTGTCTGTCACGCCTTTGTCCATGCGACGACGGCACCCGCTAAGGCACGTGAGACGAGCTCGTTATCAGGGCTTTGTTTGTTTTCGGGAAAACAGGTGCGGTTACTGCCCGGTCGTTGCCGAAGCACCTTCATTGGGTGAATGCTCTTCACAATTGGGCGTGCAGGACAGCACGGTGCGGGCCGTCTGGCGGAAGACGCGGACGGTGTTTCCTTCATCGATGGAGACGAGCACACGCTCATCGACAATGGCGTTGCCGTCGGCATCCAGAAGAACAAGATTGGTGGTACCGAAGCTGCGACCGGTGAGAACGATGGTCGTTGCGTCTGCAACGGTGGCGTCGGCCACCTTCGAATTGCCGATAATGACTTTGCTGACTGGCCTGTCCAGTTTCAGGACTCGGGCATGGTTCATCGAGACGCGCAACATTTCGTCCTCGGCCGAAGCGCTCACCGCCGACGTTGCGAGCAGCAGCGTCACGGTAACAGCAATTCTCGCCATTGAAACGGACAGCATGGATATGAGCAGCCTTGATTGATGCGGTCATTATGATGATCCAAAACACCATGCGCGGGATTGGTGAACGAAGCGTTAAGCAAGAATCTCATAATGGCTCACAGGCTCGAATTTTTATTGAACCAGCCTGCGCCATTATGCGTCATGCCTCAAAACAGAACAGAAAAAACGTCTCATTAAAAGGCATGAGCGACCTCAAAATTCTCCGAAACCCTTAAGAATAAGGCGCTGCGACATCCCATAAAATTTGAATTTCTACTTTGATTTATTGTTTACTATGCTGGATTTCACTACTGCTTAATCATTTTTTAATCAGTTTTTTTAAGTGGTTGGAAATCCACTTTCGCTAGTTTGTGGGCAACCGAACAACGGAAAACAGTTGTCGGCGTGCTGAACAACAATTGAAAAGTTTAGGAGAACCCGCATGACACAGATTTTCACTCGTTTCCTGAAAGACGAGTCCGGCGCGACCGCCATCGAATACGGCCTGATCGCAGCTCTGATTTCCGTTGCTATTATCACTGGTGCTGGCGTTGTCGGAACGCAGATTGGTATTCTCTTCACCAATCTCGGCACACGGATGACTACAGCGGCGACGCGTTCTGCCCAGTAAAATACTCTGTAATTTGGTGACGCCACTCACCCGGAGGCGTCACCACGGCTTCCGAGCATATGAACTGCCAGGAGAAAAGATTTGCTGGACTTTGCGATCTTCTCGATTTTGCCTCTATGCTTGGCTTTTGCGGCTTTGACTGATTTGATCAGTATGAAGATATCGAACAGGGTATCAGCAATTCTCCTTGTTTCTTTCTTCGCGATAAGTCCCTTCACGTCCCTGAGTTGGGGGGATATCGGGCTAAGCTTTTTGGCGGCAATGCTTGTTTTCTCGATCTGCTTCTCGCTGTTTGCTCTCAACGTCATGGGCGGCGGCGACGCCAAGTTACTGACGGCATGTTCTGTATGGTTCGGCCTCAATCTCTCTCTCGCGGTCTTTGTCCTGAGCGTCGCCGTATTTGGAGGCTTGCTGACCATCGCGATCCTCATGCTGCGCTCCCGGTCCCAGGAAATCATGGCAAGCGGCTTGCCCATTCCCGACTCCCTGCTGGTCGCCAAAAAGGTCCCCTACGGCATCGCAATCGCCATCGGCGGACTGGTGACGTATCCTGAAGCACCCATCGTGCAACTTGCAATGCAACACATGATGTAAAGCTTTTCTTACAAAAACAGCCGCGTTTATTTCTCATTAACCACAAGCAGACAGATTTTATTAACCATAATTACACCAATGGCGGGCCATGGTGAGGGCAGAGATTCTGACTCCTTCAAGGCCTGAGCATGAAACCGTCGCGTGTCGTCATTCTTTCCGTAGCTGTGGTTGCCGCCGGTCTTGCCGGTTTGCTTGCCATGCAGCTGGGCGCCCCTCAACAGGTGGTTGAACAGGCCGAGGCCATCATCCAGAAAGAACCGACGGTCAACGTATTGGTGTCTGCCGTCAACCTTCCTGTCGGAAGCAGGCTGAGCGCCGATTCGGTGCGTTGGGCACCCTGGCCCCAAGGCAGTATCAACGAGAACTTCGTGACAGAGGCCAAGCGACCGGATGCCGTAACCGAACTGACGGGCTCGGTCGTGCGACTGCCCCTCTTCGAGGGTGAGCCACTACGGCCGGAAAAGGTTGTCGATTCCAGCACCCGCATTATGTCTGCACTGCTGCCAGCCGGCAAGCGCGCCGTGGCGACGGAAATTTCGGTCGCAACCGGAGCAGGCGGCTTCGTGCTGCCCAACGACCGTGTGGATGTGATCATGGTTCGAAAAGGTGATTCAGGAACGTTTCTAACGGAAAATGTTCTCAACAACGTGCGCGTCCTCGCGATCGATCAGCAGATCAAAGAAGGTGAAGACGGCACCACTGCAGTTGTCGGCGCAACTGCAACACTGGAACTGACACCGGAACAGGCAAAAATCATGACCGTTGCGCAACAGATGGCGGATCGTCTGACGCTGTCGCTGCGCTCGGTTGCCGATGCTCAGGACAGCGATACGACATCGGCCGACTATCTTTTGAGCGGCGGCGCCGGAAGACCGGCCATTCAGGTCATCAAATCCGGTTCTATCGTCAAGGACGGACAAGGAGGGTTGGCACAATGATCAGACATCACGCGCTCGATCGTTTTCAAAAGGCTATGCGCTCATCCGTCACGGGCGGGTTGGTATTTTGCATTGCTTTTTCAGGCTTTCCCGGAACGCATGTACCGTTTGGCCTCTCGACCCGCGAAGCTCTTGCCCAAAGCGCGAGCATCGTCCGCATCAACGAAAGCGGCCAAGGCGTTCGCAAACGGGTGAAGCTGGGTCTGAACAAGGCGCTGGTCATCGATCTGCCGCAGGATGCACACGACATTCTCGTTGCCGATCCCTCTATGGCGGACGCGGTCACCCGCAGTTCGCGCCGTATCTATCTGTTTGGAAAGGCCGTAGGCCAGACCAACATCTTCATCTTCGGGGATCAGGGCCAGGAAATCGTCAGTCTCGACCTCGAAGTCGAACGCGATATTTCCGGACTGCAGGCAAATTTGCGCCGCTTTATCCCCGAATCCGACATTCGCGTAGAGATCGTGTCGGACAATATCGTGCTGTCCGGAAGTGTTCGGACACCGCAAGACTCCGCCCGTGCCGTTCAGCTTGCATCCGCATTCCTGAAAGGTGGTGAAGCGACCACGCGCAACATTACCGAGACCAGCCAGAGCAACGGCGATGGGGCGGTCGCCATCTTTGCCGAAGACCGCCAGCAGTCATCTATCGTCAATATGCTGACGATTGAAGGTGAAGACCAGGTGACCTTGAAGGTGACGGTGGCGGAGGTCAGCCGCCAGGTCTTGAAGCAGCTTGGTTTCAATGGCTCCCTCAGCACCGCCTCGGGCAGCAATCCGTCCGGAGGAATTGCGTTCTCCAATCCGGCGAACCTCGGCAACGCAATAGGACTTGCGGGAACAGGCAACATAACCGGCACCATCGGCAAGCTGACCCTCGGCAGCTACTTCAACGCCATGGAGCAGGCCGGCGTCATGCGCACATTGGCCGAACCGAGCCTGACGGCGATTTCCGGCGAGCAGGCCAAGTTCTATGTCGGCGGAGAATTCCGCCTTCCTGCCGAACAGGAAGTGGCCTTCGACAGCACAACCGGGCAACCGACCGTCACACGCGCCACAGATACGGTAGATTATGGTATCGAACTGAATTTCCGTCCTGTCGTGCTGTCGCCCGGGCGCATCAGCCTGAAAATCGAAACGAATGTTTCCGAGCCGACCTACGAAGGCAGTGCCGTGACCGGCAATGGCAGCTCTACGAGGGTTCCAGGCAGCACCTATCTTTCGATCCGCAAGCGCGAAGCCTCCACCAGCGTCGAGCTTCCTTCGGGCGGCTCCATCGTTATTGCTGGTCTGGTGCAGGACAATGTGCGTCAGGCGATGTCAGGTCTCCCAGGCGTTTCCAAGGTGCCGGTGCTGGGTACGCTGTTTCGCAGCAAGGACTTCATTCGTAACGAGACCGAACTCGTCATCATCGCCACACCTTATCTGGTTCGTCCCGTCGCCCGCAGTGAAATCGCCCGGCCCGACGACAATTTCAATCCGGAAAACGATGCCGCCATGTATTTCATGAACCGCGTCAACAAGGTTTACGGCAACCGGCAGCAGGCTCACACACAGCCCTATCAGGGCTCGGTAGGGTTTATTTACAAATGACGAAAACAGCTTCGATGAACCGCTGCACATCCTTTCGCAAGACCGCGCTGATTACCGCACTGTTGGCAACGGCGGCGCTAGCGCAGGGCTGCGCCCGCGATCCGATGTCGACCGGCGCCATTCCCGACGACTATCGCACACGCCATCCCATCACGCTTTCGGAAGCGCAGCATTCGCTGGATATTCCCGTCTCTGCAGGTGACAACCGCCTGACGGTCGGCATGGCCGACAGCATCAAGGGATTTGCCCAGAGCTATTCCGCCACCTCATCCGGTGTCGTGCAAATGCAGATACCAACGGGCTCTGCGAATTCGGCGGCTGCTTCCATCCTGAAAAGGCAGATACGTTCGGTTCTGGCCTCCTCCGGCATTCCTGCGGCCAAGGTCGTGGAAACGCATTATGGCGCGGCGCCGTCGGGCGATGCCGCCCCAATACGGCTCAGCTATGTCGCGATCACTGCCATGACCGGGCAATGCGGGCAGTGGCCTGAGGATTTGTCGAACAACACCTACTCCAACAAGAACTGGTACAATTTCGGCTGCGCCTCGCAAAACAATCTGGCAGCACAGGTCGCAAATCCGATGGATCTCGTTGGACCGCGCGGCATGAGCCCGATCGATGCAGAACGCCGCTCGGTGGTGATCGGCAATTACCGCGCAGGCAAAACCACCGCGACGACAGAGTGACGTGAAGCGCGACCGCAAGCGGCAACAGGAAACACGATGAACCCGGTAAATTACGACATTCAACACACAAATCCGGACGAGACCTATGCCGATGAGCCTTTACGAACGGGCGATCTGGATAGTCTGAGACCTTTGCCCCGCATCTCGATCCACACATTCTGTGAGAGCGAGGGCATGCAACGGCTGATGGAGCGGCTATCCAGCGACCGGCGGATGAATAAGGTCAGCCTTCGTGTGACCAATGGCGAAATCCAGGCGGCAGCGACGATGTTCTCATCCAGTCCCACGCCGAACCTCATCATACTCGAGACGGCACGCGACCCGTCCACTCTCCTGAATGACTTGGCACCGCTGGCCGAGGTCTGCGATCCGACGACACGTGTCATCATCGTCGGTCGCCATAACGATATCACCCTGTACCGCGATCTGATCCGCAACGGCATTTCCGAATACCTCGTCGCGCCCGTCAAGATGCCGGATCTGCTGGCCTCCATTTCGGCGATCTTCGTCGACCCGGAAGCCGAGCCGCTTGGCCGCAACATCGCCTTCATCGGTGCAAAGGGCGGCGTGGGCTCGTCTACGATAGCGCATAATTGCGCTTTCGGCATTTCCAACCTGTTTTCGACCGAAACGATCCTGGCCGATCTGGACCTGCCTTTCGGGACAGCCAATATCGATTTCGATCAGGACCCGGCACAGGGCATTGCCGAAGCGGTCTTTGCGCCAGAGCGCCTGGATGAGGTTTTTCTCGATCGTTTGCTGACGAAATGCTCGGAGCATTTGTCGCTGCTTGCCGCACCGTCGCTTCTCGACCGCCCCTATGACTTCGAGCGTTTGACCTTCCAGCCACTTCTCGAGCTTCTTCAGCGAAGTACACCCGTGGCCGTGCTGGACGTCCCGCATATCTGGTCGGAGTGGACGCAGACCGTACTGTCAGAGGCAGACGAGGTGGTGATCACCGCCGTGCCCGATCTCGCCAATCTTCGCAACACCAAGAACCTTCTGGATGCGCTCAAGAAGCTGCGGCCAAACGACAAGGTTCCGCATCTGGTGCTCAATCAGGTCGGTATGGTCAAGCGCCCGGAGATCGCTCCTGCAGATTTCTTCGAGCCGCTGGAAATCGAGCCGATTGCGATCATTCCCTTCGACGTCCAGCTCTTCGGCAATGCGGCCAATAGCGGGCGTATGATCAGCGAAATCGATGCAAAATCCCCGATTGCCGAAACCTTCTCGCAAATATCCCATATCGTGACGGGCCGTTCTTCAACGCGCAAGGCAAAGCGCGCAGGGCTCGGCAAAATCATGGACCTTATAAAACGCAAGTAATGCAGCGCTGCCACTGCAGCGGCCTGCCGGAAGAAACATATGTTCGGAAAACGTGGCAACGAAGGCTTCTCCAGAGCCACACCCTCAGGGCAGGCAGCTTCCGCTCCTGCCCCGTCTCCCGTCGTCACCACGCCACGGGCCGAACCTGCCGACACCATGGTGCTCGCGCCACCGGCGCCGCCCACACATGCACCGCCTGCACAGGCGCGAAAGCGCGTGCGCACCGACGATTATTACCAGACGAAGGCGCAGGTCTTCTCCGCCCTGATCGACACCATCGATCTGTCGCAGCTGGCCAAGCTCGACACCGAGAGCGCGCGTGAGGAAATCCGCGATATCGTCAACGATATCATCACCATCAAGAATTTCGCGATGTCGATTTCCGAGCAGGAAGAGCTGCTGGAGGACATTTGCAACGACGTTTTGGGCTATGGCCCGCTGGAGCCGCTACTGGCGCGTGACGACATCGCCGACATCATGGTCAATGGCTCCGGCCAGACTTTCATCGAAGTCGGCGGCAAGACGATCGAATCCGATATCCGGTTTCGCGACAATGCCCAGCTTCTGTCGATCTGCCAGCGCATCGTCAGCCAGGTCGGTCGCCGCGTGGATGAATCGAGCCCGATCTGCGACGCGCGTCTGCCAGACGGTTCGCGCGTCAACGTCATCGCCCCGCCGCTTGCCATCGATGGCCCGGCACTGACGATCCGCAAGTTCAAGAAAGACAAGCTGACGCTCGACCAGCTTGTACGCTTCGGCGCAATCACGCCGGAAGGTGCGGTTCTGCTCCAGATCATCGGGCGGGTGCGCTGCAACGTGGTTATTTCCGGCGGAACAGGTTCGGGAAAGACCACGCTTCTGAACTGCCTGACAAGCTATATCGACAAGACCGAACGCGTCATCACCTGCGAAGACACTGCCGAACTGCAGCTTCAGCAGCCGCATGTGGTGCGTCTGGAAACGCGTCCGCCCAATATCGAGGGCGAAGGCGAAATCACCATGCGTGATCTCGTCAAGAACTGCCTGCGTATGCGCCCTGAACGCATCATCGTCGGCGAAGTCCGTGGCCCTGAAGTTTTCGACCTGTTGCAGGCGATGAACACCGGCCATGACGGTTCCATGGGCACGATCCACGCCAATACGCCGCGTGAGTGCCTGAGCCGTATGGAATCGATGATTGCCATGGGTGGCTTCAGCCTTCCCGCCAAGACCGTGCGTGAAATCATCTCATCCTCTGTCGATGTCATCATTCAGGCCGCACGCCTCCGGGACGGCTCCCGCCGGATCACGCAGGTCACGGAAGTGCTCGGCATGGAAGGCGACGTCATCATCACGCAGGATCTGATGCGTTACGAAATGGAAGGCGAGGACGCAAACGGCCGGATCATCGGTCGCCATGTCTCCACCGGGATCAGCAAACCACACTTCTGGGATCGTGCGCGCTATTTCAACGAGGACAGGCGGCTGGCTGCCGCTCTCGATGAAATGGAAATTCAATCCCAATAAGCAAGGCCAGGGCGGAACGGTAATGAACATGACGGTCGTGTTGCTCGTAATCCTCGTCGCCGTCTCGGCAGGAGCGATGGCCTATGTCTTCCTGTTTTCGCAGATCGAGGTCGAGAAGAAGACCGCAAACCGCGTGAGCCGGGTCAAGGCAGCGGAAACAGATCACACCAAGATCAAGGCTGCGCGAGACCGCGTTCAGGAATTGAGCAAACGGCGCAAGTCCGTTCAGGACACGCTCAAGGACCTAGAGAAGAAACAGAACGAGAAATCGAAGGATCGACGCGACGCGACGGTGCGTGGCAAGCTCGTTCAGGCTGGCCTGTCGATCTCCATCCAGAAGTTCTATCTGATGGGCACCGGGCTCGGGCTGGCCATGTTTCTGGTTGCCCTGCTCTACGGCGCACACATCTTTCTGGCCCTGGGTATCGGCTTCGTCGGTGCGCTGGGACTGCCGCGCTGGATTCTGAACTTTCTGGTCAAACGCCGCCAGAACAAGTTTCTCGAAGAATTCCCCAATGCGCTGGACGTGATGTATCGGTCCATCAAATCGGGGTTGCCACTGAATGATTCCGTGAGATTGATCGCATCGGACGGGCAGGAGCCGGTCAAGACGGAGTTTCAACGGGTCGTCGAGGCGCAGCAGGTCGGCATGACCATTCCCGAAGGCATCAACCGCATGATGCTGACCATGCCGCTGCCGGAAGTGAACTTCTTCGGCACCGTCATCACCATTCAGGCACAGGCTGGCGGAAATCTCTCCGAAGCGCTGGCCAACCTTTCCAAGGTCCTGCGCGAGCGCAAGAAAATGAAGGCCAAGGTCAGCGCGCTCTCCATGGAGGCCAAGGCGTCCGCAGTGATTATCGGTGCCCTGCCCTTCATCGTGGCGACCCTCGTCTACCTTACGTCACCGGACTACATCATGGTGTTGTTCACAGATCCGCGCGGTCACCTGGTTCTGGGAGCATCCGCCATCTGGATGTCCATAGGCATCGTCGTCATGCGTCAGATGATCAATTTCGATATTTGAGGCGGAAACCATGTCACAGCAGCTCGTATCCAGCTTTAACAATCCGCACCTGATCATAGCCATCCTTGTCGCGGTAGCCGTCTTTGCGACATTTTACACGTTGGCTATTCCCTATTTCGAAAAGGGCGATCTCAACAAGCGCATGAAGGCTGTCTCGACCGAGCGCGACCAGATCAGAAGCCGGGAACGCAGCCGCATGAGCGAGGCGACTAAGGGTGAAAAAGCCTCCTTACGCGCCACCAACAACAAATCTGCCACGCGGATTGTCGAGCGCTTCAACCTGCGTGAGGCGCTGGTCGATGCCAACACGGTCAACAAGCTTCGTGCGGCTGGCTATCGATCCCAGAATGCCCTGAATACGTTCCTTGCCGCACGTTTCATTCTGCCCTTCGTGTTTCTGCTGCTGGCCTTTCTGTGGGTATTCGTGATGGGCAATCTGGACACCAGACCCTTCGGGATTCGTCTGATGGCGGTGCTCGGTTTCGGTTATCTGGGATTCTATGCGCCCAATATCTTCATTTCGAACCAGATGTCGAAGCGCCAGAAATCCATCAAAAGAGCATGGCCGGATGCGCTGGACTTGATGCTGATCTGCGTGGAATCGGGCGTTTCGATGGAGGCGGCCATGCGCCGGGTCGCGGAAGAGATGGCCGATCAATCGCCCGAGCTTGCCGAAGAAATGGTGCTGACCACGGCGGAGTTGTCATTTCTGCAGGACAGGCGCACGGCGCTCGAAAATCTGGGGCTTCGCACGCAGCTGGATGGCGTCAAGAGCGTTGTGCAGGCGCTCATCCAGGCAGAACGTTACGGCACTCCGCTGGCACAGGCGCTGCGGGTTCTGGCCCAGGAGGGTCGCGACGAGCGCATGAATGAGGCGGAGAAGAAAGCCTCCGCACTCCCACCCAAGCTGACGGTGCCGATGATCCTGTTCTTCCTGCCGGTGCTGATTGCCGTCATTCTGGGACCGGCAGGCATTCGTATTTCGGATTCGTTTTGAGCAAGGGCCAGACAGAAAAGGCGACCGCGATGGTCGCCTCCGTTGCACATACCAAGCCCATTCGTTAGTTGGTCGCCGTCTTCTTGTTCTTGTCGGACAGCTGCGACCATGCGTTCTGCTGGGACAGCATGCCGCGAAGATAGGTCAGATTGGCCTGCGCCTGCTGGGCGGAAAGCTCCTGCATCGCTATGCGCTCGGCTTCCTCGAACCGGCCCTGAAGGCCCACGACCAAGGCAAGGTTCTGTCTGATACGGCTGTCTGCACCTGGCTGAGACGCCGCTGATCGCATGTAGGTCTCGGCCGTGCGCGGATCGCTCTGGAGGACGTAGGACATGCCCAGATTGGAAAGGATGCTGGGATCATTCGGCTTGAGGTCGAGCGCCTGACGATACTTCGCCCGCGCCTCGGCCGAACGGCCAAGCTGGTCCAGCACCGCACCCTCGGCGGAATAAAGACGCCAATCCGGGCGATCCGGGGTCTGTGCGCGATTGATGGTGTTAAGTGCCTGCTCCAACTGGCCGGCAGCGGCCTGCGCCTTGCCATAGGATGCCAGAACTTCGCGGTCGGATGGATAGGCAATAGCGACCTGCTGCATGACCGCAAGCGCCTGCGTATTCTTGCCTGTCATCATCAACAGGTTGGCATAGTTTAGCCCCGTATTGCGATCCTTGGGATTGTGCTCATAGGCTCTGCCGGTGGAGGCTTCGGCCTGTCGCAACTGCTCCATGTTCATCTGGTCGTAGGATCTGGAAACCGGAGCAATGGAACCTGTCGACATCCGATCCGGCTTGCTGGTCGAACAACCGGTCAATGCAAGCACAAGCACCGCCGCGCAGACGCCCCGTACCAGCATCTTTTGGCGGGCATGAAGGGAAGAAACAGCAATCACGACATTGCCCCCGGCTCTCTGTTATGGTCGAAACAGGCGAAGCGACGCGATTCTGCTCGACGCAACCCTCGCTCCAGCAATAATCTGTTAACCCTAACAGAGTGTTAATTTGCCGATTCCCGCCTTTATGAAAGCACCCCATGCCTTCCTATCAATTTATTGACCGAGACACGCCTTTCAGTTCAAAAGCAGGGAAAACGCTGCCAGTTTTTGCGGTCACACCCGCCCATATCGAGCAGGGTGCAATTGACCCTATCGCTCTCGACTGGGCACGAAAGGCCGGCTTCAAGGGAGATGCGGGAGCAATACTTCTGATACCATCGGCAGAAGGCGCTCTCGGCGGCGCCCTTCTCGGGCTCGGCACCAATCCATCGGAACTGCCCTTCATCACCGGCAAGCTGGCACGCGAACTGCCGGAAGGAGACTGGCATATCGAAACGGCTCCGCTGACGGTCAACCGCCTGATGCTCGGTTTCGGTCTGGGGGCCTATCGCTTCGACAAGTATCGCACGCTGAAAAGCAACGGTGCCAAACTGCTCATTCCCCGGGATGCGGAAGATGCGGAAATCAAGCGCATTCTTGCGGGTGTCTATCTGGCGCGTGACCTCATCAATGTCCCGGCAAACGACATGGGACCGGACCAGCTTGAGATTGCGTTCCGCAGTCTGGCTGCTTGTTACAAGGCAAAGGTCTCGGTGGTAACCGGCGAGGATCTTCTGAAAGAAAACTTTCCGCTGGTTCACGCCGTCGGTCGCGCCAGCGAAAGCGCGCCGCGTCTTTTGGAAATGACTTGGGGCAAGAAGGGCAATCCGCGTCTGACGCTTGTTGGCAAGGGGGTATGCTTCGACACCGGCGGTCTCGACATCAAGCCGTCTTCGTCCATGGCGCTGATGAAGAAGGATATGGGTGGCGCGGCCAATGTGCTGGGTCTGGCGCTGATGATTATGGATGCCCGCCTGCCCATCGATCTGCGCGTCATCGTGCCCGCCGTCGAAAACTCGATCTCGTCCAACGCCTTCCGTCCGGGCGACATCTACCAGAGCCGAAAAGGATTGACCGTTCAGATCGACAATACCGATGCGGAAGGACGCCTCGTGCTGGCCGACGCGCTGGCCTATGCCGACGAGGATGCGCCGGACCTGATGATCGATATGGCGACACTGACCGGTGCAGCCCGCGTGGCGCTTGGCCCCGATGTTCCACCTTTCTTTACGGATGACGAAGACCTTGCGCATAGCATCAGCGATGCGAGCATGGATGTGGACGACCCGGTATGGCGCCTGCCGCTTTACATGGGTTACGACAAGGATATCCGCTCTCGCGCCGCCGATATCACCAATGCGCCTGCCGGCGGCATGGCCGGATCGATCACCGCTGCGCTATTTCTCAAGCGATTCGTCACGCAGACGAAGAAATGGGCGCATTTCGACATTTATGGCTGGTCGCTAAGCGAGCGCCCACATTCGTCGATCGGCGGCGAAGCGCAGGCCATTCGCGCCCTGTTTCACTACATCTCGCGCAACTTCGCCAAGAAATGAACCTGAAAGGGGCGGTTTACCGCCCCTTTCAAAGCATGCATGCACCCATTCGGCTTTCTTAGACGCGCACGTCCTGATCGTGACGGTCTTCATGACCAAAGAACTTCAGGTAACGCTGAACTTCCCGCGCCTCTCCCGTTGCTTTTTGCGGATTATCGGACAGCTTGACGGCCGGACGACCGTTGGCATCGATGACCTTGCATACGATGGAAATCGGCTTCAGGCTTTCGATGGTTTTGGGTGCACATCCCGCGAAATCATTGGTGAGGTTCGTGCCCCAGCCGAAACTCATCCTGACCCGCCCCTCGAAATGCTTGTAGGTATCGATGATGGCATCGACATCCAGGCCATCGGAGAAGATCAGCAGTTTCTTCTTCGGGTCGCGGTCCATCTTCTGCCACCAGTCGATGATCTTCTCACCGCCTTCGATAGGCGGCGCGCTGTCAGGACGAAAACCCGTCCAGTCGGCCACCCACTCCGGCGCGTTGCGCAGGAAGGCGGCCGTGCCGAAGGCGTCCGGCAGGACGATCAGCAGGTTGCCACCATAGAGGCGGTTCCAGTCCTTCATGACCTGATAGGGAGCTGCCGCAAGGGCCTCGTCGTTTTCCGCAAGGGCGGCGACGACCATCGGCAGTTCATGCGCATTGGTGCCCACCGCTTCAAGATCGGAATCCATGGCCAGCAAAACGTTGCTGGTCCCCGTAAAGGCAGGACCAATACCTTCCTTCAACGCCTCTACGCACCAGCGCTGCCACAGGAAGCTGTGGCGACGACGCGTGCCGAAATCGGAAATCCGCAATCCCGGCAATTCGCGCAAACGCTCGACCTTGGCCCACATCTTGGCCTTGGCGCGAGCGTAGAGAACGTCAAGCGTAAAGTAACCGAGCGAACGCATGGCGCTGCGTGAGCGCAGTTCGTTGATGATGGCCAGCGCCGGGATTTCCCATAGCGTGGTATCCATCCAGCGACCGTGGAAATTGAGCTCGTACTGACCGTCCCGTTTGAAAAGCTCGTATTCCGGAAGCTGGTAGCTGTCCAGCCATGACAGAAACTCCGGCTCGAAGATCTGTGCGCGACCATAAAAGGTATTACCGGCAAGCCAGATGCTTTCCTTTTTCGACAGCCTGAGGCTGCGGGCATGGTCGAGCTGTTCGCGCAGCTCCATCTCATCGATTTCATCGGCCAGTTTAACGGTCTTGGTGCGATTGATCAGCGAGAAGGTGGCATTGACCTCGGGGTAAAGCTTCCAGATCATTTGCAACATCAGAAGCTTGTAAAAATCCGTATCTATCAGGCTGCGGACGATGGGGTCCAGCTTCCAGGTGTGGTTGTGGACACGGGTTGCGATATCTGTCTTCGTCATTGCTGCTGAAATCCCTCACGCCGGTGAAGCCGACGTCCTTCCGCATTGTCTTTAGGCATGACGCCTTCGAGAGCCTGATCCGCTCCAGGGACAAAGACTTATCTGAAAAAACACTCAAGTCCAGACCGGTCGCGGTCAACACGGTTCGCAACCGTCTCAGAAATCGACCGCGGGAGGATTGATACCAGGATACCAATCCTTGGATATCGGGTTGCCCGTTCCCGTTGCGGAAGCACCTGCAGACCCGGTGCAGCGATATCCCTGTACCGGCAGGCCGCTATTGCCGAACACGTCCCGATAGGGCCCATCAGAATAGCCTGATATGACGGTGGTCGAATGGCAGTTATAGCGCTCTTTCGGCTGAAGGGTTTTGGGGTCCTTCACACCGGGAAGGTTCGCATAAGCATCCGGTGCGGGCAGGAAACCGTTCTCGTAGATTGTTTGCGCATGCCCGGTCGCGGCAAACGACAGAACGGCGAACACAAATGTTGCGATGCGTCTTGCCGATGTTGCCATGTCCATTTTGTCCTAACCGTAACCTGCCCTCACATATAGTTCCGCGAAGGCGGCAAAACAGCCGTCACGTCAAACGTTTTCGTGAAACAGCGGAACGTGACGAAAGGCCGTTGGCCTTTCATATAGCCATCCGATCCGCTTGACGGCGTCATCGAGATTTTCCCGCGAGACATTCATCGTATGTCCATTGGCGTGCAGCAGCGTGTCCGGGTCTTCCATGATGCCGACATGCCCCTTCCAGAAGACGAGATCCCCACGCCCCAGTTCTTCCCGGCTTATGTCGGTGCCGAGAGTGCGAAACTGCATGTCCGTATCGCGCAGGACGGATTTCCCAGTCATGGCGGCGGATAGTTGCACAAGGCCTGAACAGTCTATGCCGAAGCCGGAGCGTCCGCCCCAAAGATATGGCGTTTCCAGAAAGCGCAGTGCGACGGAGACATAATCGCTGGCAACCACATCCCCGATAGCAATGCAGTGGGCAGCGATGACGCCTTCGCCCTTGGCCGTCATCAGATAGCGCGTGCCGCGTGTCTCTTCTTCACCAACGAAGGTCAGACTGCTGCCCATGGACAGCGCCGCAATGGGGGGCTTTCGCAACTCGGCCTCCGGGTAGAGAAACGTGCGGGTGCTGATGATGCGATGGGTGGGTGCCACGATCTCCGCGACGGCATCCTCCGGCACATATCCGGCATATCCGTCAGCGTCCGCCTGTACCCACGCCCAACCATCAGCCCGGTCGAAGACGCGCAGTGTTTCACCAAGCAGCAATTCGGTATCGATCCCGCTCGAAAGTGCCGGTTGGGGTCGCAAACCGACGACAGGGATGGCAACCTGGGCTGGCGTGCCACGGGTGAAGCGCTCCGCCGTCACCTGGCCTTCCAGCGCTTCATTTGCTAGGTCTGCCCGAAAAACATTCAGTCGGCGGTCGAGTGTCGTATCCATGGCTGTCATCAGCGCTACCCTGCTCACATGTCGAATGGCATCTGGTCGAACCTATCATGGATATCCAGCAGACGGGAAGATCAGGTCTCTCTTGCCTGATCGATAATCAGGTCACCGAATTTTTCCAGATAGAGGGCACCTGCGACCGTGCGCTTGATAATCACGTTGCGGCGATCGCGTTGATCGCGCTCGCGCTCCACCAGACCCATAAGGCCCATACTATCGAGCGCACGTGTGATAACGGGTTTGGTCACGCCAAGCACGGAAGCCAATCCTCTGACGGTGTGGGGTGGCGGCACGAAATAGATATGCAGGAGGATCGCCATCTGTCGCAGCGTCAGATCCGGTGCATCCTCTTCGACCTGCGCAAGCACGACACGATGCCAAAGACTGAGTGCTTGTGAAGGGGATAACTCGACAGACACGCGATTTTGCTCTCTCATTTCGACAAGAAAAGCACATCTTGGCTCAAATCAGTGAACAAAACAAAATCGCCGACATCCTTCAAGCTTGGAGCCCGAATGACGTCGGCGGCTTTTCATGCCCTTTGCGAGCTATGCGTCCCCTCTGGACTTACAGAAGAAGATGCATAAAGCGTGCCAGATCATATCCACCTGCTTGGCGGACAGCAAACCAGGCCTATTCTGCAGAATTGCCTCGGCACAGGACATGCCGAGGCTGATTTTTTAAGCGGCCCGCTAAATTTTAAGCGCTGCCGATTGGAGACCATGTTTGGCAGAGGTCACACTTTCGCAGCATGTCCGGCTTCGATCTCATTGGCTCTTTCGCGCTTGTTGTAGCGGATCGAAGACCAGAGCGAGATGCCGATGAGCGTTGCGCCACCCAGACCCGTGATAACCTCGGGGATGTGAAACAGGCTCTGGACATACATGATGACCGACAGGATGAGGATGGCGTAGAAGGCGCCATGCTCGAGATAGCGGTATTCCGCCAGCGTCCCCTTTTCGACCAACATGATGGTCATGGAGCGTACATACATTGCGCCGATGCCAAGGCCGATGGCGATGATGAAGAGATTGGACGTCAGCGCAAAAGCGCCGATGACGCCATCGAACGAGAAGCTGGCATCCAGCACTTCGAGATAGAGAAACGCTCCGAAACCGCCTTTTGCCGCTCCTTCCAGCATCTGCTGGCTGCGATCGAGAATACCGCCCAGAACTTCGACAAGAAGGAAGGTGAGCAGGCCCCAGATCGCGGCGCTGAAGAAGACATTGGCTGCTTCCGGTCCGAGCGCGGGATCGTCGCTGTTGGCGATGATGCGGGAAAACACCAGCATGATGACCAGAACGAAGGCAATTTCGATGCCCTTGATCGAGGAATAGGTCGCAATCTTTTCTTCAACCCAGCGGACCCAGTGAATGTCCTTTTCGTGGTCGAAGAAGAAGCTGAGGCCCACCATCATCAGGAAGGTGCCGCCAAAGGCGGCGATTGGCAGATGCGCATCCTTCATGATCTGCGCATAGCGGTCTGGCTCAGTTGCCGCCATGACCATAGCCGTCCAGGGGCCGACATTGGCCGCAACGACGACGATGAGCAAAGGAAAGACGATACGCATGCCGAAAACGGCGATGAGGATGCCCCAGGTCAAAAAGCGATGCTGCCATTCCGGCGTCATTTCTTTCAGCTTGTTGGCATTGACGATGGCGTTATCGAAAGAAAGCGATATTTCCAGCACGGCCAGAACCGCGCAGATGAAGAAGATCGTGGCCGTACCGCTGACCGTACCGGTCATCTGCCAGCCGAGATAGCCGCCGAGCAGCAGGCCGACAACCGTCACGATGAATGCCCATTTGAAATAGGTCAGTGTGGATTTCGTCGAAGTGGTCATCACAGCGCTCCCAGAATCGTCTTGCGAACAGGGAAACGCGGAGCAGGCGTGGCAGAAAGCGCACGCACAGAATGCATGGTCAGATTTCTCATGGGTTTAAATCCGCCGGCGTAATAAGCAGGCGGTACCGACATCGCGAGAGCGCCGTAAAACTCTCGCCAGAGGGGCCCGGCACCAAAGTTCCTTACCCATAGCCCGATGTCAGGGGCTGGGAATGCCTCTTTAGTCTCTCAACTTTGTGATTTCGTCAAGTTGAAAGTTGTTTTTGGGGCTCGCGAGAGGCGTTTCATCGGGAAATAAAGCTGCATTTACAAAACAGGAGTTGTGTAAGGACCATGTCATAGTACCATTTCAAAAATAGATATTATTTGTTTGTTGCGACTTGGTGGCGCTTGCGTTAGATAACGAGCAGAACTGCAATAATTTCTGACGGAGAGCTTGATGACGATTTCCTTCGACTTGACCGGCAAAACGGCCATCGTCACCGGTGCAAACACTGGTTTGGGACAGGGCGTTGCGAAGGCCCTTGCTGGCGCAGGCGCGACCGTAGCACTCGTCGGACGCTCGTCGATGACGGAAACCGAAGACGCCATTGCCGCCATTGGCGGGAAAAGCCACAGCATCAAAGCCGATCTTTCCACAATTGCGCCCGTCGGTGACGTGATAGCGGAAGCGGTGCGTTTTTCTGGAACCGTCGATATTCTCGTCAACAATGCGGGCATCATCAAGCGCGCAGATTCCCTTGACTTTACCGAGGCCGATTGGGACGCGGTGATGGACGTCAATCTCAAGACGGTGTTTTTCCTCTCACAGGCATTTGCCCGCCATCTCGTTGCGGAAAACAAGCCGGGCAAGATCATCAACATCGCCTCGCTTCTTTCCTTCCAGGGCGGCATCCGCATCCCCTCCTACACCGCGTCTAAGAGCGGACTGGCAGGCCTCACCCGCCTTCTGGCGTGCGAATGGGCTTCGAAAGGCATCAACGTCAACGCCATAGCGCCGGGCTATTTCGACACCAACAATACCGAGGCGCTGCGCAACGACCCAGAGCGGAGCGCGGCTATTCTCGCCCGTATCCCCGCCGGTCACTGGGGCAAGCCGGAAGAGCTCGGCGGAGCAGCCGTGTTTCTGGCGTCCCAGGCGTCGGATTATATTCACGGGACGGTTCTGCCCGTCGATGGTGGCTGGCTGGCCCGATAGGCAGCATGGTGCGCAGATGAGGGCGGCGGGTCAGACCACGTCGTCCAGAGGCGGGCGAGCCGATCTGTCCGCCTTGCGCTTCAGGGCATTCTCGCGGAAGAAGATATAAAGGCCGGACACCACGATCAGGCCTGCGCCGACGACGATGCCGGTTTGTGGAATATCGCCGAACATGAGCCAGCCGAAAACAACGGCCCACAGCAGCAATGTGTATTGAAGCGGGGCCACCGTTGCGGCGTCGGCCAGTTTCAGGGCACGATTGACCAGTATATGCGCAGTCATCGCCACGATGCCCAGAAGGCACAGAAGCGACAGGTCGAATGCCGACTTCAACGGCACCCAACCTGACGGTACGACTGCGATCGCCAGCACACCCGCAACCCCCGCGCCGACGACCTGCCAGAATGCCAGCACGGTATCGGGCGTATTGCGCAACTGCCGCCCCGACAACATCATGAAGGCAAAAGCAGCACTTCCGAGAATGGAAAAGAGGGCCGCTGACGTGAGCGAAGCGGAACTCGGCTGAAGAGCGACGAGAACGCCGATAAAGCCGATGGCGATGGCCGTCCACCGACGCCAGCCCACTTTTTCACCCAGAAGAAACGGGGAGAGCGCCGCCACATAGATCGGCGCCGCCAGCCAATAGGTCATGACGTCGGCCAGCGGCAGCGCCGCTACGGCGAAATAGAAACAGAAAAGTTCCGCTGTCGAAAAAAAGACGCGCGCAGCCTGCAAAGCGGGCCGTTCGACGCGCACGACCTTATCCAGGCCAGAACGCCACAGGAGGATCAGCAGAACGATGACGGCCGCACCGCTGCGAACCATGACCACCTGTCCGAGACTATAGGTCGATACCAGCAGTTTTCCCATCGCGTCGTTGAGCGCGAACAGGAACATGCCAAGCAGCATGATGGCGACGCCCTGCCCCGTGGGCGAGAGCTGGCGAATGAAATTGGACATCTTGACGTGAACTCCCCTCAACGTCCATGACTCCGCGACGTCGCGCCGCAAGTCAAGCCCGACGCTGACCGGTTCGGGCTTGCCACATCGACTATGCAGACAAAAGACCCGCCATCGTCTTATGGAACCTGCGCGTTATGGCTTCGCGGTCTCTATGCCTGCCGTCACGCACCACGGTATCTCCGTTGATCCAGACCGTATCCGGCCTCAGCAATGCGCCGAAAATCCAGCCATCCAGCAGATCATCGCCGTCCAGATAGGGTGCCTTTGAACTATCGAGCGAGACGAAGTCGGCAGGATTGCCTTCCATGATGCCCGCAGAGGCACCCAGAGCCTTGGCGCCGCCTCCCAGAGCGCCCTCGAAAAGCGTGCGGCCCGTGGAGCCGTTCTGGGGAGCGATAACGTTACGGGCACGGTGCAGCAGACGTTGGGAATATTCCAACTGGCGCAATTCATCGGCCAAGCCGATCAGCACATTGCCATCCGATCCGACACCGAAAAGGCCGCCATGCTTTCGAAAATCGACCGCAGGGAAAATGCCGTCGCCCAGATTGGCTTCGGTAATGGGGCAAAGTCCCGCCACTGCGCCGTGTTTCGCCACACCAGCAGTTTCCTCAGCCGTCATATGTGTCGCGTGGATCAGGCACCAGCGGTCCGTCACCTCGGCATTGTCCAGCAGCCATTCCACCGGACGCCTGCCGGACCACGCCAAACAATCTTCGACCTCCCTGACCTGTTCGGCGATGTGGATGTGCAACGGCGACAGCGGTGAAAGCTCCGAGGCGAATTGCAATTCCTGGGGCGTGACGGCCCGCAGGCTATGGGGAGCGACACCGACAATACTGTGTGGCACGGACGACACGGCCGCCCTGCACCCCTCGAACAATCTGTGAAAGTCATCCATCGAGTTAGTGAAGCGGCGCTGGCCATCCACCGGCTCCGACCCACCAAAGCCCGAATGTGCATAGAGAACAGGAAGCAACGTCAGCGCGATGCCCGTCTGAGCAGCCGCCGCAGCAATACGCTCGCCCAGTTCAGCGATGTTGGCGTAAGGACGTCCATCCTTATCGTGATGGAGATAGTGGAACTCGCCGACACGCCCGAAACCCGCCTCCAGCATTTCCATATAGAGCTGAGCGGCGACGGCCTCGACATCCTCAGGCGTCATGGTCAGGGCAAAACGATACATCAAGCTACGCCAGCTCCAGAAACTGTCCTCGCTTGATCCTCGCCGTTCCACCATGCCTGCCATGGCGCGCTGAAATGCATGACTGTGGAGATTTGGCATGGCGGGGACAACGACTCCATGCCTGTCGTCACCAGACGCGGCCTCGACACCAACTTTGATGGACGTGATTCTTCCCGCGTCTATTTCTATCGCGACATGTCGTGCCCAGCCCGTCGGCAACAGAGCTGCTTGTGCATGCACAGCCATTCCCGCCTCCCGTTTCTCTTTTCAAAGGTCTTGCCTCTCGAACTATTATGTATATACATATTCAAAAAAGGGAAGGGAAAACTCATGCCCAGCGGGAACACGAAATCACAAGATGACAGGCCGGTGCTGTGGCGAAATGCACGGATAGCGACCCTTGACCCTGCCCGACACGGTCTTGGCATCATCGAACATGGCGCGATTGCCACGCAATCAGGCCGCATCATTTTCGTCGGTGCCGAAGACGCGCTGCCTCGCAATACTCTTGACGATGCGCAAACGATGGATTGCCAGAGACGCTGGATCACCCCTGCCCTGATCGACTGCCACACCCATCTCGTCTTTGGCGGCAATCGTGCCATGGAATTTGAGATGCGGTTGAACGGCGCAAGTTATGAAGACATCGCCAAGGCCGGAGGTGGCATCGTCTCGTCCGTTCGCGATACGCGGGCGCTATCGGAGGACGAGTTGGTGGCGCAGGCTTTGCCTCGGCTGGATACGTTGCTGGCGGAGGGCATTTCTACCATCGAGATCAAATCCGGCTACGGGCTGGACGTTGAAACAGAGCTGAAGATGTTGCGGGCTGCCCGCAAGCTCGAGACGCTTCGCCCCGTGCGCATTGTCACAAGCTACCTTGCCGCCCACGCGACACCGGCGGAGTACAAAGGCCGCACTACCGATTACATCACTGAGGTCGCCTTGCCCGGAATGGAGCGTGGCCATGCGGAAGGCCTGATCGATGCGGTCGATGGCTTTTGCGAAGGCATCGCTTTTTCCGTCGAAGAGGTTCGCAGGGTTTTCGACAAGGCCCAGTCACTGGGCCTGCCGGTCAAGCTGCATGCGGAGCAATTATCCAACCTGCGCGGTGCCGAATTAGCGGCGTCCTTCGGTGCGCTTTCGGCGGATCATCTGGAATATCTGGATCAGGCCGGTGCGGAAGTACTCGCCAAAGCCGGAACCGTTGCGGTACTGCTGCCGGGTGCGTTCTATGCACTGCGCGAAACACAAGTGCCGCCGGTTCAGGCGTTGCGCGATGCGGGTGCCGATATCGCGCTTGCGACAGATTGCAACCCCGGCACCTCCCCGCTGACCTCGCTGCTGTTGACCATGAACATGGGCGCGACCCTGTTCCGGCTGACGGTCGAGGAATGCCTTGTTGCCACCACGCGCAACGCGGCCAAGGCACTCGGGCTCACCTCCGAGACCGGAACGCTGGAGGTCGGAAAATCCGCCGACTTCGCCATCTGGGATATCGAGCGTCCCGCAGAGCTCGTCTACCGCATCGGTTTCAACCCGCTTCATGCCCGCATTTTCAAGGGACGGATCACATCATGACCATCACGCTTCACCCCGGCTCCGTGCAGCTTTCCGATCTCGCCGATATCTACTGGAACAATGGCTCGACGAAGCTCGATTCGTCCTTCGATGCAGGCATTGAGCGCGCGGCAAAACGCATTGCCGAAATCGCGGCAGGCAATGCGCCGGTTTATGGCATCAACACCGGCTTCGGCAAACTGGCCTCGATCAAGATCGACGCCGCCGATGTGGCGACGCTTCAGCGCAATCTCATCCTGTCGCATTGCTGCGGCGTGGGTGCCGCGCTGCCGGAAAATGTGGTGCGCCTGATCATGGCGCTGAAGTTGATTTCGCTCGGTCGCGGAGCCTCCGGTGTGCGGCTGCAATTGGTGCGGCTGATCGAGGGCATGCTGGAAAAGGGTGTCATCCCGTCCATCCCGGAGAAGGGTTCGGTCGGTGCATCCGGCGATCTTGCGCCGCTGGCGCATATGGCCGCCGTGATGATGGGCGAAGGCGAGGCGTTTTTCGAAGGCGCTCTGCTGCCAGCAGCCGAAGCACTTTCCAAGGCGGGACTGACGCCTGTCGTGCTGGCCGCGAAAGAAGGCTTGGCTCTGATCAACGGCACGCAGACCTCCACGGCGCTGGCGCTGGCAGGACTGTTCCGCACCCATCGCGCAGCGCAGGCGGCGCTGATTACCGGTGCGCTGTCTACAGATGCGGCCATGGGCTCATCCGCACCGTTCCACCCCGACATTCATACGCTGCGTGGCCACAAGGGCCAGATCGATGCGGGTGCGGCTCTTCGCAATCTGCTGGAGGGCTCGGAAATCCGCGTCAGCCATATCGAAGGCGACGAGCGCGTGCAGGACCCCTATTGCATCAGATGCCAGCCACAGGTGGATGGTGCCTGCCTCGACCTGCTGCGACAGGTCGCACAGACATTGCAGATCGAAGCCAATGCGGTCACCGACAATCCGTTGGTGCTCTCGGACAATTCCGTCGTCTCTGGCGGCAACTTCCATGCCGAGCCCGTGGCCTTTGCTGCCGATCAGACAGCGCTTGCCATCTGTGAAATCGGTGCGATTGCCCAGCGACGCATCGCGCTTCTGGTAGACCCCGCCCTGTCCTACGGCCTGCCCGCTTTCCTGTCGAAAAAGCCGGGTCTGAATTCCGGCCTGATGATCGCCGAGGTGACGTCTGCGGCCTTGATGAGTGAAAACAAGCAGATGTCGCACCCGGCATCGGTCGATTCCACGCCCACATCCGCCAATCAGGAAGACCATGTGTCCATGGCCTGCCATGGTGCGCGCCGCCTCTTGGCGATGAGCGAAAACCTGTTCGCCATTCTCGGAATCGAGGCTTTGTCTGCCGTTCAGGGTGTGGAGCTTCGCGGCCCGTTGAAGACCAGCCCGGAGCTGCAAAAAGCGATGGCCGTGCTGCGCAACGTCATCCCATCGCTGGATGATGATCGCTACATGGCACCTGACCTCAAGGCCGCCTCGGAACTGATCGCATCCGGGGCGCTAGTGTCTGTCATCTCGGACGGCATTCTGCCGAAGCTGGAGGCTTGAGGATGCCTGTTTTCGAAACGCACCAGGGCTCCTCACCCATCATTCTCGGCTTGCCGCACACAGGCACCGATGTTCCCTCAGAGATCTCGGAGCGCCTGAACGACACCGGCAAAATGCTTGCCGATACCGATTGGCACATTCACGACCTCTATGCCGGACTGCTTGATGATGCGACCACCGTGCGTGCGACCTTCCACCGCTACGTCATCGACGCAAACCGCGACCCGCAGGGCTCCAGCCTTTATCCCGGCCAGAACACGACCGGTCTGGTGCCGACCACGGATTTCGATGGCCAGCCGATCTGGAAAGAGGGTGAAGAGCCAACTTCAGCGGATGTCGAACACCGGCTCGCAGAATTTCATACGCCGTACCATGCAGCCCTTGAGGCGGAAATAGCGCGGGTGAAAGCCATCCATGGCATCGCTATTCTTTATGATTGCCACTCCATCCGCTCGCACATTCCGTTCCTGTTCGACGGCGCCCTGCCCGATTTCAATATCGGCACGGATATGGGCCGCACCTGCGACCCCGCCATCGAAGCCATCGCCGTCGATGTCACCGTGAAAGCGCGGGGCTACGCGTCTGTCCTCAACGGACGTTTCAAAGGTGGCTGGACGACGCGGCATTATGGAAAGCCGGATAGCGGTGTTCACGCCATCCAGATGGAACTGGCGCAATCCACGCATCTGGCAACGGAAGCGCCGCCCTTCGCCTATGACACCGAGAAGGCTGGGAAACTTCGCATTCATCTCAAGGACATTCTGACGCGGATGGAAGACTTCGCGCTGCACGCCAAAAATAAGGGGAAGCCATCATGACCAATCCGCGCCATAACGAACGTGAGGTCCGCAGCCCCAGAGGCTCCGAGCTCAATGCCAAAAGCTGGATGACAGAAGCGCCGCTGCGCATGTTGATGAACAATCTCGACCCCGAAGTGGCCGAGCGCCCGCATGAGCTGGTGGTCTATGGCGGCATTGGCCGCGCTGCCCGCACCTGGGAAGATTTCGATCGCATCGTCGCCACGTTGAAGGACCTCAACGAGGACGAGACACTGATGGTCCAATCCGGCAAGCCGGTCGGTGTGTTCCGCACCCACAAGGATGCCCCGCGCGTGCTGATTGCCAATTCCAACCTCGTGCCGCACTGGGCGACATGGGAACACTTCAACGAACTGGATAAAAAGGGACTGGCCATGTACGGCCAGATGACCGCTGGTTCATGGATTTATATCGGCACGCAGGGCATCGTGCAGGGCACCTACGAGACCTTCGTGGAGGCCGGTCGCCAGCATTACGACGGCAATCTCAAGGGCAAATGGATTTTGACCGGCGGCCTGGGTGGTATGGGCGGCGCACAACCGCTGGCCGCTGTTATGGCCGGGGCCTGCTGCCTTGCGGTGGAATGCGATGAGACCCGCGTCGATTTTCGACTGCGCACCCGCTACGTTGATGCCAAAGCCCATACGCTGGACGAAGCCCTTGCTCTGATCGACCAATGGACGAAGGCAGGCGACGCGAAATCCGTCGGCCTCATCGGCAATGCTGCGGATATTTTCCCCGAACTGATCAAGCGCGGCATTCGCCCTGACATCGTGACCGATCAGACATCAGCGCATGACCCGATCCATGGCTATCTGCCGGTTGGTTGGACGGTTGCCGAGTGGCGCGCCAAACAGGAGAGCGATCCGAAGGCCGTGGAAGCTGCCGCCCGCGCTTCGATGAAGCTTCAGGTGCAGGCCATGGTCGATTTCTGGAATGCGGGCGTTCCGACGCTGGATTACGGCAACAACATCCGTCAGGTCGCCAAGGAAGAGGGCCTCGAAAACGCCTTCGCCTTCCCCGGCTTCGTGCCTGCCTATATCCGCCCGCTGTTTTGCCGCGGTATCGGCCCGTTCCGCTGGGCCGCCCTTTCGGGTGATCCTGATGATATCTACAAGACCGACGCCAAGGTGAAGGAACTGACACCCGGAAATACCCATCTGCACAACTGGCTGGACATGGCGCGCGAACGCATCGCCTTTCAGGGCCTACCAGCCCGCATCTGCTGGGTAGGTCTGGGAGATCGTCACCGTCTGGCACTCGCCTTCAACGACATGGTCAAAAGCGGTGAGCTGAAAGCTCCCGTCGTCATCGGGCGGGACCATCTGGACAGCGGCTCCGTTGCCTCTCCCAACCGCGAAACGGAAGCGATGAAGGACGGATCGGATGCCGTTTCCGACTGGCCGCTGCTCAACGCGCTGCTGAACACCGCATCGGGTGCGACCTGGGTTTCGCTGCACCATGGCGGCGGTGTCGGCATGGGCTTTTCGCAACACTCCGGCGTCGTCATCTGCGCCGATGGGTCAGAAGATGCGGCACGGCGTCTGGACCGTGTGCTGTGGAACGACCCGGCCACCGGCGTCATGCGGCACGCCGATGCGGGCTATGACATTGCGCTCGACTGCGCCCGGGAAAAGGGGCTTCGGCTGCCCGGCATTCTGGGCAACTGATGGCCATGACGCTTTACCGCGCCAGTGAACACAAGCGCATGCCATGGAAGAATGGCGGCGGGGAGACGGTGGAAATTGCCGTTTTTCCACCCGATGCCTCGGTCGATGATTTCGACTCGCGCATCAGCATGGCAACGGTTGCGAGTGACGGTCCTTTTTCGATCTTTCCCGGCATAGATCGCACGCTGTCCATTCTGGATGGAAACGGCATGTCGCTGACGTTTGATAGTCAAGAACCCTTGCTGCTGAACCGCTCCAGCCCGCCACTTGCCTTCGCAGCGGATGTTCCCGTGGCGGCAAGGCTGGTCGATGGTCCGATTACGGACCTGAATGTGATGACAAGGCGAGGACGCTATCGTCACAGCGTCGAGCGCGTCACTGGTCGCTTTTCGGTCAGCAAGCAGGCGGAAAGCGAGGCGGTTTTCGTGTTGGCGATGGGCGATGTCTCCTTGACATCTGATCATAAGTCCGTCGATCTGAAAGCGCTGGATGCGATGTCGATTGATGCCGCCGTCACTGTGCGGGCGGACGAGATAACCTGCTATATTATTCGTCTGACGCCGCAGGACTGAAGATCGACCTTTCGCTGGCGACGATATCCTGAAGAAATTGCGCCACGGTTCTGACGCGCGCCAGTTGCCGAGCGTTTTCATGAAAGGCGGTCCAATAGGACCTTCGGATCGAAACCTCCGGCAAGACCCGCACCAGTTCGGCATGACTGCGGGCGATGTAATCATGCAGAATGCCAATGCCCGCGCCGGAACGCACGGCCTCCGTCTGGCCGATGGCGCTGGATATTTCGAAGCTCGCATCCCAATCGCGCAGGATTTCGCCGGTGTAGTTGAGCGATGGCGAGAAGATCAGGTCTTCGACATAACCGATTCGGCGGTGGCCTTTCAGCGCCTCGATGGTCTCGGGCACGCCGCTTTTCTTCAGATAGGATTTGGAGGCATAGAGACCGAGCGAATAATCCGTCAGTTTCGAGAAAACCAACCTGCCCTGCTCCGGTCTTTCAATCGTAATGGCAATATCTGCTTCGCGCTGCGACAGCGAAAAAGAGCGTGGTACCGGGACAAGCTCGATCTTGAGTTCCGGGTGTAGCGACATCAATGCGCCAAGACGCGGTGCCAGAAACGAAACACCAAAACCGTCCGGGGCACCGATCCTGACGGTTCCGCTAATCGCGGCATCGCTGCGTCCAAGACTTGCCTGAACCGCGAGCATTTCGGCTTCCATATGCTCGGCCGATATCAGAAAACGGCTACCAGCTTCCGTCAACTCACAGCCGTTGGTGCGGCGGATGAAAAGCCGGGTCTTAAGCGCTTCTTCAAGGGAGGTCAGCCGTCGCGACAATGTGGCGTGGTTCAAGCCGAGACGTTTTGATGCCGCAAGGATTTGGCCCGTTCGTGCAACAGCTAGGAAAATACGGACGTCATCCCAATTCATGGCTTGCTGCGCAAAATCACGGGTTCAACATCAATCAGCGTGAGCGACCTCACCATTGCCGCCGTGGCTGCCTTGTATTTGAGAAAATGCGGCGTCTGTAAATGTGTCTCATAGGCCGCAGGGTTGGCGTAAATCTCAAGGATACGAATTTTCTCCGGGCAATCCTTTATCGCCACCGCATTCAACGAGATCACGCCCTCCTCCATACTGACCGAAGCCTCGATCTCTTCGGCAAGCAAATGGCAATAGGCATCCAGGTGAAACGGGTCGATTTCGATGTCCGCCATTCTGACGACAAGGTCTTGATCCATCGATTTGCTCACTGTCTGGTGGTCCAGTTTCGGACTTCAATTTGCGCACAACCGCTTCTTATATCAGCTCATTGATTTGTATAAATTGAAGTGCGATGGTTCGCTATCAAAAAATCAGGAGGAACATCCATGAAGCAAATCGGTCATTTCATCGACGGTAAGCATGTGGCAGGCACGAGCGGTCGCACATCCAATGTCTACAATCCGGCAACGGGCGAAGTGCAGGCGACGCTTTCTCTGGCCAGCGATGCCGAAATTCTGGCCGCTGTTGAAAGCGCCAAGGCCGCGCAGCCGAAGTGGGCCGCGACCAATCCTCAGCGCCGCGCCCGTGTTTTCTTCAAGTTCGTTGATTTGCTGAACCAGAACATGGATGCGCTGGCGGTTCTTCTGTCCAGCGAACACGGCAAGACGGTCGAAGATTCCAAGGGCGATATCATTCGCGGTCTTGAAGTCTGCGAATTCGTTTGCGGCATTCCGCATCTGGCCAAGGGTGAGTTTACCGAAGGTGCCGGTCCTGCCATCGACATGTATTCCATTCGCCAGCCGGTCGGCATTGGCGCCGGTATTACGCCGTTCAACTTCCCCGGCATGATCCCCATGTGGATGTTTGCGCCAGCCATTGCCTGCGGCAATGCCTTCATCCTCAAGCCATCCGAGCGCGATCCATCGCTACCGATCCGTCTGGCCGAACTGATGATCGAAGCTGGTCTGCCTGCGGGTATTCTCAACGTCATCAATGGTGACAAGAGCGCGGTTGACGGCATTCTGACCAACCCGGATATCGGTGCCATCTCCTTCGTCGGCTCCACGCCCATCGCACGCTATGTTTACGGCACGGCTGCCGCAAACGGCAAGCGCGCGCAGTGCTTCGGCGGGGCCAAGAACCACATGATCATCATGCCGGATGCCGATCTCGATCAGGCCGTCAGTGCCTTGATGGGTGCAGGTTACGGTTCGGCTGGCGAACGTTGCATGGCAGTGTCTGTGGCTGTTCCAGTGGGCGAAGAGACCGCAAATCGCCTCATCGAAAAGCTCATTCCGCAGATCGAAGCGTTGAAGATCGGCCCTTACACTGACGACAAGGCCGATATGGGTCCGTTGATCACCAAGGAAGCGCAGACACGCGTGAGCGGCCTGATCGACAGTGGCGTTGAGCAAGGTGCAAAGCTTGTCGTCGACGGCCGCAATTTCAAGCTTCAGGGCTATGAAGAGGGTTATTTCGTCGGCGGCTGCCTGTTCGACAACGTGACCACAGATATGGATATCTACAAGCAGGAAATCTTCGGACCCGTTCTGTCCGTCGTTCGCGCCAAGAACTACGAAGATGCGCTGGAACTGCCTATGAAACATGAATATGGCAACGGCGTCGCCATCTTTACCCGTGACGGCGATGCAGCGCGTGACTTCGCATCGCGCATCAACATCGGCATGATCGGCATCAACGTTCCGATCCCGGTTCCGCTTGCCTACCACTCCTTCGGCGGTTGGAAGGCTTCGAGCTTCGGTGATCTCAACCAGCACGGCACAGATTCGATCAAATTCTGGACGAAGACCAAGACGGTCACGGCCCGCTGGCCATCCGGCATCAAGAGCGGTGCGGAATTCGTCATGCCGACGATGAAGTAAGAGAGATTGATCTCGATGATCATGCGCCCTCATCGCTGAGGGCGCATTTTTTATGCGTGTTACTTGGTGCCGTACATGCGGTCGCCCGCGTCACCCAGGCCGGGCATGATATAGCCCTGTTCGTTCAGGTGGCTGTCGATGGCAGCCGTGTAGATCGGAACATCCGGGTGCGCTTCGCGGAAGTTCTTGATGCCCTCGGGTGCTGCCAGCAGGCAGAGGAAGCGCATGTTCTTCGCGCCCCGTTCCTTCAGCTTCTCGACAGCCGCGATAGACGAATTGCCGGTGGCCAGCATCGGATCGACCACGATGATCAGGCGCGCATCGAGATTGTCCGGTGCCTTGAAGAAATATTCGACGGCCTCAAGCGTGTCGTGATCGCGGTAGACACCGATATGCGAGACGCGGGCGGAGGGAACGAGCTCAAGCATGCCTTCCAGCAGGCCGTTGCCAGCACGCAGGATGGAGGCAAACACCAGCTTCTTGCCTTCCAGAACCGGCGCTTCGATGGTCTGCATCGGCGTTTCGATGGTTTCCATCGTCATTTCCAGATCGCGCGTGACCTCGTAGCAGAGCAGCGTCGAGATTTCCCGCAGCAGGCGGCGGAAACCGGCGGTCGAGGTTTCCTTCTTGCGCATGATGGTGAGTTTGTGCTGCACGAGGGGATGAGCGATAACGGTGACGCCGTCCATGAAGCTGGCCTTTTCTTTTATCTATGATGTCTCTGTATTTCACCGAATGCGCGGCTTTCGCAAGACCAGAAGCACATTTTGCACCTCCGTTCCCACCCGATTTATGCCGCTGGAGACTGCGCATCCAGCTTGGCAAGCAGCTTGGCGCGTGTGCCCTCATCCACAAACGCGGCCTCTAGCGCGGTGCGTGTCATGCCATTGATCTCCGCATCGCTAAACCCAAAGGCGTGGCGGGCGATCTCGTATTCCTGCGCCAGTGAGGTGTGGAAGAACGGTGGATCATCCGAGCTGATGCAGACGCGCACGCCCGCGTCACGAAGCCGTTTCAGGGGGTGACTTTCGAAATCCGGGTAGACGTTGAGCGCAATGTTGGAACCGGGGCAGACCTCCAAAACCGTGCCGAGTTCCACCAGCCGCGCGACCAAGGCGTCGTCTTCGATGGATCGCACGCCGTGGCCGATACGCTGCGGTTTGACGAGATCGAGCGCGTCCGCCACGCTGAAAGCGCCACAAACTTCACCCGCATGAATAGTCAGCCCCAACCCGGCATCACGGGCAATGTCGAAGGCGTGGGCATAATCGGCCACGCGGCCCATGCGCTCCTCGCCTGCCATGTTGAAGCCCGTGATCAGCGGGTGCTTGACGCGCGCGGCATATTCCGCAGCAGCGATCACGCTTTCCGGGCCGAAGTGACGCTCGCCGGTGACGATGATGCGCGCTTCAATGCCGGTCTTCTCTTTGGCTGCCGCAATGCCTGCAGCGATGCCAGAGAGATAGGCATCCGCGCCCAAACCAATGCGGTCACCGTGATCGGGCGAAATGATGAGTTCGCTGTAGATGGTGTTTTCGCCAGCCAGTTCTGTCAGATAGGTCTCGGCCAGGAGCCCATAATCCTCCTCGGTCTTGAAGACCTGGGCCACGGCATCATAGCAGCGGATGAATTCGGCAAAATCCGTCCAGATGTAAGCGCCATCGCGCAGGAAGCTGCTGCTGTCTATGCCGTATTTCTTTGCCTGCTGTGCCACCAACGAGGGCGGGGCGGCACCTTCCAGATGGCAGTGGATTTCTGCTTTCAACAAATGCGACGTCACATGAAACTCCTGCCGTGGCGGCCGGTTGGTATGCTGAGATGGGAAGCGATGCTCTCGCCGATATCAGCGTAGGATGAGCGAATGCCGATATTGCGTTCGCGGATGCCGGGCCCGAAGGCCATGATCGGCACGCGCTCGCGGGTATGGTCCGTGCCGCGCCATGTCGGGTCGCAGCCATGGTCGGCGGTGAGAATGGCGATGTCGCCCGGCTGCATCTTGCGGTGAATTTCCGGCAGGCGGGCGTCAAAGGCTTCAAGTGCTGCGGCATAACCCGCCACATCGCGGCGGTGGCCGTAGATCATGTCGAAATCGACGAAATTGGTGAAGACGAGATCGCCGTTTTCGGCCTCTTCCATCGCCTGCAAGGTTGCATCCATCAGCGCGTCATTGCCATTGGCCTTGATAACGCGCGAAATGCCCTGATGGGCATAGATATCTTCGATCTTGCCGATGGCCAGCACCTTGCGGTCCATCTCCACCAGACGATCAAGCAAAGTTGGCTCCGGCGGCAGCACGGAAAAATCGCGACGATTGCCGGTTCGCTCAAACGTAGCGACGGTTTCGCCGGTAAATGGACGGGCGATGACACGACCGATATTGAGCGGATCGACCAGCTTGCGCACCGTCTGGCAAAAGGCGATCAGCCGCTCCAGCCCGAAATGCGTCTCATGCGCGGCGATCTGGAACACCGAATCCGACGACGTATAGCAGATGGGTTTGCCGGTGCGGATGTGCTCTGCACCGAAACGCGCAATGATCTCGGTGCCGGATGCGTGGCAATTTCCGAGAATGCCGGGCACCTCGCCCTGCTCGCAAATCGCTTCGACCAGTTCAGGAGAGAAAGCATCGCCCTCGGTTGGGAAATACCCCCAGTCGAACCGGACCGGTGTACCTGCAATTTCCCAATGGCCCGATGGTGTATCCTTGCCCTTCGACACCTCATTGGCGCAGCCGTGGATGCCATAGATGCGTTCGGGCGGCTCCATGCCAGCCGGTGTTTCGCCGCTGGAAAGCTGGGCGATGTTCAAAAGCCCGAGCGCCGACATGTTCGGCAGTTTCAGTAGGCCGGAGCGTAGCCCCAAGCGATCCGCGGCACCGGCAGCGCAGAACTCGGCGATGTGGCCAAGCGTGTTGGAGCCGAGATCGCCATATTGCTCGGCATCCGGCGCGCCACCGACACCGAAGGAATCAAGAACAAGAAGAAAGGCCCGTGCCATGCGTCACCCAAAAAGCGCGGCGCAGAGACCGCGATAACAAACGAGTGATATAATCACCGCGAGAGAAAAGGTGAAACGCTTTCTTTAAGCACTCTCTTGAACGCCTGTGGGGGCGTCCTTGCCTGCATCTTTCGGCGCATTGAGGTTGCGCGTGACATACCAGCCCGCAGCCACCACCATGCCCGCCAGAATGTACCATGTGATGGCATAGGACAGGTGGTTGTTGGGGAAAGTCAGCATGGTCTTGCCACCGATGGGGAAGCCGCCCGGATTGGGTGTGGTATCCGCATCGACGTAGAAGGGCGCGGCATTCGCGATTTGTTTTATCTCGGCAATCTGGGTGATATTGCGGGAATACCAGCGATTGTTCTGCGGATCGTTGGTGCGCAAGAAAAGCCCGCCGGTCTCAGGCGCGCGCATCAAACCGATAACATCGACGCGGCCTTCGACTTCGCCTTGCGGTCGCGTGGAAGGCTCGCGCTTGTCGGTCGGCACGAAGCCACGGTTGACGATGACGGAGGAACCGTCATCCCGTTGAAGCGGCGTCAGCACCCAATAGCCGGGGCCGAGATCGGAGACGGTATAGACCTGCACTTCGTCGCGATGGCGGAACGTGCCGGACAGGTGGACGCGGCGATATTCGTATTGCGATGGGTCGGTCATGGCAGGCCATTCGCTAACCGCAGGCACTTCCACGGGGGCGGCATGGGCGCGCGCCTCGACATTGGCAATCAGGTCCCGCTTCCATGCCAGCCGGTTGACCTGCCATGTGCCGAGCGCCAAGAGGCAACCGGTCAGCACAACGGTCATGAGGATGACGACGATGGCCGCAGGGCGGATGCCCCTGCGCGGCGTGTTTTCATTTTGAATGGTCATTCGAGCTTTCCCGCTCAACAGAAAACCCCATGAATCCGCTCTCCGATTCATGGGTTTTGTGTCTCTCGGAGAAGAGCGGCCCGCGTGTTGCGCGGGCCGCCAGAAGGTTGCAGCAATGCCGGTTACGGCATGTTGCGCATCTGCTCCATCGTCATGGTCGGCATCATGTTCTTGTTCATGTTGTACATGACCCAGAGAGAGCCGACGAGCGTGATCATGACGACGACCAGCGTGAACAGCAGCGACATGAAGGTCCAGCCGCCCTGCGACTTTGTGTTCATGTGCAGGAAGTAGATCATGTGCACGAAAACCTGGATCACACCGAAGATCATGATAACGATGACGGTTGTGGTGCGGTTGTCGAGGACATCGCCCATGACCAGCCAGAACGGAATAGCCGTCAGGATGACTGAGAGGATGAAGCCGATCATGTAGCTCTTGAAGGAGCCGTGATCTTCGCCGCTATCGTGGTGGTGGTCATGACCATGGTCATGTGCATGACCGTGATCGTGGCTATGGTCGTGTGTGTTTGCACTCATCACAGAACTCCAACCAGATAGACAAAGGAAAAGACGCCGATCCAGATCACGTCGAGGAAGTGCCAGAACATGGACAGGCACGTCAGGCGGCGCATGTTTTCAGCATGCAGGCCGAACTTCTTGACCTGCACCATGAGCGTGACCAGCCAGATGACGCCGAAGGTGACGTGCAGACCGTGCGTGCCGACCAGCGCAAAGAAGGCCGACAGGAAGGCAGAGCGCTGTGGTGTCGCACCCTCGTGGATCAGGTGGTAAAATTCGTAGAGTTCCAGCCCGAGAAAGGCCAGACCGAACAGGCCGGTGATGGCGAGCCAGATCAGCGTCGTGTTGATCTTCTTCTTCTGTGCCTCCAGCATGGCAAAGCCATAGGTGATGGAGGAAAAGAGAAGGAAACCGGTGTTGATCGCCACAAGCTTAAGATCGAAGAGGTCAGCGCCGGAAGGACCGGCCGCATAGCTGCGGCCGACAACGGCATAGGTTGCAAAGAGCGTTGCGAAGATCAGGCAGTCGCTCATCAGATACAGCCAGAAACCGATGGATGTACCGTTTTCCGGGTGGTGGTCTTCCTTCAGGTAGAAGACCGGCTTTTCTGCGCCATCGGCGCTCTGGACAGGTGCTTGAGACATTCTGTTACGCCTGAGTTGCCAGCAGCTTCGTACGTTCTGCTTCGACTTCCGTCACATCCGAAACCGGGATGTAATAGTCGCGATTGTAGTTGAAGGTGTGGGCGATGGAGACCGCGATGATCGCAACCATCGAGACGATTGCCAGCCACCAGATGTGCCACACCAGTGCAAAGCCAAGCACGACGCTGATCGCGCTGATGATGACGCCCGTGCCGGTGTTCTTCGGCATGTGGATGGGGATGAAGCCATCGACCGGACGTTCCGCACCATGCTTCTTCATGTGCGCCCAGGCATCGACCTCATGCACGACGGGCGTGAAGGCGAAGTTGTAGGCAGGCGGCGGAGAAGAGGTGGACCATTCCAGCGTGCGACCGCCATAGGGATCGCCGGTCACATCGCGCAGCTCTTCGCGTCGCAGGAAGCTGACGATAAGCTGGATGATGAAGGAGGCAATGCCGAGTGCGATGAGGAATGCACCGAAGGCAGCGATGATGAACCAGATTTGAAGCGAGGTGTCTTCGAACTGGCTCAGGCGGCGGGTTACACCCATCAGGCCGAGAACATAGAGCGGCATGAAGGCGAAGTAGAAGCCGACGAACCAGAACCAGAAGGACAGCTTACCCCAGAATGGATCGAGGCGGTAACCGAAAGCTTTCGGGAACCAGTAGGCGATACCTGCGAGAACACCGAAGACCACGCCGCCGATGATCGTGTTGTGGAAGTGGGCGATCAGGAACAGCGAGTTGTGCAGCACGAAGTCTGCCGGAGGAACGGCGAGCAGCACGCCCGTCATGCCGCCGATGACGAAGGTGATCATGAAGCCCATGGCCCACAGCATCGGCACATCGAAGGTGATGCGGCCCTTATACATGGTGAAGAGCCAGTTGAAGATCTTCGCACCGGTCGGGATCGAGATGATCATGGTCGTGATGCCGAAGAAGGCATTGACGCTGGCACCCGAACCCATGGTGAAGAAGTGGTGCAGCCACACGACGTAAGCGAGAATGGTGATGACCACCGTCGCATAGACCATCGAGGCGTAACCGAACAGGCGCTTGTTGGAGAAGGTCGACACGATCTCGGAGAAGATGCCGAAGGCTGGCAGCACTAGAATGTAGACTTCCGGGTGGCCCCAGATCCAGATGAGGTTGACATACATCATCGGGTTGCCGCCGAGATCGTTGGTGAAGAAATTCGTACCAACGTAACGGTCAAGTGTCAGAAGCGCGAGCGTGCCTGTCAGGATCGGGAAGGACGCCACGATCAGGATGTTCGAACACAGCGACGTCCAGACGAAGATCGGCAGGCGCATCAGGGTCATGCCGGGTGCGCGCATCTTGATGATGGTGACGATCAGGTTGATACCCGACAGCGTCGTTCCCACACCGGCAATCTGCAGACCCCAGATATAATAGTCGACGCCGACACTCGGACTTCCCTGAATGCCCGACAGCGGCGGATAGGCCAGCCAGCCGGTCTGGGCATATTCACCGATGAAAAGCGAGATCATGGTGATGACGGCACCAGCCGTGGTCATCCAGAAGGAGAAGTTGTTGAGGAACGGGAAGGACACGTCACGCGCACCGATCTGCAGCGGAATGATGTAGTTCATCAGACCGGTGATCATCGGCATCGCCATGAAGAAGATCATGATCACGCCGTGGGCGGTGAAAATCTGGTCGTAATGGTGCGGGTTGAGATAACCTTCCGAACCACCGGAGGAAATAGCCTGCTGGAGGCGCATCATGATGGCGTCGGCAAAACCGCGCAGCAGCATAACGAGGGCCAGAATAATATACATGATACCGATCTTCTTGTGATCGATAGATGTAAACCATTCCTTCCAGAGATAACCCCAGAGCCGGAAATAGGTGAGCGCACCAAGCACGGCTGCGCCACCGAGCGCCACAACCGCGAAGGTCACGATCAGAATGGGCTCATGAATGGGGATGGATTCCCACGTCAGCTTCCCGAAAAGAAACGACGTTTGATCGGTATTGACGACCATTTTAGCCTCTTGCGATTTTCGGAGTATCGCTCGTCCATTTGGACGAATAGAAACACTCCACATCATTAAATCTACGGACCGGAAGAACCGGCATGCTCAGAGCGGCGCGAACCTCGCGCGGCTCTGAGGCAATTCATGTCTTCAGCCTGCGCTTTTGCCTGAGGACGGCAGTTGCGCCTTCGTATCTGGCAAAGCCGCCGGCTCGAATGTCTGGCCTTCGATGGCCGCAGGCACAGACTGCGGGCCGGACGCGACGCCATAAGGCGAAAGCGGCGTGCAGACCACGGAGTTCAAAGCCTTGGCGATATCGATGCCTTCCTTGCCGCCGCCGCCATTGGCGTCGATATGCATCATGTCACGCATGCACAGCTTGTTGGGCTCGACGCAACGGTTGAGGATCGCGTAGTAAAGCTCTGGATCGACATTGGCGAAATACTGCACGGGCTCGCGTTCGCTTGGCTTTGCGAATTCGAGATATTCCATGCGGCCAAAGCCCTTGCCGCCATCCTTCGCCTTGGCAACCCACTGGTCGAAGCCTTCCTGGCTCAGTCCGTGGAACTTGAAGCGCATGTGCGAGAAGCCCGGGCCGGAGAAGTTGGCCGAGAAGCCGTCATAAACGCCGGGCTTGTTAATGACCGCGTGCAGCTTCGTCTGCATGCCGCCCATGGCGTAGATCTGGCCGGCCAGTGCAGGCACGAAGAACGAGTTCATCGCCGTGGTGCCGGTGATCTTGAAGTTGATCGGCACATCGACGGGCGCTGCGAATTCGTTGACGCTGCCGATACCCAGTTCCGGGTAGAAGAACAGCCACTTCCAGTCCATGGCCACCACTTCGACGGTGATCGGCTTCATGTCGACCGTCACCTGACGGTTTTCATCGATGCGCTCGATCGGACGGTACGGATCAAGACGGTGGGTCGCAATCCAGGTCACCGTTCCCAGCATCAGGATGATAGCGACCGGAGCCGACCAGATCACCATTTCAAGACGCGTAGAGTGATGCCATTCCGGATCGTAATCCTCCGCCTTTGCGGATGCGCGGTACTTCCAGGCAAAGAAGAGCGTGAGAGCAAGGACCGGAACGATGATGAGGAGCATCAACACGGTGGAGGTGATGATCAGGTCGCGCTGCTGGACGGCGATATCACCCGCAGGGTTCATCACAACGAGATCGCAGCCGCTTAACAGCAGCAAAGACGAAATGGCCAGGAGGGCAGATGGAATTTTCATGAGCGTGCGCACGTTCTGGTACTCGTACTGTTTTTGGTAGTGTGGCGTATACTTATCAAACGTCATAAATGACATGAGGTAGTTTGTCGCGGTGCAGCATAAATTTTCGAGCCGCAATCTTTGCTGCACCCGGAGCGGCGCCGGAACGCAGAGAACGGTCCATTATCTCATAGGATCGCGGGTGAGCAAGCCCTTACGCGTAATCTTCATTTGACGCCTTTGAACCCCTGTGTGACAATCCGTCGCATAACGTCGGCGATAGAGGAGCGCCGGGCGTTATGGTCATGGCATGTCCATACGCAGGAGGGAATTTATGAGCTACACCGACACGTCCTATACGGACCACAATGGGCGAAAAGGCCAACCGACAACGCCGGTGGCAGTGGACCCCGATCGCATTACGATCGCGGTCATTCTGGCCAGAATGACTGAGTTTTTCGACTTTTTCGTCTATGCCATCGCATCGGCACTGGTCTTCCCTCACGTCTTCTTCTCTTTCGTCGATCCGCTGACCGCAACGCTCTATTCCTTCGCCGTCTTCTCGCTGGCCTTCATTGCCCGCCCGATCGGCTCCCTCCTGTTTTTACAGATCGACCGCAAGTTCGGTCGCGCCGTCAAACTGACGGCTGCACTGTTCACGCTCTGTGGATCGACCATGGCGATCAGCTTCCTGCCGTCCTATGACGACGCAGGCATGATCGCACCGCTCCTGCTCGCCGTGTTCCGCATCGGTCAGGGCATCGGCCTTGGCGGCGCCTGGGATGGTCTGGTATCCCTGCTGGCCATGAACGCGCCTGAAAAACAGCGCGGCTGGTACGCGATGATGCCGCAGCTTGGTGCTGCCATGGGCTTTGGCCTTGCCAGTGCCTTCTTCATCATCTTCACCACGCAGCTGTCCAACCCGGAATTCCTGGCATGGGGCTGGCGCTTCCCGTTCTTCGTGGCACTGGCACTCAACGTGCTAGCGCTGTTTGCCCGTCTGCGCATGATCGTGACGCCCGAATTCCAGACCATGTTGCAGCAGCATGAGCTGGAACCCAAGCCGATGTTCCAGATGCTGCGCAATCAGTCCCGCGTCGTTCTGACCGGTGCCTTCGTGCCTCTGGCGAGCTTTGCGCTCTTCCACCTCGTCACGGTGTTTCCGCTCAGCTGGGTGTCACTCAACACAAACCAGCGTGTGTCCGACTTTCTGTTCGTGCAGTTCGTCAGCGCCATTATCGCTGGCGGCATGATCGTCGTGTCGGGTGTGCTGTCGGACAAGATCGGCCGCCGCAAGCTGATCGGCATTGCCGCTGCCCTGATCGCGATCTTCAGCTTCATGGCGCCGGTGCTTTTGTCGTCCGGTGACATTGGACGCTATCTTTTCGTATTGATCGGCTTCGCTTTGCTGGGTCTGTCTTTCGGCCAGTCCGGCGGCGCGCTTGCCTCCCGTTTCAGCCGCGAATATCGCTATACCGGCGCGTCTCTGACATCGGACATATCATGGCTGATCGGTGCTGGCTTCGCTCCGCTGGTTGCTCTCGGTTTCTCATCGAAGTTCGGACTGTTTGCAGTCGGCATCTACCTATTGTCGGGTGCGGTCTGCACGATCGTCGCGCTCTATTTCAGCCGCACACTGGACATGCCGTCCGAGTGAACCGCTGATATTGAAAACGAAAGCCGCGGACCGTCTGGGCTCCGCGGCTTTTTTATTCATTCAACTGAGAACGATCAGCAATCCGAACAGGTAATGGGATCGGCCTCGCGCTTGGCAAAATAATAGTCTCGACCAATGGTGATGGGCGTGAGTTTCGACGAGAGCGTCGACATCACCATCAAGAGCGTATGCGGGATGGTCAGTTCCGCGTGGATGAGAAAGGCGTTTGCCTGCCTGAGATTGTCCGGGATGACAACGATGCTATTGACCGGATAGGGCCGCTTATCATTTTGATCCCACGACCAGCTCACTTTGGCCACCTTGTTCGCGTCGACCTGAATGCCTGTGATCTTAAGTGTCAGGCCTGTCGTTCCATACGGCACGAAGATCGCCGCTGCCACATCCTTCATGGTGCCGAGATAAGCCTTGTTGACGGTTTGGGGCTGGGACACCAGATCCGCAATCGAGCCGGCTGCGCGGGTGGCGCGCTTGTAGACGCTGAAGCCGATGGTGAGTTCGAAGGCGGTGATGTAAAGCGCCATCAGAAGCGGAAAGATGATCGCGAATTCCACCGCGCCGACGCCCCTGCGGTCGTTCTTCAGACGTTTCAGCGTTGACACGAAGGCATGGAGGACAGCGCGTGATCGTCTTTTCATGCCTGTGCGCTCATTGATAGGCTTCATTAAGATAAGCGTCCGTTGCAACGATCAGGAAATGGGATGGCATCGAGCCATCCTTGGGGCGAATTCTCGTTAAAAAAGGCCGGATCAGATCGGTGGTGACCTGCCAACGATAGTAGACGCGCAGCATGTTGATCGTGCTGGGACCGCCCGGTGAGAAACCAAAGGCCGATGTGTCCAGGTCGTAATACTGCCCGTTCGGCGTCAGCGGTATGGACTTGGGGATATCGGCGAAGGCAGAAAATTTTCTCAGATCGATGTAAAGTTTTTGTGGCGTCTTGATCTCTTCGGCCGTGCAGGTGATCAGGATGGAGACTTCCGCGCAGAACTGTTTGCGAAACTCGTCACGGGTGATCGTGCTGGCTATTTGCCCGGTGCGCAATCTGCGCGCCATCGTGTCTGTCGCATTCGACACCAGTTGCTCGCCGATCAGGGCCAGGAAGGTTTCGATAATGGCAAAGACAACGAGAAAATACGGTATGGCGAGGATTGCAAACTCGATTGCCGCAGCGCCATCGCGCGAGCGTATAAATCTCCGAGCCAGTCCTGCTTTGTTAAAAACCGATCGCATAGAGCTTTTTCTATCTTCATGACGGGAAAGCATGTCTGCCGCAAAGCTTTTATGCGATAGAACTTTACCGTGGCTTCGTTTAAATTGTATTGCGTGAAAATCTTGCATTTCCCGTATCAGAACGATTTTCCGACTGGAGCCGCAACTCGGAGATCATATCAATGAGGGATGGAAATAATATAAATATTGCCAAATCCCGCTCGTTACGGGATATTTGCTAAATCCTGATCGATCATGAAGATGGCGCGCGTCTGCGATGTCTCGAAATTGCCCGGAGTGACACCTTGTCCAGCGTCCAAGAAACCGTCGAAGGCGGCGTAAAAGAACAATCCTCAGTCGGACGCTCCGGCGGCTCGCTCGTCAGCCAGACGGCAGACGCCTTACGGCACGCCATTTTGTCGGGTGAATACAAACCAGGCGACAAGCTGCCCAGCGAGGCAGGGTTGACGGAGCTTTACAAGGTGAGCCGCACGGTCGTGCGTGAGGCCGTGGCAGCGCTACGCGCCGACAAGCTGGTGGAGGCCCGTCATGGCGCTGGCATCTTCGTTCTGACGCTACCGACACAGCAACCCCAACCCTTCCAGGACGTCGACCACGATCGCATCTCCTCGATCATCGAGCTCCTTGAATTGCGCGCTGCGGTCGAGACAGAAGCTGCCGAACTTGCGGCGGTTCGCCGCTCGCCAGCGCAGGAAGAGGCCATTATCCGCTGTCTTTCCGCCGTGCAAAGCTGCATCGAAAATGGCGAGCCGACAGCCGAGGCGGACTTCAAGCTGCACCTTGCCATTGCGGACGCCACAAACAATCCGCGCTTCCGGGAGTTTTTGGAAGTGATGGGGCAGAACGTTATTCCACGCGCGGCGCTACGGTCATCGCAGTCGGAGAAAACAGCCGCCTCCTATCTCCAGCAACTCCAAAAGGAGCACGATGTCATCGTCCACGCCATTTCGGACGGAGACGCCGTGGCGGCCCGCGAAGCGATGCGTCAGCATTTAAAGGGAAGCCAACAGCGCTACCGCGCCATGTTGCGGCAGGGCGATCGCTGATCGCGCGGGGCACACGGCCTTGCGCACCCTGCCGTCAACCGCTGCGTCCCGCTTATGAAAGGGCGTGAGCCCGGAGGAATTTTATGACAATCGAAAGAACGTTCGAAGGCCGGGCCCCACGCGTGGTCATGCCAAAGGGTACGATAGACACGCAGATGCACATGTATCTGCCAGGTTTTCCTCAGCAAGCGGGTGGGCCGCCCGTTCCTGAAGGGACGCCAGACCCGCAGGAGTATCGTCGTTTGATGCGCTGGCTTGGCATCGATCGTGTTGTGATAACCCAGGGCAATGCCCATCAGCGCGACAATGGCAATCTGATCGCCTGCTTGAAGGCAGTCGGCAGCGTAGCCCGTGGCGTGGCGGTCATCACCCGCCAGACCTCGCTCGATGAACTTCAGGAACTGACCGAGGCTGGCGTGGTCGGCGCACGCATCATGGATTTACCAGGCGGTGCCGTCGACCTCAGTCATCTGGAAGAGGTCGACAGTCTGTCGCAAGAACTCGGCTGGTGCATCGCTGTGCAGTTCGATGGCTCTCACATTCTCGACCACGAAGAAAGACTTGCTGCGGTCAAGAGCCGCTGGATTCTGGATCACCATGGCAAGTTCTTTGCGGGCGTGACACCCGACAGCCCCCAGATTGCGGCCGTGAAGCGATTAATCGATAAGGGCAATTGCTGGTTCAAATTCGCAGGCTGCTACGAATCCAGTCGTTCAGGTGGACCCGATTTCGAAGACATCGCCACTGTGGCAAGGGTAATCGCCGAATACGCACCGGATCGCATCATCTGGGGCACCAACTGGCCCCATAACAATGCCAAGACCACAGAGGAATATCCTAACGATGCAGACCTGCTGGACACGGTCCTGTCATGGCTGCCTTCGGATGAAGCCCGACGCAAGGCACTTGTGACAAACCCGGAAGAATTGTTCGGCTTCGATCCGGTCTGAGCGGAAAGGAAAAAGCCCGGCGTGACCAGGCTTCTGTTATTGTATCGGCGTTTCGCCTTATTCGCTGTCAGCGTTGTAAAGCACTTCCAGCGTCGGGATCGACGTGATGTTGAAGCCGCCATCGACATAGTGACATTCGCCGGTCACGCCACGCGACAGGTTGGACAGAAGGTATAGCGCCGAACCGCCGATATCCTCGATGTCAGGCGTGCGGCGCATCGGTGCGTTCTTCTGGTTCCAGGAGAAAATCGCGCGCGCATCCGAGATACCGGCGCCAGCCAGTGTCCGGACCGGACCGGCGGAAATGGCGTTGACGCGAATGCCCTTCGGACCGTAGTCGGCAGCCAGGTAGCGCACGGAGGCTTCGAGAGCCGCCTTGGCCACGCCCATGACGTTATAGTTGGGGATGACACGCTGGGAGCCATTGTAGGTCAGCGTCAGCATGGAGCCGCCATTGGTCATCAGTTCGGCAGCCCGCTTGGCGATTTCCGTGAAGGAGAAGCAGGAAATGACCATGGTGCGGCTGAAGTTTGCCCGCGTCGTATCTGCGTAAAGACCCTTCAGTTCGTTCTTGTCGGAAAAACCGATGGCGTGGACGACGAAATCCAGCGAACCCCAGCGCTCACGCACGGCATCAAACAGGGCATCCACCGAGGCGATATCCTCGACGTCACAGGGAACGATGAAGTCGGAGCCGAGTTCTGCGGCGAGCGGCTTCACACGCTTGCCCAGAGCCTCACCCTGATAGGTAAAGGCAAGCTCCGCGCCCTGGGCGGCCAGCGCCTTGGAAATGCCCCAGGCGATGGAGTGGTTGTTTGCGACACCCATGATGAGGCCGCGTTTTCCCTGCATGATGCCATTCATGGGCAATTATCCGTTGTAGCGCTGGAAGACGAGCGTGGCGTTGGTGCCGCCGAAGCCGAAGGAGTTGGACAAAACCGTGTCGATCTTGGCGTTGTCGATGCGCTTTCGAACGATGTTCACGCCCTCGAATTCAGGATCGAGCGTCTCGATATGGGCGCTCTCGCCGATGAAACGTTCCTGCATCATCAGCAGGCCATATATGGATTCCTGCACACCGGCAGCACCCAGCGAGTGACCCGTGAGCGACTTGGTCGACTGGACATGCGGAATATTGGCACCGAACACTTCGCGAATCGCGCCGATTTCCTTGCTGTCGCCAACAGGTGTGGAGGTGCCGTGGGTGTTGATGTAATCGACGTCACCCTTTACCGTTGCCAGCGCCTGACGCATGCAGCGGATCGCACCCTCACCCGATGGCGCGACCATGTCGTAACCGTCAGATGTTGCGCCGTAACCAACGATCTCGGCATAAATCTTGGCACCGCGTGCCTTGGCATGTTCCAGCTCTTCCAGAACCAGAACACCGGCACCGCCAGCGATGACGAAACCGTCACGGTTGGCGTCATAGGCGCGCGAAGCGACCGATGGAGTATCGTTATATTTGGACGACATGGCGCCCATGGCATCGAACAGGTTCGACATGGACCAGTCGAGGTCTTCATGGCCGCCCGCAAACATCACGTCCTGCTTGCCCCACTGGATCATTTCCGCCGCGTTGCCGATGCAATGCGCAGAAGTAGAGCAGGCCGACGAGATGGAGTAGTTGACGCCGTGGATCTTGAACCATGTGGCAAGCGTGGCAGATGCGGTCGAAGACATGGCCTTCGGCACGGCAAAGGGACCGATACGCTTAGGGCTGTTGTTCTTGAGCGTGATATCCGATGCCTCAACAATGGTGCGGGTGGACGGACCACCCGAACCCATGATGATGCCGGTGCGCTCATTGCCGCTGATGACGCTTTCTTCCAGACCGGAATCGGCAATCGCCTGCTTCATCGCAACGTGGTTCCAGGCACCACCCTGAGACAGGAAACGCATGGCGCGACGGTCAACCAGATCGGTCGGGTCGAGCGATGGCTTGCCCCAGACCTGGCATTTGAAACCATGCTCGGCAAAATCCGGCGAGAATGAAATCCCCGACTTCGCATCTCTCAAGGACGCCGTAACCTCTGCGGCATCGCTGCCGATGGATGAAACAATACCTAGGCCGGTGACTACAACTCTTCTCATAAAGTTGACCTTTTCTGTGTTTGCCGCGCGATGGATTCTGGCTGCGAGCGACATGGGCCGCTCGCACCTGAACGATCAGGGGTCAGGCGGTCTTTTCTTTCGACAGACCGACACGCAGGTCCGACGCTTGATAAATGGTTTCGCCATCGGCCTTAAGCCAGCCATCGGCAGTGCCGAGAACCAGGCGACCGCGCATGACGCGCTTGAAATCGATGCCGTATTGGAGAAGCTTGGTTTCGGGACGAACCATGCCCTTGAACTTCACTTCACCCGTAGAGAGTGCCATGCCGCGACCAGGCTCACCCAGCCAGCCAAGGAAAAAGCCGGTAAGCTGCCACATGCCGTCGAGCCCGAGGCAGCCGGGCATGATGGGGTTGCCCTGGAAATGGCAGGGGAAGTACCAGTCATCAGGCTTCACATCATACTCGGCACGGATGAAGCCCTTGTCGAATTCCCCGCCGGTTTCGGAAATCTCTGTGATGCGATGGACCATCAGCATCGGAGGCAGAGGAAGCTGTGCATTGCCGGGGCCGAAAAGTTCGCCGCGTCCGCACGCCAGAATTTCCTCGTAATTGTAGCTGGATTGCCTCGTTGCCATATGCTTCCGTTTCCCCGTTAACTGTTCGTTGCTCGACTTGCGTAGCGCAAGTTAGGTCCAAAAATGAAGTGCCACAAGGGCAGCTTGTATTTACGATCCCTAGTCTTGCCGATGAAGCCAAGCCTCAATATGGCGCCCGCATACAGGAAGCGTAAGGCTGGAACCAGAGGAAATTTGTAAAAAACGCCGCTTTGCAGCCATTTGCCGCGGCTGCGCTGGCCGGAAACTATTGAAAACACTGCGCGTAAAAGTTATATGCTCCTTCGATTGGGTTTATTCACCGGTTTTTGGGGCCGCATTGCATGGCATTTGACGCCACACTGGACATTGGAACGCGATTGCGCCGATTTGGCCTGCGCCCGACGCGGCAGCGCGTTGCGCTGGGCGACCTTCTTTTTGCCAAGGGTGACCGCCATCTGACCGTGGAAGAGCTGCACGACGAAGCCGTGACCGCGGGCGTCCCCATCTCGCTTGCGACCGTCTACAACACGTTGCATCAGTTCACGGAAGCGGGCCTCATTCGCGTGCTGGCCGTTGAGGGTGCAAAAACCTACTTCGATACCAATGTTTCCGACCACCACCACTTTTTCGTGGAAGGCGAAAACGAGGTCCTCGATATTCCGGTCAACAATCTGGAAATCGGCAATCTGCCGGAGCCTCCCGAGGGTATGGAAATAGCCCATGTCGACGTGGTCATCCGCCTGCGCCGCAAGCGTCGCTGATTCCACTTTCAGGTGCCGCATTGAAGACGGCACTGCATTCCCCTTCAAGCTTAGCAGCTCTTAATTCGACGGACCGTCGTTGAAGCCGACTTCATCGACCAGTTCGGATGCCTCCTTGCGATGGGCGGCGATATCCTTCAGCGACAAGGTGTCCGGCTTGATCGGTCCGAAGTTCTTAACGACATCCGAAGGCTGAGCGCCAGGGAGCACCGGATATTCAAAAACTTGACGGGCATAGATTTCCTGGGCTTCGCCGGAGGCGAGGAATTCCATCAGTTTGAGCGCATTGTCCCTGTTCGGCGCATATTTCGTCATCGCCACACCAGAAATGTTGACGTGGGTGCCACGGTCATTGGCATTGGGAAAGATGACGCGCACGGAGTTGGCCCAGACTTTTTCCTCTGGTTCTTGCTCATTGGTCAGCATCAGGCCGACATAATAGGTGTTGCCGAGTGCTATATCGCATTCGCCGGAATAGATGGACTTGGCCTGGCTGCGGTCGGTGCCATCGGGCTTGCGGGCCAGATTGTTCTTGAGTGCTGTCAGCCACGTGCGGGTGTAGTCCACCCCGTGATGCGCGATCATCGACGCAAAAAGTGCGATGTTATAGGAATGCTGGCCATCGCGAATGCAAATCTTACCCTTCCACTTCGGGTCGGCAAGCTCCTCATAGGTGATGTCTTTCTGGGCCACGCGATCTTTGGACGCATAGACCACCCGCCCGCGTGTCGTCAGTCCGAACCACTCGCCTTCGGGGTCGCGCAGATTTGACGGGATGTCTTTTTCAATGATGGGGTCATTGAGCACGGGCTGTGTGACCTTACCTTCCTTCGCCTCAACGAGGCGAGCGATATCGACCGTCAGCAGAATGTCCGCAGGCGAATTGACACCTTCCGCCTGGATGCGCTCGACCAGTCCCTTGTCGAGAAACAGAACGTTCGTTTCGATACCCGTCTTCTTTGTAAAGGCATCCAGCAATGGCTGGATCAGTTCCGGCTGGCGATAGGAATAGACATTGACTTCGCCGTCCGCGAAGGCTGTGGATATGCCTCCACCGGCAAATACCGCCGTCGCTGCAATGGCACGTAGGATCGATTTCGTTCTTGCCATGGGAGATGTCTCCGATAAATTGGATTCTTGAGTTGTTTGTTCATGAATCGGCAGACGGGTCAACGGGGCAAAAGAGAGTCTGGAAAATCCATTGGAGATTTTTTCATTTCTGGAATTGTTCTAAACTAAAAAAGAGACTATATAGCTCCAGATTAAAGCTAGGAGATCAGCATGCGTTTGACCAAACAGACCAACTATGCCGTCCGCATGTTGATGTATTGCGCTGCCAACGATGGTCATCTCAGCCGCATTCCTGAAATCGCAAAAGCTTACGGCGTATCGGAATTGTTTCTGTTCAAGATTCTTCAGCCACTCAACAAGGCCGGCTTGGTAGAGACCGTTCGCGGTCGTAATGGTGGGGTGAAACTGGGTCGCGCTGCCGACAAGATTTCATTGTTCGACGTCGTCAAGGTGACGGAAGACAGTTTTGCCATGGCAGAGTGCTTTGAAGACGGCGCGGTGGAATGCCCGCTCGTCGATAGCTGTGGCCTGAACTCCGCTCTGCGCAAGGCGCTGAACGCCTTCTTCGACGTACTGACGCAATATTCCATCGACGACCTCGTCAAGGCACGTCCGCAAATCAGTTTTCTTCTCGGCCTCGATGACACGATGGCCAAGCGCCGTCCAGCCGCGGGGTCGGTTGCAGCCCCTGCCTTGCCAGCCGCCTGATTTCCTTTCGTTGTCACGTCATCAACCCGCGAACCCGGTTCGCGGGTTTTCTTTTTTGCACCGCTGACGGTTGACGACGCGGTATGAAAGGGCGCAATTGACCATTTCCATGCGCTTTCCGACTGCAATTCGTATTTTGAAATGATCATCAAGCCAGACCACCGCAGCTTTGTCCTTACCGCAATCATCGGCACCCTCGGCGCTTTGATCGCACTGACACTGGGTTTACCGGCACCTTTTCTCTGCGGGCCGGCACTGGCGGTAACGATGGGCGGCCTTGCAGGTTTACGCCTTTCAGTTCCGACCCTGTTGCGCAATGCGTCCTTCGTCGTCGTCGGCATTTCCATGGGAACCAGCGTCACGCCTGAAGTCATCGATGCGGCAAGGGCCTGGCCATTGAGCTTTCTTGCCGTCCTGATCACGGTCGTCGTTCTGCTCTATGTTGCCTTCTGGATTTTGCATTACGGCTTTGGATATGACCGCAACACGTCGATGCTTGGGGCGTCCCCCGGCCATCTCAGCTACATCATAAGTCTGACCGCGGAAACAAAGAGCGATCTGGCCACCGTGAGCGTCATCCAGAGTGTCCGCGTGCTCGCACTTACGCTCGTCGTCCCGCTCGTCGTTGACTATTTCGATCTGGTTAGCATCGAGCCGATCTCACTTTCTCCGCCGCTGCACCCGATCGTTCTCGGGCTGACCATTCTCGCTTCGCTGGCGGTCGGATGGCTGTTCCTGCGCTGGCGCTTTCCCGCCGCGCTGCTGCTGGGCGGCGTTGCCGTGTCCATCGGCATTCACATAACCGGCCTGGCCAGCGGTGGCGTTCCCGGCTGGCTCAGCCAACCGACCTACATCGTGCTGGGAAGCATGATCGGCACCCGCTTCTCTCGCGCCTCCCTGCGGGATATGCGAAAGGCGTTTCTTGCAGGCGGAGTGGTGACTGTTGCCGTCGTCCTGCTGGCATCCATCGCTGCGGTATCTGTCTCACGGCTCACCGGCGTGCCTTTGAATGCCGTGATGATTGCCTTTGCTCCTGGCGGACTTGAAACAATGGCGGCCATGGCGGTGATGATGCATGCCGATACCGCTTATGTCGGTTCTCACCACGTGTTGCGCCTGTTGTTTTTGTCGATGCTGATGCCGCTCGTCATGCGCAAGCCGAGAAGCGGCGCTTCTGGCTAAGTGTTCCAGACAACAAAATTAGCAATCTTCGAAATTCTGATGCAACCATCGGCGCTTCGCATTCGTTAACGTCTCCGGACCGGGGAAGTATCGCTTGCATCGACATGAGGATGAATTCCCTCCTGACTCTTGTTGAAAAGGAGAACGTTGATGAAGCGTTTACTGAAGCTCACCGGCGCCGGACTGGCGCTTGCCCTTTATGCTTCCATTGCTCAGGCACAGGTCGTCGTGTCCTCCAAGATCGACACCGAGGGAAGCGTGCTTGGAAACATCATCCTTGCCGTTTTGAACAAGAACAATATCGAGACGACGGACCGTATCCAGCTCGGCGCGACGCCGGTCGTACGCAAGGCGATTACCGCTGGCGAGATCGATATCTACCCTGAATATACCGGTAATGCCGCCTTCTTTTTCGAAAAGGCCGATGATCCTCTTTGGAAGGATGCCGCAAAGGCCTATGAAGAAGCCAAAACACTGGACTACGACGCAAACAAGATAGTCTGGCTGTCTCCTTCGCCTGCCAACAACACCTGGGGCATCGCTATCCGCAAGGACATAGCCGACAAAAACAATCTCAAAACATTGAGCGACCTTGGAAAATACGTGGCCGGCGGTGGCCAGATCGTCCTTGCAGCGTCGTCCGAATTCGTGAACTCGGCAGCAGCACTTCCCGCGTTTCAAAAAACCTACGGCTTCACGTTAAAGGCCGATCAGCTCATTACACTGTCCGGTGGCGACACCGCGGCAACGATCGCTGCAGCTGCCAACCAGACCAATAATGCCAACGCCGCCATGGTATATGGCACGGATGGTGGCATCGCACCGTCCGGCCTCGTCGTGATGGAAGACGACAAGAATGTGCAGCCCGTCTACCAGCCCGCTCCCATCATTCGTGAAGAGGTGCTGAAGAAGCATCCGGATATAGAGAAAATGCTGAAGCCGGTTTTCGAAAAACTCGATCTCGCGACCCTTCAGGCACTGAATGGTCGCGTTCAGGTCGGTGGCGAGCAGGCGAAAGCTGTCGCGCTGGACTTCCTCACGACCAACGGCCTCGTCCAGTAAGAGGCCGCGTTGCAGCACATTGAATCACGCCCGAGAGCCTTGCGGTTCGCGCCTGACAAGGTGGGCGTGATCATTGCAGCACTTCTCTTCTACACACTTCTGCTGCTGCCATTTGCAACATTTCGTGCAAACCGGATCATACAGGGCGAGACGCGGTCGATATTCGAAGCCCTACCCGCATTTTTCAGCTACGCGTTGATCGCCCTTGTGGTGGTGGCATCATTCATCGCGATGCTGCGAGGCGCAGTAACGCTGCGGCTTGTGTGTGCGCTTGCTTGCCTTTCAGCGCTGGCCTTTACGATTGGTATTGCAGCATCGCACCTGACACCGCCCGACAACAGTTACGCACGCGTTTCTCCGGCCATTGGTTTCTGGTTGTTGCTGGCGGGCCTAGTTCTGATGGCGACAGACGCAATCGCGCGGCTTGATCCCAAACCTTCCACGCGCGTCCTGCTTCTTGTGTCGTCGCTTGGCCTGATTGGAGCGGTGCTTGTCTCAGGCTATTGGGACGACCTCTCGCTGCTGAAGGAATATAAAAGCCGCGCCGATATTTTCTGGACGGAAGCAGGACGACATGTGCAACTGGCTCTAGGGTCGTTGTTTGCCGCGACACTTGTCGGCATTCCCTTGGGTGTTCTTTGCTACAAGGTGAAGAAACTTCGCTCTGGCGTGATGAACAGCCTGAACATCGTGCAGACGGTACCGTCTATCGCACTTTTTGGCCTTCTCATCGCGCCGCTTGGATGGATTGCCGCCAATATACCCGGTGCGGCGGATGCCGGCATCAGGGGCATCGGCGCGGCTCCTGCTTTTGTCACGCTATTTCTTTATTCCTTGCTGCCTGTTGTCTCCAACACGGTGGTCGGACTTGATGGCGTGTCAGCGTCTGTGAGAGAGGCAGCCCGCGGTCTTGGAATGACCAGCGCCCAACGACTTCTCAAGATCGATTTTCCTCTTGCCCTGCCTATCATTTTGACGGGCATCCGCATCGTCCTTGTGCAGAACATCGGTCTTGCCACCATTGCGGCGCTGATCGGCGGCGGCGGGTTCGGCGTCTTCGTCTTTCAAGGCATCGGGCAAACGGCGATGGACCTCGTGCTGCTCGGTACCATCCCCACGGTCATCCTCGGCTTCTCCGCCGCCATTCTTCTGGATGCGCTGATCGACAGCCAACTCCTCAAACGGGAAAACCGCACATGATCGAAGTCGAAACTTTGCGGAAGGACTATAACGGCACAACGGTCGTCGATGACGTGTCGCTGACGATGCAGGCACGCAGCATCACCGTTGTCGTCGGCACTTCAGGTTCAGGCAAGACGACTTTGCTGCGGATGATCAATCGCCTCGTCGAGCCGACATCCGGTGTCATAAGGATCGACGGTCAGAATATTCTGGACATGCCGGGATACAGGCTGCGCCGCAGTATCGGCTATGCGATCCAGGGGCATGGGCTTTTTCCGCACCGAACCGTTGCCCAGAATATCGCGACCGTGCCGGAACTGCTCGGCTGGGATCGGGCCCGGATCGATGCGAAAGTGTTGGAGCTCCTGACCCTCTTCCAGCTTGATCCCTCGCTTTATGCAAAACGCTTTCCAACCGAACTTTCGGGCGGACAACAGCAACGGGTGGGTGTTGCCAGAGCGCTTGCGGCAGAACCCAATATCCTGTTGATGGACGAACCGTTCGGCGCTCTCGATCCGATCATTCGCGCCAAGGCGCAGGAAGATCTGCTTTCGATTCAAAAGAAACTCGGTGTGACGATCGTTCTGGTGACGCATGATATGGACGAGGCGTTCCATCTGGCCGACCGGATTGCCGTCATGGACAAGGGCAGGATCGTGCAATATGGCCCACCGGCAGATTTGGTTCGAAACCCAGCCACGGAATTCGTTCGCACGATGATTGGCGAAGGCGAACGCGCCTTGCGTCTCCTTTCTGTATCATCTCTTGCCCCCATCATCGAAGCAGGAGCATGCGAAGGCGAACCGCTGCCCGAAACAATGACGCAGCGTGATGCCCTGTCCGCAATGTTGTGGGCGGGTTGCGAGACGCTGCCGGTCGCAGGTCCTGATGGTCAGTTGCTCGGGCTCGTCCGTCGCGAGGCCCTGCTGAGAAATGCGGCGGGGCCTTCATGAGCCTTCACCGCGGTCCCATCATTCTGCTTGCACTCGGCCTCCTGCTTGCGACATTTCTGGCTCAGCCGATCCTGTTCGAGCCGCTGTTCCAGCCTTTGGTTCAGACCAACGCACCGGCCATCTATGTGCAGGCAAATCTTCTTTCATTGACGCTCTCTCATCTGGCAATCGTCGCACTAGCTACAGGTGCTGCTGCCATCATTGCCGGAACGCTGGCCATCATCGTCACGCGTCCATTCGGGCGGGAATTTCTGCCGCTCTCGCGCAGCATCGTCAATGTCGGACAGACCTTTCCGCCCGTGGCGGTCCTTGCCCTTGCCGTTCCAATCATCGGCTTCGGTGAAAAGCCGACCCTGACTGCGCTTTTTCTCTATGCCCTACTGCCTGTTTTCGAAAACACGCTGACGGGACTGACAACGCTACCACCAGCGGTGATGGAAGCGGCACGCGGTGTGGGGATGACCGGCTTGCAACGGCTATGGCGCGTCGAGTTGCCTTTGGCCTTTCCCGCTATTCTGGCAGGCATACGACTGTCTGCCGTCATCAGCCTGTCGACGGCCACGATCGGTTCGACGGTGGCAGCCCGTACCTTGGGGGAGGTCATTATTGCGGGACTACAATCAAACAATCTGGCTTTCATCCTGCAGGGCGGCCTGATCGTCGCCGTGCTTGCGGTTCTCATTCACGGTGGCCTCAGCATGCTCGAGGCCGGAGCAGCAAGACGAACGGGCGGTTGACCGGGGATGCCGATTTCATGCAAGACGGCTGCGCGCACGCGTAATCATACGACGAACTGGCCAAACGATGTCGGTTGATAGTGGAAGAGGCGGAATAACGTGAAACAGGCAATCATCGTCATGGGCGTCAGCGGCTGCGGCAAATCCACCGTGGGCGAAGAACTGGCCGAAAAGCTCGGCATTCCCTTCATGGAAGGCGACAAGCTGCACCCGGCTTCCAATGTGGAAAAAATGGCTGCGGGCACGCCACTCAACGATGACGACCGCTGGCCGTGGCTCGATCTCGTCGGCGCGGAACTGCACAAGGGCTATGAGGCGGGCGGCATCGTCATTTCCTGCTCCGCGCTGAAGAAGACCTATCGTGAGCGACTGCGCAAAGCCTGCGGCGGTTCCTTGGCCTTCGTCTATCTGGAAGGCAGCGAAGCGCTGTTGACCAAGCGCATGGGCGCACGCACCGGTCACTTCATGCCGCTATCTCTGTTGAAGACACAACTCGCCACGCTGGAAGTCCCAACCGGCGAACCCGGCGTCGTCACGATCAGCATCGACGCCACGCCGGACGAAATCACCGAGAACGCCTTAAAGGGGCTATCCGCTCTGTAGATTTCCACGCAATTGCGGACACAAACCCGCTTCACACTTTTGCTGGAATTGCTTTAAATCCCAAGCCTGTCGCGCAAGCCATACCACCACGCGCCGAGCATGGTGAGCGGCACCCGGAACGTCTTGCCGCCGGGGAAAGGGTAGTTCGGCAGCGACGACCAGACATCGAAGCGTTCCGCATGACCCGCAACCGCTTCACCGAGAATTCTGCCCAGAAGCTGCGTCGTCGTCACGCCATGGCCGCTATCGCCGTGCGAGAAATAGACGTTGGGTGACAGGCGTCCGATATGCGGAATGCGGGTCAGCGTCAGGGCGAAATTGCCGCTCCAGGCAAAATCGATCTTGGTATTCTGCAATTGCGGAAAGGTCTTCAGCATATTGGGGCGGATAACGCTGGTCAGGTCCGCTGGATCGCTGCCGCCATAACCGATGCCGCCGCCATAGAGCAGGCGGTTGTCGGAGGTGCGGCGGTAGTAATCCAGGATATAATTGGCATCTTCGACGCAATAATTGGCCGGCAAGAGATCTTCGATCAGCGCCGCATCCAGCACTTCCGTCGCCATGACCTGGCTGGACACCGGCATCATCCGTTCACCGATTTCCGGCAGCAGTCCGCCGAGATAGGCGTTGCCGCAGACCAGCACATATTTGGCCGCAACCTTGCCTTGTGCTGTCCGCACGACGGGGTTTGAGCCCTGCTCGACCGCAATAACGCGCGAGTTTTCGAAAATGCGCCCGCCGAGGCTCTCAATCGCCGCCGCTTCGCCTAAAACGTAATTCAGCGGATGAATATGCCCGCCGAAACGATCGATCATGCCGCCCGCATAGCGGTCCGACTTCACATATTTGCCGACCTCGGCCTTGGAGACCATCTCCAGCCCGGTATGGCCGTGCTTTTCCCAATTGGCCTTGTTTTCAGCCATTTCCTTGATCTGCTTTAGCGTGAAGGCTGCGAAGAAACCGCCATCCACCAGATCGCAATCGATATTGTATTTCGCGACTCGGTCGCGGATGATCTGCCCGCCTTCCAGCGACATCGCGCCCAGCTGCGCTGCCTTCTGCGCGCCGTAACGCCGGGCAACCGTGTGAAGGTCACGGCTATAGCCGTTGACGATCTGACCGCCGTTGCGCCCTGATGCCCCGAAACCGACCCGCTCACCTTCCAGAACAATGACGGAAAAGCCCTTTTGCGCCAGTTCCAGTGCAGCCGACAGGCCGGTGAAGCCCGCGCCGATGATGCACACATCGGCATCCTGATCGCCCTGAAGCGCGGTGCGAACCGTCTTTGTGTTGGCGGATGCCGCGTACCATGAAGTGGTATGGCCGGGATTTGGAGTGTCAGTCACTTTCGCCATGTCACACCGTCCTGATATATGCGTCGTATTCGACGTCGGTTACGCGGAGGGAAAATTCCGACAATTCCTGCTGTTTGCAGGCTGAGTATAGCGTGCGATATTTCTGCCCAAATGTCGCATAGGCAAAGCTGGAGCGCGTGAAACGCTGCAGCGCATAGTCCCAGTTCGTCGGCAGCGGCTCATGATTGATGGCGTGGCTATCGCCCGAAATTGCACCACCCGGCTGGCGCTTTTCCTTCATGCCGGCAAGGGCGGCACTCAGGATCATGGCCAGCACCAGATAGGGATTGGTGTCGGCTCCTGCCACACGGTGTTCGATACGGGTCGCAGCCTTACTGGCGACAATCACGCGCACGGCAGCAGACCGGTTATCGATGCCCCAGGAAGCATAGGTCGGTGCGTGTTCGCTGGGGCGCAGGCGGCGGTAGGAGTTGGCATGCGGCGCAAACACGGCCATGCTCTCACCCATATTCTCCAACAGGCCACCGACCGAATGCATCAATGCTTCGGAAGGGCCGTTCTCACCGGCGTAGATATTGTTGCCATCTCTATCCAGCATGGAAAAATGGACATGCATGCCGTTGCCAGCCTGCATGCCGTAGGGCTTGGCCATGAAGGTGGCATCGAGATCGTGCTTGCGCGCCACGCCCTTGACGATGCGCTTCAGAAAAACGGCATCATCCGCCGCCCGCAAAGCATCCGGCACATGGTTGAGATTGATTTCATACTGGCCCGGACCGTTTTCGCGCAGCGTCGTATCGGCTCCGACATTCTGCGCGCGGCAGGCCGTCGAGATATCGTGAAAGACGCCCTCGAAATCCTGCAATTCGGAGATGGAGAGAACCTGCGTCTGGCCCGTATGCCAGCGGCCTTCGCGGCTACGCGGCGGGCGCACGGGGTCGAGCGCGGAGCGGACAGGATCGATCAGATAGAATTCGAGCTCGGTCGCGACAACCGGCGTCAACCCGCGACGGGTAAAGCCTGCCAGCACCTGCGCCAGCACAGTGCGCGGATCGCCATAAAAACCGTTGCCGTCAGGGTCTTTCATGGCCAGCAGAACCTGCGCCGTGGAGCGCCCCAGCCATGTAACGCGTGAGAGCGTTTCTGGAACGGCAAAGCACAGACCATCAGGGTCGCCGGTGCCTTCTGCAAGTCCGGCTGCGTTTACGTCGCGGCCCCAGATATCCAGCGCGTAGACCGAGCGCGGCACGGCCATGCCCTTTTCCAGCACGTCGATGGCCCGTTCACGCGGGATCCATTTGCCGCGCGGCACGCCGTTTACATCGATGACAAAGGCTTCAAGAATTTCAATATCGGGGTTTTCTTCGAAAAATCTTTTTGCGTATTCAATATCGACCATCATTCACCAGCAGGTTGTTTCTCTTCGGTTCGCGGCAGAGTCGCTAACGGAAAACATCCACAAGCTGATAAAGTATATATCGCGCCGTCATGACGACATCACGCCTCTTTGTTTCCCGCATCCTGACTGCATCGTACGTGGGCCGGGGCGAGAAGGCCAGCGCGTTCTTGGAGACGCCTACTCGCTGATCGCTGCCGTCTTGACGGCTTCGATGTTGAAAGCCGCCGCCATCAGCGCCCGCGTATAGTCCTCTTTCGGTGCCTCGAAGATGGACTTTGCCGGACCGCTTTCCACCACCTTGCCGTGACGCATCACGATCATGTCGTTGGCGAGCGCTTTGACGACCTTCAGATCGTGGCTGATGAAGAGATAGGCCAGATCATGTCTCGCCTGCAAATCCCGCAACAGATCGACCACCTGCGCCTGCACGCTCATATCCAGCGCCGATGTCGGCTCGTCCAGCATCACGAAGCGGGGTTTCAGCACCATGGCGCGGGCAATGGCGATGCGCTGTCTCTGGCCGCCCGAGAATTCATGCGGGTAACGCCAGCGCGTGGCGGGGTCGAGCCCCACCTCATCCAGTGCCTGCGCCACGCGCCGGTCGCGCTCATCCGCAGACAGGGCTTTTTCATGCACCCGCAGACCTTCGGCGATGATTTCCCCCACCGACATGCGCGGGCTGAGAGACCCATAGGGGTCCTGAAACACCACCTGAAGCCGGTTTCTGAGCGGTTTCATCATGGAATAGGAATAACCATCGATGGACTGGCCGATGAAGCTGATCCGCCCCTTGGAGGAAATCAGCCGCGAGAGCGCGAGACCCAGCGTCGTCTTGCCCGAACCGGATTCACCCACGACACCCACCGTCTGCCCGGCGCGCAGGGTAATATCGATGCCATCCACCGCCTTGACGTGATCCACCACCCTGCGCATCAGCCCGGCCTTGATCGGGAACCAGACCTTGATCTCGTCTCCCTGCATGACCACTGGCTTGCTGCTATCGGACAGCGGCGGCTCGCCCTTGGGCTCGGCAGCCAGAAGATGGCGGGTATAGGCGTGCTGCGGATCGGTGAAGACCTGCTCGACCGTGCCGGTCTCGACGATCTTGCCCTTGGTCATCACGCACACGCGGTCGGCGAATTTGCGCACGATGCCGAGATCATGAGTGATGAACAGCATCGACATGTCATGCTGGTTCTTCAAATCGCCCAGAAGCTCCAGGATTTGCGCCTGCACCGTCACATCCAGCGCCGTCGTGGGTTCGTCGGCGATCAGCAGTTTCGGCCGGTTGGCGAGTGCCATGGCAATCATCACACGCTGGCGCTGGCCACCGGAGAGTTCATGCGGATAGGCCTTCAGCCGCTTTTCAGGCTCACGAATACCGACCTGCAACAGCAGTTCCAGCGTCCGCTTGCGCGCCTCGATACCGGTGATGGCCTGATGAAGCTCGAGAATTTCACCAATCTGCCGCTCGATGCTGTGCAGCGGGTTGAGCGAGGTCATCGGCTCCTGAAAGATCATGGTGATATCGTTGCCGCGCACATTGCGAAGATCGCGCAGCGACGCATTCAGCAAATCCTTGCCTCCGAACAGGATTTGGCCAGACGGGTGGCTCGCCGCCGGATAGGGCAAAAGCTTCAAAATGGAATTCGCCGTCACCGATTTGCCGGAACCCGACTCCCCCACCAGCGCCACGACCTCGCCCGGCATGATGTCGAACGACACATGATCGACAGCCACGCTTTCCTTGCCGCCCTGATGGAAGGCAACGGAGAGATCGCGGACGGAAAGAAGCGGAGTGGTCATCATATCCTTCGTGGCACTCATCGGAAGGTCTTTCTCGGATCGAAGGCATCTCGCACCGCTTCACCGACGAAGATCAGCAGGGACAGCATGATCGACATTGTGAAGAAGGCCGTCAGCCCCAGCCAGGGCGCCTGAAGGTTGTTCTTGCCCTGAGCGATCAGTTCTCCCAGCGAGGGAGAGCCGGGCGGCATGCCGAAGCCGAGGAAATCGAGCGAGGTGAGCGTTGTGATCGAGCCCGAGAGAATGAAGGGCAGGAAGGTCAGCGTTGCCACCATGGCATTGGGCAGCAGGTGGCGGAACATGATGGTGCCGTTGCCGACGCCAAGCGCGCGGGCGGCGTTGACATATTCGAAATTTCTGGCGCGCAGAAACTCGGCGCGCACGATGCCGACGAAGCCGACCCACGAGAACAACAGCATGATGCCCAGCAGGACGAAGAAGCCGGGCGGCAGGATGGCCGCGATGATCAGCAGGATGTAGAGCACCGGCATGGACGACCAAATCTCGATGAAACGTTGCATCAAAAGGTCGGTCCAGCCACCGAAATAGCCCTGCACTGCACCGGCGCTGACACCGACGATGGCCGAGGCAATGGTGAGCGCCAGCCCGAACAGCACGGAAATGCGGAAGCCATAGATGACGCGGGCTGCGACATCGCGCGCCTGATTGTCGGTGCCCAGCCAATTGAGATTGCCGAGCGTACAGCCGGGATCGGCCGCGCCTTGCGGGTAACCGGAGCAACGTTCCTGCGCATCCATCAGCCAGAAAGGCGCTGTGGGTGCCGAGTGCGGAATATTTGAGTTCACCGTCTGGTAGGAATAGCGGATCGGCGGCCAGATCATCCAGCCATTGGCGTTGATTTCATCCTGAATGAAGGAGGATTTATAATCCGTTTGGGCCAGGAAGCCGCCGAATTTCTCCTCCGGGTAATCCATCATGACAGGCACCAAAATCTCGCCCTTGTAGGAGGCGATGATAGGTTTGTCGTTGGCCAGAAACTCGGCAAACAGGCTCAATCCGAAGATCAGAAGGAACAGCCAGAACGACCAGTAGCCGCGCCGGTTCGCCTTGAAATTCTGCCAGCGCCGCACACTTGTGGGAGAGAAGAACGGCCGCTTTTGTGGTGGTGTGTCGATTGCAACAGCCATCACACATCCCTCCGCTCAAAGTCGATACGCGGATCGATCCAGGTGTAGATCATGTCGGAGATGAGGCTGACGACGAGGCCCATCAGCGAGAAGATGAACAGCGTTCCGAACACGATCGGATAATCGCGGTTGACGACCGAAAGATAACCCAGCCGTCCAAGACCATCCAAGGAGAAGATGTTTTCAATCAACAGCGACCCGGTAAAGAAGGCCGAGATGAAGGCGCCGGGGAAACCGGCGATGACGATCAGCATGGCGTTGCGGAAGACGTGGCCATAGAGAACCTTGCGTTCAGACAGGCCCTTGGCGCGCGCCGTGACTACGTATTGCTTCTTGATCTCATCGATGAAGGAATTCTTGGTCAGCAGTGTCGTCGTGGCAAAGGCTGAGAGAACGAGCGCAGTTAGCGGCAGCGCCAAGTGCCAGAAATAGTCGATGATCTTCTGCCACCACGTCAGTTGCGCAAAATTGTCAGACGTCAGCCCCCGCAACGGGAACCAGTCGAAGAACGATCCGCCCGCGAAGACGACGATGAGCAGAATGCCGAACAGGAAGCTCGGCACCGCATAGCCGACGATGACGATGCCGGATGTCCAGACATCGAATTTCGAGCCATCCGACACTGCTTTCTTGATGCCAAGCGGGATCGAGATCGCATAGGAGATGATCAATATCCAAAAGCCGAGCGAAATCGACACCGGCAGCTTGTCGATGATGAGATCGATGACGGAGGAATTGCGAAAGAAGCTATCGCCGAAATCGAAGCGGATGTAATTCCACATCATGTCGAGGAAGCGGGTGAGCGGCGGCTTGTCGAAACCGAACTGCTTTTCCAGTTTGGCGATCAGGTCGGGGTCTAGCCCCTGCGCGCCACGATATTTCGAACCGCTCTCATCCAGACCGCCACCCATGAGGTCGCCACCACCGGAAAGACGGTCCGACGCGCTGTCGCCGGAGCCCGAAAGCTGTGCAACCACCTGCTCAACCGGACCACCGGGTGCGAACTGAATGACGAGAAAGGAAATGCCCATGATGCCGATAATTGTCGGTATCATCAGGGCCAGACGCCGCAGAATATAAGCTCCCATCAGGCGCTCCGCTTTATGGCGTTGGGCTCAGTCGTCATCGGCTTCGTCAAACCGTTTCCTTTCGGGCCTGCGGTAACCCGCAGGCGGCGTGATTCGTTATCGCTCATGTGAATCAAGGCTTGGCTTATAAAGCAAGGCCAACGTTATTTTACGGCGTTTGCAGACCACCATGCATCGGGGAAACCAATGCCGTATCTAGGCAGCGTCTGGGGTTGCACCAGTGTATTCCAGTAGGCAAGCGTCATTTCACCACGATAAAATTGCGGGATCACATAGTTTCCAGTAAGAAGCACCCGGTCCAGCGCCTTTACGGCGGCTACCTGATCGTCGCGGTTTGCGGCAAAAATGATCTTGCGGACGATTGCATCAACAGTGGGGTTGCTGATGCCGGCATAGTTTTTAGACCCTTGGCGATCAACAGCCTTAGAGCCCCAGTAATCTGCCTGCTCATTTCCCGGGTTCGCGCTCTGAGCCCAGAGATTGACGATCATGTCGAAATCAAAAGACCGGGTACGATTTGTGTATTGCGACGTATCCACCACTCTGACTGTGGCGTTGATTCCGATCTTTCTTAGATTTTGCGCGTAAGTAACCACCACGCGCTCCATCGCTGCGGAATCAACGAGAATTTCGAACTCAAAAGGCTGGCCCGTGGACGCGTTGACCATTCGGTTGCCACGAAGCTCATAACCGGCCTCCTTCATGAGCTTTACGGCTTCACGAAGATTGTCGCGCTGTTTGGCGGGGTCACCGCCAACCGGGTTTCGAAATTCCCTTGTAAAAACATCAGGGGGGATCTGATCTTTAACTTCGTTCAGAATTTCCAGCTCTTTTCCTTGAGGAAGGCCAGACGATGCTAGGTCGCTTCCCATGAAGAAACTGCCGATGCGTTGATACTGGTTATAGAACAGCGTGCGGTTCATTTCTTCGAAGTCGAAGGCGTAGTTCAAGGCCAGCCGGACTTTTGGATCCTTGAATTTATCGCGTCGTCCATTCGGCACGAGTGCCTGCATTATGCCAACTGAACGATAGATGTTGGGCAACTCCTCTTTCTTGATACGACCGTCTTTCACGGCCGGAAAGTCATAACCCGTTGCCCAGCGCCCTGCTGAATTCTCCTGCCAGAAATCCGTATTCCCGGCCTTGAACGCCTGAAACTCGACATCGCGGTCTGTGTAGAAGGTGTAAGTGATCGTCTTGAAGTTGTTCATCCCAACATTGACGTTGACGTCCTTGCCCCAATAATCGTCGCGCCGCTCATAGGTGATGGTCGAACCCGGTGCGATGGACGCGATCTTGTATGGGCCGGACCCCATGACGGGCTCCAGCGTGCCACGGGAAATGTCACGCGGCTTGCCGTCTGCGCCATTGGCTTCCCACCAGTGTTTCGGAACGACCATGATCTGGCCGACGATCTGGGGCAGTTCCTTGTTGTTCTTTTCATCGAAGGTGAAAGTGACTTCCCGTTCACCGGTCTTTTCGGCCTTGGTGACATGGGTGTAATATGTTGCCAGTTGCGGGCTTAAATCCTTCGCCTTTTCGAAACTGAAAACGACATCTTCGGGCGTCACCGGCTGACCATCGGCCCACTTCGCTTCTTTCCGCAGCCGAAAACTGGCCTTGGAAATATCGTCTGGAAAGCTGACGGCCTCGGCAAGAAGGCCGTAGGATGAGGAGAGTTCCTCTTCGGAGGATTTCATCAACGTATCAAAAACAGCGCCAAGCCCGGTGGCAAGTTCGCCTTTTGCCAGAAGCGGATTGACCGTATCGAAGGTGCCTGCTGTCGAAAGGCGCAACGTCCCGCCCTTGGGCGCATTCGGGTTCACATAATCGAAGCGCTCAAATCCGTTCGGGTGCTTCAGCTCGCCAATCGTCGAAATCCCACTGCGCCAGTTTTCGCTGTCCTGCGCCAGTGCCGCCGTCGGCGCCATCACGCATGATAGAGCAGCCAGAGCGAACACACCGGATTTCAACCTTGCCAATGCCATAAAGCGACAGTCCTTTTCGTTTCATTGCCGTGCACCATAAGACAAACATTGGCAAAATATAGGGGATTTGGGTCACAAGCCGTTTATGCCGCCAAAATCGGCCAAACATGCTTTCACCAAATTCGCGTTCCAGCGTAATATTTCAAAGAGAATCATTTCAAGCATCGCAGGCGACGGACAATATGGACAAACTGGCAAAAGGCGTGGGCAAGGCATCATTTCTGGCACTTTCGATGATGTCCATGCTGGCGGCAGATGCGGTCTCTGCCTTTGCGCAGGATGCGCCCGCAAAACAGGTCTTCGGCAATATCGCCCTGCCATCTGCCGGACCCTCTGCGTCTTACGGTTCCTATGCCAAGGGTTGCCAGTCCGGTGCGGTGGCGCTGCCCACGGAAGGTCAGGGCTTTCAGGCCATGAGGCTGTCCCGCAACCGGCGCTGGGGTCAGCCGCAACTGATTTCCTTTATCGAACGCTTTGCGCAGGACGTGCAAAAGATCGGATGGCCGGGCCTGTTGATCGGCGATATCTCGCAGCCGCGTGGCGGGCCGATGCTGACAGGCCATGCTTCTCATCAGATCGGCCTCGACGTCGACATCTGGTGGCGACAAATGCCCAAGCAGGTGATGAGTGCAGAGCAGCGGGAAAGCACACCCTTCATCTCCATGCTGGACAAAAGCAAATTCCTGACGGTGGATGACCGCAAATGGTCGCCGCTCAATGCAAAACTGGTGATGATGGCGGCGAGCTATCCGCAGGTGGAGCGCATCTTCGTCAACCCGGCCATCAAGCAGAAGCTGTGCCAGACATGGACCGGCGACCGCACCTTCATGGGCAAGATCAGGCCGATCTACGGGCATGATGAACACTTCCACGTTCGCCTCGAATGCCCGCCGGGCGCGCCGAACTGCAAACCGCAGGCACCTGTGGGTGCTGGCGATGGCTGCGACAAGTCGCTGGCATGGTGGTTCACCAAGGAACCTTGGGCCACACCGAAGAAAGACCCCAATGCCAAGCCGCCCAAGCCGCCGCGCGCCATGATGGTCTCCGATTTGCCGAAAGCCTGCGCAGCCATTGCCGCCGCACCTGCCGCTGGCAAGGCAAGCGTTGCTGCTCAAAATTCCTACACGCCTTCTGCGCCAGCCGCACAGGTACAGGACATCGTGCCACAATCGTCGGGCAAGGCGGCACCCATGCCGCCCGCCGATGTGCCGCGACCATCTTCCCGCCCGTCTTCGAATTGACGCGGCCCGGCTTTCCAAACGGTGTGAAGTTGCGTTAGAAGGCTTCAAATCGATTTAGAAAATGCGATCTGAACAAGGCTGGGGCGCAGAGACCAAATGACAGGGCAACGCTGTATCGCTTTGATCGCGCATGACCAGAAGAAAGACGACATGGCGGATTTCGCCCGTCAGCATCAGGCAGCCCTCTCGCAATTCAGGATCGTCGCCACCGGCACTACTGGCGGGCGCGTGCAGGATGCCTGTCCCGGCTTGAACGTGGTTCGTCTGAAAAGCGGCCCGCTGGGTGGCGATCAGCAGATCGGCGCGATGATCGCGACGGGCGATGTGGACATGCTGATCTTCTTCATCGACCCCCTGTCGTCCCTGCCGCATGATGTCGACGTCAAAGCACTGACGCGCCTTGCGACCGTCTACGATATTCCCATGGCCTTGAACCGCGCTACGGCCGAGCAGTTGACCGATTTTCATTCGACCCATTGATAGCCCGGCGATCCAGGAGCAGCGATGCCCAAGCAGAACGATACTCTTTCCTTTCCGATTCTCATCGGAGATATCGGTGGTACCAATGCGCGCTTTTGCATTCTGCCGGATGCCGACGCCGACCCCACCCAGTTGACGAGCGTCAAGACCGCCGACTACGCGTCGATCGACGAGGCAATCCAGAATGCCGTGTTGAACCACACGGCCTTGCTGCCAGTCTCCACGATCCTTGCGGTTGCCGGGCCGATCGAGGCTGACGAGATACCGCTGACCAATTGCCATTGGATCGTCAGGCCCAGGGAAATGCTCGCCAATCTCGGCCTGAAAGACGTGATCGTCATCAACGACTTCGAAGCACAGGCTCTCGCGATTGCCTCGCTTGGCGGCGACAACAGGGAAACCATCGGCCCTCATCAGCCGGATATGATGGCATCGCGCGTCGTGCTTGGGCCCGGCACCGGGCTGGGTGTCGCGGGCCTCGTCTATGCACGCGGCATGTGGTTTCCGGTTCCCGGTGAAGGCGGCCATGTCGATATCGGCCCGCGCAGCGCACGCGACTATCGGGTATTTCCACATCTCGACGCCATCGAAGGACGTATCGCAGGCGAGCAGATCCTGTGTGGGCGCGGCCTCGTTAATCTCTACCGCGCCATTTGTGCGACAGACGGCATCACGCCGGTGTTTTCCGACCCTGCAGACGTGACGGCGAAAGGCCTGAGCGGCGAAGACCTGCAGGCGCAGGAAACGCTGTCCCTGTTCAGCACCTATCTAGGGCGGATCGCGGGCGACATGGCACTGATTTTCATGGCCCGTGGCGGCGTCTATCTGGCCGGCGGCATCTCTCAGAAAATCATCCCGGCCTTGCGACTTCCGGAGTTCCGCGCAGCTTTCGAGGACAAGGCCCCGCACAAGGCCCTCATGCGCAGCATTCCCACCCATGTCGTCACCCACCCGCAGGCGGCTTTGGCCGGCCTTTCAGCTTATGCCCGCACGCCGTCGGATTTTGGTCTGACGCTGGATGGACGGCGCTGGCAGGCGTAAGCACAAGTCAGCACTGGCCAAAACCGGCTCGAATGGCTATAGACGCCGGTTGAAGAGGCGGCTTGCCCGCCAAAAACCGCATAAGGTGGATAAAGCTTGAAAACCGCCAAGAACCGGCACCCCGTTGATACCGACACAATCACGTCCGTGCTGAAGCGCATTTTTGCCGAAAACGCCCGCGATCATATTCCCGGTTATGGTTTTGCGATTTTCTGCCTGCTGACGGTCGCCGGCACCACGGCGTTTACGGCCTGGATCATGGATTCCGTCATCAACGAGGCGTTCGTCAACCGACGCGCCGATCTTGTCTGGCTGATCTGCTTTTCCATTTTCGTCGCCTTCTTTATTCGCGGGCTTGCCACTTACGGACAATCGGTGGCGCTCTCGAAAATAGGCAACAATATCGTTGCGCGATATCAGAAGCGTTTGTACTCGCATCTCATGACCCTGTCGGTGGGTTATCTCAGCGAATCTCGCTCCGCGCATCTGGCAGCACAGGTCAGCCAGAACATCGGCGGCATTCGCGATGTCATGAACCTGACCGTGACGACGGTTGCCCGCGATCTACTGACCTTTATCGCGCTGGTTGCGGTGATGATCGTCAAGGACCCGATCCTGTCGATCGTCATCGTCTTCATCGTTCCACCATTGGTTCTGGGACTGCGCTATATTTCCAAGCGGCTTCGCAGCGCCACGCGGGATGCGGTGATCCTCAACAGCCGCGTGCTGGGCGCCATGCAGGAAACATTGCAGGGTATCGCCATCGTCAAAGCCTTCACGATGGAAAAGCAGCTGGAACATCGCGTCGATCGCGTCATCGATTCCGCTGAAATGCGCGCAAACCGCATTGCACGTCTAACGGAAAAGAGCGCGCCGCTGACGGAAACCATTGCCGGCCTGGCCGTATCGGGCGTTCTGGCCTACGCCGCCTATCGCGCCATCTATTACAATGTGCCTCCAGGTGCATTCTTCGCCTTCGTGACCGCGCTTCTGCTCGCTTATGATCCGGCCCGCCGTCTTGCACGCGTGCAGATTTCTCTGGAACGCGCGGTCGTCAATGCGCAGATGATCTACGACATTCTCGATATGGAGCCGATCCAGCGTCAGAAACCGGATGCAAAGCCGCTGGCGATCACCAATGCCACGGTCGAACTGCGGGACGTGGTGTTTTCCTACAAGGATGGCGGCCCGATCCTGAAAGGCGTCAGCTTTATCGCCGAAGGCGGCAAGACGACGGCGCTGGTGGGTCCGTCCGGGGCGGGTAAGTCGACGATCATCAATCTCGTGCCGCGTTTCTACGATCCGGACGGCGGCGCCATTCTGGTCGATGGTCAAAACATCGCGGATGTGACGACCATGTCGCTTCGCCAGAATTTGGCCTACGTCTCGCAGCAGCCCTATCTGTTCGAAGGCACCATTCGCGACAACATTCGCTATGGCCGCCCGGACGCGACGGATGCCGAGATCGAAGAGGCCGCACGACTTGCCTTTGCGCATGATTTCATCGTCGCGCAGCCGGAGGGCTACGACACTGCGGTGGGAGAAAACGGCATGAGCCTGTCTGGCGGCCAGCGCCAGCGCCTGTCGATTGCGCGTGCACTGGTGCGCAACGCGCCGATCCTGCTGCTCGATGAAGCGACGTCCGCACTCGATACGGAATCGGAAGCCGTTGTTCAGAAGGCGCTCGATACGGCTATGAACGGACGCACTGTCATCGTCATCGCCCACCGCCTGTCGACGGTGGTCAAAGCCGACAAGATCGTGGTCATGAACGAGGGGCTGGTCGTAGAAGAAGGCGTTCACGAGACGCTTGCGCGGCAAGACGATGGTCTTTACGCTCGCCTCAACAATCTTCAGGCCACGGGTGTCCGTGGCCTTTGAACCCGATAGCATGAGCGAGGAAGCATGAGCGGCGATGGCATGAAACTGGTGGTGGTGGGTGCGGCCGGTCGTATGGGGCAGACACTGATCCGGCTGATCCATGAAACGCCGGGTGTCCAGCTTCATGCAGCAGTCGAGCGCGAAGGCTCTCCCTTTATCGGCCGTGATGCGGGTGAACTGTCGGGCCTCGGTCCTATCGGCATTGCTGTCACAAGTGACGCGCTCGACGCCTTCTTGCATGCACAAGGTGTCATCGACTTCACCTCGCCTGCGGGAAGCGTTGGCTTTGCTGGCCTTGCGGCTCAGGCGCGGATCGTCCATGTCATCGGTACCACCGGCTGCACGCTTGACGACGAGGCAAAGTTTCAGGCCGCCGCTCGCCATGCCCGCATCGTTAAGTCAGGCAATATGAGCCTTGGCGTCAATCTGCTCGGCGTCTTGACGCAGCAGGCGGCAAAGGCGCTCGATGCGAATGCCTGGGACATCGAAATCCTCGAAATGCACCACAAGCACAAGGTCGACGCGCCGTCCGGCACTGCTTTGCTGTTAGGCCAGGCAGCAGCAAAAGGGCGCGGTATCGACCTTGCGGCCAAATCCGTACGTGTGCGTGATGGACATACAGGCCCGCGCGAAGGCGGCACGATCGGTTTTGCGACGCTGCGCGGCGGCTCCGTGATCGGCGACCATTCGGTGATTTTCGCTGGCGAAGGCGAGCAGGTCACGCTTTCGCACCATGCCGCAGACCGGACCATTTTTGCCCGTGGCGCAATTGCTGCCGCCCTTTGGGCGCACGACCAGAAGCCCGGCTTTTATTCGATGCTGGACGTTCTCGGTCTGGCTGAAGACCACTAACCAACCTCTGGAGAGACATTGATATGAGCGGAACCCTCGTCCTCGTTCGTCACGGCCAAAGTGACTGGAACCTCAAGAACCTCTTCACCGGCTGGCGCGACCCCGACCTGACGGAGCTTGGTGTTCAGGAAGCCAATGCCGGTGGCAAGGCGCTTGCCGATTACGGCATCAAGTTCGATGTGGCATACACATCGTCGCTGATCCGTGCCCAGCGCACATGCCAAATGGTGCTGGACAATGTCGGTCAGTCCGATCTGGAGACGATCCGTGATGAAGCGCTGAACGAGCGAGATTACGGCGATCTCTCCGGCTTGAACAAGGATGATGCGAGGGAAAAGTGGGGCGAGGAGCAGGTTCATATCTGGCGCCGCTCCTACGACATTCCACCGCCAGGCGGTGAAAGCCTGCGCGACACCGGCGCGCGCGTCTGGCCCTATTATCTGACGGAAATCCTGCCCCGTGTTTTAAAAGGTGAAACGGTTCTCGTGGCAGCGCACGGCAACTCGCTTCGCTCTCTCGTCATGGTTCTCGACAAGCTGAGCAAAGAAGAAATCTTGAAGCTCAATCTCGCGACCGGCGTCCCTATGGTCTACAAGCTGAACGCAGATTCGACCGTTGCATCCAAGGAAGTACTGGGCGACATGTCTGCCGCTCATTAAGTTGTTCAACAAAAAAAGCAGGCTTAGAGATGATATTCTCTAAGCCTGCTTTTTAGCGTATCAAGTATATTTTATGACACTCACCGAGAGCCGTGAGATTCGCCGAACCAATAGGCGCAAAATACGCTCGAGGCTGCGAAGACGGTGAAGAATAGCGCGACGAGAATTCCAACTTCCATTGCCTTTACTCCTTCCATCCGTGAAGACTGTGAGGAGACAACGCGCAATTCTTGAAGAAGTTTCAATTCATGCCGGAATGCTGCTCAGGCAGGTCTCTGTCGCCAAACGTTTTCCATCCGCCGCAGCGGCATCGCAGCCAAGTTGAGCTGCCCTTCCCGGTACAACAAAGTCCAATTTTTTTCTGCCACATCATCATTCCGTCATGCGCAGAGGCTAATTCGCCTCTACAGCCTTGCGTCGTTGAGGCGATTCATTTCAATAATGCCGTGACTGCCGATACCTGAAAGTGCGACCCGTGCGCTACGCCATCTATTTCTCCCCTTCTCCCGATGATGCTCTTACCCGCAAGGCGTCTCGCTGGCTTGGTCGAAATGCCTTCACAGGCGCCGAAGACCATAACGACGCTGACCAAAGGCACATGACGGCCGAGCCTCGCCGTTACGGATTTCATGCGACACTGAAAGCGCCTTTCGAACTGGCGGATCGTAGCAGCGAGGCTGAGCTTCTGACCGCTTTCCAGAATTTTGCGAGAACCCGACAAGCTTTCGAAATTCCTGAGATGATTATCGATAACCTTGGTCCCTTTTTTGCCATCGTGCCCAAAGCGAAATCCGAAGCGCTGCAGGACTTCGCCGCAGATGTGGTCGCGTATTTCGAGCCCTTCCGGGCAGTCCTTTCGCCAAGCGATATTGCAAGAAGAAGGCCGCAGGAACTCAGCGAAAGCCAGCGGCGCAATCTTTCACAATGGGGTTATCCGCACGTCATGGACGATTTTCGTTTTCACATGACACTGACAGGTCCTGTTGAGACAAAGGATCGTGACCGTGTCCGCGCCCTGCTGATGAGGGAATTTTCGGACTTTACGGAGCGATCTCTGGCCATCTCCGGTCTTGGCCTTTTTGTCGAGAGGGCGCGTGGAGAGGCGTTTACCGTTCACACATGGCTGCCGCTTGCGGAAGCGCCTGACACGCTCAGGACCACACCCGTCGAGAAAGAGGCAATCCGATGACCGAACAGGTTTTAACCCATGCACGCATCGTTCTCCAGGATGAGATCATCGAGGGGTCGGTCCAGATCAAGGATGGCCTGATTGCCGATATCAGTGAGGGAACGTCACGCCTAGGTGAGAATTTCGAGGGGGATTACCTTATCGCTGGTCTGGTCGAGTTGCACACCGACCATCTGGAACAGCATTATTCTCCACGTCCCGGCGTGACATGGAACAAGGTGGCCGCCATTCAGGCGCATGATGCGCAGATCTCGTCTTCAGGCATTACCACCGTGTTCGATTGTCTCCGGCTGGGTTCGGACGAAGATGGCGGCTTTGCACGCGGCGAAATGCGCCAGATGGCCGACGCCATCGAACAGGCCCAAAGGGAGGGTCGCCTGCGTGCGGATCATCTTTTGCATCTTCGCTGCGAAGTGGCTTCTGCGGATGTCCTTGAGCACTTCGAAGATTTCGAGGACGACGCCCAGGTAAAACTGATTTCGCTGATGGATCATTCGCCGGGTCAAAGGCAGTTTCAGACGATGGATCAATATATCGTCTTTTATCAGAAGAAGCGCGGCTTGAGCGACGAGGCCTTCCAGGCTTTTGTGGATCGACGTGTGGCGGCTTCCGCCAAATATTCCACCAACCACCGCGATTATCTCTCGGCGCAATGTCTGGCACGCGGCATCACCATCGCGAGCCATGACGACGCGACGCAGAGCCATGTCGAAGAAGCGATCGGTCATGGCGTCAAACTTGCCGAATTTCCAACCAGCGTCGAAGCTGCACAGGCATCGCATGGTGCAGGCATGAGCGTCTTGATGGGCGCTCCCAACATCGTGCGCGGTAAATCACACTCCGGTAACATTGCTGCCCGTGATCTGGCTGAAATCGGTGTTCTCGATGTCCTGTCGTCCGACTACGTGCCGTTCAGCCTGCTTTATGCTCCGTTTCTTCTGGCCGATCAGGTTGAAGGCATAACGCTGCCCGCAGCCATATCGATGGTCACGGCCACACCGGCACGCACAGTTGGCCTGATGGATCGCGGGCGGATTGCAAACGGTTTGCGAGCCGATCTCGTCCGAGTCCGTCGCAACAACGACGTTCCGGTTGTCCGATCGGTCTGGCGGCAAGGCAGGCGCGTCGCATGAGTGATACGGTGCCCTCGCTCTCACCGGTCCCATCGCCATCCACAGGCCTGATGATCGTCGTGGTGGGACCGAGCGGTGCGGGCAAGGATACCATCATGGAGTTCGCCGCCGACCGGCTCTTGAGCCGGGGTGATGTGCATTTCGTACGTCGCGTGATTACGCGTGACAGCAGCGCTGGCGGCGAAAACCATGATGCCGTGAGCGACGAAGAATTTGTACGTCGCCATGCCAAAGGTGAATTCTGCGTCTCCTGGCAAGCGCATGGGCTGAACTATGCCATTCCAGCAGCGGTAAAAGACAAGCTTGCTGAGGGAAACATCGTCATTGCGAATGGCTCTCGCTCTGCGCTCGGCCATTTTAAGGCTGTGTTCCCCAGGCTGAAGATCGTCAATATCGTTGCAAGGCCGGAGGTGCTCGCGGCCCGGCTTGAAGGTCGGGGCAGGGAGAGCCATGACGACATCATGCGCAGACTCGAGCGTCGTTCGCTGGATGTCTGCGGCGACTTCGACGTGACCACCATAGACAATAGCGGCGCGCTGGAAACGTCAGGAACCGCCTTTGTCGACCTCGTTGTGACCCTAATCGACCTGCGCGATTGATCACAGGGCCTTGATCTGCGCCAAGATGTCGTCTTCGATGACGATTCCGTTCTCCAGCGACTGCTTTCGGATGCCCTGGCTCCTGCGGCCCGGCAGACGGGCGTTTTCCTGCCCCTCGATCTCCGCAGCCATGAGCGCCAATCGTCTCGCAAAGATATCATCTCCGGCAATCGTGGGGTCGATGGCGATGATGGTGTGACCAAGCGATGGCGCCGTTCCCGTATCGTCGAGAAGCGAGGAAGCCTGAAAACCAAAATTCCCGCCGGTCAGACCCGCAGCCATGACCTCCACCATCAAGGCTAGCGCTGCACCCTTGGCATCGCCAGCGGGCACCATCGTTCCCTTGATGGCCTCATCCGGATCCGTCGTCGGACGGCCCTGGCTATCGAACGCCCAGTCATCGGGTATGCTTTCGCCCTTTTGCCGCGCTGCCATGATTTTGCCGCGCGCCACCTTTGAGAGGGCGAGATCGATTACGAGCGGGTCTGCGCCATCAACGGGCGCCGCAAACGCAATCGGATTTGTGCCGTAAAGCGGTTTGGTACCGCCCCAGGGAGCCATAGAGGCGGGTGCATTTGCGACCATGAAAGCGACTAGGCCCTGATCGGCAAACCGTTCGACGGTAAGAGCCATGACCCCTGCGTGGTGAGACCTGCCTATGACCCCAAGCGCGATGCCCTGCGCCCTGGCGATCGCCGGAAGCTGATCGACCACCATATCGATAGCCGGATATGCATAGCCGTATCCCGCATCGACGCTGAGAACAGAAGGACGCGGACGTGATGCCGCAGGCTTGGCTGTTCCGTCGATCTTGCCGACACGCAACTGGCTGATATAGGCGGGTATCCTGCGGACGCCATGTCCACCCTGCCCGGCTGCTTCCGCCGCAACAAGCGCGCGTGCGACGGATTGGGCATTGGCCGGCAAAACGCCGTTCGCCTCGAAAATGGAAGAAACGAATTTTTCGGCGTGTTCAATGCTGAATTTCATGAGACTCTCTGCCTACCAAGGGATATCAAGCCTTACCCCAGCAGAGCGGCAAGAGAAACAGGATTTGGAAAAAACATCCAAATCCTATCGAATGCTGATTGGCACCGTCACGTCCCGGCGGGCATTTGGTGGCGGTTCTGCTACAGGCGATGCACGTTGAATCCACCCGATGACCTGCTGGTCGAGCGTGGAGTCACCTGTTGAGCGAACCAGTTTTATCGAGGTCAGAGACCCGGATTCGCTGACCATGAAGCTGACGACAGCGCTTACACCTTTTCCCGACAGAGAACTGGGCTTCTTGCCCATGATCCGCGACCGTACACGCGCCTCCCACTTGGCAGGTGTCATGGTTGAGGAAAAGAAGCCCGAACTGTTGCGGGAAGCAGCGGTGCGGTTCGACTGCGTCGCCTCCACTTTTGCGGCTTCCTTGGCAGCGGATGGAGGTGGAGATGCCACCTGCTTGCGCTCGACCTTTTTCTTGTCGGGCACATCCTTCTTTTCCACCTTTTTCTCGGTGGGCGGAGGAGGAGGCCGCAAGACAGGCAGAGGTACTTCGACGTTTTCAAGCGCAGCCATCTGCTGTTCTTGAATGGGATCGATTTCTTCAACCGGCTCAGGCGTTTCCTCGGGCACCGGTTCGGCAACCTCTGGCAGAGGCTCGGGCTGCGGCTCTGGCGGTGTTTCTTCCGCCACAGGTTCAGGCGGAGGCGGCGGCGTTTCCGGCGGCGGAACCTCTTCTACTCTATCAGGCTGGACGCTCTCGACTTCCTGCACGTCCTCTACGTCATTGGCCTCCACCGTCTGTTCGGTCTCCACAGCCTCTGGAAGAGCGGCAAGCTCAATCATGATCGCGGCAGGCGGACCGCCATCATTGTCCGGTTCCGGCTGCTCCTGCATGAGATAATAAGCGCCACCCGCGTGTACGGAAAGCATCAGTACACCTGCAACCGCCCAAAGGGCGACTTCGCCCAGCCTGGACCATCCGGAACGAAGAAGGTCGCTTTCGCTCATGGGGTCGCCCCCACCGGAGCCGGGGTAGAAGATGTGCCCTGCGCAGGCGGGCTCGCAGCAGCGGCACCTTCAAGACCGACAAGCGCAATCTTGAGATAACCGCCATCCCGTAGCGTGTTCATGACATCCATGAAGTGCCCGTAATCGACGGCCTTGTCCGCACGAAGAAAAATTCGGGTATCCTTGTTGCCGCCGGTGCGTGCATCGAGACTGGCGGCAAGCGCCTCTTTTGATACCGCGTCATTGCCGAGATTCAGAGAGAGATCGTCCTTGACGGTCAGATAGAGCGGCTCGTCCGGACGCTCGGCCGGCTTTGCAGACGACGCGGGCAGATCGACATTCACATCCACGGTCGCCAAAGGTGCCGCCACCATGAAGATGATCAGCAAAACCAGCATGACGTCGATGAAAGGCGTCACGTTGATTTCGTGGTTTTCGGAGAGTTCGTCTCCACCACTTTCTCTAATGCCACCAGCCATGATCAGCGTCCTACGAGCGAAACATTGGGCTTTGCGGTATTGCCCGGCGGGATGCGGCGAAAGTCGAGGTCACGGCTGACGAGACGTTCGACACCGGCTGCGACATCGGCCAGCAAATGTCGGTAGCCGGTGATGGAACGCGCAAACACATTGTAGATGACGACGGCTGGAATGGCCGCGACCAGACCAATCGCCGTAGCCAGAAGCGCTTCAGCGATACCGGGCGCGACGACGGCCAGATTTGTCGTCTGAGATTCCGAGATGCTGATGAAGGAGTTCATGATCCCCCAGACCGTGCCGAAGAGGCCGACAAAGGGTGAAACGGAGCCGATCGTCGCCAGAACACCAGTGCCGCGCGACATACGGCGACCGGCGTGGGTTTCGATACGCGACAGAACCGAAGAGACACGTTCCTTGATGCCGCCGCCATCGGTATGTTCCACCACTGCGTCGGACAATTGCATTTCATGCGTGGCCATGCGCAGCATGAGAGCCCCGGGACCACCCCTGTTTTCGATAGCGGTCGTGGCTTCCGAGAGCGTCTTCGCATTGCGAACGATCTTGAGCGCCGACCTTGCCCGCAGACGCGCGCCTGTCAACTCGATGGATTTCGCAACCCAGACCGTCCATGTCATGAGCGAGGCAAAAGCCAAACCAATCATGACGCCCTTGACCACCCAGTCGGCAGCCATGAACATGCCCCAGGGAGAAAGATTATGCGGGATGTCGGTGCGCTGTTCGGCGCTGACAGAAGGCTGAGCGGGCGTGTCCGCCAGGCTCGGCTGGACGGGCGTGGTATCGGTCGCCGATGGCGTCTGCTGCGGAGGAGAAGCCTCCGGTGCTGCTGAGGGAGCTGGGGCCGCCTGTTGCGGAGAAGACGTGTCCGGAACCGCAGGTGCTGGAGCCGTTGCTGCAGGTGCTTGCGGCTGGACCGGTGGTGCAGCCGTCGCTGGAGCAGGCGCTTGGGACGAAGGTGCTGCTCCTGCGGGAGGAGCTGCAGGTTCGGTCTGCGCAATCCCGGCACCAGCGTAGAGGCATGCCACAAGCGAAACTATGACTGCCCCGGATATGCGTCGTTTGCCTGATGTCACATTGCTGGGCAGAAGACTCAGTTTTTCAGGTGCAATCATGATTTTATTCCCGGATTTCGTAACGCGCACTGATGTTCACAGCCAGATCTGCATCTCAATCTTGCAAGGTGCAGCGCCTCTGTGAGGTCCGCTAACAAAGTTGAGTAAATTTGACAACTAATACATCGTCAAAACCTGTGATGTAAACTCTTCTTTTCCGAAAAGAGTGCAAACAGCGCAGCTGGCCGTCCTCAGGAAGGCAGGAATTGCGCCATAAGTTCGTGGCGATCGCCGGGGTAGGTCACGGTGACATGGGTTATGTAGTTCGGCCCATTCCAGGTTCGCCGCTCGATAACCAGACAGGCTGTACCACTGGGTATCGCAAGGGCTTCAGCCACGCGCCGGTCGGCCGACACCGCACGGATGCGATGTTCGGCGGCGCTCCAGGGAACCATCTGAAGGAGCCAGTGCCCGGGGCCGACCTCTGAAAAATCCGCCTCCCGTGCACTCGGCACGGCAGCAACGTTGATAACACGGTCCTCAAGGCAAAACGGTGCATCGCCGGTAAAATGGCGACAGGTCAGCGCCAGTACCGGAGCGCCTGCCTTCACATCCAGAGTCTTGCGGTCTTCTGCCGTCGATTTGCGCAGTTCCCGACGGTCCAGCCGATATCCATATATCAGACCCAGGGCCTGAACCTCGCGCTGGATGTCGTGGATTTCCAACACGGCAGATTGCGCATGCGGCTGGGTGACGAAACTTCCAGAGCGGCGGCGGCGCTCGATCAGACCCTTTTTCACCAGCTCACTCAGCGCCTTGTTGACCGTCATGCGGGAGCATTCGTACTCAACGGTCAGTTCATGCTCGAAGGGAATTCGATGACCGGGCGGCCACGCGCCGGACATGATCCGCCCCTCGATATCCGCAGTGATGCGTTCGTGTAGCGACCTTTCCTGAACCCTGGGGGTCTCGGTCATAGGCTGTTCGTCCTGTTGCATTGCTGGCGTGATATCATCCCGTCACCGGAATCACCACAGGACTTGCGAAGTCCCCAAACGGCAGTTGAAATTCGCCGGTGCTCACGCCTAAACTTGTCCAGTTCGAGACAGATCAACGAGAAGCCCCATGACCCGACAAAGACGCCGAAGATTGATCACGCTACGGCGAAAGGGCGCAGGTGTCGCGCTGGTGGCGGCAATTTCTTTCGTTGCCGGAATGACGGATGCCATCGGACTGTCCATGTCGGGCGACTTCGTATCTTTCATGACGGGAAATACGACGCGCGCCGCATTGTCGCTACGGGCTGGCGATCTTTCCCATGCAACCCGGCTTCTTCTGGCCATCCTTGTTTTCGTGAGCGGAAATGCGGGAGGGATCATCGTGGCCAACCTCTCCGAAAGACGCGTTGTTGCCGTACTGTGTGCGGTCGGCCTCTTTCTGCTGCTTAGCGCTGTCCTGCAAGGACAGGGCGGAAAGACCGCGCCGTTCTATCTCGTGGTCTTTGCGATGGGCATGATCAATGCCGCCGTTGAAAACGTGGAGGGGCTGCCCATCGGGCTGACCTATGTCACGGGTGCTTTATCCCGCTTTGGCCGCGGCATCGGGCGATTTGTTCTGGGCGATCGAAATCTGGATTGGACGATACAGCTCGTGCCATGGATCGGCATGATCAGCGGCGCACTTTGTGGCGCGGTCCTCGCAATCACCTGGCCCGAGATCGCATTGGCGACCGTCAGCCTGTCCGTTTTCCTAATCGCATTGGCCAGCACGATGATGCCGCGCTCCTTGCGGCATCGCTATAATCGTAAAACGGGACCCAAACCTGTCTGAGCCTATTTCTTGGATATTGTTACGAATGTCGTGCCGCGGACACGCACCGTCATTTCGCAAGGCTCGCTATCGGTTCTGTCACAATAGCGCGGGTGCATTTTGAGCACGAAAACCATGTTTCCAAAGCGCTGGACGAAATCATAGCTGTAGATCGTGGCGGTGGCGATCATCAGATAACCGCCTTCCTTGACCTGTACATAGAAATTATAGGGGCAGCCATCATCGTTGCAGGCCCGTGCCTTCTCGCCATCGCAGGTCAGCTCACCACGATTGGTGACGGCATCCACCAGCCCGTCATTGTTGATGTCGAGCCGCGTGAGAAAATTCGGGCCGAATTCGGCAACTTTGCACTCGGCGCGAAAATGATCCTTCTCGTAGATTTCAGGATCGCTCACAAGCTGTTGCTGGGCAAAAGCAACGACGGGCATTGCCAGGAAAGCCAAGGCTTGAAGCATTACGATGAGAAGGCGTTTCACGGCATTTTCCTTTACGTCTGTTTCGGCTATGGATGCCAGGCATCGAGCATGTCATCTTTGATCCGGCACAGGATCGTAAAGACCGGCCCTTGCGTGACACTGACCGCTTGCGAAACCACTCAAGGAAAGCGCCTGCCTATGACCCTTCTGGCTTTTCTCGATTATGCGGGCGTCGCCGTCTTTGCCGCCACGGGTGCGCTGGCGGCCTCGCGCAAGCAACTCGATCTCATCGGCTTTCTGTTTTTTGCGGCCGTCACGGGAATAGGCGGCGGCACCCTTCGGGATCTGGTGCTGGGACGCACGCCCGTCTTCTGGGTCGTCAATCCCACCTACATTTTGGTGTGCGTCGGCATAGCCGCGCTGGTCTATCTGACAGCCCACCTGATGGAATCGCGCTATCGGCTGCTGATCTGGCTGGATGCTATCGGGCTTTCCGCCTATTGCGTCATGGGCGCGGCCAAAGGGCTTGCCGCAAGCGGATCGCCCACTGTCGCCATCGTGACCGGCACATTAACCGCAACCTTTGGAGGTGTGCTGCGTGATATTCTGGCGGGCGAACCCTCGGTCCTGCTGAGACCAGAGGTCTATGTCAGTTGCGCGCTTGCGGGTGCCTGTGTCTTTACGGCCGCCCATGCCATTGGACTTCCTCTGCTCATCGCCTCAGCAGCCGGGGTTCTCACGGCTTTTGCGATCAGAAGCGGTGCCTTGATCTTCGGCTGGACCTTCCCGCGTTATCGCGCTCGCCCCGGAAGGCCGCCGGAGGACGTCATGTAAGCAGCCGTTCAAAAACCTGGCTGAGGCGGTCTGGGAAAACTCTGGTTGCGATCAGTGCACGCTGATGGTGCGAAGCTCGTCCTCCGCTGCCTTGAAGAAGGTGCTGGAACGATTGTCGGTCAACAGGATCGGCGTGCCATCCGCACCGAACAGGGCCCACAGATCAAGGCCGGGATCGATATTGGGTGCTTCCGGGAAACAACGGTTGACGTCTTCGGCACGAATTTTGCGGATATATCCGACTTCGCCTGCTCCGATATGAGCCAGCTGGGACTTGGTCAAACGCGCATGCGCTTCTTTCAAGAGCATATTTCAGCCTCCACATTCTAAGACGCCGCGACGTGAGAATCGATGGCGTGCAGAATCCTACTGTGAGACGGAAATGTTAATTTTCTTCACCACGTTGGAGATTTCCGGTCGCGTCAGATCGATGGAGAGCAGCCCGTTGCGCAGGCGCGCATCATTGACCTGCATCCCGTCCGCCAGAACGAAAACCCGCTGGAATTGGCGCGCAGCAATGCCGCGATAGAGATAATCCCGCGCATCCTGTTCCTGCTGGCGTCCACGGATGACGAGCTGATTGTCTGCTGTCGTCACTTCCAGATCGTCTTCGGAAAATCCCGCCACCGCAATGGTGATTCGCAGGCGCTCGGGGCTGTTTCCCTCGGCGGCTAGGCGTTCGATATTATAGGGCGGATAACCATCATTCGCCTTTGCCATGCGCTCCAGCGTTTTTTCCATGGCATCGAAACCCAGCATCAGCGGGTGCGTGAAAGGTGTCATGCGACTCATCTGTTTCAGTCCTTGTACCCAAGCGACGATCCTGTGCCCCGGTTGCGGCGGCACTCCCTCATATGGGAACATGCTGTTTGCAACGCAAGAACGCCACGCCGCGAAAAGGCTGAACTGCCGCGTGCTTGACAAGGCTGCGAAACAGGCCTGAAAAGGCGTGTCATAGAAAGAACAGGACAATCATGGCCGAGCGCAGAAAAATCATTATCGACACGGATCCGGGGCAGGACGACGCAGCCGCCATCATGCTGGCATTGGCAAGCCCAGAGGAAATCGAAGTCCTCGGTCTTTGCGCCGTTGCAGGCAACGTACCGCTGAAGCTGACCAGCCGCAACATTCGCATCATGCTGGAACTGTGCAACCGCACGGAAATCCCTGTCTATGAAGGCTGCGAGCGCCCGCTGGTCCGCGCGCCGATTACTGCCGAGCACGTTCACGGTAGCACCGGCCTCGATGGCCCCACCCTGCCGGAGCCGGTTCTCGAAGCGCAATCGCAGAACGCCATCGACTTCATCATCGAGACGATCCGCCGTGAGCCGGAAGGCACCATCACGCTCTGCACACTGGGTGCGCTCACCAACATCGCCACCGCCTTGCAGAAGGCGCCCGATATTGCGCCGCGCGTGAAGGAACTGGTGCTGATGGGTGGCGGCTTCTTCGAGGGCGGCAACATCACGCCCGCTGCCGAATTCAACATCTATGTCGATCCGCAGGCCGCAGACATCGTCTTCCGCTCCGGCATTCCGCTGGTCATGATGCCGCTGGATGTGACGCACAAGCTGCTGACCACCAAGGCCCGCGTTGCCGCCATCCGCGATATCGGCACCCGCCCGGCGATTGCCATGGCCGAAATGCTGGAATTCTTCGAGCGCTTCGACGTGGAGAAATACGGCTCCGACGGCGGCCCGCTGCATGACCCGACCGTGATTGCCTATCTCATCAAGCCGGAACTCTTCGATGGTCGCGATTGCAATGTCGAAATCGAGGTGAATTCCGAACTCACCATCGGCATGACCGTTGTCGATTGGTGGAAGGTCACTGGCCGCGAACCGAATGCCCGCGTCATGCGCGATGTGGATGCGGATGGTTTCTTCGCGCTGCTGACGGAGAGGTTTGCGCGGATTTGATTTTTCCGTCACCCCGGCCTTGAGCCGGGGTCCAGCGCGATCAAGTCCTTGATCGAGAAAGAGTCTTGTCGTCGCGCAGACGCGCGGCGGCTGGATCCCGCATCAGGTGCGGGATGACGGAGGCAAAGTAACGCCACACTCAAAGCTCATAAAAATCCGCAACGACCTTCCAAGCATCCTCAGCCGTTTCGGCAAAATGCAGTAGCTCCATATCGTCAGGCGCAATCGTACCAAAATCAGCCAGCGCCTCGAAATCGATGATGGAGCGCCAGAAAGCCTCACCGAACAGAATGAGCGGAATGGGTGCCATGCGCTTGGTCTGGATCAGGGTGAGCGTTTCAAACAGCTCATCCATGGTGCCGAAGCCGCCGGGAAACACGACGACGGCCTTGGCACGCATCAAAAAGTGCATCTTGCGGATGGCGAAATAGTGGAAGTTGAAGCTGAGGTCTGGCGTCACATGCCGGTTGGGTGCCTGCTCGTGCGGCAGCAGAATGTTGAGGCCGATTGACGGCGCACCGGCTTCCGAGGCACCGCGATTGCCCGCTTCCATCACACCGGGGCCGCCGCCCGTCATCACCACATATTCGCGGTGGTCATGCTTTTCGGATTCACCGGCGCAGAGTTTTGCGAACTTGCGCGCCTCATCATAATAAACGGAGGCGGCCTCGAGATTCTTTCTCTGCGTCTCGTTGCGCGCCGCCCAGGCTTCGCCGCCCGGTTCAGGAATGCGCGCGCCGCCAAACAGAACGACGCTGGATTTTATGCCGCGCTCGGTCAGGATCATTTCCGGCTTCATCAGTTCCAGTTGCAGCCGAATGGGGCGCAATTCTTCGCGGCACAGAAAATCGGTGTCGGTATAGGCCAGACGATAGGATGGCGAGGCCGATTGCGGGGTTTTGGGCAGGCCTTCTGCCTGCTGCTTGTCATCCGAGCTGGATTTCAACGGGTCCCAGACGCCATCCTTGCGCCGCAACTTGCCATTTTTCAGTTTTGCCATGTCCATGCCTTTCGTATAGCCGCGCCAAATCACATTGACGCCCTTGAAACACTCGCTTAGAGCAATTGGCCATGTCCGGCCAGCGCGCGGATGTTTCCCTGTATGTGACGATAGTCAGCGAAGTTTAAGGAATTCTCATGAGCATCTCGGATCTTGGCTCCCTTGAAACAATCATCGAAACCGCATTCGATAATCGCGACAGCGTTACCATATCGACCAAGGGCGAAGTGCGCGATGCCGTCGAAACCTCGCTGAACCTGCTCGATGGCGGCAAGGCACGCGTTGCTGAAAAGCAGGCCGATGGAAGCTGGAAAGTGAACCAGTGGCTGAAAAAGGCCGTGCTTCTGTCCTTCCGTCTCAACGATATGGAGATCGTCACCGGCGGCCCGGGCGAATCCACATGGTGGGACAAGGTGCCTTCCAAATTCGAAAACTGGGGTGAAAACCAGTTCCGCGCTGCAGGTTTCCGCGCTGTGCCGAATGCCGTCGTGCGCCGCTCTGCCTATGTGGCCAAGAACGTCGTGTTGATGCCGTCCTTCGTCAATCTCGGCGCTTACGTCGATGAAGGCACCATGGTCGATACATGGGCAACCGTCGGTTCCTGCGCACAGATCGGCAAGAACGTCCACCTGTCCGGCGGCGTCGGCATCGGTGGCGTGCTTGAGCCGCTTCAGGCTGGCCCGACCATCATCGAAGACAATTGCTTCATCGGCGCTCGCTCGGAAGTCGTGGAAGGCTGCATCATTCGCGAAGGTGCCGTTCTCGGCATGGGCGTGTTCATCGGCAAGTCCACCAAGATCGTAGACCGCGCCACCGGCTCGATCACCTATGGCGAAGTGCCGCCCTATTCCGTGGTTGTTGCTGGCACCATGCCGGGCAAGCCCTTCCCGAATGGCGAGATGGGCCCCAGCCTCTATTGCGCCGTCATCGTCAAGACCGTGGACGAGAAGACCCGCTCCAAGACCGGCATCAACGAGTTGCTGCGCGACTGATAGAAGTAGACTGACCCATGCACGCCACCGATCCCGTCGCCAATCTTGCCGCCCTCATCCGTTGCCCGTCGGTGACACCTAAAGAAGGTGGAGCGCTGACGCTGCTCGACGCGCTGCTTTCCCCGCTCGGCTTTGCGGTGCAGCGTGTCACGGCGACGGAAGAGGGAACGCCTGACGTCGAAAATCTTTATGCCCGGCTTGGTGACCAAGGCCCGCATCTGATGTTTGCGGGCCATACCGACGTCGTGCCTGTGGGTGACGAGGCAGCCTGGAGCCATCCGCCATTTTCGGCAGAGATCGCGGATGGACAAATGTTCGGGCGCGGTGCCGTCGATATGAAGGGCGGCATTGCCTGCTTCGTCGCGGCCATCGCCCGCCATATCGAAAAGCATGGAGAGCCCCAAGGCTCCGTATCCTTTCTCATCACCGGCGATGAAGAGGGACCATCCATCAACGGCACCTCCAAGCTTCTGGGATGGGCCGCCGCCAAGGGCGAGATCTGGGATGCCTGCGTGGTGGGCGAACCCACCAACCCGGATCAGCTGGGCGACATGATCAAGATCGGCCGCCGCGGCTCACTGTCGGGCCACATCGTGGTCCATGGCGTTCAGGGCCACGCCGCCTATCCGCATCTGGCCGACAATCCCATTCGTGGTCTGCTGCAACTGACCCACGCACTCATGGACCCGCCTTTCGACCATGGCACGGATAATTTCCAGCCATCCAACCTCGAAGTCACGACCATCGACACAGGCAATGCAGCCACCAACGTCATTCCGTCCAAGGCGACGGCTGCCTTCAATATCCGTTTCAACGATACGTGGACGGCTGAGACGCTGCGCGCCGAGATCATCCGCCGTCTGGATGAGGCCGCTGCCGGTGGCGTGCTGCGCCCGGATCGTTCGCCGGTCACATACGATATCATCTGGGCCGACCGCCCATCCCACGTCTTCCTGACGCGCAACAATGCTCTCATCTCATCGTTGTCGGGTGCGGTGGCAGAGGTCACCGGCAACGAGCCGAAGCTATCGACCACCGGCGGCACGTCGGATGCCCGTTTCATCAAGGACTATTGCCCCGTGGTGGAATTCGGCCTCGTCGGCCAGACCATGCACATGGTGGATGAGCGCGTGGCCGTCGCCGATCTCGAAACCCTGACCCGCATCTACGAGACCTTCATCGAACGCTGGTTTGACCATGCCAGCGCTTAGGAAAGTTGCTCTTCACATCCGCGGCCTGTGGCTGCTGGGAAAAGGCGAGCGCCAGGGCATGCTGGCATTTGATACGTCCGCTCGGGGCGTGCTGAGCTCGTTCCAAGCGTTGATCTGGGCTCTCCCGGCAACATTTGCTTATCTCATATTAAGCCGATGGGAATTTCTCTCCGAAATGCCGGATGCAGACCGGGGCAGTGTGGACTTTTTCGTCAAGGCCGGTTTGATCGAGGTCGCCGCGTCTGCTGTCATACCACTCGCCATCTTTCTTTGCGTCCCTTTGCTGAGAATGAATGTTTCACCAAGTGCTTTGGTTGTTGTTGCCAACTGGGCTTTCTTACCGGCATCTTATGTTTCCACCGTTGTGGTTTATCTGTCCCACGGCCTCGATCATAAAGGCAACCTGGGCTTGATTATCTCCCTGATTTTTCTGCTGGGAACGGCGATTGTCCTTTTTGCATGGCTTGGGATCGTGCTGAAAACCGCAAGTGGCGCGCGCTCCTGGCAGATATTTTTCCTACTCACTATCGTTGTCGGCTCTGGATTTTTCGTCACCGCCTATCTGGAAAGCCTCATGGGCTTGTCTACCTCCTTTGACTACAGCGAGAGCACCCGGGGATACCATGCCGTCGTATAACGAGGTTACCCTTTACGTCAGAGGCCTGTGGTTGCTGTTTCTGGGCGATCCGGCCGGTGGGCGTTTGCTGGATTTGACTGATCGCGGCATGGCCCGGTCTTTCTACGCGGCCTTGTGGTGCCTGCCCTCCATGGCGCTGTCATGGTACTGGTGGCATGAAGCCTATCTTTCCGTCTTGCCGAAGGGTGTTGGCACCGGCGCCATTTTCTTTCTGCGGTTGGCCATGGTCGAGGCCATCTGCTGGATGGTGCCGCTGATCCTCATCGGGCTTTTGCTGGTGGCGTTCGGTGCGAAGCAGAAGTTTCCCGCCCTCGTGGTCGTCGCCAACTGGCTGTCGCTGCCGTTTTCCTATGCCTATGCCACGCTGATCCTGATCGCGCTGCTCGTGCCGTCCTTGCAGGGACTGATCGCAATTCTGTGGTTTTCGCTGCTGCTGGCGCTGGTGTTCAGCTTTTCGCGCATCGTCAAATTCTTCGTGCGGGAGCAACCGCTTCTGGTCGCCGCACTCGTCATGACGCTGCTCATTCCCGGCATGATCCTGTCGGAAGTGCTGCAACGCTTTCTGGGTGTCTATCCGAGCTGACGACTGGGGTTTGAAGCTTTCATTATAGGCGTCGGCGGGCTTGGCTTACCCCCCTCTGTCCTGCCGGACATCTCCCCCTCAGGTGGGGAGATTGGCTGGGCGCACGCTCCCCACTCCATCAGTAACGTTAAAGACGGGCGAGAGATTGCTACGAGCCGGTCTCCCCCCTTGAGGGGGAGATGTCCGGCAGGACAGAGGGGGTGAGCCGCACCCGCCACCACCTACTGCCGCCTGGCTTCCGCAGAAATCAGCGTTCAGGCACAACCTCGCCATCTTCCTTGGTGAAGCTACCGATGCTGCCATCGGCCAGAATGTCCAGCACCAGTTCCGACGGGCGGCAGAGGCGCGCGCCCTTGTCCGTCACCACGATTGGCCGGTTCAGGAGGATCGGATGCGTTTCGATGGCATCCAGCAAGGCATCGTCGCTCAAGCTCTCGTCCGAAAGGCCAAGTTCCGTATAGGGCGTGCCTTTCTCCCGCAAAAGGCTGCGCAGCGGCACGCCGATCTTTTCTGCAAGAGAGACGATCTCGGCGCGTGATGGCGGTGTCTTCAGATATTCGATGATAACGGGCTCTTCGCCCGATTGGCGGATCACGGCCAGCGTGTTGCGCGAGGTGCCGCAGGCGGGGTTATGATAGATCGTCACCGTCATTGTTCGTCTCCGTTCTGGGCAGGCGTGGCGGTATCACGTCGGGATAATCGACCTGCATGAAATAGAGCCCATCCGGTGGTGCGACCGGGCCGCAGGCCTTGCGGTCGCGCGCCTCAAGCGCTGCCTTCACATCATCGACCGTCATGCCGCCGTCACCGGCCAGTTTCAGCGTGCCGGCAAAGGAGCGGATCTGATTGTGCAAAAAGCTCTGCGCCGTCGCGCGTATCTCGATCAGGTCGCCGTCGCGCGTCACGTCCAGCCGGTCGAGCGTTCTGACCGGACTGTTGGCCTGGCAATGAACGGAGCGGAAGGTGGTGAAATCATGCCGGCCGACCAGCATCTGGGCTGCAGCATGCATGGTCTCATGATCGAGGTCTTTCGACACCCACCAAGCTCGCTTGTGCTCCAGCGCCAGCCGCGATTTGCGGCAGATGATGCGGTAGAGATAGTGGCGGCGCAGCGCCGAAAAGCGGGCATCGAAGTCCTCGGTGACAGCTTCGACATCCAGAACCGAGACAGCCTCCCCCGCCATGGCCAGATGCGCGTTCAGCGCGTTGCGCAGCTTATACGGCTCCCAGGCGCGGGAAAGATCGACATGAACGACTTGCCCCTTGGCGTGAACGCCGGAGTCGGTGCGGCCTGCGCCACGAAAGCTGACCGTCTCTGTCGTCAGCGACAGCACGGCTGCTTCCAGCGCGCCTTGCACGGATGGACCATTGGTCTGCCGTTGCCAGCCGAAATAAGGGGAACCGTCATATTCGACGGTCATGCGGAAGCGTGGCATCAGCCGAGCCTCGTGCCGACAGCGACTGGCGTGCCGCGCAGGAAGTCTGCCGCCAGCATCGGCTTTCCGCCCGCCTTTTGCAGACGCACCAGCCGCACAGCACCGCTGCCACAGGCGATCGTCAGGGCATCGTCCAGAACGGAGCCCGCCTCGCCCATGCCGCTTGCCAGTTCCGTCTCCAGCACCTTCACGCGCTCTGCCTTGCCGCCGATTTCCATTTCGAACCATGCGCCGGGGAAAGGCGAGAGGCCGCGAATGTGATTGTGCACATCCTGGCTGGACCGGGAGAAATTGATGCGCGTCTCGGCCTTGTCGATCTTGGCGGCGTAGAGAACACCCTCTTCCGCCTGCGGTGTCAGCGGCAGATCGCGATCTTCGAGCTTCAGCATCGCCTCGCGCATCAGTCGAGCACCCGCCAGCATCAGGCTGTCATGCAATTCGCCAGCGGTCATGTTCGGACCGATTGTAACCTTTGCCGTCAACGCGACGGGACCGGTGTCCAGCCCCTTTTCCATCTGCATCACCATCATGCCGGTTTCTGTATCACCAGCCATGATCGCGCGCTGAATGGGTGCAGCACCGCGCCAGCGTGGCAAGACCGATGCATGGCCGTTGTAGCAGCCAAGCTCTGTGCCGTTTAAAATGGCCTCTGGCAGCAGCAAACCATAGGCAACGACGACGGCCACGTCAGCATTGAAGGTCTTGAACTGCGCCCTGTCTTCTTCCACCTTGAAATTCAGCGGCGTCAGAACGGGAATGCCGAGCAGCTCAGCGGCCTGATGCACGGGTGATTTCTGGAGATCGAGCCCTCGACGACCGCCGGGCCGTGGCGGCTGCGTGTAGACGGCGGCGATCTGATGGCCCGCATCGACCAGCGCGCGCAGGGTGGGAACGGAAAATTCCGGTGTTCCCATGAAAATAATGCGCAATGCCATGCTCGCCCCCTGCCCTCAAAGACCTGATGTGCCGACCGTCAAGTCAGTCAAATCAGATTTTTGCGCGGGCCGCCTTGGTGAATTTCTTGATGACCATATCCCGTTTCAGGCGGGAAATGTGGTCGATGAACAGAACACCGTTCAGATGGTCGATTTCATGTTGCAGGCAGGTGGCCAGAAGGCCATCGGCCTCCACCGTCTGCTGCTTTCCGTCGCGGTCGATATAGCCAACCGTCAGTGCCGCGGGACGTTCCACTTCGGCATAATAATCCGGGATGGAAAGACAGCCCTCCTCATAGGTCGAAACATCGTCCGACACTGTGAGGATTTCCGGGTTGATGAAAACGACCGGCTTGCGGTCTTCATCTTCACGCGAGATATCGATGACCAGCATGCGGCGCGGCACGCCGATCTGGATGGCGGCAAGGCCGATGCCCGGCGCATCATACATGGTTTCCAGCATATCATCGGCAAGACGCACGATCTCGGCATCCACCTGTTCGATAGGCTTGGATTGCTGGCGCAACAACGGATCAGGCAAAATAATAAGCGGTTTGATGGTCATGGCTTCCCATAACGCATCTCATCTTTGGAGGAAACAAAAAATAAAGGCCCGGAATAAGGTCTGTTTCAGCGATCCATAGGACTCAATTAGGCCCCAGAAATGTTCTTGGTTTGATCTTACGAATCACGAGAAATCTGGTAGATTTGCGCATGAACATCGATCTCACTGCTCTTGGTACGACAGCTTTCAGTCTCGGCGACCTGCACATATCGGTCGGCGCTTTGCTCGGCATCATCGTCGCAGGCTGTCTGGTGGCTGCCGCCTTCGTCTGGCGCAGACCGCCTGTCGTTGATCAGTCGCGTGATGAAATCACCGAGCTTCTCAGAACCCAGTCGGAGCTGCATGGCCGTATCGCCGCCATGACGGAAAGCCTCAGCGCCCGCCAGAACGAGATGAGCCAGACTCTGAACGACCGGCTGGATGGCATGTCGCAGCGCATTGGTACCACCTTGACGGAGCAGACCCGCTCGACGCATGAAAACCTCAGCAAGTTGCAGGAGCGCTTGGCGGTCATCGATGCGGCGCAGGGCAATATTCAGGATCTGGCTAAAGACGTGATCGGCCTGCAGGCCATCCTCAATAATAAGCAGACGCGCGGAGCGTTCGGGCAGGCGCGCATGGAAGCGCTGATTGCCGACGCCCTGCCCTCCGGCTCCTACAGTTTGCAGCCCACACTTTCCAACGGTTTCAGGCCCGATTGCACCATCAAGATGCCGAACAATGCGCCTCCGCTGGTCATAGATGCCAAGTTTCCGCTGGAAGCATGGAATGCCCTGAAGGCGGAAGAGGGGGCCGACGGCAAACGCGCCGCCACCCAGCAGTTTCGCCGCGATATGGAAGTGCATATTCGCGATGTCGCCGACAAATATCTCATCTCCGGTGAGACACAGGATACGGCCTTCATCTTCGTGCCCTCGGAATCGATCTTCGCCGATATCCACCAGCATTTCGAAAATCTGGTTCAGCGCGCCCACCGCTCGCGCGTGGTGATTGTCTCGCCATCCTTGCTGATGCTGTCGGTGCAGGTCATCCAGTCGGTGCTGAAAGACCAGCGCATGCGCGAACAGGCGCATCTCATCCAGGGCGAAGTCGCGATGCTGATGGACGATGTGCGGCGTCTGGATGAGCGGACCCGCAAATTGCAGGCACATTTCGGGTTGGTTCAGAAGGATGTGGACATGATGCTGACCTCGTCGGAAAAAGTGCTGGCGCGTGGCGTGAAAATCGAAAGCCTTGATTTCGCGCCATCGCAAAAGGAAATTGCCCATCTGGAGGCCGAGCAATTGCGGCGCATTGCGGATGTGCGCGCCGGTGCTGCCAAGCTGAGGGTGGTTGACGACGAGTGATCCACTCGGCAAAGTCGCCTTCTTTTTCGTCCCTTATGGAATGACCCGCATGATCACAGTTTTCGGCTCCATCAACATGGACCTCGTTGCCATTTCCGACCGCCTTCCAAAGCCGGGTGAGACGGTGACCGGCAAGACCTTCTCCACCGCCGCCGGTGGCAAGGGCGCCAACCAAGCGCTGGCCGCACGGCGCGCGGGTGCAGAGGTGAAAATGGCGGGTGCCATTGGTGACGATGCTTTCGCCGCCCCTGCGCTGACTCTGCTGCGCGATGCGAGAGCAGACCTGTCGCTGGTCAAAACCGTCGCCGTCCCCACCGGCACCGCCGTTATCCTGATCGGTGAGGGCGGTGAAAACATGATCTCGGTCATTCCCGCCGCCAATGGCGAAGTCTCGGAAGCCGATGCAGAACGCGCCGTCTCCGAAATGGCGGCGGGCGACATTTTGATGTTGCAGTTCGAGATTCCGGCCGAAGCCATCGAAGCAGCGTTGAAGGCCGCCAAGGCAAAGCGCGTGACGACGCTGATCAACACCGCGCCGCTGACATCTGAAGCGCAGCGCCTGTCGCGACTGGCAGATGTCGTCATTGCCAATGAGACCGAATTCGAGTTGCTGATCGGGAAAAACGGCCTTTCCCCTGACCAGCGCGAGAAGGAACTCGCAGCCCTGCATAATGAGACCGGCCAGACGCTGATCGTCACGTTGGGTGCAGAAGGCGTGATCGCCATTCGCAACGGTAAGCTCGTCAAGGCCAAGGGCCTGAAGATCGAGCCGGTCGATACGGTCGGTGCAGGTGACACATTCTGCGGCTATCTTGCCGCCAGTCTCGATGCCGGTCTAGATTTCGAGGCAGCGCTTCGACGCGCCGCCGTTGCCGGTTCTCTGGCCTGCACCCGCGAAGGTGCGCAGCCATCCATTCCCGTCGCATCTGAGGTGGATGCGAAGGTCTGACAATCAGGTCCGGATGAAGGTGAGATAGGCGGAGCTGCGACCCTCGCGCTTCGCCTTGTTCTCGTATCGAGTGCCCGGCCAATTGGCGAATGGCGTGGTCCAGTCGGTAGAGATCTGCGCCGTCCATTCGAAACCACCGTGGGCGGCGCAATGCTGAAGCGTCCAGTTGATGTAGGTATCGATGTCGGAGGCGAAGCAGAATTTGCCGCCGGGCTTCAACACCCGGTGAAACCGCGCCAGATTGACATCAGACACGAAACGGCGCTTCCAGTGCTTCTTCTTCGGCCAGGGATCTGGGTAGAGCAGGTCGATATGGTCGATGCACGCGTCCGGCAACCAGTCCAGCAATTGCGTGGCGTCATCATCATAAAGGCGGATGTTCATCAGCTCGCGCTCTTTCACGCTGCCCAGAAGCTTTGCCATGGAATTGACGAAGGGCTCGACGCCGATGAAACCGGTATCAGGATTTTCAGAAGCCCGGTGAACCAGATGCTCACCACCGCCAAAGCCGATTTCGAGGCGAATGGATTTCACATCGGCCGGAAACATGGCCGCAAGATTTTTCGGTGGCTGCGTCGCCAGGTCCACCTTCAGCAAAGGCAGAAGGTTCTCGATCGTATCGACCTGCTGGTTGCGCAGCGGCTTGCCTTTACGCCGGCCAAAAAACGCTTCCGTTGCGCGTGAACGCCGCTCTTCCGTCATGTCAACACTCTCAGCAAATGGATAACCCGCACCGTGCCTGTTGATGGCGCTGTGCGGGTTTCAAAACCTTCAGACCGTATCTCTCAATCGGTAACGATTGACAAGCCTTATGCGGCTTTCAATGCGTCCTTGAGCGGCTTGACCAGATCCAGCTTCTCCCAGGAGAAGGAGCCGTCACGACCGGCCTTGCGACCGAAATGGCCATAGGAGGACGTCTTGGCATAGATCGGCTTGTTGAGGTCGAGGTGACGACGGATGCCCGATGGCGAGAGGTCGATGACCTTGCGGATCGCGGCTTCGACTTCGTCTTCGCTCATCTTGCCGGTCTGGTGGAAATCGACATAGACCGACAGTGGCTGGGCCACGCCGATGGCGTAAGACAGCTGGATCGTGCAGCGTTCTGCCAGTCCTGCGGCCACAACGTTCTTGGCGATGTAGCGGGCAGCGTAAGCTGCGGAGCGGTCGACCTTGGTCGTGTCCTTGCCGGAGAATGCACCACCGCCGTGCGGAGCTGCACCGCCGTAGGTGTCGACGATGATCTTGCGGCCAGTCAGGCCAGCGTCACCATCAGGACCACCGATCACGAACTTGCCCGTCGGGTTGATGTACCACTGGCAATCGTCTGCAATCTTCAACTCGCCGAGCGCTTCGCGAATATAGGGCTCCACGACGGAGCGAACCTTCTTCGAATCCCAGCTGGCATCGAGGTGCTGCGTGGACAGGACGATGGAAACAGCCTCAGCAGCCTTGCCATCGACGTAGCGCACGGTCACCTGGCTCTTGGCATCGGGGCCGAGCTTTGCAGCTTCGCCTTCGCCGCTCTTGCGGGCCGTGGCCAGAAGCTGGAGAATGCGATGCGAGTAATAGATCGGGGCCGGCATCAGGTCCGGCGTTTCCTTGCAGGCGTAACCGAACATGATGCCCTGGTCGCCAGCACCTTCGTCTCCCTGCTTGTCGGAAGCATTGTCCACGCCCTGCGCGATGTCGGCAGACTGCGGGTGCAACAGCACGTCGATCTTGGCCGTCTTCCAATGGAAACCGTCCTGCTCGTAGCCGATGTCACGGATGGCCTTGCGTGCCGCAGCCTTGAACTTGGCCGGGTTGATGACCGGGTGGCCGCTCGCGTCCTTCAGAACGTTGCCTTCCTTGTCCTTCTTCAACAGCGTGTCGGGAACGCGGACTTCGCCAGCGATGATCACGCGATTGGTTGTGGCGAGCGTTTCGCAAGCAATGCGCACAGTCCACGGGTCAACGCCGGTCTTGGCGGCTTCACGATAGATGAGATCGACGATTTCATCGGAAATGCGGTCACACACCTTGTCAGGGTGACCTTCAGCAACAGACTCGCTGGTGAACAGGTAATTAGCGCGCATGCGGGATTCCCCTCAAAGAAGTGTCTTCCGGTTTGTTAGTCAGTTTGTCCGAAAAAAACAAGGACACAACGACATAAATATATCTTTATATGAGAATTCCTAACTCATGCTTACCCAATAAAAAACGGCCCCGAAGGGCCGTTTATCTTAAATCAAAGCGGTTCTTGAGGTTTATTCCGTATCGCCTTCGGCAGCCAATGCCTTCACGAGGTCAACGATGCGACGACGCACTTTTGGGTCGCTGATCTTGACGAACGCGCGGTTGAGCTGCAGGCCTTCGGAAGACGACAGGAAATCCACCACGTAGTTGGAGCTCGTCGCCTCTGCCATACCGGTCGCGCTAACGCCCTGGTCACCAGGGGCGTCCTCGAAGAAAAACGATACCGGAACGTTCAAGATACCAGAGATGTTCTGCAGGCGGCTCGCACCGACGCGGTTCGTCCCTTTTTCATATTTCTGAATTTGCTGGAAGGTAATGCCAAGGCTCTCACCCAGCTTCTCCTGGCTCATGCCCAGCATGGTGCGGCGGAGACGGATACGGCTCCCGACGTGAATGTCGATCGGGTTCGGCTTCTTCTTGTTCTCTGTCATTTGTGTCGTCCTGACATTCAGTTTCTTCGGGTTATCGACTACACGCCTGTTCAAATCCTGAATCGTGGGATTGTCACTGCAAGGAATATATCATGTGCGTTGTGCAACCTAACAAGTTCACTATGCAATTTTAGGGGTTTTTGGTCAATTCTCCCGTTTCATCAAACCAGTCCGCGCAATCATTGAACAAACGAGTAATAATGCAAAGAGCAACCAAAAGTGTATGTGTCGCATATCTGCGGTGAGCGCGCCAGTGGCCGGACCACTCAAGGTAGAATCGATTATTCCCTTTTGACCGTAGTCCAGACCTGCGACAATTCGCCCCAGAGGGTCGATAATGGCGGAAATACCGGTATTTGCCGCACGAATCACCGGAATGCCGGTTTCGACGGCTCGGACTCTCGCTTGCTGAAAATGCTGATAGGGGCCTGGTGTATTGCCGAACCAGCCATCATTCGTCACGTTGACGATGGCTGTCGAGGTCGTGATATCGTCAGGCACCTCACCGGGAAAAATGATTTCGTAACAAATGAACGAATATAGCTTTTTGCCCGAAGGCAGGGTGATCGCCTCGCGTGTCGCGGCGGGCGAAAAACCACCTGGCAGACTGATCAGATTATCGACGCCGAAGCTGCGCAGAATGTTTTCGAACGGAACGTATTCACCGAATGGCACGAGATGAACCTTGTCCGTCGCGCCGATGATCTGTCCCTGACTATCCACCGCATAGACCGAATTGTAATACCGCGGCGCATGGCCCGCGCCAGCATCCTCCATCCGCACCGCGCCTGTAAGAAGAATTTGACCGTCTTCCAGCGTTTTGGAAATTTCCTCCAGCGCGTCGGGGTTTTGCGTCAGAATGAAGGGAACGGAGGTTTCCGGCCAGACGATGACATCCGGTCGCTTCTGACCCTCCGTCGGGGGGAGTGCCGATAGCCGCAGATGTTCCTTGAATATTTCCGCGCGATCGGCATTCAACATCTTGCGCGATTGATCGATTCCCGGCTGGACGATCCTGACCGTCAGCGCACTGCCATCGGCGACCAGTGGTTGACTGAGCCTGTAGAGGCCATATCCCAGATGAAATGCCATCGCCAGAGCCGCAATACAGAGCCCGGGGACCATTCCTTTTTTTGTGCCCAGAAGAGCCGGTGCGGAAAAAATGAGGACTGCGAGCATCGACATGCCAAATATGCCGATGAGATTCGATGTCTGCATCATCAACGGTATCGGCATGAGGCCAAAGCCCACAGTATTCCACGGAAACCCAGTCAAAACGAAGCTTCGCAGCCATTCGATGAGCCCGAAACTCGCCGACAGAGCGGCAATCCGGCCCCAACCGTCCGACCACAAAAGGTTCGCCAGCATGACGGCAAAGCCATAGAATATAGCAAGGCAGGCTGGCAGACCCAAAATGGCAAGCGGCAAGGCCCATGCGAATTCGTCTGCTTCCAGAAGAAGGGCGTTACCCAGCCACCAGAGACCAGCCACGAAGTAACCGAAACCAAACAGCCAGCCTATAACGAAGGTTTTCCAGCCACGCGACCACAGACCGCCATCGGGATTTCCCGTCGCTCCGTCGACCAGCCAGACTAGAAGCGTAAAGGAAATGAACAGGGAAGCGAAAAATCCAAAGGGCGGAAAGGCGAGAGCGCCGACTGCGCCTGCGCCGATTGCAATGAATGTCCGGCCAAAACCACTGCTCAGCATAATCCTGCCCGCCAGCCGCTCCATCTAGTCTCCACCTTTTTAAGGCACCATCCGACACGAGATACACGGGAGGCGACACCGTCTGCTCAACGGGACTTACTGTAAAAAAAACGGCGCGTCCACTGCATCCAACAGCCTGATACTCGGGGTTCCAGAGACAAAACGCCCGCAGAATAGAAATCCTGCGAGCGCCTGAATAGCAGAGACTGCTGGATCATGCAGGAGCGTTATCCGCCCGACGTTCAGGCGAAGGCAACGCAAGAACGACGTCACTCGGCGCGTCCGCTGGCGCTTGGTCATCCTCGCCCTCGGAAGACTGGTTGCGCACGATGCGCACGCCCTTAATGCGGCGGGAATCAGCATCCAGAATATGGAATTCGAAACCGGACACCGCCCGGACCACTTCACCCTTGACCGGAATACGGCCCAGCGCGAAGAAAATCAGACCGCCCAGCGTATCGATTTCCTCGATATGCTCGCGCACATCGAAATCCGGGCCGATGGCCTCGGCCAGTTCAGTCAGTTCGGCACGCGCATCGGCAATCAGCACGTCGGCGGACAGGCGCGAGAACATCGTCTCGTCCTTGTCGTGCTCGTCGTCGATATCACCAATGACCATTTCCACGATGTCTTCATGGCTGACGAGGCCGTCCGTGCCGCCATACTCATCGATGACAAGCGCCAGCTGGGTGCGCTGCGCCTGCATGGTCTTGAGAAGAGTCGAGGCCAGCATGGATGGTGGCGCAAAGAGGATTTTGCGGATGATACCCGCTTCCGCCAGCGTTTTTTCCAGATCGACGCGGGCAAGGTCGAAATTGGCGCGGGGCGATTTCGCAGCCTTGGCTTCGCCTCCTGCGGCAGCACGCGAGCCGACGCGGCGCTTGTTGCGGGCCTGCTTGCCGATGAAGGACAGAAGATCACGAATATGGATCATGCCCTTGGGGTTATCCAGCGTCTCGTCATAGACAGGCATGCGCGAGCGGCCAGTCTCTTCGAACAGGATCATCGCTTCGCCGATGGTCATGTCCTGATCGAGCCCGTCAATATCGACGCGCGGGATCATGATGTCCTCGACGCGGACTTCCCGGAAACGCAGGATGTTGTTGAGCATTGCCCGCTCTTCGGGCGTAAACGCGGCGCCGATTTCGGTATCGGTCATCAGCGCGTCGGTAATGTCTTCTCGAAGACGCTCGCCCTGCGATGGCTTTAGAAGCCGCGAGATGCGAGACCAGATGCTGGCTCTGGGTTTGGCCTGATAGTCCTGCCGTAAGGGACTACTGCCCTCCTCCGATGAGGATTGTTCCCCGGTGTCTTTGCCCTCCAGGGGCGGTCGTGCCGAATGTTCGTTCATGGTCCCAAACTGTTAAATCAAAGCGGTTCCTGTCCCGCATAGGGATCAGATAGACCAAGCTTGGCCAAAATGCGAGTCTCAAGCCCTTCCATTTCTTCCGCTTCTTCGGTGTCCAGATGATCGTAACCGAAAAGATGCAAAAATCCATGCACCAGAAGATGTGTCAAATGATCCTCGAAACTCTTCTCCAGATCAAGGGCCTCGCGCTCAACAGTCTCGCGCGCGATGACGATATCACCCAGCATCGGCCCCGGCATGCCGCCAGGCTCCAGCGGATAGGCCGGAAAAGACAGGACATTCGTCGCCTTGTCCTTGTCACGCCATTCGGCATTGATTTCGCGAATGGCTTCGTCATCCGTAAAGACCAGCGATAGCTCGGTTGGCTGTTTCGGGAAGGGCTGATTCTCTTCCGATTTCAGAAAATCGACAGCCGGGCTCAAAACCCGGCTGCTGAATGCAAGCAATTCCTCTTCCGAAGGCCAGCGATCTGCTTCGACGCTGATCTGTATATCCAATGCCGTCATGTCTGCGTCACACGCCTCTTGGCAGGCTTTCGTCTGGCACTGCCGTCTGGGCTTCATAGGCGCGGACGATGCGTGCGACCATCGGATGGCGAACGACATCGACGTCCTTGAAGCGAACGACGGACACACCCTCGACATCGGGCAGGATTTGCAGCGCTTCCACGAGGCCGGATTTCACGCCGCGTGGCAAGTCCACCTGGCTCGGGTCACCGGTCACGATCATGCGGCCGTTTTCACCCAGACGCGTCAGAAACATCTTCATCTGCATCGTCGTGGTGTTCTGGGCCTCATCGAGAATGACCGCAGCATTGGCAAGCGTACGTCCGCGCATGAAGGCGAGCGGCGCAATTTCGATGACGCCAGCCTGAATGGCACGCTCCACCTTGTCGCCCGGCATCATGTCGTAAAGCGCGTCATAGAGCGGACGAAGGTAGGGATCGACCTTTTCCTTCATGTCGCCGGGCAGGAAGCCCAGACGTTCACCCGCTTCCACCGCTGGACGCGACAGGATGATGCGATCCACCACGCCCCGTTCCAGAAGCTGGGCGGCGTGTGCCACGGCCAGATAGGTCTTGCCGGTACCGGCAGGGCCGACACCGAAGACAAGCTCCGACTGTTCCAGCGCCCGCATATAGACGTCCTGCGTCGGCGTGCGGGCAGCAATGGTCTTTTTGCGGGTGGAGATTTGCGCCATGGAGACCTTGGCTTTGCGTTCCATGGTCGGCAGGGTCAGCTGGTCATCGGCAGCCACCGCCATGCGGATGGCACCTTCGACGTCCGATTCCTCGACACTTCCGCCCTTCAGCAGACGCTGATAGAGGAAATCCAGCGCCCTGCGTGCCTGATTGGTGGCAACCAGTTCACCGGTAATGGCAACGGAATTGCCGCGCGGGCGCGCATCGATGTTCAGTCGCTGTTCCAGCAATTTCAGGTTTTGATCGAACTGACCGAATAGCTCTCCGGCTATCCTGTTATTCTCGAACGTGAGGACGAAGTGATTGGCGTCGGTCGCGGCTGGGCGTGGCTGGCGCGATGAGGGTGATACCAATTCGTGTGCGTTCAAGCGGTCAGGCTCCCGTCCTAATCAGTGTGGGTTCCTCACTCTAGCTTTATGCCACCTCGGCAAACAAGCTGTTTGGACCCGTTGCGGTGATTCGTACATGAATAATGTCGCCGATTTTCATGTCGTTTGCATCAAGATTCACAGATTGCAGCCAAGGAGATCGTCCGATCAACTGGCCAGGCATCCGGCCCGGCTTCTCCAGCAGCACATCCATGGTCTTGCCGACCAGCGATCCGGCAAAGTCATGCTGCTGTTTCAGCAACAAAGCCTGTAGTCGCTCCAGCCTTTCGGCCTTCACATCCTCGGGTACCTGATCGGTCAAATCCGCACCCGGCGTGCCGGGGCGTGTCGAATATTTGAACGAAAAGGCCTGCGCGTATTTCACATGATCCACGATGGCGAGCGTATCTTCGAAATCCTGATCCGTCTCACCGGGGAAACCAACAATAAAATCCCCGGACATGGCAATATCAGGGCGGGCGCCACGAATCTTTTCAATAAGCCTAATATACTCCTGGCCGGTGTGGCGACGGTTCATGGCTTTCAGGATTCGATCCGAGCCGGATTGCACTGGCAGATGCAGATAGGGCATCAGGCTGCGCAGATCGCGATGCGCGCCAATCAGCTGATCATCCATGTCACGCGGGTGGCTGGTGGTGTAACGCAGTCGGGCAAGACCGGGAATTTCCGCCAGACGATAAAGCAGTTCGGCAAGGCCCCATTGCTCACCCTTCGGGCCGGTTCCGCGCCAGGCATTGACGTTTTGGCCCAGCAGCGTGATTTCGCGCACGCCGGCATCCGCCAGCTTCATGGCCTCATCGACGATCTGGTGCACAGGCCGCGAGACTTCCGACCCGCGCGTATAGGGCACCACGCAGAAGGTACAAAACTTGTCGCAGCCTTCCTGCACCGTCAGAAAGGCTGTTACGCCACGCGCACGCAGCTTCGATTTTTCCGCGACCGGCAAATGGTCGAACTTGTCTTCAACCGCATATTCGGTCTCGATGACGCGCTCGCCGCCACGCACGCGCTTCAAGGCTTCCGGCAGGCGGTGGTAGGTCTGCGGGCCGATGACCACATCGACCGCCGGTGCACGGCGCAGAATTTCCTCACCCTCAGCCTGCGCCACACAACCGGCCACGCCGATCATGAATTCGCGGCCCTGCTCCTCGCGGGATTTCTTCATGTCGCGAAGACGGCCCAGCGCGGAGTAAACCTTCTCGGCGGCCTTTTCGCGGATGTGACAGGTGTTGAGAAGAACCAGATCCGCCTCGCCCATGTCTTCGGTCGGCACGTAGCCGTCCTTCGCCAGAGCATCGCTCATGCGAACGGAATCATAGACATTCATTTGACAGCCATAGGTCTTGATAAAGACCTTACGGCTGTTTGCGCCTTCGCGAAGAGCAGTTGGGGCGGCCTCGAGGCCGATCGTTTCCTGGGTCATGGCCGCTATCTAATGATTTTGAGCGCCAGATTAAACAGAAAAATGTTCGGTTAGCGAGACTTTCGCCATCCGCCGCGCAAAGAGAAATTCAACATGGCCCGCAGAGACGCCGTCGCATCCGCGCTCAGGGTCTTGCGATTATCGCCCCGGTGAAAGGGAATGGCGTCGCCGAAGGAGACGTCCACATCGATAGCGCCCGCCTTCATCAACCCGAAAAGCGATGGCAGCAATTCCAGACTGCCGGGCCAGGCTGCAACGCTGCGGTGGTAACGCCCCATCGCCATGCCCTGAATGCCGGTATAGGCAATCGCCATGGGCTGGACATAGACCATCTGCCCCGGCACCTGATCGGCAGCACTGGAGGCCGCACCGAACAGCGATGACTTGATGGGCAGCAGCCGGTTGCCGTCGGATGTTGTCCCTTCCGGAAACAGAACGACGATTTCGCCACCTGCCAGACGTTCCGCAATCTCATTGACCTGCGCGCCTGCGGCACGCTTCTGCTCGCGCGCCACGAAAATGGTTTTCTGCAAACGGGCCAAAACCCCGAAGATCGGCCAGTGCCGCACTTCCGTCTTGGCGATGAAGGCCACGTCGGCCACGCTGCCGACAATCATGATGTCCTTCCAGGACACATGGTTGACCACCAGAAGCAGCGGCTTTGCCCGCTCCAGCGAACCGTGAACATGAACCTTGATGCCCAGCCCATGGCAGGCAACCCTGTGCCACCAGCGCGGCAGACGACGCCTGATCGGCAAATCGAAACAAAGGGCCAGAAGCTGCACCGGCAGCAGTACCAGTGTGACCAGCGACAGAAGGACAACCAGATAGATAACCCGCAGCCACATCATCGCTTCATTCGCTCCGTGGCCCCATGTCCGGTTCAGTTTTCGTCGGGCTTGAGCGGAACACCATAGAGTTCGAGCCTGTGATCCACCAGCTTGAAGCCGTGTTCGCGGGCGATCTTTTCCTGAAGCGCTTCGATTTCCGGTGAATGAAACTCGATCACCACACCATGCTTGAGATCGATCAGGTGATCGTGATGCTCTTCCGGCATGGTCTCATAGCGCGAACGGCCATCACGAAAGTCATGCCGCTCGATGATACCGGCATCCTCGAACAGCTTGACCGTGCGATAGACCGTGGAAATGGAGATGCGCGGATCAACCGCAGACGATCGACGATACAGCTCTTCGACGTCTGGGTGATCGTCGGATTCCTGGAGAACGCGGGCAATCACCCGACGCTGATCGGTCATGCGCATACCGCGCTCGGCACAAAGTTCTTCCAGGGTTTTAGAGAGGTCTATCACGTCGTCCGGCTTCCAGATGCTTCCGTTGGATGGCGCAAAGCGCTGATTTCAATGTCTACACGAACTAGCGAAGATCACGACGCATGACAAGCGCCGTCGATTTCGTACCGTCTTTCGCTGTGTAGTACGCCTGCCGCTCGGCGACCGTCTTGAAGCCGAGCTTTTTATAAAGACCGATGGCCGACAGATTGCCGCCATCCACCTCCAGAAACATGGTTTCCGCACCGCGCATACTCGCTTCCCGCATCGCCGCCTGCATCAGCCGCCAGCCGAGGCCGGAGCGGGCAAACTTGTCGCTGACGGCAACGGTCAGGATTTCGGCTTCTCCACCTGCTTCGCGCGACAGAACGAAACCACCCAGCGGCTTGCTGAAAAACGCATTGGTCTGGCGCGCGATGAAACCGAACACGCTAGACTGACCCAGAAGGCTCGAAAATTCGCCGTCGCTCCACGGTCGCGGAAAGCGCTCTTGATGGAGGGTGGCAACATCGGCGGAGTCGACGTGCTCCATCGTCACGACTTCGAAAAACGGTTTCCAGCTGAGATAATCGTCAAACATTGCAGGGAATCATCCGCAGAATAGCTATCGATTGCCCTATCAGGCAACCGGGCGGCGTTCCAGCGCAAATCCTGCCTGCGGCTTGGCATCCGGTCCGCGCAGATAAAGCGGTGCGGGTTTCGGCATGCCTTCAGGCTTTTGCGCGCCCAGACGGGCAACCCTCGCAATCGCAAACCTGTCCGGCCCGGAGCCCGTTTCTCCACCCGCAAAAAGCGGTGCGGCAGAGCCGATAACAGTGCCAGCAAAGCCTGCAAGTGCGGATTTCGCATCGTCCAGCGACAGAAGCGCTGGCTCGCTCAAGGGCGATCCATCCGCAGCAAAGGTCTGGAGATAGGCCTCGTCACGCTTGGCATCCAGCCCGACGGCCACCGGCAGTCCAGGATTTTGGGCATGGTGATGCGCCGCCAGCGTTTCCAGCGTGGTGATGCCCACGGCCTCGATGCCCAGCGATAGAGCAAAGCCGCGCGCAGCGGCCACACCAACGCGAATGCCGGTAAAGGAACCCGGACCGATGGTTACGGCAATTCGCTCGACGTCTTGAAGCGTCAGAGACGCTTGGCTCAAGGCACCATCGATGATGCCCATCAGCAGTTCCGCATGGCCCTTGCCGATATTCTCGGTAACTTCACCCAGCACGGCATCCTCAGCACTGTCATAGAGACAGGCAGAGCAATCCACACCTGATGTGTCGATGGAAAGAACGATCATGGATCAAGCCGCCTCTTTATCAGACGGCCTCGACCTCTTGCACTTCAGGCACGAAGTGGCGCAGCAGGTTCTGCACACCATGCTTCAGGGTGGCCGTAGAAGACGGGCAGCCCGAGCATGCGCCCTTCATGTTGAGGAAGACAGTACCATCGCGGAAACCACGGAAGGTGATGTCGCCGCCATCCTGCGCAACGGCAGGACGAACACGGGTTTCGAGAAGTTCCTTGATCGTAGCAACGATCGTCTCATCGCCTGCTTCGAAGAACTCTTCTTCCTCGTCGGAAATTTCAGCCGCAACAGCCGTTCCCATCAGCGGGCGACCGGACATGAAATGTTCCATGATCGAGCCGAGGATGGCGGGCTTCAGGTGCTGCCATTCCGCGCCATCCTTGCTGACGGTGATGAAATCGAAGCCGTAATAAACGCCGGTCACACCCGGAATTTCGAACAGAACCGCAGCCAGCGGCGAGGCTTGCGCCTGCGCGGCATTCAGGAACTCCGCCGTGCCGCTCTCCAGAACGACCTTGCCGGGAAGAAACTTCAGCGTTGCCGGGTTCGGCGTGGATTCCGTCTGAATGAACATTGCAATCTCCTTCGGGACGTCAGGAGGACATCCCGGAATTTAGAATACTTCCAAAATACGCCGGACGAAGCCTGACTTCAAGTCCTGACATGATAAACATAGTCAAGAAATCTGCATCGCAGCCTGCCACTCCTTAGCAGAGCGCGTCGATTTCCTCATCTGTCAAAGTGTCCGGCAGAACCGTCACCGGAATGGGGAACGCAGCCCCACGCCCGGCGATGGAAGACACCAGTGGACCTGGACCATCCTTGGTCGATCCCGCCGCCAGAACAAGAATGGCGATATCGCGGTCTTCTTCGATCAGTCCGTGGATCTGTTCGGCGGCATTGCCTTCGCGGATCACCGCTTCCGGCTCGATACCGACGCTCTCACGCACCTTCTGCGCCACCTTGGCCAGCGACGCCTCGGCCTCTTCGAGCGCTTCGGCCCGCATGATCTGCTCGACACCAAGCCATTGCTGGAAGTCGCCTTCCGGGATCACATAGAGAAGAACCAGAGCGCCATTGGAATTCTTGGCGCGACGCCCGGCATAATGAACGGCCCTTTCGCATTCGGGTGTTCCGTCAATAACCGCCAGAAATTTGCGGCGGTGTCCTTCGAGACGCGAAAGCCGTTTCGATACCATTGCATACTCCTGTTTTCGCCGTCACGGCAAAACCCGCCCGGCGGTTCGGGCGGACTTTATATCAAATCCCAGGATTAAAAAATGCTTCCGCGTGTCAACGCAGGAAGCCGATGATGTCGCGCACCTCGTTCATGGTCTTTTCGGCCATAGCCCCAGCCCGCTCGCCACCCTGCTTCAGGATCGCGTCGATATGGCTGACATCGTCCAGCAGACGGCGCATTTCGCCATTGATCGGAGCGAGAACCGTGACCGCCAAATCAACCAGCGCCGGTTTGAAGGCCGAGAACTGCTGGCCGCCGAATTCTAAGAGAACCTCGGCCTTGGTCTTGTCGGACAGGGCCGCATAGATGCCGACGAGGTTTTCTGCTTCCGCACGGCCCTTCAGGCCATCCACTTCGCTTGGCAGCGCATCCGGGTCGGTCTTTGCCTTCTTGATCTTTCTGGAGATTGCATCGACATCGTCCATCAGATTGATGCGTGACAGGTCGGACGGATCGGACTTCGACATTTTCTTCGTGCCGTCCTTCAAGGACATGACACGCGGTGCCGGACCACCGATCAGCGGCTCCACCATCGGGAAATAGGCATGAACCGGCTCATTACCCACGGTGATATCGACGCCAAGGCCAGCGTTACGAATATTGGCACCGAAATCGATGTTGAACTTCTGGGCGATATCGCGCGCCAGTTCCAGATGCTGCTTCTGATCGTCACCGACAGGAACATGGGTCGCGCGATAGACCAGAATGTCGGCAGCCATCAGGCTTGGATAGGCGAGCAGACCCAGCGAGACCTGTTCGGCATTCTTGCCGGACTTATCCTTGAACTGCGTCATACGCTCCATCCAACCGATGCGCGCCACACAGTTGAACACCCATGCCAGTTCCGCATGCTGCGGCACCGCCGACTGGTTGAAGACGATGTGCTTGACCGGATCGATGCCCGCCGCAATGAAGGCCGCCGCAATCGAACGCGTCTGCGCCTTCAGGTCTGCATGCACCAGCTGGGCTGTAATGGCGTGCATATCCACGACGCAGTAGATGCAGTCATTGTCTTGCTGAAGCGCAACGAATTTGCGGATGGCACCGAGATAATTGCCGAGATGGAGGTTTCCGGTCGGCTGGACGCCTGAGAAAACCAGCGGCTTGAATGCGTTCATGATCATCCTCGAAAAGGCTTGTGGAGGGCCTTGCCCTATGTTTCAGACTGGGTTTCGGACTCGGTTTCAAATTGGCCGCGCTTATGCACCCGCAACAGCCTGCAATCAAGGGGTTTCGGTCGTCTCCGCCGGAGTTTCCTTCTTGGCCTGCCGACGCTTCAATCCGCGTTTGACCATGGCAAGACTTGAACCACCCGTAAGGAAGGCCAGTCCGAAATAAAGGATCATCGCTGCAAAAACGAGGCCGACCAGCGTTCCGGCCCGCACCGCGATAGACGATGCGGATGACAGTTCGAAGGCGAGATAGGCCAGCGCATAGTGGATGGCGATGGCCATGACCGCCGCTGCAAACAGCAGTCGAGGAATGCGGGTCAGAAGCGGAATGTCGAGCTTCCAGTGGCCGCGCCACAGCAGCATGCCGAAGAGAAGGGCGGCGTTGACCCAGCCTGCGGTGATTTCCGCCGTTGCAATGCCCGGCCCGCCATAGAACGGGAACAAAGTGAGCGCCAGCGATACGTTGACGACCACAGAAACGGCGGCAAAAATCATCGGCGTGCGGGTGTCTTCGCGGGCGAAGAAGCCGGGAATGAAGGCCTTGATCAGCACGAAGGCAGGAAGCCCAAGCCCGTAAATGCCGAGGATTTGCGCAACCGTAATGGTCGCGGAGGGCGAGAAATTGCCGCGCTCATACAGGAACCGCACGATGGGTTCGGCCATGACAAGCAGGGCGGCTGCGGCTGGCAAGGTCAGGAACATCACGAATTCGACGGAGCGGTTTTGCAGATTGGCCGCTTCCACCTGATGGCCGCCGCGCAGAGCGCGCGCCAGTTCAGGCAGCAGCACGGTCGCCACCGCAATGCCGACGACGCCGAGCGGCAGCTGATAGATGCGATCCGCATAGGCGAGCGAGGAGATGACGCCCTCTTTGCCGGATGCGATATTGGTGTTGATCAAAAGGTTGATCTGGGTAATGCCGCCGGTAATGGCGGCAGGTAGCGCCAGCACCAGCAGGCGTTTGACATTGCCGGTCATGCGTGGGCGGCGAAAGCCGATCTTGATACCGGCATGGCGCACGGCAATCCAGACGATGGCCAGTTGCACGAAACCGGCGGCCATCACCCCCCAGGACAGGGCATAGCCGACCTGGAGCGGATCGTAGCTCTTCCACCAGGCCACGCCGAGCACGCCGATCAGAATAATATTAAGGAAAACCGGCGCAATCGCCGCTGCAAAATACCGATGCAGCGAATTCAGCATGCCGCCCATCATTGCCGCCAGCGACATGCAGGCGAGATAGGGAAACATGATGGTTGCGAGACGCACGGTGTTGTCGAACTTGGTCGGGTCTTCAACGAAGCCCGGCGCAATCACCGTCCGCACGATGAAGGGCATCGACAGTTCCATGACGATCGTCAGCGCCATCAGCACCGTGAAGAGAACACCGAAGACCTCTTCCGAAAAGCGCTTTGCGCCCTCCATGCCATTGGCTTCGATTTCCTTGGCAAACAGCGGCACGAAGGCGGAGTTGAAGGCGCCTTCGGCAAACAGGCGGCGGAAGGTGTTGGGAAAACGGAAGGCAGCATTGAAGGCATCCGCCACCGGGCCGGTGCCCACGGCAGCGGCCATCAGCATTTCACGGACGAAGCCGAATAGCCGGCTACCGAGCGTCGCGGTGCCGACGGTTGCGAATTTGGCAATCAAACCCATGATGTTTTCAAGCCTTCGCGGTGAGTGAAGCGGGCAGAGCCGCGACATCGGGGTGAGCGATGATGCCGGGCGGCATGCGGTCTCGCAATTCGTCTTCCTGCTCGGCCATGACAGCCTTCAGCCGCGAAGCGATGCTCGCCTGCCGGTTATCGGTCATGACCTTCTGGCCGAAGAGGTCGGTCACATAGAAGGTGTCGATGACCTTCTCACCGAAGGTGGTGATGCGGGCAGAGGTGATATCCAGCGACAGATCGGCCAGAACCGCCGTCATATCCGCCAACAGGCCGGTGCGGTCGAGGCATTCCACTTCGATCACGCTGAACTTGTTGGAAAGACCGTTGGAGATGGTAACGGATGGCGGAATGTTGAAGGTCTTGCTTTTCTTGCGGCCCTTGGTGCGGGTCGCGATGATCTCAGGAACGCGCTTCTTGCCCGCCAGAACCTCTTCAATCATCTTGCCGATATTGTTGGCCCGCCGCGTCTCGTCTTCATCGATTGGGAATTCGCGGTTGATGAGGATGGTATCGAGCGCGCGCCCATCTGACGTCGTGAAGATTTGCGCGTCGGCAATGTTGGCCCCGGCAGCAGCACAGGCGCCCGTAATGATGGACAGAAGGCGTGGATGGTCGGGCGCCAGCACGGTGATTTCCGTAATAGCGTGGAAGGAATGGGTGCGCACCATGGTCGATAGCGCTTTTTCCTGCTTGTCCGCTTCGCGCAAAAACCGCGTGTGGCGGATCTGGTCTTCCAGATCGACCGACAAGAGATAGGGCTCGTAATGCAGGCCGGTATATTTGCGCCGTGCCTTCTGGCCCCAGTCCGTCAGCGAATCATAGAGCGCCTGACGGGCAATCTTGGCGCGTTCTTTTCGCGATGTTTCCGAGAAACCGCCGGAGAGCAGAAGCTCGGTTTCATAATAGAGCGTGCGCAGAAGCTGGCCCTTCCAGCCGTTCCACACATCCGGTCCCACGGCCCTGATATCGCAGACGGTGAGGATCAGCAGCATTTTCAGCCGCTCCATGGACTGCACCTTGTCGGCAAAATCGGTGATCGTCTTGCGGTCGTGAAGATCACGGGTCTGCGCCACCATCGACATCAACAGATGCTGCTCGATCAGCCAGAACACCGTTTCGGTCTGCTTGCTGGTGAGCCGGAAGCGTTGGCACAGTTTGCGTGCAACGCGGGCACCGGCAATGGAGTGATCCTCCTGCCGACCCTTCGCCACATCATGCAGCAGTACGGCGACGTAGAGCGCATCGCGATCCTCGATCCCGGGCATCAGCTGGTTGACCAGCGGGTGCGTATCGACAGCCTGCCCTTTTTCGATTTCCGACAGCACGGCAACGGAGCGGATCAGATGCTCATCGACAGTATAGTGGTGATACATGTTGAACTGCATCATCGCGACGATCTTGCCGAATTCCGGGATGAATTTGCCCAGAACACCCGCCTCGTTCATACGCCGCAGCGTCAGCGCAGGATCGCGCCGGGAGGTCAGGATGGAGAGGAACAGCCGGTTGGCTTCCTCATTGTCGCGAAGCTCGTGATTGATCAGAGCGAGCGAGCGGGTCAGCACACGCAGTGCATCTGGATGCAGTTCCAGATTGTTGATATCGGCCACATGAAACAGGCGGATGATGCTGACCGGATCGTTGCGAAACACATCGGCATTGGCGAGCGCAATGCGGCCGCGATCTTCCACGAACTGGTCGGAGCCGGGAATTTTGCGCAGGCGATGGGCAAAACGGCTGAACACGCCCGACAGGCCCGGAACATCCTTGGCCTGCTTGTCCTCCAGTGCCGCGCAGAGAATGCGGGTCAGATCGCCCACATCTTTGGCCACGAGGAAATAGTGCTTCATGAAACGTTCGACCGCAGACAGGCCGGGGCGCGGCTGGTAGTTGAGTGCTGCTGCGATTTCGCGCTGAATATCGAAGGACAGCCGCTCTTCCGCCTTGCCGGTGATGAAATGCATCTGGCAGCGCACGGTCCAGAGAAAATCGTCGGCCTTTTCGAACAGCTTCAATTCGCGCTTCGACAGCACGCCCAGCTTCACCAATTCGGCTGTGTCGCGCACATGGTAATAATATTTGGCAATCCAGAACAGCGTGTGCAGGTCACGCAGGCCGCCCTTGCCTTCCTTGACGTTGGGCTCCACCAGATAGCGCGTATCACCCGCCTTGCGGTGGCGTTGGTCGCGCTCGGCAAGCTTGGCGGCGATAAATTCGGGGCCGCTATTGGTAACGACTTCCGTTTCGAAACGACGCTCCAGCTCATCCGCCAGCGATTGCTTGCCGCAGATGGAGCGCATTTCGAGGATCGCGGTGCGGATTGTCATATCGGCCTTCGACAGCCGAATGCATTCATCCACAGAACGCGTGGCATGGCCCACCTTGAAGCCGATATCCCAGAGAATGTAGAGAACGAACTCGATCGCCTTGTTCATGTCAGGCATATTTTTGGGCGGCAGCAAGAACAGCAGGTCGATGTCGGAACCCGGTGCCAGCGTGCCACGCCCGTAACCGCCAACGGCTGTTATGGCCACCTGTGGCGCATCCTTGGGATAGACGTAAGTGCAGGCCAGATCATAGAGAACTTCGATCAACCGATCCTGAAGCCAGGAAATTCGGCGCGCGCAATCAATGCCGCCGCCTTCGGTGTCCAGAAGTTCGCGTGCCTTGTCGCGGCCCTGCGCGCTGGCTTTCTTGAAGATCGGCAAAAGGTCGGCACGCACATCCGACACGCGCTGCCCATCGCCCTGAAACACGGCTTCGCATTCCTGCTTCAGCGCATCGACATCCAGTATTGCGGAGAAATCCAGGTCTTTCGTGGCCATTGATGCCGATATCCATTTCATACGGGCTATAGTTTTGGCATAGCCCTATAACGATTTTAGGGCGTGATGGACAGGCACGATGCGCATCTTAAAAGTTCAATGCCCCTTCACAAGGGGCACTGTAAGGCTCAAGCCTTGCCAAGTTGTTTCTTGAGCGCATAAAGCGCATCCAGCGCTTCACGCGGGGTCATCTCATCCGGGTTGAGTGCTTTTAAAGCCTCGTCCACCTTGGAATTGCCATGGCTGCGGCTTTCCTCGCGCCGCACCGCCACCTGAAACAGCGGCAGATCGTCGATCAGCTTGCTGGCCGGGTTCTTGCGGTCGGCATCTTCCAGCTGTGTCAGAACCGTCCGCGCCCGCTCCACGACGGACGCCGGAAGGCCTGCCAGCCTTGCCACCTGAATACCGTAGGATCGATCCGCCGCACCCGGCCCCACCTCGTGCAGGAAGATCACGTCGCCTTCCCACTCGCGCACCTTCATGGTGGCGTTGGACAAGCGACCGAGCTTTTCCGACAGAACCGTCAATTCGTGGAAGTGGGTGGCGAAAAGTCCACGGCAGCGGTTGACCTCATGCAGATGTTCAACAGCCGCCCAGGCAATCGAAAGGCCATCGAAGGTCGCCGTGCCGCGACCGATCTCGTCCAGAATAACCAGCGACCGATCTGTTGCCTGATTGAGAATGGCAGCGGTTTCCACCATTTCCACCATGAAGGTGGAGCGCCCGCGCGCCAGATCATCCGATGCGCCGACGCGGGAAAACAGCCGGTCGACAATGCCGATATGGGCCGCTTGCGCCGGCACGAAGGAACCGATCTGGCCTAAAATGGCGATTAGCGCGTTCTGGCGCAGGAAGGTCGATTTACCGCCCATATTCGGACCGGTCAGCAGCCAGATCGCGCCGTTGCGATTGCCATTCACCGCCGAAAGATCGCAATGATTGGCGATGAACGGCCCTGACGACTGGCGGCGCAGCGCCTGTTCCACCACCGGGTGGCGTCCACCCTTGATGTCGAACATCATCGAACCATCGACCACCGGGCGGCAATAGGCCTGCTCGGCGGCGAGATAGGCAAGGCTGGTGGCAACGTCGATGGCCGCAAGCGCCAACGCCCCCGCCTTGATCGCTTCGGCATGGGAAACGACGGCCCGCACCATCTGCTCGAAAGCCTGCAATTCGATGGTGAGCGCCTGAGAGGCGGCATTGGCGATGCGGCTTTCCAGATCGGCGAGTTCCGTCGTGGTGAAGCGCATGGCACCGGCCATGGTCTGGCGGTGGATGAAGCGGGCTTTGGCCTCATCACCCGTCGTCATCACATCGGCATTGCCTGCCGTGACCTCGATGAAGTAACCCAGCACATTGTTGTGCTTGATCTTCAGAGACTTGATGCCCGTCTCTTCGGAATATTGCAGCTGCAACCCGGCAATGACCCGGCGGGACTGGTCGCGCAACGCCCTGATCTCGTCCAGTTCCGGGTTGGAGCCCTCGCGAACGAAACCGCCATCGCGCTTCAGCAAAGGCAATTCATCGGCAAGCGTGGCGGCGAGCATCGCTTCCAGCGTCGTCGGCAGCGCTTTCAGCGCGGCAAGTGCATCCGCCAGTTCATCCGGCAACAGGCCCTGATCCAGCAGTTCCGCAACATGGGCGGCGGCGGAAATCCCGATCCTGATGGCACCGAGATCCCGTGGCCCTCCACGATCCAGCGCCAGACGCGACAGCGCACGCGGCATATCCGCCACCTGCTTCAACGCATCGCGTAAGCCATCGGACAGCGACACATCATCCAGCAGATAGGCGACGGCATCCAGCCGCGCATTGATCTTGTCGGCATCCGTCAGCGGCGACATCAGCCGTTCTGCCAGCAACCGCGCTCCGCCGCCCGTAACAGTGCGGTTGATGGCGTGCAGTAGCGATCCATCACGCTCGCCCGATAGCGTCTTGGTCAGTTCCAGATTGGCGCGGGTGGCGGGATCAATGAAGAGGGTGGAGGCCGCACTTTCCCGTTCGGGTGCTGCCAAAGGCGGGCGCTCGGCAATCTGGGTTTTCTCGACATAGGCAACGGCTGCGGCAGCAGCGGCCATTTCGACGCGGGAAAACGTGCCGAAGCCATCCAGCGTCGTGACGCCAAAATAGCGCGCGATACGGCCTTCCGCCGTCGCACTATCGAACAGAACGGCAGGTTGCGGCACGGCCACGCGGCCTAGCACATCGAAGGTGGCCTTCAGCTCTTCGTCATGAAACAGGCTGTCGGCGACGATCAACTCGCGCGGATCGATGCGCCAGATATCAGCCAGAAGCCGCGTCAGCGTCGTTTCGGCCAGGCGGAAAACGCCGGTGGAAATATCGATCCAGGCCAGCGCGAACTGAGCATCGCCGCTGCCCCTGATACGCGCCAGCGCCATCAGATAATTGGATTCCGTTGGCGAAAGCAGCTTTTCTTCGGTCAGCGTGCCGGGTGTCACCAGCCGCACGACATCGCGCCGCACCACGGATTTCGAGCCGCGCTTCTTGGCCTCCGCCGGGTCTTCCGTCTGCTCGCACACCGCCACGCGGTAACCGCGCAGGATCAGCTTTTGCAGATAATCATCGGCTGCATGCACCGGCACGCCGCACATGGGAATATCCTGCCCCAGATGCTGGCCGCGCTTGGTCAGCGTAATGCCCAGCGCCCGCGAAGCTTCCGCCGCATCATCGAAGAACAGCTCGTAGAAATCGCCCATGCGATAGAAGAGCAGCGAACCGGGATTGTTCGCCTTGATCTCGATATATTGCTCCATCATCGGAGTGGCCGAGGCGCGGCTCTCCTCGGATATGAGCGAGGCAGTGGAGTGAACGTCCGTCAATGGCTTTTCAACATCGCTATGTGTTGCGGGAAACGAGCGCAGAGACTAACGGCCCCGCCCCATCAGGACAACACATAGAAGCCACCTGCCCACAGGAAGCTTGGCCGGAAAGCATCAACCCGTGAAGCGATAGGCGTCGCCGCCGTAATAATTGATGTAGCGGCCCGCAATCGAAGACACCGGCAGGATGACCAGAACATCCGTGGTGTTGAAGGCGTGATCGACGACGGCGCCGGAGCCGAACATGGCACCGAGGCGCATATAGCCCTTGATCAGCGGCGGCATGGCGAAGAGTGCGCGGCGTGGGTTGATGGCCTCCATCGGCATCATGTCCATTTCGCGGTAGAGTTCAGGCAAGGCTTGCGCCGCCCAGTCACCCTTTGCGCCACAGGTATGGTGCAGGAACGAGAGCGCCAGCGCGTGCGCTTCCGGCTGCACGCCGGGGAAGGAGGCGCAGCCGATCATGGCATCCATGCGGTGGCGCACGGCATAGGCCCAGTTGCCCTGCCAAAGCAGTTCCACCGTTCTTTTGGTGCGATATTCCGGCAGCACGCAGGAGCGGCCCAGTTCCATGAAGCTCTTGCCCGGATGACGGGCGATCAGCCCTTCGATATCGAATTCGCTGGCGGAGTAAAAACCGTTATGGGCAAAGGCCGTTTCCTGCCGCAGCAGACGGTATGTGCCGACGATCTGGTCTTCGGTGTCGCCTTCGATGGAATTGTCGAGGACCAACAGATGGTCACAGACGGCGTCGAATGCGTCGGCATCGCGGTTGCGGCGCATGGCGTCAGCAGGGAGTCTCGCGCCCATTTCTTCCACGAAAACGCGGAAGCGGACATGTTGCGCTGCGTCGATTTCGCGGTCATTGCGCGCAAGCCGCGTTTCCAACGGGCCGATACGGCCGAAGACGTCGTCGTTGCGCGTCTGCGAAACGGGACGGGCGCTGGTGATGACATTTCGCTCGCGAATGTCGTGTTCGAGAATTTCCGTGATCATGGAGAATCGTCCCACCACCGTTTGGTTCTGACTGTCATAAATCACTTATTGACGACAAAACAGTGACAGTTAGCCGCGTAACGGCCCGCAGATCAAATCTAAAATCTGCCTGTGCTTTTTTGGGGAAACAACCGCAGCACTTCCTCGATCAGCCGCTTCGGCTCCACGGGTTTTGCCAGCACGGCGGCGATGCCGGCAAGCAGCAAAGCCGATTTGGTATCCGGCGTCGTATCGCCGCTCAGCACCATCACAGGCGTGCTTTTACCCGCCAGCGAGGCGCAGAGGCGTGGCAGCACTTGCAGCCCGTCGCCACCTGGCATGCTCAAATCCGAAATGACCAGATCGGGCAATGTCTCAGCACCACCGAGAGCGGCAGACAGAGCCTCGAAATCGCTCACCAGCCGTACCGTGCAGCCGGATTTTTCCAGCACTGCAAGCAGGATACGGGCATTGACCGGATCATCCTCGGCCACGAGAACATCGAGGTCGTGGGATTTCTCATCCAGCATGGAGAAGAAACCGAGGCCGGGATGATTGTTGTCGTTGATGGCGTCGCGTCGCTCCACACCGCGCAGGCGACCGCACAGCACATCCGTCAGCGACTTTTCCCGCAGCGGCCTGATCAGCCAGGCGTCGAAATCTTCCTGCTGCTGCGAGGCGCGGTCTTCCGGATTGACGAGAAGGATGTGGCGCACCGTCCGATCCACCACGACGGGCCAGTTATGGAGGCTCTCGCGAAACTCCGGTGCGACGCGGTGATCGATGATGATATCGGTGACGCGGTCCAGATCGACTAAAGCTTTCGACCGCAGCGCTTCCAGCTGACGTGGTGTCGAGACCAACATGCACTCGCCGCCAAGCGCCTGTATCGATTCGATGGTGGCGTTTGCAGCAATGCCTGCGGGGGCAAGCAGGAGGACATTCGATCTGCGTAGCACACCGATACGGCTGGAAGGCCCTGCCGATGCCGTGGCGGAGCCTGCCTTGAAGGTCAGCGTGAAGATGCTGCCCTTACCCTTCTTGCTTGTCACAGACAGCTGACCGCCGAATTCACGGATGATGCGGGCGGAGATGGCAAGGCCAAGCCCGGTGCCAGCGCTGCGTTGCGAGGTGGAGCCCGCCTGCTCGAACTCTCCGAAAATGCGGGCCTGTTCGGTCTTGCTCATGCCGGGGCCGGTGTCTTCAACGGCAATCGACAGCGTGTCGCCCTGCATGGAGGCCTGTACCAGCACGCCACCCTTGCTCGTGAATTTCACCGCATTGCCGATGAGGTTGAAGAGAACCTGACGGAGGCGGGCCGGGTCGAAATCCAGATAGTCCGGCACGTCGGGTGCGACGATGGAGGCGATTTCGATGCCTTTTTCATGGGCGCGATGGGACAGCATTTCCACCACGCTTTCGATCAGCTGGCGCAGGTTCTCCGCGCGTGGATTGAGCCGGAAACGTCCCGCTTCCATGGTGGAGAAGTCCAGCAGATCCTCCACCAGTTGCACCAGCGCCTGACCTGACTGGCGCATGCCATCCAGATAGTTGCGCTGCTCATGGCTGAGCTTCGTCTGCGACAGAAGATGGTTCATGCCCAGAATGCCCGACAGCGGCAGGCGGATTTCGTGGCTGACCGTGGCCAGCAGCCTGCCCTTGGCGGCATTGGCATTTTCAGCGCGCAGTCTTGCATCCTCACGCGCCCTCAGTGCTGCCCGCTCATCGGTGATATCGCGGGCAATGCTGCTGATGACCAGACGGCTGCTGGAGGAATCATTGGCGACCACATCGTGCCAGGTGAAGATGCGCTGGCCATAGGGCGTTGCTATCTCCACATCGTAGCAATGCGCCTTTCCACCGGGGCGAAAGGCAATGCCGATTTCCTCGCAGGTCTTGCCGCGCGGAGCTGCACAGCCGGCCATTTCGCAAAAGGCGGCATTGGCGTGCAGAATGCGTCGCTCCATATCCCGTGTTACGACGATATCGCCCATCGCCTCATGGATTTCAGCCATCAGCGCCGCATTCTGCATCTGCCGCGCTTCGATGATCCTGGCATCGCGCACGGATGCCTGCCGCAGCATGGAGGACCGGACCATCATATAGAGCGCGCAGGATACGCAGATGGCGACCGACAGTGCGGCCATATAAAGTGCGGCGTTTCCACCCAGATAGACAGCGCTTGCGAAAGCAAAGCCGCAACCAGCGGTGAACAGCGTCACCCGGCGCAGAATTTTGTTATAGAAAGGAAGAGCGTCGGCCTCTTGCGAACGCACTTTTTTCGAAACGACCGGAGAAACCGCATCCGCCTCAGTCGGGCCGAAGGCTTCGGAAAGCTGCTCTTTCAGTTTCGCCAGTTCGCTCATGACCAAAAGCTAACACGCCAGCCGTTTGGATTGGCTTGGCTTGAACGCTAAATTTTTAGCGTTCCTCGTTTTTAGCGCGCTGGGTTGCTCTGGCGTGCAATATCTCATCCAGAATGACACAACCGGCACCGATCGTGATGAAGCTATCGGCCAGATTGAACACCGCAAAGGACCAAGTGTCGGTGTGGAAGAGAATATAATCGATCACATGGCCGTATAAAAAACGGTCGAAGATATTGCCTGCGGCACCGGCAATGATGAGCGCAAAGCCCAGATGAGCGAAGGTGCGGTCCTTGTCCGTCTTGCGCCACAGCCATATGACAAAGGCGACGATGACAAGCCGCATCGTCACGATGAACCAGCCTTCCATGTCAGCCATCATAGAAAAGGCAACGCCCAGATTATAGGTGCGGTAGAGCGCCAGATAAGGCATCACCGGCACCATCTGCTGCAGGGGCAGATAGGCTTCCACCAGAAGCTTGATGATCTGGTCTGCGATCAGCGCAAAGACGATCAGCGCGATGGCCGGAATGGGCTTGGAGAACAGAGCGGGCTTTGCCATCATTTTACCGGTGCGAGTTCGAGAAGATGACGGCGGGCTTCAAACAGCATGACGGCCGTTGCAATCGCCAGATTAAGAGAATCGGCACGCCCCTGCTGGGGAATGCGCGCCAGCTGGTCTGCCTTCGCAGCCAGTTCCGGCGGCAGGCCGGATTGTTCGTTGCCCATCAGGATCACGGTCGGCTTGCGCTTGTAATCGATGGTCCGGTAATCGACAGACCCGGCAAGATGGGTGGCGACGACGCTGACACCAGCTGATTTCTTCCAGGCCAGAAACTCCTCCACCGTCGCATGCGCAACCGGCGTGGCAAAGACCGAACCCATGGTGGCGCGGACTGTTTCCAGCGAAAACGGATCCGTGCAATCACCAACGAGGATCACGCCGGATGCACCCGCCGCATCGGCGGTGCGAATGATGGTGCCGAGATTACCGGGGTCGCGCACACGGTCGAGCGCAATGAAAGTCTGGCCGTCCTGCGGCTGGATGTCCTTCAGCGGCGTCCATTTCTGATCGAAAATACCGACCACCATCTGCGGATTGTCGCGACGGGTGATGGAGGACAGGATTTTTTCCGTCACTTCCAGAACCAGCCCGCCGGACGCGACGGTCTTCGTCGCCACCTGCTCGACCAGCGGCTTGCCCTTGGCATTTTTCGCGTAAACCAAAGTGCGGATTGTCCAACCCAGCTCCAGCGCGTCGATGACCAGCTTCAGCCCTTCGGCCATGAAGGTGCCGGTTTCTTCCCGGCCCTTCTTCTGGGTCAGGTTCTTGATGTCTTTGATGATGGGGTTGGCAAGGCTGGTGACCTCTTTGACCTGCCCTACCCGGCCCGGTCTGTTTTCACGGCGGTCATCGATCATTTCGGCACCCAGCGGCTGAAGAGAGAGGTGGAAAGCGCACGGCCCCGGGTCTTGCCGTCAAGACCGGCCTCGCGGATGACGAGTTCGCCCGAGGCAACCTCGCCGCCTGCTCCGCGCATGGTTTCGCGCATCAGCTCATGCATGGAGTAAAAACTGGCGCGGATCGAATAGGCCGTCAGCACCAGACCCAGCGCCTTGGGCGACAGGATATCGCGGCAAACATCCAGCATCAGCGGCAGATGGTCGAACAGCTGCCAGATCTCGCCATGGGTGCCACGGCCAAAGTGCGGCGGATCAGTGAGAATAACGTCGTAGGTGTTGCCACGCCGTTCTTCGCGCTGGATGAACTTCATCGCATCTTCGCAAATCCAGCGGATCGGGGCATTTTCCAGCCCCGCCAGTGCCTGATTTTCCCGCGCCCAGCCAATCGCCTTCTTGGAAGCATCCACATGGGTGACTTCCGCACCGGCAGCCGCCGCCACCAGCGAGGCGACACCGGTATAACCAAAGAGATTGAGAACCTTGAGCGGGCGACCCGCCGTTTCGATCGTGTGTTTCAGCCATTCCCAGTGAACAATCTGTTCCGGGAAGACGCCGACATGGCGAAAGGCGGTGAAACGACCGAGGAAATTGACGCCGAGGAGAGAGAGTGGCCATGTTTCGCCCAGCGGCTCCTTGGGAAAGCGCCAGCGGCCCATGCCGTCTTCATCCGTATCGCCGGTGAAGATGGAATCGGCGTTTTCCCAGACACGCTCGGGCAGGCTCGGACGCCACAGCGCCTGTGCCTCGGGCCGCACGATGCGGTAATTGCCATATTGCTCCAGCTTCAGCCCGTTGCCGGTGTCGATCAGGTGGAAATCACCTGCGCCCAGCGATTCCAGGATCACTGGAACCTGTTCGCCCGGCAGATCGCCGGCCCGCTGCTTGAGAGGGCGTGGTGGAACCTGTTCCGTCTCTTGCGGGGCAATCTTGACCTTCACACTGTCCTGAGCGCCCGCTTTCGCAACGGGTTTGCCGGGTTTGGATGGCGCGCTGGCGGCAGCGCGGACATGGTCCGGCGCGCGGCTGCGGGGAGCGGTCTCTTTTTGTCTTGCCGGTTTACCGGCATTGCGCTGCCGGGGTTCCTGCCCCGCGCGCGACTTGGCGCCCGGGCGGTTGTCTTTTTTCTTCAACGGGGTTCTTTCCAAGTCTGACCGCATTCTAGAGTCTGTTTGAAAACATCGGACGGGTCGACCCAGCGGCGCTTTTTTGCGCCTGACTGCGTCGAAAATCTTGCCGATATCACATGATATCGCCTACGATCTTCTCCTTGTCAGCCACAAAAATCACCCGCCGGTTCTCCGCCGCCGAGTTTCCAAACAGACTCTTATGCGACAGCGAATAGCATCACAGCGCAATATTATCAAAGGGCTGCGGTTTCAACACCCATCACGTCCTGGAGACCTCACTTGGCAGCGATGCGCGCATCCGTGGACGGGGCGATGACCACCGCATTGGCTGCCGCCTTCTGCCGGTTGGCTTCATCATGCCAACGCACGGCCTCCTTGGCTTCGGTGCGGGCGCGCTTGCGATATTTGCCCTGCGAGAACCACGTGACAAGAGAACCGAGAAACACACCGAAAATGACGGCGAGGAAGATGAAGACGAAGAACGGTGCCGAGAAGGACAGAACGCTGTCATCGGGCCGGAACGGATTGAGCGCGAGTGTCACGGCCTGCCGGTTGGCCACGCACAACACCACCAGAATGATGGCGAGCGGCACCAGAACCACGAGATTGACGATCTTCTTAGACATCCAACGATACTCCGTCTTTAGGGGCCTTCAGACAAACCTGCATGGACGTCAGATAGGAGCCCGACTGCTCGGTCTCAACCGTTCTCCAAAGCGCAAAATCGCCAAACGATCTGCGCACCGGACTTAGTCTTCGTCTTCGACGTCGCTCATGCCGGGGTTGAGACGCTCGCGCAGCTCCTTGCCGGTCTTGAAGAAGGGTACCCATTTTTCTTCGACAAAAACGGACTCACCCGTGCGCGGGTTCCGTCCGGAACGCGAGGGTCGATTCTTGACTGAAAAGGCACCGAAGCCACGCAGCTCCACACGGTTGCCCGCTGCCAACGCATCCGTGATCTCATCGAGCACAGCGTTGACGATATTTTCCACGTCCCGGTGGTAAAGATGCGGGTTATGCGCAGCGACAATCTGCACCAGTTCAGACTTAATCACGGTTGCCCCCTGAAAGAATTGGATTTTTAATGGTCACCAACCTGCCAAACCGAAACAAGACCGTCAAGAAACAACTTGTCGGCACCCAGCTGGCGAGGCACGTTGAATGGCAAAAATTCGTCATATCCGAGCATTTGAGCAATGCCCGCAAGACTGAAGAGTGAAAATGGCGAGCGTTTGGGAGGAGCCGTCCATTCGACGATGGGCAGATCCTTGGCAACGTTGCGGCTTTCGAAATAGCTGCGAATTTCTTTTTCGCCACCCAGCGTGTCGATGAGCTTCACGGCCACGGCCTGACGACCGGTGAAAATCGAACCATCGGCAAGCTTTAGCACGTTTTCGCGCGGCAGCTTGCGGCGATCTGCCACGAGATCTACGAACCAGCTATAGCTGTCCATAACCATGTTGCGGATCATGGTCTTGGATTCCTCGGGTGGCTCATGGAAGGGCGATGGCTCCGCCTTCATCGGCGACGACTTGATCTCCTGCAAGGAGACGCCGAGCTTGTCGAGCAGAGGCTTCACCTGCGGATATTGGAAGATAACGCCGATGGAACCGGTGATCGAGGTGTCGCCAGCGATGATCGTGTCACCTGCGGTGGCAATCATGTAACCGGCAGAAGCGGCCAAGGTGCGAACATCGGAAACGACCGGCTTCTTTTCGGCAACAGCACGGATCGCCTTGAAAATGCGCTCGCCGCCATAGGTGGTTCCGCCGGGCGAAGAGATGGAGACGATCAGGCCCTTGGCGCTGTCGCTCTCGGCAATCTTTTGCAGGCGCTCCAGAAGTTCGGTGTCGTCCTGAATGAGACCGCTGATTTCGACGCGGGCAATATGCGGACGCACGCTTTTCGTCGGTTCGGCAAAGGCGAAGCGGTAGATCGCGAAACATCCCGCCAGCAGAAGAAAAACGGCTGCGATGCGCCAGAATGTCAGCTTGCGCCGCAACTGTCTGCGATCTGCGATTGCCATCTGATCCATTTTCTCACCTCGATCTGGAAGGGCGCCAGCATACAAAACCCGCCCTTGTCAGCCTTGTAGCCACGTCTTGCACGGAAACAAACAAGAAAGGACTTATTTGATAAAAATATCGTAGCTCTTGTGCTTACACGGAGAAAAACCATATTGGCAGGGCATCGGCTTCATGCCAAACAGCTACAACCACTGATAATGTCGCTAATACACCGCTCAAAGCGACGTGACTTACCCCGGATCCGGATGATGCTCGAACAATTAAGCCAGCCAGCGCCAGGTTTTTCTCTGTCCGATGGACAGGCGCGCGCTTACGCCCTCGCATTGCGCCACTCCAAGCGCGTCAAGAAACTGAAGATCATCCTCCCGTTGGGTGCAGCTTTGATCTCATTGACGTTTATTGCTGTGTCGCTGGCACGTACATGGCTGCCGGACGAGGTTTCGCTGCAAAGCGCGACCGTAGAAAATGGCAAGATCGTCATGGAAAAGCCAGCACTTGCGGGGCGCAACAACAAGGGTTTCGACTACTCGATGAACGCCGAACGGGCCTTGCAGGATATCGCCAGCCCCAACCTGATGACGCTGGAAAAAGTGCTGGCCGCCGTGCCCATGAACGACATTGTCGCACAGGTGGTGGCGCAGGAAGGCCTGTTTGACCGCGCCACAAACCGGTTGCAAATGACGGCACCCTTTGACATCAATCTCAGCAATGGCATACAAGCGAAGTTCCAGTCTGCAAATGTCGACCTGAAAGCCGGTACGATGGACAGCAACACGCCTGTCTCCATCACCACCAAGGATGGTTCGATTGTTGCAGAAAGCATGCACATAGCAGATAATGGCAAAACAATTACATTCTCGGGGCAGGTACGAGCTCGTATAGCTGCATCCACCATTCAGAACGCAGGCAAGTGAGAGCCCGACCCAGATGATGCAGATTTTGCGCCCCGCCCGATGCACCAATGCCGCCTATTTTGCTGCCATGGCCTTCGCCTGCCTTGCTGGCTCTGCCGCAGCGCAGAGCACGACAAGCAGTATGGAAGGGATGAAGCTGTCCAACGATCAGCCGATCGCAATCGAAAGTGACCAGCTTGAGGTGCGCGATCAGGAGCACAAGGCCTATTTCACTGGTAACGTAAAGGTGGTGCAGGGAACGACCACCTTGCAGGCCGGCAAGATGACTGTGCTTTACAAAAGCAAGGGTGATGGCGCTGCTGCCAATTCCTCGATCACAAGTGGTGGTGCCGACATCGACAAGATCTTCGTCGACAACTCCGTATATCTGACATCCGGCACCCAGAAGGCAACGGCCGACAAGGGTGAGTTCGACATGGCATCGCAGACCTTTACGCTGTCCGGCAAACAGGTCGTTCTTTCGCAGGACACGAACGTCTTTACCGGCTGCAAGCTGACAGTGCTGATGAATACGGGCGAAGCAAAGCTCGAAAGCTGTGGCGGACCCGTCCGCATTATGCTTGACCCCAAGTCCCAGAAAAAGCAGTAGTCCGTACCCTGTGAAGATGCTCTCAATTCCAAAGCTGTTCGGCGCCGGTTCCGCGCGCGCATCGGAAGCGGATATCGCCTCCGGTGACAAGGCGCGCTATGAAGGCACGCTGATCGCCCACGGCCTGACCAAGACCTATAATACCCGTCGCGTCGTCAATGGCGTGTCGCTCGTGGTGCGCCGCGGCGAGGCCGTCGGCTTGTTGGGACCCAACGGTGCTGGCAAGACGACCTGCTTCTATATGATAACCGGCCTTGTTCCTGTCGATAGTGGCAAGATCGCCATCAACGGCAACGACGTCACCGGTATGCCCATGTATCGCCGTTCGCGTCTGGGCGTTGGATACCTGCCGCAGGAAGCGTCGATCTTCCGTGGACTGACGGTCGAGGAAAACATTCTTGCCGTTCTCGAAGTGCATGAGCGCGACGAGAAGAAGCGCAATCGCAAGCTCGACGAATTGCTGGAAGAATTTCATATTTCACAGCTACGCAAGTCACCGGCGGTTGCTCTGTCCGGTGGTGAACGTCGCCGTCTGGAAATCGCCCGCGCGCTCGCAACCGATCCGACATTCATGTTGCTGGACGAACCCTTTGCAGGCGTCGACCCCATTTCGGTGGGAGATATCCAAAATCTGGTCCGTCACCTGACCGCACGCGGCATCGGCGTTCTGATCACCGACCACAATGTCCGCGAAACATTGGGCCTGATCGACCGCGCCTATATTATCCATGCCGGTGAAGTGCTGACCCATGGCCGCGCGTCCGAGATCGTCAACAATGCCGATGTCCGCAGACTGTATCTGGGTAATAATTTCAGCCTCTGACATCGAGGCTGAAAAAATCGACTGCCTCCTGACAGTCCCCGCAAAGATTCTTCCGCCCAGCCCCATAGTTGAGCTTGACCAAACAAGAATAAAAAGCAATTTTTGGGCCAGTTCAGACTTCACCGCTCAATTATTTTAAGAATACGAGCGTTGAAGGGGTTTATGGGAGTTTAGCGTCCACCATGGCCTTGTCCGCCAGTCTTTTGTTGCGTCAAAGCCAGTCTCTGGTCATGACCCCACAACTGATGCAGTCCATTCAGCTGCTTCAGATGACGCATATTGAGCTCACGCAATTCATCGCCCAGGAAGTCGAAAAGAACCCGCTGCTTGAAATAGTGGCAAACGACAGCGATTTGGGCAGTGCATCTGCTGCAATCGAGGACAGCTATAGCCAATCAGACACACCTGCCGAACCGTTTTCCGATTCTGGACATGATTCCGAAGAATGGTACGGCGACCGTGCCGACAGCCTGAACGAGCAACTCGACACGAACTTCGAAAATGTCTTTCCCGACGATCTGGCTGCCCTCAAGGCAGACGCACCGGAGCTTGTCGGTCAGTGGAAGTCCATGCCGGGGGCAGAGTCTGCCGAGGCTTACGATCTCGATGATTTCGTGGCGGGAAAGCCGAGCTTGCGCGACCATATCGGTCAGCAATTGCCGTTTACGGTTTCATCGCCCCAGGCCAGGGTGATCGCAGACGCGCTGATCGATTATCTGGACGAAACCGGTTATATCGCCTCGGAAGCTTTGGGTGAGATCTCCAACAGGCTCTCAACTCCGATGGCCGATGTCGAGGTGGTGCTCGCCTCGCTTCAAACGCTCGATCCGCCTGGCATTTTCGCGCGGACACTGAGTGAGTGCTTGTCCATTCAACTGGCGCAGAAGAACCGCCTCGATCCCGCAATGGAAGCGTTCGTCGGTCATCTCGAGCTCCTGGCCAAGCGGGACTTCGCTTCACTCAAACGGCTGTGTGGCGTTGGCGAGGACGACCTTCTGGACATGCTGGCTGAAATCCGGTCCTTGAACCCCAGACCCGGCGCGGGTTTCGAGGCCGGGATTGCAGAAACCATCGTGCCGGATATTCTCGTCAGACCTTCTTCCGATGGCGGCTGGCTGATCGAGCTCAATCCCGAAACGCTGCCGCGCGTCCTCGTCAATCAGACATATTTTGCCCAGATATCGAAAATCAAGGCGCGCGAGGGCGAGGACGGCGAGTTCATTTCCGAATGTATGCAAACTGCAAGCTGGCTGACGCGCAGCCTGGACCAGCGGGCGAAGACCATCATGAAGGTCGCCAGCGAGATCGTGCGCCAGCAAGACGCCTTTCTGTTGCACGGTGTCGATCATCTTCGCCCGCTCAATCTCAAGCAGGTTGCCGATGCGATCAAGATGCATGAATCGACTGTCAGCCGTGTAACATCACGCAAATATATGCTGACCCCGCGCGGACTGTTCGAGCTGAAATATTTTTTCAGCGTTTCGATTGGAGCTGTCGAAGGAGGAGACAGCCACTCGGCAGAAGCGGTGCGCCATCGCATTCGCAATATGATCGCGCAGGAAGCGCCCGAAGCCGTGCTTTCGGACGATGACATCGTGGAAAATCTTAAAAAAACTGGCGTCGAACTGGCGCGACGAACGGTCGCAAAATATCGTGAAGCCATGAATATCCCCTCGTCCGTGCAGCGACGTAGGGAAAAGAAAGCAATTGCAAAAGTTGCGACGGCGTAACGAAATATTCATATATTTCAGAATGTTAATAATGTTAATTGACTCTTCCTGCCGCCGAGGCTAGAAGCTCGCCGCATAGAGGGCAGGGGTCAGAACAACCGTTAAAAGAACAGGGCGCTTTTGCGGCAGGCGGTAATGAGACCGAAACGGACTCGAAACGCTTGGATGAGCGCCTAGCTTGACGTAAGCTGGTATACGCAAATCACTGAAAAAGGAAAAATTCCATGAGTGTGCGTGTATCTGGTAAACATATGGATATCGGCGAATCGTTCCGTCAGAGGATCGAGGACAACATTAGCCTGGCGATTACCAAATACTTTGACGGGGGGTATTCTGGCCAAGTAACCGTGGAGAAATCCGGCGCGCGTTTCGATGCCGATTGCAAGATTCATCTCGATACCGGGATCGTGTTGCATGCCGCGGGACAAGCCAATGACCCGCAGGCGAGTTTCGATGCAGCCGCTGCGCGTATCGAAAAGCGCCTTCGCAGGTATAAGAGAAAACTGAAGGATCACCATAACGGTGCTTCGTCCAACGGGATTTTAGAAGAATTCCCCTACACGGTGATGGACGCCGTGCCAGACGAAGATGACGAACTGCCGGAAGATTTCGCGCCGACCATCGTCGCCGAGACCTCCAAGCAGGTCAAAACGATGACGGTCGCAAGCGCGGTCATGGCGCTGGACATGACGGACGAACCGGTTCTGCTATTCCGCAGCCCGGGCAAGGAACTGAATATCGTTTACCGCCGCAACGATGGAAACATCGGTTGGATTGACGCGGCGACGATCAAGAACTGAATAGTCTGACAAGGCACCGGGGGTGCGGCCGCATGGCGGCACTCCCGGTTCGTCTCGATGGCATGAAGGATAAACAGAATGGCGTTGGCAGATTTGCTGCAGCAAGATGCGATTATTCCCGCCCTTAAGGTCAATTCCAAAAAGCAGCTCCTTCAGGAACTGGCGGCAAAGGCCTCCAAGATCACCGGAGTGCCGGAACGGGAAGTTTTCGACGTCATCTTGCAGCGCGAGCGGCTCGGCTCGACCGGCGTCGGGCATGGAATCGCCATCCCGCACGGCAAGCTTGCCAGCATCGACTCGATCGTTGGCGTCTTTGCGCGTCTGGAAAACGCAGTTGATTTCGAAGCGCTTGACGATCAGCCCGTTGACCTCGTGTTTCTTCTTCTTGCGCCCGAAGGCGCTGGTGCCGACCACCTGAAAGCTCTGTCGCGTATAGCACGCGTGCTACGCGACCCGGAACTGGTTGCCAAACTACGCGCGACCGAATCCGATACGGCCATCTACACCTTCCTCAATCAGGAACAGGCAAACGCCGCCTGAGCGGTCTTGCATCGCGGCTCGATTTGTTAAACCTTCCGACTGTCGGCTCCGCAATGGCTGACAGTGGGAGGAGACATCATGGAGCTTCGGACAATCATGACGATTGGTATAATCATGGCGGCCTGCGGTAGCGAGGCAGCGATGGCGGAAACGACAGCCTATCAGACTCAGGGCGTGACAGCCGATCATTTACCTGTAACTGCGGACAAACTAAAGCAGCGATTGACGTTTCCATTGGGCTGGTCACAGCAGGTCTCCGATCCCCCGGCATGGAAACGGGCGGCCCGCGCAAAGTTTTGGGAGCTCACGCTTCAAACCCCGCAACAGACGTCATTCGAACCCCATATCATCGACGAGGTGGATCGCGGTTCCTATGTCGCCCGCAAGGTGGCGTTCAACCTGACCGAAGACAATCGCGTCATGGCGTTGCTACTGGTGCCGAAAGGCGACGGCCCCTTTCCTGCGGCTGTTTTTTACCATGATCACGGATCGAAATTCGATATCGGCAAGGAGAAGCTGGTTGCGACATGGGGTGACGAGAGCAAACTGACATCGTCTGAACAATGGGCGCAAAAGTTCTTTTCGGGCCGCTTCCCGGGCGATGTGCTTGCGCGTCGCGGTTACGTCGTTCTGGCGACCGATGCGCTGGGTTGGGGAGATCGCGGTGCCCTGACCTATGACGCGCAGCAGGCACTCGCGGCCAATTTCGCCAATATGGGAAGCTCTCTTGCGGGCGCCATGGCGTATGAAGATGTACGCGCCGCCGCATTTCTCTCTAGCATGCCAGAGGTTGACAAGGCCCGCGTCGCCGCTATCGGCTTTTCCATGGGCGCGTTCCGCGCATGGCAGGCAGCAGCCCTCAGCGATGACATCACAGCCACGGTCGCGGTAAACTGGATGGCAACGGCCAAGGGCCTGATGGTGCCCGGCAACAACCAGCTGCGCGGCGGCTCCGCCTGGCACATGACGCATCCCGGCCTGATGCAGCATATGGATTATCCCGATGTCGCCAGCCTTTCGGCCCCCAACCCGATGCTGATCTTCGCAGGGGAGAAGGACACGCTCTTCCCGCTTGCGTCCGTGACGGAAGCCTTCTGGAAGATGAAAGACGTCTGGACTGCGTGGAATGCGGCGGATCGGTTCGAAAGCAAGATCTGGCCGGGCGGCCATGTGTTCGAAGCGGATCAGCAGGATTATGCGTTTGACTGGCTGGATGGGCAGTTTGGGCGGTGATTTCGACTGAAACGATCGTCACCCCGGACTTGATCCGGGGTCTAGTGACCCGACGTCTGTCGGGTCGAAGGATTTTTTCAGCCCAAAGACTTGGGCTGACTGGATTCCGGCTCAAGGCCGGAATGACGGAAGACCGCAGTTAAGCGTCTTTCTCATTAACGCTGCTGGTGCCCGGCTCTGCCGTGACAGGCACTTCGCCCTTCGGGCCACCCTTGGCAACGCCGACCATGGCAGGGCGAAGGACGCGTTCACCGATGGTGAAGCCAGCCTGCACCACCTGAACGACGGTGTTATTCGGAACCGCCGTGTTGGGGATTTCGAACATGGCCTGATGGAAATTCGGGTCGAATTTCTGGCCTTCCACATCCATCTTGCGCACGCCGTGACGTTCCAGCGCAGACAGCATGGCGCGCTCGGTCATATCGACGCCTTCGATCAGACCGGTAATGCCCGCTTCGGCATTGGTCTTCAGTTCCTCGGGAATGGCTTCCAGAGCGCGGCGAAGATTGTCGGAAACGGCCAGCATGTCGCGGGCGAAACCGGCGACGGAATAGGCCTTGGCATCCTTTACTTCACGCTCGGTGCGGCGACGCAGATTGTCCATTTCGGCGGCAAGGCGCAGGAATTTATCGCGCAGGTCGGCATTTTCGGCCTTCAGCACATCGATCGGATCGGGCTCTGCCTGCTCGGGCACAGCGTTCTCCGCCGTTGCCGCTTCGTTAGCCTCGTCTACGACGTCTGCGTCAGGTCCGGCTTTATTTGTGTCATCGGTCATGACGTTCTCCAGCTTCATATGTGTAATGGCTTAGTGTTAGGGGTTGCGCCCGATATCGAGCTTTGCCAAGCAAAAATCAAGGCTTGCCAGTTAAACCATCTAGGATTCAATGATGTCTTTTCGATATCAGCGTCTTTGGCTGGAAAGCCGCGCCATGATCTGGGCGGTATAATCGACCATGGGCACGATGCGCGAGTAGTTGAGCCGCGTCGGGCCAATCACGCCCACGGCGCCCACCACGCGGTTCTCATCGTCCCTGTAGGGCGCAACGATCAGCGATGAGCCGGATAGCGAAAACAATTTGTTTTCCGATCCGATGAAAATTCTGACGCCGGAACCCGTCTCGGCCAGATTGAGAACCTCGATCAGATTGTCTTTGCGCTCCAGATCGTCAAACAGCAGCCGGACTCGGTCGATGTCCTCTTCCCCCGCCAGCCCTTCCAGCAGGTTTGAGCGTCCGCGCACGATCAGCCGCCCGAGCTTGCCTTCTTCATTATCGCCGGACCACACCGCAAGACCGCGCGTCACCAGATCCTGCACCAGCGTGCTGAGCGCCGTCTGAAGCTCGGATTTCTGCTGCAAGAGTTGCGTGCGCAATTCGGGAAGAGTCTGGCCCGACAGATGCGCATTGATGAAGTTTGCAGCCTCCGTCAGCTGCGAGGAGGTGATACCGGCGGGCAGATCAATGATGCGGTTTTCGACCTGATTGTTGCCCCCCACCAGAATGGCGAGCCCCTTGGTCGGCTCGAGGCGAATGAACTCGACATGTTTCAACACCGCGTCGCTCTTGGTCGTCAGCACCAGACCTGCGCCACGCGACATGCCAGAGAGCATGCGGCTTGCCTCCGTCAACAGCCCCTCAATCGGCTGCTCCCGACCTGAAACAGGGCCGATCTGCCGGTCGATGCTGGCGCGCTGTTCGGCAGGCAGATCGCCCACCTGCATGAAAGCATCCACGAAGAAGCGCAATCCGGTCTGGGTGGGCAGACGACCGGCGCTGATATGCGGCGAATAAATGAGGCCCAGCTCTTCCAGATCGCTCATCACATTGCGCACGGAGGCGGGAGACAGCGACATGGGCAGCAGGCGAGACAGGTTGCGGGAGCCCAGCGGCTCGCCATTTTCCAGATAGCCTTCGACGATGCGGCGGAAGATTTCGCGCGAGCGATCATCCAGCAACGCACCCGGTTCTTTTCCGATTGGAGGAGAAAGGCCCATTTCGCTCGCTCTTCATAATGTCAGTAACAAAGCGAATATAGTCTCTCGTGTCGTTAAGTGAAAACGGAAATTCCGCGCAGGGTAAATCCCAGCCCGCTTTTCCTTTGCAAAACCGGTTTCGCGGCCTTAGAAGGCGGAGATCAAAACGGAGACGAACCATATGCGGCCTTCAGGCAGAAAAACCGATCAGATGCGCAAAGTTTCTTTCGAGCGCAATTTCTCCAAGCACGCCGAAGGTTCCTGTCTGGTCAAATTTGGCGATACGCATGTGCTCGTCACCGCCAGCCTTGAAGAAAAGACGCCACCGTGGTTGCGCAACAGCGGCAAGGGCTGGGTCACCGCCGAATATGGTATGTTGCCCCGCTCCACCCATGAGCGCATGCGCCGCGAAGCCGCGTCCGGCAAGCAGGGTGGCAGAACGCAGGAAATCCAGCGTCTCATTGGCCGCTCATTGCGCGCCGTGGTCGATCTTCAGGCACTCGGCGAGCGCCAGATCAGCATCGACTGCGATGTCATCCAGGCCGATGGCGGCACCCGCACGGCCTCCATTACCGGCGCATGGATTGCCCTTCACGATTGCCTGAAGTGGATGGAAAGCCGCAACATGATCAAGGTCGAGAAGGTTCTCAAAGACCATATCGCCGCCATCTCCTGCGGTATTTTCGCCAGCCAACCGGTGATCGATCTCGACTATCTCGAAGATTCCTCGGCTGAAACCGACGCCAATTTCGTCATCACTGGCTCCGGTGGCATTGTCGAAATTCAGGGCACAGCCGAAGGCGCACCTTTCTCGGAAGAGGAATTCCTGACGCTGCTCGGCCTTGCCAAGACCGGCTGCGCGGAACTCGTTGAGCTGCAAAAGCAGGCGATTGCCTGATCCGGAGCGGAATACCATGCGCAAACTCGATACACGTACCATCGTCGTTGCCAGTCATAACAAGGGCAAGATCGCCGAAATCGCCGATCTCATCGGCCCCTTCGGCTTTTCCGCCAAGTCGGCTGCAGAGCTGAATTTCGCAGAACCTGACGAGACCGGCACGACCTTTGAGGAAAATGCGGCGATCAAGGCTTTGGCCTCGGCGCAAGCCTCCGGCCTGCCCGCATTGTCCGACGATAGTGGCTTTGTGATCGACGCACTGGATGGCAATCCCGGCGTTTACACGGCCAATTGGGCCGAGACAGCGGATGGCACGCGCGATTTCGCGATGGCGATGCAGAAGGTGGAAGACGCTTTGCAGGAGCGCGGCGCGACCGATCCTTCCGCCCGCACGGCCCGCTTCGTCAGTGTGCTGTGCCTCGCTTGGCCAGATGGCCATACGGAGTTCTTCCGCGGTGAAATCGAAGGCACGGTCGCATGGCCACCGCGTGGCACGAGCGGCTTCGGCTATGATCCAATTTTCCAGCCGGAAGGTTACGAGACCACCTTCGGTGAAATGAGCGCCGATGAAAAGCATGGCTGGAAGCCCGGCGATCCCCAGGCTCTCTCCCACCGCGCCCGTGCCTTCAAAAAATTCGTCGAAACCTGTCTCAACGCATGATGACCGATCTTGGGAGCAGGTTCTCCCCTGCCCCCAACACAACGATCGCACCCGATACCGGTGAGCCCGGTTTCGGCATCTATGTGCACTGGCCCTTCTGCGCGGCCAAATGTCCCTATTGCGATTTCAACAGCCATGTCCGCCACAAGCCGGTGGATCAGGATCGTTTCGTTGCCGCTTTCCTCAAGGAAATGGACACGATGCGGCAGCTGAGCGGCTCTAAGGTCGTGACCAGCATCTTCATGGGCGGTGGCACGCCATCGCTGATGGACCCACAGACCGTGGGCGCCATTCTGGATGGCATCGCCCGTTTCTGGCATGTGCCTGACGGTATCGAAATCACCATGGAAGCCAATCCGTCCAGCGTGGAAGCGGAACGTTTTCGCGGCTACCGTGCTGCTGGCGTCAACCGAGTCTCGATGGGCGTGCAGGCACTCAACGACCGCGACCTGAAATTTCTGGGACGGCTTCATGATGTGGCCGATGCGCTGAAAGCGATCCGCCTTGCCCGCGAAATCTTCCCGCGTATGTCCTTCGACCTCATTTATGCCCGCCCAAACCAGACGGTCGAGGAATGGGAAAAAGAGCTTGTCGAAGCCATTTCCTATGCGGTCGATCACCTGTCGCTCTACCAGCTGACCATCGAGGAAGGCACCGCCTTTTACGGTCTGCACAAGGCAGGCAAGCTGATCGTGCCGGATGGCGATCAATCCGCGCTGCTCTATGAGGCAACGCAGGAGATTACCGCGCGCCACGGCATGCCCGCCTACGAGGTCTCCAACCACGCCATACCGGGTGCCGAAAGCCGCCATAACCTCACCTATTGGCGCTACGGCGATTACGCCGGCATCGGCCCCGGCGCGCATGGACGCCTGACCAAAGGCAGCGCAAAACTCGCAACCGCCACCGAACGCCACCCTGAAACATGGATCGAGGCCGTCGAACGCGATGGCCATGGCATTCTGGATCAGGAAATGCTGGGTGTGGAAGAACAGTCCGACGAGCTGCTGTTGATGGGCCTGCGCCTGCGCGAAGGTGTCGACCTCGCCCGCTGGAGCGATCTCTCGGGCCGCGACCTCGACCCCGACAAGGAAGAGTTCTTGTTGCAACACGGCTTCATAGAGCGCATCGGCAACTCCCGCCTGCGCTGCACGCCATCGGGCATGTTGATACTGGACTCGGTGGTAGCTGATCTGGCGTGTTGATGACGCGTCGATTCAAAAAGAATCGTCCTGTCGGGCGCAAGGTGATCCAGGTATCCGGTGTTTTGAAGAAAGGCAGCCATGAATCTGATCGAGGAACGGGTAGCAATGGCACGGGCGGGCACGAACCCGTTCGTCATTGCCCGGATGACTTCAGGTTGGCTGGTCATTGGCGACGTGCAGCCCCTTCCGGGCTATTGTCTTTTGCTTGCGGACCCTGTCGTCCCAAGCCTCAACCATCTTGGTGCCCAAGAGCGTCTCATATTTTTAAACGATATGGCTGTGGTAGGTGATGCGCTTCTGAACGTGACCGAATGTGCGCGGATAAACTACGAGATCTGGGGAAATGCAGAGCCTGCCCTGCACGCCCATATCATGCCCAGATACGATTCCGAACTGAAAGACAAACGCCATCGTCCCGCATGCATGGGCTATTCCTGGCCCGATGCCCCCAAATCGTCCGGTAATGATTACGTAGCGCTGGCGTCCAAGCTTAGACAAGCCCTCGCCGATATCCAGTCATCGAAGCAAGATTGAAGATATGGAGCAAATCAGACCAGCGCCGCCGACTGAAATGCTGCATACGGAACGTATGCTCGCTTTCCAACTAGAGCGACCCGGTGTCCGCGACCTTGTCCCGACAAGAAAGACTTCCTCTTCCAAAATGGTTTCATAGAACGCATCGGCAACTCCTGCCTGCGCTGACGCCATCGGGAATGCTGATTTTGGACTCGGTGGTGGCTGATTTGGCGTGTTGAGATAGCCGTTATTCGGATGCAGTGCCCAAGTCTTTTTCCTTCGCTTTACGCGCATTCTCCGCACTTTCGCGCCGCAGTGGCGCGCCGATAGGGCAGATATCCTGCACGAAACCGGTCAGGCTGTTGGCAAGCGTATCAGACACCTGCCGGTAATAGACATACTTGCCCCGTTTTTCCGACGACACCAGACCCGCATGTTCAAGCAATTGTAAATGCTGAGAAATCGACGGTTTCGACATTTCGAAACGGGCGGCGATATCGCCCGCATTCATCTCGTGATGAGCTACATAAGCCAGGATTTTGCGCCTGACGGGGGAGGCCAGTGCCTCGAAAATCAACTGAATGGACATGGCTCTTTCTATCATTAATCAATTAGACAATCAACTAACTGTTGACAGAGTTATATTTAGTTGATTACCTAATTGTGGAAATGAAGGAGATCAGATCATGCAGATTCACTCGCAATGGATTTTCAACAGCGCCCCGCACCACATCTGGCCGCATTTTCTCCACTCCAAAATGGACAGCTCCAAGCCATTGCTGTTTCGCTTCGGCATTCCCAAGCCTGTCAGTTGCAAGGTTCTGGAAGGTCATGGTGCAGTGGGCAACACACGCCAATGCACCACGGATCGCGGCACCATTGATCAGCGCATTCTCGATTACGTCCCAAATCGGAAACTGCGTTATCGCATGATCGGCAGCACAGTGTGGTGCAAGGACTGGATCGGCAATCTGGAGGATGAATTCACTCTGGTCTCCATGGGACCGAACATGACACGTGTCGAGCGGCGCAGCGAATTCGTCGCAAACGGATGGCTGGCACCCGTTAAGCAACTGGCGCTCTGGATCGCCCTGAAACAGGCCCACCGCTATGCTTCCAAGAACTGGCGCAGGCTAAGCAGCGAGATGCATGCCGCCGATCAGACATTGGAGGTCTTGCCATGATAGAGCGTCCGACATCGCAGATTGTGGCCCGCGTCGTGTATTTCGCTGAACTACTTATCTTTGCAGCACCCTTCTACCTGACCTATGGGCTATTGGCGGTCATCAGCGCGCCTTATGCCGGCTTGCTGATCCTGTTCAGTCCTGTTTGGCTCTTGGCTTATCTGGGCGATGCGAACGGTGATGCCGCGCCTGTCCTCATTATCGCAGTGATCGTCATCCTAGCCGCGGCGCTGTCCGTGACCGGTGTGATCGCCCTATGGAAACTGGCAAAGCTGTCGCACATCTATCTCTTCAAGGGCGCAACTGCGCTATCGATGCACCGCCGGGATTTTTGGATCGGCTTTTATTGTGGGCTAGCGCCGCTTATTTTCAGCACGACAGTGATGGCGGCTGTTGCCGTCAGCGACGGCGGCTGGTCAAGTTTGCCTTTTGCCATCATTGGCGGCGGTACATTGCTCGTCCCCGTCACCCATCTCTGGATCGCGATGCGCGAGCCTCAAGACGAACCTGGGCTGAACAGCGAAACACCACTGATCGCCTAGGTCAGGTCGCGTCTCGTCCGGACGTGCAATACCACCAGATGACAAGTATGGAACCGATCGGGAAAAATCCCGAGAGAAGCTGGTGCCATCCACTGCGGTTGATGTCATGAAGGCGGCGCGCAGACACTGCGATCATCGGTAAAAACAGGACGAAAGACCAAATCAGGCTTAGGAACCCACGACTGTCAATCGTGTCGACACCCAACGAACTGGCCGACACGAACAGGAAAGAAAACCAGTATTCCGATCGGGACGCCCTGCCCCGGAAATTGACGTAGTTTCTGAAGAAGCTGGCAAAAGCTTCTCCAAACGTCATGGGCATTGGTGATGGTCCGAACCTGTTAGGACCGGCGGGCGGTGGCCTGAAAACGAAAATCAGGGGAATGACCAAAAGGACGAGAAGGATGAGCCAATGCCAAGTCGAAAAACTTCCCATCTCGTACCTTTCGTCGTTCCAGCCGTGACGGCCGATCCCTAAAATCAGTTTTTTGCGCCTGATGGAGCACAAAAGAAGCGTCAAGCGACGCAACATGCGGCCACATTTTTAATAAGCACAGTCAAACCACAATTAAAACTAGAAAAACCGACCGCCGTAACGGCAGCCGGTTTCAATTATGACAGTCGAACGGTGTCGTAATGGCGGGCTACCCTGCCATCAGGATCAGGCGTTGTTCTCGTTGATTAACCGCTTCAGCAGTTCCACCTCGTGGCCAAGCTTGCTGTCTCCGCCGATCAGTTCTTCGATCTTACGCACTGCATGCAAGACGGTGGTGTGATCGCGTCCGCCGAAACGGCGACCGATTTCCGGGAAAGAGCGTGGCGTCAGCATCTTGGCGAGATACATGGCCACCTGACGCGGCTTGACGATGACGCGGGTGCGGCGGTTGGAGACCAGTTCCTGGCGCGAGACATTGTAATGCCGTGCGACGATACGCTGGATATCCTCGATGCGCACGCGCTTGGCTTCGCCAGTGCCGACCAGATGGGCCAGAAGCTCATCCACGCGTTCGACAGAAAGGTTCGGCTCGAAGGAGCGGCGGAAGATCAGCTGGTTGAAGGCGCCTTCCAGTTCGCGACCGCTGGCGGTGACGCTGCGGGCGACGTGGGAGACGATCTCTTCGGGAATGTCGAAGCTCGGATCTTCCTGTCGGGCGGTTGCGATGCGCTGGGTCAGCATTTCATAGCGCATTTCATAGTCCGGACCTTCGATTTCAATGGCCATGCCACCCTGAAGGCGCGAACGCACGCGCGGATCGAGCGATTCCAGTTCCCATGGCGCGCGGTCTGCGGCCACCACGACCTGCTTGGCGCTGTCGAGCAGCATGTTGAGCAGATGGCAGAACTCGTGCTGGATCATCTTGCCCTGCAGGAACTGCATGTCATCGATCACAAGAAGGTCGATATTGCGCAGCGTATCCTTCAGCGTCAGCGCATCATTGTCACGGATCGCGGTTGCGAAACGCCACATGAAATATTCCGCCGTCAGATAGACCACGCGCGGATTGCGCGGGCTGTCGATGGCCGCATTGGCGATGGCCTGAAGAAGATGCGTCTTTCCAAGGCCTACACCCGCATGGATGAAGAGCGGATTGAAGCGCACCGCACCGGCACCGGCTTCGGCAATGGTCTTGGCGGCCGCCAGAGCCACGCGGTTGGACGCGCCTTCGACGAAAGTGTCGAATGTGAAACGGCTATCCAGCGGGGAACCGAACAGAGGTCCGGAGCCGGAATGGCGTGTGACCGATGCAGGAATGCCAGACGTTTGCGTGTTGGCAGCAGGCTGCGGCGGAATGAAAGGCTTTGCCCGCTGCACGGCGGCGGCACTCACGTCGGAGGCTGGCAGCGCTCTTTCTTCCACCGGCGCTGGCCGTGCCGGACGGCTTGCCGAACGCACGAGAATTTCCACCTTCAAGACATCAGCGTCCTCGCTCTGGACCAGGGTCGTGATGAGGTCGATGTAACGGTTATTGATCCAGGATTTCAAAAATGTGGTCGGTACGGTGAAACGCACGACACTCTTGGACACCGAATGAAGCTTGAGACGAGCGAACCAGCTTGCATAAACCTCCGGTCCGACTTGCGCCTTGAGCCGCGCGCTAAAACGCTCGAAAAGCGCGTCATGCTTCATATCCTGTTTGTCCCCTGCCGCGTCAGTTCCAGCTGCATCACATGCCTTTGGCGTGCGGTCCCCGTTTGCCACCGCACCCATCACCAAATTCAATTGCATATTGCCGCCTTTCAAATTGCCAATCATAGCCTGACGAACAAACGTCCATCAGGGAAACCCCTCGTTTTTATTCTCTCTCCGACATTCCCCTCGAAAGCATGTCTTTGAGTCATTTGTATCACCGCGAGCCGGTTATCCCATTATCCTCTACATCATGGAGAGGCCTGCGATTACTCAACAACTACTCCCACACAACACAACCTAAACATACACTCATCAGGGCACAGTCCTACCTTTTCGCAACCGAGTGGAATGCGATCAAATAGACCCCAATACTTGAAAAAACGAACTCGAACAGAGTTCGTTCGCAAGGAGCTTGTGCCTTCGAACTGAGGATCGAGATAGCTTGTGGATAGAAATCCTTGCCCCTTGTCGAGATGCATTTAGGCAGGATCATGGGTGGAGATCAATGGCGTTTTTTCTGCGAAAAAGAAGAACGGGCATTGACTCACTGGGGCCGTTTTGCATCGATTTAAGGGGCGGCTGGAGAATCTCTTATGAATCAATGAGATTCAATTTTCAGCCTTTTCCGAAGGCCTCTTTGGCGAAAAAATAAAAATTATCTTGACTCGCACTTAACCCAACCTTCCGTGGCGTTAGGGTGCGGCCCTTTTGGAGACCTCTCGCAACTAATTGATTTTAAATGTATTTTTCCGTCACCTCATTGACGCAGAAATGTCATGCAGGGAAACGTTAAGATTAACGATGCGATAGAAACAAAAAAAGCCCGGTCAGACGACCAGGCTTTTGATAATAAATTTGGATTAGCCGGATTAGGCGGAAAGTGCCTTCACGCGCTGTGCCAGACGGGACACCTTGCGGGACGCCGTGTTGCCGTGCAGAACGCCGCGCGTAGCTGCGCGCTGGATCTCAGGCTGGGCTACTTTTAGCGCTTCTGTTGCGACTGCCAGATCACCCGATGCGATGGCCTCTTCGACCTTGCGAATGAAACCGCGAACGCGCGAACGGCGAGCCTTGTTGACTGCGGTACGGCGAGCGATCTTGCGAGTCGCCTTTTTCGCCGAAGTTGTATTGGCCATGTATGCCTCTCTTCGAATTCAAACCAAAATCCGCAACCACAGGATCAGGTCCGTCAAAGACCTCGCGTTCCAAAGAGTGCGGGAGTAATTGGAACAAGCCGGATGGCTTTTCCTAACCGTGGGCGGGCATATAACCCTAAAGCTGCTGCCCGTCAACGCGCATTTTCAGCAAAAACGCTGATATTCCGAATCCTTGGCGTCACTGGAACCCAAAACACATGAAGGTTTTGTGTCTATTCCGCCAACAGGATTGCATTAGCGATTCTTGAATACAGGTTTTCTCTTCTCCGCGAAAGCCGCCATGCCTTCTTTTTGGTCGTCCGTCGCAAAAAGCGACTGGAACAGGCGGCGCTCGAAGCGCAGACCCTCGCTCAACGAGACCTCGAAGGAGCGATTGACGCTTTCCTTTGCCATCAGCACGGATGCGCGCGACAGGGATGCGATGGTACTGGCCGCCTCAACCGCCTCATCCATCAGCCGCTCCTGCGGCACGATGCGTGACACCAGTCCTGCCCGCTCCGCCTCAGCTGCATCCATCTTGCGGCCCGTCAGCACCAGGTCCATGGCCTTGGCCTTGCCGACGGCGCGCGTCAGGCGCTGCGATCCGCCCATGCCGGGAATGACGCCGAGCGTGATTTCCGGCTGTCCGAATTTGGCACTCTCTGACGCGATGATGAAATCGCACATCATGGCCAGCTCGCAGCCGCCTCCCAGCGCGAAACCGGAGACAGCAGCAATGACCGGCTTGCGGGCAGCAGCCACATCGTCCCAGCCGCCTAGGAAATCACCGAGATAGGCGTCTACGAAATCCAGCGACTGCATCTCCTTTATATCCGCACCGGCGGCAAAGGCCTTGGGCGAACCGGTGAGGACAATGGCGCCGATGGAATCATCTGTCGAAAAGGACGCCAATATATGCCGCAGTTCCTTCAGCAGGGTCGAGTTCAGCGCGTTCAGAGCCTGCGGTCGGTTGAGCGTGATGACGCCGACATCATCACGCTTTTCAACGATCAGCGTTTCATAATCCATGTGAGTGGTCCTCTCCCGCCATTTCTGGCCCTATTATTTCTGGCTCTATTACTTCTGGCAGGCGGCGCAATAGAAGGTGGAGCGCCCGGCCTGCACAATCCGCTCGACCGTACCTCCGCAACCGGGTGTGGGGCAAGCATGACCTTGGCGATCGTAAACCGAAAAGGAATGCTGGAAATAGCCGAGCGTGCCATCTGTCTGGATATGGTCGCGCAGGGACGAGCCGCCCGCCGCAATCGCATCGGCAATGACCTCGCGGATGTTCTGGGTGAGATCGACCAGCTGTGCCTTGGGCTTTCCGGTTTTCGTCACCAGCGTCCCTGCCGCTCTTAAAGGAGACAGATGCGCGCGCCACATCGCCTCGCAGACATAGATATTGCCAAGCCCGGCAATGACCTTCTGGTCCAGCAGCGTGCTTTTCAGCGGCTGGCTTTTGCCATCGAAGCGGCTTGCGAGATAATCGGCGCTCAACGCATTGCCGGTCGGCTCCGGGCCAAGGTCGGCAAAGGCGGGATAGAGGTCGATATGGGCCCGCTCCACCAGATGCATGAAGCCGAAACGGCGCGGGTCATTATAGATGACCTGGGCGGACGCCCCTGTCTCTTTTTGCAGATGGAAGATGACATGGTCATGCTTGCCATCCTTTGAGCGCGCATGATGAAACTCACCCGGCGTTTCGGAAGCGCCTGTCTGCACCTCGATACGGAAGGAGCCGGACATGCCCAGATGCGCGATGATGGTGAGCCCGTCTTCCAGTTCGATCAGCAGATATTTGGCCCGCCGTGCCAGAGAGACGATGCGCTTGCCTTCCACCAGTGCCGAAAACCCTGGCGGAAAGGGAAAGCGCAGGTCGGGCCGGGCAAGCACGACTTTCTCCACGCGCGCACCCTCCATGGTCGGCGCAAGGCCGCGTCGGACGGTTTCAACTTCGGGCAATTCTGGCATGGAGTTTATCCCACATGTTTACCGCAACGGTCTTGTGATCTCATGCCTGCGGGCATACATGTCGCAGGCATGTTGTGTCGCAACAGATAGCGTCGCAATCGCCTTTCCGCTATGGTCCGCACCGCAATTAAAGATGGAGACCGCTGATGACCGAAGCCCGCACCACCGCAGATGGCGGCATGGAAACCTCCTACGGCTTTCACAAGGTTGACGAAGGCCAGAAGCAGGGCATGGTCAACGAGGTCTTTCACAAGGTCGCCAAGCGCTACGACATCATGAATGATGTGATGTCGGCGGGCATGCACCGGGTGTGGAAGGACGCGATGATTGCAGCGCTCAACCCGCGCAAGGACCCGTCCTACAAGACACTGGATGTGGCTGGCGGCACCGGCGACATCGCATTTCGCATCATCGAAGCCTCCAATCGCCTCGCCCATTCCACCGTTCTCGACATCAACGGCTCGATGCTGGCGGTGGGCGAAGAGCGGGCGGCAAAGAAGAAGCTTTCCGACAATCTGACCTTCGTGGAAGCCAATGCCGAAGAGCTGCCTTTCGAGGCCAATAGCTTCGACGCCTATACGGTGGCTTTCGGCATTCGCAACGTACCGCGCATCGATGTGGCGCTCAAGGAAGCGCATCGGGTGTTGAAGCGTGGCGGGCGTCTGCTGGTGCTGGAATTTTCCGAAGTGGACATGCCGCTTCTCGACAAGGTCTATGATGCCTGGTCGTTCAATGCCATTCCGAAATTTGGCAAGATGATCACCGGTGATGCCGAGCCCTATCAGTACCTGGTGGAATCGATCCGCAAATTCCCCAATCAGGACGATTTTGCTGCGATGATCCGCAATGCCGGTTTCTCGCGCGTCAGCTACACCAACTATACCGGCGGCATTGCCGCCCTGCATTCCGGCTGGAAGCTTTGATCGACATGATGGCTTGCAGCAGCAGGAAGAAGGCATTCGCATGAGCACTCCCGGCGCATATTTTCGCCTCGCAAAGGTCGGCTGGGTTCTGGTGCGCGAAGGTGTCGTGCTTGCGCTGCCATCGGAAGACCTGCCAGCCACGGCCAAATTTGCTAAGGCGCTGTTGAAGCCCTTTGCCCGCAACCGTGCCAAACATGCCGACCGCCGTGATCGTCTGGCAACTGCCGTCGAGCGTCTCGGCCCCTCCTATGTAAAGATGGGCCAGTTTTTGGCGACACGCCCCGATGTGGTGGGCGCGGATTTTGCAGAAGACCTGTCCCGACTGCAGGACCGCATGGCGTTTTTTCCAAATGCTGCGGCAAAGGCCAATATCGAGGGTTCGCTTGGACGTCCCGTTTCAGAGCTTTATGTCGAATTTCGCGACCCGATCGCTGCCGCCTCGATTGCACAGGTGCATCCAGCCATCGTGCGCACCCCCATGGGGCAAAAGAAGGTGGCCGTAAAGGTCATTCGCCCCGGTGTGCGCCAGCGTTTCCAGAACGATCTGGAGGCCATGTATCTGATTGCCGATCTGCAACAGCGATTCGTTCGATCCGCCCGGCGTCTGCGGCCGGTGGAAGTGACCCGCGCGCTGGAGCAGACGACCAAGATCGAGATGGATTTGCGGCTGGAAGCCGCGGCCCTGTCCGAAATCGCTGAAAACACCAAGGGCGATCCTGGCTTTCGCGTGCCGGAGGTGGACTGGGAGCGTACGGGCCGCGATGTCGTCACGATGGAATGGATCGACGGCGTCAAGATGTCGGATGTGGCGGGCCTGAGGGCTGCGGGCCACGATCTCGATGCGCTGGCCGATACGCTGATCCAGTCCTTCCTGCGCCATACGCTGCGGGACGGTTTCTTCCATGCCGATATGCATCCGGGCAACCTGTTTGTCGATCCGCAAGGCATGATCGTTGCCGTCGACATGGGCATTGCCGGGCGTCTCGGCAAAAAGGAACGGCGGTTCTTGGCCGAAATTCTCTATGGCTTCATCACCCGCGACTACATGCGCGTGGCGGAAGTGCATTTCGAGGCGGGTTATGTTCCCGGCCACCATGATATTGCAAGCTTCGCCCAGGCCATCCGTGCCATTGGCGAGCCGATCCATGGCCAACCGGCCGAAACCATTTCCATGGGCAAGCTGCTGACGCTTCTCTTCGAAGTGACTGAACTCTTCGACATGGAAACGCGGCCAGAATTGGTGATGCTGCAAAAGACCATGGTGGTGGTGGAGGGCGTTTCGCGCATTCTCAACCCACGCTTCAATATGTGGAAGGCGGCAGACCCCGTCGTCAGCAGCTGGATCAGGGACAATCTCGGCCCCAAACGCATCGTGACCGACATGAAGGACGGCCTGAAAGCCGCCATCAAGCTTGCCGAAGCCGCACCGGAAATCGCCGCCAAGACGGAAAAGCTGCATGCCGATCTCGTCTATATGAGCGAACACGGCCTGCGGTTCGATGCCAGCACGGCGGAAGCCATCGGCAAGGCCGAGGCGCGCCATACGCGCTGGGGCAGGCTCGCCCTTTGGGTCATCGCGCTCGTTCTGGTCTACATCGCGATCAGAATCAGCTGAAATAGCGCGCTATCTCAGTTTTGCCTTGAGGGTTGCGTCAGGAAAACACGTTGGGCGCAAGCCGTTTTTGGACTGCCAGTCACCGATCGACCGTCGGGTCTTGAAGCCCGCCAATCCGTCTGCCTTTCCGACGTCGTAGCCCTTGGCAACCAGCGCTGTTTGCATGGACAGCACATCGGAACGCAACATCGAACCGACATTTCCCCATTTCGCCTGAAACGGCCCTGCATTGTATGCGATGCGATCAGCAAGATTTCCGATGAAGAGAGCGTAGAGATCGGAGTTGTTGTATTCCTTGATGACGTAGAAATTCGGCGTCACCACGAATTCCGGGCCGTTGCGTCCGGCTGGAACCAGCATCATGCCATCGGCGCTCAAATCATTGGACGGAAAGGCTTTTCCGGAGATGCGGCGGATCCCCATCTTCTGCCAGTCTGCCACGGGACGCGCCAGATCTGGGCCTTCCTGCGCGCACGATACATCGTCTGGTATGGAAACCTCAAAGCCCCAATCGCGGTTGCGCTGCCAGCCGCGCTTGGACAGATAGTTGGCTATCGATGCAAGCGCATCCGGCACCGAGTTCCAGATGTCGCGATGGCCGTCGCCATCGAAATCAACGGCGTATTTTAGGTAGCTGGAGGGCATGAACTGCGGCTGACCGAGCGCGCCGGCCCACGATCCCATCATCTTAGAGGCAGCGATATCGCCGCTTTCGACGATTTTCAGCGCATCAATCAGTTCGATGCGAAACATGTCCTTGCGTGTGGACGTATAGGCCTTGGTTGCCAAGACGTCGATGACCACATTAGGCAGCTTTGCGCGACCGAAGCCGGACTCGCGACCCCAGATTGCCACGACGATATTGCCGGGTACGCCGTAAGTGCCCTCGATGCGTTTGAGGGTAGCAGCATGCGTCGCAGCAAGCGAACGGCCCGTGGCCGCTAGGCCCTGAAGGCGCTGCTCGGAGAAATAGGCGCCGGGTGATGAAAACTCAGCCTGGCTCTGCGCCTGTTCTTTTGGCGGCTTCTGGCCTGGTATGATGAGGTCTGGAAGTTTCCAGTTGATGGACAGGCCGGTCAGCGTTGCCTCGAGCGTCTTTTGCGAGATGCCAGCCTTGCGCGCTTCAGGCCAAATTTCCTTTTTCAGCCACGTATTGAAGTCCGCATCGTATCTCGCCGCAGCAGCACCCGTCGGAATGGACTGCGCAAGGGTCGCAGTTGCCGACAGCAGAGAGACAGTTGCAGCGATGAGGAGGCCGATCGTCTTGGAGGGCATTCGGTTTCCTTTTATAAAAGTATGCACGTCTTTGTGCGGAAGACGTGCGAAGATAATCAGATGACGGTTCGGGCTCGCAGGGCGGCGGTCAGCGTTCCCTCGTCAAGATAATCAAGCTCACCGCCAACAGGCACGCCGTGCGCGAGCCGTGTGATCTTGACGCCGAGATCCTGCAAACGGTCGGTGATGTAATGCGCCGTCGCCTGCCCCTCGACGGTGGCGTTGACGGCGATGATCAGTTCGCGAATGCCGCCTTCACTGACGCGCTCGATTAATCCTTTGATGTTCAGGTCTTCTGGTCCCACGCCATCCAAGGGCGACAGAGTGCCGCCCAGAACGTGATAGGCGGTGTTCATTGCCCCTGACCGCTCCAGCGCCCATAAATCGGAGACGTCTTCCACCACGATGATGATGGCCTGATCACGACGATCATCGGTGCAGACGGTGCAGGGATCCATGGTATCGACATTGCCGCAACGCGAGCAAACCTTCACCTTGTCATAGGCCTCGCCCATGGCGTGACCGAGAGGCCCTAAAAGCTGTTCTTTTTTCTTGATCAGATGAAGGGCGGCGCGGCGGGCCGAACGGGGCCCTAGTCCCGGCACCTTGGCCAGAAGCTGGATCAGTTTTTCGATTTCGGGGCCGGTGACTCGTTTTGCCATGAGCGCTTTCTACTGCATAAATGTCATAACGGGAATCACCAGCGGAAAGCATCCCATGAAAATACGCGCCATCTGCCGGGCCGATGCCGAAATCCTGCCCGGCAAAACGTCGAAAACCGGAATTTTCAAACATCCCGTGCAGGGTGCGGTTCTTGTGGATCAGGAAGGAATCGTCAGTGATGCCGTCTGCAACAAGAAGCACCATGGCGGACCGGATCAGGCCCTTTACGTCATGGGCTCCGTCGACCTTGATTTCTGGTCGAGGGAACTTGGAGTGACGGTCGAGCCCGGCTTCTTTGGAGAGAACCTCGTCATCGACGGCATCGACAGCGCCCAAATGCATGTGGGCGACAGGTTGATGGCGACCGAGGTGGAGCTGGAAGTGACCGCTGCCCGCATTCCCTGTGCGACACTGACGGCCCGCGTCGGCGACGATGGTTTTGCGCCCCGCTTCAAACAGGCGGGGCAACCAGGGTTTTATTGTCGTGTGATGAAAGGCGGCATGATCGCGGCTGGTGAGGCCATTAAATTTGTGGCCTATCAGGGCATCAAACTGCCCATACCTGTCATTCTTCAAAGCTTCAGGCCACGTAGACTGCCGCAAGCGCAGCGGGACGCCTATCTCACCACCCCGCTTGCCAGTCGTTTCAGAGCCATGCTGGAAGGCTGAAAGTGTTTAGAAGGGAAGCTTCATACCGGGTGGGATCGGCAGACCTGCGGTCAGGTCACGGGTCTTTTCGGCGGTGACGGCTTCGGCGCGCTGCTTGGCATCGTTGTGGGCTGCCACCAGCAAATCTTCGAGAATTTCGATTTCGTCTTCCTTCAGAAGCGACGGATCGATCTTGACGCCCAGCAGCGAACCCTTGCCGCTCATTTTGACGGTGACGAGACCGCCACCGGAGGTGCCCTCGACCTCGAGTGCAGCAATCTCTTCCTGCATCTTCTCCATCTTGGCCTGCATTTCCTTGACCTTGCCCATCATGCCCATGATGTCACGCATGTCGAAACTCCTGTCTTTTCTTTAGAATTCTATGTCGTCGCCCGGCAGAATGTCGCCTTCGCTGGATTCGGCGACGGATGGCGGTGCAATCTCTTCAACGTCATCCACCAGCGGTGCGCGGATGCGAACGTCCGTGATTTTGGCGCCGGGAAACTGTGCCATGATGGCAGCGACGTCAGGGTCTTGGCGTGCATCGACAAAACGCGCTTCGCGCGCATTGCCTTCCGCCTCCACCAGTGTCGGCTCGCCCTGCTCCTTGCTGATGGTCACGACCCAGTGTATCCCGGTCCATTCCTTCAGCTTGGTGCCGATCTCGCCGGGAAGCGAACCGGGTGCACCTTCGCCGAGCCGCAGGTCGAACCGCCCGGGCTCAAGCCGCACCACATGAACGAAATTGCGCAGCTTCGCTTTGAGGATCGGGTCACGGTATTTGGTGCAGAGATCGACGATGTCGCTCACCGAATTGACCGGGACCGTGGGCTCTGGCCGCTCTTCCGGCTTGGGCGCTGCGACCTGCATCTCCTCCGGGCGGCTATCCGGCACGGCGCGAAGCATGGCCGTCGGCTGCGGCGATGTCTGGCGTTGCGGTGATGCTTGAGCGGAGGCGACGGCCTGCGTGGACGAGTAAGCGCGCGCACCGCCGCCATTGCCACCGCCGGATGGTGCGCCATTGCCGGACGCGCCACCTTCGCCATTGGACAACTCTAGCAGACGACGGGCTGCATCTTCCGGTGCAGGCAGATTGGCAGCATGCGACAGCCGGATCAGCACCATCTCGGCGGCACCGGCGGGACGCGAAGCGTTTTCGGTTTCAGGAATGCCCTTCAGCAGCATCTGCCAGATGCGCGAGAGTGCAGACACTGCAATCGTATCGGCAAATTCAGCACCACTGACACGCTCGATCTCCGAAAGCGACGGATCGTCCGCTGCGTCGGGAACATATTTCATGCGGGTTACGAGATGAGTGAAATCGGCAAGGTCGTTCAGGACCACGACCGGGTTGGCACCCGCTTCGTATTGGCCGGTAAACTCTTCCAGAGCGGAGGCGACGTCGCCTTTCACCACATGGCTGAACAGATCGACGATACGGGCACGGTCGGCAAGACCCAGCATGCCGCGAACGGTATCGGCTTCGACATGCCCGCCACCATGGGCGATGGCCTGATCCAAAAGCGAAAGGCCATCACGCGCAGAGCCTTCGGCAGCGCGAGCGATCATCGCCAGTGCCTGTGGCTCGGCATCGAACCCTTCCTTGGCGGCGATAGCCGTAAACAGTCCGACCAGATCAGCAGCGCTGATGCGGCGTAGATCGAAGCGCTGGCAGCGGGACAGAACGGTGATCGGAACCTTGCGGATTTCGGTCGTCGCGAAAATGAACTTCACATGCTCCGGCGGCTCTTCCAGCGTCTTCAGGAGACCGTTGAAGGCCTGCGTCGAGAGCATGTGCACTTCGTCGATGATATAGACTTTGTAGCGTGCCGAGACCGGGCGGTAGCGTACCTGCTCGATAATCTCTCTGATGTCATCGATACCGGTATGCGAGGCGGCATCCATCTCGATCACGTCGACATGGCGGCCTTCCATGATGGCCTGACAATGTTCGCCGGGAATACGCAGATCGATCGTCGGCTTATCGATTTCATCGGTCTTATAATTCAGCGCGCGCGCCAGGATACGAGCCGTGGTGGTCTTGCCCACGCCGCGAACGCCGGTCAGCATGTAGGCCTGCGCAATGCGACCGGTTTCGAACGCGTTGGTCAGCGTGCGAACCATCGGCTCCTGGCCAACCATGAGATCTGAAAAATCTTTCGGGCGGTACTTTCGCGCCAGAACCCGGTAACCTGTACCCTGCTCTTTGGTCTGGGGCATATTGGTTCCGGTTTCGCTCATCGCCTCGCCAGTCGTTAAAACATATCGCATGTCTTGGTCGCAAAACCGCTACACACTTTTGCGAGACATGCTTTGGGTGGTGCCCGCTTTCAGGCCGAACTGGCCCGGCGAAACCTGAGCACGTCTTCAAAAAGAAAAGGTGGGAGGCTGGCACGGCGACCCGTGCCTGGCTCGTTAGGGCTGCTTCCTTCCGGACCTGACCCGGTTGGCGAGTGGCTCGTCCACCACCAACCTCCCGAAGGCACATATCGGCAATAATAAAAGCAAATGCAAGCCAAGCCTTCAAAAAACTGCTATCAGGAGAAAAACAAATTGGGAGGACGCCTTGGAGACATTCCGGCTTGACGAAAGACTGGCGCGAGACAGCGCCCTGATTACCAAGCTGGGTCTGTGCCAATTGCGACTTCAGAATGATCGCCGCTGGCCCTGGCTGGTTCTGGTGCCCCAGCGAAACGATAAGATCGAGTTGTTCGAACTGACGCCGCTCGACCAGACGATGCTGACCTTCGAAACCAATCAGGTAGCATCTGCCTTGAAAGAGCTGACGGGTGCGACGAAAATAAATGTCGGTGCCCTTGGCAACATCGTGCGGCAACTCCATGTTCACGTCATCGCCAGAAACGAAGGCGATCCCTCCTGGCCGGGTCCGATATGGGGGCAAGGCACCGCGATTCCCTATTCGGACAACGACAGACATGACTTCATGAAAAAACTGGCCGGCGCACTCTGATGACATCGACAAGCATCTTCGACAGCAATTCCCCTCACCCTGAACCCAGCACCCTTACCGCCTTTGCGCAAAACAATCTGGACCGTCTGGCCGAAAAACGCACAGAAAACTGCGTTCTCGATGCACTGAAGTTCGAAGGAACGCATCTGCTGGCATTTGCAGGCAACAAACTCATTCTCAAACACGACGATCGGGTGCTCGACCCGCTGTTTTCAGTTTACGAGCTGGCGGAACTCGATCCGGATTTCGAAAAGGCCATACTGCTAGGCCACAAGGAAAACGGGGAACCGCGGGTCGCGGTACCGGTCAACATTCCAGAAGATGCGCTGGCAAGCCATTACAAGCCTGTCGATGCCAGAACGCTTTATCGCGATCAGCTGATCGGCGATGAGTTGCTGGGTGAAGTCGCGCAGGCCGTGGCGCTGATCAATTGGAATGGTGACAACCGGTTCTGCGGTCGGTGCGGCAGCATGATGGAGCTGAGAATCGGCGGTTATAAACGCATTTGCGCAGCCTGCTCACATACAATCTTCCCGCGCACCGATCCCGTCGTCATTATGTTGACCATCGATCTGGAGCGGGAACTGTGTCTGCTGGGCCGCGGGGCGCACTTTGCACCGGGCATGTATTCCTGCCTTGCAGGCTTCGTAGAACCCGGTGAAACGATAGAGAACGCCGTCCGTCGCGAAACGCATGAAGAAGCCAATATCGAAGTCGGGCGTGTCCGCTATCATGCCTCGCAGCCCTGGCCCATGCCGCACACGTTGATGATCGGCTGCTACGCCGCGGCTTTGACCCGCGACATCACGCGTGACGAGGCGGAACTCGAGGACTGCCGCTGGTTCGACCGCGAAGAGGTGGCACGGCTGCTGGATATGACCTCTGCCGACGGACGATCACCACCGCCCCGTGGCGCGATCGCGCATCGCCTGATGCGCGACTGGATCGACTGGGATAGCGCTCGATAGACGCGGAGGGCAATCTCAGACGAAGTTGAGCTTGCGGCGCATCGCGTGACCCTTATAGACGCCGAGAATGCGCACCTTCTCCGAAAAGAAGCGCAACTCGTCCAGAGCATGCCGCACCGATTCGTCATCGGGATGGCCTTCAATATCGGCATAGAACTGCGTCGCCACGAACTTGCCGCCGAGCTGGTAGCTTTCCAGCTTGGTCATGTTGATGCCATTTGTGGCAAAGCCGCCCATGGCTTTGTAAAGCGCTGCGGGAATGTTGCGAACGTTGAAAACGAAAGTGGTGACGATCACTTCGTCCAGCGCCGTCCGTTTCGCCCAATCCTCATCCCGGGACAGCACGACGAAACGGGTCACGTTGTTTTCCGAATCCTCGACGTTTTCGGCAAGAATATCGAGGCCGTAAAGTTCGGATGCAAGGCGGGGTGCAAGCGCCGCCATGCTGCGGTCGCCGAGTTCCGCAACCAGCTTCGCTGCGCCCGCCGTATCGCCGGCAACGACAGGCTTCCAGCCATTGGAGCGGATGATCTTGCGGCATTGACCCAACGCATGGATGTGGCTGTGGACCGTCTTGATCTCGCTTTTTTCCACACCGGGCAGCACCATCAACTGGAAACGGATCGGCATGAAATACTCACCGATGATGTGCAGGCGCGATTCGGGCAAAAGATGGTGGATGTCGGCAACACGACCGGCCAGAGTATTTTCGATGGGAATCATCGCAAGCCCGGCATCGCCATTTTCAAGCGCGTTGAACGCGTCTTCGAATGTCGGACATGGCAGGGGCTCCATGTCTGGAAATACGTCCCGGCACGCCATGTCGGAATTTGCGCCAAAGTCGCCCTGGAAGGCAATGCGGTTGCTGCTCATGTTATCGCCATTCATTTATCTGCCTGCGAGGATTTCGCGTGCTTTGTCGAGTTGCGCCTGTGTATCGACGCCCAATGGAATCGAGTTTACGATTTCGGCGTCGATACGCATCCCCGCCTCAAGCGCCCGCAACTGTTCAAGGCTTTCGCGCAGTTCGAGCGTCGAAGGTTTGAGCGAGACGAATTTTTCAAGTGCTGCGCGGCGGTATGTATAAAGTCCGATGTGGTGATAGAGCGGACCCTTTCCATAGGGTGCGGTGGCGCGGGTGAAATACAGCGCGCGCAACCTTTTCTCGGAAATCGGGCTGCCGACGATCTTGACGATGCTGGGGTTGGTCTTCTCGTCTTCATCGGTGATTTCCACCGTCAGGGTGGCAATGTCGGTCTGTGCATTTTCCATAGGCCGCAACGAGGCGCGGATCGTGTCCGGCTCTATCGTTGGCAAATCGCCCTGCACGTTTATGACGAATTCAGCGTTGCCGGCTGGGTCAGCTTTCTGAAGGGCTTCGTAGATACGATCGGACCCGGACTGATGGTCATCACGCGTCATCGTCACATCAAAACCGGCATTCTTGACCGCATCGAACACACGTTGGTCATCGACGGCGACCACGATACGCTCGGCACCTGCTTCCCGCGCACGCATTGCAACCTGAACAATCATAGGCTGGCCGCAAATATCCGCTAAGGGCTTGCCGGGCAGGCGGGTGGAGGCCATTCGTGCCGGAATCAGCACAACAGCCTTTTCGAAATACCGATTATTCATCCAACACCCTTCAAATCCCGCAATAAAAGTGGCAATACGTCACGGTGCGGGGAGCATATTCAAGTTGCGCAGGCTGTGCAAAAGCCATAGCTTTCGAGCAATTTCAAGATGTCCGTTTGATGCGAACGGTTGTGAGGGAGCGCAGATCAATGAATTCACAGGTTAACATGGCGGTCGGTGCCCTTTTGGGCACGATTTTCGTCCTGATGTCGGTGTCTATCGCGTCGGAAGGAATTTTCCACGCGCCAGCCCCCGAAAAGGAAGGTTACGCCATTGTTGCGGAGACCAGCGGTGCAGACAGTGCAGGCGGCGCAGCGGAAGCTCCGGCCACGCCGATTGCCAAGCTTTTGGCGAGTGCAGATGCCGCAAAGGGCGAAACTGTCTTTAAAAAATGCACGAGCTGTCACACCGGGGAGAGCGGCGGCCCCAATAAAGTCGGCCCGAATCTCTTCGACGTCGTCAACCGCCCTATCGCCAGCCACGAAGGCTTCAGCTATTCCGCAGGCATGAAGGATTTCTCCAAGGGCGGTACGGTGAAGTGGGATTACGACCATCTCAGCTACTTCATCGAGGCCCCCAAGAAGCATGTTCCAGGCACAGCCATGGGCTTTGCCGGTATCAAGAAGGAAACGGAACGCGCAGACCTGATCGCTTATCTGCGCTCGCTTTCGGCCAATCCGGCACCATTGCCAGATCCGAATGCAGCTCCTGAGGTCATCAACTGATAGAGAAAAGCCCGGCCTGACCGGGCTTTTTCTTGCGCGGACGGCACGATGCACTCAGGATCAATTGCCCATCAATATATCGAAGAGGGTTGTCTGCTTGGGCGCTGCCTGTCGCGGCTGTGGACCGCCGCCTATATCCGCCGGTGGAACGGGGCCGCCGTCACCACCACCATATTGCTGGCGGGGAAATTGCTGGGACGGCGCGTCGACCGGTGGATAGGCAGGTGTGGACGCCGTCTGGTCATGACCGACGGGCGCTGCCGGATAATCCGGCGGGACGGGCGCGGACCCGCCGCCCAATGCATTTGATATGATATCGCCGATCGACTGCGGCGGAGCCGCGGGGGCGGATGCCATGGGCTGGCCGGCATCAGGTGCGCCATAGGCACCCAGTCCGAAGAGTGGAGACGGGCTCAAGCCGGAATGGGCCGCCGTCATGAATTCCTTCCACGCCTTGGCAGGCAATCCGCCGCCAGTGACTTTCTTCATCGACGTGCCGTCATCATTGCCGAACCAGACGCCCGTGGTAAGCGTGCTGGTATAGCCGACGAACAGAGCATCGCGGAAGGATTGCGTCGTTCCGGACTTACCTGCCGCCTGCCATCCCTTGAGTCGCGCAGCCTTGCCGGTGCCCTCGTTGATGACGCCAGTCAACATGCTGTTCATGGTGGCGGCAATACCTTCGCTCAATACGCGTGGCGGATTGTCGTATTTGTTTTCGTAAAGGACCTTGCCGTCAGCATCGGTGATCCGCTTGACGATGTGAGGCGTTGCCTTGAAGCCACCATTCATCATCGGCGCATAGGCCGAGGTGAGTTCGAGAAGCGAGACTTCAGACGTTCCGAGCGCGATCGACGCATTGGCCTGGAGATCGGACTCGATGCCCATGCGATGGGCGACCTGCGTGACGCGGTCCGGCCCGACCTCCATGACGAGTTGCGCTGCTATCGTATTGAGCGAATTGGCAAGCGCCGTCGCCAGCGTCACCTCGCCGCGATATTTCTGGTCGTAGTTTTCAGGAGTCCATTTGCCGATTTTGACCGGTGCGTCATTGCGGATGGAATTCGGTGTCAAACCATTTTCAAGCGCGGCGATATAAACGAATGGCTTGAATGCCGAGCCAGGCTGTCTTTTAGCCTTCGAGGCACGATTGAACTGGCTTTGCGCGTAGTCCGCACCACCCACGACGGCACGAATCGCACCCGTTCCATCGATGGAAGCCAGCGCTGCCTGCGAGGCACCCTGCTTGCGGCCTTCGCCCTTCAACACATCCGAAAGCGCTTTTTCCGCCTCTTTCTCCAGATCGAGATCGATGGTGGTATCGACGACGAGATCCTGTTTGACATCGCCGATCAATCCTCGCACCTCGTCCAGCACCATGTCGGCTGCATAGTGTTCAGCGCCTGACCAGAAGCGCTTTGCCTTCGTCGGCGGCTGCGACATGGCGGTCTTGATCTCGTCTTCCGTGATGAATCCGACATCGCGCATCGACTGAAGAACCACCTGCGCACGCTCTTCTGCCGCCTGGGGATCACGCGCCGGAGACAGGCGTGACGGGGCCTTCAACAAGCCGGCGAGAAGTGCGGCTTCACCCAGATTGACGTCACGCGCCGACTTGTTGAAGTAGCGACGCGATGCCGCCTCGACGCCATAGGCATTGGATCCGAAATAGACGCGGTTGAGATACATCGCCAGAATCTGGTCTTTGGTGTATTTCTGCTCCAGCCAGAAGGACAGCAACACTTCCTGAATCTTGCGCTCGATAGTCCGGTCCGGGGACAAAAACAGGTTCTTGGCGAGCTGCTGTGTCAAGGTGGAGCCACCCTGAAGCGTACGACCGCTGACGACGTTGGTGACGATCGCGCGGGCAAGGCCTAGGGGATCGATGCCGAAATGCGAATAAAAGCGCCGGTCTTCGATGGCGATCACAGCCTGCGGCAGATAAGGCGACATGTCCTCAAGCGATAGAGCTTCGCCACCGGTGGTGCCGCGATTGGCAAGGACCGAACCGTCAACGGCAACGATTTTCAGATTTGGCGGTCGTTCGGGAATGGACCATGTGCTGGCACTGGGCATGCGCGTGCCGTAATAGAAGACGACGCCTGCAACGGCTATTCCGCCCCATATGCCCAGGACGATGCACCAATAGAAGCAACGGCGGATGAAACCCATGATGCCGACGCCAGTTTCGCTGCGCGTGTTGCGAACCGGCTTTTGCGTTTTCGTCTTGCGATCCCGCTTCTGCGGTCTCTCGGGCTCGAAATCGTCTTTCTTTTTACCGCTGCCCCTGGTGCCGTTGATTCGGTCCGTCTCATTCAGGCGCAGGTCATCGCCGGATTCGTGAAAATCTCCGAAAGAAGGTTCTACGCGTTGGCGTGACTTGCCACTACCTGCCATCTGCGGGAAATCGCTCCATGATATTTTGGCGGCGCTACGTGCGGCTCCTGATCGACGTTTCTTCCCGATGGAGCTTAAATGCGGCGATTTAAGGTGGGGTTAAGGAAGAGGTCTCTTCACGTTGCCGTCACTGGCAGACGTCGACCCATTCGGCCCCGGTCAGCGCCGCAATGTGGTCTGGCGCTATGCGAACGGCGGCGTTGGTCGCACCTGCGGCGGGCAGCACTTCGGAATGCTGTTTCAGGGAAATGTCGCAGAAGACCGGCAAGGGATCGGGCAAACCGAAGGGACATACGCCGCCTATGGGATGGCTTGTCATTGCCACGACATCCTCGGAACCAAGCATTCGCGGCTTGACGCCGAAACGGTCTTTGAACTTGCGATTGTCCAGCCGCTTCGTTCCCGCTGTAACAACGAGAAGGATGCGATCACCCGCTTTGAGGCAAATGGTCTTCGCAATCTGATCGGGGTCGACACCGTGCGCCTGCGCAGCCAAATCGACGGTGGCGGAGCTTTCAGGCGTCTCTATCACCGAAATCTCAGGTGCATGGACAGCGAAATATTCTATGACAGAATGGAGGCTCATGCGTAATCTTTAGGCGATGACGCCAGAATGGACAAGTATTTTCGATGAGATATGCGCTCAATGCAATGCTGCGGTGCAATGTCAGCTCTGTTTTTCATACGGAATCGGTGTATTTTCAAATCATCGAAGCGACGCACTCCTCCTCCCAGCGTCGCCCGATTGGACTGACAACACTCCTCCTCCCAGTTGTCAGTCAGTTTCAAGAACCCGGCGCACCTCCTCCCGCGCCGGGTTTTTGCTTTCAGACTTTGCCCTAACTATCTGAGATCAACCCTTTTCGTGTGCAGCGCACACTGAAAAATCCGGCTTTCGCATCTCGCCTTTTCATCAAACAAACTTGACTTATCCGCATCACCATCTTAGGTGTTTCGCCATCGATATTTGTTTGACGACCAGAGCTTCGGCGTTTTCATAGACGCATACGACGATCTTTCCTTCAAATTCGAGAACATCCGCACTGAATTTCGGTGCAAACGTAATTTGCCAACGGAAGGAACATCGTTATGGCGACTGGTACAGTAAAGTGGTTCAACGCAACCAAGGGCTACGGCTTCATTCAGCCTGACGACGGCGCACAGGACGTGTTCGTACACATCTCTGCAGTTGAGCGCGCTGGCCTCAACGGCCTCAAGGATGGTCAGAAGATCACCTACGAACTGGTTCAGGACCGTCGTTCTGGCAAGATGTCTGCAGACAGCATCGTTGCTGCCTAATTAGAGCTTCCGTCGGCCTTTGCCGATACGGTGCACGGAAAGGCCAGGTCACCCTGGCCTTTTTCTGTTTCGGACTGATCGCGTAAGAGTGTCGATAGCGACCAGCGACGGGCATTTATGATTTATTCCGCCACTCCCTTGAAATTGCCGTAGTTGTTTCCGATATAGGGTTCAGCGGTATTTCAGCAACTTCCGAATTTGGAAATCAACCGCGTGTTTGCGGCTTGTGCGTTAACCAAAGATTAACCAAAGCAGAGCAATCATGTTTCGGAAGACACGTGCGACAGCAAAACACTGGCGCCGTGCTGGAATACCAGACCGTTTTAAGCGCTTTGACCACGGATGTACTGGCACTGCAGCTGAAACGGAAGGAAAGGTCGGGCTTGCCCGGCCTTTTTGCTTTTTCGGGCCTTTCGTCAACCATGGCGCCGCCCTTAGATAAGGGCAGCGCCATCTTTTTATCTGACGCTTAGCGCTTCCAATATTCTGACCCAAGAGCGAATACCCTTGTGGAACGACTGCAGGTCATATTTTTCGTTCGGTGAGTGAATTCGGTCGTCGGTCAAACCGAAACCGATCATGAGCGAGTCCATGCCCAGCAGGTTCTGGAAATCACCGACAATCGGGATCGACCCGCCCATCCCGATGACCACGGCCTGCTTTGCCCATTCGTCGGACAAGGCGCTTTTTGCCTTCGTCAAGGCAGGCGAATCGTAAGAAAGCTGAATAGCTGGCGAACCGCCGTGCTCATGGAATTCGACCGCACAATCGGCGGGAATTTTCGAGCGGACATAGGCGCGGAAGCTCTCGCGAACAGCAGCTGGATCCTGCTTGCCCACCAGACGGAAGGAAATCTTGGCCGAGGCCTTGGCCGCGATGACCGTCTTGAAGCCTTCGCCTGTATAGCCGCCTGTGATGCCGTTGACTTCGGCAGTCGGGCGCGCCCATGTCAGCTCAAGAACAGAACGGCCTTTCTCGCCTGACGGTACCGACAGCCCGACATCTCCCAGAAAACTTTCCGCTGTCCGCCCGAGACTTTCCCAAGACGCCTTGATGTTGGAGGGTGTCTCTTCAACGCCGTCATAAAAGCCAGGCAGTGTTACACGTCCGGTCTCATCGTGAAGACCGGCAAGAATGCCGCTCAGAATATGTATGGGGTTAGCAGCCGCCCCGCCGAAAAGACCCGAATGAAGATCGCGGTCTGCGCCGGTGATCACAATCTCCTCGCCCACAAGGCCGCGCAGTGCCGCAGCGATGGCCGGCGTTTCGCGGTCCCACATACTTGTATCGCATACCAGCGCATAGTCCGCCTTCAGCTCTTCCGCATTGGCATCGAGGAATGGCTTAAGCGATGGCGAGCCCGATTCCTCTTCGCCCTCGAACAGGATCGTGATGCGCAGCGGCAGGGAACCATGCACCTGCTTGTATGCCCGGCAGGCTTCGACGAAGGTCATCAGCTGACCCTTGTCGTCAGATGTGCCTCTGCCTGTAATGACCTGACGGCCCTCGCCTATGTCCTTCAATGCCGGATCGAACGGGTCGTTCTCCCACAGGGAGATGGGATCGACAGGCTGAACGTCGTAATGTCCGTAAAACAGCACATGCGGCGCATCGGCGGTTGGTGCATCATGGTGTGCGACGACCATGGGATGGCCCGCCGTGTCGCGTATGGACGCGTTGAACCCTATGGCGGTCAAGTCGCGAACCAGCCATTCGGCCGCCTTGCGGCACTCAGCCTTGTAAGCGGGGTCAGTCGAAATCGATTTGACGCGGACGAGCTCGAAAAGCCTGTCGAGGCTGGCATTGAGATTGTCGTCAACCGCCGAGAGAACGGGGGAAATATCTGTCATTACGCGATCCTGTCATGCAAAGATCTGACAAGGATAGAGCAAAGCGGCACCGGTATCGAGCTGGAAAATTAGCCTCATGCATTGGAATCCGAAACCTTCCCGGCTTCGATGGCGCGTCCCATATATTCCAGCAGCAACTGCCGCTCGAAACGCAACAGCCCCGCCAGCACGGTCTCGTCCGTGGCTCTGGACGCGGAAATGGCCTGCAATTCCAGCTCCCTTCCCCTTTCAGTCAGCTCGATGACCTGGGCGCGGCGGTCTCGCGGGTGGGGCTTTCGCACGATGAGGCCGTCTCGCTCCATGCGGGCCAATGTGTTGGCAAGCGTCGCCTGCTCCACGTCGACCCGGTCGAGAAGCTGCCGTTGCGTCAACCCATCCTCGTTCCACAATTCCAGCAATATGGGAAACTGCCCTTGCGAAAAGCCCAGGGCAGCCGCGCGTTTGTTCAACGCCTTCGAAAAGGTCTTCGCCAGTTGAGCGGCGAGATAGGTCGCCGAGTCGTTTCTTGAAAAACGCATGTCCCATCCTAAACATGCAGCGATGCTGCAGTTATATATCACGCTATTTAGGTGAGCAGGCTTTCGTGAAACATGCGTTCATGCGCTTGACGACGCACCATAAAAAAACGCCATGGCCGGGAGGGGACGGCCATGGCGTTTATATTGAAGGACAAAGGCCCGGAGAGGGGGATAGGCCTTTGTCCGGTCTGATGCGGCGGGGGACGAGCCTGCAATCAGACACGGCGTGATCAGTCGCCGTCCTCCAAGAAATGAGGCTGCAAATGCGGCTTTTCAAGGGAAGCCCGGATTACAAATTTGTAACGTTATGGTGAGGTTTGAACCCGGCGTAGCGTGTCCCGGAAACAGTGGGTTGGTCCGATACCTCAAGAACTTTCTATGGACGCCAACACAGGCCCGCGCTATCCATGCTTCCCATGAAAAAAGGCGATCACCTCTTCCTCGTAGACGGCTCCGGTTTCATCTTCCGGGCGTTCCATGCCATTCCCGCGCTCAACCGCAAATCGGATGGATTGCCGGTCAATGCCGTATCCGGTTTCTGCAACATGTTGTGGAAGCTGCTGAAGGATGCGCGCAACACCGATGTCGGCGTGACGCCCACGCATTTTGCGGTGATTTTCGACTATTCTTCGAAAACCTTCCGCAATGAGCTTTACGATCTCTACAAGGCCAATCGTTCGGCGCCGCCGGAAGATCTGGTGCCGCAGTTCGGCCTGATCCGCCACGCAACCCGCGCCTTTAATCTGCCCTGCATCGAGACGGAAGGGTTTGAGGCCGACGATATCATTGCCACTTACGCCCGTCAGGCCGAGGCCATCGGCGCGGATGTGACGATCATCTCATCCGACAAGGACCTGATGCAGCTCGTCACCGCCAATGTGCATATGTACGACGCGATGAAGGACAAGCAGATCGGCGTGCCCGATGTCATCGAAAAATGGGGCGTTGCGCCCGAAAAGATGATCGACCTGCAAGCCATGACAGGCGACTCGACCGATAACATTCCCGGCATTCCGGGTATCGGTCCGAAGACGGCGGCGCAGTTGCTGGGTGAATATGGCGATCTCGATACGCTGCTGGAACGTGCTGGTGAAATCAAGCAGCAGAAGCGCCGCGAAAACATTGTTGCCAATGCGGAACTGGCGCGCCTTTCTCGGCAGCTCGTGGCGCTCAGAACCGATGTGCCACTGGAACTGCCGCTGGATGCACTGACACTGGAGCCGCAGGATGGCCCCAAGCTCATCGCCTTCCTGAAGGCCATGGAATTCACCACGCTCACGCGTCGCGTGGCCGAAACCACAGGCGCGGATGCCGCTGCCATCGATGCCGCCAATGTTCCAGTGGAACGCGGCGCGCAGGCGCATGGTCCCGATCTGGATGGGGCACCGGCAGAGCCCGCAGGCGACAAGGCCACACCTCTGGATGAGAGCGCTGTCGAAAACGCCTCTGCCATTGCCTCTAAACTGGAAGGCAGCACGCCCGCCGCGCTTTCCTCCAGCCGTGAAGCCAATTTTTCCGCTGCCAAGATCGATATCACCGCCTATCAGACCATCCGTACGGTTGAAGAGCTGGATCGCTGGGTGGCCATGGCGCGGGAAACCGGCGTTGTTGCCTTCGATACGGAAACCACCTCGCTCGATCCGATGCAGGCCGAACTGGTCGGCTTTTCGTTGGCGATTGCCAATAACCGCAAGGATGCAACGGGCGCGGAGATCATCGCCGCCTACGTGCCGATCTCCCACAAGACTGGTTCGGGCGGAGATCTGTTCAGCGATGGCATCAAGCTTGCTCCTGATCAGATACCGGCACGCGATGCGCTGGATCGCTTGAAGGCGCTTCTGGAAGACCCCGCCGTTCTCAAGGTCGCACAAAACCTGAAATACGACTATCTGCTGGTCAAGCGCCTCGGCATCACCATGCAGAGTTTCGATGATACGATGCTGATGTCCTATGTGCTGGAAGCGGGCAAAGGCCTGCACGGCATGGATGCCCTGTCCGAACGCTGGCTCGGCCACACGCCGATTGCTTATAAGGACGTCGCAGGCTCGGGCAAATCGGGCGTCACCTTCGATTTCGTCGATATCGACAAGGCAACCGCCTATGCCGCCGAAGATGCCGACGTCACGTTGCGTTTGTGGATGGTGCTGAAACCGCGCCTCGTGGCCGACCGCCTGACTGCCGTCTATGAGCGGCTGGAGCGCCCGCTGCTGCCGGTTCTCGCCCGCATGGAAGAGCGCGGCATCACCGTCGACCGGCAAATCCTGTCGCGTCTTTCCGGCGAGCTCGCGCAAAAGGCTGCGGCCTTCGAAGAAGAGATTTACGAGCTGGCAGGCGAAAAGTTCAACATCGGCTCGCCCAAGCAGCTGGGAGATATTCTGTTTGGCAGAATGGGTCTGCCAGGTGGTTCCAAGACCAAGACCGGACAATGGTCCACCTCCGCACAGGTTCTGGAAGATCTGGCCGCCGAAGGTGCCGAACTGCCGCGCAAGATCGTTGACTGGCGCCAGCTGACCAAGCTGAAATCCACCTATACGGATGCGCTTCCCGGCTATATCCATGCCGATACGAAGCGGGTCCACACCTCCTATTCGCTGGCATCGACCACCACCGGTCGCCTATCCTCCTCTGAGCCCAATCTTCAGAACATTCCGGTGCGCACCGCAGAAGGCCGCAAGATTCGTACGGCCTTTGTGTCTACGCCCGGCAACAAGCTTCTGTCTGCCGACTACAGCCAGATCGAGCTTCGCGTTCTCGCCCATGTCGCCGATATTCCGCAGTTGAGAAACGCCTTTGAAAACGGCATCGATATTCATGCCATGACAGCGTCGGAAATGTTCGGCGTTCCGGTCGAAGGCATGCCGTCTGAAGTGCGCCGCCGCGCAAAGGCCATCAACTTCGGCATTATCTACGGGATTTCCTCTTTTGGTCTCGCCAACCAGCTCAGCATCGGGCGCTCGGAAGCCGGCGAATACATCAAGAAGTATTTCGAGCGCTTTCCTGGCATCCGCGACTATATGGAAAACACCAAGGCCATCGCGCGCGACAAGGGTTATGTCGAAACCATCTTCGGTCGCCGCATCAACTATCCGGAAATCAAGTCGTCCAATCCTTCGGTGCGCGCCTTCAATGAACGCGCTGCCATCAACGCGCCCATTCAGGGCTCTGCGGCCGATATCATCCGCCGCGCCATGATCCGCATCGAACCGGCTCTGGAAGAGGCCAAGCTTGCTGCACGCATGCTGTTGCAGGTGCATGACGAATTGATCTTCGAGGTGGAAGAGGGCGAGATCGACAAGACTTTGCCGGTCGTGGTCTCGATCATGGAAAATGCGGCCATGCCTGCCATCGACGTGAAGGTGCCGCTGAAGGTGGATGCGCGTGCCGCCGCCAACTGGGACGAGGCGCACTGACGCTGCCCTGTCATTGAAGTGTCGCGTGCCGGGAGTAGGAGGCTACCTTGCTTACAAGGAGCCTTTGCACCATGCACGCGCCGTTCGTTTCACAAAAGCTTGCCGCCTTTTCCACCGCCAGTAACGATGCGCCGCCGCGTCATCTCGGAACCCGGTATGATCTGAACGGCGAATTTCTGCATGAACCGGGAAACACGGTCGTCTGTCATCTGGCGGAAGGGTCGCGCACGCAATATGCGATCATCAAGACCCGCAAGCAGCTTCTCGATATGCCGGAAGCGCACAGCCATCTGGCCTTCACGCCCACCTCCAGCCTGCACATGACGGTGTTTCAGGGCATTATCGAGCATCGCCGCACCTGGCCCTATTGGCCAAAGGAGATGCCGGACGATACGTCCATCGAAGCGATGACGGATTTCTATCTGGAAAAACTTCAGGCCTTTCCGCAGCTTCCGGTCTGTGCCATGCAGGTTTCCGGCCTCTCACCTCTGGGCCTGACATTGAAAGGGGCAACGGCAGGGGACGACCGTGCGATTGCCGAATGGCGCAATGCCTTTGCCGATGTCTTCGGCTATCGCCATCCCGACCACGAGACCTATGAGTTCCACATCACCTTCGCCTATATCATGCGCTGGTTCGACCCCGGATGCCTGCCGCGCTGGCAAAGAATGCTGGATGAAAGCCTTGAGCAGCTGCGGTCTGCGGTTCCGGTTCTGGAAATGCGCCCGCCAGCATTCTGTGAATTCAGCGATATGAAGCATTTTGAGGAATTGATCGTTTTCGACCCTGTCTGATAGTCAGTGTCAAAAGCTTTCGCATAAGACCTGTCTTGGCGATTCGGACATTCTTGAAAAAATCGACGCCGGGGCTGGTCAAAGCCCCGGGAGGCATGTATAAGCGCGCCAAAATTCAGATATAGAAACATGTGACATTCGGCCTGGGTCCTGGCTGGTTCCCGTGTTTCGCCGCTTCAGTGGAGTTACACAAATGGCAGTACCTAAGAGAAAAACAAGCCCGTCCAAGCGTGGCATGCGTCGTTCGGCCGATGGCCTGAAGTCCGCAACCTACGTTGAAGACAAGAACTCCGGCGAATTGCGTCGCCCACACCACATCGACCTGAAGACAGGCATGTACCGTGGTCGTCAGGTTCTGACGCCGAAGGAAAGCGCATAATTTTTGCGCCTTCTTTAAGTTACGAAAAGCCGGCCTTTGGGTCGGCTTTTTTGTTTTGGGGCTCGCACTGCGATCCCGCTTGGAAAATCGAGCGCCTCCACTTAGACTTGCACCCGGGAATGTGGAGGGGGAGATTGGTGACATATCGCTGGATCGGTATCGTGATTGTTTGCCTGGGGCTGGGCGGTATCGCCTTGACCAAGGGGAGCGATCTCGTTGCCGAAAGCTATTTCGATGAAGTGGCGGCCCAAGGCGGCACCACGCTGCGGCTGGCGGTCTCGGCACTTGGCGGGCATCTCAGCCGCTATGAACCGCTGCCCGCCTTGATGGCCGATCATGACGATATCGAGGAGCTTGTCGCGCACCCGCAAGATCAGTCGTTGCGATTGCGGGCCAATATCTACCTGAAATCCATCAACGATCTGCTGAAATCCTCCGATATCTACATCATGACACTGGATGGCGAGACGATTGCCGCCAGCAATTATGATGGCCCGGCCAGCTTCGTCGGCCAGAATTTCAGCTACCGCCCTTATTTTCAGGATGCCGCCAAAGGCCAGCAATCGAAATTCTTTGCGCTCGGCACCACGTCGCACAAGCGCGGCTATTATTTCGCCTCACCCATTCTCTTCAACGGCGAGATCAAGGGCGTCATCGTTTTCAAGGTGGATATCGAAGGTATCGAGGCATCCTTCGGCAATGGTGAGAACCGTATCTTCGTCAATGATCCGGAAGGCATCATCTTCATGACGGGAACGCCGGAATGGCTCTATTCCGCTATTCAGCCACTGACGCCCGAACGCATTGCCAAGACCGAGAGCTCACGCCGCTATTCAGATGCTAATCTACAACAGCTTGCGGTGACCCACAGCACCTTCGGTAATCATGATCTGATGACCATCCGCGAGGGTGAGCAGGACCGGGAGTATATTTCGCTTTCGCAGGACATGCCCGACGCTGGATGGACGGTCAATGTGCTGATGGACACCGGCTCCATACGCACACAGGTCAAAACCACGATGATCGCCATCGTCCTGTGCCTCTGCCTTGCAGGGGCGCTGATGGCCGCCATGTTGCAGCGGCGTAAGCGATTGCGCGACCGGCTGATCCATCAGGCGGAAGCGCAGGCCGAACTGGAACGGCGCGTAGAAGAGCGCACCGCCGATCTCGCGCGCGTCAACCGCGATATCAAGCATGAGATTGCCGAACGTCGCCAGACCGAAAAGCGGCTGCGCAAGACCCAGAAGGATCTGATTCAGGCTGGCAAGCTGGCCGCGCTCGGCCAAATGTCGGCGGCCTTGTCTCATGAGTTCAACCAGCCGCTGGCTGCGGCCAAGACCTACGCCGAAAGCGCCTCTTTGCTGATAGAGCGTGGCCGGGTGGGCGAGGCATCTGACAATCTCAAGCGCATCTCGGCGCTGATCGACCGCATGGCCGCCATTGGCAAGCATCTGCGCAACTTCGCACGCAAGCCGAACGAAAAACTCGGCCCTGTGCCGCTGGATGCGGTGGTCAGCGATACGTTGGAGATCGTCAATGCCCGGCTGAAGGCGGCCGATGCGCACTTGGCGGTCGATTTCGGGCCGGTGCCGCTCTTCGTCAAGGCTGGGCCGGTACGGCTTCAGCAGGTTCTGGTCAACATCATCTCCAATGCCGCCGATGCCGTGGAAGGGTTGGAGGATCGCCGGATCGATCTCACAGCACAGCAGGAAGGCGAAAAAGTCATCCTCTCGATCCGCGATCGCGGACCCGGCGTGCCGCCCGCCATCATGGAGCGGATTTTCGATCCGTTCTTCTCCACGAAAGGCGTGGGCAAAGGGCTGGGTCTCGGGCTCTCCATCTCTTACAATATCGTCAAGGATTTCGGCGGGCGCCTCAGCGTGACCAACCTGCCTGAAGGCGGCGCGCGATTCGATATCGAACTGGACGCCCAGGCGCCGATGGAGATTGCTGCCGAATGACTGCCTCGCGTGTTCTACTGATCGATGACGAAGAGGATTTGCGGCTTTCCACCGCGCAGGCGCTGGAGCTTGCCGGTCTGGATGTCGTCACCGTCGACAATGCCGACCATGTCTTCGAACTGATCGGCTACAGTTTCGATGGCGTCATCGTCAGCGATATCAGAATGCCTGGCATGGACGGCATGACGTTGCTGCAAAAGGTGCGCGAGCTGGATGCAGAAATTCCCGTCATTCTGGTCACCGGCCATGGCGATGTACAGCTTGCCGTCAGCGCCATGCGCAACGGCGCCTATGACTTCATCGAAAAGCCGTTCAGCGTCCAATATCTCGCAGGCATCATCAAACGCGCGATAGACCGCCGCTCGCTGGTGCTGGAGAACCGTCGGCTGCGTGCCGTGGCAGGTAAGCGCGACGATCTGGAAACACGCCTACCCGGCCGCACGCAGGTCATGGTCGATCTGCGCTATCGCATCCGCGCCATCGGTGCGGCAGATGCTGATACGCTTATCATAGGTGATACGGGGGCAGGCAAGGAAGTGGTGGCCCGCGCACTCCACGATATCAGCGCCCGTGCGGACCGGCCCTTCGTCGCCATCAATTGCGCGGCACTGCCTCAGCATCTGATCGAAAGCGAGTTGTTCGGCCATGAGGCGGGTGCTTTTCCCGGTGCGCTTCGTCCGCGTTATGGCAAGTTCGAACATGCGCGTGGCGGCACCGTGCTGCTGGATGAAATCGGCTCCATGCCGTTCGATATGCAGGGCAAGCTGTTGCGTGTGCTTCAAGAGCGTACGATCACCCGCCTTGGCTCCAACGAGACCGTGGAGCTCGATGTGCGCTTCATCGCCACCAGCAAGGCTGATCTGGCGCAGGAGGCGCTGGCGGGTCGCTTCAGGCAGGATTTGCTCTATCGGCTGAATGTCGCCACCGTGCATGTGCCCTCACTTGTGCAGCGCCGCTCCGATATTCCGCTTCTCTTTTTGCAGTTGGTGCGGGAAGCAGCGGCGCGTTACGGTCGGGATGATCTCGACGTCCCCTCCGATATCGTCTCGACGCTGGCCATGCAGGATTGGCCCGGTAACGTGCGGGAACTGAGGAATGCGGCTGACCGGCTGGTGCTGGGGTTGGATGGCAGCGCCTCCGATGGGCAACCCGCATCTGCAAACGTCGAAGGCCTTTCTGCTAAAGTCGCAGAGTTCGAAAAATCCGTTCTCGCAAGAGCGATCGCTCTGCACAAAGGCAATCTTAAAGCTGTCTATGAGACGCTCGGAATATCGCGCAAGACACTCTATGAAAAAATGCAGAAGCACGCGCTGACGAAACATGGCGTTGTCGATGAAGACCTGAAAACGCTGCCCTGAAGCTTTAGAGATATTTGCATGGGTGGATTTCCACCCATCAATAATGGATAATGTTTCGCTTTCCACCCATTTTCACCCCGTGAAACGTGCTTTTCTGTCGCTGCGCTCTGCCCTGCATTGCGCCCGCGCCGCCACCGATTGCAAATAGCCTCACCCCGACCGGCGCAATAGGAGTGCGACGGTCGATGAGGCCATATTTCATCGGGAGGAAAAGATGAAAATTCTCAAAACCGTCACAGGTGCCGTGGCTGCCGCTGCCGTATCGCTGTTTGCTCTGTCCGCGTCTGCACAGACCTATCCGCAGCGCAACATCACCATGGTCGTTCCCTTCGCCGCAGGTGGCCCGACCGATACGGTTGCGCGCCTCGTTGCCGAATCCATGTCGAAGGATCTGGGACAACAGATTATCGTGGAAAATGTCGGCGGTGCCGGTGGCACGCTGGGTGCGGGCCGCGTCGCGTCCGCTGATCCGGATGGTTACACCGTCCTTCTCCACCACATCGGCATGGCAACCAGCGCCACGCTTTATCGCAAGCTGGCCTACAACACGCTCGAAGCGTTCGACTATGTCGGCCTCGTCACCGAAGTGCCGATGACCATCCTCTCGCGCAAGACGCTGGAAACCAACGACCTCAAGAGCCTGATCGAATATGCCAAGGCCAACAAGGATACGGTCACCGTCGCCAATGCCGGTATCGGTGCTGCCTCGCATCTGTGCGGCATGCTGTTCATGAGCGCCATCGAAACGCCGCTCGTCACCGTTCCCTACAAGGGCACGGGCCCTGCCATGACCGATCTTCTCGGCGGTCAGGTCGACATCATGTGCGACCAGACCACCAACACCACCAAGCAAATCCAGGGCGGCACCGTAAAGGCCTATGCCGTCACCACACCGAAGCGTCTGGACGTGCTGCCGAACGTGCCGACCTCCGCTGAAGCAGGTCTGCCGAACTTCGAAGTTGGTGTCTGGCACGGCATCTATACGCCAAAGGGCACGCCTGCCGAGATCAATGAGCGCCTGTCCAAGTCGCTTCAGCTTGCGCTGAAGGACCCGAATGTCGCAGCCCGCTTTGCCGAGCTCGGAACCACGCCATCGCCGGAAGCAGATGGCACGCCCTCGGCGCTCAAGGCCAAGCTTGAAAGCGAGATACCGCGCTGGAAAACGGTGATCGAGGCCGCTGGCCAGTACGCCGACTAAGCCTGCTATCAAGCAATCGACCGGTGGCGTTTTGATGCCGCCGGTCTTCACTCGCCAGCGGGGGACAAACATATGAAATCCATTTCTTTCGACGCAACAGAGGCGATTTGTGGCGCCTTTTTCATTCTGCTCGGCATCTTCTTTGCCTGGCAATCCTACGGGCTGGAGCTGGGAACGGCCTTTCGCATGGGCCCCGGCTATTTTCCGCTGGTGTTGTCGCTCATTCTCGTCGGGCTGGGCACGCTCATCCTCGTGCGCGCTGGCAAGGTTCAGGGAGAGCCGATGGGGCCGATCGCGTGGCGCGGCATCTTTCTCATTCTGCCTGCACCGATCTTCTTTGGTATGACCGTGCGTGGTCTGGGCTTCGTCCCGGCACTCTTCCTCAGCGCACTCATCGCATCCTTTGCATCGCATAAGATGAAACCGCTCATGGCGGTTCTGCTGTCGGTCGGCATCACCATCTTTTCCGTCGCAGTCTTCGACTACGGTCTTGGCCTGCCTTTCCAGCGCTTCGGCCCCTGGCTCAATTTCTGAGGTGCATGATGGAACTGTTCAATAATCTCGCGCTCGGTTTTTCCACCGCAACCTCCATAGACAACCTGTTCTTCTGCCTCATCGGTGTGTTGCTCGGAACCCTGATAGGCGTTCTGCCGGGCATCGGCGCCACGGCGACCATTGCCATGCTGCTGCCGATCACCTTCCAGCTGGAACCGGTTTCGTCGCTCATCATGCTGGCCGGTATTTATTACGGCGCACAATATGGCGGCTCGACCACGGCGATCCTCATCAACATGCCGGGCGAATCTTCGTCTGCCGTCACCGCCATCGATGGCTACCAGATGGCGCGCAAGGGCAAGGCAGGCGTGGCACTGGCTATTGCCGCCATCGGCTCTTTCTTCGCTGGCACGGTCTCGACCTTCCTCGTGGCAGTCTTTGCACCGCCACTCACCGCCATCGCGCTGGAGTTCGGTGCCGCCGAATATTTCTCGCTGATGGTGGTCGGGCTGGTCTCGTCCATAGCCCTTGCCCACGGCTCCATCATCAAAGCGCTGGCCATGGTGGTCTTGGGGCTACTGCTCGGTCTCGTCGGCACGGATATCTATAGCGGCACGCCGCGCTTCACTCTGGGCATTCGTGAATATGCCGATGGTCTCAACTTCGTCGCTGTCGCCGTCGGTGTCTTCGGCATCGCCGAAATCTTGAGAAACCTGGAGAATGAAAAGACACGTTCCGTCTTGATGGCCAAGGTCAGCGGCCTCCTGCCCAGCAAGGAAGACTTCAAGCAGATGATCGGCCCGGTTCTGCGCGGCACGGCCATCGGCTCGGCCCTCGGCATTCTGCCGGGCGGCGGCGCGATCCTTGCGGCCTTTGCGTCTTACACGGTGGAAAAGCGTGTCTCGAAGCACCCGGAAGAATTCGGTCATGGTGCCATTGCCGGTGTGGCTGGCCCCGAATCGGCCAACAATGCCGGTGCGCAGACCTCGTTCATTCCGCTCCTGACCCTTGGCATTCCTGCCAACCCGGTCATGGCACTTATGATAGGCGCGATGATCATTCAGGGCATCGTTCCCGGACCCAATGTCGCCACCGAACAGCCTGCGCTGTTCTGGGGCATCATCGCCTCCATGTGGATCGGCAATTTGATGCTGGTCGTTCTCAACCTACCGCTCATCGGGCTGTGGGTGAAATTGCTGACGATCCCCTACTACGTGCTTTTCCCCATCATCATGGCGTTCTGTGCCATTGGCGTCTACAGCGTCAATTCCAACGTCTACGACCTCTATGCCGTCGCCTTCTTCGGGCTCATCGGCTATGCGCTCGTCAAACTGCGCTGCGAACCGGCACCGCTTCTGCTCGGCTTCGTTCTGGGGCCGCTTCTGGAAGAAAACCTGCGGCGCGCCATGATCCTGTCGCGCGGTGACGCGACGACCTTCGTCACGCGTCCCATCAGCGCCACGTTGCTGTTGATCGCACTGGCGGTTCTGGTCGTTGTCTTCCTGCCCAGCGTCAAGAAGAAGCGCGAAGAGGTCTTCCAGGAAGAAGATTGATCTTTGACCGCATCACCGAAACCACCAAAGGCCGGGCATCATGTCCGGCCTTTGTCTTGTCTGTGAGATGTAAAGCTGGCAAAGCAGGGCCTAGATCAGGAGATGCCCATGGCCGACGACAGCGAAAACCGTATCATTGCACTCGAAGAAACCGTGGCGCATCAGGCAAAGACCATTGAGGAGCTGTCCGATCAACTGACCGAGCAATGGAAAGTCGTCGAGCAGACCCGCGCCAAACTGGATCGGCTGACCGAGCGCTTTTTGAACCTCGAAGAGCAGTCGCTGGAAGCCCCAGCCATTACCAAGCCACCGCATTATTGAGGAGCGCATTATGAGCAAAGGCACCACAACGCCCGCTTCTGATGTCATGGCATTCTGGAAAGAGGCCGGACCGGAAAAATGGTTCGACAAGGACGCCCATTTCGACGCGACGTTTCATGATCGTTTCAGGGATTTGCATTTTTCAGCCGCCCGCCGCGAACTTGATAGCTGGCTTGAGGGCGACGAGAGCAGTCTTGCGCTGCTGTTGCTGCTGGATCAGTTTCCGCGCAATTGCTTTCGCGGCACGGCCCATATGTATGCCACCGACCCGCTTGCCCGCCATTATGGCCATGAAGCCATGCGCCGGGGTCACGACGTGACGATCGATGCGGAGCTTCGCATTTTCTTCTACTTGCCCTTGATGCATTCCGAAGACCTTGAGGACCAGCACCTGTGTTGCAAGCTGTGCGAACCCCTGGGCGAGCGCTACCTACCTTTTGCCGTCGAGCATCGCGACATCATAGACCGCTTCGGTCGTTTCCCGCATCGCAATGACATCCTGCTGCGAAAGAGTACCGAGAAAGAGAAACTCTTTTTGGAACAGGGCGGATTTGCTGGCTGATCTGGCGGGCATAAAAAAGCCGAGCATTCTTTCGAAGCGCGGCTTTGTCTTAACCATCAAGCGGTGAGATCAGCCGTCGAAGAATTCCTTCATCCGGGCAAAGAAGCCGGTGGATTCTGGATTGTTATCCTTGGACGACAATTCATGGAATTCCTGCAGCAATTCGCGCTGACGCTTGGTCAGCTTCTGAGGTGTTTCGATCTGAATCTGGATATAGAGATCGCCCTGTTGCGCAGACCGCAGAACAGGCATTCCCTTGCCCTTCAGACGGAACTGCTTGCCCGCCTGCGTACCTTCGGGCACCGTCACGCGCGATTTTGTACCATCAAGCGTCGTCACATCGAATGTGCCGCCAAGTGCTGCCGTCGTCATGGAGATCGGCACGGCGCAATAGAGATCGGCACCGTCACGCTGGAAGAACTCATGCGGACGCACGGACAGGAAGATATAGAGGTCGCCCGATGGGCCACCGCGCATACCCGCCTCGCCTTCGCCTTGCAGGCGAATGCGGGTACCGTCTTCGATACCGGCTGGAATATTGACCGAGAGCGAACGCTCTTCCGTCACGCGACCCTGACCGTGGCACTTGCTGCAAGGGTCGGTAATCGTCTGGCCGCGACCGTGGCAGGTCGGGCAGGTACGCTCGACGGAGAAAAATCCTTGCGCGGCACGCACACGGCCAGAACCCTGGCAGGTGCCACAGGTCTTGGGCTGCGTGCCGGGCTTCGCACCGGAACCGGAACAGACATCGCAGGTGATGGAGGTCGGCACACGGATTTGCGCCGTCTTGCCCGCAAAGGCTTCTTCCAGCGAGATTTCCATGTTGTAGCGAAGATCGGCACCGCGTTCGCGTCCGCCGCTCGAGCGACGCGCACGCCCGCCACCCATCATCTCGCCGAAGATGTCTTCGAAAATGTCGGAGAAGCCACCGCTGCCGCCACCGCCGAAGCCGCCGCCCGCATTGCCCATGCCGCCCTGCTCGAAGGCCGCGTGACCGAAACGGTCATAGGCAGCCCGCTTCTGTGGGTCTTTCAGTGTTTCATAGGCTTCGTTGAGTTCTTTGAATTTCTTCTCAGACTCGGCGTCACCAGGATTCTTGTCCGGATGATATTTCATCGCGAGTTTGCGGAAGGCGCTTTTCAGCTCTTTTTCGTCGGCAGTTCTGCCAACGCCAAGTGTTTCGTAAAAGTCTGCTTTCGCCATTAATAACACGCCCCGGAAATGGATTTCCGGCTGCACGAGGCAGCCGGATTTCAGTCAAGCATCAATTGGATTTCAAAACGTCACGCTTATGCGGACTTCTTGTCGTCCTTGATTTCTTCATAGTCCGCATCGACCACGTCGTCCTTGCCGCCTTCGGCAGCACCTTCGCCACCTTCAGCCTGCTGGGCTTCGTAGATGGCCTGACCAAGCTTCATGGATACTTCCATAAGAGTCTGGGTCTTGGCCTGAATGTCGTCAGCATCCGGCTCGGAGGCTTCAACCGACGTCTTGAGCGCAGCGATGGCGTCTTCGATGGCCTTGCGGTCGGTTTCGGAAACCTTGTCGCCATACTCCTTCACCGACTTCTCGGTGGAGTGGATGAGGCTTTCGGCTTGGTTCTTGGCTTCCACACCGGCGCGACGCTTCTTGTCGGCTTCGGCATTGGCCTCGGCGTCCTTCACCATCTTTTCGATGTCGGCGTCGGACAGACCACCAGATGCCTGAATACGGATCTGCTGTTCCTTGCCGGTACCCTTGTCCTTTGCGGAAACCTGCACGATGCCGTTGGCGTCGATATCGAAGGTGACTTCGATCTGCGGGACGCCGCGTGGCGATGGTGGCAGGCCGACGAGGTCGAACTGACCGAGCGACTTGTTGTCCGCAGCCATTTCGCGCTCACCCTGCGAAACGCGGATGGTCACGGCGGACTGGTTGTCTTCGGCGGTCGAGAAGGTCTGGCTCTTCTTGGTCGGGATCGTCGTGTTACGGTCGATCAGACGTGTGAAGACGCCACCCAGTGTTTCGATACCGAGAGACAAAGGCGTTACGTCGAGAAGCAGAACGTCCTTGACGTCGCCCTGCAGAACGCCGGCCTGAATGGCAGCGCCCATGGCAACAACTTCATCCGGGTTCACACCCTTATGCGGCTCCTTGCCGAACAGCTGCTTGACGACTTCCTGAACCTTCGGCATGCGGCTCATACCACCGACGAGAACGACTTCGTCGATCTCGGCAGCCGAAACGCCTGCATCCTTGAGCGCTGCCTTGCATGGTGCAACGGTGCGCTGGACCAGATCGTCCACGAGGCTTTCGAACTTGGAGCGGGTCAGCTTCAGCGTCAGGTGCTTCGGACCGGTCGCATCTGCCGTGATGAAGGGCAGGTTGATTTCGGTCTGCTGCGAAGATGAAAGCTCGATCTTTGCCTTTTCGGCAGCTTCCTTCAGGCGCTGAAGAGCAAGCTTGTCGCCCTTCAGGTCGATGCCCTGATCTTTCTTGAACTCACCGGCCAGATATTCGACCAGACGCATGTCGAAGTCTTCACCACCGAGGAAGGTATCGCCATTGGTGGACTTAACTTCGAAAACGCCGTCGCCGATTTCCAGAACGGAAATATCGAAGGTACCGCCACCCAAGTCGTACACGGCAATCGTCTTGCCTTCCTTCTTGTCGAGGCCATAAGCCAGGGCAGCAGCCGTCGGCTCGTTGATGATGCGCAGAACTTCAAGGCCGGCGATGCGGCCAGCATCCTTGGTCGCCTGACGCTGTGCGTCGTTGAAGTAAGCGGGAACGGTAATGACGGCCTTTTCGACCTTTTCACCGAGGTAGGATTCGGCAGTTTCCTTCATCTTCTGAAGGATCATCGCGGAAATCTGCGATGGAGAGTAACCCTTGCCCTGTGCTTCTACCCATGCGTCGCCATTGTCGCCCTTGACGATCTCGAACGGTACGAGGCCCTTGTCCTTTTCGACAGTCGGGTCTTCGTAGCGGCGACCGATCAGGCGCTTGACCGCAAACAGGGTGTTGGTCGGGTTGGTGACGGCCTGACGCTTTGCAGGCTGGCCGACCAGACGCTCACCATCGTCGCTGAAGGCGACCATGGAAGGGGTCGTACGTGCACCTTCCGCGTTTTCAATGACTTTTGTGTCCTTGCCGTCCATCACTGCGACGCAGGAATTGGTCGTGCCAAGGTCGATACCGATTACTTTTGCCATTCTCTTCTCTCCTTGAAGCGAGTTGTCGGAACCCCGGGAGGCATTCCACTGACAACTCCTTGACTTGGATGGTCTTCCGGTTTGTGCAGCATTCTTGCTGCTGTCTGGGGGGTATATAAGGAGCGATTTTTCCCGCTGCAAGGCGGATCAATGCGTCGATTGCACCAAAAAATGAAGAAATAAAGCTTGCATAAAACAGATGAGGCACCCTGAGCGCCTTTCGGCACGGCAGAAATAAAAACAGCCGGGTTGTGCAGCGCCCTTCAGATTCGCGCGGATCGTCATTTCACTGTCATGCGCGGTCCCTATAGGCGGGGTGCTTTTCTATAAAACATAACTCCTTAGAGGTTATCATGCGCAAACTTATCGCCGCATTCGTCGCGACCACCGTGCTTGCCGGTGCTGCACAGGCCGCAACCGTCTATCCGCTTGATCGTGCAACGATTCTCAGCGGTTCTCCTTTTGACTTCAAAGTCGAGTTCAAGAATGTCGTAAAGCCTGAAGACGTGAAGATCACCGTCAACGGCCAGGATTACAAGACCGTCTTCGGCGCCGATGTCACCTTCACCGCCGAAGAAAAGGGCAAGGAAGACAAGGTTCTCGGTTCCGCTGTCACCCTGCGTGGCCTCAAGATTGCCAAGGCTGGCGACTACAAAGTCGAAGTTTCCGCCGGTTCCGAAACCAAGAGCGTCAACTGGGTTGTTTATGGCACCGGCGAAACGCCAAAGGCCAAGAACATCATTTTCCTGCTGGGTGACGGCCTCTCTGTTGCGCACCGCACCGCTGCCCGCATCATGTCCAAGGGCATGACCGAAGGTAAGGCGAACGGTCGTCTGAACATGGACGAAATGGACCGCATGGCCTTCATCGGCACGTCGTCCACCGAAGCCATCGCCACCGATAGCGCCAACACCATGTCGGCCTACATGACCGGCCACAAGGCTCCTGTGAACGCTCTCGGCGTTTACGGCGACCGCACGCCTGCAAGCCTCGATGACCCGAAGGTCGAGACCATCGGCGAGGCCCTGCGCCGCCAGACGAAGAAGTCCATCGGCATCGTCACGACATCCGAATTGCAGGATGCGACGCCTGCGGCCATCGTTTCCCACACCCGCAAGCGTGGCGACAAGGCTGAAATCACCGGCATGATGTTCGACGTCAAGCCTGACGTCGTTCTGGGCGGTGGCTCGGCCTATTTCCTTGGCAAGGACGTTCCCGGTTCCAAGCGCAAGGACGACAAGGACTATATCAAGTTGTTCCAGGATGCAGGCTACACGCTGGCAACCGACAAGAACGAGCTTGAAAAGGCTGAAGGCTCCAACACCGGCAAGCTTCTCGGCCTGTTCCACACCGGCAACATGGACACGCTTCTCGACCGCAACTTCCTCAAGAAGGGCACCGTCGACAAGTTTCCGAACCAGCCCGGTCTGGTCGACATGACCAAGGCAGCTCTCGGTGAACTGTCCAAGAACCAGGACGGTTTCTTCCTGATGGTCGAAGCCGCCAACATCGACAAGATGTCTCACCCGCTGGATTGGGACCGCGCTGTTGTCGAAACCATCGAATTCGACAAGGCCATTGGCGTTGCTCGTGAATTCGCTGCCAAGAACCCCGACACGCTGATCGTCGTCACCGGCGACCACGCTCATGGCGTTTCGATCATCGGCACCGTCGATGACGAAAAGCCGGGCGATGAAATGCGCGCCAAGGTCGGCACCTATGCCGAAGCCGGCTTCCCGAACTACGAAGACAAGGATGGCGATGGTTATCCTGACCGGATCGACGTCAGCCGCCGCCTGTTCCTGAATGCCAATAATGGTCCTGACCATTACGAAACATTCCGCCCGAAGATGGATGGTCCTTTCGTTCCGGCAATCCAGAACGAGAAGAAGGAATATATCGCCAACGAAGCCTACAAGAATGTTCCAGGCGCAGTCTTCGTGCAGGGTAATATTCCAAAGGACGGCGATACGGGTGTTCACGCCGTAGACGATATCGTTCTTCAGTCCACCGGCCCTGGCTCGGAAGGCTTCAAGGGTTACATGGAACAGAGCGACGTTTATCGCGTGCTGGCAGACACTTTCGCGCTCGGCGCAAAGCAGACGCAGTAATCTTTGTAAAAGAAAAACGATCCGGCTTGCACAGGCGAGCCGGATCGTCTTCGTTTGAACAACCGGACCGCTCGGAAAAAGGAGATCGTCATGGCGAAACTTACCCCCGTGTTGACGCGTCGGCAGTCGCTCAAGCTTGCGACCCTTTCCGCCTTCACGCTTTGCGCACGGGAAACCCTTGCAGCAACGTCGCCCCTTACCTTCGATGAAATGTACGGCAAGATTGGCGTGTTGGGTCTGGAGTTTTCCGACAAGCTGAAACAGCTGACCGGCCAGCAGATCCGCATGAAAGGCTTTATGGCACCGCCATTGAAGGCCGAAGCCTCCTTTTTTGTTCTGACCGAAATTCCCATGGCCCTGTGCCCGTTCTGCTCGTCGGATTCCGACTGGCCGGACAATATCGTCGTCGTCTATCTCTCGGAAAAACAGACCTTCGTGCAGCCCAGTACGACAATCGAGGTCACGGGTGTTCTGGAGCGCGGCTCCTGGACAGACCCGGAAACCGGATTTGTCAGCCTCGTGCGCATCAGAGATGCGGAATACAGAGTTTCCTAAACATGCTGTCCTTGAATATTTCAGGCCTTTCGGTTTCCTATCCCGGGCTCGCCACACCTGTGCTATCCGTCGATGACCTCTCGGTTGCGGCTGGCGAGAAGATGTCCATCACCGGTGCCTCCGGGTCCGGCAAAAGCACATTCGTCAACGTCATCACCGGGCTTGAACGTATTCGTCAGGGCAAGGTGTTGTGGCGGGATCAGGATATTGCCGGTTTTGCCGAAACCAAAAGAGACCGCTGGCGCGGCGAGAATGTCGGCCTCGTCATGCAGGAGTTTCATCTTCTGCCCGGCCTGTCCGCCATAGAAAACATTCTCCTGCCGGTCCGCCTGTCGCGTGCCATGTCCAGCCAATATGCCTCTCGCGCCGCGTTTCTGCTGGAAAAAACCGGTCTTGCTCGGCCAGATCAGAAAATCGACACCATGTCGCGCGGCGAAATGCAGCGTGTGGCGATTGCCCGCGCGCTGCTCAGAAAACCCGGCGTCATCGTCGCCGACGAGCCCACCGCAAGCCTCGACCCCGAAAATGGCGAGGCCATCGGCCGCCTGCTGGTCGATCTGGCGCGGGTGGAGGGTTCCACACTCATCGTCATTACCCATGACAGGCTTTTGGCCGAACGCCTCGACCGCCGTCTCGAGCTGGCCAATGGCCGTATCGTGACCGATAGCGCCCGGAATTCTTGATATGATACGTTTTGTTTTATCCGATCTGAAACGCCTCTGGGCTGGATCGTTGGTCGTCGTTCTGCTTGTAGCCATGGCAACAGCGCTGGGCGTCACCGTGACATTGCAGGAACGGGCGCTGCGGCTGGGCACGGCCCGCGCTGCGGACAAGTTCGATCTCGTCATCGGTGCCGCTGGCAGTGAGACGCAGCTGGTTCTCTCCTCCGTGTTCCTACAGGCCGCTCCCCTGCCGTTGGTCAGTGGTGCGACGCTGGCAACACTGGCGAACGATCCGCGTGTCGCATGGGCCGGGCCCGTGGGCTTTGGCGATTCTTTTGCCGGCTATCCAATCGTAGGAACGACGACAGCGCTCATCGACAATACATCCGGTGGCTTTCTGGAAGGTGAGGGCTTTGCCGATGGTGAGGATGCTGTGATCGGCTCTGCCGTCGATCTGCCCATCGGTGCGGAAATCAAGCCGATGCATGGCACGGCGGAAGAAGGTGGCCACACCCATACCGAGATCGTCTATCACGTTCAGGGACGTTTGAAGCCCACCGGAACGCCCTGGGATCGCGCCATTCTCGTCCCCATCAGCTCCGTCTGGCACATTCACGGCATGGACGGCGATGATCACGACCATGAGCATGAAACGGCAGGCGAAACCCATGAGGAAGGCCATGACCACGCCCACGGCGCGCATGAGGAGGGTCATGAACACCATGATCACGCTCACGGAGCAGGCGAAGAAGCCGAAGCGTTGAGTGAAGTCTTCACCTCGGAAACACCCGGCGTTCCCGCCATTCTGGTGAAACCAAAGTCGATTGCCGATGCCTATAAGCTGCGCCAGCAATACCGGCAGGGCAATACGCTGGCGGTCTTTCCGGGTGAGGTTCTGACGAAGCTCTATGCGACGCTGGGTGATGCCCGCGAGGTTCTGTCCGTGGTGGCCATCGGGGCCCAGTTGCTGGTCGCTGCCTCTCTCATTCTCGTCACCCTTACCCATATCGTGCAGAGGCGAAAGCAGATCGGTGCGTTGCGTGCGCTCGGTGCGCCGCGGTCGTCCATATCGCTGATCGTCTGGACGGAACTCTTCGCTTTGTTTGCCTCGGGCATCGCGCTTGGTTTCGCCATCGGTTTTGCAGCGGCCAAGATCATCACCGGCATGCTCGTCGCCAAAAGCGGCGTCGTCATGCCGGTTGAATTTGCCAAGGCCGATCTGGCGCAGGCGCTGGTGCTGCTGGCCGTGGCTGCGGGTCTCGCCATCCTGCCTGCATGGCTTGCCTACCGCCAGTCTCCGGTCGAAGCGCTGCGGGGCTGAGCGATAGCCCTATTGCTTGGGGTGAACCAGCGCCTTGACGCGCTGGGCGAAGGCATCCAGCTGGAAGGGCTTGGTCATGACATGCATGCCGTGATCGAGATGGCCGTGATTGAGCACGGCATTCTCGGCATAGCCGGTGATGAACAACACTTCCAGTTCCGGCCGCTTGACCCGTGCCGCATCGGCCAGCTGGCGACCATTCATGCCGCCGGGAAGGCCGACATCCGTGATCAGCAGGCTGATATCGCGGGCTGAATTGAGAATCCGCAAGGCCGACGCACCGTCTTCCGCTTCGATGACGGAATAGCCGAGATCCTGAAGCTCCTCGACGGCCAGCATCCGCACCAGCGGTTCGTCATCCACCACGAGAATGGTCTCGCCGCCGTCGGCACGCAGGGCGTCCGTCACCGCAAGCGACTCGATCTCCATCAATTCCACGTCGCCGGAATGCCGCGGTAGATAAAGGCAGATCATCGTGCCCTTACCGACTTCAGAGTAAATGCGTGCAGCGCCGCCCGACTGGCCGGCAAAGCCATAGACCATCGACAGGCCAAGTCCTGTCCCCTGCCCGATCGGCTTGGTGGTGTAGAAGGGATCGAACGCCCGGTCTATCACTTCCTGGCTCATACCCGTGCCGGTGTCGGACACACATAGGGACACATATTGCCCCGGCTCCAGCCCGCGCATGCGTGCCGCGCGGTCGTCTATCCAGCGATTACAGGTCTCGATTGTCAGCTTACCGCCGCCGGGCATGGCATCCCGTGCATTGATACACAGATTGAGAAGCGCGTTTTCAAGCTGTCCGGCATCGACGTTGGTTGCCCAGAGGCCGGCTGCGCCAACGGTTTCGACCTCGATGGCTGGACCCACGCTACGGGTGATCAGATCCAGCATGCCATCGACGAGCGTGTTGATGTTGAGCGGCTTGGGGTCGAGTGTCTGCCGTCGGGAAAACGCGAGGAGACGCTGGGTGAGTGCGGCTGCCCGCTTCGTCGCTCCGACCGCGCCGTTGATGTAGCGCTCGAGGTCGCCGACACGGCCCTGCGCCAACCGCGTGCTCATCATTTCAAGACTGCCGCTGATGCCGGCCAAAATATTGTTGAAGTCATGGGCGAGCCCCCCGGTCAGTTGCCCCACGGCTTCCATTTTCTGGCTGTGCCGCAACGCCTCTTCCGCGACCATCAGTTCAGCGGTGCGCTCCTCCACCTGCTGTTCCAGCGTGGCGTTGAGTTTCGCAAGCGCCGCCTCTGCACGTCGCCTTGCCGTAATATCCTGAAACATCACGGCGACCCGACGTTTTTCCTCCGGTTCGATGCGGACTGCCGCCAGCTCGAGGTAACGGCCTGTCGCCACCAGTTCCTGCTGAAACCTGATGGGTTTACCGGTGCGCAACACCTCTCCGTAGCGCGCCACCCAGGCATCCGCTTCATCCGGCACCATTTCGCGTAGTTTCTGCCCCACCACGTTGGGAATACCGGCATGACGGGCATAGGCTTCGTTGGCCTGAATATGGATGTAGTCGCTGTTGGGGCCATGCGGACCATCGAAAAACTCGATGATGCAAAAGCCTTCATCGATGGCATCGAACAGGCCCTTGTAAAGCGCTTCGCTCTCTCGACGCTCCCTTTCGGCAAGCGTGCGCTCCGTCACGTCGGAGCCTTCCACGAAAATGGCTTCGACGCGACCATTATCCCCGACGATAGGCTGATAGATGAAGTCAAGATAACGTTCGGTCACGGGTCCGCCGGGCTCGGACTGAACCGCGTAATGCGCGCCGGAGGCGGAATATGGCGACCCCGAACGGTAGACGTCGTCGAGGATATTCGTGAAACCTTGCGCAACCGCGTCAGGCAAGGCCTCAGCAAGAGTTTTGCCGACAATATCGTCGCGGCCCACGAGCTTCATATAGCTGCGATTGGCAAGCTCGAATCGATGCTCCGGCCCGCGCAAAAGGGCTATGAAAGTTGGGGCCTGTTTGAAAAGTTGGGCGAGAATTGGACCTATATTACTCGTCTCTTCGTGCAATTTTCTACCCCATGTATCGGCCATGTGCCTTGGCCGCCCGATGTTTTATTTTTCGAAGAACTTTTTTGAAAATAAGAACTGTCTTGTTGCTGGGCTGTCAGTCGATTGCGAAAGGAAAGCTCCCCTGATCGCGCACATGCCCCTTCTCGCGCAATTGTTTAAACCACATGAGACGCAGAAAAGTGTTTCAGGCGAAAAGGTTCCGGCGCTTTGGCGATATTTCTTGTCAGCGACGATACCTGCGGCAAGATCAATGTGGGTCGATATGGGCTTTGTGAAAAATATCGTCCTGTGGCGGAATGGCTTGACGCTCTATCATGCGATGCACGCGCGGGCGCGTGCTGCCGCGGTGCAGCGCCAGGATGCTGTCCCAGCTTTCGGCATCGGCTTGGGTGCGGCGATGATTGTGCCGGACATATTCCACCCAGGTCGGCACGTGGTAGATTTCCGTCCATATGTCAGGATTTTCCAGATCGCGCATCAGCGTCCAGTTCTGGGCACCGTCGCGCAAGCGGATACGCCGCCGCTCCGCCATGATCGACATGAACTCCGGGAGATCGGCGTCATCGATTTCGTAATCCACCAGAATGGCTATGGGCCCGCTGCGCGGCTTCACGTCGAGACGCAGGTTCGGCTCCACGAAGCGGTTGAGCGGATCGAGGTTGAGCGAAGCGAAGGCCGGCATGGTCAGCTTGAAGCCGACCACCACACCCAGCAGCATCAACACACACGAACAGAGCAGCGAATAGGTCAGGCCATAGTTTTCGGCAAGCGAACCCCAGAGCCAGCTGCCAACGGCAATACCGCCGAAGGTGAGTGTCTGGTAGAGTGACAGAGCCCGGCCCACCACCCAGCGCGGCGTGGACAATTGCACGATCGTGTTGAAAAGCGAGAGTGCCAAAACCCAGCTTGCGCCCGATACCGTCAGGACGAGCGCAGTCAGGACGGCATTTGTGCTGATGGCTGTGACGGCCGAACTGAATGCAAAGCCGAGAAAGGCCACGCGTACGATCCATTCGCTGCTCATGGTCTCGCGCAGACGGGCGCTGACCAGCGCCCCACCGATTGCGCCGACACCGAAGGCTCCCAGCATGATGCCGTATGTCAGGGGACCGCCCTGGACCAGATCGCGTGCGACAAGTGGCATGAGCGCAAGGATCGCGCTTGCCGACAGACCGAAGAGGAAGCCGCGCAACAGGACCTTGCCGATATTGGGAGACATGGCCACGTAGCGCATGCCAGCGGAAATCGCCGCGAACAAATGTTCGCGTGGAAGCGTCGATGTATTTTTGGGCGGCTGCCATTTCGCCAATGCGTAGATCAGCGTGAAGTAGCTGAGCGCATTGACGAGAAATGCCGCCGCCGCACCAGCAACAGCAACGATGACGCCGCCGATGGCAGGCCCGACGCTGCGGGTAATGTTGAAGCCGACGCTGTTGAGCGTCACGGCAGCAGGCAAGTCCTCACGTGGCACCATTTCGCCCACGGATGCCTGCCATGACGGATTATTGAGGGCCGTGCCGCAGCCGATCATGAAGGTGAAGAACAGCAGCAACCAGGGTGAAAGCCATCCGAGCCACGCAAAGGCGGTCAGCATGACGGAGGCGGCCAGCATCAGAAGCTGGGCCGAGATCATGATGCGGCGGCGATCGAAACTGTCGGCCAGCGCGCCAGAGACGAGCGAAAACAGCATGATCGGCAGCGACGTGGAGGCCTGAACCAGCGCAATCATGTTTTCCGAAGACGATAGCGCGGTCATCATCCAAGCAGCACCGACCGCCTGGATCAGGCCACCGAAATTCGAGGCGATGCTCGCAAACCAGATTGTTCTGTAGGTCTGATGCTTGAGCGGCATCAGGGGAGATTTTCTATCGGGCACGGGCAGTCCAATTGATGCAATTGCTGTTCATCCGCGTGTCACTATAGACCTCGACGACGCGGATGCTACTGTTTCGGCGCATGCGGCGGTAAAATTGTGACGAAAGCCAATTTCGCGCCCTTTCCGTCCTCATCCTTGCTATTTGCAACATATGGGTTTATATCATCCTTCAAATTCTTGATCGTCTGATGAAGAGTGGGGTCGCAAGGCCCCGCTCTTTTTCGTTAGGCGCCCTAAAAACCGAAGGCACGCCTTCGGTGCACAGCAAGACCGGAAGGCCAGAATGGCAGACGCCGAACCCAGACTGATAACTGAAACAGGTATAGACCAGCGTATCGCCGAGATCATCGAGCCGGTCCTGACAGGCATGGGCTTTCTTCTCGTGCGCGTTCGGCTGTCGAGCCAGAACGGCTCGACGTTGCAGATCATGGCCGAGCGTGAAGACGGCACAATGACCGTTCAGGACTGCGAAGCGCTTTCCATGGCGATTTCGCCCGTGCTCGATGTGGAAGATCCTGTCGAAAAGGCGTATCATCTGGAAGTGTCGTCACCCGGCATCGACCGGCCGATGGTGCGAAAGATGGATTTTGTCCGCTGGCAGGGCCATATCGTCAAGGTCGAGACATCGATCCTAGTCGATAATCGCAAGCGTTTTCGCGGCAAGATCGCCAGCGTAGAAGAAGACGGTTTCAAGCTTGAGCGTGACCAGATCGGCTACGGTGAAGAACCGGTCGTGACGATCCCGTTCAATACTCTTTCCGACGCGAAGCTGATCCTGACCGATGATCTTATTCGCGACGCACTGAAAGCGGACAAGCAGGCCAAGGCCGCTGCCGCCAATCAGAACGAAGAAGCAGACGAAGACTAATTCCAACGTATGCCCTGACAATGCGGGCACAACGACTTACGGAGACATAAAAATGGCAGTCAGTGCTAACAGGCTTGAGCTTCTGCAGATCGCCGATGCTGTGGCGCGCGAAAAGGTCATCGACCGTGAAATCGTGCTGGCCGCAATGGCCGATGCGATCCAGAAGGCTGCCCGCTCCCGTTATGGTTCGGAAACCAACATCCGCGCCGACATCAACTCGAAGACCGGTGAAATCCGTCTTCAGCGTCTTCTGGAAGTTGTCGAGAAGGCTGAAGACTACGGCACGCAGATTCCGCTGGAACTGGCACGCGACCGCAACGTCGATGCCAAGATCGGCGACTATATTGCCGATCCGCTGCCGCCTATGGATTTCGGCCGTATCGCTGCCCAGTCCGCCAAGCAGGTCATCGTGCAGAAGGTTCGTGAAGCCGAGCGTGACCGCCAGTATGACGAGTTCAAGGACCGCATCGGCGAAATCATCAACGGCACTGTCAAGCGCGTCGAATATGGCAACGTCATCGTCGATCTCGGCCGCGGCGAAGGCATCATCCGTCGTGACGAGATGATTCCACGCGAAAACCTGCGTTACGGCGACCGCGTTCGCGCCTTCGTTTACGACGTGCGCCGTGAACAGCGTGGGCCGCAGATCTTCTTGTCGCGTACGCACCCACAGTTCATGGTCAAGCTCTTCACCATGGAAGTGCCTGAAATCTACGACGGCATCATCCAGATCAAGTCGGTTGCCCGTGATCCGGGTTCGCGCGCCAAGATCGCCGTTATCTCGAACGACAGCTCTATCGATCCCGTCGGCGCCTGCGTCGGTATGCGCGGTTCGCGCGTTCAGGCCGTTGTCGGCGAACTTCAAGGCGAAAAGATCGACATTATTCCGTGGTCGCAAGACCCTGCATCCTTCATCGTAAACGCCCTTCAGCCAGCTGAAGTCGCCAAAGTTGTTCTGGACGAAGAAGCAGAACGCATCGAAGTCGTGGTTCCCGATGAGCAGCTGTCGCTCGCCATCGGTCGTCGCGGTCAGAACGTACGTCTGGCATCGCAGCTGACCGGCTGGGACATCGACATCATGACGGAGCAGGAAGAGTCCGAGCGTCGTCAGAAGGAGTTCAACGAACGCACCGGCATCTTCATGGAAGCGCTGGATGTGGACGAGATGGTCGGTCAGGTTCTGGCATCCGAAGGCTTCGCCCAGGTCGAAGAGCTTGCTTATGTCGACCTCAGCGAAATTTCCTCCATCGACGGTTTCGATGAGGACACAGCTGTCGAAATCCAGACCCGTGCCAAGGAATATCTCGAGCGTATCGAGACCGAAATGGACGCCAAGCGCAAGGAACTCGGCGTGTCCGACGAATTGCGCCAGATCGATGGCCTGACATCGCAGATGATGGTCGCTTTGGGTGAAGAAGGCGTCAAGACCATCGAAGACTTTGCAGGCTGCGCGGCGGACGATCTCGTCGGCTGGAGCGAACGCAAGGATGGCGAAACCAAGAAGTTCGAAGGCACCTTCTCCAAGCTCGACGTTTCGCGCGTCGAAGCTGAAAACATGATCGTTCAGGCCCGCCTTCTGGCTGGCTGGATCACGGCTGAAGATCTGGCTGCTCAGCAGGAAGAGGCAGCGACCGAGGAGGCGGATACCGCCGATCAGGAATGATTTCGCAAGCGCATGAGCCTGAAGACGTGCTGGACGACGAGCGGCGGGTCGAAGGTACAGGCAGCGAGCGGATGTGCATTGTAACGCGGCAGATTGGAACACCCGATGAGTTGGTCCGTTTTGTCGCAGGCCCGGACAAAAGCGTTGTTCCGGACCTGAAACGCCAATTGCCAGGGCGCGGATGCTGGGTCACACCCGAGCGTGCCCTGATTGAAAAGGCCATTGCGAAAAAGCTTTTCGCACGCGCCCTGAAGACCGACGTCAAAGCTGGTCCAGAACTCCTGGAGATGATGGACCGGCTGATGGCTCAAAACGTAGCCGGTATGATGAACATGGCCCGGAAAGCGGGACAGTTCATCAGTGGCGCTACAAAAGTCGATGCGTCCGTGCGTTCGGGACACGCTCTTGCAGTGTTTCACGCGACGGATGCCGCGCCGGATGGCGTGAGAAAGATCAATCAGGCCCGCAAGGCCTGGACCCTCGGCTCAGGCGCCGAGACGGAAATACCGTCCTTTCGGCTCTTCAGTGAGCAGGAAATGGACGAACTGATGGGCCAGAATGCTTTTATCCATGCCTGCGCGCTTGCAGGGCAGGCGGGTGAAGGTGTAGTGAAGCGCGCAAAGATGCTCGAGCGGTATCGCAATGGCGATAAACCTCAGGCGGATTTAGACGCTGCCCGGACAATACAATGACGCGGTCATCGGACTTTATCCGTCGCCGCGTTCGGATGCAGCTAGTTAAAGACAGGGCCTGATGAATGTCATCCGGCTCTCGTCCGAAGGAACGGGAACGGAATGACCGATAACAACGACGACAAGACACTCAACGCACAACCCAAGAAGACCCTCACTCTCAAGCCGAGTGGCGCGTCGACGGGAACTGTGCGTCAGGATATGGGTCGTGGTCGCACCAACGCGGTTGTCGTAGAGACACGCAAACGCCGCCCATTGCGTCCAGAAGACGAGAAGCCCATCACACCGACAGTGACAGCAGCACCGCAACCTGCCCGACCGGCAGCACCTGCGGCCGCACAGCGCCCGCAGCAGCCTCAGTCTCAGCGACCTTACCAGTCTGGCAACCAGAATCAGGGCCGTCCAGCTCCTTCTGCGCAGCCACAGCGTCAGCCAGACCGCCCGCGCGGTAACGTTCTGCACGACCTGTCTGCTGGCGAAATGGATGCACGCCGTCGTGCGCTTGCGGAAGCTCAGGCTCGCGATATTATCGAAGCCAAGCAGCGTGCCGAAGACGAAGCCCGTCGCAAGGCCGAAGAAGAACAGCGAGCAATCGCCGAGAAGGAAGAGGCAGCGCGCCGCGCGGCCGAAGAGGCCTTGGCTGCGAAGTCGGCTCCGGCGCCTGAACCCGCCGAGGTTGCACCGGCACCCGTTGCCAGCCGTACACCTGTCACGACGAGCCGTCCTGATACGCGTCCACAGACCCGCACGATACCGGCGCCCGTTCCGGCACCGATCGACAATGCCGGTCCACGCGGACGTCGCCCCGGCGGCGAGGAAGAGGACGATCGCGGTCCCCGTCGCGGCGGCATGCCCGTTCGCGGCAAGGTCGCAGCACCGGTTCCAGCCAAGCCCGCAGCCCGTCTGAAAACGGAAGAAGAACGTCGTCGTGGCAAGCTCACGGTCACGTCCAACCTGGAAGAAGACGGCACACCGCGTGGTCGCTCGCTTTCTGCCATGCGTCGCCGTCAGGAAAAATTCCGTCGTGGCCAGATGCAGGAAACCCGTGAAAAGGTGATGCGCGAAGTCATTCTGCCTGAGACCATCACCATTCAGGAACTTTCGCAGCGTATGTCCGAACGGGCTGTCGATGTGATCAAGTACCTGATGAAGGAAGGTCAGATGATGAAGCCGGGCGACGTCATCGACGCCGATCTGGCCGAACTGATCGCCGGCGAATTCGGCCACACCGTCAAGCGCGTGTCGGAATCCGACGTCGAAGAAGGCATCTTCAACGTGTCGGACGACGATGGCGGCGAACTCGTGTCGCGTCCTCCGGTCGTTACCATCATGGGTCACGTCGACCACGGCAAGACCTCGCTGCTCGACGCCATCCGTCAGACCAGCGTTGTTTCGGGTGAAGCCGGTGGCATCACCCAGCATATCGGTGCCTATCAGGTCGAGAAGAACGGTCACAAGATCACCTTCATCGACACACCCGGTCACGCCGCCTTTACGGCCATGCGTGCTCGCGGTGCCCAGGCAACTGACATCGCCATTCTGGTGGTCGCAGCCGATGACAGCGTGATGCCGCAGACGATTGAATCGATCAACCACGCTAAGGCGGCCAATGTGCCGATCATCGTGGCGATCAACAAGATCGACAAGCATGAGGCCAATCCTGACAAGGTCCGCCAGCAGCTGCTCCAGCACGAAGTTTTCGTGGAATCCATGGGTGGTGAGGTTCTCGACGTCGAAGTTTCGGCCAAGAACAAGCTCAACCTCGATAAGCTTCTCGAAGCCGTTCTGCTGCAGGCCGAAATTCTCGACCTGAAGGCCAATGTCAACCGCACAGCGGAAGGCACGGTCATCGAAGCTCAGCTCGACCGTGGTCGTGGTTCCGTGGCAACCGTTCTGGTTCAGAAGGGTACGCTGCGTCCGGGCCAGATCATCGTAGCCGGTGACCAGTGGGGCCGTGTGCGCGCGCTCGTCAACGACAAGGGTGACCACGTCAAGGAAGCGGGTCCTGCCATGCCGGTCGAGATTCTCGGCCTGTCGGGCACGCCATCTGCCGGTGACCGCTTCGCCGTTGTGGAAAGCGAAAGCCGTGCTCGTGAGATTTCCGAGTATCGTCAGCGTCTGGCCCGTGACAAGGCCGTTGCTCGCCAGACCGGCCAGCGCGGTTCGCTTGAACAGATGATGACGCAGTTGCAGGCTACCGGCCGCAAGGACTTCCCGCTGCTCATCAAGGGTGACGTGCAGGGTTCTGTCGAAGCGATCATCGCATCGCTGGACAAGCTTGGAACAGACGAAGTTCGCGCACGCATCATCCACTCTGGCGCAGGTGCGATCACGGAATCGGATATCTCGCTTGCCGAGGCATCGAACGCGGCCATCATCGGCTTCAACGTTCGTGCCAACGCACAGGCACGTACTGCATCCGAACGTGCTGGTATCGAAATTCGTTACTACAACATCATCTATGATCTGGTAGATGACGTGAAGGCAGCGATGTCGGGCCTCCTGTCTCCAGAGCGTCGCGAAACCTTCCTCGGCAATGCCGAAATCCTGGAAGTCTTCAACATCACCAAGGTCGGCAAGGTTGCCGGTTGCCGTGTGGTCGAAGGCAAGGTGGAACGTGGTGCAGGTGTTCGTCTGGTGCGCGACAACGTCGTCATCCACGAAGGCAAGCTCAAGACGCTCAAGCGCTTCAAGGACGAAGTCGGCGAAGTGCCGGTTGGTCAGGAGTGCGGTATGGCGTTCGAGAACTACGAAGACATCCGTGCAGGCGATACGATCGAGTGCTTCCGCGTAGAACACATCACCAGAACGCTCTAAGCGTTTCGCCCCCACGAGAATAAACTGTCGGGCGCCGGCTTAACCGGCGCTCGCTTTGTTTGAGGCTAAAGATAACATGGCAAAAGCAACATCATCCGCGCCCTCGCAACGCATGCTGCGCGTTGGCGAACAGGTGCGCGCCGCGGTGACGCAAATTCTGCAGCGCGGAGAAGTCCGCGACGACCTGATCGAAAAGACAGTGATTTCCATTTCGGAAGTCCGCATGTCGCCCGATCTGAAGATCGCAACCGCCTATGTCACGCCGCTCGGCGTTTCCGATCATACTGACACGATCGAGGCCCTGAACCGTCACGCCAAATATCTGCGTGGGCGACTTGGGCCGCATTTGCGGCAGATGAAATACGTGCCGGAACTGCGCTTCCGAGACGATACGAGCTTCGACAATTATAAGAAGATCGACGCGCTGCTGCGTTCGCCGGAGGTGCAGCGCGATCTGGGACCTTCAAACGAAAAAGACGACGAACAGAACTGAAGCATGTCCAAACCACGCAAACAACAACATCGTAAGCCGAAGGGCCGGCCGATTTCGGGCTGGCTCATTCTCGACAAGCCCTTCGACTTCGGCTCCACGGAAGCCGTTTCCAAGATCAAATGGCTGTTCAATGCCCAGAAGGCTGGCCACGCCGGAACCCTTGATCCCCTCGCCTCCGGCATGCTGCCGATTGCGCTGGGTGACGCGACCAAGACCGTTCCCTATGTGATGGACGGGCGCAAGATCTATGAGTTTACGGTCTCCTGGGGTGAAGAGCGCACCACCGACGATATGGAGGGCGAAGTCCTCAACACATCGCCGAACCGCCCGGACGAACAGGCCATTCGCGATCTCCTGCCCAATTACACCGGCATCATCCAGCAGATTCCGCCGCAGTTTTCGGCTATCAAGATCGCCGGTGAGCGTGCCTATGACATCGCCCGTGGTGGCGAGGCGGTGGAAATTCCAGCGCGCGAGGTCGAAATCCATCGTATCACGCTGCTCGCCTGCCCTGATGCCAATACCGCGCATTTCGAAGTGGAATGCGGCAAGGGCACCTATGTGCGTGCGCTGGCGCGTGACATGGGCCGGGATCTCGGCTGCTACGGCTTCATTTCGCAACTGCGCCGCTCCATGGTCGCTCCTTTCGCGGAAGAGGCCATGGTGCCGCTTGCAAAGCTGATCGAGTTCGAAGCCATCGAAGACCGTGACGAGAGATCGGCGGCACTCGATGCCTATCTCATCGATACCTCGGAAGCCCTGTCGTCGCTACCGCATCTCATCATCAATGACGACCAGGCGCACCGGCTTAAAATGGGCAATGCCATCCTCCTGCGCGGACGCGATGCGCCGACGCAGGAAATGGAAGCCTATGCCACGGCACGCGGCAAACTGATCGCCATCGGCGAGATTGCCGAGGGCGAGTTCCGCCCAAAGCGCGTCTTCGGTTAAGCACGAAAACGCCCGATGCGCCCGAAGAGGCGGTTCCAATCGCCTCTTTCCTTTGTGAACCAATTGGTTTATAGGCAGCGGCAGCTTGGGCAGCGCCCGCGCTAATGAATGGCCAGTGCTGGACGACATCCCGGCCCTTGGCGTCCCGTTTTTCCTTAAAATAGAAAGGATCGTCCGATGTCGATTACTGCAGAGCGCAAAGCCGCCCTCATCAAGGAATATGCCATCAAGGAAGGTGATACCGGTTCGCCGGAAGTTCAGGTCGCAATTTTGACCGAACGGATCAACAACCTGACAGGCCACTTCAAGGATCACAAGAAGGATAACCACTCTCGTCGTGGCCTTCTGACGCTGGTTTCCAGCCGCCGTTCGCTTCTCGACTACGTCAAGAAGAAGGACGAAAGCCGTTACACCAAGCTGATCACAGCACTCGGCATCCGCCGCTAAAAACTTGATACCGGCGGGTTTCGAAGAGAAATCCCGCCGGTTTTTCTTACACGCAGTCTTTTCAAAGACGCGAAAAGAAGATGGGCCGGATGGGCCGGTGCCGTCTGAAACAAACCGATGACCTGTCATGGGGCAGGATTGCCGGACGCTTTCGCAACAGACCAGCTGTTGCCGCATTTTTCGCGAGAAATGCGCTTTTCAAAGCCTCCCGCTGTCTTGCCCGTGACGTGTTAAAGCCCGCGTGTTTTCCTTTGTTGTGAGAACCGAGGCTACATTTGAGGACAAGATATGTTCAATCAACATTCCGTCGAAATCGAGTGGGCAGGCCGCCCTCTGAGACTTGAGACAGGCAAAGTTGCCCGTCAGGCCGATGGTGCCGTTATCGCAACCTACGGCGAGACGATGGTTCTTGCGACCGTCGTTTCTGCAAAGTCGCCGAAGCCAGGGCAGGACTTCTTCCCGCTGACCGTCAACTACCAGGAAAAGACATACGCAGCCGGTAAAATCCCCGGTGGCTATTTCAAGCGCGAAGGTCGTCCTTCCGAAAAGGAAACCCTGGTTTCCCGCCTGATCGACCGCCCGATCCGCCCGCTGTTTCCTGAAGGCTACAAGAACGACACGCAGGTTGTCGTTACCGTCATTCAGCACGACCTCGAAAACGACCCGGACGTTCTGTCCATGGTTGCCGCTTCCGCAGCCCTGACACTGTCTGGCGTTCCTTTCATGGGGCCCGTCGGTGGCGCACGCGTCGGCTACATCAACGGCGAATATGTTCTGAACCCGCATCTCGACGAGATGGACGAGTCGGTTCTCGACCTCGTCGTTGCCGGTACGCAGGACGCTGTTCTGATGGTCGAGTCCGAAGCCAAGGAACTCAACGAAGAGATCATGCTTGGCGCCGTGATGTTCGGTCACAAGGGCTTCCAGCCTGTTATCGACGCCATCATCAAGCTGGCTGAAGTTGCCGCCAAGGAGCCCCGCGAATTCGAGCCGGAAGATTTCTCCGCTCTCGAAACGGAAATGCTCGGTCTTGCCGAAGCTGAACTGCGCGATGCCTACAAGATCACTGAAAAGGCTGCCCGCTACAACGCGGTTGACACTGTCAAGGCCAAGGTCAAGGCGCACTTCCTGCCGGAAGAAGGCGAAGCCAAGTACACTGCCGAAGTCATCGGCGCTGTCTTCAAGCACCTTCAGGCGAAGATCGTTCGCTGGAACATTCTGGACACCAAGAGCCGCATCGACGGTCGCGATCTGTCCACCGTTCGTCCGATCATCTCTGAAGTCGGCCTTCTGCCACGCACCCACGGTTCGGCGCTGTTCACACGCGGCGAAACCCAGGCCATCGTCGTTGCCACACTCGGCACCGGCGAAGACGAGCAGTATGTCGATAGCCTCACCGGCATGTACAAGGAGCGCTTCCTTCTGCACTACAACTTCCCTCCCTACTCGGTTGGTGAAACAGGCCGCATGGGCTCCCCGGGCCGCCGCGAAATCGGTCACGGCAAGCTGGCATGGCGCGCTATCCGCCCGATGCTGCCATCGGCTGAACAGTTCCCTTACACGCTGCGCGTCGTCTCCGAGATCACCGAGTCCAACGGCTCGTCCTCGATGGCAACCGTCTGCGGCACATCGCTGGCACTGATGGATGCAGGCGTTCCGCTTGCAAAGCCCGTTGCCGGTATTGCCATGGGCCTCATCCTCGAAGGCGAACGCTTCGCCGTTCTGTCCGACATCCTGGGTGACGAAGATCACCTCGGCGATATGGACTTCAAGGTTGCCGGTACTGCTGACGGCATCACCTCGCTGCAGATGGACATCAAGATCGCCGGCATCACCGAAGAGATCATGAAGGTCGCTCTGGAGCAGGCAAAGGGCGGTCGTACGCACATTCTCGGCGAAATGGCCAACGCCATCACCGAGGGACGGTCGCAGCTCGGCGAATTCGCTCCACGCATCGAAGTCATGAACATTCCGGTCGACAAGATCCGTGAAGTCATCGGCTCGGGCGGCAAGGTCATCCGCGAAATCGTCGAAAAGACCGGCGCGAAGATTAACATCGAAGACGACGGCACCGTCAAGATCGCCTCGTCCTCGGGCAAGGAAATCGAAGCGGCCCGCAAGTGGATCCACTCCATCGTTGCTGAGCCTGAAGTCGGCGTGATCTACGAAGGCACGGTCGTCAAGACCGCTGACTTCGGCGCATTCGTCAACTTCTTCGGCGCCCGTGACGGCCTCGTTCACATCTCTCAGCTGGCATCCGACCGTGTTGCCAAGACCTCCGACGTCGTCAAGGAAGGCGACAAGGTTTGGGTCAAGCTGATGGGCTTCGACGAGCGCGGCAAGGTTCGCCTGTCCATGAAGGTTGTCGATCAGGCAACCGGCAAGGAAGTCGTTGCCGAAAAGAAGAGCGAAGGCGACGCTGCTGCCGAATAAGGCCGTCAGCGCTGACCGATATCGAGGCGCGGGGATTTTACCCGCGCCTTTTTTCTATTGTTCTAACGCATTATCCGGACGCAAAACCGCTTCGCACGTTTGCTGGAAATGCTCTTAAGGATGCTCCGATGAGCCGTGACGCTGTCAAAACCCTGTTCCACCCCTTTTCCGCAGATATGCTGGCTGTGCCCAAAGCAGGCGAGCGTGTTTTGTTTCTGGGTGCGGAAGCAGGCGCGCCGCGTCTGGATGGTTTCGAAGCCGAGATCACCGCCGTCCAGAACCTGCGCCCACTCTACCGAGCGCTGCAGGCGCAGGGCGCGCAGGTTACGCCTGACATTTCCGGCGAGGATTACGATGCGGCACTCATCCTGTGCGGCAAGCATCGCGGCGAAAACGAAAACCGTCTGGCTGAAGCGCTGACCCGCGTCAAGGCTGGCGGTCTGATCGTTGCTGCCGGTTCCAAGGAAGACGGCATCGTCACACTCCGCAAGACACTGTCGAAGCTCGGCATCGAAGCCGAATCGACACCGAAATATCACGGCGTGGCCATCTGGTTCGGACGTCCCGAAGATGTCTCGACCACGGTTTCCAAGCTCAAGCAGGACGCCGTCACCATCGAGCGCCGCTTTACCGCCATGCCCGGCATGTTCTCGCATGATCGCATCGATGGCGGTTCCGAGCTTCTGGCATCGCGCCTGCCGACGGATTTCGATGGCAATGCTGCGGATTTCGGCGCTGGCTGGGGTTACCTTTCCATCATGCTCGCTGAGAAGTCTTCGCGCACGGCCCGTATCGACCTGTTCGAAGCAGACTGGAACGCGCTGGAATTTGCCAAGACCAATCTTCTGGAAAACTGCCCGCGCCTGACGACCCGCTTCTTCTGGCAGGATCTAGCCGCAGAGCCGCCAAAGGAAAAATACGACCTCATCATCATGAACCCGCCCTTCCATGCGGGTGGACAGGCAGCCGAACCGGCGCTCGGTCAGGCACTGATCAAGACGGCGGCAACGGCGCTGCGCAGCGGCGGCAAGCTGCTGATGGTCGCCAATCGCGGCCTACCTTACGAAACGATCCTCTCGACAGAATTCCGCAAGAGCGAGGAAGTCTGCCGCAACTCGCGCTTCAAGGTTCTGAGCGCGCAGAAGTAATCAAAAACGGACTTCGGCCTCGGCTGCTCAGTTCAGCAGCCAGGCCCATAGCGATACGCTCAGCACGCCAAACAGGGTGGAAATACTGATCGTGGAGGCGGCAATGCTGTGGCCAATGCCGAAGCGGTTGGCCAATAGCCAGGAATTGATGCCTGTTGGCACGCAGGATGTCAGAACCAGTGCCGCGGTCCAAGCGGGGCTGAGGCCCAGCGCATGGGCCATTAGCCAGACACAGGCTGGCATCAGGATCAGCTTGAAGGCCGTCATCGTAACGGCAATGCGCAGATTGCCGCGAATGGGGTATTTGGTCAGCGCCATGCCGAGAGAAATCAAAGCTGCCGGGCCCGCCATGCTGGCAATCTGATCGATGACAGTCGTCATCACCACCGGCATCGGCAGTCCGATCATGTTGAAGCTCAGGCCAAGCGCCAGCGCGATCACCAGCGGGTTCTGCGCCAGATTGCGGCCAACCTGTTTTAAGACAGCAAGTGCGCTGCGCTTTTCGCCGCCCGTGACCTTATGGGTAGCATTCTCCATCAAAATCGTCCCGGCAATCATCATGATCGGCAGATGGACCACAAGCAGAATGGAGATCGCAACGATCCCGTCGCTGCCGACAGAACGGCCCACCAAGGGCAGGCCGATGAAGATGTTGTTGGCAAAGGCGGATGAAATGCCGGCGATGACGCTGACACGCAAATCCTGCTTGAAGATGTGGCGCGTCATCATCTGCCCCGCCGCCCAGGTAATCGCCACGCCGGTAAAATAGGTCAACCACAGCTTAAACGGCGATGCGCCATGGAAATCCGCTGCGGCCAGCGTGCGGAAAATCAGCGTCGGGACGGCAATCTTGAAGACGAAGTCGCTCAGCACATCGCCCGCTTCCGCTTTGAAAAGCTTTGCTTTGACGGTCAGCCAGCCGATGAGGATGAGAAGGAAGATCGGCGCGACATTAACGGCGACAGCATACATTGCGGGGAGACTTTCGCGGGCCTGAGACGCTTTCGGTCTAACGCATCTATCGGGACCGAACAACGCTAACCGCGTCCACAAAAGAAAAAAGCGAGGTCGCCCCGCTTTCATCCGCTTGCCCCACCAGTACATCCGTGATGACGCAATGGGCATTCTATACCAACGCTGCATGACAGACACATGACGCGATCTTTTTTTGTGGCATCGCGGTTCTGTTGCAACCAGCACGCGGTTTTAGCTTTTCTTGTCCGCAGAAATCTTTAAGACCGAGTTCCGGATAACGCATCCGTCGATGCGGTTCGGACAAGAGGCTCATGACAAAATTCGACGTATTGACCGTTGGCAATGCCATCGTGGACATCATCTCCCGTTGCGATGATCGCTTTCTCAACGATAACGCCATCACCAAGGGTGCGATGAACCTGATCGACGCGGAACGCGCCGAACTGCTCTATTCGCTGATGGGCCCGGCTCTGGAAGCCTCCGGCGGCAGCGCTGGCAATACGGCGGCGGGCATTGCCAATTTCGGTGGCCGCGCAGCCTATTTCGGCAAGGTGGCCGAAGATCAGCTCGGCGAGATTTTCCAGCACGATATCCGCGCCCAGGGCGTGCATTTCGAAACCAAGCCGGAAGGCACTTTTCCGCCGACAGCACGCTCGATGATCTTCGTCACCGAAGACGGAGAGCGTTCGATGAACACCTATCTCGGTGCCTGCGTCGATCTTGGTCCAGAGGATGTCGAGCCAGCTGTGGTTGCCGAATCCAAGGTCACCTATTTCGAAGGTTATCTGTGGGATCCGCCACGCGCCAAGGATGCGATCCGCGATTGCGCCCGCATCGCGCACGAAAACGGTCGCGAAGTCTCGATGACATTGTCCGACAGCTTCTGCGTCGGTCGTTACCGCGATGAGTTTCTCGAGCTGATGCGCTCCGGCACCGTCGATATCGTTTTCGCCAACAAGCAGGAAGCGCTCTCGCTTTACGAGACGGATGACTTCGATCTGGCCCTGACGAAGATCGCGGCCGATTGCAAGATCGCGGCTGTGACCATGAGCGAAGAAGGCGCCACTATCGTTCGCGGCACAGAGCGTGTGAAGGTCGAAGCCTACCCGGTTTTCGACGTGGTGGACACGACGGGTGCTGGCGATCTGTTCGCCTCCGGCTTCCTTTATGGCTACACGCAGGGTCGTTCGCTGGAAGACAGCGGCAAGCTCGGCTGCCTGGCCGCCGCTGCCGTCATCCAGCAGGTCGGCCCGCGTCCCATGTCATCGCTGAAGGCGCTGGCCGAAAAGCACGGTCTTGTTTAAAGGCTGGCTTATTTAAAGGCTTCGCCGGGATAGGCACCCCAGATTTCCCCTTGAGAAACCCAGCCGGTCACCTGATCGGCCTGGGCCTTGCACCAATCGCCATTGCACTCGCCAATCCTGATCTGAACGCCCGGCTCCAGCTTGGCAACGACGGATGCGCCCGATTGCGCTTCGCGGCGCATGTTGACGTAGACGTCCTTGCCCTTGCCGCGCATCCATGGGGCCGCGACGGCGGTTCGCTCGCCAGACAGCAGCGCCTGGTTGACCCAGCCTTCGGTGCCATCGGCATCGCGAATACGCCGCCAGTTCTCATATTCCTGAATGATTTCGACAGGCATGCCTGACTTCATGTACATCCAGGACACGGCATAATCCGTGCTTGGCCCGATGCGCATATTGACGCGCCGCGATTTCAGGCTGACGAAGCGTGGCAACGGCAGGCCGCTTGCGCCCTTGGCGGCACCTTGTGCCATCACAGGTGCGCTTGCAGCGTCGAGAAAACCCAGCGACAATGCAATGCAGACAGTAAAGACAATGCTACGCATGCCGGTTTCCGTTCCCTTGCGGTTTGATAATCTTGGGTCGCGAGCGAACCCACCATTTTTGAAGTCGATGACGGCCACATGCGAGATTTGTTTGTCTTCGCCGGTGGGTCTGGTAGAAACGCCCGTGGTGAAAGAAATTATCGCTCTTTTTGGTTAACGACCTCTGAACAAGGTGCCATCGGACAATGACGAATAAAAAGAGACCGACCGTCTATTTGACACGCAAATTGCCGGATCTGGTCGAAACCCGCATGCGAGAGCTGTTCGACGCGGAACTGAACATTGAAGATGCTCCCCGCTCCAAGGCCGAGCTGATTGCGGCCATGCAAAAAGTCGACGTGCTGGTGCCCACCGTCACAGACCGCATCACCGCCGAGATGATCGAGCAGGCAGGCCCGCAACTGAAGCTGATTGCCGGTTTTTCCAACGGCATCGACCATATCGATGTGGATGCTGCCGCCCGCAAGGGGATTACGGTCACCAATACGCCCAACGTGCTGACCGAAGACAGCGCCGATATGACCATGGCCCTCGTTCTGGCCGTCCCACGCCGTCTGGTGGAAGGCACGCGAGTCCTCGCCAATGGTTCGGATGAATGGTTGGGCTGGTCGCCCACATGGATGCTGGGGCGGCGTCTTTCGGGCAAGCGCATCGGCATTGTCGGCATGGGCCGCATCGGCACCGCGGTGGCCCGCCGCGCCAAGGCCTTCGGCCTGTCGATCCATTATCACAATCGCAAGCGCGTCAATCCGGCGACGGAAGCAGAACTTGAGGCGACCTATTGGGACAGCCTCGACCAGATGCTCGCCCGCGTCGATATCGTCTCGGTCAATTGCCCCTCGACACCAGCGACCTATCACCTGATTTCCGCCCGTCACTTGGCGCTGATGCAGCCGACGAGCTACATCGTCAACACGGCTCGCGGCGATATCATCGATGAAGCGGCGCTGATCCGCTGCCTGATGGATGGCAAGATTGCCGGTGCGGGTCTGGATGTTTTCGAGAACGAACCGGTCGTCAATCCCAAGCTCATCAAGCTCGCCAAAGAGGGCAAGGTCGTCCTCCTGCCGCATATGAGTTCGGCCACCATCGAAGGCCGGATCGACATGGGTGACAAGGTCATCATCAACATCCGCGCCTTTTACGATGGCCACCGTCCACCCAACAGGGTCTTACCGGGCCGCAACTGAAAAGCTTAATCGAGGTGCTTGGTCATTTCGATAGAGGTCGTGCGGCTATAACCCGGATGGGAATTTTCAGCGGTCTTGGTGAAACCCCAGGATGAGAAGCGCTGGTGATTTCCCACAAGCTCGATGCGCGTTTCGAGCCTAAGCGCTGGCAGTCCAAGGCCATGGGCGGTCTCTTCCGCTATGCGCAACAGTGCGGAGCCCACACCTTTGCCCTGCGCCGAAGGCGAAACGGCCAGCTTGCCGACATAAAGGCTCGCCGCTTCCGGCTTGCAGAAAATACATCCCATCAACTCGCGGCCATCGAGCGCAACAAAGGCGATTTCGTCTTTGGCTTTCTGCGCTAGGCTGTCCAATGTCAGCCTGTGCGCGGAAGACGGCGGGTCGATGACGCCATCCATATAGGCAAAGGACGACAGGATCAGCGCCAGCAGTTCCTCGAACTGTTCGAAGCTTTCGTCTATCCTGACGATCTCGATCATGATCGCTCCTGTCTGCGCTTGTAGCGAACCGTATCGAAACGCGCCGCCAGCGCATCATATAGCAGCAGCCGCCCGATCAATGGTTCGCCGGTCTGGGTGATCAGCTTGATCGCCTCCATCGCCATGATCGTGCCGATGACGCCGGTCAGCGCTCCGACAATGCCGGTTTCGGCGCAGGATGGAACGACGCCCTCCGGCGGCGGCGCGGGGAAAAGGTCGCGGTAGTCGGGCAACAACGCGCCATCCGGCCCGGTCTCATAGGGTTTCAGCACCGTCACGGAACCATCGAACCGGCCCACGGCCCCCGTCACCAGTGGCACCTTTGCCGTTTCCGCCGCATCGGCCGCCGCATAACGCGTGTCGAAATTGTCGGAGCCATCGATGACCAGATCGAAACCCTTGAGGTAGTCATGCGCCCAGACGACCGAGAAACGTTCTTCAAAATGCAGCGTTCGCACATGCGGGTTCAGCCGTGCAATGGAGCGGCGTGCGCTTTCGGTCTTCTGCTCGCCGATGCTGCCGGTATCGTGAATGACCTGCCGCTGGAGGTTGGACAGCGACACCACATCGTCATCGATCATGCCAAGCGTGCCGACGCCCGCCGCCGCCAGGTAATAGAGAACAGGCGCACCAAGACCACCCGCGCCGATAACCAGCACCTTGGCCGCCTTCAGGCGCTGCTGGCCCGCACCGCCGATTTCCGGCAGCAGAATATGGCGCTTGTAACGTTCGATTTCCTCTGGCGTCAGGGGATCCAAAGTGGTGTCTCCAGTCATGATCAACTGGATTTAAGCACTATCACCCGACGCTGCCATGGGAAACATTGAAAAACTGCGCCCGGTCACCCAGACCTGCAAACATGGAGGCATCCGTGCCAGTCATGAAGCTTTGCCCGCCCAGCGCGTGGATGAGATCGAACAAAGCGGCGCGTCTGCCCTCATCCAGATGGGCGGCGATTTCGTCCAGCAGCAGAACCGGCGCATAGCCCGTCATATTGGCGGTCAGCTGCGCATGGGCCAGAACCAGCCCGACAAGCAGCGCCTTCTGCTCACCGGTCGAACAACGCCCCGCATCCATGTCCTTTTCCGCATGGCGCACGAAGAGATTGGCGCGGTGCGGGCCATCCAGTGTGCGCCCGGCGGCAGCATCGCGGTAGCGATTGTCCTTCAAGGTCGCGAGATATTCGTCTTCCAGATCGACAGCCGGACGGTGAAACTCGCCATCCATGAAACCGGAGAGCGTCAGCAAAGCCGTCGGAAAATTCGCATCATTGCTGCGGCTGTCGATCAGCGCTTTCAGAAGGCCCAGCATTTCATGACGCGCAACCGCCATGGAAATCCCCAGTTCCGCCATCTGCTTTTCGATGCCCTCCAGCCAGACCGGATCGAAGCGGCCATCAGACAGGAGACGATTGCGCCCGCGCATCGCCTTTTCGAAATCACTCGCCCTTCGCCCGTGGCTGGGGTCCAGCGACAGAACCAGCCGGTCGAGAAAGCGGCGGCGGTCGGATGAGGAGCCGGTGAACAGGCCATCCATGGCCGGTGTCAGCCACAACACGCGAAGATGGTCGGTCAGTTCATCGACGGATTTGACCGATGTCCCGTTCAACCGCAGGCGTCGTGACAGCGCCTCGCCTTCACCCTCGACACCGGTGCCGATGGCAACCTCGCCATCCATGCCGTTAACCTCGGCAAAAATGGAGAAGCCCACACTCTCGGCGCCAACCCGCGTCACATCGGAAAGTGTCGCCCGCCGCAGCCCGCGCCCCGGCGACAGAAAGGAGACGGCTTCCAGCAGATTGGTCTTGCCCGATCCATTGTCGCCCGTCAGCACCACATGGCGCGCATCGAGGCGCAGGGCAACCTCCGCATAATTGCGAAACTCGCTCAGTTTCAGCCGGGAAAGGAAAACCTTGGCAGTCATGCCGCATCCAGAATCGTCATGGGATCATGACCTACAACATGCGACCGAAAATCGAAATGGATTTTGAGAAAAAGCGATACCCGATCTCCCTCATTCCTGTGCTCGTCACACGAATCCAGTCGTCGCGCGTCTGCGTGACGCAGAGAGCCTTTCAGCACAGGTGTTGGATCAGCTGGATACGGTGGAAAGAACTATTCCCAGATATCGATGCTGATATCCGCGCCCACGGAGTTTTCGACCACGCGTTTGCCGTTCGGCAGATCGTTCTCGTAAAGCTTGGCATGGATGCCCGCTTCATCAAGCCCGTATCCAACCCAGCGATCCCGCAGCCGCTGTTCCAGAACCTCCACCGATGGGCCGACGAAGATTGAAAAATCGAAACTGTTTTTCAGCCGCGCCCATGGCTCTTCATTGAGGAGGAGATAATTGCCTTCCGCCAGAATGAAGCGTGTATCAGGCGAAATCGCGCGTGCCGAGGCAATGGCAATCTCCCGTGAACGGTCGAACACAGGTACCAGCACTTCCTGATCCGCCTTGCGGACGGCGGCGACAATGTCGGAGAAACCGCGCACATCGAAGGTTTCCGGCGCACCCTTGCGGGCCAGCAAGCCGCGATGTTGCAGAATGCCATTGTCCATATGAAAGCCGTCCATCGGCAGGACTTCGGCTTTTTCACCACGGCTGGTCAGTTCGTCCCGCAGCGAATCGGCCAGAGTAGACTTGCCGGCCCCAGGGGGACCGGCAATGGCAACAATGAAGCGGGGATTGTCTGACGCACGCGCGACGATGTCGTCAGCCATCGCATCCAGTGTCATGGTCATGCGGCAAGCGTCTCTCTTGGCGGCTCCTTGGCGCCCGTCATGAAGGCCACCGCATCCGACATCGTATATTCCTTCGGATTGATGACGCAGAGACGCTTCCCAAGCCGGTGAATATGGATACGGTCCGCCACTTCAAACACATGCGGCATGTTGTGCGAAATCAGCACGATGGGCAGACCGCGAGAGCGGACGTCCAGAATAAGCTCCAGCACGCGTCGGCTTTCCTTCACACCAAGCGCTGCCGTCGGCTCGTCCAAAATGACGACCTTGGAACCGAAGGCCGCCGCGCGTGCCACGGCCACACCCTGACGCTGACCACCAGATAGCGTTTCCACCGACTGGTTGATGTTCTGAATGGTCATCAGGCCCAGTTCGGACAGCTTGTTGCGGGCAAACTTGTCCATGGCGGCATGGTCGAGCTTGCGCAGCACAGAGCCCATGAAGCCCGGTTTCCTCAGCTCACGCCCCAGAAACATATTGTCGGTGATCGACAGGGCAGGGGACAGAGCAAGGTTCTGATAGACCGTCTCGATGCCAGCGTCGCGGGCTTCGAGCGGAGTCTTGAACTGCACCGGCTTGCCATCCAGCCTGATCTCGCCTTCGTCAGGGCGGATCGCGCCTGAGAGAGCCTTGATCAGGGAGGACTTGCCAGCACCATTATCGCCGATGACGGCAAGGATTTCGCCCGGATAGAGATCGAAATCCGCATGGTCGAGGGCTGTCACGCGGCCATAGCGCTTGACGAGGCCGTGGGCGGAAAGAATGGGTTGCTTGGTCATATCAACAGTCATCACACGCCTGCCTTTCTGATCCATTGGTCAATTGCAACGGCGGCGATGATGAGCCAACCAGTCAGCATGACCTTCCATTGCGGGTCGGCACCCAGCATGTTGAGACCCATGGAAACAACACCCACGAGCATGGCACCGAACAACGTTCCCAGAATGGAGCCACGTCCGCCAAACAGCGAGATGCCGCCGATAACAGTCGCCGTAATGGCCTGAAGGTTATAGTCGGTCACCGCAGCAGAGGGCGAGATGGAGCCGTTACGGCCAATCGCAACCCAGGCCGCGAAGGCGGCGATAACGCCTGCGACGGTATAGACGCTCAACAGAACCTTGCGGGTCTGGATACCAGAAAGCTTTGCCGCTTCCGGATCGTCACCCACGGCATAGACGTGGCGACCCCAGGCCGTGTGGTTGAGAATATACCAGAGCAGAGCGACCAGCAGCACCATGGCGATGACGCCGAGCGTGAAGATGGCAGTACCGATGCGGAAGTTGGTGGCGAAAATCTGGAGAAGCGGTGCGTTTTGCGAAACATCGGCATCGCGGATCGTCTGGTTCGCTGAATAGATGAAATTCGTCGCCATGACGATATTCCACGATCCGAGCGTGACGATGAAGGGCGGTAACTTGACGACGGCTACCAGAAAGCCGTTGAATAGACCGCACAGCCCGCCAACCACGAAACCGGCCAGAACCGCAATTCCGCTTGGCAGCCCGTAGGTCACGGCCACATTGCCCATCACCACGGATGAAATTACCATCACAACACCAATCGAAAGATCGATACCGGCGGTGAGGATGATCAGCGTCTGCGCAGAGCCCAGAATACCGACCACGGCGATCTGCTGCAGGATCAGCGTCAGCGTATAGGATGAAAAGAAACGCCCGCCTATGGTCAGGCCGAAGATGGCGACAGACAGGATCAGCACGATCAGCGGCACCGCCGCCGGGGTCGAGTGCAGGAAATGCTGCGCGCGTTTAAGGGGTGAAATTTTCTGGTGTTCGAACGACGCGACATTTTTGTCGCTGCCGTCAAGCACCTGCTCGAATTCCTGTATACCGCTCATGGTTTCTCCTCCCGCTCGCCAGCCCAAGCCATCCAAGGCGCCCGATCTTTAGCCGGATAATCTGACAGCGAAATCTTCTGGGCGAAACCGGCCGGAACATCGTTCCGACCGGTATGGGTTTATCGAAGGGTGGGGATCAGCCCCAGCACTTGGCCAGGCCTTCCTTGACGCTGATCGAAGGCACGCCGGAAACCGGCTTGTCGGTGACGAGCGATACGCCTGTGTCGAAGAAGGACTTGCCTTCAGTCGGCTTTGGCTTTTCGCCGGTGTCAGCGAACTTCTTTATCGCTTCTACGCCGAGAGCTGCCATCATCAGCGGGTACTGCTGCGATGTCGCGCCGATCACGCCTTCCTGAACCGATTTCACGCCTGGGCAACCGCCGTCAACGGAAACGATCAGCACGTTCTTTTCCATGCCGACGGCCTTCAGGGCCTGATAGGCACCAACTGCAGCAGGTTCGTTGATCGTGTGGATGACGTTGATGCCCGGATCCTTCTGGAGAAGGTTTTCCATGGCCTTGCGGCCGCCTTCTTCATTGCCGTTGGTCACGTCATGGCCAACGATGCGCGGATCGACTTCATCGCCAATCTTGGTCGGGTCCTTCGGGTCGATGCCGAAGCCGATCATGAAGCCCTGGTCGCGCAGAACGTCGACGCTCGGCTGGTCAGGTGTCAGGTCGAGGAAGCCGACCTTGGCATCCTTGGCCTTGTCGCCCATCGTACCCTTGGCCCATTCGCCGATCAGCTTGCCAGCCAACAGGTTGTCGGTAGCAAAGGTCGCATCAGCAGAATCGACCGGGTCGAGCGGTGTATCGAGAGCGATCACGAGAACGCCTGCGTCACGCGCCTTCTTGATGGTCGGAACGATGCCCTTGGTGTCGGATGCGGTGATCAGAATGCCCTTTGCGCCATCGGCGATGCAGGATTCGATGGCGGCAACCTGACTTTCGGAATCGCCGTCGATCTTACCGGCATAGGACTTCAGCGTCACGCCGACTTCCTTGGCCTTGGCGGTCGCGCCTTCCTTCATCTTGACGAAGAAGGGGTTGGTATCTGTCTTGGTGATGAGGCAAACCGACGTATCGGCGGCAGATGCCACGGATGCAAAAGAAACGCCAAGCGCAAGCGCGCCGAGAAAGGCGGAAACGGTGCTTTTCATGTAGTCCTCCCAGTGATGAGACAAGTGCTTCTTGTGAAGCGACTGTTGCGGCCCTTCTCCTCCAAGATCGGGTGCCACTGCCGCAGATGGAAACACCAAATGAAGAAAGTGTCAATAAATAAATCCAATTGAATTATTAATTCCTTGTGGCATCTTATGAATTCCGCAATCGCTGGGAATGTGGTGGGAGGACACCGCTTTTCCCGGACTTCGTGCTTGCGGAGCATAGGTCCAGACGGCATAGACGTCGCTGGCCGGGGAGGAAATGCGAATGACACGCTCAGCGGAGCCGATACAGCACGCGGCAGCAAATGCGCCGGATTTGAGTGGCGGCGCCAACCAGGTTCGCGTTCGCGCCTATAACGAGCGCCTCGTTTTGTCGCTGGTGCGACGCCACAGCGGCCTTTCAAAAGCAGAAATTGCCCGCAGAAGCGGCCTCTCGGCCCAAACCGTGTCCGTCATCATGCGCTCGCTGGAAAATGACGGGCTTCTCATCCGGGGTGAGCCCCTGCGCGGAAAAGTAGGTCAGCCCTCGACACCCATGCGGCTCAATCCAGACGCTGTCTTTTCCTTCGGTGTGAAAATCGGGCGCCGCAGCGTCGATCTTGTCCTGATGGATTTCGTCGGTCGCATCCGGCTCAAGCTTCGCAACACCTACCCCTATCCCATGCCCGAATGGATATTGCCCTTCGTCATCGATGGCATTGCCGAACTGGAAGAGCGCCTGACGCCGAGCGAACGGCAAAGGATTGCCGGCATCGGCGTCGCCGCCCCCTTCGAACTCTGGAGCTGGGCGCAGGAAGTTGGCGCGCCGCAAAAGGAAATGGACCGCTGGCGCGGCGTCGATCTGCGGGCCGAAATTGCCGGGCAGGTCAATTATCCGGTCTTCCTTCAGAACGATGCGACCAGTGCCTGCGGTGCAGAACTTGTCTTCGGTGTCGGCCAGAACTCCCCGGATTTTCTCTATGTCTTTATCGGCTCCTTCATCGGCGGCGGCGTAGTATTGAACTCCGCCCTTTTCTCGGGCCGCACGGGTGCCGCCGGTGCCATTGGCCCGCTGCCGGTTCAGGGCCGGGATGGATCGACGGTCCAATTGCTCAAGATTGCATCCATCTTCGTGCTCGAAGACATGCTGCGCGAAAGCAATATCGATCCCAAGCCCCTGTGGTTTTCGCCGGATGACTGGGTGGATTTCGGAGAGCCGCTGGAGCGCTGGATACAGAACACCGCCGCCGCACTCGCACAAGCCGTCGTCGCCGCCGCCTCCATCATCGACTTCGCCTCCGTCATCATCGATGGCGGCTTCCCCAACTGGGTCCGCGCCCGTATCACCGCCGCCACCCGCAAAGCCCTTGACCTGCACGACCTCCAAGGCGTCGTCGTCCCCGAAATCCTCGAAGGCGCCGTCGGCAGCCAGGCCCGCGCCATCGGCGGTGCAAGCCTGCCGCTGTTTTCCAGGTATCTGCTGGATCAGAACGTGCTTTTCAAGGAAACAGCGGGATTTGCTGAACAGAATAATGCGCGTGTTTCGCAGTGAATGTTGAGAGGTTTCGTGCAGACGAGAGAACGTTTGCGCTAGTCTCATTCGGAAAACGGATGGTTATTGGAACAAAGGATGGCGGACAGGGTGGGATTCGAACCCACGGTACGCTTTCACGCACACACGCGTTCCAGGCGTGCGCCTTAAACCACTCGGCCACCTGTCCGTCTAAACGTCTGCATGTTTGGGAAAACTGCAAATCACTGGAACGGCGCGATATATACCGATGAATTCGCGGGGATCAACCCGCATTTGACAGTTTTTTTAATTGAGAGCCAATTCATTGCCATGGCTCGATTGCAATGCTTGGCCCGCCGCTCTATCCCAAGGCAGGAAACGGGCGCACGAAGCGCACACCAGATCGTGGTCCTGTACCCGGCATGTCCGTGGGGGAAGGTTCTCTAGTGAAAGCGATATTACGGTTTATCAGCTTCTTGTTTCTGGCTGCAGCGGTCGGCGTCGGTGCGTTGGATTCGATCCGCTCGGTCGCTACGTCATCGGTCGACCTGATGAGCGCCCGGGATGTCTGGTCTTCGTATTTTCCGTCATCGCTTGCCATGGCAGAAGGCATGACGGCACACTATATTCATCCCGAAGCGTGGCGTTGGGTCGAAAACGGCCTGTCTGCGGTTCCTGCTTTTGCTGTTCTTCTGGCCCTTTCGCTGTTGTTCTGGATGGCCGGTTACAAGAAGCCAAGAGTTTTGGGCCGCTTTTCCGCTTGATGCGGTCTTCGTCACATCCATGCACAACCAGATGAGCGCCTTACATGGCGCGAGGAGAATGCAATGTTCGGATTTGATGCCCTGTCCAAAAAAACGGTGATGCCGACGCCGCAGACCGCATTTCCCGGCCGCGACGAGCCCGTCTCCGTACCGGAACACCACTTTGTCAACGGCAACGCCATCAAAGGCCCCTATCCTGATCACACGGAAACGATCTATCTCGGCATGGGATGTTTCTGGGGTGCGGAGCGCCTCTTCTGGCAGACGCCGGGCGTATGGGTCACTGCTGTGGGCTACTCGGGCGGCATCACCCGCAATCCACACTATCAGGAAACCACCACCGGGCTGACCGGCCATGCCGAGGTTGTGAAGGTCGTCTACGATCCTGCCAAAGTCTCTCTGGCGGCTTTGCTTAAGACATTCTTCGAAGAGCATGATCCGACGCAGGGCATGCGTCAGGGCAATGATGTCGGCACCACCTACCGCTCCGTCATCTACACCACCAGTGACGCACAGCTGGCGGAAGCCAGGGCCGCCCGCGATACGTTCCAAGAAGCCCTGAAGGCTGCCGGACATCGCCCCGAGATCACCACGGAAATCGAGCCGCTGGATATCTTCTATTATGCTGAAGACTATCATCAGCAGTATCTGGCAAAGAATCCCGGTGGTTATTGCGGACTGCGCGGCACGGGCGTAAGCTGCAATATTGGATAAAGTTTGCGGGACGCCTGCTCGTGACATCACAAAGCCCGGCGATATCGGATCTTCGCCGGGCTTTGTTTTTGCTCGTTGTTTTAGCAAGTTGCCTGCGCAGAATAGCCCAATTTGCCGCAAAAACTCGCAGTTAAGGGTTTTTCCACCGGGTCAAAAAAACCGGGTGAATTTTTCTTGCAGGCGTGCAAGGATATCCTTACGCACAGTCAAAAGACTGGCAGTTCCGCAGACATGCTCAAAATTCGGGCTTGCGGGAGGACCCTTTTAAAAAACCAAACTGCAACAACAGGGCTGCACAATGAAAAAATCCCTTCTGACGCTTTTCGCGCTGGCCGCGATGTCGGCTTCCGCTTTGGCTGCGGATATCAAGCCTGCGCTGGTCTATGGCACGGGCGGCAAATTCGACAAATCGTTCAACGAAGCTGCTGCCGCAGGCGCCGAGAAGTTCAAGGCCGAGACGGGCACCGAATACCGCGATTTCGAGCCGACCAGCGACACGCAGGGTGAACAGGCCATTCGCAACTTTGCAAGCCGTGGCTTCAACCCGGTTGTTGCCGTTTCCTTCGCCTGGACCTCGGCCATGGAAAAGGTTGCTGCAGAATTCCCGGACACGAAGTTCGTCATCGTTGATTCCGTTGTTGAACTGCCGAATGTGCGCTCGGTCGTTTACAAGGAAGAAGAAGGTTCCTACCTCGTCGGTCTTTTGGCCGGCATGGCATCCAAGACCGGTAAGGTCGGCTTCATCGGCGGCATGGACATTCCGTTGATCCGCAAGTTCGCCTGCGGTTACGCACAGGGCGCCAAGGCTGCCAATGACAAGATCGAAGTCTTCCAGAACATGACCGGCACGACCGGCGCTGCCTGGAACGACCCGGTTCGCGGTGGCGAGCTGACCAAGAACCAGATCGACCAGGGCGCGGACGTGATTTACGCGGCAGCCGGTGCGACGGGCCTCGGCGTTCTCCAGACCGCAGCCGACAACAAGAAATTCTCCATCGGCGTGGATAGCAACCAGAACCACCTGCATCCGGGCTCCGTGCTGACCTCCATGGTCAAGCGCGTCGATCTGGCCGTTTACAACGCATTCAAGGACACCAAGGACGACAAGTTCACCGGTGGCGTCACGTCTCTCGGCGTGAAGGAAGATGGCGTTGCTTACGCGCTTGACGACAACAACAAGGCGCTGATCACGCCGGAAATGACGGCTGCTGTCGATAAGGCAAAGGCTGACATCATCGCTGGCACGGTCAAGGTTCACGACTATATGTCGGACAATTCTTGCCCAAAGTGATGTGATTTTTCGGATCAGGGCGCATCGCGTATTCCGCGCTGCGCCCTTTTCATATCCAGCTCCGGAGACGTTTGGGTTGACGATGGAACCTGCAATCGAGCTTGTCGGTATCGATAAAAAATTCGGCACCGTACATGCCAACAAGAATATCAATCTCACCGTTGCCAAGGGGACGATCCACGGCATCATCGGGGAAAACGGAGCGGGAAAATCGACCCTGATGTCGATTCTCTACGGCTTCTACCATGCCGATTCCGGTGAAATCCGTATCGACGGTAAACCCGTCAACATTAGGGATAGCCAGGCCGCCATCGATGCCGGCATCGGCATGGTGCATCAGCACTTCATGCTGGTCGAGAATTTCTCGGTGCTGGAAAATATCATGCTGGGTGCCGAAGGCGGCGCTTTGCTGGCCAAGGGCACGGCGGCGACCCGGAAAGAACTGAAGCGGCTGGAAGATGAATATGGCCTCAAGGTCAATCCCGATGCGATCATCGAGGATTTGCCGGTGGGTCTGCAACAGCGAGTCGAAATCCTCAAGGCCATGTATCGCGGTGCCGAAATCCTCATCCTCGATGAGCCGACGGGCGTGCTCACACCCGCTGAAGCCGACCACCTCTTCAAAATTCTTGGTGTCCTGCGAGATCAGGGCAAGACCGTCATTCTCATCACCCACAAGCTGCGCGAAATCATGGCCATTACCGATGAAGTCTCGGTCATGCGCCGCGGCGAAATGGTCGCCACCCGCAAGACCTCGGAAACGACGGTCGAGGAACTGGCCGAACTTATGGTCGGTCGCCGCGTGCTTCTTCGCGTGGAAAAGGGGGAATCGAACCCCGGCGAAGTTCTGTTTTCCGTCCGCAATCTCACCGTCAAGGACAGCCGTGGCGTGACCATGGTGGATGACGTGTCCTTTGATGTGCGCGCTGGCGAAATCGTCGGCATCGCGGGCGTTGCGGGCAATGGCCAGTCGGAGCTGCTGGAAGCCATTGCCGGCATCCGCAAACCCTATTCCGGTGAAATTCTCATGGGCGGCAAGACGGTCGACAAGGTCGATCCCGCCGTTCTGCGCAAGCTCGGCCTTGCCCATATTCCCGAAGACCGCCACCATATGGGGCTGGTTCTGAAATTCGAGGAATACGAAAACTCGATTCTCGGCTATCACCGCGATGACCGTTACGGTAAAGGCATGTTCCTTAGCCCAGAAGCCATCCGCAAGGATGCCATCGAGAAGATCGAGAAATACGACATCCGCCCGCCGAATGCTCGGCTGAAGACCGCCAATTTCTCCGGCGGTAATCAGCAGAAGATCGTCGTTGCGCGCGAAATCGAACGTGATCCGAAAATGCTGATCATCGGCCAGCCGACGCGTGGCGTGGATATCGGTGCCATCGAGTTCATCCATCGCCGCATCATCGAAATGCGCGATGCGGGCAAGGCCATTCTGCTGGTTTCGGTGGAGCTGGATGAAATCCGCTCTTTGTCGGACCGCATTCTGGTGATGTTCGCGGGCCGGGTCGTCGGAGAAAAAACGGCGGAAGCCGAAGAACAAACGCTGGGCCTGATGATGGCCGGCATCGCCGCATAAGGCAAAGGCTTTAAAGCTCATGAGTACAGCTTCCGTCCCTCTTCCCAACTGGATCAGCTACGGCCTTCTGCCGTTCCTGAACATCGTCACCGCCTTTTTCATCTCCGGCCTTGTCGTCTGGGGCATTGGCGAAAATCCCTTTGCAGCATTGCGGCTTCTGATCGAAGGTTCGCTGGGCAGAGGTGACGCCATCGGCTTCACCCTGTTTTACACCACCAGCTTCATCTTCACCGGCCTGTCGGTGGCGGTCGCCTTCCATGCGGGCCTTTTCAATATCGGCTCGGAAGGTCAGGCCTATATCGGCGGTCTGGGTGCCGCCATGGTCGCGTTGGCGCTTGACCGCTACGTGCCCTGGTATGTCACCATGCCGTTTGCCGTCATAGGTGCGGCGCTTTTCGGTGCGGCCTGGGCCTTCATTCCCGGCTGGCTTCAGGCAAAACGCGGCAGCCACGTCGTCATCACCACCATCATGTTCAACTTCATCGCAGCTGCGCTGATGGTCTATCTGCTGGTCAACGTCTTCATCGTGCCCGGCAAGATGGCGCCGGAAACCCGCACCTTCCTGCCCGGCGGGCAATTGCCGAAGCTGGACTGGCTGATGGCGATGTTTGGTCTGAAACTAGGCCCCGCGCCCTTCAACGTGTCCTTCCTCATCGCGCTCGTTGCCGCGTTTCTGGTCTGGGTTGTGATCTGGCGGACCAAGCTCGGTTATGAAATGCGCACGCTCGGCATCAGCCCGTCTGCCGCCGTCTATGCTGGCATTCCCTATTCGCGCACCGTCATCATCGCCATGCTGATCTCCGGCGGTCTGGCGGGAATGATGGCGCTCAATCCGGTCATGGGTGCCTCGGCACGTTTGCAGGTGGAATTCGTCGGTGGCGCAGGATTCGTCGGCATTGCCGTGTCGCTCATGGGACGCAGCCACCCGCTCGGGATCGTCTTTGCGGCGCTCCTCTTCGGCATCCTCTATCAGGGCGGCGCCGATCTGTCCTTTGAAATGCCCAACATCACCCGCGAGATGATCGTCGTCATTCAGGGTCTCGTCATCCTGTTTGCAGGCGCGCTCGAATATATGTACCGCCCCGCTGTGGTGCGGATCTATCAGCAATTTGTGAAGAGGTAGGCCCATGGAAACCTTCGATATGCTGGTCAGCATTCTCGGTTCGACCGTCCGCCTGACCATTCCGCTGATGTTTACGGCCCTAGCAGGCCTGTTTTCAGAACGCGCCGGTGTGTTCGATATCGGTCTTGAGGGCAAGATGCTGGCTGCCGCCTTCGCATCGGCCTGCGTGGCCTACATCACGTCCGATCCATGGGCGGGTCTTGCCGCCGGTATCGGCGTGTCCATCTTCTTCTCGCTGGTGCATGGCTTTGCCGTCATCACCAACCGGGGCAACCAGATCGTCTCGGGCGTGGCGCTCAACTTCGTGGCGGCTGGTCTCACTGTCGTTCTGGGGCAAGCATGGTTCGGGCAGGGCGGTCGCACGCCGCAGATCACCGGCGAAGGCCGCTTCACGCCCATCATTCTTCCTGGTGTGGATGCCATGCGCGAAATCCCCTTCATTGGCCCGCTCTATGCCAATGTCATCTCGGGCAACAATATCCTGACCTATCTCGCCTTCATCGCCGTGCCGATTTCCTGGTGGGTGCTTTACCGCACGCGCTTTGGCCTTCGCCTGCGCGCCGTGGGTGAAAATCCGGGCGCTGTCGATACGGCAGGCATTTCCGTGACATGGATGCGCTTCCGCGCCGTCATCGTCGCCGGTTTCCTCTGCGGCTTTGCCGGAACGTATCTGGCCGTCGCACAGTCTGCCGCCTTCATCGCCAACATGTCTGCGGGCAAGGGCTATATCGCGCTCGCCGCCCTGATCTTTGCCAAATGGAAGCCAGTGCCGGTCATGTTCGCCTGCCTTCTGTTCGGTTTTCTGGATGCGGTCGCAAACTTCATGCAGGGCAAGGCCATTCCGGGCATCGGTGAAGTGCCGGTCCAGATATTCCAGGCGCTGCCCTATATCCTCACCTGCATTCTGCTGGCCGGTTTCATCGGCGTCGCCAAACCGCCGAAGGCCGGTGGCGTTGCTTACTCGAAGGAGCGTTAGTTCATGTCGCACGAATTGTTCGAAGCCGCCCGCGAGGCCATGGCCTTTGCCCACGCACCCTATTCGAAGTTCCCCGTCGGTGCGGCCATCCGCGCCGAAGACGGCAAGATCTACAAAGGCGCCAATATCGAGAACCTGTCCTTCCCTCAAGGCTGGTGCGCGGAACCCTCCGCCATCAGCGCCATGGTCATGGGCGGGGCAAAGAAGATCACCGAAATCGCCGTCATCGCAGAGAAACTGGCGCTCTGCCCGCCCTGCGGGGGCTGCCGCCAGAAGATCGCGGAATTCGCATCTGCCGATACAAAGATTTATCTCTGTGACGAAGCGGGCGTACAGAAGGTCATGACCATGGACGAACTCCTGCCCTTCAGCTTCAAGACAGAGTTGTAATGATGGATCACGCGATCATCGATGTCCTCGTGGACAGGCTGAACGGGCTGATGCCGCGCACCGCCGTGGTTCTCGGCTCCGGCTTAGGCTCTCTGGTGGACGAAGTGACCGACCCGATCCGCATTCCCTATGCCGATATTCCGGGCTTTCCGGAAAGCGCCGTCTCCGGCCACGCGGGCGAACTGGTCGCTGGCTATCTCGGTGGCCAGCCCATCCTCATGCTGGCAGGCCGCGTCCATTATTACGAACAGGGTGATGCGAGCGCCATGCGCCCGGCCATCGAGGCTCTCTCGGGCATCGGCGTGCAATCGCTGATCCTCACAAATTCCGCAGGCTCCGTTCGTCAAGACATGCCACCCGGATCGGTCATGCAGATCACCGATCACATCAATTACTCCGGCATGAACCCGCTGATTGGCGAAGACAGCGACCGCCGTTTCGTCGGCATGACCAGTGCTTATGATGCGGATCTGTCGCTTGCCATGCGCAATGCCGCCATTCGCGCCACCGTGCCGCTGTTTTCGGGCGTTTACATGTGGTTCTCCGGCCCAAGCTTCGAAACGCCTGCGGAAATCCGCATGGCCCGCACGCTGGGTGCGGATGCCGTTGGCATGTCCACGGTGCCGGAAGTCATCCTCGCGCGCTTTTTCGGGATGCGCGTTGCCGCCGCTTCCGTTATTACCAATTACGGTGCCGGCATGACCGGGGCCGAACTGAGCCATGAAGAAACCAAAGACATGGCGCCCATAGGCGGCAAGAGACTGGCCGCAATCTTAACGGAAATGATTTCAGGAGGAAATTGAGCATGGAACTTCAGCGCCCGCGCGAAGCCGCCGCTCTCGCCTTGTCCTTGCTGGACCTCACCAATCTCAAGGAAGACTGCACGCCGGAGCAGATTGCCGCTCTGTGCCAGAAGGCCCATACGCAGTACGGCACGACGGCTGCCATCTGCATCTGGCCGCGCTTCGTGGCGCAGGCCCGTGCCGCCTTCGGCAAGGATCACTCGATCCGCATCGCAACCGTCGTCAATTTCCCCTCGGGCGATCTCGATGTCGCAGCCGTGGTTGGCGAGACGGAACGCGCCATCGCCGATGGTGCCGACGAAATCGATCTGGTCATTCCCTACAAGAAATTCATCGCAGGCGATGAACATGCCGTGGCCGAGATGATCGCTGCCGTGCGCACGGCCTGTGTGACGCCTGTTCTGCTGAAAGTCATTCTCGAAACCGGCGAGTTGAAGGACAAGGCGCTGATCCGCCGCGCCTCGGAAATCGCCATTGCCGAGGGTGCGGATTTCATCAAGACCTCCACCGGCAAGGTCTCGGTCAATGCCACGCTGGAAGCCGCCGACATCATGTTGCAGGCCATCCGCGACAGCAAAAAGAAGGTCGGCTTCAAGCCTGCCGGTGGCATCGGCACGGTGGAAGATGCAACGCTCTATCTGCGTCTGGCGGAAACCGTCATGCAGCCCAACTGGGCCATGCCCTCTACCTTCCGCTTCGGTGCTTCCGGCATTCTGGACGATATTTTGAACGTGCTGGGCGGCGGTGAACCGGCCAAGTCTGCTAGCGGATATTAATCCCCCATGATCCCGCAGGAAATCATCCGCCGCAAACGCGATGGACAGGCGCTGACGGCGGATGAGATTTCCGCCTTTATCTCCGGCCTCTCCAACGGTTCGATTTCCGAAGGACAGGCCGCAGCCTTCGCCATGGCGGTCTTCTTTCGCGGCATGAGCCGGGATGAGACGGTGGCTCTGACGCTGGCCATGCGAGACAGCGGCGATGTTCTTTCCTGGGCCGATATCGGCAAACCCATTGCCGACAAGCACTCCACCGGCGGGGTGGGCGACAATGTCTCGCTCATGCTCGCCCCCATCGTTGCCGCCTGCGGTCTCGCCGTGCCGATGATTTCGGGCCGTGGTCTTGGCCACACCGGCGGCACGCTCGACAAGCTCGAAGCCGTTACCGGCTACAATGTCATACCGGATGAGACCCTGTTTCGCCGGACGGTCAAAGATGTCGGCTGCGCCATTATCGGCCAGACGGGCGATCTCGCCCCCGCCGACAAGCGGCTTTATGCGATAAGAGATGTGACCGCGACCGTCGACTCGATCCCACTGATTACGGCCTCCATCCTGTCCAAAAAACTGGCTGCCGGTCTGGAAACACTGGTGCTGGATGTCAAATTCGGCAGCGGCGCTTTCATGCTCAGCGCCGACGAATCGGAACTGCTGGCCCGTGCGCTGGTGTACGTCGCCAATGGCGCAGGCGTCAAAACCTCAGCCCTCATCACCGATATGAACGAGCCGCTGGCCGATGCCGCAGGCAACACGCTGGAAATCGTGCATTGTCTGGATTTTCTGAACGGTAAAAAAGCCGGGACCCGCATTGAAACACTGGTTCTCGCCTTCGCCGCTGAAATGCTCGCGCAATCCGGCGCCGTCTCTAGCCTTTCGGAAGGCGAAGCCATGGCGCGCAAGGCGCTTGCCTCCGGTGCGGCCATGGAGCGTTTCGGCCAGATGATCTCGGCCCTCGGCGGCCCCACGGATTTCATAGAAAAGCCGGGGCAGTATCTCAAATCCGCACCGCATATTGCGCCTGTTCTGGCAACCGAGACCGGGTTTCTATCCTCCTGCCAGACACGCGATCTCGGCATGGTCGTCGTCGCCCTCGGCGGTGGTCGTCGCCATCCCAGCGATGTCATCGATCATCGCGTGGGCATTTCGGATATTCTGCCCTTGGGAACGAGGGTGGAGAAAGGCCAGCCGATTGCCATGGTGCATGCGGCAACGCAGGAGAGCCTGACCAAGGCCATCCAGGACGTGTCTGACGCCTACGGCCTGTCGCAGGACGCACCCGGCGAACAGCCGATCATCGTTTCGCGCATCGGTGCCTGACCGCTACCGCGTCAGAACAAGCCTGCCGTTTTCCGATTTGAAGGATTTGAGCTGCTTTAGAAAGCTCATGCCGATCAGCACCGTGTCCAGCCCGCCATCTTTCGAAACGGCTGCCTGCACGTTGCGCGCAACGATATTGCCGAGCTCGACCCGCTCCAGTGTAATGACGGCAACGGATTTGACGCCGTTCGCGGTGGACGTCTGATATTTGTAATCGCTGTCCTTCAGCACATAACCCAGTCGCCGCGCAGTGCTTTCATCGAAGGCAACCATCGTGGCACCGGTATCGATCATCCCTTCGATCTGCTTTCCATTGATTCTAAGCTTGGCAGCATAGTGGCCACGCCTGTCGGCCGTCAGCGTCACCGTGCCTGCACTCGGCGCCGCCGCCGGCGTGCTGGCCTTGGTTACCGGCAACGCCGTGCTGGTCGCCTCCGTCTCGGAGGGAATGGCGACATAATCCTCAAGGAATTTGGGGGCTGAAACGGCCAGAATGATGATGCCGCCCGCCGCGAACAGAAATCCCCGTGACATCATCTTCGCTCATTTCCCTTGTGCCCCACCTTGAGCGGTATGATGTGGGAAGAAGGCGTGAAAAAGTTGCTAACGGTCCGACGAAAGCGCCCTTTGATATGCGGCTTTGAGGCTTCAAGAGAATATCTGGTTAATAGCCGTTTCAACGTTAGATGACGTCGCCCCAAATCTGAACAGCCAAGTGTGGCCGTTCACGCGATTGCACTTTGAAAGCCAAGGGCTTAGTTTGCCATCAAACAGGAATTCGGTCGGCATCATGGCACTTTCGGGCAAGAATATTCTTCTCATCATTTCCGGTGGCATCGCCGCCTATAAGAGCCTCGATCTCATCCGCCGTTTGAAAGAGCGCGGCGCGAAGGTGACGCCGGTCATGACGCGCGGGGCGCAGGAATTCGTGACGCCACTTGCCGTCGGAGCACTCTCGGCCACCCATGTCTTCACCGAACTGTTCTCGCGTCAGGACGAACAGGATGTCGGCCATATCAGGCTGGCGCGGGACTGCGATCTCATTCTCGTCGCACCGGCGACTGCCGATCTCATGGCGAAGATGGCCAACGGTCTGGCCGATGATCTGGCCTCCACCGTGTTGCTGGCCACGGATCGCAAAGTCCTCGTCGCACCGGCCATGAACCCTAAAATGTGGACGGCCAGTGCAACCCAGCGCAACATTTCGACCCTGAAAGCAGATGGCATCGGTTTCATCGGCCCCATGGCAGGCGAGATGGCGGAGAAAGGCGAGGCAGGCCTTGGCCGCATGGCCGAGCCCTTGCAGATCGTCGATGCCGTCGAAACGCTTCTGGATGAAGGCCCGAAGCCGCTGGCAGGCAAGAAGGCCATCGTCACGTCAGGCCCGACCCATGAGCCGATCGATCCCGTGCGCTACATCGCCAACCGCTCCTCCGGCAAGCAGGGCCATGCTATTGCAGCCGCCTTGGCTGAACTGGGTGCAGAGGTAACGCTGGTCTCCGGCCCGGTGACGATCGCCGATCCGGCGGGCGTGACCACGATCCACGTCGAACGTGCTCAAGACATGCTCGATGCCGTTCTGTCACATCTGCCCGTCGATATTGCGGTCATGGTCGCCGCCGTTGCTGACTGGCGCGTGGCGACAGCCGTCGATCAGAAGATCAAGAAGCAGCCGGACGGCCAGCCACCATCGCTGCAGATGGTGGAAAATCCAGATATTCTCAAGACCGTGGGTCATCACGCGCAGAGGCCAAAAATCGTGGTCGGCTTTGCTGCGGAAACGCAGAATGTCGAAAGCAACGGCCGCACCAAGCTGGCGCGCAAGGGCGCCGACTTCATCGTTGCCAACGACGTGTCCGCCTCCACCGGCATCATGGGGGGAGATCGCAACAGTGTGAAGCTCATATCCAGCCAAGGTATCGAAGCCTGGCCCGATCTCGACAAGCGCGACGTTGCACGGCGGCTTGCCGCGCTGGTGGCGGAGAGACTTACATGAGCCATTTTGATCGGGAAGGCTTCGACGCATGCTTGGGGCAGTGGCCGGGGGTAACATTCGTAGATCAGTGGGATTCCCATGTCGCCAAGGTGGGCGACAAGGTTTTTGCAGTGCTGGGAGAGCGAGAAAACTGGCGACTGGTCATCAAATGTTCAGAAGAAAGCTTCGAGATTTTGACATCGCTTCAGGGCATTGGACAAGCGCCTTATTTTGCGAAACGCAAATGGATTTCCATCTCCGATAGCGCACCGCTTCAATCGGGTGAACTCGATCACTATCTGCGGCGTTCCTATCAGTTGGTCGCAGCAGGGCTGACGAAAAAACAACGTGCGGAACTTGGCGTCGCGCTCTTCTGACCACCATATGGCCGGATCAGAACGAGAGAAAAGCAGAAGCGGGGACAAAGACCATGAAGACGAAGCTTCCCAATCTCGTTATTGTCAGACACGGCGAAACCCAGTGGTCCCTATCCGGTCGGCACACGGGCCGCAGCGACATACCCCTCACCGCAAATGGCGAAAGCGCCGCCAGACAATTACCCGCGCGGTTGCCCGCTCTTGATTACAAGGCGGTTTTGACCAGCCCGTCAAAACGGGCGCGAAGGACGTGTGAGCTGGCGGGCTTTGCGGACACGGCACGGGTAGACGACAATCTTGCCGAATGGGACTACGGACGATACGAGGGATTGACGACCAGCGAGATTCAGACTGAGGCTGCGGGCTGGACAGTTTTCCGCGATGGCTGCCCCGGTGGGGAAATGTCGGCAGACGTCGGTTCCCGGGCCGATACGGTCATCGCAGCGGTCAGGGCGGTTGCGGGTGATGTTCTGATATTCTCTAGCGCTCATTTTCTGCGGGTTTTGAGCGCGCGCTGGCTGGGCCTGCGTCCGGAAGCCGGCTCGCTTTTCACGCTGGATACTACGAGCATCAGCATACTCGGATATGAGCATAACCTCGACGAGCCTGTCATCAGACAATGGAACCAGACATAATCCCGTCTGGTGGTCACACTAAGCTTGAGTTCCCTCGTGCAGTTGGAGACATCACTTTGAAAGCAGCCCCTGCCCCTCCCGTTACGCTCGTTATTTTCGGTGTTACCGGCGACCTCACGCGTCGCCTTCTTATTCCCTCACTCGTCAATCTGACGAGCAGCGGGCTGGTGGGCGACGATTTCAACATTCTTGGTGTCGGCATTGAGCCAGGTGACGACGCGATGTTGGTCGACAGGCTCGATGCCTTCCTATCTGGCCTTGGAGGTCAAAATCCTGTTTCCGCCGATCCTGCATGGCAGCGGCTGAAGAAACGCATAGCCTATATCAGTGGCGACTTCACCAAGGATGACGTCTTTGGTGAAATCAGCCAGCGCCTTGGTCAGGCATCTTCCGGCAATGCAGCTTTCTATCTCGCAGTCCCGCCTCAGTTCTTCGGCCCCATTGTCGACAAGCTGGGGCAGCATGGGCTCGTTTCCGAAGAGGATGGCGCGTTCAGAAGGATTGCTATCGAAAAACCTTTTGGGACAAATCTTGCGTCCGCACGCGCTCTCAATACTCAAATCCTGCGGACTGTTTCAGAAAAGCAGGTTTATCGGCTGGATCATTTCCTCGGCAAGGAAACCGTTCAAAACATCATGACAGCGCGCTTTGCCAATATGATGATCGAATCTCTGTGGAACAACAACTACATCGATCATGTCCAGATAACTGCCGCAGAGATCGTAGATGTCGGATCGCGGGGAAAATTTTACGATGCAACCGGCGCGTTGCGCGACATGGTGCCCAACCATCTGTTCCAGCTGCTGGCAATGGTGGCCATGGAACCGCCTAACAGCTTCGATGCCGAGGCGATCCGTAACGAAAAAAGCAAACTCTTGCAGGCACTCCGCGTCTATACCGCAGAGGAAGCACCTCTTCATTCCGCTCGGGGCGTCTATTCGGCCGGTACGCTGAACGGAAAGCAAGTTCCAGCCTACAAGGACACGCCTGATGTTGCGGCAAATTCGATGACGGAAACCTTCGTCGCGCTGAAGCTCTACGCCGACACATGGCGTTGGGCAGGCGTTCCCTTCTATCTCAGAACCGGAAAGGCAATGACGGCGCGCGACACAGAGATCGTCGTCACGTTTAAACAGGTGCCTTTCGCCCAATTCCGAAAAACCGACGTCACACCCGACCTTCCGCCTAACCGTCTGATTATTCAAGTGCAGCCCGATGAGGGGTTAAGCATGGAGATATCCATCAAATCACCGGGCCAATCGATCGATACATTGCCCATCTCCATGGACTTCCACTATGCGGACCGGTTCGATATCGGCAAGATGACCGGCTACGAATCTCTTCTTTATGAGCTTTTTCTGGGCGACCAGACCCTCTTTCAACGCGCCGATGGAATTGAAGCTGGCTGGGCGGCAGTTCAGCCATTCCTCGATCTCTGGGCCAAGGGATCACCTCCTGACCTCTATAAGCCGGGAAGCGCCGGTCCACAATCAGCTCATGAACTCATCGCTCGCGATGGTAGGGAATGGCGCGACCTCCGCGTCCCGCCTCCACCCGCGAAGGCGTGAGCAGAGCCCAACTGGTCACGATCCTACAAATACTGCTTGCCTTTGCCTCGGACATGGCAGCTAATCGACACGAGGAAACAGGGAGACCAGTCCAATGGCCAAGGGTCAAGTTCGCAGCAACAAAGAAATCCGCAAACCGAAAAAAGACAAAGCCGCACCCGCGGCTGCGCCGACACTCGGATCGCAGGTAAAGGCCAGCGAAAGCTCCACGAAAAAGAAGTAAACCGCTTTCAAATCCAGGCTTCATCCCGACATGCAAAGGTGCCGGGATGACTTGCTTTATGCCGTAATGGCTGTGGAGTTCAGAAAAACGCACGCTCCTCTTCTCAATTTCCTATCCTCGTTTGGTCGCTAGGCCGCCCTGCATCAATAGATGTAGGCTTGAAGGGCGAGGTCCGACAGCCTGAGCTTTTTCGGCTTTTCGAAACCATCAACCGCCGGTCGAGTCTTCGTAAAACACTTCATGGCCTGAAAGCCAAAAGCTTCAGGATTACTCTTCTTCCGACATGATGTTTATCGATTAAAGTCCAATCTCGTAACACCACATGATTGCTATTCCCGTTCAAACCGTGGTGATTGGCAAGACACCGGGCCACCAGGCGGCGAGCCTGCAGGTCCATGGCGACATTGCCACCATCATGGCATCCATGGAGGTTCTGGATCTCATGGAGCAACAGTTCCTTGCCNATTTTGAAGCCGGAGGGCTTGCTGACGGTTCTGTTCCAGACCATCGGCATTCTGGGACCATTCCCGTTCAAACCGTGGTGATTGGCAAGACACCGGGCCACCAGGCGGCGAGCCTGCAGGTCCATGGCGACATTGCCACCATCATGGCATCCATGGAGGTTCTGGATCTCATGGAGCAACAGTTCCTTGCGGCGGCAGGCAACGATTTGATGGCGCGGATTGCGTCCGGCGAGATCGACACGGAGGCCAAACACAAAAAGCTCCTCGACCAGTATGGTGAGGAGCTTAAACGCAAATATTTGGAATGGTGTAATTTACAAGTTTCAGTGGTTGCGGGGGCAGGATTTGAACCTGCGGCCTTCAGGTTATGAGCCTGACGAGCTACCGGGCTGCTCCACCCCGCGTTACCAGCGCAAGTTCTTGGAACTT
>NZ_LMMM01000017.1 GCF_001422245.1 Rhizobium sp. Leaf262
GACGTCACACCAGACTGGCCCGTGCAGATCAGGCGAGGTGGTACGGCTGTCGCTGTTGAAGCAAGCACCGCCGCCTACGCCGTCCGCATGGTGGCCAAGGCTGGTGACGTGCCAAACCTCAAGCACATGGCAACCGTGTTATTGCTGGCCGTCGCACTGCAAGGGTCGCACGTTTCGGTGCGTGATCTGGTCATGCACCTTCGGCAACCGGCATCCGTCTTCTCGGTAGGGGTTCCAGTCGAGGGCTTTGAGCGCTCCTTCACGCGCCTCATCGAGGAAACAGACTTTATGCCGTTCGGACCCTATGTCGGTATGGCTGCCAATTTTGCCTTCGTCGATGACCTCTGGTGTTGGGTCGGCGGCGAGACCAAGCGCGTCTTTCTTCAGGTCCCTGCCGAACGTCCGAGCCGCTCATCGATGCGTGAGCAAATCCTGTGGGCGCTCGCGCACGCAATCCCGGTTCTCGGGCTGACCGAGACCGCCTCAGGCGTTCCGGAACAGATCAATTTGACCTGCGACGTCCGTATTACSGGATCGGAGCTSGATRGCAGATTGATYACCGRYATCCTYGAAGCGRTCTTTGGCCGTGAGGTGGYGACGCGCGACAATAGCGCTACTGCCGAGATCGATGCTGGCGCCTTGACACTTGACGACCTCGCCATCGCGATCCGGCCGGGCCGATCGTTTCAAGCGTGTCTCGATGCGCTGGTCGGGCTSGCGACGTTAAACCGTGAACAGGAGAGCGATGAGGATGGCAACCGAAAAGGCGATGGCGCGCCGAAGCGACGTATCGCCAGCCAGAGCAGCAGCCAGTTGCGCGATAAGTTGGATGGCAAGGCGGGCGAAGACGCCTCGTCATCGCAAGGCAGGAGAAAGCAGGGAGCAGACAGGCGCCCGACCGAGGTTGAGGTCATTCACCCGGAGTGCGTCGGTGAGACAGCAAACGCTGCACAACCGTCGTTGCGGGTCGAGACCCTGACCGGTTATGGTCCAGCCCAGGATTGGGCGCTCGGTCTCAGACAAGATCTTGCGGACTACCACGCCAAAACACTGGCGTGGTCGCAGATGAGCACCAAGCTTCTTCTGTCCGGACCACCGGGAACCGGTAAGACCATCTTTGCAAGGGCACTGTGCAACACGCTGCAGGTTCCCCTGGTGGTAACCTCCGTCTCGACCTGGCTTCAGGGGGAAYATCTCCATGATGTGCTGAACCGGATGGCGGATACCTTTGCGCAAGCCAGATCCCAGGCGCCGTGCATCCTCTTCATCGACGAGATCGACGGTATTGGATCACGGGTTTCGACGTCGAGGGAATACGGTGACTACTGGAATGCCTGCGTCAACAAGATGCTCGAACTGCTCGACGGTACGGTCAAAAGTGAGGGCGTTGTCATCGTCGGCGCCACCAACCGACCTGACGCCATCGATGAGGCACTGCGCCGATCAGGTCGCTTGGAAACCCATATCACGATTCCAAAGCCGGACATCCCCTCGCTCGTAGGGATCCTCGCGCATCATCTGGGCGATGATCTCGACACCATCGCGAATTATGTGCGCCCCAGCGCAGATGAGGTCCAATGACAATGATGGAGACGACGGAACTGAACATCCGCCTCGAGAGTGACACCGAAGCATCAGGAAGCAAAGACGTCGAAGGGGGAAACCTGCAGGGAAAGACCGACGCGGCACTGGCGACACTTCAACGCCTTGCGACGCGCGCCATGGGTCTGACCGGTGCTGACGTCGAACGCATCGTGCGCGAAGCAAAACTGACAGCGCGGCGTGGCAAGCGACCCCTCACCTATGCCGATCTCGAGGAGGGTGTAAGAGGTCATCGGCCGCCCCTTCCACACGATGTACGATGGCGACTTGCAATCCATGAGACCGGCCACGCCGTCGTCCATCACGCGCTGCGCCTCGGATCGATCAAGGGCCTGACGATCGACAGCATAGATGGCGGCCGCAACGATCTGTCCTTTGCCAGTAGCGGTCCAGACACTTGCGCCTGGTATGATCGAGTGCTGGCATTGCTCATGGCTGGCAGAGCCGCAGAACTTATCGTTCTCAAGACGGCGTCTGCAGGATCGGGCGGCGCCGAACAGAGCGATCTTGCCCGTGCCACACGCATGGGCCTCGACATGGAGCAGACGCTGGGCTTTGGACGTCGCTATCCGCTTCTCTATCTCGAGCACAAGGATCCGACCGCAATCCTCAGCCTTGACGCGGATCTGGCAAACCGGATCCATCAAAGGCTCGAGTTCGCCCAGGCACGCGCGACCGAGGTGATCTTTGAGAACCGTGCTGCCTTTGACAGGTTGGCGCGCGCGCTCTTTGACGCCCAGGCACTCGACGGCAAGGCCGTGATGGACATCTTGCTGAGCACCGACTGAGATCCAACCGAGTGGCGGACCCCAACCTTGGCGGGGCGAGACACGTGAGCGGCAAGCGCACCAGTTCAACAAGGGCCGGTTAGCCACCAAACCCCGATCTCACGCCGCTGAGCCAGCGAACCGAGCCGGGGTGTTGATCGGAAGGTCAAGGCCGCCGAAGGTCTGCAAAAAACCAAACAATAAAAAGGGCCGACAAGCGGCCCTTTTGGNAGCCAGCGAACCGAGCCGGGGTGTTGATCGGAAGGTCAAGGCCGCCGAAGGTCTGCAAAAAACCAAACAATAAAAAGGGCCGACAAGCGGCCCTTTTGGTGTTCCGAGACGGCCGGAATCCGGCCGCTCTTCCTGATGACGATCACACCAACATCGGCAAAGCGAGCGATGCATCATCGAGATCGGCAAGTTCGACGTCCGGGACAAGTGCCGGCACGTTGCCAACAGACTGCCGTTTCGATGCCGAACCGTCGGCCGCGATCTCGTTCACCGCGGCTTAGTCATCGCCGACGTCTGACACCGGAACATTGCTTAAATTTCCGCAGCGTCTGAAGCACAGACATCCAACGATGCCATCAACGCTTTTCCAGAAAAGAGAATCGCATTTATCAAGCTTTGAATCGAATGAACGCAATTTGCTTCAAGTGTCAGGCAAGTTGATCAGCGTTTAATGCGTACGCTGTCGATTTGAAGGCGTTCGAGCCTGACGGCTTTTGCGCCAGGATATGGTGACGCCTGGACGATCTCCCATCCCTCCAAGTCCGAAAATGGGCCGCCCGCTCTCCCCTCCCCTACCGAACTGAGCCATCTAAAACCGCGGGCGCCAGGTAGCCGCGGATCGTCTTTTGTCGCAGAATGTCAAGGAACACGATCAGCGCGTCCTCCCTTCGCGCGAAGAGCTGTGTCTTGCTTTGGCCCCGGCAGCCGATCCTGCCCCAGGTCCGCGTGAGACACACGTCTCCAAACAGAGTGGATGTTATGTCGAGCACGTAGTACCGCGCCATGTTTCGGTGGTCGTCAATTCGTTCGATATAGACACGGTTGGGCTGTGTGCTCATCCCAACAGAATCGAAAAACTGACGGCGGATGTCCAACGACAGTTTTGAATCGGTTTGTCGATACCGATTCGAAATATTGATACGATCTGCTTGCGCGCGGCCTGTCACCGGACTTGGTAAAACACCGCCACGCGATCTTTTGAGCTTAGGGATTCAGAGCTGCCGAATAACACATGTTCATTTCGCGAACGGAATCGCGTCGTCTCGTTCGCGAGTGCCGGGTGGAAGGCCTTTTTGGTCATCGGCAGCCATCATTCCTCGGGTAGAGTAACACAGGTTGACCCAGAGGCGGTCCCACATCGCAGAACGGACACCTGAGCGATATCCTTCGTGTTCGCTTAAAGCCTTGTCGCGCCAACGGTCAGCGATCTCGGGAGGTACGAGCGCGAAGAACATTGTATCGCCGTCCGTCGCATCAATCGACAGCAGAACCTTACCGCTTTCTTGGATGCTCTGCTCCAACTCGTTTGTGGCCTCGGCATATTGAGCCCAGACGAGGTCACGATAAGCGCTTATCGGTCCCGTCGGTTGTTCTCCAATGATCAGAGGACCGAAAACGGCATTCGCGACAGGGCCGAGCGCGGTCTGGTTTAGAATGCCAGCTTCCTGCCAGATCGAGAAAATGTCGCTGGTGTACTTATCTTCCACCGAGTGGAGCTTGCCTCCATTGTCCAACAGATTGACGGTGGCAAGAAACAACCGATGACGCGCAGGGTAATCCTCCACCCCGTAAAATCCGACGGTCTCCATAGCTGTGGGTGGGTTGACCGCCATCTCCTGAACCCGCTTTACTATGGTGGGGTCACCTCCCGAGAAATCGGAGGCGAAGGCGATGATATCGGCATAATCTTCAGATGGCATTTCGGCTCCTGCAAATTGGGCTGTATAAAGAATGCAGAATAGGGCGGCGATCATGGAACTGTACCGCGCTAATATCTTGAGGTGGCTGATCACCTTCGGTAAAAATCCCTCTTGGAATATATTGTCTCAGAAATGGTGCGCCGTTTGTTAGACAGCATAGTCAACCTCACCCGCTGATGACAGGATTATTGACGAGTGAGAACGCCGGGTAGGAAATGATGATAGTTGCGTACTGGGTGACGGCAGTTCTGGCGTCTGCGACGGTCCAACTGCCTCACGATGTCGAAGCATTTCTGGACCGTCGTGCTCAATGTGAACACTGGGCCGGAGAAGAACCATATGATGGTCCGCGTGCCAGAGAAATCGAGGTAGCGGTGCAACAACTGCGCTGCAATAGCCTTGAGGAGGATGAATCTCGAATGCGTCTGCGGTACAAACGAAACCAGTTGGTGATCAAAGCGCTCGAACCATAACAGCCAAAGGCTCTGATTTCCCAATCCCACAAGGATTTATTGGTTCATCTCTAAGGTATATCAACCGGCCTATAGGGCCATCGACCGAGTTTCACGCATTGCACTAACCGCTTTCAGCTTTTCTCCACTCGACAAGTGGCACTCAAATGGACAGGACTGCTTTCTTCTAACCTAATCCTTGGCAAACGTCGTGGCTGTCTGGGCCGTGCTTACCATTGTATTGTAGTCAGACACCAGCCACTGCATATCCTCACCAGCCCCTTTGCGAGCGTCGCCTTTTGCCTTCTCCAGCTTTTCGTCGAAATCACGCAACTTCGATAAGAGCGACGCCGGCTGCGATTCAAAAACGTGGAACGAATCGGGATGCTCCAGCGAATAATCATCGAACTCCCGCACTGCGCCAGAATAGTCATCCAGTGCTTGTTTGAAATTGGTCATCTTCACGACTGGACGCTCATTTGTCGGCATCATATCCATCACCGCTTCTGCACGAAACATCACGTTGCGGACATGCCAGCGAGACTTCTTACCCTCGCTTTGTTCCAGCGCGGCCAGTGATGCCAGATCCGCTTTCACCTTCTCCGTGCGGAGCGCGGCATCTACCGTCTTGCGACGCTCCTCAAATGCGGGAGCAAGCGCAGCTATCTCTTTATGGAAGCCCTTGCCAGCCTCCATCTTATCGCTCTTGTAGTCCTGTCTCTCGTAATATTTGTTGGCGCGCTCAATGACGGGCGCAAGCTGCTGGTACGTCTCGACATAGGCGGCCNGCCTCCATCTTATCGCTCTTGTAGTCCTGTCTCTCGTAATATTTGTTGGCGCGCTCAATGACGGGCGCAAGCTGCTGGTACGTCTCGACATAGGCGGCCATTGCAGCATCAAGCTCTGGCATCTTGGGGGCTGCCTGCGTAGCGGCGATCGCGGCAGAAGCTTCATCTCGGACGTCGTAAAGCGAGTACAGGCCGTAGATGATCCTTTCTTTGCCAGTGGGTCCCTTTTTCATATCCACCCAACTGTCGTACCTCTCCAGCGACTCTAATGCTCTGAGCGTCCGGTTCAAAAATCCAACATAGGTGTTCAGCTTGGCCGTGACCTCTTCAGATACCGCCGCTTCCGAAACAGTCTGTGAAAATGCCGGACGAGACACGAACCCGACTGCGAGCGGATTTTGCAAAACGAAAACAAGCGCCGTAGCGGCCATGAACTTCTTGAAAAACGCCATCAAAATCTCCCTACAATCGTGATCATACATCTGTGTTATGAAAGGTGCCAGGGCACTGGCTGCTGCCCAACTCTGGCGTATATTGAGACATGAGGAAAGATCAGCTGGGGTCTGAAACGTTTATCGCGGTTAACAGTGTTTCGATACGTTAACGAACGAGTTGATCAGCCGGAGGAATATCCAAGAGGATAGAGGATCTCTTGTTCTGCCTTATGGGGTCACGATACACTACGCTGACTGCGAGCGCACTGTGCGCATCATCAACCGGACAGCGCTCGCAGCACCGCCTCAGGCTCCTTCTCCATCACACGCAGAAGCGTTCGAGCAGCACCTGATGGCTGTCGAGCCCCTTGCTCCCACTTTTTGTACCCCGAAGCGCTCGTCCCAAGGAAAGCAGCCATTTCATCCTGCGTCAGATGCAGCTTTTGGCGGATCGCCTTCGCGTCAACAGTTTCCAGATCAACGGCAGTGACACGCATTCCCGCAGGGTCCCTGCCCTGCACATGACCAAGAGTTTCGGTCATAGCCTGAATCAAATCCTCGCCGAATTTTGTCGTCTCGCTCATGGTTTGCTCCTGTACGTCGCTTTGATCGCCTTTGCGAATGCAGCAACCGCCTTGGCCTCTTCCGGCTTCAAATCCGTCTTTTCGCTCTTGCCGTAGACGAGAAGCGCATAGATGGGCGCGTCGTCGCTGTACCAGTAATAAATAACGCGTGCGCCGCCCCGTTTGCCTTTACCCTTGGCCCCAAATCTCAGCTTTCGGACACCACCCGCACCCGGTATTTCATCACCGGCCTGTGGATGGGTCGCCAGAAAATCAATCAGATACTTGCGCTCGTCGTCCGTGAACAGAGCCGTTGCCTGTTTGGCGAAAAGCGATGTTTCACCAATTCTTTGTATCGTGATTATAACCCATTGGGGTAGTTATGGGGGATCGTACGCGTTTCTGTCAATGGTCATCACGCCGACCGCTTTCCAGCTTCCCCGTTCAACCTCAGCAGTGCCATCACCATCGGCCCGAGCGAAAACTCGCCACGCGCCGCCCGGTTGGTGAGATCACGCAGATAGCCACCAGCCGAATTGATGTGCCCTGCCCTCTCCAGGATACAGGCAATCGCAACCGCTGCATTTTCCGGCCCCATGGTTTCGCACGCCTCCTGATAGGCGGACGGGCTTACACCCAGCATCGATCTCACCACGACGGCGGCCGACATGAGATCGCGCCAACCACCCACAGTGCCAGCCGGACCATAGTCGATAATCTGTGGGCAGGCCTTCAGCACAACACCCAGAGGAAAGGCCTTCAGCGTCTCATTGCTAGGCCCACGGTTCTTGCTCGGCTTTTCGCCCTGCTCTTTTTCAGAGCTAGGTTCAAGTTCATTGAAGGATTCGGATTTTGAATTCTGTATGTGCTGCTCAATATGAGCGGCATTGGTGCTATTAAATTCCGAATTTGACTGTGTATCCAACAGATTAAGGATTTCCTCGCGCAGAAGCTCGAGTTCATCGAGGATACTGGCGACATCAGCGATCGTTGGAGAGCGTGGAATGCGGGAGACGAGATCGATGTACATAGCCTCGATCGCCATCCAGTCGCCGTCAGCCCCCTCCTCTATCGCTGCAGTGATGAGCTTGCGGACATCCCGGCGGCAGATTGTCAGGTTCTCTTTCGCCTTACGGAAAGCGGAACGAGCAGCAACAACATTCTGTGCGATGACAGCGAGTTCCTCAGATCGGGCAAGGATTGGAGAAAGGTCGAAGCCGAAAGCGTTTTCGATCTCGCCGGCGCCATTCTTCCGCGCGTAGCGCTTGCCGTTGGCACTATCCTTGCGAATGATCAGACCAGCATCAACCAGAAGCGCCAGATGTCGGCGCAGCGTAGCGCCTGCCATGCCGTGGGCTCGGAGGATCAATTGCGCGTTTGACGGAAACACGATGAGCTGCGCGTCCTGGCGCAATTCGTTTTCCGGATAGAAGCTCAGAAGCGCGTCGAGCACAGCCAGGCTGTTTGACTGCAAGCCGAGCTCTTCTCTCGCTTCCGAGGCGTCACGGAAGACTTTCCATTTTTCGGCTGTCTTGCCAGCCTTAATCTCGTTTGTTGCCACCTGGCGCTTCACCAAGGCAAGCGTCATTGGCCGCCGCCCAAAAGGCGTCGTCACACTTCCTGTCTCCATTCTCTCACCCTCTAAAAGGCAAAAGAAATTTGCTCGCCAAAACAGCGCCAAAGACTCTTGACTGGGATTCGGGGAAATGCGATTCTCTCGTTGCGACACATTGAGAAGGGCTTCCACGACGGTAACGTTTGGGGGCCTTTTTCTTTTGCGGTTTAAATCTCCTGTTTGCGATCAATTGTCAGCTGACAATCAACCTAATGATCTGTTTCAGAAGCATTTTCTCTTTCGAACCGTTCAACCAGATCGCCCATTTGGGCGTCCAGAAACTGTGCGAAGGCTTCTGATGTGATGGTGACTTTCGCGCCTTTGTTCGTTCGCTCGATGGATGCGAGGACGATCCCCTTGCGCGTGCGAATCTTTCCCGTGGCGTCCTTCTTCGAGGCTTTCGGGCCCTGAGCCTGATTCCAGAGACGCGTAAACCGTTCGTTCGTATCGCTTGCCGTAAACTGATCATCGGCGATAGCATCAGCCACGCGCTTTGAGGCCGCTCTGTCCCTTAGCAACTCGGCAAAGGCCAACCAGCGTGGGCGACCGATTTTCGAGGCCGGGCCAATCGCAAGAATGACCTCTGTCGGGATGACATCCGAGACCTGCAGAAGCCGCGACGTTTCAGGCTTATCGACCGAGAGAGCTTGCGAAATCCGGTCACGATCGAAGCCATGCTGCTCGAGCCTTTTTGCGAACAAGGCTCGCTCGATAAAACTGAGATCGACGCGTGGTCCATTTTCCTGGCCTTGCGCGACAATAAGCTCTTCGTCGGAAAGCTGGCGCACAATCGCCTTGACCGGCCGTTCCAGAACAATGGCCGCACGCAGTCTGCGGTGACCGTAGGCCGCCTGGTATTGGTTGTCTTTCGTCGGATGCGGACGGACCAAGATAGGAACCTGCTGGCCACTTTCGCGCATGGATGCGATCAGTTCATCCAGCGCGGCATCCTTTTCAGTCGGGATACGATCCTGAATGAACGAGGCCTCGATCTGGGCCGGACTTAACTCGACAACCTTGTCCCCGGCGGCAAGCGCGGAGCGCAGCTCCTTCGCCGCAGCGGCTTCATCACCGAGACGGCCAAGGGACAGGTTCATGGCTCGCACTGCGCCAGCGGGCTTATGCTGTGGCTGCGATTGAATGGGTGCCTTCGCTGCTTCGTCGCCTGCGGAACTGACCATATTCTTGAGAATGTCACGGCCCTTCATGCACGCCCCCATGAGCTCTTGAGAAGAGCTTCCACTTCGAGGTTGACCCCATCCATTGCTTCCACCGCGCGATCGTAGGTCTGCCGATTCATAGATTCCCGCGCCGCCTCGTAGATCGTCTGCTTGGAGAGGCCAGCATCAGAAATTGCTGTCGACTTCACCATCATGGACGTGAGCACACGATCGCCGAACAAGCTGCGCAAGAATGCAACGATCTGCGCTTGCGGACCATCGTTTGGCTCGTACCGCGTGACTAGATACCGCATCCAATCATATTCCAGGTTACCGCCGGCGTCCTTGACCACTGAAAGAAGATCAGACGTCATCGCCAGAAACTGGTTCATGGACGCCACGTCGAGCATCTGGGGATGGACCGTTATCAGGACGGCCGTCGCAGCGCAGAGCGCCGAGAGCGTCAAGAAGCCAAGGGTCGGGGGGCAGTCGATAACGACGACGTCGTAACGGTCCGATAAATCCGCCAGCGCGTTGCCGACCCGCATGAAAAACATGTCAGTTTCGGTTCCATTGCGCTCAGCAAGGGCTCGTGGCGTGTCGTGCTCGAATTCGTGAAGTTCGAGATTTCCGGGGATGAGATCCAGACCCGGGAAATAGGTTTCGCGAACCACCTCCCCTACCGGACGACGAAGCTCATCGTATCGGATAGCCCCGAACAACGTCTCGTTTTCACCAACGTCGAATTCCGGCTGGTAGCCCAACATCGCGGACATAGAGGCTTGCGGATCGAGATCGACGGCGAGGACGCGGTAACCGCGCAGAGCCAGGTACTGAGCGAGATGCGTCGAGGTCGTTGTCTTACCCGATCCGCCTTTGAAGTTGGTGACCGCAATGACCTGCAGATGTTCGGTCTCGCGGCGTCCCGCCAGATAGGCTGGTTTTGTCTTACCCAGAATCTGGCGGATGGTGTTGATCTCGGACAAGGAGAAGGTCCGCCGACCACCCGACGTCTTCTCGGAGGTAACGGAATCTTCCTGAGCCGCCAGATGCCGCACGTAGCTGTCGGTTACCCCGAGCAGTTTTGCGGCTTCCGTGCTGCTAAAGCGGCGAAGCGCCTTTTGCGCGTCAGGTGAAAACAACCGGGCCGAAAGCTCCTGAAGATTGCTGCTGAGTTTCGCGGCATCATCGGCTATAGTCTTATCAATCGAGACGCGCTCGATTTTGTCGACTGGGGTGCTTTTTGCGCTCTTATTCGCCATTCACGGTAAACCTGACAATTCTCTGCGATTTGCGCAAATGATCTCATAGACCGCATAACCGTCAAGCTGTTTTTGGTTAACCGAAATTAACGATTTTCGGCCAGATAATTTCATAATACATTTCATGCGGTTAGCCGAATTGTCAGCTGACAACCAGTTGCTGGTAAATAGCCGCTTTTCATCCGACAGTTTCCAAGATGAAGAGAATCAGTGTTGGACTGAGGCACATTGGCCCGGTCGCCATTGTCAGAGAGATGCTCGATGGTTTGCGGGGCTCGGGTTGCGCGGAAGCGTTTCTCGACTGCCTCCAGCATCATGTCGCGCACGTCAGAGCCGGAGATGCCTGCAATTGCGACTGCCGTCCAAGCGATGATCTCGCGGTCGAAAGCGTCGATGATGAAGGCGAGACGAATGACCTCGCCATTCCAGTAGGTGAACTCCAGTCCGTCGGAGCACCAGCGCAGGTTAGAGCGCATGACCATGACCTTGCCATCATGGATGCGACCTTTGCGAACGGCCGTATGTTTCTCCAGCAGCATGGCATGGTTGCCTAGATGCGATGAACCCGTTTGGCGTTGACGACAGGCTGATCGGCGGCTCGCCTTTCGCGATTGAGGAGCGCGGCGATCCGCCATAGGTCGGCCTTTGATCCACCAGCCTGCGAATGGCGGGCAGAAGCTCTGCATCCTCGGCCTTGCAGTAGGCTCCGCGTGGCTTTGATCTGCCTCTCAACCGCTCGACAAGGTTCGAGCGGGAGATGCCCACCGTGTCTGAGACGGTCTTCATCGGGAACCGTCCTTCGGCAACAAGATCGGCCGCGATATCCGTTTTTTTGAGTCCGCTTTGGAAAGGTGTAAATCAGCAGGGGGTCCCGACGCCGATACGCATGATAACGCCTTGTTATTTCTCACGCTGACGGGGCCATTTCCGCACGCCTAATCACAAGCCAGTCTGGAAGGGCCACAAGATGCCGTTGATCACCCGCCTGTCGTCAACCCGTGGCACGCCGCGCGGCTTATTCGGCAACAAGGGCGCAATAACAGTCCATTCGAAATCGGTGAGATCACCAATTTACAAACCCGGTTTATGAGTGCGCGACCTAGTCTAGCGCGGCGCTGGGAGGGCTCCCTTTTCCGGCATCACACAATCGGTAGCATCGATCGGCGCACGCTTTTCAGGCGGGACCGGTACCATGCCTACGCTCTGGGGCGTCCAGTCCGGATCATCAATCCAGGCACGCATCGGAAGCTCGTCTTTCTGGTTGCCGTTCAGGAAAATGCGGCGGGGATAGATGCGCTCGCTGTAGCTTTCCCTGGCCTCTTCGTCGAGCGTGACCTGCAGCAGATAGGTTCGCGTCTCCTCGAGCGGCGCTGCGAACGGGTCGATGATCCAGCTCTCGCTTATCGGCGCAAGGCCATAGTCGCGGATATTGATCTGAAGAATGGAGCCGTTGGCCGAGATATGTTCGCCAAATAACGCCTTGCCAGCGAAATCCAAATCTTCGACCGAGCGCGGCACTTGTGCCTTTCCTGAGGCACGCCATCCGCTGGCCCGAAGCTCGCCGATCAGCTGATCGGCATAGGCCGTCACCTCGGACAAGGGCTTGGGAAAGTCGAACGGTCGGAAGGCGACGCCTGTGATCCGCCCTGCCAGCTGAGAGATGTGCAGGGTTCGGCCAGGAGGCATCGTGAAGCTTTGCGCGCCATCCGTAAATTTGGGTATGATCCAGTTGTCGGTAAACATGATCGGCATCCAATCGACAAGCTTGTCGGCATCAATCGTATAACCGTTCGGTTCCTGCGGCCCGATCCTCACGCCGTTCACAGCGATGAACTCGCGAACTGTCATTCCGATCGTGACCTGGATTGGCTTTGGCGCCTCATCTGCCGGGTCGTAACGGGGCCAGACCGAGAAGACCAGGAAAACGACTGAGGCAAGAACAATCAAGGCGGACGGAATGACAAGGAGCCAGAACACGAAACGAATGAGATATTTCATGTGACCAGCTTCGACCCTAGGCGTCCATCTTGACAAGGTAGCAATCCGAAGCCTGGCCTCTGGCCCAAGGAAACGTCGGCTTAGAGTGTCATTCCGCCCCCAGCCGGAACCGACCCCCTAATACACGAAAGCCGGGAAACCTTGAGGCTTTGAGCGAGGTCAAAACGAGGATAGAGGCGACTATTGCGGAGCTTTACGATGCGGATACGGCAAAGTGGTTTATGGAAGCGCAGGGCAACGACCTTCTGGATGACAACCGCTTCGATGCAGGGGAGGGCTTTAACGTGCTGGTATTTGTGGAGGCGGCCAAAATGTCACGATCCAATCGACCCCGCTGAAACCGGGCACCAGCTGTCGCTCGACAGATTAGATCATCATGGTGATCCACCCCAAAACAAAAGGGGAGGATGAGCAGCCAATCCAACAACTTTTTCAACAAAATCGGTGCAAAGCTGGCTCCGCATCACTGGGGTGTAATGGGTTTGTTCTCAAAGCGAATTCTAAAGTTGCGACGTTGGAAATCTTCTCTGAAACAGACGAAAATCAGCTCGAGATCTTGGAGAGCGTCTTTCCGTCCCAGGAGACTTAACGAAGCTATGATGACGCCGTTGTAGCCGCGCGTGATACGAAACGCTGCATTGCGCATCGCGATGGCATCAGGATCTCCACGATCCTCTTGACGGTCATAGACAACCCAAAACCGGGCTGCATTCCACGTTACTTCCAGCATTTCTCTGACTTTCGCGAGAAACTCTTCAGCGCTCATCGAGGGTCCCCAAGACAGAGGTGTCTCGCCGTCATCGTCCGCGACACTGAAGTAGCCGTCGTATTCGCGGCCGGTGTTCAGCGCTGCCTCGATCTTTGCAAATGCCTTATCTTCAGTGATCGTCGTTTTGAACAAGATTGTCATGGACTAAGTTCCGAGCCTTATCATTACAGCATTCTCGCGGCTCGACCGCTGCGCCGTGTGGCGTTGTTGTAGTAGCTGGATGCCTGCTGAACGGAGCGATGGCGTGATTGCTCCATAGCCTCGGGGAGGGGAATGCCCCGGTTCGCGGCCTCCGTCAGATATCCGGATCGCAGGCCGTGAGCGGAAAACTCCCCCGGCTCCAGCCCGGCCATAACCACACGCTGTTTCAGGATCGCGTTGATGGCGCCCGGTTCCAGCGCATGTTTGGACAGGTTTCCCCAGCGATCGATCTTGCGGAAAATGGTTCCGCTATCGATGCGCGCGGCCGTCATCCATGCATTCAATGCATCGACCGGCCGCCCCGTTAGATAAACAACGTCGTCGTTTTCACTTCCAGACGTTTTTGTCCGGCCGAGATGAATCGAAAGCGAGGGGAGGGGAGGGGCGTTGTCGACCGCAATCGGGGCCTCGACGGTCAACTGCTCTTTACGCAGCCCAGCGATTTCGCTGCGCCGACGACCGCCGGAGGCAAACGCCACCATCAAAATTGCCCGGTCACGGACATCGCGCAGGCTATCGGTGCTGCAGGTCGCCAGCAATTTCGCCAGCACGTCGCCGGTCACGGCCTTGGCGCTTTTGCGTTTTCGCGGACGCGGGGTGGCACGGACGGCCAAGCGTATCGCCTGCTTGAGGGCAGGGGAGGAGAATACCCCTTGGTGGCCGCGCCATTTTGTTAACGTCGACCAACTTGCCAGCCGCCTGCGGACCGTATCGGGTGCGTGAGGCCCAACAGATTTCAGAAACCCTTGCCCCCGCAGGAGATGATCGACGTTCTGCGGCATTCCGTGACCCAGATCACTGATACGCTTTTCGGGATCCCACAGATGATGGGCGACGAATTTGAGCAGAAGAGCTTCGGGTGCAGGCCAGGGTAGTGAGGCTCCGGTTGCCGCTAGCGACCAAGCCTGTAGATAGGCAAGGTCAGACGTCAGTGCCCGCAGCGTGTTGGCACCCATGCCCTCATTGACCAGGTGTCGAAGCGTCTCGATATCTTGATCGGTCAAAAGCTCCGCAAGTTCATCACGCCGCTCAATCGGCAACACGGCCGCTATGGTATCAAGTTCTTCCGCCCGCGCAGAAATCGTCCTATTATTAGTCGCCATGAGCGAGTGGACCCAAAATCCGGACATCTTGCTTTCGGGCCGCTGCGGCAAGCTTGCGGTCCAGCGTGGCAATTGGCAAGCTCCTGTTCATGGCAAGTGCAAGATAGGCGGCGTCGTAAGCACTGAGAGTGTGTTTGCTCGCTAGCAGAAGGACCAATCCATCGCTGCCTATACCGGCATCATCCAAAGGCAGACGTCTGACCCGCTCCATTCCAACAAGTGCATCGCCCGCCCCGATCCGACCGCGCCGCTCTGACATTGCCAGAATGTTTCTGATTTCGAACCAGAACAGGGATGGAATAGGGCAAGGTGCTGCTATCGAGCCAATGACATCTTCAGCTTCCGTCGAAAACTCTTCCGGCAGAAGCCACGCGGCTGCCATCGATGCATCGATAATAAAAGTCATCAGCGACGGCCCTCGTCGCGCCAGGACAAGATTTCGTCATGCGTCGATGGCATCGCCCGTGATCGTGCAGCTCGAACTTCGTTCATCAGCAGTTGCAGATCGCTCTCCTTACGGATCCTCGACATGCGAACGATCGGGTCGTTGCCACGCGAAATAATCACATCCTCGCCGGCTTCGACCCGCACCAGCAGTTCGGACAGATGGGCCTTGGCTTCAGATACTTTGACGGTGGTGCTCATGGTCTCTCCAATGAACGCGTTTCGCACAAAATACGGTTCTTAACCGATGTGGTCAACCAGAGAGTCTGATCACCATCGATAAGAGGTACTTATCGATGGTTAGAGCGCCAACCGGCAATCATACCACGTGCTGAATCGTAACGCCGAGATAGCTTTCATTTAAATGACTGTTAACTATGATTTCAATGTCTTACGATTGTTCGAAAATCAGCATGACAACCTGATGGCCGGCTTTCAATGTCGGCGTCGCACTGACGCGTCTCGACGAGCGCATCGCCCGCTCACCGGTCGGTCAGGGCTGGATCGAACGCCGAAATTTCGCGGACGCCTGCGCTTCGCTGTGGATCGACGGTGAACTCGTGCATCTCGAAGACCTCGTCCTCCATGACGCCGCAAAAGATATTCGCACGCCGACCCACGAACTGACCATCGCCCGCGATGTTTTGCGCACCCGCCGGCGCATCGCCTCTCAGTCATCTGGCTGGGCGCTCAGCCCTGACGGTCTCCGCAGCCTGCGCGGACACGACTTCGTCGCCGGCACGCCTGCAGCGTCACATGGCGCCGACGGCACTGTGGCGATTGACACCGGCGAGCAGGTTGTCGATGCAGCCGGAGCAGGGGAGGAAGAGGACGGTGACGATAACGCCAACCCGCTCGACGCCGAGTTCGCCGCTATCGATGCGGTTCTCGCCCGATCGGAGGCAGCCATCGAACAGGCGAAGCGGCCCGGCCGCGCCGGCGGGCGGGAAAAAGATCCCTTGGTCTATGATCTCGACTGGGACGAGGACGAACGACTGGACGAATGGCGCGGGGTGTTGCAGCAGGCCGAACATCTGCCGGCGGTGCTGCAGACGATTGTCGCCCTCGATGCCTGGAATGAATTGTCGGTGCTGCAGCATGCGCCCTGGCTCGGCCGGCTGCTGTCCGCCTCCCTCCTGCGCCAAGCCGGCATCACCACCGGTGCGCATCTGCCCGCCGTCAATCTCGGCCTGAAAACCATTGCCGTCGATCGCCGCCGGCATCGCGACCGCGAAACCCGGCTGCTGGCCATTCTCGCGGGCATCATCGCCGCGGCAGAGCTCGGCCTCAAGGAACATGACCGGTTGCTACTTGCGCGAACAATGATGGAGCGGCGGTTGGTCGGGAAGCGCACATCGTCAAAACTGCCGGAGCTGATCGAACTGGTGATTTCCCGGCCGCTGGTGTCTGCCGGCATGATCGCCAACGAACTTGCCGTCACGCCACGGGCAGCGCTGCGGATTGTCGAGGAGCTGGGCTTGCGGGAGATGACGGGGAGGGGGAGGTTTCGAGCTTGGGGGGTGCTTTAAATCCTTCCTTCTATTCTTTGTGATGGCTTAGTTCAGAATTTCCGAGCCATTAAGTTGCCAGAATTTATAGGAGACCCGTTTGGCAGCAGTCTTCTTGCTCAGCAACTTGTTAGACAAATCGCGTTCACCCTTCTCCAACTGGGTTCATGCGACATGAACTTGGTTCAGGCGCTGGAAATGAGCGCGGGCGAGGCCATCGAAAGATGCGCCGGTGATTATTAGCTGCGCCCCGGCATATTCCTCCCTCCCAAGTAGGTCGATAAAGGGCTGGACGATGAAGTTTTCTTTGTCGCCGATCTTCTCCCCCAAGAAATCACCGGGCACATCTATGATCGCGAAGCCGGGATAGTGGCGCCCCTCGATCGTGGAGAGCGTGAGAAGCCCGTAGTGATAGGACATAAGGAAATAGAGGGAGTCTGTCCCGCCGAGTGCCTTGGACCACAGGCGCCGGCCAACGAGCAGGCGAAAAGATCGGCCTGAGAGTTCGACGCGCACAGGACTGTGTCGCCATGTTTGAGGCTGCAGTTGATTCAAGGCTTCTAGATAGGCATTCATGCCCACCTCAAGCTGTTCGGCCGCATCATCGAAATCAATGGCACGGGTGGACTCCGCAACGCTTACCTCTAGTGGCTCGATCAGCTTTTCGAGTTCGCTGATCTGTCGCGTAAGTTCTAGGCCAACGCCGAGCGCATCAGTTACTCGGTCAAGTTGCTGGTCCCGCTCATCGAGTTGGCCCAACGTCATATCGATTTTGCTGATCTCATCCTGTGCCAGCGCCCCAACAGCAGAGCGTGCTGGAGCCAACTCGCGATCGATTGAACGCAGCGTGGTCTCCGCGACTTCGCTATCCGCCATCAGCTTACCCTCTTCGCGGCCTAACATCACCAATAGTTCGTCCGCTTCCGTCAGTTCGCCGGCTAGGCGGTCGCGTTCGAAGCGCAGCCTTGCTGTGCCCATTCCCTAGATCATCGGGTCATCGGGCAGATGCTGATGGCACAAGAAGCAATCATGGCTGTGTCGTGCCATTGCCCCAACGGTCTGATCACAGGCGGGGCAATGCGTTATCCGCAGATCAGCGAGGATCACGCCGGCATCCGCTGCGCGATCCATCCGCTCGATCTCCTCGGCAAGGTCCGCGCGATAGCGTTTGATCTCGTCTAGACGCTCCTTAGCTCCAATTTGTCGGCGACTAATCTCTTCGATCTTTACAGCTGCTGTGGCGCGCAAGACGCCGAGTTCCGCGACCCGACCTCGTTCCCCGGTCGGCACGACGACGTCCGCAGTGTTCGACAGGAGTTCATCCCGTTCTTTAAGAAGTTGCTGTCGACGAGTTTCTAATCTTTCCTTCGCGGCCGCAATTGTAACGACGCTGACATCAAGCTTGATGTCACTCTCTGAGAGAAGTTCGCGCGACAATTGGTTTAGCGTGGTCGCGTAGTTTTCACGCTGCGCCGTCAGCTTCTCGACCTTCAACTCATGTTCAACGAGCTTACCGTAGTCCGGACTGAAGACGTGCTCGGCAAGCCCTAAGAATTGCAAGACGCAGGCCAGTTGCTCTCCTTCAGGCTGCCGATCGGCAAGATCGGTCCAGAAGCCTTGACGACGATATATGTGGCGCAACAACATCCGGAAGCTAAGCTCGGGCCATGTCTGGCCGGACATTGGGTTGCCCTTGGGAAAATTTAGGAGCGGGATTCCAAGCTTGCCGAGGAGCCAATGCTGAAACTCGCGCGCGAGCATCGGCTCCTGATCAACATAAATCTTTCCCTTGCCGCCAGGCTCTCGCCACCGCCTGGAGATCCAGAAGGTCTCATCGCCGATGCGCATCTGTGCGGAGGCCGCATCATATTTGATAGCGAGACTTCCGTCCTCATCCCCCTCGAATGGATCTGCACCCGGATCACCGAGTAGATAATCGAGTGCGCGGGCGTTCAATAGGCCGGCTTTCCGAACACCATTTCAGCAGGAAAGCAACCTTCCAGCCTTCCTACAGGCGATCGAAGACACTATTCGCGTCCTGAGCACCGGTATCTGGCAAACCCGGATGAATTCCAGCATGGTGAAGGCGATTTCCGTGCGCCGCAGGTCGGCGCGCATCTGCTCGACCAGCTCCGGCCGCTGCTGCGCATCGCGGAGCTGCTGCGCCCTCAGTTCGCGGTCATAATGCCGATAGCCGAGATCGCGCTCGAGATGGCTCGCCTTGTAGTCAAGCCCGCCATTGTCGGCCAGCCTGATCACCTCCTCGCAGCGTTGGCGCCAAGTCCTTTGCAGCTCATAGGCCGCATAGATCCACATCGGCGACATGGCGCCGAGCAAAGCCATCTGTTCGCGTGGCGGATCGTCATCGGCCTGGTGGCGCATGACCTCGTCTTCCAGCGCGTTCAAAAGATTGTCGACCATCCCGAGCTGGTGCGCCTGCATCACGAGAACGGTGTTCTCGGAAAAGCCGGCAAGGGTCTTCAAAGCGTCGGCAAGCTCTCCCGGGCCGATTTCGGCGACCGGGCGATAGCACGGCCGGTCGTGATATTCTTCATTCATGTAGTCGTCGTCGCCCAATCGTTTGTCCTCCGCACAATCAGCTCGACCAGTATGGCGGATCGGTTACCGCCATCGGTAAAGGGTCCGCCCGGCCCCAGAACCTCGTCGTCGCCCTGATATAGCGGACGAGGTCGTTCCTTCTGATCCTGAGCATTTCGCTCGGCCGCGGGAGCCCTGGCACAAGGTCACGATATTCTGCGATGGTGCGGTCCCAAAGTGCGGGCGCTATGGTAAGAAGGCGCTCGCATGACGGTCCCTCGCCATGGCGTATGACATTGGCCACCGTGAACATTTCGTCGAGCTCGGCGCCAAGATCGTCGGTCGCCAAATTGACGCTCGCGTGCTGAGCGCAGGCCTGCAGGTGCTCTTGGAAACCGCGCAGCTTCCCGAGTGCCTTCGTCCCCGTCGACGTTGCCCAGATGCTAAGCTGCCGTTCGAAGACCGCAGCCAACGTTAGCACAAACGATTTGGCGGCCTCGTTTGCCGTGTAATTGTCGACCTGGGCGGCGGCGCGATCCAGAAACTCATTCATCGATGCGGCTTCGCCCTGTTCGAGGACAGGATGAAGCACCAGCGCGTCCATGGTCGGTTGGATGACGCGCACAAATAGCCGGTCGAGGTTCGCTTGAAAGATACGAGGTAGGTGTTCAACGACGAGGGTCATGGATCACGCGCCTTCATTGGCTCATTCCTTCGTTGATCGCATCGACAAAGTCCTTGAGCGAGGGCCCCGTTAAGTGGCCCTTTTTATCAGTCAACCGAACGCGAAGGGCGCGGGTGATTTCGAATTGCACACCCATTCCGAGTTTTGCGCGGTTACAGATGTTTGATCGATCGATCCCTTGCAATGCAGGGTTCTTGTGAGTCCCTACCGAGAAGCCTCGGTTCGAAAGTGCTTTTGCGATGCTTGCTGCCAGTTTCTCGTGTCTTCCCCCGAGATAGATCACCTCATCATCGCCTTCGCAACCATGCATTGCTAGGGCAACATCACTGCTTTCGACGACAGCTACCGCCTGCGGCTCATTGAAGTTCGCAGATGTCACGTGGAGGTCCCGATTGCCCTTCGGTTTTCGGCCCTCAAACAGGTAGTAGCTGAGACGATTGCCAGCCACTGCTCGGGCCAACTCAGACGTTCCCACCTCAATCTTTCCGCCATGGGGAGCAAGCACGCAGATACTGGAATTCCGTTTTTCTGCCTCGATACGGAAGGCGTTTGCATCTTCAGACCCGGCCAGTTCGTCAAAATTCTTGTAGCGATCGGAATGCATCCTTTTCCCCTCCAAGCGTATGGTAAAAATCAATCGACGCGGGAATGTTGACATGTCAGATGAAAAAATTCAAGATAACTGACATTAGGAGATTCCAATGAGCGACGGCCCGCATAAAAGCTTGCCTCTACGCCACGGATACCAACGTGTCGCAGCATGGGCGTACAGACCAGCATTTGGCATTCAACAGGTCAGCGAGGCGGCTGAAGCTGCACTCATGCGCGACGTCAGACTTGAGGTTGTTCCGGCTTTGAAGCAGCTTGTCACGATAGCTGATGGTTGGGATCTTCTCACGCTGGCTTCTTCCGCGAATGAACAACTCGACCGTCTCCGCGTCGATCCCTCGGTACAGCCTTTGGCAGCAAGCGCCATCGAGGCGACGCAAATGGCTATCTCGGAAGGATACGCTGGACTGGCTGCTGTAGAGAAGGGCTTGGCCGCATCGCTCGGCGAGCGCCTGGCTGCCGGCGCTCGCGCAATTGAAGAGCATTACCTTGTGAAAGCGGGTCCAGGCGCCTGCCAGCAAATGCGTCGACGACTGGGAGAAACCATCGGGGAGATGACTGCCGGCGGAACGTTCGACCGCATGGCGAGATCAATACTTGGCGATCGCACCGTCAACGTGACTAGATCACCAACGGTGTACGACGGCGTCGATCAGGGGCCTCCACTATGAGCGATTCCCCGTTGGAAATACCTTTGATCCGAGTTGCGGTTGTGGAGCCCGGCGCTAAAGGAGCAGAAGGTTGGCGCACGGCTGAAATCGGAAAGGCTGTCGTCTTTAAGACGGAAGACTTGAACGACTACAGATCGAAAAACTGGGATAGCCGCGTTTATGACGCGATGGTCCTCATCGCCGCGGTCGAGTATTGCGACAAGGCCCTGAAGCGCCCAGGCTACGGCTGGGCACGCCGGATTGAGCTGCAGCTGCCCGTCCATGACGTGGCGCGCTGGCAAAACCCACGCGTGATGGAATGCATTGCCGCCGCATTGAAGTTTTTGACCGGAGATGAGTGGAAACTGACTTTCACCGCTGCCAAGCTCAGCGCCGACAGCGATTTCGGACAACAAAGCTTGTTCGAATGGGGCGATCCTGGTCGCACGATTACGCCCTTTAGCGATGGCTTAGACTCGCGTGCTGTCTCGGCAATCCTCGGTGCGCAGGGCCGCATCGACAGGCTGATCAGGGTTCGTGTCGGCTCGAAAGCAGACGATCGGCCCATCCGCGATCGCAAGAAGGTACCGTTTCTGAATATTCCATTCTCCGTCAACATGAAGCCGATCGGGATCAAAGAGTCGTCGGTGCGAAGCCGTGGATTCAAATTTACGCTATTAAGTGCGCTGGCCGCATATCTCGTCGGAACCCATGACGTGGCCATGCCAGAAAGTGGACAAGGTGCATTGGGACCGACGCTTGTTCCAACCAGCCACGGCTATGAAGACTATCGCAACCATCCCCGCTTCCTATGCAAAATGGAGGAGGTTTTCGAAGCGATATTCGGTTACTCGATCCACTTTCGACTGCCGCAGCTTTGGAAAACGAAGGGGCAGACCTTGGCAGAGTTTGCCGCGATCGAATCAGATCCCGAAGAGTGGAACAAAACTCGCTCCTGCTGGCAGCAGAGCAGAAATTCGTCGTTCGATAGAGCGCGCCGGCATTGCGGTATATGCGCAGCCTGCATGCTGCGGAGACTTAGTTTCCATTCTGCCGGTATTAGCGAGCCAAAAGAAAACTATGTTTGGGAAGACCTGCGCTCGGGAAGATTTGAGGACGGAGTTGTCCGGGGCTTCACGAAGGTCACGCGGGCAATGCAGCGATACGGGATCGCCGGAGCACTGCATCTTGATCATCTCGCCGAAATGCGCTCTTCCCCCCTACACCGCGTTCGCTTGAAGCGGCACGCCTGGCAGCTGGGGGAGCGGCTGCATATGACGACAACTGAAGCCGAGGAGAGACTTTTTGGCCTACTCGGACAGCATGACAGAGAATGGAAGGCATTTATGAAGGATCTCGGGCCGAAATCATTTGTTGCCCAATGGTTGGCGTGACCTCATGAGCGAGAGTCACGAACAGCTCAACCCGGAGCAAATCGGCGAACGCCTGCGTATCGCCCGCGAAAACGCGGCGAAGACGCAGGCGGATGCGGCAGCGGTAATCGGGGCGGCGCGTACAACCCTCGTTGCAATGGAGAAGGGCGCACGCCGGGTCAAAATTGGCGAACTCCAACAGCTCGCCCAATTCTACGGTACGAGCGTCAACGCGCTGCTGCGCATAGAAGCGGTTCACGTGGAGCTCACGCCCAAGTTCCGCAAGCTCGCCGATCATGACGAACCGGCCGTCAGTACGGCTGCGGAACTGATGGCCCAGCTCGTCCGTGCGGATGTCGAGCTAGAAACGCTGCTCGGTATCGCCCATGTCCGAAACCTTCCGCCTGAGCGCGCAATCCTTGCGGGGGATGTCCGCCAGCAGGCGGAGCAGCATGCGCTGGAACTGCGTCATTGGCTGGGGCTCGGACTGGCGCCCGTATCTGACATCGGCGCCGTTCTGGAAATGCAGATGGGTGTTCGGCTCTATGTCCGTCGCTTGCCCGGAAAAATTTCCGGATTGTTTGCATTCGAAGAGTCGGTTGGCGCTTGCATCCTCCTGAACGCGAGCCATCCTCTGGATCGTCGAACGCAGACGGCAGCCCACGAACTTGGCCACCTGGTGTCGACGCGGATGCAGGCTGAAGTCAGCGAGATCGACGAATTGGAAAGCTCGCGGGAGGAAAAATATGCCAATGCCTTTGCGCGTGGATTTCTTACTCCAGCTCAGGCTGTCCGGCAGAAATTCGAAGAGGTAACCGCTGGCGCTTCCAGCCTGACTCGCCGCCACGTAATTGTTCTCGCGCATTTCTTCCACGTTTCGCGCGAGGCGATGGTGCGAAGGCTCGAAGAGCTGCAGCTCACCAAACGTGGGACCTGGGACTGGTTTCAAGCAAATGGAAACATCACCGATGATCATGTCAGGCAGGTCTTAGGGGACGTGGCCCAAAATGATCGAATGAAGGATGACGCGGCGTTACCAGTCCCTATTAAGACCGGCCTCATGGCCTACCAAGCAGCCAAACGGGGACTTCTGAGCGAGGGGCAGATTTCGAGGATGTTGCGCCTCGACCGGGTCAAAGTGCGCGACATTCTGATGGATATCGATGCCGAAGAAAGTGGGGCCAATGCGGCAACCTCTATTCTCCGGTAAAATCTCGGCTCCTCTTGTCGTGGATTCGAGTGTGATTATCAACTTAAACGCAACAGGCCGGGCCTCCGATATCGTTCGCGCATTTGGAGTGACGCTCTGCGCGAGCACAGTTGTTCGAGATGAGCTTTTTATCGACCGTTTCAATGGGCGGGACGACGCGGGCTTGGCGCGCGCACTGGCTGACGAACGACTTCTCGAATTCATTCCGTTTGATGATGACGGAGAGCTCATCTTCGCCAGCCTTGTTACCGGGTCCGCTGATCAGACGTTGGACGATGGTGAGGCTGCAACCCTCGCACTTGGATTGGTGCACGGTCGAACGGTCGTCATCGATGAACGCAAGGCGCTCAGGATTGCGGCGGATCGTTTTGCTGCGATGCAAGTGATCGCGACCGCCGATATCCTGTGTTCGGATCTGATTCTGTCTGCCTTTGGGCGTGACCAAGTCGCTGACCTTGTTTTCAACGGCCTTACAGGAGCCAGGATGGGCATTCCCGAGCGCCATCATGGTTTCGTTGCCGAGATACTCGGGCCACGACTTACCGCGTGCCGAAGTCTTCCTGCCTCGTTGCGACAGGTTGCCGACATCGAGTGAGCGGCGGCCGTCTGTCGTCGGGCCCGGTCTGCAAGAGCGCTCTACTAGCCCTGTTCGTTCAGGTGCTCAAGGGCAGTCCGCGCAAAATTTGGCATGGTGACGGCAAGTCTTGCAAGCAACTCGGCCGTGGTCAGTGTCGGCCTCCGATAGCCGCTAGCTTGCCTATGCAGCACGTCGCTCACCTTCGAAGGCGTTGCATCGAACAATGCGCATAGAAACTCATCGGGATGCGCCGCGTCGATACCGGCCGGGAGATCATAGAAGTCCCGAGTGTTCGCGGTGACGATCGCAACCGCGCCCGACGCGGCTGCCGCCGCCGCCACGTGCCGGTCTTTGCTGTCGTTGCGCATCGCTGGTTCAAGCTCCTCCCACCCTTCGACCATTGCCTCGGGGAACGCTTCATCCATAATTTGGCGTAATGCGTCGGCTGCCTCCGCAGGCATGCCGTAGTCTCTCACCAGATTGCTTGTCATCTCTTCGAGAATCTTGGAGGACCAACGGATTTGAAAGAGTCCGGCGGCAGCGCATCGCAGGAGGGTGTCGCGCAAAAGCATTGGGTAAAGGACATTTGCGTCCAGGACTACGGTTATCATTTCACTGTCGCCGCTCTGTTTGACGCCTTCGATCTTCGAGCGCGACGTCGCATACTATGGAAAGGCCGGAAGTTAGATCGGCCAGCGGCGCACATCAAGTCGAGCATGCGTAGGCCCCCAGCCGCCGTGTTCGCTATGAAACGGAAAGGTTGCGTTTATAGCGTTTATGGACCATATTGCGCCCATGGCTACATCACATCGCAATCCTTCCTCAGGAAGATCGGAACAGTCGTCTAGCACAGTTCTCCCCATGGAGAGGACCGCTGCTGCGCGCCTCGCGAATTTGCTCGTCTCCCGGTCCACCAAGCAGGCAGGGTCCGTACAGATCGTCCTCGTCAATGGCGAGTCGGTGGAACTGCCGAGTGTGCTTGCCGACGTGATGTTCCGCGCCGCCGAGTTGGTGGCGGAGGGACGACAGGTCACGGTGCTTGCCGATGAAGAACTCTTGTCGACCCAAGATGCAGCAGAGATTTTGGGCGTATCTCGGCAATATCTCGTTCGCTTGATCGATCGGGGTGAGGTTAGTGCAGAGAAGGTTGGAACGCATCGCCGGCTTCGTGCCAATGATGTTGAAGCGTTCAAGACCGCGCGTGATGCTAAACGCCTGGCGGCGCTCGATCGTCTGACCGCACTCAGCGAAGATCTTGGTGGATACGACCTGGGTGGCAAGCCTTAAGCCCTCTCGCTGTGATTAGAGGGCAAGATCAAGCTGTGTGTTCTGATCTGCTCCCTCCAAACTTCCAAGGCTGATCCCGAGCAGACGGATACCCTTTCTTGTCGGAAATACGGATTGGAGCAAAGGCTCCAGTACGATCCAGACAGATGCTTCGGTGCGATTGGCCATTGGCGACGTTCGGCTGCGGGTGATCGTCTGAAAGTCGGAATATTTGACCTTCAGCGTCACCGTCTTTCCTCCGGTGTCATTGTTGTCGCAGAACCGGCACACCTTGGATACGAGTGGCAGCAATTGCTCGCGTGCAGTCTCGAGTGCAAAAACGTCTTCAGGGAATGTGTCCTCGGCACCGATCGATTTTCTCTCTCGATCAGGCTGCACTTCCCGGGTGTCGAGCCCGCGCGCGATGCCATAGAAGTACGCGCCTGCCTTGCCGAAGTGTTGAGTGAGGAACTCGACTGATCGCTCTTTCAGATCCGCGCCGGTCTCTATCCCCAGCCGATGCATCTTCTCTGCCGTTGCGGGGCCGACACCATGGAATTTCTTGACGGGGAGCCGCTCAATGAATGAAGGCCCGTTCTTTGGCGCGATGACGGCCTGCCCATTCGGTTTGTTGAGGTCACTCGCGATTTTCGCCAGAAACTTGTTATACGAAATGCCCGCCGAAGCCGTCAGTCCGGTCACAGCCAGGATCCTCGCTCGAATCTCCGTGGCGATTTCGGTCGCAATCTCTATTCTCTTGAGGTTCTCGGTGACATCCAGATAAGCCTCGTCGAGCGAAAGGGGTTCAACAAGCGGCGTATAGTCGCAGAAAATGTCTCTGATTTGCTGTGAGACGGCGCGATAGACTTCGAACCGGGGTTTTACGAATATAAGGCCCGGGCACTTGCGAGCCGCGGTGACCGAAGGCATTGCCGAGTGGACACCAAACTTGCGCGCTTCATAACTCGCGGTCGTTAGGACACCGCGCGCGCCCGAGCCACCTACAGCGATTGGAAGACCGCGCAAGGTCGGATTATCTCGTTGCTCCACTGACGCATAAAAAGCGTCCATGTCTATATGAATTATCTTTCGCGACATCTGAAAAAGCCTGAACTGGTCTAATCCAGAGAGAATAGCACGCGTAGAACAAAAAGAGAACATTGAAATGATTGAAAGATGCGCTTCAGGTCTGTCAAGAGTTGACTGGTTGGAAGGCCGAGCTATCCATGCGGCGCTTTTTCCTGCCAACCGTGATCGACGTCAGTTGTTCCAAGGCAGCCTTCCTCCCATTTTCTGTGGCGAAAAGAGCAGCGTTCCGGACCCATCCAACGACGCAAGCGCGACATCAATGCTCTGCTGAAAGTCACCTGGCGCCGACGGCGAGATGAACTTTCGTGCCATTTTATCCGGAACCGGTATCCCGTTCATCGCCATCATCATGAACATAAGAGTACGGGTCATATTCTGACGCACCAACCCCACGGTGTTGGCTAGTTCGAATGCCAACGTCATCATCAATGGACCGAGATTATCGCCGGACGGTGCAACGAGATTGACTGTCCCAGGAGATCGGGCAGCAACCAGAAGTTGTCGTTTGGTCGCGGAGCTCCAATCTTTGAGCGGCGGAAGTTGCAAATGTGTCAGATGAAAAGTGGAAATAACCAAAGGTGTAGGACGAAGGTGGCCAAGTGCTCCGTGTTTCAGCATCAGTTCATTGGATATTTCCCAAGCACCCTGGTCGTATAGCTCGTCGAGATATCGACGAGCTATACCAAACACCGCAGGATTGGGTGCTCGAACTGCAGCAGCCCAGTGTCGCAGCTGCGTATGACGCTTCAATGCGGATAGAGCGTTGACCGCGTATCCCCCGAAGCCTGGGCGGGCAATCAAACCGCAAATGGCTGCAAGGCCGTCTTCGGAACGATTGCAATCAGCAAGGGCGACTGGTTTCCCCCCTAGCAATACCAGCGCGCAATTGTCAGGATTCCAGTCCTGCAGCGAGGAGAAGCGTTCACGGATTACCTTCAGTTTGAGCGAGAGGACGAAAGCTTTCGACGCGCCGACATCATCATAGCGATATTCGATCTTTTCCATGTTGCTCCTGCTTAGATCTGCACTCTCAACCGCCGTGCACGCTCACGAAAGGCAGTTTCTTCTCCCTTATCTGCCTTCTCGGCAACAGCGATCTCTCGGTCGAACTTGGCGACCGCTGACCGCTGCCTCCAGATTATGGAATTAAAGGAGGCCACACGACTTTTCGGAATTCAACCAGGCACGATCGTCCATACCGCGGCTCCACTCGCGTGGCCCAACCGATCAGGCCGCGTACCATGTGAAACATTGCGCTGATGGATGTCTTGTTTGCTGCCGCATGCTTTGCCGGCCCATAATCCTTCGACCTCAGGTAATGAAGATGTTTACGCAAGTCGTCCTTGAACTCCTTTGCCAATCTGGGCCTAGGTCCATCAACCAGCATTCCAAGCACAATCCTCCGTGCACCGGGTCCCCGGATCGACGTTTTCCGAAGGTTTGGTCTGAACCCAGCTTCGTTCAGCACGTCAAAGACCTTGCGCTTGAAGCGCTTCATCGATTTTAGATCGTGAGGTTTCCGGCCCGAAAACGTGAGATCATCGGCGTATCTAGTGTAGACAAGACCGGCATCAGAGGCCATTCCCGCAATTCTCGCATCCAAGGCCAACATCGCTAGGTTCGAAAGCATCGGACTTGTTGAGGCCCCTTGAGGAAGAAAGCCCTCGTAAGATGTTTGGTAGGCTGGGATAGCTGGCCACCGAGCGGCGGCAATCCAATCTGGACGCTCAGTCCCTTGCGCGATGATTGTAGTCAATCGCGCCAACTCGAATGCTAAAAGCTCCGAGAAGCCGAGCTCAGCAAAAACTCGAAAAATCCGGCCTTCGCTAACGCTGTGAAAAAAGTCCGTTATGTCGATTTTCAGTAAATAGTCACAACCACAATGTCTCTGAGCACCAAACTCGGGACGTGACTTCGGATGATAGGCGAAGCTCGCTGCATGTGCTTTCGTATGGCGGAGGATGTTCCTGACAATCCAGTCTTGGGCAGCCTTGAGCTCTTTGCGCGGAACACAGATGAGGCGATGGCGGGTTCGGCCCGGGATCCTTTTTCTCAAGCTGAATACACGGTAAGGGACCGTTGAGCGAGATACAATCCGGCGCAAAAAGCCGTATTCAACCCCGCATAATTCGCTGAGGTGACGCAGGGTTAGTACCGGAGTGATGCTTGGATTCACAGCAGCGATGAGTTCCACTCGGGCAATCACGCTTTCGATTGTCTCGTCGGATACGCCGTGTTGAACGCCATCGTATCGGTACTGCTGAGGGCTCCACGATTGCATTACTTTGACCCCATTCGGTGGGTAATGGCACGAGGCGCCCCCAAGACGCCGCCGGGAAAGGCTCGTGCCATTGCGCAGCATGAAAATGTCGCTACGCGAGACGAGTATCGAGAATCCGACACTCTGGACATCCGTGATGCCCATCGCCGCTTTCGCGGCGCATTCCTAATCACCCTCATGGAACCCTCAGCTGACTCGGATAGTAGAACGGATTTGCGTCAGATGGGAAGATTGGTTTTGGCCGCAATCTTCGTCTCAGTCGACGAAGTTCCATTTTCCCCAGCATAGTCAGCACGCCGCTATCAGAAATCCATCCGGCTTCCTTGCAAAGGTTGATGTTCATGCGAACCTCGCCGAAGGGTAGACCGAGACGTGCGGAGACATTGCGCGGTCCGCGCGCACCGTCCTCTGAGGCCGCGAGGACCGCCATTGCGGAAAGCCATAGTTTTCCATCCGGTGCGTCCAAACGCGCCCTAATTTCATTCGTTTTCAACAAGCGTTCAGTTCGTCTTCTTAGGAGATCCGCCTCATCGATGCGAAAGGCGCCTGCCGCGGCTATCGTGGTACGACCTTTGAAAATCGGCTGCCATTCGTTTGCGGTGGTCCAAAAGATTGCTGGTGCGTTGTTCGGGCAGCCATGGGAGAAGGCTATCAAAGCTCCTCCTCCCTCCCAACCAAATGGATTGCCACGCCGTTTTGCCGGATAGCGCTGGCAAATACTGTTGATCAACTTCAATCGCGTGCCACGGAACGCCGTGTTAATAGTCGGACAACTAATGACAGACCGGATTTCATTCTTCAACGGCGCCCACTTTAGCCGTGCCAAGCCGTGGTCAGTCGCTGCATATGCAACAACGACAAACTTGATCAGCTTGTAGGATTCCCAGCTCCTGAGAGTAGCCACGACACTCAGAGACTCCAGCATTGCTGATATTCGGTCACCTGATCCAATCAGGTCTGTCACGATGACAATGTGGCTCACTCGGTCCTTCCTGAGCTTCGAAGGGCCAGGGTGAGACAACGCTACTTTGGGATTTGCTCGGCAGTAGCTGGTGATCAACTGAGCGACGATGCCTTCGCTTCCAACTTCTTGGTCAAGAGGGTTTGCAACGACGGGTGCCACGCTTGGGCCCTCGGCTCGTCCTTTCCGAGACCCGGGGAAGAAGACCGGTATGTTCCCGAACACACGTTTGATGGGGCGCTCACAATAGAGCGCGATCTTGCGATCTAGATCAGGCCGCTCCGAGGCAATTTCATCTATAAGTTTAATGATGCCATCGGAAAACGCGTCTGTTGAAATAGTGTGAACCTCGTCCAGTAGCATTTGTGCCACTTCGCGATCTTCTTTCGCAAATTGGCTGAGCCAAGCATCTGACAAGGCCAGTCCGGCAAAACTGCTCAAGGTAACCTCCCAAACCAATCTCTTGACCACCCCCGACGGGCGGGATAGACGCTGAATTTTTATCCGATATCTTAACTAATCTGTCGCGCATGTCGTGGCTAGTCTTGAGCAAACCGATCCCGCTCTCTTTTGATGGCGTTCTGGCTCAGATTGCGAGACAAGACTTCGACTGAATTCCAAAGCAAAGCCTTGCCGACGGAAATGGCTACAATGTCCAGGCAAGCAAGATTGTTGTCACCGTTCAGATCAATTTGTACCGTCGCCGGCAACGACGAGCGCAGCACCGCCTTCGGTTTCAACTGGGGAAGGAGGCACGCAAAGCATCCAAGTCGATATGTTCGATTGCGATCAGACATCAGAGCTCACGTGCTACCAGAAAGCTCAGTCCGGTAGCCATGCGCAATCGCTCCAGTGTCGTTCATACCGCTTCGCGAATTCCGTCATCTCCCGAACGTTGGCCATGGGCGTCTGGCAAGCCCGGGCGCAGGTGGTGACCACATCGCGGTAAAGGGTCGGCGACACCGGTCGGATGCCTTCGTAGTTCATCATCAGATCGGGAAGCCGTTCCGTGATTGTTTCTCCACGAGGGGCCATGACAAGAGTAGGGGGGGTGCTATGCGCGTTGATCAACACGTACCTCCAGCTCGGGTCGGCCTGTCCCTGAGCCGGAACGAGTTCGCAGGGGCAAGCATCACCGCCTCCGGAAATCTCCTGATAGATCGCTTCAATCGCCTGCGCTTTCCTGGCAATCAGAACGTAAGGCCCCGCAGGCGTGTAGCTGCCCATCCGCTCGTCGTACTCGATACCTAGCAGGCACCGCAGGTCGTTGCGGGCCGACCTGTCGAGGCTGGCGCGTTCCGAGGTAAACCATTGGAGTTGCCGCAGAGTAATCCTGGCCGCAGCCGCGACCTCTTTCGCTGGATTCGGCCAGCAGGCTACCAAGTTCTTGGCGACTTCCGCCGTATTGTCGTGCTCTTCGTAGACCGAGATCTCGTCATCATCCTCGATGTCCCCTGATGGGTCGTCTCCTTGAAGCAGCCAGATTCTTCCGCTGATACCGTCATGGTGGAAATAACGTGGTTGATCGGGTGGTAGAGAGGCCTCCCAGGATGACAGCCATGGTCCTGCTTCCCATTCGAGGTCTGCAAGTGGCACGGACGGCGGTTGTCGCGTTGGCAATTCGAGCCACCGCTCGATCTTCTCCTCGAGTTTTCGGTTGCTGAGCCCTAGAGGTCCGCGGCTCGCTCTCCAATCGTGGTCGTCATGTGCATCGAGACAGAGGCCTTCGACAGAAGCTATCAGAGACAGATCAACCGGATCGTGTTTCTTCAATAGCCATCCAGAAGCGTCCTGAGCTGAGCGTAGCGAGGCAGGCACTGTCTTATCCTTGGCGTCGGCCACCTCAAGTCGCACGCCGATCCTTGCAAGATCTGCCACCAGCAACGGATCTGTCTGTGCGACGTAGCGATTCACGCGGAGAATATCTGGCAGGCCGCGCAAACCCTCCGCGCTTTTCCACGCCGTCAGCAGCGCATCGCGCAAAGATCTGCGCTGCTTCATGGTGGAAAATGTTAGCCAGCGGATCGGCAGGCCGGCCACTGTGAGGCCGTAGAGTAGAATAGGACTCAAACCATATCGCTCCGCATCCGTCAGTTTTATGGGATCGCGAACAGCCACAATCCCGTGCTGAGGATGGTGGAAAAGGAACTTGGCGGTCGAAACGTAAAAGTGATGTTCCCGGTCTGACTGTTGTGCCTGATTGTCCATGGACGCTCTCAAAGGGATGAAATCAATATTCAGCATCCTACGATTTCGATGTCAGGCTCCCAAGCACTTCCTTGTTCTAATAAGCGAAATTTGCAGCTCCTCAGGGCGAAACGGACGGGCCGGGGTGGTCGTTGCTTGCCCCGGTGCCAATGCGTATTGTGCGCTGGACGACGCTGCAATCAGACTTGGACTGGAATGACCTCGCAACTCCACAATGCCGGTTTCGATCGTCCGTTCTGCGAAGCGTTCGAGCTGCGTGCCGCAATGGACTTCGAGATCGTCAATGCGATTGCTGATCAGGAAAGCCAACGTCGTCGCCATCCACCTGTATGATACGTCGCGGTGAACGTTCCGGTTGGCAATCTCTAAATGCCGGGAATGAATGACATTTAGCGGAACGCGACGCAGCTACGATGGAAGTCGCTCCGTCCGGATATTCCAGTGTTTTCAGCCGTGTACAATTCGGGGAGATGGAACGCTGGTTCGATTCCTTTCAAGGCGATGGCACTCCATTGCTGGCATCCACAGGTGTGAGTCCATTCAATAACGGTAACAAGTTCATAGAGCGCGCGCGGTTGCGATAGGGGCGGCGAGCAACCAGACGCCCAAAAAGGCACGCTCCTACGGTGCCAGTGTATATGCACCGCGTCCGCCTCTGAGCTTGGACGCTAAGAACTCCCCGAGCCGAGAGCCATCCGCATTGCGAACGACAATTTTGAGTCTCCCCCGTAAATCCGGACGCCTCAATAGGAAAATTGCAAGCGCGACTATTGCAGCGCGATTAGCTGCCTCAACGTCCGTTTCGCACACCACTTCACGTCGAACGCAAGTTTCGCAGTCCCATATTTCAAATGAGTAACTTTGCATTCCATCCGCCCCCAGACAGCACGATTTAAAACATATGCCTTTTCAGATGATTCGAATGCTCTGATTATTGACGTAAAGATATTATGGGTTCTACTTTTTGGATTGTTCGCCAGAACTTCCTAGTCGAGGTGCAAAATTTTACTGCAATTCCGCCACTACTACTAAAATTTATGGTTATTTCTCTGCAATCGAGCGGTACATTTCTCATCCAAACCGCGAGCAACGCGTAAACGAGCTTGCTTGATCGAGAAGTATACGCTTGTTGTACGGCGGGGGCTAGTTCTTTGGCAAATGTGAGCTTGTCTTGCACGACCATCCAGTTGGCCACGTCCCAACAGTCTGCGGGGAGCGACGCGGCGTCAACAGCCGGTCATGTAAACCCGGGACGGTATGAAGAAAGCTGAATTGCCTACAAGCGTGGGCCTATTTCAGGCCGGAACCGAGAGCCTGGGTGCTTCCTCGCTGAAAATTTCTTCTAAAGCCGCTAAAATTTGCCGTACCGGCTCGGAGCGGCTGAAATAATAAATCGTCTGGGCATCGCGGCGGGTTTGCACCACATTTGCATTGCGCAGTTTGGAAAGATGTTGAGATAACGCTGATTGGCTGAGGCCAACCTTTTCTGCTAGCTGACCCACCGGCATTTCTCCCTCAACGAGGATCCGAAGTATCGTGAGTCTCTTTGGGTTCTCCAGCGCGGATAAGAGCGTCACTGCCGAATTAATTGATTGCTCATCAAGGCGTCTGCTCACTACGTTTGTCTCCAAAGCTATTCTCATTTAGGCAAAGATTGACAGGATACGGATCTCTTGTTCCTTACCTCCGCCGACCACCAAATGGCACCTGGGGGAGAAAGTAAGCCAATCTTTGCTAATTTAGATTAGTCGGTATCCGTCAATCTTCAATGCGAACAACGCCGATGAGTGCCTCTAAGGTGCAGTGATGTCACTGAGGTGCAGGTTTATTGCGCGGTTTGACGGAGGTTAACTGATTTGCCTATTAAAAAGTGGTCCGCCGAAATTTGGAACCGTCCTTTGGGAATGCAGAACTGGTTGTCAGAGGCTCGGATTGAAGCAGGAACTTCATGTGACCGATTTATGTAGCTTAATTTGTATCTGTCCATTGAACGACCGATTTCAAACAAAATCTGAGCTTCATTGCCACGCATAAGAAGATTCGAGTATGGTTGAATCGTGTTTCATGCGTTTTTTAGCGAAGTTAACACGTGTTTGGATGTGTTAGGAATGTCGAACGGTCCGTACAAAGAACTCAAAATTTCGTCCAGGGATATCGGAGAAGTTGAGGAGTATTTGAGTGACGCTTATGCCCCGGTGTCTGCAACTCCACTCGGCTCGCACCACAAGTACGGGGTCAACGGACATCTCGCCGTGCTCGATGACGTTTTCTTCGAATGGTCGAAAACAATTGGAAGTTATCGCGTTACTCCCATCGAAATGTTCGATTCTGTTCTCTTCAATTTCGTCAGCGAAGGGACAACGGATTACCATTTCAAGGACAATAAATTAACGATCGCCGCCGGTCAGGTGATTGGTTACCGGCACGCAGACAACGTTGATGTTCTGGACGGAAGTGAACATTCAACAGTTGTCATTTCTGATGACCTTCTCTGCAAGCGGATGTCCATATTGCTTGATAAGCCGGTGGTTCACACGGTTGAATTTAGCAAGGGTGCCTTGGATCAGCGAAATCTCAAAGGACTTCCAGCTCTTGTCGAGTTTTTGTACAATTCATCGGTCCAGCGACTCGCGGGATCGCTCAATGCACGTTCGTCGGCTGTTGGAAATTTGGTCATTGATAGTTTCCTTTTAAACTATCCGAACAACTATACTCAGACGCTGACGGCGCCTGTGCCCTTAGTTGCACCAAGACAGGTGCGGCGGGCGATCGATTATATCCACGCGCATCCAGCGGACAGAAGCTCTCCCGAATTCTTAGCTAGCCTGAGCGCTGTTAGCGTCCGCTCTCTGCAGTATTCTTTCTTGCTTTCGGTAGGACAGACGATCAGCGAGTATCAGCGCGCTTTGCGCCTGCAAAAAGCTCGCGACGACCTCGATCAAAGTAGCAATCTCTCCGCGAAGGCAATTGCTGAGAAATGGGGATTTGCATCGCATAGTGCCTTTACACAAAGTTTCAAAAAAGCGTTTGGCGTCACTCCATCCCAGGCCCGCAGGGGTAATTGAACGTTCCGATCTGTTCTTTTCATATGGGTTTCATCCATTGGTGAAGTTGGAGCGATAATCAACACATTGTACAATAGAAGAATATTTGGACGCTAAGAGGCGATAATGTGCAAACGGTATGTCTCCCGCGATCGTGCGGGAGACACAGGCAGTAGAGTTGGCGGGCGTCAACTCCGGAGATGTGGACATCCTATGGCCGAACCGCCAGAAGGTTGTTCTGGCGTTCTCCCTTTGAGAACTGCCTCTACAGCCTGAGATAGAAGATCTCGTCGCGTCGAGAGAGAATAGATGTCTTGAGCAAATGCCGGGTTTGCTTTCCAATCAAATACGAGTTCGGCCATCACTCTGTCCCCGACGATGCGCCCCATTAAGGCCTGAGCGGTTTCGAGATCAGGCACAGCCTCGCTGACCACCACATGCGTTTCCCGCACGTCTTCATTCATGAGCGACTTAATGATCAGTTCGTGTGCGTTCTCTTGCGTTAGAGTCCATACGGCGCCGACAATTACATATAACTTTCCCCATTCATCCTCGCCCATCATTTCCTTCCAACCCTCAAGGACGCCCTTCATGACATCGACCTGATTTTTAGCCGCTTTTTTCTGGCAGTAGAATATTTCGTTACCGATCCCGCGGGCATAAGCGGCGAACTCGTCATAGGTAAAATTCACCGATGTGGTAACGGCGTCAATGAAATCCAGAGACGAAGCTAACATTCGATCCGTGAGGATGTTTTCCTCTCGCCCTAAACCAGAGATATTGCTTTTGGTATTCTGAACGCTGACGATGTACGCCCGGTATGTCTGCAGTGCAGGAACCCACGGGCCTTGTTTTGGGTCTTTCTCGTAACCCGATATGATTGAAAATATGCCAAGCGGAATGTGAGAAATTGCCTTCATCACGTCATATATCTGCCCTACGTTTTGATGGACGTACCGGGTGTTCTTGTCGGTGAGCAAGGTGTATCGACCGCCATCGAAAGTGGATTCGACATAAAGAAGCGGATAGATGCTCTGGCCGATATTGACGATGTTCGTCGCGTAGCTGGAACGCATGGCGGCGTCCAAATCCTTGATGAACTGAAACGACTGCTGCTCCAGATTGCCCGCGAAACTGGCGTACTTCCTGGATGTCTCCGGGTAGCCCTGTGATGGATCCAATGCCATTTCATACCTCATATGTCAGAGTTGAAGGCACACCCTTTGGTTCACGGAAACTGTCGCGCCCGCGTGAGCAAAGATGTGATCCGGTCTGAAACTCAGTTCAGAGCGAATTCTTGTTTTCGATTGGCCCAGCCACAGACCCGCTGTTCGATGACGGCGAACACGGCGTAAAGCGCGATCCCAAGGATCGCGAGCGCGAACAGCCCTGCAAAGGCAAGTGGAACATCGAAGCTGGATGTTGCCATCATCATCACGGTCCCTATGCCCCGGTTCGCGGCAACTGTTTCAGACAGAACCGTCCCGACAAAGGCAAGCGTGATGGCAACCTTCAGAGACGCGAAGAAGTAAGGCATCGCTCGGGGAAGGCCGACATTCCACAGCACCTGGAGGCGGCTTGCGCCGAGTGCTTTCAAGACGTCCTCCATCTCTGGCTCAGTGGTGGCAAGGCCGGTTGCCACATTGACGACGATCGGGAAAATGCAGGTCGTCAGTGCCGTCAGAACGGCTGGAACCGTCCCTGATCCAAACCAGAGGACAAAGATAGGGACCACAGCCACCTTGGGGATCGACGAAAATCCGACCAGCAACGGATAGGCAACGTTGTAGGCTGTTCGCGAAATCCCGACGAAGGCACCGAGCGCCAGACCAATGACGGTACCCAGCAGGAAACCTATCATCGTTGTGACGAGCGTCTGGACGATGTGGGGCCACAGGGCAGGCATCTGTACGAAAAGCGTCGAAAAGATTGCGCTCGGTCGAGGCAACACGATCGGACTAATCTCAAAGACAACACAGGCAACCTCCCAGATCGCAAACAGTGTGACGATGAAACCGGCCGCTTTCAGATTTTCCTTTGATTTCCTCGAGATCCTCATGCCGTTATCTCCTTGCTCTGACGGGCTGCAAAGATCATGCGCCGCAGATCATTCGTCAGGTCGGTGAATTCAGCTTCGAAAGTCGTTTCGAGTGTGCGTGGCCGGGGGAATGTCACCTGTCGGTCTTCGGTCACGCGGCCGGGGCGGGCGCTCATGACCAGAATCCGGCTCGCAAGAAAGGCCGCCTCTCTCAGGTCATGGGTTACGAGGAAGACGGTGGGTTTGGTCTCGATCCAGAGATCCTGCAGCACGGACCAAAGTTCCTCACGCGTAAACTGGTCGAGTGCACCGAATGGTTCATCCAGCATCAATAGCTGAGGAGAGTGAATGAGCGCCCGACAAAGATTGGCACGCTGCAGCATTCCTCCAGATAGTTCCCAGGGGCGGCGATCGCCAAAGCCGGTGAGGCCGACCTTGGCGAGAAGTGCGTCGGCACGATCGCGGAAAGCTGTGTGCTTGTCGCGCCGGAAAGTAGCGGCGTAGGGCTTAACGATCTTGAGTGGCAGCATGATATTCTGCCGGATCGTCAGCCAGGGCAGCATTGTCGGGTTCTGGAACGCCATGCCGATGCCAACCTGCTCGGCGCCCACCTCTCGTCCTGCCACGAACACCACCCCTTCGGTCGGACGGAGCAGGCCGGCGACGAGCTTCAGGATAGTCGACTTGCCGCAGCCAGACGGACCGACCATCGCTACGAAGTCGCCGGGATGAACAACAAGATTGGTGCGATCCAGTGCGAGGAAAGCATCGTCTCCCTGGCCGAACCGGACCTGCACGTTTTCAAGCTGTGCAATTCTTTTTGTCTGGTGTGTCGCGAGATCTTTCGTGGCGGTCATGCCGGCGTGCCTCCGTTCGTATGACGGTTGAAGGCATCGACTGCGACCTCGGCGATCTGGAGGTCCTGTTCACCCGTGCCGGAACCCACTCCGATTCCGCCGACAATATGACCATTGGCAATCAGTGGCAGGCCTCCAAGCAGGTTGGTCATCCGGCCAGACGTCGCTTCTGCAAGAAGAAGCGCTTTGTCGGCGGCAATGCCACCGGTGGGCTGCCCTGTTGTGGCAGCGGTCATCGCCTTGCGGGTCGCGCTCTCGATGGACAGGACGCGCGAGCCATCCATCCGGATGAACGACAAAAGGTTGCAGCCCTCATCAACAATCGCGATGCATTGCGGGACCCCCATTGCCTGCGCAGCCTCGATACCTGCATTGAGGACGAGCATGGCACCACGATGCGTCAGTTTGAGTGTTGGGCGAACAAGGGTCATGCAAAAACCTCCTTGAGATCGGTCACGAGCATGGCGCCCGGCGCATGGCTGATAAAAATCGGCATCTCCGCGTTCTTGAGCGCCTGCAGAGCAGTCAGACCGCAGGGCCAGAAAACTGCAGTCTCATCCTCGTTGGGAAGAACGACATCTCCCCAAGTGGCTTGATCGAGAGCCTCGATCCCAAGTTCGGCTGGATCACCAATGTGGAGAGGAGCTCCATGGCTGAGCGGTGTTCTTGCCGTCGTGGCGATCACGCGATCGATGTCGTCTTTGTGAAAGGGACGCATTGAAACGATCAGCGGTCCGTGAAATGGTCCCGCAGCGGTGGCGGCGAGGCGCGTGCGGTAAAGCCCGCCCTGAAGTCCAAGTTCGCGGTGGCGCATGCGGATGCCAGCTTTTGCGAGCGCACCCTCTGCGCCTAGCCAACATCCCACGGCAAAAACGACGAAATCGTCCTGCCACAGATCGACAATGTCTCCTGCCGATCTCTCAAGGCCTTGCTCATGTATGAGAAAGGACGGCAAATCCGTTCGAATATCGATGTCTCTGCCGAGAGCAGGCAAAGAGTACGAGCCTGTCTCGCCTCTGCCGAGCATTGGGCACGCCACGGGGTTGGCGTGACAGAACGCCAGAAAGTCTGCGGCAAAGGGGTCGGGCACGATGTAGACATTGGCCTGCACGTAACCGGGAGCACATCCGACAGTAAAACCCGTATAGCCGGAGCGGGCCGACAAACGTACGTCTGATCCGGTCTCGACCGCGCTCTTGTTAGACATGACGGACATAACCTCCGTCGACCCTGATAACGGATCCTGTGATGTAGGACGCGACACCACTACACAGGAATGCGGCCGCCGCCCCAATTTCCTCTGGTTCGGCGTATCGACCCACTGGAATCTGTTCGAAGGATCGCTGGCGCACTGTCTCCACGGCGATGTTTTCCCGCTTGGCCGTGGCGTCGTCGGTCAACGCGACGCGCTCGGTTGCGACCCGGCCCGGCATCAGGATATTGACGGTCACGCCATCCTTCGCCACTTCCGGCGCAAGCGATTTCGACCATGCAATCAGACCCGCCCGTAACGTATTGGATATGCCGAGCACGGGGATCGGCTGTATCGCGCCGGTGCTGACGACGGTCACGACGCGGCCCCAGCCTTTAGCGCGCATCGCGGGAACGAACAGATCTGTCAGCCCTATGACCGAAAGGGACATACTCTGGAAGCTTTCCTCCCAATCCATGAGATCACGGCCAAGCGCGCTGCCATAAGGCGGACCGCCGGTATTGTTGACGAGGATGTCGATGTCGCCGACCCTTCCCGCAAACGCTCCGAGGGCCGCCGTATCGGAAAGGTCGACCGTGATCGTATCGGCTGTGCCTATCTCTTTTGCCGCATGGGCAAGTGCCTTTTCGTCGCGAGCTGCAATCGTTAGGGCAACTCCCTCGGCGGCAAGCGATTTGGCGATCGCAAGCCCCATCCCGCGATTGCCGCCCAGAACCAGCGCGCGTTTTCCTGCAATCTTTAGATCCACGATTTGATCTCCCTCGTCTTCCAGGCGGATGATGTTTCCTGCATCAGGAACCGGCCACGCCCGGGCTCTGCCTTGAGGTCGTTTTTCTCAATGATGATTTCACCGCGACTGATCACTGTTTCCGGCCAACCCTGCACCTCCAGCCCTTCGAACGGGGTGTAATCGACATTGTGATGCAGCATGCTGTTGGTGATGGTTACGCGCCGTTCAGGGTTCCAAAGCGCAAGGTCGGCGTCGGCACCGACAGCAATAGTCCCCTTGCGTGGATGCAGGCCGTAGAGCTTGGCATTGTTCGTCGATGTGAGCGCGACAAAGCGTTGCAAGTCGATCCGACCTTTGACGACGCCTTCGCTAAACAGAATGGGCAGCCTCGTCTCAAGGCCGGGAATACCGTTTGCTACGGCACGAAACGTAGGGGTAGGGCCAGCCTTCAACTTCCCGTCCGAGTCGAAACGGTACGGCGCATGATCGGAGTTGAAGATATCGACGGTGCCATCTTCAATCCCCCGCCATAAAGCGGCTTGTGCTTGTGTATCGCGGGGAGGCGGGCTGCACATCGCCTTGGCACCCAGCATATCGGGCATGTCGAGGTCGTCTTCCGTCAACAGGAGATATTGCGGGCAGGTCTCGGCGATCACCACATAGCCGCGGGCGCGGGCGCGGCGGATTTCGTCGAGCGGATCGCCACCGGACACATGGACAATGACCAGCGGCACGCCTGCAATCTCCGCAAGTGTCATTGCGCGATGCGTCGCCTCACGCTCGACGGGGAGTGGCCTGGATTGTGCATGACCAAGCGGCCTTGTATGGCCATTTTGTTCCAGCCGCTCGGCCAGCCAACCGATAATCTCATGGTTTTCGGCGTGAATCAGCATCACGGCTTTTTCCCGGCGCGCGGTTTCGAAAACATCGAGGATTTGACGATCGCTCAGTACCATCGCATCGTAGGTCATGTAGACCTTGATACTGGTATGGCCTCGGCGGATAAGAGCCGGCAGTTCCTGTCCAAGAACGGCAGGCGTCGGATCGCTAACGATCAGATGGAACGCGTAGTCGATCACTGACTGGCCCTTGGCCCGGTTGTGATAGTCGGCGACGGCTGCGGTTAGTGACTCACCACGGTGCTGCACGCAAAAGGGCACGATGGTTGTCGTGCCGCCAAAGGCGGCACTGATGCTTCCGGATCGGAAACCGTCTGCCATCGTCGCGCCCTTGGATGCCAGTCCTGGTGCCTGAGGCTGGTCGAGATGGCAATGGGCATCAATACCGCCAGGCATGACCAGCAGCCCGCTGGCATCAATGACGCATTCGCCGCCGGAAATATGATCCGCAATTGTTACGACGCGGCCATCCCGGATGCCGAGATCGGCTTTCGTCACGTCGGACGCTGTGACGATCGTCCCGCCGCGGATCACCAGGTCAAAGCTCATGCCGGCAGCTTCCGGATGTCGGCGGAGGGTAGGAGCGAGGCGTCGAACAGGTCTTCCGCCTTGGGCACTGAGGGCAGTCCGAAACCTTCAGCAACCGCAATCATCGACTTTGAAAGGCGCGAGGCGTCAATGCCACCGAGACCATTCGTCTTGGTTTCCTCGGTCGTGAACTGGTTTTTCACCAGCCAGCGCAGCTTTTCTTCCTCCAACGCTGCATTGATCAGAGGCGAGTGATCCTTGAGAGCGGCGATAGCGGCTTTCGGATCAGCCGCAGCGGCCTGATAACCGCGCGCACTGGCTGCGACGAAAGCCTTCGCAGCTTCAGGATTGGTGGTGCGAAACTTCTTCGACAGGACAATTGCGTTGCCATAGAGGTCAAGGCCCGCATCGGCGTAGTAGAGGAACTTGATGTCGGCGGGTGAAATCCCAGCTTTGACCAGCCCGAAATACATGGTGGAATCAAATCCCAGGATAGCGTCCGCGCTGCCACCGGCAAGCACCGCCTCACGCAACTGGAGGCCCACCATGTTCCACTTGATGGCCGAAGGATCGATCGACGTCGTTTTCGCGTAGGTTGAAAAGAGGCGGTAAGCACCATCCGGCGCAGCCGCACCAACCGTCTTGCCGACGAGTTCAGAAGGCTTGGTGATGCCAGATTTGGATAGCGTAGCGACGCAAAGAGGGCTCTTGAAATAGAGCATGTAGACAGCCCTGATCTCTGCAGCCGGATTCTTGGAGTTGAACTCTGCGACGTTGTTGATATCGACGGTTCCCCCGTCATACACACCCGATCCCGTGCGAGAAGCAGCTTCACCAGACCCGCCACCGGCATCAAACTGGCATTCCAGCCCGGCTTCTTTATACCAGCCATTTTTCTCAGCCAGAAGGAATGGAGAGTTTGAGCCATCGAAAGGAGCAGAGAACGAGAATTTGACCGGCGTTGCTGCGAAACCCCTCCCAGCTTTAAGGACAAATGGTGCCGCGAGGCCGAGTTGAAGGATGGTCCGACGCGTGGTGGTAAAATTGTGCATGTCATTCCCCTGTTTGATATTGCCTACTGATGGTATTGCAAGGCACGTGCCAGTCTGCGAACGTTAACGAAAACAACGAAGCGCACAAAATTGCGCACAATCCGCCGCAACAAACATCGCCAAAGAGAACAACAATGAAGCAGAACAAACGGTTGGTTGGCGTGATGAATGACCGAAACAGACCGCAGGTCGATGACGCTGACGAGGCGTATGCGCACCTGTTCGCCGCCATTGTCGATCAAAGGCTTCCCCCCGGGACAAAGCTCACCGAACTCGCGTTGATGGAAGCGTTTGGGGTTGGAAGGCGGACGATTGGAACGGCTCTGCAGCGGCTGACCTGGGAGAAGCTTGTCATATTCTTTCCCAAGCGCGGAGCGTTCGTGGCTGCGCCGGATGCAGTTGAGGCCGTCGAGGTATTCGCCGCCCGTGTGGCGATCGAGGCTGGGACTACCGAAGCCGTGGCACGGGCCGCTGACCCGGCCGCCATCGCAAAACTGCGCGACAATATCGACCAGGAGCACAAACTGAGACAGCAGGGCTATATACGCGAGGCAATCCACCTCTCCGGTGGTTTCCATGTGCTCATGGCCGAACTATCAGGCAATCGCATTCTGGCCGATCAGGTTCGCCTGCTGGTTGCTCGCACAAGCCTCATCGTGCATCTCTTCGACAATCAGGTGGGGCTGGCAGGATGGCATGACCATCACGACGACCTCGTTCAGCATTGTGCCTCCGGCAATGTCGAGAAAGCGGTTTCGTTGATGCGCGAACACATCACAGAAATACAGGACGGTTTGGCACTTGATCGACGGCGTCCGGTGGCGTTCGATATGTTTGGCGTCTTCGGAACGGGAAGGGACTGAGGATTCATAAGGGCAATATACCGACAACGGATATATGTCGTCCAGGCAGTTGACCGGGCAATTTGCGCGCACGTGTTAGGCAGCGATTCACAAAACGACATCCGGTACGAGAAACAGCGGCGTTAGCTACCGCGTTCTTTCATACTGACCGCATTCGTAGTTGCAGGGTCGTCGGTTCGTAACCCCTCAAGGCGTAGGTGGAAAAGAATGGGCGAAATATCCCCGCATACGTGCGTGCGTTGGCTCGCATCCCATCCCGACCAATCAGGTATTGTCGCGTCAAATGTGCGTGCTCCGCTGCACAGTAAATCCGCGGTCGAGTTCCACGACCGCGGACCAAGGGCTTATACTGTAATCTGCCCATCGTCGTTCCCGTCCCAATAACGGATCGCTTTGGCATGGACCTTGATCATCATGATGCCGTATAGCACGTGAATCGACGCTTCCCAGCTGTTCTGTCTCGCTCTGTGGGTGGGATCTGGGGAAAAATGACACTCCAAGCGCTATCGGCTAATCGTAACTGAATTGGCTTAACGCGACAACTTCTGTCAGATGTTACGCTCACATCGAAGGCGGCGGTTGCGGAAACGTCGCTGTTTCTTCCTAGAGCACTAAGATAGCAGGCAGCTGTTCATGCGCCCGCTACGCGTCGGCCGATGTCAAAGGCACGTTGAAGGCCCTCTTCCACACCTGTTCGGTCAACGGGCAGCAGCAGGTCCAGACCGATGACCGGCATGCCACAGTAGCCGAAGATGCCTTGGACAATCTGCGCGTTCAGAGCATCGAAGTAGCCGCGACGCTGATAGGTGTCGTAATCAGCACCGCCGATCGCGACGACCTGTCCTTTCAGGTGCACGAGCAGCCGCTTCATTTCTTTTTCGCCATCATCAATGAAGGCCCAACCCTGGATAAACACCCGGTCGATCCAGCCCTTCATGACGGCCGGCATGGACCACCAGTAGACCGGAAACACGAGCACCAGGGCGTCGGCCCGATCGATGCGTCGCTGCTCTTCCCGGATGTCGACCGGCATTTGCCCGCGGCCATGGAAGAGATCATTGTCGGGGCCTGCGAACCGCGGGTCGAACCCGCTCGACGCCAGGTTCAGGACCTCGTGCGTGGTGCCGGGAAGGCTCTCGAGCCCATCGACCAGCCGAGCGACTGCGGCATGCGTATAGGACGCAGCAGGGTCCGGATGGGCCGTGACGATCAGGATGTGCATATTTGCCCTACTCTGGTTGGGGTGGTCGAGGTCGATGCTCTCAAAGCTCTATGACGGCGCCCTCGGCCCGCAACTCGTTAAGGTACCAGTCGGCGTCCATGAGTAGCTCCGGGAAGTAGAGGCCTGACGGGAACGCGGGCTTTCCCTCTAGGCCCAGAACCATTGAGAGAGCCAGCGCACCGCTCAGTCCCGTTAGCGCTGCCTGACCTTTGCCGAACTCCAGCGTGAGGCGTCGATGGCATGGGCTGTCGCGCAATTCGCCCTCGATTTCGACTACCAGTTCGGTTGCAATGCCCTCTCCCCTGCGCCGGCTGGACGACTCAGCCATCGCCAGATCGAACCTTACCGACCGGGCCTGCGTCATCGAATGCAAGCTGACGATGTCGTACGGCGTGAGGGCACTTCCGTTCAAACGTCGGCCGTCGAGGGCCCGGATCTCGCGGGATGCTGCTGTCCCGTTCAGCCAGACGCGGCGCCCGTCGTCGAAGGCCCAGACGCCGGATCCGCCTTCGGAACCGCGCTCCATATCGGCGATCGCGGCGGGACCTGTAGGGTCCTGCTCGTCAACGATCGCTCCAACAGATACAGAGTGCACGGCGTCCATGCTTCTCGTCGCAGCCTGCGTCAAGAACACAGCCGGTCCACCGTGCCAATGGCTGGCGAGCACAACGGGGCTGGCATCCGGGCGACGGATGACGTGCGCCATCTCGGCGCCGACCTCGACCAGCCAGTTGCCCATGCTGAGATAGGGGACGCGAAGGTCCTGGGCATGCGAGAGGCCGGTCAGCCCATCGTCCGGAGCCATCATCACGACCCCGCCCAGCTGATCGTCTTTCTCCAATCCAAGACGGGGCCTGTTGATATCAATCTGGACGGCAGCAGCCTTACCGACCTCTTCGGCTAGAGAGTGCGCGCGTGTCATGTCGCGCGCACCGATAAGGATCGGCACCCTGGGATGGCGCTTGCGAAATGCCTTGACCCCCTCGCGGCCGATGACGCCGGTTCCCCCGGCAAACAGAATGGGAGCTTCCATAACAATCTCCTTATTTCGTTTATGTGTCCCGCAGGGAGCCGCGCATGCAGCGCAGCGACTTGCATCGACGGAATAGTGGCCTTCAATTTCGGAATTTAGCGCGCCGGATAGCGGCGTTGCAGCCAGTCGATCGCCAACCGATTGACTTCATCAGGCTTCTCTTCAGGCGTCCAATGCCACGCCTCTGGAATGACGTGTGTCTCAAGGTCGGGAACATGGTCGCGCATACCCTCGGTCATGCTGGGACGCAACACGACGTCATGCTCCGCAGTAATCATCAAGGCAGGGACGCGGACGTTCTGATCGACCCCAAGGCCCGCTTTCCAAGCCCTGGAAATGTTTCGGTACCAATTAATAGCGGGAGTGAACCCTGTCCGGCTAAAGTTATGCTCGTAGACGTCGAGCTCGTCGGCACTGAGTACGTCCTTGCCCGGCAGCTCAGCGGGGATCGGCTTGCCGTAGTACTCCATGTTGACGACGAATTCAGGCAGTTTGCCCCACGCAGAGGACCGCATCAGGTCTTTGCGGTACGCAGATCTTATGGTCGCGCGAGGGGCTGCGTTCATGGCCTCATCGGCCCTGTCTCCATCCTGGAACATCAGGACGTACATGTCCCGACTGTAAACCTTGCGCATCTGGTCGATTGGATCGACCTTCGGGTCCGCAACAAAGGTTTTGCCCTTGGCCAGGGCGGGGCGAACGATGTCGGGATGGAGCCAAAGCCCCCAATGAGGAACATGCGGCGTGTTCAGCGAGACAACGCCCGCCACCCGCTCGCGATGGAGGAGCGCCATTTGCCAGGCGAGCAGACCACCCCAGTCATGTCCCATAAACACGGCCTCACGCACTTTGAGATGGTCAAGCAAACCGACGAGGTCACCCGTCAGGCTTGTTATATCGTAGGCATCGACATCGGCTGGAGCGTCGCTTGCCCCGTAGCCGCGGAGGTCGGGGACGATGACTCGGTAGCCTGCTGCCACCAGCGCAGAGATTTGGTGCCGCCACGTGTAGGCTAGGCCCGGAAAGCCGTGCAGGAGGACGACGGCCGGCCCCGATCCCGCCTCGTATACGTTCAGCTTTATTCCGTTGGTGAACACAATGGACGAGGGCGGCATCGGCGGTGCCTCCGCCCATACTGGGGTGGTAAATCCAAGGGCCAAAGCCGTGAGGCCAGCCAGCAGGGTTCGACGAGAGAAAGGCATGCGGGATTTCCGTGAAATTCGTGCTGCAAGAGCTTTCGCAACGCTTCGCATTTTGTTACTATATGTAAGTTACTAATGGTAGTTTATGTTTGTGTCAAGCTAGGATTGTGGTGAATGTCCAAGAAACTGCCTAGAGCCGATCGCCGTGCCCAGCTTTTGGAGATCGCGTCCGACATTGTACGTGAGCAGGGAACCGATGCCTTAACGCTCGGATGGCTTGCCGAGCGGGCGGGCGTGAGCAAGCCCATTGCTTATGACCATTTCGAAACCCGGTCTGGTCTGATGATGGCGCTCTATAGAGAGGCGATGAACCGGCAGGTCGAGGCTTTGGCGGTAGCACTTCAAGGCACACCTCGCGAACCCGAAAGGATCGCGCGGGTACTGGCGATGGCCTATTTGGAGTGCGCGACGACGATCGGACCTGAATGGCATGCGATCGGAGCTGCCCTGCGCGGTGACGCAATGATGGATGCCTACCATCGCGAGATGAGAGAAGAACATGCGACCTTCTACGCCGAAGCCATCCAGCCGCTGTCCGAACTCGATCCGGCAACCGTGCGGCGGCGATGCGTTGGCCTGATCGGGGCCATGGAGGCAGTATCGAACGAAATAGCGGCCGGACATATTCAGCTGGAACATGCGGTGGAGGATCTCGCGTCACTGAACGTGACTTGGCTCATGAATGGGCGCTGAAGTGAGTTAGGCCGTCAGTTGTATAAAAGAACTGTGAAAATGGGTGTAGACAGCAAGTCGGCATCCCGCCCGGTTAGTGTTCGGTGGCAATCAACGGGGCGATTGCCAAACTAGTTATGCCGGTTCAGGCCTGCATGGAAAGGATCGAAGAGTGATGCACCGAGAAGGTGCTGTGGAGACGTGGCCGAACTGCCTGCCGTTGTACACGCACGAAGGAGTTCAGTTTTTTGCATGGGAAAGCTCAAGCAATTGACCGGGTCGTTGAAGCACCCATTCCGACCGCCGTGTTAACGGTGTCAACCGACCTTCGCTTGGCAAAATCAAAAGCGGTAATATCCGACATGGCGTTCAATGCTCTACTCTATTCGCCCATGTGTTCTATCACCGCGATCAAAATGGATGCTCACTCAATGTATGCCGCGGAATGAGGTCAAGAAATGCACTGACCGTCTGGCTGGTCACCTCGACAGCTTTGACGACAACGCTGAGTGTCCATGAAACCTGGGCGTCGCGGATTGGCACGATCACAACGTCTGACCGATTGCCGACAAGTTCTGGCGGCAGCAGGGCGATGCCAAGACCTTGCGCAACGAAATCCGGTATTGTCGTCAACTCGGCCACTTCAATTAGCACCGAGCGCGACAACGCCCGCTGAGCAAAGGCCTCATCAATGACAGCACGTTGTCCGAAGCCTGGCGGCATATCAACGAAAGGCTCTCTTTCGATTTGAGCAAGCGTAATGTCGCTGTGCTTGGACAAAGGGTGATGAACGGAGGTAGCGAGTTGCAACCGATAGGATCGAATTGGTATTGTCCGGAGTGTTCGATCGTTGAGGTTTGTGCCGACAAACGCAACGTTGATGCTACCTTCCTTCAATCGTTCTATAAGCTCGTCCGTTCCCCGCCGCGACGTCTGGAGCCGCATCTGAACGTCAGGATATCGGCGGTGAAAGTCTCCAAAAAGGGCGGGCACATCTATCAGCTTGAGGCCGCTTAGCATTCCTATGGTGAGGGTCCCCTTCAAACCACCTGATGGATGCACGGCAGTTTTTGCAGCGTCCATGGCGCTGATTGCATTTCTGGCATGGGGGAGGAAAATCCTTCCACTCTCTGTCAGCGCTACCGATCTGGTCGAGCGATCAAAGAGCGTGGCATCGAGCTCCAATTCCAGCGATCGTATTGTCGCGGAGAGCGTCGACTGCGTCATGTGAAGATGATGTGCTGCGCGTGTGAAATTTAATTCCTGCGCCAGTTGTACGAACGCTTCGAGTCTTCGTTGATCCATTTGGGAACCCAGTTAGTGAATTCTTCGATCACTATATCGTATTTTATCGTTAGACGCGATCATTTCCACGCATCATTATAACCTCATCATCAACAACCAGATGAGGCATACCATGAAGGTCTTACTGACAGGGGCTAGCGGCTATGTTGGCGCTGCGACGCTAGAAGCACTCGTCGCAGCTGGCCACGATGTGGTCGGCATTACACGCTCTGAAGCGAAAGCGGAAAGTATCCGGCAGCGAGGGGCAGTCGCAAGGGTCGGCGACGTAAGGGACAATGCATTTTTGACGGCGAGTGCCGCGACCGTCGACGGAGCGATCCATCTCGCGTCGCCCGGCGACGAAACTAGCGCTCGAACTGAAGAAATTGTCGTAGCCGCTATCCTCGAGGGTCTTGGCAAAGCCAATAAGCCCTTCGTGTCGACAGCTGGTCTATGGGATCACGGTAGTGGTGATGCCATCAGCGAAACCACGGGATTTCGCGCGCCGCAGATCACCGCGTGGCGACCGGCACTAACCCGGCGCGTCCTGGGGGCCGATGGTGTTCGCAGCAGTGTGATCTCGCCTGCTCTCGTTTATGGACGGGGAGACAGCTTGTTGCAACTCGTCGCCAATGCTCCCCGAGTTGGTGAAGAAGAACAATCTCTGTTGGTTGTCGGCGGTGGACAACAACACTGGGGCAACGTGCACCTCGATGACCTCGCCAAACTATACGTACTCGCTCTCGAGAAGGCCCCTGCCGGGACCTACCTGATCGGAGCAAACCCACATGCTCCGACAGCGCTAGAAATCGCGAGTGCTGCCAGCACGGCGATTGGGTTGCACGGACGCGTCGAGCCAGAGGGCGTGGCCGCAACTGTCAAGCGTCTGGGTGCGCTTGGGGAGGCTCTGCTTCTGGACCAGAAGATTGTCAGCACGGGTGCTGAACAACTCGGATGGAGGCCAGCACAGCTTTCGATCATCGAGCATCTCGCAGAGACAACGAACTTCACACGATAACTTTATGAGTGGAAATTAAAATGAATGGTTCTTCCAACACACGTGTTTTGATCAAAGGCGCGTATATTCTTTCACAGGACGATGAACACGGCGAATTCGTTGGTGACGTCCTGGTCGTCGACGGCAAAATCGTTGATGTCGGTCCCGATCTTGCGGATGATACAGCCGAAATCGTTGATGGCGCAGGTCATGCGCTTTTACCGGGCTTCATCGATACCCACAGGCACGCATGGCAGGGTGCTTTGCGCGGTCTGGATCCATCATGGACCTATGCCCAGTACCGCAACCACGTACAAATTGGCCTCGGCCCGCACCTCGAACCTGAAGACGTCAGGATCGGGAACCTTGCGGCTGGCATTATGTCTCTCGACGCTGGCGTGACCACCGTTCGCGACGAGGCGCATATTATGAACAGTCCAGATCATGCGGACGCTGCAATTGCGGCGCATTGGGAATCTGGAATCAGGGCGGTCTTCGCCTATGGCTGGCCGTCCACGGAAGCGGAATCCTGGCAGTTCGGTAGCGAAAGGGCTCACCCTGCAGACATCCGCCGCGTGCGGGAAACTGTTCTGTCGGACGACACCGCACGCGTCACCCTCGCCGCAATGATCCGTGGACCCGAACTATCGACAATAGACATCGCCGCAAATGATATCAGTCTTGCCCGCGATCTTGGCCTGCAGATGAGCATGCATGTCGGCCTGGGTGAATGGGGCGTCCAACAGGCCGCAATCCGTAACCTGAACGACAGCAAATTGCTGGGTTCGGATATGCTCTTCATTCACGCCTGCACGTCCACTGACGATGAATTGCGGATGTTGGCGGATCACGATGCCCAGGTTTCTGTGGCATCATCGATCGAAGCCTTCATGCCGGGGCTCGGCCAGCCTGCCACCAACCGCATGATTGCCGCAGGCTTGCGACCGAGCCTCAGCCTTGACGTCGAAACGTCTGCCGCTGGTGATCTGTTCGGCGCAATGCGCGCAGCGCTCGTCTATCAGCAGCTGACACGTGCGGGAGCAGGAGGAATGATGGAGCGGGATCTTCAGACCCTGCCGACATTCGACTCCCGCGACCTGCTTGCTTTCTCAACCATCAACGGCGCGCGCGCATGTGGGATCGATGATCGAACCGGCAGTATCACAGTTGGCAAGGAGGCCGATCTTATCATGATCCGGCTGACCGATACCAACCTTCTGCCCGCTACTGATGTGGCCGCCACTATTGTCACCGCAGCCCATTCCGGCAATGTGACCTACGTCATGGTCGCTGGGAAGGTGATGAAATCCAACGGTGTCCTCCATCAGACCCATTCTATTGCTGAATTGGCTGGGGCATCGCGAGACCGGATCTATCAGCGTGCAGGGCTCGCCAAGCCGGGACGCAAAGACGCGACTGTTCCCTTCTTCTTGAATGCTGGTCACTGAAATGTCGACGCATAGTAACTCGACCCTAAACCAGGGCCGGTGGCCGCGCAAACTGCGCGGCCGTCAGGCTGCCGTCGTGATCGCGACGGCCTTCTTCGTGACGATGCTTGGTCCGACCCTGCCGACGCCGCTCTATCCAATATATCAGGATAAATTTGGTTTCGGGGGACTTATGGTCGCCTCAATTTTTACGACCTACGTGGTGGGGATCGCCGCCGCCTTGCTTCTCTTTGGACGCCTTTCCGACCAGATAGGACGTCGAGCACTGCTGTTGCCCGGCCTCGTGTTGGCGGCGTTGAGCAGTTCTGTTTTCTACTTCTCCGACACTGTGGCGACCCTGTTCTTCGGCCGTCTTCTTTCAGGTCTTTCAGTGGGCATAATCACCGGGACTGCCACCGCAGCCTTAACCGACCTGGCTCCGGCAGGGAGGAAGCGATTCTACAGCCTGACGGCGGCGTTAGTGAACATGCTTGGCCTGGGCCTTGGGCCTGTCCTCGCGGGTGCGCTTGCTGAATTCACCGCTTTTCCTCTTACGCTTCCATACGTCGTTCACATTGTGCTGGTCATCTTGACGTTCGCAGGGGTCAGCATGATCGCCGAGCCGCTCGACCGTCAAGGCAGATCCTTTAAATGGGAGTTCCAGCGGCTGAGACTCCCACCCGAGGTTCGCGGAACATTTATCCGTGCCGCCACGGCCGGCTTTGCAGGGTTCTCCGTATTAGGTCTGTTTGCTTCTGTCGCTCCAGCCTTGTTGCTGCACGTCCTTGGCATAGCCAATCACCTGGTATGCGGGCTTGTTGTCTTTGCGCAACTCGGATTTTCGGCGCTGGGGCAGGTTGGCAGCACCAGAATGGCGGACCGAAAGGCAATGCTGATTGGCACCGCTGCACTCACGGCGGGTATATTGCTCATTGGCATGAGTATTGCTGTATCGTCCCTGCCAATACTGTTGACGGGCGCAGCGTTCGCCGGAGTGGGCCAGGGCATGAGCTTTCGCGCTTCCCTCAGTACACTGGCCGAACAGAGCCCTTCGCACCTTCGTGGCGAGATCACCTCTACCTTCTTCCTCGTCCTGTATATAGCACAGTCCATACCTGTTATGGGCGTAGGCGTCGCCGCAAGTGCTTATGGTCTGGCTCTCGCCGGCGTAGGGTTTGCGATGTTTGTGGCAATGATTGCTGCAACGGGGTTCGTTAGCTTGCTGGTGTCCAAGCCATCGGGCGGTGTGACGTGATTAAGCGAGATCCAGCCGCATTCTTTTCGTGTTGAGTGGACACCTTTCCGCGCCCGCTTGGATAACGCGTCGGCGGTTCTGATCCTTTCAAGGCGAGATACGCTAAAAGCAGCGCACGCTCGGTAATGTTACTGCTAAATGATAGTCTCGCGTTGAAGCCGAGCGATGACTTCTTCATAAGAGGCTCGATTTGACTTTCGGCGAGCCCAAACAGTTAAGCCACGAACGGCCGTTTGGAACAGGTGGCGAAAGTCAGATCCCGTATTGAAGGAGTGATCATTTGCCCGAATTCGAACAGACATTATCCGCAGGTACCCTGATTTCCATAGCAGTGGGCGCAGTGGCACTTCTGTTGCTGCTTATCATCAAATTTCGTGTTCACGCCTTTGTGGCGCTCATACTCGTCAGTTTTCTGACGGCGCTCGTGACGGGCATTCCCGCTGCAAACATCATGAACACGCTCACCACCGCATTCGGCTCTACCCTTGGCGGCGTTGCACTTCTTGTCGGGCTTGGTGCGATGCTGGGCCGTTTGTTGGAGGTATCTGGGGGTGCACAGGCACTGGCAGACGACTTGATTGAGCGTTTTGGCGAGCAGCGTGCGCCTATGGCTCTAGGAATCGCATCCCTGTTCTTTGGATTTCCGATCTTTTTTGACGCAGGCCTCGTCGTCATGCTTCCAGTGATGTTCACGGTGGGTCGCCGTCTCGGTGGCAGCCTGCTGCTCTACGGCATACCGGTCGCAACTGCGTTTTCCTGCATGCACGTTTTTGTGCCGCCGCATCCAGGTCCAGTTGCAGCATCAGAGTTGCTGGGTGCTGATGTCGGCTTGCTGATCATCGTCGGCTTGATCGTTGCCATCCCAACATGGATCTTTGCGGGCCATTTTTTCGGTCAATGGATCGGGAAGCGTATCTTTCTACCTATCCCAGAAAATGTCTCTGAGGAAAAATCCGTGGATGACGACGTGTCCTTACCCAGCTCTGGCTTGGTGGTCGCACTTTTGCTTCTGCCTTTGCTGTTGATCTTCATGAATACGGGGTTGGATTTTGCCCGCGCCCAAGAATGGGTGAACAAAGACGCTTCCTGGTTTCAGCTGCTTCGCGCCATAGGTTCGACGCCGATCGCACTGTTGATATCGGTTTTGGTCGCTGCCGTCGTGCTTGGCCCAATGCGCGGTCGAGATCCCCTCAAGGTCGAACGCATTGTTGACTCCGCCCTGGGTCCAGTCTGCTCGGTCATTTTGATCACCGGGGCCGGTGGTATGTTTGGTGGTGTCCTTCGCGCCTCGGGGATTGGCAACGCGCTGTCTAGCGCTCTGTCCGACATTGGTATGCCCGTCTTCGTCGCGGGCTTTCTGATCGCTACGGCGCTACGCGTCGCGCAGGGGTCTGCCACCGTTGCCCTCATCGCCGCTGCGGGACTTATCCAGCCTGCTGTCCAGGCGGCTGGTTATCAAGGCGTAGAGCTGGCGGCTATCGTGATAGCAGTCGCATCGGGCTCGGTTATGCTATCCCATGTCAACGATTCCGGTTTCTGGCTTGTTGGCCGTTTCTTCGGCATGGACATCAAAACCACGTTCAAGACCTGGACCGTCATGCAGACGCTGGTGGGTCTCCTCGGCTTTGGTCTGTCGGGACTGATCTTCACCCTAGCTTGAAACGGGGTTGAAATAAATGACGACCACTGATCTCCGGCATGCGTCAGATTGGTGGTCGTCTATCACTCAGATCAGGCCGATTAGAGAGCAGCGCTTAAAGTTGACCTGGTGGTGGCGGACCTTTATCCGTTAAGAATGATACCAGACGTAGAAGCCAAAAGCCGCTTATCAGGCCGGATCGAGCTGCTGCAGAGCAAACTGCGCCGTATTGAAAGCGGACGCGACACATGGGCTTTGCGCTGGCAGGCGGTACTCGCCGTGATCGATGTCAGCATCATTGCGTTCTTTATTTTCGGCCCTGTCCTGCGCAGTGGGCCATCATATATGATTATCGATTACCTCATCGCGGTCTGGATTCTCACTGAACTGCTTGCCCGAGCCTTCGCAACCGGCTCAATCATGGCATTCCTGAAGCGACCGTTGACATGGATCGACCTTGTCATATTGGCGACGCTTTTGTTTCCCAGTGCGCTTTTCAACTTCGCATTTCTGCGGGCAATGCGATTGTGGGCAGTCGGCGAGAGCCCGCTCTTCGCTTTCGTTCTCAAGCGGCTAGGTTGCCATCAGTACAGAGACGTCGCGCGCGCATCGCTGAACTTTTTCGTTTTCCTGTTCATGGTAACAGGGTTCGTCTACACCACTTTTTTCTATCACCAGAGCGGTCTCGTCGGTTTTGTAGACGCGCTTTATTTTACAGTCGCGACGATGACCACGACGGGGTTCGGCGACATCACCTTGCCTGGTCCCTTGGGAAAATTAACGTCCGTCGTCACGATGATCGTTGGCATCTCGCTTTTCGTCAGGCTCGCCCAATCGATCGTTCGGCCCTACAAAGTTCTTTACCCCTGTGAGACGTGCGGTCTTCAGAGGCACGAAGTTGACGCGGTTCACTGCAAGGCTTGCGGTCATTTGCTAAACATTCCAAACGAAAACGATTGATCGTAGCATTGCGTTTGTTTTTCGTTGGCTGGTGCGCAGCGATTGCGGGTTTGGCGCTCTCGTCAGTGAAGCGAACGCCACGTTGGAAAGGCCAGTTCGGGCGCATTACTTATGGAATATGGAATTCGAATGACATCACGATGGGCCTGGTTTTTTGCAAAGGTTGCGCGCCGCATCTGGTTTCGGGCGACACTGTTCTCGATACTGGCCGTTGCCACAGCTCTCATCGCGATCGTGATCAGCCCATATATTCCAAGCGATCTGCCGACGAAAATCGGCGCTGACGCCGTTGACAACATCCTCGGCATCATTGCTTCCAGCATGCTGACGGTAACGACATTCTCCCTCAGCACCATGGTGTCTGCTTATTCCGCCGCAACCAGCAATGTGACGCCGCGCGCGACTAAACTGGTCATGGAAGACAGCACGACGCAAAATGTTCTCGCAACATTCGTCGGCTCCTTTCTATTTAGCCTCGTCGGTATCATTGCGCTGAGCACCGGCGCTTACGGTGATCGCGGGCGGGTTGTTCTATTTGTCGTGACCATCGCAGTTATCGTGCTGATCGTCGTCACACTGCTGCGCTGGATCGACCATCTTTCTCGACTAGGCCGCGTGACAGAGACGACGGAGCGGGTGGAGACAGTGACCATCGAGGCGATGCGCGCACGACATCAGAGCCCCTACCTTGGTGGCAACAGGTTGGTCGACGAGAAGGATATTCCAGTCTCTGCTATGGATGTGTTCATCGACAGGATTGGTTACATTCAGCATATCGATACCGGCGCACTGTCCAAAATTGCCAATGATGTAAAGGCGCGCATTTTTGTGCGCTTAATCCCAGGACAGTTGATCGATCCTAAAAGTCCGGTGGCATCCATCGATTGCGTGGGAGAGAACAATATAGGAGACGTTCTGGCCTCGATCAGAACATGTTTTTCCGTCGAGGACACCCGATCTTTCGATCAGGATCCGAGGTTTGGTGCTTCAGTCCTTGCCGAGATTGCATCCCGTGCTCTTTCACCTGCGATCAATGATCCCGGTACTGCGATCGATGTCATCGCACGCGCGCTCCGCATACTGGCAGTCTGGGACGAACCTGTGGAGATCTCTCGCCACGATGCCGTCCCACTTTCAAATGTCTATGTCCCGGCAATCCGGCTCAATGATATTTTCGACGACCTGTTCACACCGATCGCCCGCGATGGTGCAGCCATTGTTGAAGTCGGTCTGCGTCTCCAGAAGGCGTTTGGTATTTTGGCGCGGTTCAATGCGCTTGGCTTTCGAGACAATGCTGCCCGACATTCGACAGAGGCACTAGCCCGGGCTGAGCTCGCCTTGAGCCTGGAAAGCGACAAACAACGGGTGAGAGAAGCTGCTCAAACCGTTTTTGGCGAGGCAATCTGACTTGCCTCGCCGGAATTGAAGAGAACGATCAGCGTTGCTCGGATGTCATGGCAGCGCGCCGTCGACCAGCCACGGACAACACGAGGGCACCCAGCGCCCCCGAGATCACCGAGCCCGCGAGAATACCGATTTTTACTCGGTCCTGAACACCTGGATCGTCAAACGCAAGAAGACCGATGAACAGGCTCATCGTAAACCCTATTCCGCAGAGCAGGGCAGTGCCTGCGACCTGACTCCAGCTTGCCTGGGCAGGAAGATCTGCGACGCCGAGTTTCACCAATAGGGCCACGGTGCCAAGTACTCCAACTAGTTTGCCGAGCAATAGGCCAGCGGCGATACCCATCGTCAGATGTTCAGAGAAAACGGACGTGGAAATACCGGCAAAGGAGACGCCCGCATTGGCAAATCCGAAGATAGGGACAATGACAAATGCGACCGGTTTGTGGATCAGGTGCTCGAGCTTATGAAGCGGAGATTCGTGGTGCGCTGCCTCGGGCGTGCCTGGTGTTTGCTTGAGGGGGATCGTGAGTGCAAGAATGACACCAGCCAACGTTGCATGAACACCGGACGCAAAGACCAATACCCAAAGCACCGCTCCAAGCACGAGGTAAGGCCAAAGTGTCCTCACACCCATGCGGTTGAAAATGATCAGGTTGCCAACTACGACACCAGCGCCAGCAAGTGCCATCATATTGAGATCGGCCGTGTAGAAGATCGCGATCACGATGACCGCGCCGAGATCGTCAATGATGGCTAGCGCAGCCAGAAATATCTTCAGCGAGGCGGGGACCCGGCTTCCAAGGAGGGAGAGCACACCCAGCGCAAAAGCAATGTCGGTCGCGGTCGGTATTGCCCACCCGCGCAACGCTACCGGATCGTTCCAGTTGAAATACACGTAAAACAGAGCGGGAAACAGCATGCCGCCGGCCGCGGCCGCCCCTGGAAGAATACGACGGCTCCAGGTCGAAAGCTGACCATCCAGCATTTCACGTTTGATCTCCAGGCCGACCAGCAGGAAGAACACGGCCATCAATGCGTCGTTGATCCAGTGTTGGAGGCTGAGCGGCCCGATATAGACATGCAGGAGGTCGAAATATGTTTTTGCCGCCGGTGAATTGGCGGTGATGATCGCCAGAACGGCGACAACCATGAGAACGATGCCGCCAGACGCCTCATTGTCGAGGAAGTGGCGTAGAGTAGATTGAATGCGACCGGGTCTTGTTGCTGAAGACATGGGTTCTCGCTCCCTTGTGAGAGGTTGATCGAAGTCTCCGTTGATTTCGGGAAGGAACCCGTGGCGCACGCAGCACGCACCAACGCTGTTAGAATATGCAATTTGGCATGACACTTCTACAAAAATCGCCATTTTAGGCAGGAGTTTGCCCATCCAGAATTGGATACTGCGTCTTTTAACGCTTAAGTCCGTGGAGCGAGACGACGTGAGGCGTTACACGCCTTGACACCTCAGTCCTCGCGATTAGACGTCACAATCAATTTCTAAGGTTTGGGCAATTTCTAGGTTTGGGGAGTGATAACATGAAATCATTGGCAACCATCTCGACTTTCGTGGGCAAAACCTTTGCCGGATGGGTCATTCTCTTCGCCGTCCTCGGTTTCTTCTTCCCAGATACGTTCAAACAAATCGCACCCTGGATCGTAACCCTCCTGTCCATCATCATGTTCGGCATGGGCCTGACTTTGTCAGTGGATGATTTTCGCGAAGTTGTAAGGCGTCCGTTCGATGTTGCCATCGGCGTGCTTGGCCAGTTTCTCATCATGCCGTTGCTGGCGGTGCTGCTGACCTGGCTTATCCCCATGCCGCCGGAAGTTGCGGCAGGTGTGATCCTTGTAGGCTGCTGCCCCGGTGGCACTTCCTCCAATGTCATGACCTATCTGTCCAAGGGTGATGTTGCTCTATCTGTTGCTTGCACCTCGGTGACAACGCTTGCGGCGCCGCTTGTAACACCATTTCTCGTCTGGATGTTTGCCAGCCAGTTTCTTCCAGTCGATGGCTGGGCCATGTTTCTCAGCATCGTCAAGGTTGTGCTTGTGCCGTTGGCTTTGGGTGCCGCTTTGCAGAAGCTACTTCCAGGTGTCGTTAAGGCCGCGGTTCCGGCACTGCCTCTGGTCAGCGTAATCGGTATCGTGCTGATTGTTTCGGCCGTGGTCGGTGCTTCGAAGGGTGCCATTGTTCAGTCTGGCCTGATGATTTTCGCGGTCGTGGTCCTGCACAACGGTCTTGGCTACCTGCTGGGATATTTTGCTGCAAAGGCAACAGGCCTCTCACTTGCCAAGCGCAAGGCGATTGCCATCGAGGTCGGAATGCAGAACTCTGGTCTTGGTGCAGCTCTCGCGACGGCGTACTTTTCCCCTCTTGCAGCTGTCCCGAGTGCCATCTTCAGTGTCTGGCACAACATCTCTGGTGCGTTGTTGGCGAATTGGTTTGCGGGACGTAGCGATGAAGATACTGGCGCTGACACGATCCATCGCGCGTAACTCATGTCATTCTGGGAACATCGGCGGGCGGGCGGTGCCAGATTGCTTTTGGTGACACCCATTTAAGACGTTTTGCAATACTCCTAACGACCTACCCTTTTATCCCGCTTGCCGCGATGCTTGAGATAAACAGCCTTTGCAGGCACAGATAAAAGATCAGCACGGGCAGCGTGATGATGGTTAGATACGCCATGACTTCGCCCCACGGTGTGTTGAGCTGGAAAAAGTATTGCAGCCCCACCATCACCGGCCTGTACGCTTCGGACTGTGTGACAAGAAGTGGCCAAAGATATTGCTGGCTGTACATGACGAGAAATTTCAGGATCGCTGCGGTTGCGATAACGGGGCCGCTGAGTGGCATCACGACCTGCGCATAAATCCGAAACCAACTGGCACCATCGATGCGCGCCGCTTCGAGCAACTCCTTCGGCAAGTCCTTGAAATATTGCACGAAGAGAAAAATCGTCAGTCCGTCTGCGATCCAAGGAATGATCTGCACATGCCACGAGTTGAGCCATCCCCAGGTTAGACCATCAACACTGATCCATGGAAGATTGTTGACTTCCAGAAGGAGTGGCACGGCAATCGTCTCAAAGGGAATGATGAGCGTGGCGAGGATAATCGAGAAGAGAACATCTTTTCCCCGCCAGTTCAAAAAGGTAAAGGCGAAGGCGGCAAGCGAACCCAGGAGCAAAGCGAGAAATACAGTGACGCTCGTTACCAGAACCGAATTGAAAATGAATGTTGCTATCGGAGCCCTGGCGAAAGCCGCTGCGTAATTTTGGAGCGAAAGATCGCCCACCGGAAGAAATGCCCTTATCGACGCGGCATCTCTCAGCAACTGGTCGTTTGGTTTCAGCGAGGAAAACCCCATGAACAACAGGGGGAGTATAAAGACAGCCGCGAAGGCGATCATCAGCACATAGTTGCAGATGAGGAAGGTGAGGCCTTTGCGTTGTCCTGCCTGCATCATCGTTTCTCCCTTGTCAGATATCGCTGTGTCAGCGAAATGCCGAGAACAAATAGAAACAGGACAACCGAAATCGCGGACCCTGCCGCAATGTCCTGCTGCCGATATCCCCGCTCAACCGCTTGATAGACGATACTTTGGGTAGAATCGCGAGGTCCCCCTTTGGTCATCACGTCGATCTGTGCAAAAAGCGCGAAAGCCTGCATGGTAATGACAATGATGATGAGTACCGTGGTGTTGCGCAGCAGCGGCCAAGTAATCATGCTGAACTTCTGCCAGCGACTTGCGCCTTCGACATCGGCTGTTTCGTAAAGATCTGGAGAGATGGTTTGCAGACCGGAAAGCCAGATGACCATATGAAATCCGACGCCTTGCCAAACCGACATGACCAGGATGGCCCATAAGGCGGTATCGGTTCTGCCCAACCAGTCTACGGGCTGGAAAAGACCAAAGCTCATGTAACCCAGCAGGTTGTTGAGGAGCCCATTATCCGCTGTATAAATAAACCGCCACAGAAGCGCCACTACCACCACTGACAGCACGACCGGCATGAAGTAGATAGCCCTGAACATTGTGACGCCAGGAATTCTCTGGTTCACAAGCAAGGCGAGAAACAGCGCGAGCGCGGCTTGAACCGGTGCAACGACGATCACAAACGAAAGTGTGTTGACGACCGCTGTCAAAAAAACGACGTCGCTGGCTAAGACGACAATTTGGTTCTCGCCCCAGGTAACACTCGTATATTCCCGCATTCCGTCCAGATGCGGATAATCTGGATTGTTGCGCGTGAAACTGCGAATTCTTGGGTAGGAAATAGCACCATTTGTATCTTGCTTGATGCTCCCATCTGTTTCCCTCTCTGGCTCAAGCGTTAAAACTCCTACACCCAGGAGCCTGCTGTAGTTTTCCATGCCGACAAATTGGGTGGGATTGGGAGATGTCAAACGCTGGTTCGTGAAGGAAAACCCAAGGCCTAAAAGGAAGGGTGCGATAAGGAACAGCCCGATCAACACCATCGCCGGGGCAGCCATAAACCAACCCGTGATGCTGTCGCGGGTTAGTTTTCCGGGTGAAGACAGGCGCGCCATCGATCAGGCCCCTATTTGGCTTGGTAGCCGGAATTACGCTCTATATTGTCATTTATTTCGTCGGTCGCGTTGTCGAGCGTATCGGCAACGTCCGCTCCATTGGCAATATCGGAAACCGCCTTGGAAAAGACCGGCGACATGAAGGCGTAAGCCGGAGTTACAGGACGCAACGTTCCCTGGCGCTGGGACAGTTCGAAGAACACTTCCAGCGGACCACCTTGTTTGTAATTTTTCGTCATCTGGGCAGCGGACGATGTTGCCGGAATCAGGCCAATGGCATCCGAGAACTGCGCGAGATACTTGTCTTGTATTGCAAATTCGATGAAGGCGGATGCGCCTTCCGGATTCTTGCTGGTGGCTGATACGCCAAATTGCCAGGATCCTGCACCGATCTTGGGACCGTGCCCGAAATCGGGAGCAGGTAGGAACAGCAGATCCTCTCCATATTTTTCTAACGCCTTCACTGCTACCCAGTTGCCCATCCATTGCAGGGCATGGCGCCCTTCCAAAAAGCCGGTCTCATGGTCGGCTGGCGATTGCGATGTTCCCGGCACCAACTTTTTCTCGAACAAAGACTGCCACCAATTGCCAAACTTGACGGCATCATCTCCGTTGAGAAAGTTCTCAGACGTTTGGTACGTTTGCTTGTCGATCAGGCTGCCGCCAAAGCTTTCCAAAAATGGGCTGAAAGCATAGCTGTACCACTCAGTCTTATCGGCCATCCCAAGGTCAATGGCATACTCGAACTTTCCGCTGGCAGCGAGTTTTTCGAGAGCGGCATTGAACTCTTCACCGGTCCATGGCTTATCAAGCGTTGGAATGCGAATGCCGTTTTCATCGAGAATGGATTTACGCGCGAATACTGCTACGGCTGCGTCCCATAGGCCAACCGAATAAAGCTTTTCTCCCCATTTCCCCACCGCGCCGGGCAGGAAATTAGAAAGCTTCGCTTCATCTATTCGGAGGGGTTGTAAATAACCCGACCATGCCCAATTCGGCATATTGGGGCCGTCGACGTCAAGGATGTCCGGCAGTTTATTGGAAAGTGCAGCGGCTGTGACGGATTCGTTATAGGCACTCTGGGGAAACTCCTGAAGGGCAACCCGCCAGTTCGACTGCGACGAGTTGAAATCGTCAATGATGCCAGTCAAAATCTTGAGTTCTTCAATGTTGCCAGCGCCGTGATACCACATCGTCAAGTCGGTCTGTGCCAGTGCGGAATTAGAAAAAAATATGGAAAGAGAGGCGGCTGCCCCTACGAGAGTCGCTTTGGTAATCATAGGTTTTCTCCTCCTGAACACGAAAAACTTCAAAACCCAGGGATTGTTCCATCGATAATGTACAATCTAGCAATGCATATTCTTCAAATGCGGTCTTGGGTTGGCGCAAGGCGGTTGCTATTGTTGCATCGGAAAATCATGTCGGAAAAACTGCCCATTGGAACCCCGCCGATCTATGAGGCCGTGAGGGGTTGGGTGACACTGCACCTCCCGATTTCCGAAACCGCAGTGTCTCGGCGGCATTTATTATCAGTCGCATCGACTATTGAACTGCTCAAGGTGGCTAGATCTTTGTTGTGGAGAGGGAGGTGCCCTCAGTTGCCAAATCGATGCGATGGCCGCTTCTGTTTGACGTCAACTAACTTAATATCCGACATAAGAGATGTGCTTTGCATCGCATCATGCGCCGTGCTCGACAGAAATATCTGGTGCATGGTCGACGCCACGGCTTTCTCTATCGGAATTTCTAAAACGAGGTCGGGATCGTGCGCGAGCGCAGCGAGGGTCTGCTCTGCGAGCGCCTCGCGTTTTGGAGCGGAAATATAGTAGCGTAACGCGTAACGAAGCAAGAGTTGCTTTATTGATGGGTTTTCGCTCGAAGCGTCCTTTGCTCTGGGGTCCTGAGCATAGCCACCCCCTCCGTTTTGTAGGCGGGAGTGCGTTCATTTCTCAGGCATCAGCGCCTACTTTTCGAATGCTGACGATGCATAATTTAATCACGGACTAAAGTGCAGCTCAAGATTGTATTAGGGTTTTACGATGTTCTGACAGATGACATGAAGACGCGATAAGGTCGGCAGTATATTGAGTGCCTGGCCTTAGGTCAGCGTTGTGCGGTGCTCAAAACTCGTCACGTGATGCTTGGCGCGAACGCCTTCTACTAGGTCTACGGCACCCAACTTGTGGTGTTCGGTTTTCCAACGTAACTCAAAAACACACTCATGTTCGCCTTGATCAAGCGCGCGCAACGCAATGAACTGTGCCTCACACCCGAGCGGAAGCGACTTTGAGATGTCAGGAATGTCGGTTCCGCTACCAGACCTGATGCCGATAGACGCCTTTTGCTCAACTTCGAGCCAAGTCCCGATAATTTTAAGCGGGGAAAGTGTAACGAATGCTACCAGCGCTGCAATCGAGCCGACGGCGGTCTGTCCACCGCCGAAACACAAACCAATCGCTGTCATGAGCCACAGGGTGGCAGCGGTGGTAACGCCAGTCGTCACATCGCCTCGCCGTAGGATGGCACCGCCACCAATGAAGCCCACTCCAGTCAGTATTCCGAGAGGCAGTCGCAGCACGTCCATGGATCCACCAGCAATTTGACTCGTAGAGAGCAGGATATTCGCCTGGATCATCGAAATGCAGGCTGCCAAGCCCACGAGGACAGTAGTGCGAAGCCCAGCGGAATGCCCGCCTCGTTCTCGGTTCACGCCTATGCAGATCCCTGCCACGAGCGTAAGTGCGACACGTGAACCGATATCCGTCCAATCAGGGGACAGGGGCATAAAGTCCTGCAACGCTGGCAATTGCATGTCCGACAGCTCAATATGGTTCACTTTATAACGGGAATAAACGTCAGCTTGAAGATCTCACAGACTGAAGCAGTGTAATCAGATCGGTACTTTCGTAGGGCTTAGAGAGCCAGGGCACATCACAAAAGGTCTCTGGCAGCGCAATCCGGTCAAAACCGGATACGAAAACAAATGGAGTCTTTTGTTTGATCAAAAGCTCTGCCGCCGGGAAAACCATTTCCCCTCCAAGGTTTATGTCTAGAATTGCGGCATCCAGCTGAAAGCTGGGGTCTGAAAGAACTTCAATGGCGCGCGCAACATCAGATACAGGCCCATAGACCCGAGCACCCTCATCCTCAAGAGCCATTAACAGGTCCGATGCAACAAGGTATTCGTCTTCAACAACCAAGTATTTGCATCCCGCGAGGGCCTGTCCTGGCATATCTTCCTCCTCCATCCTCCAACTGTGAACAAAAAGCCTCGAGCTTCAATAAACGGGCTTTTCTGTGTTCGATGGGAACCGTTAGACCGATTCTTCTGAGCCTGAGAAGTATCGCCAAAACTGGCAGCAAAAGCGCTGTCAGACGCATAGCCGAGCGACCGCGCAATCCGGGGCAGCGGCTCGTTGCCACGCCGCAGCCGGGCGGCTGCAATCCGCATCCGCCAGCCCACGAGATAGTCTATCGGGGATGCTCCGACGGTGGCGCGAAATTTCTCGGCAAATCCCGAGCGGGACTGGCCGGCAAGAGACGCCAGTGCCTCAACCGTCCAGCGGCGCGACGGATCGAAGTGGATGGCCCGTAGTGCCGGCGCCAGGCGGGCATCCGCAAGGCCGGCGAGCCAGCCTGGATGCTGTGATGTCTGGCCCGCCATATAGGCACGCAGGACATGGATAAACACCAGCCGCAGCAGGTCGTTGCAGGCGATGCGAGCACCCGGCGCGGTGCTGTTCCACTCCAGATCCAACTGTTCGAGCAACCAGCCAATCGGTCCGGCCTCTTCGCGGTCGATCACGACCACAGGCGGCAGCGCGTCGGTGAGGAGTGATCCGTCCACGGTGTCGATGTTGACGCTCCCGCCGAGGAGCACAAAATCCCGACCATCGCCCACTGAGACATCCAGATTGCCCCCGGCGAATACCTCTGCCGCCGCTATCGGCTTCACGTTGGGATTGCTGCAAAGCGTAAACGCCTTGCCGCTGACCACAAGACAATCGCCCGCTTCAATGCGCAACGGCGCCTCTCCCTCCGAGATCAGCCAGGCACCGCCTTCGCGGATCGCATTGAATTTCAGGTAGCCCGGTGGTGGAAAAGCAACAGACCACGCGCCTCCGGCGGCAAAACGCACGGAGAACAGCGCCCGCGCATCGATGGCACTGAGCACGTCGGACAGGGGATCCTGGATGTTTTGGACGATCACGACAGAAATCCGGATCCTGCAGGCTGGGGGCTCCGCGAGCCTATCCGATATAGGGAGCGGACACCAGAGCCATAAATGAAGGAGTAAAGACATGTCCGACCAGAAACCTATTGGATCTCGGTTCAACGCATCCAGCACGGCGCGCGAGGTCACCGAGGGTATCGATCTCTCCGGCAAGACGGCGATTGTCACCGGCGGCTATTCCGGTCTCGGCGTCGAGACGACGCGGGCGCTCGCTGTCGCCGGCGCTCATGTCATCGTACCGGCCCGCAATCGCGAAAAGGCCGAACGCATGCTTGCCGGTATCGACAATGTTGTTATCGAAGCGATGGATCTTGCGGATCCCGCATCGGTTGCCGCTTTTGCGGGCAGGATCGTTGCGGAGGGCATGCCGATCTCAATCCTGGTCAACAGCGCTGGCATCATGGCGACGCCGCTTGCCCGGGACCAGGCTGGGCACGAGAGCCAGTTTGCCACCAATCATCTGGGCCATTTCCGGTTGGTTGCAGGCCTGTGGCCGGTGCTGGTCAAGGCAGACGGCGCGCGGTTGATTTCGGTGTCGTCGCGCGGGCATCAAATCGGCCCGGTTGATTTCGACGATATCGATTTCAAGACGCGCCCCTATGACAAGTGGCAGGCCTATGGCCAGGCGAAGACGGCAAATGCGCTGTTTGCGCTTGCGCTTGATCGACGTGGAGCAGGGCTTGGTGTGCGGGCATTTTCATTGCATCCGGGCGTTATCCTGACCGATCTCGCCCGCCATCTCAGCGAAGACGAGATCAATTCTTTCGATGTCTATGACGAGAATGGCAATCGCCGGGTCGATCCCTCGCGCGACCTCAAGACGCCGGAACAAGGGGCAGCAACGAGCGTCTGGGCAGCGACGCGGCCCGAACTCAACGGTATCGGTGGTGTCTATTGCGAAGATTGCGAGGTCGCCCTGCCGCAGGCGGAAACGGATGGCAGCAAAGGCGTGGCGCCTTGGGCCATGGACCCACAGGCAGCTGAACGGCTCTGGCTGCTTTCGGAGCAATTGACCGGCCTGTCACTGGGTGATCGTTTGGACTGAGCCTATAAAGCACGCAGGCAATGGACGGCGATTCCTCTCGGGATAGCCGTCCATACAGCACCGGGGCCGCATTTACAGGCATTCAAAATAGGGATACCATGTATCCTTAATTGCAATCCGAGGTCCCCATCGCATGATACTCAAAAGCCAAGTCGAATGGGCACTCCACTGTTGCGCGATTCTCGCGGGCCTGCCTGACGGGCGATATCTGTCGACCAAGGCGCTGGCAGAGCTGCATGGGCTTCCGAAGGAATATCTTTCAAAGGCACTTCAGAGCCTGTCACAGGCAGGCCTTGTTCATACGACGCTTGGCCCTTCGGGCGGCTATCGCCTGGCAAGGGCACCGGCAGAGCTGACATTTCTTGATGTCGTCGAAGCAGTGGAAGGGAGCGGTCGGACCTTCGTCTGTCAGAACATCCGCGCCAACAACCCGTGCCGACCCAAGGGCTTCTGTGACAGCGGTTCGTGTGCGATTGCACGGATCATGTGGGAAGCTGACGAAGCGTGGCGGACGGCGCTCCGGAAGGCTACGTTTGCCGACCTTGGGAAAACGCTGGAGCAGGAGATCGACCCGGGCATCTGGGCCGGAACCTTCGACTGGGTGCTAAAGCGCTCAGGGTAGGCCGCCGACCGATCCAGATTTCTCCATCTTGTCGCCAAGGCTGGGCACGACGAGATAGGCTTGTGCCGGCATTGCAAAGCCAAGACCCTGGGTCGCGCATTGTTGGCTGACGACGTCGATGATCTCGTTGCGCGCCGGCACTCGGTTGGCAGGGCTGGTCACGCGGAACAGCAATTCGACATCGATTGCGATCGCATCAATGCCCTTGAACGCCACGACGGGCTTGGGCTCCTTAACAATGAACCGGCAATCCTCCAGTGCAGACACCAAAATTGCTTCAATGGCGGATGGCTGTCGGTCGGCTGCAATGCGGATGGCCAATACGACGAGGTGCGATTCATCCGGTCGCGTCAGGTTGGTGAGACTGAGTTTGGCGAGTGCGCTGTTGGGGAGAACAACAACATTATGTGCCGGCGTCAGGATCTGTGTCGAGCGCCAGTTGTTCTGGATGACGCGTCCCTCTGTGCCGTCGCCTAGCTGGATCCAGTCGCCGATCGTAAACGGGCGACCCAATGTGAGGGCCACGCCGGAGAACAGGTCGCCCAAGGTGTTCTGGAGAGCAAGCCCGAGGATGATGGCAACCACGCCGGAGGTGGCGACGAGCGTTCCGATCGGTGCGCCGAACACGAAGCCGATAATGGAAAGCGCCACGCCCAGATAAACACCGGCGACAATCAGATCCTGTATCAATCGTGCCTCCTGCGGCCGGCGGTCGAGCGCAATGTAGAGGCGTACAAAGCCGATCGTTGCCCAGGCGAGGTGGACCCACCAGAGAACGCGCGCGGATTTGCCGAGATAGGCGGTTAGCCCTTCAATCTCAGCTGTTGTCACGCGAAACGGAAGGATCCCCTGCGACAAAAACGTCGCGGTCATTGTCGCAAAGAACAGGATCTGGACGATAAGGCGCGCCGTCGGTCGATGCTTGCCCTGAACATGCCAGACAAGGATGCCGAGCACCCCCACAATATCGACGATTGCGAACGCCAACGCGGACAGGTCAAGGGCCATGGCAGGTCACTCCAGACTTAGAACTCAAAGGGACCGGATGCGCAGACTGCATCCGGTCCATGGCTGAAACTCTACTTCTTCATAGGGTAGGTCAGTTCCTTTTGATCGGTGTCGACCACGAAGACGGCGAGAAGCTTGGCGGGTATCGTGTCGCTGCCATTCTTGCTGACACCGTGGCGGTCGCCCGGCAGTTCGGAGAAGTGTTCTCCAGCCTTGTATTCCTTGACCGGATCGTCATTGACCTGGCTGAGGATCGATCCTTCCAGCACGGTGGCGTAGATGAAGGCGCTGTCAGGATGCGTATGCGCGTCGGAGTACCCACCTGGGCCGTATTCTACCAGGACGCCCTTGATGCTTTTGCCCGGCACATTCGGCAGCTCGTGTTCATAGACGAGGGTGACCTTCGATGCTGAACCGCCACCCGGTGCGTCATGCGCAGTCGCGGTTCCCGAGGCAAAGATTGCGATTACCATTCCTGCAATTGTGTGTCTGATCATGATGTTGTCTTTCATATCCGCGGAGAGGTAAATTACTTGCGAGGAGCGGTGGCGAACCACTGTTCGAAACCGATCTTGCCGAGCCGCGGATTGTTGTCGGAAACCAGCGTGCGGTCTTCCAGTCGGGCGCCGAAGTATTCGGCCTCGGGATCGGCAACGACCTGTCGGTTGTCACCCGTTGCTTCCAGATAGCGGGCGACCAGTTCATTGAGCCGGAAACGCTCTGGTCCAGCGATCTCGATCAAACCGTTGACCGGGGGGCCAAGCGCCACGTCGGCCATCGCATCCGCGACATCGTCGGAAGCGATGGGCTGCACGAAGGCCGACGACAAATGAACCTTGTCCTCAACCAGGGCGGACTGCGCGATGCCGCCGAGGAACTCCATGAACTGAGTTGAGTGGACGATCGTGTAGGGAATACCGGCCTCGCGGATCAGCTTTTCCTGCGCCAGCTTGGCGCGGAAATATCCGCTTTCCTGGAGCTTGTCCGTTCCGACGACGGAGAGCGCGATGTGGTGCTTCACGCCAGCCGCCTTTTCCGAGGCGAGCAGATTGCGACCGGAGGTCTCGAAGAACTCCATAACGGCCTTGTCCTCAAAGGATGGGGAATTGGCGAGATCGAGAACCACTTCCGTTCCCGCCAGCGCTTCGGCCAGCCCCTCGCCGGTGATCGTGTTGACGCCGGTATTGGGAGAGGCGGCGATCACTTCAATGCCTTTTGACCGAAGGCGTTCGGTGGTCTTCGAACCGATCAGGCCGGTTCCGCCGATGATGACGATTTTCATGCTCGTTCCTCCGTCAGCCGTGCTGACATCGTGTGGTTGTCGGTGAAATGCGGGTGTCTTTCGGACCTTAGTTGAGGCCGGCCTTGTCGAGACCGTAGAGTTTGTCTGCCGAGCCGGGCACGGACTTGAAGGCGATGCTGACACGGTTCCAGGCATTGATGGTCATGATCGAGAAGGTGAGGTCGGAGACTTCCTTCTCCGAGAGCTGGCCGCGGACACGCTCGTAAAGCTCGTCCGGAATGCCGCCTTCGGGCAGTTCGGTAACGGCTTCCGTCCAGGCAAGGGCTGCGCGTTCACGGGGAACGAACAGGTTGGATTCTCGCCAGATCGAAACATGATAGAGGCGAAGTTCGCTCTCGCCGTGGATCTTGGCTTCCTTCACATGCATGTCGAGGCAGAAGGCGCATCCATTGATCTGCGAGGCACGGATATGGACGAGATCGCGGATCGGCTGCTCGATGACACTGTCTTTCAGCGACATGCTGAGCTCAGATATCTTCTTGAAAAATTCGGGGGACTGGGCTGCGTAGTTGAGGCGCTGTGTCATGGCTTTCTCCGTTATTAAGGACTCAACATGTCCTTATGGACATCTAATATCCTTAATAACTGGACAGGCAACCAAAACCGGCCTAAGCTTTCGGCATAACGCTTATTCCAAATGGTATGGGCAGAGAGGGGGAGCAAGATGGACGTCGTTTCAGCGCTGAGGACATTCTTGCGCGTGGCCGAGACAGGGTCATTCTCTGCGGCGGCGCTGGATCGCGGCCTGACCCAGCCGGCGGTGTCGCGGCAGGTCTCGTCGCTTGAGGAACACTATAGCACACGGCTGTTCCATCGCTCGACCAACGCCCTTTCCCTCACCGTCGAGGGCGAGCAGATGATTTCGATGGCGCAGAAAGTTATCGACGCGGTGGATGCGCTGGGCGAAGCCGCGTCGGTTGATGGCATGGCTTTCGGAAAAGTCAGGATTAGCCTGCCGGCGGCGCTCGGTCTCTACATCAGCGATCGGCTTCCCGCCTTCTTGGCGAGCCGTCCCGGTCTGTCCGTCGATATCGTCTTTTGCGAACAGTCTTCGGACCTGGTCGGCGAGGGGATCGATCTCGAAGTGCGCCTCGGCGAGGTGTCCGATAGCAGTCTGATCTGTCGCCGGATCGGCTGGACGACAGCCTTCCTTGTTGCCGCGTCCAGCTACATCCAGAGGCGGGGTATGCCCAGCCATCTGCTTGAGATCCCCGACCATGATTGCATCTGCTACAATCGTGGCGGCGAGGAGCGGTCCTGGAGTTTTTTGAATGGCACTAACATCGAAAGGGTCAAGGTCGCCCCGAGGATGATCTTCAACAATACCGGAGCGGTGCATCGCGCCGTTCTCGCCGGCGGTGGACTGGCGGTGCTGTCTCACATTCTTGGCGGCGATGACATCGCTGCGGGACGCTTGGTCAAGGTGATGCCGGCCTTTCCGCCCGTGCGGTTGCCGATCACCATTGTCTACGCCTCACGCCGCAATCTTCCGATGCGTGTCCGTGCTGTTCTGGATTTCCTGGTCGATGCCGTTGGTGAGGATGTATTGATGGGCAAGGCCGAGGCGTCTGCTTGACCTCACGGCAGACCGGTCAAGGCTGACTAACCGCGATGTGGGATCAGCTTGACGGCGGGCCGTGGCGATACGTTTTTCCAAGACGGAGTACGAAAATCGCCGAAGCCGAGTCTCTACCCGCGCGATGGCTCTGGCACAAAAGATGCGCCGAAGATGAGAGCGTGGAATTCTCCTTGAAATCGCCTCGAACGGAGGGTCGCCGCTTCAGGTTCCTTCAAAAGCAATGAACAAAGTTTCCGACATCATGCCGCAGAGGCAATCACTGCTCTGTCCCATCAAGATATCGAGATTTTGGTCACAGACATAGACTTGCGGGATGAGTCCGGGTTTCAGCTTTCCGCCAAAGCCAGAGAAATTCGACCAGATCTCAAGGTGGTGGTGACACGCTCGGCCGAGAGAACGGCCAAGATCGCGGGCGACCTTTGCGAAGACGGTCCGCTGGATCATCCCTATCACCCCAACAGCTTGTCGAGCGCATCAAGCGATTGCGACGATCCTGACGGGGCAAGTGCCATAGCGTCAAATCTGCTAATGAATATGGTCTTGGTCGCTCCATTCCGTGTCGAGCGGTGCGGCGATCATGCAGTGTACTCCTAAAACATCGTAGTTGAGATCGGCGTGACCCCGAAGATGACCAGTTGACAGGGCTTCGATCAACCGGGACCCAACGCCTTTGCGGCTCGGAGGCTGGACCTGTGGCCCCCCGGTTTCTTTCCACGACAGAGCAAGTTGCTCCTCGGTTGCCGAGACGTCCCATGACACTGTCACTTTTCCGGAATCCACGCCCAAGGCACCGTATTTTGCGGCATTCGTGGCAAGCTCGTGCAATATCAGCGTAAGGGCGACCACGGCCTTGGGCGATACGTCGACATCCGGGCCGCTGATCTCGAACTGTTCGGGCGGATAGGGAGCCAGCGCCCCGGTAACCGCCGCGCGAAGGCTGGCGGCTTCCCAACTTCCTCTCGTCAGCAGGTCGTGCGCTCTGGCCAGGCTTTGCAAGCGGGCGTCAAATGCTGCCCTCGCGGGTTCGATGTCCGGCACGCCGGCAAACGCTTGACGAGCGATCGCGGCGACCGTCGCAAGGACGTTCTTGACGCGATGGTTCAGCTCTCCGATCAGTAGATCCTGCACGCGCTCAGCTTCTTTTCGGGCTGTGATATCGCGGGCAATCTTTGAAGCCCCGACGATCCTGCCGTCTGCGTCATAGATGGGTGAGACAGTCAAAGACACGTCCAGGAGCCGTCCGCTGCGATGACGCCTAACAGTCTCATGGGTTTCCACCCGCTCTCCTGTTGTAATGCGGGCGATGATGTGGCCTTCCTCGTCGATCCGGTCATCTGGAACGAGGAGCGTCACCGACTTGCCCACGATTTCCTCGGCGCAAAATCCATAGAGCTTTTCGGCGCCACTGTTCCAATCGGTAACCGTCATGGCGAGGTCAATACCGAGGATCGCATCTTCCGACGAGGCAATGATTGACGCCAGGCGCTTGAGTTTTGCCTCGTAGCTAACCCGTTCCGTGGTTTCATTGACGATGCAGAGCACGGCGAGCACCTGACCGTGTTCGTCGGAAACGGGCGAATAGGAAATGTCGAAGTAAACTGTTTCCGGCACGCCGTGTCGTTCGATGTAGAAGGGCCTATCCTTGGCAACGATCGTCTCGCCACCTTCCCGAACTTTCAGCAAAAGCGGTTCCAAGTCGTCCCAAAGCTCGGCCCAGTTTTCTTTCGCCGGTCTCCCTAGCGCGTTCGGGTGTTTGGCGCCGATGGTCGGGGCGTAGGCATCATTATAGATGGCAGTGAAATCATGACCGCAAAACATAACGATCTGGGCACCCGACGGAATGGCAATGTCAACCGCACACTTCAATTGGGGCGGCCACGACGACATGGGTCCGAGACTGGTGCTTGCCCAGTCGTGGTTGCGAATAATGTCAGCCATCGAGCCGTGATTGGGGGTGGCCGGACCGTGATTGTGCATTGAAAGCCCTCTCGCCCGCTATTTATTTGAAAGCTTCCGATCAGCAAGTCAACGCATTTCACGACAAATTTTTTTGGCAGTTTCGAGCGTAAATCCCATTTGCTACATGGTGTTAGCTCAACAGACCGTCCGGGTGACGGATCGGGGATTGGATTACGCTCAGGCCATGGGTTGGATGGAGACACTCGGCTCGCGGACCACATCCCTCAACACTCCTGGTCCGAAAACAATGGCGCAGGCACGCGCAATATTCTCGTCAGACAGAAAACAGGCCGCGGAGGTTATTCGCGGGCGCTACAGCGCTTTAGACCCGATCGTATGTGAACGATGTCATGAGGCTTGTGACGAAATTGCTCGCCTTCTCTTTGACGAAAACCTCGGCCCACTCGTCGGTTCCCCGCAACATCAGCCCGGTGTAGATACTGTCGACGGCAGCCTAGCCGGGACGCCGGCACAACGATCGCGCTTTACCTGCACGAGCTGATCACGAACGCCATATAGTATGGCGCGCTTTCGCACCCGGATGGGCACGCTGCACTTCTGTGGTCTTTTGCTACAAACTGCAATTCCGAGTTCTCTCTGAGCTGGACGGAAGTCGGGGGACCGTCTGTCCAAGAACCGACGCGGCAGGGTTATGGTACGCGATATGTGCGCTCCGCCCTGGGATCACTATTCGGCACGGTTCCGGAAATTATCTTCGCGCCAGGTGGCTTTCGTTTGTCGGCGAGCGGGTCGCTGACTTCCGTTATAGCACGACAACAGTTTGCGAGATCCGTCAATCATGGATTGAAATCGCCCTTACGTAACACCTTGAGAGATAAAACAGTTCTCTTTGGATCGATCTGTCTTTCTGCGCGTTCATCAGGTTCGCTTATTAAAAAAAGACACATGCGCGAGCGTCAATTTCGGAGAGTGTGAAGGATGACGCAAAAGGGGACCACGGTCATTGTTGTCGAGGACGAGACCCTCGTCCGGCTGGATATCGTCATGTCGCTCGAGAACGAAGGGTTCATCGTGCTCGAGGCCTCAAATGCCGACGACGCCATCGACATTCTCAACGCCCATTCCGAGATTCGATTGATGTTCACCGATATCGACATGCCGGGCAGCATGGACGGCCTGAAGCTGGCTGCTGCTGTTCGCGACAGGTGGCCCCCGGTCAAGATCATCGTGGCTTCTGGCCACCGTCAATTGAGCGACAAGCTTTTACCGGCTGAGGGAAAATTTTTCAGCAAACCGTACGATCACGGCCGCGTCATTGCGACCATGAGGGAAATGCTAGCCACAGCCTAAGCCTCACTTCAGGAGAGTTTGGCCTTCTCGAGGCTTTTACAGATGAATGCCTGAAACTGCCCGCCGGATCCTCGTTTTTATGAATAGATGAATGAAATTGACTGGCCGTCTGTTCGAAACCTTTCAAGGCGAGATACCCGCTTGCTATCCAGCCTTCGAGGGGAAGGTCGATCTATCTGTCGTAACGAAAACGGACCCGCATCAAAGCCAGTGGCCTTTCGTCCGCGCCGAATAGAGCGACATCATGACCCCACTTCAGCCTTCGGAAGCTAATATCCGTCCACTCTCCCGGCTCCACATTGCCAAGATAGATCACATGTCGGGATGAAACCATTCCGATGTGCGTCTCGCCTGCTTGAAACAACGCTCGATCTGCCAAAGCGCTGTAGCTTGGGAAATAGAGAAGGCCGGCAGCATTGAAATCCGTCCCCGGGCACGGGAGAACACGCTGCCTTTCCGGCATGCTGGCACGCATGAAGACCTGATTACGGATGTCGCGCGAGACGACTGACAAATGCTCCGCGACCCGGCGAATTGCGAGAGGGGCCTCTGGCGGCATCGCCAACGCTCGTGGGCTCCGGCGGACGACCGAACGATTGACGCCCGGTTCGGTGCGCCCTACGAACGTCGAGACTAAAACCATCCGCCCCACCTCGACGCCATCTGCGGTGATTGTGAGACGGGACGATAAGCGTCCATGACCGACGCGGTAGAGGTCTGCAGACAGGGTCAACTGCCCGCCCAGACGAGGTAATTCGGGCCTTGCCAGTTTGACGCTGGTTGCGCAGAAAGCTGCATAAAGTGGCTCGCCATCTGAGCAGGTAAAAACTGCGTCCCGTTGCCCCATGGCTCGTGCGATGAGCTGCCAGTGCATATCGCCGGCCCGTCGCTTCAGCCATTGCTCAGACAAGCCACGGTAGCCCATTTCCGCCATTCCGAGGACATGTCTTTCTTCAAGACCGGACGCCTGAGAGCGCGCAATAGGAAGGGTGGTCATGCCGCCAGCTTGCCCTTTTGACGAGCTATGATCTGTTCGGACAGATAGCGACTGTCCTCGTCGATGCCGAGAAATCGTCCAGATCCCCAGGTGTTCAGCCACCCAAGACCGATGAAGTACAGGCCGGGCACTTCGGTGACGCCGCGATTGAAAAGCGGTTTGCCGCGGTCGTCGAGACAATCGACCTTCAGCCAGGAATAATCGGGCCGGAATCCGATCGCCCAAATAATCGAGGTGATACCTGCCTCGCGAAGATCCACGCTGGTTATCTCCCGTTCCGGTCGCCAGACTTTCTCGAAAGGTGGCTCTTTCAGTGCATCTATGTTCTGGGTCGAAATCCATGCGTCGATCTGCTTGCGGATACCCAGATAGCTGCGGTCCGCATCGTCAAGGTTTTTCTCCAGGTCGGGAAGAAAGGCCATGGTCGTGCCGTCGGCTCCAGCGAGCGAACCGTAGAGGTGAACCCCCTCCAGCGCATATTTGCGCAGGTCGATTTCCTTGCCACCGTCACGTCCCGACATGTAATGGTTGGTCTGGGTAAGAGCCTTGACCGGATCTGGATGTCGATCGATCGTGACCGCGTAGGTGCCGGCATCGTAAAGCCAGTCGGTTGCGTCCCGACCGCGGTATTTGCGGGGACTGCGCGGGGCCGGACCGACAGCGAGGTGAACGGGCCGACCTTCCAGATGGAAATCATCCATGATCTGCACGCCCGACTGTCCGGTCCCGACGATCAGTGTTCCGCCGTCCGGCAATTGCGCGGGGCGCCGGTAGTCGCGCGAATGTATCTGCAGAATGGAGGGATCCAGATCGCCAGCGTAGGGGGGCAGGATGGGGTTGTCATAACCGCCCGTTGCGATGACCACCTGATCAGCGGTCATGTCGCCGGAGGTGGTCGCGATCAGATACCCGCCACCGTCACCAGGTGAGACCTTTGTTACGTCCACACCCTCGCGCAGCGGCGGATTGAAGCTTTCGGCAAAACCGTCCAGGTAATCGACGATTTCGTGTTTCAGCATGAAGCCGTCCGGATCCGTGCCTTTGTAGGGCCAGCCAGGCAACCGGCACTGCCAGTTTGGCGTGACCAGACAGAAGCTGTCCCAGCGATTGTTGCGCCAACTCTCGAACCGTTGACGGCGCTCAAGAACGACATGCTCGACCCCTTCCTGCATGAGATACCAACTGACCGAAAGGCCGGCCTGGCCGCCTCCGATGATGAGAACTGGAACGTGTGGTACAGTGCTGTCGGTCATAACGAACCCTTTCATGACATCGAGAGGCAGGTGACCTTGGCGTCAGCCGGCTGAGCGGCAGCTGTCGTTTCGATCTTTGCCAGTTGGTCGAGTGCGGATGAGCAGGCGAAGCCGAATTTCGCCGCGACGCGGTCTGATGCCTCGTTCAGCCCGGTGCGGGCACGTTCGACAAATTCAGTTAGCGGATAGGTGCATCCGGCTTCGAGATGGTGCGTTATGGCGGTAGAGGGCGAGTAGCAGCTCTCCTCCGTCCCATCAGGCCATCGGATTGTAAATCGTACTTCAGGCATGGGCTATCTCCTTTGCAAGCGCGATATAGGGGGCTGCTGCGTAGTCCCAGAACGTTGCCCTGGCGCCACCGCTCGTCAGATCGATCCGGGAGCTGTCCGTTGCGTGACCGATGGCAGCTGCGCTGATGTCCCGAGCACCAAATACTGAGCAGACCTCGTTTGCACGTTCCCGCCGAACTGAAAGGAGGAAGCCAAAACTCGGAAATGTGCGCAGCCAGCGGTCGACTGCAACACCCCGCGGAAGCGAAATGTCAGCAAGCTCGATGTCAAACCCGCAGCGGGAGGATTCAGCTAACATAAGCGCGGTGCCGACAATGCCGCCCTGGCTGATGTCTTTTCCGGCATCCACCAGACCAGCCTCGGCGAGCTCCGGCAGGATCTCGTAGTCGCCACGCAGTCGTTCATGAGGTGCATCAAGGGCCGCGCACCAGTTGTCGAAGCTCGGCCGGTAATGCCCGCGATGATCGACGGCTGCGATAAGCACATCTCCAGGGGCGGCCGCAAAGCTGGAAATCAGCCTCTTCGCACGTCCCGTGACGGAAACGGCAAGATTGAGATCTTTGCTGCGGAGGTTGGTATGCCCGCCGACGATCGGCACGCCGTAGGCCGTCGCTGCGTCGCGAAGGCCGGCAAGCAGGGGCTCGGCGGATACTGTATCCGGAGCCCACACGGTGTCGAGCAGTGCGGTCGGGCGTCCTCCCATCGCTGCGATGTCCGAAAGGTTCACCATTACACCGCACCAGCCGGCAAACCACGGATCGTCCTGCACGAACTGCGGCATAAAACCTTCGCCCGCCAGCAGATCCCAGGTGCCGTCCATGGCTCGGATTGCTGCGGCATCGTCGCCGGGCATTCCTGGTGCTCCAGCAGACAATGAGAGCGCCCGCGTCGTGCCTGCTATGTCAAGTTTGCTGCGAATAGACGGGTGAGCTGCGAGTGCTGCCGCCAATGCATGGACATCCATCACGACCTCCGTGCTCTAGTCGACCAGCCGGTGGCCGGGTCGCATGTCGGGGGATAATGGTCGAGTGAAGCCAGCATGTGCATGTGCCGCACGCCATGCAGGTCGATCTCTCCTTGCGGCTCCCAATGCAGCCGGCGAAAAAGAGGTACGTTCTGAAGCTGGACATGGGCGTGAAATTCTAGGCATCCGACGCCGTTGGCGGTGCTCACCGCAAGCCTGATCAGCTCCGCACCCAGCCGACCAACTCTACGGTATGCAGGGGCGACCGCGAGCCGCGATCCCCACCAGATGCCGGGCGCGGGTTTGTGGATGCGGACCGTTCCCACGACCTCCGCAGGCTCGGCCGCCAACGTGGCGATTGCCGCAAGGGGGATGGCACGAGCGTCGATTTCGTCGTGGTCACTGCCGACGAAGATGCGCTGTTCCTCTACAAACACCTGGTGTCGGAGACGAGATACCCCTTGAAGTTCCCAGGTTTCAGTTGCTGCCCGGATGATGAATTCAGGGCAGATGAAGGTGGAGTGATCCATGAGGCTCATGCCGGGATCCTCAGTTTCTCGTAAGTTGAGAGCGCCGAGCACGCACCGCATTTTCCGCAACCGGCCTTGATATCCGAGGCCTTAAGTCCGCCGTCGATGATGATCTGCGACAGGGGAGCCAGGATGGAGGCCATGAAATCGGATTTCGGTGCGGGGTGACTTTCTAGCGGTGTGCCTGAGATAGGCACGAACGGGACGACAAATGGGTAGACGCCCATTGCGACCAATCGCGTGGACATATCCAGGATGGCTTCACGCGTATCGCCAAGACCCGCCAGGATGTAGGTCGAGACCTGACCCCGCCCAAACACTTTGACTGCGGCCTCAAAGCTGGAAAGGTATTTTTCAAGCGGAACGCTTGCCTTGCCCGGCATGATCCGGTCGCGGACTTCAGGTGTCACCGCTTCAAGGTGCATCCCCAATGCGTCTGCACCGGCGTTCTTCATTCGCTCATGCCAGATATCGTCTTCCGGAGGCTCGCATTGCACCTGAATCGGCAGGTCGACGACGGCCTTAACCGCGCGCGCACTCTCTGCCAAAACGGCAGCACCGCGGTCCTTGCCCGCAGGTGTGCCGGTGGTCATGACCATATGCTTGACGCCGTCGAGTTCGACGGCAGCCTTTGCGACTTCTGCCAGTTGCGCGGGAGTTTTGTGCGCGACAGTCCGGCCGGCGGCAAGGCTTTGGCCGATCGAACAGAACTGACAGGTCTTCTTGCGGCTTTCGTAACGAATGCAGGTCTGCAGGATGGTCGTGGCGAGCACGTCACGGGAGTGAAGAACCGCGATCTTGTTATAGGGGATGCCATCTGCCGTGGTCAGATCGTAGAATCGCGGACGATTGGGGAATCGAATTCGCGCGACCTCGGATCCTTCCTTGGTGATGCGCGCACGCCCGTCGGCATCGGGCGCTTCCACCAGATAGGGGCTGTCGAATGCAGGTGCGGTATGGACCGGCACCATCACGGTCGTGTCGCCGAAATTGACTGCCTTATGGTCCGACGGGCCTGCGCCACCGCGCCTGCTCTCGTGGCCGGCACGCGGATCGACGAGACGCATTCCTCGTGTCTGGAGGTCGTTGATGAGTTCCGGATTTATCGATGGTAGGTCACGCATCCTGAGCCTCCTCAAATGGCTTGTCTTGCTCTGCGTCGGAAAAATCGCCTAAAAGGCCCATCCGCTCGAGTGCGCGTGCGGGCCTTGTGTCATGGACAAGATGCAGCAACTCGGGCCGTGCATAGTGTCCGACCGAATCCATCATCCGCTTGCGCTTGGTAATGAGCCTCGTGTCCAGATCGCCGATGAGGATACCTTCGCCCGATGTCAGGGGCGGCACGACATGGCGGCCTTCAGGCGTAATGATGCAGGTCATGCAGCCATCGCGCAGCCCCTTTTGCAAGGCGGGATCCGGGTGAATGGAGGCGATCTGCTCCTCGCTCAGCCAGCCGGTGGCGTTGACCACGAAACAGCCGGATTCCAGCGCGTGGTGGCGCATCGTGACTTCGATTTGCTCGCCAAATATAGGGCCGACCAGCGAGCCTGGAAAATGAGAGGCGTGAATTTCCTCATGCTGCGCCATCAACGTATAGCGGGCCAGAGGATTGTAGTGCTCCCAGCACGCCAGAGCGCCCACGCGACCGACGGCAGTGTCGACAACCTTCAGACCGGCGCCATCGCCTTGGCCCCAGATCATCCGTTCGTGATAGGTCGGCGTGATCTTGCGGCGCTTGAGTTTCAGGCTGCCATCCGCGTCGAAGATCAGTTGGGTGTTGTAGAGGGATCCGTGGTCGCGTTCATTCACACCAAGGACGATGACTGCATTGCGCTTGCGCGCGGCGTCAGCGACAGCTCGTGTTTCCGCGGATGGTACCGTGACGGCTTCCTCATAGAGCCGTAGGTGCTCGGGGCCCTGCTGAACGGGCGGCAGAACGAAGCTGAAATAGGGATACCAGGGTACGAATGTCTCAGGGAATACGATCAGCTCAGCGCCTTTGTCTGCGGCTTCGGCGATAGCATTCAGGACGCGCTCGACAGTGCCGGCGCGTGAGGTTAGGTCGGGAGCGATCTGGACGGCGGCCGCACGGACGATTTTGGACATGACTGCCTCCTTGGTAGTACCAGGTAAAGGAGGCGCCCCTTCGGGTCCGAGGGGCGCCGCGGACGATCAGACGGTCCAGGTGTCGATAATCAGGGCGTTGGCCTTTTTGTGCAGAAGCACGCAATCCAGGACGTCTTGGGGCAGGATCGGGATGATGCCGGGGATCAGAGCCGGTTCGCCGTGCCCATAGAGGGCCTGCAATGCGAAGCGACATGCGTAGACCTTTCCGCCTTCCTTCATGAAACGCTCGAGGTTCTTGTTGAAGTTCAGGTGACCGGGAAAGGCTTCATCTCCGAGCTTGGGGAAGCCGCGTTGGAGCCCCAGTGTCACGCCCGGACCGTAAAGAAGGATCGAAGTCTCATAGCCTTTCCGCTGCAGGCGAATGGCATTGAGAATGTTCACAAGCCCGATGGAGCCTTCGAACGCCACCGTGTGGAAGGTTACGAGCGCCTTCTCACCGGGATCGGCCTTAACATCCTCGAAAACCTTGGACTCGTAGTCGACAAAGAAGTCACCATCCTTGTGCGGCGGCTGCGTTACTTCAGGCATGTCTACATCTCCTTATGGGGCGGGTTGATGCAGAAACGATACGAACGAAATTGTATGAATCAATAGGCAGTTCATTATGCATACAATAATTTCTCGATGAAACGCAATTCTGCATACTGAACATACGATGTGCTCAAATAACAGCTAGAAAATCAGCGTTTTTGCTCAAAATATGATCAAGGATTCCTCGTCAGATCAACACTTGAATTTGCTTTGTATTATCCATACAATATGAAACAATCAATGTTTGAGGTATGATAAAATGTTGAAGTGGCTCCCTGAACTTCGTGCTGACGGAAAGCCTCGTTATCTTCAGATCGCTGACGCGATCGAACTGGCGATAAAACGAGGCGATATCGCCGCTGGTGATCGATTGCCGCCACAACGCAGGCTCGCCGAGCGTCTCAAGATTGACTTTACGACCGTCAGCCGCGCCTACACCGAGGCGCATTCCAGACGTCTCGTCGAGAGCCACGTCGGAAGAGGTACCTTTGCACTCGGACGCCCGAAAGAGGAGCATCGTATCGATCCACGCCGCGCCGGGGACGAAGATCTTTCGATGAACATGCCTCCCGAGCCGCAGGACCCGGATCTCGTGGCGAGAATGCAGGAAGGGCTGCAGACTGTTTCAGCAAACCTTATTTCCCTTCTCCGCTACCAGTCGACGACCGGCGGAGAGCAGGATAAGGCCGCCGCATCGTCATGGCTGTCGAAGAGGGGGATGGTGCCAAGTCTCGAGCGGATCGCGATCACCCCGGGAGCGCACGCGACGATGACAGCGCTTCTTTCGACGATGACCAGACCGGGCGATGTCATCCTGTGCGAGGCGGTGACGTATCCCGGTTTGCGGGCGATCGCAGCCCGCATGGGATTGCAACTCGTCGGAATTGCGATGGACGCTTCCGGCGTTCTGCCCGATGCGCTTGACGCGGCTATCCATTTACATCAACCGAAAGCGTTGTATCTCAATCCTACGGTCCATAATCCAACGACGCTGACCATCCCGCTCGAACGGCGCATGGAGATCGCCGAGGTTATCCTTCGGCATAGACTGCCCTTGATAGAGGATGATGCATACGGCTTCATTCCCGCTGCGGCGCCCGTACCTTTTGCTACGCTTGCTCCCGACCTCACCTGGCATATCGGCGGCCTCGCGAAATGCCTCGGCGCAGGTCTGCGCCTCGCTTATACAGTTTCCCCCAACGCCAGAGCTGCCTATTCTCTCGCCCAGGCATTACGAGCCAGCGCCGTCATGCCGTCACCAATTTGCATGGCGCTGGCGACACGGTGGATCGAGGATGGGACAGCCGACGCGATCCGGCGGTTTGTCCGTGCGGAAAGCGCTGTTCGTCACAAGATCGCCATCGATACTCTTTTGGGGCTGGACATCGAAGGTGAGCCGGAGGCCTTCAACATTTGGCTGAAGCTGCCAAAGGGGGCGAGCAGGGCGGAACTGATGGGGCGCATGGCAGGGCGCCATATTGGCTTGATGCCTTCAGATGCCTTCACCGTTCTGGGGAAGCCCGATGAGCATGTTAGGGTATGCCTTGGCGGCGTAATTCAGCGTGAACAGTTGCAAGCCGGGCTGCATTTCATGGCCCAATCACTTTCTGACGCTGGTTGGATGGGCTGATCACATGCTCATAAACATGCCTTCCATTGCTACTCCCGCTCGCAATCCGCGACGCAAAGAGCGGCGTCGTTATCAAACCGTGCCATCTCCTAGCAAAAGATTTTTCTCAGTGATAATGCTCCATTCCGCGTTTTTCGCTGCACGAACTGGAGCGAGCCCTATTCATTTACGCGGCCTTCCCCGGCACTTTCAGAAGAAGCAGGTTCAATCCTTCGGAGATCAACGGGTGCGCAATGATCGAATCGCGAATTGCAGTGTAAGGAAGCTCTGCAATCATCGCCATTTGCACTGCCGTTACCACTTCTCCCGCGTTTGTACCGACCATCGTAAACCCGAGGATCTGGTCAGAATGAACGTCGATCAGAGCCTTCATAAAACCGCGCATAGCGCCATTCGTTCGTGCGCGTGGCACTGCGGCCATTGGGAGCTTCGCCACGCGGACTGCTATGCCGCGCTCGCTTGCCTCTTTTTCATTCAGGCCAATGCGTCCTAATTCCGGTTCGATGAACATGGCATAAGGAATGACGCGATCACGCGTCGTTCGGTTGCCGCCTGATAACTGAGACTTCAAAACCCGGTAGTCATCGTAAGACGCATGTGTAAACATCGGTGTCCCCGCCACTTCGCCAATCGCCCAGGTATTGGGAGCCGAGGTTGCTAGCCGCTCATCGACTTCGATGATACCGCGTCCGTCGACATTTACGCCCGCCAGATCCAGTCTGAGGTCCGAGGTGACAGGTGTCCTCCCTGCCGCGACGAGAATGTGGGTCCCGGTGACGTGGGCACCGTCGCTGAGCGACACGGTCACGCGATCACCCGAACGCCCCTGAACTTCAATCGCCTTGACGCCCGTCTTGATCGTGATGCCATCCTCTCGAAAGGCTGTTTCGATTGCTTCGGAGACATCTACGTCTTCACGATTGGCAACGTGGGCCGTCTCCTGAAGAACGGTCACTCTGCTGCCGAGACGGTGAAACGCCTGAGCCATCTCAAGGCCTATGTAGCCACCTCCGATCACGATCAGTTCTTCGGGCGCTTCTGTCGTCTCGAGGGCCTCGACATGGGTCAAGGGTTCAATGGCGCGAAGCCCTGGAATATCCGGAATGGACGCTTTGGTCCCTGTATTGATGAAGACATGCGTGCCCTCGACAGTCCGCGTCCCGCCGTCATTCAGCTCCACTGTGATTGTTCTCGGAGCGACAAAGTGGCCTGTCCCAAGAATGAGGTGGAAACCGGAGGCGACAAAACCCTTCATGTTGATATTGACCATTTCGGACACAACGGTGCGAACGCGATCGTGCGCCGCGCGCATATCAGGTTTGAATGAAGTCGGTGCGGCCGACTTCGCAGCGTGGGCAGTGCGCGCACTCTGGATCAAAGTCTTGCTAGGAATACAGGCGACATTAATGCAGGATCCGCCAATCATTCCTTTTTCGATGAGCGCGACACTCTTGCCTGCTGTCGCAAGCTCCATCGCAAGAGTCTTCCCACCCTTTCCGCCACCGAGGAAAACGTATTCAAAATGTTCGATCTCAGACATTTCTTGATCCTTTCTAACGTTGATGCAAGTGATGTGGCCGCGTGGTGCGGCCCCGATCTGTAGGCAGTATTTTTGACCTGACATGCCGGGGCGTTAGGCCGTCTGAGCTTTTCCAGATGTCGGCCGCGTGGAAGGTGATAGTATTGTCATGGCACCGACACTGGATAAGCGGTGCCCCCAAACGGCTCTTGAGCCAGGAATCTGTAGGTGTAGGTGCGGCGCAGGAACCGCCAACCGTCGGCCTGCCTGATGACTTCGTCGTTATAAATGGCGAGGTTGTCGTAGAATGTGTTTGCTCCGCGACCGTGCTCGCGTATCACAAAGCGCGCGGTTGCGTGGTCGCCGTTGAGACTGAGCACACCGGAATGGGTCATCTGCATGAAGTAGTGCTCTATTGTGAACAACTGATTCAGCATCTTTCGTATGCCGTCCCGTCCTTCACCGCGCAAAGGAAGCGGTTGACCAATCTCCCAAACGGCTCCATCTTCCGCCCAGGTCGAAATAAAGGCGTCAACGTCTCGCTCGTTCACTGCGTCGGAGAAGCGTGCAGCGAGTTGCTGAATGGCCAGATGATCTTCCAGGCGCTGCAAGCGCATCAAGGTCTGATCAGACATTCTTTTGCTCCTCATATTCGAGACGGCGAGCAACGAGAGCGACGAGTATCAGACCGCCAACCAGTCCAACGTGCTCCAAGAAGGAAGCGAGAGCATCAAAGCGAGCAGGCCCTTGTATCGCCCAGAACGGGTGAGCGAACACAGCACCAAGCGTTGTAAATACGCCCAGCATTCCGGCACCAAGCCAAACCAACCGCCCAGTGAGAATGAGAAGTGACCCTGCAATCTCAACAGCCACGGTGAGGGCTGCCATAAATTCCGGAGCGGGCATCCCATAACTTCCCTGTTCCGCAACTGCAGCACGGAAGTCGGAAAGGTGTCCGAACCCTGAAACGAGGTAGACCAAGACTAACGCGAGGCGGGCAGCGAGCCACGTGCCCTGCCAATCGAGTATCTCGTCGATCATTGGTGGAGTTTTGAGTTTGATCATATCTGTCTACCTCTTGGATTTGCCGGGAAGCGGCCGCTGAAGCCGGCGTCACGTTTTGCGCGATGTTTGGCTGCCGCCGCGAGCCGACGCGCACCAATCAATTTTTCCTGCCGCACGGACGTTTCGCGAGCGACCGCTCCGCGACCGGGTTGAGAGTTGCCGTGAACGACCTGTTACCTGACGTTGCCGCTGAACATGCCGCCTTTAAACGCCGGCGCCTTGGGATCGGTGGTGAAGAGGACGATGTCTGAATCGGTCAACGCCTCGATGGCTTGTGACTTCGTACCCACATAGTAAAATTCGCCGGCACTGATTGTGATTTCGCCGAGACGTACCTCACCTTCAAAGACGAAGAGCAGGTCTACGGAAGACGGCGTTGGCAGGTTAGGGATTTGCAGGCGCCGTCCGGCATGAAGACGAGCATCTCGAACCCAGGCTTGAGCACGAACTTCGAAGATTGCACCACCTGGTGCTACAAGCAGTCGCCACTCGTTCTCACTGTAAGCGCTGTCGAGACTTTCAAACTGTACCTTCGGCTCAAGGTCGCCTTCGCGAGGACGCAAGAAAATCTGTAAGGCTTTGGTCGGCTCGTCACCAATGACCCGCTCTTCGTGCTGGAAGGTGTGGCCCGCATTCATCATCATGAGGCGGTGAGCGTTCACCTCCTCACGATTCCCGACAGTATCCAGATGCAACATTCGCCCGCCGCGTTTGTAGGTGAATATCTCGTCATCCTTATGGGGATGCATGGCGATAACGTGACCCGGCTGGATCAGCGCGCGATCAATGCGGCCGATCGCTCCAATACCGCTGTCGCCTTCGTCAAGCGCTGTGCCAGGATAAAAGATCTCGACACCAAACCCGTGTTTCCAGTCGCCGTGCTTTACAGAGGACTCGATTTTAATCGGTTTCATTGCAATTTCTCCTTTTGTCTGTCTTTGTCAGCTCGTGAAAATGAGCTGACGTTCACATTTTGCTTTCATTGATCTCAGTGCAGTTGCTGACTGCGACGCGGGCCCTGACTGGGCGCCGGCTTTCTACCCATTTTAAAGGATCTGCATTCCCAGCTGCACTCATCACCGCGGACTACGGATTAGGCTCTCTAGTCATGCCGATAAGGGACCTTTCGGTGCTTTCGTGACGAATGCGAGAAGGATGAGCCCCGCCATCGCACAGTAGAATGTCAGCCAGAACGCATCGATATAGGCGAGAGTGTTCGCTTGCTTTTGAACATGTTGGGCAACCACTGCGGTGGCCCGGCTCGCGGCGAGGCTTTGCCCCGAGCTTGCCACAGCCCGTCCGATGGCCGAGATCGCATCCGCCGAGATTTCCGATCCGCGTTGCAAGTTCAGGCCGACGGCATAGGAATGGATCTGCTCGCCCTTGCGAATGAACGTCGTCATCAGGGCCTGCGCAGTTTGTGTTCCCAGCACACGGATGACCTGGATATAGGCAGCCACTGCAACTGCACGTTTGGGATCGCCATTGGCGATGGCAACAGCGATGACGGGCAGAAATGTGAGAATATGGCCTGCCCCCTGTAGCACCAACATGGCTCTGAAGTTTTCTCCGCTCCAGTCGGAAGTAAGACCCGTGCCGATCAAAGCTGCACCCGCAAAGCAGCACAAGCCGGCAAACAGGACCAAACGGCCGTCGACGCGATGCATGGCCCAGACAGTCACCGGGGTCATCACGATCAATGGTACACAAGCCCAAATCACCAGCGTTGAGCCCACCTGCTCAGGCCGAAGCTGCATGACATTAATGAGGAAGTTCGGGACCAACGCTGTGTTGGAACTGGCGCTCATGAGGTAGAACAGCGATACAACCAAAATCAGGACAACATTGCGCGCGCTGATCGCACTGATGCTTGCCCATGGGTGTGCAATCAGCATCTCGTTCACGAAGAACGCCGCGATCAAACCGGAGCCGCCGAGAAGTGTCGAAACGATGATACCGTTCTCAAACCAGTCCAACCGGTTACCCTGATCAATCGCAACGAACAGCATGGCCAATCCACTGCCAAACAGGATCATGCCTCCCCAGTCCGCCTTCTGAATGAGTTCACGGTTGGGCTCCTGGCGTGCTGTTCCCCTAAGGATGAGCAGTGCCATGAGAGGGGCGAGCACGACATCTTGCCAGTACAGCAGTTGCCACCCGAGATGCTGGACATAAAAATCAAGAAGGCCGGTGCCCGCATTCGTCGTGAACGCGGCGCGGAACGCATAAAAACCGATCGCTGACATCCACCACTTTGAAGGCAGGGTCTGAAAGATGATCATCAGCGTTGCCGGGATAAACAGGCCAAGCAACGCACCGTGTACTATGTGAAGTCCGATAAGGACATGATAGTCCCGGGTGAATGGTATAATCGCCGATATCAGAGCGTAGACAAGTGCAGGTCCGACAATGACGCGGCGTATTCCATATGCAGCGGCAAACCACGCGACCGCAGGCGCCAGGATAATCTGAGGCGCTGTGGCCAATGTGCTCAGCCATGCGCCTTCGTCGTAACCCAGACTGAATGCGCCTTTCAGATCGACGAGACCTATCCCGAACATGCGGCTGTGAAAGCCAACCATGAATGGCCCAAGCAGCACCGCGAACACTGCCAGCAACGGACGATGCATGGCGACGGAAGTCGGATGAGCCGGCATTGATACGATGTTGGCCATGGTTGTCCACCTCTACTCAGGCTTGACCGCTACCGAGACGACCGCAGACATGCCCGATCTCAGTTTAGCGAGTGCCGGCGATGGCTCGAAATCGATGCGGACCGGAATGCGCTGGACAACCTTGGTGAAGTTGCCCGTGGCATTGTCTGCGGGAAGAAGCGCGAACTGAGAGCCAGACGCGGGCGAAAGGCGGCTGACCTTTGCCGCAAAAGTTTCGCCAGGCAGCGTGTCAACACTCACCGTCGCGACCTGACCTTCCTTCATCAATCCGAGCTGTGTTTCCTTGAAATTGGCGATCAGATAGACCGATGGTAGCGGTACGATAGATATGGTGTTCGACCCTGTGGTTACGTAATCGCCGACATGGACCTGCCGCTCGCCGACAACGCCGTCAAAGGGCGCAGTGATCTTCGTGTAGGACAGCAAAAGTTCAGCAGATTGTAGAGCCGCTTTGGCTGCATCGATATTTGCAGTAAGTTGCCCCTTTTGACCCTCGATGAACGAAAGCTGGGCCTGTGCAGATGCGACCGCAGCTGTCGCCGCGGACACCGAAGCTGACGAAACCTGTACCTGTGCCAGCGCCTGTTCTTTTCTCTGTTGAACACCAGCGCCACTTTGTGCGAGTGCGACCTGTCGATTGGCCTCGGTCTGAGCAAGATCGGCATTTGCTTGTGTCACCGCTAACTGTGCGTTTGCTTGCGTGATCGCAGCACGCTGAAGCTGTTCCTGATTTGCAAGGTTCTTCAGCTGCGCAGACGCTGCCTCAAGGGCCGCTTTGGCCTGATTGCGCTTTGCCTCGTAATCGGAGGGATCGATCTGGAGGATCAAATCACCGGCTTTGACGGAAGCGAAGTCAGACACGTTTACCGACCGTACATTGCCGCTTACCCGCGCACTTAACCTGCTCATTTCTGCGCGCACATAGGCATTATCGGTCGCCTGAGTGGCCGCACCTGCCGCCCAGTGATCCCACTGTTGGGAGCTTAGCGCCACCATCGCCGTCACTGCGGCTACGACGGCAACAGGCACCAAAATCTTGGTATAATCACGCGCAGGCTTGACGTCGGCGAGCGGTGTAGGATTTTCATTGACCAGGACCGGACCGGTCGGTGTGCTGCGGGACATTGTTTTCACCTTTCGCGGGGCTGCTGGTCTTGCGCGGTTTCGATTGTTCGAAATTACGCGCAAGACGGCGGGTCAAGTAGCCTGACAATGCGGCATTGAGTGTTGCAGGAAGCGGAACGATCGGCTGATCTGGAAAGTCGCTTTCCTAGCCAAGCGGGCATGATCCCGCGGCCGCGGATGTATGAGCATCAACGTCGGCGTCCGAGGCATGGATGACTAAGTGGCCCGCCTTTGATTTCCGCTAAACATCCCGCCGCGGTAAACTTCTGCCTTGGGATCAAAGGAAAATAGGACGACTTCGGCCTCCGCCAACGGAACAACTTGGTGATCGACAGCTGTTATGAGAATGCTCTCACCTTCTGTCACAATATGATCCGCATAGGCGACACTTCCGCTATAGACATAGAGCAGCATGTGCCTTTCCTTTTCGGTGACGGGCAAATGTAGCTTGATGTTCCCACTGACCCTCGCGTCGAACACTTGAATATCGGACCTTACAATAAGTGGCGCAGTTCTTGGTCCGGCGATGAGCCGCCAGCTATCGACGCTCTCATGCTCTAGGAACTCATGGAACTGGACCCTGGGCTCCAGATCGGAAATGTTTGGCCGCAGGAATATCTGCAGCGCCTTCACCGAGCGGTCGCCAAGCATCAGTTCCTCGTGCTGGAACGTATGACCGGCGTTCATCATCATGAAGTGGGTCTTGTCGAGCTTCTTTTCGTTTCCAACGGTATCGCGATGAAGCACCTCGCCGTCGCGGATATAAGTGAGAATTTCGTCATCTTTGTGCGGGTGCATACCGATGAGGTGACCGGGCTGAACCTGTGCGCGGTCGATCCTGCCAATTGGGCCTATGCCGCTATCGTCCGAAGTGACACTCAGGCCCGGATACAGGATCTCAACGCCGAAGCCTTGGGCGAAGTCGCCGCGCATCCGGCCTGCGGGAATCTTGGTAATAGTCATGGAAGAGGTCCCTTTTATCCGGGCGCGGGCTTCACGGCCCGCGCCGAAGGCGACTATCGCGCGTTCAGTGATAATTCAGGATGCCAACTAGCTTCTGACCGAGTGGGCTCGTCCAGTCGACGGCCAGTTCGGAGATGATCTGGTCGACGGTGGTGATGATTGCTCCGGCCTTTTCCATGCGGCGCAGAGCGAGATCGTCGCCGAATTTGGTGTAGGAGGCGGAAGCATCAGCCGAGACCTGGACCTCGTAGCCTTCGTCGAGCATCTGCAGGACCGGGAAGGTGACGCAGATTTCCGTCGTCACGCCTGCAACGAACAGCTTCTTCCGGCCGGTTGCCTTGACAGCCTTGTTGAAGCCGTCGTGGTGCATGGCATTAACGATACCAGGACGCTTGACGCGTGATTCGAAGGCTACGGGCAGAATGGCTTCGAGTTCCGGCAACAGCGGGCCCTGGATCTGGTCTTCCATGCTGGAGGTCAGGATCGTCGGAATATTGGCGGCCTTGGCGATGCGGGCGAGTTTCAGCGCGTTCTGCTTGACGAGGTTGATGTCGTGCGAGTGCGTCCAGGCCATAGTGCCGATCTGATGGTCGATCAGGAGCATAGCGGAATTCTCGGGGGTGAATACGTCCTTATGCATTGTAGTGTTCCTTTTTGTCTCGGCGGCAGTTGATGAAGTTCTTTTCGATCCGCTCGATGACTTGAATTTAGCGTTGCAATCCTCGGTGCGGTAGCTCTATGATCGACCACTCTGTAGAACGAAAAATGGAACGCTAAGATGATCAGCTTCGAGGACATGCAGACCTTCGTGGAGGTGGCGGACGGCGGTGGCATCACAGTCGCGGCTAAGCGTCTGGGTCTGCCGAAGTCGATCGTCAGCCGGCGGCTCGTCCGCCTCGAAAGCGAGCTCGGCGTCCAGCTTCTGGCGCGCACGACCAGAGGTGCGTCTTTGACCGAAGCTGGCGTCTCCTTCCGTGAACACGCAGCCCGCATGTGCCTGGAGATGGACGTGGCGCGCGAGGAGATGCTACCAACTGGAGAGCTGCGGGGCCGCTTACGTGTAGCTGTACCGTCATCTTTCGGTCCTGGACACTTCGCGCCCGCGCTCGCTGAGCTCGCCCGTCGGCATCCGCTGCTACAGCTGCACGCGCATTACAGCGACAGATACGTCGACCTCGTCGCAGACGGCTTCGATTGCGGAATCCGCGTCGGCTATCTCCAGGACTCGAGTTTGACCGCGCGCAAAATAGGAGTGTTTCCAGTCGGCCTATTCGCCAATCCCGAGTATCTGCGAGTTCACGGTGTTCCGCAGAAACCCTCGGACCTACTCGAGCATCAGGCGATTCTTCAGGGTACCGAGAGCTGGAAGGTGTCGGAGGGCAATCGAACAGTTGTGGTGAATAGTCAAGGACGATTCAAGGCCGACAGCGCCGCAGGTATCGCAGAGGGAACCGCAGCCGGGTTAGGCGTCGCGGCCCTACCTGTCGTGATCGCGCAAAGCTATCTGGAGGCGGGCACGCTTGTACCGATCATGCAGCAATATAGCCTACCTGAAGTTGGAATTTACATCGTGCGGCCGCCGGGATCGCACGTGTCTCGAAAGGTCCGAGTTCTCATCGACTTCTTTGTCGAGAGGTTCTCTGCGAATGGTGGCAGCTAGTACAAAGAAACTCTAGGACGACTTCGTCGAACGTCGCTCCTGAAACGTAACGCCCCAGTTGCGCATCGCTATCAGCACTGGCGCGAGCGTCTGTCCGAACGGTGTGAGCGAGTATTCGACACGAGGCGGGACTTCCACAAAGACTTCGCGCGCGACAATGCCGTCAACTTCCAGTTCGCGGAGCTGCATTGTGAGCGAGCGCTGGCTAGGGTCGCCGACCAGGCGACGCAGTTCACCGAACCGTCGCGGACCGGCTAGCAGCCGGTAAATGATCATCGGCTTCCATTTTCCACCCGTAACGTCGACTGTTGTTTCGACAGGGCACTTCTCGCCAGCAGTCATCATGCGCTCCGATAGTGTACTTTGTATCCCTATAGGCAGAACTGTTGCCTACTTGCAAGTACGCCCATCTTGGACCTATTTGACAACAAATATACGAGAGGTGTGTGATGCGAGCTGCTTATTACGAGCGACAGGGATCTGCTCAAGAGGTCCTCACTGTGGGTGAACTCCCTGATCCGGAGCCCGGCACCGGAGAGGTCCGGGTAAGGATGATGTTCTCCGGCATCAATCCTTCTGATATCAAGACGAGAACCGGATTTGGCGGGAAGGCCATGCCCTTTCCCCTAATCGTGCCGCATCAGGACGGTGCGGGGATCATCGACGCCGTCGGGCCAGGCGTGCCTGAGACGCGTGTTGGCGAGCGGGTCTGGATCTACATGGCGCAGTGGGGCAGGGCATTCGGAACCGCAGCAGAGTTCGTCGTCGTGCCATCAGTGCAGGCCGTTGGTCTGGCCGACAACGTCTCCTTTGAGATCGGGGCGTCGCTCGGCGTGCCTGCGATGACCGCGCATCGCTGCCTGTTCGCGGACGGCGACCTGCGTGGCAAACGGGTGCTCATTCAGGGCGGAGCAGGCGCTGTCGGCAACGCGGCAATCCTGCTTGCCAAATGGGCGGGCGCTTGGGTCGCGGCAACAGTAAGCAGAGAAGAACAATCGGAGATCGCGCAGCAGGCTGGAGCAGATATCATCCTCAACCGGCACGTTGAGGATGTCGCTCAAGCCGTCAGATTGGCAACGAGCGGCCACGGAGTCGACCGCATAGTGGACGTCGATATCTCAGCCAACATCGACGCGGCAATCTCCTGCCTCGCTCGCGATGGCGTCGTCTCAGCCTACTCGACGGAATCGCCTCAGGCCAAGCTGGCCATCCCGTTCTTTCCGGCGTTGCTCGGCGGCTTCTCGTTTCGTTTCGTCTATGTCTACACCATGCCGGAAGCCGCTATGCGGCAGGCAGCCAATGAGGTTTCGGCCTGCGCCGCCTCCGGGGCATACACGCCGAAAATTGCGAAGACTTATTCTCTTGAAGCCGTGACAGAAGCACACGAATTGCAGGAAAGCGGGAAAGCTGTTGGCAAGATTCTTGTTCGACTAGCGGATCGAAGCCGCTAGTTTAGAGTTTTTGTGACGGTCACGGCCAATGTTTCTGGAAGCGATGGCGCGTTGAATTCCGCTCGACCGCTATTTCGTTGTCGTGCCTGCATGGGCGTCGTGGATCAACAGGTGGCGAGTTGGCTCCCGCGCTATAAACTCCGTTTCCACATGCTTTAAAACATGTCGCTGCCCTGGAAACGGAACCATACTGAGGGCTTCGCTTATCTGGACCCACTTGAACTCGCTGTGTTCATCGTTGATCACGACCTCCATGTCAGCGTCTACGAAGCCGACAAAGACGGGGAAGATGCTTATAGTGTCGCGATCGGCCTCGTAGAACTGCTCACATATGTCTGCAGTGTAGAGCGTGCGGCATGTTAAACCTGCCTCCTCGCGGACCTCACGTATTGCGGCTTCCCAGGCTTTTTCACCTTTTTTGATGCCTCCTGAGATTTGACACCACTCTCCTACGAGGGTCCCGTTCCGACGCATAAGCAAGACCTCATGCCCAGCGGGAACCTTGCGGAGCATGACAACGGAAACTGCGGAGGAGCGGATAGAGATTTCAGCCATACAAATTCGCTTCGCTAAACTAAGCATTGAACTTAAGCTAAATGGGAGACCCTCGGCATAATTGTGACGATTATGAACTGGTTGACACACGGGGCTAAAGCTCCGCGCGTCTTGGCTGGTATCACGCAATGACTGCCTTTGGCTCCAGAAATGCTTCCAGGCCAAATACGCCATATTCGCGGCCAATGCCCGACTGCTTGAATCCTCCGAAAGGAGCAAGCGGTTCATGGGGCGCCCCGTTGATGACGACGCGTCCGCTGTCCAGCCTACCCGCAAGCGTCTGCATGCGCGACGCGTCAGTGCCGTGAAGATAGGCCTGCAGTCCGTAGGGAGTGTCGTTGGCGATAGACACAGCCTCGTCGTCGTCGTGATAGGCGATCACCGACAGGACTGGTCCGAAAATTTCCTCGCGCGCGATGCGCATCTGGTTAGTGACGCCAGTGAATATGGTTGGCTTCGTGAACCAACCACGGTCCAATCCGGCGGGCCGTCCGGGACCGCCTGTCAGGACGCTCGCGCCTTCTTCCAGTCCGAGTTCGATATAGGTCTGAACCCGATCATACTGCTTCTGGCTGACCATCGGGCCAACCACGGCATCCGGGTCGCTCGGGGCGCCAACCTTGAACGTCTCGATCTCCTGCTTCAGCCTGGCAAGGACGCCGTCGAGCAGATGCTTTGGAACCAAGATACGCGTGCCGGCGATGCAAGCCTGGCCGCTGTTGATGAAGCCCATTCGCAGGACGGTTGGGATGACCACGTCAAGATCGGCGTCGTCGAGGATGATGTTCGGTCCTTTGCCGCCAAGCTCCAGGGTGACGCGCTTGAACGTGTCGGCTGCATTTCGCAGGATTTCCCTGCCGACCGCAGTAGAGCCGGTGAACGTCACTTTAGCCACATCAGGATGCCGGCTGAGCTCCGCGCCGACGATATTGCCATAGCCGTTGACTATGTTGAACACGCCCGTCGGCAAGCCTGCTTCATGAAGACACTCGGTGAGGATCTGCGTCTGTATCGCGCTCATCTCGCTAGGCTTGATGACGATGGTCGAGCCAGCGGCGATGGCGGTTGCAAGCTTCGACGTGATGAAACCGATATTGCTGTTCCAGGGCGTGATGGCGGCTGCAACGCCGGAGGGTTGCATGACGACGCGCGCGCGGCCAATCTGGCGCTCGAAATCGTAGGCTTCCAGAACGGTTGCCATGGTAGCAAAGCTTGATGCAGCATGCGGGACAGAAAATCGTGTGAAAATCTGTGGCGCTCCATACTCAAGTGCCATTGCTTCCGTCAAGTCTGGCACGCGCGCAAGAACAGCCGCGTTCAACTGCTTCAGCATGTCGATGCGTTCGGCCTTTGAAGTGCGTGAGAATGTGGGGAAGGCGCGCTTCGCAGCGGCGACGGCGTCCCGTGCGTCCTCGACGCTGGCAAGCCGGACCGTGCCGATCTTCTCTTCCGTAGATGGATTGTGGAGATCCGCCATCTCGGTGCCCTTCGGCGTGACGAACTGTCCCTCGATATAGATTTTGTCGATGTTTCGCATCTGAGACTCCTTTTGCTTTCCAGCCATATCTGGCATTCCGGGCCTGTCCTGATAAGGTGGCCAAAAACGGTCAGGCTGATAGGAGAATACGGACAATGATGCGCGGCTCACTTGCTGAACTGGAGGCTGTCCTTGCCGTTTCGTCTCAGGGTGGGTTTCGGGCGGCGGCTCGCGAGCTTGGGATATCGTCATCGTCCCTCAGCCAGCAGGTCGCTACGTTGGAGGCCCGCATGGGTGTTAGACTGTTCAACCGCTCGACCCGCAGTGTCGTTCTCTCGGCAGCTGGCGAGCAGTTTGTCGCCAGCGTCGGTCCGGCGCTGGAGGCGATCCGCGGCGCCGTTGAGCATGTCGACGAGCATCGGGCAGACGCTACGGGTACGTTACGCATCAATACATCTGTCGGCGCTACGCGGATGATCCTGACACCGCTAATTCTCGAGTACATGCGCAGGAATGCACAGATGGCGGTGGAGATCGTGACAGAGGGAGCGCTGGTAGACGTTAACGCTAAAGGCTTCGATGCCGGTATTAGGATCAGGGAGGCCGTTCCTGCGGACATGGTGGTTGTTCCGATCAGCGATAATATTCGCCCGGCTATCGTCGCGTCGCCAGATTACTTCCGTCGCTATGAGCGGCCGCAGGTCCCAGCAGACCTCCAGAAGCATTGTTGCATTCGCGCTCGAATGGCGAGCGGAACGATCTATCGATGGGAGTTTGAGCGACGAGGTGAAAGCTTTACGCTCGATGTTCCAGGCAAACTTGTGCTCGACGATAGCGATCTGATGCTGCGGGCTGTCCGCGACGGAGGAGGTCTCGCCTATCTGAACGAATGGCAGGTCAGAGACGATCTTGCTGCTGGAAGACTGGAGCAGGTTTTGTCCGATTGGACCCCACCCTATCCCGGCCTATGTCTGTACTATCCGGGACGACGTAACATTCCGGCAAAGCTCCGCCGGCTTGTCGACTTGATTCACGAACTTCGGCAAAGCCGGCAGGTCTAAAGCTTGCCACAGAGCAAAAGTACGCCGAGCTCGGAAGCGGTATCCAATCAAGTCTTGACGAGGCTTGCGGACGTGAGGATCGCCTGTGCAATCCCCACTCCTTGGTGTCTGATTTATCCTTGGATGAATGCCAGCATGTCCGCATTCAGGACATCTGGATTGGTAGCGAGCATACCGTGGGGGTAACCGGGGTAGACCTTCAAAGTCCCGTCCTTCAGGAGCTTAACGGCAAGTTCTGCAGACGCCTTGACGGGCACGATCTGGTCATCGTCGCCATGGAGGACGAGCGTTGGCACCGAAATTTTCTTCAGGTCTTCGGTCTGATCAGTTTCCGAGAATACCTTGATCCCCTCATAATGTGCCTTGGCGCTCCCAATCATACCTTGGCGCCACCAATTCTGGATGAGACCCTGCGAGATTTTTGCACCTGGCCGATTAAAGCCGAAGAAGGGGCCTGTAGGCAGGTCGAGATAGAATTGTGCGCGATTGTCGGCCAATGCCTTGCGCAGGCCATCGAACACTTCGATCGGCGTGCCGTCAGGGTTCGATGGTGTTTTCAGCATCAAGGGCGGGATCGCACTGACAAGGATAGCCTTAGCGACACGGCCCTGCGGTTCGCCGAAGTTGGCGACATAACGAGCGGTCTCACCGCCGCCTGTCGAGTGGCCGATGTGAACGGCATTTCTGATATCGAGGTGCTCATAGACTGCCGAAGCATCGGCGGCATAATGGTCCATATCATGACCGTCGCTCACCTGTTGCGAGCGACCGTGCCCACGTCTGTCATGAGCGATCACGCGATAACCCTTCGACAGGAAAAACAGCATCTGATTGTCCCAGTCGTCGGAAGACAGGGGCCAGCCGTGATGGAATACGATCGGCTGCGCGTCCTTCGGCCCCCAATCCTTATAAAAAAGGTTGACGCCGTCCTTGGAGGTAATGAATGCCTCTGTCATTGTCGTTTCTCCTTGTTGAATGGTTGATGCGTTGGTTGTCGTGGCAAATGCCGGAACTCCGGAGGCCAGCAGCAGCGCTGAGCCTGCGAGCAGGACGTCTCGACGCGAGACGTTGAATGGTTGGCTTTCGGTCATTGTAGACGCTCGTTGTCTGGGGTTGCGCTTGTGGTTTGGTTCATCGGATAGCGCCGTGAATACCGTCGCGCTTGCTTAGACGCCCTTGTAGACAAGACGAGTGAAGAAGGCTGGGCTGATGATCGCTTTGCCCCATTGCTCGTCAAATGCATCAGTCGGGTTGGCTGCGACCGTCTCCTCGACGGAGCGACCCGCCGATTTCAGCCTCGCCACATTGTCCCTGATGGTCGCCAGCATCTCGTGATAATGCTTCAGATCGTCGAGCGTGCTGAGCGGCTTGCCATGACCAGGAATGATGACGGTATCGGAATCCACCGCAGCGATGACTTTCGCTGAAGCTGCGATTGTTCCGTCTATGCTTCCGCCGGTCGAATAGTCGATGAACGGGTAAAGTCCGTTCCAGAAGATGTCCCCGACATGGATCACGTTGGCTTCCTCGAAGAAAACGGAGATGTCGCTGTCCGTGTGGGCTGGTTGATAGGTTGTGATCGCGATCTTTGCTCCTTCAAGTTCCAGAGCCTTGTCGCCTGTTATCAGGGTCGCAGGGATCGCACCGGAGGGGGAAGGCGGAAAGTCGAAGTTCCAATCATCGACCCGCTGCGCCTCAAGCAGGTGCCGGCGTGTGTTCTCATGAGCAGTGATGGCGGCGCCTACAGAGTGCAGCCACTCGTTTCCGTCGGTATGGTCGAAGTGCCAATGCGTGTTGATGAGATGGGTGACAGGCTGATTGCCTAGCTTCGAAAGGGCCTGCTCGATCCGAGCACGCGTTGCGGTGATACCCGCGTCTACGAGAACCTTACCTTGCTTGCCGGTCAAGACGGCAATATTGCCGCCGGAGCCTTCCAGCACTGAAATATTTCCACGGGTCGGATGTGTGGTGATGTCGGCATGGGCTGCCGCTTCCCTGAGCGAATCCACGATGGTGTCAGGTTTTGCGAAGGCACGGCGTGCCAGAAACGGCGCGGCGGCAAAAGCCGCAAGAGCTCCCGTGAGTAAGGAGCGGCGATTAACAGATGGATGATTGGCGATCGAGTTCATGGCGGCGAGGTCCCCTTTGGATGCGACAATGCCTAAGACCATACCTTCGGGAGCCCATTCGATAATGAGCAAAGCGTGCAAGGCTTTATTCCGCTTTTACGTAACAGTGTTATCCTCGGGCCGCCACGCGTCCGCATCAATGTTCATTGGTGGTAAAGGAAGACTGGTCGCCGCAATTACGCGACCCTTTTTAGGAGCTCTTACGCCAATGGCCAGGGGTGAAACCTGTTGACTTAGTAAAGACGCGCGTGAAATGGCTTTGATCTGCAAATCCGCATGAGTAAGCTATTTCGGCAAGCGAAAGCGCAGTTTCTTTCAAAAGTCGCTTGGCCGCCTCGACTCGGTAGGCTCGTAGCCACCTGAAGGGCGGGTTTCCGGTTGTCGTTTTAAACGCGTTGCCAAACACAGAAACTGGCATGTCCAAACTCGCCGCAATATCTACCAAAGAAGGCTCAACAGTTAGATCTGCTGTAAGTAAATCTTTGGCGAGCCGCTCCTGTCGCATGCTCAGGCGACGGAATTTCAAGTCAAGTCGTGGCGCAGTGGAATAACGCTCTATGAGGTGACTATGCAGGGCTAGAATCAGATGGTCGAACAACAGGCTTTCAACACCATCATTATTGGCAAGAGCGGACAAAAGAGCCTGGCCTAAAAGTGCGACGAATGGATCAGCCTGCGAGTTTGTTTGGAGAAGAACTGTGAAATCGGGGACACGGTCGTCGTTCGAGAGTTCACGAAGCGCCATCTCTGGCAAGTGAACTTGGATGGAGGCAAATGGGTTGCTGAAGAGCCCTTGTGTCTCCTCTTCAAGGTGAACCAAGTTCATTGAACCCGCAGGATAGTCATCAGAGTTGACAAACTGACCCCATTTCCATTGTTCGTGCCCAGTCATCGGTGTCAGCCACAACGAAAGAAGAAGCGCTTTCTCGCTGGGCAGCGGTGTCGTCAGTTCGCGGAGAGCGTGGATCACTTCAAGATGCGTGAGCGTAATGGCAGACGACTTGATCGTGAGAGTGTGGCGGGTCGGTGGAGCTGCGAGGCCGAAGACGTTTCCGATTACTTGGCCGATTGGCGATTTAGATGAAGCAAGGAGCTCGCGTACCTCTTCGGGGTTATCTTGCTGATCCATGGTTTCCCCGATTTTGCCGCCATTCGGACAATTTGCAACATGACCTTAAACGCGAGGGAAATTTCGTCTTGAAGATAAACGACCGATTTTGAAGATTATTGTACATGCCGCCGCGTTCAATTTTCAATGAACGCGTTGTATCCACGAACTTTTTTAAACAGCCTCTTCTGGGGGTATGTCACCGGCTGTTAAGGTTACACGTGGACAATCGTCGAGCAGGCAAACGGTATCGATTGGGCCTCGCGGCGGTACATGATGTGGAGGCTTCGTCACTGCGTTGTCAGCCGCAAGGTCCCTACAATTTTCTTCACCAAGTTGGTGGTGCGAAACAGCGTCTTGAGGGTATCCTGATCAATGAAGCGGAACGTACTTAAAGCCGATGGCATTGAAATCGTTCATGTCGTTTCCAACCAGGAAGCCGCTAGCCACGAAACGAAAGCGGTCCCGAACTTCGATGGGTTTACCGTGATCGTCCAGAGAGCCGATTATATCAGGCATAGTGTTTGGCGTTCGGGTCGGCTGGTCTTCAGTGGAGGTCACGCGTCGGGAAGCATGGCGATAATGGACCTCGAGGAAAACTGGTCGTGTAGACCGGAGTCGGCTTTCGACAATGTCAGGTTCAACATCTCGAGCGCCGGGCTGAGGGACTTTGCGCTTGAACAAGGTCGGGTTCCATTTGCGCTGTTGCGAATAGAAGACGGGCCTGTCGATCCTATCCTCAAAGGGTTAACGGAGACCTTCGTTCCGCTGGTGACCAATAATTCGCCACACAGGAAGCTGTTGATAGACCATCTTGCCGAAGCAGTGAAAGCTCACGTCGCGTATCGCTACGGAGGCATTGCTCTCACTGAACGCAAGGGCGGATTGTCTGCCAAACATCTGGATCTTGCAACGCAATATTTCGTCAGCTGCGTAGACAAGGTGGTCGAGATAGACGAAATCGCATCGCTTTGCGGCCTTTCGGTCGGATACTTTATTAGAGCTTTCAAACGCTCTACGGGGCTGACACCCTATCAATGGCTCCTCGATTATCGCGTCCGGCAAGCTCAGGACATGTTGCGTCGAGGAATTCCGCTCGCTCAGATAGCGCTGGAGTGCAGCTTCGCGGATCAGGGCCATTTTTCACGTGTGTTCAAAGCGAAGTTCGGAGTGTCTCCAGCGGCTTGGAGAGACGGTATCCGTTAGCCATCCCGAAAGCGCAGCGGCTAGCTTTCGGGAAAAGCTTTGCGCGAGCGTGAATTTTTCGACACATCGCGAAAACTATCAAGTAACGCGGCTCTGCTTGACACAGTGTCGCGACCGCCCGGCTTGAGCTCAAAAGGGCGTCACCGTTTCGCAATTTGGAATAAATACTTTCACATTCTGCCGATTATCGCCGCGGCATCACCCGTTATGTTCTTCTCCAGGTCAGCACATCGCTGCCATCCAACCTGAGGAGAACTGAAATGAAGCACATATTGGCAGTCATGATGTTGGCAAGCGTGAGCTTTGCCTCGTTTTCTCATGCCGCGTCACCTCAAACAGCAAAAGCTGTCACAGCTATGCAACATGCTCCTGTCACGGTCCACTACCGGACGGTGGAAGTGGATGGAGTAAATATCTTCTACCGTGAGGCAGGCCCTAAAGACGGGCCGGTAGTCCTTCTCCTTCATGGCTTCCCCACGTCGTCGCATATGTTTCGCAATTTGATCCCGCAGCTCGCAGATCGCTATCGCGTAATTGCTCCAGATTACCCTGGCTTTGGCCAGAGCGACGCTCCAGATCATACAAAGTTCGCCTACACGTTTGAGCATTACGCAAACCTTGTAGATGGGCTTCTGGCTAAGGTCGATGCCAAGCAATATGCGATGTATGTCATGGATTACGGTGCACCCGTCGGATATCGGCTTGCACTTAAGCACCCCGAGCGCGTCACTGGCCTCATCGTACAAAATGGCAACGCCTACGAGGAAGGTCTTCGAGAATTCTGGGACCCGATTAAAAAGTACTGGGGCGATGGTTCTAGTGAAAGCCGCGAGGCACTCTCTGGATTGGTCACGCTTGAAACCACCAAATTCCAGTATACGGATGGTGTAAAAGACTTGACTCGGATCAGCCCGGACAACTGGGTCCACGACCAGGCTCTCCTTGACCGCCCAGGAAATAAAGACATCCAGCTAGATCTGTTTCATGATTATGGAACGAATGTGCCCCTTTATCCGAAGTTCCAGCAGTTCTTTCGCGATCGTAAACCGCCGACCCTGATCGTATGGGGCAAAAACGATAAAATTTTCCCGGAAGAGGGTGCGCACCCGTATCTTCGTGATTTACCCAATGCTGAAATCCACATTCTCGATACTGGCCACTTTGCCCTTGAGGACAAGCTGGATGAGATGGCACCGCTCATCCATAGCTTTCTGGACCGTAAATTGTCCGCTAAAAAATGAAGTAAGTACAGCGGTGCGGTCTATAACCGCGCCGCTGAATTCGCCCGTCCCTCGTCGAAGCTTCGGCCCCCAAAAATCAGGCGAGGGATTTGATGCAAATCCCAGTCGTATGCAATTCTGGAGCCAGGATATGTTTGAGAGCAATAGACGCGATTCCGCTTCTAACTGGCTTGCTAGGGTGCCAGCGTCATTTTTTGGCATCGTGCTTGGCCTGATCGGGTTCGGAAGTTCATGGCGGACAGCCGCGGAAGCATGGGCTTTGCCCTCTTTGCCAGGGGAGATCCTCAGTCTTTCTGGCGCCGCGGTGTGGCTGGTCATCACTGTGCTGTATGGTCTCAAATGGGTTCTAGCACCAGCGGCGGCGCTCGCCGAGGCGGATCATGCCGTTCAATGTTGCTATGTGGGGTTGGCAGGCGTTGCGACCATGCTCGCTGGCCTGGCCCTGCTTCCGTATTCTCTGCTCTTCACAAAGGCGCTGTTTGCCGCCGGTTTCGTGTTCACCTTTTCCTTCGCGTTGTGGCGAACCGGTCGACTATGGCAGGGTGCCAGAGACCCCTCCGCATCTACCGCTGTCTTGTATTTGCCGACCGTCGCAGGCTCATTTGTAACTGCGATCCTTTTAGGCGCGCTGGGTTCCCGTGAAACAGGGCAACTGGCCTTTGGGGCGGGCTTTTTCTCCTGGCTCGCTATCGAATCCGTTCTTTTGCATCGTTTCTATACTCTACCCGAAATGGCCGCGGCATTGCGACCAACCCTCGGCATTCAACTCGCACCACCAGCAGTGGGCAGCGTCGCCTATTTGAGCGTCATCGGCAGCGTACCGGATGTCTTCGTTCACGCACTCTTGGGCTACGCGATACTGCAACTCGCGATCATACTGCGCCTCTTGCCGTGGATCCTGAGGCAACCGTTCTCGGCGTCTTACTGGGCTTTTACGTTTGGTCTGACATCCATTTCGACGGCCGCGATCAGGGTCGCAAGCTCGAGCACAGACATCATCTTAGAAGGCTTATCCGTCGCATTATTTGCTATAACAAATGGGGGCCTTATCGCCATTTGCGTTGGATCGATCTTGCTTCTGGTCCGGGGAAGCTTTTTACCGGCCGCTTCTATCGCATCCGTGACCCCGAATAGTGGAGTGACAGGGTAATCGAAGCGCCAGTGGAGCGCGATCGTTAAATGAACGAAGCTGTATGGCAGTGCAGACGAGGCGCTCGTATCGGAGAACTTCACCGGTTGCCGGTTAACACCAGATTGCGTGATGTCAAATCGAGGGTGCCCGTCAGCTTCTTACGAAGCAGCTTCAAAGCTTTTTCAATATTCTTTACGATATCGAGGCGCCTGTTAGCCTGGGCGAGGCTCAATGCCCGCAGGCAATGCCAGAATGCCGGTCCTGCCGAAAGATCGTCATGCCAACCAAGATACATGACCCCAGCGTAGACCGACGGCGTGCCCGAGGCATCACGGAAACACTGGCCAATCGTTGTCACTTCAACCTGATCTCCTTCTTGGGTCAGGACCTTATACTTATGTGAGTAGCGATCGCCCGATAATATGGCGTCGTCAATCGCGTCTTTGAGACCCGATTTTTCCGCTGGAACAATTTTGTGAAGATATTCGATGATCGGCTGTCCCTGTTTTGCTTTTTCAGGCTCCATACCGAAGAGAACCGCCATGACTTCGTCGGCATAGACGGCGTCTGCCTTCAGATCCCACGTGAAGAGGCCCGTGTAGCGAGCCTCAGGTTCTGTTCTGTTGACTGCGAGTGACAATGGTAGCCCCTTGATTGGCGGTTGACTTTCACCTTCGACGTAGAACGGCGAAATCACTCGTCAGTTGCATTGGGCTCGAACAGAGAACGCCTAATTCTCGCCACACAACAAGCAAACGAACTAGCCTGGGACAGCAATTTGTCGACGGCTGAATTTAACATATACTCCCCTTGCCACTCTGTTAATTCCTCATATCGGAACAGTTTATGCCGTTGACAGAGTGTCGTTGGTGCAATCGAAAGATGCCGGCCTTGCGAGAAGCTTGAGACATGCGAGTGAAAAATACCGAAGAGATCCTTAAGCACCGGGATTATAGCGAGCGCTGATGCTCGTTTTGCAGCTCCGACAACGCTCAGAACGCTCCAATCTACGGGATCGGCGCGTTCAAGGCAGTGCGGAGTTAGAACCGGTTCAGAAACCGAAGTCACTCAAGCCGGGGTGATCATCAGGTCTACGACCTAAGGGCCAACGAAACTTTCTGTCAGCGTCGCTGATGGGATGCTCGTTGATGCTCGCATGTCGTTCTCGCATGAGCCCATCTTCAGCAAATTCCCAGTTCTCGTTTCCGTAAGCGCGGAACCACTGGCCATTGTCGTCGTGGTATTCGTAGGCGTAACGGACGGCAATCCGATTATCAGTAAAGGCCCAAAGCTCTTTTATGAGTCGATAATCGAGCTCTTTATTCCACTTACGGGTCAAGAATGCTTCGGCTTCAGCCCGATTCTTGGCGAATTCGGCGCGATTTCGCCAGCGCGTATCCAAGGTATAGGCCAAGGCCACCTTTGCAGCGTCGCGACTATTCCAGCCGTCCTCTGCGAGGCGTACTTTTTCGATAGCAGTGTCTTTGGTGAACGGTGGAAGCGGTGGTCGTGACATTGGTAGCTCCTCAGTCTGGGACAAAGCGGGAGGGTAACGACTTGGGTCGTTCCCTTTTATATTAAGCCGCAGCCTTATCGATGCGCGGGAAGTCGATCTCAGTTTCTAACGCCTCGTTGACGTAATTTGTGAAGGTGTTGAGAGCGACGTGAGCGATGATCTCTACGATCTCGGCATCAGCGTAGCCGGCTGATCGGACCTTCGCGATTTCTTCTGGACCGATAGCGCCTCTCGTGGTCGTTAGCGCACGCGCAAATTCTACAGCAGCAGCGGCCTTCGGATCATTCGATGTGCCCCGACGATTCGCAAAGATTTCATCGGCGTCGAGCTTGGCGAATTTGGTGCCAGTAAACGTATGAGCGGAAAGGCAGTAGTCGCAGCCGTTCGCTTCAGCCATGGCCAGCGCGATACGTTCGCGCGTGGCTGGAGCGAGTTTCCCTTTTGCCAATGCACCTTGAAGAGACGTCAGTCCGGTGAGCGCGGCAGGGCTATTTGAGACCAGCCGAAAGATGTTCGGCACCGAGCCGATCTGCTTCTTAATAGTCTCGAGGATCGGCTGGGATTCCTCTGGTGCATCGGCGATTGTAGCCGGTGTGGGAATGCGGGACATTGTTTTCTCCTTTTCAAACTGCGAAAGACCTTCCTTTCGTCGAATTGAAAATGAGCCTGCAAGGGCTCCACTTGAAGACCGAAAACAAGAAAGGCAGCATTCCGCAAATCGAAGGAATTGGCCTTCTATCCATGCTGTGGAGCATGTGGCAAACCGCCAATGCCCATTTGACCGAAGGCCGACGAGCATGCACGGCTGCCGAGAGTAGAGTTATGTTTTAACAATCGCTCAGACTTCTGCATCCGGTTGCTTTGATGGATGTGCGAGCGCAAAGGCGTCGTCCGCTTCCCGCACGTTCTACGGCAGACTGGTGTGCGCCGGCGCGAGACAGGGACGATCACGCCAATTGCCTGTCATATGTGGAATACTGACTTCCGTGAAAACCGTCTTCATTGATTGAGCCGACCTGCGCAAATTAGCTCTCAGGAGTGGCTCACACGGGTTACTCGAAATGGAGAGATTGTCATGAAGTTGTATTTTCATCCCTTGTCCGGCCACGCACACCGAGCCCGCCTCTTTCTTTCTCTTGTTGCTCAGCCATTTGAGTTGATCGAGGTCGATCTAACCAAAGGAGACCACAAAAAGCCGGAGTTCCTTAAGCTCAACCCTTTCGGCCAAGTTCCGGTGCTCATAGACGGTGAAACTGCCATATCGGACTCTAACGCGATCCTCACTTACGTCGCAAAGAAACTTGGAAAGTCCGACTGGTTGCCTGAGGATCCGACCGGGGCTGCTCACATTCAACGTTGGCTTTCAGTTGCCGCAGGACAGATTGCATTTGGTCCCGCCGCCGCCCGTTTGATCACCGTCTTCGGTGCGAAGTATAATGCAGACGAAGTCATTGCACGTGCTCACGCGCTCTATTCTGTTTTGGATCGGGAACTTGCTACCCGTCAGTGGCTTGTATCTGACCGTCCCACAATTGCTGATGTCGCGATCTATAGCTACACGGCACGTGCTCCTGAGGGCAACGTAGACCTTTCCGCCTATCCCAATGTTCGCGCCTGGCTCGAACGTGTCGAGTCTCTTCCGGGCTTCGTCGAATTCGGAAAGACGCCGGTTGGCCTAGCAGCGTAACGCACCCTTGGAGACTGTCATGGCGGCTGATGCAAAGATTGTTTACGAACTGCCGGAAGCGCCATGGCACAGGGGCGAGATTGAGATCCAATCGTCCGTCGGGGTCGTGGAAAAGATGTACGATGTAGGGCGCCGCTACATCAGAAGTCGTCTATTAGAGCAGCATCAAAAGTTTTATCCTCAACTTCCCTTCCTGGTCGTTGGTGCCGTTGACCGTCAGGACAATCCGTGGGCAACCTTTCTGACCGGGTATCCAGGCTTCCTCAAGGCGAGCGATGAGCATACGCTTGGCATTTCGACAAAATTTGATCAGTCCGATCCCGCATTTGAAGGTGCCCACGAAGGTGCGCCAATTGGCGTTCTTGGCATCGAGCTTCACACGCGCAGACGAAACAGGCTCAACGGAAATATCCGTCGACACACTGAAACCGGCTTCGATCTGCAAGTAATCCATAGCTATGGAAATTGCCCAAGGTACATCCAGTATCGTGACCACCACTTTGAGCGTGATCCAACAGTCGCTTTCGAACCGGTTGTGGAGACTCTAGATGGTCTCGATGATGAGGCTCGAGCTCTCATAGGCTTGGCGGATACATTTTTTGTTGCCTCTTATGCGGAGGTTGGTAGAGACCGCCAAGTCGACGTGTCTCATCGCGGAGGAAAGCCGGGTTTTGTCCGGGTAGGCGCTGACGGGGTCTTCACGATCCCTGACTTCAACGGCAATTTTTTCTTTAACACCCTTGGAAATTTTGCCCTGAACGGCCGCGCTGGATTGACGTTTCTCGACGCCTATTCAGGTGATGTTCTTCAGCTGTCCGGACGGGCAAAGGTTCTCCTCGAATCACCTGAAATTGCCGCGTTCCAGGGCGCAGAGAGGCTCTGGACCTTTCGCCCAGAGCGTATCGTACGACGCCGCGGAGCGCTACCGATTCGCTGGAATACGAGAGATGGAGGGGAGAGCCCGTTTTCAACGATGACAGGAGACTGGAGCCAAGTCGGTGAACGTTTGAAAGCCGCGGAACTCGCTAAGGCATGGCGGCCATTCAAGGTTGATCGGGTTGTCGATGAAAGTTCAGTCATCAGATCAATTTACCTCTCGGCAAGCGACGGAGCGGGCCTGATCCCTCATAAGGCAGGACAACATCTTCCAATCCGTGTCTTACTTACGGATGATGAGGATCCCGTTATCAAAACCTACACGCTCTCGACTGCGCCGTCAGACGCTGGTTACCGGATTAGCGTAAAAAAAGAGGGGCGCGTCTCGCAGCACTTGCACCAATTGGATGTCGGTTCACTCATTGAGGTGCGCGCGCCAGCCGGTGGATTCACAATCGACCCCCTAGAAGAGCGTCCCGCCGTTTTACTAGCAGCCGGAGTGGGGATTACTCCCATGTTGGCGATGCTACGACACATTGTCTATGAGGGTCGGCGGAAGCAGAAGATGCGTAAGACGTGGATGATATACTCCGCGCGAAGTAAGGCGGAACAGGGCTTTTCTGAAGAACTTGCAGACCTGGTCTCTCAAAGTGATGGGGCCGTATCATTGATCCGGGTACTGTCTTCTCAACAAGAGGCCGTCAAAGAGATTGATTACGACGAAATCGGCCGCATAAATATCGCTCTTCTGAAAAAGGTCCTGCCATTCGGGGACTTCGACTTCTATTTGTGCGGTCCAGCCGCTTTCATGCAAGATACTTATGACGGGCTGCGATCGCTAAGCGTAGCAGACAAGCGCATTTTCGCCGAAAGCTTCGGCCCGGCTTCGATCTTGCGTCGTCCAGATATCGGCTCATTGGCGGCTGAAGGTGCTCTTCCCTCGGCAAACGACGTCCCCGTTGTCTTCACGGAATCTGGAAAGCAAGCACTATGGCGTCCAGAAAGTGGCACCTTGTTGGAGCTTGCCGAGGCTGAAGGATTATCCCCGGATTACAGCTGCCGAGGTGGAACCTGCGGGACCTGCGCCACTCGGATAGTGAAGGGAAAGGTAGCCTATAAAACGCTGCCTCAGGCTGCCGTGGGAGATGAGGAGGTCCTCATTTGCAGTGCATATCCCGCTCAGACCGATCTTGTAGATGACGGCCCGCTAGAACTCGCACTCTGACCGCTGCCACCTATAGAGCACTGCGGTTTAGTCAGTGGGAAAGGCTAGCGACCAGAAATGAAAATACCAGCTCTTTAAGAAGGAGATCGAAATGCTGACAATCAAGAAGGTACTGTCCGCGGCAATTATCGCGGCCGCTATTACAGCGCCGGCCGGCGCACAATCGCCCAAGCCGACCGTCGTGTTAGTTCACGGTGCATTCGCTGACGCTTCGAGTTGGAATGGGGTGATTTCGCGACTGCACGCGGACGGCTTCGAAGTCGTTGCCGTTGCAAATCCCCTTCGAGGCGTGAAAACTGACGGCGATTACGTTGCAAGGATCGTTTCAAGCATCAAAATGCCGGTGGTTCTCGTGGGCCACTCCTATGGGGGAGCTGTCATCAGTGCGTCCGCCGTCGGCGCGAAGAACGTCAAGGCGTTAGTTTTTGTCGGAGCGTTCGCACCTGACATCGGCGAGTCAGCTGCGGATCTTAGCGCCAAGTATCCCGGTAGCACGCTGGAGCCGACGCTCGACGAACCAGTCATCTTAGCAGACGGAGGCAAAGATATGTATATTGCTAAAGAAAAATTCCATGGGCAATTTGCCGCCGATGTCCCGGCAGCCGTCGCCGCTCTCATGGCAGATACACAGCGCCCTGTAACGCTGTCAGCCCTCACTGAGGCCGCTCCAGGTGCCGCATGGAAGGAAATTCCCTCCTACTTCATCTATGGTGAGAAGGATAAGAACATTCCAGCGAGGGCATTGGGATGGATGGCCGAGCGAGCATCCTCTAAAGAAACCGTTGTTGTGAGCGGGGCGTCCCATGTCGTTATGGTTTCTCACCCGGACGAAGTCGTTAAGGTCATCGAAGAAGCCGCAAAGTAGATCCGGAGGGTGCTCGTGCTGCTGGAACACGGTGACCGCGCGACAACGCGCGGTCGAAAACGCATCAGCTAAAATGCCGGTTCGCTCTGAGCTTTGCCACGGCGAAATCCACAAAACTTCTCACCTTTGCAGAGGCGTGACGTCCATCGGGGTGAACGACGTGTATAGGCAGCGGCTCTTCCTCATAATCAGCCAGAACTGTCTGAAGTTGACCGCGCTCGAGCTCCGGGGCGATCTGGTAGGAAAGCACCCGAGTAAGGCCCCATCCCTTGACCGCCGTGGAAATCGCTGCTTCGTTCGTGCTTGTGAAAAGACGCGGGCTCACATGCACGACCGTCTTTTGCTCCGAACCAAAACGCCACTCCAATGATGACCAAGCGCTCGTTGAAGCGACAATTCGGTGACGAGACAGATCCGAGGGGGTGAGAGGAACGCCATTCCGATCGAAATAGTCAGGAGATCCGCAGATCACCCGCTTCACGGAGCCAACTCGAATGGCAGAAAAACCCGAGTCCGGCAAGTGGCCAATACGTATCGACACATCGATGCCCTCATCGACAATGTTTACAACGCGATCCAAAAATAAGCACCGTCCAATCACGTCTGGATATTCATCCAAGTATTCCGTGACCACGGGTAGCACAAACATTGTGCCGAACATGGAAGAGGCCGTGATAGAGAGTGTACCGGTGGGTTTCGCGAATGCGCCCGCAGCTGCCGCTTCGGCGTCTGCAAGATCCGCTAATAACCTCTGGCAGTCGGTGAAATACCTGTTACCGGACTCGGTCAATTTCACGGATCGGGTGGTGCGCGTCAGAAGACGCGTTCCAATGATATCCTCTAGCGAGGAAACAACGCGGGTAACGGCAGGAGGGCTCATGTGGAGTTGGCGTCCAGCGTCCGCAAAGCTCTCTGCTTCCGCGACCTTTACGAATACTTTCATGGCTTGCCAGCGATCCATGCGTTCCCCTCCTTGAATAACTTCGCTACTTCGTTGCATCCTCGGTTTGCAATAGCATCGCGGGATCGGCACGAAACATGGTGTTGATATAGCTGTAATGCCGGCTGCTACATCGGTGCGGACAGCATTTCGTTGATCTGCCGGCTGACATCCATTGTGGTGAAAGCAATCAGCTTCTTCTTTGCAGCGTCGGCCGCGGCGTCGTTACCCTCGCGGACAGCAAGGGCATATTTGACCGCGACATCTGTCACAGCATTGAAACTTGCTCCGCGCATCGCGGCGTCAATTTCGGCGCCAGTTAATCCAAGCTCGCTCGCCTCCGCGAGCAGACTTTCATCGATAGATGCCCCCCTGGCTTCAGTCGCCAGTCGGATATGTATACGCATAATCGGTGTTAATGGATTCTTCGTCACTGGAGGTCTCCGATTTTAGTTCTTCATGGTGATGTTCTCCGCTCGTCGTTGAGACCCAGTGTCAAGCTGAATTCTTACGGGTGACAGCGAGTTCTTCGCCGAGCGTCACCCATAAGAATAGTGTATCTGGAGCGTTAATTAAGCTCGCAAATCGCAAATGCTTTCTTCCGCCCGCTGCAACAGTCCAGCGGGTTCGGGCTTCGCTATAAGGTGCGTACTCACAAGATCCGGCGACACATTGGCTTCAGCCATTGGATGATCGTTCTTGGCGACCTCAGCCAAGAAACGCCTGTTCTTGCAGTTCATGATATTTCGCGCGACGCTTGCGGCGCCGCATTTTTCAGAATTCGAAAGCTGTGTGACAACAACACACAGCCGAAAGTAAGCCGCGGACTAAGTGCTTCGGCGCTCTGGTATCGTAGAGCCACGGTTTGCCGAGACCTACAAGCATCGTGCCTTCGCCAGCCAATAATTAAACGTGGAGGGGTTCAGGGTATTGTAAGCTACCGCCGCATTTTGGACGCCAGCGTGTAGCGCCGTAGGGGGCGATGGTCTCGTAGAGCCGAGACCGCGCAATAGCTTCTGGCCCAGCCTTGGAATCAGCCCGTTTACAGGATCGGCATGGTGAGGCGTTGGAGCCTGCCAAAGTTGAGAACTGATCTTTGATGACGATAGTTGTGAGAATGTTGGTAATTGCCCTGAATTAGATATAGCCTCAAATAGGCTGTGCCGTGGACATCTCGCGGCGAAGGACTGGCGCAACTCGTTCGGCCAACAGATCAATTTGTTCAAGCACGGTCTTGAGCGGAACCCCACCCATTTCGAGCGTGAACAGCTGGCGGCGGTAATGGCCGAAATGTTCTCTAAAAGTCAGGATTTTGTCGATTACTTGCTGGGGACTTCCGACAGCCAGGGAGGTGTTCTCCATGACCTGCTCGAGCCCAGCACCGCGATAAATCCTGGAGTTGGCGAAAAAGGGCCGGTATTGCGCCAACGCGTCCTGAGAGTTTGGGTGCATGAAGATCTGTCCGCCAGCGCCGACGATTGCCTCCTCAGCCGTGCCGTGCCCGTAGTGGGCGAAGCGCTCGCGATACAGCTGCACAAGTTGACCAAAATGTTCGACCGGGCCGAAGAGATTGTTGGTAAAAAATGCATCGCCGTAATACGCCGCGATTTCGGCAACGTCGGGATTGGATACAGATCCATGCCACACAAGGGGCGGCTTCGCTCCAAACGGCCGAGGTGTGGACATGAATCCGCGCAAAGGGGTACGGAACTTACCTTCCCAATCAACACGATCCTCTCGCCAGAGCCTGTGCAGGAGACCGTAATTCTCGACGGTCAGAGCTACCGCGTCTTCAACGTTTTTTCCGAACCAAGAATAGACGGCGGTCGTGTTGCCGCGGCCGAGCATCAAATCGACGCGGCCCGCCGAAAGCTGCTGAAGCGTTGCAAAATCCTCTGCTATTTTTACAGGATCATTGGTCGTAATCAGCGTGGTCGACGTTGACAATGTGATCTGCTTTGTCTGACCGGCAATATAGCCCAGGATGGTGGTAGGGGAACTCGGGACGAAGGGTGGATTATGGTGTTCACCGATCGCAAAGACGTCTAGCCCAGCCTTGTCGGCATGGACCGCGATCTTCACCATAGCCTGGAGTTTTTCGTGCTCCGTCTGCGCCTTTCCAGTCGAAGGATCGGCAGTGACTTCACCGATGCTGAAAATCCCAACTTCCATTTCAAAGACCTCTGTAATCCGTAAACCTAGCTCAACAACTGCTGACCAAGCAGTAGACTGAAAATCATGGGCTCATATCTGGATGCGTGGATGGTGATGCGGCAGAGGGCGCTGTCTGCGGGCAATGAAATGGCCCCCAGACAGCGCCCTCTGCCGTCGCCCTCACTGCCCTTTGGCTGCAAGGTAGCCGGAGATGTTGTTGGCAGAGAATGGGAGATGATCGCCCATCAGTTGCGCGTGCTCCTGGCCGAGCTCCGAACGCCAGTCGCCGAGAAGTTCTGCGCCTACTGCGACCCAGGTGATTGGCTTGATGCCGACTTGCACCATACGTGCAATAGCGGCGTCCTCGACAATCTTGTTCCACGTTCCAGAAGCATCGATGACGGCATAGACGTCATAACCATCTTCTTTCGCTGATAACGCTGCAAAAGCGAGGCAAACCTCTGTCGAGATGCCAGCGATCAGCAGCTTCTTGCGCCCGGTGTTCTTAACTGCGGTAACAAAGTCCTTGTTATCCCAAGCATTGATTTCGCCCGGGCGGTGGACGATGGTCGCGTCTGGAAGAAGGTTTGTCACGATCGGCATGATAGGTCCGTTTGGACCATCAGAAGCGCTGGTCGTAATGATTGTCGGCAGCTTGTAGATCTTAGCAAGAGTGGCAAATGCTTTGACGTTGTTATTGAACTCCGGCGGGCTTTGGGTCTGCACGCCGTTGGCTAGGCCTGTTTGGTGATCGACGAAAAGTACTGCGGAATTCTGGGCTGTAATCCTGTCGTATGACATTGTCGTTCTCCTTTGATTGATGAGGTCGGTGGTTGATCACTCGACTGCTCTAAAGGTGTCATTCGAAGAGCCCATCCACTAGCGGCAACGGCCGGAACTCATAGTTGCTGAAATCGGAACAGCGTATGGATGAGACTGGCATCGCAGATGCCGCAAGCGGCTAGCTGTTGAGAGGCTCGCCCTTTTGAGGCTATGTGCTCCCGTACAAATCGTAACCGTGATGATCAAGACATCGACGAAAGATACGGCTTCCATCTCTGTTGTGTAACCGATCGGAGGCTAGCATGACGGAAGACAAGCTAGAGGGTGTTGAAGACTACCGCGCGCCGGCGGGAGGGTGGGGTGCTTTAAAAGCAGTTGCCAGGACCCTTAAAGAACAGCAACTCTCTTTGACCGGCGTTAACGCGTTACTCAAAGCAAATCAGCCGGACGGGTTTGATTGTCCGGGCTGCGCGTGGCCAGATCCCGACCATACCTCCGCATTTGAGTTCTGCGAAAACGGAGCAAAGGCGATTACATGGGAGGCCACCCGAAAAAGGGCGGATCCCGAGTTTTTCTCGCTCCATACCGTATCTGAAATGTGGGACTGGAGTGACCATCGCATCGAAGATTCCGGGCGCCTCACTTCACCGATGGTATATGATGCAGCAAGCGATCGCTTTAAAGCGATATCCTGGCAGCAGGCATTTGATACGATTGGGCAACGGTTGAGCGAGTTGTCAGATCCAAATCAGGCCGAGTTTTACACGTCTGGCCGCGCCTCAAACGAAGCCGCGTTCCTCTACCAGTTGTTTGTTCGCGCCTTTGGCACGAACAATTTTCCCGATTGCTCTAACATGTGTCACGAGGCGACGTCGGTCGGGCTTCCCCAGTCGATCGGAGTTGGCAAGGGAACTGTGGAGTTGGTTGATTTCGACAAATGTGACCTTATCATCAGCATCGGTCACAACCCTGGAACCAATCATCCGAGAATGATGACCACGTTGCACGACGCCTCCAAAAGAGGGGTCCCGATCATGGTATTCAATCCGCTGCGTGAGCGAGCGCTGGAACGTTTTGCGGCTCCGCAAAATCCTGTCGAGATGATTACTCTTTCCTCGACACCTATTGCATCCTCCTACCATCAAATCAAAACGGGAGGCGACATTGCGCTATTGAAAGGACTGATAAAACTGCTTTTCGAGCGGGATCTACTGGAAATCGAGGATGGTGGCGCCGGCCTTCTCGACCGCGAATTCATCGATAAACATACCTTTGGACTTGATGAAATCAAGACCGACGTTGAGGGAACAACATGGGACCAGATTTACCGGACTTCTGGCCTAGGACGTGAGGATTTCGAGAGCGCACTGAACACATATGTAAAGGCCGATCGGGTTATTATTTGCTATGGGATGGGTGTGACACAACACTTCGCTGGAACCGAAATCGTCCAGCAATTGGCGAACCTCCTCATGCTTCGCGGAAATATCGGAAAGCCGGGGGCCGGCCTGTGCCCGTTGCGCGGGCACTCCAACGTACAGGGGGATCGAACTGTCGGGATCACAGAAATGCCGAGCGCCGCACTTCTGGACGGCATCGAGAAAGCTTTTGGCTTCAGACCACCGGCGGAGAAAGGCCATAACGCTGTCGAGAGCCTAAAAGCGATTATTTCAAGGAAATCCAAAGCACTGATTTGCCTCGGAGGAAATCTTGCTGTCGCTATGCCGGACCCCGATGCTGTGTTCGAGGGCATGCGGCAACTTGAGCTGGCCGTTCATATCGCTACAAAGCCCAATCGATCTCATCTGCTGACGGCGGAAACATCGATCTTGCTGCCTGTCCTCGGCAGAACCGACCAAGATCAGCAAGGCACCGGGCTACAATCCGTGACAGTCGAGGACTCGATGTCGATGGTTCACGCCTCGAAGGGTTTCCTCAAACCTCCGAGCGAACAACTTCTGTCAGAGCCAGCGATCATTGCCGGGATTGCCAAAGCCACAATTGGGGAACGCTACCAGATACCATGGGACGAGATGGTGGAAGACTATGACCGCATCCGAGACAGAATCGAGATCGTCTTTCCTGAGTTCTTCGACTTCAATCTCAGAGTTCGCAAGCCAGGCGGTTTCCGTCTGGATATCCCTGCATCGAGACGTGAGTGGCATACGCCAAACCGGAAAGCCAATTTTCTGGTTGCGGCAGGGCTTGAGGACGATCCGCGATTGGTCGACCCCAAGTGCCTTGTTCTGACGACCATCCGCGCCCACGGTCAGTACAACACGACCATCTATAATATGGATGACCGTTATCGGGGCATTTTTGGCAGACGGGACGTGATTCTTATGAACAAAGCCGATATGGACCTACGCGGTATCACCGAAGGGGAGCAAGTTCAGGTCGCTGGAATGGACATCGGCCAACCTTTGAAATCACGTGTTCTGACTGGTTTCATAGCGGTTGAATACAACATTCCGCAAGGTTCGGTCGCAGGCTATTATCCAGAACTCAATAAGGTGATGGCGCTATCCGATTTCGACCCGAGATCAGGAACTCCGGCTTACAAGGGGGCGCCTGTGACGATCTCCAAGTGGAGCCCGTCACAGTGACTTAGGCAGATATTCGCGTTCGACACTTCCGAACTCTGCGATCCCTTGAGTAGATTATCCCTGGCCGCGGTCCTACTTCGCTGGCTTCTACCATTCGGACAGGCGAATCTAGCTACGCATCTCACGGAATTGGAGCTCATCTGACGCGAGCGAAGGTTGCGGCTTGAAGGGGACTGGGATAACACCTCGTCCTTATTACCTTGGTCGTCCGCAATCGATTGAGTGAAAGTTCCTCTCAGGAACGTCTGCACCGAAATTGAAGCTTCAAAAAAAAAGCTGCCTTCGGTGGCGGTACCGAAGGCAGCAAAGCCTGCGATGGGCAGGCGCCTGCGGCGAGGACCGCAGTTGAGCGGCGGGGAAACGGCCGTTCACGGCTATATAAAACATCTTCTGCAGCAGCAGTATTGAACAGGGCCTGGGAAGATGGGACAGCACGAAAATAAGTATCCTTAAGCCATGAGGATTGAATTTGCGCAGCATGGCCAAAGACGGCGGCGAGACCGAACTGGTTCGACTTTAAAGCTCTCCATCACTCACAAGCTCTCGGACTTTCTTCAACGTCGACACGACGGCGGCGATGTAGTTGCCACGCATCTCGTTCACCTGAACGCGTTCTTCATCAGAACCTTCTACAGCTCCCGCAAACGGCACGCTGAAAGTGAAAGTCAGCCAAAGCCCCTTTTCGCTTTCGCTGATCGTATTTTGAATGAAGCCATCACTCCCGACCCTTTCGAATTGAACCTGAACGGGTGGGAAAAAGGTTATTCGTTCTTCATAATCGCCAGTCGGCAGACTGATCTGACGCAACAGGCCATTATCCGAACGACTGATGACGTCGCAACGTGACATCCCAGGCACAAACGGAAGTGCGTTGTTCGCCTTCATCTCGAGACCCGTCCAAATGTGCTCTGCCGTCAGCACAGGCTCAACGCCTTCAGGATTTACTTCAAGTGTATATGAAACGGTTTTCATTTAAGACTTTCCTTTCAAACCAAGTTTTCATGAGTGATCGCGAGGGTTCGTCAAAATGGGCGTGCTATCATTTGCTCATAATAGTCCCGCAAATAGCCAAACCTCTCGGCTCCAAGCTGGGAGATAGCATGCGCTTCATGCTTCTCCAGTTCAGAAGGTATCGCTCCGTCGAAGCCGCTCGGGGAGCGTCTGTTGGATGTCATGGCTTCTTCAAGCCAACGCGCAATAATGATGTCTTCGTACATTTTGCAGCCTCTCGCTTTGGTAGCCAACATAATGCGGCTCGCGAACGAGACTTTGAAGCCTTGCGCCGAAGAAGACATTGTTTCGCTTGATGAATGTAATGATTGCGAGTGTCAGGCTGCGTAAGCCGAGGGAGCCTGATCCTCTCGTACGTCTAGCCTGACCCTTGCCCACTGTGCGGCGGTCAGGAACGGAGCGCGACGCTCTGAGCTATGCATCATTGGATCCAACGATCTTACGTGCTCGCCGGAGTGTCCTCTCAAGCTGCGCTGCATCTAAAAAAATAACTATCAGCGGTCGACCGTCGCTTTGTCTTTCGAGTCGGACTGTCCTTGGGTGCCGCGGTCAATTCTTCCTTCCTCAGCTTTGAAAAAATACTGGCTGTTCACCAGCCAACCTTTCAAGGGCCTGAGTGGTAAGATAGATGCTAGCATAACGAGTGGTAGAGACGTGAAAAGGTGGACCCACAAAGGCGGCTGGTAGGCGACTTCTAACCAACACGCTATGCCGACAGCTGGCACGCTGGTAAAACAGATCGCAAAAAAAGCTGGGCCGTCCGCCGGGTCGGCAAACGTGTAGTCCAGGCCGCAAACCTCACAACTGGGTTTCAGAGTGAGGAAACCTTGGAACAAGTGGCCTCGTCCACAGCGGGGACATAGCCCCTTTATGCCAGTTTGATAAGGTGATAGTGGCGGCCAATCAGTGGTCATTGAGGTTCCTCCAAATTTCCATGGTAGTGGGATGCGGCCAGAGCGCTGGAGGCGCAACGCTTCGCTCCGCTCCCAGCCTTAGTTAAGCAATCCGAGACTTGCTATTTTTTTGACGCGTCGGTCTGCATCTAGGCAGAGTGAGAGGTCTGCGCAGACACCCTGGCAGCCTTAAGGGCGCGTCCCCACCAGGTAAGCTGATCGAGGAGATTTTGTGCGGCCTCACCCAAATGAGGGTAATCACCTAGGGTTTTGCCGTCTTTCACCACCGATAAGTATTCGGGGAAGGATATGTGAACACCAGTCTTGACAGAGACAGCACTCATCTCAACGAAGATCAACCGGAGTTGCTCAACGGCGCGAGCTCCGCCAACGCCGCCGTAACCGACGAAAGCAACGGGCTTATGGATGAACTCTCCAAGGTCAATTGCATTCTTAAGCACAGCCGTCGGCGCATGGTTATATTCTGCTACGGTGAAAATGAAGCCGTCAAACTCGCGGAGTGTCCTCTTCCATCGCTCCGCAGTCTCACTTTCTACCGTTGTCGCTCGCTCTTCACCGAAAAAATGCATGGGAAAGTCCAACAGATCGAGGATCTCGACCTTCAAATCGGGGCGTCGATCCGCAATTTCGTGAACCCATCTCGCGGGGTGGTCCGCAAACCGACCCATCCGGGTACTTCCAACAATGACGGCAATTTTCAATTCACTCATGGCTCGTTCCTTAGATTGTTGAGGGTCAGTCGCGCTACGCGGAGCAAATCAAGTCGATATGTTTCGCGGGTGCTCCTTAGTAGCGCATGAGGCTGGGATCAGCAGGCTCTGTATAGAACGCGCGGAGGCGATCTAGAACGAGAGCAGATTTCTAATTCTCGACAAGCAGAAATTCACCATCAGACGCTTCGTAGCCAACTGACTTGATAACGCATCGATGATGCCTGGCGAGCAGCCGGCGGCAGGCCGCTGCGATGATAGTTACTTTGATGGACCAGTATGTGCCTCGAGCAGCGCGATTTTTCCCTCGAGTTCTGATATTTTTCGTTCCTTTTCCGACAGCAGCTGTTTGACGACGCTCTCGTCTATCATTCGGGGGATATGTTGCGGACAGTTCGCATCCCATGCCGTCACCGTGAAAACGATCGCCTGCTCTACGCGGGCATCGTAATCTGCAGGCTTGAGACGAGCCTCGAGATCCGGGTCGTTTTCAATTACTTTCGCTTCACCCCAAATCTTGACACGCTGGCGGTAGGTGTAGTCCATCAAAAACAAAAAAGCCTTTGGATTGTCGACAAGATTTCCTTGGGTAATGTACTGACGGTTGCCTGAGAAATCGGCGAAGCCAATCGTTCTGTTGTTTAGAACCTTGAGAAAGCCAGGCGGACCACCCCGATGCTGGACGTACGGCTGATCGTCAGAGTTAACGGTCGCTAGATAGACGGTCGTTCTGCTTTCGATGAAAGCTGCTAGATCGTCCGTTATCTCGGTCTGCCAAGAACCGCCGGTTTCCATCCGCTCGTAACCGCGCCGTGACCCTTTCCTGACTTGAATGTCTTTAACGGCCGGCGTAAAGGCGACATCGCTCGCGTATTGAATATCTCTTTCTGTCATAAGCTACGCCTTTATTCGCGCGAAAAGCGCGTGATCGGGATCGAGATTAAAATCAAGTAACCGCGGCGACCATCGCTGTTTTGTGCAATACTCTCTTTCGGAAATCTGAGGTCACACGAGCCAGAGCCGATTGGCTAAGTGTTCCGAGATGCGCCGGCTTGTGTTGTAGTTGCGGCGATTTTATACGGATCAGAGCAGTCGTGAGGTCACATAGATCGAAGTGCTTCATAAGCAAAATCCCGACAGGGACGTATCATCGCTGGAAGGTAGCGATTTCATCAGGCATTGTCTTAATGCGGGTCCTGGGGGGGGCGAAATCTCAAATGCGCGCCGCTTGTTGAACCGGCCTCGGCTAGATTCATCGGGGAAGCCTAGCCATATATGCTCGGGTGAAGCTCGCCACTTCGTCCAGCTTCGTGTCCATCGCAAAATGACCCGCATCCAAAATATGAATGTCTGCTTCCGGCAAATCCTTTTTGAAGGCATCGGCGCCAGCGACCGTAAATGCTGGATCATACTTTCCCCACATGACAAGAGTTGATGGTGTGTGCGCTCGCAACCAGCTTTGCCAAATCGGGTACGCCGCGATGTTGTTCTGGTAGTCGAAAATCAGGTCGGACTGGATTTGTTCCTGCCCGGGTCTGTTGAGATATGCGTGTTCGTCCATCCACAGATCCGGATTATAGGCCTCGATGTTGGGATCTGTACCAAGGTGGCGCGCCCGCGTTACAGCGAGCGACTGCTGTTGTTTGACGACCTCAGCTTGAAAGTCGTCGCGGTTGTTCCAGAATGCCTTTCTCTTCTCCCACATGGGGCCGAGTCCCTCTTCGTAGACGTTGCCATTTTGAAAGATTGTCCCCATCACAGATTGGGGCCGCGCCATAGCAACGCGCATTCCGACCGGAGCACCATAATCCTGCATGAAGAGCACATATCGATCGAGCTTAAGAGTGTCGGTCAGCTTGATGATTGTTTTAGCCAGGTGATCGAACGTGTACGTATAATCTTGCGGTGAAGGGGCGTCGCTGTTGCCGAACCCTGGATAGTCAGGAGCGACGAGATGATATTCGTTCCCGAGCCTTTTCATCAAATCTTCGTACATCCGCGATGAGCTTGGCACGCCGTGTAGCAGAAGGATTGCCGGTTTATCGTGGGAGCCTATTTCCCGGTAGGCGATCTTCGACCCGTCAATCTCGATCGTACGATAGGTCATCTCGGGTGCGGGGGCGCTGACATCGGCAGCGTTAGCGACCGGGGTCGCGAGAATCACTGCCAAGGTGATTGCGCTCGTCAATGATGCGAGTTTTTGAGGCGTTTGAGCTGCTTTAAACGGCTCGTTGTTCATGGTTCGGATCCTCACCAAATTTGTTGTCGAGGTGATAATCATCCATCTTCGTGGAAGCGAGAACCGCCTCATTTCACAATGGATTGTTTCTTCCAATGAAATAGTGGCTTTGCGCCGAAAGGCCTTCTTGCCTCGGTATAAAGGCATTCTTAGACTTTTTACTCGCGGCAACGGGCAAATGCTAAAAATGAATATCCGGCCCGTGGATCGTTCGCTGCATCCTGTATGCCCTGATCGGGAATGGAATGATCGTTATGACGAGGCAGACTCTCATTGTCTCCCGCAAGGAGGAGATGCGCGAGTGTTTGGCAAAGCGGTGCCCGCGCCGCGCATCGTGGAGACTCCCGTTCGACGCCTGCCTGAACCGAAGGTAGCTACTCTAGTACATTTACTTGAAGCGGACGTTTTAAATGTGGGCGATGTGGTTCCCTGAACGATGCTCTTTGCCGTGAAACGAAAGGCAAGGTTCCAAAAGAGCTTGCACCGTAGGGAGGCCAAGCCCGGTCGAACGACTCGTGACCGCTCCTTCGCCGAGGAGCACTCATCTCTTTTCGCCGCAGATGGCTAACCGCGTTTGTCTGAGCACACAGTCTTGTTTGTTGTCGACTCAACAGTTGGCCACTCCAGAAATCCGAACGATGCGTTTGGCTAACGTTCAATTGCAAAGCTTAGGGAAAAAGACGTTGCCGCCGGTCACCCGCATCGAATAAATGTACCGCGCCCTGACCAAGAGATATCCTTTGGAAAGAGCCGACCTCGAACCATGGCCGCTCGCGCAGAACCGCCGAGACCAGTTGGCTGCCGAGCTTCAGTTCGAGAAAGGTTTCCGAACCGGTCGGCTCGATATTCTCGACGGTAGCTTCGAGTGACCCTTCCGGGCCGAGGGCGATTTCTTCAGGGCGCTTGCCGATGAGCAGCTTCTGGCCTTCTCTCGCCCCTCCCGGTGCGGTGAGACCGGAGGCCTGACCGCCCTCCAGCACGAGCTGGCCGGCGGATACGGTCGCCGGAAACAGGTTCATCGCGGGCGAGCCGATGAACTGGGCGACGAAGGCGTTGAACGGCCGGTCGTAAAGCTCGAGCGGAGTGCCGATCTGCTCGATGCGGCCTGCCTGCATGACGACGATGCGGTCCGCCATGGTCATCGCCTCGACCTGGTCATGCGTCACATATACCATCGTCGTTCCCAAGCGCCGGTGCAGGCTCTTGATCTCGCCGCGCATCTGGACACGCAATTTTGCGTCGAGATTGGAGAGCGGTTCGTCGAAGAGGAACACCTGCGGATTGCGGACGATCGAGCGACCCATGGCGACGCGCTGTCGTTGGCCACCGGAGAGCGCCTTCGGCTTGCCTTGCAGCAGGCTTTCCAGACCGAGGATCTCGGCGGCCTCGCGCACCTTCTTTTCCTTCTCGGCCTTGCTGGCGCCAGCGAGCGTCATCGAGAAGGCCATGTTTTCCTCGACGGTCATATGCGGATAGAGCGCATAGTTCTGGAAGACCATGGAGATGTCCCGGCTCTTCGGCGGCAGTGTGTTGACCACCTTTCCGCCGATCGAGATCGTACCGCCGGAAATGTCCTCCAGCCCGGCGATCATCCGCAGCAGGGTGGACTTGCCGCAGCCCGACGGCCCGACCAGAACGACGAATTCGCCGTCGCCGATCGCCGCGTCGATGCCATGGATAACCTCGGCACTGCCGAAACGCTTTGCAACCTTGTCGATTGTGACGCTTGCCATGAACAACTGGTTGCGACCGGCGTTCAGCTCAGCAATACGCTTGCAGATGAGCCTCTGGCCTATGTTGGACAGGGATATCACCGCTTCCGCCGCTATGCGCCGCGCATGTTGCGGTGCCTGAAACTCAAGGCGGCGTCTGTGGCTCAGCCCTTGGTGGTGGCAGCGAAAGCCATCGGCGAAATGCGAGCGTCCCCATCGACAGCCGAAACTTTCCTGCGGCCGAATTCGAAATGGCACCGGCATCTTCGAGCCCCAAACCAGGGCGACAACCGTCTTTGGGAAGTGGCGGTCCTGTTTCACCTGCGGGATGCTTTCCGATCCGGTGACATCTGGCTCGATCATTCGCGCCGATATGGCGATCTCAAGCAGGTCCTGGTGCCATTGACCACAGCACAGACGAACACCAGACTCGCCGTTCCCCTCGATCCGCAGCTTTGGCTGACAGATCGCAAGGCTCGGCTCGCCGATGGTCTGAAGAGGCTGGCACGCGCAGCGCGTGACGGAACAATCCCTCGTGGCAGCATTGAGGACGGAACCTTGCGGATCGACCGGCTGACGGCTGATGTTCCGGACAGTGCCGAGGAATTGATACTTGACCTCTATCGCCGGATGCCGCCAGTTCGGATCACCGACATCTTGCTCGAAGTCGATGCTGCGGTCGGTTTTTCCGAGGCTTTCACCCATCTGCGAACCGGGGTTCCGTGCAGCGACCAGATCGGTCTGCTCAACGTCCTGCTCGCGGAAGGGCTGAATCTGGGACTACGCAAGATGGCGGAAGCCACGAACACGCATGATTACTGGCAGCTCTCGCGCCTTGCCCGGTGGCATGTCGAAAGCGAGGGAATGGACCAGGCGCTGGCGATGGTGGTGGCTGCGCAGGCAAAGCTGCCTATGTCCCGGTTCTGGGGCATGGGGACGACCGCATCGAGCGATGGCCAGTTCTTCCCTTCAGCCCGGCAGGGCGAGGCCATGAACATGGTCAACGCCAAATATGGAAATGAACCCGGTCTCACATATATTACTGACCGGCGAATATCTCTGGCCCAACGCCGCAACAGCTTAGACCAGATGAGCCCCCAACCGGAACCGACCCCTGGAAGGCTACTTTCATGATCGTTGGTTCGATCGGCTTGCGCTCACTTGGATATTAATATACTACTTCCTGTGAGCCAACGGGAGGGGCTAAGGGTGAAGTATAACTTAGGCCACATGATCGCTGACATGCGCAGGATGACGCGATGAGCGAAGCCCGCAAGAAGCGCTCGATCGCCGGTGTCACTTACCCCGCCTATGAGCGCGCAGCCGCCCCACGCGCTGCAACTCTGATTTACGACACGCTACGCAACGACATCATTTCACTGCGTCTCAAGCCGATGGACCTTCTCAATGAGAAAGAACTGCAGGCACAGTTCGGCGTCAGTCGCACACCAATCCGCGAGGCGATCCTGCGCCTTTCCGACGATGGGCTCGTTGACGTCTTTCCGCAAGCAGGGACCTTTGTTTCACGAATTCCACGCAGGGCACTTTATGAGGCGATCCTAGTGCGCAAGGCACTGGAGGATACGATCGTCTCTATCGCCACCGAGAAGATAACGCCGGCCGGCATTCGCTCACTGGAGCGCAATCTAGATGATCTCAGAGCCTGCGTGCGTGACGGTAATTTCGACTCCTTCCACGTTGTTGACAACGATTTTCATAAGCTGATCAGTGATATCGCCGGCTTCCCTGGTATGTGGGCGATCATCCAGCAGGTGAAGGTTCATTCCGATCGCTACCGCCTGCTGACACTGCCGCAGGAAGGGCGTCTTGCGCGCGTCATCGAGGAGCATTCGGGAGTAATCGACTGTATGAAGGCCGGCGACAAGGCCGGTGCAGCCGCCGCCATGGGCTTTCACCTCGGCAAGTTGCTCGGCGAAGTCGAGAAGGCCGTGTTCTGGGATCCGAACTATTACATCGAGGATGCAAATTCTCCGCTGGCATCCAAAAAAGAGAAGGAGAAAAATCAATGACGATTGATGTCCGTCATGCGTCCCATCCAGAGGCCGTTCGCGACTACGACACTCAAACGCTACGCCGCCATTTTCTAGTTGAGACGATTTTCTCAGGCGGCGAGATTCGGCTCACCTATTCGCATTATGACCGAATGGTCATTGGTGGCGTGACGCCGCTCGGCGAAAGCCTGACGCTTGGCGCACCGAACCAAATCGGTCAGGAGACCTTCCTGGCGGAGCGGGAACTAGGCGCGCTGAACGTCGGTGGCGCAGGCCGAATCATTGTCGATGGCAAGAGCCATGCGCTGGCGAAATATGCTTGCCTCTATGTTGGAAAGGGTGCCAAGGATGTCCTCTTCGAGAGTGACAACGCTGGCACCCCGGCAAAATTCTACCTTGTCTCTGCGCCGGCGCATCAGGCGCATCCGACGGTTCTCCTGACCCGCGACAACGCCCGCCATCTGGTCACAGGCGAGGCGGCGACCGCCAACAAGCGCTCGATCTACCAGTTCATTCACCCGGGAGTCTGCCAGTCCTGCCAGCTGACCATGGGCTTCACCATGATCGAGCAGGGTAGCGTCTGGAACACAATGCCATCGCACACCCATGACCGGCGCATGGAAGCATATCTCTATTTCGACCTGGAAGCCGATCAGCGCATCTTTCACTTCATGGGCGAGCCGCAGCAGACCCGCCACATGCTGATCGCCAACGAGCAGGCAGTCCTCTCTCCGTCCTGGTCTATCCACTCGGGTGTCGGCACCAAGAATTACAGCTTCATCTGGGCGATGGCCGGTGACAACAAGAGCTTCACCGACATGGACCACATCGCCATCGCGGATCTGAGGTAAGACGGGCTGCCCTGTTCCTAACACGGGAAGCATCGAACGACGTTCACGGTACCGTCATCCCCGTCGATGACGTCTGGCTCACATAATAAAACATTGGCACCGGAAAAACCCGGAGCGCAGGGAGGAATTATGAATTATCAGTTCGATTTCGGGGCACTGTTGCCCTACTGGCAGGACTTTCTATCCGGTGCTCTGACGACAATCGAGATCACGGTGTTTACGGTTATCATCGGCATGGCGATCGGTGTAGCCTGCGCTATTGGCCGCCGTTCGAACTCAGCCATCCTGCGAAGCATTGTCAGCATCTATATCGAGACGGTTCGCAACACGCCGTTCATCGTCCAGATATTCTTCATCTTCTTCGGCCTGTCGTCGATCGGTTTCCGGTTGCCAATCATCGCGGCCTCAGTATTCGCGATGGTCATCAATGTCGGGGCCTATACCGCCGAGATCGTTCGCGCCGGCATGGATTCTATCCATCCTAGCCAAATCGAGGCCGCAGAAGCGCTAGGTCTTTCGAAGCTCCAAATCTACCGCGACATCATCCTTCTGCCGGCGATCGAGCGCGTCTATCCCGCACTCTCGAGCCAGTTCATTCTGATGATGCTGTCAACCTCGATCTGCTCGCAGATCTCGGCTGAGGAGTTGACGGGCATTGCTAACAACATCCAGTCGAACACCTTCCGCTCGCTGGAAACCTATTTCGTCGTGGCGCTTCTCTACATCGCGATCACCTATCTGATGCGTGCTGCCTTTTTCGGGCTTGGCCTCATCGCATTCCCGCGCCGCCGCCGGCTCGGGCTCGGCGTGTGAGGTGATGATGCTCGGCGCTTTCTCGACCAATCACCTTTTCTACCTGCTCGACGGCCTGCTCTGGACGGTCGTGCTCTCCGCGCTCGCCTTCATTCTTGGCGGCCTTGCCGGCTTTTTCGTCATGCTGGCCCGGATATCGCGCTTCCGCTGGCTACGGCGCACGGCGCTCATCTATATTCAGATCGTCCAAGGCACACCGCTGCTGATCCAGATGTTCCTGCTATATTTTGGGCTTGGCGTGTTCGGCGTCTCGGTGCCGCCGCTGGTCGCCGCCGGTCTCGGAATGATGGTCTATTCGAGCTCCTATCTCGGCGAGATCTGGCGCGGCTCGGTGGAATCCATCGCCAAGACCCAATTTGAAGCTGCCGAATGCCTTGGGCTCTCGCGATGGCAGGCACTGCGGGACGTCATCCTGCCACAGGCGCTGAAAATCGCCACGCCACCGACAGTCGGTTTCCTTGTGCAGCTCGTCAAGAACACCTCCCTCGCATCCGTCGTCGGCTTCTTGGAGCTGACGCGTGCAGCGCAGGTCATCAACAACTCCATGTTTCAGCCGTTTCTGGTCTTCGGCATTGCAGCGCTTTTCTACTTCTGCGTCTGTTTTCCGCTGTCGGTCTGGAGCCGTTCGCTCGAGAGGAAACTCAATGCCGGCCGTCGTTAAACTCACCAATGTCGTCAAGCGCTTCGGTGTCCTGGAGGTGCTGAAAGGCGTCTCGTTCGAGATCAACACCGGCGAAGTGGTTGCGCTGATCGGCCAGTCCGGTTCTGGCAAGAGCACGGCCCTTCGCTGCATCAACCGGTTGGAGACGATCCAGGACGGAACGATAGAGGTCTGCGGCCATCACGTACAAGATCCGGAGCTAGATTTGAGGGAGCTGCGCCGCGACATCGGCATGGTGTTCCAGAGCTACAATCTCTTCCCGCACATGACGGTTGCCGAAAACATTATGTTGGCACCGCGTCGTGTCAAGTCGATGCATAAGGACGAGGCGTTCCAGATCGCGAGGGAGGTTCTCGCCAAAGTTGGCTTGTCGGAGAAGATCGATAATTATCCCGAGCAGCTTTCGGGTGGCCAACAGCAGCGCGTGGCGATCGCCCGCTCGCTCGCCATGCAGCCGAAGGTGATGCTGTTCGATGAAGTGACCTCGGCGCTTGATCCGAAGCTAACGGGCGAGGTGCTGCGCGTTATGGAAGATCTTGCGCGGGGTGGCATGACGATGATCGTCGTCACTCACGAGATGGGCTTTGCCAAGCGGGCAGCCAACCGCGTCATCTACATGCATACCGGAAAAGTTTGGGAGACGGGAGGGGCTGATATCCTCTCAAATCCGCAGACGCCGGAATTAAAGGAATTCATGGCCGAAGAGCTCTGAATCCATGGAGGAGTGCCTGCGCCAAGCGCGGGATTAGGTAAACGAGAGAGGAGTCTCATATGCCGACAAGAATAATTTCGAAACTGGCACTTATCGCTGGAGCTGGCCTGCTGGCCTTTGCATCCGCCGCCAATGCCGACGTGCTTGATAATATCAAGAAGGCGGGCAAGGTGCGAATCGCAGTGGCGATGGGCACCCCCGAATATTCCTTCGTTGATGAAAACCTGAAGCCGACAGGCTCTGACGTCGAAACCGCCAAGCTGATAGCCAAAGATCTGGGCGTCGAGCTCGAACTGGTGGAAATCACAAATGCTGCGCGCGTTCCCTCGGTACAGACGGGCAAGGCTGACATGGTGGTTTCTTCGCTCGGCATCACAGAGGAACGCAAGAAGGCGATCGATTATTCGGTCCCTTACGCGACGCTCGCTCTCGTCGTTGCTGGCCCGGCCGACGTCGCGATCAAGGATTATGCAGATCTCGACGGTAAGCGCGTCGGTGTGACCCGCGCGACGACCAACGACCAGGACATCACGGCAAAGGCAAAGGGTGCCGATGTCGTCCGCTTCGAGGACGACGCGACACTGATCACTTCTGTCGTCTCCGGCCAAGTCAATATCTTGTCCAGCCAGTCGGCGGTCATCAACGGGATCAACAAGAAGATGACGAGTAATCTTTTGCAGGTGAAGTTCACTCAGAAGGAAACCAATCTTGGCATCGGGATTCCGAAGGGTGAAACCGCGCTGAAAGGCTGGCTCGACGGATGGGTCAAAACCAATTTCGACAATAAGGTGTTGCGCGACATCTATCGCAACTACCACAATGCCGAGTTGCCCGACGATCTGACATCGCGCCAGTGATGAAGTGAAGCGCTGGGGTCGAAGGGCCTCAGCGACTTTCGGGGGTGATAAACTATCTGCATACTCGACACCGTCCGTAATGCCGGTGAGCAAGATAGCGAAGGAGCCTGCGACTATTCACGTCCATTGATTGTAAGATGCCTCCACATGTGGAAGGACCAGGATACCATACGGAACTAAGCTGGTTAGGCGCACAGAACTAGATTCGGACGGAAACTTGGACCACCCAGGAGGTAGTTCATGTATTCGCGCTCGGACGCTGGCGCAAAGGTGTTGCGGTGTTTCATGGATGGGGCAGCACTCATGACCGAGCGGCTCATTCCGCCAGCTGTATAACGTCGGGTGGCATAGACGTAGCCGATCGGATACTTCGTGGGCAATTCCTCTCCACCGCAAAGAGCAAGGACCGCGACTTGCTTCAACCAATCGGATAGTCCGGACGGCAGGATCGACCGACCATTGAAGTCCTCGTTTCCGGTAAAGATTCTCGAACCCATGCATTTAAAGTCCAACGACCTGGCTAAGCCAGCGTCTTATCGTCGTTGAGATATAGCGGTGATAAGTGCGGCAGCGCTCAAGCGCCGCCTGTTTCTGGGGCTCTTAAAACCTCGGTGCGCGAGCCATCCAACCAATGCGCAGACCTCCTGGTGGTCCAAGTTTTCGTCCGAGTCCCTTCTTTGCTCTATCGGATTAGTCCTCGACGGAAATCGAGATGCAAGGCTCTCCTCTGACTTTTTGAGGGTGGTAAAATGCAGATCAAGATTGTTACTTATCGCTCCAGCTCGTGCATCCCTTTGGCAAAGGCTGCGTTCCTACCACTACGAGCAGTAAAAACAGCATTAAGTGCCACGAGCAATCCGGCCTTCGCTCATGTAGAGGTGCCCCATGACCCTCATCCCAGATAAGGCTGTCACCTTCCGCGTCCCGATGGACCGGAACTCTTCAGACACCGGCTCGATCTTGACCGGCGCATCCATTGTCAATTCCCGCAACACGCGGCCTGTCATTGTCCGCGGCTGTGGAATACCGAGCAGCGACAGGATGGTTGGCGCGATGTCGGTGATGGCACTTGGCGTCGTGGAAACCCTTCCTCGTCCCAGTCCTGCCCCGTATCCGGCCAGAACTGCAGACAGTTCGCCCCGATGTAGACCGCCGTGGGTGCCGCCGCCCGGGCGCAGATTATAGTCTCCAGCATCGTAATACACCGAACCCATATCGCCGGCCACGTCATCGTCCACCGTATTCCCGAGATGGACGAACAGATCGGGAGCACGGGCACCGCCGGCACCGAGTAGCTCCAAAGCCAAGCTTCCCTCGACACGACCGTGGTTGCTCGCAGGCGCTCCCGCGCAGCTGAAGGCTCCACCGAACCATTCCTGCTCCGTCATGAAGCTCGCCACCTCTTGCAACAAGATGGGATCGTCTTTCCTCAGCCAGATGCCGGCGGCACGCCCTGGTCGCACCAGCATGTCGGTCGCCGGGTCTGCGAATGAAGCAGCCGCCTTGAACCCGGCTGCACATAAAGAATCCGCGACGGAAACCAGACCGCCGATCGTGACGTGACCATGGTCGGAGACCACCAAAAGCGCAATGCTGTCGCGTTCGGGCTGCGCCTCGCGCCAAGCCATAAGTGCGCCGACGACTTCATCGCAATGCTGCATCTTCTCGCGCAGCTGATCGGATCCCAGTCCGTAGAGATGCGCCGCGCTATCCACTTCAGTGCACCACAGGATGTTGACTGCCGGTTTGCTGTAAGGCCATACTTCCTGCTCGAAGACCTTCAGAGCAGCCTTCGGGCCATCTGCGGACACGCCCCCTGCTGGAATCTTCAGCGAGCGGTGGACACGCGCTGCAAACGCATGCGGATGGGCCGTCTGAGGATGGCGGACATTAAACCCGACTTGATCGCGCTTGGCACCTCTCCAGTTCAGGGCGGGCAAGACGCCGGGCCCGCTCGACGCGATGACCGCGAAGGGTCTGCCAACGCGGCGGAGCGTTTCCGACAGTGAAATCGCTTCAACCAGCTTTCCTTCAAGCCGCTCATCGGCCGCGTACCAATCATGCGTCGTCTCGGTGAATATTTGCTCAGGGAACCCGTCACGTACATAGAACTGATTTCCGGCGATCCCGTTGATCTCAGCGGCAGAGCCTGTTGCTAGGGCGGTTAGCGCACCGCGAGTCTCGCTCGGAAACACCGTCTTATGATGGGTGCTCCACGTGCCGGCCCGCGCCAAGTCGACAAGGTTGGGCATCGTTATGTCATCGACCAGATCTGGTCGCAGTCCGTCGATCCCCATGACCACGACGTGGCGTACCTCATTGGGCATTGTTGTAATCCTTAACGGTTGCGGGATAGATCACCCGAACGCCAGCCTCGTTGAAGGCTTCGTCGAAAACCGGCGGGGGTGGCTCATCGGTGACGATCGTCCCGATTTCGGAAAGTGGTGCCGAGATATAGGAGCCGGGCGCTCCGAACTTGCTGTGGTCCGCGACGACAATACGGCGGTGGCTGCGCTGGAAGAGCAAGCGCTTCATGTACTGCAGGTATTTTCCCGACTCAACCAAACCATGCACTGGATGGATGCCATATGCGGCGATGATCACGGTATCGAAAACACATTCAGAAATCGCGTCCAGCACCTGTTGGCCAGTAAGCGCCCCGTCGGCGTAGTCGTATTCTCCGCCCGTCAGCGTGACACGATGTTGCACACCGCCATGCAAGGCCTCCGCGATAGCAGGCATGTTGGTCATAACCGACATCGGACTGCCCTCGTCCAGGGCTTTGGCGACGGATAGGGTCGTACTGCCGTGCGTCATGAAGATCCACCCGTCTCGTCCGACCAGCTTTGCCGCCAATTCCCCGATTGAGGCCTTTTGGCTACTCAGGCTGTTGACGCGCATCGAGATAGGCGCGGCCCGCGCCGTCGGTATTGCGCCACCATGGACGCGGGTGAGAAGCCCGTTCTTTTCCAAGCTCGCGAGATCACGGCGAATGGTCTCCATGGAGACCGAGTACCGCTCGGCCATCGCAGCGATACTGACACCATCTTCTGCTTCCAGAAGGTCTGCAATGGCTTTAATGCGACTTGCTGCCGGTATTCTCGCCACGGGCCCTCCCATTCCCAAACAATCCGAGTGTAAGTATCGCTGGGTGTTCATAGTGTGATGTTTTGTGGATTAATCGAGACTAAGCTGCCTGTCAATCCACTACGGCAGCATCGACTTTAAACATGTGTCGCACCGCTGAAATCAATAGGATTTTTGATGCGGGACGCTGTATCCAGCAAAAGCTAATGGGTTGGTTCAGCGATTGTTCCGACCGGGCAATGACTAGCACGATGTCGGAATATCAATTAAAACCAAATTTAGCCTCGTAATGTCACATTTCCGTTAACAGCCATGCCTATACCGATTTGCGATCGACGCCTTGCTGGTGGAGTAACGCGCCGCGTTTCAAGAAAGGAATTTAAATGAACTGGAAGAGACTGGCATATTGTGGAGTAGCGTCCCTGATCGGGCTGCCCTCCATCGCACAACCGGCAGGCATGGATGAACTCGTCGCGGCGGCAAAGGCCGAAGGTCAGCTTACCGTGATCGCCGTTTCCCATGATTGGTGCGGCTACGGCGCACTGATCCAGGGCTTCAAGGACAAGTACGGCCTCACCGTGAACGAACTCAATCCGAACGCTGGTTCAGGTGAAGAGTTGGCAACGATCAAGGCCAACATGGACAATAAAGGTCCGCAGGCCCCAGATGTCATCGACATTGGCCTCGTCTTTGGCCCCACCGCAAAACAGGATAACCTCCTGCAACCTTACAAAGTGCAGACCTGGGACGAAATTCCAGACGTTGTCAAAGACCCTGACGGCTATTGGTACGGCGACTACTATGGAGTGCTGGCCTTCATCATCAACAAGGACATCGTTACAAAATCTCCTGGCGACTGGTCCGATCTTCTCGATCCCGCCTATCGGAAAAGCGTATCGATCCCCGCCGATCCCCGCACGGCCAACAATGCGATCCTGAGCATCTACGCTGCCGGTCTGGCAACCGGTGCCCAGCCCGGGGCGGAAGCCGCTAGAGCCGGTCTGGCGTTCTATCGTAAGTTGAAGGACGCTGGCAATCTTGTTGCCGGCTTTGGGACGGCGTCGTCGATCGCCAAAGGCGAAACTCCGATCACGACGCGATGGGACTTCAACGGCATCACCTATAACCAGAACTTTAAGGGTAACCCGCCCCTCGACACAATCGTGCCGAAAGGCGTAACAGTCGCCGGCGTCTATGCGCAAGCCATCAGCAAATATGCGCCGCACCCGAACGCCGCCAAACTCTGGATGGAGTATTTGTATTCTGACGAGGGGCAAAGCGGCTTCCTCAAGGGTCTATGCCACCCGATCCGCTTTGACGCGATGCGCGAATCGGGCAAAATCACCGATGAGATGATGGCGAAGCTGCCACAAACTGGATCAAACTTGGTCTTCCCGGAGCTGGGGCATCTTGTGGAGGCAAGCGACGTGATCGCTAAGGAATGGACCGCGACCGTTGGTGCAGGAAGCAAGTAACTTGGACCAGACGTCGAATAAGATCACCTCCGGTGCGGGACACTCCCGCTCCGGAAAGCCGTCAGAGCGACGACGAATACCACGTATACCCCGTCCAGATTGGCCAGCGCTGGTCGGCACGCTGCCTTTCTTGGTGTTTGCGGCGGTTATGATTATCATGCCGACTGTAGCATTGCTCGCCAATGCATTTGTCGATCGGCAGGGCCGTATCACGCTGGCCAACTTCGCAGACCTCGCGACCTCCGAAATCGCAAACGCTTTCCTGACTTCGATCGAAATTTCGGCGGCGACAGCTGTGCTCGGGGCGCTCCTTGGCCTGAGCCTCGCCTTGATCGTGGGCCGCGGTATCGGCAACCGGAAGGCTAGAACGATCATCATGACTTTTTGCGGCGTTGCGTCGAATTTCTCGGGGGTTCCGCTGGCCTTCGCGTTTATCGCCACCTTTGGCAGACTGGGTTTGGTGACTGTAGTACTGAGACAGGTATTTGGCATCAACCTCTACGCGTCCGGCTTTGACCTTGCCAGCTTTTCTGGATTGGTGCTCACTTACCTGTTTTTTCAAGTCCCCATTGCCCTCACCATCATGATGCCCGCCGTCGACAGGCTCCCTCGGGAGTGCAGGGAAGCGGCCGAGATGCTCGGTGCCACAGCCTGGCAGTATTGGCTGCACATCGGCCTGCCGGTGCTGTGGCCGACGCTGCTCGGAACGCTTGCTCTTCTGTTCGCCAACGCCTTTGGTGCCATTGCGACCGCGTACGCATTGACGGGCTACGCGGTGAACATTGTTCCGATCCTGCTCTACGCGCAAATTCGCGGCGACGTGCTGCACAACGAACAGCTGGGGGCCGCCCTCGCGCTGTGCATGGTCTTGGTGGTTGCACTTGCTATCACGGCCTATCTTGTCTTGCGCGCACGTGCGGAAAGGTGGATGCGATGAAGACCGTCCTACGTCTTCTACTTTGGGCGGCGATCGCTGTAGCCGGAATCTATTTCCTGCTGCCGCTGATCAGCACTGCTGAATTCTCGTTAAGCATCCGGCGAGACGGCTACTCGCTGGACGCCTACCGCTCCGTCTTTTCCGATCCAGAATTCTTCGCGACTTTGGGGTACTCGGCAGTAATCGCCATATGCACCATCATCTTCGGTGTCGTCCTGGTCGTTCCCATGGCCTACTTCGTCCGTTTACGATTGCCTTGGTTGAAGCCGGTGATTGAGCTCGTCGTGATGCTCCCACTGGTCGTACCGCCGATCGTACTTGTCTTCGGCTACCTGAGGCTCTTCTCGTCGTCGTCGGTCCTGCCGTTGACGAGTACGGAAATGGGTTCAAATGTACTTCTCGTTTGCGGTTACATGACCCTGTCGCTGCCCTACTTCTATCGCGCGGTCGATAGCGGGCTGCAAGCGATCGATGCGCGGACGCTGACGGATGCAGCCACGATCTTGGGGGCCAGTCCGATCACCGTGATCCGGCTGGTCATCCTGCCCAACATCCTTGTTTCGGTGCTGTCGGGAGCGTTCCTGACCTTTGCCGTCGTCATCAGCGAATTCGTGATGGCGAGCCTCCTTACACGCCCGGCCTTCGGGACATACATCCAGAAAGTCGGTGTCGCACAAGCCTATGAGCCTGCCGCACTCGTCATTCTGTCGTTCGCCATCACATGGGGCGCGATGGGCATGATCCAGTTACTAGCACGCTTTGCACCTCAGAGGCATGGACGATAAAAAGAAGAGGATCGATCATGCTATCACCAAGCTTTTTCGCTACGAACCGTGGTGGTAGGTAAACCAGATATCAAGCAATTATTCGGTTTCTGACGCGGTATCGGCAGCATTCAGATGAGCGGTGAGCGCCTGCTGGTCTGCCCATCGTTCTGATATGAGCCGCCGTCCAGCAGCTAGATGCTCTATCTCCGCATCATAGGCAAAGTTTCCGGCACGCTTTCGTGTGGAGACCGCAAGCTTCTTCAGATTGGCATAAATTGCGGTACGTCAGTTGGATCAACGTGCACGTATCCGACAATCAACAGCATGAAGCGTTCCTTCCAAATTTAGCAGCCCATGACTGCCGACTGATTTAACTTTGGCGATCGTTATCGATGTCTCACACGACCGACAGCACGACTTTGCCTTGGATGCTCCCTCGGGAGGCGCGTTGGTGTGCGGCGGACGCTTTCGCCAATGGATAGACGCTGTCGATAACGACGCGGATGGTGCTGTCTTAAGGAGGTGGCCGGCCTTAGCCAGTTGCGCGCCGCTCGCGCGTTCCTGTATCGACGATACTGTTATCCCGCGTTCAGATGCCTCGCCGCGACCTGAGAAACCGAGCGGATTGACAAGAAAGAGCGCTCCGCCAAGGCTTAATAACGCTTAAAAAGCGCTCGATGTGCGGACCGCCGACGGCATCGGTCACAAGATCCACATCCCTTGCCGCCGCCTCAACAGAAGTCGTAGTGTAGTGAAGGAATTGCTCCGCGCTCAAGTTGCGCAGAAGCGCCTCGTGCTTGCTGGAGGCGACAGCAATCACATGCGCTCCTCTCCACCTTGCCGCCTGAACCGCCAGATGCCCAACGCCGCCTCCGGCTCCGTTGACCAAAACTGTTTTACCACTGAGTGAAATTGGCTCGCGATCAAACGATTGAAAAGGGCTTGGTGCGCGATGGCCCAGCTCGACCAAAAACTGCCACGCCGTCAGTAACGACATAGACGCGCCAGCGGCCTGGACGTGATCGATCCTCGGAGGCTTTATGGCCAATTCTGATGCAGCCACGCGGACATATTCTGCGTGGGCATCGCTACCTTTCATCAGTTCTTGACGGAACCGCACTATAGCGTAGACCGTTTGTTTACGTATCAGTTTAGTCCATTTTTCCGTTTCGCAGTTATCCACTTGCGTGGAAAAAAGTATTATTGCGCAACTCACTACACCGGATGCGGTGGCTGACGCGAATTGGAAAAACGGTTTAAAACCAGCTGGAAATCAACAACCCGCTGGAATGAAGAGGTCATTCGTCTCGCCTTCATCATCGACGTCTTCGACCACGAGATCATCGCTTGGACGGCAGTCGCCAATGCACGCATCTCCGGCTCTGACGTGTGCGACATGATGCTGGAGGCAGTCGAAGATCGCTTCTGCACAACTCGAGCCCGGCAAGCCACCGAGCATCTCTCTGACGATGGCTCGGCTTATACCGCGAAGGACTCGAGAATATTTATCCAGGAACTCAATTTCACACCCTACTTCATGTCCGTAGCACGCCCCCAGTCGAACGGCAATCGGTAGCAAAAAAAGGTGACACTTCGCTCAAATACATCTTAAAATGTTCATGCCGTTTTTATTTAGTGCGGATAGCCATTGCGATGATTTGCGAAAGGGAAGCCGCGTGCCAGATTTCTTTACGCTCTACCTCGTTGTCCTGCTTCTCAATCTTTCGCACTGCCTGATCTGGGGCTTGATCGCCTATAGATACAGGGATCTGCGAGCTGCACGATTTTGGCTGGCTGGTAGCGGTGCATGCGTCGTCGGCGGAATTGCCCTTTCTGTTCAGGGGGAGAACGGCCTCTTGCTCAACACGGTAGCAGGCAACGGCTTCATCATCCTTGGCTTTTATCTGAACTGGTGTGGCGCACGTAGCCTGCACGGCGACAAGGTGGAATGGACCCATGTCTCATACCTTCTCGGTGGCAGCATTCTTGTGATGTTGGCGACGTTTCACCCCTGGTACGGCCGTAATCCGGTTTACACATTGGCTCAGTCACTCCCGCTCGCGTTGACGGCACTTTACCTAATGCGGCCCTGTCGACGGGACTTGGGCGCGGTTATTGCCAGCACAGCCATGGTCGTAGGCGGATTGTCGCATTGGATCATCGCCGGCGGCAACATGCTCATCGTCACCGGCTTGAGACCTGACCTCCAGCTTTATCAGGCCGCATCGATCGATCTTCTGGTGTTCTTATTTGCCGCGATCATCTGGAATTTCGGGTTTCTCATTTGCACTGTTGACCGGTTGCAAACGGAAATCGAGCAGTTGGCAAATGAGGATGAGCTGACAGGGATCGCCAATCGCCGGATGTTCATGAACCGCCTGACCGAGATTTGTAAGAAACGGGAGGGCGTCAATTTCAGCATGCTACTCTTCGACCTCGATCGGTTCAAGGCGATTAACGACAAGCATGGCCACGCGGCAGGGGACGCGGCACTAAAGTACGCGGCCGCTGTTATCAAGAAACAGTTGCGGCCAGGCGATGTGTTCGCCCGGCTCGGCGGAGATGAGTTCGGCCTGCTTCTGCCCACGACAACAGTAGCGGAGGCGACCGCTATCGCCAAGCGCATCGTGAGCGCAGTCAAAGCCACGACTTTTTCGTGGGGAAGCCTTGAGTTGGGCCTCACAGTGAGCATCGGGATTGCCTCGTCGAAAGGGAGCATGATTAGCCCGGAGACCCTTATGGAGAGCGCAGACTGTGCGCTCTACGAGACGAAACGGCGAGGCCGGGATGGGTACAGCCTCTTTGCCGCACCTCTCGAACCCGCCAGCAATATCGTCCGCCTTGGCGACTTTTCATCTACCGGTTCCGCCGCCAGGACCTAGGGGATGCCGACTGGTCTATTTGACGGCAAATACGGTTTGAACCCTGCCCCCTGGAGCAAGAGAACAGCCTCTCACCGAATTGGAGGAGGGGCGGCACAGCGGTCGGGCCCTACCTGTCCAGTTGACGGTCTATACGACAGCAGAGACGCACCGAAGAGGCAATTTCAGCAGTCACTCGGCTGGCGCAGAACCAACGATTTGGCCGCTGGGTTCTGAGCTCAGCCAGCGGTAGGTTACGCCACCAACAATACCGCCAGCGATCGGCTCTATCCAGAACAGCCGCAATTGCTGCTGAGCCCATCGTCCGGCAAATATCGCAACGGCAGTGCTTCGAGCGGGATTGACCGACGTGTTGGTCGCGTCGATGCTGATCAAAGGCCAACAAGCAGCATCAGCACGCCAAGCCCGACCATGACGCGGAAGGTGATGAACGGGATCAGCGCCCTGGGGCGGTCGTCTTTATTCCACTCTTTGAGACCCTTGATTTCGCCATCCAGCGTATGGGTCAGGATCAGTGATCCCAGCCTCGGTATTTCGACTGCGTATTTCGTTTCCTCCGCCTCATCGTCCGGAATACCGAAGAGAATGAGCGGCGCGTCACGATGCGTTTCGTAATGCCCCTCCATCGCTGCGATCTTGGCTGGCTGATGCTCCAGCGTGTTGATGCCGTGCAAATCGCCAACGAAAATCTGGATTGGCGTGACGAATGCTGCCATCCACATCGCCATGGAAAACATGACCCGCGCCTGCCGATTGCTCTTGTCTCACAACAGGTGATAGGCACCGACAGCACCAACGCCAAAAGCCGTTGTCAAGAATGCGGCCAGCACGGTGTGAACGAGGCGATAGGGAAACGACGGATTGAAGATGATCTCCCACCAGTCCGCAGGCAGAAACTGCCCGTTTTCACCAATGGTGAAACCCTGCGGTGTCTGCATCCAGCTGTTGGCCGACAATATCCAAGTGGCGAAAATGAGCGTGCCAACAGCCACCATGGCAACGGCAAACATATGCAGGCTATCGCCCACGCGTTTGCGCCCGAACAGGGCAATGCCCAGAAATCCAGCCTCAAGGAAAAACGCGGTCAGAACCTCATAGCCCATGAGCGGGCCAATCACCGGCCCGACCTTGTCGGAAAACACAGCCCAGTTCGTACCGAACTGGTAACTCATCACGATACCCATGCCGAAGGTGATGGCAAAGATCGGTTTCCAGTATTCGAAGAGCTTGAGATAGATCGTATCACGCTTCCACAGCCACAAAGCAATAAGAACAGCAAGATAGCTGGCGGTGCCGATTGAGAAGGCTGGGAAGATAAAGTGGAAGGATACCGTAAACGCAAACTGTATGCGCGCCAGAAGCTCCGCACTGAAACCATCAAACAATTTGACCTCCATCAAGGCACGAGATTGCTTGTCGTTCTATTCGTGCTTGTGCTGGACGGCTGCGTGCCAAATTACCGCGTGCCAAAACATTACACGCGGCATTGTGACGCTTTCACATCTCCTCCCACCTGGCACAGATTAAAGCACACGGCCCGCAGCTCAATGGATAGCAGCGGGCCGTGGCGTTGAAGGTCTGGGAGAATGGACCTTCAGAGATTGGCGAGCAGGTCGTTGGTTCGCGATTCTATATCGGCAAGCGCCGCGTCGACGTCCTTTTGGCCGATCATAGCGGCGTACATTTCCTCGCCGACATTGTTTTGGATCGCGAACTGGCGCTGCACCGTCGGAGGCAGCGGCGTACCCAGCGTTGCGATAGCCGGCACCGTGTCGCGATGCGGCAGGGCCTTAAACGCTGCACTTTCCAAAACGGCTTTCGACGGCAGATGGCCGGTGAAAGAGCTTAAGTACGATCGCTTTTTTCGCGGCAACGTGAAAATTTTTAGAGCCATCCCTTTACGGCCATCAAAAGTTCTTCTGACCCCATTGTGATAGCGCTCATGCTACTAAACGGCGTGCCGAACGCGTCATGCCTTCTTCTACATGTCTCGTTAGCGGCTTGCACATTGTCAGGTATTCTTATGGACTTGCCGAAGATAAAAACGCTGATCGATTTCGTAGCGCGTTCCAACGTGACCGAACTTTCGGTGACGGAAAAGGACGTAACGGTTCGAATCATTAAGTCAGTCAATCAGCCTTCCCAGGACCATCGGTTGCCCGTGAATGAAGCTGTCCAGCCTGAAGAACAGGCAAAATCCGTCAGCTCTTCGGCAGCGAAAGTGCATTCGCCCATCTTCGGTGTTCTACATCGCGCTTCTGCACCGGGCGCTGAGCCCTTCGTCAAGCTGGGCGATCTGGTTCAGGAAGGGCAAACGCTTTTCATCATCGAAGCAATGAAGGTATTCAACAAGGTTTCTGCGCCCTGCGCTGGTCGGATTTTGTTTCTTACGGACGTCGATGGCGGCGAAGTGGACGCCAACGATCTTCTTGCGGAGATTGGATGATGGAAACGAAATTCGACCGTTCCGCGCCGGGTTTCGATACGGTTTTGATAGCAAACCGCGGTGAAATCGCCGCGCGCATCCAGCGCGCCTGTCATGACCTGGGACTGCGGACTGTCGGTATCTGCTCTGAAGCAGATAAGGCAGCATCTTATGGTGATGCCGTCGACACGTTTCTATGCGTCGGACCCGCAAATGCTGGAAAGAGCTATCTCAATCAGGATGCGCTTTTGCTTGCTGCCAGGCTGACCGGTGCCGGCGCGGTTCATCCCGGATACGGCTTCTTGTCCGAGAATTCTGCGTTTGCAGCCGCAGTTGAACGGGCCGGGCTAGCCTTCATCGGGCCGAGCGCCCAGTCTATCTCGACAATGGGCGATAAAATCGCGGCGAAACGTGCGATGATCGCCGCTGGTGTGCCCTGTGTGCCGGGTCCTGATACCGCGCTGCCTGAAGATGCCGACGAAATCACACGAATTGCCGATGAGATCGGCTTCCCTGTGATCATCAAAGCTGCCGGCGGCGGCGGCGGGCGCGGCATGAGGGTCATTCATGACCGGGCCGACGTACGTGAAGCCGCCGCGCTGACGCGAGAAGAGGCGCGTCAGGCCTTCGGCAACGCTGAGCTTTACATCGAGAAGTTTCTTCAACATCCGCGGCACGTTGAAATTCAGATCTTGTGCGACACACATGGTGACGCCGTCTGGCTTGGCCATCGCGATTGTTCCATGCAAAGACGCCATCAGAAGGTCGTAGAAGAGGCTCCGGCGCCCGGAATTTCTCTGGACGTGATCGGTCCGGTCGGTCTGGCATGCGTAAACGCCTGCAAACAAATCGGATATCGCGGTGTCGGCACATTCGAATTTCTGTTCGAGGAAGGGAATTTCTACTTCATCGAAATGAACACGAGATTGCAGGTTGAACACCCGGTTACGGAAATGACCAGCGGTGTCGACATTGTTCAATCGCAGATCAAAGTCGCCTTGGGGCAGAAACTGGCATTCGATCAGGACGCGGTCCTGTGTGAAGGACATTCTTTTGAGTGTCGCATCAATGCAGAAGATCCATACACATTCCTGCCTTCTGCCGGGGTCGTCGCGGATATCGTCTGGCCGCATAGTGATGGTGTGCGGGTCGATACTCATATTTATGAGGGATACAAAGTTTCTCCCTACTACGACTCGCTGATCGCCAAGTTGATCGTGCATGCACCGACAAGAGCCGAGGCAATTGCCAAAATGAGGGTAGCGCTTGCGGAGACCCGTCTGGAAGGCATCTCCACGAACCTCCCACTTTTGCGTGCGCTCTTTGAGGAGGCTGCCTTCGTTGAGGGCGAGACCGATATCCACTTTCTGGAGCAATGGCTCAAATCGTGGAGCGCGCCATGAGCAAGCTTGACCTCACGGACACAGCCACCCTTGCAGTGCTGACCGACATGCTGACGGCGGCTGGCGTAGAAGGACTGGAGATCAAAACAGCTGACAAGCAGCTTCGGCTTTTCATTCCAACTTCCGGCAAGATGGGAGCATCATCCGCTGTAGACGCAAAAGTGGGGACAGGAAGTGCCCGTAAAGCCATGGTGAAAGCGCCGACGGCTGGCCAGTTCCAGACCTCAAACACAATCGACGACAGGCCATTCCCGAGGCAAGTGGCCTCGAATGAGGTCGTTGGTTCTGTTCGAATAGGGCTTGTTCTCGTCCCTGTGATCGCCAAGTGCGCAGGATTGCTGCTCAATCCGCTTGTAAAGCAGGACGATCTTGTCGGCTACGGTGATCCTCTCTTCGAAATCGAGCTTCAACGATGATTGCGACTTCAAGCATCCTCACCACGCAGGCCCTGCAGGTCCACCCAGCCAAAGGACAGGCGCGCGTATCGTTTATCGGATCGCGATCCATCCTTCTGGAAGCGCCGGGTAAGTTCGATCTAGCTGCACAACGCTGGATCTGGGCTCTGTCTCAGATAGCGGGTGCCTGGCCGGATGTTGCAGAGGTCATTCCCGGAATGACCAACCTGCTGACCATTTTCAAAGAAACTCCGGAAAGCCCTGAGGCAGTGGCGGATCGTCTGCTGAACGCGTGGGACAACGCTTCCAGCGTGGATCTGGCAGGAAAGACGGTCGAGATACCCGTTCATTATGGCGGGGAATACGCCACGGATCTTGCCGCGCTGTGTGACTTTTCGGGTCTGAGCGACCGGGATGTAGTACGTATTCATCATGAAGCAACCTATCGTGTGTTCGCACTCGGCAGTGCGCCGGGTTTCGGCTATCTGCACGGCTTGGATGCACGCATATACATGCCACGAAAAACTGTGCCATCGATCAAGATGGAAAGAGGGTGTGTGACAATCGGTGGCATGCAGACAGGCGTCGCCATGCTGACAGGTCCCAACGGCTGGAACTCGATCGGTTATGCGGATCTGCAAATGTTTGATCCCTCCGCCGCTACTCCTGCGCTTCTTGCGCCGGGTGACACGGTTCACTTTGTTCCAGCAAGGATTGAGTTGTGATCGAGATCATCGAAACAGGCCCATTCAACACTGTTCAGGATTTGGGTCGTCCGGGCTACCGTAACATCGGAGTTACGGCTGGTGGCGCGATGGATCCGCTGGCCCTGCAAATCGCCAATATTCTTGTCGGAAACGCCGATAACCTCGCCGCCGTCGAGGTGCAGACATTTCCATTCAAGCTTCGGTTTCTGGGGCCATCCATGTTTGCGGTGACTGGAGCAGATGGTCGCCCATTGCTGAATGGCCGGGAGCTTTTACCCTGGTGTGCCAACCTTGCAAACGAGGGTGATGTTTTGGAGCTGAGCTCTCCACCTCGTCTTGCCCGTGCTTATTTCGCCGTGGCTGGCGGGGTGGATGTGCCTGTCTTGATGGGGTCTCGCAGCACGGCCTTGCGTGGTAATTTCGGTGGTGTGGAAGGACGACCGCTCCAGAAAAATGACAGGCTTTCCACAGGAACGCAGGTCAATCACTTGCCTTTGCCTGAGAGCGGGCTTGCGGTCATCCAGCCATCGCAGGCAATGGCGGATGCTTTCCAGCCAATTGTCGATGGAGTGTTACAGATCCGGGCCATTCCCGCTGGTGAACATCATCTGTTTGCCGATGATGCGGAAGCATTCTGGAGCCAAATCTGGCGCATATCCTCGCGCAGTGACCGCACTGGCTACCGCCTTTCCGGCGATCCTATCAAGCCGACCGAAGTCGTTGAGATGCGCTCGCATGGTGTCGTCCCCGGCGTCGTACAGGTTCCGCCGGGCGGGGAGCCTATCATCCAGATGAGCGACGCGAACACGGCTGGTGGTTATCCGAAAATTGCCGGTGTGATCGAGGCCGATCTCTGGCGGTTGGGACAGGCACGTGCCGGAGGCAAGATCAGGTTTGTCCGCTCCAGTCATGAGGAGGCGCGCCGGATAGAGCAGACAGTTGCGCGCTACTTCGAGGATATCAGACAAACCGTACCGATGGTCAAACGCGCGCTCAACGCGCTGACTTGAGGAAGAGGGGAGGACTTTATGAGGATCGATCTCAACTCTGACATGGGCGAAGGTTTTGGCCCCTACAGGCTATGCGATGACGAAGCGATGATGAAGCTCATTTCTTCGGCCAATATCGCCTGCGGATTTCATGGAGGCGATCCTGATACGATGGCGCGGATGGTTCGGCTTGCGAAGCAGAACGGCGTCGGCATCGGCGCGCATCCTGGTCTGCCGGATCGTGCAGGTTTTGGTCGTCGCGAATTGCCGTTTCAGGCGGATGAGCTACGCCAACAGATGCTCTACCAGCTCGGCGCATTGATCGCTATCGCCAGATGCGAAGGCGTGAATGTGGGGCATATCAGCTTTCATGCGGCGATGGGCAACATGGTCAATCGCGACCCTGCTCTGGCTGAAATGATGATGAATGCCATCTCAATGGTAGACCCGGAGCTTGTAGTATTCGTTACGCCGGAAAGCGAAATCGAACGGGCGGCAAAACGGGCCAAGCTGAAGACGCTGGCCCTGTTTCTGGCCGACCGGGCCTATGACGCCAAGGGCAGCCTCGTCGCGCGGGGCCTTCCGGGTGCGCTGGTCAAGGACGAGGTCTCGGTGCGCGCGCGTGTCCGCCGCTTCCTGACCGATGGCACTGTCGAGGCTATCGACGGTACCATTATTCCCATGGCAGCCCGATCCATTCTGGTTCACAGCGATACCCCTGGCTCGCTGGAGCTTGCCGGTGTTGTGCGCAGTGAAATCATCAATTCAGGGGCGACACTTACGAACGCCTCGGAACTCGCATCTTAACGGGCCTTATGCGCCCCGCTTTTCTGTCTTACTGAAGGATCACGTCGATGCCCTCAACAGCCGATCGATTGAAGAATGTCTCTATTTCCGCGTCTGCCGCCATGACGCAGCGCGCCAGAGAGCTCGCCGCCCAAGGGATTAAAGTGGTGAGCCTGTCATCTGGCGAACCTGATTTTCCAACACCAAGCCATGCCATCGAGGCCGCATACGAAGCTGCTCTTGGCGGACAAACCAAGTATCCGCCTATGGACGGGACGCCAGACCTCAAGGCCGCTATCGCGCAAAAATTCAAGCGAGACAACAATCTGACCTACGACGCCAGCCAGATCATTGTATCCGGTGGCGGCAAGCAGGTAATCTTCAACGCAATGCTGGCGACCTGTAATCCGGGTGATGAGGTGGTCATTCCCACACCGTCATGGGTCAGCTATGCCGACATCGTTAAATTTGCTGGTGGTGTTCCCGTCGCTGTTCCCTGTTTCGAGCAGACGGGTTTCAAGCTTCGCCCGGAAGATCTGGAAGCGGCGATCACGCCGCGGACAAAGTGGCTTTTCCTGAATTTTCCGAATAATCCGACAGGCGCAGCATGCTCTAGGGTCGAGATGGCGGCGATTGCGGAAGTCATGTTACGTCATCCGCATGTCTGGATCCTGACTGACGATATCTACGAGCATCTCGTTTACGACGGTTTCGAGTTCGGTACGATTGCCGATGTCGAGCCCCGGCTTTACGATCGCGTACTGACCATGAATGGAGTATCAAAAGCATATGCGATGACCGGCTGGCGGCTGGGCTACTGCGCCAGCGGCTCGAAGGAACTGATTGCTGCCATCAGCAACGTCAATGGCCAGAACAGCGGCGGCATCGCTACCGTTTCTCAAGCCGCCGCGATTGCAGCTTTGGATGGTCCCCAGGATTTGCTCAAGGAGCGAGCTGACATTTACCGCGAGCGGCGTGATTTCGTCCTTGATAAACTGAAGGGAATCGATGGCATTCGGTGCCATAAGCCGGAAGGCGCCTTCTATCTGTATCCCAACATGTCAGGCCTGATCGGGAAGACCACGAAAGGTGGTCGGAAGATCGAAAATGACGTGGATTTCGTGATGGGACTGGTCGAGGAGCACCACGTCGCGACCGTACAGGGTGCCGCTTATGGGATGAGCCCGTATTTCCGCATTTCTTACGCGACAAGCATGGAGATGCTGGGCGAAGGCTGCGCACGTATCGCTCAGTACTGCCACGATATGCGTTGATTTCTATCCGGTGCATGGCCCGCTCCGTCGGGCCGTTAACCCTTAAAGCTTCAGCTTTTCAGTCAGCTCGATCAGAATGTCTTTGACCGCAAACGCAGGCTCCGACAACGAGTTCTGGTCAGAGGTACAGAGTGATAAAGTCTCTTCGATACGGGGAGAGAGGAGCCGGCAGATCAAGGGTTCCTTGCTCTCGGAGACGATGCGGTTAGCAATCGCCTTTGGCATAATGGTTGCGCCAAGGCCATTCGCAACTGCGCGGGCAAGCGTTCTGACGATTTCCACTTCCGCGACGACTTTAAGATTGATGCGGCTTCGGGTGAACGCCGTATCGACTGCCCGGCGAACGAAGTTATAAGCTGGTGGCATCAGCATCGGGAGACCATCAAGGGCAGCGATCGGCACCGGTTTTACATCAGCCTCAATGGCGAAATCTCGATGTGCGACCAGATAGAATTCCTCACTGAGCAAAGGCTCGAAACGCACACCCTTGATTGGACCGACGCCGTGGATCAGCGCCAATTCAAGGCGGCCGTTCATGATCATTTGGCTATAGGTCTGCCCGACGCTTTCCGTCAAATGGATTAGAATACCCGGGTGACGCTTTCGCGTCTCGGCGAGAAGATCGACCGAAAGTGTCGCAGCACTGCTGAACGGCACCAGACCAACGGAAACGCGTCCTGCGATAGAGTTTCCGGCTGCCGATGCGTCTGCCTGCGCTTGCTCCATTTGCCGAAGAATTATCTGCGCGTGCCTGTAAACCGCATGGCCCGCATCCGTCATCGTCACGCCCTGTTGGCTGCGTATCAAAAGCTTTTGCCCGAAATGCTCTTCGAGTGCGGCAAGTTGCTGGCTGAGTGCTGGCTGTGCCAGATGCAAAATGTCAGCGGCCCTGGTAATGCTGCCACTGTCCACGATGACTGTAAATGATTTAAAACGCCTGATGTCCATGCCAGTAAAACTGCTTTGTGATGGGCGGAGCTTATCCGTTCGCGATCGTTTTGCAATCGGCATCGTCGTTTAGCCGCATGCGCTTACGTAATTTCAAGGCTGAATGAGAGCGCTGAAACACAGCTTTTGAAGCTCCATAAAACTTCCTTATTACCTCAAAAGTAATCGGTCTTAGGCAAGCGAGAAAAGCTTCGCTAAGCTCCATGGCAACAATAAGGGGATCACAATGCCATTCTCCGATTACAAGACCGCATTGGTCACCGGCGCATCGTCCGGTATCGGCGCCGCCATCGTTGAGCGGTTCCGCCGCGAAAACATTGAAGTCCACGCGATTGCCCGCAGTGCCGAGGCATTGAAGCAATTGGCCCAGCGCACAGGCTGTATCGCCCATGTCATCGATGTCACGGATCGGGCAGCCATCGCTGATCTCGCAAACCAGGTGCAGTTCGATATTCTCGTCAACAATGCCGGTGTGGATCGCCCGAAGAAATTCCTGCAGGCAGATGCAGATGACATTGATCTCCTCGTCGATGTAAACCTGCGCGCCGTCCTCCACATTTGCCGTCTTATCGTGCCGGGCATGGTGGAGCGCGACCGCGGACACGTCATCAACATCTCCTCCATTGCCGGGAATTACAATTTCGGCGGAAACTCCACGTACCATGCCGTCAAGGCTGGCGTTGCCATGCTGTCGAACCAGCTGCGGCTGGATGCATTCGGCAAGCGTGTTCGCGTCACGGAAATCTGCCCGGGTCGTGTGGCGACGGATATTTTCAACCATGTTCACGGCAATGATCCAAGCATACGTGAGCGCTTTATCGATGGCTTCGAATTGCCGACGGCCGAAGATATTGCCGATGTCATCGCTTTTGCCATTGCCGCACCGGTTGCGGTCAATATCGGACATATGGAAATCACCCCGACGCTTCAGGTGATGGGTGGTCTGCAAACGGCCAGACCGCAGGCTGCAGGCGATGCTGGTGCATTGCAGGAGCTAAAGCCGTGAAGGGCTTCGACCTCTGGGCGATCTTGAGCAATCAGGAATACATTGGGATGCTTATCCACGGCATCGAGATGACATTCGTCATCTTCCTCGGGTCGTGGTCGCTGGCGATGTCGCTGGCACTCATCTTGCTCGGCATCCGGTTTTCACCCTTCCGCTTCGGAGACCGCCTTGTCGCTGCATACGTCTCCTACCATCGCAATGTGCCGACGTTGGTGCAATTGATGCTCTGGTATTTCGGCATCTTTACGCTGCTGCCCTCTGGCTTGACCAATTGGCTGACCGACCACAATGCCGAAGCCATTTTCGCCGTTGTGGGGCTGGGCCTTTGCCAAGCTGCCTATTTCAGTGAAGATTTACGCTCCGGTCTCCGCTCGGTTGGCTCGGGTCAGATGGAAGCCGCCAAGGCCCTGGGTCACGGATACATCTCGGCCATGCGTTTCATCATCATGCCGCAAGGCGTGCGCAATGCCCTTCCACCACTCATTAATCACAGTGTGTCCCTGTTCAAGAACAGCAGTCTGGCTCTCGTCATTGGCGCGTCCGAACTGACGCATGCGATCAAGGAAATCGAAAATCTCAGCTTCCAGACCTTTGAGATCTATCTGGTCGGCACCGTCCTCTACCTGTTCTTCTCCCTGCTGATCATGGGGGCCGGTTCCTATCTGTCGATGCGCCTCGATCCGGTATGGAGGGCGCGCGCATGATCGGCGAGATGATCACCATCGTTCAGGACAACTGGCTGCTGCTGTTGATCGGCCAGTATCCAAACGGCCCGCTTGGCGGTCTGGCGAACACCATCATTCTTTCAGCGCTTGCCATCCTGCTGGCTTTCCCAGTCAGCATTCTCATGGCGCTGGCGCGCTTATCCAAGTGGCGGGTCTTGCGCTTGCCAGCGACCGTGTTGGTTTATGTCACGCGCGGTGTGCCACTGCTCATGCTCATCTTGTGGGCCTATTTCCTGATCCCGCTCTGGACAGGTGCGGATGTACCGAGTTTCGCCATCATGCTGGCAACGCTGGTGGTCTATCAGGGCGCGTTTCTCAGTGAAGTCGTCAGAGGCGGTATCGTTGCCCTCGGTGCCGGTCAGATGGATGCCGCAAGGGCACTTGGTCACAGCTATCTGGGTGCAATGCGCTTCATCATACTGCCGCAGGCCCTCTACAATATGATCCCCAGCATGATTTCGACTTTCGTCGCCACGATCAAGGACACCACGCTCGGCTATGTTATCAATGTGCCGGACCTGACCTTTGCGGCCAGCCAGGTCAACAACCAGCTTCTGACGCAGCCCTTCCAGGTCTTCCTCATTCTGGCCATCGTCTATTACGCCATCTGCTGGAGCCTGACCTATCTCGCCAACACAGTCGAGCGCCGCATTGCCAAGCGTCGCGCAGGCGTGGTCGCTCGCCCGCAGCAGGCGGCCTTGGCGCAGGCAAAAATCTTAACGGAGCAGCCATGACAGTATCTTCGACAGAACAGACAATCCGTATTTCGAATGTCTGCAAGAGCTATGGCGACTATCAGGTTTTGAAGAATGTGGACGCGGAAGTCGCGCGCGGAGAGGTGGTCGTCATTTGCGGGCCCTCCGGCTCAGGCAAATCCACGCTCATCCGCACTGTCAACCGGCTTGAGGAGATTAACAGCGGGTCCATCACGCTTGACGGTCAGGACATTCACGCAGCGACGAAGACGAGGGAACTCAACCTTCTGCGCAGCCGCGTCGGTTTCGTCTTTCAGAGTTTCAATCTGTTCCCGCATCTATCGGTTTTAGAGAACGTCACGATCTCGCCAATCCGTGTCAAAGGCGTTTCACCGGCGGCGGCGCAGGAAAAGGCAACAAAGCTGCTCGACCGGGTGGGGCTGTCTGACAAGGCGGGCGCCTATCCGGGTCAGTTGTCTGGTGGTCAGCAGCAGCGAGTCGCGATTGCACGCGCGCTTGCCATGGAGCCACCCGTCATGCTGTTCGATGAGCCGACGAGCGCGCTCGACCCCGAAATGGTCGGCGAAGTTCTGGCCGTCATGAAGGGGCTGGCCTCAGAAGGCATGACCATGCTGTGCGTTACACATGAAATGGGCTTCGCCCGTGAAGTTGCCGATCGCATCTGGTTCATCGACGCCGGTGAAATTCTTGAAAAAGCGACGCCAGAAGAGTTTTTCAACACCCCCCGCCATCCGCGCGCGCAGCGGTTCCTGTCCGATCTGCGCCACTGATACCAAGCAAAATCATAAGAGGAGAACAAGAAATGAACTGGAAATCCCTGACACTGACGGCGATCCTTGCCTCTACAGTGCTTGCCTCGCCAGCGGCTGCCGATCAGCTGGACACCATCATGAACAACAATGTACTGCGTTGCGCGACCTTCGCGGATGTCGTTCCCTTTGCCGCACCCGATCCGAAAACCCGCGAAATGGCTGGCTTCGACGTCGATCTGTGCAACGCCATCGCCAAGGAACTGGGCGTGAAGGCCGAAGTCAAGCCGGTTTCGGTCGAAGCCCGTGTACCAGAGGTAAAGCTCGGTCGTGTCGATATCACCGTTGCCAACCTCGCTTACACACAAAGCCGGGCCGAGCAGATCCAGTTCTCCGACCCCTATTATCTGGCTAAGGAAATGCTGATCGTTCCTGTGGATGATGCGGGCAAGAAGAAGGCCGATTATGAAGGCCAGCGTGTGGCCTCGACCAAAGGCTCTACATCTGAAATGTCGATCAAGCTCAACAAGTCCGATCCGTTGACATTCCAGGATACAGCTTCCGCTTACCTCGCCGTCCAACAGGGCAAGGCGCGCGGCATGGTCGCCAACACGATGACGACGACGAAGTTCGTCAACGAATCCAAGACCAAAGGTAAACCAATGCGGATGATCGAGGAGCCGATGCTGTATCAGCCAATCGGCATCGGCATGGCAAAGGATAATCCCAAGCTGACGGCAAAGATCAACGAAGTCCTTCGCAAGCTGGATTCTGACGGCGAGATCAACAAGATTTGGGACAAGTGGCTCGGACCGAACACCGAGTACAAGATGTCCCGAACCGACAAGGTCGTTCCGCTGTCCGAGCTGAAGTTCGACCCGATTCCCTGATGCTGCCGGGCAAAGCCACGGCCACAATCTGAACCACAGCACTTAAACTTAATAAAAGCGGCGGGACGCTCCCGCCGCCGTCCTTACCACGGGAGGTTTTTATGATCCACATTAAAGATATCGCAGAACGGCCGAGCAAGGCAGACATCGACGCGCTTTCGAAGTTTTCGCCAGCCACCATTCACGAGGCACAGGGCCGTAAAGGTGCACTTTCCTCCCGTCTTAAGCCGGTTGATTACCGGATGAAACTGTGTGGCCCTGCATTCACGGTCAAGTGCGCGCCGCGCGACAACATTATGCTGCAACTGGCGATCAACTACGCCAAGCCCGGTGACATCATCGTCGTTTCCGCCGGTGAGTACGAGGAAGCTGGCTCCTTCGGTGACGTGCTGGCCAATGCTTGCCTCGCCAAGGGCATCGGCGGTCTGGTCACAGACACAGGCGTACGTGACACGCTACAATTGAGAGACCTCGGTTTCCCTGTGTTTTCGCTCAGCGTCTGCATCAAGGGTACGGTCAAGGAAACGATCGCGGCGGTCAACGACAGCATCATCGTTGGTGGTGAGATCATTAATCCCGGGGACATCATCGTCGGGGACGCAGATGGGCTCGTGGTCGTGCGTCGGGAAGATGCGCAAGAGTCGGCTAGACTTTCTCAAATCCGTGAAGACGCCGAAGCAGGTTATATCGAAGCCTACAAGCAGGGCAAATCGGTTATCGAAGTTAGCAATCTGGAGCCTGTTTTGAAGGCAAAAGGTCTCGTTATAGATATCTGATCTTCAAGAACTGCACGAAATGCATGAGGCGTTTCGTGCTCTCCCACCTGAACGGCGTAACGCTCTTTACGCCGTTTTGCTCATGCAGTCCGTTGTTGAGGGAACGAGGTTCCGATGACTTTTCCACTTTTTGACCTTTCCGGTTCACGTGTCCTGATCACGGGTTCTTCGCAGGGGATCGGGCTGGCGCTCGCCAAAGGATTGATCGACCACGGCGCGTCGGTGGTTCTGAATGGTCGCGACACGGTCAAACTCGCCGATGCAGCGGCAGCTCTGAAAACGGAAACAGGCGTTTCTGTCGAAACCGCAGATTTCGACGTGACCAATGAGGAAGCCGTTAACCGCGGTGTCGCATCCATCGAGCAAAATGCAGGCCCTATCGACATTCTCATCAACAACGCCGGCATGCAGTTTCGTACCGCACTTGAAGATTTTCCAGCGGATCGCTGGGAGCAACTACTGAAAACCAATATTTCGAGCGTCTTTTACGTTGGCAAGGCAGTTGCGAGGCATATGATTAAGCGAGGGCGCGGCAAGATCATCAATGTTGCATCCGTGCAAAGCGAACTCGCCCGTCCGGGTATCGCACCCTATACCGCGACCAAGGGTGCGGTGAAGAACCTGACGAGGGGCATGTGCACCGACTGGGCAAAATACGGCCTTCAAGTGAATGCGATCGCTCCTGGTTATTTCAAAACGCCGCTCAATCAGGCGCTCGTTGATAGCGAAGAGTTTTCATCCTGGCTTGAGAAGCGCACGCCTGCTGCCCGATGGGGCAATGTCGATGAACTTGTCGGCGCTGCTGTCTTCCTGTCCGGCAAAGCTTCCTCTTTCGTGAACGGTCATACGCTCTATGTCGACGGTGGCATTACAGTTTCCCTCTAAGCTGAATGGAGCTCGGGGACCCATTGTGGTGATGGGTGTCTCGGGATGCGGCAAGTCGTCCGTTGGCCAGCAGTTGGCCTCCATTCTCGGCTATCGTTTCATTGAAGGCGATAGCCGTCATCCAACCGAAAATGTGGAAAAGATGCGCAACGGCATCGCGCTGGTCGATGCAGATCGGTGGCCTTGGCTTGAAGCGCTTGGTGCCGAACTGAGCCAAGAAGGAAACACGGTAATATCCTGCTCGTCTCTCAAGCGATCCTATCGTGATCTCTTGCGAGCAAAAGCAGGGCGGTCGCTGATATTCGTTTTCTTGAATGGCTCGCGTTCTACGCTGGTCTCAAGGATGGCGGCGAGGGACGGTCACTATATGCCGCTGTCGTTGCTTGAAAGCCAGTTGGCAACGCTGGAAATTCCTGTCGGAGAGCCGGATGTCGTCACTGTTGAGATCGAGCAGCCTGTCGAAAGAATAGTTTCAGAAGCAATTGCTCGCATCGCTGGATCGACTTTGCGGCAGCAACAGAAAAAATTAATAAGATTGTCATGGAGGAAACGGTGATGAAACCGGAAATTCTGCTCGTCGGTCCGTATCCGGAATGGGACCTTGTCGAACTGGAAGTGCAATACAACGTTCGCAAGCTTTATGAGGCTGCGGAAAAGGATGTATTTCTTGAAACGCATGGCCCTCAAATTCGTGCAATCGCGACCCGTGGTGAACTCGGCGCGTCCGCTGAGCTGATCAATAAGCTTCCGAAGCTCGAAATTGTCTCAATTTATGGGGTCGGCTACGACGCGGTCGATCTTAAGGCCTGCCGCGAGCGTGGCATTCGCGTGACGAACACCCCGGACGTGCTGACCAATGACGTTGCCGATCTCGGCATCGGCATGATGCTCGCCCAGTCGCGCGGGATCATTGGCGCAGAAACATGGGTGAAGGATGGGAGCTGGCGAGAGAAGGGTCTCTATCCCCTGAAGCGTAGGGTATGGGGCCGGAAAGCCGGCGTGATTGGTCTCGGTCGCATCGGTTTTGAAGTCGCAAAGCGCCTCAAAGGTTTTGATATGGATATCGCCTACAGCGACGTCGATGCCAAGCCATATGCAGATGGTATGACGTTCATCGCCAATCCCATCGAGCTAGCGCGTCACGCGGATTTCCTATTTGTCACGCTCGCCGCGTCGGCTGCCACGAAACATATCGTTTCCAAAGACGTCATCGAGGCATTGGGACCCGAGGGCATGCTGATCAACATCTCGCGTGCATCCAACATCGATGAGGAAGCATTGCTGACAGCGTTGGAAACCGGCGCGGTGGGCTCGGCGGCACTCGATGTGTTCGAGGGTGAGCCGAAACTCAATCCACGTTTTCTTAATCTCCACAACGTGCTTGTCCAGCCACATCACGCCTCCGGCACGATCGAGACCCGCAAAGCCATGGGCAAGCTGGTGCGAGACAATCTCGCCGCCCATTTCGAGGGCGTGGTCCTGCCAACACCTGTACTGTAAGGATAGCTCCATGAAAGCCGTCGTCATTCATTCAGCCAAAGACCTGCGGATCGAAGAACGGGAAGCCGAAAGCCTCGCTGCAGGGCAGGTGGAGGTTGCGATCGAAGCCGGTGGCATCTGCGGCTCCGATCTGCATTACTACAATCATGGCGGTTTCGGTACCGTTCGCCTTCGTGAGCCAATGATCCTGGGACATGAGGTCGCTGGAACAATCCGGGCACTGGGAGCAGGCGTTTCAAACCTCGCCGTCGGTGACCGGGTCGCGGTATCGCCCAGCCGCCCCTGCAATGCCTGTGAATATTGCCTGAAGGGTCAGCAGAATCATTGCTTGAACATGCGCTTTTATGGATCGGCCATGCCGATGCCGCACATTCAGGGCGCGTTCCGTGAAAGGCTGGTGGCTGAGGCCTGGCAATGCCACAAGGTGGCGGATGGCGTATCTATCAATGAAGCCGCCATGGCCGAGCCATTCGCGGTGACACTTCATGCGGTCAATCGGGTCGGCAGTCTCGCTGACAAGCGGGTTCTAGTAACGGGATGCGGTCCGATCGGTGCGCTCGCCATCATCGCCGCACGTGCCCATGGGGCTCGGGAAATCGTGGCGACGGATGTCATGGATGCAGTCTTGAAGAAGGCTTTGGAGGTCGGGGCAGATCGAGTCATCAATGTCGCGGAGAACCCAGAAGATCTTTCTGCCTATTCAGCGAATAAAGGATATTTCGATGTCCAGTTCGAGGCATCCGGAAATGAGCGTGCAGTACGTTCGGGGCTAGAGGTTTTGCGACCGCGATCGACAGTTGTCCAACTGGGCCTCGGAGGCGACGTGTCTATCCCGCAAAATATGGTTGTCGCTAAAGAAATCGAAATGAAGGGCACATTCCGCTTTCATGAAGAATTCGGTCTGGCCGTTGATCTCATCGGCAAACGTCGCGTCGATCTCAAACCATTGCTCACCGGAACCTTTCCTCTCAATGATGCCGTAACAGCATTCGAAGTTGCAGGTGACAGAAACCGCTCGATGAAAGTGCAAATTGATTTTTAGTCACGATCATCCAGATCTCCAGCGGGTACTGCTGAGTAGAACGCGCAAAAATAGAGGGCTGTAACGTCAAACTCGAGATTGGTAAACATTTTTATCTGCGTGGCCAGCAGTTCAATTCCGCTCAAGAGCTACAAGAGGTTTGCCGCTTGCCTCAGTTCAGCAGACCCGAGGTTGTTCTGAGCGCTTCCGACCAAACCGCATATCCTGCTCCATTTAGATGAACCAGATCTGGCAAATAATAACGGAACATGGGCAGTCCGTTTTCCCCGATGAGGCCGACGTTCGGGTCAAACCACGTCGTGTGTTCGCAACTGTTACACCAGTCGCGCGCCTCTTGGTTAAAGAGATCGAATTCATGGCGGTAAATCCAGCGCGCTGGACTTTGCTTGATCGCCAGAACAACCACATCCGCGCGTGGTAACGCTTGAGAGATGCGATCACGCAAATCCTGCAGGTGCCGAAGGGTTGTTTCAGCCTTGAGGCCGTCGCTAGCAATATCGTTCTCACCGAAATAAAGCAGCACTTTGGCTGGCTTCAGTGGAACAAGGACTTGGTGCAGGTAGTGGCTGGCAGAAAGGTACGTGCCGCCGCCAAATCCGAGATTGACGATATCCAGCGAGCCAAGATCCTCGGCGACTGAGCTCCAGATCCGAAATGAGGAGGATCCATACAAGGCGATCGGGTTGTCTGGAAGACCGATGCGCTGAAGGCGGGCAAGAATGGCAATGATATCGTTTTCGTGTCGACTGGTGCCGATATTAGCTGGGAAGTCGTGCATGGCAGTCCTGAAACATCTGGCTTGAAAGACGAATGACGCAATCTGGGGCTCGGCGGAAAATCGAGGTTAAGATAGTGTTTGCTTAAGGATAGCCAGCGCCCCTTTCGTCAGGGTGTCATCCACAGCCACGGATGTCTTGAGACCGAATATATCTGCGGCAACCACGTAGAGATCGTTGAGCCCGTCATTACCGACGATAGCTGCGTCTTCTCCTTCAGCATACCATCCGGCTTCTCGGGCTTGCCGAAACTCCTGCCCGATGACCAGTCCCCGCACATAGGAACGCAGCTGCTCCGACGATAGGTGGCCGACAAGGCCGCCGGTTCGCGATGAAAACAGCAGCGACAGCATGGCGGCAGATTGCTTTGCCTCTCTCAAACCCCAGCGATAGGCTTCCGGATCATCGACCGGCGGCTGCGCGGAACCTCGCGCAATGAAGGAGTGATTGATGAGAAGGTTGAAAATTTCACCAGTCACGAATGTCTGAAAGCCATCGATTCGTCCCCCCTTAATGCGCGCCCACTTGCTGTGGGTGCCGGGGACGATAAGGGTGGCGTCTCCGCCAAGGCCGTGGCCAACGATCTGGGTTTCCTCACCGCGCATCACGTCCGGGAAGGGCTGGCGCGCGGGGTCGTTCAAACCGGGCAGGAAAACGAGATCGGACCCGTTCGGCAGCAAGCCTCGCACCGTGCCGGCGGCAAGTTCTGCAGGGCCTGCCGGGCACGGAACATAAGCGACCTCGACCCAGCCATTGCGGCTAGTGATCATACCGAGTGCGGCAACGGGCAAGGCCCCGTGAAGTGAGAACCAGGGTGCAAGCGCAGCCATCAGCGCCGCCTCATGCTTACCCTTATCAAGGCTTGTAATGCCGTCGGCAGTTTCAAGATGATCGAGCTCTTCGCCGCCTTCACCAGCCAGCGTCGCTCGTAGTGATGTCGTACCCCAGTCAACGATGATCGATGTCGGCAGTGCTGCCATGTCTTGACCTCCTCATTCATTTCATTTGTGGGCTTGTCATAAGTCGGAAGACTAGATAGTGTCAATTAGTGAATTCAAGGTGTCAATATATGATACTAATTTGGGAGGATAAGATGGTGGTTGACCTCAGGGGGATTTTGCCCGTTCTGCCCACGCCGTTTCTGGCTGATGGCGGCATTGACGAAGCAGGCATGAAGCGGCTTGTGGTCTTTGCGCTCGACAAGGGCGTGGATGGAATCGTCTTTCCCGGTTTCGCTAGCGAAGTGGAGACTTTGAGCGCCGCCGAGCGCGCAACCCTGCTGAAGATCGTCGTGGATGCTGCGGCTGGGCGGGTGCCGGTCGTCGCCGGCGCCAGTGCTGCCGACTGGCGTGACGTGGTCGAGCATGGACGGGCGGCATCGGCGCTTGGCATTCATCACCTGATGGTCCAGCCGCCCAAATCGGTCGGCACGGATGTACCGGCGCTGACCGAATTCCTTGGCAGGGTTGTCGAAGCACTTCCCGAAGTTGAAATCATCCTGCAGAACGCGCCTGCGCCGCGCGGCTCCGACCTCTCGCCGCAGGCGATCGTGGAGATCGTGCGTGCCTTGCCTAAGGTCACCTATGTAAAGGAAGAGACGCTCCCCGCTGGCCCCGCCATCAGCCACATCATTGCCCAAGCGCCCGCGACGCTGAAGGGCGTCATCGGCGGTGGTGGCGCGCGCTACATTCTCGACGAATATGCACGTGGTGCCACGGCGGCCATGCCGGCGCTGGAGATCGCTGAGCAACATGTGGCCATCGACCGGGCACTTGTCGCGGGGCGACGGGAGGAGGCTCGCAAGATCTATGTCCGCACCTTGCCGCTTCTGGTGTTACAGGCGGTTTATCGCATGCGGTTGACCAAATATGTGCTGGCGCGTCGTGGCGTAATCGAAGGCGTGAGTGTGCGAGCGCCGACACCCGAGCTTGATGCGGCGGCCATTGCCGATATCGACGCCAATCTGGTTGAGCTGGGCCTTGCGGCCCCGGAGGCCGCATGAACAGCCCTGTCGCAACCGTCGAGGTCTTTACGCTGACACAGCCACGTAAGGTTCCGTATCTTGGCGCACTCAGGGAAGGCGAGGTCGTCAATCCAAACGGTTATATCGTGCGCAAGGGCAATCGAACGGTCTATCCTACCTTTGACCGCAGCGTGCTGGTGCGGATGACGACCAAGGCCGGCGTTGTCGGCTGGGGCGAGACCTATGGTATCGTCGCGCCCGGTGCGGTGGCGGCAATCATCAACGATCTGCTGGCCGGGTTCGTGATCGGCCGCGACGCCTCCGATCCCTCTGCGATCTATGACGATCTTTACGACATGATGCGCGTGCGCGGTTACACCGGGGGCTTTTACGTTGATGCGCTCGCCGCACTCGATATTGCGCTCTGGGATATCGCCGGCCAGGAAGCCGGAAAATCGGTTCGCGACCTTCTCGGCGGCGGCCTGGACAGCTTCTCGGCCTATGTTTCCGGGCTGCCGGAAAAGACGTTGAGAGAGCGGGGGGAGTTGGCTAAATACTGGCAGGACCGTGGTTTCAACGCCTTCAAATTCGCAACGCCGGTGGCTGACGATGGCCCGGCGGCGGAAATCGCCAATCTTCGGCACGTCCTTGGCCCACAGGCAAAAATTGCCGCCGACATGCACTGGAACCAGACGCCGGAACGCGCGCTGGAACTGATTGCCGAGATGAAATTGTTCGATCCGTGGTTCGCTGAGGCGCCGGTCTGGACGGAGGATATTGCCGGATTGGAAAAGGTATCGAAAGGAACAGATATACCGATCGCCGTTGGCGAGGAATGGCGCACCCATTGGGACATGCGCGCCCGCGTCGAGCGCTGCCGCATCGCGATCGTGCAGCCGGAAATGGGGCACAAAGGCATCACCAATTTTATCCGCATCGGCGTTCTTGCTGCCGAGCATGGCATTGACGTCATTCCGCACGCGACAGTCGGTGCCGGCATCTTCCTTGCCGCCAGCCTGCAGGCATCATCGACATTGCCGACTTTAAACAGCCACGAGTTCCAGCACTCGATTTTCGAGCCCAACCGTCGCCTGCTTACCGGTGACATGGATTGCCGGGAAGGAAGATATTACCTGCCGGCCGGCCCGGGACTTGGCGTCAAGCCGTCGGAGGCGGCGCTCGCCCTTCTTGAACGTATCTGAATTGGTTTTTTGGAGGAGGAACCCATGACCAAAAGAATGAGAACTCTGGCGCTTGGCACAGCGACCGCATTGTTGATGACGCTGGGCGGATTTGCTCCCGCCATGGCCGATACTGTGCTGAAGTTCATCTCCTGGCAAACGGACGATGCCGGCACGGGCGAATGGTGGCGCTCTGCCATTGCTACCTTTGAAAAACAGCATCCGGGCGTGAAAATCGAATTCACCAAAGCGGAGCGTAGTTCCTATGCCGACACGATGACAACGCTTTTCGCGGCCAACCAGCCGCCGCAGATCGTGCATTTGGCGTCATTCGAATTTCAGATGTTTGCAGATAGCGGCTGGCTCGAACCTCTCGACCCGTGGCTCAAGAAAGACACCATCGACATGACCGGTTGGGCCGGCCAGCAGAAATGCGAGTGGAACGGCGAAACTGTCTGCATCATGACCAACTATTTCGGCTTCGTCATGGCCTATAACAAGAAGATTTTGGAAGAAGCGGGCGTCGCGGTTCCGAAGACCTACGACGAGTTTTTGGCCGCAGCAAAGGCGACGACCAAGGATCTCAATGGTGATGGCATCATCGACCAGTTTGGCACCGGCCATGAAACCAAAGGCGGTCCGGGGCAATATCTGACGGAAATGCTGAACTACATCCTTGATGCAGGCGCCTACTGGACCGACAAGGACGGCAACATCACCATCGATACGCCGCAGATGGCGGAAGGCTTGAGCCGGTGGAAAACCGTCATGAAAAGCGGCATCAGCCCGGTTGACATGAGCGCCAGCGACGTACGCAAGCTCTTTGCCGACGGCAAAATGGCGATGCGCTTCGATGGGCCCTGGCTGTACGGCACAACCGAAAAGGGTTCGGCCAAGAATGACATTGTTTACGCAGCACCGCCGTTTCATCCGCCGCTCGGTGGATCGTCCAACGTGCTGGCCATGCCGGCTGATATTCCCGACGACCAGAAGGCATTGGTCTGGGATTTCATCAAGCTGACGATGTCGCCGGAATTCCAGCGCAGCTATGCCACCCTTGGCGGCAACACTCCGCCAAGCCCGAAGGCCGACGTCTCGGGTGTCGAAAAGACCATCCCGCATTTTCCCGTACTCATCGCCACGATGAAGGCGGCATCCGAGGCGGGTATCGACCGCGTTCCGACCGGACTTGAGCTCTTCTACAATGAGTTCAGCAAGATGGTGATGGAAGAAAGCCAGCGGATGATCATACAGGATCTCGATCCGGCAGAGGTGGCGAAGACCATGCAGGCAAAGGCGGAAGCCATCAAGGGTTAATCCCAATGTCTCGCCATGGCCCTCTTAAAGGGCCATGGCCATCATCCGCATCCGGCAGGAGGACTATCCATGACCGAATCCGTTCGGGCTGGGCGTCGCAAGTTTTTCGATCTTGCGCGTCCCAGCCGGCAACATCTTCTCGGCTATATTCTGATCGCACCCGCGGTCCTGATGGTTGCCGCCATCATCGTCTGGCCGCTCGTTTTGGCCATCGACCTGTCGTTCCAGCAGGTTAAGATTCCAAGGCTCGGTGGCGCCAGCCGACCATTCTCATTGGCCAATTACAACTGGCTGTTTTCGTCACCGGAATTCTGGCTGGCCTGCTGGGTGACGTTGAAGCTGGTTATAGTTGTCACCGTCGGCAGTGTTGCCGTTGGTCTGAGCACGGCGCTTCTCGCCAACAACCGCTTTAAGGGCCGCACCGTCGCGCGGCTGGGAATGGCGCTGCCCTGGGCTGTCCCGGAAATCATCGCGGTCGTCATTTTTGCATGGATGTTTGACACCTCCTTTGGCCTGTTCGGCTGGCTGGCGATCCAGCTCGGTTTCACTGACCAGATGATACCCTGGGTCAGCAGTTCCACGGCCGCCTTCTGGGCCGTTGCCATCACCATGGTGTGGAAGGGCTTTCCATTCGTGTCGATCATGTGTCTCGCCGGCCTGCAGTCCATTCCCGCCGATTATTACGCGGCCGCAAAGGTGGATGGCGCAAGTGTCTGGCAGCGTTTCCGCTGGATCACTATGCCGCTGTTGATGCCGGTTCTGGGCGTGACGCTGGTGCTGACGCTGCTTTGGGTGTTCCGCGACTTTTCGATCATCAAGGTTTTGACCGGCGGCGGGCCGCTGCGTTCGACCCAGACATTGTCGATCATGACCTATGACCAGGCCTTCCAGTACCACAATTTCGGCCGTGCCGCCGCCGTCGGCGTGCTGACACTGGCGATCTGCATCGTCGCGAGCCTGTTGATGCTCGGCCGGCGTTCTAAATCGATCTATTGAGGAGGCTTTGATGAAGCGAACATTTTTGCAGAGCCTTGCTCTTTACGCGACCGTCATCTTCACGCTGGTGATGATCCTCTTCCCGGTTTACTGGCTTCTTGTCACAGCACTTTCCACCACCGATGAGCTGTACCGGCTGCCGCCGACCTTCTGGCCGGAAGACGCGCAGTGGGATATTTTCGCCCGCGTCTGGGCGGCAAAACCGATCCTGCTCTGGCTCTGGAATTCGATGCTGGCGGCCATCGGTTCTGTGGCGCTGTCGATGCTGGTTTCGGTCAGCGCCGGTTATGCGCTCTCGCGCTACTCCATGAGGGGCGGCGCGACCATGGGTCTCTTCGTACTGACGGCGAAGATGCTGCCTGCGACGCTGCTGGTCATTCCACTGTTTTCCATCTTTTCCAGCTTCGGCCTGATCGGCAGCCTGTGGACGCTGGTGCTGGCGCATTCGACGATGATCATTCCGTTCGCCACGTGGATGCTAAAGGGCTATTTCGACACCATTCCCAAAGAACTGGAACAGGCCGCCATGGTGGACGGTTGCTCGCCGATCGGCGCGATGGTGCGCGTCGTGCTTCCGATCGCCACACCCGGTCTTGCAGCCACAGCCCTTTATGCCTTTGTGCTCAGCTGGGCAGATTATGCCTATGCGCGCACCTTCCTCGTCAACTCGCCGGACAATTGGACGGCCAATCTCGGCATCACCACGATGCAGGGCGAATACGTCACCTACTGGAATGACATATCCGCCGCATCGGTGTTCATCGCGCTGCCGATCATCGCAATCTACCTGTTCCTGGAACGTTATTTGGTCGGCGGCCTCACCGCTGGCGCGGAGAAATAAGCATGGCCAATATATCCATTCGCAATGTCAGCAAATCTTATGGCGCGCTCAATGTACTCAGGCCCTTTTCGCTTGAGATCGAGAACGGCGAGTTCGTGGTTCTGGTCGGGCCTTCCGGCTGCGGCAAGTCGACGATGTTGAAAATCCTTGCCGGTCTCGAACCGGCAAGCGACGGGCAGATATTCATCGGCGACAATGAGGTCACGGATCTGGCACCGGGTGACCGCGACATCGCCATGGTCTTCCAGAACTATGCGCTTTATCCGCACCTGACCGTTCGCCAGAATATCGGCTTCGGCCTAAAGATGCGCGGCACCGACAAGGCCGAGCTCGACCGCCGGGTCAACGATGCGGCGCGCATCCTAGAAGTGACACCCTATCTCGACCGCAAGCCCAAGGATCTGTCGGGCGGCCAGCGGCAGCGCGTCGCGCTGGGCCGCGCCATCGTGCGCCAGCCGCAGGCCTTCCTGATGGATGAGCCGCTTTCCAACCTCGACGCCAAGCTGCGTGTCCATATGCGCGCCGAAATCGGCGCCCTGCACAAACGTATCGGTGTCACCACCGTTTATGTAACGCATGACCAGGTGGAAGCCATGACCATGGCGGACCGGGTGGTTATCATGCAGGGTGGCGTCATCCAGCAAATCGCTGCACCGGACGAGCTCTTCAATAATCCGGCCAATCTTTTCGTTGCTGGTTTCATCGGCTCGCCGGGCATGAATTTCCTCAATGCGGAACTGCGCAACGGTGCGCTGACACTGTTTGGCCAAACGGTAACGATGCCTAAAGCCCGAGCCCATGAAGGAAATTTCGTTGTCGGCCTGCGACCGGAGCATCTGACGCTGGGCGATGCGCCCGTGATGTTCAACGTCCGTCCGACGCTGGTGGAAAGTCTGGGATCGGAGAAATACGTCTATTTCGATGATGGCGGCGCAAGGGTGGCCGATGGCGAAGAGGGCAAGTCCAAGGGGCTGATCGCCCGCGTCTCCCATACCGGCAGCCTTGCTGGCGATGAGGCGCTGCGGCTCGGTTTCGATCCAGCTCAGCTCTATCTCTTTGATGCAAAGACCGGAGCACGGCTATGATCCTGGTCACCGGATCGGCAGGCCGTGTCGGCCGCGCCGTGGTTGCCGCGTTGCGCGCTGGTGGCCGCACCGTTCGTGGCCTCGATCTGAAGCCGTCAGGAACCGGTGGCGAGGAAACTGTCGGGTCGCTGGAGGATGCCCAGGCCATTTCCAAAGCCATGGTCGGCGTGAGTGCGGTCCTGCATCTGGGAGCCTTCATGTCCTGGGTACCCGCTGATCGCGACCGCATGTTCGCTGCCAATGTCGAGGGCACGCGTCGGCTTTTGGACGCGGCCTCGGCGGCTGGAGTTCGCCGGTTCGTCTTTGCATCTTCTGGTGAAGTGTATCCTGAAAACCGCCCGGAGTTCCTGCCGGTCACCGAAGACCATCCGCTTCGTCCCAATTCGCCCTATGGTTTGACGAAGCTGCTGGGCGAAGAGCTGGTAGGATTTTATCAACGGACTAGCTCCATGGAAACGGTGATCCTGAGGTTCTCACATACGCAGGATGCGGCGGAACTTCTGGATGAAGACAGTTTCTTTTCCGGTCCTCGCTTTTTCCTACGGCCGCGCATTCGCCAGCAGCAGAATTTCGGAAACACGGCTATCGCCGAACTGCTTCAGTCCAAAGACATTGATGAGCCCTCGCACATTCTGGCGCGCAATGAAAACGGCCGACCGTTCCGTATGCACATCACCGATACGCGCGACATGGTGGCAGGCATTCTGCTCGCTCTCGATCACCCCGAGGCGGCTGGAGGTACCTTCAATCTAGGTGCCGACGAACCAGTCGATTTCGCCGCACTTCTGCCGAAGATTGCAGCGCTGACCGGCCTTCCCATCGTCACGGTCGATTTTCCCGGCGATGGCGTTTATTACCATACGTCCAACGAGCGGATCAGAAACAAATTGGGGTTTGAAGCAGAATGGACGATGGACCGGATGCTGAACGACGCGGCGGCCGCAAGGCGGGGGCGGTGCGCGAAGGAGCAGAGGCGATGAAGCCTGAGACGCCTGGCGGCACGGCGGCGCTGGCCAAGGGGCTAACCCTGCTCGACATGGTTGCCGATGCGCCCGAACCGCCACGTTTTGCTGAGTTATTGCGCGCTTCCGGACTGCCGAAGCCGACCTTTGCACGCATCCTGCGCACCCTTATCGCCTACGGCCTTGTCCGGCAGGATGCGGCCCGTGGCACTTATGTTCTTGGCCAGCGTTTTCTGGAAATGTCCCACAAGGTCTGGGAGAGTTTTGATCTCCTCTCGGCGGCGACCCCGGAGCTCGAGCGGCTGGCGGCCGAGCTGGGCGAGACAGTTGCGCTGTGTCGGCTTGACGGCACGATGACGCAATATCTGGCCGAGCGTTCGCCGAATGGTCTTTCCGTGCGCGTCGAGGTAGGGCGCCGCGTCCCCCTGCATTGCACGGCACCTGGCAAGGCGCTGCTCGCCTTTCAGGACCCGGCCGTCGGTCGGGCCCTGCTGGATCGCCTGCCGCTCGACCCGCAGACAGCCAAAACCATCACGACGCTCGATGCGCTCCAGGCTGACCTTACATTGACGCGAGCGCGTGGTTATTCGATATCTTATGAGGAGCATCTGCCGGGCGTGAATTCGGTTGCGGCCCCTGTAATAGGCCGTGATAATACGCCGATGGGCGTGCTGGTCGCGCTTGGACCCTCATCACGGCTTGATACCTCCATCATTCATCCTGCCGGACGTGAACTGATTGCCGCCGCGCGTCGCATCACTGGTGCCGCCGGGGCCGTCGCTATCAGCTCCAGACCAAGGCCGCGATCGGCAACGGGCCGACCAAGCGCCGATTTGACGTGTATCCTTCCATGGGGTGCACAGCTCGGCGAGAGCCCCGTGTGGCATGACGGCGAGAACGCTCTCTACTGGGTGGACATCCTTCACCCCGCCGTTCATCGCTTTGATCCGGCGACAGGGCGTAACGAGACCTGCGAGACCGGCAAGTTGGTCAGTGCGGTCATTCCGGTTCGCGGTGGACGTCTGCTCGTCGCGTCTCAGGATGGGATCGAATGGCTTGATTTTTCGTCCGGACGCCTCACCCCCTTTGTGAGCCCGGAGGCAGGCATCGCCGATAATCGCCTTAACGATGCCAAATGTGGGCCCGACGGGGCGATATGGGTTGGATCGATGAGAATTGATGCATCCAAGCCAACAGGCGCGCTTTATCGGATCAATGCCAATGGCGCTTTCGAGCGCAAGGAGGGTGGCATCATCGTTTCCAATGGACTCGGCTGGAGCCCCGATGGGAAAACATTCTACTTCGTTGACACGGTTCCTGGTCTCATCCACGCCTATGATTGCAACACTGTCAATGGAACGCTGTCCAATCGGCGCGAGTTCGCACGCATTCCCGTCGCTGACGGTCGGCCTGATGGCCTAGCCGTGGATGTGGAGGGAGGGGTCTGGTGTGCAATCTGGGACGGCTGGTGCGTGCGCCGTTATCTTCCGGACGGCAAGCTAGACCAGGTCATCGACATGCCGGTGCCGCGCCCGTCCAGCATTGCCTTTGGCGGGCCGGATCTTTCGACGCTGTTCATCACCAGCGCCCGGACGCGCCTGCCGGCGTCCACGCTTGCCGAGGCGCCGCTCTCGGGCGGCCTGTTTTCCTGCCGTCCCGGAACCGCCGGGGCGCGGATTTCTGTGTTTGAAGGATAAACGCATGCGTCTCGAAAGTGTGTTTGGACTGACGGGCCGCACTGCGCTCGTCACAGGTTCCAGCCGCGGCATAGGTGCCGCCATCGCGCAGGGGCTAGCGGGCGCAGGGGCCCGTGTTATTCTGCATGGCGTGAAGCCTGGAGCCGCTGCAGCCGTTCAGCGCCAGATCGTCGCAAGCGGTGGCAAAGTGCAAGAACTGGCGGGCGATCTTTCAGAGCCCGGTGCCGGCCGCGATCTCATCGAGCGCGCCGAGACAATTGCCCCGGTCGATATTCTTGTCATCAATGCCAGCGCACAGATCAACGCTGTGCTGTCAGAACTGACGCCGAACGATCTGGCGTTTCAGCTGGCGGTCAATCTTGGCTCGACCGTGGATATGCTTCAAGCGGCTCTTCCGCGCATGGCGGCCCGCAAGTGGGGCAGGGTGGTTTCTATCGGCTCGGTCAATCAGTTGCGACCGAAGGGCATCGTCACCGCCTATGCCGCGACCAAGGCTGCCCAGCATAATCTGATTCAGAGCCAGGCGCGGGATTATGCGCGTGACAATGTCTTGCTCAATACGCTCGCTCCCGGCCTCATAGACACCGACCGCAACGCCCACCGTCGTGACGAGGATCCCGAGGGCTGGGACAACTACGTCCGTACGCTAAACTGGATGGGCCGTGCCGGGCAGCCGGAAGAAATGGTGGGGGCCGCCATCTTCCTTTCATCTCAGGCGTGCAGTTTCATGACAGGAGAGAACATTCTCTTGACCGGTGGATATTGAAGGGTTGCTGCGAACGCTTAGCAAGCACGAGGTTTTATTGGAATTGGGGTGCTGACGCTCCAGCCTTGATTGCCTGAATAGTAAATGCCGCAGCTCTTATCATTATCTCGGCGCGACATTGTAATTCATCGGACCAATAGCTTGAGCTGCTTTACGCGGTTCAGCGCGATTGGCAAAGTGGGGGTGCGGACGATAACTTGGACCACCAGTGAGTCAAATCCTGCCAAACAATCAGTGATCTAAGCTTGCAGAGGTTGTTTTGTGGTCGTCGACGGTTCGATTCACATCAAGGCGAGGTAAGATAGTCGATTTGCGAAGTTGTCGATCCTGGTTTGTAAACTGCGTTCGCCGGCGGACCCGGGGCATGAACTCGTTAGAGACGCTCCGCGTAGATGGTGATGCGGGCAAGGATTTCTTTCAGGCTGGGCCGGCCATGATAATAGAGAGCCGAGGTCCGCTCATATGCGCGCTCGTAAAGCCCGAACGTCCCGGGGTCCGAAAGGCTGAAAGCGGGGTTGCTGCTTATGTTTTGATCGTCAGCCTTTGGGAAACGTCGGTCCTTGTGCTCGAGATAGGCTTCCGTACCGATGAAGTCTTGCACTTCCGGCTGGTCCAGTAGGCAGTAGACGTCGTAATAATGCCGAAGAAAATTGGCGGGGAACTGGCCGGATTCCCGCTGCTTGCGATATTTAGTGGAGATGGTCTGGAGCTTCTCGACCAGCGTGTAGCCGGGCTCGTAGCATGGAACAGCAAGTGCGCGATTATCGATCAGCTCGACGCGCGATGCCGCGTAATCATAGGCCCAGGAGCTGATATCCTTATTGATATTGGGAGCCACCGTGTCAAAGCCGGCTTCGAGCAACACGCCGTCCTTGAGATCCGATTTCGTGCCGGTCGTCTCGGGGTAGTAGAGGCGGATGCCGCCGCTGCGATACGTCTCGTTGTCAAATTCGGTATCGCGCTCAATCTTCTGGATGCCGTCGATCGTGATCGTCTCCGCCAGCCAGTCATAGAAGCCCTTGCGACTTTCACGATGCGCTGCCCTATCGTGATTGGGGCCGGTTTTTACCTCCATTGCCTTCGGCGGTTCGATACGGATATCGATATCCTCCGAAAAGCGGTTGATGATGCGGTATCCTTTCGATAGCGAGGTGCCTCCCTTCAGCTCGAACGCCATCTCAAGCTGCTGCAGGCCGTACAGGCAATGCATGATCCAGTAGTCTTTTTCGACCAGCACCGGCTGCACTTTCATCTGGTCAGCGACGATGCGCAGCAGGGACGCAAAATCCTTGTGCTTATGGAGGAAATCAGCTGGCATGCGTGTCGGCGGCGAGGGTGTTGAAGAATTTACGCGTGCGCACCATGCCGTATTCCTTGGCGGCACGGGTGAGGGCGGTGCGATTGCCCTGCAGGGCACGTTCCTTCACGCGGGCCAGCACCTGATCGCGGTCCTCGGCCAGCTGGTCGAGATTGTTGACCAGGTCGACCAGCAGGAATTCTTTGGTCAGGGTTTTGGGGAAGGCTGGCTTTCTGCGGAACTCGAACTCTCGGCCGCCCAGCATGAAGTTGCCGTGGCGCTTATGGTTATAGACGACGGTCTTGTTATAGAGCTGCGTCGCGCCGACACCCAGGCTGTTATAGGCATTGGGCGAGGTGACGAGGTAACGGTCATCCTTTAGGAAAGCCTCGACGAGCGTGTCATCCTCGGCGGGGGCTTTGCCGAACGCGGTCTGCTTCGGCCGGTGATAGACGCCGGTCGATAGCTTGGTCAGGTATCCTTCTGCCAGCAGCTGCTGAAGATGCCGATCGACAGACGACGACCATTGGGTGAGATCCTCCCGACGGTAGACCTTGCCGGACCGCAGATGCTTTTTCAATTCCTGTAACTTCGTCATGGGTTAGCTCCTGCACTCACTATAGAGACATATGGTCGTGAATGCAATTTTTTCCAAATTTCATGCAAATTTTCGCGACGACTCAACATCCAGCTTACTGAAATCATGGAATTATATAAGGGAACTTTCCGGCAACCTCCACTATTTGAATATCGAAAATCCCGAAACTGACTTGCCCTCCGTAAGATTGCGAGTGACCGTCGACGGTCTGCTTGCCAAGCAATTCGACGTGTCAACGTCGTGCTCTCGCGGCTTTCCGCGACTGGAGCGTCAGACGCGTTGCAAAGCAGGCCTTTCCCAGCGCATCTCTATCGCACTTCAAAGCGTCCTCTCACTCCAAGCTGCGGTTGGTCGTTGCCGAACTTGGCCGCGTCGTTCATTTTTTCTCTTGACAGACAATGTGCGAAAATTGCTAATACGCATTAGCAGCTAATACGTATTAGCAAATTATCGGCTTATGGAAGCAAGAACGTGGCAGCAACCAAGCGACTGACACAGATCGACATCGCGAAGCTCGCCGGCGTCAGCCAGGCCACCGTTTCGCTTGTCCTGAATGGTGCGCCAACGGCTGTGGCCCGCATCCCGGCGGAAACCCGCGAGCGGGTCCAGAAGGTCATCCGGACCACCGGTTATGTCGCAGACCCTATTGCACGGCGGATGGCCAAGGGCCTGAACCGCATCCTTGGCGTTTTCACATACGAGCCGGCCTTCCCGAGCGCCCAGGCGGATTTCTTCACGCCCTTCCTGCTCGGCATTGAGGAAGAAGCGCAGCAGCAGAACTACGACCTGCTGCTTTTGACTAGCGCCGGCGTCGGCAACAACCGCAAGATCTTTTCCGAAGGCAACCGGCTGCGCATTGCGGACGGTTGCCTTGTGCTCGGGCGCGAATTCGATCGCGCAGAACTTGCCCGACTGGTGGCAGAGGATTACCCATTCGTGGCGATTGGCCGACGTGAGGACGCTGGCGGACCCGTTCCTTACGTCGGCGGCGACTATGCGTCCGGCACCCGCGCGCTGGTCGAGAAGGCCTGCTCGCTCGGCCATTCGAAACTGGCCTATGTCGGGCCGCAGGGCCCGGCGGAATCCGTTACCGACCGCTGGCTCGGATACCAGGTGGCGCTGTCGGCCACCGGTGCGCAACATGCGTTGCATGTCGCCAACGTCAATCGCCCCGCCGACGAGATCCTCGATGCGATCCTGTCCTCGGGCGCAACGGCTGCCTTCTTCATCGAACTGGCGGACGCTGTCCGGGTCGAGATTTTTGCGCGCGAGCGTGGGATTTCGGTGCCTCGCGACCTGTCGATGATCGTGCTCGGCAGTCACATCCGCGCCGGACGCAGCGCGGTGCGCTTCACCTCCTACGAGATCCCGCGCGAAGAAATGGGCCGGCAGGCGACCGCCATGCTGGTGACCCGCATCGAAACCGGCGGCGCCGGCACGCAGATCCTTCTTCCCTGCGAGCCCGTCGAGGGAGAGACACTGGGACCCTGTCCTTCAGATCCAGCACAAAAAAAACGGATGGTATGACGTGAAAGAGATGCGAGCAGATATTCTTGTCGTGGGTGGCGGTCTTGGTGGGGTCGCGGCAGCACTCGGTGCTGCGCGTGCCGGCAAACGCGTCATAATGACCGAGGAATACGACTGGATCGGCGGTCAGCTCACCAGCCAGGCCGTGCCATCCGATGAGCATACATGGGTCGAGCAGTTCGGCATCACCCGGTCCTATCGCAGGCTGCGCCATGGCGTGCGCCAGTACTACCGCGACCACTATCCGCTGACCGAGGGTGCCCGCGCCTGGGGCGACCTCAATCCGGGTGCCGGCTGGGTCAGCCGCATCTGTGCCGAGCCACGCGTCAGCCTTGCCGTCATGGAAAGCATGCTCGCGCCCTATCGCGGCGCTGACCGCCTGACGGTGCTGCAACCCTATCGGCCTGTGGCAGCCGATTTTGACGGCGATACCGTCCGTTCGATCACCGTCCGCCACCGCGATAGCGGCAACGAGATCGTGATATTTGCCGATTACATCCTCGATGCTACCGAACTTGGCGATCTCCTGCCGATGACCGGCACCGAATACGCCAAGGGCTTCGAGGCCCAGTCTGATACCGGCGAGCCGAGTGCCCCGGCAGAAGCGCAGCCGGACAATGTCCAGGCCGTGTCGATCTGCTTTGCCATCGACCATGTCGATGGCGACCGGACGATCGACAAGCCGGAGAACTACGACTACTGGAAAAAGTATCAGCCGCATTTCTGGGGTGGCCCGATGCTGGGTCTAACCGCCCCACATCCGCGCACGCTGGAGCACACGACCCGCTCCTTCACGCCTAACCCCGATGATGATCCGCTTCTCGTCGATGCCGACCAGCGCAAGGGTGGCGGTGACGAGAATCTCTGGATCTTCCGGCGCATCGCTGCCCGCAAGAACTTTGCGCCCGGATTCTACACGTCCGACATCTGCCTCGTGAACTGGCCGATGATCGACTACATGGACGGCACCATCATCGACGTTTCCGAGGCGGAGAAGGCACGACACCTGAAGTCGGCCGCCGACCTGTCCTATTCGGTCTTCTACTGGCTGCAGACGGAAGCGCCGCGCCTCGATGGCGGACAGGGTTATCGTGGCCTGCGGCTGCGTGGCGACATCACCGGCACCAAGCACGGCCTTGCCATGGCGCCGTATGTGCGTGAGAGCCGGCGCATCAAGCCGGTCACCCGCATCGTCGAGCAGGATCTGTCATTCACGGTGCGCGGCGAAAAGGGTGCGGTCCGTTACCGCGACAGCATCGGCATCGGCATGTACCGGATCGACCTGCACCCCTCAACAGGTGGCGACAACTATGTCGACGTGCCGTCCTGCCCGTTCGAGATCCCGCTCGGCGCACTTCTGCCGCAACGGATGAAAAACCTAATCCCGGCCGGCAAGAACATCGGCACGACCCATATCACTAACGGTTGCTACCGCCTGCATCCGGTCGAATGGAATATCGGCGAGGTTGCAGGAATGCTCGCCGCCTTCAGTCTCGAAAAGGGCCTGACGCCTCATCAGGTGCAGGCCGACGACAAGCACCTTCACGATTTCCAGGCAGCACTGACCCGCGAGGGGATCGAGATCCGCTGGCCCGAGGTCGCGGCCTATTAAGCCACACTACCATCTGTAGCTCGAACCCATCTTTGGAGGAGGACTGGGAATGCCCTATCACCTGACGTTAAAATCGACTGCCTTCGCGCTCGGCCTTCTGGGACTGGGCGGCATTTCCCAGGCTCAGGACGCCGTGAACCTGCGGATGACCATCTGGAGTGCCAACGAAGCACATCTGAAGCTGTTCAACGAGATCGCCGGCGGCTTCAAGAAAGAGCACCCGAACGTCACGGTGGCCTACGAGTCGCTGCCGTTCGATACCTACACGACGGCTCTGACTACCCAGATTGCCGGTGGCAACGCCCCCGACATGGCCTGGATCTTTGAGACCTCGGCTTACGACTTCGTCAAGTCCGGAGCGCTCTATCCGCTGACCGACGCGCTGAAGGCGGCCAAAGGCTATAATCTCGAGGAAGTCAGCGCCGGTGCGACCGAACGCTGGACGCAGGATGGCGCGCTCTATGCCTATCCGTTCTCCACTTCGCCATTTGCGATGTTCGTCAATAACGACGTCATCAAGGCCGCCGGTGCCAAGACCCCGGCCGAGATGATCGCAAGCGGCGAATGGACCTGGGATAACGCCATCGCCACGGCCTCGACCGTCGGCAAATCCGGCAAGGGCGGCTTGGTCGTGCGCGATTTCAACTACCAGAACTGGCAGTACCTGACGTCGGTCTGGAATGGCTGGGGCGCGTCGCCCTGGAGCGAGGACGGCAAGACCTGCAGCATGGCCGACAAGCCGATGGCGGACGCCCTGTCCGTCATTCACGACGCCATCTTCACGAAGAAGGCGATACCCGGCCCCGGTGAGACCGTCGACTTCTTCGCCGGCAATGCGGCGATGACCATCACGCAGATCAGCCGCGCCTCGTTGCTGCCCAAGGACAAGCCGTTCTCCTGGGATCTCGTGCCGCTGCCGAAGGGCCCGGCCGGGGAGTATGCGCTAATCGGCCAGGCCGGCATCGGCGTCATGCAGTCGGGCAAGAACGCCAAGACGGCGGCGGAGTTCGTTGCCTACATGACCAACCCGGAAAACTCGGCGAAACTCAGCCAGTTCTTTCCGTCGGCGCGCAAGTCGCTGCTGAATGCCGAGGTGCTGAAGAAGACAAATCCGCTGCTCAGCCAAGAGCAGATCGAAAAGGTCGTGATCAACGGCATCGCCACTGGCAAGGTCATGCCCGGTCATAGCGGCTTTGCCCAGATCCAGCAGATGGTGCGCTCGAACCTCGACGCCGTCTGGCACCCGAAAGCGGACGTGCCCGGCACGCTGCAGAAAATCTGCGGCCAGATCGGCCCGCTCTTGAAGCGCTGAGGAGATCGCCATGGCTGTCGCGCAGCATCATCACAAAACGTCCAAGACCGGCGCACCGCCGCCGTTCCGGACGATCGCGCGGCGCGACAGCCTAGCCGGCGTCCTGTTCATCGCGCCGCAACTGATCGGCATCATCACCTTCGTGCTGGTGCCACTCGGCCTGGTGTTCTGGTATTCGCTGCATGAGTGGAACGTGCTCGCCAACACGTTCACCTTCACCGGCAGCCAGAACTACCAGATGTTGCTTGAAGATACCAACCTGCTCGAGGTGCTTGGCGCCACGGCTATCTTCTCGGTTGGTCTCGTCGTGCTAAACATGTCGCTGGCGCTGCTGCTCGCCGTCCTGCTCAACCAGAAGCTCGCCGGCATCGCTGTCTTCCGCACGCTGTTCTTCTCGCCGGTCGTGGTGTCGCTGGTCGCCTGGACTATCGTCTGGAGTTTCCTCCTGCAGATGAACGGTGGCATCAACGGCATGCTGCTGATGGTCGGCATCGAGGGCCCGAACTGGCTGCGCGAGAACGTGACCGCGATGATCTCTGTCATCGTTGTGCAGGTGTTCAAGAATGTCGGGCTTAACATGATCCTGTTTCTCGCAGCCCTGCAGGGCGTGCCGAAGGAGCTGTATGAAGCGGCCCGCATCGATGGTGCGCCGGCGTTCAAGCAGTTCCGCCGGATTACCCTGCCGCTGATCAGCCCGACTATCCTCCTGACCTCGATCATCACCATCGTCGGTTCGCTGCAGGTGTTCGCGCAGATCGCGGTGCTCACCCAGGGCGGCCCCGGCCTCTCGACCACTGTGCTGGTCTATTACCTCTATCAGCAGGCCTTCCAGTTCCACTATTTTGGCTACGGCGCGACGATCTCCATCCTGCTTTTCGTCATCGTCGCCGTCCTGACCCTCGCCCAGTGGCAGATGCGCAAGAGGATCGTGTTCTATGAAAACTGACCTTTCGCCGCGCCTGCGGGTGGCGCTATACGGCCTGATGTGCGTTCTGCTTATTCCGTTCGTCTTTCCGACCTGGTGGATGGTCACCTCGTCGATCAAGCCGATCAGCGACATTTTTGCCTTTCCGCCGCAGTTGATCCCGCAGAACTACGACTGGACGACATACTCGAAAGTCTTTGAGCTGCAGCCTTTCGTCCAGCAGTACTGGAATTCGGCCTATATCGCCGCTGTCGTCACCATCGGTACGATGGTCGTGTCGTCGATGGCCGGCTACGCCTTCGCGCGGATCAGATTTCCCTACGCAGATACGATCTTCATGATCGTACTGCTCGGCCTCCTGATCCCTTCGGAGGTGACAATCGTGCCACTCTTCCAAATGTTCCTGAAGGCCGGCATGGTCAACACCCATTGGCCGCTGATCCTGGTGCCGATCTTCGGCGCACCAAGCGTGTTCGCGACCTTCGTGATGCGGCAGTTCTTCGTGACGCTGCCGGCCGAACTGGAGGAGGCTGCCCGCGTCGATGGCCTCGGCCGCTTCAAGATCTTCCGCAAGATCGCGCTGCCGCTGGCAAAGCCGGCGCTCGCCTCGGTCGCGATTTTCACCTTCCTGCACTCGTGGAACCTATTCCTCGAACCGATCGTGTTCCTGTCGAGTGCCGACAAATTCACCCTGCCGCAGGCTCTCACGCAATACACCGATGCCTATGGGGGGCCGATGTGGAACATCCAGCTCGCCGCTGCCACGCTGACAGCGCTGCCCGTCCTCATCGTCTTCATTATCGCTCAGAAGCAGTTCGTCGAAGGACTGGCGCACACCGGCCTGAAGGGCTAAACAACGGGATCCCATTATGGCTCAGGTCACTCTTTCCGATATCCGCAAGAGCTATGGCTCCGTCAACGTCATCCATGGTGTCGATCTCGGCATCAACGACGGAGAGTTCGTTGTGCTGGTCGGTCCGTCCGGCTGCGGCAAGTCCACCCTGCTGCGGATGATCGCTGGGCTCGAAACCATCACCGGCGGCACGCTCGATATCGGCGGTCGCATCGTCAACGATCTCGATCCGAAGGATCGCGATATAGCGATGGTGTTCCAGAGCTACGCGCTCTATCCGCACATGACGGTGGCCACCAATATGGGCTTTTCGCTGGAGCATCGCGGCGGGAGCAAGGCCGAGATAACGGAACGGGTGAACTGGGCGGCAGGAATTCTCGGCCTCGAAGCCCTGCTAGACCGCTACCCGCGCCAACTGTCCGGCGGACAGCGCCAGCGTGTGGCGATGGGGAGGGCGATCGTTCGCAATCCGCAGGTCTTTCTCTTCGATGAGCCGCTGTCGAATCTCGACGCCAAACTGCGCGTGGTCATGCGCGGCGAGATCAAGTCGCTACACCAGAAGCTGAAGACCACGACCGTCTACGTGACCCACGACCAGGTCGAGGCGATGACCATGGCCGACCGCATCGTCGTCCTCAACGGCGGAAGGGTGGAGCAGATCGGCGCACCGCTCGATCTCTACGATCGCCCCGCCAACCGTTTCGTTGCCGGCTTCATCGGCTCGCCTTCAATGAATTTCCTCGAAGGAACGATAACCTCGCATGGCTTTGCCACGGCCGGTGCTACCCTGCCATTGCCGGATTCGGCCCAAAGCCACGTCGGCCGCCCGGTAATCTTCGGCATCCGGCCCGAACATCTCCAGCTGGATCCGGCTGGAGTCCCGGCCGAGGTATTGCTTGTCGAGCCCATGGGCGCCGAGACGCAGGTCACGATGACGCTTGGCAACACTCAGGTCATCGGCGTGTTTCGCGAGCGTGTCGCGCTGTCGCCGGGTTCCGTCATCACCTTGATGCCAGATGCTGCGGCCATCCATCTGTTCGATGCGGATGGCGGCCAGCGGCTCGAATAGGTCAGCGGACATAACGACAATTGAGAGATGGACAACAGTCTGAGTTCACATGCGCGAACAAGGGTGACGCGGGCAGAAATCGCACTTCAAGGCAGAGCCGCGCCTTTTGACCTTGCCCCGCAGGACTAATTCATTTCGAAGTAAGTTCGTGCGCATTGAGAGGACCAGAAAATTAAGCGTAACCCTTTCACGGTCCAACAGATATCGGCACAATGACGGAACACGAGGCAGGCACGCGCGTCTCTGTGTCACGCCGCTCCGCTGCAATTTTGCGGTTCTCCTGAAGTTGTCCACGGTTCTAAACCGTTCAAGAGCTTCAGTAAAGAATGTCTGCGTTTGGACCAAGGGCGACGTATGGGACGTCCGCGCTTAGGGCCGCCCACGACGATCAATCACCCTTGTCGTTGAAAACGAAGCAGGCTTGTGAAGGTGACAACGGCCAGCAGTGCCAAGACAATAATCCCGCCAATCGAGAAAAGGATCCCGAACCACTCCATCGTGAGGGCTAGCACGAAGGGCGCTAGTGCCGAAGCGACCAGGCGGGCCGCCATCATTCTACCCTGAAGTTTACCGTAGCCTTCACTGCCAAACAGCGCCAGCGGCAGGGTGCCCGACACGATGCTCAGCAAGCCATTACCCATGCCGAAGATTACGGCAAACACCATTGCACCGGGTATTGAGGGAGCACTCAGGATGAGGATAACCGCACTGACCGGTATCAGCGCCGCTGAGATCAGGGCGAGATGCAGGGCATTGAGGCGCTTGCCGAACACCATGTTGATCAGACGGCTTGCGACCTGTGACGGGCCGAACAGCGTGCCGACGATGGCGGCACTTGCACCCAGTCCCAGTCCGGCCAACAGCGGCACCATGTGCACCAGAACGGCCGAGCCTGCGAGGTATTGCAGGGCGAAGGCCGTGGTCATGAGCAAGAACCCCGAGCGACGGTGATCCGGTGGAAGCGTGCCGATAAGCGGCTGTGGCGGCGTTGATACCGCCAGCTTGCGACTACGCGTTACTCCGGTTGCCAGCCAGGCATGCAGCGGCAGGCAGACAAGCAGATTGAGGCCTGCAAAAATCAGATAGACGTTCTGCCACGACAGGTGGGTGTGCAGGCTCGAGGTGAGGGGCCAGAACAGTGTGGAGGCGAAACCCGCGATCAGGGTCAGATATGTGATGCTGCGCTGGGCCACCGTCGGCTGAAGCTGGACCAAGAGCGCAAAGGCGGCCCCGTATTGGACGAGGTTGGCAGCAACCTCGACTCCAATCAGGGCGGCGACATACGTTGCTTTGCCCGGCGCATAAGCACAGGCGATCAGTGCTGCGGCAGCCACGGCGGAGCCAATGCTCATCACCACGCCTGCGCCGACGCGGTCAATGAGGCTGCCGAGCCACGGCGCGGTGAAGCCGCCGATCAGCAGGGCAACTGAAAGTGCGCCGAAGACCCATTCCTGCGACCAGCCGAGGCTTGCACCCATGTCCGGTGCCAGGATGCTGAAGCTGTAATAGAGGGTGCCGTAACCGACGATCTGTGTGACACCCAGTGCCAGGATGGCCGCGATTGGAAATCTCGCGGTCATATGGACTTGAGGCTCACGCGCTGCTCCAGCTTTTCGGCGTCTTCCTTCCGTTCGCTGTAGCGATCGGTGAGATAGCCGGATGCGTCCCGTGTCAGCCAAGTGAACTTGACCAGCTCCTCGCAGACGTCGACGACCCGGTCGTAATAGAACGAGGGCTTCATGCGGCCGTCCGCGTCAAACTCCTGGAAGGCCTTCGCAACCGAGGACTGGTTGGGGATGGTGATCATCCGCATCCAGCGACCAAGCACGCGCAGGTGGTTCACCGTGTTGAACGACTGCGAACCACCGGACACCTGCATCACCGCAAGCGTCTTGCCCTGCGTCGGTCGGATCGAGCCCACGGCCAGCGGAATCCAGTCGATTTGCGCCTTCATGATGCCGGTCATCGCGCCGTGACGCTCCGGCGAGATCCACACCTGGCCTTCCGACCACTGGGTGAGGTCGCGCAGTTCTTGGACCTTGGGGTGGGTAACCGGTGCGGCATCAGGCAGCGGCAGGTCTGTGGGATCGAAGATCTTCACCTCACAGCCCAGTTCCTCCAGAAGCCTGCCTGTCTCGAACGCCAGCAGGCGACTGTACGATACCGTGCGCAGCGAGCCGTAAAGGATCAGGATGCGCGGCTTGTGGGTCGAAAATGCCGGCCGCAGCGCGTCGAGGTCCGGCTGGCGCAGGTGGTCACGGTCGAGAGCAGGCAAATCATCCAATGCGCTTACCCTCCGCATCGAGGACCTGCTCGCCATCTTCCTTGATGAAGGGACCCTTGTGCGTCTCCGGCAGGATGTCGAGGACGACCTCGGAAGGGCGCGACAGCCGCGTGCCTATTGGTGTCACTACGATCGGGCGGTTGATCAGGATCGGGTCTTTCAGCATGGCGTCGAGCAACTGGTCGTCGGAAAGATTCGGGTTGTCGAGGCCAAGCTCGGCATAGGGCGTGCCCTTATCGCGTATGGCTTCACGCACCGTGAGGCCTGCGTCAGCAATCATCTTTTGAAGCTGTTTACGGCCCGGCGGAGAGGTCAGGTACTCGACAACGGTCGGCTCGATGCCCGCGTTACGGATCATCTCCAAGGTGTTGCGCGACGTGCCGCAAGCGAGGTTGTGGTAGATGGTGACATCCATGATCTCAGGCCTTTCTGATGGAGGCGGCGTTGGTCCGGACGGCAGCGCCGCGCTCGTACCAGCCCTTGCTGCGGTTGACGATCCACACTACCGACAGCATCACTGGCACCTCGACAAGGACGCCGACGACAGTGGCCAGCGCGGCACCGGAGGTGAACCCGAACAGGCTGATGGCGGCCGCCACCGCCAGTTCGAAGAAGTTCGAGGCACCGATAAGGGCCGAGGGACCGGCCACGCAATGCTCCTCGCCGCTCACGCGGTTCAATATGTAGGCGAGGCTAGAGTTGAAGTAGACCTGGATCAGGATGGGTACGGCGAGAAGCGCGATGACCATCGGTTGCGCAATGATTTGCTCACCCTGGAAGCCGAACAGCAGCACGAGCGTGGTCAGCAAAGCGACCAGCGAGACCGGCTGCAGGCGACCAGCCATGCGTTCGACATCCGTGCTCCGGCGCAATAGCTGCGCCGCGATCACGGGCAGAACGATATAGAGCAGCACAGAAAGAATGAGCGTATCCCACGGCACGGTGATGGCGGAAAGTCCCAACAGGAGGGCTACGATTGGCGCAAACGCCACCACCATGATCGCGTCGTTGAGCGCCACCTGGCTCAGCGTGAAGTGCGGTTCGCCCCTGGTGAGGTTGGACCAGACGAACACCATGGCCGTGCAGGGTGCCGCCGCAAGGATGATCAGGCCTGCGATATAGCTGTCGATCTGCGCTTCAGGCAGGTACGGCCGGAACAACCAGCCAATGAACAGCCAGCCGAGCAGCGCCATGGAGAACGGCTTAACCGCCCAGTTGATGAACAGGGTGACGCCGATACCGCGCCAGTAGCGACCGACCTGCGCCAGAGAGGCAAAGTCGATCTTCAGCAGCATGGGGATGATCATCAGCCAGATCAGCACGGCGACCGGTAGGTTGACCTTGGCGACTTCCACCGCACCGATGGCCTGGAACACGTTCGGCATCAGGTGCCCGAGCCCAATTCCGACAACGATGCACAGGGCGACCCAGACGGTTAGGTAACGCTCGAATGTGGACATCAGGCGGCCTGCCCCTGCGGGCGGGTGCTGCCTTCAAGCCCGCCGATCTCGCGCAGGCGGGTTTCCAGCGCCAGCTTGTCGATCGACATCAGTGGCAGACTGAGAAACGCGGAGATTCGGTTTTTGAGGAAGCGCGCGGCCTTGGAGAATGCTTGGCCCTTCTCGATCTCTGTGCCTTCAACGGCGGCCGGGTCCTCGACACCCCAGTGGGCTGTCACCGGGTGGCCAAGCCACACAGGGCAGGCTTCGCCAGCGGCGTTGTCGCAGACCGTGACAATGAAATCCATCTGCGGGGCTTCGAGTTCGGCGAACTCATCCCAGGTCTTTGAGCGAAAGCTGGTGGACTCGTAACCGAGGGCGCGCAGCGTATCGAGGGCCAGCGGATGCACTTGCCCCTTGGGTTGGCTACCCGCCGAATAGGCCTTGAAGCGCCCCTTTCCTTCGCCGTTGAGGATGGACTCGGCAAGGATCGAGCGGGCAGAATTGCCAGTACACAGAAACAGGACGTTGTAAACGCGGTCGACGGTCATTGCCGGTTCTCCGGAGCGGACGGTTCGCAGCAGGGGGTAAGAGCGGTGATCAAGGGCGTACAAAGTTCGGCGCTGCCGCCGCAACAATCCTTGACCAGGTAGAGGGTCAGGTCGCGCAGCGCATCGATCTCGGCGCGGTAGATGATCGAGCGGCTGTGGCGCTCGCCTTTGATCAGACCGGCGCGCGACAGGATCGCAAGGTGGGCTGACATGGTGTTCTGTGGCACATCGAGCAGGCGGGCGAGTTCACCGGCGGGCACGCCCTCCGGTTCGTGACGGACCAGCAGTCGGAAGGTGTCCAGACGGGTGGATTGGGCAAGGGCGGCAAGCGCCGCAATAGCATTATCTGATTCCATGCATCCAGATTATTGGATATATGACTATTGTCAAGCATCTCGAGCTCTTTAGCGCCACCTCTCGCCTGGCGCATCTGACATGCTTCGAGTGGATGGCCGCAGCAGGTGATATTCCGTTTGAATTTGACAACTTCAACATTGGGTAGCGCACCCCGCCGTAACGAAGCGACGGTGTGTAGGCCAACCACTCGGTTCGTCATTCAGCGCGTCAGTTTCTCATGACAGATGAAAACCATCGAGATGATTTGATTGCTCTCATCATCTGATGCAATTATTGCAGAATACCAAAGTCGATTCCAATGAGGTCTAAATGAAACGTCCGACAATATCAGATGTTGCCAAAGCCGCTGGTGTCAGCGTCGCAACAGTTGATCGCGTCTTGAATGGTCGCTTGCCTGTTCGCGAAGAGACATCAAAGAAAGTGTTCGCTGCGGCGGAGCGTCTGAGCTTTCATGCGACCAACATAATTAGGCAAAGGATGCTCGCTGATCTGCCAGTGTATTCCTTCGGTATTATTTTGCGGAAGGAAAGGCAGGAGTTCTATCAATCTTTTGCCTCTGAACTTCAACTCGCCGCCGCAGCGGTCAAGGATCGCCACATCCAACTCAATATACAATATCTCAAAACGGGCGAGCCAAATGAACTTTCGGAGATGATGCTGGGTCTATCGGGAAAAATATCTGCTATCGCAGCAACCGGTCCTGACCATCACGACGTTACCGCTGCTGTTTCGGCCTTAAGATCCAAAGGTATTCCCACATTTTCTTTGTTGACGGATCTCGCCCAAGGAGTTCGAGAAGCCTATTTAGGAACAAACAATATGAAAGTCGGCCGCAGTGCCGCATGGATGATATCGAAACTTTCGCCGAACCCCGGCAAAGTTCTACTGTTTCTGGGAGGTCACCGTTTTCACGGGCATTCTCTAAGAGAAATGGGGTTTCGGGCTTACATGCGTGAATTTGCCCCGGATTTTCAGGTGTTGGACGCACTTATCAATCTAGAGACGCGACAACTCACCTACGAGATGATGATGGATACGCTTTCACGTCATCCTGATCTCGTCGGAGTTTATTGCATTGGCGGCGGTATGGAAGGTATTATTGAAGCACTCAATCAAAGTCCGCGGTCCGACCAGATAGCGTGTTTGGTCAATGAGCTGACCCCGCAATCAAGGCAAGCCTTGCTTGAGCGCAGGATTTCCGGTGTTTTCCAAACTCCGCTGCGCGAATTATGCAGTGATTTGATCTCCACTATGATCCACACAATCGAACACGGTATGGCTGAAAGCCCAGGACAGAGATTTTTCCCCGCTCATTTGTGGGTTCCTGAAAGCCTATGATAGTTTGATAGATAATATCAGGCATTATTGGTCTATTTCTATCATGGCTGAAAGGTAAAGTCGTTACGGAACGGTTGACCATATCCTCTCTCTCAGACAATTGTGCCTTGCGACGGTGGAGACAGGAGGCCGTCGCCCAGAACTCAATAAGTAATGCATCGCTCTCGTTCCCGATTTCATCTGGTCCACCGGTTGAGAGGAGGATGAGTGCTGCCTTTCTGAAGAGCTATGGTGACCGTTGGTATTTTTGAGGAGGAACTTAAATTGAAAAAACATCTCATGGTCGTGGCATTTGCAACACTGCTGGCGACATCTGCCTCTGCGCAAACAATTGGCGTCTCCATGGCGCTTTTCGACGATAACTTTCTCACCGTGCTGCGAAATGGCATGACGGATTACGCAAAGACAAAGCAGGGTGTTACCCTTCAGGTCGAAGATGCGCAAAACGATGTTGGGAAGCAGCTCAGCCAGGTCCAGAATTTTGTTGCCTCCGGTGTAGACGCAATCATCGTCAACCCAGTCGACACGGATGGAACCGCTGCGATTTCGCAGGCCGCCGCCGCCGCTGGAATTCCACTGGTCTACGTCAACCGTCAGCCGGCCAACGTTGACCAGCTTCCCGAAAAGCAGGCATTCGTCGCTTCCGACGAAAAGGAATCTGGAACACTTCAAACCAAGGAAGTCTGCCGCATTCTCAAGGAAGCCGGCAAGAAAGAAGCCAAAGCCGTCGTGATGATGGGTGAACTGTCCAACCAGGCAGCGCGCATGAGAACCCAGGACATCAAGGACGTGATTGCGACGCCGGATTGCAACTTCATCAAGATCGTCGAAGAGCAAACAGCTAACTGGTCGCGCACCCAAGGTGCCGATCTTATGACCAACTGGCTATCCGCTGGTGTTCAGTTCGATGCGGTCATCGCCAACAACGACGAGATGGCAATTGGCGCTATCCAGTCGCTGAAAGCAGCGGGCAAGGATATGAAGTCCGTCGTCGTGGCAGGCATTGACGCGACACAGGATGCCCTCGCTTCCGTGGCTGCAGGCGATCTTGATGTGACCGTCTTCCAGAACGCTGCCGGGCAGGGCAAGGGCGCAGTGGATGCTGCGCTTAAGCTAGCAGGCGGCGAGACGATCGAGAAGAAGGGCTATGTGCCTTTCGAACTCGTCACTCCGGCAAACCTCAAGACCTACCAGGCCAAGAACTAAAATAGCTCTGCGTAACGGAGGGAAGGCTGTGCCTTCTCTTCCTTGCCAGAGCGACGGAGGATAAGCCATGGTCAGTCCCACAACAGCGGCGGCTATCAAGCAAGTGCTCGATGCTACCGAAGCCGACGGTCTGCTTTCGATCGAAGGAATTCGCAAAGAGTTTCCAGGCGTCGTTGCACTTGATAACGTCAAGCTGCGTGTTAGACCCGGAACGGTGCATGCACTCATGGGCGAAAACGGTGCGGGCAAATCGACGCTCATGAAAATCATTGCTGGAATATACCAGCCTGACGCAGGTGAAATCCGCATTCGAGGCGTCCCGACAGTGTTGAAATCGCCTCTCGATGCGCTCGAGCAGGGGATCGCGATGATCCACCAGGAACTTCAGTTGATGAACTGGATGACCGTGGCGGAAAACATCTGGATAAGGCGAGAGCCCAAAAACCGCTTCGGTCTCATTGACCATTCAAAAATGGTAAAGATGACGGAGGAGCTTTTCGCTCGCCTGAACATCTCGCTCGATCCGCGTTCGCAAGTGTCGGAGTTGACGGTGGCTCAAAAGCAGATGGTCGAGATTGCTCGCGCCGTCAGCTACGAGTCGTCTGTCCTCATCATGGATGAACCGACCTCGGCCTTGACCGATCGCGAAGTACAGCATCTCTTTTCCATCATCCGCAGCTTGCGCGAGCGCGGTATTGGTATCGTTTACATCACACACAAAATGAATGAACTCTTCGAGATTGCCGATGAGTTTACGGTTTTCCGCGATGGCAAATACGTCGGCACACATTTTTCGAAGGATGTTAACCGCGACGATATCATTCGCATGATGGTTGGCCGAGACATTACCGATATGTTCCCCAAGATCGATTGCCCTATTGGCGATGTGATCCTTGAAGTGAAGAACCTCACGATCCCTGGCGTTTTCCACGATATTTCCCTCACGCTGAGACGAGGCGAAATACTGGGTCTGGCGGGCTTGGTGGGTTCCAAGCGATCGAACGTCGCCGAAGCCATTTTTGGTGTCACGCCCGCAAAAACGGGTGAAATCCTGATTGACGGCAAGCCGGTCAGCATCGGCAGTCCTAGCGCTGCGATGGCACAGGGACTTGCTTTCCTGACAGAGGATCGCAAGGAAACGGGTTGTTTTCTTATCCTGAATTGCCTTGAAAACATCCAGTCTGCTTTGATCACGCGTTCCCACGTGAAGGCGGGATTTGTCGACCAGTCGACGGTCACCAAGTTAGCCGAGGATATGGCGGCAACGCTTCGAGTAAAAACCCCAAACCTCTATGAGGCGGTCGAGAACCTTTCAGGCGGCAACCAGCAGAAGTTGCTGATTGCACGATGGCTGCTGACCAAGCCGCGCATCCTCATTCTCGACGAGCCGACGCGCGGCATCGATGTGGGAGCGAAAGCCGAAATACATCGACTGATCACCGGTTTGGCGGCTGAGGGGGTCGCCGTGCTTATGATCTCGTCGGAACTTCCGGAGGTCTTGGGAATGAGTGACCGGATAGTCGTCATGCATGAAGGTCGTGTTGCTGGCGTTCTCGATCGCGCCGAAGCAACTCAAGTCAAGATAATGGACCTAGCTGCGCGCTAATCGTGCACCGTGGGAGGAATATTGCGTTATGAATACGACGACACAGATCAGTACCCAAGACGCGCCAGCACGGCGTCGCTTACCGTCCGAGTTGACAATCCTTCTTGTCCTTGTCGGCATCTCGTTGACGTTCGAACTTCTTGGCTGGATCCTGCAGGGACAGAGCTTTCTGGGGAACACGCAGCGTCTGTCGATTATGATTTTGCAGGTCTCGGTTATCGGGATCATTGCAATCGGGGTAACGCAAGTCATCATTTCAGACGGCATTGATCTAAGCTCCGGTTCCATCGTCGGCGCAACCGCGATGATCTCCATGAGTTTGGCGCAGGTCGGTACTTATGAAAGAGCGCTTTATCCAGGCCTGACCGACCTCCCGGTCGTCGTGCCGGTTGCTGCCGGTTTGCTCGTCGGCCTCATTTGCGGTGCGATCAATGGCCTGCTGATCGCCTATACCAAAATTCCTGCGTTTATTGCGACACTGGGCATGATGGTGACGGCGCGGGGCTTTGCCAAGTGGTACACCAAGGGCCAGCCCATCAGCTTTCCGACCGATAGCTTTGCGGCGATCGGCAAGGGTCTCGCGCCCGTGCTGATTTTTCTGGCAGTGGCAGCGGTCATGCACGTTGTCTTACGCTACACGCGGTATGGTAAATTTACCTATGCGATCGGAGCCAATTCGCACGCCGCGCGCGTATCCGGTATTAACGTCGAGCGTCATACGGTGAAAGTCTATGCTGTCGCTGGTCTGTTATCCGGTCTCGCCGGGATCGTCGTGGCTTCACGCGGTCTTACTGCCCAGGCAGGCATGGGCATCAGCTACGAACTCGATGCAATCGCAATGGCCGTCATCGGGGGTGTGTCGCTGTCGGGCGGACGGGGATCGGTCGTGGGAACATTGATCGGGATGGTCATCTTCGGTGTCATCATCTCCGGTTTTACATTCCTGCGCCTCGATGCCTACTACCAGGAAATGCTCAAGGGCGTGATCATTGTCGCAGCCGTCGTGGCTGACATGTACAGGCAACGCAAGCGGGTGAAATCCTGAATCTGTAATTTGCACCGATCCACGTTGCTGTGATGCCGCGTGGGAATCGAAGACCAGATATGTGAGTAAATTCAATGAAAAAGCTTTTCATGACGGCAGCGCTTTGCCTGGTCGGTCTGCCTGCCATGGCCGAGACCCGTGTCGCGGTTAGCATGACTTCGTTCGATAATCCGTTCCTTACGATCCTGTTGAACGGCATCCGCTCTGAAGCAGCGCAAGCCGGGAGCATCGATCTGGTAGCGGAAGATGCACAGTTGGACCCTGCAAAGCAGCTAAGCCAAGTGCAGAATTTCATAGCAAACGGGGTCGACGCGATCATCGTCAATGCCGTTGACGGTGACTCGACAGCGGCGATTACGCGGGCGGCGGCTGACGCCAAGATTCCGCTCGTTTATGTGAACCACCCGCCGGCCGAACTTGATTCCGGTCTGCCCGCGGGAGCTGCCTTTGTCGGATCCAATGAGACGGATTCCGGCACCATGCAGGCACAGGCCGCCTGTAAGTTGATGGGCGGCAAGGGCCGGGCCGTTATCCTGATGGGACCACTCGAAAATCATGCGGCTCTGGTTCGTACCAAGGATGTGGAGGACGTTTTTGCCGCTCCCGACTGCAAGATCGAAGTCGCCGAAAAGCAGACCGCCAACTGGAACAGAACACAGGCGCAAGATCTGGTTTCTTCCTGGCTCACGGCTGGCGTGAAGTTCGACGCGGTGATTGCCAACAATGACGAGATGGCCATTGGCGCGGTTCAGGCCTTGAAGACTGCAGGCGTCGATATGAAGGACGTCGTCATAGCCGGTATCGATGCGACGCCAGATGGCCTGGCGGCGATGAAGGCAGGCGATATCGACATTACCGTCTACCAGAATGCCACGAAACAGGGCGAGGTTGCAGTTCAGGCTGCCGCCAAAATGGCGTCCGGAGAAAATGTCGAGAAGACGCTCTGGGTGCCATTCGAACTCGTCACGCCCGACAACATGTCGACCTACGAGTAATGCGGCAGGGTTCAGACCTATCGTCTACCTACGGGAGTTTGCAATGAAACATACACTTGACCCACACATGTTCCGGCACCTGTCGCTTGAAGACACCTGCCGGAAGGTCGCAGATCTTGGATATGATTACGTCGAGCTGTCACCGCGTCCCGACTTTCTGTCCTGGTGGACGAGACCAAAGGTCTATCCGTCGCGCATTGCCTCCTTCAAAAAGGCTTTGAAAGACCATGGCGTCGGTCTCGCAACGCTCCAGCCGATGTACCGTTGGGCCAGCCCCTATCAGGATGAATGGGACAACGCGATCGACAACTGGAAGCGGGTCATCGAAATCGCGGTTGAGATGGATTGCCCGATGCTCGTTTCGGAGTTCGGACGCGGCGGTTCGCCTGAGCGCAGCCTGAACGATCGTTCCGGTTTGCACCGGCCGGAAACCTGCGAAGCACAGTTCTTCCGCGCCATGGACATCCTCGTGCCGCTTCTCGAAAAGGAGGGGCTGATCCTTTCGCTCGAGGCACATCCTGAGGACTGGATAGAACAGATCGCGCCTGCCATCGATATCATCAAGACGATCGATTCGCCGTCCGTGAAAGCGTCGTTCATCGCGCCACATACGTTCTTCTACGGGCCAGACATGGTCGCCAATCTGCGCGCCACCGAAGGTCATCTGGTGCATGTGAGGTTGGCTGACACTTACGACCACAACAAGTCGTCTGAGCTCCGCTACATCGTCAATCCGCCAGGCTCGAAGGTACGTGTCCATCAGCACACCGATTTTGGGCAGGGTGAGATCGACTTCGACACACTGTTCGCGACTCTCGCGGACATGAAATTCGACGGCGTTCTCTCAAACTGCGTTTTCGCATGGGAAGACCGCGTCGATGAAAGCGCGCGCTTTATGCTTGGTGAAACTCGGCGCTACGTCGCCAAATATTGGAATGAGGCTTGAAATGACTGTCAGAATCGGTGTCATCGGCACAGGTGCCATCGGGCGTGACCACGCTCGCCGCATCAATAACGTCCTTAGCGGCGCAAACATCGTCGCTCTCAGCGACGTCAACAAAGCCTCGGCCGAGGCGGTCAAGAACGACGTAGCCCCAGACGCAACGGTCTTCGAAACAGGGGAGGCTCTCATTGCTTCGCCTGATGTCGATGCGGTTCTCGTCACCTCGTGGGGCGCGACGCACGAACAGTATGTTCTTGCCGCGATTGAAGCTGGCAAGCCATGCTTTTGCGAAAAGCCCTTAGCGACGACCGCCGAGGGTGCAAAACGTATCGTCGATGCGGAAGTTGCTCATGGAAAACGGCTTGTGCAGGTTGGCTTCATGCGCCGCTATGATGCGGGATATGTTGCCCTCAAGCATGCAGTCGAGACCCAGATCGGTGCACCGATCATGGTTCACGCTGCGCACCGTAATCCCGCCGTGCCGGAGCAATACGTCACGCCGATGGCCATCCATGACACGATGATCCACGAAATCGACGTGCTGCGCTGGTTGCTTGATGATGACTACGTCTCGGCAAGAGTGCTTTTTCCGCGGTCTTCCGCGCGTAGCCACGCCAAACTGCGCGACCCGCAAATTGTGATCCTGGAAACCGCTAAGGGAACGATCATCGACGTCGAGATTTTCGTGAATTGCCATTATGGCTATGACATCCAGTGCCAAGTCGTCGGCGAAGACGGTATTGCGAACCTTCCCGATCCGATGGCGATCCCGCTGCGTCTCGGTGCCAAGAAGCAGAGCGAAATTCTGACAGACTGGAAAGACCGTTTCATCGCCAGCTATGACGTGGAACTGCAGGATTTCATCAAGGCTGCGGCCAAGGGTACGGCGTCCGGACCAAACTCCTGGGACGGTTATGTCGCGGCCATCACATCCGATGCCTGCGTAACGGCACAGGAGTCCGAAGGCGCGGCGATTGCCATCAACCTTCCCGCTCGTCCAGCTCTTTATAACTGAGGTCCGTCATGCGTTTCGCCATCAACCACATCACAGTGCCAAACCTCTCGCTTGTGGACTTCTTCGCGGCAGCCCGTAATCTCGGGCTGACCGAGGTCGAGATTCGCAACGATCTTCCCGATATCGTCAACACAATACCGGCTGCCGAAGTCAAGGCGGCGGCGCAGAAGGCGGGGGTGGACATCATTTCCATCAATGCTCTCTATCCCTTCAACGTCTGGTCCGGCGAACTGCCGAACAAGGCGATCGCCCTTGCGGACTACGCAGCTGCGAGCGGTGCAAAAGCGTTGGTCATGTGCCCGTTGAACGATGGCACCAAGGTCTCGTTCGATGATCTCGTTGCCGCGCTAAAGGCCATGAAGCCCATACTTCAAGAGCGCGGTCTGATCGGTCTCGTGGAGCCTCTCGGCTTTCCGATCTCCTCGCTTCGGACCAAGAAGGAAGCGCTGCGTGCTATTGATGCAGCCGAAGGCGGCGATGTCTACAAGTTGATGCACGATACGTTTCACCATCATCTTTCGGGTGAAACCGAGTTTTTCCCCGACCGGACTGGTCTGGTCCATATTTCGGGTGTCGTGGACCCGGATGTCTACGTCAACGATATGCTCGATGCGCATCGCGTCCTTGTAGATTCACATGACCGGCTGGAAAATATTGCGCAGATCAAGGCACTGATCGCGGCTGGATTCCAGGGGCCTTACAGCTTCGAGCCGTTTGCCGAAGAGGTTCACGCGCTTGCCAATCCTGAAGTGTCCGTTCGCGAAAGCATGGACTACGTGTTGTCCAAGCTTTGACATAACAACCCGTGCCTGCGCGAGACGTGCAGGCACGGAAATGCTCATGAACTGCCGCGTTGCCGGAGAATAATATGAACAAGTCACTGGATGTCATCACGATCGGACGATCCTCCGTCGATCTTTACGGGGCTCAAATCGGTGGTCGTCTGGAAGATATGGGATCTTTCAACAAATATATTGGCGGATCTCCCACCAATATCGCCGCAGGCACCGCCCGCCTCGGCTTGCGCTCTGCTCTGATCACACGTGTCGGCGACGAGCATATGGGGCGCTTTATCCGCGAGGAACTCGCGCGCGAAGGCGTCGATGTGACGGGTGTAAAGACCGACCCTGCGCGTCTGACGGCGCTTGTCCTGCTTGGTATTCGTGACGAAGAGAAATTCCCTCTCATTTTCTACCGCGAAAATTGTGCCGATATGGCGCTTTGCGAGGACGATATTGACGAGAAGCTGATGGCCCGTTCGCGGTCGGTTGTCGCGACCGGCACACATCTCAGCCACCCGAGCACCGAAAAAGCTGTGCGGAAGGCTCTGGAGCTGGCGCGCAAGCACGGCGCACGGACCGCGCTCGATATCGACTACCGACCGAACCTCTGGGGTCTGGCGGGCCACGGCGATGGCGAAAGCCGTTTTGTTGAAAGCGGCTCGGTCACGGCCAAGCTACAGGCGACGCTTCACCTGTTTGACCTCATTGTTGGCACCGAAGAAGAGTTTCACATCGCAGGCGGCTCGACCGACACGATCAAGGCTCTGCGCGCAGTGCGCAACGTGTCGAAAGCAACCCTTGTCTGCAAACGCGGTGCTGACGGAGCCGTCGCATTTAGTGGCGCTGTTCCCGATACGCTCAACGATGGCGAAAGCGGTCCGGGTTATCCCATCGAAGTTTTCAACGTGCTGGGCGCGGGCGACGGTTTCATGTCCGGCCTTATCAAGGGCTGGTTGGAAAACGCACCATGGCCACGGGCGCTGCAATACGCCAATGCTTGCGGCGCATTTGCGGTCAGCCGCCATGGCTGCACGCCAGCCTATCCCTCGCTGGAGGAACTCGATTTCTTCCTGAAGCGCGGCGTCAAAAACAAGGCGCTACGTCACGATGCAGAACTAGAGCAGATCCACTGGGCAACGAACCGTCATAATGACTGGTCGACGATGCGGGTCTTCGCATTCGATCACCGTGTCCAACTGGAAGTCATGGAGGGTGCCACGCCGCAGAAGATCGGCCGTTTCAAGGAATTGTGCCTTCAGGCTGCTCTCAAGGTTCAGAACGGACAGCCCGGCTACGGCATTTTGTGCGACAAGCGGCTGGGACGCCGTGCTTTGCATGCAGCATCTGGCACCGGCCTGTGGATCGGTCGGCCCGTCGAATGGCCAGGCTCCCGTCCGCTGACACTTGAGCCCGAAATTGGTCCTGACTTTGGTGGATTGGATGAATGGCCGCTGGAAAATGTCGTCAAGGTTCTGTGCTTCTGCCATCCTGACGATACGCCTGAAATGTTGGACGCCCATGAGGAAACAATCAAGAGGCTGTTTGCTTCTGCAAGGCGCAACCGTCTTGAGTTCCTACTGGAAATCATCCCGTCAAAGGTTGGCGCTGTCGATGACGACACCAACGCCACGCTGATCCGTTGGTTCTATGACATCGGGGTCTACCCGGACTGGTGGAAACTGGAGCCGATGGCAAGCAAAACGGCATGGGAGAACGCATGCAACGCAATCACTGACAATGATCCCAACACGCGAGGTATCGTCGTTCTGGGGCTCGACGCGCCGGAAGCCGACCTCGCTGCCAGTTTCAGGGTCGCTGCTGGTTTTCCGCTGGTAAAGGGCTTTGCCGTGGGGCGCACTATCTTCGCTGAGGCCGCCCGCGACTGGCTGGCCGGAACGATTTCCGACGAAGAGGCAATCGAAGACATGCAGGGCCGTTATCAGCGGTTATGCACCATCTGGCAAGAGGCGCGCACCGCAAGCCAGGACAATGGCGCGGCGTTGCTGTCGCAGGGAAGGGTATGATATGACGGAGACCATTCGCCTCACCGCCGCGCAAGCCATGTTCCGCTGGCTTTCCGTGCAAATGACCGAAGATGGAGAGCGTTTCATAGAGGGTGTATGGGCCATTTTCGGCCATGGCAACGTTGCCGGCATCGGAGAAGCGCTGCACGGCATTCGTGATGCCCTGCCGACCTGGCGCGGACAAAACGAACAAACGATGGCGCACGCGGCAATCGCCTATGCCAAGACAAAACGCCGTCAGAAAGCGATGGCGGTAACGTCGTCCATTGGACCCGGCTCGACCAACCTGTTAACCGCCGCAGCTCTTGCCCATGTCAATCGCTTGCCGGTTCTCTTCATTCCCGGAGACGTTTTCGCCAATCGCAGGCCGGATCCGGTTCTTCAGCAGATCGAGGATTTCGACGATGGTACCATGAGCGTGACAGACTGCTTCAAACCAGTCAGCCGCTATTTTGATCGGATTACGCGCGCCGAACATCTTTTGACTGCGCTGCCTCGCGCCATGCAGGTGATGACGGACCCGGCTAATTGCGGCCCGGTGACGCTCGCTTTTTGCCAGGACGTACAGGCTGAAGCCTATGATTATCCGCAATCTTTCTTCGAACCGAAAGTATGGCGTATTCGCCGACCGGAGCCTGACCCGCGTGAAGTAAATGATGTCGTCGCGGCACTCAAGGCATCCACCAAGCCTGTGATTGTTGCAGGCGGCGGGGTGCTTTACTCCAGCGCTGAAGGCGATCTGCTCGCGTTTGCGACGAAACACAATATTCCCGTTGTCGAGACGCAGGCCGGAAAAGGCGCGATAGACTGGCGGGAAACGCTGAACTTTGGCTCACCGGGCGTCACTGGTACCGATTGCGGCAACCAGATTGCGGCAAAGGCCGATCTCATACTCGGTGTCGGCACCCGTTTTCAGGACTTTACCACCGGCAGTTGGGCCATCTTCGGCAATCCGAGCCGCAAGCTCGTATCGGTCAATCTCACCGGCTACGACGCCGCCAAACATGGTGCTATTCCGCTGGTTTGCGATGCCAAGGTCGCGTTGTCGCGGATTTCCGCCGGACTTGGTTCGTACCGTTTTGCCGACCCGGACTTTGCATCACGGGAGGCCTGGTTCAAGGCATCCGACACCGTCACTGCCGCCCCTGTTACGCTGGCAGCCAATTTTCTGCCATCTGACGCTCAAGTAATAGGGGCCGTGCAAAGAGTTGCCGGACCGCAGACGGTCGCCATGTGTGCGGCGGGAACGATGCCCGGTGCTTTGCAAGTTCTCTGGCGCTCAGCCGCAGGCGGCTATCATATGGAATATGGCTACTCCTGCATGGGCTACGAGGTCGCAGGTGCGTTTGGCATCAAGCTCGCAGCACCCGAAAAAGAGGTGGTGTGCTTCGTTGGCGATGGATCCTACATGATGGCGAACTCGGAAATCGCCACAGCCGTGATGATGCACGTTCCTTTCACGATCGTGCTCACGGACAACCGTGGTTATGGCTGCATTAACCGCCTTCAGCAGGAATGCGGCGGTGCAGAGTTCAACAACATGTACAAGGACAGCAACATCGAAACCCAGCCGGACATCGATTTTGTGGCACATGCGGCTTCGATGGGTGCCTATGCGATCAAGGCGCGCGATATCGGCCAGCTTGAAGCGGAAATCGTCCTAGCGCGAAACCGGTCCATCCCATCGGTGATCGTCATCGATACAGAGGCGGAAACAGGAGCCGGGATCGGTGGTGCCTGGTGGGACGTGGCCGTGCCGGAAGTCGGCAATACCGAAAAGCTAAAACTGGCGCGAAAGCACTACGAGGCGAATGCCGCTCGACAGCGCATCAACTGATACCCTTCGACTGCCCGAAAGGATTGACCATGATACTATACGGAACAAACCCCATTGCCTGGTCCAATGATGACGATCAGACGATCGGCGCGCATCTATCACTCGAGGATTGCCTGTCGGATTGCCGCAAAATCGGCTTCGACGGAATCGAGAAGGGTCACAAGATGCCAAGCGAAGGAACGGCTTTGAAGGCCAAGCTTGGCGAATTCGGCCTGCGTTTTGTCGGCGGTTGGCATTCCACCAACCTTCTCGTCAATGGTATCGAGAACGAAAAGGCCGCGTTGCAGACGTTCATCGACATGACGAAGGCCGCTGGCGGCGACCATATCAATGCCTGCGAATGCTCCAACACCGTTCACGGAAGCGAGGGCACGCCTGTCAACGACCGACCGATCATGACCGAGGAACAGTGGACGCGCTTTTCGGAGGGCTACGAGGTGCTCTCGAAGTTCGCTTTCGATCAGGGCGTCAAGATGGGCTACCACCATCACATGGGAACGATTATCGAAAGTGCTGACGACATCGACCGTTTCATGCGTATGGCCGGGCCTTACACCCGCCTTCTGCTGGACACGGGCCACTGCACATTCGGCGGCGCAAACCCTGAAAGCGTCGCTGCGAAATACATGGACCGCGTGACGCATATCCATGCCAAGAATATTCGGCCAGAAATCATGAAACGTGTCCGCGCGGAGAACCTGTCGTTCCTAGACGGCGTGCGTCTGGGTGTATTCACCGTCCCTGGCGACCCGGAAGGCTGCGTGGATTTTGCGCCGGTACTTAAGATTGCGGCCGAGCATCGCTATTCCGGTTGGCTGGTGATCGAGGCCGAGCAGGATAGTGCGGTGCGCGAACCGTTCTACTATCAAAACATGGGTCTGAAAGCGCTGAAGTCTGGCGCGCGCGATGCCGGGCTTGACACAGCAACCGCCAAAACAACCGCATAGGAAGTCGTCATGAGCATTCTCAAGCGCAGTCCCTTCGGCACGCACGGCAAGGTTCACGAGATCACGCCGCAATCCGCTGGCTGGCGTTATGTCGGCTTCAGCGTTTATCGCTTGCGTGAAGGCGAGACTATTGGCGAGGCGACGGGGAACTCGGAGGTCATCATCGTCATGGTGGAGGGCAAAGCCCGCTTCAATGCCGCTGGCAAGGACTGGGGCGAGCTGGGCGAGCGAATGAATGTCTTCGAGAAAACTCCGCCACATTGCCTCTATGTGCCCAATGGTGAGCAGTGGGAAGCAACTGCGACGACCGATTGTACCGTCGGTGTCTGCCTCGCTCCAGGTATCAGCGGGCATGAGGCAAGACGTATCGGCCCGGACGGTATTACGCTGACTCCACGAGGTGTCGGTGCCAATCAGCGGTTCATCAATAATATCGCTATGGAGAACGAGGATTATTGCGACAGCCTGCTGGTTACCGAGGTGTTCACACCCGCAGGCAACTGGTCTTCCTATCCAAGCCACCGTCACGACGAGGACGATTTCCCCCGGATCACCTATCTGGAGGAAACCTATTATCATCGCATCAATCCCGAGCAGGGTTTTGCCTTGCAACGGGTCTACACGGATGACGGCTCACTCGACGAGACGATCGCAGTGAAGAACCACGATGTGGTGCTGGTTCCGCGCGGTCATCACCCGTGCGGTGCACCGCATGGGTTCGAACTTTATTACCTCAACGTCATGGCAGGTCCCTTGCGCAAATGGCGTTTCGTGGCCGATCCAGCCGTCCAGTGGATCATGGACCGCGATGCTCGCTAAATGAAGAGCCAGGATGCCACCATGGCTATCCTTGCTGAAATAGGAGACTGGCTATGCCGCTGATCAAAGTAAATCTGAGAAAAGGTCGTTCGAAAGCCGAGCTGAGAGCCTTGCTCGACACGATACACGAGGTCATGGTGGCTGCTTTCAATGTTCCAGAGCGTGATCGATATCAGATCGTCTACGAACATAAGTCTTCAAATATGCATGCTCTGGACACGGGTCTCGATTTCGAGCGAACGGATAAATTTGTGCTCATCGAGGTCGTCTCGCGCCCCAGGAAGCAAGGCGAGAAGTTGGCTTTTTATCGAAACCTTGCGGCGGGTTTGGAGTCGGAGTGTTCAATCGCAGCGTCTGATATCATGGTGTCGTTCGTGGAAAACACGGACGATGATTGGTCTTTTGGGGGAGGGGTTGCCCAGTTCGTTACGGGTGAGCTTTGAACCTGAGGCGCAACGCGAGCGAATGAACGGTGCCTGCCGATAAAATGGACAACCAACAGTCAGATCCTCCAGTCGATTTCGACAGCCTGCGCGCTTTGATTCAGGCGAAACACGCAGCATTTCCCAAACGCCTGTCACAGGTGGCACGCTATCTGGTCGATAATCCGGACGAAATTGCCCTTGGCTCAGTCAGTTCTATAGCCGAAGCTGCGCAAGTGACACCTTCCACCGTGATGCGGTTCGCGCAGCATCTCGGCTATGACGGCTTCACTGCGCTGCAGGAAATCTTCCGACGAAACATTCGGGAAAAACTCTCCTTACGCGACGACGTGAAAGGCTGGAAATCTGCCGAAAAAGGAAGGTTTTTTCCAAATCATATACTCAATCAGACCATTGACGTCTGCTGCAACGCTCTGTCTGGGCTCACCAACATGGTTGCCACGATAGAGATTGACGGCGCTGTCGAAATCCTGTCACGGGCTCGATGCGTGTTTTTCCACGGATCACGTTCGACCTTTCCCATGACGGTTGCGCTTCAGCAAGCCCTGACAGGGGCAGGTATCCGGTGCACTTTATCGATGGACTTGACCGGCGGAGACGACGTCCTCGCGCTAGCAACGAATGAGGATGCCGTAATCTTCATCTCACGATCCGCCCACGCCGAACGTGAGTTCCTTGCTTCATCTCTGGCGGCAAAGGGCGTCCCGATCATCGCCATCGTGGACTCCAGTCTCAATCCATACACGGATTTCGCATCGATCAGCTTCAAGCTAGGTAGGCCGGGTGATGCGAATTTCCTGATGCCGACGCTGGCAATCGCACTCACCGAGGTGTTGGTAGCGCGGTTGAGGCAGACGCGCGCATGAATGCCGCCTTGATGACAGCATACACGCGTTCATTCGACCAACCCTGCTTGTGCAAACGAAATATTGATCGCGGTGCGGATGCAATCAAGCGTCTCCATCGTAGCAAGCGTCTCCTGTCGCGGCCGACACGTGCTTTCGGATCGTCCTTCCGAAATCGCCCAGGCTACGTCCGCAGCTTCATAGAACAGCCCCTCGAAATGCGCGCCTCTCGGTTCTTCGTAGCGAAGCCGGACCAACCCATCCAGTGACCAGACCTCGAATGGGCCTGGCAGGTGGAATTCCGAATCGAAACGGATCGACCCCTTGGTGCCGACAATCGCGGCATTTGTGGAGGTGAAGCCGTAGAGCGTTGTCGACATGGTGCCCAGCGCTCCGCTGGCGTTGGCCAGAACGACCGATAGCTGGCCATTCACGCCCGCAGGATCGGCCTCACCGAGACCGACAACCTTATCCGGCACGCCAAGAAGTTTTGTCAGCAGGGAAACCGGGTAAGTGCCCAGATCAAGCAACGGGCCACCGGCAAGGTTGGCGTCGAAAATTCGGTGATCGCGTGGCAGATATTCGCCATATTCCGTATAGACGGACCGTATTTCGCCTATAGCGCCCGCATCCAGAACCTGCTGAAGCACATCGAATTTCGGCAGAAAATAGGTCCAAAGCGCTTCTGCGAGGAAAACGCCCTTGAGGCGGGCCGCCGTTACCATGGACTGCGCCTGTGCGAAGTTGAGTGCCATCGGCTTTTCGACGAGCACATGTTTGCCCGCCTCGATGGCGAGCAATGCGTGATCGCAATGCATGTTGTGCGGTGATGCAACATAGATGATGTCAATGTCGTCTGCGGTTACAAGCGCTTCGTAGCTATCATAGACACCCGAAATATCCCAACGTGCAGCAAAGGCCTGTGCCGATGCTCGCAATCTAGAACCCACGGCAGCGATGTCCTGCCGTGTGTGCGCCTTGACCGATTCTACGAACTTGTCAGCAATCCAGCCTGAACCCAGTATGCCCCACCGCAGGGGCGGCGCTTGCATGACGGGGCGGATTCTTGCGGTGGGCAGAGTTTTGGGAAACGACATCTGTTTTTATCCTTCCATGATGGGCGAATGCCCGTCGCTTAACGGGCGATCGTTTGCCATGTCTTTGTTTCCAGAGACAGCTCCATGGCATCGATGATGCGCTCGTTGGCAAGGCCGAATTCGAAGTTTGGAAAGCAGTCGGCGTCGTTGACGATGCCTTCGATCAGATCTCGCACCTCAATCACCTTGACATCGAAGTAACCAAGGCCGCCACCCGCGAAATCGAAGCCGAAGAAAGCGGAAAATTGTGAGACCTGACTTCCGGCATAGATTGTCTTGAAGCCACGGTCCGGCTTGGGATCGTTGAAGCGAGAGATTTTCAGTTCGTTGAAACGCTCTCCGTCCATCAGGATGGTGCCTTCCGTGCCAGACACCTCCCAGTAAATGCCGAAGACCTTTCCGGCAGCAACGCGTGATGCTTCGATTGTTCCGCCAGCGCCGTTTGCGAAGCGAACAAGCGTCTGTATTTGGTCCTCGTTTTCGACCACCGCACGCGCAGCTTCACTGCCAGCCTTTGCACCATAACCCGATCCGCCCTGTGGAACGGGCCGTGTTGGGAAAAACGTCTGCGTTTGAGCGATGACGCTTTCAAAATCGCCCATCAAATATTGTGCGACGGAGATCACATGGCTGCCGAGATCGCCAAGAGCGCCGGAGCCTGCGTCTTTGCGTGTGCAACGCCAGGAAAACGGCAGCTCAGGATCGGAGAAGAAGCCCTGGTCGAACCAACCACGGAAGCGCATCGGCGTGCCGATGTCACCCTTGTCGATCAACTGCTTGGCCAGCATAGCGGCAGGCGTCTTGATGTTGTTGAAGGCCACCATGGTCTTGACGCCCTTACTTCTGGCGGCGGCGGCCATTTCCTCCGCCTCCTCCAGCGTCACAGACAGGGGCTTTTCGCAATAGACGTGTTTACCGGCGGCGATTGCTGCCATTGCCATTTCATGGTGCATGGAGTTCGGCGAGGTAATGTCGACAACGTCGATTTCAGGATCTTCGACCAGCTTGCGCCAGTCTCCCGTGCTTCTCTCGAAGCCAAATCGAGCGGCGGCATCGGCGGCAAGCTCGTCCGTCGCATCCGCCAGAAGGCATAGGCGGGGAACGGCAGGCAGATCGCGATACAGCATCCCCGCACGGCGATAGGCATCCGAGTGTGCCTGACCCATGAAGCCGGATCCGATCAGGCCAATATTGAGAGTTTTCTTATTCATGATTTTCATCCTGATGAACGGGGGTATTGGCAAAAGTGTCAAGGACGTAGTTGAAGGCAGCGGTGACGGCGGGGAGTGGCGGGGTAAGTGCCGGATCCTGTTCCGCTTCGACGACCAGCCAGCCACGATAGCCGCTTTGCCGAACGAAGGTGGCCAGTGGGGCAAAATCGATGATCCCGTCGCCCGGCACAGTGAACATGCCTTTCCGCACGCCGGTATTAAAACTCAGATCTCCGCTGCGGACTTCGGCCATCACTGGCCCACGCACATCTTTCAGGTGAATATGAGCGATGCGGTCGTCAAACCGTTCAATCAGACGGGTGTAGTCGAACCCTGCGGCAGTGGCGTGGCCAGTGTCGAGAAGAAGTCCGACGGACGCGCCCGAATTGTCAAACAGGGAGGAAATCTCGTCAAATGTTTCGGCCACCATCATCAGGTGATGGTGATAGGCCAGCGCCAGACCATATTCCCCCCTCAGTCGCATACCGAAATCTGTCAGCCGCGCTCCATAGGCGGCAAAATCTTCCTTCGGCATCAGTCGTCGCGCGGACATCTGTGCATCCAGCGGGGCACCGGGCGTCATCATGGCCACTTCGCCATAGACCATGACCGACGAGCCCATGTCACGCAGCAACTTGGCGTGATCTGCCACGGCTGCCATCTCTGCATCAACATCGTATTCCGCCAGGCTTCCGGAGTGCCAGCCGGAGGCCAAAGCCAGTCCGCGGTCACTCAGAAGAGGTGCCAATGTCTTGAAGTCGCGGGGTAACTTGCGCCCGAGTTCGACGCCCTGATAACCGACACGTGCTGCATCATCCAGGCAGGTTTCGAGCGATATGTTAGCGCCCAGATCTTCCAGCACGTCGTTGGCCCAGGAAAGCGGACTTACCGCGAGACGAACGCCGTTCGGCAGGTTCGATAGTTTTTCGTCCATGATAATCTCCTCCGCAAACGCTGCAACTAAGGTCGCCAGTCTGGTCCGATGTGAATGGGCATGCCGGTCTGCATGGAAACAATCGCCGCCTCTGCAATCCTCTGCGCTTCAAGTCCGTCTCGAATGCCGGCAAGAGGTTCGCGCCCCGTCTCGATCATATCAACGAAGGCCACCATCTCGTCGCGGTAGGCAGCCGCAAAACGTTCGATGAAATAATTCATCGGTGGCGAGGCGCGAAAGCCGCTGACGTCTGCAATCGTGACGCCACGCTGCGGGCGGTTCTCCACATACAGCACCTCTTTCGAGCAAAGCACCTCTAGCCGCTGATCGTAGCCGAAGGGTGCGCGGCGGCAGTTTATCATCTGCACAAACCGGCCAGATGCAGATGTCAGCGTCACCATGGCCGTATCGATATCTCCGACATCGCCGATCTCCTTGTCGATCAGGCAATTGCCGACCGCATAAACGGTCGTTATCTCCTCACCGAGAAGATAGCGCGCCATATCGAAATCATGGATTGCCTGGTCGCGGAACATGCCGCCGGAATGGCTGATATACGCAAGGGAAGGTGGCGACGGGTCGCGCGTGTGCATGACGATGTGCTCGAGTGTGCCCGCGTCGCCGCTCAAAACGCGATCGCGCACGAAGCGAAAGTCGGGGTCATAGCGGCGCTGGAAAGCAAGAAAGCAGGCCACTTCGGAAGCCTCTACAGCGTCTGTTACTGCTTCCACTGTCGCAAAATTCAGGCTGACAGGCTTTTCGCAAAAAATCGCCTTGCCGGATTTCGCTGCTTTCAGCAGCAGCTCTGCATGCGTATCGGTCGAACTGGCGATGATGACGCCATCGATTGAAGGGTCGGAGAATACCGTGTCTGCCGAAGCCGTTTTAGCACCGATCCGGGCCGCAAGAAGTGCCTGATGCTCATCAGCAATCGGGTCGACAAGATATTTGATCTGCACCGAGCCCAGGCCGCTCGCATTTACCGCGTGCACATGCCCGATACGACCCGCGCCGAAGACAGCGAGATTGATCATTGATAGCCTCCCATTCTTTCCCGGTGTTGTTATGGCTTCATCCGGGTTGTGGGCAGACTAGCCTGGTGTTACTGATGGAAAACGTCAATTTTTGAAGAGATATCTTCAAATGGAGAAGAACGATGAGCAAACCTACTGCTCAGGATCTAGCATCTGCAGCAGGCGTGTCGCTGTCGACCGTCGACCGTGTTCTTAACAATCGTGGCGGCGTGAGCGAGGACAGAGAACGCCGTGTGCTCGAGCATGCCCGCAAGCTCAAGATCGACAGGGCGCTGAACCAGCGGGCAGCACGCACCTTTCGCATCGCGGTTCTGCTCCAGCCGAGATCAAATTCTTTTCATGCCTTGGTTCAAGATCATTTTGAGGCAGCAAACCGGAATTTCGCTTTCTATAATCTCCAGTTCCAAGTGCATCACATCAACCCCCTGCGTCCTGCTGTGACGGCACAGTTGATAAATTCCCTATCTTCACGCTGCGATGCTCTTGCCATAATCAGTCCGCAAAATGCGGCAGTCGCGGCGGCGTTGAGGGCATTTGGTCAAGGTGGAAAGCCCGTCGTCACCATGGTAACCGATCTTCGCGATGCTGAAAGATATGCCTATGTCGGACCAGACAACAGGAAAGCGGGCCGTGTCGCGGGCGATTTAATGGGACGTTTGCTCGGCCGGGACGGCGGGGAAATTGTCGTCATCGCGGGTCTGATCAGCATGATAGGCCATGAGGAGCGCGAGATGGGGTTCCGGACCGTTCTGCGTGAGCGCTATCCCCAGTGCAAGGTGACCGAGGTGCTCGAAAGCATGGAGCGCGGAGATGTGGCAGGTGACCTCGTTTTCAACGCGTTGAGAAAAAATCCAGCTATACGAGGCATCTATAATGCGTCTGCGGGCGCTCAAACGGTGGTCAACGCCATGACGAAGCTTGGCAAGAACAAAGACGTGATTTTCATCACCCATGAGCTCACGAAAGACCGTCGTCATTTGATGCGAGATGGAATGATTGACGCAATCATCGATCAGGATCCAGAGACGGAGGTGCGGACTGCGGTAGAAGCGCTCGCCGCTTATTTTGGAAGAACGGAAAAGTGCCTTCTGTCCCTTATCACTCCCATACAGATACATATGATTGAGAACAGCTAGAGGCATTCGTTTAGGGTAAGAACCTTGACTTATGTGCAGATCAACACCGCTAAGACCTCTCTTCTACCTCGCCAAAATGACGGTCTGCTCTAAATGAGAGCAAACAGAAAATCGCTAAAGTGCGGTTTTCGTCGTTTATCAATGTGCGTCACAATTCTCCAAATTCCTATATGTGTTGCTGGAAAGTAGACCGTGCTTGCCCTCCGAGCAAATTAGGACTTCATTACTTGTCACCAAAATCTATTATTGTGCACTTCGGCGGAATAAGAATTCTCCAAAATAAAAACTCGGAATTATTATTCCGAGACATTATAATATATTCAATTTATTGTTCCTGGTAATGATTATCCTCATGAAATTATAAGGGGAAATTAACCATGCATAGCCTAAATTACCCTTGAATAAAGGGGGCTTACATAAATGCGATTATCTGTAGTTGTTACATCAATCTTATTGTTGGGGACGAGCTGTGTTGAGGCAAAGACACTCGGAGTGTCGATCGCCAACGCGAATGACGCTTTTCTTCACAGCCTGCTAGGTGGCATCAAGAATGCCGCCGATAAGATGCCAGACATGAAATTGCGTGTCGAAGACGCTGGTGGCGATCCTTCGCGTCAAATGGAGCAGATCAGTAAGCTGGCGGCCGACCGCGTCGATGCAATGATCGTCATCCTTTCGGATGGCGACCTCGGAGCAAAGATTTCGCAGATTGGCACCACCGCCAGCATACCCGTTGTCTATGTCAACAACGTTCCAGTCAATTCCGCCGAGCTTCCCGCTCATCAAACCGTGGTCGCCTCAGATGAAGTTGAAAGCGGAACGATGGAAACCCAGGAGGTTTGTCGCCTTCTAGGAGGCAAAGGCAAAGCTGTCGTTTTGATCGGAGAGTATTTCCATCCTGCAGCACGCACACGCACGAAGGACATCGATAGCGTTTTGTCCACCGATGCATGCAAGGGAATTTCCATACTAGAGAGGCAATCGGCGAACTGGTCACGTGACCAGGCTGATAATCTGATGCAAGAATGGCTGACCGCTGGCGTGAAGTTCGATGCCGTTATCGCAAATAACGATGAAATGGCTCTTGGTGCGATCCGGGCCATGAAGCGAAACAACATGCAAATGGATAAGGTTGTGGTGAGCGGCATCGATGCGACGTCGGATGCGCTTGACGCGATGGCTGCGGGCGACCTCGATGTCAGTGTCCTTCAAAATGCCCCTCAACAGGGTTCCAAGGGCGTCGAGGCGGCCATTAAGCTTATGGATGGCGGAACCGTACCTGCTTTTATTAAGGTGCCTTTCGAGCTGGTTACTCCGGTCAATCTGAAATCCTACTTGGTTAAAAGCCAGTGATCCGCGCAAACAAAGATATTGGAAGGGACTAAGATGACTTTCTGGAAAAAATCAGGAATCAGGACGCAAATCACCCTCGGCTTTCTGCCGCTCATCTTGCTTATGAGCGCTCTCACCTTCGTGGGAAATGATGGACTGGGACGCTTGTCGAACGTGTTCTCCAGCTTCCGCTACACAGCAGCGCAGAGCCTGGCCATTTTTGACTATAACGTACAGCTGCAACGTATCCGTCTCGCGGCAGAGGCTTATCGCTCTAATCCGTCCGACTCAATCGCATCACAGCTTCAGGACGCCGTGAAAGCGTTTGCGATAGACGATCCGCGCATGGCGTCTGACGCTGACCTTCAGTCTGGTTTGAATGTAGTGCGTCGCGATGTTGCAGATTACAACACTGCCTTCGGAAAGCTGGTCGATCTCCAGAAGAAAAAAGAAGTTCTTCTTGGCAAGGTCACCGAATTCGGCCCGTGGACCATCATCGCGCTGAAAGATATCCAGCGTTCGGCGTGGCGCAAGAACGACACGAACGCGCTTTATAAAACCGGCGAGGTCATCAACCTTATGAACCAGAGCCTGTATTATTCCGAACGATTTGTTCACTCCGGTGATCTCTCGGCATATGGCTCGGCCCAGACTACCCTGAATGACGCGCTCAAGGGCGCGGATGCCGTGGTGGCGTCCAGCTCCGATAAGTCTCAGGCAGGGCGTGCTGATGCCGCACGACGTTTGATGCGCAACTACACCAATCGCCTTGATGAAGTTCGCGATGCTTGGCTTCAGAGCAACGGGATACGATCGACACAGATAGACGTTCTGGGTCCGAAGATTGCATCGTCATTCGATGCCCTGCTTGCCAAGGTGACGGGCAATCAGAACAGTTTGGGTGAAACAGCGAAGGCGACCGCAAGTGACACTGCGTCCAAGACCTTCATAATATCGGCAATTCTCATCGTTATCGGCCTTGTACTAGCGTATGTTATCGGCCGTCTTATATCCGCCGCCGTAAGCCGGATGGCCGTCACCATGGAGCAACTCGCCCACGGGAATGACAATGTGTCGATCGAAGGAACCGAATACCGGCATGAACTTGGTGCCATGGCGCGTTCATTGCTCGTGTTCCAGGACACGGGCCGCGGCAAGGTCGCAGCCGAGCTGGCAGCTGAAAGAACACGGCTTGCTGCTGAAAACGAGCGCTTGGCGCAGGAGCGTGACAAGGCAGAAGAGGCTGTGCGAATGGCACACGCGTTCGAACAGATATCGCTTGGTCTCGATGCCCTCTCGCGCGGCGATCTTACAGTACGTATCGGAACCGTTGACGAGCGTTACGAGCAAATACGCAACCACTTCAATACGTCGGTTGCCTCGTTGGAAGAAACCATCGGTACGGTAGCGACAGCCGTCAGCACGATCCGTTCCGGTCTTGAAGAAATCTCGTCTGCCTCCAACGATCTGGCTCGTCGTACAGAACAGCAGGCTGCATCTTTGGAAGAAACTGTCGCCGCTCTGGGTGACGTATCGCATCGCGTCCATGGAACAGCAGAGGGGGCTGGACTTGCGCAACAGACAGTTGCTGCTGCCCGCGACAACGCGACCAAGGGAGGCGATATCGTGGCACGTGCCGTGCAGGCGATGACCGCGATCCAAGACTCTTCCACGAAGATCGGCAACATCATCGGTGTCATCGATGAAATCGCCTTCCAGACCAACCTTCTGGCTTTGAACGCTGGTGTCGAGGCCGCGCGTGCAGGTGAGGCAGGCAAGGGCTTTGCTGTTGTCGCGCAAGAAGTGCGCGAACTGGCGCAGCGCTCCGCAAACGCAGCCAAGGAGATCAAAACATTGATCTCTACGTCAAGTGCGCAGGTACAGACTGGTGTTGATCTGGTCAGCGCCACTGGCTCTTCATTGAGCGACATTGTTGACCAAGTTGTGAAGATGAGTTCGACGATCACCGAAATCGCGGACTCAGCCCGCGAGCAGGCAATGAGCCTGAAAGAGGTCACCGGTGCCGCCGATCAAATGGACAAGGTAACCCAACAGAACGCCGCGATGGTGGAAGAGACGACAGCCGCGGCACAAAACTTGACTCAGGAAACGGAAAGTCTATCCGAAATGATGCGCCGTTTCCGGACCAGCAAAGGTAATCAACGGCATAAATTCGCTGCGTGATGTTTTGCACAAACAGCCACTGATCGACAGTGGCTGTTTATCTTCTTAGAGTAAACTCACTTCTACCGCAGCCACACCTCTCGAGATCTTTCTGTTTTGTTCTGATTGGATAGCTGGCCGTGAAAACCGGACCAATCCTTCACCGGCAGGCGTCCCATCGACGCTGCTTCGACGCGCTGGAATGAGTGACGATCGCGACATCAACGCAGAATTTGACGTAGCAAAATGCCACAAACTGTTCAGGCAAACATAGCCAACTGCGCTTACAGGCCTTCTTCAACCTATCATACGCCAAATGATATCCAAAAAAATTTGCTGCCGTCATCATCTCACTTGATGTTCACGAAATGTAGTCTGGTGCCCTACAAATTATAGAGATTGCCATTTGAAGCTGTCGCGCGAGGCATCGCGTTTCTGTGATGCTTTCATATCATTATATGTAAGGAACAGAATCAAAATCTATTAATATCGAGCAAGTCCCATCCAAAGATTCGTCAGGTGACGGACGGCCGAAGGACCAACAATACTTCCTATATGCAGGCTAACAGTTTCGTGGCACTTTCTCCTACACTGTGGATACCAAAAGTCATGGCTCAGGCTCTCGGGCCGGAAAACCCGACCGGCAGCTCTCCACCAGAGCACTTGTTTCGCGCGCGAGTATCCATGTGTCCGCGCCTACAGCGACAAAACCCGCTCCCTGGCCAATGGCTCTAGTCGCCGCCGCGTGGCCGTAGGCGAGCACGCCAGAACCTTTGCCTGCGTTGTTTATGCGCGTTATCGCTCCGCCGATCGCGCGCTGGACGGGCTCTGCATAGGTTTGGCCGATATAGCCCATTGATGCAGCCAAATCGCCAGGTCCGATGAAGATTGCGTCAATTCCCTCAACCGCGGCAATCTCGTCAATATTTTCCAGCGCCAGCGGCGTCTCAGCCTGCACTATCACGCATATTTCGGCTAGCCCGTGTCTCGACCATAATTTGAGGCTCGGACCACACTCGATATGCCCCTTTTCCCTTCCGGAGGATATCGAGTCCAACTTACCGCTGCACGGGCCTGCGCTGCGGTATCTATCATAGGAAACATCAACGTTTTAACGCCGATATCTAACAAACGCTTTGTAATTACAGGTTCTGAGGTCGGTGGGCGAACTATGACAGAGGCGGCTTCACCAACTGCGCGTAACTGATCCGCAACAGTCGAGATCTCGTTCGGCGCGTGCTCCATATCAACTAGAAGCCAGTCTGCCCCGGAACCGGCCGCGATTTCCGCCGAGGCTGCGTTGCACAGGCTTACCCACAGGCCTAGTTGCGGATCACTCCTGCTAAGTCCTTCTTTAAAACGGTTACCAATTTTAATCATCCTAAAACACTCACTTGCAGTCTACGGCGCCCTGTATACGCGGACGCACGTAAGTCGTAAATCTTCTCATTCGCTGACTTCCATAGAGCGGACATCCTACTAAACAATCTCGGTAGCCTGTTTCTCAACACAACGGATTTCTGGGGACGAAAAAGTGGGGTAGATTTGCGCGGTATTCAACGCAGGTCGCACTTCAAGCTTGAACCCATCCTTCAGGCGTTTTGCGCGCCCATAACTGGCGGTGAAAGCAGCGTCTTTCACCATTTAGCGAACAGCAACTTAGGGATCGAAGATCAGTCAACCAAGAAGCGACGGCTGGTCGAAGTAGTCGATCATGCTGTCGTCTGGTGCAGTCCAATATCCGTCAATGCGGCCCCAAAACCGCACGTTTGCCTCCGTGACTTAGACCAGTCGCTGACGATGTTTCATATTACTGTTTTTGTGAGATAATTTTTGGTTGAGCGAAGCGACCGTAGCCGGGTCGCCGGGTCGATTCCTCTCAAGGCGATTTACTCTTGCAAACAATTAGGTTCGAACTTGATTGATAATTGTCTCGACAAGGAGTTCGCGATGGCTATCCCGGGGTGTGTGGTCGATGAGAGAGCGGTTGAGCACGAGTTCGAATGTTTACCGCTTGAATACCTTGTGACACAAGTACCTGCGGCCAAAAAATGTAAATCGAATGCACTCATACCCGGCCGGAAAAGCCAATTTTCGACCTTCCTTCAGCACCCTCAGAAGTATAGGGGGTGCCGCAGAATTTGGATCGCGCAGCATAAGGTGTTGCACGTCAAAGGTCAGATAGAAGCATTCGAAGATAGTCCCCATAATCATTCTTACCGTGCTTTCTCCCGAGGGCCTCAAGCTGACCTGCATCAATAAAACCTTGGCGGTAGGCCACCTCTTCTGGGCAATTGATTTTTATACCCTGCCTTTTCTGAAGCGTTGCCACAAAATCACCAGCCTCCAAAAGGCTATCTGGGGTTCCGGTATCGAGCCAAGCATAGCCGCGCCCCATCTGTTCGACGCTCAGCTTGCCACGTTCGAGATAAATACGGTTGACGTCGGTGATTTCCAGCTCACCGCGTGGCGACGGGTTGAGATTAGATGCAATATCAATGACGTCTTTGTCATAGAAATATAGTCCCGTGACCGCCCAGTGAGAACGTGGCACAAGCGGTTTCTCCTCTATCGAGATCGCCGTCATCGACTTGGCGAACTCGACCACGCCGTACCGGCCTGGATCCTGGACATGGTAAGCGAATATCGTTGCGCCACTTGGCCGCGATGCAGCGGTCTTGAACAGGTCAGAGATGCCATGTCCGTAGAAGATGTTGTCGCCGAGGATAAGGCAGGAGGGATGAGGGCCAACGAAGTCGGCACCAATGATATAGGCCTGCGCAAGTCCATCCGGTGAGGGTTGTTCTGCGTAGACCAGTGAAATACCCCAGGCTGAACCATCACCCAACAGGCGCTGGAAGCTTGGCAAATCATGCGGCGTCGAAATGATGAGAATGTCACGAATACCTGCCAGCATCAGTGTAGACAGTGGGTAGTAGATCATTGGTTTATCGTAGATAGGAATAAGCTGCTTCGACGTGACAAGCGTTATAGGGTGCAGCCGCGTTCCACTCCCGCCAGCGAGAATAATGCCCTTCATACGGTTGCTCCTCAATATGCTTACGGCGTTATGCCAAGGTGAGCCGACGAACCACTTCGGATGTTGCGCTTTGCCAGTCCCGCAGAGATACCCCGTGCTCTGCAGAGAGCTTTCTGCAGTCCAAGCGCGAATTTTTTGGCCGTTTTGCCGGCGTCGGATATTCAACCGTGGTGATCATGTGAACCTTTGCCGTTGGCCCATTGCGCATGCCGGATGCCGCGAATATTTCCGTCGCAAACTCCGCCCAGCTGGCGTCGCCCGTTGAGGTCATATGGAACACACCGCGCAGGTACGGATCGTAGGAAGTCAGAAGGTTTTCAGCGACCTGGAATACTGCTTCGGCAATGTCGAGAGCAGATGTCGGATTACCGATTTGATCGGCGACGACGTTTAGATCAGTGTGCGTCTCAGCCAGACGCAGCATGGTCCGAAGAAAATTCTTGCCAAATGGGCTGTACACCCACGCAGTCCTGAGGATTGCGTAATCGGCACCTGAAGCTATCAGCAGGTGCTCGCCCTCAAGCTTCGAGCGACCGTATACACTGAGCGGATTGACGGTATCACGCTCATTGTATGCAGAAGCTTTGTCTCCATCGAATACGTAATCCGTTGATAGATGCACAACTGGAATGCCGAGGGTCTTTGCAATTCTGCCAATCTCCCCAATCGCTGTCGCATTGATGGTGAATGCGATTGCCTGGTTCGTCTCTGCCTGATCGACGGCAGTGTAGGCGGCGGCAGAAATGATCAAGTCCGGTCTGGAGTGCAGGATGGCAGCTTCGATCGACGCAATTCGGCTGAGATCCAGAACCGGTCTGCCCAAAGCCATGACTTCGATCTGCGCGTGGCTAGATCCACGATCGAGGAGGGAGCGAACAACTTGGCCTTCCCGACCCGTGACGAGATACCGGCGGACCATCACTTGCTGCCAGAGGCAGAGAGGAGCCCGAGCCGCTTGCCGTTATATCCTTCACGAAGCGGCGCCCACCACCATTCGTTCTGCAAATACCATTTCACGGTCTTTTCGATGCCGGTGTCGAAATTTTCCGTGGCCTTCCAGCCGAGTTCAGTCTCCAGCTTGGTCGCGTCGATGGCGTAGCGCCCGTCGTGGCCCGGTCGGTCTGTTACGTAGGAGATCAGGCTCTGGTGTCTGTTTGGCTTCGGAGCCAACCCGTCCATGATGGTACACACATTCTGCACGACATCGATATTGCGACGTTCGTTACGCCCGCCGACATTGTAGGTTTCTCCGAGGCGTCCACGTTCGGCGATAAGATCGAGCGCGCGTGCGTGGTCTTCGACATAGAGCCAATCGCGAATGTTCATACCAATGCCATAAACCGGCAGAGCCTTCCCTTCCAAAGCATTCAGGATGATCAGTGGAATGAGCTTTTCTGGAAAATGGTAAGGGCCATAATTGTTCGAGCAATTTGAAACTACGATTGGCATGTCGTAGGTACGAGCCCACGCTTTTGCCAAGTGGTCTGATGCTGCCTTTGACGCGGAGTAGGGAGATGACGGATCATAGGGGGTTTCTTCCGTGAAAAGGCCATCGTCACCCAGTGATCCATAAACCTCGTCGGTCGAAACATGCAGGTAGCGAAACGCAGCCTTGCGAGCTGACGGCAATCGATCCCAGTAAAATCGCGCCGCCTCGAGAAGGACGAAGGAACCGATGACATTTGTTTCGACGAAATCGCGTGCGCCGGTGATTGAGCGATCGACATGGCTTTCAGCGGCAAGGTGCATAACGCGATCTGGCTGGAAGCTTTCGAAGGCGTCCTGCATGGCTGCTCGGCCGCAAATGTCGGCCTTGAGGAACCGATGTAATGGATTGTCTTCTATAGTTGAAAGCGACGCAAGGTTACCAGCATAGGTGAGCTTGTCGATGGTTAGGACCTCATACCCCTTGACGGTGATAAGATGACGAACGACCGCAGATCCGATAAAGCCAGCACCGCCTGTAACAATGACGCGCATCCTCAATCTCCAGCCAAAACAGGTTCGTAGGTGAGGGCAGCTAGAAGGTCCGCGAGTTTTGGCTGGACCCAATCCTTTGCAGAAAGATAAGCCGCATCGGCAGCTATTGGCCATTCGATCTCAAGTTGAGGATCGCTCCACAACAGGCCCCGGTCATGCTTTGCGCTGTAGTAGTCGGTGACCTTATAGGAAATGACGCTATTTGGCTCCAAGGTGCAAAAGCCGTGCGCGAACCCCGGCGGCATCCACAACTGGTGGCCATTTTTAGCCGTCAACTCGGCCTTCACGTGTTGACCAAAGGTTGGGGAGCCTCTGCGGATGTCGACGGTGACGTCGAGGATCGCGCCTGCAACACAACACACAAGTTTCCCTTGCGCTCGAGGTGCCAGCTGAAAGTGCAGCCCGCGAACCGTACCGACTTGCGCAGATAGTGATTGGTTGTCTTGGACAAAATCTGCAGGACAAACATTTTCCTTGAAAATATCTGTTCGGAATGTTTCTGACAAATAGCCTCGGTCATCGCTAATTCTATTTGGAATTAGCAGAACAACACCTTTTATTGGCATTTCGAGAAATCGCATATTGGATCCTAACGATGAACATATTTGATATTATTCCAATCTATTCTTTCGCTTGCGGTCTCCTTGGCGGTTTGATGAGTGGCCCCCGATCATGCACGTTTCAGATAATTGTCTGCGAATGAGTAGGCGAGCTTCATGATTGTGAAGGTTGGGTTTGCGCTGCCTGCAGTTGGAAAGACTGACGCGCTGACAATGGAAACATTTGGCACGGCATGACAGTGCAGGTCCGGCCCTACAATTGAGTCTGCAGGGTTGGTCCCCATTCGTGTCGTCCCGGACGGGTGAGCGCAGGCTTCGGATTTGGCGATGATCGAGCCAGCGGGGTCTTGGACCAAGTCGTTCAACATCAGCGGGCATTTCTGATCCAGGGCCGCTGATTTCCAGTAATCTGCCAATCGGGCTACAGCGATCCGGAAAGTACGCTCCTCACTGGGCATCGGCTGCCATTCGATCTGAGCCTTTGGCATGCCAAGACGATCGAGTGCAGGCGACAGAGAAATGCGATTCTTCCATTCCGGCAGTTGTTCTGCGCAGATCATGACTTTGAAGTTGACGTCCTTAGGCACGAAAAGCTGCTTTCGGACCGCTCTCCAATAAGCCGCTTGCGCGACCAGCCCGGTATTCTTGGAGATCGTTACCAATTCGCGCAGGTCGAGTTGACGACGCTGCAGGTTTTTCGCCACCCGCCGGAGAGCGGCAAGCGGGCTGTTGACCACGTCCATGGCAATGTAGGCAAACGCACTGGCAACGCCGCCTTGCGTCTGAGCGGTCTGCCCAAGATCCAGATGAAGATCCCGCCTCGTGGAGTTAACGTACCGATAGGCGAACAGACGATTGGTCATCACCGCATCGTATCGCCCGATAGTCGCAACCTCGACCTTCAGATGGTCTTGAAAATATCGGCCAATCACGCTCGGCTTGGCAAACATTTTCTCGTTTGCGCATCGGTCCATCAAAAGCATCAGTTTCGTGGTTTCGATTGTCCCTGCGGTAAAAACAAATCGGCCAGCTTTCACCGTCAATGATTTACCGGCAAAATTTCGGGCGGTGATTTCGCGTAAAAATCCAGAGTCGCGATCCAGATCAAAGTCACAAACCGTGGCTTCGAGCCATATTTCAATGTTAGGGTTTTTCGACAATTCTCGTCTCAAGACGTGAGCGAGATTACAGTTTCTCAAACTGGGACATTTGGCCCAGCGGGTCTCCAGATGTCCGTTCCCGAGCAAAGACAGGGCCCCACGAGAATTTATTTCTGGAAGTTTTTCGAAGGAACCGTTTGCAACGCCGAAAAGCTTTTCAATTTCCTCTCCATAGCAATCCAGGCTGGCCACATCGAGCGGCCATGCCGGCATTCCGATATGATCGCGTCTGGCCGTATCATGGCCGCTCATGGGAATGAGCCTTCCACCCCAGCGACTTGAAGATCCGCCGAGGCCCCGGAAACGACCATCCAATTCCCTGGAGTAACGCCCATCTACGTCTTCAACAGCGTTCAAGTCGTGAATCTCAGGATCGAATTTGTCCTTACCGCTTTCGATGACGATAACCTTTCGACCTGCTTTTGCTATCCGGTTCGCGATGAGAAGTCCGGCAATTCCAGCACCGATCACGCACAGTTCTCCCGAAATAGTCATGGATGGATGATCGATCTGCGGCAGGTGAAAAATTGTCATGACAAATTCTGCATCCGGAATTCACAGATGTAAAATTGTACTAATTATCAGAGGCTTGTACCTTTGCGGGATTTCACGGTGATCGGTCCGTCCTTATGTTTGACCAGGATCAACCATTCGGCTTAGATGTCGCAATTTAGGCGTAGGTGTTCCCAAATCGAATTGACTTCCGTCTTGATTCAAGGCTCGCGAAGAGCAGTGTCCAAACCCTTGATGATTGGGTAGAGGACATAGGATATAATGGAGCGATGGCCGACCTTGATTTCAGCGGATACTGTCATGCCTGGAACCAGTGCAAACCGCTGATTTTGCGTCTTGAGTTCCACATCAGTCAACATAACGCGTGCTCGGAAGAAGGGTGTGGATGATTTTCCGGCACTTATTTCCTGCTGTGTAGGCGTAAAAGTATCCCTGCTAATGACTCTGACGACACCTGAAGCAGTTCCAAATTTTTGGAAGGGAAACGCATCGAACTTGACGCGTACGGCTTTATCCACGGTGACACGCGCGATGTCGATGGTGCTCACCGAGACCTCAGCCTCCAGCGGAACATTGAGGGGAACCAATGTCACGATCGGCTCAGCTTCCCTTACAACGGAACCTTCCGATCTCTGGGCGAGATCGAGGACGACAGCGTCTGCTGGTGCCTTGAGCGTGACCATGGTGCGGCGCAAGTCCATTTTTTTCAACTCCTCGGCAGCAGCATCACGCTGATCCCGAAGTTGGATTAATTGCTCCAAGAGCCCACGACGCAGTTCCTCAATGAAAGCTTGCTTCTCTGCCGTTAGTTTCAGCACGGCATGCCGTGCTTCTATGCCACGGCTGCGCACGGCCGACAGCGTAACGCTGACATCCAGGCGGGCTTCTTTTGCATCAAGAAATACAATGAGCGATCCTGCCTCATTTTGAAAAAGGTTCTCACGGGCCGCTTCGATCTGCGTGAGTGTGTCGAGGCGGCTTGCAAGAATGAAGGCTTGGTCGTCGCTCGATGACATTGTGGCCATCTGGCCGGCAATCTGCTGATCGAAGTTTTGGAGTTGCGCACGGGAAAACGCACTGCGCTGCTGAAACAAGGCACTTTGGAGCTGCTGGTCCGAAGATGCATCCGCCATCGCCGGATAATCATCACCTGCCACTTCCGCCTCGATCCGTTTAACCTGAGCATCGTACGCACTGAATCTGAGACGTTGCTGGTCGACGTCTGCCTGGCTGAATGTCGGGTCCAATGTTGCAAGCTGCTGGCCCGCCCTGACAACATCACCAACCGAGACGTCGAGAGTCCGTATGATCGAAGTCTCCAGAGGTTGGACGACCATCGTCGGTTGGGTGGTGATTAATTTTCCGGTTGCGATGACTACTTCGTCCACCTGCGACACGCAGGCCCACACGAGCGCAATCGCGATCATGGCCGATAACGTGTAGAGTGTCACCCTTGCGACGAGTGGTGGGGGACGTTCCTCCAGTTCGACGGCGTCCGACTGAAAATCGGCAATCACCGCAGGGAGTTGTCGGAGCCGACGCGGAGTTGTCTCTGAGGCTTCGGTAAGATCATTGTTCCGCTGGGATGACGATCGGTTTGTCATGCGACTTGCCGCATCTGCTGAGCCCAAAGATGACGATACGTCACGCATCTCGCGACAAGCTGATCGTGCGTGCCGATATCGGAAACCTTGCCCCGGTCCATGACGAGAATCGCATCTGCGTCGATCAGGGTCGAAAGCCGGTGTGAGACGATGACGACCGTGCGCCCCGCAGCGATCTTGCTCAGATTTTGTCGCAGGATCGCCTCACTGTCGGGATCCAGCGCACTGGTCGCTTCGTCGAGAATCAGCAGCGTGGGATCGGTTATCAACGCGCGGGCGATGGCCAGCCGCTGCCGCTGTCCACCGGAAAGGTTGGAAGCGTTCTCCTCCAGCAGCGTGTCGAAACCGCGAGGCAGCCGCTCGATGAACTCCTCGGCTCCAGCCGCCTGGGCGGCTGCGGCAACTTCTTCGATCGTTGCGGCAGGCATCGTTGCCGCGATGTTCTCGCGCACTGTTCCGCGAAACAGGAAATTGTCCTGTAGGACAACGCCGATGTTGGTGCGCAGGTGGACAAGATCGATTTCGCGGCTGTCATAACCATCGACGCGGATAATGCCTTGTTGGTTCTGGTACAAACCCTGAATAAGACGGGTCACCGTTGTCTTTCCTGACCCGCTTTTTCCGACTATCCCGAAAACCGAGCCAGCCGGGATTTCGAATGAGATACCATCGAGTGCCGGGGAACCATCGGGCCCGTAACGAAACAATACTTTGTCAAATTCTATCCGCCCTTTCAGGGCCGGCCTGATACCCCTGCTGCGTCCGGACTGTTCAGGGCGCTGGTTCATCACCTCACCGAGCATGCGAACGGAGAGAGCAACCTCCTGATATTCATGCACCATGGTGACAATCTGCATGAGCGGACCCGAGACGCGGCCTGCCAGCATGTTGAACGCCACGAGCGCGCCGATCGTCATCGTGTTGTCGAATACGGCAAGTGCGCCGATCCCGATAACCGTAACGCTCGTCAGCTTCTCCAGCAGGCCAGTAACGGATTGTGCTGCGGCTGAAATCTTGTCGACGCGAAAGCGAACAGAAATCGATCGCGCTGACTGATCGTCCCATACCTTTCGCTGCCTGGGTTCGAGTGCGAGCGATTTGACCGTGCGCATTCCGTGGACGGTCTCGACCAGAAGCGCCTGGCGCTCTCCTTCAGCCTGGTAAAGTGCTTGGAGCCGCCGCTGGAAGGGTCCGACCAGAGCCGTAATGACAATGCCGACCAGAACGGTGAAACCCAGAACGACTAACGTCAATGTGACACTATAAAGGAGGAGAACAGGTATGAAGACGAGCAGGGACAGTGCATCCAGAAGCGTCAGAAATAATCGACCGGTCAAAAATTCGCGAATCCGCCCGGTCTGCTGCATGTGTTTGACGAGCACCCCTGCAGATGCTTGCTCGAACAGGGCGATCGGTAGAGACAGAAGATGTCCAAATGTCCGCGTCGCGACCCTGATATCGATCCTGTTCGTTGCGTAGAGAAGGATATAGCGCCGCAGGAAGGTGAAAATCGCATCGAAAACCAGCGCTATGGCGATGCCCACGGTCAGCACCACCAGCGTGGCATAGCTTTGGTGGACGAGAACTTTGTCGATGACGAGCTGAAAGAATATTGGGGTCGCGAGACCAAGGCCGTAGAGAATAACGGCGGCCATTCCGACATCCCGAAAGAGACTGCGCTGACGAATGATGTCCGGCACGAACCAGCGAAATCCGAATGGCTGGTCTTCCTCGGTCATACGGTAGTCGCGCTTTATCAGTATCACGGTTCCGCACCAGCTCTTGGTAAACTGGCTTTCGGACAAAACCATCTGTTCCGGCTGTTCCGCCAGCGGGTCCAGAACGCTGATTGTATCGTTTCCCTCAAGTGTCGACCCGCCAGTGATGACGATCCAGTTGCCGTTCTCCAGTTCGGCCAGAACAGGGTAGGCCTCACCCAGTTGAAGCAGCGACTTCCAACTGAGGTGATGGCTGCGAGCACGCAGACCGGCATCCTTTGCCATCCGAAGGAGCTGACGTGTCGTGATCCGTATTTCGCCCACGTCGTAATCGTGCAGCAATCGCTCGGGTGACAGGTCCACGCCATGGTGGCGGCCGACCAAAGCAAGGCAATGCAGATTTGTGTGAAGAGCCAGGGTCATATTATCAGCGGAGACCATCGAATATTCGTGTTCAGTTGAAGTTTGGCGACGAATTTATCTGCGTGTGATCGACTGGATCGCTGTCTGTCCTGTGCGGGTTTGGCAGTGGAGGGTTTCGGTGCACGGCGCCCGCTTCGATCAGGCCACCCAGTGCCTTCTGCATCAGATCGACAGCATTGGCGAAGGCTTCCACCGGCATGATGATCCGCTGGCGAAAAACGGGAGACGGATTTCCATCGCCGTCCCGCACGGTGGCTGACAGGGACATGAGGTCTAGCCGTACAATCGAAGCCGTCACGGTAATCTCGCCGATTCCATCGCAATATAGTTCGTCGGTCATTCCAGTCTCCACTGCGTAAGAGAAGTCATCTAGTGAGGTGCATCGGCGTGTTGCCATGAGGGGAGTGGATCAGGCAGATCTTGCCAGCGGTCAGGTTCAAAGCAATCCTCCGAGCCGATGAGACAGGCGTCGAGTTTCAGCCGGATTTCATTTTCGGGGAGGTCTACTCCGATGAAAACAATCTCCTGCCTACGGTCACCCCATGTCCCGCTCCAGGATCGCTGAAGCATTTCATGAAATTGTGGGTAGGCAGGCCAATGGGCCTTCGGCGCCGCCGCCCACCACATGCCCTTTGTTTCAGTGCGGCGCTGTGTGCCTGCGATAGACAGAAGTCCTATCCAGTCTGGGCGCGTGGCCACCCAGAAGTAGCCCTTGGCACGCAGAAGACCTGCCCATTCGGCCTGTAGGAAGGCCGAAATCTTGGACGGGTCGAATGGACGGCGTGCCCTGTAGACGAAACTTGCGATTCCGAATTCTATCGTTTCCGGGAGGTGGTCTTGCCAGCCAAACAACTCTTTGTGCCAGAGAGGATGGCGCGCCGCCTTAACCTCGTTGAACAGCCCGGTGTTCAAAATCGCAGCAAGCGGGATGTCTCCGAAGTCAGCTTCGATGATGCGCGCGTCCGGGTTGAGCGCTGCAATGACCAGTCTGATGGCGTGGCGGGTCCGCGTATCCACGTCTGAAATCTTGTTGATCACCACAACGTCGCAGAACTCGATCTGCTCGACCAACAGGTCGATCAGCGTCCGGGCATCGGTCCCGTCGCGCGCGGCTCCCCGGTCGCTGAGTAGATCACCGCTGGAGTAGTCTGCGAGAAGGTTCTTCGCATCCACGAGGGTTACGACCGTGTCCAGCCTTGCGACGTCGCTGAGGGCGGCACCCGTGGCGTCTCTAAAAGAAAAGGTGGCCGCAATCGGCAAAGGTTCGGCAATACCCGTGCCTTCAATCAAAAGATAGTCGAAGCGACCTTCGCGAGCGAGCCTGCGAACTTCGCTGAGCAGGTCATCGCGAAGGGTACAGCAAATGCAGCCGTTGGTGAGTTCAACCAGCGTCTCTTCCGTATTGGACAGGCTGCCGCCGCCATCACGGATAAGATTGGCGTCTATGTTGATCGCGCCCATGTCGTTGACGATTACAGCGACCCGCAGACCTTCACGGTTTCGAAGGATATGGTTGAGTACCGTCGTCTTTCCGGAGCCAAGGAACCCCGTAAGCACCGTCACTGGCAACCGTTCAGGAAACATGGTGACCTCTTTTCGCTAAGCGGCAAGCTGTGGGCGGAATGCGATATCCACGTAGTAGTTCGTGCTGCTGAAGGTGCTTGTCGGGAAGAGCCCGCTCGAACCGTAGGCGTAGACCCCGTTACCGCCGCTCAATGCGGAGGATTTGGCATGCAGACTTCCGTTGTCGACAGAACTGAGGAAAAAGTTGCTCGTCGCGGAGTAGTTGCCGTTTGTGCTGTAGGAAACGACATAGGACGTGTTTGCCGATATCGCCACGTCCGTCGACAGATTGGCTGTTTGCCAGCCACTGCCGCTTTCGTTGGTGAAGCTGGCGCTGGCAAGCAAAGTGCCTGTCGAAGACCATAGATATCCCGTGTGCGGACCGACGTTGTCACTGCCCTTGTAGAACCGGATACCGGATATCCAACCGGCCGTATCTGCCGAAAATTTCATTCCAAGATTGACTGGCGAGGTGTCAGCCACGGACGTAATCGAGGGAGTTGTGCTGGGTAAGAAGAGGTTGGAGATGTTGCCTTTCTGCGCCACTGTCAATGAAACCTGCGCTGAGGCCGTTCCGCCGTGCCCATCTGAAACTGCATAGGAAAACCCCGCAGCGCCTGAAAAGCCTGCATTGGCAGTGAAGGTCACGGTGTTCAAACTGGCGTCGAATGTGGCTATGCCGTTGGTCGCATTGCTGACTGATGTAACAGCGATGGTATCGTCATCGGGATCGTTGTCATTGGCGATCAAGCTAGAAGCTGAGATCGTAAGGGGCGACGCGGCGACAGCCAGAAAGCCGCTGTCGGATACCGCGACCGGTGCCCTGTTCTGCGAGGCATTCTGGTAAAGGACGTCCACCCAATAATTGGTCGAGTTGTAGGTAGCCGTCGGAAACAGCGATGACGCCCCGTATGCATAGACACCGTTCCCGGCAGCTGTGGCGCTGGATGGTGCAGTCAGTACACCGTTGGAATGGCTTGTAGAGAAATAGTTCGCTGTCGCAGAATAGTTGCCATTTGAGTGATAGCTGGCAACATATGTCGAGCCTGCTGAGATACTGACCGGCTGGGTGAAAGTGGCGGTTTGCCACCCGCTAGCTGTTTCTGCCGTAAATGTCAGCGTGCCAAGAAGCGTGCCTGTACTGGACCATAGAGACCCGGTGTGCGTGCCGGTGTCCTGAGCGCTCTTATAGTAGCGCAGCCCGCTGATTTCGCCTCTTGTCGAGGTCGTGAACTTCATTCCAAGTTCGACCGAGCCGGGATCAATCACGCTGGATGCGGGAGGGGTGTCCAGCGCCGTGAACACGCCCGTAGCCGTGGATGGGGGAGCGACCGTCATCGAAACACTTGCAGAAGAGGTGCCGCCGCGTCCATCCGATATCGTGTAGGAAAAGCTTGCCGCGCCCTGATAACCTGCGGTCGGAGTGAAGTTTAATGTCTGCGACTGTGCATTGAAGACGACGGCGCCGTTGGTTGCGCCATTTGCAGCGATGACCGAAAGTGCATCGTCGTCAGGGTCGGTATCGTTCGCAAGCACGAATGCCGCCGGGATCGCCATCATCGTGTTCTGAACGATGGAAATGCCGCTGTCATTGTGCGCAACCGGTACCGCATTGGTCGTCGATGGTTCGAACGCCACGTCGACCCAGTAGTTGGCGCCATTATAACTTTTGTCGGGAAACAGACTGGCGGAGGTTCCATATGCATACACGCCTGCCTCCGCAGACGCGCGCAGAACGCCGTTTGCATAGGAAGACGTGAAATATCCATCGGTCGAAGAATAGTAACCGCCGCTGTGATAGGAAGCGACATAGGTCACGCCAGCCGAAATCTGAACGGGGTTGGCGAACGTCACTGTCTGCCAACCGCTGATCGATTCGTTGGTGGACACAGCGGTTGCAAGACGTGTCCCGTCGGCCGACCAAAGGCTGACATTGTGATCTCCGATGTTGTATTGGCCCTTGTAGAAGCGGATAGAAGTCACAAAACCCGCAGTGGTTGTCTGGAAACGTGTGCCCAATTCTACGCTTTCCCGGTCGAGGGTCGTCGCGGTGACCGGAACTGCCGACCTTGTCCACAGGCCAGAAGTCGATGGCAGGACGACGTTCACCTGCTTGCCGGTCGAAGGCGTTTCGAGATTGACGCTGTCATCGACCGCGCGTGACAAGATCGTATAGCTGCCGCTGGCTTGCACCACCCAGTTGAAGCTCCAGTTCTCGCGTCCGGTCGCCTTGAACCAACGCTGGCCGCCGTCCGTGGAGACCTCCACGCCGGCGATGATTCCGCCGCCGAGATCCCGTGCCGTTCCGGTGATCGATACATGTTGGCCCTCGACGAAGCTGCTTCCCAGACCGGGAGTGATGGTCGATGTCGGCTTGATGTGATCGGGAGATGCCGTCGCCAGAACCAGGCTTACATCCAGTGTCGTGGGCTGTATTCCCATGTCCGCGAACATGTTGATCATGGCCTGCTGGACATTCGGATCGGCGGGCGTCGCTGCGCCCTCATGGGCAGTACTCAAACCCCATGACCAGAAGACGGTGCCGGCCCCGAATACGAGTGCGCCGCTCTCGGCGCGATACATGGTGAGGCTATGGTTCGCCACGGCAGCGCCCACGCTTGTGCCATAGTCGCGCAGATAGGTATCGACCGAGATGCTAGAAAGCGAGAGATTGATCAGGCCATCCGGGCGAAAACCGTTCTCGACATCGGAATCCCATTCATAGCCCAAAAGATTTTCTGTCAGCTGGTAGGTCTGGCCAGGGGCAAGTTCCGCAACGTCGGTGTTGCGCCAGAACCGGAGATTCGAGTAGTCGTAAGGTATGGAGATGGCATCCTGGCGGTAGCTGTCGACCGTGAACATCGTCCCTGTCAGAGAATTTTCAGGCTCTTGCCCGATATCTGCATAACGTGGGTCACGCCAGGTACCCGTGTTGATTGTACTTGGATCTACGCTGGTTCCCCAGGTTTCCTTGTAACAGACCATCGTACGGTAGGCTGTGCCGTTGCCGTCGATGCTGTTCTCCCAGCGCACCTTCCAGTAGCATTCGTTACCGCTCCAGAAAGCCAGATTGACCCCTGCATCGCGGGCGGCCTCGACATTGTTTCGTTGTTCTGCAGACCAGTACTCGTCGTGACCGACCGACAGGAACGCCTGATGATTGAGAAGCTGGCTGCCGCTTCGCGCAGAGTCCACACCGGAAATATACGAGACGTCATAGCCATTCTGCTCAAGCCACTGGATGGCCGAACTTTCGGCTCCGAAAATGAAGTCGTGTGTACCGCCGATGGGGCTGGTGTTGGTGATGATGGGTCGATTGTAGCTGACGGCGGACGCGCGACCGATGGCGGTCAGACCGCAACTGCAATTTGGCGGCATGTAGCCGATCATATCGGCTGGATCTACGGGAACCTGACCGTAATAGAGGCTAGCTCCGCCCCACGTATTATAGGCCTGCCATGTCGTATCGGAGGTCTGGAACACAATGTCGCTGGCAGCGGCGTCATCGCGCACGATGAAAGGCACGATGCTTTCGCCACTTATGCCGTCTTCGCGGACGAGCTTGGCGAAGTAGACACCCGACACGGCGTCCGAGGGTATTGCCCAGCTCGCCGAAACAGACCAATTGCCGCAATCGATCAGCCCTAGCGACATGTCGACGATTGGATGTGGCTGTATCTGTGCGGTCGTCAGGCTCTGTTCGATTGTGGCTACCTTTCGGGCGCCATCGCCATCGTAATAACCCATGCGGTAGATGTCTAACCGGTAGTGGGTGCTGTCGGTCGCTATCTTGAAATCAATCGTCTGCCCTATATTTCGGCTGATGTCCGTGGCGAAGCCTTGAATGTTGCCCGTACCGTCACCGGTTATGCCCCATTCGCTCTCCGGGTTGCCCTGCTTCAGGTTTTCGACTGCGATCTTGGTGAGTGGCAAGGCAGACGCTGTAGTTGGCTGATCAGATGGCGAAATGGTCACCGCGTTATCCTTTCACGTTTTAAGGGGCCTGATGGTGGCATGACTATTTTAGTGATGCATTTCGCAGGCGAAACGCTTGCCGATAGAGCGTGTCTGAAGCCGAAGAGATCATCTTGCCGCATTTTTCGCGGGAATGGATCATAGCCTTTTGATGATGCCCTACTCCCGGCCTCAGCCAATGTAAGGGGTTGCGTCGGTGTGAGAAAACTTCACCGGGCATTTGCAAACGGTCAGCAGTTCAGTGCCACGCTCCCCTGGTGTCGTAGACCACCTTGCCGCCAAGACGCGTGTGCTTGATTGTCTTAAATGCCTCATGCTCGACCAAGAGAACGACGATGTCGGCCCGCTCCACGGCTTGATGGGCGCTTTCGAGGTGCAGATTGGCGAAGTTACCCAAAAGTTTTGGCAGAGTGCTGACATATGGATCGGATACCAGGATGGACAGGTCTGGCATGGACTGAGCAATCAGACTGACGACTTCGATAGCGGGACTTTCTCTGATGTCATCGACATTCGCCTTGAACGTCAGCCCAAGGCAGGCGACCGTCGGCGATTTGAACCGCTTCGCCTTTTCGACAACCTGACCTGCGACATGGTGCGGTCTGTGATCATTGACTTCGCGGGCTGTGCGGATCAGCCGCGAAAGTTCGGGTGCCGCGGAGACGATGAACCATGGATCGACCGGAATACAATGGCCCCCAACACCTGGTCCCGGATTTAGGACGTTGACCCGAGGATGTCTGTTGGCCAGGCGGATCACCTCCCATACATCGATGTGTAGAGACTCGCTGATCAGGGATATTTCGTTGGAGAACGCAATGTTGACGTCGCGGTAGGCGTTTTCGACCAGCTTTGCCATCTCGGCGCTCGCTGCGTCAGTCAGGAGGATTTCACCCTGTGCAAACAGCCGGTAGATGGACGCGGCCTTTTCTGCGCATTGTGGCGTCAGACCGCCGACGACGCGATCATTCGTGATCATTTCAATCATGATGCGTCCGGGAAGGACGCGCTCGGGGCAGTGTGCAAAAAACAGGTCTGCCCGGTTTTCGCCATCGACGGGAGTCTTCAGGTCCGGCCTAAGGTCCGCGATCCACTTTCTAATGCGTTCCGTCGTGCCAGGAGGGCAGGTGGATTCCAGAATGACAATGTTTCCCGGCCTCAGCATCGGCGCGATTTGGCTGGCCGCTGCTTCCACACACGAAAGGTCAGCGGATTTATCGCTGTTGAAGGGTGTTGGCACGGCGATGATGAAGGCATCGGCTTCGGGCATTTCCGTGGTCGCGCTGAGACGTCCCATGGCAACCGCGCCGCTGACACCAACAGCGAGGTCCGGCTCGACAAAAGGTGCTTCACCGCGCGACAGCGCTGCGACTGTGGCGGGGTTGATATCGACCCCTATAACGTCGATGCCACGCGTTGCAATTGCCACGGCTGTGGGAAGCCCGATGTAGCCCATACCGACAATAGCCACCCGACCCTTGAATATCTCACTCATCGACACCCCCGTGCGGCTGTGTGGTCGGTAACCGACGCGCAAGTCGCTCACCCGTACGTCGGACATGCGTGCTGAAAGCGCTGGATGGATGAAGCATCTCGACCAATGTAAGACCGATAAAGGCGAAGTTCGTTGTCAAATAACGCCAGGCTAGGCGCCGCGGCTCCTGCAAAAGTCGGTACGCCCATTCCATTCCGGCCCTTTGCCACGCAACAGGCGCCCTCGCTGTTAAACCTGCCATGATATCGAAAGAGCCGCCGACGCCGTGTAGGACCGGCACATTAAGAGTGGAGCCGTAAGTCGCGAGAAAAATCTCTTTCTTTGGAGAGGTGATCCCTAGGAACAGCATATCGGCTTGTGATGACCGGATGTCCCCGGCGATCTTGCTGGCCTCGTCAGCCGAGTAGAAGCCGTGATGCCGATAAACGATCTTTAGGTTGAGGTATCGTTTCGACACGATAAGGTCGACTTCCTTGACCACTTCGGGCGTAGCTCCGAGCAAGGCAATCGAAAGCGAATGCCGATGAGCAAGTTGGAGAAGACGTTCGAAAACGTCTATTCCGGCAACGCGCTCGGGAAGTGGCCTGCGTAGCAGCCTGCTTGCCCAGACAACGGACTGACCGTCAGCTAGGAGAAGATCACACTCGATCATGGAGTCGCGGAGGATCTTGTTCTTGCGCAGCTTAACCACCTTTGCAGCGTTGAGAACGCCGAGCAGGAGGCGTTTACGTGTGGTCACGGCTGCGTGGCAACGATTGATCACATCGTCCATGCGAACGGCATCAACGTGAAGGCCGAAAAGAAGTTGGCGTTTGGCAATCATCTCATGTTCCTCCTGAATGTCCGGTGTTTTTTTCGGCATGTTTGCAAGAAAGCGCGGCGACGGTGCCTCCCGAAAGCCAAGCGTAGAGGAGCCAACCCAGTTCATAGGGTCGGCATTCGTAGTCGATTGCGCGGGGTGGAAAGATTGCATCAAGCCCGGGAATTCGAAGTCCGGGCGATGCTGCGGTCGTAATCGCGGACAGCCATCTGACAGTCTTGCCTGGCTCCCGGCGGGCGACCTTCCGCCAGATCACCCCGATTTCGCGATCTATGAGCGGCTCCGTCTGCTCGGGATGGTCCTCGAGCCAATCCAGTCCTTTGATGATGGCGTCAGAATGATCCTTGCCGCCGGCGTCCTTGAGATCCAGTAGAACCATAGGGGCCATACCATGCTGGTGGACGCTGTAGACGGGGTAGCCTTCAACCACTTGCCCATTGCGCGTGTCATAGTGCCACCACCATTGACCCGCCGGTCCCTGGAGTGCGCAAATCTTTTCGGCACAAGCTTCCGCAGCAGCAAGAGCTTGGCGGTCTCCCTTGGCCACGTGCAGCCTCGAAAGCGCCTGAATGGGATAGACTTGGTCGGCAAAGCAGCCGACATGTGCCCGAAATCGTCTGTTGGATTTCGCAGAGATCGTATGCGGGAAAACGCCGTGGGATGACTGGCCCACCAATAGCCTCTTTGCAGCCAGCGAGACAACGTCTTGCGTGTCGCTATATCGTGCCGCTGCCAGACCTGCGGTAAGTGCCCATGCGCAGCTGACTGTTTCAATAGGTGCGTTTGACGCCAAATATTTGCCGAGAGTGTCGAATAGCCGCCAAGCGTAGAAGCCTCCAACCTCCGCTGCTGCCCAGGCGGCAAGCGTTATCGCTCCCAGATCATCGGACTTCTCAGCGCGCTCGACACAGAGGCGGGCCAGTTCGGAAGCCGTTTTGCCGCCGAGCGTTTTCATCTGAACAGCTTCCGGGACCAAGCCTATGCCGAGCGCTACTATTGCGGTGTAGCGCAGATTGTCGCCCTCGAGTTCAACTGTGGAAGGATGCCCCTTTGTATGGGCCCTCAATGTATGGCCGAAAGCGCCGTTCCGGTGCATTTGCGGCAGGCCTGTCAATGCGAGTGTGACAAGTTTATCGATCTTGTCCTGAGGGTGCAGAGCTGATGTCGAAAGCAACCTGCGCCTATCATGAGAACAAACGTCATCCTGCTCGTGATCCAAATGAACCGATAAGGTTGCGCCGTGGGAGACATCGTATCGATCTGGACTGAATTGTTGCTCGATCGGCATGAGTGCTCCTGGCGGATCGTCCTTCCCAGGGAAGGCGATAGAATTAAGTTGAGAAAAGCAGCTGTGGAATGAGCTTTATGTTAGGAGAAACGCAGTAATGCGCCAGCACACTAAAAGGCTTAGTGAGCATCCAGAATGGCTCAGCAGGGCGTGCCGCGGGTGCACCTAATGGATAGAGTTTGTACTTTGGACATCCGCTCTTCGGCTTAGCGCACCGCATCAGGGTAATGTTCTCTACTTCTCACGACCGGCTTTCAGAACCACATGCTTTGGCGCAAGGGTAATGATGTCTGCGTAACGCAGACGTCGGCCAGAAGGAGACGAAGACGTGGATGCATCCTCAATGCAAGCGCCGCAATCTGATCGCGAACCGAGCGACGATAGGACGGCGCTTGCCATTGTCATCGTTACCTATAACAGCGCAGAAGTTCTTCCCGGCCTGCTGGATTCGCTTGCATGCGGCCTTGAGGGTGTTGTGCGCAGTAAGGTGATTGTCGTCGACAACAGGTCGCAAGACCGATCCGTTGAGATTGCGCAGGCACACTCATCGGTAGACCGGGTCATTCAGACTGGCCGCAATGCTGGCTATGCGGCTGGTGTCAATGCGGCCACCGCCGAGATTTCCACGTCGATGCATCTTCTTGTTCTCAATCCGGACATCCGGCTCGCCCCGGGATGCCTCGTCATCCTTCTCAAAGCGCTTGGCTCTTTGAAAAACACTGGCGTCGTCGTCCCCCGGATGCGGAACCAGCATCATCTGGTCTCGAAATCTGTCCGCCGGGAACCATCCATTACAACGGCCTGGTCCGAAGCGCTTCTGGGCGGTTCCCGCGCCGCCCGCATGGGGCTCGGGGAAATGGTTGAAGACCCCGTGCTCTATCAAAAAGGAGGTAAAATTGAATGGGCTACCGGTGCCATCCTGCTCATATCCGCGGGTGCCCGCGAAAAGGTCGGCGATTGGGACGAGAGTTTTTTTCTCTACAGCGAGGAAGTCGACTACCTCCGACGAACCCGTGAAGCTGGATTTGATATCTTCTACGTTCCGCAGTCGGAGGTCGTTCATATCGGTGGAGATTACCGCAGCAGCAATTTTCTCACAAATCTGACCATGGCCAATCGTATAAAATACTATCGGCGACACCACGGCATCGTCAGTACCACTCTATTTCAAGCGGCTCTTGTCGCCGGTGAATGCATCCGTCTTCTTTCGAGACGGCCGCGCACATCTGCGCTCGCCGCTGCATTGGGCATGTGGAACGGCCAGAATGTTGCCGGGCCATGATGATGGTCCCAACCGGCGCGACAGCGTTTTTATTGTACGCATTCCAGATAAGCGGGATGCCCTTGCCTGTCGGGGCAACAGTCATGGAAGCAACTGCCGCTTTTCCTGATGACAGCAATACCGGCGTGAAAGCGGGAGCGGTGCTGCAGAAATACCGCGGCACGCTTCATATCAAGACTCCCAATGCCGTTGTCAGCAATATGGAAATTACAGGCGATATCGTGATCGACGCTCCCAATGTGACAGTCAGCAACACAAGGCTGATTTCCGACACACCATGGCATGCTTTAAGGGTCATGGATGCGGCCCGCGGTTTCACACTCGTTGACAGTGAAATCGATGGTCGAGGTCTTACCGATAACGCTGTTTACGGCTTCGGAACATTCCTGCGCAACAACCTTCATGATGCCGAGAATGGCATGACCATCTGGGGACCATCCCGCGTTCAAGGCAACTACATTCATTGCCTACGGAGCACCAACACGGATCCGCACTACGACGGTGTCCAGATGACCGGTGGAACGAATGTCGAAATCAGCGGCAACACCATTATCAATGGTCACTCGCAGACATCCGCCGTCGGTATAGGCAACACGTTCGGAATTCTGTCGGATATCACAATCACCAACAATCGCTTGCTCGGTGGAGGCTATACGGTCCAGGTCGATGGCCGCAAGGGCGGCGGCGCTCTCGACAGCGCTTCGATCAGGATTACCGGCAACCAAATCGGAGGCGGCCGATGGGGTGATTTCGCGATTTGGGACAGCAAACCTATCGTATCGGGAAACATCAACAAGGGAACGGATGGGATAGAGGAGGTCCCGTCATGCCGCCGACCGTAAAATTTCCTTATGCGGCAAACCCGTGCGCCTGATCATCCATTTCTTGATAGATAGGTCCAGAACCGAACTCTGCTGGCCGTTCACCGATTCCGAAAAAATGATCGATCGCCTGCACCGCGCGTTGCGCGGCCTTTCCGTCGCCGTAGGGGTTTATGGCGCGGGCCATGGCCTGATAGGCTATCGGATCGACAAGAAGGTTCGCCACTTCCTCAACGATGCGGCCTTCATCTGTTCCGATAAGTCGAACTGTACCCGCCGAGACAGCTTCGGGACGTTCCGTCGTGTCACGCATGACGAGCACGGGCTTTCCGAACGTTGGCGCTTCCTCTTGGACGCCACCGCTATCGGTCAGGACAATCGAGCAGTTCCGCATCGCATTGATGAAATCACAATAAACGAGCGGCTCGGTGATGAGAACATTGTTCAGGCCAGCAAGCGGAGGCAGCAGAACGGAGCGTACGGCGGGATTGAGGTGGGCGGGAAGCACAAACGATACATCTGGAAACATGATCGCCAGTCGTGCGATTGCGCGTGCAGTCTGCGCCATCGGCTCACCCCAGGACTCCCGTCGATGGACGGTAATCAAGACACTTCGCCCATTCATGATGCGCTCGAGATTCAGGTTCTCAAGAGGGCGATTTTTTCCTGATACATGCAGCAATGCGTCAATGACCGTGTTTCCGGTGACGACGATATCTTGCGCCCTCACACCCTCCTTCAACAAATTATCGCGGGAGGTCCTAGTCGGAGCAAGGTGAAGCGCTGCCAATTGCGTCGTAAGGCGGCGGTTGATTTCCTCGGGAAACGGGTTATGGCGATTGCCTGTGCGAAGGCCCGCTTCGAGGTGGAGGAGTGGAACTTTGCGATAGAAAGCTGCCAGCGCGCCGGCAAAACACGTAGAGGTGTCACCTTGGACAATGAGCGCATCCGGCTTTTCTAGGGCAATTATTTTCGAGACACCATCGAGAACCCTACCTGTAATCTGTTCGAGACTTTGTGATGCAGTGATGATGTCGAGATCGTAGCTCGGGCGGATACCAAACATGCTGTTGACCTGATCGAGCATCTCGCGGTGCTGACCTGTCACCGCAACGATCGGAATGCAATGCAGCGATTGGGTGAGAGCATCAACGAGCGGCGCCATTTTGATGGCTTCAGGACGTGTGCCGTAGACAACGAGAATCTTGCGCAACGTGAATTCCTTCCAGTGACCAGCGGGGCGATGAAGTCGAGAGTTGTCTTGTCTTCAGGTTTCGTCGTGGCGCATTAGCCCACGTCGAAAAGGCACTTGTTCAAAACCACGCCAAGCAGGTTTGTTCGCTCCGATAGATGCCGCTCGCAGCGGTCGATCTCATCGAACGTGCTGTGTTCAGCGGCTGCGACCAAAAGGGCGCAATCGACATTCGGCAGGAATGCTGTCACGTCATCGCCTCCCAACATTTTCGGCATGTCATAGATGATGACGTCTGGCGCCAGCTTTGACTTCATCTCTCTGAGAACCCGGGCGGTTTCTGAACTTTGAAGAAGCTCTGCCGAAAACTCGGCGGTTTTGCTCGTTGTTCCTATTGCCAGGTTTTCGCCAAAACGGACAAATGCTTGCTCCAACGAACTGCTGCCGCAAAGGAAATCTTGAATCGAGAAAGGCGCACTGACGCCAAGGAACTGCTCGAAGCCAGGCGTTTTCATATTGAAATCAATCAAGACCGTGCGGCAATCAAGTTGATGAGAAAGACTAAACGCAAGGTTCAGCGCGACGGTCGTCTTGCCGCAAAGCGGAGTGGGGGAGGTTATTGCAATCGACGTCCACTCGTTCTTTTTAAGGGTCTGTAGGGTCTTCGTTCGCATCATATCGAATGTCGCGTGCGTAGGATCGGAACGGTGCAGAGTTACGATGTGGCTACGCTCAAGCCGATCCCCGTCAACGTCGACAACCTCGAGATCTTTCCAGGTGTGGTCGAGCGATAAATTCGAGGACGAGTGCACAGCTTGCTGAGCCGTTTTCTCCGTGCTTCTAAACCAAAGGGAGTCTCCTAGCTGTCGGGGAAAATGATCCATGGCCAAATTCTTTCTTGATTGAAGCGCTGTTTCGGGTGTGGCGTATGCCACTGAGATCAATGGTCGAAAATCAAGGTGATTTTTCTCCTGGCCGGTGTAATGCCGCCGTCGGCGGTTTGATGGCGGTCTGCCCCGACGACAGAAAGAAGGTAAGGTGCTTGAGGATAGCAGCAGCCCTATCAACCAATCTTGCGCGGCGTCGTGCGGGTTGCATGTCCGGGACGACGGCGAAAGGTTCATATTGAAGCAGGCGCATCAACTCGGCCGGGCTTCTAATCTTCTTGTTCAGCAACTCGAGAAGGACAACTAAGGCCAGTCCGAGCACCAATCCAGCCGCCCCACCAATAGCAAGAATCCGCGTGCGTTTCGGGCTGAGACGAGTTTCAGGCGGGATTGCTGCCTCTAGCAAAGAGAAACGTCCGCCGTCCGCCCGCATTTCGATCTGCTCGCCGATAGAAGCTTCCGCGCGGCGTGCAGTGGCGGCATTGTACTGAACCTGAAGGCTCTCCCGGTTGCGGGTCAGGGAATTGAGCGCAGTTTCCGTAGCTGGCGTATCCGCGATCGAGCTTGTCATCTCGTCCATCTTCACTGCAGTGTCCCGCTTTTCGACGTCAATCGTCGCGAGCCGATTGTCGATGTCGGAAAGCTGAAGGTTTAGACCCATCCGGCCGCCCTGTGCTGCTTCTCGTCGTTCGCCTTTTTGATTGCCTGTCGTTGGCATGTCCACGATGCTGCGTTCGATATCGGCAACACGTGCCCGTAGCGCGACGATGTTCGGGCTAGTTTCTGAAAATAGCGCGAGTTGTTCCGCAGAGGCCCGCTTCAGACTGGCAAGGGTCTGCTGTTCCGATGTTAGCGGGGTCGAGCCTTGTCGTAGATCCCCATCAGAATAGCCGGCAACCAAGTTACCGCGGCGAGTTCGAAGGTCGGCTTCGTCTCGTTCCAGCGAGATCAGTCTGTCCTGCAATGCACTTTGCTGACTGCGACGAAAATCGAGACTTTCCGGAAGTGAGTTGCGGTTCTCGGTTTTGAATTTCAGAATATCCGCCTCAAGACGGTTCAGCTCTGAAACCAGCCGAGAAACGTCCTGATTGAAAAACTGGAAGGTATTTCCAGCCCGGTCCGTTCGCTGCCGTTGATTGCTTCCTAGGATCATCGTGGCGAGCTGGTTGGCAATCTTTGCAGCAAGGTCTGGTTTAGCAGCCAGAAATGAAACACTGACAACCATTGTGCCTCCGCCGCCTTGATCGCCGAGAGATACTTGGTCAAACACAATGCGCGAGCGCATCTCCCGCACAACGTCTTCGCCATACCGGTTCATTTTGAAGCCCGGTTCGTCTCCAAGCTTGCTAGCCAATTCTAGCAGATTGTCGCGTGACGTAATCTGCTGCTGGATGATCTGCAACTGCTCGACGGCCCCCACCGGAACCGTTGATCGTGCCATTTCTGCCGGTATCTGAGGCGCCTCTAAAAGTATCTTGGCGCTTGAGCTGTAAACGGATGGAAGTAAGTACGCTACAGCTAGTGCGACGCACAAGCACACGAAGACTATACCCGACACGTATTTCAGTCGTCGGAGGAGAATGTTCCAGTAAAAATAGAAGTCAAAATTCAGCATGAGCGGATATCTCTTTGTTGAGGTCGCGATACGGATCCCAACTCACACTCGGACATGTCATGATGTAATGGAAGTTGTTACATTTGCATCCGTGATACGCATCATGTCTTAGCGGGTCATCCCTTCGGTTGACGCGCGCGCTGTATGGCAAACCGGAAGTCACCGGCATATGTCTATTTTGGAAGTCACGGAGCGGTTGGTTCAGCGAATATGACCCATGTCATCAAAAGTGTGCCGCCAACGATATCTGCCCCAGTCTCTCTGCCTCGAAAGCGGTAGCTAGGCTGGCTACATCGAAGGTCGGGCCATCCGAATGCTTAATATTCGGTTAATGTTTTAGCCTTGGCGCAGCCATATAGCCATCTTACCGGGCTGTCCCCGGCAGTTCATCCTGGCTTCGCTGATGCCTGCAAATCACTTCATTTGGCGGCAGCACCCAGGCTTCCGTGACATTTGGGAGGCCCATAGAAACTCCTTCTGAGAAGCCTGTTCAATGCCATCTCCTTTCCAGTTAAGTGTGATAGTGCCGCACCTGAATGAGCCTGACGACCTTCGCCGTTGCCTCGCAGCTCTCGTGTCACAACGTACGCATCAGATATCCTTCGAGATCGTTGTTGTGGACAACGGATCCGGGGTTATGCCGCATGACGTATGTGCCGGCATCGATGACCTCAGGCTCCTACGCGAACCCATTCCTGGACCAGGTCCTGCGCGCAATTTGGGTGCTCGGACAGCAAACGCAGAATTATTGGCATTCATTGACGCCGATTGCGTCGCGCAGCCGGGCTGGGTTGCCGCTATCGTCGAGAGGATGGCCTGCCACGGACGAACCGCTTTCGGCGGCGGTGACATTCAGATTCGACCTGCAAATGCACTGCGGCTGACAGCAATTGAGTGTTACGAGAGCATCTACGCCTATAACGCACGTGCCTATGTGGAGCACTACGGATTTGCGGCGACGGGCAACATGGCGGTCTGGAAGCAGATTTTCCAGACTAACGGCCCGTTCGGTGGAATCTCGATCATGGAAGATACCGACTGGGGTAGGAGAGCTACTCGAGCGGGGTACAAAGCGGTTTTTCTGCCTGAGGCGAAGGTGGTGACGCCCTCCTGCGCTACATTCGCAGAACTTGCGCGCAGATGGGACCGTCACATCGCTCACGAATTCAGTGAAACGACAGCGGGTGGCTCAGGCACAATGATCAAGTGGCTGTTGCGGGCTTGCGCCATCGCAGCATCTCCGATTGCGGAAAGCATCAAGATACTCGGCACCGACCGTGTTCGAGGAGCGCGCAACCGTTGGCTCGCTTTTTCCTGTCTGACCCGCGTTCGACTTTACCGGGCGTGGCGGATGCTTTGTGTCGCGTTAGAGGGAGATGCGAGCGGTCTCGTCAATAACTGGAACCGCAAGGACCCTTAACCGGGGGAGGGCAGTCGCGCTCGTCGCGACCGTCACTGCGTCGATCAGTCTTACATGCCGTCTCGTTCACAAAGCAGGAGAACCATCGTGGTGAGTAGCGCGACCAATCACGCCGTCTATATTGAAGATGATTTTCCTGACGAACTGTATGATTATATTTCCATAAACTATTACCTCTTGGCCAAAAGGCTCATGGATCTGTTGTTGACCATGGTATTAGCGGTGCCAGCGCTCATTATCATCGCGCTATGTGCGGTGATGATCAAACGAGATGGTGGGCCAGCATTCTTTTCGCAGCCTCGCGTCGGCAAGGGCGGCGTAGTTTATCATCTTTGGAAACTTAGATCGATGGTGCCTGATGCGGATCGTTTGCTGGAAGAGCATCTTGCCCGGACACCTGCTGCTCGCAAAGAGTGGGAAACGATGCAAAAGCTGGAAAGAGACCCGCGTATCACCTCGCTGGGGCGATATTTGCGCAAATACTCGTTGGACGAGTTGCCTCAACTATTCAACGTATTCGTAGGGGACATGAGCGTTGTAGGACCGCGACCGATGCTGCCTCAACAGCGGGCGCATTACCCAGACACAGCCTATTTCGACTTGCGTCCAGGTCTGACAGGTCTTTGGCAAATAAGCGAGCGTAATGGATGTACATTCGTCGAGCGTGCGAAGTATGATAGCCGTTATTCAGCTTTCATTTCATTGAGCATGGACTTGTGGATCATCTGGAGAACGCCCTTTGTCGTGTTGAGTGGAACCGGGGTTTGACCTCGACATGCTGGATTAGATGCCATTTTGATCAGGCCTGTATCTGCAAGCCCTGCTTCGGTGGCGCATTATCAAAGCAAAAAAATTCGACTCTGCCGAAGCAACCTCTATTCATCATCAAGGTCGAACTGGTTAACCGTTACGGGGGAAAAGTCCTTTAGCTTATAGGCAACTTCCGTGCGGTTCGTCGCCTTTAGTTTTTTCATGATATTACGAATGTGAACTTTGACCGTGCTCTCACGAAGTTTTAGTTCGAATGCAATGATCTTGTTGGCCTTGCCGCGACGTAGAGCTTCCACCACTTCGACTTGGCGTTCGGTGAACAAGCCATTCAGCGGACGGGCAACGGAACCTCCGGCCTCCGCCTGCTGCATCGCTAGGATGCTGCTGGCTGGTACGAATATTCCTCCTGCAATCGAAAGCGCTACCGCCTCGATGCATACATCTATATTGACGGACGAGGGGATGTAACCTTTCGCTCCGCATTCCAGTGCGCTGAGGACATCATGCAGATCAGCGCTGTCGGCAAGCACGATAATTGGCGCTTTCAGCGTGGAGCAGAGCTTTCTTATCTCACTGATGACGTCAGGATCGCTTGCTCTCTTGCCGCCGAGATTTAGCAATATGGCAGCAACGGGCGGATAACTCGCCTGGCTTGCTTCCCACTCGACTATGGATGCGAATGATAGGATTTCAAAATCCTTGTTCTGCACAGCTATACAGTAAGCGAGACATTGCCTGTCTAAAGCGCGGTCATCCAATATCAACAAGGATCTGCCATGCGGTATATCATCAGCTCGACGATCTTGCCCGCCGCTGGCAATGAGGTGGTAATCTGACCGAGGATTCCCCTCGCCATCGTCATCTGCTGGCAGCTTCATTAGTCAACCTCCTCTAATTTACGTGTAGGCCGCCGCAGGATGCGCATTCGACAATACTTTGGAAGCTAAAGGAGAAAACTTATCGCTTATTTGTTGCCATCCAACATTCAGTTCAAAGACATAAATCTACCGCAATATTTAATGAGTATCAGATAATTTATATAAACTTAAACTAATATTTATTTTTTTTACTGTAATATTTAGGTTCTGGCTTCTTTTAAATCTTTGAGCAGAGCCAGCGCAGTTCCGATGCAGAGTTGTTCGTGTGAACGAAGTTTGGCAGATACGACGTTCGTTCGACGTATCTGATATGGGTGGATTCTTCTGTTCCGCTCTACTTTCGTGTGATCAGCGACTGGTGAGCCATCTCTTTGATCAGATTTGCGTTTTGTGCGTGGGGCAACTGCCGTCGATTGGGTGCCCATTTGCGGTACGTCCAGTATCCAGAGACCTGCGGCCAACAGGAAGATAAAAAGGACATAGGTTGCATTCCAGAAATGCACCGTCCACCCCACCAGAAAGAAGCTGTACATAGTGATCATGTAGCCGGTTCTATACTGCACCAACTTATCATCGCGACTTTTGGATAAACCAATGGTCACGACCGGCAGCAAAAATATCAGCAGCATCAATATCGCGGCCGGTATTCCATACTGGACGGCATGGACCAGCCAAAACATATCTATGCTGTTTGGCATCCAACTTGGACGGTCCCATCTGTTAAATCCGACACCGAAGAACGGGTGGTTAAGCGCGGACTGCGATCCAAATGTCCAGATCAGAATGCGGTGATAAGCAGAATCAACGTCGAAAGAAAAATTGGTGAGAAAAATGTTCGGGACGGATCGATTGGCCGTAATTGAAATGAGAATCCATAGGGTCGATAAGCCCGTGCCTAACAGCCACCATCGATGCTCGTACCGTCGCAACACCCAATTCCACAATAACAACAGGCCCTGAGCTGCAAGGGCGGTGATTGGACCTGCCGAGAGACTGAGAAACGCGGTAGCCGCCACGAGCCCGGTTCGGAGCCAACGTTTGCCAGCTTTTTCGCCGTAGCCGAGTGTGAGATGCACCATCGCCATGATGCTTCCGCAGACCACGCCAAACAAAATGGGATGCTCGAGCACGGCTTGTACCCTTCGCAAACCCCAGCGCATCTCATTTTCGGCAATCGGAGGTATGGGAAGGAAGGTGGATAGAGCCTCAAGCAGAAGGTTGCGGTTGGTCACGGCTTCCGAAATTGCGATGGGGAATAAAATCATCACGATGATGAACAAAAGCCGAATTGCTTCCCGGAAGTCATCCGCATTGCGAATAAAGCATCGCGCAACGAAGTAAGCGCCGGCGGTTTCGACAAATTGGGTCCCTGCCTGCGTGATGCTGCCCTCAAACCCGTGATTGACGATCAGGCTTACAGCGCACCAGAAACAATATAGCAGCACGGTAACGTCGGCCGCACGGATCGGGCCTGCCCGTCCAGTGATCCAACGAAAAAGACAGGGTAAAACCATAATGACTAAGACGAGCCGATAGGGTGGGACGGCGACGGAACCGAGGTGCCACGTCCATGGCAGAAACAGGGATATCAGAAGAATACGGGCTGGCCAGGCTAATCCTGTCCTTTGGGTTTGCGCGCTATTTCTGATAGTCCCGCGCAACGGTCTTGACACGCCTTGACCAACCAATGTTTCGTTCACGACATTGCCCCTTCAAAAGACAAGCGGGTGCATGCTTTTCGGATCCGCGTGCAAACGGCTTCAATCCATGTGTTTAGTCTGCCTTCGCAGACCAAACAACGCGCACGAGTTTCCGAAGGCTCCCCATCAACCGGCCAATACTAAGATTACAGGTGTGAGGGGTAGGGAGGTAGACTGTCTTCCGCCGTACGCCAGACGGCCAACTCGCGTGTCAGTTAGTTCGTTTGGACGCGTCTAGTCCGCCAAAAGCCGTAGTCGCGTCGTGTGCTACTCCGATTTTGTAACGGTCGTTCCTCAAGTGCCGGAGTCCGATTGGCTTTTTTCGGGAGATGCCTTGCTTCTGCGCCACAGGGTTTTGAGGTTGCGGACCCACAGCGACTTACTCGCCAATCCGCGCGCCTGATTGTTGACGACAGAAAAAAGCGAGTGGGTCATCATCAAAAAGAAAGGCAGCGGGCGTGCCGCAGTCAGCAGTATTTCGCGTTCGAGACGAATATTCCTCCCAAAAGCAGCCTTGTATTCAGCCTCGCCCTGGCCGAAGTCTAGGCGCGTTATCTCCGGCTCGCGGCACAAATCCTCTATCATACGAAGCATTGTGAAGCGCCCCACGGAATCCTTCGCAAACTCCGGATCGAAGCCAGGCGTGTTGACGTAAAACGTGTTTCGATATGCGAAGCCGGTCCAGAACGCCACCGGCTGGTCTTTCAGATAGAGTATCCAAGTTCGGTGCCAGCCCTTGTCCAGTCCAAGCCTGATGAGTGCCATTTCGATCGGACTACCTGAAAATCCGACACCTAGCCCGCCCTGATAGGAACTCGATGCGATTTTCTGCATGTCGCGGCAGAGTTCCGAGAGCTCTTTCGGTCGGCTGAAACGGCGCAGTTGCAGATTGTTCTTGAAGCTTTTCTTCAATGCACGATCGTGCCAGCGTAGTTTTTTGCGGGTCTTTGGCGAGCGGTTATCAAGAAATTCGTCGTAGGAAGCGGGAATGTCCGCCACCCATCTATGAGACGCTGGCTGGCCACAGCTTCGCATTAGGAGGGAAGTGGATGCCACAGCCGCAGCATACCGGTCACTACCGACATCGATGTTGCGCATGTGGACGATATCTGCTGTGCCTTTTTTCAACGCCTGGCTAAGGCAGTAAAAAGCAAGGTCCTCGTCTTCCCGATTCCGTGTTCCCAGAATGCCATCAAACGAGACAACCAGCGCGCGCAACGATATGCGGCCTAGCACGCTATAGCCAAGCTTTAGCGGCATCGATACCGTTTGCAGGCGGGCGATGACCATAAGATCTGGTGCGTTGAGGCGTCGAATATGCATGACATGCGGCATGATCTGGTGGTCACTGCCAACAACGGTCATGAAGTAGTCGATTTCCGCATCGATGTCGGTAACCGCAAATGCGCTCCAAACGTTCCTAAGCGCCTCAACCTCAGTCAAACTCGTAGCGACACTGACCGTCACCGCATTCAGAGAATTCGAAACCTTTTGCGTTGCAGAACCACTTTGCACGAAAGATACCTCCGGTGTGGCCAATGGCCTGTCTGCGCCTTCGCGACAATGTAGTGCTCAGTAAACGGTCTTGATTTTCGCGTGTGCCACCAATTCTGAAGAATAAACGTTCGGCGCCGGCGTGGATGCTTTCAGCACTGTCCGATGTCTGTGTCTGAAGATTTTCCTTACGAAAGCCCAGCTCATTAAGCCGATGTGCGAGGGATGATCGATCAGGGCAGCGAGAAGAAACGTCATAGCGCTTCTTCGCTTTCCTACGTTGAACAGATAACTTCCAACATCCATCAGCATGACGGATCGCTGCTTCCTTCTGACAGACAGCGCCTCCCTGTTGTGCCTGAGGATACGCATCAACCCGATCATTTGCTTTCGTCGGTTCATCGATATGCTGTCTTGGGAAATGAACCCCAGGACAACCGGCTCGATGTCTTCGTAAATTGTGGTGAACTTGGCGAGCTGGATGGCAAAGCCCCAGTCTTCATTGGCTCTGGCGCAGCTATCGAACCACTTCACCGTGGGAAAGCAGCTTTTGCGAAACAGAGCGTTCTGGAGGCTTATACGGTTTTCCGTGAGAAGATGGCCAAGTTGATCCTCGTCGAGGCGCAATCGTCCCTCTGGACGAGGCGCATAGGCCACACGCCCCGGGCCGAAATTCCAATCGTCGTCACGGCCGTAAAGGATCTTTGCCCCGACAACCACGCCGATGTGGCTGGGCATGGTTGAAAACAATGCGAGCTGCTTCTGAAGCTTTCCCGGTAACCACAAGTCGTCGCTGTCCTGGAAAGCGATATAGTCGCCGCTTGCGTGCTCCAGCCCCGTGTTACGAGCCGCCGCGGCGCCACCGTTTTGCTGGCGCTTCACATATTTTACCCGACTGTCGCTAATGCCGCAGACAATGCTTTCCACGTCCTCCGTTGACCCGTCATCAACGACGATCAACTCCAGGTCGGAATAAGACTGTGTAATAACGCTGTTTATAGCTGCAAGCAGAGTAGCGCCTCGATTATAGGTTGGCAATATGACGGATATCGTCATGCCGGTGATGTCCAGGCACGATCCAGCATCTTTTCAGGCGGCCAGTCCCCACACCGTGCCGCATTAAGAAGGTTCAGTTGAACTCGTCGCTTCTGTCGTTTACGAAGGGGATTGTGATTATCGATCTCGACCATGAGAGACATTCGCGCTGACCTGAAAGCTTCGGAAGGGCGTCTCATTGAGGGGGTGCTGAGGATTTGGTGGTAGATCGCGAGCTGCAAAGCGTTGGCGCGCTCTACGCTGAAACGTTCTGTAACGATCCGACGACCGTAGCGAGCAAGTTCGAGCCGTAGATCCGGTTCGCGGAAAAGAGCGTGGATTTGCTCCGCAAGGCGTTCAGGGCCGGCCTGCGCATCTCCTCTTCCATAAAATCCCTGTTTTAAAAACAGGTCATAGCTCTCCGGCTCGAATATCTCCGAGAAGCCTTCCTCGCCCTGGACGATGAGAGGTATCCCCATGGCGAGCGCTCGCAGAGCAGAACTTCCCATGCCGACGACAAGATCGGCGGCGGCATACGCCGACCGGGGATCCAATTCCTGGCCTGCAAGACGCACAATTTCCCTACCGTGCCGACTATTGACCGCCGCTGCTCTGGCTTCCAAGGCATCGCGCGCGGGGCCATCGCCGACCAGTATAAGCCTCAACCGGCATGAACGAGAGAGCTTGTCGACGGCATCTATAGCGCGAACAAGAGCATCCAGTTTCAAGTCGATAGCTAGCCGCGATACACTCACGATGAGAAATTCGTTCGGCGATACCGCATGCTTGCGACGGAATGCCGATCCATCGATATCTGGATTGTCGCGGACAACGTCGATAGGTGGCTCAATCACCCACACGCCATTTTTTTGCCTTTTGCGCGCCTCGATAGCCAGATTTTGAGTTCCCATGATCAACGGAACGGAAGCAGGTATGTTGGGCATGACCTCCATGCTAAGCACCGTGCACACAATCGGTACGTTCAGCAGAAGAGAGGCACCATAATAGGCGTCAAGGCAGCTCGGCCATTCATATGTGTGAATGAGATCGATGCCATGTCTCCGGGCAATCGCAGCCAATTGTGCAATACGCGAAGGTGCAGGCCGGTACTTGAGAGTGTGCGCCGGAATAAACCGAAGTCCGCGTTCGGCGATATAGTCAACGAGCGGTCCGGGAACCCCGTAGACGATCACGTCATGCCCCGCAGCAGCCGCTGCCGCAGCTAGGTCGATAGCATTGATCTGACTTCCACCGATTGACAGCTCGTGCGGATAAACGAGGAGACGCATGTGTTTAACTCTCCGCTTCCTTGAGCTAGGTGCGAACCCGGTCGGTTATTCCCGCCTGTCGAACACTTTCGAGAGCTTTGCGCGTCAGTCGAGATAAGCACAAGCTCGCCCTTTGAAGGATATCGGAGGATGAACTTCCGGATCGTCCGGTAATTGGGCGTATGCGGTCGAGCAGGTTGCTGCGGCAATACTCCTTTTGATCGAGTAACAGCCTATTTATGTCAGCTTTACGCTGTTGGAAAAAAGCCGTTCTTCTTGGGTTGCGCCACCGCCTGAGCTCCGATGAGGGACAGAGTGCGGTTCGCGAGAGCCCCGGAAGTCGGGGCGTCATGAAACTCGCACCACAAGGCCTTCAAGCATGATTGCATCAAGCGTTACCTTTGGCCACGACGTGGTGATCCATCATCCTGATCTTGTGAACCTTTATGGCTGCAGCATCGGCGACGGAACCCGCATCGGGACTTTCGTTGAAATCCAGAAGAACGCAGTGGTCGGGCGCAATTGCAAGATTTCCAGTCATTCCTTCATCTGTGAAGGCGTCACCATCGAAGACGGTGTCTTTATCGGGCACGGGGTCATGTTCACCAATGACTTGCATCCCCAAGCCGTGGGTTCTGACGGTCTGTCACTCTCTGACGGCGACTGGACCGTTGTTCCAACCTTGGTGCGTAGGGGGGTGTCGATTGGCAGCAATGCTACCATTTTGCCCGGCTTGACGATCGGTGCAGAGGCCTGTGTTGGCGCTGGCGCTGTCGTTACGCTCGACGTTCCCAACGGGGCGACAGTCGTCGGTGTCCCAGCCGTGATCATCGGCTTTCGCCACACTGCGGAAAATCAAATATCGTCGAGTAGGAGCGTGTGATGATTGGCATCGCTGTCGTGGGATACGGCTATTGGGGCCCCAATCTGGTGCGCAACATTGTCGGACTGGAGGGTCTTCAACTGCTCTATGTCTGTGACTTGCAAAAAGCCCGGCTTTCCAACGTGAAACTGCGGTATCCGACGGTTGAAATCACGGATGATTTCGAAGATATCCTTCGAGATCCGCGGGTCCATGCTGTTGCCATAGCAACGCCTGTGTCATCGCATTTTATGCTGGCGACCAAGGCCATGATGGCGGGCAAGCACGTTTTCGTTGAAAAGCCGATGGCGGCGTCCAGCGAGGAAGCTCGCCGGATGGTGGATGAGGCAGCACGCCGTAATCTGATCCTGGCTGTTGACCATACATTCATTCATACCGGCGCTGTGAAGAAGATGCGCGACATCGTGTCCAGCGGCTTCGGCGACATCTACTATTACGATTCTGTCCGGGTTAATCTCGGCCTTTTCCAGCATGACGTGAGTGTCGTATGGGATCTGGCCGTTCATGATCTGGCGATCATGGATTACGTCCTGCCGGAGAAGCCCATAGCTGTTTCGGGCACGGGAGTTTGCCACATTGCAGGGCAGCCCGAGAATATCGCTTACCTCACGCTCTTCTTTGAAAGCAAACTGATCGCCCACATTCACGTCAACTGGCTTGCTCCCGTCAAGATCAGACGCACGCTGATCGGCGGCAGCAATAAGATGATTGTCTATGACGATCTGGAGCCAAGCGAGAAGATCAAGGTCTACGACAAAGGCATCACCATAAGCGACAATCCCGCCAGCGAGAACGAGCCTGGATACAAGCATCTGGTTGGCTACAGGATTGGCGACATGCACGCACCACAACTCGACATGGGGGAGGCGCTGGGCAGTGAGCTGCGTGAATTCATTCGATGTGTAGAAAACAATATTCAACCGACTGCCGACGGCCAGGCCGGTTTGCGCGTGGTCCAAATTCTTGAGGCTGCTGCGCGATCAATTACGCAGCAAGGCCGCGTCATCGAACTGGAAAAGACAAGGTTAATCGCATGATACCCTTTCTTGATCTGAAAGCCCAATACACCTCGATCAAAAGTGAGGTCGATGCCGCAGTATTGGGGGTTTTGGCGTCGGCGCAATATGTGCTGGGCGAAGAGGTCGCCCGGTTCGAACAGGAATTCGCCAGCTATTGCAGGGTCGAACACGCGATTGCGGTCAATACAGGCACGAGCGCGTTGCATCTGGCTCTGCTGGCGGCCGGCGTCGGACCAGGCGACGAGGTCATCACGGTTCCCTTCACCTTCGTCGCGACCGTTTCGGCAATCTGCTACACCGGAGCGACACCGGTTTTTGTCGATATCGAGCCGACGACCTTCACCATGGACCCGGCAAAACTGGAGGCTGCGATTACGCCTCGAACAAAAGCGATTATGCCGGTTCATCTCTACGGCCAGATGGCCGATATGGATACGATAATGGAGATTGCCGAGCTTTACGGAATCGCGGTCATCGAGGATGCATGTCAGGCCCATGGTGCGGGATACAAGGGCCAGCGTGCCGGCAGCATAGGTATGGCGGGCTGCTTCAGCTTCTATCCTGGAAAGAATCTTGGTGCCTGCGGCGAAGCCGGCATGATCGTCACCAACAATGCGGCCGAGGCGCAGGCAATGCGCATGATGCGCGATTGGGGGCAATCGCGCCGTTACGAACATCTGGTCAAAGGCTTCAACTATCGAATGGATGCCATTCAAGGTGCCGTCCTTCGGGTCAAGCTGCGACATCTGGATGCCTGGACGGACGCTCGCCGCGCCCACGCCGCACGTTATTCGGAGCTGTTGCGTGGCCTTGAAACGGCACTAACGCCGGTAGAAGCTGCGGGACGTCGTCATGTCTATCACATTTACGCCGTCCGTTGCCGTGATCGCGAGAACCTTCATCGCAGCTTGACCGAAGCGGGCATACAGGCCGGTTTTCACTATCCGATCCCCGTTCATCTACAGGCTGCACACCAGGATCTAGGCCATCGAGCAGGCGACTTTCCGTTCGCCGAGGAAGCGTCGCGTACGCTGTTGTCTTTACCGATCTATCCAGAAATGACAGCCGAACAGATAGGCCAGGTCGCTGCCGTCATGGAGCAAGATGTCTATGCCAGCTGAAAGCCTGCCTACCGTCAGAACTGTTCAGGCCGTTCACGGTCTGAGTAAAACCCATGCGGATTCCGATTTCCATCTGGCATTATCCGCCGAGATGAAAGCGGTATACGGGGATGCAGGCCTGCTCGAACTTTATGGACGGTTTTGCTGCGGCGATGGCTTCGTCGATTCCGTCATGCGCAAGATTATCTGGCAGGCGGTGGCCCGGAGCTGCGGAGCCGGTCTGAAAGTTGAAAGCGGTGCAGGGTTCAAGCATCTCGAAACATTCGAGATAGGCAGCGGTGTCTTCGTCGGCGCACAGTCTTTCATCCAGGGCCGCTACGACGGCACCTGCATCATCGGCAATAATGTATGGATCGGGCCACAGGTATTCATAGACGCAAGGTCACTCAGTATCGAGGAATCGGTCGGTATTGGACCAGGTACAAAAATTCTAGGGTCAAGCCACACTGCCGAACCGACGGACGTTCCGATCATCGAAACGGATCTCCAGATCAAACAGGTCCGGATCGGTGCCTGGGCGGATATCGGGACCAATGCGACGATTCTTCCAGGCGTGACGATTGGCAACGGGGCGATCGTCGGCGCTGGTGCGGTTGTCGCAGAGGACGTGGCACCATTCTCCGTGGTTGCAGGCGTTCCCGCAAAATTCATTCGGTGGCGTAAAAGCGCTGATCAGCCGGCTTTGCCTCAACTATGACGAAAGCAGGGATGCAATGAAAAACAAGAGAGTTCTGATTACGGGCGGTGCCGGCTTGGTCGGATCGCATATCGCAGACCTGGTTGCCCTCGAACAACCTCTCGAGATAGTCATACTCGACAATTTCGTGCGCGGACGCCGTAGTAATCTTGCGCAGGCCGTTGCCGCCGCTCCTGTTACCATCGTCGAAGGTGACATTCGCGACCGCGCACTGGTGGCGTCGTGTTGCGAGGGCGTCGATATTGTCTTCCATCAGGCGGCAATCCGCATCACGCAATGCGCAGAAGAGCCCCGCCTTGCGTTTGAAGTTCTAGCGGAGGGGACATTCAATGTCCTTGAGGCGTCTGTGAAGGCGGGCGTTAAGAAGGTGATAGCGGCTTCCTCGGCGTCCGTCCTGGGGCTCGCGGATGAGTTCCCGACGACCGAGGATCATCACCCCTACAACAACAGAACCATCTACGGCGCAACAAAGGCGTTCAACGAAGGCATGCTGCGCAGCTTTGCCGAAATGTATGACCTCAATTACATTTCCTTGCGATATTTCAACGTCTATGGCCCGCGCATGGATATTTATGGGGCCTATACAGAGGTCCTTATCCGCTGGATGGAACGGATTTCCGCTGGCCTGCCGCCCATCATCCAAGGCGATGGCAGTCAGACCATGGATTTCGTGCATATTCTCGATGTTGCGCGCGCAAACTTGCTGGCCGCACAATCAACGATCACCGACAGAGTTTTCAACGTCGCCAGCGGCACGGAAACAAGTCTTCTGCGATTGGCGCAGATGCTTTTGACAATCATGAACTCTTCGCTGGAGCCGCAACATGTCGCCGAGCGCAAGGTCAACGCAGTGACGCGCAGATTGGCGGATGTCCGCCGAGCAGACCTTGAACTTGGATTCCGTACACAGCTAAGCCTTGAGAGCGGATTGCGCGATCTGGTGAACTGGTGGACCGCATCACAGGTCCCCCACAGCGGAGAAGCTGCGGCATGAGCACCGAGATGTTGCAGATTCCCGTCGCCAAACCGCTGCTCGATGAACAGGAGGTCGAGGCTGTCCGCCGGGTCATTCTGTCCGGGTGGGTCACGCAGGGTCCTGAAGTCAGCGCCTTCGAACGGGAGTTTGCGGCGTTCGTCGGCGCCGATCATGCGTGCGCGGTATCCAATTGTACGACTGCGCTCCATCTGGCGCTGAAAGCCGTAGGTATCGGCGCTGGCGATGAAGTCATCACCGTCAGCCATTCGTTTATCGCAACTGCCAACGCGATACGCTACTGTGGTGCAGTTCCGGTTTTTATCGACATCGAGGCGGGTGGGTTCAACATGAACCCAGACCTCATTCTATCGGCAGTCACTCCCAGGACGAAAGCAATACTTTGCGTGCATCAATTGGGCATGCCATGCGACCTTTCGGCAATCGTGGCGATCGCTCAGGATTTGGGTATTCCCGTCATCGAGGATGCAGCCTGCGCAACGGGTAGCGAGATATTGTGGGACGACGAGTGGCAGATGATCGGAAAGCCGCACGGCGACATTGCCTGTTTTTCGTTCCACCCGCGCAAGGTTATGACCACCGGTGACGGTGGGATGCTAACGACAGCCAACTCAGAGTACGATCGCAAATTCAGGCTTTGGCGCCAGCACGGCATGGATGTGACGGATGCTGTGCGGCATGGCGCAAATCGGGTCATCTTCGAAGGCTATCCCGAAATCGGTTTCAATTATCGTATGACCGACCTTCAGGCAGCAGTTGGCAGAGTGCAGCTGTCGCGCATGCCATCAATGATTGCCGAACGCCGCACGCTTGCCTCCCAGTATAGCGAATTGCTTTGCGACATGGGCTGGCTTGAAACACCGCGAGAACCCGTGTTTGCACGAAGCAATTGGCAAAGTTACTGTGTCAAATTAGGGGGCGGGATCGATCAGATGCACACGATGCAGGAACTGCTGGATAAGGGAATTTCCACGCGTCGCGGTATCATGAACATTCATCTCGAGCCTTGCTACTCGGACCCTACGATACGGCGCGTCTCTGGTAGTCTCACACTGAGCGAAGCGGCCCAGACGCGATCGATCATCCTGCCGCTGTTTGCGCAGATGCAGGCTGGGCATGTGGATTTTATCGCGAAGTCGCTTGGCTATTTGAAAGAAGAAGTAAACCGTTTGCAGGAAATGGCGATATGAGAGTTGGAATTCTAAACTTCGGCGCCTTCAGACGGTTTTCAAAACCCATCTGCGAATTTTTGTCGGAAGCATCTCTTCCGGTAGTAGGCGGATCAGCCTGCTGACGGAATGCAGGCTACCTCCCAAGACAGTAACAGACCCCAGAACCGTCGCTTGCCATAAAGGCAACCACAACGTCGCGGCGAAAATCAGACCCGACAGTCCGAAAAACAATGCGCCGGTCTTGCAGTTTTCGCTAGACCATCGAAACCCGGTCAATCTTCTCACGATCAGAAATATTGCAAGCGTGTGCCAGACATAAAGGCCGCAGAACGCAACTGCCGCGCCCACGATGCCGAAATATTCCACCAGTAGATAAGCAAGGCCGATGTGAACAAGTGTCGCAGCGACCTCGGTCCAGAAAAAGATCGCCTGCGCCCCTTTGGCCAGCACGATATACCCCATCGGCCACGACACTATACGAAGAAGCATTCCGATGCATATCCATCGCAAGAGATCGGATGCAGCGTGGAATTCCGGAGAGTAAAACAGCCACATGACCAGGGGGGCGAATGTCAGAGTTGCAAGCACCCCTGGACCGGCCAGTAGCATGCTTACCCGGGCTTGCTCGTTGACGAGCTTGTTGCACGCATTGTGGTCCGCCGAGATTGCCGTCAGCCGGGGATAGAAATCTGTTCCCATGGCTTGCAGTATGAAACCTGAATACAGGCTTCCGAGGGCCCAAGCAGCCTGATACAATCCGGCACTAAGAACGCCGCCAGCCTGCAGGACAATCAAACGCACGACATAGGCACTCACCAACGTTAGCAGTCCGCTCATCATGAACACGAAGCCCAACCTGATAAGCGGCTTGAGATCCTGGCCGAAATGCGAAAGTGACATGGTCGGTGCGTCTCCGGCCAGCCTGCGGCTGAACCACCATGATGAAAGCAGCATAGCAGCAGATGAAGCGACCAGAGCCGGCACGATTCCCCCGGTATTGAAATAGAAGACCATTGGAATAGTGGTAGCGGTAGTAAAAAAGGCCGTGACGATATTGACTTGCGCCAATAAAGATATCTTCCGCAGACCCTGCAACAACGCTGTCTGACCGGCGGATGCCAGTCGGAAAAAGATCGCAGCCGATAATAAGCCGATACTAAGCGATTGTTGTTGGTCGCCGAAGGTGAAGTAACCAATAGGAAATGAAAGCGCCGCGAGGAGCACTGCGCCAATCAATCCCAGCAAGGTTGACGTTCTCTTCAAGATAAAAGCGGTACGGGCTATCTTGTCTCGATCTCCTGTTCCGACCGCCTCGGCAATCTGGCGCACGCCACTGGCCTGCACACCCAGACCTGCGACGGCTTGCGTCATATCGGCAATCGAGTTGAATATCCCGATCAATCCAATACCCTCGGGTCCCAACAGCACTGCCATTGCCTTAGTCCTAAGGATTGCGAAAACCATTGTGATGGCAGATGAGCCGCCAATGAGTGCTGTCGATCGGAGAATTTCGACATAGCCCGTCTTTTCCGGCTGAAGCTCGTTCATCGTTTGCAAGCCTGTCCTTCGGCGTTTTTGCGATTTTTCTGCACCATATGGATTTTAGATGTCTAATTCTGCCTGGTCGTCTTCATCACCGAACTCACATCGTTTTTGGAAGGCTTGGGAGCGCCCCTGCTGATGTTTACAACGTCTCCTGGTTGGAGGGTCGTGGTCGTCGTCGCCACATCCTCGCGGACTTCGTTATTGTCACGGCGCACGACGGTGAAAATCAGTTTATCGTCATCCTCGTCCGACGCATGGCTCTGGGACAGGATGTCGAGCAACAGAGTCTGCGTGAGATCGCGTTTGAGTTTGAGCTGATCCTGGTTCGCTTTTTCCGCCTGTAACTCGGTAGCGACTTCTGTGCGCTGCTTGTCATACAGTCCGTCAAGGCTGCGTGTCGTCTCCGCGATGCCCTGACGTGCACGCATGATAGACGTATCCAGATCTAGCCGGTCCGAAAAGTAACTTCGCAACAAGCGCTCCAGATCCGACTGGCGAGCCGGAACCACAATACCTCGATCAACAAGGCCCTTGATCTTTCCAAGCTGCATTTGAAGGGATGAAACGTCTTCGTCGGTGCTGATGACTTTCTTTTCGAGGGTCTGTATCTCCGAACCGAGCAATCCGCGCAGTTCGGCGTAGGATTTCGACTGGCGATCGAGTTCGTTCATGCGGGCGACGTGCAAAATCTTTTCGTGCTCAAACACCATGGCAGCCGCATTGGGATCGCTCTGCAAATTCGGATCGAAAACCATATCTTTGGAACCCGAAATTTCGGCCTCGAGACGCACTATTCTTACGTCACTTCTGAGAAGCGAGTTTGCGATTTCTTTCAACTGCCCGGCATATCCCAGTCTGTCCTGCGATGTCGGAGGGGCACCAACAGGTCTGAAAACTCCTCCACTCATGGCCAGAGCCTGAAGAATTGTCAGACCATCCCGAAATTTGTACTCTCCTGGACTTGCTACATCTCCAACGACGTATACAGGCGGCCTGTCGATAATCTCGACAGTCGCCAGCGGTGTCTCGACGAGGCCAATCTTCGATTTCAGTTTTTCCGCGATTTGCGCTGCCAGGCCGTCATTGTCCAGCCCCGCGACCTGTAGAACACCGATTACCGGGAGTGAAACCGTTCCGGCGTCGGAAATCAGAAAGTCACCTCCTATAGGGTCCCATCTTTCGTAAGCACCCTTTGTTGGAATCCACTGGACGATTGTCACGCGAATTTTCGTTTGCGGCGAAAACGGGAAAGTTTCTGCTTTTACGACGGTGCCGGTAATCGACACCAGAAACAATGCACACGTCAGGAAACCGCCAATCGTTTTCAGGATACCACCACGCTGTCGAGACGCTCTATTCAAAATAATTACTCCTGCAAACAGCGGGCTCTCCGGAGGCCGCACGTCAAATGTCAATTTGCTGTAATGAGCGAAAATGAGAAGAGGATCAGATGGTACTTGGCATCATCATTAAAGGTTATAGTAAGACGAGTGACATACCCAAAGACAAAAATGGATGTCGGCCTCTACACTCTTATCGGTTGTGTTAGATGGTAAGCGCGTTAAATACGCAAATAGCATCACATTTTTTCATTGATCAAGTAGCTTACTACTAAAGGATGCTTTCCAACTTATGGCTAAACAATCAAAATGATTGATTAAATATTAATAAAATGTAATATTTTGTAAGTGAATTTTTGTGAATCTGCTCTTTGAAATTTCTCCAGGGAAGGCGCTACGATGGCCTTAAACGCAGTAGTGAACGGAAGGGATATCCCTATTGATCCCTCTTATCAATATTCGTTAGGAGCGATGTCGACAACGGACCGAGATTACGATCAACGGACACTGCTTATTATTGATGTTCGGTTCCTTTCACGCCAATGCTTGTCCTATTCGATTTCCACCCACAAGAAGGACATCAACGTCGTTAGCTTCGCATCTATTGCGGACTGGCAGGGCAGGCGAGCTGAGTTTCCGGTGCCCGATGCGATATTGATGAGTATTGGCAGCCGAAACCTCACTATACCGGCTGTCGCCACCGAAATTCGGTCGGTATGCTCAGAGATTGACCTGCCTATCATTCTGCTTGCCGATGCGAATGAGTTTTCCCAAATCGTCAACGCACTTGAATGTGGTGTGAAAGGTTACATCCCGTCTTCGGTAAGCCTCGATGTATGTGTGGAAGCGATATCGCTTACTATGGCCGGCGGGATGTTCGTTCCAGTTGGCAGCATTCCCATGATGCGCACGTCAATCGAAAAGCCGTCTACGTGCCGGTTGTCGGATTTTTTCACGGATCGTCAACTAGAGGTCGTTGAAGCTCTTCGCCGTGGAAAAGCGAACAAAATCATAGCTTTTGAACTAGATATGCAGGAGAGCACAGTCAAAGTGCACGTCCGTAATATCATGAAAAAAGTAAGGGCCTCGAATAGAACAGAGGTAGCGTTCAAGATCATGGAATTGATGCCCCCCATTTTCTGAAGCCAGAGAACGTATGGAGAGTACACGGTTGAGGCTGCGTGAGATATATAAACAAAGAGTTCCATAATTATGGTTATGCGACTTTATTTTGTAGCCGCAAAGTTAGAGTGTCCTGTTTCTGCAAAGTTGGAATGTCACACTCCCAAGGTCTGATTGACACCTGGGAGATTGCAGATGGGACTGATTANCTTGTTCTTGGCTTGGTTGGCAACACTGTTCTCGTCATAATCTATCTTATGCGATCTTTATGTGTAGCCGCAAAGTTAGAGTGTCCTGTTTCTGCAAAGTTGGAATGTCACACTCCCAAGGTCTGATTGACACCTGGGAGATTGCAGATGGGACTGATTACGATGAGCGAGCGCGATTTGCGGCGGATCGAGGTTTTGTCGAAAGTCATCGCCGTTCGAATGACGATAGTATCAGCAGCACATGTGCTTGACCTTAGTGAGCGTCAGGTCCGCCGGCTGCTGGATCGGATCCAAACTGGTGGTGCAGCGTCGATCCGGCACAAGGCCATTGGTCGACCGTCAAACAACCGGATCAATGAGGGTATTCGCGACTATGCCGTTGCTCTCGTTCGGGAGTGTTATGCGGACTTCGGGCCGACCCTAGCGACCGAGAAGCTTGCCGAGCGTGATGGCCTGCAGGTTTCGCGTGAGACGGTTCGCAGCTGGATGGTCGATGCCGGACTTTGGTTGTCGCGCAAGCAGCGGCGGACGTTTCACCAGCCGCGACTGCGACGTGAGGCCTATGGCGAGCTGGTGCAGATTGATGGTTCTGAGCACCGTTGGTTTGAGGATCGCGGGCCAGCCTGTTCGCTGCTGGTGTTCGTCGACGACGCGACCGGCCGGTTGATGCAGTTGCGTTTTGTGCGTTCCGAGAGCGCCTTCACCTACTTCGAGGCGCTGGCGCTTTATCTCAAGCGTCACGGCGCGCCAATTGCCTTCTATTCCGACAAGCATTCGGTGTTCCGGGTGGCAAAGAAGGACGCCAAAGGTGGGCAGGGAATGACCCAGTTCGGGCGGGCGCTATGTGAGTTAAACATTGAGATTCTCTGTGCAAATTCAAGCCAGGCGAAGGGCCGTGTGGAACGGATGAACCGGACATTGCAGGATCGGCTGGTCAAGGAGATGAGATTGGCTGGCATCGACACGATGGACGCCGGTAATGCATTTTTGCCTGACTTCATGGATGATTATAACGCACGATTTGCGGTCGTCCCTGCCCGATCTGATGACCTGCACCGACCGGTGAATCTCGCACCGGATCGCTTATCCGATATCCTTTGCAAGCGTGAACAGCGTTATGTTGGATCACAGCTGACATTCTCCTATGAGCGCAAACGCATTATGCTGGAGGAGACCGACGTCACGCGCGGCTTGGTTGGCAAATATGTTGAGACCTATGCCTATGCGGATGATCGTCTGGATGTGCGTTGGAAGGGGTACTCCCTGCCCTATAAGGTATTCGACAAGGATCAGCGGGTCACGCACGCGGCGATCACCGAGAATAAAAGGCTCGGTGATGTCCTGGCGTATATCAAAGAGCGCCAGGACGAGCGCTCCACGCCTGAGGTCAAGAGCAGCAGCGATAAAAATGGTTACATCAAACGCGCTCGTGGACCCGGTCGTCGGAAAGACTTCACGAACGATCCGGCCGTCATTGCACGGCGACGGAAAGCGTTGTCGCAGCAGCAAGCGGCGGAGTGAAGAGTTTCAGAGCTCAGTCGAAAGGGTGTTTCATCACCCGCCCCCGCCCTCTTCCTGCAATCGGAGAGCTGGTTCAGGCGGGGGCTGATCCGCGGTGTCAGTGTGGCATGTCTGAGTAGACGAGACGACTCAATTGGACATTTCTACTTTGCACAGCGGCGGACATTTCAACTCCTCTGCCACAT
>NZ_LMMM01000018.1 GCF_001422245.1 Rhizobium sp. Leaf262
TGGTTCAGTTGACGGACGAACAGGTTGGCGCATTCACCAGCGCACAGATCAGCGCGTTCACCACGACACAGCTCGACAAGTTCTCCGATGGCAGCATCACCGCACTGAACTCAAGTCAGGTCCGTGCTTTGACCTCCGACCAGATCGGCGTTCTCACCACCGGTGATCTGGCCCTGTTCGATGCAGGCGATGTCGCTGCCATCAGCGTCAAGGCGCTGGCAGGTCTCACCTCTGCAAAGATCGGCACTCTGGATGACACCACACTCAAGGCCTTCAGCACCGCACAGATTGNAGAAGCTCGATAATGCCAAAGGTGAAACGTTCCTTGCCCTGACCACGACCCAGGTCTCCGGCCTGACGAGCACACAGATTGGTGCCCTCGAAACCAACCAGATCGCAGCCCTCAGCGACAAGCAGCTGGCCGCCATCGCCTCGGCCAACCTCGCTGGTATCACCGAAACGCAGATTGTTGTTCTGTCGAACAAGCAGCTGGCCTCTCTCAACACCGACCAGTTTGCAGCCCTCAGCCAGACAAAGCTCGAAGCCCTGACGACAGMTCAGGCCAGCGCGCTGACSGCAGCACAGATCAAGACCCTCGATGCCACCGAACTCAACGGCTTTGAAGGTGCAGAGCTTGCCAAGCTGAGCGTAGCAGCTCTCGCGGCCATCACGACAACGGCACTGGCTGGCCTCGACGCCGCAAAGGTTGCAGTCTTTACGCCAGACCAGATCGCCAAGCTTAGCTCTGATCAGCTCACTGCTCTCAAGACCGAACAGGTCGCGGCCCTGACAACAGGACAGATTGCCAAGCTCAAGCCCTGACGACAGCTCAGGCCAGCGCGCTGACCGCAGCACAGATCAAGACCCTCGATGCCACCGAACTCAACGGCTTCGAAGGTGCAGAGCTTGCCAAGCTGAGCGTAGCAGCTCTCGCGGCCATCACGACAACGGCATTGGCTGGCCTCGACGCCGAAAAGGTTGCGGCCTTTACGCCAGACCAGATCGCCAAGCTTAGCTCTGATCAGCTCACTGCTCTCAAGACCGAACAGGTCGCGGCCCTGACAACAGGACAGATTGCCAAGCTCANTTTACGCCAGACCAGATCGCCAAGCTTAGCTCTGATCAGCTCACTGCTCTCAAGACCGAACAGGTCGCGGCCCTGACAACAGGACAGATTGCCAAGCTCAGCGCAACACAGATCAAGGCGCTCAGCTCCGACTCTCTGACCCAGTTGCAGGACACTCAGGTCGCCGCGTTCAGCACGGCCCAGATCAGTGCACTTACCACAGCACAGCTCGACAAGTTCTCGGCAACCAGCATCGCTGCACTGACCACAGATCAGGTCCGCGCGCTGTCTGCTGATCAGGTGGGAACACTCAGTGCTGCCGAGCTCAACAGCTTCGATACTGCTGAAATCGCAGCGCTGTCTATCAAGTCTCTGTCATCGATGACTACAGCGACCATCAGTGCTCTTGAAAAGCCAATCCTCAGCAGCTTCACCACCGCTCAGGTGCAGGCATTGGACACTGATCAGAACAACGCCTACGTCCAGGCTTACACAGCAGTCTGATGATTTGCGGGTAATCCGCAACTCTAAATCGAAACGGCGCGGCATCTGCCGCGCCGTTTCAGTTTATGCCAAGGGACAAAATGTCGTTCGGACCTGCACCTAAATCAGAGCGTACAAAGCCCCCTGCTCTTCACCAGATATCGCGGCAGCTAAATGCACGATGCCTTCCTCGTCAAAAAATGACACTTGGCTTTACGCGTTCAACCACAGACTAAGTTTCTGCTTAAATAAACTAGAAGCGCTTCATACAGCCACGCGGCATTGTGAAACAATGAATGACGCCGCCTCACTGGAAACCCGGCCTGAGATTTTTAAAGTGATTATCTTGATGCGTTAGGTCTTAGGGAAACTGTCCAGGCATTTTATCTTTTTAAGTGTGCGCGGAAGATGTTGCTGGTCGTAAGCCTTGGTAAGTTACGCTTTACCAATGCTGGCAATTTCATACCGCTCTATCGCACGTCTGGGCATAGAGATTTTTGCTTTCAAGCAGCGAACAAGCAGGAAGCCAAAGTTATTCGGTTCCGTCGAGGTGGGTAAAAACAGACTTTGCGGCTTAGGACAATGAAACAAAAAGGCCCCGAACCAAAAGGTCCGGGGCCTCAGACGTTAAACCTTGGCAATCAGATACTCAGAGCTGACCGATGACGATGGCTTCTTCCATTTCCACTCTCAGCGCGTTGCGCAATGGCAAACCGAAACCTGCAGCTTCGATTTCGAAGACATCGCCGGCTTCGGGCTTGACGCCATCGGCGAAGGACAAGGTCGCTGTACCGAACATGTGGACGTGGACTTCGCCTGGTGCGCGGAACAGGCCATACTTGAAATGGTGGTATTCGAGATTGGCGAAGGTGTGGGACATGTTGTCTTCACCCGACAGGAACGGCTTTTCGAAAATTACCTTGCCGTCGCGCAGGATACGCGATGTGCCGCGAATATCAGCAGGCGGTGCACCGACGCGGATTTCCGGGCCGAAGCTGGCTGGGCGAAGCTTGGAATGCGCGAGATAGAGATAGTTCATCCGCTCGGTGACGTGATCGGAAAACTCGTTGGACACGGCAAAGCCGATGCGGAAAGCTTCACCCTTGTCGGAGATGACGTAGATGCCAGCCATTTCCGGCTCTTCGCCGCCATCGAGCGCGAAGGATGGGGAAATCAGCGCCGCCCCTGGTGCTGTCGCGACATGGCCGTTGCCCTTGTAGAACCATTCGGGCTGAACGCCCTTTTCGCCAGCCTTCGGCTTGCCGTTCTCCAAGCCCATCTTGAACATCTTCATGGAGTCCGTCAGGGTCTCCTCGGATGTCTCGCTGGTCTTCTTATGCATGCTGTCGCGGGTCGCGGCCGAGCCCAGATGCGTCAGACCGGTGCCCGTCAGGTGCAGATGCGCAGGATCCGGATGGGTGATCGGGGGCAGAAAACGGCCTTCGGCATAGACCTCTTCGAGATCGATGACATCGCCGTAACCACGGGCAGAGATGACGTCGGCCAGCGATTTGCCACCATTGGCCGCTTCCAGCGCCAGCGCGTAAACGGAGTCGGCATTATTGACGGCACGCGCCTGCCCACCCTCTTCACGAACGGCGACGATGATCTTTCCGCTCGCATCCTTGATCTGAGAAATCAGCACGGTAATTCCTTTCAACGACGTTATGACGTCTGCATCTCATGAAAGTGGCCGGAAACCGGCCACTCTTTTCGTTCGATATGGGGTGGACAGATCTGGCGATCAGCCCTTGTTCTTGTTGTAGACGTCGAAGAACACGGCAGCCAGAAGCACGAGACCCTTGACCATCTGCTGGAAATCGATGCCGAGACCGACGATCGACATGCCGTTGTTCATGACGCCCATGATGAAGGCGCCGATGACAGCACCGGTGATCTTGCCAACGCCGCCGGAAGCCGAAGCACCGCCGATGAAGCAGGCCGCGATGACGTCCAGTTCGAAGCCAACACCGGCCTTCGGCGTTGCCGAGTTGAGGCGCGTGGCGATGATCATGCCAGCGAGACCGGCGAGAACACCCATGTTGACGAAGGTCAAGAAGCTCAGACGCTCGGTATTGATACCCGAAAGCTTGGTTGCCTTCTCGTTACCACCCATGGCGTAGATACGACGACCGATAGTCGTGCGGCGCGTGACGAAGCTGTAAAGCGCGATCAGCACCAGCATGACGATGAGGACGTTCGGCAGACCGCGATAGGTCGACAGCTGATACCCCAGGAACAGGATTGCGCCGGCGATCAACAGGTTCTGCACGATGAAGAAGCCGAATGGCTCAACATCGATACCGTGGTGAACATTCACCTGGCGACGGCGCAGACCCAGCACGAAAAGGGCAATGACGATCGCAAGCGTAAGAACCATGGATGTGGTGTTGAACCCTTCGATTCCACCGAAATCTGGCAGGAAGCCTGTGCTGACGACCTGGAAATCGACCGGGAACGGACCGATGTTCTTGCCGCCCAACACGAAGAGCGTCAGACCACGAAACACCAGCATGCCAGCCAGCGTTACGATGAAGGACGGAATACGGTGGTAGGCAATCCAGTAACCCTGCGCCGCACCGATCAGACCGCCGACGCCAAGGCAGATAAGCGCCGCCAGAAGCGGATTCATGCCCCATTGCACGGTCAAAATGGCCGCGATCGCGCCGACGAAGGCAACGATGGAGCCGACCGAAAGGTCGATATGACCGGCCACGATGACCAGCAGCATGCCCAGAGACATGATGACGATGAACGAGTTCTGAAGGATCAGGTTCGTCAGGTTGACCGGCCGGAACAGAATGCCGCCGGTGTAAAACTGGAAGAAAACCATGATGGCGACGAGCGCGATCAGCATACCGTATTCGCGGATATTGGCCCGGATATACGAGCCCACTGAAACGACGTTGCTTTCTTCGGTGGATGTGTTGGCCGAACTCATCAGTTCTTCTCCCCTGAGCGCATGATAGCGCGCATGATGCTTTCCTGGCTCGCCTCTCCCTTCGGCAATTCGGCGACAATCCGTCCTTCGTTCATAACGTAGATGCGGTCGCAGTTGCCAAGCAGTTCGGGCATTTCCGATGAGATCATCAGAACGCCTTTTCCGTCGGCGGCGAGCTGGTTGATAATGGTGTAGATTTCGTATTTTGCACCGACGTCGATACCACGCGTCGGTTCGTCCAGAATGAGGACGTCAGGATTGGAGAACAACCACTTCGAAAGCACCACCTTCTGCTGGTTACCCCCTGAAAGATTGACCGTTTCCTGAAAGATGCCGGACGAGCGGATGCGAAGACGCTTGCGGAAATCGCTCGCAACCTTCATTTCCTTATGATCGTCGATGACGCTCGCAGACGAAACGCCGGCCAGATTGGCAAGCGTGGTGTTGTGCAAAATATTATCGTTGAGCACGAGGCCGAGATGCTTGCGGTCCTCAGTCACGTAGGCGAGACCAGCATCGATTGCTTTGCGCACAGTGCTGACGTCCACGGACTTGCCGTGAACAAGCACATCGCCACTGATCTTGTGGCCATAGGACTTGCCAAATACGCTCATGGCGAATTCGGTACGTCCAGCACCCATGAGACCTGCAATACCGACAACCTCGCCCTTGCGCACGCTGATGTTGATATCGTGCAGAACCTGCCTGTCACGGTGCTGCTGGTGATAGGCGTTCCAGTTCTTGACTTCGAGAATGGTCTCGCCGATCGGCACGTCACGCGGCGGATAGCGGTCCTCGAGATCGCGGCCCACCATGTTTCTGATGATGACGTCTTCGCTGATCTCTTCCTTGTGACAGTCCAGCGTCTTGACCGTCATGCCGTCGCGCAGAACCGTGATCTGGTCTGCGACCTTGCGCACTTCATTGAGCTTGTGCGTGATGATGATCGACGTCAGACCCTGCTTGCGGAACTCGATCAAAAGGTTGAGAAGCGCTTCCGAATCGCTTTCGTTCAGCGAAGCCGTCGGCTCGTCGAGGATAAGAAGCTTCACGCTCTTTGAAAGAGCCTTGGCGATTTCCACCAACTGCTGCTTGCCCACACCGATGTCGGTGATCAGGGTTTCAGGCGATTCCTTCAGGCCAACCTTTTTCAACAGCTCGCGTGTGCGGCTGAACGTCTGCTGCCAGCTGATGACGCCATTGGTGGCGATCTCGTTGCCGAGGAAAATGTTTTCCGCAATCGACAGGAGGGGAACCAGGGCCAATTCCTGGTGAATGATGATGATGCCGATTTCTTCACTGTCGTTGATCGCGCGGAAATTTCGCAGCTGACCTTCGTAGTGAATTTCGCCTTCATAGGTGCCAGCGGGGTAGACGCCTGAAAGGACCTTCATGAGGGTCGACTTTCCAGCACCGTTTTCGCCGACGAGTGCGTGTATCTCACCTTGGCGAACCTTCAGGTTCACGTTTTCAAGCGCTTTCACGCCCGGAAACGTCTTGGTGATATTCCGCATTTCGAGGATGGTATTGTCCATATCGCAATCCAGCGCCGTACAATCCGGCGTTCTTTTTTAAAGGAGCGGGGATGGAAAAATATCCATCCCCGCCACAATCATACTATTACTTCAGCTGGTCTTCTTTGTAGTAACCGCTGTCAACCAGAACCTGCTTGACGTTGTCCTTGGTTACGGCAACTGGCTTCAGGAGGTAGGAAGGAACAACCTTGACGCCATTTTCATAGGTCTTGGTGTCGTTCACTTCAGGCTCTTTACCCTGCATGACGGCGTTGACCATGTTGACGGTAACCTTGGCCAGTTCGCGTGTGTCCTTGAAGATCGTGGAGTACTGTTCGCCAGCCAGGATCGACTTGACGGATGGTACTTCAGCGTCCTGACCGGAAACGACTGGCAGCGGCTGGTCCTTGGAGCCATAACCTACGCCCTTGAGCGAGGAGATGATGCCGATGGAGATACCGTCGTAAGGCGAAAGAACGGCGTCAACCTTTGCGTCTGTGTAGTATGCAGACAGAAGGTTATCCATACGAGCCTGCGCCGTTGCAGGATCCCAACGCAGCGTACCGACCTTGTCCATGCCCATCTGGCCGGACTTTACGACGAGCTTGCCGCTGTCGATGTAAGGCTTCAGAACAGACATCGCACCATCGTAGAAGAAGAAGGCGTTGTTGTCGTCTGGCGAACCGCCGAACAGTTCGATGTTGAATGGACCCTTGCCGTCCTTCAGACCAAGCTTGTCGGCAATCGACGTCGCCTGCAAAACGCCAACCTGGAAGTTGTCGAAGGTTGCATAGTAGGAAACGTCGCCGCTGTTGCGGATCAGGCGGTCATAAGCGATGACCTTAATGCCCTGCGAGCCGGCCTGCTTGAGAACGTCTGACAGCGTTGTGCCGTCGATCGAAGCGATAACCAGGACCTTTACGCCCTTGGTAACCATGTTTTCAATCTGGGACAGCTGATTCGGGATATCATCGTCAGCATACTGAAGATCGGTGGTGTAACCGGCTTCCTGAAGCTGCTTGACGATGTTGTTGCCGTCATCGATCCAGCGGGCAGAAGACTTCGTTGGCATCGCAATGCCCACAGCGCCCTTGTCCTGCGCCCAGACCGGGCCAGCAAATGATGCAGCGCCGATGGCACAGGCCGCAAACAACGAAACGATGGATTTCATAAACTCTCTCCCTTGGAACCCTTTTTCAGGCCTTGTTTCTTAACAATCGCCTGCAAATCCACACCCGAGCGTCAGGAGTGAAGCTTAATCGAATTGCACATGAAGACACAATCCGAACTTTTGCCACTCCTCTCGGCACAGGCGCAACCTGTTCTGAATCCATATAACTGTCAAATAGAATATATTGCTTTTCCTATATCATTTTTGTTATATTAAATCGATATAATTGCCGATCCCGCTTTCCCGGGATGCAAAGGGGGAGCGGAATGGAACGAAATGGAACGAATTCGTTCGAATTTTTATCCTTGACGGAAGACAACCCTCTGTTGCGCGCAGGGCTGAAAATGGCCCATCTGCGCATGCTCGTCACCATTGAAGAACACGGCCAGGTTAGCGCTGCGGCTGCGGCCCTTCACATGACCCAGCCAGCCGCCTCTCGCATGTTGTCCGAAATGGAAGCCATCGTAAAGACACCTTTGTGTCAGCGCGCATCCAGGGGAGTGGTCCTCACCCAGTTCGGCGAGGCCCTGGCAAAACGCGCCAAAAAGATCCTTCTGGAACTGCGAGAAGCGAGTCGTGAGCTTGCCCAGATGAAATCAGGCGGAGGCGGTTCCGTCTTCATCGGCTCGGTCACTGCTCCTGCCATCAGCCTCGTGGTTCCAGCGCTTCGCAAGGCGATGGACACCTATCCAGGCATCGAAGTGAATGTTCAGGTCGAAACCAGCAATGTCTTGGCGCGCGAATTGCTTGCTGCCCGCCATGACTTCGTCATCGGCCGCATCCCTGACGACATCGACCCGGCGCTGTTCAACGCCCATGAAATCGGCGTCGAACGGGCTTGCCTTCTGGTGCGCAAAGATCATCCGCTTCTGGAAAACCCGCCTGCAAAGCTCGAAGACCTCTCGCAGTACGACTGGGTCTTCCAGCCACCCGGAGCGTTGCTGCGCCGAACCATGGAAGACGTGTTTCTGGCCCACGGAGTGGCGTTGCCACGCAACGTCATCAACACACCATCTATCGTGCTGACGCTGGCGATCGTCACGCAGACCAACGCCATTGCGCCCCTGGCCTATGAAATGGCAGAGTTCGTCTCGGGTCAGCACTCGCCCATGGGCGATATTCGTATTTTGCCCACCGAGTTCGATCTCAGCGTCAAACCCTACAGTCTCATCGTCACCAAGGATCGTGCCTTGCCGCCCAGCGCTCAATTGCTCTACGATCTCGTGCTGGAAGAAAGCCGGAGCCTGACATGGACGGAGTAACGCAAGCCAGACGCCATCTTGCTGTGTTTTCTTAGCGCGCAAATCGGGAAAATCGAATGCTGTTCGGGCAATCCGTCTTTCAGTCAGTGGTAGAGCGTCTGGAACGCGAGGCGGAGGAAAATCCGCCCGAGGACGATGCACCACCTCCTGCTGGCATCAATCTTTTCAGCTCCAGCATCGTCTTCGACACGACGACACGGGAGCCATCATCGGCAAATCTGCCGCTCGAGTCCTATTTGGGCTTTCTGGAAGAGCCGGAAGCTGCACCTGAGCCGACGTTAGAACCGCCTGTCATGCCGCCGCATCTCGTGCGTACGTCGCTTGCTGACGTATCTGACGAGCTGGCGATCACCGACTTGGATACGCTCGAGAGCCTTGGCGAAAAACGCCGCAGCTTTGCGCGGACAAACCACCCGGACACGGTCAGTCCGGAATTTCGCGAAAACGCCACCTTGCGCATGACAGCCGCTAATCTGCTGATCGATCAGGCGATTCGCTTCATCGGAAAATGATCAGGCCTCATCCGAGGGAGGTGGCGTTGCATTATCGACCTTTTCAGCCGCCGGCTTGAAGGTGAAGAGCAGCACATAGGCTGAATAGGCCGCGATACCACCAACGACGGTTGCCCAGAAGATTTCGTGATTGATGAATTCGATGATAGCCCACGCAGTAGAGAAGCCAACGATCAGCAGCCGCGCCCATAGGGGCTGGTAGATGGGATGGCTCGTGTCGATTTTCAGCATATCGTCTCCATGCGTCGTCGTGTCGGCTCTGCTCAGGATGCCTGCTGTGCAGCCATGCCGGACATCAGGATATCTCCATCCAGACGCGACAATGCAAGCCCCATATGACCATCGAAGACCAAAGTCTGCTCATCTGGCTCAATTGTGATCTGTGGCAGGCCAGAGATGCGCACAACATTGGTCTGCACCATTCCGTCGTGAATACTGGCCTTGAGCAGATCGAAAAACCGGGTTCCCGGACCCGTTACGAAAACCGGCATGTGCCCATGCAGGCTGAAAAGTCGTGAGAGCCCGTTCCCCAACGCCAACCCCGCCTGCCGAAAGGCAAAGGCGGCCATACGATTGCCTGATCGCGCCGAGGCAGCAATCTTGTCGACTTCGGCGATCGGCACGAATTTCGCCGGTATAGTATTTGTGGGAACCTCGAACGCCGCACGCAGGATGCCATAAAAGCCGCAATAGGCTTCAACGCAGCCTCGGGCACCACATCGGCATAACGCGCCGTCAGGGACATGCAGCATATGACCGAAATTGGGTGCGATAACGTCTGCGCGGCCATCGCCTGTGTCCCGCGCCACACCCAGCCCGATACTGTGACCCAGTGACAACGCCGCCAGTGACTTCGCCTGCCCTTTTTCACCGCGTTCACGCATCCACAAGGCGTCGGCCGCCAGAAGCGTTTCATTGTAAAGATAGACCTGAGCACGAAAATGCGCGGAAAGGGTCTTGCGAAAGTCAACCTGCCCTTCGCCCAGAACCGGTGACCACAAAAGCGTTGCGCTTTCCGTATCGACCAGTCCCTTGCTGCTGATGGAAACGTGGAGAATGGCGCTTTGAGCGATTTTCGACCGGCTGGCCAGGCGGATCAACCCATCGAGCACCACCTTTGCGAAATTTTCCGCGGTGCCTGAGCTTCGCGGCTCGCCGAAACGGTCCATGAGCTTGCCGGTAAAATCGACCAGGGAATATTGGACCGCGTCAGAGGAAATGACCACCACCGCCACGTAGCCGAAGGCCCTGTTGGGCTGGAACAGCACACGTGGGCGTCCCCTGCCCGCGGCTGCCTGCTGCTCCTGACGCTTGATGAGATTGTATCGCTCAAGTTCCGCCGTAATGGCAGATACCGTCGCCGAAGCAAGCCCCGTCAGACCCGCCATATCCGTGTGCGAAAGATTCCCATGCCGACGCAGGGCGCTTAGCACGCGAAGGCTGTTCTGCTGTCGGACCAGCTCTGTGCTTGCTATGACCGACATTGCCCCTCAGTTCCCCCGCCTGTTTCCCACGCCATAAACCTTGTTCGACCACGCCGCAACCAACCGCAAATATGGTGGATGCCGCACCTGTTGACAGGCCTCAGATTCTCTGACATCTAATTTCTCGACTGTCGAGAAAAAATGCTGCTGCATAGCTGGACAGGTTTTGTGGCGCGCGTGGGCATGGAGGTGCCGAGCGTGTTGCCGTTACCCGGGAGGACATTTCATGAATTCATTCGCCAAGTTGTTGGCGGGTACAGCCGTACTCGTATCATTGCATAGCGCGGCCATTGCCGCCGATCTCGTCGTCGGCGTGTCCTGGTCCAATTTCCAGGAAGAGCGCTGGAAGACCGACGAAGCGGCCATCAAGGACGCACTGAAAGCATCCGGCGCCAAGTATATTTCGGCGGACGCGCAAACATCCGCTGCCAAGCAGCTGACCGATATCGAAAGCCTGATTGCACAGGGGGCAAATGCGCTGATCGTGCTTGCTCAGGATAGCAGCGCCATCGGCCCTGCCATCGAGAAGGCCAATGCAGAGGGCATTCCTGTCGTCGGCTATGACCGACTGATTGAAAACCCCAGCACCTACTACATCACTTTCGACAACAAGGAAGTCGGCCGCCTGCAGGCCAAGGAAGTCTTCAAGATCAAGCCGACGGGGAATTACGTCTTCATCAAGGGCGGTTCGACCGACCCGAATGCGGACTTCGTTTTCTCCGGCCAGATGGAAGTGCTGAAAGCCGCCATCGACTCCGGCAAGATCAAGAATGTCGGTGAAGCCTATACCGATGGCTGGAAACCTGAAATTGCCCAGAAGAATATGGAGCAGTTCCTGACCGCCAACAACAACAAGGTCGATGCCGTCGTTTCGTCCAATGACGGCATGGCAGGCGGCGTCGTTGCAGCCCTCGAAGCGCAGGGACTTGCCGGTTCCGTTCCAGTCTCCGGTCAGGATGGCGACAAGGCCGCGCTCAACCGCGTCGCACTCGGCACTCAAACGGTTTCCGTTTGGAAAGACAGCCGCAAGCTGGGCAAGAAGGCCGGCGAAGTCGCCGTCGCACTCGCCAAGGGAACCAAGATGGAAGCCCTCGAAGGCACCATCAAGTTCAAGGGCGGCACACAGGGCGTGGAAATGAGCTCCTATTTCCTTGAGCCTCAGGCCATCACCAAAGACAACCTGAACGTCGTTCTGGACGCCAAGTGGATCACCAAGAGTGAGCTTTGCCAAGGCGTAAAGAGCGGCACGGTCGCCGCCTGCAAATAACGTCGGACGGGCTAGACGGTGGCGAAATCAACGTCGCCACCGTTACGCGCCTCGCTCATGCCGCAGGTGACATCGTGCGGCGAATGCACGCGCGAGATTTTGATATATTTCAGGGAGTATAATGACCATGGCGGAACAAACCGTTGTCGCATCGTCACCCGAAGCCAGGGTTGACCGGGGCAACCCGCTGCGACGTTTTCTGAACGCAACGGAAATCGACACCCGTCTTCTCGGCATGGTGGTCGCTTTGTTCGCGATATGGGTCGGTTTCGAAATTCTGTCCGGCGGCCTGTTCCTCACCTCGCGCAACCTGTGGAACCTCTCGGTGCAGGCCGCCTCCGTTTCTGTCATGGCAACGGGCATGGTTCTGGTCATCGTCACCCGCAACATCGACCTGTCCGTTGGCTCTATCCTTGGCTTTGTCGGCATGATCATGGCCGTCACGCAGACACGCTTTCTGCCGGGCTGGCTGGGATACGATCACCCCCTGTCCTGGATGGTGGCATTGAGTGTGGGCATCATCCTCGGCGCGGCCATAGGTGCATTTCAGGGCATGATCATCGCCTTCATGAACGTGCCGTCCTTCATCGTCACGCTGGGCGGTCTGCTGGTGTGGCGCGGCGCGGCATGGATGGTTACCAGCGGCGCGACCGTCGCTCCCATGGACACTCGCTTTCGCCTGATGGGCGGCGGTGCGGATGGATCGATCGGCGCAACGGCGAGCTGGGTCGTCGGCATCATAGCTTGCGTTCTCATTATCCTGTCCATCATCAATTCGAGACGACAGCGCAAGCGCTTCGGCTTTCCGCTCAAACCCATCTGGGCGGAATATTTCATGGGCATCATCGGCTGCGGCGTCGTGCTGGGTGCGGTCAAGGTCCTCAACAGCTATTACATGCCCGTCAATCTTGCCCGCAAATATGCTGAAGCCAACGGCATTGCCTGGCCCGATGCAGGGCTTGAGATTTCGCTGGGTGTCGCCATTCCGGTACTGATCGCCCTCGGCATCGCCATCGTCATGAACTTCATCACCAATCGGACACGCTTTGGGCGCTATGTTTTCGCCATCGGCGGCAACCCGGAGGCCGCCGTTTTGGCAGGTATCAAGACGCGCTGGGTCACAGTTAGAATATTCGCCTTGATGGGCGCTCTCTGCGCCATCGCTGCCGCAATTTCCACGGCGCGCCTGAATGCTGCGACCAATGCGCAGGGCACCTTGGATGAGCTTTACACCATCGCGGCAGCCGTCATCGGCGGCACGTCGCTGGCCGGCGGCGCAGGCACCATTGCCGGCGCCATTCTGGGCGCCGTTGTCATGCAGTCGCTCAACTCCGGCATGGTGCTGCTGGGAATGGATACCCCCCTGCAAAGCATCGTCATCGGCGTCGTGCTCGTCATGGCTGTCTGGCTGGACACTGTCTATCGCGCCAGAGCCAAGTAATGGAAAGAGGAGTTTCCGATATGACGGACCAATCCACTCCGCTTGTGGAAATGCGCAATATTTCTATTTCTTTCGGCGGCATTCACGCTGTTGAAGATGCTTCCGTCGATCTCCATCGCGGCGAAGTCGTGGCTCTGCTGGGCCACAATGGCGCGGGGAAATCGACACTGATCAAGATCCTGTCCGGCGCCTATCGCCGCGACGGCGGCGAAATTCTGATCAATGGCGAAGATGCCGATATCCGCAATCCTCGTGACGCCAAGAAATATGGCATCGAGACCATTTACCAGACGCTTGCGGTTGCCGATAACGTCGATGCCGCTGCCAATCTCTATCTCGGTCGCGAATTGCGCACGCCATGGGGTACGCTGGACGACGTGGCCATGGAAGCCTCCGCCCGTGAAGTCATGGGCCGCCTCAACCCCAACTTCAAGCGCTTCAAGGAGCCCGTAAAAGCGCTCTCGGGCGGCCAGCGCCAATCCGTCGCCATCGCCCGCGCCATCCTGTTCGACGCCCGCATCCTCATCATGGATGAACCTACGGCGGCTCTCGGCCCACAGGAAACCGCGCAAGTGGGTGATCTGGTCAAGGAACTGAAAAAACAGGGTATCGGCATTTTCCTGATCAGCCACGACATCCACGACGTCTTCGATCTGGCAGACCGCGTATTCGTCATGAAGAACGGCAAGGTCGTAGGCCACGCAAAGACGGAAAACGTCACCAAGGACGAAGTCCTCGGCATGATCATCCTCGGCAAGGTGCCACCCGGCGCAACCGCCGGCCCCGGAGCCATGCGGGTCTGACAATGCATAATAAAAAAGGTGCGGAGTGAACCCCCGCACCTTTATGCCCATGATGGCTGTCCCCCGACGGCCATCAATCCTGAATGCGCCGAAGAAGTCCCACAAGCTGGTCCCGCGCCTTCTCGCCACCCAGACGGTCGATCAGCTTTTCTTCATGCTCTTTCCAGACCTGCGATATTTCATCCAGCATGGAGCGACCTTCGCTTGTCATTTCCATATAATGGACGCGCCGGTCGGATTCGGAACGGCGTCGTTGCAACAGACCCTTGTCTTCTAGACCATCGATGATGGCAACGAAGTTTGCGCGCTGAATACCCAAAGCCTCGGCCACATCGCTCTGCTTCAGTCCGGTGTTGTTGGCAACCAGGATCAAAACTGAAAAATCGGCTGGTCGAAGTCCGAAAGCCAGCAGGCTCTCGTTAAAATCATTCACAACCGATAGCTGAGCGCGCCGAAGTCGGTAAACGACAGCCTCCGACAGTATCGAATAATCAATTCCCCCCTTAGGCAACAAGGGCGTCTCGTCGCTTTCCCTGTAGGGAAGCCTACCCCTGCCATGCTCAAATGCGAGACCTACCGTCATTCTAGTCTCCTTTGATTCGTCCCCGTGAACTATAGTTAATTACCCAATTACGTTTATTAGAACAAGGTTTAATAATAGATAAAGCAAGGATATAAACTTTCACACCCCCAATTAATGGTAGGCGCAAAAAGTTAGCGCAAACACTCAGTCGCCAGCTTGAGAGCATAAAACTCTCAAGCGACAAACGAAGCCAACCACTCATTCCGGCAATCCCTTGAAAACGACCAGTATTTCACCGAAAAACCATTTGGAGCTTTGTGGGTCCGAACAATCGACCAGCCTTTTGCGTCATGAAAAATCATGGATGCAATTTCTAAGCGAAAACTTTCCACCAATCCAAAAATCTTTCCCCACTCCCAGCGCCCCAGACCATTTTACAGATTGATGCGCAGTGAAAGCTGGGTTAAGAACCAATCACGACCAGCGGCGAGTCATCGCCCGCACGGATGCACCCGTAGCTCAGCTGGATAGAGTGTTGGATTCCGATTCCAAAGGTCACAGGTTCGAATCCTGTCGGGTGCGCCAAATTCTCAGCAATTCCAGAGTTTTGACTGCCATATTTTCGGCTGGAGAAGCAATCGAGCTTCTTAATTCGGCCGAGTGCGGACCCATGGCCTGGCCTTGAGCGTATCACGCCCGTCCGAGAACTTCGGCCAAGGGCAAAGGGTCGTGCCGTCACCGGACGGTTTTTGCCAGTCCCTTCACCAGAATAGGCCCTGTGGGTCGTCCCGTGGGCGAACCGCCGGTCTGCTCGAGCGTGATTTCGTAGAGTTGCTCATCTCTGGGTGTCGGCAGGCGCGGCGTAGCGAGGTTGGCGGAGCGGCGCTGATCCAGAAGGCCGAGTGACACAGGCCCCATATCACGGTTTGGCAGCGTCCAAACCTGCATCGTCTTGCCCTCCGGGACGGTGAAGTCTGCCAGAAGACGGATGCTGGCGCTCTCGTTGCTGAAATCCTCGACAATCGCCTGTGGCTCGCCCCTCTCATTCAGGAGGATCGCCACGACGACGGGTTCAACCTGTCGCAGGAGCGACCAGCCAAGACCCATCGTCAACAAAAGAGAGGCCGCAAGAGAAACAAGGGCGGTACGTTTCCATAGGGAAAGGCTGTTGTCGTTGGCAGCAGCAGGCAGTGTATCGTGCTGTCCATCGCTTGCGATATCGGCAAGCCCCGCGTCGATACGGTGCCAGAGCGAAGCGCTGGGCGATGCTGCTTCGACCGCCGTATCGAGCGGCAGGAAACGGTCCTGGCTTGCGGCAATCGCCTTGCGCAATTCCGCATGCCTGCCGATCTGCGCCTCCACTCGTCGAACGGCATCGTCATCGAGCAGGCCCAGAACATATTCATCAGCAATGCGGGCGATATCGTCTTCTTCGAACGTCATGCCATGCACTCCCGAAGCGAAGACAGTCCGCGCCTGATCCAGGATTTCGTCGTTCCCAGCGGTAGTTTCAGCCTCCCTGCAATTTCCCCATGGGTATAGCCGCCGACATAGGCCATCAGGATGCCTTTACGGCGCGTTTCTTCCAGAGTGGACAGGCATTCGCGCAGCCGGGCGTTCTGATCCAGACGGTGCCATGACGCCATGATGTGCTCGACATGCTGAGCCTCCTGCAACATATCGAGATGGTCGTCTGTCACCAGATCTTCCCGCTTTCCATCGCGCAGCATGTTGAGCGCGCGGTTTCGGACGATGGCATAAATCCAGCCACGGGCAGAGCCACGTTCGGGCGTATATTGGTGGGCACTTTTCCAGATACGGATGAAAGCTTCCTGCACCACTTCTTCGGCCAGATCCCGGCGGCGCACGATCCTCTGCGCCACTGCAATCAATCGGCCAGCTTCCGTGTCGAAGATAAACCGCAAACCTTTCCGATCGCCCCTGGCGCATGCGCCGAGCGCGGCTGCGAAATCGTCTGCCATTGTCTGCCTATCCTCGACCAATCGTTCGCGCATTCCGCGCTTCCTCGACCATACACATGAAATGGATGGGTGGATGCAAATCAAAAAAAATTTGGCGGCTGCATCCAAACACGGCACCCCATGTGTCTAACCCTTGAGAGCGATGAACAGCGCGCCGCTGGGCACCTCTTTTAACGGATTGAAAAGGGAGAACGATATGACCATCATTCGCACAGCAACCATTGCTTCCGCCCTGCTTGCCACGACGGCAACCCTCGCTTCGGCTGCACCGGTTCTTGGCCTGACGGGTGACAAGACACTGGTGATGTTTGATACCGATAAGCCCGCTGTCACCAAGACTATGGATGTCACGGGCGTCGACAAGTTGGTCGGCATCGATTTTCGACCAGGCAACAAGACGGTGATCGGCGTGACGCCGGACAACACCATTGTTTCGATCAATCTTGAAACGGGTGCGGCGACTGAAGTCGCAAAGATGGACAAGCCGCTAACGATGACACAGGCACCCGTGATCGTTGACTTCAACCCCATGGCCGACCGCCTTCGTTACATGACCGGCACCACCAATCACCGTGTCCACCCCGACACCGGAGCGGTGACGGTCGATGGCGTTCTGGCTTTCGAAGATGCCGACATGCACAAGGGCGAGACCCCCAACATCGTTGCCGCAGCCTACACGAATTCTTATGGCAAGCCGGAAAAAACGGCGATGTACAATATCGACGCCACCATCGGCGCGCTGGTTCAGCAAACGAAACCGAATGACGGTACGCTGAAATCCATCGGCAAACTCGGCATCGACGGCAAACCAGCGACCTACGCCCTCGACATCCAGACCACGGCAGAAGGCAAGAATACTGCGTGGCTGGCAGCCGATAAGGCGCTCTACACGGTCGATTTGGAAACCGGCAAGGCCACAAAGGCTGGTGATATCACCGGCGTCGACACACCGGTGCGCGCCATCGCGGTTCTACCTGCGATGTAATCACTGAAAGCTGCTGGCTGCGCGACAACCGGCCAGCGGCTTTTCACAGCTATTTGCTGTCATTGGCGATCTTGGCCTCAAGAGTCTTTGCAATGGCTTTCAGATTACGCTTTTTGCCCGCAATCTTCTCGATAGCCGCTATGGCCAGGTCGCTTGCGACGTAATCGGATTTGTGGCCGAGGTTATGAACCACGATCAGTTCCGCACCCCTGACATCGCGAGCGAGATGGCGGGAGTGAATATCGGTCGAGACCACCTCGTCTGCGTCACCGGCTATGATGACAGTGGGTGCCTTGATATCGCGAAAATCGGCCGATGCTGTCTTGGCCCAGGCATTCAATCCGCCCACTTCCTGAGCGTTGTGACGGAAGGCCACAGGGCGAAGCGCCTGATAGGCCCGGGTTTTCGAGATATAGTCCGCCGGCTTTGGATTAGGCGCAAACACGGACTTGACCGCACCATCGATGGCGATCGCACCTGCTGCTGGCGCAATAAGTGTGCTGAACAGCACACCGGCCACCGGCACTCGAGCTGCATCATAATACCATGAAACCCCGCCTGGCCACGGATACAGTGCAGGCGACAAAAACACGAGCCCTTCGACCATATCCTTGTGGCGCACGGCAAAAGACGCCGTGATTGCACCTCCGAAAGAGTGACCGACGATGATCGCCTTTCGAATGCCGCGCTTCTTCATCAGCGTGGCGATGGCATCTGCCTGCGCATCCGGCAGAATATTCGATTTAGGGCCGATATCCGAGCGACCGTGTCCGGGCCTGTCAACGAATAACAGGGTCGCGCGTCCTTCCAGCTTCTCACGAAACGCATACATCGGGTCATAGAGGCTCGTGCTGGCTCCATGGATAAAAACGATCGGCGGCAAACTGGCATTCTTTTTGGCAGGCAACAAAACGCTGTTCATTTGGAAGCCACCGACATCGACCCTGATTTCACCGGTCGCGGCCCCGCCTCCTGCCCTGTCAGATGCCAAAGAACTTCCCCCGAGCATGATCGCAGCGAGAACACCGAAAACCGGAACCAATTGAGACGCCATGATGATCCTGAATTTATGCGTAAACCGCTTTACCACCGAGTGCAAAGCGGCAGTCTGCGATACGATGTTTGAACCCGACCGTCTGGAGACGCATTACGCGGACGGTCGGGTCCATTAATGGGCGATACGCCCATTCAGTTTTTCCGTTAGCAAATGTCCCGCGCAGGCCGAAACAGCGGAAAGCAGAGAACCCCAGATGAGATCGGCGATGGTCAAGGTCGTGGACCAGTTTGCCAACGTCGCCTGGTTTGTGAGGTCATATGTGCCATAGGCCATCAACCCAAGAAGGGCTCCGTACATGAACGATGTACCGAATTTTGCCGTGACCAGTCCGGGACGCACGGCAAAGAAGGTCAGGCCCGCCGCATAGATGAGGTAGAACAAAACGGCAGGCACGAGACGAAACTCGGTCGCCAGCATATCACCCAGAATCGGCCGGTAGAGAATGTTCGCCATGACACTCAGCCAGACGAAATCGACCGCGACGAACACGATCAATGTCGAGACATAGGCTAGGACGCGCTTCTTCATTTCAAACCCTCGATTCTTGCTTGGCGATCATGATTTTATGCGCGACCAGTTGACGCCCTTGCAGACGATGCCGGCCAGAACGCAGCCCTTCGTCGTCATGCTGTCGCCCTTGACGGACACGGTCAGCTTGTATGTGAGGTCCCGCTGCGGATCGAAGGCCGTGCCGGAATATTCGCCATCGGATGTCGGCTCGATGGTCATGACCAGCTTGTCACCGGTTTTCTCTTTAGGCGTGCCGGGCTTGATCCACGTATTCGTTGCGCAAATGTTCGATCCGCAGGCGCTGATCTGAACTTTGGCGTTGCCATCGCCGCGCGCCCATTGGCCATTGATATCGGCGGCCGAGGCAGCTCCGACAGACATGGCGACAATGCAAAATGCGTAGGTGAATGCTGTTTTCATGACGATCTCCTCCACCGGATCCTGACCCAGCCCGGATGTTGAAGATTAGAACGTTAGAAAAGTTGCATTGGATCACCAGACCAGCTGACGTTTTTTTCTCGTTTGCGGAAACCAGTTCGCCTTCCCCGCCGTAGTCTATCGAAAGCAATAGAATGTCGGGCAAAATCGCGATGGATTATGGTTTGTTGATCATTCTGGCCATAGGCCTCAGCCTTTTCATGGTTGCAGCATGGGCGATACAGAGAAAAACCGGCGCTAGCGGCTGGATCGACACGATCTGGTCGTTCTCCGTCGGGATCGGCGGACTTGTCGCCATTATCTTTGCTGATGGAGCCTTCGAACGGCGCGTTGCGGCTTTTCTCATCATCGCCATCTGGTCGATCAGGCTTGGGAGCCACATCGGTTCGCGCACGAAGGGTGGTGGAGAAGACCCACGCTACGCAAAGCTCGTTGAGGAATGGGGAGCCAAGGCCAGTCGTCGGCTTTTTCAATTCCTACAAATTCAGGCCTTGGCAGGCTTCGTGCTCGTCCTTGCCATTTATGTCGCAGCATCAAACGCTGCCCCCTTCCCGACCCTGCTCGACGGTTTGGGCATCGCCATTGCACTCGCCGCGCTTGTCGGCGAAGCCCTGTCCGATCGTCAACTGGCGCAGTTCCGCAAGAAGCCGGAAGCGCGGACCGAGGTATGCGAAGACGGTCTTTGGCGGTATTCGCGGCATCCCAACTACTTCTTCGAGTGGCTTTTCTGGTGCGCTTGGCCTTTGCTGGCAATCACCGGTCCGTCGCCTTGGGGCTGGTCTGCCCTGCTGGCGCCGGTGTTGATGTACTGGCTGCTGGTCCACGCATCGGGAATCCCACCGCTGGAAGCCCATATGCTGCGCTCACGCGGAGAGAAGTTCCGGTCGCTGCAGCGCCGCGTCAACGCGTTTTTCCCCGGACCAAGAAAAGAGGAGGTCTAAAATGAACATGCTGGCTTTTGCGATCAATACGGCTGAAAAAGCGCCGCTCTCCGACAACCTCACCCTCGTCGGCATCGACTTCCTGTGCAGCAGAACAAAGCGTCGACTGGAAAAGGTGCCGCATGAAGACGAGCTTGCCTTCGTACGCGAAATGGCGAATTTCCCTGTGGCGACGCATACGGACGAAGCCAATCGTCAGCATTACGAGGTGCCATCGGAGTTCTTTGCGCTGGTTTTGGGCGCGCAGCGAAAATATTCCTGCTGCTATTATCCCAGCCCGACCACCACACTGGACGATGCCGAAACCGCCGCTCTGGCCGAAACCGTCAAGCACGCCGATATCCATGACGGCATGGATATTCTCGAGCTGGGCTGCGGCTGGGGATCGCTATCGCTTTATCTCGCACGGCAGTTCCCCGCAGCGCGCATCACTTCGGTATCCAATTCTGCGTCCCAACGCGCCTATATCATCGGACAGGCGGCATCGCGGGGCGTCAAGAACCTGACTGTCATCACCGCCGACATGAACGATTTTTCCCCGCCCGGCACCTACGACCGCATCGTGTCGGTAGAAATGTTCGAGCATATGTCGAACTGGCGCGCGCTCTTCGAGCGAACACGCAGTTGGCTGAAAGAGGACGGCAAGCTTTTCATCCATGTCTTCAACCACAAGGATCGCTCCTATCGTTTTGACGAAAGCAACCCCGCCGACTGGATCGCCCACCACTTTTTCACCGGCGGCATCATGCCAGCACTGGACCTGCCGCACCGCTTCGAAGACCTCTATAATGTCGAGGCCGAATGGCGCTGGTCCGGCGACCATTATCGACGCACGGCGATGGACTGGCTTGCCAATTTCGATAGGGAATCCGCAAGGATCACGCCGATATTGCAAAAGGTTTACGGCAAGGATGCCAACCTGTGGCGTCGCCGCTGGCGATTGTTCTTCCTGGCGACCGCGGGTCTTTTCGGGCATGAGAAGGGGAATGTCTGGGGCGTCGGACACTATCTGCTGACACCGGCGAAGGTCTGACCATGGCCGAGGATAGAAAATATGATCCCCTCACCGCAGCAACGCTGACCGTTGCCTGGGTGATCATTCTCAACAAGCCCTTCTATCCTCTCAGCATCTGGTGGCTTGTAGGTAACGGCGTGGAGGCGTCGCTGATCAGCGTCGTTTCCATGGTGTTCTTTCTGGCCATACCTTTGATTGCGCGCCACTCTTCACTTGCAGCGCGGATCGCCCTGCCCGCCATTGGCACTCTCGATACGATTTTCGAGACAAAGCTGTTCGGGCCGGGCTCCGGCACGGAACTATTCTTTGCCGCCTGCATCATGCTCGTGGCGGTCTCGTTCCGTCAGGGCGAACGCCTGTGGCAGGTGGGAATGACCGGGATGGTTTTTGCCGGGTTCCTGTGGACGCGCTATATGATCGGCGGGGCGCTGCATGTGTGGAGCGAACCCGATCTGGCCACATTGCTGAACCTGAACGCCTTTGCCGTCGCGTGCCTGACGGCTTTCATCGCCTTGCGCTATGCGGGGTTGAACCGGGATGCCTATTCCTCAGGCACAAGCCCGTCATAAACCTCCAGCAGCGCCGCGGAAATTGCTGCGCCGAGACTGTTTGCCGCCTCCCTGATGGCGTTTTCGTCGCCATCGCGTGCTGCTATGGCCAGATCTGACCCCTCGTCCGAAATGATGGCCTTGGCACGTTCGATCGCCCAGAGGCCGAAATCGCCGCGATTGTCTATCGAGACCGTACCCATTGATCTCTCTACCCGGTTGGCCATTGCGGCATAGGGCGGTTATATATTGCGAGGCTGGTCCGACTGTCAAAACTTGAGAGACCGCGACCGTTCGGCTACCAACCTCCGGCTGATCACGACAGGGATCAATGCTGCGATTTTTGCGTTATGTTTGAGATCAATTTGATCGAAAACTCTTTTGAACGACCCAGAACAAGGAAGCATTTCTCATGAGCCTGAAGTTTGGAACGAGCGGTCTTCGCGGACTTTCGCAGGATTTGAAAGGCAAGGCATCCGCCATATATGCCACAGCTTTCGCGCGACATCTTCTGGCATCGGGAATGGCAAAGCATGGCGATCCCGTGCTGATTGGCCAGGATTTTAGAGAGTCCAGTCCGGCAATCGCCGAAACCTGCATCGGCGCTCTGACAGCTTCTGGCTTCAAGCCGCTCGACTGCGGAGCCCTGCCGACACCGGCGCTTGCACTTTATGCCATGTCCATGAAAACAGCGGCGCTGATGATCACCGGTTCCCACATCCCCGCAGATCGCAACGGCATCAAGTTCTATCGCCCGGACGGCGAAATCGACAAGCAGGACGAAAATGCCATTTCCGAACTCGCCAGGCAGGTCGAAAAAGAAACGCTGGACGTTCCCTCGACCTCTGCCGAGAACAGAGAAACCGAAGCCAAGCAGTTTTTCTACGACCGCAACATCTCGCTTCTGCCCGAGAATGCACTCTCAGGCCTCAAGATCGGTGTTTACCAGCACAGCACGGTTGCCCGTGACATGTTCGTCGATGTCCTCAAACACTACGGCGCAGATGTCGTGGCCTTGGGACGCTCCGAAACGTTTATTCCGGTCGATACGGAGGCCGTTTCGGCAGACACGCTGGAAAAGCTAAAGGCCTGGTCCGCCGAACATCATCTTGACGCGATCATTTCCGCCGATGGAGATGGTGATCGTCCACTTCTGGCCGACGAGCAGGGTACGCCGCTGCGGGGCGATCTGCTTGGTCTCATAACCGCGAATTTCCTGAAAGCGGACGTCGTCGTCACGCCGGTCACGTCCAATTCGGGCATCGAGGCAAATGGCGACTTTGACGTCATTCGCACTAAGGTCGGTTCGCCTTACGTCATCGCAGGCATGAACGAGGCACGCAGCAGCGGCAAAAACGGTGTCATCGGCTTCGAGGCCAATGGCGGCTTCCTAACAGCAACGCCATTCACGCTGAACGGCAAGTCCGTCTCGCCCCTGCCGACCCGTGATTGTTTTCTGCCTCTGCTGGCGGCCCTGCAACTGGTCTCCAAAGAGCACAAGCCACTTTCCTCCATTGCAGCCGGCTACGAACTGCCGGTGGCAGCTGCGGACCGACTGCAGGATTTCCCGCAGGAGAAGAGTGCAGCGCTCATGGCGCATCTACGGTCGTCACGCACCAATCTCGAAAGTTTTCTGGCACCGATCGGCGCTGTCGAGAACACCAGCGACATTGACGGGCTTCGAGTTACGCTTGGCAATGGCAATACGATCCACTTCCGTCCATCAGGAAACGCACCGGAAATGCGTTGCTATGTGGAAGCCGCCAATGAAGACGAGGCGGATGCTCTGTTGACCAGAGGCCTGCACCTGCTCAACCAGTTCGGCTGACCAGCACGATCAACGGTGCGGCGAGCCGAATTGCCGCACCGTTTGTTTCCTGTTGCGCTTGCTCGTCGGAAACGGCAAAACCTGTGCAAACGGAGATTGCTGACGTGGCAGACGATACCATCACGCTTTACGAGGCCATAGGTGGCGAAAAGACCGTGCACGCGCTGACCAGACGCTTCTACGAGCTGATGGACACGCTGCCGGAGGCCTCCAACTGCCGCGCAATCCACCCTTCGGATCTCAGCCAGAGCGAAAGCAAGTTCCGCGACTACCTGCTGGGATACCTTGGTGGACCACCAGTCTATGTCGAAAAATATGGGCACCCCATGCTGCGGCGTCGCCACTTCGTCGCCCCCATTGGAGCGGTAGAGCGAGACGAATGGCTGCTCTGCTTCCGTCGCGCCATGGACGAGACCATCGAAAACCCCAAGCTTCGCGATATCATCTGGGCACCCGTCGAGCGGCTCGCCCACCACATGCAAAATCAGGAAGAGCCTGCGCCATGACGACCGACCTGCTGCGACGGGCAGCACTTTTTCTTTCCGGTATGATGGGGGCGGGCGGCGTAGCATTGGCGGCAGCGGCCAACCACACCGGCGCGACTCATATGCTTGGCAATGCTTCGGCCATGTGCCTTGCCCATGCACCCATTCTTCTGGGTATCTACCTCGGATGGTCGCGAATAAAGACCGCCGCGCCCGCAGTCATCTTGCTGGGATTGGGAACCCTGCTCTTTGCAGGCGATCTCGTTTCCAGACAGTTTACCGGCAATGGCTTGTTTCCCATGGCCGCGCCCGCTGGCGGCCTTGGAATGATGCTGGGATGGATCGTCCTGTCCTGCGCTGCCTTTTTCAAGACAGCGCATCGCGATCTCTAATTGGCAGCGCTACGGTCGTTCATCGTCTGAAGCGCTCGCTCGAGACTGGACTTGCTGCCATTCCGCAATGGGATGAAGGTCTTGCCGAATTTCTTGCAGCCGGATTTCACCCGCAGACAAGCATCATGGCTGATACAGTCGATGGGGCAGAAGACGCAATCGACCGATGGCAGCAACGTATCGATCCGCGAAACCGCTTCACGCAGACCGCCATCGTGATGGATGAGTTCCGCATCGAAATTGCTGGCGATCTGGCGAAGATGTGCGACCTGACAATCACGACCGCCGACATATAGAAAACTCTTCGGCCCGGCGGGCGTTTGCTGCGAAGCGGTTTGCTCGACCTGCTGCGGGCGATTATCCCGCTTGCCGTTCCGCTCCGCCTTCTTCTTTTCCTTGCGCGCCATGCCTCATCCTATCGTTGAAAGTCACCACCTGTGTGATCAGGTTGCCGACACGATAATAAAGATGAGTTTTAGAGTAAAGTATAAAGTTGAACGTAAACCTCATGTTTTTCGAAATGGCGTGGGATTTATCCCCAGCCCGCCCATGAAAAGCTGCTCCAGAAAACGGGCGGCGTCTTCAAACCGGCCTTCTCCGGCGTTGGAACCCAATACCGCGCGAACCTGCACATCGAAATCCGCATAGTGCTGTGTCGTCGACCAAATGGAGAATATTAGATGATAGGGATCACAGGCGGCCATGCGGCCAGCCTTGATCCAGGAGCGGATGACCTCAGCCTTTTCATCAACAAGTTGCTTCAATGGCCCCTTCAACTCGTCCTCTACATGGGGCGCACCCTGCAAAACCTCATTTGCAAACAAACGACTTTCCCGGGGAAAATCCCTCGCCATTTCCAGCTTGCGGCGAAGATAGGATCGGATTTCCGAATGGGGGTCTCCACTTTCATCGAAGGCACGCAAGGGGTCCAGCCATGTGTCGAGCACACGCTGGATCAACGCACGGTGCATCGCCTCCTTGGTCCGGAAATAATAGAGCACGTTGGGCTTCGACATACCCGCGACCTCCGCAATCTGATCGATCGTCGTCCCACGAAAGCCGTTGACGGAAAATACATCGAGAGCCGCCTCAAGAATGCACGCTTCTTTTTCTTCCTGAATTCGTGTCCGCTTCCGGGTTTTGGCCGCTCTGGGGATGGGCATGGGCTGTTCTCTGAATGTTTTGAATGCGAAATCTGGCTTAGGAAAAATCGAAACCTGATCGGACGATGGAATCTTCGGCAGTCGAAGCCGAGATTCGCAATCTTTACCAGCCAGTCAAATTGCTGATGGTACTTTGAAGAACAGCTATTTTTTTAGCAAGAGGCTGCCACGACAGAACCGCAACATGCTCGTCATCAGCGTTTATGAGGTGGATTGAATTCAGCGAGGTGAAGAATTACATTCTGCTCGACAGACTTGGATTTACCTTGCGGTCAACTTCGCCCGGATCACTGGGACAGAGTTGTGAGGAGTGCGGAAATCCGCGAGGTGGGGAAGCGCTGTCACCCCGATTTTAGCATTTTTCGTCGCATAACATTCAAGGGCGTTCCATACGCGCAAGGATGTGCGGAACGACCTTAGAATGGACAGCGACATGCAGCGCACGACACACCTTTCCCGGCTCCTGACGATCTTGCTGGCGTCAACCCTCGTCATGCCTGGATTTGCCCATTCTCAAGGCGGTAACGACCGCAAGAACCTGCCTTCTATCGTCGTTAGTGAAGCAACCAAGCGCGATCTGGTCGATCGCGTCGTGGCGACGGGTACGATCAAGCCGGTCGATGAAATCTACGTACAGCCGCTGGTCGACGGCCTCTCGGTGGAAAAACTGAATGTCGATGTCGGAGAAAAGGTCGAGGCTGGCGCCTCCCTTGCCGAACTTTCCCGCGATAGCCTCATCCTCCAGAAAAGCCAGTTGCAGGCCAACCGGGCGAAAGCCGAAGCTTCGGTTGCCCAAAGCAAGGCGCAGGTGATCGAAGCGCAGGCCAATTACGACGACGCCGTTCGCCAGCGTGATCGGGCCGGGCGTCTCGGCAAATCCGGGTCCGGCTCGGTTTCTCAGGTCGAGCAGACTGCCGCAGCAGCAGACGTCGCGCAGGCGCGGCTTCAGGCATCAAAACAGGCGGTCACGGTCGGCGAAGCGGACGTCAAGGTCGTCGACTCGCAAATCGACGATATCGATCTCAAGCTGTCCCGCACCAGTGTCAAGACACCGGTTTCCGGCGTCGTGTCGGCGAAAAACGCTCGCGTCGGCGCAATTGCAAGCGGCTCGGGCGAGCCGCTGTTTACAGTCATCAAGGACAATGCCATCGAGCTTGTTGCCGACCTCTCCGAAACGGATATCCAGAGCGTGAAGATCGGCCAGAAAGCGCTCATTACCGTTGCCGGCGGTCGCAACAAGATCGAAGGCAAGGTCCGTCTCGTATCACCGACAGTGGATGCGACCACCCGCCTCGGCTCCGTCCACATCGTCCTGCCCATAGACAGCCCGGCCCGTGCCGGCATGTATGGCAGTGCCGAGGTGGTGATCGCCTCAGCCAATGCCGTAGCACTGCCCCTGTCGGCGGTAACATCGGGTCGAGATGGCTCCACCACCAGACGGGTGGAGAACGGTGTCGTCAAACAGGTGAAGGTCGAAATCGGCATTCAGGACGGTGGCTATATCGAGATCAAAAGCGGTCTTTCCGCTGGCGATGTCGTGGTCGAAAAAGCCGGTGCATTCGTGCGAGATGGCGACAAGATCAATCCGGTCCCGGCTGATGCCGCAGCCTCGAACTGACTGAGGAACCACCATGAATTTCTCCGCATGGTCTATTCGCAATCCGATCGCACCGCTTCTGTGCTTCGCATTGCTGCTCTTCCTTGGCGTCAAGGCATTCTATGATCTGCCCATTACGCGCTTTCCCAATATCGACGTGCCGGTGGTGGCCATTACCGTCACGCAGAGCGGCGCGTCGCCCTCGGAACTCGAAGCCCAGGTGACGAAAGAAGTCGAAGACGCTGTCGCCTCCATCAGCGGCATCGATGAAATCCAGTCGACCGTGACCGATGGCCAATCGCTGACCACGGTGCTGTTTCGCATCGAGAAACCGACCGAAGAAGCGGTTCAGGATACGAAAGACGCCATAGACAAGATCCGAAGCGAGTTACCCGCCGATATCGAGGAGCCGGTCGTCAGCAAGATCGATGTCGAGGGACAGGCGATCCAGACCTTTGCCGTGTCCTCTCCCAACATGACGCTGGAAGAGCTTTCGTGGTTCGTGGACGACACGATCAAGAGGGCGCTTCAGGGGCAGGCAGGCGTAGGCAAGATCGATCGCTATGGTGGAGCAGACCGCGAAGTGCGCGTGTCCCTGAACCCCGCCAAACTCAATGCCTATGGCATTACCGCAGCCGATGTGAACAGCCAGTTGCGTGGCACCAACGTCGATCTTGGGTCCGGTCGTGGCCAGGTTGCCGGCAATGAGCAGACAATCCGCACGCTGGGCGATGCCCGCAATGTCAGCGAACTCTCCAACACCACCATTGCCCTTTCCAGTGGTCGCTTCGTCAAGCTGTCGGAACTCGGGACCATCACCGACACCTATGAGGAGCCAAAATCCTTCTCGCGCTTCAACGGCAACCCCGGTGTGACCTTTGCCGTGTTCCGGTCGAAGGGCGCAAGCGAAGTATCCGTGGCCGAGACCGTTGCGCAAAATCTCGATAAGGTGCGTGCGGAGCACCCCAACGTCTCCATCGAAATGGTCGATGACGCCGTTTACTTTACCTACGGCAACTACGAGGCGGCCCTCCACACGCTGATGGAAGGCTCCATTCTCGCGGTCATCGTCGTCCTGCTGTTTTTGCGCAACTGGCGCGCCACGCTGATTGCCGCCGTGGCGCTGCCCTTATCCGCCATCCCGACTTTCTGGATCATGGATGTTCTGGGTTTCTCGCTCAACCTCGTCAGCTTCCTTGCGCTGACGCTGGCGACCGGCATTCTGGTGGACGATGCCATCGTGGAGGTGGAAAACATCTCCCGCCACATCAAAATGGGCAAATCGCCCTATCGCGCCTCTCTGGAAGCTGCCGATGAGATCGGGCTTGCGGTGATCGCCACCAGCTTTACCATCATCGCCGTCTTCGTGCCGGTTTCCTTCATGCCTGGCATACCGGGTCAATACTTCATCCAGTTCGGCCTGACCGTGGCTTTCTCGGTCTTCTTTTCCCTGATGGTCGCGCGCCTCATCACACCATTGATGGCTGCCTACCTGATGCGGGCCGATGACGCTGTTGACGACCACCACGACAATGACGGGAGGTTGATGAAGGCCTATACGCGCATGGTCACCGCCACGACCAGCAAATGGTGGGCGCGGTATCTGACATTGCTGGGCGCCATCGGTTTCCTCATTGGCTCCATCGTGCTTCTGAGCGGCGTTCCCGGCAGCTTCCTGCCACCGGATGATGCATCACGCGTCGTGCTGTCCGTCGAGCTTCCGCCGAATGCGACGCTGGAAGAAACCGACGCGACGACATCGAAAATCTATCAGGCCGTAAAGGATATCAACGGCGTTGAAAGCGTCTTCATCCTTGGAGGCGCCTCGCCGAAGGGCGATCTGGAGCTGCGCCGCGCAACTGTCCGCGTCATTCTCCAACACATCGATCATTCGCTGCTGAAAAGCCTCGTCAATGACGGTTTGGGCTCCATTCCACTGATCGGTCACTATTTGCCGAAGGTTGAAGACAATGGCAGAACGCGGCCGCAATGGGATGTGGAGCGCGATATTTTCGCCAAGGTAAACACGATTCCCGATGTCCGCATCATCAAGCTCAACGACCGTGCGGAACGGGAACTGACCTTCAACTTCCTGTCCTCGAGCGAAGAGGACTTGCAAAAGGCGGTCGGCATTCTCGAATCCAACCTGCGGGCTTCTCCCATCCTCGCCAATGTCTCCTCGGAAGGCGCCTTGCCTCGCCCGGAACTGCAGATACGCCCCCGGAAAGATGAAATCGCTCGCCTCGGCATCACGCCGCAGCAGATATCGCAAACGGTGCGCGTCGCAACCATTGGCGATATCGATGCGCAGTTGACGAAGATTTCTCTCGACGACCGGCAAATTCCAATCCGCGTGCAGGCCTCGCTGGATGTCCGACGCGATCTGGCTTCCATCCGCGCGCTGAAGATCAAGACCGCGTCCGGCGCAACCGTGCCGCTCTACAGCGTTGCCGATATCGACTATTCGGAAGGCCCGAGCTCGATCAAGCGCAATGACCGCAACCGCGTTGTGTCTATCGGCTCCGATGTTCCCTTCGGTACGGCGCTCGATACGTCTTCCGCCGAGTTCAAGCGCATTGTGTCGGAAACGAAATTGCCGCCGACGGTGCGCCTTGCTGAAGGCGGAGACGCCAAGGTTCAGGGCGAGATGCAGCGCGGCTTTACCAATGCCATGCTGTTGGGCCTGCTGCTGGTGCTGGTCGTTCTCATCCTTCTGTTCAAGGACGTGATCCAGCCCTTCACCATTCTGTTTTCGCTGCCACTTGCCATTGGCGGGGTCGCCGTGGCCCTTATCGTCACCCAAAATGCCCTCTCCATGCCGGTCCTCATCGGCATTCTGATGTTGATGGGCATCGTGACCAAGAACGCCATCCTGCTGGTGGATTTCGCAATCGAAATGCGACGGCACGGGATGGAAAGGGTTCACGCCATGGTCGAGGCTGGCCGCAAGCGCGCCCGTCCTATCATCATGACCTCGATTGCCATGTCGGCGGGCATGTTGCCGTCTGCCCTGGGCGTCGGCGAAGGAGGCTCGTTCCGGGCACCCATGGCCATCGCCGTCATTGGCGGCATCATCGTATCGACAGTGCTGTCGCTGATCGTTGTGCCGGCCTTCTTCCTCATCATGGATGACCTCTCGCGGCTACTGGCACACCTCTTCGGTCGTTTTGTCGGCAAGAAGGAAGAGGAGCATCCAGTCCTGTCCAATGAGGAGTTGTCGAACCTGGCCCGCAGCAACAAGGACGCCTTGTCCGGACTGGAAGAGCGCGTGGCCAATGTCGAACAGAAAAACGGTGCGGCTGGCAAGAATCCTGGTACCGGCAACAATGTCCTGCGTCTGCCGCCACTGGCAGCGGAATAACACCACGTCTCTCCCATCAGGAAACGCCGGGCGCCGCCCGGCGTTTCTGTGTTGTGTTCCACTTATTGGCACGCGCAGAAGAAATTCGGCAGCAGTTGATCGAAATCAATTTCCAACCGATCACAACCGTTATCGTGTGCGCATGGGAACATCGCCCTCAGATAGAAAAATAGGCTCGCCTCCGGGTATCAGACCGCGCGAAGCGGCTTCTGTTCTGAAGGTTTTCGGGGAGCGCGACGGACGTGAACGGCATGATAAAACTCAACGCCAAGGCAAAAAGCATTCTTGTGCAAGCGTCTTTCATGGATGCCGGAGATGAATTTGCGACGGCAAAACTGATGGAAGCATCGACGATCACCACGGCTTCCGCCCGCACTGTTTTGTTCCGAGAAAGCGATCAAGCAGAACACTTTTATTGCGTGCTCAACGGCTATGTTCGCCTGTATCGGTTGAACAAGGATTGTCGCGAGGCCGATGTCAGAATCTGCGGCCCCGGCGATACGTTCAACGACTGCCTGATCTTCGGTGCGGATCGCTATCATTATCACGCGCAGGCGACCGAAAACTGCACGTTCGCCCGTTTCGAACTCAGCCGTCTCAGAAGCATGATCGAGGACGATCCGAAAATCGCGAAAACACTGATGCAGTGCCTGTCGCGCAGCCTGGTGACCACCTTGGACTGTGTCGCAAATGACCGACTGCAGACAGCACCGCAGCGCGTGGCCAACTACCTCGTCATGCAATGCCCGTCTGACGCGGCATCCTATTCTCTGAGGTTACCATTCCAAAAAAGCGTTCTGGCCGGCAAACTCGGCCTGGCCCCGGAAGCCCTTTCCCGCGCTTTCTCCAGCCTTCGCGATGCAGGCGTTATTGTTTGCGGGCGGGTCATCAAGGTCAATGATGTCGCCGCCCTGAAACAATTTTAGACGTCATGACGTCAAACACAGAGGCTACGATTCACAGGCCGCCATGATCCTTGAGGAAGCTGACGATGCGATCCACGCCCTCCCCGCGCTTCATATCGGTGAAAACGAACGGCATCTCCTTGCGCATGCGAGTTGCATCACCATCCATCACGCCAAGATCAGCTCCGACATAGGGTGCCAGATCCTTCTTGTTGATGACCAGCAGGTCCGAGCGAGTGATGCCGGGCCCACCCTTGCGCGGAATTTCCTCGCCCTGACAAACGGAAATCACATAGATGGTGATGTCTGCCAAATCGGGTGAAAAGGTCGCCGCCAGATTATCTCCACCCGATTCGATGAAAACCACATCCAGATCGGGGAAACGCTCGTTCAGACCGGCGATGGCCTGAAGATTGATGGTTGCATCCTCACGAATGGCGGTATGAGGGCAGCCGCCCGTCTCTACCCCGACGATCCGCTCTGATGGCAGGGCCTGCATCCGCACCAAAGCCTCTGCATCTTCCTTGGTGTAAATATCGTTCGTGACGACTGCGACGGAATAATCGGCGCTCATCGCCTTGCACAGCTTCTCCGTCAAAGCCGTCTTGCCGGAGCCGACCGGCCCGCCGATACCAACTCTCAATGGACCATTTGACGATTTCATTCCGCTTTTCCTTTCGGATGCTATTTCATGTTGAACGTCGTGTCATGTAACCGGCCCCAAGCGCTAGGACCGGAAAAGACGCGTTTCCTGTATTTCGTGACGCATGGCTGCGGTATCTGCAAGAATGGTGGCCGAGCCCAGATCATCCAGCGAGGATATCGCTGCGCGACCAGCGACATCAGTTATCGCTCCTTCCAGACGAGCAAGAATGGCAACACCATCCTTCTGTCCCGCCACGCCGAGGCGAATACCCGCCGACACGAATTGCGAGACTGCGGCGTGGAGATACGCCGCAATCGCATCGTCCAGTGCGATGTCATGTGCCGACGCGATAGCACCGACCGCGACCGGATAGGGTGTTTCCCTGCCAAGCCGCTCGAAGACATCATGCGGCCAGGCAGCGGCTGCGTCTCTGAAAGCATCTCCCAATAGAACTGTTTCGCGATAACGTTCTGCCGAACCCGCAAGCGCCCGCGCCAGTTCGGCCAGATGCATCAAGGCTTCATCATCCGTCTGGCAACGCCATGCTTGCGCCAGGAGAACAGCATCGTTCCAAAAGGTTCCACGGTGCAACAGCAGGTCGATCCATCCATCCAGCTCGACGGCATTTGAAACGCGCCGATCATTGACCGCCGTTTCAAGCCCACCGGAATAGGAAAAGGCTCCAACCGGGAAGGCCGGAGACATCCAGGCCAGCAGCCTCAGCAGCGCGTGGGCACTCCGCACAGATGTCATTTTCAGTCGTGGCTATGATGATGGTGATCGTGACCATGCGCGTGGCCACCATGGGCGTGGTACGCGCCTCGTGCGGGCTGGAACGGCTCCTCCACGTCCCGCACTGTCGCGCCAAGCCCCTCCAGCATGGCGCGGATGACATGGTCACGCAGAATTAGGATACGCCCCTCCTCGATCTGGGCCGAGAGATGCCTGTTGCCGAGATGCCAGGCCAACTCGATCAGATGCAGCGTGTTGCGGCCCTTGACCTCGAACAGTTTTTCATCGGCTGCCCGGACCTCGACGAGATCGCCATTCTCGACGATCAACAGATCTCCATGAGCAAACAGCACGGCCTCCTTGAGGTCGAGCATCACCATCTCGTCGTTCTGGAGGTGAAGAAGCTTGCGCCGCAAATGCCTCTGGTCGTGGGCAAGGGTGACATAACCAATGGGCTCGTCCGCAGGCGTGCCGGCGGGATGATAGGATTGAACGCGAAGCATGATGTATCCAGGATAAGTTTACGTCAGTCTGAAACCTGAAGGATCAGGCTCGCGAATGCAAGCGCATGGAGGCAAAATGCAGGCTCATACAGAGCCGGCTCGCGATCCCGTCAGGACGCGACCATGAAGGCGGATTTGAGGTTGTCGAGAGCAGGCGTGACAGGCAATTCTTCTTCGTGGCACACGCGGTTGCGGCCGGAAGACTTGGCCAGATAGAGAGCCTTGTCGGCGACCGCAAACGTATCATGCTTGGAGCGCGATGGACCGATATCGGCGACACCGACGGAAACCGTGGTCTGCAGCTGCGTTCCTTGGAAGTTGATGGTAAGGCAAGCCACTCTGATCCGCGCCAGTTCGATCAGAGTCAGACGGTCTTTGCGCAAACCTCCCCGCACGATCACCGCGAACTCCTCGCCTCCCAGCCGGGCCACGCAGTGGAAATCGCCGAAGACATCCTCAATGGCTGCCGCAGCCCTTTTGATCACGATATCGCCTGCCGCATGGCCGAAACTGTCATTGATCCGCTTGAAGCGATCGAGATCGAAAATCGCCAGCGACGCATCCTGTTCGACTTCATCGAAGGACTGATTGAAGGCGCGCCGATTTGCCAGCCCCGAAAGCGTATCCGTCCTGCTGAGCCGTTCGAACTCTGCATGAGAGGCGTGAAGTTTGCGGATCGCACTGCCGATCACCCCGCATAGCATGCCTGTGACGATACCACCGACGATCCAGGCCATGACGACGCTGTAAGCCAGCGCCTCGAGCAATGGTAAAGGCAGCAGGTGAAAGAACGCTGCGACAGCAATCACCGTGCAACTGACCAGCAGGGACAGAATGATGGAAATGAACACCATTTTTGTCGCAAAGGTGCGAAGATTTTGCCCTTCGCCAGGATTACTTAAACTCATTTCTAACGAAACAAATTTCCTCAAACGTTCAGCCATCACACCTCACCCTTGCATGACATAAGCGATAAAGATCATAGATTGGCTGGAAGTAAATCAATTGTCTAAATTTTTAACTACCGGAGGTATATTTGTGGAATACTTCGCAATGCAGCGATCTATTGCGACTTCTATCGCACTGCAAAATAAAGTCGCCGTCATGGGTTTCGCTTTTGCCTTTGTTTCGATCGCAAATCGCGCAAAGCTCTCAACATGAATATATATATTTGCGGACGTCGAGATTTCGTGTCCTGAAAGCAAAGAAGCCCGGCTTTTAGCCGGGCTTCTGCACTGAAAAATCGGGATGAATCAGGCTGCGATACGAGCCTTGAGATGTTCGAGAATGTTCTGCGGCGATGACACGCTGTAAGGGTCGCTTTCGCAATTGTCCGAATGGCCTTCTTCCTCGAACCACTGCTCAACCACACCGTCATTGACGATGGCCGCATAACGCCAGGAGCGCATGCCGAAGCCGAGATTGTCCTTGGAAACCAGCATGCCCATCTTGCGGGTGAATTCGCCCGAACCGTCTGGGATGACCTTTACGTTTTCAAGATTCTGACCCTTGGCCCAGGCATTCATCACAAATGCATCATTGACGGAAAGGCAGTAAATCTCATCAATGCCGAGCGCGCGGAATTCTGGTGTCAGCTTTTCAAAATCGGGGAGCTGATACGTCGAGCAGGTTGGCGTGAAGGCACCCGGCAGGGAGAAGAGAACGACCTTCTTGCCCTTGAAGTAGCCGTCGGAGGTCACATCCTGCCAACGATAAGGATTTGGGCCGCCAACAGCCTCATCGCGAATACGCGTGCGAAATGTTACAGCAGGCACTTTTTTGCCGAGCATGGGTTTCTCCTGTGCGAGTGTTTGGCGTGAAGAGCCTTGGGAAAAATTCACGCTGGAAAGCTGCCCTTGCGATAGCGCAAAATCGTTTGCAGTGCAGCAAAAATTGCCATGCGCAGGGCAGTCATGCACAGAAGGAAACCCTTGGCCCGCAAGGGTAGCGGTCAAAACAGGAAGTAGCGCTGTGCCATCGGCAGAACCGTTGCCGGCTCGCAGGTCAGAAGCTCGCCATCCGCCCGCACCTCGTAAGTCTCGGGATCGACCTCGATATGCGGCGTCAGCGAATTGTGGATCATCGATGCCTTTGAGATGCCGCCGCGCACGTTACGAACGGCCAGTAGCTTCTTGGCAACGCCCAGACGCTGCGCGATCCCACCATCCAGCGAGGCCTGCGAGACGAAGGTCACGGAGGAGTTGGTACGCAGCTTGCCATAGGCGGCAAACATGGGCCGGTAATGCATCGGCTGCGGCGTGGGGATGGACGCATTGGGATCGCCCATCGGGGCCGCGGCAATGGAGCCACCCAGCAGAACCATTTCCGGCTTCACGCCAAAAAAGGCAGGGTTCCACAGCACCAGATCGGCACGCTTGCCGACTTCGATGGAGCCGATTTCATGGCTGATGCCGTGAGCGATGGCTGGGTTGATGGTGTATTTTGCGATGTAACGACGAACACGGAAATTGTCGTTTTCACCCTTTTCTTCCTTAAGGCGACCGCGCTGGCGCTTCATCTTATCCGCCGTCTGCCATGTGCGGATGGCCACTTCACCCACACGGCCCATGGCCTGACTATCGGAGGAGATGATCGAGAAGGCACCGATATCATGCAGAATATCTTCTGCCGCGATGGTCTCCTTCCGGATGCGGCTTTCCGCGAAGGCGATATCTTCCGGGATAGATGGCGACAGGTGATGGCAGACCATCAGCATATCCAGATGCTCCGCCAGCGTGTTGACCGTATAGGGCCGTGTCGGATTGGTGGAGGACGGAATGACGTTGGGGTTACCGCAAATCTTGATGATGTCAGGCGCGTGGCCACCGCCCGCACCTTCGGTATGGAAGGCGTGGATGGTGCGCCCATTGATGGCCGCAATCGTGTCTTCCACGAAGCCGCTTTCATTCAGCGTATCGGTATGGATCATCACCTGCACGTCGAACTGATCTGCGACGCTTAAGCAATTGTCGATGGCGGCAGGTGTGGTGCCCCAGTCTTCATGCAGCTTCAGTGAGGACGCACCCGCAAGGATCATCTCTTCCAGCGGTTTGGGCAGCGAAGCATTGCCCTTGCCCGCAAGCGCGAGATTCATCGGAAAGGCATCGAAGCTCTCGATCATGCGTTCGATATGCCATGCGCCTGTGCAGGTGGTCGCCAGCGTGCCGTGGGCCGGGCCGGAACCACCGCCCAGCATGCAGGTGACACCACTCATCAGCGCCTCTTCAATCTGCTGCGGGCAGATGAAGTGGATATGCGCATCCATGCCGCCAGCGGTCAGAATTTTACCCTCACCGGCAATCGCTTCCGTGGAAGGGCCGACGATGATGCTCACACCCGGCTGCGTATCGGGATTACCAGCCTTGCCGATGGCATGAATGCGGCCATCCTTCAAACCGACATCCGCCTTGTAGACACCGCTGTGATCGACGATCACGACATTGGTGATGACAGTATCGACAGCGCCCTCAGCCCGTGTCGCCTGGCTCTGCCCCATGCCATCGCGAATGACCTTGCCGCCACCGAATTTCACCTCTTCGCCATAGGTGGTGAAGTCCTTCTCGATCTCGATGAAGAGTTCGGTATCGGCAAGACGCACCTTGTCGCCCACGGTGGGGCCGAACATGCTGGCATAGGCTGCGCGGGAAATCTTGTAAGGCATCGAAATCAGACTCCTTGGGAGGCGGAGAAAACAAAATCAGCAATCACATCAGAACCCGTCGGCAAGAGCACGAAGTTCTTCGGCGCGTTTCGTGCTCATATCGGCAAGGCAGGACGAAACGAGCATCGGCTCCATGGTACCGCCACGCGCCTGAAAGCCTGCCGCTTCGCAATTGGCATCACGGAAGGAGACCCAGGCGCGCTGCGCCGCAACCAGCGCATCGACCGCGCCCTTGCTGTCATCGTCAGCGGCCTTGTCCCAGGCGCTCATCTTCTTGCGAACCTGCTGATAGGCGGCATTCAAATCCTTGTCGGCAGATTCATACTCAATCGCCGCGCAGGCGTTCATATCCGATTGCGTCGTTGGCGAGTCGCAGTCCGGCTCTTCCTGCGCAAACGCCCGGTCAACCATGAAACTAGAGGGCAACGCTGCTAAGGCGAGCAAAAAGCTGAGTGACAGATGGCGCAACGACGTGGCGACCATCATCACAACTTTCCCATGACGAGTTTGCGAAAACCATAGACTTCCCGCTTGCCGGAAAGCGGCACCAGCGTGACTTCGCGCTTCTGACCAGGCTCGAAACGAACCGCGGTTCCGGCGGGAATATCCAGACGCATACCGTGCGCCTTCTCGCGCTCGAAATCCAGAGCCGCATTGGTTTCGGCAAAGTGATAATGGCTGCCGACCTGAACCGGCCTGTCACCCGTATTGGCAACCTCGATGGTGATGGTGGGCTGACCGGCGTTCAGCTCGATCACACCGTCTGCTGCTATGACTTCACCTGGAATCATGATCTTTTCCTTTAATCGTCACGCCGCTTTGACGGATGCGCAGCCGTCTGCCTTCAAAACCCGCTTTGTGGAAGCCGGGTTGTTCACCAGCTTTGCAGCGGGGCGGATGGGACGTCGCACCAGTTCACCACCACAATTGGGGCATTTGCCGTCCAGCACCGTCGTTGCGCAGTCGCGGCAATAGGTGCATTCGAAGGAACACATCATCGCGTCGAGACTGTCAGGAGGCAAATCCCTGTCGCAGCATTCGCAGTTCGGGCGCAGTTCAAGGGCCATGATGCCGCTCCTTTAGCGAATGGGTTCGTGCACGGTCACCAGCTTGGTGCCATCAGGGAAAGTTGCTTCCACCTGCACGTCATGGATCATCTCGGCAATGCCATCCATGACCTGATCACGCGAAATGACATGCGCGCCTGCTTCCATCAGCTCGGAGACGGCGCGGCCATCGCGCGCGCCTTCAACGACGAAATCGGTAATCAGGGCAATAGCTTCCGGGTAATTGAGCTTGACGCCCCGCTCCAGACGGCGACGCGCCACCATGGCTGCCATGGAAATCAGAAGCTTGTCTTTTTCTCTGGGGGTGAGGTTCATTGTCGTCCCGTTTCATTCATCAGAGATTCCAGACTTTCGGCACTGGCGCGCCATTTCGCAAGAGCGAAATGATCGGAAACAGCATTTTTCTCAAGGTGAATCCATCCGGCGCGGACAGGCGCACGACAAGCTTTCCCTGCCACTCGCTGGCGCCGCCGGAAAACCCGGCAACAGCCTGTATTTTAGGCAAAAGCGCCTCCGCCAATGGGCCGATGTAAAGGAGTGTTGCGAATGCGACCTGACCGGAGAGAACCGGCGCTGCACTGGTCAGCTCGGCAATTTTTCCATCGAGACGCAGTTCTTCCGCGTGAACCAGCTTGCCACCGTGGCGAATGCGCCAGCGATCTCGAAACAGCCCCTCCTCCATCGCTTCGCCCATGGCCTGACGACCGAGCAGGACGGCTTCCACGGCAACGAATTCAGCGGAGGCATCGATATCCGCTTCCAGCCTGCGGGTCAGAGAAGCGCGGTCGAAAAGGATGGTTTCCTGCGGAAGCCAGTGAAGCTTGGCATTGGGGCCAGCGGTGACACGGGCGGTAACGGTCGTCGTGCCAGCGGCGGCCTTGTAGACCTTCTCGCAGGCCTGCGTGGTTACGACGAGTGACGTGCCTTCACCGGCAACCGCCTGCCATTCGATCTCATCTCCTCCGGTCAATCCGCCGGAGGAGTTGATGAGAATGGCTTCCATTTCATTGGAAAACGTATCAGGCAGCCTGATTTTGGCGCAGCCTTCCTGAAACAATTCGTCCAGACGGCTGCGCCCATCGACAGCTTTCGTTACAATGCGCCCTCGACCGCGGGCACGCTGCGGGCATTGTTGAGGGATGATTTGCTGGTCTGGCTGCACGTCGTCTCCGAAGCTTTGGCGGATGCGGAAGCGGGAACCGCTTTCACAGAGCAATCCGTCTTCGCCGTTGCGTCGACAACCATCTGCCCTTCCGAATTCTGGAAGAAGTCCCACATTCTTTCAGCCGCATCAACCCGGCGCACGGTTTCCGTCGGCGTTTTGCGATCAACGACCTGCTGAACCTTGCCGGATGTATCGCTGGATGGCTTCCGGATGACGGCTGCGGCAGATGCCACCATGTCCGCCTTCATCGTCGCACGTGGCCAGGCGTGATCCCACGCATCGATGACGTAGGAATGGATGCGCGCACCGCTTTTGCAGACGTCATAGGTGTTCAAAGTAAAACTGTCGGTGGACTTGCTTTTGACCGCGCCCTTGCAGCCATCCATTTCGGCCCAGCGTTTCAAGGCCATTTCGCCGCTATATTGCCAATAGGGTTTGCCGCCGCCCTGATAGGGGTTGGCAGGGTCTTTCAGGCCAGCGAAAGCGACGATGGACAGTGGCTTTGCGGGCGCGCAGCTTTTCGCGTCCGGTGCCCACTTGCCCTCATTTTCCTGAGGGAGACCGGCGCGAAGAGATGCGACAAAACCGGCAGCAGCAAAATCGTTGCTGCCGCTGCACAGATATTGCGACAACATGCGTCCACCACCGGAATAACCGGAACCGTAGAAGCGTGTTTCATCCACGCAAAGCTTGGATTTGACCATGCTGATGGCGTCGCGAATGAAGCCAGGCTCATCCAGCCCACCCTCGCGCTTGGTCACGCCGGGGACGTTCCAGGCATTGGTGCCGGGCAATTCTCCCTTGAGGCTGCCTTGAAGCGCCACGACCACGATGCCTTCACGTTCGCCGACCTTATCCCAGCCGCTGCGGTCCAACTGTCCATTCGGATTGCTGTTGCTTCCATGAAAATCAAAGACGACAGGCATTTTTTTATTTCCATCATAAGAAGACGGAACAAAATAAACGCCAGCGCGTTCAGACCCCTCAGACATCAGCGAAAACGCGTGTCTGCCGGGTTCCATTGTCTGACCGCAGGTTGAAGCCAAAGCTGCGGCGCTGGTTGCTGTAAGAATGGCAAAGCCCGCGACAAGAGCGCGAGCGGGACGGACGAACCGGAAAAACCGGCCAGCAGCAGTCGTAAAATTCATCGGCACGCCTTTATTGGCACAGTTCCCCGGCAGTATGCCGGAAAATACGTGGAATGTAAGGGATCGACGGATGCAGCGTGCAGATGGTTGAACCACTGTGTCTCACATGCAGCATTTGCGCTGCCAATAACACAGCTTTTTTCTCAATGAAACGCTAAAATTGCGCATGAATGCTATGCGTCGTTGTAATAACGGTCACAAATTACATCATTTTTATCGGTTCGTGAGGTAGATTTGACAGTATAAGGTATTATTATACCGTCAAATGTCGCCGCGCTTCAACCGTATCCAGCGTTTCAGCCACCCCTTCGTGCACGATCTCACCGCGATCCATGATGTAAACGTAATCGGCAAGCTCGCGGCAAAAATCGAGATATTGCTCCACCAGCAGGATCGCCATCCCCGTAGAGTCCCGTAGATATTTGATGGCACGGCCGATATCCTTGATGATCGACGGCTGGATGCCTTCGGTCGGCTCGTCCAGCACCAGGATTTTGGGGCGTGTCACCAGCGCGCGGCCAATGGCCAATTGCTGCTGCTGCCCGCCCGAGAGATCGCCTCCCCTGCGTGAGAGCATGGATTGCAGCACCGGAAACAGGCTGAAAATATCATCGGGAATGAAGCGTTCCTTGCGCGGCAGCGGCGCATAGCCGGATTGTAGATTTTCCTGCACCGTCAACAACGGAAAAATCTCGCGCCCCTGCGGCACATAACCAACGCCGCGCTTGGCGCGCTGGTAGGGCGCAAGCCCGTTGAGGCTCTCACCGCCGAAACTGATGGTGCCGCCGCTGAGCGGATGCTGACCGGTCACGGCACGCAGCAACGAACTCTTGCCGACGCCGTTGCGCCCCAGCACACAGGTAATCTTGCCCATTTCCGCATTCAGCGAAATGCCGCGCAAGGCTTGCGCTGCGCCGTAATGGAGATTGATGTTTTCGACGCTTAGCATTCATCCACCTGTTCTAGTTCAGTAACGTTCGCCTCAGTGCCTGTAGTGCAGAGTCCTGCTCACTGGTTTTTTCGCCACCCACCCGGGCAACCTCTTCGGCGATGTCGATCAGTTGGCGTCGTTCATCGAAATCCAACGCGTTCGCCCAGATGTCCCGGAAACGGCGAATTGGGTCTTCAGGGTTGACGACATTCTTCGAAGCCCATTCTCCAAAGACGATTACTTCTTCCATGTCCTTCGACGCGATGATGTTTTTCATCTTCTCACGAACGACCGATTTTGCCGCTTCCACATGCATCGGCTTTTCGTTTGCGAGGCACATGAAGAACGCAACAGCAGCAATCGCGGGATCACGAATAGAGGCGATGGGTGCGACTTCGGCCTTCTTGCGAAATGACCGGCGCTTATAGGCCCCACGCATTTTCTCGACCGTATCGATGATCTCGCTGCCCGCTTCCCGCATCATCTTCAGCCGCCAATACCAAACTGCCGCACCACCGATTGCCATCACCAAAAGTCCGACCAAAGCCATTAAATCAACTCCAGATTTTAAATTTCACGATTTAAATCTGGTTCTGATTGAAGGCGCAAGTCAGACCTCACTGTTTCTAGCGCCCCAAATAATTCTCGATCACCTTGGGATCGCTCGACACAAAATCAATCGACCCTTCGGCGAGTACCGATCCCTCGGCCAGACACGTTACCTTGACGCCCAGTTCGCGGATGAAGCCCATGTCGTGTTCCACCACCACCACGGAACGGGTCTTGGCGATTTCCTTCAGCAGCACTGCCGTCTCTGCCGTCTCGGCGTCCGTCATGCCTGCCACGGGTTCATCCACCAGAAGCAGCTTCGGCTCCTGCGCCAGCAGCATGCCGATTTCTAGCCACTGCTTTTGCCCGTGAGAAAGATTGGCGGCCAGATCGTTGCGGCGTGAGCTGAGGCGGACCGTGGCCAAAATCTCTTCGATGCGGGCCTTGTCCTCTTCCGTCAGGCGGTAGAACAGCGTGGCGAAGACGCCGCGTTTGCGGTTAAGCGCCAGTTCCAGATTGTCCCAGACCGTATGGCTTTCGAACACCGTCGGCTTCTGAAACTTGCGACCGATGCCGAGCTGGGCGATATCCGCCTCGTCCTTTTTGGTGAGGTCGATGCTGTCTTCAAACAGCACCTTGCCCGTGTCTGGCCGGGTCTTGCCGGTGATGATGTCCATCATGGTCGTCTTGCCCGCGCCATTCGGCCCGATGATGGCGCGCAATTCGCCGGGCTCGACCACGAAGGACAGGGAATTCAACGCCTTGAAACCGTCGAAGGAAACGGAGACGCCGTCGAGATAGAGCAGGCTTTTCGTTCTGTTTTCGGCAACCGTGTTCATATGTGTTACTCCGCAGCCTGTTGCGCCGGTTTGACGGCATCGCCATTTTCCGCGCGCTTGGCCGCATCCTTAGACGCTTCCACCCGCTTTTCGCGCCGTCCTGCCAGATAATGCTGGGCAGTGCCGACGATACCCTTGGGGAAGAACAACGTGACCGCAATGAACAGCCCGCCCAGCGCAAACAGCCAGAACTCGGGGAATGCGCCGGTGAAATAGCTCTTGCCGCCATTGACGAGGATTGCGCCGAGGATCGGCCCGATCAACGTGCCGCGCCCTCCAACTGCCGTCCAGACGACGACCTCGATGGAATTGGCAGGCGAGAATTCGCCGGGATTGATGATGCCTACCTGCGGCACGAAGAGTGCACCGGCAATCCCCGCCATCATGGCCGAGACGACGAAGGTGAAGAGCTTGATGTTTTCCACCCGGAAACCCAGAAACCGCACCCGGCTTTCCGCATCCCGTACACCCACCAGCACTTTGCCGAATTTGGAATTGACGATGCCGGACGCAATCAGCAGGCAAAGCGCCAGCATGATCGCCGTCATGGCAAACAGAACGGCACGCGTGCCATCCGCCTGCACGGAAAAGCCGAGAATGTCTTTAAAGTCCGTCAGGCCGTTATTGCCGCCAAAGCCCATATCGTTGCGGAAAAAGGCCAGCAGCAGGGCATAGGTCATGGCCTGCGTGATGATCGAGAGGTAGACGCCGTTGACGCGGGAGCGAAAGGCAAACCAGCCGAAGACGAAGGCCAGCAGGCCCGGCACCACAAGCACCATCAGCATCGCAAACCAGAACATATCGAAGCCATGCCAGAACCACGGCAGTTCCTTCCAGTTCAGGAACACCATGAAGTCCGGCAGAACAGGATGGCCATAGGTTCCGCGCGTGCCGATCTGGCGCATCAGATACATGCCCATGGCATAACCGCCGAGCGCGAAGAAGGCGGCGTGACCGAGCGAGAGAATGCCGCAATAACCCCAGACCAGATCAAGCGCCAGCGCCAGAATGGCATAGGCCAGATATTTGCCCAGCATGGACATGATGTAGGTCGGAATGCGGAATGCGCTGTCTGCGGGAAGCAGCAGGTTGGACGCGGGCACGAGAACCGCGATGGCGAGGATAATGCCGATGGCGATGAGGATCCGGCGGTCGAGCGCCCGAAGGAGGAAGCCGGTAATCATGCTTCGATGGCCCTTCCCTTGAGTGCGAAGAGACCGCGTGGCCGCTTCTGAATGAACAGGATGATGAGAACGAGAACGAGAATTTTGCCGAGAACCGCACCGACTGTGGGCTCAAGAAACTTGTTGAGCACGCCGAGCGACAGCGCTCCGACCAGCGTTCCCCAGAGATTGCCGACCCCGCCAAACACCACCACCATGAAACTGTCGATGATGTAGGACTGGCCAAGATTGGGCGAGACATTGTCGATTTGGCTGAGCGCCACACCCGCCAGCCCGGCAACGCCAGAGCCAAGCGCAAAGGTGAAGGCATCCACCCAGGAGGTGCGAATACCCATGGAAGAAGCCATGCGACGGTTTTGCGTCACAGCCCGCATTTGCAACCCGAAGGCCGAGCGCTTGAGCAACAGAAGTAGGGCAAAGAAGACGGAAAGCGAGAAGCAGACGATCCAGAGGCGGTTCCAAGTGAAGTTCATATAGCCGACGCTGAAAGACCCGGACATCCAGCTGGGGTTGCCGACTTCACGGTTGGTGGGACCGAAGATGGAGCGCACGCCCTGCTGCAAAATCAGCGAAATGCCCCATGTGGCCAGCAGTGTTTCCAGCGGGCGGCCATAGAGAAAACGGATGACGCCGCGCTCCATGACGAGGCCAACGGCAGCGGTGACCAGAAACGCAACCGGCAACGCAATCGTCAGCGACCAGTCGAACAGGCCGGGATAATGGCTGCGGATCACCTCCTGCACCATGAAGGTGGAGTAGGCGCCGATCATGACCATCTCGCCATGCGCCATGTTGATGATGCCCATGACGCCGAAGGTGATGGCAAGACCGATGGCCGCCAGCAGCAGCACCGAGCCCAAGGACAGGCCGTACCAGATGTTTTGCGCATAATCCCACAGCGCAAGCGAGCTCTCGATCTTGATGATCGCAGACATGACGTCTTCGCGCAGCATCGGGTCGAGATTAGGAGATGCGGATTGAAGAATGCCGATAACACTGCGACCGCCGATATTCGCGATCGTTTGGATCGCTGCGCGCTTTTCCTCGACCGAACGATCCGAAGCAAGAACCGAAACGGCGCGCGCCTCTTCCATGCGGCCACGCACCTGCGCATCCGTTTCCTTGGCAAGCGCCGTCTCCAGCAATTGCAGATTTTCCGCGCTCGGTGCTTTCAGGACCGCATCGGCTGCGGACAGGCGAACGAATTTTTCCGGGCTGAGCAGCGTCAGACCGCCGAGTGCCGCACGAATGACGCGGCGAAGATTGTTATTGACCTTGATCTTGGCAACCGCCGCCTTCGGCGCTTCGCCCACACTTTCGCCGGTTAGCGGATTGACAAGCGTAAGATTGGCACCAGCGGGTTTGGTCATGAAAACGAGAGTGTCGGACTTGCGAACATAAAGCTCGCCCTCCGCAAAGGCATTCAGCGGCGGGACCACACGCGGGTCTCCCGTCGCCGCAATCTGCCCGATCAGGGCTTCGGCCTGCTTGAAATCGGCAGTGCCGAGTGCGTCGATGAGGGGTTTAGGATCGGTTTGCTGCGCGTAGGTTGGAGCGGCGATCCCGAGCGTCAGCCATAGGAACATGGCTCGAAGAAGAAATCGGATCGTCATGTCAGCTCCTCATTGCGACGATGATGCGTCAGTGCGTTTGGTTGAGCACCGTGGGTTTGAAGTGCTCTCTGCCTGGATGGTGCTCAAGGCATCCCACACTCTCTGTCGTCATCCTCGGGCTTGACCCGAGGATCTGCTGCCGTTGCGTTACGTTCTATCGTTGGCGAGAGAATGCCGGTGCCGCCGGCAGATCCTCGGGTCAAGCCCGAGGATGACGTCGAGTTAGTGGCGGGCCAACCGTATTACAGCTGGCCCATGCCCTCGCGCCTATCAGCTACCCTTGCCACCGCACTTACCCGTGGCAACATTGAAGTTGCCGCAGGACATCGGCTTGCGCCAATCCGAGATCAGGTCCTTGCTATCAGGCAGGTAATCCGACCATTCGTCGCCTACGACCTGCGGGGTCTGCTGCACGATCTGGAACTGGCCGTCGGACTGGATCTCACCGATCAACACCGGCTTGGTGATGTGGTGGTTCGGCATGACGGTGGCGTAGCCGCCCGAGAGGTTCGGCACGGAAACGCCGATGATCGAGTCCAGCACCTTGTCGGTATCTGTCGTGCCAGCGGCTTCGACGGCCTTGACCCAGGCGTTGAAGCCGATATAGACGGCTTCCATCGGGTCGTTGGTCACGCGCTTGTCGTTCTTGGTGAAGGCGTGCCATTCCTTGATGAACTCTGCATTCACAGGGGCATCGACGGACTGGAAGTAGTTCCAGGCGGCAAGGTGGCCGACCAGCGGGCTGGTATCGAGACCGGCAAGTTCTTCTTCGCCCACCGAGAAGGCGACGACCGGAATGTCTTCAGCCTTCACGCCCTGGTTTGCCAGCTCTTTGTAGAACGGCACGTTGGCGTCCCCATTGATGGTGGAAACCACGGCGGTCTTCTTGCCGGCAGAGCCGAATTTCTTGATGTCGGACACGATCGTCTGCCAGTCGGAATGGCCGAATGGCGTGTAGTTGATCATGATGTCCTCTTCCTTGACGCCCTTCGACATCAGGTAGGCCTTCAGGATCTTGTTGGTTGTCTGCGGATAGACATAGTCCGTACCGGCTAGAACCCAGCGCTCGACGCCTTCGGTGTTGGCCAGATAATCAACAGCCGGAATGGCCTGCTGGTTTGGCGCGGCACCGGTGTAGAAGATATTGCGGGAGGATTCTTCACCCTCATACTGCACGGGATAGAAGAGAATGGAGTTGAGCTCTTCGAAAACCGGCAGAACGGATTTGCGCGAGGACGAGGTCCAGCAACCGAAGACGGCGGCGACCTTATCCTGCGAAATCAGCTGGCGGGCCTTTTCAGCAAACAGTGGCCAGTCGGAGGCCGGATCGACAACCACGGCTTCGAGCTTCTTGCCCAGAACGCCGCCCTTCTTGTTCTGCTCTTCGATGAGCATCAGCATGGCGTCTTTGAGGGTCGTTTCGGAAATCGCCATAGTGCCGGACAGCGAATGCAGAACACCGACCTTGATGGTGTCGTCAGCGGCAAAGGCACCGTGGAATGCGGTGGTGGACATAATAGCGCCAAACAAAGCGCCACTCAGCATCTTTTGAAATGTCATCGGAAGAACCCCTCTCCTGTTTAGCCTCTGTGGGCTCAGCGGTTTTGTTACCGCTGCTGGAGGGGGACTATCGGCCTCACGAGATCGAAACCGTATACGTCAATTGACGTAGGAGGGGTGGCGAAACAGGAACAACCGTCCAAGCCTCGGCGCGCATCGTCAGCGCCGGGACGTTCGTCATCTCACATGCTCAATTGTGCGGTTTGTCGGATTCCGAATTTTCCAGGATAGCTTCCTGATGATACCAGCTGTCAAAGTCTATGAATGTCTTCGGCGCTGTGACCGAAGGCACCTTTGAGATGGTATCCTTGCGCATTCCCTTGAAGCCTGCACGGCCACCGACGGGGAACTGATAGATTGTGGCACTTTCCATATGGGGTTCGCTTCTCATGACATTCACGCTTTCGTTGAATAGCCAGCTTTGTTGCCTCGTTCTGAATATACGCTCAAACACACTGAAAAACACCCCATCTGATTAAAAAAATATCACGAAGCCTAAAAAATAGGCTCATCAAAATCACCTCCGCGCAAAGAACAGTCTTTATGCAGATCGAGACCGAAATTCGGAAATTTCTGCGAAGAAAATACGCTTCGCCGATAAAACGGCATCATTTTTGACCAGAAATAGCGTTTGCCCTTGCAAAAGCATCGGAAATTGCAGGATTTTCCAAAATATCATTCGGTCGGTTTTCGCAGATTTTTGGCCCCGGCGAATCAACGCGCTTCAAAAAATCGACGATCTACCGATCCACACCCTCAAACTGGCACGGCGAATGCATCTACCTTGGCAGCACTTGAAAGAGAGGGTGGTCTGGTAAGACCGCTTTGCTCGCATAAGGATATCAAGGCTTCGCATCTTAACCTATGAGAGGTTCGTAATGACTAAGTTCAAACTCGAGTACATCTGGCTGGATGGTTACAAGCCGGTAGCAAACCTGCGCGGCAAGACGCAGATCAAGGAATTCGACGAATTCCCGACACTCGAGCAGCTTCCGCTCTGGGGCTTCGATGGCTCCTCCACGATGCAGGCCGAAGGCCATAGCTCGGATTGCGTTCTGAAGCCTGTAGCCATCTATCCAGACCCGGCCCGCACCAACGGCGCACTCGTCATGTGCGAAGTCATGATGCCGGACGGCGTCACGCCGCACGCGTCCAACAGCCGCGCAACGATCCTTGACGACGAAGGCGCATGGTTCGGCTTCGAGCAGGAATACTTCTTCTACGAAGATGGCCGTCCGCTCGGCTTCCCTGAGCAGGGTTACCCAGCGCCACAGGGCCCATACTACACAGGCGTCGGCTACAAGAACGTTGGCTCCATCGCCCGCGAAATCGTTGAAGAGCACCTCGACCTCTGCCTGGAAGCCGGCATCAACCACGAAGGCATCAACGCCGAAGTGGCCAAGGGCCAGTGGGAATTCCAAGTCTTCGGCAAGGGCTCCAAGAGCGCTGCCGACCAGATCTGGATCGCGCGTTACCTGCTTCTTCGCCTTTGCGAAAAGTACGGCATCGACGTCGAGTTCCATTGCAAGCCACTCGGCGACACCGACTGGAACGGTTCTGGCATGCACTGCAACTTCTCCACCAAGTTCATGCGTGAGGTTGGCGGCAAGGAATATTTCGAAGCGCTTATGGCTGCTTTCGAAAAGAACTGGAAAGAGCACATCGACGTTTACGGCCCGGACAACCATCTGCGCCTGACCGGCAAGCATGAAACAGCGCCCTGGAACAAGTTCTCCTACGGCATTGCTGACCGTGGCGCCTCGATCCGCGTTCCGCACTCCTTCGTCAACAACGGCTACAAGGGTTACCTTGAAGACCGTCGTCCGAACTCCCAGGGCTGCCCTTACCAGATCGCCTCCGTCGTTCTGAAGACGATTGCAGAAGTGCCGCTCGCAAAGTCGGCTGCTGCTTAATACCTGAAATGGCGTCGCTCGATCCGGGCGACGCCATTTTTCTGTCCAGAGTCCGCAATTGCGAACGGCTGGTCGCTCAGTTGACCTTTCTCCCTCCTCTTCGCCGCGCGTATTCTTTGCGCTGACGGAACCAATCAAACCGGGATGGCGAGCGATGGGCATTCTCCAAAAATTCTCTCTGGAAAACCGCACGGCCATTATCACCGGCAGCGGGCGCGGTCTCGGCTTTGAGATTGCCAAGGCCTTTACCGAGGCGGGTGCGCATGTTTGGCTGACCGGACGTAACGCCGATACGCTGCAAGCATCGGTCGACATCCTGCGCAACGCAGGCGGAAAAGCCGACTACGCCGCCTTCAATATAGCGGACACTGCCGCTGGCAGCGATCTCGTCCGCCGCATCATGGATGAGGTCGGACACCTCGATATTCTCGTCAACAATGTCGGTGCGCGCGACCGTCGTCCGCTGCGCGACTTTAGGGACGAGGACGTATTCGATCTCATCCGCACCGACCTCACCTCCTCCATCTGCCTGTCGCGGGATGCGGCGGAAGCCATGACGGTAAATAGTTACGGGCGCATCATCACCATTACCTCCATCCTCGGTCATGTGGTGCGACCGGGCGATGCGATTTACCCCGTCGCAAAACAGGGACTAACCGGATTGATGCGTAGCATTGCCGTTGAATATGGCGCACTTGGCATTACCAGCAACGCCATCGCACCCGGCATGTTCGCCACGGAAACCAACGCAGCCCTTGCCGAAGACCCGGATATGCTGGCCTTCGCCAAGATGCGTGTTCCCCTGGAGCGTTGGGGAAAGCCGGATGAGATCGCTGGCGCAGCGCTATTTTTGGCCAGCGATGCGGCCTCCTTCGTCAATGGCCATGTCCTGACTGTGGATGGCGGCATGTCGGTGCGACTTTGAAACAAACACTCCCGTATTTTCCTTGCAAACAAAGGTCTTTGGCTGGAAACTGCACAATTGAGCATCACACCCAAAAAGGCGCTGGTTTTTAGGCATGGCCGCACGGCAACGCATCATCCCCGTCAGGCGCGAATATAACCGTTGGGTCGCCAACCAGACGCTGGAAGATTACGCGCTGCGCTTTACCGCCAAAAGCGCGCGGCAGTTTTCCTCCAGCCGCATTTCCCACACCGCCATCGGCGCTATATCGTTTCTGGCGCTGGAAGCCATCGGCGGCGCGATTACACTGTCCTATGGCACCACGAATGCCTTCTTCGCCATCCTCGTCGCTGCCACCGTCATGCTGGCGGTGGGTGTGCCGATCAGCCGTTACGCCATCCGCTACGGCGTCGATATCGATCTACTGACGCGCGGTGCGAGCTTCGGCTATATCGGCTCCACCATCACCTCGCTCATCTACGCCGCCTTTACCTTCATGCTCTTTGCCATCGAGGCATCGATCATGTCCGGCGCGCTGGAACTGGCGCTCGGCATACCCTTGTGGATCGGCTATATCATCTCGGCCGTCATGGTCATTCCGCTCGTCACCCACGGCGTGCGGCTGATCAGCCGTTTCCAGATCATCACCCAGCCCTTCTGGATCATCCTCAACATCCTGCCCTTCATCTTCATCGCCTTTATGGACTGGGGCAAATTCGATCTTTGGCGGGCTTTTGCGGGTATTCACCACGCTTCCGGCCCGCCGGGGACGACAGCGGATTTCAACCTCATCGAATTCGGTGCGGCGTCCGCCGTCATTCTGGCGCTGATGTCGCAGATCGGGGAGCAGGTGGATTTCCTTCGCTTCCTGCCTGCCGATGGCAAGCTGAAACTGCGGCATCGCTTTGCGGTGTTTCTCGCAGGGGCTGGCTGGGTTCTGGTCGGTGTACCGAAACTGCTGGCAGGCTCCTTCCTGGTGGTACTGACCTTCAGTTCCGGCGTTCCTGTCGATCGCGCCGCCGATCCCTCGCAAATGTATCTGACCGCCTTCGGCTATATGATCCCCAACGAGAACGCCGCTTTGTTGCTGATGGTGGCTTTCGTCGTCGTCTCGCAGCTCAAGATCAACGTCATGAACGCCTATGCCGGGTCGCTGGCATGGTCGAACTTCTTTTCCCGTCTCACCCACAGCCACCCGGGCCGCGTCGTCTGGCTGGTCTTCAACGTCCTGATCGCGCTGCTGTTGATGGAACTCGGCATCTACCGGCTGCTGGAGGAAACGCTCGGCATCTTCTCCATCATCGCCATGGCGTGGCTCTGCACCATCTCAGCCGATCTCTTCATCAACAAGCCACTCGGCCTTGCGCCGCCGGGCATCGAGTTCAAACGTGCGCATCTCTACGACATCAACCCTGTCGGAGTCGGCACCATGGCGCTGTCTGCCACCATTGCGCTGACGGCTCATTTCGGCCTGTTCGGTACGCTGGCCGCATCGCTTGCGCCCTACCTCACCCTCATCGTCGCCTTCACCGTCTCCCCGCTGATTGCCTGGGGCACGAAGGGAAAATTCTACCTTGCGCGCAAGCCGCGACAGACGTGGAAACTGGAAAGCAGCATCACCTGCTCCATCTGCGAACATCCGTTCGAGCCAGAGGACATGGCCTGGTGCCCCGCTTATGCCGCGCCAATCTGTTCGCTCTGCTGCTCGCTGGACAGCCGCTGCCATGATATGTGCAAGCCCAAGGCCAAGCTGAACTATCAGGTCGCCACCGTCGCACGCGCGTTCCTGCCGAATGATCTGGTGGCCCGCCTCGCCACCCGGCTGGGGCGCTATGCCATGTCGGCGGCGCTGGCCATCATCGTCTTGGGCGCAACGCTGGCCCTGATTGCGCATCAGGTTGGCACCTCCTCCCCCGCCACTGTGGATGTGGTCAACCGCACGATCCTTGCGGTCTTCTTCGTCTTTGCCGTCATCGCCGGTATCGTCTGCTGGTTTCTGGTTCTCGCCCATGACAGCCGCGTCGTGGCGGAGGAAGAATCCTCGCGCCAGAACACGCTTTTGCTAAAGGAAATCGCTGCACACAAAAAGACTGACGCCGCACTACAGAACGCCAAGGACACGGCGGAAGCTGCCAATCGCGCGAAAAGCCGCTACGTCGTCGGCCTTAGCCATGAATTGCGCACGCCGCTGAACGCCGTTCTCGGCTACGCGCAAATCCTAGAGCGCGACGACACCATTCCTCAGCCGCGCCAGTCCGCCATCAAGGTCATCCGCCGCTCCGCCGACCACCTGTCGGGACTGATCGATGGCCTCTTGGATATTTCCAAGATCGAAGCGGGCCGCCTGCAGGTCTATTCCAACGAAATCAACATTCAGGATTTTCTCGACCAGATCATCGATCTCTTCCGCCCGCAGGCGCAGGCAAAGGGGCTAGATCTGCTGCACGAGCGCGCCCGCGCGCTGCCGCAATATGTTCGCACCGACGAGAAGCGCCTTCGCCAGATTCTCGTCAATCTTCTGTCCAACGCCATCAAGTTCACCGATGCAGGGCAAGTGCGCTTCGATGTCGCCTATCGCAGCCAGGTCGCGACCTTCACCATTTCCGATACGGGACGCGGCATCGCCGAGAAGGATTTGAGCCGTATCTACGAACCGTTCCAGCGCGGTGAGGCCGAAAGCATCCGCCCCATGCCGGGCCTTGGCCTTGGGCTGACCATCACCCAGCTGTTGACCAACACGCTGGGCGGTGAAATTTCCGTGGTCAGCGAAAAAGACAAGGGCTCAACCTTCAAGGTGCGGCTAATGCTCTCGGCGGTGGATCGTCCCAGCACCGCGCCTGCGCCGGAAAAAACCATCGTCTCCTATTCCGGCCCGCGCCGCACCATCGTCGTGGTTGACGATAATGAGGATCATCGCGAATTGATGCGCGAGGTGCTTGGCCCGCTCGATTTCGTGGTGCTGACGGCCCAAAGCGGCCCGGATTGCCTGACGCTCATCGAAGGCGTCAAACCCGACCTGTTCCTGATCGATATTTCCATGCCCGGCATGAGCGGTTGGCAACTTGTGACGAAGCTGCGGGAGGCGGGCCAGACTGCGCCTCTCATCATGCTCTCGGCCAATATTGGCGATGGTTCGATCGCTGGCGCGGGCGAGGACAATCACAACGACACGATTGCCAAGCCGGTCGATATCCGCCGCCTGTGCGACAAGCTCGCCGTGCATCTGGGCCTGACATGGGTTTATGATACGGATGCCCCTGCCCTGACCACGCCCGCCAGGGCCGAGATCACCACGCCTGGGCCATCGCACATCAAGGATTTGCAGCAGCTGGGTGAAATCGGCTATATCAGAGGCATCGAGGCGAAGCTTGCCGACCTCGCCCGCACTTCTGAAAATCTGGCCTTCACCGAAGAACTGACGGGCTACGTGCAGTCCTTCGATATGGCGGGCTACGCCGCCTTTCTCAACCGTTTTGAGAACCAGCCCAGCATCAAAAAGGAGCGTCAGCCATGAGCGTCCCGTCTGCCGCGCTAGCGAAGGATATCGTTCTTCTGGTGGATGATAGCCCGGACGCGCTGGGCTTCCTGACCGATGCGCTGGAACAATCCGGCTTTTCCGTTCTGATCGCCACCTCCGGGCAATCGGCCCTCAACATCGCAGAGCGCATCACCCCCGATATCATCCTGCTGGACGCCGTTATGCCATCAATGGATGGTTTCGAAACCTGCACGCGGCTGAAAGCCAACGCGGCGGTCACGCAGGTGCCGGTCATCTTCATGACCGGGCTGACCGAGACGGAACATGTGGTGCGGGCGTTGGAATCCGGCGGTGTCGATTATCTGACGAAGCCGATCAATATCGATGAGCTGCGCGCTCGCATCCGCGTCCACCTGTCCAATGCCCGTTCCGCTCAAAGTGCGCGCGTGGCGCTGGATGCCGCAGGTCGCCACCTGCTGGCGGTGCGCGCAAACGGTGCCATTCACTGGTCGACGCCACAAGCAACGCGGCTGGTCAATGCTGCGACAGGTCGTGATGACGGGCTGGAAATCGTGACTCAGCATATCGCAGGATGGCTCGCCAATCGCGGAAACGACGTACCGCGTGATGCGCCGCTGACCATTCAACAGGCGGATCGGGCCACACTGCAACTGACGTTTCTTGGTGCGATGGGGCCGGATGAGCATCTGTTCCGGCTGACGGCTGCGAGCGACAAGCCTGCCGACGCGATGCTGCGCCAGCATTTCGCTCTGACGGTCAGGGAATCTGAAGTGCTGCTCTGGATCGCCAAGGGCAAGTCCAACCGGGATATCGGCGATATTCTTGGCCTCTCTTCCCGCACGGTGAACAAGCATCTGGAGCAGATTTACGTCAAACTCGGCGTCGAGAATCGCGCCTCCGCGGCCGTGAAGGCCGCTCATATTTTGCACGAAACATAAAAAACGGGTGCGCAATCCGCACCCGTTTTCCGATCACCGTCGAGAGCCGATTAACGGCAGACGCGGGTTTCCTTGATGACGACGCGGCCATGGTGATGCGTACGAACCTTCTTGACGAAGCAATCGCGAGCAACACGATGGTGGTGGCGAGGGCGATACTCTTCGCGCATCGGGGTGCGGACCTTCTGCGTGGTGGTAACAGTCACTGTATCAGCGTAGGAAGGTGCCGAAAAAACAAAGACGGAAGAAACTGCAATCAAAGACGAGATCAGAAGAGTTTTCATGTCAGTACCTCTTGGTTGGGGTGCAGAAAAACGTTCAATACCCCGTCCGGTTCCAGCCAAAAACATTAATACTGCGTAATGTACGGCTCTAAGAAAAACTCTATCTTCCCAGCAACATAGGAGAGTTGATATTAGCAAAACCACAAGTAACTTCGTCGTCCTTTCCGGATGCTCCGGTGGTGGGAAATCGACCCTGCTGGAAGAGTTGGCCAAACGCGGTCATGCTATCGTCGAGGAGCCTGGTCGGCGCATTGTAAAGGCCGTGATAGACCATGGCGGAAGCGCCTTACCGTGGATCGACATGGAGGCTTTTGCCCGCCGCGCGATTGCTCTGTCCATAGAGGATCGATCAAAGGCACCCAAATCCGGCTGGGTCTTTTTTGACCGAAGTTTGGTGGATGCGGCCTCGGCACTGCGCCATATTTGCGGTGACGACTTTATCGAAAAGCTGGCCCACGACCACCGTTATAATAGATGTGTTTTCCTGACGCCGCCATGGCCGGAAATCTACCAGATGGATGGAGAGCGGCAGCACGGCTTTACAGCGGCGGTGGAAGAATATGACCGGCTGCTCCGCGATTATGCAGAACTGAGCTACGAAACCAGAATACTCCCGAAATCGACGCCATCGGAACGCGCCGCATTTCTTCTGCAAACGTTGGAGGGCAAACCTTAACGACGTTCGAGAAGTTGCGACACGGTGACGAATGAGAAACCGCGTTGCCGCAACCCCTCGATGATCTGAGGCAGCGCCTGTCTGGAAACGTCCCGGCTGCGATACATCACATGCATGAGGATGATCGACCCGTTTTTCGCATTGTCGATCACGTATTTTGCCAAGGCATCGGGATTGTCGGCAACATCAGGAAAAGACTCCGGCTCGACATCCCACATGATCGTCTTGCGACCGTGCTCGGACAGATACCACGGCAGTGCCAGCAGTTTCTTGCCGAATGGCGGTCGAAACAGGATTTCACCCTCATAGCCGGCGGCACGAATGGCCGCTTCCGTGCGTTCTATCTCATCCTTGACAGTGGATGGACTGACCCACGCCATGTTGAAATGTGAATAGGAGTGATTGCCGATTTCATGGCCCGCTGCGGCAATCAGCCGGGCCTGAGCCAGATTTTCTGCGATTTCCCGACCGGTCAAAAAGAAAGTTCCGGTCACGTCCCGATCCTTGAGAAGGGTGAGGACCTCCTTGGTGAAGCGGGGCGACGGACCATCATCGAACGTCAGCGCCACAATCGGCTTGTCCGTTTCGACACGCGAGACGATTTCTCCGAACAATTGCGTGGTGCGCGACTTACTGAAGAGATGAAGGCCGAAGAGCAATGCCACCAGCGTCGCCACAATCAGGACAAGAGGCACCCACTGTCTGAATAGCATTACCACTCCGCATTGTATTTTTCATTGGCGATGTTGTTACGCGCCTTGGTGTCGCCTTTGTGGCACGGCTGAAAGCTCTCGTACGTAAAACAAAAAAAGCCCGGCATCGCTGCCGGGCTTCGAATGACGATATTTGAGGCTCAGGTGCCCTGCTGGAAGTAGCTGTACTTGCCGTCTGGACCCTTCTTCCACTCGTACATGACGTAGCCTGGAAGTTTCGGGTCGCCCTTTTCATCAAAGGAGATATCACCCAGAACGGTCTTGTAGGAGCCCTTCTTCAACGCTGCGGCAACGGCTTCGGCATCCGTGGAGCCAGCGGCCTTCGCGCCCTCTGCAATCGTCTGAACGGCTGCGTAGGAGTAAAGCGTGTAAGCTTCCGGGTTGAAGCCGGCCTTCTTGAACTTCTCGACCAGTTCCTTGTTTTCAGGACGCAGGGTCGGGTCAGGACCGAAGGTGTTCAGCGTGCCTTCGACAGCGTCGCCTGCGATGGAAGCGAGTTCGTTGGAGACGATGCCGTCACCCGAAACGAGCTTGGCCTGAAGACCCTGATCCTTCGCCTGGCGAATGATCAGACCAGCTTCGGTATGGAGACCGCCCCAGTAAATAACGGAGACGCCAGCTTCCTTCATCTTCGCGATCAGCGCGGAGAAATCCTTGTCGCCGACGTTGACGCCTTCATAGATGGCTTCCTTCACGCCAGCAGCGTTTGCAGCCTTCTTGGTTTCATCGGCAAGACCCTGACCGTAAGGTGTCTTGTCGTGAATGATGGCAATCTTGGCGTCCTTGAAGTGGTCGGCCAGATACTTGCCGGCAATACCGCCCTGCTGGTCGTCACGTCCGCAGGTGCGGAACGTGTTCCACAGACCGCGCTCGGTGAACACAGGGTTCGTGGCGGCAGGTGTGATTTCGAGAATGCCGTTTTCTGCATAAACTTCCGACGCCGGAATGGATACGCCAGAGTTGAAGTGACCGACAACGAACTTGACGCCGTCAGCAACAAACTTGTTGGCTACCGAAATGCCCTGCTTGGGGTCGGACACGTCATCGCCGAGAACGATCTTGATCTGCTCGCCATTGATGCCGCCTGCAGCATTGATGTCTGCCGCAGCCTGCTCAGCACCCTTCTGAAGCTGCGCGCCGAAAGCCGCATTCGGGCCGGTCAGCGGGCCGCCGACGGCGATGAGAATGTCAGCCCAGGCGGAACCACTGAAGGCGACCATTGCGGTCAGCGCAACTGCGGAAAGAAGAGACTTCTTCATTATATTACTCCCAGTTCCATGGTTGGGTTGATTATCTCTGCCTGCTCAGCACCCACCTTAACTGCTCAGGCTGTTCCACTCATGCGCGCATTCTGAATTCAGAAAAATGCCGCTGTCAATCTTTCTTCTTATAAGAAAATACCGAAGTTCGGTCATACAGCCAGTAGTACTTATCGACCATCTGGCTGGTGCGACGCACCCGGAAGCCAACCGTCGCAAAGACCAGCAGAACGACGACATCGATCAGGTAGTAAAAACCGTCCAGCATGGGTCCCGCAAACAGCGCATAGTGCAAAAAGCGCATCACCACACCCAGCAGCAGCGTATAGACGACCACCCGCGGATAGTCTTCCCAACCGTCAGCAACGGACTTGCCCGTGCGCCAGGCAGTCCAGAACCCGAGAAGAACAACGAGAGCGCGCAAGACATAGCGTACGCCGCTGTCACTTTCGAAAAAAAGTCCCTGCATCTTTTTCCCCATCAGCGCCTTTGGCTTCTTTGCCGCCGGATCTGCCTTTGATTTTCCCGCCCGCCGTTTGCCGGCAGGCTTTATTGTTATATGGCTCCACAGGCACGCCGCTCTGAACGACTGCCTGACATTGGTCCGCGCCCACCAAAGGCAGGCACGGATGTTTCTAGTGGCGACCGCCTTCGAGATAGGCAGCGCGCACTTCAGGGTTGGCCAGCAATTCCTTGCCGGAACCGCTCATCGTTACCTTACCGTTGACCATGACATAGGCGCGGTCGGAAAGTTTCAGGGCTGCGAATGCGTTCTGCTCCACGAGGAAGACGGTGAGCCCCTCCTCCTTGTTCAGCGTCTTGATCGCCTCGAAAATACCCTTGACGATCAACGGTGCAAGACCGAGCGAAGGCTCATCCAGGAGGAGCAGCTTGGGACGCGACATCAGCGCGCGGCCGATGGACAACATCTGCTGCTCACCGCCAGACAGTGTGCCGCCACGCTGGCTCTGACGTTCCTTCAGGCGCGGGAACATCGTGAAGATTTTCTCGACGTCTTCCTTGAAGTATTTCAAATTATCGAGATTGGCGCCCATCTGGAGATTTTCCAGAACGGTCATCCGCGGAAAAATGCGACGTCCTTCGGGTGACTGCGCGATGCGGCGACGGGCGATCAGATGCGTCGGCACCTTCGTGATGTCTTCGCCATCGAAAATCACAGAGCCGGTACGGGCCTGCGGGCTGCCGCAGATCGTCATCATCAGCGTCGACTTGCCGGCACCGTTGGCGCCGATCAGGCTGACGATCTCGCCCTTGTTGACTTCGACATCGACGCCAGCCAAGGCGCGGATATTGCCGTAATAGGTTTCTACGCTCTGGACTTTGAGAAGGGGTTCACCGGACATCAGATTGTCCCCCCAAGTTCTTCTGCAATCACTTCTTCCACTTCATCATCCTCGACACCCAGATAGGCGGCGATGACCTTCGGGTCGTTCTTTACATGGTCAGGCGTACCATCGGAAATCTTCTGACCATATTCGAGAACCACGACGTGGTCGGAAATCTCCATGACAACGGACATGTCGTGCTCGATCAGGAGCAGAGACGTGCCTTCAGCCCTGATCCCACGCAAGAGATTGTTGAGCGCCAGAGATTCCTTCGGGTTGAGACCCGCTGCAGGCTCATCGAGGCATAAAAGCTCGGGCTCGGTGCACATGGCACGGGCGATTTCCAGGCGCCGCTGCGCACCATAGGGAAGATCGCCAGCCGGATCGTCGGCACGCTCTGTCAGATCAGCCTTGTCCAGCCAATATTTGGCTTTCTCTATCGCACCGGCAGCCGCCTTCTTGTAGACCGGCATGCCGAGCAATCCGAGGAATGTGTAGCCGGACGCCTTCATCAGCGCGTTGTGCTGAGCCACCAGCAGGTTTTCCAAAACGGTCAGACCGGAAAAAAGCCTAATGTTCTGGAAGGTACGTGCAACCTTGGCCTTCTTGGTGATCTCGAAATCGGGCAAACGCTCGAGCAGGTGTTCTTCACCCGTCTTGCGGCGCATGGTGATCATCCCCATCGTCGGCTTGTAGAAGCCGGTGATGCAGTTGAACACGGTCGTCTTGCCCGCACCGTTGGGGCCGATCAGCGCGGTAATCTCGCCGCGCCGTGCCTCAAAGGAGAAGTCGTTGATGGCCATGAGACCGCCGAACTTCATGGACAGGTGTTCAACCTTGAGAATGGTGTCTGTTGTCATTGCACTATTACCGGAAACCATCAGCCGTGACCTTCCTTGGTGAAGCTACCGGAAACGGACTTGCGTTCCTTCAGGAAGGCCGTGGGTTCGCGAGAGCCGACGAAACCGCGGGGTTTGAACAGCATCACGATGACCATGGCCAGGCCGAACAGCAACATGCGGTAAAGTTCCGGCGTGAAATCAGGACCGAAGATGTGTTTGAGGAATTCCATTTCGCGCAGCAGTTCGGTGCCGCCGACCATGACGACCGCTGCAATCGCGATACCTGTCAACGACCCCATGCCGCCCAGAACCACGATGGCGAGAATGACAGCCGATTCGAGGAACACGAAGCTTTCAGGCGAAACAAACCCTTGGCGAGCGGCGAAGAAAGAGCCAGCAAAACCACCGAACATCGCGCCCGTTGCAAAGGCGGTGAGCTTGGTCTTGACCGTGTCGATACCAAGCGAACGGCAGGCGATTTCGTCTTCACGCAAGGCTTCCCATGCACGGCCGATGGGCATGCGGCGCAGCTTGATCGTCACATAGGCCGTCAGCATGCACAGCAGGAGAATGACGTAGAAGAGGAAGATCTTGTAATAGGCCGAAGACATCGACAGGCCGAAGGCTTTGGCAAAGTTGTTCGGCGCACCGACATCAAAAGACCAGATGCCGAAGACGGATGCCTTGGCGATGCCAGAAATCCCGAAGGTACCCTTGGTAACCTCTGTCCAGTTCAGCAGAACCAGTCGGATGATCTCACCGAAGGCTAGCGTCACGATGGCGAGATAGTCGCCACGCAGACGCAGAACCGGAAAACCGAGAATGATGCCCCAGAACGCAGCGAGAATACCGGCCATGGGCAGAAGAACCCAGAAGGAAAGGCCGAAATGGCTCGACAGCAAAGCGTAGGAATAGGCACCCACGGCATAGAAAGCGACGTAGCCGAGATCGAGCAGACCAGCCAGACCGACAACGATGTTGAGACCCCAGGCCAGCATCACATAGATCAGAATCTGAATGCCGAAATTGTCGACGAGCTTCAAGGAGCCCTGAACACCGAAGACACCCACGGCAATCGCCGGATAGATCAGCAGCAGGATCAAGGCGATCTTCAGAAAGTGCTTGTGAAAGAAGCCCTTGTTTTCGGAAATCTCCAGAACACCGCTCTTGGCTTTGGCAAGTTTACGGCTATCGAGATGCGGCTTGATGAAGCCGACGACGAGAAAGCGACCGACGGCGGCGATGGCGACGAAGATCGCCAGAAGACCCCAGCGCATGCCCCAGATCAACTGGTTGTTGATGTCCTGATAGGTCACGACACCGACGTAAAGAATGAACATTCCCAGCGAGACCAGACCCGCAAAAATGCCCTCCTTGACCGCCTGCGCCATAAGGCTCGGATTGCGGCTTTCGGATTCGGAAGCAATGTTTGCCATGATCTTAAACCTTCTCGACTTCCGGACGGCCCAGAATACCGGTCGGCTTGAAAATCAGAACGAAAGCGAGAATCCCGAAGGCCGCCACATCCTTGTAGGCAATGGAGAAATAGGCAGACCAAAGGCTTTCGATGAGGCCGATCAGCAGACCGCCGAGAACGGCGCCCGGAAGCGAGCCGATACCGCCGAGAACGGCTGCGGTAAACGCCTTGACGCCCGGAATGAAGCCGTCATTGAACGAAGCGACGCCGTAATACATCAGATACATCGTACCTGCCACGGCGGCCAGCGCTGCACCCATGACGAAGGTAATGGAGATCGTGCGGTCGACGTCGACGCCCAGAAGTGCCGCCATCTTGCGGTCCTGCTCGGTTGCACGCTGCGCGCGACCAAGCGGGGTCTTGTTGACGATATACCAGAAAGCGAACAGCAGGGTCGACGTGATCGCGACGATGATGAGCTGCTTCAGCGAGATGGTAATGGCACCGAAATGATAGGTATCGGTAACGAGTGTCGGGATCGGCTTGTTACGCGGACCTTGAGTGACCTGAATGAAGTTGGACAAGGCGATCGACATGCCGATGGCAGTGATCAGCGGCGCGAGACGGAAGGAACCGCGCAACGGGCGATAGGCCACACGCTCGATCGCCCAGTTCCACAGACCCGTCATCAACATGGCGACGATCATCATGACCAGAAGCAGGATGGCGACCGGGATACCGGCGAAGAAAGTGGTGAGAATGAGAAAAACGATCAGGGCAGCAAAGCCGCCGAGCATGAAAATATCGCCATGGGCGAAGTTGATCATGCCGATGATGCCGTAAACCATCGTATAGCCAATTGCGATAAGGCCATAGATCGATCCAAGAGTCAGCCCGTTTATGAGCTGCTGGATAAAATACTCCATATCTTTCCCCCGGACCCGCTCTCAACGGAACAGGTCTCGTTTATGTTGATTCCGGGGGCTGCATTTTTTGTCCCCCTTGGTAAAAACCCATATCGCGTTCGGAGGAAATGTGAAGTCAAAAATCTGTAAAACAGCTTTTTATTTGGAATTTCCCCAGTGAATGCCGCCCAGAGGCTCACAACGGTCAGAATTTCAGCACAGGTTGCTGCAAAAAGCGGCCCTTGATGATGAAATACAGCTTTTGAAGGGCGGTTTTCCACATCCGGAGCGACAGCACAGACGCGTTGTAAAATCGGACGCAAAAGCTTATCTCCTGTCTGCCGGACATCACACCCGGTGACGCCAAAGGGACTTCTATGCTCGATATATTGACAGCGGCCACGTTGAAGGCCGGCAGAGAGATCATGTCGGTCCATGCCGCAGGTCCCCACGTCACCTATAAGAACGACTGCTCCCCCGTAACTGAGGCCGATCAGCGGGCCGAAGACGCGATATTGCGGTCTTTGGCAAAGCATTTTCCGGACATACCCGTCATTGCCGAAGAGGCTGCCGCTAACGGCATCGTACCGGAAACGGGCAACGAATTCTTTCTGGTTGACCCACTCGATGGCACCAAGGAGTTCATTTCCGGCAAGCAGGATTTTACGGTCAATATCGCTTTGGTGCGGAACGGTTCGCCCGTTCTTGGCGTCGTCTACGCCCCTGCCCTGAAGGTTTTGTGGACCGGCGATGGCAAGGTCGCGTCCAAGGTGCAGATTTCCGACGATTTCGAACCGTCCACCAGCCGCAATGTGCGTTGCCGGGCCAAGCCGACCATTCCGATTGCGGTTATCAGTCGCTCGCACTGCACGCCAAAGACGGAAGCCTTCGTGGCCGAAAACGGTTTGATCGACAGCATTTCCATCGGCTCCTCGCTCAAATTCTGCATGCTGGCCGAAGGTGCTGCCGATGTTTACCCCCGCTTCAGCCGCACCATGATGTGGGATACTGCAGCGGGCGATGCCGTGCTTCGGGCAGCCGGCGGCATGACACTGGATATGGCGGGCCTGCCTCTTCGCTATGAAGTGCTTGACGGCGACGAGGACCCGCTGGCAAATCCTGATTTCATCGCCTGGGGCGCCGCTCCCTAAGGTTGATCGGACAGATCCACACCGACAGAAATTATTTTCATTTTTTTCTCAATGGTCCTCCGCATGGCCGCACAATCTCCGACGCAACGGAGACCGAGACATGACGGAACAGACAACGAGACTGGAACTGCCCTATATTCTGCCCTCTCAGGCGCAGAAACACGTCACTCACAATCAAGCACTGCAAAGACTGGATGCCATCACCCAGATGGTCATCCTCAGTGAGCGCGCAACGGCACCACAGACATCCGATGAGGGAGATTGCTTCCTCATCGCGCAGGCAGCAACCGGAGACTGGGCCGGGAAAAGCGGCAGGCTGGCCTTCCGACAGGATGACGGGTGGACCTACATATCTCCCAGAGAAGGGTGGCTTGCATGGTTTGCGGAAGCCTCGAATCTCAAACTTTTGCAGAACGGCACATGGAAAGCCGTTCCGCTTCCCGAAAACGCAAGTTTCGGGCAGATGGGCGTGAATGCCACGGCAGACGCATCCAATCGGCTCGTCGTCTCCTCCACAGCCAGCCTGTTTACCCATGCGCCCGCCGGTGGCGGTCATCAGATCAAGGTCAACAAGGCTGCAGCTGCTGATACGGCCACCCTGCTCTTCCAGTCCGGCTGGGGCGGACGCGCGGAGATGGGGCTGGCCGGAAACGACAGTTTCTCGATCAAGACCAGTGCCGATGGCGCGACATGGACGACGGCGCTGTCGATTTCGGAGGCCGGACAGGTTTCGACGCCCTCAAAACCGGTTGTACGCGCCGGGAGAGCGGCAGGCAATGTTTCGCACGTTGCCGGATCGGTCTCGGGCTTCACGAACCTTGCTGTCAAACAGGGTGGATTTGCCTTGGGCAACGTCGTCAGCGACACATTGAAAGAACTGGTCATTCCCGCGACCGGCCTTTACTCGGTAGCCATGTCCCTTGCCGTTGTATCCTCTTCGGGCCACGCGGTTGCGATCAGGCTGAATGGCACCACGAGTTCCTTTGCGCTGACCGGTACATCAGCATCGGCAGGGAATTTCCAGTCGGCAAACTTCATTATGGCACTCAACGCCAACGACCGCATATCCCTTGCCCATACCGGCACATGCCAGCTCTCCTATGGTGACGGCAAGACGGAACTGTCTCTGACGATGCTCTGAACGGTTCGCGACCTTGCCCGTCACCGGCTATAGGTCGGTGGCGGGCAAACGCCACCAAGGATGGGTAATCGATACGAAATAAAACGACGAAAAAGGCTAAATGCCAGCCGGACGCGAATATTATGAAATTCCGATATGAATATATTTCACAGAAAATGGCATAAAAAACGACAAATCGAATTTTTCTTTTCGGCACAAGAATCCAGCAAAGCTCGAACAAATCGGGCGAAACCATTCAAATTCTTAATAAATTGTCTCTGACTGCTTAGGTAATTTTTAAAGGTACGGTCCTAAAGTGCGTCTGCATATGGTCTTGAGTTTGTGTAGAGTGTCCAATGACCGAAATGATACGCCCACGAGTTAAATATGTCATCGGCCCCGATGGCAGCCCTCTGACGATTGCCGACCTGCCTCCTGCGGACACGCGCCGCTGGGTCATTCGTCGAAAGGCAGAGGTTGTCGCCGCGGTACGAGGAGGACTATTGAGCCTCGAGGAAGCCTGCGAACGATACACGCTGACAGTCGAGGAATTCCTCTCCTGGCAGTCTTCCATCAGCGACCACGGCCTTGCAGGTCTGCGCACCACGCGTATCCAGCAATACCGCCACTAGTTTGAGCTTTCCCCCTTCGGGAATTGCACGAATGGATGAAGCGTCACCATCCCCCGTTTTCGGGATGAGTGGCGCTGATTCGTTTTATGCGCCGAATTCGCGCTAGCGTCCAGTGACGCCGCGTTCACACGTCAGGCCATTTCCTTTTCCCCGCGACATTCTAGAGTGATGCTAAACGCAACGGGGTTGAGACACATGCAGATTTCCGCTTCAGAGACCGGCTCCAAGGGCCGATATGCCGCAACGCTCGACGGTCACGTCGGCGAAATGACCTATTCCCGCACATCGCCGAAACTCATCATCATCGATCATACCGGCGTGCCGGATGCGTTGCGGGGCAAGGGCGTGGGTCAGGCGCTCGCCGCTTTTGCCGTTGAGGCAGCGCGTGAGGGAGGCTGGAAAATCATGCCGCTTTGCCCGTTCTTCAAGGCTCAGTCGCTGAAACACCCCGAGTGGTCCGACGTCATTTCCAACTGACAATCCTTCCAATCCATAAGTCAAAAAACCGCCCGAAAAATCGGACGGTTTTCAAATTTCGCTGTGAACCTATGGTGTCGGTGAGGCCTTACCCACCGGTGGCGACCGACAGGCCATGACGTCACGTCATTGAAAGCAGCCTCCTGATCCACTGGCCACCGTCAATGAGGACGTGTCTTTCCTGCCTTTTAAACGTCAGGCGCGGGCCCGTACCGCAACATCACGATTTTCAAGAGCGGCGGCTCTTTCATACTCGGCCTGAACTTCTTCCAGAACCGCTTCTGCCGCTTCTTCCTGCATCTTCAATTCCCTGATGGAGACCTGAAGATTATCCGCACGCTGACGTGCCGCTTTCGCAAAAGTCGGATAGGCGAAATGCGTCGGATCGGTGATTCCCGATTTGCTCTCCTCCAGAGAAATCTGATGGACCAACTCCTTGGCCATTCGTTCGAATTCGGACATCATCATCTGCAATTGCTGCAACTGACGACGTTTTTCGTTGACCTGAAATTCCTTCAGGCGAACTAGGCTGTCACGCGACTTCATACGCAATACTCCGTGGATAGCGAGACCCCGGTCATAACTGGAACCGACCCTTCACCCCGGCATGTGCCGGAATGATTCTGAAAAGTTACCCGACGTTAATAAAAAATTGGCGTCGTTAACCTTTCGTTTACGGGCATCGTTAATGATAAGGCAGATCATTTAAAGGTCGGTAAACGCCAAGTCCGAAAAACACGGATACGACGATGTAGGAGTCGATTGAGTCACTTAGCGGGATTTGTTCACGTTATGATTCAAGTTTGGTGATGCGGATTCATGTTTGATAACAGCAAGCTGGAACCATTATTTAATAAATTCTCCGCACCTTGCCAAAGGTAATTAGAATTTGTTAACCATTTGGTGGCAGCCTGCAAATCAGGCAACGACTGGATCCGTATCGCGCAAAGGGCAATCATTTACCTTCCGCGGCGGCAAAGGGGATAATTATGCGGGTTCTACTAATCGAAGACGACAGCGCGACAGCTCAGAGCATTGAGTTGATGCTGAAGTCGGAAAGTTTCAATGTCTATACGACCGACCTCGGAGAGGAAGGCGTAGACCTTGGAAAGCTCTACGATTACGACATCATTCTGCTCGACCTTAACCTCCCCGACATGTCGGGTTACGAGGTTCTGAGAACGCTTCGCCTGTCCAAGGTAAAGACGCCGATCCTGATTCTTTCAGGCATGGCGGGTATCGAAGACAAGGTTCGCGGCCTCGGTTTCGGCGCAGACGACTACATGACGAAGCCTTTCCACAAGGATGAACTCGTCGCTCGCATTCACGCCATCGTGCGTCGCTCCAAGGGCCATGCCCAGTCGGTCATCTCGACGGGCGAACTGATCGTCAATCTGGATGCAAAGACGGTCGAAGTCGGCGGTCAGCGCGTTCACCTGACGGGCAAGGAATACCAGATGCTCGAGCTGCTTTCGCTGCGCAAGGGCACCACGCTCACCAAGGAAATGTTCCTCAACCACCTCTACGGCGGCATGGACGAGCCTGAACTGAAGATCATCGACGTTTTCATCTGCAAGCTGCGCAAGAAGCTCGCAAATGCTGCAGGCGGCGCGAACTACATCGAAACCGTCTGGGGCCGTGGCTACGTTCTTCGCGAGCCGGATGGCGCGACGGAATTCCTCGAAACCGCCTGATATCCTCCCAAGCATACCCGCTAACGAAAAAACCGCCCTCCTCCGGCGGTTTTTTTGTGTTCGCCTGCAGGATTTGGCGATCCCTCCGTGTACAGCGCACACTCATCAATGAGTGCGATGGTGCTCTGCCGTGTTCTGAACCATTTGGAACACGCGAGGTGCATCAACGATGGCAATGAACTGCGGAACAGGATCGAGTGACGGCACCCAGATCGACAGTCCAGAATTTCCAGTGAACGAACGCGCCGCTCCAAACCGGATCGTGCCACGCCCGTCTCTGCGCTCTGTCAGGTGTATGTCCGGCAATTGAGCCAGACCGACCGCCGTGAATTTTCTGAATGGTCGCGATTGGGACACAAGGACACGTCTGTCGGTCAACGCATAGATCGTGGCCTTTCGCACCCACGCATCGAACCAAAACCGCCCGACAACCATGAACAGGCCGACGCAAACGAAAATTGAGCCGAATAAAATGAAAAAGGGCGGCGCATTCGTGTTGAGAGCGGAAACCGTCCAGTAAATGGCAAAGCCGCACCACAAAAGAGTGAACGGAATGAGCAAACCATCGAGCGGCTGAAAGATCACGCCCTGTCCCGGTCGGCCTGACCACATGATTCGCTCCTGCGGCAAAAGCTGTGACCTGAAAATCTCGTCCTGCATTGAAATATCCTACCTGCAATCTGATTGATAAAATACATGCAATAATTGCAAATTGAAGACGAAAATCCTATTCAGCGAGCAATTGCTCGATCTATCATGCTTCAGGGTTGCCAGAATGTTGTTCAGAAATGCCGCGCCCACCGATGCCTCCAGCCTCGCGGTCCTATCCATGGAGGTCTGGGTCGGCACCTACCTGCGCGAAGGCGTGAACGCGTTTTTTGCCGATTACGCGCTTTCCGAATTCACCGCCGCTACGTTCGGGGCGATCATCGCAAATGATGACGAGCACATCATCGTTTCGGAAAACGAAGACGGTATTGATGGCTTTATCCGACTGTCCGTTAACAGTGCGGCACCGGTTGAGTGCTGCTCAACTACGGAAATCAAAACGCTTTATATCCAGCCACGACATCACGGCAAGGGACTCGGAAAAGGTCTTCTGGATGAGGGGCTTGGCCAATGCGCAGAAATGGGCATCAACTCGGTCTGGCTCACGGTAAATTCGCAAAACACGTCAGCGCTTGCATTTTATTCGGCGGTCGATTTCGAGACGATCGGCCAGACGCATTTTCGCATTGGAGACCAGACCTATCTCAACGAAGTGCTACGGCTTCAGATCGCCTGAGGCCATGCGGAAACGGGCCGCCACAGGGGAAGCCCGTTTTCATGCGTTCCGATTTTCGAATCAGGCCGCTTCGGCCATCGTCGCGGTGAACACGATGCGATCTTCGTGCACTTCGTGCGCGATCTTCATGCCGGCCTCTTCGGCCATTAGCAGCGTGTAGTATGGCTGGACGGAATGGGCGTCGATCGCCTCTTCTTCCGTGCCTTCCAGAAGTGCTGCGAACTTGGCCGGGAGGCGCATCATGCGGCCTTTGACGGTGATTTCAAAGCGCGCGTCCGTTTCCGGATTTTCGAGGACGATATCGACATTTCCGCCGCGCGGAATGGCGCTGTAGGCAACGAGGAACAGGTTGAGCAGCAGCTTGACCCGGTTTTTCGGAATGATGGCGCGCGGTCCGTTCCAGCTGACCTCCGCCTTCTTCTCGGCCGCCGCAAAATCCTTCGCAGCCTTTTCAGCCTCACCCGTGTCGATGGAGGCACCGGCAGAACCCGATGCACCGAAGGCCAGGCGGGCGAATTTGAGACGGACGGAAGCGTTGAGCGCGGAGGTGCGGATCAGGTCCAGCGCGTCTTCATCCGAACCACCTTCGTCGAGAAGCTCCAGCCCGTTGTTGATGGCACCCACCGGCGAAATGACATCATGGCACACGCGACTGCACAGAAGCGCCGCCAGATCGGGGCCTGATAGCGTCAGGTTAGGTTTGCTCGTCATAAAATTCTCTCCTGCGCAAGGCTGCGCGGACCGTGTGGAAGTTATTAAGCCATAATGACACCATATTTGGTAAACCGATTGTTAATATCATGGTTTCAAAATGCCAAATGTCTTAACAGGGCAAAACGAACGAAACAGACGGACGGAATTGAAGATGCGACTTACCGAACTCCGCACCATCGCACGCCTCGGACTGGTAAAGATTTTCGTGGTACTCGCGAGCCTTTGCGTGTCTGCTGCGCATGCCTCGGCCCAAAGCAGCGACCAATATTCCCTTCAGGAAATTGTCGACGCTGGACACGGCTTCTTCGGCGAAACCACCGGAGGACTTGCGAAGGTAGTGGAACGAGCCTTTCAGCAATATGGCCTGCCAAACGGCTATATTCTCGGACAGGAAGGTTCGGGCGCTTTCGTTGCTGGCCTGACCTATGGCGAAGGCCAACTCTACACCAAGAACGCCGGGCAGCATCCGGTTTTCTGGCAGGGGCCGTCTCTCGGTCTCGATTATGGTGGTCAGGGCACACGCGCCATGATGCTGGTCTATAATCTGCCTGCGGTAAATTCGCTCTATCGTCGTTATGGCGGCGTCAGTGGTTCGGCCTTCATTGTCGCAGGCGTCGGCATGACCGTTTTGAAAAACAGCGACGTCACGATTGCTCCGATCAGAACCGGTATCGGCGCACGCCTTGGCATCAATGTCGGCTATCTGAAGCTGACGCCACAGCCAACCTGGAACCCCTTCTGATTCGCAATTCGGAAAAATCGGCGTAAACTCATGCCTTGACGGACTAAGGCCTGGCACAAGATTGGCGTGACACACATCGCGCCTGTGGAATAATCCGCGATACCAGCGACCTCGATGCGGTCACTTCATCGCATTTCGAGTGGAGACAACCTGCGTGATCGAGTACGCTCTTCTTTTCGGCCTGGGTTTTCTCTCTGCGATTTTGCTGGTTTCGCTGATGGCGCCGGCCATTCATCGCCGCATCGTCGTCTATACGGAAAAACGGCTGCGGGCGACGATGCCTATCAGCCCACAGGAAGTGCGCGCTCAGAAAGACATGGCACGCGCACTCTATGCTGCTGAAAACGCACGCACCCGACAGGAACTGGATTCCGAGCGCGAAAAAGCTCTCTCTTTAAAGTTCAGAAACGACAACGCCGTCAGCGATGCCAGCAAGCTTTTGGGCGAGACACGCGAACTGAAATCACAGCTCGAACAATTGATGCTGGAGACGAGCGACCTCCGCGCCAAGGCCCGTCGCCACGAAGATGCCGCAGCGCGTTTGAAAGCCGCCCTGAATGACGCGGAAGAAACCGCTTTGTCCCGTACGCAGGAAATTTCTGGCCTGACCAAGCGCGTCAGCGCCATCTCGCGTGAACTGGACGACCTCAAGATTACCTTGTCGGCTCGCGATATCGAGGTGGAACAGGCCAAGCACAAAACCGCTTCATGGCGCAAGGAGCGTGAAACGCTGACCAAAGAGCTGGAAGACGTGACGGCCAAAAACCGTGAAGCCGCGCAACAGATAACCCGCGACAGCCGCAAGATCGCGCGGCTTGAAGAACAGCTTGCCACCGAAGCCGCACGCAACGCCGATAATGAGACGCTGCTGGAGCGCCGCGCCCAGGATGTTGCACGGCTCAAGGAACGCATGTCCGCCAGCGAAGTCGCTGCGCCGGTGCAAAGCACGCTGGTCGCTCCTCCTCCGGAACCGGCGACCACGGTCACGGTCACGCCGGACGTGCTTGCTCGCGAGATCGAAGATATCCGCAATCAGGGCACGGCGCTGACGGAGCGGCTGCTCAACGGCAAGGGCAACGGAAACGACGAGGCGATTCGCCGCGAGATCGCGCAGATCGCCGCGCGGATGATCGCCTTGACGGCGGCTCAGGAGGGCAGCGCGTCACCCATTCCTGCGATGATCGCAAAAGCGACAGACGTGACGGGGCGAAAAAATCTGGCTAACCGCGCCAGCGACGCCATCTCGCAGGCGAGAAACTAACCTCCCCTGCTCGCGCTCTTCAAAAAAATCGATAGATCGCATTAAAAATAAAGACCGATAAAATTGTAGCTATCGGTTTAAAGAGCCCGAAAAGACTGCCCCGTAATGTGATCGTCAATGGCGCCGAACAGAAATGGCACCGCAAACGACAACGAGCGGAAAGACCGGCGGCAAGCCGGCCATCGCAAAAAAACGGGGTATCGATATGTTCAAGAAGCTTTTTGCCGCTGCCATCTGCGGTGCAGTCATTGCCTCCATCGCCAGCCATGCCGACGCAGCGGGTCCGGGCGGATTTGCACGCGGCTTTGCTGTACTCGAACGCGATGCCGTTTCGACGCTGGCACCCATGACGAACGCTGACAAAATCGACATATCCCGCCACAAGGCCCTCTCGGCCATGGATCAATATTTCAGCGGCTTCGACCAGTCGCAGCCCGCAGACTGATAACTGTCTTCCAGATCATGACCAACTTGCCGCCGTTTCCTCAGGGAACCGGCGGTTTTTTTCTTTCGGCAACCGCAATGCCACTCAGCGCCAGCAACAGGGCGATGACCTGATAGGGATGCAGGACCTCGCCTATGACCAGAACCGACAACAACGTGCCGAAAACCGGAATGAGGTTGATGAAGAGACCGGCCCGGTTGGGACCGATACGCTCGACGCCGAGAATGAAGAATATCTGTGCGACGAGCGAAGGAAACACGGCAGTGTAAACGGTGATGACCCAACCCTTCGCATCCGGCCAGACCGCTGTATTTTCATGCATTTCCCACACCATAAGCGGGACCGAGGTGATCATCGCCGCAGCGGCCGGAACGGCCATGAGGGTGCGCCAGTCGACAGCCGGTTTCCAACGCAGAATCACCGTGTAGACCGCGTAGGACAGAACCGCGAGCAGCATGATCGCGTCGCCGATATTCATTTCCAGATTGATCAGCGACAGCAGGTCGCCGTGGGAGGCAAGCAGCGCAATGCCAGCGATCGTCAAAAAGAAACCGACGATCTGGCCAATCAGCACCTGTGTGCGAAAGAGGGCGAAATTCATCGCGAAGATCACCATGGGAATGCCCGCCTGGATAACGGCGACATTGATGGCGGACGTATACCGAAGCGCGGTGTAGAGCGTCGCGTTGAAGCAGGTATAGCCCACAGCGCCAAGAACGAAAAAATAGGGCAGACGCTTTTTCACGATCGGCCAGTCGCGCACGAGATACGGCAGGGAAATGGCAGCGATGATCGCCACCGCCAGCGTCCAGCGTAGAAAAGTCAACACCATGGGGCTCACATGGCCCACGGCCATCTTCCCTGCCACGGCATTGCCGCCCCAGCACAGGGTTGCGATGATCAAAACAAGATATGCTCTGGATGACACGAAATTTCGACTTTCGACTGTAGACGCCACGCAGTTCTGCACCGCCGATTCGTCTTCTGCAAGCGCCGATAGTACCCCGGAAATGGCAATGGCATTGAAATGCCGCGGAAAAAGCAAGGTTTCGCCGCATAAACAGGGTCGCTTTCCGCAAAACAACGCAGTATACATTCGCGGGTTTGAGTTAGGGGCGTTTTTTTGACGCCATGAGCAGGAAAGCAAGAAATGACGAATGTCGTGGTGGTCGGCTCGCAGTGGGGCGATGAAGGCAAGGGTAAGATTGTTGACTGGCTTTCGGAGCGCGCCGACGTCGTCGTGCGCTATCAGGGCGGTCATAATGCAGGTCATACGCTTGTTATCGATGGCGTCAGCTACAAGCTGTCGCTTCTGCCTTCTGGCGTCGTGCGTCCGGGCAAACTCGGCGTCATCGGCAATGGCGTCGTGGTCGACCCACATGCGCTGATCGCCGAAATCGGCCGTTTGGAAGCACAGGGCGTCAAAGTATCGCCTGACAATCTCCGCATCGCCGACAATGCGACCCTCATTCTTTCCCTGCACCGCGAACTGGACGGTATGCGTGAAGACGCGGCCTCCAACAGCGGCACCAAGATCGGCACTACCCGCCGTGGGATCGGCCCTGCCTATGAAGACAAGGTTGGCCGTCGCGCCATCCGCGTCATGGATCTGGAAGACAAGGAAGCGCTTTCCGCCAAGGTCGACCGCATTCTGACGCACCACAATGCGCTGCGTCGCGGCTTTGGCGCTGCCGAAGTCAGCCATGAAACAATCATGGAAGAACTGACATCGGTTGCCGATCGCATCCTGCCTTTCAGCGAAACCGTTTGGTTGCTGCTGGACAAGAAGCGTCGCGCCGGTGAGCGCATCCTGTTCGAAGGCGCGCAGGGTTCTCTGCTCGACATCGACCACGGCACCTATCCCTATGTGACGTCGTCCAACACCGTTGCCGGACAGGCCGCTGCCGGCTCCGGCATGGGTCCGGGCTCGCTCGGCTATATCCTCGGCATTACCAAGGCTTACACGACGCGCGTTGGTGAGGGTCCCTTCCCGACGGAACTCAACGACGAAGTCGGCCAGTTCCTGGGTGAAAAGGGCCATGAGTTTGGCACCGTCACGGGCCGCAAGCGCCGGTGCGGCTGGTTCGACGCTGCTCTGGTCCGCCAGTCGGTCGCGACCAACGGCATCACCGGAATTGCCCTGACAAAGCTTGATGTTCTCGATGGCCTCGAAGAGCTGAAGATCTGCGTAGGCTATAAGCTCGACGGGCAGGAAATCGATCATCTTCCCGCAAGCCAGGGCGCGCAAGCCCGCGTCGAGCCAATCTACATCACGCTCGAAGGCTGGAAAGAGTCCACGGTCGGCGCCCGCAAATGGGCGGATTTGCCTGCACAAGCTATTAAATACGTGCGTCAGGTCGAAGAATTGATCGGTGCGCCTGTCGCGCTGCTGTCAACCAGCCCCGAGCGTGACGACACAATACTTGTGACTGATCCGTTTGAGGACTAAAGTCCTCGACGATCGAAATTCATAAACCATATCGGGCCAGTACGTCGTTGGCCTCGACGAGAAAGTGCTTATGGCGGATTTTGTAGCAGTCATTCGCAAGGCCGTGGATGGCTTGGCGAACAATACTCCCGAAAACCGGGCGAAGGTGTACGACAAGGCGCGTAGCGCAGTCGTGCGCCAGCTCGAAAACATGAAGCCGCGCCCGCCCGAAGAATTGTTGAAGCGGCAGATTCTCAAACTGGACACGGCAATTGCCGAAGTCGAGGGTGAATATTCCGAAGCCCTTCCGGCTGCGGAAGAAGACCAGTCCTATGATGCGCCGGTTGCTGCACCCGCCGCACCGGATGTTTCCTCCCCCTATTACGAGGAAGAGGTTGCCAGGGACCAGCGTCAGGACGAGGAAAACGACGACGTCGCCGCAGAACCTGCTCCCGTAGCGCCGGTCGAATACGATCATGAGCCGCAATACGCTGCGCAGGACGAAGACCAGGAAACGGTTGCACATGAACGCTACGTCGAGCCGGAGCCTGTCGACGCAGCGCCTGTTGAAGAAGCACCCACCTATTTCACGACGGCCACGGAAGAGCCCCGCCATGTGCCGGAACCTTACGAGACGGTAGAGCACGCCGAGCCTGAAGCTGAGCCGCAACAGGCTGAACCGGAAGAGCATGCCCACGAAAACTGGGTCGGTCAGGACACGCCTGCCGAACAGGCCTGGGCTCATCAGGCCGAAGAGCCCGTGCACTATCCTGCCGAGGTAACGCATGAAGAGCCGGCTCCTCATGCCGACGGCGACGTGTTCCACGAAAACACGCCGCTTCCCTATGCAGCAAGCTACGCAGCACCCTCACCCTATTATCAGGACAGCAGCTCCGAGACCGTTCACGACGAACCGCGCCACGACGATGTCCACTTCGGCGATGCGCCGCAATTCGGCGACAATGTCGACCATCGCGTGGAAGACGAGCCCAAGTCTGAGGCAAAGCAGCAGTCCCGCGCCATTGTCGAGGACTACTCGACCTATTTCCAGGACACGTCGCTCGATCTGCCTGCAAAGACCACCCCCGGCCTGCCGCGTGCCGATGACGATCCTTTCGCGCCACAGGCCGGACAAAAGGACGACAAGGAACGCACCCCCTGGGATGATCTGGAAGAGCTGATCGGTTACGACGGCGCCTCCGGCAACACCTCTGCCAACGGCAACAAGAACGAATTCGACTCCGGAATTTCCTCGGATGGTATTCCGGCAGCAGCTTACAGAACCAAGAAGAAACCGCGCCGTAATTATGCCGGGCTGGTTCTTTCTCTGTGCGGTGTCGTCCTGCTGGCTGGTGGCGCCTATGCACTCTGGGTCAACAGAGATGCCTTGAACGACATGGTCGGCGGTCTTGTCCAGTCTGCACAGACGGGGACGACGACGCCATCCACCCCGACCAACACCGCGTCCAACACGGCAACCCCACCAGCGACCACCACGCCTGCGCAGCCGAATGCCAATGGTCAGCAGCCAGCAACGCCGACGCAAACGGCAGCGGTCGATGATGGCTCTGTCAGCGGCACCAAGTTTACCCAGCGACTTCTTGCCGACGGAACGGAAAAGGACGAAGGCGCAGGCCCCGGCGTCAACGGCCAGCCGGTGACGGCAGAGGGACAGTCAGTCTACGTGCAGAACGAGGAAGCTCCTCCTGCATCGGCGCAGACTGCACCAGCCGGCACCACTGCACCTGCCGGACAGGTGCCCGCCGCGCAGCAGCCTGCGGCAGCGTCCGGCCATCGCATGTTCCTCTACGAGGAAGTGCTGGGTCAGACGGTCCCGACGGCCATCGAAGGCACGGTATCATGGTCGTTGCAGAACGAGCAGGACGCCAATGGAAAGCCTTCAGCAACCGTTCAGGGCCAGATCACCATTCCCGGACGGGGCCTCAGCGCGCTCATCACCTTCAAGCGCAACACCGATCCGTCGCTTCCTGCAAGCCACCTTGTCGAGATCGTCTTCTCTGTCGGCGCAGGTTTCGAGGGCGGGGCGATCGACAGCGTTCAGCGCATTGCGATGAAAAGCACTGAGCAGGATCGTGGTAACGCACTCATCGCGGTCCCCGCCAAGATCACCGATGACTTTCACATGATCGCGCTCAATGATTTTCCGGATGCGTTGAAGACCAATCTGGAGCTGATGCGGACACGCGACTGGATTGATATTCCGGTGTCATATCGTAACGGTCGCCGCGCCCTGCTGACCCTGCAAAAGGGTGCAGACGGCAAGGCCGCGTTCGAAACCGCGCTGCGCGAGTGGAGCGCAGCGGTCCCGGCAACGGGTCAATAATCAGATCGCCTGAATCAAAAAAGCCTCGGATGGAAACATCCGAGGCTTTTTGCTTAAGCGAACTGTTTAGACGATCAGGCGTCGACTACGCGCAAAGCCTTCGCAGCCTCTAGCGCTTCTTTCTGGACAGCTTCCTGAACCTTCTCAAAGGCGCGAACCTCGATCTGACGAACGCGCTCACGGCTGATATCGAATTCCGTCGACAGGTCTTCGAGCGTAACCGGATCTTCCGACAGACGTCTTGCTTCGAAGATACGACGCTCACGCTCATTGAGCACGCCCATCGCCTTCGCCAGCATGCGCCGGCGGGTCTCCAACTCGTCCTGCTCGATTAGCACGGTTTCCTGGCTGTCATGGTCATCGACCAACCAATCCTGCCACTGGCCCGCCTCGCCTTCCGCAGCCTTGATCGGCGCGTTGAGCGAAGCATCGCCGTGCAGGCGGCGGTTCATGGAAATGACCTCTTCTTCGGACACCTGAAGTTTGGTCGCAATCTCAGACACATGTTCGGGCTTCAGATCACCATCATCGATGGCCTGAATTTTCCCCTTCAGACGGCGCAGATTGAAGAACAGACGCTTCTGGTTGGCGGTCGTGCCCATTTTGACCAGCGACCATGACCGCAGGATATATTCCTGAATGGATGCCTTGATCCACCACATGGCGTAGGTCGCCAGGCGGAAGCCTCGTTCCGGGTCGAACTTTTTGACCGCCTGCATCAGGCCCACATTGCCCTCGGATACGACTTCGCCGATGGGTAGGCCGTAACCACGATAACCCATGGCGATCTTTGCCACGAGTCGCAAATGGCTCGTTACCAGACGGTGGGCAGCGTCGCGGTCACCATGTTCGGCGTAACGCTTGCCGAGCATGTATTCTTCTTGCGGCTCCAGCATCGGGAACTTGCGAATTTCGTCCAGGTAACGGTTCAGACCGGCTTCACCGGCAGTAATTGAAGGCAAACTATTGCGGGCCATAAAGCACCCCCTTATCTTTGTTCTGGGCTGGCTCCCCTTTCGGGCAAGCCACTGTCGCGGGTCGGATATCGACCCCGCATGAACCCACATGTCCAGATATGTATTGCGCACACTTGATTCAAGCGTACGCAGGCATGCGCACGTTATAAAATAACTCGCTCTCAGTTACCGTGAAAACCTGTCAGCGATAAATTCGTTCCGAAAAATTCGTGAAGCCGGAGCGTATCATCAATTCGTAGATCATGCGGCGGCGCATGGGATTGTGGAGCCGCGTGACCTTGGAGCCCAGAAACTCGGTTTCCACATGGTCGAAAGCCGTCAGTTCAGATGCCTTGTCGATCGCCGCCTCGTAAAAATCATGATACTCGCGGCGACAGACATAGGTCTTGTACTTTGTCATGCAGAAAGCGCTGAATTTGTCGCCCTGCGCTCGTAGAAAGTCCGCAACGCCCACTGTCACTTCCGGCCATTGTGGATTGAACGTATCGTCAAAGACGATGACGCCGTGATCGGCCAGCACATTCATGGCAAGGTTGCTGTCCGCCAGCACATGGTGCAGCATATGCCCGCCATCGATGCTGAAGAACCGCACCTTTCCGACCTTTTCCAACACGACGTCGGGGTCGAGCTGCGTGCTGTCGCCGCGTATCACCAGGTCCTCATCGACCTTGAGGTCCAGTCGCCGACCATTGTCCAGAAACCGCTCATATTGCCGGCGGGTGCCATCGGCGTCTTCGATGTCAAACAGGTCCACAGCCAGCACGTCGCCATCATTGCCGATGACTTTGCGCAGAAGGAAATAGGATCGTCCATAGAAGATACCGATCTCGGCAACCCCGCCTTTCAGCGCCTTCCTGTTCTGGGCCTGCAACAATGCGGTAAATACCAACGCATCGGGAGGATCAATATAACCTTCTATTTTCTGGAGATCATGAAAGATAAATTTTCGGTCGTTCACGTTCATCGCGCTTCATCCCGTAATTCTTCATGCTGAGGACAGAGAAGAAATGAAATATTTCAACTCAGGATAGCTGGACGCTCGAAGTCTTGAAGACTCAAAACCCGAAACTTTATTGCAACGCAAAAATTATGGCTCAATAGAGCGAAAATGAGACCAGTAACGGCCTCAGTAATTTCAGAAACTTATTATAATCTAATTTATGATGATTTTCTGTTGCTTACATAAGCCATCGGGCAAACATCCGCTCCTTCGGGAGGCGCCGCCTCCCAAAGCAACTGTGTCGGATGTTGGGCATTGATCAGCCTCGAAGGGCCTGCGCCAGCGCGTCCATGTCGTCAGGCATGTCGGTTTCGAATTCCATCACCTCGCCCGTGCGGGGGTGTTCGAAAGCCAAGAGATAGGCATGCAGGGCCTGTCGTGAAAACCGGTTTACAACCAGCTTCGTTTCTTCGGGCAGCAGATTGGCCTTGGTGCGAAATGCAGCGCCATATTCAGGATCGCCGATCAGGGGATGGCCGATATGGGCCATGTGCACGCGAATCTGGTGCGTGCGCCCGGTTTCGAGGCGGCACTCCACCAACGAGGCAAGCGCCGTGGCATCGGCCTTTTCGTGATAACGTTCGATCACTTCGTAGTGGGTGATCGCTTCGCGCGCATCGTCGGTATCTTCGCGTTTGACGGCCCGCTTGGTCCGGTCCGCACCGCGCCCCAAGGCTGCATCGATGGTGCCGCGCAGGGTTTTGGGACGACCCCAGACGATCGCCTTATAGGCGCGTTCGAGCGGGCCGGTGCGGCCATGGTCGGCAAATTGTGCAGCAAGGTGACGGTGGGCATCGTCATTCTTCGCCACCACCATGACGCCGCTGGTTTCCTTGTCCAGGCGATGAACGATGCCAGGACGTTTCACCCCGCCAATCCCGGAAAGACTGTCGCCGCAATGGTGGATGAGTGCATTCACCAGCGTCCCGGTCCAGTTACCCGCACCGGGATGCACGACGAGACCGGCTGGCTTCATCAGGACGATCAGGTCGTCATCCTCATATTCCACCTGCAGCGGAATATCTTCACCCTTGGGTTCGGGGTCTTCCGGTTCGGGCATCGTGATTTCGACGCTGTCGCCGACGCGTATCTTTTTCTTCGGCTCGGTGATCGCCGTACCGTTCACAAAGACGGCACCCTGTTCGATCAGCGCCTTGATGCGACTGCGCGAAAGATCGCCCCCGACTTCGGCAGCGAGCCACGCGTCCAGACGTCCTTCGGCGTCGTCGCCAGCAATCAGGACTTTCCTTGCGTCTCCGCCTTGTTTAAAGGGGTCGTTCATTCTTATGTTTCCGATCAATCAGCAATATCCAAGGATCCCGATGACGCAGATCGAGCAAGACGAACAGGACGACAAGCCGTTAGACCCGGCCATGGAAAAAGTTCGCCGCAAGATGATCCGTTTGCAGATCGTGTCGGGCTCCGTAATGTTTATCAGCCTTATGGCTGTCTTCGGTGCCGTTGTCTACAAGGCGATGGGACCATCCAGAACAGCAACGACCGCCACCACGGGCAACGGCCCCACCGTTCCCGCCGACGCGCCCGTTTCCGCCACAGCAAGCCTGCCGCAGGGGTTCGTCATCGAAAACGTGTCCTTCGCCAATGGCGACATGCTGTTTTATGGGCGGCTCGCCAACGGCACGCGCAAGGCGCTTGTCTTCAATGTGCAGGCAGGCCGCTTTGTGGCAGACATCACCGTCGATGCCCGGTGAATTGGCCCTCACCGTTATAGATGATGCAGACGATCCGCGCATCGCTGCCTTTCGCGACATTCGCGAGCGCGATCTGACCGGCCGGCAGGGTCGGTTCATCGTGGAAGGCACCGTCGTGCTGCGCATGCTGGCAGCGGCTCATACGTCAGGCGGAGAATTTGCGGCGGAGAGCATTCTGATACTCGAGAACCGCCTTACGGGCGTTTCCAATATTCTGAGTGCCTTTCCAAGCGATGTTCCCATCTATGTGGCCAAAGCCGGTGTGCTGGACGCCATCGTCGGCTTTCATCTGCATCGCGGTATATTGGCAGTTGGAAAACGCAACGGTGAAAAGACCCTGACGGACACGATCCGGCAATTGCCCGCATCTTCGCTGGTGCTGGCGGGTTGCGGTATTTCCAACCACGATAATCTTGGCGCCATGTTTCGCAACGCCGCCGCCTTTCATGCGGATGCCATGTTTCTGGATTCCACCTGCTGCGATCCACTCTACCGCAAATCGCTGCGGGTTTCCGTCGGGTCGGTCCTCTCAGTGCCCTACCACCGCGGCGGCGATGCGCTGGGCATGCTGGAAACATTGGCCACGGAAGGCTTCGATATCTGGAGCCTCTCGCCCGCAGGCGATACCGAAATCCGTCATATCCCGGCTTCCCGGCGTATGGCGCTCGTCATCGGAACAGAAGGTGATGGCCTGCCTGAGCAGGTGCTGTCGCGCTTCCACACCGCCCATATCGCCCAGTCCAAGCAGCTCGATAGCCTGAATGCAGCCACAGCGGCAGGGCTTGCGCTCTATCAGATGGCGGCATGTATGGAACGGCTTTAACCGCCCTGGAATGAGCGGCCTAATAAAAGGTTAATAGATCCTATTTGAATTAACCTTGTCTCAAAACCGACCATTAACATTTACAATTTAGTAATGCGCGGAACGAGAGGTTTCGCGATGCGTGGTGTATTTGTCGTCGTTCTTCTTTTGACTGTTCTGGCAGGTTGCGCGACGGCCCCGTCGCAGATCACCAACGCCTGCGCAATATTCGAACAGCGGAACGGCATATTCAACAACTGGAAAAAAGACGCAGAAGCCGCACAACGGGAGTTCGGTGTACCCGTCCCCGTCATGATGGCGACGATCTATACGGAATCCAGTTTCCAGCCCTATGCCAGACCGCCGCGCAACAAGCTTTTTGGTTTCATTCCGTGGGGACGCAAATCCACCGCCTATGGCTATGCGCAGGCGCTGGACGGCACCTGGAAGGTCTATCAGCGTGAAACCGGTCGCTGGAATGCAAGCCGCACCGACTTCACCGATGCCATCCATTTCGTCGGCTGGTATCACGCCAAAAGCAACCGCCAGAATGGCATTGCGCTGAACGATCCCTATAATCTTTATCTCGCCTACTACTCCGGCCATGCGGGATATTCAAACGGCGTCTGGCGCAACAACCGGGCCATCCAGCAGGCGGCCCGCCGCTCTGCCAACATGGCCATCCGCTATGAGAAGCAGTTGCAGGATTGCGGGTACCGGTAAGGGCTTCTTAGCTTGCATCAGTCCAGGGGACTTCACGCAAGGTCTGCCGTTGGATGGAGGTCACCTACCTCTCCAACGTCATCCTTGGGCTTGGTCAAAGCTTTCTCGAACCCGTCAAACATAAGGCGTCAAAAACGCCTTGGCTGCTTCGATTTCATTCCCACGAATTTCATGCCCGCCAGCATGCCATTCCGTCTCCACCGTACCGCCCTGCGCCTTGAGGTAACTGGCCAGCGCATTGGTCAACGGCACCGGGCAGATCGGGTCGCTCTCGCCCGCAGTGATCAATACGCGACGAGATGCCGGTGCAGGTGCGAGCTTTGGCTCGAACGGTATCAGCGGGTGCATCAGCACAGCGGCATCGAACAGGTCAGGACATTCGATCAGAACATTGGCCAGAATATTCGCACCGTTGGAGAAGCCGAGCCCCAGCACGGGACCTGATTCATGGTCATTGCGGTGGGCCGTCACGAAATCGGCCATCTTTTGCGTGGCACGCTCGAGATCGGCCATGTCATAGACACCCTCTGCCGTTCTGCGAAAAAACCGGGCCGCGCCGAACTCCGACACGTCGCCGCGGGGAGAGACAACCGTTGCGTTCGGCAGCAATCGTGTGCCGAAATCGAAGAACTGGTTCTCGTCACCGCCCGTGCCGTGAAAGACAAAAAAAGCCGGTTGTCCGGGCGCACCGGCCCGAACCTTGTGAAGGTAATTATCCTTGGTCATGGAAGTCTCCCTGGGACGGCTTGCAGCGGTTGCGCCGCAAGCCTCCAATGATTTAGTTCGCGCCGTCTGCCAACGGCTCAAGATGCTGCTCCAGCGTGGCACGCAGATGCTCGTGCTGCGAAGGCAGCTTCAATGCCTCGCCCAGATGCGCGGTGTCTTCGTCGCGGTCGAAGCCGGGCTCATTGGTCGCAACCTCGAACAGGACGCCACCGGGAGTGCGGAAATAGATCGCCCAGAAGTAATCGCGATCGATGACCGGCGTTACCTGATAGCCCGTGTCCAGTAGCGCCTTGCGGACTTCCAGCTGCTTTTCGCGATTCTCAACCGCAAAGGCGATATGGTGAACCGAACCCGCACCAAGCCGTGCGCCGGAAATATTGGGCATCGTCTCGATATCGATCACATCGGCACCGTTGCCGCCGGGAATGCCAAGCCGCAGAACGCCGTCCTGACGGTCGATTTCCTGATAGCCCATGAATTTCATTAGTTCTGCGGTTGCACCTTCATCCTGAAGCCGCAGGGACGCACCCTGAAAGCCGCGGATGGCATGGTCAGCCCCGACCCCATTGTCGGTCCACTGCGCCCGCTCATCATCCCTGATCTCCACCAGTGCAAAACCATCGCCGTCGGGCCCGGCAAAATGCAGGCGCTTGTTCCCGAAGGCTTCATCCGCTTTCAGGCCGTCGACATTGGCCTTGGCCAGACGGTCCTGCCAGTAACCCAGCGAACCCTCAGGAACCGAAAACAGGGTGGTGCCGACCTCGCCCGTGCCTTGACGACCACGAGCAATGTGGGGAAACGGAAAGTAGGTCATGACGGAGCCGGGAGTACCGACTTCATCTCCGTAGTAGAGATGATAGACATCCGGAGCGTCGAAGTTGACGGTCTTCTTGACGCGCCGCAGACCCAGCGTGTCTGTGAAAAAATGATTGTTGCCGCTTGCACTCGCGGCCATGGACGTAACGTGGTGCAAACCCTTGATCTGGTCGATCATCTCAAAACCCCTCTCTTGCTGGGCTCGCGGAAACGCGTCGCCCTTCGTTCATGGGCACAAGATGGTGCAGATCGCCGCGTTCGTACAGACCGAACGTTCAGAACGGATTGTTCTCAAATTGGAAACGAACGCGAGAGATCGTTCATTAAATGACGCGACCACTCCTAGTGATCGTCATTGGCACCCTTTACCCAATAACCGGCGCTGTGCAGAACGGATTTCGGCAGCCCGGAATCATCGCCGAGCATCTTCTTGATGGCGCGAGCCTCGTTCTTTTCGCAGCCCACGAAGACATGCAACCCTTTGTGACCGTTCCAGGCATGTCGGCGAAGCGATTGCTCCAGAAGGCCGGACGTTCCGGCAGGCTTGCCATGGCGATATAGCCAGTTCCAATCGACCTCGGCTTTAGAGGTGAACACCTGGCGCTCTTTTTCATCGTCGATTTCGGCATAGACGGTCAGCGACTTGCCCGCAGGCAGTTCCTGCGCCATGCGCAACATGGCTGGAAGGGCAGTCTCATCACCTGCAAACACGTAGGTTTCCGCATCGGGCAGCTCGCCTCCAGGTCCAACGATGCCGACGATATCGCCTGCGCCAGCCGTCGCACCAAAATGCGCGCCGGGCATGGAATCACCCTCATGCATAACGAAATCGAGGTCGATTTCGCCACGGGCTATATCGCCGGAGCGGATCGTATAGACGCGGCGTGCCTGTTCGTCCTCGCCCTGCGCCCAGACGATGGCACCGGTCTTGGAAAGATGCGGCCAGACGGGCGCACGCGCCTGATCGGGCAGGATAAGAATGCGGATATGCAGACCACCGCTCAGCAAGCGCTCGATCCCTTTGTCGATGGCGATGACAACTCGGCGCATCCTTGGTGTCAGATTGTAAGCCCGCACCACCCGCCCGGTGAACAGGTTGGGCAGTTCCCGCAACTCGGAGCCATGGCCTTCCCAGCGGAAATCCAGAGACGTATCGCCCGTGAACTCGACGATATGTTCGGCCACCATGGCCTTGACGGACAGCAGCACATTTTCCGAAACGCAATTGATCCGTGCCGCAAAGCGCCCGTCTTCGGCACCGAACGTGCCATTGCCATAATCCGCCTCGAAATGCACCGCCGCGCCGTCACGGGTCATCGTCATATACTCGGCAAAATGCTCGTGAAAAGCATCGACAATGGCGGATGGATCGGGAAGAGCGACAGATGTTTGCGCAGACAGAAGCACCGGCTTAAATCCTTCAGATTATAGTCCGGTTATCTTTAAAGCAGTCAATTTAAAAGTGCAAAGCTGTTTTTGCGCAAGGTCGCGGATTTCGCCTGGCCACCGAGGGCACAGTTTTCCCGCCCCCCTGCACCGAGCCCGTTCCTTACGTTAATTTAACTTGACTGCCGTTGGCTCGGATCTAGTTTCACATCACAACTTTGCTACTGGAGTGGATCGTGAATAGATTTGCGGTTAATGCAGCTTTGGTTTTGACAATTTCAGCGGCGCTATCGAGTTGCGTCACCACCAACGCCGATGGCGTGAAACAATATTCGTTTCAAAAGACGGCTGTCAGCGGTGATCGTCTCAAAATCAGTCGAGTTGCCATTGTGAAGCGCGATTGCAACATGCGCACACTTGCGGAAATGCGCGTCATCGATCCTCCTCAACACGGCAGGGTCGATATCGTTCACGAAAAAGTCGAAGGCAAGTTTTCCGGCGATTACAGGCTTTGCACAGGCAAAGAGGTGATGGGAACCGTTGCCTACTACACGTCTCAAAAGGGATATATCGGTCGAGACAAGGTCGTTATCCGGGCATCATCCGACGACGGTATCGTTCGCGACTATGTGTCCGAGATCAATGTGGTCAAATAGGTTGCAGTTGGCGTGAGGGGCTCAGACATCAGCTGGCAGCTGCCAGTCGATGGGCTCCCGGCCTTTCGAGACCAGAAACGCGTTGACCTTGGAAAAATGGTGGTTCCCGAAAAAGCCGTTATGGGCCGATAGCGGCGACGGGTGCGGCGACTTGAGAACCAGATGCTTCGTCTGGTCTACAAAGGCCGCTTTCTTCTGCGCATAGGAGCCCCACAGCAGAAAGACAACGCCGTCGCATTCGTCATTGACGGTGCGAATGATGGCATCGGTGAATTTCTCCCAGCCCTGCCCCTGGTGGGACGCCGCACGGGCTTCCTCTACCGTCAGTACGCTGTTGAGCAGCAGCACGCCCTGTTTGGCCCAGCTTTCGAGAAAACCGTGCTTGACCGGGGAAATGCCGAGATCGCTCTGCAATTCCTTGTAGATGTTGACGAGCGACGGCGGAACACGCACACCCGGTTGTACGGAAAAGCACAGGCCATGCGCCTGCCCCGCGCCGTGATAGGGGTCCTGGCCGAGAATCACGACCTTCACCTCATCCAGCGGCGTGAGATCCAGAGCGCGGAAATATTCGCTGCCCTTGGGAAAGATGCGTTTGCCGGCCGTTTTCTCAGCCAGCAGAAACTCTTTGAGCTTGACCATGTAGGGGCTGGCGAATTCCGCGGAAAGAACGTGTTTCCAGCTCTCTCCCAGTTTGACGCCTGTCTCTGCCATGGAGAACCTCGTATTACTTAAAACGGTTGCCGCGCTCGAGCACTTCGATCTTGTACCCATCCGGGTCGCAAATGAAGAAGTATTTCGCGAATGGCGCGCCCTTGTATTCCGCATTGACGATCTTGCCGACTGAAAGGCCAAGCTCCGTCAGGCGGGCATGTTCGGCATCTACGTCTTCGACGCTGACGGCGATGTGGCCATAGCCATCGCCCAGCGCGTAGGGCACTTCGCGGCCTTTGTTGATCGTCAATTCCAGCTCGAAGTCGCCATCGGCATTCTTGAGATAGACCAGCGTGAAGGTTTCGAACTCGAAACGCTCTGCCACGTCAAGATCGAAAACCTGCTTGTAAAAACCCACCGAACGCTTCTCGTCCAGCACCCGGACCATAGAGTGAATAAGTTTGGCCATGGTGTTTCCTTCTTTCTGCATCGTGGTGGCCCGCTTATGCCGCGGGCGTCCGGGCAGGCAGATAACGGCTGAAGCGGAGACTTTCAACCCTTGTCACCGTTCCGGCCTTCGTGATCGACGTCGTCACGCCACCGAAACCGGGCATGTTTTCCTCTATCATGACGATCAAACTCATGATACCGGCAGCTATGCGCATCCTCTATCTCTGTCTTGGCTGGCTCATGGTCGCCACCGGCATCGTCGGTGCGTTTCTGCCCGTCTTGCCGACCACGCCGTTTCTGCTTATCGCGCTCTGGTGCTTCTCCAAATCGTCTCCAAGACTTGAAAACTGGCTTCTGTCGCATCCCAGATTCGGTCCCTCGCTTCGCAACTGGCGTGAAAAGGGGGCTATTCCGCGCAAGGCCAAGATCGCCGCTGTGTCTTTGATGACAATGAGTTACGCGCTGTTCTGGTTCGGCACCGAACCGAGCGCGCTGAGAGCAACCATTGTTGCCGTTGTCATGCTGGGTGCGGCACTTTACGTCACCACCCGCCCGGAGCCTTGATGCAGCCTTGCGCAGTCAGCGATGGCGTGACTGCGGCAGGACATAGGGAATGTGGCTCGCCGGAATGCGCCCGACGGTTCCGCCGATGCCGTAAACCCGTGCGATCGTTTCGTCGTTGATGGTGTCCCTGGCAGAACCGCAGGCGGTGATCTTGCCGCGATGCATGACGATAAGTTGATCTGCGAATTCGGCGGCCAGATTGAGATCGTGCAGTACGGCAAGCGCCGTGCCGCCCCCCATTGCAAAATCACGCGCGGTTTCCAGCACGGAAATCTGGTGGCCAAGATCGAGGCTCGATGTGGGCTCATCCAGCAGAAGCGCCCTCGCCTCGCCGTTTTCGACGGCAGACGGAACCTGTGCCAATGCACGCGCGAACTGGACCCGCTGCTGCTCCCCGCCCGACAACATGTTGTAGGCGCGGCCTTCGAACCCGCTCAGCCCGACCTTTGCCAGTGCTGCCCGCGCCTGCTCTTCCGGTTGAAGGGAACCCTGCGCCACTGCACCCATGCGCACGATTTCCAGTGCGGTGAAGGGAAATGACAGGACCGTGCTTTGCGGCAACACGGCGCGAAGACGGGCCAGTTGCGCTGGCTTGAACAGGTTCATGTCGATGCTGCCATAGGCGACATGTCCGGCATCTGCCCGCATCTCGCCGGACAGAACTTTCATCAAGGTGGATTTGCCAGCGCCATTGGGCCCAATGATGACACTGAAGGTGCCGGGCGTCAGGTTGACGGAGACGTCGTCCAGCAACCGGCGTCCGGATCTGGTGACGGTAACACCTCGGGTGGAAATCATGACACGTTCCTCAAACCCAGACCATTGCCTCGGCCCAACAATAAAAACAGAAACACCGGCGCGCCGATCAGCGCCGTCACCACACCGATGGGAAGCTCGGCAGGGGCGGCCACGGTGCGCGCAAAACTATCCGCCAGTAACAGCAGAGCAGCGCCACCAAGAGCAGACGCCGGAAGCAGGAACCGATGCGACGAACCGATGACCAGTCGCAGAAGATGCGGCACGACGATGCCGACAAAGCCGATGGAGCCCGCCGCCGCAACGCTTGCGCCACAAGCCGCCGCAACCACGACGATGACGACCCGCTTCAGCCGCTGAACCGGAATGCCCATGTGAAACGCAACGGCATCGCCCAGAATCAAGGCATCGAGCCCCTTGGATACGAAGGGAATGCTGGCTAGGATGACGAGGATGAACGGCAATGTCGTCCATATCTTGAGTGTCGTCGCACCGCCCAGCGAACCGAGGCTCCAGAACGTGATGTCCCTCAGAGCCCTGTCATCGGCAACGAACATCATCAGGCCCATCAGGGCCGCACTCAGCGCGGCGATGGCAATTCCGGCCAGCACGAGAACGGTGGTCGACGTGGAGCCATTGCGGGTGGCGATCATGTAGAGCAGCAACGTGTTGATCAGCCCGCCGAAAAACGCCATCAGCGGCAGGAAGTGAGCGCCGAAGAAAAGCGCCAGTGGCGCAAGCAGACTCCCGCCCAGCGCCAAAGCGGCCACGGCAAACAGAGCCGCACCGGAGGTGATGCCGATCAGACCGGGATCAGCCAGGGGGTTGCGAAACAGGCCCTGCATCATGGCGCCGGAAACGGCGAGCCCCCCACCGATCATCAGGCCCAGCCCTGTGCGTGGCAGGCGTACCGCCTCGAGAATGACCCGGTCGCGGGCATCCATGCTGTCAGCATGCCCAGTGAAATAGAGCCATAATTCATGAAGACCGACGCCGGTAGGCCCGCTGGCAAGAGAAACGAAGCAGGCAAAGACCAGACACAGGCAAAGCGCCGCCAGCGCAACGACGCCCCTTCGCGAACGGTCGCCTGCGACCTTCTCTGCCACCGGCGCTGCGGCCAGCACGCTCATGGCTTGACGATTTCCGGATAGAGCTTGGACGCCAGTTCACGACCTGCCGCGGGTGTACGCGGGCCGAAACCAATGAGGTAGAGACCGTCCATGCTGATAAGCGCCTTGGTGGCGGCTGCCGGTGTGGATTGAAACGCGGGCAAACCGAAGACCTCATCCGGGCTGCCGCCATGGTTGCCGCGCTGCATGGTCAGCACGACATCGGGCGCCGCCGCAATCACGGCTTCATCGGTCAGCGGCTTGTAGCCGGTAATCTCCTGCGCAGCATTGACGCCACCCGCCATCTCGATGATGGCTGCGGCTTCCGTATCCTTGCCCGCCGCCATGATGCGCCCGCCAGCCGTCGACAGAACGAACAGCACGCGTTTCTTCTTCTCGCCCACCGCGGCAACGTCGCTCGCCAAAGCATCGAGACCGGCATCCACGTCAGCGGCAATAGCTTTCGCCTTGTCGCTAAGACCCACAGCCGAACCCACATCCTCGATTTTCTTGGCGATCGCATTCGGCAAGGGCGGCGTGTCGATCGTCACCATCGGGACTTCGCTGGCTTTGAGAATGCCGATCACATCGGCAGGCCCGGCACCCTCTTCCGACAAAATGAGGTCTGGCTTCTGCGACAGGATGCCTTCCGAAGACAGCGCACGCATGTAACCGATGTCGGGCTTCGTCAGCGCTTGTTCCGGAAAAGTGCTGGTCGAATCCCGCGCCACGACGCGGTCACCTGCACCAAGAGCGTAGAGAATTTCGGTAATCGTACCGCCAACCGCCACGATGCGTTTCGCCTGCGGATTTCCCGCCTCCGAGGCTGTAGAGATGGCAGGAGAAAGCGTCACTGCAACGGGAAGAACGGCAGCGACAGCGAAGGAGCGGAGTGATGAAAATGGCATGACATGATCCTGAACGATGCGGCGTGCCACAGCCTGCACGCCATATAACTTGAGTTAATTACACATCTTTAAACACCACACAATCCGATAAGTTGACTATTTTTGTTATCTTTAATATCTCCCTCATTCAGGGGTAACGGTGCCCGTACTGGCGCCGGGGTTGCCGCAACGTGAAGGGAGACTATCGATGTTTATTGCCATGAACCGGTTCCGCGTCGTGCCGGGCTTTGAAGATGCTTTTGAAACCATCTGGCGTGAGCGCAAGCGCCATCTGAGCGAGATGCCGGGTTATCTGGAGTTTCATATGCTCAAGGGTGCCAAGGCGGAAGATCACACACTCTACGCCTCCCATACCGTCTGGGCGACCAAGGACGATTTTACCGCATGGACAAAGTCCGAGCAGTTTCGCGCCGCACATGCCAATGCCGGCAACAATCGCGGTAAGGTCGAGTATCTCTCCGGCCCGCACTTCGAAGGCTTCGATGTGATCATCCACGAAGGCCAGAACGGTGAAGACCTGCCGGTGGCGGCACAGGCATGAGTGACGGGACCGTTGCTGAGCGCGCACGCGCAGCCCTTGCCGAAAAGCCCGACGGCGTGGTGGAAGCCATTGCGGCCACCGCTGGCGTCACACCGGCAGACGTACTGGCCGTCCTACCTGATGGGGCCGCCGTTTCGTCGCCTGCCGAACGGTTTCTGGACATCTGGAACGAGCTGCGCTCATGGGGCGAAGTTTTGATGATCGTCCAGACGCCCGACATCGTCTTTGAAGTTCCCGGCCATCTGCCGGAAGGCACGGAAGGCCATGGCTGGTTCAACATTCATGGCGACAGCCCCATCGGCGGGCATATCAAGAAGGACAATTGCGCATCCATCGCCTTCGTTGATCGCAATTTTCACGGACGCCGCTCGCTTTCCGTCTGGTTCATGAATGCAGGCGGCAGCGCCATGTTCAAGCTCTTCGTGCGCCGGGATGACAAGAAGGAGCTGCTGGCCGACCAGACGGCCAAGTTCGAAACGTTGCGCGACAGCCTTCGCAGCTGACAAACGGGCAAAGCCGCTATCGCAATTCCGGTAGCGGCTTTCCTTTGAACATCGAATGTCGCTTCCGGCATGGCTCACCCGTCCCGTGATGCCTTATCCTTTCCAAGGTCTTGGTAACGCACAAAGAAAACGCAAGACGCTTTGCGTCGATCCCGACCTGCGCTATAGGCCGTTGCGACACATGATGAGGGGAAGCCTATGACGACCTATGTTTTAACCGTAGCCTGCACATCCAAGCGTGGCATCGTCGCCGCCATATCGGGTTATCTGGCGGGCAAGGGTTGCAACATCGTCGACAGCTCCCAGTTCGATGACCTCGAAACCGGCAAATTCTTCATGCGTGTCTCCTTCATCTCGGAGGAAGGCGAGAGCATGGAAGCGCTTCGCACTGGCTTTGCGCCTGTCGCCGCAGAGTTCGGCATGGAAGCCAACATTTACAGCGACGGTGAGCGCACGAAAACGCTCTTGATGGTCTCGCGCTTCGGCCATTGCCTGAACGACCTGCTCTATCGCTGGAAAATCGGCGCGCTGCCCATCGATATCGTCGGTGTGGTTTCCAACCATTTCGACTACCAGAAGGTCGTCGTCAATCACGACATTCCCTTCCACCACATCAAGGTGACGAAGGACAACAAGCCGAAAGCCGAAGCGCAGCTTCTGGAGCTGATCGAAACCAGCGGCACGGAGCTGGTGGTTCTCGCCCGTTACATGCAGGTGCTCTCGGATGAAATGTGCCGCAAGATGTCCGGCCGCATCATCAACATCCACCACTCGTTCCTGCCCAGCTTCAAGGGTGCCAACCCTTACAAGCAGGCCTACGAGCGCGGCGTAAAGCTGATCGGCGCGACAGCGCATTACGTCACCGCCGATCTCGACGAAGGCCCGATCATCGAGCAGGACACGGTGCGCGTCACCCACGCGCAATCTTCGGAAGATTACGTATCGCTGGGCCGTGACGTGGAAAGTCAGGTGCTGGCCCGCGCCATCCACGCCCATATCCACCGCCGCACCTTCATCAACGGCAACCGTACCGTCGTCTTCCCGCCAAGCCCCGGCTCATATGCATCGGAGCGGATGGGGTAGGATTACTCGTCCACACAAACCTGGACTTTATTTTCGCAGACCGGCAACCGAGTGGCTTTCGAGGCCGTTTCTTCTGCGTTGTCAAACACAGAGGTCTCCCTCATGAAAAAGCTGATGATTGCAGGTGCCGCGTTTCTTCTCGCGGCAGGGTCCACGTTTGCCCAGCAGCCTCCGCCACCGCCTCCGGGCGGACCTGACGCCGGCCAGCAGGCGGATGCACCGCCACCACCCCCGCCGCCGCCAGGTGCCGGGCCAAGGGCCGACGCACCGCCTCCCCCACCCCCACCGCCGCCTGGACCAGGTGGTCCGAGAGAGGCAGGCCCGCGTGATCGCATGATGATGCCGCCACCGTCGAAGGGCGCGCATTTCCGCCTGGAACAGGGTGAAACCAAGATCGACATCAAATGTGCCGATGACGAACCCATGAAGGCCTGCTCAGACATATTGATGCAGTTGATCGACAAGATTAACGAGTAACACAGCCTAAACCCGGAGGCGGCGCTGCTTGCGCCGCTTCACGAAAAAAGGACTGTCGCTTTCAACCCGCGTCCGCCCGCGCCATCGGCAAGCAACAGCCGGCCATCGAAAAGCGCAGCGATCTCCTCAACAATGGCAAGCCCAAGACCCGCACCGGGTGCTGCCGTTCCGTCACCCCGCGCAAAACGTTGGCGGACCATATCGCGGTTCTCTATCGGTATGCCGGGACCATTATCCTCCACCTCCAGAAACACGGCCTCACCCACTCGCCCAACCCTGACAGTGACCTCAGCCCCTCGCCCGGCATAGGCGATGGCATTGCTGATCAGGTTGCCCAGCAATTCGCCCAGCAACAACGGCTCTCCCGGCAGGCTTGCAGGTTCCACCAGTTCGAAACCGAGATCGATGCCAGCCTCGCCAGCAATGGGGACATAATCGGCTGTAACCGATTGTGCGAGGGCAGCCAGATCGATCTCGATGCGGCTCTGCCTTTCTCCCGATCCAGCAGCATCGATATTGGCCATGCGCAGCAACTGCGCCAGAATATGCTCGGCATGGGCAACCGAAGCATCGCCCTTGTGCGCAGCAGCCTGCGCCTCCTGCAAAGTCTGCGCCCGCGCCGACAAAGCAAGCTGGGTGCGAATGATCGCAAGCGGCGTGCGCAACTGATGGCTGGCATTGCCGGTAAAGTGCCGAAGCGCATCCAGCGCCGATTGCAGCCGCACCATAAAGGAATTGACGGTCTCCACCAGACTTTCGACCTCCACCGGAACCGACTGGCGAATGGGGTGCAGGTCATTGGGGCTTCGTTCATCGATGGCTTCGCTCAGCCGGTAAAGCGGCCGCAGCGAAATCGTCACCGCAATCCACACGATGATAGCGGCACCGATGATCATGAACAGCAGGCGCAACGCCGAGCGAATGATGATCGCCTGCGCCAGGCGGCTGCGCGCAATCGTGGTCTCGGCCACCGTGACAGTAAATGGCACGGAATTGACGCCGGTCGAGGCAAACCGCTCGATGGCTGCGACGCGGATCGGCTCGCCACGGAACTCCGCATCCACGAAAATCGGTGCGTCACTGCGCGCTTTCTCCACTGAAGGCAGATTCTGGTAGCCTGTTAGAAACTGCCCATTCGGGCCATCGACCCTGTAAAACACCCGGTCCTGCGCCGCCGATGTCAGCATTTCCAGCGCAACATAGGGAATATCCACCTCCAGCGAGCCGTCTTCGGACACGACGACCCGCTCGGCAATGGCCAGAGCCGAACCCGAAAGTACCCGATCCGAAACGATATTGGCCGTGTTGATCGCTTCGCGATAGGTATCGGCCAGCGCGATGCAGCCGATGATCGCCGTGGAAATCAGGAGCCAGCCCAGCAGACGCCGCCGCAGCGAATAGGCGGCCTGCTTCATTCCGCCATCTCCGGCAGTTTTTCCAGATAATAACCGATGCCCCGCGCCGTCTTCACCGTCAGCCCATGCGGCGCGAGACGCTTGCGCAGGCGGCTGACATATTGCTCGATGGCATTACCCGAAAGTTCATCGTCAAAGCCCGTCAGCGATTGCACGATGGCCTCTTTCGCCACCACCTTTCCCGCCCGCATGAACAGCACTTCCAGCAGCGCCACCTCACGCGCGGGAATATCGAGCGGATGGCCGTCTGCCGAAAAAGTGCGCGACGTCAGATCGAAAGACACTTTGCCGAAACTGACGAGCGAAGAGCGCAGCCCGGCGTTGCGGCGCAAAAGCACCCGCACCCGCGCCTCGAATTCGGTGATATCGAAGGGCTTGGTCATATAGTCGTCGGCACCGAGATCCAGACCCTTCACCCGCTCTTCCGGTGAACCGCGCGCGGTGAGGATCAGCACGGCCGCCCTGTCCTGTCGGGCGCGCATGGAACGCAACACGTCGATTCCATCCATTTCCGGCAGGTTGAGATCGAGGATGACGAGATCGAAACTTTCTGCGGCGATGGCGGCAGACGCCGAGGCACCATCGGACACCACATCCACGGCATAGCCGCTTCCCCGCAACAGCGCCGACAAGCCCTCCGACAGAACCTGATTGTCCTCCACCAGCAGAATTCTCAACGCCGCCCCTCCCATTTCGGCTAAACTATCCAAGCCTTCCCGTCTTGTGAATGGGCAGTGGCTGCGGCATGATCTTTTCCATGCGTATTCTTCTGTCTCTCTGTCTTTTCCTGACTGCCGCCACCGCCGTGCAGGCGCAGCAGATGCTGTTCCCCGCCCTCTCCGGCAAGGCGGATGCGCAAACGCTCGTAGTGTACTCTTCCCTCGACGAGCCGCTGGCCACGCCCATGATCGAAGGCTTCCAGAAGGCCAATCCTGATGTGGCGGTATCCTACGAAGACATGCTGACCGGCGAGATATACGACCGCATCGTGCGCGAAACGGATGCTGGCCAGAAAACCGCCGACTTCGCCTTTTCGTCTGCCATGGACCTTCAGGTCAAACTCAGCAATGACGGTTATGCCCAGCGCTCCGATCTGCCCATGAGTGCGCGCTGGCCCGCCTGGGCCAACTGGCGCAACACGGCCTATGCGCTGACCTTCGAACCCGCCGTCTTCGTCTATCACAAGCCGAGTTTCCAGACGGAAAAGCCACCGGCCAGCCGCGCCGAATTCGTGGACTATCTGGAACGGCACGCCAAAGAGGTCCACGGGCGCATCGCGACCTATGATATAGAACGCTCCGGTGTCGGCTTCCTGTTCATGTCGCGAGATCAGGAACAGTTTGGCGATATCTGGAATGTCATCAAGAGCATGGGCACGGCGGGGGTGAAGGTTTACTCCACCAGTTCCGCCATTCTGGAACGCATCTCCGATGGCCGCTTCGTGCTGGGCTATAACATCCTCGGCTCCTATGCCGCGGACTGGGCATCCCGCCATCCCGATGTCGGCATCGTGCTGCCGAAGGATTATACCGTCGTCATGTCGCGCATTGGGCTGGTGCCGCAGGCGGCGCGCAATGCGGAGCTTGGCCGTCGCTATCTGGAATTCTTCATGTCCAAGGAAGGCCAGACCATCATGGCGCGGCAGTTGCAGATACCGGCGGTCAGTCCAGACGTGGCGGGGGAGAACACCGCCAACATGATGCAGGCCATCCACGGTGCGCAATTGCGGCCCGTGCCGGTCAGTCCGGGGCTGATGGTCTATCTCGATCAGGTCAAGCGTGCCCGCATCATCGAGCGGTGGAACGAAGCTTTGCGCGCCCAGTAGACGAATTTCAAAAATTAATAGACAGTAAATGCGCTGAGGAGTTGCCAAGCGTCAGTTAAATGACAGCTTTCTGTGGTGCTGTGCAATTCTTCGTTCATCCGTGGAGGCGGACTGAAGAAGCGGGAGGACAGTCTCAATGGACGATCATTCTCGGGCAGCATATGCAGCCCCTGCAATCGTACGTGCGCGTCCCTTCCGCGTCCATGAAAACAATGCCGGAACGGCATATCAAGGAGGGTTTATCTTGAAGCATTTCTTCATCGCTTCGCTTCTCGCAGGCGCTATCGCACTTCCGGCAGCAGCAGCTGATTACACCATCATCGCACCGGCCAATCCAGGCGGCGGCTGGGACCAGACGGCACGTTCGCTCCAGTCCGTCCTTCAGGAAGAAGGCATTTCCAAGAGCGTTCAGGTTCAGAACGTTCCAGGTGCTGGCGGCACCATCGGCCTCGCGCAGTTCGCCAGCCAGCAGAAGGGCAATCCGAACGCACTCATCGTCGGCGGCTACGTCATGGTCGGCGCGATCCTGACAAACAAGGCACCGGTCACACTTAAGGAAGTCACGCCGATTGCGCGTCTGACGGGCGAATACGAAGTCATCGTCGTTCCCGCTTCCTCCGAAATCCAGAACATTTCGCAGCTGATCGAACAGCTCAAGAAAGATCCGGGCAGCGTGTCCTGGGGCGGCGGTTCGGCTGGCGGCACCGACCACATCACGGCAGGCCTGATTGCCAAGGCTGCGGGCGTCGATCCAACCAAGATCAACTACATCGCCTATTCCGGCGGCGGTGAGGCTCTGGCTTCCATCCTCGGCGCGCAGGTCACGGCAGGCATTTCCAGCTACGGCGAATTCGAAAGCCAGGTTAAGGCCGGAACACTGCGTCTTCTCGCCATTTCAAGCGAACAGAAGATCGAAGGCATCGATGCCCCGACCCTGAAAGAAAGCGGCCTCGATGTCGTCGTTCAGAACTGGCGCATGGTTGCAGCCCCTCCAGGCCTGACGCCTGAGCAGGAAAAGGTCGTCAACGCCGATGTCGAAAAGCTGGCAAAGTCCGCCAAGTGGCAGGAAACGCTGAAGACCAAGGGCTGGATGGATACCTATCTCGCGGGCGATGCGTTCAAGGAGCAGCTTGCAAAAGACACCGCCTCCACTGAAACCATCCTCAAAGACATCGGACTGGTAAAATGAGCCAGGGTTCATCCCCTTCCCCAACTGAAAAGCGCCGCCCTGATTGGGCGGCGATGCTGATCGCGGTTGCTTTGGTTGCCATTGCAGCTGTGATCTTCTGGGACTCCGCACGGCTTGCCAGCGTCACCGGTTACTCGCCGGTCGGCCCGGCAACCGTTCCCTACGCGATCGCCTTCTGTCTTATCGGGCTGGCCATCTGGACCGCTTTCGAGGCATGGCGCAACGAATTTCCCGTCCGCGACAAGCAGGAAGCCGGCCCCGTCGTCTGGGTCATCGCCGGTCTTGCCGCGCAGATGCTGCTATTGAAGATTGCCGGTTTCTCCATTGCGACTGGATTGCTCTTTGCCTTTACAGCCCGTGCCTTCGGCAAACGGGAGTTGTGGTATTCGATCCCCATCGGCATTGTTTTCAGCTTCGTCATCTGGGTCATCTTCGCGCAGTTCCTGCAATTGTCATTGCCTGCCGGACCTCTGGAACGGCTGTTTTTCTGACAGCCGGGCCTTTCAATAACCAACGAGACATGAAGCCGCGCGCCTTCGTCAAAATGGCAGCGACGGCTTCACCCGACAGGGGAAAATCTGTCCATGAGCACATTTGAATTTCTTCTGCATGGTCTTGAGGTTGCAGCGCAACCCATGAACCTGCTTTACGCGCTGATCGGCGTCACGCTCGGCACCGCCGTCGGCGTTTTGCCCGGCATCGGCCCTGCGCTGACGGTGGCACTGCTGCTGCCGGTCACCTACAGGCTCGACCCTGCCGGTTCGCTCATCATGTTCGCCGGTATCTATTACGGCGGCATGTATGGCGGCTCGACGACATCGATCCTTCTGAACACGCCAGGCGAAAGTGCGTCTATCGTCACTGCGCTGGAGGGCAACAAGATGGCCCGTGCCGGACGCGGCGGCCCCGCACTGGCGACGGCTGCCATCGGCTCCTTCGTCGCAGGCCTGATTGCCACGATCGCGCTCGCCTTCGTCGCACCCTACATCGTCAAGCTGGCGCTGGTCTTCGGCCCACGCGAATATTTCGCACTGATGGTGCTGGCCTTCGTCACGGTGTCGTCGGCATTCGGCGATTCTGCTCTTCGCGGATTGACATCCCTGTTCATCGGCTTTGCTCTCGCCATTGTCGGCATCGACCAGCTGACCGGCCAGACACGCATGAGCTTCGGCATTCCCGATCTGCTTGACGGCGTTGAAGTGACCACGCTTGCCGTTGCCATGTTCGCCATCGGTGAAACACTGTTCATCGTTGCTCAGGGCCAGAGCGGGCCTGACAAGGTGGAAGCCGTCAAGGGCTCCGTCTGGATGACCGCTCAGGACTGGGCACGCTCGTGGAAAGCCTGGCTGCGCGGCACGCTCATCGGCTTCCCCATCGGCGCAATGCCGGCAGGCGGCGCTGAAATCGGCACGTTCCTGTCCTACGCGACGGAAAAGAAGCTGTCCAAGCACCCGGAAGAATTCGGCCACGGCGCCATCGAAGGCGTTGCCGGTCCGGAAGCGGCCAACAACGCATCTGCTGCCGGTACACTGGTACCACTGCTGACGCTGGGCCTGCCGACGACAGCAACCGCTGCCATCATGCTGGCCGGTTTCCAGCAGTTCGGCCTTCAGCCCGGCCCGCTTCTGTTTGCGACAAACCCGCAGCTCGTCTGGGGCCTGATTGCCAGCCTGTTCATCGCCAACGTCATGCTGCTGGTTCTCAACCTGCCGCTGATCGGCCTTTGGGTTAAGCTGCTGACCATTCCCAAGCCATGGCTCTATGCGGGCATCTTGCTGTTTGCAACGCTCGGCACCATCGGCGCCAACCCATCCGTTTTCGAACTGGGCATGCTTCTGGCCTTCGGTATTCTCGGCTATATCATGCGCATCTTTGGCTATCCGATTGCACCTGCTGTGGTCGGTCTCATCCTCGGGCCATTGGCGGAACAACAGTTGCGCCGTGCATTGTCCATCGGACAGGGCGACCCAACCGTGCTCTTCACGTCGCCTATCGCCGTCGGCCTGTTCATCGTTGCCGCTGCCGCATTCCTCATTCCACTGATCATGCGAATCCGTGGCCGTGGACAGGTGCTGACCCAGCTTGCGGCCAACGAAGACTAAAAGCTCTTACGACTTCCTCCCAAGGAAACCTGCCCCGCACCCGAAAGGATGCGGGGCTTTTTTATGCCGGAACGGAACGCGGACATCGCCGTTTCCGCTGCATGGATTGCGTTATTGGGGAATGAGATGCGTAAACTTGCTTTGATATTCGCCGTCGCCTTGGCGTCATGCACCACCGCGCAAGGTGTGGAGCCCATACCCGGCAGCATAACCTATGGCGGCCAGCCGAGAACGAAACTCACGAAATCACCGGTGGGAAGCACATTCAGCCACGATTTCACCATGTCCGATGGACGTCTTGCCCTGGAAACCTATCGCATAGAGCCGGACCGGTCACTCACTCTCATCGACCGCCGGATCGTCAGCGATTTCCCATCGGATAGGTAGAAGGCATTACGCGCTTTGCCAGCGATGGATGATGGAACGACTGTCGCGCCAACTCGTTGTTTTCCCGCGTGTTTCGAAAACCCTAGATCGATGTTTCAGGAGAAATGAAATGAGAACCCATAAGACAAGAAACGATTTGCCGTCCAACACCAAAGCCACAGTCATCGGACTGTTGAACGAAGCCCTCGCTTCCGTCATCGACCTTTCACTCGTCACCAAGCAGGCGCACTGGAACCTCAAGGGCCCCCAATTCATCGCAGTCCACGAATTGCTGGATACCTTCCGCGCACAGCTCGACAAGCATAGCGACACGATTGCAGAGCGCGCCGTCCAACTCGGCGGAACTGCACTGGGCAGCGTCCAGTCGGTCGGCTCGACCTCAAAGCTGAAAGCTTATCCCACCGACATCTACAGGATTCAGGATCATCTCGACGAGTTGATCGAACGCTACGGCGATGTGGCAAATCTGGTTCGCAAATCCATCGATGAAGCAGACGATGCCGGCGATGCCAACACGGCTGACATCTTTACTGCGGCCTCACGCGACCTCGACAAATCGCTATGGTTCCTGGAAGCACATGTCCAGGAAAAAGCCTGACACAAAACAAAAGCGCCCGGCGAAAACCGGGCGCTTTCACGTCAATATCATCCGTCAGTGGCGGCGCAAAACCGCCTTGCCAATGTCCCTCAGCATTTCATGATCAAGAATGCCGCGCTGGGCGCTTCTGATCAGAACAGCTGCACATTCATTGGCGACATGGCTGCTTCGATCTTCGAGGCACTCGAAACATACGCCATCGAATATCGTTTGAAGATCGGTAACCTGCTGGGGCGACAGCTGTGTGCCTACCCGTTGAAACGCTACGTACGACAAGGCTCATCCTCCCAAAGATGCGAATTATCGGTACCCAATTCCGTGAATGGGTTTGTTTTACACCTGATCGAATCACATGTCGAATCAGATTTTAACGAATTTTCAACGATTATTTTCTTGGAACCGCAGGCAGTGGCCAGCCGTTACTTCTTTGTCACAACGAGGAGAATAGACATGGACTGGAACCGCGTAGAAGGCAACTGGAAGCAGGTCAAAGGCAAGATCAAGGAACAGTGGGGAAAACTCACAGATGACGATCTTGATCAAATCGCTGGCAAGCGCGAGCAGCTCGAAGGCAAGATCCAGGAGCGTTACGGCGTCGAAAAAGACCATGTCCGCAAAGACGTCGACACATGGTATGATCGCCAGACCTGGTAACGGGTCACCAAAGCAGAATTCACGAAAATGCCCGCGAGATGCGGGCATTTTTTCGGGCGTCCGTCAGAAAGTCCGATCAGCAAGCCACCAGAAGGCCGACATCCGCCAACGCCTTTTCGATCAGGTCGGGCGAAACCGGTTTTGTCAGAAAAATCGCACCCGGCGGCAAAACACCTTCAGCGGGATTGTATCGACCCGAAATCACCACCACCCTGATATCCGGCCACCGGCGATGCGCGACATTGGCAAGGCCCAGTCCGTTGATGGAACCCGGCATGTCGATATCGGTCAGGATAGCCTGAATAGGCTCTTCCGTTTCCAGCACTTCGACCGCCTCATCGGCAGTGGAAGCCTCCTGCACGGTAAAGCCGAGGTCGGACACCATATCGACGAGATCGAGACGAATAAGTCCGTCATCTTCGACGATAAGAAGGCGTGGTTGCGATTGCATCAGTCAATGCTCCTGCTGAAAGCTGGAAAGGTCTGCCGAGATCGTGCAGCGCAAGCCACCGGCATCGTAGGAAATGTCGACACGACTGTCGGCGGCGCCAGCAAGACCGGCTTTGATAAGACGAGAACCGGAACCGACGCGTTGCGGCATGGCAACCGACGGCCCTCCTGTTTCGGTCCAGACGAGTTCGAATCTGTGTGCGGCTTGACCCACGACGTGCCAACGAATGTCGACGCGCCCGTCAGGCACCGACAAGGCACCATATTTCACCGCATTCGTTGCGAGCTCGTGGAGGATCAGCGACAAAGACAGGGAGGGCCGCGACCCAACTCGCATATTAGGCCCCGCGACGGTAAAGCGCGAGGACATCGGATCATCGTGAACTTCCAGCATCTGATTGACGAGCTTATGTACCTGCGAGGTGCCGAGCCCGCCCTGAATGACCGTGTCATGCGCCGCGCTTAACACGCCGATGCGGGCCGACAGGGTCTTGCGCGCTGTGTCCAGATCATCCGCCGAGCGCAGCGTCTGCGATGCGATTGCCTGCACCATGGCGAGCTGGTTCTTCAGCCGGTGACCGAGCTCGTGGGAAATGAGCTCCCGGTGCTTCTGTTCCGCCAGACGTTCCGTCACATCCTGCGCCTGCACCAGAATGCCGGTGATTTCGCCGGATGGGTCACGCATGGCCTGATAGACGAGATCGATCATGCGCTTCTGCTTTTCGCCTTCCGGTCCGCGGTTGAGCTCTACAGGCACGCCACGCGCAGCAAACGGCTCGCCGGTTCTGTAGACGGCGTCGAGAAGATCGATGAAGCCCTGCCCCACGACCTCGGAAACCGCCTCGGCCACCGACCGTCCAATGATGTCGCGACCAACACCGATCATCGAATAATATTCTTCGTTGGCGAATTCGAAAACGTGATTGGGGCCGCTCAATGTGGCAATACCCGCTGGCGACATCTCGAAAATCTGCAGCAGCTTCTCCTGCATGCTCTTCTGTTCGCGTCGCATGATGATTTCACTGGTAATTTCCGTACATGCGCAGAACATTCCAAGGACCACGCCGGACTGATCGCGGACTGGAGTGTAGGAAAACGAAAAGTGCGTTTCCTCGGGGTATCCCTTGCGGTGCATGATGAACTGAATGTCGTCCATCGACGTACCCTGACCAGCGTAGGCGGCAGAGATGATAGGATCGACAGCATCCCAGATATCGAACCACAAATCACGAAACGGATGTCCAAAGGCGGCAGGATGGCGGTTGCCGCACATCTGCGCATAACCATCATTATAAAGCGTAATCTGTTGCGGTCCCCAGACGATCAGCATCGGCTGAAGTGAACCCAGCATCACATTGACAAGCGTCTGGAGTTCCACGGGCCACGCGTCGGGACAGCCTAACGGGCTTTCTTCCCAGGCAAAACCCCGGAACAAATCTCCGCATTCACCGCCGCCTACAAAATTCAAAACTGTCCCCGTACGTCCAACGCCCTGGCATCTCAACTAGGTCGGCTTGATTTGGTTCCATGACAAAACGCAACAAAAATCGCAGCCCAAAGAAGGTCACCGCGACACTCGATTTCTAGCCAGAAACACCATCTCGCACTTCCATTAGAAGAAAAGCAGGGTGAAATTTAAATATCACTAATTTGGAACGAATGCTCCCTCGCACAGTTTGGGATGCACGGAGCTGTCAAAAAAGCGGCCCGCATAAGAGGAAATCACCATGAAGAAGATCATTCTTGCGGCGGCGCTGCTGAGCGCCACTGCCTTGTCCGCTGCTGCCCAGACATCTGCTCCTGCAACCAGCACAGATGGCAACACACCCGCTGTCGCAACGCCGGAAACGAAAAACCCGACGGCGCCGGTCGAAGGTGCAAACAGCTTCACCGAAGAGCAGGCCAAGACCCGCATCGAAGAAGCCGGTTATTCCGAGGTCAAGGATCTCAAGAAGGATGACAAGGGTATCTGGATGGCCTCCGGCATGAAGGATGGCAAGCCTGCCATGATCGCTCTGGATTACCAGGGCAATGTCGTCGCCAAGTAACGCGACCACTGCCAAGCGACGCAACCGAATTTTGAGGATAACGATATGAAAACCATTACTGGACTTTTCGACGACCATGCTGATGCCCGGTCTGCTGTGACCGAACTGGAAGCCGCAGGCGTTCCGTCCAAGGACATCAGCATCGTGTCGAACAACGCAAACCACCGCGACCGCGCAGATGAATCCAAAGCAGCCGAAGGCGCTGGAACCGGCGCAGGCATCGGTGCCGTCGTCGGCGGTGCTGGCGGTCTTCTGACGGGGCTTGGCCTTATGGCTATCCCGGGTGTCGGCCCTGTCGTGGCAGCCGGCTGGCTTGCCGCAACCGCGGCAGGAGCAGCAGCAGGCGCTGTCGCTGGCGGCGCAGCAGGCGGTATCGTCGGCGCGCTGACGGATTCCGGCGTCTCTGAAGAAGACGCGCATGTCTATGCAGAAGGCGTACGCCGTGGCGGCACCATCGTCACTGCAAAGGTGGAAGACAGCATGGCACCGGAAGCGGAAGCCATTCTCAAGCGGTCCAACTGGGTCGATCCCACGGAACGCCGTACAGCCTATAATGAACAGGGCTGGCAGCGTTTCGATGACACGCTCGATCCTTATGATGCCGACCAGATCGAAAAAGAGCGCACACGCTACAACCGCCCTGCGCTCTGACATCCGGTGACCGGCACGCGACGATGGCAACGACTGGCGACATCAGAGCACGCAACGCCTTGTCCTCATGGCAGAGCGTAACGTGTGACGGACCGTCCAAGTCGAGCATCGAAGCGATGTGACCATGATTGAGGCCGCCTGTTTCGGGCGGCCCTTTTTCTTTGCGGGCCGTGTAGGCTCGTTTCAAATCGAATAGATCTGGGAGATCGGGCATGGCCAAGAAAACGGCGACACCACCATCGATGCAGGACACGGAAATCGTCACCATTCACGACCAGAAAATGCAGCGTGGTGCGGGCGGAGAACTGCATCAGTTTGCTGAGGGCCACACGCCCGTGATGACGACGGCTCAAGGCGGCCCTGTTGCCGACGATCAGAACAGCCTGCGCGTCGGACCACGAGGACCGCTGGTCGTGGACGACTTCCATTTCCGCGAAAAAATGTTTCACTTCGACCACGAACGCATCCCCGAGCGCGTCGTTCACGCGCGTGGCTATGGTGCACACGGATATTTTGAGCCATACGATTCCCTCGCCGCCTATACCAAGGCGGATATCTTTCAGCGCAAGGGCGAGAAAACGCCGGTTTTCGTGCGTTTTTCCACCGTCGCCGGTAACAAGGGTTCTGCCGATCTGGCCCGCGACGTGCGCGGCTTCGCCGTCAAGCTCTATACCAAGGAGGGAAACTGGGATCTGGTCGGTAACAACATCCCGGTGTTCTTTATTCAGGATGCGATCAAGTTCCCGGACCTGATACACGCTGCCAAGCAGGAGCCCGACCGCGCTTTTCCGCAGGCACAGACGGCCCATGACAATTTCTGGGACTTCATCAGCCTGACACCGGAGAGCATGAACATGGTCATGTGGATCATGTCCGACCGCACCATCCCGCGCTCGCTGCGCTTCATGGAGGGCTTCGGCGTCCACACATTCCGTTTCGTCAACGCGCAGGACGAATCCACATTTGTGAAGTTTCACTGGAAGCCGAAACTGGGTCTTCAGTCCGTCGCATGGAACGAAGCTGTCAAGATCAATGGCGCAGACCCGGATTTCCACCGCCGCGACCTCTGGAACTCCATTCAGTCCGGTGACTTCCCCGAATGGGAACTGCAGGTCCAGCTGTTCGACCAGGAATTTGCCGACAGCTTCGATTTCGACGTACTCGACCCGACGAAGATCATACCTGAAGAAATACTCCCCCCGAAGGCTGTCGGCCGTCTGGTGCTGGATCGGATGCCCGACAACTTCTTTGCCGAGACCGAACAGGTTGCCTTCATGACGCAGAACGTGCCGCCGGGCATCGATTTCAGCAACGATCCGCTTCTACAGGGCCGCAATTTCTCCTATCTCGACACGCAGTTGAAGCGGCTCGGCGGCCCGAACTTCACCCATCTACCGATCAACGCGCCTAAGTGTCCTTTCGCGCATTTCCAGCAGGACGGCCATATGGCCATGCGCAATCCGGTCGGTCGCGTCAATTATCAGCCGAACTCGCATGGAGAAGGACCGCGCGAATCGCCCTCCAAAGGCTACCGGCACTATCCTGCCGAGGAGCAGGGTACGAAGGCACGGCTTCGCCCAGAAAGCTTTGCCGACCACTATAGCCAGGCTCGCCAGTTCTACATCAGCCAGACAGGCGCCGAGCAACGTCACATCGCATCGGCCCTGACGTTCGAACTCAGCAAGGTGGAAATCCCTGCCATCCGCGAACGTATGGTTTCTCACCTGCTGAACATCGACGAGACCCTGGCGACCACGGTCGCGCAGAAGCTGGGTATGCAGAAAATGCCCAAGCCTGCCGATGCAGCCATGCCGACCCGGCAGGATCTCGATCCCTCCCCTGCCCTCAGCATCGTTGAAAATGGACCCAAGCGTTTCGAAGGCCGCAAGCTCGGCATTCTCGTCACCGATGGCGTCGACGCCAGCCTGTTGAAGACGCTAACCGATGCGGCAACCGCCGCAAAAGCCGTTGTCGAAATCATCGCGCCAAAGGTGGGCGGCGTCAAAGCGTCGGACGGAAGCTGGATCGAAGCGCATCATATGATCGATGGCGGGCCTTCGGTGCTGTTCGACGCGGTGGCTCTGCTCACGTCCGAACAGGGCGTGGAGGACATCGTCGATGAAGCCGCAGCCCGTGATTTCGTTGCAGATGCCTTCCAGCACTGCAAGTTCATCGGTTACGCCGAGTCGGCTATGCCATTGCTGCAAAAAGCCGGCATCGCCGACGCTTTGGATGAAGGCACCATCGCATTGCCTCAGGATGATGATCCTTCCGACTTCGTTGTAAAGTTGGGCGATCTGCGAGTCTGGGGCCGCGAACCCTCCGTAAAACTGGGCAAAGCGTCTCCCCCACGCAAGTAAAGTAAATGAAATGAAGCGCGGCACGTAGTGTCGCGCTTTTTCACGCATGACCGGTGTTATGGGGACATTTCATGGTGCAGCCTTCCACGCCCAGACGGATCGTCGTCATCAGCGATTTTCAGGATGGCGATGGTTTTGCGCCTGATGTCCCACCCGTCGAAGAATTCGAACGACAATGGCGAAGCGGTGAACGCGGCCAACCGCTTCAGCACACAGTGAACACCGACGATTTTAAAGTGGAAGGTGGCTACATAGAAAGGCTGCCCCTCGCCTGCATCAAGGCGGGTCTTGTCGATACGGCAGAAGTCTGGACCCACTGGCGCAACGAAAGCCCCCCACCGCCGGATGAACGGCAAGCTCCTGTCATGATCCGCCGGGCGTTTCAGATGAACGCGCCACAGCCACCGTTCAGCTCCAACGATATGCTGGGGCATATCAACGCCTTCGGCGCGCCCGATATACTGTGCGTGTGGGGCCTCGGGGTCGACGAGGCCATCCTTAGCGCCTGCGAAAAATCCTATAAAATATATAATTCCATCGATCATCCGGCGCTTCGCATACCACCTGACGCCAGCAGGCACTTCGACCTCATCATCACCGGCGCGGAATGGCAGTCACGGGAGGTGAGAGATCGACACCCCGACATGAAGACAGCGATCATGCCCATCGGCCCGGAATTCGCGTCTGATACCACCTTCTACCCGATCGACAGCGAAAAGCCGTACGACATCATCTATGTCGCGGCGGCACAGGCTTATAAACGCCACGACATTCTTTTCGACGCGCTGGCCAAACTTCCTCGGTCGATCCGTACGCTCTGCGTATTCGGATATGGCGAACTCAGCGACGAACTGCGGGCGCGAGCGCGAAACCTCCGGATCGACGTCGATTTCGTTGGCCCTCCCGGCGTCCCCTTCGCTGAGGTCAACCGTTTGATGAATCTCGCAAAAATCGGAGTCGTTTGCGGTGTACAGGATGGCGCGCCAGCCATTTTGACCGAATATATGCTGGCCGGTCTACCTGTCCTCGCAAACAGCGAACTCAGCTGCGGCCTGCAATATATCACGCCGCAAACCGGTCTGATGGCATCGGCAGCGCAGTTCCACGACGGTATTCTGGCCATGCTGGACAGAGCCTCAACCTTGGCTCCGAGACAGGTGGTGCTGGATCACTGGACATGGCCACACACGGTCGAAAAACTACGTTTGCTCATGCGAACTTGATAACATTCGAAAGTTTTTTAATAATCAGGAACAAAGCCACTTTCATCCGGTTTGGGAGCGCCCTCTCAAACGCGGATCCGCCAATGAATCTCTCCAGTTCGATTTCCTCGCCTTTACATATCGCAGCAGAGCGCAAAACGCCGCTCATCTGTTTTTCACATCTGCGATGGGATTTCGTTCTGCAGCGCCCGCAGCATCTGATGGAGCGTTTTGCAAGAGAACGTGCGGTGTTCTTTTTCGAGGAATATATCCCGACAGATCATCATCTGGCCTATCTTGAAATCCACCCGTTTGAAGGCACCACCGTCAAATCCGTGCGCCCGCGCGTGCCGCATTGGTGGGGCGAAGCGGAAAGAGAGCGGGCGCTTGCCCGATTGCTGGACGATCTTCTGGCCATGTATGGCGCAGCCCGCCCCATCCTGTGGTTCTATACGCCAAGCATGTTCAGCTTTGCAGGCCATGTCGATGCCTCGGCGGTCGTCTATGACTGCATGGACGAACTGGCGAATTTCAAATTTGCGCCACAGCATATGAGAGAGATGGAGGCGGCACTGATGGCACGGGCCGACGTCGTCTTTACCGGCGGCTACAGTCTCTATGAGGCAAAGTGCCATCAGCACGACAATATCCATCCCTTCCCTTCGGGCGTGGATGTCGCCCATTTTCACTCGACCCGGAAAAACCGGCAGGAACCGGCTGAGCAACTGTCGATAGCAGGCCCTAAACTCGGCTATTACGGGGTCATCGACGAGCGTCTCGATCTGGCCCTGCTGGAGACGGTTGCGAAGGCCAGACCGCAATTTTCATTCGTCATGATCGGACCGGTCGCCAAAATTGCACCGGAAGATTTGCCGAAAGCGGATAATATCCATTATCTCGGCCAGAAGCATTATGGCGATTTGCCCGCCTACCTCTCGGGCTGGGACGTGGCGCTCATGCCCTTTGCGCTCAACAGCGCCACACAATTCATCAGCCCCACAAAGACACCCGAATATCTCGCATCGGGACGCCCGGTAGTCAGCACACCCATTGCCGATGTCGTTCGCCATTATGGTGATGTCGACGGCGTCTTCGTTGCGGCAGATGCGGATGCCTTCGCAAAGGCCTGCGATGCGGCAATGGCCCTTCGCGACACGAATGCCGACTGGCTTGTGCCGGTGGACGCCATGCTGGAGGGAGCGTCGTGGGACAAGACGTTTTCCGCGATGAAGGCGTTGATGGATGCTGCGGTTCTGGACAACACCTATCCCACAGTTCCCATATCCAAGGTTCTGGCAAAACCGCCCATTCAGCCTGCTGCATTGAGCCGCGGTGACACTGCAGCCGTCACCAGCCTATGATCAGCCAGCGACACCGCATCGTTCTCGCGACCGATAGTCTCGATCCATCCGGCATGGGTGAACACATGCTGACCCTGGCCGTTACACTGGGCAACGATTGGGACATCACGATTGCAAGCCCCGTCGGCAACGCATCGGACCTCATGACCAGAGCCGCAAGCCTCGGCCTTTCAGTAAAGACCTATGACGATACGGCATCCTTTGCAGGCTGGCTGAAAACGTCGGGCGTGTCTCTGCTGCACGTTCACGCTGGCATTGGCTGGGAAGGTCATGAGGTCGCAAAAGCCGGCATCGCCTGCGGCATCCCCGTCATTCGCACGGAACACCTCCCCTATCTTCTGACGGACGAAGATCAGAAGCGGCATTATGCCCGCGAATGCGCAAAACTTGCCCATCGCATCGTCGTCTCCGCAGATTCCAGGGCAAGTTTCGAAGCCAATGATGTCAGCGCTGAAGACCTTACTCTTGTTCGAAACGGGATAATTGCCTTGCAGCCGTCGCCCGCTGCCAATCCCGACATCCTGACCGGTCTCGATGACAGGAAAATATTGATCACCGTTGCCAGATTTTCCCGTCAGAAAGATCACACCACGCTGATCCAGGCGCTCCCGGCCATCCTTGCCGCTCATCCTTCCGTCCTGCTGCTTCTCGTCGGCAAGGGCGATGAAATAGGGAGGATCGGCGCTTTGGTAGAAACTTTGTCTCTCCAGAACCACGTTATTTTTGCCGGACAGCGCAGCGACATCGCCGATCTGATGGCAAAGGCCGATGCGTTCGTGCTGCCCTCGCAATTCGAGGGCCTGCCTATCGCCGTGCTGGAGGCCATGTCGATTGGTTTGCCCGTGGTTGCGACGCGGATTGGCGGCACTCTCGAAGCGTTGGGAGCTGACCACCCGTACCTCGCGAAATGCGCAGACCCGGCATCCCTGTCCGCCACCGTTATCGCCGCGCTTGATGACGAGGCAAAAGCAAGGGCGGTTGGACAAATTGGACGCAAACGATTTGAGACCGAGTTTTCAGCGCAACGCATGGCCAGCGAAACTGCCGCCGTCTACGGCCGCGTGCTGTCTACGTCTACCCAGGCTACCATGACACAAGGACATGTTTCCATGAACAAGGCACGTATCGGCTTTATTGGCGTCGGCGGCATTGCCAATCGGCATCTCGACATTCTGGCCGGTTTCGACGATGTCGAGCTGGTGGCCTTTGCAGACCCTGATTTCGCTCGTGCGGAACAGGCCGCCTTTCGGTTCGGTGCAAAGGCCTTCGACAATCACCGCGCCATGCTGGACCAGCAGGCTCTCGATGCCGTCTATATCTGCATCCCACCCTTCGCGCATGGAGATGCCGAGCGGGATTTGATCCGGCGTGGCATCCCCTTTTTCGTCGAAAAACCCATCACGCTGGATCTTGCCCTTGCAGAAGAGCTGAGTAATGCCATCGAGACCGCCGGGCTGATCACCGGCGTGGGCTATCACTGGCGATATCTCGATACGGTGGATGAGGCCCGCACTCGTCTGGCCGACAATCCCGCCCAGCTCCTGTCCGGCTACTGGCTGGACCAGACCCCTCCCCCGCAATGGTGGTGGAAGACGGACGGATCGGGTGGACAGATGGTAGAGCAGGCTACCCATATCATTGATCTGGCCCGATACCTCGTCGGCGAGATTAAAGACGTTTATGGCCGCGTCGGCTTCCGCGAACGACCCGAATTTCCGGGTCTCGACGTTCCCGCCGTAACCACCGCCAGCCTGACCTTCCAGTCCGGCGTCATCGCCACTATTTCCTCCACCTGCCTGCTGGGCTGGAGCCACCGGGTGGGGCTCAACATTTTCGCGGATCGGTTGGCCATTGAGTTGACCGATCACGACATCATGGTCGATGTCGGCGCGGGACGGCCCGTGCGCCATGCCGAAGGCGATCCCGTCTGGCGGGAAGATCGCGATTTTATCGACGCTGTCAGCGGCGGCGAAAACCACATTCGCTGCACCTATCAGGATGCGCTGGCAACCCACCGGGTGGCGCTTGCGGTCGCCACCTCTGCCCGGGAAGGTCAACCGGTGCGGCTGGAAGAGCCTGCCGTGCGGCGCAACTCTCCCGCACCTTTGCGGCATTTGCCTCGCGTGGAAGAACCGCAAGGTCTTTCCCCCGGCCACCGCATCATCCATTCACTCGGCATTGAAGCGCCGGGGCGAGCATACTTGTTCGACTATGAAGAAGGCCCGCCCGGCGATGGTCAGGTTCGGCTGGAAACGCTCTATACCGGCTTTTCCGCCGGTACCGAATTGACCTTCATGAAAAACACCAACCCCTATTTCCATTCACGCTTCGATGGCGGGCGCGGTGTTTTCATTGAAAACGATCCGGACCTTCACTATCCCGTTCCCTTTCTTGGCTACATGGAAGTGGCACGCGTTTCGGAATCGCGCGCCGCCGGTTTTGCCCAGGGCGACATCATCGCCGGGACCTACGGACACAAAAGCGGACACACTGCGGACCCCTTTCATGACGTGATGCTGCCGCTGCCGCAGGATATCGATCCGGTGTTGGGTGTGCTGGTGGCCCAGATGGGACCGATTGCCGCCAATGGCATTCTGCATGCGGATTCCGACGCGCTCGGCGCACAGGCACCTTCGTTCGGCGCAGGCATTGCGGGTCGCAATGTCATCGTCATTGGTTCCGGCACCGTGGGGTTGATGACAGCCCTTTTTGCGCAAAATGCTGGAGCATTGGACGTTGTCCTTGCCGATCCCTCGGCGTTTCGGCGGCAAAAGGCCCATGCGATGGGTATTACGGCCATGACCGAAGCGGATGCATGGCAGCATGCCAAGGCGCGCTGGCACAATGGCGGCAGTGACCGCGGCGCAGATATCGTTTTCCAGACCCGCGCCCACGCCGAAAGCCTTCATACGGCGTTGAAAGCTTTGCGCCCTCAAGGAACGGTCATCGACCTCGCTTTCTATCAGGGAGGCGCAGATCATTTGAGGCTCGGAGAAGAGTTTCACCACAACGGGCTCAACATCCGCTGCGCCCAGATCAACCGCGTCCCTCGCGGCATGTCGGACCAATGGAACAGACGTCGCCTCGCGCAGGAAACCGTCAGCCTGCTTGAAAGCCATGGCAAGATCATTCGCCAGGAGATGATCACCCACATCGTTCCGCTTCGTGATGGTCCCGCCTTCCTTGCCGATCTGGTGACCAACAGGCCGGAATTTCTTCAGATCGTTTTCAAGGCCGACGAATGATAGAGCAGCAACCGCCCATCCGCATTCTCTTCGTTTTTGCCTGGCTTGTGGTCGGTGGTGAGGAAACGGAAGTTCGGCACTTGGCTCGCAACCTCGACCGCAGCCGGTACCGTCTGGATGTCGTGGTCTGTTTCCACAAGGAAAACATGCCACACCAGACCCACGATCAGTTGCGCGACCTGGGCGTGGACGTCGACACCACCCCTTACACTCTGTCTTTCGAAGACACGGTCGCCTATCTCTCCAACACGATAGCGGCCTACGACGTCGTCGTTTCCTGCCAGAACGTCGCGGATATCTATCCCGCACTGGAGCGTATGCACTGGCGTCCTCCGCTCATCGAACATGGCGGACTGGTGTCTGAAGCTCTGGCCGGGCCGAAGCACCACACCAGCCGTTATGTGGGCGTCTGCCGCTCCATCCGCGACGCCGCAGCCAGTGTCATGCCGGGCCGGGAAAGCGACGCCATCGAAATCCCCTCGATGGTGGATATCGCCGAATTTGATGGCAGTGCCCGCGATGCCACACGCGCGTCCCTCGGCGTTACCGGAGAGAGCATGCTGGTCGGCTGGGTCGGCAGGCTCGATCCGAAAAAGAACGTCGAAGACTTCATCGAGGCTGCAGCACACGTCCATATCAACAATCCGGACACCCGTTTCGTCATCATCGGTGGCCCGGACGCTTTCCTGCCGGACTATGCCGTCGCCCTTCGCAACCTCGTAAGGGAAAGACGTCTCGACAATGTCCTGACATTCCTCGGAGACCGCAAGGACATTCCCGCTCTCCTGTCGGCTCTGGATATCTTCGTCTGGCTGTCGAAGGGTGAAGGAATGCCCCACGTCATCGCCGAAGCGGGCGCTGCCGGTCTGCCTGTCATTGCCACGCCTGACAATGGCGCCGCCCAGCAGATAGAGGATGGCACAACCGGCATCTTCGTGCCCTATCACGACCCGGTCTGCGTGGCAGCCGCGATCGAAAGACTGAGCGCCTCCGCCGAGTTGCGCAGCAGGCTGGGGCTGGCGCTGCGCCAAAAAGTGGTATCGACCTACAGCGTAAATGCCATCGTGCCGCAGTGGGAGCGGCTCATCCATAACGTCATCAGGGAAAGACAGTCGGCAAAGCCGACAGGCATTTTCCAATCGTTTCTTCAGGGCGGTTTCGAATGTTCCACCCACCGCCTTCGCCCGCGTGACTGCGAGAGCCGGGGAAAGCGGCTGGATGTCATCGCTGCAACGGGGCACGACCGCCACGCTGTAGAAGATTATCGCCAGCTTGCCACGCACTCTATCACCACCGTCCGGGATGGATTGCGCTGGTATCTGATCGAGACGACACCGGGCCATTACGACTGGTCCAGCTTCACCCCAATGCTGAAAGCCGCATGCGATACGGGAACGCAGGTCATCTGGGATTTGCTGCATTACGGCTGGCCTGATGATATCGACATATGGTCCCCTCAATTCGTCAAACGCTTCGCCCGCTTTGCCGCTGCCGCCGCACAGCTGGTGAAAGACCAGACCGACGCCATCCCCTTTTATTCGCCCGTCAATGAAATCTCGTTCTTCTCATGGGGCGGTGGGGATGCTGCCTATCTCAACCCCTTCGCCCATGGCCGGGGTTTTGAGTTGAAAGTGCAACTGGCCCACGCAGCCATAGCCGCCATGGATGCCATTCTCGACGTCGAACCGAGAGCGCGCTTCGTCCATTGCGACCCCGTCATCAACGTCATCACCGACCCCTCCCGCCCATGGGAGAGAGGCGTGGCCGAAGGCCACCGCCAATCGCAATTTCAGGGCTGGGATCTGCTTGCTGGCCGCATGTGGCCGCAGATCGGCGGTGCCGATAAATATCTCGATATCGTCGGCGTCAACTACTACCACAACAACCAATGGATCCACGGCGGCCCACCCATCGACATGGACCACCCACTCTACAAACCCTTCCGAACCATCCTCACCGAAACATACGCCCGCTACGGCAAACCCATCTTCATCGCCGAAACCGGCATAGAAGGCGAGCGCCGCGCCAGCTGGATGTCCTACATCCACCAGGAAGTCACCGCCGCCATGAAACAGGGCGTACCAATAGAAGGCATCTGCCTCTACCCCATCGTCAACCACCCCGGCTGGGATGACGACCGCGCCTGTGAGAATGGATTGTTGTCAGCAAGGTTTGCTAACGGCAAACGGGATGTTTACGAGCCGTTGTCGGATGTTTTGAAAGTGTATTCCGAGAGATAAGTGGTAGCGGGAGAGGGACTTGAACCCCCGACACGCGGATTATGATTCCGCTGCTCTAACCACCTGAGCTACCCCGCCACAGAGGGACGTGACAGTTTTGTAACCGTCCGTTCCATCAGGATGAGCGGCTTATAAGGTGCCGCTCCCTTTGGTGTCAAGCGCAAGATGCGCAAAAACGTCGCTTTCTGTCTTGCGACAAAAAGCTGAATGGTTTCAGGCCGCGACCGGGTTTTGCAACAGGGCTTTCAGCGACGCTTCAGCTTCCGGTGAACGCTCCGAACGCTCTATGAAGCCACCGCCATAGACGCGGGCGTCGGCGCCGGGGGCGGAATAGAGGACGCAGGCCTGGCCGGGGGCAACGCCTGCTTCACCGATGGAGAGATCGACGTAGACGCCCTTCTCATCCACATGCAATACCGCTTCAGCTGGAGGGCGTGTGGAGCGAACTTTAGCGAAACAGGCAAAGCCCTCGCCCGCGTCGCTCGAAAGATCGCCGTCACCCAGCCAGTTCATGTCGCGCAGATAGACGCGGTGCGTTTCCAGCGCCTCGCGGGGGCCGACGACGACGCGTCGTCCACGGGCATCGAGGTGGACAACATAGAGCGGCTCACCAGTGGCGACACCAATGCCGCGCCGCTGGCCGATGGTGTAATGCACGATGCCATCGTGACGGCCAAGCACGCGACCATCGAGATGAACGATATCGCCCACCAGTGCTGCGTTCGGCTTCAGCTTGTTGATGATATCGGTATACTTGCCCTGCGGCACGAAACAGATGTCCTGGCTGTCGGCCTTCTTGGCAACGACGAGGCCCATCTCTTCGGCAAGCTCACGCGTTTGCGCCTTGGACAGACCACCCAGCGGGAAGCGCAGATAATCGATCTGCTCCTGCGTGGTCGCAAACAGGAACCAGCTCTGGTCGCGGTCGCTATCGATAGGGCGGAAGAGCGCACGGCGATTAGGGTGGCCGGCAACAGGGTTGAGGCGAGAGCGAATATAGTGGCCGGTCGCCAGCGCATCCGCGCCCAGTTCCTGTGCGGTGGCGAGGAGATCGGCGAACTTGACCGTCTGGTTGCAGGCCACACAGGGAACAGGCGTTTCGCCCATGGCATAGGCTTCGGCGAAGGGATTGATCACGGTTTCGCGGAAGCGGGCTTCATAATCCAGCACATAGTGCGGAATGCCCAGCGTTTCGCAGACGCGGCGCGCGTCGTCGATATCCTGCCCCGCGCAGCAGGAGCCAGCGCGGTGGACGGCAGCGCCGTGATCGTAAAGTTGAAGGGTGATGCCGAGGACGTCATAGCCCTCGCGTTTGAGGATTCCCGCCACAACGGAGGAGTCCACGCCGCCGGACATGGCGACGACAATCCGGGTGTCTTCCGGCTTCTTATCAAAGTCGAGCGTGTTCACGTGTTTTCCAATCGTCAGTCATACCGGGGGTCAAGGCCCCGCCGCCTGTCGTCTCCGGCTCAACCGGAATTAAGGTGCTGCATATAGAAAAAATTGGCTGAAAACGCAAGTAGAGGGCGGTGGACCGCCCTCTACTGCATTGGTTCTAGATGGATGACTTCAGGCGCCGGCGGTCTTTTGACCGTCGCCCAGCCACTTTTCGCGTTCTCTCCACAGTGCAGGGAGCGCCAGCATCGCGACACCGACAAGAGCGATGATCGTCTTTTCCACCTGCGTCAGCTCAGCCGTGCGGCCATCGAGATAATAGATGCCGTAGACAATCGCGACGTGCCAGACATAGACCTGAAGCGAGTGGCGACCCAGAAGCTGCAGGAACTTAAGAGACAGAACCCAGATCACGGCCGCAGCAGCCTTCTGCACCAGCGGATTATGATGCTTGGGACCGGCGATCAGCAACCATGTCAGACCAACGCCAACAGCGAGGAAGTTGATGAGGTAGACCGGACCGAAGTCAGCACGGATTTCCATGGTCGAGAACTTGCCGAGCATGAATTCAGGCATCAGGTTCCAAGCCGTTGCAATGCGCAGCGGCACGAAGAACAGGCAGACGATGAGCGCCGCCTTGGCAATCCAGCTGCGCTGCGGCGAAAAGATCTTCGTCCAGGCGATTTTGTTCTGCGCCGTCATCGCACCCATGACCAGCGCGGAGAAGAACACCAACTGCCAGCCGAACAGGTTGAAGCTGACACGAATGCCCTGCTCGTCTGCACCCTTCACCAGTTCATTGACCGGCGTCGTGAACAGCTGCTGCAAGCCGAGCTGACCTGCCATCCACACCAGAAGCGAACCGGCCATGACGTACGCCCACTTGCCATCAAGGCACAGCTTGACGAGGAACGGCGCAAAAATCATGTAGACGATATATTGCGGCAGAATGTCCATGAAAGTCGGCTGGAACAGGAAGGTCGCGATTGCGGCCAGACGCAGCGGATCGTCAAACGACGTCATGCCGAGCCAGTTGTACCAGATGTAAGGTGCATGCGGGATGATCATGCGGACAAAGAGCACCGCAATGACGAGGCCCATCGCGTATTTATATAGTTCCAGCGCCCGCGCCCAGATGAGGTCCCGGCCCATCTCGTAGCCGTACTTCATCATCTTGCGGGCATAGACCATGCCGATCAGAAGACCGGACAGGAACACGAAGCCCTGAGCATCTTCCACGAAGGCGAACTGCCGGTGGTTGATCTCCATCAGCCACAGGCCGCCAGCGAAGACGAGGTGGTTGATCAGCATGAAAACGAGAAAATACCCGCGCATCCCATCGATCAGGTCAAAGCGTTTCATCTGGCTTGCTCTCCATAATCGCAGGCATCTCTGAGCGAAGACTGCCTGATCCGAACGACAGGATGGTTCTCGGGGTACCATCCAAACTTGGATCGTGAACGCGGTTTTAAGGCTGCGGTTCCGCCAAAAACAACGTTTTACCGCTCGCGTTGATTTCACATTGCTGTGTTGCGCCCTTGGGTAAAGCTCCCTGACTGAACGCCGGATGAATGGAAAGTGGCGATTGCGTGGATGAACTGCGGCGAACCATAACAAGGGCTTAGCGCCCAAAACACCGCGAGCGCCTGAAACACAGGGCCTCTGGAACGACAATGGCCGGTGCAGAACTTGCTCTGCACCGGCCACATTTTCATTCAGTTTTTTTCAACCTGTCAGGCTGCGGCCTGAATGGCAGCGACCTGCCACTCCGAACCGTTCTGGCGAACGAATGTCCACAGCTCGGTTGATTCTTCCGGCTCATGCTCGTTGCCTTCAACGATCTTGCCGGTATTGCGATCACGCATCACGTCGATGGCGGAGTAGCGCATGGCGACCGTGGCGTAGTCCTTGCCCTCTTCGTGCCAGGCTTCGGCAACATCACCCTGCAACAGGGTCACGTCGCGCACGTCATTCTTGACACCGCTGGTGGCGTGGTCGCTCAGTTCCTCGGCCAGATAGGACATGGCTTCAGGCGTGGTCAGCTTGCGAAGGGCGCTATAGTCCTCGGCGGCATAGGCAGCCTGAACGTTCTCCAGCGTCTTCTGGAAGGTTTCCAGATCGACCTGCGTCACGCCGATTTCATCACCTTCCGACATGGCATTTTCATGCGGTGTCGGCTTGGCCGCGACAGGAGCAGCAGCAGCCGTTGCTGCGGCGGCGGCACCACCGAAGGAACCGGCCTTGGAGCCCATCTGCGGGATCTTGAAGCCACCCATAGAGTTCTGGTTGCCCTGTGGCGCAGAATAGTCACTGCGCGCCGAGCTGTTTCCAGCCGCACCGCCGAAAGCAGGCTTGCCCTGACGGCGCGATGCGAAGAAGCGCATGGCCAGCATGATCAGACCACCGATGAGAAGACCCTGCAGCAACATGCCGAAGAAACCGGCCATACCACCGAAGCCGCCACCCATGAGCATGCCGAACAGGCCACCCATCAGCAAACCACCCATGAGGCCGCCCATCATACCACCGAACATACCGCGGCTCTGCTGCGGCGCCTGTGCATTCGGGCGCGCAGGCTGTGCTGCACCCGGCGTTGCCTGGTTGGTATTCGGCGTCATGCTGCGGTTGATCGGAGCTGCCTGACCCGGCGTCGTATTTGTTGCAGGCGGCGCGGAAAAGGTTCTCGTGCCACGGCTACCGAAACCGCCGCTTGCGCGCCGTGCCTCGGCCATATCCACAGCAATGAATGAAACGGCAATGCCCAATGCGGCAACCGCAAACAAACCCCTAAAGCGCCTAATGGCAGCAAACATCGTCTTCTCCTGTTGCACCGCCCTCCCATTGAGCGGCTCGTCTTTGTCGATATAGCAACTATGGATCATCATTTTTAGAGGAATGGCATAAAATTTTTCGTGATATGCAACCTTGAGTAAATATATGGTCGTAAATACAAAAAACCCGGCACGGGATTTCTCCTGTGCCGGGTGATTTTCATGTGTCGAAGCTAGCCTGAACCAGCTTAGTCGATGTTGAAAGACAGCGACTTGACCTGACGGATGGCCGGGTTGGCGCGCAGCTTATCCAGCACGTCTTCCGAAACCGGACCATCAACGTAAAGAAGCGCAATCGCGTCGCCGCTTTCCTTTTCGCGACCCAGTTGGAAGTTGGCGATGTTGACGCCAGCTTCACCCAGCGTCGTACCCATAAAGCCGATCATGCCGGGAACGTCTGTGTTGGTGATATAGATCATGTGCTGACCGACATCGGCATCCATGTTGATGTTCTTGATCTGGATGAAACGGGCCTTGCCATCCGAGAACACCGTTCCGGCAACTGAACGAACCTGATTTTCAGTCTTCACGGTCAGCTTGATGAAGCCGTCGTAAACGCCGGTCTTGTCGCGCTTGACTTCGGAAAGGATGATGCCCTTTTCCTTGATCATGATGGGCGCGGAAACCATGTTCACGTCAGCCACCTGTGGGCGGATGAGACCGGCCAGAAGTGCAGAGGTCAGCGCCTTGGTGTTCATGTTGGCGGTCGCACCATCATAAAGGATTTCGATTTCCTTGGTGGCGCTTTCCTGCACCTGACCGACGAAGGAGCCGAGAACGTCTGCCAGCTTGATGAAGGGCTTGAGGCGCGGCGCTTCGTCAGCAGTGATGGACGGCATGTTGATGGCGTTGGAAACGGCACCCTTGACCAGATAGTCAGACATCTGCTCGGCAACCTGAAGCGCCACGTTCTCCTGTGCTTCCGTGGTCGATGCGCCAAGGTGCGGCGTGCAGACGACGTTGGGCAGGCCAAACAGAGGGCTTTCCGTTGCGGGCTCGACTTCGAACACGTCGAAACCGGCACCGGCGACATGGCCGGACTTGATGGCTTCGGCAAGTGCTGCCTCATCAACCAGACCACCACGGGCGCAGTTGATGATGCGAACGCCGGGCTTGGTCTTGGCAAGGTTCTCAGCGCCCAGAATGCCGCGCGTCTTGTCGGTCATCGGCACATGCAGGGTGATGAAATCGGCCTGGGCCAGAAGCTCGTCCAGCTCGACCTTGGTCACGCCCATTTCCTGCGCACGCTCTGGCGACAGGAAGGGGTCGTAGGCCAGAACATTCATCTTGAGACCGAGCGCACGCGAGCAGACGATGCCGCCAATGTTGCCCGCACCGATGACGCCCAGCGTCTTGCCGGTGATTTCGACGCCCATGAACTTGGACTTTTCCCACTTGCCAGCCTGCGTAGAGGTATCAGCAGCGGGAAGCTGGCGGGCAACGGCAAACATCAGCGCAATGGCGTGTTCAGCAGTCGTGATGGAGTTACCGAATGGCGTGTTCATAACGATGATACCGCGGCGCGAAGCAGCGGGAATATCGACATTGTCCACACCGATACCGGCGCGACCGATGACCTTGAGATTGGTCGCAGCTTCGATCAGCTTTTCGGTCGCCTTGGTGGCAGAGCGAATAGCCAGACCATCGTAATTGCCGATGATTTCGGCCAGCTTGTCCTTGTCCTTGCCGAGTTTCGGCTGGAAATCGACGTCTACGCCGCGATCACGGAAAATCTGGACGGCGGTTTCCGACAGTTCGTCAGATACGAGTACGCGAGGTGCCATGGTGTGGGCTCCTGAAAAAGGGTTTATTCTTGAAAGCGGAAATGCGCGGCCCTGCCGAGACAGGGCCGGAATAGATCAGGCAGCAGCCTTGAAAGTCGCAGCCTTCTGCGTTTCGAATGCCCACTTCAGCCAGGGCATGACGGCCTGCATGTCTGCGGTTTCGATAGTTGCACCGGCCCAGATGCGAAGGCCTGATGGAGCATCGCGATAGGCACCGATATCAAGCGCGACATTTTCCTTTTCGAGAAGGGCAACCATGCCCTTGGCGAAATCGGCCTGCGCGGCGGCGTCAAGAGCAGCTACGTCCTTGCAGACGATCTTGAGGCAGACGGAGGTGTTGGAGCGCGTCTCATCGACAACGGCCAGATTGGCAATCCAGTTATGCTCAGCCACGAAGTCGAAAATGACCTTTGCATTTGCATCGGCACGCGCCATCAGAGCCTTCAGGCCACCGAGGTTCTTCGCCCACAGCAGCGCATCGATATAGTCTTCGACGCAGAGCATGGACGGCGTGTTGATGGTTTCGCCGGTGAAGATGCCTTCGATCAGCTTGCCGCCTGAGGTCATGCGGAAAATCTTCGGCAGCGGCCAAGCAGGCACGTAAGTCGTCAGACGCTCGACAGCGCGTGGCGACAGGATAATGACGCCATGGCCACCCTCGCCGCCCAGAACCTTCTGCCAGGAGAAGGTCACGACGTCGAGCTTGGTAAAGTCCATGTCCTGCGCAAAGGCGGCAGACGTCGCATCGCAGATGGTGAGACCCTTGCGGTCGGCCGGAATGAAATCAGCGTTGGGAACGCGAACACCTGAGGTGGTGCCGTTCCAGGTAAAGACCACGTCACGGTCGAAATCGATCGTGGAAAGGTCAGGAAGAACGCCGTAATCGGCTTCGATTTTGCGCACGTCCTTCAGCTTCAGCTGCTTGACGACGTCGGTCACCCAACCGGCACCGAAGCTTTCCCACGCAACCATATCGACGCCGCGTTCACCGAGCAGCGACCACAGAGCCATTTCAACGGCGCCGGTGTCGGATGCAGGAACGATACCGATGCGATAATCGGCAGGAACGTTCAAAACTTCGCGGGTGAGATCGATGGCCTGCTTTAGCTTGGCTTTGCCAACCTTGGCGCGATGCGAACGACCAAGCGGTGCATCGGCGAGAGCTTCAAGCGACCAACCGGGACGCTTCGAGCAAGGACCAGAAGAGAAATGCGTATTGCCCGGACGGGTGTCCGGCTTCACTATATCTGTCATTTGACTACCCTTTCAGATAGGCGCCCCTCGTTAGGGAGAGGTGTCCTGACGCCGTTGCTATTCTTCTCGCCCGTCACAGTCAAGCGGAATATGTCGCAGCTGACAGGAAACTTGGCCCGTCTGCGTCATCCCCCCGGCACGCGCAGCCAAATCCCAGATGACTCATGCTGTTTTGCGAGCGTCTTGACACAGGTCAAACAAATCGCATGCCGACGGGTGCAGGTTGATGATCATCAACCCAGGAAAGATACTGACATGAATAAAAATGCTCCTTTTTCAAATGATCGCACTGCCCTCATCATCCCTTTGCTGTCCGGGTTCTATGAAAGATTTGCCCAGCCGCTCGCCTGGACGGCGCTTCGCGTCGCCATTGGTGGCATGCTCGTCGTTGAGGGATACCCCAAGATCATGGCACCGTTTGCACAGGTCGGCTTTGTTGAAAATCTGGGCTTCTACCCCGGCTGGCTGTGGTCGCCCACGCTGGCGGCCATGCAGTTTTTCGGCGGAATGTTTCTTGCGGTCGGGCTGTTTACGCGCCCTGTCGCGCTGGCCAATACGGTCATGCTGGCCATCACCCTGTGGTTCCATTTCGCCAACCCATACGGCCACGCCCTCTTGACGGAAGCCGGCATGGAAGCCTTGAAAGCGGCGGACCAAACGCTGTTCACCCCGCAAGGCCTGCGTCGTCTTGCCGATGGCGGCACGATCTTTCTGGAGCAGGTCCAGACAAAGGCGGAGCTCGCCTCGCTGTTCTGGACAGGTGGCGCAGCCCTCTTCGCTGCCTTCGGCGGCGGATATTGGTCGATGGACAGGTCCCTGCTGAAGAAGCAGTTCTGACCGCTGCACAAACGAATACCGCCCGTATCGGTCGCGATACGGGCGGTATGTTTTGTTCGGTGCTCAGCTTACTTGTAAACGGTCGGCTGAAGCGGAATGTCGGCTGGCGGAATGTACTGTGCCGTATCGCAACCGTTAAAGACATAACGGCCACCGACGCGGACTTCATGCGAGGTGATACCCTTGTCGCGACCACCTGACGTCAGGCCGCTGCCGCTGGTGCCGAACATGTCGCCGCTGCCTATCTGGCGGAAGCGGTAGCCCACATCGGCCTTCAGGTTGCACGTCACGTCGATAGAAGCGCCGGCCATGAGGTTATAGGCAAAACGCCAGTTGTCCTTGCCGCCGAGATCGCAGCCGCCGCAAGTCGTCAGATCTTTCCATTTCACATTGGCACCACCGATACCGGCACCCAGATAGGGCGTGATGCGTCCGTAGGTTCCAAGATCAACATAGGCATTGGCCATCAACACATAAGCACGCATCGATGATTCGGCACTGTTGAGGAACGGTGCCTCTCCCTTGAACTTGGATTTCGCCATATAGTCCAGTGTCAGATCGGTGCGCAGATAGTTGTTGATCTGGTAACCAACGCCGCCGCCGATGACGAAATTGTCCTTCATGGACGTTCTCGAAAAGCTTTGATCGGTCGCTACGCCACCGACAACGCGGTTGAAGTCAACACCACGCGATTTATTGAACGAATATCCGACATCGCCGCGCAGATACCAGCCGCTGGCCTGCTGAACCTGAACTTCAGGTGCATTGTCAACGAATGCTGGTTGCGGCTCGGCCTGATAGACATCGGCTGCAAAAGCGGTTTGGCATGCCATCAATACGGCAACGATACCGATCAGGCTCTTTTTCATAACGGCGGCTCCCTAAGTGGTATCGGCATGGCGAATACCCGTGAATTCTTCATTTACGAAGCCTGAAGGAAATTGGTTAAATCCCTGTTAAAATCTTCGGAAGCTCTCCCAATTCTGCTAAGAAACTTGGTTAATACTCACTGTATCGAGACATAACCTTCTACACCCTAGAAAAATAAAAATCCCGCATTGCGTGCGGTTTTAGCATTGAACCGCTCACGCAAGCGCCTGAGCATGTGATGTAGAAATAATATTTTGTTAGCTAATATTATTGTCCTAATCGCAACTGTCGTCGGTTAACCTCAGTATTGGCTGGAAGTTTAGTTTCGGCTGATCGATTACAGTCAGACATGATGGGCTGACTTCGAAGGGAATTCCCTCCCTTGCATCCTGCGGCAGGCTGTCGCGGAACGCTAAAACCATCTCAAGGTTCACCATCGTTGAAGACCTCACTGAAGCTCCTGTCTGAACTCGTCAAAATCCCGGATCACAATCCTGATCTGCTGATCGCCAAATATCGCGCCTTTTGCAGGCAGATGCCGATCATGTATTTCATCCTGATTTCGAGCACATGGGCTCTGGCAGCGACACATATGCCTGTCGCGCCGGCGTGGCTGACGCTTGCGATCCCGACGGTTTTCACGGTGATCAGCGCCGCCCGCGTCGTCTTCTGGTGGAAATCGCGCAAGGAAATTCCCACAGCTGCTTACGCGCTCACTGCCCTGAAGAGAACGCAACGCCTGTCAATCGGCATCGCCAGCGCATTCACGCTGTGGTCTTTCCTGCTTTATCCTTACGGCGATGCGTATCAGCAGTCCCACATCGCTTTCTATATGGCTATCACGGTCATATCCTGCATCTTCTGTCTGATGCATGTGCGCTCGGCGGCCTTTTTCGTCGCGGTCATCGTCAACGGCACCTTCATCGTCTTCTTCACAGCAACCGGTCACGCCACGTTCATTGCCATTGCCATCAATATCCTGCTGGTCAGTTTCGGCATGCTGGCCGTATTGGTCGTGAATTACCGCAATTTCGAACGCATGATCAGCGCCCAGCAGCAAACGCAGGCCCTCAGCAACGAAAACCTGCGGCTGGCCAATATCGACAGCCTGACCGGCCTGCCCAACAGACGCGCCTTTTTCAACCATCTCGGCGAAGCCTTCCAGACCGCGACCGACAACAGCGCGCGGCTGGCCATCGGCGTCATCGATCTGGACGGCTTCAAACCCGTCAACGACCTCTATGGGCATTCCTCGGGCGACCGCCTTCTGGTAGAGGTCAGCAACCGGTTGAGACGCGAATTTTCATCGGACGATCTCTTCCTGTCCCGGCTGGGTGGCGATGAATTCGCATTCGTCATCTCGGACATTGCCATTGATCGGGACGTGGTCGGCGAAGGCAACCGGATGTGCGCGCTCCTGCGTTCGCCATTCCATCTTCCCGAAGCCACGATCATGATTTCCGGTTCCATCGGCATCGCCGTCTTCCCGGATCTCGCCTCCACATCGGAAGAACTGTTTGATCGCGCCGATTACGCGCTCTATCACGGAAAGCGACAGAAACGCGGCAACAGCACTCTCTTCACCGCCCGCCACGTGGCCGAAATTCACCGGGACGCACGCATCGAACAGACGCTGAAACAGGCCAATCTCGCCGAAGAACTGTCCGTCGTGTTCCAACCCATCGTCGATGTGCTGCGTCAGCAGACCACCGGCTTCGAGGCGCTCGCCCGCTGGAACAGCAAGGTGCTGGGCACGGTTTCTCCCGCCCAGTTCATTCCCATCGCCGAGCGTGCCGGCATCATTGGCAGCCTTACGCGACCGCTGCTGAAGAAGGCTTTAAGGGCTGCCAGCAAATGGCCCGGCGACTTGCGGCTGTCATTCAACCTGTCGGCACAGGATCTGAACAGCCCGGAAGCGGTGACCGGCATCATAGCGATTATCGAAACAAGCGGTTTCGATGCGGCACGGCTCGATCTTGAAATCACCGAAACGGCTTTCATCCACGATACCAGCCAGGCTCGCCGATCCGTCGAAATGCTGAGACAGATCGGCTGCGGCATCTCGCTGGATGACTTCGGGACCGGCTATTCCAGTCTGACATCGCTCCATTCGCTGCCCCTGACGAAGATCAAGATCGACCACAGCTTCGTCCACGATATTCAGGACAACCCGGCCAGCGAAAAAATCGTCCGCTCAGTGCTGACACTCAGTCGCGAAATGGGCCTGGACGCCATTGTCGAAGGCGTGGAATGCGCAGAGGAAATGGCCGTCATCAGGCATCTCGGCGCGCGGTTCGTGCAGGGTTATCTCTTTTCCAAGCCATTGGAAGAAGCAGCCATCCCCGGCTTTCTCGCCTCCGGGCGAGACGATGGCACATTGCTGACGCAGACGGCCTGAGGCATCGCCGCACGGTATAGAAGGCCGGCATCGCCAGCCTTCTTCAAACGTCAGATATCAGGCTGCCGATCTGGCATTGGAAATGACGCCGACGAGATCATTGACGATCCGCTCGACCTGCGCGCTGTCGTCGCCTTCCGCCATCACCCGGATCAACGGCTCCGTTCCAGACGGGCGAATGACCAGCCGACCATTGTTGGCCAAGGCGCTTTCCGCATCGGCGATCGCCTGCTGAACCACAGGGTTTTCCAGCGGCTTTCCACCGGTCGTGCGAACATTTTTCAACAGTTGCGGCACCGGCTCGAATTTGCGGCAAACCTCACTGACCGTGCGACCCGAACGCTTGACGCGGGCGAGCACCTGAAGCGCCGCCACCAGGCCGTCACCCGTGGTGCCGTAGTCGGACAGAACGATATGACCGGACTGTTCTCCACCCACGTTGAAGTCGTGGTTGCGCATATGCTCGACGACATAGCGGTCGCCCACCTTGGTGCGCGCAAGCGTCATTCCCTTGTCAGTCAGGAACCGTTCAAGGCCCAGATTGGACATGACGGTCGCGACGATGCCGCCGCCGCGCAGGATCTTGTCGTCGGCCCAGCTATGGGCGATCGTCGCCATCAACTGGTCGCCATCAACGATCTGACCCTGCTCGTCCACGATGATCACGCGGTCCGCATCGCCATCGAGCGCAATACCGATATCGGCGCGAACCTCATGCACCTTCTTCTGCAAGGTTTCGGGATAGGTGGAACCGCACTCGAAATTGATGTTGGTGCCGTTAGGCTCATTGCCGATGGTCACCACTTCTGCACCCAACTCCCACAGTGCTGCGGGTGCCACCTTGTATGCCGCACCGTTGGCGCAATCGATCGCGATCCGCAGACCGCTCAGCGTCACATCACGCGGCAGGGTACGCTTGACGAACTCGATATAGCGGTAGATGTCGCCATCCACGCGCTTGGCGCGACCGATCTCATGCGGCTTGGCCAGCTGCGCATAGATATCCTTGTCGAGCAAATCTTCGATTTCGAGCTCCAGTTCGTCGGAAAGCTTGTATCCATCCGGCCCGAAGAGCTTGATACCATTGTCGGCAAACGGATTGTGCGACGCCGAGATCATCACGCCGATATCGGCACGCAGAGACCGCGTCAACATAGCCACGGCAGGCGTCGGGATCGGTCCCAGCAGGAACACGTCCAGCCCGGCTGCGGTAAAACCGGCAACGAGCGCGTTTTCCAGCATGTAACCTGACAGACGTGTGTCCTTACCGATCACCACGCGGTGGCGGTGATGTCCGCGACGGAAAATCGTACCAACGGCAATGCCCAGCCGCATGGCCAGATCCGGCGTCATCGGGAAAACGTTGGATTGCCCGCGAATACCATCGGTTCCGAAATAGCGACGTGTCATGTGAACTCCAGAATTTGTCCCGCGCGCAGCCTCCACAACCGGGATGCACCACGCCCTTTCTGGCTAAATGCCACAAAAGCATGCGTACAGCACGTAAATTACGGCAAAAACCCAATATATGTCGTTACCACACGGGCTTTTCCCCAGCGAAATACTTACCCGCTGCGTCCATCGTAATGGTGGTGGGTGGGGCTCACCCCCCTCTGCCCTGCCGGGCATCTCCCCACAAGGAGGGAGATTGGCTGGGCTCACGAACCCCGTCCTATCCGCAGCGTTTGAGATGAGCGAGACCTCTCAGCGAGTCGATCTCCCCACCTGTGGGGGAGATGCCCGGCAGGGCAGAGGGGGGTGAGCCACACCCACAACGCCACTCGTCGTTCACCAAAACAAAAACGGCCGCCCCTTTCGGAGCGGCCTTGTATCTTCATATTCCACAAACCTTAGTGCGGCTGGGGTTCCATGCCGCCCTCGGCCTCACCGTCGCCCTTGGCTTCCGTCGGGCCGTCCTTCTTGGTGCCAGCCTTCGGCACCGCAGAACCACGGCTGTTCGGAGAATCGTCGCCCAGATCACGGGCAGGCTTTTCGCCTCGGATCAGCGCCTTGATCTCTTCGCCGGTCAGCGTTTCGTATTCCAGAAGACCCTCGGCGATGGCGACGAAGCCGTCGTGATTTTCCGTCAGGATGCGGCGGGCCTCGGTATAGGCATCGTCGATCAGACGGCGCACTTCCGTGTCGATCGTCTGCGCGGTGGCTTCGGAAACGTTCTTGGACTGCGAGACGGAATGGCCAAGGAACACTTCCTGCTGGTTCTCGCCATAGGCCACCTGACCGAGTGCGTCTGAAAAGCCCCACTGCGTAACCATGGCACGGGCAAGCTTGGTTGCCTGCTCGATGTCGGAAGATGCGCCGGAGGTGATATTCTCCTTGCCGAAGGTCAACTCTTCCGCAACACGACCACCCATCATGATGATGAGGCGCGAGACCATCCACTTGTAGCTCATCGAATAGCGGTCGCCTTCCGGCAACTGCATGACCATGCCGAGCGCACGACCACGCGGAATGATCGTAGCCTTGTGCAAGGGATCAGCCACGGCAACTTTCAGCGCGGTAATCGCGTGGCCAGCTTCGTGATAGGCGGTCAGTTTCTTCTCGGCCTCGGTCATGGCGGAAGAGCGACGCTCCGCACCCATCATGATCTTGTCCTTGGCATCTTCGAATTCTGCCATGGTCACGACACGCTTGTTACGGCGTGCTGCCATCAGGGCTGCTTCGTTGACGAGGTTCATCAGGTCGGCACCGGAAAAACCGGGTGTGCCTCGGGCAAGAACCTTGAGATCGACATTCGGTGCCAGCGGAACATTTCGGGCATGAACCTTGAGGATGCGCTCGCGACCGACGATATCCGGGTTCGGAACCACGACCTGACGGTCGAAACGGCCCGGACGCAGAAGTGCAGGGTCGAGAACGTCAGGACGGTTGGTCGCGGCAATAAGGATGATGCCCTCATTGGCTTCGAAGCCGTCCATTTCGACCAGCAACTGGTTCAGCGTCTGCTCGCGTTCATCGTTACCGCCGCCAAGACCGGCGCCACGATGGCGACCGACGGCGTCGATTTCGTCGATGAAGATGATGCAGGGTGCGTTTTTCTTGGCCTGTTCGAACATGTCGCGCACACGGCTTGCGCCGACGCCCACGAACATTTCAACGAAGTCGGAACCGGAAATGGTGAAGAAGGGAACGTTGGCTTCACCGGCAACGGACCGCGCCAGCAAGGTCTTACCCGTACCGGGAGGGCCGACAAGCAGCACGCCGCGCGGGATCTTGCCGCCCAGACGCTGGAATTTCTGCGGATCGCGAAGGAACTCGACGATTTCCTCCAGATCCTGCTTGGCTTCATCCACACCGGCAACGTCGTCGAACGTCACACGGCCATGTGCTTCGGTCAGAAGCTTGGCCTTGGATTTGCCAAAGCCCATCGCGCCGCGCGAACCGCCCTGCATCTGCCGCATGAAGAACAGCCAGACGCCAAGGATGAGGAACATCGGCAGCAAGGTGCCCAGATAGCTCAGGAAACCGGAAGAACCATCGCTTTCAGGACGCGCAACAATGCTGACATTCTTGGTCTGAAGGCGTTCCATCAAAGCATCGTCGATGACGGGCGAATAGGTCTGAAACGCGGTGGAGTTCTCGGTATAGGTACCCATAACCCGGTTGCCGGTGACGGTGACTTCACGCACTCGGCCAGCATCCACATCGCGCAGGAACTGAGAATACGGTATCTCACGCGAACTCGACTGCGACGGCGACGTCTGGAACATGCTGAACAAGGCGATCAGCAAAAGAGCGATCACTGCCCACAAGGCGAAATTTCTAAAATTTGGGTTCATCGAACTCCCCGAACTGCAACGGACGAATGCGCGCCCGCCATTATGTTGCTCCTAACATAAGGAGGAGAGGTGCCGTTGCCAAGGCGGGCGCGAACATCAGTTGCGATTTGAGGTAAAAACTCTGAGAAAAACCGATGCGGCAGCGATTGCCGCGTCATAAGGGCGCTGGCGGATAGGTCCCACGCCCGACAAGGCGGGCGATACGGTTGGCAAGTTCGTAATCGAAACGCGGCAGAAAGACATCGTAAGGCGCCAGCACCGGGCGCATGCTCACCGCCTCCGGGCGCGATTCCGCCAGCTGCGGGCCCTCATGGCTTTCGATCACCGGCAGGGTCTGCCGCACCCGCCTGACGACCCCTGCCGGAACGGATGCGGGAAAATCTGCCGCAACCATGTCGGAACCGGCTGCACGAAAGGTCATGTCGAGGCCTGAAAGGTTGGCGACTTCCATCCTGCCGTCCCAGATCGCTTTGCCCCCGCCGGGGATCATGATTGCGGGCAGGTCCCTGTTTTCGCGCATCAGATATAGGGCCTCCCTGCGGCGATCGAACACGACACGACCGGCGGTCATCCTGCCAGGTTCCGACTGCATGGCGAAGGACACTACCTTGTCCAGGGTCTGCGCCGCCATCGAGAACCGGCGTCCACCGATGACACAGGCCACGGCCGAAAGCGCATATCGAAGGGTTGCCGACGACGCGTCCAGACAGGCGACCGGAAGTCCGACCAGGCCGTGACCATAAGATTGAAAGGCGTTTTCGACGAAATGCGCCGCATCGAGCGCCAGGGTCGAACGCTGGATTGACTGATCCATCAACGACCGGTCTTCGAGCAAGGGCAGGTGCCGCGTTCGCACGCGCTCATATTTCATATCGTCATTGCTCGGGTCTTCGACCCAGCTCTGCCCCTCCCCGCTCAGGAAATCGCGAATGTCCTGACGTGTGGAGTTGAGAAACGGCCTGACGATCCAGTGACGCCCGCCATAAAGCATGGCATCCGCCATGCCGGCCAGTCCGAGATTGTCCTGCCTTGCGCTTCTCGCGCCCCTCATGGCAATCGTTTCCAACTGGTCGCCGCGTGTATGCCCGACGACGATCATGTCCGCGCCGATGTCGTCGGCGACATCGGCAATGAGGGCATAACGGGCAAGCCGTGCCGCAGCGGAAAGCCCGGTTGCGGGTTTGGCCGTGTCCCAGCGGCGCAGGTGATGGGGGATGCCCATGCGGGTGCACAGCGCCGCGACACCCCTCGCCTCCGCGCCGGATTCCGGGCGCAGCGCGTGGTCGATGCTCACGGCATGGAGTGAGATATCGGCTCTGCCCGCATCCCGGCACACGCGATCAAGCGCCATCAGCAGACCGGTCGAGTCGCTGCCGCCGGAAATCGCCACGAGAAGGCGGGAGGGCTTTTGAATTTTGTCTATGAAATGTCGTGCAGCCTCAAGCGGCGCAATCGGCGTTACGGAAAACGACATATCGTCATCACCGCCACGCGATTCATCAGCAGCTCAGGCGCTTCTGCTCGCTCGTCACCTTGCCGAGAACGGTCTTCGAGGCGCTGGGATAGCGTTTCGGCACTTCGCGAAGGGTCGCGCAGGCGGTTTCCTTGTTGTCGAGGGCGGCAAGAGACATGCCCAGTTTCAGCAGCATTTCCGGTGCCTTCGGCGATTTGCCATAGGTCTGGTGCGCGTTGAGGAACGTCTTGGCCGAATCCGTGAACTTGCCCTGGCTGTACTGCGCTTCGCCGAGCCAGAAATTGGCGTCTGCCGCCTTGGCGCCCTTGGGATAGCCCTGAATATACTGCTCGAAGCCTTTTTCCGCAGCCTTGTAGTCGCCCGCAAGAACGTGGCTGTAGGCGGCCTGATAAATGTCGTTCTCGCTGGTCAGCGCCGCCGTGTTGACGGGATCCGGGCTGGAGCTACGGCCCGTTTCGACGCCGGGAAGAGTTCCCGCGGAATTGTTGGCATTCGAATTGAGGCTGCCACCAACAGGCATGCCACGCGAATCGAGTTCGATGGAGCCAAGCGTCGTTTCGCCCGGCGCTGCGGTTCCACGCGGCCCGGTCGCAGTCGCGCCAGGTGCGCCACCCATTGAAGCGCCGCCCTGGGGCGGCGTTTCAATGATGGTTGCGACGTCATCCTGCGCGCCGGTCGAAGGCACATCGGCTTCGGCCTTCTTCTTCGGTGCCGGAGCAGCGGACTTGCCACCTTCCAGTTCCTGGAAGCGGAATTCGTTGTCTTCCTGCGCCTTGCGGATGGTTTCCTGCATCTGCAGCAACTGGAAGCTCATTTCCTCGATACGGCCATTCAGCTGGCGGATCTGTTCTTCGAGTTGCTGTACGCGATAGGTTTCGTTCGCCTGTACGTTGACCACCGGTGCATTCTGAGGGTTCGACGTGCTAGAGCCGCCACCCCAACCGAACAACGGTCCCGAAACGGCAGTGCCGCTCAAGCCGGTGCAGGCTGCAAGCCCCAGCATCCCCGCCACGACAAGTTTCTTCATGTTGCGTCCTGTCTGGTTGATTTGCGCCCCAACGACGCAAAACCGGATTTTTTCCATCTGGCGTGAAAAAGCAACTTAACTTCGGCCAAACTATGGAAAAAAGAAAGGCGGCCCGAAGACCGCCTTACAATTCTCATCACGTCGTTGCGAGGCAATTACATGCCTGCGCCACCCAGGACGGTAACCGCACGACGGTTCTGCGACCAGCAGGAGATGTCGTCGCAAACGGCGACCGGACGTTCCTTGCCGTAGGAAATGGTCTTCATGCGGTTTGCAGGTACACCCTGCGAAGCGAGGAATTCCTTGGTGGCGGCTGCACGGCGTGCACCCAGCGCAAGGTTGTATTCGCGCGTACCGCGTTCGTCGGCATGGCCTTCGACGGTGATGGCGTAGTTAGGATAACGGGCCAGCCACTGTGCCTGACGCTGCAGGGTCTGCTGCGCATCTGCGCGGATCGACGTGCTGTCTGTGTCGAAGAAGATACGGTCGCCGACATTGACCGTGAAGTCCTGTGCAGAACCCGGCGTTGCGGAACCTGCGCCACCAAGGCCCAGTTCGCCAGCGCTGTTCGGCATGTTCTTCTTGTTGGCGCAACCAGCCAGCGCCAGCGCAAGCGTCAAGGCGATCATAGCCGGGTTACGGGCGAGTTTCTGCATGGGGCCGAGTGCCGAGGTGTGTGTACGGCTCATCGCCGGTCTCTCCTTAGAATTTCAGTAACGTTGCCAGACAATAACCGATTGCAGTTAATTGCCCCCAAACAATTATGGTTAACAGAAAGGAAATGTCCCGCCTTTTTTGCTCCCTCTCGATATTTGCAGCAAGAAAGCAGGACACGTCCCGATGGCATGCGTAGAAAATATGGCGGCGCATCTGCACCGCCATAATGGTTTGATCAATCCAGAAGCGGCGACCATGCCGGGTCGGACGCAAAGGTCGGCGTCTTGACCAGCTGTTCGTTGTAACCGCTCAGATCGATGGAATAGAGCTGCGGGCCACCGGCACCGGCTGCCTGACGGAAGAACATCAGCACGCGGCCATTCGGCGCCCATGTCGGGCCTTCATTATGGAAGCCGGACGTCAGAATGCGCTCACCCGAACCATCCGGCTTCATGACACCGATGGAGAACTTGCCGCCCGACTGCTTGGTAAAGGCAATCAGATCGCCGCGAGGGGACCAGACCGGCGTGGAATAGGAACCATCACCGAAGGAAACGCGGGTCTGGCCGGAGCCATCGGCATTCATCACGTAAATCTGCTGGCGTCCACCACGGTCGCTTTCAAAAGCGATGCGCTGACCATCCGGTGCGTAGGACGGTGCCGTGTCGATGGCGCCGGTGTTGGTCAGACGCGTGGTCGTGCGCGACCGCAGGTCCATGGTGTAGATGTTCGCATTGCCTTCCTGCTGAAGGCTCATGATGACCTTCTGTCCGTCCGGCGAGAAGCGCGGCGAGAACGTCATGCCTGGAAAGTTACCGACCACTTCACGCTGCCCGGTTTCCAGCTGCAACAGATAAACGCGCGGCTGCTGGCCTTCGAAGGACATATAGGTCACTTCCTGGCGGCTTGGCGAAAAGCGCGGCGTCAGAACGAGGTCTTTCGTATTGGTCAGGTTGCGGACGTTGAAACCGTCCTGGTCCATGATCGACAAAGCACGCTTGCGGTCCGTCTTCGGGCCGCTTTCGGAAACGAAGACGACGCGGGTGTCGAAGTAGCCCTTTTCGCCCGTCACGCGCTCATAAATCGCATCCGCGATGATATGCGCCACACGACGCCAGTTTTCCGGCTGGGTGAAGAACTGCTGGCCGGTCATCTGCTGGTTGGCGAATGTGTCCCACAGGCGGAACTCGGCGCGGAGGCGTCCATCGGCTTCCTTGGTCACGCGACCCGTGACGAGAGCCTGCGCATTGATGACCTTCCAGTCTTCGAAACGCGGCTGCTGATCGGGATTGCTGATCTTCTCGATGAAAGCGTTCTTGTTGATCGGCGCAAACAGGCCGGAACGCTGAAGATCGGCGGCGATAACCTGCGAGACCTGCGCACCGATGCCGTCCGCCGACATGAAGTCGGTGATGGCGATGGGCAGCGGCTGCACATTGCCCTTGTTGATGTTGATCTGAACCTCAGCACTAGCAGGTGTTACCGCAACCAGCGAAAACAGCATGCCGGAGGCAACCATCACCGCACGCAGGAGAGACAACTTCATCATTGAGACAAGCCTTTCAGCTTCATACAAAAATTGGACATCGATTTGGGGAGTAACTGTTTCATCGGTCCCAAAACTGTCGGTTCAAAGGGCAAAATCGGATGGGTCGAAGTTCAAGACCAACGTGTTCCATCCTTTCTCGCCGTCGTATTTTTCGCGTGGCAGGTTCTGCAAAGGCGCCGACCGCAAAAGTGCGCGGCGCGTGCTGCTTTCTACAGCCCGCCGCGTTCCTTCCGGCCCGCCCGTTGCCGTAATTTCCGGCTGGCCAACGATATTGCCGGATGGGTCCAGCGAAACACGAATGACCACTCGCACGTCCGCGACACCGGTCAGGCCACCGGGCATATTCCAGTTACCCTGAATCTGGCCACGAACATTGTCGATTTCACTGGCGCTGAGACCAGTACCAATCGTCTTCTTGCCGCCAAGCGAGGCTGTTTCGGTGGAGCGCTTCGCGCCACCGCCAGAGGGGGCCTGCTTGTTCAGCAAAGCCGAGATTTCATCGGCGTTGAATTCGCTGGACTGGGACGCGGCAGCTTTCGCCGTTTCCTGCTTGCGCTCGCCGGGCTTCTTGTCGGACGGCTTGTCGTTCGACTTGGCCTGATCCGGCTTCTTCTCGGCGGGCTTTTCCGCAGGCTTCTGTTCTGCCTGCTTGGGCGGCTCAGGCTTAGGCGGCTCCGGCTTGGGCTCAGGCGGCTGCGGACGCGAATTCGGTCGCGGCACGTTCGGCGGCACGGGAATTTCCGCCGGCTCCTTGTTTTCCGGCGGCGGCTCCTGGGCCTGCTGTTGTGCTGGCGGCTGTGTCGGCGTCGGTGGCGTTGCTATTTCCGGCTTCGGAATAGGAAGGGATGCCGTTTCCTGCGGTGGAGGCGCAGACGTCTCCTCCTTGACGATATCCTTCACCTCGTTGGGCTTGGTATCGACCACGGGCGCTGGCTTCTCCTGCTTGGGGGGAGCCGCGGCGGTATCATTGGTGTTGGGCTTGGTGGTCGGTGTCGGCGGCGCTTCGATGTCGGTCGTGTTGTTACCGGCGTTCTGCGCGTTGGGCACGATATCGGGACGTGTCGTTGGCACGGGCGCGGATTTGTCGGCCTTGGCCGCATCCTTGGCGCCCTGCTGGATTTGCGTCATCTCTTCCACGGACACGAGATCGACAGGCATCGACTCGGCCTGAGACACCTCGAGCGGTGCCGGCGAGCCCAGGGAAACCAGGGCAACAGCCAGCAGCGAGGCGTGCACAATCGCGGATGTGGTAACGCTGCCCTTCATGCTGAGATCAATTATCCTGTTTCTGTTGCGTCACGAGACCGATATTCTTGAAGCCAGCCGCCTGAATGCGAGCCATGACATCGGCCACGATGCCGTAGGCTGCAATCGAGTCCGCCTTCACGAAAATGCGCTCATTATAGCCGGTGGTGGAAATCGCCTGCAGCTTGTCAGCCACTTCGGCGGCCTGGATCGGCGTTTCCTGCAAATGGATCACGCCATCCGCATTCACCGTAATCGTAATCGGCTGCGTCTCGGAATTCAGCGCGGACGCAGAGGTTTGCGGCAGATCGACCGGCACGCCGACCGTCATCATCGGCGCCGCCACCATGAAGATGATGAGCAGCACCAGCATGACGTCCACAAGTGGCGTCACGTTGATTTCGCTGATTGCACCGCCCCTGCGGCGTCCACGGCCCCGGCGTCCACCGGAACCTCCGCCACCACCGCCTGCTGACATTCCCATTCTGTTTACTCCACGCGTTCGGCGGCGCTGTTACTGCGCGGCCTGACGGGTTTGCAGCTTCTCATCGATCTGGCGCGAAAGGATGGCGGAAAACTCGTCCGCAAAACCTTCCATGCGCGCAGACAGCTTGTGCGCGTCCGCCGTGAACTTGTTGTAGGCGATAACCGCCGGAATAGCGGCAACGAGGCCGATGGCTGTCGCCAGAAGCGCTTCGGCGATACCCGGTGCCACGACGGCAAGGTTTGTAGACTTCGAACCGGCAATAGCCTGGAACGACGTCATGATGCCGATGACCGTACCGAACAGACCGATGAACGGACCCGCAGAGCCGATGGTCGCCAGCGAACCAAGCCGCGCTTCGAAGGTTTCACCTTCGCGTGCCATGGTCACGTCCATGGCACGGTCGATACGCATCTGAAGACCGATGGGAGACCGTGCACCACGCTCGAAGGACTTTTTCCATTCGCGCATCGCCGCCACGAAAATCGCGGCAAGGCCGCCATTCTGACGCTCGGAGAGGCTGCGATAGAGCTCTTCCAGAGACTGGCCGGACCAGAACACCTGTTCGAACTGGTCGAACTGACGCTTTGCCTTGCCGAAGGCGACATATTTATCGATGACGATGGCCCATGTCCAAACCGACGCGGCAAGAAGACCGATCATCACCATCTTGACGATGAGGCCAGCCTGCATGAACAGAGCCCAAAGACTTACGTCGTGCGTTGCCGCTGCCAAACCTGCCTGTTCCATAAAAATCCAATCCCCGAATCCAAACGCCCGGTGCATGACCGGGCGATCTAAACGCGCATCAACGCTTGAGGTCCCACGGAAACCGCCGATAACCCCTTGAGCCATGCCCCGATATTGCCATTACGCCTTACTTGCCGCTAAATTTGGTAAAAGGAAGGCGTGCGGCGCACAAATACCGAATGGTTAAGGTAGACTACATTATGGTTAAGAGAGTGTTACGAAATAGGCACTTTAAATAGGAACACGGTTATACCGTTTTCTTACTTCATGAATTTTTCAGCAATGGTATCCGGAAGCCTCCGGGGTCTTCCCTTGGCATTGATAACCGCAATGATCACTTTTGCGACAATAAGCAGTGTTTCACCGCGTCGTATTTCCTGATTAAGCACCACCTTGGCTCCGCCCGCCTTCTCGGTCAGCGTGGTTATGGTCAGTATATCATCCATCCGCGCCGGTGACTTGAAGTCGATCTCCATGCGGTGCACGACAAACACCAGTCCCTCCTCATCGGCCGTCAAAAGCGTGCTCTGCTCGCAACCGAGGCAACGCAGATAATCCGTGCGACCACGCTCCAGGAAATGCAGATAGCGGGCGTGATAAACAAGACCGGAGAAATCCGTGTCCTCGTAATAGACGCGCTGCGTGAGGCGATGACCATGTTCGATGAGTTCGCCGGAGAGTGAAACGGTGAGGTCGGTCATGTGGAGGTCCTTGGGAAGTTTCGTGCTTAGAGGGCCGCGGCACCGCCGCTACTTCCCTCATTCCTGTGCTCGTCACAGGAATCCAGCCAGTCCATGTCTATGGGCTGAAAAGAGTCGTATCGCCGCGCAGACGCGCGACGACTGGTTTCCTGTGACGAGCACAGGAAAGAGGGACGAGAGAATGCCTCATTTGTCATCCAGATTGCGGTCATCCCACACGACGTGTTGAACCGAGGCAGGAAGGTTCTCGATCTCACCCGCGATGAAATAGGGTGGAATATCCAGTTGCGTCAAGGCTTCGGTGGTGGCTCGTGCCCAGCGAAACTCCAGCGGGTGTTTTCCATCCTGCATGCGGTGGACGATGTTTTCCTCGTGGAAAGGGAACGTCTCGGGCAGGTCCATCAGGTAATAGAAACCAAGCTCGTGCCAGTCCTTGCCCTCGTAATGGAAGAAGTTCTCCACCACCCACAGCAACCGCCCGACCTTGGCCTCGACGCCAAGCTCTTCCACCATTTCCCGCGCCAGCGTGTCTTGCGATTGCTCCCCCATTTCCGCGCGACCGCCGGGAAAACTCCAGAATTTCTCATGCGTTGCCCTGTGCACCAGCACATGACCGTCGCGAAAGGCGATGCCTGCCACACGCATCTGGAAAATGCGCTTCGGCTTGAATTTCATACGGATACGGGTGTCTTCAGTCAAAAAATACATCCTTCTAACTCCGCCCAACGTTGGGATGGAAATACAAATATGTTAGTACGGTGATAAGAATACAGAGTGAGGACGAGATGGACGCTAGATATAATCTTAATGGAGGTTTTAAACCAACAGCTAAAAGATCGGCGGACATCGATGGGCCTGATTTCTTTCCGACGCCTGCGTGGGCAACTCAAGCTCTGGTTGATGTAGAGGTTTTCAAAGGAGAGATATGGGAGTGTGCTTGTGGCAACGGAGCGATGTCAGAAGTTTTAAAAAGAACTGGATGTGATGTCTACAGTTCGGATTTATATGATCGCGGATACGGCGACACTGGCATCGATTTTTTGACAGCAAAGAGGCAGTCGAACAACATCATCACTAACCCTCCGTATAACAGTGCTGAAGGATTTGTGAAGGCTGGTTTAGAAAAGGCTGGAGAAAAGGTGGCGCTGCTATTGCGCCTTGCTTTTTTAGAAGGTGCGGGCCGGAACACTTCTATCTTTAGTAAAACGCCTCCCTCAAGAGTATGGGTTTTCAGTGAACGTATTACATTTTATCCTTTAGACGCGGAAATAAGAGGATCTGGCACGACAGCATATGCTTGGTTCATCTGGGATAAAGCCCAAACGACCGCGCCTGAACTAAAATGGCTACCCCTTGGATACAAAAAAAAATTTAAATAAGTTTTTTCGCTTTCAAAACAGACAAGCCTAAGTTTGTAATTTTAATCCCATCGAGAGTTCGCTCAGCAAGCCCTTTTTTAAATATGCTGGTAGAGCTATTCTTGTGGGATATCACATTTCCCACTATCTGCTCCCATTTATGTTCGTTCGAACGGGTAGTTGACGGAATTAAATCCTCAGGAGACATTGGTCGATACTTAGGGAATTTTTCTTTTATTTCTGCGGTGCTAACCTCTCCGTTTGGAGATAACGCTGCAATTCTCAGAGCGACAAGGCGAGCTTCTGGCTCTCTTAACTTGGGCATAGCATAACCTTCACATCTAGCCGAATTTAACAGCCTTTATGTTTAGTCATGCAACTAAAGATTTCAAGTGCATTCTCAACTTACTGCATGTTATAATAGCACTCTTTAGTTATAAGAATAACCTATGCCAGTTTTGAAATCTTTATTCAGAGGATTTTCAAAAAAAAGCAAAAATTCGGTTCGCTCCAGAGTTATAAACAAAATCAATCGGCCTTTTCCAGTTCCGAATGGCTTTTCAGGACCTTGCCACCATCCTCTTGCTCGATGAGGTATGCCGGTTCGTCTTCACTGGCCTTGCGCTTGATGACGGAGCCCTCGATCTTGCGCTCGACGTCTTCGGTAAAGCTTTCGGCGACCTTGCCCTCGCCTTTGCCCGATCCCCATTTCCATTGAACCTTGGTGCCCTTGCGAAACTTCGTCATTTTACGCTCCTGAATAAAGAACGGAAATGACGCGTCGCCCGGATGGTTCCTCAGGCTTCGCCCAGATCGATCACCACGATCTCCGGCGGAGACATGAAGCGGACCGGCGCGATGGAGCAGCCGAGCCCGCCCGAGACGACGAGGTGCCTGTTCTCCTCGACCACATGGCCGTAGACGAAACGCTCGCCAAACCGGGATGGCACAGCCGGACGCCAGCCGAACAGATTGATCTGCCCGCCATGCGTATGGCCCGACAAGGTCAGCGAGACACGCTCCGGCACCTTCACGAAGATGTCCGGCTCATGTGCCAGCAGAATGACCGGCGCGTCATCGGTCACCTGCGCAAGCGTGCCGGACAGATCGTCCAGACCCGTCGTGCGGCGGCCGGTCAGATAGGCCCACTGATCTTCCAGCCCGGCGATCCAGAAGGGCTGGCTATCGGAACCGCATCGCACCGCCTGGTTGGAATGCGCTTGTATTCCGACGGCCCGCAAGGCCTGATGCGCAACGGTTTCTTTCAGCCGCAAACGCTGCGCTTCCGGGTCCTGCCACCAGTCGTGATTGCCGCAAACGGCATGCACGCCTTGCGGCGCTTTCAAGCCCGAGAGAGCCTTGGCCCAATCTTCCGGGGGAACCACACCCGTCACGAGCTTCATACCGGACATGTAATCGCCCAGCAGCAGCATGATATCGCCGCCCAGCGTGTTGGCGTAATCGCAAATCTTCGCAATCCGCTCGGCAGGCATCCACGGCTCGCAGGCGTGGAAATCCGCAAGTGCGACAATCCGCAGTTTTTGCCCCTTGGGCCAGCCGGGTGGAGTGATACGATATCGGGTGGTCGAAAGCCGCGCCAAAGGCTCGATGCCGCCGGCATAGGCACCCAACGAGACCAACCCCGCCGCCATGGTGGCAGCAGTCTTGAGCAATGCGCGACGGGTAATCACGATCAATCGTCCTCGAGCGTCAGGCGAAACTGCGCCGCCTCGATATCCTTTGGCGGCTGCATGCCCAGATGTTTCCACGCCGTTGCGGTCAAAATACGTCCGCGCGGCGTGCGCTGAATGAAACCCTGCTGAATCATGTAGGGCTCGATAATATCCTCGATGGCGTCACGCGGTTCGGATAGACCCGCCGCGATCGTCTCGATCCCCACCGGCCCGCCGCCGAAGTTGACGGCAATCATCGTCAGATAGCGCATGTCCAGCTGGTCGAGACCCATATTGTCCACCAGCAGCCGCGTCAGTGCCTCATCGGCAATCTGCCGTGTCACCGATTCCGCCCGCGCCACTTCGGCAAAATCGCGCACGCGCCGCAACAGCCGTCCGGCAATGCGCGGTGTTCCACGTGAACGACGAGCGATTTCGCGTGCACCCTCCTCCGTCATCGGCAATCCCATGATGCGCGCGCCGCGCCGCACGATCAGCTCCAACTCCTCGACGGTATAGAAAGACAGGCGGACTGGAATGCCGAAGCGATCCCGCAGCGGATTGGTCAAAAGACCAAGCCGCGTTGTGGCGGCAACAAGTGTGAATTTCGACAGATCGATCTTCACCGACCGCGCCGCAGGCCCTTCACCGATGATCAGATCCAGCTGAAAATCCTCCATCGCCGGATAGAGAATTTCCTCCACAGCCGGACTCAGACGGTGGATTTCATCGATAAACAGAACGTCGCGTTCTTCGAGATTGGTCAAAAGCGCCGCCAGATCACCCGCCTTGGCAATGACAGGCCCTGACGTCGACTTGAAGTTGACACCCAGCTCCTTGGCCATGATCTGCGCCAGCGTCGTCTTGCCAAGACCAGGAGGGCCGACGAACAGCACGTGGTCCAACGCCTCGCCCCGGTTCTTGGCCGCTTCGATAAAAATCTTGAGATTGGCCCGCGCTTCCGCCTGACCGGTAAAATCATCCAGCGTCTGCGGACGCAGCGTGGTATCAATGTCCTCGCCGCGCTTTTCCGAAGAAATCAGCCGTGCCGCCTCGCTCATGTCAGAAGTTCCATTCCGGGTATTTTTCGCGCTGCCTTTTGATCGAATGTATAGGTCGCCGTGCAGCCAGCCATTCTGTTCATTTCCGAAATAACGGCATCGGAAAAATCCGCACCGGAATTCCGGCAAATATCAATTGCGTTACCGATAACCTCATAGTCTGGCACTTCGATTTCGCGACGCTCAAGAATTGCCTGGACAAAATCCAGAACGGTACTTTTGGAGTAGCCATAAAACCGTTCCAACACCCATGCCGTTTCCATGATCACGACCACGCCCACGACAAGCGTGTCATTCTCTCCAAGCTTGTTGATGAAATTCATCACGCTGTCGCTTTGAACGGGATCGTCATTGACGGCGACACGCAGGAGAATATTCGTATCGATACCAAATCGACCGCTCATTCATCATCCTCGTTGCACAACGATTCCTCATAGGCTTTGGAAACAGCATAGCCGATAGCCGGGTTCATTTCGTCAATCGTCAGCTTTCTGCCGTTGGGCGGGGCACCCAGCAGGCCCGCCAAATCATTGAACGACTGGTTGCGCGGGACGACGACCATTTCGCGATTACGAACCCAGACGTAGCATTTGTCACCCGGCTTGATGTCGAGCTGATCTCGGACATTCTTGGGAACAGTCATTTGCCCCTTGGATGTAATGGTTGTCTGGAATCCCATAACGAGCAACTTTCTTACTTTTTCAAGATCGTAAGGAAAATAACACAGGCAGACCTACCGCGAAAGCTCCTTCAACCCCAGCCGGATCAGCTTGGCGCTATCTCCACCCTCGCCGCCATTCTTCAGCGCCGCAGCCACCGCATTGGCGGCCTGGTCGCGGGAATAGCCGAGATTGGTGAGTGCGGAGACGGCATCGGCAACGGGCGCAGAGGCTACCCCTTCGCCCAATTCCTGCTTGAGACCGATGGATGCAGACGCCTCGCCCGCAAAGGCGGGAGCCTTGTTGCGCAACTCGGTAACGATACGCACGGCCACTTTCGGGCCAACGCCCGGCGCACGCGAGACGACCACCTTGTCCTGAAGCGCGATGGCATTGGCGAGTTCAGATGGGGACAGCGTCGAAAGCACCGCCAGCGCCACCTTGGAGCCCACGCCCTGCACGCTCTGCAACAGGTTGAACCATTCGCGCTCCAAGGCGCTCATAAAGCCGAACAGCTTCAGCTGGTCTTCCCGCACATAGGTTTCGATGAAGAGAACGATTGCCTCGCCCGGGGAACCCAACCGCGACAGCGTGCGGGCCGAGCAATGGGCCACGTAGCAGACGCCATGGACATCGACGAGAACGTAATCGTCGCCGATTTCATCGATGGTGCCTTTGAGTTTTCCGATCATGGTAACGCCTGTGAAATGAGGAAATCAGCTTGCCGCCAGCACGCGGCGCATGCGCTCGCCTGCCCGGTTGTGCGCGTGGCAAATGGCGATGGCAAGCGCATCGGCAGCATCATTGCCCTTGAACTCTGCCTTGGGCATCAGAATTTTGAGCATCATGTGAATTTGCTGCTTTTCGCCATGTCCCACCCCGATCACGGCTTTCTTGACGGCATTCGGCGCATATTCCGCCACGGGCAGGCCAGCACGGGCCGGAACCAGCATGGCAATGCCGCGCGCCTGACCCAGCTTCAGCGTGGCCACCGCATCCTTGTTGACAAAGGTCTGCTCCACCGCCGCCTCATGCGGTTGATGGGAATGCACGATATCCGACAGGCCGTCATGCAACTGGCAAAGGCGCGAGGCCAGATCCATATCGCCGTCCGACGTCACTGTGCCGGAGGCCACGAAACGCAGGCTGTTGCCGAAGGTTTCGATGATACCCCAGCCCATTCGCCGCAGCCCGGGATCAATCCCGATAATTCGAATCGCATTTTGCATATGGCACCCTACCGTTCAGCGTCGAAACCTGCCAGCGATAAGTGAACAAAACGACAACATTCATCAGGAATGCCTGCTGGCTCGCCCGGGCAAACACGATGCGGCTGCAATATGTCGGCTGAAAATCGTTTCAGACTTGCACCAGTTTTTCTGATCCATCGTTCAATTCGACGCGATTGCACTGGCAAATCCGGCCACGAAACTTACATCTGATACAACTCAAAAACGCATCAGGAGCGTCCTATGATTCCTTTTTCCATTCTCGATCTGTCGCCCATCGGTGAAGGCGAGAACGCGAGCAAGGCGCTTGAAAATTCGCGCCGCATGGCGATCAAGGCTGAAGAACAGGGCTATGAACGCATATGGCTGGCCGAACATCACGGCATGCCCGGCATTGCCAGCGCCGCAACCTCCATCGTCATCGCCCATGTCGGTGCCGCCACTTCGCGCATTCGCGTCGGTTCCGGTGGCATCATGCTGCCCAACCATTCGCCACTCGTCATCGCCGAACAGTTCGGCACACTGGCTGCCCTGCTGCCGGGTCGTGTCGATCTCGGCCTCGGTCGCGCACCCGGCACGGATATGCGCACGGCACGCGCGCTGCGCCGTAATCTCGATGCAGTGGCTGAAAACTTCCCGCATGACATCATCGAGTTGCAGCAATATTTTGGTGCACCACAGCCCGATCAGGCAATCCTGTCTGTTCCCGGCATGAATTCCAACGTGCCGATCTGGCTGTTGGGATCGAGCACCTATAGCGCCCATCTGGCGGCAGCGCTCGGCCTGCCCTATTCGTTTGCATCCCACTTCGCGCCTGACATGTTGATGGACGCCATCGCGATCTACCGCGAACGTTTCCAGCCGTCGGCCACGCTCGCAAAGCCCTATGTCATGGTCGGCGTCATGGGCGTCGGTGCAGAAACCGATGCCGAGGCGGACCACCTTTTCACCTCCGCTCAACAGCAATTCGTCAATCTGCGAAAGAACGTCCGCACCCAGTTTCCACGTCCCGTGGACACCATGGACGATTACTGGAGCGACATGGAGCGCATGACGGTCGAGCATACGCTCAGATATGCCGTTGTCGGCTCTCATGCCACAGTCGAACATAAGCTGGGCGAGTTCCTGTCAGCAACCGGCGCAGATGAACTGATCATCTCGATGCCAGTCCACGACATTCAGAAACGACTTCGCTCCGTCGAGGTTTTCGCCGAAGTTCGAAGCGGCCTGAAACAAGCCGCCTGACCGAGCGAGCCCGAGAGCGACCCCGCGCTTAAGCGGGATCGCCGACGACGTCAGTGAGATCGATCATGTGACGGTCTGACGTTTTCGGGTCGATCAGGACCCGCAACTTGCGCCCCTGCAACTGCTCGGTGGGATCGACCCATATCGCGCCGCTTTCGTAGCGACGTATCCGCCCGGTTTGAGGGTCGGTCCCCTGCGCTACCACCCGAAACGGATTTGCTCCGTTGACCGAGACCTTCTCGTCAAGAAAAACATGCAGGAACTCTGCTTCGACGGGCTGCCCAAAGCGCAAAAGCCATGTCTCACGCCGCTTTTTGTAAACAGAAAACAGATGGATGCCGATACCGACCAAGGCGATCAGAACACCAAGGATCGTGAACATTCCGGGAAGAAAGTACCGTCCCATGAGATCGTTGACCAGCGCGTTCGATGGCGACTGCGGGTCGTAGAGAACCTCTACCGTATCCCCTTGTGAAAAACGTGGCGGGGACGAGTTGATCCTGTCCGCCATCTCCTGCTGTCGGCCTTGAGAATCGGTGAAACGAACAATGGCCGTATAGCTGCTTTCCCGCGTCTTGCGAACGACCTCCGAGACGACACCCTGCGCCGTCTGTGCCCGTTGAGCGAACTGGCTGTCCTGATAAAAAAAGAACGCGCCGACCCCGGCAAATACAAGGCCGAACACGGTAAATGCCCAGGCAATGAGTTTAATGGTTGCTTTCATGCCGAAAACCCTCTCCGGTTGATGAGGTCGAGATAGTGCGACTGAAAACTAAACCAAGGGTCGAAATAAATTTTTTTTGTGGTGAGCTATGATGCGCTCAAACAAAAGCCCCCGCGCATGACTGCGCAGGGGCCTGTAAATTCCTGAACGGCAGAAAAATCAGGCCGAAAGCTTGGCCATGATTTCCTCGGACACTTCGAAGTTGGAATAGACGCTCTGCACGTCGTCATCGTCTTCGAGGTTACCGATGAGCTTCATCAACGACTGTGCCTTTTCCTCATCGACTGGAACCGTGTTCTGCGGCTTCCAGATGGATTTGACGCTTTCGGCTTCGCCGAGAACGGCTTCCAGTGCCTTGGACACTTCGTTCATGGCCTCGAAACCACAGATGATGGTGTGGCCGTCTTCGCTGCTTTCAACGTCGTCGGCACCAGCCTCGATGGCAGCTTCCATCACCTTGTCGGCGTCACCGACGGAGGCCTTGTAGCTGATTTCGCCAACACGGTCGAAGGAGAACGAAACGGAGCCCGTTTCGCCCAGCGCGCCGCCAGCCTTGGTGAAGATCGAGCGAACGTTGGATGCCGTGCGGTTACGGTTGTCGGTCAGCGCTTCGACGATAACCGCAGTGCCGCCTGGACCGTAGCCTTCATAACGGACGTAATCGTAGTTTTCAGCATCGGCACCGGACGCCTTCTTGATGGCGCGGTCGATATTGTCCTTCGGCATCGACTGCGCCTTGGCGTTCTGAACCGCCAGACGCAACGCCGCATTCATGCTCACATCCGGCAGACCGGACTTGGCAGCAACGGTGATTTCACGCGCGAGTTTGGAGAACATCTTCGAACGGATCGAATCCTGTTTTCCCTTGCGATGCATGATGTTCTTGAACTGTGAATGGCCAGCCATGGCACCCCTGATCGGATCGTTTGTTTGGATTGCGGTGCTTATAAGTGCGATGGCCCGGCTGTTCAAGCCCACATGCCACTCTTCTCGCAACGCCTTGAGGTGGTTCCGCTTAACAAGGCAACGCTTTAGGGAACTGAAATGTACTCTCCTCGTTTGGTTACCAGTACGCAAACGGGCAGCCTTGCCCGATTGCTAGTGGACGATAACAAGAACCGTGAAGGAGACACATTCAATGGTCAGTCTGAGTGAAGCACGCGACGCCCCTGCCCGTCAGCTTTGGGACGAAATCAATTCCGTGCATGCCGGGATGCTCGGCCTTGAGGGCCTCCACAACCACATGCAGCCCATGGCGCCCCACGCTGATCCAAAGACCAACACGATCTGGTTTTACTCGAAGAAAGATTCGCAACTGGTCCAGTCGCTGAAGTCGGGTGCCCGCGCCCATTTCTGCGTCGTCGGCAAGGATCACGATTACCATGCCTGCCTCTCCGGCAAGCTGGAAGCACGTGACGACAAGACCAAGATCGACGAGTACTGGAACTCGGTGACTGCGGCTTGGTACGAACATGGTAAGAGCGATCCTCAGCTGACGATGCTTGCGCTTCACGTCGATGATGCCGAAATCTGGGCCTCCACCGACAGCACGCTGAAATTCGGCTGGGAAATCGCCAAGGCCAATATGTCGGATGACAAGACACCCGACGTCGGCGTGCGCCAGCACCTCACCTTCGCATAAGACCACTCCCCGCCGGTCGCAATCTCACATGCCCTGTGGCACGAGGATTTGCGGCTGGCGGGGAAGGTTTCTCATCGATACGGTGATGACGGGGCTATTCGCATAAGCGATCTGGAACTGCGGTCCGAATGTCACCAGAAACTGCTCGAGCGCACTCGGCTGGTGCATGGGCAGGATCAGCGCGGAGCGAAGCCGCTTGACGATCCGGCTCATACTGTCGGAACCCATGGTCAACCCACCATCGACCGGCACCATCAAAATATCCAGACGCCCGATTTCGGCATATTGCGTTTCCGTCAGTTCATAATGCAGATGACCCAGATGCCCAATGCAGAGGCCCGCGACTTCGAAAATGAAGATGGAATTGCCATCCTTCTGCAACAACCCGCCGCCGCCCCAGCGGTTGCGAATATCAGACGTGACGTTGCGGATATAGACATCCCCCACCTGCACCTTATGCTCGGCCTTCTCGCCCGGCACATCGCTCCAGCCATGCAACACATATTTGATCGCCGGGTCCGGGTGCAGCGTGTAATGCGTGGAATGCGCATTGTTCATCGTCACCACGGTTGGCGTGACGGGCGGGCGATAGACGCCATTATAATCCGTGGCGATCGTCACACCTTCGGGTGACGTGATCAAAAATGTCGAGTGCCCGATATACTGGATCTGCACCTCTTCCTTGGCACTGGCCTGCGCCAGTTGGACCCCGGATGGCTGGAAGCTGGCAAAGGTAACACCCGGCATCGTCTGGGCAATCGCCTGACACTGGCTGATGGGCGGGCGGTTGGCGGTAGGAGGACGGCTGGGCTGCTGGGCCGAAGCGGCACCGGCCACCAAAAGCCCTGACAATGCGAGCATGAGCATGCGAAGCATCAACACCACTCCCACAAACGAGATGAGTGCGGGCAGGATGCGGCACGGTGGGAGGATCGTCCAGATGCAAGAGAAGGACGACGCTCACAATGTCGTCATTGGGGGTGGAGCTATTGAGGTCGGTGGGTGTGGTTTACTCCCCTCTGCCCTGCCGGGCATCTCCCCCACAAGGAGGGAGATCGACTCGTGGTTAGCTCTCGGCCATCTTGAACGTGGCAGATTGGGCAGCAATCGTGCGCCGAGCCGATCTCCCCACCTGTGGGGGAGATGTCCGGCAGGACAGAGGGGGGTGAGCCCCAACCGCCGCCGTTCAACGTAAAACGATCAAACCCAAAAAGCCGGAACCGTCTCCGCCAATCTCGGCCCAATCCGCAACGGCGCGATCTTCTCCGCCAGCCCGGTGCGGTCGGAAATCTCCACCCCAACCCCGCAAATCGTCGCGGGACCGCTGGCCGCCTCAAAACGCCCCTTCGGCATCTTGGAAATAAACCGGTTGATCGGTTCTTCCTTTTCCATGCCGAGCGAGGAATCGTAGTCCCCGCACATGCCGGCATCCGACATATAGGCCGTGCCGCCATTCAGGATTTGCGCATCCGCCGTCGGCACATGGGTGTGGGTTCCCACCACGAAGCTGGCCCGGCCATCGACGAAATGGCCGAAGCACTGCTTTTCGCTGGTCGCCTCGGCGTGAAAATCGAACACGATGGCGTCGGCCTGCTCACCCAGCGGGCAGGCACCCAGAATGCTTTCCGCCGAGCTGAAGGGATCGTCCAGTTCCGGGTGCATGAAAACGCGGCCCATGATGTTGGCGACCAGAATGCGCGCACCGTTGCGGCCATAAAACAGGCCGGAGCCCTTGCCGGGCGTACCTTTGGGGTAGTTGGCAGGCCGCAAAAACTGGTCGTGCCGTTCGCAGAAGGACACGGCCTCTTTCTGATCCCAGACATGGTTGCCGGTCGTCACCACATCGGCACCGGCATTGATCGTCTCGAGATAGATGTCTTCGGTGATGCCGAAGCCGCCAGCGGCGTTCTCGCCGTTGACGATGACGAAATCGAGCTTCAGATCGGAGATCAGCCCCGGAAGACGCTCCCACACCGCCGTGCGGCCCGTCTTGCCAACCATATCCCCGAGAAACAGTAATCTCATTCCGCCGTCCTGCCCGCCGTCTTTTCATTGAAATATCGCATGCCGCTCTCGGTCAGAACGGCATCCAGCGCCACATCGTGCGGCTGCGCGGGCACTGATGGCACTTCCTGGCAGTCGAATGCAATGCCGATGAGCGTCGTATCAAGACCTTTTGCGTGGAGTTTGGCGATTGCACGGTCATAATGACCCGCGCCATAACCGATCCGGTTGCCGTTCGCATCGAATGCGGCGAGTGGCACCAGCAGAAGATCCGGGTCCAGCACGGCAGCACTGTCATCCGGCCCCGTGGTGCCGAAGCCGGTCTTGACGAGCGGCACGTCTTTCGCGAATTCGCGAAACACAATGGTTTCCCTGTCCAGAATGACCGGCAGGCACAGGCGCGCACCGATGTCTTGCAGCGCCTCCATCAAGGGCCGCAAATCGGCCTCGGAGCGGATGGGCATAAAGCCTGAAACAGTCTTTCCCGCAGCAAATGTCAGCGCGTCCGCACCCTTGGCAGCGATGCTGAGACTTTTATCGTGGCGCTCATCAACGGAAAGAGCGTCCCGCAGGGCGAGACGCTCCATTCTGATCCGTGCTTTGTCAGGCAAACCCGGCCTCATCAAGCCGCCCGGCTGACCAGCACCTTGTCGATCCGGTGCCCGTCAAGGTCGATGACTTCGAAGCGCCAGCCATTGCGGGTGACGTGTTCGCCAAGCTCCGGCAAACGACGGAACTCGTCCAGCACCAGACCGGCCACGGTTTCGAATTCGGCATCGTCGGAAATCTGGAAGCCCATGCGGTCGGCAAATTCGTCGGCGGGCATCCACCCGGCCACGAGGAAACTGCCATCCTCACGCTCCACCATCGCAGGCTCTTCGCCATCATCTTCCTGAAACGCGCCGGTAATGGCTTCCAGAACGTCGCCGGAGCTGATGATGCCCTCGAAATGACCGTACTCGTCGTAAACGAGAACCATATGCACCGTGGAACGGCGCAGCGACTGAATGACGTCAACGGCACTCGTCAGGTCGGAAACGACAGGCACTTCACGCAGAAGCTCACGGACATTCAGCTCCTTGCCGGAGGCCAGCGCATCGAAGGCATCCTTGGCGAAAAGCACGCCCAGAATTTCATCGGAAGCACCATTGCGCACCGGCAGGCGCGAACGCTGGGTGCCACGAAGCTGCTCACGGATTTCTTCCGCCGTGTCCTCGATGTCAACCACTTCCACGTCGCGACGTGGCGTCATCAGACCGCGGGCATTGCGGTCGGCCAGACGCATGACGCTGGTGATCATGGCGGATTCTTCCGTCTCGATCACACCGGCACTGTGCGCTTCAGCCAGAACCGTGCGAATTTCATCGTCCGTGACGGAGGCATTGGACTCGCCACTATGGCCGAGAATGGCCAGAACCAGCTTGCCGGAACGGTCCAGCAACCACACCAGCGGTGCACCGATCTTCGACAGCATCACCATGGCAGGCGCAACCTTTGCCGCAACCTTTTCAGGGTCGCGCAGGGCAATCTGCTTGGGAACGAGTTCGCCGACGATCAGCGACAGATAGGTGATGGCAACCACCACCGCACCCACGCCGATGGCGTCGGCTGCACGGTCCGGCACACCCTGCTCCAGCAGCCATCCGGTGAAACGGGCACCCAGCGTGGCGCCGGAAAACGCACCGGAGAGAACGCCGACCAGCGTGATGCCGATCTGCACGGTGGAAAGAAAGCGTCCGGGATTTTCTCCAAGGGTAAGCGCCATGGTGGCGCCTCTGCTGCCTTGAGCGGCAAGCACTTTAAGCCTCGCCGGTCTAGAGGAGACAACGGCAAGTTCGGACATGGCAAGCACACCGTTGAGTACGGTGAGCAGAACCACGATCATAATTTCAGTAAACAAGTTTAGCTCTTTTTGGGCTGTTGAACGGCATGTCGCGGCTGCAACCACAATCGCTATAGTTGAGAGCGGGAGCGGACATACCAACACGGATAATAGGGAATTGTTCCACCAATGCAATGACCGGCATGCTAAAAAATAAAGCTATACAGGCCGTTGGGGTGAAATTGCATGTGCCTCATCCGCCAGGAGAGCACATCTTCCGCGCGGTAACGGGGTATGCAGCGGGCAATGGAACGGCCCTGCCGAGGCGTGGAAGACTCGAAGCCCGGAAAATAAAAGAGTGCGATCCACGGCAACCGATGGAGGTTTACGATCCTGGGTGCCTACAAACGTAGGTGGGCGCCATATGTCCAAGCCCACGGGCCTGGCCAGGGACAGCTCCCTTTGGATCGAGTATGGCCCCAGGGATTGTGGTTCCTGTCGAGAAGCGCAGAACGCATCTCCTATATAGGGCGGTTCTGTGAATTGCGGAAGGGGCAACCGGCGGCAATATCGTGGAAAATAACGCCCGCGCACAGCAACCGGGCTTCAGCCGCATATCCTTTTGAAAATCAGGCCTAATTCACGACCGGCTTTGGCCGTGCCACCAGCTTTTCGGTAATCCCGTTCAACCGCGTAGACAGCTCGGAAATGGCGTCAACCAGCATTTCCTCGGTCTTGGCCTTGCTTTCCGCCATGCCGTCGCGGTTTTGCTGCAGCGTCGCCACCTTCGCTTCAAGCGCCTCGATCTTACGGGACAATTCCGACATCTCGTCGGTGATCATGATGCCGGCCATGACGGTCAGGCGCAGGTCGCCGATTTCGCCGAACTGGCTTTTCAGATGGCCGACATACCGGTCGAACTGGCTGGCGAGGTCGGTCAGATGCGCCTCCTGCCCTGCCTCGCAAGCCATGCGATAGGCCTTGCCGTCGATCATCACTGTCACTTGAGCCATGGATTACGGTCCTTATCGATCCAGCACTGCGCGGATCGTCTCCATCGCGGTTACAAGGCGGCGGGAAACCTCGCGGTTGACTTCTTCGAGGCGGTTGGCGCGAAACTGCGACTGGTCGAGTTCCTGCGCCAGCCGTGCGCGGTCCACATGCACGCGCTTCACTTCACTCTCGACCTCGCCATTCTCGCGCTGACGCTCGATGCGTATGTCGATCGCGTTCTCAAGATTGGTGATGGCGGAGCTAAGCTCCGTCAACGCGACTTGTATGGTCTTTTCCGCCGTCATCGTTTCTTCCAAACCGCCAGAGCCAAGCCGAATCGTTGTCTCTTGGTGTCAATCAGGGCACCGACACGATATGACCTGATTAACGCTCACGTCAATCAAACCAATACATTCAAGCACTTTGCGCTGTGGATGAATGCAGCACGGCAAGGGCACAAAGTGGGCACCGGCCTGAATATTGCCAAAATACGAAACGATTTTTGTTGGCTATCGAACGGCAAGCTGCCCTGGTTTTATTGACAGCACCGCCCTACCTGCTATGCATCAACCCGCTTTTTGGATAGTCATAATGGCTATCTCCTTTCACCCGGAACAGACGGAAAAGCCATGATTTCTCGCGACAAACACGACCGGATGGCCAATGCAATCCGCTTTCTTGCCATGGACGCTGTGGAGAAGGCCAATTCCGGCCACCCTGGCCTGCCAATGGGCGCTGCGGATGTGGCCACGGTCCTTTTCACCCGTTACCTGAAATTCGATCCCAAGGCCTGGCAGTGGCCAGACCGCGACCGCTTCGTGCTGTCTGCCGGTCACGGCTCCATGCTGCTCTATTCGCTCCTCTACCTCACAGGTTATGAGGACATGACGATCGACGAGATCAAGCGCTTCCGTCAGCTTGGTTCCAAGACCGCCGGTCACCCGGAATACCACCATGCCACCGGCATCGAGACCACGACCGGCCCGCTCGGTCAGGGCATTGCCAATTCGGTCGGCATGGCGATTGCCGAGCGCAAGCTGGAAGAGGAATTCGGTTCCGATCTGCAGAGCCACTATACCTATGTGCTATGCGGCGATGGTTGCCTGATGGAAGGCATCAGCCACGAAGCGATTGCGCTGGCTGGCCACCTCAAGCTCAACAAGCTCGTGCTGTTCTGGGATAACAACAACATCACCATCGACGGCGAAGTCGGCCTGTCCGACTCGACAGACCAGATCGCCCGCTTCAAGGCCGTTCACTGGAACACCATCGAGATCGACGGTCATGACCCGGAAGCGATTGCCAACGCCATCGAAGCTGCCCACGCATCCGACCGCCCCACCTTCATCGCCTGCAAAACCACCATCGGTTTCGGCGCGCCCAACAAGCAGGGCACGCACAAGGTTCACGGCAACCCGCTGGGTGCCGAAGAAATCGCCGCTGCCCGCAAGAACCTCAACTGGGAAGCCGAACCCTTCGTCATCCCGGAAGACGTGCTCGACGCCTGGCGTCTGGCCGGTCTGCGTTCCACCAAGACGCGCCAGGAATGGGAAGCACGCCTGGAAGCAACCGAAGCCGACAAGAAGGCCGAGTTCAAGCGCCGCTTCGCTGGCGATCTGACCGGCAACTTCGACAGCTCCATCGATGCTTTCAAGAAGAAGGTCGCTGCTGACAACCCAACGGTTGCCACCCGCAAGGCATCGGAGGATACGCTCGAGGTCATCAACGGCGTACTGCACGAAATGATTGGCGGTTCCGCTGACCTGACGCCATCCAACAACACCAAGACCAGCCAGATGAAGTCGATCACGCCGACCGACTTCTCGGGCCGTTACCTTCACTACGGCATCCGCGAACACGGCATGGCAGCAGCCATGAACGGTATCGCACTGCACGGCGGTCTTATTCCCTACGCTGGCGGCTTTTTGATCTTCTCGGATTACTGCCGTCCGTCCATACGCCTTGCCGCACTCATGGGCATCCGTGTCGTCCACGTTCTGACGCATGACTCGATCGGCGTCGGCGAAGACGGCCCGACCCACCAGCCGGTCGAGCAGATCGCAGCGCTTCGCGCCATTCCGAACCTTCTGGTCTTCCGCCCTGCGGATGAAACGGAAACGGCGGAAGCCTGGCAGTTCGCCCTGCATCAGAAGAACCGTCCATCGGCGCTGGCGCTGACCCGTCAGAACCTCACACCGGCCCGCAAGGACTATGAGGAAAAGAACCTCGTCTCCTACGGCGCGTATGAGCTGGTGTCTGCAAGCGATGCCAAGGTCTCGATCTTCGCGTCCGGTTCGGAAGTCGAAATCGCGCTGAAGGCTGCTGCCGACCTCAAGGTCAAGGGCATCTCCACCCGCGTCGTTTCCGTTCCCTGCTTCGAACTCTTCAAGGAGCAGCCGGAGACCTATCGCAAGGCCATCATCGGCAATTCTCCGGTCAAGATCGGCGTTGAAGCGGCCATCCGTCAGGGTTGGGATTACTTCATCGGCAATGACGGTGCCTTCGTCGGCATGCACTCCTTCGGCGCATCTGCACCGGCCAAGGATCTCTACAAGCATTTCGGCATCACGGCAGAAGCCGTTGTTGCCGCCGCAGAAGAAAAGCTCGGCTGACGGCCTGACCGTAATCTGAAGCGGCGCGACGCATATCGTCATCGCCGCTTCAAATATTTCGCACAAAATTCGAAGATATTGACAGGGAGTAGCTCAATGACAGTAAAAGTTGCCATTAACGGTTTTGGTCGTATCGGCCGTAACGTCCTTCGCGCCATCGTGGAATCCGGCCGCACGGATATCGAAGTCGTTGCCATCAACGATCTCGGCCCGGTCGAAACCAATGCGCATCTGCTGCGCTACGACAGCATCCACGGCAAGTTCCCGGCAGACGTGAAGGTCGAAGGCGACACGATCATCGTTGCTGGCGGCAAGCCGATCAAGGTTACAGCCGTTCGTGATCCAGCTCAGCTTCCACACAAGGAACTCGGCGTCGATATCGCGCTGGAATGCACGGGCATCTTCACCGCCCGCGACAAGGCAGCAGCACATCTGACCGCCGGCGCAAAGCGCGTCATCATCTCGGCTCCGGCTGAAGGTGCTGATCTCACGGTCGTCTTCGGCGTCAACGACGACCAGCTGACGAGCGAACACCTCGTCATCTCCAACGCGTCGTGCACCACCAACTGCCTGGTTCCGGTCGTCAAGGTTCTGGATGACGTCGTCGGCATCGACCACGGCTTCATGACCACGATCCACTCCTACACGGGCGACCAGCCGACGCTGGACACCATGCACAAGGACCTGTACCGCGCCCGCGCCGCAGCCCTGTCCATGATCCCGACCTCGACCGGCGCCGCAAAGGCCGTCGGCCTCGTGCTGCCACACCTCAAGGGCAAGCTGGACGGTACCTCGATCCGCGTTCCAACACCAAACGTGTCTGTCGTTGACTTCAAGTTCGTGGCCAAGAAAGCAACCAGCGTCGAAGAAATCAACGAAGCCATCAAGTCTGCCTCCAACGGCAAGCTGAAGGGCATCCTCGGCTACACCGACGAGCCGCTGGTAAGCCGCGACTTCAACCATGACAGCCACTCCTCCATCTTCGCGACGGACCAGACCAAGGTCATGGAAGGCAACTTCGTACGTATCCTGACCTGGTACGACAACGAATGGGGCTTCTCCAACCGCATGTCCGACACGGCAGTGGCACTGGCCAAGACCATCTGATCGTTCGCAGAGAGCGAATAAGCAAAACCCGGCTGGAGCGATCCTGCCGGGTTTTGTGTTTTGGGACATCAGTTCTAAGGTCAGCCCAGCGCGGTCTGCTGATCGATTGGCTTGCCGCTGAACGGCGCGACGTTGATCTCGCTTTCCCGCTTGCGCGCCTGCGCAATATCAAAGCTGTTCTGCATCCTCATCAGTGTGTCCATGGACACACCAAAGGCTTTCTCTATTCTCAACGCCATTTCCGAGGAGAGATGCGAACGCTCATTCAGCAGAGCCGACAAAGCCGCTCTCGTGACACCAAGAACCTGCGCCGCAGCCGTCACCGAAAGGCCTAGCGGTTCGATAATCTCGCTTTTGATGAAACCGCCGGGGTGAGCGGGGTTTTTCAGACGGATGCCTTGCATCGCATTCATAGCCACCTCCTAGTGGTAGTCTTCATAGTCCAGATCGACAATCTCGATTTCCGCTTGATCGATCCGCAGTGTAATCCGCCAGTTCTTTGTGACGAACAGGCTCCAGGTGCCTTTACGATCGCCGGTCAGCTGATGCGCCTTCCAGCTCGGCATCGTCCGCAATTCATCTTCGCGTTCCATATCCTGCAGAAAGGAAACGATGCGGAGCAGTTTTGGGACCACGGCGGCTTGCAAGCCGGACGCGTCATCGTCCTCAATCAAACGGCGCAAACCTTTATGGATCACGTTTCGGATTTTCATGAGTTGAAAAATACCCAGCAGTGCGCAAAGTGTCAAGCTACACTATACGCTCGATACCCATCTGCCGCGACGTCAAATCGATGGGAAAAAGCGTCGTTTTCCTTCACGCTCGCCTTGCTCTGGTCCATTTTCGCCCGGAAAAATCCAAGCTAGGGATTCGGTCGCGTTCCGTTGCGCTCCTGCCCTGCCGTATCATTCGATACACCTCGCCTTGCCCTGTCCGCTGCGCGAAACCAATGCGCCGTGGCCGTCCAAAACGTGGCGCATTGACTGCTGACGTGCGGGAGCATGTGTGCCACGCGGCCTTTCAAGAAAAGGACGTGTGCGTGGAATCGTTTTACATCTTGCTGCTGGTCGCCACGCTCCTCGTTCTCGTTGCCGCTTTTTCCAGTCTCATTGCCTACCGCTTCGGCGCTCCACTGCTGCTTCTCTTCCTGATGATCGGCCTTGCTGCGGGCACGGATGGGCTTGGTATCCATTTCAGCAACAATCCGCTGGCCTATATGCTGGGTTCACTGGTGCTGGCCGTCATCCTTTTTGACTCCGGCTTCGGCACATCCATCCAGTCCTTCAAACTGTCTGCCGGGCCGTCCATCTCGCTTGCCACCGTCGGCGTCGTGCTGACCTCGGTGTTCTTCGCCGGCGCCGCAGCCCTGCTGCTGGGCTTTTCATGGCTCGAAGGCCTGCTGCTCGGCTCCATCGTTGCCTCGACTGACGCAGCGGCGGTGTTCTTCCTGCTGCGCATCGGCGGCATCCATATCCGCGATCAGGTCCGCTCGACGCTCGAAGTCGAATCCGGCACCAATGATCCCATGGCGATCTTCCTCACCGTGGCCTTGGTGGAAATCGTCTCGAAAGGTCAGGGACTGGCGGGTATCGATGCCAGCTTCCTGCTGCTCTTCATCCAGGAAATGGGCCTCGGCGTCATCTTCGGGGTCTTGGGCGGCCTGATGATCGTCAATGTCGTCAACCGCTTTCAGGTGGATCGCGGGCTGGTGCCCATTCTCGTTCTGGCGCTGGCGCTGCTGGTCTTTTCCTTCACCGGCGCGCTCCATGGCAGCGGCTTCCTTGCCGTTTACGTCGCTGGCATCGTTGCAGGCAATCGCAAGATTTTCGCCAAGGGCGCCATCCGCCGGTTTCACGAGGGCATGACCTGGCTCGCCCAGATCATCATGTTCCTGATGCTCGGCCTTCTCGCCACACCCTCACAGTTCCCCGCCATCATCATGCCTGCGGTGCTGCTGGCGCTGTTCCTCATCTTCATCGCAAGACCGCTGGCCGTCTGGCTCAGCCTCATGCCCTTCAACTATACCCAGCAGGAAACCACCTTCGTCGCCTGGGTCGGCCTGCGCGGTGCCGTTTCCATTCTACTGGCAATCCTTCCAGCTCTCGGAGGACTTGAGGGCGCTGAAACTTATTTCAACGCCGCCTTCATCATCGTACTCGTGTCGCTATTGCTGCAAGGCTGGACCATCAAGCCCGTCGCCACCCGCCTTGGCCTCATCGTGCCACCGCGCATGGGCGATGTGGACAAGCTGGAGGTAGACCTGCCCGGCACCGCCAACCATGAACTCATCTCCTACCGCGTCGCCAAAGGCAGCGCCGTGCTTCAGGGTGAGCGTATCCCCCGCTGGGCCATGCCCTCGCTGGTGGTGCGCGATGGCAAATCCATCCGCTATCAATATGCCGGCCGCCTGCGGGAAAACGATCTGGTCTATCTCTTCGTCATGCCCAGCTATGCCCGCCTGCTGGACCGGCTGTTTGCCAGCGCCAAACCGGTCACCAAGGATGACGAGGACATCTTCGGCACCTTCGCCATTTCGCCCCAAGGCCCGGCAAAGGAGCTCGATGCCTCCTATGGCCCTGGCCTTCTGTCGCAGCAGGAACTGTCGATGACAGTCGGAGAACTCATCCAGAACAGGTTCGGTGGAAAAGCGGAATATGCCGACCGCGTCCGCCTCGGCTCGCTCATCCTCATCGTCCGAGACCTCGATGAAAACCACGCCATATCCAGCGTCGGCATCTCGCTGGAGCCGGTGGAGCCCGCCACGGCGCTACCCGTCTTCATCAGCCTCAAGGAAATCGTCCATCGCACCCGCAGCCATTTTGCCGAAAAACGGCGCGCGCACAGAGCCGCTGCCGCCGGTAACAAGATACCAGCCCCGGCAGACGCTACTGGTCACGCAGAAAATGATCACTGAGCGACTTGCACCGCCGGTCAGGCATAGTATGGTCGCGCCCCAAGCCATTCCATCAACGACAGCAGGATCGATACATGCCCGCCTTCAAGACCCTCGATCACCTCACCGACATCACCGGAAAGCGCGTTCTCGTCCGCGTCGATCTCAACGTGCCGGTTGCTGACGGCAAGGTCACAGACAAGACCCGCATCGAACGCGTCGCCCCCACCATTCTCGAACTGTCGAAAAAGGGCGCGAAAGTCATTCTGCTGGCCCATTTCGGCCGCCCGAAGGGTGAACCGGTCGCGGATATGTCGCTCTCCCTCATCACATCAGCCGTTGAAGAAGTGCTCGGCAACTCCATCCATTTCGCTGCGGAAGCCATCGGCGCACCGGCGGCAGAGGCCGTGGCCAAGATGCAGAATGGCGATGTCCTGCTTCTGGAAAACACCCGCTTCCACAAGGGCGAAGAAAAGAACGATGCCGACTTCGTGGCCGAACTGGCAAAGAACGGCGATATCTACGTCAACGATGCCTTCTCCGCCGCACACCGCGCCCACGCCTCCACGGAAGGCCTCGCTCGCCACCTGCCAGCTTACGCCGGTCGCACCATGCAGGCGGAGCTTGAGGCGCTGGAAAAGGGCCTCGGCGCACCCGCCCGCCCGGTCGTTGCCATCGTCGGTGGCGCAAAGGTATCGAGCAAAATCGACCTGCTGATGAACCTCGTCAAGAAAGTCGATGCCCTCGTCATCGGTGGCGGCATGGCCAACACTTTCCTCGCCGCACGCGGCACAAATGTCGGCAAATCGCTTTGCGAGCATGATCTGGCCGAAACCGCCAAGCAGATCATGATCGAAGCCGCCACCGCTGGCTGCGCCATCGTGCTGCCGGAAGACGGTGTCGTTGCGCGTGAGTTCAAGGCCAATGCCGACAACGAAATCGTGGATATCAACGCCATCCCAGAAGACGCCATGGTTCTGGACGTCGGCCCCAAATCCGTCGAAGCCATCAAGGGCTGGATTTCCCGCGCCGAAACGCTGGTCTGGAACGGCCCCCTCGGCGCCTTCGAAATCGCCCCCTTCGACAAGGCAACCGTCGCCGCCGCCCAGCACGCCGCCGAATGCACCAGAAACGGCAAACTCGTCTCCGTCGCCGGTGGCGGCGATACGGTGGCCGCTCTCAACCACGCCGGCGTGACGGCAGACTTCACCTACATCTCCACCGCAGGCGGCGCTTTCCTGGAATGGATGGAAGGCAAGGTTCTTCCAGGTGTAGCGATCCTCAACGAACAGAAGTAATCGCTCAAAAATTACTGTGCCGAATGGGCCTTGGCGGTCATATCTACGCCAAGCGCACGCATAACGGCCAGCGTTGTCTTGAGCGTCGGGTTTCCCCGTTCGCTGAAGGACCGATAAAGCTGTTCACGCGACAGCCCCGTTTTACGGGATATCTCGGTCATACCCTTGGCGCGTGCCACCACGCCAAGGGCTTTGGCAACATAGGCCGCATCGCCGGTTTCAAAGGCATCCGCCATGAAAGCAGCGATTTCCTCATCATCCACCAGGGCGGCGGCTGGGTCGTACGTGGAAAGCTTTTCACTCATTTTCTGAACTCCATTCCTTGGCAAGCTTTTTGGCAGCAGCAATGTCGCGAGCCTGAGATCCCTTGTCTCCACCACAGAGCAAGACGATCAAAAGATTTCCGCGCTGCTGAAAATAAACGCGATATCCCGGCCCATGGTGAATTCGCAACTCGCTGACGCCTTCACCCACTGGCTCGACATCACCGGGCAACCCTGCCGCCAGCCGCATCAAACGCGCCGCGATAAGGGTTCTAGCGCGCTTGTCCCTCAGACGGGATTCCCATCTGGCGAATACGGTCGTCTGCCTTAGCTCGATCATGAATTTTTTTGTAGTATAAAAACTACAGACATACAATCCTCTCGCTTAAGACCATTTCGCATTTAAAAAATTTTAAAGATTTCCTAAAGTTTCAAACGATTGAAATCATTTCAATCGTTTCAATGAGTTAGCGTGCCATTTTCTCGCCTTGGAACTTCTGATACCCAAAAATCATTATGCCAAGGGAGATTGAAAAATGACTGAGCGTCTTGAAGATATCGCAGTGAAAATGGTTGCCAATGGCAAGGGTCTGCTGGCTGCCGACGAGTCCACCGGCACGATTAAGAAGCGCTTTGACAGCATTGGCCTGGAGTCGACGGAAACCAGCCGTCGCGACTACCGTGAGATGCTGTTCCGTACAGATGACGCCATGAAGGACTGCATTTCCGGCGTCATTCTTTACGAGGAAACCCTGTTCCAGAAGGCAGCCGATGGCAGGCCTTTTGTAGACATCATCAAGGCAGCGGGCAGCATTCCCGGCATCAAGGTCGACACCGGCGCAAAGCCGCAGGCTTTCTTCCCCGGCGAAACCGTCACGGAAGGCCTCGATGGTCTCGCTGACCGCCTGAAAAAATATTATGACGCCGGTGCACGTTTCGCCAAGTGGCGCGGCGTCATCAATATCGGTCAGGGTCTTCCCACATGGGGCTCGATCAAGGCCGATTCGCAGGCGCTTGCGCGCTATGCCGCTCTCTGCCAGCAGGCTGGTATCGTTCCCATCGTCGAGCCTGAGGTGCTGATGGATGGCGAACCGGGCACCCACAGCATCGACCGTTGCGCCGAAGTGACCGAATGGGTTCTGCGCACCGTCTTTACCGACCTTTACGATGCACGGATCAACCTCGAAGGCATGATCCTGAAGCCGAACATGGTCATCGATGGCAAGAACGCCCGCAAGGCCTCCGTTGATGAAGTTGCGGAAAAGACCGTCAAGGTGTTGAAGGCAACCGTCCCATCCGCCGTCCCCGGCGTCGCCTTCCTTTCCGGCGGCCAGTCCGCCGGAGAAGCAACCGCGCATCTCTCGGCCATGAACAGCGGCTACGACCTGCCTTGGGCACTGACCTTCTCCTACGGTCGCGCCCTTCAGGACACCGCTCTGAAGGCATGGGGTGGAAAGGCTGAAAACGTCGCCGCCGGCCAGCGCGCCTTCCGCCACCGCGCCGAAATGAACTCGCTTGCCGCGCTCGGCAACTGGACGCAGGAACAGGAAAAAGCCGCCTGATACTGGCAACCCCTGATACTGTGCAACCAATGACACGCAAACCGCCCGCAATCCAGTTGCGGGCGGTTTCATTTTGCGACGTCCCACTCAGTCGATGCGAGATCATGTCGCACCTTAAGCCACAGGAATGCAGGCAACCGGTCAGCTTGCCAGCGTTGTGGCGGGTATAGCACTCTCTACGAACAGAGCGTGCCGCTACCCCCCTCTGCCTTGCCAGGCATCTCCCCCACAGGTGGGGAGATCGACTCGTGGATGGCGCCCGGCCATCTCAAAGGCTGCGGATAAAGCGGGGAGCGCGAGCCCAGCCGATCTCCCTCCTTGTGGGGGAGATGGCCGGCAGGCCAGAGGGGGGTAAACCCCAAACACTGAGGTCTCCGTCGGGATCGCCCGGTCGTTTGGCGTCGGCGCAAGCGGCGAGACCCCTCACTTGCAATTTCTAACACTTAGCTGACGCTAAGATATTGAAATTGCTTTCTCTCCCACAAGGGGAGAGATGAGGCGTGTGCCGCACCCTCACTTCCGTCTTCAACGGTCATACAAAAGATTCGGCGGCGCGGCTCGTTACCTCTCCCCTTATGGGAGAGGAAGAAAAATCATGATCTTAGCTTGCTAAGTCATAGATTTTTCAGGTGAGGGGTCGCGCCTCATCCACCGACCTAAAAATCAACGCTTAAAAAACATAAGAACAAATTCAACAACTTACGCGATTTCCGCCAAAATAATCAAAAATTCCCCCCGCATCTTTCTCAATGGCCCCCAAACCGCCCGCACACTGCTCCCGTTCCGCCCTCGGATACACCGCAAGGCGTTGCGGCGAGGCGGGACCGGCGCTGGGGTTGGGAGGGTGACGCAAACCTTTCAACCTCCCGTTCCGCCCTCGGATACACCGCAAGGCGTTGCGGCGAGGCGGGACCGGCGCTGGGGTTGGGAGGGTGACGCAAACCTTTCAACCTCGGGGTCGGGCAGCGATCTCCCCGGTGGGACGGGAGAAAGGCGGCGGCGGTTTCGGACCGGCTGTCGCGGCCTTTCCAATGTCCGGACCGGCCCGGCATGTCTTTGCTGCAAAACACCGTTTCGGGTTTTGCGGTTGAGGCCATGGCGGTCCGGTTCGCCCACCACCGGGTGTACCGACAGCTCATCGTCCTCTGGTCGAACGCGACCATGGGGATTGAAGCGAAAGTCAGGCGGTACACGCCCACCACCGGGTGTACCGACAGCTCATCGTCCTCTGGTCGAACGCGACCATGGGGATTGAAGCGAAAGTCAGGCGGTACACAGGAACACGCTGCATCTGCCCCGCACCGTTGTGAAACGGCGCGGACGGATCGCGAGATCGCCACCGGCGAATGTGCCCGGTGGTGAACTTGCGGAGAACGGATCGATGGCTGCGGGCGCTTCGTCAGAATGAAGCCTCGTATCCTCGAAGGCAGATGTGGCCGAACTGGCAGGCGACGGCTTTGGCAATGAAGCCGCCGCCACCCGGAGGGTTGAGGGTTGGACCTTGAACATGTCCGACCGTTCCAACGGCAAGGCCCCCTTGCCCCCCGGGATATGCCAGCCGTGGCAAGAGGATCGCTGTTTGGCCAAAAGAGCTGAACGGGGCGCTGCGAGGTGCCATTCTTAGACTACCCAACGAGGCAACTTAAAGCGCCCCGTCCGAATACCCCATGGCCGTGAATGGCGGTGGACACTGAGAGAAGGTCATGCCACGGGCAGGTGCTGCCGCGTGAACGGCGAAGCTTTGCTGAGCGGTGGCCGGGTTTTTTGACAGGATTGGATTTGGAGTGCGTGGCTGGATGCTTCGAGGCCCCTGCGGGGCGCCTCAGCATGAGGAAGGTGGGTGTGGTGGCCGGTTGCCGCAACAAGCATTGAGCAAAGGCACAACAGAGCAACCCTCATCCTGAGGTGCGCAGGCGCAGCCGGAGCCTCGAAGGACGGGGGTTGCGGGCTTGGGGCAGAACGCGCGGCGGATGCTTCGAGGCCCCTGCGGGGCGCCTCAGCATGAGGGCGGCGGGTGTGGTGGGCGGTTGCTGCAAATGACGTTGAAAGCACGGCGCAACAGAGCAACCCTCATCCTGAGGCGCGCAGGCGCAGCCGGAGCCTCGAAGGACGGGGGTGCGGGCTCGGGGCAGGAGTGCGCGGCAGATGCTTCGAGGCTTTGCCCTTCGGCCAAAGCGCCTCAGCATGAGGGCGGTGGGTACGAGCCACCCTTCACAACAAAGATGCAGGTGCACCACAGCACCCCTCAGTGCAACCACCTAAGCCCTCACCCCGGTCACGGGCGCAAAAGTAGCACGAGCGTCCAGATCACAAACGCCGCAACGGCGATTTTCCAGCAGTCGCCGCGCCGTCTCAGGCCCGGCAGGCCGAGTGGGCGGATGAGCTGGATACACATTGCCAGCAGCAAAAAAAGGCCTATCGCCTTTGTCATACCGAAACCTTTTGGCTTTAATGGACGAGCGTCACAGGCTGGACATTTTTCATGTCCACCAAGGACAGGCAACCGATCGCCAAATCGCCGTTCCTAGATCGACACCATGAATCGCTTAGCATGAGAGTGGCTTATGAGCAGAAACCTTCTACCCGTATTCGCTCTTTTATCCAGCACCTTGTTTCTCTTTCTGGGCAATGGCCTGCAAGGTCTTCTGCTTCCGGTCAGGGGATCGGAAGAAGGCTATTCCAACGAAGTTCTCGGTTTTCTGGGCACGTCATGGGCGGCGGGCTTCGTCATCGGCTGCTTCGTGGCTCCGGCCATCGTTCGGCGTGCCGGTCACATCAGGGCCTTCGGCAGTTTCGTTGCGCTGATCTGCCTGACGGTTCTGCTCACCGGCCTTTTCATCGATGACGTCTCCTGGGTCGCGCTGCGCGCCATTACCGGTTTCTGCACCGCCGGCACGTCCATGATCATCGAGAGCTGGCTGAACGAACGCGCCACCAACGAAAGCCGCGGCGCGATCTTCTCGCTCTATATCGCCATCACGCTTTTCGGCGTGGTTGCCGGTCAGCTTGTGGTGCCCTTCGGCAATGTCAGCGGCACATCGCTCTTCATGGTCTGCGCCATTATCTACTGCGTCGCCATCATGCCCGCCATGCTGTCCAAGGCGGAAAGTCCGCAACCGCTGAAAAAGGTCAAGCTGGACCTGCCAGCGCTTTATCGCACATCGCCGGTCTCGTTTGTCGGCATCCTGCTGATCGGCATCGCCAATGGCGCCTATGGCACCTTGGGCGCGGTTTTCGGCGCACGCGCAGGACTTCACCCGACGACCATCGCCATCATGGTCAGTGTGACCATCTTCATCGGCGCGCTGGCCCAGTTTCCAGCCGGTAAACTCTCCGACCGCATCGACCGTCGGTTCGTGCTGGCGGGGCTGTCGGGCCTTGCCGCATTTGCCGGGCTCGCTGTTGCCGTGATCCAGCCGATCCATGTCTATGTGCTGATCGGCATGGTCGCTGTTTATGGCGCAGCGGCGAACGCGCTCTATCCGATAGCCGTCGCCCATGCCAACGACTTTGCCTCGTCCGAAGACTTCGTGAAAGTGTCGGGTGGGCTGCTGCTGCTTTACGGCATCGGAACCATCATCGGACCCACGCTCGGCGGTCCGATCATGACCTCATACGGCCCCTACGCCCTGTTTGCGGTGACGGCAGTTTCGCATCTTCTCATAACGGCCTATGCTATCTTCCGGTCCAGACAGCGCGCGGCGCTGCCGACCGCAGAAAAGGACAACTTCTCCACGGCGGCGGCAGCACCCATGGCCACGCCGGAAAGCGTCTCGCTCGACCCACGCGCGCCGCAGTATCCGGAGGACGAGGCCGAGCTGGTGAAAGGAGCCGGAATATGAGTGTTTTCGATGAGGACCTGCCAAAACAGCCCGCAACGACTCACGTCGTCGGCGGCGATCTCTCCCTGCTTTCCGTGGATGAGTTGACGGCCCGTATAGCGATACTGCAAACGGAGATCGAAAGACTGGAGACGGAACGGCACAAGAAGTCTGCCGGACGCAAGGCGGCGGAAAGTCTGTTTCGCAGCTAAAGGCCATGCAACGTTTTGTTAACGTTACAGGCGGGTCAGTTTTTCGTTTACCATTAACGAAAAATTAAGCTTTCTAAGCGATTACTATACATGTCCAGTTCTTCTGGACCTCAGGCAGTTTCTCCCATAGGCGAATTGGTCTGATTTTTCTCCCTGTTTTACCTTGAGAGCCGCTTTTGCGGCTCTTTTTTTGTCCCATGACAATATCGCCAAAACTGTGGGTATTAACCTTTCTTTAATAATCAGCTTGCGCATTTGAGCTATTGATATCATCCTGAAAATACAAAGGGGCCGGAACTATTAAGCCTCTATCCCGTTGCCAGTTAGTATGGTGCGTAAGCAGGATTTGGAAAAATGTCAGAACAGGTTTTGAATACCATCAGTTTTGCTGGCCGCGCTGCAGCATCCAACCAGTTCAAGACTCTCTATACAGAGGGCATGACTTTGGTGGAAGAGACAGCGACCTATCTGGATGGCTCCGGTCGTGCAGCCTCCAAGGTTTTGCCCCGCATGGCATCCGTCCTCTACGCGGCTGAATCCATGCGCCTGACTACTCGCCTCATGCAGATGGCATCCTGGCTGCTTCTTCAGCGCGCCGTCAACAATGGCGAGATGAGCCTTGATCAGGTTCTGAGCGAAAAGAACAAGGTTCGCCTAGACAACTTCAACGTCGATCGCAACGCGCCTGGCTGGAATGATCTGCCCGAGTCGTTCCGCGATCTGGTAGAGCGCTCTCTGCGCCTGCAGAACCGCGTTGCCCTGCTGGACCGCGAAATCTATCGCCCGGCAGAAGCTACAAAGGTGCCAGACAACGAAAACAGCGTTCAGGCGCAACTGAACCTGCTTCGCACCGCCTTTTCCGCGAGCTAAGCTGTTTGCAGCATAAGACTAGAAAAGCAGGCCTCGGCCTGCTTTTTTGCGTTTAGGTCAAGCTCAACTGCCTCAATGGCCGCAACGCAGATAAATCCTTAGCGCCGAGTGCCGCCCAATACCTAGGATGACATCGAGACACAAAAAAACCCCGGATCGCTCCGAGGTTTTTGTAGTCTGGATAGTCGACAAGGATTAGAGGCCGAGGCCGCCGAAACGCTTGTTGAACTTGGAAACACGACCGCCACGGTCCATCAACTGCTGGTTGCCGCCGGTCCATGCCGGATGCGACTTGGGATCGATTTCGAGGTTCATGGTCTGACCCTCGGAACCCCATGTGGAGAATGTTTCGTATTCTGTGCCATCGGTCATGACCACTTTGATCATGTGATAGTCGGGATGAATTTCAGCCTTCATGACAATCTTCCTGCTTTGGTGACATGCGGACCATTTGCCGCAATTGCGTCAACTGAGCCAATTCAATAATGAAGCTCCAGACCATTTGGCCATGGCTTCCCAATTCGATGCGGAGCCTATACATGAAGGTCGCCGAGATAACAAGTGCCTGCCGATGCCTGGCTTCACACTTGGCACACAGATGATGAGAGATGCGGATTTTACCGCAGGTGGGCGAAAAAGCCACTCGTGAACGGGCAATGCAGGAGTCGAACGTGGCAGATATTCAGGACCAGAAACCGGCGCGTCGCAAGTCGCCAAAGCCGCTGGCCAGCCTCTTTCCCTATCTGAAGCGATATCGCGGACTCGTCGCCGCCGCTCTGTTCGCGCTCGTCCTGTCTTCCGCCACCACACTGGCGCTACCGCTGGCCGTGCGCCGCATCATCGACCACGGGTTCGAAGGTGCCGATGGGGCAATGATCAACAATTACTTTGCCATGCTCATGGCCATTGCCGTGGTTCTGGCTCTGGCCAGCGCCATGCGTTACTATTTCGTCATGACGATCGGTGAGCGCGTGGTGACGGATTTGCGTCGCGACGTCTTTGCCCATTTGACATCCCTGTCGCAGGCGTTTTTCGATACCAGCCATTCCGGTGAACTGACCTCGCGGCTGACCGCCGACACGGTGCAGATACGTTCGGCCTTCGGCTCTTCCGCCTCGGTTGCGCTGCGCAACATGCTGCTCTGTCTGGGGGGCGTGGTGATGATGGTCTACACCAGCCCTCGCCTAGCCGGTCTTGCGCTCCTCGCCATCCCGCTCATCGTGTTTCCGTTGATCGCCTTTGGCCGCTCTGTTCGGTCCCGCTCCAGAACGACGCAGGATACGCTGGCCGCCTCCGCCGCCTTCGCTGCCGAAACCATTTCGGCCAGCCGCACCATCCAGTCCTTCAATGCGGAAGTGCTGGCCAACAGCCGCTATAACGATGCCGTTGAGAAAGCCTATCAGGGCGCACGCGCCGCCATCAGTGCCCGAGCCGTCCTGACAGCCGTCGCCATCAGCTTCGTGTTCGGCAGTGTCGTCGCCATTCTCTGGTACGGCGCCCATGGCGTGCTGACCGGTACGATCTCGGGCGGCACACTAAGCCAGTTCGTTCTCTATGCCGTGATCGCTGCAAGTTCGCTCGGCCAGTTGTCGGAAGTCTGGGGCGAGCTTTCGCAGGCGGGTGGCGCAGCGGAGCGTCTGTCTGAACTGCTGCACGAGCAGTCGCCTGTGGAAAATCCTCTCGCACCGGTCGCCCTTCCCGCCCCGGCCCTTGGCGAAGCCAGCTTCGAGAATGTCGCTTTCCACTATCCGCAAGGTGCGGGAAAGCCCATTCTCTCTGACCTTTCCTTCCGTGTCGCGCCGGGAGAAACCGTCGCGATCGTCGGCCCGTCCGGCGCTGGCAAGAGCACCGTGTTTTCGCTGCTGATGCGGTTTTATGATCCGCAGGTCGGTCGCATCACGGTCGATGGCGTCGACATTCGATCCGTCACACTGGAAGATCTTCGCTCGCGTCTCGCCATCGTGCCGCAGGACGTGGCGATCTTCGCATCTTCCATCCATGACAACATCGCCTTCGGCAAGCCCGACGCCACCCGTGAGGAGGTTCGTGCGGCGGCCAGTGCCGCACAGGCCGACGGTTTCATCTCCCGGCTCCATGACGGCTACGATACGGTGGTGGGTGAGCGCGGCGTCACGCTATCAGGCGGGCAGCGCCAGCGAATCGCGATCGCCCGTGCGATCTTGCGTGACGCCCCTATTCTGCTGCTTGACGAGGCGACGTCGGCGCTGGATGCCGAAAGCGAAACGCTGGTACAGAAGGCCCTGGATGAACTCATCCGCAAACGCACGACCATCGTTATTGCCCACCGGCTCGCCACCGTGCTGAAGGCCGACCGTATCCTGGTCATGGACGAGGGTCGTATCATCGAAGAAGGTACGCACCAAAGCCTGTCGCGGCAGGCGGGTCTGTACGCAAAGCTCGCCCGGCTGCAATTCGAAACGGGCAGCGAAGAGGTGGTAACACTGGTCAAGTCCAGCTAAAGCGAGCGTCGGGCCACCGGAGATTCGCAGCCACACGCGCGACATATGGGCTGGTTACCAACTTTCCGCGCATACCCATGGCAGCACTCAAGCGCCGACGCTGCGGCCCGCGACACGACCGGAAAACAGGCATCCTCCCAGAAACGTGCCCTCCAGTGCGTTGTAACCATGCATGCCGCCACCGCCGAAGCCGGAAACCTCACCCGCCGCATAGAGGCCGGCAACCGGCTGACCAGCGCTGTCCAGCACCCGCCCTTGAAGATCTGTGTGCAGGCCACCGAGCGTCTTTCTCGTCAGAATGTGCAAGCGTACGGCAATCAAAGGTCCGGCTGCGGGATCGAGGAGGCGATGCGGCTTTGCGGTTCGCATCAGCTTGTCGCCGAGATAATGCCGAGCACCCCGGATGGCCGTGATCTGCGCATCCTTGCTGAAGCGATTGTCCAGCTCCCGGTCACGCGCCTCGATCTGGGCGCGAATATGGGATGCATCCAGCCTGTTTTCGCCACTGATGCCGTTCATGGCCGCGACAAGGTCTTCGAGTGTATCACGCACGGCGAAATCCTCGCCACGCTCCATGAAAGCCTTCACCGGCCCCGGTGGCTCCTTGCCCAGACGTTTCAACAGGAGGCGAATATCCTTGCCCGTCAGATCAGGGTTCTGTTCGGAGCCGGACAGTGCAAATTCCTTCTTGATGATCGCCTTGGTCAAAATGAACCAACTGTAATCGCTATCCCTTTCCCGCAGGATTTTCAGCGTGCCAAGCGTATCGAACCCCGGCATGGCCGGCGCTGGCAGGCGATCACCGCGAGCATCGCACCAGAAGGATGAAGGCCCAGGCAGAATGCGAATGCCATGATTGGGCCAGATCGGATCGTGGTTCTTCACACCCTCGGTGTAATGCCACATGCGGTCGCGATTGATGACGGCTCCCCCGGCGGCCTCGGTAATACCGATCATACGGCCATCGACATGGGCGGGAACGCCGCACACCATGTCCCTTGGCGGCTGACCAAGGCGTTGCACCGGCCAGTTTTGCCGCACCAGCTCATGATTGCCGCCGATGCCACCGGATGTGACGACGACAGCGGATGCTTCGAACCGGAAGTCGGCGAGGACGTCTCGGCAGCTGGATGCGCCACGCGGCACCGGGTCCGAAGCCAGAACCGCGCCCGAAACGCCACCGATGACGCCGTCCACCGCCTCTAGCGCATCGACCCGATGACGAAACCTGAAACTGATCAGCCCGCGTGCGGCAAGTTCTCGAGCCTTCTTGATAAAAGGGGCCAGCACGCCGGGCCCGGTTCCCCAGGTAACATGGAAGCGCGGCACGGAGTTGCCATGACCGTGGGCATGCGCACCACCGCGCTCCGCCCAGCCGACCACCGGAAACCAGCGCATACCCAGCCCATGCAGCCAGGCACGTTTTTCACCCGACGCGAATTCGAGATAGGCCTCCGCCCAGCGGCGCGGCCAATGATCCTCGGTGCGGTCAAAGCCAGCCGAACCCAGCCAGTCCTGACGGGCGAGATCGAGACTATCGCGCACCCGCATGAAACGCTGCTCGGGACTATCGACGAAGAAAAGCCCGCCCAACGACCAGAATGCCTGCCCACCGAGGTTCTGCTCACCCTCCTGATCCAAAAGGCAGACGGCCAAGCCCCGCTCGGCAGCCTCCGTTGCTGCAACCAGACCGGCAAGCCCCGCACCGACGACGATAACGTCGAACCGTTCCATCAATCCCTCCCCGGATATTCAGCCTCTTACTCTTACGCAAAGGTCAATGGGTTGCAATGATTTTGGGTACAGGCCCAGCCTGGTTTGCAGGCAAAACATTTTTTCATTCGCCGCGCCGGGCAAAACTATTAGAATCATCTCGGGCAATTCCGGGAGGGGTCGCGATGACGATCACGATTACAGCCTTTGAAAATTCTCCTGATCGCGGCAGGGGTCTGGCCCGCGACATGCGCGTGCGCTGGGCGCTTGAAGAGGTGGGGCAACCCTATGAGGTGCGCCTTTTGTCGTTTGAAGCCATGAAGCAACCCGCGCATCTGGCGCTTCAACCCTTCGGGCAGATACCCACCTACGAAGACGGTGATCTGGCGCTGTTCGAATCCGGCGCGATCATCCTGCATATAGCACGGCGTTACCCCGGCCTATTGCCTGATGACCCGAATGCGCAGGCACGCGCCGTAACATGGATGTTTGCCGCACTTTCGACGATGGAGCAGCCGATCCTCGAGCGTGAAATGGCGTGGCTCGTCGAACGGGAGGAAAGCTGGTACGCCGCCCGACTGCCAATTCTCGAAGGACGCATCCGAAACCGCCTGAGCGCGCTTTCCCGGCGGCTGGGCGATGCGGACTGGCTTGACGGCGATTTCAGCGCGGGCGATCTCGAAATGATTTCGGTATTGCTTCGACTGAAAAGCTCGAAGCTGCTCAAGGAGTATCCGAACCTTCTCACCTATATCGAGCGTGGGGAAAACCGCCCTGCTTATCAGCGCGCTTTCGCCGCGCAACTGGCGGTCTTCCACGCCGCAACGTGAGAAGCGTCGCTGAAGCGTTTCCTTCTGAATGGACGCGCTCTAGCGCTCCGTCAGCTTCAATTCGATACGGCGGTTCTGCGACCGTGCTTCCGGCGTGTCACCCTCGGCCAGGGGTTGGTATTCACCGAAACCGGCAGCGACGAGACGGTTGGCGGGGACACCCTTGGAGATAAGGAATTTGACCACCGAAGTCGCACGGGCGGACGACAGCTCCCAATTGTCGCGGAAGCGACCCGATCCAGACAATGCAACGTTGTCGGTATGACCGTCGACGCGCAGCACCCAGTTGATTTCGGATGGGATTTCCTTGGCCAGATCGATGACGGCTGTGGCAAGTTTGGCCATCTCCGCCTGTCCTTCCGGGTTCAGGTCGTTTCCGCCGGAGGGAAACAGGACTTCGGATTGGAAAACGAAGCGGTCGCCAACGATGCGAATGTTTTCACGGTCTGACAATATCTCGCGCAGGCGTCCGAAGAAGTCCGAACGATAACGGTTGAGTTCCTGCACCCGCTGTGCAAGCGCCACGTTGAGGCGACGTCCGAGATCGGCGATCTTGACCTGCGAGGAGGCATCCTTGTTTTCAGACGCCTGCAAGGCAGCCTCGACGGAGGCGATCTGGGCGCGAAGAGCGGCAATCTGCTGGTTTAGAAGATCGATCTGTGCAGAGGCCCGCTGACCGGCCTGACGCGCATCCTCCAGCTCACCCGACAACTGACCCACACGGGCATTGGCGGCGGAACTGTTGCCAGCGCCGGAATCCAGCAGGGATTGCAACCGCGACCTTTCGCTTTCCGAAGCGGCCAGCGTGGACTGGAGATTAGCCAACGTATCTTCGATGTCCTGCTTGCTGCCTTTTTCCAGCGCCAGCAATTCGGTCAGTTCGGCGATCTGGTTGTTCAAGCGGCTCAGGACCTCATCCTTGCCGGAAATTTCCCGCGAGAGAATGAACTGCGCCAGCACGAAAACCGTGAGCAGGAACATGATGGCCATGAGCAGTGTCGAGAGAGCATCGACAAAGCCCGGCCAGTAATCGACACTGCGGTCGCGGCGGCGGTTGCGCGCAAGCGCCATGATCACTCGCTCCCGTTATCGTGGCGGACAGGCCGACCGGTGTTTTTCTGCTCGGCATCGATACGCGCCGACAACCGGTCCAGCGTGCGCCGCAACGAACGTGATTCCTCCTGCTGTGCCTCGATCCAGTCCCGCAACATTTGCTGCTCGCCACGCATGTTCTTGACGAGGCCCTGAATGCCTTCGGCAAGGCTTGTCATCGCCGCCAGCGAACGCTCCGTGCCGACAGCCCCGTAGCCGCTGACCTTGGCCTCCCCGCTCGCGTCTGTGCCCGGATCGGTGACGGATGACAGCCAGTTTTCGAGTTCGGTATAAAAGCGGTTCTGGGCGCGACCTGCCTGAAGATCGAGAAAGCCGAGGATCAGTGAACCGGACAGACCAAGAAGCGACGAAGAAAATGCCGTGCCCATGCCTGCCAGCGGCGCAGTGAGGCCAGATTTGAGCGAAGACAGGATGTCGGTACTATCGCCTGCCGTGGGGTCCAGCCCCTGAATGACGTCGCTGATGGCGCCGATGGTGCCGATCAGACCCCAGAAAGTGCCCAGCAGACCGAGAAAGACCAGCAGTCCGATCAGGTAACGCGAGGTATCTCGGGACTCATCCAGCCGCGTGGCAATGGAGTCGAGAATGGAGCGTTGCGTAACGGTGGAAAGACGAACTTCGCCGCGTTTGCCGATGACGGAATACATGGGCGAAAGCAGTTTGGGCGCGCGACCGGCCTTGTCGACCGTACCTGCCGCCTGAAAGCCGTTGAACCAGCGCACTTCCGGGCGCAGACTGATGATCTGCGTAAAGACCAGAATGATGCCGATGGCAAGCACGCCCAGGATAAACCCGTTCAGCCCCGGGTTGGTCATGAACGCCGTCTGCGCCTGCCGGAAGAGGATCGCGGCGAGAAAAGCGACGATGATAAGGAAGATCACCATCGTCCACAGGAAGGGCGTGGGGCTCGACAGCTTGTGATGATATTGTTTGGTCACCGGTTTCTCGACGCCGAGATCAAGCCGTTCCGTATCCGCCATATGCTCATTCCCTCTGGTATTGCCGCAACGTCCGCGTGAAAACCAGAAGGATTCGGCGGTCGCAATCACGGTTACGACCGGAAGCTAGTAGAAAATTACGACGAATTGAAGTGAAAAGCCGGTCACGTGACAAGCCTTTTTGCAAGGCACGGCAATTGTGAAGCCGGGACGCCTGATCTTGAGCGGAAAATGCCCGATATCCGTCACCCCGGCCTGTCGCCGAGATCCATCGTCCATGCGCCTGCGTGGAGAAAGAGCCGTTGTTGATCAACGGCTTGGCTGCGCTCACGTCCCGGATCGAATCCGGGACCGCACATAAGAGCTGTCGGCGGAATTAGCGGCCGGGAACGGGGCGGTTGACGACTTCCGTCAGCGCCCTGTGGATATATTCGTTTCCGCCCACCACGCTGCCGCTATCGAACATGTCCTGCCCGCCCTTCATGTCGCTGACGAAACCGCCCGCTTCACGGATGAGCACCAGACCGGCTGCCATGTCCCATGGGGATAGGCCGGTTTCCCAGTAACCGTCCAGACGACCGGCAGCGACATAAGCAAGATCGAGCGATGCAGCGCCAAAACGGCGCACGCCCGCCACTTCGCCCATCACATGGCGTAGCTCGACCAGAAACTTGCCGTGATCGCCACGACCCAGATGCGGAACACCGCAACTGACGACGCAGTCGGTGATCTGTCGGCGTGCAGCCACGCGGATGCGACGGTCATTCAAGAACGCGCCGCTGCCACGCTCTGCGGTATAGAGCTCATCGGTAGCAGGGTTGAAGATAACGCCTGCGACGACTTCACCATTGCGCTCCAGCGCGATGGAGACCGCAAATTGCGGGATGCCATGCAGGAAGTTCGTGGTTCCGTCCAATGGATCGACGATCCAGCGGTGAGCACCGTCGGAACCCTTTTCCTCACCGGTTTCTTCCCCCAGAAAGTCGTAGGTCGGACGCGCCTTCATCAGTTCGTCATGGACGATCTTTTCGGCTTTGAGGTCTGCCTGCGACACGAAATCGCCGGGTCCCTTGACCGAAACCTGGAGGTTCTGCACTTCACCGAAGTCACGTGACAAAGATTTTCCGGCCTTGAGAGCGGCCTGAACCATGACATTGAGAAGGGCTGAACGGGCCATGACGATGTTCCTGAAAGGTGGCTGAACCTGCTGGCCAAAATTGCTGGCAGGCACGCAGATATGGTTTCTGACGGAAAGTTTGCGGTTCAAGACCACAAAACGCGCTGGAATTCAAGGCAAAAAGCCTTCGACCCCCTCAAGCATCAGGCAGGACGGAAGCGGTTGGCTGCTTCGATGGCCTTCCGCTGCTGATCCTCCTCGATGCCCAGATAGAAATCCTCGAGGCCCGGGTCCTTCAGTCCGGCACGGCGCGACAGCACATACCATTTCGCCGCTTCCACCGGGTCGGGCTTGGTGCCGAGCGCCTGAATATAGAGATGCGCCACCTTGTTCTGGGCCACAACATTGCCACGCTGGGCTGCGCCATACAGCCAGCGAAAGCCCTCTTCCAGATTGCGCTCCCCGCCCGTACCGTTGATCAGCCATATGCCGAGATCAACCTGGGCGGTGTCGAAACCAGCCTTTGCCGAACGGGTCAGCCAGTCACGCGCTTTGGCCTTCTTGTCGGCGGGAATGTCCTTGAGATTGAAATAAATCTGCGAAACCGCATATTGCGCATCCGCAATGCCCTTTTCTGCCGATTTCTCATAAAACGGCAAGGCTGAATGGAGACCTGCGGGGCCGGGTGACTGCGATACGAGGATCTGCGCCCAGTTGAACTCGGCCTCCGCATTCCCCGCCTCCGCGGCCCGGCGCATGTAATCATCGGCCAGCGTCTTGTCGCGCTTGACGAGTTTGCCTTCCATCAACAGCAGAGCATATTTGAACATGGCCACGGAATCACCGCCCTTGGCTGCTTGCTCGTACCAGAAGGCCGCAGTCTTGTCATCGCGAGCGATGCCGAAGCCGCGCGACATCATTTCTGCGACCAGCGTCTGGGCAGTGGCATCGCCGTTCTGGGCACGGGTCAGGGCCTTGGACAGGGCCTGCACATACTCGCCACGCTGGAAATGCCCATAAGCCTCGTCGATCTTGCCGGTGAATTTCTTTTCAGGCGGCAGAGCAGGTAGTTCGGCTCCCATGCGCTGATAGACGTTGACGCCTTCCGAAGGCTGCAGGTCCTTCTGCTCGTCGGAAACCACGCGCCCCTTGCGAATCGGTTCGGCCTCGGCTTCGGACGGACGCGACAAAACGTCGGGCGTATTCTTGTTGGCAGGGCCGAAATCAGTATCTTCCTCGACGGGCGTCGCTGCGTCCGGCTTTGCCTGTTCTTCGAGACCCGGCAACAACGACGGCTCAGCGAGCTGCTGCCCCTGTGCGGACGCGGCATGCGGCAGAACCGCTAAGGCCAGAGCCAGAGCGGCGGAAGAAAGACGGAAACGAAGCAAGCGAGCGATCATCGCCTGTATCAACCGTCAAACCGTGGCGCTTTTTCGTCAAGCAGCGCATTCGCTTCTGCCACGGCCTGAGCAGGGCCGCCTGCATGGCCAAAGACCGCTTCTCGCAGGGCCACGAATTCCACACCCGTTTCGGCCACCGCAACGACGGAGGAAACATCGGAGCCGCCCATGACGACGGCAGGAATCTCGATCATCGAGGCCCACCATTCGCCAAGCGCAAGGTTCTTGGGATGCGCATCAGGCTTGATATCGCCTTCGAGCTTGCCGAAGAACATGTAGTCCGGGCTGCTTTCGCCCAGTTCCAGCGCCTTGTGACGGTCATCGGCATTGCCACCGCCGACAATCAGCTTCGGCGTGAATTTTTCCACAGCCTCCGCCAGGGCTTCAGCACCACCGGCAATATGCAGACCATCGGCCTTGGCGCGGCCCGCAACACGGCTGTCTCCCGCCAGAAGCGCAGCGGCGCCGCCATCCTGAATGATCGGCACCAGCAGTTCGGCGTGTTTCTGATACGTGCCGTCGTCCAGCGCATATTGCGGAAGTATGACCGAGGCGACGTCGCCCCCGCGCAGGGCATCCTCCACGGCTTTTGCCCGGATGGCGGCATCGTCACCCGCCGGAACGACGAGGACCAGGCGGCAGCGATCTTCAGGAGAACTCATGGTTTTTTCCATTTTCCGCAGAGAGGTCGTTTGACGCGCAATCTGCACTCGTTTTCATGTCCTACTTCCGATAAACCGGACGGGCGAAAGGATCAACCGTCCATCCATGCTCACAGATTTCCATTTCTATCTCGTCGCCATCCCCGCAGTCATGCTTGTCGGCCTTTCCAAAGGCGGGCTGGGCGGCGCATTGGCACTCATGGGCGTACCGTTGATGGCGCTTGCCGTGCCGCCGGTGCAGGCGGCTGCGATCTTTTTGCCTATTCTGGTGGTCATGGACCTTGTGGCATTGATGGCGTGGCGAAAGTACAATCATCGCCAGACGCTGCTGATGATGCTGCCGGGCGCCCTTGTTGGAATTACGCTGGGCTGGGCCATGTCCAGCATGGTATCACCAGATGTGATGCGCCTGGTGGTGGCGACCGTGACGATCCTGTTCGTGCTACGCTATTTCTTTGACACCTTCCGGGCACGGCGCGGCCACGAAACACCAGCGAAAGGCCAAAATCCCGTCAAGGCTACCATCTGGTCCACCTTGTCGGGCTATGCCAGCTTCGTGGCACATGCGGGTGGCCCCCCCTTCCAGATCTATGTTTTGCCGCTGAAGCTGGACCCGAAGATCTACACTGGCATGAGCGTCCGTTTTTTCGCGATCATGAATGCGATAAAGCTCATTCCCTATTTTGCACTGGGTGCACTGGATGCAACCAACCTCACCACGTCAGCGGCGTTGTTGCCCGTAGCGATGATTGCTACTTTTGCGGGTGCTAAAATCGTGAAATACATGAAGCCATCGGTGTTCTATCCGCTGATGTACACCATGGCGTTCCTTGCAGCGCTGAAACTTCTGTGGGATGGCCTGCCGATCTGACCCGGCCACATAAAAGGCCCTGATCGCGTTTGCAACCAGAGCCGGAATTTCAAAGGCTGTCCCGACACATCATGAAACGTCGGTCAGAAAAAAAATATTGTCAATCAATGCTTTGTGGAGGCCTGCAGCCTCTGCATTTCATCCTTCAGGCGCAGTTTCTTGCGTTTCAGATCCGCAATCTGCTTATCATCCGAAGAGGGGGAAGCCATAACGGTTTCTAGCTCCTCCTCAAGAGCACCGTGTTTCTTCTCGAGCGATGCGATATGAGCCTGAATGGTCATGCGGCACGTCCTTCCTTGTTGAACCTACCTCCAGCGCTCCATCGCTGGAGTTTCAGGTTTACGACGGCAATGTGACATGGAACGCGCGGATTGTCGAAGGCGGAATCAAGGCAATAGTTAGGCAAAATGGTCGCATGGGAAACTTCCCGTTACCGCTATTTGGTGGTACAGGCACGATGAGCGACAACGAAATGGCCGGATGGCGGTCCGGTTGCATCAAAATGGGGATGACGAAATGCCCGATCAGGATCAGGCGGACGTTCGGTTGGTATTGGCGCGACTTCGCCAGGAACACGAAGACTATGACGCCGCTATCAATGCGATGATTCAGACGAATTGCGAAGCATTGCGCATTCAGCGGATGAAAAAGAAGAAGCTGGGCATCAAGGATAAGATGACCCAGATCGAAGACCAGATTATTCCTGATATCATTGCCTGATACGGAGATTGACCGTTGAGCACAGAAACACCGCCCGTCGCCATCATCATGGGCAGCCAGTCCGACTGGGAAACCATGAAAAACGCTGCCGATACTCTGGACGCGCTGGACGTGGAATATGAGGCACGGATCATTTCGGCCCACCGCACGCCTGAGCGGATGTTCAGCTTTGCCAGCGGCGCACGGGAGGAAGGCTTCAAGGTCATCATCGCCGGTGCAGGCGGTGCCGCGCACCTGCCGGGCATGACGGCGGCGCTGACCCCGCTGCCGGTCTTCGGCGTGCCGGTTCAGTCCAAGACCATGTCGGGACAGGACAGCCTCTATTCCATCGTGCAGATGCCGGCTGGTATTCCCGTCGGAACGCTGGCCATCGGTCGTGCAGGCGCCATCAACGCCGCCCTTCTGGCTGCCGCCGTGCTTGCCCTGTCCGACGAAGACCTCGCCGACAGGCTGGACGACTACCGCGCCCGCCAAACGGCAGCGATTGCGGAATACCCGCTGGACAGCGCCCAATGACATCGACACAGCTTGCAAAATCGGGAACCATCGGGATCATCGGTGGCGGCCAGCTTGCCCGCATGCTGGCCATGGCCGCTGCCCGCCTCAACTTCCGCACCATCGTGCTGGAGCCGCAGGCCGACTGTCCGGCAGCGCAGGTCTGCAATCGTCAGATCGTTGCGGCCTACGACGATGAAAAGGCCCTGTCGGAACTGGCGAGCGTCTGCGACGTCGTAACGTACGAGTTCGAAAACGTGCCAGTGGTCGCGGCCGAAATGCTGGCAGCCTCGGTTGCCGTCTATCCTCCCCCGAAAGCGCTGAGTGCCTCGCAGGACCGCTTGACGGAAAAGCGCTTCCTCAACGGCTGCGGCATTCCAACCGCCGACTTTCGCCCGGTCGACGATCAGACCGCGCTTGAGGCTGCTCTGGCCGAGTTCGGCGGCAAGGGCGTCCTGAAAACCCGGCGCATGGGTTATGACGGCAAGGGCCAGCGCGTGTTCAAGGGTGGCGAAGACCTCACCGGCGCCTTCGCTGCATTGGGTGGCGTACCGCTCATTCTGGAAAGTTTCGTCGCCTTCGAGCGAGAGGTTTCGATCATCGCAGCCCGTTTCCAGGACGGCACGGTTACCTGCTACGACCCGGCGGAAAACGTTCATCTCGGCGGCATTCTCCACACCTCTACCGTCCCTGCCCGCCTTTCCGATGCCGCAACTACCGTGGCAATTCAATCAGCGGAAAAGCTTCTGGCCGCGCTCGATTATGTCGGCGTCGTCGGCATCGAATTCTTTGTTCTGAACGATGGCTCGTTGGTCGCAAACGAGATGGCGCCGCGCGTCCACAACACCGGCCACTGGACCGAAGCGGCCTGCGTCGTATCCCAGTTCGAGCAGCATATTCGCGCCGTCACGGGGCTTTCTGCGGGCGCGACAAGGCGTCATTCGGACTGCGTGATGACCAATCTGATCGGCGATGACATGGCCGATGTGCCGCGCTGGTTGGCAGAGAAAGACTGCCTCGTCCATCTCTACGGCAAGACCGAAGCGCGTGCAGGACGCAAGATGGGCCATGTCACACAACTTCTGAACGCCGGAAAACCCGGTGTTTCCAGCCAAATTGACTCTTAGCGTGTTGACACGCCAAGGATGACAAGGTAATTGCCTGCCAACCGAAAAGAGCGCGCCCTCGTAGCGCGTTTTTGATTGTTTAGAATATGCGTGGCAAGAAGCGTCACGCCAAACTGCGGACCAGAAAAATGAAGATCAAGAATTCGCTTAAAGCGCTTAAGGCCCGTCACCGCGATAACCGTCTGGTTCGCCGCAAGGGCCGCGTCTACATCATCAACAAGATGAACCCACGTTTCAAGGCTCGTCAGGGCTGATTACGCGGTGCATCAGTGGCCGTCTTGTCGAGGCGGATCACATTGTCGATAGACTACAAAATTTGATTTCATAATTGGCGCAAGCGGACTATCGTACCGTATGCGCCAATTTTGTTTTTATGCCTTTTTATCCGCTTACCTTGGAGCCGCTCTTACCAGCGCCCTGCCGTTGATGCCGGTTTCCACTGCTCATGCAGCCGACTCACCAACGCCCGCTCAAGCAAACGCACAGCCGCAGACCCTTCCCGACGATTCGCTGGCTTCGCTCTTTTCCAACTTGAAAAAGGAGCGCGATGCACAGAAGGCACGCGTCATCGCCAATGAGATCGTGGGCCGGTGGACGGATTCCGGCAGCCCGACCATCAACCTGCTGATGAAATGGTCAGAAGAAGCAGCAGAGGAAAAACGCAAGGCCGCTGCCTATGATTTTCTCGATCAGGCGATCCTTCTGGAACCTGATTATGCAGAAGCATGGTATCGCCGCGCGCTGGTGCATTTTGCCGATGGCGACACCCGCAAGGCCATGTCCGACCTGAACCAGACATTGCAAAAGGAGCCGCGTTATTTTCCCGCACTCGCCAGTTTGGCCAACATTCTGGAAAGCTCCGAGCGCAACGAACTGGCCCTGAAGGTATGGGAACGCTATCTGGCCGTTTATCCTGCCGATAAGGACGCGCAGAAGGAGGCCAGCGATCTCTCGGAAAAGCTGGCCGGCACACGGAGCTGACGCAGTTGCCTGACTGAACGGTGAGCCTCGAGAGCGGACGTCGGAACGTCTTGAGCCTTACGCGACACCGATGCGCAGAAGGTCGTGGAAGTGGACAAGCCCGACGGGACGGTTTTCGCCATCGATGACGATCAGTGCGCCGATATGATGCTTTTCCAGCGTCGCCAGAGCTGCCGTGGCCAAAACATTGCGAGTAACGGTTTTCGGGGTTCGCGTCATGATGTCGTCAACCGCCAGTTCGGCAAGATTGCGGGTGAGATTGCGCGCAAGGTCGCCCTCGGTGACGATGCCACACAGACGGCCGTCTTCATCCAGCACCGCCACACAGCCGAAATGCTTACGCGCCAAAACGCCGATGGCTTCCTGAAGCGGCGTCCCCCTGGGCACCAGCGGCACGCGTTCGCCCGTATGCATGATGTCGCCGACAAGGGTCAGGCTCGCACCGAGCTTTCCACCGGGATGAAACACGCGAAAATCGCCTGCAGTGAAACTGCGCGCCTCCAACAGAGCTATTGCAAGGGCATCCCCCAGTGCAAGCTGCATCATGGTCGATGTCGTGGGGGCCAGACCGTGTGGGCAGGCCTCCTGCTCATCGGGTATCAGCAGCACGATGTCGGACGATTTCGCCAGCGAACCGGCCACCGCGCATGTCAGCGCGATCAGCGGGATGGAAAATCGTCTTGTGTAGTTGATGATGCTGCGCAGCTCTGCGCTTTCGCCACCCTTGGAAATGGCCAGGACCACATCATTACCACTGATCATGCCCAGATCGCCATGATTGGCCTCGGCCGCATGCACAAAGAAAGCCGGCGTGCCCGTCGAGGCAAAGGTTGCGGCAAGCTTTGCGCCGATATGCCCGCTCTTGCCGACACCGGTAATGATGAGACGCCCTCCGGATTTGCCAATGGTTTCCACAGCATTGCCGAAGCTTTCGCCCAGTTCACCGGCAAGCGCCTGGTGCAACGCGATCAGGCCATTTTTCTCGATGTCGACCGTCCGCATGGCAGACTCGACGGCATGGTTTTCCACCAGGGTGACAGCTCTCGTAATCATGGGTCGGACTGATACTATTTTCGACAATCCGTGTCTATCGGTCAGTCAAGTCGCTTTGCCCATCATGGCGGCGGAAAGATCAACCAGATGTTAACCACATGCTTTTACTTTCGGGTAACGATTACGCAAACCCAGGTAGAAGCAGCTTATGGTTTCTCATAGCACCGCAAGACGTCGATCGACGCGGCGGACGGCAGCGGCAGCGTTGCTGGCTTGTACCGTGCTGTGCCCCGGCATTCCGGCGGCAGCGCAATCCCTGTCGCAACAGCAGCCGAACCCGGCAACAACGCGAACCCTGACGAGTGCAGATCCCTTCATCGGTCAGAACGATCTCTCCGTCATCGATCCCGATAGTCCCGAGCGGCAACCGGCTGTTCCGCCTACGTCCGATCCGGACAGGGTGACCACGGGCAGCACCCGGACAACCACCAATCCGGGCGATGCCATTCCGGAAGAGGGCGACGAGGCGGTCGAGCCCGTGGACCGGCGCGAGAACACGTTTGAAACGACCGTTGATGGCGGTGAAAACGCCACGATCGATGACGGCACCGCCCCTGGCATCCGCATCGGCACGCTGACCCTGCGCCCTTCGATCAGCCAGACGCTGAACCATGAAAACAAGACGTTCGCGACCGGCTCTACCAGTCGCAACTACCTGACGACGGGCATTCGCGGCACGCTGACCAGCGATTGGTCGCGTCACGCGCTGACCATCACCGGCGATGGCGCATATCAGCGCAATCTGGGCGGCAGCAGTGCCGGGGAAGAACCGAGCGCCAATATCGGCGCGGACCTGCGTCTAGACCTTGGCGACGGCACGCAGGCCAATCTGACGGCGGGATACGCCTTCAGCCGCGAGGACACCAATGATCCCAATGCCGTCTCCGGCGCATCCGTGCAGGGTGGCGAACATGTGTTTACCGGTGGAGCTTCGATCGAGAGAAATCTGGGTACGCTGAAGGCACTGGCCGCGCTCGATCTCTCCCGCACCATCTATACGGATGCCAAAGGCGTCAACGGACAGGCCATCAGCCTCAGCGACCGTGATCGTTACGGTGCGGGCATCCGCGGACGTGTGGGCTATGAGCTATCCCCTGCCCTCATTCCGTTTCTGGAAGTCACTGCAGGCCTGACGAATTACGACAAGAACCGTGACAATACCGGTTACCAGCGGTCGTCCCACACCTACGGGGCCAAGGTCGGCACGCAGATCGACCTCGGTGAAAAACTGCGGGGCGAAGCGGCAGTCGGTTATCTGCGCAAGGAATATGAAGATGGCAGACTTGATGCCATCGATGCATTGGCAGTGGACGGTAACATCGTCTGGTCGCCGCAGCGTGGTACAGATGTAAGCCTTGGCCTTCGCACCACCATCGAGGACTTCGCGGGCGGGCCGCGTGGCGGCTGGGTTTCCCGGCAATTGACTGCGGGACTGACCCAGCAACTGCGTAGCGATCTGGTCGCACGCCTGACGGCAGGACTGGAGCGCCGATCCTATCTCACATCCAGCCTGCGAGACGAGACCGAATATGTCGCAGGTGCAGGCCTGACATGGAGCATCAACCGCTTTCTCGATCTGACCGCGGATGTCGGTTACGAGACAACCCCGGTCACCGACAACAGCCAATGGCGCATCGGCGCGGGCCTGACATTGAAACGCTAGAATGTCTCCCCGTTCCATGACGAGGCCCTGAACGAAAAATCCCGGCGCAAGGCCGGGATTTCATTTGCATCGGTTTGGTTACTTCATCTTGCTGATGAGCGCCTTCAGCGGCTCTTCGATGGAAGGACGGATATCGCCGCGTTCCAGAGCAAAAGCCACGTTGGCCAGAATGAAGCCATCCTTTGCGCCGCAGTCGAAGGTTTCCCCATCGAAATGGTAACCGGCAAACTCCTGGCTCTTGGCCAGTGTCAGCATGCCGTCCGTCAGCTGGATTTCGTTACCTGCACCACGTTCCTGATTTTCGAGGATGTCGAAAATCTCGGGTTGAAGAATGTAACGGCCGTTGATGTAGAAATTCGACGGCGCTGTCCCCTTTGCGGGCTTTTCCACCATCTGCGTGACCTTGAAGCCGTCACCAACCGTCTCGCCCACACCGACGATGCCGTATTTATGGGTCTGGTCCGGTGCACATTCCTGAACGGCAATCACGTTGCCGCCGGTCTGGTCGTAGAGATCGACCATGCCCTTGAGGCAGCTTTTCTGCGAATGCATGATCATGTCGGGCAACAGCACCGCAAACGGTTCGTCACCGACGATATCACGCGCGCACCAAACCGCGTGGCCAAGACCGAGCGGCACCTGTTGACGCGTGAAGCTCGCCGTTCCCGCCTTGGGCAGAAGTCCGGCCAGCAGGGTCAGTTCGGCATTCTTGTTGCGCTCGCGCAGCATCTGCTCCAGTTCGAACTGAATATCGAAGTAGTCTTCGATCACACCCTTCCCGCGACCCGTTACGAACACGAAATGCTCGATACCGGCTTCGGCTGCCTCATCCACCACATATTGGATGACCGGCTTGTCGACCACAGTCAGCATTTCCTTCGGAACCGCCTTTGTTGCGGGCAGGAAACGCGTTCCAAGACCCGCCACCGGGAAAACTGCTTTCCGAATTTTCTTCTGTTCTACCACACGTTCCTCCTGAGAGACTCAACTCGATCAATAATAGCGCACGACTTTGTTATGCCAAAAGTGGCAAACTTTTGTAAATGATGACGTTACCCTTCGTTAATGGTAAAGAATTTGTTGACTTTGAGTTGGTAAAACATCGTGAAGCCCGATGCGTATCTCGCAATCGAAATGAAATTCGAGAGAAACGAAAGACTGCCGATGAAAAAGCTGATCCTTTCCCCCATCCGCGCGCATGTCCGCAAATTTGGCTGCATGGCATTTGCGGGTATAGCGATTGCCCTTGCGCCTGCTCCCGCCAATGCGGATGCCGGTTTCAGACAGTGGATCAACCAATTCTACACCACCGCCGCCAAGGAAGGCATCTCAAAGGCGACCTACCAGAAGGCATTTGCGGGCGTGACCGAGCCCGACCCGGATGCGCTGCGCAAGGCGACCTTTCAGCCTGAGTTCACCACCAAAATCTGGGATTACGTCGACAGCCGCGTCAACCCCTATACGGTGCGCATCGGCCGCGAAATGAAGATGAAGCACGCCACCACGCTCAACTGGATCGAGCGCAACTTCAAGGTCGACAAGCACATCATTCTCGCTATCTGGTCGATGGAATCCAATTACGGCGCGGTTCTGGAAAAGCCTGAGCGTCTGCACAATATTCCGCAGGCACTGGCGACACTAGCCTATTCAGACCCCAAGCGCGGCAAGTTCGCACGCACGCAGTTGATCGCAGCACTGAAGATTCTTCAGGCCGGTGACGTGACGCCCAAGCAGCTGACCGGTTCCTGGGCCGGTGCCATGGGCCACACGCAGTTCATTCCCACCAGCTACCTGCTCTACGCCGTGGACGCGGATGGCAACGGCAAACGCGACATCTGGCACTCGATTCCCGATGCCTTGGCAACCGCTGCCAACCTTCTGGCCAAAAATGGCTGGGAACCTGGCCGCACCTGGGGCTATGAAACGGTCGTTCCAAACGGTGGCGGACGCTATGAAGGCCAGACCAAGAGCATGGCCGAATGGCAAAAGCTCGGCTTTGCCCGCCCCAGCGGCAAGGGCTTCCCCCGTGCGTCCGACCGCGCCATGTTGAAGATGCAGGGCGGCGCCAATGGTCCCGGCTTCCTGATGACGAAGAACTTCTTCACCATCAAGAAGTACAACGCATCCGACAGCTACGCGCTCGCCGTTGGCCTTCTGGCCGATGAAATTGCCGGAACCGGCGGCATGCAGCAGCGCTGGCCGCGCCCGGACAATACGCTGGATGTGAAGGAAAAGTTCGAGTTGCAGACGCGCATGAAAGAGCTTGGCTATTATGATGGCGAAGTGGACGGCAATTTCGGCTCCGGCTCCAAGGCCGCTATCAGCGCCATTCAGAAACGCATGGGCATGGAAAATGACGGCGAGCCGTCGCGCATGCTGTTACGCGCGCTTCGCAATTGACAGACGCCTGCGGCGGAACCAGAATTAGAAAAACATAAAGAACCGTCCGGGAGGGTCACGCCGTGGCGCGACACAGTACAGGCAAAATTCTGAACACAGCACGGCGGAGCGGCGCCGTGTTGCTTTGCCTCGTTATCGGCCTGCCGGTGCTTTCTGACTTCGCCAGCGCACAGGAAATGCGCGAAAGGCGCACCCTATTTGAAATGATGTTCGGCAGTCCCAACCGGCGGGATGACCGGATGTACGCGCCGGATCGCGGACAGCCGCGCATGCGCCGTCCACCGCAACGGGAAAATCGTGCAGTCACCCGTCCACAAGCACCCCGCAGAACGCCATCCGTGGTCCAGATGCGCACTGAAAAGCCAGCACCTGTAGCAAAGCTCGAAAACGCGCGGCGGGTTCTGGTCGTCGGTGATTTTCTGGCCGGTGCCATGGGGGAGGCGCTGGTTTCCACCTTCGAAAGTTCACCCGCCATAGCCATCGATGTGCGTGCCAACGGTTCGTCCGGCCTGGTGAGGACCGATTATTACGACTGGTTCGCCAATCTACCGCAGTTCCTCAAAGAAACCAGCCCCGCCACCATCGTCATCATGATGGGCTCCAACGACCGCCAGCAGATGGTGATCGGCGACACAAAGGAAAAATACGGATCTGACCTGTGGTTCAAGGAATATGAGCGGCGCATCGACGCGTTGATTTCGCTGGCCAAACGCCAACAGGTTCCGGTTCTGTGGGTGGGCCTGCCCGCTTTCCAGTCTCCCTCCCTCACCGCAGATTTCGTCGGCTTTAACCGCCTCTACCGCAGCCACATCGAAAAGGCGGGCGGCGAGTTCGTGGACGTCTGGGATGGCTTCGTGGATGAGGCTGGTAAATTCGTGACGACAGGCTCGGATGTCAACGGCCAGCAGGCGCGCCTGCGCGAGGCAGACGGCATTGGCATGACGCAGGCAGGCAAGCAGAAGCTCGCCTTCTACGTCGAAAAATTCGTACGCCGCCATCTGGATGGCGCAAGCCCTGACCTGACCACGCTCGACGGCAGCAACCTGCCCGCGCTCACCTCCCTGCCAGCGCTCGGCATCGACGCCCAACAGGTCCGCACCCAACCCATCAGCCTCACCGACCCCGACCTCGACGGCGGCGACGTGCTGCTCGGCGAAAAACGCGCCGCCAAATTCTCGGTCGTTCCGTCTCCAAGAGAGAAACTGACGAAGCAAGGCCTGATGGACGCAGCGCCACTCGGTCGCGTCGATGATTATCGCATGCCAGCACCTGCGGAGACGGCGGCGAAGTAAATCCAGCCCGATACCATCGCTTCATCTTATCGTCGCAATCTTTTGAGCCGCCGTTGAGCCAACTCTTAGGGTTGCCTGATCTCCTGCTTTTTCACAAGCCAGAACAAGATAGGCAACACCACAACAAGCAGGCAACCTGCAATCGGATCGAAACGAACACTGGCGAAATAACCGTCATCACGGAATACAACCAGTGGCGACGCACTTTTAAACAGTCCAAAAACCGCGATGAGCCAAATCACCGCTCCAGAGCGTTTGAGAAGTGCTACAGCCGCGAAAAAAAGCCCAAGGTAACCGGAAAGAAAGACAATCTGCGTCGATCCGACGTCGGGCAGGAGGTCTCCAGCATTTGTGACTAGAGCGGGTATCTGAGTGATGCGCTGCAAGACAAAAATATTACCAGCAATCATAGCTGCACAGGTTGCACGATAGACCCAGTTTGAAGTCTTGGTTCTCTCCACGCCACGCCCCCTTTTAAAATCCACCATGAAACAGCGACTATCATAATCGCAAACAAAAACGACCCCCATGTCATCCACAGGGATCGCTTCTATTCATGCAACTACTTAGTTCAATCCTTACATCGGCAGCAGCGACTGGCCCATCAGCGCTTCGTCAATCGCACGCGCCGCCTGACGGCCCTCGCGAATGGCCCAGACGACCAGAGACTGGCCACGGCGGACGTCGCCTGCGACCCAGAGCTTGTCGACCGAAGACTTGTAGTCCTTGTCATTGGCAACGACGTTGGTGGAGCCGCGACGGTCGGTGTTGAGTGTCAGCTTGCCGTCCATTTCTTTCAGAACGCTATCGGTGGCGGGGCCGGAGAAGCCGATGGCGATGAAGGCGAGATCGGCCTTGATGATGAATTCCGTGCCGGCAATCGGCTTGCGGCGCTCGTCCACCTGGCAGCATTTCACACCCGTCAGCACGCCATCTTCGTCACCGACGAATTCGAGCGTCGCGACCTGGAATTCGCGGGCTGCGCCTTCGGCCTGGCTGGAAGACGTGCGCATCTTGGTGGCCCAATAGGGCCAGACGGCGAGCTTGTCTTCCTTCTCAGGCGGCATCGGGCGAATGTCGAGCTGGGTGACCTTGACCGCGCCCTGACGGAACGCCGTGCCGACGCAGTCCGACGCCGTATCACCACCACCGACGACGACCACGTGCTTGCCACCGGCAAGGATGGGATCGGACGGCCAGCCAACGCTATCGATGCTTTCGCGACCGACGCGGCGGTTCTGCTGCACGAGGTAGGGCATGGCATCGTGAACACCATGGAATTCCGTGCCGCCAATGCCAGCAGGACGCGGTGTTTCCGAACCGCCGCAATAGAGCACGGCATCGTGTTCGGCGAGCAGCGTTTCGACCGTCATATCGACACCGACATTGACGCCGTAATGGAAGGTGACGCCCTCGCCCTTGATCTGCTCGACACGGCGGTCGATGAAGTTCTTCTCCATCTTGAAGTCGGGAATACCATAGCGCAGCAGACCGCCAGCCTTGGATTCACGCTCATAAACATGCACATCGTGGCCCGCACGGCCCAATTGCTGCGCCGCCGCCAGACCCGCAGGGCCGGAACCGATGATGGCGACCTTTTTTCCAGTATGCACGGTGGCTGGCTTCGGCACGATGAAGCCAAGCTCATAGGCCTTGTCGGCAATGGCCTGCTCGACCGTCTTGATTGCCACCGGCGCATCTTCGAGGTTCAGCGTGCAGGCTTCCTCGCAGGGTGCGGGACAGACACGACCGGTGAACTCCGGGAAGTTGTTGGTGGAATGGAGGTTGCGGATCGCCTCTTCCCAGTTGTTGTTATAGACCAGATCGTTCCAGTCGGGAATCTGGTTATGAACCGGGCAGCCGGTCGGGCCATGGCAATAGGGAATGCCACAGTCCATGCAGCGTGCAGCCTGTTTCTGCACTTCCGGGTCCGACATGGGAATGGTGAATTCCCGGAAATGACGAATACGATCCGATGCCGGCTGATACTTGCCAACCTGACGATCTATTTCCAGAAAACCTGTAACCTTGCCCATGCTTCAGTTCCTTCTGCGGCGCTATCGCAGCCAATTTTCAACGTTCAATCCCGGAACCCGGGAAAACTCTCTCTCATTGTCCGTCACGACGACCGCATCCAGCGCAAGCGCATGTGCGGCGATCAGCATATCCATCTGGCCGATCAACTGACCCTGCTTCTGCAAGGTGCTGCGTATCTCGGCGTAGTGCATATCCGCAGGCGATGCCCAGGGTGCTATCTCGAAGTCTGCCAGAACCTGCTCAACCAGCATTTCCAGCCGCCGTGAACCACGGTTGCGATATCCAAATCGAAGTTCTGCCGCCACAATGATGCTCGTCCCCAAGTCCCCAATCGCAAGTGCAGCCGTGCGTTGGCCCACCTTCTCCTCAGGAGATCGGATCAGGTTGGAGATGATGTTCGTGTCGTACAAATACCTCATTCTGGAAAATCGATGTCCACGGGCTCCGGTGGATAGTCCTCGATTTCAGGCATCTGGTCTTCCTCAGAAAGCGGCTCAAGTGTGCGCAGCCACGCCACCAAATTCGCAGGAGAACGAGGTGTCCTCACCGGATGAACAAGCAGATCACCATTTTCATTCATGCTGATTTCCACCTGATCCGCTTCGAACTCGAACTCTTTGGGAATTCGTATCGCCCGGCTTCTCCCATTGTTGAAGACCTGCGCAATCTTGACGACATTCATGACCGCCTCCATCTTGTGATATGACAAAGCATATCACAAGATTTGTCAAAACCCAACTACTCCGCCGCAACACCCATCTTCATCCGCTCCATGTCCTCAAGGGCACGGCGGTATTCGACCGGCATGACCTTGCGGAATTTCGGGCGGAACTCGCTCCAGCGGTCGAGGATGTCCTTGGCGCGGTTGGAGTTGGTGTAGTGGAAGTGATTGGAGATCATCTGGTAGAGGCGCTCCTCGTCGTGGCGCGTCATGTCCTCGGAAACGTCCACACGTCCCTTGTGCATGAGGTCGCCGCCGTGATGGTGCAGCTTTTCCAGCATGTCGTCTTCTTCCGGCACCGGCTCCAGCTCGACCATGGCCATGTTGCAGCGCTTGGCGAAATCGCCCGTTTCATCCAGAACATAGGCGACGCCACCTGACATGCCGGCCGCGAAGTTGCGGCCGGTTTCACCCAGGACCACGACGATACCGCCGGTCATATATTCGCAGCCATGGTCGCCCACACCTTCGACAACGGCGATGGCACCGGAGTTGCGCACGGCAAAACGTTCACCCGCCACGCCACGGAAATAGCACTCGCCGGTGATGGCACCGTAAAGCACGGTGTTACCGACGATGATGGAGTTTTCGGCCACGATACGGGCATTTTCCGGCGGACGCACGATGATGCGGCCACCCGAGAGACCCTTGCCGACATAGTCGTTGCCGTCGCCCACCAGATCGAAAGTGATGCCGCGGGCGAGGAACGCGCCGAAGGACTGACCCGCCGTGCCGCGCAGCAGCACATGGATGGTGTCGTCCTTCAGGCCCTTATGGCCCCAACGCTTGGCCAGCGCGCCCGAAAGCATCGCACCGGCAGAGCGGTCGACATTCTTGATCGGCACTTCGAAGACCACGGGCTCGCGGTTTTCGAGAGACGGCATCGACTTCTCGATCAGCTTGCGATCAAGAATATCGTCGATCGGGTGCTTCTGGCGCTCGGTCCAGTAGGTCGCTTCCTTGGGAGCATCGACCTTGTGGAAGATACGGCTGAAGTCCAGCCCCTTGGCCTTCCAGTGGGCCAGCATCTCATCCTTCTCGAGCAGTTCGGAAGCGCCGATGATCTCATCCAGCTTGGCAACGCCAAGCGAAGCCAGGATTTCGCGCACTTCCTCGGCCACGAAGAAGAAGTAGTTGATGACGTGTTCCGGCGTGCCCTTGAAGCGCTTGCGCAGAACCGGATCCTGCGTGGCAACGCCCACGGGGCAGGTGTTGAGGTGGCACTTGCGCATCATGATGCAGCCAGCCGCGATCAGAGGAGCGGTTGCAAAGCCAAACTCGTCGGCTCCCAGCAATGCGCCGATGATGACGTCGCGACCCGTCTTCAAGCCGCCATCCACCTGCAAGGCGATGCGCGAGCGAAGACCGTTCATGACAAGCGTCTGCTGTGTCTCGGCAAGGCCGATTTCCCATGGGGAACCGGCATGCTTGAGCGAGGTGAGCGGAGACGCACCCGTGCCGCCATCGAAACCGGAGACGGTGATGTGGTCGGCGCGCGCCTTGGCGACACCGGCGGCAACCGTGCCGACGCCGACTTCCGAGACGAGCTTCACGGAAACATCGGCTTCCGGGTTGACGTTCTTCAGGTCATAGATCAGCTGCGCCAGATCTTCGATGGAGTAGATGTCATGGTGCGGCGGTGGCGAGATGAGGCCAACGCCCGGTGTGGAGTGGCGGGTCTTGGCAACCGTTGCATCCACCTTGTGGCCGGGCAACTGACCGCCTTCGCCGGGCTTTGCACCCTGTGCGACCTTGATCTGCAGCATATCGGCATTGACCAGATATTCCGTCGTCACGCCGAAGCGGCCGGATGCGATCTGCTTGATGGCGGAGCGTTCCGGGTTCTGCTGACCGTTGAGCAGCGGCAGGTAACGGTCGGATTCTTCACCGCCTTCACCCGTGTTCGACTTGCCGCCAATGCGGTTCATGGCAATGGCGAGCGTCGTGTGCGCTTCGCGGCTGATGGAGCCGAAGGACATGGCGCCGGTGGAGAAGCGCTTGACGATATCCACCGCTGGCTCGACCTCATCGACAGAGATCGGCTTGCGGCCCAGCGCTTCTGCGCCCTTGACCTTGAACAGGCCGCGAATGGTGTTCATGCGCAGGTTGGTGTCGTTCACCATCTCTGCGAATTCGCGGTAACGCTCCTGGCTGTTGCCACGCACGGCGTGCTGCAAGGTGGCAACCGCATCCGGGCTCCAGGCATGGCTTTCGCCACGCATGCGGTAGGCATATTCGCCACCGATATCCAGCGTGCTGGCAAGGATCGGGTCCTTGCCGAAGGCGTCTGTGTGACGCGATACGGTTTCCTCGGCAATTTCCGTCAGGCCAACGCCTTCGATCTGCGTGGCGGTGCCGAAGAAATACTGCTCGATGAATTCCGAAGACAGACCGACGGCGTCAAAGATCTGCGCGCCGCAATAGGACTGGTAGGTGGAAATGCCCATTTTGGACATGACCTTGAGAATGCCCTTACCGACCGCCTTGATGTAGCGATAGACGACTTCATCGTCGGACACTTCCTTCGGAAATGCATTGTGCTTGTGCATGTCCAGAAGCGTGTCGAAGGCAAGGTATGGGTTGATGGCTTCGGCACCATAACCGGCCAGCAGGCAGAAATGGTGAACTTCGCGCGGCTCACCGGTTTCGACCACGAGGCCGACCGAGGTGCGAAGACCCTTGCGGATGAGGTGGTGGTGGACGGCAGCGGTGGCCAGCAGCGCCGGAATGGCGATGCGGTCCGGCCCCAGCTGACGGTCAGACAGGACGATGATGTTGTAACCACCGCGAACGGCGGATTCAGCACGCTCGCAGAGACGGTCGAGCATCTCCGGCATACCTTCGGCACCGCGCTCCACCGCATAGGTGAAGTCCAGCGTCTTGGTGTCGAAGCGGTCTTCCGTGTGGCCGATGGAACGGATCTTTTCCAGATCGCCATTGGTCAGGATAGGCTGGCGCACTTCCAGACGCTTGGCGCGGGCAGCACCTTCGTGGTCGAGAATGTTCGGGCGCGGGCCGATGAAGGAAACAAGGCTCATCACCAGCTCTTCACGGATCGGGTCGATCGGCGGGTTGGTGACCTGCGCGAAGTTCTGCTTGAAATAGGTGTAAAGCAGCTTCGACTTGGACGACATGGCCGAAATCGGCGTATCCGTGCCCATTGAGCCGATGGCTTCCTGACCGGTCGTCGCCATAGGAGACATCAGAAGCTTGGTGTCTTCACTGGTGTATCCGAAGGCCTGCTGACGGTCGAGCAGCGATACGTCGCGACGCAGCGCGCGTGGCTCGACGGGCTTCAGGTCTTCGAGAATGAGCTGGGTGCGATCCAGCCATGTGCGATACGGATGCTTAGCGGCAAGCTCGTGCTTGACGTCTTCGTCAGAAACGATGGAGCCCTTTTCCATGTCGATCAGCAGCATCTTGCCCGGCTGCAAGCGCCACTTCTTGATGATGCGCTCTTCCGGCACCGGCAATGTGCCAGCTTCCGACGCCATGATGATGCGGTCATCATCGGTGACGAGGTAACGGGCCGGGCGCAGACCGTTACGGTCCAGCGTCGCGCCAATCTGCTTGCCATCGGTAAAGGCAACGGCAGCAGGGCCATCCCATGGCTCCATCAGTGCTGCATGATATTCGTAAAACGCCTTGCGTTCTGGCGACATGGACTGGTTGCCAGCCCATGCCTCGGGGATCAGCATCATCACGGCATGTGCCATGGAGTAGCCGCCGCGCACGAGGAATTCGAGCGCGTTGTCGAAGCAGGCGGTGTCCGACTGTCCCTCATAGGAAATCGGCCAGAGCTTGGAAATGTCTTCGCCGAACAGCGGCGAGGCAACCGAGGCCTGACGCGCGGCCATCCAGTTGACGTTGCCGCGCAGCGTGTTGATTTCGCCGTTATGGGCGACCATGCGGTACGGGTGCGCCAGCTTCCACGATGGGAAGGTGTTGGTCGAGAAACGCTGGTGAACGAGTGCGACTGCGCTTTCAAAACGCGGATCGGCCAAGTCCTTATAATAGGCACCGACCTGATAGGCCAGGAACATGCCCTTATAGACGATGGTCGAAGACGACAGCGAAACGGGATAGAAATCCTGCGCTTCCTTGCCGCCGCCAGCGTCATAAATGCGGTTGGACAGAACCTTGCGGATCAGGAACAGCTGGCGTTCGAACTCGGCATTGGTCGCGGCATCACGGCCTGCGCCGATGAAGACCTGAACATGGTGTGGCTCGGTGGCGGCAATGTCGGGAGCCTTGGAAAGCGAAGAGTTATCGACCGGCACATCGCGGAAGCCGAGAAATTGCTGGCCTTCCTCGCCGATGACATCGATGATGACCTTCTTGTAGTGCTCGATCTGGGCTGCATCGCGCGACATGAAGATGTGGCCAACGGCATATTCGCCAGCCTTGGGCAGCGTTACGCCCTGCTTTGCCATTTCGTCGCGGAAGAACTTGTCGGGAATCTGCACCAGAATGCCCGCGCCATCGCCCATCAGGGGATCGGCACCAACGGCACCACGGTGGGTCAGGTTTTCGAGAATGAACAAGCCGTCCTTGACGATCTGGTGGGACTTCTGACCCTTCATATGCGCCACGAAGCCGACGCCGCAGGCATCGTGCTCGTTGCGCGGATCATAAAGACCCTGCTTTTCAGGCAGACCACCAATCGTTGCGCGCGGAGCAGCAGCCTGCGGCTGAGCGTCCGTCGGACAGTCGTTGGTCAACATCGCCGCGGCGTTTTCGCCCTCCAGCTTGATCGTCATGTTTCGTCCCTCCTGCAACAGGTTGCATGGCTTCACGCAGAGAGGCGGACACTCGACCTCCCCTCCGTTTCCGAATAGAGGCTTCGCGTCCGCTTGTCAATTTAGGACAGCAATGCTGTCTCAATTCTGATTGGATTTTGACAGAAACGACCGCGCTCTGCAAGTCCACCGCAACATTTTATAAACACACAAAATGACGCTAAATGTCTCGCGCGGGAATCTTTGCGCAATTTTCTTCCGGCAAAATGACGAAATCATTGCTTTCATTGCCTGATTTGCGTTCCCGACGATAAGGCCATAAAACGACAATCGTTTGGCACGACAGCCACTCCCGCCCATCGTCAACTCATCGAAAGTGCAGACCCATGTTTTTTGCTTCCGACAACTGGGCAGGCGCCCACCCCGCCATCAATGAGCGGCTGATGAAGGAATCCACCCGCTTTGCCGCCGCCTATGGCACCAGCGAACTGGACCGCGCCATCGAGAAGCGCTTCAACGAAATCTTCGAACGCGAAGTCGCCGTCTTCTTCGTCGGCACCGGCACGGCTGCCAATTCACTGGCCATGGCCAGCGTCGCCCGCCCCGGCGGCATCGCCTTTTGTCACTCCGAAGCCCATGTCATCGAAGACGAATGCGGCGCACCGGTCTATTTCTCCAACGCCTCGCGCCTGATGCCGGTTGCCGGACCCAACGGCAAGATGCTGCCCAAAAACCTCGAAGCCGCCATCGGCCGCTTCCCGCCCGGCTCCATCCATCAGGGCCAGCCGATGCTGGTCACGCTGACGCAGGCGACAGAGCAAGGCACGGTCTACGAACTCGATGAAATCGACGCAATCTCGAAAATTGCCAAAAATGCCGGTGTACCCTTGCATATGGACGGCGCGCGTTTCGGTAACGCCATGATGGCGCTGGGCACCACGCCAGCAGAGATGACATGGAAACGTGGGGTCGACATACTGTCCTTCGGCGCAACCAAGAACGGTTGCTGGTGCGCGGAAGCCATCGTCTACATGGACCCGAAAACGGCAGAAGACCTGCCCTTCATCCGCAAGCGTTCGGCCCAGCTGTTCTCCAAGACCCGCTTCATGGCAGCGCAATTCGATGCCTATTTCAAGGACGACCTCTGGCTGGAACTGGCCGCCCACGCCAACGCCATGGCAACGCGCCTGCGCGACGGCCTGTCTGCCTCCAACAGCGCACGTCTGGCCTGGCCGACGCAATCCAACGAGCTTTTCGTGGTGCTGAACAAGGACAAGGCCAAGGCCGCCAAGGACGCCGGTGCCAGCTTCTACGACTGGCCCGCTCCCCACGATATGCCGGAACCCGTCGGCGAAAACGAACAACTCATCCGCCTCGTCACCAGCTTCGCGACGCTGGAAAATGACGTTGATGATTTCCTGCGGATTTGCGGGGCGGCGTAAACCCACTCTCCTTCGTCATACCGGACTTGATCCGGTATCCAGCAGACGCGCGTCTGCGCGGCGAGAAAAGTCTCTTCAGCCCAAGGACTTGGGCTGACTGGATTCCGGCTCAGGGCCGGAATGACGGAGAGGAAAGCTCACACAGAACTCCCCGGCACCATGCCCTTCGCCATCACGAGCTTGGATAGCGCCTCCACCAATTCCGCATCTGCGCCCTTCCTCGGCTGAAGCACGAATTCTACGTCCTCCAAGGCGGGCAGCGCACCCTTGGGCAGCTCCCGCAGACCTGTTGGGGCCATGCTGCGCGGCTGGACGAAGACGCCCATTCCCGCACGGGCAGCGGCGGTCAGGCCGCTGAGGCTACCGCAAGTGCAGACGATACGCCATGCAACACCGGCACGATCAAGTGCTTCCTGAGCGACCTTGCGGGTGATGCTGGGTGGTGAAAAGGCGATGAGTGGCAGGGCGTTTTCCCTCGACAGAACGGCATCCGGGTCTTTTGCCAGCCACACCAGAGGTTCGCGGTAGAGGAAGTGACCGAGCTGATCGCCCAGTCGTCGTTTGGCCAGCACCACATCCAGCTCGCCATTGTCCTGCATTTCGTAGAGTACACCACTCAACGCCACAGTCAGCTCCAGATCCACCAGTGGATAGAGCCGTGTGAACTCTTCCAGAATGACCGTAAGGCGGGTCGATACGAAATCTTCCGAAACACCCAGTCGCAGGCGGCCGCGCAACTTGTTTTCGCCGAAAAGTGCCGCCACCTTGTTGTTGATATCCAGCATGCTGCGAGCATACCCCAAGAGCGCCTCTCCCTCCGGGGTCAGGCGGACACGATGCGTATCGCGCGCGATCAACCTCTGGCCAAGCGAAGCCTCCAGCCGCTGAATATGCTGGCTGACGGTAGACTGGCCGATGCCCAGTCGTTCTGCGGCGTGGGTGAAGCTCATCGTTTGCTCCAGTACGACGAAGCTGGCCAAATGTTGAAGATTGAGCATGATTATCCTGAAACGTGATAACTGTTAGTTTTTGCATCTTGTTTCATGATGAGCGATACTGACAGCCAATTCAAGACGAAACCGGACAATGGAAAGAATTGCTATCATGAGCCGCTTCCTGCCAGATCGCTTCACCCTGATGCTGGTCGCAACCGTCATTCTCGCATCGTTGCTGCCTGTCAGCGGTGAACCCGCACACTACTTCGGCATCGCCACCAGTTGCGCGATTGCCCTGCTATTTTTCCTTCATGGGGCCAGACTGGCCCGCGATGTCGTCGTGGCCGGCATTCTGCACTGGCGCCTGCATCTTGCTATTCTTCTCGTAACGTTCGGCGTATTTCCCCTGATCGGCGTCGGGCTGGGTTACATACCGGAGAGCATTCTACCGGCTCCGCTTTACATGGGCGTCCTCTTTTTGTGCGTTTTGCCATCGACAGTGCAATCCTCCATCGCATTTACCTCGATGGCGGGCGGCAATGTCCCGGCGGCCATCTGCTCGGCTTCGGCATCCAACATTTTCGGCATGTTCCTGACACCGCTGCTTGTCGGCCTTTTGTTTACCGTTGGCGGTCATGGCGGAGGTTTTTCGTTCGACGCCTTCGGTCAGATTTTCCTGCAATTGCTGCTGCCCTTCATCGTCGGCCAGCTCTTGCAGCCATGGATCGGTGACTGGATTCGCGCCCGCAAGACGTTGCTGGCACCGGTCGACCGTGGCTCCATCCTCATGGTCGTCTATCTCGCTTTCAGCGAAGCCGTCATCGAAGGTATCTGGCAGGAATTCACGCTGCGCGACATCGCGGTGGTGATCGGCATCAACATCCTTTTGCTGGCCGTTGTTCTTTGCATCACCATGTTCGGCAGCCGTCTTCTGGGCTTCGACAAGGAAGATGAGATCACGATCACCTTTTGCGGCTCCAAGAAGAGCCTTGCAAGTGGTGTACCGATGGCGAGCGCGATCTTCGCTGGCCAGAGCATCGGCGCAATCGTACTGCCAATCATGCTCTTCCACCAGATCCAGTTGATGGCCTGCGCCGTGATCGCACAACGTTATGCCAACAAGGCCAAGGAAAAATCCCGAATCGTAGCCACTGAAACGGCACTGCCGGACGCACAAACAAAAACGGCCCCATGACAGGGGCCGTTCGCAGCGTGGTAACGGTAGATCAGTTGACCTGAGTGGGCGTGACCTGAGCTTCGATCTGCTTGGGTTCGTCCGTAACGTCGGAAACGATAGCGATACGGCGTGGCTTCATGGCTTCTGGAATGTTGCGGAGAAGATCGATGTGCAACAGACCGTTCTTCAGCGAAGCGTTCTGAACCTCGACGTGATCGGCAAGCTGGAAGCGGCGCTCGAAGGCGCGCTTGGCAATGCCCCGGTACAGGAATTCGCCTTCGTTCTCCTTGGTTTCGTTGGCCTTTTCAGCCTTAACGGTCAGCACATTGGCGCGGGATTCGATACTGAGTTCATTTTCATCGAAGCCTGCGACCGCCATGGTGATGCGGTAGGTGTTTTCGCCGGTGCGCTCTATGTTGTAGGGCGGATAGGCTTGGGCCTGCTCTGGCTGCCCGAGACCATCGAGCATGGAGAAAAGACGATCGAAACCGACTGTCGAGCGGTAGAGAGGGGAAAAATCGACGTGACGCATGGTGTCCTCCTTGAGAAGCGACTGTTTGCGGTAATGGCCCCCACCCCGTCGTGGCGATGGGTGACCGGTTTGCGGCCCCGTTCTGGCGACCGTGATCAAGAGATGGGAAGGCTGCTGAGGAAGTTCAAGAGGATTTTTCGCACCGACGACATCTGAACTTTATCTGAACGGGAAGTTCCGAAAACGTTCATTTTGCCACCGCTAAAAAAGCGATATCGGAGGCTATCTCCGGCGGCAGAAGTATAACGTCCCTTCTTCTTCTGTCATACTCGCCGGAACCGCGACTGCTAAACCGACGGTTCCGGCAATTTTTCAGACGCCACGCACCTTTTCCTTTGACGCAAGGGAATGCGCGACCTATCCCGTTCTGGAACACCTCTTCAGCGCCACCTCGGAAACAGCATCCATGACCGAAGCCATATTGCACGCGACCAAGGGCAATCCCGTGCCCGAAAACCATATTGCAGGCTTCTTCAACGGTCATAAAAACAAGAAATTGCGCTATGCGATTTTTCGCTCCAGCCGGTCGGTCGCCCGAGGCACCATCGTCCTTTTGCACGGTCGAAACGAATGTATCGAAAAATATTTCGAGACCATCAACGACCTGACCGCCAAGGGCTTTTGGGTCGCGACCTTCGATACGCGTGGACAGGGTGGTTCCGAGCGCATGCTGAAAAAGGTCCATGCGGGCTATGTGCGCCGTTTTTCCGACTACCAGAAAGATATTTCGCTTTTTCTGGAGCAGGTCGTCCTGCCGGATACCCGACTCCCCTTCTTCATGATCGCCCATTCCACTGGCGGACTGGCCGCGCTGTCCATGGCGCCCATGCTGGCAAACCGCATTGAGCGTATGGTGCTGAGCTCGCCCTTCATTTCGCTCAGCGGGCAGTCTCTTCCAGCTCCTTGGATCAGGACCATCGCCACGCTGTTCACGCTCATCGGCCTCGGTGGCATGCAACTGGGCAAGGACCAGCGGGAACGGCAGTTCGAGGGCAATCCGCTGACATCGGACCCGGTGCGTTTTGCCCGCAATGCGTCCATCGGTCTGGAACATCCCGAACTTTTCGTCGGTGCGCCAACGGCACGCTGGCTTTTCGAAGTCTTGAAGACGATGCCTTGGGTCAAGCGTCAGGACCATCTGACCAAGGTCATCGTGCCGACACTTATCCTGGCACCAATGCTGGATACGATCTCGCGTTATGCCGCACTTGAAGAATTATCCCGCAACTTCCGTGCTGCTCAACTCATCCCCGTCACCGGTGCGCGACATGAATTGTTTCTGGAACGCGATGTCTATCGCAGCCAGGCCATGGCCGCCATCGATGCGTTCTTTGCGCCCGAAACCTGACACAGTTGACGCGATCGGCATGGTCTGGCGTTGACGCAAAGACCTGATGGCAACCGCAGCCAATCCGGCAAGATCGTCAGCCCGCAGACGATGCTGACCAATCCCGAATCGCTTGCACAATTCGCCAATCGGCCCGAATTACACACAAAAATGGCGGCACCAGAGGCACCGCCATCAAGACTCAGATTGAATGCCGGCGGGCTGCGTAAACGCGACGCCGCCTGCCCGTTATTCCATGCCCAGCGCAGCCATGTAGGTCTGAAGAATGGTTTCTTCCTCGATGCGCTCATTGGCATCCTTCTTGCGCAGGCGAATAATGGTGCGGATGGCCTTGGTATCGTAGCCACGACCCTTCGCTTCGCCCATGACGTCCTTGATATCGCCAGAGATCGCCGCTTTTTCTTCTTCCAGGCGCTCGATGCGCTCGATGAACTGGCGCAGTTCGGCGGCGGCGACTGTTTCTGTTGTGGCTGTTTCGTCCATCATTTCATCCTTCATGGTGGCGGCTCGCATAGAGCCTTGTTCGTCACATGGCGACATCTTCGCCCGCTGCCTTGAGAGCAGCCAAATTCCCGGCTGGTGAACTGCCCGCCCGCGAGCCTCACGTCAAGCCGTTTCCGGTTGCCCGGTCCTATTCCTTCGGTCGGTTTTGTTCGAATGAGACTTTTTGGGCGTCGCTGGCTTCGGCCTGGTGAAGGTTTTTCCACTGCTCATAGGGCATGCCGTAGACCATCTCGCGCGCCGCGTCCTTGCTCACCTCTTCGCCGGCATCCCTGGCCGCATCAGCGTACCAGTTGGACAGGCAGTTTCGGCAAAACCCGGCAAGGTTCATCATGTCAATGTTCTGCACATCACTGCGGCCACGCAAATGCTTGACAAGCCTGCGAAAAGCCGCGGCCTCGAACTCCGTTTTCTGCTGTGGGGTCAGTTCGCTCATCGTCTTCTCCATTCAATACGGGCCGGTCCGCGAGGCGAACTGCCGGTATTCGTGCAGCGTGGGATCATCGTTCATTACGGCGAAAATGGGAGCGAGACGCGCAGCCCAGGCAGCAATACCTGCCTCATCGCCGATCAAATCCTGCCGCACTTCCAAAAGCGCGTGCGCGATACCCTTCATCATGCAATGGCGATACATCGTATCGCCCTTCAGTGCGCCGTCATAGGGTTCGTTGTCACCCACCAGAATATCCCCCGCAGCCCGCAGGTGCGCAAGCAACGGCGTAACGGCCCGGTCATCCGTGTCCCACAGCACGGCGGCGTGCCACGGGCGAGCAACGGTCTTCCAGAACGGCGTGTAGGAATGTAGTGAAAAGACCAGAGGTGCCTTGCCGGACTGCCCGGCCACCCGCTCCAAAACAGACCCCACGGCATTGTGATAAGGACGGTGATAGCTGTTGAGCCGCAAATCCCATTCTTGTGCAGTGATGAGATGATTGCCCGGAATGATGGCCCCGTCCGATATCTTCATGATCAGCGTCGGGTCGTCTTCGCCGCGATTGGGATCGATCAGCAGGCGGGAGAACCGGCTCATGACTGCGGGCACACCCAATGAAGAAGCAAGCTGCCGCGTCAGGCCTTCGATGCCGATATCGTAGGCGATATGGCGCTGAAAAGCGGCTTGCGGCAACCCGAGATTCCCGTAAATTGCAGGCAGGAGATTGGTGGCGTGATCCGCAAGCAGGACCATGCCTTTGTCATAATCGCCTTCTATGATTTCGTAGGGCTGGAAGTCTGACATTGGGGATTTCTTGAAAGCCGGTAAGGAGAGACGCTTGATGGCATGGCTCGACGCCACGCGCAAGTTTGGAGGCGCAGACAGCCATCGGCATCGCCGCGCAAGAGACCCCACTGGCCGTATAATCGATTGAACTTGCGTTGACTTTCTCGGGCGTCCGCGCCAAGAAGTGTTTTCATTTCATAACCATGGAATCCGGATGGAAGCCGTGCCACACACATTCTCCGCTCTCCTTGAAAAATACCGGCGCGCGATACGCTTTTTCTCCGCAGCCGCCGTTCTCAGCGCCCCTCTCCTCATTGCCCAGCCGGCACTGGCGGATTTCCGTGTCTGCAATAGCACGCAGAACCTCGTCGGCGTCGCCATCGGCTACCGCGGGCAGGACGGTTGGGTCAGCGAAGGCTGGTGGCAGGTTCCGGCCTCCACATGTGCTACGCTGATCGAGGGCGAGTTGCAGTCGCGCTACTATTACCTCTACGCAGAGGACGCCGCCCGCGGCGGCCGCTGGACCGGCGACGTCAACATGTGCGTCGCTGAAAACGAATTCAAGATCAACGGCGTCGACGATTGCTATGCCCGTAGTTTTCAACGAATGGGCTTCAAGGAATACGATACGGGCCGACAGGGAAGCTGGATGGTCCAGCTTTCGGACACGCCAGGTACACAGGAAAGTCAGAACTGATGAAGCGTAACCGCAAAGTCAAAATCCTTGCAACTCTTGGTCCGGCTTCATCCGATGAAGCGATGATCGAGAAGCTCCATCTGGCTGGCGCCGATCTGTTCCGCATCAATATGAGCCATGCCAGCCATGATGTGATGCGAAGCCTCATTCAGCGCATCCGTGCCGTGGAAAGCCGCAATGGCCGCCCCATCGGCATCCTGGCCGACCTGCAGGGTCCGAAGCTGCGCGTCGGCAAATTCGCCGAAACAAAGGTCGACCTCGTCCCCGGCCAGACCTTCACGCTCGACAACCGCGAAGAGCTTGGTGACAAGAACCGCGTTTTCCTGCCCCATCCGGAAATTCTCGAAGCCGTCAAGCCGGGCGACCGTCTGCTGATCGATGATGGCAAGCTGCACCTGCGCGCCGAAAAATGCGATGGCAAGAGCATCGTGACTACGGTCGTTTCCGGCACCAAGATTTCCGACCGCAAGGGCATCAGCCTTCCCGATACGCTTCTGGGCGTGGGCGTGCTGACGGAAAAGGACCGCATCGATCTGGATGCCGTTCTCGCCACCGACGAAGTGGATTGGGTCGCGCTTTCCTTCGTTCAGCGACCTGAAGATCTGGTCGAAGTCCGCAAGATCGCCGGTGGTCGTGTCGGACTGATGTCGAAAATCGAAAAGCCGCAGGCTGTCGAGCGTATCGAAGAAATCATTGCCCTGTCCGACGCGCTGATGGTGGCCCGTGGCGACCTGGGAGTCGAAATGCCGCTGGAAGCCGTTCCGGGCATTCAAAAGCAATTGACCCGAGCCTGCCGCCGCGCTGGAAAGCCGGTCGTTGTCGCAACCCAGATGCTGGAATCGATGATTTCAGCTGCGGTGCCGACACGCGCAGAGGTTTCTGACGTGGCAACCGCCGTTTTTGAAGGCGCAGATGCCATCATGCTTTCTGCCGAATCCGCCTCCGGCGACTACCCGGTCGAGGCCGTGTCCACCATGGCCTCCATCGCCAGCACCGTGGAGCAGGACCCGCATTATTCCAGCATCATCTACGCGCAGCGCGCGCAGCCGGAAGCAACGGGCGCGGACGCCATCTCGCTGGCAGCGCGTCAGATAGCCGAAACGCTTGGCCTGTCGGCCATCGTCACGTACACATCATCGGGCACCACCGGCCTGCGTGCCGCGCGCGAGCGCCCACAGGTTCCGATCATTGCATTGTCTCCGATCATCCAGACGGCCCGCCGCCTGTCCGTTGTCTGGGGCCTGCACTGTGTCGTCACCGGTGACGCCAGCGATCTCGATGACATGGTCAACCGCGCCTGCCGCATCGTCGTTGACGAAGGCTTCGGCAAACCCGGCAACCGCATCATCATCTCCGCCGGTGTCCCTCTGGGCACGCCGGGTGCCACCAACATGGTCCGCATCGCCTATATCGGCTCTGACGGCCAGAGCGGCGTTTAAGAGGCCTGCCAGCGCAGCATATTCGCTGCCGCTTTCAAAAGCTCAACAAAAAAGGCGCAGCATCGGCTGCGCCTTTTTTGGTTTATCGCATAACGCGGATCATACGTCCTGGTAGGCCATAACGACGATGTTCACCTGAGCCGAGCTCATGGCCTGAATCTGAGCCGTTGTGAATGCCTTTATGTGATCGTCGGAGAGATCGGCCAGTGCGGCTGTCGTCAGACCGGAAATCGAGGCTTTCTTGATCGAGGCAAGTTCGGATGTGGTGAACGAGTTAAGTTCGGCCCCATCCAGTGTTGCCAACTGGTTGATGCTCAGCGCTGCAATCTGTGTCGGGTCAAGGGCCTCGATACTCTCTGGACTCAACGCGTCGAACTGTGCCGGGGTCAGGGCGGCAAGCTGTCTGGTGGACATGACGTTCACCCGAGCCGGATCGAGAGTGGCAATCGCCTCGGTCGAAAGGCTGGCAAGCTGCTTGGTTCCCAAAGCGGCGAACTGCTCCGGCGTGAGTGCCGAGAATTGGCTGGGGGTCAGCTTATTCACCTGCGCCGTTGAAAGTCCGGAAATCTGCGCGGTCTTAAGGGCTGCAAAGAGATCATCCGAAAGGCCGGAAAGGGCAGAGGTCGTCAAACCACCGATCGCATCGCGTGTCAGCGCTGCGATTTCCTCAGCGCTAAAACTGTTCAGTTCCGCTGCGGACAATGTTGCAGCCTGCTTACCGGTCAATCCCGCTATCTGTTTCTTATCGAGAGCTTCGATGCTGCCGAGACTCAGCGCATCGAACTGAACCGTGGACAAAGCCTTGATCTGCTTAGCGCTAAGGGCAGAAACGTCTTCACCGTCCAAGCCGGCGAGGACTGCCGTCGAAAGACCCGAGATTTGTTTCGCCGTCATGGCAGAAAACTGATCTGGTTGCAGCGCCGCAAATTGGGACGGCGTAAGAACCTGCATCTGCTGGGAAGATAGCGCTGCGATCTGCGTTGTCGTCAGCGATGCGATCCTGTCATCGCTGAGGCCGGCGAGCGCGCCAGTCGTTAACCCTGCAATCGCAGATCTGCTCAACGACGCGATCTCATCAAGGGTAAAAGTGTTAAGTTCGTCTGAGCTTAACGAAGCAACCTGCTGCGCTTTCAGCCCCGCTACCTGCTTTTCTGTCAGCCCCTCAATGCCAGCTGACGTGAAGGCGTCGAACTGGGCACTTGTCAGCGCAGAGATTTGCTTGGCCGTCATGGCAGCCACTTGAGCGCCGTCGAGATTGGCGATGGTCGTGGTTGCCAAACTGGCAATCTGCTTTGCTGTCAGTGCAGCGAACTGGCTAGGCTCCAGCGCCGCAAGTTGAGCCGAGTTGAGCGCTTTCATCTGCCCCGAAGACAAGGCCGCAACCTGTGCCGAAGACAGCGCCGCAATCCGGTCCGTTGTGAGACCGGCAAGTGCCGAGGTCGTCAAGCCGGCAATGGACGACTTGCTCAGAGAAGCGATTTCCTCGGAGGAAAAGGTGTTGAGTTCATCAGAGGTCAATGTCGCGACCTGCGGCGCCTTGAGGCCCGCCACCTGCTTGCTCGTCAAACCCTCTATGCCGCTGGAGGTCATGGCTTCGAATTGCGTGACCGTCAGCGCAGCGATCTGCTTGGCCGTCAGAGCACCCACTTGAGAACTGTCGAGATTTGCGATGGCATCGGTAGAGAGACCAGCGATCTGCTTTGCCGTGAGCGCGGCGAACTGGCTGGGTTCCAAAGCCGCAAGCTGGGCAGAACTCAAAGCCTTCATCTGATCCGACGACAAAGCAGCAACTTGCGATGCCGTCAAAAACGCGATCTTATCCGTTGAAAGACCAGCCAGCGCTGCCGTCGTCAGACCGGCAAGTGCCGCTTTCTTGAGAGAAGCAATCTCTTCTCCCGTGAAGCTGTTGAGTTCGGCGGCCGTCAGCGTTGCCAATTGCTTCGACGTCAGCCCCATGACCTGTGTCGTTGTAAGCCCCTCGAGGCTGGTTGAGGTCAAGGCACCGAACTGGTCCAAGGAAAGAGCCGCAACCTGCTTGTTGGTCAAAGCTGCAAGCTTGTCACTGCTGAGGGAAGCGATTGCCTGCGATGACAGCGCGGAAATCTGCTTTGTCGTGAGGGCGGAAAATTGCGTTGGCGTGAGCGCCGAAATCTGGTTCGAGGTCAACGCTTTTATCTGGCTCGAAGAGAAGGCCGCAATTTGCGTTGTGGTGAAAGCGGCGATCTTGTCTGTGGCAAGGCCTGCGAGCGATGATGTCAGCAACCCGGAAAGCGATGTCTTTTTGATGGACGCAATTTCGCCCGCAGTGAAGGTGTTAAGCTCGGCTGCCGACAGTGTCGCAACCTGCTGGCTGGAGAGCGCGGAAACCTGGGTGCTGTCGAGCGCTTCGATCAGCGACGACGAAAATCCTTCAAGCTGGCTTGCATACAGCGCCTTGACCTGGCCCGTCGTCAAACCTGAAACCTGCATGGTGCCAAGAGCAGCCAGTTGGTTGAGCGTCAATCCCGTGATTGATTTCGGTGCGAGGGCGCTGACCACATTCGCACTCAGCGTAGAAACGACGCCCGTATTGAGCGCACTGACCTGGCTGGACGTGAACACCTTGATTTGCGAGGACTTTAGCTCCTCCAAATCTTCCTTTGTCAAAGTTGCGATGGTGGAATTCGGAAGCTGAGCGATCTGCTTCGTCGGGTAATTGACAATTGAGGTCATAGGCGCGCGACACCGTCAAATAAAAGAGCGATATTCACCCAACGAAGCCATATCGACGGCACATCCCACCCAGGAATCGGCAGAGGCGTTCGATACGAGACGCCCGGCAAAACCAAAAAGGACAAGCCAGACAAACGTTACGCAAACAGCGAATTAAAAAGGAACATGGCTCGCGAGAACCGGCGCAATGAAAAAGCTTCATGCGTACAGCGTTGGTTTTAAACACTGCCTTGCGCCATGGACAACATGTGCGTTGTCACCAAACAGTCTTTACTCAAAAATCCCAGACTACATTGGTTTACAAACTGCATCACAAAGTAACAGCATCAATATTGCTGGTCAAGGTGACGATTTCGTTAATATGCAATCACTGGCTTCATACGATAAAAAAATTCTACTTCAGCAAAACGAAAATCGCGCCCCTGTCTTTTAGTGACCAGGGCGCGACATCAATGGATAAAGATAATCTAGTCGGTGTCGTCTTCAAGGCATCTTGATCGGTGTGCTGAAACGACTGGAGTCGATGGCGGCTGCGCCGGGGCGGAAACTTGCGGTCGCAGCAGATGCGGACATGTCGTGGCTCAGCATGCGGTTGTTGACGACGCGGGGAGCCTTGACGGCGCGACCCGTTGCACCCTTGTCCTGGCTCAGGGCCCAATCGGAGATTGCTTCCTGGGTCAAGCGGCCACCGCTGACCATGGCCTTTTCGGCAACGGCGGCATCCTGCTTGCTAGGACGAGCGCCCTTTGTGGGCAGGCCCGCGGTGAGACCGCCACTGGTGCCGCGCGGTTTGACGTCGAAAGCATCGCCACTATCCGTCGCTGACATAGGAACGGCCTTGGCTGTCTCCACCGGCTTGGAGGCCGGCTGTGCAGATGCGTTGCGATCCATGGATGCCGGGAACTGCGCAGCCGATGGCATGGCTGTCGCCACGATCGCGGAACGGGCACTCTGGCCGCTCTGCTCAAGCGCTGCGACGACCATAGGCGAGAGGTTCGCCTGCTGCTCGGCTTCGTCATCTTGGCCTTCTGTTTCCGAATTGGCCGAAGCAAGCAGTGCTTCTGCCACAGCAGGGCGATTGGCCGGAACCGGAACGTGAGCCGCAAGGGCGTCACCGGGCATGTCTTCGGAGCCGAGAGCCGCAGTCATGACGGAGCCGTCGGCATCACCCTTCATGCGACGCGGCCCAAGCAAGGTCGGCACCGGAATAGAGTATTGCGCGAGATCGGCAAATTGCTGTTCGGCAGGTGCGGCTGTCGGCGTAGGCGTGGTTGCCGCCTGGAGCGCATCCTGGGCCGCATTGCGGGCCGGAGAATAAAGCGCATTGGCCAGACCTGTCGGGTTTTCCTGATTGCGGAACGCCGGACGGGCGGTTGGCAAGGGCGCATCGACAGCAGCAGGAACCGGCTGTGCCGAGGCAACGGCGACTGGCGCTTCTTCGGCTTCTTCCGCTACAGGCGCAGCGGCTGGTGCCGAAGGCCGCGATGCGGGCGTTGCAATGCTTTCGGCATCCTCATCCTCGTCTCCGCCGCCAAACAGAGCAGCCAGCAACGTCTTGCGCTTGCCGCCGGACGAAGATGTGGCAGGACCCTCACCAGCGGTGCTGGCAACCTGGACGGAGGACGAGCTTACACGACGCTTGTAATCAGCCATGGCCTGTTCATAGCCAGGCAGCGGCTTGCCATCGGCAGGTAGGTGAATGGTGTTTCCCTTGGGGAAGATGCGAACGAGTTCCTGACGGCTCATGCGGGGCCAGGCACGAACATTGCCCACATCAAGGTGGACGAAGGGAGAACCGGAGGTCGGATAGAAACCCACACCGCCGATCTGCATCTGCATAGCGATTTCGCGCAGACGGGCCAGCTTCACGCCGGGAATGTAGAAATCCATCGCTTTGCCGAGCGTATGCTGGCTGCTCTTGGCGACACCCTTGGTGCGCGAACGCAGCATGCCGTTGGTCTCTGGCGAGCGGAATGCGGAAACGACGTTAATATATTCGGTGGCGCCGGAGCGACGATAGACTTCCCACACCAGATCGAACAGGCGCGGGTCCATCTTTGTCGGCTGGTTGCGACGCCAGTCACGCAGGAAGCGGTTGAGTTCCTGCAGACCCTTCTGATCATACTTGCCGTTTCGCTTGAATGTGATGACGGCTTTTTCTTTGGTGTGGATATAATAAAGCTTGAGACTACGTGTTTCGGCGGCAGCTTCCGTCGCCGAAACTCCAAGAGCGGGCATCGCAGCCATCATCAGGCACACGCAGGTGACAACGCGTGCCGACAGCTTCGTGCATACATTTCTGATCAAGCCGCGCGCTATCTTGCCCGAGAGCGCGATATTCCGATGCAGATAAGGCAATTTGATCCCCGCCTGGCAGACAATTCGTCAGATTGTCCCACATGAACCTCAATTACGGTCACACGATGGCAATTTTGCCACACATGGACATTCATCCTCTATATAGTGAATGCGATACTAACAAGAGGTTTATAGACCGTAAGTGAATATCCTTGCCCAGGAGTTAACAAATACCGTATCTGCTAATTTAAGCGGCTCGGCAGATGTCTAGGCGGCATCACGCAACGGGTTGTCGGGATCAATGCCATAATCCTTCAACTTTCGGTAGAGCGTCGAGCGTCCAATACCGAGTTTTCGGGCAACCTGGCTCATTTGACCACGGTAGAACCGCAAAGCGAAGCGGATGAGCTCCTCTTCGATATCGGCGATCTTTCTGACGTCTCCGCTGTCGTCGGTGCTGGCAATCAGGCTGCCGCCGGGAAATACCGCACCGGCAGAATGATCTTCTTCGGTTGCCATGGCTTCCATGACGGACATGATGTCAGCTGCACTGCTGCGCGTTTCAACCGCTGTCGGAGCAGCAAGCAACGCGCGTTCGGTGGGGCGGTGGGAAACGTCTTGGGCATCGACGCCGTCCATGAATTCCGGCACCTGCAGCGCGATCTGCGGGAAATCGGCCTCGCTCAGTTCGTCGCCCTGCGCTAGAACGACAGCGCGGAAGACAGCATTTTCCAACTGGCGAATATTGCCGGGCCAGTCATAGGCGGTGAGCAACGCCAGCGCACCGGCATTGACGCCCAGCGCATGCGGCAGCTTCTGCTCGACCGAAAAGCGCTCGGTAAAGACACGCGCGAGATAGGGAATGTCCTCCTTCCGACGCCGCAGCGCTGGAATGGTGATGGGGAATACGTTGAGACGGTAATACAGGTCTTCGCGGAAGCGACCTTCCTTGACTTCTTCTATCAGGTCCTTGTTGGTGGCCGAAATCAGCCGCACATTAACCTTCTGGACTTTGGCAGATCCAACGGTTTCGATCTCGCCCTGCTGCACGGCCCGCAAAAGCTTGACCTGCACTTCGAGCGGCAGATCGCCGATCTCGTCCAGAAACAGCGTGCCGCCGTCGGCTTCCATGAATTTTCCGACATGCTTTTCCGTGGCACCGGTAAAGGCACCCTTTTCATGGCCGAACAGGATGCTCTCGACAAGATTGTGCGGAATGGCACCGCAATTGACGGTAATGAAGGGCTTGCCCGCCCGGTCGCTGCCGGACTGGATGGCGCGGGCTATCATTTCCTTGCCGACGCCCGATTCACCTTCCAGCACCACCGGTATGTTGGATTGCGCCGCGCGCTGCGCCAGTTCGATAACGCGCAACATGGCCGGGCTTGCCGAGACGATATCGTTGAAATTGACGGCGTGGTTGCGCGAACGCTTGCCAGTGCGCGCCTTGGCCTCGCGCTGGTCGAGCTTCAGCGCATTGGCAATGGCCGAGCCGATACGTTCTGACGACACGGGTTTGACCACGAAATCGAAGGCACCGGCGCGCATGGCCTGCACCACGGTATCGATGCCACCCTGACCGGTCTGCACGATGACAGGCACGTCGGTGCCCAGCTCTCCAACGGCCTTGAGGAAGGACAGTCCGTCCATTTCAGGCATCATCAGATCGAGAACGATGACACTGATATCGCCACTGTGCTGCTTCAGCAGTTCCAGTCCGACCCTGCCGTTTTCGGCCAGAATGGAATGATGTCCATAACGCTCTACCGCTTGTCTAAGTAGGCGGCGCTGGACGGGATCGTCGTCAATAACGAGAACTTGCGCGGTCATTTCAGGCTCCGGTTTCCGGTTTATGGACATGCTTCATGCAGGCCCTTTGCACCGAATGTGACACGGAAGGCTTGAACATCCAGTTTTGAGATTTGCTTGCATTTTATGCATTGCCACAGGAAACAGAGCCCCCATATGCTGGGTACATATATAAAGAGGAACCTTCGGAATGACCTTCAAGACATCGATCCCCCTGCCCGTCCTTTCCGCCTCCGGTGCAGGAAGTGCAGCTCTTGGCGACCTTCCAACATGGAAGCTTTCCGATCTTTACCCCTCCGCCGATTCCACAGAATACAAACGCGACCTTGAAAAGGCGGCAGCAGACGCAAAGGCGTTCGAAACCAGATGGAAAGGAAAACTGGAAGCAGCTGCAAAGCTTTCGGGTGATCAGGGCATCGGTGCGGCACTGAAGGAATATGAAGCGCTGGACGATCTTCTGGGCCGCATCGGTTCCTTTGCGGGACTCACCTATTTTTCCGATACGTCCAACCCGGCCAATGGCAAAATCTATGGCGACGCCCAGTCGAAACTGACAGATATGTCGGCGCATCTGCTGTTTTTCACACTGGAGCTCAACCGTATCGACGACGCCGCAATGGATGCGGCCATGGCCAATGATGCGCTGGCCGGTCACTACAGGTCGTGGCTCGTCGATCTGCGCAAGGACAAGCCGCACCAGCTGGATGACAGCCTGGAGCAGCTGTTTCTCGAAAAATCCATGACCAGTGCCGCCGCCTTCAACCGCCTGTTCGATGAAACCATGACGGATTTGCGCTTCGAGGTGGACGGCAAGAGCCTTGCCCTGGAAGAAACGCTCAATCTGCTTCAGGAGCCGGACCCACAGACGCGCGAAAAGGCGGCAAAGGCTCTGGAAGCAACGTTCAAGAAAAACCTGCGCGTCTTTACGCTGATCACCAACACGCTTGCCAAGGACAAGGAGATTTCCGATCGCTGGCGCAAGTTCGAGGATATCGCCGATAGCCGCCATCTGGCCAACCGCGTTGAGCGCGAGGTGGTGGATGCACTGGCCAAGGCAGTCACCGAAGCCTATCCGCGCCTGTCTCATCGCTATTACAAGATGAAGGCCAAGTGGCTTGGCATGGAGCAGATGAACTACTGGGACCGCAACGCCCCGCTTCCCGACACCTCCAACGCCATCATTCCGTGGCAGGATGCCAAGGACATGGTCCTATCCGCCTATGGCGATTTCGCGCCGGAGATGGCGGATATCGCCCGCCGTTTCTTCGACGAGGAGTGGATCGACGCGCCCGCCCGCCCCGGCAAGGCACCCGGTGCATTTGCGCATCCGACCGTTCCGTCGGCGCATCCTTATGTGCTGGTGAACTATCTCGGCAAACCGCGCGACGTGATGACACTCGCCCATGAGCTGGGACACGGTGTGCATCAGGTTCTGGCTGGTGGACAGGGAGCCCTGATGTGCGCGACACCGCTCACACTTGCGGAAACCGCATCCGTCTTCGGAGAGATGCTGACCTTCCGCAAACTCCTTAACGACACGACGGATAAGCGTGAACGCAAGGCGATGCTTGCCCGCAAGGTCGAAGATATGATCAACACCGTCGTGCGCCAGATCGCCTTTTATGAATTCGAGCGCAAGGTGCATACTGCCCGCAAGGATGGCGAGTTGACTGCCGAGCAGATCGGCGAGTTGTGGCTCTCCGTCCAGCAGGACAGCCTGGGACCGGCCATCAAGATTTCGGAAGGCTATGGAAGCTGGTGGACCTATGTTCCCCACTTCATTCATTCGCCTTTCTATGTCTACGCCTATGCTTTCGGCGATTGCCTCGTGAATTCGCTTTATGCGGTCTACCAGAATGCCGATAGCGGTTTTCAGGACAAGTATTTCGAGCTCCTCAAGGCCGGTGGCACCAAGCACCATTCGGAACTTCTCAAACCCTTCGGTCTCGATGCGACCGATCCGTCGTTCTGGAACAAGGGCCTTTCGATGATCGAAGGACTGATCGACGAGCTTGAAGCGCTCGATAAAGAATGAAAAAATCCGGCGAGGCTCCCATTTCGGACAAGCTTCGCCGGTTCTTATGCCTCACCTTACGTGAATCGCATGACGGACGCAGATCATGAAACGCAAACCCGCTGACCTGACGTTGAGAGAAACGCTACGCTGGGAACCGCTTGCCGGTTTTCAGCGGCTGGAGCAGCATCTGCGCAGACTGCTGCGGTCTGCCGATGCGCTCGGATTTCGTCCGCCCGCCGATACGGTGAAGGCGCTGAATGGGGTCGTGGGCGGAAACGACCCGATGACCGTGCGGGTGGTGATGAACTACAAGGGCGAACTCGACATCACCTCGGAGCCCTTCGTGCCACTATGCGATGGTGCGGTCTGGCGGGTGAGGATCGCGGAAAAGACGCGTCTGGATTCCAGCGACACCTTCTACCGCCACAAATCATCGCGCCGCGAACCCTACGAGGCTGCCCGTGCGGAATTCTCGACCACGGAAGCGGACGAGGTTCTGTTACTAAACGAGCGCGGCGAAATCTGCGAGGGATCGACCACCAGCGTTTTCGTGGAAGGTCCCGAAGGCCAATTACTGACGCCACCCCTCGACAGTGGCATCCTCCCGGGCGTCCTGCGCGCTGACCTCATTCGTGAGCGCAAGGCGCGCGGTCAGGCGCTGAAACCGTCGGATTTGGCGGGTCGAAAGCTGTTTGTCGGCAATTCACTGCATGGGTTGGTGGCTGCGGAGCTGGTTTGACTACCTGGCTTTATATTTAGGCATCGAGTGTGTGGCTTACCCCCCTCTGCCCTGCCGGGCATCTCCCCCTCAGGTGGGGAGATCGAATCGTGGTTAGCTCTCGGCCATCTCGGACGCTGCGGATGGAGCGCAGAGTCAGCACCTAGCCGATCTCCCCACTTGAGGGGGAGATGTCCGGCAGGACAGAGGGGGGTAAGCCACACCCGCAGCTCTCCAACCAACTACTCCAACACCCACTCCACCCGGGCACGCCCCCGCTGCTTCGCTTCATACAGCGCACGGTCGGCGCGGTGGTAAAGATCGGTGGCGGTTTCACCCGGCCTGAAGAGTGACAGACCTGCAGAGCAGCTGTAGGAAAAATCGGTCGCGCCTGGAAACGGGCAGGATATCCGCACCTTCTCCAACAGTCGTTCCACGATGCCGATGCACTCGGGCAGCACTGTGCGGGGCATGATGAGGACGAATTCCTCGCCACCCACGCGCCCGAAGGTATCGGAGCGACGGATCGTGGAGTGAGCGATCTTCACGAAATCGCGCAGCACCGTATCGCCACCCTGGTGGCCGAAACGATCGTTGATACCTTTAAAGAAATCGATATCCATGACGCAAAGCCCGAATGGGCTTTCGATGCCCTTTTCGACATTTTCGATCTGCACCGCCAGTTTGGTGAAGACGAAGCGTCGATTGGCGGTCCCGGTCAACTCATCGGTCTGGGCGGCGCGAAGCGCGATATCACGGTCCTGACGCAGACTGCGCTGGTTTTGCCTGAGCGCTGTGATGTCGGTCCCTACGCATAACATCCAGCCATCGGCCTGGACGGTCTCCGTCATCCAGATCCAGCGACCGTCATGCAAATCCAGTTCGATACCCCGAAACGGAAGTTTGCCACGACGAGACTGCGCCGATAAAAACCATGCGTCGTAATCGCCCGTGGAAATGATCAGGCCTTGTCGGTCGAGATAATTTGCCCGCAAAAGCTCGCCCCATGTCGGGAAAGCATCATCCTCGACATTGAACGCCTGACGGAAGGCGCGATTGGCATGGCGAAGGCGATCCTGCGTGTCGTAGAGCGCAATAAAGACAGGCGTCATGTCCTGAAGGGCGATGACCCGTTCGATAAGACTATCCAAAGTGGCAGTCTCCTGTCGCACGATTGACCCCTTCTCTCGCCGCTAACCGCGTCTTGCGTATTCCACCATTATAGTCGGCAAAAGCCTTTTGCATAATCTCAAGCTATACCACTGATTTTATGACAAAGACGCAGACGACAGTTCACCATATGTGCAGTCTTCATACGCCCGTCATCCGGCTACCCTTTATTGTCGACGGGTAATCATTTAGCTTAAGCATTGTCTTCAAAGAGGAAATTTAGAATGACGGACGTTGAACATCCGATTTACGGCGAAATTACCGGTCCCATCATCATGATCGGTTTCGGCTCCATCGGGCGCGGTACGCTTCCGTTGCTGGAGCGGCACTTCAAGTTCGATCTGTCGCGACTGGTCGTCATCGATCCTCGAGAAGATATCGCGCCCTATCTGGAAAGCCGCAATATTCGCCATGTCCGCTCGCATCTAACGAAGGACAATTACAAGGACGTGTTGAAGCCACTCGTCAAGAATGTCGAGGGCCAGGGCTTCTGCGTCAACCTGTCGGTCGATGCCTCCTCGGTCGATCTGATGAAGCTGTGCCGTAAATACGGCATGCTCTACATTGACACCGTTGTGGAGCCCTGGCCGGGCTTCTACTTCGACACGGACGCGGACAATGCCCAGCGGACCAATTATGCGCTGCGCGAAACCATGCTGAAGGAAAAGGCGAAACGCCCAGGCGGCACGACGGCCGTGTCCACCTGCGGCGCAAATCCCGGCATGGTGTCATGGTTCGTCAAGCAGGCACTGGTCAATCTGGCCAATGACACCGGCCTCGAGTTCGAGGAACCGGCAACCGGCGACCGTGAAGGCTGGGCCAAGCTGATGCAGACGCTGGGCGTCAAGGGCGTCCACATTGCCGAACGCGACACGCAGCGCGCAAAGAACCCCAAACCGTTCAACACCTTCTGGAACACGTGGTCGGTGGAAGGTTTCATCGCGGAAGGTCTGCAGCCAGCAGAACTGGGCTGGGGCAGCCATGAAAAATGGATGCCGAAAAATGCCAGGAAGCAGAAGAAGGGCAGCAAGGCCGCGATTTATCTCGACCAGCCGGGTGCAAGCACGCGTGTGCGGACCTGGTGCCCGACACTTGGCCCTCAATATGGCCTTCTGGTCACCCACAACGAAGCGATTTCGATTTCCGATTATTTCACGGTGCGCGACAAGCGGGGCCATGTCGATTATCGCCCCACATGCCACTATGCCTACCATCCCTGCAACGACGCGGTCCTGTCGCTCTATGAAATGTTCGGCAATGGCGGCATCGCCCAACCGGACCAGCACGTCCTGACCGAAAGCGAATTGACAGACGGTGCCGACGAACTTGGCGTTCTGCTCTACGGTCACGAAAAGAACGCCTATTGGTACGGTTCACGGCTGACACTGGAGGAGGCACGCAAACTCGCCCCCGAGCAGAACGCCACAGGTCTTCAGGTCTCGTCTGCCGTCCTGGCCGGCATGGTCTGGGCTCTGGAAAATCCCCAATCCGGTATTGTTGAGGCCGATGAAGTGGATTACCGCCGCTGCCTGTCCATCCAACGCCGTTATCTTGGCCCCGTGGAAGGCCACTACACCGACTGGACACCACTGGACGGTAGGCCGGGCCTGTTTCCAGAGGACATCGACAGCCACGACCCATGGCAGTTCCGCAACATTCTGGTTCGCTGACAGGTCTTCGGCGCGGCCTCTGATGCCGGTTTGCAACGCTGCCGGTTTTGTGCCCGGCAGCGGGAACCGGTGCATAGAGATCGTCGTTCGCTTGCAATAAGCCAAACTTCAATCCATGGTCTTTTTGACAGAGATCGACAGAATCGCAGGAGACAGACAAGATGAATTTCAAGACAGGTACAGCCTTGATTCTGGCAGCAATTGCTGCCTCTTCCTGCGTTCCTGCGACGCAATCGCCCCGCCCCATGGCATCGGCCATGCCTCAGGGTCCGGCTGTTGACGGCCGCTGGGTCGACAAGAACGGCATCGTGTCCACGTTCCAGGCGGGCGCCTTCTCGACGCGTTCTACAGACAGCAATACCCTGCTGGCATCTGGAACCTACGTCACGCTTTCGCCGACCCTTTATGAGATCAACATGACCTCGCTGGTTCGCAACACCCAGTCGCGCGTCAACTGCGCCCTTATCTCCCGTTCGCAGCTGAATTGCACCACCGATAGCAACAGCCAGTTCACGCTGACGCGTCAGGGCTGATTGCGTTTCAGCCGACCGGTTCCTGTTTATTTCAACGCGCGCGTGCAGCGCGCGTTTTTTATTTGCACAACCCTGTCATAATTCTACTTGCGGCAGATGCCGCGAGATGAAAACATCGCCTTTGAACCACTGTCATGATTTCGCAGTAGCTATGGCGGCAGGACGAGCCTCCCGGCTTCGTATTGGGTAAAACAGGAGAGATAAGACGATGAACAGGATTTTGAGATTTGGCCTGATGACCGCTTCGGTCGTTGCGCTTTCCGCCGGTGCGGCGCTCGCCGACTACCAACTCAATATTCTCCACATCAACGATCTGCATTCGCGCATCGAAGCGATCAACAAGTTCGACTCCACCTGCTCTGCTGCGGAAGCCGACAAGAAGGAATGCTTTGGCGGCATCGCCCGCGTCAAAAGCGCCATCGATGGGCGCCGCGCCGAACTCGGTGCCAACGCCAACATTCTCGTGCTGGATGCCGGTGACCAGTTCCAGGGCTCCCTGTTCTACACGCAGTATAAAAGTGGCCCGGTTGCCGAATTCATGAACGGCATCGGCTTCGACGCCATGGCCATTGGCAACCACGAATTCGATGACGGCCCGGCAGAACTGCTCAAGCTCATCAATGCGGTGAAGTTCCCGATCATTTCCGGCAACACCAAGATTGCCGACGGCTCCGAGCTGAAAGACAAGTTCAAGGGCTATATCATCAAGGAGATGGGTGGCCAGAAGGTCGCCGTCGTTTCCGTGCTGGCAACAGACACCAACGAAACCTCTTCGCCCGGCGACAAGGTGACGTTTGAAAACGAGATCGAGTACCTCAAGGGTGCCGTCAAGGAAATCCAGGATCAGGGCGTCAACAAGATCGTCCTTCTGTCGCATGTCGGCTACGTCAAGGATCAGGAAATCGCCCGTTCTGTCGATGGTATCGATGTCATCGTCGGCGGCCACAGCCACACGCTGCTCTCCAGCACCGACCCGAAGGCCGCTGGCCCCTACCCGACGCTGGTCAAGGATCCATCCGGTGTCGACGTGCCGATCGTCACCGCCTATGCCTATTCCAAATATCTCGGCGATCTCACCGTCACCTTCGATGACAACGGTGTGGTGAAATCTACCAGCGGCGCACCGAAGCTTCTCGACGCCTCCGTCACACCGGACGAAGCCTTTACCAAGCGCGTGGCCGAACTGGCAGCACCGCTGGAAGAGATGAAGCAGAAGGAAATCGGCACCAGCGAAGCCGCCATCGATGGCTCGCGCGAAGTGTGCCGCGTCAAGGAATGCACCATGGGCAACCTGGTGTCCGATGCGCTGCTCGACCGTGTAAAGGATCAGGGCATCACAATCGCTATCCAGAATGGTGGCGGCTTGCGCGCCTCCATCGATGCTGGTCCCGTGACCATGGGCGAAGTGCTGACGGTGCTGCCATTCCAGAATTCCATCGCTACCTTCCAGATCAAGGGCGTCGATCTCGTCGCAGCCCTTGAAAACGGTGCAAGCCAGATCGAGGAAGGCGCTGGCCGCTTCGTGCAGACGGCTGGCCTGAAATACAGCTTCGACCGCTCCAAGCCAGCAGGCAGCCGCATCGTCTCCGTCGAGGTCAAGGAAGGCGATGGTTTCGTCAAGCTCGACCCGGAAAAGACCTATGGCGTCGTGACCAACAACTACACCCGCACCGGCGGAGATGGCTTCAAGACATTTGCTACAAAGGCCATCAACCCCTACGACTTCGGACCGAGCCTTGAAGATGCCGTCGCCGCCTATATCGGCGCGCACAGCCCCTACAAGCCTTACACCGATGGCCGCGTGACGGATGTAACGCCAGCCGACTACGTGCCCCCCCCGAAGGAAGCCAAGCCAGCAGCCCCGGCACCGGCAACGACGGCGCAAGCCCCTGCAACCGCAACGCCTCCAGCCGCCACCGCACCTGCTGCTCCGGCTCCAGCCGCAACGGCACCAGCGGCCCCGGCACCGGCAACCACCACCTCTGCCCCTGCCACGACACCAGCCGCCGCTGGGAAATACGTGGTGGCACGCGGTGACTCGCTCTGGAAAATCGCTGCCGAGAAATACGGCAACGGCGCTAAATGGAAGAAGATTGCCGAAGCCAACGCGCTGAAGCGTCCAAACCATATCGAAGTTGGTGAAGAGCTGAACGTTCCGGCACAGTAATCCTTCAACATCACTCTATCGAAGCCTGCTCGGTGACAGGCTTCGATAGAGGACTTCATTTTTGATCGCGGACGTATAATTGCAGCTTGCAGCAGAGGTAAGTGGGTGTGGCTCACCCCCTCTGTCCTGCCGGACATCTCCCCCACAAGGAGGGAGATCGGCAAGACGAGAAACCTTCGCTAAAACGATCGACGCCAAAGATGGCCGCACCGTTGCGGCATATCGATCTCCCCACCTGTGGGGGAGATGTCCGGCAGGACAGAGGGGGGTGAGCCACGCAGACTGGCCTCTACCGCATCACTATTCAGAACTCAGATGGCTACACTTATATCTCTATATCCCTCAGCCATCACCACGCGTTGAAATGCCGCGCAAGTTCTATCAAAAATCAATTCAGATTGGTGGATCAATGCTCTACAAGTTGATCCACGGCACATGTGCGGACGTAGAGCCACGCGCACCCCTTAGAGATTTCAGGACGATTTTATGATCGCAGATAACGCCACGCTCCAGCCAGAGCATTTCCCGCCAGATCATCCGAAGGTCGCCTTCGGCAAGGTCGGCGTTCTCCTCGTCAATCTCGGCACGCCCGATGGCACCGACTACAAGTCGATGCGCCGTTATCTGGCGGAGTTTTTGAGCGACAAGCGCGTCATCGAATGGTCGCGGCTGTTCTGGTATCCCATTCTCTACGGCATCGTGCTGAACAAGCGCCCGCAAAAGGTCGGCAAGGCCTATGAGGAAATCTGGAACCACGATCTGAACGAAAGCTATCTGCGCACCTACACCCGCAATCAGGGCGAGGCGCTCGCCAAAATGCTGACCGACTTGCCGAACGTGGTGGTGGACTGGGGCATGCGCTACGGCAAGCCGAGCATTGCCGAACGCATGGACGCGCTGAAGGCACAAGGTTGCGAGAAAATCCTGCTGTTTCCGCTTTACCCGCAATATGCCGCCGCCACCACGGCGACCGTCAACGACAAGGCCTTCGAATATCTGATGAAGCAGCGCTGGCAACCGGCGCTCCGCACCGTGCCGCCCTATCACGACGACGACACCTATATCGATGCCCTCGCCAATTCCGTCAAAGCCCATCTGGCGACGCTGGATTGGGAGCCGGAAAAAATCATCGCCTCCTTCCACGGCATTCCGCAGTCCTATTTCAAAAAGGGCGATCCCTATCATTGCCAATGCATGAAGACGGGTCGTTTGCTGCGCGAAAAGCTGGGCTTGGACAAGGGCCGTTTCATGATCACGTTCCAGTCCCGGTTCGGCCCGGAAGAATGGTTGCAGCCCTACACCGACAAGACCGTCGAAAAGCTGGCAACGGAAGGCGTGAAGCGCATTGCCGTGATGAATCCGGGCTTCGTTTCCGACTGTCTGGAAACGCTGGAAGAAATTGCTGGCGAGGCTGGCGAAATCTTTCTACACAACGGTGGCGAGAAATTTTCGCATATCCCTTGCCTGAACGACAGCGCAGAGGGTATGCGGGTTCTCGAAAAGGTTGTACGCAGGGAGTTGCAGGGCTGGGTGTAACCCGGCCCCATAACGTGCCTGCCAGCGCATGAGGAGATTGGGATGCTTGATCTGGGTGGTTTCGATATTGTCGTCATAGTCGTGGTAGGCCTCGTCATTCTGACGCTGTTTGCCGGTATCAAGACGGTGCCGCAGGGCTATCGCTACACGGTGGAACGCTTCGGGCGCTATACGCGCACCATGGAGCCCGGCCTTAACATCCTCACACCCTATATCGAGCGTGTCGGCGCGCGCCTGAACGTGATGGAACAGGTGCTGGACATTCCGACCCAGGAAGTCATCACCAAAGACAATGCCAGCGTTTCGGCAGACGCCGTCGCCTTCTATCAGGTGCTGAACGCAGCCCAGGCAGCATACCAGATCACCAATCTGCAATTTGCCATCCAGAACCTCACCATGACCAACATCCGCTCGGTCATGGGCTCGATGGACCTCGATGAACTCCTGTCCAACCGCGATGCCATCAATGACCGCCTGTTGCGGGTGGTGGATGAAGCCGTCGGCCCATGGGGCATCAAGGTCACGCGTATCGAAATCAAGGATATTGCGCCACCGAAAGACCTCGTGGATTCCATGGCCCGCCAGATGAAGGCCGAGCGTGAGAAGCGCGCCCAGGTGCTGGAAGCCGAAGGCGCAAGAAACGCGCAGATCCTGCGCGCCGAAGGTGCCAAGCAATCCGCCATTCTCGAGGCCGAAGGACAGCGTGAAGCGGCCTTCCGCGATGCCGAAGCGCGCGAACGTCTGGCCGAAGCCGAAGCCAATGCCACGCGCATGGTGTCTGAGGCCATCGCCGCCGGTGACATCCACGCCATCAACTACTTCATCGCCCAGAAATACACCGAAGCCATGGCGCAGATCGGCACCGCGAAGAACTCCAAGATCGTGCTTATGCCGATGGAAGCGTCTTCGCTGATCGGCTCGCTCGGCGGTATCGGCGCCATCGCCAAGGAAGTCTTTGGCAGAGGTGGCGATGCGCCCTCAGCGCCCGAAGCACCTGCCGCCGCAAAACAGCGCAGCTCCGTGCCGCCCTCCTCCAGCCGCCCGACAGGCCAGACCATCAACGTGACCATCCCAAACAATCCGTTCGGACCATCTTCGGAGAGATGAGATGATCGCAAGGCTCGTTACCGATCTCGGCCCATGGAGCTGGTGGATACTGGCCGCCATTCTGCTGGCCGCCGAACTCGTCGCCCCCGGCGTGTTTCTCATCTGGATCGGAGCCGCTGCGCTCGTCATCGGTGCCATCTCGCTGGCGCTGTGGGACACCGGGATCTGGAACTGGCATGTCCAACTGCTTTTGTTTGCGCTGCTGTCGGCTGTCTTTGCCATTCTCGGTCGCCGCTATTATGGCCGGGATTATGCAAAGACCGACGAGCCGTTCCTCAACCAGCGCGAAGCGAGCCTCATTGGCCGGACGGCGACGCTGCAGGAACCAATCACCGAAGGCCGTGGTCGCATCAAGCTGGATGACACATGGTGGCCAGTGCAGGGCGAAGACGCACCTGCCGGTGCCCGTGTGCGCATCTCCTCTGCGCATGGTCGCACGCTGACAGTGGAGCAAGTACCGAACTGATAAAGGGTGAGCTCGGCCCACTGCTTAGCAGATCGATTCGCTTTTTACTCTCTCCATCTATAATATCGGAACGTCATGCTGCACCGCACCATGCAACTGGCGCATCTCATATGTTCCGGAAAATCAATGCTGTTTTCGCCATTGATGCTGTAGTCATTTATCTATTGCAAGCGATACAGACGAAGGTTTTCAACAATGGAATTACAGCCGCCAGCCGACATGGAACTGACCCTGCGCACTCTCGCCATGCCTGCCGACGCCAATCCGGCAGGCGATATTTTCGGCGGATGGGTCATGTCTCAAATGGACTTGGCGGCCTTCGTACGCGCCAATGATGTGGCAGGTGGACGCACCGTGACGGTCGCCGTCAACGAAATCGTCTTCAAGAAACCGGTGAAAATCGGCGACACGCTCTGCGTCTACACCCGCATCGAAAAAGTCGGTCGCACCTCCATCACCCTCAAAATAGAAGCCTGGACCCGCCGCCACTCCCAGCAATCCCGCGACAAGGTCACGGAAGCGGTTTTCATCATGGTCGCGGTGGATGATGCTGGCAACCCACGAGCTGTGCAGAGTGAAGCCTCGAAGGTTGCGTAATCTGCCGCCGGTTTCGCCAGCGCATTCGGGATGGAACGAAGCTCAAAAGTCGGTCATATCGGTTCGCCTAGAACGCCCTTAGCGTTACCTAGAACTTCACACCCAAGCCAACGCGCACGGCGTTTTGATCGATATCGCCATTCAGCAGCGGGCCGAGCGCGCCGTAATCGTAGTTCTTGTCGCCGAAGTCGGTGTAGCGGTATTCGATACGGCCAAAAATCATGTCGGTGAAGGCATAATCCACGCCCGCGCCGACCGTGTAGCCGTTGAAGGTTTCCTTGTTTTTCGGGAAGCCCGGTGTGACCAGATAACCGCGTCCGACAGCCCAGCCTGCCGTGCCATAAACCAGCGCCCGGTCGATTGCGTAACCAACGCGGCCACGGACGGACCCCTGCCAGTCCAGACCGTACTCGTAGCGGTCAGGCGCGAGAATGGTAAGCGTACCATCGCCCCAGTTGCCATCGAAATCGCCTTCCACGCCAAGAACCCAATTGTTGCTCAGCTGGTGGTTATAGCCGGCAAATGCGCCCAGCACGCCGCCATGGAAATTGGCCTCCAGCGGTGTTCCTGCGATGATGCCGGATATGTCTTGATTGTCCCAGGCATATCCGCCCTGCACACCGGCGGTGAAGCCGGTCCACGAGAATGCCTGGCCAGAAATGGCCACCGGTGCCTGCGGTGCCTCATAGACCGCATCCGCAGCCATCGCGGTGGACGCGGTCAGGATAAAAGCTGCAGCAATGACGATTTTTCTCATTTCGGGCACCTTGGTTGTGGTGGTTCCCATAGGTACTCCAACCAAGGAAAAAAGCTGTAGCACCGCCGCAACAAGCCAAAATATTACTGAACATTTCGGCCGCGTTCGGCCAGCTCGGGAAAAGTATTTCGGCGCTGTATGGCGAGCAAAGATCGATGGCAATGCCGAGCCAAAAAAGCAAAAAGGCCTCGCGACTTTTTCGCAAGGCCTTTGTACTTCTGAATTCGGATGGTGGGCGTGACAGGGATTGAACCTGTGACCCCTACGATGTCAACGTAGTGCTCTCCCGCTGAGCTACACGCCCTCCGTTGAGGCGCATAAATCACAAAACCGGAGGAAGCGTCAACTGCTTTTTTTCAGTTTTGTGAAAGGTTTATGCGAGGCCTTATGCCACAAGGAGTTTGTTCACTTCATCGACCAGATCGCGCAGGTGGAAAGGCTTGGAAAGCACCTTCGCATCCTTCGGCGCCTTCGAATCAGCGTTTAGTGCAACGGCGGCAAAGCCGGTGATGAACATGACCTTGAGGTCGGGGTCCAGTTCCGTTGCACGCCGCGCAAGCTCGATTCCGTCCATTTCCGGCATGACGATATCGGTGAGGAGAAGAGAAAAAGGCTCTTCACGAAGCCGGTCATAGGCGCTTGCGCCATTGTCAAACGAGGAAACCTTGTATCCGGCTTTCTCCAGCGCCTTCACGAGAAAGCGGCGCATGTCATTGTCATCTTCAGCGAGAAGAATTTTCTGTACCATTTAAGTGACCGTAACTTCTGATTTATTGGAATACCTTATCCCGATCATACCGCATTTTCAGTAAATATCATGTGAACGGTAGAATCATGACTCGGGCGACTGGTGCGCAGTATGGACTTGCTCTGCCTTAACTGGCAACATGAAGCTTCTGGCAGAATTATGACATGGTAAACGGGGCGGAATGGACTGGGTCACGGGCGAGTATGAACTCTTCGAGGTGCACGAACCCGCCGTTCACAGCATTCCGTTCGTATATAACTCACCGCACAGTGGTCGGTGCTATCCCGTTTCCTTCCTCGAATCGTCCCGCCTGAACTCCTACGAAATCCGCCGCTCGGAAGATCATTACGTCGATGAGCTGTTTTCGGGCGCAATCGATCTCGGCGCACCCTTGCTGAAAGCAAACTTCCCCCGCGCCTATCTGGATGTCAACCGCGAACCATACGAACTCGATCCGCGCATGTTCGATGGCGCACTGCCGCCCTATGCCAATATCGGCTCCATGCGCGTTGCTGGCGGGCTCGGCACCGTACCACGCATCGTCGCCGAGAACATGGACATCTATGCGCACCGTCTGCCTGTGGACGAAGGTATCAGGCGGATAGAGAGCATCTACAAGCCCTACCATGCCTGCCTGCGAAAGCTGGTATCGCGAACCCATGCCAGTTTCGGCATGGCGGTGCTGATCGACTGCCACTCCATGCCGGGCAACATCCGGCTTGCCAGCTCCAATATCCGGCCCGATATCATTATCGGAGACAGATACGGCACCAGTGCATCTGCGGAAATTTCCCGTGCGGCCCTGTATTTTCTCGAAGAGCTCGGCTTCACAGCCGTTTGCAACAAGCCCTATGCGGGCGGCTTCATCACGGAACACTATGGCCGTCCGGTTCGCTCCCTGCACGCCTTGCAGATCGAAGTCAGCCGCGCTCTCTACGTGGATGAGAAGACCCTGGTAAAAACACCGGAATTCTTCGCCGTTCAGGCGGCGCTGGAGACATTCATGCGCCAGCTTTCGGTGTTCGTTTCGCAATACGCCATCGACATGGCTTTCGCCGCCGAATAGGCCTGTCCCTTTTCAATCAGACCCCTCAAAAGCTCTGCATCGGGCAAAAAAAACCGCGCCTTGGCGCGGTCAAGTCTAGGGAGGAAACACCCAAGGAGGGTATTTACAGTCAAAGACTGTGGGATGACGTTAGGCCCGATGTGCTTAATTGTCAATCAATTTTATTTAAGCCTAATTTTTACGCTATTTTTTCACATTTGCTCAAAAATTGGCATCGTTATGCCTTGCGGATGATTTAGTTTTCGCCTTTTGCAGCACCCGGGACTTGGCGAGTGGACGGAAGGCATTGAAGCGGGTTATGTCGTGATGGTTCGAACATGATGAGGTTTTGATGCTTCCAGATCGCGATTTCTTCTTTCGTCTCGCCGATGCCGCCAAGGCGGAAACGCTGCCCCGGTTTCGCACCGGCATCGCCGTCGCCAACAAGCAGGATGGCGGATATGATCCGGTCACAGAAGGCGATCAGGCAGCAGAGACGGCCATTCGCGCCTTGATTACCGAACATTTCCCGACCCACGGTATTCTGGGCGAGGAGCATGGCAGCGTCGGCATCGACCGTGAGCATGTCTGGGTGATCGATCCCATCGACGGTACACGTGCCTTCATTTCCGGCCTTCCCGTCTGGGGTACGCTGATTGGCTTTCAGTCCTCGGGCCGGTCAACCATGGGCATCATGGATCAGCCCTTCATCGGCGAACGCTATTTCGCCGATGGAAAAAACTCCTGGTACTTCGGACCGGGCGGCGAACGGCAGATCCGCACACGCGATTGCCAATCCCTCTCAGACGCGGTCTTGTTTACGACCTCTCCGCATATTTTCGCGCCTGCGGAGTTTGCGCGTTACGACAAGGTCGAGAAACAGGTCCGCCTGTTCCGTTACGGGGTAGACTGCTACGCCTACGCCCTTCTGGCTGGCGGTCATGTCGATCTCGTCGTCGAATCCGGTCTTAAACCCTATGATGTCGGCGCACTGATCCCCCTCATCGAACAGGCAGGCGGCGTCATCACCAACTGGGATGGTGGAAGACCCGAGGCGGCGGGCCGCATCATCGCAGCCGGCAGCAAGGCCCTGCATGAGCAGGCACTGGCACTCCTGTCGGGACTATAATTCTCCAAGGCATCGATAGGACCCGGCGCGCGTTTTGGTTGCTATTTTCGACCGAAATCACAGGCGTGACGGGCCTCAACCATGACCAACCTCGTGAAATAAAAGCGTAACGACATCAAGGTAACCGTTGGTTAACCATACTACGGCACTCTTGCGTTGAATTCTTTTATCTTCATCTACTGATATACGCGAGGATCGCTATGGCATATGACTGGAGTGGGAATACCGTCAAACAGCAGCGCTGCGACTGGGTTATCATTGCGGCATTGGTGGCTGTGGCCATCGTGGTCATAGCAACACCGCTGGCGCTTATGCGCGGGACAGCGCCAACATCCATCTTCGAGGCGACATCCATCGGAGCCAGTCCCAAGCTGGCGAAACTATAAGGATTACGCCTTGATGAGATCGAGGTGCAGAACGCGCGGTGACAGAACCTGCAGAATGGTTTCGGAGCGCCCGATATAGACAATCGCGCTATCGGTCATGCCAGCCAGCACGGCAGACAAGGTGTCCACAGTCTCTGTTTCCAGCCCTTCGAGCAGATCGTCAATAAACAGCCAGCGCGGCTTCAGCAAAAGCGCATTGGCAACCCGCACGCAGGCCTGCTCGTCGGAATCGAACTTCTTGTCCCAGCGAATATTGTCGTCCATGCGCGGAATGATGTGGCCCAGCCCGCATTTCTGCATGGCATCGAGAAAGTCCTGTTCCTTGAACTTTTGCGGGCTGCGCGGATAGCAGAGAATTTCGCGCAGCGGTGCAGCGGGTAGATAGCCGTGCTGGGCAATGAACAGTGTCTCTTCGCGCGGCGGCATGGTGATCGTTCCTCGCCCCCACGGCCAAAGCCCGGCAAGGGCGGCAAAGAACAGCCGTCGGTTGACGCCCTGGTCGCCGTTCACCATCAGCCGGTCGCCGACATGAATTTCGACAGGGGCCTCGCGAAGACGGAAAATCCGCGACATGTCCTGCCCGCCCGCTTCCGGGCATATTTCGACGGATGTCAGAAGTACCGGACCATCTGAGGTCTTTTCGATCTCAATGGCATTGCCGTGTCGCTCGACGCTGTCCATCTGGATCAACGCGTTGCGGAAGACCGAAACACGCTGCAGCGTGGCTTTCCATGCGGCGATCGGACCGAAATTATCGATGTACCAACGTAGCGCGACGTTGACCTGGTTGAAGGCACCCACGGCCATCATCAGGCCACCGAAGGTCAGGTTTCCCGAAAAATAGACAGGGGCTGCAATGAGAATGGGAGCCACGATGGCAAGCCAGCCATAGCCTGATGATACCCATGTCAGATGGGTCAGCGCCATGGCTAACCCTCTGATGACACCCAGCACCGCGTTGATATCCTCGCCGATCCGGTGACGTTCGTTTTTCTCGCCCCGCGCCAGCGTGATTGCCGTCAGGTTCTCGCTTGCCCGCATCAGGGAGAAGCGAAGCTCCGCTTCTTTCGAATAGCGTTCCGCATTGAGCGGAACCAGCCGGTAGCCGACGAGATTGCTGAGTAGGGAAGCGGAGCCTGCGTAAATCAGGGCGGCCCAGACCATATAGCCGGGTATCTCGACCATTTTACCACTGATCTGAACGGCAAAACCGGCCGACAGGCTCCACAGCACACCGATGAAGCTGACGAGAAGGATAGTGGCATTGACGAGACCTATCGCCAGCGCAGTGCTGCTTTCGGCCAGATTGCGCACATCGTCATGCAGGCGCTGGTCCGGGTTGATGGCGATGGCACCGAAACCGGAGAGCCTTGCGGCGCGACCGGGCTTGAACCACTGGTCGACCATGTCTTTTGCCAGACCCTCGCGCATGTTCAGCGCTGTCATCTGGTTCAGCCATGTCTGGAAGACGTTGAGCAGAAGCAGGGAGCCGGCGATGACGGCGAAAACTTCCAGTTGGTGAAGAAAGGCGTTGAGGTCGCGCCGTTCCAGCGCGTTGTAGAACGGGGCATTCCACTCGTTCAGCTTCACCTGCCCATAGGCGGTGACGAGAATGATGGTCAAGAGTGCTGCCATCAGCGCAATCAGCCTGCCCCGGACGCGAGACGTCCAGAAAGCATTTCCCATCATTTTCAGCTGCGACTTGAAATCCAAATCGAATGACGGGTGGCCGATCGTCTCCGTGGACAGATTACCTTGCGCCATCAGTACCTTGCCATTTCCATCGTGCGTATGAATTCCAGAAGGGTTTGCAGGTGCCACGTTACACGTATGTCATGACAGCAATAGCATGACGTGAGGGCTTGTCCACTTTCCATAACAGGTCCGGAATCGGACAACGTCCAGCAATGCCCGGCGGCGTTGAAATGTTCCTTGCTTTATTTGCGTGCATTGCACAAAGTCCAAGCAATCAAGAGGGGCGGAACAATCCGCGCAAACCGGAAAAACCGGGCAAGGACCAGTATGTCGATCAAAGCCAGCATCTACCATCTGACGCACTACAAATACGACAAACCGATCCGCCTCGGTCCGCAGATCATACGGCTGAAGCCCGCACCGCACTCCCGCACCCACGTCATCAGCCATTCGCTCAAGGTTTCCCCCGCCAACCACTTCGTCAATTTACAACAGGACCCTTACGGCAATTTTCTGGCACGCTACGTCTTTCCAGACCCGGTGACCGAATTCCGCATCGAGGTCGATCTCGTCGCGGATATGACCGTCTACAATCCCTTCGACTTTTTCGTGGAAGAAAGCGCCACCTACTGGCCTTTCGAATATCCAGAAACGCTGAAGGCCGACCTTTCGATCTACCAGACACCTGATCCATCGGGCCCACTTCTGGAAAACTACCTGAAAACGCTCGACTGGACGGCAGGACAGCCGACTGTCGATATGGTCGTCGGCCTCAATGCCCGCCTGCAAAGCGAAATCGGCTATGTCATCCGCATGGAAACCGGCGTGCAGACGCCGGAAGAGACGCTAGGGACGGCCAAGGGCTCCTGCCGCGACACCAGCTGGCTGCTGGTGCAGATCCTGCGCCATCTCGGTTTCGCCGCCCGCTTCGTGTCGGGCTATCTCATTCAGCTGACGCCGGACCTCAAGGCGCTCGATGGCCCCTCGGGAACCGAGGTCGATTTTACCGATCTGCATGCGTGGACGGAAGTCTATCTGCCGGGTGCTGGCTGGGTGGGTCTCGATCCGACCTCCGGGCTCCTGACTGGCGAAAGCCACGTGCCGCTGGCTGCAACGCCGCATTACAGCAATGCTGCCCCGATTTCCGGCGGCTATTACGGCGAGGCCAACACCGAATTCGCCTTCGACATGAAGGTCAGTCGCGTGGCCGAACATCCGCGCATCACCAAGCCCTTTTCCGACGAAAGCTGGGACCGCCTGAACGCCTTGGGCGATGAGGTGGATAAGGTTCTGGCGCAACAGGACGTGCGCCTCACCATGGGTGGCGAGCCGACTTTCGTGTCTATCGATGATTTCGAATCAGGCGAATGGAACACCGATGCCGTTGGTCCGACCAAGCGCGAAAAGGCCGATGTGCTGATCCGCAAATTGCGCGAGCGCTTCGCCCCCAACGGCTTCCTGCATTACGGCCAGGGCAAGTGGTACCCCGGTGAAAGCCTGCCGCGCTGGACCTTCTCGCTCTATTGGCGCAAGGACGGCCAGTCGGTCTGGCACAACCCAGATCTGGTGGCCCGCGAGGGTGTTGATACAGGCGTGACATCGGAAGACGCCGAAAAGCTGCTCACCAACATCGCCACCAATATCGGCATCGCGCCGGAACTGGTGCTGCCCGCTTATGAAGACCCGGCGGAATGGCTGATCAAGGAAGGCAATCTGCCAGACAATGTCGATCCGTCCAATTCCAAGCTGAAAGACCCGGAAGAGCGCAACCGTATCGCCCGCGTGTTCGAGCGCGGCCTGACGACACCCACCGGTTACGTCCTGCCGGTACAGGCGTGGAATGCCAAGGCCACGTCTGAGAAACGCTGGATGAGCGAGAAGTGGAAGACCCGCCGTGGCCGCATCTTCCTCGTTCCCGGCGATAGCCCGGTTGGCTACCGCATTCCGCTCGGCACCCTGCCCCACGTTCCGGAATCGAAATTTCCTTATATCCACCCGGCGGACCCGTCCGTTCCGCGTGGACCGCTGCCAGACGCCATGGCGCCATCCGCACGCGTGTTGCCAGAAGCCTCGTTTCAGGCCTCCGATGGCGCCACGCAGGAGCGCATCGAACAATCGATCAGCGACATCAATGGCGAAGTCCGCACCGCCATGTCGGTGGAAGCACGCGATGGACGTCTCTGCGTCTTCATGCCGCCGGTGGAGCGTGTAGAGGACTATCTCGATCTCGTCGCCGCCGCAGAAGCTGCTGCGACCGATCTTGGCCTGCCCGTGCATATCGAAGGCTATACCCCGCCGCATGACGAGCGCATGAACGTCATCCGCGTCGCGCCCGATCCCGGCGTCATCGAAGTCAACATTCACCCGGCGGCGAGCTGGAAGGATTGCGTCGATATCACCACCGCCGTTTATGAAGATGCCCGCCAGACACGGCTGGGTGCGGATAAATTCATGATCGACGGTCGCCACACCGGCACCGGCGGCGGCAACCACGTGGTGGTGGGCGGTGCCAACCCCAATGACAGCCCGTTCCTGCGCCGTCCCGACCTGTTGAAAAGCCTCGTGCTGCACTGGCAGCGCCACCCGTCGCTGTCCTATCTCTTCTCCGGCCTTTTCATCGGCCCGACAAGCCAGGCACCGCGCATCGATGAAGCCCGTCATGACAGCATGTACGAGCTGGAAATCGCCATGGCGCAGGTGCCGATGCCGGGTGAAGGCGCACCGCCGCTGCCATGGCTGGTCGACCGCCTGTTCCGCAATCTGCTGACGGATGTCACGGGCAACACACACCGCTCCGAGATTTGCATCGACAAGCTCTTCTCGCCGGACGGCCCAACGGGCCGCCTCGGCCTCGTGGAATTCCGTGGTTTCGAAATGCCGCCAAATGCGCGCATGTCGCTCGCCCAGCAATTGCTGGTGCGCGCCATCATCGCCCGCTTCTGGAAGAACCCTGTGGGTGGTAAATTCGTGCGCTGGGGAACGGCGCTAGCAGACCGCTTCATGCTACCGCATTACATCTGGGCCGATTTTCTCGATGTGCTGGCCGACCTGAAAGACAACGGCTTCGATGTGAAACCGGAATGGTTTGCGGCGCAGCTAGAGTTCCGCTTCCCCTTCTTCGGAGAGGTCGAATATGAAGGCTCCAAGCTGGAGCTTCGTCAGGCGCTGGAGCCATGGCATGTCATGGGCGAACAGGGTGCCATCGGCGGCACCGTGCGCTATGTGGATAGCTCGGTCGAGCGTTTGCAGGTGCGGCTGGAAACCTCCAACCCGTCTCGTTACACCGTGGCCTGCAACGGTCGCGCCGTGCCGATGAAGCAGACCGATGATTCGGGTGTCTCGGTTGCCGGTGTGCGCCTCAAGGCATGGCAGCCATCGCAGGGCCTGCATCCGGCTTTGCCGGTCAACACTCCCTTGACCTTCGACATTTATGATACATGGTCGAACCGATCGATCGGCGGCTGCATCTATCATGTTGCCCATCCGGGCGGTCGCACCTATGAGACTTTCCCCGTCAATGGAAACGAAGCGGAAGCAAGACGACTTGCCCGTTTCGAACCCTGGGGACATACCGCCGGTCAGTATACGCTTTGGCCGGAAGCTGCGTCGCCGGAATTTCCGCTGACGCTTGATTTGAGACGCCCGCAGGGAGTGTGACTTGGCAAAGGCACCGGCAATGGAACGGACAAACGATAAACCCGGCATGGCCTCCATGCTGGATTATCGCCCCATGCCCGGAATTGCCGATGAGATGCTGGATATCCACGGGAACATTCGCCCCGTCTGGCAGCCTTTTGTGAATGCTCTCGGGCGTATGGAAGAGCGCGAATTACACGAGCGCTTTTCCCGCACCGACCGTTACCTGCGCGACGCTGGCGTGTTTTACCGTGATTACAGCGCGCAGGGAAACACCGAGCGCAACTGGCCGATTTCCCATATCCCGGTTCTGATCGATGAGAAGGAATGGGAAGCGGTTTCCCACGGGCTCATTCAGCGTGCCAATCTGCTGGAACGCATCGTTGCCGATTTCTACGGTGAAAACCGGCTGGTCCAGCAAGGCTACGTGCCGCCCTCGCTGCTCGCCTCCAACCCGGAATATCTGCGCCCGCTGGCAGGCGTCAAACCGGCAGATGGGCATTATCTGCACTTCTGTTCCTTCGAAATCGGGCGCGGCCCTGACGGCAACTGGTGGGTACTGGCAGACCGCACGCAGGCCCCATCCGGCGCAGGCTTTGCGCTGGAAAACCGCGTGGCCACCACCCGCGCCTTTTCCGACATCTATGCCGAGGCCCATGTCCACCGCCTCGCCTCCTTCTTCGGCGCGTTTCGCGATACGTTGCAGGCTCACCGCCAGCACCCGGATGACCGCATCGCGGTTCTGACGCCCGGCCCCGCCAGCGAGACCTATTTCGAACACGCCTATATCGCCCGCTATCTCGGCTTCATGCTGCTGGAAGGCGAGGACCTCACCGTCGTCAACAACCGCGTCATGGTCCGCACGGTCGCTGGCCTCAAGCCTGTCGGCGTCTTGTGGCGACGGCTGGATGCGTCCTATACCGACCCCCTGGAACTGGATCAGAACTCCCATATCGGCACGCCCGGCATGGTGCAGGCGCTGCGGTCCGGCTCGCTCAGCATGGTCAATGCGCTGGGGTCAGGCATTCTCGAAACCCGCGCGCTGCTAGCCTTCATGCCCGCCATTTGCCGCCATCTTCTGGGTGAAGACCTCGCCATGCCTTCCATCGCCACATGGTGGTGCGGCCAGCCGTCCGAGCGGGAGCATGTGGCGCATAATATCGAGCGCATGGTCATCGGCCCCGCTTATTCCCGCCTGCCCTTCTTCGATGATAACGACCAGTCGGTTCTGGGCTCCTCGCTGCGTGAAACGGCCAAGGATTCCATCGGTGACTGGCTGGCAAGCGATGGCCACAAGCTCGTCGGTCAGGAAGTCGTCACGCTTTCCACGACACCGGCCTATGTCGATGGAAAGCTGGTGCCGCGCCCCATGAGCTTGCGCGTCTTCGCGGCCCGCACGCAAGATGGTTGGCAGGTCATGCCCGGTGGCTTTGCCCGCATTGGCCGCAGCAATGATACGGCGGCCATTGCCATGCAGGCAGGCGGCAGCGCTGCCGATGTCTGGATCGTCTCCGACAAGCCGGTGGAGCGCACCACGCTTCTGCCAGCGGAAGAAAACTTCATTCGCAATATGCCCGGCAGCCTGCCGAGCCGCGCTGCCGACAATCTGTTCTGGCTGGGCCGCTACATCGAGCGGGCGGAAGGTGCGCTGCGCATCCTGCGCGCATGGCACGCCCGCTTTGCCGAATCCGCCGATCCGAAGCAGCCGCTTCTGGCCCACGTCACCGCCTATCTCGAAACCATCGATATCGATGTCGAGGAAGCCGTTCCCGCAAGCCTGATCGCCAATCTCAACAGCGCGATCTACTCCGCCAGCAATATCCGCGACCGTTTCTCGCCGGATGGCTGGCTGGCCTTGAATGATCTCGCCAAAACCGCGCGCCGATTCCAGAGCAAGGTCGCCGCCGGTGATGACGCCACCCACGCCATGACGGTACTCTTGCGCAAGCTCGCAGGCTTTGCCGGTCTGGTGCATGAAAACATGTATCGTTTCACCGGCTGGCGGTTCCTGTCCATCGGTCGTTATCTGGAACGCGGCCTGCATCTGACCCGGCTTCTCGGCCATATGAGCGGCCCGGATGCACCTGACGGCGCCTACGACATGCTGCTCGAAATCGGCGACAGCGTCATGACCCATCGCCGCCGCTACAACGTCAACACGGCAGCGCTGACGGTGATGGATTTGCTGGGCCTCGATCCACTCAATCCGCGCTCCATCCTGTTCCAGCTCAACGAAATCCGCACCGAGGTGGAGCAACTGCCCAATGCCTTCGTCAACGGCCAGATGTCGGGCTTTTATCGCGAGGTCATGCGCGTCCACTCGGGTCTCGCCGTCATGACGCCGGAAAACCTGTCGCCCGCCGTTTTCCGTCAGCTGGAGCAGGATCTGGAACATCTGTCGGACCTTCTCGCCCAGACATATCTCGGATAGGCCATGCTCTACGATCTGACGCTGCACATGGGCTATATCTACGATACGCTGGCATCCGGCGCGCGCCACATCATCCGCATCATGCCGCTGTCCATCCCCGGCAGGCAGAGATTGATCGCCGGAACACTGAGCGTGACGCCATCCCCGGAAGAGCGCACCGTCTTCGATGATTTCTTCCAGCAGAGCGCGACCTCGGTGTTTCTGCGCGCCCCGCACGATAAGCTCGATATCCGCATGCAGGCCCGCGTTTCCGTGGAAAGCCCCTCGCTGACGGCGGATTTCTCGCCGCAACTGTCGAGACTTCCCGCAGAGCTGGCCAGTGTCTGGTCGCTCGATCCGCAGTCACCGCATCATCTGGCTGGCATCAGCCCACGCATCGGTGAGAACGCAGCCATTGCCGCTTATGCCCGCGAGACGATCAAGCCCGGCATGACCATCCGCGAAATCGCGATGGCGCTGTGCAAGCGCATCTACAAGGACTTCAAATATGATGGCGAGGCGACCACCGTCGATACGACACCAGCCGAAGCCTTCAAGCTGAAACGCGGCGTCTGCCAGGATTTCTCGCATATCATGATTTCGGCGCTGCGCAGCCTCGGCATTCCCGCAGGCTATGTTTCAGGCTTCCTGCGCACCATTCCACCCGCCGGCAAGGAACGACTGGAAGGCGCGGACGCGATGCACGCCTGGGTGCGGGTCTGGTGCGGTGAAGCGACCGGTTACATAGAGCTAGACCCCACCAACGATATCGTCGCTGGCAGCGACCACATCGTCGTCGGTTATGGGCGCGATTATTCCGACATCGCCCCCGTCATCGGCGTCTTGAAAAGCTACGGCAACCAGCAGACCACACAGGCCGTGGACGTCATTCCCGTCAAGCATTGAAGCCGTATCAAAACGGAACGAAACGCGTGTCGTGCCGGCACAAAGCGTCGTTTCACGACAGAAACCTGTCCCGTTTCGAGCACTCGATAAATTTGCTCACGTTGCGTTAGGAAAATCTACATCGCCTGTAGGTAGTGGTGATTCCATACGACAATCCAACGGGTGGACATGATGTTCAATGGGGCCGGAATGAAGAAACGGATGCGCGCGCTGCTGAGCGACAGGCAGGGAAATTTTGCCATGATGACGGCGGCGGCCCTGCCGCTTCTGATGGGCGTTGCCGGGGCCGGGATAGAGTTCAACAGGGCACTCCAGGTCAAGTCCGACCTGCAGAACGCCGTCGATTCTGCAACCCTTGCCGCCGCTACCAAATTCCGTGAATCGCAAGGCGAGAAAAGCGACGGAGAACTGAAGGCCGCGGCTAAACAACATATAGACGCTCAGGACTTTACCAAGGACTTGCCTGAAGCAGAGAAGAAAAGCTTCGATGAAAAGGTGGCCACCGTTACGGTTAGAAACGAAACCGCCAAGGGCATCACCTTCAAGATATCGATGACCGTCAGTTACCAGATGCCGCTCAACCCGTTGCTCGGCCTCATCTGGGAAAAGTCTGTCCCGGTCAGCGCCACCAGCACGGCGGAGAGCAGCTTCAACAACGGCTCGCCATTATCGATGTATCTCGTGCTCGATCGCTCCGGCTCGATGTCGTTCAAGACCGATACGGTGGATAAGAGCAAAAGTTCGTGTCAGAATTTCACGCTCGCCAACTGGACCACGAAGCCCGCGACGGTGCAGGCTTCAAGCCCATGTTACGTGGCAAAAAGCACCTCGTTGAAAACCGCTGTCAGTTTTTTGGTGAAGACCCTCAACACGTCTGACAAGACCTACAAGGCCGCCGGAGCGCCGGAATCGACCCTGGTTCGCACGGGCGCGATCGCCTATAACGACACGACCTTTCCCGGGCAGGATATCGACTGGGGCACGAAAAAAGCCAATGCCTATGTGCAGGCCATCCCGCTTGTCCCAGAGGGCGGAACCAACGCCGATGCGGCGCTCATGACCGCCTTCGACGCACTGAAAAGCTCCAACACCAAGGAAAGCGACGAACACAAGAGGAAAGGCAATCTGTCGTTCAAGCGTTATATCGTCTTGATGACAGACGGGGAAATGACGGGCAAAGGCTCAAGCTGGGATGCTCCTACCGATGCTTCGGTTCGCGCCACCTGCGCCAAGGCGAAAGCCGACGATATCAACATCTTCACTGTCGCCTTCATGGCACCCGCCAAGGGGAAATCGCTTCTTCAGGCCTGCGCCACCAGCGCAGACAACTATTACGCGCCGGAGAACATGGACGAAATCGTGGAGGCCTTTGGCGATATCGCTCGAAAAGCATCCGGCGATGTGAGCCGCCTGACCAACTGAAATCCTTAACTCCGATTTGATAGACCACGGAAACCACATCGGTTTTCGTGGTTTTTTGTTATTTTCACATCATGTCCATAACCCTGTCATAACTCTCTAAGTCATTCACGTTTCCGGCAAAACGGCTGTTGCCACGGCACGATATCGGTGCATAAATTGCGAACATAGCTGGCATGCCGGATCGACAGAATCAGACACTCTCCTCCCAACAAGGTGCTGACCGACCAATGATCAATAAACTTGAAACCAACGATCTTCCTCGCCCCGCCCCGCGCAGTTCGGAACCAGACGTTCTCGCCTCGGAAATCATCGAACGGCTGACCTATCGCATCGGCAAGGACGTCAAGGTTGCAAAACCGCATGACTGGCTGACCGCCACCATTCTGGTCATCCGCGACCGCGTCATCGACAAGTGGATGGAATCCACCCGTAAGGCGTATCAGCACGATTCCAAGCGCGTCTATTATCTGTCGCTGGAATTTCTGATCGGCCGCCTGATGCGCGACGCCATCTCCAACCTTGGGCTGATGGGTGAGATCAAGAACGCGCTGACGTCGCTCGGCGTCGAGTTCGATGTCATTGCCGGCCTGGAGCCCGATGCGGCGCTGGGCAATGGCGGTCTTGGCCGCCTCGCCGCCTGCTTCATGGAATCCATGGCTACCGTCGATATTCCGGCCTACGGCTATGGCATTCGTTACGTCCACGGTCTTTTCCGTCAGCAGATGGCCGATGGCTGGCAGGTGGAACTGCCCGAAACATGGCTTGCCCACGGCAACCCCTGGGAGTTCGAGCGCCGCGAAAGCTCTTACGAAATCGGCTTCGGCGGCGCAGTGGATACCGTTGGCGGCTATGAAGAGCCCCAGCGTTTCGTCTGGAAACCGGCTGAGCGCATGATCGCCACGGCCTATGATACGCCGGTCGTCGGCTGGCGCGGCACCCGCGTCAACACGCTTCGGCTGTGGTCGGCGCAGCCCATCGACCCCATCCTGCTCGATGCCTTCAATGCGGGCGATCACATCGGCGCGCTGCGGGAAAGCAACAAGGCCGAAGCCCTGACCCGCGTGCTTTACCCCGCCGATGCCAATCCGGCTGGCCAGGAACTGCGCCTGCGGCAGGAATATTTCTTCTCGTCCGCCTCGCTTCAGGACATTCTGCGCCGCCATTTGCAGCAATATCCTGACTTCACCAACCTGCCGGACAAGGTTTCCATCCAGCTCAACGACACGCATCCGGCCATTTCCATCGCCGAAATGATGCGCCTGCTGTGCGACGTGCATGGTCTGGAATTCGACGAGGCCTGGACGCTGACACGCGGCACCTTCTCCTACACCAACCACACGCTTCTGCCCGAGGCGCTGGAAAGCTGGCCTGTTCCGCTGTTGGAGCGTCTGCTGCCCCGCCACATGCAGATCATCTACGCGATCAACGCCAACACGCTTCTGGTGGCCCGCAAGCAGCAGACGATGAGCGACCAGCAGGTCCGCTCCATTTCGCTGATCGAAGAAGCTGGCGAGCGCCGCGTGCGCATGGGCAACCTTGCCTTCATCGGCTCCCATTCCATCAACGGCGTGTCGGCGCTTCATACCGAACTGATGAAGGAAACGGTGTTTTCCGACCTTCACACGCTCTACCCGGATCGCATCAACAACAAAACCAACGGCATCACACCACGCCGTTGGCTGATGCAGTGCAATCCCGGCCTGACCGACCTCATCCGCCAGTCCATCGGCGATGAGTTCCTCGACGACGCCGAAAAGTTGATCGCACTCGACACGTTCGCCGAGGACAAGGGCTTTCGCGAAAAATTTGCCGAAATCAAGCGGCAGAACAAGGTACGCCTTGCCAATACGGTCGCCCAGCGCATGGGAATCCGGATTGATCCATCGGCGATGTTCGACATTCAGATCAAGCGCATCCACGAATACAAGCGCCAGCTTCTGAACCTGATCGAGGCGGTTGCTCTTTATGACCAAATTCGCTCGAGACCGGAACTGGATTGGGTTCCGCGCGTTAAGTTCTTTGCTGGCAAAGCAGCGCCGAGTTATCACAACGCCAAGCTCATCATAAAGCTCGCCAATGATATCGCTCGCGTCATCAATAACGATCCGGCAGTGCGCGGGCTTCTGAAAGTGGTTTTCATTCCCAATTACAACGTGTCCCTCGCGGAAATCATCGTTCCTGCGGCTGATCTGTCCGAACAGATTTCCACAGCCGGCATGGAAGCATCCGGTACGGGCAACATGAAATTCGGTCTGAACGGCGCGCTCACCATCGGCACACTCGATGGGGCCAATGTCGAAATGCTCGAGCATGTCGGCAAGGACAATATCGTGATCTTCGGCAAGACCGCCGAGGAAGTCTCGCAGGCCCGTTCGGAAGGGCATAACCCGCGTTCCCTCATCGAAAACTCCGCCGAGCTGTCTCAGGCAGTGTCTTCCATCGCTTCCGGCGTGTTTTCGCCCGACGACAGATCGCGCTTCTCGCAGCTCATGGACGGCATTTACAACAATGACTGGTTCATGGTCGCGGCTGACTTCGATGCCTATGCGCAGGCACAGCGCGATGTCGACGCCATCTGGAGCGACACGAACAGCTGGTACGAAAAAACAGTCCGCAATACGGCACGCATGGGCTGGTTCTCGTCCGACAGGACGATCCGGCAATATGCATCCGAAATCTGGAGAGCCTGATGAAAAAACCGCTCAATACTGCCGAAGAGAAAAAGACTGGCGCCATCAACAAGGCGGAAATCGAGGCAATCAAGAGCGGTTTGCATTCCAACCCCTTTGCCGTCCTGGGTGTTCACCAGACCCCGGACGGCTTCGTGGCCCGCTGCTTCATTCCCGGCGCGGAAGAGGTAACGGTCATGACGCTGGACGGCAACGTTGCAGGCGAACTGGTCCGCACCGATGATGACGGTTTCTTCGAAGGACCCGTGACGCTCTCCAAACGTCAGCCCATCCGCTACCGCGCCCTGCGCGACGATGCGGAATGGGCCGTGACCGATCCCTACAGCTTTGGCCCCGTGCTGGGCCCGATGGACGACTATTATGTTCGCGAAGGCTCGCATCTACGCCTCTTCGACAAGATGGGCGCGCATCCGCTGAAGCACGAAGGGGCCGAAGGTTTTCATTTCGCCGTCTGGGCGCCCAACGCCAGACGTGTATCTGTGGTGGGCGATTTCAACAATTGGGATGGCCGCCGCCACGTCATGCGTTTCCGCAAGGATACCGGCATCTGGGAAATCTTCGCGCCAGACGTTTATGCCGGTTGCAGCTACAAATTCGAAATCGTCGGTCCACACGGCGAGCTGCTGCCGCTCAAGGCCGACCCCTATGCCCGGCGCGCCGAACTGCGCCCTAAAAACGCGTCCGTCACCACGCCGGAACTGGTTCAGAACTGGGACGACGAGGCACACCGAAAGTATTGGGCCAGCATCGACCAGCGCCGTCAGCCGATCAGTATCTACGAGGTCCACGCCTCGTCCTGGCAATATGGCGACAATGGCGAGTTTCTGACATGGGACGAGCTGGCCGCACGGCTCATTCCCTACTGCGCCGATATGGGCTTCACCCACATCGAGTTCATGCCGATCTCCGAGCATCCCTATGATCCGTCCTGGGGCTATCAGACCACCGGCCTCTATGCCCCGACTGCCCGTTTCGGCGAGCCGGAAGGCTTTGCCCGCTTCGTCAACGGCGCGCATAAGGTCGGCATCGGCGTTTTGCTGGATTGGGTACCCGCGCATTTCCCTGTCGATGAGCATGGTCTGAAATGGTTCGATGGCACAGCGCTTTATGAGCATGCCGATCCGCGTCAGGGCTTCCACCCGGACTGGAACACCGCGATCTATAATTTTGGTCGCGTCGAGGTCATGTCGTATCTCATCAACAACGCGCTCTATTGGGCCGAGAAATTCCATCTCGATGGCCTGCGCGTCGATGCCGTGGCGTCCATGCTCTACCTGGATTACTCCCGCAAGGAGGGCGAGTGGGTGCCCAACGAATATGGCGGGCGCGAAAATCTGGAATCGGTGCGTTTCCTGCAGCAGATGAACACGCTGGTTTATGGCAACCACCCCGGCGTCATGACGATCGCCGAGGAATCCACATCGTGGCCGAAAGTTTCGCAGCCGGTGCATGAAGGCGGCCTCGGCTTCGGCTTCAAATGGAACATGGGCTTCATGCATGACACGCTGAGCTATTTCCAGCGCGAGCCGGTACATCGCAAGTTCCACCATCAGGAACTCAGCTTCGGCCTGCTCTACGCCTTCAGCGAAAACTTCGTGCTGCCGATTTCCCATGACGAAGTGGTGCACGGCAAGGGCTCGATGATTGCCAAGATGCCGGGCGACGACTGGCAGAAATTTGCAAATCTTCGCGCCTACTACGCCTTCATGTGGGGGTATCCCGGCAAGAAGCTGCTGTTCATGGGCCAGGAATTTGCCCAGTGGAGCGAATGGAGCGAAAAGAGCTCGCTCGACTGGAACCTGCTGCAATATCATATGCATGAGGGCATGCGCCGCCTCGTGCGCGACCTCAATTTCATGTACCGCTCCAAGGCAGCGTTGCATGCACGCGATTGCGAACCGGAAGGGTTTCAGTGGCTGTCGGCGGACGACCACGAGAACTCGGTTTTTGCGTGGCTGCGTCTGGCACCGGGGGAAAAGCCGGTGGCCGTCATTTCCAACCTCACGCCTGTCTACAGGGAAAATTTCTACGTGCCGCTGCCGACAGCCGGTCGCTGGCGCGAAGTGCTCAACACCGATGCCGAGATTTACGGCGGCACCGGCAAGGGCAATGGCGGACGTGTGCAGGCGGTGGATGCCGGCGGCAAGATCGGCGCGACACTGACCTTGCCACCGCTTGCCGTCATCATGCTGGAGCTGGAAAGCTAAAAGGGCCTCGAACACACATTCGGTGCCTTGATATTACGGGAACATACGGAATTTTACGGGAGGATTGCTATGAGTGAAAAAAGAGTTCAGCCGCTGGCGCGTGATGCGATGGCCTATGTGCTTGCCGGTGGCCGTGGCAGCCGCCTGAAGGAGCTGACGGACCGACGTGCCAAGCCCGCCGTCTATTTCGGCGGCAAGGCCCGCATCATCGATTTCGCATTGTCGAATGCCCTCAATTCCGGCATTCGCCGCATCGGTGTCGCCACGCAGTACAAGGCTCACTCGCTCATCCGCCACCTGCAGCGCGGCTGGGACTTCTTCCGCCCGGAAAGAAACGAAAGCTTCGATATTCTGCCCGCCTCCCAGCGCGTGTCCGAAACGCAATGGTACGAAGGCACCGCGGACGCGGTTTACCAGAACATCGACATCATCGAGTCCCACGGACCCGAATATATGGTCATTCTGGCGGGCGACCACATCTACAAGATGGACTATGAATACATGCTGCAACAGCATGTGGACTCAGGCGCCGACGTGACCATCGGCTGCCTTGAAGTGCCGCGCATGGAAGCCACCGGCTTCGGCGTGATGCATGTGAATGAGAAGGACGAGATCATCGCCTTCATCGAAAAGCCTGCCGATCCGCCGGGCATTCCCGGCAATGAGGACTTCGCGCTCGCCTCCATGGGCATCTACGTGTTCCACACGAAATTCCTGATGGATTGCCTGCGCCGTGACGCAGCAGACCCCAATTCCAGCCGTGACTTCGGCAAGGACATCATTCCCCACATCGTCGAGCATGGCAAAGCCGTCGCTCACCGTTTCGCTGCCTCCTGCGTGAGGTCCGATTTCGAACACGAGCCCTACTGGCGCGATGTCGGCACGATCGACGCGTACTGGCAGGCCAATATCGACCTGACCGATATCGTTCCCGATCTCGACATCTACGATAAATCCTGGCCGATCTGGACCTATGCGGAAATTCTGCCGCCTGCCAAATTCGTGCATGACGATGAAAAGCGTCGTGGTTCGGCAACATCCTCTGTGGTGGCCGGTGACTGCATCATCTCCGGTTCCTCGCTCAACCGCAGCCTGTTGTTCACAGGCGTGCGCGCAAATTCATATTCGCGCCTTGAGAATGCCGTAGTGCTCCCGAGTGTAAAGATCGGTCGCCACGCGCAGCTCAGCAACGTGGTGATCGACCATGGTGTTGTCATTCCAGAAGGACTGATCGTTGGCGAAGACCCGGAACTCGATGGAAAGCGCTTCCGCCGCACAGACAGCGGCATTTGCCTGATAACCCAATCGATGATCGACAAGCTGGATTTGTAGACCTCATGAATGTTCTTTCGGTTGCGTCCGAAGTCTATCCACTCATCAAGACCGGGGGGCTCGCCGATGTCGCTGGCGCGCTTCCCATCGCGCTCAAGGCATACGGCGTCACCACGCGCACGCTCATTCCCGGCTACCCCGCCGTCAAAGCCGTGGTGACGGACGCCGTCAAGATTGCCGAGTTCCCCGATCTCTTGGGCGCACCGGCAGATCTTCTCGAAGCCCATCACGAGGGCCTCGACCTTCTGATCCTCGATGCGCCTGCCTATTACGAACGCCCCGCAGGCCCCTATCTGGATTCCACCGGCAAGGATTTCGAGGACAACTGGCGGCGCTTCGCAGCACTTTCGCTGGCGGCAGCAGAAATCGCAGCCGGAAAGCTGCCGGGCTGGCAGCCGGACCTGATGCACGCCCACGACTGGCAGGCGGCCATGGCCCCGGTCTATATGCGCTACGCGGAAACGCCGGAAATTCCAAGCGTCCTGACCATCCACAACATCGCCTTTCAAGGCCAGTTCGGTGCCAATATCTTCAGCCAGCTGGGCCTGCCCGCCCATGCCTTCAGCACCGAAAGCATCGAATATTACAACGATATCAGCTTCCTCAAGGGTGGCGTACAGACCTCGACGGCCATCAGCACCGTCAGCCCATCCTACGCCGAGGAAATCCTGACGCCGGAATTCGGCATGGGGTTGGATGGCGTCATCCGCAGTCGCGCCCATGTCATGCACGGCATCGTCAACGGCATCGATGCCGATGTCTGGAATCCGGCCACCGACCACCTCGTCAATCACAATTACTCCGCCGCCAATCTGAAACTGCGCACCTTGAACAAGGCCTCTGTCGCCAGTCATTTCCGCATCGATCAGGATAACGGACCGCTTTTTTGCGTCATCTCACGCCTGACGTGGCAAAAGGGCATAGACCTCGTGACCGAAGTGGTGGACGATATCGTTGCCATGGGTGGCCGCCTCGTCGTGCTGGGTGCTGGCGAGATTGCATTGGAAGGTGCCCTTCTGGCCGCAGCCTCGCGTCATCCTGGCCGTGTCGGCGTCGCCATCGGCTATAACGAGCCGCTGTCGCATCTCATGCAGGCGGGCTGTGACGCCATCATCATTCCCTCGCGTTTCGAGCCCTGCGGGCTGACCCAGCTTTACGCCCTGCGCTATGGCTGCATTCCCGTCGTAGCGCGCAATGGCGGGCTGAACGATACCGTCATCGATGCCAACCACGCGGCCATCGCCGCCAAGGTGGCGACGGGCGTGCAGTTTTCCGCCATCACTGCCGATGGATTACGCCAGGCCATTCGCCGCACCGTTCGCCACTATCACGATCCCAAACTGTGGACGCAGATGCAGAAGCAGGGCATGAAATCGGATGTTTCCTGGGAAAAAAGTGCAGGCCTTTATGCCGCCCTTTACGCCCGACTTATTTCGAAAGGCCAATAAATGACGATTACCACCGTTCAGACCAAACCATTTCAGGACCAGAAGCCCGGCACATCAGGCCTGCGCAAGAAGGTCCCGGTTTTCGCCCAGGAACATTACGCCGAAAACTTCATCCAGTCGATTTTCGACAGCCTCGAAGGTTTTGCCGGACAGGCTCTGGTGATCGGCGGCGACGGTCGCTACTACAACCGCGACGTCATCCAGAAGGCCATCAAGATGGCCGCCGCTGCCGGTTTCGGTAAGGTTCTGGTCGGTCAGGGCGGCATTCTGTCCACGCCTGCGGCCTCCAACATCATCCGCAAATACAAGGCCTTCGGCGGCATCGTTCTGTCAGCCAGCCATAATCCCGGCGGCCCCAACGAAGATTTCGGCATCAAGTACAATATCGGCAATGGCGGCCCGGCACCGGAAAAAATCACTGACGCCATTTTCGACCGCACGAAGAACATCCAGACGTACAAGATCGCCGAGGCCGCCGATATCGACCTCGACACCATCGGCAGTGCCGATGTGGCAGGCATGACGGTAGAGGTCATCGATCCCGTGGCCGACTACGCCACACTGATGGAAGAGCTGTTCGATTTCGGTGCCATCCGCAACCTGATTGCAGGCGGCTTCAAGGTCGTGGTTGACTCGATGAGCGCCGTCACCGGCCCCTACGCAGTCGAGATCATCGAAAAGCGCCTCGGCGCGCCCGCCGGCTCCGTGCGCAACTCCATTCCGCTTCCCGATTTCGGTGGCCACCACCCGGACCCGAACCTCGTTCATGCCAAGGACATGTATGACGACGTGATGAGCGCGGCGGGCCCCGATTTCGGCGCCGCCTCCGACGGCGACGGCGACCGCAACATGGTGGTCGGCAAGGGCATGTTCGTCACGCCATCCGACAGCCTCGCCATCATCGCCGCCAATGCGACGCTCGCTCCCGGCTATGCCTCCGGCATATCAGGCATCGCCCGCTCCATGCCAACAAGTGCCGCCGCTGACCGCGTGGCCGAAAAGCTCGGCATCGGCATGTATGAAACGCCGACCGGCTGGAAATTCTTCGGCAACCTGCTGGACGCCGGCAAGGTCACCATCTGCGGCGAAGAAAGCTTCGGCACCGGCTCCAACCATGTGCGTGAAAAGGACGGCCTCTGGGCCGTGCTGTTCTGGCTGAATATCGTTGCCAGCCGCAAGGAAAGCGTCAAGGACATCGTCACCAAGCACTGGGCCGAATATGGCCGCAACTACTACTCGCGCCACGACTATGAAGAAGTCGATAGCGACGCCGCCAACACGCTGGTCTCCATCCTGCGCGAAAAGCTCGCCACCCTGCCCGGCACCACCTACGGTGCGTTGAAGGTGAAGGCCGCCGACGATTTCGCCTACAACGACCCGGTCGACCAGTCCGTCAGCAAGAACCAGGGCATCCGCATCCTCTTCGAAGGCGGCTCCCGCGTCGTCATCCGCCTCTCCGGCACCGGCACGGCGGGCGCAACTCTGCGCCTCTACGTCGAGCGTTACGAGCCAGATGCGTCTCGGCATAATATCGAAACCCAGGAGGCGTTGGCGGATTTGATTTCGGCAGCGGATGCGATTGCGGGGATCAAGAAGCATACGGGGCGTGATGCGCCGACGGTGATTACCTGACAGTTCGCGAGGGCAGTGGGTGGGGCTTACCCCCCTCTGTCCTGCCGGACATCTCCCCCACAAGAAGGGAGATCGGCTGGGCGCACTGACATCACTTCAATCTCTTCAGTTAAAGGTGGCCGAAAGGATGCCGCGAGTCGATCTCCCCCCTTGAGGGGGAGATGTCCGGCAGGGCAGAGGGGGGTAAGCCCCACCCACAAAGCCAACAAATGGAAACCCCGATGCCAAACTCCACCGTTTCCCCCCTTGGCGCCATCCCCACGGAAAACGGAACGGCATTCTCCGTCTACTCCCGCCACGCCTCACACATCGACCTCTGCCTCTTCAACGAAACCGGCACCACCCAGACCGCCCGCCTGCCCATGCAGCGCGATGAAAACGACATATACCGCCTCATCACCCACGCCCCCATCGGCAACCGCTACGGCTTCCGCGCCGATGGCGTCTACGCACCCGATCACGGCCTCTGGTTCGACCCATCCAAGCTCCTGCTCGACCCCTATGCCACGCAGATCGACCGGCCTTTCGCCCACGACCCGGCGCTGTTCACCTTTGGCACCGACACGGCACACATCATGCCGAAGTCCATCGTCTCGCAGCACCATCAGGTAAAACGGCAGCCGCCCCGCTTCGCACCCGGCGGCCTGATCTATGAAGTCGCCGTCAAGCCCTTCACCATGCTACACCCGGATGTGCCAGATGCCATCAAGGGTACAATCGCGGCCCTCGCCCACCCCGCCATCATCACCCACCTCAAAACCATCGGCGTCGATGCCATCGAGTTGATGCCCATCACCGCATGGATCGATGAGCGCCATCTGCCGCCACTCGGCCTCACCAATGGCTGGGGCTACAACCCTGTCGGCTTCATGGCGCTCGACCCGCGCCTCTGCCCCGGTGGCGTGGAGGAACTGCGCGAGACGGTCGCCGCCCTCCACGATAATGGCATCGGCGTCATTCTCGATCTCGTCTTCAACCACACCGGCGAAAGCGACCGCTTCGGCTCGACGCTATCGTTGCGCGGGCTGGATAATCTCAGCTATTATCGCCATCTGCCCGATGATCCCGGCACGCTGGTCAACGATACGGGCACCGGCAACACCGTCGCCTGCGACCACCCGCAGGTTCGGCAACTGATTCTCGATACGCTGCGGCACTTCGTGGCGCATGCGGGCATAGACGGCTTCCGCTTCGATCTTGCCCCCATCCTCGGTCGAACTGTCAGCGGTTTCGACACCACCAGCAAAACCCTCGCGGCCATGTCTGCGGACCCTTTGCTGCATGACCGCGTGATGATTGCCGAACCCTGGGACATCGGCCCCGGCGGTTACCAGCTCGGCAATTTCCCCGAAAACTTCCTCGAATGGAACGACCGCGCCCGCGATGACCTGCGCCGCTACTGGCGCGGCGATGCCGGCACCACAGGCGCACTGGCCGATGCACTGGCCGGCTCATCCGCCATCTTCTCCCGCCACAACCGAACCGCCACCCGCAGCGTCAACTTCCTCGCCGCCCATGATGGTTTCACGCTTTTCGATCTCGTGGCCCATGAGCACAAGCACAATGAAGCCAATGGCGAAGACAACCGCGATGGCCACAATGAAAACCATTCCTGGAACAACGGCGTCGAGGGCCTGACGGACGACCACGCGGTCAATGCGGCCCGCATCGCCGATGTAAAATCGCTGCTTTCCACCCTCTTCGTCACGCGCGGCACCATCATGCTGACCGCAGGCGATGAGGCGGGCCGCAGCCAGCGCGGCAACAACAATGCCTACTGCCAGGACAACGACATCACCTGGGTCGATTGGGCCAAGCTTTCGCCAGAGCTGATCGAACACACGGCCTACCTCGCCGCCCTGCGCAAACGCTTCGAGGTTTTCAGCGAGGCAGCTTTCTTCTCGACCAGCACAGATGATGTGCAATGGCTCTCACCGACAGGCGAGCCCATGACCGTGGCCGATTGGGAGCAGCCCGAGGGAATGCCGCTCGCCATGCTGTTGAAAACCCGTGATCTGGAAACGGACGACATCGTGCGCCTCGCCATCCTTTTCAACCGTACCCACGACGTTGTGCCCTTCACCCTGCCGGGCACATGGCAACCGCTGGGCATGGATTTCGGCAATCCCGCCTATCTTCCGGCGCGCTCGGTGGTGTTTTACCAACAGGCCTAAATATTGCAGTGCAAAAAGGTGATTGTTCTTTAAGCAGACGCCTGTAAGCTCCACATCTCTGATGCGCCCCATCACCGTCCCATCGCGAGGAACCATGCCCAAGGAAATCTCTCTGGCTGAGGTCAAAGGCCTTGTCGGTTCAGAAGTCGGAACATCCGACTGGATCACCGTCGATCAGGCGATGATCGACGCCTTCGCCAAGGCCACGCTGGACGACCAGTTCATCCACACGGACCCGGAACGCGCCAAAGCAGAAAGCCCCTTCGGCGGCACCATCGCTCACGGTTTCCTCACGGTCTCGCTGCTGTCTGCCATGAACTACAGCGCACTGCCCAAAATCCGCGAACAGACTATGGGCATCAATTACGGCTTCGACAAACTCCACTTCGTCACCCCCGTCAAAAGCGGCGCCCGCATCCGCGGCCACTTCACCCTGGCCGAAGCCCGCTTCCGTGGTGCCGCCATGCTCATGAACACCTATGACGTGACGGTGGAAATCGAAGGTGAAAAGAAACCGGCCCTCACCACACGATGGACGACAATCAGCCAGTTCAACCCCGAGGATCGACCCGAGGACGATTGAGGAAGGGTGACAGACAAACAGAGGCGTCATGAAATTCGCTTATTTGATCGAGCCACCATTTAACTACCGCAATGACCAAGGCGTTGTGACTGGCTGCGATGTTGAACTAGCACGAACCGTCCTGTCGATGATTGGTATCGAAAGGGTAGAGTTCATCGAAACCGAGTTTGCAAACCTGCTTCCCGGCTTGGAGCCGCGCCGGTGGGATATTACAACAGGCCTTTTCGATACCGACGAGCGTAGAAAAATAGTCGCTTTCAGCCGTCCCATATGGGCATTGTCGGACGGGCTCCTCATCCGAAAGGGCAATCCTAAAAAGCTAAACGGATACGCCTCTATTGCCGCAAACTCCGAATGCGAACTGGCTGCAATACACGATCAGGTCCAACACCAAGCCGCTCTTGCTGCTGGCATCTCGGAAAACCAGATCATTTTATACCCAACATATGGTGAGGCCGCGAACGCTGTTATAAACGGACAGGCCCATGCTTATGCGAGCGTGGCTATGGCGCATCGAGGATATCTTGCGCAACATCACCAGATCGATCTGGAAGTTGTCTCTGTGCCAACCACGGAACGAGATGCGGCTTTCGGTGCATTCGGTTTTCGTCAATCAGACCACGAATTGAAGAATGCAATCGATTCCGCATTGACCCAATATCTTGGTTCCAACGAGCATCGGGCCATGATGCAACCCTTCGGCTTCACTGATGCGGATATCAACATGATCGCGACTTAGCGAGCATTGCAGACCTGAGCTTTAGCCCGCGACAAGCGCGGCCCGTGTTCATCGATGAATTGAGCCAGACGAGCTTTCTCCTCATCCGTCAACGCTACGCTATCGACGAAACGCCCCGTGCAGAAGCACGAATGCCTCGTCGATCTGCAAAACCAAGTCAAAAAATCGCTCTTAACTGCAGATATTTATCGACATCAATCTGCATCTCGTGCCGTCTAGTTCAGAGGATATGTACGGGATTAGGCCAAACCATTCCATGCTTCTGGCCCTATGCATTGCGCGCAACGTTTTCTCTCCCAACACCGGAACCCGTGCGCCTGATAACGCGTTGAAGGCTACACGCCTTGAGGGGGGACAATTCAATGGCACCAAATGTAACACAACCCGACAACTCGGCTGAGCCGACAACCGAACTCAAACGCGTGATCGGGCCGGGGCTGCTGCTTCTGTTCATCGTCGGCGATATTCTCGGAACCGGCATCTATGCGCTGACCGGGCAGGTTGCGGCGGAAGTCGGCGGAGTGGTGTGGCTGCCCTTCATGATCGCCTTTGGCGTCGCCCTCCTCACCGCCTGCTCCTATCTAGAACTCGTCACGAAATACCCCAAAGCCGCCGGTGCCGCGCTCTATACGCACAAAGCCTTCGGCGTGCACTTCATCACCTTCCTCGTCGCCTTCACCGTTATGTCGTCTGGCGTCACCTCCGCCTCGACAGCCTCCCGCGCCTTTGCCGCCAACTTCACCACGGTAACCGGGTTTGATTTCGGTGCCTTCGGCGTCACCGGCGTCGCCATCGCTTTCATCGTCGCCATCGCGCTTATCAATTTCCGGGGCGTCGGCGAAAGCGTGAAGATGAATGTGGTGCTGACCGTCGTAGAACTCACCGGTCTGCTCATCATCATCGGCATCGGCTTCTGGGCCATCGGTAATGGTCAGGGCGATGTTTCCCGCGTCTGGACCTTCGAGCCTGCGGGCGAACACGGCGTCATCTGGTCCGTGGTCGCCGCCACCACACTCGCCTTCTTCGCCATGGTCGGCTTCGAGGATTCGGTCAACATGGCCGAGGAGTGCAAACAGCCCGCCCGCATCTTCCCGAAGGTGCTGCTCGGCGGCCTCGCCATTACCGGCGTCATCTACGTTCTCGTCGCTATTTCCGCCATCACGCTCGTCTCGGCATCCGACCTCGGTGAAGGCGAAACACCACTGCTCAAAGTAGTCGCCGCAGGCGCACCCAACTTCCCTATCGGCATTTTCGGCATCATCACCATGTTTGCGGTCGCCAATTCCGCGCTCATCAACATGATGATGGCAAGCCGCCTGATCTACGGCATGAGCCGCGAAGGCGTGCTGCCCCCAGCGCTCGGCAAAGTCCACAAAGGCCGCCAGACGCCCTACATCGCCATCATCTTCACCTCACTTATCGCCATCGGCCTCATCGCCTTCGCAGGCGGCGTCCCGGCGTTGGGCGGCACCACGGCACTGCTGCTGCTCGGTGTCTTCACCATCGTCAATGTCGCAGTGCTGGTGCTGCGCAAGGACAAGGTCGCCCACAAACACTTCCGCACCCCCACCATCCTGCCGATCATCGGCGCCGTCAGCTGCTTCTTCCTCGTCGGCCCTTGGACAGGGCGCGATCCGGTGCAATATTCGATTGCCGGTGTGCTGCTATTTATCGGCGTGCTGTTGTGGCTGGCGACGGTTGGATTCATGCGGATGCAAGAGAAGGCGGCTTAAAACTGAGTCCAGACCGATTTCACGACAACCATCGCTTAGTTGGCTGCCGGTGAATACATCACCTAGTGGCATCGCAGAGAATCGATTAATTTGCTGTCGATGGCTACCAATCTGGGAAAAGAATTCTTGCGATGAGCAGTAGTATTTCGACAGCGCTGATCTCAGATGTCTTGAATTATTTTCAAATTCCTGGAGCAAGCACAGCTATGGGGGTGTATGAAAAGGTTTTAGAGAAACGCAGAACCGAGGCGCTGAACATTTTGCTAATGGAAATTCGTCAGGGTGACTTTGCAAACCTAGACAGCGATGAAACGGTATCGGTAATCGCTAGATACCTTAGAGACGCGCAAGAAGGCACTGCAAAGAACAATCTGAAAATCTTAGCCAAAACAATCAGAGGAATGGCCGATGAGGAAAAGCTCGTCGCAATAACGTTCAATCGCTACGCTTCCGTTGTTTCAGCGCTGACGCAAACTGAAATCGAACTTTTAGGCTTCATGGCGAGAGAAGAAGCGTTTGACTATCTAAGCCACCAGAAAAAATTTGACCAATATTTTCCTAAGACGGACCTGTATCCAGTTTTCCAGAGCTTGATGCGATTGGGACTCATAGCATTTCATACTGGCGTTGAATCTAAGTATACACCCGCTGGCAATAACGACTATGGAGACTACGAAGCATCTGTTGAAAGCGAAAGCTGGACAAACTACGAAACGACAAATCTATTCCATGAGATAATGGGTTATGCGTCGTTATTTGAGGTCGAAGACTTAGCGCAATAAATGCTGGCATGTCCTAGCCAGCGTCCCGCGAACCCTCTTCCAGCAATCCAAACACATAATCCGCGAACGAGCGCCAGCATTCCACCCGGAACGTATCTTCCGCCACGCGCAGGATCACCACCTCCGCCTTGCCGAAAATCGTGCGCGAACACGCCCCGACAGGAAACACGGCCAGCGACAAATCCTGCGGGCAGCCTGCGTTCAGCGTCGCTTCCGCGCCGGTGCCGGAAACGGTGATGGCCGTGTTGCGGTGGGAGACGTCGGTGGCGGAGTGGGGGGTGGAGACGGTGGCGCAGGCGTCCATGAGGTTGCTTTCGCCCTGATCGATCACCAGCCATTCATCCGGCCCCAGCCACAGTGCGGCGCGAAGGCCTGACGTGGTGGAGGTTTTCGGGGCCTGCGGCAGGCTGATGTCGAGCGCCTGCGAAAGCTCGTTGACAGCATCCGCCTTGGCGCGCAGGGACAGCCGGTAAGCGGGTGCTGCCATCTTGATCGAGACATTGGCGGAACCGGCACGAGCGCCTTCCAGAACCAAGGTGCGGTTTGCCATTGCGATATCAGCCATTGATGCGGCCTCCTTCCTTGTCGAAGAACACCATGTCCGTCACCTCTACAGCAATCGTCTTGTCGGCGAGCGGAATGTAGAGCGTTTCGCCCATGCGCGCCCGGCCACCGGCCACCAAACCGAAGGCAATGGAGCGGCCGAGATTTTCCGACCAGTAGGCCGAGGTCACATGCCCCAGCATGGTCATCGGCTTGGGCTGGTTCGGATCGGCCACGATCTGCCCGCCCTCTTCCGGCACATCCTGCGGATTTTTCGGCAGCAGGCCCACCAGTTGCTTGCGGCCCTCGCGCTTGAGGTCCTGGCGCTGCAAACCGCGAATGCCGACGAAATCCGTCTTCTTTTTGGAAACTGCCCAGCCAAGCCCAGCATCATCAGGCGTCACCGTGCCATCGGTATCCTGCCCGACGATGATATAGCCCTTTTCGGCGCGCAGAATATGCATGGTTTCGGTTCCATAAAGGCAGCCGCCCACGGCCTCAGCGCGCTGCGCAATTTCCTTCCAGACGGCAGGGCCGAAATCGGCAGGAACGTTGATTTCGAAACCGAGTTCGCCGGTAAAGGACACGCGGAACAGCCGCGTCGGCACGCCGCAAATCTTGCCTTCGGCAATGGCCATATGCGGGAAAGCTTCGGGCGAAAGGTCGATGCCCTCCACCAGCGGCGCAATCACCTCACACGCCTTCGGTCCCTGCACGGCAATGACAGCCCATTGTTCGGTGGCAGATGTCAGCCACACGTTCAGATGCGGGAATTCGGTCTGGAGATAGTCTTCCATATGGTGCAGCACACGCGGCGCACCGCCGGTCGTCGTCGTCACATGGAAACGGTCTTCGGCCAAGCGCCCCACCACGCCGTCATCATAAACAAAACCGTCTTCACGGGTCATGATGCCATAGCGGCAGCGGCCGGGTTTCAGCGTATCCCAGGCATTGGTGTAGAGCAGGTTGAGGAATTTGGCCGCATCCGGCCCGACAACCTCGATCTTGCCGAGTGTCGAGGCATCGAACACGCCCACCGTCTCACGCACCGTCTTGCACTCGCGGTTCACCGCTTGGTGCATGTCTTCACCGGCGCGCGGATAGAACCATGCGCGCTTCCAGTTGCCCACATCTTCGAAGGCTGCACCGGCGGCCTCTTCCAGTGCATGCATCGGCGTCTTGCGGGCGGGGTCGAACAGCTTGCCACGCGAATGGCCCACGAGCGTGCCGAAGGTAACAGGCGTATAGGGCGCTCGGAACGTCGTCAGCCCCACCTTGGGCAGGTCACGCCCCAGCGCTTCGGAGGCGATGGCCAGGCCATGCATGTTGGACATCTTGCCCTGATCCGACGCCATGCCGTTGGTGGTGAAGCGCTTGATATGCTCGATGGAATGCATGCCTTCACGCACCGCAAGGCGAATATCCTTGGCGCAGACATCATGCTGGAAATCGATGAAGGCCTTGACGCTATGCTCGTCGCCAGCCCCTTCCGCCGCACCGATCATGCCGCCGGTCCATGCCCGCACATTCTGGCCGGAGAATGCCACCGCACCACCGCCAGCGGCAGCCGCCTCGGCAATCAGTTCTCCAAGATCATCCGTGCCGTTGCAGGCACCGATGGAGACGCAATCCTGCACATGCACATCGGGCAGAAAACGCTGGTTTTCCGTGTCGTATGTCAACTTGCCGCGAGACTGCGAGAACAGATGTACGGATGGCGTCCAGCCTGCGGAAACCACCAGCGCATCCACCTTGATCTTGCGCTTGGAAGACCCGCCATTGCGGCCTACCGTGATGGAGGACACCCGCAGACGCCCCGCCGTATTATAAACGCTATGGCCTGCCAGCACCTCGATGCCCATCGCCCGCGCCTCGTCCACCAGCTTTGCATCCGGGTTGGCACGGCAATCCACGATAGCCGCAATCGTCACCCCTGCCCGCTTCAGGTCGAATGCTGTCTCATAGGCAGAGTCATGGGCAGTATAGACAGCCACGTTGTGACCAACGGTCACACCATACTGGTTGAGATAAGTGCGCGCCGCCGACGCCAGCATGATGCCGGGCCGGTCATTATTGGCAAACACCATGTGCCGTTCGATGGCGCCGGTCGCCAGCACCACCTTCTTCGCCCGCACCTGCCACAGCCGCTCGCGTGGCGCATGCCCCGGTGTCGCCAGATGGTCCGTCACGCGCTCTGCAAGGCCGATGAAATTGTGATTGTAATAGCCGAACACGGTGGTGCGGGTCAGCACCTCGACATTCGGCATGGCCTTCAGCTCGGCAAAGGTCTTCTTCGCCCAGTCATAGCCGTTGATACCATCGATGGTAGCGCCGGTATCGAAGCGAAGAGCGCCGCCAACCTCTGGGCTCTCATCCGCCAGAATAACCTTCGCACCCGTCTTTGCCGCCGCCAGCGCTGCCGTCAGTCCGGCCACGCCACCACCGGCCACCAGCACGTCGCAATGGGCATAGCGGCTGGCATAATGGTCGCTGTCGCCTTCTTTCGGCGCATTGCCGAGGCCCGCCGCACGGCGGATGATTGGCTCGTACAGCTTGTCCCACGCAGCCTTCGGCCACATGAAGGTCTTGTAGTAGAAGCCCGCCACGAACATGGGCGAGAGGAAATCATTCACCGCGCCAACATCGAAGGACAGCGACGGAAAGCGGTTCTGCGAAGAGACAATCGCGCCATCGAACACTTCCTGCACCGTGGCGCGCACATTCGGCTGCTTGCGGCTGCTATCTCTGGAAACATCGATCAGCGCGTTCGGCTCTTCCGGCCCGGCGGAAAGAAACCCGCGTGGGCGGTGATATTTGAACGAACGGCCAATCAGATGCACGCCATCGGCCAGCAGTGCAGAGGCAACGGTGTCGCCCTGAAGCGCCGTGTGGATCTTGCCATCGAAGGTAAAGCGCGCCGTGCGCGCGGGCGTCAGGCGGCCAGCGCCCTTGATGCGATACGCGCCGCTCATCGGGCTGCTCCTTCATGTCCGGCCAGCACCGTCGCCTCGTCCGGCTTCGGTTCGCCCGCCTTGTAGGTCAGGTGTATCTTGTCGGTCACGGAATGGCGCGCGGCGTTGAAGAAGCGTCCGCAGCCATGAATATGCCGCCAGCGCTCGAACACCATGCCCTTGTCATTGTCGCGCATGAAGAAATATTCGGCAAATTCCTCATCGGAAATGGCAGAGATGTTCTCGGGCCGCGCAATATGCGCCTCCCCCGCCCAGCGGAACTCCAGCTCGGAACGCTCTTCTTCACAATAGGGACAACGGATCAGCAGCATGGTCTTGCCTCAAAGAGAGCTTTCCGGAACGATGGTTCCGGCGGGTTGGTCACACAGGCGTTTCCCCATGGTGATATAGGGGTAAAGCCTGTTCATCAGTTCATCGATACTGGTAAAGGCGCGGAAAACCTTGGTCCTGCCGAGGTTGATGACGGCCATCATCATCGGGTTTACGTCAAGAAGAACCGGCGGCTCCTGCTCGCCGTCTTCGTTTTCTGCAACGAAGTAAACGAGCTTATCACCCGTCACCGGTGCGCAGAGAAGCATTCCTTCCCGCTCAACAAACGGCCAGCTTTCCTCGCCATGCGCCTTTCGAATCGTCTGGATGCGAAAATCACCCACCTCGGGTACCAACTTTTCGGACGCGGCAGGGGCTGTAGCAAACATCGCAGCGAGAAGCGCTTGAGAGATCATCAATGCGCCACCGCCGCAGCCGCCGCCTCATCGATCAGCCGTCCGGAACGGAACCGCTCCAGCGTCAGCCCTTCGGCCAGCTTATGCGGCTCACCGCGAGCGATCAGATGCGCAAACAGATGTGCAGACCCCGGCGTCGCCTTGAAGCCACCCGTGCCCCAGCCGCAATTGACGAAGAGGTTCGGCACCGGCGTCACGCTTTGAATGGCGGAACGATCCGGCGTGTTGTCGGTAATGCCGCCCCATTGGCGCATCATCTTCACGCGTCGGAAAATCGGAAACAACTCGCAGATGGCATCCAGCGTGTGTGTAATGATCTGCAAACCGCCGGTCTGGGAATAGGAATTATACTGGTCCGTCCCCGCGCCAATCACCAGCTCGCCCTTGTCGGATTGCGAGATATAGGCATGCACCGTGTTGGACATGACAACACAGGGGAAAATCGGCTTCAGCGGCTCGGACACCAACGCCTGCAACGGGTTGGACGCCAGCGGCACGCGCACATCGGCCATGTTCATAATGACGGAGGAATGCCCCGCCGCCGAAACGCCGATCTTCTTGGCGCCAATGAAGCCCCTGTTCGTCTCGACACCGGTCACCGCACCATCCGGCCCGCGACGGATGGCCGTCACCTCGCAGTTCTGGATGATGTGAACACCGCGATCCGACGCGCCACGGGCATAGCCCCAGGCCACCGCGTCATGCCGGGCCGTGCCGCCACGACGCTGAAGCGCTGCACCATTGATGGCGTAGCGGGCATTGGCGGAAATATCGAGCGGCGGACAGTAGGCCTTGGCCTGTTCCGGCGTCAGCCATTCATTGTCGATGCCATAGAGGCGGTTGGCATTGATATGGCGTTTAAAGCTCTGCTGGTCATGCACATTGTGCGACAGCATCATCACGCCGCGCGCCGAATACATGGTGTTGTAATTGAGATCCTGGCTCAAGCCTTCCCACAGTTTCAGGGAATGCTCGTAAATATCCATGCTCTCTTCATAGAGATAGTTGGAGCGGATGATCGTGGTGTTGCGGCCGGTATTGCCGCCGCCGATCCAGCCCTTTTCCAGCACCGCCACATTGGTAATGCCGTGTTCCTTGGCCAGATAATAAGCCGCGCCCAGCCCATGCCCGCCACCACCAATGATGATGACGTCATATTCTTTGCGCGGTTCGGGAGAGGCCCACTGCGCCTCCCATCCCTTATGCGCCCGCAAGGCCTCGCGAGCCACGGCAAAAACCGAAAATTTGCGCATTCGCGAACCACTCCTTGAAAGCCGGCTGGAAACCCCCGGCTCGTACTCTTCCGGCAGAACCATACACATCGCAAATCAATAACGACGGCAATGTCTCTTTTGCGACGTAGCGACATGATTGTTTTGACATATGCAAGAAGAATGGTTTCTACGCTGCTTTTTAGGGGCCATGGACAGTTAACGGCTGGACTTCCTGAAAATGATCTGCTATTGCACGTCACCAATCGCGCGGCCATACGGCCAACCGAACGATTTTTTGTTTGCTTGCGAATGCCATTATTCACACGGCAAAATAACCAACCAAAGGAACGGGATTCACGTGCAGGTACTAGTCCGCGACAACAACGTTGATCAGGCGCTTCGCGCTCTCAAGAAGAAGATGCAGCGCGAAGGCATTTTCCGCGAAATGAAGATGCGCGATTATTACGAGAAGCCTTCCCAGAAGCGCGCTCGCGAAAAGGCTGAAGCCGTTCGCCGCGTTCGCAAGCTGGCACGCAAGCGCATGCAGCGCGAAGGTCTGATTGCTGGCCCGCGCGCTCCGGCACGCTGATAGGTCGTCTTTTCGACGTTTTTGAATGCTTTTGGGGCGGGGGCGAATTTTTCGCCGCCGCTCTTTGAGTTTATGGCCGTTGAACGGGCTTGGTAGAGGGAACCCAAATCGCATGAACGCTGTTGATACCCGTGATTCCAGAAATCCGTTTTCAAGCGGTGTATCCCAGAGAGACAAGATGCGGTTTCGTTCCTCCCTGATCGTTTGTGGCGTGCTGGCGGCTCTTTCGGGCTGCGCCACCACCACACAGACGAATGATGTCTTCCAGCTCGACCGCGCGCAAGGCTCGACGGAAAACATCACATCGCTGACATCGGTCATCAACGCCAATCCGCAGGATCCCGAAGGCTACAACGTTCGCGGCTCCGCCTACGGTCGCGCTGGCGATTCCAAACGCGCCATCGCAGACTTCGAGCGTGCACTTCAGCTCAATCCGCGTTTCTATCAGGCATATGCCAACCGCGCCCTCGTTTACCGCAACAGCGGTCAGCAGCAGCTGGCCTTGCAGGATTACAACAGCGCGCTGCAGATCAACCCGAGCTATGATGTGGCGCTGATCGGTCGCGGTAATCTTTACCGCCAGACGGGCCGCGTCAACGAAGCCTTCAACGACTTCTCCGCCGCCATCAATCTCGATACGACCGATGGCCGCGCATGGCACAATCGCGGCCTGATCTATCAGCTGCGCAACCAGTACACCCAGGCCATCGAAGACTTCTCGAAAGCCATTTCGCTGTCACCGAATTCGCCTGAGCCCTACAACGGACGCGGCATTTCCTACGTCGCCCTCAATGACGACGAAAACGCCTTTGCCGACTTCAACCACGCGATTGCCCTCAACGGCGATCTGGCTGAATCCTGGGCCAACCAGGCACTCGTTTACGAGCGCCGTGGCGAACGCGACAAGGCCGCCAAATCCTACGGCCACGCCGCCCGCCTCGATCCGAAATACAAGCCAGCCGTCGATGGTCTGGCCCGTACACGCGGCGCAAGCGCGTCGTAAGATCGAAAAGCGCCATTCAGGCTCATGTCAGAATGGCGCTTTACCTTTCCTGGTCTAACCATGGAAAGGTCATCTGATGAAATACAAAAGCACCGCAATCGCAGCAGCCATTCTCTTCACGATGGCATCGCAAAGTTTCGCCGCCACCGTCGTCAAAGTCGTTGAAGGTGGCGAGGCCGGTGGTCCGATGACGCTCACTCTCGACCGATCCACCATCAAAGCAGGCGAGACGATTTTCCGTGTCCACAACGATGCTGTCGCTGAAGAGCATGAAATGGTCTTGGTCAAACTGAAGTCGCCCGACCAGAAGATCGACGTCGTCGCCGGAAAAAACCGCATCGACGAGAAGAAGCTGAAGAGCATGGGCGAAGTCTCCGATCTGAAACCCGGCGCTGACGGCCAGCTCAAAGCCAAACTCACACCCGGCTTTTACGTCCTTCTTTGCAACATCAAGGGCCATTACCAAGCCGGAATGCATGCCGGATTGACGGTGACCAGCTAACGTCGCCCGAGTGGACGGTGGCTTCGGGCCGTAGCCCCCGAAGCCACCGTCGAACGCCCCAGACGAGCCTCCGTCCACCTACACGCCATAGTCTCGGGCTATTGCTTCCTTGAACAAAGGCAGCAGTTCTTTGTAGGTCTCCAGAAATTCATCGTCCATGCGGTGATTTGAGCCTCGGAAGGAAATGAACAATTCGTTGCGCAGATCGACCAGCGTCTGGCGTTTGCTTGCCTGCGCAGCATCGCATGCCGCATTGAAAGATCCGAAATGTTGATACCCGTTGAATGTCAGCGCGAACGCTGCCACTGCGTTACGGTCCGCGGGATCAGGAAGATCGTCCAAGCGCAACGAGCTGTCAGGCTTAAGAATTATTTCCACTGCGCTATCCCTCGCCAATATAGCCGCCCGTCTGCCGCTGCCACAGGCGGGCATAAAGACCGCCTTGCTCCAACAGCGCCGCTGGCGGCCCCTCTTCAATGATGCGACCCTTTTCCAGCACGACGATCCGGTCCATTCGGGCGATGGTGGACAGCCGGTGCGCGATGGCGATGACCGTCTTGCCCGCCATCAGCATGTCGAGCTCGTCCTGAATAGCTGCCTCGGACTCGCTGTCGAGTGCCGAGGTCGCCTCGTCGAGAATGAGGATCGGCGCATCTTTCAACAATACCCGCGCAATGGCAACGCGCTGGCGCTGGCCGCCTGAAAGCTTGACGCCACGGTCGCCGACAAAGGCGTGATATCCGCGCCGCCCCTCGCTATCGACGAGATCGTCAATGAAGCGATCCGCCTGGGCGGACCGGGCTGCAGCCGCAATTGCCTCCTGCGAAGCATCCGGCTTGCCATAGCGGATATTATCGCCGACGGATCGGTGTAGCAGGGAAACCTCCTGCGAGATAAAACCGATATTTTCGCGAAGGCTCGCCTGCGTCACATCCCGAATGCTCTGCCCGTCGATGCGAACATCGCCGCCGCCGACCTCGTAAAACCGCAACAGCAGATTGACCAACGTGGTCTTTCCCGCACCGGAAACACCGACAAGTCCCACTTTCTCGCCGGCCGCAACCCTCAGCGTCAAGTGATCAATGACGGTCTTTTCGGCACGATACGCGAAATAAACCTTTTCGAAATCGATCTCACCGCGCTTGATAGACAGTGGACTGGCTCCTTGCGCATCGACGATGGTGGGCGGTGTCGTCATGACGGGCATCGCGTCGCGAATGGTCCCGATGGCCTGAAAGATTTGTTGACCCATCTCCAGAAAACTGCGTGCATTGGCTGAGAGCCGCTGGGTCAGATAGATCGCACCCGCAAACTGCCCGGTGGTCACGAACCCATACACCATGCCCCAGAAGCCGATGCCCAGCATCGCAATCCAGAGTACGACGCTAAGAAGAAGAATGTAGCTTCTCGTCGTCAAAAAGACACGCCGCTCACTGTGCTGCGTTCCGATGACATCGGTAAAAACCGTGCGCAGCGCTCCTGCCTCGCTGTCTTCGGCGGCAAATTGCTTGACCATCTGAATGTTACTGTAAAGATCGGTCATCGAGCCCACCAGCAGGCTACGTTTTTTGGCCGACCGACGAGACAGTTCGGCAAATTGCGGCACGGCCCGAACTGCAATCAATATACTGATGATGATCCAGATCAGGACCGGCAAAGCCAGTGGCCACGCCACTGTACTCAGCAGGATGAGTGAGCCGACGAATTGCACCAGAAAATATGGAATTGAATAGAAGGCAACGATGACCTGCTGCTGAACCGCCGAAGCAACCTGAGACAGACGCGAGGCGACCTGCCCCGCAAAGAGATCGTGAAAAAAGCGCAGGTCCTGGCGCTCGACGGCCTTGTGCCCCTGCCACTGAATAGCCGTGGGTAAACCAACCCCGACGGTCTGGGATGAGAGCGTATTGGCCACGAAGGCAACAATTGGTTGGACGGGGAACAGCAAGACGACCATGACCACCAAAAGCTGCCAGTCTTCCTGAAGAAACCCCGACGCACCCTTTGCCGTGACACCATCCACAATCGTGGAAAAACTCCAGATCAGGAAAAGGTTGATGGCCTCCATGACCATGGCAGAGACGGAAATCGCAATCAGCACCCATCGAAACATCCGCACAAAATGCATCAGCAGATGAAACGGTCCCTGTGAGGGTAGTGGCTCGAAAGGAATATCGAGCGGTCGAATCAGCCGCTCGAATGGGCGGTAAACGAAGTCTGAAAAGGCCATGGCGCTCTGCAGTACAATTGGAACAATAGCGGTGGCATCGAGAATCCCGTGGAGTTAACCATGGATTGCTCGCACAGCAAAACTCTATCTCCCAGATTGCAGAAATCTTCGGGCAGCAGCCAAAATGCTGGTGAAAAACAGAGGCCCTCCTGAATCAGGGCCCTGCAAGTGGCGAACGCACACCGCTGTTTGAGCCAGGTGGTCACGCCAAAACGCGGCGAGGGAGGACTTCCCCCACCGGTAAATTCAGCTCAATTTCACGATATCAACGAAGCAGCACGAAGCCTGCGACGGTCAGAATCAGGAACACCAGAAGTCCGCCGAAAAAACCGCCGGTCGTGAAAAATCCAACAGCCATGGCAATCATCAATACGGTGATGACCATGGTGCCGTATTTGGCGGCGGCCAGAAAGCCTTCATAGGTCTTTTCGTGTTCGGGGTAGTTCATCGGCGCACCGACTTCTACTGGACCCGTATGATGTTCGCTCATGCCATTCCCCTTGATTACCCACGATGACCGGCCATTCCTCCAGACGCCCAGTGGCGTCTTTCCTCGTTCGGCAGACCATCGCGACACGCTCCGGGCCAAGACCTAACATGGAATCATTCGAAAACGCAATGGAGCCGAGCCCATCCGTTGAGCTCGGTTGATCTGCTCAATTTCAGCCTTCGTCTTGCCCTGGCATGTGGAAAACCGTGCAGCCAAGCAACATTGACGGACGCAATTCTCCCCAAACTGCCGGTTTACACCGCCTGGCGCGCTATCACAGTTGCATTTCACAAAACCAACTCCTACACGAAATAGTGTGGAGGACGTCCGAAGCTTTCGTCAAGCAAAGCGGCAGCATCGTAACTGGGAAACGATCAGGACGACTTCGTGCCTAAAACCCGTAAAGGGATCGAGGAGGGGAAAAGAATGCAGGCTCTTCTAAAGGTAAGCGCCCTTATTGACTGGTTCAGTGAGGCGATGGGCCGTTTCGCAGGCTATCTCGTGCTGATCTGCTGCCTTGTCAGCGCTGGTAACGCGATCGTCCGCTACGTCTTCAATTACAGTTCCAATGGCTGGCTTGAAATCCAGTGGTACATGTTCGCTTTCATCGTCCTCGTCGGCGCGTCCTATACTTTGCGCATGAACGAACACGTGCGGGTAGACATCATCTACGGCGCAATTTCGGCCCGGACACGGCTGTGGGTCGACATCATTGGCATCATCTTCTTCCTGCTGCCCGCCTGCTTTTTTCTGGCTTGGCTGAGCTGGCCGATGTTCACCCTCTCGCTGGCGCAGAACGAAACGTCGTCCAATGCCGGCGGGCTCATTCGCTGGCCGGTGAAATTCATCATCTTCGCGGGCTTCGCGCTTCTCGTCCTTCAGGGAATATCCGAACTGGTGAAGCGCATTGGTGCGCTGAACGGGCTCTATGAGCTCGACACCAAATACGAAAAACCGCTCCAGTAAATCAGGCGCTGATCGCTAAGGATATTTCCATGTTCGAATACGGTATTCTGCCGCCGCTGATGTTCCTGGGCATGATCATCTTCATGCTCTACGGTTTTCCTGTGGCTTTCTCTCTGGCCTCCGTCGGCCTTCTTTTCGGCGTCATCGGCATCTTTACGGAGCATTTTTCTCCCGCCTTCATGCAGGCCCTGCCGCTGCGCATCTTCGGCATCATTTCCAACGATCTGCTGCTGGCTATTCCTTTCTTCACCTTCATGGGTGCCATTCTGGAGCGATGCGGTCTTGCCGAAGACCTGCTGGAAGGAACCGGAAAGCTCTTTGGCGCGATCCCCGGCGGTCTTGCCTACGCCGTCATCCTTGTCGGCGCGATCCTTGGTGCCATCACCGGCACGGTGGCCGCTTCGGTCATCACCATGGGCGTCATCTCGCTGCCCATCATGTTGAAATATGGCTATAATCCACGGCTGGCCACCGGCGTCATCGCCGCATCCGGCACCATTACGCAGGTCATTCCACCATCGCTGGTGCTCATCGTTCTGGCCGACCAGCTAGGCCGTTCGGTCGGCGACATGTATCTGGGCGCCATCGGTCCGTCGATCCTGCAGGTCACGATCTTCATCCTGTTCATCTTCATCATGTCGAAGCTTCGCCCCAGGGATTTACCGGCGCTGCCGCCTGAAGCGCGTGGCGAGCTCAACCGCGCGCTGGTGTTCAAGGTTCTCGCAGGTATGATCCCATCGATCGTGCTGATCTTCCTCGTGCTCGGCACCATCTTCATGGGACTTGCCACACCTACGGAAGCCGGCGCACTCGGCGTGGTCGGTGCCATGGCCCTGGCCGCCGCCCACCGCCGCCTGACATGGGACCTCGTCAAGCAGGGCATGCATTCGACGATGCATATCACATCCATGGTGGTCTTCATCCTCGTGGGTGCCACTTGCTTCAGCCTCGTCTTTCAGGGCATGGATGGTTCGCTGTGGATCGAACACATGCTCTCGGGCATTCCAGGCGGGCCTATCGGCTTCCTGATCTTCGTCAACATCTTCATATTCTTTCTGGCCTTCTTCCTTGATTTCTTCGAAATCGCCTTCATCGTGGTGCCAATGCTGGCACCGATTGCCCACTCCCTCGGCATCGACCTCATCTGGTTCGGTGTGCTGATCTGCATCAACATGCAGACAAGCTTCATGCACCCACCCTTCGGTTTTGCACTCTTTTACCTGCGTTCCATCGCGCCGAGATCCGTCAAGACCTCGGACATCTACATGGGAGCGATCCCGTGGCTGGGCATGCAGCTCATCTTGGTCGCCATCGTCATTTTCTGGCCCGAATCCGTTACCTACTGGCTGGACAAGACACCGGAGGTCGATCTGAGCACCATCAAAATCGAGGTTCCTGCCTTCGGCAACGGGGGTGGCAACACCATGCCAAACTTCGGCCTGCCACCCATGGACGGCGCACCGGCACAACCGGGCGGAAACGGACTGCCGGGCATGCCAAACCTCAACGAGCCACCGAAGATCGGACAGTGAGGCGGAACACTTGTTACGTGTGTGAAAACAGATTATATTGGTGAAGTGGAAGGCAGGGTTGCACCCCCACCTTCCGTTTTACTATCGCTTGAAAGTTAGTCGGACAGCTATTGACCAGCCTGTCCGGCTTTTTCTAAACAATAGCGTAATTCTAAGCGGCTTTCGCATCGCATCACCTCCACAGTTGAACAGCAAGGCCGTTGCCAAGGTCGGTGGGGCCCGTCTCCGCCGATACTCCGTCTGGTCCCGGAGTGTACTGCTTTTGCGTTCAACCAAAGCGATCATATGATTGCGAAAGAATTTGTCGAGAGGGCACAACCTTATCGCGCAAAATAAAAACCCGGACCTTCCGATCCGGGTTCCTCAATCACTGCTTGACCTCAGATGACGTTCAGAGCTTGCCGTTGCGCTGCTGGATCATCATGAACGTATCGAAGGTATATTCCGCCAACTGCATCCACAGATAGCCCTCGCGCTTGAAGGCAACCTGATCCTCATAGACCTTCTTGAAGTCAGGATTGGTGGCGGAAATTTCGGCGTAGACTTCCAGTGCGGCCTTGTAGCAGGCATCCAGAATATCCTGGCTGAACGGCCGCAACGTCGCCCCTTCGGCGACGATCTGCTTGATCGCGGTCGGGTTCTTGGCATCGTATTTCGCCATCATATTGGTGTTGGCGAAAGCGCAGGCATCCTGTAGCACGGCCTGATAATTCTTCGGCAAGCTGTTCCATTTGTCCAGATTGACGAAGGAGTGGATAACCGGTCCACCTTCCCAGAAGGCCGGATAATAGTAATATTTCGCGACTTTCTGGAAGCCCAGCTTATGGTCATCATAAGGGCCGACCCACTCGGCCGCATCGATCGTGCCCTTTTCCAGCGCCGGATAGATGTCGCCACCGGCGATCTGCTGCGGCACGACGCCGAGTTTTTCCACCACCTTGCCGGCGAGACCGGCAATGCGCATCTTTACACCTTTGAAGTCATCGACCGTGTTGATTTCCTTGCGGAACCAGCCGCCCATCTGCACGCCGGTATTGCCTGAAATCATGCCGTAGAGATTGTGCTTGGCATAGAATTCGTTGAGCAGCTTGTTGCCGTTACCTTCGTAGAACCACGAATTCGTCAGTCGCGCATTCAGGCCGAACGGAATGGCCGTGCCAATCGCAAAGGTCGGGTCCTTCCCGACATAATAATAGGAGCAGGTGTGGCACATTTCGACAGTGCCTGACGACACCGCATCCGCCGCCTGAAGGCCCGGCACGATTTCACCAGCCGCAAAAATCTGGATGTTGAAATTGCCGTCCGTTGCGGCTGAAACATGATTGGCAATGTCCTGCGCGCCCCCGAAAATCGTGTCGAGCGACTTAGGAAACGAGGAGGTCAGACGCCATGTGACCTTGGTGTTCTGCTGAGCGATTGCCGGCGCGGCGAGAACGGTGGCGGCGGCGACACCCGCGCCTGATACTGCACTTTTCTTGATGAATGAACGACGATCCATAAATATCCTCCCAGATACGAACCTCTAGCCAGTACCGAATTCCCCTCCGCTATCAGGCTTGGCAAGAAGAAAGCACGGGCCTTGGCAACTGACAAGCGTCCGCACCAAGAATAAGCCGCTGCCGGGGCACAGTTCTTCGCGCGCGCACATAAAAAATTATAATCAACTGAAATAAATCACGCCGTTCCTATACTTTAGACGAAGATGCTTTGCGACGAGACCGAAAACGGCGCTTGACGACAACCCTTCGCAGTCGCAAAACAGGGGCACATCAAGCCGGAGCCACCATGTCCAGACCCATCATCGCCATCCCTGCCGATATCAGACATCTCGACGGGGCCGAGTGGCATGCCGCCCAGACTCAGTATCTCGCAGCAGCGCTGAATGTCGCCAATGTCATGTCGCTCATCGTTCCCGCCTTCGAGGAGGGCAACGATGTCGACGCCATTCTGGATCGCGTCGATGGTTTGCTGGTGTCTGGATCGGCCACCAACGTCCACCCGTCGCTCTACGGCGCGGACGCCAGGGAGACCGACGGCCCGTTCGATCCCGGTCGCGACGCGACGAGCCTGGCACTCATTCGCCGGGCCATCGAGCGTGGCATGCCCATGCTGGCCATCTGTCGCGGCATTCAGGAACTGAACGTGGCGCTGGGCGGCACGCTTGCCAGCGAAATTCAGGAACAACCCGGCATCTGGGACCACCGCAAACCCGCTGACGTCGACCGTGACGAGGCCTTCGCCATTCGTCAGCCGGTGCATATCCGTGAAGGGTCCTGCATCGCCCGGCATCTGGGCATGGCTGGCGAAGTGCAGATCAATTCACTGCACCGCCAGGCTATCGCACAAACGGCACCAAGGTTGCAGGTCGAGGCGACGGCACAGGACGGCACGATCGAGGCTGTTTCCGTTATCGATGCCAAGGGTTTTGCCGTTGGGGTGCAATGGCACCCGGAATACTGGGCCGAAAGCGATGCGCCATCGCGCGCGCTGTTCGAAGCCTTTGGCAATGCCGTGAGAGCCTACCAAAAGCGCAACGCGTGATGCCCGCCCCGGCCCGGCACCACTGCCGGTGTCGAGATGGAGCTTTACGCAGCCCTCAGCGTGCCGCTGTCCCGTATCACCTTGAAGGTACCGACCATGGCCGACAGAGCCGTGGTTGCCTGGGCGATGCTCTGGCTGACCGCGTTGGTTTCCTCCACCATTGCGGCATTGTGTTGGGTCATCTGGTCCAGGCTGTGGACGCTGGTGCTGATTTCCTGAAGGCCCACGGATTGCTCACGCGCGCCTGTGGCGATGCTGTCGACATTCATATCGATACGCGAAACGAAATCCTCGATCCGGGTGAGTGCATTACCGGTGGATTGCACGAGCCTGACACCGCTTTCCACCTCCTCGCCTGATTTGCCGATCAGACCACGAATTTCGCGTGCGGCCACGGCAGATCGCTGCGCAAGCTCGCGAACTTCCTGTGCAACGACGGCAAAACCCTTTCCAGCCTCTCCGGCGCGAGCGGCTTCGACGCCTGCGTTGAGAGCAAGCAGATTGGTCTGAAACGCGATCTCGTCGATGGTGCCGATGATCGACCGTATCTCGCCCGAGGCGGTTTCGATGCGCTGCATGGCCAGAATTGCTTCGCCGACAACACTGGACGATTGTGCAGTGGAGAGGCGCGCCTCCTTGACCAAATCGCGCGTATCATCGACCCGCGCAGTCGCCGTCTTTACGGTCGACGCAACTTCTTCCAGTGCCGCTGCCGTCTCCTCCAGCGCAGCCGCCTGCTGTTCGGTGCGGCGAGATAGATCGTTGGCGGCTCCGTGCATGTCCTGGCCCTGCTGGCGCAGATTGTCTGTTTCATTCAGAATATTGCCAAGCGTGACCTGCAACGTTGTGACGGTGGCGTTGAAATCAGCGCGCAACGTTTCGAACTTGGCATCGAACCGGCGATCCAGCGTCGAGCGCAGATCGCAGTTGGACAGGTTGTTCAGTCCACGGCCCAGCTCATCGATGGCAAAGCGCAATGCATCGGCTTCGGCCATCCGCTCTCTCTCACGGTCTTGGCGCTCCTGCGCACTCACCCGCTGCGCCTCCTCGGCATCGTGTTCGAGTTGACACTTCGCCAACCCCGCATCGCGGAAAACGGCAAGCGCCCGTGACATTGCCCCTATCTCATCCCGACGCGACAGATGCGGCGGAGCATGATCCAGATCGCCGTCTGCCATACGGGTCATGGCACCGGTGATCTCATTCAGAGGGGCAATGGCCCGGCGGCGCAGAAAGATCGTGGAAGCAATGCTCAGCGCAATCAACAGGCCGCCAAGCGTGTAATTGGTGTTTTTCAGAAAATCTGTCTGCGCCGCAGCGTCGATTTCTTTCTGCTTGCCGTAAACCGTGCCCATATCAACCAACTGGTTCACCGCATCTTCATGCTCATGAAACCTGGCGCTGAGCGCGGGAAGCGATGCCGTGATCCTGGCCGTATCGCCGGTCATGAGCGTCGGCAGCGTTTCCGTCTCCAACAGCTTCCAGAAGGCATCACCCTTGATGAGGACATCGTTTTGCAGTTTCTCTTTAAGGCTATCGGGAAGCGTGGTTGTCTTCCAATACTCCCGGCGCTCCTGATACTGCCCCTTGAGAACCTTGATCCGCTCGATATTCCGGGTCAGCCTGCTCGCATCCAGCGCGCCTTCATTGGTCAAGGCGTAGGTTTCGATAAGGTACAAAGGCGGAGGCAGAATGTCGGCGATCAAATCTTTGCTGTCGACGATTTCCTGATAGATCGGGCCATTGACCTTCAGCGTGTCGAGCGCATAAGCGCCCATCAGAAGCGTGAGCGTGATGCCGGTCGCTAGAGCCATTCCGCTTGCAGTGACGATAGCCGAAATCGATAGTTTCATTGCCCAAAACCCAGAGGATGGAGAGGAAAGTGGTCATTGCCGGTCGACGGCATCCTGGCATTACGAAATCACTGACGGCTATAAAGTGCGGCCGCCGGCATGCTCATTTTTCTCTCAGGCTCAAGTTCATCTCGAGCAGTTCTCAGAATCAGGCATCGGATGTCTATTTTTACTTATACTTTACTGAATATCTGTATTTTCCATTAATATTAAAAGGCGAGAATATTTATTAATATAACTTAATATTCTAAAATAAACGGGCGCATTGGGATGCGCCTTTGCTGTTTCCTTTGATCTGCCTCAACAGTTGCAACGCGCGCACGTGCTTATTGGCGACAAGGAGATGCGAGCCGAATGACCCGCCTCTCCGGATTGATCAAGGAGAGAGACATGTTCGCCCGTTTAAGCACCGCCGCCCTGATGGCATCCACTTTCTGCCTGTCGCTGCCAGCGACCATGCAGGCTGCCGATCTTACTGCATTTTCGCCCGCGCCCACGGCGGAAGAAGCGATTGCCGCGGCAAGCCCCTGGATGCTGCGCGTGCGCGGCCTCGGCGTCATCACGCATGACAGCGGCACGATCAACGGCCAACCGGGCACGGGCCTGGCATATTCGGACACTGTTATCCCCGAGCTCGATATCAGCTACTTCTTCACCGACAATATCGCCGCAGAACTCATCCTCGGCACGACCTTTGCCAAGATCAACACCACCGGCGCACTGGGTGAGATCGATGTGGGCAAGACATGGCTTTTGCCACCAACGCTGACATTGCAGTACCACTTCACGAATTTCGGCGCCTTCAAACCCTATGTGGGCGCTGGCGTGAACTATTCACTGTTCTACAACCAGTCCGAAAAAGCCGGATTCACCAACCTCGATGTGAAGAACGACTTCGGAGCCGCCGTCCAGGTGGGTTTCGACTACATGCTGACCAAAAATTGGGGTGTAAACTTCGACGTGAAGAAAATCTTCCTCGAAACCAAGTGGAGCGCAACCCATACGGCTCTGGGCGATATCAGTGGCACGGCAAAGATCGATCCGTGGCTGATCGGTGCAGGCGTAACCTACCGCTTCTGATGGTTGCGACGTCTAGAAATGGCCGCTGAACCGTGTTGAAACACTGCTGCCGCGATACGCGGCAGTTTCATCGGGTTCGTCGTGCAGGAGGCGAGAGAACTCCACTTCCAGCGTGCGATCATGGCCCGCATCATAGGCCAGGGTCGCAACGAGGCGTCTTTCGCTGCTGTTATAGTCGTAGAAAATCCAGTCTTTATGGGTGCGCTCCAAAGACAGATCGAAGCCCAGCTTTGGAGTGAGTTTTGTTTTCATGACCGCTTTCCAGCGGCGCTGGAATTCGCCCAGCGGATCGTCGAGATCGTAAAGCGCGTAATCCTGTGAAAAGCCGGTTGCCAGTGCCAGCCTATCGGTCAATGCCCACTCGGCTTCCGCGCGCAGATAAGGCCGGGTCCGCTTGACCTGATTGCTGACCTCATCTCCTGCAATCGTCGTCAGCCCCGCCTCCATCAAAACAGCGAGTGTCTTTCCGAACTTGCGGCCATAGGCCAGCGAACCGCGAAGATTGGTAGCGGGAAAGCGCTCATAGATCTGCTGGCTATCAGGAACAAGGCTGGCGTTGTAGGCAAGGGTCGCGCCAACCTCATGGCTGCCCAGGGCGCGCACATGCTCTACCTTAAGTCCAAGCAGCGCTTCGTTCGCTTCCAGCCTGACAGGCGGCAAAGAGGGAATGTGCGCTTTGCCCTTCATCAGACCAGTGTAGCTGGCCGTGACGATATTTTTTCCACCAAAAGCGTCAAGCGTTGCTGCTGTGGACAGGTCGAGCTTGTGATCGAGACGGCGATAACCGAAAACGTCATCGTCCACCTTGGCCAGGATATCACCCGCATCACTGCGTGTGCCGCGCATCTGCGCGCTCCATTCCAGCCGGTCGGAAAGTCTCTTCGTCAACGTAAAATTCACCCAGCTATTATGCTCGTTGGCAAAGCTGAAGTGCGGAACGCGCACCTCCTGGTGATTGAAGGAATAGACGAATTTCGTCCCCTCCCGCTCGATTTCGCCATCAAAGCCCAGTGTGGTCCGCAGGCTGAAAGCAGCTATTTTGTTGGCGTCACCAAAATAGTTCGTGTCATAGGTCACTTCCGTATTGGTGCTGATGCTGGGGTCCGCAGCCGCCGCACGCGCGCAGACACTGCAGATGAGCAACGCAACGGCTATGCGCAGGACCATATGTATCTCCAATATCTAATTGAGAGATATCTTATAGATAGATGGTTAACGAGATGCCTTATCGTCAAGCCTTGTGCGGCTTGTGATGCTACGCATTGGTTATCGGAAATCGCCGGGACGTAATGCCTCTACCATTATTAAACTTGAATCTATTAATATTAACGATTTATTATAACATTAGCATATGCTTGCATTAGATCATCCTAATTGTACTGTCCAGACACGCCGGAGGGCGTTGTTCAACAGTTCAAAGGAGAGAGAAATGCTGAAGAAAATCGCGTGTGCCACCATCGTTCTTACCGTTGCTTCCATGGCCCCTGCTCATGCGGGCGGACTGTTGGGCGGCCTTCTTTCAGGCAAGAGCAACAGGAGCGGCCTGATCAACGTGTCACCCAATGTCGACCTGGGTGTCGGCAACATCCTGTCGGGCAATGACGTCCTGAACGGGAACAGAACCGGCCTGCTGAGCGGTATTCTCAACGGCAACAGAACATCCGTCGATGCCATCGGCAGCGGCAATGACAACGATCGTGGATATAACAAGAAGAAGCGCCGCCACTAGGCCACTTCCATCTGCCAGCGAGGCGCGCCATGACATGTCCCAGGCACGCTCGGTTTTGTCCTGACCACCGGACAGTCCCCGCCGTTTGATGTGGTTGGGTCCCCGACAAGGTCGAACGTGACGAAAGACGGCCGTGACGCCTTCAAGGCCAGATGAAAGGAGAGCAGACATGCTCTCCTTTTTTCATGTCAGGCGCTGCAAGCGGGTCGTTTGACGGAAACGAATGGATCGGCTAGAGAATGGTTCTCGGGTGAGAGTCCCGGCCGTCCGCGAGCCCTCAGGGCTTTGGTGAAACTCTCGCAATCGATCCGATACGGTCATCCCCTTCAAGGGCATGTGATACGGCGGCAACGCGGACTCCCCTGAAATGCGCATGCCAGTGACGGAGAACCGCCATGCGGAATCATGGACAATTACCGGGTCTGGACAGTTTGAAAGATCAGGCCAAACGCCTGCGTAGAAGTCTGGCGCAGGAAGGCCAGATGATCAGCCATTCACGTGCACTGGAACTGGTAGCCGTGCAATTCGGCTACCGCGACTGGAACACGCTCTACGCTGCGGTGGGCAACCGACCACCCTTCAACCCCTATATGCTGGGCTCACGCGTCAGCGGATTTTATCTCGGACAGCCCTTCACGGGTTCAGTTCTGGGTGTGCAAGCGTTGGGTGGCGAGCCGGAACGCTACCGATTGACGCTGCATTTCGACGATCCCGTCGATGTGGTGACCTTCGACAGCTTTTCTGCGTTCCGGCAGCGCGTCCACTGCAATGTCGACACGACCGGGCGCACGGCGCAGAGGACGTCGAACGGACGCCCGCAAGTGGAGCTGGTATGGTAAAAGACAGAGGGCGGCGTTTCGACGCCGCCCTTCCATTGTCTGGTGGTTAAGCGGAAATATCGACGATGCCGCAGTCGCCCGCTTCAGAGGCGAAGGCCAGCAGTTTGCCGGTGTTACTCCAGGCCATGGAGGTAATCGCACCCTTGCCAGAACGGCGCAGCAGCGCTTCCTTCTGGTCGGCCACGCGCACGCCCAGAATCATTCCATCGGCAAAACCGACTGCGAGAACTTCTTCCAGCGGGTGGAACGCAACATGAGTGACCATGATGTTGGCACGCGTGCCAAGTTCCAGCGGCGCCTTGCCCATCGGGCCGTCCTTGCCTGCAAACGGCCAGACGATGGCTGCCGGTGCACCTGATGAGGCCAGCCATTTTCCCTTGTGCGACCAGGAGATGGATTTGACCTTGGCAGGATATCCGGTCATGCGCATATGGCGCGCATCCATGCCTGCCTTGGAACTTTCCATCTTCCAGCCATGCAGGGCATTTTCCTGCATGGTGGTCACGAGAAATTTCCCGTCGGCGGAGAAGGTCACGCCCGTATGGGCACCCTTCCATTCCAGATCGATCGGGTCACCGGCACTCGCCACCCAATGCAGCGTCACACCATTGTAGCGTGCAGCCGCAATACGCAGACCCTTGGGCGCAAAGGCAATCGCCTCGACCGTGCGCTCCTCCTTGAATTCCTTCGTCGTGCCGTCATTCAGGCGCACGAAGCTGGACTTGCCGACGCCGTAAGCGACCGCATTCTGCGGCCCGCCTGCCACCACGCTGATCCATTTGCGCGGGACATGCGCGAGTTCTGTGGCTGAGCCATCGTGACCGATACGCAGAACCTTGCCATCTTCGCCCCCCGTCAGAAGCGTGGCGCTATAGGGATCACGCACACATGTCAGCAGACCCTTATGCGCCTCCATGACCTTTTCGCCGCCATCCAGCCGGTGGATGTTGCCGGAAGCCGTGGCAAACAGCGGAATATCGCCCAGAAAATGCGTCGCAACGACGTGGCCTTCGAGGTCAAGAGGAGCAACGGTGGGCATGGGTCAGTGGTCTTTCGTGTTTGTTTTATTCGGTAGCAAAGGTTCAGCAGACCATGCACTCTTATCCGTCGTCATGCCTTATGCTCGGGCTTGTTCGAGCATCCAAGCCTCCCGGCGGTGGCGAGGTGGTCAGATCCTCGGGACAAGCCCGAGGATGACGAAACCATTATATCAGGCAGCGACGCAAGCGTTGAAGCTGTTTTCCAGCTTTTCGCGATCGAGGTTGCGACCAATGAAGACGAGGCGGCTTTCGCGCTTTTCGCCATCTTTCCAGGCGCGCTGGTGATCGCCCTCAATGATCATGTGCACGCCCTGCACCACGTAGCGCTCCGCATCGTCCTTGAAGGCAATGATGCCCTTGAGGCGCAGAATGTTAGGGCCATCCGTCTGCGTCACTTTCTGGATCCACGGGAAGAAACGCTCGGCATTCATCTCACCGCCACGCAGGGAAACAGACTGGACCGTGATGTCGTGGATGGCAGAGACTTCGCCGTGATGGTGATGCCCATGATCGTGGTCATGGCGGTGGTGATCATGGTCATGACCGTGGTGGTCGTGGTGATGATCGTGCCCATGGTCATGGTCGCAATCGGGGCCGCAAACATGGTCGTCATGATCGTGCTCGAGGAAGTGCGGGTCGTTTTCAAGCGCACGTTCCAGATTGAATGCACCCTGATCCAGAACGCGGGCAAGGTCCACACCGGAGCGTGTCGCCTTGTGGATACGGGCGGATGGGTTGATGGCACGCACGATGTCTTCGATGACGGCCAGTTCTTCCGGTGTCACGAGATCGGTCTTGTTGATGATGACCACATCGGCAAAGGCAATCTGGTCCTCAGCTTCGCGACTGTCCTTCAGGCGCAGCGGCAAATGCTTGGCATCGACAAGGGCCACTACGGCGTCGAGTTCTGTCTTGGCGCGAACGTCGTCATCCATGAAGAATGTCTGGGCCACAGGAACGGGGTCGGCAAGACCGGTCGTCTCAACGATGATGCCGTCGAAACGATCAGGGCGACGCATCAGCCCTTCCACCACGCGGATCAGGTCGCCGCGCACGGTGCAGCAGACGCAACCATTGTTCATCTCGTAGATTTCTTCGTCCGATTCGACGATGAGATCGTTATCGATGCCGATTTCACCGAATTCATTGACGATGACGGCATACTTCTTGCCGTGGTTTTCCGACAGGATGCGGTTGAGCAGGGTTGTTTTTCCTGCCCCCAGATAGCCGGTCAGGACGGTCACGGGAATGGGCTTGATGGTCGTTGCTGCTTCGGTCATGAGGAACCTCGAATGAGATGTGCCGCGGGGCGGCCTTTGAAAGCGTTGCCGTTCATATAGGCGTCTGGCGGATCGAGTTCAAAGAGAATCTGCCGAAGTTTTTTGAACGCTGCTTTCAAGCAAATTCATGTCGAAGGCACGCACGTCTTCCAGAAGTTCAAGCAGTCCGGCCAGTGCGTGGGCGATGATGCGTTCGCCCTTCTGCGCGGTTGCCGCCGCCGCATTGCCCGCCACACCCTGTGCGTTGAGATCCGACATGCGCCAGCCGAAAGCATGTGGACCATAAGCACGTAAATGCTTGAAGCGGGCGATAAAATCGCTCTGGCGAGAGGAAAAAGCGGCGGCCCTGCCCATATCGACCGCCTCTGGATGAAGCGCCAGCATTACGGAAGTCTCGATATCGCCGCCATGAATATCGATGGCCTTGTCCTGCGGTGAAATAAGGCCTTCCGGCATGCCGAAGCGGGTCCAGCTGGTGGCAACCGCAAGCATGTCGAAACGAACCCGCGCCTCCGTCGCAACGATTGTCATCAACGGCGAATTGCCGCCATGGGCATTCAGCATCACGAATTTTCGGATGCCATCGCGATGCTGCGCTTTAGCGATTTCAAGCCAGCGATGAACCGCCTCATCGAAGCTGAGCGTCCTGGTCCCCGGCACATCCATATGCTCGATGGAGTAGCCGACAGGCTCGACCGGCAGGAAACGAATGGGTGCATCGCTCGGCAAGGCCTGCTTCAACCGCGTGACAATGCCCTCAACGATGAGCGTATCGGTTTCGAATGGCAGATGCGGTCCGTGCTGTTCGTGTGCACCCAGGGGCAGCACCGCTATAGCATCGTTTTGCGTCGAAAACGCTGATGTTACATTGTTGTCGTGATAATGCGTATATGTGTGTGGCATCTGGCGATCTGCGGCTGCATTCGTTAAGTGTTGCCAAGACCATATAGTCGTCCGCGATTTCAGAAAAGGCATTTGCTGATGAGCAAGGATAAGCTGGCGAAGAAGAGCAAGTCGGCTAAGAAAGCCAAGGCGGGCAAGAAGAAGGATTTGCCCTTCGGCCCCGACGAACTGGCGCAGACCATCACACAGGCGGCGCGTTCGATGCGCACTGCGCTCAGCCACAACCTTGCCGAAAGCGGCCTCTACGCCGGACAGGATGGCGTCATTCTGGCGCTGGCGCAGGAGGGCAGCATGTCGCCCGGTCAGATTGCGCACAAGCTGGGCGTCAAGGCCCCTACCATGACCCGCACCATCGGCCGCATGGAGGCCCAGGGCTTCGTGGAGCGCAGCGCGGGCGATGGAGATGGGCGGCTGACCATGGTGAAGCTGACAGAAGCAGGCCTGAAAAGCGTCGAACACATCCATGCATCGCTTGCCGATTGCAATGCCCGCGCCATAGAAGGCCTCTCCGCAAAAGAAGTGAAAACGGTGGTCAAGTTGCTGCGAGCCATCGACACGAATTTGCAGTCGCCTGAATTAATCGATTAAATTTTTGAAATCCTGTTGAAGTACTCTCCCTAAATCTTAAATCGGTTGCGCGCTTTATTTAAATTGTTTAGTCACAATTTAAATGCCGTTTCGGCGGATTGCGTGACCGTAGGAGGGGACCGTGGCGCAAAAAATCAAACTTTCTACCATTGCCGAAAGCCTTGGGCTTTCTACCGCAACGATTTCGCTTGCCCTGCGCGACAGCCCGCTGGTGGCCGCCGACACGCGTGAAAAGATCAAGGAACAGGCCCGCGCGCTGGGTTATATCTATAACCGCCGTGCCGCCAGCCTGCGCACATCCCGTTCCGGCATTATCGGTGTCGTCTTCCATGACGTGATGAACCCGTTCTACGGCGAAATTCTGAAAGCGATCGAAAGCGAGCTGGACCGCAGCCGCCAGACCTTCATCCTGTCCAACCACTACGATTCCGTCGAAAAACAACGCACTTTCATTGAAACGCTGCTACAGCTGGGCAGCGACGGCATCATCATGTCACCCGCAATCGGCACGCCGCTGGAAGACATGACGCTGGCCGAAGAAAACGGCATGCCCGCCATCCTGGTGGCGCGCTCCATGGACGGCGTGGATATGCCGACCTTCCGCGGCGACGACAGCTACGGCATTTCGCTGGCGACCAATCACCTCATCAGCCTCGGTCACCGCACCATCGCCATGGTGGGCGGAACGGACCAGACCTCGACTGGCCGCGACCGTTATCAGGGCTATGTCAACGCGCTGCGAAAGGCGGGTATAGAGGTCGATCCCAACCTGCGCATTCCCGGCGCCCGCTCCAAGCAGGGCGGTTTCGAAGCTGCCGTCAACTTCCTCTCGCTTCCGCAAAAACCGACCGCTGCCGTATGCTGGAACGACCTCGTCGCCATCGGACTGATGAACGGCATTTCCCGCGCAGGATTCGTGCCGGGCAAGGACATCTCCGTCACGGGCTATGACGATCTGGAAGAGGCAGCCATTGCCACCCCTGCCCTCACCACCGTTTCAAACGGCCAGGCGGAAGTCGGGCGGCTTGCTGCGCGCGCACTGCTGGATCGTCTGGCGGGCAGCCACGAACCCGACGGTATCCACCTGATCAAGCCGGAAATGCGCATTCGCCAATCCACCAGCCCCTGCGTTCCACGCAGTTAGACGTCTGTTCCGATAGCTGGCGAAATGACAGGACAAGGCGCAGGCCATTCGCCGCAGCTACGGTCCTTTCTACGAGTCATCTCCGGGACGTAGGTATCGCGCAACTACTGACTGGTGCCACGCACGCGATTTTACCGATGGCGTTTGATGATTGTCCTAAGCGAACGTTTCATTGTGCTACCAATCGGCCCCGAAGCTGGTCGATGGCGCGTTGGAATACGGCTGGATCGTCTAGAGCGCGCGACAGAACAATCGCTCCCTGTATGGAAAGTACGGCTTCTTCAGAGAGAATACGGGCCAGATCTCTGTCCCGGCCCTGCCGAATAAGCGCTGATTGCAAGGCATCCACCCAGCTTGCGAAATATCCTCGAATGGCATCGGCGAAGCGATCTCGCGTGTTGCTCACAGCCAGAGCACCGACAAGACACACGCGCCGGCCTGATCTGAAGTAGTCTACGACAGCATCCAGCATTGCTTCGATAGAGCCATCGGCATCTATACCGTCTTGGAGAGGGGCATATATGGCATCTTCGAACCATTGCCCGATTTCTGCGAGCACAGCCTGTACCATCTCTTCCTTTCCGTTGGGAAAGAAGTGGTAGAGGCTACCCTTGCCGAGGCCCGTTGCCTTGCCGATCAGGGCAAGGCTTGCACCCTCATAGCCATGTTCTCGAAACACTTCGGCCAATGGGGCAATGGCGTCAGATCGTTCTGCGACCAAACGTGCCATTCTTAAAGACCAAGATCGCTAAGGCTTGGGTGATCGTCTGGCCGCCGACCCAGCGGCCAGTGAAACAAGCGCTCGCTTTCAGCGATCGGCATTTCGTTGATGCTTGCATGTCTATGCGCCATCAGACCGTCCTCGGCAAATTCCCAGTTCTCGTTACCATAAGCGCGGAACCAGCGCCCGCTGTCGTCACGATATTCATAAGCATAGCGCACCGCAATGCGATTGCCCGTGAAGGCCCAGAGTTCCTTGATGAGGCGGTATTCATGCTCCTTGTTCCACTTACGCGTCAGGAAGGACTGCGCCTCATCACGCGTGCTGCAGAACTCCACACGGTTGCGCCAGCGTGTGTCGAGCGTATAGGCCAGAGCGACTTTGGCGGCATCGCGGCTGTTCCAGCCGTCTTCGGCCAAACGAACCTTTTCGACGGCAGTGTCATGGGTGAAGGGTGGAAGCGGCGGGCGTGACATGACAATTTCCTTCCATTCTGAAGATTTGTACCAATTGGTAATTACTTTACCGATTGGTACAATGCGCTTCGTTGGATCGGCTGTCAAGTGGGTCTTCTTTTGTTTGGGCAGATGAGCTTTCAGCGCCGAGTAACCCTCGAACTGCCGGGGCAAACGCTTTTTTTCCAAAGTCGAAGCAGATGGGATAAACTTGAAATAATCGATTTGGGCCAACTGCGGTCATATCGCCCCAGTCTGAAACGACCCTATTTGCGGCCTTTCGATAAAGCGTACCAATCTTTGCACAAGACGGGTTTCGGTTCGTAAATCTATGGGTTAGCTTGCGTCCAAATTCATAGGAGGAATAGCCGCGCATGTCAGACATCAAAGCCACCGTACTCGTTCCCGGCAAGATTCATCCGCGTGTTCTGGAGCGCCTCGAAGGACAGGTGGAAATCGTCACCGCGCCTTCAGGGCCACAACCGTCCCTCCCCGCCGATGTGGCAGAGCGCATCCGTGCGGTCGCCGTCTCCGGCAGCTTCAACGCCGCCTGGATGGACGCACTGCCGAAGCTGGAGGTCATTGCCAATTTCGGTGTTGGATATGATGGCGTGGACGTAAAACATGCGGCTTCGCGCGGCATCATCGTCACCAACACGCCCGATGTCTTGAACGATGAAGTGGCAGATACCACGATTGCTCTGCTCATCAACACGGTGCGCCGCCTCTATCAGGCCGAGACTCATCTGCGCCAGGGGAAATGGGTCAGCGAAGGACCGTTTGCTCTGTCACCTTTTTCGCTGCGCAACCGCAAGGTTGGCCTGTTCGGCATGGGTCGTATCGGGCAGGAAATCGCCAAGCGGCTGGAGCCCTTCAAGGTCGAAATCGGCTATCACACACGCAGCCAGCGTTCCGAACTACCCTATGCCTATTACGCTTCGCTCAAGGAAATGGCACAGGACGTCGACGTGCTGATCTGCATCGTGCCGGGAACACCTCAGACGCATAAGGCCATCGACGCCGAAATTCTTCAGGCGCTGGGTCCGAACGGTGTCTTCATCAATGTCGGTCGCGGCTCGAGCGTCGATGAGGATGCTCTGTTGAAAGCGCTTCAGGATGGCACGCTGGGTGCGGCTGGCCTTGATGTCTTCTATGAAGAGCCGAAGGTCCCGGAAGGTTTTCTGTCCCTGCCCAACGCAACGCTGCTACCCCACGTCGCGTCTGCGTCGGTGCCGACACGCAACGCCATGGCCGATCTGGTGGCGGACAATGTGCTGGGATGGCTCGGCGACAAAAAAGTCGTGACGCCGGTGCCGGAAACGCCGATCAAGGGGTGATGGCTTAGCCACACCCCTTGCCGTCTCGTCTCAATCCGTTATCAGGACAGTTTGCGACCGCTGGCAACGAGCATGCCTGCGGCGCCGTCGAGCCAGCCGCTTTTCAGCTCCAGTGCCAGAAAACGCGAGCGCTCGAATGGGCCGGGCATGACCAGATGCTGAGCCGGGCCTGCGAAAAAACCAAAGCGCTCGTAGTAAGGCGCATCGCCGACCAGAAGGATGGCACCGTGATCACGACGGGCTGCCTCGGAAATGGCAGCGCGCATCAGCGCAGCACCGATTCCCTTGCCCTCGTGGCCACTGTCGACCGCAAGCGGCCCCAGCAGCAGCGCGTTCACCGGGCGACCCTGAAGGCTGACACCCGCTTCTACATTCCACAGCCGAACCGTGCCGATGACGTGGCCGTCCTCATCGCGGGCAACCAGTGCCAGACCGTCAGCCGGCACGCGACCGGCACGCAGCTTTTCTGAGGATTTGCGACGGCGACCGGGACCCATCGCCCGGTCAAGCAGGCTCTCACGCGCAACGACGTCGCCAGGATTTTCGGAATCGATATGAAATGTCTGCGGTGAAAAGAATGCACGTACAGAGTTGAGAACAGCGGCCATCCCGGCCTCCCGTCACCAAGCCGCCCACTTAGCGGCACCCGAATAAAAAACGTCCCGCAACGACTGAGCTGCCAAAGAGACGATAGGCTGCATTGAAACTGCGAATGGAACCGTTCCGACCCGTCAGGCGCGCTTCTCCTCGGCTGGACAGAGGTGCGGCAAGCAGGGTTTGCGCCATCGCGCATGGCAAAGTCGGAACGGGAGGACCTTCGAGAATGCTGCCTGCCCCCAGACAGGCAGCATTCGCTCAGATCACATAGGACTTCAGCGGCTCGAAACCGTTGAAGGCGACCGCCGAGTAGGTGGTCGTGTAGGCACCCGTGCCTTCAATCAGAACTTCATCGCCGATTGTCAGAGAAACCGGCAGTGGATACATGTTCTTCTCGTAGAGCACATCGGCGCTGTCGCAGGTCGGACCGGCCAGAACGCAGGCTTCCATCGCATCTTCGTCCCGCTCGGTACGGATCGGGTAGCGAATGGCTTCGTCCATGGTTTCGGCCAGACCGCCGAACTTACCGATATCGAGGAACACCCAGCGGTGATTGTCGTTGTCGGACTTGCGCGAAACAAGCACGACTTCCGCCTTGATGACACCGGCGTTGCCGACCATGCCGCGACCGGGCTCGATGATGGTCTTCGGAATCTGATTGCCGAAGTGCTTGCGCAGCGCCGTGTCGATGGCATGGCCATATTCTTCGGCAGCAGGCACGTCACGCAGGTACTTCGTCGGGAAGCCGCCGCCCATGTTGACCATCTGCAGGTGGATGCCCTGCTTGGCCAGCGAGCCGAAAACGCGCTTGGCATCGCCCAGGGCCGCATCCCATGCGTCGAGATTCATCATCTGCGAACCGACATGGAAGGACACACCGTAGGATTCCAGACCCAGCTGATGAGCATAGACCAGCACATCAACGGCCATCTGCGGAACGCAGCCGAACTTGCGTGACAGCGGCCATTCGGCACCTTCGCCATCCGTCAGGACGCGGCAGAAAACGCGTGCGCCAGGCGCTGCACGGGAAACCTTCTCGACTTCCTCGTGGCTATCGACGGCAAAGAGGTCGATACCGAGCGCATGGGCGCGCGCGACATCGCGTTCCTTCTTGATCGTGTTGCCATAGGAAATACGGTCTGCCGTTGCACCGGCATCCAGCGCCATCTGGATTTCAGCCACGGAGGCGCAATCGAAGTTGGAGCCCATGGAGGCCAGCAGCTTCAGGATTTCCGGAGCCGGGTTTGCCTTCACGGCATAATAGATCGAGCTGTTGGGCAGCGCGTGCCGGAACGCATGAAAATTGTCGCGCACGACGTCGAGGTCAACCACAAGGCAGGGACCTTCCGGGCGGCGCGTCTTGATGAAGTCGAGGATGCGTGCAGTCGTCATTGTTATATTCCCTCGAATGTTCCGGCTCTGGAAAAAATCCAGAGGACAAAGGGCGCTCAAGATATGCGCAAAGGTCCAGCTGGTGGAGACGCTGAATCAGTCGCATACGCTCAAGGCGCAATTGTGAACAACGCCCTGCCAAGAGCATCGTTCGGCTTTGTCTGCCATGGGATTGGCGGGAATCATCCCCAACCGCACTTACGGCAATGATGGTGTGCCTCTTTAGTACCCCGGCTGATGGAAAGCCGGCAGAGAACCAGAAAGGCCCGCACCGTCGTTGCTTCGTATGTCCTCGCATTTTCCGGTTGGCCGGAATAGCGACTGGAGGGGTTAGTTCCAGGTACCTTACCGATTTCCTCACCACATCGAGGGTCGGCGGACACACACGGGCACGTGCGACTTTGGGCAACCGGGAGATAAGAATATTCGCGGTCATAATCAAGGGATTTTTTCATCATGTTGCGGTTTTTTTCGGCAGCCACTTTTATTCTTGAACGATGGCGTCCAAGCGTTCAATTATGTGGAACGAACAGGAGATTTCGATGGACACTCTCACCCGTATTCGTGCCTTCATTGACGTGGTCGAAGCGGAGGGATTTTCCGCGGCTGCCCGCAAGACCGGGCGATCCAAAGCGCTGTTGTCCAAATATGTGCGCGAGCTGGAAGACGATCTGGGCGCATTGCTGCTCAATCGCACCACGCGCCAGTTCTCCATGACGGAAGCGGGCCACATTTATTACCGCACCGCCTCAGACATACTCAAGGAGATCGACAATCTCGCCGACCTCGTTCGCGAAAACAATGCCGACCTCAAGGGCAAGCTGCGCCTTTCCGTGCCACGCAGCTTTATCGATGCGGATGTGGGCCAGAGCCTTATCGATTTCGCCAAGGAAAATCCGGAGGTTTCGCTGGAGATCGTGGCCGAGGACCGATTCGTCGATCTGATCGAGGAAAATTTCGATATGGCCATCCGCATCACGAAGCTCGAAGATTCCGGCATGATCGCCAGAAAGCTGGCAGATTTCCGCGTCTATGCAGTGGCCACGCCTGAATTCGTGGCGCGCTACGGCCCGCTCGACACGCCCCAGGATCTGGGCCGTGTCCCGTGCATCGTCGATACCAATTCCCGGTTCCACAACCACATCCGCTACTTCGAGCCGGGTGGCGGCACCAATTCGGTAGCCGTGACGGGCCCCATCGAGGTCAACAGCCCGCAAGCCACGTTGCGCGCGGCCCGCAGCAGCCTGGGTGTCGCCATCGTGCCGGATTTTATCGCGAAGCCACATATTCTGTCCGGCGAACTCGTTACCCTCTTCGATAACGACATATCGCGTGATCGCGGTATCTACGCCGTATATCCGCATCGCCGCTACCTGCCCGCAAAGGTCCGCAGTTTCGTGGACTATCTGTCGAACTGGTTCAGGAAGAACGCCTGACCTTGGCAAGACAAATCCGAGCAAGTCGAAATTCGGTCCCAATTCGCACTAAAATCCACACAGCAGATTCGATCATCGAAACAGACAGGCATCCATGAAAAACGTCAATCTCGCCGTGGCTGCATGCCTGTCAACCTGTCTTGTGCCGTTGAGCGCCATGGCACATCCACACATTTTTGCCGAGGCCCGGATGGAAATCATCGAGGGACCGAACGGCAATGTCCAGGAAGTCCGCAACATCTGGCGCTTCGACGAAATGTTTTCGGCAAGCGTCGTGCTGGACTACGACAAAAACAGCGACGCGAAGCTGGACAAGGAAGAGTTGGCCGATATCGGCAACACGGTGCATGAATCACTGGCTGAGTTTTCCTACTACACCTTCATCACACTCAATGGAAAAGCGGTCGATTTCGGCAAGCCGGATGCAATCCACGTCGATTACAAGGACAATCAGATCCTGATGTTCTTTTCGGTAAAGCCGCAAAAGCCGCTGCCGATCAAGGGCACGCTGAGCTTCGGCGCCTGGGACCCGACCATGTACACCGCCATCGATTTCGCCAAGGATAGCGATATCGTCGTGAAAGGCCCGCATCTGGCCGCCTGCAAGCACAAGGTCGTGCGCCCTAACCCAGACGAGATCATCGCCCAGAACCAGAGCAGCCTGACGGACGCCTTCTTCAACGATCCGACCGGCACCGACATGACCAAACTGTTCGCCACACGACTGGAGCTGACGTGTTGAAAAAGTTGCGACGCACATTTCTGGCGCTTGGAATTGTCCTTGCGGCCGCAACTTTGGCCCATGCCCAGTCTCCTCTCGGCATCGGCTCGGCGGAACCGTCCATTTCCATCGGCGGCCCGCTCGCACCGCTTTTTCAATGGATCAACGTTCACCAGCAAAGCTTCTACAGGTCGCTGACCGGTGCGCTGAGAGCGATGCGTGAAGACCCGTGGGCACTGAGTTCGCTGATTGGCCTCTCCTTTGCCTATGGCGTTTTCCACGCTGCCGGTCCCGGTCACGGCAAGGCGGTGATTTCATCCTACATGATCGCCAATGAAACGCAGTTGAAGCGCGGCATTCTTATCTCCTTCATTTCGGCTCTGCTGCAAGGCGCGGTGGCGATCGCACTCGTGGGTGCCGCCTACCTGGTGCTGCGCGGCACCTCCATCACCATGACCAAGGCCACCCAGGCAATGGAAATTGCAAGCTTTGCCATGGTCGCGATCTTCGGCGCATGGTTGCTGTTTCGCAAGATATGGAGCCTCCTGCGCGAAACCCCGGCACGTACGCCGCTGGTCACCGGCGCTGTCGCGCCCGCCACAGCCATGGTCTTTGGCGGCAACGACATCACCTCGCAACGCGGCATGAGCGACACGCCCGCCCCCCGCACCGGCATGGGCACAGGTTTGCGTTTTCAGGGAAAACCGGTCTTTGCAGACCACGCGCAAAGCGGCAACGGCGATATTTGCGATGCCTGCGGCAAAGCCCACACCCCCGACCCCTCGCTTTTCCAGTCGCGAAACTTCAACCTCACGGAAGCGTGGTCGGCCATTATCGCTGTCGGCCTTCGCCCCTGCTCCGGTGCCATCATCGTCATGAGTTTCTCTGTGCTGAACGGGCTGCTGATGGGTGGTGTCTTCTCGGTCGTTGCCATGTCGCTCGGCACCGCCATCACCGTTTCGCTGCTGGCGGTTCTCGCCGTCAAGGCCAAAGACGTCGCCGTCCGGCTTGCGGGGCCCGGCAGCACCAAAGCCTCTCGTGTCACCCACGGCATCGAAATTGCCGGGGCGCTTTTCGTACTTCTGATGGGGCTCGGCTTGCTGGGCGCCTCTTTGCAGGCGTGAGCGACGGTTTTTTACTACAATATCGACATCCAACGCTTTAGGTTGCACTCCGGCGCGAACAGGAGTGCAGGATGTCGTCGTTGGATGAGACATTTTCGGCGAAGAAAGCAGGTTACACGCTCTGCGCAATAGCCTGTGCTGCTCTGGGCTTTGTCCTTGGCACAGCTATTTTCGATATGGGCGCATCAGTCCATGCGCTTGCAAAGGTTTGGCTGATGATCGCTGCATCGCTGACGGCGGCTTTCATTATCGGCATGGCCGTTGATCGCCTGATGGTCGCAGCCAAAGCTGGACCTTGGCTGACCAAAATCACGGCAGCATTGGAAGTCGGCCTTTCCGTGATCGAGCGCCGCTTCCGGGGTGACCGGACAGATGAAGAATATCAGCGGGCAGAGACCGGAATCTTTATCCTCGCCGCCATCCTGCTTTTGATCGCAACGCTCTTCCTGATCGGCTACTGGACCCTCGTAGCTGTTACCATCGCCATAGGTCTCTGGCTGGCCAGAAGCGTTTTCATTTCTTTTCATGCCAGTCAAAGATACGGCTTGAAAGGTCTGATTGGTTGGACCTGCTCAGGTTTGGCCATTGCAGCGGCCATCATCATCGGCCTGAAGCTTACGGCATGATCGGCCATCCGAAACCCCATCGGGACGGACCGCCCCCACAGGTCGTATAGAAAACGCCCGAAGCCGTGCAAGTGATTACAGCACGTTCGGTCGCGTAAACGCGCTGACATTGCCCACACCACTAGCAGTCAGCTTTTCGACAAGCTCCATCCGCTCCGCCGCGCCATTGGCGCGAATATGGTCGAGCTCGGCGGCGGTGATGATCGTAATCGGCACGATCCTGACAGGGGACAGAGGCATATCGGCAATCTCGGTCTGAAAATCCGGATTTGGGGCACCGATCAGAACCCCGATACAATCATCGTCGGTAATGAAGCGCTTGGGCACCTGCGTCTGCACCGCATGCGACTGGCTGACCCCCGGCACTTCGACCGACAGAACGGTGTAGCGGTCCAGCTGCTCGTTGATGCCGCCTGCACCAGCCACCGTGCCTGCGACATTCTGAAGAACTTCGAAGGCCCAGCTTTTGCCGATGCTGCTGATGTCACCCGCCTGCCCGGCATGCGCGGGATCGATATCGGGCGTCTCGATGAAAAGCTCCAGCTCGAAACCGTTCTCACCGCCGGCCACACCCCGGAACGGGTCGGACAAGCCGTCCGTGGCAATGATGGTCGTATCCTTGCGGCGCACGACGCGATAGGCCTGACGTGTCGTTGGCCAGTCCGGGCCGCCTGTGAAGGACGGGCTGATCAAGTGCGCCAGTACATCGGTCTCGACTTCGCCCACCTCGGCCCAGAACCGGTCACGCTTGCGGCAGGTTTCCTCGAAGAAATGTTCGTCCCATTGCTCTTCTTCTTCCGCGGTCGGTTCGGCTGGAAGCGCGCCCGTTTCGAGCCGTCCATCGTCTTGTTTCGAACCGAACAGGCCGGTCAGGAACTTGAGAAAAGCCATGGATATCCTTTCTAAAACGCGGGCGCTCCTAGTTTCCACGCCTTTGATAGCGCGCCCTCAGCCAGAAGATCAGGAAGAACGCCAGAACGGCGACGACGTCGAAGACGGCGGCAACCCAGACGGAATAGTGTTCTGCCAGCCACAAAGTGATCTTCGGCATGATGAAGAACAACAGGCCGAAGCCAATCAGGATGGCGGCGGCTGCAATGGCGGAGGATGAGCTTTTACCGGTCATGCCGTTATTCCTGCGCGAATGTCTTCGAGCTTCCGCTTCTGAACGCCGTCTGCATCGAAATTGTCGGGCGACAGCCACGTCTCGAATGCCTGACGGATCAGTGGCCACTCGCCATCTATCATCGAAAACCATGCCGTATCACGATTGGCACCTTTCGAGATCATATGCTGACGAAACACGCCTTCGAACACGAATCCATAGCGCTTGGCGGTTGCCTTGGAGTCCTCGTTTTCATTGTGGCATTTCCACTCGTAACGGCGGTAACCCAGATTGTCGAACACATGTCGAGCCATAAGATAATGCGCTTCGGTGGCCAGCGGCGAGCGCTTCATCTTTACCCCATGCGCCACCGAGCCGACCTCGACCACACCGTTCTTCGGGTCCGGCCGCATATAGCTCGCCATACCGACCACGTCACCGGTGGCGTTTTCGATAAAAACCAGGGTCACCCAGCCAAAAGCACTCTGCGCCCCTTCGATCCAGTCGCCAAAGGCCTGCGAGTTGAGAAAGCCATCCTGCGGGAAATATTTGAGCAGATCATTGATACCAAGACCACCCAGCGCGTTCCACAGCTTTTCCAGATGCTGCTCCCGATCAAACGGCACAGCCGTCACGAACCGCCCCTCCAGGGTCACGGGCTGCGGGGCTGGACATCCTTTGAACTGACTGAGATCGCGCATTCTTTTTCTCATAAAATGACGGGAAGACTTACGGTAGGCGGTGGGGAAAGACAACAGAGGATTGGGTGGCGGTGGGTGTGGCTTACCCCCTCTGCCCTGCCGGGCATCTCCCCCTCAAGGGGGGAGATCGGCAGGGCGCTAGAACCCAGCTCTATCCGCAGCGTTGAATATGGGCGAGATCTCTCCGCGAGTCGATCTCCCCACCTGAGGGGGAGATGTCCGGCAGGACAGAGGGGGGTGAGCCACACCCACCGCTGCCAACGATCTAACCCGGTTACACCTTCGCAGCCGAAACCGTTGCCTCGATATGCTCCACCAGCGCATCCGGCAGGCCGAGACGACCAGCCAGCAGATCCAGATACCCACGCTCGGCGCGGCTGTCCGGCTCAATGGTCAGGCGGGAGGCGGTGTAAAGCTCAACCTTCTGCTCTTCCGTCTTGGCAGCGGCCACCAGCGCGTCGACATCCAGCGGGTCGGCCAACTCTTTCTCGATGAAGGCGCCCGCTTCGCTATCAAGCTCGGACACCTGCACCTTTTCCATGATGCGGGCGCGCTCGGCCTCATCGATATGGCCGTCTGCCTTGGCGGCGGCAATCATGGCCTGCACCAGTGTCAGCGCAAAATTGTTGGAAAGCGTTTCCGACTGAGGATGAAACGGCGAGTCTGTTGGCGGCGGCAGCAATTCCTGTGTCGGCTGCGGCTGCGGTGCCGTTTGCGGCGTCTTGCCGGACTGATAGTTCTTGTAGGCGAGGTAACCGAGACCGGCGATAGCGGCAATGCCACCCACCGCTGCGGCGTTACCCGCCAGCTTGCGGCCAGTCTTCGTGCCGAAAATGGCAGCGGCAATGGCGCCTGCCTTCATCGGATTGTTCTTCGCGATTTCGGTGGCCTGTCCGGCTCGGTCCCGCACGCTTCCCGACAGGCCCGGCACCTGCGAACCCAAAAACTGGTCTAGAAGCTTTTTCGCGTCGAACATTCAAATCTCCTGTGTCAATCAATCGTGAAACAGGAGATAGGAAGTCCGGATGCGAATACAAATGGCCGCAGCGTTCACGCCGTCGTGAACGCTCGCACTCAGCCGCGCAACGCTGCCGCTTCGGCAGCAAGCTTGGTAATGCCCGCCCAGTCACCCGCTGCGATCAATTCCTTCGGCGCAACCCAGGAACCGCCAACGCAAACGACGTTTGGCAGAGACAGATAATCCCTGGCGTTTTTCAGCGAAACACTACCGGTTGGGCAGAACACGACATCGGCAATCGGCGAAGACAGCGCCTTGAGGTAGGGCGCACCACCGGCCTGTTCGGCAGGGAAGAATTTCAGAACCTTGTAGCCCTTGTCGCGCAGATGCATGACTTCGCTGGCGGTTGCCGCACCCGGCAGAAGCGGAACCTTCGAACCCTTGGCCGCTTCCAGCACGCTTTTGTTGATACCGGGGCTGACGATGAAGGTAGAGCCAGCCTTGGCAGCCGCTTCGAAATCCTTGGCGTTGAGAATGGTGCCCGCACCCACATGCGCGCCTTCGACCTCGTCAGCAACAGCGCGGATGGCGTCGAGCGCAACAGGCGTGCGCATGGTGATTTCGATGGCCTTCAGACCACCTTCCACCAGCGCGCGGGCCAGCGGCACGGCAGAGGCAACATCCTCCACGATAAGGACAGGCACCACCGGCTGAAGTTTCAGGATGGAAAGCAGCTTTTCGGAATCCTGGGCCATGGCGGTGTCTCCTCTTTTGAATCGATTGAATGGCGCATCAATTACCGCGCAAAGCCTGACCTGTCGAGGCAAAACGAAATATTTCAGTTTCATTGCTTTTTCATGACAGTGGCTTGCGCTAGGGTGCCTGCAAATCGGGCAGGTTGTTGAATGGCAAAAGAAATCGAACGTAAGTTTCTGGTGGCAGATGAGAGCTGGCGCGAGGAAATCGCGACGCGTACGCGCTTTCGCCAGGGCTACATCGTCTCACTGGAAGACCGTTCCGTGCGCGTGCGCATCAAAGGCGACGATGCCGCGACCCTGACCATCAAGATCGGCGTCGGCAGCCTCGTACGCGACGAATATGAATATGACATTCCCGTTTCCGACGCCGAAGAGCTTTTGACCACAGCCCCCGGCTTCATCATCGAAAAAATCCGCTACACCGTGGAGCATGAAGGCTTCGTGTGGGAAATCGACGTGTTCGACGGCATCTATCGCGGCCTGACGGTTGCCGAGGTAGAATTGGCTGCCGAGACCGACCAGCCAGCCTTACCGAAATGGCTGGGCCCTGAAGTCACCGGCGACCGTCGATATTCCAACCAATATCTTGCGACAGACGATCTCAGCACCGAGCTATGCCATGTCATTCAGGATTGATCCGAAAAAGCCCTTTAGCGACGAGTTGCAGCGGATCGGCAATGAACTGATCGACGATGCCATGGCGGCCCTGTCGCAGCAGCCAGATGGTCCGCACAAGGCGGTGCATGAGGCGCGCAAGAAGTTCAAGCGGCTGCGCGCCCTTTACCGCTTCGTGGAAAGCGAAGAACCGGCGTTTCGCAAGGCTGAAAATGACCGCTTTCGCGATATTGCCCGCTCGCTGTCGCAGGCCCGCGAGGCCGCCGCTCTGGTGGAAAGCATCCATTACCTCCAGCAATTCAGCCGTTCGGACGCCGAAAGCCAGGCGCTCGCCTCTGCCCATGACGCTCTTGCAAACCGCCGCGACGCGATGACCGGTGACGATGGCGACCTGCCCGCCCGTATCCGAGACGCTTTGATGGAATGCGAAAAAGGCAAGCACGCCCTGACGCATCTGTCCTTGCCGACATCCCAAAAGACCGCTGAAAAGCTGGTGAAGCAGACATGGCGCAAGCAGCGCAGGAAGGCACTCGAGGCGCTCAGTCAATGTCACGCGCAAGCTCATGATGAGGATTTCCATGATCTGCGCAAAAGCGGACAGGTTTACTGGATCCATCTGGCGCTGATGCGGCGGCTCTGGCCATCGGCCCTACGCGCCAAGAAGATCGATGCCAAACGGCTGGTCGATCTGCTGGGCCATGAACATGACCTCTCGGTCCTTGCCGCCACCGCCGACCACGAGGCGGAGCGTTTCGCCGATGGCAACACGCTTGCCCTGGTGCTGGAGGCGATTATCCACCGTCAGCAGGCACTGCGTCAGGAATGTCTCGATCTGGCCGACCATGTGTTTGCCGAATCCGCCAAAAGCGAAAGCAAAATCATCGGGCTTTTGTGGAAAGACGCTGCCAGCTAGGCCCTGTGGCGGTTTTGACAAAATTCAAAACTTCACGGCAAGGCCCGCATTCAAGCGAAATAAGATTGCCTAAACGCCCGTCTGGCTGTATTTCAGCCGCCATGACCGACACCTCTACCCTACCCCGTCCGGAAGCCACCGGAGAGTTCCTCGTGGCAGCGCTTTACCATTTCGCCCGCTTTCCGCGGTTCGAAAGCGTGCGCGAGCCGCTGTTCACGCTCTGCCAGCAAAATGGCGTGAAGGGCACGCTGCTTCTGGCGGCTGAAGGCATCAACGGCACCATTGCCGGAACAGATGCGGGCATTGCCAACGTGCTTGCCTATCTGCGCGCCCAGCCGGAATTTGCTAGCATCGAGCACAAGGAAAGCCGCGCTTCCAAGATGCCCTTCGTGCGTATGAAGGTGAAGCTGAAGCAGGAAATCGTCACCATGGGCGTGCCTGACATCGATCCGAACCAGATCGTCGGCACCTATGTCGATCCGAAGGATTGGAACGCGCTGATTTCCGACCCCGACACCATTCTTATCGACACCCGCAACGATTACGAAACCGCCATCGGCGTCTTCAAGGGCGCGGTCGATCCGCAGACCAAGACGTTTCGCGAGTTTCCGGGCTGGGTGCAGAACAATCCCGGCCTGCACAACAAGCCGAAGATCGCCATGTATTGCACCGGCGGCATCCGCTGCGAAAAGGCCACCGCCTTCATGAAGGAACAGGGCTTCGATGAGGTCTACCACCTCAAGGGCGGCATTCTGAAATATCTGGAAGAAGTTCCAGAGGAAGAAAGCCTGTGGGAAGGCGCCTGCTTCGTGTTCGATGAGCGCGTGTCGGTCGTTCATGGCCTTGCCGAAGGCGACCACAAACTCTGCCACGCCTGCCGCAACCCGATTACGCCAGAAGTTCGTCTATCCCCGAAGTTCGAGGAAGGCGTTTCCTGCCCCAGCTGCTACGACGACCGCACCGAAGAAGACCGCCAGCGTTTCCGCAATCGCCAGAAGCAGATCGATCTAGCGAAGCAGCGTGGTGAGAAGCATATCGGGCGGTAGCGGGGCAGTTTACGGTTCCGGGTGTTGCTGTGCAGCGCTGCGGTAATTCGCGACCGGGCCACACCCGCCTCCGTCATCCTCGGGCTTGACCCGAGGATCTGCCACGTCTCCTCCGCAGGACCGTGATTAGACCCTCGGGACAAGCCCGAGGGTGACGGTATTTGGTTGCGCCCACCCCACCCAAACAAAAAAAGCCGGGGCATCTCTGCTCCCGGCTTTCGTATCTATTCGTAAAACTCAATCCGCCTTCTGACGACGCGCCGGAAATAGAATGACGTCGCGGATCGACGGTGCGTTGGTCAACAGCATGATCAAACGGTCGACGCCGATGCCGAGGCCACCGGCGGGCGGCATGCCCTGGTCAATGGCGTCGAGGAATTCGTCGTCCAGCTGCTTGTCCTTTTCGCCGCGGGCATGGGCCTGTTCCAGCTGTTCGACCATGCGCTTGCGCTGCTCTTCCGGGTCGTTCAGCTCGGAGAACGCGTTGCCCACTTCCCAAGCGTTGCAATAGCTTTCAAAACGTTCGACCAGACGCGGCTCGCCCGGCACTTCCTTGGCAAACGGCGAGATATCCTTCGGGAAATGCGTGACGTGGCTTGGCTGGATCAGTGTGCCCTCGACCTTTTCTTCAAAGATGAAGGCTAGGCATTCACCCCAAGTCCAGTCCTTCTCGACTTCGAAACCGGCGGCCGTGGCGGCAGCGCGAGCTTCCTCGTCGGTCTTGATGGCAAGGAAGTCGATGCCTGTCGCTTCCTTCACCGCATCCGGCATCGGCACGCGCTTGAACGGACCCTTGAAGGAAATCGTCTTGCCCTGGAACTCAAGCTCGGTCGTGCCATGGATGGCAATGGCCAGCGTTTCAAATAGGCGTTCCACGAGACCCATGATGTCTTCATAGTCGGCATAGGCCCAGTAGCATTCCATCATGGTGAATTCTGGATTGTGCCGGGTGGAAACACCTTCATTGCGGAAGTTACGGTTGATTTCGAACACCTTGTCCGACAGGCCCGACACCAGCGTGCGCTTCAAAAACAGTTCCGGCGCAATGCGCAGATACATGTCCTGCTTCAGCGTGTTGTGGAAGGTCTTGAACGGATCAGCCGTCGCACCGCCATAGACGGTCTGCAACATCGGTGTTTCGACTTCGAGGAAGGCTTCGTTTTCCATGAAACGGCGAATGCCGGAGATGATCTTGGAGCGCTGCTGGAAGCGCAGCTTGGATTCCTCGTTAGAGAGAATATCCAGATGGCGCTTGCGATAACGGATTTCGATATCGGAAATCCCGCTCCACTTCTCCGGCATCGGCAGCAGAGACTTGGTCAGCATGGTGATTTCTTCGGCATTGATCGTCAGTTCGCCACGCTTGGTGCGACGCACCTTGCCTGTCACGCCGATGATGTCGCCGATATCGATCATCGGCAGCATCTCGCGGGCCGCTTCCGGCGTCGTATCCTTGTGGCTGAAAATCTGAACCTTGCCGGAGGCGTCATGGATATCCATGAACATGCCGGAATTGCGGTTGGAGTAGACACGACCCGCAACCGTCACCGTATCGCCGGTTTCGACATCAGACTCGATCTCGGCATATTTTTCCGCCAGCTCGGCGTTGGTCAGCGTGCGGTGAAAATGGGCGGGATAGACGTCGCCAACCTTCTCGCGCAGCATCGCCAGTTTCTGGCGGCGCACTTCGGTTACGTCGGAGGAAAGAGCGGTCGTTTCGGGTGTCTTGTCGGTCATCGTGTCAATTCCTGTTGCGGCATTGCCGCGGCGGCCATTGGATCCGTATCTCCCTCATTCCTGTGCTTGTCACAGGAATCCAGTGCGCCCAAGTCTTCGGGCGCGGGAGACTCTCATTCGTTCTTTCACGGCGCAGACGCGCCGTGGCTGGATTCCTGTGACAAGCACAGGAATGAGGGGTGGGTGTGAGACCCTCCCCGGCAAACATCAACTTCCAGCGCCAACCATCGTCGCCGCAACCGCAATCGCCACCTTCAACCGCTGACGCACCACGGAACGGCCCAGCACGGCCATCGAGTCAAACAACGGCAGCGACCGCGAAGAACCGGACATCGCAACAAACAGCGGCGGCGTCACCACGCGCAGCTTCTTGCCGGTACGCTCTGCCACATCGCGCAATTCCGCTTCGATGGATTCCAGCGTCCAGTCTGGCATTTTTTCCAGATCGGCGGCAACCGTGGTCAGGATTTCGTGGATTTCTTCCGGCTTGCTCTTCAGCCCGGCGAAGGATGCGGGCGTCAGGCCTACATCGCTCGACAGCAGGAAGCCAGCGAGGTTCGGCAGATCGCCCAGCTTGGAAATACGGCTTTGCGAAAGCTTCAAACCTTCCGTCAGACGTGCATTTTCCATCGCCCATTCCAGCGTGCGGGCAATGAACTCGTCCTGGGTCAGCTTTTCACGCAGCCAGCGACCGTTCAGCCAATCCAGCTTCTGAATGTCGAAGATAGCACCGGCCTTGGACAGCGCTTCCGGGTCGAACTTGCCCGCCAGCTCATCCATGGTCAAAAGCTCTTCGCCTTCGCCGATCTGGATGAAGAACAGGCCGAGGAAGTTCATCAGCGCTTCCGGCAGATAGCCGAGGACGGAGTAGTAGGAGATCGATGTCGGGTTCTTGCGTTTCGACAGCTTGGACTTGTCGGCATTGCGCATCAAGGAGAGATGCATGAATGTCGGCTGGTCCCAACCGAAATAGCGATACAGCAGAATGTGCTTCGGAACGGATGCGAGCCATTCTTCGCCGCGCGCCACATGGGTGATCTTCATCAGATGGTCGTCGATGACGTTTGCCATGTGATAGGTCGGCATGCCATCGGCCTTCATCAGAACCTGCATGTCGACGCTGTCCCAAGGGATCGAAACATCGCCGTAAACACCATCGGTGAAATCGCAGGAGCCTTCGGTCGGGATTTTCATCCGTACGACGGTGGCTTCACCGGCTTGCATACGGGAGGTGACTTCCTCTGCCTTCAGATGCAGACAAAGACCATCATATTTCGGCGGCTTGCCAGCGGCGCGCTGCGCTTCGCGCATTTCCGTCAGACGCTCGGCCGTGCAGAAACAGCGGAAGGCGTGGCCTTTTTCCAGCAGCTCGTCGGCAAATGGCTGGTACATATCCTTGCGGTCGGACTGGCGGTAGGGGCCGTAGGGGCCGCCAACGTCAGGGCCTTCCGACCATGTAAGGCCGGTCCATTTCAGCGCTTCCAGCACCTTGTCTTCATATTCGCGCGTAGAGCGATTGGCATCGGTATCTTCGATGCGCAAAATGAACTCGCCACCGTGTTTTTTCGCAAACAGGTAGTTGAAAAGCGCGATATAGGCGGTGCCGACATGCGGCTCGCCAGTGGGGGAAGGTGCAATACGGACGCGGACGCCGGAAGTGGTCATTAGGGCCTGCTCAATGAAAATACGCGCCAAAAGGGGCGATTGCTTCAATCTCGGAATGAATTGGCCTTAGCACATATTCTGAGGTGAGCGTCAAGGTTTTTAGGGTTTTTGTGGCGGCGGCGCGGGTTGCCATTCCAGCGATACGAGTTTGGCATCGGCCCGGCGCGCCGCGTTGGTGACGACGGTCTGATACGTCGTCGTGCCCGTCTCCAGAAAAACGGAAAGCATCCTGTCGGCCAGGTCCTTACCTTTTCTGAGCATCTCGATGCGCTGTTCCTTAGTCAGCTGCGTGCCGTCGAACTCGCCATAGCGCAGGAAGCTCACCGCAAGTTTCATGTTCACGTAGTTCTTACCAGCTTCGGAATCATCCGATGTGGCTTTTGCCAGAGCCTGCTGCTGAATGTCTAGGCCTTTGCGAAGATCGTCTTCCGTGTCGAACACCTCACCGCGCAACATATGGGAATCGCCCAGATTGGAAAGCGTTTCCCAGCTGACCTCGCCGTCGAGTTCCTTCTGTTTGTCTGCCGCCATCTGGTCGAACCGAAGCGCCTTTTCCACGTCGGCCCTGTCACGGGAAATAAAGGCAACACGACCATAGATCGACCCGAGGCTTGCGGTCAGGGATTGCTGTGCGTCTGCATCCACCTTGTCCTTGTAGCGTTTCTCGGCCTCTTCGAGTGCAGCAACACCACGACGCAGATAGGTCAGCTTTTCATCACCCTCGACAATTTCAGACGCATAGCCGTAACTGCCGGCCAGACCCTGCGCATAGTAAATTTCAGAATAAGGCTCGCCGGTCGTATCCCGATCATGCGCTATCTGTGTCAGTTCGATGCTCAACATCAGCTTGCTGATATCCGATGACCAGCGCCCAACGGCTTCCACCGCACCACTGGCATTGCGAGCCGCATTTATCATGCAGTTGGGATCGTCGACCAATCGGCACAAAGCCATCCGCGCCTGCACGACTTCGGTTGTGAAAGCATCCTTGAACAGGAAAGCGGGACTGTAATAGCGCTCCGGGTGTTTGGCGAGGCTGGCAACCCAGTACTGGTCGAGAACGGAAAGCGCCGCCTGCGGCGCATTGCGTGGCGCGGCTTCGAGTGCTTCGCGCAGGGCTGCAAGCCCCATCGCGACGGCGTCCTCCTGCACGGACTGGTTTTCCGGGTCATCATTCGTCATCACCAGAAGCGGCAGTTGAGAAACCGTCTCTGCCAACGTCGCCGATCTTTCCAGAGGCGAAAGCGTCTCGTGCTTTTCACAAAATCCGATTGTAACCGCCCCCTCCGCCCTGTTCGTCAGCAGTTCGCCAGCCTTGGCGCAAAATGCCACATCACCGGGATAGTGAAACCGCTGTAGAATGGGCATCGAAATTTCGGCATGTCTGCCGTTTTCACCGCTGAAGGTCCATGTGTCCGGAACGGCCGCTTCGGTGCGGGTGTCCGCAACCGGCTGGGGCACGTGAAGCTTTCCCCAAAATGCGGCGCCGATAAACAAGACCAGCAGGGCGCAAAAGGTCACATGCGACAAATATCTCATCGTTTACCGCCATGTTCTGGAAAAAAGGCCCGCGGTGAAGCGAGCCTTTGCCTAGTCGTAAACGGTGCTACCGCGCTCAGTGCACAGTGCCCTTCTTCTTCCGGCGTGCATTGCGCGACACCATGTTGAGCACTTCCACCAGGGCGGAAAACGCCATGGCGGCATAGACGTAGCCCTTTGGAACATGGAAGCCCATGCCTTCGGCGATCAGCGTCGTGCCGATCATCAGCAGGAACGCCAGCGCCAGCATGACGACGGTCGGGTTCTTTTCGATGAAGTTGGCCAGCGGGTTGGCGGCCAGCAGCATGACGGTGACGGCAAAGACGACGGCGACGACCATGATCGGGACGTGCGGGGTCATACCGACGGCGGTGATGATGCTGTCGAGCGAAAAGACGAGGTCGAGCAGCAGAATCTGCGCGATGGCGGATGAGAAGCTGGCAACGGCGGTGCCGACCATGTCTTCCTTGTGATCTTCGGGGTCCACATTGTGGTGGATTTCCTTGGTCGCCTTCCACACGAGGAAGAGACCACCACCGATCAGAATCATATCCTTCCACGAGAAGCCGTGGCCGAAGAGTTCGAAGACGGGTTCGGTCAGCTGGACGATCCAGGCGACGGTGCCCAGCAGGCCCAGACGCATGATGAGAGCTAAGCCGATACCGATGCGTCTTGCTTTCTCACGCTGATGCTCGGGCAGCTTGTTGGTCAGAATGGAGATGAAAATCAGGTTGTCGATGCCAAGCACGACCTCCATGACGATGAGGGTGACGAGCGCCACCCACGCAGCGGGGTCGGACAAAAGAGGGATTATAGAATCCACGAGCCTGTTTTCCTTTTCAGCTATCCTGCTTCGACAATTCGAAACGCCACAGTTTTATATTCGAATGCGCGAGAAACAAGCGTGTGACAGTGCCGCGACGCTATATTTACTCGGTATTTCGCGCATTGCGAGAAACCCGGATGCTGAATGGCCTCAAGCGGCCTTGGTTCCGTAGGCCGCCATAAAAACGTCGATGGCGCTGGAAAGGACACGGTTGGCTTCTTCCGGCGGCGTTTCGCCGTTGAGTTCGCCAAACAGCCGCATTTTGAAGAACGTGCCGGTGGCAAGCTCGATGAACTGGCGCGCGGCAAGGTCCACATCACTGATAACCAGCGTACCCTGCTCGACATGATGCTGCAGAAAATCGCGCAGAACGACCCGCACATTATTTGGTGCCGCAACGAAGAATCGTTGCGAAAGCTTGGGCATACGGTCGATGACGCCAAGCACTGAGCGCATGGCAGGTATCATGTCAGTGCATGTCACTTTGTGAATAAACGCGTCGCCAAACTGCCACAGCCCGTCGCGCACCTCTTCCGTGCCTGCCAGAATATCGCGCATGGAATGGGCAAATTCCGCCCGGTGCCTGTCGATCAAGGCTGCGAAAAGTTCGTCCTTGTTCTGGAAGTAGACGTAGATTGTACCTTTGGAAACAGAGGCTTCGCGGGTTATATCGTTCATGCTGGCGGCATCGAAGCCCTTTTGCTTGAACACCCGCCATGCACCGTCCAGAATCTGTTCGCGCTTGGCCGGGTCTTCACCCGCAGCAAAGCGTCCCGCAGGAGAAGCGGTATAGATATCCTCCATGGTCTTGTCTTCGGTCACGCGTCGATCCGCCAATCGGTTTTAGATTCGATTCAATATATCGAACCAAACGGTTCGATGTCACTTGATATGTGATAGAAAAAAGATTAAGTCAATCGAACCGAACGGTTCAGTTCGAAGTTATCTCTTTTTTCACAGTAAGTGGTGTTACCATGTCGGCCCAGAAAAGCGGCGCAGTCCGCGCAGTGAATTCGCCAGATGAAACCGAAGCCCGGGCTGACGAGGCAAAGCCAGCAGAGGCCCAGCAGCCTGCTGCGCCCGCTCAGCCCGCCGCGCCCGAAAAGAAGAAGGGCAGATCCTTCGTCTTGCCGGTAGTGGCCGTTGCACTTCTGGCCGCCGGTGGCTGGTATGGGTATCAATACTGGACGGACGGTCGTTTCCTCATTTCCACTGACGATGCCTATGTGCAGGGTGACATCGCCGTCATCGCGCCCAAGGTTTCCGGCTACGTCGCCAAGGTCGATGTCGTCGCCAACCAGGAAGTGAAGGCAGGCGACACGCTGGTCACGCTGGATGATGGCGATTATCGCAACGCTCTGGAGCAGGCTGAAGCCCAGCTTCAGACACAACAGCTTTCGCTCAACCGTATCGATGCGCAGATTGCCGGTGCGGAAGCATCTCTTGCGCAAGCCGTTGCCCAAAAGGGTTCTCTGGATGCCGCCCTGCGCGGTGCAGACATCAATCTGAAGCGCGCCAGCGAACTCCAGTCCAAGGCTGTCGGCACCGTCGCATCGACGGACAATGCCCAGATCGCCATGGAACAGGCCAAGGCCAATCTGGTTGCCGGTGAAGCCAGCGTCGTATCCGCTCAGGCCAATATCGACCTGCTAAGAGCCCAGCGCAAGGAAGCCGAAGGCTCGGTCAAGTCGCTTGAAATTTCTCGCGACAAGGCTGCCCGCGACCTGTCCTTCACCGTTCTGCGCGCCCCTTATGATGGCGTCATCGGCAATCTCGCCGTCCAGACGGGTGATCTCGTCTCCGTTGGCAAGCGCCTCGCATCGCTGGTTCCGATGGACGACCTCTACATCGATGCCAACTTCAAGGAAACGCAGCTCGCCAAGATCGAGCCCGGCTCCAAGGTACGCGTCCATGTCGACGCCTTCGGCGACCACGACATTCAGGCCACGGTTCAGTCGATTTCGCCAGCCTCCGGCTCTGTCTTCTCGCTGCTGCCACCGGAAAATGCCACTGGTAATTTCACCAAGGTCATTCAGCGCGTGCCGGTTCGCATCGTCTTCTCCAAGGAAGATCTCGCCAAGCACAAGCTTCGTGCCGGTTTGAGCGTGGTTGTCGATGTCGATACCCGCACATCACCGGACAATAGCCAAACGGCGCAGGCCCAGTCGAAGTAACGTTGTTTTCACGCAGTTCCGCAGCCAAAGCCGCATCCCGCTTTTGCCGGAACTGCCCTAAGGACCAAGATCATGGCGGCAACAGCCAGTATGGCGGGCGGCAACGCCGCGGCGATCGATCCTCCGATGGATCGCAGACGCCTCATCGCGTTCTTCGCGATGGTGTTCGGCATGTTCATGTCGATCCTCGATATCCAGATCGTGTCGGCGTCTCTTGCGGAAATTCAGGCCGGTCTGGGTGCCGGGTCCGATGAAATCGCCTGGGTACAGACCTCTTATCTGATTGCGGAAGTCATCATGATTCCGCTGTCGGGAACGCTGGCGCGTATCCTCTCGACGCGGGTGCTGTTTGCCACCTGCGCCGCTGGCTTCACCCTTTCCAGCGCCCTGTGTGCGACCGCGACGAACATCGACCAGATGATCGTTTACCGCGCCATACAGGGCTTCATAGGCGGCGGCATGATCCCATCCGTCTTTGCCGCCGCCTTCACCATCTTCCCGCCCTCCAAGCGGGCGGTGGTGTCCCCCATCATCGGCCTTGTTGCGACGCTGGCCCCGACCATCGGCCCGACCGTCGGCGGTTATCTGTCCAATGCCTTTTCCTGGCACTGGCTGTTCCTCGTCAACATCATCCCCGGCATCATCGTCACCATCGTCACATGGAACTTCATCGACTTCGACAAGCCCGAACGGTCCTTGATGAAGAAGTTCGACTGGTGGGGCCTGATCTCCATGGGCGTCTTCCTGGGCTCCATGGAATATGTGCTGGAAGAGGGTAACAACAACGACTGGTTCAACGATAGCCACATCGTGATCGGTGCGCTTGCCATGACCATCGGAGGCGTCGTGTTTTTCTGGCGTGCCTTCAAGGTGGATTTCCCGGTCGTGGACCTCAAGGCCTTCGCGGACCGAAACTTTTCCATCGGCTCGCTGTTTTCCTTTGTCATGGGCATCGGTCTTTACGGCCTGACCTATATGTATCCGCTTTATCTGGGGCGCGTACGCGGCTACGATGCGTTGATGATCGGCGAGACGATGTTCGTCTCCGGCCTCGCCATGTTCTTCACCGCGCCGATTGCGGGCAAGCTCTCCACCAAGCTCGACCTGCGCATCATGATGGTCATCGGCTTCATCAGCTTTGCCTCCGGCACATGGATCATGACCCATGTCACTGCCGACTGGGATTTCTATGAGCTGCTGATCCCGCAAATCCTGCGCGGCTTCGGGTTGATGATGTGCATGGTGCCGATCAACAACATCGCACTCGGCACCCTGCCCCCAGCCCGCATGAAAAATGCCTCCGGCCTGTTCAACCTCACCCGTAACCTCGGCGGCGCGGTTGGTCTCGCGGTCATCAACACCATGCTCAGCCAGCGCACGGACGACCACTATTTCCGCATTGCCGAACATGTGAACTACAGCAACCCGGCAGCACTGGAATGGCTGAACAGCGTCGGCGCCAACTATGATTCCTACGGCATGGACGGCTCCTCCGTTGCCGTCAAGAAGCTCGTCGGCATGGTATCGCAACAGGCATGGCTACAGGCCTTTGCCGATGTGTTTCTCGGGCTGACCATCCTGTTCAGCGGCCTGATCCTGCTGACCCTGCTGATCAACAAACCCAAAGCCGCCCCACCCCCGGACGCCGGCCACTAATCCTCCAATCCACCGCAGCGCCGAGGGTCGCCAGAAATGGCGGCCCTTTGTTTTTTGGGGTGCACGGCATTCTTGGAGGTCGCGGGTGGGACTCACCCCCCTCTGCCCTGCCGGGCATCTCCCCCTCAGGTGGGGAGATCGCTAGACGCGTTTTCGTCACTCCATCATCGACGTCAAAGATGGGGCGAGAGGTCTCAACGAGTCGATCTCCCCACCTGAGGGGGAGATGCCCGGCAGGGCAGAGCGACTGTCTTGGCAGTCAAGCGCTTTGCCATGGTTTATTCTCCCGGATGATGGCGTTGAGGATGGTGAGCAGYTTGCGCATGGTGGCCACRATGGCGACGATCTTGGGCTTGCCGGACGCCACRAGACGATCGCGGAATTCCTTGAGGTACGGGTTGTGGCGAGATGCGACCAGTGCGGCCATGAACAGCACGGCCCGCACCTTGGAGCGCCCGCCACCGATGAAGCTCTTGCCTTTCCACTTGCCCGATTGCCGTGTCCATGGCGCCAGTCCCGCAAGCGATGCGATCTGACGTCGGTCCAGACTACCCAGTTCCGGCATTTCGGCCAGAAGCGTGCGTGCCGTGGCCCGTCCCACACCCGGTACCGAGGTCAGCAAGGCCTCGCGCACACGCCACAGGGGCGACTTGCGGATATGGTCATCCATGTCGGCATCGATGCTCTCCATCTCGCGGCGCAGTGCCGCCAACAACCGTTTGATGCTCTTGTGCGTGSTCTTGTCCAACGCCATCCGNATGGTCATCCATGTCGGCATCGATGCTCTCCATCTCGCGGCGCAGTGCCGCCAACAACCGTTTGATGCTCTTGTGCGTGGTCTTGTCCAACGCCATCCGTAGCCGGTTTTCCTCCGCCACGATCATCTGCACGATCTGTCGCCTGCGATCGACAAGGGTCGACAAGGCCTGGGTTTGCGCATCGCGCAGCGGGCGGATCTGCGGTTTCGTCGCCACGACGAAAGCGGCGATCAGGGCTGCATCGATCGTATCGGTCTTGGCACGCCGGCCGATCGCACTGGCATAGGCCCGCACCTGCGCCGGGTTGACGACGATCACGCAGATGTCGCACGCCGCAAGTTTTGCGACCGCCAGCGTTTCGAAACCGCCCGTCGCCTCCAATGCGACGAGATCGGTCTTTTCCGCCTTGAGACGACGCACCAGCTCTTCGATGCCGTCATGGTCGTTATGGACGCAAAAGCTTGCGCCTGACGGTGAAACCGCAACGTCGAGGCTGTCTTTGGAGACATCTATGCCAACGATAATATCCATCTTATCCCATCCTTGCCTAAGCGGGCTTTGCTCGCGCAAGCGGCCCTGGCGACTGTTCGGGTTCGATGGAACGGCGGATGTACGACCGGGCTCTGCCACGGGCTTGGTGTCCCAAGCGGGCTTTGCTCGCGCAAGCGGCCCTGGCGACTGTTCGGGTTCGATGGAACGGCGGATGTACGACCGGGCTCTGCCACGGGCTTGGTGTCCCAAAGGGGCTTMGGTCTCACATCCGCCACCGCAACCGGCATTAAAACGCCAAATGACGGTGAGGGGAAGTTACAAGGGGGGTAAGCCACACGCACAAGCCTTAAAAGCGATCCCCCAACCCACTTCCTGAGGTACGTACGTCATTTTCTGATTTACGTACCTCAAAAACTTCTTTATGGAATCCTCCCAGGAGGAAGCATGAAGCCGACAGTTCACGATATTGCCTCGAAAGCTGGCGTTAGCTTGGCTACCGTTGACCGGGTGATCAACCTGCGTCCGGGTGTGCATGCGGTTACGCGCGCCAAGGTCGAGGCGGCGATTTTGGAGCTGGGTTATGTGCGCGATATGGCCGCCGCCAATCTGGCCAAAGGGCGCTCTTACGCGCTGGTCTTCATTCTACCTAACAACGACAATTCCTTCATGGCCGGTCTTCGGGCAGAGGTGCGGGCCGCTGCCTCGCGATCCTATCTGGAGCGCACCTCAATCCGCATCATCGAAGTGCCGCCTTTCGATGCGGCGGCACTTGCGCAGGCGCTGGATGTGGCACGACAGGAAAAGCCCTCGGGCGTCGCCTTCGTCGCCATCGATGCCGAAGATGTGGTGGAAGCAGCGGATCGGCTGGCCGATAGCGGCATCGCCGCCGTCACCCTCGTCTCTGATATCACCGGCTCCCGGCGCGATCATTTTGCGGGTGTCGATAACGTCGCCGCAGGCCGCACCGCTGCCAGCCTGATGGGCCGGTTTCTGCCGGAAAAAGGCGGTGATGTCGCGGTTCTGGCAGGCTCCATGCTGGTCAAAGACCACCGCGAGCGGCTGGCCGGGTTTCGCTCCGTGATAGACGAGGAATTCCCCGATCTTCGCCTTCTGCCGGTTCTGGAAGGGCGCGATGACCCTGAAACTGTGGAGCAGCTGGTTTCGGAATGCCTCAACGCCAATCCGCAGCTTCTGGGTCTCTACAGTCTGGGTGCCGGCAATCGCGGTCTCATCAAGGCGCTGAAATCATCGCGCCAGCCGTCCTCGCCTTGTGTCATCGCCCATGAACTCACCGAAAACACCGCCAACGGATTGGCCGAGGGCGTGCTGGATGCGGTGCTGAACCAGGATGCGGGCCATGAGGTGCGCAGCGCCATCCGCGTGCTGAAAGCCCGCGCAGATGGCCTTGCCGTCATCGAGGCGCAGGAACGCATCCGTATCGACATATTCTTGCGGGATAATCTCCCCTGACACTGACATAGCACTGGAGGAAACATGTATCTCGGTCTCGATTTGGGAACATCCGGCGTCAAGGCGCTGCTGATCGATGGTGATCAAAACGTCATCGGTTCGGCCAATGGCGCACTGGATGTTTCGCGCCTGCATCACGGCTGGTCGGAACAGGACCCGGCACATTGGATCAAGGCAACGGAAACGGCGATTTCCGGGCTGAAAGCCAAATTCTCGAAGGAGCTTTCGGCGGTCAAGGGCATCGGCCTTTCCGGCCACATGCACGGTGCAACGCTGGTGGATGCTAGTGGCGATGTGCTGCGCCCCTGCATTCTGTGGAACGACACCCGCTCTTACGCAGAGGCGGCAAAGCTCGATGCCGACCCCCGCTTCCGCCAGATCACGGGCAACATCGTCTTCCCCGGTTTCACTGCGCCGAAACTGGTCTGGGTCGCAAACAACGAGCCGGAGATTTTCGCCAAGGTCGCAAAGGTCCTGCTGCCGAAGGATTATCTGCGCCTTTGGCTGACGGGTGAGTACATCTCCGAGATGTCGGATTCGGCGGGCACGTCATGGCTCGATACCGGCGCGCGCAAATGGTCGCCGGAACTACTGGAGGCCACCGGCTTGACGGAAGATCATATGCCGTCGCTGGTCGAAGGCACGGATGAGGCGGGCACGCTGCGCTCCGAACTGGCCTCCGCCTGGGGCATTTCCGGCAAGGTCGTGGTCGCCGGTGGCGCGGGTGACAACGCCGCGTCCGCCTGCGGCATGGGCACAGTGTCAGAAGGCCATGCCTTCGTTTCGTTGGGCACATCAGGCGTGCTGTTTGCTGCCAACGCCTCCTATCTGCCGAAGCCCGAAAGCGCCGTCCACGCTTTCTGCCACGCTTTGCCCAACACATGGCACCAGATGGGTGTCATTCTCTCGGCAACCGACGCGCTGAACTGGTATTCCGGCATTACCGGCAAATCCGCAGCCGACCTTTCGACGGAACTGGGCGACGAACTGAAGGCCCCGACAGGTGTCACCTTCGCGCCTTACCTCTCCGGCGAACGCACCCCGCACAACGATGCGGCCATCCGCGGCTCTTTCATTGGCCTGTCACACGAAAGCGACCGCAAGGCGTTGACGCAGGCCGTAATGGAAGGTGTGACGTTCGCCATCCGAGACAATCTCGAAGCGCTCAAATCCGCAGGCACCTCGATCGACCGCGTCACCGCCATCGGCGGCGGTTCGCGCTCGCGCTACTGGCTGGCGTCGATTGCCACCTCGCTTGGCGTGCCCGTGGATATTCCGGCGGAGGGTGACTTCGGTGCGGCATTCGGCGCGGCGCGTCTTGGGTTGATTGCAGCGACGGGGGCAGACCCGGTTGCGGTGTGCTCTCAGCCGGAAACGGAGGAGACGATTGAACCGGTGGCAGCGCTGGGAGATGCCTATGAGGAGGCTTATGGGCGCTATCGGGCGCTTTATCCGGCGATCAGAGGGTTGTCGCATTGATGGCCGGTGGCTGGGGCTTACCCCCTCTGTCCTGCCGGACATCTCCCCCACAAGGAGGGAGATCGGCTAGACGCTTGCTCCCCACTCTATCCGCAGCCTTTGAGATGGGCGGGAGGTCTCCACGAGTCGATCTCCCCACCTGTGGGGGAGATGCCCGGCAGGGCAGAGGGGGGTGAGCCCCACCCGCCAACACAAGCGACTATACCCAGAAACGACTTCACCATTTACCACTATGCAAACTAGGGAGAGAACCATGACCACAGGCTTTTTCGGCGACATCCAAAAAATCAAATATGAAGGCCCAGACAGCACCAACCCGCTGGCCTTCCGACATTATAACCCTGACGAAATCGTCGGCGGCAAGCGGATGGAAGACCATCTGCGTTTTGCCGTGGCCTATTGGCACACCTTCACATGGCCGGGCGGCGACCCGTTCGGTGGCCAGACTTTCGAGCGTCCATGGTTTGAAGACACGATGCAGGCGGCCAAGCTGAAGGCCGATGTTGCCTTCGAATTTTTCTCGCTGCTCGGCTCGCCCTTCTACTGCTTCCACGATGCGGATGTGCGCCCCGAAGGCAAGACCTTTGCCGAAAACACGAAGAACCTGAACGAGATCGTCGATTACTTCGGCCAGAAGCAGGCCGATACCGGCGTCAAGCTTCTGTGGGGCACGGCCAATCTGTTCTCCAACCGCCGCTTCATGTCCGGTGCCGCCACCAATCCGGACCCTGATGTCTTTGCTTACTCGGCAGCGACGGTCAAAACCTGCATGGATGCCACCAAGAAACTTGGTGGTGCCAACTATGTTCTGTGGGGCGGTCGTGAAGGCTATGAAACCCTGCTTAACACAGATGTGAAGCGTGAGCTTGATCAGCTTGGCCGCTTCCTTAATCTGGTGGTGGAATACAAGTACAAGATCGGTTTCGAAGGCACGATCCTGATCGAGCCGAAGCCGCAGGAACCGACCAAGCACCAGTATGATTACGACGTCGCCACCGTCTACGCCTTCCTGCAAAAGCACGGCCTGGACAAGGAAGTGAAGGTCAATATCGAGCAGGGCCACGCGATCCTTGCCGGTCACTCCTTCGAGCATGAACTGGCCATGGCCAATGCCTTCGGCATTTTCGGCTCCATCGACATGAACCGCAACGACTACCAGTCCGGCTGGGATACCGACCAGTTCCCCAACAACGTGCCGGAAATGGCGCTGGCCTATTACCACGTGCTGGCAGGCGGCGGTTTCAAGAATGGCGGCACCAACTTCGATTCGAAGCTGCGCCGTCAGTCGCTCGACCCAGCAGACCTGCTGATCGGTCACATCGGTGGCATGGATTGCTGCGCCCGTGGCCTCAAGGCTGCGGCCAAGATGGTGGAAGACAAGGCTCTGTCGCAGCCACTGGCAGACCGTTACGCCAAGTGGGATTCGGCAGAGGCCCAGAAGCTGCTGCGCGGCGAGCTGAAGCTGGATGAGATCGCGGCCATGGTCGAGCGCGACAACATCAATCCTGAGCCGAAGTCCGGTCGTCAGGAATATCTTGAGAACGTGGTCAACCGCTACGTTTAAGGGTCGTTACGTGTAAGGGTCTTTCCTCATTCCTGTGCTTGTCACAGGAATCCAGTCAGCCCAAGTCTTTGGGCTGAGAAGACTCCTTTCGCCGCGCAGACGCACGACGACTAGATTCCTGTGACGAGCACAGGAATGAGGGGGAGTTTATCTCCCCCTCAGCACTCAACGAAAAGCATTCTCGAAAAAATAAAATAAACTCCATTTTTTTCTCAATGCCCTCCTACCCTCCCGCATAATCCCCGTGCTTTCGAAGCAAAGGGGTGCAACGCGCGGCGTCCCAGCGGTTCGAAAGCCGGTATCGACAAGCGGCAGCTCCGAAAGAGGGCCGTTTCCGCGAACCCACCTCTTGCCACTGGCCAGGCAAGGGACCGGGCGTTCCGATAGATATCGTGACAGTGGTCCGGCAAATGCCAAGACCACGACCATACCTGCCAATGCCACAGGCATTTGCCGGACATGCATCATCCCTCCGGTTCGCTTTTTTCATGAAGCGGGCCGGAGTGGATTTTGCGTGGTTACTTGTCTGTGCCTTCTTGTGTGCGGCGCAACATGACCTATGTGTGGTGGGTTTTATGGAGAGCCAGGCGCGGCGCATGCGTGCCATGACATAGGGTCGTCCCAAGGAGATTTTTATGCTGATCGACAAATTGAACTGGCGTTATGCCACCAAGAAAATGGACCCTTCCAAGTCCGTTTCGCAGGACAAGGTAGACCGCATCATCGAGGCTGCCCGTCTGGCGCCGACATCGAGCGGCTTGCAGCCTTTCGAAATCATCGTCGTCACCAACCCGGAAACACGCGCCAAGATTCAGGAGATATCCTGGAACCAGGCACAGGTCACGGAAGGCTCGCATCTCCTGGTCTTCGCCGCCTGGGACAACTACACCGCAGACCGCATCAACCACATGTTCGATCTGACAAACGACGAACGCGGTTTCAAGAACGAAGGCTGGGAAAAGTACCGCCAGTCCCTGCTGTCGTCCTACCCACAGCGCGATGCGGAAGTGAACTTCCAGCATGCGGCGCGTCAGGCCTATATCGCTTTCGGCCTGGCTGTTGCACAGGCGGCTTTCGAGGGCGTCGACTCCACACCGATGGAAGGTTTCGACCCGGCCAAGCTGGACGAAATTCTTGGCCTTCGCGAGAAGGGCCTACGCTCGGCGGTCATCCTGCCGCTGGGCTATCGCCAGCCGGAAGGCGACTGGCTGGTCGACCTCAAGAAGGTTCGCCGCCCGCTCAACGAATTCGTCACCACCGTTGAATGACATTCTGGTGAATTGAGGTCGATTTTTCCAGCGCTCGCTGATAATTGAAAAATCGTACCTATAAAATGGTATCGCAGACAGGCATGTTTGCGATACATACAAGGCCAGTCCCGGCTTTTTCAAGGAAAGTTCAAACAAATGCTCCGGAACATTTTCCGTTGTCGAATGTGCCTTACGGCAGCATGAAGAGCGGCTTTTCCTGCCGCCGGGTTTCGACCTAACAGATTCCATTCGAAGAGCATTGTATGACACGTCAAAATTCAGCGGCCCCTTCCGTGCCATCAGGCCCGGCTAACAGCGACCCGATGGTCGTGTTCGAAGCCGTGACCAAGACTTTTGGCGACCCCAAAAGCCAGACATCCTTCACCGCCCTTGCCGGTGTCGATTACATCGTGCCACGAGGCTCGATCTCCGGCATCATCGGTCGCTCCGGCGCAGGCAAGTCCACCCTCATTCGCCTCGTCAACGGTCTGGAGCGTCCTAGCACCGGTAAGGTCGCCGTGGATGGCGTCGATGTCGGCGCGCTGGATCAGGCCGGGCTTCGCACGCTGCGCCGCTCCGTCGGCATGATCTTCCAGCACTTCAACCTTCTGTCCTCGCGCACGGCTTACGATAACGTCGCTCTCCCGCTGGAGATCGCAGGCGTATCGCGCGCCGAGATCAGCCGCAAGGTCGGGCCGCTGCTCGATCTGGTCGGTCTCGGTGATAAGGCCAACCGCTACCCCGCCGAACTCTCCGGCGGCCAGAAACAGCGCGTCGGCATTGCCCGTGCTCTGGCGACCGAGCCGAAATTGCTGCTATCAGACGAGGCAACGTCTGCGCTCGACCCGGAGACCACGCAGTCCATTCTGGAACTGCTGAAGAAGATCAATGCCGAATTGAACCTCACCGTTCTTCTCATAACCCATGAGATGGAGGTGGTGAAGACCATCGCCAGCCAAGTGGCCGTCATCGACAAGGGCCTGATTGTCGAGCAGGGCAGCACTTTCGATATTTTCACCAACCCACGCCATGAGACGACGCGCAGTCTGCTATCATCCGCCGTCGGCGTGAAGCTGCCGCATTGGGTCACCTCCGGTCTGAAGCCGGATGCAGCACCCGGCGACCGCGTGCTGGTGCGTCTGGTGTTCTTTGGCGATACGGCCTTCCAGCCGCTGACAGCACGACTGGTCGCGGAAATCGGTCCTGATGTGAACATCCTTGCCGGCACCATTGAGGAAATCTCCGGCCAGCCTTTCGGCTCGCTGGTGGTGTCCTATCCGGCAACGCCAGAGGTCACGGCACGTGCCAACCGTTTCTATGCCGATACCGGCCTGACCACGGAGGTCCTCGGTTATGTCGCCTGATATGCTTTTTGCTGTTCTCTGGAAGGGTCTGATCCAGACGCTCCATATGGTCGCGGTTTCCGGTCTCGTTGGTTCCCTGCTCGGCCTGCCCATCGGCATCTTCCTGGCTACCAGCGGCAAGGGCGAATTGTTCGAAGCACCGATGACGAACCGCGTCATTGGCCTCATCGTCAATGCCGCCCGCTCCACGCCCTTCATCATTCTGGTGGTGGCCATCATTCCGTTTACACGGCTTGTCGCAGGCACCTCAATCGGCACATCTGCCGCCATCGTACCGCTGACGGTGGCGACAGTTCCCTTTGTCGCGCGTCTGGTGGAAGCCGCCATTCGTGAGGTGGACAAGGGTCTGATCGAAGCGGCGCGTGCCATGGGTGCTACCCCGCTCCAGATCGTCACCAAGGTTCTTCTGGCGGAAGCCAAGCCCGGCATCACGCTGGCACTGACACTGACGCTGGTCAGCCTCATCGGCTACTCGGCCATGGTCGGTGCTGTCGGCGGCGGTGGTCTGGGGGATCTCGGCATTCGCTACGGCTATCAGCGCTTCATGCCAGATGTGATGCTGGTCGTCGTCGTTGTTCTCATCGTGCTTGTCCAGATCGTGCAAAGCGCCGGTGACGCGCTGGCCCGCAGCTTCGACAAGCGCAATCGCAAAAACTAAAAACTCGTCTAGGTAAAGGAGACATCTCATGAAAAAACTCATCATCGCGGCTTCGCTCGCAGCCCTCTTTGCAGGTAGCGCACTGGCTGAAACCATCAAGATCGGCGTTACCCCTGCAGAACATGCGCAGATCATGGAGCAGGTAAAGAAGGTTGCGGCCACCAAGGATCTCGACCTCGAAATCCTCGAATTCTCCGATTACGTCGTGCCGAACCAGGCACTGGCCGATGGCGAGTTGCAAGCCAATTCCTTCCAGCACCAGCCTTACCTCGACAATCAGGTCTCAGACCGCAAGTTCGATCTCGTCAGCGTCGGCACCACCATCACCACCCCGATGGGCGTTTATTCCAAGAAGGTGAAGAGCCTCGACGAGCTCAAGGACGGCGCGACCATCGGCATTCCGAACGACCCGACCAATGGCGGCCGTGCGCTGCTGGTTCTGGCCTCCAAGGGTGTGCTCAAGGTCAACCCGGATGCCGGTCTGAAGGTCACGCCTGCCGACATCACCGAAAACCCGAAGAACATCCAGATCGTTGAACTGGACGCCGCCCAGTTGCCGCGTTCGCTTGACGACACCGACGCTTCGGTCATCAACACCAACTACGCAACGGCTGCGGGCCTGAACCCGAAGAAGGACGCCATCGCCATCGAAAGCGAAAAGTCTCCTTATGCGAATGTCATCGCCGTGCGCGCACAGGACAAGGACAAGCCTTGGGTCAAGACGCTTGTCGAATCCTACCACAGCCCGGAAATCAAGACCTTCATCCTTGAGAAGTACAACGGCACGGTCATTCCGTCCTGGTAAGGATCGAGCCGATCCGGCTTCATGCAAACCTCTCCCGTGCAAGCGGGGGAGGTTTTTTACGTTCGGTTATCCCTAAACTGAAACGTTTCACCATTTGCTGCACTTGCGTTGCGAAGGTGGACAAGGCGACGGGCTTTTTTAACAGCTTTTGAAGAATTCACGCGGAATATGCATCCCTTAGAGGAAAAAAAGATGCTGACTCATGCCGCTTAGGAATGCCAGAACACTGTCGATCGGTCGAAGCACCGTGGTGGCAGGTGTTTTGTCTGCGGTTGCGATCGTCGTCGTCATCGTGACCCTCCTCATTCTTTCCGCGCTGCGCAATGTCGCTGAAAACACCAATGCTCTGGACGAACAGCGCTCGCTGGAAACGACATCCGGCGCGATCACCACCTATATCCGACAGCTCGATGCAACGCTGAACGATTACGCCGCCTGGGATGATGCCGCCCAATATGTCTATGCCCCCGATGGCATGGACTGGCTTGCCAGCAATTACGGCGACATGACCGTCAATAGCGAGCTTTTCGACACTGCCGTTCTCATCGACATGGAAAACCGCGTGCTGATGGCCTATCGCGACGGCAAGCCGGTCGACTGGTCGCTCACGGAATATTTCGGCGATGGACTTTCAGGGCTCATTGAAAAAGCCCGGTCCGCACCTGCCGGACTGGCGCCGGAAGCCTCCGGATTCATCAAGACCCGGGACGGCATCGCTGCAGTCGGCGTCGCACTGGTGCGCAACAAGTCAGGTGAGCTGAAGGCGGCAGATACCGAAAGACGATATCTGATCTTCGCACGCCATCTGACTGCGGAAAAGGTCGACAAGCTTGCCCATACCTATGTGATCAACGGACTGGCCCTACAGCCTGCCGATGTCGGTGCTACCAATTTCGTCAGTATCACAAACCCCGTTGGCGAGGTGCTCGGCAACCTGACATGGCGCTCCCAGATGCCGGGCGACATCAGCCTCGCGGAAGTTCGCCCCCGCGTGTTGATTGCCAATGCCATCATCCTGCTGTTCTTTCTGGCGCTGCTGGCCATCGGCTTCGCGGCACTGAGAAAGCTGAAAAGTGACGAGGCCTCAGCCCGCCACGAGTTGTTGCGCGATCGCCTGAGCGGACTGAAAAACCGGCCCGGCCTTTTTGTCGGCTTGAAGCAGCTCCTCGGCCGCTCCCAGCAGGAGGGGTCATACGTCAAGCTCATCTATCTCGATCTCGATGGCTTCAAGGAAGTCAACGATTCCTTCGGCCATGGTGCGGGCGACCTGTTGATCAAGGGCGTTGCCGCCGCCCTGCAGGTTCTGGCGGCAGACAGGCTGCTGGCCCGTCTGGGCGGTGACGAATTCGCCATCGCTTTGGAAGGCCCCGAAGCACGTATGGAGGGACGCCGGCTTTGTGACGATCTTCTGGCGCTGTTTTCAGAGCCGTTCATGATCGGCGACCGCGTCGCCTCTATCGGATGCAGCATCGGAACCGCAGTCGCAAAAGCAGGCGACATCGACGGCGAAGAGCTTTTGCGGCGCGCCGATATGGCCATGTACGAAGCCAAGGAAAACGGGCGCGGGCGCTACATGTCCTACGAGCCCTATATGGATACCCGCCGCGAAGAGAAGAACCAGCTTGAGGCAGATCTGAAATATGCCATCGAGCATGACGAGATCAAGGTCGTGTTCCAGCCGGTTGTCAACACGCTGACACGTCGTATCACTGGGGTGGAAGCGCTCGCCCGCTGGAACCGCGCGGGCTACGGGCCCGTCTCTCCGGATGTCTTCATTCCCGCGGCAGAAAGCAGCGGTCTGATAGACCAACTGGGCCTGTCTGTTCTGCGCAAGGCCTGCAAGGCCGCCCAAGATTGGCCGCAGATCAAGCTTGCAGTCAATATTTCGCCGGTCCAGTTCAGGAACCCGCTTTTTGCCAGTCAGGTTGCGTCGATCCTGACACATCATGATATTGCGCCACAGCGCGTCATGCTGGAAATGACCGAAGGTTATTTCATCCACCATCCCGAGCGCGCGACAACCGCCATCGACAAGCTCAAGCAGATCGGCGTCAGCATCGCACTCGACGACTTCGGCTCCGGATTTGCCAGCATCGGCTATCTGCGCCAGTTCGGCTTCGATCGCATGAAGATCGACAAGTCGCTGGTCGTGGCGCTTGACGAAGGCGGACGCTCGCTTGAAATGCTGACCGCGACCATCGCGCTCGCCAAATCACTCGGCATACCCGTGACCGCAGAAGGTATCGAAACAGAAGACCAGGCTGCCATCCTGCAGCTGTGCGGCTGCGACGAGTTGCAGGGTTATCTGTTTTCAAAGCCAGTTCAACCAGAGCAGATTTTCACATTGCTGGACCAGCAGGACCATCCTGTCCGCCAGTTGAAGGCATCTTGATCTTCACACCTTTGCCGACGGTCTTCACCCCACGTCCCTTGGATGCAGGGGTTCAGAACGAAGCCCGTGAGGCCCGTGAAGTCCCGCTTCGAAATTCTACGATACTTCAGTGAGACGCTTCGGCGGCGGGCGGCGCATCGTGGCCTGCGTCGGCGACCGGAGAGCCGTGCTCCGGCTCGGCTGCAACGGCGGTGGTTGAACCTTTGCCGAAGATCAGCGATTTCAGATAGGGAAAACTGAACATGCTTGCGCTGTCATGCTCGGCGGCGGATGTCAGAAGTTGGGGATCGTCGGGTGCGGAATGACCGTCCTTCGCTGAAGGTTCGCCGTGGCCGCCATCGTGACCGGCTGCGGGGGCTCCGCCATGGCCCGCCTCACTCGGCGCTGCTTCACCATGACCGCCGCCTGTCTTTTCATGACCCGAAGAGGCCGCACCGTGGCCGCCAGCCGGTGCACTCTCAGCAGCAGGGTCGATGCACGGCGTGAAATCCGTCAGGCTTGCCGCCAGCTTTTCCGTATCCTCCAGAGGAAGGTCGATCCGCAATCCGTAGAACACGCCTTCGGCGCTCGGTGCACCTTCGTAGTAATATGCGGAATAGGTCTTGGCATCCGCATCCGCAGGTAGTTTTGCGACATCGGGAATGAACACGACCTGAGCGGCAACCGCCCTGCCCCGCATGTCGGAACGCATGGTGGGGCCGTTCTTGTCGAGAATGGATATCTGTACCAGATCGGGCTTCTGTTCGTTGTAGACGGCTTTGGCGATGCGCAATGCGGTCTTGATCCGCTCGGCACCGTCGCCGCCCTCCGTGCGAATGAATTTGCGAATCCATACGGCGCCGTTTTTCTTGACGTTGACGGTTTGCACCATCTTGCATTCGAGGCCGTTGACGGATGCCTGGGCTTCACCGAACAGGCTTTGCTTGCCGACCATGATTGCGGCAACGCCCGACGCACCCCCAAGAAGGAGGACGCCACTACCGATCAATACGAACTTGCGAGAAAACCGTATTCTCTTGAACACTGCTTTCACGTCGAAAGTCCCGACATTCACCACCCCGTGTAAAACCCGATATTCGCAAATCGCCATAGCAGCAGGACTGCGAAACGATTCCGGCGCGGCGGCAAAAACTGCTCCCGTACAGCGGTCAATTCTGACGTGTTCTCGTTGAAGAAGATTTAACTGAACAAACAATCCACATGGGGAACTGAACCATTTTTGGATTCCACAAAAAAATAGTGGACAGGCAGGCGCGATGTTTCTTGCGAATGATTTGCAATATCATTGACAAAAGTGATCTTGCACGACAGATTGATATTGCGAATTAATCGCATTAGGAGTTTCATACGATCATGAGATTAGCCGCAAACCGCTTTATCCTTTGTATTGCCGCACTTTTTCTGCCTTTCGGCGCATCGGCTGCCGAAAAGCCGAAGGTCGTGACGACCTTCACCATTATCGCTGATATGGCCCGCAACGTCGCAGGCGATGCGGCGGAGGTGGAGAGCATCACCAAGCCCGGCGCAGAGATTCACAATTACCAGCCTACCCCGCGCGACATTCTCAAAGCACGCAATGCCGATCTCGTCCTGGGAAATGGCCTCAATCTTGAGTTGTGGTTCCAGAAGTTTCTGGCTAACCTGTCCGGCGTTCCGAACATCACCGTGAGCGAGGGCGTCGTGCCGATGTCGATCAGCGGCGGGGCCTATGAGGGCAAGCCCAACCCGCATGCGTGGATGTCACCGGATAACGGGCTGATCTATGTCGAAAACATCCGCAAGGCCCTGACGCAGATCGACCCGGATCATGCCGCGCTTTATGCCGCCAACGCCAAGGCCTATTCCGATAAGATCAGGCAGGAAATCCAGCCGATGCGCGACGCCATCGCCGCCCTGCCGGAAGACCAGCGCTGGCTGGTGACGAGCGAAGGCGCCTTCTCCTATCTGGCGCGCGATTTCGGTTTGAAGGAGCTGTTCCTGTGGCCGGTCAATGCCGATAGCCAGGGCACGCCGCAGCAGGTGCGCAGCGTTATCGATGCCATGCGGGCGCACAATATCAAGGTCATCTTCAGCGAAAGCACGGTGTCTGCCGACCCGGCCAAGCAGGTGGCGAAGGAAACCGGAGCAGCTTACGGCGGCGTCCTCTATGTGGATTCGCTGAGCGAAGCGGACGGCCCAGTACCGACCTATCTCGACCTTCTGCGGGTCACAACGGAAACAATCGTGAAAGGCCTCTCCAAATGATGATGGGAAAGCGAAAAGGCGCGGAAACGGGGCTGACGGTCGATGATGTGACCGTGACCTATCGCAATGGCCATACCGCCCTGCGCAGCGCCAGCTTTTCCATTCCACGCGGTACGATTACCGCCCTGGTCGGTGTCAACGGCGCGGGCAAATCCACCATCTTCAAGGCCATCATGGGCTTCGTGCCGCTGGCGGCGGGTGCGGTTTCCATCTTCGACCAACCCGCCCGCGATGCGCTGAAAAAAAACCTTGTCGCCTATGTGCCGCAGGCCGAAGAGGTGGACTGGAGCTTTCCGGTTCTGGTGGAAGACGTGGTGATGATGGGCCGCTACGGCCACATGAATTTCCTGCGCATTCCCACCAAACGCGACCACCAGATGGTGGATGAGGCGCTGGCCCGCGTCAACATGGTGGATTACCGCAAGCGCCAGATCGGCGAACTCTCCGGCGGGCAGAAAAAGCGGGTGTTTCTGGCGAGAGCGCTGGCGCAGGAAGGTCAGGTCATTCTGCTGGACGAGCCGTTCACCGGCGTCGATGTGAACACCGAAGAGCAGATCGTCGCGCTGTTGAAGGCGCTACGTGACGAAGGCCGCATCATGCTGGTTTCCACCCACAATCTCGGCAGCGTGCCGGAGTTCTGCGACCGCGCGGTCTTCGTGAAGGGAACGGTCATCGCGTCAGGCAAGACCGAAGACACCTTTACCGAAGAGAACCTGCAAAAAGCCTTTGGCGGCAGTCTGCGCCACTTCATTCTGGGTGGAACCGACCTGCATGACGATGCCGATCCGCGCCACCTGAAAGTCATTACCGACGACGAGCGTCCCTTCGTGATCTATAGCAAGGATGGCACGGCCACCGCGACCCCGAAAGCGAAGAGCCATGATTGAGACTCTTCTCGAACCTTTCACCTATTCCTACATGCTGAACGCCATCTGGGTCAGTGCGCTGGTGGGTGGCGTCTGCGGTTTTCTGTCGTCCTATCTGATGTTGAAGGGCTGGTCGCTGATTGGCGATGCGCTCTCCCACGCCATCGTTCCCGGCGTGGCGGGTGCCTATATGCTGGGCCTGCCCTTTTCGCTGGGTGCCTTCATTTCCGGCGGGCTGGCTGCGGGCTCGATGCTGTTTCTGAACCAGAAAACCCGGTTGAAGGAAGATGCCATTATCGGCCTGATCTTCACATCGTTTTTCGGCCTTGGCCTGTTCATGGTGTCGCTGTCGCCGACCTCCATCAACATCCAGACCATCGTACTGGGTAATATTCTGGCGATCACCACCGAAGACACGATCCAGCTGGCGCTGATCGGCGGCATCAGCCTGCTGGTGCTGGCGGTAAAGTGGCGGGATTTCATGGTGGTGTTTTTCGATGAGAACCACGCCCGTACCGTTGGCCTCAACCCCGATCTGCTGAAAATCATCTTCTTCACCCTGCTGGCCGCCTCCACCGTTGCTGCCTTGCAGACGGTCGGCGCGTTTCTGGTGGTTGCCATGGTGGTGACACCGGGTGCGACGGCCTATCTTCTGACCGACCGGTTCGAACGGTTGATCGGCATGAGCTTCGGCATCGGCGCATGCACCAGCTTCGTCGGCGCTTATCTCAGCTACTTCCTGGATGGCGCGACCGGCGGCATTATCGTGGTGTTGCAGACGCTGATCTTTCTGACCGCTTTCGTTTTTGCGCCCAAGCACGGCTATCTTGCCTCCCGCGCCAAGGCAAAGGCAGCATTGGAAACCACGCCATGAGCGAAAACCTGCAACTGGCCATCCTGCCGTTCCAACTGCCCTTCATGCAATATGCCTTCGTCATCACGCTGATGATTGCCGTGCCGATGGCGATGTTGTCATGCATATTGGTGCTGAAAGGGTGGTCGCTGATGGGCGATGCGGTGTCTCACGCCGTGCTGCCGGGCGTCGTCATCGCCTATATCGTCGGCATTCCCTTCTCCATTGGGGCGTTCGTTGCGGGCATGATCTGCGCTCTCGGCACCGGATTCCTGAAAGAAAACAGTCGCATCAAGGAAGATACGGTTCTGGGCATCGTCTTTTCCGGCATGTTCGGGCTGGGTCTGGTTCTCTATGTGAAGGTGCAAAGCGACGTGCATCTGGACCATATTCTCTTCGGCGACATGCTGGGCATTGCGCTGGGAGACATCATCGAAACCGGTCTGATTGCGCTGGCCGCGACGCTGTTTTTAGTTTTGCTGCGCAAAGACCTGCTCGTCCACGCCTTCGATGCCCAGCACGCCAAGGCCATCGGCCTGCCGGTCCGGTTGCTGCATTACGGGCTGCTGGCGGTCTTGTCGCTGACGGTGGTGGGTGCCTTGCAGGCTATTGGCATCATTCTGTCCGTCGCCATGCTGGTGGCACCCGGCGCGATTGCCTTCCTGCTGACGAGACGCTTTTCCAGCATGATGATGGTGGCCGCTGCCGTTGCCGTCGGTGCCTCGCTAGTGGGCATATGGGTGAGTTTCCTGATCGACAGCGCGCCAGCACCCACCATCGTGCTGATCATGAGCATGGTCTTCATCGTCGCTTTCATTCGCACGACCATCAAGGCACGGGCAAACAACCGGGCGGAAGCATCTGCCTGAAGACAATTGATCGCAATTGAAAAGATTATTTCAAAAACCCCGGAACTTCCCGGCCCTGTTTCGCGTCAATAGATGCAGGTCGCTGGCGTGGGCGCGCGATCGCATCAATTGACGCAAAGAGGTACGGCCATGTTGAAGTGGGCTCTTATATTCTTCGTTATCTCGCTGATCGCCGGTGTTTTCGGCTTTACGGGAATTTCGGCGGCGACAGCGGGCATCGCCCGTATTCTGTTCTTCATCGCCGTGGTCATCTTCCTGATCTTCGTCGTGCTTGCACTGATGGCGGGCCAGGCTATCCTCTGACAGAACGACATGGATTGACGAAAGCGGCGGGTCTCAATGGCCCGCCGTTTTTTTGTGTTTTACTCTTCCGTCACCCCGCACTTGATACGGGGTCTAGCGACCTGACGTCTGTCCGGTCAAAAGAGTCTTTTCAGCCCAAGGACTTGGGCTGACTGGATTCCGGCTCAAGGCCGGAATGACGGAGAAATAGAACTGCGCTTACGCCGTCCAGCCGCCATCGATCACATGGATCTGCCCGGTCGTGAAACCCGCTTCGTCAGATGCCAGATATGTCACCAATGCGGCGACCTCCTCCGGCTTGGCGATGCGCCCCATGGGTTGGCGGGCGATGAAATCGGCCAGCGCCTGCTCGTAATTGCCGGTGGCGCGCAACCGGTCATGCAGGGAAGGGCTGTCGACCGTGCCGGGGCAGATGGCATTGCAGCGAATGCCCTTGGTGACGAAGTCCGACGCTATGGATTTCGTGAGGCCGATGACGGCGGCTTTCGAGGCGGTGTAGGCGAAGCGGTTGGGCACGCCTTTCACGCTGGAAGCGACAGAGGACATATTGACGATGACGCCCCTGCCCTTTTCCAGCATGGCGGGAAGAAAGGCACGGCATGTACGGTACATGGCCTTCGCGTTGAGATCGAAGGAGAAGTCCCAGTCCTTCTCTTCACAGTCCAGAATCGTGCCTGCATGAACGAAGCCCGCGCAATTGAACAGCACGTCGACATGACCGATTTCGGACGCCAGAGCCTTGACGGCGTCTCCATCCAGCACGTTCAAAACCCGCGTTTCCGCCTTGGTCAGTGTGGCGAGCGCCGCCTCGTTGATATCGGTGGCGATAACACGTGCACCGAGTTCGAGGAAACGTTCGGCAGTTGCCCGACCGATGCCCTGCCCTGCTGCTGTGATGACCACTGTTCGGCCGGTGAAATCCTGCGCCATGTACTGCTCCTCCCCGCCCGAAGGGCGCATGTCAAAATCGAATATGGATCGACAATTCATATGTAAACAGTCTATTCATATAACGTCAAGTGAACCGGGATCACCGCCCTTTCCCGCGGCCGTGCGGATCGCTATAGAGGCCAGATGACCGAAGATGACAGTGAACGATATCGCGCACCGGCGCTGGACAAGGGGCTCGATATCATCGAGCTGCTGGCGAGCACCGATGGCGGGTTGACGCAGGTGGAAATCGCCAAGGCGATCGGCAAAAGCCCCAATGAATTCTACCGGATGCTGGACCGGCTGGTCCGCCGTGGCTATGTGCACAGACAGGATGGCGACCGGTTTTTTCTGACGCTGAAACTCTTCGGACTTGCGCATTTTCACGCGCCGCTGCGCAGGCTGGTGTCCTTCGCCACCCCCATCATGCGCGCGTTTTCCAACAAGGCCGGGCAGGCCTGCCATCTGGCGGTGTATGATCGCGGCGCCGTCGTGGTGATCGCCCAGCAGGATTCGTCCACCTATTGGGCGCTGTCGATCCGCGTCGGAGCGCAGATGAGCCTGTTCAACACCGGCTCGGGCCACATTCTGCTGGCCTTCCAGACGGAGGCGCAGCGCCAAATCATGATTGCCGAACAGTTGCGCGGTGGCGGCGAGACGTCATTGCCTGCGGGATTGCTGGAGCGCCTGGAGCAGCTCAGAGTGAACGGCTTCGAAAGCATGAACAGCCTGCAGACTGCCGGTATCCGAAACATCTCCGCGCCGGTTCTGACACTGGATGGCACCGCCTTGGCTGCCATCACCTGCCCCTACATCACGCCGCTCAACAGCGACGCACCAAGCGCCGAAGATTGCGTCGGTCTCATTCGCGATGCAGCGCGCAACATTTCTGAAGTAGCAGCCGGACAATAAAAAACGCGACCGGCAGGGGACCGATCGCGTTTTCTTGACTGGAGGTATTATACTTTAATAACGACCTACTATCGCTAAGGTTCCAGAAATCTTAAGCGGCCAGTTGCTTGCGAATGATGCCTCGCAGGGATTCCAGATCCTTGGCGAACTGGCGAATACCTTCCGACAGCTTTTCCGTTGCCATGGCATCTTCGTTGAGGTGCCAACGGAACGTCTTCTCATCGAGAGACTGCAAAGGTTCGGCCTTGGCATCGTCGGCAGAGAGCTTGCGCTCAAGCGTACCGGTGTCCTTGTCCAGCTCTTCCAGCAGAGCCGGGCTGATGGTCAGGCGGTCGCAACCGGCCAGCGCTTCGATCTCGCCGACATTGCGGAAAGACGCGCCCATCACCACGGTGGAGATGCCGTTGGCCTTGTAATAATTGTAAATCTTGCGAACGGAAACCACGCCCGGATCGGTTTCAGCCGTGTAGTCTTCGCCCGTGGACTTCTTGTACCAATCGAGAATACGACCGACGAAAGGCGAGATGAGGAAGGCTTTGGCTTCCGCACACGCGATGGCCTGCGCCTGCGAGAAGAGCAGTGTCAGATTGCAATCGATGCCTTCGGCCTGCAGCACTTCGGCGGCTTTGATGCCTTCCCATGTGGAGGCAAGCTTGATGAGAATACGATCACGCTCGATGCCACGGTCCTTGTAACCGGCGATGATCTGATGCGCCTTGGCAACAGATGCCTTGGTATCGAACGAAAGGTCGGCGTCCACTTCGGTCGAGACGCGGCCGGGAACGAGTTCGACAAGCTTTGCACCGACGGAAATTGCCAGACGGTCGGCAATCGCGCCAACCACGGCATCGGAATCACCGCCCTGCTTTTTACCCCAGGAAACGGCTTCCGTTACGGTATCGGCAAACATCGGCGTGCCGAGCGCCTTCAAAATGATCGACGGATTGGTGGTGCAATCCACCGGCTTCAGGCGTGCGACCGCCTCGATATCGCCGGTATCGGCAACAACCGTAGTGATCTTGCGAAGTTGGTCAAGTTTGGAAGTCATGCCATTTGATCCTTGATCTTTGGAAAACTGCTTCAGCCGCGTTCCGTTCCGCGCGGATGCGCAACGCTGGAACCCGTTGTTTTCTGTGTTGCGAGTATCGCGCCGCACAAGACGCAAAGTCAAGACATTTGCGCAACGCAATTGACATAAGTTTCACAACAGCGATACTCGTCGCTCAACGAAAGCATGGCGAAAACAGTGGCAAAACTGCGAAGAGACACCCACACGGCCTATTCCGAAGCCGCCTCCCTGCGGCTGCGGGCCGCGTGGCTCTATTACAATCAGGGCATGACGCAGAAGGATGTGGCGGAGAAACTCGGCATCAGCCGCTCCACCGTCATCCGCTTGCTGGATGAGGCGATGAAGCGCTCGGAAGTGCAGATCTGGATCAATGAGGGCATCGAAGACCTCGTTGAACTGGCAATCAAGCTTGAGGGCGCTTACGGGCTGGATGAGGCGATCATCATTCCATCCGCATCATCGAAGGCGCAGGACATCGCCAAGGCCGTGGGTCTGGCACTCGGCCAGTTTCTTTCGGAGGCCGTGCCTGACAATGCCACCATCGGCGTCGGCTGGGGCCGCACCATGACCGCATCTCTCTCCAGCTTCCGCCCGCCGCGCCGGGAAAACTGCAAGGTCGTCTCGCTTCTGGGCGGCATTGTGGCGGTCCATCAGACCAACCCGCTGGATTACACATGGCGACTGGCGAGCGCACTGGGGGCGGAATGCTATATGTTCCTCGCGCCGCTTTTGGTGGACTCAAAAGAAACCCGCCAGGCCCTGATCGAAAAATGCGGGCTCAACACGCTGTTCGAACTGGCCGAAAGTCTTGATCTCGCCATCGTCAGCTGCGGCGACATCGGGCCGCACTCCACATCGCTGTCGGAAGGCTTCATTTCCAAACAGACCCATGACGAATTGGTAGCGGCAGGCTGCGTCTGTGACACCATGTTCAACTTCATCGATGCGGAGGGACGCTCCGTCGATCACCCCATCAACCAGCGCGCCATGGCGATTGGGTTGGACACGCTGAAAAAAGCCAAACACATCGTGCTGGCCTCCGGCGGCGCCCACCGCGCCACGGCCATCCGCGCTACCATCAAGCGGATTGGGTGCAATACGCTGATTACGGATGAGGCGGCGGCACGGGCGTTGTTGGAGATGGGGGAAGGCGTGGCGACATAAAGAAAGTCGGCCTCTCCTCCCTCATTCCTGTGCTTGTCACAGGAATCTAGCCAGCCCAAGTTTTTGGGCTGAGGAGAGTCTTTCGCCGCGCAGACGCGCGGGGGCTGGATTCCTGTGACAAGCACAGGAATGAGGGAACACACAGTTTAATCAAACCTTACCCGTCTCCCACCCCAGCATCGCGCGCTTGCGCGTCAGCCCCCAGTGATACCCGGTCAGCGCGCCGCTTTTGCCCACTGCGCGGTGGCAGGGGACGACGAAGGAGATGGGGTTGGCGCCGATGGCGGCGCCGACGGCGCGCGAGGCGGTGGGTTGGCCGATGTCGTGGGCGACATGCGAATAGGTGACGGCTTTGCCGAGCGGGATTTTCAAGAGGCTCTGCCAGACTCGGACCTGGAAATCCGTGCCGAGCAGGACGACGCGCAGGGGCTGTTCGCTTTTCCATTTGTCCGCATCGAAAATGCGCGACGCATAGGGCGCGGTGGCGGCGCTGTCTTCCGAGTAATCGGCATTGGGCCAGCGCCGCGCCATATCTTCGAAACAGGCTTTTTCCTCGCCGGGATCGGCAAACGCACAACCGGCGAGACCACGTTCCGTGATCATGATCAGCGCCAGGCCGAAGGGTGACGGGTGGAAGCCGTAGCGGATGGAAAGGCCGGAGCCCTTGGCCTTCCATTCCCCCGGTGACATAGCTTCGTGGGTGACGAAAAGATCGTGAAGGCGGCCCGGCCCGGACATGCCGACCTCGATGGAAGCGTCCAGAAGCGGCAGGCTTTCATCACGCAGCAGGCGCTTGGCGTGATCGAGCGTCACGGCCTGAAGGAAGGCTTTCGGAGACAGACCGGCCCAGCGGGTAAACGTCTTCTGCAATTGCGTCGGCGATTGGTCGAGCTTGGCGGCGATGGTTTCGAGCGACGGCTGATCGCGGTACTCCACCGTCAGGATTTCGATGACCCGTCGCACTGTCTCATAGTCCGAGCCTGTGGGGGTGATGTCTTCCTTCAGCATGATATTGGCGTTCATGGCGTATCTCCTTGAAGACGCAAGAAACCACGCCGCGTCGTCCATCTCCACCCGTTTCTTGCCTGTTATAGCTAGATTCTTTGCCGCACGGTTGCCAGCGCCCCGCGAAACGCCTTGGCGAAGCTTTCGCGATCATCCGGGTTGAGGAAGGAGCCAATATCCGTCATGCGCCCCTCGCCCGAGACATACATGGAGAGAATGCCGATTTCCTCGTGCCGATTGACGCGGAAGCGTGCCCAGAACGGGTTGAAGCGATGCTCGACCATGCGGCCCGCCGGAGAAAATTTGCGAACGGAGAGATTGGTGCGCGACACCGTGACTTCCTCCCGTGCCTTTGCGGCCCGGTAGTTCACGCGGAAGGCGATATAGAGCAGGAGGAAATCGAGCCCCAGAAACAGGCCGATGGGCCATGCGCCGGTGACCATGAAAAAGACGCCGTAGAGAAGGCAGACGGCACCCGTAAGCACCAGAAGAACGCAAAACCCCTTGCGTCCGAGGGAGCGATGGGGAACAAGTTCCGCTGCAAAAACCGGCTGCTCGTTAACGCTGTCCACCTTGCTGTCCTCAATAGCGCGAAACACAGTTTGACCATGACAATCATCAAGAAACGATCCAGCGCCCAAACGTTGAAAAAGTCAAATGCGACAGCGCGTCGCAAGCCAGTACGCGTCAAAACGCTCTATTCACAGGACGAGTTGAAAGAAATCTTCCGGCGCCTCTCCATCCAGCGACCGGAGCCGAAGGGCGAGCTGGAACATTCCAACCCGTTTACGCTGGTGGTTGCCGTGGCGCTATCCGCTCAGGCCACCGATGTCGGCGTCAACCGGGCAACGCGCGGCCTGTTTGCGGTGGCCGATACGCCGCAGAAGATGCTGGATTTGGGCGAGGAACGGCTGATCGGCTATATCAAGACCATCGGCCTTTACCGCAACAAGGCCAAGAACGTCATTGCGCTCTCACAGATGCTGATCGATGATTTCGGTGGCGAGGTGCCGCGCACGCGCGAAGAGCTGATCAAGCTGCCCGGCGTGGGGCGCAAGACCGCCAATGTGGTGATGTCAATGGCTTTCGGCATTCCGACGCTGGCGGTCGATACGCATGTGTTTCGCATCGCCAACCGGCTCTGTCTGGCACCGGGGAAGACCCCGGACGAGGTGGAAGAGCGGCTGGTGAAGATCATTCCCGATGAATATCTTTTCCATGCACATCACTGGCTGATCCTCCACGGACGATATTGCTGCAAGGCGCGCAAGCCGGAATGCGAGCGCTGCGTGATTGCCGACATCTGCAAATCCCCGGAGAAGACTTGGGATATTCCAGCCCCGCTGGTGGAACTACCGGCTCAGCTGGTGGGTGAATGACGGATCGCGACGGCTGATCGCTTTGTGCAGATGCACCATGAAGGACGCGGCAAAAAGCGGTGTCAGAAGGTTGAGGAAGGGGATGGCGAGGAAGCCCGCAATCACCAGACCGGCCATGAACACCGTCGTGGCGTGTTTTGCGCGAAAGGCGCGCGCGTCGGCAGGCGAGCGAAACCGCATGGCTGCGAATTCGAAGAATTCCCGTCCCAGCAGATAGCCGTTGACCAGAAAGAACGCGATGAGATTGACGCCCGGCACCAGAAGAAGAAGCAGCGCGATGATGTTGCCCAGAATGACGATACCGAAGAACTTGATGGAAGACGGGATGGCTTCGGTGAGCGGCATGGCTGTGCCCGGCCCGTCGGCGGGGTAGTCCTTTTTCTCGATGACTTCGGCGACATCATCCAGAAACAGACCGGCAATGATGGCTGTGACGGGCGAAATCATCAAAGCAAGCGCAAGGGCAAGGCCGATACCGGCAAGAATGGCAAAGATGAAGCCCATCCAGCCTGCCCATTCCGGAGTGCCTGGAAACAGCGAATCAATCCATGGCAGCGCAAGCCAGAGAAACACCGACCGGACGGCAAACCACAGGCCGACCAGCACCAGAATCGTCAATCCGAGCACTTTCCAGAACGCCGATCGTGTTTCAGGCGCAAAAAGGTTGCCAAAAGCATGCCGCGCGGCGTGAAAAATCATGATCTGCCTCCATTTCGGCGGATTTACCATCAATTTTAGGGGCTGCCGAGTGAGTGGCAAATAGGGGTCTGCGCTCCTCTTAACAAGAAATCTCGCAACTCCCCCAAAGAAAAACTTCAACCCCGTATTTTGCGCTTGAAGAAAAGCAACCACTAAACTATAAAAACAAACAGGCAAAAAGTTGTACATTCTCGTAGAGTGGGGATCGACGGGATGACGCTTCGCCTGTTAACCTAGCCGTCACGATTGGCAGCGGAAACACCGCCTGAACACCATCGTCCGCTAAAGAAAAGAAGAACGAGGCGTCGTTGGAAAAATTGCTGATTGATCTCACCCGCTCGCTGAAAACCGGCACACCGTCGGAACGGCGTATTGCGAAGTACCTTATCGAGCATCTGGCCGAACTTCCATTCGAGACAGCTGCGACACTGGCCGAAAAGCTCAGCCTGAGCCCGATGACGGTGGGTCGTTTCCTGCGGTCGCTGGGTTACCGGCAACTGAGTGACATTCGCGAGCATCTTCGCGAAGAGGCACATGTACCTGAAGCGGCTCCGGCTGCCGCGCAGGAAGCGCCGCAGACACCGCTGTCTTCGCTGATGTTGCAGCAAATTCAGGCCGTACAGGCGGTCTATGATCTGGCGGGGCAGTCCGTATGGAAAGCTGCGCTCAACAGCATTGCCGAAAGCCGCGAGGTGTTCGTCGCTTCGTCTGCGGAAAGCTTCGGCATCTGTCGGTACTTCTACACCAAGCTGCTGGAATCGCGCGAGCGCGTGCATTATCTGCAGCGCGATGGCGCGACCTACATCGCTCTCATGGATGAACCGGTGGAAGGCACGCTACTGGTGTTGATGGACTGCGGCGGCAATCTTGCAGCCTTGCAGCGTCTTGCCAAGATGGCCATGAAGGCTGGCTACAAGACGGTTCTGATCACCACACGTTTCTACGAGTGGGGTCCTGACAGTGCAGACATCTGCCTCACCATTCCACTGGGCCAGAACGGTGGGCACAGCATGTTGCAACTGGTGGCTATCACCGAGTTCATGCTGCATTCTCTTTCTCAGAAAAGCGAAACCGGACGCAGAGACCGGTACCGCCGCATTGGTGACATGCAGCGGGCTTTGAATGCCTGAGCTTGATGGAGCGGTTAACAGCCGCTCCATTTTTCTATCACCGTCACATGACAGTTGCGTGACATAAGTTCAAAGCTGAGCCAGTTCCTCGCGGTGCCGGTACATCGCCAGAAATCGCCGGTAATCGCGGTCATAGCGGCCCTTGGCATTGTCGGAACGCCTCTCTTGCCCGCCGGAATACATCGCCGCACCGGCAGCCGCCAATCCCGCATGAACACCGCCCGCAGAGGCCGCATTCATGGCCGTGCCGAGAAGCACGGCATCTGCCGTGGCAGGCACCACGATGCGCTTTCCCGTCACATCTGCATAGAGCTCCATCAGAAGCGGATTGCGCACATGGCCACCGGTCACGTGCAGCGTATCCACCCGGTAGCCGAAACCTTCCATCGCATCCAGCACATGGCGTGCGCCGAGCGCAATGGAGACGGCAGTGCGCCAGTAGAGACGGCAGAGGCTGTCGAAGGACGTATCCAGCGTCAGCCCGCTGATGACGCCGCGCGCATGCGGATCGGCCAGTGGCGAGCGGTTTCCATGAAAGTCGGGAAGAACATGCAGATGATCGGCAAAGCCCTCGCCCTCGGTCTCCCTCAATGCCAGCACACGCTCGACAATACGGGCATGGAGCGACGATGTCGGCTCACCGCCCGCCGCATGCATCTGCACAACGTGGTCCAGAAGCGCGCCGGTGGCCGATTGTCCACCTTCCACCAGCCAGTGGCCGGGTAGGATGGCCTGCCAGTAGGGACCCCAGAGACTGTGGCCGGGCATCATCTTCGGCGTCAGCGTGACGAGGCAGCTGGAGGTTCCGGCGATGAGCGCGACATTGCTGCCGACATCCGATTGCAGACTGCCACCGAGGGCGCCCAACGCACCCGCATAGGCATCGATCATGCCTGCAGCGACTTCGCAGCCGGTGTCTAAGCCCAATTCCTCGGCGGCCTGCGCCGAAAGCTTGCCGACGCTCTGGCCGGGCTCGACTGTGTCTTTGGGGAGGTTGCCGCGCTCCAGGAGATCACCGACACCGGCTATGTCGAGATAATCCTGGCTCCAGCCCTGCCCTTCATGCGCCAGAAAATTCCATTTGGCCGTGAGCGTGCAGTTGGAACGCTTTGCGCTACCGCTGGCCTTCCATGTCAGGAAGTCGGCGAGATCAAAGAAATATCCGGCCTTGGCCCAGCTTGCCGGCAGATGTTTCTTCAACCACATCAGCTTGGGCATCTGCATTTCAGGCGAGATCGATCCACCTGCAAAATCCAGCACCGGATGGCCGGAGGTGCTCAGAAAGTCTGCTTCTGCGATGGCACGGTGGTCGAGCCAGACGATGGTATCGAAGCGGCCTTCACCCGTGGTGGAGACGGTGATCTGCTCGCCCTGCGGACCACGCACGACCAGCGAACAGGTGGCGTCGAAACCAATGGCGGCGACGGAGGATGCCACAATACCGGCGTCAGCCATGGTCTTGCGCACGGCGATGCAGACGGCGTTCCAGATATCGGCGGAATCATGCTCGGCGTGGTTTTCCCTCGGCCTTTGCATGATGATGGGGTGGGTTGCGCGCGCAATCAGCCTGCCGCCCGCATCGAAAACGCCAGCGCGAGCGCTGCCCGTGCCGACATCGACAGCAACAAGATGTTGACGCATGCCCCTCATTCCTGTCTTTGTGACAGGAATCCAGTCGACGCGCGTCTGCGCGGCGGAAAGAGTCCTTTCAGCCCAAAGACTTGGGCTGGCTGGATTCCTGTGACAAGCACAGGAATGAGGGGGGAGTAGATGTGGATGCGCACGTCAATCAGCCTTCGTTCCAAAACTGCCGCGTATCTTGTGGTCCTCCACAAGTTGGACCAAATCCGGCATGGCGTCAAACACCAGATCGGGTTTCAGGCTGGCAATATGGTCACGAAATGCAGGGAAACGGGCGTGCGAGCCGCCGGTGAAAGCAAAGACGCGCATTCCTGCCGCCTTGGCCGCGGCAATTCCGGCGGGGCTGTCTTCGATGACGATGCAATCCCTCGGCTCTACCTGCATCTGTCCTGCGGCATGCAGGAAAAGATCCGGCGCAGGCTTGCCGTTTTTCACCATCGTCGCGCTGAAAATATGAGGTTCGAATTTCTCCAGCAGGCCGGTGAGGCCGAGAGAATAGCGGATGCGCTCCGGCTGACTGGAGGATGCGACGCAGCGCGGCACCGAAAGGCGATCCAGCGTCTCGGCCATGCCGTCTATTGCTTTCAACTCATCGCGAAAACGCTGAAAGAGTTCGCTGCGCATATGCTCAAGAAAATCGATATCGGTCTCGACACCATACTCGTCCCAGAGCGTCGCGGTCATGCTGGCGACGCTGCGACCGAGGAAGCGCTGATAGGCTTCCTCTTCGGTGATCTGGACGCCCTGATGGGCGACCATGTCGATCAGCACAGCAATGGAAACCGGCTCGCTATCCACGAGAACGCCGTCGCAATCAAAGATCAGCAAAGGCGCGTTCCCGGTTTGCATGACACATCTCTTTTCAGCTGACGAGTTTGTTTTGCAGGTAAAGTTCGAGTGTCTCGGCTGTACCCTTCTCCCACAACGTCTTCAAGGCATGGGCGAAGCGTGTGCGGAAGAGTTCCGATTTGGCGACCTCGCCAAAGATATCGTCCAGCGCCAGAAACGCCATCGGATCTTCCTTCGCCTTTATGGCGGCGGCCTGAAGGCGCTCGGCGCTGGCATCGTTGAAAACGATCTTCGCGCCGCTATCGGAGGTGCCGTGGAAGTAACGGCACCACAGCGCCGAGACCAGCGAGAGACCGACGATGTCGTCGCCCTTTTCAAGACGATCTGCCGTCGAAGGCAGGATGAATTTCGGCTGGCGGTTGGAGCCATCCTGCGCCAGACGCGGAATGGTGTCGCCGATCTTGGGGTTGAGGAAACGCCGCTCGATGAGATCGAAATATTCGTTGAGATCCGTATTCGGCACCGGCGGAATGATCGGGATGATCTCTTCCTTCTCCAGCTTGGCGAGAAAGGCACGGATCAGCGGATGCTCCATCGCCTCATGCACGAAGTGGATGTCGAGAAGCGCTGCCGGATAGGCAATCGCCGCATGGCCGCCATTGAGGATGCGGATTTTCATATGCTCGTAAGGCGCAACTTCCGGCACGAACTGCACACCGACCTTTTCCAGCGCAGGACGGCCAGCGGGGAAATTGTCTTCCATCACCCACTGCTTGAACTCTTCGCAAAAGACCGGCCAATTGTCGTCAATGCCGAAATCGTCGCGGGCAATATCGCGCTCGCGGTCACCGGTCGCAGGCGTAATGCGGTCCACCATGGAATTGGGGAAGGAAACGTTGTCGCTGATCCAGTTGGCAAAGGCCGGATCAGAGAGTGCTGCGAGCCCAACCACGGCGTTTTTTGTGACCTTGCCATTGTGGGGAATATTATCGCAGGACATGACGGTAAAGGGCTGGATGCCCTTGTCTTTGCGGGCTTTCAGGCCAGCCACGATGAAGCCAAAAACCGTCTTGGGTGCTGCCGGGTTCTTGCCGTCTTCGGCAATGGCCGGGTGCTGCGGATTGAATTTGCCTGACGCATCGATGAAGTAACCGCCTTCGGTGATCGTCATCGAGACGATGCGGATTTTCGGATCGGACAGTGTTTCGATGGTGGCTGCGGTGTCGCCTATCTTGAGAATGTCGATCATCGGGGCGGTAACGCGTGCGCCGGTGCGGTTGTTGTCCTGCTCCACCACTGTCGTCAGGAAATCCTGCGCCGCAAGCTTCTCGCGCATGACGGTGTCAGATGGCAAAACGCCTGCGCCGATGATCGCCCAATCATGATCGGCACCGGTGTTGAACAGGTCGTCCAGATAGATCGCCTGATGGGCGCGATGGAAATTGCCCACGCCGAAATGCACGATACCGGCAGAAAGGTCGGCACGCGAATAGGACGGAACGGATGCCGTTGCCTTGACCTGATCGAGCGTTGCGAGCGAGAGTTTTGATGTCATGAGACGATCCTCGAATTTCCTGTCATGGAGCCATCGCTATGGCTCGTCGCTGATGCGGCCAGCCATGCGGCGATGCGGTCTGGCGCTTAGATGGCGAGACCCTTTCTATCGAACTTGTGGATTTTGCTGTCATCCGGCGTGATGAAGACGGTATCGCCATGCTGACACGCAAACTCGCCACCGGCACGGGCAGTAATCATCCCGATCTCATCGACATTGATGTGGATGAAGGTGTCGGAGCCGAGATGTTCGGCAACCGCGACCGTGCCCTTCCAAACACCGCTGTCCTTGGACAGCAGCAGATGTTCCGGGCGAACGCCGACCGTGTCGGCACCCTTGGCTTGAGCGTAAGCACCTTTGACGAAGTTCATGCGCGGCGAGCCGATGAAGCCTGCGACGAAGAGATTGCGTGGCGTCTTGTAAAGCTCCATCGGGGAGCCGACCTGCTCGATATTGCCGCGATTGAGCACGACGATCTTGTCGGCCATGGTCATGGCTTCCACCTGATCGTGGGTGACGTAGATCATCGTGGTCTTGAGCGTATTGTGCAGCTCGGAGATTTCGAGACGCATGGTGCCGCGCAAGGAAGCATCGAGGTTCGACAACGGCTCATCGAACAGAAACGCCGAGGGTTCGCGCACGATGGCGCGGCCGATGGCAACACGCTGGCGCTGGCCGCCCGAAAGCTGCGAGGGGCGACGGTCAAGATAATCGGTGAGGTTCAGAACGCTTGCGGCATCATTGACCTTCTTGTCGATGACGGCCTTGTCGAGCTTGGCCATTTTCAAGGGAAAGCCGATATTGTTGCGCACGCTCATATGCGGATAAAGCGCATAGGACTGGAACACCATGGCAAGGCCGCGTTCTGCCGGTGCCTTTTCGCTCACATCCTTGCCGTCGATGATGATCTGACCGCCGGTGACATCCTCGAGACCTGCGATGAGGCGCAGGAGCGTTGACTTGCCGCAGCCGGACGGGCCGACGAACACCACGAACTCACCATCTTCGATATCGAGATCGATGGAGGGAATGACCTTGGCTTCACCAAAGACCTTGGAAACTTTTCTAAGGGAAATGCTGCCCATTTTCTTATTCCTTATTTCACCGCGCCGAAGGTCAGGCCGCGAACGAGTTGTTTCTGGGAGAACCAGCCAAGCACGAGGATCGGCGCAATCGCCATCATCGAAGCGGCAGATAGCTTCGCCCAGAACAGACCCTGCGGGCTGGAGAAGGAGGCGATGAAGGCCGTCAGCGGCGCGGCATTGGTGGTGGTGAGACGAATGGTCCAGAAGGATTCGTTCCACGCCAGAATGATGTTGAGGAGAAGCGTCGAGGCAATGCCGGGGATCGCCATCGGCGTCAGCACATAGACGATCTCGTTCCACAGCGACGCGCCATCCATGCGGGACGCCTCAAGAATTTCACCCGGAATTTCCCGGAAGTATGTGTAGAGCATCCACACCACGATCGGCAGATTGATGAAGGTGAGCATGATGGTGAGGCCGATGCGCGTATCGAGCAGACCGGCATTGCGGAAGATGAGGTAAATCGGCACCAGCACCGCCACCGCAGGCATCATCTTGGTGGAGAGCATCCACATCAGAATATCCTTGGTGCGCTTGGTGGGCGAAAACGCCATGGCCCAGGCCGCAGGTATCGCGATGAGAAGTGCCACGATGGTGGAGCCGACCGAGAGGATGACCGAGTTCATGAACGGCTTGAAGTAATCACGCTGCGTGTTGACCGTGATGTAGTTTTCAAACGTGCCCGATGGCCAGAGGCTGAAGCCCGCAATCGCTTCCGGCTCCGTCTTCAACGATGTGACGAAGGCATAGAGGATCGGGAAGAACAGCAGCAGGGCGATGACCCAGGCGGCAATGGTGAAGCCGATTTTGGAGCGTGTCGAGACTTTACGAGCCATGATCCTGTCTCCTATCGATCAAGGTTCTTGCCGACGGCGCGCATCAGGAAGATGGCGACGACGTTTGCAAGGATGACGGCGATGATGCCACCGGCGGACGCTCCACCCACATCATAGCCCAGCAGTGCCGTGCGATAGATGAGGAAGGCGAGATTGGTCGAGGCGTAACCCGGGCCACCATTGGTGGTGACGAGGATTTCCGCGTAGACGCCGAGCAGGAAGATCGTCTGGATGAGAATGACGACAGTGATGGCACGCGCCAGATGCGGCAGCGTCAGATAGATGAAGCGGCTGAAGAAGCTCGCGCCATCCATCTCGGCGGCTTCCTTCTGCTCGCCATCCAGCGACTGAAGCGCCGTCAGCAGGATGAGTGTCGCGAAAGGCAGCCACTGCCAGGCCACGATGATGACGATGGATAGCAACGGAAACTGTGAAAACCAGTCGATGGGCTGAAATCCGAAGAACCTTGATAGGTCCGCCAGCACCCCGTAGCCGGGATGCATGATCATGTTCTTCCAGACGAGAGCCGCAACCGGCGGCATGACGAAGAAGGGCGAGATGACCAGAATGCGCACGATGCCCTGCCCGAAAATGGGCTGGTCCAGCAACAGCGCAATGCCGATGCCGCCGATAACGGTGATCATCAGCACGCCGCCGACGATGACGAGCGTATTCCAGATGGACTGGAAGAAGGCCGGGTCGGTGTAGAAATACTGATAATTGAACAGGCCAGCAAAGCTGACATTGGCCGGGTTCAGCAGATTGTAATTCTGAAACGAATACCACAGCGTCATCGACAATGGCACGATCATCCAGACCAGAAGCAGGATGACCGAAGGCGCCATCATGATCCGCGCCAGGTTCTTGGTGTTTTGCGTAGCCATGAGGCTCCCTCCCAATTCCGGACCATGCCTCTCAAGGGCACGGAAACGCTTGGCATTTTCTTATTCTGATTGGGTAACGACGCTTAAAGAAACGAATTGTCTGGCAAAGAAGCCGCCCGGCCATCGGGGCCGGACGGCGGTTCTTTGGGAGGATTACTTGATGTATCCCGAGCGCGTCATTTCACGCGTGGTTGTGGACTGTGCGCTGGCCAAGGCGTCATCGACGCTGGACTGACCGGCAACAACCGCCGAGAACAGCTGACCGACCGTGGTGCCGAGCGACTGGAACTCAGGAATGGCCACGAACTGACCGCCTGTGTAAGGCACCGGCTTCACCGTTGGCTTGGTGATATCAGCCGCGTTCATGGCAGCCAGCGTCGGTGCTGCAAAGCCCGCCGCCTTTTCGTAGTCCGCGTTCTTGTAGAGCGAAGTACGCGTGCCCGGAGGAACGTTGGCCCAGCCTTCCTTGGAAGCGACGAGCTGCGTGTAGTCCTTGCTGGTTGCCCAGGCGATGAACTTTTCAGCGGCATCGGCCTTCTGCGAGCTCTTCGGAATGGCGAGGTTCCAGGACCAGAGCCAGTTGCCATGGTTCTTCAGTTCACCATGCGTCGGGAACAGCGCGTATCCAACCTTGTCGGCAACCTTGCTGTCCTTCGGGTTCGACACGAAGGAAGCAGCAACCGTGGCATCAATCCACATGCCGCATTTGCCCTGCTGGAACAGCGTCAGGTTTTCGTTGAAGCCGTTGGAGGAAGCACCGGACGGACCGGCATCCTTCATGAGGTCAACGTAGAACTGAAGGGCGTTTTTCCATTCCGGCTGATCGAACTGGGGCTTCCAGTTTTCATCGAACCAGCGGCCACCAAAGGAGTTGGTGAGGGCCGTGATGAAGGCCATGTTTTCGCCCCAGCCGGCCTTGCCACGAAGGCACATGCCGTTGATGTCGGCCTTGCGATCGGTGATCTTGCGGGCAGCGTCACCAATGAATTCCCATGTCGGGTTTTCCGGCATCTTCAGACCAGCTTTTTCAAACAGGTCCTTGCGATACATGATCATGGCGGATTCGCCGTAGAACGGTGCGGCATAAAGCTTGCCATCGACCGTCAAACCACCCTTGATCGAGGGCAGCATGTCAGCGACATCATAGTTATCGCCGAGCTTTTCGAGCGGCAAAAGCCAGCCCTGCTTGGCCCAGATCGGAACTTCATAGTTGCCGATTGTCATGATGTCGTACTGGCCGCCATTGGTGGCGATATCGGTGGTGACGCGTTCGCGCAGGACGTTTTCTTCCAGCGTGACCCATTCAACCTTGATATCGGGGTTTTTGGCGGTGAATTCGGATGTCAGTCCCTGCATGCGGATCATATCGCCGTTGTTGACGGTGGCGATGGTCAGCGTTTCTGCGGAAGCGAGGCCCGAAAAGGCGAGAGCCGAGCACGCGCCCAGCAGAAGTGTCTTCAAAGTCATGATCTTCCTCCCAGAAGAAGTTTGTGAGCATTCGCTTTGCTCTAGGGCAATTACTCACTTTTGGGAGATAGAAGTCAAGCACCTACCTGCGCTGCGATGCACAAGGAATAGCTAACATACTGAAATAAAGGCGATATTTCTGCTCAATCTCTGAGCAAATATTCGGCCGAAGCCTCGTCGGTGATGACACCGTTGAGCAGCCCGCCACGCAACGCAGCGAGAATGGCAGATGATTTTTGCTTGCCCTGGGCAATGCCGATGACCGTGCTTGTCTCGCGTGGCGGCAGGGGAACGGACGCGACGCGATCATTGATCGGCGTGTCGAGAAACTGGCCGTCGCGATCAAAAGACCAGCCACAAATCTCACCCGCACCACCCTTGGCAATGAGGTCGCGCATCTCCTGAACCTCAAGGAAACCATCAACGCAGAGCGGCGCGTTCTCTGCCAATTGGCCCACGCCGACGAAGGTGACATTGGCAGCAGCACCCAGTGCCAGCGTGGAGCGCACCATGGACTGCTCATGCAGCAATTCCCGTTCTTCCGCGGACGAACAGAGAACCGGCAAAGGCATGGGGAAATGCCGGGCCTTGATGGCATCGGCCATCGAGAAGATAACGTTGTAATAGGCCGCAGACCCATCCGGCCCGATATTGCCGGTGAGCGAAACGATGCGATGTTGCGGGCATTCCATCGGCGGCAATTGATCGACCGCCGCTTTTAGCGTTCGGCCCGTACCGATGGCCAGCACAATGGGGTCGGTCTTGCGCAGCCAGCGTTCGATTTCCGCAGCCCCGGCCTCGGCAATGCCGACGGTGGAGGACACACCCGCCGGATCGCTCGGCACGACTTCCACGTATTTCAGCGAAAACCGCTCCCGCAGTGCCTCGCTTTTTTCGAGGCAGGCGGCAATGGGGTGATCGAGCCGGACCTTGATCAGACGTTCGGCAACGGCCAATGACACGAGGCGCTGCGCCGACTGGCGGGAGATGCCCATGGCGCTGGCGATCTCATCCTGCGTGCGACCGGCAACATAATAGAGCCACCCGGCCCGCGCCGCGTCGTCTAGCCGTCCACCTGTCTCGGATCGTCTGGCCATATGCCTGCCCTTACGTCATCATCCCCACTGTGCTGACATTTTTTCAACGCCCATGTCAAACGCGGCAAGGCAAGCTCAACCCAACAATGGTCCGATAACGAAATAAAATGCAGCCTTTGTGATGCCGTAGATCACGCCACTGACGATGGCCACCGAGATGACTGAGAGGACGCCGCCCAACAGCGCAAACAGGCCATCGCGTTCCAGAAGGGCAAAGGAAAAACAACAGATTGCGATGGCGGGCAGGATATTGCCGAGCGGAATGGGCAGAGCCAGAATGACGGCGAGCAGCAGACAGATGAGGCCGATCACCCGCTCGAAAACCGTTGACAGCAAGCCTTCCATGCGTGGGCGCAGCAACTTTTGCACCCATAGCAAGACAGGCACGATCTTTTGCGCGACACGGGCAAAATCCTCCCGTGCCAGCGAACGATCCGCAATGACGCGCGGCAGCCACGGGCTTTTGCCCGCGAAAAGCTGGGCGGCGAGAAAGACGAGAGGCGTGCCCGTTATGGCCGACGTGCCGGGCGGTGTGGGCACGATATTGGGCAGCGCAAAAACCAGCATCAACGCCCCGAAGGCGCGATCACCCATGGCAGACAGAAGATCACCGACGGAGATGCGCGCACGGCTTTCATCGCCCGCCAGCGCTTGCAGAATATCGACGAGGCCGACAGGGGTCTCGGCAGGTTCCGCCAGGGTCGGCTCGGCATCATCGACCGATAGAGCAGGATTGTCCGACAGGCGCAGCATGGGTTCTCAACTCCGAAATGACGGCCCGCTGTAGCAGATCAATGGCGGCAGCAATACGACATCCACCTCACATTGTCGTTGGAGAGCCCTATCGGCGGGTTTTCGGATCAAGCATATCTCTGAGACCATCGCCCAGAAGATTGAAGCCGAGAACCGCTAGGGCGATGGCTAGGCCGGGCAAGATCGCAAGCCAGGGCGCGGCGGAGAGATAGGTCTGTGATTCCCACAACATCCGCCCCCATGTGGGTGCCGGCGGCGGCATGCCGAGGCCAAGGAAACTGAGGCCCGCCTCGGTCAAAATGGCAAGACCCAGCTGGATGCTGACCTGCACGATGATGAGATTGGTGAGGTTGGGCAGGATATGCGTAAAGGTAATGCCGCCCCTGCTGCGCCCCAGACTTTCCGCTGCCAGCACGAAATCCCGCGCCCATAATTGCAGCGCCGCAGCGCAGGTCAGCCGGGCAAAGACCGGCACCATGAAGGTGGCGATGGCGACGATGGCGGTGAAGCGACCGGAACCGATGAAGGCCCCCAGCATCATAGCTGAAAGGATGGGCGGCAGCGCGAAAATGATATCGCAGAGGCGCATCAGTAACGCCTCGACGACACCGCGTTGCGCGGCGGCAAATATGCCGACCAGCGTGCCGACGGTCGCGCCGATGGCAACCGCCATGACGGCGGTGGAGAGCGAATTCCACGCCCCGACCATCAGCATCGAGAGAATATCTCGGCCGAAATGATCGGTGCCCAGCAGGCCTTGCGCCAGCGGCGGTTTCAGCTTTGCGACGATGTTCATTTTCGTTGGCGACTGCGGTGTCCAGACGAGGGAGAGCAGCGCGATGGCGAGTAGAGCACCGGTGATGATGGCACCCGACAGCAGAGTGAGATTACGGCGATGGAAACGTCTCATGCGGCACGCGCCCGCAATCGTGGATCGATCAGCAGATAGGCCATATCGACAAGGAAATTCATTGTTATGACAAGCGCGCAGAAGAACAGCACAACCGATTGCATGACGACAATGTCGCGCTGGGTCAGCGCCTGATAGGCGAGACGCCCGAGACCGGGCAGGTTGAAGACGTTTTCCACCAGCACCGTGCCTGCGATCAGAAAGGTGAATTGCAGGCCGATCATGGTGACAACGGGGATCAGCGCATTGGGCAGAACGTGTTTCCACAGCGTCGCCCCCTCACCGATGCCCTTGGCGCGGACTGTGCGGACGAAATCCTCACCCATCACCTCCAGCATGGCCGAGCGACAAACCCGCGTCAGCACGCTGGCCTGCGAGAAGGCCAGCGCCACCGCCGGAAGCACCAGCGCCTTCAGTGCTGGGGCAACACCTGCCTGCCAACCCGGAAAGCCGCCCGCTGGCATCCAGCCGAGCGTGGTGGAGAACAGCAAGATCAGCAGCAGCCCGACCCAAAAACCCGGTACGGCAATGCCCGCATGGGCAAACAATCCGCAGAGAAAATCGATGACGCCACCTCTGTATCGCGCCGCGAGGACGCCCAGCGGCAGGGCGATGAGGATGGACAGACCGACGGCGATGAGAGCGAGTGGGAGGGTGACGGTGAGCCTGTCGAGGATGAGCCCGGCCACTGGGACGCCGTAGGTGTAGGATTGCCCCAGATCACCCCGCGCGATGGCCGCGAGCCATTGCAGGTAGCGCAGCACGAGGGGCTGATCGAGACCCATCTGTTTTTGCAGCGCTGCGAGTGTGTCGGCACTGGCCGAGGTGCCGAGCATGATGGCAGCAGGGTCGCCGGGTAGCAGGCCCATGACGAAGTAGATGAGGAAGGAGACGGCGAGCAGTGTTATGAGGAGGGTTAGGATGCGTTTGGAGATGAGGGCTATCATGTGGGTGCCCGGTCTCTAGGGCGGTGGGTGTGGTTTACCCCCCTCTGTCCTGCCGGACATCTCCCCCTCAGGTGGGGAGATCGGAAAGACGCGCCTTCGTCACCCACTCCGCAACGTTCAAGATGGGCGAGAGCGAACCACGAGTCGACCTCCCCCCTTGAGGGGGAGATGTCCGGCAGGACAGAGGGGGGCAAACCCCACCCACCGCCTTTATACTGCAAACACACCATCACTCTTCCCAATGCACATCCGTCAACACATTCGACGGGATAGGCTCGTTCTCCCACAGCCCCTGAATCTTCCTGTCCCAAACCCCAAGCTTCGGCATCACGAAGAGAAACAGTGCTGGCACATCTTCCGCCAGAATCTTCTGCGCATCCCGATAAAGCTGCTCCTGCTGGGCAGGATCGGACGTCAGCTCGACGTTCTTGATGATCTCGTTGAAGGTCGGGTTCTTGTAGTTGAAGTAATAGGGATCGCGCGAAAAGATGTCGATATCCATCGGCTCGGCATGGGCGACGATGGTCATTTCGTAATTGGCGCCTTTCAGAACATCCGACACCCATTTGCCGGGAAATTCCGTGGTTTCGATGTTCATCGTCACGCCGATTTCGGCAAACATGGCTTGCAGGACCTGTGCGCTGCGCTGGGCATAGGCCATTTGCGGGGCCTTGATGGTGAAGGTCAGGCCGTTGGGATAACCGGCCTCGGCCAGCAACGACTTGGCCTTTTCCGCATCATACGGGAAGACGCCGGTCGTATCGATGTAGCCACGGTCATTCGGCGTGTAATGACTGCCGATGGCCGTGCCGAAGCCGGACCATGCGCCTTCGATGACGGTTGCGCGGTCGACCGCCATCATCAGCGCCTGACGCACGCGCTTGTCGTTGAAAGGTTTGACGGCATTGTTCATGCCCGCAACCACCTTCAACTCCGTGTTGCCGATGAAGGTGCCGAGCCGCGCATCGCCATCGAAGGAACCCATCAGTTCCGGCGCGCCGAATTCTGGGAAGGCATCGACATCGCCGGATTTCAGCGCTGCGGCCTGCGCCTGCGGATCGGGAATGAAGCGGAAGGTTGCCTTGTCGAGAGCAGCGGTCACGGACCTGTTCCAGTAGTCCATGTTGCGCGACAGCTCGACCTTTTCGCCCTTGGCCCAGTTGACGAATTTGAACGGGCCGGTGCCGATGGGTATCGTCTTGTTGGTTTCGGCAGATTTGGTGCCGACCATGACCGAGGCGGGCCAGCCGAGCCAATAGAGCAGGCTGCCGGAGGGCTGCTTCAGTTTCAGAACAAGCGTCGTCGCATCTGGCGTTTCGATGCTGTCGATGGCCGCAAAGAAGCGTTTCTGCGGATTGATGGATGCGTCGCCACGCGCGCGGTCCAGCGATGCCTTGGCGACGGTGGCATCAAAGGCTTCGCCATCGTGGAATTCCACGCCCTGATGCAGCTTGAACGTATAGGTCTTACCGTCTTCGGAAATCTCCCAGCTATCCGCCAGTTGCGGCTGAATTTTGCCATCCCTGTCGATGGTGACGAGGCCTTCGAAGACATTCTGCCAGGTGACCTGACCGATGAAGACGTTAGCGCCAGCTGTCGGATCAAGCCCGGCAGGCTCTGTGCCCATGCCGATGGTGATGGAATTTTTTGCCCCTGCAAAAGCCACCGTGGCGGGCAACATAGCTGAAAGCGTGGTAGCAATGGCAAGGCCCATGGCCAGGCGGCGTGTGAGATTTACCGATTGCAAAAGCATGCTGCGCATCATCATCGTCTCCGGTCGAGTGGCGCAAACATTTTGTGTTCAGCGCGTTGCGAAAATCGCTACACGACATCAAGGGTAAAAATCAACCGTCTATTTCGGCAGATTACCAAGAAAGGTCTCAATGAAACTGGCAAGCGTTGCGGCGGCAAAGGACAGTTCACGGTCTGGCGCAACGCAAAGCTCCATGTTTGTACGCACGCCCTTTGCGCCGCTGAGCGGGATTGCGACCATCTGGCCAGACTTGATTTCGCGCGCAACCGCAAGGGCTGGCAGGACGGTGGCGGCGGCGCGGTCCAGCACCAGTTCTTTTAGGAGTTCCAGTGAACTGGCGGTGAAGACCGGATCAAGCGTGATGCCAGAATCTGCAAACAGCGCATCGAAGGCCTGCCGTGCCGCGAAGGTTTTTTCCGGCAGGGCAAGCGGCATATTGGCAAGTTCCTTCAGTGAAATCGAAGACTTGGCTGCCAAGGGATGATCTGCGGGAAGGATGACATCATAGCCAATCTCCCGTTTTGCAAGGATTTTGACCTCGGAGGTCTTGGGCGCAAACAAGGTGATGGCGATATCCGCCTGTGCGGAAACCAAAGCGTCGATGGCCTGTCGTGCCGAGGTGATATGCACCTCGAAACGCAGCTTTGGATAGGCTTGGGCGAATTGCGATAACGCCGGTGCCAGCAGGCTGGCGACGGTGGCGCCATTGGCATAGATCGTGGCACGCCCACGCTCCAGCCCCTTGAGATCATCGATCAACTGATGAACATGCCCAAGCTCGCGCAGGGTTTTTCCGGCACGTTCCGCCAGAAGCTCTCCCGCTGCGGTCAAGGTCACACCGCGGCTGGACCGCTCCACCAGCGGCGTGCCGAAATACTCTTCCAGATTCTCGATCTGGCGGCTGACGGCGGTGGGTGCAACATTGAGATTCTCCGCCGCCGCCCGCATGGAACTGGTGCGGACAAGCTCATCGAAATACATCAATGCGCGTAGATTCATGGTGAGTATCCGTTTTCTAGTGAGCCGTCATACCGGGCTAGACCCGGTATCCAGTGCGATCAAGTCCTTGATCGCAGAAGACTCTATTCGTCTTGCAGACGCAAGACGGCTGGCCCCCGGATCAAGTCCGGGGTGACGGAGTGCGAGGTGTAGCTCCCCACGCCTCAATCGCGGACAAAACCTTCACTCGCCACCAGCAATTGCCGCGTATAATCCGCCTCGAACTTGCGGCTTTCCAGCGCCTCCACATCCAGCATTTCCACAACCTTGCCGCTTTTCATCACGGCGAGACGGTCGCACATGTGGCTGATAACGCCGAGGTCGTGGCTGACCATGAGGAAGGTGAGATTTCGGTCATCCCGAGCCTGTTCCAGCAGGTTGAGGATTTCGGCCTGAATGGAGGCGTCGAGCGCCGATGTCGGTTCGTCCAGCAGCAGGATTTTCGGCTCCAGAATGAGCGCGCGCGCAATGGCGATGCGCTGGCGCTGGCCGCCGGAAAGCTGGTGCGAATAGCGGAAGCGGAAGCCGGTCCCAAGACCAACCTCATCCAGCGCGCGGGTGATGCGGCCTTCCTTGTCGTCCAGCCCATGGATCGTCAGCGGCTCCAGTAGCAGCGCATCCACCGTCTGGCGCGGATGCAGCGAACCATAGGGGTCCTGAAACACCATCTGCACATCGCGATAGAAGCTCTTTTCGCGGAACTTGCTCTTATAGGTCCGCCCCTCCACCATGAGGCTGCCTTCATCGAAATGGTTGAGCCCGGCAATGGCGCGCAAAAGCGTGGATTTGCCCGAACCGGATTCGCCAACGAGGCCGAAGGATTCGCCTTGGGCCACATCGATGCTGACACCATCGAGCGCGATATGGCCGTCGAAATCCACGACCATGTCTTTGACGGAAAGAACTGTGGTCATGCGCGCCACTCCGGCTTGCGGTCCAGAACCGGCAACGGGTGCCTGTTCTCGCCGATCTTCGGCAGGCAGTTGAGCAGCCCGCGCGTATAGGGGTGCTGAGCATTGTCCAGATTGGATGCCTGAAGTTCTTCCACCACGCGCCCCGCATACATGACGATGACGCGGTCGCAGAAGGACGAGACCAGTCGCAAATCATGCGAGATAAAGATGAGGCCCATGCCGCGGTCGCGCACCAGCTTGTCGAGAATGCCGAGAACTTCCAGCTGTACGGTCACATCAAGCGCCGATGTCGGCTCGTCGGCAATCAACAATTCCGGCCCGCAAACCAGCATCATGGCAATCATCACGCGCTGGCCCATGCCGCCTGACACTTCGTGCGGGTAAAGCCCGTAGACGCGTTCCGGCTCTCGAATCTGCACGGCCTCCAGCATATCGAGTGCCCGCTGTTTGGCTGCCGATGTGCTAATGCGTTCATGCGTTTGCAAGGTTTCCACGATCTGGCGACCGATGGGCATGACCGGGTTTAGCGAATATTTCGGGTCCTGAAGGATCATGCCGATGCGCTTGCCGCGAATGCTGCGGCGCTGCTTGGCTGAGGCTTTGAGCAGATCGATATCGCCGAAGCGCAGGGCATCCGCTTCGATTCTCGCGGCAGACGGCGTCAGCCCCATGATCGCGCGGCCCGTCTGGGATTTGCCAGAGCCGGATTCGCCAACGATGCCGAGACGCTCCTTGCCGAGCGTAAACGACACGCCACGCACCGCTTCCACGAGCCCGGTGCGGGTGGGAAAGGAGACGCGCAGGTTTTCGACGGTCAGAAGCGGCGCACTCATTGGCCAGCCTCCTTCGGGTCCAGCGCATCGCGCAGACCATCGCCCAGCAGGTTGAAGCCCAGGCTGACGATAAGGATGGCGATGCCGGGCATGGCCGCGACCCACCATTGATCGAGAATGAAGCGGCGGCCGGATGCGATCATCGCGCCCCATTCCGGCAGCGGCGGCTGTGCGCCGAGGCCGAGGAAGCCGAGACCGGCGGCGGTCAGAATGATACCCGCCATATCCAGCGTTACACGCACGATGAGCGAGGACATGCATAGCGGCATGACGTGTTTGAGCACGATGCGCCACGGCGAAGCACCCATCAATTGCACCGCCGCAATGAAATCGGAATTGCGGAAGGTCATGGTTTCTGCACGCGCAATGCGGGCATAGGGCGGCCATGAGGTGATGGCGATGGCGAGCACCGCATTCTCGATGCCCGGCCCCAGAGCCGCCACCAGCGCCAGTGCCAGAACGAGCTTCGGAAACGCCAGAAAGATATCGGTAATGCGCATCAATACGGCATCCACCCAGCCACCGGCGTAACCGGCAACCGTGCCGACGATGAGGCCGACGGGGGCTGCGATGATCGCAACCAGCAGAACCACGAACAGCGTCAGCCGCGAACCGTGGATGAGGCGCGAGAGAATATCCCGACCCTGATCATCCGTGCCGAGCAGATAGCCTGCACTACCGGGTGGTAGCAGGCGGGCATTGCGCAAATCACCCTGCACGGCGGAATGCGGGGCCAGCACATCGGCGAAGATGGCGACCAGCACCAGTGCGAGAATAATGCCGAGCCCGGCGAGCGCCAGCCGGTTTTCCGAAAAGCGCCGCCAGATGACGTAAGCGCGGCCAAGTCGGGCCTGTCCGCGCGAGGCGGGGCGATCGGAGAGCAGCCACTCGCGGCTATAGGGTTTCAATGGTGTCGAAGCTGTCGTCATCGGCTGCGCGTCCTCGGATCGAGCGTCCGGTAGAGCAGATCGGACAGGAGATTGATGCTTATGAACACAGCGCCAATCACGATGGTGCCGCCGAGAACGGCGTTCATATCCGCATTCTGCAAGGAATTGGTGATGTAAAGCCCAAGCCCCGGCCAGGAGAAGATGGTTTCCGTTAGAACCGAGCCTTCCAGCAACCCGGCATAGGACAGCACGATGACCGTCAACAGCGGCACGGCGGCATTGCGCAGAGCGTGAAACCAGATGATGCGGGTTTCCGACAGGCCCTTGGCACGTGCCGCGACGATGTATTCCTGGGAGAGTTCATTGAGCATGAAGGAGCGCGTCATGCGGCTGATATAGGCCAACGAAAAATAGCCCAGCAATCCGGCGGGCAGAATGATGTGGCGGAAGAGGTCCCACAGCACGTCCCATTGCCGCTGCCACAATGCATCCAGCAGGAAAAATCCTGTGGTCGAGGTGAAGGTGAATTCATAGACGATATCCATGCGACCGGGATAAGCGACCCAGTTCAGCTTGGCGTAAAACACCAAGAGCGCCAGAAGCCCGAGCCAGAAGATCGGCACGGAATAACCGACGAGGCCGATGATGCGCACGATCTGGTCGATGATGCTGCCGCGCTTGACGGCAGCTAACACGCCGAGCGGAATGCCGAAGACGGCACCAATCAGCGTGCCGAGGGTAGCCAGCTCGATGGTGGCGGGGAAGACCCGGATGATATCGGTCATCACAGGGTTGGTGGTCAGCACGGATGTGCCGAAATCACCGGATAGAGCCTGCTTGATGTAGAGGAAAAACTGCTGCCAGAGCGGCAGGTTAAGGCCGAGTTCCTCGCGCACACGTTCCACCACATGGGCAGGCGCACGGTCACCCACGATCGCCAAGGCGGGATCGATGGGGATGACGCGACCGATAAAAAATGTAACTGCCAGCAGCCCCAGGAATGTGGTGATGACAGTTATGAGAAAGCCGAAAACGGCGATCAGGCGCTTGTTGGCGCGGCTTTTGCCGCGCCTTGGCCTTGGTACTGTTTCAATGATGGTCACTGGATCAATCCTGCCGGATCATTCCTTGGAGATCGGATAGACATAGTTCGTGTCGAAGCTTGGCCCGAGCTTCAGACCCTTCAGCTTGTTGGAATATCCGGCCACTTCGGTTTGCTGGAAGATCACCACAAACGGACCTGTCTCCAGAACCTTCTTCTGAAGATCCTCATAAATCTTGGCGCGCTTGGCACTGTCCTTCTCAAGAAGCGCCGACTGCGTTTCCTTCGTCAGTTCCGGAACGTCCCAGGCATTGCGCCATGCCAGCGTTTTGTTCTTACCATCATCGGCATTGTCGTAATTGATGGTGAAGGTTTCAGCGTTGGAGTTCGGATCGAAATAGTCTGAGCCCCACTGTCCGATGTAAATATCGTGTGTTCGAGCGCGGAACTTGGTCAGTGTCTGCTTGCCATCACCGGGGATGATTTGCAGTTTGATTCCAGCCTGTGCCAAAGTCTGCTGTACGCTCTCCGCAATGCCAGTAACAGGCTGCGTGTTGCGCACATCCATGGTTACGGTAAAGCCATCCTTCAGGCCAGCCTTTGCCAGCAATTCCTTGGCCTTGGCAACATCCAGCTTATAAGGGTTTTCATCCAGAGCGCCCAACTGACCCTTTGGCAGGAATGTCTGGTGAATTTCACCAATGCCCTTGATGATGGTGGCACCAATGCCTTCGTAATCGACAAGGTATTTGAACGCTTCGATGACTTCCGGCTTTTTCAGGTTCTCATTTTTCTGGTTGAGGCTGAAATAATAGACGGTGCCCTTTGGGGCGGAGGTGATGCTGAAGCCTTCTTTCTTGGACACGGCTTCCATATCGCCCGGCTCAAGGTTACGGGCCACATCGATATCGCCATTTTCCAGCGCCAGACGCTGGCCAGAGCTTTCCTTCATGTGGCGATAGATGACACGCTTCAGTTTTGGCTTTTCGGCATAATAATTCGGGTTGGCTTCCAGAATAACCGCTTCGTTGGCTTTCCAACCAAGAATTTTGTAGGGGCCGGAACCGGCATAACCTGTCTTCAGGAATTCGTTGCCGAAATCGCTGTCATATTTGTAATCGGCGCTTGGCGTCACCGCCTTGGCCTTTTCCATAACGAACTTCTTGTCCACCACGGAGGCAACGGTTGCAGTCAAAACGTTGAGAACGAAGCTGGGCGCATAGGGCTTATCGACCGTCAGCACGAATGTGTTGGCATCCGTTGCTTTTGCTTTCTCCGTGACGTTGTCACCCTTCAGGCCGAACTGCGTCAGCAGAAATGCGGGAGATTTGTCCAGCTTGACCGCGCGCTCGAAGGAGAAGGCTACGTCTTCTGCTGTCACTGGATTGCCGGAGGCGAATTTCAGGCCGGGCTTCAGTTTGAATGTGTAGGTCAGGCCATCATCAGATGTCGTCCAGCTCTCAGCCAGATCGCCCTTGACCTTGGAGGTGTCAGCGATATCGATAGAGACGAGCTTGCTGTAGGTGTTGCCGGTGACTTCAGCTGTCGATAGCTCGAATGCCTCGCCCGGATCAAGCGTGATGATGTCATCGATGGCGAAACCTTCGACCAGCGTATCGGCGGGCGTTGCCGCAAAGGCCTGTGGCGCGAGAGAGAGCATCGAAAGGGCCACGCTGGTGGCAAGGATGCGGGCGGCTTTATTGAGCGATTTGTTCATCGTCTTCCCCTGTTTGTATCTCGGTTTATACTCGGTCTCAGGCCGGTTCGTGCCATGCCTGAGCCAAAACGCGCAGCCAGTTTTCCCGGCAAATTTTAGCAAGGTCTTGATCAGCGTAGCCCGCAGATTTGAGCGCCGCAACAAGATTATTGTTGCCCTTGGCATCGCGGATTTCCGCGGGTATCGTCGCGCCATCGAAGTCCGAACCCAGCGCCACGCAATCGATGCCCATACGCTCGACCATGTAATCGATATGCTGAACCATTAGTGAAAGCGGCGTGTTGGCGTCATCGCGCGCATCCGGGCGCAGCATAGTGACGGCGTAGTTGAGGCCGACCAGGCCTTTGCTTTCCTTGATGGCGTCCATTTGCTTATCGGTGAGATTGCGCGCCACGGGCGTCAGGGCGTGGACGTTGGAGTGGCTGGCGATCAACGGCTGGTCGGTGGTCTTTGCCACATCCCAGAAGCCTTTTTCGGTGATGTGCGCGAGATCGACGAGAATGCCAAGCTGGTTGCAGCGTTTCACCAGCTCGAAACCGGCATCGGTCAGGCCAGGTGCGGTATCTGGCGACATGGGGTAGGCGAAAGGCACGCCGTGGCCGAAAATATTGTGACGACTCCAGACCGGGCCGAGCGAGCGCAGGCCTGCGGCATAGAACACATCCAGCGCATCGAGGTCGGCGGCAATCGCCTCACAGCCTTCCATATGCAGCACGGCGGCGAAGACGCCGTCTTCCATGGCCTTGCGGATGTCTGCGGTCGAGCGGCAGAGCTTCCAGCCGCCAGCCTGATCTAGCCGAAGGGCAATCGCTGCCTTTTCCAACGCAATATCGAGCGATGGCTGGCGCTCCAGCGGGGCTGCAAGCGGGGTTACATAATGCCCTGATGCATCCGGCTCCTGAAGGATCAGATCACCGGAGGGAATATAGATGGCGCAGATGCCGCCAGCCAAACCGCCAGCCTTGGCACGCGGCGCATCGATATGGCCTTCATACGTGCCCTGCATGAACTCAGCGACGGGATCGCTTCCCGATTTGGCGTTGCGCCACAGCCGCAAGAGCACATCATTGTGACCATCGAAAACCAATTGCATGCAGAACTTCCAAACGGCGTGGCCATTTTTTTATATTTAAAGCCATGGGCTTACTCAATTGAAGACAATCCTAGGCCCATCGTCCAAGCCTCCGCAAGTCAGAAATTGAGCAGGATGAAAAAATAGCCAATCAACGACTACTGGCGATTGGTGTCCTTCAGGAAATCCAACCGTCACCTGTCTTTTTCAGCATAGGTGCGGTGAAAACGCCCTGCACCCTGCCCGGCCATTGTGCGCCGAAATCCGCCAGCTTGTCGCGCCATCTGTCCGATTGCAGCATGGCGGCACCGACGACGACTGGCTCGATGGCGGAGGCCGCGAGAAGCGACAGACCTGCAATGATGGAGGTGCCGCTGGAAATCACATCATCCACCAGTGCAACCCGCCTGCCCTCCAGAAGCGGCAACATACGTGGATCGATATAGAGCCGCTTCTGTTGCTGCGTGGTGATGGATGACATGGGGACGGACAGTTCTTCGAGATACCAGAATTTGCGTGACGTTCCGAGAGGCACATACCGGCTGTGACCGAGGCGGCGCGCGACTTCTGCCGCCAGCGTCAGGCCCAGCGTTGGAAGGCCAACGACAATGTCGATCTCGAAAGGCTTGAGCTTGGCCGCCAGGTCATCTGACAGCGCTTCGACCACGGAAAAGGACGCCTGATTGATGATGAGCGATGCGAGCGCATGTTCCGCATCGGCCAGTGGGCGGATCGGCAGGCGCAACTGTCTGCCATCATCGAGCGTAACAGGGAAGAAGCCGGAATGGGGGCCTGCAAGATCGAAGCTGCTGGGTGCGTGGATCCCCTGCCAGAACTCGTGCGGCTTCATGACCATTCCTTTCGCGGCGAGATTATTTCGGTTTTGCCAGTCGGTCCTATTAATTTTCAGGGTCTTCTGCACTAGAAAAAGAAGACTGTTCTGCTTTCGCAAGGAATTACCGCCCATGACCCCGCTCGCCCGGTTCGGAAACGACCTGCCCTTTCTGACCGCTCTGCGGCGAGACCTGCATGCCTACCCCGAACTCGGCTTCGAGGAAGAGCGCACCAGCGCGCTGGTTGCCAAGCATCTGAAGGAGGCCGGGATTACGGTTCACCGTGGCCTGGGCAAAACCGGCGTCGTCGGCACGCTGCAAGTCGGCAATGGCACACGCCGCATTGGCCTGCGTGCAGATATGGATGCGCTGGCCATGCCCGAACTTGCAGAGCGACCCTATAAGTCGACCGTTCCCGGCAAGATGCACGCCTGCGGCCATGACGGACATACGGTGATGCTGCTGGGTGCCGCACGGCATCTGGCCGAGACCCGCAATTTTTCCGGCACGGTTCACTTCATCTTCCAGCCCGCCGAAGAAGGTCGTGGCGGCGCGAAACAGATGGTGGAAGACGGACTGTTCGATCTTTTTCCCTGCGATGCCGTCTACGGGCTGCACAATATGCCGGGGCTGGATGTGGACGAAATGGCCGTGGTCGAGGGGCCGCAACTGGCGTCCTCCGATAGCTGGCGGGTGACGTTCAAGGGCATCGGCACCCATGGCGCAAAGCCGCATCTGGGGCGCGACCCGATCACCGCGGCAGGAAGCTTTCTGGCCGCACTGCAAAGCATCGTCGGGCGCGTGATCGATCCCCTGCAACCGGCTGTCGTCAGCGCCTGTTCAGTGCAGGCGGGTGATCCTAAAGCGCTGAACGTCATCCCCGATATCGTCGAAATCGGCGGCACGGCGCGGGCCTATTCGGCGCATGTCCGCGACCAGCTGGAAGAGGAAATCGGACGACTGGCCCATGGCACCGCTGCTATGTTCGGGATCGAGGTGATTTACGACTTCATCCGCCGCATTCCGCCCGTGATCAATGATGCGGATGCGGCAAGCCGGGCACTCAAAGCGGCGCAAAGCGTATTCGGCGAAAAGGCCAGAACCACCTTCCCGCCCTCAACGGCGGGAGACGATTTTTCGTTCTTTGCGGGTGAAGCGCCGGGCTGTTACGTCTGGCTCGGCAACGGTCCGGCAGTAGACGGCGCGCTGCACCACAATACGTCCTATGATTTCAACGATGATGCGATTGCGTCGGGTATGGCCTTCTGGACGACGCTGGTGGAGCAGGAGTTGGCGGTGGAGTAACCACAAAGACCTCTTTCGTAATCCTGGGGCTTGTCCCGAGGATCTACCACCCTCTCGGTTGCCTCAACGTTGTTAGATGCCCGGGACAAGCCCGAGCATGACGGACGTGAAGCCGGAACGCTCTAAGCCAAAACCTCCAGCACCGGCGTTTCCAGCACCCTGCCCTTCAGAACATCGGCAATGCCCATATCCGTCTGGTGCGGGCCAATATTGCAGGCGAGTGTTGCGCCAAAGCAGGCTTTGAAGACCAGATAGGGCGGCTGCCACTCCACGATCTGACCGACAGCATCGCGCACGGCTTCAAAACCCGATGCGACATCTTCCAGACCTGCGTCGGAGACGAGTCCGGAGAGCGGGAGTGGTAGAAGCGCCGTGACCTCGCCGCCGGATGCAACGGCCATGCCGCCACCTGCTTTGATGACCGCGTTTGCGGCAACCGCCATATCATCGGCATTGCCGCCGAACACTGTCAGATTATGGCTGTCATGCGCGACGGTGGTGGCGAAAGCGCCGTCCCATTTGCCCCAGCCGGTGAGGAAACCGGTGCGGGTTACAGGATCGGCCTTGCCGTGGCGGTGGGTGACGGAAATCATGGTTGCGCCTTCAGGCGCCACCACGAAACCGTTTTCCACGGCAGCGTCCACCTCTCCCCACCGGGTGAAGCGCGGCTTATCGATGGTTGCAAGTTTGACCTTTTTGCCTTCCGATTTGACTTTGAAATCTGAGGGGGAGCGCGGTGTGAGCTTTACCGAATTCTGGAGCGGTGCGGCATCCATCTCGGTGAGATCAACCAGCATTTTGCCACCTTCAGCAACCGGCGTGCCGCTGGCCAACACATGGCGCGGGACAAAGTGTGACAGGTCTTCGAAGACGGCGATGTCGGCACGACGACCGGCGGCTATGAGGCCAAGATCGTTGCGGGCAAGGCGCATGGCCGCATTCAGCGTGGCGGCGCGCAGGGCCCATTCGGGTTTCAAGCCATAGCCCACAAGACGCCGCACCACATCATCGAGACCGCCCTTTTTGAGGAGATCGTCGGGGAAGACATCGTCGGTACACAGTGTCAGCGTTTGCGGCAGATGGCCAAGCGCGTTCACGGCTTCCACGAATTCCGGCAGGAGATGGTCGTGCGAACCGCGCAGCTCTATCGTCAGCCCGGCCCGCAGCTTTGCCATGAGATCGGCAGCCGATGTCAGCTCATGATCGGACGTGATGCCCGCCGCCATGAAGGCGTTGAGATCGGCACCCTCAAGACCGCGCGCATGGCCGCAGATCAGCTTGTCGGAGAACAGGCCTTCCTGAAGAATGGCGCTCATGCGCGGATCGCGCTCGATGACGCCGCGCATGTTCATGACTTCGGCTACACCGCCGACTTCTGGCCAGAACAGCATTTCCGCCATGGCGGAGGCGTCAAAATCGCCACCCGCCTGCTCCAGACCCGGCGCTGACGGCACCGACGATGGTGCCAGCAGGATGGCCCGCAACGGCAGACCCTTGGCAGCGCGTGTGGCCCAGCAGACACCATCGATGCCGTGGACATTGCCGAATTCATGCGGGTCCCAGAGAATGGTGGTCACGCCGCGCGCAACGACGGCCTTGGCGTAGGCCGCAGGCGTGATCATCGAGCTTTCGATATGCATATGCATGTCGATCAGCCCCGGCGAGACATAGGCGCCCGTGGCATCGAGAATGCGCGTTGCATCCTTGCGTGACCCGGCCTCGTGAACACTGGCAATCAGCGGGCCGACGATGCCGATATCGGCTAGCCGAAGTTCACCCGTCACAACATCGACCAGCGTTCCACCGCTGATGAGGATGTCGAAAGGCTGGTGGCCTCGGGCGGCGGCAACCGCGCGGGCGCGCAGCGCATCGTCATTCATTCCGTCGCGATCGACAATAATGGTCTGCTCTTTCATCGGCTGGCCTCCAGACGTAGGGCATCGAGAATGATGGATTTGGCGCTGATAGCATCGACCGTTTCGGCAAATTGCGCATTGAAGCTTTCAGCATGGGCGGCACGCGCTTCGACCACGGTTCGGCCCCGCGTCAGCGTGCCATGAAGCTCGACATCGATGCGCGCTTGTTTCCATCCGATGCAATCCGGGGCCACGAGGGCGACGGCGGCGCAGGGATCGTAAAGCGCCATGGCATCACGCCCGCGACTGGTGGCTATGTTGATGAAGCCTTCCAGCATATCGGCGATCAAATTGGCATTCTTGCCGCCAGCAACGCGAATGGGTGCAACGTCGAAAAGCGCTGCCGTCACCTTGCGGCAGAGATCGAGATCGACCATGCGCAACGGCAATTCGTGGGCGATGACGATGGCCAGCGCTTCGGGATCAGCAAAGGCATTGAATTCGGCAGAGGCGGTGTGGTTTCCGGCCGTTACACCACCACCCATCCATGTCAGCTCGGTGATGCGAGCTGCAAGATCGGGCCGTGCGAGGCAGATGGCGGCGATGTTGGTGAGGGGCCCGAGCGCCAGAATGCGCTTATCTTCGCCGTCCTCTCCCAGCCAATCGCAAAGCGCCTGGAAAGCATCGTTGTGCGGCAGATCGGCAGCGTCGGGCAGGCCAGCGCCAACTGTTGGGATGCCGGTGTCGCCAAGGATCATCTGTGCGGTTTCGAGCGTCCCCAGAACGGGGTTTTCTCGCCCCGTGTGGATGGGAAACGTCCAGCCGAAGGCAGCTGCGGCACCCGCCGCATTCCGGCGCACTTGCGCCAGCGGCGCGTTGCCGAACACAAGCGAGAGGCCATCGATATCAAGCCCGTGCGCCGTCGCAACCATAATTGCGGCGATGTCATCGAAGCCCATGTCGCAATCGATCCAGATACCCATGATCAGCTGAACACTTTCAGGCTGGCGGCGCGCTTGACCGGCAGGTCGAAGGCGAGCGGTGTGCCGATGTCCTGCACCGGCAGGGCCGCGTCGACTTCGGCCTTAATGGGCCCAAGCGGTGTGTCCAGCAGATATTCACGGGCATTGCCCGCAAAAGACGTGCCGCGCACGGTGCCCTCGAAAGGTCCTGAACCGAGGGTGACCATGCGCGGCCTCCATGCCAGTCCCGCCGTACTCGGAACCTGGCCAGAAAGGGGGATGCTTCCGTTATCAGTCTTGAGCAAACCACCCTCTAGACGAAAGATATTTTCAAAGCCGACGAAGTCAGCCACGAAGGATGAGACAGGCGCGTTATAGATTTCTTCCGGCGTGCCGATCTGCTCGATGGCACCGCTTTTCATCACCACGATGCGGTCGGCGAGCGCCAGGGCCTCGACCTGATCATGGGTGACGAAAATCATGGTGACGCCGGTGGCCTTTTGCACACGCTGAAGCTCGGTGCGCATTTCCAGCCGCAGCCGCGCATCGAGGTTCGACAGCGGTTCGTCCAGAAGCAGAACCTTGGGGTCCATGACCATGGAACGGGCCAGCGCCACGCGCTGCTGCTGCCCGCCGGAGAGTTCCGCCGGTTTGCGCGAGGCGAAAGCGGACAGGCCGACGGATTTCAGACCGGAGGCGACTTTCTCATCCAGCGGCGCGCCTTTCACGCCCTTCAGCTTCAGACCGAAGGCGACATTTTCGTAAACCGTCAGATGCGGAAACAGCGCGTATGACTGGAACACCAGCCCCACCGCCCGCTTGTTGGCGGAGACCCGGGTGATATCTGCACCATCGAGATCGATCCGACCGGCAGCCACTGGCATCAGCCCGGCAATGGCGCGCATCGTCGTGGTCTTGCCGCAGCCGGATGGGCCGAGCAGTGCCAGCAGTTCACCCTTGCGGATGTCGAGGTTCAGGTCCTTGACCGCAATGGAATTGCCATAGGCCAGCGACAGGTTCTGGAGCGAGAGATAATTTGCATCAGACATAACGGGAGAACCCCAGAAAACGTTCGGCCATGAAGACAATGCCGATGGACAGGAAGGCGAGCAGCGAAGACAGGGCTGCCACGGATGGGTCGAAGACGATTTCCATATAACCCAGCATATCGATGGGCAGGGTGCGCACGCCGGGACCGGAGAGGAACAGCGACACCGGCACTTGGTTGAAGCTGGTTACGAAGCCCAGAATGAAGGCCGAGAGAATGCCACCCCTGATATTCGGCAGCACGACGCGGAAGAATGCACCGAGCCGCGACGAACCGAGCAGGACTGCGGCTTCCTCGATATCCGAGCGCAGATTGGTAAGACTGGCCGACACCACGCGCACCGCATAGGGCAGGATGAGCGCCGTATGCGCCAGAAACAGCGCAAGCGTTATGCCGATGCCGAAGGGCACGACGAAATAGCGCAGGAGCGCAAGACCTACGATGATGCCGGGAACGATGATCGGGGCCGAAACGATGGTGCGGATGGTTTCTGAAAAGGGCAGCTTGTAGCGCGACATGGCATAGGCGGCTGGAATGCCAAGGATCAGCGCTGCGAATGTGCCGCCAATGGCCAGGAACATCGACATGGCAAAGCTTTCGCGAAAGCTTTCGACCGTAAAGACCTTGGCGATCCATTTCAGCGAAAAGCCCTGCGGCGGGAAGGCCAGCGTATCGCCCGCCGAAAAGGAGGCCGCGACGATGATCAGGAACGGGCCGATCAGAAAGCCGATGACCAGCGCAAGCGTCAGCGGAATGAAGAGGTGCCGGGTCATTTCTTGTTCCTTGCCGTGGCGATGCGCTTGAGCAGGATATTGGCCGCAAAGCTCATGACGATCAGAATGAAGGCGATGACGCTGGCCGCGACGAAATTATTGGACACCGTGACCTGCTGATAAAGCAGCGTTTCCAGCATCAGCACCTTGGAGCCGCCGAGAATGGCGGGCGTGATATAGGCCGTCAGCGAGCCGGTGAAGACCAGCGTGCCGCCCACGACAAGACCTTCCTTGGTCAGCGGCAGAATAACCTTCCAGAATACCTGCAACCAGTTTGCACCGAGCACCCGCGAGGCGGCAATCACGTCTTTCGGCATGTTTTCCAGCGCGCTGATGAGGGAGATGATCATCAGCGGCAGAAACAGTTGCAGCAGGCCGATGAAGACGGCGGTTTCGGAAAACAGAATGCGGATCGGCGCGTCCGTGAGCCCCACCAGCTTCAGCAACTCGTTGACCATGCCGGTGCGGCCGAGAATGACGATCCAGGCATAGGTGCGGGCCACGGGCGAGATCATCAACGGCAGAATGACGAGGTTGATCATATGGCCTTTGGAATTTGCCGGTAGATTGACGATGGCGAAGGCCGCCGCATAACCGATGATGGCCGAGACCACGGTCACAAGAGCGCCGAGCTTCAGCGTGCGCAGGAAGACGGCGCGGTTCAGCGGATCGAAAAAGAAATCCACATAGGCCTGAAAGGTCCAGCCATCGGCGGTGCGAAATCCTTCCGACAGCAGAATGAACACGGGCACAAGAAACACCGCCGCCGCAAAGATTGCAGCGGGCAAGGCAAGCGCCAAGGCTTCAGCCCGGTTTTGAAACATGGAGTCTTCTCCGGTGTTGAAATGTCTCCGCCTGCTTGGCGGAGGATTTGTATTGAGCGTTGGTGTGTGCCAGCCCCCTCTCCCCTGCCGGGCATCTCCCCCTCAGGTGGGGAGATTGGCTGGGCGCGCCGTCACAGTCTAACCGCGACGCTCACTGGAAGAGGACGGGTTGCCCCGGGTCGATCTCCCCCCTTGAGTGGGAGATGTCCGGCAGGACAGAGGGGGGTGACGTGCGCCAGCACGTAGCCCCACGCCCGAACCTTAATTACTGCCCAACCTTCGCATTCCACTCCGACAGCCACTTGTCGCGGTTATCGAGCGTCGAAGCAGACGGAATAAGCTGGAGGCTTTTCGCCGTCTCATCGCCGTAAGTGATGTTGTTCGCCACCTCGTCGGAGACCTTCACCTCCTTGTTGGTCGGGCTATCGACCAGCTTTTCGGCCAGCGCCTTCTGCACATCCGTCGAAAGCCAGAAATCCATGAATTGCAGCGCGAGGTCTTCGTTCTTGCCGTTCTTGGGCACGATGAGAACATTCATGCCACCCGTCTGGCCTTCCTTTGGTGTTGCCCATGCCAGCGGCAGGTCGAGTTTGGTAAAGGGTGCCCAGGAGAAGCGGCCGATGGGGGCGGCCCAGATTTCTTCCTGCTGCATCAACTGCACCAGCTGCGAAGACTTGACGTAGAAGGTGACGATCTCGTCCTTCTTTTCGCCAACAGCCTCGATAGCGCCGGAGAGATCAGGCGTATCCTTGCCTATGGCCTTGCCCAGCATGTAGAGCGCGGGTGGGCCCTGGTTGGTGGTGACATTCGGGAAGGCGACGTGATCGACGACGCCGTCCTTCAAAAGATCGGCCCAGCTTTCGATCTTCATTTTGTCGGTGCGGTAGACGATGGAGGTGGCGTAGAAGTTGACGCCGACGCTCATGCCATCGCCATTCGGGTCCTTGGCAATGTCATAGAGCTTACCGACATTCGGCACCTTGGAGGTATCGATCTTCTGGACCAAATCCTTGCGGGCAGCGGACAGCGCGTCAGCCATGGAAACGATGGCGAGATCGATGACCGGGCTTGCCTTGTTGGCTTCCATCTTGGCCAGACGCTCGACGCTGTTGCCGGTTTCCACCACCAGCTTGCAGCCGCATTTGGCTTCGAACGGCGTATAGACCAGTTCCTTGAATTCGTCCTGCGCGAAGGCATAGACGGAAATCGTCAGCGTCTTGTCCTGCGCCTGCGCGGCACCCATGGACAGCATCAACGCCGTGCCGGATGCCAAAATGATCTTCTTCATGATGTGAGTTCTCCTGCTGTCGAGGTTTTGTTTGCTATTTGCTTCTTCTTATTTGGCCCGGAAGAATGGCGTATGACCATTTCCATTGCAACTTTCGATATATCTGCCACCACACCGCCCGTTGCAGTGCGGTCCGCCGGATTTTCCGCATCGATGCTGCGCACCAGCGCAGTAACAGCCAGATCGGCAATCCGCACCATATCCATGCGAATGGTGGTCAGCGCCGGGGTAACGACAGGTGCCCAGATGAGGTCATCGAAACCGGTGACGCTCGCCTGTTCGGGCACGGTGATGCCATCGCGCTGCAATTCGGTGAGAACGCGAAGCGCGTGAAGATCGGAGACGGCGGCAAACGCCGTAAAGCCCTGCGAAACCTTGGCTGCAACGCCCAGGGGGCAGCCTGCCCCATCCTGCTTTTCCAGAGAGGCGATCCACAACGTCTCGGCTTCGGCACCGCCTGAAAGGCCGGAGCGGATGCCGCCGACACGGTCGTTCTGCACGTTGGAGTCAGGATTGTTGCCGATGATGACCACTTTGCGGTGACCAAGCTCCGCCAGATGACGACCGATCTGGACGCCGCCCTCCCAATGATCGGCAGCAACCGTGTTGCCGGGTGTGGACGGGGAATCGATGACGGCGACCGGGCAATCGACATTGCCGATGCGCGTACCACGACGCGGCACCACTACCATGCCTTCGACGCCGCGTTCGATCAGCCGGTTGATGGCGTCCGTCTGCTTGGCGACATCGCCATGGGAGTCGGCAATCAACACGCCGTAACCGGCCTTGTCAGCGGCTTTTTCGATGGCCTGCGCGATCTGTGGGAAAAGCGGATTGGCGATATCCGGCAAAACGAGGCCGAGAACGCCGCTTTTGCCGGTACGCAAGGCACGTCCCGCCACGCTTGGCACATAGCCCAGCTCATCGGCCTTGAGGCGGATTTTATCGGAAAGCTCTGCGGAGACGCGCCCCTTGCCGGACAGCGCATTGGACACGGTTGCCGCCGACACACCAAGTGCCGCAGCAATCGCCGTCAAATTTGCACCCGCACGACCCGAGGTCATGGCCTGCCCACCCGCATGATTAAACGTTTAATCAGCGTAAGGCGAATGCACGTTTTTGTCGAGTCGGGGACGGGTGGATTTTTGTGCGAAAACTCTAAGTGCCGAAAACAAGGGCGAAATTATCGCCCGGTTTCGTCTCGAAACGCCTCGACTTCGGCCAGAAGCCATTGCTTGAACAGCACCACGGGTGCGTGGTTGATGCGCGAGAGCGGGGCGACGGCGTAATATGAACTTGGGCTTTTGACCTGGTGGTCAAAGGCCGCAACCAGTTGTCCGGCTTTCAATTCGATATCGATCAGAAACAGCGGCATCAGCGCCACGCCCAGTCCGGCGATGCAACCCTGCGCCACGCTGGAGAATTGTTCGAACCGCATAGCGGGTGCATTCTGCACGCCAAGTCCGAGGCTCTGGAACCAGTGATCCCATGCGCCGGGTCTCGATGCCATATGCAGCAGCGGCAGGGTTGAGATATCCTGCGCCCTGGCAATGGGGTGCTGCGCGAGAAAAGACGGACTGCACACCGGCGCCACCATCTCGTCCATCAGAAACGTGCTTTCCGCCGCTGGCCAATCCGGCTGGCCGATATGGATGGCCATATCGAGGCCTTCCTTTTCGAAATCGAACTGGCCGATGCGGGTGGCGAAATTGAGTGTGATTTCCGGGTGTGCGGCCACGAACTTGGGAATACGCGGCAACAGCCAGCGCGTGCCGAAGGTCGGCAGCATGGCGAGGTTCAGCGTGTTGCCATGCGTTTTGGTCATAATATGAAGAGACGCGGAGCGGATATCGCCCAGCGCCGTGCCGATGGCCTTGGCATAGGTCTGGCCCTCTGCCGTTAGCGAAACGCCGCGCGCGCCGCGCTCGAACAGCCGCACGCCAAGCTGTTCTTCCAGCGACAGAACCTGCCTGCTGATCGCCCCTTGCGTCAGCGAAAGCTCATCGGCGGCCAGCGAAAAACTGCCCAACCGCGCCACGGAATCAAAGGCGGCGAGAGCGCTGGTGGAGGGCAGAAGTTTGCGGCTGAGCGAGGTCATGGCGCATTCCTATCTGTAATAGCAAAATGAGTAAACATGGCTTGCCGCGATGCCGCCAAATGCCAATAATCACACCAGCAATTTTGGAGATTTACCGTGAGCGAACGCACAGCATTCAATTGGCAGGACCCGTTTCTTCTCGAGGACCAACTGACCGAAGATGAGCGGATGATCCGCGATACGGCAGCGGCCTTTGCCCAATCGGAGCTTCTGCCGCGCATCAACGAAGCCTATCTGTCCGAGAGCTCAGAGCCCGAACTCTTCCGCCTGATGGGCCAGACCGGCCTTCTGGGTGTGACGCTTCCTGAAAAATACGGTGCTGCCGAAGCCAGCTATGTGGCCTACGGCTTGGTCGCCCGCGAAGTGGAGCGCATCGACAGCGGCTATCGCTCGATGATGAGCGTGCAGTCCTCGCTCGTCATCTACCCGATCTTTGCCTATGGCTCGGAAGAGCAAAAGGACAAATATCTGCCGGGCCTCGTCTCCGGCGAGCTGATCGGCTGCTTCGGCTTGACGGAGCCGGATGCGGGTTCCGATCCGAACGGCATGAAGACGCGCGCCGAAAAGATCGAAGGCGGATATCGCCTGCGCGGCTCCAAGATGTGGATTTCCAATTCGCCGATTGCCGATGTCTTCGTCGTCTGGGCCAAGTCCGAAGCGCATGACAACCAGATCCGCGGCTTCGTGCTGGAAAAAGGCATGAAGGGCCTGTCCGCACCGAAGATCGGCGGCAAGCTGTCGCTGCGTGCCTCCATAACAGGCGAAATCGTCATGGACGGTGTCGAAGTGGGCGACGATGCGCTGCTGCCCAACGTCTCCGGCCTCAAGGGACCGTTCGGCTGCCTCAACCGCGCCCGCTACGGCATTTCCTGGGGTGTGCTGGGTGCCGCCGAAGACTGCTGGTTCCGCGCCCACCAATATGGCATGGACCGCAAGCAGTTCGGCAAGCCGCTCGCTGGCATGCAGCTTTACCAGAAGAAGCTGGCCGATATGCAGACGGAAATCACGCTTGGCCTTCAGGCGTCCTTGCGCGTCGGTCGCCTGTTCGATGAGCACCGCATGGCCCCGGAAATGATCTCCATCGTCAAGCGCAACAATTGCGGCAAGGCGCTGGATATCGCTCGACAGGCCCGCGACATGCACGGCGGCAACGGCATTCAGATCGAATACCACGTCATGCGCCACGCCCAAAACCTGGAAACGGTCAACACCTATGAAGGCACGCATGACGTACATGCGCTGATCCTCGGCCGCGCCCAGACCGGCATTCAGGCGTTTTTCTGAGATTGAACGATCAAGCGACCGGCGGCCACGCGTCGCCGGTTTTGCTGCATTGCGAAATAAATAATACTTTTTAATGGGCTGACCGGTTGAAACCGCCGCCGCGCGAATTAATATAGAGATGTCATCATCGTCTCTGGCAAATCCATTTGCCATATCCGGTATCGCTGCATTCGATTGTCCCGCACGGACGACATGTCATGCAGCGCCGGTACATTCCGAGACCGCAATTAAACGCCAAGCATCGGCACCGTGCCGGTCGGTCAAGTCACGAAGGTATTTCACATGCACAGCTATCCCGACGTCAAGCTCCTCATCAACGGCGAATGGCGCGATGCCTTGTCCGGCAAGACCATTGCCGTGTCCGACCCGGCAACAGACGAAATCCTCGGCCAGATTGCCCATGCGGAAAAGGCTGATCTCGATCTGGCACTCGACGCTGCCGACAAGGGCTTCAAGGTCTGGCGCGAAACATCCGCCTATGAGCGTTCCAAGATCATGCGCAAGGCCGCCGACCTTCTGCGTGAGCGCAAGGACACGATTGCCTGGCTGATGACCCGCGAACAGGGCAAGCCGCTGGCGCAGTCCGCCATGGAAGTCATGGGTGCTGCCGATACCATCGACTGGTTTGCCGAAGAAGCACGCCGCACCTACGGTCAGGTCATCCCGGCCCGCGCAACCGGCGTCTCGCAGCTTGCCATCAAGGTTCCGGTCGGTCCCGTTGCGGCCTTTACGCCTTGGAACTTCCCGATCAACCAGATCGTGCGTAAGCTCTCCGCAGCGCTGGCCGCCGGTTGCTCGATCATCGTCAAGGCTCCCGAGGAAACACCGGCATCGCCTGCCGAACTCATCCGCGCCTTCGTGGATGCGGGCGTTCCCGCTGGCGTCGTCAACCTCGTTTACGGCGTGCCTGCCGAAATTTCCGAATATCTCATCCCGCACCCGGTCATCCGCAAGATTTCCTTCACCGGCTCCACACCGATCGGCAAGCATCTCGCGGCACTGGCTGGCAAGCACATGAAGCGCGCCACGATGGAGCTGGGCGGCCACGCGCCGGTGATGATCTTCGATGATGCCAACATCGAAAAGGCCGTCGAAATCATGGCCATGTCGAAGTTCCGCAATGCCGGGCAGGTTTGCGTTGCACCGACACGCTTCCTCGTTCAGGAAGGCGTTGCCAGCCAGTTCCTTGATGGCTTCGTCAAAGCCGCTGAGGCCGTCAAGGTCGGCAACGGTCTGGAAGATGGCGTGACCATGGGACCGCTCGCCAATGAGCGCCGCATCCCGGCGATGGAAGCGCTCATTCAGGATGCCGTTTCCAACGGCGCGGAACTGAAGACCGGCGGCAAGCGCATCGGCAACAAGGGCAACTTCTTCGAACCGACGGTGCTGGCCAACGTTCCCACATCTGCCAAGATCATGAACGACGAGCCCTTTGGTCCCGTCGCCATCGTCAACACGTTCAAGTCCTTCGATGACGCGATCTCGGAAGCCAACCGCCTGCCTTTCGGCCTCGCATCCTTCGCCTTCACCGGCTCGGTCAAGACAGCCCACGAGCTCGGCCGTCAGGTTGAAGCTGGCATGCTGACCATCAACCACAACGGTCTTGCTCTGCCGGAAGTACCTTTCGGCGGCATCAAGGATTCGGGCTACGGCACGGAAGGTGGTTCGGAAGCCGTCGGCGCTTATCTGGAAACGCGCTTCGTCAGCCAGATGAACTGATAGCCAGCTGATTTGAGCTAAAATTTTAAAGCCCGGCGTTTTGCGACGCCGGGCTTTTCATTTGCAAAATTTCGCACTCGCCTTTAAGAACAAATAAGGAACAATGAGGAGCTTAGATGGCAGAGGCAAGCGTCACGGCAGCACCGGCATTGAAGGAAATCTTCAACCGTGACCGTCTGCGCTCCATCGCCGCCGAAACGAAAGCCGTCTATCCGCCATTCGATGAACAGGCGTTTTTGGCACTGGCAGAGATCGACCTCGACACACTCGGCATCATGCAGCGCATGCGGCAGGTGGCGACCAGTCTTCATGCCACGCTGCCCGGGGATTACGCCCGCAACATCGAAATCCTGATGGCACTGGCACCGCGCATCAACCACGGCTTTGCCTCGATTTCCCTGTCGGAATATGTGGCGCTCTACGGGCTGGAGCATTTCGATGCCTCTATGGATGCGCTCAAATTTTTCACCCGCTTCGGCTCGTCGGAATTCGCCATTCGTCACTTCATCCTCGCCGATATGCCCCGCGCGCTGGCGACGATGGAGGAATGGTCACGAGATAAAAATGAACATGTGCGCAGACTGGCGAGCGAAGGTTGCCGCCCGCGTTTGCCTTGGTCGTTCCAGATCAAGGCGCTGATTGATGACCCTTCGCCCGTCGCGACCATTCTTGAAAACCTCAAAAGCGATGACGCACTCTATGTGCGCAAATCCGTGGCCAACCATCTGAACGATATCACCAAGGACAATCCGCAGTGGGTTCTCGAGCGTATCGCGACTTGGCCGAAGGAGAACAGGCATACCGCATGGATCATCCGGCAGGCTCTGCGAACACTCGTGAAGAAGGGCGACGCGTCGGCACTTGCGCATCTGGGCGCACATGAGAAAGCGGATATTGCGATAGAGGCGTTTCAGGTGAGCCCGGACGCTCTCCCACTGGGCGGCAATGTGCGGATTACGGCATCGCTTCGCTCAACATCCGAAAAGCCACAGAAGCTGGTCATCGATTACGCCGTCCACTATGTGAAGAAGGGCGGCGGCACCTCACCCAAGATTTTCAAATGGAAAGAGTTGAGCCTTCAACCGGGCGAAGGCTGTACACTGTCCATCACCCGTGCCATCCGGGATTTCACCACCCGCAAACACTATCCCGGCCTGCACCTGATACAGCTGATGGTGAATGGCGAAGCGCTGGCCGAGACGGCGTTCGAACTCAGTGTTTAACCCGCCGGGAAAATCTTGGCGCGGCGGATGACGATGTGGCCCCGGTCACCGGCTTCGACGGCCGTTTCGGGCGGCACGTCGAACTCCAGCAGATCGCCTTCCATGGTCGAGGCAATCACGCGGCGGTCCCCTGCGCGGTCCAGCACGCGGGTTACTTGGGCCGGAATGCCATCATGCAAATCTTCCCATTCCAGATCATTGGGACGGGCGTAGATATCGACGGGGCCATCGGCCTGGCTATAGGCGAAGGGCACTTCGGCTGAGCCGACGAAAACCTTGCCTGCACGGGCGGTGCCGGAAATGCGGTTGGCATCGCCCAGAAAGCGCATGACGAAGGAGGAGTTGGGCTGGCGGCAGACTTCTTTCGGGGTGCCTTGCTGCACGATTTCACCCTGATTGAGTATGACGACGCGATCGGCGAGATCGAGTGCCTCTTCCTGATCATGCGTCACGAAAATGGTGGTGATGCCGAGTTCGGTGTGGATTTCGCGCAGCCAGCGGCGCAGATCGCGGCGCACATTGGCGTCCAGCGCGCCGAAGGGCTCGTCCAGCAGCAGAACCTTGGGATCGACCGAGAGCGCACGGGCAAGCGCCACGCGCTGGCGCTGACCGCCGGAGATTTGCGCCGGGAAACGCTCGCCCAGACCATCCAGCTTCACCAGCCGCAGCAATTCATCGACGCGCGCATCGATGGCAGCTTTATCGCGTTTGACGCGGGATACCTTCATGCCGAAAGCGATGTTTTCGTGAAGTGTCATATGCGGGAACAGCGCATAATGCTGGAACACGAAGCCGACGCCGCGGTCTCGCACCGGAATATTGGTGGCGTCTTCCTCTCCGAAATAAATCTGGCCGCCATCGGTATATTCCAGACCTGCGACCATGCGCAGGATCGTCGTCTTGCCGGAACCCGACGGACCGAGAAGCGCCAGCAGCTCACCACTTTCGATATCCAGCGAGACATCCCGCACGGCACGAAAGGTGTCGAAGGTTTTCACCACATTTTGGAGGCGGATTTTCATGCAGTTGTCTCCGAAATGGCAGCGGTTTTCTTGGCGCCACGCCCTGCCCCGCGCTTTTCCAGCGCGACCTTGGCAATGATGGTGACGACAGCGAGAGCCGCGAGAATGGATGCCGAGGCGAAAGCGCCTGCGGCCTGATAATCGTGGTAGAGAAGTTCGATATGCAAAGGCAGCGTGTTGGTCTGGCCGCGAATATTGCCTGATACGATGGACACCGCGCCGAATTCACCCATGACACGCGCATTGCACAGGACGACGCCGTAGAGAAGTGCCCATTTGATATTGGGCAGCGTGACCGAAAAGAACGTGCGCCAGCCGGATGCGCCGAGCGAGGTGGCAGCCTCCTCCAGATCCCGCCCCTGCGCCTGCATCAGCGGGATCAGTTCCCGCGCCACGAAGGGTGCCGTGACGAACATGGAGGCGATGACGATGCCCGGCAGGGCAAACAGCACCTTGATATCGTAAGCTGCGAAGAATGGGCCGAGCAGGCCTTGCAAGCCATAAACGAAGAGATAGGCCACACCCGCCACGATGGGCGAGATGGAGAAGGGAATTTCGATGAGGACGAGCAGAAAGCGCCTGCCCCGGAAATCGAATTTGGTAATCGCCCAAGCGGCGGCAATGCCGAAGGCGGTGTTTACGGGAACGGCAATCAGCGCCGTGATCACTGTCAGCATAATGGCATGCCGCGTATCGGGGTGATTGATCGTCGCCGTGTAGGTCTTCCACCCTTGAGAAAAGGCTTCGACGCCGATGATGAGCAGAGGCGCGACAACGAGCAAGGCACCGATAATCAGTACGAAGGCAATCAGCGAGCGACGCACCCAGGGGGCGTCACCCACGCGTGGCGGCTTGCGACGGGAGGCATGAGCACTCATCGGCTAGCTCCTCACGGTGTAGCGCAAGGCGCGTGTCTGGAGATAGTTGGTGACGGCCAGCATGACGAAAGCCGTTATCAGCAGCACCGAAGCGATGGCTGCTGCGGCCTGATAATCATATTCCTCCAGCCGGATGAAGACGAGGAGCGAGGTGATTTCGGTCGAAAACGGCTGATTACCAGCGATGAAGATGATCGCGCCGAACTCGCCAAGGCTGCGGGCAAAGGAGAGCGACAGGCCCGCGAGAATGGCAGGCATCAGCAGCGGCAGAATGACCTTGCGGAAAATTTCCAGATCCGAGCCGCCCAGAGACTGCGCCGCCTCTTCCAGCGCAGGGTCCAGATCCTCCAGCACCGGCTGCACTGTGCGCACGATGAAAGGCAGGCTGGTAAAGGCCATGGCGATGATAATGCCGAGTGGCGTATAGGCAACCTTGATACCGGCATGGGCAAGGATCGAGCCGAACCAGCCATTGCCGGTAAACAGGGCTGTCAGCGCAATACCGGCGACAGCCGTGGGCAGGGCGAAGGGAAGGTCAACGATAGCATCGACCAGACGCCAGCCGGGAAAGCGGTAGCGCGTCAGCACCCATGCGAGCGCCAGGCCAAAGACGACGTTGAACAGCGTGGCCGCAAGGGCGCAGAGCACGGTGACGCGATAACTGGCGACGGCGCGTGGCGAAGAGATGATCGCCCAATATTCGGCAGGGCCAAGGCTGGCCGCCTTGAAAACAAGGGCGGCCAGCGGCAGGACGACGATGATGCCGACATAAAGCAGGGTAACGCCGAGCGACAAGCGCAGCCCCGGCAAAACATTACGTCTCAAACCCGTCCCCTATCATGGAAAAGCGACCCGGCGGGAGGCCCACCGGGTCGATGTCATCTCAATGATTTAACGATTAGCGATTGCCGTAAAGCGTATCAAGCACGGCACCGGATGCGAAATGCTCTTTCTGGATTTTGTCCCAGCCGCCGAAGGTGTCGGTAACGTTGACGAGGCGGATTTGCGGGAACTGGTCCTTGAACTCGGCGGCGACCTTTTCGTTGTGGACGCGGTGGCCGAACTGGGCAGCAATGCGCTGGCCTTCCTCGGTGTAGAGGAAATCCAGATAGGTCTTCGCCAGTGCGCGCGAACCGCGCTTGTCGACAACCTTGTCAACGACGGCGACCGGGAATTCCGCAAGAAGGCTGACGGAAGGAACGACGCTTTCGACCTTGTCCTTGCCGTACTGCTTGGCAATGCCGCGTGTTTCGGCCTCGAAGGTGATCAGCACGTCGCCGACTTCACGCTCCACGAAAGTCGTCGTAGCGGCGCGGCCTCCGGTGTCGAATACGGGCGTGTTGGCGAAGATTTTCTTGATGAAGTCCTGAACCTTGGCGTCATCGCCATTGAACTTTTCCTTCGCGTAGGCGGTCGCGGCCAGATAGGTGTAGCGCGCATTGCCTGACGTCTTCGGGTTCGGGAAAACGAGCTTCACGTCGTCACGCACCAGATCGTCCCAGTCCTTGATGTTCTTGGGGTTGCCGGCGCGCACGAGGAAGGATGGGAAGGAATAGAAAGGCGACGCATCATTGGCAAAATTCTTCTGCCAATCGGCGGAAACGAAGCCCTGCTTCACCAGAAAATCAATGTCGGTGACCTGATTGAAGGTCACGACATCGGCCTCCAGACCTTCCACGATGGCGCGCGCCTGCTTGGACGTGCCCGCATGCGACTGATCGATGGTCACGCCCGGATGCGCCTTGACGAAGGCTTCGTTTTCGGCGGCGAACACCTCACGCGCCACGTCATAGGACGCGTTGAGAAGCGTTTTCGGCTCCTGCGCAAAGGCAGAGGTCGACAGAAGCGCTGCGACAGCAGCACCGATAAGCATGATCCGTTTCATGGAATTCCCCACAGCAGCAAATTGTACTGCAAGATAGGGAAGCGGCGCTTACGAGGCGAGGAATGGTCCTACGCATCGCAAGTCGATCTTAGAATGTTTTACCGCCGCGACAGTTCTATTCGAACATATGTTTCGCGCTCAAAAAATCACAAGCGATGGCCACGAAAGAGCGGTGGCTCGGTGGGGACACAATAGCTATCAATTTCTTCATCGCTCACCTCGTCCAACGTGGCGGGGCTCCATTTCGGATTGCGATCCTTGTCGATAAGGGCAGCCCGCACCCCCTCGTAAAAATCATGATTGCGCAGCACTTCGCAACCAGCCGCGAACTCTCGTTCCAGACATTCGACAAGACCGGAACTGCCACGCCCCAACCGTAACAACCGCAAGGTCAGTTTCAGGCTCGTCGGTGACCGCAATTGCAGGGTCGAAAGCGTTTCCTTGGCGAAGCTGTCCTCAGCCGACACAAGTGCGTCGATGATCTCTTCAATCGTATCGAAGCCGAAAGCGGCGTCGATACGGCGCTGATGGGGGGCGAGGATACCATCGGCATCCGGCTTGCTTGAGAAGCTTTCGACCACCGCACCCACATCGGCGGCAAATGAGACGTCGGCAAGCGCATGCACAAGCTCCGGCAGACGCTGCGAGGCGACGTGATAATCAGCAAGTCCCGCATAGATCGCATCGGCTGCACCGATTTCACGGCCTGTGAGGCCCAGCCATGTCCCCGCCTCCCCGGGCGCTCTTGGCAGAAGCCATGTCGCGCCCACATCCGGAAAGTAGCCGATGGCGGTTTCCGGCATGGCGAGGCGGGTCCGTTCGGTGACGATGCGATAGCGGCCATGGGCCGAGATACCCACACCGCCGCCCATCACGATGCCGTCCATCAGCGCGACATAGGGTTTGGGATAGTGGGAGATCGTGTAGTTCAGCGGGAACTCTTCCCGCCAGAACCGGGTGCGATCTTCCGGGCTGGCGGATTTTGCCGCATAAATCTGTCGCACATCTCCACCCGCACACAGACCACGCTCACCCTCGCCCGAGAGGATGACGCAGGTTACATCAGAATTGCGTGCAAAAGCATCCAGCCCGGCCTTCATGCCGGATACCATCGCTTCGTTGAGACTGTTGATGGCCTTGGGCCTGTTGAGGCGGATAAGTCCGGCATGACCCTGTGTTTGGATGATGACCTCATCACCCGGCAAGCCCTGCTGCATCATGCTGCTCCTCCAAAACAATGCGCTGCAACAACAGTTTGAAGGTCGCGGGAACTTCACGCAACATTTATCGTTCGGGATGCAACGATGAAGGCGATTGAGCGTTGAAATTGCTCGATAAACGGGAAAAGTCCGGTTCTTGCAGTGCAGCAAATTAACTTGACGGTCCTGCGAATCATGGCATGTAATGAGGTGGTGAAATACCGGCGCGCTATTCCGTTCAGCGTTGCAGCCGGCGCATGCAGACAGCCGTCCCTTGGCTGATGACATTCTAACGGGAGATAGAAATGCCGGTTTCAGAAAATGATTGGATCAGCAAAAGAGCTTACACTTTATGGGAAAATGAAGGGCGTCCGCATGGGCGCGATTCCGACCACTGGGAGCAGGCCAAACACGAATATTCATTGTTGCAGAACTCGAAGGCGACCAAACCAGCGCACCGCAAAAAAGCAGATGTGAAACTTGCTCTTGCCGCAGAGGCTGCAAAGCCGAAGGTACGACCCCGCAAAGCCGCAGCGAAGTAAATGTTCTCCCAAATCATTTAGCTTCGACTGCAAGATACGGAAAAGCCCCGGGATGAACTGACCCTATCCGTTGAAAAACGTCTTGGGGTCAGGCACCAGCGGGGCTTTTCTATGCGTTTTTTCCGCACTCAGAATGTCAGCGCGCGGTCGCCGTTTTCATCCTTGATACGGCTTGGCAAGCCGATGCGGTTCAGAATGTTGAGGAATGGCTGTGGTGGAAGTTCTTCCACATTCGCCATCTGCTTCACATCCCATTCGCCCGTCGCAATCAACATGGCGGCGGCGACAGGCGGAACGCCTGCGGTGTAGGAAATGCCCTGAGAGCCGACTTCTTCGTAAGCTTCCTTGTGGTCAGCCACGTTGTAGATGAAGACTTCGGTTTCCTTGCCGTCCTTGATGCCCTTGACGACATCGCCAATGCAGGTCTTGCCGACGTAATCAGGCGCCAGCGAAGACGGATCGGGCAGCACGGCCTTGACCACCTTCAGCGGCACGACTTCCAGACCTTCGGCTGTCTTGACCGGCTTTTCCGAGAGAAGACCGAGGTTCTTCAGCACAGTGAAGACGTTGATGTAGTGGTCGCCAAAGCCCATCCAGAAACGCACGTCTGCGCCGTCCATGTTCTTGGACAGCGAATGCACTTCGTCATGGCCGGTCATATAGGCCTTCTGCTTGCCGACGACAGGCAGATCGAATTCCTGACCGACTTCGAACATCTGGTTCGTCTGCCACTGGTTGTTCTGCCAGGAATAGACGACACCGGTGAACTCACGGAAGTTGATCTCGGGATCGAAATTGGTCGAGAACCAGCGGCCATGGCTGCCGGCATTGATATCGACGATATCGACCGAAGTCACCTTGTCGAAATATTCATCCTTGGCCAGACGCGCATAGGCGTTGACCACGCCCGGATCGAAGCCGACGCCAAGAATGGCAGTAACACCCTTTTCCTTGCATTCGGCGGCACGCTGCCACTCGTAGTTTCCGTACCACGGCGGATTTTCGCAAATCTTGGTCGGATCCTCATGGATCGCCGTATCCATATAGGCAACACCTGTGTCCATGCAGGCACGAAGAACGGACATGTTGACGAAGGCAGAACCCACATTGATGACGATCTGCACGCCGGTCTTCACGATCAAGGCTTTCGTCGCCTCGATGTCCATCGCGTCAAGCGCATGGGCCTCAAGCTTTACGTCTGTCTTGAGGCTCTTCTTTTCGCGTACGGACTCGACAATCTTGCGGCACTTATCAACTGTGCGTGACGCAATATGAATGTCTCCCAATACATCGCTGTTCTGGGCGCACTTATGCGCCACGACCTGTGCTACGCCACCGGCGCCGATGATGAGAACGTTCTTCTTCATTTCAGGTGATGCCTCCTTTTCCCCGTAGGGGTGAGTTTGTGGATGTTGTTAAGACAAGCTCTGCTGAAAGTCAGCAAAGTCGAATTCACGAACGGCACGGACCGTGCCATCGAGTTCCTTGATGGCAATCGTCGGCATTTTCACGCCGTTGAACCAGTTTTTCTTGACCATGGTGTAACCGGCTGTGTCCTGGAAGGACACGCGGTCTCCCACCTTTAGTTCGTTCTCGAAACGGAACTCGCCAAACACATCGCCCGCGAGGCAAGACTTGCCGCAGACCATGTAGGGATGGTCACCCTCGTTGGGAGAGACCTTGGCCGTTTCGCGGTAGATCAGAAGATCGAGCAAATGCGCTTCGATGGAGCTGTCGACAATGGCGAGGTTCTTGCCGTTAAACAGCGTGTCGAGAACCGTCGTTTCCAAGGTCGTGCTCTTGGTAATCGAGGCCTCGCCGGGCTCCAGATAGACCTGAACGCCGTATTTTTCCGAGAATTCCTTGAGGCGATCACAGAAGCGATCAACAGGGTAATCGTCACCGGTAAAGTGGATGCCACCGCCAAGGCTGACCCATTCCGCCCGCGACAGCAGCGTGCCGAAGCGCTCCTCGATCTGACCCAGCATGCGGTCGAACAGTTCGAAATCACCGTTTTCGCAATTGTTGTGGATCATGAAGCCGGAGATACGGTCCATGACGTTTTCGACCTTCGCCACATCCCATTCGCCCAGACGGCTGAAAGGACGGGCCGGATCGGCCAGATCAAAGGTGGACGAGGAAACCTGCGGGTTGAGGCGCAGACCGCGGGTAATGCCGGATGCCTTGTCAGCGAAGCGTTCCAGCTGGCCGATGGAATTGAAGATGATCTTGTCCGCGTTGGAGATGACCTCTTCGATCTCGTAATCGGCATAGGCCACGCTATAGGCATGCGTCTCGCCGCCGAATTTTTCGCGACCCAGACGCACTTCGTAAAGCGACGACGATGTCGTGCCATCCATATATTGCGACATGAAATCGAACACCGACCAAGTGGCAAAGCACTTCAAGGCCAGAAGAGCCTTCGCGCCGGATTTTTCGCGCACATAGGCAATCTTCTCCATGTTGCGAAGAAGCTTGGTCTTGTCGATGAGATAGTATGGCGTCTGAAGCATTGGCGGATCACATGTTGATGGAAGTCAAAGACGGGTCTGATTGACGGGCCTTATATGATGCTTGTGACAGGAAAACAAACCCGCAGCACAGATTCTGCACCAATTGCCTTTTTTCGACATGCCGCCATGGCGAAGGAACAAAAGCCAACAACAGACGTTTTGAAATTACGCGTGAGCCGTGAAAAGGTTCGAAGCGGAACCAGACCGAAACGACAATGGAGGGCGGGACATGAGAGGCATAATGCTGTGGGCCATCGGTATCCCGCTACCTGTCATCCTCATTCTTTATTTCCTCGGTTATCTCTGACACGGCGTTTGACCAAAATTCTAGAAAAGGAAACATCATGGCGACGGTTCGCAACGTAGAAGACGAAGTACGCAAGACCATCGACAACGCAGATACGGCGGAAGTATCCGCTCAACTCGCGCAGTTGCGGGAAGACCTCGCCAACCTGGCCAGTAGCGTCAAGGCGCTTGGCGCAGGCGTATCGTCCGAAGTAAAGGCACGCGCCAGCCGCGTTGCAGACGACGCGATCGCTGCCGGTGAAGAGACGGTCGACAACGTTCGCCACGAAATCCAGTCCATTAACGACAATCTTGCTTATCAGGTGCAGAAGAACCCTCTTCAGGCACTCGGTATCGCGGCCGCGGCAGGCTTCCTTATCGCCATCGTCACACGGCGCTAAGGCAGCACCATGATTGAAGCGCTGCTGCTCTACATCGCAGACACCCAGCGAGAGGGTCAACTCGTCACACGCCGCATAAAAACCAAGGCTCTGCTCTGGAGCCTTGCAGGCGTGTTCTTCGCTATTGCCTTCATCGCGGCATTGATTGGCGGTTCGATCTATCTTGCCAAGGAACTGGGTGCGGGCCCGGCGGCGCTGGTGATTGCAGGCGCTTCGTTTCTGCTGGGCGTCATCATGCTCATCAGCCTGGCGATCATGCGCAGACCCCGTGTCTACGCAACGCGCCCTGTTCTGCCGCTGGCGGCTGCACCCATCGCCGCACAGGCGATGATTGGAGGCGTGATCGGCAAGAGGCCGTTTACCTCGCTTCTGACAGCAATGGCGATTGGCTTCATCGCCACCCGAACATCGCTGAAGAAAAAGAAGTAATGTCCCGGAGAGCCGCTTCCATCAGGACGCGGCTTTCTTTTCATCCGCGATAAATTCTCGCTGCCCTTCTTCCACCAAAATGATACGCAGTCTCCCGACACATCTGTAAATGGAGAGATTGCTGGATGCGGAAGAAAGTCCTTGTCGTCGGCGGTGCCGGATATATCGGTTCCCACACCTGCCTGCTGCTGGCCGAACGTGGATACGAGCCTGTCGTTTTCGACAACCTTTCCAATGGCCATGAAGAATTCGTCCGCTGGGGACCTTTCGAGCAGGGTGATATCAGGGACCACGCGCGCCTCGATGAGGTTTTCGCCAAGCACCAGCCGGAAGCCGTTCTTCACTTCGCAGCGCTGATCGAAGTCGGCGAATCCGTCAAAAACCCCGTGGCATTCTACGATAACAATGTGATCGGTGCACTGACGCTGCTGTCATCCGCCATGGATGCGGGCGTGAAAGCCTTCGTCTTCTCCTCGACCTGCGCGACCTACGGCCTGCCGGAACGGGTGCCGCTGGACGAAACCCACCGCCAGGCACCCATCAATCCCTATGGCCGCACCAAATGGGTGGTCGAGCAGGCGCTGAAGGACTACAGCACCTACAAGGACCTGAAATCGGTGATGCTGCGCTACTTCAATGCGGCAGGCGCCGACTTCGAAGGCCGGATCGGCGAGTGGCACAAGCCTGAAACTCACGCCATTCCGCTGGCCATCGAGGCGGCACTGGGACGTCGTGAAGGCTTCAAGGTTTTCGGTACCGATTACGACACCCGCGACGGCACCTGCGTGCGCGACTATATCCATATTCTCGATCTGGCCGACGCCCATGTGCGCGCCGTGGACTACCTGCTTGCGGGCGGTGAAACGGTTGAGCTGAACCTTGGCACCGGCACCGGCACCACCGTCAAGGAACTGCTCGACACGATTTCTGAAGTCTCCGGCCGTCCCTTCCCCGTCGAATATACCGACCGCCGCGAGGGTGATTCCACGACGCTGGTCGCCAATAACGACAAGGCGCGCGAAGTGCTGGGCTGGGAGCCGCAATATACGCTGGAAGATATCATCCGCTCGGCGTGGCGCTGGCACTCATCCAGAAACGAAAGCATGTAACGGCGACAGGCGGCGGCGGATCACTCCGCCGCCTTCACCACATGCTGTTCGCGTGCTGCCCGGCGGGTTTCGGCATAGGCCATCATCAGGGGCGCGACGCCTTTGATATCATCGGCCCGGATGACTTCCGACAGGTAGTAATTGACGGTTCCATCGCGATAGACACCCTCGAAGCCGCCGAGACCGGCAACGCAGCAGATGTTTTCCAGCCGCAGCCTGCCTTGGGCATCCGCCTTCATCTCATGTGTCACAAGCGAATCCAGAGCTTTATGCCCCGGCTCAGCCGCAACCCCTGAAATGCCAAGCCGGGCACCCTTGAGGAAGAAATAGGCGAACATGGCCGTCGCCGAGCTTTCGGCGTAATTGCCCCCCACCTGAGGCGCGTCGATAACCTGCAACCAGCGCCCATCCACCGTTTGCAGTCGCGTGATGGCTGAGGCGAGCTTTTCCGCCCGCCGTTCGATGTCGGCTCGCTCGGCTCCGGGGGGAAGATTATCGATGATGTCGACGAAGGCCATGGCGAGCCAACCAATTGCCCGTCCCCAATGGGCAGGCGACAGGCCAGTTGCATCATCGGCCCAATCCTGTAGCCGCGACTCGTCATATCCATGGCGATACAGCATGGAGGCTTCGTCATGGGTCAGCTCGAGCGCCGTCAGGAATTGCCACACAGCGTCCTGCCGCATATCGTCCAGACCAGCCGCCTTGGCATATTCCAGCTTAAAGGGCAGCGCCATATAGAGCCCATCAAGCCAGACCTGGTGCGGATAGCGAAGCTTGTGCCAATAGGGTCCTGCTTGTGTGCGCGGATGAAATCGCAGCTGCTCGGCCAGCGGTTTTGCCGCCTCCAGCCATTTCGCCTCTCCCGTCAGATGAAAGAGATGGACCAACGCCCGTCCGGCCAGCACATTATCGATGTTGAACTCATCGATACGGTAGCCAGCTAGCCGGTTTTGCGCATCGACCTGCCCGCTGACGAGCCGTATCAGATGGTCGAGCCAGCGCTGCTCGCCCGTCGCTTCATGGAGCGTGATCAGACCGCGATAGAGACAGCCGTCCTCGTAGCACCACGATCCGCCTTTATAATATTGGTAATCTCTGGTGTAATCGTCAAAGTAGCTGGTCAGCATGTGCTCTGTCATTCTTCGTTGGATCGATGGATGCTGGAGAAAGTCCCGACAGGAGTTTGAACACCGTGTTTTCGGCAACGATTCCCGCATGCCTGAGCGCGGGCAGATGGCTTGCCATCTCGGCGATTTGCGGCTCGGCATCCGGATCGAAGGCAACGCAGTAATCTTCGATCACGACATCGCGGATAGGGGCTTCCGGCAATCCGTAAAACACTGCAGCGGCGGTGCCCGCGCCGGAGACCTCGACATTGCGAAGCGTGAAACCTGAAAGGTTGGGCGTGTCTGCCGTGACCTGTAACGGCTCGCGCGACTGGACATAGTCGGAACGCCCATCGGCGTCGCAGAAATAGAAGGCATTCACGGCAACCGGGGTCGCAACATGGTCCATACGGCAATCCACGAGACTGATATTGGCCACTTCGCCACCTCGCCCCCGCCGAGTCTTGATGCGCAAGCCGCGATCCGTCCCGACGAAATGACAACGACTGATATGAACATCGGAAATGCCAGCGCTCATCTCGCTACCCATGACCACGGCGCCGTGGCCGCGCTCCATCAGGCAATTGATGATATCGATCCGCTGCGTTTTCCGGTTCGGCCCACCCAGCGGATGCTTCTTGCCAGCCTTGATGGCAATGCAGTCGTCGCCGACGGAAATGAACAGACCGACAAGCCGCACGTCGCGGCAGCATTCGGGATTGAAACCGTCCGTGTTGGGAGAGTCCGGTTGATTTTCGATGCGCAGATCCGCTGCAAGAAGCCTTTCGCACAGCACCGGATGGACCGTCCATGATGGAGAGTTGCGGACGGTAAAGCCGCTCAAGGTCAGGTTACGGCAATTCGACAGGAACAGCGTCCGAGGGCGTCGAGCTCCCCGTCTGCTTTCCTTCGGCCACGTCCACCAGTCGCCCCGATCTCCGCCACCGTCCACGGCACCCTGACCGGTGATGGTCAGGTTTTCGCAATCGATGGCGTTGATGGTGCTGGCGAATGTCGGCTCTGCGACCCCCTCCCATGTGCCCAACACGCGGCCATCGGCATGCCGGGCGGGAAAGATCGCAAGCTCGCTCCAATCGCTCAGTCCCAGCAGTTCGGCACCGTCATCGAGGAGAAGCGTCATGTTGCTTTTCAGGTAGATCGGTCCAGTATGCCACCGACCCGGCGGAACTCGAAGCGTCCCCTTCTCTGGAACCGCGGCCACGGCGCTGGCGAATGCCTCCGCATTATCCCCCTTATCGCTGGACGCGCCATGATCGCGAATATCGATGATGGCGCTTTCGGGCCTGGTGGTGAAAGCAAAGGCATTGCCGTCGATCATCAGCCTATAGTCTTGCGCAGGACCAAGACCGCCTATGGTGAAAACCACCGAGGCGGTCTGTCCCCGCGCGACCTCGTCGCCACCCATACCCGTGACATGCCAGTCAAGCGAGGCAGCCAGAGCGTAAAGATGCCTGTCGGCATTCACGCTGAAGGTTGCAGTGCGTGACGAGGCGGTGATGAGCTGGATGGCGGCGTGGGTCATCATCGGGCTTTCTTAGATTCCAGCCAGCGCTTCATCGATGCTTGCGATGATTTCCGCAGCCGTATCGTCGGCAGATTGCTGGCCGTAGGCGAAGGCCTCGAGATTGGTATCGAAAGCCTCGGTGATGCGTGGATGTTCGATCAGCGGCGAAACCTTCGGCCCTTCCGATTCCACGACCACCTTGTAGGCGTCCGCTTGAACGGGCTTGATCTTGCCCGCATCCGTCAAGGTCTTGATGGCGATCTTGCTGGAGGGAATACCGCGGGTCGCACCCAGAATGGCGACGGCTTCCGGGTCGTTGAGCAGGCAATTGACAACCTGCGCAGCAGCCTTCTGCTCCTTGCTGTTCTTCGAGATGGAAAACAGCATGGATGGCTTGCGATAAATACCTTCGCTCTTGCCGCCCTCGGATTTCGGGGAGTGGGCAGACACAAGTTCCAGGCCTTTTTCGAGCGGCGCTGCGATCTTGCCGTAGGTGGTATCCCACTGATAAGTGCTGGCGTAACGGCCATTGGCCCATTTCGGATTTTCAAACAGGGGGCGGTTGCCACCAGCCGACGAGCTCTTCCAGGATTCGATAACGCCCTTGTCCACCATGGACTGATAGAAATTCAAAGCTTCGGCCAGCTCTGCTTCAGACCATGCCACCTTGTTGGTATCAGGGTCGATGAAGGTCTTGCCGGTCATCTGCGTGGCGCGCAAAATCACCACGATGCGGGCATTGAGACCGTTGCCTTCCGAAGGAGCGGCCTCAAACGGATAATAGTCCTTGCCCAGCTTGGCTTTCAAAACCGGGGCTGCGGCAAACAGCTCGTCCCACGTCTTCGGAATCGCGATGCCCGCCTTTTCGTAGATGGTCTTGTTGTACATGAAGATACGACCGGTCGTGGAAACCGGAATGCCATTCAGCTTGCCCTTGACCGTCGCACTCTGCAGATCGGCATCGGACCACTGGCTGAGATCGATCACATCCTTGAACTGGTTGAGATCGGCAAAACCGTCACCGTTCTTGGAAAACAGCGGCAACCAAGGCCAGTTGGTCTGCATGATGTCCGGTTCGGTGCGACCGGCAAGCTGTGTGGCGATCTTTTCCTGATGACCCTGCCAGCCGGTAAATTCCGGCGAAATCGTGTGGCCCAGTTTGGCGCCACAGACTTTGAGCGCCTCCTGCGTTGCCAGATGGCGGTCGTCGCTACCCCACCAGGACATGCGCAGGTTGGCCGCATTGGCATTGCCCAGACTGGTCGCAGCGAACAAGGCTGCCATGATGATTGCACGTTTCATTGTCTTTCCTCCCAAGAATTCAATGTTGAAGTTTGTCGTTAAGCCAGGCTGATGTTTTCACCGGACTGGCGGCTGAAGACATGGGCGGACTTCGCATCCGCCGTCAGCCAGACCTGCTCGTCGCGCAGGTTCCTGCGATCGTAAGCCTGCGCCGGAACCACGGCGATGACGCGGTTAGCGCCTGCCTGAATGTGCAGATAGACTTCGTGCCCCATGAATTCGACATGGCTGATCTTTCCAGAGAGCGCATTGGCCGTTTCAGGTGTCGCCAGACTGAAATGCTGGGGGCGGACACCCAGAATGATGTCCTTCGGCGCATCCGCCTTCAACCGCCCGGTCAGCTCTGGCCCGAGCTGGACCTTCTGCCCGGCAATATTGATGGCACCATCGCTTTCGAGTGTTGCATCGATGAGGTTCATTTCCGGGCTGCCGATAAAGCCGGCGACAAAGGAATTGGCGGGCTTGTTATAAAGCGTCACAGGATCTGCCACCTGCATGATGTGACCTTCCTTCATAACGCAGATGCGGTCGCCCATGGTCATGGCTTCGGTCTGGTCATGGGTGACGTACACAACCGTCGCCTGTTGTCCCTCGGCTTTCAGCCGCTTGTGAAGGTCGGTGATGCGCACCCGCATGGATGCGCGCAGCTTTGCATCGAGGTTGGACAGCGGCTCGTCGAACAGAAAGACCTGCGGCTTCTTGATCAGCGCGCGACCGACGGCCACACGCTGGGCCTGTCCACCGGAAAGCTGCTTTGGCAGTCGGTCGAGCAGCGCCTGTATCTCCAGCGTTTCGGACACATCCTGCGTGGCCTCCTCGATATCCTGTTTGGAGCGACGCTTGAGGCGCATGCTGAACGACAGGTTCTTGCGCACCTTCATATGCGGATAGAGCGCATAGTTCTGGAACACCATGGAAATACCGCGTTCGCCCGGTGGCTTGTCGTTGACCAGTTCGCCGCCGATGCGGATTTCACCGCCGGTGATGCGTTCCAGCCCTGCGATCATGCGAAGCGTGGTGGATTTGGCGCAGCCGGAGGGGCCGACCAGCACCATGAACTCGCCATCCTCGATATCGAGATTGATGCCGTGCACGGCGCGGAAGGATGCATAGTCTTTTTCGAGATTGCGGAGTTGAAGACGTGCCATTTCGATTATCCTTTGATGCCGCCAGCGGAGATGCCGTCGATGAAATATTTCTGCGCCACGAAGAACACGACGAGAGCGGGCGTGATGGCGAGGACCGACATGGCAAGAATGCGGTTCCAGTCGAAGGCCTCCGTCGTGTCGATCGACAGTTTCAGGGCAAGCGACACCGGATATTTCTCGATGGATGACAGGTAGATCAGCGGCCCGAGAAAGTCGTTCATGGTCCACATGAACTGAAACAGGCAGACGGAAATCAGCGCGGGTGTCAGGAGTGGCACGACGATGAAGAAAAGCGTCTGCAAGGTGGACGCACCATCCACACGGGCGGCCTCCTCCATATCGCGCGGGATGGCGCGCAGGAACTGAACCAGCATGAAGACGAAGAAGGCATCGCCCGCAAAGGCCGAGGGAACCCACAGCGGCAGATAGGTATCCAGCCAGCCCAGATCGCGAAACAGCAGATATTGCGGAATGCGAGTAACGACATTAGGCAGAAGCAGAGTTGCGATCAGCGAAGCAAAGAGAATTTTCTTGCCCGGAAATTCAAACCGCGCAAAACCATAGGCGACAGCGGTGCAGGAAATGGCCGTGCCGATCATCTTCGGCAGAACGATCCACAGCGTGTTGAGGAAAAACGTCCCGAATGTGTAGGGCGTCGACGTCTTCCACCCCTGAATATAACCGTCCAATGTCGGATTCTCAGGCCAGAAGCCGGGATTGTTGAAAATCTCGGAATTGGTTTTGAAGGACGCACCAATCAGCCAGATGAGCGGATAGAGCATCAGCAGGCCGACGGCTGCCAGCAGGAAATAGCGGAAGGCTGCGCTGATGCGGGCGCGAGTACGCTCGCGGTTGCGCGCCTGTTCGGCATCCATTGCGGCCGCGTCGATGTTGGAAACAGCGTGATCGACCATGATCAGCTCCTTTTATCGCCAGCGTAGTAGACCCAGTGGCGCGAGGACCAGAAGGCAACGACGGTGAGAACCATGATGATGACGAACAGAACCCATGCGATGGCCGAGGCGTAGCCCATGTCGAACCGCTTGAACGCTTCATCGTAAATGTAGAGGGGCAGCAGATAGGTGGATTTCAGCGGGCCACCCTGCGTGATGATGTAGGGGCCGTTGAACTCCTGAAACGCCTGAACCATCTGCATGATGAGATTGAAGAAGATGACCGGCGTGATCAGCGGCAGCGTGATGTGGACGAAGGTCTTCCACTTACCCGCGCCATCGATGGAGGCGGCCTCGTAGAGCGAGTTGTCGACGCTCTGCAAGGCGGCCAGAAAGATCACCATGGCCGAACCGAACTGCCAGATACGCAGCAGCGTGATGGTGAAGAGCGCATTGGTCGGATCGCCGAACCAGTTGACGCCTTCAATGCCGAGCAGGGCAAGACCCATATTGACGAGGCCCGTATCGGCAAAGATGTAGCGCCACAACACCGCAACGGCGATGGAACCACCCAGAATGGAAGGAACATAGTAAGCCGTGCGGAAGAAGTTGATGGCCTTCAGCTTGTAGTTCAGGATGACCGCGATGAAGAGCGCAAAGGCAAGTTTCAGCGGAACCGTTGTGAACACATAGATCAGCGTCACCCAAAGCGACTTGCGGAACGTCCGGTCATTGGTGAACAGCTTGATGTAGTTCGCAAGGCCGGTGAAGGTCGGTTGATCCAGCAGGTTGTAATTGGTAAAGCTGAGATAGAGCGACGCCAGAAATGGCAGCGTTGTGAAAATCAAAAGCCCGATAATATAGGGCGACAGATAAAACAGCCCGAGGAAACGGTTGTCGCCACTCATATGCGCGCTCCACATTGAACCGCCACAGCGGCCCGTTTGGGCTCTGAATGCACGACCCAGCCGAGCGAAAGCACCGCAATGAAGAGCTCATCGCGCCTGAATTGATATTCTTTATTCTGCATCGCAGCTAATTGAGGATTCGGTCACGATGCACCACTGAAGGCAACAAAACCGCCGAAATCCTCAAATCCTCCCGTTTTCCTCACCAGCCTGTTTCTTTTTCAGGCTCAAGAGATAATATGACTTTGGAAGTGGCACGATGGAAATCGACATTTTTGGGAAAAGAGATGGACAAAATCGAAGGTAACGTTTTCGCAGAGATACCTGTGAATGCTCTTGCTCTGACGTTGACGCGCTCCACGATCAAGATGCTGCATTCGCCGACCTGGAGCATCGACAAGACCAATACCGTCCATGATTTCCTGATCTGCCTGACGGGGACGGCTGCCTATGAAATCGAAGGACAAACCATCCTGATGACGCCGGGAACGGCAATGCTCATTCCCGCCAACACACGCTTTATCGGTCGCTCCACCTCGCCCGAACTCTATACAGGGATCGCGCAGCATTTCACGCTCGACCTCTTCGGGCGGCTGGATTTCATTTCCCAGATATGTTTTCGACGATGTGTGCCGTTACCCCACTGGGATATTCTAGAACCGATGGTGCAGCGGTATCACGACATCGCGCCACCCTCCTCCACAACCCTTATGCAACATCACCTTTTGATGGTGTTTCTGATGGAATTTGCCAACGAAGCGTTTGTCGAATGGCGCGAACAATCGGTCGGCAATGTCAATAATCCGGATGCGCTGTCCCTGGCGATCATGGTGGCGGCCAACCAGATTGCCATGGACCCTCTCAGCCCCACGGTTGCCGAACAGGTCGTGGCGACCGCGCCCTACAACCCCGACTATTTCAAGCGGGAGTTCAAGCGGCAGATAGGCTGGACGCCGGTGAAATTTCAGGAATACAAGCGGATGGAACGGGCAATGGGCCTGCTGGCGAGCGGATGTCACGTCAAACAGGCCTCGGAGCAGTCGGGTTATAGCGACGCCTATTATTTCTCTCGCATGTTCAAGCGGTATATCGGTATCAGCCCGGCGGGATACAAAGAAGCGGAACGACGACACCGTGAGGGCGCGTTCCCGCGTGGGGAGGAGGATGGAAAGATCGTCTATCCCTTATCCCGGTCCCATTCGGTATAAGACACTGATGGCATAAAAAAACACCGGCCCATCATGGACCGGTGTTTCCGCAACAACGTCATGCTGTTGCGCCTCTCTCCCAGGAAGAGATTACGGCTTAGGTGCCGTTGTCGATGTACCATCTGCAGCAGGGGCGGCAGGTGTTGCGCTACCGCTTGCCTTGTCCTTCATGGTCACGAACTCAGGGGCAGCTTTGAGGGTATCGGCCGTCTCAGTAGTTGTCAGGCGGATAGTGCCGTTCTGCGTGTCGCGGGTGACGGTCAGCTTGTCCATCGGAACCGCGACATCCTTGGCACCGATGCCGAGGAAGCCACCAACGCCGACTACCGCTGCGACTATGCCGCCATTTTCCTCAAGAATGAGGTTGGTCACGCTGCCGATGCTTTCGTCGGTCGATGTGTAGACGGCACTGCCAATATAGTCATTGGCGCTGATCTGGTTTGCACCCTGCTCGGTGAGGTATGCACCACCGGCTGCGGGTGTCGTCGTGGCAGAGGCATCAGGGGTCGCAGGCGCTGCCGGGGTTGCTGGGGTCGCAGGTGCTGCGGCGCCTGGGGCTGCTGGTGCTGGCTCTGTTGTGCCCTGTGCAAAGGCCAGAGGTGCGAACGTTGTGGAACCCAAGAGAGCGGCTGCGGCGATCGTGGTGAGTGTCTTTTTCATTTCGTACCTTCCTTGTTGTCTCTAACTAACCTGCTCGTGACGGCTGAACCGTTTCTTTGTGAGCCTGTTGATTTGCAAACGGCAGCAGGTGGAAAATTGTTCCGCTATTTTTTTAGGCATGTTAGCTCTGGCTCAACAGCTAAAAATGACGAATAATCAGACACATTCTGGGATTGCGCAGCCTGTCTGCTTCAGCCATTGTGCCTGATGCAACGGTGATTTGACCACCGCCAGAAAACCCGCGAAACAATGCAGAACACTTTCATTTCCAGATTGAGACAACGACTGGCAGGTTTTTTTCCGACCGCCCCGATCAGAGTCTATCTCGTTGTTATGACAACGGTTATCACGCTGCCGCTGATCATTTTCGTCGGTTACCTGATGCTTAAGCTCGAGGCGGATGAAAGAGGTGATCTACAAAGGGAAGCGGTAGAGGATGCCCGTTCGGTTGCCCGAAACATCGACCGTCGTTTGCAGGAAATGGCAACCTCTCTCAATCTGCTCTCGCAGTTTCCCGAACTCGAAAATGGCGACCTCGAGGCTTTTCACAAGCGTGTGAGTGAAAGCCTTCAAAAACAGGGGCTGTACGTCATCATCGCCACAGCGGACGGACAGCAGCGTCTGAACAGCCGCGTTGCCTATGGCGAGCCTCTGACGAAGGTACCGTCCGACATTAAGCTCGATAGCGTTCTGTCGGCACGCAGGATTGCCGTCTCCAATATTTTTTACGGCAATACCAGCAAGCAATGGGTCTTCAATGTCATGCGGCCATTGCCACCCGCCCTGTCGGCTGCCGGCGACGCCCTAATCATGACACAGAACGCCCGAGACCTGATGGGGCTGATCTCGACCGATGGCCTGCCCTCCGGCTGGACGATTGCCATACTTGATGGCGACAGCCACGTGGTCGCCTCCAGCACCCCGCACTCGATTGCCGCAGGCACTGCATTCGGCCACACGGCTGCTGCCGAGCAGATGCAGGCCTTCAGCGGAAGCTTCGAAGACGGCGACGGCATGATCTATGCCTATTCGCAATTGCCGGGCTGGTCCTGGAAAGCTGTCATTTGGGGACCGGCAGACAACAGCCATTCGGCATTGGCCAGCACTTGGCGCAAGATGATGATCGGCAGTTTCGCTCTTCTGATCATCGCCATTGCTGGCGCCTATCTGGTCGGGCGCCAGCTTCGCGGCTCGATCCGCGAACTGGTAGAGATGGCAAAGCGCATTGGCGAAGGCGAGATCGTGGCGCCCATCGATACCAAGATCAAGGAAGCCAATCAGGTGGCGATTGCGCTCTCTAACGCGTCCTTCGACCGGAGCCAGGCAGAGGACAGAACACATCTCATCCTGCACGAACTGGTTCATCGCTCCAAGAACATGCTGACACTGGTTCAGGCCATGATGCGTCAGCTTGCGCGGGAAAATACGACCGTGGAGGACTTCCAGAAAGAAGTCGATCACCGGCTTCGTGGTCTTGGCATGTCGATCAGCGCCCTATCGGAGGTGCAATGGCAAGGGTTGCCAATGCGCAAGCTCGTCGAGACACATCTTCACGTCTTCGGCAAAGTGGGTGAACAGGTGAAACTCGACGGTGATGATTTCCTGCTATCGCCGGAGGCCGTCCAGAATTTCGGTCTCATCATCCATGAACTTGCCACCAATTCCATCAAATACGGCGCGCTGTCTGTACCCACTGCCCATGTCGACTTGTCCTGGCGCAGAAAAACGAGCCCTGATCACGATCAGTTGACGATAGACTGGAACGAGGTTGGCGGCCCGCCTGCGGTCAAGCCGACCCGTAGCGGCTTTGGCACCACAATCACGAAACGTCATGCAGAAGGTGCATTTTCTGCTGTTATTACAACAGAGTATGCCAAAACCGGATTCCGCTGGACATTGGTCGCACCTGCTCATCATTTTCTTGCGCAGAAAAAACCTAACGGCAGCGATTAAAATTCTACAACCTGCTGGAACCAAAAACATGGACATGCGTTTTTATGGCAAGCCAAGCCACTCCCCGTCCCCGCCTGAGGCTTGGCGCATGCAGGTTTTGCCCCTGAAAACCTGCCCTGAATAGCACGGCTCTACGGAGCCGTGCTTTTTTTGTTTTACGATGAGCCGACCAAAGCGTGAGGCAGCAAATACCGCAATCACGCAAGGCTTCCGCCCAACCCGGATCAGGTTGGGAGCGGTGCGGGGAATCTCAGGAAATAATCGATGGTGTCGGAAGAGACCACATATCTGGCTTCGCCACCGAGTGCAGCAGGTACGACCTTTTCAAGAACGACGCTGCCGAAATGGCTTCTTTTGTCAGCATCGCCCGTGGACAAGGCCGCGCCACTTCCGCCCAGAGGTTCCGACCAGCGGACTTCGAAAAACTCACCGTCCTTGCGACAATCTAACGTGAGCGGCAGATGTCTTGAGAGGTTTCCGCCGTGGCTGACCGTGTTCACGACGAGTTCGTGAAACGCCAGGCCGACATAAAGCGCGCCATTAGGATTGAGCAGGAGATTTTCGCCCCGCATCTGTATCAGATGAGGATATTCCGGCAGATAGAGATCAGCCTGCTGCTTGAGCAAGTCAAAGATCTCCGCGCCGCGCCAATCCGAGTCAGTGATCAAGTCCTGCGATTGCGCCAGGGCATGCAGCCGCCCACGGAATTTGCGCAGGAAGTCTTCCTTCGTGAAGCTAAAGCGCGCGGTCTGCGCCGAAAGACTTTGTATGATTGCCAGCAGGTTTTTGGACCGATGGCTGACCTCGCGAAGCAGGGATCGCAAAAGCTGCTCGCGTCGTCTTTCGACAGTAATTTCCCGGATCGTCGTCTTGAGAACGCGCTGCCCTGACATGTTCACGGTGGAGTAGACGTGAAACTGGAAAACGCGATCCTTGCCTGCGCTCACTTCCAGCATTCCGCGGCTGCCTGCGGATGTCAGGTCTTTCTTGAGTTCCGAAAGACGGACGGCAAGGTCCTTTCCGAACATGGACAGATCTGTCGGGTCCTCGCCGGTTTCGCCGGGCAAGCTCCAGACATCGGGCAGGTTGGCAATAAAGATATACTCTTTGTCGCGGTCCTGCAGCATGACCGTCTCGTCGGAATCGAGCAGAGCTAACACGAGTGAATCGTGAAGATCTCCCTCATCTCGCCCCGCATTATGCCACGCCAGCCGATGCAATATGGTCTCCTAACGGGTAACGGCGATCATGGTCGCGCTGCTTGAAAAAACATGCAGCCCTGAACGCCGGGCCACAACCCGAGTTCCAAATTCTTCTATCTACGATGTCGGTTATGCTGCGACGCGTGAACTTTCATTGAAGAACAGCGCCTGGCTGATGAGCGCCTTGACCATATCCGGATTGAAAGGCTTGGTCACAAGGAATGTCGGTTCAGGGCGTTCACCGGTGAGAAGACGTTCCGGGAAAGCAGTGATGAAGATAACTGGAAGCGTCGTCATCTGAAGGATCTCCTTCATCGCTTCGAGCCCGGAACTGCCATCTGCCAACTGGATGTCCGCAAGAATCATCTTGGGCTGCGTACGATGGAAAAGCTCCAGTGCTTCCTTGTGCGTGCGTGCGATGCCCGTGACATTGTGACCGAGGTCCGTCACCATCTGCTCGATATCCATGGCGATCAGAGGCTCGTCCTCGATAATCATAATATCGGTTGCGACCTGACGTGCAATTTCAGATGCGGCTTCGTCGATCAGTTTGCCGACCTGAGGCTCGGGAACGCGCAGAATTTCAGCAACTTCCGACAGGGAGAACTCTTCGACCGTTGTCAGCAGGAAGGCCTGGCGGGGTACGGCGGGCACAGCCGAGAGATTGGCGGACGCACGCTTTTCCCAGCCCGTCAGGTTTTCATCACTCTTGATGTTGATCGTGACGGAACTAAAGATCGAAACAAACAATTGGTAAAGCGAAACCCGGTCACTGCTGGTCTGCGGGAAAATGCTGACATCGGCGATGAGGGCTTCGAGGCTGGCCGCAACGTAAGCGTCACCAGTGGATTGCGAACCGCAAACAGCACGCGCGAATCTGCGCAGATATGGCAGATGCGGTGCAATGCGTGTAGAAACTGACATGGAATTCTCCCCTGTTCATGCGGCCTGCAACGCAAACCTAAACGAAAAAACGTGGTACTCAAAAAAAAGTTCCGGCGGGCTGGAACAATTTTTTTGTTTAGGCATTGATACCGAGGTCACCAAAGGAATACCGGAAATCATGAATATGTTTCAATCGGATCAGGATCCGTCTGACAAGGGGTCGTCTCCGACTGTCCCGGACTCGGGCAGAGCCGTCATCTCGCGAAAATTACGAGAATTATACGATGCAGTTCAGGACGAGGGCATCCCTGACAAGTTCCTCGATCTCCTCGAAAAGCTCGACGAAGCTGAAAACAACGCAAAAGCTTCGAGGCGATAATGGCCACAGAACCGAGCAAGAACGAGTACAATTTCAAGCGTGAAATGCTGGCCGCTTTGCCAAATCTTCGCGCATTCGCCATATCCCTGATCAGATCCCGTGACCGTGCCGATGACCTCGTGCAGGATACGATCATGAAGGCTTGGGCGAAACAGGAAAGCTATCAGCCCGGCACGAATATGCGGGCATGGCTGGTGACGATCCTGCGAAATGAATTTTACAGCCAGATCAGAAAATCGGGCCGTGAAGTTCAGGATACGGATGGCGCATACACATCTCGGCTTTCCGTGCCGCCCGAACAGCATGGCTCGGTCGACCTTCAGGACTTCAGGCAGGCTCTGGCGAAGTTGCCGGAAGATCAGCGCGAAGCGATTCTGCTGATCGGCGCATCAGGTTTTGCCTATGAGGAAGCCGCAGAGATTTGCGGATGCCCTGTCGGCACCATCAAGAGCCGCGTCAGCCGTGCCCGTCTTCGCCTTCAGGAGCTTCTGGGTATCGAGGACGAGAATGAATTCGGTCCTGATGCACAGATGACGGCCGTGACAGCCGCCGCTGCCATCCGGTAACACGATCAGATTTGAAGTTTTAAACGGCGCGACTTTTCAAGTCGCGCCGTTTTATATTCCGACGTCCTTGACCGACTGCATCACGACGAATGTCGATGTGTTGGCCACGCTTGGCAGGCTGGAAATTTTCTCGCCCAGCACCTGCCTGTATTTGCGGATATTGGTGGTGCGTACCTTGAGCAGATAGTCGAAGGCACCGGCGATCATGTGGCACTCTTCCACTTCCTTGATCTTGCGAACAGCGGTGTTGAAATCTTCCAGCGCTTTTTCCCGCGTGTCGGAAAGTTTGACTTCTGTGAACGCAATATGCTCGAGGCCCAGTTTGGCGGGATTGAGCATGGCGCGGAAGCCAAGAATATAACCCTCGTCCACCAAACGCTTCAAACGCGTCTGGCACGGTGTCTTGGAAAGACCGACCTGCTTGGAGAGTTGCAGAATGGACATGCGCCCATCCTCGCTCATCGCTTCCAGTATCTTCAGATCGAAGTGATCCAGATCGCCTGTTTCTGATGGTTTTGCCATCCATTTTGCCTTTTATGTAGCTCATTATAAGTTATTTTGACCGTATATATCGCTAAAATAAGGCCATAGCAATTTCACCGGCAATGATATTCTGGGCGCTGAAAAAGAGCGACGAGAACGCGCGCTCGAAACAGATATCCAGGGGCCGGGCCGATGGCGGAACACGCAGCAACGATAAACACAATGCAGACCAATGAGACCGGCGAGATTTTCGCGCAATTCGCTCCACCGGTGCGACCGCAAAGCCCGCTTCGCCAAGCTATCACTGCTGCCTATCGCCGTGCCGAGCCTGACTGCATCGCGCCCCTTCTGGAGGTGGCGACCGTCTCGCCTGAGCAGGCAGACACGATCCGCATCACAGCCCGCAAGCTAGTGCATGCTCTTCGCTCCAAGGCGAAAGGCACCGGCGTCGAGGGATTAGTGCAGGAATATTCCCTCTCCAGTCAGGAAGGCGTGGCGCTGATGTGCCTTGCCGAGGCCCTGCTGCGCATTCCCGACGCTGCCACCCGTGATGCGCTGATCCGCGACAAGATCGCCACCGGTGACTGGCGCTCGCATCTCGGTGGCGGTCGTTCGCTGTTCGTCAATGCCGCCACATGGGGTTTGGTCATCACCGGCAAGCTGACCTCGACCGTCAACGACAAGAGCCTGTCGGCTGCGCTGACCAAGCTCATTTCCCGCGCAGGAGAGCCGGTCATCCGCCGTGGCGTGGATATGGCGATGCGGATGATGGGCGAACAATTCGTCACCGGCCAGACGATTGGCGAAGCCATCAACCGCTCCAAGCCGTTGGAAGCGAAAGGCTTTCAATATTCCTATGACATGCTGGGCGAAGCCGCGACGACGGCAAAGGATGCAGAGCGGTATTACCGCGATTATGAGCAGGCGATCCATGCCATCGGTAAGGCCTCTGCCGGTCGCGGCGTTTATGGTGGCCCCGGCATTTCCATCAAGCTGTCTGCGCTGCACCCACGTTACGCCCGTGCGCAGGCCCAGCGCGTGATGGATGAGCTTTTGCCGCGCGTGAAATCCCTGATGCTGCTGGCAAAGCGCTACGATATCGGCCTCAACATCGATGCCGAAGAAGCCGACCGGCTGGAGCTTTCTCTCGATCTGCTGGAAGCCATCGCTCTCGACCCGGAACTGGATAATTGGCAGGGCTTGGGTTTCGTGGTGCAGGCCTATAGCCGCCGCTGCCCCTTTGTGCTGAACTACATCATCGATCTAGCCCGCCGCTCCAACCGCCGCATCATGGTGCGTCTCGTCAAGGGCGCCTATTGGGACGCGGAAATCAAGCGCGCGCAGCTGGATGGGCTGGAAGATTTCCCTGTCTTCACCCGCAAGGTCCATACGGATGTGTCCTACATCGCTTGCGCACGCAAACTTCTTGCCGCCCGCGACGTGATCTTCCCGCAATTTGCGACGCACAATGCGCAGTCGCTGGCGACGATCTATCATCTGGCTGGACCCGATTTCAAAATCGGCGATTACGAGTTCCAATGCCTGCATGGCATGGGTGAGCCGCTCTACAGCGAGGTTGTCGGCAGACAAAACCTTGACCGCCCCTGCCGTTTCTACGCGCCGGTGGGAACGCATGAAACGCTGCTTGCCTATCTCGTGCGCCGCCTGTTGGAAAACGGCGCGAACTCCTCCTTCGTCAACCGCATCGCCGACCCCAATGTCGCCATCGACTCCATGCTGGAAGACCCGGTCGCCGTGGTCAAATCCATGTCTGTACCCGGTGCGCAGCACGACAAGATTTCCAAGCCCGCCAACCTCTACGGCGCACGCGTGAACTCCTCCGGCCTCGATCTCGCCAATGAAGACACCCTCGCCGCACTCAGCGAGGCGCTGTCCGCCAGCGTCGAGACGGAATGGAAAGCCGCATCGTCCATTGCCACAGGCTCAACGCGCCCTGTTCTCAACCCCGGCGACCTCGATGATATCGTCGGCTTCGTTACCGAACCAACCGAAGACGATGTGACGAAGGCACTCGAAGCAGCCGCCGGATCCGCATGGCCGCAGACCAGCATGGAAGAGCGCGCGGCATGCCTCGAAAAGGCAGCCGATCTGATGCAGGCAAAGTTGCCGACGCTCCTCGGTCTCATCATGCGCGAAGCCGGGAAGTCGGCGCCCAACGCCATTGCCGAAGTGCGCGAAGCCATCGATTTCCTGCGCTATTACGCCGCCGAGGCCCGCAACACCTTCGGCCCGCAGCAACAGGCGCTTGGCCCGGTCGTCTGCATAAGCCCATGGAATTTCCCGCTGGCGATCTTCATCGGGCAAGTCACCGCAGCGCTGGTTGCAGGTAACCCGGTACTGGCCAAGCCTGCCGAGGAAACACCGCTGATTGCCGCAGAAGGCATTCGGCTATTGCATGCCGCTGGCGTCCCTGACGATGCCGTGCAGCTTCTGCCGGGCGATGGCAAAACCGGCGCGCTGCTGGTGGGTGCTCCGCAAACAGCAGGCGTGATGTTCACCGGCTCAAACGAGGTCGCTCGCCTCATTCAGAAACAGCTAACGGCGCGTGTCTCGAGCGAAGGCCAGCCCATTCCGCTGATTGCCGAAACCGGTGGTCAGAACGCCATGATCGTGGATTCCTCGGCGCTGGCCGAACAGGTCGTAGCCGATGTCATCGCATCCGCTTTCGACAGCGCCGGTCAGCGCTGCTCGGCATTGCGCGTTCTCTGCCTTCAGGACGACGTGGCTGAGCGGACACTGACCATGCTGAAGGGCGCGCTGCATGAATTGCGCATCGGCAGAACGGATCGCCTGTCGGTGGATGTCGGCCCGGTCATAACGCTGGAAGCCAAAGACAACATCGAAAAGCACATCGAATCCATGCGGGCGTCAGGCAACCGTATCGAGCAGATCAGGCTGGCAGGTGAGACCGACAAGGGAACCTTCGTGCCGCCGACCATCATCGAGTTGACGTCACTGTCCGATCTCAAACGCGAAGTCTTCGGCCCCGTTCTGCATGTCATCCGCTTCAAGCGTGAGAAGCTTGATCGTCTGATCGACGACATCAATGCCACCGGCTACGGCCTGACCTTCGGCCTGCATACGCGCCTCGACACGACGATTGCCCATGTGCTGTCGCGTGTTAAAGCGGGCAATCTCTATGTCAATCGCAACATCATCGGAGCCGTCGTCGGCGTCCAGCCGTTCGGTGGACGCGGCCTGTCCGGCACCGGCCCGAAGGCTGGCGGTCCTCTCTACCTCGGTCGCCTGACGAAGACTGCGCCCACTGTCGAGCGCAAGGGTCAGCAAAACGATACGTCCATCACCGATTTCGCCAACTGGCTGGAGGCGAAAGGCGAGACGGCTGCGGCGGAAACCGCCCGTACATCCGCCAAACTCTCCGGCCTCGGTTTCGAAACGGAGCTTCCGGGCCCGGTGGGCGAGCGTAATCTTTACGCCCTGCATCCACGCGGCCATGTTCTTCTGGCCCCACTGACGGTGCGGGGGCTGTTCCGCCAACTGGCGGCGGCACTTGCAACCGGCAACACGATCGCAATCGACAAGCAAACCGGTCTGGAAACGGAACTGAACGGCCTGCCATCCAGTGTTGCAGCCCACATCGCATGGTCGGATGATTGGGCGAAATCCGGCCCCTTTGCCGGTGCGCTTGTGGAAGGTGATGCTGAGAGGGTACGGCAGATGAATGCCCGGATTGCCGAGCTTCCCGGCCCGCTCGTTCTGGTTCAGGCCGCAACAACCGAGGCGTTGCAGGGAACCGAGCAGCCCTACAATCTGAACTGGCTGCTGGAAGAAGTTTCCGTCAGCGTAAACACGACGGCAGCGGGCGGCAATGCCAGCCTGATGTCCATCGGCTAAACAAGATCGGCTGGCGAGGCATGCTCGCCAGCCGATCTTTTTCCGATTACTCGATATCGAAGGTCACGCCCTGCGCAAGCGGCAGCGCCTTGGAATAGTTCACCGTATTGGTGGCGCGGCGCATATAGGCCTTCCAAGCATCAGAACCGGATTCGCGACCGCCACCGGTTTCCTTCTCGCCACCAAAGGCACCACCGATTTCCGCACCCGATGTGCCGATGTTGACATTGGCGATGCCGCAATCGGAACCATCAGCTGCCAGAAAACGCTCGGCTTCCTGCAGATCGCGGGTAAAGATAGAGGAGGAAAGGCCCGCCGCAACGGCATTATGATCGCTCACGGCCTGATCGAAATCGCTGTATTTCATCACGTAAAGGATAGGCGCGAAGGTTTCTTCCAGAACAGGGCCGACCTGCTTTGGCATTTCGACCAGCGCTGGCTTCACGTAATAGGCCGTGTCCTTGCCAGCCTCGGCAACACGCTCGCCACCGGCGACGACACCGCCATGGGTCTTGGCTTCTTCCAGCGCCTTTTGCATGCCGTCGAACGCAGCCTTGTCGACCAGTGGGCCGACGAGTGCGAAGGTTTCCAGCGGGTTGCCGATAGAGACAGACGCATAGGCCTTCTTCAGACGCGGAACGAGCTGATCATAGACGCTGTCATGCACGAAGAGGCGGCGAAGCGTGGTGCAGCGCTGACCGGCAGTGCCCATGGCACCGAAGGCGATGGCGCGCAGAGCCATATCGAGATCGGCAGAGGGGCAGACGATACCGGCATTGTTGCCGCCAAGTTCCAGAATCGCGCGAGCAAAACGCTTGGCAAGGCGCGGGCCGACATCGCGGCCCATGCGGGTGGAGCCTGTGGCAGAGACGAGCGGCACCTTAGGATGATCGACCAGCGCTTCGCCAACGGTGCGATCACCGATGATAAGCTGGCTAAGACCTCCAGGCGCATCGCCAAAGCGGGCAACGGCGCGCTCGAAAATGCCCTGCACGGCAAGCGCCGTCAGCGGTGTCTTTTCCGATGGCTTCCACACGACCGAGTTGCCGCAGACGATGGCCAGTGCCGCATTCCATGCCCAGACGGCAACGGGGAAGTTGAAGGCGGAGATAACGCCGACGACACCCAGGGGATGCCAGGTCTCCATCATGCGGTGGCCGGGGCGCTCGGTGGCAATCGTCAGACCGTAGAGCTGGCGGGAGAGACCGACGGCGAAATCGCAGATGTCGATCATTTCCTGCACTTCACCCAGACCTTCGGACGGGATCTTACCGGCTTCGAGCGACACGAGACGACCAAGGTCATCCTTTGAGGCGCGCAGTTCTTCGCCCAGCAGACGCACCAGTTCGCCGCGCTTGGGCGCTGGCACCAGACGCCATGCCTTGAACGCCGCATCTGCCGTCTCGACAATAGCAGCCACATCACCGGCAGAAACCGTTTTCAGACGCGCAATTTCTTCGCCGCTGACGGGGCTGAACGAGGCCATGTCGCCACCCTGATAGAGTTCAGGGGAAACGCCCATCTTGGCCAAAAGCGCTGCGGCTTCCTTGACAACATCGACCTTGGTTGTGGTTTGGCTCATGACAGTGGCTCCTTGGTTCTTGAAAGCTGGATATTGACGGGGGGCAATACCCGTTTCATTCTCTTTCCTGATCATATACGGGTTCAAGCATCGTTTTCAAATGAGGAAAGCGGTTCTGTTGATGCGAGACTGGAATGGACACACGCAGACGATTGGTTCCCGATATCGTCACCTTGCAGGCCTTCGAATGCGCTGCACGGCATGGCAATTTCACGCGCGCCGCCGAAGAGCTGAACCTGACACAGAGTGCCGTCAGCCGCCAGATCAGCGATCTGGAAGCGCAGACCGGCATGTTGCTGTTCGAGCGCATTCGTCGCCGCGTCGTGCTCTCAGATGCAGGCCGCAAATTCCTGCCGGATGTGCAGAGGTTGCTGCAGCAATCGGAACAGTTGATGGTGCGTGCGGTCACTGCCGGAGCCTCCAGCACATCTCTTGCCGTTGCCACCTTGCCGACCTTCGGCAGCCGCTGGCTGACCCCTCGCCTCCACAAATTCATGGCCGCCCGACCGGACACGGTTCTGACCGTTGGTTCCCGCTCACAGCCTTTCGACTTCGATGAGGAAGGCTTCGATATCGCCATCCATTACGGCCAACCGGTCTGGGCGCATGGCACCTGCACCTTTCTGTGCAACGAAGTCATCGTTCCGGTCGCAAGCCCTACCCTTCTGGACAGGATGCCCGCCCGGCAACACGCCTATATGCTGGAAGGCCCTCTTCTGCATGTCAGCACCCGCCCGAAACTATGGACGGAATGGTTCGAGATGAACGGCCTCGCATCCGATCAGGCCTATCGGGGCAGCCGCTTCGACCAGTTTTCCATGCTCATCGAGGCCGCGATCAGCGGCTTGGGATTTGCACTTCTACCGAAATATCTCATCGAGCCGGAGTTGGCATCAGGCCTGCTGAGCGTCGTCTTCGATGTGCCACTGCAAACCGAAAACAGCTATTATATCGCCCTACCCGAGGGACGTCAGGACAATGCGCTGGCCCGGGCGTTTCAACACTGGCTTTTGGAACAGGTGGGAACGCCGCTATAGACGATTGCGGAAAAACGGATTCCAGCGCACGAATCCCAGACGGATTTTCTCGCGCATCATCGTCAACAACCCCGCTGACGCAATGACGACCAGACCGGAGATCGCCAGCGTATCCGGGTACTCCCCGAAGAAGGACGCGCCGATGGCGACCGCCCATAGGATTTGCGAATAGTGAGATGGTGCGATCTGGCTGGCAGGCGCAATTTTCGTTGCCGTCAGCAAGGTTATCTGGCCGACAGCCGTGCACATGCCGATGACGATGAAAGCGCCGATCTGGTTCAGCGTCGGCACCTGAAATTCCGGTATCATCAAGATACCGTTGAAGGTCAGACCATACAGGATGAGCACGCCCATGATCGACGTGCGCTTTTCCCGCCCGGCCAGCGAGCGCAAAAGAACGATGGTCAGCCCCGCCAGAAAGGCCACGCAGAGCGCCGCGAAATGCCCGAGTTCCAGCGTCTTGAAGCCGGGACGCACCACCAGGAGCACGCCGACAATGCCAGCCATGACCGCAGACCAGCGCCACAGCCCGATATCTTCCTTTAGCACCAGCGCCGACAGAATCGTGACGAAAAGCGGTGACAGGAAAATCAGCGCATAGGCCTCAGCCAATGGCACGCTGGTAAAGGCATAGATGCCGAGAATTCCTGCAAACAGGCCGGAAATCGCACGCCCATGCACAGCCCACGGCCTGCTCATGCGCCAGAAATGCCGCCAGCGCTCTTCCTTCGGCTTCAGAAAGAAAATAAGCGATGCGGAGGACAGAATGCTGAAAAAGCCGATCTCGAAGACGCTGACCTGTGATCCCAACGACTTGATGGTGGCGTCTCCACAGGAAAAGCTGGCATAGGCGAGCAACCCCAGTAGAAAACCTTTTTGCATGGCAACCGATCCCGGCAGAGAACAGGCCACCGCCTCGCATCGAATCAATGCGCTGTTGACGGTGATGTGACGATAGCCCCCATTTCTGGCTACACCTCACATCGCCCATAGACAAGGCATGAAAGCACAAAAATCGTCCCCTTTTGTTTTTGGGAACACTCGGGCGTCAGCAGATTTCCGGGTCGATGGTGAAAAGCTCATGTGCCCGTGCAAAACCGCGAAGCGCGAAGCGTCCGATGGATACCATCAGGCCACGCATCTCTTCCGGGCAACCCGCCATGAACTCACGCGACATGACCGTATCCCGGTCCACCGAGGCGCACAGGCCGCTGATGCGGCTGACCATATTGACCGCCGGACCCACCACGGTGAAATCCAGCCGGTTGCGGCTACCGATATTGCCGTAGAAGACCTCACCCACATGCAGGCCGAGATAGACATCGGTCGTCGGCAGTCCTTCCATGCGACGTCGATGGTTGAGAACCGTGAGGTTGGTTCGCATGGTGATTTCCGATGCCAATGCGGCAGCACATCCCGATTGCTGATCGCCATCGCGGAAAATCGCCAGCACCCCGTCCCCGATCAGCTTCAGCACACTGCCGCCATGGGCGTGAATGGCATCAATGACCAGACCCGCATAGTCGTTGAGGAACGGAATGATCTGGTCCGGTTCGGCCCGGTCGGAAATGCCGGTAAAATCCCGCAAGTCGGAGAACCACAGGACTGCATCGATCCTCTCGACCTCGCCACGGGTGATCGTTCCACTCATGACCTTGCGGCCCGCATCGCGGCCCAGATAGACATCGCTGATCGTACCGATGATACGCATGCAGCAGGCGGCCTTGAAGGCAAGTGCGAGGGTCGGCAGCAGCAGGCGCAACGCCGCCAATTCGTCGTCGTGGAAGCCTTCCGGGTGGCGCGTCAGCCACTGCGAATAAAAAGCGTTCATCTCGCCGATGCTGCCATGGTCGGTGAAACGATGGATCGTGGCCAGATAATCGGTGTGTCCGGCGTCGCGCAGTTCCAGCAACTTGGGAAAGCTCACCTCTTCGCCCAGATAAAACCGATGTCGCGCCTCATGCGCATCGTCCTGGATGAGACGGAAGAAGACCGAGCTTTCCCAGGCTTCACGCGCCGTTCCATCATCGGTGAAATCATAGACGCTGGAGGATTCGAACGCATCATGGCTGTCCCACCGAAAGGCATGGCCCTCGAAATCGGGATGCAGCGTATCCATCAGGATCAGTGCCGAGGAAATGCTGATGCCCGCCGCGTTGCAGCGCTCGCAAAAGCCCGACAACAAGGCTTCTTCGGCAACCCCTTCATAGCCCTGCTTAGAGAGCCAAAGCGAAATTTCAGAAAGGCTGGATTGCTGGATCATGGACGCCGGTTTTCCCTTGGAAAGCAGCAGAAGACATGTTTAGTCAACGCTTAACAAGCCCTGTGGTGCCTTCGTGTCAGTGTCATTTACAACAATTTCTTGAAATCGTCCGTTGAAAACCGGCTCTCCGCTTGGCCCCGGCAGCGAAGGCGGATAAACAGCTACTCAAAATGCTGTTTTGACGCGCAAATGCGGCTGGCGAGCGATCGTCCGCCTTGATCCCGAAAGGTTTTTCGATGCGTATTGTAATGATTGGCTCTGGTTATGTCGGGCTGGTTTCAGGTGCCTGTTTTGCCGATTTCGGCCATGACGTCATCTGTGTCGATAAAATGCCGGAAAAGATCGAGGCGCTGAAAAACGGCCAGATCCCGATTTTCGAACCGGGTCTGGATGTCATCGTTGCCAGCAACGCCAAGGCTGGTCGCCTCAGCTTCACCACCGATCTCAAGAGCGCGGTTGCCGATGCCGACGTCGTCTTCATCGCCGTCGGAACACCATCGCGCCGTGGCGATGGCCATGCCGATCTCGGCTACGTCTATGCCGCCGCGAAGGAAATTGCCGCAGCCGTGACCGGCTTTACCGTCATCGTCACCAAGTCCACGGTTCCAGTCGGCACGGGTGACGAAGTGGAACGCATCATTCGCGAGGAAAACCCGAGCGCCGATATCGCCGTGGTCTCCAACCCGGAATTCCTGCGCGAAGGTGCTGCCATCGATGACTTCAAGCGCCCGGACCGCATCGTCGTCGGCCTGTCCGACGAACGCGCGCGGCCGGTGATGACGGAAGTCTATCGCCCACTCTACCTCAACCAGTCGCCGCTGCTGTTCACCACGCGCCGCACATCCGAGCTGATCAAATACGCCGCCAACGCCTTCCTTGCCATGAAGATCACCTTCATCAACGAAATGGCTGATCTGTGCGAAAAAGTCGGTGGCGATATTCAGGATGTGTCGCGTGGCATCGGCCTCGACGGCCGCATCGGTGCCAAGTTCCTGCATGCAGGTCCCGGTTATGGTGGGTCATGCTTTCCCAAGGATACGCTGGCACTGGCCAAGACCGCGCAGGATTACGACAGCCCGGTTCGCCTGATCGAAACGACCATTGCCGTCAACGACAACCGCAAGCGCGCCATGGGCCGCAAGGTCATCGCTGCCGTGGGCGGCGACATCAGAGGCAAGAAAATCGCCGTGCTGGGCCTCACCTTCAAGCCAAACACTGACGATATGCGCGACAGCCCGGCCATTGCCGTCGTCCAGACCTTGCAGGATGCGGGCGCAAAGGTCACGGGCTACGATCCTGAAGGCATGGTCAATGCGCGCCCACTGATGAAAGGCATCGAATATGCGGCCGGGCCCTATGAGGCGGCGCAAGGTGCGGATGCGGTTGTGATCGTGACCGAATGGAATCAGTTCCGCGCGCTCGATCTCGAGCGCCTCAAATCCATCATGGCCTCACCCGTTCTGGTGGATCTGCGCAATATCTATCGCCCAGATGAGGTCACGGCCCACGGCTTCACCTATGCCGGCATCGGCCGTCCATCATAAGCAAGGCGAAAACATGCGATATCTGATCACCGGCACGGCGGGTTTCATCGGCTTTCACCTGGCAAAGCGTTTGCTGGACGACGGTCATTTCGTCGTCGGCTTCGATGGCATGACGCAATATTACGATGTTGCGCTGAAGGAAAAACGCCACGCCATTTTGGCCCGGTCCAACGGCTTCAAGGCCCAGATCGGCATGCTGGAAGATGCGGATGCGCTGAACCGCGCCGCTGATCTGGCAGAGCCGGAAGTGATCATCCACCTCGCGGCACAGGCCGGTGTTCGCTACAGCATCGATTGCCCGAAGGATTATGTCAGCTCGAACCTCATCGGCTCGTGGAATATTCTGGAACTGGCGAAAAACCTGCAGCCCAAGCACCTGCTGCTGGCCTCCACCTCCTCGATCTATGGCTCCAATGAAAAAGTGCCTTTCGCCGAAAGCGACCGCGCCGACGAGCCAATGACGATCTACGCTGCCACCAAGAAATCCATGGAGCTGATGGCGCATAGCTACGCCCATCTGCACAAGGTGCCGACGACGGCCTTCCGTTTCTTCACGGTCTATGGCCCGTGGGGTCGCCCGGATATGGCGCTGTTCAAATTCGTGGATGCGATCTTGAAGGGCCAGCCCATCGACATCTACGGCGAAGGCAAGATGAGCCGTGATTTCACCTACATAGACGATCTGGTCGAAGGCATCGTGCGGCTAAGCCACATACCGCCCTCGGAAGACAACCGCGTGACGGAAGAAGGCGTGACCGACACGCTGTCGAAACACGCGCCCTTCCGCGTCGTCAATATCGGCGGCGGCCAGCCGGTGGAACTGATGCGTTTCGTGGAAACGGTGGAAGACGTTCTGGGCCAGAAGGCCATCCGCAACATGCTGCCTATGCAGCAGGGCGATGTGCCGCGCACCTTCGCCTCGCCCGATCTGTTGCGGGCGCTGACAGGCTACGCGCCAGATATCACCATCGAAACCGGCGTTGCCGCGTTTGTGGACTGGTATCGCAACTGGCAATCCGGCAAGGCCTGATATCTCAGGCCGCCGGATTTTTGATAGTCCTTAGCTATTCGCCTCTTCGCCCTCACCGGCCTGCAACAGGCGGGTGAGTTCGGCGCAATTCGGATCGTTCGCATCGAGCAATTGCACCGGTGACGTCCAGCCGAGCGTGTAGCCAGCCGCAGTAGCGATCGCCCATGATGGGTCTTCGCCAGCACGCTGAAGCAGTTTTGGCCCCTGCGCTGCAATACATTGCTGGGATTGCTGAATGGACTGCGCCGACGCGTTGACGCCTTGCATGCGCTCCTGCACATCAGCCTGGATTGGATTGAGAACGAAAAGCGTGATGAACCACGCGGCAATATCGGAAATCATGGTCTAACCTCTGCACACTCGGCGAAGACATCGGAAAAGGTCCGACATCGTGAAAGCGCCGAGACTTTCACCAGAGGGGCCCGGACCAGCGGGTTGATCCAGATGTGGGAGGCCGTCTTCCCAATTCAAGAGACGCGCCGCCGAAAACGGATGCGCATCCCGCAAAGTCGTATGGCGGTTTAAGGCTTGCCTTCGGCAGCGGCCATCAGCGCATCGAAACGCGGTTTTGCACGGGCGGGATGGTTGATCGCCTTGTAGCTTTCCGGAAGCGTGGCGTCCCCAACCTTGATCAGCATCACCATGCCCATGCCGTAATGCGGCGAGCATTTGATGCCGTAAAAGCCGGGATGATCGAAGGCGACTTCGATTTCCTCATTGATCTTGCCTTTGAAGCCGGTCGCGCCCTCCGGCACCATGCCATCGATGGTCGCGGCGTTGTGGCTCTTGTTGGTGGCGATGAATCTGACCTTGTCACCCGGCTTCAAGGCCAGAAAATCCGGCTCGAACACCATCGAGCCTTTTTCACCCTGATTGAGCATCTTCACCTCGAATGTTTCTGCGAGCGCCGGAGAGATGGCGAGGCAAGCGAGAAACAGGCCAGCGGAAAGCGTTCGAACAATGCTCATGTTACGATCCTTGAATTCGATAAGGTCTCATCGCGGGGCGGTCGGTAGCGGATATGGCAGATGTCGCGATCTTCGCGCTCGACATCCACCGCCACACCGAAGACATCGCCGATCAGATCGACGGTAAACACGGTGGATGGCTTGCCCAACGCAACCAGCTTGCCACCTTTCATGACGGCCACCCGGTCGCAGAACATGGCCGCATGGTTGAGGTCATGCAGAGCGGCGGCAACGGTCAGCCGCTGCTGGCGCACCAGATGCAAAAGCGCAATCTGATGGCCGATATCGAGATGGTTGGTCGGCTCGTCCAGCAGCAGAATATTGGGCTTTTGCGCCAGCGCCCGGGCGATATGCAGACGCTGCCGCTCCCCGCCGGACAGCGTATGCCACATGCGCTTTGCAAGATGTTCGGCGTCCACATCTCGCAGCGCCTGATCCACAATAGCATCATCCTGCGCCGACCATGGCGACAAAGCACCAATGTGGGGTGTGCGGCCCAGCTCCACGGCCTGACGCGCATTGATCCGCTCCTGCGTTTCCGCCTGCTGCTCGACGAATGCGATGGAGCGCGCGACGTCCCGGCGGTTCATGTCCTGCATCGCCTTACCATCCAGCGTCACCTCGCCGGATTTCGATTTGCGAATACCGCAGAGGAGCGACATGAGGCTCGTCTTGCCAGAGCCGTTCGGCCCGACGATCCCTAGAAATTCACCCGGTCTGATCTCCAGACTGACATTTTTGACGATGTTCACGCCACCGGCAGACCAGCAGACATCCTGGGCTGAAAGCATCATACCGCCCTCCGTCGCTGGCTGAGAATGAGAGCGAAAGCGGGCGCGCCGAACAAGGCGGTGATGACACCGATGGGCAGGACCTGCCCTGCGATGATGGTGCGCGACAGAATATCGGCAGCAATCATGAACACCGCCCCCGTCAAGGCGGCAGCGGGCAGAAGACGACCATGGCGAACGCCGACGATCATGCGCGCGGCATGGGGAATAACGAGACCGATAAAGCCGATGGAGCCGACGATGCTGACCATGATGGCGGTCATCAAGGCGGAAACGCCGGTCAGAATAATGTAGACGCGGCGCACCGGTATGCCGAGAGAGGCAGCGGATTCGGAGCCGAAGGTAAAGGCGTCCAGAGCACGAGCATGCCACAGACACACAACGAAACCGCCAACCGCAACAGGCAAGGCCAGCCACACATCCGGCCAACGAACACCGGACAGATTGCCGAGCAACCAGAACATGATGCCGCGCGCCTGCTCGGCATTCGCCGCCTTGGTCACGATGAAGGAGGTCAGCGCGTTGAAGAGCTGCGAACCAGCGACGCCTGCGAGAATGATGGCGCTGTTGCCGCTGCCAGCCCGCAAGGCCAGCAGACTGACCAGCGCAAATGCCACGATTGCACCCATAAATGCGCCAAGCGGCATGGTCAGCATACCAGCGCCGAAGCCTAGAATGGCAACGCCAACAGCACCGGTCGAAGCCCCCGCCGAAATCCCCAGAATATAGGGATCGGCCAAGGGATTTCGCAGAAGCGACTGAAGCACGACGCCCGACATGGCCAGTGCCGCACCACAGCAGGCCGCCACCACCGCCCGACTGAGGCGGTAGTTCCAGATGATGCCTTCATCGATGGCATCCAGCGGATAGCCTGCGTGGAACACACGGTTTGCGACCGTCTTGGCGACGACATCCATGGGAATGGATGTCTCGCCGATGGCTGCACCCAGCCAGAGCGCCAGGAGCAGACACCCGACCGCGATCAACGCGGCACGGGCAAGGGTGAAACAGGCACCCATGGCTTACTTGGAAAGTCCGAGATGGACGACGGCGTCGGCCAGAACTTCAATGCCATCAATGGTGCGGATGGTCGGGTTCATGGCCTGCGCATCCATTTCAACGATGCGCCCCTGCTTGACCGCAGGCATGAGGCTCGTGACCGGATCTTCCTTCAGGAACTTCTCCTTGACCACGATATCGTCAGCCGGAAACCGCCTGCGGTCCATTTTACCGGCAACGACAAGGGTCGGCTGCGACTTGACAATGGTTTCCCAACCCACCGTCGGCCACTCTTCTTCACTATCGATGACGTTCTTGATACCAAGCGCGGACATGATGTAGCCCGGCGCACCATTCTTACCTGCAACATAGGGGTCGATATCCAGCTCTGCACTGGAGAACCAGAACACGGCGGAGAGCTTGCCATCGGCAGAGGCAATCTTCTTGCGTGCCGCTTCTTCGCGAGCCTTCAGATCGGCCACGAGCTTTTCGCCCCTGTCTTGCACATTGAAGATTTGTGCAAGTTCGGTGACTTCCTGATAAATCAGGTCCATGGTGAAGACCGAATGACGTACGCCGTCGCCGCCGCCCGTGTTGTCCTTGCCGGTGCAATCGGCAGGCGAGGTGTAAACTGGGATTTTAAGCTCTTCGAACTGCTGCGGCTTGGCAACAATGCCTTCCGGCCCGACATGCCACTGAAACTGCACCGTGACGAGATCAGGCTTCTTCGCCAGCACGCTTTCGAAACTCGGGTCGTTATCGGCCAGGCGGTCGATCTTGGCATTGGCCTCTTCATAACCCTTGATGACCGGGCCGATCCACACCGCCGTACCGACGACCTTGTCGGACAGACCCAGCAGATAGAGGATTTCGGTGGTGCTTTGACCTATGGAAACGGTCCGCTCCGGCGCATGGGTGAATGTCACGTCGCGCCCGCAATTCTTGAGCGTCAGCGGATATGTCGTTTCGGCTGCTTGTGCCGAAGACATGGATGCGCCGATTGTCGCTGCAGCAAAAGTTGCAGCCCAGATGGCCCGTCTGAAATGGAATGTCATTTTCGATAGTCCCCGATCGTCATGGACTGCACATCTGCAGCCGCTTATGAGCATGTTTAGACAGTCAGTCCGCACCAACGCAGCATTGGGGCGATCCGAAACCGGGACATGACAGATGGAATAAGGCGCGGCAGGCGCTAGATGCAATCATGACGTCTCCTGTTCCGGGCAACCCCGCCCGTGACTTGGAATGAACTTATGACGGCAGGTCTCCTGGCTCACGGATTTGCGTCTTCACCCGACCTTCCCGCGATATCGCTTCGCAGTGGCATGACGCTTAGAAAAGCGTCAAAGGGTTCGACAATCCGCTCACAGTTGCGGGGGCAGCCACGGCATCGGACACAACACGTCCTCACCGTATTCCCTATTATTCCTCACGATTGCTCGCTTGGAACCGTCACAACCAGATAGACTCATTCGACATACGCCGTCAAGCAGCTCTTTTGTAATGTTATTACATATCAAAGCAAGCTGTTTGCGCGGAGGCTAGAAAAATGGCCGGGAGCGTTTTCCCGGCCATTCGCAAATTGCTGTATCCACGTGTTACTGTCTAAGACTCCGGTAGCCTCACATCGGCGGAACGACGCCGTTGGTACCGACCACGACCCGACCACTGGACATGGAGCCATCCGTGGCCTTTTCGGACGGCACGAAGACCGTGGCACCAGCCTTGATATCGGAGGCTGTGGCGGGCGCAAAGGTGACGATGGGCGTGCCATCCGGGATCGAAATCTTCTTTTCCTTGCCCTTGTAAGCGACCGTAAGCGTCCGGCCATCGACCGATTTGACGGCGTCGGCGACAGTCGCGTTGGTCATGGTGCTATTCGGTTTCAGGTCCCATGCATAACTGCCTTCGCCGGTGCCTTTCATGGCTGCGGGGAAAATCAGAACTTCCAGAGCGCCATCTCCGCCACTGGCTGTGGGCAGGGAGGCGATGCCGACATAATCGCCTGGTTTGATGTCATCGACCGAGGCCTTGGCGACGCTTGAAACCTGCCAACCATCCTTGAGCATGATCTTGGCATTGGCACCCTCGCGGGTTTTGACCGACAGCGTCGTGCCATCGAGGCTTTCGACCGTGCCGCGCACGCGAACCGTATCGGCCGCCTGCGCCGCAACGCAGGTCGCCATGGCCAGCAGGACACCGGTCATCGCAGTCGTAGACGTCTTGGAAATGATCGTGGAAAGGGAACGCATCTTGTTTTCCTTCAGGAGCCCAGTCGTCTCAAACCGCCGGTGGCCGTGGGCGAAATCCACCAGTGTCGTCTTGAGACAGCCCGAAGAACCAGGTGCTCGATCCAGGCGTCAAAACAATGGAAGCCGCCACACAAGGCGGCGACTTCGTGAAAGCAGATCAGGGCAGCGTGTAGGCGATGACGTAATCACCCGGTTTCGTGCCGACAGATCCGTGACCACCCGCAACCATGACCACATATTGCTTGCCGTTATCCATGGCATAGGTCATCGGCGTCGCCTGCCCGCCCGCGGGAAGACGTGCTTCCCACAGTTGCTTGCCGGACGTCAGATCGTAAGCACGCAAGTAGTTATCAACAGCGGCTCCCAGGAACGCTACGCCACCCTTGGTGATCATCGGGCCGCCGATACCGGGAACGCCGACCTTGAAGGGCAGTGGCAGCGGCGTCATGTCATAGACCGTGCCGTTCTTATGCTTGTAGGCGACATCGCCGGTGCGCAGATCGGCCCCCGCAACGTAACCCCATGGCGGCGCCTGGCAGGGAACGCCGAGCGGTCCGAGGAACGGCCCCATCAAGACGCCGTAAGGCGCACCATCGTTTCGGTTGAGGCCCTGCTCGCTACCCTTTTCGTCCTGCCCTTTCGGCGGGATCTGATCGCGCGGCACGAGCTGTGACGTGAAGGCAAGATAGGTCGGCATGCCGAACATAACCTGACGCTCGGGATCGACCGCAACCGAGCCCCAGTTGAAGGTCCCGAAGTTGCCAGGATAGATCAGCGAACCATTTATCGATGGTGGCGTGTATCGGCCTTCGTAATTCAGCTGATGAAACTTGATGCGGCAAGCCAGCTGATCGAACATGGAGACACCCCACATGTTCTTTTCCTCTAGCTTGTCGGGCTTGAAGGACAGAGCCGAAGTCGGCTGTGTCGGCGCACTGAAGTCCTCGGGGATTGCTCCGCCCGGCGCTTTCTCTTCTGTCACCGCAAGGATAGGCTCGCCACTGCGGCGGTCCAGCACGTAGATATCGCCCTGCTTGGTAGGCCCAACCAACGCCGGAACCGTCTGCCCATCCTTTTTGGTGATATCCAGAAGGACCGGCTGCGCAGGAACATCCATGTCCCAGAGATCGTGATGGACAAACTGGCGGACCCATTTGTCCTGTCCGGTGTTAACATCCAGCGCCACGATGGAAGAGGAATATTTCTCTACATTCTCGCTCCGACCCATGCCGAGTTGATCCGGAACTTGATTTCCCAAGGGAATGTAGACGAGCCCAAGCGCTTCATCGACGCTGAATACTGACCAGCTGTTGGGAGAGTTGGTCGTATAGGTCTGACCCGGCTGAAGCGGTTGGGTCTGCGACGGGTTTCCAGAATCCCAGTTCCAGACCAGGGCACCCGTGTTGACGTCGAACGCACGGATAACGCCGGACTGTTCCTGCGTCGAATAGTTGTCGTTGACGGCACCGCCGATGATGATCTTGTTGCCAGCGATTGCGGGTGGGGATGTGGAATAGTAGTAGCCGGCAGGGTTATATTTCATACCAGCTTGTAGATGCAGCGTTCCCTGATCCGCAAATGACGTGCAAACCTGACCCGTTGCGGCATCAAGCGCAATGAGACGCGCATCCGAAGTCGGCAGGTAGACGCGAGCGGCGCAGAGCGAGCCAGCCTGTGCAGACGGATCAGCGTAATAGGTTACACCACGACACGTCTGATGCTGACGATCCGGGTTCATGCCCGCATTGGGGTCATATTTCCATTTTTCCTTGCCCGTCGCCGCATCCACGGCAATCGCCCAGTTGTGCGGCGTGCAAAGATAAAGCGAATTGCCAACCTTCAACGGCGTCACCTGATAGGTCGTTTCGCCGACGTCGTCTGGGAGTTTCACATCACCGGTCTGGTAGCGCCAGGCTTCCTTCAAGCCACCGACATTGGTGGCATTGATTTGAGTGAGAGGTGAATAACGCTGGCCATAGGAGGTGCGGCCGTATTGATGCCATTCATTGTCGGGCACGTCGTTTCCATAGGATGGCGACGCGTTTACGACCTCGTCTGGAAGATTGCCTTCCAGATCGTGCGGATCCTGCGTCATCGCGAAGGCGGCAGCGCCTACGGATACCAGAACGGCGGTCAACAGTGGAACGGCATTGGCGCCATAGGTCGCGCCAGTCGGGCTCTTGAACCCCAGAGGCTTTCTGATCCACGGCATCAGCAACCACATCCCGACGAGGATGATAAAGCCGCCACGCGGTCCGAGTTGCCACCAGTCAAAACCAACTTCCCACAACGCCCAAAGAAGCGTCGCGACGACGAAAGCGGCATAGAAATGCAATGCCGCCTTGTTTCTTTTAAAAAGTAAAATGGCGGTCACCACGAAGGCGATGCCTGCCAATGCATAATAAAAGCTTCCGCCCAGCATAACGAGCTGAGAACCGAAACCGAAAATTGCAAGTCCAATAAGCGTCAGGACGACTGCAGTGGATGTGACTGCCATAAAAAGCCCCCGGTGGTCTCCCACGCGGGAAACGAGGTCAGATCACAAAGGTTCCTGAAAAAATCACGCTTTTGCCATTTTTCGAAAATCATCGAAAGCGATAGCCATCTCGTCATGCGTCTTGGATGAGGCAATCATCGCCGCGAGTAGAATTCTGGCCTGCCCTGCCCGCAACGTCCGGGAGTGAATCGCTCCCACCGCACCCATGTCATGCCCGCCACCACCACCGCCATAACCGGCGACGAGACGACCCGCTGGAACGCGGCTGGAAACGACGACGGGTACATTGGCATCGGCACAGCGCTTGACCGCTTCCACGATACGGGCATTGGCATTACCGGAACCGAGTGCGGCCAGCACGATACCGGCGATGCCCGCCTTCAGGCTGGCATCGACATGCGTGGCGTCACACCCTGGATAGATTGCGACGATATCCACACGAACATCCTCGACCGATCCGTCGAAGATCGGACATTGCGGCCCGCCGATATCGCCTGCCAGATCGAATGCATCGGGATCGTCGGATGAGCGCTTGTAGAGCCCCCATGCGGGCAAAAGCCTGCCCGCGAAACACAGCAAGACTCCCCTGTCGCCATTCGCCGGATCGGCCGCCGCCGAAATCGCGTCGGAGAGATTGGATGGACCGTCCGTGTTGGGGTGATCTGCGGTAAATTGCGCGCCGGTGAAAATCACGGGCTTGTTCAGCCGATGCTGGAGATGAACCAGAAGCGCGCTTTCTTCCATGGCATCTGTGCCATGGAGGACGACGACCCCCGCAACGTCTGGATCGGCAAGCTCCTGCCCTACCGCACGACTGATGTGCTGCATGTCGGCAATGGTAAGGCTTGAAGAATCCTTGGCCATGAGCTCGACCGGCTTGACCAGCGTATTGGCCTTGGACAGGCCTGAAATAAGGGCTTCGCCCGAAAGCGAGGGCTTGGCTGCACCGCTTTCGTCGCGTTTGCTGGCAATTGTCCCGCCGGTGGCTATGACGGCCACCAGCAATTTCGATTCCAAACTCTTCACTTCTGTCCCCGCGCAACCGCGCTTTTCGACGTGTCGGCTTTCGCCAGTTCGTGAATACGACCGCGCAACATGTACCAACCCGCAATCAGGGCCGGCACGATGATGATGAGCGAACCGACCGTCCACGTACCGGCAGGATAATCAAATGCCATCAAGACCAGCACAGCGAAGAGGAAGACAAGCGTCAATATGCCGGTATATGGCGCGCCAAATAGTCTGAAATCAGGACGGTTCATTTCCCCCCGCCGCGACAGGTGCCACAGCTTGAGTTGACATAACACGATGGCGCTCCACGCGCAAATAATGCCAAGTGCGGCTACATTCAGCGCAATTTCGAACGCAGCGGCGGGAACGATGGCATTGAGAATAACGCCGATGACGGTGACGACAGCCGTCACTGCAATCCCGCCATAGGGCACGCCTGCCTTGTTCATTTTAGCAAGTGCCGCCGGTGCAGAGCCGGAAACGGCCATAGAGTGAAGAATACGCCCGGTGGAATAAAGCCCGGCATTCAGCGACGACAAGACAGCCGTCAGCACCACGAGGTTCATGATGATATCTGCACCTTCGATGCCGATGGAGCCGAAGAAGGTCACGAACGGGCTCTCGCCAGCCTTGTAAGCCGTATAGGGCAAAAGCAGCGACAGAAGCAGCACGGAGCCGACATAGAAGACCAGCAGGCGGAAAACGACGGTGCGGATCGCGCCGGGAATGACCTTGCGGGGATCTTCCGTTTCGCCCGCCGTCGTACCGATCAGCTCGATCGAGGCATAGGCGAACAGCACCCCCTGGACGATGATGAAGGCAGGCAGAATGCCGTTGGGGAAAAAGCCGCCATTGTCCGTAATCAGGCTGAAGCCAGTGACGTGGCCCTCGATGGGCGTACCGAAAATGACGAAATACACTCCGACCACAAGGAAGGTGGCGAGAGCAATCACCTTGATGAGGCTGAACCAGAATTCCAGTTCACCGAAGACCTTGACCGACAGCATGTTCATGGCCAGCACGATGATGAGCGCGCCAAGAGCAAAGACCCACTGGTCGATACCCTGCATCCACGGGACATATTGCTTGAAGAAATTCATGTAGATAGCGACGGCAGTCACATCGGCAACCGACGTCATGGCCCAGTTCAGCCAGTACATCCAGCCGACGGCAAACGCCATTTTCTCGCCGTAGAACTCGCGGGCATAGGACACGAAGGAACCGGATGTCGGGCGGTGCATGATGAGCTCGCCCAGCGCGCGCAGCACGAGAAAGGCAAAGAAACCGCAAAGGGCATAAACGAAAATCAGAGCAGGTCCAGCAACGGCAAGGCGACCACCCGCACCCAGGAAGAGCCCGGTACCAATAGCACCACCAATCGCGATCATCTGAACCTGTCGCGGCTTGAGCGCTTTGTGATATCCCGCCTCTTCCGCAAGCTCGACCTGGCGTTCATGATGGGTCTGATTTGAGTTGTTCACTGACATGGCCCCTCCCTAAGAGCTTATGCCGCCAACAGATTCATTCCATCAGGACTGATCTGGGCTGCCGATAACCGGCGGATTAGGTACGACAACGGCAAATAAAAATGCAAAATTTCTGTAATGCTGCAAGACAGATTAAAGCCAGATACTGGCCTTCCTTTCTTCCGTCAACCCTCATCGGCCAAGCTCCATCGTCGCAAAACAGGGCTGATGGTCGGAAAAATCAGTTTAGCAGAGTGATGGGTTCGAACGTGTCAAACGGGGTCGAGGTCACACAGCATTCTGGACAAGAAGAAATCAAAGTCCGAGATGAACTCCCAAGCTCATCATTGACGGCCCCATAACAATGTCGATCTGCATCGCGTCGGGCGTTGAAATGCAAATTGAGAGAGACGTTGCTAAACCCGTGCCTGCTCTTCGCCGATGATGGATGTTACGACCTGCTTGACCTGACCCAAATGGGCCTCCATGGCACTCCGGGCAGTCTCCCCTGACCCGACCGCAATGGCCTCCGCGATCAGCCGGTGCTCGACATTCGAGGCGATCCGTCTGTGGGCCATGATATTCAACAATTCGGATTGCTGGCTGAGAGAATCGCGAGCATCTGCGACGACTTTTGCAAAAAGCGAATTGCCCGATGCTTCCGCAATGGCACTGTGAAACTCGGAATCCAGCTTGACCCATTTATGCGGGTCTTCCTGCGCATCCATGGCGTCGCAAAGCTTGAGGATGCGAGTCATCTGTTCAGGGCTGCGCCGAAGGGCGGCCCAACCGGCGGCGGGCACTTCGATGAATGGTCTCGCCTCGATCAGATCGCGCGCCGAATAGCCGCTATAATTCAACTCGCGGCTGGGCTGATCAGTCAGAACGAATGTGCCGCTGCCGGTGCGAGTTTGCGTCATTCCGAGCGTTTGCAGCGAGCGTAGCGCTTCGCGAACGATGGGACGACTGACCCCATATTTTTCCGCCAGATGCGTTTCTGCTGGCAGCCGTGTTCCCACGGCCAATCGTCCGGAGACAATTGCCTGTCGCAAATCCTCGAAGACCGATTCAGCCGCACTTTTCCGGCTAATCGGGTTTGTTTTGGATAACCATTCCGCCCCAGCACTCATGAGACGACATTTTCTAAAGCAGGCTATGTTGTCAAGGGACTGCGCGGCGAGAGGCAGTGTTAAATATAAAAGAAATATGTCTGAATGCCTATTTTATAGGCCAGCCGAAAAAGATTGCATTTCATTGTGCGCTGCGGCATCTATTCGACCATGACGCACCGCGACCTGACCATACTGGTGATCGACGAAAACGCTATCCGCGCCTCCATTATCGAGGAAGGCCTGCGGGAGGCGGGGCATGACCGCGTCACGGTCATACATGAAGTCCATGGCGTCGCACGCATTATCGACACGCTCTGTCCCGACGTCATCGTCATCGATATCGAAAATCCCAATCGCGATATGATGGAGCACTTGTTCCAATTGACCCGAACGGTGGGCCGACCCATTGCGATGTTCGTGGATCGCTCCGATACGGCCTCCATCGAGGCCGCCGTCGAAGCGGGCGTTTCGGCCTATATTGTCGACGGGCTCAAGAAAGAGCGCGTCAAGCCCATTCTCGATATGGCGGTCAGCCGCTTCAACGCCTTCAGCCGCCTGCAACGGGAATTGGCGGACGCGAAGTCGGCGCTGGAGGACCGCAAGATCGTCGAGCGCGCCAAGGGCATTCTGATGAAGATGCGCGGTCTCTCGGAAGAAGAGGCTTTTGCCCTTCTGCGCCAGACAGCCATGAACGAGAAGAAAAAACTGTCCGAGATTGCGCAAAGCGTCGTGACGGCTGCGAGCCTGTTGATGTGAGCGGCGCAGGCGAGGAAATGGAGCATAGGAAATGACGACCATCGTCAGCAAGGTAACGAAGAGCGGTAGCGGCGAGACCGGGCCTGCCTTGATCGGCAATGACCGCCAACGCACGCTGCGGGCTGGCTTCATTCCGCTGGTCGATGCGTCCGTTCTGATCGCCGCCGCCGAATTTGGCTTTGCGGAGAAGGAAGGTCTGAAGCTCGATCTTGTGAAAGACGTGTCCTGGGCCAATGTGCGCGACCGTCTGGCCTTTCGCCAGTTCGATATCGCCCACATGCTATCTCCCATGCCGGTCGCCTCGATGCTGGATCTCGGCTCCAACCCCTCGCCCACCATCACGCCGTTTTCGCTCGGGCGTGGCGGCAATGCGATTACGCTGTCGACTCGGCTGTTTGCCCGCATGCGCGAGGTGACGGGATTGTCCGAAACCGCTGGCGCACTGGATAATGCCAAGTCGCTGAAGACACTGCTGGATGAAATGCGCGTACGCGGCGAAGCCACCCCAACCTTCGGCGTGACCTACCCCTTCTCCTCACACAATTACGAATTCCGCTACTGGCTGGCGGCTGGCGGCATTGACCCTGACCAAGACGTAAAACTCGTCGTGGTGCCGCCGCCGCTGACGTCAGATGCGCTGGCCGCAGGCGCTATCGACGGCTTCTGCGTTGGCGCGCCGTGGAACATGGTTGCGAGCGAACGCGGCATAGGCCGCATCGTCGCCGCCAAGCAGGATATCTGGCCATCGGCACCGGAAAAGGTCATCGGCATGCGCCCCGAATGGGCGGATGCACAGCCCGAAGCCGTCTCCCGTCTGCTGGTGGCGCTGGATGCCGCCGCCCGCTGGTGCGACCAAGCCGACAATCACGGCGCACTGGCCGAGACACTGGCGGATGCGAAATACATCGCCGCACCGGTGGAGATCATCCGTCAGGTACTGGCGGGACGCTTCAGCGTCGATGCGCAGGGCAATCAGCGCGTGATCGAGCGCTATTTCACTTTCCACGATAATTTCGCGAACTATCCGCGCAAAAGTCAGGCGCTGTGGATTTACAGCCAGATGATCCGCTGGGGGCAGGCTCGCTATACGCAACAAGCCACGGAAGCCGCAGCATCCGCCTATCGCAGCGATCTCTATCGCAATGCTTTGGGCGCGGACAACACACCGCCGGAGGCCGATACGCGCATCGAAGGTAACACGGATGGCGACCGCTTCATGGATGGCCACGTCTTCGATCCAAGCGCGATTGAAGACTATGTGAGAGGCTTCACAGTCAGTGCTGGCAACCTCGGTTCCGCCAACCCTGAAGACGCTTGACTGTAACGCACTGCACAAATGCTGCGCACCGAAAAAGCCGTACGGACATCATGTGCGCAAAATATGAGCCGCTAGCTTCGCGATTAAATTTTGAACAAACAATACACCTTCCTGAAATAACGATTTCATATCAGAAGCTTATTCAAGCTCAATCAAACTGGCACAACGTTTGCTTTGTATAAAACACTCGGTCAACGGCGATCGAGGATAAAAGCACTTCACTGCTGCTTACCAACGACACTGACGTCGCAAGGTTTTTGCTGACCGGGACCTCCCTCCCGGCAAACGCAATCTCCGAGCGGCGTTTTTTTATTTTTACCTTTCGCAAACAGCGCCAGAACGGCGGATCAAAAATGGGGAACATGCGAATGAAACCGACATTCACCGGCACCATAAGCCGCCGCGGCATGCTGAAGACCACTGCCACCGCAGCCCTGATCACGGCCATGAAATCCGCTTTCCCATCCGGCGCATTTGCCGCGACCGCTGCTCCAGAAGTCACCGGCGCCAAGCTCGGTTACATCGCGCTGACGGATGCCGCCCCGCTCATCGTCGCTTCTGAAAAAGGTCTCTTCGCCAAATACGGCATGCCGGATGTGGAAGTTGCCAAGCAGGCATCCTGGGGTGCAACGCGCGACAATCTCGTTCTCGGCGGCGCGTCCAATGGTATTGATGGCGCACATATCCTCACCCCCATGCCCTACCTCATCCACACCGGCAAGGTGACGCAGAACAATGTGCCCGTGCCGATGGCCATTCTTGCCCGCCTCAACCTCGACAGCCAGGGCATCTCTGTTGCCAAGGAATATGCCGATACCGGCGTGCAGCTGGATGCGTCCAAGCTGAGGGCGGCGTTCGAGAAAAAGAAGGCCGAGGGCAAGGAAATCAAGGCGGCCATGACGTTTCCGGGTGGCACGCATGATCTGTGGATTCGTTACTGGCTGGCGGCTGGCGGCATCAACCCGGACAAGGATGTCTCCACCATCGTCGTACCTCCTCCGCAGATGGTTGCCAATATGAAGGTTGGCAACATGGATGTGTTCTGTGTGGGCGAGCCTTGGAACGAGCAGCTGGTCAACCAGGGCATCGGCTTTACCGCCTGTACCACCGGCGAGCTTTGGAAGGGCCACCCTGAAAAGGCGCTCGGCATGCGCGCCGACTGGGTGGAGAAGAACCCGAACGCCGCAAAGGCCATCCTCATGGCCGTGATGGAAGCCCAGCAATGGTGCGACAGCATGGACAACAAGGACGAAATGTCCGCCATTCTGGGCAAGCGCCAATGGTTCAACGTTCCGCCAAAGGACGTGCTGGGTCGCCTGAAGGGTGACATCAATTACGGCAATGGCCGTGTGGCCCATGGCACGGATTTGCAGATGAAGTTCTGGAAGGACGGCGCGTCCTATCCATTCCAGAGCCACGACAGCTGGTTCCTTGCCGAGAATGTCCGCTGGGGCAAGTTCGCGCCCGACACCGACATCAAGGCACTGGTATCCCAGGTCAACCGTGAAGACCTGTGGCGCGAAGCGGCCAAGGATCTGGGTGTTGCTGCTGCCGATATCCCGACATCGAAATCCCGCGGCAAGGAGACCTTCTTCGATGGCAAGGTTTTCGACCCGGAAAACCCATCCGCCTATCTCGAAAGCCTTTCGATCAAAGCCGCATCTTAAAGACGCTCTCGCCCCTCCCTCTTGGGGTGAGGGGCACGGACCTCTTGCAAACAGGATAGACCCATGACCGCAACCGCCCGCAAGACAGACAGCATGGCAACGGCCACCGCCATTCCGAAAAGCGGCACCGTGATTGCCATCGACCGCCGCAAGGCACCGGCACTGAACGCCAAAAAGATCGCCGCTACTATCGCCCGCAACGTCGTTCCGCCGCTCGTCGTGCTGGTGATCATGCTGGTCGTCTGGCAGATGCTCTGTTCCGCCCCCGGCGCAACGCTGCCGCCGCCGAGCCAGGTGTTTCAGGAAAGCTACGACCTGATCGTCTATCCGTTTTTCGTCAACGGCTCGCAGGATATCGGGCTGGGCTGGCGGGTTCTGATTTCGCTGGAGCGCGTGGCCTATGGTTTCGGCCTTGCTGCCGTTGCCGGTGTCATCCTCGGTGCGGTCGTCGGGCAGTCCATCTGGGCCATGCGCGGTCTCGACCCGATCTTTCAGGTGCTGCGCACCGTGCCGCCGCTGGCATGGTTGCCGCTGTCGCTGGCTGCCTTTCAGGACAGCAATCCATCGGCCATTTTCGTGATCTTCATCACCTCCATCTGGCCCGTCATCATCAACACCGCCGTTGGCGTGCGCAACATCCCGCAGGATTACCGCAACGTGGCGCAGGTGCTGCGGCTGAACCAGCTGGAGTTCTTCTACAAGATCATGCTGCCATCCGCCGCGCCCTACATCTTCACGGGTCTGCGCATCGGTGTCGGCCTCTCGTGGCTTGCCATCGTCGCCGCTGAAATGCTGACCGGTGGCGTCGGCATCGGCTTCTTCATCTGGGATGCGTGGAATTCCTCGCGCCTGCCCGACATCATCGTCGCCCTCGCCTACATCGGCGTCGTCGGCTTCGTGCTGGACAAGCTGGTCGCAGCACTCGGCAATGTCATCACCCGCGGCGCAGCGGCCAACTGAGAAGGCAAGCAATTCCAGGAAAAGTGGAAACCGGTTTTCCGTTCGGGTTTGCGTCAAAGGAGAAATACATGATGAACGCCTATCTAAAGCTCGATAACATCGACAAATATTTCGACAAGGGCGGCACCCGCGCAGAGGTGCTGAAGGGCATCAACCTGACCATCGGCAAGGGCGAATTCGTCTCGGTCATCGGCCATTCCGGCTGCGGCAAGTCCACCATGCTGAACCTCATCGCGGGCCTGACCAAGGTTTCCTCCGGCGTCGTTCTCCTGGAAAACCGGGAAGTGAACGAGCCCGGCCCGGAACGTGCCGTGGTGTTCCAGAACCACAGCCTGCTGCCGTGGCTGAGCGTCTACGAGAACGTCAATCTCGGCGTCGAAAAGGTGTTCCGCTACACCAAGACCAAGGCTGAGCGCCACGACTGGGTCATGCGCAATCTGGACCTCGTGCAGATGGCCCATGCCAAGGACAAGAAGCCATCTGAAATTTCCGGCGGCATGAAGCAGCGTGTCGGCATTGCCCGCGCGCTGGCGATGGAGCCGAAAATCCTGCTGCTGGATGAACCTTTCGGTGCACTCGATGCCCTGACCCGCGCCCATTTGCAGGATGCGGTGATGGAAATCCACGCCCGTCTCGGCAACACCATGGTCATGATCACCCACGACGTGGATGAGGCCGTGCTGCTCTCGGACCGCATCGTCATGATGACCAATGGACCAGCAGCCCATATCGGCGAAATTCTCGATGTTCCCTTGCCAAGGCCGCGCCACCGCATCGAGCTTGCATCCGACCGAACCTATCTGAAATGCCGCGAAGCCGTGTTGAAGTTCCTCTACGAACGTCATCGCTTCGTCGAAGCTGCGGAGTAACCAACATGACAGAGAAACTTGTCATCATCGGAAACGGCATGGCCCCCGGGCGCATGCTGGAAGAACTCTTCGAGAAAGCACCGGGGCGATATCAAGTCACGATTTTCAACGCCGAGCCCCGCGTCAATTACGACCGCATCATGCTGTCGCCGGTGCTGTCGGGTGAGAAGTCCTACGAGGACATCATCATCCATGGCGATGGCTGGTATATCCAGCACGGCATCACGCTCTATAAGGGCCACCGTATCGTCAACATCAACCGTGCGGCGAAAACCGTCACCTCCGACCGTGGCGTGACGGAAAGCTATGACAAGCTGGTCATCGCCACCGGCTCCGTTCCCTTCATCATCCCCGTTCCCGGCAAGGACCTGCCCGGCGTCATCACCTATCGCGATCTGGATGATGTGGACGCCATGCTGCTGGCCGCCCAATCCCGCGCAAAGGCCGTCGTCATCGGCGGCGGATTGCTGGGGCTGGAAGCCGCCGCCGGTCTTTCCATACGCGGCATGGACGTGACCGTGCTGCATGTGATGCCGACGCTGATGGAGCGTCAGCTCGACCCGGCAGCGGGCTACCTTCTGCAAAAAGCGATGGAAGATCGCGGTATCAAGGTCATCACCAAGGCCAACACCAAGCAGATTGTCGGCACCGACAAGGTCGAGGGCATCGAACTCGACAACGGCACCATTATCCCGGCCACGCTGGTGGTGATGGCGGTTGGTATCAGGCCCAATGCGGGTCTGGCGAAGGACGCAGGTCTCGCCGTCAATCGCGGCATCGTCGTGGATGCGGGCATGCAGACATCGGACGGCGATATTCTGTCGGTCGGTGAATGCGCCGAGGTGGATGGCATGGTCTATGGCCTCGTCGCCCCGCTTTACGAAATGGCACGGGTTGCCGCCTCGCATCTGGCGGGCGATACCACACCGGCCTTCGTGCATGCAGACACGCCGACGAAGCTTAAGGTCACAGGCATCAATCTCTTCTCCATCGGTGACTTTGCCGATGGCGATGACCGTGAGGAAATCGTGCTGCGCGATGCCACCGCAGGCGTCTACAAGCGCGTGATCCTCAAGGACAATCGCATCATCGGCACCGTTCTCTACGGCGAAACCTCCGATGGGGCGTGGTTCAACGACCTGAAGAAAAAAGCGACCGATATTTCGGAGATGCGCGACACACTCATTTTCGGCCAAGCCTATCAGGGAGGGTCCCCACTGGACCCTATGGCGGCCGTTGCAGCCTTGCCGGATGATGCGGAAATCTGTGGCTGTAACGGCGTTTGCAAAGGCAAAATCACCTCCACCATCACGGGCAAGGGGCTGACATCGCTGGACGATGTCCGCGCCCACACCAAGGCCTCGGCTTCGTGCGGTTCCTGCACGGGCCTTGTCGAACAACTGATGACGCTGACGCTGGGCGATAGCTATAACCCGGCTGCCGTTCAGCCCATGTGCACATGCACAGAGCTTGGCCATGATGACGTTCGTCGTCTGATCAAGGCAAAGGGTCTGAAAACCATTCCCGCTGTCATGCAGGAACTGGAGTGGAAGACCTCCTGCGGCTGCGCAAAATGCCGCCCGGCACTGAACTACTACCTCGTTTCCGACTGGCCGGATGAATATGCCGACGATTACCAGTCGCGCTACATCAACGAGCGTGTTCACGCCAACATCCAGAAGGACGGCACCTATTCAGTCGTGCCGCGCATGTGGGGCGGCGTGACCAATGCCAACGAATTGCGCGCGATCGCAGACGTTGTCGACAAATTCGAGATACCGATGGTCAAGGTCACCGGTGGCCAGCGTATCGACCTTCTCGGCATCGAAAAGGAAGACCTGCCCGCCGTCTGGGCCGATCTCGGCAAGGCCGGTTTCATCTCCGGTCAAGCTTACGCAAAAGGCCTGCGCACCGTCAAAACCTGCGTCGGTTCGGACTGGTGCCGCTTCGGCACACAGGATTCGACCGGCTTCGGCATTCGCGTCGAGAAGTTCATGTGGGGTTCCTGGACACCGGCCAAGCTGAAGCTGGCCGTCTCCGGCTGTCCGCGCAACTGCGCCGAGGCCACCTGCAAGGATATCGGCGTGATCTGTGTCGACAGTGGTTATGAAATCCACTTTGCCGGTGCTGCCGGTCTCGACATCAAGGGCACGGAAGTTCTCGGCCTCGTTAAGACGGAGGACGAGGCGCTGGAGCATATCGTGGCGCTGACGCAGATGTACCGCGAACAGGGCCGTTATCTGGAGCGCATCTACAAATGGGCAAAGCGCATTGGTTACGACGAGGTTCGCCGTCAGATCATGGGTGATGCCGAAAAGCGCAAGGCCTATTTCGAGCGCTTCGTCTTCAGCCAGAAATTCGCGCAGGTCGATCCGTGGTCGGAGCGCGTGTCCGGCGAACACAAGCACGAGTTCAAACCGATGGCGACCATCGGCTTCAATCAAGCCGCAGAGTGACCGACCGCCGCAAGGCGTGACGGACGCGTGGGCAGTCGGGTGGGCGGAAAGAGGAGTTTCCGCCCACCCGTAGACATCATCGACAAGGACAGGATGAACGCAATGAACTGGGTCGATATCGGCGATATCTCGGACATTCCTCTGCGCGGCGCACGCTGCGTGAAAACGCCATCGGGCAAGATCGCCGTGTTCCGCACGGCAGACAACGACGTCTATGCCATCGAGGACCATTGCCCGCACAAGGGCGGCCCCTTAAGCCAGGGCATCGTCCACGGAGCATCGGTCACATGTCCGCTGCACAATTGGGTAATTTCGCTCGAAACCGGCAAGGCGCTAGGTGCGGACGAAGGTGCGGTGCGCACCATTCCCGTTCGCAACGTGGACGGCAAGCTGTCGATAGCAATCGAAAGCCTCATGATCGCGGCGGAGTGAGCATGGCACAAGAGGTCAAGACCACCTGTCCCTATTGCGGCGTCGGCTGCGGCGTGATCGCGAAGATCGAAGACGATGGCGCTGTCACCGTCAAAGGCGATCCCGATCACCCTGCCAATCTGGGACGGCTCTGTTCCAAGGGCTCGGCACTGGCCGAAACCATCGATCTGGACGGGCGTCTGCTCTATCCGCAGGTGGATGGTGCCAGGGTCGAATGGGACGACGCGCTTGATCTCGTAGCCTCGAAATTTGCAGATGCCATTGCCGAACACGGACCGGACGCGGTCGCCTTCTACGTCTCCGGCCAATTGCTGACGGAAGATTATTACGTCGCCAACAAGCTGATGAAAGGCTTCATCGGCTCGGCCAATATCGATACGAATTCGCGCCTGTGCATGTCCTCCTCCGTCGCAGGCCATCGCCGCGCTTTCGGCTCGGATACGGTGCCGGGTCTCTACGAGGATATTTTCGAGGCTGATCTCGTCATCCTCACTGGCTCCAATCTCGCATGGTGCCATCCGGTCATCTACCAGCGTCTCGCCGCCGCCAAGGCAGAGCGCCCGGATATGCGCATCGTCGTCATCGACCCGCGCCGCACCATGACATGCGATATTGCCGACATGCATCTGGCCATCCGCCCGGATGGCGATGTGGCGCTGTTTACCGGCCTTCTTGCCCATCTCGCCAACGGCCCCGCCGTCGACCGAACCTATGTTGAGAGCTTCACGAACGGCTTCGATGCTACGGTCCAATCCGCTGAGGAATACAGCCTTCCCGAGATTGCGGAGGCAACTGGACTGACCATTGCCGAACTCATCCAGTTCTACGAAATCTTTGAGCGCACGGAAAAGACCGTCACCTGCTACAGCCAGGGCGTCAACCAGTCGGCCAGCGGCACAGACAAGGTCAACGCCATCATCAATTGCCACTTGGCAACCGGCCGGATCGGCAGACCGGGCATGGGACCGTTTTCACTGACAGGCCAGCCCAATGCCATGGGTGGTCGCGAGGTCGGCGGTCTCGCCAACATGCTGGCCGCCCATATGGCCATCGAAAATGCCGATGACCGCGACCGCGTTCAGCGCTTCTGGGGTTCACCCGCCATTGCAGACAAACCGGGCCTCAAGGCCGTCGATCTGTTTCAGGCGGTGGCCGATGGCCGGATCAAGGCGCTGTGGATCATGGCAACGAACCCCGTCGTTTCCATGCCCGATGCCAGCGCCGTCGAAGCCGCATTGAAAGCCTGCCCTTTCGTCGTCGCCTCCGACATGTTCGCAACCACCGACACGGCAAAATACGCCCATGTCCTCCTGCCCTCGCTGGGCTGGGGCGAAAAGGACGGAACCGTCACCAATTCCGAGCGCCGCATTTCCCGCCAGCGCGGCTATCTGCCCGCACCGGGAGACGCCAAAGCAGACTGGTGGCAACTGGCGCAGGTTGGTCGCCGTATGGGTTTTGCCGAGGCATTCGATTACACCGGCCCAGCTGAAATCTTCATCGAACACGCCAATCTATCCGCCTTCGAAAACGATGGTTCGCGTGATTTCGATATCGGTGCATATTCAACGCTGACAAAGCCAGCCTATGACGGCCTGCCCCCCTTCAACTGGCCGCAGCCCGCCTCTGGACACCGCGAGACAACGCGCTTCTTCGCAGACGGAAAATTCTATCATGCCGATGGAAAGGCCTGCTTCCTCAGCACCGCCCTGCCGCAAACATCCCGAAGCGATGCAGAGTATCCGCTGACGCTCAACACCGGCCGCATTCGCGACCAGTGGCACACCATGACGCGCACCGGCAGAAGCGCCCGCCTGTCATCCCACCTCGCAGAACCCTTCGTTGAGCTGCACCCGCGCGATGCCATGGATGCAGGCATAGACAGCGCCGATCTCGTGGAAATCGAAAGCCCGCTCGGCAAGATCATCGTGCGGGCGCTGGTCACAGAACGGCAGGCGCGCGGCAACATCTTCGTGCCGATGCACTGGAACGACCAGTTCGCCGCCAATGCCCGCGTCGACAGGCTGGTGCCACCGGTAACGGACCCCTTCTCCGGCCAACCGGCATCGAAAAACGTCGCCGTTATCGCACGCCGTTTTCAGGCGAAAGCCTATGCCTTCGCGGTAACGCAGGCAAAACCGCAGGCTCTCGATTGCGCCTATTGGGCGCTGGCAAAAGCCGACGGCGGCTATCGTCTGGAGATGGCGTTCGATGAGATACCCGAAAACTGGAGCGGTTGGGCGCACAGCGTTTTCGGCATCGATGTCGGCATCGAACCCATCGGCTATGCCGATAACAGCACCCATCAAGTCCGCCTCGCCTTCTTTGATGGCGAGACGTTGCTGGCCGCCCTGTTCGTCGCCGACAAGCCCGTTGGCGTCGCGCGCAACTGGGCAATTTCCCAACTTTCCGCTCGCCACGAAGATTTGCGCACGCGCTTTGCCCTTGTTGCCGGTCGCCCCGGGGCGGGCAAGGCAGACCCCGGCGCAACGGTCTGCTCCTGCTTCAATGTCGGCGTCAATCAGATCACCGCCGCCATCCGCGATGGCTGCCACACAGTCGAAGACATCGGCAATACCTTGAGCGCGGGCACGAATTGCGGCTCCTGCCGCGCAGAAATCAGAGGGATCATCGAGGGTTGCATGAAGACCGCAGCGGAGTGATTGCCTGTGTTTCACGCTCTAAAGGGGTTGTGATTATCATGAATATGGAATGAGGTGCCGGGCAACCGAATCTCGAAGAAGATGCCCTTGAATACCGATCCATTCCATATTCTAAAGACCATCTACGGCTACGACACGTTTCGCGGACAGCAAGCCGATATCGTTGAGCACGTCATCGCAGGCAACAACGCCTTCGTGCTGATGCCGACGGGTGGTGGAAAGTCGCTCTGCTACCAGATTCCCGCCCTCTCCCGCCCCGGCATGGGCCTCGTCGTCTCGCCATTGATCGCGCTGATGGTCGATCAGGTTGCCGCCCTGCGTCAGGCTGGCGTTCGGGCGGAAGCACTCAACTCCAATCTTCTGCCGGATGAGCGCCGCGCATTATGGGCCGATATCCGCGCCGGCAAAGTCAGCCTTCTCTATGCCGCGCCGGAAACGTTGCTGAAGCCGGATGTGCTGGATTCTCTGGAGAATGTCCCCCTGTCGCTCATCGCCATCGATGAGGCCCATTGCCTGTCGCAATGGGGTCACGACTTCCGTCCGCCCTACCGCCAACTCGACATGTTGATCGAGCGTTTTCCCGATACGCCGCGCATGGCACTGACGGCCACGGCAGACGAGCCGACGCGGGCGGAAATCCTCGAGCATATGCGCATCGAGGGCAGCGATGCCTTCATCGCCGGTTTCGACCGCCCCAATATTCGCTATGCCATCATGGAAAAGGATAATCCGCGCGCGCAGGTCAAACGCTTCCTGCGGGACCATCAGGATCAAAGCGGCATCATCTATTGCTTGTCGAAAAGAAAGACCGAGGAAACGGCAGAATGGCTGCGTTCCGAAGGCTATGATGCCCTGTCTTACCACGCGGGAATGGAGCGCGAGCAGCGCGAGAAAAACCAGACCCGTTTTCAGCACGGAGAGGCCATCATCATGGTCGCCACCATCGCTTTCGGCATGGGCATCGACAAACCGGATGTGCGCTTCGTCGTTCACATCGACCTCCCCAGCAGCATCGAAGCCTATTATCAGGAAACCGGCCGCGCCGGGCGCGATGGCCTGCCCTCCGATGTGCTGATGCTCTACGGATCCGAAGACATCGCGCTGCGCAACCGCTTCATCGAAACCTCGGATGCGCCTGACCAGCGCAAACATATGGAACGGCAAAAGCTGGATGCATTGCTGGGTCTGGCAGAAACGGCGGGGTGCCGCAGGCAAGCGCTGCTGTCCTATTTCGGTGATCATTGCGAACCCTGCGGCAATTGCGACACCTGCGCCGAGCCACCCGAGGTCTTCGACGGCACCATTGCAGCCCAGAAAATCCTGTCTTGCATTTACCGTACGGGCGAACGCTTCGGCCAAGCCTATATCATCAGCGTGCTCTTGGGTGCCGAGGATGATCGCATTACCCGCTTCGGCCACGACAAGATCAGCACCTACGGCATTGGGACTGAATACGACAACAGAACATGGCGTGCGATTCTGCGCCAGCTGATTGCCGCACGCCTGATCGAAGTCGATCTCGCAGGACATGGTGGCCTATCGATTTCTGACACGGGAAGACAGTTTCTGCGGGAAAAACCACAGCTGATGCTTCGCAAGCCGCAAGCCGCGCGCAAAACGAGTCGTGACCGCAATGGCAGCGGCCGCACGGCACCCATCGTGCCGGATGAAGATGCCGCCCTATTCCAGGCCCTGCGCGAACGCCGCATGGAAATTGCCAAGACCCAGAACCTGCCGCCCTACGTCATTTTTCACGACAAGACACTCATCGAGCTGGCAGGCGCGAGGCCGACATCCCGTGCAGAGATGGCAAGAGTGCCCGGCGTTGGCGAGGCCAAGCTCGATCGTTACGGCCCTGCCTTTCTGGAGGTTATCGCAGGGTTCGTTTCCGAATAGAACAAAGATTGCTATATTCCAGGAGCAACAGGCAAATCCTGTGCGAAATCAGGCGTCAGCTTTTTCGCTGACGTCATCAAGCAGGAAGTGCGCCACGACATATTTGGTCTGAAACGGCTTGCCGCTATCCGACATGTCCTCTTCTGTCCCACCATCGACAGGGTGCCATTTCTGGTAATGTGGATTATTGGCAATCAGTGTGATGGCTTTTCCGGAGAGATCGCCCTGAACCCTATAGCGTGCTTCGGCAAGCGGCCAGATGCGCTCATAGTCTTCCTGGCTCATGCGAACTTTGAGCGCTTGTCGACGCGTTGCTTGGCCCTGGGCCTCTGAAGCATCGTGCGAAGGCACGTTGAGGGTAACCTCCTGCGCGTCCTTCAAGATGAAGTTGAATTCGTCTGGCCACATACGTCTCATGAAACGCCCTCCCAAGCTATTTCTCGTCGCTTGGGAAATATAACGCGTCTGAAACGGTAAGCAATCCCGATCGTGTGTGACGAACACTATGCGTCAGGCGGACGCCGCTGTGCCAAGGCTGACACGAAAGACCACCTTGTCAGCCCCGGCAATGTCGTGCGCGATATTGAGCGCCCGGTAAAAATCGATTTCCCGTTCGACATAGCCGGTTATCACCACACATCGGCCTTCTGCATAAACCACGATCTCATGGCCTGAGAAATTTGGAAGATAACAAAGCTCCGCTTCAATTGCAGCGCAACGCGCGCTGGCGCTGCCACCAAAACCAAAGCTGAAACTGTTGCTGTCATACATACTGCTCAAGAACATGACCGGCTCCATCGGAAACATGAATGTCAGATGAACAAGTATTCACTCTCGCTTCCTGTTCCGGATCACAGAGGCGAAAACGCGCCAAATGGAAAGAAAGCTACCCCGCGTGGTGGCAAAGACGTACAGTTCACCTTTGAGGCGACAAAAGAAAAGGCAATTGTGCTTGAACGCCACTCCGTTTTCAGAACCCGTCTTGAGCGATACAGACGAACGCCATCAGCAATCAGCGATTGGAGTTCAGAACGCTTTCTCTCGAAACGAGGCTTATAGTATCGCGCCCTCCAGAGCCAATAACGCATTTTCAAGCCTGTCTTCGCCGGTTCCGTTGACAGTTTTCCAGAGAACACCAGCCTCGCGAAGCTCTCGCTCCAACGACTTCTGGAAGTCGGCTCGGAACGAAATATCCTTCTGATATCGTGTGCCATCGTCCCGCCACGGCAGGTCCGTGTCGAGCAATAGATAGATGTCGGCAAGCTGGCTTGGCCGGGCGCGTTGTGGTCGCTTGCCGGTCAGCGCCTCTTCCCATACACGAGTCACGAGTTCATCCGTGTCCTCGATCAGGACCGGCCCAGCGTGCGGCGCGATCGCGCGGCGCATTGCGCCATGGCCAGCTTCGATTTGCAGAAAACTCTCACTTTGCCAATCGCCTGTGCGAAACGCATCAAAGACCCTCCCATATTCCGGGACATAGCGCGTTCCCAAACGCTGTGCCAATTGCTTTGCAAGCGTTGATTTGCCGGTACTCTCCGCCCCGGCAAGAACCACTCGTCGTTGGTAGTAGGGCCGCACGGGACCCGGCACCATATCCCAATGTGCGAAAGGGTTGTCCCTCACGGCAGTTCCGGAGACCGGAAAAGCAAGGCGGTCGGGATCGATCACGACAGGCCGAGCATCAAGCACGTCAGCAAGTTTCACCACATAGGGCTCTGATCCGAACACGATGTCGATCTGTTGGGGATGCGCCTCGCGACAGATTTTCTGCCAGATGGACCAGAAATCGGGATGATCTTTCGGCTCCTGTGGCACGTCATCGAAAAAATGTATGATACGAGCCTGCGGTAACAACTGCTTCATCCACTGGTACCGAAGATTGCCGTCTATTGGCTCACTGTCCAGCGAACAGACGAGAACCGTCAGATCATCACACAGCGAGGCTGCCGTGTTGCACATAAAGATGTGACCAGCATGCGGTGGCAGGAATTTTCCGAGAAGAAAACCGCGTGTCGTCATCAGACCGGCTGCCCGCTTAGTTTCATGGAGCGCCGCCAACTGAAATGACCGGCAATGGCCATTCCGAGAAAGACGCAATAGAGCGCTGCCGTGGGCCCAAGGTCTTTTGTCCAATAAAGACCGATTGCGAGCACGTCGACGGCAATCCACACCACCCAGGTCTGCACATAGCGTTTAGCGAGAAGACATTGTGCAACCACGCTCAAAACAGTCGTCAACGCATCCCAATAAGGAAAATCCGCATCCGTGTAGGTTGCCATGATATATCCCAATGCCGCGGCCCCGACAGTAGCACCGAGGGCCCAAACCAAACCCGCCTGATACGGCAGATCGATCGCCTCCACCAAACCATCATCGGCCCGCCCCGCAAGCCAGATGAAGAGGCCAAAAAATTGGATGCCTAGGAAAAAGATTTGCAAAAGCGCGTCGCTGTAGAGGCGAACATCGTAGAAAATCCAGGCGTAAAGCAGCACCATGGCAATGCCGAAGGGATAATTCCATATGCTGCGCCGGATAATCAATGCGACGTTGATCAGCCCCAATATCGTCGCCGTAATTTCTATCGCGCGCGTGCCGAACATTCCATGCAGGAACTCTAGGATTTGCGTCATGGGAATATAGATGCCTCCGGAGCGGATCAGGTTTGTGGTGGAGCCAATTCGGACCGCAGCGTATTTGTGGTATCCTTAAATCCGGGATAGGCAGGATCGCTAGACAGCCCTACTCTCGCATCGATCTCGTCCAGTTTACGCCTTGCGTCCTCTGGTTTTCGTTGCGCAATCAGGGTCTCAGCCTGTAGAACCATTGCCTCAAGAACCTGGCGCCCGATTGGTCCTTCGTTGATGCTGCGGTAGAGTTCGATAACGGCATTGAGAGGCTCCAGCGCCGTCTCGAGACGATTTGTTTCGAAGTCTTCGTGGCCCATGTTCACATAGCTGGCAGCGACCATCACGCCGATATCCACATCCTGCTTCGTGCCGAAGCGTCTCTGCAACTGACCATAGGCAGCATAAGCAGCAGACCGATCCGTGTGTTGCAGCTTGTGGCCCTTGTTATACAACGCAAGTGCCAGCAGACGCTCGTTCGCCAGTTCCGAGCGCTCCGACAACCGCTCAATCACCTGATCCAGTATTGTGACGACCTGTCCGTCCGATGCCGTGGAAGCTTGCTCGATGAGGCGACGCGCCTCCGGATCGGCTCCGGGCAAAAGACTTGTACTGATCGGGCCATCGCTTGGCGATGACGACACATACCATGGAATTGGCTTCGGTACCGGTGTCTTTGCGGCGGAATATGCGATCAACGCCAGACCACCCAGACAAAAGACAGCCAGGCAGACAAGTTCGATGATCGAAGATCTCCACCAGCCAGGTCGACGGACTGGAGGAATAAATTGCGAGTCAAGAACCAACCCTTCCCTATAGTAAGCAAGCTGCATCGGATCGACCAGCCCGCTGCGGACATCGTTGAGGCCAAGCTCCTCCACCAGAATATCGAAGCGATCTGGTTTCAAAGGCACTTGATGTTCCAACACATGTTCAGCGATGGCACGGGCAAGAACTGGTTTGGAGGTCAACGGCCAATCGGCCATGCGTTCCCGCAACCACTGTCGAAAACGATTGGGATCACGATGCTGGCTTTCTTGCAGCAAAGGGTCCACGAAATCCGATATGGAAAATGTGAATTCTCCATCCTGCGCAACGTCCTCTGCAGGCAGTAGCGAAGTTTCCTCGACTGGCGTCGTATCCGCAAGCGGGCGGTCGACCGGATCGGAAAGTGGCCCGGTGCCGGGATGCGGCATTCGCTGTGCTTCGGGGTCGTTACCCATATTTTCCAGCGGCAAAGTCGAAGTGTCGTTTGCAACCGTATGCATGGACTGGTGCTGATGGTCGCGCCAGCGGATGAAATCCAATGCTTGCTGATAAGCCTGATGCAATGCCTGGAACCCAACAGGGTCTTCGTCAGGCCGCGTTACCTTCAACCGTTTGGCATAGGCACGCTTGACGGCTCTTTCGTCAGCCTCCTCATCTAGATCGAAAGCAACCAGCGGATGGGTCATCTCGGATCGATTTCACTGAGAACCCTGACCAGATCGTCTCGGAACCGGGCAATCTGCCTTTCGTCCTGTGTGTTCAGCACACCGTTGAAATGCATGATGGCGTTTTGCAACATCTCCCGGTGCTCCAGTCTTTCCTCATAAAGGCGCTCTGTCCTCGCCATCAGCGCGAGATTTTCCTGCTGCTCACGCGGGTGTACTTTGATCGCCGCCAGCTTGGCCAGCCTTTCTCGGATCTCCGCCTCGCTCAATCCCGTCTGTCCGCGTTCGATGACGATCTCGTGGTAAGCGCCTGTCGCTTTAACCCGAGCCTCGACCTGAAGAATACCATCGATGTCATAGGTAAATCGGGCAATGACACCGCGGTCGGCGGCGTTTTGAGCTTGAGGGATAGGAACCTTCAGCTCACCGAGCAAAATGTTCTTGTCGGCGATGGGATGTTCACCCTGATAGATACCGAAGGTTATCGTGGTCTGAGCCTTGTTGACCGGCCAGAATTCTTCCTCCCGGCTTACCGGAACAGTGCTGTTGCGGGGGATGAGTGGCAGGAAATAGCCCCCTTGGAACTGCCCGCTGACATCCTGGCGTGAGATATTGGTGCCCAAAGTGTATGGGCTGACATCGGTCAGGATCACTTCCCGCAGGCTGGCATCGCGCCCTTTGAGCCCACTTGCAACGATGGCACCATGGGCCACGACCTCGTCGGGGTTGACGTGACGTAGCGGCAAACGCCCAAGCAGACGGGTCACAGTCTTGATAACCGGTGACATGCGGCTTGCGCCGCCAACCATTACGATGTCGTCGAGATCATCCGGTCCTAATTTGGCATCGAGAAGCGCACGCTCGAGTGGGCTGCGCAAGCGCGCGAGCAGCGGTTCGGCCAAAACTTCAAACCGTTCCTGATCAATCGACCATCTGATGTCGCGATCGCCGATCTTCGCTTCCAGCACCACCTCCTGCGTGCCGGAAAGCTGTCGTTTGATCAACTCCATCCGGCGGCGCAGTTGCAGGCGTTCGGAGGGCAATATTTTATCGAGATCGAGCTTCAGGTCTGCCGCGGCCGCATTCATCAGCAGATCAAGGAAATCCTCCCCGCCGAGAAAATTGTCACCGGCACTGGCATGAACCTCAACGACGCCGTCAAATATCTCGACAATCGATACGTCGAACGTGCCACCGCCCAGATCGAACACCAGAAACCGGCTTTCGCCTTCTCTGTCCTGCATACCATATGCGAGCGCCGCTGCTGTCGGCTCATTGATCAGCCGCTCCACCTTCAGTCCCGCCATCTCGGCTGCCAGACGGGTCGCTTGCCGCTGACTATCGGAAAAATACGCAGGCACCGAGATAACGGCTTCCGTGACTTTACGACCGGTCGCAGCTTCGGCATCGCCAATCAGGCTTCGCAGAACAAAGGAAGACAGTTCTTCAGGCCGAAAATCCTGGCCGCCGAGACGTGTTTCGCGCGCTGTTCCCATCCATCGCTTGAAAGTGGCAACACTGCGATCCGGGTGGGTAACAAGCCGGTCCTTCGCCGCTTCACCTACGATGACCCCATTGTCGTCAAAGCTGACGACCGACGGCGTCAAGGTGAGTCCACTGGCATTGGGAAACAGGACAGGGCGTCCATTTTCGAATGTCCCGATCAGCGAATTTGTCGTTCCAAGATCAATGCCGACGATCATGCGTGCTTCCAGTCGCGTAAGCTCTTTGCGACGCGAAAACACCACTTGCAGCCTCTACGTGTCAACCCCAAAAAGACAATCGAGAGGCCATGCTCCAATCCATCTCACCTGCCTGACGCTCGAACATTGTCACATCGCTAAAACGCAATAAGGCTAATGATAAAATATTATGAACCGCCGTTGCCTGCGCAGCATGCGCGACCGGAAATCAGGTGCGCTCACAAACTCCAAGAAATGAGCTCTTCGCAGCAACGCATCGAGAATATGGGACCGTTGCGAACGCGACGTGCCCATCGCTTGTTGGCGATGGAACGCTAAAAGGACCACATCGTCCAAGCAGCTATCGCCTGAACGGGCCGTACCCATACCCGGGCGATTTCAAAGTCCAGGCTAAATCATTGGCGCGAACGCGGTGTTCTACCGAATGTTCGTTTGAACGCTTGCGTGAATGCACTTTGCGAGAGATAGCCAACCTCAGCCGCAGTCTCTGACACTGCGGCACCCATGGCGAGCTTTCTGTCGGCCAGGATCATCCGCCACTGCGTCAGATATGCGAGTGGTGGCAAGCCGACGCGCTGCGAGAAGTGAAAGTTCAGGGATGAACGGGACATCCCAATCTCTTTGGCCAACGCTTCAACCGTCCACCGCCGGGCGACATTGTCATGCATCAGCTTGATCGCGTTTGCCAGGCGAGGTTCGGCAAGGGCCGCGATCCAGCCTGTTCCAAGTGAGGCGCCGTCAGCGATGTATGCTCGAACAGCCTCAATAACGAGGATTTCGGCCAGCTTTTCCGCAACAAGCGAACCACCCACGGCGTCGCTGCTCGCTTCATCGTACAAAGCACCCAACGTTCGTGCGATTGCCTGTGCGCTTGAGGACTTTGGATCCACTCTCATGAACTTTGGAAGTGCATCGAGAACGAACCAGCCGCTTCCTTCGGAGAAGGCGCTCCCTCCCCCAATCATCACGGTTTCGGATGAAGTGCCAAGGCGCACCAAGTTTTGACCAGGCGAAGCGTAAAGCGACATGCCGTCAACTGGAGTTACGCCGGGTTCGCTCGCAATCGTGTAAACGGTGTCGGCAAGCAGAATGACGTCACCCTCTTGCAGAAGTTCAGGAGCGAGACCGGGCAGAAGCAGCCAACAATGACCTCGTCTGATGGCAACGAACTTGAGCCGATCGCGACCGTCGAACGATAACGCCCATTCTCCCCCAGCCTCGAGGCTCGTACCCCGGACACTACGCGTACCCAGTGAAACAAGTACCTCTGAAAACGGATCGCGCATCTCTTTTGGCCTTTCGCGACAAAACTACGGTCATACACGCATAGAACATCCAGCAGGTCGATCGTATTCTGAACTCCGAAATCAAAGGAGCTTTCTTATGAATATTCAAGACAAGGTCATTGCCATCACTGGGGCGGGACGCAGCATCGGTCGGTCGGCCGCACTTCTGCTTGCAAGTCGTGGTGCTCGGGTGGTCCTCGGCGCGAGAAACGGGAACGAATTGGCCTCAGTTGCAGATGAAATCAAACTTGCGGGCGGTGAGGCGAAGTTTCGCGCGACTGACGTAAGGCAAAGATCAGACCTGCAAGCCCTCGTCGATCTAGCCATCATCGAATTCGGGCGGCTGGACGTGATAGTGAACAACGCCGGCATCGGGCCGGTCTCGCGCTTTGACGCCCTGCGCGTTGAGGATTGGGACGCGATGATCGACGTCAACCTCCGCGGAGCGCTTTACGGGATCGCGGCAGCGCTACCGGTTTTCGAGCGGCAAAAGCGCGGACATGTGGTGAATGTGATTTCTACCGCTGGATTGAAGATTGTGCCTACAATGGGTGTGTATGCGGCGACCAAGAATGCGCTTCGCACCGCCACGGAAGCTTTGCGGCAGGAATCCGGAGGGCACCTCCGGGTCACGGAAGTATCACCCGGCTTTACCGACACAACGTTCGTGACGTCGTCTGTTACGGAACTGAGTGCGAGAGAGGCGATGAACAAGCGCAAGGACGAGATAGCGATTTCCCCGGACGCAATTGCTCGAGCTATTGCATTCGCAATCGAGCAGCCCGATGACGTCGAAATCGGGAGCGTTGTGGTTCGTCCTGCGGCACAGGATTAGTTTGGCGAAGCGTTACCAAACGGACGGCCTCTCATGTGCTAAAGGGCCATCGCGATGAACTCACGATCATACGAGGCTCCGAAACGCAAAGCATACCCGTAAAACCGCTGATTTTATCAGTATTTTCGACGCTCGTTTCGTTGATATGAGACGCATTTTCTAAACGGACTGATGGAGTGGGCTTAAATCCGGTTTGCTTCAGGTGTGCCGACAAGCGTTGCTGCGGCTGCATTTGCTTTTTGAAGAGCGTCGTTCATCGTTTTACCGGATGCAATTTCTGCAGCGAGGACGCCGATGAACTCATCTCCAGCCCCATGCGTGCTTTCGACCTTCACCTTGACGGCTTCGATGGCAATTTCTTCCCCGTTATGACTGACATAGGCAACGCCTGAACCGCCTGCGGTGACAACAACCTCTGGATAGACCTTCGCGAGCTTCCTTGCAGCTTCAAGCGCGCCTTCAAGCGTTTCCACGACCGGAACGCCTGCGAGCATTTCTGCTTCGATGGCGTTGACGACGAGGATGTCGATCAGCGGCCGGAGATCGCTGGACAGGGCGCGCGCAGGCGCCGCATTGATCAGCACCCGGCCACCGGCCTGCCTGACGGCCTTTGCACCAACGACATTGGCCGCATCGGGAATCTCATTCTGGAGGACGAGCAGTGTCGTCTTTGACAGCAACTCGCGAGCCGCGCTCACGTCGGCTTCACCAAGCGTCAGATTGCTGCCGGAGACGATAACAGCACCGTAATCGCCCTCGTCATCAAAAATGGCAACGCTCATGCCGGTGGATTGGGATGCGTCTCGCCGAACGAAGCTGTGATCGACGCCTTTGCGTTTCAGATTGGTAAGCAGGAACCGCCCGAAATCATCATCGGCGACCGCTCCGATCATGGATGTCGCCACGCCGGTGCGTGCTGCCGAAACCGCCTGATTACCACCCTTGCCGCCGCTTTTGGGATGCCATGACGTGCCTGTCACCGTCTCGCCCTTGCGTGGCCGTGATGGCCCCATGACGGCAATATCGTAATGAAGACTGCCGAAAACAGTGACGAGAGGCGAGGATGTCATGAAGGTTTATCTTTCCGTTTGGATTTGACGGCAGACATGGTCCGGTCAAGATTTCGTTCAGCCGATTGGTAGTCGCGTTGCGCGACCGCCATGAACACGGCGTCGAGAATATTCAGCTGTGCGATGCGTGCCGCTGCGTTTTCACCCATCAGGGGAGAGCCCTGTGCTGTGGAACAGAGGACGACATCGGCGGCTTGCGCCAAGGCGGAGGAGTTGTAATTGGTAACCGCAATCGTCTGCGCGCCATTGCGCTTGGCGACTTGAAGCCCTTCGATAATAGCCGTTGTGTTGCCCGAATGGGAAAAGCCGATAGCGATATCGCCTTCAGACAAAAGCGCTGCAGACATCAGCATCATGTGCACATCGTCAAACACGCTGGCGCGCACGCCGATGCGCAGGAACTTATGGGCGACGTCCCGTGCGATCTGCGCCGAACCACCAACGCCATAGAAATCCCGATGCTTCGCGCCATGGATGAGGTCTGCGGCCTTGTCGAACGCCACCATGTCGATGATAGACAGCGTTTCTTCCAGGGCATGGATAGAGGTGCGGAAGACCTTCTGGACGATTTCCTGCGACGTATCATCGACGGAAAGCTCCTGATGCATTTCTGCTGTCGGCTGGCGGTTATATTGGCTGACGGCGGTGCGGAAATCGCGATAACCGGCAAAGCCCAGCTTCTTGGTGATCTTCACCACCATGGCTTCCGACACACCGGCATCGTCTGCGATCTGTTTTAGCGATGTCTCATCGCTGAAGTCACGCATGGCGAACACGGTATCGACAACCTTCGCTTCGAGTGGCGTCAGCAATGGCATCATCATGCGGATGCGTGGGCCGACGGCCTTTGTGTCGAAGCTTTCGGAATTCATTCTCTTCCCCTTGTCGCACGATCAATCATCATGGCAACGAGGATTATAAGGCCAGTGGCGAGCAGTTGATAGAAGGCCTGAACATTCATCAACGTCAAACCATTGCGCATTGCACCCAGAATGATGGCGCCCAGAATGGTACCGAGAATGCTGCCCTTGCCGCCCATAAGCGATGCACCGCCGATGGCCGCTGCTGCGATGGCATCCAGTTCCCACAGATTGCCAAGAATGGGCTCAGCTGCGCCAAGGCGACCGATGAGGATAAGCGAGGCAAGTGCGGCCAAACCACCGGAAATCACATAGGCCGTGATTTTGGTTCGCGCGATGGGAACACCAGCGACATAGGCCGCCTCTTCATTGCCGCCAACTGCCATCAGATATTCGCCAATCGGCGTCTTCTTGAGTAGAATCCATGCAGCGATGGCAACGACGGCGACGATCAGAACGGGTGTTGGGATGCCGAAGAGATTGCCGTTGAACAGCGAGCGGAACCCGGCGGGAATACCGAGAACGGGATTGCCGCCCGTATAGATCAGCGCGATGGCCCGGTAAGTGCTGAGCGTGCCGAGTGTCACGATGAAAGGTTGCAGGCCGACATAGGCAACGAGCGCGCCGTTGATAAAGCCGCAGAGAACGCCCACGCCGAGACCTGCGAGGATTGCCAGCGCTATCGGCGTGCCCGCAACCAGCAGGCTGGCGGTGACGACAGCAGATATCGCAGCCGTCGGGCCAACCGACAGATCGATGCCGCCGGAGATGATGACCAGCGTCATGCCGAGCGCAAGGCACGCATTGATGCTGGACTGCTGGAGAATGTTGACGAGGTTCCTCTCGGAAATAAAGCCCGGGACCAATGCGGCAAACACCGCCATGATGACGATGAGGCCGATCAGCGTTCCCGCATCGCGCAGCGAAAACGAGAAGCGGCGGAAGGCCGGAGCGGAGGTGGCGGGTGCATTCGAAGTGCTGGTCATGGACTGTCCTGTAAGTTCACACGGGTCGCGCAATGCGCGCGTCATCCGCATCGGCATTCGCCCCTGGAATGGCATGCGCGACAATCGCGCTTTCGCTCAGTTGTTCGCGTTCGATGGTTGCGGCAATCCGCCCTTCGCGCATGACCAGCACGCGGTCAGATAGACGGATGACTTCCGGCAGTTCTGAGGATACGACGATGACGGAATGGCCCTCACGGGCGAGGTCTTCGATCAGATGATAGATTTCCGATTTGGCGCCGACATCGATGCCGCGCGTCGGCTCATCGAACAGCAGGATCTGCGACTTCGCCGCCAGCCAGCGCGCGATGATCGCCTTTTGCTGGTTCCCACCGCTGAACAGGCGGATCGGGCGATCCAGCTGGAAGGGTCGGAGATTTACGCGCTTCAGCAAATCCTTCGCGGTGCTGCGAAGCTTGGAATTGTTGATCATACCGCCAGACGAGAAACTGCTGAGTGAGGCCAGCGCCATATTGGTGGCGACGGGACGCAAGGGAATGATGCCTTCCCGCTTGCGCTCTTCCGGCACCAGCCCGATACCGGCGGCAATGGCATCACGCGGATTGGCGAAGCTCTGCTCCTTGCCATCAATGCTGATCGATCCGGCGCTTAAGCGGTCGACACCGGCCAGCAGCCGCAAAAGCTCTGTGCGGCCAGAGCCGACGAGCCCGGCAATGCCGAGAACTTCGCCCTTGTGCAGCGTGAAGGAGACGTCGCGAATTCTAGTGGCTGAAGACAGGTTTCTGGCTTCGAGCTTTAAGGTATTGGTGACGAAGGAATTATGCTCTTCCTGCATCAATTCGCGACCAACCATCTTGGCGATCACATCGGTTTCAGACACCTTGGCAAGGTCCACAATGTCCACAAGCTTGCCATCGCGCATGATGCTGGAGCGCTGGCAGATGCGAAATACCTCATCCATCTTGTGCGACACATAAATAATGGAAACGCCGCTTTGCGACAGGCTGGCGATGACTTCAGCCAGACGATCGAACTCGCTTGGTGTCAGGCTCGATGTCGGCTCGTCCATGGCGATGACCTTCGCCTTGTCGAGAAGCGCGCGACCGATTTCGACAATCTGGCGCTGCGCGACCTTCAGTGACGATATCGGTGCTGACGGATCAATAGTCTTGTCGATCATCGCAAGCGCTTCGGCGGCGCGGGCTTCCTGCTCGCGGCGGGACACGAACATGCCGCCCATATGCGTCAGTGAATGTCCGAGAAACATGTTCTGGGCGACGCTCAAATGCGGCACCTGCTGAAGTTCTTGGTGGATCATGGCGATACCGGCGGCACGCGCATCCATCGGTTTCTTGAAGGCAACGGCCTCCCCATCCACGAAGACGGTGCCGGATGTGGGGCGAAATACGCCCGAAAGAATGCGCAAAAGCGTGGATTTGCCAGCACCGTTTTCACCGAGAAGTCCATGGATTTCGCCGGGAGCGACGTCAAACGAAACGTCCGTCAGCGCGTTGACGCCGGGAAAGCTCTTGGAAATCGTCTCGAATTTCAGTCGTGGCGTCATGTTCCACCTCTCAGTCTGGATGGAGATGCTGGGTTTCGCCGGCATCTCCTTGAGCATTGATCACTTGGCAGTCTTGGCGTCTTCCATCAGCACGGAGCGCACATCGACGCCCTGGCCCTGATAGCGGCTAAGATTGTCTTTGGTGATGAGGGCCTGCGGCGTGGCGACAACGCGGGGCAGTTTCTGTCCGGCCACCAGACGAAGCGCTGTCTCAAGCGCAACTTCGCCGGTCAGAACCGGGAAGCTGTCAACAGTGCCTGTCAGTTCGCCCGCCTTGATGGAGGCATAAGCGTCGGAAATGCCATCCGTGCCAAACACCGCGACCTTGCCTGCAAGGCCAGCTGCCTTGACAGCTTCAACAATGCCCAGCGCCATGCCGTCATTGTTGGCGTAGAAACCAATCAGGTCAGGATGCTGGTTGAGGATGTTGGTGGCAGCATCGTAAGATGTCTGGCGGTCCCAGTTGCCGGGAACGCTGGCAACGACCTGGAACTTGTCGTTCTGAGTGATCGTGGACTTGAAGCCATCCGTGCGCTGCACGGCGGCATAAACACCGGCCTGTCCTTCGACAATGGCAACCTTGCCGCCCTGCGGACGGTTTTCGATAAACCATTTGGCCACGCGCACACCGTTATCGCGCTGGACGTTGCCGACATAATGTTCAGCCTGTGGGATCACGGCGTCGTTGACGTTGACGACAGGAATATTGGCGGCCTTGGCCTGCTCGATAACCGGCTGAAGGTTGGCATCCGTCTGCGGCGAAACGAGCAGAACATTATAGCCCTGCGTGATCATGCCTTCGGCAATCGTCAACTGACCCAGCTGATCGCCTTCGCTCTGCGCGGCCTGATAGGCAACGGGAACACCGACCTTCTTGCCGAAAGCTTCATATCCGAGACCCAGCGAGCGCCAATATTCATTGGTTAGCGTCTTGGAAACCGCACCTGCCTTGGTGCCTTCAGGCAATTTCGGGAAAGGCCCGAGCTTGGCTTCCAGCTGCGACCAGTCCATGCGATCCTTTTCCGTATCGGAATTCAGCGGCGCAAGTTCCTGCGCAAAGGCTGCGCTGAACAGGAAGCTGGCGGCAAGCCCGGCAGCAAGTGTCGTCTTCAAAAAGGTCTTCATCGGTTTCCTCCCAGATGGAATGTGTCCGCACGCCTTCGGCATGCATTGTGACGAGGTTTTGGATTTTTTGCGCAGATCAGCCGAGCATCAGTTCCTGAATGACGGCCTGCGCGGAAACGGCGTCCTGACGTTCAATCGCACCGGACAGGCGATTGTCCTGCTCGATACGATCCACCACTTTCAACATCCGCTTGACGGTCTGAATGTTGACTTCGCATTCGTGAACCGGGTCGAGACCCGTCATGTCAGGGAATGTGTCGAAATAGATTGCGCCATCATAACCATCCTTGCGAATCTGGCGCAGAAGCTCGATCGTCTGCTGCGTGTGAACAGCACCAACCATCAGGCCGTCATCACGCTTGGCGTAACCGTCGTTCAGGTGGACGCCGAGGACGCGGCTGTAGCGGGCGATCAGGGCTGCCGCGAATGCAGGCTGCTCGTCGGCGTAGAGAACGTGGGCAAAGTCCAGCGTCACGCCAAGGTTGGGCATATCCACATCCTTGATGGCCAGAAGCGTGGTCGCGCAATCGGGCATCAAGCTATAGGAACGCGGCTCGTTCGGCTTGTATTCGATGCTGACGAGGCAATCCGGGTCGTGCGCGCAAACTTCACGAATTCCATCAATCTCGTGTTGCCACAGCGTGTGATAATCGGCCTGGAAGGCGTAGTCGAAACCATCCTGCCCCAGCCACAGCGTCATCAGGTTGCTGCCAGCAGCGCGCGCAGCGTCGATGCCCTTCTTCGTCAGATCAATCGCTTCACGCCGCACAGCCGCATCAGGATTGGTAAAAGCACCAATCTTGAAAGCCGGATTGGTGTAATAGCGCATGGCAAAGCCATTGATCGCAAGGCCTAGATCGCCGATCTGCCGCGCAAGAAGTGCCGGATCATCGGCCACATGGTCGGGATAATTCAGATCTAGATCCGTCAGACCATCAACCTTCGCAGCACGCTTTGACATCTGCAGCATGGTCGGCTTGCCGGAAAGATCAGGCCACTCGGCAGCAGGCTTCGAGGCGAAGGAATTCAGTCGGGTGGCGAATTTCAATTGGGTCACTGGTCTTGCTCACTTCGGTCGTTGTTATCGTAACTTCACAAATTAAAACTATTTTGTAAAGCTATATATGTTGTGCATCGCATCATTTCGTTTTGGGCACGCCACTTTTCGACCCTGTTCCGCGCCATCAAGACGCGCGAAATCCAGCCGCCGGAATTCCGGCAGCCCTCAATGGCTTAGGCATGACATGCACGAGTTACGCAGCCAAATCCGCTGGCGTCAGCGCGCCATCACGGCCTCGATTTCAGAAAGCATCGGCATTGCAGGCGCCGTGCCGCGCCGGGTCACGGCAATACCGGCAGTGGCGCAACCGAATCGCACCGCCTGAAGCGGCCCCGCACCACGCGAAAGCGCAGCCGCAAAACCACCCACGAAAGCATCCCCCGCGCCGGTCGTATCGACGGTCGGACCGCAGGATACGGCGGGCACATGCGCGGATTGCCCCGGCGCATGAAACAACACGCCACGCCCGCCAAGTGTGATGATGGCCACTCCAACACCGCGAGACAGGAAAATGTCACCAGCTCGTTCGGCATCATCAATCGTATCGATGGGAAAACCGACAAGTGCGGCAGCCTCCGTCTCGTTGGGAATGATGAAGTCGCAAAGGCTGTAAATGTCTTCCGGGAAGGCCTCTGCCGGGGCTGGATTGAAAATCGTCGTGACACCTGCACCGCGCGCGATTTCCAGCGCATAGCGCGCAGCCTCTACCGGCTGCTCCAGCTGGGTGACGAACACGGAGGATTGCGCAATGGTATCGCGCGCGGCTTCCACATCGGCAACACCAATCGTGCCCGCGGCTCCCGCATAAACGATGATGGCGTTATCTCCGGTGCCGTCGTTGACGTAGATGAAAGCGGCACCGGTCGGCTGATCGTCCATGACCGTCAGCTTCGCCGTCACTCCAGCCTCTTCATAGGTCTTCAGCGCCAAGTCACCGAATGTGTCGCGGCCAATCTTGGAAATGAAAGACACATCAGCACCGGCCCGCGCCGCAGCAACGGCCTGATTGGAGCCCTTGCCACCCGGACCGACAGCAAAACCGCTGCCGGTAATGGTTTCGCCCAAAGCCGGCATGCGGGGTGCGAGATAGGCGGTATCGGCAACGAAAATACCAAGAATGGAAATGCCAGATTTCATTCCAGACCTCATTTTACGGCCCCTGCGGTGAGACCCTTCACAATGTAACGCTCCAGGAAGATGCCGACCAGAACGAGCGGCATGATGGCCGCCGTCGCAATCGCCGCCATCGACCACCAGTTGATGCCCTGCGACCCGGTTTGACTGGCCACCATGACCGGCAGCGTCTTGGCGTTCGAACTCGTCAGCAGCGCGGCGAAGAAATATTCGTTCCAGCACAGAATGACCGAAAGGATGAAGGCCGCGACCATGCCGGGCAAGGCGATGGGCAGAACGATGCGCAAAAACGCGCCCCAGATCGAACAACCATCCACAAGCGCCGCCTGCTCAAGCTCCACCGGGATCGTGTCGAACTGATCGCGCATGATCCAGATGACGATGGGCAGCACCATAAGCGTGTAGACGAGGATAAGGCCGACAAGTGTGTCGAGCAGCATCAGGTGCTTGTAGAGAACCAGAAACGGCATCGCCAAAACCACGGGCGGCAGGATGAGCTGCGACAGGAAGAAGAAAGATATGTCCTTGTTCTTCATCCAGAGAAATTTGTAGGAAAACCGGCTGAGGCCGTAGGCCGCCAGCGAGCCGATCAACACGGCCAGAAACGATGCGCCAGCGGAGGCCACGATGCTGTTGATAAAGCGGCGGATGAATTCATCACGAACCGTCGATTGCGCAAAGATCGTATCGGGCGAGAGACCCAGTGAGCGCCAGCCCTTCCAGTCCGGGGTGAAGTCAACAAAGGGAATGAGATGCCCCTGCGTGACATTCACTGCCGTCTTGAAGGATGTGGTGATGGTCCAGTAGATTGGAAACAGCGACACGAAAGCCCAGAACACCAAGGCAGCATAGATCAGCAGACTGCTGGTCAGAAACTGCGGGCGGCGGGACCAGAGGCTTGGTCGTGGGGTGGATGTTTCAACATGTGTTGCCATCGACTTCAGCCTCAATTGTCGCGTTGCATCCACCGGCTCGCCCCTTTGAGGATGAGCGCGACGAAAATGATGATGATGACGAGATAGAATTCCGCAAGCATGGTGCCGTAACCGACATTGGAACGGTCACGGTATTCGCGGAAGATGAAGCTGGACACCGTATCCGTCGCCCCTCCTGGCCCGCCAGCGGTCACGTTGATAACGATATCGGCCAGCTTCAGCTGAAAGATGATGCGCAGAATGATGACGGTGATACTGACCGGCAGCATCAGCGGAAAGGTGATTTCCTTGAAGCTCTGCCAGCCGGACGCACCATCCACCTTCGCCGCCTCCTTGATTTCGGAAGGCAAAGCCTGAAGGCCCGCCAGCAGCAGGATCATCATGAAGGGAATGGACACCCAAGCATCCATGGCCATGATCGAGGTCCGCGCCAGCCATGGCGTCGAGAAGAATGCCGGATTGTCCCAGCCCAGATGTCGCGCAAGCGTCGCCGCCGGTCCGAAACGATATTCCATCAGCGATTTGCCAATCATCCAGCTGACGGCAACGGGGCTGAGCATCAGCGGCAGCAGAAAGGCGACACGGAAGAATTTGCGCGCCTTGATCTCCGCGTTGAGCAGCATTGCCAAGCCGAAGGCGATGGCATATTGCACCAGCACCGACAGAACATAATAGACCATGTTCAGCAGCGCGTTCCAGAAATAGCGATCCGAAAACAGCGTGCGCAGATTATCCAGCCCGTTGAAACGGCGGCCCGCCACCGCACTCAGGTTCCAGTCGGTAAAGGCGATATAGAGGCCAAAGACGGTGGGAAAGACCACCATGGCGACAGTAAAGAGAACAGCAGGCAGCACGAAAGCCGCCCGCTGGCCCGCCTCCCCGCGGATCATCACCTGCGCTGCGCATAGCGCAACCGCCCAGATGATGTAGGCAAACAGCAGCGGTCGCCAGCTGACGAAGCCAAAGGCCGAGATACCCGCAACGTCGGTTATCTGCGCGAGAAGAACGCCAAAGAGCAGCACCGTCGCGGCCACCAGCAACAGCTTTCCGCGCCGCGCGGAGCTGGGTGGAACGATGGTCCGTTCCACGGGGCTGATGGTTTGCGTGATCGTATGCGACATGGGCAGACCTCTGGGCTGGTGAGCCGAATGGAAGACTTCGTGGCTCAGGCGGCGAAACCCCGCCGCCTGAACGATTGCAAACTAGAAGCCTGCACCGGGCATCATGCCCCGAGCGAGGCCTTATAGAGTGCAATCTGCTTGTCGCGCCCAAGCTGATCCGTCAGCTTTTCCCACGCGGCAGCGATAGCGTCCGCTCCGGCCTGAGCGCTGGCCTGACCGGCAAACACCTTCGCAAGCTCGTCTTCCGCGATGCTGTAATATTGGAAGATACCGGGAATACGCGGCTCGATGGCAGCATTGGGGTGGTTATAGGAGTTGGACTGAGACGCGAGGTAGTTCGAAATGAACGCCTCGTCATAACCCGCCGTCACCCATTCCTTGATGTCGAATTGGCTCTTGCGATAGCACTGGAAGCCGGAAGGGTAGGCCGCTGTCCATAGCGCGATGTCCTTGCCGCCCAGATGGGCCGCCGCACTCCATGCCGCCTTCTTCTTTTTCTCATCGCTATCGACCCGCGACATGACGTAAACGCCCCAGCCGAGATAGGCCATGTTCGGCGCATGGTTCGGGCCGCTGGCAAGCTTTTCCCATTTGCCGGTCTTTGAATTATAGACATCGTCAGAACCCGGCAGAATATCGAAGCCGATGGTATCGCCCACAACAGAACTGTCGCTTGTGCGCGCGGCAGCCCCCACATCACCCCACCACGAGACCATCGAGCCGGTTCCGGCCAAAAACTGCTGGAAAGCCGTGGTGCCGGGGTCGGCGTTCAACTGGTCACCCGCTTCCGATGGCAGGGCATCGATAACGTCCTGAATGGCGCGAACCCAGGCAGGGTTGTTGATGCGCGGCTTCATCGTGTCAGCGTCGAACAACCACGCCTTGTCATCCGGGTGCTTGGCATAGGCCGTGGCACGGCTGCCGAGGAAGTAGAAGCCGAAACCGCCCCAGGCCTTTGGCGCATCGAGATAACCAATCGCATCCCCACCGGCGACCGTCTTGCCCTTGAGGAATTTGGTGACTTCCTGAACCTTCTGCCAGGTTTTCGGCACGCCCCACTCGCCCTCATGGCCCTCGTCCTTCCAGGCTTTGGCAAGGTCGGCATCGGTGAAGTAGTCGGTGCGATAATTGAAATTGTGGCAGTCACCATCGACGGACACGCGGTAGGTCTTGCCATCCCACGTCCCGACGGGTGCTTTCAGGTAGTCGACATAATCGTCCATGTCGATCTGGGCCTTGACCCAATCTGGCATCTCGGAAGCCAGCCCCTTGCCGCAGACATCACCCTCAAACGGCGCGCCCATTTCCAGAATGTCGAAATCGACTGTTCCAGTCGCAATGGCCTGTTGCAGACGCGGATTGTAATCCGCCTGCGCCAGATCGATCCAGGTGATCTTGGCGCCGGTATATTCTTCCCATGGCTTCAGAAAGCCACGGAACAGAACGTTATGAAGATTCTGGTTGTTGAGGCCCATGAAGGACAGCTCGACGCCGGCAAATTCGCCCTGCTTGACGTTCTTCTTCGTCGCTTCCAGGCACATCTCGCCAACCTTCTGCCAATCGGCATCGGTTGGAGAGCCCTTGCCAACGCCCGGCACCTGCAAAATCTGCGTGCGCAAGGATGCGTCCTGCGCGTAAGCTGCTCCAAACGGACCCAACATACTACCTGCGGCGGCCACAGCACCAAGGCTTGCGCCCGTCTTCAAGATGGCACGGCGGCTCAAGCCGATCGCCATCATTCTCTCGAAATCACTGACTTTCATGCGGTTCTCCTCCCGTTGATTAGATATCGTCGCGTTTCTCCTCGCCGCGACGAAAAGATTTCATTCCAGCCTCAGCCCGCTTTCCCCATCGAAAAGATGGACCAGCGCAACATTCGGCGTCATCGCAATCGTGCCGCCCGCGGGCTCTTCCACGCGGTCACGAAACACGCCAATGATTTTCTGCTGGCCGAGCTTGGCAAAGACCTGCGTTTCAGAGCCGGTCGATTCCACCACCGTCACCTGCGCGCTGACAGCACCGCCGAGCGTGAAATGCTCCGGCCGAATACCGTAAAATGCAGACTTGCCATCCGAGTTGGCAGGCGCGCGCGACAGCGGCAGGCGAATGCCATCATCCGTCTCGAAATAGGGTTCAGCGACACCGCGAATATAGCCCTTGATGAGGTTCATGGATGGAGAACCGATGAAACCGGCAACGAAGGTATTTGCGGGCTTATCATACAGCGTGAGCGGCGAGCCGATCTGCTCCACGCGTCCGTCCCGCAGCACGACGATACGGTCTGCCATGGTCATGGCCTCAACCTGATCATGCGTCACATAGATCATGGTCGTCGCCAAACGACGCTGCAGTTCCTTGATCTCAGCCCGCATCTGCACGCGCAGTTTGGCATCGAGGTTGGACAGTGGCTCATCGAAGAGGAAGACTTTGGGATCGCGCACAATCGCACGTCCCATCGCCACACGCTGGCGCTGACCGCCGGAAAGCTGGCGCGGGTAGCGGGCCAGATAAGGCGTAAGGTCAAGGATTTCAGCAGCTTTATGAACGCGGGCGTCGATATCCGCCCTCGTTTCTCCACGCATTTTCAGCGCAAAGCCCATATTCTCGGCCACCGTCTTGTGCGGATAGAGCGCGTAGCTCTGGAACACCATGGCGATATCGCGATCTTTCGGAGGCAAGTCATTGACCACCTTTCCGTCGATCTGGATATCGCCAAATGTAATCGGTTCGAGCCCTGCCACCATGCGCAGCAGGGTCGATTTTCCGCAGCCGGACGGCCCCACCAGAACGACAAATTCGCCGTCGGGTATTTCAACGGAAACGCCATGGATCACCGTCAGGCTTCCATAGGCTTTTCCGACATTGACGATGTTCATCGATGCCAAAAGCTGCTCTCCTCCCACGGCGTCGCACTCCCCGCGACAGTGCGCCTCCCTGTAAATGAGCGAGTACAGCCCGCCAGCCGCACTCGCCATCATCATGTTACCCTTGGGAGGACACATCCGTTAAATGAACTTCACACATATTTGTATTTTTGTAAATTAGACTTTTGCTAACTTTTTGAGAATTCTTTAAATTAGCTTGCGACTAGAGGTTTTGCCAGAGAATAAACGGGAAATCCTGCTCTTGCAGCGCGATATTGCCACTCTTGCTTACACATCTTGACCCAAAACAATTGTAGACATTACAAATATGATATAACTCGTGAAGAATAAGTCTGCAGTTCCTGGGAGGAAAAAGCCGTGCTCAAAGGGATCGACCCCATTATCAACGCGGAACTGATTCATGCCCTGATGTTGATGGGACATGGCGATCAGTTGGTTTTATGCGATATCAATCATCCTGCACAAACCATCGCGCGTCAAACGACTTATGGCCGCCTGATCGATGTTTCCGGCTGCGGCCTGGAGCGCGCCGCAGAAGCCATTTTAAAGCTTTTCCCGCTGGACACATTCGTCGATGCACCAGTCAAACGCATGCAGGTTGTCGGCGACCCTGACGGCCAGGTTCCGATATTCGCAGTCATGCAGGCAGTCATCGACCGTTCCGCGGGCCACCCCGTTTCGGTGGAGCCGCTGGAGCGCTTCGCGTTCTACCAAGCTGCAAAAGCCTCGTTTGCCATCGTACGCACTTCCGATCCGGGACCCTATGGCTGCTTCATTTTCAGTAAAGGGATCGTTTGACTGCTAGTTCGCGGAGATCGTGGTCGAAACACATGGTGCAAACGCGCAGGTGCCGCTTGGTCGCGTAGGCCGCCACGAGGAAAAGGTGGCTGCGCCGCCTTTTCTCGCCTCTGACGAAAAGCTTCATGGACGGAAGGGATGTGTTCGTTGTCGATCCAGCCAAATCTGACAACCAGTAAAAATCGGCCCCGAACTTGCCTTACCGGGGCCTCTTCTTCGAGGGAACGCGACTGGATTTTCTGATCTTTATCGAGCGCCCGCTACAAGAATTTTTGAGATCGGCGTCACGGGGTCACGACCAAGCTTTGCTGCGGTTTCGACCGCCACCTGGGCAAGCTTCGGCAGGTCGACACCGGTCTTGATTCCCATGCCCTCAAGCATGAAGACAAGTTCCTCTGTCGCCACATTTCCAGTTGCGCCCTTCGCATAGGGGCAACCACCGAGGCCGCCGACGGAAGAATCGAATATTGCTATCCCTTCGTCCAGGCAAGCCAGGATATTGGCAAGTGCTTGCCCATAGGTGTTGTGTTCGTGCAAAGCAAGCGCGCTCACCGGCACCTCGCCTGCAGCGGCCCTTACCATAGCGGCCGCCGCTCTCGGTGTTCCTATACCGATCGTGTCACCAAGCGAGATTTCGTAACAGCCCATATCATGAAGCCGGCGCGCGACGTGGACAACGGAGGACAGCGCCACCGCTCCCTCATAGGGGCAACCCAGAACGCAGGATACGTAACCGCGAACCCGCATGCCAGCTTCGCGCGCGCCTTCAAGCACCGGCACAAAGCGTTCGAAGCTTTCATTGATCGAGCAATTGATGTTCTTTTGGGAAAAGCTTTCTGACGCCGATGCGAAGATCGCGATTTCCTCGGCACCCGCATCGCGGGCGGCTTCGAAACCTTTCAGGTTGGGGACGAGCATCTGCAAACAGATGCCATCACGGCGTCCGAGCGACGCCAGAACCTCGGCAGACCCAGCCATCTGCGGCACCCATTTCGGCGAAACGAAACTGCCGGCTTCGATTGTTCTCAGGCCCGCCCCGATCAGGCCTTCGATCATCTGCACACGATCACCGACGCTCAGAGGGCGCGCCTCGTTCTGCAATCCGTCACGCGGGCCCACTTCAACCAGCCGAACATCAGGCATCGTTTCCTCCATTTCCTGTCATGTTTCCAATTTCGTCCTTCAGAAAAGCGCAGAAGCGCGGGTCGGCGCCATAGGCGACATTGACGCGCATTGCAGCTGGCGCCGGCGTTTCGCGATCGGCGTAAAAGACACTCGCCGGCGCGATGAATATGTTTGCCTTTGCTGCCCGAAGACAGAAAGCGGCCTCATCGATCTCTTTTGGAAGCGGCACCCAGATGTAAAAGCCTTGGACTTTCGGCAGCGACACCTCAAGCCCGACCGCCGAAAGAGCCTGTCCTGTCGCCTTAGCGCCGTCTTCGATCCATCCGCGCAAGCGCCTGAGATTTTTGAGGTATTGGCCAGTTTCGATCATCTCAAGAACAACCCGCTCGACGTGAAGCGAGGTTGCGACCATGGTGATCATCTTCAAATCGACGAGACTGCGAATGGTGTCCGGCGCGCCGGCGACATATCCGCAGCGCAGGCTCGCCGAGAGTGTCTTTGAAAACGATCCGACGTAGAGAACGCGCTGCTGCTGTCCGAAGGCCGCAAGCCGCGGCAGCGTCGGAGCGATCAGATCAGCAAAAATGTCGTCTTCGACCAGACGGAAGTCATGGACCTCAGCCATCTGCAAAAGGGCAAATGCGTGGGCTGGCGACAGGGTGCCACCGGTTGGATTGTGCGCCTGGCTTTGAGTGAAGAACAGCTTCGGGCGAAATGTGAGCAGTTTCTGGCGAAGCTCGTCGAGGTCGGGACCGTCCTTCAGGCGGCTGATTGGCACGACCTTCGCCTTCGCCAGCCGCAGCTTGGCATAAAGCGGATAGTATCCGGGGCTATCGACAAACACCGTATCGCCCGGCTCTAGGAAATGTCGGATGATCAGGTCGAGGCCGTGATTGACGCCGCTCGTCAGCATGATGCCTTCCGGCTCGGTGGTGATCGAGCGTTCGGCAAGCGAGACCCGCAGCCACTCCCGCAGGGCACTCAAACCCCAGGAACTGCCATAGCCGAAATCCACCTCGGCGTTTGCATTGCGGCTCGTACGCAGAATCCGGCGCATGTCCGCATCTTCGGTCCAGCTTGCTGGCGGACGGCCGTCACCTGGCCGCGTCTGGTAATTCTGGTCAAGCTGCTCGCGCAGCAGGGACATAATGCTGGTGGCCTCGGTGACGTCGGGCCTGACGCGGGGAACTGGCCCCGGACGGTTCTCCGAAACATAATAACCCGAGCCCTGTCGCGCTATGGCAAGTCCACGGGCGACGAGCCGGTCGTAAGCTTCCGCCATCGTGTTCTTGGACACGCCAAATTGCTCGGCACCACCCCGGACAGACGGCAGTTTCTGGCCAGCCCTGTAACGCCCGGAAGCGATCTGGCCACTGACATGAGCGACGATGTTATCCACAACCCTCAAATATCGTCCCACCTTTCCATTGGGACAGTGCCTGTCATAAATCAGCCAACTGTCCCTTGCTTCACAGCCATATCTTAGGACAGTTTGTCGCCGACGCAAAGCTTAGATATTTTGGTTTGGGAGTGAGCCATTGACTAGAAAGACCGCCACCTCGCGTATCGAGAATATGCGAAACCTGTCTCCTGCCGAGCGCTTGGAGCAGGTTGCCGCGGCGACGCACATGGACGATCGATCGAGAGCCGTTCTTGCAGCCTCGGACGCTCTGCCCGTCGAACGCGCCAACGGCATGATCGAAAACGTGATTGGGACGTTCCAACTTCCGCTGGGCGTTGCCACGAATTTTCTCGTCAACGGTCAGGACTATCTCGTCCCGATGGCCGTCGAGGAGCCCTCCGTCGTTGCAGCCGCTTCCTATATGGCTCGCATCGTGCGCGGCTGCGGCGGATTCCAGACCTCGTCGACGGCGCCCATCATGCGCGCCCAGGTCCAGATCATCGGCCTGTCGGATCCAAATGGTGCGCGCCTGGCTGTTCTGGCCGCACGCGAGGAGATCGTGTCGGCCGCCAACGCAAAGGACCCTGTCCTCGTCAAGTTCGGTGGCGGCTGCCGCGACATCGAGGTCCATGTTTTCCCGTCGACGTTACGCGGGCCGATGGTCGTTCTGCATCTGCTGGTGGATGTGCGGGATGCCATGGGCGCCAACACCGTCAACACCATGGCCGAAGCCATAGCACCGATTGTGGAGCGCATCACCGGCGGTGAAGTGCGTCTTCGCATCCTGTCCAACCTGGCGGATCTGAGGCTTGCAAGAGCCCGTATCGAACTCACCGAAGAAGCCCTCGTTACCAAGGATTTCTCCGGTCGACGGATGATGGAGGGTATCGTCGATGCCTATGAATTCGCTGCCGTCGATCCCTACCGCGCCGCAACGCACAACAAGGGCATCATGAACGGCGTCGATCCGGTCGTCGTCGCAACCGGCAACGACTGGAGGGCGATCGAGGCAGGCGCACATGCCTATGCCGCACGCTCGGGTCGCTATACCTCGCTGACGACTTGGGAAATCAGCGGCAAGGGAACGCTCGTCGGGACGATCGAGATGCCGATGGCGCTGGGTCTGGTCGGCGGAGCGACGAAAACGCATCCGGCAGCGCAGGCTGCGCTGCAGATCCTGAACGTGACATCTGCGGTGGAACTTGCCGAGGTAACCGTTGCCGTGGGCCTTGCGCAGAACATGGCCGCCCTTCGGGCGCTGGCGACCGAAGGCATCCAGCGCGGCCACATGGCGCTGCATGCGCGCAATATCGCGATCGGTGCCGGTGCAGTCGGCGAAGAGATCGATGCCGTTGCACGCCGCCTCGCCGCTGACCATGACGTTCGTTCTGCGAGGGCGGAAGAGATTCTGTCTGAAATCCGCAAATAGACTGAAGCAGGGTTAGGTAAAAGAGGAGCTTTGCCTAACCCTGGCCATCTGCCGGCCGCCTATGGCCGCCTAGCCGAGAATTTGGGAGGGTTACCGATGAATGATCAGAATGCTGTGCGCGCCATCGGCGCACATGGCCAACTTGCTGAGATATGGGGAGACGTCGTCTCTCGCCCCCAGCTTGCGAAAGCCATGATGATCGGCGCCGTATTGAGTGTCGCGATCTATTACCTCACGCTTGCAACGATCGCACCGCTGGCTGCTACGCCGGCGATCGGCAAGGCGCTTGCGATGCTTGCCGGCATCGTTGGCTCCGTGATCAGCGGAGCGGTTTGCTCCCGGATCTTTGCGCCCAAGCGCATTATCGTCGAGCAGGCGGAAACGGGCACCACTTGGCAGACAGATATCCTTGAACAGCTCGGACAGGAGGGCGGCCCGATCGGCAGGGTGGAAGATCTTCCGCCCGTGGTGGTGCAGGAAATGCGCGAAGTAGGGCTTTACGACCTGTTCAAGAGCTACCAAAGCCGCCGTGACGCCGACAGGCAGGGAGAGTGACATGGATGGTATGTTTTACGAAATCATCATGGCCGTTTCGCTCGGTCTTCTCGGAGCGGTCCTGTTTTCTGCTATCGGCCTGATATCGGGAACCGACGAAACGACCACGATTGCTCCGGTCACGCTTCTCGTTGTTCTTCTTGGCGCACCGCCCGTGGCGGTCTTCACCTTTTGGATGTGCGCAGCCGTCTCCAAGCACATGACACATGCAGTACCGACAGCACTTCTTGGTATTCCCGGCGATACGATGGCCTTGCCGCTTCTTCAGCAGGCAACGGCGTTGCGAAATCTCGGCGCCCCGCATGTGGCGTTGCGCAAAATGCTCGCGGGCTCGGTTATCTCGGCATTCATTGCCGTGCCACTTGCCGTGTTGTTCGCGGTCATCCTGGCACCGTTCGGAACCTATATCACCGCCTCTGCGCCGTGGCTTTTCATTGGTGCAGCCCTCATCATCGCTTATTTTTCTGCGGGCCGCTGGGCGTCGGTGCTTGCGTTGATTCCGTTTACTCTGATGATTGTCGCACTTCAGGGGTTCACGGCAACATATAGCGTCAAGCTGGGCGTCAGCTACTTCCTCGGCATAGCCGTCGGGCCGCTTGTAGCGGAATTGTTTTCCGCGGCTTCGCCGCTCGAAGCCAAACGCATGAATCGTAGCGAGCTGCGCCAGACCACGCTTGCACCCGATGTAAAAGGATGGGGCGGCTACTTCCCAAATCCGTTCCGCGTGCTGGACAAAAGTCAGGTGGTGACTACGGCAACCGCCGCAGCCGTAACCAGCGCCACGTTCGTGTTCAGCCCGGTCGCGGTCACGGTCATTGCAGGCGAGATCGTGGGTGCGCGCATCAAGCACGCCTATCATCGGCTTACCTCCGTGCTCGCTGTTCGTAACGGCGTGACGGAATCGACCTATATCGCCGAAGCGCTCATACCGCTGATTGCTTTCGGCCTGCCACTGAGCCCCGTTGCGGCTGGCCCTGCGGCACCGCTCTTCAACGCCCCGCCGCGCTTCACAGTCGATACCGGGACCGGCGTCGTCAACAACCTGCACACGATGATGTCGGTTTCGGAGTTTCTGATCTGGGGACTGATCTCCGTCGTCATTGCTGCGGCCATCGCCTATCCGTTTGCAATGAATCACGCCCGGAGCGCCGCAGCATTCGTGGCGAAATATATCAGCCATGAAGCCATCATCGCCACTTTCGTAGGCCTCATCCTGGTGATCGGCCTGTGGGAGGGCGGCTTGCTCGCGCTGCTGGTCATCGTCACCGTGGGCCTTGTCGGCGGTCTTCTCTACCGCGTGCTCGGCATGAACACCGGCGTGCAGTTCATGGGCTACTATGCCGCGATCCTCAGCGTTCCGGCTATCCTGAAACTGTTCGGCTGAACAGCCTCCGGTCAAGCAAGCAGTGGCTTCGATATCGAGGTCAAGCGCTTGCAGACTTGTCCATCACGCCAGAAATGGCCAATCACGGCAAGAGCGCTGAGATTGGCCATTTCATCGAGATGAAGCCGCCCTACTCGCATACTATTGTGCCGCAAACGGAACTTGGTGCCTCGCAAATCCGTTTGAATCTGCGCTTCTCGCGTCTGGCTGTCACAGACATGCTAGCCTCTTTGACCGGTTCCAGATGACAACGCCACAGATACTCGTTTTTCCATCATCGCTGTCATGATGGTTGTCTTAATTTTTGACAGGTTCCGTTACGACGTCGTCGCTGGTTGCGCGTTGATCGCAGCAGTCTGTGTGGGCATAGTGCCAGCAGATGAGGCTTTCTCGGGTTTTGCAGATGATATTGTCATCATCGTTGGAAGCGCACTCATTGTCAGTGCCGGTGTGGCGCGATCTGGTATCGTCGATATCGCGATCAAAAAATCTTTCCCAATCTGAACACACTACATGGCCAGCTCGCGCTCCTGATGATCGTTGTCGCCATTCTGTCAACATTCATCAAAAATATCGGCGCGCTGGCGATCATGATGCCGGTCGCGTTTCAATTCGCCCGGAAATCCGGCGTATCGCCATCGAAGTATCTGATGCCGATGGCGTTTGCAGCTCTCCTCGGCGGATTGATGACCCAGATGCCAGACGCACGGAGCTCCTCGACCTATATGGTGAGGAGCTTGAAAACCATTACTTCGGTTATGGGAGTTTTGTTTGGTTGCGGGGGCCTGATCACGCGGAGACTTGCAAATTCTGCGCCTTGAGCAGAAACGAACCTACAACTGGGCTATCGTTTAGGTCGATCTCAATCCGAACCCTTGGGGTATGTCAAAGACTTAGAAATTCCACTCAAGGAGTTCGTTCGCTGGTGCCTCGCCAACCACGTAGGGATGACCGTCTCGAATTTTTGACAGCTGACCTCGCGCATAGTCTCTCGCCCCTTCGCAACACCAAGGCCGTCCGGATCACGCCTTAAATCTTTTCGCTGATCGCCGAAATCGGACGCGGGTACGAGACAACTTCACGCTCGGTAATCCGGAAGAGACTCGGTATCGCCATCAACACGTCCCGAAAACCAATTTGCCAAAAGCGCGCCAGAAATGTTGTGCCACACGCTGAAGATGGCGCTTGGAACCGCCGCAAGAGGTGAGAAATAAGCAGTTGCGAGCGCCGCACCCAGACCGGAATTCTGCATCCCAACTTCGATGGCAATTGCCTTGCGCTTTGCGAGCGAAAGGCCCGTCGCCTTTGCCGCGAAATACCCGAGCAGATAACCCAGGCCATTGTGCAAGACGACAACAGCAAAGATCATCAGGCCGGACTGGGCGATCGCACCTTTCGACGCGCCCACGACCGCCGAAACGATGAGCACGATGCCGATGACGCTGACCAGAGGCAGCGCGGGAACCGCGGCCTTGACGACGCCAGGCAGCACCTTCTGCAAGGCGGCACCCAGAGCCAGCGGCACGAGTACGACCTTGACGATGCTGAGGAACATTGCCCAGCCATCGACCGGCAGGAACTGGCTGGCAAACATCCACACCAGGAACGGCGTCACCAGCGGTGCTGCAAGTGTCGTCACCGACGTGCAGGCGACCGAGAGGGCGACATCGCCTTTCGATAGATACGTCATGACATTGGAAGAGGTACCGCCCGGGCAGCAACCGACCAGAATGACGCCAGCCGCGACCTCTGGAGGCATTGGAATAATCCGTGTCAGCAACACGGCCAGTAACGGCATGATGAGGAACTGACCAAGCACGCCGATGGTGACATCAAACGGACGCTTCACAACTTCGCGGAAATCATCCACGGACAGGGTGAGACCCATTCCGAACATGATGATCGACAGGAGTGTTACGATCCAGGGAGCGATCTGCTTGAAGGTGTCAGGGAAAAAGAAACCGAGGACCGCAAATAGAATGACCCAGGCGGCAAAGGTCTTGCCTACAAACGTCGAGATGGTTGCTAATGTTTTCATATCCTCACTCCCTAATTCCAGAATCGTCGCGAGGTCTAAATGGCAGGGTCGAGGTGTCAAGGTCATGCACAGCCTTCTAAGGTCTTACGGTAAGTCAGCAGTGCCTAAAACACAGAAATTTGCGCATTCGTCGGTAAAATTCATGATCACGAAAGACCGATTTTTATAGAAAAGACAGGCCGCCTCCCCTAAGTTGAAGGTCTTGGCGCGTGCTGCGTGCGCCACGGGTTCCTTCCCGAAATTGACGGAGACTTCGATCAACCTCTCACAAGGGAGCGAGAACCCATGTCTTCAGCAACAAGACCCGGTCGCATCCAATCCACTCTTCGCCATTTCCTCGACAACGAGGCATCCGGTGGTATCGTCCTGATGGTCGTCGCAGTTTTGGCGATCATCACCGCCAACTCACCGCTGGCGAAAACCTACTTTGATCTCCTCCATGTCTATATCGGGCCACTCAGCCTGCAACACTGGATCAACGACGCCCTGATGGCCGTGTTCTTCCTGCTGGTAGGCTTGGAGATCAAACGAGAAATGCTCGACGGCCAGCTTTCGACATGGAGCCGGCTTATTCTTCCGGGGCTCATCTCCCAGATCTCTCTCGCTGTACCAGCAGGCGGAGGCGACCATCAACTTCAATCGCTCCACAATTGATCTGGAACAATGGCCGGACCTCTGAAGCATGTAAATTGCCAAAGAAAACGAGCATCATCGAGGCTTTCGAGGAGAGCATTTCCCTAGAGCGGAACCGGCCCTGCGACCAAGAGGACAACCTGTTTCAGAGCAAAGAAAGCAGGTGCGGGAATCTATGTCTCTGTTCGCTGATCTTAGAGGCCTCCGCGTGCCTTAGCGGTTTCACTCGTCAGAGCTTAACGGATGCAGACCATTATAGGGAACAAGGATCCCAAGCAACATAACAATCGAAACCTGACAATATCTGGACGTAACCAGAGAGAGGCAGAGAGTTTTAAAACAACATAGTCGAGCGCGCAATCAGGCCCCAGACAATTGCGAGAAAGAACAGCCTCTTCGCCGACCGCGATGGCGGTGGAAGGACATGAGCAACAATCGCTACGCTGCTGCAGACGGCGAAGATAAAACAACGTCGATCCGCAGGCCTGGCTCGCCCAGCCACTCGAGACCATACCCGTAGACCTTGCCGCTCTCTTCCCAAGCCGTCTGAAGTAGATCGATCTGCCGCTTGTCCTCACAAGCACGCTTGCTCAAGGGCATCCGAAGCCAGGCATAAAACCCGCTGGGATGGATGCGGAACAGGCGGCACATCATTAGCACCGAAAACCGCTGTTGATCTGGGCAACGAACGCGTACTTCACTTTGCATCCCTGGCGAAATACGCCGTCTCTTTTTTTAATATGTCGCGCTCCTCGGGGACAGGCACCAGTTCCCTCTTGAGTTGTCTGATCTCCTCTGACTGGTCGCTGCCTCGGCCACCGGGTATCGAGGAGAACTTCTTCTTCCACTCGTAGAGTAAGTGTTGGCTGACATCCAGCCGCTGCGAAACTTCGGCAACGGGATAGCCCCGTTCCGTGATCTGACGCACCGCGTCACGCTTAAACTCGTCGCTGAAATTCGATTGCTCATGGTGATCTTCTTGCCTCAATTTAGGAAAGAAGGTGTCTACAAACCTCGGGGCTAATCAATCCTTTTGAAGCCACAAGCGAGCCTCGGATGGTTAAATATATCATCCGAAACAAGGGACTTCGTAAATGTAATCAACCGATAACACGGAGTGCTCTTATTCATTACGCAGGATCGCGCAAACAAGGATCACTATTGGAGGCCCGGCGAATTGGGAGGAATTCAAACAATGGCAGTGGGTTACACTCAGAACTGAGCCACCCGCGTACGCACTTTAAGTGGCAGACTGGGGACGTTTTACTTGACTAAAAAGGCTGCGCGCGTGTGAGGCGGGTACTTGGCCAGTGAACCATGCGCGAGCCGACAATGAGATATACTGGCTGTGTAAAGACGAGCTGCGTACCAATTGTTATTGCAACTCTTCGTAGGGACAAAGTCAATAATTCCGTTAGCAACAACCTTGAACAATGTGCGACATTAAAAGGTCTCGAAATTTTGAAAGATATTCAATGAGATCAAATGTACAGGGATTTTTCCACGAGCTAACTGGATCAGTCCAATATGTGCTCTGGGGTGCCGCTAGTAGAACATGTGCGATCATTGACCCTGTCTTGGACTTCGACCGCAATTCTGGCAAGTTCTTTGCTGATAGTGCAAATCAACTTTTGGACTTTACAATGCGGCATGGCCTTGGAGTGGAGTGCGTCATCGACACTCATCCCCATGCTGATCATTTTTCAGCTGCGAAGTATTTGTCAACGAAGACTGGTGCGCCTATCGCCATTGGTGAGCATGTCAGGGTCGTGCAAAAGTTGTGGCAGGACCGGTATGACCTACCGCAACTGCCGGTCGACGGGCGCCAATGGGACCGCCTACTTCGGAGCGGGGAGACCGTCCAGGTTGCTGGCGTCGAGCTCGCTGTGTTGCATGCGCCAGGCCACACAGCTGCGTCTGTAATCCTGTACAACGACGACGTCGCATTCGTTAATGATACCGTGTTCATGCCAGACGTAGGGACTGCGCGTACAGACTTCCCTGGTGCGAAAGCAGAAGAGTTGTGGCAAACAATAAGGGCGATGTTGACGTTGCCTAACTCTTGTCGATTAATGGTTGGGCATGATTATCCGCCACATGCGCGGCAGACCAAATGGGAATGCTCCGTCCGTGACCAACTAGACAACATACATCTTGTGGGGAAAGTGGCGCATGAATTTGTCGCTTTCCGCAAAGCTAGAGATGCGACCCTGGCGGCTCCCGATCTAATGTTGTTGGCTATGCAGGTGAATCTCAACGCTGGCAGTCCGCCCATCAGGTCATCAGACGGGCGATCATTCCTCAAAATTCCGGTCTCTTTGATAGGCGGATCGGCGGTAATCTAGAACTGGCGATGGAGGATGAAGTTTCCCACTAGATGTTCAATATCAGCTTGATGGCACGATCTCACACGACGGGAGGAAGGCATCATGGTTCAGGTTCCGGACCAGAACGCCACGAAGACAGCCGCATTCCATCAACCCATACAACGTAGACAAGATAAAGTCGTTCAGATCTTGTAGTTCCGTGGCATTATGGCGTCGATATCGCTGCTAGGCCATTGGTTCGCTAGACGAAAGCGCGTTTGCTTGAGCCAAGGCTGGGGTTCGACGGTTCTCATTCTTGCCGTTTTTAGCAGCGTCGCGATCGCCGCCCATGTCTTGCCGTCGTTGTCGCTCGCGGTGGAAAAGCTGTTCTTTTGATAATGGCTAGAGGCCTGATTCCTCTCAACATTGTTAGAGCCAGTCTCGATGCGCCCGTCGCTTAGAAGTCGCTCGAAAACGCTTTGACACGAGATATCAGAGAGCATGGGCGAGTTTGGATTTCACGAGACCCGCGGCAGTGTTCCCGGGCGGTTTCACCAACACGTCCAAAAGAGCCGTCCCCGACGATGCTCTTGCTAGAAAACGCATTCCATCTCCATTAGCAACGCGACCGAGCAGCTCTCAAATGACCTTGCGAGTGCACATACATCGCTGGCCAAGAAACGTGCGAGGTGTCGCCGCTGAAGTATATGCCGTGGCCACCGAGGTCGACGCTGCGGCTGCAAAGGCACTTCTATCGCATTCCAAGGCGCTGATCGGTAAGCGGTGACAAGGAAGTCTGAACGCGACACGCAGCTGCAAGCAGGCAGAACCAGGATGGTGGCCAGCTTCTATTCCCTATGATCAGCAGGGTCCAGGTTCTTGTCCGCATCCGGTAGGGCCAACCGCCGAGCCGTAACGGATACTCGCGTGAAAAAGAGTTACATTCATAACATTCAATCATCATATGCCGGAATTTTATAGCGCGAAAATACAATATTGAGGTATGTCTTACCCGAGAATGATTATTTATTAGCATAATGTTCGCAATCTACGCGCCATCATGATGGAGATTAGTATGGTTCCTGTTTCGAATTCTGTAGCCAGTCCTAGAATAGATGCCATCTTCGGTGAGCTGGTTGATCAGTCAAAAGCTCTTGTTCAGCAATATCTCCAGGCAGCGCGAATGACTTTAGAGACCATGATCGCCAAAAAAGAACTTCTTAGAGATGTAACTCTGATCTCTTCGGACGGCGCCTACGAGCGCAACCTGCTCGTTGGTTGTGGCGACTTCAGCGTGTGGGCCATGACGTGGGCGCCGGGCTCGCGGACTTCGATCCACGATCACCGATGCTCTTGCTGCTACGGTATTGTTCAAGGTAGCCTGACGGAAGTGAGATATAAGGCAATCGATACCGGGCGAGTAGTCGAGCAAGAGCGTGCGGTCCGCGAGGAAGGCTTCATTGATTGCCTTATCCCAAGCGGTCCGAATATTCACATGATGTGCAATGAAAGTAATGAGGAGGTCATATCGATCCACATCTACGGATACGACCACCGTCTTCACTCATCGTCAATTCATCAAGAATTTGCCGTCGTAGCAGGGTGATGGGCCGGCCCCGGCATCGGAGCTATCTGCCGCTAGTACGCTTCAAATCGAGGCCTTAAATTGATATGCCAAGCGGAAAGAAATAATTAAGCAAAGCCGTTCGTGGGCGTCAGGCGAGCCTCTCGGCTTCAGCCGTGGCTGCGTTATCTTATCGCACCTCATCAGTCCAGGTGGTCTGCCAGTCGGCATCGTTACCTTATTGCGGATCACGCAAGGCCGGCTTCATCCAGGCCGAAATCCGCTTAGCGAAACGCCTCGATTTGTCCCAATGCGCCAGACCACCTTTCACTAACCCGGTCGTGGGCAGATAATCCTGGCTCCAGCTTCGCTACAGGTGAGGTATAAACCGTGTCTAGAGCAGTTCACGTTTTGACGGAAGCATATTTGCGTTCGTGAAGTGGTTGGCGCATTCTGCAGGTGCGATGGATTGGTCAAGCATCCCGACGTACTTCTATGTCTCTTCGAAGGTCCGCTTCTGCGCGCGGCGCATGCAGTGCCGATTTTGGGTCTAGATCCGGTCTCGTCATTGAAGACCAGGCGTTTCGGGTCGAGCTGGCCTACCAAGCACGCCAGCGCTGCCAGCGGCGTTCTATGTCAGAATGCCTGTTCAATGGCGAGGAGACTTTTTTGAAGCTCAGCCCCTCTCGGCGCAGAAAGAGCCAGACTTTGTTACGCGATTCCGTCACCCGGCGGGCCACCAGTTGGTCCTTCAGTACGTGCAGTTTCATATGGCGCATCTAGTTGAACCGCTCGACTATGAACGCCCGGTACGCCTCCAGCGCCGGCTTGCGGTGTCCGCACATCTTGGCGAGAGCGACCTAACCGTCGCGCGATAACGCTGAACTAATTCACGGCGGACGAAACCGCTACACCGAACCGATACAGAGCCACATCTTTCGCTGCCTCCACAGCACGAACGACATGGAAATCAAAAACGATCCAATCAAATCGTCAGGCATTCCAAATTCGTTGCTGGCGGGTGCCGAGCCTAATGTTCAGCGGTAAAGAGACATAGTTGTTCGGGTAGGCCCATAAGAAGCCCACCCGAACAGCGGTGACCGTCTATGCGATCTGGAGCTCATGTTTTTGTGTCAACCCGTGCTGCGCACTTATCAGTTCCGCCGCACGCTCTCCAATAACAACGCATGGAGCCATTGTGTTACCTGTGGTGATACGCGGCATGATAGACGCATCGGCGATTCGCAGGCCCTCAATGCCATAAACCCGGAGCTCATTGTCAACGACTGACAGGTCATCACGCCCCATCTTCGCCGTACAGGATTGATGCCAGTAGGTCATAGCTGTGCGACGGATAAAGTCGATCATACCATCCCGGTCTCGAGGGCCCGGTGCCGTTTCGCCGGAGACAAGGGAGGAAAATGGGAGGCTGTTGCCAAGCTCACGGCATAATTCAATTGCTTTAAGTGCTGCGGTCACGTCCTCAGGTTCGCTTAGTGGGTTGGGACTAATGAGTACCTTGGCTGCCGCGCCTGGACCTCTCAGGCGTAGGCTTCCGCGGCTTTTTGGCTGAGCAAGTCCCGCAAACATCGTCCAGCCGTATTCAGGAGTTCGAATATTTGCCTCGGCAGGCGCTGGCACGGGAAACTCAAGCTGGCATTGAAGAATATCGGGCTGGTCAAGGCTGGAATCACTTCGCAAATAAAGCGTAGCCTCGCACCCACTTCCGCCGATCTCCTGCGCTTCCCGATAGGCCCACGTGCAACCAAATGCGATATGATCCTGAAAATTCTGACCAACTCCCGGAAGATGTTGGATGACTGGCAAACCATGTGATCTCAGGTCATCGGCGTCGCCGATCCCAGACTGCATTAGAATTTTTGGTGTGTGTATCGCTCCTGCAGATAGAATGGTTTCAAAGCGAGAGTAAAACTTTAAATTTTGACCGTTGATCTCAACCTCTACCCCGACAGCCTTCCGACCATCGAAGAGAACACGGGTGACTAGTGCGTTAGTCAAGATCGTAAGGTTCCGCCGTGTTTCCTCTCGAGAAATGTAAGACTGAAAGACCGTTTCTCGCTGGCCTCCATTGATACGCGATTCTGCGATAGCCGCGCCTTCAGGGCTCTCCATCATTTCTCCATTAGCGCTTTCAAAGATAGGAATTCCAGCGAGCTTTGCAGCTCCCAACAGCGCCTTTGCGATAGGCTGAGGGTTGTTTGATTGCTCCACATGGACAGGGCCACCTACACCTCTGCGAAGTTGATCCGGCGCGCCTTTCCAATTCTCAATCTTTCGATAGTACCCAAGAATAGACTCATAACCCCACCTGGAATCGCCAGACTCAGTTGCAAAGTGCTCCCAGTCTTCTCGGTGGCCCCTTGCCCAAACCATCACGTTGATGCTGGACCCTCCTCCGAGCCCTTTTCCCATGCTCAGCGGTAGGCGGCGTCCTGCAAGTTGCTCCTCGGGTTCACCGATAAAGCCCCAGTCGCGTTCGCTTCCAAGATTCAGCGGCCATTTTGCGGGGTTGGAGACCGTTTCCGAATTATCGTCACCTCCAGCCTCCAAGAGCAAAACACGAGCATTTCCGTCCTCGGCCAGGCGAGCGGCGACGACTGACCCGCTCGATCCGGCGCCGCACACGATGAAGTCAAAATTCGGACGCTCCATCCATTCGGCGAAGCCAGCACCCTCATGTGACATATATTGCATTGCTACGATCTCCATTTGAAATACCCAACGGTATCCCTTCTTAGGAGCGCCCAATGTCAGTATCATTTCTATCATTTTTTTTATGTTGCAAATGAAATACGCACCTACCACCTTTTTACCAAAAGCGCTGCTAACACTTGTCGACGAGCAAAACCCGCAAGGCTTCGCTTTCGCTAGAGACAATCGGTACCATTCACGCGAAGCTATCCTGAGCAACTAAATTGATACTAAAATTCTGTGAGCGGAGAGGAAAATGCTCCTGATCACTGGATGCCATTTAGGTGGTTGGGCAACAACACTGGCGGGTTCGCGAACACGCTGATCAACGCAGAAACGGCTTGTAATTTATCGCAGGCACAACAGAAAGTCACTGATCCCTACAACCCAGAAGCTCTAGCAGAAGCGCCATATGATCGAAAAAATTGTAGGTAGTTTCTCGTTGGTCGGAAATCCAGAGCAGATGTCACTGTTCCGGTCACACATCCTTATGAAGACTATCCAACGTGTTCGGTTAAGCCACCGCCTTCCGACGTTGCGCGAGCATCGCAAAACTTGTCGGCTTCCTTATGAGCGTCGTTCCAGTGGAACGGCTAGACGAGTGTCTCACGAAATCGCCCGTCTAACCCTAACGGCTGCAGCCAAGCTTGTTCAAAGCTTCACATAACGGAGGTAGTCTTTCTGCTTTTCAATCCCTTGAGGGAACCGCGAAGCTGCCTCATCGTCACTCACCATAGGCGAGACAATTACCTTTTCTCCAAGTTTCCAGTTGACGGGAGTGGAAACCTTTTCGCGATCAGTGAGCTGCAGGCTATCCACGATACGGAGAATTTCTACGAAATTTCTTCCGGCGCTTGGCGGGTAGTTGAGCGTAAGCCGGACTTTCTTTTTAGGGTCGATTACAAAAACCGCTCTGACCGTGAGCAGGGGATCAGAGTCGGGGTGTACCATCCCGTAGAGCGCCGATACAGATCGATCGTCATCGGCAAGCAGCGGGAAGTTTACAGTTTGTCCCTGTGTCTGGGCTATATCTTCTGCCCAAATTGGATGATTCTCAAGGGAATCAACCGACAGGCCAAGCACCTTTACGCCTCTTTTTCCCCACTCGTCCTTCAGACGCGCCACTTCTCCAAGTTCCGTCGTGCAAACCGGCGTAAAGTTCTTCGGATGACTAAAAAGAACGCACCAGCTATCCTCAAGCCAGTTGTGGAATTCGATCAGCCCATCAGTACTATTCTGTACAAAATTCGGGGCGATTTGACCTATTTGAACCATTAGCAAACCTCTTAATTACGTGATCGCGAGCGGCGATATCTATTGTCCGCCTAACTGCAACAAGACCGATTACCGCTTGCGGTGAAACTGGTAGACAGACGCTGTTTCATAAGCACGACAGAAATTGCTGCAAGCGTTACAATTGCAGTTTTGGACGCCCCATGGGCTTGGATCTTCGTATCTATGCTCGCGAAAACTTCCTATAAAGAGACGATAGCTTCGGATTTTTCAGCGACCATACGGGCCATGTTCAGAGGGCCAGATCGTTGAGGCTAGCGTGGTCGCCTATCCGACCGCTGCGCGAGCTTGAGCGTAGGATGTCGGAGAACGAGATTCTTTGCGGAGTTCCTTTTAAATTATAAAAAAACCCGATATCGCGGGCGATCTCGTTGCTGAAGGACGCTTCCCTGTGAAGTCTCTGGCAGATATCCTGGGCATATCGCGGTCCAATCTCGCTGGGCGTCTCAAAGGCCCGCCGTTGCTATAATGAGTTAAGCAGCATCCCGTCCTTTTAGCCACAAGCCAAATTCCTGAACAACGGTCACCACTTTGTTCAGGCGCTTTCCATCCTCTGTGAGAGCATATTCCACTTTGATAGGTACGGTGGGATAGACGGTTCGTTGAACAAGGTTTGCTTCTTCTAGAGCACGGAGATCGATTGTAAGCATTCGCTGTGAAATGCCAGGCATCAGACGTCGAAGTTCATTAAAACGACGTGGTCCGTCCACGAGAAAGTAAACGATAAGCAGACGCCAGCGTCCACCGAGCAACTGCATGGCCTCCTCAACAGAGCAGCCGGACACCGTGTTCTTCATCACGTAACCTCTCGCCACACTAGGTATAATTTATGTACCTAGATGAAAAAGTTTTGCGTTCTTACGCTTCTATACCGCTTCGCTTATATCGATCTCACGCTCTAAGCGAACAAACGACTGAAATCGACGGAGATGTGGATAATGAAGCTCTACTACATGCCTGCTGCGTGCTCACTTGCCCCTCATATCGTTGCGAACGAATTAGGCCTCGATGTAGAGTACGTAAGAGTCAATAACAACGATCACACGACCGAAGAGGGGCAGAACTTCTACACGGTGAACCCCCACGGCTACATTCCAGCGCTCGAACTGAGCGACGGAAATGTGCTTTGCGAAGGTCCTGCTATTGTTCAATATCTCGCAGACCTGAAGCCCGAGCTGGGTTTGGCTCCGGCAAACGGGACTTTTAAGCGCTACCAGCTACAGGAGATGCTCAGCTTCTTGTCAACGGAAATCCACAAGGGCTTCATTCCGCTTATTTATGCGCGTCTGGCAGGCGATTACATAGAGACCGCACGGCCGAAGTTAGAAAAACGCTATGCATGGATCAACGAACATCTCTCCGAAAAGCCTTTCCTCATGGGGGACAACTTTACGGTTGCCGACGCCTACCTGTTCGCCTTGACGGGATGGGGCCAGGCACCGTGGCTAAAGTCATATTATAACACACCCATTTACTTCGACCGGCTGGAAAACCTGCAACGTTGGTATGAGCGTGTCAAAAGTCGCGGCGCTGTGCAGAAGTCAATCCTCCAAGAAGGTTTAGATTTAGATTAACAACGTCCGGCGTCTCGTTGCCAATCCAACAAGGCGTCATTCTTCGGTATTGCCGTCCAACCGCCAAAGATGTGTTCGGTGGGCCAGTGCTCAGCTCTTGTTTTGCCTGCTATTATGTCGAGATGGATGACGCGTGCTCGATGACGTGTCTTGACATCGCAGATCATCTCACATTTTGGCGGTGGAACTGAAACCCGTACATTCAAGGACACGACATTCAAGAGCTCGAACTGGAAGCTTGGTCCGGAGATTGCAGACCTTTCCGAAGCCATGCAGCTTACGCTTAAAGTTGAAGCCGAGTGTATGATCAGGCGATCTTGAAACCGTTACTGGTGAAATCGAAAGGACAATATCTGTAATCGTTTCTGGTGAACCCGACCTTAATAATACTGTGCACTCAGCGGTTTGAGTGTTTCTTTAGAGGAGATTAGTCCATGATCAACCGAAATGTGTGGGTGCGACTCAACCTTGCGGCTGCCGCGCTTCTCATCACCGTCGTCACCTCCCCGGCGGCGTTTGCCGGTCCGCCTGCCTGGTAACGGAATAGCGCAACACCGCATTTTGCGGTGTTGCGTCCTTAGGGTTCGGTATCTGACGCCTCCGCTTTCGATGTTTTTTTCCCTTGGACCCCAGTTTGCGCTGTTGCCACGGCCTTCGGCTGCAAGACTCGTGACGGTATGTCGGGTGGCAGGTTAGGTGCCGGCGTCCTGTGATTACGATAAGTAATTCTTCACCCTTACTGAGGGGACTTAAAGCCGAAGACACACCATCCATGTCTGATGACGACGGGATTTAGGCTAGGGCTCTAGTCCTCCAAAAAAATGACAACCATTGTCCGCGACGACACCGGCGACGATGTGCTGAGGTTTCAGAAGCCCTTTATTTTCGATCTGAAGTCGGCCAGCGTGCGGGTTTGCGCTCACGATCTTCATCTATTCAGTATCATGACCTTCGCAGGCCCCCTGTCATCGAATGAAGTCGCCGACGCGGCAGAGCACTGGCATCGGTCCTATCTTCATACGCCGCATGGCCAGGCCGCCGAATTGTCACGCGCCTGGCCTCCACATAATTTAGACGTCCATGATGATCACCACCACCATTATCATAATCACGGCATCACCAGGCAAGTAGAACCTCTGAGAATTAATCCTCCGCGGTTGCAGAACACGTGAGGGAAGCAGGGCCAACCGCTGCACATGGGGATCATGGTGCAATAAGACGCGCATCCCGTCGCCCGGTTACGAGGCCGCTATCATCACTATCTTATGACGATGACATTGGCGCCCGAAACAGCAAACACCCAGGGATTTTGTCCAATCGCGGCTCACGATTCGACTATGCCGAATCTTTGGTAGCAGCGCGGCTTTCACTCATCTTGTGGAAAGTGAGGCCGCGCCACTTCGGTATTCACTCTTGGGCAACAGCCGGTCGCCGCAACGAGACGAATACAACCACCGCCGTGATGAGTGTGACGGCCGCCAAGCATAGCGTAAGCGTGCCAAACGCGTCACCGTAACTTGCGAGAAGTGTCGGTTGCGGGACCTCAGGAGCGAGCGCAGAAGCACCTCCAAAATTGCCCGTCGAAAGTCGCTCCGCAATTAGAGATGAAGTCGTTGGTTGCGAAACAATTTTCGAAACCTGGGACTGCGCTAAGCCGCTCAGCAGTGCCGTGACCAGCGCCAAGGCGATGCCTTCGCCAGCGACCCGAACGGTACCGAAAATCCCTGCAGCCATGCCTGCTCGCTCTTTCGGCACAACACTAACCGCAAGTCCATCCATCAGTCCCCACGGAAAGCTGATGCCGACGCCGATGACAAGGAGAGCCGGAACGAAGTCGGCCGGTCGAGCGCCGATCGGAACGAGGCCGAGCCAAAACACGCCCAGGCTGGAGACGACGAGGCCGAGGCCACAAAGCGTTGCGGGTGACAGCCAACGGGTCAGCGATCCCGCAAGCAGCGGCAGTACTAGCAAAGGTGCCGACATGGCGAACATGGTTTGGCCAACCTCTGGAGCGGACATACCGTCAATTCCTACGAGTCGGATAGGAAGCAGGATGAGAAGCACGACGAAACCATAGGCAGGGGCGGCGGCAAGAAGTTGGACACCTGCAAACTGCCGGTAGCGAAACAAATCCAGATCCAACATGGGGCGGGCAACGCGTCGCTCAATGAAAACAAATGCGATTAGAAACGCAATGGCTACCGCAAAAAAGGCGACTACCATCGGGTCGGACCAACCACGGCCGGGGCCCTCGAGTATCGCTGTTGTCAGGGCCGCAAGTGCAACCGTAAAGCTTACACACCCCGGCCAGTCGACCGTTGTGGCGGCTGGATCACGCGTCTCTACCATATAGAAAGTGCCGAGGGCGAAAGCGGCTACATCGAACGCAACGACCAGACCGAAGATGCTTCGCCAGCCGAACATCTCGTACAGATAAGCTGATGCTATCGGCGCGAGCGAGAGGCCGACGCCGAAGCTCACACCAACGAAACTGAACGCCCGCAACCGTCCAGAACCTTCGAACTCCTGCGCCAAAGCAGCCATCCCCGCCGACATCGCGGCAGCTGCCATGACACCTTCAGCCGCTCGAATTAGATTAAAGCTCGTCATGTCAGGCACAAAAGCGAGCATCGCCGAGAGAATGGCGAACCCGGCCGTCGCGAAGGCAAATACTCGCTTGCGACCATATCGGTCTGCCAGTGCCCCGGCCGCGAGAAGCATGCTTCCGAAGGTCAGGAGATAGGCATTCGTTGCCCAATTGATAGAGACGGGAGATCCGCCGAGTGCCTTGCCTATACTCGGCAAGGCCACGGTTGGCCCCGTAAATGCTAGCGGCATCGATGCGGAGGCTAAGCACACAGCTATAAGAACGGCCATGGGATGCCGTCTTGAAAGTTCATCTGCCATTTTGGTTTCCTAGATGGTTGCGAAATACAGATCCTTCGGCTCGATGTATTGGGGTTGAGAATAATCCTCAGCCCAGCCTTGGACTCCTGACACACAGCGTCGCGAGATCAGGTAGGATAACTTCGACCGTTTCTGCGTAAATAGAAACGCTCTAGGCGTTCCGATCAAGGCTGCGAAGGTTCGGTGCGCAGCAACATGCCCCTGCGCGAGGCCATGACGGATGCGCCGAGCAGGGTTGCGACCGCAACGAAAACGAACACCATAACCGGCCCCTGAAGATCAATCAGCAAGCCGCCGAGAAGGGCTCCGCTGGAAATAGCGATCTGGATCGTGGTCAGCATCAGCGCTCCAGCACTTTCCGCCTCATCCGAGGCCGATTTGGTTATGAAGCTTTGAACGCTGACAGGCGCCGCGCCGAAGCCGAAGCCCCAGGCGGCGATGGCAGGACCTGCGACGAGAGGTGAAGCGCCGGCCAGTGCCAGGACCGAAGCCGACACCGCAATCAGCATGGCTGCGATGATGACCGACCAAGTGGTGCTGCGCTCCGACATGAAGCCACCGAAGAGATTGCCGAAAAACCCATTGACACCATAGACCAGCAGCACCAGCGAGATGGTTTCGACGCCCATATGCGGCACATCCTCCAGGAAGGGACGCACATAGGTGTAGCCTGCGAAATGGCCTGACATGACGAAGACGATCGTAAGCAGACCCACGCGGATACGCGGACGTTGCAGCAGCTTCAGCATTGTGCCGAAACTTGGTGCACCGGCAGGCGGCAAAGATGGAATGGTGAGCATTTGCGTGACAATCGCCACAACGCCAACAATGGCAGCGATGACGAAGGCGGCCCGCCAACCAAGCGTGGAGCCGATCCACGCCCCGGCAGGTGCGGCACAGACGGTCGCAAGCGAAACGCCGGTAAGGATGATGGCCATTGCCCGTGGCAGAAGATGCAACGGCACCAAACGCAACGCCAGCGCCCCCGCCATTGCCCAGAAGCCGCCGAGACCAATGCCCAGAAGCACGCGTGAGGCGAACAGTGTGACCAGACCTGTGGCAAAAGCAGCCAGCATGCTGGAAATAATAAGCGTGATAGTCAGAGCGAGCAGCGTCCAGCGCCGATTGATATTGCGCGTGCCGATGACGACGCCTGGCGCCGCGATGGCGGCTACGAGAGCCGTAACGGTAATGGATTGTCCAGCAACGCCCGAGCTAATGCCCAGATCTTCCGACAGCGGCGTCAAGAGACTTATCGGCAGAAACTCTGCCGTCACAAGACCGAAGACGCCAAGGGCCAACGAGACGACGGCACCCCATGCTGCATGTTCACGCTTTTCCGGTGGATAGTTGAGTTCACTGATTTTCCGGCTTTCCATGAGACGTATCCTTAATGAGGGCCGTAGATTAGGCAGGGCGGACCGGCGCTACATACGTTTCGCCTAATATTGACGGGTCGATAATCGCGCATTGCGAATTTCTTTAGTGCGCACTATATATATACGAAACGGATAAGCCGCAAGGAGTTTTTTTAGTGAGCGATAAAAAAATTGGTCGACCTGGAAGGCCACGATCGTTCGATATGGAAACGGCGTTGATCGTGGGGGAGAGGCTTTTTCATGAGCGCGGCTTCGACGGCGTCTCGTTGTCGGACCTAACTTGCGCGCTCAGCATCGCTGCTCCCAGCTTCTACGCCGCATTTGGCAGCAAAGCAGACTTCTTCCAACAGATTTTGAACCGTTACGCCGCCTCTGCTCTTTCGATCGACGAGTTGATGGTCGAGAAGGACCCCATGGCGGTGGCAATTGAGAAGTTCCTCATAGCTCGTGCCGTCTCGTACAGCGAAGATAACGTGGCAAAGGGCTGTCTTGTACTCGACGCAACGCGGAACTGCAGCGATGCTGACGCAGCGAACACGGCCAGAAGACTCGCCGAGGGCGGCCGCGTTCGCGTTCGCGAACTTGTTGCCATCGCGAGACCGGACGTGGCGGAGCCAGTCAGCGACTTGGTGGCGTCCGTCATGCATGGGTTGTCCGCGTACGCCCGACAGGGCTGGTCGACAGAGCGTCTTGTCTCGGTCGCGAAGAGTGCGGCCCTCGCAGTTAGAGTGATCGCGGAGCGGTCAGATCTCCTCGAGGAATTCGCTACGATCTGGACCTCGGCTTGAGGACCAAATTACAGTTTCATCACTCCATCCTGGCAGCCCGGTGGGAAGCCCGCCGGGCCTACTAATTCCGCTCACGCGTTGGCGCCTCCATCCACTGTCAGCGTTGTGCCAGTAATGTAACGCGCCTTGTCACTGGCCAGATAGGCGACAGCATGCCCGATCTCCGCACCTTCACCAAAGCGGCCCGAAGCGGTCAGCTGTCGCATCGGATCGCTAAAGGGTCCGTGGGCCGGGTTCATATCCGTGTCGATCGAGCCAGGCTGGACAATGTTCGCTGTGATGCCTTTCGGCCCAAGTTCACGTGCAAGTCCCTGATTGAAGGCGGTAAGAGCAGACTTCGTGGCAGCGTAGACACCAAGGCTGCCATACGGCACGCGATCCGCAAAGAAGCTGCCAATTGTGATGATGCTACCGCCATCCTTCAGGTGGGCCAAGGCAACCTTGCTCGTGACGATCGGCCCGCGCAAGTTGACATCTAGCAGAGCTTGAACATCCTCGATGGCAATATCGGCGAGATCGTTCATGCGAATGATGCCGGCGTTGTTGACAAGGATGTCGAGGCCACCGAGTTCTGCGGCCGCCTTGTCAACGGAGGCCTGAATTGCCCCTATGTCCGCGCTGTCAGCCTGGATCGCCACGGCGAAGCGGCCAAGCCGCTTGATCTCGGACACAACCGCATCGGCTTGATCCTTTGACTTTTCATATGTGATCGCGACGTCAGCGCCTTCAACAGCAAGCGTCTTCGCAATCGCCGCGCCAATGCCCCGGCTTCCACCGGTCACGAGCGCCTTCTTACCTACAAGCGTCATCGAAGTCTCCTTTATACTCTCAAGACACAGTCACTCACTCGCGACCTGTATACTTAACAATCTGTTGCGGCCGTCTGAGAGCAAGCTCCACCGGCTCGCCACGGCATCGCCAAGTGGCGTTGCAGCGAATGGGCCGCAATGTTTGTGAATAAACGACGGCAACGATAGCAATGATCGTCACAAACCTCGGTGCCGCCCATGATTTGAACTTAGTCGATCTGCTGGGAACGCCAGATTTCAAGCGTGTCGATTACCTGATGGAAACTGACGATCTTGCCATTTGCAACGCGCACAACATGCATATATTGCGCGTCGAAAGGCTTTCCGGTCGAGGCCATGACCCCTTTGGATCGGCCCACGGCCACAACGATATCGCCGCCGTCAATCAACTCGGTAGGCCCAGCGTCGTAACCCAAAAATTCCCTGGCGATGCGGCTAAAGACGCCGTCTACGACCGCCGCTGGCGACAAGTATGGATTGCGATCACCAAGCAAGAAGTTTTCCGATTCTCGCCAATCGAGTTCGTCACTCAAGGTCGCGACCACGGCATCAATATCGCCACGCACGAAACTGTCATAAAACTCTTTAACAACTGCAAAACTGGTCTGGTCTGACATTTAACTCTCCATCTGGGGTTCGAGAACAACGGAATAGCGAAAGGCATCACAACACCGACCACCTTATCCGGGTGCACTCCGATCCGTTGGCGTGCGAGAATCTATATAGCTTCAATTAGACCGGTCGTCTAGACTCGTGGATGATTTTTTGTAGGAAGATCTCGTTCGGCTGCAACTTAGCGCTGGACGTTAGATAGACAGGGAGTTATGCGGAAATGATGCAACCGAAGAGTCCCGAAACGAACACACGCGCGATCATCCTGGCGGCAGGACGCAGAATCATGGCCCAAAAAGGCTTTTCGGCTGTCGGTCTAAATGAGATCCTCGCCAATGCCGGCGTTCCAAAGGGGTCCTTCTATCATTACTTCACGTCCAAGGATGCGTTTGGCGAAGCAGTGCTTAGCTCCTACTTCGACCGCTATCATGTCGAAATGGATGCCGCATGCGCGATGCCGGGGCTCAACATGGCCGAGCGGCTGATCCTTTGGTGGCAAAAATGGAATCCAGACAATGAAGAGCACGATTTTCAAGAGCGTGGATTGGCGGTGAAGTTGGGTGCTGAGGTTGCTGACCTTTCTGAAGCCATGCGCCTCGCCCTTAAAGCTGGAACCGAGCGGGTCATAGCACGGTTAGCAGATGCGCTAGTATCGGGTGCCATCGAAGGCTCACTCACGATTGATGACGACCCACGACATGTTGCTGCCTCACTTTACAGTCTCTGGCTCGGCGCCAGCGTGATGGGACGGATCGTTCGCACCGACGAACCTTTCGAGCAAGCCATGCGGACTACTCAGCGGACACTTGGCATCTCCACCTACTGACAGATAAGCGGGCTTCCGACGGACGGATGATGTGACCTGAGACCCATCGTCCCTCAAATTTTCAGTAGAGTCTTGGGTTTTCCAATCTGGCCTTATGCGGCCTGTTTTTCCATAGCCATTTTCATTGCGAATTCGCTGGGTGTAATGTTGCCCAGTGAAGAATGCGGTCTGTTCCGATTGTAGTCCTCCTTCCATGCGGTGATTTCGATACTCGCCTGCGCCAGTGACGAGAACAGTGTTTCGTTGAGGCATTCGTCACGGAAGCTGCCGTTGAAGCTTTCTACGAAGCCATTCTGCATGGGTTTGCCCGGTGCGATACAATGCCATTCGACATGCGTGCTTTGGCACCATTCCAGAACGGCCAAGCTGGTCATCTCCGTGCCGTTGTTGGAGACAACTGTTCGTGGCTTGCCTCTTTGGGCGATGACAGCATCGAGCTCACGCGTGTCAATCGGCGTTGAATATTGACACGACACTTGAACGACAGACATGAGACCTCGGCAGGACTGGTTGTTCCTGCCGAGGCATTTTTGGTCACTCCGTTTTGGCGGAAACGGTCTTGGCGGCCTCATCGATGGTATCAGCGATGGCACCCGGCTGGGTCATGAACAGAGCGTGGCTTGCCGAAACCTTGGTGATCTTAGCGTTGATGCGCTCAGCCATATGGATCAACATGGCCTGATCGAAGGCCTTGTCTTCGGTTGCGATAACAGCCCAGCTGGGCTTGGTGCGCCAGGCCGCATGTTCGAGCTTTGTGCCGAAGGCCGACATGTTGATCGGGACCTGGGAAGCGCTCATGAACGCGGCCTCGGCATCGCTGACGTCATGCGCGAAACCGGCCTTAAACTTGGCGGGGCTAACGTAGCCAAAACCGTCTTTCGTGGTTTCGATGACGAATTCCGTCGCAGGCGCAAATCCTTCGTACTGCTGGCCTGTCGTCTCGCCGGCATCAGGAGAGAGAGCGGAGACATAGACCAAGCCCGCGACCTTCGGATCAATGCCAGCTTCAGTGATGACAGTCCCGCCCCAGGAATGACCGACGAGAATGGCCGGACCGTCTTGCCGCTCAAGAGCACGCTTGGTAGCGGCAACATCGTCTGCCAGAGATGTCAGTGGGTTTTGCACGATCGTGACGCGGTACCCTCGCGTTGTCAGGTTGTCGTAAACACCCTTCCAGCCAGAACCGTCTGCGAATGCGCCGTGGACCAGGACGACGTTCTTGACCTTCTGGTCTTGCGGTAACGTGTCAGCGGCTGACGGCAATGAGGCGGAAAGGGTGGCTGCAGCTGCGATTACGGAAACGGTGGTGATTGTCTTGCTTGTCATGGCTTTCTCCTTATGTTTTTAGCGATAATAATTATCGCGATAACTTTAATCTTTCACGTTTTCTGATGCCCGTCAACGTCTTTATTATCGCGATATTGGTTTTTGCGATAAGTTGGGGATAAGCGTGTCATAGGAGTTCGAAATGTCTCAACGCTATAATGATCCCCCGCCCCTGCGCGACCAGCTGTGCTATGCGATTTACACCGCGGGTATCGCATTACAGCGAGCCTACAAACCGCTCCTGGACGAGCTCGGGTTGACATACCCGCAGTATCTCGTCCTGAACGTCCTATGGGCCCAAGATCAGCAGACGGTTGTGTCTATCGCTGATCAGCTTGGCTTGGATTCCAGTATCTTGACGCCACTTCTAAAGCGTCTCGAGGGCGCCGGATTAGTGCAACGGGCACGCAATCTCAGCAACGAACGGCAGGTCTTGGTTACTCTGACCGATCAGGGTCAGGCCTTGCAGCACAAGGCTGGCTGCCTCAGCAACACTCTGCTCGCAGTCTCTGCGCAGACACCGCAGCAACTCGCAGCTTTGAACCACGACGTGCGGCATTTGCGCGACGAGATCTATCTGCAAATTGGCGGATGGGATGCGCCCGCCTGACCGGAGCGGTCTAGTTTCGCGAGACATCCGTCCAGAATACCCCGCCAGGCGGTCGGTATGCCAAGACCAGTGGACGTTGAACCTACGGAGAACGCAGGACTGCATATGGATCGCCTATACGGTTTTTCTCACGACACCTGATAAATCCTCGTTAGCTAGTCGCATCGACACCTCCTTTCTTCGCCTGCCGCTTCGGGCGTGTTTTCGACGTTCTATCGAGCGACTGACTGGAAGATAACGCAGCATTGTCGACACCATAAGCGGGACAAATGTGGATGGGGCATTGCGAAAAGAGGGATAAATCTTAGGATTGGTCCCACCGGATCAGCGCGGTCCTCGTGGTTACTGTTCGCGACCAGTCCGGGAAGCCGCCTATGATCTCGGTGTGGTCATAGGCTTGAGCAATGCCATCGCCAAGCTGAAGAAGCGCGCTACCATAATTGATCAAGAGTACCATCTGGAGCGGATTGCTCGCCAATTCACGAACTTCGCTTAGAAGGTTTTCTGGTAGTGATGGACAACCGCGACGACGCCCTGCCCCAGCTGTAATTTTAAGTCAGTCGTCTGGCACGCTGCATATTGATGCGATTACCATGTCACCGGACGGAGGGTGCAACAAAACACAGCGCGGCATTTTTGCCGCATTGAGTGTCGCTCAATCGGACAGTAGTATTACACATTGTCCGTCGAGGGGTAGGATGAGCGACCAACTAAGATCGGTTAGATATTGCATGGTGCGCTTCCTCTGCGCCATTGCAATTCTATTTATCGGCCTCGCTCATAAAATTCCCGATGTTGGCGGTTGCTCGATTCCGCTCAACGAACTAGCCCAATACACTCTTCCCGACGGAACCGTGCCCATCCTATGTCTGCCATCTGACGTCGATCGTAAAAGCCACGACAGACACGGATCCAAGGCGGGTTGCGAGACATGCCGGCTTAGTGCTCATATTCTGTTGCCGACCCCGTCCGACGCGGTGGGGCTGAGGCTTCTTCGCGGCCCCGACCGCGCTACCCCTCTCCGCAAAGAAGCGCTCTATCGGCAACTTGTCCCACCTAACACCGCGCCGCGAGGCCCACCGATTTTTTCCTGACGTTTCCGCAGATGCGCCAGCCAAACCAAATTGTGGTAGCGCGCGAAATGATGCTCTCAGGAAACCTTTATGTCCGATCTGAAATTCGGCAAAGAGCGTACGGGTTCGCTTTCGCGATCATTATCCCTCCGCTATCAATTCATCCGCGCTGTCGTGCTTTGCCTATCGATCGCGCTTGCAATGCAGCTCACCATCGTTCCGGGCTTATCCACATCCATCCTGGTGTCGAGCGAGCTGGTGGATGCATTCGGTAACCCGATCTGTAGCATCGGTGGCGTCGACCGTAGCCCCGATGGTTCAGAGACCAACAGACACCTCGCTTGCTGCATTCTCTGCATTGTTCTTCTTCAGCTCCCGGATGCTCACGCACCGGGTGGGTCAGAGGCAATCCTTCGCCCACTTAACTCAAACTCCAGAATGCCGAGCACATGCCAAGCGACACCCCTTGCCGGTCTCAAGCATACACCCGTATGGCCGCGCGCTCCTCCCTCACATACCTGATTGCCGCGAAATTTAACGACGCTCTTATCTCGGACGGCAACTCTGCCTCCAACAACTAACCCGCGATAGCGTCAAATCGATAAATCAACAACTCTGGCGCCACCCTCGGCTGCCAAAATGGAGAAATGCAATGTTGAAAACGACAATTCTAAGCCTTAGCTTAATCCTTTCAGTTGGCAGTGTTTTTGCTCAAAACGCCCCATCAAATGCGAATGGAACGATGAACCAGACCAGCAGCCAAACCGAACCCGCAAAAGACAGAACAAAGACGATCGGGATTGTATTGTTCCCTGAATTTGAAACGCTTGACGTTTTCGGACCAGTCCAGATGTGGGGACGCTTGCCCGACTACAAAGTCGTTTTTGTCGCTGAGAAGGCAGGCCCGGTTCGTTCCGCGCAGGGACTAGATTCGGTCGCGTCCTACTCATTTGCGAACGCGCCGCAATTTGACATCGTTATGGTCCCCGGCGGTGGCGGAACTCGCAAAGAAGTGAGCAACCAGGCTATGCTCGACTTCGTTCGCAAGCAGGATCAGGGCACTGAGCTCACGACGTCTGTGTGCACCGGAGCTGCGATCCTGGCTAAAGCTGGCCTTCTGGATGGACGCAAGGCGACGACCAATAAACTCGCCTGGAAATGGGCCACAAGCCAAAGTGGCAAAGTAGAATGGGTAGGCCACGCCCGATGGGTCGAAGACGGAAAGTACATCACATCATCGGGCGTATCCGCAGGCACCGATATGTCTCTAGCGATCGTCGAGAAGGTCTACGGGCGTGAGGCCGCCGAGCGTCGCGCCAAAGGTGCTGAATATATCTGGAGTGACGATCCGAACAATGACCCCTTCGCAATCGAGATATCTAAAACGGACCCGAACGACTAACGTAGCGCATTTTGTTAGCCCATTGTACTGCTAACAAACAAGCCTCGCCCCGACTACTTGGGTCGGGGTGCCCGCTTTAAAACAATGTGATCGGCGTTGTTCAACCCGCCGTAAGCGCAGCGTAGCTGACGCAAATTAGCCCGCTTAGGTTGGCGAAAGCCGTCCGGCTGCGAAGTCACGCGCAACCGCGATAAAGGCCTGGAAGGCCGCGGAGGAATTGCGCCGATTGTAGTAATAGAGGCACAACGGCGCAAGAGGTGGCGTCCAGTCGTCGAGAATGCGTACAAGCCGTCCTGTAGCGAAGTCATCCCTCACATCGGCTTCCATGAAATAGCCGATCCCCACGCCGTTCGTCACCGCAATCCGCGCCAGGGATGCTTCGTCAAGAGTGATAGGCCCCTCGACGTCGAGTTGCAGTTGTTCGCCATCCTTCTCGAACCGCCATCGGAGCAATGTGCCGTCGGGAAGCCGCCCTCGAACGCAAGGATAGGAGAGCAGTTCCTGCGGCACTCGTGGGACAGCCCTTTCTTCGAAAAAGGCTGGCGATGCGGCAATCGCCATGCGTCTCATTTTGCCGAGCGGAATGGCGATTGCGTCGCTCGGCACAAAATCCGCGCTTCGGATCCCCAGATCAAAGCCCGTCGCCACGACATCGACGAGGCGGCCTTCCGTGACGATATCGATATGGACCTGCGGATAGCGCTGCAAATAGCTCAAAACCAGCGGCGCCATGATTTCGCGCGCTGCAGTAGCGAAGGCATTGATCCGCAGTATGCCAGAAGGTGTCTCCTGCTGGGAGCGCGCCGTGTTCATGGCTTTCTGGATACCCTCAAGCGATGGTTTAACCTGTGCCACGAATATGCGTCCCGCATAGGTAAGGGAAACACTTCGCGTTGTACGATTGAATAATCGCACGTCAAGCTGGCGCTCTAACTTGCCCACCGCATTGCTGATGGCCGTCGTCGATATGCCAAGATCGGTAGCTGCGGCTCGGAACGAGCCACACCTAACGATGGCGAGAACAGCCTCAAGCTCAATCAGCGAATGACGCGTCATTGTCCCGCTTTCCGTGATACCTCATGGCGATTTATCTTGCTTATCAGGCGAAAAGTCCACCGCTAAATTGGCGTCATCACCACCCAGGAGATGAACATGTCACTGAACCTACCCAAACCGATCGCCGAATATATTGAAGCGAATGCCCATCTCGATCTCGAGGGCATGATGAAGCACTTCTCCGAAAACGCCATCTTTATCGACAACGGCAAGCGCTACGAGGGGCCGACTGAGATCCGCAAGTTGCTCAGGGACGAAGCGATCGCGGTGAAGGCGATCTTCGAGCCCGAAACCTCTCGGGAAGAAGAGGGCAAGGTCGTGCTCGAGGGTCCCGCTCATGGTGAATTCCCCGGCAGCCCACTCCGCTTCACCTATCGCTTCACGCTGGCAAATGACGCCATCAAAGTTCTGGAGACCACGATATGAGCATTCAGGCAGATCCCAACGAGTTCGCCGGCAAGCGCGTCCTCATAAGCGGCGGCACCAAAGGTCTGGGCCGCGCAACAGTTCAGCGGTTTCTCGCCGGTGGCGCTCGCGTCGTCACGGCCGCCCGCACGATCAAGGATCGGATCGAGGGCGTTGAATATGTTCAGGCGGACCTGACCAATGCGGAAGGTAGCGAAGCCCTAGCCAAGGTCGCACTTGAGCGGCTGGGCGGCATCGACATTCTTGCCCATGTTATCGGCGGCTCGGCCTCGCCGGCAGGTGGCTTCGCCGCGCTGACGGATGACCACTGGCTCGCCGAACTGAACCTTAACTTGCTGGCGACCGTCCGTCTCGATCGCCTGATGATCCCGCAGATGCTTGAACGGGGCAAGGGCACTGTGGTCCATGTCACCTCCATTCAGTCCGTCCTTCCGCTGCCCGAGTCCACGACAGGTTATGCTTCCGCAAAGGCCGCATTGCGGACCTATAGCAAGTCGATCTCGAAAGAACTCGGTCCCAAGGGCGTGCGGGTCAACTCCGTCTCTCCCGGCTGGATTATGACTGATGCTACTCAAGACTTTCTCGAAATGTTGCGGAAAGCCAATGGCGGCACGATCGAGGACGCGCGGCAGTCCGTGCTCGATGTCTTGGGCGGGATCTCTATCGGGCGGGGAGCTGAACCAGAAGAGGTGGCCGACCTCATCGCCTACCTCGCATCCGACCGGGCTGCTGCAATCCACGGCGCCGAGTTTGTCATCGATGGCGGGACTATCCGAACTGTCTAAGGGTGCGACCCGGCATTCGCGCGAGAGCGGATGCCGGGAACTAGCTGTTGCCTGACCATGGGAAAGCCGTCACGGATTGCTACTTGGAGCAGTTGGCAATGATCGGCGGTGATCGAAAGAAAGCCTTAACAATGCTTAAAACTTCATCCTGCGAGCGGTGCAGTTGGGCTCAAGATGATCCGATGATGCGGGAATATCATGATGCCGAATGGGGCGTACCGCAGCGAGATCCGCGCATGCTGTGGGAAATGCTCATGCTAGAGGGATTCCAGGCAGGACTTTCCTGGAGCATCATCCTTCGCAAGCGGGGTGCTTTTAGGACCGCCTTCGCAGATTTTGATCCAGCCAAGGTCGCTATTTTTGACGAGCGAGATATTATGCGCTTGATGGCGGACCCTGGCATCGTACGCGCGCGGGCCAAAATCGAAGCCACGATCAAGGGCGCACAGATCTACTGCGAGATGCAGGATCGCGGCGAGGATTTCTCGGAATTCTGCTGGTCTTTCACGAACGGCATTCCTGTTCTAGGTGACGGGAAAAGCTGGGTTGCGACCACGACCCTCTCCGAGACGATCTCTGAGGAATTGAAGCGGCGCGGTTTCAAATTTGTCGGCCCTACGATCACCTACGCATGGATGCAGGCGGTCGGCATCGTCAACGATCACTCTCTTAGCTGCTTTCGACGTCATGCACAGCCCGAAAGTTGGCGCTAAGACGATCGTCATTCGCCAACTGCCATCGTGCGAGGCCAACCTCAATCAAATCGACGCAAGACAACAACCGCGCGCCAAAACGCTCGAGCTTCCTTCCCTGCACGCGGGCGATGGTACCGCAAAACCGACCGGCGAGCGCGCTTGGTGCGCCAGCGCTGCGCCAAGCTTTTTAATTCTTGCTAAAAGGAGCGACGATGTTTGCCGTTTATGCGAAAGAAGCGAATTTCAACGACCCACTCGCCTCAGTAGTCGTCGGAGAACAACCTGATCCGGTCGTTAAAGAGGGTTGGGTGCGCGTAAAGGTAACCCACGCCAGCCTGAACCGGCACGACGTGTTCACTCTTCGGGGAATGACTTCCCAGGAGGAGCCTATCCCTTTCCCAATGATTCTAGGCAATGATGCCGCAGGAGTGCTCGACGACGGGACGCCGGTCGTGCTCTACCCGGTGATGGGAACAGATGACTGGAAGGGCGACGAAACGATCGACCCTTACTGGCACGTTATCAGCGAGCTCGTGCCCGGGACGATGGCCGACTATGTCGCGGTTCCGAAGCGCAACGCATTACCCATTCCTCAAGGTCTCTCTCCGCTCAACGCATCCCTGCTCAGCACGGCCTGGCTCACGGCCTATCGCTCGCTTTTTACCAAATCCCGACTGATGCCTGGCCAGTCATTGCTAGTGCAGGGAGCTTCGGGCGGCATGGCGACCGCTCTTATTCAGATGGGCAGGGCCGCTGGCTTTGAAGTGTGGGTTACAACCCGAAACGATGAAGGGGCAGCCATCGCCGAACGTCTTGGTGCAAACAGGATATTCCGACATGGCGATGCCCTACCCCGACAAGCAGACGCGGTCGTTGATAATATCGGGACCGCAAGTTGGGAACACAGTCTCAAGTCCGTCAAACGAGGTGGGGTCGTCGTGATCAACGGCATTACCACTGGCCACCTTGCAGAGACTAACCTGGTGCGAATTTTCGTCGAACAGATCGACATCCGCGGAACCATTATGGGCACGCTCGAGGAAATGAAGGCCATGATGCAGTTCGTTATCGCAAACAAAATCACGCCAGAGGTCGGAGCAGTCGTTCCGATGACCGAGGCGCGTGAAGCGATCCGCAACATGATCGAGGGTCGTACCCGGGGCAAGACTGTGTTCACGCGGTGATAGTGCGTCGTCGACCAGCGGTAAGAGTGATACCCTCTGCAACCCAAGCCAGCGCCGGGCAGGCCAAGCGCTGATCGCATACAGGGGGTCAAAATTGGACACCGATACGGGGGATGCGGACGAAAACTTGGACCACCAGGAGGTAGTTCATATTTCTATGCAGACAGACTTCGTGCCGTTGAGCTTTACATCAGGCTTGGCAAGCAGGTTAAGGCGACCATTCGCCAGTTAGGTGATCCCACCAAGAATGCTCTAAAAAGCTGGTACCGCGAGTACGAGCAGCGTCGTGAACTGTGTGTTCGCTATCCGGCCCGAACGCCGAAATATTCCGATGAGCAGAAGCAGGCGGTGCTTGAGCACTACCGCACTCACGATCGCTGTATCTCTGCGACGATGCGAGCCGTGGGTTATCCCGGTCGTGGAACCTTGACGGCTTGGGTTCGAGAAGCGTTTCCGGAATTGAAGACATCCATAGTCGGTCGATCGTGGCGTCCGGCCTATCCTGAGAGTTTGAAACAGGTCGGTGTCATCGAGCTTTGCAGTGGAGAGGAAAGTGCCCAACGAGTAGCGGACCGACTGGGCGTATGCAGGCCGACGTTGTACAACTGGAAAGATCAGCTACTCGGTCATGAGGCTTCTTCATCCATGAAACGCCGCAAAGCCAACTCCAAAGCGCCACAACGTGAGGAACTCGAGCGACAGCTTGAAGCTCTACAGCGTGATGTCCGCCAGTTGCAACTCGAACATGATCTCCTGAAGAAGGCCAATGAACTTTTAAAAAAAGGCCTGGGCGTCGATCTGCTGACCCTGAGTAATCGGGAGAAGACACAGCTAATTAACGCCCTAAAGGAAGTTTACCGCTTGCCAGAACTGCTCGCCCAGCTACGAATTGCCCGAAGCTCATACTTTTACCACCGTATGCGCACGTGTCTGGCAGACAAGTATGCTGCCGTCCGGCACAGCCTTGTGGAAATCTTTGGAGCAAACCGTCGTTGTTACGGCTATCGCAGGCTGCAGGCGTCACTGGCCAGGAAAAGTGTGATCATCTCGGAAAAGGTTGTCCAGCGATTGATGAAGCAGGAGTGCTTGGTCGCACCCAGACCGCGCCGACGGCGTTTCGGATCATACCTGGGAGAAATAAGTCCAGCACCCGAGAACCTGTTCAATCGCAACTTCCATGCAAAAGCGCCGAATGTGAAGTGGCTGACAGACATTACCGAGTTCCAAATCCCGGCTGGGAAGGTACATCTTTAGCCGATCATCGACTGCTTCGATGGCATGGTCATCAGTTGGTCGATAGGAACGCAGCCAGACGCGGGGCTGGTCAATACTATGCTGCATGCCGCTATCGAGACCGTGACATAGCGCGGAACGACCAATAGTCCATTCTGATCGCGGAGCCCATTACCGTTGGCCTGGCTGGCTCACGCGGATCAGCGACGCGAAACTCGTTCGTTCAATGTCCCGAAAGGGCTGCTCACAAGATAACGCCGCTTGCGAGGGGTTCTTCGGCCGATTGAAAACGGAACTCTTCTATCCACAAGACTGGAAGGCCATCACGATCGACCAGTTCGTTAGAGAAGTGGATGCCTATATCCGCTGGTACAATGAGAAGCGTATCAAAATATCGCTGGTATCACTCAGCCCGGGCGAATATCGTAAGAGACTTGGTCTTAACCCATAAAACAGTCCAACTTTTTATCCGCACCCCCACGGGGTCAATATTCAACGCCCATTGACATATCGATCCCGTCAAACTTGATATCGGAGCAGAGCCGCGCCGCTTCAAGCGCGATCCCCGTAACCCCGGTGCCGACCTCCAGAAAAGTGCCCTGAAACGTTTTGCGCAATTTCGGTTGTGCCTTGGCTACGGACTGGATGCGGGTGAAAACGCTTTTGGACGCACGACCACGTTTGAGGCGGATGGAACATGTGTCAGAGTTCTCAAGACAACTGTGAACGAGGATTGCTTTCTGGGGTAATACGAACGCGCCTTTGCGCCCCGTAACCGAAAAAGCTTACTTCTAAGACGCGGAGGTCCTACTCATTGACATGACTCGTTGGCTTGGTCCTTCTGAAACGTACCTTTGATGAAGAGCGTGACAGCAGATCTCACCATTTCATCTATATTATCCGATTTTTGCGCCTCTCTATTCACCCTAATAAGCGCCTGAACCTCAGTTTCATTGATGATGAGACAAAAAAACATCTCGGCCAGTGAGAGCGATGAAATTTTCTGGAAAGGCTCATTGAGACGATTGCGGTTTTGTTCGATAATTGCTTCTACCGCTCCAACTCCTCGACCGCGTCCAAAGTGGTATATGGTTTGCGAAAGTTCTGGAAAACGAACAGCTTCAGCGATCATTAGCCTGTGCAAGGCAAGCGTCTTAGTGTCGCGCGATAGCTCGGAGATGTGTTCTCCAAGACGCATTAAATTGCTTTCTGGCGTATCATGCGGGACAACGACGCCTTCAAGAGGGTTAATGAGTTCGCTGCACAGACGGCTTATCGAAGCAATGAAAATGCCTTCCCGGCCTCCAAAGACATCGTCGACGTTTCGCCGTGATCCACCTGCCCTTTCGATAATCTCATCTAACTCGAGCCCGTCATATCCACGCTCAAGATAAAGTTCCGCAGCTACGTCTAGCAGGAACGACCTACGAGCATCGCATTTTGAGATCGGCTCCGCTTGTGACATCGGTTCTTCCTTTTGCAGAGGGTGTGACTTTGGGTTTCATTAGATGATTGATGAATGCGTGAACCGCTTTGCCGCTCTAGGCATCTATGGGAATCGCAAGATTGTCGAACCAAATGTAAATTCCTTCTTTGGAAGGATTTACGTACATCTACTCCACTACTGGCCTCTTCGTCGCGCGCCTTTGCCCGTAGCATGCCACCGGAAAAGCCAATCGTCAGTCAGAGAGCCTTCACGCCATTCAAAATGGGATCGACAGCTGATCTTTACAGAGAACCGGTTTCATTCATATTTCCAGTGCGCCAAGTTGCATTTCAATTGCATCAATTTGCCATGTGGCTAAGCGACGAGAGAATTTTGGCTCCTGATCCTTCTGCCCAGGTAGTATTGGTGCAATTGTATCGCACGGTTCTTATTATTCGCGTGGTTGGGGGGGCGATGACGGCACGGCGAACCATCAGTTTGCCCGCCACAAAATAAAGAAGAAACGAGCCCACCTGGTAGGCAAAAAGCAAATCGACTTCGACAAATGACCGGCAGGTAAATAGCGTTGCAACCGCAAACAACAGCAGAGATTCCATATGTCTGCGCCGCGTTAAAAACCTGGCGAGATGGCCCCAAAGGGTCGTAAGAACTACCAATATGAGACACACTGTTCCAAAGATGCCGGTTTCGACCGCGGTCTCGATATAGGTGTTGTGGAAATGGAAGCCGTTGCGCGACGGTATGTAAAACTCATCCCACAAACGCTCTGCATCCGCCAGACCGGTCACCCAATAGCCTTGGTAGCCCACGCCGAACAAAGGACTTTCACTGAGCGCAATGATACCCTGTTGCCAAAGATACGTGCGGCCAGTCAGCGTGGAATCCTTGCCGAAAGCCTCAAGCAATGATCCAGGGCCCCCATTCCGTAGGACGAAAGTTCCGCACAACAGTGCACCGAGAAAAACCAGTAGACACAATATGACGCGATGCTTTGGGGCAAGGACCAGGGTCGATTGCATCGCCACAGCCAGCGCAAGAACCGCCATTGTCGTTATAATTGACGTCGCGGATTGAGAGGCCAGAAGATTATAGAATGATAGCGCACCAGTGATCAGGGCTATAAAAACCCATCCCTTTCGCGCACTCAGCATCAAGGTCCCGTAGGATAGCAGACAGCCTAGCGAGGCGAACAGACCAAGTTGGTTTTTTGACGCAAATGCACCGACGAAGGTGTAACTACCGTCCAGCGCGTCACTTTCGTACCTGCCGAAAATAAGCGAATAAACAAGCACAGCAGCGCACCCCAGCGCCCCACCTTGCGTCAACGTGGCGGTCGATAAGACGCGCATCGCAATCAGCGCGCAAGCAATGTGAGAAAAATATTGGATCGCCGCTCTAAACGAGACGCCGGGCGCCTGCGACCAAAACGCCGACAGAAAGCAAAAGACCGGGAAAGCAAAAATCCAGAAATAGCGGGAATAATTGCCCAGAACACGGCGGTAATTGACGAAGATGAGCGAGATCCACAGCCCATAATAAAAAACGACAGCAATCGCGCCAATCTGTTGCGAATATGCAAAGATCAAGAACGAGCTTGCCGTAGCAAATATACCATATATTTTATTCTGATCAGGGTCGATCAGCGTCGATTTCAGAATTTTCATTGAGATCGTTGGACAGCCAAATTAGAATGTGGGCAGCAAAAAGCGAACGCAGCTTTTCACGCCAGTGTCGCCCCCGGCAGCGCGCCTCTCGCCAATTTCAGAACGTCAAGTGCGGCACCTCGCCTGTCTGGGCTCACACGGACGCGAGCATGGGATACGAATAATTCACACGGGATTGACGCTTGGACCTTGCAGGATGATTTCAGATCAAGACGGTGGTGTTACATCTGAAGTGAAGCGATTGTTCATGTCGCTGCGGTGTAGAGCGTCGATCATAAGCACTGGTTCGTGCTGAATGTCTCCTGCTTGCTCGCGAACAAAGCTGGCGCGGCAACTCTCCCCAATACAAATGAAAGACGATCGCCTGGCGGTGAAACACTAAATTGAACTTACCGTTCCAAAAAGATGCCGTGGCGATGGCTGATGCAGACTTGACAGAAGACACTCGTGTCCGCAGCGCTACCCCGGCTCTGTCCGGATAACAAATTCGAAGTAGTATCTGAGATTTGGAGGGCAAAAATGCCGACAAAAAAACTCCTGCCGGGGGTGGCAGCACTATGTCTGATTTCAAGTGGCGTTACAGCACAGAGCACCCACTGCGACAAGGCGGAAACACAAGCAGAATTGCGGCAATGCGAGCAGGCCCGCTATCAGGACGCGGACCGAGCTTTGAACGCCCAATGGAGTCTTGTAATGTCGAAGTTTGCCAATGAACCAGACGTCGAGAAAGCACTCCTTGATGCACAACGAGCATGGATCAGCTTCCGTGATTTGCATTGCAAAACCGTGGGCGTCCAGCAAGGCGGCGGAACACTCCAACCGGTCGTCGTGGCCGGCTGCCTTGCGGATGTAACTGATAATCGTGTCGAAGAGTTCAAAGCCTTTGTAGCCGCCCCAGAGGACAACTGAACATGCGGCACGACATCATGATTGTTGGTAATGGTGAAATTGGTGAAACAGGCCGCGTGGCCGCTGCCAAGGCCGACTTCATCATTCGGTTCAACGAGTGCCGATCCTACGCGGCAAGCCCCTGTCGCACCGACGTCGTTGCCGTTTGCAATACAGGCAGACCTGGCAAACGGATGGCAGAAGCTGATGAATGGCGCAATCTGCCTGCGGTCAGAGATACCGTTGAGATATGGAGCGCACGCGATCCGGCGCTATTTCGTGAGATGCGGGAACCTCTGGCACAGACGCACCCGGAACTCGATGATCTCTGCGACGACTACACAGACGCCTTCGACAGATTTTGCAAGATTTCCAGCAAGCAACATGTCGTCATCGACAGAGCAATTCATGCTTTTGCAGACAAAGCGATCTCGGCCTTTGTGCCTCCCTCCTACGTCGTCCCAAGTACGGGGCTGATAGCCATAGTCGAGACGCTCAGAAGATTCCCGTCCGCGGATATTGCGCTAACCGGATTTAACCATACCGGATGGGCCGGACACCCATTTTCAGTAGAGAGGCAGATTGTCGATCAATACGTCGCCACAGGGTCGTTGACCCGTTACGACACGTGATAAAGGCGATCAAACCGATCCGCTGAAGGTTAAGAAATGCCATCAACGCGTCGATTAAAGCGTGCACGTTGATGGCGTCTCATTTGATCGGCTAAAACTTTATTCTGTTAGCAAGCGTGCCTATACCGTCAATCTCAAGCTGGACCAGATCCCCTTTTTTTGGAAAACGGCCCAATTCCAGCCCGGAGCAGCCCGGCAAGCACCCGGTTGCCAGAATATCGCCGGGAACCAAGGTCTCACCCATGGCAGCATAGCGCACCATTTCCCAAGGCTCATACATGGCACCTGCGGTCTGCCCCTCGCACCAGATCTCGCCGTTGACACGGACTCTGCCTTGGAGTTTGCTGAACTGTGACAACACCTCGTCGCTCGTCACGACAATCGCGCTCATACTACCCGCAAATGTTTTGGCTTTGACCACGCCGCCAAAAGTCCCTCGTCTTGTATCGTCCCACTGGGTGTCGCGCGCACTCCAGTCATTGATGATGCACAGACCGCCGATCGCGGACTGAGCCTCTTCTGGAGAACAATCGCGGACTTGTTTCGAAATTATCAGGCCGATTTCCAGTTCGAAATCGAGGACTGTGGAAAATAGTGGCCATTGCAGTTCGTGCTGATCAGCAATCAGAGAGCGCCCATTGCCCATATAATACTGGGGGTAGCGATAGTAGTTGGCGCGCGGACGCATCGGCGCCAACATTTTTCCCGTTACCCTTTCATACCCAGCGGCAAGGGTCTGAAGTGATCCGGATCCAAACTTCGAAACCATACCTTTGGCCGCGTTGATCATATGCTCTTCCCACAGAGCAAATGACCGCAAGGTGCCCGGCAAAAACGGAAGGCCATCGGGTGTCGAACTTGGTTCCCCGAAGAACTGGCGAAGTTCGCCAGAACCAATTGACAGCAGAGAGACGACATCACTGACGAATGGGTGGTTCAAATGCCGCCAGGTGTTTTGCTCCTCGTCAAAACCTACGGTGCGGGCCTGACTTAAACCCAATTTCATGCCGCAATCCTTCTTACATAAAACTTAATGCGCAATCTGATGGCGAGCTTGCCATGCTGTGCGGTGTGGGCAGTGCTCCAAAACAGCCTAATCGGCCAAGCGCTTAATGAGAGCGAAGTGGGAAATGCAATGTTGCAACCAAACTCAGGAGTGACGTCGCCATCACGCCCCTTCGCAACAACTTTTTGGTCTCGTTCAGACCGTTGTCCCCAAGGCTTACACTTATCATTTTTTGCTGGTTATGCGTGCCTGGACGGAACTCCGGCGGAGGCTCGACCGCGGCGACCCGGACCGCACGTGAGCTTGCGTGAAGCAAACATCCGCTCCGTGTCATGCCCTTCATTGGACTTTGGGTACGTTTGCTGCTCAGGCGTCCCACCGAGATCTTAATGCGAGGTGGCTGCCCGCCGTCGGTATGCTCCTTAGGATGTTTCATACGGAAATCTCCTCTTGCTGAGACAGCAGGATCTCAGCGTCAGATTTCGCGGCGATTACGATTTGTCATCCGTTTCTTAAACACGAAACAATTGCCCCTTTCGAAGCTGAAGCCTACATGAGAGGCTTTCTCAGTGTCGCATAAGAGCGCGTATAAAGCTTGTCGCCCAAGTGCCTCAACATGAGGTTCCTGACAGTGGGCGGAAGATTGCGAACCTTGTCACGAACACGAGACTGTTTTCGGACCCACGCCACACGGTCACGACGCTGGGCCACGAACGCCCTGTTTATCACCGCAGTGGACGCGTATCTTGAAATCAGGTCAGCCAGAACCAGTGCGTCTTCCAGTGCCATGCCCGCTCCCTGCGCCATGCTGGGAGAACAGGCGTGCGCAGCGTCGCCCATGAGCACAAGACCATGTTTGTTGCGATTGTATTCGGGAACCTCCTGTAGCTCCCCGAAGTGAATTTCGGTCGGACTATTCAACTGACCAACAAGTTCGCCGAGCGGAGATGGAAACTCTGCAAACAGGTCCCGAAGACCGAGGACGGTATTGTTTCGGACATCGGCTGTACGACAATCCGCGTATAAGTAAACCTTTGTCTCACTGAGAGGAATGGCGAGAAGCGTACGTCCACGGCCGAGCATGGCAGTCCACGCGACAATACCGGCTGTATTGTCCACAACCGTTCTCCAACAAGTGATGCCGAGAGGGCGAGGCTGAATGTTGAACGCGGCGCTGCGTAGACGTGAATGTATGCCGTCTGCGGCAATAACCAGATCACACGACTGGGAGGTGCCGTCGGAATACAAAGCGCGGACGCCCGACATGGTGTTTTCTACGTCCACGACGGCCTTTCCGTAGGAAATATCGGTGTTGTTTAACGAAGACAGTAACGACTGGATAAGAAGCGATCTTGGCATAGCAAGACAGGGACCGCACTCCGACCAGAACTCGTGTGACCCTGTTTCATGGATCAGTCGACCGTTGCTCGCGAAGATCAATTGTTTTTCGATCGGGTATGCGTTGGGCTCGATCGCTTCGAGCACGCCAAGCTGGCGCAATGCCCTCGTCGCGTTTCCCAACAGGAATATACCCATGCCGCCGGAACCGGATGACTCCGATTGCTCAACGACGTGGCATTCGTGTCCTTTCAACTCCAGCGCCTTGGCGACAGAAAGGCCCGCAATGCCGGCACCGGCAACGATGATTTTCATAGGCAATATTCCCCTGTAATATGCGCGAACTCGATGGGATTGCTGAGATGCGAGTAAAGTCCGACGCCAGTGCCTCCCAGAGAGAGGCCTGGCAATCGATCGCCATGTTCCTGAAGGCAGACTTATGGTTCAGCTCTGAATGCCATGATCTGCCTTGAGCATATCTGCGGCGCGCTCGCCAATGACGACGCAAGGAGCCATCAGGTTTCCGATTGGTATTTTGGGCATGATCGATGCATCTGCGATCCGCAGGTTTTTAACCCCGTAGACCCGCAGTCGAGCGTCTACGACAGACATCTCGTCGCGACCCATTTTGGCCGTGCAGGACTGATGCCAGTAGGTGACTGCGGAGTTGCGAATGAAGGCCTCCATACTGCTGCGGCTCCTCCCGAGCGGAAGAACCTCCCGCTTGACCAGTGGCCGTAAACGGTCGCTGTTTCCCAGCTCTCTACACAATTCGATTGTTCGAAATGCTGTCTCCAGGTCCTCGTGCTCACTCAATGAGTTGGGCGCAATAACGACCGGGTCCTCCGGGCGCGGGCCCGACAACCGTACACGTCCACGACTTTTGGGCTGTGCAAGCCCTGCAAACATCGTCCAGCCGTGCTCGGGCGCTTCCATGCCGACTTCCGGCGGCGGCGGCACGGCAAACTCCAGTTGGCATTGTACCATGTCAGGCGCGGCCAAATTGGCATCACTCTTGGCATAAAGCACCGCTTCACATCCGCCGCCGCCGACCTGTTGGGGCTTCACATATTCCCAGGTACAACCGAAGGCGATGTGATCCTGATGGTTTTCGCCTACACCCGGCAGATCCTGAACAACCGGAATTCCATGGTGCTGGAGCTCTTTTGCCGGTCCAACGCCAGACTGCATCAGAACTTTCGGCGTATGAACAGCTCCCAAAGACAGGATGACTTCCCGATCGGCGCCCAGACGCAACACCTTGCCGTCAATCACAGCTTCGACGCCAAGGGCCTTCTTGCCGGAGAAGATAACCCGGGTGACATGCGCGCCGGTCAGGACCGTAAGGTTCATCTGGTGCATACTCGGATAGGTGTAGGATCTGAATATCGATTGCCGCTTATTGTCACGGATCAGAAGATCGGCAATGGCTGCACCGCCATCCGTCTCCATCATTTCTCCATTGGGACTTTCGAATTTCCGGATACCCATCTCATTGGCCGCTTCCACCGTCGCGTTTGCGAGGGGCTGCGGCGTATCCGATTGAGCAACATAGACGGGCCCGCCCACACCACGACGAAGGGAATCGGCATCACCCTGCCAGTTCTCAATTCGCCGATAATAATCCAGAACGGACACATATCCCCAGCCAGAATCGCCGGATTCTTCAGCAAAATGGTCCCAGTCGCTCTTGTGACCTCGGGCCCAAACCATCACGTTGATGCTCGATCCTCCACCAAGGACTTTGCCCATGTTGAGCGGCATCCGGCGGCCATTGAGATAAGGCGATGGTTCTCCTTGGAAAGCCCAATCATGTGCCGAGCCCAGATTAAGCGGCCACTGCGCCGGATTGCAGATCGAAGGGGCCGTATCATCTCCACCCGCCTCAAGCAGCAGAACCTGCACGTTGCTGTCCTGCGCGAGGCGAGCAGCGACCACAGAACCACTCGAGCCGCCGCCGCATACAATGAAGTCAAAATGCGTTCGAAAATTACCCCGCTTATCAGCCGGGTTCACCCATATTTCGGAGTCGTCTTTGTTCTTGCTAGAATGTTCCATGTTTCACCTTGCAGGTTGGGGTACTCCGCATCGCTTGGAAAGCAAGGAGTGGGGCGGACATAGCGGCGACCTGTCAGGCGCAGATTTCATGCCGCGGGCTTCCGATGTCATTTGTAATGGGAGGTATCGCCGGACATTACGCCGGTCTGGCAGGCGGCAGCCGCCTGCCAGGTTTTGCATGTTCAGTTTGCAGGCTTGTCAATGCTCTCGGCGGCCGCATGAATTGTGTCGGCAACTACTTTTGCCTGGGTTTTGAAAAGCGCGTGGCTTGCCGAAACCTTGGTGACCTTGGCGCCGATCCGGTCCGCCATATGGAGAAGCATCGCCTGATCGAAAGCCTTGTCTTCGGTGGCGATCACAGCCCAGCTTGGCTTTGTGCGCCAGGCGGCGTTCTTGAGTTTCGTTGCGAAGGAAGACATGTTGATGGGTACCTGGGAGTCACGCATGAATACGGCATCGGCATCGCTGACATCATTGGCAAATCCGACTTTGAACTTGCTGGCGTCAACGAACCCATAGCCATCCTTCCCAATATCCAGGACAAATTCGGAGGCGGGCGCAAAGCCCTCATATTGTTGAGCCGTGGTCTCTCCAGCATCCGGCGAGAGCGCTGAGACATAGACAAGCCCTGCGACCTTGGGATGGACGCCTGCTTCTGTAATAACCGTGCCACCCCAGGAATGGCCGACGAGTATCGTTGGGCCGCTTGTCCGGTCAAGCGCGCGATTGGTAGCGGCGACATCATCATCGAGAGACGTCAGCGGATTCTGCACGATTGTCACATTGTAGCCGCGTTTCGTCAGTTCGTCGTAAACGCCGCGCCAGCCGGCACCATCGGCAAAAGCGCCATGCACAAGAACAACATTTTTGACTGGCTGGGCCTGTGCCATCATTGGCGTGAGCGCTGCAATAGCCAGCGCAGCCGAACCAGCGAGAGAGAGAGTAAGGTGAGCGAAATCCATGACTTTGTTCCTATTCGTTTGAGGTCTCTACGGTTTTTGGATCGTCTCCTCTCCGGACAACGGAAGGACCGTTGTCCGGCATTGGGAGGCAGGTGCCGTGGGCTCCAGGAGGCAACAGAGCCGTTGTTCAGCACGAGTAAGATGACAGGACGGACCGGTAGCGCCCATTGAACCTGCGTATCGATGGCTCATCCATTGGTATGATACCAATGAACCTTTTCGTTCGACTGGCGTGATGGGGCCCGACTTGTAAGCGGAAATAGAGGGAAGGATCGCGCGAAGGCACCTTCGATTACCGCGAAAGATTGCGGAGCATGGCCCCATGCATCTGCTGAAGGTCGCAGCTGCTGAGGTCCATCACTCAGATGGGTTGGGGTGATCCTTTTTCTCTTCAACAGCCGTCAGCGGTTCATCGTCAGGAAGAGGATAATACGGTGAAAGATAGTATGCCGCTGATCCACCTTCGACGAGTTTCTTGAGCAGATTGCTTGTTCGCGAGCAGGCGGATAGAAAAAAAGAGCGCAAGCGCTTGCGCGGGACATTCTCTTTTGGTGAAACATGATGCGCCATGACAGTCCTTTCAGATTTACCAATCTGGGCTTGGTCACAGCATGGACGGATCGTATTTCGGATGTGCACCTGATCCAACCAGAGTGGTGGCAAATGTAATATGGGCAGAAGGACACCGAGGTGTCACTACGCTAACAGCCTGCCGATTCTAACACTTCTTGCATATTTTTCATTTTTTCCCATATATGTCGTCACATGGGTGGGTATTGACATGAAAGATATTCTGACGACTGCGAGTGCAGCAGAAATACTGGGCGTATCAGTGCGAACCGCGCAGCTATGGGTGGAAAGCGGCCAGTTGCCCTCGTGGAAAACGCCGGGTGGGCACCGAAGAATACCCCGTCAGGCTGTGCTGGATCTGGTAGAAGAAAACAATACGGAGCAGGTTTCGATGGCGGCCAGAGCGGTCGTTGTCGCAGCGAAAGGTCGTGCAGAGGATTGGCGATTTGTGGGCCTTCCTGGCTCAGGTCTTCTTTTGGACGTGGTTGATGATATCGATGCCGCGTTCAGGCTGGTCGCAGTGACACCTCCCATGCTGATTATTGTTGAGAATGCCGACGATGATGATCGCAGAAAATTCATTGCATCGGTGGGGAGCAATTTTCGGTTCAGACAGACCGGGCTTTTTAGCCTTGTCGACAAGGGTCCTGAGCGCCCGGTGGCTCGGGCACATCACCGCGTACAGCTGAAAACGTCGGGCAATGTCGCGGAACTGAGTTCAGCGATTATGGACTATTTGCGATCAACGATACCTGCCACGCCGAGATCTGCAGGCTTCCTGCCGCCCTGGAATGAAAGCGCGCGCCTGGAGGCCGTCCAACAATCCGATCTTCTGGGCTCCGCGCCGGACCCGAGTTTTGATCGTCTTGTTCGCCTCGCAGCTCACGCTGCCCGTACGCCCGTCGCAATGTTCACGCTGATTACGCGCGATACACAATGGTTCAAATCACGCATCGGGTTCGACGGAGAGACAACGCCGCGCGACTGGTCTTTCTGCAATCAGACACTTTTGGCGAACCAGTTCACGGTGATTGAAGATCTGTCCAAGGTAGAGAACTTCGTCCAGAACCCTGCTCTCGCGGAGCCATTCGGATTTCGTTTTTACGCCGGCGCGCCGGTCCGTGATCCGCAGGATTTCGCGCTCGGCTCAATATGCGTCATCGATGTCGTTCCCCGAAGGCTTGATAGCGGCGAACTTGAGGCGCTATCGACTATTGCAGAAGCGACGTCGAATCTCATCCGTGTCCGCATGCAGCAACGCGAAGAGCGCAATAAGCTTACATCGGGGAACTAGAGCCGTCTGTCGCTCGGGTCATGTCGCGACAGACGGATACTCCCTACCCTTCCAGTGAGCCAGTTTGCTGGCGAACTCCCTTTGAAAGGAAAGCGGGCCTGACCGCGCCATGTAGGGTTGGTCATAGACCCCGATAAAGATCGTCAGATTCAGGAAGAAATGGGCTCCCATTTCGAACAGCGCAACGAAGTCGTGCCCGGCAATTGCATCCCGCTCGTCTTCGGTCAGCGCATGGACGGTGGATAGCTCGGTCGCATTCCCACATAGCACAGGGCCTATCGATTGCTCCCAGCTTGCAACCAGGCTGGACGGCTCCTCAATATAGCGTCTGAGGAGGTCAGGATCACGATCAACCGTGTAGAGGAACTTGTTGACGTAATATTTACTCATGTTTTCCCTCCTGCGGATACCACGTGAAATAGGCTTCCATCGTGTGAAAAAGATCGAGATTATCGACATAGTCGGCGTGCTGAGCGCCAGCCACTCCGAGCATCAGCAGGAAGTTCAGGAAGCCGTGAGTAGCGTTTCCGCTTTTTTCCATGCTTTCGTGTGTGACGTGTTCGAGAATGGCATCGACATCGCCTGCCCTTAGCCACTCGATGGCCTGTCGGTCAAAGACGGGATCGGGGCCAGTTTCCATGAATTGTCGCGGTCCACCCAGCTCCAGCGAGAGATGTCCAGTTCCAATCGCCGCCACTCTTTGCGATGATGGATAGTCTTCGATCGCCTGCCTGATCGCCCGCCCAAGATCATAAAATCGACGGGGGGAAGCGAGAGGCGGGGCAAAGATATTGGTGTAGACAGGAACGATCGGGAGATCATTTTGCGGTCGCAGGGTTATGATGGGGCAAACAATCGAATGATCGACCTTCAACTCGTTTGAAAACGCCAGATCAAAATCCTGATCCATCAATGACTGATGCATGAAGCGGGACATAGCCTCGTCACCCTGCAACAGATATCTCGGCAACCCGAATTCACGCTCCTCATTATAAAATGTTGCATCATATTGGGGAGCTTTGCCGATCAGAAACTGCGGGCAATTATCCAGGAAAATCTGATGAAAATGATCCGACCCTATCATCACCAGAATGTCTGGTTCGGCGCGCGCCAAGGTCGCGCGGTATGCTTCAATCTTGCGCTTCCATTCGGTCGCTTGCGGCATCTGATCTTCAGGTGACGTCGTGGTCGCCTTGTAATAAAATGGGTGATGTGTGGATGCTAATGTAGCAACGAGCTGGGCCACAGGTCGGCTCCCTCAGTAAGTTGGCGTCTAGGAACGACGTTGCCCGAAACGAAGGCAGAACGTCTTGAGGTCCAGGGCGCTGCGTTTCCAACTGCCGCACTTCCATGTATGCTGAGCTGCGGCACCACCGCGACGCCCTGACCTAACGAGCCTCCACTAGTGCTCGAGCGTTGCACCGCCGTTTCAAACCAAGATTTTTCGTTGCTTCTGTAATATTCAACCAAGCACTCCTGTCAGTGCCAATGGTCTTGCCTGGGACAAAAACTGTTGTGGCAATTGTCCCTAGCTGGGTGATACCTCTAGACGTTTCCGATCATTTTGCCGTTTCCCCTGTGCGTGACTGCGACTTCTGCATCAAACAGGTAACCTGCGCCTCTTTCGGTTTTGATCAGGGCGGGCTGCGAAGGGTCTTTTTCCAACTTTCGGCGCAACCGCAGGATCAGCACGTCTATACTGCGATCGAAAACCTCTTCATTATAGACCCGACTTGCCGAGAGGAGTTGCTCTCTGGACAGCACCTGGCGGGGTGATCTCAGAAAAGCAGTCAGAAGGTTAAATTCTCCTGCCGTCAGCTTGACCTCCTGTTCGCCTCTGCAGGTCAGCCGACGAAGTTTGATATTCAGCTCCCACTCATTAAACGTATATATTTTCTTGTCTTTTTTGGTCTCGATGACCGGTCGTTCCCGTAGGGATGAACGAACGCGTGCCAGGAGTTCCCTAGTACCAAACGGCTTCGTGATATAGTCGACGGCCCCGAGTTCCAGGCCGACGACTTTGTCCGCTTCTTCAAGCCGATCACCGCTTATGATTATGATGGGATAGTCGGATGAACTCGAAAGCTTCCGGACAATATCCAAACCGTCTTCGTTTCCGAGATTGAGATCGACGATAATTAAGTCGACCGGATCTGTTGCCATAATGCGCGGAAGGTCTTGGCTTCCACTGACAACGGTTACCCTGAAAGCGTGCTGCGAAAGATAGTCTCTCAACAGACTGCGAATGGCCGAGTCGTCATCTATCACCAATACGTGTTTCACAGGCCTGCTCCAACTCGTTTGAGGCAACTGCGCGCGAGACGGGCTTTTGGTGTGCCGATGGGCATTCGCGGTTTCGATCCTGCAGCCCCACGCTTTCGGTGCACGGAGTTTGCAGTTTGTTCGGAGCCAGGATTCGGTTGGATGGGCCGGCTACGATCTCCGCCCGGCCGGTGCGCTAGCAAGTCATTCACGTTCGCTTCCTTCCAATTCAACAAGTCGCAAATATCGCGTACACATGTCTGCTGTACTTATGTTTATATCATTTGTATCATTTCCATCAATTTGTAAAGCGCAATAAGATGATTTCTTCGCGCCTGCGTAGCAAATAATGTACAGATGCTGCTGGCGTTGTGCTCGCGCTTCGAGGTTTCAAAGCGGTTTCGAGAGTGTGGGCAAAGATTGCAGATGCAATGGGCGCGACGTGCGAGGCCTGATGCGCAATCATCATGCTCGAGAGCGTATTGACGATAAGACTTGGAAAGCGCGTGCGTTCGCGGGCCGACCCCGATGAACACCAGGCGAACAACGGTATTGTTGCTGAAAACAACCCTTGAGTGATGCAGTCCTCGACGGAGCCACTTTTGTAATGGACGCCTATGCAGCACCGTCAGACAAAGGCATCAGCTATCTCGGCGAACCTGACCCAGGTTACCCTGCATTATGATCGCTTCAGCCTGTCAAAGATAGCACTGGCCAGAACGGCCGAACTGAAGGGCGTTTTTAGAATCCGCGGACCGAGGCTTTTAAATTCCGGAAGAAGTTCAGAGGTTCGCTCGCAGAGTAACAGTGATTTTCCGTTACCGATGCTGCTCTCGACACGTGCAAGCTCGGCCGTCGTCTTAATGGCCTTATGATTAAATATCACCAGATCAGCACGAAGGCCGGCATCCAGCTTTTGTCTCAAAGTCGCCATGCCCAAAACGCCTATCGGCTCATAACCCAGTGCTGCGACTTTCTCCTCGTAGAGTTCGAGCAGAGCGTTGTCGTCTTCGACGATAATCACCTGCTCTCCGTTTCCGATTGGCACCGCACGCTCGTTGTAAAAACTGTCTATCGGCAATGGCGGAAGGGGAGAGGCAGGGAAATACAGTGAAAACGTCGATCCCTTTCCAGGCCTGCTTTCAACATTGATTGCACCGCCGAGTGCGGACACGATACCGTGGACAGCAGACAGGCCGAGACCGGAGCCTCCGGAACTGGAATTGGTTGTGAAGAAGGGCTCAAATATATGCGGTAGGGCGTGAGCAGGAATTCCCGCTGCTTCATCCTTGACGGACAGGCATACATAGGCACCGCGGGAAATCTCGCCGTGCGTCAAAGGACGCACGCTTGGCACGTCGATAGTCCGGATCTCTATCGTGACTTTCTGACCTCTCGCCGACGCCTGGCTTGCATTCTTGCACAAGTTCATCGCAAGTTGGTGTATCTCGACCGGGTTGCCCTCGATCACCGCTGGCGTCGTGGAAAGATGACAATCCAGTTCCACATGGTTGGAAATCGTGACGTGCAGAAGGGGAAGAATATCGGCAATGGCGTCTGAAACATCAAAGGGTTTGACCGTACGCTCCCGCTTTCTACTGAACGTCAGGATCTGATCAACGATGTATTTGGCACGCGTGCCGCTTTTCAAAATCTCCTCAACATAATTGAGCGCTGCAGATGGCTTTTTCAGCAGCTGAACTGTCATCTCTCCATAACCGAGAATCGCACTCAACACATTATTAAATTCATGGGCTATGCCGCCCGCAAGGGTGCCGATAGCCTCCAGGCGCTGGGAATGTTGCAAGCGATGCTCGAGCGCCTGGCGCTCCTGGCAACCATTATACGCTTCTAGAAATTCCATAAAGGTCTGCAGCGTCGCCGTCATCAGGTGGGCTTCGTCGGATGTAAAATGACGTTGGGCCTTGTCGAAGACAAATATCAGAGCCGCAATGTCCTGCTCATGTGATTGCGTCCCGACAACCAATCTGCATTCTCGCAATTTCAACAGGCAGCCCAGCGGCAGTGGGCTGCCGTGCGGCGCATCTTCTTGAAACAGACGTGTCGATGTTTCCTGCCGCCATTCAGTGTGTTGGGCGAAACTCTCCAATATTTGCTGGTTCTTAGTGTGATCCTCGAACTGATACGCATGTCTGAAGCTGTTCTGGCTAGGCCCAAATACCGCGAAACCGACACTTCGAGCGCCAAAAAAGCCTGACATCCGCTTCAGCGCTTCGTCCATAAAGGATTGGATCTTCCCCGCCTCGCAATCAACGAGCTGGGCCTTGATATCTGCGATGATCGTTTCATAGTGGAGACGACGCCTGAGGCGCTTTGTTTGCGCGCGGAGCCTGTAAATAAGCACACAGATATAGATGGAAAGAAATGATGCCACGACGCCAAGCATGATGCGGCTGGTCGATGCCCGAGACGCTGCATCTGCAGCAATACTCACATATTCCGATTGAAGTTTTTCCGCCCGCACAGGCGTTGTGGAGGCCTGAATTGCCGCAATCTTGGAATCCACGCGGGGAAGAACGGCAAGGATCATTTTGGCGTGCACCATCACAGCGCCAAGGCTTACGAGGGCTGGTGCCGCGGTATCAAACTCAGGAATCTCGGTCAGCCTACGTCCAATCAATTCGTGCAGCTCTTCATCCGGTCTGGTCGAAAAGCGCAGCATGAGAGTACCGAGGTCACTTACGCGCGAAACAACCCGTTTGACGACATCATCGTCCGATTCATGCAAAGCCGTCATCGTCTGCCCAAAGACATTGATCGAGTTCTGCAAAAGAGCATTGCGGGTTTTGAATTCTTCTACGAGCGCATCATCGCTCTCAATGCCCTCCCGGAGGTCTTTGAGCAGCCGATGCAGCGTCAAGTCATCATCGAAAGGCTTGGTTTTGAACAGTTCAGCCAATTCGCCGCTTGTACGCTGAAGGTTGCCGACAGAACGAACGAGCGGATCGTAGGATGGGAGCATTCCCGCACGTGCTCTCAAGACATCTCGTTGTAGCGAGGCGTAATGAAAATCGATTGCTCTAAGATTGGTCATGACGGCTTCATGGACCGCCCGGCTTGGATCTCTGCCCGCCAGCGCGAACCCGATAACAATCGCTGATATGCTCAATAGCCCGATGGGCAAAAAATCAGCGAGGCTCGTCAGCGACAGCCGTCGATAGATGTTTGCCATCATATACTCCAGTCAAACTCTTTAGAAATGCTTCGAGAGCTGCGATATCCTCGTCACTTAATTGACGTCCCAACTGGCTCATTCCCATGATCGCTATCGCTTCTGCTAGGGTCTCGGTCCGACCATCATGAAAATAAGGCGCTGTTATCTCTACGTTGCGGAGGCTCGGTACCCGAAAGACATTTTCCTCCCGATCATGCAATCGCAGGCGCTCGTCCAGATCATCAGGCGTCGGCAGCGTTGTTGTACCGGGTTCGCCAAAGACGCCGAATATCTGGAACATGTTGCCACCTATGTTTGACCCTTGGTGACACGACACGCAACCATACTCAATGAACAGCCTGAGCCCTGATTTTTGAGCTTGCGAAAGGGCATTCTGGTCACCTCGCATATACAGATCAAATGCCGAATCCGGCGTGAACAAAGACTGTTGATAGGTCACCAGTGCGTCGAGGACACTCTCCCGGTCCGCGGCTCTTCCATACTGGGCTTTGAATACCGCATCGTAGCTGCTGTCGTCGTTCAACCTCGACAGCAAGGTGGGCCAGTCCACGGCCATGAGGTTCGGATCATGCAAGATAGCCTCGTTCTGAACCAGCAGCGACGTGAACTTCCCGCGCCATCCCAGCCGGTAGTTGTTTCCAACATTGAAAATTGTCGGCGCATTGAAAGCATGGGTCTTGCCTTGATAGCCGACAGTTCTCGGTATCCGGACCGTACCGCCCGTCTCAAGATTGTGGCAGGTGCTGCAGGACAGGGCCTTCTGTTTCGAAAGCACCGGATCATGAAAGAGGCGCCGACCGATCAAAACTTTGCCGGAATTCAGAACAGGTGGAGCCGGCAAAGGCGCCAGCGCGTTCTCCTCACCCGAATAGTAAAGAAGATCGTCCGACAGGGGTAGCGCACTCGAAAACATCGCGCCCAGGAAACTCGTCAGCACGCTTATCACGATCAACTTGGAATAGCGGCGCTTTGCGTACATGGATATTGTCCAGCGTGGAGGCGGCCATCAGGAAATGCACGTCAACATCGGGATTGAGCAAACTTTGTATCAGCTTTCAGAATTTCCACAAACATCAAATCTATCATTAGCTTGGAAAGTTGGTTTGAGATGTCTGCGATCAACGATGCGCTTTTTGCTTTGCGTATCGATTCTGCACCATGGCGCAGATTACCGTAGCGCCCAGCCATCCAACCAACCAACCTGCCACAACATCACTTATCCAGTGTCGCTCGATTACGACGCGTGAAATCCCAACCGAGACCATCAGTGCAAACGCCAAAGGGCGGTAGGATGGGTATCGAAACATGAAACAGTAACAGATCGCCGCCGCAATTGCTGCTTGAGCAGACGGGAAAGACTCAAATGCCTCTGAGCCGGAAAAGGGAGCAAATACAAACGGATCAAAAGCTGAAGACGGCAACGGCCGTGCCCTACCTATCGAGGTCTTTGCAAGCAAAACAAAACAAAGAACAAACACACAACTGACCAGGCTTAATCCTAAAAACTTCAAAAGCGTCGGCCGGGGAAATCCGAATACTGATGATGACAAGGCGGTCAGGACCACAGCCATTGCCATCGCTGTCAGCGCTTTTGATGGTTCTGTCCAGTAAGACAAGTGGATGAAGACGTATTTCGTTGCATCCGGCATTTCGTGTACAGTGAGGAGTGTGGCACGATCGAAAAACCACATGCTTACAAAGCAGATCATTGCGCCGAATAACGAGAGACAAAACGTTGGCATCCTGGTTCTAGACGTCTGATTTTCCATGCTTTGATGTCCTGTGGATGCAAAGGTGCTGCATATAAATCACCAAGCCCCTTTCCTATCGCGCCATCTTAACGCGGTGCAGAGTGGGAGAGTGATCGGCCAAATTCAGGCTGGCCTACCGATGTGAAAACCCTGAACATGGCGCACGTGGAGCGCCTTGGCCAACTCCAGATGTGAGGCGCTTTCTATTCCTTCGACCAAAGTCTCGGGTCCATGGTCTTTTATGAGCCGAACGATGTTGCGTAACATCATGTGACCTCGCCTGCTGCTGCTTGCGTAAAGAAACGACCGGTCGATTTTCACAAGGTCGAAATCAACAAGGCGAAGCAGGGCCAAGCCCGCAAAACCAGTTCCAAAGTCATCAAGCCATATCGCGATACCGAGCGCCTGCAGCCTGCAGATGCAATGCAATTCCACGGATTTAGCTTCAACTCTCTGTCCTTCGGTAATCTCGAAGGCCAGCCGGTCGCCACGTATCCCCGCTTCAGAAAGGATGGCCCCGACTTCGTCTGCAAAGCTCGGTTCCCTCAATTGAACGGGAGAAACGTTGACGCTGACGAGAGGCAAATCTGCATTGGTCAGGAGCTTGCAACAGGCCTCGCGGATGGCCCAGTAACCCAGTTGGATAATTCCTCCGGTTTTCTCCGCAACCGGTATGAACTGTTGGGGCGGGACCTCGACACCGTCACGCATTCGCAATCTCATCAGCGCCTCAACAGCACTGATTTCACCGGACTCGAGACAGCGTATTGGCTGATAGACGAGCGACAGCAATCCTTGCTCCATGGCAATTTTAACGATTGAATCAACATCATGCGGCATCAGTAGCCAGCCCTTGAAGGGTTCGCATCTACCGAGATTCCCGCTCTGACCAGTGGTTCCCGTTTCACAAGGAGCATCTTGAAAACGGCAAAGCCCTGGAGGCTACGCATGGCACCGCTGAACGGCATCAACGGAAGAGGGATTCGCCATCTGAAACCTCCTCGCCTCTTCATACGAGGCAAATTCCACGTCGGCACCGCAAGGCGTACCATCGACAACACGGATGATGTTCCTCCAGTCATATCCTTCCAGCGCGTGATATATATTGAGACTGATGATCATTTTCGCCATGTGGATTTCGCCAGTGACGGTGGCATCCGCATTGGCGTTATCAGGATCCAGCATTTGGCTGAAATGCAAATTTCCTGCAAATGGCCGCTGCATCAGACCTCTCATTTGACCGGAGACGACAAGTGGATCGATCATGACAAACAAGACGCAACGCTTCGTCATATTGCCCTCGCAAAGTGGCGATGAAAACAATGCATGTACCGGCCTCCACCTACTAGCAGGGTCCGAACTTTCGATAAATCCGCAGGTTGATCGTATTTACGATGAATGATTTTGCTTCCGAAGCACATTTTTACCCCTGCATATTTCGCTACTTGGTAATTCTCAGAAGCATAAAACATGATGTTGCGATGTTTCGGGCGTGTTTCCGGCAATCGTAGCAATGTTACAATTGCATTTGTTCGCTCTACGGGTGCCAGTCGACATATGTCGGCACCGACTGCCATATCACCGAGAAGATAGTGAAGTGAATTATGCCTATGGCGATCAAGAGAGTGATCGGCAAGACACCCGAATGCCATACGTCGTCAACACCGTTCAAACGGTCACGATCCCGGACCTGTCTCCCATCGTCCTTCTCAGACGGGGCCTGATTGACCAGCCCGTGCGAGCTGTCGACGGACCTCATCCCTTTTGAGCTTTCGCAAGCTTTTCTTGCCGGACCTCCGTTTGACTGATCCTCGGGGGAATATCCGTTTCTTCGCAGACACTCCGGTTCTTGCTTGCTCACCAGATAGAGATGGAATGGCCGCGCTGCTCTTTGTGAATTGGGGCAATCTGGCATTGAGATTATCCTTAGGGGTTGCGAATAACATTTGATGGCGGCGAAATATTTCGCTTGGCCACACTCTCCAGGCCGCGCCCCTAGCGTTGGCTTCCAGTTTCGGGAGGCGTTAGACGCAGGGTGTGAACCGGCACTGACTCGGTCGGCCCTAATGGCCCAACCACTTGATTTTTTAGAGGTTTGAGCGACTTGAGATATTCTACAAGCGCAGTAATGTCCTCGTCATGCAATCGAGCGAGATCCTGCCAGGGCATGACAGGGGACAGCATTCGCCCATCCGGCCGCTCACCTGTTGTAAGGGCTTTTTTGAGGTCGGCGCTCGACCATGAGCCTATACCTGTTTCGATATCTGGGGTGATGTTTGGACCAATGACGGTCCCGGCAACAGGGTCCCAGAAGCCAACATCAGAACCGGATAAGGCCTTGCTGTCATCTCGCTTCCCCAGGAAGTGCCCCGGAGTATGACAATGTTCGCAATTGCCGAGTAGAGACAAATACGCGCCGCGGGCAATGAGATCGGCGTCTGGCTCTGCCTTGGCGCAAAGGGGACCAAGACATAGAGATGCGAGAAGCGTAACGCTTGCCAGCAGAACGCGCGGCGCCTTTAAAGTTCTTGAATGCACGGGATCCTCATGTGCTCGGGTTTCACTGTCCGGTGGATGAATCAAGAGGCCGGAAATAGGGAACTGGTCAGACGTCGCCATCTTGACCTTCATCCAGGTGATTGCCTTGCCCGCGCTCACCGCCCGGGACCGGCATGACGGAGACGAGGCAACAGGCCGCGCTGAACGATAAGAACAGGCGCAACCAGAAAGAGGGCTTCGCCTCCGGCTGCTGCGCGCCTGCCGCTGCATTTGCCAAATGTCCGCGTCGGTCTTTGTCGAGCCCTTGCTCTCTTTGGTGAGAACCTTTGAAAGAAACGACATTGCTGAGCGGCTTTGCCGGGCGCTCAAGAGACATGATGAAGCATCTCTCCATCACAAATCCCGATGCGACCGCGACGGAAACACAATCATAAATTCCAGGTCCTGCCGGTTGATTCCGATGTCCCGGAGGAGACGGTCATCGAGAGCGCGCAACTCCTCGTTATGTCTGGCCGTGGATTGATACGAGCCAAGCCAGTCTGCTGTTCTGCGCAGCAGGCTTGCACATCGCTTGACAAGACCTGTACCCGGAGCGCAGCCCGTGAGTACGACATCGTCCATTGATTTATCTAGCGCCATGAGAGTTCTCCAAGTTGTTTACTTGTGCCACTCTGGCCGCGTAAAATTTTAAGTTGATTGCCAAACAGGCAGATCGGTTGCAGACGAAATACGCGTTGCTTACTTTGAATGAATGGCTTCATCTCAGCACTGTCATGCAAACTGGACGATTATTTCTTCGACCTGCCTTATGCCGGCATGTCCCGAGACACGTAAGGTCTGATTGTCCATGCGCAAGCTGCGCCTGGATCCGATCAGTGCGCGAAGCGCTTCTTCCAGTTCGACCTGCGCCAGTGCCTGTCCCAGACACCGATGTTCGCCATCTCCATAGACAGGATGCCATCTTGGCCGTTCGCGGTGTAGATCAAACTCGCCAGGATGTGGAAATTGAAGTGGGTCACGAAGCGCGGACATCGTAGACAGAAGCAGTACGCTTCCCCTTGGGATCATGTGGCCTTCGATATCGATATCCTCAACCACGAGGCGGGGAATGGACGCAACGGCCGGTTCCAATCGCAACGATTCGGCGACTGCTGGCGCAATCAGGCTGTCGTTTTCCTGGATCGCGCTCCAGATATCCGGCCTTTCAAGCAATAGCCCAGTCTGGATGACGATCGCGGCGCGCGTCGTGTCCGTGCCCCCGAGAACCACGGAAACCAGTTGCATCACGGCCTCGGCAGGAGAAAGATCAGCATTCGCATCCACACTTGCTACATATTGGGATAGAAAATCATCCTGTGGTTTCCTGCGTCGTTCGGCCATGAGATCTTCGCAATAGGATACGAGTTGACGCGTGGCCTCTTCCATCTCTGGAACATCCTCAGCTCCCCAAGACGTGGTCAGGACTTTCGACACCCGGTAGGCCAACGATGTGAATAACGGAATGTCCGATTGGGAAATGCCCAGTATGGCGGCGAGGGTTACGGCTGGTATTGCCGCGGCAAAATCATCACGAAGCTTGAATCCCTCAGCATGGGCGTCGCTGTTGATGATGCCCTGTGCGAGCCTTCGAACCTCCGGTCTGACGCGTTCCATCACGCTAAAGGAGAAGCATTTCGCCATCGCCTGTCGCCGCCGCCGGTGTACCTCGCCGTTGGAGAACAACATGCTGTTCGCTGCGAGCTCGACGAGTGGACCAGCTGTGATGCCGCGAGCATAAAGCAATTCGGTCTCTAGTTGCTTCGTCTTCGGATCCTTCACGAACCTCTGAACGTCGTGGCCCCTCAATAAGAGATGCGCACCGTCCTCTCTCTTCAAAAAGGGAACGACGGAGCGATATTCGGCAAATGTCTCATGAGGTTGGGAGTTGAGCTCACGGAAACCAAGAACAGGTGGACTGGCGACTGGAGATGAGTAGGTCAAATGCGGTTCCTTCGATAACGAGACCGCTTTTTTGCCATTCAATCCGACGCACTCATTACATAGCCACGAAATACTATTGCATTTGACATGAGCATCTCTGGAGGAGCGTCTGTATCTGCCCCGACACTGCGAATGTTCGATCACCTCGAAGGCCTGCAAAGCCCACGATAAGGCTTTATGTCCAACACTGGCGTGTTGTCGTAACAATCCATTCCCCTGACAAACAGGTGACCTTCCGTCCGAGATTCAAGTCTGACAATTGACGTTGCGATAGGGTTGGGGCGTATCGGCGACCGAATGGAGAATGTTCCCTTCGTCAAGCCATCATCGGCGGGACACTGCAGCAGCAAGTCGCGCCGGGAAAGATGCATCCAGTATAGTACCTCGATCAGCGGATATTGCTCAATACCGTCAAGAGCAGGATGCCACTGACGAAGGATTTCGATGGTGCAGATGGGGCCGCTTCGCTCGCCCATTCTCGGTGGCTTCTCCGTCTTGTTCCAGGGGGTTCTAACTGTCCCAATGAACGTAACATGGTCATCCCATGGAAGCTCAGCTCCCACGGCCAACTCATTCAGCCGCAGTGGAGCACCTACAAGGCAATTCTTCATATCAGCGTATCCAACTAAGCATTACAAGGCTCTGCGACGACGTCACACCTCTCCATCGATCCCAGAGGACAGCGATTTTCATTTATGGAGAGTTTTGCAATAGACGGTCATCAGTCGCGTCCCGCATCTTTGAAGCCGGTAAGTTTCGATTGCGCTACAATGGCCCGATGCACGATTACCATTGTCATCGAGACCTTTTTTGCACCTGTCTGCCGGCCTGGGGCCCACCCTTCCGTGCATATGGTGATCCCGAAATGACGCTATTCGCTTGCCTTGGTTACATCTGAAACCCAATGCAACTCGACATATTTGATATATTTGATAATATCGATAAAAATATTTTTGGTGCCAGACGGCATATTTACCAATAGGAGATATTATGCTCACGATCGCAGAACTTGACGCCAATCCCCAAGCTGCTTTCAAACGCTGGCGCTCGAAGAGCCCTATTGTGGAGTATGAGGGGGGCGGTCTGTTCGTTCTTCGCCATGCCGATGTCGTTAAGCTGAGTTCAGACCCACGCATTGTGGCAACAGAAGCTGCGATACCTGAATCCAGAGGTGTCACGGAGGGGATCCTGCATGAGTTTTTCAGCCTTGGCATGTTGACGGCAAACGGAGCGCCTCACGAAAGACGCAGGTCCATCATGTCCCGCGCTCTTTCAACAATTTTGGCCAAGGAACTGCGTGCTAGTGTCCGAGACGCGACCGAAGGCTTGATCGATGCTGTCTACGCGCAGGGCACCGCTGAATTCGTCAGTCACTTTGCTGACAAGGTTCCCGTTCTTGCTCTGGTAGGTATCCTCGGCGTTCCTCAGGAAGAGCGTGCCGTATTCGTTTCGCATGTGGGTGAGTTGAGCCGGTTCTTCAGTCCCGTCTCGACAACCGCCGACATTGCAAAATCGGCTGAGGCGGCAACGTTCCTTCGCGATTACCTGATGCGAAAAATGGCCCAGACGCACACTGGCGCAGGTTTCATGGATGCTATCAGGGAAGAGGCAGAGGATGCGGGGGTGAGCCCTGTGGAAGCAGCTATCCAGATCATTCAACTCATCATAGGGGGAAACGAGTCCGTGCGGGCCGCTATCGTCGCACAGACATCTCTTCTTTTGCTTCATAAAAGCCAATGGAATGCGGTTTGTGAGGATCAAAGTCTCGTGGCCGCAGCTGTGAGCGAAGCTATGCGTTATCAGCCCGGAATTGCGGGAATGGTGCGCGCGACTAGGGATGAAATCGAGTTGCACGGACACATAATCCCCCCGCAAACGCTGCTGATCTTATCGACAATATCGGCGTTGAGAGACGAAACAGTCTACGAGCATCCTGATACATTCGACATTCACCGCGATGACCTTACGCGAGACCATCTTGCATTTGGTGCCGGGGCACATCGATGCGTCGCTGATCATCTGGCACGAATCGAGCTGGAAGAGTGTCTATCGGTTTTCACACAAAGACTGCCGAGGCTGCGGCTGGAAGACATACCAGTTTTCAACGGCCATATCTTTGTTCGCATGCCGAGCCACTTCTGTGTCAGCTGGCCCGTCTGAGAACCAACCAAAAATCATCGGCACGCGGCGATTGCGCGCTTTACGCAAGCTGCAAATGTCTGCGCAGTTTCGAGGACGCGCAACTTGAAAGCGCTAAATCGCCAAACCTTCGTCGCGAGCCGATCTGTATCGCACAGCCGATGGCCTCACGGTTACATAAGCGCCCAACAGGAAAATGCCGACGGCGACCACAAGCAGATAGTACATGTGGGACAGGGGCGAAGTCGGGAGAAGGGCACCGATCACGACTGGTGTAAGCCCGCCAAAGACTGCGAATGTCACGTTGTACGCCAGCGAGATGCCGGTGAAACGGACACTGCTCGGAAATGCCCGAACCATGAAGCATGGGATCGCTCCGACCGTGCCGTTGAAAAAAGACGACAGGCCGTAGAGCAGATAAACATTGTCGGTCGCGGAATCCACATAGGAGTAGAACAGGTAATTGGCCGTCGCAAAAGGAAGACTGGCAAACATGAAATATCTGCCGAGGCCAAACCTATCTGCCAGGTAGCCCGCGCAAATGCCCCCCACACAAACAAAGGGCGATCCGAAGGCTGAAATCGCAAGTGCCGCCTGGGGATCGAAATGGTACTGCTTTTGAAGGATCAGCGGCGTCATAAGTGTCGTGACAATCACGACAGCCGACAGGATCCATGTCGCAACCACCGAAATCGAAAGCGCCTCCCAGTGACTGCGCAACACGACCAGAATCGGCAGCCGCTTTGCAGCGGCACGCTGCTCTCTAGCCCTTAGGAATACGGGTGTTTCGCTGAGCCACCGCCGCAAGATGGCGCCCAACAGTCCCAAAACCCCTGCCACGACAAATGGGACACGCCAGCCATAATCAAGCATGGCGGCAGGAGAGAAGTAACTGTGCACCGCCATCGTGACCAGAGAAGCCATCAAGACACCGGCAATGAGAGATGAACTCATGAAGCTGCAAGCCAGCGCGAGATGACGAGGAGCAACGTGTTCCGCGACGAATGTCCAGGCACCGGGAGCTTCGCCTCCAATTGCGACGCCCTGCATCATGCGCAGGAAGACCAGAAGGAGTGGCGCCAGCCAACCGGCCGTCGAATAACTCGGGATCAGCGCGATACCGGTTGTCGCAAAAGCCATGAGCAGGATCGAAAAAAGGAAAACCTGCTTACGGCCGGAGCGGTCTCCAAAATGGGCCATGATGAGACCGCCCAGCGGGCGAAAGACGTACCCAGCGGCAAAAATGCCGAGCACATGAACGTCCGCCATCCATTCCGGAGTGTCCGGCGGGAAGAAATTCTTGCTGATAACGGGGGCAAGAAACAGAAAGATGATGAAGTCGAAAAACTCCAGTGCGCCACCAATCCCAGAAAGCGCCAGGAGACGAGGAAGCTGTGTAACACTACTTGCCATGGGCGCCCCTTGAAAACCTCAGCACAATCTAGTTGCCCGAAACGCAACGGGAAATCCAAATTCAAGCAGCTGCCCGCGATTTCTCGGATTAATCGGCGCTAAATTCATTTCAACTGTAATACTACGCTACCTGACGATGCCAGCCTCGTACCGATGAGAAGTTTAGCAGCGTAGGTCGCGCGACCCGACTGGCACGCCGCCCCACGGAGGGCGTGGTTCCGGTTATACCACAAAAGACGCGGGACAGGTGAGACTGGTTCGACCCCATCTGGTTTGACCTAATGCCACCCATCTTTTTTAAGGGAGGGGTAAAAAAATTATACACATGGCGATCGACACTACACTGCCGTGCTAATCACCCATACTTAGCTGTGGGTGCCGCCTGACCCGCATTTAGTCTCCTGTTCGGGATCCGAGCCATTAGGGTGCCCGTTTGGTTTGCAGCTCAAAGAAATCGATCATTTCATCCAGCACCACCTGCCGATACTCGTCTCTTTCGATGAGTAGTTCGTGTTTGGCACCATCAAGCCTAATCAATCGACACGCCCCCGGTCTGGCGGCGTTTAGCAAAGTGCAGAATTTTCGCTGTCCCGATGCTTTGACAAGCCTATCATCACCAGCCTGTATGATGAGGACATTTGTCCTAATTTTCTCTGCATTTCGCACACTTCGATTTGCAGCCAAGCAACTTTCATAGACCCAATTGAAGCTCGGGCCTCCCAATTGGGTCTCTGGATGACGAATGAATTCATCCCGTTTGATGATCTCATAACGCACGCGACTACTGGTCGAGGACCTGTCCGGATCGAAGTCCTTTGACAAGGCGAATGGTCCGCGTCCCCAAACGTAATTCTTTGGAGCGCCAAATCGAAACAACCAACACGCCATATTGGGAATTGGGCTCAAATCCGGCTGGTGCATGGGCGCCGTAAAAACCGCTCCAGAAAAATCAGAAGAATAGGTCTCGAGATAGAGCGAACCGATAGCGCCACCCATAGAATACCCAACAAGGAACAGACGGCGATTGGCAGGCTTTGCGGTTTCGTCCACGAAGGTTTTAAGATCTTCGACATAGTCACCAAATTGTTCGACGTAACCGAGATCATGCGCGCGCTTTATTGCTGAAGGGTCGTACTGCTGTTTCGTGTCTGGAAGTACCAGCCTGTCAGAAAAACCTTGTCCTCGGTGATCCAGAATATAGATTTGAAATCCTGCATTCCACAAATCATAGATCACCTCCCGATACTTGATATAGCTTTCTCCGTAGCCGATCGATATGACAATTCCTGCACTGCTATCTGATCGTGGAAACGCCATGGCGGCGATGCGAACGCCGCCCAGACCGGTGAAATCTCGTCGCTGGCCGTGCCTGTTCCAAAAGTCGACTATCCGGCTATTGTAGGAAACAGATAACCCGCTCTCCTTCGAATACGGTTGTGCCGTCACCACCGAGACCGAGTAAAGCAAGGCGTAGAAAATGAGCGCCACTAGACGCAAGGCATGAGGAAAAGACGGGGTCGAACATGGCGGGTTTTTGACTGCTGTTTGCATCGCAGGGCTCCAAACTCAAGGAGCGCAATTTGATGCAGACGTTTCAGTCAATGATGTCAACTTGAGGAATTGAACTTCAGACGTAACGCAAGCCGGGACCTGCTAACGCATGAAGAACCGTTTCGCCCGTCTCACATTATTTCCGGCGAAGCATGATCAGTGATGAGTACGCCATTGAGATGGTCGATTTCATGCTGCAGGCAAATTGCGAGCAAACCATGCGCCATTATCTCACACGTCTCGCCGTCAAGGGATCGATACCGGACGTGAACATTCGCCGGGCGGTTCACATTGACCATGACGCCCGGAAGCGACAGACAACCTTCACGGAAAATGACCTCCTCCCCGCTTGCTTTAATGACCTCCGGATTAATCAAAATTTGCTGCCCCCTAGGGCCACCACCGGAGAGGTCGACTACGATAACTTGCTTGAGAACCCCGATCTGAACGGCAGCAAGCCCTACGCCTCCTGCAGCGTACATCGTGTCAAGCATATCCTTGACGAGTGCGCCAATCGTACGATCCTCTAGCGACACGAGCTCAGACCGTTGCCTGAGCAATTGATTGAGAGATGAAACAATTTTCCGAACAGTCAAGCGGCCTACTCCTTGTTACTCGCGGTGGTTGATCAAGCAAAGACCCGGAGTGTGGGAGAGAATTCTCAACGACTGATTTTAGAAAGCTGCGATTAGACTTCAGCTGAAATGCCATCAGTTATTTCGAGAACCGTATAGTTTCGGTCGGATTGACCGCCTACAACTGCAATCAAGATCAGCAGGTATGAAACGCTGCATAAGCCTTAAATGCCCAAATAATCATCGTCCATTGCACGTCTTTTAGGCGCCTGGACTTTCCTAAAGGCATTTATGGAGAGCATGATGATACCTCAACACCTATGCGTATTGCGATTGCGCAGTCTTATCGCGACAATCATGCGTGAAAGAAAGCTGAAAGCGGCAATGAACCGTCTGGAAGAGCTGGAGGATTATTTACTCAATGACATCGGTATCGGCCGGTGTGATATCGAAAACATCGTGCGCGTTGGACGTCGAGGGTTCACGAAATAAATGGTCGCAGTCGGCATTCGTGCACTTCACAATTGAAGCATCGCGACATCACTTATAAGGCTTCAGAGTATCCGGCGATATTGCCCGTCCGTGAAGTGATTACACCATTACGAAAATTGCAGCCCTTGAAGTCCTCATGCGACTTAAAGGGCTGCGTTTTGCTTGCCAGGCGTTTTAAGCTGAGCGCAACCTGTTCAATTATCGGGCGGTGCCGCGAGCCGTCCACCGACCTCCAATTTTGAAGGCATAAAACTGCGTTTTCTGACGATCTGAGAAGTTGTTATCCGCCGCAAGAATGAGAACATCTGTTCCGTCCTTGGCTTTACCGAGAGAAATCGCCTCGATGTTATCTGGCGTCAACCCCATTGCGCGCAAGTCGAGCACCTGGCTCTTGCGAGCAGGAACAACCCGCTCCCCGGTCCGAACCAGTGAAGTAATCTTTGAGACATCGGTCGCACCCTCGAGATCGACCATGAACAACTTGATGTTGTTTCCAAAACCTTGAGCGAAGTTGCGTTCAACGACAAGCATGTGGCGATCATCAAGTGCAAGCATGTCAGACATGCCATTGTCATTTGCCCCGTCGGCCTTGATGGCCGCTTGAGGAATTGGTGAAACCGGATAGACGTATTGTTTTCCAGGCTCGCCCGTGGTGCTGTCGTAACTGATGATCCGGGCAAGACTACCATTGGTAAGCCCAGGCTTGTCTCCATCCTGATAGAGAGCTGCCTCGACCGCGACAAACACGGCACCGGATGGAGCTACCGCGAGATTTTCAAATGACAAATTCTCGCGAACACCGCTCGTCTTGTTGGCAGTCGGCGCGAATTCCCCCGGCAACCACAATTCTCGAATGGATTTGCCGTCGGACGCGGCAACGTGAACCGACGGCGCGATCAGCAGATCGCCACCGCCTTCGCTAGACCAGTATATCCCTTCCTTGCCGACACGAATGGCCTCCGGATCTACAGCGTTTTTTGGAAAGGCTTCCCCGTCAGCGTCCAGTAGGGTCACCCGCTTGACCACTTTGACGCTTTTAAAACCGTTAGCGCTCACGTCTATATCAAGCTCGTAAAAGCGGGCAGGTCCCTTGTCGGAACGATCATCGCTGATAGCAATGTAGCGACCACTGGACGGGTCGAAATCCAGGCCCGAAATACCGCCGAATTCCAGTCCATTCTCCATGGTTCCCGTCGGGATGATGACTTCTCCAAGATAAGAGAAGGAAATAGCTGCATCACAATCTCCAAACGGGCATGTGGTTTCCACAGTCTTCACGTCCGCATTCGCATAGGTCGTAGTGCCAAGCAGAAGGGTGAATGCCACCGTGGCAAATAAACGCTTACTCATCAAAGATCCTATCTGTGTGAAAAGCGGTCGTCGCGCGTAGCCTTCATGATCAGGACCTTTGCGCAAAATAACCTTCCGTCCAGCAACGGCTGCGATCCGCTTTGGTTTTGGTTGTGCAATCAAGATGCGGGACAGTCCTGCCTGTTATGCGCATCTTTTTTGACCTGGAGTGACCTGGCCACGTCCGGAGCTTCGGGTACAAATCGCATCAACGGATTTCAGGTTTTCGGGGGCGGACTTCAAATGAAATTGCCACCCTCTTCAATATAGGGCTGGCTAAACGTTAAATCTGAAACTTTGACAGTTAAGCGGGAAATCGATTTGAAGCATCCAGTCCTCAAATAAAGGTTCTTCAAAACAGGAGATCCTTATGACGAAATACAAGCTCGAATATATATGGCTGGACGGCTACACACCGGTACCGAACCTGCGTGGCAAGACAAAAATCAAAGATTTCCAGACAATGCCGACACTTGAGGAGCTGCCGCTGTGGGGCTTCGATGGTAGCTCGACCATGCAGGCAGAAGGGAGCAATTCTGATTGCGTCCTAAAGCCCGTCGCCATGTATCCTGACCCCGCGCGCATCAACGGTGTTCTTGTCATGTGCGAAGTCATGCTGCCGGACGGAGTGACGCCGCATGAGTCCAACAAGAGAGCCACCATCCTTGACGATGAAGATGCCTGGTTCGGCTTTGAGCAGGAATACTTTTTCTACAAGGATGGACGACCGCTCGGCTTTCCCGAGTCGGGTTATCCCGCACCGCAGGGTCCTTACTATACCGGCGTGGGACATAAGAATGTGGGCGCCATCGCACGCAAGATTGTCGAGGAGCATCTCGATCTGTGCCTGGTCGCCGGTATCAATCACGAGGGCATCAATGCGGAAGTGGCCAAGGGCCAATGGGAGTTCCAGATTTTTGGGAAGGGCTCAAAGCGCGCAGCAGACCAGATTTGGATGGCTCGCTACTTGCTCCAGCGTCTCACCGAAACATACGGAATCGACGTCGAGTTCCACTGCAAGCCGCTGGGCGACACCGACTGGAACGGCTCTGGAATGCATTGCAACTTCTCTACCAAATTCATGCGCGACGTCGGTGGCAAAGACTACTTCGAAGCACTCATGGCGCAGTTCAAGGCAAACGTGATGGACCACATCAACGTCTATGGTCCTGACAACGACAAACGCCTCACCGGAAAACACGAGACGGCCCCTTGGAACGAGTTCTCCTACGGGATCGCCGATCGCGGCGCATCTGTCCGCGTTCCACATTCATTCGTGACGAGCGATTACAAAGGCTATCTCGAGGATCGCCGTCCGAACAGCCAGGGCGACCCCTACCAGATCGCTTCGCAAATTCTAAAGACAATCTCCCAGGTCCCGACCACGTCATCCGTTGCAGCGTAAGCAATTGCGGAGAGCTGTAGATCGCCCAGCATGGGCCTGAGGACGTAAAACTGGTTGAGAGGCATGGCATTCTGGCGACGTGCCTCTCAAAAGCCAACCGTCATGGTGCGGCTGGTAACTCGAAAATAAAGCGCGCGCCGCCGAGCGCGCTGTCTGCGCTTGCATGGATGCGTCCGCCATGCGCTTCCACAATGGAGCGACATATGGCCAAGCCCATTCCCATGCCGTTTTCCTTGGTCGTAACAAAGCTCTGGAACAGGTTGTCAGCCTCTGCATCTATGATGCCCGGCCCGGAATCATCAACTATGCACCGCACCTTGATACCGTCAGCTACCGTTTGAATAGAGATTTGACGTCGATTTTTGCTGACCGAGGCCATCGCCTGAATTGAGTTCACGGTAAGATTGACGACGACCTGCTGCAACTGCGTGCGATCCACAACAACATCCGTGCGGCCCAGTGCCGGGCGGTGCGTCACACGAACCTGATGCGTATGGCACTCGTGCTTTAAAAATGACAGTGCTTCGGCAACCACATCATCGAGCGGCAGAACCTGTTCGCTTGTTGCCCGCCTTAGCGCGAGGTTTCGGACTCGGGATATAACGCTAGCGGCACGTTGGGCATCCGCGACGATCCGCTCCACGATTTCCTTAACCTCGGAAAGCTCAGGTTCCGGTCTTCCTAGCCAGCGCAACCCGGCTTCGCCATAGGTGGTGATTGCTGCAAGGGGCTGATTGACCTCATGGGCGATAGACGCCGTCAATTCTCCCAGCATGGAAATCCGGGCTGCGTGTGCGTAATCTGCCTCGATTTGCCTCAGCTTCTGTTCCGCCAATTTCCTATCAGTCGTGTCTACGAAGGCATTGATTGTTATTCCATTGTCGCCCATCTCAGGAGGGAATGTGACAGTCAACGAGCCCTCCCTTACTCTGCCATCGTAGGCGGTGATCGTAACCTCCTCCTCATAGGTCGTATTGTCGAGATAACGATGTTTGAGCAGACGGGAATAGATTTCGGGATGGTTGCGCCAAAGCGGCGTGATCGGACCTTTCAACTCATCCGCGTTGGTGACTCCAAGAACTTTTATCGCAGCGTAATTTGCCTCCTCTATCACGGTGCTTTGCATCGCTGCCCACAGAAACTGCGGGTTCCCGGCGATGTAGGCTTCGAGATCGTCTACCCCCTGCTCCTTCAGCTCTGTGAGAAGCGCAAGGAGCCCGCTGGCATTCACCTGCAACACCGGAACCGGCACATGCTGGAAAAGGTCCTGATAACGTCGTTCGCTCCGGCGCAGCGCTTCTGCGGCTTTCTTACGATCCGAAATGTCAATGAAAGCCACAAGACTCTTGTCAGGACTGGATCCGTGTCGCGCCGCCGCATAGAGAACATCGATGACCGTTCCATCCATTTGGCAAACTTGACCTTCCTCTTGGAAGAAGTTCTCACCACGATATCTCGCCTCGATAGACCGTCTAAGCGTTGCTATCCCGGCTTGCCAGTACCGCGTTATCGGCCCCTTCATCGCCTCTTGAGATTCTGCTCCGAACATCGCGACATTGTAGTGATTGACTTCTTCAACAAGCATCGCGTTCATCACGTCGGCCATGAAGCCGGGATTGGCGTCAATATATGAAGAAAGATCTTCTACGCCCTGCTCACGAAGGCTACGGAATATATCGACAAGACGGCTGGCATCGACCTCCGTCAATGCGATCGGCATATAGTCGAAAAGATGTCTGAAGCGGCGCTCACTCGCAGTAAGCCGGTCAAATTCTTCTTTTTCGGCGGAAATGTCCTTCAGTGCGAGAAGAAGACGAAGGTTTGTCTCCGATCGGTCGATGATAACCGACGTCAGTTGAGCATGATAGACACTACCGTTGTCATGGCGCATTCGGCACTCGCCACGCCACTCGCCCCCGCCCAAAAAGGACGAGACGACCAGATCAATAAAACTGCTCGCGCTTTCTTCTGGCCAAAGGACACCGATCCCTGATGCTGCATGATCTGAAACCTGAACCGCCCATGTTGTGTCCCGCATCAACTGACGGACGACGTCATGATGACGTTGAAGATGGTTTGCGAGATCTGAGACCCCCTCCTTTTGGAGCGTGGTCAACACAGCCATGGCAGAAGATGCATCGACCTCCAGCACGAATGCACCCATCGCCGTGAGAAGCCTGCTTAACGCTTCCAAGGAGCTTGGCTTCAAGTCCATCAGACCGATTTGCTCAGGCAAAGGGCTCACGATTCATCCTTTAAAAAGCTCGCACATAAAACGACTTTCACAATGTCTACTTTTTTGGCATGAAGGGGAAACGCTTTTAAGTAAAGCAATGTGTGTTTTTGCAAGAGGGAACACGTGAAGCCCCAGCCCCCCATCATTCACGTCATCGATGACGATGAATCTCTCAGGTCTGCTTTGGACAGCCTGTTCCGGTCTGTCGGCTTTACGACTGCGTCATATGTGTCGACTGAGGCCTTCCTGGCCGCCAATCGTTCGGATGCTGAAGGATGTCTGGTGCTCGATATCCGATTGCAAGGGACGAGTGGGCTCGATTTTCAGGATCAGTTGAACGCCCATGGCATTTTCATTCCAGTTATCCTGATGACGGGTCACGGTGATATTCCGATGTCGGTCCGCGGTATGAAAGCGGGTGCTGTGGACTTTCTGACAAAGCCATTTCGCGATCAGGATATGCTGGATGCAATCGCTTCAGCACTCAAGCTTGATCGAAAGAGGCGCGCGGAGCACGGACAGACTGCCGAGACTGAAGCGCGCTTCCAAACGCTCTCCAGTCGAGAACAGCAGGTGATGTGGATGGTGACGAGGGGTTTGCTGAACAAACAGATCGCAGGAGATCTGGGTATCAGCGAGGTTACGGTCAAAATCCATCGTGGCGCTGCAATGCGGAAGATGGGTGCACGCACGGTCCCTGATCTGGTGCGTATGGCCGATGCCTTGCAGGAACGCGATCCAAAACGAAGCACTAACACCACCGTATGATTTCGTGACAGGCCCGTTTATGCGATGAGGTAGGATACGTACCAGTATCTTTCCACAAGGGTAATCGCAATGCCGAAGCACCGCAACGTGCTCATCGCCATCGTAGATGATGACAATTCCTTTCGTACAGCAACGGAAGGCTTGATGAGGTCCCTTGGATACGCGACAGCAGGGTTTGCAACAGCCACAGAATTTCTGGAAGCTCGCACAGGCCTGAACCCGGCCTGCGTAATCTCTGACATTCACATGCCGGGAATGTCAGGAATCGAGATGAAGCAGAAAATGAACGACGATGGCTGCGAAACCGCGGTGATTTTCGTCACCGCAAAGTCCGACGATTCCTTGGTCGAACGGGTGTCTGAATGTGGTGGCTTAGTATTGCTATACAAGCCCTTCAGTGGCCAGGCTTTGATCGACGCTGTGCAATCCGTGATAGGCAACCTGCTCTGCTAGTCGGCGACGCGTCACCGCGAATGTTTCTCATGTCGAGCAGGATTTTGTGTCTGACCGGATTTTTTCGAGTTTTCAGAAACGACGTTCGAGTTCGATCTGTTCAGCCTCGAAACTTTACCGCTTGGAATGGCGGACACCTTTGGCCGGGGCTGGGTTGGAAATGTAAGGCTGAACGGAATAGGTTCAAAAGCATTGGCAGGCACAATGAGGGCGGCCAAAACTGCCATCGTTTGAAACAGTGTCTTCATTCTAGACTCCAATGGTGAGGTGGGGTGATATCAAACTGAAGGCAGCATGATCGGTCGCCAAAACCTCGCCATTATTTCAAAATTTATAGAAATTCGTTTCGGCTGTAGTTCAGCTCTGGTCCAAGCTAATCAGGTCCGATGCCACTGGGGGTGACGAGATTGCTGGTTTCGTCCCCCTGGCAGGTTGCTCCGTCAAGTCTCAAAATGGTCGATTGGGTAGGCCTGATGTGCACCGTCCGGGGCATAGGCCTCCACAGGTTGCAAAACCGCCGTTTCATAAAGATCATCCCAAAACGTATCATGCAGTCGCGGGTCAAATCGCTGGACCGCGGTTTCATGCGCGTTCAGTGCCATCGCATCGAAAGAGGTCGGAGAATTCAACAGTTCCTCCAGACGACGAAGCGTCTCTTCTGCCAGCCGATCCACCTCCTGCGCATGTATTTTCTCGAATATTTTTGACCCTCGGTCTGGACTGTTCAAATGTATCCATTCGCCCTTATCGTTCAAAGGCAGGTCAAGCATGATGCCGTTGACGCCATCCCTTATAAATTCCGGCAGTGCACATTGTCGGGTAGCGATGACAGGGGTGCCGTTGATGAGAGACTCGATCGCGCTGTAACCGAAGCTGTCGCCAAAGGTCGGGAGTAGCAGGAAATGGGATTGACGGATTTTTTCAATCACCTGCTGATTAGGCAGCTCTCCCCAACATCGGACATTAGGCAAATTGAGAAGTGATCGATACCGATCGAAAAAACTCTCATCCAGTGGATCTGTCCACGAGACGCGACCAATTTCCAGCTTGGAGATGATTTCAATTTGCAATGGCAACCCTGCATCCAGCGACAACTGCGCAAGACGCAAAGCCACGCAACCACCCTTTCTCGCAAAGTGGTTTCCAACAAACAGCAGACGAATTGGTGGCAAAGTCTTTTTTTTCGCTGGCGGATCCTTTGGCAATACGACGGAGGGCATGCGGACAACCAGCTTCGCCGCAAGTTCATGATATGCAGATGTGCCCTCATGTTGCGCGAGAAAGGTGCGTTTCGCATATTCGGAAATTCCGACGATGGCCCTGCAGCGCTCATTCAACAACTGGTTTCGCATGAACGTAAAGAAGAATGAGTTTTCAACTCCGAAACCTCTGGGAAGATGTGACTCAAATCCTATGACAAAGGGCTTGGGATTGAGTGGAATTCGGTTGAACCCATGAATGAGATCAATCCTGTCGAGCAAACTTGGGGGGAATACCGTCACGCCTTCAACTTTCGGCGACAGGTAATTCATCGGCAGAAATCGACGCCGGAGAATGTGATGACGAGACGTTCTTGGGCTGTTGAAGAGGGAGGGGTAACGGACGGGAGCTAGAATAGTGAGGGGACCAGTCATGGTTCTTCTCGCGTTCTCGGGATTATATGAGGTGTGGCTCCCAACTTGGTCGCATCAACCGGCCGAAGCCTGCGGACGGATCGGGGCCGCTAGTGGCATCACTGTGGGCGTTACCACCTTGGGCACAGGGCGTGCCTTCCCGGAGATTTGGCTTGGATCACGGGGCCACGTAGACGTGGTAACCTCGGCTTTGCGGTTAACTCGATTGGCATCAACGTCCGTTCTCCATCATTGCGATGACGAACCTCTAGACGGCCTGCAAAAGCGTAATGTGAACGAGAAGCGAAATAGAATTACATCTGCAACGAGCCGAAATGGCTGGGAGCAAAATGCTGAACGTCGCTTATTTGGCCTAGGTGATCCCAGCAATTTAGCCGGCGGCCCGGGTTGCCGCTCGGGGGCTTAAAATGCAACGCGGGGAATACTTATCGTGAAAGGTTTGCGCACCAACGCAGAAGCCTTGTGACAATACTTTCGTCAGGCATGGACGGGCGGGATGCCTTTAAAAAGGAACGTCCAGACTTGGTCAGGTAAACAATTCCCCCTTCACACCACTCTCCGCCAGCATCAATCCGGACAAGATCGCGCTGCCAAGCTTTCGTAAAGCTGGGGTCGGTCTCCAGACTTTCCAACTCGTCGGACGTCAGCAGTATTCTCCCGCGTGCTGCATCAATGGTCGCCAGGAAGTGCTCGACTGAGCAACTGCACATCGGATCCGATTTTATTGCTGCTGCCGCTTTCAGACTTTCAACCTGGGGCATTTGATCGATCCTCTTAGCCACAATCGGGGTCCGACTGTGGCAGGAATGGCAGCGTGTCGGAGATGAATTTTCATAGAAAGACGACCCGATTATCGGATGCGTGTCAGATCGGCAATATTTGCTTTCAAATGCAACAGACCGTGTGCTCGCGGCGCGTTTGTCGGGCAGCGACGAATTTCAATTGTAACGCGGTGCGTCAAAACAGAAACATTGTCGCACTTGGGGAAAGGCAGAGTCTCGTTATGGCCTTCATGCCTAGACACTTCGCCACCTCTTACTGCGGGTAAACCAAATTGCGGACCAATATGACTGCCTTATCCTCACATCAATTTGGCTGTCTCCAGGTGCGCGTACCTTCAAATTCGCGCGCTTGCCTCAGAGCTTGGCGTCAACTCGCATTGCTTGGCTCAATCTACGCGTTTCAGCAACCCGATTTCCCCTTCACGACGTGAGCAGATATGACGACCCTCCCATCTGTGCCCACCACGCTGACTCGATTTATCTTTTTCGACAATTCTTTGAGGATACTGGTCTGCATATCAGGCGCGTTCTTCCTCGCCTATTTTGCGCTCTGCGGCGGTGTAATGGCGGGATGCAGGGCATGTGGCATAACTGATCGCTTTTCTCTGGCCGGTGCGTTTTTCGCTTTCGCATCTCTTTGTTTGTGCGCTTACGCCTCGTGGCTGACATTCAGTGGAATAAGGCAGGCAACATCCATCAAGCGGTTGCTGGATGGACAATCACTCCTGCACAGGTTCGCTCAAGCGTTTGACGAGACCCTCAACAGGGACGAGTTCACAGTCGTTGCAACGCGAGTCCTCTCGGAGTTCGCACTTTATTTCGGGGCGGACGCGCTCAGGGTCGAAATCGTGGAGCCGCGGACGGGTGTAACAATCGAAGAATATCTGAGTGCACAATTCCCGCCTCCCCTCTCGCCTGAAGTCAAAGCACACTTCCTGACACGGGTCAGCGCATCGCGAACCTCCGAAGACCAGTCTGCCGGCTATTTCCTCGACATTGCGAATTCAAATTCCAACTCGCTCACTGGCCGCCAAATAACGACTGTCGCTGCGGCGGTTTTAACGCCACTCGGACGCATTGCCATAATGCTCCTGACCTTTCCCAAGCCTCGACGAACTTTTCGACAGGATGAAGTATCGCTGCTGTGCTCATCTCTGTCTGGTCTCATCCAGACGGCTTCTGACCATTGCAAGCGCCGAAACAGGGAAGATCTCGAACGGCGCCTCAGACACGCCGAACGCGTACAAGCGGTTGGTACGTTGGCCGGAGGCATAGCGCATGAGTTCAACAACATCCTGGGCGCACTGCTCGGCCATGGTGAGATGGCATTGCAGCGCGCGCAGGAGGGTGGTCAGGTGGAGCCCTATCTTGCGGAAATGATGTCTACTGCCAGACGAGCAGAATATATTGTGAACCAGATCCTCACTTTGAGTCGAAACCGGGAGCAGGAAAGGCGTCCGATCAACATGGTGGAAGCGATCCGGGACGCCCTACCGCTGATATCGGCCTCGTTGCCTCTCATGGAGATCAATGCACGTCTGGAGCCCGACGAGGAATGCAAACTTCTCGGTCATCCTGTTGAACTCCAACAGGTTGTCATGAACCTTTGTAAAAACGCGGCAGAAGCGTCACGCGGAGAAATCCGGGTTGACATAAATGTCGATGTTGTCGTCATCAAGGATGTTCAGCCCCTCTCCCTGGGACTGTTGCAACCAGGCAAATATGTGCGGGTCCGTATCGCGGATAACGGCACGGGGATATCACCAGATGCCCTGCCGCATATCTTTGAACCATTCTTCACGACAAAGGCTGCCACAGGAGGGACGGGCCTCGGGCTCTCCGCAGTCCACGGCTTGGTAACGGCCATGGATGGCCGGATCAATGTGGAAAGCGACTGCGCCAAGGGCACATCTTTTGAAGTGTATTTTCCCCATTCGACACTGTTGCCCACTCCTATCAACCAATTCTTCGAAACGCCGAAAGTGACTTTGGGCAACGGGCAGCTGATCGCGCTTCTGAAACCCCATGCACGCGACGTTGCGTTGCATGAGGAAAAGATTGCAGCGCTTGGCTACGAACCGGTTGGTTTTCTCGAGATCGTCGCCATGGAGGAATGGCTGTCCACCCAGAAGACCCCGGACTTGATCATTATCGATATCAGGTCTCTACCGCCACATTATACAGCATGCGACATAGCTGCAATGGCCCGTGGAGCATCTGTAATTTTGATCTCGCACGCCGGAAATGAGAACATGCTTGGCGCTGCAATCGCGTTGCGCTTCAGCGTACTTCGGGGGCCACTAAGCAGTAGCGCACTCGCCAGAGGGATCAGAGAGGCATTGCTGAAGACGTGATATAACTTCACGGAAGGCGAAAACTTACGCATTTTCCAGGCGAATTATGCTGGCACGACCTGACATCCAAGCACCCTCTGGTTCTCAAGAAACTCTAGACATAATAGCAGACACTACGGATTTTTTGGAGGATAGTCAGGGCTCAGGTCGGCAGCCCAAAGCAGAGGTGCCGTAGATTAGGAACATACAACGCCGATGTTTTGCTTGGAAAAAATAAAACGAGGATTTTAATCTTATCGGAGGAGCCGAACCAATTAACATGCTGTCTGCTTTCGCTGTCCCAGACAGTGCTCGGCTAGCTCTGTTAGTCGTCTGCATGCGTCTAAGCCATTGCAAAACGTGTTATCTTTGGTTGCCGAAGAAGCCTGATTACGTAGAGATTTGTAAAACAGGCGCCATGGTGGAGGCGAACCGCCCTGCTCAATTGATACAAAGTCATAACGGGTCATTGCACCAAAACCCGCAATATCGCTCTTCAACACGGACAAACTCAGTCCCAGCATATTCCCGTTTTCGTTGATCTCTAGAGTGGATCCGTAAAGATCAACTGCTAGGTCATCGGAACAGAGTTTATTGCCCCGATGACGTCGCCGCGTGTGCCGTTACTTTTTCGGCGAAACAGCATTGGCCGCCTGATCAATCGTATCCGCAACAACTGCGGGCTGCCTCATGAACAGAGCGTGGCTTGCCGAGACCTTGGTGACTTTTGCTTTGATGCGCTCTGCCATGTGGATCAACATGGCCTGATCGAATGCCTTGTCTTCGGTGGCAATGACTGCCCAGCTTGGCCGTGTGCGCCATGCGGCATTTTCCAGCTTCGTACCAAAGGCAGCCATCTTGATTGGCACCTGCGAAGCGCTCATGAAGGCGGCTTCGGCATCGCTGACATCATGGGCGAACCGGCCTTGAACTTTGTCGGGCTGACATATCCGAACCCGTCTTTTGCAGTCTCTATGACAAACTCCGATGCAGGCGCAAATCCTTCATATTGCTGAGCTGTCGTTTCATCGGCATCCGGAGAAAGTGCCGAGACATAAACCAGGCCAGCAACCTTTTCATCTACACCCGCTTCCGTGATGACCGTGCCGCCCCAGGAATGACCGACCAGAATGACCGGGCCATCTTGCCGCTCAAGCGCGCGCTTTATCGCTGCGACGTCATCGGCCAGAGAGGTCAATGGGTTCTGGACAATGGTAACGCGATAACCACGCTTAGTCAGATTATCGTAGACACCCTTCCAGCCGGAGCCGTCGGCAAAGGCGCCATGGACGAGCAAGACGTTTTTCACGGTCTGGTCTTGCGAAATTGTATCGGCGGCGTTGACCGGCAGTGCGGCAGACATTGCTGCGGCGGCAGCAATTGCAGCGACGGTGGTGTTGGTCTTACGTGTCATGGTTTTTTCGGTTTAACCACGACAACTATTATCGCAATATATTTAAGATGTCAGATGTCATTCCACTCGTCAACTTAATTATTATCGCGATATTGGTTTTCGCTATAGCATTGGCTATATTCTTGCGGACAGGAGATCGGAATGAGCGAAGAGCAGAATAATCCACCGCCCTTGCACGACCAGTTGTGCTACGCAATCTACACTGCCGGCATCGCCATCCAGCGTGCCTATAAGCCAGTTTTGGACGAGTTGGGACTAACCTACCCGCAATACCTCGTGCTCAACATATTGTGGGGCAAGGATGGGCAAACGGTGGGAGCCATTGCCAACGCGCTTGCTCTGGAATCCAGCACACTCACGCCGCTTCTCAAGCGCCTTGAAACATCCGGCTTGCTGCGCCGGACGAGAAGTACCAGCAACGAGCGGCAGGTCGTGATCGCGCTAACGGACCAAGGAAGAGCGTTAGAGCACAAAGCGGGCTGCCTCAGCGAGGCACTACTCGCAGCCTCAACACAAACGCCAAAGGAACTTGCTGCCCTGAATCAGGATGTTCGGCAACTCCGCGATGCCATATACTCACAGATCGGCGGATGGAACGCGCCGGCCTGACTTGGAGATACAATTCGGCAACTACTGTGCAGACAACGTAAGTGCCACTGACCGCTAACTGACATTTCCCGGAACCTACTCATTTTAAAATTAAAGGAGTTAGCCGGCCGAATAGGCCCTTGGAGCAAGACCTTAGGCCGCAACGGATGTTTTGGAGGCACCAGCAGTAAAGATTGCCGACGGCAAGGCAAGGCGACCGTCAACTACACTTTCGTATGCGCAGCTTACAAAAAATCCTGCGCACTGGCTGAGACATGAAGTCGTATAAACCACGTCCAGCCGATATGGCGATTCCTTGCTATGGACCAATCAACGGGATCTACATATCGCTCTGTTCTCAGACGTTGCCGCAGCTGCTCGACTTTAATGTCAAATGCAACGGACGGAGACCACTCTGATATCTTCCCGAAATGACCCAGCGCGACAGGATAGCTGTCAACATGCAGGGATGAGCAACATGAATACAACACCTCCTTTTGGTACAGAATTCAAAATATGTGTCGCCGGTCCGGGTGCGATTGGAACCACACTCGCCGCATTACTTGGCGCCGGAGGCGAGCGGGTAACAATTATCGCACGGGGAGATAGTCTCAGTTCCATTGCCTCTGCTGGTGTCTCGCTCGAGCAGCGCAAAGGCCAAGTGCGTGCGAACGTGGCCACCAGCGATGGAAGCGATCTAGGTGTCCACGATGTCCTCCTTCTATGCTCCAAAGCGCAAGATCTCGAAACCCTCGCGGTCAGCTCAAAGAAGGCGATAGGTCCTGACACCATGATCGTGCCCGTCGTAAATGGCATCCCATGGTGGTATTTTCAGGGAGTAGAGGGGCGTTTTTCTGGGAGATCAGTCACATCAGTAGATCCTGCAGGCGCACTTGCAAGCATCCTGCCACCAGAGCAGACGATCGGCGTGATTGCATCCTTCACAGCAGAGCGCGTAGGTCCTGGGAAGGCAATAGCACTTAATCCCATCAGGATGGTTCTGGGCGAAATAGACGACGTTGAGCGCAGCCGAACCGAGCTATTGGTAGAGATTTTCAATCGCTGCGGTATCGAGGCACGGCTGAGCACACGGATACGCGACCCTCTATGGACTAAGGTCATCGCCAATCTCATGTCGAACCCACTTTCGGTAATTGCGGAGGCGCCTCTGAAACATGTTTGCGGCCGCGAGGATCTATCTATGATCAGCCGCCAACTCATTGATGAAGCTATGCTCGTGGCCGCATCGTTCGGAGCGCGCCTGGAAGTTGATCCGGAGGGGTTGCTAAGGTTTGGAGCCGGGATGGGCGACGCCAAGACCTCGATGCTGCAGGATTTCCATAGCGGACGAGAACTGGAACTGGGTGCAATCTGCGAAGCGGTGCTTGAGCTTGCAACAATGCAAGGAATTGATATGCCGTTGACCAGACACATCGCCGCGCTTGCCCGTTATCGAAGTGATACCACGCGTTCACGTGCGGCTTGATACTGGCTGGTCATTGAGAAAGCTCTTAGCGGACTCAAGACGCGAGACACGCCGGTGATGGTGTTGGGTATATTGAAAAAGCTGCCGCGATCAATTTGCCAAACTCGACGACCTCTTAGCAATATTCTGTCAACGCAGAATGCAAAACAGAACGGTGTTCCGGTAGCCACCTTGCATCGCGGCAACATGACTGACGGGAGAAATGAAGAGGATGAAGGCAGCCACATCATAACGTCCGTGCGATGGAGTTCAGAAAGATCTGGCCTTGGTCTCCGCAAATATACATACCGAACCGACCATATTGCATGACGGCAAAGCTGAGCATCGGCAGACGCCGTCGATCGAACACCGAGCTTATCGCAACTCGGTGTCCGATCGAAATCCGCGAAATCTCAGGGGAGCCTTCCGAAGACAAAAGTTGCAACCGGCGTCGAGCTCATCTCGACATCAACATATCCTCGGGCCTCCATCATCGCCTTGATGTCTGCCGGATCGCTTATCTCCCCTCCACTTCGAAGCGTCCTAAGGTTGGCCATTAGAGCCAAGAACGGGTCCTTCGGACGGCTATATACACCCGCGAAAAGATAGGCATCACTGACCGAAGCGCGGGCTATGCGGTCGAGAGCTGCCTCAACAATCGGGCGCTTGAGGAACATGGTTGGTAGCCATGCTAGCGAGTACCTCTTGCACTCCTCCAGCATTGAAACATCGAGGTTACGGATATTTACGCGGTCCGAATAGAAGCTTTCCACGACGTTTTGCCGAGCGAGTTCCAACGCCGGCTCCCATATGTCGATCCCGTCAACCTTGATATCAGGGCAGGTCCGCGCGGCTTCGAGTGCAATCCCCGCAACCCCCGTTCCAACATCGAGAAAAGTACCCTGAAACGTTTTGCGCATTTTTGGATGCGCCTCGGCTATGGAAAGGATGCGCGTGAAAACACTTTTGGAGGCACGACCCATGGCCTGCATCGCCGCAACATCAACTATTTCCCAGTTTGATCCCCGGTCAGGATTGCGAAAGAGCTCGCCCGCCTCGCTCAGCGCCATTTCGACCATGGTCAAAGCAAGCGATACCTGGTCTTCGTCGGCTGCATCGCCAACCTCGCCCAAAGCCATTCGGGCACCTGCATCGATTTGCTCGCGGATGTCCTGAGCAACGGAAGCATCGGAGCGCAGCTTGATCGAAGCACCCACAAGCGCCAACATCCTTACGGATTTGGCCAGCTCCTGGAGCCGAGGAATGAAATTCTCAGACATTTGTAACCCTTTTATATATGCTCGATTAGGATTGTCAGACTGCGTGTGAGCGCGCCTCATGAAAGACGACTGCAGAAAAGCCGATGCGCTGAAGAGTAAAGACCAGAGCGTTTGCGGAGCACTTCTCTCGTCCGGAAACAAAACTCTGAGCAGAGGCGTTGAATGTGGAAGGTTGCTTAGCGCAAGTAGATTATCGGAGTAATACGGTCAAATAACAAAGTTGGAGCGACTGTAAACATGTTCAAAACCAAGCTTTTTCAGATTATCGTATGAAATGTTTGCTGTGCTGAGCCAAGACAATTTAGCTTCAACCACAAATGTGGATGTCCCTCTGGCCATTCCTTCATCTATGCGGGCGCGAATGAGAGCCTTCTGTGCTCCGCGGTTTCTGAAAGCTGGCAGCACGGTTCCCCCACCCAGCCAACTCCGGTTTCCGGAAGTATACATTGCACCGGTACCAATCGGCGTATCTCCATCCACAGCAAAAAAACATGACCACTCAACTTTCTCGACGATCGACGCCCAGACAGGAATTAGATTTTCAGGCAAACCAAATCCGCTGCAGATGATTGAGCCGAATAGCTCACTTTCACTTGAAAGGACTTTACGGCATGTCACGTCACTCGGTGGATAGTCTACATCTGCTTCGCTGCTACGAACCAGCTTCGCCCATGCTGGACCTTTCTCATGCAACCCCTTTGCCGCTATCCAACGTTTAACCTCGTCGGACGCAGATTCGATATTTAATTGCAGAAATCTGGCGCCAGCCTTTGCGGTCATCCATCCATATGCTTCGTCCAGTTCGGATACTGTAGAAAGCCCGAAAACACGATTGAGCACAGGTCCCGGCGCGCGGGGCAGTGAGAGCGCGCATCCGCGATTGAGCGGAAGGCACTGGAAATTATGCTCATCCTTGACCTCGCCTGAACAAACGCTGTGCCAAGCTATAAACGCTTCAGCTTCTATCGCGTCTTCTTGAGCTGTGCCCTCATATCCAGAAAACAGATTGGTCAAGTTCGGCTCCTTCATAATCTTGATCACCCTGGATGGCAATGGAGCTGAACGCCAAACCACTCGATGTAATCATTCGGTTCAAATTTTCCGCGTTTGGGTTGCGACACAAGGGATAGTCTCTGCTCGATGTGGTATCGAGGTTTCAAACCGGTCAATTTCTGTTACGAATGACATGGAGAAGCTGAAATTTACTTTTGAGATTGCTAGAAACGATTTTGGATTAAAGCTGTAACTGAACGGTCCTCCGAAAGGTATGTCAATTTCGCTGATCTAAGAGACTGCACTGGCACATAACGAAGAGCTCGAAAGATGGCGTTCATCGTTCGAGCTTGAGTGCGTAAGTTAAGAGTCTGACAAGACGGTGCAAACTAGAGAGTGATTTCAAGCTCTTGTATTGGGTCGCCGTCAAGAACCAAGAAATAGCGTAGATCGACCGGACTGCCGGGGAAATTGCCGGTCAGATGGCTTGTCACTACCGTCCGCTTGCCGTCCTTTGCGAGATCGAAGGGTTCAACCGTGTATTTGTGTTCCTTCGAAGACCTGCTTTTCCAGTTCCGAATTTCATCTCGACCAAGATATGTTTTGCCTTCGTCTTTTACGAAAGCGGTCTCTATGAAACACCGTGAGACATCCTCAGCGCTGCTGTTGCTATCTGCATCGAAGTAGGCAGCAATTGCCGTTGGCAGCTCAATAGTCATGATCATTCTCCCTTTTGAATTGGCTAGTGTTTGTGTAGTTAAAGCCGCAGGATTGATATTGCGGCCCCTACGCAGCGCTATCGACGGCTACCGAGCGCACCAGTCGAGCTCTTCGTTCGCGAAGAGATTTTCTCTTTCGCCACGAATGTCAGCGCGGCAACCGCATCGATCGGTTCAGGAATTATGTTGCCACCACGTCCCTCGAACGTACTGTCAATGGGGTCTCGCAGCGCGCTGTTCATCTCCATCGGCATCAATGAGATCATGCAGACTTCTTCGAGCGATGCCGATTTCGCCACATCCTTTAGGTCCTCGCGACCTCCTAAGTCATCAGTGCATTCGCGTACGACTGCCAGATGGAGCAGTCTTCAGATGGCGTTTCGAGAAGGACGGGGAGACGGCACAAATCGATGTTCGTGGTCAGATTATCCTCGACGAAACCAGCCTCGCCAAAGTGGCAGTCCTTGAGGACACCGGCATCGGTTTCTTAATGGAGCAAAGCGTTCTAGCCGACGTTGACGAAGGCCGGCTCATACGCATTCTGAACGATTGGACACCGCCCTTTCCGGAACTTTGTCTCAATTATCCCGGGCGCCGTAACCTATCGGCGGGTGTGAAAGCATTCCTGGCGCTGGCCAGAGTTCATGCCGTGGCTCAAGCTAAGTAGAATGACAAAAACCGTTGCCAGCCATACGGGCGTTAGTGGCGCATCTCATAGTGAGCGACGCGCCACACGTCTTGTTATCATCGAGTATATCGACCAAGAAACAAAATTAGTTTTTCGTTTTGATCCCAGTCCAAAGCCTGGTCAACACGCGCTGTTGCTTTTGGTCATACGGTGAAATTGTGAAGAGTTTATCCAGCACAGCATCCGGCGGATAGACGGATGCATTCTTACGAACGTCTTTGTCCACGAACTCCTGTGATGCAAGATTTCCGTTGGCGTATCTGACGTAGTTGGAGGCTTTTGCAATGACCTCCGGCTTCATCAGGTAATTGATGAATGCGTGTGCCTCTTCGACGTGCTTCGCATCAGCAGGGATTGCGAGGTTGTCGAACCACATATACGTCCCCTCTTTAGGAATCGAGTATTCGACATTCACACCATTGTTAGCCTCTTCAGCGCGAGCTTTTGCTTGCAACACGTCGCCGGAGAAGCCGATCGTGATGCAAATATCGCCTGTCGCCAGTTCATTGATATAAGCGGAAGAATTGAACGATCGCACTGATGGGCGGATTTTTTTGAAGACTTCAGCACCAGCTTGGAGGTCAGGCGTTTCTTTACTATTCGGATTTTTTCCCAGATAGGCCAAGGCGATAGCCATGGTTTCGTCCGGTGCGTCCAGAATATTGATTCCGCATGAACTCAACTTTTTTGCGTTCGCGGGATCAAAGATAATATTCCAACTGTCGACCGGCACATCGCCTAGAGCAGCCTTTAACTTGTCGACATTGTATCCGATACTCGTTGTACCCCACATATAATTTATCGCATATTGGTTCCCTGGATCATAGACGGCCAGCCTGTCCATGATGTCCGGCCAAAGATTTCCAATATTCGTCAACTTTGTTTTATCGAGCTTTTGAAAGACATCCGCTTTGATTTGTCTCGCAAGAAAGGGGGCCGTAGGCACGACGACATCGTAACCAGAAGCGCCCGCAAGCAGTTTTGTCTCAAGTAATTCGTTGTTATCAAAGACATCATAGACGACCTTGATTCCGGTCTCGCTTGTGAAATCCTCCAATATTGACTGATCGATATAATCTGACCAGTTATAGACATGGACCACACGTTCACTTGCCATCGTAGACGTAGAACTTAGAAATGCTACGCCAACCACAATTTGTTGCAGGATTTTATACATTAAAGACCTCGAACTTTATTGATGCCTATAAATCATTTCATCGCAACGAAATCCCAGGGGGCTAGCGGAAAAATGCCCGAGAAGCTGAAGCTCTAAGCTCGATTGCGTTAAGCTCAGGTTCGAATTGAATTTTTACCGCGATACCGTCCACGGATACGATCGATGGGTTGGCTTTTAGGAGAGGCGTGTTTCACATCTGTTTCGAATGCTCAGCGTCGAATTTCAAATGCAGCAGGTCTCAATACGACAGCACGCACTACAAGCACTGGATGACTTGCCCTTTCTGGACAAATAGCCGAAATTTGACTGCGCCCCGGACTGTGAGTTTACCAGCCAAGAAATAGAGAGGAAACGAGCCGATCTGGTAGGCAAAAAGACCGTCGATGTCCACAAATGATCGTAAGATGAGAAGTGCTACAAATGCGAAAAGCAGCAAGGACTCCTGGTTCTTGCTGGATGTTAAAAACCGGTGCAGATGGCCCCACGCCGCGGTGAAAATGACGACGATGAGATATAAGGTTTCCCACACGCCGGTCTCGACGACAGACTTGAAATAAGTGTTATGAAAATGGAAGCCGTTTCGAGAAGGTATATAAATTCGTCCCACAAACGCTCAGCTTCGATCGAACCATGATCCCAGTAGCCCTGATATCCAACGCCTATCAAAGGTGTTTCGCTTGCAGCGGCCATCCCTTTTTGCCTTCGAGATGCACGAATTCACGGTAGATCCACAACGAAGCACAGGCGTCGGTGAAGTGGGAGCGCTCGGCAAAGCCTCACCGACGGGTGACCGGGCGATACGATCGTCAAGATTGGACAATACGAACGCCGCATCGAGGATCGACAGTAGCAGCGCGGAAATGGGCAAGATCACAATACATTTAAACGTGTTAATTAATTCTTTAAAAGTACGCTGGTGAATATTTTTAATCTGGCACATAAAATGTCTCTTTAATGGATTATAAACATAAATTGTCTCATATATTATACCTTTACTTATTAATCGCAGAAAATATGAATTAAAAACTTTGTAAATTCGTAATAATACTGGACACCTCATCTCCGCTGAGCGATTGCATATCGAACAACTCTTCAACAAGCAGATCAAGCGCGCCTCTGTTCTGCTGCAGGATTTCCTGTGCCTTGGCCAGCGCCGTCTCCAACCGCGCATGAACCCGCGCAGCAAGATCTGGATTCCCGTCGAGAACGGATGCCTGATCCCTGTCATGTCGATACAACAGCGGATGAACTGCAGCAAAACCCAACGTCCTTTCCATAGCAAGCGCGAGTTTGGTTGCGCGGGCAAGGTCGCTGTCATCGCTGCCGCCCGACCCTGACGACACGCTGCCGACGACGATCTGCTCGGCGGCCCGCCCGGCCATCAGCATGGCCAGCATATCCTCGATATAGCCAAGCGTATCGCTGCCGGAAGCTGTGAAGCCAAGCTGGCTGTACCCCCCGTTTGCGGTATCGATGTTGATACCATGGATCGGTCCAAGCTTCAGGACATGATGGACGATGGCGTGGCCTGCTTCGTGAACGGCAAAACGCCAGCGAACATCGTATGGCACGGCAGGTCGATCCATCCGGATACCAGCCTCCAGATCCTCGAACCGCAGTGGCCGCTTCTCACGGCGGGCCTTGAGGCGTGCCTGGCGAACGATGCGCTCGATGTCGGCGCCCGTCAGCCCCATGGCGCGTGTTGCCAGACGTTTCAGAATGGGATTGCGGACGCTGTTGGTGCTAGTTTCCATATTGGTCAAACTCCCTTGGCTGGCTGGTCTGGATCTTTGTCGTCGGGGTCCCGGCTATCATATGGCGCGTCCTCGACGTGGGTGGCGTCGACACTCCGATCTGGTCGATCTTCGAAGCTGGCGGGGTCATTTTTGGACGTGACGGTCAGACCCTCCACATCACTGCCGAGGTGATGGGCAAAGATTTCCGCAAGCGTGGCAATGTCAGGCCGCGGGATTTCGATGTGCGTTTCCAGCCGCCCGGACCGCTTGATGGCATCGTCGATCTGTTCAGGCCGGTTCGTCGCACCGACGATGATCAGACCCTCGCTTTTCACAGCACCATCCAGCAATTCCAACGCCTTGTTGACGACCGCATTCCAGTAGTCAGCATATTCCCGTTCGGCTGGTTGACGTTTGCCGATGCCATCGATCTCATCAATGAACAGGATGGACGGCGCTAACGCACGGGCCTCGGCAAAGCTCTTTGCCATCTTGTCGATGACATCATTGAGATGCCCGCCCTGCAGCCATGTGGAAACGGACGTGACGACCAGGGGCACCTGCAGACTGTTGCACAGCGCCTTTGCAAAGGTCGTTTTGCCGGTGCCGGGCGGTCCTGACAGCAGCAACTTGGCACTCATGTCAGACCAGGCAAGCGTGCCTGCCAGATAGTCGGCCAGATCGGCCTTGAGATCCAGCGCCCAAGTACTCGCCTTGCCGTATCCGGACAGCGTCTCGACAGCGAGCGCCGGTCGATCGCCTTCGCCTGACTCCCGTGGCTGCGGCTGGATAACCTCAGCACCCGACGGCTTGTCACGCTTCCACTTGCCACGGTTTTCATTGGGCTTGCCCGAACCGGTGGAGTCCTTCGTGGTCTTTGCCGTCTTTTCTGTCTGCCCTGAAGACGTCTCATCATCATCGTCGTCATCGCCGTCCTGGGCAGCGATACGATTGCGTTCTGTCAGTGAAGCCAGGACAGCAATCACCGCGCCTGCGCTGCGCCCCGGCCGGAAGGCAAGCACGACATCATCGATCGTCAGATAATGTGCGTCAGATGACTTCACCCATTGCTGCAGTGCCTCAAGCCCACTGGCACCATGCACCGTTTCGATCATGGCGCTGATGAAGGGGTAGTCGAGCCAGCCGGAAGTAAGATCGATGTCGGCTGCAATGTTGATTTCGGATGGAATGTGGTCGGCACGTTCGGCAATCGCCACGACCGGATAATCTCGCGTCAACGCATTGACCAGGCGCCGCTGCAATACGGATGCCGTCAGGCGATGGACGCTCTGCCCCATGAACTGAACATAGATCCGGGACGATTGCGCGCTTCCGTCAAAAACACCGTCATCGAAGACATATTCACCATCGATGCCGTTGAGCGCACCACCGGGAATAAAGCCCTGTGTCTCGATCAGCCGCCGCATCGCCTGTTCGAAGCCTGCGATCGGTGCTTGCAGAGATACGACCGGAGCCGTCATGACGGCAGCGCGCGCAATCCTGGAAAACGGCATGCGACTGTTTTCGATCGCACGTGACAACACGAGGGCTGCAACGATATTACTGACCAGCGGTGGCCTGCCAGCACGTCCGACGAGACCGACCGCATAGGCACGGCGCGCATGATCCATATCCAACGCTGGCTGGTAGCTGGTCCCCTGCTTTCGTGGCAGCAGAAATGGCAAGATCGATGCCAACGGCTTGGTTTCGGTGACGACAATGTCGGATGCGGGCGGAGGCGGCATGAGATAGCCGCCAAAATTCCGGCGCAGCCATGCAACGTCTCTTTCCGGATTACCGGAGAAACGCGTGGTATCGAACGCCGGTGCGTAGCGACGCACCACATGCCCGCCGATCTCGACGATTTTTACGTCCAGCAATCCGTTGATATGTGCATTGCGGCGAGCCTCACGCCGGGCAATGCGTTCAAGGCGACGAACGAACAGACGTGACAGCTTATTCATCGGATCCACCTTCCGTTGGCGCGGCAATAATTGCCGTTTGGGGAACCAATGAACCGTCCCTCGACGGCTTACGGCGTTTCGGCCTACCTGGCCCTGCATGGCGGCGCTCACTCATCAGACGGCGGCCAGCCCGGACCTCGCTAGAATGCGCATTGACGGCATCTGGCGCGTACGGGTCTGCAACATCGCCATTGCGTCGCACGAGCCAGTCCATCAGCAGGCAGCAGGTCGGATCACCGTGCGCGGCATGGTCCTGCAATCGGCTCATGATCGTATCCGGCAGGGTGCCAACCATCCCGCCCTGCTGTCTCAGATGGCACAGTGCCAGTCCGATGAGCAGAGCCGGATCATCGGCAAGCATCTGGACACGACGGAGTTCGGGATGACTAAGGATGATGCCGTCGGCAGGACGGCGACTAAGGGTCGGGTAGAGAGAGGACAAGATAGGCTCGCAGTGCACGCGCGCGGGCATATCCGAATGAGTGTCGGAAGACATGACGGCTCCTTGGCCAGACAGCAATCGGTCCGGCGCCAGTGAAGATGAAGGAATGGTGGGGAATTCACGGTTCCAGGCCGCGACAACCCTTGCCTGCTGCCCGACGACAAGCGTCAGGAAGCGGCGGACGATGTCAGGGGATCAGTGCGCCACAGGACGGCGCGCAAAGCCAACCCGGATGTAGGTCGGTTTCGATCCGTCTTCGTGATCATCATCCTGATCGCCATTGAGCGGGTCGATGGTATCGGGGCCAACATCGTCAGAACCGCGATCCTCATTTTGAGAGAGCACAGCCTGACCTTCTCTATGGGACCTGCTCGAACCGCTGAGATCGATGCGAGAGCGGACGGCCGGATACGACGAGGCGACCCCGGTTGGCAGGTCGGACACGGGCTGATCGTAGATACCAATCGCCTTGCGTGCCTCCGCCTCAAGAAGTTGCTGGACCTTGCGACCAAAACGCAGACGCAACTGCGCCATGCAGGCGGCGACACCGTCGATTTCGAGCAGGTCGTCGATCTCGGACAAAGCCCATACCCCATTGGCATGGTTGCTCGGGCGGCTGGCACCATCCACGATCGCCACTTCGACCGTGTCGACCATCAGACGCTTGTGATGCTTGTAGAGCCAGTCGGGCAGAACCATTGCTGACGCCATCATCTTCATCTTCAACTCTTCGAGACGGCTGGTGTCGCCGTAAGAAGCGAGCGATCGCTTGAGGTCGAGAATGTAGGCGGTGTGCCGGATGCGGTTCACGACGATCAGGTCGGGCGTGTAGGTTCCCTTGGCCGGTGCCTCGCAATCAAGCTTTATGCCGTCGAGTGAAGACCAGTCATTGCCGGACACAGCTTCCATCGCAGCCTTGACGAGCGGCAGTTTGAGCGACTGGGTCAGAACGGTGATGTTGGGATTGGTCTTGGCCAGGCGCTCGACAGCCTGTTCCAGAAGCTTGCCTTCCCGGAACGATACGGCGCGAACGAGTGAGGCGATGTGAACATAGTGGCCAAGGATCTCGTCTTCGACAGGTTCGCCATCGGCGATTGCGGCGATGGCGCGATCAATCAGCAGATCGAGGTCATCGGCGACATCGGAAAAGCGAACCAGGTGCGGATGGCGGCGCAGCACGGCAGGTTCGAGAGCGGCATGCATGGTCGCAATCGAGTCACGGCCATAGCCGTAGGGCCGCTGACGCGATCCGTTGTACCGGGCGACAGCAGGCGCGCTGCCGTTGGCGCTCAGATGGGTGGTCGAACGAAGAACTTCCCCGGTTGAGGGGATGGATGTAAACGTGGTCATAGCCCGATTCCTTTTTGCGAAGGCTTGAGGGTCAGGCCCTTGTCGATGTTTGCAGCATCGGCTTGGGCCGTTTTGTCCCAGTCATCTGGAACGCCCTTAACCTGGCAGGACCGGCGCTCGGGCTCAAGGTCCCAAACCAACAAAAAAGAACAAAGCCGGTACAAGGTTAACAGCGGGCTCACGATTGACAATCGCGCCTTCACCACGTCGATCTGCAAATCCGCCTTCGAGGATTTTCGCGGTCGCCGCGCCAACTCAATTCAGCCGTTAGAAGCGGGCAAAAAGAAAGGGCCGACAAGCGGCCCTCTCGAATGTTGACTGGAAGGCGCAAGCCGCTATCCATGGTGGAGTTCATGCCATCACGGCAGTTGGCGGATCCACGTCTTCTGATGCGTTCACATCAATGACATCGCTTGCATCGATCTCGACGGCGAGTGGCGGCACGATATTGATCTGCGCACGGGTCGCCGTTGGTTCGGCACCCTCGGCCACCCCGTCCGGAGCGCCCTCGCTCAGATCAGAGATCTCCGCCCGTTCGCTCGCAACTGCAGCCGTCGGTCTTTCCAGCGGCCACTTCGGTTTGCGTTCCTTGGAGACCACCCAGAGCAAGACCGGCAGGACTTCAAGCTGCAACCAGTCCCGCATACCGCCCGACTTCGGCCACTGCTCAACACCTCCCAGTTTATAGAGGATGTCATGGACCCGCGCCCATTCGCTCGACTTCGGGAACGTCATGGCACGAGCGTTGCAACGCAACTCAGTTTCCGTCTCGACAAACAGCGCCAGGTTTGTCAGTTCGAGCCGGGCAACACGGGAAAGGTCCTGAACCTCCTTGGCGAGCGCCTCCTTGATGACGCGTTTCTGCGACAGGGCCTCTTCGATTGCCCGGCAGATTGCCACGATATCGTCGATGAACACTTTCAGGCCATCGCGGCTCTTGAGCGCGATCAGAGCCTTCAGTCCGGTCAAGCCGCCGACCGAGAACTGATCATTCCGTTTCCCGTCGTCTTCGTCCTCGTGGGTACTGGCCATGATCGTCTTCACATCGGCAACCTTTAGACGGCCGGCCTCATTTGCGAAAGCGATCGCCTCGGCGATCTGGTCCTCAGTCGCTGATGACAGGTGGAACAGCACGGTTGATCCAACCGAAAGATCAACCAGTTCATCACGGCAGAACCCGAGGTTGCGGAACACCGCCATGTAATTGCGGGCGCTGCGTGCTTTCAGGTTACAGCGGATGTCGACCCACCTATTGAACGTACCCTCAGGCAGGATCGCGGCCACTTGCGCCAGATGATCGCCAAGTTCGAAGGTCTGTTCCGTCGTGCGGCGGCCAAGCTCATGGATGCGGGACGCCGTGTCCTCCAGTTTTGTATATACGGCGGTCGGGATGTCCATATCCGCATAAAAAGCGGCGGAAGAAGCGGCGGCAGTCTTGATTTGCTGAGTTGAGGTCATTTTGTGTCTCCAGTTGTTGCTACGGGCATCCGATCAGTCTAAATGACCGGACACACCTATTTTACTGCACAAACCGTAAACAACAAAACGCAAGTATTCCCACTTTGATGTATAAATTGAATATATCTATTCAATATGACGGTTTTTAAAAAGTAAATATCCTTACTATATTGATATCTACGCTATAATAATAATTTTCTTGCTATAAGTTAAAATTATTTTCAGGACTCTAATCTATCGTTACCTGCGTCAAACCAACATAAATTTGGCACTCAATCCTCAAACATTCGAATATCGGCGCATTTTAGGCCGTTCCTACGTATAGTCCGGAAGCCGCCAGCCTTGTTGAAGTAACGTCCTATTGTCTTTTGAGGCGCCGCGATCCACCTCTTCGCAACACTCAATCTGCAGCCAGAAACGCAAACGACGGCTCGCGACGAACGTTTGGAAGATCATCTTACGGTTATGGTCGGAGCAATACTGAACAGTGGCCCCGCTGCAGACAACATCGATGCGGCGTGATGTCCATCACTAGCTCGCAAGTCTGATCAGGTCGCGATCCATCGATGCAGATTGCCAGCACGTTGAGACAAATTGCGCTCATTCGATTCTCGGTTCTGGATTTCTGATTCAGACCGCTGGATGTGCGATTCTGCAAACAGCGTTTGTTGCCAACACCTCATCTCGACTTGCTTCAACTTGCCCGCAACTCGTCTCAAATTGCGCATCGATGATTCAAAACTCTGGAAAAACGATTCATAAACCGGGATTTGCGATTCCTGTGCAAACGGCGTTGCGGCTCGTGCTGGCATCTGACATGCGTGGCCTGTCGGTCGGAGAAAGACACTATGCCAAGAAAGTCGGATGATGCCCGCAACGGTGAACAGCGCAAGCGGCAGCAGAAGTTGCGTGACGCGAATCGCAAGGCAAAGAGACCGGGCCGTGACGACATCGCGCGCGTCGCGCTTTACTGGATGATTTCCAACATGTCGGCCAAGGGGACGGCTGAGGTTCTGGAGGAGTTTCAGGACCGGATCGTCACCATGCTGTCCGAGCAGGGTTTCGACACCCGCGAGAGCGAGGTCGTGCTCGACGAACTCGTCCACAAATACAGCAAAGGCGGCCTGCCGTTTCGTCGCAAGGTTCACCTGCTCTATTCTGACGATGCCGATCGGGACACGTGAAGCGGATCCCTACCCTTCCTGATTGCGCCCCCCGCCATCCATCATTCGATGGCAATCCACGCCTAACGGCGTTTGCCCATTTTACGGCATCTCCCCCCATTACTTCTTATAACGCCGTTCGATTCTGAATCGGATTTCCAGAGGATTTTGGTGCTCGCCGGGAATAACCGAGACCGCTTCGTAGTCCGAAGTAGATCTTATGCCGGGCGATAATTCAGTAAAACTCTAATGAATGCCGTTACATGTCTTTCAGCATCAAAGCAAAAAAAGCGGCTCGCGCCGAGAAGATGCGATTGACCGCAATGGATCCTCCGTTCATACGGCAATTAGCCGAAGCAAATTGCCAAGGCCGGAATGCGCACCGACTGTACTTCTTGCAAAGTCCGGTTGGGGTTTTGATGACATTGATAGACATCCTGGGACGGACAACGCAAGAATAACTCCCGGCGCCAATCTTCACCCCGTAATGAAGAAAGGTGATTTTTTAAAACCAGATGACTTCCGTCGCGGTACCGGGAAACGACCGGCGGAAACAGAGATCGAGTTGAAGAGCAGCCTGCATCACCTTATTCCGTGTGGTGAGCTCAAGCAGGCATTATAAAAGGGATCGAGGGCGAGCGGGCGCCTGAGGGATCCATAGTGGCGAGCGCATTCCTTCAAATCCACTCTGGACCCGAAGGACCAAAAAGTGCCCAAACTCAACAATCATGCTCCTACCCCAGGAGCAATTAAGACCCGTTACCTCCACGACGCCATCAACGATACCAAATCCCGCCTGTATTCCGCCACTGGTGTCATTGCGTCCATCACTGGTCTAACCGTATCCCAGGTGAATGATGCTGTCCGCCAGGTGCTCTACGGCACGGACTGGCTCGACTTCCCATACACGCCCGCAATCAAGCGCGTGCGTCATGGCGAAATCAAGCGCACCTTTCATCTGCTCGGATATGTCGGAGAGTGGCGTAACCTCACTGGCAAACCCACGCTGGCGGCCTATCTAAAGGACCGCACTGGCGCTGAGCGCGATCATCCTTGTGTCTTGTCCCTGAGCACGCACTACGTTGCTGTAAGCGGCGGTCTCTTCTGCGATGTCGCCAGCCGCGGTGTCGTGGTGGACATCGATGAGGCAAAGGGACGTCGCAAAAGGGTAGACCGCGTTTTGGTGCTGACCAAGCGCGTCGCACCAACTCCCATCTTTTCAAGGGTGGCGATCGGCTACACCAAGAAGACGGGTGCAGGTGGCAAATTGGATCAGCTTTTCCGTAAAGCGATCAAGGCTGAGACGGGAGCGATCCGCGTCAAGATCACGCCGAACGAAGTCTTCATCATTCGTCACGACGAGAGTGGTTGGTACTGGCTGGGTAGCCGCAACAGCGTCGAGGACCTGATCCTGAGACCGCAGCCGAACGGCCGTCTTCGTGGCGACACGGACGAAGCCGCGAGCTACCGTAAAGCCATGGGCGAATAGCACCGAGCAAGCAGGTGTCGTCGCGGCAATCATTGCCGCGACCTTCTGCTCTGCCGCCAGGCCTTGATGGCTTGGCGACTTGCCCGGGCTCCCAAGCGGCCTGCGCCAGGTTAGCATGTCCTCAATTCGTCACCTTACGCTGTGAGAATACTATGACAAAGAAAGTCCTCATTTATCTCCGCAATTCGAGCGACACGTTGCGCACCGCATGCGCCGAATCGCAGCTCTATTACGCGAAGTCCTTCGTCAAAAAGAAGGGCTGGGAACCGGAACTGATCTGCCGCGATGAAGACATCGGCGAAGTTGTCTTCACGGCCCAACCCGGTGTCCAGAAACTCCTGGAAGAGCTAGATGTCGGCTCAATCGACGTCATCCTTTGCCATACCCTGGATCGCTTATGCTCGCGCTTGGCCGTTGCAGTTCGGCTGATGAATGATCTCAAAAGGAAAGGCATCGAGCTCTGGGCTGCCGATCCGGGTATCCGGATCAAGACCAACGATCTAATCGATTACTACACTAGTGATGTAGGTACACCGATCAGAGGCAGTCGCAATCGCTCGCAGATGCCTGATGACCTTTATGAGGTGGAACACCTGGTTCCCCTTGCATACGGCTATTGCTACACCGGCGCATACAACAACGATCAGCAGTACATTTTCGGTTTCCAGGTACCTGAACCGGGGACCGCAGAAATCGTCCAGCGAATTTTCCAGATGTACGCCGATGGAATGTCGCCGGCAAAAATTGCGACAATCTTCGAATCGGAAGGTGTCCCCGGCCCTTGTGACCGCAAATGGAGTGGCGCCACCATCCGCGGCGACCGCGCTCGTCGCACAGGCATCCTCAACGACGAAATCTATATAGGTCGCTCGTGGGTCCCTGGCCGGAACTTCGTGTCTGCGTACGCACTGCGCATCATCACGGATGAGCTCTGGAGCCGCGTCAAGCTGCGCCAGAGCTTTGCGGCTCGGGGCGCTGCAGGATCCCCATCCCGGCCTTAGTGCAGCGTCGAAAGGAACAGATGCAGACTGGCCGACCACATCGGCCAGTCTGCACAATCACAATACTGAAGATGGAATTCAGCACATGACGAAGAACGTTTTGTTCTATGCCCGTTACTCCACCGACCGCCAGAATGAGGTTTCGATCGAGACCCAGACGGAACTCGGCAAGAAGTTTGTTGCCGACAGGGACTGGAAGCTGGTCGCGACCTACTCCGACTCCGCGATCAGCGGGACGACATTCACCTCTCGCCCTGGCATCCAGCAGCTCTTGGCGCACGTGAAGCGCGAACGTATCGATGTCGTGCTCTGCGTCAATGTCGATCGTCTGTCGCGCGATGTCGAGCACACCTCGAAGATCCTGAAGGATCTGAACTACCACGACTGCGCCATCTGGACTGTCGAGGCCGGCCGGGCGGTCACCGATATGGAGTTGCACATGCGCTCCACGATGAGCCATGAGCTCGTCGAGCAGGGTCGGACACGCACCCGAGAAGGTATGAAGACAGCAGTACGCAAGGGGAAGGCAACCACTTGCCTCTCCTACGGCTACAAGCTCTCCCAGCAGCGCGATGCGAATGGTGACCGCATCAAGGGGCTGAGGGAGATCGATCCGGTCAAGGCCGAGATCGTGCGGGGGATCTTCAAAGACTATGTCGATGGCGTCTCACCGGCAGCCATCGCACAGAAGCTGAATGACCAGGGAGTTCCAGGGGCACGCACCAAATATTGGCGTGATACCACCATCCGGGGCAGCGTCACTGACGGGAACGGCATCCTGAACAACGTTCTCTACGTCGGCAAGGTGATCTGGAACAAACAGAAGTTCCGCAAGGACCCGACGACAGAACGGCGAACCTCTCGTGCGAACGACAGGGACGAATGGGAGTTCATGGACAAACCTGCGCTGCGCATTGTTTCGGATGAGCTGTGGGAACGGGCGAAGCAACGCCAGGCCGAAAGCCGGGAAGAGTTCGACCGGCACTCGACAAACCGTCTCAACGCGACGCACCGTCCGGAATATCTTCTCAGCCGGATGCTCCAATGTGCCGAGTGCGGCGGCCCCTACGCAATCAGTGGAAAGGATCGCTATAGCTGCACCAACCGCAAGAAGCGTCTACCGATCGACGAACTCGGCGGCGAATGCTGTAGCAACAGCAAAACCATCACACGCCATGAACTCGAAGAACGCGTCCTCAATTGCATACCGGTCGCATTCTACTCCATCGATATCTTCGACCGGATTTCGCAGAAGATGATCGCCCATGAGGTGACCAAGCTGAAGAGCGTCCCCTTCCGCAAAGATCAGATTGCGACAGAGCTTGCAAAAATCAAATCGACGCAGGCGGGTCTGATGCAACAAATCCAGGACCGGCATGCCGAAGGCCGACCGCGCCTTGCCATCCTAGACGACCAACTGGATGGACTGGAAGTCACGCGTGAGCAGCTTGCCTTGGAGCTTGCCGCTACCGAAGTGCCGACGGAGGATTTTCAGGAAAAAATTGCGAAGCTGAAGCAGCAGTTCAATCCTGATAATGTCGAGGTTGCCATCCGCAAGCTGATGTTCCTAGCCCGTAACAATGCCGACGAAAACGCCAAACAGCGCCTGATGCCGATCGTGCGCGATCTCATTCAGACCGTGGTGATTGGCAAGACACCGGGCCACCAGGCGGCGAGCCTGCAGGTCCATGGCGACATTGCCACCATCATGGCATCCATGGAGGTTCTGGATCTCATGGAGCAACAGTTCCTTGCC
>NZ_LMMM01000019.1 GCF_001422245.1 Rhizobium sp. Leaf262
AGCGGGCTTTGCTCGCGCAAGCGGCCCAGCGGGCTTTGCTCGCGCAAGCGGCCCTGGCGACTGTTCGGGTTCGATGGAACGGCGGATGTACGACCGGGCTCTGCCACGGGCTTGGTGTCCCAAAGGGGCTTAGGTCTCACATCCGCCACCGCAACCGGCATTAAAACGCCAAATGACGGTGAGGGGAAGTTACAAAGGGGGGGGGGGAGCCACGCCCGCTGCCGCTTGATGGCGGAAGAACGCAAGCGGGATGCTATCCGCAAAAATTTCACTTAAATTCAGGAAAATCAAAATCATGGCAGCATTTCATGAGGTGTGCTTTCCATTGCGGTTGGCGTTGGGGACCAGTGGGGGGCCGGTGCGGCGGACGGATATTGTCAATTTGTCCAATGGGCGGGAAAACCGGAACCAGCGGTGGCGCAATTCCCGGCGGGCCTATGATGCCGGGTCGGGGGTGCGTTCTGTGAGCGACCTTTATGCGGTGCTGGAGTTTTTCGAGGCGCGGGGCGGACAGCTCTATGGGTTTCGGTTTCGCGATCCGTTGGATTTCAAGTCCTGCCCGCCGCTGGCGGTGCCGAGCGCGATGGATCAGCGGATCGGGACCGGGGATGGGGTGACGGCGGCGTTTTCGTTGCAAAAGACCTATGCCGATGCCGGTGGCGGGTGGACGCGGGCCATTGCCAAGCCGATGGAGGGATCGGTGGTGATTTCGGTGAATGGCGTCGCGACCACGACTTTCAGCACTGATCATGCGACCGGAATTGTGACGTTTGCGGCGGGGCATGTTCCTGCTGCTGGTGCGGCTATACGGGCGGGTTTCGAGTTCGACGTGCCTGTGCGGTTCGATATTGATCGCATCGATGTCAGCCTGAGCGCTTTTGAGGCCGGGCGTATTCCGTCCATTCCGCTGGTGGAGATTTTGCCATGAAGACCTTGCCCACGGCTCTGGCCGCGCATCTGGATGGTGAGGCGACGACGACGTGTCATTGCTGGAAGGTGAGCCTTCGTGATGGTGCGGTGCTTGGTTTTACTGAGCATGACGAGGCGCTGAGTTTTGGCGGCGTGACCTATCTGGCCGCGAGCGGTTTTCAGGCGGGTGAAAACGACAGCGAGACGGGACTTGCGGCAAGCAGTGGTGAGGTGGCAGGTGGGTTTTCCAGCGAGGCGGTGAGTGAGGCCGATCTGGCGGCGGGGCGTTATGATGGCGCCAAGGTGGAGCTATACCTCGTGAACTGGCAGGCGCCGGAGCAGCATGTGCTGCTGAAGGTGCGCGAGATTGGCGAGGTGACGCGGGCGGGCGGTGCCTTTACGGCGGAGCTGCGCAGCTTTGCCCACAGACTAAGCCAGCCGCAGGGGCGGGTCTATGGCAGGCGGTGCGATGCGGCGCTGGGTGATGCCAGATGCGGGGCTGATATTGCGGCGTTTCGGGCCGATGGCACGGTGGTCTCCGTGGATGGCAGCGGGCGGATGGTGGTGTCCGGGCTCGCGGCGTTTGCCGAAGGGTTTTTCAGGCAGGGTAAACTGATGTTTTCAAGCGGCGCAAATATAGGCCGCAGTTTCGATCTGGATGACCATGCGCTGCGTGACGGGGTGGCGAGTTTGAGTTTCTGGCTGCCGCTGGAGGTGGTGCCGCAAGCGGGTGATGCGTTCACCGTGACGGCGGGGTGTGACAAGAGCTTTGTCACCTGCAAAACGAAATTTGCCAACCATCTGAATTTCAGGGGCTTTCCACATATGCCGGGGGCGGATTTTGCCTATTCTTATGTGACGAGCCGCACGCAACATGATGGCGGAGCGCTGTTTTCATGAGCGGGATTGGCGACAGGGTTTTAGCGGTTGCCGAGGGCTGGATCGGCACGCCTTACCGGCATCAGGCCGGCATGAAGGGCGTGGGCTGCGATTGTCTGGGCCTTGTGCGCGGCATCTGGCGCGAGCTTTACGGGGAGGAGCCCGAACTGCCGCCGCCCTATGCGCGCGACTGGGCCGAACGCGGCGGCGAGGACCGGCTGATGGCGGCAGCGGAGCGGCATTTCACGCCGCTTGCGAGCATGGCGGATGCGCTGCCGGGTGACATGCTGCTGTTTCGCTGGCGTCCGGAATTTGCGGCCAAGCATGTGGGCATTCTGGCAAGACCCGATCACTTCATTCATGCCTATGAGGCCGCGTCCGTGCTGCGCTCGGCGCTGGTGCCGTCGTGGCGCAGGCGGGTTGCTGGCGTTTTTCGATTTCCGGAGAAGTGACTGATGGCAACCCTTGTTCTACAGGCGGCTGGCGCTGCAATCGGCAGCATTTTCGGGCCTGTTGGTGCGATCATCGGCAGGGCGGCGGGGGCGTTGGCGGGGAGTGCGGTCGATAGCGCTCTTTTTTCCTCTTCGAAAACGGTGAGCGGTGCGCGGCTTTCTACGGCGCGCATTCCGGGGGCTGAAGAGGGGGCGGCGATTGCGCGGGCTTATGGCACGGTGCGGATCGGCGGTACGCTGATCTGGGCCACGCGCTTTGAAGAGAGCGTGACGCGGGAGCGGCAGGGCGGCAAGAGTTCCAGTAGCAGCAGCACGACCGTCGACACGTTTCAATATTTCGCCAATCTGGCCGTGGGCCTGTGTGAAGGCGAGGTGGCCATGGTGCGGCGGGTGTGGGCCGATGGGCAGGAATTGGATCTGACCGGCATCGAAATGCGGTTCTACCCCGGTAGCGAAACGCAGCTTCCCGACCCGCTGATCGAGGCGAGGCAAGGGGCGGGCAATGCGCCTGCCTATCGCGGGCTGTCCTATGTCGTGTTCGAGCGCTTGCCGCTGGATGGTTTCGGCAATCGTATCCCACTGCTGCAGTTCGAGGTGGTGAGGCCCATCGGCAAGCTGGAGGGGCAGATCCGGGCGGTGACGGTGATACCGGGGGCGACCGAGCATGGTTATGCGACGGTTGCTGTGTCCGAGCGGGCCGGGGCGGGCGAGAGCCGGGTGATGAACCGGCATACGCTAGCGGCTGCGACCGATTGGCAGGCTTCCATCGATGAATTGCAGGCGCTGTGCCCCAATCTGGAGAGTGTGGCGCTGGTGGTGACGTGGTTCGGCACGGATATGCGCGCGGGGGAATGCCGCATTCTGCCCGGCGTGGAAGTGGCCTATCGCGACCGTGAAAGCGCCTATTGGTCTGTCGCGGGCATGGGGCGCGGGCAGGCGCGGCTGGTGAGTCAGCGCGATGGTGGCCCGGCTTATGGCGGGACGCCCAGTGATGCGAGCGTGCTGCAGGCCATTGCCGATTTGAAGGCGCGGGGCTTGAAGGTGTGCCTTTATCCCTTCGTGATGATGGACATACCGGCGGGCAATGCTCTGCCTGACCCTCATGGCAAAAGCGAACAGGATGCCTATGGCTGGCGTGGCAATATTACCTGCCATCCGGCAGCGGGGCAGGCGGGCAGTGTGGACCGCATGGGCGCGGCGCGGACGCAGGTCGCGAGTTTTTGCAATCGCGCCGATGGGTACCGCCGCATGGTACTGCATTATGCGGCGCTGGCAAAGCAGGCGGGCGGGGTGGACGCGTTTCTGATCGGTTCCGAGTTGCGCGGGCTGACGCGGGTGCGGGGAGAGGGCAACAGCTTTCCCTTCGTGGAAGAGCTGGTGCGGTTGGCGGGAGATGTGCGCGCCGTCGTGGGTGCGTTGACGAAGCTGACTTACGCTGCCGACTGGAGCGAATATTTTGGCTATCATCCGGCGGATGGTTCGGGCGACGTGTTCTTCAATCTCGATGCGCTGTGGGCGAGCCAGCATATCGATGCTGTGGGCATCGACAATTATATGCCGCTATCCGACTGGCGCGATGAGGATGTGCTTGAGGGTAACCCGGATGGTTTCGATGGAGCCGACGATGCGGCGGGGTTTGGCCGCAGCATCGAGGGCGGCGAGGGATTTGATTGGTATTATGCCAGTGAGGCGGACCGGGCGAGCCGCAAGCGCAGCGCCATTTCCGACGGGTTGAAGGGCAAGCACTGGGTCTATCGTAACAAGGATTTGCGCGGTTGGTGGCTGAACCGGCATTATGACCGGGTGGGTGGTGTGGAACGTGTGACGCCGAGCGCCTGGGTGCCGGGCATGAAGCCGATCTGGTTTACTGAACTGGGCTGCCCGGCCATCGACAAGGGCGCAAACCGACCCAACACCTTTATCGACCCGAAATCGTCAGAAAGCGCTTATCCGCATTTTTCCAGCCGCATGCGCTGCGACAGCCAGCAGCGGCGGTTTCTGGAGGCGCATCACGACCACTGGTCAGGTGGTTCTGCGCTGGCTGGCATGGTCGATCCAGCAAGGGTTTTCGTCTGGACGTGGGATGCGCGGCCTTACCCGGCCTTTCCGCAGGATTCGGCGACATGGAGTGACGGGGCCAATTGGCGCACCGGCCATTGGCTGAATGGCAGGCTGGGGGCGGCGACGCTGGCCGATCTGATTGCGGCGGTTCTGACGGAGCATGGTTTTGCGGATTTCGATGTGTCTGCCGTAACAGGCGATGTGGCGGGTTATGCGCAGGGCGATGTGACGGCGGCGCGCAGCCTGCTGGAACCATTGTTGGAAGCGTTTCAGGTGGATGTGATTGAGGACGCGGCAGCGTTGCGCTTCATCTCACGCGGAAAGGCGGCGACGAAGACGAAAGTGGTGTCGGCTTTTGCCGATATCGAGGACTCGGCACTTTGGTCTGAGGCGCGCGGGCATGAGAGCGATTTTGCAGCGGAAGCGGTGCTGACGGCGTATAATCCGGCGCTGGATTATGAGCAGGCCAGCGTGCGCTCACGCCGTATCGATAACGCCGGCAACCGGGTGCTTCGGTATGATCTGGGCGCTGTGCTGGCGCAGGAGACCGCGCAGAATGCGGTGGAGGCGCTGTTGCGCGACAACCGTCTGGCGCGGCGCACTGTGCGCTTTTCGATTGCGCCGAACGAGATCGCGCTCGACCCCGGCGACTGCGTGGAACTGGAAGGTGGGCCGAGCGGGCGGTTTCTGGTGAGCCGGATCGAGGATGGCGATGTCAGGCGCATCGAGGCGCGGGAATTTGCGCCATCGGCCATTGCCCTTTCCGGCGAGGCGGAGACGCCGCGTACGGGCGGTGGCAGTGCTGCCAGCGGGTTCGACCCTGACATCGTGCTGATGGATTTGCCGCGTTATGAGGCGGGCGATGCGCAGGGTTTTGCCCGGATAGCGGCTTTTGCCAAGCCGTGGCGGCGCATGGCGCTATCCGCTTCTGCCGGAACCGAGGGGTACGAGGCGCGGGCCCTGTTGGACCAGCCTGCGAAGATTGGTGCGCTTGCGAGCGCCGTGCCGAGGGGATTTGCCGGAAGGTTCAATGCTGGTGGGGCAATCGAGCTCACGTTGCCTTACGGCGATCTGGCCTCTGCTTCCGACCTTGCGGTGCTGAATGGGGCGAACCGCATCGCTATTCGCGGCGAGGGCGGGGCTTGGGAGGTTGCGGCTTTCGCCAAGGCTGAAGAGGTGGCGGTAAACCGCTGGCGGCTGACACGGCTGCTGCGCGGGCTTGCTGGCACCGAGGATGCGATGGCGGCGGGTTCCATTGCCGGTGCCGAGGTGGTGGTGCTGGATGCGGGCGTGGTGCCGATGGGGCTGCGCGGCGGCGAACGTGGGCTGCAACTGAACTGGATTATCGAGGCGGCCGGCGGGCAGATTTCTAGCGTTGGTCCCTTCGCCTTTGCCGGTGGACTGCGGGCGGAGACGCCGCTGGCACCGGTGCATCTGTGCGGGATGCGAAGCGCGGAAGGCGTGCGCCTGACATGGGTGCGGCGCGGGCGCGTAGAAGCCGATGGCTGGGACGCCGCCGATATTCCGCTGGATGAGGTGGCAGAGCGCTACCGGGTCGAAATCCTATCCGACGATGTGGTGCGGCGAACAATCGAGGTGAGCGAAGCGGCCTGCCTTTATGCCGCGAGCGACGAGCTGGCGGATTTCGGTGCGATGCAGACGACGCTTGCGATTCGGGTGCGCCAGCTTGGCCGGGCGGTGCCGCTGGGCATCGCGGCGAGCGCCGTTTTGCGTGTTTAAACTTCACAATAACGTCAACGAGAAAGGACAAGATATGGACGACATGAAGGCTTGGTATCAATCCAAAACCGTCTGGGGCGCGCTGATTGCAGTGCTGGCGCCGCTGCTGCATGTGGTGGGGCTGAACCTGCCGGCGGGGTTTGAAGGTGAGCTTGCCGAGGGGCTGGTGACAGTGGCCGGTGGTGTGGGCGGGCTGGTTGCGCTGTATGGGCGATTGGCGGCGACGAGTGTTATTCGGTAGGGGGATTTTGGGTTGTGGGCAGTGGGTGTGGCTTACCCCCCTCTGCCTTGCCAGGCATCTCCCCCTCAAGGGGGGAGATCGACTCGCGGGTAGGGGTCGACCATCTCTGATGCTGCGGATTGAGTTGGGAGCGAGCGGCTTTCCGATCTCCCCACGTGAGGGGGAGATGCCCGGCAGGGCAGAGGGGGGTGAGCCACACCCGCTACCCTTCAACTTACCCTCAATTCCACCACACCCCACATTCATTTGCCATTCAGAAGGTTTACGCTACATATTCGGGCAAGAGTTCGTTTCGACGTGCATCCAATTTGTCTGTGGAAGTTTTTGCAATGGCATCACCTCTCATCATCGCGACGCTTGCAGCCGGTCTGGCCGGTTTCCCTGCGCCGCAGGCTGATGGGCAGGTGGGGAATGGTGGCGCGCACGTCATGCAGGTGGCCAGCGATTGCTCATCGGCGGTGTCGCGTGTGGTGCGGGAAACCGGCGGACAGCTCCTGTCGGTCTATCCTTCCAATGACGGCCAGAACTGCGTCGTGACCGTGCTGGTGCAGGGCAATGGCGAGCGTCCGCGCAAGGTGACGATGCGCGTGCCGATGTAGGTAAAGCCCCATCGAAATCTCCTTTAATCTGTTATAGATATGATTTGCATGGCCGTTGCGCTGCAGAAGCGACGGATGGAATGAAAAGGGACTGATGATGCGCATTCTCGTGGTCGAGGACGATACCAACCTCAATCGACAGCTGACCGACGCGCTGAAAGAAGCGGGTTATGTCGTCGATCAGGCCTTTGACGGCGAAGAAGGGCATTATCTGGGCGATACCGAACCCTATGACGCGATCGTGCTCGATATCGGTCTGCCGCAGATGGACGGGATTACCGTTGTCGAGAAATGGCGTGCCAGCGGCAAGTCCATGCCGGTCCTCATTCTGACCGCGCGCGACCGCTGGAGCGACAAGGTGGCGGGTATCGATGCCGGTGCCGACGACTATGTGACCAAGCCATTCCATGTGGAAGAAGTGCTGGCGCGCGTGCGCGCCCTCATTCGCCGCGCGGCAGGCCATGCGTCGTCCGAAATCGTCTGCGGCCCGGTGCGTCTGGATACCAAGTCCTCCAAGGCAACCGTCAATGGTGTGACGCTGAAGCTGACCTCGCATGAGTTTCGCCTGCTGTCCTACCTGATGCATCATATGGGCGAGGTCGTTTCGCGCACCGAACTGGTCGAGCATATGTACGATCAGGATTTTGACCGCGATTCCAATACGATCGAGGTGTTCGTTGGCCGTCTGCGCAAGAAGCTGGGCGTCGATCTGATCGAGACCATCCGTGGCCTCGGCTACCGGATGCAAGCACCCGCAGATGCGAAGTAATTCACTCACCGCCCGCGTTCTGCTGCTGGCATCGGCCTGGTCCGTTCTGGCACTGGTGGTAATCGCGGTGGTGATTTCCACGCTCTACCGACAGGGCGTGGAGCGCAGCTTTACCGATCTGCTGCGCGCACAGCTTTATAACGTCATCAATTCCATTACCGTTTCCAACGAAAACACGCTGGCGGGAAGCCCGCAGCTGGGGGATCTCAGGTTTTCGCAGCCCGATACCGGCTGGTACTGGGTGGTGGAGCCGCTGGGCAATTTCCAGACCGCACCGCTTGTCTCATCGTCTCTGGGCGTTTCGACGCTGCCGGTGCCGGGCATTCTGGATGTGCCTTTCGACAATCGCTACGAGCGTTATTACGTTGTGACGGACGAGGCCGGGAACCGCGTGCAGGTGGCCGAAACCGAAGTTGTGCTGGACGGCGAGGGCCGGGCAGCGCGGTTTCGTGTGACCGGCAATCTCAATGTCGTGGAAGACGATGTGCGCGATTTTTCCAACAGTCTTTATCTGGCGCTGGCCGTGTTCGGCGTCGGCAGTCTTGTCGTGAACGGTCTTGCCATTCTCTACAGTCTGCGACCGCTGGACAAGGCGCGTGTGGCGCTGGGCAAGATACGTGGTGGCGATGCCGAGCGGCTGGAAGGGGAATTCCCAAGAGAAATCCAGCCCTTGGCGACCGAAATCAATGCATTGATCGAGAGCAACCGGCGACTAGTGGAGCGGGCGCGCATGCAGGTTGGCAATCTGGCGCATTCGCTGAAAACCCCGATTGCCGTTCTTCTGAACGAGGCCCGCACGCTGGACAGCCACCACGGCGATCTGGTGCGGGGGCAGGTGGATGCCATGCAGGCGCAGGTGCAATCCTATCTTTCCCGCGCCCGCATTGCCGCCCAGCGCGGCTCCATTCTGGCACGTGCGGAGGCAGAACCGGCGCTGGAACGGCTGGTGCGGGTGATGCGCCGCCTGAACCCGGACAAGACATTCGAGCTGGACATGCAGCAGCCGACTATCGTGCTGGCCATGGAACAGCAGGATCTGGAAGAGGCCGTCGGTAATCTTCTGGAAAATGCTTCGCGTTTTGCCGAAACCAAGGTGGTGATCACGGTGACGTCTGGCACGCATCCGTCTTCCGACCCCGATGTGATGCGCAGGTCCTGGGTGACGCTTCTGGTGGAAGACGACGGGCCGGGGCTGGAGCCGGATCAGATCACCGAAGCGATGAAGCGAGGCAGGCGTCTGGACGAGAGCCGTCCGGGCACCGGGCTTGGTCTTTCCATCGTCAGCGAGGTGGTTTCTGAATACCACGGCACCTTTGCGATGTCGCGCAGCCCGCTGGGCGGTCTGAAAGCGGAATTGCTTCTACCCGGACTTTCGAAAGAGCTTGCATGACGGCCAAAAACTGGCATGACATTCCCTTGAGGAATGACCGCGCCAGGATGGCGCGTTGAGAAGGAGTGTATTCTTGGTTGACGTGATTGGCAAAGCCGGATTTGCCGGACTGAACTCCCATTTTATGCGCCCTGCGGTTTTCTCGCTGATCTGCCTTTCGGTTCTCAGTTCCTGCACGACATCCAACACCCGCAGTGCCGGTGGCGGACTTCTGAGCCGTGGTGGCGCATCTGCCACACCTTATATTTCGGCACTTCAGGGCGGCATTGTGGGCAGAAGTGGCCTGCAGATGGACCGCAGCGACTTCAACAAGGCGCTGGAAGCGGAATATCAGGCGCTGGAAACCGCACCCGGCGGGCAGGCCGTGACCTGGGGCAGCGGCGATACGCGCGGCCAGGTCGTTGCCAATGCGCCCTATCAGGTCGGCAACCAAAATTGCCGCCAATATACCCATGATTTGACGGTTGACGGCAAGCAGGCGAAGGTGCGCGGTGCGGCCTGTCGCAATTCAGACGGCACATGGACGCCGCTGACCTGATCTCGATTTGACGCATGTCAAGGCAAGCGCAAGGCTTGTCGTTCAGAACTGGACCGGGTGGTCATCTACCGCAGGAGCGCATGGGTGCGACGTCTGCGGCATAGGGCCTCAAATTCACGTCATTCCGCAACGGCTTATTCCAAAGCGGTGCGCATTCGAGTAATTGAAACGGCATGTTCTGGATTATCATCGCCCTGTTGACGGCGGCAGTTGCCCTCGTTCTGACCTATCCGCTGATGCGCAGCAAAGGCGTGTCCGACACGCGCCGTGAGGGCGAGGTCGCGGTGTATCGCGACCAGCTGGCGGAATTGCAGCGGGAGCGCCAAAGCGGACTGATCGGCGAGACGGAAGCGGAATATGCGCGCGCCGAAATCGGGCGGCGGCTTCTGGCGGCGGCATCTGGCAAGGCGCAGGAGAGTTTCCAAGCTGCGCCGCGCAGCCACAGTAGGCTGGCCAGCATCGTTACCGTGCTTTTGCCGCTGACGGGGCTCTGTCTTTACTTGTATATGGGCAGTCCCGGCATGCCGGACATGCCGCTGGCGGCGCGGCTGGAAAAGCCCGGCAATGACATGAACCTGCTGATTGCCAAAGCCGAGCGGCATCTGGCGCAGAACCCGGATGACGGTGCCGGATGGGACGTTCTGGCCCCGATCTATTTCAAGACCATGCGTCTGGGCGACGCCGAGATGGCTTATCGCAATGCCATTCGTCTTCAGGGCGAGAACGCGCCGCGCCTGACGGGGCTTGCCGAAACGTTGATTGCGGCCAATGACGGTGTCGTCGTTGACGATGCGCGTTCTGCCCTCGAAGATGCGGAAAAGATGAGCCCCGGCAACCCGCGTGCCCGCTTTTATCTGGCGCTTTCACTGGAGCAGGCGGGCAAGACGGATGAGGCACGCGACGCCTTTGCCGCGCTGCTGAAGGATTCGCCCGAGGGCGCGCCTTGGATACCGCTGGTGCAGGCGCATCTGCAAAACACCGGCGGTGCCGCCGATATTGCTGCTGCCCCGAAGGCGCAGGCGCCGGGTGGACCGAGCGCCGAAGACGTGGCTGCGGCCAGCAACATGTCGAGCGAAGACCGGCAGGCGATGGTGGCAGGCATGGTGGAAAGTCTGGACGCGCGGCTGAAGGAAAACCCTGACAATTTCGAGGGCTGGATGCGGCTGGTGCGATCCTACGCCATGTTGAAGAATGACGAAAAGGCGAGGCAGGCTTTGGCCGATGGGTTGAAAGCCTTTCCGCCAGCCGGTGAGCAGGGCAAGCAGTTGCTGGCGCTGGCGCAGCAGCTGGGTGTGAATGCGAAAGGGATGACACAATGACCCGCAAGCAGAAAAGACTGGCGATTATCGGCGGCGGTGTCAGCTTCATCATGATCGCGGCGTTTCTGGTGATGTTCGCCTTCGGCCAGTCCATTGCCTATTTCTACATGCCCGGTGATCTGGAAAAGACCAGCGTGGCACCCGGAACGCGTATCCGCCTTGGCGGGCTGGTTGCCGAAGGTTCGGTCAAGCGCGGCGAGGGCCGCACGGTGAGCTTTGCGGTGACGGATGGCGGGGCGAGTGTGCCGGTGAGCTATACCGGCATTCTGCCGGACCTGTTTCGCGAGGGGCAGGGAGTGGTGACCGAAGGCACCTTCGATGCCGCAACCCACGCCTTTGTGGCCGACAGCGTTCTGGCCAAGCATGACGAAAATTACATGCCGAAGGAAGTTGCCGACCGCCTGAAAGACAAGGGCCTTTGGCAGCAGGCGCCAGATGGCACGGCCCAAACGGGTGCGGTGAAGACCGGAGCGACGCAATGATTACCGAAATCGGCCATTATGCTCTGGTTCTGGCGCTTGGTGTGGCGCTGGTCGTCTCCGTGCTGCCCGCGTTCGGGGCGCGCCGGAATGACAAGGCACTGATGGACATTGCGCCCATCGGCTCGGTTCTGCTGTTTCTTTTGGTGGGCATTGCCTTTGCATCGCTGACGCATGCCTATGCGGTCTCGGATTTCTCGCTGAAGAATGTCTACGAGAATTCCCATTCTCTGATGCCGATGCTCTACAAGCTGACCGGCGTATGGGGCAACCACGAGGGATCGATGCTGCTGTGGCTGCTGATCCTGGTGCTGTTCAGTGCGATGGTTGCCGTCTATGGACGCAATCTCCCCGATACGCTTCGCGCCAATGTGTTGGCTGTACAGGCCTGGGTGACGACGGCGTTTCTGCTTTTCATTCTACTGACCTCCAATCCCTTTGCGCGGCTTTCGCCGGTGCCAGCGGAAGGGCAGGACTTGAACCCGATCCTTCAGGACTTCGGTCTCGCGATCCACCCGCCGCTGCTCTATCTCGGCTATGTCGGCTTCTCCGTCTGTTTCTCCTTTGCCGTCGCGGCGTTGATGGAAGGGCGCATCGATGCCGCGTGGGCGCGATGGGTAAGGCCCTGGACGCTGGCGGCATGGACCTTTCTGACGGCGGGTATTTCGATGGGCTCTTACTGGGCCTATTACGAACTCGGCTGGGGCGGTTGGTGGTTCTGGGACCCGGTGGAAAATGCCTCGTTCATGCCATGGCTGGCCGGAACCGCGCTTTTGCATTCGGCACTTGTGATGGAAAAGCGCGAGGCGCTGAAAATCTGGACCGTGCTGCTGGCGATCATGACCTTTTCGCTCTCGCTACTCGGCACCTTCCTCGTGCGTTCCGGCGTGTTGACCTCGGTCCACGCCTTTGCGACCGACCCGAGCCGTGGTATCTTCATCCTGTGCATTCTGATGATCTTCATTGGCGGTGCGTTTTCTCTGTTTGCCTGGCGTGCGCCGATGCTGAAGGCCGGGGGGTTGTTTGCGCCGATTTCGCGCGAGGGTGCGCTGGTTCTCAACAACCTCATCCTGACTGTTTCCACAGCGACCGTGCTGATTGGCACGCTCTATCCGCTGGTGCTGGAAACGCTGACCGGCGAGAAGATTTCCGTCGGTGCGCCCTTCTTCAACCTGACCTTCGGGCTGTTGATGATCCCCATTCTGATCGTGACGCCTTTCGGGCCGATGATGGCGTGGAAACGCGGCGATCTGCTGGGTGCGTTCCAGCGGCTGTATGTGGCGGCAGCGCTGGCTGGGTTAGCGGGTCTGGCGCTGTGGTATGTCGAGAATGGCGGGCCGGTGCTTGCTGCGCTGGGCATTGTTGCCGGTTTCTGGCTGATCTTCGGGGCGCTGGCCGATCTGTGGTACCGCGCCAATTTCGGCAAGCTGGCCTTTGGTATTGCCTTGCGGAGACTGAAAGGTCTGCCGCGCTCCACCTTCGGGACGGCGCTGGCGCATATGGGCCTCGGCGTCACCGTGCTGGGCATCGTCATCGTGACGACCTTCGAGACGGAAACCGTGGTCGAAATGAAGCAGGGAATGACCGTGGATGCGGGCGGCTACAGCCTGACCTTCGATGGCATTCGCCACCATGTGGGCCCGAACTATACCGAGGATCGCGGCCATTTTACTGCGCGCAAAGGCGGGGCCGAGGTGGCCGACGTGTGGTCATCGAAGCGGCTCTATACGGCTCGGCGCATGCCGACGACGGAAGCGGGCATCATGACCTTTGGGCTTTCGCAGCTTTACGTGTCGCTGGGTGACCCGATGGACGATGGCGGCATGGTGGTTCGCATCTGGTGGAAGCCGTTCATTCTGTGCATCTGGGGCGGTACGGTATTCATGATGATTGGCGGGCTGGTCTCGCTCTCCGACCGCCGTTTGCGCGTGGGTGCGCCGACGCGAAAGGCGAAGGCGGTGAAGGTTGGACCCGTGCCGGAGCCTGCGGAATGATGAGGCCCGATCTTCCCTCATTCCTGTGCCTGTCACAGGAATCTAGTTCGTCCAAGTCTTTGGGCGAGAAAGAGTCGTTCACTGCGCAGACGCGCCGTGGCTGGATTCCTGTGACTAGCACAGGAATGAGGAAGGTTTTTTATACGTTTGCCGTTCTCTTCACCCTCCTGTTCACATCAATCCCGGCCTTCGCCTTCAACCCCGACGAGGTCCTCTCCGACCCGGCGCTGGAAGCCCGCGCGCGGGCGTTGACCGTGCAGCTGCGGTGCATGGTGTGCCAGAACCAGTCGATCGATGACAGCAATGCGGAGCTGGCGCGGGATTTGCGGGTGCTGGTGCGCGAGCGGTTGACGCAGGGCGATAGCGACGAGGCGGTGATCAATTATGTCGTGTCCCGCTACGGCGAATTCGTGTTGCTGAAGCCGCGCTTTAGTGCGCGGACCATTGCGCTGTGGGGCGCGCCGGTGGTGCTGATTTTGATTGGGGCGACAGCGATTTTTGTATTTGCTCGGCGGCGCGTGGCGGTGTCTGAGGGGCAGAAGCTGACGGTGGATGAAGAGGCGCGGATTCGGGATTTGTTGGGGTAGGGGGAGATGGGGGCTGTGCTGTCGTAGCGCGCAATCGTTACGTCGGCGTCTGTGGCTCACCCCCCTCTGTCCTGCCGGACATCTCCCCCACAAGGAGGGAGATTAGCTAGACGCAGGCTCCTCCTTCCTTCCGCAGCATTCAAGGTGGCCGAAACCTAACCACGAGTCGATCTCCCCACCTGTGGGGGAGATGTCCGGCAGGACAGAGGGGGGTGCGCCACAGGCACTGCCTCCAATTTGTTGGGCTAGGCTAAAATAATGAAACAAAAAATATTTCAGTAACTTAGTTACCTGTCTCAACCCTCTCTCCCGCAATTCCCCCAACATTACGGATTTTTCACGCGCCAGACACTTCGCTGTAAGGTGAAGCCTCCTATATCTTCATCATCCACCGCTTCCCCGGTCACGCCGGGCTCCAGTCTGAATGAAGAAAGAAGGTAAGTTCCATGTCTAATTCGCAAAACGGACGTCCCTCGTTGAAGACCATCCTCAAGTCTTCCGCTGTTGGAGGCCTCGCAGCGCTGATGCTGACGACCGGTGTGGCAGGGCCAATCATGCATTCTTTTGCAGCGCCGGTTGAAGTGACCGCGCCGCAGGTGCCGAGCTTCGCCAATGTGGTCGATGCGGTTTCGCCAGCGGTTGTGTCGGTGCGCGTACAGTCGAATGTGCAGCCTGCTTCCGACGACAACAGCAATTTCTCGTTTAACTTTGGCGGTCGCGGTCTCGACCAACTGCCTGATGACCACCCGCTGAAACGTTTCTTCAAGGAATTCGGCGGCCCGGGTGCCGGTGAAGGCGACAAGCGCGCTGACCGTGGCCCGAAGGCCCATCGTGATGGCAAAGGCCCGCTGCGCCCTGTGGCGCAGGGTTCCGGCTTCTTCATCTCTGAGGACGGATATCTGGTCACCAACAATCACGTCGTCGATGATGGTTCGGCTTACACCGTCGTCATGAATGACGGCACTGAATATGACGCCAAGCTGGTTGGCCGCGATGCGCGGACCGATCTGGCCGTGCTGAAAGTGGATGTGAACCGCAAGTTCACTTACGTCCAGTTTGCCGACGACAGCAAAATTCGCATTGGTGACTGGGTCGTCGCGGTCGGTAACCCATTTGGTCTTGGCGGCACTGTAACGTCTGGTATCATTTCGGCACGCGGTCGTGACATCGGCTCTGGTCCGTATGACGATTACCTCCAGATCGACGCTGCCGTGAACCGTGGTAACTCTGGTGGTCCTGCCTTCAACCTCAATGGTGAAGTGGTTGGCATCAACACCGCCATCTTCTCTCCATCCGGCGGCAGCGTGGGTATTGCCTTCGCCATCCCAGCATCCGTTGCCAAGGACGTGGTTCAGGACCTGATCAAGGACGGTAAGGTCGAGCGTGGCTGGCTGGGCGTGCAAATCCAGCCTGTGAGCAAGGATATTGCCGAGTCGCTCGGTCTTTCCGAAGCTAAGGGTGCGCTTGTGGTTGCGCCGCAGGCCGGTTCGCCCGGTGACAAGGCCGGTATCAAGCAGGGTGACATCATCACTGCGCTGAATGGCGATACGATCAAGGACGCTCGCGATCTTTCGCGCCGTATCGGTGCACTTGCGCCGAACACCAAGGTTGAGCTTTCGCTGTGGCGCGGTGGCAAGTCCCAGCCTGTGACCGTAACTTTGGGCGACCTTGCAAGTGACGACGCATCCAAGGCAACGGCGAGCCAGAACGACAGCAAGAGCGCTCAGCCTTCCAGCGACAAGGTACTGTCGAGCCTCGGCTTGACGGTTGCCCCTTCGGATGACGGTGCAGGCCTTGCGATCACCGATGTCGATCCTGACTCCGATGCCGCAGCCCGCGGCCTGAAGACCGGTGAAAAGATCACCACTGTCAACAACCAGCAGGTTGCTTCTGCCGGTGACGTCGAAAAAATCCTCGAACAGGCCAAGAAGGACGGTCGTTCCAAGGCTCTGTTCCAGATCCAGACGGAAGATGGCAGCCGCTTCATCGCGCTGGATATCGACCAGGGTTGATCATTCAGTGGGGCGGGAGAGGGATTGCCTCTTCCGCCCCGCTTTGCCGCTATCAAACACCGCAACGTGGTCGGAGAAACCCCATGGAAAACAAGGCACAGGAATCGTTTCCCGCATCTGTTTCCGGTTGTGCGGTTGATACAGACAACGCTATTGTCCCGCACATGAAGATTCTTGTTATCGAAGATGATCTGGAAGCTGCGGCCTATATGACCAAGGCGTTCCGGGAAGCGGGCATTGTGGCCGATCACGCCAGCGATGGCGAGAGCGGCTTGTTCATGGGTGTTGAAAATGCCTATGACGTCATGGTCATCGACCGCATGCTGCCACGCCGGGACGGGCTATCCGTCATCAGCGAGCTTCGCCGCCGTGGTATCGAAACGCCGGTGCTGATCCTGTCTGCTCTGGGGCAGGTGGATGATCGCGTGACGGGTCTGCGCGCTGGTGGCGATGATTATCTGCCGAAGCCCTATGCGTTCAGCGAGCTTCTCGCTCGTATAGAGGTGCTTGGCCGCCGCAAGGGCAAGCCTGAGCAGGATATGATCTATCGCGTTGGTGATCTGGAGCTGGACCGGCTGTCCCATGACGTCAAACGTAATGGCAAGGAGATACTCCTTCAGCCGCGCGAGTTTCGTCTGCTGGAATATTTGATGAAGAATGCCGGCCAGGTGGTGACGCGCACCATGCTGCTGGAAAATGTCTGGGACTATCATTTCGATCCGCAGACCAACGTCATCGACGTGCATGTGTCGCGCCTTCGCTCGAAGATCGAGAAGGATTTCGACAAGCCGCTGCTGAAGACCATTCGTGGCGCGGGCTATATGATGAAGGACGAGGGGTAACGCCGCCTCATGATCCGTCTTCGTCTTCTGTTCAGCTCGACGGCGGTGCGCCTTTCGGCGTTGTATATCCTCCTTTTCGCGCTCTGTGCTGCCTTCCTTGTTTTCTACGTGACTGCTCTCTCCGAAGGTCTGCTGAACCAGCAGACGCGCGATGCGGTGCAGCAGGAAGTGAACGACGTTCAGCGCGTCTATAATCGCGGCGGCATCAACCCGCTTTTGCGGATGATGGAGCGCCGTGCCCGCCAGCCGGGTGCGAGCCTTTATGTGATTGCCGGGCCGAATGGGGAAATTCTGGCGGGCAATGTTGCTTCCGTGCAGCCCGGTGTTTTCGACAGTGAAGGCTGGACCGAGTTTCCCTTCGGCTATGAGCGCTATTCCGAAAGCGGCGATAGCGTGAAGCACCTGGCCACAGCCAATATCTTCCGCCTCGACAATGGCTTGCGCATTCTGGTCGGTCGCGATCTGGGCGAGCCGACGAAATTCCGCCTGCTGGTGCGCAATGCGCTGATGGTGGCGCTGGCCATCATGGGCAGCGGCGCGGTTCTCATCTGGTTCGCCATTGGCCGCAATGCCTTGAAACGCATCGACCGCATGTCGGATGCGACCAAGAAGATCATGGCGGGCGATCTTTCTCAGCGTTTGCCGCAGGGCCGCTCCGGTGATGAGTTCGACCGTCTTTCGGGTTCGCTCAACGCCATGCTGGGGCGTATCGAGAAGCTGAACGAGGGGCTGCGGCAGGTTTCCGACAATATCGCCCATGATCTCAAGACGCCGCTGACGCGCCTGCGCAACAAGGCGACCGAGGCGTTGGAAGACCGGGATGATGCCAAGCGCCGTGCGGCACTGGAAGGCATTATTGCTGAATCCGACCAACTGATCCGCACCTTCAACGCGCTGCTGATGATTTCTCGCGTGGAGGCAGGTTCCATCGCAGCCGAGATGAGCGAAGTGGATGTGTCGGCGATTGCCGAGGATAGTGCCGAGCTTTATGAGCCTGTGGCCGACGAGGAAGGCTTGACGCTGACTGCGGATATTGCGCCGGGGCTGATCGTGCAGGGCAACCGCGAACTGATCGGTCAGGCGCTGACGAACCTAATCGACAACGCCATCAAATATGCCGGTGGGCATGGGGGCAAGAAAGCGCTGGCCGTGCGGCTGGCGCGGCAGGACAACACCATCGTTCTGTCCGTTGCCGATAATGGCCCCGGTGTACCAGAAGCCAAACGCGACGAGGTGATCAAGCGTTTCGTGCGGCTGGATGAAAGCCGCTCCAAGCCCGGCACGGGGCTTGGCCTCTCGCTTGTCGAGGCGGTGATGGAGCTGCATGGCGGTTCGCTGCGGCTTTCCGATACCGATCCTGACAATGCCGAGGCACCCGGCCTGACTGTTTCGATGGTTTTTCCTGTTTCCACACCGTAAGCTAAGATGTTAGCCCTCATTCCTGTGACAAGCACAGGAATGAGGGGAGTATGGGTAGGGAGAGAGACAGTGCAAAAAGCCGCAACCGTCGAAAGACGGCTGGACGATGTGCAGCCGGGGGTGATCCGCCCCTATACGCAGACGGAGCTTAAATCCGTTCTTTCCACCCTGAAGGATATCGGCAAAAGCGAGCCGGATGTTGCAGCGCTTCTGGCAAGCGACAGGCCGCTCAAGGATTTTATCGCGCAGGCGCTATCGTTGTCTCCATACTTGCGGGATGCGGCGGTGGCGGATGAGGGGTTGCTGACGCTGGCGATTTCAGGGCCGCTGGATGCGACGCTGGCGCGGCTGGTCGAAGACGCCCGCAATTGCTGGCGGCCGGATGGCGAGGGCGTTGTGCCAAGCGAGGCCGAGGTGATGACGCGGCTGCGTGTTGCCAAAAGAAGGCTCTCCTTCATTTCCGCTTTGGCCGATCTGGCACGGATTTTCGTGGCGCGGGACACCACGCATTGGCTGAGCGATATGGCCGATGCGAGCCTTGCAGCTGCCATCGACCATCTGCTTCTGGCCAACCACCACAGCGGCAAGCTGACGCTGAAGAATGCCGATGCGCCGAGTGAAAGTTCCGGCCTGATCGTGCTCGGCATGGGCAAGCTGGGTGCGCAGGAGCTGAATTATTCCTCCGATATCGATGCCGTCGTCTTCTTCGAACCGTCCTCCGGCATCGTGCCGGACCCGCTGGACACGTTGGAAATCTTCGGGCGCATGATGCGCCGGCTGATCCGTATCATGCAAGAGCGCACAGCCGATGGTTATGTGTTCCGCACCGACCTACGGCTGCGCCCTGACCCCGGCTCGACGCCGCTTGCCATACCCGTCGAGGCGGCGCTGACCTATTACGAGGGCAGGGGCCAAAACTGGGAGCGGGCGGCCTATATCAAGGCAAGACCGGTTGCGGGCGATATCAAAGCGGGCGAAAGCTTCCTGCGCGAACTGACGCCCTTTGTGTTTCGCAAATATCTGGATTATGCGGCGATTGCCGATATCCACTCTATCAAGCGGCAAATCCATGCGCATAAGGGCCATGGCGCGATTGCGGTGAAGGGGCACAACGTCAAACTCGGTCGCGGCGGCATTCGCGAGATCGAATTCTTTGCGCAGACGCAGCAGCTGATTGCCGGTGGGCGGATGGCACCGCTGCGGGTGCGCTCCACGCAGGAGGCGCTGGCGGCGCTGACGGAGGCGAAGTGGATCGATGCCAGCACCCGTGACAAGCTGACCGACGCTTACTGGTTTCTGCGCGAGGTGGAACACCGCATTCAGATGGTGCGCGACGAGCAGACGCATATTCTGCCCGATACAGAAACGGAGCTGAAGCGCATCGCCTTCATGCTGGGCTTTGCCGATACCAAGGCGTTTTCCGAAAAGCTGGAAGAGGTGCTGCGGCTGGTGGAGCGCAAATATTCGGCGCTGTTCGAGCAGGAAACCAAGCTGTCAGGTGAAAGCGGCAATCTGGTCTTTACCGGTCAAAAGGATGACCCTGATACGCTAAAGACGCTGGCACGGCTGGGTTTCGAGCGGCCCGAATCCATGTCCGGCGTTATCCGCACCTGGCACAATGGTCGCTACCGTGCCACGCAATCCGTCGAGGCGCGGGAGAGGCTCACGGAACTGACGCCGGATTTGCTCAAGGCTTTCGGTGAAAGCAAGCGGGCGGATGAGGCGTTGTTGCGCTTCGACAATTTCCTCTCCGGCCTGCCTGCCGGTATTCAGCTGTTTTCGCTGCTGGGCAACAATCCGGCGCTGCTGTCTCTGCTCGTGACGATCATGTCCTCTGCGCCGCGACTAGCGGAAATTATCGCAGCGCGCCCGCATGTGTTTGATGGCATGCTGGACCCGGCGCTGATGACGGAAATTCCGACGCGGGAGTATCTCAGCCAGCGCATGCGGGGTTTTCTGGCACCGGCCCGGCACTATGAAGACATTCTCGACCGCCTGCGTATCTTCGCCGCCGAACAACGGTTTCTGATCGGCGTGCGGCTGCTTACGGGTGCGATCCGGGGCGAGGTCGCGGCGCGTGCCTTTACCTACCTCGCTGATCTGGTGATCGAAGCCGCGGTCAATGCTGTCATGGCTGAGATGGAGACGGCGCATGGCACCTACCCGGGTGGACGTGTTGCCGTGGTCGGCATGGGTAAGCTGGGCTCGTTCGAGCTGACGGCGGGCTCCGATGTCGATCTGATTTTGCTATACGATTACGACGATGCGGCCGCCGAATCCGATGGGGCGAAGCCGCTGGATGCTGTCAGATATTTCACCCGCATCACGCAGAGGCTGATTTCGGCACTGTCAGCGCCGACAGCCGAAGGTGTGCTGTACGAGGTGGACATGCGGCTGCGCCCCTCCGGCAACAAGGGTCCGGTGGCGACGCGTATTTCCACTTTCGAGAAGTACCAGCGCGAAGAGGCATGGACTTGGGAGCATCTGGCGCTTTCGCGCGCGCGGTTGATCTGCGGCGATGCTACGCTGATCAAGGATGCAGAGCGGATCATTGCGTCCGTTCTCGCCCAGAAGCGGGATGTGGCGAATATTGCGGCTGATGTGGCCGAGATGCGCAAGCTGATCGGCGAGGAAAAGCCGCCCGCCAATATCTGGGATTTCAAGCTGATCCCCGGCGGTCTGGTCGATCTGGAATTCATCGCGCAATATCTGACGCTGGTCGCGCCTGCAAAGGGTCTGCCGCCGCATGTGGCAGGGGAAAGCACGGCAGATGTTTGGAAGCGTGTTGCGGCAGGCGCGATGGAGCCGCAGACCTATGACGATTGCATGGCCGCGCTCAATCTCTTCACTGAGCTTTCCCAGATCATCCGCCTGTGCATCGACAACGATTTCGAACCGAAGGAAGCGCCCGCCGGTTTGATCGACCTTGTCTGCCGCGCAGGCGATTGCCCTGACATCGGCACGCTGGAGGGTGAAGTGAAGCGTCTGTCGAAAACTGTGCGCAAGGCTTTTTCTGCGGTTGTGGCGGCGAAGGACTAAATTATAGGATGTACCAAACCGCAAGCTGGAGATAGGCGAATGATCGGATATACCATGGTTGGGACGGCGGATCTGGATCGCGCTGTCAGATTTTACGATCCGGTGTTTGCCGAGATGGGGCTGAAGCAGTGCTATAAGGACGATCAGGTCGCATTCTGGGGTGACAAGACGGATGTGAACGCGCCGCGTTTTGCGACCGGCTATCCCTTCGATGGTGGTAAGGCTAATGTCGGCAACGGCACGATGACGGCGTTTCTCATCGACAACGCTGCCAAGATCGATACGTTGCATGGCCTTGCCATGGAGAATGGCGGATCGGATGAAGGCGCGCCGGGTCTGCGTCCGGATTACGGTGAAGGGTTTTATGCGGCCTATGTTCGCGACCCCGATGGCAACAAGATCGCCTTCGTTTGCTACGACATCAACAAGAAGGCCTGATCAGGCGGCCGTGATATGGTCGCTGACCTCTGGACGCGCGATCTGTGCCGGAACAGACATGCCCGGCACGGCGTTGACTGGCGCATCGGTATGATCCGGCGTGCGGCCATGTCCGTAATAAGGTTTTTCATAAAGGCTCATACATGTTCCATTTGATATTCGGATTGCCGTGGCTGGTGGTCGCCGCACGGTTCATTCAGCCGCTTCCATGGATATGGTCTGTAAAAATCGGTCTGGCTATCCTCCTTCTCATCGCGTCGCAATATCACCTATTCAACCGGCTTTCGTCAGGATCCGTCTTTTCACCGGAGTTCCCCCGGTTTCTGGTCATCGCATTCAATGTGTTGATGGGCACCGTTCTTCTGCTGGCTGTTTTTCAAATCGCGCTTGATGTGGTCTCGTTGCTCATCCTGCCTTTCAAGGGCCACTTCCCGGCTGTTCCGGCAGGGCTTCGCTATGGCATGGGGATTCTGGCACTGGGCATCGCGTCCTATGGTGTCAGTCAAGCCATCCGTGTGCCGCCGCTCAAGGATATCGAGGTCACGGTGAAGGGACTTCCGGCGGCTTTCGACGGTTACCAGATGATCCAGCTGACAGACCTTCACATCAGCCGGTTGTTCGACACGCGGTGGGCCGAGCAGGTGGTGGAGAAAACCAATGCGCTGAACGCCGACCTCATCGTCATCACCGGCGATCTCATCGACGGCAACATTCAAGACCGCCGGGCGGACATCGCGCCGCTGGCGGGACTGAAGGCAAGAGATGGCGTCTACACCATTCCGGGCAATCATGAGTATTTCTTCGGCTACGAGGAGTGGATGAAATACTACGAAGGCCTGAACATGAAGACGCTGGCCAACGCCCATGCAATCATCGACAGGGATGGCGAAAAGATCGTTGTGGCCGGTCTGACCGACCTGTCCTCGTCGAGAGCGGGCTTTCCGGTGCCGGACATAAAGGCGGCGCTCAATGGCGCGCCGGAGATGGCACCCGTCATTCTGCTGGATCATCAGCCGAGCGAAGCGGCGCGCAACGCGCAGGCGGGTGCAGCCGTGCAGCTTTCCGGGCATACGCACGGCGGCATGGTTATTGGATTGGAAAAGCTGGTGGCGCGCGCCAATAAGGGCTTCGTGTCCGGCTTCTATCAGGTGGATGGGATGCAGCTTTATGTGAACAACGGCACTGCCTTGTGGCCGGGCTTTGCGATCCGTCTTGGCGTTCCATCGGAACTGACCCGCATCACCTTGCGCCGAGCGCCGTAACCCTTGCGCTTTGGCATTTGACGGACCCGGCAGTCGCAGGTCCGTCAATCTTTTCCATCAGGCCGTTTCCGTATTCGGAATGAACAGTGTCACGACCGTGCCCTTGCCAACGCAGGAGCGGATTTTCATCGTGCCGCCATGCAGCTTCACCAGCGAGCGGGAGATGGCAAGACCGAGGCCCGAGCCCCCCTGGCTCTTGGCATATTGGCTCTGAACCTGTTCGAAGGGTTGGCCGATCTTGCTGATGTTGGCGGAGGGAATGCCGATGCCGGTATCGGCAATGGTTACCATGAGGCCCTTACAGTGAACATGGGTGCGAAGCTCCACGCGACCGCCATCGCCGGTGAATTTCACTGCATTCGACAAGAGATTGAGCATGATCTGCTTCATCGCCCGGCGATCAACGGCCATATGCATGTCATTGCAAACGCGCTTCTGAATGGAGATGTTCTTCTGTGCGGCCTGAATGGCGGTGAGGCGAAGCGTTTCCTCGACCAGCGGCGCGAGGTCAACCTTTTCGCGGTTGATGCGCATGTGACCGGCTTCGATCTTCGACATATCCAGGATGTCGTTGATGACGTTGAGCAGATGCTTGCCGCTGTCATGAATATCACGGGCATATTCGCTGTATTTCGAAGACCCGACCGGGCCAAACATTTCCGCGATCAGGATTTCCGAGAAGCCGAGAATGGCGTTGAGCGGTGTGCGTAGTTCGTGGCTCATATTGGCCAGGAATTCTGACTTTGCCGTGTTGGCAGCCTCGGCGCGCTCCTTTTCAGCCTGATAATTTGCGTTGGCATCGGAAAGCTCGGTCTTCTGACGCTCCAGCTTGTGGCGGGAAGCGGAGAGGTCGCCAATGGTCGCCATCAGGCGCTTTTCGGAATCGCGCAGACGTTCTTCATGGCGCTTGAGGAGGGTAATGTTCGTGCCGACCGACACCAGACCGCCATCACGGGTACGCCGTTCGTTGATCTGCAGCCAGCGGGCATCGGCAAGCTGGACTTCCGTGGTGCGCGACAGGCCGGACTGATCCGGGTCGGCCACGCGGCGTTCCACGACGGGGCGGCAGGCGGCGGCGTTGACGACGGAGCGTTCCGTACCCGCTACCAGCACGCTGTCCGGCAAACCATAGGCCTGCTGGAAGTGAGCATTGCACATGACCAGACGGTCGTTCTTGTCCCACAGCACGAAGGCCTCGGACGTGCTTTCGATGGCATCCGCAAGGCGCTGGTCGGCTTCAGCATAGCGCTGGGCCAGACGGTGCTGCTCCGTCACATCCATGGCAATGCCGATGACGCGTGGACCGTTGGAGGTGCGGATGACCTGAGCGCGGGCGCGCAGCCAGACATAGTGACCATGAGCATGGCGCATGCGGAAAATCTGGTCGATCTGGCGAAGATCGCCGCAGCCGACGGAGCGCGCGAGTTCGTAGAGATTGCCGTCTTCCGAATGCATCATGCGGGCAGCATCGCTGAAGGACAGCGGTTCTGTCTTGGGCGGGAGACCGAGAATTTCATAAAGAGACGTGGACCAGAACATACGGCGGTTCGAAAGATCGAAATCCCAAAGACCGCAGCGTCCGCGAGACAGAGCCGTTTCCACACGCAGATTGGATTCTACGAAAATCTCATCGGCTGTGCGAGCCCGTTTCACCTGCATGTAATAGGCGTAGAGGATGACGAGCAGAATGGCCGAGATGCCCGTGAACAGCGTGACGTTCATGGCCACTTCGTTGCGCCAGAACGAGCGGATCGGTTGCAGCGAGCGCGCTGCAATGATCATGCCACCATCGACGCCAAGAGGCAGCATCGTCGCGTAATGGGGGGTGCCTTCGATGTTGGTTTCGATCGTACCGGGCGCACCGGGGAAACGACGCACAATGGCGATTTCCGGCAGGAGACTGGTGAGCGAGGTACCGAGGTAGAGCGACGCGTCCTTGCCGATGCCGCTGAAAATCCTGCCGTCGTTTCCAGCCACCAAGAGCAGCGTGTCGTCGTCAAGCGTGCCTGCGGGGAAAGCGGTGCGCAGGCGCGCTTCCGCCTCTGGCCGGTCCTGCGTGGCAAAGAGCACGTCCGCACCGCGCAACGATGCCTTGCCGGCAAGAGCCGACAGAGCTGTCGCCTGCCGCGCCGAAGCTTCCATGCGCCCGGATTCGGCAACAATGCCCAGCATACGCGAGGCTGCAACGACAACCAGAAAAGCCAGAATAAGTACCGGAATAAGCCGCTTTAGCAGCACTTCAAGCTGCGGCAGTTGAAGACTGCTTCGGGGTACTGTGGCAAACGCCGTCAGATAACCGGATAGCCTTTCGCCCCATGCAGCTATATCAGCAAATTTGGCATACGAGCGCTCATCGCCCGCAGTCGCCCGCCGCACGTTCGTCATTGTCCCGCCTTGATGTCCCTCGTGTGATTCGAAGCGCCGCCGCTCGAATCTGACACCAGTGAATCAAAGCTGATTCGGCTTGTCCAGAGCTTAAGGTTAAAAGAATTTTAACCCATTGAACCGACTCCGTATTTTTTTGGGACAGGTGAGGCGGCTTCGCAAAAAGCCGCCAAACTCACGTAACGTCAAGCCTTTAGCACGCGTTCGACGATGTCGCGGACGTCTGTCGAGAGGGCCGGAGCACGCTCGATCGTGGTCAATGCAGCGCGCGCATGATCGGCCCGAACAGGCTCAAGCGACCGCCATGAACGCATGGAGGTGAGAATGCGTGCTGCAAGCTGAGGATTGCGTTTGTCGATGGTCACGATCTGCTCTGCAAGGAAGCGATAAGCTTCGCCATCTGCACGGTTGAAACCGGTGGGATTGCCGAAGGCAAAGGTACCGATTAGGGAGCGAACGCGGTTCGGATTGGTGCCGATGAAGTGCTTGGAACCGATCAGCGCCTTGATGCGCGCCAGTGCATCGCTGCCGGGAATGGCGGCCTGAATGGAGAGCCACTTGTCCAGAACCAGCGCGTTATCCGCAAAGCGGCTTTCGAACGTCGAAAGGGCCTGCGCGGTTTCCGGTGCATTCGGGAAACGCTGGGTCAGCACGCTGAGCGCATGTGCTAGATCGGTCATGTTGCTGGCACTGGAAAATGCCGCATAGGCGCGTTCCGGGGTTGGCTGGGCAAACGACAGATAGCCCATGGCGCTGTTGCGCAGGGAGCGTCGTCCGGCGCTCGTTGCATCCGGCGAATAGGCACCCTTGTCTTCGAAGGTAGCGAAGAGCGTCGTGAATGTGTCGATGCCCGCTTCTGCAATGGCCGTCATGGCGGCGTTGCGCGCCTTGTGAATGGCCTCGGGATCATTGTTGTTGCCGATCTCGCGTGCGACGTCCGCCTCGCTCGGAAGGGCCAGCGCCTGCGCACGGAAGGCCGGTTCCAGCGTCTCGTCACCAGCGATTTCGATCAGCGTGGCGATGAAGGCCGGATCGAACGCGATGGCAGAGCCTTCACGAACGGCGTGGGTCGCCTCGACGAGGTTGGGCATCGCGAGATTCGTCAATGCCTGCCAGCGCGAGAACATATCCGTATCGTGCCGGGCAATCTGCACCATATCTTCGGCAGACTGCTCCAGATGCAGGTTGATCGGTGCCGAAAAGCCGCGGTTGATCGACAGCACGGGACGCGAGGAAATGCCGGAGAAGGTGAAGGTCTGGCTGCGCTCGGTCAGATGCAGCACGCCATCCCTGTACTCGCCGCCTTCGACCTTTAACGGTTCGGCAATCTGGCCGTTGTCGAGAATGAGCGCGGTGGACAGAGGAATGTGCAGGGCTTCCTTCTTGCTCTGGCCAGGTGTGGCCGGAACCGTCTGCTCGAGCGAGAGCGTGAAGGTGGAGGACGCTGCGTCGTAGGCCGCAGACGCGCTGACAAGCGGCGTACCGGCCTGAACGTACCAGCGGAAAAACTGGCTGAGATCGCGACCGCTGGCATCTTCAAAGCACTTGATGAAGTTCTCGACCGTGGAAGCCTCTCCATCATGGCGCTCGAAATAGAGGTCCATGCCCTTGCGGAAGTCTTGCGCACCTAGGATGGTGGCGATCATGCCGGTGATCTCGGCACCCTTCTCATAGACGGTGGTCGTATAGAAGTTATTGATTTCACGGTATTTATCCGGACGTGGCGGATGCGCCAGCGGACCGCCATCCTCCGGGAACTGTTCCGATTTCAGGTGGCGCACATCGGCGATACGCTTGACCGGGCGCGAGCGCATGTCGGAAGAGAATTCCTGATCGCGATAAACGGTCAGGCCTTCCTTCAGGCACAGCTGGAACCAGTCGCGGCAGGTGATGCGGTTGCCGGTCCAGTTGTGGAAATATTCGTGTGCGATGATGCGTTCGATATTGGCATAATCGGCATCGGTCGCAGTCTCGGGATCAGCCAGGACATATTTGTCGTTGAAGACGTTGAGGCCCTTGTTCTCCATCGCGCCCATGTTGAAATCCGAAACGGCGACGATCATGAAGATGTCGAGGTCGTATTCGCGACCGAAGCGCTCTTCGTCCCATTTCATGGAGCGTTTCAAAGCATCCATGGCATAGGCCGCGCGCGGCTCTTTGCCGTGTTCGACGTAGATTTTCAGCGCAACGTCACGACCGGACATGGTGGTGAAGGTGTCTTCCACGAGGCCGAGATCACCCGCCACAAGCGCAAAGAGGTAGCTTGGCTTGGGATGCGGATCGAACCATGCCGCAAAGTGACGGCCCTCGTCATAATTGCCGCCACCGAGGAAATTGCCGTTCGACAGAAGGAAGGTGTTGCCTTCCTTTGCAGCAATGATGGTGATGGTGTAGGGGGCCAGAACGTCGGGACGGTCGGGGAAATAGGTGATGCGGCGGAAGCCTTCGGCCTCGCACTGGGTGCAATAGACGCCGTTGGTGCGGTAAAGGCCCATCAACTGCGTGTTGGTTTCCGGGTTGATGTAGTTGGTCACGCAGATTTCGAAGGGTTCTGCGGCGGGTAGGTCACGGATCGTCAGGCTGTCCGGCGTCGCATCGTAACGCGCCGCAGGAAGCTCGATCTGGTCCAGCAGCAGGCCGGAGAGCGTCAACTCGTCACCGTCAAGAACGAGCGGGGCTGACGTGTCGGCACCTTCGCGCCGATGGAAAATCAGTCGCGCTTCGACCTTGGTGTTCTCCGGGTCGAGTTCGAAGGTGAGGTCAACTCGTTCGAGAACGAAATCGGTTGGGCGATAATCCGCCAGGTGAACGATTTGGCCTGTATCTGTTCGCATGACTATTCCTGAATGAACCTTGCCTGCCACGATTCAGGTTTCATGCCGCATGCCACCTGAAGGTAAAATTGAAAGAGGGTCACATACATGTGAAATTACCAAGACATGATGTCTCGAACTTGCCTCGCCAGACGAACGGTTCAATGAGGATCAATGACTGTGTCTCGCATTGGCACATCATTCCATTAAATGTTGAACGATTACTGAAATTGTCGGCGGTTCCCAATTATATTGTCATAAAATCTTTGCTTGGTTAGCAATTCTATTAGATCAGGATGAGCGGGACCGGATTTACGCTTTCAATGCAAGCGCGGTGACGCTGCCACACCGGCCAGCATCATTTGAATATATTCAGCCTTTGAGGCCAAGACGATCTCTGATCACATCTTCGTTTTCCGTCTGCTGAACGACGACGCCGTACCATCCAAGGCCGCTATAGTCTTCATATCCAAAGGTTTTGGCGAAGGCGACGATGGCACCGTTTGTATCGTAATAACTGCCGCGCATGGCATCGGTGGCATTGACGAGGGGGAACCGGGTAAAGCGCAAGGCGGGTTTGTTGCTGGCGATAACACGCATGTCCTCGTCCAGAAGCATGACGACGGTGCGTTCTGCCACCTGCGGCGGCAGGTTCGCTTCCTTTTCGACGATGGCTTGACCCTGATCCTGCCAGTCGAAATAAACGCCGAGCGTGCCGAGCAGCGCGCCATCATTCTTGCCGCCTTCCCGAATGCCTGTGGCATAAACCAAGACGTCGCGGTCGTCATGATGGGGGCTGCTCTTTACCTGATCGACAATATAATCATCACCACTGCGGCACTGCGAGGCGGCAATGAACCATGGCTCGAGCCTCAGGCTGCGACCGATGAGATTTCGCTGGTGACGCGGGTTGGCCGATGCGATGACCATGCCGCTCACGTCGGTCATGACGAGGTCGATATAGACAGTATAGAAACGGTTGATGACGCCGAGGCGCTCCGAGGCGAATGTGGCATCGGCCTTGTCCCTGGTCTGCAGGGCCTGCCACAGGGCTGTGTCGGTCGCCCACCAACGCACGTCAGCAGTTCGCTCGAACAGATTGCGGACGATCAGCTGCACCAGTGTCTGCGCCATGTCTATCAGCCGGACGCCTTCCATCTCTTCCACCAGCGCTTCGGCCATATCTCGGCTGAGACCGATGCGACCGAGCACATTGTGTTCGAAGGTCGATGAAATATCCGATGCAATCTGCGCGAGGCGCTGGACTTCATTGGCAACGACAGCAAAACCTTTGCCTGCCTCGCCGGCTCGTGCGGCCTCGATGAGGGCGTTGATGGCGAGAAGGCGTATCTGCTTGACGATATGCGTATTGTCGGTGCTGAACCGCCTCAGGTCCGTCGACATCCCATCGGTGACAACACGCATGCTGCGTGGCGTCGCGGGTTGCGATGCGTTTTTGTCGGCTGTCCGTAAAGGGGTGGTCATGGGAACCGTCAATCCATATAGAGATAAAACAAGCTCGGTCTTCCCATTGGCTGAAATGAAAAGCTGAGTTTTGAACTGTAAAAATTAGAATAGATCGTGGTTAATATTTTACTTCTGAAGCGCTACGACAAGTTGTGATGCATGTAATAATACGTGCATACTAAGTGGGCATTTGCATTACTTAGCGGCACATCTTGTAACTTGCGTGCCATTCAGTCCGCGACGTGTCTTTTGCGCACGGTGTCCGGCAAAAAACGCTGGAGACCACGGAGCGCGCAAATTATATCCGACAAGGCCGCCATAATCTGCTAGGCAGGATGCACATGCAGGTCGACATCACGGTCTGTGATATGCAACCGGTTCACACGCCGAACCCACGAATGCCGACCCATGAATGCCGCTGCCCAAAACCCCATCAGGGGGATAAGCCTCAAGCTGATATCCGTTGCGTTTTTTCTGGTGATGCAGACCTGCATCAAGGCGGCTGGTCCCGACGTACCTGCGGGGCAGATCAGCTTCTTTCGCTCCACCTTTGCCATCATCCCGATCGTTATTTATCTGGCATATCTGCGCAGCCTCAGCAGCGCCTTCCATACCGAAAACCTTGCCGGGCATTTCAAACGCGGGCTGCTCGGCATTCTCTCGATGATTTGCGGGTTTTACGGCCTGACGCTTCTGCCGCTGCCGGAATTCATCGCCATCGGTTATGCGTCTCCACTGATGGCGGTGGTGTTTGCCGCATTGCTGCTGGGAGAAACGGTGCGGGTCTATCGCTGGTCTGCGGTGCTGGTGGGAATGACAGGCGTCATCATCATTCTGTGGCCTAAGCTCACGCTTCTGCAGCAGGGCGGTTTTTCGGCGGGTGAGGGCATTGGCGCGCTGGCCGTGCTGTTGGCTGCGGTGCTGGGCGGTCTTGCCATGGTGCAAGTGCGCCAACTCGTGGTTACGGAAAAGACCGCCACCATTGTTCTCTATTTCTCCCTGACCGGCAGCCTTCTGTCAGCACTCAGCCTGCCGTTCGACTGGGAATGGCTGGACATGAAGCAGACCATTCTGTTGATCTCCTGCGGAATAGCCGGCGGGATCGCTCAGATCCTGCTGACCGAGAGCTACCGCCATGCAGAGGTCTCAACGATCGCGCCCTTCGAATATAGCTCTATCCTGCTGGGTATCGCTGTTTCCTATGTGTTGTTTGGAGACATTCCGACCATCACCATGCTCATCGGCACGACGATCGTCATTTCCGCGGGAATCTTCATCATTTTCCGCGAGCATCAACTGGGATTGGCGCGCAAGGCGGCGCGAAAGGCATCCACCCCGCAGGGTTGAGCCCGGCATCACAGCGACTTTTACCGTGCCGCGCGAGAATGTTGAAAAGCTTTATTTTTACTTAAAGTTTTATTCAATTCTGGCAAGAATGTGATATGGAAGACACGGGTGGTAAGGGCGAATTGTTTGGGTGGCATATCGTGTTTGGGGTAAAGCGCGTAATGCCTGCCTTCGCACATCTGTGTTCAAGACACATGATGGGCCTGTGGCAGGTAAAGTGTATTGTGGCAACATCAGCCTATCGGGGTCTTTCGAGATCGTTTGGCGCTGAAGAACATATTAATTTTATCGCGTTGCTTGTCTTTTGTTGTGGCAGGATAGAAAGGCGCTTCACGCTTTGCCCGATGGCGGTGCGATCATGAGATATTCATATGACGAGCTCGTCGCGCATCCCAAATTGCTGGGAGCGATAAGAACACTCGCCCGCAATTTGCGGGGCGCCTATAACAGTAATCCGCGGATAGCGCGATTGCTTTCAGCGCATCAGAAGTGGCTGATGACGCAGGCGGGGATGGCCCTGAACCTGGAAAGCGGCCCCCGTGGCTTCACCGTTGCACAGGCGCGGGAACTCATCACCACCAATCACGTCGCAAGTCGCAACACGGTTCAGAACTATCTCGATCAGCTTGAAATCTATCGCTACGTTGAAAGGGTTAATCCGGCCTCTCAGCGACCCCGTCGATACAAGGCGACACCCGTAAGCGAAGAAGCGATCCTGATGTGGTATATCGCCAATCTGGCCGCTCTCGATTGTCTCGATGGGGGAATACGTGCCGTTGAGATGATGGCACATTCACACTTGCTGGCGGTGGCGCAACCACTGGCCGCTCGGCTCTGCCTGATGGATCCTGCATGGGTGAACCCGCCACCGCGCGTTGGGCTCTTTCTATGGACAGAGGCAGGCGCTCTCGTCATGGATGAATTCATCAGCCGAATTGAAGATGCAGACCGCGCCGTAGAGCGTATCGATATCGGTTTTGTCGATGCGCGCGCGCTGGCAACGGAATTCATGATGTCACGCACGCATTTGCAGCGTCTTCTCAATAAGGCGGCGGAGCAGGGTGCTATGGGCTGGCATGACAACGGCCTTCGCAGTGGCATGTGGTTTGCGCGGGACTTTCTTGAAGAATATTGCCGCTGGCAGGCGATCAAATTCAAGTATGTTCAGGACGCATTTATCGAGGCGAAGACGAAAGCTGCCTGATCTGCTTCCTAAATCATGCCACGTTCCTTTTGCAAGCAGCCCGCTCGACCGCAGAAATACCTATGCCAAGCAAAGCATATGGTGCGCTCTCGTGCAGAGAGCGTTCGGGCGGCAGCTTTCGATACGGAATTGCACAGGGTATATCTCTGCCCCACGACATATCTATAAGTAGGGCGATGCGACGATCACGGCGTGAAACCACGCCATCTCTAAGATATCCACGCGATTAGAACGCAAAAGCGCCTCTCCATGGGAAAGGCGCTGCGAAAGCGTCGGATCTGAATGTCTTGCTGGCTTTGCCTGAAGACGATTTCTATCAGCGCTCGCGGAAATCCGCGAAGACTGCCGAAGGACGTGTCGTGCGAACCTGCTGGGTAGACGCGCGAGCGGTCAGCTGTTCGTTGGTTCCACCGAAGCGGTGGTAGCCATTTGTGGAGCGCGGGCCGAGGCCTGCGAGCCGGAGAGTTTCGAAGCCGGAGTGAACCGGACGGAAGCGAGTGGTCATTGCCTTGGTTCCTTAAACCTTTTCCTCCCAAGACGAGACGACTTATTGCAGTGCAGTATGGATTCGGCAATCAGGGTAAATGCGCCGCTGTTATGCGCCATTTGCATGGCTATTTTCATAAATGATTCACATTGATCAAAAAGGAAGCATTCACATTTGGCCAATGTGAGCTTGAAACGCTAATAAATCCTGCCATGCCAATGGCTTACTGGCTGGAGCGTTCAACAGTTCCTGCGGATGCAGGGTGGCGATTGCAGGCACGATTCCGTGGCCGGATGCGACATCTCGCCACTGTCCGCGTAGCGTATGGATGGTGCCGGTGCCACCAAAGAAAAAACGCGCGGTGAAGTTGCCAAGAAGCAACAGTGCTTTAGGCTCGGCTAAAGCGACCTGCCGCTCGATGAAGGGGCGACATATTTCCATTTCCGGGCCTGATGGCGGGCGGTTGCCCGGCGGACGCCACGGCACGACATTTGTCAGCAGCAGATTGGCGCGGTCCAGGCCGATGGCTGCCAGCATGCGGTCGAGCAGCAGGCCGGTCTTGCCGACGAAAGGCAGACCCTCGCGGTCGTCATCTGCATCGGGCATGGGGCCGATGACCATGATGCCGGAAGAGGGGTCGCCCTCGGCAAAGATAGTGGTGCGGGCGCTGTTTTTCAGATTGCAGCCGTTGAAAGCCTCCAGCGCGGTCTTGAGCTCCGGCAGGGAACGCGCCGTTTCCGCAGCAAAACGAGCGGCGGCAATGGCCTGGTCGTCCGGCATTGCGACATTGGTCTGGATGGCGGGAGCAGCAGGCGCATTTCGGACTGCCGCTGCCGCCTGCGTCGTGCGTGCGGAATTGGTCTGCGTCGCCGAGCCCGGTTGCGTATCCGGTTGTCTCGAGGGCGCCTCTCTTTGTGGCGCGCGGTTCTGACGGGTTGCGGCGAATTCGGCAAAGCGGTCCAGGGGAGCATCTTCCAGCAACCAGTCTACGCCCGCATCCGCATGGAAATGCAAAAGCGCCGCCAGTTCTGCCGGTGAAAGGTCCTGGGCCGAGATCATGGATGAAAACTATCCTATGTCCCCGAAGCGCGAAACCCCGGAATCACGCTGTCCAGCGCTCAATGTCGCCGCTTTCGCCAATCATGGCCAGGCCGTGGGCGATGGAGAGCAATTCACCGCCCGTTTCGATCTTGTCTGCATCGAAGCGACGGGTGAAAAGCTGGCGCACGGCGGGCACGAAAGAGGTTCCGCCGGTGAGAAAGACCTTGTCGATGGCCTCCGGTGCGGTTTTGGTTTTCTCCAGCACCTCATCCAGCGCGCCTTCGATTTTGGCAAGGTCGTCGCTGATCCATTGATCGAAATCCGAGCGCTTGACGGTCTTGCGACCCGCGCTGCCAAGCGGAGAGAAGTTGAATTCGGCTTCCTCGTTCGCCGACAGCGCCATCTTGGTGGCTGAAATGGCCTGGTACAGCGGGTAGCCTTCGTCGTGGTCGACGAGATCGATGAACATTTCCAGCTTTTCCGGCTCCAGCGCGGAGCGGACGAGGGATTTCAGATCGGTGAATTCTTTCGAGGTCTTGAAGATCGAGAGCTGGTTCCAGCGTCCGAAGTTGACGTAATAGCCGGCGGGCACGTCGAGAATCTTGTCGAAGCTCTTGAACTTGCTGCCCTTGCCAATCTCCGGTGAGACCAGATTGTCGATCATGCGGAAGTCGAAATGGTCACCCGCAACGCCTACGCCGGAATGGCCGATCGGTGTGGCCGAAAGTCTGCCGCCATGGGTCTCGAACCGGATGAGCGAGTAGTCGGTGGTGCCGCCGCCGAAATCCGCGACCAGAACATTGGCGTCCTTTTTCAAACTTTGCGCAAAGTAATAGGCTGCCGCGACGGGCTCGTAGACATAGTGGATTTCAGGAAAACCGGCACGGGTCAGGGCATCGTTATAGCGCGCGATGGCAAGCGCCTCATCCGGGTTGCTGCCGGCAAAGCGGACCGGTCGACCAGCGACCACCGTGGAGACGTCGTCGCGCCACTCGTCACCGGCATAGGTCTTCAGCTTGCGCAGAAAAACCTCCATCAGGTCTTCGAAGCTCTGGCGCTTGGCAAATACCAGCGTGCCCTGAAACAGCGACGAGGCGGCGAAGGTCTTGATCGATTGAAGAAAGCGGCAGTCGCCGGGATTGTCGATGAACTGGCGGATGGCGGCGTGGCCAGCCTCTACCTGGAGTGCGGCTGCGCCGAGCGTGCCCGTCTTCATGAAGGAGAGCGCCGTGCGCATGCTGTCTGTGGTGCCTGCACTGCTGGTGAAGCGCATCGAGTGGCTGGTGTTGCCGCTGTCCGACATGGCCATGACCGTGTTGGTCGTGCCGAAATCGAGCCCGAGTGTTCTTGCCATTGCGCGTATTTCCCAAGATCAATGATGGTTTTGCCGGATGCCATGAGCCTCCGGTCGCGAACGGGACGCTTGACGCATCCGCCTGTTTTGAAGAGGGCGCGTGATCGCACAGCGAATTGTGAATGGCAAGCGCGGCCAGCCGATTTTCTATTGCCCTGCCATAATAATGCCCGGTGCCATCGCGCTTATCGGTGGCCGGGGGAATCTCGAACGCGGATCAGTGGAGTGGCCATGGCCTTGGAAAGACCTTTCGCAGCGGCAATGTTTGCTGCTGTTTCAACATGCTGCCTTTACATGACGCCGGCGCTGGCAGCACAGCCTGCACAGTGCACGGTCATCATGGATGTGGCGAGTGGACGGACGTTGCATCGAGACGGTGCGTGCGACAAGGCTTTTGCGCCACAGTCTTCCTTCAAACTTCCGCTTGCCATCATGGGTTATGATGCAGGTATTCTGAAGGACGGGACGACACCGCGCTGGGACTACAAGGCCGAATGGAAGAAGCCGAAGCGCGAGCAAAAATCCGTCGATCCGACCATTTGGGAACGAGATTCCATCGTCTGGTATTCGCAGGAGATAACGCGGCGCCTGGGCGAGCAGAAATTTGCCGATTATGTGCGCCGTTTCGACTATGGCAATGCGGATGTGAAGGGCGTCAAGGGGCGCACCGACGGGCTGACGGAAGCCTGGCTGATGTCGTCGCTGCAAATCTCAGCCGACCAGCAGGTCGATTTCCTGCGTCGTTTCCTGACCGGAAAGCTGCCTGTGTCCAAGGATGCGTCTGACAAGACAAAGGCGATCATTCCCAGCTTTGCCGCAGCGGATGGCTGGCAGATTCAGGGCAAGACGGGCTCTGGCCGCATGCGTACCAAAGCGGGCAAATACGATGGCGACAGCTGGCTCGGCTGGTTCGTCGGCTGGGCGCAGAAAGGCGACAGGCAGGTGGTCTTTGCCACTGTCAACGTCAAGGACTGGAAGAGCGACGAGCCAATCAGCTTTGCCACGCGGGATGCGCTGATTGCCGATCTGCCGAAACTGGTAAAATAAGCCTATCGGATAAAGCGCCTGGATGCCCAGATAACGGCGAGGCCCGCGATGAGAACAAGCGCCCCGCGCAGCATCCACGGGCTCTGGTTGATCATGAAACTGGAGGCGGGGTAGGGGAAGTATCCGCTGCCCTGTCCAATCCAGACCAGACCGATAAGCATGAGAAGAGCGCCGAAAACGGTCAGGGAAATCCGAAGTATCTGCATGATGGGCCTCGACAGGGAAAAACCTCCCCGGAGCTTACTCCGGAGAGGCGGCAATAGCCATCTGTTTGGCTCGTCTGGCGACGCTTTGGTGAAGACCGCCAATTACTCGGCTGGCTGGTGGGCGGCCAGTTTCATTTCTTCCAGTCGTTCGCGCATGACGTTCTGTAAAAGAGCGCCGACGTCGTTCATGGACATGCCCTGATCCGCAAGGCCGAGAACGAGATCGCTGAGGTCCATACGGGTCGTATCCGTCACTCCCGGCAGATTGAGGGCGCTGGCGTGCTGGTCGATAAAGGGAATTCGGCGGTAGAAACTTTCACCGAAGATATGAAGCCACATGCGTTCCAGAATGTAGCCATTGGCTTTGGCCTCGCCAGTTGCGAAGTCATAGATCAATTGCTTCGATTCGGACGACAGGCGAGCGACATGATAGTTGCGAACGGCAAAGATCGCACCGTAGGAGAAAACGCCGACGGTGTGCCGCGCAGCCTCTTCGGCCTGTGCATCCAGCTTCCATTTTTTCAGCACATGGGCGGCGATATTGCTTGTGTTGGTGGAAATGCCTTCCAGAATTTTGTAGACCAAGCCCATGTTCCAGGCGCCTGGATCGTTGAATTCCAAAGCCTTCCAGTCCATGAGCGAGAAGGTTTCGGGGCGCACGCGCAGTTGCAGCGGGAAATACTGCTGATAACGCTCCATGAGGTCTGCCGGTGGAATATTGTTGGCCTCGAGCCACTGCCAGGACAGGGCTTGGACATCGTCCCATTTGCGCCAGTTCTTCAGAAGAGCGATGAAATCGGGACTGTGCGTCAGGGGATCTCCCTGGCTGAAGACGGTAAAGTCGCGATTGTCTGGCGCACGCGTCATCATGTGGTGAATATAGGTCTCGGACTCGCGCCCGATATTGGGCCGTGCGATGATCTCGTCGGCGCGCTCCAGCACCTCCGGTGACGTGATCTCCTCTCCCTTGTTGTAAATGATAACGTTGAAATCGACTGGAATATCAACGATCCACTCAAGAGCTTCGTTGTATCTCGCTAAAACGACAGTATGCATGGAGTCCCTCTGATCAATATGAGAGCGACCGTTGACGAACGGCGATCTATACATGCAGGCTACTCGTCTAAGCTTGTGCGGACGTTGTGCGGCCAAGTTGCGCCAAGCGTTGTTGGTGGCGCAGAAAGTAAAAACCCCCGCGCACAACTGCGGACGAGGGTTCGGCGTCGTGGTGGCGTCAAATGGACTTCGACGCGCCACCATCGACACGCAGCATCGTGCCTGTGATATAGCTGGCGGGCTCGGAGCAGAGGAATGCACCGGCGGCTGCAAATTCATCGACCTTGCCGAGACGGCCTGCGGGGATGGTCTTCAGCGACGCTTCGCGAATCTCTTCGACACTTTTGCCAAGCCGCTTTGCGTTGGCTCCGTCCAGCTCGTCGATGCGGTCGGTGTGGATGCGTCCGGGAAGCAGCAGATTGGCGGTAACGCCGAACCCGGCGATCTCGGTCGCCAGTGTCTTGTTCCAGCCCACCAGTGCGCCGCGCAGGGTATTGGACAGCGCCAGATTGGGGATGGGCTCGAAGACGCCGGACGATGCGACGGTGAGGATACGGCCCCAGCCTTGCTCTTTCATCTGCGGCAGCAGCGCGCCGGTCAGCGTGATCACGCGCAACACCATGGACTGGAAAAAGGTGTCCAGCTTGTCGATGGTGATATCCTGAGCGGTGCCGGGGGTCGGGCCACCGGTGTTGTTGACGAGAATATCGATGCCGCCCAGCTTGTCCTTCACTGCCTGGACCATGGAAGGGACGAAGTTTTCTTCCGCCAGGTCGCCCCAGACCCAGTCCGCCTTGCCCTTGCCGAGAGCGTTGATGGATTTTGCATTCGCATCCAGCCTGTCGCCACTGCGCCCGACCAGCAGGACATGAGCGCCTTCTTTGGCGAGCGCAGACGCTATGCCGAGGCCAAGGCCGCGTGACGAGGCCAGAACGAGGGCGCGTTTACCCGAAATGCCGAAATCCATTGCTCTACTCCTGAATAGTGTGGCCGTTGTTATAGAGCCGGGCCCCGGCATTTTGAAGCGCATATCACCTTTATTTCGATGAGGCCGTCTGCGGAAATGGAGGCGCGGCGAGGGCGGAGGTTCCCGGTCGACTTGACCGAAACGGCCTCCTTGCATTATCTGAATTACGTGAACGTAAAAGTAAGATATCGGGTTGATGTTCGATAATGTCATAACCACACTCGATATTGTCATAGCGAGTGGGAGGCTTTGCCGCAGTTCAACCTCGACAACGGCTTTGCGCTTTGCAAAGAATGGGTTGAAGCGAAAGCGCAAGGAGCGGGCAAACGGGTGGAGTGAACTTCATCGCGCCTGCTGAGTTCAAGAAAGACAATGCCGGGCGGGACCGGCGAGGTGAGAGGATGTCAATGACGGATGCGATGGAACTGCCAGAACGGGAATCGATGGAGTTCGACGTTGTCGTCGTTGGCGCCGGGCCTGCCGGTCTTTCGGCAGCGATACGACTGAAACAGATCAATCCAGACCTGTCCGTCGTCGTGTTGGAAAAGGGCGGCGAGGTCGGTGCGCATATCGTCTCCGGAGCCGTGGTCGATCCCATCGGTATCGATCGGCTTCTACCGGGCTGGCGCGACGAGGAAGGGCATCCTTTCAAGACGGAAGTCAAGGACGACCAGTTCCTGTTGCTGGGCCCTGCGGGCTCCATCCGTCTGCCGAATTTCGCCATGCCGCCCTTGATGAGCAATCACGGCAACTACATCGTTTCGCTGGGTCTCGTCTGTCGCTGGCTGGCGGAGAAGGCGGAAGCGCTCGGCGTCGAGATTTATCCGGGCTTTGCGGCGACCGAGGTGCTGTACAACGACGACGGTGCCGTGATCGGTGTCGCCACCGGTGATATGGGCATCGAAAAGAACGGCGAACCCGGACCGGCCTTCACCCGTGGCATGGCGCTGATGGGCAAATATGTCCTGATCGGGGAAGGTGTGCGGGGCTCTCTGGCCAAGCAGCTGATCCAGAAATTCGATCTGTCGAAAGACAGCGATGTCCAGAAATTCGGCATCGGCATCAAGGAACTGTGGCAGGTTAAGCCGGAGAATCACCGGCCGGGACTGGTGCAACACTCATTCGGCTGGCCGCTGGGCATGAAGACGGGTGGTGGCTCCTTCCTTTATCACCTTGAAGACAATCTCGTTGCCGTGGGCTTAGTGGTTCATCTGAACTACAAGAACCCTTATCTCTATCCCTTCGAGGAATTCCAGCGCTACAAGACGCATCCGGCCATCGCCCCGACATTCGAGGGCGGCAAACGCCTGTCCTATGGTGCGCGCGCGATTACCGAGGGTGGCTATCAATCCGTCCCGAAGCTGACCTTTCCCGGCGGCGCGCTGATCGGCTGTTCCGCCGGTTTCGTCAACGTGCCCCGTATCAAGGGCAGCCACAATGCGGTGCTGTCTGGCATGCTGGCGGCGGAGAAGCTGGCTGATGCGATTGCTGCTGGCCGTGCCAATGACGAAGTCGTCGAGATCGAGAACGAGTGGCGTGACAGCGATATCGGTAAGGACCTCAAACGCGTCAGGAACGTCAAGCCGCTATGGTCGAAATTCGGCACCGCACTCGGCGTCGGTCTGGGCGGTCTCGACATGTGGACCAACCAGCTCTTTGGCTTCTCCCTTTTCGGAACGCTGAAACACGGCAAGACCGATGCGCAGAGCCTGGAGCCCGCGAAGTTCCACAAGCCGATCGCCTATCCGAAGCCGGACGGCGTGCTGACCTTCGACCGCCTGTCCTCGGTCTTCCTTTCTTCCACCAACCATGAGGAAGACCAGCCTGTGCACCTGCAGGTCAAAGACATGGAGCTGCAAAAACGCTCCGAACACGACGTCTATGCCGGACCTTCCACCCGCTACTGTCCTGCCGGGGTTTACGAATGGGTGGAGAAGGATGGTGAAGACGTTTACGTCATCAACGCCCAGAATTGCGTGCACTGCAAGACCTGCGACATCAAGGACCCCAACCAGAACATCAACTGGGTGCCGCCGCAGGGCGGTGAAGGCCCGGTCTATGCAAATATGTGAGCCTTGCCGCAAATGGCGTTGACGCAACAATGGTGACGATCCGTGCCGCAAGGCAGGACGAGTTCGCTCGTCTGGCCGAAATCGAACTCGATGCCTTCGCGGTGTGGGCTCAGGCTTGCGGCACTTCGCTGGAGCCATCCGTAGCGCCCGATCATCTGCTCCAGGAAAGCCTCGATCACGAGCTGCTTCTGGTCGCTGAAGAGGGTGGGCGTCTCCTTGGATTTTCGCTTGGGCTGGTTGTCGATGACGACCTATACCTTGTCGAAATCGATGTGGAGCGCGCCGCACAGGGCAAAGGCGTGGGCCGCAGCCTCATGCTCGCATTGCTTGAGGAGGGCAGGAAACGGGGCTTGACCTCGGCGCTGCTGACCACGGATCGACACGTGCCATTCAACGCGCCGTTTTACACGAAGCTTGGATTTTGCATTCTCGAAGGAGCCGACACGCCGGTTTTCCTGCGTAAAAGGCTCCAAAAGCAGATTGAATCCGGGCTTGATGCAGAACGCCGCGTGGGGATGCGATTGATTTTGTGACGGGGTGAGCCTTCTACCGGATGGCGGCTGAACAAATCGTCCGCTGCCCGGTTAGTGAAATAAATCTCGGTATCCAGGGGATTTGCAGTAACGATGCGGATAAACTAAGTAGTTGAGGGCAACCTGCACGGGGCGCGGATGGGCGTGCCCGCTATTGGGTTTGGGAGTGAATGAATGGCTAGTCTGGCCAATGTGGTTTCGGTTTTGCGACAGAATGTCAAGCTCGCACTCGGTGCATCGGTGGCGTTGATCGCGCTGGTGTCGATGGACGGACGCCCCGCCATGGCGGCCAGCTGCCGGGCGGATGCCGCCGCGCAGATCGACTGGAGCGAATGCAACAAGCGTCTCTTGATGCTGGGCGGCAGCGTTCTTGATGGCGCAGACCTTCACGGCACCGACTTTACCTATACCGACCTGCGCGGTTCGTCCTTGAACAAGGCGAATTTCGAAAAGGCCAAGCTTATTCGCACCTCGCTGGCATCCTCTCAGTTGCAGAATGCCAACCTCGTGAAAATCGAGGCCTACCGAAGCGATTTCAGTGATGTGGATGCGGAAAACGCGAAATTCATCAATGCGGAAATGCAGCGGGCGAATTTTGAAAACGCCAAGCTGGTCAACACCGATTTCACCAAGGCCGAGCTCGGCCGCGCCGATTTCGAAGGTGCGACGCTGACCGGTACGAAGTTCAGCATGGCCAATCTGTCCCGTGCCCGCTTCGAAGGTGCGAAATTCACGGGTCCCATCGACTTCGAAAGCTCCTTCCTGCTGCTGGCGCGCATCGAAGGTCTCGACCTTTCCTCTGCCACCGGTCTCGACCAGAAGCAGATCGATATCGCCTGTGGCGATGCCAAAACAAAGCTGCCACAGGGACTGACGATGCCGACATCCTGGCCTTGCCCCGAGGACCCCGACGAGGATTGAGCGATAGGTTTGCGGGTGGGGCTCACCCCCCTCTGTCCTGCCGGACATCTCCCCCACAGGTGGGGAGATTGGCTGGACGCACGCTCCTTGGTTCTCCGCAGCGTCATCACCGGCCTCAATAGTCAAAGCGTCAAGATGGGCCGTGAGTTTGCCGCGAGCCGTGAGTTTGCCGCGAGTCGATCTCCCCACCTGTGGGGGAGATGCCCGGCAAGGCAGAAGGGGGTGAGCGGCAGTCTCAACCGCTCATGACGTCTCCGCCACTAAACCCTGACAAAACAATCTTCCCCCTCGCAGTCCCACTTTCGATCAAAGCGTGCGCCTTCATAAGATTGGCCGCGTTGATGGTGCCGAAGACGTCCGTCAGCGTCGTCTTGATCTTGCCTGCATCCACCAGTTCCGAAACGTGGTTGAGCAGATTGTGCTGCTCGAGAATATCAGCGGTTTCGAACACCGGGCGGGCGAACATCATTTCCCAGTGGATGGAGATGGCTTTCCGCTTGAAGGGCATGGCGTCAAAACCATTGGCGGGATCGTCGATCAGCGCGAACCGTCCCTGCGGGGCGATGAGGGCGACGCTGTCGGCGGCGTGGAGGTCGCTTTGGGTGGTGGAGAAAACGAAAGCGGGCGCGCCGAGGCCGAGCGCTTCCACCTGTGGGGCGAGCGGCTGGCTGTGGTCGATGACATGATGCGCGCCGAGTGCCTTGACCCAATCCTTCGTTTCCGGGCGGGAGGCCGTGGCGATGACGGTGAGGTCGGTCAATTGCCGGGCAAGCTGGATGGCGATGGAGCCGACGCCGCCTGCGCCGCCGATGATGAGAATGGCCTTTGCCGCACCCGGCACGGCATCCTTCACCTTCAGCCGGTCGAACAAAGCTTCATAAGCGGTAATGGCTGTGAGGGGCAGGGCGGCTGCTTCCTCGAAGCTGAGGCTTTTCGGCTTCTTGCCGACGATGCGCTCATCCACCAGATGGAATTCGCTGTTGGAGCCGGGGCGGTTGATGGCACCGGCGTAAAACACCTCGTCGCCCGGCTTGAACAGGGTGACGCCTTCGCCAACGCACTTGACGATGCCAGCTGCATCGAAGCCCAGAATGCGGGCTTGACCCTGTTCCGGCGGCTGGTTGCGTCGCACCTTGGTATCGACCGGATTGACCGAAACGGCCTTCACCTCGACCAGAAGATCATGCCCCTTGGCTTCCGGCACTGATACATCGAGGTCAACAAGCGCATCTGATTCCGTAATGGCTTTTGCGCTTTTGTAACCGATAGCACGCATGGCGTTTTCTCCTTTGCTTGTTGCGTTGACCTCTATTTGATAGAGATGAGCAAACACCGCAAGAATGCACATATTCTGTATATACGCACAAAAAGGATACTGTGATGTCCCGTCCCCGTGCCAAACTGACCGGCAATTTTCCTGGTTGTCCGGTGGAGTCGACGCTGAGTTTTCTGGATGGAAAATGGAAGGGCGTGATCCTCTATCACCTGATGAATGAGGGGACGCTGCGCTTCAACGCGCTGCGCCGCCACATTCCCAATGTCACCCAACGCATGCTGACCAAGCAACTGCGTGAACTGGAAGAGGCGGGGCTGATTTCCCGCAAGGTCTTTGCCGTGGTGCCGCCGCGCGTGGATTATGATCTGACGCCGCTGGGGATCAGTCTGCAGCCGGTTATCACAGCCCTGAAGGCGTGGGGCGAGACGCATGTTATCTGCAAGGATGGGGAAAAGCGCGTTGTGCCCCCTGTCGATCTCATCAGGCCGCTGGAGGCCGCCGAGTGAGCAATGCCGAGGATATTCTCGCACGTCAGCGCAATGCTTTTTTGCGTGACGGGCCGCCGACGCTCGAGGCGCGAAAGGCTGATCTGAAAGCGTTGCGCAAGGTGGTGACCGCCCGCAGGCGCGATATCGAGCAGGCTGTCGATCTGGATTTTGGCGGGCGTTCGCCACGCGAAACGGCGCTGCTGGATATTCTCGGCGTCGTGCAGGCCATCGATTACCTGACCCGCAATCTGAAGCGCTTCATGAAGCCGGAGCGCCGCCATGTGGCCGCGACATTCCAGGTGGGGCGGGCCTATGTGGAGTATCAGCCGCTGGGCGTGATCGGCATCATGTCGCCGTGGAATTATCCGTTTCTGCTGGCCATGGTGCCGCTGGCAACCGCGCTGGCTTCGGGCAACCGCGCCATGTTGAAACCGTCAGAGCTGACGCCGCGCACCAGCCAGTTGATGAAGGACATGCTGGCCAGCGTTTTCCCGGAGGAAAAAGTAGCGGTTATTCTTGGAGATGCTGACGTGGGAGCGGCCTTCAGCGGGCTTGCCTTCGACCATCTGTTTTTCACCGGCAGCACGCAGGTTGGCCGGGCCGTGATGAAGGCGGCCAGCGAAAACCTTGTGCCGGTAACACTGGAACTGGGCGGCAAGAGCCCGACGATCATCCAGAAAGGCCATGCCAGCGACAGCAATGTCGCCTCCGTGGTGTTCGGCAAGCTGACCAATGGCGGGCAGACCTGCGTGGCGCCGGATTATGTCTTCGTGAATGAGGATGATCTGGCTGCCTTCACCGATACCTTCGGCAAGGCTGTCGCGAAATCCTATCCCAAGGGACCAACGACCATGGATTTCGCTTCCATCGTCAGCGACCGACATTTTGGGCGGCTGAACGGCCTGCTGGATGATGCCCGCCTAAAGGGCGCGCGGGTGGTGGAGGTCGGTAATGCTGCACCTACGGCGGCAAGTCGCATCCGCGTTCTGCCGCCGACGCTCGTCTTTGACGTGACCGACGAGATGGCGGTGATGCGCGAGGAGATTTTCGGGCCGATCCTGCCGGTGCGGACCTATCGCGAGATCGGCGAGGTGATTTCCTACATCAATGCAAGGCCAAGGCCTCTGGCGCTCTATGTGTTCGGCGATGAGAAGAGCGAGGATTGCCGCGCGATATTGGCCCGCACCACCTCGGGCAATGTCGGCATCAACAACGCCATCTTGCATGTGGCGCAGGACGATCTGCCATTTGGCGGAGTGGGGGCGAGCGGCACGGGTGCCTATCACGGCATCGAAGGCTTTCGCCGCATGAGCCACGCAAAGGGCGTGTTCGTGCAGGGACGGTGGAGCTTGCCGACCCTGTTGCGCGCGCCCTTCGGGCGGCTTACAGACTGGACCCTCGCATTTCTGCTTCGATAAAAAATTCCGCATTGCAACATTGATCTGCCCGGATTGCTTCATAGCGTCGCGGCAGTGATTCTCAGTCAGGGACGACAAGCATGGGTATTGGTTGGATCGAGGCCGCGATTCTCGGTTTTATTCAAGGTCTTACGGAATTTTTGCCAATTTCCTCCAGCGCGCATCTGCGCATTGCCGGGGAGTTTCTGGGAACGGGTGAAGACCCCGGCGCCGCCTTCACCGCCATTATTCAGATCGGCACAGAACTGGCGGTTCTCGTCTATTTCTGGTCCGATATCATGCGCATCGCCATGGCGTGGCTTCGCAAAAACCTGCGCCTTGGCGGCACTTACGACCCCGCCGATGTGCGCATGGGCTGGCTCATCATCGTCGGCTCGGTGCCGATCGTGCTGCTTGGCCTGTTGTTCAAGGATGCCATCGAGACCTCGCTGCGCAACCTCTATATCACCGCGATCATGCTGATCGTCTTCGGCATCATCCTCGGTTATGCGGACAAGATCGGCAAAAAGAAGTACCCGCTGAACAAGCTCATCTGGCGCGATGGCATCTTGTTCGGTTTTGCACAGGCCATGGCGCTGATCCCCGGCGTTTCTCGCTCCGGCGGCACGATTACGGCAGGCTTGTTGCTGGGCTACACGCGCGAGGCAGCGGCACGCTATTCCTTCCTCCTCGCCGTTCCCGCCGTCTTTGGCTCCGGCTTTTACCAGCTTTCCAAGAGCATCGGTCAGGTCAACCCGGTCGGCTGGGGCCAGACGGCGCTGGCCACGCTGATATCCTTCATCGTAGGCTACGCCGTTATCGTCGTCTTCCTGAAACTGGTTTCCAGCAAAAGCTACATGCCGTTCGTCTGGTACCGCGTGGTGCTTGGCGTGGTGCTTCTGGTGCTGCTGGGCACGGGCACGATCAGCACAGCGTAATCGCGCATAACACTAGCAGATGCTCCGGCGTTAGAGCCGGGGCATCTCTTCTCGGCAGTGTCCGGCAAATCATGCCGCGTCTAAAACCTGCATTTCAACATGCAGGCCAGCTGCAAATGCCATGTTGACCAGAGTATCCAACCCGAACAGATTGATCTTGCCACGCAAGAGATCCGACACGCGCGGTTGCGTCACGCCAAGCTTCTTTGCTGCTTCGCTCTGCGTCCAGCCCTTGGTGTTTATGTGTCGCTCGAGCGCCATCATCAATGTAGAGCGCAGCTTCATATTTTCCGCTTCGGCGCTCGTGTCTTCGATTGCATCCCAGACGCTTTTAAAGGTCTCAGTGGTCATTGGGATAGCTCCTTCACCAGCTCGTCGTAACGTCTTGTTGCCATGTCGATGTCCATTTTGCCGGTCTTCTGCGTTTTCTTTTGAAAGCAATGCAAAACGTAGATCGCGTCACTGAATTTGGCGACATAGATCACACGAAACGCACCGCTTTCGTCTCTGATTCTGATCTCCTGAACGCCCTTTCCAATGGTCGCCATCGGCTTCCAATCGGTGGGCATCATTTCGTTCTGGACCTTGTCCAATTGATAGCCTGCTTCTCGCCGCGCCGTTTCCGGGAAAGCACGTAAATCACTGAGGGCACTACCGCGAAACCTGATCGTCTTCATATCACGATTATACAAAAATTTATATACTATTTGCAGTTCGGCCAAACAGGATTGTTTGGCCATGTTATTAACCGATCACACCAACCTCATCCGCTCGAAATACTGAACACATCCAAACCCGCCACATCCTCTTCCAGAAGCGTAAAACCCTGTTTTAGGTAATAGGGACGCTTGTCTGCGGTTGCGCAGAGGTAGCAGGTGTCGTGGCCGAGTTGGGCGATGTGTGCGCGGCTGCGGGTGATTAGTTGTGCGGCGATGCCTTGGCGTCGGAAATCCGGGTCCACCCACAGGGCTGCGATCCAAGGGGCGTAATCGGGGCGCTCATCCAGGTCGTTTTCGATGATGAGGACGGAGCCGATGTAGCGGTCGTCGTCATGGGCGACGAGTGCTGCGGGGATGCCGTCTTTTTCAAGCATCAAGTGGACATGGGCGCGGTAATTTTCGATTGGGACGCCGCTTTCCGTCCACCATGCGTGCCAGCCGCGATCGGCAATCGTGTCTGCAAATGTAGGATAGTGTCGAAGATTGGAAATCTGCAAAGGCCCGTCCCTGTTTGAATCATCGTCGCAACGCAAGGTTACAAGCTTTTGAAAAGACAAGGCAAGGGCAGGAGATAACCGGCCGCAAATGCGATGCGACCGGTTTTATCCAGATAATGCTTACAACAGCGTGCCGCTCAAAATCAGCAGCGCTACAGAGAAGTAGATCACCAGACCGGTGACATCGACCAGCGTTGCCACGAAGGGTGCCGATGCGCTGGCGGGGTCTAGACGCAGGCGCTGCAGGATGAAGGGCAGCATGGAGCCGGCCAGCGAGCCGAAGGTAACGATGCCGACGAGGGCTGAGAAGACGGTGAAGCCGACCAGCAGCCAGTGTTCGCCGTAATCATAGAAACCGGCCTGTTGCCAGACGGTGAGCCGCAGGAAGCCGATGGCGCCGAGGATGGCGCCCAGCGTCAGGCCTGTTGGCAGTTCACGCAGCAGCACCCGCCACCAGTCCGACAGCTTCAGCTCGCCCAGCGCCAGTGCCCGGATGATGAGCGATGTGGCCTGCGAACCGGAATTGCCGCCCGAGGACATGATGAGCGGGATGAACAGCGTCAGGACCACGGCTTTTTCCAGCTCTCCTTCAAAATGCTGCATGGCGCTGGCCGTCAGCATTTCCCCGAGGAAAAGGGCGGACAGCCAGCCAGCGCGTTTGCGGATCATGTCCGCAAAGCCCATCGTCATATAGGGCTTGCCGAGCGCCTCCATACCACCAAATTTGTGGGCGTCTTCCGTCGTATCGGCAATCATGGTGTCGATCACATCATCCACCGTGACGATGCCGAGAATGTGGGCGTGCTCATCCACAACAGGAATGGCCAGAAGGTCATGCTTGCGGATGAGGCGGGCGACATCCTCCTGCGACATCAGCGGATCGGCATAGGTGATGCCTTCCTTGGATGCGACGGTGAGGATGGATGCGGAAGGCTCGCCGGTGACGAGGCTGCGCAGGGTGACGACCTTGGTCAGCGTTCCGTCTTCGGCCAGCACATAGATGGCATAGACCGTTTCTCTGGAACGCTCGACGATACGGATATGCGCAAGGGTTTGTTCCACCGTCCAGCGATCCGGCACGCTGACGAACTCCGTGGTCATCATGGAGCCCGCCGTGCGGGGCGGATAGGTCATCAGGTGCTGGATGGCGGTGGCCGTTGCACGGTCCAGCCGCGAAAACAGCTTTGCGCGGGGCTCGTCGTCCATCTCGGCCATGACGTCTGCCACGCGGTCATCCGACATGAGGTTGACGAAACGGGCAGCCTGTTCCAGCGGAATATGGGCGATGATATCGGCAGCGTGGTGCAGTTCCGGACGGTCCAGAACGGCAACGGCCTTTGGCTGGGGCATCTTCAGCAAGGCGTCGACGGCATCAGGCACGTCGAGCGTGTTCAGCTGATCGACGCGTTCTGCAATGGTGGTGGGGCCAATGCTGCTGTTGCGGAGAATGCGTGCAGCTTTGCTGGCTCTCTGGGAGAGGTTGTGAAAGTTCATGATTGCTCACCTTCGAGTCGAACCGCCGATCTCGGCGGAACGTGGTGAGCCGACAGGAGTCAGATCAGGGCACGTCTCGCCGGTCTCGGCAAAGGCAATCGACTACTACTGTCGCTAGACATCAAACGATGCTCCGTGGATATCCGCGCCAACCGGAAAGGTTGCGCGTAACTCATGTGGTGCGCCTGAATCTGCGCTTAGTCAAGCGGGCCAAATATGAAATTTTGGCAATGCTGGTTTGTGGTGAATGGGGCGCTGAATTTGCGCCCTCCTTCATGAGATTAAGCGCAGCAGTTATGCAGCAAATATCTTCCTGCCAAGGGTATGGGCGGTATCGAGATGATGTGTGAAATCATTGGCTTGATCGGGTACCATGAGTTCCGAGGTTATGACTTTGGCGCCGCAGTAATCGAATATGCCGTGGTCGATCTGCGTTCGCATCGCGCCGAAATAACCGTGGCGTGCATAGGTGCGCATATCGGCACCGCCAATGGCGACCAGATGCACCTTCAGCCTATCGAGCTTCTTGATGATCTTGCCGTCGCCATTGTCGGAATAGGCCCAGCCATTTGTGAACACGCGATCAATCCAGCCCTTCAATTGCGCAGGCATCGACCACCAGTAAACGGGATAAACGATGACGAGCGCGTCGGCGCGATCAAGCCGCGCATGTTCGGCAGCTATATCAGGCGTGGGTTTGGCTTTTCCGAGCATCAGCGCGATATCGTCCTGCGTATAGCGAGGGTCGAACGCTTCGGCTGCGAGATCCACAACCTCATGAGAATGCCCGCCTGCCGAACCGGCGATGCCGTCTGCAATGCGCGCTGCGATGGCGTGCGTCAATGAGCCGGGGTTGGGATGCGAGGTGACGATGATGGCATGCATGGGGAGAACCTTCTTTAACGATTGCGAACAGCGCATTCGCGCTATATACTATTAGTAAGTTACCAATGGTATATAGTGGATGTCAAGCAGCAAACAACCAGAAGAGCCCGCACGTCGCATACGGCTGACGCGGGAGCAGCGGCGCCGGCAATTGATGGATGTGGCCTGGAGGCTGATCCATGACGAGGGTGCGGACGCCCTGACGCTGGGGCGTCTCTCGGAAAAAGCGGGTGTTACGAAGCCTGTCGTCTATGACCAGTTCGACAGCCGGGAAGGGCTTCTGGCGCAGCTCTATCAGGAGTTCGACGCCAACCAGACTGCCATCATGGACGATGCATTGCGGGCCTGCGAGGCGCGATTGGCCGACATAGCCACGGTCATCGCCTCGTCCTATGTCAACTGCGTGTCCCGGCAGGGCCGGGAAATACCGGGCATCGTGGCAGCTCTGGCGGGCTCTCCCGAACTCGCGATCATCAAGAAGCAATACGAGCAGGGCTTCCTTGAAAAATGCAGGGCGCTGCTTGCGCCTTTTTCAGGCAAGGGCAGGATTCCTTCCGCCGCTCTGTGGGGTATGCTGGGTGCTGCCGAGGCGCTGTCCAACGCGGCTACCAACGGTGACATCACGCCGGAAGAGGCGACCGAAGAGTTGTTCGCCACGATTGTCGCGATGGTGGAGAGGGCAGCGGGGCAGTCACCAGAAGCCTGAACAGCCCAGGCAATCGGTTTTCTCCCGAAATATGTATTGGAAATATTTCAATATATCCCGTCCTCGCTTGATCCGGGGACAGGACATAGATGCACAGATTTTTATAGCCTACAGGGCAAGCGTCTTCTCGCGCTTTTCCAGAGCAACGGCGACGAGGAAGACGGCAAGGCCACCGAGTGAGAGGACAGCGCCGATATAGCCGGTGGAGGCGTAGCCATAGCCAAGCGCGATCACCACGCCGCCCAGCCATGCGCCAAGCGCGTTGGCGATATTAAAGGCGGAATGATTGGAGGCGGCGGCGAGCGTCTGGGCATCGGCGGCCACATCCATCAAGCGGGTCTGCACGGCTGGGCAGGCGGCAAAGCCGCAGCCGATGAGGAAGACACAGGCGCACAGCATGTAAGGATTGTGTGCCGTGAGGCCGAACAGCGCCATCAGAACCACGTTGAACGCCAGCATACCGCCGATGGTGCCGTTGAGCGACAGGTCCGCAAGACGCGAGCCGACGACGTTGCCCACATTCATGCCGATGCCGAACAGCGCCAGCACCATTGGTACACTGGCAACCGGCATCATGGCGACATCGGTGGTGGTTTTGGCGATGTAGCTGAAGACGGCAAACATGCCGCCGAAACCGACCGACGCCACCGCCAGCGTCAGCCAGACCTGTACGCGCCTGAAGGCACCGAGTTCGCGCCAGATGCTGGCACCTTCCTGTACCTTATCTCGCGGCTGGAAGAACCACAGCAGGGCAACCGTTAAAAGTGCGATGCCGCCGACCATCATGAAGGCTGCGCGCCAGGAGAACATCTGGCCGAAGAAGGTGGCCAGTGGGGTGCCTAGAAGGGTGGCGATTGTCAGGCCCAGCATGACGCGGCCCACGGCGCGGGCGCGCTTGTGGATCGGCGCCATGGAAGCGGCAACCAGCGCGGCGACGCCGAAGTATGCGCCATGCGGCAGGCCGGTGATGAAGCGCAGCACGGTGAAGGTCATGAAATCCGGCGCAAGGGCGCTGAGAATATTGCCCGCAGCGAAAACACTCATCAAAGCCAGAAGCAGCATGCGCCGTGTCATGCGTGCGGCAAGAACGGCGATGATGGGTGCGCCGATGACGACGCCCAGCGCATAGGCCGCAATCACATAGCCCGCCTGCGGAACCGAAACGCCATAGGTCGTTGCGACATCGGGCAGAAGTCCCATGATGGCGAATTCACCCGTGCCGATACCGAAGCCGCCAGCAGCCAGCGCCAGCTCGATCAATGCGATGGAAAGGGGAGTGAGCGCCGCAGGCGAAGTTTGCACAACGGTTTGCGCGGCTGGTCGGGAGCCGTTTTCTGAAAGACGTATCTGGGTCATGATTTCTGCGATGAAACGAAGAAAAAAAAGGGCAAGACCGAGGTCTCGGCCTGCCCTGACTGGAGTTATGCGGTCACCAAAATGACCTTATCTCTACGCATACCATGAACTTGTGCGATGCGGTAGTCTCTGATTCGGTAAAATATCCGGCTCACGCAAAGGTGTTAGGGAACGTAACCCTTGCTATACCATTTAGGTCGCGCGCGTGTGCGTAACGGGGGCTGGACAAGCATATGAAACTGGTTGCGATCTTCAACCGCGATGGCGGCACCTTCAAGACGACGGACATGGATGCTTTTTGTGAACATGCACGGACCGTTTTTCAAAATGCCGGACATGAAATCGAATGCCGCCTCGTCTCAGGCAAGAACATCGTCGAGGAGATGGAGCGTACCGCCGACGACACGGGTCTTGACGGGCTGATTGCGGGCGGCGGAGACGGCACGATTTCAGCCGCAGCCGGTATCGCCTGGAAGCATGGCATCGCGCTGGGCGTCGTACCTGCCGGAACCATGAACCTGTTTGCCCGCTCGCTTCGTCTGCCGCTGGATATCTGGCAGGCGGTCGATACGCTGGCCGAAGGGCATGTCCACGATGTCGATATCGCCAGCGCCAATGGTCGCCCCTTCGTGCACCAGTTCTCCGCAGGCCTGCATGCACGCATGGTACGCTACCGCGACAAGATGGAATATGCATCGCGGTTGGGGAAGATTCGCGCCAACATCCGCGCAGCCATCGGTGTCGTTCTCAAGCCTCCCGTTTTCGAGGTGGAATTCACCGTGGCGGGTGAAACCCAGCATCGGCGCGTCTGTGCGATTTCCGCCTCCAACAATGAATTTGGCCCCAACCCGCTTCTGGTGGCGGACGATATCACGCAGGGGCGTCTCGGTTTTTATCTGGCAGATGCGCTGACACCTTCCGGTGTCGCTGGTCTCGCGATAGACATCGCCCGAGGCAGGCTGAAGGAAAATGCTGCGGTGACGGCCATGGCGGTCACGGAAGCCGAATTGCATTTTCCCAAAGGGCGCCATGACGTGAAATGCGTGATCGACGGCGAATTGCTGCCGATGAAGCGCGACGTGCTGCTCAAGATTCATGCTGGCGAGTTGAAGGTCATCGTCGCGAAGGATTACGCTAACGTCTGATCCTCTCGGCATGGCGCGTCAGTCTCCCATGCCACCTTGCCCGGTCACTCTTGCAATGCCTGTTCTGCGTGTTACTCCTTCCCGTGGGTGACAATGGAGTGATGCGCGATGAACGACAAGACCGGGACAATCTCGAACCTCGCCGCCATCGACGCCGCTCACCACCTCCACCCCTTCTCGGATATGGGCAAGCTCAACGCATCAGGCACGCGCATTATCGAGCGGGCCGAGGGCGTGTTCATCTACGACAGCACCGGCAAGAAATATCTGGATGCTTTTGCGGGTCTCTGGTGCGTCAATATCGGTTATGGCCGTCGCGAAATCACCGACGCCGTGTCCCGGCAGATGAATGAGCTGCCCTATTACAACGCCTTTTTCGGCACCACGACGCCACCTGCGACCCTGCTGGCGCAAAAGATCGCCGCTCATGCCGGGCCGCATATGAACCATGTGTTCTTCACCAATTCCGGTTCCGAAGCCACCGATACCTGGTTTCGCATGGCGCGGGTCTACTGGAAGGCGCTGGGGCACCCGACGAAAACCCAGATAATAGCGCGGCGCAACGGCTATCATGGCTCCACCGTGGCAGGTGCTTCGCTGGGTGGCATGGCGTGGATGCACGAGCAGGGCAATCTGCCGATCGAAGGCGTCTCGCACATCGGCCAGCCCTATTGGTATGTGGAGGGCGGTGACCTGACGCCTGCAGAATTCGGTCTGAAAGTGGCGCGTGAACTCGACGCGAAAATCGATGAATTGGGCGAGGACAATGTCGCAGCCTTCGTGGCGGAACCCATTCAGGGCGCAGGCGGTGTGATCATCCCGCCTCAGACCTACTGGCCGGAGATTGCCCGCATCTGCAAGGCGCGTAATATTCTGCTGGTTTCCGATGAGGTCATCTGCGGCTTCGGGCGATTGGGGTCGTGGTTCGGCTATCAGCATTTCGGCTATGAGCCGGATCTGGCGCCCATCGCCAAGGGTCTGTCTTCGGGTTATCTGCCCATCGGTGGCGTCCTCGTCTCAGATCGCGTGGCGCAGGTGATGCTGAACGACGTCGGCGACTTCAACCACGGTTTCACCTATTCCGGCCACCCGGTCTGCGCGGCAGCAGCGCTGGAAAACCTGCGCATCATAGAGGATGAGCACCTGGTAGAGCGGGTCCGAGACGATATCGGCCCCTATTTCCGGCAAGGCTTCGAAAGCCTGCAGGACCATGATCTGGTGGGTGAGGCGGTCAGCGTGGGGCTCATAGGTGGCGTGCAATTGACGGCAGACAAGGCGACGCGGCGGCGGTTCGAAAAGCCTGATGATGTCGGCGCGATGGTGCGCAATCATTGCCTCGAAAACGGTCTTGTGATGCGGGCCACGGGCGACCGCATGCTGGCATCGCCCGCTTTCACCATCAGCCGTTCGGAAGTGGACGAGATTATCGAGATACTGCGGAACGGGCTGGACCATCTTCGCGACACGATGAGGGCATGAGACGTGGCAAAGCAGGAACATCACTACAAGCTTCACATCGCCTGGACAGGCAATAGCGGCACCGGCACATCTGGTTACCGCGACTATGACCGTTCGCATGTGATTTCAGCCGCGGGAAAGCCCGATATTGCCGGTTCATCCGACCCTGCCTTTCGTGGCGATGCCGGTCGCTGGAACCCGGAGGAGTTGCTGCTGGCGTCCGTCTCGGCCTGCCACAAGCTCTGGTATCTGCATGTCTGCGCCGTCGCCGGCGTGGTGGTGACGGATTATGTGGATGAGCCCGAAGGCACCATGGCGCTAACGGCAGACGGGGCAGGCCAGTTCACGGAGGTGGTGCTGAAACCCGTCGTGACCATTTCGAAAGGCGATGCGCAGACAGCGCAGGAACTGCACGCCGACGCACACGAAAAATGCTTCATCGCCAATTCGGTGAACTTCCCGATCCGTGTGGAAGCACAGATCAGGTCTGCATGAGGTGAAGGCGGGTGCTCTACCGGGCCGGGATGGTTTCCCAGGCGTAGTAGAAGGCGTGGCGTTTGTCGCCCTTGCCGTTATAGGGAACTTCGACGTGGCGGATTTCAGCTGGCGCTGGTAGTGACGAGCGCTCTGCGAGCTTGGCCAGTGCCGCAGCGGAGTCCTGCGGTAACACCCCGTCATCATTCGTACCTGCTAGCAGCACAACGGCACCCACAGGCCATTCTGATGGCAGTTTTTCGATATCCTTGTTACCTGAGAAGACGGTCGCATTGGGAAACTGCATTTTCAGATTGCCGCCCACCAGAACGTCCGATGCGATGACGTAACGCGGCTCCGGTTGGCCATCCTTGCGTACCGCTTCGCCGAATTTACCATAGGGAATGTGCACCAGCGAATAGCGCTCGAAATGGGGGGCGACCAATCCACGCGCCAGGAGAACGACAACGAAGCCGAGAGACAAGACAGCTGTTATCGTCAGCATCGAGGGCAGCTTGCGTTCCGCAAGCACGCCTGCGGCCTGAACCTTGAGAGCAAGATAAAGCGGCCACAGCAACAGATAGACCGCAATCCACTTCTGACGCATCTGTGTAGCGCCCATTCCCCAGATGATCAGAAGAACAAAAATAAATGAAATCAGAACGATACGGCCAACGATTCGCGTCGATTGATCGCTGGCCCGGACGATTGACTTAAGGTCCTTGAAGAACAAAACGGCGTAGATCACGGTGGTCAGTGCCACGCCTTTTACGAAAGCAAGCAGGAGATCGAGAGAGCCTGCAAAAGCGTGAAACCCGACATTTTCGCTGCCCTCGCGCATTTCGCCGGTGGTCTGGCGTGTTGCCAGTTCCATATTGTCCAGCACCCAAAGCAGGTGTGGCGTGACGACAGCCACCGCCACGGCGATGGTGAGCAGCATTCGCCAGTCCAGCAAACGCTGTCGAAAGTCTTTCTCAAGGGCCAGTGCTGCGATCGTCGCAAGCGGAATGACAATAACATTATACTTCGACAGAAAACCGAGGCCGATGGCGAAACCGGTGAGCGCATAGCCCCAGGCCGAGGGTGTCTTCAATGTCTTGAACAGAGCGTAGGTGAAGAGAGAGACTGCGGCGAATGCCAATGCCGTATGCGTCAGGTCGCGTTGCACCATGACAAAGACGGTCGGCAGCGTGATGATACCCAGCGTCGCAATATTGGCCAGCGCCTTCTCACGGAGAAGCAGACGCGCGGCCAACCAGAAATAAAGGCAACAGATAAACATCAGGCCATTTTTAAGCAGGCTGAGCGCTGCAATGGATGGACCAAGAATTCCGTTTAAAGCGTATTGCAGCCAGCTGTAGACCGGTGGCTGGGAACCATACCCCATCAGAAGGAACTGGGAGTAGATGGCCTGCTGTGTCTCGTCCACTTCCAGAGCAGGAGATCGCAAGAGCCGGGCGGCGACCGCAAGCAGGAAATATCCCGCAATCAGCATCAACACCATGTCTGGATTGCGGGAAAGCGTCTTGCGCATGGATTTTCAGGACTCTGTTGCGGTGAAAGTCTTGGCGACGATGTAGTTCGGCGTGCGCTCATCGCGGTAATAAAGCCGTGCGATCATTTCGGCGAGAATGCCTGTCGTGATCATCTGGACGGAAGACAGCAGCAGAACCACGCCGACCATCAGCATCGGACGCGTGCCGATATCGTTGCCGAAGATGAATTTATCGACGCACAGGTAAAACAGAATGACGGTCGCAAGCGCCCCGAGGCCAAGGCCGAGCGAGCCGAAGAAATGGCCGGGACGCGCCTTGTATCGCATGAAGAACATGACCGACAGAAGGTCGAGAATAACCCGGAACGTCCGGGAAATGCCGTATTTAGACGCTCCGAACTGGCGGGCGTGGTGGGTTACCGGCATTTCGCCGATGCGGGTACTGGGCACGACACCCGCCACCCAGGCCGGAATGAAACGGTGCATTTCGCCCATCAGCTTGACCTGCTTGATGACCGAAGAGCGGTAGATCTTCAAGCTGCATCCATAATCGTGAAGGCGAACGCCGGTGATCTTGCCGATCAGCCGGTTGGCGATCCACGAGGGCACCTTGCGCAGGAACAGCCCATCCTGCCGGTTCTTGCGCCAGCCCACGAGAAGATCGAGTTCGCGACGCTCCAGTTCGGAGACGAGCATCGGAATGTCCTTGGGGTCGTTCTGCAGGTCGCCGTCAAGGGTCGCGATAAGCCGTCCGCGGGCGTTGTCGATACCCGCCTGCATGGCTGCGGTCTGGCCGAAGTTGCGCTGCAGGGCGACGATCTTCAGCGACAGACCCTCGCGGGACAGATAGGGTCGGGCATTGGCGATGGTCGCATCCGTGCTGCCGTCATCCACCAGAATGAGCTCCCAGCCCGCGCCATAGCCGGACATCGCCTCCACCACGCGCTCGATCAGCGGGCCAACGCTTTCTTGCTCGTTGAAAATCGGTACGACAAGCGATAGTTCGGGTATATCGTTCATCAGAACCTCGTTGCGAGGGGCAGTCGTTATCGGCACGGAGGCTCTCTCTCTTGAATGCATAGGAATATGCTATCAGCCGGATAGGACGCTAAAGGCATTTTGTCCAGATAAGGCCGCAGTTTGACAGGAAATCCAGGCACCATGAAACCGACGGCGTGGCTTGCCCGCAACGCGATGACCCTTGGCACCGTGCTGGTGATTGTCGCCTATGCCGTTTTCATCCAGTGGGTGTGGGGCTGGAATACGGTGCTGGAGCTCTGGCGCAATGCGGGATTGGGAGCCATGGCCTTTGCGCTGCTGCTGCTCGTCACCACCTATCTGCTGCGAACCTGGCGCATCTACGACTATTTCCCGGCAGAAACGAGCAGGCGTTTCGCGGCGCTGTTTCGTGTCGTGCAAATCCACAATCTTCTCAACATCATGCTTCCTTTTCGCTCGGGCGAGACCAGTTTTCCGCTGCTGATGAAGAAGGAATTCGGCGTGCGTCTCGTGCGTGGCACCTCGGCGCTGCTCGTCATGCGGCTTTTCGACCTTCACGCGCTTCTTGCAGCAGCCGGTGTCGGGCTTGCGATCGAGAAGGCGAGCGCGTGGATATGGCTGGGGTGGCTGGCGTTTCTGCTGTTGCCTGCGATTGCATTCTGGGCGCGGGCTATGCTTTTCGGCGCGGTGGGCCGGGTGTCTTCCCCAAAAATTTCAAAACTGGTGACGGACGTGCAAGAGGGATTGCCTGCCGACACCAGCGCTTTTCTAAGAGCCTGGGGCGTGACGCTCATCAACTGGTTCGTCAAGATCGCGGTGCTTGCCTGGGTGCTGATGCTGATGGGCAACATCGCGCTGCCGCCGAGCTTCGGCGGTGCGCTGGGCGGTGAACTCTCATCCGTCCTGCCCATCCACGCCCCGGGTGGCGTCGGTACCTATCCCGCAGGCATCACAGCAGGAGCGATCGGCTTCGGCGCGGCAAGCGGCGAGAGTGCGCTTTCGACATTGGCCCAAGCCGCCGTCAACGTCCACCTTCTGGTCATCATCTCATCCCTGATCGGCACGATGCTTGCGCTGTTCGTGCCGAAGCAGGGCTGATTGGAGGCTACAGACGGTGCAAGCCTACTGGAAGGCCGTCTCGTAAAAGCTGCGCAGCTTGCGGGAATGCAGGGTTTCCTTCTGCATGGCAGCCAGTTTCTGGACGGCGCGGATGCCGATCTGCAAATGCTGGGCGACCTGCGTGCGGTAGAACTCCGTGGCCATGCCGGGCAGTTTCAGCTCTCCATGCAACGGTTTGTCGGAGACGCACAGCAGCGTGCCGTAAGGTACGCGGAAGCGGAAACCGTTGGCGGCGATGGTGGCCGATTCCATGTCGAGTGCGATGGCACGCGATTGCGACAGGCGCTTGACCGGACCGGCCTGATCGCGAAGTTCCCAGTTGCGGTTATCGATGGTGGCGACGGTGCCGGTGCGCATGATGCGCTTCAGCTCGAAGCCTTCGTAACCGGTGACTTCGGCAACCGCACCTTCCAGCGCCATCTGCACTTCGGCCAGCGCCGGGATCGGCACCCAGACGGGTAGATCGTCGTCCAGAACGTGGTCTTCGCGCACATAGGCATGCGCCAGAACATAATCACCCAGACGCTGGCTGTTGCGAAGACCGGCGCAGTGGCCGACCATCAGCCAGGCATGCGGGCGAAGGACTGCGACGTGGTCGGTGATGGTTTTCGCATTCGACGGGCCGACGCCAATATTGATAAGCGTGATGCCCGCGTGCCCCTTCTTCTTCAGGTGGTAGGCAGGCATCTGCGGCAGTCGACCAAGCGCCATATCGGTGGTGGGCCGATCGGAACCCGCCGGGGTGACGATGTTGCCCGGCTCCACGAATTCCGTGTAGCCTTCGCCCCCGTCCGCCATCATCTTTTTCGCCCATGCGGAAAATTCGTCGATGTAGAACTGATAGTTGGTGAAGAGCACGAAGTTCTGGAAATGATTGGCGCTGGTGGCCGTGTAATGGCTAAGGCGGGCCAGCGAATAATCGATGCGCTGCGCGGTAAAGGGCGCCAGCGGCGCAGGCTCTCCCGGCACCTGATCATATTCGCCATTGGCAATCAGGTCATCGGTGTTGTTGAGATCCGGCGTGTCGAAGAGATCGCGCAGCGGTACATCCGACAGAGAGGAGGCCGCAGCCGCTTCCACATAAGCGCCTTCACCAAAAGCGAAGTGCAGCGGAATGGGCGTTGCCGACTCCGCCACGGTCACGTGGACACCATGGTTCCTGATCAGAAGGTCAAGCTGCTCCTTCAGGTAATGGCGGAACAATTGCGGCCTTGTGACCGTGGTCGTGTAGACGCCGGGCGAAGTGACGTGACCATAAGACAGGCGCGAATCGACATGGCCGAAGGTCGAGGTCTCGATGCTGACCTGCGGATAACACGCCCGGTACCGGCCCTCGATGGGCGCACCCTTCGCCAGATCGGTGAAGGATTTTATGAGGAAATTCGTGTTGCGTTCATAAAGCGCCGTCAACGCATCCACCGCCTCTTTCGGATCGGTAAATGTCTGCGGCGCAAAGGGCTCGGGCGTGATGAAGGAAAGGGGCGATACGGGGTGCTTTGCTATTGTCATGGCCTATTATAGAGAGCCAATTTCGACAGGCAAGCGACAGAAATATGAGCGATCGAAAAACTTGGCCTAACGCCCCTGTCACAGATGCGACGGCCTTTTCTTGCTTGGATCGAAGGAATGATCTTAAAATCATCTCCGGTTGTGAATGCGCGATAAGATAGAAGGATAAAAGATTGAAGCGTAAAGACCGTGTGAAGAAGATCACGATCTTGCAAGCGGCATTGAATCCCTATTATGCGGAAGCATTCGGGCTGATCTTCAAATTGTCCTATGCCCCGGAAGGCAAGAACACGCCGCGCCTTGAAGTCTTTGCGGACGGCGATCTGGCAAGAGAAAAAGACTGGAGAATTTACGGCGCAATTCCCGATCATGATCTGGATAACGTCGTGGAAATCAAGTTCCGGGCACCCGGCGAGAGTAAAGAGTTCAGTGTTGCCTCTCGCTTGTTTCGTGTGCAGTTCACTCGGGTCGACCGTCAAGAATTTACTTACGCCCATGGTTCGAACGAAGCCTTGCTTCTCTTCGAGTTCGAGGTGTCGAGTCTCGACTAGACGCGTGCGGTGAGGGGCTGTGGCTGGCTATTTACGATGTCCTCCAGTTGCTACAACTCAGCCCTTCGCCCCGCGCGCGCCGCGCGGAAAAGTTCGATGACGAGGAAAATCACCGCAAGAAGCGGCAGGAGGACAATCAAGATGGCGAATGCCAATATCGGGTGAATGAGGCCTCCACCATTGGCAATGGCTTCATAGATATTGAGGCCTTTGAGGATCGTAGGGCCGCATCCGATAATGAGGAGGAGTTCGGCACCAAACAACAGCAGCATACTACCATCATATTCCATGACGTAGATCGTGGTGGCGATGGCAAGGACGATACCGACCGCAATGCGCAGCGCCCTCAAGAGATGATGGCGGCGTGTGAGATGGCTGGCGGTATGCTTGGCGACTGTCATGGCCCACTATAGGCGGTCGATTTCGACAGGCAAGCGAGGGAAATATGAGCGATTGAAAAAGTCGCGGAAAACGCTGGAGCTTACCCGAGATTGCCGCGCTGAAGGCTCATCAACAGAACGAAGCCCGCACCATTCGATTGCTGCCGGGTCTCAGCCTTATAGATGGCCAACCCAGCAAACGGCCCCAGAAACATGGACGCCAAAATTGCCACGCGCAGGCCGGATAGGAGGGTGCTGGAAAAACGCATCGGCTTTGCTCGCTTACAAGGTCACGCGGCAGCCGAGAGAAAACTCATGCTGGCAGGTATAGGCGGCACCGACATTCACGCGCTGAAAACTGCGGTTGGGATTAACCACCAGCGCCGCAAACGACATTGCGAAAATCGCCATCAAAAGAACGATGATGCTGAAACGACGTATCAAGATTGCCATGTCCATTCCCCGCTGCATTGTCGTGTCCCTTACTCTGGACACGACAATGCCACGATTGGACTGAACCAACCCTGAGAGCCGGGTTCATGTAGGGTTCAGGGTGGTTAATGGGGGCGGGCGGGGCGCAATTCCCTGAATTTCCGGCTGATACGCATCGACTACAGACATTCGCCCGTAAAAGCTTACCCACGGCAATGTCGTCTTTTGGGCACTGCGGCGTTGATGATCGAAGCCATCTTTATTATAAATCCAGAGTTGCAACCAATCGCGCCTGACCCACGCAGTTTGTATTTTGCTGCCCAGAGACCGGAGAATGCCATGTCCTCAACCTTTGTCGTCCAGCAAGGGAAAGTCATGTTTATCGAGGAGGGCAGCGACGAGCCGGTGGAGGTTAAGGGTGGCGTCTGCGCCCAGGATTTTGCGGTGGTGAGCCTCTTTCGTCAGGGATATCTCTGGGGCGGATATCTGCGGGATCAAAAGGGCATCTGGTGGTATCATCAGCGCAACAAGAAAGCGAAGTTCGTTACGCCCGAGGCCGATGGGTTTCGTGTTCTGGATGATGACTATGGGCTCGGCAGCGCCCACGTGTATCTTGAAGATCGGGTTATTCCCGGTGCTGATCCGCGCAGTTTTTCACTCATGGAAAACACCAACTATTTCGCCAGGGATAAGCATCGCCTGTACGTCAAAACCGGCTCGCATTTTTTCCACGTCGATACACTCGATCCGACTACCCTGGTGGCAAACGGACCCTATGTCGGGGACAAGCACGATCTCTACCATCTGTACGATTCCCTGACGCTGAGTAATGGTTTGAAGCTTCATGAGACCGTGCGGAATTCGCTCTGCGAAGAGCACCATATGTTGTTGAAGGATTGGCTTGCCAAACACTACTCCGACATTGTCGGCTGGTGGCATCCCGCTTACCCGTTCAATGCAGATGGCGCAGAACAGATCGCGGATGATTGGTACAGGACCTCAAACGCCGTGTTCTTCAAAGAGACACTGACGACGATGCGGGCGTCCCAGGAGGTCTTCAATCTTGTGCGCGGCGCCGATCCGGCCAGTTTCGAGCCGCTGGATGCCTCTCATGCGCGCGACGCAAAAAACGTGTTCTGCCGGTCAAGGCGGATCGACAGTGTTGATCGAGAGTCTTTCCTGCCGATCGAGGGTCTTTTCGGGAAAGATAAAGCGGGTGTTTATTTCAACGGTTATCGTGTCGAGCATGCCGACCCGGCGAAGTTTCAGGTCCTCCGGTCAGTTGTTCCGCTGGCGAAGGATAACAAGCGGGTTTACGTCGCCGCCCATGCGCGCACGGCCTGGCCCTTCGGACACCCGGACGACATTCTCGTCACGCTGGATGAGGCCGATGCCGACAGTTTCCGGACATTCGGCGAGCGTGGCGTGTGGGCCGCGGACGCTGCCCGTGTCTATCTGCGCGGCGAGCATCAGAAGAAGCTGGATGCCGGCAGCTTCCGGTTTCTTTGTGAAACCAAGAGCAACTGCTGGGCGGCGGATGACAACGGACTTTACCGATCCAACGGTACGCTCACGGTTGCGGGCATCGATGGTCGTAGCTTCATCAAGCTGAACGACTTCTGGGGGAGTGACGGCAAGGCCGTGTTCTCCTTTGTTACCGGAGCCATCCAGAAGAGCATCGATGCTGAAAGCCTTGTCGTCACGGACGAGAATGGTGGAGCGAGGGATGCCGCGTTTCATTATAGGGTTGTTGACGGCAGAATTCGGAAAACCAAACTTTGAATAAATTTGCAGGCTATTGTGGTGTGCCATCATTGCTTGGATCAATGACCCATACGCCGCAAAACGGTGTCCCTGATTGCCAGTCGCTAATGCGAAAGGAGATAGGATGATCTGGAGTGGACAAGGTTATCTCGTTGCCGCAATTGTCTTCGGCGCGTCGTTAATGATGAATATGATTGTTGATGCACTGTATGGTGAAGGCGCATATTCCGCTCAACCGGTATGGTTTTCGATAGCCCTGCTGACCTCTGCACCGATCATCTGGTTACTGGGCACGGCCATCCAAAAGAGCCAGGATCGTGTCGTCATCGACAAGGAAACCGGCGAAGAACTAACGATCAATCAATCGAGCCACACTTTTCTATTCCTACCCATGAAATACTGGGCATTGATCGCCGCCGCAGCAGCCGTAGTGGTTCTCGCGAAAGCCGCACTCGGCCTTTGACACGTATGTGTAGACCAGATTTGCGTGGCTCTCACGAACCGACATCAGGGCGGTTGGTAAAGGTGATAAAATATCGCCGCCCTACCCAACGAGACAAGACGGCGATAGCGCTTTAGATTCTACTTCTTGAAAACCTTCTGCAAAAACGCCTCGAATGACGGACGCCAGACGTCCATCTCGTGGCCCAGGTCCTTGTATTCCACGTATTCGTGCTTGATCTTGTTGTCGTCGAGGATTTTCTTGAGGCCTGCGATGTCTTTGCCCGTTACCACGTCCTTGGTGCCGACGGTGACGGTGAAGTTGCGCAGCGCCTTGTTGATCTTGTCCGGCTCGTTCAGCGTGGCTTCCACGGTCTTGTTGGGGACGGTCGTGGTGGAGACGCCGCTGAAGTTGGCGATCCAGCCGAAAGTGTCGAGGTGGGTGAGGCCGGAGACGAGGGCCTGATAGCCGCCTTGCGACAGGCCTACGATGGCGCGGCTGTCTGCGTCGTCGCGCACGCGGTAATGCTGCTTCACGTAGGGGATGAGATCCTGCGTCAGTTCGCGGTCGATGGCATCGGCATTGATCGGGTAGAAGTTCTTGCGACGGTCGGCGCCGGGGAAGTTTTCAGCGATGGCTTCGGGAATATCGGCTTCGGTGTCGGGGATGACCACGATCATCGGCTCGATCTTCTTTTCAGCCAGCAGGTTGTCGAGAATCTCCGGCGCGCGTCCCTGGGCAACCCAGGAGGCAACCGTATCGCCAAAGCCATGGTAGAGATACATGACCGGCAGGGGCTCTGACGTGTCGCTGTAGCCCGGTGGCGTGTAGACATAGGTGGCGCGCTGGGATTTCAAGGCTTTGGACGGGATGGTGACGAGACGAAGTTCGCCGTGCGGGACATCACGCACATCCAGAATGCTGCCGGGCACGAGAATGAGGCTGGTGTTCACCTGTCGCTGCGGCTTGGGGTAATTGGTGCCGGTATCGATGCTGCGGAAGCCATCTATGTTGAAATAATATTCATAGAGATTGGGCTTTTGCACGTCGCTCTTGACGCTCCAGACGCCACTTTCTGCGCGCTTCATTTCCAGCGGCGCATTACTGCCGAGAGTGACGGATACGGCCTTGGCCGAGGGCGCGAAGAGGCGGAAGGTGATCGAGCCGTCTTTCTCGACCGCCGTGACGAATTCGTTCAGCGGCCTGTCTGCCGGTGGCGATGCGGGCGGTTCTGCAGCGAAAGCGGGTACGGTCATGATGCAACTGGCCAAAAGGATGCAAGGCAAAAGCATACGCATAAAAATATGTCCTCCAAATTACGTTACCCCCGGGCCGAAATTGACAGATGCCCCTTAGCTTTTCAACCGGGCATTGGCGCGGCGGGAATAAAGATGGGGCTGCTTGCTGAAACGGGCTTTCCCGGCTAGGACCGGGTCTGGCTCCTGCGACAGCGGCTCTCATGCGCATATATTGCGACAGAGCTGGCATGGGTCGACATTCATATGCGTAAGGAAATAGCGTGAAAATTATAAGAGTTCTGACGATGGTCGTGATCTTCGCCGTCGTGATCTTCGGTTACCGCTGGTATAGCTACGTCACCAACACCGAAAGCCCATACAATGAAGTCGGCATCGAGCTGAACAGCCGCATGCCAGCGCCGATTAGAGAATGGGGCTGTGACAAGCTGCACCAGACCTTCGCCAATGTCCTGCCGCCTTATGGCTGCCAGGCTGGTGACGGCACGCAGTGGCTCTGACGGGTCTTTAAAGTCCTGAAGCAGAATCAAAAAGGCGCCGCATGAACGGCGCCTTTCTTATGTCTGGCGTAGCAATCAGCCGATCATGGCGTTGTCGTCACGCTTGACGGCGACGAGGGCCGAGCGGGGCAGCTTGCCTTCGCCATCCGGGAAGGGGGCGTCAGGGTGCTGGATGCCGACGAAGTGGGTGCGCTTGTCCGCAGACCATGTCTGGCCTGTGACTTCCGCGCCCTTCGGTGCGGTCAGGAAGCGCTCGATGCGGCCTGTGACGGGGTCGCCTGCCAGCATCTGGTTGTTGCCCTGTCCGGCATACTGGCCGTCATTGCTGTCTTCACCGTCCGTCTGGATCCAGAGCAGACCGGTCGAATCGAACATCATGCCATCTGGCGAGTTGAACATGTTGCCGGAGTTGATGTTGGAGGAACCTGCATAGGCATCCTTGTGAACATCCGGGTTGCCAGCCATGCAGAACAGATCCCACTTGAACTTGGCATCCGCGTGGTCGTCGTTCTCAGGATACCAGCGGACGATCTGGCCGTATTCGTTCTTTTCGCGCGAGTTTGCGGCGTTTAGCGGCATGGCATCGCCACCGCCATTGGTGCGCAGCTTGCCGTCCTTCATTTCGCCACGGCGGCTGTTGTTGGTCAACGCGCAATAGGCTTCGATGGCAACGGGGTTGATGGCGACCCATTCCGGGCGGTCCATGGTGGTGGCGCCAACCTTGGAAGCGGCCTGACGGGTAAAGACGCAAATCTCGTCCATCTTCATGCCTGTCGATTCTGGCGTCAGCGCAACCCACTCGCCATTGCCGTCATCGGTGAACTTGGCAACGTAGAGCGTGCCTTCGTCCAGCAGCTTGGACGTATCGCCACCCGGCACGTAGATACCGTTGGAGATGTATTTGTAGAGGAACTCGCCACGCTCGTCGTCGCCCATATAGACGACCACGCGACCATCGCGCGCGATGACCACGGCGGCATTCTCATGCTTGATGCGGCCAAGCGCTGTGCGCTTGATCGGCGTGGAGGACGCGTTGGACGGGTCGATTTCCACGACATAACCGGCACGGCGCGGCTCGTTGGGGTGCTTGGACACATCGAAACGCTCATCGAACAGCTCGTAGCCGTAACGGGTTTCGGCAGCGATGCCATAGCGCTTGTAGTCGTCAGGCATCTTGAAGGCGGCATCGGTGGAGCCGAAATAGCCGTTGAAGTTCTCTTCGCAAGTGAGGTATGTGCCCCATGGCGTGCGGCCCGCGCCGCAATTGTTGAAGGTGCCGAGACAGTCGATACCGTTTGCATCGGTCTTGGTCTTGACCAGTTCGGAGCCAGCAGCAGGGCCGGACAGCTTCATCGGCGTGTTGTGGTGAATGCGGCGGTTGAACGGGCTGTCGACCACGATCTGCCAGCCATCCTTGCCTTCCGCAACTTCCATGACGGTCACGCCCTGCATGTGCTGGAGGATTTTGACCTCGTCCAGATTGGCAGGCATGCCCTTTTCACGGTGAGGCAGGTTGGTTTCGTTGTTCACATATTCATGGTTGACGGCAATCAGCTGATGGCTGCCGACAACGAAAAGCTCCATGCCATCGGTGTTTTCGCCGAAAACCTTGTCCGAGTTCTCAAGGCTGACACCCTTGACAGGATCAATGTCGGAAGCGGTCGAAAACAGTGGCTGGCCCCACTTGGCAACGGGCTTCCAGCTGTAACCTTCCGGCACGTGGATGGTGTTGTCGGTGGTGGCTGCAATAGGCTTGAAGGGGAAGCGCGATGCGGCTTCCTGCGCCTGTGCCGATGTGCTGGACGCGAGGTTGCCAAACGTGCCGAGCGCGGCAGCCGCAGAACCGAAGGCCAGAACACCACCGAGGAAACCGCGACGGGAAATGGCCGATTCCACTACGCGATCAAAATCAGTCACTGCTGGCGGCGGGTTCTGAAGTTCGTCCCACTCGTCCCAGCTCAGCTTGCTCGTGTCGACCTTGGTCATGGCTCTCTCCGTAAGTTCATAGATTGGAACAATTCCAGAAAGGGCAACTAAAGAGGGTTTATTACAGCGATGTGACGGAATAAATCTGCTAAAACAATCAATGCTTGTGCAGGTCGCGTCGGCGGCAAGTTTATTTTCTTATGTCGCTGATTTTGTTAGGCATGGTCCAACCGGGATTCGTGGAGCAGGGGCTATGGCCAAGTCGATCAAACTGAAAATTCTTCCGCAAGCCTATGCCGTTGCGCGTCTGGAACCTCAGGCAGCCATACCGGATTGGGCCGACGGCGCAGGCTTCGTCAGCATCAGCCGCACGGACGACGAACTGTCGATCGTCTGCCTCGAGGGCAGGGTGCCGCAGAGCGTTCGCAAGGATGCGGGCTGGACCTGCCTCAAACTTCTTGGCCCGTTCGAATTCGCAGAGACGGGTGTCATCCTGTCCGTCATCAGACCGCTATCGGAAAACGGTGTTGGGATCTTCGTCGTCTCGACCTTTGATGGAGATCATCTTCTGGTCAAAACCAGCGATCTGGAAAAGGCCGTAACGCTGCTCGTGCAAGCCGGGCACAGCCTGTCCGAGTCGGGCTGCTGAACCTTCAGGTCTGCAACTCATGTGGTGCGGTCGACCACATGAGGCTTTGTCGATGGAAAAGTCGGGTAATTAGAGACGTGTCCACGTCTGCGACTTGCACAGCACCTTCAGCACGCAGCCCTTCATGGCAAGCGAACTGCCGGATACGGTGCCGGTGCCTGCATAGGTCTTGTCATTTTCAGGATCGGTGATTTCGCCGGAATAGCTGTTACCTTTTCCGCTCAATTTGCCGATCTGCTTTCCAGCGTGTTTGCCTGTCTTCAGGGTCACGCAATAGGCCGAGCCACATTGGGTGATGGCCGCGGTCTCGCCGCTGGCGGTCTTCCAGTTGCCTTCGATGGCTTCCGCAGCAAAGACGCTGCTGCCCATCAAAAATGCGGCGGCCGCAAGTATCGTCATTCTCTTCATAGGGACCTCCCAATCCAGCTTCGCACGAACCTCGCAGACGCGTGAGGTTCGGCGCTCGCAACTCCTGATGCGATGGCGGTATTTATAGTTGACGTGAACGTAAAAGGAAATATGGCCCCAGCGAAATTTGCAGCTTTTCGGCGCGCTCGAGCGTCGAAAAAAGACGCGTGAAAAATTTGCAGTTTTCGACGTGGTTACGAAAGGGTTGAATTCCATCCGTAAACTTTTCGTAAAATTGCGCCGAAAGTCCTTAATTTCCGGGCCTTGCGATATTTAACAAAAACCCAACTTTACCAATCGTTTGGACTTTGTTTGTCCCCTATTAATCATGGATTTTAAGCGCCCGTTCAAGGCCGTTTGGCATAGTGGGGACATCGAAAGAGCAGGGAAAACCTGCCGACGGAAAAGGCCAGAACAAGCCGCAGAAGACGGTAAGGACTTGAAACCGGAAAGCTCCCGCAGAGGGGCGCAGACAAGACGCTAACGGGCAAACAGGATAGAGAAAATGGCACGCTTTGAAGTTCGCGATATCGAAATGGCCGTTGCAGGTGGACAGAGCCGGGCGGATGTATTTTGCAACCTCGGCCTGATCTATGCGACAGGCCGCGGCTGCCCGGTGAACCTCATTGCTGCTCACAAGTGGCTCAATATCGCCGCCATCAAGGGTTCGGAACGAGCCGTCTCATTGCGGGCCGATCTGGCTCGCAACATGAGCAAGGCAGACCTCGCAACGGCGCTCCGCGCCGCCCGCGACTGGATGACGTCGCACTAAGTCTACTTCGCGCTTCAAGATCAGATCAAAAAGACAGAGCGGTCACCAAGACCGCCAGCAATTCCAGCCGGTCTCTCCAGTCCCGGTTGACACAATAATAAGCCCAAATGGGCACCCGGCCAGATCCACGCCGACCTGATAAAACCGTGACCGGCAGAAACAAGGCCGGCACGGTTTTTTGTTTTGTCGGTATGAAGGGGGTGGGCTGACGCCTCAACCCAAACCCTTCAGCACCTTCGGCAACGCTTCGGCAAACAAATCCAACTTGTTGTCTGGCGCAGCACTCACCCGAATACAGCGGTTCAGCGGTTCGACGCCGGGCATACGGATGAAAACGCCGTGTTCCATCAGTCCATCGACGATGGCTTTTGCGTAGGCACCATCCCTGTGGCAATCGATGGTGACGAAGTTGGTGGCCGAGGCGAGTGGGGAAAGACCGTTCTGGCGCGCGATGGTGGAAATGCGTTCGCGGGCATTGGCAATGCGTTTCACCACATCACGCAGATAGGCTTGATCCTTGAGTGCGGCCAGCGCTGCCGCAATCGAGACACGCGGCATGCCGAAGTGATTGCGGATCTTGTCGAAGGCCTGCGCATTGCCAAGCGTTCCGATGGCATAACCCACGCGTGCGCCAGCCAGGGCATAAGCCTTGGAGAAGGTGCGCATGCGCAGCACATTCGGCATGCCGATCATGGCGCGGACGCTGGGAATGGCGCTTTCCGGCGCGGTTTCACAATAGGCTTCATCCAGCACCAGCAGACAGGTTTCCGGCAGGGCCTTTGCAAAGGTCAGCACTTCGCCTGCGTCCCACCAGCTACCCATGGGGTTGTCCGGGTTTGCAAAATAGACCAGCGGGGCATTCTCTTTCTTGACGATGTCGAGCAGGCCATCGAGATTCTCGTGATCATCCAGATAGGGCGTGGTTTCCAGACGACCGCCAAAGCCGTTCACATGATAGTTGAAGGTGGGGTAGCCACCAAACGACGTGACGACGGGCGTGCCGGGTTCTACCACCAGCCTGACGATTTCGCCCAGCAGACCATCCACCCCGTTGCCGATAGCGATATTATCGCGCGAAATGCCATGATGGATGGCAAGCGCCTCCCGCAGCTCATAGTTTTCCGGATCGGCATACATCCAGGTTTCCGTCGCAGCCTGTTTGATGGCTTCCAGAACCGAGGGTGCCGGGCCGAAGCCGCTTTCGTTGGCGCCGATCCGGGCTTTGACGGCGATCTTGCGATTGCGCTCTATCGCTTCGGGCCCGACAAAGGGAACGGAGGAAGGGAGCGAGGCGGCGAGCGACGTAAAGCGCGAAAATGCGGACATTTCAGAGACTTCCGTTATCCGTTGATCAAACGGCACCACCATAGAATCAAAATTGGCCCGCGCAAGGCAGGCCAATCGAAATGACGGCGTTTTGAGAGTTTTTCCCAAGCCGCGGGGAAACACGGTTACTTTATACTGCCGTCTCGAAACTCAGGCGACGAATATGGTGCAGGAACTCCGCGTCGATCAGCATGTTGAAGCCGACGGTTGCCTGCTCTCCTTCGCGCCGGATGAGCGTGCAGCCAATTTCATCCCGAATACCCAGAATCTCCAGATAGAAATTCGTTGGCATCTCCAGATGCGGGCTGACTTCCAGATCCGCGCCGTACAGCGATACATTACGGATGAGGCAGCGTATCGTGTTCTTCGCGCTCAGATGATGGCCGATGAAGGTGATCTTGCCGGGACGGTCGACCGGGTACTTCTCATAGAGTTCGTCGTGTGGAACGGCGTCGCTTGCGGTGATGTTTACGTTGAGCGCCATGACAACCTCCCGATTGCCTTTTGTTCTGTTTCAATCATAGGCCCGCTTCATTGCCAAATGCTGAACAAAAACGCTAAAAACAGAGCGTTTCTGGCACGTTATGCCACAGCGTCCGGGCATCCGCGAACCGGCTTCGGTCTGGAAACGTGTGTAGTCGAATTAGGTTGCGCAAAACTGTCCTGGCACCAGCCGCGGCATTTCGGCTGACGCGTGGGAAATGGTTGACGCGCTGCGTACGTGTCGTTACGCCTCTGGTATCTCATGGACTGATGGAGCAGCATATGGCAGGCACACTCGTCATCGTTGGTGCGGGCCAGGCCGCCTTTTCTCTGGCTGCGAAACTGCGCGCGCTGAAGGATGAAAGACCGATCACCATCATAGGCTCGGAAGATGTGCTGCCCTATCAGCGCCCGCCGCTTTCCAAAAAATACCTCATGGGAGACATGAGTTTCGATCGGCTGCTGTTTCGTGATTCGGACTGGTTTGCGGAAAACAATGTCGACATTCGCCTGTCCACCTGGGTGGAAGAGGTGGATCGGGCGGCCAAGACGGTGCGCATGCAGGATGGAAGCACGCTGGCCTATGACAAGCTGGCGCTTGCGACCGGCGCGTCCCCGCGAACCCTGCCGGCTGGCGTCGGGGGAGACCTCGAGGGCGTGCTGACCGTGCGCGACAAGCGCGATGCCGACCGCCTGATGCAGGACATGCAGCCGGGCCGCAGGTTGCTGGTGATCGGTGGCGGCTATATCGGTCTGGAAGCCGCTGCCGTTGCACGACATCTGGGGTTGACCGTGACGCTGATCGAAATGGCCGACCGGATATTGCAGCGGGTGGCCGCGCCCGAAACCGCCGCCATCATGCGCGACATCCATCGCGCCCATGGCGTGTCGATTCGCGAGAAGACGGGTCTCGTGCGCTTGATCGGCACGGACGGCCATGTGCGTGGTGCCGAGCTTTCGGACGGGACGGTGCTGGAGGTGGACTTCGTAATTGTCGGCATTGGCGTTTTGCCCAATGACCGGCTTGCGCGCGATTCGGGACTGGATATCGGCAACGGTATTCTGGTCGACGCGTTGACGCGCACGTCTGATCCGGACATTCATGCCGTGGGCGACTGTGCTCTTCTGCCGGTGGACGGCAAGCATGTGCGTCTTGAATCGGTACAAAACGCGGTCGATCAGGCAGAGGCTGCGGCGACCGTGCTTTGCGGCCAAGAGAAGCCGTATGAACCAAAGCCGTGGTTCTGGTCGGATCAATACGATGTGAAACTGCAGATCGCAGGCTTCAACCTCGGTTACGACGAAACGCTGCTGCGACCTGGCCAGCGCGAGGGCAGCCACTCCGTCTGGTATTTCCGCGAAGGCCGATTTATCGCCGTGGACGCGATCAATGATGCCAAGGCCTATGTCAGCGGCAAGAAGCTGCTGGATATGGGCCGACAGCCTGACCGCGCCGTTCTGGCCGACCATTCCGCCGATCTGAAACTGCTACTCGCCTGAAGGATTAACCGATGCGCGCCCAAGAAAACCGCTTCAAGACTGCCATTCGACAGGGCAAGCCGCAAATCGGCCTGTGGCTGGACATGGGTGAAGCCATCGCCGCCGAAATCGCCGTCACCGCCGGTTTCGACTGGCTGGTGATCGATGGAGAGCATGGTCCCAATGATCTGCGCAGCATCATAGAGCAGTTGCGCGCTCTGGCCACATCGCCCGCAGAGCCGGTGGTTCGCGTTCCCGTGGGCGAAAGCTGGATCATCAAACAGTTGCTGGATGCTGGGGCACGCACATTGCTGGTGCCCATGGTCGATTCGGCAGCGCAGGCCAAAGACCTTGTCGCGGCCATGCATTATCCACCACGGGGTATTCGCGGCATGGGCGCGGTCGTAGCCAGAGCGTCCGGCTTCAACTCCATCGAGGATTACAATCAGACGGCCTCTGATGGCGTTTGCCTGCTGGTTCAGGCCGAAACGCGCGCCGCCATTGCCGATCTCGACAATATTCTCGCGGTCGATGGTATCGATGGCGTCTTCATCGGGCCAGCGGATCTGGCAGCCGACATGGGTTATCTCGGGCGAATCGATGAGCCGGAAGTACAGGAAACAATCGAAGCTGCGATTCGCAAGATCGTGGCAGCCGGCAAGGCTGCGGGCATTCTCACCTTCAATGAGACCTATAATAAGCGGTATCTGGAACTCGGCGCATCTTTCGTGGCCGTTGGCGCAGATGTCACCGAATTTTCCACGGCCCTTCGCGCACTCAGTGCCCGATACAAAGGCGGCGCTGTAACCAAGGTATCGAGTTACTGACGACCGTCAGTCATCGTTGCTGGCGTTGAGCTTATCCGGGTGAATGCCTTCCTCGCCGGAAAACAGGAAGCCTTCCTTCACAAGCCACTCACGCAGAATGCGCTGGATGGCCTCGTCTCGACCGATGCTGGCCTCCTGCGCAAACGCTGCCAGAGCAGTTTCGATGTCCTCATTGAAATTCATTGCCGTTCTCTCCCTTTTGAATAGAAAAAAGGCAAGGAGACGCGTGCTCCTTGCCTTTTCATATCAAGATTACAGAGGCTTAGCGCCAGCGGTAGATGCTGCTGCTCTTCTGTTCTGCCGCTGCGTTGGCGACGCAGTAACCGAGAGCGAAACCAAGAGCTCCAACAACGGTCAAGAGCGACGTCGCTGTACCTGGATTTTCTTTTACGGCTTCAACCACATTGTGGCCCTGCGCCTTTACGGTCTGTGCGGCAGACTGTGCCACGCGCTGAACCCGACCGCGCGCTTCATCGACAAACTCGGATGCGTCATCCGTGAGCGTACCGGCGCGAGCCGAAACCGACTTGGACAGAGACGAAATCTGCGCACGCAGCTCCGCGATCTGATTTTCTACTGTATCTTCGACAACATTCAATTTGGTCTGAGCCATCTGAAATCACCTCTTGCTGTTTCCGAGGTGGTAACGCAGTAGGCAAACGAAATGTTCCGCAGTGCAGCGATTTGATCGATGGGGAATTTTTGAGGGATTGTCTTGATGGCGGAGAGGATGGGATCGCCCGCCAAGTTGACTGTAACCCATTGATTCACGATTCAAGCATTCGTCTTTCGGGTAAGACAATGGGTATTGATTTACTCTCTGATTGTCAACTATTGCAAAGTTAGACGGAGGATTGCAGTCAGCAGAACGGTTGGCGTTTCTCCACCTTCTGAAGTAGCAGATTTATTTTTGAGCTTAGGTAAAGTTGTTGGCAGCGCTGACTTGTTTTGTTACGTACCATCAACTCAATTCCTGCCGAGGTCGTCTGATGGACTCTGTTACTGAAGCTCTTGTAAAAGATTTTGTTGAAATCAACGCACTCACTGGCTTATCGCCAGATAAGCAGTTTGAGCATTTCGCGGCTTTCAGCGTTCTCTCATCACGCTCTTCGGAGGATTTTGAGACTGCCGATCTGGTCGCCGGGGATGGCCAGGATCTTAACGTCGACGCATTTGCTGTGAAGGTCAACGGACGTATTGCAACTGATGCCGACTTTATAGACGATGTTTTAGGGCTGAATGGATATCTGGAGGTCGAGTTCATTATCATTCAGGCAAAGTCATCTTCGAGCTTTGATGGTGCAGCCATCATTGCCTTGGGTGATAATCTCGTAAATGAGGTCTTCTCTTCAACTCAGAAGCTCCCTTTCAATAGCGACGTCAAACGGCTTATAGAGATCAAGGACCGAATTCTCAAAAACGCATCGCGTTTGAAAAACAATCCTGTCTGCCGTGTCTACTATGTCTGCACCGGAAATTGGACGGAAGACGCTTACCTCGTTGAGGCGATCAAGCGCAAACGATTAGACCTGCTTGCTACGAACCTTTTTTCTGAAGTTGTTTTTGAGCCTGTCGGTGCGCGACAGCTTCAGTCGTTATATCGCGCCACCAAAACCAGCATCTCTCGCGAAGTAAAATTTGAGAAACTCGTGACGTTGCCCACCATCGAGGGAGTGAGCGCCTCTTACCTCGGCATCCTGCCCGTAAAAGAGTTTCTCAAATTGCTGACGGACGAAAGTGGCAATATCATTAAGTCAGTTTTCATAGATAATGTTCGCGATTTCCAAGGCGATAATCCAGTGAATGCGGATATCGCCAAAACTATTACCGATGGCTTGTTCGATCAGTTCGTCCTTCGCAACAACGGTATTACCATCGTCGCGCGTAACATTAGGGTCACTTCAAGCCAGTACGTTCTTGAGGACTATCAGATTGTGAATGGTTGTCAGACCAGTCACGTTATTTTCGCACATCAAGACGATATTAAAGCCGATCTCTTTGTGCCGGTTAAACTCATTCATACGGTGAGTGAGGACGTCGCGCAAAGCATTGTAAAATCCACGAACAAACAAACCAACGTGGAAGAGAATGATTTGCTTGCGCTGACACAGTTTCAGCGTGACCTTGAGGACTATTACGCCGGCGTACAAGGCGATAAGAAGCTTTATTATGAACGCAGAGCAAAGCAATATGCCAAAGATGGCACAGTCGACAAAAGTCGAATTGTTACAATCGGGAGTCAGTTGAAATCCTTTGCTTCGGTTTTTTTGGAATCCGCAAATCAAGCCAGCCGATATCAAGGTACACTACTTAAAGGAGTGAAAGACCGCATCTTTCAAACAACGCATAAACCAGAGCCCTATTTCGTTTCTGCTTTGGCGGCATATCGGTTCGAAATTGCATTACGCAGATTAACTAACGATGAGCGTGATATTCGGCCATTCAAATACTTTCTCATGCTGGCTTTCCGGATCCGCTACGAACATTCGGAATATCCGGGTGCTGCAAACAAAAAAATAGCCGATTACTGCAAAAAGCTTGAGGACTATTTAGCAGACGCAACAAAATCTAAAGTGGTTTTTGACGAGGCGGTAATCATCGTCCGTGAAGCGCTGAGTAACTTGTCTTTGCCAGTTGCCCGTGACAGTGCAAAATCCCGGCCACTCGTTGATGAAGTAAAGCGGGTAGCTATCTCCCGACGCGTAATGGACGGTATTTGAGCTCCGAGGGGAGAAATAGGCTGTCTTTAATAACACCTGTCCCTCGGCTAATGTTTATAAATGCAAAGTGGCAGCTCAAATGCCGTAAGGTGATTGCGCGAGACTTGACGTAGACCCGTTATCGATCGACCATAGAAAAACCGCCATCAACGGGCTCGCAACCCTCCGGCGGTTTTTCACAAGGTGTTCCAGAATGTTGAACGACATCACTGACATTGTAAAGCCGCTGTTGACGGCAGTTTGAACCGGGGGGTCGGATATGACCCCTTCGACGTCGAGCCGAACTTTACCCTCCCAATCAAAAATGTTGACGAAGCCCCGCGTGGTCTGGGCAAACTCATCGCTGCTGCTGTCGATGCACTTGAGACGTCAGTCGCTAGACCGTCGCGCAAGACACACGACGACGTGATGGTGTCGAACACCGGCTGGGCCATGGACCCCGTGCGCTGGGCGCAGCGTCAGGCAGCGTCGGCGGAGCTTGAGCGGCAGACGGCGCGCATCGCCGACGCTCTGGCTGGGGCAGGAGTGAACGTCGTTCTCGACAGCGACGTCACGTTCGTCGGAGCAGTGACGGGCGTCGTTGAGAAGCAGCGCGTCTATCGCGCTTGCAGGTTCTTGCCGACCGTTGCCGCCCGCGACCGTCGCCCGACGGTGAACGGGTTGAAGCTTTTTATCAGCGGTCACAAGCATTCGAAATATTTTCGGTATGCCGTTATGACCTGCTCTGAGCCGGTTCCGTTCAGCGTGGCCCACAAGGGGGACATGCGCGCAGCGATCCAGGGACTGAACCGGCGCATTTCGAGGTGGGCCAGCAAGGCTCAGGAGAAGTGGGGCGTGAACGTTTTATATCGTGGCATCGAGTTCACGCGCGCGACGGCAGCGGAGCGTGACGCCGAAGCGCATGCTCGTGGACAGGCATCCGATTTGTCAGGACGATACAAGCCGCACACTGTACTCTACCATGTTCACGCCAATATTTTGTACTGGCCGACGCGTGTGATGAAGGACGAGGGCAAGAGTTGGACCGACTTCTTGCGCTCCACGCATAAAGCGACTGGTGCATGGTGGCGTGATAATGGCAAGATCGAAAAAGTCGAAGAACTGGTGAAATATTGTTCTAAGCCGAACGACACTCTGAAGTCGTCTGCGAAGGAACTGGTATGGCTGTACCAGGCCACTCAGCGGCTCAAGCTTTGCCAACCGCTCGGCGACTTCAAGGACTGGATGATGGCGCTTGAAGCGGCAGGCGAGAAGGTCGTGCGCGTCCATGTCGGACGCGGCGACGGCCGGCTGATGCGCGTGAAGAAGCGAAAGAAGGCGGACAAAGATTCGAACGACGAGAAGAAGAAAGATGGCGACGAATCCGACGGCGCGACCGACGTCAAGAAGAAGGCCCCGCCGTCAAACATGCTGCTCGGCATGACGCTGCCGCAATGGCGGCATACGCCATGGGCCGAGCCTCTCATCATGGTGCAGCGATACGATCCTTCGAAGACGTCCTTCGATAAGGTGAGCGGGGATATCGAGATTTGGAAGCGGGCTGCTCGTGAGATGTGGGATGAGAACTTCGGCCCAGAGCCGGAAGAAGCCTTGCGCGTGGCTCGAATGGCGCGTGAAGCCCAGATGTCGGAAGACGATATACGCGAAGCGGCGGAAGCCGCTGAAGCTTATATAGTCCACACATGTAGGCCAACTGTCCCGTCGGATGAGGAAATCGCGCTCGAAGATCTTGACGAGAACGTGGCGGACCTCGCCGCGCTCTTCGAAGGGGGTACGGTCGTCCGGCTGGGGTCTCGACCGCCCGCCGAGGACGACGAAATTCCGTTCGAAGCGCCCGCCGTCGTGGCGCGATGGACGAAAATGCGTGCGGACCTCGCCGCAAGCGAAGCCAGATGGGCTGAGTGGCGGGTATCTGCGGCCAATGTTCCGGGCCAGTGGTCGGAGCAAGGCTGCCGCATTGCGGCGTGACGTCGGTCAACCGTCGTCACCAAGGCATAACGCATCCCGCCGTTATGCCTCGTCGTCCGGGAGGACGGCGACAAGGCCCTGCCAGGCGCCGCGCGAGCGCCCCTCGGGAGAGGCTCCCGGCAGGGTCTCCCGGAAGGGCCGGTGCTAACGTCAGTTAGCAGTAGCCGGTTACTACCACTTGTCCCCCGTTCCGCCGGCGCTCACGATTCTTCCTCCAGCATTCACCGGGAGGATCACATGCGGGAACACATACGTCAGATACTCGTCTCCGTCACCGCGCTGCTGCCGACGAGCGAGACGCCCGCCACGCCGCTCGCCGTGACGTACGGCGGCAACCGCGTATACTGGAGCCCACAGGAGCTCGTGCTGGTCATGCCGGACATTGCGGGTGGCTCCGGGCAGTACGTCTATGCACTCGCGTCGGCGACGCCGCTCCCGGCTGACCTGTCCTTCGACAGCGCGACGGGGGCCATGACGACGGCGGTCGCCCGGATCATCGTGGTGAAGTGAGGGACGCATGGGCTATCAGTTCGTCCATCTCGAAAGCTTCTCCCGGAAGGGAGACGACAAGGGGCGCTCGGCAGCCTTCATATTCGCCGAGGCTCGCCGCGATCCTTTGGCGTCTTTTCACGTCGCGAATCCTGCGCCGCCGGTTGTCGTCTTCGGCGTCGGCGTCGCGGAGGTCGAAGCGCTTCACGATGCCGCCGCCGACGCCGCAAGGACCACGCCAAAGAAGGGCACGCCGCGCAAGCTTCGGCAAGACCACAAGACGCTCCATACGGTCATCGCCTCGCATCCATACACTATGGAGGAAGTCCGTGCGGACCCTGTGAAGCGGACTGAGGTCAAGGCGTGGGAAGCGCGAACAATCGGCTGGCTTCGTTCACAGTATGGCGTCGATCTCAAAAGCGTCGTCCGTCACGAGGACGAGTCCCACTATCATATCCACGCTTACGTCGTGCCGACCGACGATCCCGAGATGCGTGCCTTGCGACATCATCCAGGCGTCGTCGCGAAGCGTACGGCGATGGCCGCCGGTCCCAGCGACGGCGAGAATCCGAAAGCCCTCTCGAAGCGCGGCGACAGGGAGTACAAGGCAGCGATGCGCGCCTGGCAAGACGCCTACCACGAGACCGTCGGCGTTCCCTGCGGCCTCGCTCGTCTCGGTCCTCGGCGTCGGAATCTGCCGCGCGGCGAGTGGCAGCGGGAGACGGCCCAGGCCAAGGCGTTGCAAGCCGCTCTGGATCGCGCCGCTGCCGTGAACGAAAAAATAGAGGCGCACATCATTACGAAAAAGGCCGAGGTCGGGACACTGGTTTTGACGGCAACATCGGAAGCCGCTGCGCTGCGCGCCGAGGCCGACGCCGCGATGGCGGAAGCAGCTCAACGTCTCACAAAAGCAAAGACGGTTTCAGAGCACGCCAAGTCCGTGCATGACAAAGCCGTGGCTGAACAGCGAAAGGCGCGCTCCATGATGTCCCGCGCCCGCGCTGAAGCCGCCCGCGTCACGGCAGCAGCGGCTCGTCTCCAGCGCCTGCCCTCGATGCTGCGGACAGCAATCGACGGTTTCCTGCAGAGCCGTGTCGCTGACCGTATCCGCGCTGCCGTGGCCGTCGAGATGGATCGGCTGCGTAACCAAGCGTCGTCCGCCGACCGCCGTGCCGACGCCGCCGACAAGCAAGCCCGTGCCGCTGAGGCCGTCAGTAGGAAGGCAGAGGAGCGAGCCCGGACTTTTGAAAATGCACTCACGGAAACGGCTGCGCAGCGCGACGCCGCCCGTCGTGACGTGCAACGCCTCCGCCCGCCGAAGCCGGGGCCCGGTCTCGGCATGAGGCCGACGCCGGGGCACCGCTGAATTGCTGTATTGTCAACAATTACAGTCTATTAACCAGCGTCAACTTTCTTTCGAAACAGGGTAGAAATACCCTTGTGGAAATCACTGGAGGGCGTCATGGTGATCTCGTCAGCGCGACGGAAGACCTCTGCACACGCAGAGATATTCCTGACATGCTGGCCGTTCGTTCCCTCGTGGCACGTTCTCTGCAAACGCAGAGATGTACCGTTCTACATAGAGAATAGCGAATGCCTCTGCATACGCAGAGATTTCAGTCCACCGCCGTGTAGGCGGCTCTGAAGTATATGGATTGGGTCAATGGATTGATTTCCAGAGTTCCTAACTGTTAACCGCCGTGAAGGCGGATTGAAAGGGAGGCTCCGGCCTCCCTTTCTGCTTTCGACGCCGAGCGCGGCGTCTCTGGCTCCGGGACGCCCGGAGGCCGGAAACCTCCCGGAAACGTTGGATTCCAAAAATGAGGACGTCGGAAGTGGCCTTCTAAGCCCTTCGGCGAGACGTCGCCGTGTCCCAACCCATAGGAATCGGCGTTGAATCCTCCATCCGCCCACCGAGACGTTCGTTCGGATTTGCGTCGAATCCAGCCGGCGCGCATGCTTGTCGCAGGGGTTGGAGGCGTCGGCATGAGCATGGAATCGAAGGAACGGAAGCGACGTCGAACGTGCGTAGACGAACTGCGGCGCGATCTGGCTCGACGCCGCGAACGCCGAACTGACCCAGCGACGAAGACGCTTCTGCAACTTCTGACGCTGCTGTCTGCTGCGCTCGCTCTCATGCAGCCAGCCGAACCAGCGTTTGACATCGCTCCTCGTTCCCGACGCCGGACGCGGTATGACCCGCCGCAGGGATACGGGCTGGGCCGCGACGCCTGGGCTCGCGAGCGCGGGCTCGAACCGCAGCCGGACTCCGTACTCGCGACGTCGGAGACGCCCGTGGCACGCTTGCGGCCAGCTCTCAAGTCATGGCGGCGCCTAGTCCGCGAGCTAGACTCTCCATCGCCGCGGCGTCGCGAATCCGCTCGTGCTGCTCTCGAACATCGACTGCCGTCCCTTTGTCATGACTGGCTGCGCAGACAGGTCGCGAGCGAGGACCGCAGCCAACTGCGAATGCTCGGGGTTGGCGTGGGACCGGCGGAACTTGTGCAGCGCGCCATGATGGCGGCGCGTGTCGAGAGCGCCAATGAGCCGGAGGTGCTGCCGTCCCTGGCTCCCGCGATGGAGCTGGACGTCGAGGACGAAGACAACGCCGATCCGGGACTCGGCAAGCGATAGGAGATAACGTGATGATAGACGTAACGGAAAAAGAAACCGACGCCGGGGCGATTTTCGGTCATCTGACGTTGGGCCAGCGGCAACAACTCGCCGCGCTCGACGCCGCGTATGTCGATCTCTTGACGCCCGAGGTCGCCGACAAGAACGACATCGAGGCTCTGGCCGACGCCGTCGTCAAGCTCTACGACGAAATCGCCGGCGGGCGCCCGGCGCTCGAAAACCCGGACTGAAGGTCGAAATCCCAAAATGAGGACGCCGGAAACGGCCTTCTCGTGGCGTCTGGGCGACGTCACCGTATCCTAACCCGCCCAAATTCCGAGAAAATTACTCGTCACGAAAACCGGTTCGTACGAAGTTTGAGAGTATCACGGCCGCTTCGCATGAGAACGGAGCCTGATGGCCACGCTCTCTATTCTCTCTGGTAGATGCTGATGACGTAGTGATTTTCCTCTTCGTCGTGCTCTGCCCAGACGCTATCTTGGCACGCTCCGCAGCGGCTTTCGATATGCTCTTCTATCGCGTCTCTGAGTGATCCATGCTGCTCGTGATCCCAGTCCCTTAGCTCGCGTGTGAGCAGCCGAGGAATGACGCACGACTTGCACTTCGAACCGTGTGTCGACAGTGAGAAGATCGGATAGAGTATTTCAAGTTCGGTATGCATGCGATGTCTCCTGTTATGCTACCAGCCTGTCGAGTGCGCGGACGCCTAGCCGTTGGACGTCGCGTGCTATGGCCTTCCCGGCTCCGGGTAGGCGGGACCGGCGGGCAATCTTCTCGACGCCTGTCTTGCGCGACCGGACAGAGATCGTGGCGAGGTAAAAGAGGATGCCTCGCGCGTCTCTGTGCGTCGTCTCGGTAATGATGACGTCTACCGCCAGACCTTTGATCGTCGTCGTTGTTGTTTCCATGGAAATCCCCATAAATCATTGTTTTACAAAGTTTTTATAGCAGATTCCGACGGTTGAGCCCAGGATTACCCAAGCAGAGGACCAACGAAGATCTAACGACCGAAAGTCGGGCGTCTCGATGTGCGGCATCTCTCCTTGGCTCCGGGCGCGGCGGTAGGCGGGGGTTGACGTCAGCCGTGCGCGCATAGGCTCTTTCGAAGGGCATGTCCCGCAAGGGGGATGACCGCAGCCCCTCCGGGGCGTGAGAAGAGCGCGCACGTCGGACGTCACCGAGCGAGAAGGTTCCGCGACTATTCGGGAGTACCGGTCCGCGAAGCGGATCGACCAGAGACACGTGGCTCTGGTCGAAGGTGCGGAGAATCGTCGTGGAAAAGAGCGAGGCTACCCGCGCCGGGTCCCGGATTCGAGATACGGCGACAGGTCGAGGCCTTTGGGCAGTGGAAGGGCGGACAGTACCTCTATTTCGTCTGCGACGAGGACTTTCGAGCCGTAGTTCCTCGATACCGTCCCAAGCGCATGACCGATCTGAATATCATTCGTCCGGTCATCAACTCGTGCGAGTCGCATGATGTCTTTCGCTGTGTGTCGTGTGGAATGAAACACGACTTTTTGCGGTTCGTGAACACCGACTTTCTTGAGCATGTTGTTCATGCGCTTTGAAGCGGCGTCGGCTGGATCGGCGACACGTGTTTTTCCGTGATAGAAAGCGGCGGGAAATAGCCAGTCATCTGCTCTTCGGGACTGCGCATATTTTATGAACCCGACAGTCACGAAAATCTCGTGGATCGCGACCAGCCGCCGCGCGGCCCTGCTTTTTAGTTTCCGCTCGTCTGCCGTTCCATCTTCGTCGGTAATATCTGTGCGGAGATCGAGTATCCAATGTTTCGTGCCGCTATCGTCCTGCATCGGGTAAATATCTTTGCCTTGCAGGAAAATAAGTTCACCGATTCTGGCTCCGGTGATCGCTCCGAGCAGCGGCAGCCACCTCATCTCGGCGCGGCCTTGCGCCGCCGCATGCTTGAACCAACGGTTTAGTTCTTCGACCGTGAGCGGACGCCGTTCGGTAGACTCGCGCCCGGATATCGAAACCCTGGCGTCGGCCAGCGGCGAAGTGAAGTTGTGATGTGCCGCCATCTGTCGGAAGAAGATTTTCAAGGGGGAGAAATAATTCGTTTCGATTGTCGTCGCCGTCATCTTTTTGAACGGGATTTTTCGCTGGTCGTTGTAGTCGGCTGCCTGCTGGTGAGTCTTGCCCTTGAATTCCGGGCGCACACTTAAATTGGCTGGAACGCGGGTCAGCAGGCTGGACCATTTCTGAAATTCGAGAAAACCGTATTTGTTGATGGGCTTGTCGCCTGCAAACCGGATAAAATCGGAGATTCGATTGTAGTCTGTATCGACTTTCTTGCTGTCGATGTCGGTGTCCCTCCGTGCCTTCGTCCAGGTCTCAAGGCACTCGGATATGAGCGGTCGTGGCGGCCCGCCTTCGAGCGACATTTGCACTTTCTCCGCCAGTGCTGCCATTTGCGTCTGCATCAAGGTCAATGCATCGGCGGCGTCTTCCTGTCCCCTCTTCGGGAGGCTGCGCACTTTTTTCTCGATGGCCTGCATACCGTCCGCAAGCATCCCCAGTTGCGCACCGACCGGCTGTAGCAAGGTCATCGCGTCATTCTGTCCCGACAGCCGCGCCGACTGGACTTCGACGGCCAGCAACCGCTCCGATTTGTCTTGGTATTCTCGGAATTGCTCAAGCAGACCGTCAAGCTGCTGATGGAGTTCTGCGATGATCTCATCCCGGATGTCTGTCATGTCGCTGCCCCGCAATGCTCTTACGGTGATGAATAGCCTCTCGGCGTGACCGGAGAGTAAACGGGCTGCCCGCCGAGCGGACGATGCCGACATATTGCGGAGCGGAATTCGGATGGGCGTCCGTCCGATTCGCACTTGCAAGTCGGCTGGCACCGCGATCTGGAAACGAAAACCGGTCTTCCGGTGAGTGAGATACATCGATTCGCCGTCGTATTTTTGGGTATTCTCGTGGGTAGAGATTCCCGAAAAACGGCAAATTCTGAAGAAATATCAATGGGTTACATATGGCGGAGAGGATGGGATTCGAACCCACGATACGCTTTTGACGTATACTCCCTTAGCAGGGGAGCGCCTTCGACCACTCGGCCACCTCTCCGGTGCCGCCTGATTATTGCGTAAAAAAATCGAATGCAAGGCCTTTTCTATAAAGAGGCGAAAAAGAACCGTTTCCCCACCACCTTTTTCCAGGTCGCGTCATTTGTCTCAAAGGGAATCACCAAGCGTTTGGCTGCCACGTCGAAGAATCGCTTTGGCGCACCAGCGCGATTCTGTCGGGCACCCCGCGTCTTTTTCGCGGCGCTGCAGAATGGGACACGATTCTCGCTCTGCGCCGGAAGCCCGCAAACACCCCTATAAAGGCCTGTTTGCCACGATTCTGCCGCCTTGTGGCAAATCGGGCATCCTTCCGTTCCACCAATAAGTGACGGATTCCAAACCCTTTTTTTAACATCTCGTAAACCTTTTCAGACCCGCCGTGCCCAAATTGTGTTTTTTGAGCAACATGGTGAGGTGAAGCTCGTGTAGAAAGCCGTCATATTCATCATTGCCGATTGCAAGCACGTCAGCCTTTTGTATTTTCAGCAACGGAAGCGAGGCGGTGGATCGTCCGTTTTCGAGAACACGGGAATGGGGCAGGGAATGCTGTCCTTCAGCTTAAGAACCCAGACCCTTTTGAAACTTGACTGGAGGTCAACATGAACATCAAGAGCCTTTTGATCGGCTCCGCTGCAGCTCTCGCAGCAGTATCCGGCGCCCAGGCTGCTGACGCTATCGTCGCTGCTGAGCCTGAGCCCCTCGAATACGTTCGCGTTTGCGACGCTTTCGGCACTGGCACGTCTGACTGGGATTCCTTCACACGTACGCAGTTCAACATCGACACCAAGACCGACACCGAAGTTGGTGCAGTTCGCGGCTTCATCGAATTCCGTGGCGATGCTGACTACGACGGCGCTTCTGCCCTCAACATCCAGCAGGCATTCATCGAACTCGGCGGCCTGAAGGTCGGTAAGTTCTACAGCTGGTGGGACGACAGCCTTTCTGGTGAGACCGACTACCTCAACACTCAGGCTCTCTTCAACTCCATCCGTTACGTTTACGACGCAGGTTCTTTCTGGGCTGGCGTTTCGGTTGATGAGCTGGAAGGCTTCGGCGGCCTGACGCGCTCTGGCAACGTTCTCGTTGTTCCGACTGCGTTCCCAGGTTCTGAGCCAGAAAACAATGTTGGTATCGCTGCTGGCGTTGGTGCCAAGCTTGCTGGCGTTACTCTTCAGCTGATCGGCGGCTATGACGTTGACCGTGAAGAAGGCGCAGTTCGCCTCATCGGTACGGCTGACATCGGTCCTGGCACGCTTGGCTTGGCTGGTATCTACGCGTCTGGCGGTTCTGCATACTTCAACCGCTCTGAGTGGGTTGTTGCTGCTGAATACGCAATCAAGGCAACTGACAAGTTGACGATCACGCCAGCTGCTCAGTACTTCGGCAATGTTGCTGACGCTGCTCGCACAAACGGTCCTGCTCTTGCTATCACCAACGGTACGGCAATCTCCGCCAACTCGACGACTGTTCGTCGTGGTGACGAATGGTCGAGCCGCGATGCATGGACTGCCGGTGTAACGGTTGACTACAAAATCACCGACGGCCTTTCCACTAAGGTTACTGCAAACTACTACGACGAAGACGGACGTGGCGATCAGGTCACCGGTTTCGTTCGCCTGCAGCGTAACTTCTAATCATCTGACTTTTGTCAGTGATGGAAAACCCGGCTTTCGAGCCGGGTTTTTTTGTGTTGGCGTTGTGAGAAAAGTTTTGTTGCCTACGGTTCTCCTACGGGCTGGCATTAACAGTTGGGTAACACTCTCACGTTGCAAGCGCTAATTTGTAGCGAATTGGCAACAGCCCGGTATGAAGCAGCCTGCATTGTGACGAAATTGTTTCCTTCACGATTGCGCGAATCTCGCCTTTTCAGTTTAATCAATCACAGAGCAGCACAGCAATTTCTGCATTCCCACTGTTGCTTGAACCACTTTGACTGGAGGTCAACCATGAACATTAAGAGCCTTTTGATCGGCTCCGCTGCGGCTCTCGCAGCAGTATCCGGCGCCCAGGCTGCTGACGCTATCGTCGCTGCTGAGCCTGAGCCCCTCGAATACGTTCGCGTTTGCGACGCTTTCGGCACGGTCGCGACAAGTCCGGCACCTCTGACTGGAACTCGTTCACGCGTACGCAGTTCAACATTGACACCAAGACAGACACAGAACTCGGTGCAGTTCGTGGCTTCATCGAATTCCGTGGCGATGCTGACTACGACGGCGCTTCTGGTCTCAACATCCAGCAGTCGTTCATCGAGCTTGGCGGCCTGAAGGTTGGTAAGTTCTACAGCTGGTGGGATGACGATCTCTCGGGCGAAACTGACCTGCTTTCTTCGAACACGCTGTTCAACTCTGTTCGTTACACATACGATGCTGGTTCGTTCTGGGCTGGTATCTCGGTTGATGAACTTGAGAACAAAGACACTCAGCTCGTTCGCAGCAACGGCGGCGTATTCTCCCAGGAAACCGACAACAACGTCGGTATCACTGGCGGCGTTGGCGCAAAGTTCGGCGCAGCAACACTTCAGCTGATTGGTTCTTACGACGTCGATCAGGAAGAAGGCGCAATCCGTGCGTTGGTATTCGCTGATCTTGGACCAGGTACACTTGGTCTGTCTGGCGTTTGGGCTTCCGGTGGTAACGCATACTACGCTCTCTCTGAGTGGGCTGTTGCAGCCGAATACGCAATCAAGGCAACTGACAAGCTGACAATTACGCCTGCTGCTCAGTACCTCGGCAATGTTGCTGACGTAGTATCGTTGGCTGGTGTAGTTGACACGTCTTCTACAGCAATCACATCTGACGTGATCCGCCGTGGCGACAGCTGGTCGAACCGCGACGCTTGGACTGCCGGTGTAACGGTTGACTACAAGATCACACAGGGTCTGACCACAAAGGTAACAGCCAACTACTACGACGAAGACGATCGTGACGAGCAGTGGACTGGCTTCGTTCGCCTTCAGCGCGACTTCTAATCTGATTTGACCTCCGGTCAATGAGATGAGCCCGGCTTTCGAGCCGGGCTTTTTCGTTTCTGTGGCTTCGGGAAAATAGCTGTCTTTTTGAGCCTTACCGCGATGCAGAAATAAAAAAGCGCCGGTCTCTCGGCGCTTTTGGGTTCTTCGAAGGTGGACGGTCTATCCGGCTCGACCGTTTCGTAGGTCGGCGATGATATCTGCCTTTTCGCCGAGCCTTGTTTTGTAGACCTGGTAATTCTCCATCACCCTTTGCACATAGTTGCGGGTTTCTGGGAAGGGGATGCGTTCGATCCAGTCGACGACGTCATCGATGGGTTTGCCGCGCGGGTCGCCGTAGCGGCCGATCCATTCGGGGACGCGCTTGGGGCCAGCATTATAGGCGATAAAGGTCAGGATGTACGAGCCACCGAAACTGTCGATCTGTTCTCCGAGATAATGAGCGCCGAGTGTGGCGTTGTAGCCTGCGTCGGTCGTGAGTTTCGCCTGGGTGAAATCCATGCCGTGGCGGCTGGCGACGCCTTTGGCGGTGCCGGGTAGAAGTTGTAGCAGGCCACGCGCATTGGCGGGAGAGACGGCGGCGGGGTTGAAGGCGCTTTCCTGTCTGGCAATCGCATAGGCGAGCGCCTTGCCGGAGCCGGAAATATTTGCCGTGCCGGGTATGACGCCGATCGGATAGGCAAGAGCCGCCGCATCGATTCCACGGCTGAAGGCCGTCTTGCCGATCTGGAGCGAGACTTGGTGATTGTTGTTCTTTTCCGCACGTGCGGCGAGAATGGCAAGCTCGCCTGGGCTGTCCATCTGCTCGGCCAGAGCACGGTATAGGCTGTCGGCCCGCCAGCTGTAGCCTGCCGCTTCCAACCGTTCGATGGCGCGCACGGCTTCGCGTTCGGCAAAATGCTGACGGTCGTTGTCGCTCGGCGATGGGTAGGTCACGTTAATGGTCGTGGTGCCGATGCGCGCAGCAGCCAACTGGCCATAGAATGTGCCGGGATGGGCTGCGGCCTTGGTGAAGAACTCACGAGCGTTGCCCGGTCCACCGGCTTCTGCGGCGCGTCCCAGCCAGTAATAGGCGCGGGAGGCAGAAAGGGGACGATTCGAGGTTTCCAGCAGCAGATTGAAATGCTTGGCGGCATCGACGGGGTCTTGCAGCGCCCGCAGGGCGTACCAGCCAGCGTGGAACTCCGCATCGGCGATATCCACCGGCGATGTTGCCGAATGATCGGCGACGATGCGGTAGGCGTCCTTGAAATTCCCGAGGTCGGCAAGCCCGCGCGCAACGATGCGCCGCTCGTTCCACCATTCTCCGGGGTTGACGAGTTTGGCCTGCTCCTTGGGCGCTTGCGCCAGAAGCTTTGCCGCGTCGTCGTATTTTTGCTGATGGCGCAGGTTCTCGATGCGGGCGAAGAGGAAAGCCGGGTCGTTGCGGGCAGGGCCCGTGACGGCATTGAGCGCAGTTGCCGCATTCTTGGTGCGCTGAAGAACGGCGGCCCACGCGGTGTAGAGCGGCTGCGCGTTGCTGAGATCGCCGAAGCGTTTTGCCTGGCTGATGCGGCTGCGATACATCAGATAATCCATGCGCGCCTTGTGATCGGCGGCCGATAGGAAGCCGGGAAACTCATCGATGACCCGGTCTTCCAGCGCCGTGTCCAGGCCTTCGCTGACCCACAGCGTTTGAATGAGTTTGCGTGCCTGCGCCTCGTTACCGGTGGTCTGCTGCGCCTGTGCAAGGGCAATCGTGCCCTCCGGCGTTTCAGGCGCGCCGGTGGCGAAATAAGCAATCAGCTGTGCCGCAGGCGGACTTTCGCGCAGCATGGCGCGTTCCGCATTGGCACGGAAGGTGGCGGTACCCGGCCATCCCTTCAGCTCGCTCTGTGCTGTCGCGATTTCGCTGGAAGATACGTCTTTCTGCCCCGAAATAGCGATGGCCCAGGTGAGAATATGGCGGTCGAGATTGGTTGCGGGCAGAGAATTGCGAATGGCAATCGCCCGCAGCGCATCTCGGCTGGACAGCGCGTCGAGACCGGCCTTCAGGTCGGAAACGTCGAGCGGCGCATTGGGCCGGAGGATGGAGCCGGTCACCTCTGGTGTCGCTGGCATGAACGCGGGTATGGCGGGCGCGTCCGGCTTGGCAAAGGGCAGGGGTACGACGGAGCTTTCGGTCGCAGGGCCTGCCCATGCGCCCCACACCGTTGCGGCAAGACCCGCCATCGCCAAGCCTAAAGCTGCTTTCTTCATGCGTTCACTCGCGACGTTTGAACGGCCTTTTCGTGCCGCGACAGGTCGTCCTTCGCGCAGCACTTGAAAAAGGTTATCCGGTTTTGCGGCTCTTTGTGGTGCAGGTTTCATGCCCTCCATTAGCTGCTTTCAGCATTAACAGAACCTTAATCGCCCATGCCGCTGGTGATCAAATTTCGGTCAAAAAAGGCGTGATCGCACAACGGCATTGTCTTTTGCGGCCGTCGCCCTGTCGCTGTCATCGGCGGCGAAACAATTTGCGTTTCGCAGGCCAAAAGGCGTTGTTAACAGCTTGTCGGTAGCGTAGCCCCAATCTAATGTGACAAACGTTTTAACCATGGAATGCGGCTGAAGCATGAACTGGCTCGCCGCAAGGAGTTTTGCATGTTCAAGGGATCCATTCCCGCCCTCATTACGCCGTTCACCGCCGAAGGCGCTGTGGACGAAACGGCGTTTGCCGCCCATGTGGAGTGGCAGATAGCCGAAGGCAGCAGCGGCCTCGTGCCAGTCGGAACCACAGGGGAGTCTCCAACCCTGTCTCATGACGAGCATAAACGCGTCGTTGAACTGTGCGTGGAAACGGCGGGCAAACGGGTTCCGGTCATTGCCGGTGCTGGCTCCAACAACACCCGCGAAGCCATCGAGCTTGCTCTGCATGCGCAGGAAGTTGGTGCCGACGCGTTGCTGGTCGTCACGCCTTACTACAACAAGCCGACGCAGAAGGGTCTGTTTGCGCATTTCTCGGCCATTGCCGAGGCTGTCACGCTGCCCATCGTGATCTACAACATTCCGCCGCGTTCGGTCATCGACATGATGCCAGAAACGATGGGCGCGCTGGTCAAGGCGCATAAGAACATCGTCGGCGTGAAAGATGCGACCGGAAAGCTGGACCGTGTTTCGGAACAGCGCATCACCTGCGGACGTAATTTCGTCCAGCTCTCGGGCGAAGATGGCACGGCGCTTGGCTTCAACGCCCATGGCGGCGTCGGCTGCATTTCAGTCACCGCCAATGTCGCGCCGCGTCTGTGCGCAGAGTTTCAAGCTGCAATGCTGGCTGGAAACTATGCGCTGGCGCTGGATTATCAGGACCGCCTGATGCCTCTGCACAAGGCCATTTTCATGGAGCCCGGCGTTTGCGGCACCAAATATGCTCTGGCCCGCACCCGTAACGTCAACCGCACCGTCCGCTCGCCGCTGATGGATACGCTGGAGCCCGGTACGGAAGCCGCGATCGATGCGGCGCTGAAACATGCGGGCCTCATCAACTGAGACCGGTAAAGGTGCGCCGTGTCAGGCGCACCTTCACTTTTGGCAACTTTGTCACTACATAGATGCCGAGCCGCAGACAGTATGCGGGCGAATGAAAACGGATTGAGAAATGGCCCCCAAAGGCAGTCAGCGCGTGGTGAACAAGGTCGTTGCGGAAAACCGCAAGGCCCGCTTCAATTATGAAATCCTCGATACTTACGAGGCTGGCATCGTGTTGACCGGCACCGAGGTCAAATCCCTGCGCGACGGCAAGGCCAATATTGCCGAATCCTATGCGTCGGATGAGGGCAACGAAATCTGGTTGATCAATTCGCATCTGCCCGAATATCTACAGGCAAACCGGTTCAACCATGAGCCGCGCCGCCGCCGCAAACTGCTGTTGTCGAAGCGTGAAATCCACCGTATGCGCGTGGGCATCAACCGCGAAGGCATGACACTGGTGCCGCTGAAGATCTACTTCAACGACAAGGGCCGTGCGAAGCTGGAACTGGCGCTGGCCAAGGGCAAGAAACTGCACGACAAGCGCGAGACGGAAAAGGAACGCGACTGGAATCGCCAGAAATCGCGGATACTGAAGGGCGGCGCTGGCTAAGTCAGCACCGCGATACTCTGCTTGCGCAGCAAGCTGGCTATGCCGTTTTGCAGTCCAGCCTTATTCTCCCAGTTCCATGACCAGAGATAGCGGAGCGCGGAAGGTTGCGATCAGGCCCTTCGGCGTGAAGTTCTTCTCCACATCACCGGTCCCGGCAATGCCCATGCGGATCAGGCGAGAGCCAAATCCCCGGCGCTCTGGCTCATTGGCCGGTGGGCCGCCTTTTTCTTCCCACCTCAGGGTTAGAATAGGCTTTTCGGAATCGTCCGAAACGTGCCAACTGATATCGACCAACCCCGCTTCCGTGGACAGCGCGCCGTATTTGATGGCGTTCGTGCCCAGTTCATGCAGCAGAAGCGAAAGGGAGAGGCCCGCCTTGGGACCGAGCGGAACCTCCGGGCCGGACATGACCACCTTGCCGTCTCCCGCATGAAGATGCATCACCCTACCGATGACTTCCCGCAACCGTGCCGTCGACCATGATTGCTGCAGCAGAACGTCATGGGCTGAACTTAATGCGTGAAGACGACCGTTGAAGGCAGCCACGGCATCTTTCTCGGTCACGTTCCGCAGCGTCTGGGCCGCGATGGCCTGAACGATGGAAAGAGTGTTCTTGAGACGGTGGCTGAGTTCCTGATTGAGAACGCGTTGCTCGGACTCCGCGTTCAGCCTGGCGATGGCCGCATAGGCTCTGTCGGCCACGCCCCATGCGAAATCCAGTTCCAGCTTGCTCCAGAAACGGGGACGCGAATCGTGGGCGAAAAGAATGCCGACCAGCGCGCCCCGGTCGATGATGGGGACCTTGACGAAGGAGCGGACACCCATGGCCGCATAGGCTGCTGCATCGTCATCCAGCCAGCTGGCCGCATTGATGTTCGGCACGGCCAGCGTATCTCCGATTTCCAGACGCTTGATGGTCGCCTTGAATTCGTTGAGCGGCTGATGCCCTGCAATAGAGGTGGCACCGGGGGCCAGCCAGTTGAACTCGATGAACAGGCTGTCTGTCGCAATGTTCACCGAGGCGTAACCGGACCGGCTGACGCCGAGGCCTTCGGCCAGAATTTCGGAGGTGATGCGGGAAATGTCTTCGACCGTCTTTCCCACGCGCAATCTGTCGCCAAGCGTCAGAAGTGCGGCGATGCGGGCATCCTTGCGCTTGGAATCGGTGATGTCGATGACCACGCCGATCATCTTGACCGGCTTTCCGTTCTGATCCTCGACGAACTGGGCACGGCGTGCAACCCAACGGACACGCTGGTCGTTGCCGCGACGCACCCGGTACTCGACATTCAACTGGGCAGTCGCGCTGCCGCGTGTTGTCGTTTCGGAGGCGACCTTGCGATCTGCGTCGATGATGAGGTTCTGAAAGACCTGGGCTGTGTAGTTCGGCTGCTCCGGCACACCGAAGATGCGGCAAAACTCGTCCGAAACGATCATCTGATCGGTTTCGATGTCCACCTCGAATATTCCAATGCCACCAGCGTCATGCGCAGCTTTCGAGCGCGCATCGTCCAGCAGCAGCTTTTCGTTCTGGGCACCTACTTTCGTCGCGCGTATTTTTCTTTGAGCCGAAAGGCGACGTTCCAGAGCGAGGTCATAAGAGGCGGAATGCAGCGTGCGGCGCAACTCCAGCTGCGACATGACCTGACGGGAGAGTGCCTTCAAGGCGGATATCTGCGCCTGGCTCAACTCCTGCGGTTCATGGCCCAGCGCACAGACCGTGCCGATCGGAAAGCCGTCGTCGGACTTCAGCAAGGCGCCGGCATAAAACCGGATATGCGGCTCGCCGGTGACGAGGGGATTGCAGTTGAATCGCGGATCTTTCGTCGCATCGGGAACGACCATGACGTCGTGTTCGAGAATGGCGCGGGCGCAAAAGGAACTGTCCAGCGGCGTTTCCCGCACGCCCAGCCCGACCTCTGCCTTGAAAAACTGTCTGCCATCTCCGATCAGATTGACGACGGCAATGGGCGTGCCGCAGATCGTCGAAGCCAACTGTGCGATGTCATCGAAATCCTGCTCTCGCGGCGTATCCAGTACGTTATAGCTTTCAAGCGCGGCCAGGCGGCGCTCTTCTCTGGAATTTGAACCTTCCATGGGCCTTTTTAATCTGATGCTATGGTTGCCAGTTCGGCCCGAAGCAGCCGATCATTAGGAACATTTGATACAATATTTCCCAGCATTACCATAGAAAAAAGAAATGATTTGAAAAGCTTGGGAACAATTGCGTGACATGCTGCATCAGTTCGCGCAGAAAGCGAAAAGCGCCGCGAAACCGGTGTGGTTTGCAGCGCTTTTTGCGTATCTTTCCGTGAGGAAAAACCTGTTGGTCGGGACGTCAGGCTGCGCGATATGTCGGCTGACGGTAGCTCATGGATGTCTGGACGTTGAACCGGCTGACCAGCGTGGCAAGATTGCTGCTGATATCGCTGAGACCATGGGTCGCCGCGTTTGTTTCTTCGACCATGGCGGCGTTTTGCTGGGTCAATTGATCCATGCTGCTGATTGCAGAATTGATCTCCTGAATGCCCATCGCCTGTTCCTGCACGGCCTGTGTTATGGCGCCGATGTGATCCTGAATGTGATACACTTTACCGCCGATCGAATTCAAAGCTTCGCCGGTTCGGTTCACCAGTGACACGCCGTTTGCAACATCTTGCGATGACTTGTCGATCAGTCCGCGGATTTCCTTGGCGGCATTGGCAGAGCGTTGCGCCAGTTCGCGCACTTCCTGCGCCACAACGGCAAAGCCCTTACCGGCTTCACCCGCACGGGCCGCTTCGACGCCTGCATTCAAGGCCAGAAGGTTGGTCTGGAACGCGATTTCATCGATGACGCTGACGATCTGAGTGATTTTTTGCGAGGACTGCTCGATGGCACTCATGGCCTCCACCGCTTCGGTAACGATGTGGCGTGAGCGCTCGGCCTCGTCGGCTGAACTCTTGACGATGTCGTGAGCCTGCTCGGTGCGCTGGGCGGATTGTTTGGAGATCGTCGTGATCTGTTCGAGTGCTGCGGCTGTCTCTTCGAGGGATGCCGCCTGCTGCTCCGTGCGGCGAGCCATGTCGTCCGTGGACGCCGTCAGTTCACGCGTATTGGCGGAAATCTTTTGAGATTCTTCGATGATTTCGGAGAATGCGCCGGAGAGCTTGCTGACTGCCGTGTTGAAATTGGCTTTCAATCCATCGAACTCGGGGGCAAAGTCACCGTCCATCCGCGAGGACAAATCGCCCTGCGCCATGTGGTCCAGCGCGGTGTTGAGCAGAGAGAGAACCCGCTGCTGCTCCTGCTTCATGCGTTCCTGTTCCTGCTCGGATCTGGCGCGCTCTTCGGCAAGGGCTTCGAGATAGACGGAAATCGAATAATCGATATCGAGCAGGGCTGCCTTGACGGCGACGGTCATGTCCTTGGCAAGCTGCTTGCCTTTCTTTTCGACCATGAAGCCCTTCAGCTGCGAGCTGATGACGGCGTGGATGATGCCTTCCAGAATAAGAGCATAACCGCCGATATACCAGCGCGGCTCAAGCCCCAGTCGTGCATGGGTGCGACCGATGGCGGTGACGGCTGCCGTATAGTCACTGTCGAACGTCGCAGACGCGATGCGCGACCAGTGTTTGATCTGCATGCTCTTGGCATGCTGAATGTGCGCTTCGCTGCTAAAGAACTTGGCGGTATCTGGAACAGTGCGCGCTTTTTTATAAAACGTGTCCAACGATGCATCGAGGGAGGCCGTAATGGCGGGCTTCAAGGCGGCCAGACTGCGTTTTTGCTCGGGGCCAAGGCCGAGGAACTCGAGCCTTTCCGAAAGTTGATGGCCTGCCTGTTGTCCGCTCATTTTCAAAACCCCTGAAATTCCAGAACACGATCCCCATCGCGTCTTATCAAGGTGTAGAAAGCATTTTTATACTTAATTATTTACTAAAATTAGCCAACCGGATGTATAAATCCGAGAAATACATACAAAAACGCGAAGCTCTTTTGAGCTTCGCGCGGTGTATTTGGAGCGAGATGTAAACGTTTACTCGACCGATTCGGTATTTTCCACGACGCGGTGAGCGCGTTCGCTCGGATCGCGACCGATTTCCGCCTTCAAGGACAAGAGATCGATGAAGTGGTCCGCCTGGCGACGAAGGTCGTCGGCGATCATGGGTGGCTGCGTGGACATGGTCGAGATGACCGAGACCTTGCGGCCACGACGCTGCAGCGCATCGACCAGAGTGGTGAAATCGCCGTCGCCGGAGAATAGCACCAGATGGTCCACGGTTTCGGACTGCTCCATGGCATCGACTGCGAGCTCGATGTCCATGTTGCCCTTGATCTTGCGGCGGCCCATGGCGTCGGTGAATTCCTTGGCGGGCTTTGTCACAACCTTGTAACCATTATAGTCCAGCCAATCGATTAGCGGGCGGATCGAGGAATATTCCTGATCTTCGATCAACGCGGTGTAATAATAGGCGCGCAGCAGATATCCGCGCTTCTGGAAGGCCTTCAAAAGCTTGCGATAATCGATATCAAAGCCGAGGCTTTTTGAAGCAGCGTAGAGATTGGCCCCATCGATAAAGAGTGCAATTTTCTCACGTGGGTCGAACATAAAACCATATCCTTCCTAGGCGAACGGGCCGCCAATAATTTAATGAGTACGAGTTAGCGAATATGAGCGCTGTTTGCGGTACATTATTAAGCATTCATATAAGCGTCATGGTTCCGCAGTCCAGTCCCTTTCCTAGAATTATGTGCAAAGTTTAATCCAATTGACGGAATATGAGTTAAAACGTGCTTTGAACGTGGGCAGATCAGGAAAAACTTGAAATCTCTGGCCAATGCCTGTATCGGGACGGGTAATCCGCGACATATAAGACCGCAAAGGACAGGCAATGGCCCGTGTCACCGTAGAAGATTGCATTGATAAAGTAGACAACCGTTTCGAGCTTGTTCTGCTCGCCAGCCACCGTGCGCGCCAGATTTCTCAAGGGTCGCAGATTACGATCGATCGTGACAACGACAAGAATCCGGTCGTCGCCCTGCGCGAAATCGCCGACGAAACGCTGTCGCCTGACGACCTCAAGGAAGATCTGATCCACTCGCTGCAGAAGCATGTGGAAGTGGACGAGCCAGAGCCCGATCCGGTCTCGATTGCTGCCGCAGGTTCTTCCGCCGACGCAGAAGACGACGATGCGCCAGAAAGCATCAACTTCGACCAGATGTCAGAAGAAGATCTTCTGGCCGGTATCGAAGGCCTTGTGCCGCCGGAAAAGAACGACGATTATTGATTTATCGACATGCGACCGGGCAGGGTGCTGCCGGGTTACGCTCTGTAAAGCTTTGTCGTCATAATCTGAACCCAGATTATGCAGCAGTGTGCGCCGGTCTAACGATTGGCGCGCTTTCTTTTTCGGGGCATCCCATACATGATGCGACAGTACGAACTCGTCGAGCGGGTTCAAAAATACAAGCCTGAAGCCAACGAGGCCTTGCTGAACAAGGCCTACGTCTATGCCATGCAGAAACATGGCCAGCAGAAGCGCGCCAATGGCGACCCCTACATCTCGCATCCGCTGGAAGTCGCAGCCATTCTCACGGAAATGCATCTCGACGAATCGACCATCGCGGTCGCGTTGCTGCATGACACCATCGAAGACACCAGCGCCACGCGCGCGGAAATCGATGATCTCTTCGGAGAAGACATTGGTCGCCTTGTTGAAGGGCTGACCAAGCTCAAGAAGCTCGATCTCGTTACCAAGAAAGCCAAGCAGGCCGAAAACCTGCGCAAGCTGCTGCTGGCCATTTCCGATGACGTCCGCGTTCTCCTCGTCAAGCTGGCGGACCGCCTCCACAATATGCGCACCATGGAGCATATGCCGGAGGACAAGCGCAGCCGCATTTCCGAAGAGACGATGGAAATCTATGCGCCGCTGGCCGGCCGTATGGGCATGCAGGACATGCGCGACGAGCTGGAAGATCTGTCCTTCCGCTATCTGAACCCAGAAGCCTTCGCGACGGTCACAAAGCGTCTTCAGGATCTGGAAGAGCAGAATCAGGGCCTCGTCAAGAAGATCGAAGACGAGCTGCGCGAGCTGCTCGTCGCCAATGGCGTCGAGGGTGCTTACGTCAAGGGACGTCAAAAGAAGCCTCACTCCGTTTTCCGCAAGATGCAGTCGAAATCGCTGTCCTTCGAGCAGCTTTCCGATGTCTACGGCTTTCGCATTCTGGTGCAGGACCTGCCGTCCTGCTACAAGGCGCTCGGCATCGTCCACACACGCTGGCGCGTGGTGCCGGGTCGGTTCAAGGACTATATTTCCACGCCGAAGCAGAACGACTACCGCTCCATTCACACCACCATCGTCGGTCCGTCGCGCCAGCGAATCGAATTGCAGATCCGCACGCAGCGCATGCATGAGATCGCTGAGTTTGGTATCGCCGCGCATTCGCTCTACAAGGATGGTGAAATCGGTGATGGCGATGTGCTGTCGCCGGAATCCAACGCTTACTCCTGGCTGCGCCACACCATCGAGGCGCTGGCCGATGGAGACAGCCCGGAAGAGTTTCTGGAGCATACCAAGCTCGAACTGTTCCAGGACCAGGTCTTCTGCTTCACGCCCAAGGGCAAGCTGATCGCCCTGCCGCGCGGCGCAACGCCCATCGACTTTGCTTATGCCGTGCACACCAATATCGGTGACACGACCGTTGGCGCCAAGATCAACGGGCGGATCATGCCGCTGGTCACGCGCCTGAACAATGGCGACGAGGTCGAGATCATCCGCTCCGGCGTGCAGGTGCCGCCTGCCGCGTGGGAAGAGGTCGTGGTGACCGGCAAGGCGCGCTCCGCCATTCGCCGCGCCACGCGCATGGCCATTCGCAAGCAATATGCCGGTCTCGGCTACCGCATTCTGGAGCGCACCTTCGAGCGCGCTGGCAAGCCGTTCTCGCGGGAAGGGCTGAAGCCCGTGCTGCACCGGCTGGCGCAGAAGGACGTCGAGGACGCGATCGCCGCTGTCGGTCGCGGCGAGGTTTCCTCGCTCGACGTGCTGCGGGCCGTCTATCCCGATTATCAGGATGAACGCGTTACCGTGAAGATGACGGGCGACGATGGCTGGTTCAACATGCGCAGCGCATCCGGGATGGTCTTCAAGATACCCGGCAAATCGCGCTCGGTGCTGGAAGATGACGGTGCTGCCGAGGTGATCGATGGACCGGACCCGCTGCCGATCCGTGGTCTGTCCGATAATGTCGAGGTGCACTTCGGCGCCGCCGGTGCTGTGCCGGGTGACCGCATCGTCGGAATCATGGAGAAGGGCAAGGGGATTACCATCTACCCCATCCAGTCGCCTGCACTTCAACGCTTCGATGACGAGCCGGAACGCTGGATCGATGTGCGCTGGGATCTGGACGAGGCCAACAAGTCGCGGTTCATGGCGCGGGTGATGATCAATGCGCTGAACGAGCCGGGCACGCTGGCCTCGGTAGCGCAATCCATCGCCACGCTGGATGTGAACATTCGCGGCCTCAACATGGTGCGCATTGGAACGGATTTCTCCGAACTGGCGCTCGATATCGAAGTGTGGGATTTGCGGCAGCTGAACCAGCTACTGTCACAGCTCAAGGACCTCGACTGTGTCTCTACGGTCAAACGTGCCTTCGATTGAGGCAGTTTTGCCTATTTATTGAGTTCAAAGGCCGCTGTTATGCGCTGAACGCATAGCAGCGGCCTTGTCCTGTCTGTAGTCAGATGCGGCGTTGAGGACTATCTTCACTCCAGAAATCAAGAGCAAGCAAACGGCCAGCCGGACAAATGAACCGACGCTTTTGGCCTTTGACTTTGGAAAGGAAATGAAGATGTTTGGACCCCTTCGCAAGATCGCCCGTGCTGTTCGTGGCAAGACCACTCAGGAACGCGAATTCGACTACCTCAGCGACTCCGTTTCGCGCATCGACCTGGAATTCCGCCAGCGCGAAGTCGACCGCGGCATGTTCCGCAAGTAATACAAAAATGCATACCGGCCATGCCGGTGTTGCGTATGTTGAGCGCGTTGCGACGCGCTCTTGGATCTGAGGTGTGGTTTCGCCCTTGGCGTAATCGAAACGATGCAATAAGTTGCTCATATGCCGTTTCGCCGCCGTAAACCTGCTAGTCACCTCGAAAGATTGCGCGCCCTTGTGTGGCCGCGCATGGGCTTTCGCCGTTCGCTTCGTTATCTGAAGCTGAGGCTCGTGCGGCTGTCTGCATCTCCATATTCCGTGGCGGCGGGTGTGGCGGTTGGCGTGGCAGTCGCATGGACGCCTTTTCTCGGCGTTCATATCATCATAGCCATGGCGCTCGGTTTCGTCCTGCGGGCCAATCTGGTCGCCGCAGCACTCGGCACCACCTTTGCAAATCCCCTGACATTTCCGCTCATCTGGGCCTCTACCTGGGAACTGGGACACCTTATTCTGGGTCGCGGCGACAGGAACGTGTCGTCGCATGTGGATTTCGTCGAACTCTTCAGCCACATGAATTTTCTGCAGTTGTGGCGTCCCGTTCTGGAGCCGATGACCATCGGTGCGGTCATTCCGGCAGCATTGTCCGGCATCGTTGCCTACGTCAGCGTCTATGCCATCATCCGCAGTTTCAGGACGCAGAAGCTCCAATCGCTGGCGCAACATGCGGCCAATCGCAAATCCGTTCTGGGTGTGACTGAATGATCATAGGCATGGGCAGCGACCTCATCGACATCCGTCGCATCGAAACCTCCATCGAACGTTTTGGCGATCGCTTTACCAATCGCTGCTTTACGGAAATCGAGCAGAAGAAGTCGGATGGACGCAAAAATCGTGCGGCCTCCTACGCCAAGCGTTTTGCGGCCAAGGAAGCCTGTTCAAAGGCGCTGGGAACCGGACTGGCGCAGGGCGTTTTCTGGCGCGACATGGGCGTCGTCAACCTGCCGAGCGGCAAGCCGACCATGCTTCTGACCAATGGCGCGGCCGACCGTCTGGCCAAGCTTTTGCCAGCGGGACACGAAGCCGTCATTCACCTGACGATCACCGACGAGTTCCCCTATGCGCAGGCCTTCGTGATCATCGAAGCCCTGCCGGTAACCAAATAACGCTATATTCCGCTCGTTACGCCGGTTTCGCGCCGTTGCGCACGATGGAAACGCTTCCCTTTACCCTTGAAAGGTTCTAGAGAAGTCCCTCGAAAATGAAGAACGAGCAGGCAGGTCTTTAAGTGTCCGAAAAAGCTGAAAAGAAGCAGAGCGCCCTTTGGGAAAACGTCAAGGTCATCGTGCAGGCGTTGCTTCTGGCAATGGTTATCCGCACGGTGCTTTTCCAGCCTTTCACCATCCCGTCCGGCTCGATGATGCCGACGCTGCTGGTGGGCGATTACCTGTTCGTCAACAAGTTCTCCTACGGCTATTCGAAATACTCGTTGCCTTTCTCGCCGGACCTGTTTTCCGGTCGTATTCTTCAGTTCTCCGAGCCCAAGCGCGGTGACGTGGTGGTGTTCCGCCTGCCGCCGAACCCTGAGGTGGACTATATCAAACGCCTCGTTGGTTTGCCGGGAGATCGCATTCAGGTCACCAATGGCGTGCTGCTGATCAATGGTCAGCCCGTGCCCAAGCAGGCGGATGGCTTTTTCACCTCCGATTACCGCGCCGATCCCGGTGCCAACGTGCCAGTCTTCCGCGAAACGCTCGACAACGGCGTGACCTACGACACGCTGGACCAGTCCCCGGATTCGCGCGGCGATAACACCCGCGAATTCATCGTGCCCGAAGGCCATTACTTCATGATGGGCGACAATCGCGATAACTCGCTGGACAGCCGCTTCGACGTCGGTTTCGTGCCTGCCGAAAACCTGATTGGCCGCGCAAGCGTCATCTTCTTCTCTCTGGGCAACGATACGCCGTTCAGCCGTGTCTGGGACTGGCCGGCCAACATGCGTTGGGACCGTCTGTTCAAGGTCGTTCAATGAGCAAGACCAAGCCGCTTTCGATGGAGGAAATCGGTCGCCTGGAAGCCCTTATCGGATATGACTTCAAGGAAAAGGCCCGGCTCGACCGGGCCTTGACCCATGCAAGCGCCCGTTCCGCAAAGGCTGGCAATTACGAGCGACTGGAGTTTCTGGGAGATCGCGTTCTGGGTCTCTGCATTGCCGAACTGCTGTTCTCGACATTCCGATCGGCATCCGAGGGGGAGCTTTCGGTTCGCCTGAACCAGCTCGTCAGCGCCGATTCCTGCGCAGCGATTGCCGACGAGATGGGTTTGCACACCTTCATCCGCACCGGCTCCGATGTGAAAAAGCTGACGGGCAAGACCATGCTCAACGTGCGCGCCGACGTGGTGGAAAGTCTGATAGCGACGATCTATCTGGATGGCGGGCTGGAGGCTGCACGCAAGTTCATCCTGAAATACTGGCAGAAGCGTGCAACCAGCGTGGATGCCGGGCGGCGCGATGCCAAGACCGAACTGCAGGAATGGGCACACGCAAAATTCGCGACGACTCCTCATTACAGGATTGACGATCGCACCGGACCGGATCACGATCCCAGTTTCACGGTGACGGTGGAAGTACCCGGCGTTGCGCCGGAAACGGGCGTCGACCGCTCCAAGCGCGCCGCAGAGCAGGTGGCCGCGACCAGACTATTGGAACGCGAAGGCGTTTGGCAGAAATCCTCTGCCGCTAACTGATTGGATACCCATGACCGAGAATGAATTCGACGCCGCACCGGCCGACGACAATGGTGGCGACAATGCCGAGACCAGACCGACCCACTCGGGCTTCGTCGCGCTGATCGGCCCGACGAATGCCGGCAAGTCGACGCTGGTCAACCGCCTTGTCGGCGCCAAGGTTTCCATCGTCAGCCACAAGGTTCAGACGACGCGTGCGGTGATGCGTGGCATCGCCATTCACAACAACGCCCAGATCGTGTTCATGGACACGCCCGGTATTTTCAAGCCGCGCCGCAGGCTGGATCGCGCCATGGTGACATCCGCATGGGGTGGTGCCAAGGATGCCGACGTCATTCTGCTGCTGATCGACAGCGAGCGGGGTCTGAAAGGCGATGCACAGACGATTCTGGAAGGGCTGAAGGATGTTCGCCAGAAGAAAATCCTATGCTTGAACAAGATCGACCAGGTGAAGCGCGAGGACTTGCTGAAGCTGGCGGCTGCCGCAAATGAAGTCGTCACCTTTGATCGCACCTTCATGATCTCGGCGACCAACGGTTCCGGCTGCGACGACCTGATGGATTACCTGTCGGACGAACTGCCGCAGGGCCCATGGTATTACCCGGAAGACCAGATTTCCGATCTGCCAATGCGCCAGCTCGCAGCGGAAATCACCCGTGAGAAGCTGTTTCTGCGCCTGCATCAGGAGCTTCCCTACGCGTCTCACGTCGAGACCGAAAAATGGGAAGAGCGCAAGGATGGTTCGGTGCGCATCGAGCAGGTGATCTATGTGGAGCGCGACAGCCAGAAGAAAATTGCGCTTGGCAAGAATGGCGAGGCTATCAAGGCGATCTCGTCTTCCTCACGCAAGGAACTGTCCGAAATCCTCGAGCAGACCGTCCATCTCTTCCTGTTCGTCAAAGTGCGCGAAAACTGGGGTGACGATCCCGAGCGTTTCCGTGAAATGGGTCTGGAATTTCCACGGAACTGATGATCCACAACGGAACCGGGAACGGTATCCGGGTGACGCATGCAATAGCCTTCTCGATTTCGTTGTTTACGGATGATCATGTCGCCCAAGAAGCCGAATGGAACATCGACCACGCCCTGCGAGCAGTGTCCGCTGCATGGTCTCAAATATTTTCGCGATTTTTCGCCATTGGAACTGGATTTCGTCTCACGCTTCAAGACCGGTGAATTATCGGTGGAGCCGGGTGCCATCGTGCTCATGGAGGGCTCGCACAGCGCCCATCTCTACACGATTTTGCAGGGCTGGGGCTTTCGCTACAAGACGCTGGAAGACGGGCGTCGCCAAATCCTCAACTATCTGATGCCGGGCGATCTTGTCGGATTGCAGGGAACGGTCATGGGCGAGATGCAGCATTCCGTAGAAGCTCTGTCGCCCGTCACGCTCTGCGTTTTCGAGCGCGGTCGCCTCAACAGCCTGTTTAGCGATCACCCATCGCTCGCCTACGACATCACTTGGATTGCCGCCAGTGAAGAGCGCATGCTGGACAGCCATCTGCTCAGCATCGGGCGACGCACCGCGCTCGAGCGGGCGGCCTATCTGCTCGCCTTTCTCTACAACAAGGCGGTGCGGGTGGGACTTCTGGAGAAAGAGGGCGCCATTCCCGTGACGCAGCAGCATGTGGCCGACACGCTCGGCCTATCCATCGTGCACACCAACAAGACGTTGCGCAAACTGGCCGACAAGGGCCTGATTCGCTGGACGGACAAGGGCTGTATCGTGCTGGACTCAGCGGGACTGGAACAAAGTGCCAGTTGGGAGCCGGATTTGCGGGGTTCGCGGCCTTTTATTTAGAATTACATGATGTAATTCGGCACCCGTTTGGTATGTCTTTTTTAAATGACGCAATTCAACCGATCTGCGATGTCATAGGAATTGGTTCCGTGAACGGTCATGGATTTTGATGCTGCATTATTTTCGCAGCGAGAGAAAGATAAAGTATGTTGCCTCAACGGGTTCTCATCGTGGAGGACGAGTATCTGGTGGCCATGGATGTCGAGTCGTCTCTACAAGCCATGGGGGTCAAAACCATCGATATTGCGACCACGTTGCTTCAGGCCAAGGAATCGCTGCTGCGAGCCAAGCCTGATTGCGTTCTTCTGGACGTCAGCCTTTCCGACGGCATGAGCTACGAACTTGCGCGTCATTTGAGAGACTTCTCCATTCCCTTCGGTTTCGTCAGCGGTTACGGTGATACCAGTGGCTTTCCGCCCGACTTCGTCGATTCGCATCTTCTCGACAAACCCTTCGGTGAAACGGAACTGCGAGCCTTCGTCACGCGCATCATGGCGCTATGAAAAACAAGCATCCTTGCGCGGGATCGGCTATAATGGCCTCTCACCGGCGCAATGAGCGAACATTCCATGCAGTGGCAGGACGATGCAATTATTCTGGGCGTGAAGCGTCACGGCGAGGCGAGTGTCATCGCCGAACTGATGACGCGCACCCGCGGACGGCATCTCGGCCTCGTTCGTGCCGGACGCTCACGCAGCATGCAGCCGGTGCTCCAGCCGGGAAACCGGGTAGACGCGACATGGCGCGCACGCCTGCACGATCATCTGGGTGAATATCGCATTGAGCCACTGCGTCTTCGCGCCGCAGAGCTGATGGAAACGGCCACCGCCGTCTATGGCGTTCAGGCTATGGCGGCGCTGCTGCGGCTTTTGCCCGAGCGTGATCCCCATCCGCATCTGTTCGAAGCACTGGATGTCATTCTCGACAATCTTTCCGATCCGGCGGATGCGGGCGAATTGTTCGTGCGGTTCGAGCTGGCTGTTCTCAACGATCTGGGTTTCGGGCTCGATCTGGATGAATGTGCAGCGACAGGTCTTCGCAAAGACCTGATCTATGTTTCTCCAAAGACGGGCAGGGCAGTATCGCGAGGAGCTGGAGCGCCCTATGCGACGCGGATGCTGGCGCTGCCTGAGTTTTTGAGCAAGGAAAACTCGAAGGCGGCAGACAGCGAAAGCCTCGCTGCCGCGTTTCGCCTTACCGGCTATTTTCTCAACCGGCATGTCTATGAGCCGCGTGGTCTTAATGAAAATGCCACCCGCGACGGGTTCGTGCAGGCGGCATTGAAGGCCCTGAACAAGGTTTCGGTGTGAATCAGGCCGCTGCCGGTCGCATGATGGCGCGTTCCTCGATTGGCCAGTGCACGATGGCGGCAAAAATGCCCATGGCGACGCCCAGCCACCAGACCAGATCGTAAGAGCCGAGCTTGTCATAGAGAAAGCCGCCCAGCCACACGCCGAGGAACGAGCCGATCTGGTGCGACAGGAAGACCACGCCGCCGAGCATGCCGAGATGGCGCGTGCCGAACATGATGGCGACCAGCCCATTCGTCGGCGGGACGGTGGAGAGCCACAGAACGCCCATGACGGCAGCAAAGATGATCACCGAAAGGGGTGATTGCGGCAGAAGCAGGAATGCCGAGACGGCAATCGATCGCGCGATATAGATATAGGCGAGGAAGTACGGCTTCGAGTAACGCTGGGCGATGAGGCCGGCGGCGAGAGAGCCTGCAATGTTGAAAAAGCCGATCAGCGCCATGGCGATGACGGCATAGCGTTTATCGATGCCGATATCGCCCAGATAGGCCGGAAAATGCGCGGTGATGAAGGCCACCTGAAAACCGCAGACGAGAAAGCCGGTGGCAAGCAACAGATAGCTTTTGTGTCCAAGTGCCTCCCGCAATGCCTGTCCGGCTGTCTGCTGGAACTGTGCCTGAGATTGAGAGCCGGAGGTCGAGTTACCACGCAGAGGCCAAGCCAGAAGAGGCACGATCAACATCATCGCGCCCAGCCAGACAAGACTGTCCGACCATCCGAAAGTGGAGATCAGGCCTTGGCTGATGGGGGCGAAGACGAACATGCCAGCCGAGCCCGCTGCCGTGCCGATGCCGAAGGCCATGGTCCGCTGTTCGGGCGTGACATGCCGTGCGAAGGCCGAAAGAATGACGCTGAAGGACCCGGCAGCGACGCCAAGACCAACGAGAACACCGCCTCCAAGATGGAGCCAGAGAGGCGAGGTGCCGACCGACATGCACAGCAGGCCAGCGGCGTAGATAAAGCCCGAGAGGACGAGCACCCTGCCGGTGCCGTATTTATCCGCCAGAGCGCCGAACACGGGTTGGCCAAGACCCCAGAACAGGTTCTGCAACGCCATGGCAAGGCCGAATGTCGAGCGGTCCCAACCGGTATCGGCCAGCATAGGCAACTGAAAAAAGCCCATGGCCGAGCGTGGGCCGAAGGTGAGCACGGCAATCAGCGAGCCAGCGGCGATGATGAGCCACGGCATTGGGCGGCTGGTGGAAGGGGCGGCTTGGGGCACGGGGATGATCTCCAGACAGGAAATGAACATTACCTTTTGCCGAACTGTTTCGCCAACGACTTTTCTTGACGGGCATATCAAGGCTATTGATGAGAAATGGTGAGGAGACCGCGTGATGAAACAGAACATCTATGACGATCCGGATTTCTTTTCCGGTTACAGCGCCATGCCACGTTCCGTCGGCGGGTTGGAGCAGGCAGGAGAGTGGCATGAGCTGCGCGCGATGCTGCCGACATTCGCGAACCAGACTGTTCTGGATTTAGGCTGTGGCTTTGGCTGGCACTGCCGCTATGCCGAGACGCAGGGCGCACGCCGGGTCATCGGCATCGATCTGTCAGAGAAGATGCTGGCGCGCGCAGCGCAAATCAATGGTGGTGAGAATATCGAATACCGTCTCGGCGCCATAGAGGATATCGGCTTTCCGGCGCAGAGTTTCGATATCGTCCTCAGTTCGCTGGCGTTGCATTATGTTCGGGATCTGGATGCCACCTTCAAGATGGTCTTCGACGTGCTCAAACCTCAGGGTGCGTTTGTCTTCTCTATCGAACATCCCGTGTTCACCGCGCTGGAAAAGCAGGACTGGTACTATGGCAAGGACGGCAAAGTGCTGCACTGGCCGCTGGACAACTATCAACAGGAGGGCGAGCGTCACTCCAACTGGATGGCCGATGATGTCGTCAAATACCACCGAACGGTATCAAGTATCGTCAATGGTGTGATCGACGCCGGTTTCGCGATTGAACAGCTGGCCGAACCCAAGGCCGATGCAGCCTTGATTGCACAGCGACCGGACATGGCAAATGAAAATCGCCGCCCGATCTTTCTGATGGTGGCGGCCAGAAAGCCCTGATCAGCCGCGCGTCTTCAGGGCCCAGCCGTCCGCACGGTGTTCCACCACCTGCGCGACATCGCCCACTGCAATACGGCCTTCGCCCGTGGGCGTCAGGTTCCAGCCGAACAGGACACCGGGAACGCGCCGGTCGGCGGACATGCGCAGACGTCCCATCGCTTTCATCGGAGATGGACCATCGCGGGAGCCGGTTTGTTGGTCCTGAGTGGTCATGATGCAGCGCGTGCAGGGTTTGACGAGGTCGAAGCGGATGCCATTGATCTCAAGCGCCGCCCATCGATCTTCCACCCAGGCTTCGTCCGTGTCGAGTACGATATTGGGACGGAAACGCTCCATGCCGATCCGGCCTTCGCCATTGGCAGCCATGTTCTCGTTCAGCGCTGCGAGCGACGCTGTTGTTGTCAGCAGGATCTGATATCCGTCTGCAAAGGTTACGGGCGTTTCCGCACCTGCCCATTCCGGGCTGGCGATGCGGTGTGATTTTTCGTCGAACATCACCAGTTTCAACGTTCGTCCGAGCCAGCCGGACAATGTCTCGTTGACGTCCTCGTCAGCCACGGCAGCATCCACCACGGATTTCCAGACGGTGGCTTCGATACGCTGTTCGCACGGGCCAGCAAGGATATCGGCCTTGCCATCGATGGACAGGCGAAAGCCGGTTCCTTCGGCCTTGACGGTGATCTGTGCGATCTGCGGCAATTCACGCTGGGTGATGAAATGCCCGGAAGGGTCGACCAGCATGGCGCGCCGGTCTCCCGGCAGTCCTTCGGCTGAAATCGGGCTTTCAGATAAGGCGATGCCGCGGGCACTCTTGAGCGGGTAGATGTTGAGTTCGGTTATACGCATGTCGGGCCTCATATCTCATCCAGAAACAGGTCGAGAACCTGTTTCAATCGCTGGTGCCGCTCGGCGGCGATCTGCCGCCCGGTCTGCGTGTTGAACCCATCCGCGAGCTTGAAAAGCTTGTTTTCGAAATGATCGATGGCAAACGCCCGGTCGTCCAGCGGTCGGTTTTTCGCCAGCGGATCTTCGGAATCATACAATGCGGAACCCAGCCGTCCCGCGATATAGAAGCAGCGCGCCGCACCCACCATGCCGATCGCATCCAGACGATCTGCGTCCTGAAGGATTTTCGCCTCCAGCGTCTGCGGTTCGAGGTTGGCCGAGAAGCTGTGCGTGAGGATTGCATGGGAAACGGCGTCGATATCCGCATCGACCCAGCCAAGTGCTGCAAGGATAGCGGACGCTTTTTCCGCCGCAAGCCGGGAGGCCTGAGACCTCAACGGTGAGTTCTTCTCCACCGCGACGCAGTCATGCAGCAATACGCTGGCGGCAAGAACAGGTCCGTTTCCGCCTTCTATGGCGTGAATGCGCAGGCCATTGCGAAAGACGCGATGGATATGGGCCAGATCGTGCGAGCCGTCATCGCCTTCCGTCGCATGCGGTATCAATGTTTCGGCAAGCTGCTCAAACGGTGCGAAAGCCTCTGGCCGCATGTGATTCCCCTCTGTCGTCGAGAGTGTTGTTTAGAGGGTGGGGCAGGGGTGTGCAATCACCCCTGCGCTTCCTGCGGCTTGGGCCGGGCGGTGAGGATTTTCTGATAGAAAAGACCGATGCCGATCAGCACCACACCAAGACCGATGAAGGACAGGGCGCGCAGAACACCCTCCAGATTGCTCATGTCGATCAGGAAGGCCTTGGCAACTGCGAGAAACACAAGTGCCGCCGAGGCAAGACGCAGGCTCTTGGCATCGAAGCGGGAACCTAGCACCAGCAGCAGCACGCCGATGGCCAGCCAGACGACGGAGTAGCTATAGGTTTCGCCCTGAAGGAAGCCCTTCCAGTCGGCGATATTCTCGCCCTGCCAGAAGCGGCGGACCGACAGTGTCGCCCAGGCAAAGCCAAGCGCGGCACCACACAGCGCCAGAAGCGTCACATAGAGCTGAGGCCGTTTTCCGCGTGCGTACCAGGCAAGCCCACCATAGGCGAGGGCCGGCAGAAGATAGCCGATCAAAAGCAGGTTGATGACCGGCCAGGGGCCGGTGTTTTCGCCGGTGAAATAAGGGTTGAGACCGATGAAATGCGCAACAAGAACGTTGAACATGGCCACGATACCGGCCAGCATCGAACCGTACCGGAAAACCGGGCTCGGGCTTTTCAGATCGAGCGTCATCAGAACTCCCGACATCCCGATGGTGAGCAGCGTATAGATGGACTGTTCGCCAAGCGTCGGCACGGTTTCGGTCAAGACACCGCCATTCATGGCATGACGCACGAGGATGGCCACGGCAAGAAGCGCCATGAGGCTGGCGACGGCCTGCAGAAAATTCTTCACGCGAAGGCCCGGCCAGTCGCGCAGCAACCAAGCTGAGGCTACCGCGAGCAGGGCCGGAATACCGTAGCCTGGCAGAAGTGCGTTGAAGACGGGCGTGGTGCCGAGGTTCTGGGGACCGACGATGGTGGGCTCCCAGGCAATGCGGCCGAGGACGAAGATGCAGGCAATCGCCATCGTCCATGGCAACGCTGCCCAACGGCTTTGACGCGTGGCGAGCACATAGCCGAAGCCGATGACGGGAATGAGAATGGTAGTGGCAAGCCCCGATGTCAGCGTATGCACGAGGAAGGTGAAGGCGAGAAACGAACCGATGGTCATGATATTGATCGGCCATTCGAAGGCATCGTCACGCTTCAGGCTTAGCCTGTACGCGCTGCCGAGCAGAACGAGGCCGATGGAGAGACCATAAGCCGCGTGCAGCCAGTCCCGTCCCAGATTTCCGTATTCCACGAAGCTGATGATGCCGAGACCCAGGGGCACGGTTGAGGCTATGGCGGCCCACAGCGCACCGAAGGACGGATCATTGGCGCTTCTCCGGCGCACCGCTTCGGCACCGAACAGCAGGAACAGAATGCCCATGACGCGAATGACGGATGCCTGTATGCCGTTGTCGACGGGCGTGGCGGCCAAGGCCGTCACGCCGCCGCCGCCCAGCGCCGGAAGGAAATCGAGACCGATCTGCGCCATGAGGTTGGCGCAGCCGAGGGCTGCCAGTGCGGCGAAGATGGCGGGCCATACGGCGTGGTTGCGTCCTGCGCCATAGGCAGCCAGCCCAAGGATCAGCACCGCCATTGGAAATGCCGGATGCATGGTCAACGCCGTTTCGATGACGGAAAACCAGACGGCAGGCAGAACGATGGCCATCGCAAGCGTCAGGTTCAGGACGATCGGCGGGCGGCCCATGAGTTTGGCGACGACAGGGAAATAGCCGCCGGAGCGTGGGCCGTAGACGCTGAGTTCATTTGCATGCGTGGAATATTTTCCGGGCCAGATCCATATCGATCCGGCAATCATGGCCATGAGGCCGGCGATGACGGGTTCCGCCTTGATGATGTCGGTGAACGTCATGTAGCCGAGCGCCCAGAGGCCAAGCCCGATATTGGCAAGGGCCGGGACGATGTGCCAACGCTGACTGCGCCCGGCAAGGGCGGTCGCAAGCCAGGATATGGTGAGAAAGACGAAAAGCGCCCAGATATTGGGTGTCTCGGTCGAGATCAGTGCTGGCGTGATCATGGAGCCGAACAGGCCAAGCCCGGCCAGTGCCTGCCCGTGCAACAGCGACAGCGCAAGTGTTGCCAGAGCCACGACCGCAAGGATGACGAACGCTGTCGTCGGCCCGATATAGTCGTAAATTCCGTAGGCGGCATAGACCACGCCAAACAGCGTCAGCGACCCTGCCGCCGTCAGAATGCCGGGGATCATTGCGTTGGCATAGGCAGCCTCGATGCCGGGAACAGCCTTGCGGCGGATCGCTTCGCCTGCCGCCATGAGCAGAAGGCCGAAGATCGCGGCCATTGCCAGTCGCACGGCGGGGCTCAACAGGCCGCTTTCGATCGAATATTTGACGAGGAAGATACCACCGAGCGCCAGCGCCAGACCACCGGCCCACACCGCCCAGCGAGCACCGAGCCTGCTTTCGAAACTTTCCTTCTCGCGGCTGAAAACCGGCAGAACCAGCGTCTGCGTGGCGTCATCTTCAGGGGCTGGCTCCCGCGCCGCTGCCTGTGCGGCGATCGGCAGTTCCGTCTCTTTCGCTTCGGGCTTCGCATCTGCTTGTGGAACGGGCGCTTCGGCCTCCGCATCGCCCTCTTTCGAGAGGGTGGTTGCAGGCACTGCCTCGGCCACCGTCACGGTGCCAGTGGCGATCTGCGCCTTCAGCGCCGTCAGTTCCTTTTCGACTGCATCCAGTCGCCGCGAGTTCTTGATGCTTGCGTTGAGCGTGTAGAAGAAGGCAACGACGTAGCCGATGATCAGAAACAGCAGAAAAGATGTCATAAGGACCTCGAATATGATCCTGTTTTTTAAGCCTTTTTCCGCCGCTTATGCAAGGCCGGTTGTGGACAGCCCTTTTGCCCAGCGTTTGGCGAGCTCCACATCGTCAAGGCCGAGCTCGTGTCCATGATGCACGATCACGACATCCGCATCGGCGCGGTTGGCCAGAAGGTGCTCACGCAGCGTCGATGCCTTTTCCCTGCGCCTGTCGGTTTCGCCTGCTGCGAGAGTAAACCGCTTGCCGGAAAGATCGGCGTCCGGCCAATGGGTCAGCACCGGCATCGGGCGCAGCAGAAGCGCATCGGCCGCAAATTCCGGGTAGAGGGAAAGAGACGCGGCAAGAAAATTCGCGCCGTTGGAATGGCCGATAAAGCTGAGTTTGTCGCGGTCGAGGCGGTAGGCCTGAATTGCTTCCTCCATGAAGGCGGCAAAGGCTTCGGCTTCCGAGGCAATATCCTTTTCATCGAAGTGCAGGTCTGCGAAACGGCGAAACCACCGTGCAATATCTTCTTCCGTGCTGCGACCGCGCAAGCCAAGCAGCGTGGCGCGCGGATTTGCCTTGTGGGCAAGCGACATCAGGCTCGTCTCGCTACCGCCCGAGCCGTGTAGCAGAATGATGACGCTGCCATCTGGTTCTGCGGGGGTGTAGAACCGGTGCACGAAGGGGAGGTCGCGGTAAATCACCCGTTCCTCGCCGGGCATCGAAAACTGCGGCAGGGCCACACGCACATCCTCTTCGTCACGCATGAAAAGCGGCGGAATGAACAGGTCTTGTCCCAGTTTTTCCAGAGGTTCATCCACCGTCATGCCGGGTGCGTCCGTTGCCATCTCGATCAGGACGTCACCGGGTTCGCGAACGTAAAGCGATTCGAAATATTTTCGGTCATGGGCGTTGGTGGTGGAGGAGTTGAGCGATTTCAGTGCGGCCAGTGTCTGGTTGAGTTCGTCCATGTCTTTGGCGCGAAATGCAATATGATCGACCGTGCCGGTGCCGGGTGCGCTCGACCAGAAGCCCGCCGCATCCCGCACATCGATGATGTCGCCCGATGCGGACGCCATGCGGCGGGTGCTGCCGCTTTGATCGAGCCTGACGTAGCCGAAATGCGAGGCCAGAAAACTTTCGGTTTCTTCCGGTACTTCGCTCAACATGGTTGCGCCACGGATACGGCGAACCGCGTGTTCCAGCGGAATGCCCGGTGCCGCATGGGGCGCTGCGTCTGAAAACGCATGAGTGCCGACCAGCTTGACGATGATGCCGTCCGGGTCCTTGAGCCGAATGACAGGTTCGCCGAACTCATCCGTCGGTCCTTCCGTCCGCACACCCGCCTGCAGTGCGCGTGTCAGCCAGAAACCGATGCTCGCCGGATCGATGGCAAGCGAGACTTCCAGCGTCTGGCCGAAACCGACGCGTCCTTGTCCGCCGTCTTCCCAGACGAGGAATGTCAGGAGGGACCCCGGCGATCCCTGCTCGTCGCCATACAGGAGATGCAGTTGCATCGCGTCTTCGAAGCCCGCCGTTCGCTTGACGAGCCGCAGCCCCAGAAAGCCCGCATAGAAATCCACATTGGCCTGCACCTTGCGGGTGATCATCGTGATGTGGTGAATGCCAAGTGCGGATGTCATGCTTATCTCCCAGTCTCTGTCTTGCCTCTCTTATGTCTTTCTAAATGCCCCAAGGCGCAATCCCGCGATTTGCGAACGATGTGTTCCCAATGTGAACAATCGCGTGACATCGCAGGCCGTGCAGGGGTTGGCATCATGCGGTTTGCGCATTCTCGCTGGCGATGCGCGCTTCACGATCGTCGAAGGCAGCCTTCAGCGCTTTCGTCATGTCGCGTGTGGTGGCAAACCAGTTTTCGCTGCGCGCCCAGTAACGCAAGGTGACCGTGGCACTGTCGTTGCTGACGGAATCGACGAAGGTCGTGGGCGCTGGATCGAGAAGCACGCGGCTGTCTGAGCGGGCAAGATCGGTCAGTAATTCCTGCGCCGCAGCTGTGCTTTCACCCTTGGGAACGGTGATGCTGAGCTCGTGCCTGCGCGAGGGAAAACGGCTGTAATTGGTGATCGGCACGTTCCAGAGCGTCGAGTTCGGCGCAAGGCGATAAAGGCCATCGCTGGTCTTGAGCTCGGTGGCGAACAGTCCGATTTCAACGATCGTGCCGCTGACGGCACTGGTTTCGATATATTCGCCGACGCGGAAGGGCCGAAGAACCAGCAGCATGATGCCAGCGGCGATGTTTTGCAGCGTGCCTTGCAAGGCCAGACCCACAGCAAGACCCGCGGCGCCGAGGGCGGCGAGAATGGATGCAGTCTGCACACCGAACTGGCCCAGCACCATGACGAGTACGAGGATGAGGACGACGTAGCGGACGACACCCGAGAAGAAGCGGGCAAGCGTTTCATCGAAACCGCGAATGCGCGACAGACCTTCGAATGACCAGCGTTGGAGCAAGGTAGCGGCGATCCAGCCAATAATGAGCAGAACGAGCGCGCCCACGATCGAGAAGGAATATTGCACCATCAGCGCACTTGCCTGACGGAGTGCCGCCTGTGACGCGACGATGATATCGGTGGTCTGCTGCTCCATGGATCACAACCTCTTTTCGTTGACATGCGGAGTTGAAACGAAGGGTCACCCGTTTTGCTCCATCGAAAATGCCTCAAGGCGAATCTGTCGCCGCAAGGATTTCCTTCTTATCGCGTCGTATAACCATATTCCCGCAAGAATTTGAAAGGAGATGGTGACGCAGCACGCCAAACTAAAAAAGGGACTTCAAAGGGTGTCGCTAAGCGGCAGAACGAAAGGCACGTTGCCATCGGTATCAGCACCGCGTCCGATGGTCTTGATGGCGGCAATCAGTGCTCCACCGCGCCCCAGCAGGCGATCGCCTATCTCGATGATACGGGAATTGGGTGTGGAATAGGGTGATACGGCACGCAGTCGCGCGGCGAGGGTTGCGTCATCCTGCTGTGGCTGTACGGCAAGAACGGCGATGATAGCGGCAGCAGGGGAACGGGAAACACCCATCCAGCAGTGAACCAGAAGCGGTGCCGACTGGTCCCAGCCGCGGGCAAAATCGATCACCTGCTGAACATGGGCCTCGTCGGGTGCGATCAGCTTGTCCGTGCCCTTGAACGTTATGTCGTTCATCTGCAAGGTCAGATGTCGGTCGGCCGAAATCACCGCCGGGCGATGGAACGCCTGCTCCTTGGCGATGAGCGTGATCATCTCGCGGGATTTGTGGCGCACGGCCATCTCGGCGATGCGGGATAGCGGTGAAACGACGATGGCACTCATGGTCCAGTCTTCCGACGTGCTTCTATGGCATCGAAACGCTCCATGAAGCGGCTTTGCGCTTCGAGCGCCGGTGCAGGTTCGATGTCGATCATGTCTTTCGTGATGCCGCGTGGCAGGCCGAAAAACTTCTTCGCTTCCGCCATCGAAAACCCGGCAAGTTCGGTTGCTTCGAAATAGGCGGCAACCGTATCGGCTTTCTTGATCCGGTCTTTCAGGTCGCGATTGGCGTGGGGCGGCAGACCGAAACGCAGATGGACCGCCGCCTCAAGCCGCTTCTCAACCAGCTTGTAGCCGCCACCCACCACGGATTTGAACGGGGAAATCATGTCACCGATGACATATTCCGGCGCATCGTGCAGCAGGGCGAGCAGCATGTCATCTGGTGACGCGGCCGCATTCATGCGGCAGAAGACGTTCTCGACAATGAGGCTATGCTGGGCAACGGAAAAGGCATGGTCGCCACGTGTCTGGCCGTTCCAGCGCGCTACCCGTGCGAGGCCATGGGCAATATCCGACAGTTCGACGTCGAGGGGCGAAGGGTCCAGCAGGTCAAGCCGCCTGCCGGAGAGCATGCGTTGCCATGCGCGGGGTGTCTTTGGCGCGGGCACGATCAGTCGTCCGCTGCCGCTGTCGGGTCGACCGTGGGAAAGCTGATGCCGGTCCAGGCAGGAAGGGACACGGTCACAGCCACGCCCGCCGCCGTCATATCCGCGCCTGACGCCATCGCCTCCGCCGCACGATCCGTACGGATGATCGCAAGGCCATCGGCACCGAGCACCGTGCCGAGCGCGCCGATCGTCTTGCCGCCTGCCATGATTTCGGTGCCTGTCGCCGGCAGGTCACCCTTTGCGTGGACGATGACGACGCGCCGGCGGGCTGTGCCGCGATGTTTCATTCTCGAGACGACTTCCTGACCGACGAAACAGCCCTTTTTGAAAGAGACGCCATCATTGACATCCATCAACACATCATGCGGGAAGGCGTCGTTAAGGGCGTAGTCAGTGCCGGCCACGACAATGCCATGGGCAATACGAAGAGCCTCATAGGCACGAGCATCTCCGCTGGAGGACGGGCCAGGCAATCGAAAAAGATCGACGCCAGCCTTGGCAAAGCGGCTGTCTCTCACGGCCTGTGGCGGCGCGCTTTCGTCCCAGAAAACGCTGACGCCTTTGGTCTCGTCCGCGGCCAGATCGACGGGTGCGCGCAGCTTGTACATTGTCAATCGGCGAAGAAATGCGTCCTGCTGGTCAGCACCCGTCTCGATGACGTACGCCTCCTGCTTCCGCCAGATCAGGAATTCGAACATGATCTTGCCTTGCGGTGTGAGCAGGGCGCCTGCACGGGCCTCACCATCCGGAAGCGCGTCCAGATCGGGCGTGATCAGATTCTGAAGGAAATCCGTGGCTCCGGTACCGGAAACACGGATGAAGGCGCGGTCGGGAAGATAGGCGGAAGGCATGGGCGTTACCGTTCGGTTGGTTTATCTCGAACAGTTAGGGTTTTTGATCCGCTACGGCAAGCGTGGTGACCTCAGTCACCACGGTGACATTAGTCGCCCGCCGTGAAGAACTTCCACTGGCCGTCCGGCGAGATGCCGATGCGATAAAAGCTGTAATTGCCATATTCCTGCATATCGGCCAGATCGCCTGCCGTGATGATACGCAGCAACTCCACCTTCTCGGGCGGGGTCAGCGTCGTCAGGGATTTCCCGGCGAAATACGGAAAGACATACATTTCATCGGGCGTGCCTGCGTCGATATGGGCATAACCCGTCGACAGCAGATCGATGATGATGGCGAGAACCTCAAGGCCATCGGGATCGCCAGAAAAGCTTTTCAGGGCGGCGATCGGGTCGTCGCTGCCATCGCCATCCACACGGGCCTGATTGGGGCCGGGATTGACCAACGGGCGCAGCTTTTCGATGTTGCCGGTCGAGGCCGCATCGATGATGAGTTGCCGCAGGCGACGCACCGGCTCGGGAGCCTTGCTGATATCATGTTCGATCTGGGCGGAAATCTGCGGCGCTTCGCTCTGTTCCGGCTGAGCCTGTTGGCCGGACTGGCGGTTCACGAGAGGTTCCGGCATGGGCATGCCGTCCGAATCGCCTTCGACGGAATCCGGCTCGACGGGCTGCGGCTTCTCGGCAGGCTTTTCACTCTGATCACTGGCAGCGCCCGGTGCGGGCTTGAGTTCGGAAAGCGCGAACGCACCCTGAGGAATGCTGACAGCGGCAAGCGTCAGCGAAATCATCAATGAAAACGCGGCGGAAGACCGCAAAAGCCCCTTGCGAGAGCAAGACATGACTGAACTCCGGCTTATTGAATTATGCGATGCGGGGAAAACTCACCCTCGAGCATTCGTTGACGCAACGATTCCAGCATCGCTTCTGCGCCTGCTTCACCGTGCATACGGATGGTTTCGCGCATAGCCAGAGCAATGGCAGCGTCGGCGATGATCTCTGGCTCGATGCCATCGGCCATACCATCTGCCCATGCTTCGTTCTGATGTTCCAGAGCGACCTGCATCTTTTCATGCACGATCATGTCCTGGATTTCGTTACGGCTTGTTTGCATCTTTCATCCTCGACAGGCAGGCAACTCGTTACCACCCTGTTAACAACTCTAACAGTCTTTTATCAAAACGGCACGGCCTGCGGTCAAAAGAGGTTAATAAACCTCTAATTTCCGAACCTCGACGCAATTTCTTGTGCCAGTGTTGCCCCTTCGATACGGTATTTCTCTTCCGCTGCAATGGCAGCCGGTGTGCATGCCGTGTGAACGGCAGCGAATGTGCGATACCCGCGGTTGAATGCCGCCGTCATGCGCTGCTTGCGCTGCGGCTCGCTGGCTGTATCAGCAGCCAAGAGATCGCTCATGGATTTGCGCCATTCCTCCGACCCGGTGGCGGGGCAGAGAGTGCGCAGATATTGCACGGCGCCCAGAATTTCCGAGAGCCGGGCCATCTGATTGTCATAGGGTGCGGGCTTGCTCTGCTGCGCTGGTGCAGATGGCGACAGCACAGACGGCTGCGCAACGGTCTGCGACGCGAAAGGCATCATCAGACCAAGGCCAAGAAGCAGCGAAAGGCAAATTCGTCGTTTCATCAGTTTACGCATTACCCGACATGTCGTTTCAACAACGTCCTCTCAGTAGCCGCGATTCTCCTCAGCATTGCAACTGGCCCAGGACATGTTGTGCGCATTCCAGCACGCTTTCCGGCACCGGGAGAGCCCGGATTTCCTCCAGCGTGTACCATCCGGCATCGGCGGCATCATCCGCTGCCGCCGCAATCGTGCTGTCATCGGCCTCAACCGTAAAGACGGACAGGAAGAAGTGGCTGGTCAGGTGTCCATCCACATCATGGCTTTTCAGATCGTAGGTGGTGAAAAGCTGTGGATGGCGTCCAACGATGCCGGTTTCTTCCGTCAGTTCACGCAAAGCTGTCTCGCCTGGCGTTTCTCCCGGCTCGCCCCGCCCACCCGGAAACGCATACATATCCTGCGACGGTGGGTTGATCCGACGAACGAGGAGCAAACGCTCGCCGCGTCGCAGGATAGCGGAGGAGGCCGGTTGGGGAAGGGGCATGCATCGTCCTTTTAAGGTTCATGCCCTCCATTATGGCGTCAACCTTGCAGGAAACGTGGCGGCATCCTCTCCTTGAAGGGAAAATACTGGAAATAAGGGCGCGCTTCGGCAATCGTGCGCGCGATGGAGGGTCGTTCCATCAAACGTTCGAAATAGGCCGCCGTGTTGGGCATGTCTGGGCCGAATGGATGCAGGATCGATGCATAGAACAGGGCAGGAGAAGCAGCGCAATCCGACAGGGAGAAATGGTCGCCACTCGACCAAAGTCTCTGCGACATCTGCTTTTCGAGAATGGAGTAGGCCCTGTCCAATGTCGCATAGGCTTCGGCCACACCGTGCGGATCGAGATGATCCTGCGGACGCAGACGTTCCGCCACGATTCGTTGCATGGGCATATGGATATAGAGATCGAAGAAGCGGTCCCAGAGCCGCGTCTGCAACGCGTGCTCTGCGCCTTCCGGCAATAGCTTCGCGCTACCAGGATAGTGCCGATGCACATACTCGATGATGATGCTTGTTTCGGGAAGCGTTACGCCGTTCGCATCGTCCTGCAGGACCGGAATTTTCCCCATGGGCCAGAGATCAAGAAACGCCCGCCTTGAATCGGTATCCGAGAAGTTGACGATAACAGGTTCAAAAGGCGTTTCATTTTCATAAAGCGCAATCAGCACCTTGTGGCAGAATGAGGAGAGCGGATGGAGGTGGAGTTTGAGGGTCATGACACGATTTCCAATAAGAGGCACTCTTCGGGATGCGCGGCATTCAACATCGGTCTGCTTGCGCTATGATGCGCCAAAGGAATCGAAAACACCACCTGAATGGCAAGGCCAAGACCGCATATGAAACTCTACCTCATCTACGCCGCCGCCGCTTTGGCTGAAATTGCCGGGTGCTTCGCCTTCTGGGCCTGGTTGCGCATGGGTAAGTCCATGGCATGGCTGTTGCCGGGCGTGGCATCGCTGGCCGTGTTCGCCTGGCTTCTGACACTGGTTCCGACCGATGCGGCGGGGCGCGCCTATGCGGCCTATGGCGGTATTTATATCGCGGCGTCCCTCGTCTGGCTCTGGAGCGTGGAAGGGCAGGTACCGGATCGATGGGATGTGGCGGGCGGTGCGATCTGCCTCGCCGGTGCATCCATCATCCTGTTTGCCCCAAGAGCGTAAGGGACAGCCATGTGTGGACGGTTCAACCTGAATACGACGCCGGAAGAGGTGGCAGATCATTTCGGCATTATCGGCCTTGAGGATTTTCCAGCCCGCCTCAACATCGCGCCGACGCAGCCTATTCTCGTCATCGTCGAGGGTGAACGGCAAGAACCGGGCAGCAATCTGCCCAACCGACAGGCCATGCTGGTGCGCTGGGGTTTTCTGCCGGGATGGGTGAAGAACCCGAAGGAGTTTCCGCTTCTGATCAATGCGCGATCCGAGACCGCAATCGGCAAGGCTTCGTTCCGCGCAGCCATGCGCCATCGCCGCGTTCTCATTCCCGCCACCGGATTTTACGAATGGCGCAGACCGACCAAGGAAGAGGGCGGTAAGGCGCAGGCTTTCCACATCAAGCCGAAACGCGGCGGTATCGTCGCTTTCGCGGGTCTGATGGAAACGTGGTCTTCCGCGGACGGATCCGAAGTCGATACAGGTGCGATCCTCACCACCTCCGCCAACCGTTCTATAGGACGGATTCACGACCGTATGCCTGTGGTGATCGCACCCGAAGATTTCAGCCGTTGGCTGGACTGCAAAACGCAGGAACCGCGTGCGGTCAAGGATTTGATGAAGGCGGCTGACGAGGATTTTTTCGAGATGATTCCGGTGTCCGACAAGGTCAACAAGGTCGCCAATACCGGTGCGGATATTCTGGAGCCGGTCGCCGAGACCCTTGCTCCGGCTTCAAAGCCTGTTGCGAAGGACGATGGACAGATGTCTTTGTTTTGACGGAAGCAACGGCTTCCGATGCGTTATCCCGCTGCAAATGGCGGGATAACGAAGAAAACATGGGCTGAAAAGTCAGGCCGTCTTGGCTGTCTTCGGCTTTGGTGTCAGCATCATCGCTGCTGCCGCTACGGCCTTCAGACCAAGCGGTCTGTAGTGGCTGTTCAAGTCCGGTTTTGCCGGTGTTTCGATCTTGGTCGTGTCGCTCATGTCTGTCTCCGGAGTTCCCCTTGAAGCCATCGATTCGATGGTGTTCTTGATGATCTCTCTCGACAGGAATCGTGACGAATTCGAGGCAATTTTAATCAATTGAAAATTGCAGTCTGCGACATTTCGTGTACGGCCTGCGCCTTGCCCCTGCCACATTGAAGCCGGGGGTTGCTGCCGCTCAAATGCCGCGGTCCATGCCCATTCCATCGTGATGGTCGCCATGGGCATCTTCATCGATGGTCAGCGTGCCATAACGCTTGTGCCAGATGCGGGCGCTGAAGGGCAGGAAAACCAGATAGGCCAGAACCGTCAGGACCAGCACTTCCCAGGTGAAGCTCATCAACAGCGCGACATAGACAACGACGATGAGAATGGCTGGCATGACCAGATCGCGGCGAATGCGGCTTTCCGATTTGCCGGACCAGACCGGCAGGCGGCTGATCAGGAAGTAGCCGATCAGCACCGTATAGGCGGCGGCGATATAGGCGAAGGTTTTGCTGGGCTCCACGCCCAGGAAGCCGAGATAGACGGGCAGCAGCACCAGCATGGCGCCCATGGGCGCTGGCACGCCGACGAAGAATTCGTTCTGCCAAGGCGCCTTGACCTCGCGCTCGATCATGACGTTGAAGCGGGCGAGGCGAAGGCCCGCGGCAATGACGTAGATGAGAGCGGCAATCCAGCCGAAGGATCGGGCTTGATCGAGAAGGTAGGCATAGACCACGAGGGCAGGCGCGACGCCAAAATTGACGATATCGGCCAGCGAATCCATCTGCGCACCGAATTTCGATGTCGCTTTCATCATGCGTGCCAGGCGACCGTCGACACCATCGAGAAAGGCGGCCAGCAGAACCATGGCGACGGCGAGTTCGAAGCGGCCTTCGAAGGCAAGCCTGACACCGCTGAGGCCTGCGCAAATGGCAAGCACAGTGACGAGATTGGGGATGACGAGCCGCAACGGGATTTCCCGCAGGCGCGGTCCGCGACCGCTGTCATTGATCATCTCGGGCTTGTCGTTATTGCTCTGCGAAGGCGTTGGCGTGTCCATGGTGCTGCTTCCTATCGTGTGATCAACCGCGACGGCTGATGACCGGACCCTTGGCAGACCCGAATTCCGCAAGAACGGTTTCACCGGCAATGGCAGTCTGGCCGACCGATACGCGTGGCTGGAAACCTTCCGGCAGGAAGATGTCGAGGCGCGAACCGAAGCGGATCAGACCGAAGCGCTCACCGGCATCGACCGGCTCGTTCGGCTTGACCCAGCAGACGATGCGGCGGGCAACCATGCCGGCAATCTGCACGACGCCGACCTTGCCGTGTGCGGTTTCGATGACGAGACCGTTGCGCTCATTGTCTTCCGATGCCTTGTCGACCTCGGCGTTGAGGAAGAGGCCAGGGCGGTAGGCGACGTTGATGATGCGGCCACGAACAGGCGCACGGTTTACGTGGCAGTTGAACACGTTCATGAACACCGAGATGCGAACCATCGGCTCCTTGCCGAGTTCCAGTTCCAGCGGCGGAACCACGGTCATCACAGCCGAAACCTTGCCATCGGCCGGGCTGATGATCAGATCGTCATCCTGCGGGGTGACGCGTTCCGGGTCACGGAAGAAATAGGCACACCAGGCCGTCAACACGAGACCGACCCAGAAGAGCGGTTCGGCTATCCAGCCAAGCACCAGCGATGCGATGAAGAAGGCGGCAACGAAAACATAACCTTCCTTATGGATCGGCACGATGGTGTTGCGAATGGTGTCGAACAGGTTCATTGATCTTTCTTCTCCGAATTTATCCAAATCAGCCTGCCCCGGGGCATCGGCGCGATCTTACATCAGCGCCCGCCGCCAAGGCTTTGTTCCGGCCTCTCATATCACAACCGCGATGCGTTGCGTGAGTGACCGACATATAGTCATCCAGCGACGATATTCACGCCCTGTTGCGACAAAACACGCATAGGTGACTACAGGCAAACCGCGCGACGGGCAATGCGTTCCCGCTGCAAGCGCAGGGTTATACCTGTCAATGCGCGGGTTCGCCGCGGTCGACCACGCCCAGATCGTCTTTTTCGCGCACTTCCCGTAGCCGTTCTTCCGCCTGGATAGCTTCCCGCTGGCGGCTCCACATGGACGCGTAGAGGCCACCGGAGGCGATCAGCGACGCATGGGTGCCGCGTTCTGCAATGGTGCCGTCTTTCAGCACGATGATCTCATCCGCGCCGATGACGGTGGAAAGCCGGTGAGCGATGACGAGCGTGGTGCGGTTGCGCGAAACAACGTCCAGCGCGCTCTGAATTTCCTGTTCCGTATGCGTATCGAGTGCCGATGTCGCCTCGTCGAGAATGAGGATCGGCGGTGCTTTCAGGATGGTACGTGCAATGGCGACACGCTGTTTTTCGCCGCCGGACAATTTCAAGCCGCGTTCGCCGACCATGGTCAGGTAACCATGTGGCAGCTTGCTGATGAAACCGCTGATCTGGGCGGCATTGGCAGCAGCCATGACGTCGTCTTCTGTGGCGTCCGGCCGACCATAACGAATATTGTAGGCCAGCGTGTCGTTGAACAGCACAGTATCCTGCGGCACCATGCCGATCCGCGAACGCAGGCTCTTTTGCGTGACCTCGCGAATATCCTGCCCGTCGATGGTAATGGCACCGCTCTGAATGTCGTAGAAGCGATAGAGCAGACGCGACAGGGTGGATTTGCCCGCACCTGACGGTCCGACGATGGCGACGGTCTTGCCCGCCGGCACATCGAAGGAAATGCCTTTGAGGATAGGGCGTTCCTTATCATAGGCAAAATGCACATCGCGAAAACAGAGTGCGCCGGGGCCGACCTGAAGCTCTTTGGCATCGGGCGAGTCCACGACTTCCGCTTCGACCTCCAGAAGGTCGAACATCTCCTCGATGTCCGTCAGGCCCTGCCGGATTTCGCGATAGACGAAGCCGATGAAGTTGAGCGGTACGGAAAGCTGCAGCAGCAGAGCATTGATGAAGACGAAATCGCCGATCGTCTGTTCGCCGCGTTGAACCGCAAGCGCCGACATGACCATCATGATGGTCGAACCGATGCCGAAGATGACGCCCTGGCCGAAGTTGAGCCAACCCAGCGAGGTCCAGATGGCCGTCGCCGATTTCTCGTAGCGCGCCATGGACGCATCGAAGCGCGTCGCTTCCATCTGCTCGTTACCGAAATACTTGACCGTCTCGAAGTTGAGCAGAGAGTCGATCGCCTTGGTGTTGGCGTCGGTGTCGCTGTCGTTCATCGAGCGGCGGATGCCGATGCGCCAGTTGCTGGCTTTGACGGTAAACCAGATATAGGCCCAAACGGTAACGACGGTAACCGCCACATACCAGAAGCCGTAGGACAGCCAGAAAATGACAGCCGTCAGCAGAAACTCGATGAAGGTCGGTGCCGTGTTGAGGATGGTGAAGCGCACGATGGTTTCGATACCCTTCGTGCCGCGCTCGATGACGCGGGAGAGGCCGCCCGTCTTGCGCTCCAGATGGAAGCGCAGCGACAGCCGATGCATATGCACGAAGGTCTTGTAGGCCAGCTGGCGAACGGCGTGCTGGCCCACGCTGGCAAACAGCGCGTCGCGCAGCTGATTGAGCCCGATCTGAATGAGACGCGTCAGATTATAGGCGACGACCAGCACGACGGCACCCAGAAGGAACACGGGAACGATCCCGGCCATGTCCAGCTTGCCATTCAGCGCATCCGTCGCCCACTTGAAAAAATAGGGAACGGAAATGAGCACGAATTTTGCGACGATGAGAAAGAAAGTCGCCCAGACCACGCGCATCTTGAGGTCCGGCCTGCCTTTCGGCCACATGTAGGGCCACAGGTTGATGATGGTTTGCAGCGGATTGCCTGCATCCGCGGAAATCGTCTTTTGCTTGTCGCTCATGCTCTGCTCCGGTGGTCTGCCGGACTGCAGACAGCAAGACGGCGGCCCTCATCGAGCCGCCGTGTGATGATGAGATAAGGCTGATGCAACATCATTGCAATGCCTTTTGCCGCCGGGATTACCGGTTCAGCAGGCGCTTGCGATGCAGTTCTTCCGCATTCGGCAGGGCGTTTTCGGGAACGCCGAAAATCTGGCCGGGTTCGATCAGGTCTGGATTCTTGATCTGGTCCTGATTGGCGAGATAGATGGTGGTGTAGCGCACACCCTGACCGTAAACGCGGCGGGAAATCTGCCACAGCGTATCGCCGCGACGAATGATGACCGCGCCTTCGCTCTGTGCAAGAGGTGCCTGTTCGAAGGTCTTGGGGCCGGTTGCAGCCTGCGGCGCGGCCTCGGCAGGTTCCGCCGTGGCGGGCAGGGGAGCGTTGAGTTCCGCGAAGCGATCGGTCAATCCGGCAATCTGTTTGCCAATCGCGGCAACATCGTTGGGCAGACCGTCGATGACCGACAGCAGGGTGCGCGCCTTTGCCGAAATATCGGTGACGAATGCGGTAAAGGCTGCATCGGCTGTTGCGGCCGTGCGGAATTCCGCCAGCGACCGAAGCGCGATTGCCGTGGCCGATTTCGCCGCCGCAACCTCATCCGAGGCGGGCGTCTTGCCGTCCTTGTAAAGGCCGGAAAGAATGGCAAATGCCTTCGTGACGTCGACGCGGAGGGACTCGAACGCCGCGCGATCGCTGACAGCGGCGGGTGCCTGTGTGCCGTTGGCCGTGTCTTGGGTCTGAGCGGAGGAGGTCGGCGCAGATGGTTGAGCAGGCGTCTGCTGCATGGCAACGGTGGCCTGATCCATCTGGGGGCGCGCAAAAGGTACGCGCACACGAACGGTGACATTGCCCGCAGCGTCCAGTGCTTCAGCGGTCACGACGTGATCGCCGACAGACAGGTCGACATCGCCTTCAACGACGAAGCTGCCCGATGCTTCCGACTTGATGCTGCCGATGGCCTTGTCGTCCACCAGAACGCGAACCATGGTGTTGGCCGGAGCCGAGCCTGCAACGAAAATTTTCGTGCCCTCGAACTCCACGGCAACGACGCGGATCGTTGCGGCTTCCGCCTGGCTCTGTGGCGCGCTGGCGGCAGGAGCGGCAGTGGCAGGCGAAGGGTTCGCGTTGTTTTGAGGCGTGGTTGCCGGCGCTGTCGCCTGCGCCTGCAGATCTGACGGTGGCGCCTCCGGCATGGTCATCACGCGGCTTGCCTTGCCCGGTGTCGTCACCATGGCCAGAAGCTCACCATTTTTCTGCGACGGCACGGAGACAGTCGCGGTTTCCTTGGATTGCGCCGCCTTGCCGTCCTTGCCTGTGGCGCGAAGGATGATTTCGTGATCGCCAGGTGCAAGCGGATTATCGAGAACGGCGGCAAAATCACCGCTGCCTTCGACGGTCGTCTTTGCGATGACCTGACCGTTGTTGACGATTTCCAGGTTGGAGCCGGGCGCAGCCTTGCCAGCGATAACGGCCGAACCATCCGGCTCGACGCGCAGAACGTCGAAGGTCGGCAGTATTGCCGCGTCGCCTGTGGTGGGAGCCGGGGCCGTTGCAGGAGCAGGCGTCTGCGGGTTTGCAGGTTGAGCGGGAAAAGGCGCACCATCGTCGGTGCCTGCGAACACGCCGGGGAGGCGACGCACCTGAGCCGCTGCCGCTGCTGCATCCGATGGCAGCTCACGCAGGAAGGCGATGGTCCGTTCCGCCGCTGCACGCGCCGTCGTGATCAGGCGCGAGGTCGTCTCGTCGAGTGCTTCGGGTATCTCGATATTGTTCAGTTCCCTCAACGAGTTTTCCACCCGCTGGCGCGCAGCCGCGAATTCTTCGTTGGAGGGCACCTTGTTGTCGGCGAAGCGTCCTGTCATGTCCTTGATGGACTGGTTTGCCGATTCCGCCAGGCGTCCAACCTTGTCGGCGACGTTTTCCGTCTCCTTGGCAGCGTCCGACAGCAGGTCGCCCGCTTTTTCGCCACCCATCTCCACGCTGTTCTTGACGTCGTTTCCGGCCTGATTGATGGCATCGCCAATCGGCTTGTCGTCGGTCGACATGCGTGGGAGAACGAAGAAGACCATGAGCAGCGTCGCGACGCCAAGCACGATAAGCGCCAGCAGTCCGGCCCTTTTGTTGTTCATCATCAATCTCCGGGTAACTTTCCTGTCCTTGAGTTGCGATAGCTAGCGTCTAAGTCGTGTGCGCACAAGCGGGAGGCCTGCAAAACCGGTATTTCCGGGCAATCAGTCCCCAAATTTTCTTGACGGATCGGCTGCCCCATAGTTCCTTCGTCCCATGACTGAAGAAAATACACCGATTCGATCCATCTGCGTCTATTGCGGCTCCCAGCCCGGACGCGATCCAGCCTACATGGAAGCAGGCCGTGCGCTTGGAAAATCCATTGCCGAACACGGCATTCGCCTCGTTTATGGCGGGGGCACCAAAGGCATCATGGGTGCCGTCGCAAGCGGCGTTTTGTCCAATGGCGGAGAGGTGACCGGCATCATACCGGACTTTCTGGTCGACATGGAAGCGACCCGCCATTCCCTCGGTCAATTGAACGAACTGATTATTACCAAGGACATGCACGAGCGCAAGCACATGATGTTCGAACGGTCTGACGCTTTCGTGACTTTGCCCGGCGGCATTGGCACTTTGGAAGAGATCGTCGAGATCATGACATGGGCGCAGCTTGGCCGTCACGCCAAGCCGATGGTGTTCGCCAATATCAACGGTTTCTGGGACCCGATGCTGGAACTGATCCGCCACATGCGCGACCAGGGCTTCATCCACCGCGCCCACCTGCTGAACCCGCTGGTGATAGACCAGATCGAGAATGTCGTTCCGGCCATCATCGAACGTGCGGCAGCGCAGCAGAACCCGGAAGGCGATCCGTCGGTCATCTCTCAGCTTTGAGGGATCACGTTGCTTTCCGGCTGCCGATCAATCCCGGTACGGTATAGATCACCAGTGCCGACCAGATCATGATGAAGGCGATGAGGCGAACCGTGTCGAACGGTTCGTGGAAGATGAAGATCGCGATGACGAAGATCATCGATGGCGCGATATACTGCATGATGCCGATGGTGGAAAGCTTCAGCAGCTTGGCGCCGTTTCCGTAAAAGATGAGAGGCGTGGCCGTAACGAGGCCGCTGGCCACCAGAAGCCATGTATCTATCGGCACGCTGGCCATGAAGTGCGCCTGGCCTGTGCTCATGAGATAGACGATATAGGCAAGGGCTGGGGGCGTCAGCAGCAAGACTTCCAGCAGAAAACCCTGTGTCGGGCCGATCGGCAACGTCTTGCGAAAAAAGGCGTAGAACGCCCAGGAAACGGTCAGCGCCACGGAAACCCACGGCAGGCTTCCCGCGTGCCATGTGAGCAGGGCAACGGCGAGGCCAGCAAGGGCGATGGCGGCGATCTGGAACCGGCTGAGCTTTTCCTTCAACAGAACGGCGCCGAGGAAAATGCTGAACAACGGATTGATGAAGTAACCCAACGCCGCATCCAGCGCACGCCCGGACCCGATGGCCCAGATATAGACACCCCAATTCAAACTGATGAGCGCCGCCGTAAGGCAGGCCATGGCCAGCATGCGCGGCGTCGTCAGTGCTTTCCTGATTTCCGCCGTGCGACCAAGAATGATAAGCACGGCTGCGGCAATCGGCACGGACCAGATGACGCGATGGGCAATGACCTCGAATGGCGAGATATGCGCCACTGCCTTCATGTAGAAGGGCAGGAAGCCCCACAGGACATAGGCCGTGAAGGCATAAACGAAGCCACGCGCGCTATCGCCGGGTTGAGGGGCCGGAATGGTTTGGTCTATTGCCATGGGAGTGCTACCGATCGAAGCGTAAAGCACTGCCATATGCCTGTTTGCTATTATATTCCAATTCATTCGCGTGAAGCATGCGATGAAAAATTCTCAAACGCCGCGATGAAACGCGCCGCTTGAATCGGTCTCTCAGGCGGCGCGTTCAAGTCTTTGGGAAGATGTCGTTTATTTGCCCGCGAAGCGATCCGTCGCGCGGATGAGTTGATCGAGAATGCCGGGTTCGCTGAGCGCATGGCCCGCAGCTTCCACGATGTGCAGATCGGCCTTCGGCCACGCCTTGGAAAGTTGCCAGGCATATTTCAGCGGGCAGGGCATGTCGTAGCGACCATGCACGATAACGCCGGGGATGTCTTTCAGCTTATACGCATCGCGCAGCAACTGACCTTCCTCGAACCACCCCGCATTGACGAAATAGTGGGTTTCGATACGCGCGAAGGCGATGGCGTACTGATCCTCGCCGAATTCTTCCACGCGGTTTTTGTCCGTTACCAGCGAGATCGTGGCACCTTCCCACTGGCTCCACGCCTTGGCGCATTCCAGCTTTTTCGTCTCGTCGGTGCCGGTCAGATAGCGGTTATAGGCCACCATCGTCTCGTGGCGCTCGGCTTCGGGAATGGGTGCGATGAAGGTTTCCCAGCGGTCGGGATACATTTCGGACACGCCGAACTGGTAGTACCAGTCCAGCTCCGGCTTGGTCAGCGTGTAGATACCGCGCAGAACGAGTTCACTCACCCACTCAGGATGGGTTTCGGCATAAGCGAGCGCCAGTGTGGAGCCCCACGAGCCGCCAAAGACCTGCCAGCTTTCGAAACCGAATTTCTCCCGCAGCTTTTCCATATCCGCCACCAGATGCCATGTGGTGTTGGCGTCCAGATTGGCATGCGGCGTGGAGCGTCCGCAGCCGCGCTGATCAAACAGGACGACATCGTAGAGGGCAGGATCGAATACGCGGCGATGCGTAGGGGTCACTCCGCCGCCGGGGCCGCCATGGAGGAAGACGGCAGGTTTTGCGCCCTTTGTGCCAACGCGTTCCCAGTAGATCACATGGCCATTGCCCACATCCAGCATGCCGGTTTCGAAGGGCTCGATCTCTGGATAAAAGCTGCGCAATTCTTCATTCATGTCATTTTTCCTGTGGTGGCCAATGCGACGTATCGTGGTCGGGGTGCTGACGGTTCCTGATCGACTGCTCTACACCCTCGTCCGGCTCCTGCTCGACGGGCAGGGTATCGAGATGAGAAAACCAGTTCATCCTGTTGGAAAGATTCGATTGTGCCTCCGGCAGGATGCTCTGCGGATCGTCCAGCGACCCGAGCGTTACATTGATGAAATCCATGCCGGGGATATCGTAAAACAAGGGCGTCCCGCATGAGGCGCAAAAGCCGCGGCGCACATGGTCGGACGATTGAAACCAGTTCGGCGCTCCGCGGGTCAGCGTAAACCGGTCACGGTCGCTCGCCCCAAGCGGCAGGAAATAATTGCCCGATGCCTTCTGGCACATGCGGCAGTGGCAGACATGCGGATAGCGAATATCGCCATCGATCCGGTAACGGATTGAACCGCACTGGCAACCGCCGGAATACGTTGTCGCTGTCATGGGTTCACATTGTCTTCCGGTGGCCAGACGTGGGTATCGTGGTCCGGGTGTTGATAAGAGACCATGGTGCTTTCATCCAGACTTTGCTCCGCGGTGGGCTTGTCAAACAGCGCCTTGATCCACGGCATCTGTATATGGGCATTCACCTGCACCTGCGGCTCGATCTCCTGCGGATGATCGAAAGCGCCGATGGCGATCTCCACGCCGCCGGGATGATGATAGGTCAGCGGCGTGCCGCATTTGTTGCAGAAGCCGCGATGGATTTTTGCCGAGGAGCGGAAGAGGCTCGGCTGGCCGCGCGTCCATGTCAGATGCGCCTGATCCGCCGTGACCAGCGCGCCGAAGAAATTGCCGAAATGCTTCTGGCACATGCGGCAATGGCAGATCGAAGGGCGGCCCAGCTTGCCCGCATTAAACCGCACCGCGCCGCACTGGCAACCGCCGGAATAACCCGCATCACTCATGTGTTTCTCTCCTGTGGCCATGTCTGCGTATCGTGGTCGGGGTGCTGATAGGATGTGAGGTTGACCAGATAATCCACCGAGGTCAAATCATCTTCCGTGGGTACGGCAGGCAGGGTGTGAAGGCTATCCACGAAACCGATCTTGCGTTCGACACCCCATTGCACGGACGGTGGAAACGCCGAGGGATCATCAAACGCCCCGGCCGCAACCGCCATCCCATCCGGCGCCTCATAGGTCAGCGGCGTGCCGCACTCGCCGCAAAAGCTACGGCTTACTACACTGGAAGACCGAAAGCGCTTCGGCTCTCCCCGCGTCCAAGTAAAGGCTTTGCCCCGCACGGATACCAGCGGCGCATAATAGGCCCCGAACGCCTTCTGGCACATGCGGCAATGGCAGATGGAACTATCGTTGAGATCGCCCTCGACGCGAAAACGGATAGCGCCGCATTGGCACCCGCCGGTGTGGATCGTCATGGGGTGTTCTCCTTGATCTTTCTCAGGATGTGGAGACAGACGTTGTCGATATCGCTGAGGATGTCGTGGTTCCAGAAACGGATGACGGTCCAGCCATCTTTTTGAAGTCGGGCGGTTCTTTCATCATCATACACTATGTCAGCATTTTGCGTATGTTGAGAGCCGTCTATCTCGATAATGAGGCGGTGATCCGAACAGGCGAAATCGACAATATATCCCGCAATCGGCATTTGCTGCCGGAAACTCATCCCTTCCAAACGATGGGCCCGAATAGCATTCCAGAGTTTCAGCTCCGCATCGGTCATCGCTTTTCGCATCTGCCGTGCGTAAGCGCGATGCCGCGGTTTCACGTCTGCGTGGGGCATGGTTGGCTCGTCATCTGGTTTCGACCAGAGATTGGTCGAACGAGCCCGAAATCGCAAGTCGATTGTATTGTTGCTTGCGTCAGCTTTATTGGAGGTCGGAGGTTGCCGCTCACCCCCCTCTGTCCTGCCGGACATCTCCCCCACAAGGAGGGAGATCGGCTGGGCGCTCTGACACCACTTCACTCTCGACGCGAGAGATGGCCGAAAGGTCGCCGCGAGTCGATCTCCCCACCTGTGGGGGAGATGTCCGGCAGGACAGAGGGGGGCAGCCGCACCCTCCGACCCCTCGTGGAAACTACCTACCGCCTAATCTCCCAAGTCGTCACCCGCTCACCGCTGTCCTTATCCTTGCCATCCTTCAACTGAATGCCCTTCGCCGAAAGCTCGTCCCTAATCCGATCCGCCTCGGCGAAATTCTTCGCCTTCAGCATCTCCAGCCGCATGGCGACCAGTGAGTCGATGGCTTCGGCAATGGCTCCATCTACCTTCGCCTTTTTCGGCAAAACACCCAGCAACGCCGCGCTCGCCGCGAAGGCAGGTATTTTCTCCGGGTCGGCATTGGCGGCTTGCGCCAGCGCATGCAGGGCCTGCACGGCGGCGACGGTGTTGAGATCATCGGCCAGCGCATCCAGCACCGTCTGATCCGGTGCGGCATCACCAATGTCGGCGGCGGGCCATTTGGCCAGCAGACGTTCGGCTTCCTCCAGCCGCTTCACCGAAAAATCGATCGGCTCGCGGTAATGCGTCATCAGCATCGCCAGACGCAGCACGTCCCCCGGCCACTTCCGCCCGCCGAATTTCTCCGTATGCAGCAGCTCGTAAATCGTGATGAAGTTGCCATCCGACTTCGACATCTTGCGGCCTTCGACCTGCACGAAGCCGTTGTGCATCCACACATTGGCCATGACATGCGTGCCGTGGGCGCAGCGGGACTGGGCGATTTCGTTTTCGTGGTGGGGGAAGATCAGGTCCAGCCCGCCGCCATGAATATCGAAGGTCTCGCCGAGGTAGCGCTCGCTCATGGCCGAGCATTCGATATGCCAGCCGGGGCGGCCGCGTCCCCACGGGCTTTCCCAGCCGGGCTCGTTGTGGCTGGACAATTTCCACAGCACGAAATCGCCAGGGCTTTTCTTGTGGACTTCCACGGCAACACGCGCACCGGCCTGCTGCTCATCCAGCGGGCGCTTGGAAAGCTGGCCGTAATCCCCCATCGATTTGGTGTCGAACAGCACTTCACCGCTGGCGACATAGGCATGGCCGCGGGCGATCAGCTTTTCAATGATCTCGATCATCTGCGGGATGTTATCGGTGGCGCGGGGCTCGATGGTGGGTTCGAGGCAGCCGAGCATGGCCACGTCTTCATGAAACTGCAGCGCGGTCTTTTCCGTCACCGCGTGAATGGCGTCGTTGAGCGGCAGGTTGGGGTAATCGCGCAGGGCGCGTGCGTTGATCTTATCATCGACATCGGTGATGTTGCGCGCATAGGTGACGTGCGCATCTCCATAGATATGGCGCAGCAGCCGGTAGAGCACGTCAAAAACGATGACGGGGCGTGCGTTGCCGATATGGGCGAAATCATACACCGTGGGGCCGCAGACATACATGCGCACATTATCGGCATCAATGGGCTGGAACTCAGCCTTTTCGCGGGTCAGCGTATTGTGGAGTTTCAGGCGCAAGGACATACGGCACTTCCTCAAGGGCAATCAGTTTCCCCAGCCGGAACGTTTGTCTGCTTGTGACCTTTCGGGAGACGAAAACGATCTGGCCGGGCGTTAGACCAGCAAAATTTAACTCAGCAACAGCAGCAGATCGTTGTTTTCATGGCTTGCTTATGGCGCGCCCGGAAAAATTGGTCAAGAGCGCGCCCGTCACTGCACTGGATCATTCCGGCGCGCGGTAAGAAACGAATTTTTTGTCCCGGACGACATAAATCTTGCCTGTTTCCGTGACCGCCGGAGACGCCAGAGGCAGGATGGCCGCCGCGACTTCTGACGGATGGGGCAGGGTGTCGGGATCTTCGCCGGGCATGGCCTGCGCGCGCATGGCCGTGCGGGTGGCGCCGGGGTTGATGCTGTTGACGCGCAGAGCGGTCGCTTCAGTTTCCGCCGCCCATGTGCGGGCCAGTGCTTCCACTGCGGCCTTGGAGGTGGAGTAGGCACCCCAGAACGGGCGACAGGAATGCGGCGCACCGGAGGAGAGGATGAGGGCGCGGCCTGCATCGGATTTCAGCAGCAGCGGCTCTACCGAGCGGATCAACCGCCATGTCGCCGTGACGTTGATGGTCATGACCTTTTCGAAGACCTTCGCTTCTATGTGGCCGACAGGGGAGATTACGCCGAGAACGCCGGCATTGGCGACGAGAATATCCAGCTTGCCCCAACGCTCGTTGATGGAAGCACCGAGCGCGTCGATGGCGTTCATATCGGCCAGATCGAAAGGCACCAGCGTCGCGGTTCCGCCCGCAGCCTTGATCGCATCATCCAGGTCTTCAAGACCGCCGACCGTGCGGGCGCAGGCAATGACATGCGCGCCTGCCTTGGCCAGTTCCAGTGCCGTGAAATAGCCAATGCCACGCGATGCGCCGGTCACGAGCGCGATACGGCCTTTAAGGTCTGTCGTCATTGTCTCCCCCGAGAATGATGTGTTCGAGCCGCAGTCGGCCGAAAGCCCGCGCAGGACGCGCGGGCGAGGGTGGATCAGCCGTTGCTGGCCAGCATGGAAATTTTGTTGCCCATGGACTCGCCGTTCTTGTCCAGAAGGCGGGTCGGGTATTCACCGGTGAAATAATGGTCGGTGAACTGTGGACGGGCCGGGTTGCGGTCCACGCCGCCAACAGCCTGATACAGACCGTTGATGGACAGGAAGGCCAGCGAATCCACGCAGATGAATTTTGCCATATCTTCGACATTGGCATACTGGTTTGCCAGCAGCTTGTCGGCGTCCGGCGTGTCGATGCCGTAGAAATCCGGGTGGAAAATCATTGGGCTGGCAACGCGGATGTGAACTTCCTTGGCACCGGCTTCGCGGATCATCTGCACGATCTTGACCGAGGTGGTGCCACGCACGATAGAATCATCCACCAGAACGACGCGTTTGCCTTCGATCATCGCACGGTTGGCCGAATGCTTCAGCTTGACGCCGAGCGCGCGAATGGATTGCGTCGGCTCGATGAAAGTACGGCCGACATAGTGGTTGCGGATGATGCCGTATTCGAACGGAATGCCGCTTTCCTGCGCAAAGCCGAGCGCCGCAGGTGTTCCGCCATCCGGCACGGGCACGACGACGTCAGCTTCCAGCGGCGCTTCCTTGGCAAGGATGGCGCCCATGTTCTTGCGCGTCGTGTAAACGTTGCGACCGCCGACAACGGAGTCGGGACGGGCGAAATAGACATATTCGAACAGGCAAAGGCGCTCTGGCTGCGGCTTGACCGGCTTGCGGGCATCGATGGTGACAGAACCATCCGGCTGAATCTCGCAGATGATGACTTCGCCATTTTCGACGTCGCGAACGAACTTCGCGCCAATAATATCCAGCGCGCAGGTTTCCGAGCAGAAAATCGGCTTGCCATCCAGATCACCCATGACCAGCGGGCGGATACCCGTGGGGTCGCGGGCGGCAATCAGCTTGGTGCGCGTCATGGCCAGCATCGAATAGCCACCTTCCATCTGCCTGATAGCATCGATGAAGCGATCTGCCGTGGAGGAATGACGCGAGCGGGCGATGAGGTGCAGGACTACTTCGGTATCTGACGTAGACTGACAGATGGCGCCGGTGGCGATGATCTGGCGGCGCAACGTCAGGCCGTTGGTGAAATTGCCGTTATGGGCAACGGCAATGCCGCCTTCTTCCAACTCGGCAAACAGTGGCTGCACATTGCGCATAGCCACTTCGCCTGTTGTGGAATAGCGCGTGTGGCCGATGCAGATGGAGCCGGGCAGGCGGGCAAGGGTGGCCGGGTTGGTATAGTGATCACCAACGAGGCCCATATGACGTTCCTGGTAGAAACGCTTGCCATCGAAGGACACCATGCCTGCGGCTTCCTGGCCGCGATGCTGCAGGGCATGCAGGCCGAGAGCCGTCAGGGCCGCCGCATCCGGGTGACCCAGAACGCCGAACACGCCGCATTCTTCATGCAGCGTATCGCCATCGAGGATGTCGTTGAGGGTGGAATGCGAAAGCGGCTCATTCATCTGGCTTGCCTTTGCTGAGTGCCAAAAACAAAAACCGCTCCGGCGAGAGTGTCTGCCAGTTTGGTCTGTCTGCTGCCTATCTAGAATATCTAGCACAAATAGCGCGCCTTGCATATATTGCAAGACGCGCCATGATGTCAGTTTGCCGGTGCGGGCGTATTTGTTGCCGGTGCGTCGTCGGCTGGGGTCTGTTCCGTGGTGCCTTCGGCAGGCTTGCCCAGGATACGCGCCCGGATCTGCGGCTCGATATTATCAGGCAGAGCCGCTTCAAGCTTGGCGACGAGGCCATCCAGGAACGGCTTGGTTTTGGCCTGCGTGACCCAGGTCGGCTGCGTCTTCACATCCACCAGCCAGTTCCAGAAGGCAACGGCGACGACCAGCAGCAGAATGCCGCGTGCGGCACCGAACAGGAAGCCGAGCGTGCGGTCCAGCGCGCCGATGCGGCTGTCGATGATGAAATCGGCGATGCGCGAGGTGATGAAGGAAATAATGATCAGCGCCACGAGGAAGATGATGCCGGCAGACCCTGCAATGGCGATCTTGTCATCATCGGTGTAGTTGCGCGCATAGGGCAGCAGCACCGGATAGAGGTAATAAGCGGCTGCAACCGAGCCACCCCAGCTGGCGATGGACAGAATCTCGCGCGAAAATCCCCGCACCATGGCGAGAATAGCGGAGAAAAGAACAACGGCGATAACGATGCCGTCGAAAATCGTAATGGGCATTTACCAACTCCGGAGGTCGCGACACTGATGGAAGCGCCACTGTGCCAATTTGCGATCCTCATACACTAGCCGTTTAGCCAGCGAAAGGATCAATCTCAGTCTTCCTCAACCTGTCTGAACCGGTTGCCCGAACCCGCAATGCGCGCGACGAGATCCGGCAGGCTTTCTATCTCGGTCCAACGCCCCTTCGTGCCCTTCGGCAATTCAGCAGAAGCGGAAGGCAAAAATGCGGTTGAAAACCCCAGTTTCTCAGCCTCTTTCAACCGCTGTCCCGTTTGAGACACCGGCCTGACGGCCCCTGACAGGCTGACCTCGCCGAAATAGACGCAATCGGCAGGCAGGGCAAGACCGGCAAGCGAGGAAACCAGTGCAGAGGCGATCGCCATGTCTGCCGCCGGTTCGGAGATTCGGTACCCACCTGCAATGTTGAGATAGACATCGTGACTGCCGAGCTTCACGCCGCAATGGGCCTCCAGCACGGCAAGGATCATCGCAAGGCGCGACGAATCCCAGCCAACGACGGCGCGGCGCGGGGTGCCGAGCGATGTGGGCGCGACCAAAGCTTGCACCTCCACCAGCACGGGCCGCGTGCCTTCCATGCCCGCAAAGACGGCGGCACCCGGTGATTTCTCGTTGCGCTCACCCAGAAACAGCTCGGACGGGTTGGAGACTTCGCGCAAACCCTTGTCCGACATTTCGAACACGCCGATTTCATCCGTGGGGCCGAAACGGTTCTTCACCGTTCGCAGGATGCGGTAATGATGGCCGCGATCGCCTTCGAAATACAGCACCGCATCCACCATGTGTTCCACCACGCGCGGACCGGCAATCTGCCCATCCTTGGTGACGTGGCCGACGAGAACCATGGTGGCACCCGTCTGCTTGGCAAAGCGGATCATAGCCTGAACGCCGGTACGCACCTGCGTCACCGTGCCGGGCGCAGAATCGGCAGTATCGCTCCACAGCGTCTGGATCGAGTCGATGATGATGAGATCAGGCCGCTTACCCTCGGAAATCGTCGCCAGAATGTCCTCGACATTGGTTTCGGCTGCCAGCAGCACATCCGTATCGGCAGCGGCCAGACGCTGTGCACGCAGCCGCACCTGCGCCACGGCCTCTTCGCCCGAGACATAGACGATGCGATGACCGCGCCGAGACAACGCCGCTGCCGCCTGCATCAGCAGCGTCGATTTGCCGATGCCCGGATCGCCACCGATCAGCACCGCAGACCCACGCACGAAACCGCCGCCGGTCGCCCGGTCCAGTTCACTCATGCCGGTTGGAATGCGCGGCGCTTCCTCGATTTCACCTGACAGAGAGGTGAGGGTGACGGGTCGACCCTTCTTCGGCGTCTTGCCGGGGCCGGAGCCGATGCCACCCATCGGGTCTTCTTCAACGATGGTGTTCCACTCACCGCAGCCCTCGCATTTTCCCGCCCATCGTGTGTGGACCGTACCGCAGTTCTGGCAGATGAATTGTGTCTTGGCTTTGGCCATAAATGTCAGTTTTCTTCTTGTTTGAAATCTATTGCGCTGAGGTCCTGATGGCCGTGCAAAACGCGCAACACGATGAGTTCTTCTTCGGTCGCCTGAAACACAATTATGCGTTTTTGATATGTAAAACTTCGAAGGCTTGGCCCGAGTTCTTCGCGTTTGACGCCCGTAAGGCCCCCCTCTGCAAAAGCTCTAACCTTCGCTTCAAGATCGAAAACGAAACGATCAGCTGCCGCCGGGTTTTCAAGAGCGATGTAAATATGGTCGTCAAAAAGGTCTTCACGGGCAGCTGTCGTCCAGAAAGGTTTGCGCGCTTTAATTGGCCGTCCCCGTCTTTATATTCCGCTCTGCGGCCATACGCTTTATGTCCTTTAATAAATCCTCGCCGGATTCATAATAGTGTAGGCGCCCAGCCTCAACATCATCTAGCCCTTCCTGAACAAGCCGCCGAAGTTCAACAAGCTTGCCTTCTTTGCTACCCAATAGCCGCAATCCCGCGGCCACCACGTCGTCGGCGCTTTTATAAATGCCAGCACCGACCTGCTCATCAATAAACGCGCGATCCTGTTCGCTGAGATGGATTTCGGTCATTTCGATCTCCTTTTGTTCTCGTATAGCACAGGTCATTCCAGCTTTCCAAGAGGCAAGAAAAGCTTCAGTCTTCTTCGATCAGATATTGTCGCTCATAACGCAATCCAAGGCCGGTCAACATTTCGTAACCGATGGTGCCTGCCGCGCGTGCAACGTCATCCACGGGCACATTTGGGCCGAAGAGTTCGATGTAATCGCCAGCGCGGATGGCGTTTGTGGGTACGTCCGTCACGTCGAAAATCGTCAGGTCCATCGTCACGCGACCAGCCACCGGGACTTCGCAACCATTGATGAAGCCATAGGCGCCGCCATTGCCCATGTCGCGCAACGGAATGCCGGAGCCGGAGAGCGAGCGGTGATAGCCGTCTGCATAACCAACGGAGGCAATCGCCAGACGGCTGGCGCGTTTGAGGCGCAATGTGCCGCCATAGCTTACCGTCTGGCCTTCGCCAGCCTCGCGAATCTGGAGGATACGGGCCTCCGCCTTGGCGACGGGCCGCATCGGGTTTGCCATATCATTGATTGCTTCACCGCCGTAGAGGGCGATACCGGGGCGGGTGAGATCGAAGTGATAGTCTGCACCAAGGAAAATGCCTGCCGAGGCCGACAGGCTTGATTCGATGCCTTCGAAAGCGGCGCTAACCTGCCGGAATGATTCAAGCTGCGCCTTGTTCATCGGAGACGATGGCGTGTCGCCGCAGGCGAGGTGGGAGAGCACCAGCACGGGATCGAAGCTGGCGGGACGGGTCACGTCGTCGGCCAGAAACAGCGCATCGTCCAGCGGCAGACCGAGCCGGTTGAAGCCGGTGTCCACATGCAGCGCGAAGGGGTGGTCGCCGCGCTCTGCCAGAAGCCCCATCCAGAAGGAAAGCTGTTCTTCCGATGCGACGACGGGCACGAGATCATTATTGAAAACCTGGACTTCCTGCCCCGGCCAGATGCCGGAGAGAACGAAAATGCGCGCTTCCGGCGCATGCGGACGAAGCGTCACGCCTTCAGCGACAGTCGCTACAAAGAAATCCCGCGCACCGGCATGATAAAGAGTCGAGCCGCAATCCTCGATACCCATGCCATAAGCATCCGCCTTCACCACGGCACTGGTACGGGCCTTGCCGGAGCGCTTGGCCATATCGCGCCAGTTATCGGCCAGTGCGCCAAGGTCAATGGTGACGCGAAGCGGTGCGGTGTCGAAAGGATCATTCTCAATTTCGGAAAGGCTGTCGTCGAAGTCGTCTGTCATAATCTTGCACCGCTGGAAAAGATGGCCATGATCTATCACTTTTGTTCAAGACGGTCATGACGCAGTGGGCTAAACTTTGTCTATGCACAATGTTTCGCAGGAACAGGCCACCGAGTATATGCCGCTGTCGCGCGTCGAAATCACCCGTTTCTGGCGTGATCGGCGCTTCAAAGGTATGGAGTGCATGACGGCGACGTTTTTGACGCATGAGTTTTCGCCCCATGCGCATGACACCTTTTCCATCGGCGCCATCGAAAACGGCTCACAGATATCGACCATCAGAGGCACCACAGAACGAACCGGCCCGGGTCATCTCTATCTTATCGATCCTGGCCAGGTGCATGATGGAGCGCCGGGTGGTGATGGCTACCACTATCGCATGATCTATCCTGATATCGCGCTGTTATCGGAGGTCATCGAGGACGTGACGGGCCGCGCCTTCCACGGTACGCCGTCCTTCCCGCGTTTTTTGCCGCATGATCCGCAAATGGCGCTCGCCTTTCAAAACGCACATCGCAGGCTCGAAAGCGGGGCGGGGGCATTGGAAGCGGATGAAGGCATGTTTTCCGTTCTCGCCGAACTTTTCTCAAGGCACGGCAGCGCCATCATTCTACCTGTCGAGACACGGGAAAAGACGGCGGTCTATACCGCACGCGACTATCTGAACGACAACTTCGATACGGATGTCGGGCTGGAAGAGCTTGCGGTCATTGCCGGGTTGAGCCGCGCGCATCTCATCCGTGCTTTCCGCCGCGAGTTTCACATCACGCCACACGCCTATCTGACCGATGTCCGCATCCGCCGTGCACGCCATCTGCTGCGAATGGGGGATAGCCCAGCCTCGGTTGCCCTGGAATGCGGATTTGCCGATCAGGCACATTTTACACGGCATTTCAAATCACGGACCGGTATCACGCCCGGCCAGTTCAGGGCAGCCTGACCAGCGCGTCACTTTCGTTCAATACGGCGCGGCTGCCACCGCATAGAGGCATCTCCTGACAAGGAGAATGACATGCACTCGATATTACCCACACAGAAGCGGCGAGAATTTGCTTATGGCCTGAGAGCCGCATCCCCATTGCTGGTTGCCATGGTGCCGATTGGCGGCGTGTTTGGGGCCATTGCCGTCAGCAAGGGCCTGTCGCCACTGGAGGCGTGCCTCATGTCGGCCTTCGTTTTCGCCGGTGGTGCGCAATTCGTCGCTATGGACCTTTGGACACATCCGGCAAGCTGGACTGCCCTTGGCTTTTCTGCACTTCTCGTCAATCTTCGCCATATTCTGATGAGTGCATCCATTGCCGCCAAGATGGAAGGCTTCAAGACATGGCAGCGATGGCTTGCCATGCCGGTTTTGACCGATGAGTCATGGGCATTGGCCGAATTTAGAGGCATGAACAGAAGGCTTTCCCCGGCGTTCTTTGCCGCCGCTGCTTTATCGATTTACATCGTTTGGAATCTCTCGACTCTGGCGGGCGCTCTGCTTGGTGCGGTCATGGGTGACACCACGGTCATTGGCCTCGACTTCGCCTTTACAGCGGTCTTCATCGTGCTGCTGATGGGGTTCTGGAAGGGACGGGAGACCGGCTTCGTTCTCTTGGCAAGTGCTGCGGCTGCCTTCTTAACCCACAAATACATTCCGGGTGCATGGTACATTGCCGCTGGCGCATTGGCGGGACTGGCTGTTGCGGCGTTTGCGCAGGAAAATCTCGAGAAGCCCGTATGAGCGTCGACGTCGACACCCTTCTGGCCATCTTCGCCATGGCCATCGCAACGCTTGTAACACGTGTCGGCGGGTTGGTTCTCGTGCGCCATGTGCAGATGACGGAACGCGGAAAACGAGTGCTGAATGCCGTTCCGCCCGCCGTGCTGATGGCCGTCGTTGCCCCGACAGCTTTGGCCAGCGGCCTTGCAGAAACCATTGCCTGCGCCGCCACCGCCTTTGCCGCCACGCGCTTGTCGCTTCTGCCAGCCGCAACCATCGGCGTCGTGACCGTGGCGGCCCTGCGTGGAATCGGTTTCTGAGATGCCTGCTCTATCGCATTGAAAACAAATCGCCCCGCTTCGGATGAAGCGGGGCGGTCTGCGAAATCATTGCTCTTCGTATTGCGTGAACGATGGGTCGGCCAGATCTGCGAAGCGGGTGAATTCCGACTGGAACTGGAGCTTCACCGTGCCGGTCGGTCCGTGGCGCTGTTTGGCGATGATGACGTCGGCGGTGCCTTTGACGCGGTCGAAATGCGCTTCCCATTCGGCGTATTTCGGGTCGGACATTTCGCGCGGTTCCATGTTCTTGACGTAATATTCCTCACGGAACACGAACAGCACCACGTCGGCGTCCTGCTCGATGGAGCCCGATTCACGAAGGTCGGAGAGCTGCGGGCGCTTGTCTTCGCGGCTTTCCACCTGACGAGAGAGCTGGGAGAGGGCGATGATGGGGACGTTGAGTTCCTTGCCAAGGGCTTTCAGGCCCGTGGTGATCTGGGTGATTTCCTGCACGCGGTTTTCGCCGCCCTTGCCGGAGCCGGTCATCAGCTGGATATAGTCCACCACGAGGCAATCGAGGCCGCGCTGGCGCTTGAGGCGACGGGCGCGGGCAGACAACTGGGCGATGGAGATACCACCGGTCTGGTCGATATAGAGTGGCACCTTCTGCATCATCTGGCTGCAAGCAACCAGCTTTTCAAAATCTGCCTCGGTGATTTCACCACGCCGGATTTTCGAGGAGGAGACTTCGGTCTGCTCGGAAATGATACGCGTTGCCAGCTGTTCGGACGACATTTCGAGCGAGTAGAAGCCCACGACGCCGCCATTCTTGGCCTTGAACGAGCCATCCGGCTGGACTTCCTGCTCATAGGATGCCGCGATGTTGTAGGCGATGTTGGTGGCAAGCGAGGTCTTGCCCATGCCCGGACGTCCCGCAAGCACGATCAAGTCGGAGCGCTGCAAGCCACCCATGCGGCCATCCAGCGAGTGGATGCCGGTGGAGATGCCCGAAAGATTACCGTCGCGCTCGAAGGCGGCACCGGCCATGTCGATGGCGAGCGAGACCGCGTCGTTGAAGGACTGGAAGCCGCCGTCGTAACGACCGGTTTCGGCGAGCTCGAACAGACGGCGTTCGGTGTCTTCGATCTGCGTTTGCGGGGGCATGTCCAGCGGCGCGTCATAGGCAATGTTGACGACGTCTTCACCGATCTGGATGAGCGCACGGCGCAGCGCGAGGTCATAAATGGCGCGGCCATAGTCTTCCGCGTTGATGATGGAGACGGCGTCGGAGGCCAGGCGCGCAAGATACTGCGCAACCGTCATGTCGCCGATCTTGCCGTCTGCGGGCAGGAAGGTCTTGATGGTGACAGGGTTGGCAGTCTTGCCCATGCGGATGATATCGCCCGCGACCTCGAAAATCTTGCGGTGAAGCGGTTCGTACAGATGCACGGGCTTCAGGAAGTCGGACACGCGGTAATAGGCATCGTTGTTGACGAGGATGGCGCCCAAAAGCGCCTGTTCCGCTTCGATATTGTTTGGTGCTTCGCGATAGAGCGGTTCAGCAGCCGGGGCGGGGGTGATCTTCCTCACAGCGTCGTTCATGGTTTGTGTGATCTCCCTTGAGCCTTGTTACGGGCCTTCATTTTCTTGCAAGCCTGCCGGTTTGAAGTGTGACAGCGCGGCAGTCAATGACATTGCAGCAACAGTGACAGACAGGCTTGCCCGAATGGTGGCAGGCGGCATCACAATGCGTGTTGTTAACAGTAATCCACAGGGCAATCCGTGATCGGCGTCGGGGCGCTGCGAATCACTTTTCCCATGCCATGAGTTTACGTCATGGCTGCCATCGCGACAAAGCCTCTTGCATTTCAGTGTTGCCGAAAATAAATAGGCATGAAATAGATAGCGTGCTAATTATAAGGTGTAGGTACATTGTCGCGGGCGACTGAAAAAGAGCAGCTTTTCGATGAGATGGCGGCCTTCAACCGCAAGCTCAGATCTTTCTTCGATGCCAGAGTGGCGGAGCAGGGGCTTACGCTTGCGCGGGCAAGGGCGCTTTTCGCGCTTTCGCGTCGTGGACCGCTGACGCAGAAAGAGCTTGCCGAGGAGCTGGAAATCGAAACGCCGACGCTGGTGCGCGTGCTGGATGCCATGGAGAAACAAAATCTCATCGAACGGCGTTCTGACGAGGCAGATCGGCGGGCAAAGCGCATACATATGACGCCAGATGGTATAACGACATTCGAGGAGGTGCATATGCAGGCAAAATCCATGCGGGCCGACATCGCAGCCGATATTTCGACGGATGATATCAGCGCCGCATTGGAGGTGGTTCGCCGCCTGTCTGCAAACCTGCAAAACCTCGCTGGCGAAAAGGTGCAGTCGTGAGCAACGCCGTTTCAACCATTCAGGATGCACCGGACGAAGACGTCGAAGACGTGCCGGAAACACCTGTCGCCTCCGCTCCACCGCCTGAAAAATCCTTTTACGCGAAGCTGCTGTATATCTTCGCTGGCCTGTCGTTCTTCGTAACGCAGGGCATGGGCATGAACATCGTCATGGCCAATATCTACCAGTTGCAGGGTGAATTTTCGGCGACGATCGCGGAAGTCGCCTGGCTTTCGGCGGCCTATATGGCCCCTTATGCCACCTTCTCCATCGCGCTGTTCAAGGTGCGCCAGCAATATGGCCTGCGACCCTTTGCGGAAATCAGCATCATTTGCTTCGTGTTGGCATCCTGCCTCAATCTCTTCGTGACCGATTTGCATTCGGCAATCGTGGTGCGCTTTGTCAGCGGCATGGCGGCAGCACCGCTGTCTTCGCTCGGCTTTCTCTATATTCTCGAGGCCTTTCCCGTGCAGCGCAAGCTGACGTTGGGCCTCAGCATCGCGCTGACCGGCACTCTGTTGTCGTCGCCGCTCGCCCGCATCCTCTCGCCTGAATTGCTGGATATCGATGGCTGGCAGGCGCTTTATACGATGGAAGTCGGGCTTTCGCTCGCCGTGCTGCCCATCATCTATCTGCTGCCGCTGACACCACCGCCGCGCGCCAAGGTTATCGAGCGGGTGGATATCTTGAGCTATATGCTCTTCGCCGGTGGTCTCGGCTGTCTTGCCGTGTTCCTGACGCTGGGACGTTTTTACTGGTGGTTCGAGACATGGTGGCTGGGCGTTCTGCTGGCGACCTCCATCGGCCTGCTGGCTGTGATGACGATGATCGAGTTGCCGCGCAAAAATCCGATGCTGGATTTGCGCTGGATATTCTCCCGCACCAATCTTCACCTGATCGCGATTCTGCTGATCTATCGCGCCGTGTCGTCAGAGCAGTCCTCCACGGCGGTCAGCCTTTACCAGCAGCTTGGTATCCTCAACGAGCAGACGACCGGGCTTTATGCGCTCATCATCGTCGCGACGCTGCTGGGTGGTGCCCTGTGCGCGCTGTTGATGCTGACGAAATATGTCGATACCGCCCATGTCATTGCGCTGACGCTGATTGCGCTTGGTGCCTTCATGGATAGCGGTTTGACCAATCTCGTGCGGCCCGAGCAGATGTATCTGAGCCAGGCGATGATTGCCTTCGGTGCCGCCATGTTCCTGCCGCCCGTCATGGCCAAGGGCTTCGGTGCGGCGCTGGCCAAAGGCCCACCTTACCTCGTCAACTTCATCACCATCTTCCTGTTCACGCAGATCACCGGTTCGATGCTGACAACGGGGCTTCTCGGCTCCTTCGTGACGCTGCGGGAGAAATTCCACTCGAATATTCTGGTGGAAAGCATTCTGTTGCAGAACCCGCAGGTGGCGCAACGCGTCAGCCAGCTGTCTGCCGGCTACAGCCACGTCATTACCGATCCCGCGCTCTTAAAGGCAGAAGGTCTGTCACTGCTCGGGGCGCAGGTCACGCGCGAGGCTTACATCCTGGCCTATAACGACACGTTCCTGCTGATTTCGGTTTGCGCCGCTGCTGCTCTTGTCATGCTTTTGCTTCATCTTGCATGGTTACGTCTCAAGTCTTTGCTGAAAGGCGAAGACGAGATCGTGGCCGCACCTCAATCCTGATTGTCCAGAGATATAAAAATGCTGAAAAAAATATTCACGCCTCTTACTCTCATCGTTCTCCTGGGCGGCGTCGCCGGTGTGGCGCTGGTGCTTTACGCATGGCGGCTGCCACCCTTTTCCAGCTCCGTGGAAATGACCGACAACGCCTATGTGCGTGGCTATGTCACGACCATGAGCCCGCAGGTCAGCGGTTATATCGTCGATGTGCCGGTCAAGGATTATCAGGAGGTCAAGCAGGGCGATATTCTGGCCAAGGTGGATGACCGCATTTTCCGCCAGAAGGTGGCGCAGGCCGAGGCGTCGCTTGATAGCCAGAAAGCTGCCTTCGACAATTCCCGCCAGCAGGAAATCGCTGCCAAGGCCAACATCGCCTCGGGTGAAGCGGCAGTCGATAGCGCGCAGGCCTCGCTGAAACAGGCGCAGCTTGCCGCCGACCGTCAGGATAGTCTTTTGCGCAGCGGTGCAGGCACCTCCAGCGTGCAGGAAGAAGCTCAGGCCAATCTAGACAAGGCCCGTGCCGGTCTCTCACAGTCGAAGGCAGCCCTTGAGGTGGCCCGACAGGATTTGCAGACCATCATCATTAACAGAGGCTCCTTGCAGGCGGCTGTTGCCAATGCGGAAGCAGCCGTGGAACTGGCAAAGATCGATCTTCAAAACACCGAAATCCACGCGCCGAAAGACGGCAAGCTGGGCGAAGTCGGCGTCCGCGTCGGCCAGTATGTCGCTGCCGGAACGCAGTTGATGGCAGTCGTGCCGCATGACATCTGGGTTGTTGCCAACTTCAAGGAAACGCAGCTGGCCGGAATGGAAGCAGGGCAGGTAGTATCGATCTCCGTCGATGCCCTGCACCGCAGGAAACTGACCGGCAAGGTGGAGCGCTTTGCGCCCGCCGCTGGCTCCGAATTCGCCGTCATCAAGCCGGACAATGCCACGGGCAACTTCGTGAAGATTGCCCAGCGTCTGGGCGTGCGCATCTCCATCGATCCTGACCAGCCTCTGGCCACCGAGCTTTCGCCCGGCATGTCGGTGGTGGTGCGGGTGGATAAGGGCAAAGCGCCCGAAGGTGCCGAAACGGCTGCGAAGTAAAGATCAACCGTTGCGGGCAGGGCGCAGGCCTTGCCCGCGACTACATCGCGTTCCAGTCTGCCGGAAGGCAGAAGGTGTCGCGAAAGCCCCTGTCGCCGACGGGCGTGATACGCAAAGCCCGGCTGTCCGGGCGTCTGGTGATCCATCCCAATTCCAGTGTCCGGTCCAGAAGGGCTGCACCCACGCGCCCGGCAATGTGGTGTCGCCGTTCGCTCCAGTCCAGACATGTCTTGCACAGCGGACGCTTCGAGCGCGTGCCATCTTCCAGATCGATCCCGAAATCCTGCAGGAACGCCTTGCCATCGTCGGTCAAAAGCGCGCCTTCGTCTGACAAAATGATGCGCCCGCTTGTCGAAAGGCTATCGGCCATGGCGACCGCCAGTCTGCCCGCAATGTGGTCGTAGCAACTGCGGGCGATGCGCATGTCTTTTTCTTTCGGGCCCACGGGATGGTGTCGCTTCGGCCCATCGGCGGCGATATTCATCAAGGCATCAATGCCATGCGCCACCTGTGGAGAGGCCAGCCGATAGTAGCGATGCCGCCCCTGTTTGACGGTGGAAAGAAGATGGGCGTCCACCATTTTCGACAGATGGCCGCTGCCGGTCTGCGCGGTGACGCCCGCCTGCCGGGAAAGCTCGCCCGCGGTCAGCGCCTGTCCGCCCATCAATGCGCAGAGCATATTGGCGCGGGTCGTATCGCCGATAAGATTTGCGATGGCAGCGATTGTATTGGGTGACGCGATATTGTTCATTCCAGAAATCTAGCATCAAAGCAGGGGGCCGTCAGCGGGGCATTGTTCGGTGGTGACCGAAGCATCCAGCCTGCGGATGTCTCTATAAAATGAGCATATGCCTCATCTAAGGAAGAAATGAATGACTGGAAAATTCGGGCTGCTTCGGGAACTTGGTCTGCTGGTTCTCTTGGGGTGCCTGTGGGGCAGCTCCTACACCTTTATCAAAATCGGTATCGAGACAATACCGCCCGTTACGCTGATTGCAGCGCGCACTGCGATTGCCGGTGGCATTTTGATGGCCATCATAATTTGGCGCGGCCTGCGGCTGCCGAAAGATATGGAATTGTGGAAGCGGTTTGCCATACAGGCCATGCTGAACAGCGTGCTGCCCTTCACGCTGATCGCTTGGGCGGAACATTATATTGATGCCGGGCTTGCGGTTATCCTCAACTCGCTGACGCCGGTTTTCACATTCCTGCTGACGCTGCTCATCACGCGGCATGAGACGCTGAGTGGCCGCAAACTGTTCGGCGTCATGATCGGTCTGGTCGGTACGGTGGTGATGATCGGCATTCAGGCGTTGAATGGTTTGGGGAATGTCGTTCTAGCCCAGCTCGCCGTTATTCTGGCAACCGTGTTTTACGCAGGTGCGGCGATCTTCGGAAAAAACTTCAAGGGTATCGATTCGATGATCCCTGCTGCCGCCTCGCTGATTTGCGGCGCGGTCATCCTCATTCCGCTCAGCGCTATCGTGGACCGTCCATGGGAGCTTGCGCCATCGACCAGATCGATCATGGCGCTGCTGGGCCTGTCGGTGTTTTCCACAGCGCTCGCCTTCACCATTTACTTCCGGCTTGTGCATACGCTGGGGTCGCTGGGAACGACGGCGCAGGCTTATGTCAGAGTACCTGTGGGTGTTGCGATAGGCGTGGTGTTTCTGGGAGAGGAACTGCATGCCACGACAATGATCGGTTTGGTCTGCATTCTGGCCGGTGTCATCGCCATGACGCTACCGCCGCAGGCTTTTCGCCTGAAACGAAGAGCAGCTTAGGACACTCAACTGCCTTCGCCAAAAAGCGAAAACCCCGGATGTTGCCATCCGGGGTTTTCGTTTGAGCCCGAGGGCTGCAAATATTACTCGTCGTCGCCGTCCTGATCTGCATCTGGATCAAAGAAGTCTTCTGGGCGAAGAGCGTCTTCGTCAACGCCGTAGATGGCGTCAGCAGATGTGAGGCTTTCGCCCTTTGCCTGACGCTCGGCTTCTTCAGCAGAACGAGCAACGTTCAGTTCAACCTGAAGCTCGACTTCCGAGTGCAGGTGAAGCGTAACGTTGTGCAGACCGATGGTCTTGATCGGCGTGTTGAGTTCGACCTGGTTACGGCCGATGTTGAAGCCTTCAGCGCCGAGGATTTCAACGACGTCGCGTGCAGCAACAGAGCCGTACAGCTGGCCGGTTTCGCCAGCGGAACGAACAACGATGAAGCTCTTGCCAGACAGTGCGTCTGCAACTGTCTGTGCTTCGGACTTGCGCTCAAGGTTACGAGCTTCGAGCGTTGCGCGCTCGGATTCGAAACGGGTCTTGTTGGCAGCGTTGGCGCGAAGAGCCTTGCCCTGCGGCAGCAGGAAGTTACGTGCGTAGCCATCGCGAACCTTTACGGTTTCGCCCATCTGGCCAAGCTTGGCGATACGTTCGAGAAGAATGACTTCCATCTTCTTGATCCTTTCTAGTTTTCGGTTTCGTTTGTATTGTCGGTTTTCCGTACTGGAGTAAGAGAGATCGTGCTGCGCACGTCGCTCAGACCCAGTACGAGAATGATGAGCAGCGGAAAGACGAAGATCGCTGAAATATAGCTGAGAACCAGAACCGGCCAGCGCCAGTCCTTGCCCTTGGAACGGTGGTGCAGGGAGGCATAACCCGCCATCAGGAAGCCCGCGCCGAATGTGCCGCAGATGACGGCTCCAATCATGGCCACGGTGCCGCCGACGAAGGTCAGGACGATGCCGCCGAGGAAGATGAAGATTGCATTACGGTGCATGCGCAAGGCCGCCGCGATGTCTTCGCGCGGGCGCAGACCCTTGCCGAAGGAGCGGACCATGCGGCTTGCGAAATAATAGGCTGCAAACAGCATGATGACCCAAAGCCCGCCCTGGATCATCGGCAGCATCAGCACCAGCATCGACTTAGTCTGTGCTAGGGCAGCGGCATCCGGCTTGAAGGATGCTTCACTTGCCTGAACGGACGTCATCATTACGTCGACCAGCTGCGAGACGAGATCAGGGCCGTAGCCGATCATCGTGCCGAGGATGATGACGGAGAGGGTGATGAGGCCACACAGATGCAGCACAATGCCCGACAGCGGATACCAAGCCAGCAAATCATCCGGGCCACCGATTTCCGATGCGGGACGTGCCAGATTGGCAAGGTGAGACAGCCAACCGGCGGGAACGAGCGTAAAGATCGCAATCGTCACGGCAAAGATCGGTGACACGGCAAGCGCGCCAAGGAAGGCGGCGGAGAGAACGGCGACGATGGCCGCAGCATTTCCCCAACCGAGACCGGCCACAAGAATGGGCATCGCGGAGGCGGCATAAAGCAGGAATGACATGGACGACTGTGCCGTTGCACCAAGCGTCAGAAACGCGGCACATATGCCGGCGAGAACGCCGGAAATCAGCACTGTCTGGTTCAATCGTATCAACGTCGCTGTCCTGCCCAGAATTTGGTAGCAGTTAGAGGATGGCTTGGAGCCTGATCCCCAACATGGGTTTTGGTGTTTGGTCGATCCGCGCCCAACGCGGAAGGATTTGGAACCTACGACCTACTGCTTAGAAGACAGTTGCGCGTAGGAAAAACGAGGCCGCGCCAAAGCGCAGCCTCGCCATTGTCAATTAAGACAGAACGTAAGGCAGCAGGCCGAGGAAACGAGCGCGCTTGATCGCCTGAGCGAGTTCGCGCTGCTTCTTCTGCGAAACAGCTGTGATACGGGAAGGAACGATCTTGCCACGCTCGGAAATGTAGCGCTGCAGAAGACGTACGTCCTTGTAGTCGATCTTCGGAGCGTTAGCGCCGGAGAAAGGGCACGTCTTGCGACGGCGGTGGAACGGGCGGCGTGCCTGAGAAGAAGATGCGTCAGCCATTATATATGCTCCTTATGCACGGTCTTCGCGCGGACGGCGCGGACGGTCTTCACGGTCGCCGAAGCCACCTTCACGCGGCGGGCGAGGACCACGGTCGAAACCGCCTTCACGCGGGCCACGGTCAGGACGGTCGCCGTCACGGCGTGGACGGTCGTCGCGATCGCGCTTCTGCATCATTGCAGACGGACCTTCTTCGTGGGCTTCCACGGCGATGGTCATGTAACGAAGAACGTCTTCGTTGATGCGCATCTGACGCTCGATTTCGTGGATAGCCGGTGCCGGAGCATCGATGTCCATCAGAGCGTAGTGAGCCTTGCGGTTCTTCTTGATGCGGTATGTCAGGGACTTCAGACCCCAGTTTTCGACGCGTCCGACTTTACCGCCAAACGATTCGATAACGCCCTTGTATTGCTCGACAAGTGCGTCGACCTGCTGGGCAGTGATATCCTGCCGGGCAAGGAAGATGTGTTCGTAAAGAGCCATTTAAGCTTTGCCTTTCTTGCGTTTCATTCATCACCCGGCAACGGCGCTAAGCCTCAACGACTGCTCCTGTTTGGCAAAAGCCAAGGGCAAGAAAAGCGTTGTTCGAGACGGTCGAGAGCGGAGACACGGGAGGCCGGAAAAACCTTATGGTTCCTGCTGTTTCGTAAACGAAACCAGCCCTCCGTTCAGCCACCAGCCAATTGGACCGGGTGTTGTGAACAGCGCGCTTATACGGATTTCTCGTAAGAATGCAAGCGCGCTGTGTCTGTTAACGTATCGGATCAGCGTCCAATTTGGCAATATTTGCCAGTACATTCACGCCACTCAAGGCGCCCACGGCTTTTGGTGAATGACGATTTCGCGCCAGGTGCTATATTTCCGCCACATGAGAAATTCTGGCAAGAGCCTTGATCGCTCCATCTAACGCCGATCCATTCGTTGCATTGGTTTATCCAAAAATCTGTAATGCTGTTGCTTTGCCTATCTGCATATAGGCAGGTTGCGCTTGCTGCTACGGGCGCAAAAAACAACACCAGGAAGGTGTATGGTGCAAGTAACTTTATCATGTCGTTTTCCTGTAACAGAATATGCCTTCCATCTCCCGGATGGTCCTTTGAACCATAGCGTTTCCAAATTTTACCGCCTCACCCCTTGGGGTGAGGCGCGACAATTACTAAGAGTAACTTGAATTCTTGCCTTGCATGCAATTTGTATATTACTGCGGTTGAGGCATTTCGTTGAGAATTGAATTGATATTCTAGGATGTCGACATTGCATCCTGTGGGAAACGAAGGCGATGCAGACAGCTGACATCATCGACAGAATTTACGAAGCAGCGCTGGTTCCTGAAAAATGGGAAAGTGTTTTGGTCAGCATCAACGATATTGTCGGAACACGAGGAGGCGTGATTTTTGCCCAATCCGAGGTTGGCGCCACTTTCGTTGCAACGCCTGCGGCTATCGAGATATTCCAACGCTTTGCCGACGAGGGCTGGGACAGACATAACACACGTCGTGAACGCGCCGACCGTCTTGACCACGCCGGCTTTGTGACTGACCTCGACGTTTTCGAAGCGCATGAATTTCTTCATGAGCCTCTTTACCGCGACTTCCTCTATCCACTCGGCCTCGGTTGGTCGGTGGGAACGCACATCACCACGCCGGATGGCGATAGGATAGCAGCCAGCTTCGACGGGGATTTTGAAGCGGGGCCGATCTCTCGTGAAAAGACGGATTGGCTGGACTCCATTCGACCGCATCTGGCTCGGTCTCTCAGTATTTCGGGAAGATTGAAAATGGCCGAGGCCTCGAAAGTTGCAGATGGACTGGGCGTTTTTGGGTTGCCTGCCTGCGTGGTGAATTCGAGTGGGAAAATGCTTGCAGCCAATGCATTGATGCACCTGCTGATCCCGTCTGTGGTGATGGATGGGCGTGAGCGTGTAAAATTACGGCAAGCATCAAGCGACCGGCTGCTACAGAAAACCCTTGTTCAACTCAACGCAAAGCGATCTGAAGCAAGGGTCATGTCGATTCCGGTGCCGGCCTTTGGTGAAGGGGCCGCAAGTGTAGTCCATGTCGTTCCAGTCCGTGGGCATGGTCGAGATATTATGCCAGGCGGCCTCTTCGTTCTGGTGGTCAGCACGCTGGCATCCTCGACGGTTCCTGGCACGTCTCTTCTTCGGGGCCTGTTTGACCTCACTCCGTCTGAAGCAAAGGTCGCACGGTTAGCTGCAACCGGCGCTGCGCCAAAGGACATCAGTGTGCTGTGTGGTATTAGCCCCAACACCGTAAAAACGCATTTGAAATCCATCTATGCCAAAACTGGCACCGAGTATCACGGTGCCCTCGTTCGTCTTCTGTCAGGTGCAATGATGCCCTTATCTTTTGAAGGCGTTCACCAGTCAGGCGAAAAGTCCTTTGGATAACGGTACGTATCTATTGGCGTATCGAGCAACTGGGTAAATGAGGTTTTGACCACGCAAGGTCCGCCAGATGGCGGACCAGTTACCCTGCAATTGAAGCCGGTGGACAGCTTTTACTCAGATCGGCATCGGGTACTGTCGGTGAATATCCGCAATGCCTTTCAGCACTTCGTCCGAAAGCTTGACATCAGCCGCTGCGATATCCGTCTTCAACTGTTCCATGGTCGTCGCGCCAATAATGGAGGACGCCATGAAGGGACGTGCGAGCGTAAACGCGATGGCGAGTTGGGCCGGATCGATGCCGTGTTCGTAGGCGAGTTCGAGATATTCCTTTACTGGGGCTTCCTGCAACGGCTGTAAGCGACCGCCGATATCCTTGTTGATCGAACCGCGTGAGCCTTCCGGGCGGGCGCCGCTCTGGTATTTGCCGGTCAGAATGCCGCCAGCCAGTGGGGAATAGGCCAGAAGCCCGACATTCTCGTGGTGCGCGACTTCGGCCAGGTCGAGATCGAAGGAGCGATAGAGCAGGTTATATTCATTCTGAATGGAGGCGACGCGAGGCAGGCCGTTGGCTTCGGCGATGTCGATATATTTCTGCGTACCCCATGCGCTTTCATTGGAAAGGCCGATGGCGCGGATTTTGCCCGCCTTGACCAGTTCGCCCAGCGTTTCCAGCTTTTCGGTGATTTCGGACAGTGTCTTTTCGGTGTTCTGCGTCGAGGCGTCGAAACCCCACACGCCACGGAAATGATATGTACCGCGGTTGGGCCAATGGATCTGGTAAAGGTCGATATAGTCGGTTTTCAACCTGGTCAGGCTGCTGTCCACCGCTTCGCGAATGGATGCGGCGTCGATTTCGCGTCCGCCCCTGATGTAATCGCGACCGGAGCCTGCGACCTTGGTGGCGAGAACGACGTCTTTGCGTTTGCCGGTCTTCTGGAACCAAGTGCCGATATATTGCTCGGTGCGACCCTGCGTTTCGGCAGAGACGGGCGTGGTTGGATAAAGCTCTGCTGTATCGAAGAAATTCACCCCTTGCTCAACGGCGTAGTCCATTTGCTCATGGGCTTCGGCCTCGGTGTTCTGCGTACCCCACGTCATCGTGCCGAGGCAGATTTCGGACACGGAGATGCCCGTGCGACCCAACTTATTTTGTTTCATGAAAAATCTCGCTCACTTGGAAGGTGGGTTGAACGTAGTATCGAATTGCGGCAGCGCAAGAAAAAATATTCTCCTTCATCTCTGTGGATGAGGCCGCCGAAAAACCGTCCAAAATGCCTCTAAAAGGCGGAAAGCCTTGACTTCCGAGGCTGGAATGTGAATGGAAAACGCTAATTTGAAGGGAAGCCGGAGAAACCGGCCAAAAAAGAAAGACCATATCCCATGGCTATAGCATTCACTTTTCCGGGGCAGGGCAGCCAGTCCGTTGGCATGGGCAAGGAGCTTGCCGACAATTTCGCGGAGGCTCGTGCGGTCTTCGAAGAGGTTGACGACTCGCTCGGTCACAAGCTTTCCGACATCATGTGGAACGGCCCGGAAGAGACATTGACCCTGACGGCAAATGCCCAGCCTGCATTGATGGCCGTATCGGTAGCCGTCATGCGTGTTCTGGAAGCCCGTGGTTTGAAACTGGCAGACAAGGTTTCCTATGTCGCCGGCCATTCGCTCGGCGAATATTCCGCGCTGTGCGCCGCTGGAACCTTTTCGGTTTCCGATACTGCCCGCCTTTTGCGAATTCGCGGCAATGCCATGCAGGCTGCTGTTCCCGTGGGTGAGGGCGCCATGGCTGCTATCATCGGTCTGGAGCATTGCGATGTGGATGCGATCTGCAGCCAAGCCGCGACGGGTGGTGTGTGCCAGATTGCTAACGATAATGGCGGTGGTCAGATCGTCATCTCCGGATCGAAGGCTGCTGTGGAACAGGCTGCCGCACTGGCAACGGAGAAAGGTGCCAAGCGTGCCATCATGCTACCGGTTTCCGCACCCTTCCATTCCGCGTTGATGGTATCCGCCGCCGATGCGATGCGCGATGCGCTGGCGAGTGTACAAAAGCAGAGCCCCTGTGTGCCCCTGGTTGCCAATGTTCTCGCCGCGCCGGTTTCCGATGCGGACGAGATCGCCAAACTTCTTGTGGAGCAGGTGACGGGCCAGGTCCGCTGGCGCGAAACCGTCGAGTGGTTCGCAGCAAACAACGTGACCACGCTTTACGAAATCGGCTCCGGCAAGGTGCTGACCGGGCTTGCCCGCCGCATCGACAAGACGGTAAGCGGCATCTCCATCAATACACCTGCCGACATCGACGCTGCACTTCAAACGCTTCTCGGCTGATCCCTGAGACAAGAAAGGACGAACACGATGTTTGATCTGACCGGCCGCAAGGCTCTCATCACCGGCGCAACCGGCGGCATCGGCGAAGAAATCGCCCGCACGCTGCATGCGCAGGGCGCAACTGTGGGCCTGCACGGCACCCGCGTCGAAAAGCTCGAAGCGCTGGCGGCGGAACTCGGAGAGCGCGCCCATATCTTTCCGGCAAATCTGGCCGACCGCGCCGAGGTCAAGGCGCTGGGCGAAAAGGCGGAAGCCGAACTGGGTGGCGTCGATATTCTTGTCAACAACGCCGGTATCACCAAGGATGGTCTGTTCGTTCGCATGAGCGACGAGGACTGGGACAATGTCATCGAAGTCAACCTGACCTCGATGTTCCGTCTGACGCGAGAGCTGACGCATCCCATGATGCGCCGCCGTTTCGGTCGCATCATCAACATCACGTCCATCGTCGGCGTCACCGGCAATCCCGGTCAGGCCAACTACTGCGCCTCCAAGGCCGGAATGATCGGTTTTTCCAAGTCGCTGGCCCAGGAAATTGCCACCCGCAACGTGACCGTTAACTGCGTGGCTCCGGGTTTCATCGAAAGTGCCATGACGGGCAAGCTGAACGATAAGCAGAAAGACGCCATCATGGGTGCCATTCCCATGAAGCGCATGGGCACCGGCGCAGAAATTGCATCCGCTGTCTTGTATCTCGCATCGAGCGAAGCAAGCTACATGACGGGCCAGACTTTGCACGTCAACGGCGGCATGGCGATGATTTGACAATCGTCTTTCGCATGTCCGGACGAGAAAAATTGCCTGTAGAGCAAGATGGTTAGCACTATTTTAAGGCTTTTTTCTCCCTGGAAACCGTGTTAAGCGGGCGAAGACTGTGAACAGTCGTCCCGGAAACAAAAGCGACCGTTGCGATTTCGTAGCGTGATGTTTAGCTTGATCCGGGTTGAACGGGTTTGCCCACGGCGCGTCATTGAAAGGCGCTTGGGGGTTTTAACAGGGCAGGGTGTCTGAACAGGGCATTCCTTTCAAAGTAAAGGTCGAGGAAACCGACATGAGCGATATCGCAGAACGCGTAAAGAAAATTGTAGTTGATCATCTTGGCGTTGACGCCGAAAAAGTCGTTGAAGGCGCAAGCTTCATCGACGATCTGGGCGCTGACTCGCTCGACACCGTTGAACTGGTTATGGCGTTCGAAGAAGAATTCGGCGTTGAAATTCCAGACGACGCAGCTGACTCGATCCTCACTGTAGGCGACGCTGTCAAGTTCATCGAAAAGGCACAGGCCTGATCGTTTGATATGAAAAGGGAAGGCGTCAGCCTTCCCGATATGGCCCGGCTAGTCCGGGCCAATATTTTATCTTGCGACGTCTTGGCGTCGACCGGGCCGTTACGGGTCCTGAGCGCTCGCTTCGATCAAGGCGGTGTGCGTTCGAATAATGGAATACCCGCATTGCCCCTTGCGAAAATCGCTTCCGGTTTTAGGGTCGATGCGGTAGCGATGATAGGGTAAGGGCGGAGCATTGGCGATGAGACGTGTCGTTATCACCGGTACCGGCATGGTATCTCCTCTTGGCTGTGGAACGGAAATCACCTGGGAACGCCTGCTGGCTGGCCAGAATGGTGCACGGCTTGTCACTGAATTCGAGGTGGACGACCTCCCCGCAAAAATCGCCTGCCGCATTCCCGTCGGCGATGGTTCCAATGGAACCTTCAATGCCGATGACTGGATGGAGCCGAAAGAACAGCGTAAAGTCGATCCGTTCATCGTTTATGGCATGGCCGCCGCCGAAATGGCGTTGAACGACGCAGGCTGGCACCCCGAAACCGACGAAGACCAGATCATGACCGGCGTGCTGATCGGCTCGGGTATCGGCGGCCTCGAAGGTATCGTCGAGGCGGGCTATACGTTGCGCGACAAGGGTCCGCGTCGTATCTCGCCCTTCTTCATTCCCGGTCGTCTGATCAATCTTATTTCCGGCCAGGTTTCCATCCGCCACAAGCTGCGCGGACCGAACCATTCGGTCGTCACGGCCTGCTCCACCGGCGCACACGCCATTGGCGACGCGGCTCGCCTGATCATGCTCGGTGATGCCGACGTCATGGTTGCAGGTGGTGCGGAATCGCCCGTGTGCCGTATTTCGCTTGCCGGTTTTGCTGCGTGCAAGGCGCTCTCCACCCAACACAATGACGATCCGCAAAAAGCCTCGCGGCCCTATGACCGTGATCGTGACGGCTTCGTCATGGGTGAGGGTGCGGGTATCGTCGTTCTGGAAGAGCTGGAACATGCAAAGGCGCGCGGCGCGAAAATCTATGCAGAAGTCGTGGGCTACGGCCTGTCGGGCGATGCGTTTCACATCACGGCCCCGTCCGAAGATGGTGAAGGTGCTTATCGCTGCATGTCGATGGCGCTGAAGCGTGCCGGTCTGACCGCTGCCGATATCGACTATATCAACGCCCATGGCACCTCGACCATGGCGGACACCATCGAATTGGGTGCGGTCGAGAGGCTGGTAGGCGACGCGGCGTCGAAGATTTCCATGTCGTCCACCAAGTCGGCGACCGGCCATCTTCTCGGTGCGGCCGGTGCGATCGAAGCGATTTTCGCAACACTCGCCATCCGCGACAATATCGTGCCGCCAACTCTTAATCTCGACAATCCCGACGTCGAGACGGCCATCGATCTGGTGCCGCATACAGCGCGCAAGCGCCCCGTCAACGTGGCGCTGTCCAACTCATTCGGGTTTGGCGGCACCAATGCGTCGCTGGTGCTTCGCCGTTACGAAGCCTAAGTCGAACGGCCCTTGCCGTTTCGTCAGGAATCGCCGACAAGGTCTCATCCCGGTGTCATTGCCGGGATCGTCGTCTATGCTGCCCTTTTGGACAGTGTTTTACCGGAAGCGCCTGCTTTGTCCGTCGTGTGGACAGGCATGAAGTTTCCCTGTGTACCGAGTGCAGAATAGCCTGCCGAACCTGTTTTTGCCGCATTGCCTGCTCAAATAAGCCGCTGTAATGCCGAACTGAAAAGGACCGCCGGTGAGCGATACGAGAGAGAACAATCAGGCCCCCCAAGGACGTGAGAGCTCCGGTGAGAGCAAGGGCGGCCCGATCATTCCGAAATCTCCGACAGAGGCTTTGAGACCCGAGAGAGTTCCAGCCCCGCCGAAACGCTCCCGCAAGGCGCATAGCCAGGTCGTCATATTCCTCAATTTTCTCATGACGCTGATCGTTGCGGTCTGCGTCGTAGCGGTCGTTGGCTTCTACTACATGATCCACGCGTTTCATGAGCCAGGCCCGCTCGAAACCAACAAGACGATCACGGTTCGTAATGGTGCTGGCCTGGCGGAAATCGCCAGCAGCCTGGAGCGGGACGGCGCTATTTCCAATGCCCGTATCTTCCGCCTTATGGCTGATCGGTATCTGACCCCAGGGCAGACGCCAAAACCCGGTGAATATGAAATCAAGGCCCGCACCCCCATGAAGGATATTCTGGGGCTGCTGGAATCCGGTAAATCCATTCTCTATTCGGTTTCGATGCCGGAGGGGCTGACGGTGAAGCAGATGTTTGCCCGCCTGGCCGCAGACCCGGTTCTGGAAGGCGATCTGCCGGCCCAGTTGCCTGCCGAGGGAACCTTGCGTCCGGACACCTATCCTTTCACGCGCGGTACCAAGCGCGAAGAGGTCGTCAGCCAGATGCGTGCGGCGCAGGCAAGGCTCATCCAGTCGATCTGGGAACGCCGCGATCCTGATCTGCCGATCAAGACCATGGAGGAGTTCGTCACTCTGGCGTCCATTGTGGAAAAGGAAACCGGCAAGGACGACGAGCGCGGCCATGTCGCATCGGTGTTCTACAATCGCATGAAAAAGAACATGCGCCTGCAATCAGACCCGACGATCATCTACGGTCTGTTCGGAGGTGAGGGAAAGCCCGCTGACAGGCCTATCTACCAGTCCGATTTGCAGAAAGAGACACCGTTCAACACCTATATCATTCGCGGCTTGCCACCGCATCCGATCGCCAATCCGGGTCGCGCAGCGCTGGAAGCGACCGCCAATCCCTGGCGGACGGACGATCTGTATTTCGTGGCGGATGGCACAGGCGGTCATACCTTCGCCAAGACGTTGGACGAGCACAACGCCAATGTCCGTCGCTGGCGCAAGATCGAGGCCGAAAGAGCCGCATCCGGTGCGACACCGGAAGGTGTGGTGGACGGCCAGCCCGATGGTGCCCAGGCAGAGCGTCCATCGACGAGAAACTGATTTGATGAAATGCCGTCGCCCCATCGGGGCGACAGCTTTTTGTTTCGGGGGTATTTTATGACATTACAGTCCATGACGGGCTTTGCCCGTAGCGAAGGGTCATGTGGGCGCTATCGATGGGCCTGGGAACTCCGCTCCGTCAACGGCAAGGGTTTGGACCTTCGTCTTCGGCTTCCGCCAGGCATGGAAGCGCTAGAAACGGAACTGCGGGAGATCGCATCCAGAAGCCTGACGCGCGGCAATATTCAGGCGGGGCTTAGCCTGTCTGCCTCGGAAGCGAAGATGGAGGCGGTGGTCAACCGCGACGCGCTGGATGCGGTGCTGGCCTTGAAGCGCGATCTTGGCGACACGATCAGTGACGCGCCCCTCAGTTTCGATACACTGCTGTCCGTGCGTGGCCTTGTCGAATTCCGTGAGCCAGAAGAAAGCACGGATGCTCAGGACGTTCGCAACCGCGACATCGCCACAGGTTTTGCAACCGCCATCGATGCTCTGAAGGCCATGCGCGAACGCGAGGGTGCAGCCCTTTTTGCCGTTCTTTCCGGCCAAATCGACAAAATTGAACAGCTGACTGCGATCATTGAAGCGGATCCCTCGCGCCAGCCGGCGCAAGTGCGTACCCGCCTCGCTGCCCAGATTGCGCTGATCGCAGACGGTAATGCAGGACTTGATAGCGACCGACTGCATGCAGAAGCGGTTCTGTTGGCCACCAAGGCTGATTTGCGTGAAGAAATTGACCGCTTGAACGGACATGTCGCTGCAGCCAGAGAGCTGTTGAACAGCGGTGTGCCTGTAGGCCGCAAGCTCGATTTTCTTGCACAGGAATTTAACCGGGAGTCGAATACAATCTGTTCCAAATCCAACGCCGGTGCTGTAACGGCTGCTGGTATCGAATTGAAGGTCGTGATCGATCAATTCCGCGAACAGGTTCAAAATCTGGAGTAGACTCATGGTGTCGTCAAGCGACAGTACGGTTCAGATCGCTCGAAGGGGCTTGATGCTGGTGATTTCCTCGCCGTCCGGTGCGGGAAAATCCACCATTGCGCGGACGTTGCTGGATAGAGACAAGAACATTTCGCTTTCGGTGAGTGTGACGACCAGAGCCCGCCGCCAGAGTGAAATCGACGGCATTCACTACCATTTCATTTCCAAGCGGGAGTTCGAGCGTCTTCGTGAGACCGAATCCCTGCTGGAGTGGGCAGAAGTGCACGGAAACTTCTATGGTACGCCGCGTGAGCCCGTCGAGACCGCCATGGGCGAAGGCCGCGATATGTTGTTTGATATCGACTGGCAGGGCGCCGAACAGCTTCAGGACAAGATGAAGGCGGATGTCGTCTCGATCTTCATTCTGCCGCCCACCATGACGGAATTGCAATCGCGCCTGCACCGCCGGGCGGAAGATACCGAGGATGTCATTCAGACCCGCCTTCTGAACTCACGCTCGGAAATCGAACACTGGCGCGACTACGACTACGTCATTCTCAACGACGATCTGCAAGCCGCTTTCGACGCCGTGGAAGCCATCGTCAAAGCTGAACGCGTTCGCCGCGATCGCAGGCACGGCATGTTCGATTTCGTGAGGAGCTTGCTGCAGGAAGAGCCTTCGCTGCCAACACATCTCTAGCATTTCGCTCGCTCAAGTTCTGGAGGGGTGCGCGTCCGTTCCAGTCCGCAAATGACATGCGGTATCTGTAGCCTTGTCAGGACTTGTGCGGCTTCAGATGAACCCCGCAGTGGACCAGCCTCGGGATCAGGTGCCGGGCGCTTCCAGCGTATTTGCCAGTCTTACAAACTCTTCCACAGACAGCGTTTCTGCACGCCGTGTTGGGTCGATCCCGGCTTTTTCGAGCAGCGCTTCTCCACCAATGCTTTTGACGCTTTGGCGCAACATTTTGCGGCGCTGACCGAAGGCGGCCTCCGTTACTTTTTCAAGCGTTGAGACATCGCAGGCCAGAGGTTTGTCTTTCGGTAGCAGGTGCACCACCGTGGAGGTGACTTTCGGTGGCGGGCTGAATGCCTGTGGCGGAACATCGAACGCCATTTCCGGAACCGTGCGCCAGCCTGCCAGCACGCCAAGGCGGCCGTAGTGATTATCGCCTTCCTCTGCCACGATGCGTTGACCCACTTCCTTTTGAAACATCAGCGTGAGCGAAAGCCAGAAGGGGGGCCATGTCTTCGGCAGGAGCCAGTTAACCAGCAGCTGTGTTCCGACATTATAGGGCAGGTTGGCAATGATACGGACGGGTTCTCCCTTGGGAACAAGCGTGTCGAAATCAACCTTGAGCGCATCACCCTCGATGACCTCCAGACGTCCCGGATAGTGATCCGATATTTCTGCAAGCGCAGGCAGACAGCGGCTATCGCGCTCAACCGCAATCAACTTCTTCGCACCCAGCGACAGGATCGCGCGTGTAAGCCCGCCAGGCCCTGGGCCGACCTCCACAACGGTCACGCCTTCGAGCGGACCTGCGGTCCTTGCGATCTTCTGGGTCAGGTTGAGATCGAGCAGAAAATTCTGGCCGAGTGATTTCTTCGCATCCAGACCGTGACGTTGAATAACATCACGCAGAGGCGGAAGCCCGTCGATGGCTGCCATTATGCTTTTACCTGTCGTGCGGCGATTTGAACGGCCATTTTCAGTGCTGCAACAAGGCTCGACTCATTGGCAATGCCTTGTCCTGCGATACCGAACGCTGTGCCGTGGTCCGGCGATGTGCGAATGAAGGGTAGACCCAATGTTACATTGACGGAATCGTCGAAGCCGAGTGCTTTTGCGGGAATGAGAGCCTGATCGTGATACATGCAGATGGCGACATCGTAACGTCTGCGCGCTGAATCATGGAACATCGTATCCGCGGGCAGGGGACCGAAAGCATCGATGCCTTCCTTGCGCAGCTGGATCGTGGCCGGATGGATAAGATCGCGATCTTCGGTGCCGATGGCACCGTCTTCCCCGGCGTGGGGATTGAGGCCTGCCACGGCAAGACGCGGAGCTTCGATGCCGAATTTCTCAACAAGATCGGCAGCGACGATACGGCAGGTCCGCACGATCAGCTCCTCGGTCAATGCGCTGGGAACGTCCTTGACCGGAATATGTATCGTCACGGGCACGACACGCAGTTTCGGACCTGCGATCATCATCACGGGCGAGACCGTGGTGTCCGTGAGCTTCGCTGCAAGGTCCGCCAGAAACTCTGTGTGCCCGGGAAAACCGAAGCCAGCCTCGTACAGCACGGATTTGGCAATGGGATTGGTCACGACAGCGGACGCCCTTTTCTCCACCGTCAGCGATACGGCTGTCTCAATCGCCTTGATGGTGGCTAGGGCCGCACCGACATGCGGTTGACCCGCCTGAACCTCGAAACCGACAGGAATGGGAAGTACAGGCAGGGCATCGGCGAATGCCGAGGCCGCGTCTTCCGGTTCGCAGATGTGCAGGCTGACGTCGATCCCCAGGAGATTGGCCCGGCTGGCAATCACATCGGGGTCACCAAGCAGAATAAATGGCGGCAGGCCGAGCTCGCGACGTTTTGCCCAGGCAACAATGGTGACATCGGGGCCGATCCCGGCAGGATCACCTTGGGTGAGAGCAAGAGGCAAAGACGGCAGGGTCACGAAATGCGCTTTCAGGTGCTGGTAATCTGAGCTTTCTTGCGCAGTTCATCCAGATATTTCTTGTCGTTCGGGTTTTCACCCTTGTCAGCCTTCATTAGATCCTCTGCCCGGAACACGATTTCTGCGGCATAGTCGTCAGAAACCTGCTGTTTCTTGCATACTGCGAGATACTCGACGCCCTTCTCGGTAACGCGTGTGCCCGTCGTACCGCCTTCTGAAGTCTTCTCCACCAGAGGCTTCCAATCCGGCGGCAGTTCCGGCTCCAGCGTGCGACCGAGATCCTTGATCGACACATCCAGCATGGTGGCTGCAAAGGTTCTGGCCTGCTCGCAGCCGGGGTAGCGCTTGCGGGAAGCCTCGGCTTCGGACTTGCGTTTTCCGGTAATCGAATTGCGTTTCGATTCAGGGATAACGAAGATGATCTGCTGGAGGAAATATTCTGTTGTAACCGGCTTCTGGCCACGTTCCTTGAGGCGGGTAACGAAGTCCTGAGTAGACATCCTGTTACGGCCGCCATAGCGGGCATTGACGAGGCGCGGCCAGCTCATCTGGATAGCGATGAAGGATTTGAAGTGGTCGGCGCCAACGCCGGCCTGCGACAGGACCTTGGTCAGCTGATCGGTGGTCATCTTGTTCGTAGCAGCGAAACGGGCAAAGGACGCATCGACGTCGGAGGTGCTGACCGACATTTTGACCCGGGCGATTTCTTCACGCTTCAGGGCTTCATCGATAAGCTGCTCGCGTGCCTTCTCGGCAAGATTGCCGGACTGACGTTGCAGTTTCAAGAAGGCAACGCGCCGGGCAATGTCATCGCTGGTGATCGGTGTCTTGTTGACCACGACTTTGACGGCGCTGGCGGCATGCGCCTGATGTGCTGGTAGTGCAACAATCACGGGAACTGCAAAAATCGCGAAGGCGAATGCTACGCTGCGCAACGCCGTCTTACCGAGTTTCATGCTGTTCTCTCCCTGTCGACGCCGTTGGCCAGGCCTGCGGCTTTGTTTTTGGATTTTTTCGCTTATCGGATGAAGCGGATCGATCCGCTCGTCAACCAGCAAAGTCCATTTTGTTACAGTTTGTGTGTGAACGCGACCGTCTATACCACCGGATCGAAGGAAACGGCAATCGCGTGTGGGAAAAACACTGCAGTTATCTTACGGCAAAACGGTGGCAACGACTATGTCTTCGGATCACGACGGATAAACAAGAACGGCGGAGTTTTCACCCCGCCGCGATCTCGATTAGAAATTATTCGGCTTCCAACCGATATCGGCATCATCCCAGTCCGTGCTGGCCGAGCCTACGCTGATGTCGCCCAATGTACGGAATGCGAGGCGCGCATTGATCGACCAGTCATTCGCAGACTCGTTTACAGCGTTGATGCTGCCTTCGTCGGAATAGCTGACGGTGAAGATCGTGCACTCGTCCTGGTAAAGAATGCCGATGCGGCGTTCGCTGGAGAACTTGTTGTTGATATCGTAATTGATCGCACCAAAGAGAGACCAGTTGTCATCCACACGCAACTTGCCGGACGCCTGAACGATATCCCGCTTGCGGTCATATCCGTATTCAGGCTGTGCATCGACCTGCGTATAGCTGACTTTACCCGAAACGCGATTGTCGGTGTAGGTAACTGCCGTCTCGGAACGATTGACCTCCAAGCTATCCTTGTCAAATCTCAGGCTGGAAGACAGCGACAGGCCGATCGGCGCGTCGATGGCAGCCATGACGACGTAGTCGGACCGATCTGTTTCCAGGCCCGAGTTGGCGCCTGCATTGACGAGGTCGTTGGAAGCAAAAGAGTTTTCGCCGGCAATATGGAAGGACTGCCCCGCAATCGCGCGGATGCCATATCCATTGTCGAATGTACCGTTATAGCGAAAACCGAGATTTGCCCGCGTACCACCTTCGATACGGTCGAAGCCGGAGAACTTGTCGCGCTCGAACAGGTTGGTCGCATCGAACACGAAGGCCTGCGAATCCTCGTTGGGAAGTTCACCCGCGTAAGATTCGTTCGGACGAACGAAGATTTGCGCGATAGGCTCGATGACGTGGTTGCTGTGAAGGGCAGTGAAGAGGATCGGATAACGGGCTTCAAGACCGAATGTCGCCATGCCGCGCAAGGCAGCATCATCATTGATCGTGCCGTCATAATTCAAAGACGTGCCAAAGCTGTTTGCAGACATATCCGTCCACAATGCGTCTCCGCGTGCAGCCAGAAGAGGCGTCAGGAGCAAGCCGCTGTCAAAGGTAAAGGTCCGCTTCCACTCTGCCTCAGTTGACAGACGCGTGTAGCTGCCTTCGAGGCCGTTATAACGGATGGAATTACCGAGGTTGTAGGCATCCTGATTCTGCCGCGTCAGGCTGGTGAAGTTGGTCGTCAGCGAAAGCTCGCCGCCATAAACCGGGTCCGGCATGAAGTAACGGTAGTCGAGTGCAGGATGAACGATGGCCTGCTTGCGCTCTTCCGTTTCCGAATCGTCCTTGTCCTGAACGTTGAAGTAATAAGCGTTCAGATCGAAGTTGTTACGCTCGCCAAGGCCATTAAGATAAAGCTTGTTGGTCTGGACCGAGCTTTTATAATCCTTGATGCCATAGGTGCGCGAGAAGTTGTTGTCGGTCTGCACCATGGCATCCCAGCCGAAGGCCCAGCGGGGATTAATGTTGAATTCGCCCCTGGAAGCGATCATCGCACGCGTATCGTTCAGCGAGTCGCTCGTATTGGCATCGAAATCCTTCGAGTTCTGCTGGTTGATGCCGGCAGCTCGCAATGTATGCGTTCCCATTTCGAAACGCTGACGCAACTCACCCTCGAGCAGAAGACCCTGCGAGGTATAGTAGGTTGGCGTAATCGTCATGTCTGATGTGTCAGACAGGACCTGGAAATAAGGAACGCCGATGCCGAAGCCGAGATTGTCGGTGACGCTCATGCGCGGAAACAGGAAGCCAGATTTCCGTTTTACCGTGTTGTCGGGGACCGTAATGAAAGGCAGATAGGCAATGGACTTGCCGAACAGCTCGAAACGGGCCTTCTCCAGCCGCACAGTGTGTGTCTTTCCATCCTGAATGACGCGTTCGGCTTTTACCTGCCACAAAGGCGGCTTGTCCGGGCGCTCCGCGCAGGGAAGGCAGGCCGTGTAGACACCGTTGTTGAGAACCATCACGTCCTGGGAAAGACGTTCTGCGCTCTCGCCCGCGATGCGAGTGTTGTCTGTCGTTTCCACACGAAGCGTGTTGACGAAGCCCTGGCCAAAGTCATCTGTGACATCGAGTTCGTCGGCATAGATACGGTTGCCGCCTGGCTCGATCAGTTCGATGTTGCCGCGCGCAAGAACGCGACCGGTCGACTGATTGTATTCCACGCGCTGCGCCACCATGCGGTAGCCCGTATAGTGCATGCGCACCCCACCGGTTGCGATCACGCGCTTCGAGTCACGATTATACGTCAGTTGATTTGCTGTAAGCAGGAGTTTTGATTGGTCTTGTGGGTCGCCCACGATAACGCCGTCCTCAGCAAAAACGCTGGAAGCGGTCGCCACATATGCGCACACAGCAGCCCCAGTCAGAAGGGCTGTCGCAAGCCGTCTGATATTCCCGCGGTCAAATACCGCCACTAGCCGTCCTCCTGATGAAGCAGAATGGTTGCACCTAACGCCAACGCCACGACGACTGGAACCCAGACCGCGACGAAGGGAGGGACAACCCCGCTACTCCCGAATGCCCTTACGAGCACGGTTACTACATAAAGCACGAAGCCGGAAACGATTCCACCCAGAATCACTGAACGAGACTGTGCAAAACGGCTGAACTTTAATGAAACAGTCGCGGCGATCAAGGTCATCGCCACAAGCAGAAATGGCATGGAGAGCAGGAAGTGATACTGCGTCTCGAGCGCTTTTGAGGAAATTCCGAAAGACTGAGCGACCTCGATTTTGTGAGAAAGCTCAAAGAAAGCAACGGTTTCGGGCTGCGTCAAACGCTCCTGAACGAATTCCTGTCTCAGATTGGTACTGATTCGTGCCGTCGGTTCCCGCGTTGGCACATGGCCCGGTGTGATCTCTGCGACATCGTTAAGAAGCCAGTAACCATCTTCCAACTTAGCCGACTTCGCATCCTGCCGCTTGAGGATATTGCCGGCCTTGTCGAGGTGGATGAGCACCACATCCTTGAGCAGAGTGCCATTGTCCTCGAAGCTCTTGGCGCCGATGATCGTATCTTGGCCACCGCTACTCTGGCGCAGCCAGGGCAGAACCTGCTGCTGGCGTGAAGAACCGCCCTCGTTGCGCCAGCCCGACTCGACCGCCAGCGACTTCGTCTCGCCCCAGGCTGCGATCGGGTTGAGTATGGTGACGGCAAGGATGCCGAGGATGATTGCCCCGCCTACGAAAGGCAGGATGAACTGCCAGGCGGAAATGCCCGCTGCGCGCGTCACCACGAGTTCGTAGCGACGGTTGAGGGAAATCAGCGTCGTCATGCCGACAAAGAGCGCGATGAAGGGAACCGTCTGTTGCAGGATGAGTGGAAGGCGCAAGGCCGTGAGACCGAGTGCCGCCGGAACCGAGTATCCGGGCAGTCCCGACATGCGCCGGGCAGTCTCGCTGAAATCGGCCAGGAAGATGATTGCGGAAATGCCCAGCAGGAACCAGAAGGTCGTGATGGCATAACGCTTGAGGAAGTAACGGGCGAGGGTGCCGAAGATCATGCGCTTTGTCCTCCCGAACCCGTGGCTTTGGCCGGCGAGAGCCGCTTCTGAACCTTCTGGAGCGCATTGACCAGTGCACGCGGCATCAACAGCTTCTTGCCGGTTGCCAGCAGGAAGACGGCGATCCCGCCGCTGACCACCGGAACGGCATAGACGAAGGGAATGAACGCGGCGCTCTGCTTTACCTGATTGGTGAAATAAAAGCCGAGCCAGCGCAACATGAAGGCGGTGATGAGCGCAGCCACCATGGGATGCAGCCGCGCTTCTCGGTGCGAACGGGCATCAGCGGCCACGACAAGCGAAATCAGCGCAAAGACGATCGGGAACAGCCAGTCGGACAGGCGACGATGCAGTTCGGAGCGGAAGCCGCCAGGTGACTTCTTGTAGCTTTCCACGCTTTCATCGGGTGACAGCAAGAAGGACAGGCTTGCATCGCTGGAGGAAATCGAAGGCTCGTTGTCGGATTTTTCGGACATGGTCGACAAGTCGAATGCGTAGGACAGGAACTTGACGACAGAAACCTTGCCGTCAGGTGTTTTTTGCTGCACTTCGCCATCGCGCATCGTCAGTGACGCGCCGCCTTCATCGATCATGCCTTCCTTGGCATAATAAATAAGGTCGTAATTGGGGTCGCGACGGTCTGCGACGAACAATCCACGCAGAATACGGCCCTGACGTTCGCCAATCTGTACGTAAAGTCCATCCTGAATGGTGCGGAACGTTTTTTCCTCGATGACCGATGACAGCAGGTCGGCATAGGCGGCCGCAACCATCTGCCGGGCGGCGGTGCGGGCCGGGGGCTCGGCAAAATTGGTGATGCCGAAGGAGACGAGGCTCAGAACCGTACCAAGAATGAGGATAGGTTTGAAAATGACGGATCGCGGTGCACCGGATGCGTCAATGATTGCCAGCTCGGAATCGGTGTTCATCGCGGTCAATGTCTGCGTGATGGCGATAACCAGCGCAAAAGGCAGCACGACGGGAATGAGAGTCGGCAGTAGCATGGTTGCCAAGGTCACGAACGAACCCATGGACTGGCCGGTATCGGTGACGAGATTGATTCTCTGCAGAACCTGAATCGTCCAGATAATCGCCAGAACAGGCAGCAACGCGACCAGAAACATCTGCGTCGCACGTCGCAATATGTAGCGTTCAAGAAGCGTCATTCGGTCCCTGGTACGGTGTCTTCGTGCCTGTTCCCCCCGCGGGAACGGCTTCTATCTAGCGGCAACGATCGCGAATGGCTATTCCGCACCATGCACAATTCTGTTTTGTGCGGTCATTTTTCTGAGCTCTGTGTCTTTTTGTTGAAGATGATTTTCGACGCGCCATTCTGATTGGTTCACAAAATTGACATGGCAAGATCGGATTGCAGGGTTGCGCCGGGGCCGGAAAAGGCCATGATCCGGCACATCCCGAAATACAGCGATGAGCGAGAACATGTCCGCCAAATTCGATATCTCCTTTGCCAATTCCGCCAGCCTGGAAAACGCCAGCGCCTTTTTGTTGCAGGTCGCAGGCGATAACGCGCCCGCAGGTCAGGCGCAGGTCGATCCCGGCGGCGTTCTCCCCAAGGCCATGAAGGTGGCGGGCTATGCGGCAAAGTCGATGAGCGTTCTGGATGTGCTGGCCCCACAGGGATCGGATGCAGACCGAATCGTGGTCATCGGTCTGGGCAAGCCCGCGAAGCTGACTGCGCATGACTGGCTGCGTGCCGGAGGCACCGCCGCTGCCCACTTCAAAAAGGCCGATAAGGCCGTCATCTATCTCGATGCACTTGGCACTGTCGTCGATGGCAAGGCCGCTGCCGACTTCGCGCTCGGCCTTCTCCTGCGTGCATACAGTTTTGATACCTACAAGACGAAAAAGAAAACAGACGACGACAAGACGCCCAAAAGCGTGGACGTGACCATCGTCACTGCCGCTCACGTAGAGGCAAAGACGGCATTCGAGACAGCCGAGGCCGAAGCGCAGGGCGTCATACTGGCTCGCGATCTCGTCAATCTGCCACCGAATGTTTTGGGGCCAGTTGAGTTTGCGGAAAAGGCCGAGGAGTTGAAGAAACTCGGCGTCGATGTTGAAATCCTTGGTGAAAAGGAGATGAAAAAGCTCGGAATGGGCGCGCTGCTCGGCGTGGCGCAAGGCTCCGTCCGTCCTCCGCGACTCGCCATAATGCACTGGAAGGGCGGCTCCAAGAAGGACGAGCCGATTGCTTTCGTCGGCAAGGGTGTGGTCTTCGACACAGGCGGAATTTCGCTGAAGCCGGGCGCTGGCATGGAAGACATGAAGGGCGACATGGGTGGCGCTGCTGCCGTGACGGGCCTCATGCACACGCTGGCGGCGCGCAAGGCGAAGGCAAACGTCATCGGCGTCATCGGCCTTGTGGAAAACATGCCCGACGGTAATGCGCAACGTCCGGGCGATATCGTCACCTCAATGTCCGGCCAGACCATAGAGATCATCAACACCGATGCCGAAGGCCGCCTCGTGCTGGCGGACGCGCTCTGGTACACCAATGATCGTTTCAAGCCGAAGTTCATGATCAATCTGGCGACGCTGACCGGCGCGATTACCGTGGCACTTGGCAATCTTCAGGCGGGGCTCTTCAGCAACGACGACGCATTGGCGCAACAGTTAACCCAGGCGGGCGAAACGACCCAGGAGAAGTTGTGGCGCATGCCGCTCGGCAAGGACTACGACAAGATCATCGACTCGAAATTCGCGGACATGAAGAACAGCTCGGGTCGTCTGGCCGGTTCCGTGACTGCTGCCCAGTTCCTGAAGCGTTTTGTGGGCGATACCCCGTGGGCACATCTGGATATCGCCGGCACGGCCATGGGATCGCCGCTGACCGAGATCAACCAGTCCTGGGGTTCTGGTTACGGCGTGCGTTTGCTCAACGAACTCGTCCGCGCGCATTATGAGGATTGAAGAGTGACGCAGAAGCCGGTACGGGCGTTCTGATGACAGAGATACTGTTTTACCATTTGACGGAATCGAAACTGGAAGACGCCCTGCCGCCTCTTCTGGAGAAGTCGCTGGAACGTGGCTGGAAGGTCGCGGTTCAGACGGCAGGCCAAGAGCGACGCGATGCCCTTGATGTTCATCTTTGGACCTATCGTGACGACAGTTTCATGCCACATGCCACCGACGCTTCAGAACGGGCCGCCGATCAGCCCGTTTTGCTGACGGCTGCGCCCGAAAATGCCAATGCCGCGAATGTCCGCTTCATCGTCGATGGCGCCGAGCCGCCGGCGCTCGAAAGTTATGAGCGGATCGTCTTCATGTTCGATGGCTATGATGCAGGCCAGCTTGAGGGCGCGAGGGCACAATGGAAAAGGCTGAAAGCCGAAGGTCATGTGTTGACGTATTGGCAGCAGTCACCCGAAGGTCGCTGGCAGAAGAAGGCGTAAGTGAAAGCAAAGGCGTGGTACTGGGGGGAAGCATAATGGGGCAAGTGACACCATTTTCGAATGATGAAGCCACGCGCCTGATGGTCGTGCGCGAAATATTGCCCTTGTCCGGTGAACCGGCAGAGGAACTGGCAGCGCTCTCCGGCCTCGCCAAAGACATGTTCGGGACGTCGCGGGCAGCCGTTCATATTCTCGATGACCACTGGATGCACATCGTCCATCAGGCTGGCGAACAGATCGGCGAATGCGCGCGTGATATTTCCGCCTGCAATGTCGTCGTCATGAACAACGAGACGGTGGTCATTCCCGATCTTGCTGTCGATCCGAAATGGCGTGCCATGCCTTACGTCGTGGCGAGCCCCAATATCCGGTTTTACGCAGGTACACCGATCGAACTGGAGCCGGGACTGGCCGTCGGCGCCTTCTGCCTGACGGATACCAAGCCCCGCCAATTCAGCGAAGAAGAGCAGATGAGCCTCAAGCGGTTTGCAACGCTCGCCGGTGCGTTGCTGAGACTGCAGCGCGCGAACTTCACGATGAGCCTTGCACAACGCGAGTTACGGGATGCGGCTATGACCGATCCGCTGACGGGTTTCTTCAATCGCACGGCACTGGAGCTTGTTGTCGACGACCAGCTTGGCGAGGCGCTTCGCGGCAATGGCACATTCGGTGCGCTCTATCTCGATATGGATGGCTTCAAAGCCATCAACGATACACTCGGACACGCTGCAGGTGACGCGGTTCTACAAGAATCGGCAAACCGCATCCGCGCATCGATTCGGACGCAGGATACCGTCGTCCGCATGGGCGGAGACGAGTTTGCGATCTTCGTTCCCAATCCCCAGGCACCGGAAACGCTTGAGAAAATAGCCGAACGGTTGTTGATCGCGTTTCGCGATCCCTTCCACATCGACGGCAGTCAGGTCGTGGCAAATCTGAGTATTGGCGGTGCACTTGCGCCGCAGGCAGGCGCGGACAGATCCACATTGTTGCAGCGAGTGGATGAGGCGCTTTATCAAGCCAAAAAAGAAGGGCGCAACCGTTTTATCAGTCGCACCCTCTGATATTTCCAGTCGAACCAGATCAGTCGAAGAACGAGTCCACGAATTTGTGGCGGCCGAGAAGGAAAGCGTCGGCAACGTGCATGAGGGGCGCGAGGTCCACGTCGGACGTGCCAGATTTGATGATCTCGGCGAAGCGTTCGTAAAGGGCAGGGTACTCACGCTCCGGCTCAGCCATTTTCAGGTCACCATTGATGGAAAGCTTCGCGCCGCCTTCCGACAGGACCATCTGCCCGGCGTCGGTTTCAGCGATGATGTCCCAGCTCTGTTTGCCGGTCTGGCGCCAGTCGAATTCGGCATGGACCTGCAACTGCGTCACGTCCGAAAAGCGGATATCGGCAGCAATCGGCGCATCGCGATTCTCAGGGAATTCAAGCGTCGCCTTGGTGATGAACAGCGCGCGCGGCAAGATGTGGGTGATGATCGACAGGGCATTGATGCCGGGATCGAACACACCGAGACCACCCGCCTGCCAGATCCAGTCCTGATTGGGATGCCAGTGTCGAACGTCTTCCTTCCAGATGACGTGGACGCTGTTGATTTTGGTCGAAGCCAGAAAGCTTTTGGCGGCTTCTACGGCAGGCGCGTAACGTGAGTGCCAGCTGGCAAACAGCGAAAGTCCCTTGGAATCGGCCAGACGCACCAGATCCTGAACTTCCGACAGCGTCGCACCCGGTGGCTTTTCAAGGAAGACATGCTTGCCAGCGTTCAAAGCAGCGAAGGCAGCGGTGTAGCGATACTGCGGCGGCATGCAGAGCGAAACGGCCTGCACATCCGGCGCTGCGTCCAGCAGCGCTTCGATAGTGCCGTAGGATGGAACGCCATCCACCGTGCCATGGCGGCTGGCGGTGGCGACCAGATCGAAATCCGGATTGGCTGCAATGGCTGGAAGGTGCTGATCGCGAACGATTTTGCCAACGCCGACGATGGCGAGCTTGGTAGCTGACATGAAAAGAGAACCCGTCTGAATGTTTCACTCGAATAATAGTACTTTATCGAGTTCTAGCAGAAACCCAGACGTCGGCAAGGGTGCTGCGTATAGTAGGTGACGCTGCGGATTCTAAAGGCTGTGGGCTGATATCATCCTCCCTCATTCCTGTGCTTGTCACGGGAATCCAGCCAGCCCAAGTCGTGGGCTGAAAAGACTTCTCTCCGCCGCGCAGACGCGCGACGACTGGATTCCTGTGACAAGCACAGGAATGAGGGAAGTCGTGATTCTGGCTTGTGTCGTCTACCGCGGCAACGTAACGGCTTCCCGCTTTTCAGTCCAGCGAGGCAACAAGCAGCGGTTTGTGGGCCGGTTTCTTGTAGATCAGATGCACGACCTTATATCCTTCCGCCTTCAACTGCGTCAGCAGGGCGGGCAGCATGGAAGCTGTGCGTCTATGGATATCGTGCATGAGAATGATGCCGCTGCCGCGATGGCGAAGGGCCGCCATGGTGCGGGAGGCGACGACGGCGGGCGAATCCTTGAAGTAATCTTTCGAATCGATCTGCACATCCATGATGACCATGCCGTGATCCGTGATCAGGCTGCGCAGGCGACCATTATCCGCGAGATAAGGGAAGCGGAAGAAGGACGCGTCGGTGTCCGTGGCCTTGGCAACGGCATTGGCACCCTTGGACACTTCCGCCAGAGCGCGGTCGAACGAGACGCTGCGCAGGTTGGCGTGGCTGAATGTGTGGCTACCAACGCTGTGACCCTCGGCCACGACCTTTTTGGCGATGGCCGGGTGCGCCTGAGCCATCTCGCCCACCATCAAGAACGTCGCTTTGACACCAAACTCATCCAGCGTCGCCAGAATGCTTTCCGTCCGGCCCGGCACCGGGCCATCATCGAAGCTCAACACCACTTCCTTATTGGCAAGCGCAATGTCCTTCAGCGACGAAACCTCGATATCCCGCCCGGCAAGACCGGTGGGGTTGCGAGGGCGCATCCATGCCGCTGGCGAAAGCGCCACGGGATCATTCGCCTTGAGCGACTGGCCAGCGGGCATGGTCGCTGCAAAGGCTGTCTTCAGCGAGCCATCGGGCTGTGGTTTGCCAGCACAGCCAGCGAGACATGCGGCAATAGCTGCGGGAAACAGAAGGGAAAAACGCATGGCGAGGCTCGCAGCAAATCAGTGTGGGATTGCAACGAGCTTTCGTTGATTATGGTTAATAGGCGGTTACTGGCGGCAGGCCACGCCTAGAGAACGTCAATTTTGTCCAGAAGTCTCACGCCACTGCCTCGGATGATCTGGACAGGAAGGTCCATATCGACCTCTTTCGCTTTGGCGCGAAGTCTCCCAAAGGCAACGTCGAACCTTCTGCTGAATGGGTCGCCCGGCGCGGGATCGTAGAATTGCAGAACATCCATGCGGGAGATGGTTCGCGAATCATGCTGCGCGAAAAACTCCATGAGAACTGTTTCCTTGCCGGAAAGCTGTATGCCCGTGCCGTCGGGTGCCACCAGTCTTTGTCGTTTTCGATCCAGCAACCAGTTTGAAGCACGGCTGCTTGACCGTGAAGGAGGGAGCGCTGCCGAACCGTCATGCCTTACGCGTTTGACGAGATTGGATGCTGCACTCGCCAGTTCTTCGCTGTCCACCGGTTTGGTAAAATAGAGATCGGCTCCGCTGCTATAGCCACGCAACTTATCCTCCCGCGTGCACAGGGCTGTGAGCATGATCACGCCGATGTCTTTCCGCTCCGCAAGTGAGGCAGCAAGATCAAATCCGTTCACGTCAGGGAGATTGACATCGAGAATGGCGACATCGAAGCTGTTTTCGGCAAGCAACCCCCTGAATTCCGCACCGCTGGATGCCTCGGTGACGTCGAATTCCCGCAATCTCAGGTAGTCGGCAAGACCTAACCTTAAATCCCTGTCATCCTCAACCAGAAGGAGTTTGGGTTTGCGTTGGGCTACTATTTCTTTCATAATGACGAATACCAATATCAGTCTTCAAATATTGAGGATACCCTCAAGGTTTAAATTTACGGCTGATGTCCATCAGCTAAGTCCATACGATGGGGTTTCAATCCCGGGCGATGTTCAAAGTGCCGATCCATAATAAAATCAATTAAAAATCATAAGATGAAGCTGTGTTTATGACTGCCTGCCGACGCAAAGACAAGCTCCTGTCTATATCGTTTTCGGCGTTGCTTCAAATTTTGTTGATGATGTGCGTCTTTTGCCTTGTGAATGATGCGTATGCCCGTGACGAAGCTTCACCCACGTTGCCGCCGATCGATGGGCACCTCTCCATTCTGGAAGGCAATATGGAGCCTCTCGCATTTTCCGACATGCTGATGCCCGAAAACCAAGCGAGATTTCGCTTGGTCGAAGGTCGAGGTATAAATCGCGGTTACACGACGAAGCCACTCTGGCTGAAACTGGATTTGCCAGCGGTCACCGATGGCCGCGCCATCCTCAGCTTTTCGCCAAACTTTCTGGATTTCGTAGATGTCTATGTGCAGCCGCCCGGACAGGGTGGCGGCGCAAACACCTTCGAGCATTACGCCTTCGGTGACCATCGCCCCCTGCCGGTGGATGGTATTTCTTCCGTTGCGCCTTCTGTCCGACTTGATTTCAAGGCCGGACAATCGACACTGGTTTACGTCCATATCCTCAACACGAACTCCTTCACACAAGTCAACATGCGGCTGGATCCGGTCGAAAGCCTGTCTCTGCGACAGGTTGCGGGCGGCCTGGTTTTTGGCCTGTGGTTCGGAGCCATGGCAGCGTTGATGCTGACGCAACTCGTCTTTTACCACTTTGACCCGAAAGCGCGGTATCTGCTGCTGGCATTGAGTACGCTTGGCGTCATGCTGGTCTATGTCGCAAATCTCGGCCTCAGCCGTGTTTTTCTCTTTCCGAACAACGGGCCGGGCAACGACGTCTTCCTGGGGGTAACGGCTTGGGGTGGGTTCAGCGCCAGTGCGATGGTATACGCCTCCATTCTGTCTTTGCGGAGCAGAGCCAGAATGCTTTATCCGGTCTATGTGCTTTTTACTCTTATCGGTCTCGTCGGGATGGGCTTTGCGCTGGCGGGCAAAAACATACTGTTTGGTCCATTTGGAACCGTCGCAGGCGTGCTGGGCGCGTTGCTGACAATGATTATCGGTATCCGGCAGATGAATGTGGATGGACAGGCCAGCAGACTGGCTGCCGTGGCCTTTACGCTGGTGGGGCTGGGCGCATCCATTTCCATGCTCCAACGGTTTAGCATGACCAGGCTGCCCGATTGGGTGTTTTATGCCTACGGCCTGTCTGCGCTTATCCAGACGCTGCTGCTGACAGGAGCCAAGGCGATCCGCCTGCGCAATGCGGAAAGCCTGAACAAATCGCTGCAGATGAAAGCCCTTCATCAGGCGCAGGCATCGGAAAAGGCGGCTGTGAAGCTTGTTGAGGAGCGGACACGAGAACTGGTGGTCGCCCGACAGGTTGCCGAGGATGCCCTCAAAGCCGAAACGGACTCACAACTGCGGCAGGTTCGTTTTCTGGAGGTCGTCTCGCACCAATATCGCACGCCGCTTGCTTCCATACGGTCGAATATCGATGGTATTGCGCTGTCCTTGGGCGATGGTGATGGCGCGAACAAAAACAGGGCCGAACGCATCCGTCGCGCCGTTACGCGTCTGGTCGAGGTCCTGGAAATCAACGTCGCGCGCAGCCGCCTTCAAGGGCCATCATTTCGCCCGCAGATGGAACAGAAAAGAGCTGGCGAAATCGTGGAGGCAGCCTTGCAGCGTGCGCACGATCTTCTGAACGCCCCCGACATCGATCGGAATGTCGAGCCGGCCGCCGCTGAGACGTATCTGTATGTTGACGCCGACATGCTTGAACTCGCAATCGTCAACCTTCTGGAAAACGCTGTCAAATACAGCGCGAACAACGGGGCTGGCAGCATAAATCTGTCGCTTGTAAAACGGTCAGACGATATCGAAATCAGCGTTGAAGATCACGGCGTAGGTATTCCGGCGGCAGATTTGCCGCATGTCTTTGACAATTCCATACGCGGCGCAAACGTCGGACATGTCGAAGGATCGGGACTGGGGCTGTTTCTGGTTGCCAAAGTCGTTGACGCGCATCAGGGCCGTGTTGAGGTAAGCAGCCACGAAGGCCAAGGCACCGTGATTCGAATCATCCTGCCAACATTGCGTGTATGATCCCGATTTAAGGTTGCTGCGGGTTGCGGATAGCATGCCTTCCGTCGCCAGAGCCGCAGCAAAACACACTCTCTTTATAAGTGTAACTTCCGCGACACGGTTTTTGTTACATGGCGTTACGTAGCGTTACGTAGCGTTACACTAAATATCTGCGCCCCGAGCCAGAATTCATTAAATTTGCTCGTAATGCGCGAGGGGATTTGCGCATGCGGCAAGAGGCCGTTTCGACTTTTGAATTCAGGGGATATGGATGCGCGGAAATTCAGTATTATCGGCCAATGCTATGCGGCGGTCCAAGGGTGTGGGTGCCATAAGCCGCGGTGCCCTGCTCGCTTCTACGGTGCTGCTGACGATGCCGCATCTGGCGATGGCGCAAACCTACGATACGACCGGGAATGTTATCCCTGATGGAACAAGCTTTTCGACAAATGTATTCGTTGGCCAAGCAGACGGAGCCATTGCAGATATTATCGTGAACAGCGGGACACTTACCAGTCCTTATGGTGATATTGCATGGGGCATTAATAGTATCGGAACGGCGACTGTTACTGGTGATGGCTCGGTCTGGACGAACACGGGCTATCTCAATGTCGGTGTCACCGGTACCGGCACGCTCAATATCGAGGCGGGCGGTCAAGTAACGAATGCTTCTGGTTTTATCGGGGACAAAAATAGCAGTGTGGGTACCGTTAATGTAACGGGTGAAGCGTCGTCATGGACGAATTCCGACGATCTCATTGTTGGCAACAGTGGCGCGGGTACTCTCAATATCGAAGCTGGCGCTCATGTCGGAAGTGCGACGAGTTATATTGGTTCAAGAACTGTTGGTAATGGAACGGTAAACGTCACAGGGCAAGATGCTACATGGGCCAATTCTGGTAACTTGTTCCTTGGCTCTAGTGGGACGGGCACACTGACGATTGCCGATGGCGGCGTTGTATCCGTGGGAACGGAGCAGCCAGAAAGCGGTTTCAACGGCACTGTTTTCATCGCGGATCAAACTGGTTCGTCTGGAACGTTGAACATCGGCGGGGCCTTTGTTGAAACTGCTGGTACCGCAGGTACTTTGAATGCTGCTGCCGTTCAGTTTGGTGCGGGTACAGGGCAGATTTTCTTTAATCATAGTAATGAAGTCTATGATTTCTCTGCCGATATCATCGGTAAAGGCGATATCTTCCACATGTCCGGTGTAACGACGCTTTCAGGCAACAGCTCCGGTTTTACGGGGCTGACTTACATTGACGGGGGGAAGCTCCACGTCACCGGTTCGCTGGGCGGACAGGATGGTTCTATTGGACACCAGAGCGACAGCACTGGGCAAGTCGTAGTCTCAGGTGCAGGATCAACCTGGTCTAATTCCGGTGGTCTGATCGTCGGCACTCACGGTTCGGGTACGCTGACCGTTGCCAATGGCGGTGTCGTATCAGTTGGAACAATGCAGCCCAATTCCGGCCACGACGGTACTCTTACTATCGCAAATCAGACTGGGTCGACCGGAACGCTAATTATCGGTGCAGCTGCTGACGAGGATGCCGCTGCCGCGGGGACACTGGAAGCCGCTGGTGTCTCTTTCGGGGCAGGGACGGGTAAAATAGTGTTCAATCACACCAATGGTGGATACGAGTTCTCGTCCGACATCTCGGGCAACGGTACCATCAATCATATTCACGGTAATACCAAATTCACTGGCGATAACACGCAATTCACCGGAACGACGAATGTAGAGGGTGGAACTCTCCATGTAGTTGACGTGCTGTCAGGGACGACGAACGTCAATGGCGGCGAGTTGGATGTTACGGGTCAACTCCGAGGTGGATTGAATATCACTGCCGGTGAGGTAACCGTTTCCGGCACTGGCAGTATCGAGACTGAGGGTTCGATTACTATCGGCAGCAACAGCAACTCAAATATTTCCACCGGGTTGGTCGTAGGCGGACGCGGTGAAATTCCAGTGGCCCCTGGTAGCGTGACGGCACAAAGCATAGATTTAGTCGGTCCTAACTCTTTTATTCTGTTCAACCACGCGGACCAAAATTATGATTTCGACACTCCCATAACCGGTAACGGCACTATTGCGCATTTGGCAGGCGTCACGACCCTGTCGGGTAACAATAACGATTTTTCTGGCACCACATACGCTTATGGCGGGACGCTTGTCGTGACTGAGGCACTTGGAGGGCAGGTTTCCGTTTATGGCGGAACGCTGGCCGGAACGGGCCATGTCGGCGAGACTACTGTTAAAGCAGGCGGCATTCTCTCGCCTGGTCTGGTTTCCGCGATGGAGATGAGACGTGATAGTGGTTCTTCCTCCAATTCGTACAAAATTGGCACATTGCATGTGGATGGAAACCTGACGTTCAACGCCGGCTCTACCTACGCAGTCGATCTGAGCTCAGAGCCATCGGATGACGTGATAGATAACGCTAACTCATCGAAAATCGTATCAAAAAGTGATAGGGTCATCGTTAATGGCAATGTCACAATAAATGACGGCGCTAAGCTCAAAGTAACGGCTCTTGACGAGGATACAAGCTACAAGACCGCCAAGAACTATCGAATTATCGAGACCTTGAACCACAGTTTGACGGGTGAGTTCACCGATATCGATAAGACCAATTCACCCTTCCTCAATGTCACTACGACATACGAAAACAATAACGCGTATCTGACTGTGAAAACGTCGGATTTCGTGTCGGTCGCGAAGAATCCCAACCAGCGTTCGCTTGGTGCCGCGCTGGATTCGCTCGACCAGTCTGGTGAGTCCCTGAAGCTTTATAACAGCCTCGCCGTACTGGATGAGAGTCAGGTTCAGAAAACCTATGAGCAGCTTTCCGGTGAAGTCTATGCCACGGCGCAAGGCGCTTTCACGCAGACCAATCGTGCGGTCAACACGGCCCTCAACAGCCGTGTTCGCTCGGTAACGGACGGAGTGGCGGCTCCGTCCTCCCTGGCGCTCGGTTATGCCGAGGAAGAGAAAGGCCCGGTCAAGGACGATCGTTTCGCTGCATACGAAAACAAGAAGTCGTTCGACACGGACCGTTTCGCGACCTGGGTCAATGGCTTCGGCTCGTGGGGTAAGGTCAGTGGCGTCGATGGCAGCAGCGATACGGATGTTTCCAATGGCGGCGTGCTCGTCGGTGGCGATGTCGGTTTCGGTGAAAATACGCGCGTCGGCGTTCTCGGTGGTTACAGCCGGTCGTTCTTCAGCACTGACAGCAGCAGCGGCAACAGCACCAACTATCATGTCGGCACCTATGCAGGCACGAAGATCGGCGCGGTTTCGTTGCGCACCGGCGCGAACTACACATGGCACGATGTCGACACCATGCGCTCCATCACGGCGCTCGGCCAGTCGCTCTATGGTGACTATGATGGATCGAGCTTCAACATCTATGGCGAACTCGCGTATCGCATCGAGGCAGGCAAATCTGCATTCGAGCCCTTCGCAGCACTCGCTTATAGCCGCACGAAGACGGACGGCTTCACCGAAACCGGCGGCCCTGCTGCATTGACGGTGGAATCCTCGGCGATGAACACGACCTACACCACGATGGGTCTGCGCGCATCCTCTGACTTCGAGGTCGGTGGCGTTGCCTCTGTCGCTCGCGGTACGCTCGGCTGGCAGCATGCCTTTGGAGACATCGATCCCGTTTCCACGGCGCGGTTTGCAACCGGTGACAGCTTCTCCACATCCAGCACGCCGATTGACCGTAACACGGCTCTGCTGGAAGCTGGCTTGGACTTCACTGTCACGCCATCCTCCACCGTCAGCGTCAGCTATAACGGCCAGATCGGCTCCAACGCCTACGACCACGGCATGAACGCCAAGTTCCGCCTGAAGTTCTGATAGGGCTGCGGCACAGAGGCTCGACGAGCTTCACGACATTCTCCACGACCGCCTGTTCAGCGAGCGGTCGTGGAGACCTTGTAGCCGGGTCGACACAGTGCGATTGTCGATCTAAGTTTGCATAAGAAAAGGGGCGGTGCTTTTGCGCCGCCCCTTTGTCGTTTGGGGTATAGGAAACGGATAGTCGGGTCCTATCCCGCCATTGCCTCTTCATACTCGCTGGAAAGCATCAGCCACTGTTCTTCGGCGTCCGCCAGCTTGCTGGCTGCTTCGCCCCGTTCCTTGACCTTTTGCGCGGCCTTGGCAGGTGCCTTTTCGTAAAGGGCTGGGTCGCCAAGCTCTTTATCGAGTGCCTGAATCAGCTTCTCAAGCTTTGCCGTCAAGGATTCGATATCGTTGATCTTTTTCTTGAGCGGGGCGAGTGAGGCGCGTTTTTCGGCATTCGCCTTGCGTTGATCTGCTTTCGACGCGCCGTCTACGACGATTTCAATTTTTTCGTCTTTTTTTTTACCCGAGGACACGATGAGATCGCGGTACTCATCCATGTCGCCTTCGAAGGTCGTGACCGTGCCGTTGTTGACCAGCCAAAGGCGGTCAACGGTGGCTTCGATGAGGTGGCGATCATGCGAGATGAGGATGACGGCGCCGTCGTAGTCGTTCAACGCCTCGATCAGCGCGCGGCGGCTGTCGATATCAAGGTGGTTGGTCGGTTCGTCGAGGATGAGCAGGTTTGGCGCGTGGAAGGCGGCAAGACCCATCAGCAGCCGCGCCTTTTCACCACCCGACAAATCCTTGGCGGGCGTTGCCATCTTTTCCGTGGCCAGACCCATCTGCGCCACGCGGGCGCGCACCTTGGCTTCCGGTGCCTGCGGCATCAGCTTGCGCACATGCTCGACAGGGTTATCTTCCGGCACCAGATCGTCCAGCTGGTGCTGGGCGAAGAAGCCGATTTTCAGCGATGGCGCCAGCCGCAGATCGCCCGCTTCGGGCGCAAGACGACCTGAGATGAATTTGGCGAAGGTGGACTTACCGTTGCCGTTGGAACCCAGCAGCGCGATGCGGTCGTCGTTGTCGATGCGCAGGTTCAGGCCCTTGAGGATCGGCTTGCCGGGCTCGTAACCCACGGAGCCACCATTTATGGCAACGATGGGTGAGGCTGGCTGCTTTTCCGGTTCCGGGAAGGTGATTGGCTGGACGTGGTCCTCGATGACGGAAGACACCGTACCCATGCGCTCCAGTGCCTTCACGCGGCTCTGCGCCTGCTTGGCCTTGGATGCCTTGGCCTTGAAGCGGTCGATGAAGCTTTGCAGATGCTTGCGCGCCGCATCGTTCTTGGCTTTCGCCTTTGTCTGCAATTCGTCGGCTTCGGCCTTCTGGCGCTCGAACTGGTCATAGCCGCCGCGATAGAAGGTCAGCTTCTTCTGGTCCAGATGCACGATTGCGTTGACGGCGTTGTTGAGCAGATCGCGGTCATGGCTGATGATGATGACGGTGTAGGGATAGCGGCGGATATAATCTTCCAGCCACAGGGTGCCTTCAAGGTCGAGATAGTTGGTCGGTTCGTCGAGCAGCAGCAGGTCCGGTTCTGCGAAGAGAACGGATGCCAGCGCCACGCGCATACGCCAACCGCCGGAGAATGAGGAGGCCGGGCGAAGCTGGGCATCCTGATCGAACCCCAGACCGGCCAGAATGCTGGAGGCGCGGGCTTCCGCCGAATGCGCGTCGATATCCACAAGCCGCATCTGGATTTCTGCGATGCGGTGCGGGTCCGTCGCCGTTTCCGATTCAAGCATCAGCGCCGCGCGTTCCTTGTCGGCAGCCAGAACGATGTCGATCAGGCTTTCTTCCGTTGCCGGAGCTTCCTGCGCCACCTGGCCCATGCGGGCGTTCTTCGGAATGAAGACTTCGCCGGTCTCGGCCCCAAGGTCACCGGTGATGACGCGAAACAGCGTGGACTTGCCCGCGCCATTGCGGCCGACAAGCCCAGCCTTCGTGCCCGCTGGAAGCGTCACGCTGGCATGATCGAGGAGGAGGCGCCCGGCAATACGGGCGGAAACGTCTGAAATCGTAATCATGGCGCCGTTTTGGCCGAACTCACTGCTGAACGCAAGAGCGCGAAAGCCACAGTTTCAACGGTTTATCCGCCGATCTGCATGAGGTAGCTGTTGCGTGAGCGTTGGGCCACTTCGCGGCAATAGGGAATGACGCAATTGCGTGCGCCGCTGCGGGCCGCCAGAAGAGCCAGCTCCGCATGGCCGTATAACTCCGCAGCGCTGGCAGTGCCCTCGGATGCGGCCACGCCCATGGAAACGGTCAGATGTTCACCGTCACCTTCTTTCGTGGCGAAACGCAGATTTTCAACCGTATGACGCAACCGTTCTGCAATGCTCTGAGCCGTGCTTTGCGAGACGCCGGAAAACAGAAAGGCGAAGTCATTGCCGCCAATGCGAGCGACGAAATCATCCTTCTTGATCGACTTGCGGAACAGCGCAGCCAGCCGTCGCAACGCCTTGTTGCCAGCGGCGGTGCCGTATTTCTCGTTGATGTCCCGGAAGCGGTCGACATTCACCAGCACGAGGCAGTTGGAGGCCTCGGCTTCGCCCTGAAAGATTTCGGCAAGTTTTGCCAGAAACGCGGCGCGATTGGGCAGGGTGGTCAACGCATCCTTCAGGGATGCCGTTTGCAGCCTGCGTGCGCTGTTTTCCTGCTCACGGATTTTCTCCAGCCCGTGGCGCACGAAATTATGCAGGCTTGCCTGTTCGTGATGAATATCCAGAAGAAGTTCCGCAAGATATTCCTGAGTGGTGGCAGAGGCTGGGCGGTCGGAAATGGAGGCGAGCAAAGCTTCGGAGCGTTCCAGAGATGCGGCAAGCCGCGCGGAGATCTGCTCGATTGTGCCGGCCACTTCCGTTGCCGCGTGGGCGGCGGCCATGCGCGAAAAGCCGGGAAGGTTATGCTTCTGGCCGATCATATCGACATCATGCTGCTGCGGCGAATTACCCAGCGCCAGAATATCGCGGCCCATGGCGGCATTGTGCCCGGACAGGACTTCGAAGAACAGCTCGTAATTGCGTGGTAGCGGCGCAAGATTCATCTTGGCAATGAACTGCGTGATCTTGGTGACGATCAGGCCGCTTCTGGATGTATCCCGGCTTTTATTGCTGGCTGGTAGTGTCATGCCCCCGCATCTCCATACGTGCCATTCGCCGCAAGCGCCCGGCGATCTCAAGCTCATCAGCATCTATTGTTCGAGACACTTTAAAATACCCTAAATGAGGCATACCAATTGTAGGTGGTGGGAGCATCTGCAACGGTGATGCGTCCCATCAGTATTCGTCATTTGATTGTGCGCCGACCCGCTGATTTGATGGCGCAGAACTTCACAATGGAAGGACCGGTCATGACATCCAGAACGCTCTATTCTCTCTGCGGCAGCGACGACACACGCCCGTTTTCTCCCCATTGCTGGAAGACGGTTCTGTCACTAGCGCATAAGGGGCTGGACTTCGAAGAACGTCCGCTGGCGTTCACGGCCATTCCGGGCGTGGAAAATGGCTTTTCCACAACGGTGCCGATCCTTCGCGATGGTGACCAGTTGGTCAAGGACAGCTTCGAGATCGCACTTTATCTCGATGATGCCTATCCGGATGCGCCATCGCTGTTTAACGGAGAGGGTGGAAAATCACTGGCCCGTTTCGTTGAAAGCTGGTCGCAGACCACGCTGCACCCGGCCATCGTCAAAATAGCGGTTCTCGATATTCACGACATGCTGGACGAAACCGACCGTACCTATTTCCGCGAAAGCCGCACCAAGGCACTGGGTCGCACGCTGGAAGAGGTCATCGCCCATCGCGATGCGGAAATCGCCGCTTTCCCGGCAAAGCTAGAGCCGATCCGTCGTATGTTGAGCTTCCAGCCCTTTATTGGCGGCGAAAGCCCGCTGTTTGCGGATTACATCGTCTTCGGCGCCCTGCAATGGGCGCGGGTGACCTCCGGCATCGATCTGTTTGCCGAGAAGGATCCGGTGCGGGACTGGTTCGAACGCTGCCTGGATTTGCATGGCGCGAAGGGACGAAGTGTGACAGCGGCGTGAAATGTGACACGCTGTTGGTCAAATCCAGCCATCCCCCTTGTTTTCGGGCCTTCGGGCGGGTAAACACCGCCCACTTTCTTCAAGAATAAGGAAACGGACATATGGCGATTGAACGCACATTTTCGATGATCAAGCCGGACGCAACCAAGCGTAACCTCACGGGTGCCATCACCAAGGTATTCGAAGACAACGGCCTGCGCATCATCGCATCCAAGCGCGTCTGGATGAGCAAGCGCGAAGCAGAAGGCTTCTACGCCGTTCACAAGGAACGTCCTTTCTTCGGCGAACTGGTTGAAGGCATGACATCTGGCCCAACCATCGTTCAGGTTCTGGAAGGCGAAAACGCAATCCTCAAGAACCGCGAAATCATGGGCGCAACAAACCCTGCCAACGCAGACGAAGGCACCATCCGCAAGCAGTTCGCGCTGTCCATCGGCGAAAACTCCGTTCACGGTTCGGATGCTCCTGAAACCGCTGCTCAGGAAATCGCCTACTGGTTCGCAGAAACCGAAATCGTCGGCTGATTCAGTTTGCGAGGCGGCGGAATCGGTTTGTGAGACGGCTGCTTTAAGTTGATGAAATGAATTGGAAAACGGGGCCGAGAGGCTCCGTTTTTTTGTTGTCGTGTGCGTTTGTTGTTGGGCGTTTTGCCGTGTGGCTTACCCCCCTCTGGCCTGCCGGCCATCTCCCCCTCAAGGGGGGAGATCGACTCGTGGCAACGCTATCGGCAATCTTGAGCGTTGCATGCAAGGTGGCGAAGGAACGTCTTGCTGATCTCCCCCCTTGAGGGGGAGATGGCCGGCAGGCCAGAGGGGGGTAAGCCACACGGCAAAACGCCAGCCAATTTCAGCCAGCCGGACACCCCTCAACCGCCCCCATATCCACACTCCCATCCGTCTTGAACACCTCCGGGTTGGGCGTATAGAGCGGCCCCACCACCAGCGGCTTTGCGGGCAGCAGCGACTGGTCCGTATCGGACGTGATGCTCGTTTCTATCGTCTGCATGACATGCCCGTCCGGCGCTTTCAGCTTTATCGTCACCTTATACGGACGACCTTCTTTCACGCATTCCACCGGCAGGCTTTGCAGGACGATTTTTGGGCTTTTGGGGAACAGCTTCTCCGTCACGGCAAAAGCCTCTCCACCGCGCGGGTTCTCAAAGCTGGCTTCTATGGTGCTTCCGTCTTTGATGGGGGATGTCGGCTGAAGCGTCACCAGATAGGTCGCCGTGGCCACGCGATAGTTGAAGACGAACATGCGGCCGGACAGGCTAACCACGTCTCGCTGATCCTCCCGGTGGCAGGCCGACAGCAAAAGGGCGGCGGTGATGAGAGTGGCGAGCCTCTTCACGATGCCGTCTCCTTCTTGCGCCGATAATGCTTGGCCGCCTTGTGGCGGTTGCCGCAGACCGCCATGTCGCACCAGATGCGGCTGCGGTTCTTGCTGCGGTCTATGAACAACCAGCCGCAATGGCCGCAAATCCGCAATCGCGTGCGATCCGGCCCGGCCATGAGGTTCAGCACGGAACGGGCCGTGGCGGCTTGAAGGCTGTGCGTGTCCGGCGCGTTTTTGAGGGCCGTGGCTGAGGTGGTGAGGAGATCGGCAAGCAGGGCATTGTCGTCCTGTCCGGTTTCGATCAGTTGACGGAAATACCGATCGGTCGCTTCCCGAAGTTGGATCAGATGTCCTCGACTGGCTGCGGATGGCGGGGCAAGGGTAGGGAAGATGTTCCGTTCCGCCGAAAGCCGCGTTGCCGCTTCACAAAAACTCTCCAACTGCTCGGGCACAGCAAAGCGGTCCACGGATTTCTCGTGGTCGAAGCGCAGGATGACGCTGTTGGCGACATCGAGCGCCAAAGCTCCTCCGACAAAACGATGTGGTGTCCAGTTGAACGTCATATCGCAATTATAACTATCAAAAGCAATTTTACCAGTTATAATAAATGCGGGAGAGGGTTGGGCATGGCTTACTTTCTACAGCAGCTTTTGAATGCGGCTCCGGTGGCTGCGCTCTATGCGGCCCTGGCCTTCGGCTATGCCATCGCCTTTTCCATCACCAAACGGGCGGATGTGACTTACGGCGCCATATTCGCCTTCGCGGGTCTGACATGCCTGTTGTTTGCGGATTTTGGTTGGAACCAGCTATGGCTCATCCTACCTGCGACTTTGGCGCTTGGTGCTGCGGCGGGTGTTTTTGGTGGCTTGTGGGCTGGCGTTTTCATCGGGCGCGTGGTCATGCGTCCGCTGGCCAGTGCATCCCCCAATGCGGTCACGGTCGCGTCCATCGGGGCGCTGATTGCGCTGATGGAAAGCGCGCGGCTGGCGGCAGGCACGCGCTCGCTCTGGCTGCCACCCATTCTCAATGATCCGATTTACGTCTGGCGCAGCGCGGATTTCGCCGTGACCACAACGCCGATGCAGATCATCAATTCTGCAGCGTTTCTGATGTTGGTCGCCGTTGGATATATTGTTCTGCAAAAATCCAGCGCAGGACGGCACTGGAAGGCCGTATCAGAAGATCCCTTCGCCGCCTCGCTTCTCGGCGTCAATGCGGGGCGCGTATTCCTGGTGTCCTACTGCGCAGCCGCATTCGTCGCCTCCATCTGCGGTGTGCTGGCAACGTTCTATTACGGCAATATGGATTTCGGCGCTGGACTGGTGTTCGGCCTGAAGGTGGTGCTGATTTCCGCTGCGGGTGGCTATACCAGCCCGCTGAAATGCGCAGTTGGGGCCGCGGTCATCGGCTTTGCCGAAACATTCTGGGCGGCTTACGGACCTGTCGCTTGGCGAGATGCGGCGGTGCTGTTGATGCTGGTTCTGTGGCTCATCGCCATGAGAAGCGAGCAGGAAGCGCCTTAGCGCCACTTATCCTTGGCGCTTTCATCGACATCCTTGGCGGATATCCACTCGCCAGATTTTCCGTCCTTGCCGTGCTCCTTCTTCCAGAAGGGCGCGGAGGTCTTGAGATAGTCCATCATAAAATTAGCGCCATCAAAGGCGGCCTGCCGGTGGCGGGATGCGGCGATGACGAGGACGATGTTTTCGCCGGTCGCGATCTTGCCATAGCGATGGATGGCGGTGAGGCCGAGAAGCTGGAAGCGTTCGATGGCGAGCCTGGCGATGCGTAGCATCTCCGCTTCGGCCATGCCGGGGTAATGCTCCAGTTCAAGAGCAGAAAGAACCCCGCCATCATCGCGGCACAGGCCGGTAAAGGTCACGACCGCACCGATGGTCTTGTCTGTCTGCGTCAGCGTCCTCGCCTCGGCAGCGGCATCGAAATCCTCAGCCTGAACGCGGATGATTGGCTCAATCGTCACGGCTTAACCACCCGTCATCGGCGGAAAAATGCCGATCTCGCGGGCGCCTGCAATGCTTTCGTCGTGATCGATATGTTCTTGATTGACGGCAACGCGGATGACATCGGGAAACTGCAGGGCGGCTTCATAGTCTTCGCCGAGCGTCGCCAGATATTGAATGAGTTCGCCCGCCGTCGTCACGCTTGGCGGCAAATCAAGCTCTTCCTCGGACTTGCCGATCCGCTCCCGAACCCAGGCGAAATAGACGACACGGACCATCACTCTTCATCCACGATGTGCTTGAGGCCCGCTTTGAAATAATCATAGCCGGTGTAGATCGTCAGCGCCGCTGCGACCCACAGCAGGGTGATGCCGATTTCCGTCGTATAGGGCAAAATCTGGTCGCCTGCCGGGCCTGCGAGCAGAAACGCGATCGACACCATCTGTATCGTCGTCTTCCACTTGGCAATCTGCGTCACCGGCACGGAAACCTTCAGCGCGGCCAGATATTCGCGCAGACCGGAGACCAGAATTTCACGGCAAAGAATGGTGATGGCGGCCCAGAGCGACCAGCCGGCAATGGTGCCGTCTGCGGCCAGCAACAGGAGAATGGATGCGATCAACAGCTTGTCGGCGATCGGGTCCAGCATGCGGCCAATATTGGACGTCTGGTTCCAGATGCGGGCGAGATAACCGTCCAGAAAATCCGTCAGCGAGGCGATAACGAACAGCCACAGTGCTGTCCAGCGCGCGAAATCCGAACTCTCAAGCTTTCCCTCGACGAAGAAACACAGAACAATGACCGGCACGGCGAGGATGCGGCCGTAGGTCAGAAGATTGGGGATGTTGTAGGTGCGCGAAGCCATGGGGAAACCTGTCAGTCGATATAAAGCGTTGATGCAGCCCTAAGCAGCAAGCGTCAACACCCTATTATGTTTTTTTGCGGGTGCCGCGTGAAAGCGCAGCCTTACTCCCGGCCACTCTCGTGGAAGTGATTGTAAACCTGTTTGGCCACCGCCTCGGAAATACCGCCCACCGCCATGAGATCGCTGAGCGCCGCCCGCGACACTGCTTTTGCTGTTCCGAAATGCTGCAGCAGCGCCCGCTTGCGGCCGGGGCCAATGCCGCTGATCTCGTCCAGCGGGTTTTTCACCAGTTCCTTCTTCCGGCGCGCGCGGTGCGAGCCGATGGCAAAACGGTGAGCCTCGTTGCGCATGCGCTGGATGAAGTAGAGAACGGGGTCGCGCGGCGGCAGGGAGAAATCGCTGCGGCTGTCGGTGAAAAAGCGCTCACGCCCCGCATCGCGGTCGACGCCTTTGGCCACACCGATGGCCGTTACGCAATCGCGGATACCCAGCTCGTCAAGAATGGTCCGCACCGCGGTCATCTGCCCTTGTCCACCATCGATGAGGATGACATCAGGCCATGCGGGGAAAGGCATGTCGGCTGCATCTTCGGGCGCGGCGGTGCCGCTGCGGTCGGGCTTTCCCTCTTCTTTCAGGAGGCGGGAAAAGCGCCGCGTCATGACTTCCCGCATCATGCCAAAGTCGTCGCCGGGGGTAATATCCGTCGATTTGATGTTGAACTTGCGATAGTGGCTTTTGGTAAAGCCGTCAGGCCCCGCCACCACCATGCCGCCTACGGCATTGGTGCCCATCATGTGCGAGTTGTCATAAATCTCGATACGGCGCGGCACGTAGGGCAGGGCGAATGTTTCGGCAAGCCCTTTCAGGAGGCGTGCCTGAGACGATGTTTCCGCCAGCTTGCGGCCATGTGCTTCACGCGCATTGCCCAGAACATGGCCGACGACGTCCTTCTTCTCGCCCCTTTGCGGTACTGAGATCGTGACCTTGTGGTTAGCCTTTTCGCTGAAGGCAGCGGCCAGAAGCTCCTGCTCCTCGACCACTTCCGATAACAGAATCTGCTTCGGCACGGGCTTGTCATCGTAGAACTGCGCGAGAAAGGCGCTCAGAATTTCAGAGCCCGGCAGCGATGGATCGGCCTTGGGAAAATAGGCGCGGTTGCCCCAGTTCTGCCCGGTGCGGAAAAAGAACACCTGTATGCAGGAGACGCCGCCTTCGTGGTGGATGGCAAAGACATCCGCCTCATCGATACCCGCCGGATTGATACCCTGATGGCTCTGCACATGGGAAAGTGCGGCCAGACGGTCGCGGTAGACGGCGGCGCGTTCGAAATCGAGGTCTTCCGACGCCTCGTTCATCTGGGAAGCAATCGTCGCCTTCACGCTCTGGCTTCTGCCGGAGAGAAAGTCCTTCGCCTCTTTCACCAGCTCCGCATAGCCCTCATCGCTGACCTCGTGGGTGCAGGGGCCGGAACAGCGTTTGATTTGATACAGCAGACAGGGACGCGTACGGCTTTCGAACACGCTGTCGGTACAGGTGCGGATGAGAAAAGCGCGTTGCAGCGAGTTGATCGTGCGACCCACGGCGCCTGCCGAGGCGAATGGCCCGAAATAATCCCCCTTGCGCGCCCGCGCGCCGCGATGTTTGAAGATGGCCGGGGCGCGGTTGTCTGCGGTAATCAGAATGTAGGGGAACGACTTGTCGTCACGAAGCAGCACGTTAAAGCGCGGGCGTAAGCGCTTGATGAGATTCGCTTCCAGCAACAGCGCTTCGATTTCCGTGCGCGTCGTCACAAATTCCATATGGGTCGTCAGCCGTACCATTTGGCCGATGCGGTTGGAGTGGAAACGACCCTGCGCGTAATTGCTGACGCGTTTCTTCAGCGAGCGCGCCTTGCCGACATACATCACGTCGCCGGCATCATTGAACATGCGGTAGACACCGGGGCTGTTGGGCAGATGTTTGACGAATTCGCCGATGAGATCCATGCCTTTGAGGCCGGATTCATTCTTCCACCCGGCATTCCAGTCCATATTCGCGGGCGCGTATTCACCAACCGCATCAATGGCGGCGGGGGCTACATCTTCTTCATCTTCTTCATTATCATCGAAGAGAACACCGCCATCCGGCAGCTTCTTTCCGTTCATTCAGGTATCTCCGCCACATCAGGGGTTTCCCAGCCAAGGTGCTGGCCCCCGTCGAGTGCGATCATCTGGCCGGTGATCGACGGGGAATCATATAAAAAGCGAATGGTCCGACCGAATTCGTCCGGTTGCGGCCCACGCTTTAATATAAGGGCGTCGATCTGCGCCTGAAAGTGCTCAGGCTCCTGTCTTTCACTTTTAAAGGACGGGCCGGGGCCGATGGCGTTCACCCGCACACGTGGTGCAAAGCTCTGCGCCATGGTTTTCGTGGCCGTCCACATGGCGGATTTGGATAGCGTATAGGAGTAGAAGCGTGGCGTCAGCGCCAGCACCCGCTGGTCGATGATGTTGACGATCAGACCCGATGCCGTTTCCGGCAGTTGCCGCACGAGTGCTGCACCGAGAATGGACGGCGCGCGAACATGAACGGCAAAATGTGCATCGAAAGCCGCGCTATCGAACTCTTCGGCAGTGTCGTGACGGAACACAGATGCGTTATTGACTAGGATTCCGATGGGTCCGAGCGCAGAATTTGCGCTTTCCATCAATGCCTCAGTCGATTCCGTATTTTCCAGGTCCGCCTGAACAACGGCGGCTTTTCCACCATTTTGCCTTATTGTGTTAGCGAAATCCTCCGCTTCAGACAGCGAAGAACGTGCGTGCAGGCCAATCGCAAAGCCTTTCGCAGCAAGATACTCTGCCATCGCCCGGCCCATGCGGCGGGCGGCGCCGGTAATCAATACGGTCTTTGGTATATTCTCGTTCAAAGCTGACCTGCGCCCTGCCTATGTCGTGTTAGGCATTCGATATAAATCGAAACGGCAAGTTTTGCACAGGGCGCGCGCCATTTATACAGAGTTATGCCTGCGCGATGCCTTTGAAGTAATTAGATTTAAATACATGTAAAATTGCAGTGTTCTTCAGTTAACGGCTCATTATCCTTAATAGATTTTTGTGTCATTTTAGCAACGTCCCATTTCTGTCACGTCGCTGCCCCAATCAATTCACATTTTGGCTGTGTGATCTCCTCATTCACCCATCATTTTGATCATCAGTCGGGCAAGGGAACAAACTGTTTTACACCGCGTTTGGGAACAAGTGTTTGAGCACCCCGCGGGTATGAAAAGGAGAATAGCATGCGTACTATCGTTGCAACACTTATGGCGACCACTATGGCAGCTGCAGCATTTTCGGCAGCCAAGGCAGCTGACGCCGTGAACGAAGTGCCGCAGGCACCTGTCGCTTACGAGCAGCCAGCGCCTATCAGCAACTGGTCTGGCGCGTACCTCGGTGCGACTGCCAACTACGACTGGGGTCGTTTCACTGGCAACGGCGGCGACCGTGATGCTGACGGCTTCGGCGGCGGTCTCTACGGTGGTTACAACTGGCAGAGCGGCCAGCTGGTCTACGGTGCAGAAGCTGACGTTAACCTAGGCGACAACAAGGGTTCTGCTGGTACTGGTAACTTCGGCGAATCGCTCGAAGGCAAGCAGGGCGTAAACGGATCTATTCGTGCCCGCGTTGGTTACGACATGAACCCGTTCCTGATCTACGGTACAGGTGGTCTCGCCATTGCTGACCAAAAGGTAAGCAACGCGGTATCCAGCGACAGCGCAACGGCACTCGGCTACACGGTTGGTGCCGGTGTTGAAGCGATGGTGACCAACAACATCACCGCTCGCGTCGAATATCGCTACAGCGACTACCAGGACAAGGACTACTCGTTGAGCTCCGGAACCGTATCTCGCGGCTTCGACGATCACAGCGTTAAGGCTGGTATCGGCGTAAAGTTCTAATCCCTAATCGGATTGACTGTTCAAAGCCGGGGTTCGCCCCGGCTTTTTTCGTTTTGGTGCGTTCGTTGATAGGAGATGCATCGGCATCATGTCGACGAAATGCGAGGGGGCTGATTGCCAGCCCCGCTATGATCTTTCTTCAGGCAGGCGCCTTCATTTCTGAGTATTCCTTGAAACGCGTGCCGAACTTGTCAGGCCATTGCGCCAGTTTCTTACGCCCCTCTGCCCATTCACCCGCAAAACGCAGGTCGAGATAGCCGATCATGGCGGCAAGTGCGAAATGTCCACCATGCAGCTTTTTGCCGGTTTTGGGCAGGTTGGCGTTCAGATAGTCGAGAGCCCGAACGACCTTGCCCCACTGCTTGTCGATCCACGGCTGATGGATTCTGTCTTCCGGGCGGAAGCGGCGCTCATAGACGATGGCAAGGAGGCAATCCATGATGCCATCGCAAAGGGCTTCCAGCACTTCTGCTTCGGTGCGCTTCGCATGTTTTTTTGGATAGAGCTTTCCGCCGGCTTGCCTGTCGAGATAATGCATGATGGCGACGCTATCGTAGATCGAGCCGCCATCGTCCAGAAGCAGGACAGGGATTTTGCCCAGCGGATTGTTGTCCATCAGCGTCGCAGGTTCGGCGCTGGTATCGACGCGAACATCGGTGATGCCGATGTCTAGGTAGCGCGCTGCCATGCGGACCTTTGCAGAGTAGGGAGAAGCGGGGGAGTAGAGCAATTCCATATGTATTGACCTTTAAGGGTGGCTGATGGGGAGAATTTCGGTGGTGCCTGCGCGACAACCCCTGCGATCGACCTCGGGGCAATCACGAAAGCTCAAATCTTTGTTCATGCAGATGCGAACCTCTTCAAGTTTTGGTCCTTCGCAACTGATGGCAACGCCGCTCTTTGATAGGTCGGGGTTGGACGCGACGAATGCGCTTTCGATGGCATCGGCGGACATCTTCCGCGCGGTTGTACCTCCAGCGATTTCAACAGGCAGTCTGACGCGCTCGTAGGCGTTGCGAATGGTCGAGAGATAATCTTCTTGCGAAAGCCCGCTGCACGTGCCGTGTTTGCGCCATTGATGACCGATGAGCCCCATGGAAGGCATGATATCGAACATCGTGCGCCCAAGGCTCTGGGGAACACGTTCTTCCCGATTCTTTCCGCAAAACTCTGGGTAACCCTGCTCGTTTTGCGGCCATAGGCCGTGGACGATGAAGCCGTATTTGCGATCGGTTCCGCATTGCTGCTTGCTGTTTGCACCCGCATCGCTGGCGCAAAAGGCTGGCGACCACGATAGAGACAGAACGTAAAAATCAAAACCGGAACCTTGCACCGGTTGGGCAGTTCGTGTTGGGGAGGGTGAATTGGAAGACGGACGCACGGTTTCGTGAGAGGTATCCAGGACCTGTCCGTTCAACAGCATCCATCCGGCGGCAGCCAGCGAAAGCACGGCCAAAGCGATAAAACCGGCATATTGTTTCATCGGGCCAACCGTCTTTCCATGAGGCGATGACAAAGTCTTGATCGTCACCGGCTTTTATACCATCTCGCGCCTGTGGCAAACAGTCGTCCGAAAAACGAAACATAGGTTGAAACGAAGCTTATATAACGAATAAGCTCTACGAATCCGGGGTTTTGCTGCCGGAAGAGGAGTAAGCCCGGGCATGTCCGCATGAAATTGAAGAAATACATCTGGCCAGTCGTCGGGGCGGCAACGATCGGATTTTCGGTCTGGCTCCTCTATAAGGAATTACGGCATCTTTCGCTTGACGATGTCTGGGATAGTCTGGTGGCAATAGGCACCCATGACTGGCTGATGTCTGGCCTTTGCACCCTGGTCGCTTATGCCGCATTGGCTGGTTATGACCGGATTGCCTTACAACATCTCAAGCGGAAAGTCGGCTGGCTCTTCATCACGCTCACATCGTTCACGACTTACGCGCTGTCGCATAATGTCGGCGCATCCGTCTTCTCCGGCGCGGTCGTGCGTTACCGTGCCTATACGTCCAAGGGGCTGAGCGTTTCGGAGATTGGCGTTCTTGTTGCGCTTTGCTCCTTCACCTTCGTCATCGGCACCATCATGCTGATTGGTCTCGTCCTGATCTATGAGCCTGATATCACCGAGCGTTTCGTGGGTATTCTCCCCGTCGAGGCGTCTCGAACGACCGGCTTTTTGCTTCTTGCCATCGTCGGTCTGTATGTCATCGGTAGTCTGTTGAAGCTTCGGCCGCTCAAAATCGGCTCATTCACACTGTTCTATCCGGTTCCGCGTCTTGTCATCCAGCAGCTTGTCATCGGACCCATCGAACTGCTGGGTGCCGCGGGTATCATCTATTTTGCGCTGCCGGATGCGGGGAATCCCGGCTTCATGGTGATTCTCGGCATATTCCTGATTTCGTTTTCAGCGGCCCTGATCTCGCACGCGCCTGGCGGTCTTGGTGTTCTGGAGCTCGTCTTCGTCACCGGGCTACCGGACATGAACCCGGCAGACGTCATCGCAGCGCTCCTCGTCTTTCGCCTGTTCTACCTCATCATTCCCTTCGTCATCGGCCTGTTCATCATTCTCTTCTTCGAGAGGTCGCAGCTGGCGGCTGCTGAACGGGAAGAGCGACATCTGGAACGGTAAGAGCTATTCGCCCTGGAGCCAGAACGCACGGTGCGATGCGTAGCGGTCCTGCGCCATGACGTTCTTGAGGGCGGGGAGAAGGCTGTGCAGTTCGTCCTTCAGTGTGAAGGGCGGGTTGACGATAATCAGGCCTGAGCCGCTCAGTCCATCCAGCCGGTCGCTGCGAACGGAAAGCTCCGCACAAAGCATCTTCGGGATTTCGTAGGATTGCAGCAGCTCGTGAAAATCCTTGATTGGCGCGCCTTTTTTCAGGGGATACCAAAGGCAATAGGTGCCTGTCGCAAACCGACGATAGGCCTTGTGAAAGCCTTCTGCCATGCGCTCATATTCATTCTCTTTTTCAAACGGTGGATCGACCAGCACGAGGCCGCGCTTTTCTTTCGGCGGGAGATGCGCACCCAGTGACAGCCAGCCGTCGAGTTCTGTCACACGCGCCTGATAATCACCTTCGAACAGGCGCGAGAGCGCGCGAAAATCATCCGGGTGCAGTTCCATGGCCGAAAGCCGGTCCTGCGGGCGAAACAGCATGCGCGCCAGCTTCGGAGAGCCGGGATAGTACTGGATGCCGCCGTCAGGATTGAGGTCTTTGACTGCGGTCAGATAGGGCTCCAGCAAATCCGCGACAGCTGGGGACAGATCAGCTTCCAGCAGCTTGCCGATGCCGGTCTGCCATTCGCCGGTTTTCTGCGCCTCTTCTGATGACAGGTCGTAAAGACCGATGCCGGCATGCGTATCCAGCACGCGGAAAGCCTTGTCCTTGTTTTGCAGATAGCAAACCAGCCGCGCCATGACCGCATGTTTGAGAACATCGGCAAAGTTGCCTGCGTGGTAAATGTGCCGATAGTTCATGCGCGCCGATGCCTTTTATGAATATTCGTGATGGTCTTCACTTCGGCCTTTTGGCCTTCACCGCTTTGCAATATACAAAAGCGATGAACGATGCGACCCCGATTTCCGCCAAAGCCGTGACTGGTGCTGTCAGCATCGGCCACACCGTCTGTCCCCATGACTGTCCAAGCGCCTGTGCGCTGGAGGTGGATATCAACACGGATGGCCGGATTGGCCGCGTGCGCGGGGCTAATGCGAATACGTACACGGCTGGCGTCATCTGCGCCAAGGTGGCGCGCTATTCCGAGCGCATCTACCATCCGGGCCGCCTGCTGACGCCGAAGCGCCGCAAGGGTGCCAAAGGGGCGGGCGACTGGCAGGAGATCAATTGGGAAAATGCTCTCGATGAAATTGCCGACGCTTTCGTCAAGGCGGAAGCAAAGCATGGCGCGGAAGCCATCTGGCCGTATTTCTATGCCGGAACTATGGGGCAGGTGCAACGAGATAGCATCGAGCGCCTTCGCCACGCCAAGAAATATTCCGGCTTCTTCGGCTCTATCTGCACCAATATGGCGTGGACCGGATACGTCATGGGCACCGGCGCGCTGCGCGGACCGGACCCGCGCGAAATGGCAAAAGCCGATGTCGTCGTCATCTGGGGCACCAATGCGGTGGCGACGCAGGTCAATGTCATGACCCATGCGATCCGCGCCCGCAAGGAACGCGGCGCGAAGATCGTGGTTGTCGATATCTACGATAATCCGACCATGAAGCAGGCGGATATGAAGCTGATCGTGCGCCCCGGCACGGATGCCGCACTCGCCTGCGCCGTGATGCACATTGCTTTCCGGGATGGTTATGCCGACCGCGCCTATATCGAGAAATTCGCGGATGATCCCGCTGGTCTGGAAGCGCATCTCGCATCCAAGACCCCGCAATGGGCCGCAGAAATTACCGGCCTTTCGTTGGAGGAAATCGAGGCTTTTGCAAAGCTCGTCGGCACTACGCAGAAGAGCTTCTTCCGCCTGGGCTACGGTTTTGCCCGCCAGCGCAATGGCGCGGTTGCCATGCATGCAGCGCTTTCCATCGCCACCGTTCTGGGCTCCTGGCAATATGAAGGCGGCGGCGCGTTTCACAACAATGGTGATATCTTCCGGCTCAACAAGGCTGAACTGATGGGCACGGCCTATGCCGATCCCAATGTGCGCCAACTCGACCAATCGCAGATCGGTCGTGTGCTGACCGGAGATGCCGAGGCTCTGCGTTACGGCGGGCCGGTAACGGCGCTGCTGATACAGAACACCAATCCCGTCAATGTCTGCCCGGAGCAGCGGCTGGTCAAACAGGGTTTCCTGCGCGACGATCTCTTCGTTGCCGTGCATGAGCAGTTTATGACAGAGACAGCCGAGCTTGCCGACATCGTGCTGCCCGCCACCATGTTCCTCGAACATGACGACATCTACCGCGCCGGTGGCCAGAACCACATTCTGCTGGGGCCGAAACTCGTGGAGCCGCCGGATACGGTTCGCACCAATCTCTTCGTTATCGAGGAACTGGCCAAGCGCCTCGGCGTATCGGATATGCCCGGTTTCGGCATGACCGAGCGTGAGCATATCGATCTCATTCTCGGCCCCGGCGGTTGGGGCGATTTCGACAGCCTTGCCGAAGAGAAATGGATCGACGCGCAGCCGTCATTTGAGGCCGCGCATTATCTCGAAGGCTTCGGCTATGCGGATGGCAAATTCCGCTTCAGCCCGGATTGGCAAAGCGGTCCTTCACCCAACAAGCCCCCGAAAAACGTTCCGGTCATGGGGCCAGTTACTGAGTTACCGAAATTCCCGGATCAGGTTGATGTCATCGAAGTGGCGGATGCCGAGCATCCGTTCCGGCTGGCGACATCACCCGCGCGGAACTTCCTGAACTCGACCTTCGCGGAGACGAAGACCTCCGTTCAGAAAGAGGGCCGCCCGGAACTGATGATCTGTCTGGCAGATGCGCAGCGTCTTGATATTGTCGATGGCGATATTGTGCGGATTGGCAATGCGCGCGGAGATTTGCGCATTCACGCCAAGATCGTTGAAGGGGCGAAAGCGGGTGTGCTGATTGCCGAGGGACTGTGGCCCAACAAGGCGCATCTGGATGGCGAAGGCATCAATATTCTCACCGGCGGTGACGCCGTTGCGCCCTATGGCGGCGCTGCTTTTCACGACAACAAGGTCTGGCTTCAAAAAGCGTAACACGGATTTTGGCCGTCGACATTGGATAATGGATGGAGTTTTTCATGAATGATTCGACCACAGATCAATTCGTCACGGCTGGCGACGAGGGTCGGGTACGGTTGGTTGCGAAAGAAACGGTCTGGAAACGATTCATTCACTTGCAGACATTGGTCTTCGACCAGACTACCGCCGACGGGCGGGTAACGCGCTTAAACCGCGAAGTGCACGACCATGGCTGTGCCGCCGCTATTCTGCTGTTCGACCCTAAGAAAAACGCCGTCGTTCTCGTGCGCCAATTCCGCCCCGCCGCCTTCGTGAACGGCGATCCAAGCTTCATGCTGGAAGTGCCCGCAGGCCTCATCGATGACGACCAGCCCGATGAGGCCATCCGTCGCGAGGCGATGGAAGAAACCGGCTATGCGGTAAAGGACGTACAATACCTTTTCGAAACCTACGCCAGCCCCGGCACGCTAACGGAAAAGGTCGCCCTGTTTTATGCCCGTATCGACCTGGAAGAAAAGGCAGGGATCGGCGGCGGTCTTGAGACAGAGGGCGAGGACATCGAGGTTCTCTCCATCCCGCTGGACGAAGCATTCGGGATGATCACGACGGGCGAGATATCGGACGCGAAGACGATTATTTTGCTTCAGTGGGCGATGCTGAACCGGGCGGGGTTATAAATTTTACCAACTCACCCAAAAACGACGTTCTCAGCCATTGCAGCAGCAGCGAGTTTTTTGTCATTCGTTGCCAACGGAATTGCATGTGAGGCGGCAAGCGCGAGATAGGCCGCGTCGTATGCGGAGAGGGAATGCTTTTTTGCCAGCCGCATGATGGTGATGTGGTCCCCGCCGCTGACGATGATGAGCGGCAGGCTGTTGAAGCGGAGGAGGATCGAGAAGATTTCGTCTTGGTCTATGCGTTTACGCTTTTCTGCGGAGAGCAGGATGTTCCGCAGTTCATGCGATAGAAGATCGGGCGCGATTGCGTCGTCCGTCTCCAATCTGTCCAGGGCATTATCGGCGACGTCGCTCGTTTCATCTGGTAGGAACCATGCGGCGACAATGGATGCATCGACCACGAATGGCATCAACGCCTGCCTTCGTTTTTCCAAGTCTGGATATCGTCTGCGCTGACGAGAGAGCGTTGCGCTCTTTCTGTCCGCAGGGCATGCAGCATTCGGCGGCGCTCTTGGGTATCGTTGGCCTTGATCAGGCGGGCGATGGGCTCGTTGCCGCGCGCAATGACAACGTCTTCACCGGCTTCGACTTTTGCGAGAAGCTCGGAAAGATGTGTTTTTGCTTCACCGACTTTTACCGTGAGCGTCATGATACCGAACTCCGTTGCAAGCCCAAAATATCAGGCTTGCCGACGGTTGGTCAAGTGGTTGGCCAAGTATGGGATTTATGCAGAAATAAGCTGCTGCCCCGCCTCACAGGCGTGATCACTGCGAACAGCCTTGCCGCCCTCCATCCGCACCTTGCCCTCTGCCAAAAGCTTGAGGGTGAGGGGGTAGAGTTGATGTTCCACGGTCAGAACACGGGCGGCGAGTGCGTTCGCATCATCGCCTGCCAGAACCGGCACTGCCGCCTGACCGATGACCGGGCCTTCGTCCATGCCTTCGGTGACGAAATGCACGGTGCAGCCGGTGATCTTCATGCCGCTCTCGATGGCGCGTTCATGGGTGTGAAGGCCGGGGAAGAGGGGCAGGAGCGATGGGTGGATGTTGATGATGCGGCCCGCATAGGGTGCGATGAAATCACCGGAGATGAGACGCATGTAGCCCGCGAGACAGATGATGTCAGGCGCGATTTCGCCAAGCGCCGCCAGAATGGAGGCTTCGTGTTCGGCCTTGCTGGAATAGGTCTTGCGCTCGAACACGAGCGTCGGAATTCCGAGGCTCTGTGCTTTCGCAAGCCCGCCAGCCGTTGCCTTGTCTGATATCACGCAGGCGATTTCCGCCGGAAAATCCGGCGCCTGGCAGGCCTGCGCCAGCGCCATCATGTTGGAGCCGCTGCCGGAGATGAAAACGACGACGCGTTTGCGTGCGGTGCTCATAGGGCGAGCGTGCCCTTGTAGATCGTGCCGTGTTCGCCTTCTGCCCGTGCCACCATGCGGCCCAGAGCAAAGACGGTCTCGCCTTCGGCAGTCAGGGCGTCGGTAACCTTCTGGGCGTTCTCAGCGGAGACCACGACGATCATGCCGACGCCGCAGTTGAAGGTGCGCAGCATTTCGTTGGGTGCAACGCCGCCGGTCTTGGCCAGCCATGAGAAAACGGCGGGAACCTTGATGGCGTCGAGATCGATCTCAGCGGCCAGATGCTTTGGCAAAACGCGCGGAATATTCTCGGGGAAGCCGCCGCCGGTGATATGCGCCAGCGCCTTCAACGCGCTGGTTTCGCGAATGGCCTTGAGAAGCGGCTTCACATAGATGCGTGTCGGTGTCAGCAACGCTTCGCCCAGCTTCTTGCCATCGGCGAAAGGAGCGGGGGCGTCCCAGTCGAGACCGGAAAGCGAGACGATCTTGCGCACCAGCGAGAAACCGTTGGAGTGTACGCCGGAAGAAGAGAGGCCGAGAATGACATCGCCTTCGGCAATGTCGCCCGCTGGCAGAAGCTGGCCGCGTTCGGCGGCACCCACGGCAAAACCTGCCAGATCGTAATCGCCATCCGAATACATGCCCGGCATTTCAGCGGTCTCACCACCGATCAGCGCACAGCCGGATTCGCGGCAGCCTGCGGCAATGCCGGTAACGATGGCCGCACCCTGATCCGGGTCGAGCTTGCCGGTGGCGAAATAGTCGAGGAAGAAGAGCGGTTCTGCACCCTGCACAACGAGATCGTTGACGCACATGGCGACGAGGTCGATGCCGACGGTGTCGTGATAATTCGCGTCGATGGCGATCTTGAGCTTGGTGCCGACGCCGTCATTTGCTGCCACCAGAACCGGGTCGGTAAAGCCAGCGGCTTTCAGATCGAACAGGCCACCAAAGCCACCGATTTCACCATCCGCACCGGGGCGTCGGGTGGAGCGCACGGCTGGCTTGATCTTCTCGACCATCAGGTTTCCGGCGTCGATATCCACGCCTGCATCGCTGTAGGTAAGACCGTTCTTGCCCGACTGGCTCATGGCTCTCGTCTCCACTGGTTCCGTTTGGCGTCGCCATTCGCATGAGACGGGTGACGATGCAAGTATGAGCGTGGCAAAACGCATGTTTTTCACGCCTTTTGGCTGTTTTAGCCGTATTGTTATGGGAAAGGTCAGCCGTGACGAATTTGGCAACGGTGCCTCACTTGACCAGTCCGGTCCACGCATCCTATCTCCTAACCAAGGCGTTATGAGTAAAGGCGCCCAAAGGAGCAGACGATGCAACCACATATCAGAGGCATGAATCTGAGACGCCAGATCTTTTTCTGGCTGGGTGCGCTCGTCATCTTCATCATGTTTTTGATGGTGTTCAGCTCCATTTTGCTGCCCTTCGTGGCAGGCATGGCGCTCGCCTATTTCCTCGATCCCATCGCGGATTGGCTGGAGCGGCGCGGCTTGAGCCGGATGATGGCGAGCATCATGATCCTGGTGTCCTTTGTGCTCCTGTTTGCCCTTTCGCTCATCATCATCATTCCGCTGGTCGCGGCTCAGGCATCTGAATTCATCACCCGCATTCCACAATATATTTCGTCCCTTCAGCAACTTATCGCCGGTGCCGATACCAATCTTTTGCCCGGCTGGGTCAGTGCGCAGATCGATACGGTCAAGGAGAATTTCTCCAAGGTGCTTGCCGAAGGGGCGGGCTTCATCGGAACTTTGCTGACACAGATATGGAACTCCGGCAAATCGCTGGTGGATGTCATTTCGCTTCTGGTGGTGACACCGGTCGTTGCGTTCTATCTGTTACTGGACTGGGACCGCATGATCGACAAAGTCGACAGCTGGATTCCGCGTGACCACGTGGCCACCGTGCGCCAGATCGCACGCGACATGGACGCCACCATTGCCGGGTTCATTCGCGGGCAGGGCTCGTTGTGCATCATTCTGGGTGTCTATTATGCGGTAGGTCTCTCGCTGGTCGGGCTCAATTTCGGGCTTCTGATCGGCCTTTTTGCCGGTGCCATCAGTTTCATTCCATATGTGGGTTCCATGGTCGGGCTGGTGCTGGCCGTGGGCGTGGCGCTTGTGCAGTTCTGGCCTGACTACGTGGATGTCATTCTCGTTCTCGCAGTCTTCTTCTCCGGCCAGTTCATCGAAGGCAATATTCTTCAGCCGAAGCTTGTCGGTAGTAGTGTCGGCCTGCACCCTGTCTGGCTGATGTTTGCGCTATTCGCCTTTGGTGCGCTGTTTGGCTTCGTTGGTCTTCTGGTTGCCGTACCTGCGGCGGCGGCCGTTGGCGTTCTCGTGCGCTTCGCATTGTCGCGCTACCTCGATAGCGATCTCTATCACGGCCGTGCAGCCAATCTTCCCTGGGAAGCGGAGGATGCGACAATTGAGGCCCTGCCGCCGAAGAAGATCGATTCCCAGAGCTGACCGATGAGCGACAATAATAAACCCGGTGGTGCCAGGCCCAAGGCCGAGCAATTGCCGCTTGCTTTTTCACACCAGACAGCCACGGGTCGAGACGATCTGCTGGTTGCTGCGCCGCTGAACGCCGCCGTCAGTATTGTGGATGAGTGGCCGCGCTGGCCGTCCCCTGTCGTCATTCTGGTCGGGCCGCAGGGTTCGGGAAAATCCCATCTGGCAAGCATCTGGAAAAACACCAGCGGTGCAGTCGAGATCGCGCCGGTTGCTGGTGCCGATGCCGCCCGCGCCGCAGAAAACGGCCCCGTGCTTTTCGAAGACGCAGATCGCGCCGGTTTCGATGACACTGAACTTTTCCACGTCATCAATAGCGTGCGTGAGAACGGCACCTGGCTTCTCATCACGACCCGCGAATGGCCTGCGGCATGGCCGGTGACCCTGCCGGACCTGCGTTCGCGGCTGAAGGCTGCGACGGTGGTTGAAATTGGTGAGCCGGACGAGGACTTGCTGGGGCAGGTTCTGATGAAGCTCTTTGCCGACCGGCAGCTTTACATGGATGACAAACTTGTCAGCTATATCGTCACCCGAATGGAGCGTTCGCTGAACACGGCGCAGACGATCGTCGAGCGGTTGGATCGTCTTGGCTTGTCGCGGGGAACCCGCATCAGCCGCGCCATGGCGGCAGAAGTGCTGACAGAGCTTGGTGGCGTCGCCGACGACGATTGACTGTCACAGTTCCGTCGTCAAACTGTTATACGGGCTTAGCTATCGAATCCCGCCGTTTGAAAGGGGTTCCTTGCTTTCAACAAGACTGGTGCGAGCGGGCATGAGCCCGGTTCGCGTGAAGCGGTCGGCGATTTTTAAAGGGCGGAGTTATTTGATGGATTCGGTAATGCAGGAAGGTTCGAACGAAGGCGCTCAGACGAATGCCGAGGTGCAGGACCTCTGGGATAGCCCATCGCGCTTCGTAAACCGTGAATTCTCCTGGTTGCAATTCAACCGCCGTGTTCTGGAAGAAACGCTCAATACCGCGCACCCGCTGTTGGAGCGCCTGCGTTTTCTGTCAATTTCTGCTGCCAACCTGGATGAGTTTTTTATGGTGCGCGTGGCAGGTCTTGAAGGCCAGGTCCGCCAGTCCGTCACCGTCAGGACCCCGGATGGCAAGACACCGGCCGAGCAGCTGGAAAACATCCTGAAGGAAATCGACAATCTCCAGATGGAGCAGCAGGCATCGCTCGCCGTTCTCCAGCAATATCTGGCGAAGGAAGACATCTACATCGTTCGTCCTGCATCGCTGTCGGATGAGGACCGCGTCTGGCTCGAGAGCGAATTCGAAGCCCTTATTTTCCCGGTCCTGACACCCCTGTCCATCGACCCTGCGCATCCGTTCCCCTTTATCCCGAACCTCGGCTTCTCCATGGGCCTGCAGCTGGAAAGCGTCAACGGGCGCGAACCCATGACCGCGCTTTTGCGCCTGCCGCCAGCGCTCGACCGCTTCATTCGCCTGCCGGACGATAAGAACGCCATCCGCTACATCACACTCGAAGATGTCGTCGGCCTCTTCATTCATCGCCTTTATCCCGGTTATACCGTGCGCGGGTTCGGGACTTTCCGCATTATCAGAGACAGTGATATCGAGCTTGAGGAAGAAGCGGAAGATTTGGTTCGCTACTTCGAAAGTGCGCTGAAGCGCCGCCGTCGCGGCTCGGTCATCCGCATAGAGACCGACAGCGAAATGCCGCCATCGTTGCGCCAGTTCGTGGTGCACGAGCTTGGTGTGCCCGATAACCGTGTTGCTGTTCTACCTGGCCTTCTGGCGCTGAATACAATTTCGGAGATCGTCAAGGCGCCGCGCGATGACTTGAAATTCGAGCCTTACAACGCCCGTTTTCCGGAGCGCGTGCGTGAGCATGCAGGCGATTGCCTTGCCGCCATCAGAGAAAAGGACATGGTGGTTCACCACCCGTATGAGAGCTTCGACGTTGTTGTGCAGTTTCTGCTTCAGGCTGCTCGTGATCCCAACGTTCTGGCCATCAAGCAGACCCTGTATCGCACATCCAACGACAGCCCAATCGTACGTGCCTTGATCGATGCCGCCGATGCCGGCAAGTCGGTAACGGCACTGGTCGAGCTCAAGGCCCGCTTCGATGAAGAAGCAAATATCCGTTGGGCACGCGATCTGGAACGTGCGGGCGTGCAGGTCGTGTTCGGCTTCATCGAGTTGAAGACGCACTCCAAGATGTCGATGGTCGTGCGCCGTGAAGACGGCAAGCTGCGCACCTATTGTCACCTGGGTACCGGCAACTATCACCCAGTTACGGCCAAGGTCTACACTGACCTGTCGTTCTTCACCTGCAATCCGAAGATCGCCCATGACATGGCCAACATCTTCAACTTCATCACCGGTTATGGTGAACCGGAAGAGGGAATGAAGCTGGCGGTTTCGCCGTATACGATGCGTTCGCGCATTCTCAAGCACATCCATGACGAAACCGAACACGCCAAGAATGGTGTGCCAGCGGCCATCTGGATGAAGATGAATTCGCTGGTCGATCCCGAGATCATCGATGCGCTCTATCACGCCAGCGCAGCCGGCGTCGAAGTCGATCTGGTGATTCGCGGTATCTGCTGCCTTCGCCCGCAGGTGCCCGGTCTCTCCGACAATATTCGCGTCAAATCCATCGTCGGTCGCTACCTGGAACACAGCCGTATCTTCTGCTTCGGCAACGGTTACGGCCTACCGTCCGACAAGGCGCTCGTCTACATCGGCTCTGCCGACATGATGCCACGCAACCTTGATCGTCGCGTGGAAACAATGGTGCCGCTGGTCAATCCGACGGTGCATGAGCAGGTTCTTTCGCAAATCATGCTGGGCAATCTCATTGACAACCAGCAGAGCTACGAGATACTGCCGGACGGAACGTCGAGGCGCATCGAGGTGCGCAAAGGCGAGGAACCGTTCAACGCGCAGCACTATTTCATGACCAATCCGAGCCTGTCGGGACGCGGTGAAGCCTTGAAATCCAGTGCGCCCAAACTGATTGCCGGGCTGATATCTGCCCGCAAGAAACAGGCTGAATGACACGATCAGAAGCACAGGGGCGGCTAACCGGTCTCGCCCCCGTTTCCGTCATAGATATCGGCTCGAACTCTGTTCGCCTCGTTGTATATGAAGGTCTCTCGCGCGCCCCTGCGGTGCTTTTCAATGAAAAGGTCCTGTGCGGACTGGGCAAGGGTCTGGCCCTCACCGGTCGCATGGACGAAGAGGGCGTGACGCGTGCTCTTGCCGCGTTGCGCCGTTTTCACGCGCTTTCCCAGCAGGCCCAAGCCAAGCAACTCTATGTGCTGGCGACCGCTGCGGCCCGTGAAGCGTCCAACGGTCCCGATTTCATCCGCGATGCAGAAGCCATTCTCGGCTGTGAGATCGAAGTCCTGTCCGGTGAGAAGGAAGCCCTTTACTCGGCCTACGGCGTCATCAGCGGTTTTCACGATGCAGATGGCATAGCGGGGGATCTGGGTGGCGGCTCGCTGGAACTGATCGATATCCGTGGAAAGACCTGCGGGGAAGGTATCACCCTGCCGCTTGGCGGATTGCGGCTTTCAGAGCATTCGGGCGGATCGATCGAAAAGGCGACAAGCTTCACGAAGAAGCAGGTCAAGACCGCAAAGCTTCTCGCCAAGGGCGAGGGACGCACCTTCTATGCGGTTGGCGGCACATGGCGCAACATCGCCAAGCTGCACATGGAGATCACCGGCTATCCTCTGCACATGATGCAGGGTTACGAATTGCCGTTGGCCGACATGCTGAGTTTTCTGGATGAGGTCATCGCGTCGAAGGACAGCAAGGACCCAGCCTGGCAGGCCGTTTCAAAAAACCGCCGCACGCTTTTGCCATTTGGAGCAGTCGCCATGCGCGAAGTGCTCGAGACGATGAAGCCAGCAAAAATAGCCTTTTCGGCCCAAGGTGTGCGCGAAGGCTATTTGTACTCGCTGTTGCCTGACGAAGAGAAAAACGCCGATCCGCTGCTGGTCGTGGCGGATGAACTGGCCATCCTGCGTGCCCGTTCACCAGAACACGCGCGCGAGCTGGCCGACTGGAGCGGACGCACAGTGCCTGTCTTCGGCATCGATGAAACGCCGGATGAGGCGCGCTATCGTCAGGCTGCCTGCCTGCTGGCCGATATCAGCTGGCGCGCCCATCCCGATTATCGCGGATTGCAGGCGCTCAACATCATTGCCCATTCGTCTTTCATAGCGATCACCCATCCCGGCCGTGCCTATATTGCGCTGGCCAATTATTACCGCTTCGAAGGATTGAACGACAACGGCACGACGCAGGATCTGACGACCATCGCGGGCGACAGAATGCAGGAGCTGGCCAAGTTGCTGGGTGGTCTTCTGCGCGTGGTCTACCTGTTTTCGGCATCCATGCCCGGAGTGGTGGATCACCTGCGTTTCCGCAAATCGGAAAATCCCGATCTCGATCTGGAATTCGTCGTGCCGCACGATTATTGCGATTTCGCCGGCGAGCGTCTGGAAGGGCGTTTGCAGCAGCTTTCCAAACTAACGGGAAAGCGCCTGGCTTTCGTGTTCGAGTAGCGGCAAAGCCACAGGAACAAAACCCTCCCGCAACGATTTGAGCAGCAAATCAAAGGGAGGGTCTCATGTTACCACAATCGCTGTCTGACGAGTTCGATTTCGCCTTGGCTTTACCCGCCGAGATCCTGGCGCTTCGCGTTCTGGGTGCGGCGATATTGTGCGGACTGATTGGTCTGGAGCGTGCTGTCCGCAAAAATACGGCGGGCGTGCGGACCAATATGCTGATTGGCGTCGCTTCGGTCGTCTTTTGCATTGTCACTCTGGAACTGATGCACGCCTACGATCAGACAGACAGCGTGGCGCAGATGGACCCCATTCGTCTCGTCGAAGCCGTAACGGCTGGAATCGCGTTTTTGGCCGCCGGTGTCGTCGTCTATACGAAAGGCGATGTCCAGGGTCTGACCACGGGCGCCAGCATGTGGCTTTCGGCAGCAATCGGACTTTCCGTCGGTCTCGGCATATGGCTGCTCGCCATCGTTGCCACGATGACCGGTATCGTCGTACTTTGGCTGCTGCGCAAAGTGGAGGTGGCCGCCGGGATCAAGGAGGACTCCTCCAGCAAACAAGAGAACGGCGCCGCCGGTTAGAACGGCGCCATTGGTGCTTACTTGGCGTCCAGAAGGTCCTTGACGTCGAGCAGAACGAACTCGTTGTCATCGGCCTTGTCGAGCGCACGCCCTGCGGAGAAGGGCAGGTTGTTGTCGTTGCCGACGATGATGTGCGTTGCATCGACGCGATCGACGTTCTCGATGGTGACGAAAGGCATGGTGTAGATGCCGTTCTCGCTGCCCTGCTTTGCCTTGTTGTCGGGATCGGAAATCTTCATCAGGTCGATATAGCCGATCTTGCGGGCGGCCTTGCCGACATTGGCGTCGTTGAATTCGATCTTGTAGATGCGCTTCAGCTTCGCGGGTACGGCAAAGCAGTTGGCTTCCGGCTTCTTCGGGTCGGCGCAAGCCTTGTCGGCGGTTCCGGCACCATTGTCGCGCTCGATCACCAGAGCTGTGCTGTCATCCAGCATGTTGAAGTCACCAATCGCTTCTCCGGTCTCTGCCAGCGGGTAAAGCCATGTGCGACCCGTCCATGCCTTGGAGGCGACATCGAGTTCGATGATGCGCAAACCGGTCGCGCCGTCTTCGGTCTTCTCGACCTGACCTTCCGCGCTGTAGAGTGGGCCTTCCAGAAGACCGTAGATCTTTGTGCCGTCTTTCGACATGGCCATACCCTCGAAGCCGCCGGAACGCTTCAGATTGAAGGCAGGCAGTTTCTGAGTGGGATTGCCGGGAAGGGTCAGCGTGGGATGGTCGGGCGACTTGACGTCGATGTCGCCAGCTTTTGTTGCGATGACATCCGTGAGCTTGCCGTCACGGGTGAATTTCAAGATGTAAGGCCCGAATTCTTCACCGACCCAGAAACCATCGGCAGCAGGCTGGATGGATTCGACATCGAAATCCGCACCGGTCAGATAGCGTTTTTCGGACCCTTCCATGACGATGGGGAAGGGCGCTTTCTTGTCTGGGTCGGACAGGAACACGGTTTCAAGAGCGTTGACCTTACCCGCGTCCCAGTCGAACTTAAGATGGTGCAGCATCAGCATCGAGTCGCTGGAGTTGGTCTTCGAGCCGAAACCATTGTCGGAAAGGCTCCAGAACGTGCCGTCATCCATGGTCTTGATGCCGGAGAAGCCTTGCATCGCCTGTCCGTCAAATGGCATGGATAGCCCGGTGGTACGAACGCCGTCCTTGCCGGGCACGGTGCCGAGGCCTTCGGCGCGCTCGCGATCCGCCGTCGTGAACTTCGCGGATGTCTTAAGATGCTCTGGTGCGTCGGCTGGTGCCGGGATGATGGTGTTTGCAGGCAGCACGGCCTGCGAAACGAGCTTTGCGGGAAACTCCTTATCCGCGGCAAAAGCTGAAACGGCACCAAGGGTAAAAATAGCAGCGGAGGCAAGAAGAATCGTTTTCATGGGGCACCTGTCGGTTTGCGTCTGTGACGCAGGACCGTTAGGCAAGCTTTATGACAGCGGCATAATATACCGTTGATGATTTGATGACATTTACGGCAATGGATCAGGCCGCGACAGGGGTTCGGCTAAGGGCGCACACGCCAAGCGTTTGCCCACGTCCCTTGACTGCGTGTTCGCCCAGATATTCGCTCTTGACGCCCTTGGGCAGAAGCAACTGGTGGGCAAGGTCCGAGGAGATCAGAACCGGATAGCCGAGCATCTTGCTCAGAGATTCCAGACGTGCCGTCGTATTCACCGTATCACCGAAATAGGTGATCTTGTGATGGTCGACGCCGATTTCCGCCGTGATGACAGGGCCGCCATGTATGGCAAAACGCAGCTTCGGCACCGTGCCGAACCGCGAAAGCCACGCCGCGCGGTCATTCTCTATGGTTGTCAGAATGTCGAAAACGCAGTTGATGCAGGCCGCTCGCCGAATGGCCAGATGATATGGCCATGTGATGATGGCAGCGTCGCCGATATAGTCGTCGATCACGCCGCCATGACGGCGCACGGGACCGGCATAGGTCGAAAACAGCTCTCCCAGATATTCCTGGGCTCTGAGATCGCCATGGGTCTCCGCAAAGGACGTGGATCCCACGAGATCGATGAAGAGGAACACGCGCTCCTCGCTGACGGGTCGACGATAGCGACCTAGAATGAGATCGATGAAGATATCTCGGCCCAGCAACTCGCGCACGCGCATGATGAAGACGATGATGGCGCAGACACCGAGCGTGAACAGCAATGTCTGCATTTCCGCGTGGACCGCCCGTCGCCAGCTGACGGGGAAAACACCTGTCGCCCACAGGATTGTGCCGCCAAGACCAAAGCCGCAGAACACCAGAACGGCGTAGACGACGAGGCCGATGAAAATATAGGCCGGTGTCGGCAACATGCTGATGCGCCGCGCAAGGCCGGGCATGATATAGCCCCGCTCGAAGGCGAGGATCGGCGCACAGGCAAACAGGGCGTAGGTGGCGCCGATCAGCGCTCCGCCGCCATATTCCAGAAAGGCATATGCCACCCCGCTTCCGGCTACCGCCAGAAACAGCACGACATAATCCAGCATGGCGAGGAGTTTTCTCATATACGCTCTTTGTCTGCAGCGCAGGTGAGAACCATGCCGCTATCATTGGGACCAGACATGTGATTCCCCGCGCTTGCGACTTTATTGTGGAAACCACAGGTCAGAAAGCGATGTTTGGCTCGTGCGATGACGATGGAGAAAGCCTGTGACCGGCTTGCATCGGTCTCGCCCGCTTCATCCAGCAGGCGAGTTGAGGTTCGACTGTGCCGAAAGGTCAGCCCGCGACGGGCTGCTGAGGCAGCTCCAGCGCTTCCACCTTCTTACCGGCAAAACGCAGGGCAACTTCGCCACGGATCAGCTTCAGCGCCGGTTCACCGAATAGATCGCGCCGCCAGCCGGAAAGGGCGGGGACTTCCGCCTTGTCGCCTTCGGAAGCGATCTTGTCCAGATCTTCGCTATTGGCGATGACCTTGGCGGCAACGCCGTGCTTGTCCGCCGTCAGCTTGAGCAGAACCTTGAGAAGCTCGACCGCAGCGCCGGAACCTTCTGGCGAATGGCTTTGGCGCGGTGCGTGCGGCATATCCGCCTTCGGCAGGGCCAATGCGGCGTTGACGGTTTCGATGATGGCGCTGCCTGACGCGGAGCGTTCCCAGCCTTTCGGAACAGTACGCAGTCGCGACAGTGCATCTGCATCCTTGGGCTGCTGTTGGGCGATTTCGAAAATGGCGTCGTCTTTGAGGACACGCGAACGCGGCACGTTGCGCGAGCGGGCTTCACGCTCCCGCCATGCAGCGACGAATTTGAGGATGGCAAGTTCTGTCGGCTTGCGCAGGCGTGACTTCAACCGCAACCAGGCATCGTCGGGATGCATGTCGTAAGTCTCGACCGATTCGAGAATGTCCATCTCTTCCTTCAGCCAGGATGCACGACCGTCGCGTTCCAGCTGCGCCTTCAGGGCCAGATAGACATCGCGCAGATGCGTCACGTCAGCCAGAGCATAATCCAGCTGCTTTTCGGTCAGCGGACGGCGGCTCCAATCCGTAAAGCGCGAGGATTTGTCGATCTGCACATTCTTGATTCTCTGTACGAGCTGATCATAGGAGATCGAGTCGCCGAAGCCGCACACCATGGCCGCAACCTGGGTATCGAAGATCGGATGCGGAATGAGGCCGCCCAGGTGGTGGATAATTTCGATGTCCTGCCGTGCCGCATGAAATACCTTGACGACACTGGCATCTGCCATCAGTTCGAATAGCGGCGTCAGATCGAGATCTTTTGCGAGGGGATCGACCAGCACTTCAAGCGTTGGGCTTGCCATTTGCACCAGACAGAGTTGCGGCCAGAACGTCGTCTCACGCAGGAACTCGGTATCGATGGTGATGAAATCGGATTTCGCCAGTTCTTTACAAGCTTCGGCGAGTGCTTTGGTCGTCTCGATCATTGTTTTTTGCCAGTCAATGGAAAGTAGGCAACTTACTTTCCCTTTGCAGCGCCCATGTCAATACAAAGGCAGCTGTTCTTGGTCTTCTGTCCCGTCTTTCTGGACTTCCAAGCTGTGTTGCTTGCCGTTTTCGCCTTTGGGCACCGATGTAAGTCCCAGCGCGACTGCCCGGCTTGAGGGCGAACGACGACGATCACAGATGGCTTGAAACGTGACAAAATCGTGCTTTGCCTTGACAAATCGGGCAGGCCATGCGCTTTTCCGCCCGATTTAGAATATGCGATCCGTATGGTGATCGCCGTTATGTTTCAGGATAACAAAATGCATCGTTACCGCAGCCACACCTGTGCCGCTCTCCGCAAGTCGCATGTCGGCGAGACCGTTCGTCTTTCCGGCTGGGTTCATCGTGTGCGAGATCATGGCGGCGTTCTCTTCATCGACCTTCGCGACCATTACGGCATCACGCAGGTCGTAGCAGACCCGGACAGCCCGGCCTTCAAGACGGCGGAAGTCGTTCGCGGCGAGTGGGTCATCCGCATCGATGGTCTGGTCAAGGCCCGTTCGGAAGACACCGTCAACAAGGGCATGGCAACAGGCGAGATCGAGCTTTACGCGCAGGAAATCGAAGTGCTGGCCGCTTCCAAGGAACTGCCGCTGCCGGTCTTCGGCGAGCCGGATTATCCGGAAGACGTGCGCCTGAAGTACCGCTTCCTCGACCTGCGCCGTGATACGCTGCATAAGAACATCGTCAAGCGCACGCAGATCATCTCCGACATGCGCCGCCGCATGGGCGATATCGGCTTTGCCGAATATTCCACGCCGATCCTGACGGCCTCCTCGCCGGAAGGCGCACGCGACTTCCTCGTGCCGAGCCGTATCCACGAAGGCAAGTTCTTCGCTCTGCCGCAGGCACCGCAGCAGTACAAGCAGCTTCTGATGGTCGCCGGTTTCGACCGCTACTTCCAGATCGCACCGTGCTTCCGCGATGAAGACCCGCGTGCAGACCGTTTGCCCGGCGAATTCTACCAGCTCGACCTCGAAATGAGCTTCGTGACACAGGAAGACGTCTGGGAAACCATGGAGCCGGTCATTCGCGGCGTGTTCGAGCAGTTTGCCGAAGGCAAGCCTGTCACCCAGAACTTCCGCCGCATCGCCTATGACGATTCGATCCGCACCTATGGTTCCGACAAGCCGGACCTGCGTAACCCGATTGAAATGCAGGCTGTGACCGACCATTTCGCCGGTTCCGGCTTCAAGGTCTTCGCAAACATGATCGCGTCCAACCCGAAGGTCGAAGTCTGGGCAATCCCGGCCAAGACCGGTGGCTCCAGAGCATTCTGCGACCGCATGAACGCATGGGCGCAGGGACAGGGTCAGCCCGGCCTTGGCTATATCTTCTGGAAGGAAGAGGACGGCAAGGTTGTCGGTTCCGGCCCGCTTGCCAAGAACATTGGCGAAGAACGCACCGAGGCGCTGCGCGTGCAGCTTGGTCTGGAAGCGGGCGATGCGTCCTTCTTCGTGGCCGGTGATCCTGCCAAGTTCTACAAGTTCGCAGGCGAAGCCCGCACCCGTGCAGGCGAGGAACTGAACCTCGTTGACCGCGACCGTTTCGAGCTGTGCTGGATCGTCGACTTCCCGTTCTTCGAATACAACGAAGAAGAAAAGAAGATCGACTTCGCGCACAACCCGTTCTCCATGCCGCAGGGCGGAATGGACGCGCTGGAAAATCAGGACCCGTTGACGATCAAGGCCTACCAGTACGACATGGTCTGCAACGGCTACGAAATCGCCTCCGGCTCCATTCGTAACCAGTCGCCGGAACTGATGGTCAAGGCCTTCGAGAAGGTTGGTCTGAGCCAGCAGGACGTGGAAGACCGCTTCGGCGGCCTCTACCGCGCCTTCCAGTATGGCGCACCTCCGCATGGCGGCATGGCTGCCGGTGTGGATCGCGTCGTGATGCTGCTGACCGGCACGAAGAACCTGCGCGAAATCACGCTGTTCCCGATGAACCAGCAGGCACAGGATCTGCTGATGAATGCACCGGCACCGGCCACGCCAACGCAGCTTCGCGAACTGGCGCTGCGCGTCGTTCCGACGCCGAAGAAAGACTGATAGGGATGCTGCAGGGGCTGCTTGACCGCGCTCGTGCAGCCTTCACCCATGTATTGGCGGCGGCTTTGGCTGCCGCCTTTTCTTTTTGGGTCGCCCGTCATCTGCTCGGCCACCCGCAGCCGGTCTTTGCCGCCATTACCGCGCTGATCTGCCTCGCTCCCAATATTCCCAACCATTTCCGGCAGGGCATCAACCTGCTGATCGGCGTTACCACCGGCATCGTCATCGGTGAAATCGCGTTGATGTTTCCCTATGAAATGGGCGAAGTCAGGATGGCTGTGGCGATCTTCATCGCCATGCTCACGGCGGCATCCTTGAGCAACGCACCGATGGTGGCGATACAGGCAGGCGCATCCGCCATGCTCGTTCTCTTACTGGGACCGCAGAGCGCCGGTTTCGTCCGATTTCTGGATGTCATAGTCGGGGTCGCCACCGGACTTTCCATCGCCTTCCTTTTCTTCAGAAAGAAACCGGATGCCTGAAAACCAAAAAGCCCCGGCGCATTCCTGCGCCGGGGCTTTTCGAGGTAATTGACGACTACTCGTTCGCCGTGACCTTCACGCCCAGTACCTGCGGAATGGTGTTCGGCGCGCCCATGGCCGCACCCATGATCATGGGGAAGGGGACGGGCTTTGCCGGTTCGGCAGTGATGGTGAAGTTCTTGGGGTCGTCGATGTAAGTGTTGACGGCCGCAGATACGGCGTTCTGCAGCTCAGGTACATTCAATTGCGCCATCATGATCGGGACCATGCCCTTGATCATCTGCGCCAGCTGATCCGATGTGGTACCCTGTTCGGATGCCGCGTAGGAAATACCGCGCTTGGTGATACCCGCATCGTCGAAGCTGATTTCTGCGCTGTTGAAGGTCAGCTGTTGCATAAGACCAAGCATGGCGAGGCCCGCTGCCTGATCGGCCTGTTCCTTGTTGGGGTTGGCTGCCTGTGCCTTGACGGCTTCCTGCATCGACTTGATGAAGTTGAGCGTGTAGCCGGAGAAGCTGAAGGCCATGTTGAGGCGTCCGACATCCTTCAGGTCGATGGAATATTCATCGATCGTGAACGTGCCGGGCGCGACTTCCCATGAGCCGTTGATGGCCAGATCGCCGGCGACGTTCTGCATGTTGAGCTTTTCGAGAGCTTCGCGGCTCTTCGGATCGGGCACATCCTTGAGGTCTGCCTTGAAACCGCTGGCGTTGACGTCAAAGCTGATCGTGCCCTTGTCTTCGCTGCGGGTCATCGTGGCGGTGGATTCCTCGAAGGAGAAGGTTTCCTTACCGTCGATGGAGACTTTGGCGGGGCCGCTATGAGCTTCCTCATAAAACAGGAGAGCATCGACCGTGCCGGTTGTGGCGTCAGCAGGAACGGTAACGCCGGACATGTAGATATCGGTCACGTCGATGCCGATATTTTCATGCTTGTAGTTGACGTTGTCGAAGCTCATCTTGTCGATGTTGTAGCCGCCATTGTCTTCTTCGACGCCTTCCAGCGTGACCTGACCAACGGGGAAGACCTGTTCCTTATTGCCATAGGCACCGAAGGTTACGCCGGTGAGGGTGACGGTCGAACCATCCACCGCGATGGACTTCGCTTCGATTTCGCCGCCCTGTGCGGCATAGGCGGCATTGATCTTCTTGAGCACGTCTGCGCCATCGAGCGCAAAAGCAGGCGACGCGAATGCGATGACGGCGGCGCTGGCAAACAGAAAATGCCGTGTAGTTTGAAGTCTCATCCTATCTCTTCCCTCACATTATGAAAACTGACGATCGGTAAACCGGAATCATGCATTTATATCCGAGGCATAGCGACGGTCTACTGCATTCGTACTTTGCAACGGATGGCCGAATTGCGGCATAAAAACAAGATTAACGAAAAATATACGTCTGACCAACGTCATCCACAGCGCAGAAGCCGTGATTCCTTGCCGGAAATCTGCATTTCCGCTAGTCAAGCGCTATGGGAAAAAATCTTCTTCCTCCGTCCGGCGGAGACGACGACAACGTATTACCGATCGACCTAAAGGCAGCGCTCGAAGAGCGCTATCTGGCCTATGCGCTGTCGACCATCATGCACCGTGCGCTGCCGGACGTGCGCGACGGCCTCAAGCCCGTGCATCGCCGCATCATTCACGCCATGAGCGAGATGGGCATTCGCCCCAACTCCGCGTTCAAGAAATGCGCCCGTATCGTCGGTGACGTCATCGGTAAGTTCCACCCGCATGGCGACCAGTCGGTCTATGACGCGCTGGTGCGTCTGGCGCAGGATTTCTCGCAGCGTTACCCCATCGTCGACGGTCAGGGCAACTTCGGTAACATCGATGGCGATGGCGCTGCCGCCTATCGTTACACCGAAGCGCGCATGACGGAAGTCGCTGCCCTGCTGCTGGAAGGCATAGAGCAGGACGCAGTCGATTTTCGCCCGACCTATAACGAGGAAGACGACGAACCGGTCGTCATGCCCGGCGCCTTCCCGAATCTGCTCGCCAATGGCTCGTCCGGCATTGCGGTGGGCATGGCAACCTCCATTCCGCCGCACAACGCCCATGAACTGTGTGATGCAGCCCTTCGGCTGATCAAGAACCCCGAGGCAACCGTCGAGGACCTGATGTTCGATCCCGCCCACCCGGAAAAGGGCGGCATCGAGGGACCGGACCTGCCGACGGGCGGTGTGATCGTCGAGAGCCGCGAAAGCATGCTCGAGGCCTACAAGACCGGCCGCGGCGGCTTCCGCGTTCGTGCGAAGTGGGAGATCGAAGACCTCGGCCGTGGCGGCTACCAGATCGTCATCACCGAAATTCCCTATCAGGTGCAGAAATCGCGGCTGATCGAGAAGATCGCCGAGCTGCTGCTGGCCCGCCGCCTGCCGCTGCTGGAAGATGTCCGCGACGAATCCGCCGAGGACGTGCGCGTGGTACTGGTGCCGAAGAACCGCACCGTCGACGCCACGCTGCTGATGGAATCACTGTTCCGTCTGTCCGATCTGGAAAACCGCATTCCGCTCAACATGAACGTCCTGTCCATGGGCCGTGTGCCAAAGGTCATGGCGCTGAACGAAGTGCTAAAGGAGTGGCTGGACCACCGCCGCGACGTGCTGCTGCGCCGCTCGCGCTTCCGCCTGGCCGCCATCGATCGCCGCCTTGAAGTCCTCGGCGGCTTTCTTATCGCCTATCTCAACATCGACGAGATCATTGCCATCATCCGCGAGGAAGATGAGCCGAAGCCGGTCATGGTTGCCCGCTTCAACCTGACGGATGTCCAGGCAGAAGCCATTCTCAACATGCGCCTGCGCTCCCTGCGCAAGTTGGAAGAATTCGAAATCCGCACGGAATTCGATGGTCTGAGCAGCGAAAAGGCCGAGATCGAGTCGCTGCTGGCATCGCCCGACAAGCAGTGGAAAACGGTTTCTTGGGAAATCGAAGAGGTCAAGAAAAAATACGCCAAGGCCACCAAGCTGGGTGCGCGCCGCACCCTGTTTGCCATGGCGCCGACCGCCGATGTCGATGCCATCCAGCAGTCGATGATCGAAAAAGAGCCCGTGACCATCGTCATTTCCCAGAAGGGCTGGATCAGGGCGCTTAAGGGCCACATGGCCGATACGTCTGCACTGACCTTCAAGGAAGGCGACGGCCCGAAGCTGGCTTTCCCGGCGCAGACGACAGACAAATTGCTGCTGGTGACGACAGGCGGCAAGGCCTACACGCTGGGCGCAGACAAGCTGCCGGGCGGACGCGGCCATGGCGAGCCGGTGCGCATCATGGTGGATATGGAAAACGATCAGGACATTCTGACCGCCTTCGTCCACGACCCCTCGCGCAAGCTGCTGCTGGCCTCGACCGCAGGCAACGGCTTCGTCATTGCGGAAACGGAAATGGTGGCCAATACCCGCAAGGGCAAGCAGATCATGAACGTGGCCATGCCCGATGAGATGAAGATGGTCGTGCCCGTGACGGGCGACCATGTCGCCGTGGTCGGTGAAAACCGCAAGATGCTGACCTTCCCGCTCTCGCAGGTGCCGGAAATGTCACGCGGCAAGGGCGTGCGCCTGCAACGCTACAAGGATGGCGGTATTTCGGACGTGAAATGCTTTGCGCTCGCAACCGGCCTCACATGGGAAGACAGCGCCGGGCGCTCCTTCTCCAAGGTTGGCGACGAACTGCTGGAATGGATGGCCGACCGCGCCACCGCAGGCCGCACCGTGCCGAAGGGTTTTCCGCGTAGCGGCAAGTTCGGCGGGTAAGGGCAGGCGGTCCTCTCTCGACGTCATCCTCGGGCTTGACCCGAGGATCTAACCACATCACCGCGAGAAAAACGGCGATATACCATTTTCCCGTGCAGCCAAGTTCCACAGCTACACCCACAAAAAAGCCCACCGACGATTGGAAGAACCAACCATCGGTGGGCTTGAAGACTGGCGGAAAATAACCGCCTATCTCGATGGATCAGTCGTCCAGCTTGTCATAGTCAAGCTTCGGCGCCGCTGTCAGCGCATCCTTCGTCGTGTCGACATAAGCCTTCCACGTGCCGTTATCATTGTTGATGGCAACGGAGGCCGGGTCGAGAACGACATAGCTCTTGTCGATGCCGAGGAAGCCGCCGACGCTGGCGACCAGACCGATGACGGACTTGCCATCGCCGATCACGACATCTTCGATCTCACCGATTTCCTCATTCTGCGCATTGTAGATGTCCATGCCATCCAGCTGCGAAGCGGTGAGGTCGGTCTTCTGCACGTTGACGAACTTCAAAGGGCCGCTTGCCTTGGTGCCCATGGTGATCCCCGGACCCGAAAGCGCCGCATCGGCACCAGCAGCCGGTGCTGCCGAAGGAGCCGTCGTCGCTGTCTGCGCAAACGCAACAGAAGATGTCAGAACTGCCGCAGCAGCCAGTGCGAAAACCTTGTTTTTCATAGTGTTTCTTCCCTTTCAGTATCGGACATGGTGTCCGGGGGAAGAACGGGTGAGGGTGGGTTTGGTTCCTAATACAGACTTGGAAATATGCAAAGCATCTTATGGGCGCTGGTTGTATTTTGAGTCAGTCTAATGGCATTGTACGATCAGACGTTGAGAGTTGATTCGATCCTCGAAAGTGTTTTGGTGAAGCATAATCATCATATTGAGACTGATAGAGATCATTTCTGGGTAGCCAGTTGCTTAGGATGTCTATTCGGGGGATGGATGTCTGCTTCTTTTTGTATCATTGCTTTCGCATCGGACGGAACTGTTGGAGGAAGTGCCTTGGCTTTCGAAAGTGCGATCTCAATAATTCTCTCGGCTCTTTCTGTAATAATTACAGTTCTTGCAATAATAATCGCTGTAGTGGGAACTATAGGATTTAATACTTTGAGGCGTGCGGCTTTTGATGCGGGAATGAAACATGCTGTAGCGCAAATGAATGACGGCGGGGAACTTCGAAAAATACTGTTAGCTCGAGTAGATGAGCTGGCCGCTAATGCTGGCTTTAAGCCTATACCTGAAAGTGAGTGGGGCAATAAAGAGGGAGAATATGGCGAATGAAGAAGCCATCAAGGGAGTGGGAAAGCTTAGACCCATCTGAGAGAGATGTGATCGCGTCACATCAATCAGAAATACCAGTCAAGGTTGGTGAATTGGCAGCATCATTTGGTGTAACGGTTAAAGTTACCACTCTAGATGTTGGAATCTCGGGAATGATTGAACCGTGCCAGACCTCTCAGAGCGGTTATAAAATCACCATCAATAAACATGAGCCGAAGCACCGTCAGCGATTTACTCTCGCCCATGAGATCGCTCATTTTCTGTTGCACAAAGAACTCATAGGGGTCGGTCTGACAGACAACATTTTGTATAGGTCCAAGTTATCGGATGAAAGAGAAGCAGAGGCTAATCGATTGGCATCAGATATTTTAATGCCTCGCTCAATATTACGGGAATCCATAAAGCAATATGGGCAAAAGAAAGCAGCCGACTATGTCGCTCCAATCTCGATGAAATTTGGGGTGTCTGAAGACGCAATGCGTATTTCTCTGGGACTCAAATAATGACCGTGAATTATCTTCCCGTTATGAGTGTTCGCCCATCAGAAATTATCGCTCTAACAGAGGTTCCAGATGTTGCTAAGGACAGGATGCTCCCGCTTTTCTTGGTCCGTCCTTGGTTGGGGAAGGGCTCGTTGCGGAGAGCGACTGATCGTGTTCAGCATGCATTGGGGGGACGGAGGTGGATTGCGAACTTAGATGTTTCATATGAAGGTGAAGATGAAGGCAGCTCAGCAGAGATGGCGCATCTACAGATTTCAGAAGGGGCATTCGAAAATTGGAAGATTTTTATTCAAGAGATGCCAAACTGTATTCCAGCAGCTATAGTCTGTCCTGAAATCGAGGATTTTGCACTTCAAATTAATTCGTTAATTGAACTTGGCAGAGGGTTAGCCGTCCGCTTTGATAGGCGGCAGATAAGCGACATCAACCCATATGTTTTAGAGCTCTCTAAGCTAAATCTGGCAGAGCTTTACATAGTTCTTGATTATGGCCAAAGAGATGCTCGTATCATGCGAGATGTTGGAGTAGCGGTTGAGGATTGCAAAATAGTCATGGAAAACCTGCCTGAGGTTAATCTGGCGATATCTGCAACAACGTTTCCCGGTACGTTCGAAGCAGATAACGAAACTATTTACGAGCGGACTTTTCATTCAAGCGTTGCACAGGGTATTCCGTCCAATACTCTAATTTACAGCGATCATGGTAGTACCCGAGTAAGAGATGACAAGGGTGGCGGAACGCCGAGACCGAGAATCGATTTGCCGCGAGACAACGTATGGCATTTTTTCAGAAGCGAGCTGGTTCGGAAAGAAGACATGTCCAAAAGCGAGTATATCGCTTTGCGAGATGAAGAATACAGAAATATGGCAGATTCGGCCGTTAAAAGTCGAAATTGGGATCCCAACTTGAATATTTGGGGTACGCAATTCATAAAAATTACTCAGTTGGGGTCAGACTACGGTATCAATTCACCTGCGAAATCCACTGCATGCCGAATAAATATTCATTTGACCCGCCAAGCTTTATATGGCTCCACGCTGACTTCGAGTGACTTCGAGGAGGACTGGGTAGACTAGTTAACTGATAGACCTGATATAATCGCTTTTCGCCGTTTATTTGCAAATTAGGCCACGATCTAGCGTGATTTATTTCAGTCATTAATGGGTGAAGCAGTATTTATCCCCACTCCCCATCCACAAACTTCAGCGCATCGATAATCGATACCTGCCACACATCCCAGACATGATCCCCATCCGTGATCCGTAGTTCGGATTTGCGGTTGTCGGCTTGCAGGGTTTCGTGGAGGGCGATGGCGCCGCGCCAGAGGGAGAAGCCGTCGTCGTCGCCGACGGTGAGGTAGGTGGCGGGGAGGTCCTGTTTGTTGGCGACGTGCTGGGCTACCGTCGTGAAGATGTTCTGGTCGTTGAAGCGTCTGGCATCGAAGGGTTTGCCGAAGGAGCCGGAGAAATGATCGCCGGTGGAGGGCAGCACGATGCCGCTGGTGATGGTGGCGCGGTCGACGCGGTGGAAGAAGGCGCTGTCCTGAATGAGTTTCAGCTCGGCGGGCGTCTTGTCGAGATCGCTGGCGGGCACGTTCTGCCAGATTGCGCCTGAGAGGCTGGCGACGGCGGCATAGAGGTCTTCATGAGCATAGGCCAGATGCAGCGCGCCGAAACCGCCCATGGACAGACCGATGATGGCGCGGCCCTGCCTGTCCTTGCGCACGGGCAGCGTCTTTTCCACATGCACCCGCAGATCGCCCGTCAGCGCCGTCTCGTAATTGCCGGGACCGCCGACATCGGCGGAATCCACATACCAGCTGTTTTTCACGCCGGGCATGACGACGACCACGGGGCGGATCGTGCCTGACGCAATCATGCCATCCAGCGTTTTCTGGATATTGCCCAGATCGCGCCAGCTGTTCTGGTCGCCATCATGGCCATGCAGCAGGTAGAGCACCGGCCAGCCATTTTCCGGCGGCTCGCCATCCGGGCGGTAGATGTTGACGGGCAGGTCGGCATTCAGCGCCTTGCTGTGAAAGGTGGCATCGGCAAGGGTGCCGGCAATGCTGGCAGAGGCTGCCGATACGAAGGTCATGACGGATAATGCCAACATTACAGCGTGCATGCTCACCTCACTCCTTCACCTTCAGTCCGCGCTCGCATCCATGCCGTTTCAAAGTACGGCGAGGACCTGAAAACAGCCATGACGAGCCGGGGGCTTACCGCCCCGGCCTGCCGGTCTTGCCCTTCGTGCGTCCCTTGCGCTTCTGCTCGCCGGGGTCTTCGTAAGAGCCGACGCCGACCTTGCCGCGTGCGATGGGTCGGGGGTCGTCCTTGCCTCCCGCTGCGCGTTCCGGCTGGCCTTCCAGCAGAGGCGAAACGCGCTTGCCGGGCTCGGTCGCTGGCTTTGCGGGGACGGCACCTTTGACGGGCTTTTCCGTGCGGCCCACCGTCATTTCGTCGAGCGAGTTTTTGCGGAACAGGGGTTTTGCGGTATCGGTGCCAGGGCCCATGTTGTCGAGGCTGGGTTTGGCGAAGAGGGATTTGGAGGTACCGCCCTCGTGGTTCGAGACGGCCCCTTGGGCCTCCTCACCATGAGGGCTCATTGTCGCGTGGTCTTCATCATGAACGCTCCGAGCGGCACCGTTTTCTCCATGAAAACCACCGGCACCACGGTCCTCATCCTGAGGGCGGAGCCTCGAAGGATTGGCTTTACCCTTCTTGCCACCGCTCTCCAGCGACTTCGCCTCTTCCTTGGCGATGGGGTCGTCCATGGCGGCGAGTTCGGCGGCTTTGAGGCGTTTGATTTCGTCGCGCAGGCGGGCGGCCTTTTCGAAGTCGAGATCGGCGGCGGCGTCGCGCATGGATTTTTCCAGCGCGTTGAGGTGCGCCTGAAGATTGTTGCCGACCATGTGGCCGCCATCGGCAAAGCCCTTGCCGGATGCGCCTGAAATATCGGCGCGGACGTGGTCGCGCTCATAGACGCTGTCGAGAATATCCGAAATGCGGGCCTTGACTGATTCGGGCGTAATGCCGTGTTCGGTGTTGTAGGCCACCTGCTTTTCGCGGCGGCGGCTGGTTTCTTCCATCGCCCGCTTCATGGAGCCGGTGATGTTGTCCGCATAGAGAATGACCTTGCCATCGACGTTACGCGCCGCACGACCGATGGTCTGAATAAGCGACGTCTCCGAGCGCAAAAAACCTTCCTTGTCGGCATCGAGAATGGCGACGAAGCCGCATTCGGGAATGTCGAGACCTTCGCGCAGCAGGTTGATGCCGACGAGCACGTCGAACGCGCCGAGGCGCAGGTCGCGGATGATTTCGATGCGTTCCAGCGTATCGATATCCGAGTGCATGTAGCGCACGCGCACGCCCTGTTCATGCAGATATTCGGTGAGGTCTTCGGCCATGCGCTTGGTCAGCACGGTGACGAGGGTTCGGTATCCGGCCTGCGCCGTTTCGCGGATTTCGCCCAGCACGTCATCCACCTGGCTGCGGGCGGAGCGGATTTCGACCGGCGGATCGATGAGGCCAGTGGGGCGGATGACCTGTTCGGCAAAGACGCCGCCGGACTGTTCCATTTCCCAATTGCCGGGGGTGGCCGAGACGGCGACCGTTGGCGGGCGCATGGCATCCCATTCTTCGAAGCGCAGCGGGCGGTTGTCCATGCAGGACGGCAGGCGGAAGCCGTATTCGGCCAGTGTCGCCTTGCGCCTGAAGTCGCCCCGGTACATGCCGCCGATCTGGCTGACGGAGACGTGGCTCTCATCGATGAACAGCAGGGCGTTGTCGGGGATATATTCGAACAGGGTCGGCGGCGGCTCGCCGGGATTGCGGCCCGTCAGATAGCGCGAATAGTTCTCGATGCCCGCGCAGGAGCCGGTGGCCTCCAGCATTTCGATATCGTAACGCGTGCGCTGCTCCAGCCGTTGGGCTTCCAGCAGGCGTCCGGCCTTTTCCAGCTCGGCCAGGCGGCCTTTCAGCTCTTCCTTGATGGAGCGGATAGCGCCGTTCAGCGTGGGGCGCGGCGTGACATAGTGCGAGTTGGCGTAAATCTTGACCGATTGCAGATCGCCCGTCTTCTGGCCGGTGAGCGGATCGAATTCGGTGATCGAGTCGATCTCGTCTCCGAACATGGAGATGCGCCAGGCGGCATCTTCCAGGTGAGCGGGGAAGATTTCGATGGTATCGCCGCGCACGCGGAAGGAGCCACGCTGGAAATCCATATCGCGACGTTTATATTGCTGGGCCACGAGATCGGCCAGAAGCTGGCGCTGGTCCAGCCTGTCGCCAATGGCCATCTGGAAGGTCATGGCGGTGTAGGTTTCTACCGAGCCGATACCGTAGATGCAGGAGACCGATGCGACGATGATGCAATCGTCCCGCTCCAGCAGCGAGCGGGTGGCGGAGTGGCGCATGCGGTCGATCTGTTCGTTGATCGAGGATTCCTTCTCGATGAAGGTATCCGAGCGCGGCACATAGGCTTCCGGCTGATAATAATCGTAATAGGAGACGAAATATTCCACCGCATTGTCGGGGAAGAAGTTTTTGAACTCCGAATAGAGCTGCGCCGCCAGCGTCTTGTTGGGCGCGAGAATGACGGCCGGGCGCTGGGTGGCCTCGATGACCTTGGCCATCGTGAAGGTCTTGCCCGAGCCGGTGACGCCGAGCAGAACCTGGCTGCGTTCGCCGGAATTGATGCCTTCAACCAGATCCTTGATCGCGGTGGGCTGGTCACCTGCCGGTTCGAAATCCGAGGCCATGCGGATGGTGATGCCGCCTTCGGATTTGGGAGGACGGGCAGGGCGGTGCGGCGTCCACATCTTGCCGTCCTTGAAGAGCGGATTGCCGCTTTCGATCAGCGCCGACAACGCCTCGACGGTTGCCGTTACCGCGCCGGTGGCGAGGTTTTCGGCATCCTCGAGGCTGACATCCATGCCCGCGACGGGATTGAGACCTGCGGCCGCACGGGTCTTCGGATCGTTGGAGGCACCGATGGACACGCCGCGCGAGGTCTTCTGGGCGGTGGCCTTCTTGTTGACGCTGCCGCCGCTCTTGGCCTTCTCGGCTTCCTCGATGGCTTGTTTGCGCGCCTCGATCTCGATCTTCTTGCGGTGCTTGCCCGCTTTCGACGCGACCTCGCGCTGGGTCTCCACCGAAGACGCCTCAGCCTCGGCCTCCAGCTGCTTCACCCAATCGGAAACGCTGCCGGAGAGCGGCGCGCCCTCAAAAGGAGCTTGCGGCATTTCTGCGAAGCCATCGGAGCGGGAGGTTTTGTCGGAGGGTTTTTTCGGTGATCTTGCCATGGTCGGAATATGGAGGGAGTCCTGTTGAAAGTGAAGGGGCGGGGTTTAAAAAATGAGTACAAACAGGAAACGTTCTGCGCGCTGGAACCTCTTTCGATGTCTTGCGTTCTTCACGCGCTCTCACCATCCGGTAAAGGGCGCGTCAAAAATCCTGTTCCCGTTTGCTGCGTCCTGCGCTAAGCAATACGCCGCAAGCCGGAACAGGTTCCCCTCTTGCACGATTATTCCCTCCCATTTTCAAAGGTCTGTCATGCCTTTTTCCATAACCCCTGCGCACATCTGGCCGGTTGTCATGTTGATTGCCTCGAATGTCTTCATGACTTTCGCATGGTATGGACACCTCAAGCACAAGGGCAGCGTGCTATTCTTCGCGATCTTGACGAGTTGGGGCATCGCTTTCTTCGAATACTGCCTTGCCGTGCCCGCCAACCGCCTGGGCTCCGAGGTCTACTCGACGGCGCAGTTGAAGACGATGCAGGAAGTGATTACGCTCACCGTGTTCGCGCTGTTTTCGGTGTTCTGGCTGAAGGAAAGCCTGACGATCAACCACGTGATCGGCTTTGCGCTGATCGCCTTCGGCGCGTCGTTTCTGTTCCGGTCCTAACGGGAGGACTTCAACATTGCATATCACGTCTGTTACGGCGGTTCTCGCCACCGCGATAGCCCTCTCTATTGTCGGTCCGTCACTGGCCAAAGAGACGGACCCGCGCATATCTGCTGCTTTTGGACCGCAAGTCGCCGCTTGCTGGAGCATGCCGAGCGAGACTTCGGTGGTGCATCCTATTCTTAAGGCCGAACTCAACAGGGACGGATCGGTCAAGGCCGTGTCTGTGGCCAATCACTCGGAAGAGCCGGTGTTCAAAGTCTACGCGGAGACGGCACGAAGAGCTGTCTTGCGCTGCTCTCCCTACGACTTGTCCGCCTTTGCGGATAAGTATGAGGACTGGCGGGAACTGACCCTGAATTTCGAGGCGAATACCGATCTGGGCCCGCCCAAATGGCAGAACAAGGCCACCGGCGCGACCTCGCTTCTTCCGAATTTCACGAGCGGCGGTAGAGTTGGAAGCGGCCTGACGCAGCAGGTAACCTCATGGGATGGCCGGGACGTGATGGTGATGTTCATGTGCGTTCCGAAGGAAAAGCCTGATGGCTTTGCCATTGGCGTCGATTTCGGTGTGGGCCGGGATCAGACCAAAGCGCAGCGCGTCACGATGATGTACGGTGAGACCACAGATAAGAGAAAATATCAGCGTATAGCTGAATATGTCGGTTTCGAAGGAAAAGAAGCTGCAGACCACCTGAGGCGCATGGCCGACGCAAAGGGTTATCTGGAATTCGCCGGTGAGAACGGCCATTCCGCCCTCTTCAGGTTCGATGACATGAAGAACGAGTATCGCAAGTTTCTGGACCTCTGCGGTCTGGATGGCTGATCGGTTCGGTGAAGGAAGATCGCATGATAATCAGGCCAGCAACAGCGGATGATGCCGAAGGCATGGCGACCGTGCAAAACGAGATATTTGCAGCCGGTCTGCGCTCTGCGCCGACTGACCAAGACACGGTCATGAACCACTACATTGCCAATCACCATCGCATCCAGTGCGTCGTCGCTGTTGATGACGATGGCGGTCTTCTGGGCTTTCAGTCGCTGCAACTGTCGACAGGGGATAATCCTTACGGCATTGCAAAAGGCTGGGGCATCATTGGAACGCACGTCAGCCCGAGGGCGGCAAGGCGTGGCGTTGGCTCGGCACTGTTTCGTGCCACGCTTGCGGCTGCACAGGACCACGGTTTGCGGGATATCGATGCCAGCATCGGAGCGGACAATGCGTTGGGCCAGGCATATTACGAGGCGATCGGATTTCGGACGTACCGAACGACGCACGACCGGGTGTGCAAGCGATATGAGGTCGCTTGAACCACGGTCGTCGTCTGTGCCGAGATAGGTGTTTCTCGAACACGTAGCTTCAGGAGCGTAACCGGCTTTGGATTTGAATGCCGCGTCTCGACCCGGACGAATCCGGGCCGTGACCTGATCATGTTGCGCGTCGTTCTCTGACGCGCATGTAGAGCCAATCCAGCACCAACATCATCACCAGACTCATGCCGACCAGCGGAAAGATTATACCGCCGATGCCAAGAATAGCTGCCAGCCCGTAAAGAGTGCGTTTCCTCTGCGGCATGGGTGGTATGCCCATTGAGCCCTTGGGGCGGCGTTTCCACCACATGATGCCGCCTGAAATGGCGAGCAGGACGATACCAAGGCAGGCGAGGGCAAGGACGATCTGGTTGGCGCGACCGTATTCCTGGCCCATGTGAACATTGATGCCCCATTCCAAGCCCTTGCCGAGCGGGCCGTAATCGGCATAGCTCATGTCGATCAGGGGTTCGCCGCTATATTGGTCCAGATGCACGACGCGCTGCTTCGCCAGATCGTCCGGGTAGACGGAGCCGCTGTAAACACCGGTCGGCGTGGTCGGAAGGGCAACGGTGTAGCCGGGCTGGAGGCCAAGCGCATTGAAGCGGGCCACGGCCTTGTCGATGCCGATCGGTGGCGTGGACGATTGGTTGTCCATCGGAGCCATGGTGTCGCCCATATCCATATGCTGACCGTGGTCATGAGTGCTGGATTGCGGTATCTGCGCCTGCTCCAGCGACCACGACGTTTTGGCCACATCGTTCAGATGCTGCCCTGACATGGGAACGTCCACCCGCACGCCGGCTGGATAGCCAAAATTGTTGCCATTGGCCCATTCGTTGACCTTGGCGCCCCAGACGCCGGACCACGGCATGCCGGTGATGGCAAGAAAGACGATGAAGAAGCCGACGAAGATGCCCGTCACGGCATGGGTGTCGCGCCAGAAGACGCGCTTTTTCGGCGTGCCGCGCACGGTAATGACACCGCCTGTCTGCTGGCGTGGCCACCACAGGTAGATCCCCGTAGCAACGAGAAGGATGGACCAGCCCGCCGCGATTTCGATGAAATAACGGGCGAATGTCCCGAAATATTTCAGGCTGTGGATGTAACGTATGGTCCACATGACGGTGCCCCGGTCCGGCAGGGAGCCAAGAGCCTGACCCGTGTAAGTATTGACGTAAACGGCGCGTTTGCCATCTGCCGTGTTGACTGTGATTTCCGTTGAAGCGCCAGGGTCGGTCGCTGTCGTGTATTTGACGGCAGTGCCGGGCACCGCTGCCAGTGCTGATGCGACAATGGCGGACGGGCTGGCGGGTGAGGCAGTCTGCTGCGCCTCGATCCGCTTCAGATCGGCATGGATGATGCCGTCTATTTCATCCTTGAATAGATATAGTGCGCCAGTAATGGCCAGCGAAATCATGAAGGGAAGAACGAAAAGGCCTGCGTAGAAATGCCAGCGCCAGACGGCGCGATAAAGATTGATGGAAGACGATTGCGCAGGTGCGCGCTCTCGTTCGTAAGAGGTTGTCACGGACATGAGATGTCTCCGCAAGGAAGATGAGGGATAGCGACCGACCAGTATTGCGCTTTGCGCAGTGCTGCTTCGGGCCGTGTTGTTTCTCAGCTTTGCGGACTGGCGGGCGGGCCGCGGGGTTGCGATTCCCGGTTGATCGTCCTGTGCGGGCTTGTCGTGCCGGCATGGAAGAATCTGATTTCAACGTTCGGTGCTTCACGTCCGACCAGTTCGGTCGGGGTGACCAGAAGTGCTGCAGCGGATGTCGATGCAAGGCGGCAAAGGGTCCCGCAACAGTCATTGGCCTTTTGGGGCGCGGGGTTTTGTTTCCCGGCGGCACCATCCGGCGCGTGACTGGAACAGATGATGCCATCCGCCTGCAGCGCCATGGCCGCCATACTGCCATGGGCGACGCCATTGGCCAGGCCCTGAAGCAAAAACAGCAAAAGTGCCAGCAGTGCCACAGCACTTGCCGAACTTTGATCCTGCATGATTTTGCGAATGAACCTCATGCCGGTGGAGTGCCACAGTTTCTCCGCATTGTCACTGCGTCAGAGTGGCCGAATTACAAATTGTCCATGTCGGAAAAACGCCACGATCCCGCAACTTTTTTGCCGGAATTCATTGAGATTCTTTCCAGCATCTTCATGTTGGCAGGAGTGGCTGGAATGGCTCCTTTTTCTCCAACGATGGCGGCGATCCGCTATGGTTACGGGCTCTCGCCCGGCCAGGTCATGACCCGGAATGCAGACGATCTGCTGGTGCAGCTTGCCGATGCGCCGCTGAAGGAAACGGTCTTCCCGGTGGGCGGCCCGTTTGAAGCACGGCAGCGATCCGACGACCTGGCAGACCGGCTGATCGCGACGAGTGCCCGCAACAATGGCGGCGAACTCGATCGCGACGGTCGCAAGATCATACAGCAGAAAGCCGAGCAGAGTTTTCAACGCGACAGCATGGCACGGGTCATGCAGGCGGTTTTCTCGCCTTACGGATTTCACGAAAGGCTGGCGTCTTTCTGGAGCGATCATTTTTCCGTCAATGCCCGCAAGGCGGTGCCGATGCGGCTCATCACCCCACTCTACGAGGTTGAGGCGATACGTCCACATCTGGCCGGATCGTTTCGTGACCTGCTGCAGGCGGCGGTGCTGCACCCGGCGATGCTGATCTATCTGGATCAAAACCGCTCCGCCGGTCCGCAATCGGCAGCAGCCGAAAAAAACAAAAAGGGCCTGAACGAAAATCTCGGACGCGAATTGCTGGAGCTTCACACCATGGGGGCCGGCAGCGGCTACACCCAGAGCGATGTCAAATCCGCAGCGCTGGTGTTAACCGGCATGACCGTGGACGACCGCAACGAAATGCTGTTTCGGCCCGGCATGGCGGAGCCAGGGCGGATCAAGGTGCTGGGTGTTTCCTACGGTGGAAACAAGCGCACTGCCGATGACTGTCTTGATATGCTGGACGATCTGGCGACACGACAAGAAACGGCGGTGCACGTTTGCCGAAAGCTGGCGGCGCATTTCATCGCTGACGAGCCGCCACCCGATGTGATGACTGCGATGGTGGAGGAATGGAAGGCGAGCAAGGGCCATCTCATCAAGGTCTATGCCGCCATGCTTGATCATCCTCAGGCTTGGGAAGAGCCAAACCGGAAGATGAAGCTGCCTTTCGACTACGTCGTTTCCGGTCTGCGCGCCTTCGGGGTCTCTCAGAAAAACTGGCGAGATCGATTGTCTCCGGATGGTGACGAAGATGGCGCTCCGATGGCATCGACACCGCCCCCCGCCATGAAGGGCGAGGAAGGGGCCGGCATGAAGGCGGACGGTGATCAGATGACGATGACCAATGATACCAAGCCGGCCACCGAACCCATGCAGAAACCGAAGCCCAAGCAGAGCCTCGCTCGTGCCCTTACGCTCGCCGCTCTGCGGCGGATGGGTCAACCGGTTTGGCAACCACCGAGCCCCGCCGGGTTCGAAGAGGGGGTGGCGTCATGGCTTTCTCCCAGCCAGATGAGCGAACGCATCTTATGGGCGCGAAAAGCATCGGAGTCACTGGGCGGTGATATGGAGCCGAAACGGCTTTTGGAAGTCGCGATGGCCGATATGGCGCGGGACGATACCATTCGCGTCGTCAGCCAGGCCCCAAGCCGGGTTAGTGGCATGACGCTGGCGCTGTCTTCGCCCGAATTCAACAGGAGATAGGATCAATGGCCTTCTCACAAGACATGCTCATAAGCCGCCGCAGCTTTCTCGCCACGGCCTGCTGCGCTGCCGCAGTGCCGATGTTTTCGCCTGTCAGCTTCGCCGCGATGCCGGGCGACAACCGGTTCGTCACGATCGTTCTGCGTGGGGCGATGGATGGTCTCGATCTGGTGCAGCCCTACGGAGACGCCGCATTCGCCGGTTTTCGTCCAACTCTGGCGCTGACGCCGGAAAGCGGACTGATCGACCTCGACGGACATTTCGGCCTCAATCCGGCCGCTCAGCCCTTGATGCCGCTCTGGCAGGCCAAGGAACTTGCTTTCGTGCACGCCGTGTCCACACCCTATCGCGATCAGCGCAGTCACTTCGACGGGCAGGATATGCTGGAAAGCGGGGCCGAGCATGTGCACGGCGAACGCACCGGCTGGCTGAACCGGGCATTGTCCTCCATTCCTCGATCCGAAGATCGCAAGGCCATCGATATCAACACGTCGATGGAGTTGATTTTGTCGGGACCAAACGAGGCCGATGTCTGGGCCTCGACATCCAATATGACCATGGGTGCGGACGATGTCGCCTTTTTCAAACGCCTCTATGCCAACGACGCGGACTTCAACCGTGTCCTGATCGAAGCACTTCGTACCGACATGTCCGCCGAACAACTGTTTCAGGATGAAAAGCGCGGGCAGGGTATTCGCGACGTTGCCAAACTGGCGGGCGGGCTGTTGCGCGAGGATTACCGTATCGCCAGTTTTTCCGTCGATGGCTGGGACACGCACGCTGGGCAGAAAAGCCAGTTTGCCCGCACGGTCAAGGATTTGACCATCGCGCTGACGACGCTGAAGGACGCACTCGGGCCGGATGTCTGGAAAAAAACCGTCGTTCTCGCCATGACAGAATTTGGGCGCACGGTTCGTGAAAACGGTACGGGCGGCACAGACCATGGCACGGGAGGTGCCGCGATTCTGGCGGGCGGCGGTATCGATGGTGGTCGTGTGCTCGGCAACTGGCCCGGACTGGACGAGGGGAAGCTGCTGGATGACCGCGACCTGAACCCGACTGGCGATGTTCGCGAACTCGCAGCTGCCATGTTGTACCGGCAGTTCGACGTGGGCAGCGAAGCGCTGACCAACGGCGTGTTTCCAGGGTTGAGCTTCGACAGGTCTTCAGCGTTTCTAAAAGTGTGAGAACGAGCGCCGCGGCATGTTGTCGGGCGCTCGCTCGGTTCAGGCGTTGATGATGGGCGTCGGCTTGCCTTCAGCATCCATGGCAACCATGATGAAGGTTCCCGCCGTCACTTTCTCGAGGGCATCATAACGGGAGCGCTGAGCCCATGCTTCCACGGTCAGTGTTATCGACGTGCGACCGACCCGGGAAATATCCGTGTAGATGGAGAGTGTGTCGCCGATCTTGACCGGCAGCTCGAATGCCATCTCCTTGACCGCTGCCGTGACCACGCGACAGCGGGCCCGCTCCGCGGCGCGTATACCGCTGGCCAAGTCCATCTGCGACATGACCCAACCGCCAAAAATATCGCCCGCCGGATTGGCGTCCGCAGGCATGGCAAGTGTGCGAAGCGTGAGTTCGCCGGTTGGCTTGATCTGTTCTGGCATTATGACCCCCGTGAAAAGTGGTTTGATAAAAAGTCGACTTACGCCCTGGCCAGAAACTGACGCGTTGCATAAAGCGCGATGGCCGCGGCGTTGGAAACGTTCAGTGATTTTATTTCGCCCGGCATATCGAGCCGCGCAAGGGCAGATACCGTTTCTCGGGTCTTCTGGCGAAGGCCCTTGCCTTCGGCACCCAGAACGAGAGCGATCTTGTCGCCCTGGAAGGTCTGCTCGATGGGAGCCGGGCCCTCCGAATCGAGTCCAATGGATGTGAAGCCGAGCTTGTGGAGTTCGCCTAATGCATCGGCAAGGTTCGTGATCTGGATGTAAGGGATCAGTTCCAGAGCGCCGGATGCCGACTTGGCCAAAACGCCTGATTCCGTCGGGCTGTGACGCATGGTCGTGATCAACGCACCGGCATTGAACGCCACTGCCGAACGCATGATGGCTCCGACATTGTGCGGATCGGTTACCTGATCCAGCACAAGAATCAGCGGGCTGTCCTTGAGAGCGGAAAGTTTGCGTACGGGAAGCGGCTTTGTTTCCAACATGACACCCTGGTGGATGGCATCTGGGCCGAGAACCTTGTCGATGTCTTGAGGTGAAACCATTTCGACCGGGAAGGGCTGTTCTTCAGCCGTACCGATTTCCAGACGAGCGAGGGCGTTCTGGGTCACAGACAGCTTGACGATCTGCCGTTCCGTGTTGGCTAGCGCGGCGCGTACCGTGTGAAGACCATAAAGATGCACCTGATCTGGTGCCAGCTGCGGCGGCTTCCAGTCCTCTCCGCCCTTGGGCTTGCGCTTTTGAAATGCGGGCGTCGGGATTTCGCCACGTTCACGTTTGGCATCGCGCACCGCACGGCGCAGCGTTGCATAGTGAGTGTCGCGGGTGGATTTGTCGTTGGGATCGTCTTTGCTCATGCCGCCTTATATCGCTAGCGGTGCTCCCGCACCAGTACCCACACAGGAGCGTCGGCTATTCCTTTGCCATATCAAGCCACATTCTTTTGACGGTTTGGCGCCTGTCACACGAAAAGCCTGTGGTGTCAGGAGCGGCGTGTCTCGATAATCCACAGGCCTATGACTCTGTTCGAATTTTTCCTGAAATTTCGACACGCATCGTGTTGACAGACGCGGCGAGGGCAGTCATATACGCGGCCACAGACGACGAAACGGCAACGCGCCGAGACGGAAATCTGCTGAAGCTTGGTCGCTTGATCCTCGCAGAATACTGGAGGAATGCCCGAGTGGTTAAAGGGGACGGACTGTAAATCCGTTGGCTCAGCCTACGTTGGTTCAAATCCAACTTCCTCCACCATTCTGCACGGATCGAACCACCGCCGCGGGTATAGCTCAATGGTAGAGCAGCAGCCTTCCAAGCTGAATACGCGGGTTCGATTCCCGCTACCCGCTCCAAAATCATATTAAAAAATTATGTCGCCATTGTTCTTTATGAACGTGCTTTCGCGCGGCAAGTTTTTGTCGGTTTGAAGATCGTAATGGCTTACCGCACCCCGATTGTGAAATGACGGATCGCGGATGATCTTTGCGTAGCGCAAGGTCGCCATTCGCCAAACCACGTCGTTGAAGAGGTTGCCCAGAGGTTGAAGCTGCGCAGACGACCTTCAATACACAAAAGCCTCTGCCTTCAAATCCGCCACCGTTAAAACCGGTGAGAACTGATGGCCGAAGCTTTGAACTTTTGCCTGAAATCGGAGTTCGATGACGGCTATTGATTTTCCAGCTTGTGCAGGCGTGCCGCCTTCAAAATCTTGGATTTTTCTCTGTTACCGGTAATTCTTTTCTGTTCCAGCTCTGTTGCGACCAACTTCACTGTGTCGAAATCTCGTGCGGATGAAGGCCGCTTCGCTTTTGTTGGCTCTGGGTCGGTCATCTGCAGCACCTTGGCTTTCGAGGGAATTGTGTCGTGAACGATGTTAACGCGCAGGCTGTGAAAACGTTGCCTTCACATTCGATGAATCGGCATTGCGATCCCCATTTGGAACCCACCCCCTTGTATAACCGCGTCCCATCGCAACGACCGCCAGGCTCAACTGATGTTGCAGATGCTCGATTTCGTCCTGCATCGCCTCGATTGCGGCTTTTGCATCTCCGTCGTGACATTGCAGAATGTAATCTGCCACCTCGATTGGGACCTTTCTGTTTTCAGGACGCACGTTCTCGATCTCCATGTTTCAGAGCTGTAGCCGCAACGTATTTTGGAAAAGCGCGCGTCTGCTTAAGTGATGTTCTTATTATGTTCCAGCCTGCTAAAGAGTCAAGCGGTGGGATTATGTTTTGATATCGGAAATGAGAATGAGGGTGATATGGAGTAGGATAGGGGGCAGGGATGAGCCGACGTCCGACTCCGCGCCCAAGCGTCAATATTAAGCTTTAAGCATATAATAGATGCTTCAATCCGAGCGGACTTGGCACGAGAGGAACTGCCGGGAACATCTCGAGAAAAATACAGGTTTGATCGACAAATCGAAATAACAACCCTTCGATACAAATATGTGGAACAAATTCGTTTATTCTAAATTCTAAGAAAAAAGAGTGAATTATGCTCTGCCATGCGGTTCCCAGATACCGCGACATCGGGCATATTGGATGCGATTATACCCAGGATTGAAAATGCGTGATAGCACACCAATTCAACGTTATGTCGCTCTGAACCATGGTGGGTTTTATGCCTGGGATGTTCATCTGAACGTTTTTTGGGGCGACGAGAACTTCGCGAAGATTATGGGCTTTACCATCGAGGAGCTGAATACAGGTCTCCCCGCGGCGCGTATGATGGCCCTGATCCATGAGGAAGATCAGCCTCATGTCGCGCAGGGCATAAACGATTCGGTTCTGTCAGGCGAACCGTTTCAGATGGTGTACCGCGTAAAGCGCGGCGACGGTTTTGCCAAAATCACTGAGATGGGAAAGTGCTATCGTTATGTAGACGGTGTCGCCACGCTTTTTACCGGCGTCGTGTTCGATAGCTGTCCTGCCGGTACGTTTTCGGACGCGTCAAACGTCAACGCGCCCGTATTGGCGGATTGAAGGCGACTATCCAAAAGCGCCGAAGAAAGCCTGTATGGCAAGCGCCAACAGGAGAAGCAGGCCGAAGGCCATGCCGAGTTTGAAACGTCGAAAGCGCCGGGTGCGTCCGCCGGACCAGTCATAAGCCATTGTTCAGACAGCCTTATATTTATTAGTTATGTCGAACTTAGTGGCTGTCTATGCTTGCCCGAGGCTGACGGCAACCATGAAAAGGTAGGGGCTAATTTTACGACTTGCGGTCTATGCCGGGGCGATTTGCCGCGATTGCCCCCGGCGTCGTATTAGACAGTTCCCAAAGAAAAACCCGACAATCGCGAGACTGCCGGGCTTTGTTATGTAGAAAATATTTCAACGTGTTAGGCGAAATAGGGCTGTATGTATGGCCAGACCTCGACTGCGCCATGATAAAGCATGTTCAGCGCGACATAGACAATGACGAGCAGGCCTACATAGGAAATCCAGCGGTAGCGATGCAGGAGTTTCGCAACGAAGTTGGCTGCAAGGCCCATCAGGGCGATGGAGACGACCAGACCGATGATAAGAACCGTGACGTGATCCTGCGCGGCGCCTGCGACGGCGAGAACGTTATCCAGTGACATGGATACGTCGGCGATGACGATCTGCGTGGCTGCCTGAAAGAACGTCTTGTGTCCCTTGGTCAGGTCCGCTTCTTCGTCTGTGACCTCTTCGCCAGCATTGTTCTGCTCTCGAAGTTCGCTCCACATCTTCCAGCAGACCCAAGCAAGAAGAAGGCCGCCGAAGAGCTGCAAGCCGACGATCGCCAGCAACTGTACGGTCAATGCCGCAAAGGCGATACGCAGAACCGTCGCGGCAATGATGCCGACCAGAATGGCTTTGCGGCGAAGATGAGCAGGAAGTCCGGCGGCAGCAAGACCGATAACGATAGCGTTATCGCCCGCGAGCACTAGGTCTATTGCTATGACCTGAAGAAATGCCGTAAAACCGGCAGCAGTGAAAATTTCCATGGCAAATCCCGAAGCGGATATGAAGTGATGCCGTGAACGACAACGGCTGAAATGACGGGCTCGACATGACGCAGCCTTGACGGTCGTTCGTCTCCCCCGGGCGGACGTATCGTCCAATATGACATGAAACCGGTCTCCGTAAAGACTGGACGCGTGTTTATCGCGCCTATGCACATTTAAACTGCATTGACGCTGCAGCTTTCGCTCACCATATAGCTGCGATCCTGTCGCTTTAAGGCGCGCAAAGCGTGCGCCGACAATTAAGTCTTGCGCATTCGCTTGCAAAGCCTTAAACGGCGACACCAAACCGGTTCGCCGGGGAAACTACTTCACGTTCACAGGAAGCAATTCACATGGCAAAGAGCAAGTTTGAGCGCAACAAGCCGCACGTCAACATTGGCACGATCGGTCACGTTGACCACGGCAAGACGTCGTTGACTGCTGCGATCACGAAGTACTTT
>NZ_LMMM01000020.1 GCF_001422245.1 Rhizobium sp. Leaf262
ATCCCTTCATTTGCAGTCGATTCCGAGCTTTCTGGCTGGTTTCCGTCCAAAAACACGTGCGCCTATCTAGATCATCCGCATGTTCGACTGCAGATAATTTATATATTAACGCGCCAATCCGATCTGCAAATATATATTTCTATATATGCAGCATCGTGAATTTAGTGATTTTATATCTTTATGCTTTATCTTTTGATTTCACCCCTTTCCCGCAATAAAAAACACCTATCCGTTCACGCAACTCATAGAGCTCGCGTCATCAAAATTCATTGCTCGTCTAACCATAAGCTAAACCAGCCATTTCAACGGGGCGCTGAAAGCTACCTCGTAACGGTATATGTGTGGCACCTCTCAGCGCCCCCAATTATCACACCGCATTTCCAGCCAGCATTCGGGCCCGCACGCTAGGCTGAAATCTAATCTTCCTCGTCTTCCTATTTCTCTGCCACTATCCGCATTCCAAACTCAGCCATGCTCGAAATACATCGACGCGCAATAAGAAGCCCGTTCTGCCCTTAGGGTCACCAACAGGTTGTTCCGCCTGCACAGCCGGCATTTCAATTACCGAGTTCCGATCCGATGACTGAGTACCATCAAAACAAAACCCGCCACCTTCTTCGCCTGGCGCTGCCAGCACGAGAACGCAACTTTAAACACTATAAAGGAAAAATCTCTCGCTGTAAATCAAAATGTGAATATTTTCCTATTAAAAACATAGTAAAGATGCGCTGGTGCACGACTACACATATTGCAAAGAAAAAAAGCTGGGGCGTGGGCAGTATCGGTTTTCTAAAAAAGCTTAAACCTCAGAAACCCTCCAACGATAACCAAAAAGAGCCAGCAAAACTAAAGCGAAGCCATCTGTCGAGTTGCAATTTTTTTAACTTCAGACGAAGGATAGGAGACGCCCAAGTCGAGCCAATGTATGGCATTGTAAAACCTACGTTCGCCGTCCAAGTACCCAGTTAAAATATTATCAAATCTGCTCTTTTTCAATGACGCGAGGCATTTCAGAGCGAACATCACTCGATAATCGCCGTGAGGCTGCTGAAGTTCTTTGATGATTACTTCATCACTGAGTTGTTCAACGACTTTCTTTGGAAGCAATTTAGCGATCCAAACTTTCACAACATTGTCGACATCAAGCGCAAATATATCTGCGATTCTGTTTCGCCCAAGTGCTAAAATCGCTTCCGCTCGCTCTTGAGGAATTGAGATAGTGGAAAAACTTAACAAGCTCGACTTCCTGCTATTCTGACCCAACTCCTTAATCAATTCTACATCCGACCAATTACCACATTGACTAAGATAAGAAAGAACGCTTGAGGTTGCTTCCACGTCATTAGCCCTCAGAACACGTCTAACTAGCCGTATGTCTGCGGCATCCGCGATATTACATAACGCATTAAGTGCTATATTTAATATGCGCATTTGTACCATATGTTCAACCTCGCCAAGCTTAGACGCATCAATGCCAGCAGACTGCATACGATTTAAGACATAACTCTCAAAGCCGTCTTCCAGATTAGTTCTAATTTCATCGAGGCACTTTTTCGTGTACTTCGAGTACAAAAGAGCCTTCTCCTGATAGGTGTACGGCGAAGAACTTTCAGTAAGCGCTTTCAATTCAGTGTAACTGAGCTCATCAAGGCGCTTTTCTTTATATTTTCTGTAAAAAGTATCGTCAGTAGACTTCAGAAGACCAAAACCTGGCCTCTCAATTTTCAGGCTAGCGGATACAATTTTCTCATCAAACGTAATACTCGATACACGCAGCACCTCAATCGCAATGATGCGTATGTCATAGTTAGTATCAGTTAGGAGCGTAGAAGCCGTATCAATGTCAAGCTCGTTCCTACTATGTAGAGTCTCGGCTGCGCGTAGGCGAAGCAAGTCCGGTTTGGTATCCAAGCACGCTTTGATCAACTCGGTGTTCAGTAATGACGCATCACTAAACAGCTCCTCAATGAGCGTTTTATCGACCTTGTCTACGCTTTTCTCAAGTATCCACTTAAGCGCCGCAGCTTTATCTGTCCGAGACAAAATACTTACGATAACAGTCTGGATCGTATCGAATCGTGAGGAGTTAGGAGTAAACTTCTCAAGAAACGGAATTAGCTCCTTTTTCCCTATCGCACTCAAGTAAGATACTGCAGCCTCAAAGACTTTATTTGTCGATTCTATCAACCAAGTATCGAGCGCAGTTCTCAGAGCTAAGTCGTTGTCAGCAAAAGGTAGTGAGTAGCCAACTAGCTTGAAAAGCTCAAGCGCGTTTTGCTTTTCAGTGTTTGTCCCGGCAAGACTTAACGTGGCGATCCTAGCTATCCCGTCCGCACGCGTGGGCTTAGTAAGCCAACACCAGAGAGGAACATTCTGATGCTGGAAGCCATTCACACCGCAGTCTATTAAGGCCAAAATCTCCCGACCAGAAAATGATGCATTTTTTAGCTTTCGGAAAATGATGTTTGCATCGTGATTTCCAAGATAAGCATCGTCATTTCCTTGGCCTCGGACCGAAGATGCGAGTAGACGGAACCTTGCCACTTCTTCAGGCTTCACTACATCCCAAGTATCGGGCTTGTTCAAAAATCCTCTTAAAAAATTTCGCGCTTGAGTACCGAGAAGATAGTCATCATCGTCTGAAGCTGGTGCTTCTCCATCCGCTTGCGGAATTTGTGGCTTTTGTTCAGAGACACTAACCTCATCAGCTGCTGCCTTTAAAATAGCAGTTTCAGCCCAGCCTATTTCTTGTAGTTTCTCGACTACGGCCTCTTTGAAGTCACTCACAGAATTGAAGGGTTTGAAGAATATTTTTTTCTCTGCAATGCATTTTTCTTTAAAATCGATAACTTTTTTTAAATCAACAGATGGTTGAAAGCCTTCGGGCACCTGAACGTTCTTAAAATACAGGGCGATGTCTTTCATCTTCCCTGATTTCATATGATCTTCCGCCCTGAGATATTCTTCCTCAAACCCGGACGTCGGTCCAGCAGAATCCGTTGTAGGCCTACTTCCCCACTTGTTCCACAAAAGTCCAAGGAAGTATTCGCACTTGTCAAGATCATCATTAATTTTGGATTGCGGGCGCGTGTATCCTGGAATGGTAAATTCCCAACCTACCAATTTGAACAGGATACCCCATTTATCAGAGTGAGCTCTATTCACTGTTTCTACAGCATCTCGCGCTGCTTCGCGCTCTTCATCGAGCCCGCCAGGTGAACCTATGAAGACACGAACTAATCGGAGATTTTCTGACAATGGCGCTCTCCTAGACTCATCAAAACTCTGTAATTTTATAAAAACACCGTGTAGTATAATAGTCCTAGAAGAAATAATCCCCAAAAAATACAACCATAAAGTACCTCGTTTGATTGCTGCTAAGTCCACTTCAGAAAAATCTACAGCTGATATTATCAGCTATCACCACTCTCGGATGTCAGATTTTTACATAGCAATGAATCAATATCGATGTTGGATTTGAAATTTACTGTTGCAGTACTACTGGCATCCCAACTCGAAGCAATCCATTTCTGATAAGCTACCTCTCCGACGAAGTTGCCGCATTTGCAAAAGCAATCAACCGATCCGCTCTTTCGCAGTCCTCATGCTCCGCCGTTCCCAACCGACAAGCACTAAACTTGCCGCGACGATGAGAACTGCGCCGATGAAGACGTTGATTGCCGGTATTTCCGTCCAGATGGCGTAACCATAGATGAAGGCCCAGTTGAGGCCGGTATATTCCACTGGTGCGAGCGATGATGCGGGCGCGTGTCTGAAGCCTTCGTAGAGAAGATATTGCCCTGACGTTGAGACCAGCCCGACCGCGATCATAAGAAGCCAGCCCTGCGCATCCGGGTTTTTCCAGAGCCAGGGCAAGGACAGTGCGCAGGCAATGCCAAAAAGTGCGCTGGTGGCATACATCTGCGTCAATGTCGTTTCGCTTTTGCTGATGAGGCGAATGAGGATGGTGCTCCGTGCCCAGCAGAAGCCTGCGATGATGCAGAGTGTTGCTGGTAGCCAGGCTGGGGAGTTGGCCGGATTGGCAGCCACGACGACACCGACGAAGCCCACCGCGCAGGCTATCCACCGGCCTGCGCCGACTTTCTCCTTCAGCACGAAGATTGAGAGGACCATGACCATGATGGGCGCGGAGAAATAAAGCGTGGTGAGTTCCGCCAGCCCCAGATATCGCGCTGAGCTGTAGAACAGCATCCATACGGTAAGCATGAGTGTTGCGCGAAGAACGATGGTGCCGCGATATTTGCTCTTTAGGATGGAGGGTGGCGGTAGCGATGTGCCAGTATGCCGGTGATCAGAACGATGACTGCGCTGCGCACAAAGAATATCTGCGGGACCTCGCAGCTTTCGACAAGCCATGGCACGGCATAAGCCGCTCCAGCAGGACCGCGCCAGCAGCGGACATGGTGTCGCGCATGAGTGCTATTGCAGACCGTTTTCGCAGACGTTATGATGCGGCTGTCGAAAAAGGCAGATTTGGTGTGGTCTAGCCCAAATCCTTCCGAAAACGGAAGCTCTGTCCTTGCGTAAAGCATGAGTCCCACGACGAGCAACAAACGCTGTTTGGCGTTTCATTGTTCGTCCGTGTGGTTGTCAAAACGACGAACCGCTCCGGTCGAACGACCATCAAGGAGCAGTTTATGGATGATCCTCATTCAACTTATGACGTGGTGATTGCCGGTGCCGGACCTGTGGGTCTGTTTCTGGCATGCGAGCTTCGGCTAAGAGCCTTGTCAGTTCTTGTCCTGGAACAGGCGGAAGACCCGCACACTTCATTAAAACAACTTCCCTTCGGCATGCGTGGTCTTTCCTCTCCAACCATCGAGGCTTTCTATCGCAGGGGCATGCTGGACGAGATGAGCGGGCCGAGGCTGACGGAACTGCAATCAAGTAGCGGCGGCGCTTCGGCCACTGCATACTGGATGCATCAGCCACGTCGCCCCGGCGGCCATTTCGCGGGTATCCAGTTCTTCCACGACAAGATCGATACAAAGAGCTGGGCGTATCGTTTGCCAAGTCCGGTTGCGACCAACATGGTCAGTACAATGGAGCATGTTGAAGCCGTGCTAACCGCTCGGGCAGTCGCGATGGGCGTCGACATAAGGCGCGGCGTGCGTATCCGGGATTTCGAACAGTCGAGCGAAGGTGTGACCGTCCATGCGGGGGGCTCAATGGTCAGGGCACACTGGCTTGTCGGTTGCGATGGTGGTCGCAGCACGGTGCGGAAGGTTGGAGGCTTCGACTTCGTCGGAACCGATCCCGAGTTCACGGGCTATTCCGTCCAGATCGAGATGGCGGATCCGGATCAGTTGCCGACAGGTCGCCATTACACCACAACGGGCATGTTCACCTATCAAAAGCCCGGCATTGTGGCGATGGTCGATTTCGATGGGGGTGCTTTTCATCGTACTGCGCCAACTCTTGACCATGTGCAGCAGGTCTTACGTCGCATTTCTGAAACGCATGTAAGGGTGACGGCTCTTCACCTTGCGACGACCTGGACCGACCGCGCATTTCAGGCAACGACCTACCGCAATGGCAGGGTGCTGCTCGCTGGTGACGCGGCGCATATCCACTCGCCTTTGGGTGGTCAGGGCCTTAATCTTGGTCTTGGAGACGCAATGAACTTGGGCTGGAAACTGGCCGCTACCGTTCACGGAGAGGCCCCGGTCGGTTTGCTGGACACCTATACGACTGAGAGACATCCGGTCGGCGCGCAGATTCTGGACTGGTCGCGGGCTCAGGTGGCGATCATGCGGCCCAGCCGAAGCTCGCGCGCACTCGCAGGTATCATCCGTGACCTCATCGACACGCAGGATGGCGCAACCTATTTTGCAGAGCGCGTATGGGGCGTCTCCTGGGGTTATGATCTCGGCGGAAGCCATCCGCTGATCGGCCGCAGTGCGCCTGACTTCGAGTTTTCTGATGGGTCGAAACTTGGCGAACATCTGCAATCGGGCAAAGGTCTGTTGTTGAATTTCAAAACGGCCTCACCCCTCCGCGACCTCACGCAATCTTTCGCCCGGCAGCTCATCTCCATCGAAAGCGAGGTACGGGAACCACTGGGCCTCGAGGCACTGCTTATTCGACCGGACGGCGTGGTCGCATGGGTCGGCGATGGTCGCACCAACTATCAGGGGTTCACTGAAGCCGCGGCACGATGGTTGGGTGAAGGGTGACAGGCGGACGCTCAGGCGTTGAAAGCAGCGCTGCTGTTCGGAAAGGACAACAACGGCCATCGGTTGTCCTCACAAGATGAATATGATTTATATTCAACCTAGACCTGTGCGACGCTATTTTCGTCAGATGTTCTTTTGAGGTATTTGCATGACCTATCGACTGCAGCGGTGGATGACGCAAGACTTTGTTTTCACTGCTCCGCAAGCCTTCTCCCACGTTGTTGCCATAGAACCCCAACGCTTTGTCCTGCGTCCAGACACTGGCGAAGAAGCACATCCATCGCTTTTCGTTCTGGTCCGCGATCAGGGCCAGCCATCACCACTCGACGAACGCTTTCCGTCCATTGCTGCTGATCTTTTTGGAACAGACAGTTCGACCGACTGGAATCTGGCAACGGTTCAGCTCTTTGGACGCGAAGGGCGATCAGCAACAGGACGTCCATCATCTGCGGCGGCTGGCGAAGAGGTGGCAGGTCTCGTGCTTGTGAACGGCCGAGGCAACCGCCTCTGGGTGTTTGGCTGGCGTTCGTCAGTTCGTGACAGGGATAAAACCGAAAAGGGATTCGACGCGCTGATGCAAGGACTGCAATTGCGCGTCGATGAGGTTGGCGAAAAGATGTTGCTGTCGCAATTCCAGCAGCAGGAAAAGATGCGGCATTCGGCCACAGCGGCAAACGAGGCCTCCGGAACGGCTATCAAGCATGGGGCGGCGAGCGGCGAGTGGGACGAGCGGTTCGCTTCAGCCTTGGGCGAAAACGAGACGTCGCGTGTTTCGCAGTTCTTCGCAGAAACAATAGCGCTGGAGGAGCAGCCATACGGCGAGACGGCGTCTCTTGGCGCGAGCCGTATCGGTGGTGGTCCTGATCTCGTGCCAGGGACATGGCCGAGCAACGCACGCGGAATGCGCCATCCGTTCCTGATGCAGATCAATCTTGCAGAGGTGAAAGCGGCTTGCAGGACGATCGGGCCTCTGCCGGATGAAGGTCTATTGTCGTTTTTCGTTCACGACGACGCTTTGCTGGTCAACGTCGTCTATACGCCATCCGGTTCGTCTCTTGTTCGTCATGACATGACGGAGGCCATCATTGAAGCATCGTCCGCTGCGGTGCGGATCGTTGCGGAGCTCGATCCAGATACCCCCGTCGGAATGTTGCCGCACACGGAAGGCGATCTGGTGACGGCAGAACTCATGGCTGACGGAACTCTGAAGTTCGCCCATACATCCGATCCCGTCTGGGCTGTCGGTGAACCTGGCTGCGGCTTCGAGGCTCTCTCGGACGAACGCTGGGCAACCGCGGCATCTGCACGTTTGCTGCCGCGCCTAACGCGAACATTCGACCGTCTGGCGGCGCAGATACATCTGGAAGACACCGGTCTGGGTTCAATTGACGATCTAATCGAGACCTGTGAGGATTTCGAGCTTGCGGAAGCGGGTCGGCAGGCTGGTGCAGGTCAACCTCAAGTCCACCAGATGCTGGGCTACGCGACGATCCGCGGTGGCCATGACTGCCGGGTGGAGGTTGCAGAGCATGCTTTGTCCAGAGGTTGGAGCGATCTGGGTGATCCGACGGCTTGGGGTATCCTCGCGCGTTTACCGGCAGGCTCGGCCACCGGACGGACATTTTGGGACGCCGACGATCTCGTCATCATGGCCCCTGTCGCGGATCTGGCAAGCAATCGATTCGACCGCTGTGTGCTCCTATCCGGTTAGGCTCTTTCGCCTTTGTATCGCCGGACTGGTGACGTCATGTCCGTTCCTGGGCAGAACCTGCCTCGACCGGATCACGGCATGTGTGGTTTCTGATAAGGTCGAGTATCGAAGTGGCCACGTCCGTTCTGGGAGTCTCATATGAAGTTGGTCGAAACACCGGAGTTCTCGATTGAAGCAAATCCGATGTTTGAAAATGTCCGCGTCTTTGCAGGATCAATCGGATTGCGTCATCATCCGGAGACGGCGTTCTCGCCACAGATGAGCGTGTGGTCGTCCAAGCGTGAGAGAAAATCGCCCGAAAAATGGCTCGGCGAACGCCTTAAAGACGACGGCGGCAAGATCGTCGAGCGAAAGACCGTCACCTTCGCTGGCATGACGGGCGAGATGAGCAAGATAAAGGATCGGCTTGAGGATTGGGAGACGAAGGAAAAGCGCGACTGGTACCGTCTGCGTGCACTTCTGGTGTCAGCCGATGGCTCCACATGGTACCACGCGACCGCTATGGTCAGTGCACCCGAGCTCGTCGAGATCGAGACGGATTTTGAGCGTCTGCTGGGATCCATCCGCCTCAAGCTCGAAGGCGATGCGGTGAACGAAGCAAGAGCTGTAGCCGAAGCCGAGCGGGCAGCCGTCCTTGAAAGACTGAAAGACAACATGGAGCAGGTGTCAGCCATCCGTATCCAGCAAAGCCATGAAGAACGGCGCGCCGCAAACGCGGCGGCAGCGAAGGCACCATTGGCCAGTATCGAGGAGCGCTTCGACGAGGCGTTGGCTGACGCTGGATTGCAGGATAAGCGAGAAGCCCTGCGCCAAATCGTCATGCCGACGGTTGCCATGGTTGAACGTAATGCCGCCAACGGCGACATCACTGGACTGAGCCGCATCGGCGGCGGTCCTGACCTGCCTGCCAACGTAGATTGGCCGCGCGACGACAACGGCTTGCACCTCAATTATCTTGCCCAGATCAATCTCGCTGACGTTCCGGATCGACCGGAAGAGCTACCGGCATCCGGGCTGATCTCCTTCTTCACGGGAACGGACTACACGGATTGGCGCGTCCTTTACACACCGGCGGACGCAACTCTCACCCCCCATACAGTTTCGGAAGACGCGGTGGACACGGCAATCTCGGCATCGCAGATGATCGTCTGGGATAGCGACCTCAAGCGGTTTGTACCGAACGGACAGGCTGTCGACGGACTATCGGTCAGCACGGACGAGGCCGGCCGCATGACATTCACCCGAGACGGCGTACCTGTCAGGGCTTTCGCCTCCGAATACGAGTTCAGCCGCTCGGCCCAGACCCTGCGTTTCGAACGCTCCTTGAGTGCTCCCTTCGGCCAGCCCGGCGAGAACAACAACCCGAAGGTCTATGCTGATCTCGGCATAGAAGACCCATCTGATTTTTCCATCGCGATTGGCGACCGCTTTAAAATCGGAGATGGACCGCAGCACCAGATGTTCGGAATAACCGGCGTTCGCGAGCTCTCTGCGCTCCAGAAAATGGCTGCGAAACATGCAACACAAAACGGCTGGTCTGACATATCCGCGCCAGATGGCTGGTTTATTCTGGTCAAGCTCGCATCCGGAGGCGAAGCAGATTTCAGCTTCGGTGACCACGGCGACTACATTTTCATGGTCCATCGAAAGGACGCCGCGCGAGCCGATTTCTCGCGGGTCTACGCCTTTGTCGAGTCCGGTTGAGGAAAAGGGATCAGAACCTCGATCTTTAGCTTAAGTGCAATCGCATGTGAAAGTCAGGAGCGCCTGCCTGTTGACACCAGAAGGCGAACCGCATCAACAGCAGCGGGTTCCTGCCAAGTCATAAGGCTGAAAATCACTCAAGAATATGCCTTTCAGACAGCTTTATCGAAGGCGTCTGCCTCAGCTTCAGTCTGGAAGGTGAATGTCACCACTTCACTATCGTCTTCCTGACGGATACCGACGGCAGTCACAATCAACCGAGCGATCTCATCCTGTGCGTCACTTCCAGACCGGGACGCATTTACCGTTTTTTCGATGGCTGGTGCGAAGACTTCGCTGATCACACCAAGACGCATATTGTGCTTCATGATGATATCCCGGTCCTCGATGATCGCTGCCTGCTCAGCTTTCGGGATGCCGGCATTGTCCATTGCGGTGATCGTGGCATTCGTCGCGAGCCTGATCGGACCCTCGTTGAGCCAGCGATCAACCATCTGATGAAACTGGCGCATACGCGCAGCGGGAATGACTTTTTCTATGGTAATCGACATCTGCGTTCCTTTGTCAGCCTCCTGGCATGTTCTCGAACTCCCCCTCACAGAAAGGACGGCTCTGACGAACAGTAACAACTCGTTGCAGCAGGGTGTATGGCGTCGAGCACCAAGCTTCAATGCATTTGTGGAAAATGTCAGCTCTACAGGGCACGGCGCACCAGTGCGACAGGGGCGTCAGGCGATAGCGGCTTTAACGATCGCGCGATCCCTTCGCCGTTCCGTTGCCGACAAGCGAAGGGCGTATTTCGTCCGCAACGGTTCCGTATCCTCGATGGTCCGGGCTAACACCCAATCTTCTCGTTCAGCCCAAGTCCACAGGCACACCAGGCGCTCATCAGTGACAATCCGCTGAAGAGAGTCCAAGGCGAGCCGGTCTAAAGCTCGAATGCCGTCGCGCAGCAATGGTTCGTGGTTGGCGTCGTCCAGAACATAGTAGACACCCTCATCAACGAGATGCTGTCGGGCTGTGAGGTCAACCAGAACGTCCCGCGCGCGGGGCGAACCCTCTCGTGCCAGCCAAGCAAACAGATTGAATGGATCTACCCTCAGCATAAGAAGCGCTTCGACAATGCATTCTGAGACATAGGTATCCATGTCCCTGCCCGTTTCGCGCATCACACGCTCAAATGGCACGGCACCGCCGTCGTGAAACCAATTCAACGCGACGCGGCAGAACAAGGCGCGCAGGGCATCCTGTTCTTCTTTTGGCCAGCGCCAGAGTCCAAGTCGCATGGCGCCTTCCATCGGAAAGTAATCATCGTCGGAGTTCAGGAATGTCAATTCCAGCCCCCGTGGAAACCAATGAAGAAATGTGTCACGGCCACCGGAGCAGTTCGGATGCTCGAAATAGATATGCCGAAAACTTTCGAGCTTTGCGCGACGCGGATCGCCCGCATCCCGTGTTTTTGCCTCCTCCTCGACCGTGAAGCACTGGCGACACCAATCCCATCGCGGACGGTAAGAGGAGAACGCTGCCTGGAGCTGCGAGAGACAGCTACCGACATCTGGAGGATTGAGGTCAAAACGATGCAGGGTTGGCTCGGCCAGATGATCTGAAGAACGACGAAGGCGTGTCAAGGACGGTGCGTCCCTGAGGCAAGACGGATGATGGCATACAGAGTTACAATAATCATTCGTTCGCCACCTCTGGGCACTTTTTTCTTTCTGCGAATGATCGCTCAAAAGCGGACCGACTGCAACTCGGCCCAATTCATCCTGCACGCCTGGGTAAGCAAACGGAGCCTTAAAGGGGAATATAAAAGCAGATCGAGTGACCGATATGAAGGATAACCGATGGCCGAGAGCACGGAGCGCCAATTCTGCTGAGAGGCAACGCCTGTCATCGGTATCGCCCACGTCCCATGGCGCCCCTTACGAAAGACGCACCATGGGACCAGAAACGGCTCTCGCATTCACGAGGCTCATCCAAGCGCATCCGAATGCTTCAAGGGCTGCAACACGATATCAGCGAGGGCTGACTTTCCGACCTGGAAGGCCTCCTGATATTCCGCGTCGTCGACCATATCCTTGAATGCTGCTCTATGTGGGTACTGCACCAGCAAAACCGCATCCCAGCCCTGTATGTCCCCTTCGGTCAGAACTGGCAGGCCATCGCCACGGAACAATATTTTCGCGCCGAAGCGCGCCAGGATCGGTTCGGCCATTCGAAGATACTCCAGGTGCTTTTCCCGGCCACCATTGGGAACAAAACGGAGAAGGTTCAGCATGACGATGGGAGAATTGTCTTTGTCGTTCAAGAAGTCGGCGAAGGCGGTGGGTGAGAACGAAACCATATGATCTTCCTTTGATTGGGCATCGATAGTGATTGCACCAATCAACTGTAGTTCACCGCTGTGCCAGAAACTGGCAACAGCGAACGCCAGTCTTTATCCTGCTCTCGCCAGCGCCTGATGAGGGAGTGGCGCCGTTCCGGATAGCGCTCCTCCGTTGTTATCGCTGCGCGGATGCGATCAACACGGAAGTGACGGAATGCCGACCTTTCTTCGCACCAGGCTGCCAGTACGCGTACATCATCGAAATAGACGATGGCGATAGGCCAGATGGTTCGGCTGGACGCCAAGCCCCTGCCATCTTCATACTCAATCGTCACTTTGCGTTGCCGACGGATGCCGTCTCTGAGCGGTGCGACAAGCGGCGGGTCAGTCCGTTCCGTTAGGGAGGCAGCCGTAAAGAGAGGGGGCAATTCATTTCCCGATGTGGGGCCATCGACCCGCGCTGAGAGTATTTTCGCCAAAGCGCTATCACTGCTTTGCACCAAGGCAGGATCGGCCCGCTGCTGCACCCACCCCAGACCGAGGATCAGGGCATCAATCTCCTCCGGCGAGAAGGCAAAATGTGGAAGGAAGAAGCCGTCTTTCAGCACGTAGCCGATACCAGCCTGTCCATCCAGCGGTGCTCCGAGAAGCCGCAACGTCTCGATATCTCTGTAGACGCTCCGTTTGGAGATGCCCAATTCACGCGCCAGTTCAACGGCGGTTACTGGTATTCTTCGTGCGCGGAGCACACTGAGCATTTCGAATAAACGGCTTGTTCTCGACATCGTCCGACTCTGACCCAACGTTTGTCAGAGTACTCTAACATGCTTCAGTGCATGGCTGTTAGAGACATGGCAAATGCTGAATGGACCAGCCCATTGAAAGAAAGCATGGGAATATTTACCCAATCTCGAGATTCAAGGCCGTCCATTCGTCAAAGAAAGACTTGACCTGTTTCCGCGGCACAACGATACCACTCTGCACGAGCGATGAATATGTTTTCCCGCCCGCGCTGACGATGTCTTGCACCAACACTGATAAAGTCTCTTCGTCCGCAGCGACAAGAAACAGATCGCGATCGTCGCTGACATATATAATTGCGTAGTCGTCTATTTCTATGATCTTGTCGACGTCAACAAACTGACTTTCCAGCTTTACGGCATCGTGGAAAGAACCAACGGAAATCGGTCCTGCTTCTGAACCGATAATGTAAAGAGATAATTTCCTGCCTCGTGACAGATTTTCCAAGGCTTTGTATTCCGAGTCATCAAGCCAATCGGTCCCCAGAAAAACCTTGAAACCGCGTTTTTCGCAGAACTCTTTATTCAGTCCGAAGCGATCAAAATCCATTATGAACCTCAGCAAGGGAAAGCCCCTGGCCTTACCTTTGAATCGCAAGCCTCATTAAGGGCGTCGCGCCCATTCTTTCAGTTTTCTATCGGCATCGAATCCCACGAAAACAAGAGGTTATACAATACCGGGTTAGTCTCTCCAGCAAATGGATCTGTACCGAATGGCTGCACCAGAACGTCGTTCGATAAAACTTCCAAACCGTGAGCGTTCAGCGCAGGTGAAATGCCTTGCATGGACGGTGCCCTCTTCAAAATGAACACAGCCGCGAAAGGGCCGACGAAGGATAGCTTGACGCAGGCTTGACCACCATCTTTAGACAGGATCAGGGTTCGACATACATCGGTGTTCGGTTCGGTGTCATCCTGAACCGTGAAGCCCCTATCTTCAAACTCTGTTCCAATCTCTAAGTATTGGGCACTGCCCAAAGCAGCCACGACGAAACGGTAATCCGGCTCGGCCATATTCGAATAGGCATATAAAATATACTTTTTAAACTTCGCACGATCGTAGGGCAACATTTCTTTCCAGGCTATTGGTCAGCAGGCAGCGACGTCACCCTACGTCTTATGCTAACGTGACGGTAATGCTTTTTGCTTTAAAGCTGAGGACGATAAAATCAACGAAGCCGGCATCAGGCTGGCTGAAGTCATTCAGGAAGAAAGACAGTTCGCAGATAGAGGGGTCGGGATCAGCAATCGGCTGTTGATCATCGCCAATTTTCCTGACCCCAAACTGTGAAATTTCCCCATCTTGATCTTTAGATAAGCACTGAAAAGGCAGGCTGGAACTTAAAAAGTCGAACTGCTCTACCTCTACGACGACAGGAATAAAATCATCTTCCTTCGCACGAAGATGCGCTGCAACCTGGTTGGCAGCGATCAACTCTGCCTCGAACCGCATTTCACCGCCATCAGATACAGAGTAATTGGTGAGCGTTGCGCCCGAAAACCGGTAGGTTTGCTCTAATTCCAGTGGTGTCATTCTACTTCCTGCTGGACTAATCGAAGGTGTCATTTTCAATCCAAATGCTCATCGGTCTTGTTCGGGACCCGGCTCGGCAGCTTCTTTATAGCGTTATCGCTGCGCAATCGCCCTTGTCGAGAGGCGGTAAATTTTATGTTATTACCGTCTTTGATTGACGCCGCGTGTGTGTCACAAACTGACGCCAGGCGATGGGAGCACGAGGACGGTAGCTTTCAGCCGCATGTTGAGACATTGGGGCGAATTGGGGGCTTAGTCATGCAGGCAGCGGTCAGTGTCGAGAGTGGACTTCAGTCCGCTGGGGTGGGTGTTTTTCAGAAGCGCCTTTTCGTCATTTTCGGCCTGGTATGGGCTGCGGATGCGATGCAGGTTCTGGCTATCGGTTTCAGTGCTCCATCCATCGCGAAGAGCTTTGGCGTAACGGTGCCACAGGCTTTGCAGACAGGAACGATGTTTTTCCTGGGAATGCTGATTGGCGCTTTTGTCTTTGGTCGACTTGCAGACAGGATCGGTCGCAGGCCTGTCCTGTTTATAGCCATCATTCTCGACGCAATCTGCGGTGTCGCCTCGGCTTTCGCCCCTGATCTGCAATGGCTTCTCGTGGGGCGTTTGCTGACCGGGATCGGCGTCGGCGGAACCCTGCCTGTCGATTACGCTATGATGGCCGAGTTTCTGCCTGCGGACCGGCGCGGTCGCTGGCTGGTGCTTCTGGAAGGCTGCTGGGCCATCGGCACCGTTGCACTTGCCCTGCTCGCACTCGTGGCGGGAACACAGGGCGGTGAGGCCTGGCGCACAATCTTTTTTGTCACCGGCTTGCCAGCCCTCGTGGGCATCGTTCTACGCCTCTACGTGCCGGAATCTCCTTTTTACCTCAACCAGAAGGGACGCTCGGAAGAGGCTCGACAGGTTCTGCAACGCGTCGCTGAGGTCAATGGCAGCGCGAACGAAATTCCGCCGCTTGCACCGCAAGCCACCCAGCGAACGAAAATCAGTGCCCTCTTTTCGAGTACCCTGCGTCGACGCACGATATTCCTGATGCTGGCGTGGATGTTGATTTCCGTGTCCTATTACGGCGTCTTCGTCTATTTGCCGGTGAAGCTCGCAGCAGACGGGTTCGGCTTCATGCGCGGTCAGGTTTTTCTGGTCGTGCTGGCCGTCGCGCAATTGCCGGGCTATGCCCTTGCCGCCTACGGGGTAGAGACATGGGGCAGGAAGCCGACGCTGATCGGATTTCTGCTTTTGAGCGCAGTGGGAACGCTGGCGTATGGCCTGGGGCAATCCGCGGAAGTGGCTGTTGCGGCGACCCTGCTTTTGAGCTTCTCACTTTTGGGCACATGGGGCGCGATTTATGCATTTACACCCGAACTTTACCCGACGACGCTGCGTGCCAGCGGGATGGGCATGGCAGGTGCGGTGGCACGTTTTGGAGGTTTGCTCGCCCCCTCCATCGTCGCACCGCTCATGACATCGAATTTCGGACTGGCGCTTGGGCTGATTTCCGGGCTGCTGGTCATCGCAGCTTTCAGTGTTTGGCTGATCGATGCGGAATCCAGAAATCAGGCTCTTGAATAGAGCCTGATTTTTAGGAGTACCGGTCGCATTTATTGCCGTGCAAGCAGTGCGAGTTTGCGCTTTCCCGCAACCTGCGCCACATCGATAGCGTCTCCGAATGTCCACGCTGCTCCCGTCAAAACATCGACATAGGTAGCGTTGCCGAGTTCCGGCGGCAGAGCGATATCGCCAGCGAGACGCGGGGTCATGGAAAGCCGTGGGGCGACGGTAATCAGGACATTATCAGCCGCCACTCGAGCGAATGCGACGACTGGTGCCGACTCACCCGCTTTCGACGTGAGCGGAATATAAGTACCGCTGACGAAGAGATCAGGCTTTTCCTGCCGCAGGCGTAGAACCGTGGCGATCAGATGTTGCTTCAGCCGCACCCCACCCTCTGACGTATCTTTTCCGCCACTCTCGTCTCGCTTTTCCAGCCGAGCTGCCAGGGTCTCGTAGTCAGGCATCCGACGATTATCGGGATCGACCAGGCTAAGGTCGAGGGCTTCGCTGCCCTGATAGATGTCAGGCACGCCCGGTGCCGTCAGCTTGATCAGAGTTTGGGACAGGCTGTTGGACAACCCCGCTTCGATAAAGCGCTGCAACGTCTCGACGAAATCGCTCAGGAAATCGGAATTATCGGGCGAGACCAGACGGCGTGCGTAGCCGATCACGGCTTTCTCGTAGATTTCGTTACCGTCACCCCAATTCGTCCGGAGTTTGGCTTCCCTCAGCGCTTTTTCGACGTAGGAGATGAAACGCTCTTCCAGTTCCTTCAAGCCTTCCGTGTCGGCGGCTCGCAGGTCGATTGGCCAGACACCTGCAAGAGCCTGATACAACAGCCACTCTGTCGCCGGCTCCGGTGCGCAACCATCGTCAAGCGTGGTCTTGAACCATCCGTTCATGCCCTGCCAGCGCTTGAAGGCAGCAACCCAAATGTCGGGTGCCTCGGTGATGGCGTAAAGGCGTGCGCGTGCGTCTTCCCCCCGCTTCGTATCATGCGTCGAGGTCGCCGAGAGCGCATCCGGCTGATGCATCAGGCGGTCGGCCATGTGGGCATGGAATTGATCCACGGAGAACGTCCGTTGAAGAGGCTCCGCGCCGACTTCATTGAGGGCGATCACCGCGTTCTGACGATAGAATAACGTATCTTCAACCGACTTTGCCATCAGGGGGCCTGTCAGCTGCTGGAAGCGCGTTCTGAACTCTTCAGCCTTTGCACCTTTACTGTTTCGCAACACGTTTTGAAGGGCAGCAAGCGCCGAAACCTCGGGTGCATCAGGACCGGTGCGGATATGATCCACCGCGTCGGCCAACACAGCTTGGCTGTCGCTCGGCAGCCCATCCGCTGTTCCGTAAGTCCGGTAGACCGGGAAGGACACGACGAGTTCACGAAGGGCAGCGCGCAAACCTTCAGCGTCCGCTTCGGGCGTTGTGATGTCAGTCGCCAATATGCTTTTGGCAAGGTTCAGAAGCCTGTCGAATTCGCCAGCGAAATTGACATCCACCATCAGCAGCTTAGCCGCTCTCAGCTCCGCCGGCATATCGATCGACCGACCTTCGCATTCTTCGTAGGCCTTGCGGACATCATCCAGTTTTTCGTTATCGACAAACAGGTTGCTCAAAGCAGATATGAACTCGTATCCCGTCGTGCCTGAAACGGGCCAGCCTGCCGAAAGTTGCTCAGATGGGCCAAGAATTTTTTCGACCGTTATGTAGCACCCGGCACCAGCTTCCGAGCGCAGCCGCTCAAGGTAGGCTTTTGGATCTGCAAGACCATCCACATGGTCGACGCGAAGACCATCGACCAAACCGTTGCGAACCAACTCCAGGATGAGGCGATGCGTGTCTTCGAAAATTTCCCGATCTTCGACCCTCACACCGACCAAACCGGTGACTTCGAAGAAACGACGGTAGGAAAGGTCGCGGCAAGCGTCCCGCCAGGATGTCAGCCGATAGGCCTGTCTGTCGTGAAGGTCGGAAATTGCGCCCGCGTCCTGGGGTTCTGACAAAATGGCATCGTTTTGCGAATAGGTGGCCGGGTTCAACGGATAGTAAGCGCCGTAGCAGCACAGAGATGGTTTTCCGCTCTGTGGATCTGTCTGGAGAGAGATGTCTCCCTTGGCCAGAACCGTCGCGAAATCATCCCCTAGAAACGGCAGTGTCAGGCGTCGGGACCAATCGATATCGAAATGCCGGGCATAACGACTGGCAGCGCCATGTTCGATGACGTCTTTCCACCACGCATTTTCGAGCGATGCGGCCATGTGGTTGGGCACGATATCCAAAATAATACCCAGACCTGCCGCCTTCAGAGCACTGACCAGGCGCTCGAAGCCCTGCCGACCGCCAAGGACCGGATCGATTTCGTTGGCGTTCGTCACGTCGTAACCGTGGGTGGAATCGGTTGTCGCCGTAAAAATCGGAGAGGCATAGAGGTGGCTGATGCCGAGCTTTTGCAGATAGGGAACCAGCTCAACCGCGCGGTCGAATGTCATGCCGTTGCGAAACTGAATGCGATAGGTCGATGTCGGGATTGTCATGCGAAGCTCCAATGGGGAGAGGAGGCAGAACTACGGCGGCGCAGAGTTGTTCCACCGTTTTTCCGCGCAAACGCATGCACGCATGACAAACCCGGCAAACGATGTTTACCGGGTTTCAGCAATGGAGATGCAGCGTTGAAGGTCTGGACGTTATATGGCAGCGGCGGTCTGCATCGTATCGCCCATATGATTGGCGAGAAAATGTTTTGCGCGGTTGACCCGGCTTTTGACGGTCCCGACAGAAATCCGGCATTTGCTGGCTGCCGCATCGTAGGCTTGCCCATCTTCTATCACCAGGTGAAAAACATCGCGATAGATTGGCGGCATGGCTTCAAGAGCGCGATCATATTCGATCTTGCGGATCGCCCATTCCTGAGGACAGGAGGCGGCGGGAATGAGGTGTTCGAGATTGTCGGTTCCAACCGTGATGCGCTTGTTCTTCTGATAGGACGTATGGTGGGCGTTGCGCATGATCGTAAACATCCACGACTTCAAATTGGTGCCGGGCGTGAAAGACGGTAGCGCACGCAGAGCTTTCAACAACGTTTCCTGCACAAGATCTTCAACGTCGGTTTGGCTTCGATAAAACCGCGAACCAAACCTGTGGAGCGCTGGGATAAGGGCGACGACTTCTTGCTGGATACTCAAGTCTGAGGACATGCTTAATCTCCTTGCTAGAGGTAGATCAAGTCGTGGCTGGCCTCATCGTTCCGGGTTCAGCCATGGGGGTACGTTAGCGTACACTCATATCAGAAATATCTTTTGGACCCTTGTCCTGCGGCTCCGGAAACGCCATTGCGCGCTTTGAAAAGACCGATTTATTCGGACTTACGATAGAGCCTTGGGGCCTCATCGAACCGCACCACGTCTCTGAAGGGAACGGTTTTGGCGATTTCACCGTTTTCAAGTGTGATTTCGAAGACCTCACCATCAATCACCTCGCCCCGCAGAAGCCGGTCGGCTAGGATTTCACGCGCAGCCTGAAAGGCCTCATCGCATGCTGCTTGAAGTGTTTCAAATTCCGCACCCTCAGGGTCCAGAGCCAGACCGTCGTGGGTACGAACGTGAAAATAATATCGCATTGCAAATCTCCAGTGTCACCATCGAACCACTGGCAGTTGCTAAAGTTTCATCACATCCTTATTTGTGGCCTGCACGGATCGTTGAAGACCGTTCAGGCGCCTCTAAAAGACCAACAGGAGGAGATCGCTTTGACCTGGACCAATAATGGCCTTCTTAAAACACTTTCGTCAGAAGATGCCGCACTGCTGAGACCACTTCTGGAAAAGGTCACGCTGGAGCAGGAACAGGTCCTTTTCGAAAGCTACGAGCCGATCAGCCACGTCTATTTTTTCGAAAGCGGGCTGTCGTCGGAAGTGATTGTAGCGACGAAATCCATCGAGGTGGGCTGCATCGGTCATGAGGGATGCTCGGGTGTCCCGGTCTTGATGGGCGTGGACGAAAGCCCGCATAAGGCATTCATGCAAGTTGGAGGCACAGCGTTGCGCATACCAACGCCAGAACTTCGTGCGTTGATGGATGATAGCCGCACGCTGCGGACAATGCTGCAGAAGTACGCCCACGTCTTCATGATCCAGATTGCCGCGACGGCGCTGGCAGATGGTCGTTACGATGTGGAGCAGCGACTGGCCCGTTGGCTTTTGATGTGTCACGACAGGCTTGGTAACGAATTACCGCTGACCCACGACTTTCTGGCGGTGATGCTTGGCGTAAGACGCCCAAGCGTGACGGATGCACTGCACAAACTGGAAGGTAATCTGGCGATAAAAGCCGAGCGAGCGATGATAACCATCAGAGATCGTGCCGTGCTTGAAGCGACGGCGGGTGACTCCTATGGCATTCCTGAGGCAGAACACCGGCGGTTGATCGGTGGAGATGACCTGGATGCCAATAAGGTCAAAAAACACGGGTAGAAAACCCGATTGTCAAAGTCACGCAGAGTTAAGCCCCATACGCAAACCGAATGGTACCGCGCACGGGGCTGGAGCGTTTATTTTCCTGCCGTATCATCCACGACGTCGGTCTCGGGCCGGTCGCCACCACGCACATGTTGGGATTGCCATTGGCCGTCCGCCAACTGGTAGGAAATATCGACTTCCTCACCACCGATCTGCTGACGCCTTGCGGCGTCATTGGCCGCTTTCAATGCGGAGTCGTGGTCTGGAAAGGTCTCGGACCAGACATCGCCTAATCGGTACGCATATCCGCCATCGTGTTCGCCAACGTGATAGGTCACTGCCATCATAATCTCCTTTTGCAAGCGTTCGAAAACGTTGCGGCATCGGAGATGTTCCAGACCCGGCAGATCAAAGCGCGTCCGATACGGGACCTTCAGCGTGCGGCATTGTTCGAAATTCGCCGCGTGATGCCCGGGAATGCACGATATGCGAGTTCGATCAGCTTTCCGCGGCCTGGGTAATTTATTTCGCGACCAGCCTCCAGGGCGTGCTCGACCGACTCCACGACGACGTCTGGCGTCACCATTTGCGAAATCGACGTGCGTCCGGTCCTTAGAAAGTCCGGCCCGCCCTCGGCGGCCTGGGATATCAAGGGGGTATCGACCGCGGGGGGGCAGACGAGCTGGAAACGGATGCCCTTGTTGCGGTTTTCGCTGATCAGCACTTTGGCGTAGTGATTGACCGCAGCTTTTGTCGCCCCGTAGGCACCAAAGCGATCGATCGGGATGATGCCGGCAGTCGAACCATAGATGACGATATCACCGCGCCCACGGGGCAACATCCTGTCCAGTAGGATACTCGTGGTGTTGACCATGCCGCCATAATTGATCTCCATGGCCTTGACCGTCTTGGCCGGATCCACTTTCGCCAACTCTCCACCGGGCATGATTGCCGCACACACGATAAGACAGTCGACTTCGCCCAGACGCTGCTCGATATCTGAAACGAGCTGTTTCAACGCGGCGTGATCTGTCACGTCACACCGAAAAGGATGGATCGAGGCATGCTTGGCCGACACCTCGGCCAGACCTTCATCATTCAAATCCAAGATCGCAACCGCTTTGCCTTTTTCAGCGGCTCGCAAGGCGTGGAGACGACCGATACCGCTCGCGCCGCCGGTAATAAGGGTTACGCCTGTCATCGTCATATCCTCACTTTCATGTCTGTGTCGTCCCGCTCAAGGCAAAAAGCATAGGGGCCGGGCATGCCCTTGAGGTCCATGATGCCAAGAACACGTATTTCATCGATACGGACGAAGTGGTCGAATATGGCCTTGCTGTCGTAAGCCATAGTCGCGGTCGAGCGCCCGCGATATTCAATCATGCGCAATCGGGCTTTCGGCGATCTGGTTTGAAGGATCGGGCGCAGAACCGTCATTGCGGTGCCCAGCACTGAAGAACGCGGCAATGGCGCGGTCAAAGGCACAAGCATCGGATCGACAGCATAGAGTTCCGTTTTGTCGCGTGAATAAAACAGCAGCGGATGGACGGCCTCCGGGTTTACGAAGAGCTTCCCATACCAGCCACTAGGCTCCAGCAGTCCATCCAGACGATGACCGGTCTTGATCTCGAAACCGCGCCACCGTCCCGTCAGAAGAGAGACGTCGGCGGTTGGAAGTGCGTCGAAGCAGTCGAGGATTTGCGAAGGCTGGGCCGAACGGGCAGAAAGTATATTTTCAATAATATCCACTGCTGACTTTCTCATCCATAAGTTTTATATAATATTCATGCATTGCACGGTTGTTATGGAGATAGCGTTCAGCAAACGGGTTTCAAGCCGAAATCGAATAAAAATGGGCTGAACCATCAAAGGCTCGTCGCCCAAGTGGGAAGGAAGGCGCAATCCACGTTTTAGCGAGGCATTGCGACAAGCCTGCCGCTGGAGGGCTGGCGAATGATGTCCATAGGCACCTCATATATCCGCTGCAATTCGTCAGCATCCATGATTTCTGCCGGTGTTCCATGGGCCACAAGACGGCCGGAATGAAGCGCGACGATGTCATCGCAATAGCGTGCGGCCATGTTGATGTCGTGCAACACCATGATGATGCTGATGCCTTTATGGCGGCACAAATCGGAGGTCAACTCCAGAACATCCAGTTGATGTCCAATATCGAGAGCGGAAATCGGCTCATCCAGCAGCAGACAAGCGGCATCCTGCGCCACCAACATGGCAAGCCAGACACGCTGACGCTCGCCGCCCGACAAGCTATCCACCATGCGATCGGTAAACTTGGCGATACCGGTGAGTTCTATCGCCTCTTCTACCTTCCGCTGGTCCTCCTGCCCGAAGCGTCCGAGGGCGCCGTGCCAGGGATAGCGCCCGAGCGCGACGAGTTCCTTGACCAGCATTCCCGGGGCTGGTGGGGTACGCTGGGGCATGTAGGCTAGGCGACGGGCAAAAGCGCGATTTTCCCATGTGTCGAGCGATCTGCCTTCGAACGCGATTGAACCGCTCGTCGGCTCCTGCTGTCGTCCGATGAGTTTCAGGAGGGTCGATTTGCCCGAACCATTATGGCCGATCAGCGCAATGGACCGGCCGGAATGCAAGGTCAATGTCAGTGGGTGCAGCAGGACGCGATCTTCGACCGCGAATGTCACATCGTCGAGCGACAAAAGCGGCGTGTCGCTATCTGCAGGATTTGATTGTCTGTTCAATGGCATCTGGATGTCCGCAAGGCTGCTCTGGCTAAATCGTGGCTTTCACGTTTCACCCGGTTCAAAACACCCGTCAACATCCTGCACGCGACGGACGGCGAAACTGGATATTGAAGGCCTCCTGAAAACTTGATAAACACGCGAAAGTTTTTATCCTTGTGGTATAGAGTTTCGGGAATGACCTTTCAACCGAGAATGCAAAACCAGATAGAGGGCTTTTCGGTTGTCGGAGGGCTTCGTCGACGTTATTGGAACGGCATCACCGCCGATCTCTGGGATGTTACCTGCGGCGCATACGCTGGCGGTCATTACGTTGCGCGCGATCCGCGCCTGTTTATTCTGCTCGATCATCAGGGAAAAGGCAGGCCTACGGTCAAGCGCACGGCGATCGAGCCCGGTACGGCGCAGGATTGCGACCTCAGTCCGATCTCCTATGTTCCCGCCGATATGGATTTGTGGGTGGACATCAGGGATGTCCGGTCGATCCGCCATCTCGACATCCATTTCGATGTGGATGCGATAAGCCGCAGATTAGGGGATGACCTGGACCCGATGCTGCTACGGGAACCCCGTCTGCCATTCGCCGACATCAGGGCTGTGACCCTTGCGAGGCTCATCGCAAGCGAACTCGAGAGTGGCGAACCGCTGCATGATCTCTACGGCGACGGGCTTGCATTGTCATTGCTGCTCGACGTTCTCAAAATCTCCAAGACTGCACCCCGCAAGCGTGGCACGCTGGCACCCTGGCAATTGCGACGCGCCAAGGATTTCATCGACGAACATTGCCTGCGAAATATCCGGCTGGAAGAGCTAGCGGCTCTTACCGGCCTTTCCCAATCGCACTTCAGCCACTCCTTCAAGGCCGCGACAGGTGTGGCGCCGCACGAATGGCAGATGAATGCCAGAATCGATCGGGCTAAAGAACTGATCAGATCCGGGCACCACATGCTGACGGCGATTGCGGCCGAAACCGGCTTTGCCGATCACGCTCATTTCAGTCGTTCGTTCCGCAAGCACGTCGGGCTGACGCCATCCCAATGGAAAAAATCACACGTGATAAAACGGTGAGCAAATCTCTTTTGACGTGAAGTTTGCCCAAATCCGTTCAATTCCCGCCGCTCGAAACAAGCAGACAAATTAAATCTGAGTTAACCACTCAATTTATCGAAAGCCGCCTGAGAGCGCGGTGTGAGTGGGCGCAACGTGAAAAAACACATGACATCTTCCTTGATAAAAACCGCATTGCTGGCGGGCGTGGCATCGATAGGCTTGAACCTCCTGCCTGAGGCTTGGGCGCAGAGTACCGACACCAATACGACCGGCCCCGGCACAACGCTTGCCCCCATCATCGTTCAGGGCAACGCTGAAGAGGGCGGGACAGGGCCTGTGAGAGGTTATGTTGCCAAGGAGACGACAACCGGATCGAAAACAGAGACGCCTTTGAAAGAAGTTCCGCAGGCCGTCTCCGTCGTGGGGACGACGGAAATGTCTGATCGTGGTGTCGTCGACAAGGTGGACCAGGCGCTTTTATACACACCGGGCGTGTTTGCTCAGCCATTCGGCTCCGATCCCGACACCGACTGGATTTATGTCCGCGGTTTCGACGCCAGCCAGACGGGTCTGTTTCTTGACAATATGGCATTGACCAGCCACGCCTTCGGCAATTTCCAGGTGGATCCGTTCATGCTGGAACGTGTCGAGGTCCTCAAGGGTCCGGCATCCGTTCTGCTGGGCGGCGCCAATGCCGGCGGCGTCATCAACATGGTGCGCAAACGGCCCACGGAAGGCCCCTACTCCTATACCGAGATCGGCGTGGACAGCAATGCGAACGGCTTTCTTGGTTTCGACTTCTCGGATGCGATGCCTGGCAACGACGCAGTGAACTATCGCGTAACGGGCAAGCTTTCCGGCGGCAATGGCTACTCGAAAGAACAGGACGACATCAGGGGCATCTTCATGCCGCAGGTGACGTTCCAGCCAACAGATGCAACAAGCCTCAATATATGGGCCTATATCAGCCGCCTCGATCAGACCCACACATCCAATGGCCTTCTCCCATATTCCGGCACGGTGGTCTCTAACCCGTTCTTCGGCAAGATCGATCGCGACGCGTATTTCGGGCGCTCTGACTTCGACATCGGGCAGTTCACACAGGCGATGACCGGCTACGAGTTCACGCACGAATTCGAAGACGGGTGGAAGGCCACGCAAAACCTGCGTTACGGTTATCTGAAAAAGCGGGAACGCCAGCTCTATCCGTTCGACTACCTCGACCAGACCGACCCAACGGTGCTGATGTATGCCGACGACGTTCGCTCCGAAGGAAGCTCCTTCAATGTCGACAATCGTCTTGAAAACGAGATTGACGTTGGGGGCGCAAGCCATAAGGTCATGGTCGGTCTGGACTACCGGTCGTATCGCCTCGACAACGACCAACTGGCGACGCCATATCTTGCCTATCCAACACCCATCAACCCCGACGACCTGCCGTATAATTATTCGCTGCCGCCCCTGACACCGTCCACCCATCAGGTCTACTCCATACGGCAGCTTGGCGTTTATGCACAGGACCAGATAAAATTCGGTGATGGCTGGATCGCGACCTTCAACGGCCGTTTCGATTATCTCGACAGCGAGGTGGATGATCGGCTCGGAACGGGTGATTTTGCGAGAAACGACTCCGCCTGGAGCGGGCGTGCGGGACTGGCCTATGAGTTCGACAATGGTCTCACACCTTATGCCAGCATCTCGACGTTCTTCAGCCCTCTCGTCGGCGTGAGCGCAGATGGTGCGCTGAAGCCGGAAGAAGGCGAGCAATATGAGGCGGGCATAAAATATGAGCCCAGCTGGCTCGATGGTACGCTTACGACGTCAGTCTTCCAGATCGACAAGCAGAACTATACGGTCAGCACACCCTCCCCAAGCTTTATCAGCAGACAGCTCGGCGAGGTGCGTTCGAGGGGCTTCGAGGTCGAAGGCAAAGTCAATCTCGATGAGAACTGGAAAGCGATCGCTTCGGCATCCTACACGGATCTGGAATTCACGAAAAACCCAAGCAATCCCGTCCTGCAAGGCAAAACACCGTTGCTCGTGCCGAATGCGCAGGCCTCGCTTTGGCTGGACTACACCGTAACCGATGGACCGCTGGAAGGTTTGGGCTTCGGTGCGGGCGCTCGTTATCGCGGCAAGTCCTGGGCTGATGACGGCAACACGCTTCGTGTGCCAGACGCTACCGTTTTCGATGCCGCCATCCGATACGAAAAGAACGACTGGAAAGCTTCGCTCAACGTCACAAATGTGTTTGATAAGGAATATGTCGCGGGCTGCAACACCATGTCCTTCTGCGGATATGGCGAAGCGCGCACGGTGAGCCTCAAGCTTAGCAGAAGCTGGTAACGGACGCGGTAAGCATGAAATGATAGGGGTGGCCCGCCGGGCCACGCCCTTGCAGATGCCCGGAGGCAGATTTGAATTCCCGTCTTCTGTTTTCCCGCCGAAGCTTCCTTGCAGCCGCAGCCTCGCTGACCATCTCCCGTCCCTCATGGGCACAAAACTCACCGAGCATCGCGACGCGGTCCGCCACACTGGATTGGGCACTGCTCGAAACACTTCTGGCCCTGGGCTCCAACGTGGTCGCGGCACCCGAATTGCAACAATTTCGCGATGTGGCCGTAGAACCGGCGGTGCCGGACACCATCGTCGATCTCGGGCTGAGAGGCCTGCCCAATCTGGAGACCCTGTCGTTTGCAAAGCCGGATGTTATATTCAATTCCAATTTCTACGCATGGGCGGATCCACTGCTTTCAGGCATAGCGCCAACGCATAATCTTGGAGTCTATCTTTCCGGCGAAGACCCCTATGTGATGGCCGAACGGGCAACCGTCACCATCGCGAAAGAACTCGCCATTACGTCGAGTGCGGACACCTATCTTGGTGAAACGACCCGGCGGCTGGAGAACTTGCGACAGGCATTTGCAACGAGCGACGGACGTCCCATCCTGCCGATCAACCTGGGCGATGCGCGGCACTACCGCGTCTTCGGCAGTGACAGCATGTTCGGCTCCGTGCTGCGCCGCCTTGGAATAGAAAATGCGTGGAAAGGCCAGACCGCTTATTCCGCCGCTGCTCCCATGGGCATCGAAACCCTCGCTTCCATGCCGGATGCCTGGATCGTTCTCATTCCGCCGCATCCACTCGATGCGTTGGTCACCCTCAATCGAAGCGCGTTCTGGAATGCGCTTCCTGCCGTACGCGAAAAACGGATCGTGACGTTGGGCTCCATCAATCCCTACGGAGCACTACCCGCCGCTCTTCGATTTGCCGAAGAACTCCATAAAGGTCTGATCAGTGCGCGGAAGAGTTAGCATGGCACCCAGATCTCTCAATCATCGCCGTGGCGTGGTCTCGATTCTCCTCGGCATCTCGGCGTGCCTCGGAATGCTTGCGATCCTGATCGGAACCCGGCCCAAGGTTCCCGCAGACGCTGCAACAGCGGAAATGCTGAGCGATATTCTGCTGTGGAACAGCCTGCTTCCCCGCGCTGCCATCGCATTGGTCGCTGGCGCGGCACTAGGAATGGCAGGCGCGTTGCTGCAAAGGGTGCTTCGCAACCCGATCGCCGACGCGTCCACGCTGGGAATTGCAGCGGGTGCCGAACTGGCTCTTGTCGTGGGCCTCAGCTTTCCACCGCTTCTTGCTGGCGTATCGCGAGAGCTGGTTGCTTTTTCGGGCGGCCTTACGGCCGTTTGCCTCGTATTGCTCCTGTCATGGCGTCAATCCTTCGATCCTGTAACAGTTGCCGTATCGGGGCTCATCGTCAGCATGATCGCGGCCTCACTGACGATTACCCTCATCCTGGCACGCGGCGAATATGCACTGTCCATCAGCATCTGGGGTGCGGGGTCGCTCAGTCAGCAGGATTGGCAAGGCGTTCTATCCTTGACACCCCGTCTCTGCTTGGGTGCCGTGATGGCATATATTCTCGTTCGTCCGCTAAATGTGATGGCGCTGGATGATGCAAATGCCAAAAGCCTTGGACTTTCGCTTGTGTGGCTGCGCCTGGCGATCCTCTTGCTGGCCGTCTGGCTCGCTGCCTCCGTGACCGCCACGGTCGGCGTGATCGGCTTCCTCGGCCTTGCGGCTCCAGCAATCGCAAGGCTCTGCGGCGCCAGAACGACTGGGCAGATACTCATCGCGGCGCCGCTGACAGGTGCAGCTCTGCTGTTTATGACGGACAGCACAAGCCAGTTGTTGGGACCGGGCTTTTCTGATCTGGCACCGGCAGGTGCCGCAACGGCACTCATGGGTGGTCCCGTTCTGCTCCTCCTTCTGCCGCGCCTGCATGCGATCTCTCCAGTGGCAACCGCCGCTGCGCTCATCGAAAAGCCGCTTGCCCGACCGCAGTTGTGGATGCTCGCCCTGACCGTATTGATCGCCGTCCTTGTGATGGCCGCTCTGACCATCGGACCCTCGCCGACTGGATTTCGCTTCTCTTTCGGTGAGACACTGACAGAACTTCTACCATTTCGTCTGCCGCGTATTCTTGCCGCCGGTGGTGCAGGCGCACTTCTGGGCGCAGCGGGTTTCATCATGCAACGCGTTACGGGCAATCCGATTGCAAGCCCCGAGGTCCTTGGGGTTTCGGCTGGCGGTGGTGCCGGGTTGGCCGCCACGCTCTATCTCGTCGGGTCGTCATCACCCACCGTTATGTTGACCGGCATGGCCTTGGGCGCGGTGATCGTATTCTCCATCATGATTGCGATGACCGCACGCCGTGAACTTTCTGCCGAACGCTTGCTCTTGTCCGGCATAGCGATGAGTGCTCTTTCCATGGCCATCGTATCGATCGTTCTCGCACAGGGTGACATGAATGCCTTCATTCTCCTGATGTGGATGGCGGGATCGACCAATCGTGCGGGGTCGTTCGAAGCGTGGACAGCGCTGACTGCGGTGGTGCTCTTTGCGACACCGCTGTTTTTCATGGGCCGTTGGCTTACCATCCTGCCGCTCGGCACCGTCTTTTCGAAAAGTGTCGGCGTTGGCCTCACATCGTCCCGGCTGGTGCTTGCAATACTTGCTGCGCTGATGACGGCCACAGCCTCTTTTCTGGTTGGACCGCTCAGCCTTGCGGGGCTCGTTGCCCCACATCTCGCCAGATTCATCGGACTGCTTGGAGCGCGTCAGCAACTCTTCGCCTCGCTGATGATCGGCGCGGCGATGCTCATCGGTGCCGACTGGCTCTCCCGCGTCGTGATTTACCCCTATCAAGTCCCCGTCGGCGTGTTTGCCGCTCTCATCGGAGGGCCGTATTTGTTGTGGCTCATCTCACGCACAGGAAAGCGCTGAACGTTGATAGCATTGCTCAAACGCTGCCAACATCATGTCTGCGGAGCCCCAGGAGATGGTAAAAGACAATGGCCCCGATTGTGGCCGTGCCGATGCCATCAAGGGTGAAGCCACCCAATTGAAGTTTAAAGTTGCCCGCGCCAAGAACGAGGGCGATACCAACTGTGATCAGATTTCTGGGTTGTGAGAAATCGACCCGATTTTCGACCCAGATGCGGCCTGCGGTGGCAGCAATCAGGCCGAACACGACGATAGAGAGGCCACCGACGACGGGCCCGGGAATGGTCTGGATCAGTGCTCCGAATTTCGGCGAAAATCCCAGCAGGATTGCGACGGCAGCGGCGACCACGAAAACCAGTGTCGAGAAGATGCGCGTGATGGCCATGACACCCATGTTCTCGGCATAGGTCGTCATGCCCGTTCCGCCGAACGCACCGGACAGAATGGTTGCGATACCATCGCCAAGGAATGCGCGACCCAGATAGGGATCGAGCGACCGACCGGTCATTGCACCGATGGCTTTGATGTGTCCCAGATTTTCAGCGACAAGAATGACCACGACCGGCGCGATGAGCGTGATAGAGGACACGGAAAATTCCGGTGCCGTGAACTTGGGCAGTCCGAACCACGCAGCCGCAGCAACGCTGGAAAAATCTACCGACGTCGCCAGACCAAAGCCATTGGCAACAACGAGATAGACGACATAGGCAATGGCGCCACCGAGCAGGATGGGCAGTCGCCTCGCCATAGACGGTGCGTACACCGCGACAGCACCGACCGAAACGACCGTCAAAAGGGCGATCCAGCGTGAAAGCTGGCTGCCATCCGCATCCGTCGGGCTGGTGCCGGATGCGCTGGATATCGCGACAGGAGCAAGCACGAGACCGATGGCCGCGACGATCGCGCCTGTCAGGACCGGCGGCATCAGCCTTTCGATCCAGCGATGTCCTGCCACCATGACGACCAGTCCGACGATGGCGTAGAGAATACCCGCCCCGATAATCCCGCCCAAGGCCGTGGCTATGTTGGGATTAGCGGCCCCCGCCGCCGCCCCGGTGGCAATGAGGACAGGACCGATGAATGCGAAGGAGGAGCCGAGGTAGCTCGGCACCCGTCCGCCGACGGCGATAAAGAAGATCAGCGTCGAGATACCGGAAAACAGGATCGACACATTGGGATCAAACCCCATGATGATGGGCGCAAGAACCGTCGAACCGAACATCGCCACGACATGCTGAATACCAAGGACGATGGTCTGTCCCGCCGGCAGACGCTCGTCCGGCATGACCTCGCCCTGCCTCTTCAATGTCCAGCGGGGAAAATAGCCTCTTCCTTCACGCATTGTCGTCTCCCTTGACGCGGCCCGGCGACCCGCTCAGAGACGTTTCTGGCGAGATGTGACATGGCGCCTGCGCCAGGCGCGCAGGCTGCTGTTTGCTACCTTTTGATAATCTGCCTGCAGGGCTTTGTCATTCATCACGAAGAGGTTACCCACAACCCCTTACGATGCGGCAAAACCTTTGCCATCCTTGAAGCCGAGTGCCAGCACGCCATCGGCCGTGGTAACCGATAGCTGGCGGTAATCTTCGACGCTCGCCCTGCCCTTCAGCGTTGCGCCTCTTGTGTGGCTGATGACGACAACGGAAGCGCCTGCGGCCTCGCCTGCCAGGATTCCGGCATCGGCATCCTCAAAAACGAGGCAACGAGTAGGGTCGACAGACAGCAGACGTGCTCCAGCAAGAAACGGGTCGGGTTTCGGTTTGCCGTTCTGCACGTCTTCAGCCGCAACGATGGCATCGGGAATGGGGATACCGGCGGCACGCATGCGGGCGAGCGCAAGTTCCTTCGGTGCGGACGTAACCACGGCCCACCTTCCGCGTGGGAGCATTTTCAGAAACTCGATTGCACCGGGAATGGCAACCACGCCATCGAGGTCGACAAGCTCGCGGGCCTTCACCTCAGCGGCACTTTTTTCAACGTCGATACCAATCGCTGTAAGATCAGCCATTGTGTCCTCGACACGTCTGCCGTGATAAGGCGGTGTAGGGATACCGTGTTCCTTTGCCCAGTCACCCCAGACACGCTCGGATGCAGCAGTCGAGTCGAGGATCGTGCCGTCCATATCGAAAAGGAAGGCGTCGAATGTGGTATGAGGTTCTTGAACCAAGGGATCTTCTCCATAACGCGTCGTGCAACATGACCTACCGAACCGTCCCTGTCTCATGCCTTAGATCGCAAAGCAAATGTTAGCGCGGCGAGACGATGGAACAGGGTTGACTTCAATGTGTTAGAAATTCAGGAAGCATGAAGGGACGGACATGAGCGACATCAGGAAAGTAACAGGCCGGCAGATCGCTGCAGCCCGTGCATTGGTGGGTCTCGATCAAGCACAACTTGCGCAGCTTGCGGATATATCAGCCTCCGACCTCCAGAATGTCGAAGAAGGCAAGGAGACTGGGGACAGATTCGGTGCCGTCATCGCCGCGCTTCAGCAAGCCGGGATCAAATTCATCGACGACGAGCAAACCTCGGCAGCAGGAGGACCCGGCGTTCGGCTTGCTTTGTCTCCCGACCCCGAAGTTGCCACAGCCGAGACCGTACAATATCCAGAACATCTACAACCTGACGCACCGACTGGTGCAGGCGGCTGAACGCTGTACACTAGACGTTGCCATGTTCAGCAAAGCTGAAGCCAGATGACGCCGGAAAAAACGAGGATCGTCGATAAGAACCCGGCCAGAGCGCTGTATCGTGCAAGAGACGCGACGCCAGCGTTGTCAGGCAAGGACCGCGCGTAAATGTAAAGCGCACCCGCTGCGATCACTGATATCACCAGCAGCACAATCGTCGCCAGACGCAGGAAAGACACGCCGCCCAAAAGTGTCGCATCCCAACCGGCCCGACATCCAACGGCCTGCACCGAGTAAAACAGCGTAAAGAACGCAGCCCACAGGACGAGCGGTCCAACAATGGCGAAGAGGGTCCGATAGCGCATGAACTACCCTCCCGACTGCAATGCAGAAAGCACATAGGAGTAACCGGCGACGATAATGACGACGGAGCCGCAGTAGCTGTGCCACAACTTGGCGATCATCACATCGTTGCGACGCACCGCCGACACATATCCGTTGCGTACTCGCCACGCGCAGAAGCACGAAAAGACGGCGCCCAATGAGAGGTGGACGAAGAGATAGATGTGCACGGCGAATGCTACGGCGTCGAGGGCTGCCGCCGTCGCGCCCGGTCGCGCAGAAAGATCAAGTAGGAACATGCACGCCGCCACACCGTAGGCCGCGAAAGAGATCGCGAGAAGAGGCATCGGTCTCGACACCCGGGAACTGCCGACCGCTCCGGCGATGGCCGCAAAAGCTGCTATCGCCATGGCAGGAAGCACCTTTGTCAGCGACGCGGAGATCTCGACATCAGAGCCGAGCGGTGTCGACGTCCACAAAAACAGTCCACCAAACAGCAGGGATGAAAACAGCGTCGCGTTGGCGACAAGTGTGAGACGCATGGCCAAAATGCTCGGCGCATCCGCGCTCTCAAAGTGGAGCGGAAGCGACGACGCCTGTGACGCGTGAAGAGGTCCCCGGTCGATCCTTGCCGCATCGTTGCGTGTCCAGGCCAGGAAGATGCCCAGCGTCAACAGCGCAAAGAGCAGTGCTGCGACATAAAATTTGAACAACAGGCAAACGAAGACGCCACCCGTCGCGATTGCGGTTGCGAGCGGCAGGTAGGTCGGTTTCGGCAGGAGGATAATCTGGTTGGCCTCGCCCGAAATGGCATCGACACCGATCGTTTCCATCCACCCATGACGGGAAAATCCGAGATAGCCTTTTCCTGCGGCAAGTTCTGCACCCAGCGTGTCGACGGGAAGGTCGTCTGCCCTGGAAGATATCTCGGGAATGGAGGCGAAGCTGTAGGCGGGCGGCGGTGTCGGCATGGCCCATTCGAGCGTACCGGCTTTCCATGGGTTTCGGCGGAACGCTTTGCCGAACAGGAATATCAGCACGATATCCAGAGCCACCAGCATGAAGCCCATGGCCATGATGAAACTTCCGAATGATGACAGAAGGTTCAGCCACTCCCATGGGGAAGCCTCGGGGTAGGAGAACGTCCGGCGCGGCATGCCGAGCAGGCCGGTCAGATGCATCATGAAAAAGGTGAGGTTGAAGCCCGTAAAAATCATCCAGAACGCCGCGCGAGAAAGGTGCTGTACGGGCTGGCGGCCGCTGATGTGCGGTATCCAGTAATAGATTCCGGCCAGCATCGGAAAGAGAAAGCCGCCCACGAGAACATAATGGAGATGGGCAACCACGAAATGCGTATCGTGGGCCTGCATGTCAAAGGGAACCATCGCCAGCATGACGCCGGTCAGGCCTCCGATCACGAAAACGAAGAAGAACCCGAAGACATGCATCATCGGGACGTTCAACTGCGGACGACCCTGCGCAATGGTTGCGAACCAGGCAAATATCTGGATCGCTGTTGGAATTGCGACCAGTGCGCTTGCGGCAGAGAAAAAGGACAACGCCACATGCGGAATTCCGACCGTATACATGTGGTGGACCCACAGCCCGAAGGAAAGAAAAGCCATGGCCACCAACGAGGCGATGATGATGTGGTAGCCGGTCAATCTCGTTCTGGCCAGAACAGGGATTATGGTGGACAAAGCGCCCGCCGCAGGCAGGAAAATGATATAGACCTCCGGGTGCCCGAACAGCCAGAAAAGATGCTGCCACAACAGCGGGTCCCCTCCCCTTTCAGGGTCGAAGAACGGCAGATCGAAGGCGCGTTCCGCTTCAAGCAGGATCGAGCCCAGAATGAGCGGAGGAAAACCCACCAGCATCATTCCGCCCACGACCAGCATGTACCAGGCAAAGATTGGCATTCTCACCAGAGACATGCCAGGTGCACGCATGCGGATGATGGTGACGATGATCTCAATGGCGGCGCTGATGGCCGATATTTCCACGAAGGTGATGCCAAGCAACCAGACATCGGCATTGATGCCGGAGCTGAATTTCGACGAAGAGAGCGGCGTGTACATGAACCAGCCGCCATCCGGAGCCACTCCACCCAACAGCGCAATGATCAGCATCGACCCGCCGAAGAGGTAACACCAATAGCCGTAGGCAGACAATCGCGGGAAAGCGAGATCTCTGGCACCGAGAAGCTTGGGCAGAAGATAGATCGACAAGCCCTCGAAAAAGGGAATTGCAAACAGGAACATCATCACGGTTCCATGCATGGTGAAGACCTGCGCATATTGCGCCGCGTCCATGAAGGCATTGGACGCTGTCGCAAGCTGGGTACGGATCAGCATGCCCAGAAAACCGCCAATGGCGAAAAATACCAGAGCCGTGACCATGAAGCGGATGCCAATCACGTTATGATTGACGGCAGCCAACCGCTGCATGCCTTTGCCCGTTCGCCAGACAGCATCGAGCTGTTTGTGCAGGGCCAGAGGCGACAGTGTTGGTAAAACCTTTTCTCGATCCGTCACGGGCTCAAATTCCTGAGTGTATTTTCAAATGTTGGAAGATCGTGGGCGAGCACGCGAAAATTCATCGCGCTATGCCCTTCACCACAGTATTCCGCGCAGATGCCGCCGAAGGAGCCTTCGATGTCGGCCTGCAGGATCATGCTGTTCAATTGCCCTGGAATGGAATCGATCTTGCCGCCCAGCCTCGGCACCCAGAAACTATGGATGACATCAGCACTTGTCGTATCGATCTTGACCGCCTTGCCCACCGGAATGTGAAGCACATCATGACTGCGTACACGCACGCCATCACGGTCATAGGCAAACTCCCACCCCCACATGCGCGACGTCGCGGTAATCGTGATGTCCGGCTGAGAGGTGGCCGCGCCAAAAAGTTTTTCACCCTGAACGAAGGCGAAGCCCAAAAGCGCCACGAGAACGGGGATGGGCATGACAAGCCCACCCCAGACGATCCATTGCCTGGGTTGAACATTCTCAACCCAGCGCGGGGCAAAGAGCACGATGCAAAACAGCGCCATGACAAGGCCGAAAATACCGGCGGCACCGGCCAGCATCGCCCACCATAATATAGCGATTGCACTGGCTGATGGCCCCGCAGGGTCCAAAGCAGAGAGATCGCCTGAGCATCCCGACACCGCGACGCACACCGATAACACCGTCGGGAGCCGCAGGAACCGGAGGGGTGACCTGCGTGTTGACCCGCCAGCAGGAGGTACGGCATGACAGGCACTGAGAATTCCAACCCGGTGATTTCCAAGGTTGAAGAGAAGACCACCAGTTCGGCTGTTGCCGTTGCGGGGCACCCTCTTCATGCCATGACGGTTCACTTTCCCATTGCTTTGGTGATCACCACCCTGGCAGCCGACGTATTGTTCTGGTGGAGCGGAGACCCGTTCTGGGAGCGAGCAGCATTGTGGTCCGCCGGCGGAGCGTTCTTCAGCGGTGTGGCAGCAGGTCTCATAGGAACGGCGGAATTGCTGTTCGTTTCTGGAATTCGCGCCCGTGTCGCCAGCTGGGCTCACGGAATTGCCGCCATGGCTCTGATCGGTGTGGCCGGTGCGAACTGGGGCGGTCGCGTCACCGAGACCATCCAGACCCTTCCTCACGGTCTGGGGCTTTCGATGCTGGCAGCCGTGTTGACGGGTCTCGCGGGCTGGCACGGGGGTAAGCTTATCTTCGATCACGGCATCGGCCTCATGGTATCTCCCAAGGACTGATTGCCGCGATGAGGGTCTTCAGCCCGCCCGGTTCGAAAAGACCGGGCGGCACGCTGAAATTAATGTCCGGTCGAGCAAGAACGACAAAGAGAATGCCGCCGACCAGAAGACTGCTTATCGCGGTCACGACAACGAAGCGCCACACGGGATAGACCTCCCCATCTTCAAACAACCGGATGATAACCAACCCCGTCATGACGTGCAGGACCACGAGGATGCCGACCAACACCAGCTTCAGCGAGAACCATGGGCTGTAGGGCTCCTGAAGAAAGATCAAGCCTGTGCCTGATGCGATCGCGATGAAGGCGGCAGGTGACAAAATCCTCACATAGGAAAACCGCACGATTTTCTGAAGCCGAAAGAGGTCGTCATCCTCTTTGATATGGGCGCGCTGGACGTAAAGGCCGGGCAGGCTCACAAGTCCAGCGGCCCAGATGCAAATGGCCGCAATGTGGGCGAACTTTACAAACACCATCATCGTCTGTTGTCCTGGTACCGCGTGGACGGCGACAGATGCGTGTGAATGCTCCACAACGCGGCAGCGAGGAACGGCAGCAATCCGAGTGTCCACATCAGTATGCCTGCCAACTGCTGATCGAACAGCGGCGTCATGCCAAAAGCCTGTGTGGTGAAGAAATGCGCCTCGAAAAGGGGCGACGGAGCGAAGGTGAGAATGGCTCCGAGAAAGCCCATTTGGACCATGGTCCCGACGGCAAGGCCCATGGACGTGAAGACAGTGGCGTTGGTCGACAACAGGATGGCCCACAGCCACACCGACGATGCAGTGAACGCGCTTTGCATGAGCCAATATTGAGGCGTGCCAGCCAAGGCAAAGGAATAGCCGGGTGGCAGGTGCCATGCCCAATAAACGGCAGTGTGAAGCAGAAAGACCAACTCGGGCGGGACTGCCGACGCCTTTTTCGCCAGTTGCGGCAGCATCAATGCAATCAATGGCGCAGCGGCGGTGCCGACGAGAATATGGTGCACCGATCTGGCAGAAAATAACGCAGTCGACAAAGCGCAGAGCGGAGAGATGAAAGCGACGATTAGGACAGCGCTTAAAAGAACGATATGTCCCGGTTGTCGTGGAGACTGAGCGACGTAAAGAAGCCCCACGCCACTTGCGATCATCGCCATGAGAACGACATCGCCATTCCACGCCCATATAACATTTTCCGGGATGGGCGCAGGACCACAATATGGATCTAGCTTCGTCGTCAAATCGTCCCCCATTTCACATGCTGCTCACACACGGTCCCTTGCAACCGAACGCAGTGACACCGGTGGGGTTCCATGGTCTCTGCCACAAACCGATCACAGATCGGCGCACCGGAATGACGTTTTCGTCATAGCCGTCGGAGACAGGATGCGAGCGTTCACAACAACTTGCGCCATGGAACCAATGATCAGGCGGGCGGTTCCATTGTGTGACAGAGCAAGGTGAAAAGCGCGTGGAAAACAAAGTTCGATACAAGCACTACACGATGCCGACAGGTGGTTGGGGTTCCCTGAAATCCGTCGCGATGGATATCATCCAGCAGCGTGCCCTTAAAACAGCACCGGGCCTTTTGAAAGATCACAACAAGGTCGGTGGTTACATGTGCACGAGCTGCGCATGGGCAAAGCCGGGCAAGCCGCATCTGGGCGAATTCTGTGAGAACGGTGCCAAAGCGACGTTCTGGGACATCACGTCGAAACGGACAACGCCTGATTTTTTCTCCCGCCATACGGTGAGAGAACTTTTGGAGTGGCCGGACTATGACCTCGAAAATCAGGGCCGGTTGACGCATCCCATGCGCTACGATGCCGCGAGCGACAAATACGTAGCAACGACCTGGGAACAGGCATTTGCCGACATAGGCCAGCACCTCAAGTCCTACGATCCAGCCTCGGTCGTTTTCTATGCCTCCGGTAGAGCGTCGCTGGAGACGTCCTACATGTACCAGCTGCTGGCTCGGCTCTATGGTAACAACAACCTGCCCGACAGTTCCAACATGTGCCACGAAACGACGTCCGTCGCCCTGCCTGAAAGCATCGGCACGCCCGTTGGCACCGTGCTTCTGGAAGATTACGACCACACCGACTGCATCTTGTCTTTCGGTCAGAACGTGGGGACCAATGCCCCGCGACTGCTGCACAGCCTTCAGGAGGTGAGACAGCGGGACGTGCCTGTCGTCGTCTTCAATCCGCTGAAGGAACGGGGGTGGCAGGAATTCGTCAATCCTCAAAGCCCGGGCCAGATGTTGACCAACAAGGCGACGCAGATCGCCACTCAATATCATCAGGTCAGTGCGGGCGGCGATATCGCGGTCATGATGGGAATGGCAAAGCTTCTGCTGACCTGGGATGACGAGGCGAAGACTGCCGGAGCCAAAAGAGTTTTGGACGTCGACTTCATCGCGCAACATACCCATGGCTTCGATATATTCGAAGCTGCCGTGCGGGCTGCAGACTGGGCGGAAATCCTTGAAATCTCCGGTCTGTCCTATGCAGCCATCGAAGCCGCCGCAAAAACCTATGCCAAGGCAAACGCAGTTATCGCAATTTACGGCATGGGTCTCACACAACACCGCTATGGCGTGAGCAATGTGCAGATGCTGATCAACCTGCTGTTGATGCGCGGGAATATCGGCAAGCCGGGAGCCGGTATCTGTCCCGTGCGCGGGCATTCGAATGTGCAGGGTCAACGAACGGTCGGCATTTCCGAGAAAACGAAGCTCGTGCCACTGGATAAACTTGCCGAGCTGTACGGTTTCGAACCGCCACGGGAAGATGGATTGAACACCGTCGAAGCCTGTGAAGGAATTGTGAACGGAACGGTCAAGGCTTTCATCAGCCTTGGCGGAAATTTCGTGCGCGCCATCCCTGAACGGGATCTCATGGAACTGAAGTGGCGTGACCTGGACCTTTCGGTTCAAATCGCCACCAAATTGAATCGCAGCCATCTCATCACGGCCAGAACGACCTATATTCTCCCAACGCTGGTACGGTCCGAAATCGACCAGCAACTCTCCGGCCCGCAAATCGTGACGATGGAGGATTCAACCACTTGCATCCATGCATCGCGCGGGAAATATCGCCCGGCACACGACATGCTGCTTTCAGAACCGAAGATCGTCGCGGAAATCGCCAAGCACGCTCTTGCGCCGAACCCCAAGGTGCCATGGGATGACTGGGTGGGCGATTACGCGCTGGTCAGAGATGCCATTGCGGCGACCTATCCCGAGCCGTTCCATGACTTCAATGGCCGGTTGGACATTCCCGGCGGCTTTCCTCGGCCGGTCGCTGCACGTCACAGACAATGGGAAACGGAGATGCAAAAAGCGAATTTCAAGCTGCCCAAGTCCCTCTGTTCCAGCTTTGCCGCGAGTGAAGACAGAGCTATTCTGCGTCTGATCACGTTGCGGTCGAACGACCAGTTCAACACGACAGTCTATGGCTATGATGACCGCCTGCGCGGGATCCACAAATCGCGAATGGTGCTCATGATGAACGCTGACGACCGTATCCGCTTCGGCATAAATAAAAACGGCCTTGCACGGATCACGACAGCGGTTGATGACGGCGTCGTTCGCACCATGACAAACTTTGAAGTCATCGACTACGACATACCGTCCGGAAGTTGCGCCGCCTATTATCCTGAATGCAACGCATTGATCCCGCTCTGGCAATATGCCGAGGAGAGCAAGACGCCAGCTGCAAAATCAGTGCCAGTGCGCATAGAACCAGCGTAAGATCGGCGTGTCATCGGCTGTTAACGGAGGGGCATCCTGAAGGTAAAGGATGTCTCGCCGTTCTCCGAATGGACGTCGATGCGTCCTCCATGGGCCTGGGCGATTTCGGACGAAATATAAAGGCCGAGACCAAGACCTTGACGACCTGCCCTGCCATCGCCGCGCCGGAACGGTAGGAACAGTTTATCGAACTGCTCTGACCCGATGGATGGGCCACCATTGATGACGCATATCGTCAGGTCATCCCCGCCCACGAACCCGGAAATTTTTATGGGTAGGTAAGCGTCGCCATGCGTAATCGCGTTGGCAAGAAGGTTGGAGGTCATCTGTGCGATACGCAGATGGTCCACAGTCAGCGGTAACGGAAAATCCAACTCGACAGATATTTGTCGCTCGGGGTGAGTGACCCTCAACTCGTCCACGACATGCAAGATGGTCTGGGACAAATCGCCCTCGTTCAAGGCCAGACCTATGCCGCCACCCAATCTTGCCCGTGCCATGTCCATGATGTTTTCCACCAGACCGGACATTCGTGTGACGCTGGACTTCATCAAGGTCAGAACGAGTGGACTTCTATCCGTCCAGCCTTCTTTCAACAGGCGGTTGACGCCTGCATCTATTGCCGCGATGGGATTGCGCAGGTCGTGACCCAGAACTGCGATGAATTGCTCGCGAAGTTCTGAAAGCTCCTTTTCACGCTCCAGCGTCTCCTGCGTGGTCTTGAGCTTCAGATCGGCGTCCAGATGATGAGCGATAAGCTCCGCAAATAGCTTGAAGGCCCCTAGCACCTGCGGATTTTTGATCTTGGCTGGGTTGGGATCAATCGCGCACAGCGTACCCCAGAACGAGCCGTTCGCCAGAATGATCGGCTCGGAAATGTAGCTCTTCAAGCCGTAAATACGGGGCGTGTGATGGTCACGATATTGCGGGTCCTGCCCGGCATCGTCAAAGACGATCGTCTGGCGATGTCCCCGGATTTCGTTGCACAACGTGCTGTCCAACGGCAGTTCGTCGCCCGGCTTGAGACCGAAGCGAACAGGATCGAGAACCTGGCAAGCAACCCATCTCGTATCGGTCACGCGTGCGACCGCCGCAAAGCCCATGCCGGTCATGCGCAGGACGACGTCGAGTATCGTCGGTACGGCCGATATACCGCCAACGCGAGCGATGTCAGCCGCAAAATCGGATTGTTCCGGCACCGTCGCCAGTGTCGCTATCGCCACGACGGGATTGGACAGAGACGCGATCACCTCGGCATTCTCGAAGGCAGTTGCGGCAGCGTCCGCCAAAGCCTCCAGCGTTTCCACTTCCCAACCGGCAGGCGTATAGGGCTGCGACCAATAGGCTCCGATCGCCGCGAAGGGTTCCTCGACACGAACGGGCACCATCGCCATCGCGCGGACGAATGTTCCGGCATAGAATTCCTGCGGAACACGCTCGTCTTTGGTGACATCGGGGACAACGACTGTCTCTCTGGTCATCATCGCCAGACCACTTATGCACAGGGAGGCCGGAAAGCGCTGCCCCTTCCAGAGCGGACCGATGGCGTCTTCCTCGACATAGTGGCAGAGATCGCCGTCTTTAAGGATGATTGCGATGCCTTCGCATCCGACCAAGGAACGAGCCGTCGTACGGATCGTCGCTACGACTTCATCACGGGTTCGCGCCCTTGCGACCTTGCCAAGAGCCTTGGTCAATATGGCTAGGGGAGTGGATGGTCTGGCATGCTGATCCATCGATCATCATCCTCTCCGGCAAAGGCCGTTTCAGCAAGGTGACAATCTCGCATATTTCCTCAAGCTTTTAAAGCCGTTACCGAAAACTGATCTCGAGAAGATCAAAGGCGTTCAAGCACATGAACACTCGAGCCTTCCAAGGAACTTTGAGCACGTCAGATGGTTGTGGTTCTACATTCGCTTCAGGAGAGACACCATGGCCATGACGATAAAAGACCTTTCAGAAAAGCTTGCCAAAATCGACTTCTGCATGCTGACGACAAACCCCGCGGCGGGAGTGCTGAACAGCCGGCCCATGAGCAATAACGGAGACGTCGAGTACGACGGAGACTCCTGGTTCTTCTCCTATGAAGAAACAAAGAAAGTCTCTGAAATCAGAGACAATAATGTCGTTTCCCTGACCTTCACCGCACCGCCAAGCCTGTTGGGAAAGCCGGGTATTTTCATCGCAGTCGACGGCGAGGCGAGCCTCGTTCAGGACAAGGCCCTATTCGAGAAGCATTGGGTGAAAGACCTCGACCGATGGTTTCCAGACGGCATTGAAACACCCGGCATCGTTCTCATCAAGGCCTCTGCACGTTCCATTGAATATTGGGACGGAGAGGACAACGGACGACTAAATCTGGCTGGCACCAGCGCCGCCGAAGCTGGAGTGGTGTGAGCTCACGAACCTCACTGATCGCCCTTACCGACTAAATCCCGCACTGTTCAAGGAGCGCAAAATGAACATTGCCCCACCAATCCGCTATGCCCCCGACCTGGAAGAGATCGCACCCGACGAAGGTGAGACCGTTAAGGGACTGGTCGAACAGTTTGATATCATTCTGGAAAAAACATCGCAGGACTATGGGCACGCCGTGCGCTCCGTTCATGCAAAGGCCCATGGCATCATCAAGGGAAAGATGACGGTTCTGGAAAATTTGCCGGAAGAACTGGCACAGGGCCTCTTTTCCAAAGGTGGAGAATATCCGGTTTACATGCGCCTTTCCACAAATGCAGGCGACATTCTCCCCGATGCCGTTTCTCTTCCCAGAGGCCTCGCATTGAAGGTCGTGGGTGTGCAGGGCGACAGACTTTCAGGAGCCGACGGTGATACGCAGGATTTCGTGATGGTGAACGGTCCGGTGTTCCAGGCACCGAACCCGAAGAAATTTCTTTCCAGCCTCAAGCTGCTCGCCAAAACCACCGACAGGATGGAAGGGACGAAAACGGTCCTGTCCAGCGTCCTTCAAACGGTCAACAAAGGCCTGGAGGCCGTAGGCGTCTCCAGTACCACTGTCCAGGCTCTAGGTGGCGCACCGAACCTTGATCCGCTAGGCGAGACCTATTTTTCCGTCACCCCGTTCCGCTATGGCTGCTACATCGCAAAGTTCAGACTGGTCCCGACATCACCCGATCTCACCAGCCTCACAGGCAAAGAGATTGACGTCAGCGTCCGCGAAGATGCGATCCGCGAAACTGTCCAATCGGAAATGCAGACGGCTCGCGGGGAATGGGATTTTCAGGTTCAGCTCTGTCGCGATCTGGACAGACAGCCAGTCGAGGACCCGACGGTCGAATGGAAAGAGGACGACTCCCCGTTCGTGACCGTCGCCACGGTCGTTGCACAGCCGCAGGATAGCTGGAGCGACGACACGGTGCAGCAGGTGAACGAGGAGATGCGTTTCAGCGTGTGGACGGGCCTTTCAGATCACCAGCCGTTGGGCAGCATCAACAGGGTACGGAAAGAGACATACCGTCACTCTGCCGAATATCGGGCGACGTTCAACCGCTGCCCATTTCACGAACCAACGTCTTAATAAATGTCGGTAAGTACCAGAACCAAATAAACAAAAATAAACTCTTCAAGTGATTTCTGCGAGCCTGTATCCAACACCTGTCTCGGTCAGGATGTACCGGGGCTGGTCCGGGCTTTCTTCGATCTTCTGGCGGAGCTGCCGCACGTAAACCCTCAGATACTGGACATCGGCAATCCCTTCCCAGACATGTTCCAATAGAAAGCGGTGCGTCAGCACCCTTCCCGAATACTGAACGAGAAGGCGCAGAATATCGTATTCCTTAGGCGTCAGCTTCACCTCTTGCTCCGCCACCTTGACGGTGCGCGTCACCAGATTGACCGAGAGTGCGCCGCTGTGAAAAATCGGACGCTCACCCTGTGCCTGAAGTCGATGGCGAAGGGCGACGCGCAGGCGCGCCACGAGTTCATTCATGCCGAAAGGCTTGGTGACGTAATCGTCAGCGCCGAGTTCCAGCGCCTGAACGATACCGGTTTCATCGGTCCGGCTCGAAAGAATGACGATCGGCAGGTCTATTCCCATTTCCCGCCACTTGGCGAGAAGCTCGTGCCCAGACATGTCCGGCAACCCCAGATCCAGAATGATGAGATCAGGCTTTTCGTTTGCAACCATCTGCATCGCGACACGTGCATTCATCGCTTCGCTCACGACATAGCCCTGGCTGGACAGCCCGACATTGAGAAGTTTCCTGATCGGTGGCTCATCATCGACAACAAGGACCCTGACGTCGGTGGTGCTCATTCTTTTTCTCTCGGCAAATGTGGCGCAGACGATGCGGGCATGCGGATGGTGAAAATGGCTCCGCTATCATCCTTGCGATTTCTTGCGCTTATCGTTCCGCCCATTGCCTCGACGAAACCGCGGCAGATAGCAAGCCCCAGACCCGTCCCGGCTCTAACGTAATCCGTTTTCCTGGCTCTGTAAAAGCTGTCGAATATTCGAACGAGGTCCTCAGGCGGCACGCCAGGGCCTTCGTCGGAGACCGATACGAAAATCCAGCCATCATCATGCCAACTGCGAATGCCGATCACCGATTTCGGCGGACCATATTTGGCAGCATTGTCCAGAAGATTGAAAAGAACCTGTTCAAACAGAACGGGGTCAACCTTCAACATCGGAAGATCGTCGGGAATATCGACTGTCAGGCGGTGCTCCGCCATGATCTTTGCCGCACGGGCCAGCGCCGTACCGACGATATCGCCGACGAAATGCAGGGCGTAGTTCGGCTCCATCGTGCCAGAGCCGATGCGGGTCATGTCGAGGAGATTGGCAATGAAGCGGTTCAGCCTCTCGGACTCGTCGATGATCGTGCCAAGCAGTTCAGATTTGGCCTCTTGTGAAATTTCCGCATCGAAATCCTGCAGGGTTCCAGCCGATCCCATGATCGCGGCAAGCGGCGTTTTCAGGTCGTGGGAGATCGACGTCAGCAGCGCGGTACGTAATTTATCCGTCTCCGCCGCCAGTTTGGCCTTGTCGACATCCGAAACGAGCCTGACACGCTCGATCGCGAGTGCTGCCTGATCCGCCAATGCATCAAACAGCCGCTGCTGTTGCGGGGTCAGCAGCGGACCCTGTTTATCGTTGTCGAGACCAATGACGCCGACCGCTTCACGACCCGTCCGCAAAGGCAAATAGAGCCTCTTCGCGCCTGGCAGGGTTTCTGCGGCGCGACCGGCCGGACGATCATGCTCCCATGCCCATTTGGCCGCGACGATGTCGGCGTCGACAAGTGTATCGTCAGGAGGATACCCAGCCTTAACCGTGATGTTTCCATTTTCCGGCAAGAGAATGACGACACGCACGCCGAGCATGGACGCCATTTGAAATGCGGTGACCCACAAAACATCATCCAGCGTGCCGGTTCCCGCAAGCTTCTTGGAAAACAGATAGAGGTCTTCGGTGGTGCGAGCCCTCTGCCGCGCCGCAGTAGCCTGACGCTGAACGGCGGCTGTGAGGTTCGATGCAACGATGGCGATGCCAAGATAAAAAAACAGTGCGACCACACTTTCGGGATCGCGGACAGTCAGCGTGTAGCGAGGCTCCAGAAAAAAGAAATTGAAAGATACCGCCCCCAGGAAAGAGGCAAAGAGGCCTGGCCCAAGCCCGCCTCGAACCGCAGATGCCATGACGGACATCAGGAACACCAGCGCCAGATTGCGCACGTCGAGCGTCTGATCGAGCGCAATACCGGCGCAGACCGCCAGGCCTACGAAGATCGCGCTTTGAATGTAGTGCTTGAGTTTAAGCGGAGTCGGCGGCGCTGCGGTCTTGACCGCCCACTGCGGCTCGTCCTTTCGGTCTTCGCCGGAGATGACGTGAACGCTGATATTGCCTGCGTGATTGATCAGATCATGGGTGACCGATCCCTGCCACCATTGTCGCCAGCGCGGTTTTTCCGGGCGACCGACAACCAGATGCGTGAAGTTCTTGGAATTGGCGTAGGCGATGATTTCCTTGGATGGGTGAAGCGCAGGCAAGGTCACGGTTTCGGCGCCAAGCTGCTGGGCAAGCCGCATATTGGCTGCAAGCCGATCCTTCTCCTGATCGGACAGGAACGCGGTTCTCGGCATTTCCAGATGCAGAACCGCCCAGGGAGACTTCATGCGGTCAGCTTGGCGCCGGGCGTAGCGGACGAGACTTGCACCGTTGCGCCCATGATCGAGGCAGACAAGAACACGATCGCCAGCCGCCCAGGGACCGGAAATGGCATTGGCCTGCATGTGGCTGAGCAACTGCTCGTCCACCCGCTGGGCGGTGCGGCGCAGGGCCAGCTCCCGCAGCGCTGTCAGATTACCGGGAGAGAAATAGTTCTCAAGCGCGCTTTTGGCCGTGGTCGGCACATAGATTTTGCCATCCGCGAGACGCTTGATCAGATCGTCCGGTGTGATGTCGATGATCTCGACATCATCCGCCTTGTCGATGATCGTATCGGGAACAGTCTCGCGAACCCTGATCTTGGTGATCTGCGCCACGACGTCGTTCAGACTTTCGATGTGCTGGATGTTGAGGGTCGAATAGACATCGATACCTTTGGACAGGATTTCCTGCACGTCCATGTAACGCTTGGGATGGCGGCTGCCGATGGCATTCGTATGGGCGAGCTCGTCGACAAGGACCAATGCAGGCCGGCGAGCGATAATCCCGTCTAGATCCATCTCGTCCAGCAGATGCCCGTGATAGTCCGTCTTGCAACGCGGGACGATTTCCAGCCCTTCGACCAGCGCCTGCGTTTCCTTGCGCCCATGGGTTTCGACCACGCCGATGACGACATCCAGCCCGTCCGCTTTTTGAGCGTGACCGGACAGCAGCATTTCATACGTCTTGCCGACACCGGGTGCCGCTCCAAGGAAAATCTTCAGCCGTCCGCGCGTCTCGCGCTCTGCATGCTCCAGAAGCGCGTCCGGTGAAGGCCTGGTTTCCTTATCGCGAGTCTCGTCCGGCATAGGTGACCTCTTCATGGAACGACTGGACTCGTTGGCGAGCCCAGTCATCGCCCTCATGGATGCGCGGCGTCAAGCGCAATATTCAGCAAAAGCACATTCACGACGGGCTCACCCAGAAAGCCCAGATGGCGTCCTTCGACATGGTCTTCCACCAGAGCGCGCAGCACGGTTTCATCCATGTTTCGGGCACGTGCGATACGCGGCACCTGAAACAGCGCGGCCTCTGGAGAAAGATGTGGATCAAGGCCGCTGCCGGAAGCCGTCACGAGTTCTATCGGCACCGGGACATTCGGATTCGACGCCTTTTCCACCTCAAAATCGGTCTTTACGCGATCAATGAGCTTTGCGCTGGTGGGCCCAAGGTTGGAACCGGAAGACGCAGCCGCGTCATAGCCAGTCCCTGCCGCCGAAGGTCGACCGTGGAAATGACCCTCGTCCGTAAAAGTTTGGCCGATCAAGCTGGAGCCGATGACTTTGCCGTTGGCCTCAATCAGGCTGCCATTGGCCTGCGATGGGAAAACGAATTGAGCAAAGCCCGTCATGGCGAGAGGATAGATCAGGCCGGTTATGACGGTGGTCGCGATGATCATGACCAGAGCGGGGCGGATGATTTTGAACATGTTCGAACTCCTTAAGCGAGACCGAGAGCGGTGATCGCCATGTCGATGGCCTTGATCCCGATGAACGGAACGATGATGCCACCCAGACCGTAGATGAGCAGGTTGCGAGACAGCAGCGACCCCGCACCCACGGCGCGGTATTTCACGCCCCGCAAGGACAGCGGGATGAGTGCGATGATGATGAGCGCATTGAAGATGATCGCGGACAGAATGGCGCTTTGCGGCGTGGCAAGCCCCATGATGTTCAATGCATTGAGCTGCGGATAGAACGCCAGAAACATCGCCGGAATGATTGCGAAATATTTGGCGATATCGTTTGCGATCGAAAACGTCGTCAGCGCGCCACGGGTCATCAGCAACTGCTTGCCGATTTCAACGATTTCGATGAGCTTGGTGGGATCGGAATCCAGATCCACCATATTCCCGGCTTCTCTGGCGGCCACGGTGCCGGTGTTCATGGCAACGCCGACGTCCGACTGGGCCAGAGCGGGCGCGTCATTGGTTCCGTCTCCGCACATGGCCACCAGCTTGCCCTTGGCTTGCTCCTCACGGATCAGGGCGAGCTTCATCTCCGGCGTGGCCTGAGCGAGAAAATCGTCCACACCCGCCTCTGCGGCGATTGCGGCGGCGGTCATCGGGTTGTCGCCCGTGATCATCACGGTACGAATACCCATCTTGCGCAATTCCGCGAAACGCTCAAAAATTCCGCCTTTCACGATATCCTTCAGATAGATAACACCGAGAAGCTTGCCGTCTCGCGCCACGGCAAGCGGGGTGCCGCCGAGCTTGGAGATTTCCTGCGAGATGTTTTGTATTTCCTCGACGGACCGGGCACTGACACCGCCGTCCTGTGCGAAACGCACATCGTTGAGAATAGCCTCCACCGCGCCTTTGCGGATCGACGATCCGTCGAGGTCGACCCCACTCATTCGGCTCTGTGCCGTAAAGGGAACGAACGTCGCATGCAGATTTTGCATGTCGCGGGCGCGGATCCCGTATTTTTCCTTAGCAAGGATGACGATCGAGCGGCCTTCAGGCGTCTCATCCGCAAGCGAGGCCAATTGTGCGGCATCGGCAAGCTGTTCTGCGGTAAAGCCACCAACGGGACGGAATTCCGTAGCCTGACGGTTACCGAGCGTGATTGTGCCGGTCTTATCGAGAAGCAAGGTGTCGATATCGCCCGCTGCTTCCACCGCACGACCCGATGTCGCCAGCACGTTGAAACGGACCAGACGGTCCATGCCGGCAATGCCGATTGCGGACAGGAGGGCACCAATGGTCGTTGGAATGAGTGTTACGAACAACGCGACAAGCACGATGATCGGGATAGAGCCCCCTGCATAAGACGCGAAACTCGGTATGGTCGCAACAGCCAGAACGAAGATCAGCGTCATGCCCGCAAGCAGTATGTTGAGAGCGATTTCGTTGGGGGTCTTCTGGCGTTCGGCTCCTTCGACCAGCGCGATCATGCGATCGATGAAGGTGGAGCCTGCAACAGCGGTGATGCGTACACAAATCCAGTCCGACAAGACCTGCGTGCCACCCGTTACGGCAGACCGGTCGCCACCGGATTCCCGGATCACAGGCGCGGACTCCCCCGTGATGGCAGCCTCATTGACGGAGGCTACGCCTTCTATCACCTCTCCGTCCGAAGGAATGATGTCACCAGCTTCCACAACGACGATGTCGTTGACCTTGAGGCTGGTTCCCGGGACGGTCGTAAACTGGCTACGGTCCTGGCCTGAAAGGAGTTTTGCCTGTGTCTCCGTTCGTGTTTTTCGTAGGGAGTTTGCCTGCGCCTTGCCACGACCCTCGGCCACCGCTTCGGCAAAGTTCGCAAAAAGAACCGTGAACCAGAGCCAGATGTTGATCTGAAAGGAAAAGCCGAGACTATCGCTTCCTTTCACCAGATCGCGCAGGAAGAGGATGGTCGTGAGCACCGACACGGTGGCGACCACGAACATGACGGGGTTCTTGACCAGCTTCCTCGGATCGAGCTTTGTAAAAGCACCACCCAATGCCGGAAGAAGGATGCTGCTATCCAAGATCGGAACGGACTTGACGCCGACGGACTTGGGAGCAGAGATTATTCTAGACTGGCTCATCATTGAGACTCCAGCTGCATGACCTGACGACGGCTGCTTTGGCAGATCGGGTCGGTCGTGTAGGACATTGAAAGTAAAGATGTGGACATGGCAGGTCTCGGGATATCCCGTTCGCTCACCTTAGAAAGTCTGTCCCGCTGCCATCATGAAGTGCTCGACGATCGGGCCAAGCGCCAGCGACGGCAGGAACGTCAGGCCACCGATGATCAGGATCGATCCAACGAGCAGGCCGACGAAGAGTCCACCATCGGTCGGCAACGTGCCGGCTGACGTCGGAACGGTCTTTTTCGCGGCAAGGGACCCAGCAATGGCGAGAGCAGGAATGATGACCAGGAAGCGGCCCATCAGCATCGCCATCCCGATGGTCGTATTGTACCAGGAGGTGTTGGCGCTCAGGCCTCCGAAGGCCGATCCGTTATTGGCAGCGGCGGACGTGTAGGCATACAGGATTTCAGAGAAGCCATGTGGTCCACCTGTCCCCACCGACGCCACTGCCGAGGGCAGAATGCTGGCGATGGCGGTGAAAACAAGCATGGCGAGCGGCAGGCAAAGGATCGCAAGCACGGCCATCTTCATTTCTTTCGCCTCGATCTTCTTGCCGAGATATTCAGGTGTGCGACCGACCATCAGCCCAGCCACGAAGATGGCGATGATGATGAACATGATGATGCCGTAGAAACCCGCACCCACGCCGCCGACGATGATCTCACCGAGCTGCATGTTGATCAGCGGTACGAGCCCGCCGAGCGCGGTGAACGAACCATGCATCGCATTGACCGCGCCACATGATGCTGCAGTGGTAATGACCGCGAAGAGAGAGGACAAGACGACCCCGAAGCGCACTTCCTTGCCTTCCATGTTGCCACCGGAAAGACCGAGCGACTGCATGATCGGATTGCCGGAAGCCTCGGCCCAGTAGACAATGGCCACACCAGCGAGGAACAGAATGCCCATAGCCGACAAGATCGCCCAACCCTGGCGCTGATTACCGACCATGCGTCCGAAGACGTTGGTGAAAGCTGCTCCGATTGCGAAGATCGAAAGCATCTGGATCATGTTCGACAGGCTGTCAGGGTTTTCGAACGGGTGGGCCGAATTGGCGTTGAAGAAGCCGCCGCCATTGGTGCCCAGCATTTTGATGGCGAGCTGAGATGCCACGGGACCGACAGCAATCGTCTGCTGCGCACCCTCCAGCGTCGACGCCGTTACATACGGCCCCAGCGTCTGCGGCACACCCAAAGCAACGTAGACGATCGTCAACACGATACAGATCGGCAGCAGAACGTAGAGGGTGGCGCGGGTCATATCGACCCAGAAATTGCCGATTGCCTTGCCGGAGGACCGGGCAAACGCGCGGATCAGGCCGATCGCTATCGCCATACCGGTTGCTGCGGATACGAAATTCTGGACCCCCAGGCCCGCCATCTGCGAAAAATACGACATCGTGCTTTCGCCGCCGTAGCTCTGCCAATTGGTATTGGCGACGAAACTGATGGCCGTGTTGAACGACAGGTCGGGTGCGACTGAAGCCATCCCAGCAGGATTGAAGGGCAAAATGTTCTGGAAACGGAGGATTCCGTACAACAGCAAAAAGCCGGCGAGGTTGAAGGCCAACATTGCCAAAGCATAGCCGCCCCAGTGCTGCTCCTCGTCAGAGGATGTGCCTGCCAAGGCGTAGAGACGCCGTTCGACCGGCTTGAGAAGTGGAGAGAGCCAAGTGTTTTCTCCCGAAAACACACGAGTCATATAGGCGCCAAGCGGCTTGACCAGTAAAATCAGGACTCCGCAGAACGCAAAGATCTGTAACCATCCGTTGAGTGTCATGGATGCAAACTTTCAAATACCGGAACCCGAAGGGCTGCCGGTGCTATCGGAAGCGGTGGTGAGGTTCATGCGCGCTCGTTTCAGAACCGCTCTGGACGAACCAGCGCATAGATCAGGTATAGGGTGAGACCAGCCGTGACGACGCCGCTCAGCGCATAGTCGAAAAACATTTTGCGCCTCACAACGTTTCGCAAGCGCGGACATAGACAAAGCAAAGGCCAAAGAAGGCCATCGCCATTAAGAGCAGAAGGAAATCCATCATCGGTCTCGTCTCCTTTTGAATTGGGACATCGGCAGGTCATGCGTTGTGGTAACCACCACGTCACGCATGCTGCACGAACCGATATGGCGACAAATGACATAGGAATTCGAGACGGAGCCTCGAGCCAAGATATAAAAATCTCATAGGGATTTTGTCGGAAGCCACCAAAGACGTGGTCTTAGCGGCACGACTTCGAAAGCACGCCCGCGATCGAATAGAAGTCATGTCTTTCATCGCAAGTTCAATGAAATGTCATCACAAGCTGTGTGATTGGATGAACGATGGTGCCACAGCTGCGTTATCTTTTGAACGAAGGAGGCCAAGCATGAGACGAGTGCTTTTAACATCTCTTCTTTCACTAGCCGCAACGCATGGGTTTGCTATGGACAGCCTATATGATCTGAACTGGAAAAACCGGGTCGTGCTAATCTTCGGTGATGCCAGCGACAAGACTGTCTCCAGACAGATTTCGCTGCTGGAGCGTCAGAAGGAGGAATTGGCAGAGCGGGACATGGTGGTTATCCATGTGTCCGGAAAGTCAGCTCAGACGGTGTACGGAGACGTGCCTGCCATGGACGGCGAAAACCTCAAACAGGATGTCGACGTCAAGGGCGATGGCTTCCATGTCGTTCTCGTGGGCAAGGACGGCGGCGTGAAGCTTCGTAGCGAGAAAATCGTCACCGATGTCGAAATATTCGATCTCGTAGATCGCATGCCGATGCGACGTAGCGAGCAAAACTGACATCACTTCGGCTGCCATGTTTTCCCAGCAACAAACTATGCGGTGCCACCGCCATCGGATCGCCTCGTTTATTGGATTTCTTTTGGTCGCGAAACGTGCTGATTGACGCATGCCGCGACCGTTTTTTCATAAAACATTTTGATGACGTGCAAGTTTGGGAGGACTTACGAATGAGCCAGATACTCACGATCGGCCAAGGGGATTTTACCCTCAACCTCCGCCTCCCGGAGCTCGGAATGCCTGAGATACTCTCCTTTGGGACGCGGGCCGTGTCACAAAGCGCAGTTTTCGACATCGAACGTTCCAGCCGCGTGAACGGTATGGATGTCGCCGTTCCCGCCTCGGTCCTGCTGCCAACGGGCGGCATGGGTTTTTTCGGCTGGCCAGCGATAGTGGGACATCGTCAGGGGCGCGATTTCATACTCCAGTTCGGGGCATGGACAGTTGAGGGTTCGACGGAGAAGACGGTTCTGAGAGCCGTCGACGGCATAGCGAAGATCGGCATCGAGATCACTCTGACGAGCCATCGGCCTGGTCTTGTCTCCATGTCCACGGCGCTGACCAATCAAAGTGAGACGCCGTACCAATTGGACAGATGCATGGCCGCCACCTTCCCCGTTCCAGAGGGGCAAACGGAGTTGACCAGCTTCACCGGCATGTGGGGGCGTGAATTTCAGACACGCAGCGAAACGCTCGGCAACGGCATCTGGTTACAGGAAAGCCGCAGGGGCCGCACCTCGCATGACCGTTTTCCGATTGTCTTCCTCGAAAATGCCGGGCGACGTTTTGGTGTGACGATCGGGTGGAGCGGTAATCACCAGATGGTCATCGACCGCGCGGACGATGGCCGCAGACTGGTTCATCTTGGAGAACTGTTTGAGCCGGGCGAAGTCATTCTTGGCCCGGGAGAAACCTATCAAAGCCCCGTCGCCTATGCCGGAGCGGACGCCGAAGCGTTTCACGCTTTCGTCCGAGAGGAACTTCTCGATTGGCCAGGTGGTGCCATGTCACCAAGACCGGTGACGCTGAATACGTGGGAAGGCAATTACTTCGACCATCGAATGCCATCCCTGAAAGCGCAGGCAACAGCCGCCGCCAAGATAGGCATCGAGCGTTTTGTCCTTGATGACGGCTGGTTCGGCAAGCGTGACGACGACACCACGAGCCTCGGTGATTGGGATATCGATGCGCGCAAATATCCGCAAGGGCTGACGCCGCTCGTCGATCACGTTACAGGACTCGGGATGCAGTTCGGCATATGGTTCGAGCCTGAAATGGTCAACCCGACGTCCCAGCTGTTCAAGACTCACCCCGACTGGGCACTGCAGGTCGAAGGGCGTCCGCTGCTCCAGTCCCGAACCCAACTGGTTCTTGATCTGACGCAAGCGGATGTTGCGGACTACCTGTTTGCGAAAATCGACACCATTCTCGCCCACCACGATGTTTCCTACATCAAGTGGGATATGAACCGCGACCTGACACATGCGGGCGGACGCGATGGAAAGGCGAAGATCGCAGCACAGACCCGAGCTGTCTACGCTCTGATGGACCGCGTTCGCACCGCCCATCCCAACGTGGAAATAGAAAGCTGCGCATCCGGCGGGGGGCGGATCGATTTCGGCGTTTTGAAGCGCACCCATCGCGTCTGGACATCGGACTGCACCGATGCGCTGGAACGCCTGGAAATACAGCGTGGGGCCTCGCTATTTATCCCGCCGGAAATTCTCGGAAGTCATATTTCCGCGTCACCAAACCACCAGACGGGCCGACAGCACAGTCTAGCTTTCCGGGCGCTGGTGGCGATGGCCTATCATCTGGGTGTCGAACTCAATCCACTGGAACTGACGAGCGAAGAAACCGCCGAACTGGCGCTCTATATCGAAACCTACAAGCGTCTGCGCGGCGTTCTCCATGCCCCGGGCGCAAATTTCCATCTCCAACCAACCGACGGTCGCTATGTGTGGGGTGCCGCCACGCCAGAAAAGATCGTGCTCATTATTGCTCAAGGACCGCAGATGGTTGGCGAACAGCCCGCACCGCTACGATTGCCCGAGAGCGTCGCAAGACTCGGTGGGGCATGGACGATCACCAACACACTCCCAGCAAAGCCGGAATTCATTCGCATCTCCGACGGGCAAAAGAAACTTCTGGCTGGCGATGTCGGATTTACGCTTTCCGACATTGGAATTGCCGGCCTGCCCTTGCCTACGCTCAGACCGGAAAGCGCACTTCTGCTCGAGCTGGAGCGTGCCGGTGAAAGCAGGAAAGATCGTAACCTTCAGCCATCGTAGCGTCTAGCCGCCAGGACCGGATCACTGCGTTCAACCGGATTTGACGCGCAACAGCCTCAAGGCATTCAGCGTCACAAGAACAGTTGCCCCTGTGTCTGCCAGAATGGCAGGCCACAGGCCGGTTATGCCCAGGATGGTCGTAACGAGGAACACAGCTTTCAAGCCGAGTGACATGGCGATGTTCTGATAGATGTTGCGCATCGTTCGTTTTGAAAGCTCGATCATTCTGAAGACATCGCCGACGCGCCCGTGCAGAATGGCGGCATCCGCCGTTTCCAGGGCCACGTCCGTGCCGCCGCCCATCGCGATGCCGATATCGGCAGCAGCCAAAGCAGGCGCGTCGTTGATACCGTCTCCCACCTTACTGACGACGAGCCCCTGACTTTTCAAATCCTGCACGATGCGCTGCTTGTCTTCGGGCATCAGTTCGGCGCGCACCTCGATGCCGAGTGCCTGACCGATCGCATCCGCCGTCCGGCGATTATCACCGGTCAACATGATGGTTTTCACGCCGCTCTGCTTGAGAGTTAAAAGGCCCTGTGCAGCGTCAGCCCGTGGCTCGTCACGCATGGCGATCGCACCGGCAAGCGTGTTGCCTGCGATGAGAACCGACACGGTTTTGCCTTCACCATTCAACGCGTCGATGGCCTTGAGATAGTGTTCTGGCATGGTGATCCGGTCTGCGGCGGCTTTCGGTGAGCCCAGAAAAATCTCCTGCCCTTCCACAATAGCGGTAACACCCTTGCCACCCAGCGCCTTGGCTTCGGTCGCCAGTGGAATGACCACGGCAGTTTCCTTTGCCTTTGCAAGGATCGATAGGGCGAGAGGGTGGCTCGATCCGGTTTCAAGGGCTGCTGCCAATCGCAGGATATCCACCTCTGACAATGCGAGCGGGACGATATCCGTCACCTTGGGCTTGCCCTCCGTCAATGTCCCGGTCTTGTCGAAGGCGACTGCTGTCAAACGTCCAAGCCCCTCCAGAACGGCGCCACCCTTCATCAACAGTCCACGCCGGGCTCCAGCCGAAAGCGCAGCAGCAATGGCCGCAGGCGTGGAAATCACGAGCGCGCAAGGGCAGCCGATCAACAGAATGGCAAGACCTTTGTAAATCCACTCGTTCCAGTCCGCGCCGGAAAGGACAGGCGGGAGTATCGCCACCAACGCAGCCACGACAACCACGGCGGGGGTGTAGTACCGGGAAAAGCGGTCGATGAAGCGCTCCGTTGGCGCCTTCTTTTCCTGCGCTTCCTCCACAAGCTTGACGATACGCGCAATGGTGTTGTCCTGCGCCGCTGCCGTGACCCGCACGCGCAGTGCTGCGTTACCATTGACGGTGCCTGCAAACACGATGTCATCCACCCGCTTGGTGACCGGCACGCTTTCGCCGGTAACGGGCGCTTCGTCTACCGCGCTTTCGCCGGACAAAATGACACCATCCGCCGAAACACGGTCACCGGGACGCACGAGAATGACAGAACCGACGACCAGTCTCTCCGCAGGAGTTTCACGGGTCTCACCATCGACTTCGACAAGGGCTGTCTTCGGCACAAGTGCCGCAAGCGATGTGATGCTGTCGCGCGCTTTGCCTGCGGCGACACCTTCCAGCAATTCGCCGACGAGAAACAGAAAGACCACCGCCGCAGCCTCTTCCGTCGCATTGATAACGAGAGCTCCGATCGCAGCGATCGTCATCAGCATTTCAATGGAAAAGGGCGTTCCTGCAAACGCGGCCATGATGGCCCGTCGCGCAATCGGAACGAGGCCGACAAGCATGGCGAGTGCGAAAGCGTAAAGCTGGATAGCCGGGAAAAGGTGCCCTATACCATAAGCAAGGAGGAGCGCCGCACCCGCGACAATCGTCAACCGGCCCTTTTTACTTCTCCACCATGGCCCGGTGCTGGGCCCGTGGTCGTGACCATGCAGCCCCTTGACCGTGTTGACGTTCTTTGGTGCTTCATCAGACGAATAGTTGTGGTGATGATCTGCAGGAGAGTGGTGGTGACCACCACAGCAATGACCGGCATCATCTTGATGCTTCGGTGCTTCACCATCCGAAATCTCGACGACGTCATAGCCGAGGCCTTTGACCCTCCTGCCGATGGCCAAGAGATCACTGCCTTCGTGGTGGTTGACCGTCATCGTGCCAGCCGTGACGGAAACGGACACGTCCTCCACTCCCGGCATACGGCGGACAGCTGTGTCGATCTTGGTGGCACAAGACGCGCAATCCATTCCCCCAACCCGAAATTTGGTCTTCAGCGGCAAAGTCATAAGGCGCTCCTTCTCATCATGAGACCAGCCTTACGACCTCTAGTAACTAGAGCTACAAGCAAAAAATGGATGGGGCGAGTGATTTTACTACACCCCTCCCCACTTCCAGAGCACAACGGTATCGTTGTCGTGAACAACGTTCGAGAGGAAGCCGAATAGCGCGAGGCGTAGTATCGTTTTGCCCTAAACGAAAAACCTGTTTTCTGGCCGCGGAAGTCCCAGATGTTCGCGCAGTGTCGAGCCCTCGTAATCTCGCCTGAATAACCCGCGTCGCTGCAGTTCCGGAACAAGCCTTTGCGTCACATCATCAAGGCCCGCAGGCAGATGTGGAAAGACGATCGTGAACCCGTCCGATGCCGCGTTACCAAGCCAGGTCTCCATCTCGTCGGCAATGGTTTGTGGCGTTCCAACAAATGCGAGACCGGCATAGCCGCCGTATCGCTGGGCCAGTTGACGGACCGTCAGATTTTCTTCGCGCGCCAGACGGACCGCCTGGGCCTGCCCGGTTTTGCTGGCATTGGTCTCGGGTATTTCCGGTAGCGGGGCGTCAGGATCAAAGCCGGATGCGTCATGCCCAAGCGCAATCGAAAGTGAGGCGATCGCGCTATCGTAATGCACCAGACTGTCGAGTTTGGCGCGCTTGGCTTTGGCTTCCTCGACAGTGTCGCCGATCACGATCATGGCTGCCGGGAGGATTTTCAAATGCTCCGGCTTTCTACCAAACGCTGGCATGCGCCCTTTGATATCTGCATAAAGTCCCGTTGCCGTAGCCATGTCACGAGGAGAGCAGAAGACGAGTTCGGCCGTCTCCGCAGCCAATTGACGGCCCGGTTCCGACTGGCCTGCCTGCACGATGACTGGCCAACCTTGAACAGGGCGGGCGATGTTGAGAGGACCGCGGACACTCAACTCGTCTCCCTTGTGGTCGAGGACATGCATCTTCGTAGGATCGAAGAAAATACCACTCTCCTGATTACGGATAAAAGCGTCATCGGCGAAACTGTCCCAAAGGCCAGTCACGACGTCGTAGAATTCGCGGGCGCGCGCATATCGATCGCCGTGAGCGACATGTTCGTCCAGCCCGAAATTCCGAGCGGAATCAGGATTGGATGTGGTGACGATATTCCAGGCCGCGCGACCGTTGCTGATATGATCCAGCGAGGCAAAGCGACGGGCCACATGGTAGGGTTCGTCGAATGTCGTCGAGGCGGTGGCAGCAAGCCCGATCTTCTCCGTCACTGAAGCGAGAGCGGAAAGAAGCGTAAAAGGCTCAAAGGACGTTACGGTATGGCTGCGCATGAGAGCGTCGACCGGCATGTTCAGGACGGCCAGATGATCGGCCATAAAGAAGGCATCGAACTTTGCCGCCTCGAGCTTCTCGATGAATGACCTGATATGGCCAAAGTTGAAGTTGGCGTCGGGATAAGCGCCGGGGTAACGCCAGGCCCCGGTGTGTAGGCTTACGGGTCTCATAAAAGCGGTTAGGTGCAGGGATGTTGCCATAAGATGCGCTCTTCAGTTTCAACGAGGCCTTGGATGTGGGTAGCGATGTGCGAAATATAGGGAGCAGGTCGCATCTCGCAAAGAGCCCTGGAGATGGACGGGCAACCCCACCCGGATTTTACCGCATAGGGCTTCTTTGGCCAGACTGACATCAAAAAGTGCTTTTCCCAAGCGAACCGATGCGTGCCTTTTCCGCCTAAACACACCAACGTCATCGAGTTCCACGACTAAAGACATCGACTGCGTTTCGCCCGAGCATGGAACGGATCATGTGACCTTGCGGTGCATGGGCGCGGGCAGTGATTGCGTCGCGATGGTGACGCTCCAGATTATAGTCCCGTCGCAGTCCGCGATTTCCGCCAAGTTCAAGGGCGAGATCAGTGATGGTGACAGCGTTTTCGATGACGACATGGCGAAGAGCAAACGCGTCCGTTCCGATCGACACACCGGCATCGACATCACGCGAGACCGACGTGAGCAGCCTTTTATTGGCAGTCAGCAGCACTTCGATATGTCCGATCCCTTCTTGAATTCGGGGAATGGTAGCGAGCGACGCGCCCAGGCTGGATGGGACATGCGCGGTCAGATGGCGCAGCAGGTCGTCACGGGCAGAAAGGGCAACGCCGTGATAGACTGCCGAAAGCAGGGTGAAGAAGGTCTGGCCATCCGCCTCGTCACGGCGAAGGGGTTCGTTCGCTGGCTGCTGCGCGACGATGTCAGCCAGCGGCACACGCACATTCGTCAAAACCAGATCGTGACTGGCGGTGCCGAACATGCCGGTCGCCTCCCATGCGCGGTCGTGGCTGATGCCATCGCTGTCGAGTGGGACAAGCAGCTGCACCAGGCGAGGCGCAGTCTCTTCCGTCACGGCGAGAACGATGGCCCATTTAAGACCGGGAAGCCCGGTCACGAAGCTTTTGCGGCCACTGATGACCCAAGAATCGCCATCGATCCGCGCCACCGTTTCCGGCAATCCACCATGCGCGGGAGAGCCTGCACCGGGTTCGGCCTGTGCATTGTTCAGGAGCGCTGGCCCTTCGAGATTGGCGGCGAGAACCCTGGAGGCAAGCGCGGAGGACCAGCGACCACGCCTTATGGCGGAATGGACGCTGTAATGCATGGCGAGAATAAGCGCTGTGGAGGGGTCGCCGCTGGCGATGGTGGAAATCACGGCCTGCGTGATTTCAAGACCTGCGCCAAGACCGCCATCCTCCCGTGAGGTGACCAGCCCCAGCAGTCCGGACTGGAAAAGTGCAGCAAAGTTTTCAGCGGCGAACTCACCGGTTTTGTCATAGTCGGCGGCGGTTTCGGCAAAGCGCCGCGCCAGATCGGCTGCGATAGCTACAGGATCGACTGGTGGTTCGGAAGACTGTTTGACGGAAGAGACAGCTGCACTCATGCCACGGCCCTCTCAGACGTCGCATCGACAAAACGGGCATCGACCCATTCTGCGATATCGAAGTCATTTTCGAGGAAGCCCCATTCATGCAGGAAATCCTTGTAGTGCCCGACAGCGGCCACCAGGTCGGCATCCAGCCCGATGCCCAGATGGCGGTGAACATCCGCACCATTAGCCGCAAGCACCTGTTCCTCGCTCGCCCCGGCCTCCCGCGCGATGAAGCGGCGGGTTTCTTCGGGGTGCTGTTCGGCCCAGTTGGATGCCTTGCGAATGACGGTGATGAGACGTTCGACAAGATCAGGACGCTCATCTGCAAGACGCGCATCCACCGTCAAAACACGGGGTGACCCGGAGTTGATGCGAATCTTCGGATCAGGATGGAAGCCGAACTCCACAACCTGCACCGCGCCGATGAGATTGGCGACGCTCACGCCTGCGGTTCCCTTGACGAAGATGGCATCGACATCTCCGCGTAACAGTGCTGCGACCTCTTCGCCAAAGCTTTGACGGCGCTTAAGACCGAACAGCGAAGGACCTTCCTGCGAGGCCAGAACCGAATCCTTGATCTCGATGTCGACCAATTGGACGTCATCACTCTTCAAGCCTTCCAGCGACAGAGCCGATACCAGCCCCTTGAGAGCCGTTGCGGCCATGAAATCCACGATGCCTTCCGGCCTGCGCGGCACACCGAAGCGGCGGCCAACGAGGTCTTTGACGAAGCGAATACCCGTGTGCGGCAGGGTAATGACGGCCTGAAACTCATCCGTCCATGTAATGCCGACGAGCCGGGTGTTACGCCCTTCGGAGCGCGCACGAATGGGCGGCACATTGCCGCCATGGCGGAAAGACCATTCCAGCGTATGGTTGAAGTGGCTTTGCCTGATGGCACGATCCGGCGAATCGATGATCGATTTCAGGGCAACGCCCACATCGGCAAATGTCTGTTCCAGATAGCCCAATTGAGCCGCCAGACCAACAGGCGTGGGAACAGGGCAGCGCGTGTACCAGATTTCGGAAAGTGGCGTTGTCATCACATGTCCTCGATTTGAAGTGCAAAAGGGAAGAGAGGCGTTGGAAAATGCACGCCAAGGCGACCCACCGCCCTGAAGACGATGGGTCTTTTCGGGATGGGTCAGGACGTGGCGATATGGGCAAACGCAAGACTGCCAGCCGCGCCCTCTGCGCCCACGGTGTGATCCGCCAGCCGTTTGTTGTAGATCGTGATTTCCGGCGCGCTGACGATGTCGATCGCGGGGACATCCTCGACAAGGATCTGCTGGATTTCCTTCCACTGCGCGAAGCGCTTTTCAGGGTTAATCTCAACAGCAGCAGCTTCGAACAGCGCATCCACTTTCGGATTGCTATAGGCTGCGCCATTGGAGAAAGGCACACCTTTCTTGAAGTTCTTGCTCCAGTAAAGCCGCTGGACGCCGACAGTCGGGTCGAACAGATTGCTCATGCCCTCATAGGCGAAATCGAAATCACGGTCGGTGTAGATGCGCTTGGTATAGGTCGCAAAATCCTGATTGCGGACGTTCACCTCCACACCAACTTTCGCCAACGCCTGACGGATGTAATCTGCCCCGCGCGGATAACCTTCGCCGGGAACGTAATCGAGGTTGATGCGCAAACGCACGCCATCCGCGCCACGCTTATATCCCGCCTCATCCAGCAGTGCTTCCGCTGCCTTCAGATCGATTGGATAGGTCTTTAGGTCGCCAACATACCACTTACTCAGCTTCGCGCTGATCGGGCCTGGAATGGGCGCACCATAGCCATAATTGACCGTGTTGAAGATGACGTTGCGGTCGATGACATGCGCGAAGGCACGCCGAACGCGCACATCCTTGAAGAATTCCTTCTCCATGTTGAATTCCACACGGCTGATGCTGTTGATATATTGATATCCCTGCGTGTCGAAGACGAGATCCGGCAAAGCCTTGAGACGGTCCAGATCGCTGTAGGGGACGGGCGTTCCGGGCGCCAGATCGATCTCACCAGACTCAATGGCAATGCTGCGCGCCGCCGAATCCGTAATGAAACGCACGATCAGTTGGTCGAGATAGGGACGCGGTTTGTCCCAGTAATCCGGGTTGCGCACATAAACGATGTGGCTGCCGCGCACCCACTCCTTGAACTTGAACGGACCCGTGCCGACGGGCGCATAATTGGCCGGGTTTTCCTGAACCTTCGTGCCCTCATAAAGATGCTTCGGCACGATGGGTGTCTCGCCAGCGGCAAGTGCTGTAATGAGGTAGGGCGCCGGCTTGGAAAGAACCAAGACCACCGTCAGTTCGTCAGGCGTTTCGACATCCGACAGGTTAAGGAAGGTATTGCGTCCGCGTGGGTGCACCTCCTTGATGGTCTTGATCGAGAAGGCGACGTCGGCGGAGGTGAAGGGCTTGCCATCATGCCATGTCACACCGGGTCGCAGCTTGAAGGTATAACGCAAGCCATCCGGGCTGATCTGCCACTCCGTTGCCAGAAGCGGTTTCGGATTGAGATCGAAATCATAGGTCAGCAAACCCTCCGTCACCTTCGGCGAGACATAAAAGGAATTGCCCGCCGTGTGGGCGATAGTGGTCAGCACCGGCGGTTCGGTGGCCAGCAGGAAGGTTGCCGTGCCGCCGAGCGCGGGCTCCACCGCCCACGCCCCGACACGTGAAAGTGAAACGGCACCCAGGGCGACGGATGCCAGAAGAAACCCGCGTCTTGTCGTTTGATGGAAATCTGTCATGTCACGTTCCTCTCCGCGCCGGTATCGACCGGCGAAACTTGCCCCAATGGAAAAATCGTTTCTGCCAAAGACCGATAAGAGCACATACGCCCAAGAATTGTCTTTTTTAGAAATTATCTTTCCTTAAATGGGTATTTATTGCTGTTTTTAAGAAAATAATTCCGTTATCTCTTTGACAAATTCCATAATTTTAGTCAACTAATAACCTATTCAAATCGGGCAGTGCTGACGCCTGAGACAAAACGGATGGGAAGCAATGTCGAATTCGAAGCGGATTTTATCCCAGGCGCGCCGGGTCGCCTTGTCGGCCATACCAACCGTGCTTGGCATCATCATCTTGAATTTCTTCCTGCTTCAGCTTGCGCCGGGTGATGCCGCTGACGTGCTTGCCGCGGAAGCAGGTTCTGCGACGGTGGAGACGATGGCGGAGATGCGCTCTCGCTTCGGTCTCGATCTGCCGGTGCTGCATCAGTTGACGAACTACCTTGGCAATCTCGCGCAGTTCAGCCTTGGTTTTTCACCGCGATACGGCATGCCCGTAGCCGACCTGATCGGCCAACGACTGCCCGGGACGCTGGCGCTGATGGGTGCGGCGCTCGGCATCGCCATCTTCGTCGGTGTCTTCCTCGGATCGATCATGGCGCTTTTTTCCGGCAGATTGCCGGATCGAATCATCTCCATCGGATCGCTGATCTTCTATTCGGTTCCTGGCTTCTGGATTGGCTTGATGTTGATCCTGACATTTTCCGTCAAGCTCGGCTGGTTGCCATCGGGCGGTGACAGCACCATCGGCAGCAGCTTGACCGGCCTCGATGCCTTTTTGGATCGCATCCGCTACATCATTCTGCCCGCACTTTCTCTAGCCCTCTATTTTCTGGCCATCTATGCACGCCTGACCCGTGCAGCGATGCTGGAGGTAAAGTCGCAGGACTATGTGCGTACAGCGCGTGCCAAGGGCGTCTCGCCTTTCAAATTGACCACGCGCCACATCCTGCGCAACGCACTCATCCCCATTACCACCATGGCCGGAATGCACATCGGCGGACTTCTGGGTGGTGCGGTGGTGGTGGAGACGGTCTTTAGCTGGCCGGGATTGGGACGCCTCGCATTCGAAGCCGTGATGGCCCGTGATTTCAGCGTACTTCTCGGCATCCTGCTTCTGTCCTCTTTCGTCGTCATCATCGTCAACGCAGCCGTCGACCTCTTACAGGCATGGCTCGACCCTCGCATCGGAGAAAGCCGATGAGCTCCTCAAACACCACCGCACTTTTGCAAACCGCCAATATCGGCACGCAATCGAAAGCCGAAACATCCGTCTCGCCCGTGAAAGAGCAGAAAGGGGATCAGAAACCCTGGCCCTACCTGCATGCTCCCGACGCGCTTTCCGCCCGCACGATCTCTGTGCCCAGAAAGGGTCTGCGGCGGGAGCTGAAAATCTTCCTGACAAACCCGAATGCCATTGTCGGGCTGCTTTTTCTGGCTACCGTTATCGTCACGGCATTGCTGGCATCCGTTCTCTACCCCGGTGATCCGCTGGAAATGGTCGCACGCCCATTCCTGTGGCCCGGACAGAACGCCGCCTATCCACTTGGCACCGATTCCATGGGGCGGGACGTGATGGCGGGCATCGTGCATGGTGCACGCATTTCGCTGACCGTTGGTGTCGTTGCGACACTGATCGGCCTGACCATAGGCATCACCATCGGCGCATTTGCCGGATATTTTGGCGGTCTGGTGGACGATATTCTGGTCAAGCTCATCGAAATCTTCCAGACTCTGCCGAATTTCGTCTTACTCGTCGTTCTCGTTGCCATTGCCCAGCCATCCGTCACGACGGTTACCTCGGCGATCGGCATCATCACATGGCCCATGGTGGCGCGGCTGACGCGCGCAGAATTCCGCGCCATCCGTGAGAAGGATTATGTTCTGGCCGCCCGCAGCCTCGGTTACGGTCATGCGCGCATCGTCTTTTTGGAAATCCTGCCCAATGCGTTGCCACCCATCATCGTCACATCGTCCGTCATGGTTGCCGGTGCGATCCTCATGGAAGCAGCGCTTTCCTTCATGGGTCTGGGTGATCCGAACCGCGTGTCATGGGGCTCGATGATCGGCTCCGGGCGCGATGTCATCCGCACCGCATGGTATCTGACAGCCCTCCCCGGCCTTGCCATCGTCTTCACCGTGATTTCGCTCAACCTGATCAGTGATGGTCTCAACGATGCGCTCAATCCGCGCTTTTCGGAGGAACGCCGATGACCAAGCTGATCGATGTGAAGGATTTTTCCGTAGGCTTCGGCGAGGCCCAACCCGTCAAGGGTGTCAGCTTCAGCGTATCGGCTGGCGAGATGCTGGCAATTGTCGGCGAAAGCGGATCCGGCAAATCCCTGACCGCACTGGGTTTGATTGGGCTGTTACCATCTCATGCCAAGGTGGGTGGCAAGATCTTGCTTGAGGGGCGCAACCTCCTGTCGCTTTCGGAACGGCAATGGCGCGGCATTCGCGGCAGCGATATCGGCATGATCTTTCAGGAGCCGATGACCTCTCTCAACCCGGTTCTGACCATTGGTGAGCAGATCGTCGAGGTACTTCGCATCCACGAGAAAATCGACAAGCGTCAGGCGCGAAAACGCGCCATCGAACTGCTCGACCTCGTCAATATTCCAGAGGCCGGACGGCGTGTGGATGATTATCCGCACCAGCTTTCCGGCGGCATGCGCCAGCGCGTCATGATCGCCATTGGCGTTGCCTGCAATCCCAAGCTCCTGATTGCCGATGAGGCGACGACAGCGCTGGATGTGACTATTCAGGCGCAAATCCTCCAGCTTCTCGACAACCTCCGCCGCGATCTCAACATGGCCGTCATTTTGATTACCCATGATCTCGGTATCGTGGCACAATGGGCAGACCGGGTGATGGTCATGTATGCGGGCCGAAAAGTCGAAGAAGGCTTGCCGGAACCAGTATTCCGCAGCCCCTATCATCCCTACACACGCGGACTGCTTGCCGCGTCGCCGCGTGCGGAAGCCGGTCAGCACTACCGCGACGGACCGCTGCTTGAAATTCCCGGGTCGATTGTTTCGGCCACTGGTGAGAGGGGCTGTTCCTTCAAGCCGCGCTGTCCCAATGCCCGCGGTGTGTGCGGCCAATTCGTGCCGCCGCTGAGGATCATTTCCGAGGGTCGACAGGCAGCCTGCCCTTTCGTCAACACAACAGCTGCGGAGGTCTCCCATGGCGCTTTTGTCAGTGCATAGGCTTTCCACCGAATATGCGGGCGGTCGTGGCACGGTGCGTGCCGTTGATGACGTATCGCTGGAGATCGAGGCCGGTGAAACGGTGGCGCTGGTAGGGGAATCCGGCTGCGGAAAATCGTCTCTGGGCAAATCCCTGATGCGTCTGGTCGAACCATCCTCCGGCAAGGTCACCTTCAAGGGTGCCGACGTGACGGCAATGTCATCCTCGCAATTGCGCGGCATTCGCCGTCGCATCCAGATGATCTTTCAAGACCCTTTCGCTTCGCTCAATCCCCGCCAGACGGTGCGCACGATCCTCACCGCACCGCTCAAAGTGCACGGGATTGGAGATGGCAAGCGGCAGCGCGAGATTGTCGAGGCCATCGTCGCCCAGGTTGGACTACCACCTGACGCCCTCGACCGTTATCCGCATGAGTTTTCCGGCGGGCAGCGCCAGCGTATCGGCATCGCCCGTGCATTGATTTTGGAGCCGGAACTGGTCGTTTGCGACGAGCCCGTCTCGGCGCTTGATCTGTCCATTCAGGCGCAAATACTCAATCTCCTTGTGGAGATGAAGAACCGCCTGTCGCTCTCCTATCTCTTCGTCTCGCACGATCTGTCCGTCGTCCGGTATTTTTCGGATCGCGTGCTGGTCATGTATCTCGGCAAGATCGTGGAGAGCGCCCCTACCGCGCAGCTATGGGCATCGCCCAAACATCCCTACACGCGGGCGCTGCTGGCCGCCGTGCCGGACCCGGCACGCCGCAAGCAGGCGGCACCCACTTCGGGCGACCTGCCAAGCCCGCACAATCCGCCCTCGGGCTGCCGCTTTCACACGCGCTGCCCGCTGGCAACCGATCTCTGTCGCGAAACAGCGCCGGAACACCAGCTTTTCGGTGAGAGCCACGCCGTGGCCTGCCACTATGCCCAATAACAATCCAAGGAGTACATATTATGGTCGATTATCGCTATCTCGGGCGCAGCGCGCTAAAAGTCTCACCGCTGAGCCTCGGCACCATGATGTTCGGTGGACCGACGCCCGATGACGTCGCCTTTCGCATCATCGACAAGGCCCGCGAACAAGGCGTCAATTTCATCGACACCGCCGATGTCTATCATGATGGCAAATCCGAAGAAGTCGTCGGACGCGGCATCAAGGATCACCGCGATCATTGGGTTCTGGCGACGAAATTCGTCAACTCGCACAAGAAAGGTCCCAATCTGGGTGGCCATTCGCGCAAATGGGTGATCGAAACGGTCGAAAACTCCCTGCGCCGTCTGAAGACCGACTATATCGACATTCTCTACTTCCACCGCGCCGTGTTTGATGCGCCGCTGGAAGAGCCGCTGCGCGCCATCGCAGACCTCATCCGTGCTGGCAAGCTGCGCTATTTCGGCGTCTCGAATTTCCGTGGCTGGCGAATTGCTGAAATTGCGCATCTCGCGGACCAGCTTGGCATCGATCGCCCGGTGGCAAGCCAGCCGCTCTACAATATCGTCAACCGCACGGCAGAGGCTGAGCAGCTTCCCGCCGCCAACCATTATGGCCTCGGTGTTGTTTCCTATTCGCCGCTGGCGCGTGGCGTGTTGACCGGCAAGTACCAGCCGGGCCAGCAGCCGGGTGCTGATACCCGTGTCGGCCGTGGTGACAAGCGCGTTCTGGAAACGGAATGGCGTCCGGAATCGGTAGAGATTGCCCAGAAGGTCGCTGCTCATGCCGCCGCCAAGGGTGTCTCTGCTGCCGATTTTGCGCTGGCCTGGGTGTTGAACAACAAGTTCGTCACCGCCGCCATCACCGGCCCGCGCACCGAAGAGCACTGGAACGGCTATGTCAGAGCGCTCAACGTGACCATCGACGCCGATGACGAAGCATTGGTGGACAGCCTCGTGACGACAGGCCATCCCTCGACACCCGGCTTCAACGATCCGAGCCACCCGGTGGAGGGCCGCGTACCGCGCAATGTCGAGCCCGCGCCACGCGCGCCGGTCCAGACCCGCGCGGTTGCCTGACTGCCATCATTACAAAGCCTGCGGTGCAGATAGCGCCGCAGGCCACCCGATCCGCTCAAGGACCCAATGCGATGTCGAACGCCAATACAGCCAGCCTAGAAACCACCAGCCTGTCCGACGTGCCCAGCCGTGACGAAATCCTGGCGCGTGCCAAAGACATCGCAGCCTTTGCCGCAAAAGACGCCGCCCGACGCGAGCGTGAGCGGCAACTGCCTTTCGACGTCTTTGCCCGCATCAAGCAAGCGAAACTCGGCACCTTGCGGATTCCGAAGTCGAAAGGCGGGCCGGGCGGCTCCATTACCGATTACATCGAGCTGTTGATGATCCTTGGTGAAGCCGACAGCAATATTCCGCATGCGCTGCGCAGCCACTTCAATTTCACCGAACACCTGGCGCTTGGTCAAATCGAGCTTGAAGACCGCAGGCATCTGGAGAACGTGCTCTCCGGCAAGCTTTTCGCGGGTGCGAGTACGGAACAGGGCACCAAGCGTCCCGGCGAAATCACCACCCGCCTGAGCGCCGATGGTGACCGCTACAAATTGAATGGCCGCAAATGGTATGCCACGGGCACCGCCTTTGCGGATTTCGGGTCTTTCAGCGCAATTGGTGATGATGAACAACCCATTGGCGTTCTCATTCCGTTGGATCGCAAGGGCATCACCGTGCTTGACGACTGGGACAGCATGGGCCAGCGCATGACCGCCAGTGGCGGTGTGCTTCTGGATAATGTCGAGGTCTTACCGCATGAACTGACGACACGGCGACTGACGACGCAGATCGGGCGTCACTGCTCCGCTATGCGGCAACTGCATCTGGCGGCATCTGCCACAGGCGCTGTGCAGGCCGCCATGAGAGATGGCATCGAATACGTGCTGAAGCAGGCGCGCACCACGCTTCACAGCGCCGCCGAAACCGCCAATCAGGACCCGTTCGTGCAGAAGACGATCGGAGAGCTCAGCGCCGGTGCCTTTGCGGTCAAGACGCTGATCCGCGAGGCGGCGCGCACGCTGGATGTGACGGCTTTGACCTTTCAGACGGGTGACGAAGCAGCGATAGAAGCCGCTCTTATTGACGGCTCACTTGCTACTGCCCGCACACAGATCATCGCCTCCCAGCTTTCCTTGAACGTAGCGACAACCATTTACGAACTGGGTGGCGGTTCGGCCACATCGAGCGAACGCAACTTCGACCGGCACTGGCGCAATATCCGCACCGTCTACAACCACAATCCGTTGCAGCACAAGGCACGAGTCATCGGTGACTACTATTTGAATGGCACCACCACGCACCTTGCAGAAGGCCGGGTTTTCTGATGATGAGAGTGAGACCGTCATGAGAGCAGAGTTTCTGTCTCCGCCCAAAGCAAACGCGCCCTTGCGATTGCCGACGCTCTCGCGTCTGCCGCCGCTGACAGCCCTGCGTGCTTTCGTTGTAGCGGCCAGGCATGCCAGTTTTTCACGCGCAGCCGATGAGCTGCATGTCTCCACCGCAGCAATAGGGCAACAGGTCCGTATTCTCGAAACCCATCTAGGCCAACCTCTTTTCAGCCGCCAGCGCGGCGAACTGGCACTGACGGATGCCGGTGCGGCCCTTTATCCCGGCATGGCGGAAGCCTTCGAAACCATGGTGGGCAGTCTGTCGGATCTCCTGCGCTCCGGTTCTCGGCCAAGGCTCAGCATCCTGGCCTGCCCGTCTTTTGCTGCCCGCTGGCTGGGGCCCCGCCTAGGACGGGTCAGCCATGCCCTTGGCGATGTGGAGCTTTCCATCGAAACACTGGATGAAGGACCGCTCGACCGCCTTCAGCTTGACGACGCCGATTGCGCGATTGTCGCATCCGGCGAACGGATTGCAGGCTACGCCTATGAGCCGCTGTTCGATGATGCAGTGCTGGCAGTCTGCGCGCCGGACTTTGCCGCGCGCCATCGGCTGACCGGTCATCCGGAACGCCTTCGCGATCTCTCGGGCGAAATTTTGCGCGGTAGCGGCAGCGATGCCGCATTCGAGTGGGCCAACTGGCTGCGGTCCTGCGGCATACACATCAGGCTTGCAACCCTCGGACCGCGCTTCTCCCACCAGCCGGTGCTGATCGAGGCAGCACTTGCCGGTCACGGCATTGCGCTGGTGCGTCAATCGCTGGTGTCGGAAGAGTTGAAAAACGGCAGGCTTGTCTCTCCGATTGGCTCACCACAGCCCACCGCCTGCCGCTATCATCTCCTCGCCAGCCACGACAGACGGCGACAGCCGGAAATCACATCGCTCATCGCATTGCTGCGTGATGATGTGCCTTCCTTGAACGCTGCCGCCGCCTGACGTCATCGCTCAAGCACTTTCTCTCGCGGCGGCTGGTACGGTGTAGATATTCTCAGGCCGCGGCAGGCCGTAATGATCGCGCAGCGTGTCTCCCTTGTAATCCAGCCGGAACAGGCCACGCTTTTGAAGAAGCGGCACGACTTCATCGATGAAGATATCGAACCCGCCCGTGAGCCACGGCGGCATGATGTTGAACCCATCCGCAGCACCCTCCCGGAACCATGTCTCGATCCAGTCCGCCACCTGCTCCGGCGTGCCGGCAATGACCTTATGGCCGCGGCCGCCAGCCAGCCTATGCAGCAATTGCCGGATCGTCGGATTTTCCCGGTCGATCACATCGAGCACGAGCTGATGACGGCTGCTGTCGGCTTGGGCGCGTGTTGCTTCAACGGCTTCGCGCGGCAAGGGTTTGTCGAGATCCGCTGAACCGAGATCGATGCCGGTGATGCGGTTCAGTTGCGCCAGAGAAAAGGCTGGCTGGACGAGATCGTTGAATTCGGCCTCCAGCTTGCGTGCTTCCGTTTCCGTCGAGGCGATGAAGGGGCTGATGCCGGGCAGGATTTTGACATGTGCGGGATTACGCCCCGCTGCGGCCACGCGCTTCTTGATGTCGGAATAAAAACTTTTGGCGCTTTCGAGCGTCTGGTGCGCGGTGAAAATCGCTTCGGCATAGCGCGCAGCAAAACCTCTTCCCTCCTCGGACGACCCCGCCTGCACATAGACCGGACGCCCCTGAGGCGAACGCGGCAGGTTCAGCGCACCGCGAACCTGGTAAAATTCGCCCTTGTGATTGGCTGGATGGATACGGTCCGTATCTGCAAACAGACCGCTTTCCTTGTCGGCAACGATGGCGTCGTCTTCCCAGCTATCCCACAGCTTCGTCACCACATCGACAAACTCGGTAGCCTGACGATAACGGTCGGCATTGGCCGGATGCTTTTCGAGGTTGAAGTTCGCGGCCGCCGCATCTGCCGATGTCGTAACGATGTTCCAGCCGACACGGCCACCACTGATATGATCGACAGAAGCAAACAGCCTCGCGAGATTGTACGGCTCGTAATAGGTGGTGGATGCTGTCGCGATAAAGCCGATCTTCTCCGTTACTGCCGCAAGTGCGGCAAGCATGGTGATCGGCTCCAAGCGATGGCGGGCGGCATAACGGATATTGCTATCCAGCACCGGCGCATCTGCAAAGAAAATCGCGTCCAGTTTGGCCGCTTCGGCGCGCCGCGCAATCTCCTGATAAAGCTTGATGTCGGTCACGCGATGCGGCTCAGACTGCGGATGCCGCCACGCTGCTTCATGATGGCCGCCGGGATAGATGAATGCGTTGAGAACGAGTTTTTCGGATGTCCAGCTCATAATCGTTCCTATCCTGTTCGTATGTCTTGAGATGATCGGCGCACTCGCGAGTGCGCCGGGCGCATCAGGCTTCTTTTGTCAGCCATGCCTGTGCCAGATTGCCGCTCAGGCCCTCGGCGCCAACGGCATAATCCTTGACCCTGATATTGCCGACGACCGGCTGAATGGGTGAGACGAGATTGATGACAGGCAGGTCCTTGGCGATGATGACCTGGAACTCTTTGAACAGCTTGGCGCGCTTCTCGATATCCGGCTCCACGGCCGCCGCTTCCAGCAAGCGGTCGACCTCGGGGTTTTCGTAGTGGCTGGCATTGGAGAAAGGCAGGCCGATCTTGAAGTTCTTGCTCCAGTACACACGCTGAACGCCAGCCGTCGGATCGAACGTGTTGGAGAGTGATTCCACCGAAAGGTCCCAGGCCCGGTCGGTATAGACGACCTTCACATAGGTCCCGAAATCGAACTTCTGAATATCAGCTTCGATACCGATCTTGATCAGGGCCTGAGCGATAAAATCGGAATAGGTCTGCGGATTGAATGGATTGGTCGTCACCCTCAGCTTGAAGCGTTTGCCATCCCCCTTGCGCGGGAAGCCAGCCTCATCCAGCAGCTTTTCGGAAAGGGCGGTGTCGAACTTGGCAAAGCCGATATCCGGATTGTGGAATTTCGGCAGACCGGGGCTGATGGGCGTGGGAGACGGAACGGCATAACCGTAAAGCACGATATCGATCAGGGAGGGAACGTTGATGGCGTGGGCGATAGCCTGCCTCACCTTCAGGTTCTTGAGATATTCGTTCTCGAGATTGATGACGAGCTGGTTTTGCTGACCCGCATAAGCATAAATCTGGTCGTCTACCTTCAGCGAGGGCACGGCTTTCAAGCGCTCCAGATCAGACAGGGCCACCGGATTGTGACCGATATCGCCCTCCCCGGTTTCAAGCGCTGCCGCCCGCGCGCCCGCATCGTTGATCAGCCGGATGATGACCCGGTCCAGATGCGGGCGCGGCTGGTCCCAGTAATCGGCGTTCTTTTCCAAAAGAATGTGACTGCCCGGCGTCCACTCTTTCAGAACGAACGGTCCGCTGCCGATAATCTGGTCCGTTTTGGGGTTTTCGGTCGGCTTGAACGTTTCGAATATGTGTTTCGGCACAATCGGCGATTCCGACGCCGCCAGCGCCGTGATCAGCCCGGGTGAAGGCTTGGCGAGTTTCAGTTTCGCAACGAGCGGGTCCGATGTATCGACGCTCTCGACCTGTGAGAAGGTGGCACGACCGCGCGGATGAGCTTCTTTCAGGCGCAAAACAGAGAAGGCGACATCTTGCGAAGTGACGGGTTTGCCATCGTGAAATTTAGCGTTCGGCTGTAGATGGAACACATATTCCAACCCATCGGCTGATACTGACCACGCCTTCGCCAGACTTGGCTTGGGTGTCAGATCATAACCATAAGTCAACAGCCCATCATAAATCTTGGAGCCGACAAACTGCGGACCACCAGCGCTGGTGTTGATCGCGACGAGCTGGGTCGGCTCCGGGAAATAGACGATCTTCAACGTGCCGCCTGAAACCGGCTCTTCGGCTGCCGCGAAGGAACCGCCGGGAAGGGCAACGAACGCCCCCGCAGCAAGCGCGATTTGGTGGAACTGGCGTCTGGAAAAACTCATCTCTGTCTCCGGCGTAAAGCGAATGAACCGATATCAATGAAGCTGCGGAAAGCCGTGGCGTTCGGCCAGCAGGGAAAGGATGCGTTTCGTGTCCTGAACGAAGCGCTTGTCGCCGTGAACCGCCGCGTCTTCAGGCGCATCGCCCGCAAAGATCAGCAGTGGCAGCGACTGGTTCTGCTCTCCAACCTGCGCAATCACCGCCTCTCGCGGACGGGTAAAGCCAACACGGTGGATATCGAGCCGTTCGGCCAGATCGGGAAAACTTGCAAGCAATCCCTCGATCTGGTTGCAATGTGGGCAGACGAACGTCACCCCCGGATGTTTCGGGTCTTCAAAACCGGGGGAGATCAGAAAAAGCGTGTCTTTGGCCATTGGCATCCATCATTCACAGTTGGGATGAGCCGACACTGACGCGTGAAAAATGATGGGTCCAGAAACGTATTTTTGCTGCCATGCGAAGAATAAATGTGCCGAAAAACGGTACTGAAATAGCGTTCTTTGGAAGATGACTCTCCAGGCATTTCCTTTTTTCAGTAGGTCAAAGAGGGTAATGGCGTTCGCCAAATACGCGTCCCACGCAAACGCTCAACAACGTATGACTGGAGCGACGCGCATTAAAAACCCGACGCAAGCGCCGGGTCGAGAGAGGACAAGAGACATGGATCAGCTTTGCGGTTGCTTCCATGCAGTCGCGAGGTCGCTGTAGGCCACATCGATGGTCGTGACCAGGGATTGCAGATTTGCGTTTCGCAAAATGACTGTCGGCAGCGCAACAATGGAGAAGTTCGGCAATTCATCGCCGGTAATGTTCTGGATTTCCTTGAACTGCGCGGCGCGCTTCGCCTCATCGCTCTCAATGGCAGCGGCACGGAAAAGGTCATCCACCTTTGGATTGTTATAATGCGCCGCGTTGACATAAGGTGCCGGGTTCTTGATGCCATCGGACCAGTAGAGCCGCTGTACGCCAGCTGTCGGGTCGAATAGGCGGCTGATGCCGTTTACGGTCAGATCGAAGCCGCGCTCGGTGTAGACACGCTTGATGAAGGTCGCGAGATCACCGTCAAGCGTTTCCACCTTTACCCCGAGCTTGCCGAATGACGAGCGCAGATATTCAGAGGTTTTGCGGAAAACATCCGACGGCAAGAAGGCGAGCCGAAGGGAAAAACGCGTTCCATCCGCGCCTTTCGGATAGCCCGCCTTGTCGAGCAAGGCGTTGGCCTTGGCAAGGTCGAATGGATAGTCGAACGGCGCTTCGTCATTATAGGTCGCAAAGACCGAGGGAATGTTCGATCCGGCAGGCTTTGCCGTGCCATAGAAAATGGCGTCATTGATAAAATCGCGGTCAATGGCATGCGCCAATGCGTGCCGAACCTCTTTCTTGGCAAGAATGGGATTTTCGAGATTGAACTCGAAGACGGCTGCGTTGTTCAAATAGGCATCCGTATAGACATCGACGGCCAGTTTCGGATCTTGCCGCAGGCGCTCCAGATCGCCGTAGGACACATCGGTCGCGTAGTCTGCCTCACCCGTTTCCACCGCGATTGTCGCTGATGCAGAGTCCGCAACGAAACGTGCGATGAAGCCATCCAGATGCGGCAGCCCGGCCTGCCAGTAGTTCGGGTTACGCTTGAGCTTCACATAGCTGCCGCGCTTCCACTCTTCGAAGATGAAAGGCCCGGTACCGATAGGTGCATTGCCGTTCGGACTTTCACTGTAAGTCTCCGACGGGTAGGCATGGGCAGGCAGGATCGGCGTTTCACCGCCGACAAGTGCGCGCAGCAAATAAGGTGCGGGTTTGGAAAGCACCACGATGGCGGTCAGCGGATCGGGTGTTTCGATATCGGCAATGCTGGCAAATGTGATGCGCCCGCGCGGGCCAACTTTCTTGAAAGCCAGCAGCGAGAATTTCACATCCGCCGAGGTCAGGTCTTTACCGTCGTGCCATTTGACACCTTGGCGGAGCTTGAACGTATAGCGCAGACCATCACTGGACACATCCCAGCTTTCGGCCAGAACAGGATGCGGCTTGAACTCACTGTCAAACCGCACCAGCCCCTCAAGGATTTTCGTGGAAATGGCGCGCGTGCGCGTATTGCTATCCGAGAGCGGAACGAGCGTCGTGGGTTCGCCCAGCCCGGCAAACGTCACGATGCCTCCCTTGCTCGGTGTCTGTGGTGCGGCAAAGGACAGCGATGGCAAAAGCGCTGCTCCGCCGAATGCCGCACCCAAAAGCAATGTCTTACGCCTCGTCAGATCCATGGTTGTTTCCTTTACGTTTTGGTTATGAAATGGGGTGCTGCATCAGACCGGTTTCAGGCGGCTTTCCACCAGACGCGCAAACAGTGTTGCGCCAACCGGAAGGATCGCGTCATCGACGATAAAGCCGGGATTGTGGGCTGGTACGGTGCCCGAATGTCCGAGTGTGAAAAACGCACCGGGCGCATGTTTCAGGAGATCGGCGAAATCTTCGCTGCCCATGAAACGGCTGGGCTCCGTCGATACACGCGCCTCGCCCAAAACCCGACGTGCCACATCGGCAACGATTTCGACCGACGCTTCGTCATTGGTCAGAACCGAGAAGATATCGCGAATATCGACCTCTGCCGAAAGGCCATGAGCCTGAGCGATGTGGTCCGAGATCGTGCGTATCCGGGAGCGGATGGTTTCCCGCACCGTATCTGAGAAAGCCCGCACCGTTCCGGCAATCGAAGCCGTCTCTGGAATAACATTATAGGCCGAACCTGCCTCGATGCGGGTGATCGACAGGACCGCCGGTTCGGTGGGCGGGACATTGCGGCTGACAATCGTCTGCAAGGCGATAATGAGTTCACCGATTGCGGGAACGGGATCATTCGCCACATCCGGGTGGGCCGCATGCGCGCCCTTGCCCTTCAGCCTGATATCGAAAAAGTCGGCCCCCGCCAGAATGGTTCCCGGCGATACTTTGAGGTGATTGGGCGCGGCGTGTGATGAATTGTGCAGCCCGTAAAGCTCATCCACGGGAAAGTCCTTGAACAGCCCGTCGGCGATCATCGCACGCGCGCCACCCAAGCCTTCTTCCGCAGGCTGGAAGATAAAGACCACCGAGCCCGCAAAGTCACGGGTCTCCGCCAGATATCGAGCCGTTCCCAACAGGATCGTGGTGTGAACGTCATGTCCGCATCCGTGGAACTTGCCGGGGTAAATGGAAGCGTAAGGCAGGCCGGTTTCTTCCGGCATTGGCAGAGCGTCCATATCAGCGCGCAGACCGATGACGCGATTGCCCGCATGTTTGCCGCGAAGCACGCCGACGAGGCCCGTCTTGCCGTATCCACGATGAACCTCGATACCCCACGACGCCAGCTTTTCCGCGACGATGCCGGATGTGCGCACTTCTTCAAAGCCAATTTCCGGGTGGCGGTGCAGATCGTGCCGGATATCTACCAGTTCGGGAACATAGGTTGCGATCAGATCGATAATCTCTGGTGCTGGTGTTTTGACGGGATCGACGGCAATATTCACGGCTAGTCCTCATTCAGATTGGGAAGAAAATGCATCGCCAAGGTCTCGGCGATGCGGGTCAGTAAGAGCGGCGAGAAGCATCAAAGCCTCAGCCCGGCCTCCTTCATCAGCGGCAGAATACGGTCACCGAAATATTCCAGGTCTTCCCGGAAATCGTAGAAGTTGAGCTGAACACCATCGATGCCGACAGCTTTGAGCGCCACCAGTTGCTCGACCACCTGCTCTGGCGAACCGATGATCTCGATATTGCCGCCGAGATTGCGGCCCTGCTTGTGACGAGGGTCGCCGCGTCCGCGCCAGGCATGGGCATCGCTTTCATAATTATTGGCGGCGAATGCACGCGCGCCGCCCGGCTGCGGCTTGCCCGCCTCGATGGCGTCGGCATAGGAAATGGCCTCCGCTTCCGTATCGCGACTGACGATGATCGGGTTGATGATCGTCTTCACATGCCGCCCATATGCTTTTGCGCGGTTTTTGATCGTCGCAATGTGGTCGGGAAGCGTCTCCAGCGCGCTATCGATGTGGGCACCGCCGGGCGATGTAACGAACACGAGATCGGAGTGGCGCGCCGCAAAATCGATGCCAGCTGGAGAGCCTGTGGCCGTAACGAGGTTGGGCCGACCGAACGCAGGCTTAGGCGTGATCCAGCCGTTGCTGATAGCCCATGGATTGAGTTTTCCCTCATGGGAGAAGTTCTCGGTTTCGCTCCACAGCCGGTGCAACACGTCGAAAAGTTCGCTCGCCATATCGTAGCGCTTGTCGTGCTCGATGCGCTGCCAACCGAACATTTCATGCTCGATGGCGCGGTGACCGGTAACAATGTTGATGCCCCACCGACCCTTGGCGATATGATCTAGCGTTGCTCCATACTTGGCCAGATGCAGGGGATGGAGCGGGCCGTAAAGGACATGAATGGTCGAAATCAGCAAAATGCTTTTCGTCACCGCTGCCATGGCGCCCAAGGCAACGAAGCTGTCGAGCGATGAATCCCCATCGTAACCACCCTTCGGCAGCCATTGGGTTCGGCTGAAAGCCAACTCGAAACCCAGCTCCTCCGCTCGCCTCACCAGTTCGACATTGTAATCGAAGGTCCAGCTGTTGCTGGTCGGCAGGCTTGAAAAATTGATGTCCTGCAGATTGAGAAATAGCCCCAGCATCAAGGGCTGTCGTGAAGCTTTGCTGAGCGGGCTGTCTGCAAAATCGAACGGTCCTTTTAGCTCCAGGTCTCCGGCTATCGGCGCAGTCAGTGCCATGTTTTTTCTCCCTTGGGGCCATGTGTTTGCGTTTGGGCAGGCCGCAGATGGCTGCGCAAAAATTCCTCGACCGCACGCGGCTGCCTGCCGGTGATGCGCGATACCGTCTGCGTCACCGGTGCGGCCAGTCCGGCACCGATCAGATCGACGAACCCGTCGATGGCGCGCCGTTCGAATGCATCTAAGTGTGATGGCAATGCAGCGGATGAAGCATCCGATATGCCAATCGGTCTCTGTAAGATTCGAGCCGCGATCCGTGCGACCTCGAGTGAGGTCAGCGCCTCTGCACCGGTCAAAACCAAGGGGTCGGATGAGATGGAGTGATCGAGCAGGGCCCGAACTGCGACATCGGCGATATCCTGCGCATCGATGTAGGACACGGGAGCGTTTCCGTACCGGCTTGGCAAATCCTCGCCTTTAATGGCAGCAGCGATAACCGGGGCAAAAGACACCTGCATCCAGGCATTGGGCCGCAGAATGGCATGCGCGATGCTGCTCGCAGTCAAATGCTCTTCTACCGCCGCATGAGCGGCACCGGATATGGAGCGGTCGGCATTTCGCAAGGTCCAGTCGGACCCGGATATCTTGAAGATCCTGACAACACCGGCAGCTTTCGCGGCATCGATGGCGGCGTTTTGGTGTGTGATGAGTGCCTCGCTGATCGGCGAAAGCAGGAAAAGTTTCTGAGCGCCCCGCGCTGCCTTTCTCACGGTTTCCGGGTCAGCGAAATCTCCCTGCGCGACCTCAACCTTGTCACCCCATAGACCCACTGCCTCCTGAGGACGCCGGGTCAGCACCCGCACCGTTTTGCCCGCCTCGAGAAGCCTTGGCACGACGAGCTTGCCCAGCTTGCCTGTCGCGCCCGTGACAAGAATGTCTACCGCCATGTTCCCGCCCTCACTTCACAAGCGACGGGCGCGATGCGGCCAGCGGCCGCGGATCGATCCAGTCGTGGACATCGAAATCGGCGGGAATGAACTTCCATTCAAGCAGGAAGTCCTTGAAGTGGCTGATGGCATCCACTTCGGCAGGATCGAGATCGAGCACCAGTTGCCGGTGCACGTCAGGGCCATTTGCGGCCAGAACGGCGTCTTCACTCACCCCAATTTCGAGCGCGATGAAGCGAACCGCATCTTGCGGGTTGTCATTTGCCCATTGGGAGACCCGCTGAACGCTCGACACCAATTCGGCAACGAGATCCGGGCGCTCATCCGCAAAGGTCGCATCCACAGTCAGTGGTCTGGGCGTACCATTATTGATGCGGATTTTCGGGTCTGGATGAAATCCGGTGGAAACGACGACCCGTGCGCCGAGCAGGTTGGCAACCGTTATCCCCTCGGCACCCTTCACGAAGAAGGCGTCGATTTCGCCGCGGTGCAGAGCCGCGATTTCTTCACCGTAAGGAAACCGACGCTTGAGGCCATGAAACCTTTGGTCGGTAGGATTAAGTAGAACCGGCTCAGACGCACCGATATCCACCAATTCAACGTCATCAGGGACAAGGTCGGAGATCGTAAGAGCCGAGACGATGCCCTTGAGCGATGTTGCGCGCTGAAAGTCGATAATCTCATTCGGGCGCTTTGGCAGACCTATTCGTCTGCCCTTCAAATCCGCGCCTTTGGTGATGTCGCTTTCCGGCAGGGCGATGACGGCCTGAAACTCATCCGTCCGCGTCAGACCGATCAGCCGGGTCTGGCGGCCTTTCGAACGCGTCCAGATCGGCGGGATATTGCCGCCTTGGCGAAAAGACCAGTCTAGTCGGTGATCGAAATGGCTCTGGCGAATGGCGGGATCAGTCGCATCGCGAATGGAGGTAACGCCGATGCCATGCGCCCAAAAGCCCTCTTCGACCCAACCGAGCTGCGCAGCAATCGATAAAGGTGTGGGAGCCGGGCAGCGCGCATACCACACGGTGTCTGGTTGCGTTACCTTACGAAGGGCTGCGTCTGCCATGGCTATCATCCTTGAATACGAGCGATATCAGGCACGCTATAAGGATAATTATATAATCTATAGATATGATATACTATTTATCATGGTGGTGGTGAGATCGCTTTTCCAAAAGCAGGTTGCACGGTCTGCTTGCGCGCACCGTGCCGTTGGCCTCTACTTGATCGAGAAGCCGAGCGTCCGCAAAGTTTTCGTCAATTCCGCCCTGCCCTTCAGCGCCGCTGCATTCTCGACACGCTTGGAAATTGGCCCTGTCCAGCCCGCCTGTGGCAGCTTTTGCTTGACCTGAAATGCTTTCAGCACGTCGTCGTAAGCACTCAGATCTTTCTCAGGTGTTCCAGCATATGTCTCATGAAACAGGACAGAAGATTGAGGCAGACGCGGCTTCACGTCGGTGATGACGTCAGGGTCGGGATATCCCACGGTGAGGCCAAAGACCGCAACTGTTTCCGGCGGCAACTGCAGTTCACGGGCAACGTCATGTGGCTGGTTACGGACACCGCCCACATAGCATGAGCCGAGACCAAGACTATCGATTGCCGCGACGGCGTTCTGGGCCGCAAGAGCCGCATCGATGGCCCCGATCAGGAAACTTTCCAGATAATCCAGCCCCTCTCCCTCATTGCCGTGTTGCTGGGCAACGGTCCTCAACCGCTTCAGATCGATCAGCCAGACCAGAAAAAGCGGCGCGGCCAGAATATGCGCGTTGCCACCGGTATAGCCCGCAAGCCGTGCCTTTCGGTCCTTGTCCTGAACCGCGACGACGCTCCAGGCTTGAAGATTGGACGAGGTCGGCGCGGACTGGGCCGCTGCCACCAGAAGTTCCAGCGTACCCTCGGGCAATGATTTCGGCAGATAGGCGCGCGCGGTGCGATGGTTCAGCAGAGCATCGACGGTGCTGTTCCAGAACGGCAGCGCAAAATCCTGATCCGCGCCATAGCGTTCTGCAAGGCGCTGCCTTGGCACGTCACCATCAGTAATGGAGGAAGAATGTATCGTCATGGAAAACCCCTTGGGCGATCAAAAAGACATTGGAAGGCGTGTTTGAAGCCAGCTACCCGGCAACGGTCTTATAATTCATATGCTTCTAAACACAGACAGCCCAGGAAAGCTCTGCCAATCGACATCCTGCTATTGGAAGAACATTTCCAACCGTAGCCGTGGCAAGCGGCGGCGTTCGATTTGAACCGTTTTGTCTTTATGCGCCAGCGTGCAACGTGGGCCTAGGTCAAGCAGATCGGAGGGCATAGCTCGACACCAGTAGATGCAAAATTAGAATTTAATTCTCCAAGAAACAATTTCTTACACGCACAAAAAGAAAATTATTCTTACGAAATAACGCCTCTGCCGACATGCTTCAGCGGTTCGACACAATGTTTTCTCAGGGGATGAGGACAGTGCAATGGCTATAGGACGTCGTAAATTCAACCAGTTGTTACTTCTGGCCACCGCAGGCACCGCCCTGCCAGGCTCTGTCTTTGCAGCGGATGCCACGCGGCGTCCGGTTTCCGGCGGCACGCTCAATCTTCTTTATCGCGTCGATCCGGGCAATGCCCTGTTTGCCATCAACACCTCTTCGGGAACGGGCCAGGCCATCGGCCCAAAAATCGTTGAAGGCCTTCTGACGTTCGATTTCGACCTTACGCCGCAGCCACTTCTGGCAACCGAATGGTCGGTCTCGGAGGATCATCTTCGCTATACGTTTAAATTGCGCCCGAATGTGAAATGGCATGACGGCAAGGATTTCAGCTCCGATGACGTGGCCTTTTCGATCTTTCGCCTCAAGGAGGCGCATCCGCGCGGTCGCGTAACCTACCAGAATGTGACCGCCGTCGAAACGCCCGACCCGCTGACCGCCATCATCGTTCTGTCCAAACCGGCGCCGTTCCTGATTGCTGCGCAATCCAGTTCTGAATCCCCAATCGTGCCGAAACACATTTTCGAAACGCTGAAGCCCGGTGATGGCCAAACGCTCAAGACCGCCATCGGCACCGGCCCGTTCAGGCTGACGGAGTGGACGCCGGGCAGCCATCTCATCTTCGAGCGCAATCCGGATTATTGGGATGCTGGCAAACCTTATCTCGACCGCATTGTCCTGCGCATCATTACCGACCCGGCTGCGCGCGCGGTTGCGCTGGAGACCGGCGAGGTCGATATCGGTGATAACCCCGTTCCGCTGGCCGATCTGGAACGGTTGAAGCAAAATCCCGATCTGGTGTTGGATACGACGACCTATGCCTATGCGGGGCCACAGCAGCAGCTGTTTTTCAATTACGACAACGAAATCTTCGCGAAGAAAGATGTGCGTCTTGCCATTGCCAAGGCCATCAATCTTGAAGAAATCGTCAATGTGGCGCTGTTCGGTTACGCTCAGATTTCGCCAAGTCCCGTCAGCACCGCGCTGCCCAAATGGTACGATCCTTCGGTCACGGCGTACCCGCATGATCCTAAAGAGGCCGAAAAGCTTCTGGATACAGCGGGCTATCCACGCAAGGCGGTTGGCAAACGTTTCACCGTGCGACTGACCTACAATTCCTATCTGACGCCGGGTTACGCCGATGTCATTCGCAACCAGCTCGAAAAGATCGGCATCGCGGTCGAGATCCGAAAATACGATCTGCCGACCTATCTCAAGACCGTTTACACCGACCGCGCCTTCGATCTTGTGGTGGAATCTCTATCCAACACCTTCGATCCGTCTCTTGGCATACAGCGAGCCTATTGGAGCAAGAACTTCAAACTCGGCCTGCCCTTCTCCAACGCCGCTCACTATTCGAACCCGCAAGCCGACGCCCTGCTCGAGGCGGCAGCTATCGAGCCGGATGAGGCGAAGCGGAAAGAGATATGGAGCAAGTTCCAGCACCTCATCCACGACGATGTCGCCTCGGTGGATCTCGTGGCCGCAGGCAACCAGATCGTCGCCCACAAGAAGGTGAAGAATTACGTCACCGGCGCGCAGGGGCTCAACTGGAGCTTTGGCGACCTTTGGCTCGATCCGAATTCCTGACCCCATCATCCAAGGAGATCAGCATGTCAGAACAATCCATCAGCAAAAACACGCTCATCAACTGGCTGGGAGATGGCCAGGAACTGGCCGTCATCGATATCCGGCCAACGGAGGTTGTCGGCTATGCCTCACCGCTGTTTGCGACCAACCTGCCCGCCGACAGGCTGGATGCCGAGCTTGATCGTTTCGTTCCGCGCCGCTCGGTCCGCACGGTGCTGGTGGACGATGGCACGGACGTTGGTCACCACGCGGCTGAACGGCTGAAAGCCAAGGGCTGGAGTGACATCCATTTTCTTGATGGCGGCATACCTACTTGGACCGAGGGCGGTTTGGACAAGCTTCCAACCTTCGACATTCCCGGCGTGCCTTTCGTGCACAAGGTGCGCGCGGAAAAGAACACGCCCGTTATCTTCGCACGCGAACTCAAGGCATGGAAGGACGCTGAAGAGAACGTCCTCGTTATCGACACCCGTACCACGCCTGAATATGAAAAGGCGCATGTTCCCGGCGCTATCAACGTACCGGGCGCGGAACTTCTGCTGCGTTTTGCAGACCTCGTCCCCTCATCGGAAACGAAGATCGTCGTGTCCTGCGCTGGACTCCCCCGCGCAATCCTTGGCGCACAGACCTTGATCGATGCAGGCATCGAAAACAGCGTCAGCTACCTGCATGATGGAACGCGCGGCTGGACAGACGATGGCTTTGAACTGGAGACGGGTCTGTCGGGCATCTACCCTCCCGTAAGTCCGACAGCAAAGCGATTTGCACAAGCTCGCCTTGATACACTTTCGAGCGGGGACGACCTCACTTTCATCGACCGTGTCACCGTCGAAAGATGGCTGGCGGATAACGAGCGGACGACCTATTTCCTCGACGTTCGCACCCCAGAAGAGTTCGCGGCGTCGCATCTACCGGGCTCGATTTCATCGGAAGGCGGCCAGTTGCTTGGCGTTGCCTACCGCACCATTGCGGTGCGCGGGGCACGGGTCATTCTCGTTGATGACCTCCTGGGAGCGCGTGCACGCATTGTCGCGCACTGGCTGAAACGGCGTGGTTTTGAGATCGTGCTTCACCTCCATGATTTCGAGCAAAGTGCGCAGGCCGCCGCCTGAGGGACGACATCTACCTGCATGCTCCGCAAGTTTTTCTTTCTGGCGGACCAAGAATTTTTAACTCGCAGCCGGAATCCCGGCTGCTACCATCGTGGATATTGCCCGGATGCTTCCGCGCACAGGATTTAATGAATGACCGACACCCTGCACGCATGGGGCTCGCCACCCAGCAAACGCTATGAAACAATCGCAAATCGGTTTCGCCCGATTTTCACGCAGATTGCCACAGACACGGTGGCGCGCGATCTCGACAGGCAACTTCGCTTCGACGCGTATGAAGCGTTGAAGGCGGCAGGCTTTTCCAAGTTGCGCCTGCCGGAACAGCATGGTGGTATCGGTCTAACCCTGCCTGAACTTTTCGGCCTGATCATCGAACTGGCTGAAGCCGATCCCAATCTTACCAATGCCTATCGCAGCCATTTCGGCTTTACCGAAGACTTGCTCAACGCCCCCTCGAGTGCATGGCGCGATAACTGGCTTGCCCGGCTCGGCGAGGGAGACACCATCGGCAGCGGCTTTTCGGAACTGGGTGACACGCGGCTTGGGACCTATTCGACACAGTTGATCCGTGACGAAAGTGGCTGGCGCCTGAATGGTGAGAAATATTACACCACCGGTTCTCTTTACGCCGACTGGATCACGCTTGGCGCGGTGGATGGAGATGGCGAACCTATCGGCGCACTCGTGCCGACCCGGGCACCCGGCGTTGACATCGTCAACGATTGGGATGGCTTCGGGCAGGCGCTGACGGCAAGTGGCACGGCGCGCTTTACCGATGTGGCGATCGCGGACGAGTTGATCAAACCCAGCGCGCTTCGTTTCAGCTATTCCAGTGGATTTTTCCAACTGGTTCATCTGGCATCGCTTGCCGGCATAGGCCGCGCTGCGGCCTCGGATCTGGCGCGCCTCGTGGCGGATCGAAAGCGGGTCTATCAGCGCAGCAACGCCGGCCGCTTTGCGGATGACCCGCAAATCCTCCAGGTCGTCGGCCAAGTGCGGGGTGCAGTCTATACTGCGGGCGCCATCGTGCTGAAGGCAGCGGAGGCGTTGCAAGCAGCCTATGACGCCAACCTTTCTGGCGACGAAGAGCAGATTGCCTTTGCCAACCGCAACGCTGAAATCGAAGTCAGCCAATCGGTGACGGTTGTCAGTAAACTGATACTCGAAGCATCCACTACGCTTTTCGACGCCCTTGGTGCCTCTGCCGCCAAACGCAGCCATGGACTGGACCGTCACTGGCGCAACGCACGCACCATCACCTCCCATAATCCACGCATCTACCACGACCGGATCGTCGGCGATTTCGCCGTCAACGGTGCCTCTCCGCCCGCCAATGGTAGCGTGGGAGTAGCGGTGCAAACAGACAAAGAAAAAACAGACGCATGAGCAGACCACAACGCCGGCTGAACCTGAACGTTGGTATCAACACGACTGGCTATCTTCCCAATGCCTGGAAATACCGCACCGGTACCCGGCACGACATCAATGATATCGGCTATTACCGCCGACTGACGGAAATCGCCCATAAGGGGCGGTTCGATGCGGTGTTTTTGTCGGACCATCCAGCACTTCTGACCGATCCGCTCAGCCGGCCGTTTCACACCATCGATCCGCTGATCCTGTCCACATCCCTTGCGGCCCAAGTGCCAGACATCGGCTTCGTGGCGACAATTTCCTCCACCTATAACTCCCCTTACAATCTGGCGAGACGGACGCAGTCCATCGACATCGTCTCGGGTGGTCGCCTGATCATCAATGTGGTGTCTTCCTTCAATCCAAATGTCGCAGCCAATTTCGGCAACGCGCCACTGCCGCCGCGCAGCGAGCGTTACGCGAAGGCCACGGAGTTTCTGGATGTGGCCAAAAAACTCTGGTCCAGTTGGGACGAACGCCGTGATCAAGCCGTTCCGGACGACCTTTTCTGGGACGCGGTGAGCGCTCAGGCCATCGAGCATGAGGGTGACTTCTTCACCGTCAAAGGTCCGCTCAACGTACCGCGTGGGCCGCAGGGCCATCCTGTCATCGCCCAGGCAGGCGCGTCGGAAGGCGGCATCGATCTTGCTGCGCGGCACGGCGAAATCATCTATTGCAACATTCTATCACGTCCCGCCGGGCGGGCATTCGGCAAGAAAGTGCGGGACCGGGCCGTTGCCCTCGGCCGAGATCCATCCGGCATCCGCATCGTTCCGGGCCTCGTCGTCATTCTGGGCAAGACCCGCGAAGAGGCCTTGAGAAAACACGAACTCTTCAGCGGCACGGGTTCTGAAGACGGACTAATCGCCCGTTTCATCAAAGAAAATGGTCTCGATCCCAACAGCTTCGACCCGGATGCCGTACTGAATGCCGAAGAATTCATACCGGACCAGAACCGCCAATGGGCCGTCGGCATGGGGCTCGGCCTTTCCGACCTCCTGACCCATGAGCGGCTGACGGCCCGCCAAGTCGTGCGACGCTCCGAGGGACATCACCGCCTGCTGCTGGGTACCGCTGAAGAAGTGGCAGATGGCATCATCGATTTGTGGCAGGACGGCACCGTAGACGGATACACCCTCCAGCCCCCACGCGCGCCGGATGACATCATCGAATTCGTGGAACAGGTCGTGCCAATTTTGCAGGATAGAGGCGTCTATCCGCGGGAATACGAGGGAAGGACGATCAGAGATCGATATCTCCTGCCTTATCCGATTTGAGTCCTGAGAAGAAGGTTGGCGGTCGTAAGTGCCGTCGCCATTCTGATTAGAGGGCTCCGCGTTTTAGCACTGCCAAATGCCTCGGATTAAACGAAAATCCATTTCGCAATTTACCATCCTCAAGCAATGTTTGCCTCTTGCCTATGGCAGCATCGATGACCTATGTTTGCATTGTTCTCAGGGCGGGGTGCAATTCCCCACCGGCGGTATCGGGATTTTCCCGGAGCCCGCGAGCGCTTTCGGCTCACGCCGAAAGGTCAGCAGATCCGGTGAGATGCCGGAGCCGACGGTATAGTCCGGATGGAAGAGAACAAGGTGGCATAACCCGCACGTTGCGGGGGACCGTTGCGTTGTTCGCCCAAGGGAAATTTGGCGTTTTTAAAAACGCGAAAGTGCTGGAAACGGCATAACCCTTGAAAGGCATGAAATGACTATTGCGAAAATTGAAGATGCGGTTGCAGCCATTGCACGCGGTGACATGATCATCGTCGTGGATGACGAAGATCGCGAGAATGAAGGCGATATCATCGTCGCTTCAGACAGCATCACCCCTCAACAGGTTGCTTTCATGATGAACCACGCGCGTGGTCTCATTTGCGTGGCCATGCCAGGTGAGCGACTGGATGAGCTCGACATTCCCCTTATGGTGCCGCGCAATACCGAGTTCCACAAAACGGCCTTTACGGTTTCGGTGGACTATATTCCCGGTACCACGACCGGAATTTCCGCCAGCGACCGCGCCAAGACGGTGCGCGCGCTGGTTTCTGCGGAAGCAAAGCCGGATGATTTTGCGCGTCCGGGTCACATCTTTCCCCTGCGCGCCAACCCGCTCGGCGTTCTGGGCCGCACGGGCCATACGGAAGCAGCGGTCGATCTCTGCCGTCTCGCTGGAAAGTTCCCCTCCGGCACGATCTGCGAGGTGGCCAATGACGATGGCACCATGGCGCGTCTGCCACAGCTGGAAGTCTTTGCCGAACGGCATGGCCTGATCGTCGTGACGATCAAGGATCTGGTCGATTATCTGACGGTGCGCGAGCACAGCGACATCGCCGAAAAGCAGGTCGCCTGATCAACACAGCATTCCGTCAAAGCAAATGCGCCCCGATGGGGCGCATTTTTGTTTGTGTATTTTGGCTCAGCCGAGCGATCAATTCGGATAACGCGACGCGTACCATGCCTTAAACAGGGCATACTGATTTTCCAGCTGACGGCGCTGGGAGGCGCTAAGCTCATCCGTCTCGTTGAAATGCAGCGCGTATTCCGTGTCGCCGTTCAGAACCATCAAATATTTGTAGTGAAGCACGAGGTCCGGACCTTCGTCATAAGCGGAAAGCACGGTGAGCGCTTCTTCCAACTCGCGCGCATCGCGACGCGCAGTCGCATCGCCCTTCGCGGCTTTTTCGCACAGGGAAACGAGGTGCAGCACTTCCTTCGGCAAGGCGTTGCCGATGCCGGTGATGGCACCGCCTGCACCGCAATTGACGAAGCCGTGGTAAACGCCGGTATCCACGCCGACCATCAGGGTCAAATCATCATCGCCTGCGGTGATGTTTTCAGCCGCATAGGTCATGTCGGCCTTACCGCCGAATTCCTTGAAGCCGATGAGGTTGGAGTAACGCGAGCGAAGATCGAAAAACAGGTCGGCGCGGGTGGCAAAGCCGTAATAGGGGCTGTTGTAGATCACCGCTGGCAAACCGTCTGCAGCTTCCAGAATGGCCGAAAAATGCGCTTTCTGGGCAGAAGACGAGGAACCGCGCGACAGCACGCGTGGAATGACCATCAGACCCTTCGCGCCAACCTTTGCCGCATGCGCAGCGTGGCTGACGGCAGACTTGGTGTTGATAGCACCCGTGCCGACGATGACAGGAACGCCTGCTTCCGCCAGACGACGCACGCCTTCCTGACGCTCTTCATCGGTCAAGAGCGGCCAATCCCCCATGGAGCCGCAATAGACGACCGCCGACATGCCAGCCGCGATCAGCTCTTTGCCCTTCTTGACCAAACCGTCAAAATCCGGCGTGCGGTCTGCCTTGCACGGCGTCATCAGAGCGGGAATGCAGCCGGTGAATATCGTATCAGCCATCGTGGTGCCTCTTCAATGAAAGCGTAAACGCCATAAGTCTCATGCCCTTGCCTAGCACGGCCAGAAACCATTGTCGACAAACAAAATACAAAGCGTTGAAGCGAGCGGATACCATGGTGATGGCGCTGCCTTGTCGAGCTTTAAAGGGTCAGACTGACGCTCTGGCGGGTATCTGCGGCAATATACGAGCGTATCTGCTGAACAATCTGGTCCGCATGCTCGAGCGCAATACGGTCGGCCTTGTCGGTATCCCGTTCGATGATGGCTTGAATCATGTCCTCGTGCTCGGTCACATATTGACGAGGCAGGACATCGTTGAAAGACGAATAATAAAGCCTGAGAATGCGCCGTCCCTCATCCAGCAAGCGCGTGAAAAGTTCGGTATAATGACGATTGCGTCCGGCAACGGCGATTGCGGCATGGAAATCGCGATTGGTTGCTATCATGGCAAGAACGTCGCGCTCCCGCACCGCCGTTTCGAAGGACTTCTGCATTGCCAGTATTCTGGTGACGTCGTCCGGTTGGTGCCGTGCGGCGGCAAGCCGCGTCGTTACCCGGTACATCAAAGTCAGTGCGTCGAAAAATTCCGGCAGACCGAGAAAGTCGATCTGGGATACGATCGTTGCGCGATTGGTCAGGGTCGTGATCAGCCCTTCCGCGGACAATTTGACCAGGGCTTCACGAATGGGGGTTCTGGAAAGTTCAAACCGCTCGGAAAGCTGGACCTCGTCAATCGGACTTCCGGGTGCAAGTTTCAGTTCGATGATTTCGTTGCGCAGCGTTTCATAAACGGTGGAAACGCCAAATCCCCTGCGATGGGTCTGCTTCTCCTTATCATCCGACTTATCGTTCACAGCCATCCACGCCATACTCCACAACCCGATCGTATCATCGTTTACGATATCCACAGACAGAACGAAATCCTTTTAGACCACGCCAAAGACGCGCAAAGGACGTTATGAGCAACTGATTTGCAGATTGTTTCGGTCGCACCTCGACTATTGGAGGCCTGCCATCGCAAAAAATGAGTTGCGGCTATCGGCGTAAGTGAGCAAGAAGTAAAAGACGATTCCAAATCGTGTCATAATCGAGTTCATGGTAGGGAGGAAATTCCATGAAAGCCGTTCTCACTTCGGTGACATCCGCAGTTCTTGCTACGCTCATGGCTTCAAGCGCCATGGCCGCCACGGAAATCCAGTGGTGGCACGCCATGACCGGGGCAAACAACGAAGTCGTTGAACAGCTCGCCAAGGAATTCAATGAAAGCCAGTCCAACTACAAGGTTCTGCCGGTTTTCAAAGGAACCTACCCGGAAACCCTGAATGCCGGCATCGCCGCGTTCCGTGCCAAGCAGCCGCCTGCCATCATTCAGGTTTTTGATGCCGGTAGCGGCGTGATGATGGGTGCGCAGGGCGCTATCGTACCGGTCGCAGAGGTGCTGGAAAAGGGTGGATATAAATTCAACAAGGCCGACTATCTGCCTGGTATCGTTGCTTATTACTCCAAACCAGATGGCACGATGCTGTCTTTCCCCTACAATTCCTCGTCGCCGATCATGTACTACAACAAGGACATCTTCAAGAAGGCTGGTCTGGACGCTGAAAACCCACCAAAGACATGGCCAGCAGTTTTTGAAGCTGCCAAAAAGATCAAGTCCAGCGGTGCCGCCCCTTGCGGCTTTACATCCACATGGCTGACATGGATTCAGACCGAAAATTTCGCAGCTTGGAACAACCTTTCCTACGGCAGCAATGAAAACGGTCTGGGCGGTACGGATGTCAAGCTGGCGTTCAATGCAGAGCCCTTCGTCAAGCACTTCCAGTCGATTGCCGATCTCGCCAAAGACGGCACCTTCCGTTATGGCGGACGCACATCGGAAGCAAAGCAGCTTTTCACCTCGAGCGAATGCGGCATCCTGACTGAATCATCCGGCGGTCTGGGCGATATCGTCAAGAGCGGCATGAACTACGGCATCGGCCAGCTTCCCTATTACGAAGGCGAAGGCCGTCCGCAGAATACCATCCCCGGCGGCGCCAGCCTGTGGGTCTTCGGCGGTAAATCCGATGACGAATACAAGGGGACTGCAGAATTCTTCCACTTCCTGTCCCAGACCAAAATCCAGTCTCGCCTGCATCAGGTCTCCGGCTATATGCCTGTGACGATTGCAGCCTATGAGGACACGAAGAAATCCGGCTTCTACGAGAAGAACCCGGCCCGCGAAACGCCTCTGCTGCAGATGATGGGTAAGCCGCCGACAGAAAACTCCAAGGGTGTTCGTCTGGTCAACCTGCCACAGGTTCGCGACATCATGAACGAAGAGTTCGAAACGATGCTTGCAGGCAAACAGGATGCCAAGGCTGCTCTCGACAAGGCCGTCGAACGCGGCAACGCGGCTATCCAGCAGGCCATCGGACGGTAATCCGCTTTTGGCTGCGCGGTCTTCCAGCCCGCGCAGCCATAGCAAAAGATGGAATGAATATTCCACACAGCCTCAGTCCGTGATCACCCCAACCGCCCTACACAACGCGGTTGAATGCTCTAGAATTTCTATGCCATTCCATTCGCAGAGCCGCTTGCTGGACCTGCGCTAAAGGAGCCCGACTTTGCAAAGCGTTGTCTTTCCAAACAAGATTCTTCCCTATTTTCTCGTCGCTCCACAAATCGTCCTGACCGTCGTGTTCTTTTTCTGGCCGGCGAGCCAGGCGCTGTATCAGTCGGCGATGCGGGAAGACCCTTTCGGACTTCAGAGCGCTTTCGTCGGCTTCGACAATTTCTCCAATATTCTGTCGGACCCGAATTACCTGCATGCGCTTAAAGTGACTGTGATTTTCAGCGTTGCCACCGCTCTGTTGTCAATGGGTGTGGCACTGTTGCTGGCAACAGCTGCCGATCTGGTGGTGCGGGGAAAAGGCTTTTATCGCACCATGATGATCATTCCCTATGCGGTCGCGCCAGCGGTGGCGGGCATGCTCTGGCTCTTCATGTTCAACCCTGCCATGGGCACCTTCGCCTATATTCTACGCCGTAACGGCATCGCCTGGGACCCGTTGCTGGACGGCAATCAGGCCATGACGCTGGTGGTTGCCGCAGCGGCCTGGAAACAGATCAGCTACAATTTCCTGTTTTTCGTGGCGGGCCTGCAGGCCATTCCGAAATCGCTGCTGGAAGCTGCCGCCATCGATGGCGCACGCGGCGCGCGGCGTTTCTGGACGATCATCTTCCCGCTTCTGGCACCGACGACATTCTTCCTTTTGGTGGTCAATACCGTCTACGCCTTTTTCGATACGTTCGGCATCATTCACTCGGTCACGGGCGGCGGACCCGCAAAGGCTACGGAGACGCTGGTCTACAAGGTTTACAACGACGGCTTCGTCAATTTGAACCTTGGCTCATCAGCGGCCCAATCCGTTGTTCTGATGGTTATCGTCATCGCTCTGACGGCCTTCCAGTTCCGCTTCGTCGAGCGGCGCGTGCATTACGGTTGAGGCAAGACACATGATCCAGAACCGACCCATCGCAACACTCATGGCGCATCTGATGCTGATTATCGGCATCGTGATCGTCGCTTTTCCGATCTACTATACCTTCATCGCTTCGTCCGCGACCTCTACGGATATCTTGCGCCCGCCTCTATCGCTTTTGCCTTCCGGACATCTGGCCGAAAACTATCACGAGGCAATTTCCGGCGGGGTAGAGCGCGTGGTTGGCGTCAGCCTCGAACGACTGCTTTTCAACAGCTTCGTGGTGGCCTTGGCGATTGCCATCGGAAAGATCATCATTTCCTTCCTGTCGGCTTTTGCCATCGTGTTCTTCCGCTTCCCCTTTCGCATGGGTTTCTTCTGGATGATCTTCGTCACCCTGATGCTGCCCGTAGAGGTGCGCATTTTGCCGACATACAAGGTCATTGTGGACCTTGGTCTTCTGAACACTTATGCCGGTTTGACCTTGCCACTGATGGCATCAGCCACCGCGACCTTCCTGTTCAGGCAGTTCTTCCTGACCATTCCAGGCGAGATGGTGGAGGCCGCCCGCATAGACAATGCCGGACCGTTCCGGTTCATGCGCGATATTCTGCTGCCGCTCTCGACGACAAATATCGCCGCCCTTTTCGTGATCCTCTTCATCTATGGCTGGACCCAGTATCTGTGGCCGCTTCTGGTGACGGATCGCGCCGAAATGAACACGATTATTATCGGCCTGCGCCGCATGGTGGATTTCACCGACGCTTCGACGCCATGGAATTATGTGATGGTCACTGCGATCCTCGCCATCATTCCGCCCGTCATCGTCGTGGTGTTGATGCAGCGCTGGTTCGTCAAAGGCTTGGTGGAGACTGAAAAATAATGGCAACAATCGAACTTAAAGACGTCCGCAAGGTCTATGGCGGCAATGTCGAGGCGATCAAAGGCGTATCGCTGAGCATTCAGGATGGCGAGATGATCGTGCTCGTCGGTCCCTCGGGCTGCGGCAAATCCACCCTGCTGCGCATGGTTGCCGGGCTTGAGAGCATCAGCTCCGGCGACATCAACATTTCAGGCAAACGCGTCAACGAACTGGAACCGGCAGAGCGCGACATTGCCATGGTCTTCCAGAACTACGCGCTCTATCCCCATATGACCGTGCGCCAAAACCTTGCTTACGGGCTGAAGAACCGCAACACGCCGAGGGACGAGATCGATCGCCGCATTACCGAAGCGGCGCGTGCGCTCGAGATCGAGCAATATCTGGAACGCAAGCCAAGGCAGCTATCGGGCGGTCAGCGTCAGCGTGTTGCCATGGGTCGAGCCATCGTGCGCAAGCCATCCGCGTTTCTGTTCGATGAGCCTTTATCAAACCTCGACGCCAAGCTGCGCGTGCAGATGCGGGTGGAAATTCGCCGACTGCAACGATCGCTGGCGACCACCAGCATCTATGTGACGCATGACCAGATGGAGGCCATGACGCTGGCCGACCGTTTGGTGGTTCTGAACGCGGGTCGCATCGAACAGGTTGGGACGCCGATCGAGCTTTACGAAAAACCTGCAACGAGCTTTGTCGCGACCTTCATCGGCTCTCCTTCCATGAACCTGCTGCCGCTCAATGGAACGGTATGGAAGACACCGGAAAATGGCACAATTCCTGCACATGCGGCGACGATCGGAATCCGCCCGGAAGATATCACCATTGCGGATTCCACATCGGCCAGCCCCTTCCAGATACCTGTCAAGGTCGCGGCGGTGGAACTCGTTGGTGCCGAAAGCTATGTCCATGGAGAAATATCTGATGGCTCCCCTATCGTCTTTCGTGTGCCGGGCCGCTCAGCCATCGAGATCGCGGAAACACTGACGATAACAGCCGATCCGGGCCGGTTCCACCTGTTCGATGCGAACGGGGACCGTCTCTGAAAGCTGGCGTCATCGGCGACAAGGCTGCCATTCTCTATATGGCAGTCTTGTCGTTCGTGTCATTGCATCGCCGGTTCAGGATGTCTGCGAGTCCAGAGAGACTTCAGGAACTCGGAAAACCGTTCAACTTCCACAAAGATAACGGGTGTCATGAAGAGCGTCAGGATTTGACTGACGATCAAGCCGCCAACGACTGCAATACCCAATGGCTGTCGCAATTCCGAGCTGGCACCGGTGCCGAGCGCGATGGGCAGCGCACCGAACAGGGCGCAAAAGGTCGTCATCATGATGGGACGCAGACGCCTGACCGCAGCTTCATGAATGGCCTCGATCGTCGGCATTTTCTCATCACGCTGAAGGGTCAGGGCGACATCGATCATCATGATTGCATTCTTCTTCACGATACCGATCAGCATCAACAGGCCGATCAGCGCGATGATGGAGAGGTCGAAGCCGAACAGCTTCAATGTCAGCAACGCACCGAATGCCGCAGATGGCAGGCCTGACAGGATCGTCAGCGGGTGCAGGAAGCTTTCGTAGAAAACCCCGAGCACGATATAGATCGTCAGTACGGCAGCGCCGATCAGCAGACCGGTGCTGTCGCTCGTCTGCTTGAAGATTTGCGCCGCACCGGCAAGGTTGGTCGTTACCGTCGCGGGAAGCTGTATCTGTTGCTTTAAAACGTCGATCTGTTCGGTCGCAGAACCAAGCGAAACGCCAGCAGGCAGGTTGAACGACAGCGTGACAGATGTCAGCTGCCCTGTCTGGTTGACGGTCACTGGCCCGGGTTTGCGCGTGATCGTGGCAAAGCTTGCCAATGGCACCAGCGTTCCCGATGCTGAGGGAACCCGCAGCGCGCCAAGTGACTGTTCGGTCCAGTCTACCGACTGATCGTATTCCAGAATGACGTCGTAGCTGTTGCCCGTCGTCTGAATTTGCGTCGCGACATAGCTGCCGAAAGCTGCCTCTAGCGTCGTACGCAGGCTTTCAGAGGTTACGCCGAGGCGGTTAGCCCTGTCCTTGTCCACCTCGACATGCGCCTGAAGTGCGTTGTCCTGCAAATCGGAAGCGACATCGACGAAGTACGCATTATCGGCACGCATGGCGTCGCCCAGTGTTTGCGACCACTGACGCGCCGCAGATGCATCGATGGACTGGAGCACGATCTGATAAAGGCTCTGGGTGCTACGGCCGCCGAAACGCAGGCTCTGCTGCGGCGTGATAAAGGTTTTCAGACCCGCGATCCCCGAGAGCGAACGTCGCAGGCTGGCAAGCGTGACTTCAAGTGCGGGCCGCTGCTCGGCGGGTTTGAGCTGCACCAGCAGTGTACCGGAGTTCAAGGCCGAACCACCAGGCCCTGAGCCAAGTGTCGATGTCACGTGGGCCACCGCTGGATCGGCGGACAGAATAGAGGCAGCCTGTGACTGGAGCCCGCTCATGGCCTTATAGGAAATATCCTGCCGCGCCTGTGTCGACACCGTCAGCAGGCCTATGTCTTCCGTCGGGAAGAAGCTGCGGGCAAGACTGGAGAACATCCAGCCAGAACCGATCAAGGTCAAAACGAACATGACGATGACGACCAAGCGGTGCGTGAGACACCAGCCCACCGAACGTCCATACGCATCGGTCGCGCGATCAAACAATGTCTTCTTGCGTTGTTCTGGTGCCGCATGATGTGGCAGGCGGGCTGCCAGCATGGGTGTGACGGTTAGGGACACGATGGCCGATGACATGATGGCCAGCGTGACGACCACACCAAACTCGTTCAGGACGCGCCCGACGATGCCCCCCATGAGAAGGATGGGTAGGAAGACCGCAACCAGTGAGATCGACATTGAAATAATGGTGCCGGTGACTTCGCTCGCCCCTTCGACAGCGGCCTGAAAAGGCGGCATGCCCTCTTCGACCTTGCGGACGATATTTTCCAGCATGACGATGGCGTCATCAACCACGAGACCAACGGAAAGCGTCAGTCCGAGCAGAGAAATATTGTCGATGGAATAGCCGAGCGCATACATGGCTCCCAGCGTGGCGACCAGCGACAGCGGCACGGCAAGGCCGGGAATAAATGTGGCCCAGACCTGGCGAAGAAACAGATAGATGACAAGAATAACGAGACCGAGTGTCACCATCAGCGTCGTCTCGACATCAGCAACCGCTGCACGGATGGATACAGACGCGTCGTTGACAACATTGATATGCATGTTGGCGGGCAGGCTCGCCTGCAATTCCGGCAGCTTGGCCTTTATGGCATCCACCACGGCGACCGTATTGGCACCCGGTTGGCGCTGCACGGAAAGAACGATTGCGGGCGTGCCATCCAGCCAGCTACCCTGATTGACGACTTCGACACTGTCCTTGACCGTTGCGACATCCTGCAAGCGCACGATGCGCCCGTTCGGATTGGCGATAATCAGGGTGCGAAAAGCAGCGGCATCCGTTCGCTGGGTCGATGCGTCCAGAGTTAGGGCCTGAGAAGAATTCTGCAGCGTGCCGATCGGCGACTGGTCATTGGCGGCGGCCAATGTCGTGGACAGCCCATTCAGCGATATTCCACGGCTGGCGAGCTTAGCCGGATCGACCTCGACACGGACCGCATAGGTCTTCGCACCGAAAATCTGCGCCTGCGCGACGCCCGATATCGTGGAGAGCGCCGGAGAGATGATATTTTCGGCGATGTCGTCCATCTTCGTCAGCTCTGCCCCATCGCTGGTCAAGGCAAGAATGATGACGGCGGCATCCGCCGGGTTTGCCTTCCGATAGCTCGGTGGCGATGTCATATTGTCGGGCAGTTGCCGCTGCGTGCGCGCAATCGCGGCTTGAACATCGGCTGCGGCGGCATCGATGTTGCGCGAAAGATTGAACTGAATGGTAATCTGTGTGCTGCCAAGCGAAGAGCTTGCCGTGATCGTATCGATGCCTGCGATGGTTTCGAATTGCTTGATCAGCGGGGTGGCCACCGAACTGGCCATGGTATCGGGAGCGGCACCGGCAAGCTGGGCAGAGACGTTGATGGTCGGAAAGTCGGCCTGCGGCAGCGCGGCCACAGGCAGGTTGCGATAGGCGGAAGCACCGGCCAGCAGAACACCAATCATCAACAGGATCGTTGCAACGGGTCTGCGGATGAATATCTCGGAAATATTCATAGCGATGCACCGTTCTGAGATATCTTAGCTGCAGCATCCGCGCCTTCGCTCGGATTTTTCACCATGACGTGTGTCCCGTTGGTCAAGCTCGCCTGCCCTTCGGTCACGACAGTCTCGCCCTGCGCCAATCCCTGCGATATGCCAGCACTATTACCGTCGCTCACAGCCACCGTCACTTTGCGTTGCTCAACGGTGTTGTCAGGCTTTACCACATAACAAACGTAGCCACCCGACAATGGCTGAAGCGCCACCATGGGGACGACGACCAGATTGTCCGCCTGTCCCGCCTTGACATCGACCTTTAACGATTGTCCCGGCCAGAATTTCTCTCCCTCATTATCCAGAAGCATCCGCAGCTTGAATGTGCCGGAAGCCGCATCAACGAGGTTATCGATAAACACGATCTTGCCGGTAGCGGAACTGTTGGCCGGATCACCTTGCGTCGGATACACCTCGGCCGTCAGACTGTTGTTGGTCAGCGTGGTGCGGATGAGATCGAGATCGGGCTCCGGTAGCATGAACTCCGCATAAACCGGCTTCATCTGGGTCAGCAGCACCACATCCGTGCCCGGGGCGACATAAGCACCGGCGGAAAACAGCATAGCCCCGAGCTTACCGTCGAAAGGCGCGCGTATCTGGGTTTGCGACAGGGTGACTTTATCGGCGGCGATATTGGCCTGATCGACCAGCAAGGTCGCAGCCGCCTGTTTGGCGGCAGATTCGGCATCGCTGACCTGCTGCTGCGTATCGACACCCGTCTTGGCCAATGTCTGCACCCGGTTAAGCGTGGCATTCGCAGCATCAAGCGTCGCCTGATCCTTGACAAGCTGGGCTTCGTCACGCTGGATATTTGCCTTTATCGTGCGGTCATCGAGCTGGATCAGGAGATCTCCCGCCTTCACCTCTGCGCCGTCCTTACCCAGCACATTGGCAACGATGCCAGAAATCGGACTGGTGAGCGCCGTGGAAGCCACCGGCACGATGGTGCCGATCGTTTCGCGCATGATGGGCAACGAGCCGGTCTTGGCAACGGCCACCGTAACGGCGATCGCACGGCCACCAGCCTGGGCTGACCCGCCATGCCGTTCACCATTCCTTGACTGCCCTGAACCAGAGGCGTGCGCCGTATCCTTGGTCGCGCTCGTCTGGCTTGCCCAAGCAGGAAGATAGGGCTGCAAATCGCTGCGATAGACGAAAAGCAGTACCGAAAAGGCCGCGACCGCCACGAGGGTTAAAATGTACTTCATCCGGTAGTCCTTTGGAGGATATGAATCCGATGGACAGAAGGCACGTCGCCTATGAAGCACAAAGGTTTTTGACTTACTGAAGGAACAGTAAATACATCGTCCTTTGCGCAGGCATTACATTTCGATCAGTATAGTTCTATAGAAATTACGGTTGTATTACGCCGCTGATGCCATCAGAGCCATCATTTGCACCCTGCGACTTGAAGACGACGCAACCATCGTTTTTCCCTGCACACTTAACGCGCCAAACACTGAAAACGAAAGATGATGGAAGATTAAATTACTGTAATCTGTAGGAGATTTAGAATTTCGACATATGACGAGCACAGCTGAGCGAAAGTGCGCTCATCCAAAAAAATCATGCCAGAAAGAACTTAGATGGCAGCTTATTCCGTCAACTTGAACTCGAGCATGACGTTTCTCTGAAGAAAAGAGTGGTTGTCGTCGGAAACGAGGATGAGACGAAGCGAACCATCCGGCGCCTTCACAACATCGAGACCTTCCATATTGTCAATCTGGTAGGACAGATCAGCCTCGAGAAGGATGTCTCCATCGACGACGGCACCGGGCCTGATCGCATCGGCCTTGATGCGGCGGATGCGCATGCCGATCCCCTCCGCAAAATTGAACCGTCGCTCAAGCAGGAGAAGATCGCCATCAGGCAAAAATGCGCCATCGGTGACGGAAAAGGACGCGTTTTTTGCCACTGCAAAAAGTCCCTTTCGCGGACCCTCTAGAACAGCCGCAAAGAGGTTGCCATTTCTGTCAAGACTGGCCTCGGCGACCGTCACCATAGCGCCCTTCAAGGGTCCGTCGGCAGGCGAGAGTGCGAGCGTCTCCATGCCTGCGTTTCGACGAAACTCGCTATCGGGAATAAGGTGCGGCAAATGCCCGACCGGCTTTGCAGTCACACGATTTTCGTAAGGATAGATATCGATTCGCGGTTGTTGCTCATAACTGACGAAAGCCTGCACACCGCGCACTGCCAGCCCCTCGGCATCCATGTCCACTTTACGCTTTGCCGCCTGCCCGTTTTGGTCCAGCATCGCATCGATGCTGACATTCGACAAACCGGAGAGTGCGCCGGTCGCACCCCGTTCCAGCGTGCCGCTCATCCAGTGTCCGGTATCCAGCACCGCCAGAAAATTCTGTCCATCCAGCAAAAAACGAATGCTGGAGATGGCACCGAACAGTGGCTCGGGTGATTTCATGAGCAAACCGCCCATAAACTCCAGCTTGCCGAAGTGCTTCTGAGCAGACCCGACCTTGAAATCCATTATAGGCTGCGCCGTGACCTCGACGCGAATGGTCGAGGCCGCCATCTCGTCAGGAAAAAGCGTGGCTGCAACGAGACCGATCACCGTGAAGAACCGCACGACTTTGCGGCCCGCGAGCCTAGCTCGCACGGCGCATCCTGCCAGAGCGGCGCGGGGCATTGCTCGTATCCTCGAACAACGCAGCCAACTGTTCGGTCATCGCACCTGCGAGCTCGTCGGCATCGACAATGGTAACGGCACGCTGGTAGTAACGCGTGACGTCGTGACCAATGCCGATGGCCAGCAGTTCCACAGAGGAGCGCGTCTCGATCTGCTCGATCACTGCACGAAGATGTCGCTCCAAGTAGTTGCCCGGATTGACCGAAAGCGTGGAATCATCCACTGGCGCGCCGTCCGAGATCATCATCATGATCTTGCGCTGCTCGGGGCGATTGATGAGGCGATTGTGCGCCCACATCAGCGCTTCGCCGTCGATGTTTTCCTTCAGCAAGCCTTCGCGCATCATCAGACCGAGATTGCGGCGTGCACGACGCCATGGGGCATCTGCGGATTTGTAGACGATGTGGCGCAGATCGTTGAGGCGACCGGGAGACGGCGGCTTGCCACCCGCCAGCCACTGCTCGCGCGACTGTCCGCCCTTCCAGGCCTTGGTGGTGAAGCCGAGGATTTCGACCTTTACGCCCGAGCGCTCCAGCGTGCGCGCCAGAATATCGGCGCAGGTGGCAGCAACCGTGATCGGGCGGCCACGCATTGAGCCGGAATTGTCGATGACCAGCGACACGACCGTATCGCGGAATTTGGTGTCGCGTTCCTTCTTGAAGGACAGCGGCTGCATGGGATCGATGACCAGACGCACCAGACGCGCCGGATCGAGATAGCCTTCCTCCAGATCGAAGTCCCAGGAGCGGTTCTGCTGCGCCATCAGGCGGCGTTGCAGACGGTTGGCCAAGCGACCGACCGCACCTTGCAAATGGGCAAGCTGTTTGTCGAGGAAAGCGCGCAACCGATCCAGCTCGGCTTCGTCGCAAAGCTCTTCGGCAGAAATTTCCTCATCGAATTCCTGCGTGAAGATGCGGTAATCCACCTTCTCGTTGAAGTCGTCGAAGGGGCTGTTGGGTCGGCGGGTTTCGCCCGGTGTTTCGGAGTCCTCATCGAGGTCGTCGGACATTTCGTCCTCCGACATCTCTGCGCCATCCATCTCGCCGTCTTCCATCTGCTCCTGAGAGGCTTCGCTCTCTTCGGCAGGGGCGGCATCGGACCCGGCCTCTTCTTCGACCTGCTCGTCCTGCGTTTCATTGCTGGCGGGCTGGTCTTCTTCGGATTCGGCTTCCTGGCTTTCCGGCTGATCGTCTTCGTCACCGAAATCTTCCGCCATCTGCATGGAAGTCAACATCTTGCGGATGAGTTTCGAAAAGGCCTTCTGGTCTTCGACAACCTTCGACAGATCCTGAAGGTCTGCGGAGGCCTTGTCTTCGATGAAGTCGCGCCACAGATCCAGCACCTTGCCGGCGCTTTCAGGCGGCTTTTCGCCAGTGAGACGTTCGCGCACCATCATGGCGATCGCTTCGGCCAGCGGCGCGTCTTCCTGGGTGTTGATGTTGACGAAATTCGCCTTGGCGTATTTCTCGGTGTTCATGGCGCGCATATTGGCCGCCATGCCGGGCATGCGACGCGCGCCGATGGATTCGACACGCGCCTGTTCCACCGCATCGAAGATCAGCCGTGCATCCGGCCCCTGAGGGGCCATTGTGGCGTGAACGTCACTATCGTGGCAGGCAAGGCGAAGGGCCATGGAATCGCCGAGGCCACGCGTGATCGCGATTTCCTGGGCAGTCGGCTTCTTGGAGATTTCCGGCAGGCGCATACGCTCACCGGCAAGACCAGGCCGCTCATTGGCGAAGGTGACTTCGACTTCCGCATCGCCCGCAATCGAGCGCACACATCCTGTGATAGCCTGACGCAGCGGTTCCGCATCGATCATCATTCCGGATTTGGGTCTCACATTGTCGCCGCGGCCTGCCATTGTCTTTCCTGTCGATTCCAGAACGTCACCCATCCACCGGGGTATCAGGGTGACGTCTTCAACTCATGAGTGACACTCTCCGGGAAAACCGGGGAATATCAGGCGCTGAGAACGATGTTCGCAGCGCTTTCCTTCAACTCGACGCCGAATGCGCGCTGATAATGCTCAGCCACCAGCGTCCGCTCCAGCTCATCGCACTTATTGAGGAAGGTGACGCGGAAGGCAAAAGCGACATCACCGAAGATATCGGCATTTTCCGCCCAGGTGATGACGGTACGCGGGCTCATGACGGTGGACAGATCGCCATTGACGAAGGCCGAGCGCGTCAGATCGGCGACGCGCACCATCTTGGACGCGGTTTCGCGGCCCTTCGCGTTGTCGAGGCTTTTGACCTTCGCAACCACGATGTCCACTTCCTGCTGATGCGGCAGATAGTTCAGCGTCGTCACAACGGACCAGCGGTCCATCTGCGCCTGGTTGATCTGCTGCGTGCCGTGGTAGAGGCCGGTCGTGTCACCAAGGCCAACGGTGTTGGCGGTCGCAAAAATGCGGAATGCGGGGTGCGGACGGATGACGCGGCTCTGGTCGAGCAGGGTCAGGCGTCCAGACGATTCGAGCACGCGCTGAATGACGAACATCACGTCCGGGCGTCCGGCATCGTACTCGTCGAAGACAAGCGCAACATTGTGCTGGTAGGCCCAAGGCAGAATGCCGTCCTTGAATTCGGTTACCTGCTTGCCGTCCTTCAGAACGATGGCATCCTTGCCAACGAGATCGATACGACTGACATGGCTATCGAGGTTGACGCGAACGCACGGCCAGTTAAGGCGGGCAGCGACCTGTTCGATATGGGTGGATTTACCAGTGCCGTGAAAGCCGGAGACCATGACGCGGCGATTGTGCGCAAAGCCAGCGAGAATGGCCAGAGTCGTGTCGCGGTCGAAAAGATAGTCCGGGTCCAAGTCGGGCACATAGGCGTCGCCCTTAGAATAGGCAGGCACGCGCAAATCCGTGTCGATACCGAAAACATCACGCACGGAAACTGTGGTATCCGGCAGGTTGGTAATATCCAGGTCAATTTTGCTCATAACGTCTCCAAGGCGGGTAGCAGCCACCCGGCCACATATCTATCAGGCGGTCACAGGAAAGGGCTTAGCAGAAACCGGATTGCTTTAACAATTGGTAGGCTTGAATAACAGCCCGAAAACGCTCTTCCGATCCGCGATCACCACCATTAGCATCAGGATGGTGCTTTTTGACAAGCTCCTTATAGCTGCGTTTGATCTGTTCCCGTGTCGCATTCACACTGAGGCCCAGCGTGTCGAAGGCCTTCTGTTCCAAAGTCTTGAGCTTGCGGCTCTGCTGGTAGCGAGGCCCGCCGGAGCGCCCCTGCCCGGCAAAGCCGAAGGGATCGCGAATGCGTGCATTGGCCGCGCCCGAACGAAGGGTCGAATGCAGCGGGCTATCGCTGGCGGTTTTGTTGACGCCGACAGTCCATGTGGGGCGATGGCCAGTGATGGCCTCTTTCTGGTAACGGGCGATTTCGTTGTCCGATAGGCCGGAAAAATAGTTGTAGCCCTTGTTGTAATCCTTCACGTGCTCAAAACAGAACATGAAGAATTGCCCCTCGGCATTGCGGCCGACGGGAGCGCGGTGAACGCCCGGCTTGTCGCACCCATCCCACTGGCAGGTCGGCGCCTTGATTTCAGGCTCCGGCTCCCGTCTGCGGCGTGTGCGAATGCGGTCGAAATATTTCGAATCCAGTTTCATGGTACCCTAATTATGGGACGCGAAAGCGCGCCAAACAAGAATTGACAAAGCGGAATGTTGCAGGCTTTTAGAGAGCCCCTTCGACACGCAATACTGATTTGGAGACTGAACAGATGCCCCTGCGAGAGCGCATAGAAAACAAGCTCAACGAGACGTTTTCGCCAGTTCGGCTGAATGTGATCGATGAGAGCCACCTGCATGCGGGTCACCAGCCGGACATGACCGGCACCGGCGAAACGCATATGCGGGTTCAGATAGTGTCGGAGAGCTTTTCCGGCAAGTCACGGGTAGACCGCCACCGCGCTATCAATGCACTTTTAAAGCCGGAACTCGACGCGGGCCTGCATGCGCTGGCCATCGAAGTCGCAGCCCCGGGTGAAAACACCCGGTTCTGAAGCCTGCGGACTTTATCCGGGGTGCTTTTCGGTGAGGAAGGATTGCACTTCTGAAGCGGCGACATCGTCGGCGACGAAGGACTGCCCGATACCATGCGTGAGGATGAAGGTGAGCTTGCCGCCCTTGACCTTCTTGTCCTGCGCAATCGCCGTCATCAGCGTTTCCACCGGCGGCAGTTCTCCGGGAATGTCCTTCATGGTCGTCGGAAGGCCGACAGCTTTCAAATGCGCTTCGACACGGGCGGCATCGTCAGGGCTTGCCAGGTTTAGACGCGCCGAGAACTGATGCGCCAGCACCATACCGATAGCAACACCTTCGCCATGGACCAGACGTTTGCTGTCATACTCGGTTGCCGCTTCCAGCGCGTGGCCAAAGGTGTGGCCGAGATTGAGAAGGGCGCGGACGCCGTTTTCCTTCTCGTCGGCCACGACCACATCGGCCTTGGCCTGGCAACTCGTCGCGATCGCCTGAATACGGGCCGGGCCGCCTTTCAGAACGTCACTCCAGTTATTTTCCAGCCATTCGAAAAACTCCGGCTTGTCGATGAGGCCGTATTTGACCACTTCGGCATAACCGGCGCGAAATTCGCGAACGCTGAGCGTATCCAGCGCGGCCGTATCTGCCAGAACCAGATCTGGCTGGTGGAATACGCCCAGCAAATTCTTGCCGTGACGGGAATTGATGCCCGTTTTCCCACCCACGGACGAATCGACCTGCGCCAGCAGCGACGTTGGGATTTGTACGAAACGCACGCCGCGACGCACGATACCCGCCGCAAAACCTGCGAGATCGCCTATGACGCCGCCACCGAGCGCAATCACGGCATCGTTCCGCTCGACACGGGCAGCCAGAACGGTGTCGCACACCGTAACCAGATGGTCGAAACTCTTGGTCTTCTCACCCGCCGGAAGCGTCAGGGACACGGCTTCGATACCGTCCGTCTGCAAACCGTCCATCAGTGCTTCGAGATACAGCGGCGCGACATGCTCATCGGTTATGATCGCCGCACGCTTGCCCTTCAGTCGAGAGGAAATTTCCCCACCGGCGCGCGCCACCAGACCCGGACCAATCAGAATGTCATAGGCTCTGTCGCCCAGAGGAACATGCACGAGGCGCTCGTCGATATGGATATCATGCGATGTCATGGATCATGCCTTCTGCTCTGCACCGAGGATCGCTTCCAGTACCTCGCTGACGATGATTTCCTTGCGGACATCGCGGGACTCGATCGTAATGTCGGCTTGTTCGTAAATCGGATAGCGGCGCTCCATGAGCGCCATCAGTGTGGCTTTTGGATTCTCGGTTTTCAGCAGCGGACGATTGTCCCGTTTATTGACTCGCTCCCAAAGCACCTCGATGTCCGCTTTCAGCCACATGGAGATACTGCCGCGTTTGATGTGCTTGCGCGTGCTGTCGTTGATGAAGGCACCACCGCCGGTCGACACGACCTTCGGGCCACCTCGAAGCAGACGCTTGATGACCCGTTTTTCCAGCGCGCGAAACTCATCCTCACCGTACGAAGCGAAAAGTTCGGCGATCGACATGCGTGAAACGCGCTCGATTTCCACATCGGTATCGACGAAAGGGATTTTGAGTTGCTGCGCGACAAGCCTGCCTATGGCGGATTTGCCCGCACCCATCAAACCCACGAAAACGAGATTTCGTCTTCCGAGCTTTGCCCGCGCTCTTTCACCTATGGATTTCTCACCCATGAAAGGATGAAAACTTGTGTTGATTTCGCTCATGAATGATGGCCCGTTTGGGATCGGTATCTGCAAATGTTTACGAAGCGTCAAGCCAAATTGCGCCTTATAGAAAGAGAATCACCTTGAAGATGCGCAGCAAGGCGCACTTCCTGCACCTTGTCCTCACACACGACGCACCCGATATTACGCTAGGACCGCCTCGGAGTTACCATGCCAACCCTTTTTCGATTCTTTTTCGTGCTGGCTGCCATTGCGGGCATCATATATGGCAGCATGCTCTCGCTCGTCATGCTGGTGGAGCCGCGTGAGCGGGAAGTGACGGTACGCATCCCTTCGGAACGGCTGAACCCGCTCACGCCATGAGCAATCGAAAGTAGACGCTGATGGCTGGGCATGATGCCGCGAGGCTGGATAGTTTTCTGGAAATGATGAGCGCCGAGCGCGGCGCGGCAGAAAACACGTTGTCATCTTATGAGCGCGATCTCACCGATCTCAAGGCGTTTCTCCAACAGCGAGACATGACGCTGGCAGAAGCGGCCACAGCAGATCTTTCCGCCTATCTGGAGCACCTTTCAACGCAAGGCTTCGCCACGTCTTCCCAGGCGAGACGGCTGTCGTCGATGCGGCAATTCTACAAATTCCTTTATTCCGAAGGCCTGCGTGGCGATGATCCGACCGGCATACTGGATGCACCACGCAAGGGCCGTTCGCTGCCTAAAACAATGAGCGTCAAAGATGTCACCGCACTTCTGTCCCAGGCTTCCAGGGAGGCGGATACGGAAGGGCCCGGCCAGATGGCGCGTATTCGGATGCATCTTCTGCTGGAGCTTCTCTATGCCACCGGCATGCGTGTAAGCGAACTCGTCGCCCTACCGAGCACCGTTCTACTGCACGAGGGGCGTTTCCTGATGATCCGGGGTAAGGGCAACAAAGATCGGATGGTGCTTTTGTCACGTGCGGCCATGGACGCCATGGAAAAATACGACAGTGCCAGAAAAACACTGCTGCACCAGAAAGACGATCAACCTGAAAGCCTCTGGCTGTTTCCCTCCAACGGCAAAGAGGGGCATCTGCCCCGACAAGTCTTTGCCCGCGATTTAAAAGACATCGCCATACGGGCTGGTCTTACCCCCTCGGCGATATCACCGCATGTCATGCGTCACGCCTTTGCCAGTCATCTTCTCCAGAACGGCGCCGATCTGCGAGCAGTGCAGGAACTGCTGGGCCATTCGGACATTTCCACGACACAAATCTATACACATGTGTTGGAAGAACGCCTTCAAGAGCTGGTACAAACGCACCACCCCCTTGCCAAACAGGGCAAAAACCTTGATTAGAGCGACCGGAACCGCCGGGGCCACCCGGTCAAACCTTGCGCAAAACGATCGGAAACGGATCTCATGCACAACTACCTCGACTTCGAAAAACCTATCTCGGACCTTGAAGGCAAGATTCTCGAGTTGAAAAAACTCGCCGCCGAAGACGAGAGCATAGATACCTCGGAGGAGATTTCGCGTCTTGAGTCCCGCGTCAAGGACGCGATGCAGGACATCTACTCCAAACTGAACGCCTGGCAGAAAACGCAGGTCGCGCGTCATCCGCAGCGCCCGCATTTCGTCGATTACGCCAAGGCACTCTTTACCGATTTCACGCCATTGGCCGGTGACCGCAAGTTCGCCGAAGATGCAGCCATCCAGGCCGGACTTGGGCGCTTCAACGGCCAGCCTGTCGCCATCATCGGCCAGGAAAAGGGTAACGACACGAAGTCGCGCCTCAAGCACAATTTCGGCAGCCCACGGCCTGAAGGCTACCGCAAGGCGATCCGCGTTCTGGAACTCGCCGACCGCTTTGGCCTGCCTGTCGTGACGTTGATCGACACCGCAGGCGCATATCCAGGCGTCGGTGCGGAAGAGCGTGGTCAGGCCGAAGCAATCGCCCGTTCTACCGAAATGTGCCTCAACGCGAATGTTCCGATCGTCTCCGTCGTGATCGGCGAAGGCGGCTCCGGCGGCGCAATCGCGATTGCGACCGGCAACAGGGTCTACATGCTCGAGCATGCGATCTATTCGGTCATTTCGCCTGAAGGTGCGGCGTCCATCCTGTGGCGTGATTCCACCCGTGCCAAGGAAGCCGCGACCAATATGCGCATCACGTCCGACGACCTCAAGGCTCTCGGCGTCATTGACGGCATCATCCCGGAACCCTTGGGCGGCGCGCACCGCGACCCGGAAAAGGTCATCGAGGCGACCGGCAAGACGATTGATGCGGCTCTCAAGGAACTCGTTCCCCAAGCAGGCAACCAGTTGCGCAACGAGCGCCGACAGAAATTTCTCGATATCGGCCGCAGTCTCTAATAGACCCGAACACCGGCCAACGCATTGAGCTCACCCGCGAGGGTGGGCTTTTTTATTGGCCATTTCACCCGTCACAGCGCTCAATCCCGGCTACCAGCGGTGGTACAGCTCGATTCTTGTTCGATAAAAGTGAACAACTTAACCAATCGCGCAGCAACGTCTTGCATAAGGGCTTAGTGGCGGATTACTTACGGACCAACTAAAAAGCGACGGAGCTTGCGTTGGCAAAATTATCCGCGTTCATTCGTCGGACGCTCATCATGTTTGGACTGGGTGTCGCCCTGCTGATCGGCATGGTGGCAACATCGCTGTGGCTTGTTCAGGCCAACAACAAATACTCTCAGGAAACCGCGGATCTGCGCCGCTTGCGCGCTTCCATCGTTGACGTCCTGACAACGGTGCAGGATGCGGAGACGGGTCAGCGCGGCTTTCTGCTGACGGGCGACGACCGCTATCTGGCTCCCTACCAGGAAGCCCTGACAACTCTCCCCAAGAAACGGGAACTTCTGGTCGAGAGGATTGGAAGCCGTCCGAACTACATTGGCGACCTCGAAGCGCTCCAATCAAACATCGATGCCAAGCTTACCGAAATTGGGCGCGGTGTAGAACTCGTTCGCTCGCAGCGCACGCCTGACGCCATCGATCTGGTGCGCAGCGACACAGGCCTTGCCTATATGCGGGCAATCCGCGAGACGCTGGACAACTACCAGCGCATGACGGACGATCGCTTGCGCATCATCGTCGCCGATCAGCTGTCGGCCGCAGAAAATCTGCGCTGGTTCACCATAGGCGCTGCGGTCGCCATCCTTGCCGTTCTCGGCGGTGCTCTTGCGCTCATCATGAAATATATCCGCGAACTCATGCGGTCGCGTGAAGAAGTCGATGAGCTCAACCGCGGCCTTGAAGAACGCGTGGACGAAAGAACTCGCGATCTCATCCGAGCCAATCAGGAAATTCAGCGCTTCGCCTATATCGTTACCCACGATCTTCGCGCACCGCTTGTCAACATAATGGGCTTCCTGTCAGAGTTCGACGCATCGCTGAAACCCGTGCAGGCTTTCGTTCTGGCCGATGGCACTCCGCTGTCAGAGCGTGATGTGCAGGACGCGAAGATTGCGGTGCAGGAAGATTTGCCCGAGGCGATGGGCTTCATCCGGTCTTCAACCCGCAAGATGGACCAGTTGATCAATGCAATTCTGAAGATTTCCCGCGATGGACGCAGAAAGCTTCAGGCTGAAAAAGTCGATCTGAAAGAGCTTCTGACCTCCGCAGCAGCCAGTGTTCACCATCAGGTGACCGCTGTCGATGGCAACATCGATGTCGACGTGCAGAGCTTTACCGTGATCAGCGACAGGATTTCGCTTGATCAGATTCTCGGCAATCTCTTCGATAATGCCGTCAAATACCAGATGCCGGGCAGACCGCTGGAACTCTCCGCTCGTATCCTGCCACAGGGGCGGGGCATTGTCCGCATCGACGTCAGCGACAATGGCCGAGGGATCGCCGAAGACGATTACGAACGCATTTTCGAACTCTTTCGCCGTGCGGGAGAGCAGGACCAACAGGGCGAAGGCATCGGTCTTGCTCACGTTCGTTCGCTAATCAGAAATTTAGGTGGAGACATTACGGTCGTCTCCGAGCTTGGCAAGGGAAGTACATTCCACCTGACATTGCCGACCGACCTTCGAAAAATCACGCGAGGAAGCGATATATGAAAGCCACAGGCCAGGAAGTAACGATCGTCATGGTCGAAGACGATGAAGGCCATGCCCGCCTTATCGAAAAAAATGTAAGGCGCGCGGGCGTCAACAACGAAATCGTGCCCTTCACGCTCGGTCACAAGGCTCTGGACTTCATACTGGGTCCGGAACGCGATGGGCTTGTGAGCAAGGACCGCTACCTGCTGATCTTGCTGGACCTCAATCTGCCCGATATGTCCGGCATCAAGATCCTCGAGCAGATCAAAAGCAACGAGCACACCAAGCGTCTTCCGGTCGTGGTGCTGACCACAACGGATGACGAGACCGAAATTCAGAAGTGCTATGATCTTGGCGCCAATGTCTATATTACCAAACCGGTGGACTATGAAGGCTTTGCGACAGCCATCAGAAATCTCGGTCTTTTCTTCTCTGTAATTCAGGTTCCGTGAAAGCGTCATGACGTTGAGAATACTTTATGTCGATGACGATCCAACGCTGGCAAAACTCGCACAGCGCGTTCTTGGACGTCATGACATAACAGTGGTTCACGCAGCCTCGGTGAGCACAGGACTGGAGGAATTTCGCGCCAACACCTTCGATGCCGTGGTTCTCGACCACTATTTCCAGAACGGAACCGGATTGCAGTTCCTGGCGAGCATCGGCGAGGCATCCCGGGAAATTCCCGTCCTTTACGTCACCGGTGCCAGCGAGGCGCAAATCGCCATCGACGCCTTGAAGGCAGGGGCAGCCGATTACGTCATCAAGAACGTTGCCGACGACTTTTTTCCGCTGTTGCTGAACTCCATTCAACAAGCGCGGGAGAACTTCCAGCTTCGCCGCGAAAAGGAAGAAGCCGAACGCCAGTTGCTACAGGCCAAGGAACGGGCCGAGCTGATGGCAAAGGAAATGAACCACCGCATTGCAAACAGCCTGTCACTCGTTTCTGCGATGATCCGCATGCAGCTGAATGCCGTGGCAACCGAAGAGGCACGCACCGCCCTTCTGGAAACACAGAGCCGCATTTCGGCTATAGCGGGCGTTCACCGCAGCCTTTATACCGCCTATAATGTCGGGGAAGTCGAGCTTGCTTCCTATCTTTCGTCGATCATTCAGGATTTGGCGAGATCGGCGCGCGACAACGAGAAAATTCGCATTACGACCGATATGGACACGATCAAGGCTACGCCGGATCAGGCTGTTTCGCTTGGCGTTATTTTGACCGAACTGACCACCAACGCGCTGAAATACGCTTATCCTAATGGTGAAGGTGATATCCGTATCCAGCTGAAAACGAAAGACAATACCGTTCGCCTGACCGTTGAGGACGATGGCATCGGCATCAGCGGCAGCAACCCTCCCAAGGGCACCGGCCTTGGGACACGCCTCATTACTGCAATGGCACAAAGTCTGCGGGCTACTGTCAGCCAGTCGGCGACTGCATCGTCGCAAGGGGCTTCGATCTGCGTTCAGTGGGAAGAACACACTCCTCCCCACTGACCTCCAGACAAAATCCGTTACATGGGCTCGAAGCCGGGCGCCATGGCGACATTTTGAGATGCAGGTGCACCCGCCATGACGACAATCGGTGTTCCATCCGGCACGCGATTATAGAGATCGACGATGTCCTGATTCATCAGACGGACGCAGCCTGACGACACAGACTTGCCAATGGTCCACCATTCCGGCGAACCGTGCAGGCGATAGATCGTATCCCGCCCATCCTTGAAAATGTAGAGCGCACGTGCGCCCAGCGGGTTGTTGAGCCCCGGCGCCATCCCCCCATTTGCTGCGCTGTAGGGCGCAAGTTCCGGCTGTCGACCAATCATTTCGTCTGGCGGCGTCCAGCGGGGCCACTGCCGTTTGTACTGGATAACACCCCTGCCCGACCACTCGAAGCCGGCTCGCCCCAGGCCGACGCCGTAGCGCATCGCCTGATTGCCCTCGTAGGTCAGGTAGAGAAAATGATTGGCTGTATCCACGACGATCGTTCCGGGACGTTCGCCGGTGGGGTTTGAGACCATCTGTCGGTAGAAGCGGGGATCAATCTTCTCATAGGGAATGGCTGGTAGTGGAAACTGCTCATCCGGTTTCGGGCCGTAAATCTCTGCATAGAAGGGATCGGCAACGGGACGCGATGCCTGCGCGGTCTCGCGTGGCGTCGTCGTGCAGCCAGCAAGCGCAGTCAATGCAAGACCTCCTGTGCCAAAAAGGAAAGATCTGCGGGTGGTGTCATGCATTGTCAATTAAGGTCCTTACTGAGTTTCATCTCGCACCCGCAAACGGGTCTGCAAGCGCCGCTTCCGGGCGGCTGATAGGATATTTGGTGCCGGAAACTTTCGCTGCCATGCTCTTTGCGCCGTTGTTTTTCAGGATAGCTCTAAAGCTGGGATGCATACCGCCATCGACATAGGCCGTGGCTGCGCTGGCCGGTGCATCATTCAGCGCCAAGGATAGTTTCTGCTGCTCAGCATCGAGTTTCGCGACCAGTGCCGGGTTCAGCTGGGCGGCCACGGGCGGGCAACTGGCCAGCGGATCGGTCGGTTCGCCACCAGCAAATTCGCTGTTGAAGACATAACGCCGACCGCAGACGGATACTTTCGGCTGCTGCCGTGTCAGCTCGAAGGAATCATAGCCTTCCTTCAAGGTCTTCCAGAACGAAAAATTCGGGTCGTTCTTGTATGCCGCCAGATTGCGTGCCATCATGCGGAACGGATAGGCCTGAACCTGAAATTGTTTTTGCCCACCCTTCAACGCTCGATCGACGATCGCATAGATTTCTCCGACCTGCTCATCCGTCATCGCATAACAGCCGGACGACGAACATGCGCCATGAACCATCAGCGCTTCGCCAGTGTAACCCAAAGCGGATTCGAGACGGTTGGGATAACCCAGATTGAACGACACGTAATATTGCGAATTGGGATTCAGCATGCCTGCGGAGACATGGTAGAAGCCTTCGGGTGCTTGTCTGTCACCACTCTTGGTCTTAGGCCCCAGCTTTCCCGACCAACGGCACATTGGATAGGACTTGAACAAAGCGTAGTTTCCGGTCTTGTCGACCTTCCAGACCTCCAGTTCGCTCTCCTGTTTGAAAATACGCACGAGAACGGGGCTCTCAGGCTTCATACCCTTGGCGGACATGGAAGCAGCGACCTTTGAAGACAGTTTGGGCGGCGCACGATTGGCACTATCCAATCCCATGGAGGTACAGGCCGCCAGAACGCCGCACAAAGCGGCAACGGAGGTTGCCCGCACAAATGCTGTCCTTATGCCCCGTAACTTCGTCGCTACGAACCCGGAAGAAATCGTATCAGTCATTAAACGCCTTGCCCGCCTCTATAAGCGAAACGTACATAGAGAAGTTGGCCGGATGACGGCAACCGGCCGTTGGGACAAAGAGTCGTGAATTTACGTTACGGGTTCGTTAATCATACGAACACAACATAGTGAGGCAGGGGCTTTTCAGACAAGGAGCCCCTGGCCACCGTCGATCCATACTGGCGTACCGGTGATGTGACGCGACTTTGTACCGGCCAGAAAGACGATCAGGTCAGCGACGTCTTCACTGCTACCCGCCCTGCCGTTTGAAATCGGAATTTCGCCCTTGGGCCATTCGACTGGAATCTCGGTCTTTTCCTTGTCACGGATCTGGGTATTGTCATCTATTTCGGTGTCGATTGCGCCCGGGCACAAGGCATTGACGCGAATGCCGTATCGGGCAAGTTCCAACGCAAGCTGCTGCGCCATTGCCAGTTGTCCTGCCTTTGTCACCGAATAGGCGGTTGCCCCCGGGGACGTAAAGGTTCTGGTGCCATTGATGGACGACACGATGATAATCGATCCTCCATTGGCTTTCATATGAGGGACCGCCTTGTTGATGGTGAGATAGGTACCACGCAAATTGACGCTGATCGTCTGGTCCCACTCTGCTGGCTTCAAATCTTCAATGGGCGCCCAGACCCCGTTGATACCGGCGTTTGCAACGACGACATCAAGCCTGCCGAATTGTTCTATCAGTTTTGCCAAAGCCTCAGTCATCTGGTCATCATGGGCGACATCCGCAACAAGAGTGATCGCCTGATGTCCGGTGGCACGCACTTCCTTTGCGACCTTTTCGAGCTCGTCTCTGGTGCGCCCGAGGAGGCCGATGCTGTATCCTTCGCTGGCCAGTGCGAGTGTTGCCGCTCGACCTATTCCCGATCCTGCGCCTGTCACCAGCGCAACCTTTGCAATCGTCATGCTTTTCTCCAAAGTCGAATGTGTCTCGGCTAGTATCGAGGGACAACATCACACAACCGAGCTAGTTCCAGACAAACGGATCAAATGGCCATCCTTGCCCAAGACTTTTATTTGAGAGACGCGGTCATCGTTGCAAAAGCGCTGATCGGCTGCGTTCTGCATATCCATCATACCAGCGGCATGATCGTTGAAACCGAGGCATACCGGGCAGACGATCCTGCTTCCCACAGCTTCAATGGTCCAACGCCGCGCAATCGCACCATGTTCGGGCCTGCCGGACATCTTTACGTCTATCGCTCCTACGGCTTGCACTGGTGTGCGAACATCGTGTGTGTTCCGGGCTCTGCCGTGCTGATCCGCGCCTTGGAGCCTACGGGCGGCGTCGACATGATGAAGATGCGCCGCAATGTCGAAGGCGTGACCAGACTTTGCTCCGGTCCAGGCAAGCTTTCTCAGGCACTGGCGATTACCGGCGACATGGATGGCGTGTCCCTGGACCGCACCCCCTGCTTCGTCAGTGCGCCTTCGTCTACCCCCACAATTATCGCTGGTCCGCGTATTGGAATTTCGAAAGCGATCGATCAGCCCTGGCGCTTCGGTCTCGACAAGTCACCTTTCCTCAGCCGCAAGTTTCCGGATCATATGGGAACGGCCAATCCATGAAGCCGCTTGCAATCTATCCGCTGCACCCCAACTTACCATCAGCAACGGAGAGTGACTGAATGACCGAAGAACGTCGCTACATGTTATTGACGGGCGCCAGTCGTGGCATTGGCCATGCAACTGTAAAGCTCTTCCAATCAAAGGGTTGGCGCATACTTACGGTTTCCCGACAACCGTTTTCAGAAGAATGCGCATGGCCATCGGCCCGTGAGAGCCATATTCAAGCCGACCTTTCAGACTTGAGCCAAGTGGAAAGGCTTGCCGAAACGGTGCGTGAGCGCTTGCCGCATGGGCGCTTGCATGCACTGGTCAACAATGCCGGCATTTCACCAAAGGGCCCAGATAAAAGCAGGCTTGGCGTGATGGGAACGGACGCGGATATCTGGACGCAGGTGCTCAATGTCAATCTCATTTCCACAGCGCTGATTGCCCGCGCGTTGTTGCCTGAGCTTGAGGCCGCGAAGGGCTCGATCGTCAATGTCACATCCATTGCCGGAACTCGCGTCCACCCCTTTGCAGGTGTGGCCTATGCTGCATCAAAGGCAGCGCTGGGCTCCCTGACACGAGAGATGGCCCACGAGTTCGGTCGACGCGGTGTCAGAGCGAATGCAATCGCGCCCGGAGAGATCGAGACCTCCATTCTTTCGCCCGGCACGGACGAGCTTGTGGCGGCGGAGGTGCCGATGCAACGGCTGGGCGATCCGCTTGAGATCGCCGAAACGATCTATTTCCTGTGCACCGAACCGTCTTCCTACATCAACGGCGCCGAAATCCATATCAATGGCGGTCAGCACGTCTGAAGACAGACGGTGCCGACCATCCTCCATCGTCAGCCCTGTGGAGCAGGCTGCTGAGGGCAGACAGCGAGCGCACACATCACAAGATCAAGATGCGCTTCGATGAAGCTTGGAAGTTCGGTTTCCCGACGATCCCCGTGAATGAGGGTTTCAACACCCATCGCGATGACCGGGGCAAAGATGATCCGTGCCGTTGCCCGGGGGCCGGACCGGAACTCGCCAGACTTCACCCCGTCATCCAGAATCGTCTGGATATGCATGAGAAGCGGCTCGATCAATTCGTCATGGTGAGTGTCTATAACCTGCGGAAAGCGGGTGCCTTCCGAAATGACAAACCGCAACAGCTGCCGAAGCCGCCTCTCCGAGAGCAAGCTTTCGTAGAGCTGCAGAACGAGCGCTTTCAAACGCTCTGAACTGCTTCCTTGCAGGTCGCCGAGATTCGAAACGAAGTTCTCAAGCGGAGCGGCGATATGACGGATCATCGCCGCAAAAATCTCTTCCTTCGTTGGAAAATAGACATACACCGTTCCCTTGGTGACGCCGATCCGCTCTGCGATATCCTCCACCCTTGCCGCCGTATATCCGTGCTCGACGAATTCCTCGAAGGCAGCCTCCAATATCTGGGTGGGGCGAAGTGCCTTCTGTTCGGCGCGTGTCAGCCTTGCCATTGTACTCCTTAACCATCTGCACCCGATCAATTCGCGCACACAATAATTTCATTGACTGTCCGGTAAGTCAAATGTATCAGCTATTCATCATTGTTCAAGAGGCAATATATGAGACGGTACGCAACAATCGCCCTCATGGCGGCATCCCTGTCGGGCCTGTCTGCCTGTGCGCCTGAAAAAGAAGCTCAGGAAAAGCCGCCGCGGCATGTCGAAGTGGTCAAGGTGAAGCCCGTCGAGGTTACGGATTCGGCTTCCACGACCGGTGAGATCAGCGCCCGCGTCCAATCCGATCTGTCGTTCCGTGTCAGCGGGCGTATTGTCGAGCGCCTTGTGGACGTGGGCGACCATGTCTCTAACGGTCAGGTTCTTGCCCGTATCGATCCGGAAGAGCAGAAGGCAGATCTTCAGGTTGCGCTGGCAACGTTGCAATCGGCGCAAGCCCAGCAGACACAGGCGCAGCAGGCGTTCGACCGACAGCAGAGCCTCTTCAACACCGGCGTCACCACAAGAGCGGCGCTCGATCAGGCGCAGGAAACACTGCTGACAGGACAGGGGACCGTTCAATCTGCGCAGGCGCAGGTCGATACCGCACGCGACGCGCTTGAACAGACCGAACTGAAGGCGGATGCCGATGGCGTCATTACGGCTCGCAGCGTGGAAGTTGGTCAGGTCGCGCAGGCGGCCCAACTTGTTTTCACCCTCGCCCATGACGGCCCGCGCGACGCAGTGATCAATGCGGATGAAACCACGCTTCTGGGCGGCGAAATCCAGCATGATGTCATCGTCACGACACTGACTGGTGGCAAGCCCATAAAGGCAACGGTTCGGGAAGTCTCTCCGGCGCTAGACACCACGACGGGAACCATTCGCGTCAAACTTACGCTTGATGCCAACGCAGATGTACGGCTCGGTAGCCCGATCGTCGCGACCGCGCATTATAAACCATTCGACATGATCGTACTTCCCTGGTCGGCAATGGCATCGGACGCCGGTCACCCCGCCGTCTGGCTCGTAGACCAGAAGAGCGGCGCCGTTTCCTTGCGGAAAGTCGAAGTGGGAAAATACGCAAATGAACGCTTTACGGTTCGTTCCGGCCTGTCGGAAGGGGAAGTCGTCGTGACCACCGGCACCAAATTTCTGGCTATAGGCGAAACCGTCTCTTATGAAGGAAGTGCCCGATGACATCGCAAAAGACTATCGTGGCGCTTCTGCTTGCCGCCACCTTTCTGTCTGCCTGCCAGAAGGAAGAGGAGCCAGCTGAAAAACCGCGGCCCGTGCTTTCCATTATCGCTCAGCCTGCACCTGCAGCAACCTTGACCCTACCTGGCACCGTCAACGCGCGCATTGAGACGCAATTCGGCTTTCGCGTTCTTGGTCGCATCGTGGCGCGAAACGTTCAGGTCGGCGACATCGTGAAAAAAGGCGATGTGCTGGCTGCGATCGATCCTCTTTCGCTGGAACTTGCCGTCAGAAGCTCGCAGTCGGATCTTTCCAACGCCCAGGCGCAATACGCGAATGCGGTGACCAACGAACAGCGCCAGCAAACGCTTTTCGAGAAGCAATCCGCCGCCAAGGCGACCTTCGAAACTGCGCAGCAAGAACGCGCCACAGCCCAAGCAAACCTGGCCAAAGCGCAGGCCAACCTCGACAAGGCGAACGAGCAGTTGAGCTACGCACTCCTGCTAAGCGAGTTCGACGGCGTCGTCACCAGTACGTCCGCCGAGGTTGGTCAGGTGGTGTCGGCGGGACAAAGCGTCGTCACCGTTGCTCGTCCCGAGGAACGCGACGCTGTGATCGACGTGCCGGAAGCGGCGGTTTCACTGCTCAAGCCCGGCACCGCATTCGACGTAGCGCTTCAGCTCGACCCGACCTATCACGCGCAAGGCCTGGTTCGGGAAGTCGCACCGGAAGCTGATGATGCAACGCGGACGCTGAGAACGAAACTCGCGCTGGTCAATCCGCCGGACGCCTTGCGTCTGGGTGCCGTCATCACTGCCACGGCAACATCGGATGCGCAGCCCATTATCCGTCTACCTTCTTCCGCAATCAAGCGCGATGGCCAAAAGACGCTCGTCTGGATCGTGGACGCCAAGGCGGGCAACGTGTCCTCGCGGGATGTCACCCTTGCACCAGGTTCTGTTCCCGGCGGTTCCGTGGTCGTCGAAGCAGGCGTCAATCCCGGTGACCGTGTCGTGGTGGCCGGTGTCAACCAACTTAAAGACGGCCAGGCCGTGCGCATCGAGCAGGAGAATGCCCAGTGAAATCGTTCAATCTCTCCGACTGGGCGCTCGATCACCGTTCGCTCGTCTGGTACTTCATGATCATCTTCATCATCGCCGGTACCCTCTCCTACATCAATCTGGGTCGCGAAGAAGACCCCGCTTTCACGATCAAGACCATGATCATCAACGCCCAGTGGCCGGGTGCCTCTGCCGAGGAAGTGACCAAACAGGTCACAGATAGAATCGAAAAGAAGCTTCAGGAGCTGGACGCGCTGGATTACACCCGCAGCGAAACCAAGGCTGGCCAGACGACGATCTACGTCGAGCTTCTTCCCACGACGAAGGCCAGGGACGTCACCGGCAACTGGATCCGGGTCCGCAACATGGTCAACGACATCAAGGGAGACCTGCCGAGCGGTGTCGTCGGCCCCTTCTTCAACGACACGTTCGGCGATGTCTACGGCAATATCTTCGCCTTTACCTCCGATGGCCTCTCACAGCGACAACTGCGTGATCTCGTGGAAGATGCGCGCGAAAAGCTTCTGACGGTGCCCAATGCCGGCAAGATCGACGTCGTGGGCGAACAGGACGAGGTGATCTATCTCGAATTCTCCACCCGCAAGATTGCGGCTCTGGGGATCGACCGCCAGGCCATCATCGACACGCTTCAGGCACAGAATGCCGTGACCCAATCCGGCTTCGTCGATGCCGGGCCGGAGAGCATCGCATTGCGGGTGGGAGGAGCATTCCTGTCGGAGGAAAGCCTCAAGACCATCAATCTGCGGGTCAATGACCGTTATTTCCCGTTGACCGACATTGCCACGATCAAACGCGGATATGTCGATCCTCCGTCCTCGCTCTTCCGCTTCAAAGGCAAGCCTGCCATCGGCCTTTCCATTGGCATGATACCCGGCGCCAACCTTCTGACCTTCGGCGAACAGCTCGATGCGGAAATGAAGCGCGTGGTGGCTGACCTCCCCATTGGCGTAACCGTGGAGCGGGTTTCCGATCAGCCTGCCGTGGTGGAAGAAGCCGTTTCCGGCTTCACGACGGCGCTTTTCGAAGCCATCGTCATCGTTCTTGCCATCAGCTTCATCAGCCTTGGTGTTCGTGCGGGTCTGGTCGTTGCAATTTCGATCCCGCTCGTTCTGGCCATCACCTTCGTGTTCATGGAATATTCGGGCATCTCGCTCCAGCGCATTTCGCTCGGCGCTCTCATCATCGCTCTGGGCCTTCTGGTGGACGATGCCATGATTGCAGTGGAGATGATGGTGTCCAGGCTGGAAGTAGGTGACGACCTGCGAAAGGCTGCGACATACGTCTATACATCCACTGCATTTCCGATGCTCACGGGCACGCTCGTCACTGTTGCAGGCTTCATTCCGATTGGCCTCAACAGCAGCGCTGCAGGTGAATTTACCTTCACGCTCTTCGTCGTCATCGCCGTGTCTCTGGTGGTCTCATGGGTCGTTGCGGTGGTGTTCACCCCGCTGCTCGGCGTCGTCATTCTGCCCAAAACAATGAAGTCGCACCATGGTAAAAAAGGCCGCGTTGCAAGCGCCTTTGCCTGGATGCTGCTGCTTGCTATGCGTTGGCGCTGGGTGACGATCGTCTCGACCGTCGTCGTCTTCGCCCTGTCACTCGGTGGCCTGGGTCTTGTCCAGCAGCAGTTTTTCCCCGCGTCTGACCGCGAGGAACTGATTATCGACTGGAATCTCCCGCAAAACAGCACGATTGCCGAAACCAACAGGCAAATGACGCAGTTTGAGCAGGAGAAGCTTGTCGGCAATGGCGATATCGATCACTGGTCGACCTATGTCGGTGAAGGCGCTCCCCGTTTCATCCTGTCCTACGACGTCCAAAGCCCAGCCGCATGGTTTGGTCAGATCGTCATCGTGGCAAAGGACCTGGAGGCCAGAAACCGCCTGCGGGCCGATCTTCAGGATTATCTTTCCAACACATTCCCGGGCACGGATGCCTTCGTGAAGCTGCTCGACATTGGACCGCCGGTTGGAAAGCCTGTCCAGTATCGTATCAGCGGACCGGACACGCAGACCGTGCGTCAGCTCGCACAGCGGTTCGGTAACATCATCAATGCGCAGCCGTTGCTGTCCAACATCGCCTATGACTGGAACGAACCGTCCCGCGTCGTGAAGGTAGACGTCTTGCAGGACAAGGCACGCCAGTTGGGTGTTTCCTCGCAGGATATCGCAACCGCTCTCAATGATATCGTTCAGGGAACCACCGTGACCCAAGTCAGGGACGACATCTATCTGGTCGATGTGGTGGGCCGTGCCGAAGACCTCGAACGCGGTTCGATCGATACACTCCGCAACCTTCAGCTTGCTGCATCGAACGGCAAGTCCGTCCCGCTCTCAGCTGTCGCGAAGTTCCGCTATGAGCTGGAGCAGCCTATGATCGGGCGTCGTGACCGCATGCCGACGATCATCGTCAAGGCCGCCGTCGTCGGCCCGACGCAGCCTGCAACGATCGTCGAGAAATTGAAGCCCGAGGTCGAGAAGTTCACTGCTTCGCTGCCGACAGGCTACAAGGTCGAAATCGGCGGCTCGGTGGAATCGAGTGAAGAGGCACAGGGACCGATCGCAGCGGTCGCTCCCATGATGCTGCTGGCCATGGCCACGATCCTGATGTTCCAGCTTCAAAGTTTCAGCCGCCTGTTCCTCGTCTTTGCCGTCGCTCCGTTGGCTCTCATCGGCGTCGTCGCAGCCCTGTTGCTCAGCAACGCTCCGATGGGCTTCGTTGCCATCCTCGGCGTGCTCGCGCTGATCGGTATCCTCATCAGAAACTCGGTCATTCTCGTGGTGCAGATCGAGCATCTGCGAGAAGAGGGTGTCAGCGCCTGGCAAGCGGTGATCGAAGCTACGGAACACCGTATGCGACCGATCATGTTGACGGCGGCAGCGGCGACGCTGGCCCTCATACCTATCTCTCGCGAGGTCTTCTGGGGCCCGATGGCCTATGCCATGATGGGCGGGATTGTGGTAGGAACGGTTTTGACGCTGCTGTTCCTTCCTGCGCTCTACGTTGCATGGTTCCGTATTCCCCGTGAAGATGACGCCAAGCCGACGCAGGAGCCCGCAACGGTCTGATTTACCGGAGGGCGCGTCAGCGCCCTCTTCCATGCCCACCTCGCAGAGCGAAGCCCAACGTGTTTCTATTCTCATCCAGCATCGACAGGCGTTCGCGCTACATCATGACCATAGCTGCCGTTGCCGTGGCCCTGTCGGGCTGCGTTTCGCGCCCGACGCCAGCCGTGCTGCAACCCGTTGCATTGAAGAACGACCCGGCCCAGAAAGTGACCATACTCGCCGTCACCAACCGCGTGTTTCAAAGCAAGGAAAACGCGTTCGGCAATCGCTGGGCCACGGATGTCCACTACGACCGCTTCGTCTTTTCCGTGCCGCGCGACAGGAACGGCGCAAATATCACATACCCTTCGTCTAAACCCGACCCAAAGCGCGAATTCGTCATAACCGAACGGGAAAAGCTCTCGCTGGATGCGTTGGTTCAGGACGCTGCCGCATCTGCCGCCAAATTTGATGGTACGGCCGCCGTATTCGTTCACGGCTATAACTACTCGTATCAGGAGGCGCTTTTCAGAACTGCCCAGATGTCGGCGGACGCCACCTCCATGAGTGCGCCGGTCATGTTCTCCTGGCCATCGGCAGCAAGCGTCACGGGTTATGTCGCCGACAAGGATGCGGTGCTGTATTCACGCTCACAACTGGATGCGCTTTTGACCGCCCTTGCCAAAGCGCCCAAGATCAAACGCATCGTCCTCTTCGGACACAGCATGGGCGGTTTTCTGTCCATGGAAGTCGCACGGCAGTTGAAGTTTCGGGGGCAGAATGACGTTCTGGCAAAGCTGCAGATCGTGCTTGCTGCACCGGATATCGACGTTGACGTCTTCAAATCTCAGCTTGGTGATATCGGACGTATTCCCAACCCGGTCGTTCTGCTTGTGTCAAAAAGCGATGACGCGCTCAGCATATCGAGTTTTGTGAGCGGCGAGCGACCGCGCGTCGGCTTGCTTGATATAAACGATCCGCTAATCGAACAGGCAGCCAAGGCAGAACGCCTCACAGTCATCGACATCTCTTCGCTGAAATCTTCCGACGGTCTTGGTCACGACCGATACGCTTCGCTAGCCCGCTTCTCCGGTGATTTGGTCAGGGCCGAAGCGCAGATGCGCACGAACGGCAAGAACATTGGTGCATTCGTCTTCGATGCTGCCGGTGCTGCTGTCGCAAGCCCTTTCAAACTGGCGGGGCAAATAACCCGACAGTAGAGATGCATAAGCAGACCTGACAACAAAAATGCACGGAGCATAGGCTCCGTGCATGTCTTTAGACCGTGAGTTCGAATGGTCGGTTACTTCCGTATTTCAGTCAGTTCGGCGATGATGGCGTCAACGACATCAGGGCCAATCTGCTGCTTGTGCTTCTCGTAAACCACCATGGACTTTTCGCGGATACGGGTCTGTTCTTCCGGTGACAGGGTGTTCACCTTCAGTCCCGCTTCCTTGATTTTTTCGAGCGAGGTCTTGTTGAGTTCCTGAATGACCTTGCGCTCCTCGTCACGTCCAACGACCGCGCACTCACGAAGCGCTGCCTGCTCTTCTGTTGTGTAGGTGTCGAAGATTGCCTTTGAGAACAGCAGCAGGAACGGCGTGTAGGCGTGGTTCGTCTCGGTGATATACTTCTGAACCTCGAAGAACTTGGACGTGTCGATCGTCACATAGGGGTTTTCCTGTGCGTCGATCGCATTGGTTTCAAGTGCGGAAAATACTTCGCCGAAAGCCATTGGTGTCGGGTTCGCACCAAGGTTCTGGAAGGTGTCGAGGAAGATGTTGTTCTGCATGACGCGAACCTTCATCCCCGAAAAATCCTCCCACTTCGTTACTGGGCGAACGGAGTTGGACAGGTTTCGGAAGCCGTTCTCCCAATAGGCGAGGTTGACGAGACCGGCAGCCTCCAGCTTTTCATTCATCATGTCGCCGAACTTGCCGTCGAGCACCTTGTAGGCCTCCTGCGGGTTTGCAAAGAGGAACGGCAGATCGAAGACGCCAAGCGCTGGAATGATGCCGACGAGCGGCGAAGACGACGTGACGACGCCTTCCTGAACACCAGACCGCAGTGCCTGCGTCGCCTGAAGGTCGCCGCCGAGTGCGCCGCCCCAGAAGGCGGTGATCTTGAGCTTGCCGCCGGATTTTTCATCGAGGCAGGCCTGCATCGCCTTGATACCGTTGCCTACGGGGTGATCGGCGTTGATGCCGTTGGAAATACGAATATTTCTGGCATTGAACTCGGCAAAGGCTGGCATTGCAGCCGACAGACCGAATGCGAATGCCGTGGTAGCGAGTAGCAGTTTTCTCATTTTATCCTCCCAGATTGATAGAAAACGATGATTGAACGGTGACGCGTTAGCGAAGCCAGCGCGCAGGCACGAGAACGATGTCCGGAAAAATGACCAGCAGAAACAAGACGATCGTTTGCGCCAGCAGGAAGGGCCATACGCCGATCGTGACCTTGCCGAGCGGAATACGTCCGACACCGCTGACGACATTGAGAACCACGCCGACAGGCGGCGTAATCAGGCCGATACAGTTATTCATGATGAACATGACGCCGAAATAGACGGGATCGATGCCGGCCTGCTTGATAATCGGCATCAACACCGGCGTCAGAATGAGAATCGTCGGCGTCAGATCGAGCGCGGTACCGACGACAAGGACGAGGATCATGATGACGAACATCAGAAGCATCGGACGATCGATCAGCGGCTCGATATAACCGGCAATCTCGGCGGGGATGTTAGCTGCCGTGATGAGCCAGGCCGAAACGAGCGCTGCACACACCAGAAACATGATGACCGACGTCGTCTTGGCGGCCTGCAGAATGACCCGCGGCAAATCCTTCGGCTTCAATTCACGATAGATAAACATGCCCACGAACATGGCGTAAGCCGCAGCGATGACGGCAGCCTCCGTCGGCGTCACGACGCCCGCCTTGATGCCGCCGAGAATGATGACCGGCATTCCGAGCGCCCACGCGGCGCGACCGGTAGCTGTCAGCCGTTCGGACATTGGCGCTTTCGGCAGCGGTTGCACGTTATCTTTGCGGACGACGATCAGCCAGGCGACGACGAGCGAGAGCCCCATCAAAATGCCGGGAACGATGCCCGCCATGAACAGTTGCGTGATGGAAACGTTTGCGGCCACACCGAACACGATGAACGCCATCGATGGCGGAATGACCGGAGCGATGATGCCACCGGCTGCAATCAGTCCGCCAGCGCGCGGAACATTGTAGCCCGCCTTTGCCATCATCGGCAGCAGAATGGCAGCGAGCGCGGCCGTATCCGCTGCCGCAGAGCCTGAAATACTGGCCATGATGATCGCAGCCAGAATGGCCACGATGCCGAGACCGCCACGTATGTGACCGACGCATGCAATGGCGAAATCGATGATACGGCGCGACAGACCGCCCGAATTCATCAACTCACCCGCCAGGATGAAAAAGGGGATCGCCAGCAGCGTGAAGGTGTCGGCACCAGCAATCATGTTCTGCGCGATGATCTGGGTGTTGAACATGCCCATGAACCACATGAGAATGACGCCACAGAACATCAGGGCAAAGGCGACGGGCACGCCGATGACCATTGCGCCCAAGAGCGATGCGATAAAGACGAGAAGTGTCATCAGGTCCGCTCCGCCAGTTGTTCGACTGTCAGGTTCTCACCGGCAAAGGCTGAAATCTCCTCATCGGTGACGCGCCCGGTCAAAAGTCGCACGAGACGCTCCAGCGCGATCAGAACCATGCCAGCACCGGTGAATAGACCGATCCCGTAGACCCAGATCATCGACATGCCGGTCACCGGTGCAGCCATGCTGGCGTTGATGGGAAACTGTTTCCACGTACCCCAGAAAAAGATGGCCGAGCAGACGATGATCACCACATTGGCAAGCGACATGCAGATGATGCGACCGCGACGCGACAGAAACATTACGAGTGTTTCGATACCGAGATGGCTGTGCTCCCTGAAGGCGACGACGGCACCTATGAAGGTCAGCCAAACGAAGAAGTAACGCGACAATTCTTCCGATACGTTGAGGCCGGAATTGAAACCGTAGCGAAGGATCACGTTGAGGAAGACCATGATCGCCATGCCTGACAGCAGCAGGATCAGCAGGAGCTCGAGGAAACGATAGAAGAGATCGATGGCTTTTTGCATGTCTCACACCTTTCCAAGAAGACCGCGTCGGGCCAGATTGCGAATGAGGGAACCGACGCCGAACGTCCATTCCGGGCACTGGTCGGTGCGCTCAACCCGGTTTACGAGCCGTCCGAGCTTTGCGGTGGAAATCTCAACCCGGTCGCCGATTTCGTGGGTGAACCCCTGCCCTGCGCCACGGCGGTCTTTGACAGGCGCAAACATGGTGCCCAGAAACAGAACCGCACCATCAGGATATTGATGATTTCGATTTCTCAATTGGGAGGCAAGGCTTTCGGGTGAGCGGCTGATGGCTTCCATCGGGCTTTCGCCTGTCATTTCAAAGCCGTCTTCGCCTTCCACCCGCAAGCCAACACGAACCCGGCGCAAGTCCTCCATTGTGAAGCTTTCGTCGAAAAGTCGGATGAAGGGGCCGATGGAGCAGGAAGCGTTGTTGTCCTTGGCCTTCCCCAGAAGCAGGGCGGAGCGCCCTTCGACGTCGCGAAGGTTGACGTCGTTGCCCAGGCTTGCACCTAGGATCGTGCCGTCCGAGCGCAGGACGAGGACCACTTCCGGCTCGGGATTATTCCATTGGGAAATTGGGTGGATGCCGACGAGATCGCCGCATCCTACCGATGACATAGGCTGTGCTTTGGTAAATATCTCCGCATCAGGGCCGATGCCGACCTCGAGATATTGCGACCAGAGGCCCATGTCCTGCAAGAGCGTCTTGACCGCAGCAGCCTGTTCGGACCCCGCGACGAGACCACGAAGGCTATCGCCGAGAACCGGCGCGAGCTTGGCACGAATGTCCTGAGCGCGACGGGGATCACCCTTGGCCTGTTCCTCGATCACCCGCTCCAGCATGCTGTCTGCAAAGGTCACGCCAGCAGCCTTGATAGCCTGCAGGTCGATCGGCGCCAGAACCTTGCCAGCATCGCCAGACAGGAAGTCCTGCAACGGTCCAAGGTCTGGAAACGAGGTCGAGTGACGAAGGACCGCGCCGAGATCATCCAGTTCGAGCAGACCTGACATCGTTGGCGCGATGCTTGACAGATCCAGAACCCGGCCATCGGAGATAAGAACCGGACAAGGACCACCTTGCGCGTCAGACCAGACGCGCCCGACCAGGAGAGCGTTATCGGCATCGTCCGGCAAAATGGATTCTGCGCGCAGTACACCTTCGGAATTCACGGATAGTCCTCCACATGTCCAGACAAGCCCCTTGCCCTCCAGCAGTAGGCTTGCCGTATTGTCAGGATGTCTGACAATCGTCCCGAACGATGTCTAAAACGTTTTCGGTTCTGGTCAAAGCATATTTTACATCTTGCACATAGTTCTGATGTTTTACACACAGCCCAGCAACCGGGCGGCCCTTCCACTGCCCGTTTGCAGCTTGGCGGGAGCGCAGACTTGCATCAATCGGATATGATTTGGAACTTCACAGCTGGAGAGCGGTTTAATGGGTTCATTAAGAGGAGACAAATATGCCTGACCGTGACCTTCCCGGTACCGATCCAGTCGAAACACCTCGTGGACCGACAACAACACCCGGTATTCCTGACCGCACACAGGAGAAGCCCGCAGCTCCTCCCATAACGAATCCCGGTGACAGCAAAAATCCCAACGATCCGGTGATCAATCCCGCACTACTGCCCATAGGTGATCCAGCAGGGGCTGCATGAAGTAGAAATAACCAGAGCTGACGAAAAGAATTCCAGGCGGCTAAGCCGGGTCTGTGGAAACGATGGAGATTTCTCTCTGATTCCAGCCTTCCGGCAGCGGAAGAGGTCTCACCACATGTACGTCGTCAAGGTCTAGGCCGGTGACGTTATGTGTAAAAATGCCCGGCATGCCGCCTGGATACTCAATCAGCCCGATGATCTTCCCATCAGGTCCAAACCGCCAGGCGTTTACTCGCCCCGCACTTTTGTCCTCAATCGGAAACCGATCGAAGCGATCCTCAATCGTCGGGCGGATATCATAACTTAGTCCCGTCTTCAAAGGGCCAGGAACCTGCTCTAGCGAGACCCTGCGTAGAGCCACCCCTGAAATACCACCGGGCGTTTCTGCAACTAGGTTGATGGCACCTTCCATTCGTCCCGTAACATCTTCGACAACGACATCTGTAACAGCCCCGGCCGGGAACTCTTCCGGGCGGCGATCGAGCACCGTGATTGTTATCGCTTCTCCAGAACCCCAAAAACCTGCGGGCGTTTCATGGCAATCCACGGTGATACGCACGAAGCGAACACCAGCCACAGCACCGCCATCACGTGAGAAGATACCAAGGCCACGATTGGATTTTTCGATACGGACATCTTCAAAGGAGATGTTGCGGAAGTCAGAGAAACTTTCCGTTCCCAGCTTCAAGGCACAGGAGCGGCTTTCCACGATGCAATTTCTGACAATGACATTCTCACAAGGTCCGGTTAGCGAACCGTCCTCCCGACGCGTCGTTTTCAGCACGATCCCATCATCGGCGGTTCGAAAAACACTGTCGATAATGTCGACGTTGCGGCATCCGTCGATAACGATGCCGTCAGTGTTTGGCATTCGGCGATCATTATCGACAGCAACACCTTTGACCTTGATGCCGTCGCATCCGGCGAAATGCATGGTCCACATTGGAGAGTCGTCGATGCGCAGGTTTTCGATTGTGATGTCACGGCAAGCATCGAGAACCAGAATACGCGGACGGTGGCGTGATGCGACAAGCGTTCCCATCTCACCATCGTCACCGTGGGTATAAGCTGTCGATCCGGCGCAGAAAATCCGCCCGCCGCCGATCAACGCAATATTACGAGCACCCACCGCGGTCATCATCGCCCGGTTGCTTTCCTCGGCAACGATGGCAACGGTCGTATGCGCATAGGCGTCGTAGCGCGGTACGAAATGCAGCTCGGCACCATCTGAAATCTCGATCGTCAAATCAGAGCGTAGCCGCAACCCACCACAATGGTGTATCCCCGCTTCGAGCAAGACATGGAGCGGTCCTGTTTGCGCGTCGAAAAGTGACTGCAGCGTTTCAGTGATCTCGCCGCTCTGAGGTGAAATACGGATGGGTGAAGATGTCATGGGTACATCCGATCGTTTGTTCAAGAAACATGTCCGACGGTCTGAGACAGGCCGCCACTGAAATCAGCAACGCGTCTGCAAAAGCGCGGCGATATAGCCGTAGCAAAAAGCAAAAGCGACTTGCTGCTGGTTTTCCCCAGCCAGCGTTGGCGCATGATCAGGCATGACCATGTATTGATAGCCCGTGTCTCGCAGTGCATCGATGACCGCAGGCATGTCGATATCGCCGTCTTCCGGAAAGCTTTCTCGGAACGAATAGCGCTTGCCGACGATGTTGCGGAAATGAATGTTCATGATCTTGCCGCGCTCACCAAACCAGCGTGTGATTTCAGGCACTTCGGACACATCCTCAACCATCTCACCCAAGGTACCGATGCAAAAGTTCAGGCCGTGGACCGGGCTTTCATGCATTCCGACGAAACGCTTCATGCCCTCGACAGAGCCAAGAACCCGGGTAACGCCCATGTAGCCCGGCGGCGTTGCCGGGTCGTGCGGGTGACAGGCGAGACGAACATTGACGGACTCCGCCACCGGAACCACGCGCGCCAGGAAATAATCGACCCGCTCCCAGATCGTGTCCTCATCAAGCGAGCCGACGCCAGCCGGTGCCGGTTCATCGGGATTGGCAAGGTCCAGCCTGAACGCCTCTGCCATATAGCCACCACGCCCCGGCTCCATGGGTGTGCGGGGAATGCCGATATAATTGAAATTATAGCGAACGGACGGAATACCGGCAGCAGCACAATTTTCGATCAGCCTGCAAATTCCGTCGATCTGGCTGTCACGCTCCGGCCCCGCCAGCATGATGTCTTTGCAGGGCACATCCCGGTCGACCCGCGTGGACGGCATGGGAAGCTGCGTCATATCGAGCGTCAGGCCGAAACTCTCGATCTTTTCGCGAAAAGCCTCCAGCGTCGCTCGATCCCATGCACGCCAATCGCCCGGCGGCGTGGCGGAAACGTTGCTGACGCCGAGCTGCTTCATCACCCGGTAGTCATCGTCGTTGCGGGCCGGGATTTGTGTTCCGAGATACATCTGCTTGCTCCGTTCAGTCTGTCTTATGGAAACTCAGCCAAAAGGCTGTCGCACTGCTTAGGGCTCATCTGACATGTTGGGGTCATAAATGGGTTCCGGCATTCCCTGGAAAGGAAGATCGACGACGTATACGTCGCCGCCAAGCCCAACGCCCTCTGCTTTCAGGCTCGTGATGAAAGCAGTCTTCAAGTCTGGCCCGATGAAGCAGATATTGGTCGGATTCGGCACATCGACGTGGATTTCCGCATCGATGCGTCCCCGAGGCGTCATGCGCACAATCTTGCCGCCATCACTTGCCGCGATCCAGTAGCAACCGTCCGTATCGACAGCTGCACCATCAGGCCGACCGCCCAGCGTCGCTTGATCCGCAAACAGCCTGCTGTTTTTGAAATTCCCGGTGGTCGGGTCGAAATCCTGCACCAGCACTCGCGGATTGAGTGGGTTGGAGTCCGATACGTACATGACCCGCCCGTCAGGGCTCCAGGCGAGCCCGTTCTGTGTTCGAAACTGCCCGCCCCGCTCCAGAACCACACCACCACGACCAATGCTGAACAGTGTGCCGAACGCGCCGGGCGCAGACGTATCCGGTGCCATGGAGCCGGACCAGAAACGCCCCTGTCGATCGCAAGCTCCGTCATTCATCCTCCACCCGGAACCGAGAGCCGGTCCGTTACCAGCCCCCAGCAAGATTTCCCCATCGCCAATGTCGAGCGTGACAAAGCCCCGCTCGGTCGAGGCGATAAACCCACCGCAGGCCTTCAGCGCCAAGGCACCTACGCGCACAGGCAGATCGAACTGCTCCATACGAGCAGCCGGGTAGGTCATGCGATAAAGCTTTGCACCGGCCGCATCCACCCAGGTCACGCGCCCGGCATCCGGCTCCCAGACGGGGGTTTCACCAACACCGCAATTCGGGCGGGCGATGCGCTCGGCGGTGTGGACCGAAGGGCCTTGCAATGTCATGTCAGTCCAATCTGCTTTATCAATGCGATGTCTGTCTCACACCGATGGCACCAGACGGCGTTCCGTCCCGGCATCGAAAAGCAGTGCTTTTCCATCGGCAATCGTCAACGCGACCTCTTCGCCAACACGCAGTTCGCTGCGGCTTTTCGAGGAAACGAGTATCTGTCCAACGGGACTATCACAAATCACCGTTGTATCAGAGCCCGTCGTTTCCACCGCATGGACCTTCGCAGGCAAAGCATCGACCGTGCCGTGTTGCACGATCTGAAGATATTCAGGTCGTACGCCCACGACCACGTCACGCCCGCCTGCATCGGTGTAATGTCCGGGTATCGACAACCGGCTCTGCCCATCTTGCAGCAAAAGCGTTTTAGCATCGGCGCTGATCTTCGCCTTGATGAGATTGATGGCAGGCGAGCCGATAAAGCTGGCGACGAAAATACTGTCAGGCAAATCATAGAGGTCGAGCGGTGTCCCGGCCTGCTCGACACGTCCGTCACGCAACACCACGATCTTTTGCCCCATCGTCATCGCCTCGACCTGATCATGGGTCACGTAGACGGAGGTCGTATTCCATTTGTGATGCAGGTCGCGGATTTCGCCTCTCACCTGACTGCGAAGCTTCGCATCGAGGTTCGAAAGCGGCTCATCGAAGAGGAAAACGGCAGGATTGCGGACGATGGCTCGACCCATAGCAACACGTTGGCGCTGGCCACCGGACAACTCCTTCGGCAGGCGGTCCAGCAATTTCCCAAGATCGAGCATCTGCGCGACCTCATCGATCTTCTGCTTGATTTCGTCCTTGGGTCGCTTTGCCAAACGCAGGGCGAAGCTCATGTTTTCACGCACGGTCATTTGCGGATAAAGAGCATAGCTCTGGAACACCATGGCGATGTCACGCTCCTTTGGCTCGAGATCGGTGACATCGCGCTGGCCGATAGCGATCGTGCCCTCGGTGGCTTCCTCAAGCCCCGCGATGATCCGCAGCAAGGTCGATTTGCCCGAGCCGCTCGGCCCGATAAGGACGCAGAATTCGCCATCTTCGATATCTATGGATACGTCCTTGATGACGTCGACGGCACCGAATGATTTCGACACGTTTCTGAGAGAAACCGCACCCATCTTCTTCTCCTGAATTGTCTTGGCGCAAATCCTGCGCAATTAGCCTTTGACCGCGCCAGCCATGATGCCGCGATTGAACTGCCGCTGTAGCAGGAGGTAGACGACGACACTGGGTGCCATGGCGACGAGCGTCGCTGCCACCAGGATATTTGGTGTGATGGTGTCGTCCACGCGCAGCGATCCGAGCGCCACGGGCAGTGTCATCAACTCCTTGTCGTTCACCACGATCAGCGGCAGAAGATACTGATCCCAGATCATGATGAAGCCGAAAATGAGCACTGTCCCTAGCGCCGGACGCACCAATGGCAGGATAACCCGAAAGAATATCTGCCATTCGCTTGCACCGTCGATGCGCGCGGCCTCTTCCAGCTCGAGCGGAATGGCACGCATGAACTCCGTCAGCATGAAGATGGAAAACGCCCAGCCGACCACCGGCAGGATCATCGCCAGATACGTATTGTAGATCGAGACATTAATGATCGGCAGTTCCTTCTGCATGACCAGATAGAGTGGAATCGCGATGACCTCTTCCGGCAGCATCAGCGTACAAAGGATAAGCAGGCTGACGACCGCAGCGCCGCGAAACTTCTTGCGGGCAAGCGCGTAGGCCGCAAGGGCACTGACGGTGACCTGCAAGGCCGTACCGACGATGACGACGATGACCGAGTTCATCAGATATCGCCAAACTTTCATATCCACGAGCGCGATGCGGAAGTTCTCAAGCGTCGGGCTATGCGGAATGAGGGTCAATTCACCGGGTTTCAGGCTGACGCCACTGAAGGCGGTAACCAGCGCACCCCAGAACGGCCCGACGAAAACAACGATCAGAATGGCGTAAAGGACATACCGCATCACGGTTAGCAGAAGAGGAGTTTTCATCTTTCGTCTCATCACCGGGTAAATCTGGATTTGATTTTCATGTGCAGCAGCGTCAACAGGACCGTAAACACCAGCAACATGAGCGAGACAGCCGAGGCGTAACCGTAATTCAGCTCCTCGAATCCAACCTTGTAGACATGGGTCATGATTGTGGATGTCGAACCTGCAGGGCCACCGCCCGTCGTGGCGTAGACTTCGGCGAACACCCTGAAACCGCGGATGAATGACAGCATCAGCACCACCGAGATGGAGGGAATGATGCCCGGCAACGTCACATGCCAGAGCTTGCGCCACATGCTGGCACCATCGACATTTGCAGCATCGTACAGTTCCCGGTTCACGCCTACGAGACCCGCAACGAAGATCACCATGTCATAGGGCGCGCTTTTCCAGACGCTCATCAGGATCAGCACCCACAGCGCCTGATTGGGATCGCTTAAAAAACCCTGGGGCGCGATGCCGATCAGTCCCAGCAGGGAGTTGACGAGGCCATAATCCGCCGAATTGAAAAGGATACGCCAGATTTCTGCAATGATGGCGACACTGGTAATGGCGGGCAGAAACACGGCAGTACGAATGACGCCCAGATGGCGCGCCGGCCCTTCCAGCGCAAGCGCCATGAAGAATGCGACGAAGGATGCCGACAGCGTGGCTACAATAACATAGATCGTCGTATGGATAACCGCAGCGCGTAACGCCAGATCGTTGAAGGCGCGGTAGAAATTGTCGAGCCCCACCCATTTGCTGTCGGAATAGAACTGCACGTCGTAAAACGACATGGAGAAGCCCGAAACCATGGGATAAAACTTGAACCATGTGAAAATGATCAGGGCCGGCGCCAGAAACAGCCACGGAATGAGTGATGTGCTGAGACGTTTTCTTGTGCGGCGACGCTTGGGACGGGATGCGGGCGTGGCGCTTTGCGCAGCGGAAGACTGAGACATGACGGACATGTTCACCTCAAGAAACAATGCATGGCCTCCATCCCCTCAATGTAAAGGGGATGCGGAGAAAACCGTTTACTGTTTGGAAGCTGAGAGCGCGTTCTGCCCGCTCAATTCCGTAGCGACCTGAGTGTTCAGGGCTTCCAGCTCTTCGGCAACGTTTGCGTCGCATTGCGCCAGAATTCGGTTGAAACCTTCGCCGGTGACCGTCCGGATTGCCGTCCAGTTCGGCACGGGCGGCATGTAATGGCCGTATTTGTCAAAGGTCTCCTTAAAGACCATCCAGCGCGGATCGTTGCGCACGGCATTGACATCCACCTTGGTGTTGACAGGGAGGCGAACGATCGGCGTCTTGCCAGACCCCTGCGCCATCGCGATTTCCTGCCCCTTCGGTGAAATCAGAAAAGCGAGAAACTTGTTGGCCGCATCCACATCCTTGACGCTTTTCAGGAGGTAGGCGCTCGTGCCCTCGGCCAGCGAAGCGACACCGGCGGGACCTGCGGGCATCATGACGACTTCAACCACATCTTTGCCGGGTTCGGCATCAAGCTGCGGAATGTGATAGGGGCCGGAGATGAATATGCCCGTCTGACCAGAACGGAATGTCGGCAGGGTGTCGCCCGTCGTTGCATTGATTGCGCCAGGCTGGGCAAGCTTGTCGCAGATCATGCCCCGCACATAGGTAAGCGCCTCGGTCACCTGCGGCGTATTGAGCGTAGGGATAAAGCCATCAGGCGCCTGCTTGACGTAATCACCACCCGCCTGCCAGATGAAACTGCTTATGAACCAGCTGGCATAACCACGGGTGGTCGACCCGGGGATTGCCATGCCGAATGTGTCAGCCTTACCGTTTCCATCCGGGTCCTTGTTGGTGAAAGCTTCCGCCAGCTTGCGCACATCGTCCCAGGTTTTCGGCTGCGGCATGTTCAGCTTTTCGCGCCAGTCCTTGCGGATGAACATCGCAAACGCCTGGGCCGAGATCGGCACCGAATAAATCTGCCCGTCACCCGCCTTGGCTCCATCCCATGCGGACGACGACACATCCTGGCTGCCATCGATTTTTGCGGGGTCGATCGCTTCCAGAATACCCATCTGGCGCATTTGGCCAATTGCGGTGGTGTCGTTGAGCACAATGTCCGGCAAGGTGCGGCCCGCAGCGGCTCTCGCCAGTCGCTGTTCGAAATCGATGCCGGTGTTGAACGTCTCAACCTTGATGCCGGTATCTGCCGTGAAAGCATCCGTCAGCGCCTTCAGAACGCTGATCGATTCATCCGTCTGCCTTGACCAGACGCTGATGGTCTGCGCCTGCGCAGCAGCAGTGCCTGCACACATGATCGCGCAGCTTATCAGCAGCGCATTGAGAGTTTTCTTCCGCATAGACGCCTCCCGCGTTTCAGCTTCGGCAAAATTCGAAGCTTTGCCACTCACTCACATGATGAATTAAAGATAGTTATACGACAACACAAGTTTTTTATATAACTAATTTCCACGTGTGGTGTTTGATGAAACCGCTGACACATCCACTCAAACCTCATCAATGCATTGAAAACGATAGATATTCCTATCGCGAAGGCCATACCCAGGAAGGTGCCTCGATTGCATCTGCAACGGTCTCGCCCAAAGACTTGGAGAGTGTGATCATCATGGCATTGCCCTGCATATTCAGGGCAGAAACCAGATCTTCCGCGTGCGACACCACGATGAGCTGGGACCGCTCGCATGCTTGCAGCACAAGGCGGGCCAATGGCGGAAGGAGGCTGGGATGCAGACTGGTTTCCGGCTCGTTCAGCACCATCAGGGAGGGTGGTCGAGGCGTCATCAACGCTGCGACAAGCAGCAGGTATCGCAATGTGCCATCGGACAATTCGGCGGTGGAAAGAGGGCGCAGAAGACCTTTCTGTCGCATCAAAAGTTCGAAGCGCCCACTTTCCTGTCTGATCTCGATTGTGCTGCCGGGAAAGGCGTCGTCGATCGCGGCATGAAGCCCGTCAGCATCGCCGATTTCCAAAATCGTGGCGACGGCTGCGGCGAGGTCGGCACCATCAGACGCCAGAACCGGTGTTCTGGTGCCCACCTGCATCTGCCGAACAGGCGCATGGGGATCTGTGCGAAAATGATCGTAGAAGCGCCAACCATTCATGCGGGCGCGAAGATAGAGCAGTTCCGGAAGATTTTTAGGATCGGCGGACTGTGTCATCATGCTTTCGAAAGACGCAAGATCGTGAAGCAATACCTCACGCCTGCCGCTTTCCGATAATGCCGTGACAGTCGGCCCGGCACGCTCGGCAAAAACATTCCGACGACTGAGCGTCTCGCCCGCCCAAACGGCTTCTGCCTTGATGACCGGGTCGAGCGAAAAGTAGCTCGGCGGAGGCGGCGCGACGGGCAAGCCCAGATCGATGGCATAGCCATAATCCTCCGATGCCAATCCAAGCTTGAGCGCAATCGGGTGTTTCCGCACCGTTCCCTGCAAGGGAACGCTGCCGTCTTTCATGCCTCTGGAGAATGCCTCGGGCCCTGCCCAGATCGTGGATTGAAGCCCCCCTTCCGCCGCCAGAGAAGCAATTGCCCGCCCCTGCGCCACATCGGCAAGAAGCCGCAACGCCCGATAAAAGCTGGATTTGCCCGAGCCGTTGGCTCCGGTAACGACAGTGAGTTTTTCAAGCGGTAGAACGAGATTACGTAGAGAGCGGTAACCTGAAATAGCGATAGTCAAAATCATAAGCACTGGCCTTCGAACGTAACAGGCATGCCGTTTATAGCATCGTCACCAGCAGCTTACCAAACGCGAGAGATGCGAATTCGCCCTCGGAAGTTACGGCGTTTCCACAAGAATGATCACTCCTCCTGCAAAAGCCCGTAGATGAGGCGGGCTTGAGCTCAGCAATGCCCTTGCGGATAAGACCAAAAAAGGAGAAGCTGATGGTCGGAAGTATCGGGTGGATAGGTTATATGGCTTCTTTGGGGTGCTGGCGTTCGGGGCGTTCAGCAGGCAGTTTTTTTATCGTCGTTCTCATGTCGGCTCATCATGCCGCAGCGGAGAACGACTCGCAAAAAACATCCACCGGTTGGGTCATCACGATCGGGGGCTCTACGGAATACGGACCTTCCTATCCGGGCGCCGATCGCGGGTCGCTGGGCTTCATCCCCTCATTCGATATCCGCCGCATGGACGAGCCAGCGGATTATAGCGCGCCGGATGACAACATCGACTACACGCTGCTGGAGTTTTCAGGCGTGGAGTTCGGTCCTGTCGCGGGCTTTCGCCCCGGTCGCTCGACGTCAGATGATCGCCGTCTGAGTGGGCTGCAGAAGGTGGATTGGGCCATCGACGCGGGGGCTTTCCTGCAATATTGGCCGGTGGAAGACAAGGTGCGGCTGCGCGTCGAAACCCGTCAGGCGCTCTGGGGCGGTGAAGGCCTTCTCGCGGATTTCGCGGCGGACTGGTTTTTGCCCGTGACCGACAAGCTTGTTCTATCGGCTGGCGGTCGCGCTTCCGTGGCCAATGGCGCCTATATGAACACCAACTTCAGCGTGACACCTGCCGAATCCGCGGCAAATGGACGGGTTGATGCTTTTGACGCGGACGGTGGATTGAAATCGCTCGGCGTTGCTGTCGCCGCGACCTACAATATCTCACAGGTCTGGAGCGCGCAGGTCTATTATAAATATGACCGGCTTTTGAACGATGCCGCCGATAGCCCGATCACCAGCGTTCTGGGCTCGCCCGATCAGAGCATCATCGGCGTTTCGCTGACGAGGTCTTTCGAAATCAGCTTTTGATTGATCAGTTCGTGTAGAGATATTGGCGTGTCATGGGAAGAACGTCGTTACGTTTGGCGATCTGGATCTGGAAGACGACGAGATCCTCATAGCGGAACGCGGCTTCCGCCGTTGACAGGTAATATTCCCACATACGGCAAAAGCGCGCATCATACAGGCGCTCCACATCATCCCGATGCGCCATGAAACGGTCTCGCCAATGGCGCAGCGTCAAGGCGTAGTGCAAACGCAGAACTTCCACATCGGTAATGACGAGACCCGCAGCTTCGATGACCGGCACGATTTCCGACAAGGCTGGAACGTACCCGCCGGGAAATATGTATTTGTCCAGCCAAGGCGTGGTAAATCCTGGAGGACCCGAGCAGCCGATCGTGTGCAGGACCATTACGCCGTCGTCCGCCAAGAGCGCATCGCAGGTCTTGAAGAAAGTCGCATAGGAGCCCACGCCCACATGCTCGAACATTCCGACAGAGACGATCCTGTCGAAGCGGCCCGTCAGCGTTCTGTAGTCTTGCAAGGCAAATTCGACATGGGCAGAAGCGGGCTGTTGCCGCATGCGCGCATAGGCCAACTGTTCTTCCGACAGGGTTATGCCAAGCACGCGGCTATCTGGTACGTGTTGGCCCAAATGAAGGGCAAGACCACCCCAGCCCGACCCGATGTCCAGAATGGTATTGCCAGCCTCAGCCTTGAGCTTTTTGGCGATGTGCCGCTTTTTGGCGGCCTGCGCATCCTCGAGAGACTGATCTTCCCGCTCGAAATAGGCGCAGGAATATTGCCTGTCGGCATCCAGAAAAAGCTCGTAGAGTCGCGCATCCAGATCATAGTGATGCGCGACATTGCGCTTCGAGCGAGCCGGCAGATTGCGAAGGCGAAAGCTGCGAAACCTGGCCCGCAGTCCATCGATCAGCCGGGAGACAAGCGGGTGTTTCCGGTTGCCTGCTTCCCGCAGGATCAGGGCGACGAAATCGTAGATCGTTCCCGTCTCTACGCAGAAGCGCCCATCCATGTAGAGCTCCCCCAGACGCATATCGGCATCGATCAGAAATGCCCATTGCGCCCGATTGTCCATGAAGCGGACGGAGACGGGCGTGCCCGTGCCATCCCCAAACGTCATGGTGCGGCCTTTCGCGGTCTTCACCGTCAAGGCACCGCTTGAGACGATGCGCGCAAGCGCGCGCTTCAGGATGCGGTCGACAACAGAGTAAACTCTGGCGTCATAACGATCTGGTTGCGGCATGCCGATCATCCCTCTCCAACATCTGCGGCGGTGCCGGGCGTGTCTTGCCATCGCCTTTTTCCGCAATCGCAATCAACCAGACACCGGTGAGGATGAGGATGCTGCCGATGACTTGGAGGGTGACGATGGGCTCTCCGAAAATCAGCCATCCGCTGGCGATGACCAGCACATAGCTCACGGCAGACAGGGGAAATGCCTTGCTGAGATCCAGTTCGGAAAGAATATTCATCCAGAGGAAAAAGCAGATGACCTCGACTGCAATGGCTGCAAGGACCCAGTGAGACTGGAGCGCACAGGCAAGCCGATGCCACATGCCGCCGGTCTCACCCATATCCTCAGCACCGCGTTTGATGAAAATCTGAAACAGCGTGTTCAGCACCGGCACCGCCAGCCATGACAGACGGATCGAGGACATCATGTGGCCTCGTCGGTGGAAAACATCGGTGACAGCAGTTTCAGCAGCGCCTGTACGGCAGGATTTCGGTGACGAAAGAACATGGTGTTGGCCGTCAGCGTACTGCCCAGCCGCAGCTTGTTTTCATAATAGGCCTGCCCGCTTTGATAACGGGTCAGACCGTTGTCGAGGCAATAGCGCAGATTGGTGAACCAGCTCAGAAAATAGGGGTTGTAGGGACGCCCCTTCTCCCCGTCCATGCAGAAGAACTTGTCGATCAACGTCTCGTCGTCGTGAACGAGCAGGTTGGCCGCAATCAGCGTATCACCGACGAGGTAGAAGGTGCAGAAGGCGCGGCCTTCCATTCGTTCCAGAATGCCCGAGAAATAGGCTTCCGTCAGTTCCTCGAACTGCCATTCGCTGCGGTTGCGCGTATCGTGATAAAGCGCCATGACCTGCGGCAACAAATCGGCAAAATCGGTTCTCGTTTCAATATGCACCTTCCCAAGCGACTTCAGCTTGCGGCGCATATCCTTGCGCGTGCTGGCAGACAGGCCTTCGAGGTAATCCTCTATCGTCTCGAAGTCGATATCGAGGCTGGCCGTCGGCAAGCCGCCGAGTGCGGCATAACCCCGTTCGCGTATCACATCGACGAGCGCAGAAGACGTTGTTTCCGGCACATCTTTCAGTGCCATCAGCGGGCATTTTTCCTGGGCGGCGTAAGCCTCGAAAGCGTTCAGCAGCATGCGCAACAGCTCTGCGCGCTGGCTGACCGCAACATCGGGGTGAAATCCTATCGCCGCAGTTTCCGTGCAGGGAGAGCCCAGACACGCAAGCCGCAGGGTGAGAAATCCGGGAAACCATTGCCGCATCTTATGAATGGACCGGCGAACCCGGCCTGCTTCGAGCGTCGTATCCAGCGCGTAAGAGCAGACGAAAAACGGCATGGCGGCGACGATCAGGCCGTTTTCGACAAGGGTCACATAGCGCCACTCAAAGCTGGCAAGGCCAGCGTCTTCTATCGCCAGCAGGCAGTCGTAATCCTCGACCTGCGCAGGGAAGCAGATGTTCCATGCTGCGGGCGCGATGTCGTGAATCGTCTTGCTGATGTGGGTCACCGTATCGCCGGTTCCCATGGCAACGGGACTATGAATGAGGTGCAGCATGATGAGCCTCGAAAAAATCGGCGGTGAAATCCGCGACCTGGCGATGGTGCCGATCGACGTGGATCATGTGATAGCTGTCTTCGATCCACCGCAGTTCGTGCGATCCGCCGATGTGATCGTTGATGTAGCGGGCATGCCGGGCATGACTGAGATCGTCTTCCACCGAATGCACGATCAGCGTCGGCGTATGGATGTCAGGCAGTCTTTGTTTAAGCGCCTTGCCCAGCCGATGCATCTCCACCAATCCCTTTCCGGGAAACTTTTCGAGAATGCCTTCACTTGCCATTCCCTCGATCATCCGGCGCATGCGCGGGTCCTTGATACCCATCGAAGGCGTTTCGCTGAAACTCAGCCGATCCAGAAACGGAACGTGCGAAAGCCAGTCGATGTGATGGGAAAGAAGCGGGTAATAGAACGGCACGTTCCAGCCATCGTAACCGAAGCATGGCGAGTAGACCGCAGCCGCCCTGATGGTCTCCGGTTGGGCATCCGCAGCCAGAATGGAAAGCTTGCCCCCGACGCAGATGCCAGCCGCAAAGACCTCTTCCGTGCGGGCCTTGAGCAACGCCGCCGCATCGATCAAACTGTCCAGCCAGTTTTGCCAGCTGGAGCGGCGCAGCGTATCGACATCGGAACCGTGCCCAGCCAGAAGAGGTGCGTAAACGCTATATCCCCTCCGATTGAGCTGCCGGGCGACCAGCCGCATTTCCGACGGCGCACCGGTAAGGCCATGGACGAGAAGAACGCCGCTGCCATTGGTTCCTTCCAGATAAAAACTCAGACCGTCAGATGTCACGATGCAACTCCAGTTCACGATTTTCCTTGGCCATGAAGCCCAGTGCGTGGCAGGTGCTGATGACGTGTACGCCCGCTTTTTCCTGTTCGGCCCTGATCTGCTCGTGCAGCGTGCTGAGTTTCGTCCAATGGGTTTTCGGGCGGTAATGGTGTTCTGCATGATAGCCATTGCCAAACCACAGCCAGTTGTAAAACGGCTTGTGACTGCTGACGCCCCAGGCAATCGGGACATCGGGATCACCGTGCAGATGTTCGTAATATCCGTTCAGGGACGAAAGGCAGTTGCCGAGATAGTAGAAGGGGACGAAAAACAGCACCGCTTTCCAATCGTAAAGCAAGGCGGCACCGACCATGGCCAGAAACACCACCAGCTCCAGACGTCCCCATTTTGCGTCAAAAGGACGGTTCTTGGCGATGGCCTTGTGGATGTCTCCAATGTCGTCGCGGAAGAAACTGAGGAAGGTGTATGACCAGACATTTTCCGGCTCACCGTTGCGGCCGTGGCGGTAGATCGAGAGGAGATCGACCGTGTCGCCTTTTTCATCCGGCCTGTCACTGTTTCCAGAATGATGCCGCATGTGGATCCAGTGATAGTAGGTCTGGGAAAACCCGATCGCAACGGATTCCAGCAGGCTGAATCCGTAGTTCATCCACTTTGGCTTGAAATAGGGCGTGTGGATGAAATTGTGGGATATGCTGTTGATATTCCAGGAGATGGAAATGGCGTAGAGACAACCGAGAACGCCGGAAAGCCAAAGCGGTCGGCTGTGGAAACCGGCAATCAGGTAGATGTCGAAAGCCAGATGCGCGACAGCTGCGATGACCGGGGCGACATCCCATTTGGTATGTGCGAAGATTTTCATAATCCTGTAACTCCCACACAGACAACGCCGGAGGTGATGAGAAACACCCCCAGGGCGTGATTGATGTTGATGTGTTCCTTGAAGAGAATGGCCCCGGCCACCACGATTGCGGCGTAACTCAACGCCATCAGCGGAAAGGCAATCGAAAGCGGCACCTTCTGCAAAACCGCAGTCCAGCTCATCAATTCGATTGCCCAGAATACGATCCCAGCCCATGTGACGGGTTTGACCAGAGTGGCGGTCAGCGTGCTGTCATTGGCAGCATATTTAAAGCAGACTTCACGCGCTGTTTCCGCAAGGATGCAGAAACAGATCAGGCCAAGCATGGTGAGGGTCAGGCTGCCGTTCATTGCATGTGCTCCGCCAGAATATCCAGAAGCGCATGGTTTGCCGCGCTGTTGACATCCTCGATAGAGGATTTGTCCTGACGCAGACGCGGCTGATCGATCAGGCTCTCGACCTTCTTGGCAATCTGAGTCCACGGCATTCCCGAATAGGCCGGCGCGGAATAATCACCGATGACGTCTGCACCAATGATGCGATGACGCCTGCCGATTTCGCTAATGAGGGACAGGAGATAGGGCAACCGCATACCGCCCTGATCCCAATTGGTGACGGCGTCATCGGCAGCCAGAACATCCTTGTCGATGGAGATATAGACCGATGGCGTCTGGATGCGACCAAGAATTTCCTCGAAGAAATTCGCCTCGCCGATACCGCAAATCGAGCGCCAGTGCAGCGCACCGGCTTCCTGGCGGAAACTCGGCCCGCTTCCATAGTCTGATGACACCCGGCTTGGAGGATGCGAATAGGGATAAAGCTCGAGCCTGCCCTGTGCGAGCCACTTTAAATTGGCACCATTACGCTCGGGATTGCGCAAGTCGTCGCTGCACACACCAATGGTGATGACCTTTTCGATATTACGATTTTCCAGCGCGCTGTTGACCCAAGACCCGCAGTGCAGCCCGCCGTGAAACGTCACCCAATCCGGGTGATTGTCGAAGTGGATCAGCGTCGTGGGGGTCGGATGTTTTTCCAGGGCGGCATCGAGCAGCAGGGCCGTGACGTGGTGAAAATCCCCTGATCCCATGAAGCAAAGCCGGGGTTGCCCGTTAAGAGCACATCCGTTCTTGGAAAGGCTGCGGGCGAGTTCACTTAGCTGACGCTGCTTGCTCCACAGCCGCACATCCCTGCCCGCATCCTTGTCGACATGTTGCGACGCGCCTGCGGCAACACAGGCGCGCACGAAGCCGGGCTGCAACTCCAACGCATCATCGAGATGAAGGAGAAGGAGTTGCATGGTCCTATCTCCGTTCAGCGCGGATCAGGAGTTGATCGAGCAAAGCGAGCGCAAGGTCGATTTCCTCATAGGTGATCAGCAGGTTCGGTGCGAAGGTGATGACGTTCTTGTGGTAACCGCCGACATCGAGAACCAGACCGTAGGTGCTGGCACCCACCTGCAAGTCGCCCTTCATACCTTCGTCGCACAGCCAGTCCATCGTGGCCTTGTCGGGCGTGTAACTGTCGTCCTGGCAAATCTCCATACGCAGAGCAAGACCCAGCCCATCCACCTCGCCGACGATGGCGTGTGCACGCTGCAATTGTTTCAAGCCATCCAGGAAATAGGCACCCTTGGCCATGATCGCGGCGCCGAAGTCTTCCTCCTGCAGCATCTTCATGGTTTCCAGCGCCACAGCCGTTCCCATCGGGTTGCTGGCGAAGGTCGAATGCGTCGAGCCTGGAGGGAATACGGTTGGATTGATCAGCTCTTCTCTGGCCCAGACGCCGGACAGAGGATTGAGCCCGTTGGTGATGGCTTTGCCGAACACCAGAACATCCGGCGATACACCGAAGTGCTCCACCGACCAGAGTTTGCCGGTACGATATACACCCATCTGGATTTCATCGACCACCATAAGGATTCCGTGGTCATCCAGAACCTTCTTCAGACCCGTGAAGAAATTCATCGGTGGAATGACGTAACCGCCGGTTCCCTGAATGGGCTCGATGTAGAAGGCGGCATATTCGCTCTTGCCGACCTTTGGATCCCAGACGCCGTTATATTCGCTTTCGAACAGGCGAGCGAATTTGGCCACGCACGTTTCACCATACTCTTCCTTCGACATGCCCTTGGGCCCGCGGAAATGATAGGGAAACTCGATGAACTGTGCGCGGTCGCCAAAATGGCCATAGCGGCGGCGATACCGATAGCTGGAGGTGATGGCCGAGGCGCCGAGCGTGCGGCCATGATAGCCACCCTCGAAGGCAAACATCAGGCTTTTCCCGCCCGTGTAGTTGCGAACGAGCTTCAGCGAATCCTCGATGGCCTGTGACCCGCCAACGTTGAAATGCACACGGCCCTTGTGACCGAACTTCTGTTCGGCATCCTGAGCGATGAGCGTAGCAAGCTCGACCTTTTCGCGGTGCAGATACTGGGATGCCACCTGTGGCAGACGATCGAGCTGGCGGTGAACCGTCGCGTTCAGGCGTTCATTGCGGTAGCCGAAATTGACGGCGGAGTACCACATCTGAAGGTCGAGAAACGCCGTGCCGCCTTCATCGTAAAGATAGGACCCGCTGCATTCGGTGAAGAACTTCGGCTTTGGCGAATAGTGAACCGTATCGCCATGGGAACAATAGGTGTCCTCCAGGACGCGCAGTTCCTCTTCAGTCTTTTCGTTCGGCCAATCGGCTGCTGTGTGAACGGGTATGACATTGCTACGCATAAAAATGCCTTTCAGGATGGTTCACGCGATGAGAGTTTTCGTCTGGGCACGGTAAGACCGTGCTCCGTCGGACAGGATCGACGTGATGCGGGGAAGAAGGTCGGTGAAAGTGTTGAAGGGGATGAAGGGGATACCCTGCCGGCGGCAGTGATCGGCAAGCTTGTCTTTTGCAAATACGATGTCCGCTTTATCGGACACGCAGAAGTCCGAGCGACCGTCACCGATGTAGATCGTGCCGCCGACGGCTTCAACCACTGCGCATTTGCAGACACCTGAGCCGGTGCCGCAGTTACGTTCCGCAAAGGGCTGGCTTATGGAATAGGTGACGCCGTCTTCGCTCTGATACTGGGTCAGCACGTTGGCGATGATCGGCAGACCGGCGATATCGTGGCGGGCCAGAATACGGCCTATGAAATAGCCGACACCATCGCTGACGACGGTGACCGGAACATTCCATGCCTTGCATGCGGACAGAAAGGCCGGAAATCCTGAATCGATCTCAACCGTATCGAGAAGCTCATCGAGATCATGCGGTGTGACATGGAGAAGCGCGATCTGTCTGCGCATGCATTCTGCCGACCCGATGAGTCCACGGAGCCATTGCTGTTCTATGAATTCCCATTCCGGGTGGGCAAACCGTGTGAGAACCAGATCCGTCGTATCGCCGACCGAGATCGTTCCGTCAAAATCACAAAACACTTGCATGAACCAATTCCTGCCTGTCGTCTGGCAGAGGTCATAACAAGGGCTGATGAGCCGAAGCTTAGGTCAAAATGAAGCGAAACTGAAATCGTCACACATTTTGAGGAATATGCAGATAGACCTTCAATCCGGCCCCCCACTCGGGCGTACCCATGTCGATCTTGATCGAGAGCCGTTCGGCAATGTCGGCAACGATAGCAAGGCCAAGGCCCGATCCTTCCGTCTGCAGCGTATCGACCCTGTAGAAACGCTGGAACACCGACGACCGCTCTTCCGGCGCAATGCCGGGGCCGGTATCGCTAATGGACAGAAGGCACGCGTCGCCGTCACTAGAGACCACAACGGCCACCCGCCCCCCGACGACGGAGTATTTCACGGCGTTGTCGATGAGGTTGACGATGATCGTCCGCACCGAGGCCCCATCGGTTTCGACCTCGATATCCTCTTCACCTTCGAGCGAAACATCCAGATTACGGCTGTTGATGAGGGCGCCAAACTCCGCCAGTACGGAGGCCGTCATATGATAGAGGGCTACTTTTTCGACGCGAAGCGGATGATGACTGACCCGCGCAAGCCGCAAAAGCTGCTCGATGAGATGCGAGGCCCGGTCGTTGCTTTCCACCAGAGACGAGATGAGCTGCTGGCGTTCGGCTTCATCATCTGCGTTGCGCAGCATTTGCAGCAGCAGCTTCACCGAGGCCTGCGGCGTTCGCAACTGGTGGGCAGCAAGATCGGAGAAGCGCCTTTCGAGCGTCAGGGAATTGCCAAGCTTGACGAGAAGCTGATTGATCGAGCGGCCCAGAGGCAGCAGATCACGCGAAAGAGCCCCTGTGGGAATGGCCGAGAGGTCATCGGGGGAACGGGTGCGGATCTGGCGGACCAGATCATGGATCGTGCTGAGGCTGCTGTTGATGCCGAGCCAGATCAGCGCAGCGATGATCGGCAGAATAACGAGCAGCGGGAAAAACAGATTGAGAAGAATATTGGCAACCAGCGTTGCCCGCAGGGTATCCTTCTGACCGACTTCGAGGACGATGGCGGTGTCTGGAATGCGAAGCGAATAGATGCGCCATGCTTCGCCCTTATACGAAAAATCGCTGAAACCGACCGGTCGCGGCGGCACATCGGATAAAAATGCCGTGCTGCTGTAAACGGCGATATGACCATCGACCCAGGCGCGAAACATATGGGCGTCGGCGTAATCATCCGCATCCTCGTTGAAGGCCAGTTGATTATCCATGCTGAAATCGATGTCGCCCATCTTGTGCGGACCCTGGCGGGCTGGATCTTCAAGCCGATGACGCAGCAATCCCCACATGACATTGGCATCATTGATCATTTGCGCATCGTAGATGTTGTCGATCTCTCGTGTAGCACTGTCGAATGCGAAAGCGCCAATGGCGACGATGGCCACCACGACGACCGGGGCTATTCTGAGAAAGAGTTTGCGCGAAAGCGTCGAGTTTTTCATCGCTCTATCATATACCCAACGCCGCGAATGGACTTGATCACATCGGTCCCGAGCTTTTTGCGCAGATTATAGATGTTGACTTCGATGGCGTTGCTTTCGACCAGACTGGACGCATCGTAGAGCGCATATTCGATGTCATTCTTGGTGACGTAACGGCCCGCTCGCTCCATCAGCAGCTTCAGAAGATGAAACTCCTTGGCGGTGGCATGAAGCTGGACACCGCGTCGGCGGATGACCATGGCCGATGGGTCTACCTCCAGATCACCACAGCGGATGACACTTTCCGTGCGGCCATCCCGCCGACGTATGAGCGCCCGCAGCCGCGCCAGAAGCTCATCCAGATCGAAAGGTTTGACCAGATAGTCGTCCGCACCTTCGTCCAGCCCCTCCACTTTCTGCCTGACGGAATCAAGCGCCGTCAAAAGCAGCACCGGAACCCGGTTTCCCTTCTGCCGCAGACCTTTCAAAACCCCGATACCGCCCAATCCCGGCAGGTTGATATCAAGAATGACGGCGGCGAAATCCGAATTTTCTGCGGCTTCAAGGCCGGACACGCCATCGCGAAACCAATCCACGCCGTAAGCATGTTTCTCCAGGGCTTTCTGGAGGGATGAACCGAGAATATTGTCGTCTTCAACGAGTAAGATACGCACAGTGTGATCCTAGGCATTCAAGAGCGCTCGCGGATGGAAAGGGCGCGTCATGATGTTACTGGCGCGTGTGCGACAGCCCATCTTTGCAAACTGCTCGCAATGATCGGAGAAATCAACTGACTGTTTATGTCCGGGATGAGGTTTGTATTTTCTGTTAAATACAGCGCCGAACTGCAAAAGGCCCGAATGACTTCGGGCCTTTTGCTCATCATCATCAGCAAATATCACATGCGATTACCGGATCAATGGCAACAGCCGGTCGAGGCTTTGCTTGGCATCCCCGTAGAACATCCGCGTGTTCTCCTTGAAGAACAGCGGGTTCTCGATACCGGAATAGCCGGTGCCCTGGCCACGCTTAGAGACAAAGACCTGCTTGGCCTTCCATACTTCAAGAACCGGCATCCCTGCGATAGGCGAGTTCGGATCTTCCTGTGCTGCCGGATTGACGATGTCGTTGGAGCCGATGACGATAACCACATCGGTCTTTGGAAAATCGTCGTTGATCTCGTCCATTTCCAGCACGATATCATAGGGTACCTTGGCCTCCGCCAGCAGCACGTTCATGTGCCCGGGCAGGCGACCGGCCACCGGGTGGATGGCGAAGCGGACTTCCTTGCCACTCGCACGGAGCTTTCTGGTCAGTTCGGAAACAGACCCTTGCGCCTGCGCAACCGCCATGCCGTAACCGGGAACGATGACAACGCTGTCGGCATCGTTCAGTGCGGAGGCGACACCATCGGCATCGATGGCAATCTGCTCGCCTGAAATCTCCATCGCCGGACCAGATACGGTGCCGAAGCCGCCGAGAATGACGGAGACGAACGAACGGTTCATCGCCTTGCACATGATATAGGAAAGGATAGCGCCCGAGGAACCGACCAGCGCACCTGTCACGATCAGAAGATCATTGCCCAGCGTGAAGCCGATGGCCGCAGCAGCCCATCCAGAATAACTGTTCAACATGGACACGACGACCGGCATATCGGCTCCGCCGATACCCATGATCAGGTGATAGCCGATGAAAAAGGCCGCGAGCGTAACAAGCACAAGCGCCCATGCACCCGCTCCGTTGACATACATGATGAGCAGGATCAGCGACAGGATCGCTGCACCGGCATTCAGCATGTGGCCGCCGGGCAGCTTCTTTGCCCTGCCATCAACCTTTCCAGCCAATTTGCCGAACGCGACGACAGAGCCAGTAAAGGTGACAGCACCGATGAAGACGCCGAGGAAGACCTCTACCTTCAGGATGACGAGTTCGACCGGAGATTTGTGCGCCAAAATCGCTGCAAAACCGGAAAGAGCGGCCTTTGCCGCTTCATCAAGGGCAGCAACATCTGCAGCCTCGATATGCGCATTGAAACCGATGAAAACGGCTGCAAGGCCGACGAAGGAATGCAAAGCCGCAACGAGCTGCGGCATCTCGGTCATCTGTACGCGATTTGCAACATAATAGCCGAGGACCGCACCGCCGATGATCATCAGAAACACGATGAACCCGTGGCCGACATCTGGACCGAAAACGGTCGCGAATACGGCGAGCGCCATACCAAGAATGCCGTACCACACGGCCCGCTTGGCGCTTTCCTGACCGGACAGGCCCCCAAGAGAAAGAATGAACAGAACTGCTGCCGCGACATGGGCGGCCGAAACGATACCAATCGTCATGATAATACCCCCTGTTTGATCACGACTTCTGGAACATGGCGAGCATGCGCCGTGTCACCAGAAAACCCCCGACGACGTTGATTGTGGCAATCAGCACCGACAGCGAAGCCAGGATCACCACCAGCCAGTTACCGGAACCGATCTGCAGCAATGCGCCGAGGATGACGATGCCGGAAATCGCGTTGGTTACCGCCATCAGTGGGGTGTGCAGCGAGTGGGATACGTTCCAGATAACCTGAAAGCCGATGAAGCAGGCCAGAACGAAAACGATGAAATGGTTCATAAAGCTCGATGGTGCGTATGCGCCCACTAACAGTAGCAGCGCGGTCGCGCCGAGAAGCAGCAGACCCTGACGCCGTGTCTGTGTCTTGAAGGCGGCTGTTTCTCTCGCACGTTTTTCCTCCGGTGTCGGCTCCTTGACCTTCTCCTTCGGTTTTTGCGCCGCGATCGCCTTTATTTTCGGCGGCGGCGGCGGATAGGTGATTTCGCCCTGATAGGCGACCGTCGCGCCGCGGATGACATCATCCTCCATATTGTGCACGACGTGACCGTCCTTGGCAGGCGTCAAATCCGTCATCATATGGCGAATATTGGTGGCGTAGAGCGTAGATGCCTGCGAGGCCATGCGGCTGGGAAAATCGGTATAGCCGATGACCACGACGCCGTTGTCTGAAACGACACGCTGATCGGCAACGGTCAGGTCGCAATTGCCGCCACGTTCGGCCGCTAGATCGATGATGACAGAACCGGGCTTCATCATCGCAACCATGTCAGCAAGCCATAGTTTTGGTGCATCACGGCCCGGGATCAGCGCCGTGGTGATGACGATGTCGATTTCGGGCGCCAGTTCGCGAAACTTGGCGAGCTGTTTCTCAAGAAATTCCGGCGAGGACGGGGCTGCATAACCGCCCGTTGCTGCGCCATCCTGCTGATCGGCAAAGTCGAGATAGACGAACTGAGCGCCCATTGATTCGATCTGCTCGGCCACTTCAGGGCGCACGTCGAAGGCATAGGTGATCGCGCCGAGCGAGGTCGCCGTGCCGATCGCGGCAAGTCCTGCAACACCCGCGCCAATCACCAGAACCTTTGCTGGTGGCACCTTGCCCGCTGCCGTTACCTGTCCCGTAAAGAAGCGACCGAAGTTGTTGCCAGCTTCGATGACCGCACGATAGCCAGCAATGTTCGCCATCGATGAAAGCGCGTCCATCTTCTGGGCGCGGGAAATACGCGGCACCATGTCCATGGCGATCACATTGATGCCCTTGGTGCGCGCCTCTTCGAGAAGCTCGGCGTTTTGCGCAGGATAGAAAAACGATATCAGCGTCTTATCCGCAGATATTAATGTGATCTCCGATGACTGTGGAGGTCGAACCTTGACGACGACATCGGCTGCTTCATACAGAGCCGTGGCGCTATCGACCAGTCCCACACCCGCGGCACGATAGGCTTCGTCGGAAAAACCCGCCGCGATACCGGCTCCCCTTTCAATCACGCATTCATATCCAAGCCTCTGCAAATGACCCGCGCTATCTGGCGTCAAAGCCACGCGCGATTCATCACTGCTTATCTCCCTCGGCGATCCAATTTTCATGCCGTCTCCCTCAACCTCCGTACGACGTGTCTTCAACTTTCACAGCCCTGCAACTCCATTTCCGTTGCAGCGCAAAACTCTCCGTTCACGAGCTAAATAAATGATAGCTTGCTGGACAAGGCGTTTATGGCCCTAATCGGTCGCATGCGGCCAAAAAGCACAGCAAAAAACCGGCCATCCTTGTCATTATCCGCGGCAAATTAGCGACGGCAAATCAAGAAGATTCTGAAAATCATCACGAGCGTGAGAAAGCTCCTGGCAAGGGTTCAGCGCACGCCAGCAGCAAGCAAGCCCGTCCCCTATTCAAGATGCGGACGCGATATCAATTGTTACGGCCTGAGGCAGGTCATGCATTATCGTATCTGCACCCACGCCGGTCTGGCACATGGTCATGGCAAAGGTTGCCGGTGCTTTCAGCGGTGTGAGCTTGTGATGCAAAACATTGCGCCTGTAGGTAACGACCTGATGAGGTGCAGCAACGAAAGCCTTAAATGTGGCAACGTCTGGCCGACCAGAGGCATCCGGCTCGCAAACGATGACAAGCGAGGCGCATTGATCGAGCGCAAGAAACGTCTGCGAGGAAAAGGGATGCGTTTCCAGCTGCCTGATCGTCAGTTCCTGCGCCACGTTTTCAATCCTCACCATCTGGAGGACGGGCCGCTTTGCGTCGTCCGTTGCGATGAAGGTCTCTTGCACAAAGGCGCTTCCGTTGAACTGAGAGGTGTCGAAAACCTCTCCAAATGGCGCGAAATCTTCTTTCGTCAAGGGCTTGGCAATGACACGGCTCATTTGCCCGCCTCCCCGAACTCAAGTTGCACTTTCATGCTTTGCGAACGGTCGCTGGCAAGCTCGAAGGCTTCACGGGCCCGGTCGAAAGGCAAGGTGGCGCTGATGAGAGGCTTCACATCGATCAAGCCCTGCCCCATCATTTCGACGGCCAGTTGGAACTCTTCATGGAAACGGAAGGTCCCCCTGAGTTGCAACTCCTTGGCAACGATGGTGTTGATCGGCAAAGTCATCTCACCGCCGAGACCGAGCTGCACAATCACACCCCCAGGCCGCAAAATATCCAGTGCGGAAACGAGCGCCGACTGGTTGCCGGACGCTTCAAACAGCACATCGAAAGTGCCTTTATCAGCACGATACAGATCGAGTGCTGTAGCATTCGAGCCAACATTGATCGCCTCGTCGGCTCCGATGCGCCTCGCCAGCTCCAGCGGAGCCTCGGCAACGTCGGTGACCACGATCCGCGCCGCACCGGCTCTTCGGGCAACAAGCACGCTCAACATGCCAATGGGGCCGGCACCGGTGACAAGAACCTGCTTGCCCAGCAGCGATCCCGCTTGGCGCGCCGCATGCAAACACACCGCCAGGGGTTCGGCCATCGCCGCCTCACCCATCGATAGCGCATCGTCAATGGGTACGGGTTGAGAGCCGTGAACGGTCACGATCTCGCGAAATCCGCCCTGAATATGAGGGGTTCGCATGGCACTGCCCATAAAACGCATGTCGAGGCACTGGTTTTGCATTCCCTCGGCGCAATAGCGGCAATGTCCACACGGTCGGCTCGGATTGACGGCAACGCGCATGCCAGGCACGAGATGCGACACATCTCCACCGGCTTCCAGTACAACACCGGAAAACTCATGACCCAGCGCCATGGGCTCACGCACGCGCACGGTCCCAAAGCCGCCGTGGTGGTAATAATGCAGATCAGACCCGCAAATGCCGCCCGTGGAAACACCGACTCGAACCTCATCCGCACCAAGTGATTGGCTCGCCACCTCCTCGACGCGCAAATCCTTCGGTGCGTGGATGACCACTCCTCGCATGACTTTCTCCTCCCAATTTCTTTTTTGTGACCGCTAAAGAACAGCCAGCATTCCACCATCGACGTAGATGATCTGGCCGTTGACGTAATCGGATGCCGATGACGAGAGGAACACGGCGGTGCCGATCAGCTCTTCCGGCTTGCCCCAACGTCTGGACGGCGTGCGCCCCTTCACCCAGGCATCGAATTCAGGGTTATCGATCAGCGCCTGGTTCATGTCGGTAAGCATGTAGCCGGGGCCAATGGCGTTGGATTGAATTCCGTGTTGCGCCCACTCCGCCGCCATGGCACGTGTCAGCATCTTGATGCCACCCTTTGCAACCGTGTACGGTGCAACGGTTGCCCTGGCGAGTTCACTGGTAAGTGAACCGATATTGACGATCTTGCCATATCCCCTCGGGATCATGCGCTTGGCCGCCTCGCGACCAATCACGAATGCGCTGGTAAGGTTGGTATCGATCACACGTTGCCAGTCCGCGGTCTCAAGCTCGATCATCGGTTTGCGGTATTGAATACCAGCGTTATTGACGAGAATATCGACCTCGATGCCCGCCGTGTCGAGCGCGGCGAAAGCGTTTTTGATCGCCTCTTCCGAGGTGACATCAAACGCTGCCGCGTCAGCCTGATGGCCTGCCGCGCGAAACTCGGCAACGGTTTCATCGACACGGGAAGGGTCCGTACCGTTGATGATGATGCGGGCGCCGGCAACGGCAAGCCCTTCGGCCATGGCCCGACCAAGCCCCCGTGAAGAGCCGGTAACGAGAGCGGTGCGCCCCTGAAGACTGAAAATTGTCTGATTGCTCATCCGGCGTCCCTCACATTGCGCTGCGGCGAACCGTCAGGTCCGACCGTTCAAAGACCTGAGGCAGCAACTCCGTGCCCAGGCCGGGGCCTTCCATCGGAAGGACGTAACCATTCTCGATGACAGGAACATTCGTCACCAGTTCCTTGTACCAACCGGAATAAAAAGCACGCACCGACTCCTGAATCATGGTGTTGGTTTGCGAGAAGGATGAATGAACGGCAGCGGCATAAGCAACGGGGCCTGTACAATCATGCGGTGCGAAGGGTCGGTGATAGGTATCGGCCAAAGAGGCGATCTTGCGCCCTTCCGTCAGACCGCCGGTCCAGACCAGGTCGGTCATGACGATGCCGATGGCTCCCGCTTCCAGCATGTCCTTGTAAGGGAAACGGGACCCAAGTGTTTCTGAGGCACAAATCGGCACACTTGTCGAAGCAGCAAGCTCCTTCAGCGCCGAGACAGAGTTCATCCGGATCGGGTCTTCATACCATGTAGGGTCGAACGCTTCGAGTTCCCGCGCAATCTTCTTGATCGTCGGCAGGTTCCAAAGGCTATGAAACTCCACCATGATGCGCATTCTGTCGCCGACTCGCGAGCGGATCTGCTCGAACGGCTTGATCGCGGCCCGCAATTGCTCACTGGTAATATATCGACCATCATTCTCGATTGCCGCGGGATCGAACGGCCATATCTTCATCGCCGAAATGCCCTGCTCCAGCAGGTTTTCGGCAAGAGCGCCTGCATCCGTCATAAAACCTTTCAGGTCTTCGTAGGGGCCTTCGGCGTTCTCACGGAAGTTCCATGTATCGACCGGCTTGATCTTGTTGGAGCGAACGTAACCGTAACCTGCGCAGGTGTTGTAGACCGGAATGCGATCATGGCAAAGACCACCCAGCATCTGATGAACGGGCTGGGCGCAGACCTTGCCGAAAATATCCCACAGCGCAAGGTCGATCGCGGAGGCAGCACGGTATTCAGCACCTGTCGAAGCTTGCGCCATCGGCAAGTTTACGAGTTCGCGGGCATGCGCCTCGATGCGCAAGGGATCGCGACCCAACAAACGACCGGCGAGCACATCGTGAATGTGAGCCTCCACGGAACCCGCACCATAGAAGGTTTCACCAAGCCCGATGACTCCCGCGTCCGTATGCACGCGCACCCACAGGACGTTTGCGAACTCTTCCGTTCGCAAAGTTTCAATAGACGTAATTTTCATTCGATCCTCCGCACGTCCCGCTCTGGTCCGCGTCCAATTGTTCGACGAGCCTCCCAGCCTGCCATGGCAGCGGACAATAATATCGCTTGTGAAATTTCACAACATGTTTTATACGGAAAACACGCTGACGTTCTGGACCGTGACGGGAGGAGACCGGAGATGGCACGAAAACAGACCAAGCCGGAACTCGTAACCGAAGGCCAAAAGCCGCAGCGGGCAAACCGGGTCAATTTCTTCGACCTCGCCTATGAGCGGATCGAGGAACTGCTCATCAATTGCGAGCTGAAGCCGGGTCGCCAGTTGACCTTGCAGGAACTGCAAGATGTAACAGGCCTTGGCCGAACTCCGGTCCACAATGCCGTCAGCAGGCTTGCGGCAGACACCCTCCTGATCGTTTTGCCACGCCATGGTTTACGGGTAGCGCCTATCGATCTGGCGCGGGAACGCCTTTTGCTGCAATTGCGCCGGGATATGGAGCGTTTCGTCGTGCGTCTGGCGGTAGAACGCGCCAGTCTCTCCCATCGCAACCAGATGCTGCACCTTGAGCGCGCGCTTCGTGAGCGTCGCGACAAGATCACCCTGACCGAATTCAACCTGCTGGATCGCCGGATCGACCAGATCCTGCTTTCTGCGGCGAGCGAGCCGTTCCTTGAGCATACGCTGCGACCGCTACACACCATCTATCGCCGCATCGGCTTCATTCATCACACGCTGACGCATGGTAAAGCCGATCTCTCACCGACTGTTGATTGCCATCTTTCCGTCCTGAACGCAGTCGCCAACCGCCATCTCGATACGGCAATCTCAGCGACAGACGCATTGATCGGGTTCGTGGACTCAATGTTTGACGAGATGGAGGTTGGCATTGATCCTCGACTGCTGGATTGCAGCATAGAGCCGATTTTCAACATTTAAAAGACAAGGCGGCACGGGTAGCAAACTCTCCAGAGAGGCCCTGTCGCACCCCGCATTCTGAAATATCACGATATTTATCTTATACGCGGCGCTCGGGAGGCGCTGTATGGAGGCTCAGGGAGGAGCATCAATGAAAAAGACGATAAAATCACTGATGGCAGCGACAATGGTGGCCGCACTGGTTCCTTTGGGAGCAACGGCTTTTGCGAAAGACAAGATCACCTTTGCTGCAGCCGTCTTCGCTGAAGCAGGACGCGGCGACCGCGTAAAAGCATGGATTCAGAAATTCAACGAGAGTCAGGATAAGGTCGAAGTCGAGCCGATCGCAATTCCATTCTCTAGCCTCGCCAACACTGTTTTTACACAGATGGGCGGCGGTGGCGGGCCGGACCTCGTCCGGTTCGACCAGACTGACTTTTTTGCCGCAATCCCGTCCGGGCGTCTTTTGCCGCTCGATGATGTGATCAGCGAAAAGGATTATGAATTCCTTGGACCTGATCGCTTTATGAAGGTGAAGGACGTTCGTTATGGCCTGTTGTTCGACACCACTGGTTACGCCCTCCTTTACAACAAGGACATTCTTCCAGAGCCGCCAAAGGATTTCGAAAGCTTCTTGGCCGCGGCCAAGGAAAAAACGAAGGGCGGCACATTTGGTTATGCGTACCGCGCGACGATGGCGGAACGCGCCGGCTTTTGGCAGGACCTGTGCAATTATGTCTTCGGCTTTGGCGGACGCTGGAGCGACAAGGACGGCAAACTGACGCTGAACAGCCCAGAAGTCATCAAGGGTGTTACCGCCTATAAGCAGGTTTACGATGCCAGCGTGACACCGAAAGGTGCGGACGCCGCCACCTATCGACGCATGTTCTGGGAAGGCAAGATCGCCATGAATGTCGACAATGGCGGCGTGGCGGCCATCTTCCATCAAAATGCGCCACAACTGGCCTTTGCGGCAGCCCCCTCGCCATTCCCAGACAAGGCTCAGGGTTTGATCATGACTGCGCTCGTCGTTAACGCCAATACCAAACACAAGGACGCAGCAGGTACTTTCATCAAATGGGCCTACTCTCCTGAAAACCAGAAGGGCCTTCAGGCCGCCATGGGAACCGGCGTAGGCACCAAACTTGACATGTCCGCAGAGGAGCAGGCGAAGCAGCCTTGGCTGAAAGTTTACGAAGGGCAGATGCAAAATGCGCTTCCGCAACTTGTCATGGGACATGAGGGCAAGACGCCAGAAATCCAGCAGATTGTGCTGGAGCAGGTGCTGAAGGTGCTTCTCGAAAATGCCGATCCGAAAGATGCGATGGATCGTGCGCAATCCCTGGTAGAGCGACGCGTCCTTCGGTGATCAACTGCGGAGGTTTGATGCAAGCCTCCGCAAACCATCCATTTTCCGATCGAGGTTCATTATGAAACGCGCCCAACTCGTTCGAGTTCGACTCGACGGCCACCCGTGGACGCCATATCTATTTGCCGCCCCTGTCGGCATCTATCTGCTGCTTTTCCAGTTCTACCCGCTGGTTCAACAGTTCTACATGAGCTTTACCGCAACCGACCTGTTGACGCCGGACGTCAATCCTTTTGTCGGCGTTGAAAACTATGCCTTTCTGATCGAAGACGGTGAATTGTGGAAAGTTCTGTCGGTTACGGCAATTTACACGATAGCCTGCGTGATCTTCGCTATTGGCATAGGATTGGGGTCGGCACTTCTGCTCGATTCCCCTTTCTTCGGACGGGGTATCGCACGCGCGCTTATAACCATTCCGTGGGCAGCGCCATCGGTGGCCGTGGCTCTGGTCTTCACTTGGATATTCAATTCACAATACGGCATTTTCAACCGGGTGTTGACCGGCATGGGTTTGCCCTTGGGCGGCGAGAATTGGCTGGATAATCCCAGCCTTGCTCTGCCCGCCATCCTGTTGACAACGGTGTGGCAAATTTTTCCATTTTCGTCGGTCGTCATTCTCGCGGCGCTCCAGGGCGTTCCGCAAGAACTAAAAGAAGCGGCGGTCATCGATGGCGCAGACCGCCTGAACATCTTCAAGACCGCGACATGGCCCACCATTCAGCCCACTGTGCTGATGTTGACGCTTTTCGTCACCATCTGGTCTCTCCGCCGTTTCGACCTGATCTGGTTGATGACGCAGGGCGGACCGATAGGCGCCACCAATACGCTGGTCATAGAGCTGTACCGTCAGGGCTTTGTCTACCGTGATCTCGGCACCGCGGCCTCCATCGGCATGATCGGACTGTCCATCGCACTCCTCGTGACCGTCATCTATTTCAAAGTCACGCAGATGACCGAGCAGGCGCAGGGGAAACGTTGATGACCAGCCGACAAAACGGACAGCAGCTTCGTATCCTTCTGGTTCTACTGATGCTGGGATTTGCCGCGTTCCCGATCTACTGGATGGTCGTCACATCGATGACGCCCTCTTCCGAATTGTTTGCGACGTCGCCGCGCATCTTGCCGGACTGGTCGCAGCTCGGGATTTACATCGACGTGTTCAATACCATACCAGTCGCCGTCTGGCTGAAGAACAGTTTTCTGGTTGCTGCGGGGACGACGGTTTTGAGCATCCTGCTCGCAGTCTTGCCAGCCTATGCCTTGTCCCGCTTCAGGTTCGCGGGTCTTGCCCTCTTGGGTTTTGCTTTGTTCGCAACACAAATGCTGCCGGAAGCAATGCTGGTGGTACCGCTCTACTCCATCTTTGGAGACCTCAACCTACTGAACACGATTTCCGGCTTGATACTCGCCAACACGGCTTTCGTCGTGCCGGTCATCACGTGGATCATCAAGGGTGCCATAGACGGCATCCCTATTGAAATCGAGGAAGCTGCACGCGTCGACGGATGCTCGCGCCTGGACATCGTCTTGGGGATCGTCATTCCGCTGATTGCGCCTACTCTTGCCGCCGCCGCTGTCATTTCATTCTTCCACGGCTGGAACGAATACGTCTTCGCCCAGACACTTGTCAGCAGTGAAAACATGCGCACCGCCTCAGTCGGCCTTGCAAGTTTCGTCGGGGAACTCTCCACCCCTATCCATTCCGTCATGGCGGTAGGCGTCATCTACACCCTGCCCGCTATTGTCTTTTATCTCTTTGCCCAACGCTATGTGGTCGCCGGAATGACCGCTGGCAGCGTCAAAGGCTGATAGGAACCTGTCATGTCCGCTATCGAGCTCACCAACATTTCCAAGAAATTCGGCGCCAAGGAAGTCATTCGCGATATCAATGTCTCGATCGACGAGGGTGATTTTCTCGTGCTGCTCGGTCCGTCCGGGTGTGGAAAATCGACGCTGCTGCGTATGCTGGCAGGACTGGAAAGCATTTCAGGCGGCGAAATCATGATCGGCGGAAAACGCGTCGATCAGCTGCCGCCCGGCGACAGAGACATCGCCTTCGTATTTCAGTCCTACGCGCTCTATCCGCATCTGTCCGTTCGCAGAAACATGTCGTTCCCGCTTCTGATGCAACAGTTTCGTTTGTGGCATCATCTGCCCATCATCGGCGGTATGGCGAAACGCCGGATCGAAAGCTCGCCGGGCATTGTCGAGAAAGTCGCCAGGATTTCAAAAATCCTCGGATTGACAGAGATGCTCGACCGCTTTCCGCGCACGCTGTCTGGCGGTCAGCGACAGCGCGTTGCACTGGGTCGTGCCATGGTGCGTGAGCCCGAAGTCTTCCTGATGGATGAACCGCTGTCCAACCTCGACGCAAAGCTGCGCACGTCCATGCGTTCCGAGATTTCACGGCTTCACAAGGAGATCGGCGGCACCTTCGTCTATGTGACGCATGATCAGGTCGAAGCAATGACCATGGGGACGAAGATCGCCCTTATGCGCGATGGTATCATCCAGCAATTTGGCACAGCACGGGAAATCTATACCAACCCTGCAAATACCTATGTCGCACGCTTTATCGGCACACCGCCTATGAATCTGATCGTGGCGAAAAGACAAGGCAATGAGCTCGCTGTTGGTTCAACCACCGTTCCCATCAGTTTGGCCTCGACCAATGGAGAGACCGACATCCTGCTAGGTGTTCGACCCAATGCCATCTCGCTGACAGCAAATTCTGCAGCGGACTCGTTAAAAGGCGAAGTGATCATGGTCGAACATGTCGGTGCCGATTCCATCATTGCCGTGAGACTGCACGATGGACGGACAGCGCACACCGACGACGGCGACCTCGACGCGGTGATGGTTACGGTTTCCGGCTACAGCGAGTTGTCCATAGGGCAGATGGTGTCGCTGACGATCGACCCCGGACAGGTCATCCTGTTCTCGGCGACGACGGGACAGCGAATTTCGAAATGAGGTCGGTGCTGCGGTCGATGGCAGTGTCGGATTTTAGATGCGTGTGATGCAGGGAGGAAAGCATATGTCGCCAAGGATCGTGTTCCATGGTGAAAATGCCGCGTGTTTCAGCGGCGATTTCGCAAATCTGGTGAAGGGCGGAGCGGACGTCACCATCCTGCCCGACGTGCTGGCCACAGAGGATGAGCGTCAGGCTTATACAAACGCCGACATCATTATCGGCGCAAAATACGATGCGTCATTGCCGACGCCGGAACGATTGAGCCTGTTTCACGTTCCAGGCGCCGGATACGACTCCGTCAATCTCGATGCGATGCCGAAAGCTGCGGTTGTCTGCAACTGCTTCGGTCACGATCCCGCCATTGCTGAATACGTGTTCAGCGCCATACTCAATCGCCATGTTCCGCTGGAAGATGCCGACGCCAGATTGCGCCGCGGTGAGTGGGCATACTGGTCTGGCTCCAGCGACCGGTTGCATGGAGAGATTTCCGGCAAGACCATCGGACTGCTCGGTTTTGGCCACATCGGCAAAGCCATAGCAAAGCGCGCCAAGGCATTTGGAATGCAGGTGAGCGTCGCCAATCGCAGCCGGGTCGAACCGTCGGATCTTGTCGACCAGTCCTTTACGCTCGAACAGTTGGACGCATTCTGGCCAACAGCGGATTTCATTGTCGTGTCGGTCCCATTGACGGATTCGACGCGCAGCATCGTGGACGCAGCCGCATTCTCCGCCATGAAGCCGGACGCCCTCATCATCAACGTCGGGCGTGGCCCGACCATTGACGAACAGGGGCTGTACGACGCGTTGAAACAGCGCACAATCGGCGGGGCGATCATCGACACCTGGTACGCCTATCCATCACCGGACGTCCGCTCGAAACTGCCATCGGCTTTGCCGTTTCACGAACTCGATAACATCGTCATGACGCCGCACATGTCTGGCTGGACCAGCGGCACCATTCAGCGGCGTCAGCAGACGATCGCAGACAACGTCAATCGCCGTCTGGAAGGCCGCGATTGCATCAACGTCGTACGGGAGGCGGCGAAGTAAGTCGAGAAAACGGGTCAGCGGAGGCAGGCCCAAAACGAAAGCTTAATCAAACAAGGGAGAGAGTGATGAGCTTCTTGAAATCTTTTAAAATTGCGGCAGCGGCGATTGCCGTTTGTGCCGGTATGCTCACCGGTGTTTCTGCAAATGCGCAGAGCGTCGATGAAATCGCCAAGCGGGGTTCGGTCAAGATCGGCGTTCTCGTTGGCGCACCACCCTTCGGCTCCGTCGATGCCCAGGGTAATCCGATCGGATACGATGCCGACGTCGCAACGCTTATCGGCAAATATCTCGGTGTGCCGGTGACCATGGTTCAGTTGACACCACCGGCCCGCATTCCGGCGCTGGAATCCGGCAAGGTGGATTTTCTCGTCGCAACGCTCGCACCGACACCGGAACGTGCCAAGGCTGTCATGTTCACCAATCCCTACAGCGCGTTTCAGGTTGGCATCTACTCGCACAAGGATACCAAGATCGAAAAGTGGGAGGACCTCAAGGGGATGACGGTCGGCGTCAACCGTGGATCGAGTGTCGAGCGTGAGTTCGTCAACCGCGAAAAGGAACTCGGCCTGACGATCCTGCGCTTCGACGACGATGCGACCACCATGCAGGCGTTGTTCTCTCAGCAGGTGCAAGCCATTGCCGGGCCGGATGCGCAGGCCAACACTGCCATTCGCCTGCGGGGCGACACCACGACCGAGGTGAAGTTCTTCTTTGGCATGCAGCCCAACTCCATGACGGTCCGCAAGGATGCCTACGATCTTCATCAGTGGCTCAACAACACCATCTACTACATCAAGCAAAACGGAGAGTTGGATGCCATCGCCCGCAAATGGGTCGGCACACCTCTGCCTACGCTTCCGACTTTTTAAGCCGGACCCAAGAATCCCGGGCGCGCCGCTATCATGCGGCGCGCTGGAAATGGATACTCGGGAGGACATAATCCATGAATTTCACACTCCATTTCGAGTCGGTACTGGCTGAATCCGACTTGATCCTTCGCGGCATAATGCTGACCATCTGGCTTTCCGCAACAGCCATCATCCTCGGTACGTTGCTGGCGATCATTCTGGTGGCCCTGCGTAATCTCGGTAACGCCGCGGTTCGTTTCGGCGTCGATTCCTATGTCGAGCTTTTGCGGAACACGCCGTTCCTGGTCCAACTCTTCATGATCTTCTTCGGACTGCCGCTGATGGGCTTTCGCATGTCCGGCACGCAAGCGGCACTTTTTGCCATGACACTCAATCTTTCCGCCTATGCAACGGAAATCATTCGCGCTGGCGTGGATTCGATCCATCGCTCCCAGATCGAGGCCGGTCTTTCACTGGCACTCAGCCGTATACAGGTCTTCCGTTACGTGGTGCTGAAGCCAGCCTTCGCAAAAATCTGGCCAGCTTTGTCCAGCCAATTCGTGCTGATGCTTCTGGCGTCCAGTATCTGCTCGTTCATTTCCGTCCCGGAGCTTTCCGGCGCAGCCTCGATAATCGAACAGCGCACGTTCCGCAGCTTCGAAACCTACATCGTCGTGACCGCCATCTACCTCGTTCTTGCACTGGCGCTGAAAATCATTCTGGCATGGCTTGGCCACTGGTTGTTCCGACGCCGCGTCAAGATCGCGCCGCTCGTTACCATCAAGGAGGGGATTGCCTGATGTCCACATTCGGTTGGCCTGAATTCCTCTTTCTCCTTCGTGCTGCCGGTTGGTCGATTATCCTGACGGCAATCGCTTTTGCGATCGGCTCCCTGTCCGGTGGTCTCTTCGCCATCATGAGGCTGGCACAGAACAAGTTGCTGCGCAGTCTGGCAGCGGGATACATCACCATCATCCAGTCCATTCCGGTGCTGATGATCCTGTTCATGTCCTATTATGGACTGACACTCTTCGGGTTTGAGATCCCGCCTTTGTTGGCCGCATCGGTTTCCCTTTCGGTTTATGTCTCTGCCTATCTTGCGGAAATCTGGCGCGGCTCCATACAGGCGGTTCCCCAACAGCAGTGGGAAGCTTCGGCATCGCTGGCGCTCACCCGTTTCCAGCAGTACCGCTATATCATCCTGCCCCAGGCGCTTCGCATTTCGTTGCCGCCAACCGTGGGTTTTCTCGTCCAGCTCGTCAAAAACACTTCGATCGTGTCGGTCGTGGGCTTTGTCGAGCTTTCACGCGCTGGACAACTCGTCAACAACGCCACGTTCAAGCCTTTTCAGGTCTTTCTTGTCGTTGCCATCCTTTATTTCGCGATCTGCTTCCCGCTGTCTCGCCTTAGTCGCCACCTCGAAAGGACACTCCATGTCGGTCGTAGTCATTGATCAGATTCACAAGCGCTATGGCGCACTGGAAGTCTTGAAAGGCGTGTCGCTCACCGTGGAAGCGGGACAGGTCGTTGCCGTCATCGGAAGAAGTGGGTCCGGCAAAAGCACCATGCTTCGCTGCATCAATGGTCTCGAGCAGTTTCAGGCCGGCAGCATCACCGTTGCGGGACATAAGGTGGAGCAGGATCAGGGGAAGCTGAGGGAACTGCGCAAGGATGTCGGTATCGTCTTCCAAAGCTACAATCTGTTTCCGCACCTGACCGTAGGGCAAAACATCATGCTGTCGCCAAGGATAACGCAGGGCGTGGCTCAGGATGAGGCGGAAAAGCTCGCCCGCAAGGTCTTGGAACAGGTAGGGCTCGCAGAAAAATTCGATGTCTACCCCGACATGCTCTCGGGTGGCCAGCAGCAGCGCGTAGCCATCGCCAGATCACTGGCGATGCGCCCAAAGGTGATGCTTTTCGATGAAGTGACATCAGCGCTTGATCCAGAATTGACGGGAGAAGTGCTGCTGGTCATGGAGAAACTCGCACGCGAGGGCATGACGATGCTGTTGGTCACACATGAAATGAATTTCGCACGCAGTGTGGCCGATGTGACGGTCTTCATGCATCAGGGCAAGATTTGGGAGATGGGGCCTTCTAAGGAACTGTTCGAACAGGCAAAAACGCCCGAACTTCAGGCCTTCATTTCGGGCGGAGTAAAGTAATCGTCCCAATGCAATCAACGGTCGGCCTGACGTATCGCTCAGCCCGGCCGTTGGTGTGGCACACGCGAACGCTGGTCCGGGCACCTTTTAGCAAACGCCCGATCTGTGTCCGACCAAAGGAAAACGGGCAAACGCAAATGACCGGCTTCACGCGATGGTGTTGACCTGTGAATGACCTTCCTTCCCGATAAATCGTTGGGTCCTCAAAGTTTCTTAATGTGAAACCTGAAGATTGGGACCCAATGCCTGACGCCTCAATGCCACAGCAAGATCGACTGCAGGAAACCGTGTTTGCGGCCTGTCGCGATAAAGCCGATCTACCGTTGTCAAAAATGATCGTCCTGGGCGTGCTTGCAGGCGTTTATATCGGTTTGGGTGGCATATTCGCGACTGTCGCGCTTGCCGGTGCCGACGCCATACCATTTGGAATGGCTCAGGTGGTGGCGGGTCTGGTATTTTCTTTGGGCCTGGCACTGGTGCTGATCGCGGGCGCGGAGCTTTTTACTGGTAATACGCTTATGATTGGCCCGGTGGTTGCGAGACAAATACCGGCGTTCAAGGCAATACGTGCATTGAGCATCGTTTACATCGCTAATTTTCTCGGCGCTGTTCTTCTGGCGTCCATTGCTGCTCTCTCTGGCCTGAACGAGGCCGGCGATGGCGCAATTGGTCGCGCCGCGATGGAGCTTGCAGAAACCAAAACGGCGAAGGGTTTCATCGCGACGGCAGCAAGCGGTGTTCTTGCCAATCTGCTCGTCTGTCTCGCAGTCTGGCTCGCCTATGCAGGACAGACCGTCACCCAGAAAATCCTTGGCTTGCTGTTACCAGTTGCTGCATTCGTCGCCGCCGGGTTCGAGCACTCCATAGCGAACATGTATCTCCTCTCATATGCGTTTATGACGCAATTTTTCACCCAGGAGGCAAGCAAGGTGATCTCGCTCTGCGATATCGCGGCAAACCTCGTTCCGTCGACAATCGGAAACGTGATTGGAGGCGCTCTGCTCGCCATCGCCTACTACACTGCCTACGACAAGCATCAGGTTCAATCGTCCGCTTAACGTTTCTACATACAATTATTATAGCTAAAACAACGAAAGCTTAATGCCCTTTGTCCACACTGCGTGAGAGTAATCACGGAGATATTTATGACTTCGGCAAAATGTCACGGCTGCCATGAGAGCGAGATTGGCGACTTGCCATTCTCCATGGCGTTTCAACCTATTCTGAATATCGAAACAGGCTCTATCTTCGGACACGAGGCTTTGGTACGCGGTCCAAATGGTGAGGGCGCTGGAACCGTCCTGTCGAAGGTTGACGAAAGCAATCGATATGCGTTCGATCAGCAATGTCGTGTAAAGGCGATTGAACTGGCATCGAAGCTATATGACCCGTCAAGCTCCACAAAACTTTCCATAAACTTCATGCCCAATGCGGTTTACGAGCCGCGGGCATGTATTCGGGTGACCTTAGCGGCGGCTATGAAAACGGGCTTCCCATTGAACAGGATCATTTTCGAGTTCACCGAAAACGAGAAACTGGATACCGCCCACTTACTGAATATCTTACGCATTTATCGGGAAATGGGCTTTCAGACAGCAATCGATGATTTTGGCGCAGGTTACTCCGGGCTCGGACTTCTCGCTCATTTTCAGCCTGACATCGTGAAGTTGGACATGCAGTTAATCCGCGACATCGACAAGGATTTGACACGCCGTAAGATCGTGAAAAGCACTCTTGGTATGTTGGCAGACCTCGACATAGTTCCGTTGTGTGAAGGAGTAGAGACCGCCGGCGAGCTTGCCGCCTTGAGAGACCTCGGAGTCACTCTGGTGCAAGGTTATATTTTCTCCAAACCGCTGTTTGAAGCGCTGGCATCGTCACCCACCGAAGAGATTTTAAAGGACGCTGTAGCTTAGCAGTCCCTTTCGGCTCATCGTTGCGATTTCACCCTTGTGGCTAGCGCAAGGGTGGAGAGCCTTTGAGACCCTCATACCCGACCGTTGTCATGATCATCTTCAGCGCATGAGGAAGCGCTGAACACAATCATTGAAAAGGTCTGGTGATGTAACGTTGACCGCGTGCCCGCCGTGATCAATGAGACATAGCTCAGCACTGGAAAGGTTATCACTCAGGTGTATTGATCTCTCGTAGGGAACCAGCAGGTCATCCTTGGTTGCGATCACCAGGCACCGGCTGGTAATCGCCGACAACCGATCCTCGACGTTGAATTCCCGCAACGCAGAAATACGGCGCAGAATGTTTTGGGTGCCTTGAAAGCTCTCGATTGCGTGTGCTTCCTCCGCGTCCATACGTTCAGCATTCTGCGCCATGTAGATGGCGGGATAGAGAAAAAGGGGCTGCGCCTTGATAAAGGCTGCCACACCGGACTTCTGAAGAAGCTCGATGCGGACGTCGAAACACCGTCCGGAATGAGGATCAGCCTTCGCCCAGGCATTGACCAGGATGAGGCGGTCAATGAGGCCGGGGAATCGATGCGCGATGTCCAGGCCGACCAGTCCACCCAAAGCGTGGCCCATAAAACTGAACGAGGTCAGCGACAATGTCTCTGCTATCTCCAGAACGTCACCGGCCATCTCGGTAATCGAGTAGTTTTCACCGATGTCGCCGGGTGAGCGATTGGTGCCGAAGTGGTCGTAAACGACCACTCGGAACCTTTCCTCCAAAAAGCCCAGCTGAGGGCCCCAATAGGCAGCACTACCCCCAAGACCAGAAGACAGAATTATCGTCGGGGCATCCGGCTCTCGCAGTCCACGAACATCGAAGTGGACCATTCGGACTACTTCCTGATATGGGCGACTGAAGCAATCTCTATCAGGGCATCCGGCTTCACGAGGCCACACTGAATGCAATATCTTGCAGGCTTTTCACCTGGGAAATACTCTGCATAAACGCTGTTTACGGCCTGATAATTCGCCCAGTCCGTGATGAAGATATGGTTCATCGTCACGTCATCCATCGAGCCGCCCGCGGCTTCTATAACGGATTTGATGGTTTCAAGGACATGACGGGTCTGTGCACCAGCGTCCCCGATATGCACGACGTCGTTGTTTTGATCGAATGGCAGCGTCCCTGACACGTAAACGACACCGTCGGCAAGCGTGCCCGGGGAAAATGGAGCGATCGGTTTATGTGTCTTGTCCGGTATAATTGCGATTTTAGGCATTGTTCAATCCTCACTCTTAAATTGGCTAGGCTTCCGCTGGTGCAGCCTGAGAGATAACGGCGCAGAAGTCATTGGTCGAAGCCACCCAACCGAAAAATTTCTCTATGTTGTAAACGCTCGCCTGCTGGATGAATTCGGGCCCAAGATGATGAGTCGCGTCCTCGAGCATCACGCCGAAGTATTCGAGATGGAAGGCATCTCGCAACGAGCTTTCGACGCATACATTGGTCGCTATACCGACAAAGACGAGATTGCGAATACCGCGGGCGCGCAGCACGCTGTCCATATTGGTGTTGAAGAATCCTGAATAGCGGGTCTTCGGCACAAGGATGTCGCCCGGCTGCGGCTGCAACTCGTCTACGATCGCATAGTCCCAGGTGCCTTTGGCCAGCAACTGACCTTGTAATTCAGGATGTGCGCGCATGTGCTTGAGCGCGTTGGATTTATGCCAGTTCGGAGAGCCTGGGCCCCCAGCTTCGACATAATCCTTATCCCAGCCGTTCTGGAAATAGACGACGAGAACGCCTGCCGCACGGGCAGCGTCCAGCGTCTTCTTGATATTGCCGATGGTGGATTTTGCACCTGAAATGTCAAAGCCCGCGAGGTCGACATATCCACCTTCAGTCGAATACCCATTTTGCATATCGACGACAACGACTGCCGTCTCACTCGGCTTTAGCGAAAGCGGCTCGGGGCGCGCCGGAAGCGTCACGCTCTTTGTCAGGTCAGGACGCGGCTGATAACCCGCACTTACCGTCACCGTCATGCCGCCTCCTCCGCAAAAGGCTTGATATGCTGACGGCATTTCATCAACGGCTGAATTTTCGTGCCAAAATTTTCAACACCTTTGACGAAATCATCGAAGGTCAGAAGCACGCCGCCTGTGCCGGGCACCGTTGGAACTTCGTCAAGCAGTGCGGCGACAGTCTCGAACGAACCGACGAGCGTTCCCATGTTGATGTTAACGGCGGAAACGGGATCGGCCATCTGGCGAACGTTGGTGTCGGTACCAGATTTGGTGTCGGCAGCGCCCTGCGCGCCAAGCCAGGCAATTGCCTCTTGATCTGCGCCCTCCTTGTAACTTTCCCACTTCGCGCGGGCCAGATCGTCAGTCTCGTCGGCGATCACCATAAAAAGGACGAACGACGACACACTACGCGCTGTCTTTTCTGTTGCCGCAATTAAGCGCTCGGCTGCCGGCGCAAAGGCAGTCGGGGTGTTCACACCAACGCCAAAGCAGAAATTGTAGTCGGCATATTCGGCGGAAAACTGCATACCTGCATTGGACGAGCCGGCACAGATGATTTTCATATCAGCCTGGGGACGCGGCGAGAGCTTGCAATCATCCATCTGGAAAAACTCGCCCTTTAGATTGGACGTTCCCGTTTCCCACAGGTCGCGCAGAACCGTTGCATATTCTCCCAGATAGTCATAGCGCTTGGAAAAATATTCATCGCCCGGCCATAGGCCCATTTGAGAATATTCCGGTCGCTGCCAACCGGTAACGAGGTTGAGTCCGAAGCGGCCATTGGAGATGGAGTCGATCGTTGACGCCATGCGGGCGACGATTGCAGGCGGCATAACCAGTGTCGCGGCGGTGGCGAAAAGTTTGATTTTCGTCGTCACAGCAGCAAGCCCTGCCATCAACGTAAACGATTCCAGATTATGGTCCCAGAATTCGGTTTTTCCGCCAAAGCCGCGGAGCTTGATCATGGAAAGCACGAAATCGAGACCATATTTTTCAGCCTTGAGGGTGATCTCCTTGTTCAATTCAAACGTGGGTTTGTACTGGGGAGCGTTCTCTGAAATCAGCCATCCATTGTTACCGATCGGGATAAAGATTCCAATTTCCATTCTCATTTTCCGTCTCTTGGAGGTTTTTCCGGGCCTGTTTACTCAGACCATCTCGTTTGGATTCCGTCAGAGAGCTAACGGTAATGGGAACGTGACATCGCCAACTTTTGTTGTCAATATAATCTTTGTTGCTCAAAAAGCGATCAATTTCTGGCAATGCTTGCCGAGTTTTTAACCAATGTTATACGGTCGAACGTGGCGACTGAGTTTGGAACCATTGAATGGAAATGCTTACAGAGATGGAGAAGGCGGTTCTGGATCGCCTCGCAGACAACCCGTTTGCGGCCCAACAGGACGTTGCCGTTTCGTTGGGCATACCGCGCCCTACCCTTGCCATGCACATCACTCAGCTCACGCGAAAAGGATATCTGCTGGGCAGGGCTTATGTGCTTTCGAAGAAGGACAGGCTGGTGTGCATCGGCGGATCCACGATCGACACCGTGCTGCTCTCTGACCAACCGATTTCATTTAAAACATCGAACCCGGTAACCACTATCCATAACTTTGGAGGCGTTGCACGAAACGTCGCTGAGAACGCGGCGCGGCTGGGCGTGGACGTTTCGTTGATCTCCATTGTCGGAGATGACGAAAGCGGGCGGTCACTGATTGCTCACCTCAAAGGACTTGGCATCGACACCAGTGGCGTTTCAGTTCGGCCTGACCTGCGAACCGCCACTTACACATCTGTCGTCACAGGAAGCGAAGCTGTGGTCGCGTTTTCGGATATGGAAATCTTCGACAGGCTTCCGTCGGAGTTCCTTGATCGCTTTGTGCAACACTTTGTCTCGGCAACATGGGTCTTCGCCGATTGCAACCTTCCAGCATCCGTTCTGTCAGCCTTGCTCCAGCGGAAGAAAGGGGCCAGATTCCAGCTAGCGCTGGATGCAGTTTCGACGACAAAAGCCGTCCGCCTGCCTGAGACCCTTGAAAATGTCGATGCATTGTTTTTACGCGAGGAAGAGGCGCGATCATATATTCATGAGAATCTCGATCCACCCAAGCTGGCGCAAGAACTGGCACGCAGGGGTGCAAAGAATGTTGCAGTCATTTCTCGAGACTTCAGTGTGGCAGTCGCCACCCCGCAAGAACAGATAAACATACCGGCACCAAAGGCCAACATCATCGATCCCGGTGGAGCAAATGACGCGCTGGTAAGTACGGCGCTCGCCAAGCTGCTCATGGGTGCAGATTTCATTTCCGCGGTCAGGCATGGAACGATCGGTGCGGCAGTGACGAGCGAAGTTGTTGCACGCATACATCCCAGCCTATCGCCCCAACTCCTTGATGAGGCCGAGGAGCGCCTTAAAAGCGAGGCTCTGTCCTCAGGCCTGTTGTGAGACGCATTCTCGCCAGATGACTTAGAGATTCATCGGCTTTAACGACCATAGTGAACGTGGAATTGCTCGCTTTCTGAACGCTTACAAACTTTTTCCAAAATAGATGACTGGAAGCACGTTGTCCCAGTATGGGTCGACCCTCTGGAAGCCGAGGCCTTCATAAGCAGCAATGGCAGCGGTCATTTCAGGCATGGTATCCAGAACCAGCCGGCTGAAACCCATCTGCTTTGCATGCGCCAGCGCCGTCGTGACCAGAGCCTTTCCAAGTCCTAGGCCACGATAGCTCGGAGCAACGAAAAGCCGCTTCAACTCCGCATCACCCGGCTTGCCAAATTTGTGGATCGCCACGCAGCCTGCTGGCTTTCCATTCGCGCTGGTTGCCAGAAACAGGGCTCCGGTGGGCGGAGCGTAATCGCCGGGAAGCCCGGCAATTTCTGCATCGATGCTTTGCGAACTGAGATCGACCAGACTGGTCGCCACATACTCGCGCAGAAGAAATTGCACCTGTTGCACATGTGTTGTGCTGCAGGCTTCTAGAATGGCGAAAGACATGAAAATATCCTGCGGTTACTTTGCCGTTGCGACCAGATAGAAACACGGCGCATCCGTTTCGTTCTCGAATGACACGTCGGTCAGAACATTGATGCCGATGCTATCTCCAGCCGTCAGCCTATGGGCGTCGTCGCCGATGCGAATGGTGATTTGTCCGGTCTGGACGTAGATCAGGTGCCTGCGGGCGCCAAATGCGGCGGCAGGAAACTTGATTTTCTGATTTGGTGGAAACTCGATAGCGGTCAGATCAATAGGATGATCCGCTTTCGCAAAAATTTGGCGACGCTTGTAATGCGTTTCGGGATCCGTCCATTCAGGTTGCTGGGCGCTCCGTGTCACCGGATCGCCGGAATCTTCCGCTTTCAAGAGAAAACCGGCCAATGTAAATCCAAAGGCAGCGGCCAGTCGCGATAGCACGACTGCCGTCGGGCTTGCTTCGCCTCGTTCGATCTTACTGATCGTCCCCTTACTTACCCCGGATTGAACGGCAAGCTGAGATAGCGACCAGTTCCTGCTTTCTCTTTCTTTTCGTAATTGGCGCGCGATGTCTTCAGAATCGCTGCTTTGATTGCTCTGATCGATGGCTTCTTTAATCGGCATCCTCACACTCCGTCCTCCGTTCTTATTTATAGACGATAGTCAACTTTAATAGACGAGTCAACCGCACCCTCTGCTTGGGTCTGCGCTGACAGGCGACGAGCCCTTGATCAGGTCTCTGCCCACAAATCCGTAGAAAGATACTTCAAGCCGGAGTCGCAGATCATCAATGCGATTGTTTTCCCCCGCATCTCTTCTCTCAGAAGCTGCACTGCGGCAGCGACGTTCGCGCCGGATGAAAAGCCCCCGAATATCCCTTCTAATCGCGCCAAATCGCGCGCCGCGTCTCGTGCTTCGACACCCGTTACCTGAAGGTATCCATCGATCGGGACGCCATCAAGAAAAGTCAGATCCGGCATTCCGTATCCGCCGCCTTGAATGGGATGCTCTGCGTGCAAAAGTTCCTGTCCAGAGACCACCGCGGCCCCATTCGGCTCTACGACAAAACAGCGTATGCTTTGATTTCGTGTCTTTAAGGCTTTCGTGACTCCGGCATAGGTGCCCCCGGACCCCAGGAAGTCGACGAAGCCATCAATACTCCCGCTTGTCTGCTCCCAAAACTCTTCTCCTGTGGTTTCGAAATGGGACCGCCAATTGCCGCTGCGATGAAACTGATCGGCCCTGAACGCTCGGCGCTCTAGCGTTATTTGAGCGGCCACAGTGTTTACAAGTTCGAGATCGCCACCTGAAACCTGCCCAGGCGCGGAGCCCGGCAGTTGATCCACAAGCACCACCTCCGCTCCGAGTGCTCGCATCATGCGCGCTCGCTCTTCCGAGTTGCCCTTCGACATAACCGCAACAAAAGGGTAGCCCTTGATCGCGCATACGATGGCAAGTCCGGTACCCATATTCCCGGAGGTTAGCTCAACAACGGACTGTCCAGGCTTCAGATCGCCGCTTTGCTCTGCGTCTTCTATAATAAAGAGCGCCGCACGGTCTTTCTTCGAGAACCCGGGGTTCAGGTAATCCAGCTTTGCAACGATCGTACCGTCCAGCCCGTGATACTTTGTCAGACGATCAAGCTTTACCAGGGGCGTATCGCCAATCACATCTACCACAGAGTTCAGAAGCTTCTTCATTGCACAAACCTTTCACCATCAGCAGTTTCCGGCACGGTCACCCAACCGAATTGGAAAGATATTGAGGAAAAATTCTCAGGTATTGGCAAAAACCTGATTTGCCGCCATTTACCGCCTGAATATTTGCCCTGATTATAGAGGCGATGGTTCGAACGCGGAATGGCTGCCACGAGACCTCGGCGAAAGACGCCTGCAAGGGACCTTCGTCAACAAAACGAGATGTACGCTGATGGCGAAAATTGACCGTCGCAATAGTGCGGAATATTGGGTTTCACGGCGGCTTGATGGCGTGAGCCTCATGCATGCCGACTTCACCACGCACGACTTTCCTCCCCATCGACACAATGCGATGGTCATCGCCCTAACGGAACGCGGTGGCAGCGTCGTGGAAACTCGAGCCGGTTCGGAGATATTCACGAACGCTGAATTACTTGTTCTAGACCCCACCGAAATGCATGCAACCCGCATGGGGGCAAGCGGGCGTTGGAGATACCGAGCTTTCTATTTCGAAGAGTCGGCGCTGCAGGAGATCGCATGTCGACTCGGTCTTCAAACATTTCCCCATGTGGCGGGGCCATTGATCGCAGATCGCGAAGTCGTCGCCGCCTTTGAAGTTCTTCATCGAACAATGCATCGCAATCACGATTTTCTTCTCGAAGCCGAGTTACTCGTAGAAGCGTTCAGCCTTTTGGTTCATCGCCACTCAGACGTGGACCGGTCGCCAATTCAATCGCCGCTCGATGTTTCGCGACTGAGGCAATTAACTGACTTTATCCAGGACAACCTTGCAGAGCCGCTCTCCCTCACATTGCTTAGCCGGCGGCTGTGTCTAAGCGAGCATCAGTTGATCGGCTTGTTCAAACGCGTGACCGGAATGACGCCGCACGCTTTCGTCACGCAGCTTCGAGTGGACCGTGCTGCGCACCATCTTAAAACGGGGGCCAACCTCGCCGAGGTGTCACACCTTGTAGGCTTTTATGATCAAAGCGCTCTGACCAAGTATTTTAAAAGGTGCCACGGGATAACACCCTTGAAGTTCGCAATCGCTCAAAGGGCCGACGCTTCGAGCATAAACTCTCAGTCTGTCGCCAGATCGCGGCCAAGACATTGAAATCTCGAGATATCGTCGCCGACTAGCCCCGCTGGCAACGGCCTTCCTCACGGACACACATCGGCCTACCAGCGGCTTCTTATGCCCGGTCTATGCTGCCGTGGCATTCCTTGAGTAGGCTCTGGGTGGCTTTCCGACATAGCGAGTAAAGGCAACACTGAACGCACTCGCCGAACCGTAGCCGACACGTTGTGCAATTTCGGCTGTCGCAATGTCCTGGCGAAGGAGCTGCTTTGCAAGCGCCATGCGCCAACCGGTTGCGTACTCCATCGGAGCAACACCAACTTCACGACGGAAACGATCGAAGAAAGTTGATCGTGACATTGCGGCATCTTGCGCCAATGCTTCAACCGACATGCTGCGACCCGGATCCGCATGGATGCGGCGCAGTGTCGGCGCAAGCAGCGGATCAGCCATGCCGCGCAACAAACCTGGAGGTGCCGCGGTTCCCACCGTTGAGCGGAGAGCCTCGATCAAAAGCACCTCCAGCAACCGGCGAAGAACCATGTCGCGGGCTGTCCTGTCGGCTCTGGTCTCCTCGTTGATCATCCGTACGAGAAGCGTCAGGCGTTCTTCGCCACTGATGTGAATGACCTCCGGCAGAAGCGAGACGAGAAGAGCCCTGTCATCCGAAGCGAAAGCACAATGTCCGACCATTGCCACGATCTCGACCGGCCCGTCCGGATTTCCGAGGCGGAAGACCCCGGGGCTCGTCTCAAGATGCTGTGCGGCGGCCTCGCGTGGTGGCGGCTCCAGACTGGACATCGTGAACGAAAAGATTTCAGGAACCAGGACGAAGTCGCCAGCGGTCAAAAGGATTGGCTCACGACCGGTGATCGTCATGAGGCAGCACCCTTCGACAACCGCGCAATAAAAAGGGTTTCCAAGCTCGGTTCTCTCCACAAGCCACGAGCCTCCACCGCTGACCAACTTCGAGATTGATGGGCTTGGCTTGAGCAAAGAAACGACTTCGGCAACTGGATCTGCCATGAAATTCGGACTTCTGCTAGTGAAAAACAGACAAATGAATATAGCAAGTCTGGCTATACCTGTCTATCTCTTGCTCAGCATCATTCAGGAGACAAGCACATGCCAAAAATCCTCATCACCGGTTGCTCATCCGGTTTCGGACTTGCGATCGCTCAGACATTCCTAACTGCAGGATGGGACGTGGTCGCGACCATGCGCACACCGCGCAACGACCGTCTTCCTCCTCAGGACAGGCTCGAAATTCTTCCGCTGGATGTGACCAGTGCGGAGAGCATCGATAAAGCAGTGAAAGCTTCTGGACCAATCGACGCCTTGGTCAACAATGCCGGCGTCGGCATGCTCAATGTGCTGGAAGGTGCGGAGATGGCGAAAATCCGCGAGTTGTTCGAAACCAACGTCTTTGGCGCAATGGCGATGACCAAGGCAGTTCTTCCACAGATGCGCGCCCGTCGATCCGGCGTCATTGTCAATGTCAGTTCCAGTGTCACCATCAAGCCCCTGCCCGCGCTGTCCGTTTACAGTGCCAGCAAGGCAGCGTTGAACGCCTTCACCGAAAGTCTCGCTCTGGAGGCTGCCTTGTTCGGCATAAGGGCAAAACTTGTTCTCCCCGGTTCGGCACCGACAACGGGGTTTGGCAAAAACGCCGTTGCCCGCATGGGGATGGAAATCCCTGAGCCATATAGCACATTTGTCAGCGACTACATGACGGCACTGCGATCCGGCACTGAATTCACGACGCCGGAAGACGTAGCCGAGGCAGTCTGGCGTGCCGTTACGGAACAGGACGCTCCGATCAAGATCCCGGCTGGCGCTGATGCCCAGAGATCGTTTCGCGAAGCAGGCAACTCCACCGCGTAAGGCCCCTGCCTGAGAGAGACATCGGAAAAAGAGCGATCTCGCCCGGCGTACTGCCACACCGGGCGCATCTTTCACTATCGCCGCTCGCCCGATCGACTGTCGATGGTTGGCCGTTCCGGCGATCGTACCCCTGTCGCTAGGCGACCGGGTCGTGCGGCACATCGAAACGATCGAGTTTGCCGCCGAATATCCGATCTCGGTTTTCGGGATCGTCCAGCAAGGTGTAGGGGAAAATCGGCTGCGGCGCGCTTACCGCGTCCAGGCGGGCAATCTGCCCGGCAGAGAGTTCGACGTTCGCCGCGGCCAGATTGGTCTCCAGTTGCCCTACGGTGCGCGGCCCGATGATCGGCAGGGTTCCCTTGGCAGCGACCCAGGCAATTGCGACCTCGCCGGGGCTCACGCCGATATCCTCTGCGATTTCGATGACCGCGTCGAGAATGGCGCTGCGTTGATCTGAATTCTCGGCCTGAAACACCTTGCCACCGAAGCCCTCTGCCCGACCTTTTTCGCCTTGGCGATATTTGCCGGTCAGCATGCCGCCGCCAAGCGGCGACCATGCGACGGTGCCGAGACCCATCGCCTGTGCCATGGGCAGCAGTTCATATTCGGTCGTGCGTTCGACCAGACTATGCTCCACCTGCAGGCCTGCAATCGGGATCGTACCGCGAAGTTCGGCGATCGTGGCTGCGCGTGCCACGCGCCATGCGGGGAAGTCCGAGAGACCAGCATAAAGAACCTTGCCGGCGCGCGCGATATCCTCGAAGCCGCGCACAATCTCCTCGACCGGGGTCACGCCGTCGGCATAGTGTACCCAGTAGAGATCCAGTCGATCTGTCTTCAGCCGCTTCAGGCTGGCTTCGACCGACGCCACCATCGCCAGGCGACTGTTGCCAGTGGCCAGAATGCCTCCGTTAGGGCTGGCACTGCGGGAGAACTTGGTCGCAAGCACGAAGTCGTCGCGCCGCCCCGCAAGCAAATTTCCGAGTATCTCCTCGGATTCGCCGAACTGGTAGCTGTCTGCGGTGTCCAGAAAGTTCCCGCCCGCTTCAGCGTAGGTGTCAAGAATGCGGCGGGCCTCGTCAGGCTGGCTGCCATGACCCCAACGGGTCCCGAAGTTACCGGTGCCGAGCACCAATTCCGAGACGCGCAGACCGGTATGTTTGCCAAAAAGTTTGTAACGCATATCATATCTCCAAAGGCATGAGGATGAGTGTGGATGTGGCAGAAGCCAGAAGCTTGCCGTCACTGTCGGTCAGCTTGGCTTCCGAGAAGGCAGCACGCTTGCCAAGAGACAGGAGACGACCTTCGGCCCGGACGAGACCGGTGCGTGAAGTGACGGGCCGGTGATAGGCGACCTTCAATTCCAGGGTGGAGTAGACGACGCCCGGTCGCAAAGCGCTGTGGACGGCGCAGCCGCAGGCGGTATCCAGCACCGTGGCGACATAACCACCCTGGACGACTCCGGCAGGATTGAGGTGACGATCGCCCGGCCTTGCCTCGACCGCGACGATACCGTCTTCGACCGAGACGAGGGCGATATCGAGAGTTTCATGGATCGGCGGCTGTCGCCCCGAAGCAAGCAGCGTGCGAAGCTGTTCGATCCCGCTCAATCCGGGCGGCAGATCGGCAAGCATACTCATTTGCTGGCCGCCTTCTCGATCACGGATACGACGATGTCGGGGTGCGAAAGGAAGACGGTGTGGCTGGAACCAGGCACTTCGGTTACCTCGGCCTTGGCCCGCTTGTACATCCACCGCTGGAGATCGACGTTGATCGTCTTGTCTGCGCCCGGCACGACCGCATAGGTGGGCTTGGTCTTCCAGGGTGCCGCCTTGGCAGGCGTCTTGAAGGCCTTTTCAGAAAGCAGGACCTGTGAGGCCGCCATGAAGTCCGCGAGCGCCTTGGGAGAGTCTGCCGCGAAGTTCTCGTGATACTTGGCCGGGTCCATGTAGAAAAAGCCGTCGTCGGTGCGCTTCACATCGTTGTTGGGCGCCGGAAACTGCGGCATGGTTTCCAGCGTCTCGGTGCTCTCGCCGACATCCGGCATCAGGCCAGCGAGATAGACAAGCGCCTTGACCTTCGGGTCGGCGCCGGCGTCTGTGATAACCTGACCGCCCCAACTATGACCGACGAGAACGACCGCGCCATCCTGCTGATCGATTACGCGCAGCGTCGCCGCGACATCTTCCTCAAGAGTTGTCTCCGGTTCCTGGACGATAGCGACCTTGTAGCCCTTCCGGACAAGCCGTTCATAGACTGGCTGCCAGCCAGAGCCGTCGGCGAAGGCCCCATGAACGAGCACGATGTTGCGGATCGGCTCGGCACGGGCGGCAGAGATTGTTGCAGCAAAGCCGAGCGCAATAGCGCCTGATGCAAACAATGTAGAGAATGTAGACATCGGAAATGCTCCTTATTTAGTGATTACGTTGAAGGCTGCCGTGACGCCCGTTAGATCGCCTCAAGGAACTGGCGAATGTTGCGGGCGAACGGGGTATGATGCTGGAACAGGAAGCAGTGCCTCGCGCCCAGCCGACATTCGCCACCGTATGCCCTGGCTGACAGGGAGCGGATTGCTGGCATCTTATTCACCAAGATGTGCCGTCGCCAATCCGCGTATCAGCACACCTGCCGTGACACGCGCAATGGTGCGGGCGGGAGGTGATGTTTTCGAGCAGACCGAGGTGGTGGAGATGGACCATCAAAACGGGCTGTTCGCAATCCGGACCGCCAATCGACCGCAAATGAAAGCGCCTGTGCTTGTAAATGCGGCGGGAGGCTGGGCGGGATCGATCAGCCAGCATTTCGGCGAAACAACACCGCTGTTTTCCGCAGGCCCACCGCAATTCGTCACCGAGCCGATGCCCTATGTGCTGAGACCTTCAGTCTACGCCATCGAAGGCGATCTCATCCTACGGCAGATTCCGCGTGGCAATTTCATTTTCGCCGGATATCCGCGCACCCTTTCGAATGAAGATGGACAGCACACATTCGTCCCTCCGCAGAAGACGCTCAATGGAATGCGCGCGGTATCTCGGCACATGCCGGGATTGCGGAACGCGGACATCATCAGAGTGTGGTCCGGTGTCGAGGGATATCTGCCCGATATGCTGCCGGTCATAAGCGCCAGCGAAGCGACCCCCGGCCTCTATCACGCATTCGGCGGCAGCGGCGGCGGATTCAAGATTGCCCCAGCGGTTGGAGAATGCCTTGCGCTTCAGATATGCGGTGATACCGTTTCTATCGATCTTTCACCTTACTCGATTAGTCGCTTTCGATCACCAATCAGGAAAAGCCAAAAACTGGCAGCAGAGTTCGATGAAGCAAGTGAAGTATCTCTTGCCGGACACTTTGAAGCTGAACCGCCAGACCACCTTTGAAAATGAAACAACACTACCGCGAAACCACGATGCGGAACCCGTTGCCGCGCCAGAAGCCATCCGGTTCGAGGCTTCCTCGATAGGTGCAGCAGGCTTTCAGTTCGCCGCTCGAAAAACAGCCGCCGCGTAGCACGCGCCGGATGGATGGTGCGGCATCCAGCGCTTCTCGTCCATCGTTTGAATAGGGGTATTTGAAGTCGGGCGTGGCCATGTCATCGCCCCACAGCGTGGTGCACCACTCCCATACCTGACCGACCATATCGTAGCAGCCATAGGGAGAACGTCCCTTCGGAAACAGACCAACCGTGCAGGTGGTGTTGAACCCAGCCTCTTCCGAATTTGCCGCGTCGTCCATCCACGTATGTCCCCAGGGATAGCTGAGAACATCCGCCCCCATATCCCGCTGGCCGCCACGCGCGGCACGCTCCCATTCGGGCTCCATGGGTAGTCGCACGAATTCGTCTTCGGAAATACGCCCCTGCGCACGCCAGCGATGCGTCAACCAGTCACAAAAGGCCCGTGTATCGTGCCATGTGAGGTCGGTCGCAGGAGCATTGCGTCGGTCATCCGAAAACCCGTCCGGGCTGCGCCACAGCCGGTTCGTGTCGCGTACAAACGCGCCATAGGCTCCGTTCGTCACCGGATAGACGCCGATACGAAAGGCGTCGACGGTGACTGGATGTGGCGGTGCAGAATTGGGATGGCTGTCAGAGCCGAAAGTGAATTCCCCACCTGCAACATCTGCCAATGCATCAAGGTCGCGCGGATCGCCCCAGAGCGAAAGCCTGCGGCCCGCCATCTCACGTTCCGGCGCGGAAAGCGCTCCGTCGCTGACGATTGCCAGCAAATGTTCAGCAATGCGGTCACGCAGCGGTCCTGCCGCCGTCACCATATCCGCCGCCAGCAACGCGCCCCGCAGAACCGCGTCACCTTCGCCATCTATCAGTGCTTCAACCAAGGCGCTGGCCGCAGTGGTGCCGGAAAGGCGCGCGGCGAGGCTGGTCATGACCGGTGCCCAAAGGCCCGGATTCTTGCGAAAATGCTCAACGGCCAGATCAGCGGGTTTGGATATGAGATGCACCGCTGCCAGCAATTGCCGCACGCGGGTAATGGGCATGATGGTGGGGTCATCCACCTCGGCTGTCAGCGCATCAAAGGCCAGACCGCAAAAGAGTTCGCTTGTCTGGGCATCACCGGAAATCTTTGCGAGCCAGCTGTCGGTGATCGCCTCGGCGCTATCGCCCGCATCGCCGCCATGCATGGCCATGAGGAATTGCGCTGGATTGGCAGCGGCATTGCCAAGAGCAACCCCAGTCGCGCCGAGATCAAGGCCAGCCAGTCGCGCAGCCGTTTCCCGACGTTGGCTTTTCAGAAGCGGCAGCAGATCGTACCGCACATAGCCCGCGGGAAGCGCCCAACCCTTGACGACAGAAACCTCTCCGAGTGCGAGCAGCTTCACAGCCGGATGGCGGCTTTGGCACGCCAGCGCATCTGCCAGCAGTTGACGCCCTGCGTCGCCGGCCGCCTCTATGCCGTCCAGTATCAGTAAAAGCCCACGGTCCGCATGGAACGAGACATCGTTGGAAGATGCGAGCAGTTCCTCGAAAGTTTTTGAGGGCTCGACAGTGAGATAGAGCGGCACAACACCCTCCAGCGTCCAGTGCTCATCATGCACTGCACAGAGATCGTTGCGCGGAATGGCGCGCGGCGCAAAGCCACCTTGCGCGAGTGAGAACGCCAGATGCTTCGCAAACGTGGTTTTGCCGCTGCCGGTCTCTCCGGTCAGCACGACGGTTGGATGATCGCGCACCATTTCAAGCGCCGAGAAATAGACGGCGGGTTCCGGCTCCGCCTGATCGGTCAGCCTGCGCAGCCCCTTGGCCGCCTTGTCCTCGAATGTGAAATTGACGAGCAGCGGAATATAGCCGGTCGCCAGATCAACGATCGATGCATCCGGCAGGGCAAAAAGCTGCGCGGCACCGAACTCTTTTGCCTGCGAAATCAGGCTGTCCACCGCGTCTATATCGTCATTGTTCATTGAAAGAGGCTTGCCACATCTGGGTTATGAAATCTCTGGATCTCGATGGCATAACCGGCGGGATCTTCAAAGAAGAAATGCTCGCAGAAGGTTCCGCGCAGCATCTCCGACTGACCGGCAACGCCTGCTTCCTTCAACCGCTTGTGCCAGCCTTCGACATCCTGAGACACGATGGTCAGCAGCACGGCGCTCTTTTCCTGATGTTTCAGATGACCGCGATTGCCATCGACAATGCCGAAGTAGCAGTTTTCAGCAATGCGGTAGATACGGGCCATTTTCTGATCGAGCACCAATTCGAAGCCCAGCACCTCCTCGTAAAACGGCACGACGGCATGGATATCGTCGTAATAGAAGAAGGTGATCGAATAGTCTTTTTTCATTCTGTGTATCCTCGTGTTCAGGCGATCGTCAGCGTACCCTTGTGATCGATCGAAAGCCCGGCGATGTCATTGCGCGCCGCGAAAACATCGACCGGATGCACCAGATAAAGCCAGGGCGGGTTGGCGTTGAGATAGGTCAGGCAGGCGGCATAGGCACGCTCACGCGCATCCGGCTCCACTGCCGCATTGGCCGCTGCGATCAGCCGTTCGGCTTCAGGATCTTCATAACCCTGCCACCAGACGGCTCTCGCGACGCTCGATATCTTGTCGTTGAGAATGCGGTATGTGCTGTGCGGTGAGGAATCGAATATCGCTAAATCCTTCATCTCCTTGCGGCCGATCTGGCGGGCATATTCCGGCCGGTCGGTTTCAATCTCGATCTCCACCTCGAAGCCAACAGCCTCAAGTGCCTCGGCCACGAACCGGCTGATCTCCGGTGCACGCTCCGGCATGAAGGTGGGCGTGCGCAACTTGATCCTGCGGTCGCCATCTACCTCGGCCAGCAAGGCACGTGCGCGGTCAGGATCGTAAGCGATGGGTGAAAGCCCGGCGGTCTTCATGCCCAGATGAAAAGGGCTGACGATACTGGAGGACGGTACGGCCAGATCGCCGAATATCTCGTGGCATATGGCCGCCGTATCCACTGCGTGATTGGCAGCAAGCCGCGCCTGCGGTGAGCGGAAGATGCCTTCGCTGCAATTGAGGTAATACATGACTGAGAGCGTGTTGACGGCCCTGCCCCACTGAAAGGCATCATCAAACTCAAGCTTGCCCTCAACACGCTCGAGATTGAGCGCGGCATCGACGGCGCCGGATTTCAGCAGAGCATAGCGTTCGTCGGCGGACGGTTCGCAAAGCGCAATGATGCGCTTCGGCTCCGTGCTAACAGAGACCCGCTCCAGTTCGGCACGGACCTTGGATTCGAAATTCAGAACGCGGAACGGCCCTGTTCCCAGAACGGGAGTACCATCAGGCGCGAAGCGGCAAATGTAAAACTCCGAAAAGATATCGAGAATATCGGCGATGGGGTGCGGATTGCGCACCACGATTGCTCCGTCCCCCTCCGTCATGATCTCGGCATCGGCAAGATAACGGGCATAGGACCATTTCATGCCGAACGTATCCACAGCCTCCAGAATGCCGTCGATGAAGTCGATGATATCGGAAGCGACACAGGGCTTGCCGTCATGGAAAACAGCGCCTTTGCGAATGACGAAGCGCCATTCTCGTCCATCGGGGCTGTGCGTCCAATGGGAAAACAGAGCTGGCTGAACCTGACCATCATTCCACTTCAGCAATGGTTCGAACACCAGATTTTTCAGCGTCAGAACGCTGGTGTCATCAGTCACCCGCGTCGGCGGCAGGAAGTCGACTTTTTCGAGGGCTATGGTCAAAGTAGACATGGCTGGCCTCAGTCGAGTTCGTTGCGGCGGCGCGGATTGAACCAATCGGCAAGGGAATCGCCGATCAGATTAAAGGAGAGCACCGCAAGCAGGATCGCCATGCCGGGGGCGAGCGCCACCCAAGCGGCACTGCGCACGAATTGCAGGTTGGCGGACACATCAGCACCCCACTCCGCCATGGGCGGCTGCGCACCAAGCCCTAGGAAGCCGAGGCTTGCTGTTTGCAGGATGGCACTGCCCAGCGCCAGCGTGGATTGCACCAGCAGCGGCCCGAGCCCGTTGACGAAAACATAGCGGAAGAGAATGCGCGGTGTCGGTAGTCCAAGTGAAATCGCTGCCTCGACATAGGGCTTGACGGAAATGCTGAGCGCCTGGCTGCGGGCGACACGGGCAAATTGCGGGGCAAGCGTTATGGCAACGGCCAGCATCGCATTTTCAAGGCTCGGGCCGAAGGCAGCGGCCAGCGCAATGGCCAGCACGAGCGCTGGAAACGCCAGAATGGCATCCACGATGCGCATGACGATACTATCGAACCAGCCACCGAGAAAACCCGCCAGCATGCCGATAGTAACGCCGACGACAAAGGCGATGGCCACGACACCCACGCCAATCGCCAGCGTAGCGCGACCGCCATACATGATGCGGGTAAAGATATCGCGCCCGAAGGCATCCGTGCCAAGCCAATGCTCGAAACTCGGTGCGGCCAGCTTGTGCAGCACATCCAGCTTGGTTGGCGAATAGGGCGAAATCATCGGCCCGAAGACGATGACGCAGACGAGCAGCAGCAGGATGATGCTGCCCGCCAGAGCCAGCGTATTTTTGCGCAGGAAGTTGAAAAACTCTGACATCCGGCTCACTTCATCTTTTTGCGGACGCGCGGGTCCAGAACGCCGTAGAGAACATCCACCACGATGGAGGTGAAGACGAACAGCAGCGCAAACACCAGCGTCGTGCCCTGAATGACGGGATAATCGCGGTTCTTGATCGCCTCGAACATATATCGTCCGATACCCGGCCATGCGAAAATCGTTTCGGTCAGGATCGCGCCACCCAGCATTTCCGCAAATTTCAGACCGACGACAGTGATGGCTGGCAACAAAGAATTGCGCAATCCATGGCCCAGAATGACATCGGCACGGCGCAAGCCCTTGGCTTTGGCCGTGCGAATGAAATCCTCGCCCATCACTTCCAGCATAGTGTTGCGCACGAAGCGCCCAAGCGTCGCTCCGAGAAAGGCAGCCAGCACGGCGGTGGGCAGGATGAGGTGTTGCAGAGCGCTCCAAGCAGCAGCCCAATTGCCGGTGATAATGCCATCCAAAATGGCAAATCCCGTCACCGGTTCAGCAATGATGAAGGAACTCATGCGGCCCGAGACCGGCAGCCAGCCGAGATAGGTAGCGAACACCAATTGCAGGATCAGCGCCAGAAGAAAGGCGGGCATAGACACACCCACCAGCGAGACAACGCGGGTGATGTGGTCGAATGTCGAGTTCGGACGCGTGGCGGATAAAACGCCGATAGGAATGCCGATGATGATGGCAACGATGACGGCCAGAACCGAAAGCTCTATCGTGGCAGGCAGGCGTGTGAGAATTTCATGCGCCACCGGTTGTCCAGTTTTCAAGGATACGCCGAAATCGCCCTGCAACAGCCCCGTTACATAGTTGAAAAACTGAACGGGAAACGCCTGATCCAGATCCAGCTGCGCTCGCAGCGCATCAATCTGCTCCTGCGTCGCACCGGGGCCGAGCAAAGTCACTGCCGGATCGCCGGGAATGAACCGCACCAGCGAAAACACGATGACCAGCACGATACACATGACAGGTATCAAGGCGATCAACCGGCGTAGAATAAAACTGGCCATTCCCTGCCTACTCACATCATCGAAAAATGATCTGCACCGATTTCCCGCTGCAGATCGGCCTGGCGGCCTTACTTCTTGGAAACGCCCCAATATTCATTGAGTGGCGGCGCGCTGTTGACGACGAGACCTTCGACATTGGCGCGCTGGAAGACGATCAGCTTGGGGCTGAAGAGATAGACGCCGGGAACGCGCTTGACGATTTCTTCCTGCACCTGATGATACAGCGCCGTGCGGGCCAGCACATCCACGGTCTGTTGGGCTTTCAGGATCAGATCGTCCAGCGCCTTGTCTTCCGGCATACGGAACGTCATGGCCGAGTTGGCAAGCGACGACAGATAGCCGATGGTGATATGCGCATCCGGATCGTTGTACCAGGGCTGGCGACCGTCAAGTGCTGCATCGAACTGGCCAGCGGTCTGAAGCGCACGGTAGGCCGGAAACTCGGTCTGCTCGATGGTGGCGGTGATGCCGATATCGGCCAGATTGGCCTGCACGTAAGTGGCAACGGCTGCCCAGAGCGGACCCTGGAAGCTGTAGAGCTTCAACTGGATCGTGGAGGGATCGACTTTGGCTTCCGCAAGCAGCTTCTTCGATGTTTCAGGATCGTAGTTCGGCGCGAGATCCTTGATCTTCGGATCGAACGCCCAGCTGTTGGTGGTCAACGGACCATAGACGCGTTCGGCAGTTCCGCCGAAGACACCTTCAAGCAGGCCATCATAATCAATGGCGTGGGCCACGGCCTGACGCACGCGGATATCCGCAAACGGGCCGTCTTTCTTGCTGTTGTTGAATTCCAGCTGGCGAATGATCTGGCTGGGCGCCTCGAGTATCTTCACATCGGCATTGGACTTGAGTGACGCGATGTCTTCAGCTGCAATGGCGGAAAGCTGGCCCTGCTGCTGCACGATATCGACGCCACCGCTTTCAAGCTCGAGACGACGGGTCGAAGCTTCCGGGATGACGCGGTAGATGATGCGTGAAAGCTTTGGCGCGCCACGGAAATAATCGGGGTTGGCTTCCAGAACCACATTGGTATCGGCCTGCGCGCTCTTAAAAGCGAATGGGCCGGTGCCGACCGGGTTGGCAGCAAATTTGTCACCGAACTTCTCGACGGCAGCAGGGCTGACGATGGCCGACTGTGGCTGCGCCAGAATGGAGAGGAAGGCCGGATATGGTTCGGTGAGGCTGATCTTGACTTCCGTGGGCGAGACGACCGCGATGTCCTTGATCAGACCGAAGGTCGCCTTGACGTAGGAATTGGTGGCCTTGGTGCGCTCCAGCGAGAATTTCACCGCAGCCGCATCGAAGGGCGTACCGTCCTGAAACTTGACGCCTTCGCGGATCTTGAAGTCGAACTCCTTGCCATCGGCAGACACGGTCCAGCTGGACGCCAATCGGCCTTCCAGCTCCTTGAAGTCTGGCGCGGTCCAGGCAACCAGCGTATCGAAAACATTGAGAATGATCTCGCTGCCAATAGGCTCGGCCTTGTTGGTGCCGGGCTCCAGGCTGACGGGATCGGATGGAACGGCGATGACAAGTGTTTTCAACTGGTCATCACTCTGCGCGTTGGCCGCGCCTGCAAACAGCGGAACAGCCAAAAAGGCTGCGGCGGCTAGTCCTTTAAAGAGTTTCATGGGCACGACCCTTTCGCGGTCTGATCGAGGCATTGGGCAGCCTCTGCTCGGCTTCATGCTATCAGTATAATCGCGGCTCGCGCCTGTGATATTCCACGAAATATATCATCGCTTTTTAGACTGTAAAGGTGATCTGCAAGCAATTTGAACAAATAGCTAATATTGCTTATTCATTGTGCAAAAGAGGGAATATTATATTGCCTGCAGAGGAATTTGAGCAAAATCTGAGCGTCAGATATGCTCAGGCAGGATCGGCACCGGTGACGACAGGACGTGTTGGATCACAGACCCATGCGGACCAAGACCCGGGATACATGGCCGCATCAATGCCAATTGAGGCAAGCGCCAGAACCGTATGCGCCGCCGACATTCCCGCCCCGCAATAGACCCCAACAGGCTTCCTGCCATCGGCACCCAGCACCCGATACATTTCGCGCAGGGTATCGCCATCGGTAAAATTTCCGTAGTCGGTGACATTGTCAGGCGCTGGAGCGCTCAAGGCATGGGGAATATGCCCACGGGGCGGCTGGCCGGGGGCGGCTTTCCCACCGATATAGTTGGGCCTGATACGCGCATCGAGAAGAACGCCATCGGTCGCCAGCTTCAGCGCATCGTCAGCCCCAAGCTCGGCCATATGTCCCGGCGACAGAACGATATCGCTCGGCACCGGCTTCGTGATCTCCTCCGTCACCGGCATATCCGCAGCGATCCATGCAGGAAAACCACCATCCAGCACCCGCACATCGGGCAGGCCTGCCCAACGCAAAACCCACCACGCACGCGCCGCCGTCATGCTGCGGTCAGCATCATAGATGACAACAGTAGTGTCAGGCCACAAACCCCAGCTGCGTGCCTTGGCCTGAAGCTCTGCAATATCTGGCAGGGGTCTCTGCCCGCCTTCGACGCTCGCAGGGGACTGAAAATCAGTATAGGCTTGCGTATCTATCGCGCCTTTGATCCGCCGCCCGTTGAACGAGTTCTGGCCCGTATAAGGATTGATGGAATGCACGGCGATGACCGTGACATCCGCTCCGGCGGACAACATGTCTTGCAACTGAGCTGGCGTCAAAAGAACCGAGATGCGCGTCGTGTCAGTCATGGTGATCTCCGGATATACGGGCTGAAAGAGGTGTTCCTCTCTTACCATGGTAAAATCATCCATCTGGGAAATGATGACAAGCAATAAATATCTCACGTAATATTCTACGAGATATTTTTATTGACATTCACCTGTCCGCAGGCTGCAATGTGGTTCTCAAGAGCCGGAGTATCGAAATTTGACAGTTCTTTCGGTCGAAAATCTGACAACCGCATTTCGCCGCAATGGCATCTGGAACTCCGTGGTCAACGATGTGAGTTTCAGCATCGATGCCGGAGAAACGGTGGCGATCGTCGGCGAATCCGGTTCCGGCAAAAGCGTCACTGCCATGTCGATCATGCGGCTGCTGCCGGAACGCACATCGCGTGTGACCGGCACCGTCAGGCTTGGCGAAACCGACCTGCTGTCGCTGCCCGAGCGGCAGATGCAGGACATTCGCGGCAATGACATCGCCATGATTTTCCAAGAACCAATGACGTCACTCAACCCGGTCCTCTCCATAGGCCGCCAGATTGCCGAATCGATCATCCGGCATCGCGGCATTTCCAAAACAGAGGCGCGGGCGGAGACGGTGAGGCTCCTCGAGCGGGTGCGCATACCTGCGGCGTCCAGCCGTTTCGACGAATATCCGCACCAGCTTTCCGGCGGCATGCTTCAGCGCATCATGATTGCAATGGCGCTCGCCTGCCGTCCGAAGCTCTTGATCGCCGACGAGCCGACAACGGCGCTCGACGTCACCGTACAGGCCGAAATCCTGCAACTGATCAAATCCTTGCAGGATGAGGAGAACATGGCCGTGCTCTTCATCACCCATGACATGGGTGTTGTGGCCGAGATTGCGGACCGGACCGTGGTCATGTTCCGCTCCCGAGCACTCGAAACCGGCAGGACCGAACAGATTTTCGCCCAACCCGCCAATGTCTATACCAAGGCGCTTCTCTCTGCCGTGCCAAAACTGGGTTCGATGGCAGGCCACGACTATCCGGCCACATTTCCGCTGACCGATACGGATACCGGCGTTTCCTCAGCTGAGCGCGAGATCGCGGGAACGATACCGGCAAACAAGCCTCCGATTCTGGAAGTGCGCAATCTTATCACACGGTTCGATATCAAATCCGGTGTCTTCGGGCGTGTCAGCGGGCGCGTTCATGCTGTCGAGAATATCTCGTTTGATCTGCATGAGGGTGAAACACTGGCGCTCGTCGGCGAATCCGGCTGCGGCAAGTCAACCACGGGGCGCTCTGTGCTGCGTCTGATCGAACCGGTCAGCGGCTCCATCCGCATCAATGGACAGGATGTTCGGTCTCTCACGCCCGCCGCGCTTTCGAAGCAACGCCAGCATATGCAGATGATCTTTCAGGATCCCTTCTCCAGTCTCAACCCGCGCATGCGCGTGGGGGAAGCCATCATGGAGCCGCTGGTTTCGCATGGTTTGGCAACGACCAAAGACGCTCGCGATAGAGCCACGGACCTGCTGGTCCGCGTGGGCTTGCAGGCCGATATGGCAAAGCGTTTCCCGCACGAATTTTCGGGCGGCCAGCGCCAGCGCATCAGCATCGCGCGCGCACTGACGCTTAATCCCGGCCTCATCGTGGCCGATGAAGCCGTCTCCGCGCTCGATGTCTCGATCAAAGCACAGGTCGTCAACCTGATGATGGAACTGCAGGAGCAGTTGAAAATCGCCTACCTCTTTATCAGCCACGATATGGCGGTGGTAGAGCGCGTCAGCCATCGGGTCGCAGTCATGTATCTGGGCGAGATCGTCGAGATCGGCACCCGTGCGCAGATCTTCGGCAATCCGCAGCACGCCTACACAAAAAGACTGCTCAGCGCCGTTCCGATTGCCGATCCAGCACGACGCCATTTACGGAAAGTGGCAGAGGGCGGGGAGATCGGCAGCGCTGTGCGTCCGGTAGATTACGTGCCGGTGGCGGCGCGCTATGCAGAGCCAGCGCCCGGCCATCTGGTCAAGGTTGCCTGAGAGGTCAGCGCATGCTCCAGGATTTGAGTAAGAGCGGAGACTTAGAGCGTCAATCCGCCCTGCCCGGTCGCGATCAATGCACCGAGAATGCCGCTGCGGGTATTCTCGTTGTGCTCCACGATAACCTCTCGCGCCAGATCGGAATCCCGTTTGCGCAAGGCCGCCACGATCCGGTGGTGATCGACATTGGTTTCCGGATTGATGTCACGAACGCGCGCGCCCATGTAGAAAAGCCGCGCACATTCCTCAAGATGGCTCATCACCAGCGCATAGAGGCGAGGATTGCGCGAACCGCGGGCAATGGCGGAATGGAACTCCTGATTGGAATCCACGAAGGTTTTCGTGCTGATCTCCTCGCCGATCACGTAGCTGACATCGGCCAGCTGATCGAGCGCATCGAGGTCTTCATTGGAAAGGTTCTTGGCCGCAAGCGCCGCCGCCGTCCCTTCCAGCATGCCACGAATGGCGAAAAGGTCGTTCATGTCTTTAACGGTCACGGGTGTGACGCGGTAACCCCGGCGCGGATAGGCTTCCATGAAACCCTCGACGCAAAGCCGTGCCAGCGCTTCGCGCACCGGCGTCTTGCTGACAGAAAGCTGCTCGGCAAGCTCCGGTTCGGACACATCCATGCCCGGCGCCAGTTCTCCGGTGATGATGCGCTCCCGCAAAATGGCGTAAGCCTTCTCGGTCAGAGACTTGCTGCGCTTCTCCCCCGACACATCCGCTTTGTTCAAAGCCAATCTCCAGTTTTCCGTCTACGCCACACGTTCATGCCAGCAGCGTCAACATAGGTCAGTCATCCGGGCATTGCTATGCACCGATTGCGGCATGGGCAGATCACCAACAGAACTTTGACAACCGACGACGCGCTGATATACTACGTAATATATTTAACAGATACAATCCTCGCATCCGTCCACGCCGCAGGTATCGTCTTGTCAGAAATTCTGGTCATTAATCCCAACAGTTCCGTCTCTGTCACCCGCTCCATGGAGGCCTGCCTCGGTCTCGTCCGCGATGCCACCCGCCACAGCATCCGGTGTACGGAACTCGCCAAATCCCCGCCTGGTATCGAGACGGATGCCCATGTCGGTCAGGTCATTCCCAATATTGTCGAAGCTGTAAACGAGGCCTCAGCCGATGCCTTCGTGCTCGCCTGTTTCTCGGACCCCGGCATTGCAACGGTCAGAAAAGCGACGACGAAACCCGTGGTCGGTATTGCCGAGGCGGCCTATCTTGCAGCCCTTGGCCTTGGCGAGCGCTTCGGCATCATCTCGCTCGGCCAATCCTCGATTGACCGGCATCTGCGCTATCTGAAACATCTCGGCTTCGACGGTCGCCTTGCCGGAGATCGCTCCATCGACAAGACCGTGGTGGAGTTGATGGCAGGAGACGTCGTAGAAATCGTTTCACGCACGGCAAAAGTGCTGCGGGATGAGGATGGTGCCGACGTGATCATTCTGGGCTGTGCGGGTCTTGGCGGGTACCGCCGCGCGCTCGAAGAAACACTCGGGCTTCCCGTCATCGATCCGGTTCAGGCGGGTGTGGCGCTGGCATGTACAACACTGGACCTGCAATATGGAAGGCATGCATCATGAGCTATGATATCGTGATAACCGGCACCGTGGTTCTGCCGGATGGGCCTCTAGAGAATGGCTGGATTGCCATCAAAGGGGGAAAGATCGCCGCCATCGGCAGCGGTGATCTTCCAGACGCAGCCGAGCGCTTCGACGCTGGCGACGGCCTGATCATTCCGGGCGTCATAGATGGCCAGACCCATGCTTGCAGCTATGGTGGCCTGCCCGGCATCGCATCGACGACCCGCTCGGCAGTGGCTGGCGGCATCACCACCATCGTGGATATGCCCTATGACAATCCCGATCCGCTGAATTCGGTCGCAAGACTGAATGCCAAGATTGCGGCAATCAATAAGCACTCGCATTCCAACGTCGCACTTTACGCCACCGTGACGCCCGACCAGTCTACCGAAGAAATCGAGGGGTTGATTGCCGGGGGCGTGGCCGCATTCAAGATTTCAACCTTTGAAAGCAGCCCCACGCGCTTTCCGCGTATCTCCTCTAACCAGACGCTGGAAATCTTCGCAGCCCTTGCCGATACGGACATTCCGCTTGGCGTGCACAATGAAGATCAGGAAATCGTGCGCGCGCATATCGCAGCAGCCAAGGCTGCCGGTCGCGATGGCATTGAGGCACATTCCGAAAGCAGGCCACCGGCGGCGGAAATGGCCGCGACGGCACAGTTTCTGGAACTGGGTGCAGCTGCGGGCGCGCACGCGCATATCGTCCACCTGACGACGACACGCGGCTTCGACATCGTGGAAAACTACCTGCTGGACGGCTACCGCGCCACGGGCGAACTGTGTGTGCATTACCTGTGGCTCGACCCGGAAATCGACGGGCCAGAGCTTGGCACGAAAATGAAGGTCAACCCACCCATCCGCCCCGGCCAGATCGAGGCGCTGTGGGAAGACGTGGCGGATGGCCGCGTCGCCTTCGTCAGCTCGGACCATTCCAGCTGGCCGGTCGACAACAAACTCACGCCGTCCATCTTCGAGGCGGGTGCTGGTGTGCCGGGTCTCGAAACTCTACTGCCCGCTTTCTACACCGGCGCAGAAATGCGCGGCTACGATGCGACAATGATGACGGTCGAGCAACTCTGCGAACGGCCTGCCAAATTCTTCGGCCTCTGGCCAGAAAAAGGCGCGCTGCGTGTTGGGTCCGATGCTGACATCGCCATTCTGAAGGCCGAACCGCAGATCTGGGACTCGTCAAAGGCCCACGACGAACTCTACTGGAGCCCCTTCGACGGACGCGAATTTGCAGTTCGCGTGGTGCGCACCTATGTCGGCGGCAAGCTCGCCTGGGATGGTGCCAACATCGTCAATGCCGCCGGTGACGGACAATATGTCTCTCGCGGCACATCCAGCTGGTTTGAAGCTTAAAGGAGACCGATATGCCACTGATCAACAACGAGACCTCGGGCGTTTTCGTCATTGCCTGCACCGCCTTCACGGATGACGGCGCAATCGATGTGGCCAGCGTCGATAGCATGGTGGATTTTTATTACAACAAGGGCGCAGACGGCCTGACGATCCTTGGCATGATGGGCGAAGCACCGAAGCTAACGCAGGCTGAGTCCATCGCCATCACCCGCCAGACGCTGGCGCGTTCGGGCGACAAGCCCGTGGTCGTCGGCGTTTCAGCACCGGGTCTGGCGGCCATTGGCGAATTGACGAAGGCGGTCATGGACTTGGGCGCCGCCGGTGTCATGGTCGCGCCGCCATCCAGCCTGCGCACAGACGAGCAGATCATCGGCTATTACCGCAATGTCGTCGAGACCGTAGGCACGGACGTTCCGGTCGTCTTGCAGGATTTCCCGCTGGTTACAGGCGTGCAGATTTCTTCGAAAACGCTCGGCACCATCTTCGAAGCGCATCCCAGCATCGTCATGCTCAAGCACGAGGACTGGCCGGGACTGCAAAAGATCACCGATCTGCGCAATGCCGAAGCCAAGGGTCGCCGCAGGACCTCGATCCTCTGCGGCAATGCCGGTGTGTTCCTGCCGGAAGAAATGCAGCGTGGAGCCGATGGCGCAATGACCGGCTTTGCCTATCCCGAAATGATGGTGGAGGTCTGCCGCCTGAGCAACGAAGGCCGCTACGATGCTGCACAGGATCTGTTCGACGCCTATCTGCCGCTGATGCGCTATGAGCAACAGCCGGGCCTGGGCCTTGCCATCCGCAAATATGTGCTGGCCAAGCGTGGCGCGATCTCCAGCGCGGCCCAGCGTCGTCCGGGCGCATCTCTCAACGCACAGGCCATCACTGAGGTCGAACGACTGATTGAGCGCCAGACCCGCAAACTCGAGGCATTGAAATAATGGATTTTCTGATTTCCGGCAAAACCGCCCTCGTTCTGGGCGCAAGCCGCGGCTTAGGCGCGGCCATCGCCAAAGGGCTGGCCGCTGAAAGCGTCAAGGTCTTCGCTGCCGCACGCAACGTGGCTACCATGGAAAAGACCGACAACATCACGCCACTCACAGTCGATCTTTCGGACGCGACATCCGTCGCTGCGATGATCGCAACCGTCACAGCGGCGGGTGGCGTCGATATTCTGGTCAACAATTCCGGTGGCCCAAAAGCCGGACCGGCTGCCGGCCAATCGAAAGAAAGCTGGGCCAGCGCTTTCGATAGCATGGCAACATCCATCTTCACCGTGACCGACGCCATGCTGGAAGGCATGGTTGCGCGCAAATGGGGCCGTATCATCACCATCGGCTCCTCCGGCGTCGTGCAGCCCATTCCCAATCTGGCACTTTCCAACGGCATTCGTGCTGCGGTGTCCGGCTGGTCGAAGACGCTGGCTGGCGAAGTTGCTCGCCACGGCATCACCGTCAACATGATCCTGCCCGGCCGGATCGATACCGACCGCGTGCGTGAACTCGATGCGGGCAAGGCGGAAAAGACAGCCAAGACGGTTGAGGCCGTGCAGGAAGCCTCTCGCGCCGAAATCCCGGCGGGACGTTACGGCAAGCCGGAAGAGTTCGCTGCAGTCGCGGTCTTCCTTGCCAGCGCGCAGGCAAGCTATGTAACGGGTTCCGCCATCCGGGTGGACGGCGGCATGATCAAGGGGGTCTGAGACTGATGGTTGACTTCGACAAGGTTGTGGAGCGTCGCGGCACGGGGAGCTCCAAATGGAGCAAATACGGACCGGATATCCTACCCATGTGGGTGGCTGACATGGATTTTCCATCTGCCCCAGAAATTGTCGATGCCATTAAATCCCGTCTGGAACATCCTTGTCTCGGTTATGGTGTCGCGCGTGACGAGTTGCGCGACTGCATCGTAGCGGATCTGCAAACCAAATATGACTGGACGATCACGCCTGAAGACATCGTCTTCCTGCCGGGGGTCGAGCCCGGCTTCAATATGGCGTTAAAAGCCATGCTTTCGCCGGGCGATGGTGTGCTGGTGCAAACACCGGTGTATCGCCCGATCCTCAATGCCCCCGGCCATTGGGACATGAAGCGCATTGACGCGCCGCTGGTCGCCACCGATGGTGGCTACAAGATCGATCTGGATGATTTTTCCGCCAAGCTTAAGCAGTCTAAAGCCTTCTTGTTTTGCGATCCGCAGAACCCAACGGGCAAAGCCTTCACGCGTGATGAGGTCAAAGCAATTGCCAGGCTTTGCGAAAGCAATGACACGCTGATCATCTCCGACGAAATTCATTGCGATCTGCTGTTTGACGGCAAAAAGCATGTCCCCATCGCTTCCCTTTCATCTGATGCCGCAAGCCGGACGATCACGCTGATGTCAGCGGCAAAGACCTATAATATCGCTGGCTTGAAGACTGCCTTTGCCATTGTTCAAAACAGAGAGATGCGCGAAAAATACGTGCAGTATCGCTTGGGCATGGTCGACAGCGTCAACATACTCGGCCTCGAAGCCACGTTGGCAGCCTATCGTCATGCGGATGTCTGGAAAACGGAGATGTTGGCATATATCCACTCCAACCGCGATTTCCTCTCGCAAGAGATCGCCACACGCTTTCCACAGATACGGATGATAGAAGCGGAAGCGACTTTTTTGGCTTGGCTAGACTGCTCGGCGCTCAACCTCCCGACCGATCCACAAAGCTTTTTCCTGAAACACGGCAAAGTCGGCTTCAGTGCTGGCTCCGAATTCGGCGCAGAGTTCTCCGATCACCTGCGAGTCAACTTCGGCTGCCCCCGTGCGCTACTTGAAGAGGCTATCAACAGGATGTCGCGGGCATCGGCAGTTCTTGAGAAATGACCCTGAATATCCAGCAGAGAGATGACGCCGCGATGAACAGGACGGAAGTCGGACATCGGCTGCTCAGGCCACAGAAGACGATGCTACGTCCAAAGGCACAGCTGTAAGCTGGCAAAATAATTAGGCATTTCGTATATGCTCTTGAACGGATTCGAACCAGCGACCCTATCGGCATTGGTGGGCTATGAAACTGCTAACGAGTTACGCAAAAACACCAATTGCTAATCCGCGCACGTGCCGAGGATCGGCGACATCAGTTTGATGTGGGTATCAATCCGTTTCAACACTCCATCGGGGAGACCAGCTCGTTCAGGCAGAGACCACCATCTTGTCTTCATATCGTCTTTTGTAAAATTAGCTGGCAGATTACGTCGTGTTTGGAACTAAGGAACGATTTTCCGCCTGACTGATTGTACAAACGGCAACACCTCCTTGGTTTTGCCACAATGATTGATTGCATTCCGTCCAGATTTTGACAGCTGATTGATATTTTACTCTATCCGATCACCGGGGTTCCCCATGACCGACCAGCCATCGTCCGCCGACTTCATCCAGGCCAGCCGTGTTTTGAAGGTCAAGTCGTCCTTGGGCGAAAACCAATTACTACCGGAGCGGATGGAGATCAGCGAAGGCGTTTCTCAGCTGTTTGAGATACAGCTGAATGTCCGCGCAAAGAAGGAAGCGGTGAAGCCAGAGGAACTGATCGGGCGTCTGGTAGATGTCTCGGTCGAAGTGAGTCAGGGTGATGGCGAAGGTGGCGGCATCCGCCGGCCGTTCAACGGTCTCGTGACAGACCTGCATGAGGGGCCACCGATCACCCGCGGCCTGCGATCCTACGCCATGACGATCCGTCCACAGATGTGGCTGCTGTCGCGCCGCTCCGATTGCCGCATCTGGATGGACAAGACATCGATTGAGATTGCCGAAACACTGTTTTCTGAACACGGCATCCCAGCCCCCGATACATCCGGCATCATCTCTCCGCCACCTGCACAACACTACAGCGTCCAATTCAACGAGCGGGACCTCGACTACCTCTTGCGTCGCTTCGAGGAGGACGGTCTTTTTTACTGGTTCAGCCACGAAGATGGCTCTCACAAGCTGCATGTCGCCGATACTGCCAACGGATGGCTCGGGCCATCCTCTTCAGCACAGGGCGAAAGCAAGGTGCGACTTGCGCAGGGCTCTTCGGACCGTAACCACATCAACGACTGGGCCCGTCGTTTCTCCTATGTGCCGGGTCAGCGCGCAGGTGCCGACTGGAATTTCGAAACGCCCTCCATGGTGCCGGGTACAATGACGCCGTCTCTGGTGCAGATGCCGGACGCCACAAAGCGCGAGCTCTACGAATTCCCCTCCCGCATCAAGACCGTGGCCGAAGCGGAACGTGCGCAGAAACTCAGAACCCAATCCACCGAAGCCGATCACGACCGCGTCTTCGGCGCATCGACCTCGCGTGTTCTGGAAGCAGGTCGCCGTTTTACCCCATATGAGGAAGCTCACCCCGAGCACGAATACGAAGAGCATGTGATTATCCGGGCCAGCCACACCATCGTGGATCGCTCTTATGAAACCAACAGCAACGAACCGGAATACCGCAACGCCTTCGAGGCCATTCCCGCCCGCGTACCGCTTACCCCGCATCGTACGACCAAACGCCCGAGGATAGAAGGCACGCAGGTCGCCATTGTGGCGGGTCCCGAGGGCGAGGAAATCCACCCGGATCAATACGGCCGCATCAAGCTGTGGTTCCCGTGGGACCGCAAGGCGAAGAAGGATGGGACGGACACGTGCTGGGTACGGGTCAGTCAGGCATGGGGTGGCGGAACATGGGGTGCGCAAGTCATTCCTCGCATCGGTATGGAGGTGATGGTCGCTTTCGTGGACGGCGATCCTGATCGGCCACTGGTCACAGGTGTCGTCAACAACCCGAAAAATTCGGTGCCTTACGACCTCCCTGCCAACAAGACCCGCATGGTCCTGCGTTCCAATACCCACAAGGGCGATGGCTTCAACGAAATCACCTTTGAGGATGAGGCGGGCAAGGAAAACCAGTTCTTTCACGCGCAGAAGGACCAGACGACCCGGGTGCTGAACGACCGTACCAAACGCATCGACCGCCATGAGGTCGCGTCAGTTGGAGGCAACCGTGCCGTTGAGGTGTCCGGCAACCAGAAGCACGAGATCGGCGGATCGGTAAATACTGTTGTTGGCGGAACAGGGCCGATGGCGATGATGGCTATGGCGGGTGTTCAGGCACTATCTGGTCAAACGGCAGGTCTTCTCAGTCAAGCAGCGCAGATCGCGGGCGGGGGTGGTCCGGGGGTGGCAGCCTTCGCCACGACACTCGCCTCTTCCGCCCTCGGCTTCCTCGGCGCTGGCGGCATGTCGTCGCGAGAGGGTGTAGTATCAGGCCCTAGCCCGCGGGCAGATGCAGGCACAGCACTTGCTGGTTCCGGTACGGGTGTCGGCACCGATGCTTCCGGTCTCTTCCCACTCCCCGGCATCATGAACACCATCGTCAGCAGTTTCAAATCTGACAGCGTCGGCATTGCCCGTGCCGAACAGATCGGTGTCAGCAAGGTTACGAATGTCGGGCAAACGTCGCTGGAAAATGTGGGCAAGGCGAAGAAACTGACTGTCGGAGAGGAATATGTCATCGAAGTCGGTAAGTCGTCTATGACGATGAAAAAGGACGGCACGATCATTATTAAGGGCGTGACGTTTCACTTCGAGGCTGAGGGTTCGTTCCAACAGATCGGCAAAGTCATAGATCTAAACTGATCGGGTTGTGTGAAAATGGTCAAGATCATCAACTATACCCCGTTTGCGAACCTTCGGTTCTCCAACCGCAATGCGGTGGGTAAGGAATTTGGTGTGTTTATGGCAAAAACTGCTCTTGATATCGGCGCTGATGGCGAGTGCCGGTTTTCGAGCGAGCAGGAACCGTTCGTCTTTACTGACTTATATCACGATGACCTAAATGTGTCTTCGGTGCGCTATCCGTCTGACTTCGTGCCTTACAAGCCACACAGCGAGGTTATCGTGGACGCAACCGCCTACGCTCCAGATGGAAAGCCCGCAACCGAATGGCCCGTTTCCATCAAAATATCTGACGATCTTGGCCTTTTTGCCCATCATGAATTGATGGTCTCCGGGCCGCGAGAATGGACCCCGCTCTGGCTAAAGGCGCTAAGTGACGAGCAAAAGTCGGATTGGCGAAAATTCAAACCGCTTTTCCGAGGCTGGGCATTGTCCTCCCCGAGCCCGATCGAAAGCTTACCGATCCGCTACGAGCATGCCTTTGGGGGCATGATTTATAAGGGTCTCGACAATGACGGTAATCCCATAATGGAGCCCTTCGAGCACAACCCGATTGGGAGTGGTCTGATCGATCGGGAACTGACCGATCATACCCAGCCTGTCAATGCGCCGCAAATCTTGAGCCGAGGTGCAATCCTGTCGGACCCCTATGAACAATATGCTGTTGAGGGACTCGGTCCTGTCCCGCCCGCATGGTTGCCACGGCGTCCCTTGGGCGGGACCTATGACGAACACTGGATCGAGCATGTGTGGCCAAACTGGGCGGCGGACTACGATTATCGATTTCATAATTCTGCGCCTATCGGCAGCCAGGGCACCAGGTATTTTGAAGGCTCTGTTCGGATAGAATTACAGAACCTCTTTTTTGGCCATCCGAACTTCAGCATTCGCTTGCCTGACGAGCAACTGGTCGCGATCTCGCTGCGCGATGACGACAGCGTTTTGCCGCTCAAAATGGTTCTCGATACCGTTTTTCTAGAGATCAGCGAGCGGGACCGAAACGATCCGCGGATTTATTGTATCTGGCGTACATCCTACGACATGACTGCGACTGAGGAACTTGCACTCCTGCGTTGCAGTTTGCATGATCTGCGCGGGATTAACCCGGTTCGGGTGAACCCCGATGAGGTTGCATGCAACCCTATGCTTCTTGATCCCGACCGGGATGAAGAGAAGGCCGCCTGATGGTAATTCCAATTTCGGCACGTCGAGACGGCGCGAACATCATGCATTGTACCGGTCCGGATGTCTGCAAGACGCCGATGGGTTCCTCGATGGTACCGGTGCCATACATGTCTATGGTGTCACTGGGGTCTTCGGTGCGCACATCCCGGACAGTACGCAATAACGGCCAGCAGGATTTTCAATTGAATTCTCGCGCACTGGTCGTGACTGGGCACGAACCCGGTATCGGAAAAGGGGTCAAGGTCAGCGGCTACAAGTCTCATGCGCTGGCCAAAAAAGGTTCAAAAACCGTTTTTTCTGAAGGCTGGGCAGTCGTTCGCGATTCCGATCCCGCTTGGATCAACAGGCCAGGGCCAGGAGCTACGGAATCCCATCGTACCATGAGCGAGCAAAAGGTACCGATCCTTCTGGTCAGCAGTGGTGGCAGTCCGGGCAACAACCGAGCTCAGAACCGACAAGTGAGGGCGTTGGGGAAGCAGTACGGCTTGACCGACGACCAGCTGGAACAACTGCATGAGATTATTACGAAGCAGAACTACGGGTATCAGGAAATCAAGCAGATTATCGTCGATGAGTTTGGCAAATGAGTTTCCAGGACGACATTCAATCTCTAGTCGGGCTTCCGATCTCTGCCTCAAAATACATTTACGGCAGCATATTTCATTTGCTTTTCGCATACCCTGACGGCGAGGCGAAACTCATCTGCAACGGATGTCAATGGGCGTTGGTCGATGAGAGCGACGCGGTCGTACTGCAGGACGAGGCTCCCCTTTCAAGCGGAGTGATCGGAAGCCAGTTCACAGGTAAGCGACTGCGGGCCGCCCAAGTCTCGGCCGATGAGCTAACGCTACGCTTCGATGACATTATCTTCCACGCCTTTATGACACAGGAATACCATCTCGACATCCACGAGGGCGTCGCGCTCGGCTCGCCCGAGTGGCGACAGATGCCAGAGGCGGCGCGCCATAGTTTCGTGATTATCAAGCCCTTGCGAAAGACAGTGGGCTGGGAGTTCTCCACCTATTCAAATATTGCCGCGGCTCCTTGGGGCGCTGCCTACCTGGCGATGCAGGAGAACCCACATGGCGGGTGATGAAGACGTCCATCAGCGCAACGGCGGACAGCCGCATGTCTCCCGGACGCCCGCCAATGCCGACGGGCGTGTAGTGGTAGGATCGGGCGCACCTCAACAGGATGCCGAGGCGCTTCGGCAGCAAATGATCAACGACCGCAAAGAGGAACTGCGCGAGATCGATGAGGAACTGACCGCCCTGAACCGGGAGGTGGGTAGCAACCGTCCAAATGCGGAGCAAATCGAATACGGAACCAACCTGCAGGCCGACGCCTATATCGCAGCGACGGAGCTCAACGCGCTGGAAAACCACTCCTACGCGGAATCCTTTGAGGATTTTATCGAGACCAATGGCAGCATGCAGGGGTCTCTCGACAACATGACGGGACCGCAGCGCCTTCATATGGCGCGCGGCCAGTCTGATGACTTTCTGGCAAGGGCATCCGGGTGGGATATAATTGAGGTCGGCCCACTGGACTTACTTGGCGGTCCCGGCGGGTGGCTGGGCAGGCGGGCCAGACGAATTTTCGGCCGTAGGCGAAGGCCACGCGGCCGGCTTGGTGGCAATCGCACTCGAACACAGGAACGCGTGCGGGGACGCAAGCGCAAAAGACGCGAACGCAAAGAATGCCGCCTCGCTGGCAATCCGGCTTTTATGCCGACGGGCATTCCGGTCCATTACGATCCCGATTTTTCCATTCCCGGTTTGCTGAAGCTTGCGATCTCCAGCACATGGTATGGCGACGTCGGGGCAAGTGGCCCGCTTGGCCGCGGCCGCCTCAGCGATATTGATGCGACCATAAGCAGAAATGATGATAAAGGGTTTGCTCTCCTTGATGAAGATGGCTTTGCTGTCAATTTCAAGGCGCCGACGCCCATTCCCGACGGATGGGAAGAGGGAGATACGGTCCGCAATACCAGTCTCATGCAGGGCCACGGGCGTGCACTGATCCTCAAAGAAGATGCGATAGAGACCCATTTTTCCAAATGCAGGGATGGTATCTGGCGTATCGCACAAATCAAGGACCGGCGCGGAAATGCGCTCGACTTCGTGCGGGATGCCGCCGACAACCTTCTGTCGATCACGACTCCTGAAGGCCTGAAGATCCTGTTTTCCTACACAGGCAGCTTGCGCACGCTGGTTGAACTTGAGGGTGTTGATGGCAGCCGCAAGACGGTCATGCGTTATCTCTATGATAATAAGCAGCAGATGGTGTTGGCGGAATGCCCCTATGGCGAACGTCATGAATTTGCCTATGACGACCATGGCATGCTTTCTGAAGTCATTCGCAACGGTCATTATCACGCAAAGTTCGAGCATGACGAAAAGGGAAGGCGCAAGCGGACGGTCAGCAATCTAGGCGTATCGGCCTCTTTCCAATATGATGACGTAAACAGGGTCACGACCTACCTGCCCGGCTCGGACAAAAGCCGCGCCATTCAGTTTCATTATGACGAAAATGGCGCAATCACCCGTGAGGTGAACGCGCTTGGCCATGAGAAACGCTTCCTCGTTGACGATGAAGGACGGATTGCAGCCGAGATCGACGGAGAGGGAAATGAGACCCGCTATGCCTATGACGCAGCCGGAAATGTGAAAAGCATTTGTGATCCGGTCGGCCGCTCGACCTATTACGGCTGGACCTCCGAAGGCGATATGGAGCTCGTCATAGACAACGCCGGAAAAGCATGGGACTTTCATTACGACGATTTTGGCGCACTTAATCTTGTCAAAAGCCCGACCGGGCATATCTCGGAAATCCACAACGATGCGGCCGGGCTGCCAACCGGCGTCATTAGGCACGACGGATTGATTGCGCAAAACGCTTACGACGGCCACCACTGGCTTACGGAAACGCTGGACTTCCGCAATGCGCGCACGCGCTTCGAACGAGACGCCTTTGGTCGCGTCATCCGGATGACGGAAGCAAACGGCGCTTCCACCACTTATGAATACGAGGACCAATCAGGTCATAATTTCTTTCGCCCAACGCGGATTATCAGACCGGATGGTGCTGTTTTCAGCAGCCATACTTCAGGGAATGGACGCTTTTTGGAAACCTCGGATGGAGAAGGGCGCAGAAGCCGTTACGAATATGACGGACTTGGCAATCTTATCCTGTCGATCACCCCGTCGGGCGGGCGCATCGGATTTTACTACGATGACGAACTCAATCTGATGAAGGTAGTCAACGAGGCTGGGCGGGAATGGACCTTCGTTCGCGACGTGGGCGGACGTATCGTTCAGGAAACCGATTTTAGCGGACGAACAACTGATTACGTGCTCGACAGAGCGGACAGAGTGGTCGAGGCGAAACAGCCGGATGGTAGAGTCGTGGCCTATGAACGCGACGCATCGGGAAGCATTGTGAGTCGTTCCGCCTTTTTGCCGGGAGAAATCAATGCACTGCAGCGCGAGACATTTGGTTATGACGATGTCGGAAGATTGAACATTGCGAGCAACGCCCATGTGACAGTCTCGCTAGAATATGACGCAGCTGGCCAGCCCATCTCGGAAACGACGAACGGAATCCGGATCGAAAGCGAGTATGATTGTTGTGGCAATAGGGTGAAGCGCCGTATAGGCGATCAGGTGGTCAGCTATGATTACGATCCGCTTGGCGCCCTAACCGGCGTGTCTCTCGGCGAACGTCCTGTTCTAAATATTACAAGGGACAGACTGGGGCAGCCTGTTCGCCGCACGGCTCCGGATGGCTTCGTAACCGAATTTGTTCATGACCCCGTTGGCCAGCTCGTCCGCCAGACGGTGTCCAGCCGAGTTCGGGTCACCGCGCAACGGTTAGCCTTGCCGGAAATCTGGTCACGACAGTTTGAATGGGACCGTTCTGCAGCACCGACCATGGTGGCCGATCCACTCTGGGGCGCCAGTTGCTATGAAATGGATGTCAACGGTCAGGTTACCGCTGCGTTGCACGGAGGGCTGGGTTTTGGGACGCCTGTGCTTGCGAGCGATCCGGCCAATGCGATTGCTGGGATCGGAGGCGACAATCGCGAGGTGGAGCGTTTCGACTACGCGCCGACGCAAGACATTGCTGCGTCGGAAACGGCCCTTCCCGACCAACCGCTTGGTCGCCCGCTTCGACAATGGTCACATGCCGCTGGCGGCGAGGTGTTGGAGGCTTTCGGGCCGTATGGTGAGCAGATTCTTTACGAGTATGATGCTGCCGGTCGCGTCTGTGTCCGGCATGTGGATCGTAAAGGGTTCCGTCGGCAGAGCTTCCGTTACCTTTGGGATGGTTTCGATCAGCTCGTCGGAGTGGAATGCCCGGATGGATCAGCTTGGCGGTACTCTCACGATCCGTTCGGACGCCGAATCGAAAAGCGTCAGGTTCGGGAAGGAAGGCGTCAGGCAAGGGATGGTGACACCACTCTGTCACTGCAGCGCTTCCTTTGGGATGGCGACGTCCCGGCGGCGGAATATCGGATAGCGGATGATCAGGAAGACAGGCGATCTTTCGTTTGGTGGCATTTCGAGCCCAACAGCTTTGTACCGATGCTCAGAGTCGACATCGATTCTTCCGGCCAGCACCGTATTCTCCATGTTGTAACAGACCATCTTGGTGCACCGAGAGAGCTAGTGAAGCCATCCGGCGAAATCGTCTGGTCTTCATCCTACAGACTGTGGGGCGGAATGCGGGGCCTCTGGACGGCGGCTAACGACAATAGCGGCGCGCTTTCTGGCGGCTCCGTATTCCAGGGTTTCAGTTCGGTTCAGGCCTCGCTTATCAGTGTTGCTGATGTCGAGTCGGCACGCGATGACCAACCCGGGATGAACGCGTATCCGGCGGCGATTGATGCTGATCTATGCCCCATCCGTTTTCTGGGCCAATGGGAAGACGCCGAGACTGGCCTTTATTACAACCGCTTCCGGACATATGACCCGTCGACAGGCCAATATCTCAGCGCCGATCCCATCGGGCTTCTCGGGGGGCTGCGCACCCACGGTTACGTAGAGATCCCGACGTGGTGGGCGGATCCCCTCGGCCTTTATGGTGTATATGTCTTCCAGATGCAGCCTGGAAGACGATGTTATGTAGGCAAAGGTGAGCCGACGCGCATGGCAGAATCGATGCGCTATCGAACAGGTTCGAGCACGAGAGAGCAAGGTCGCAACCGATGTCCGCGCCGTCTTTATACTAACACCGATGCAGATGCGGCGACGGCCGGTATGAACCCACGAGACTACGGTGCCTTGGTCGAGAACCGACTGTTGTCCCAATCGGGATTTAATGCCGTAGCTGACAGCAACTGGGCCAATGTGAAACTTGACGGGCAATCATTATTCAACCGTGCTACACCTGCCCAACGAGCGGCTGCAACTTTAACTGCGACGCGGATAAGAACTGCGTTCGGGCGGTGCTGATTACCCAAGAAAAGTGGGGCGTTCGGAGCCTCCAATGCGGAAATGGAGAAGTTAAGTGTCTGAGGTGGTTTTGGAGATAGATGAAAGAACGATGGAAAACCTGATGACAGGTCCATACGTCTTCATTGAGGAAACGCGATCCCCAGGATACAGAAAAATAGCCTATTTCAATAAAGCCGCCTTCAAGGACTATTCGCACCTCATCGACGAACATGGTTGCACCGGATTTTCGATCGAGGTCGAGGATGTAGCCGAGAATAGGCTGCAGGACTATTTCTTGCCCGATTTCAGCAACATTCGCAAGAAGAACGACATCGTTGAGATCGGCATAGTCGGGTCCGGCGCCTTCCCCGAGGATTTCGAATTCGACGTATTCAAAGGTTTCCCGAACATCAGGAAAATCACAACACATGGCATTTCTTTCCGGGTCAGACTACCTGAGCTTTTTCCGAAGCTCGAAAGCTGGCTCAATCTTGACTGGAAGACCAACAAGGTCGAGAATCTGGACAACGAATGGGGAGATTTGAAGAATCTTTCACTGCACGGATTTAGCGGATCGCTTGTACTTTTTGAAAACTCGCCAATCAAAAAACTCTTCCTGATCTCTTCGACCGTAAAAAGCATCGACGATGTTTTGTGCTTCAAGAAGCTCGAAGTCTTGCAAATTGTGTCAAGCAAGATTACGGGCAACGTGTCACGCCTGTCGGAACTTACCAAACTGCGATCATTGCGTTTCGAGGGCAAGAACCAGCTTGAAGGCTGGGACAAGTTGGAAAGCAAGTCTGTCGAGAACTTCGAGGCATCGCATTACCCTTGCAAATTTCCGCGCCAAAATTTTCCGAAACTTGAGAACTATGTCGTCAATGCGTATCGCGCTCGGGATCCGTTTTATGAAGAAGGCGGAGATCACGATGCACTGGGCGACGAATTCGCTGCTCTCTGAGTTTTCTCAGTGCCGAGACATCCGTCGCGAGTTATGGGTTTGGACGTCTCAGACGAAGAATATTTCATTGTTTTTTGTGAGGCCGTCTTCGTCAGCTTACCGCATAACAAAAGCTTTCTGAGAGTAGATAAAGAAATACTAGCGGGAACATATTTGTGGCGAGGAACGCCTGTTTCGTGTTTGGGTTCAGCCCCTTGATTTTGAGACCATCGGCCCACCAAGGATGGATATAGATTGTGTTTGGGCGAGGCATTTGACCCCGCCATAGTTGCCGAAAGGTGACCCCTGCTGAACAGCAAAAGATTAAAGCACATCAGCATCTTAATTCGTAGCATCAGAGTTACTTGTCCGCGCCGAAAGGGGTGAGCGTTGGAAGCCGGATTACAGGCGAAAAATTGCTCGTGCGTCAAAACCGCGGAAACTGAGACATGGGGGGCATGAAGTTCAGAAAATTCTTTTTGGTGACAATAGGCGCATTGGCATTCGGTTGGATCGGCATCCAAGTCTTGAACCATCGCGATCGCCTGAAAGACCCTGCGCGGTTAGCCTTCATTTTGAACATTGCCGAGTTACCTCTCTCGGTTGGCAATATAGCGTGTTCGGCCACTGAAATCACTGATTTGATCGTTACCTGCACGTTTGAAGTCGATCTGGTCGAGTTGGACAAGCTCCTCAACGGTTGGCAATTCGACAAACGAAATGTTGCTGGGAATAGTAGCCATTTTCCGACAGACGCACCTGTTGGGCCGGAGTTCGATGTAAGTGTCGAATACCGCATTGAATCTGCCATTTTCAAAAATGCCTGACAGGTCGATCTGGTAACCAATCAGAATCGTTCGTTGATAGTCGCAAATAGATACGAAGAATAGTGCCGACGTTTGTGCCGTGGATGCAGGGCGAAATGCCTTTTTCTTTCAATCCGTTGCGGAACCAGTCAGCGTCGTGACCACGATCCGCCAGAAATTCCCTGGCTTTGGGCAGGCGACCGAGCAGGTGCCGGGCACCCTGATAATCGCTGGCCTGACCCTAGTGAGGAAAAACAGCAAGGGCCGTCCCAAGCCGTCGGTGACAGCGTGCAGCTTGGAATTCAGGCCGCCCTTCGTTCGTCCGATACAGCGGGAAAGAGCCCCTTTTTTTAGCAGACTGGCTGCGGTGCGATGGGCTTTTAGATGGGTGGCGTCGATCATCAGCCTGTCGGGTTGACCTGCTTTCCCCGCAAGCGCCTCGAAAATCCGATTGAAAACGCCGAGCCTGCTCCAGCGGATGAACCGGTATAGAGCGTCTTATGTGGGCAATACTCCTTCGGCGCATCCTTCCACTGAAGTCCATGTTTCAAAACGTAAATGATGCCGCTCACGACCCGCAGATCATCCACGCGCTCAATGCCGTGGGCAAGAGGGAAATAAGGTCCGATGTGACTGAGCTGAGATGGCGTCAGCAAAACAAATCACTCATGGCAAATCCTCCTGCCATGAGTGAATCAAAACAACGTCAAATTGGAGGTAATTAATTGATAGGGCCTGAGCGTAGGTCTCCGAAGTCCCTAGAGCCCTGATGCGCCAGACCGTCAGGTTAGAAGGGCAAATAGAAGCAACAAAACACACGAAAGTGGCAGTTGTTGCTGAAGCAGTTTATCTCACGAAGCATCATTGGCGAGAGTCTGGAGTTCGTTCAATGCGGTTGTAATATAGAGGATTGCGATAGGTCCTGTCGAATGCTCGACGTCGCTCAGAGCGTGATCGACATCCGCGAATACGAACTCGGTAGCGTTCTTCACCGACAATGTGGAGGTCGATAGATTTTGAAAGTCCGCCTGCATTGCCCGTACGGCGAGAAGGGTTTGATCAATTTGCAAAATCTGATTATCCAAGGTGCGGACCCGACCGGAAGCCTCGTTTACATTGTCATTGGCTTTTGACAGCAACACCCCCATGGCGATTAGCCCCGGCAATCCGGCCAGGCCGAGAATGCCGTAATACTTCATCTTGTCCTTGATGCTGGCCACTTCAGCCTGTGCAGATTGCAGCTGCATCTGCATCCCATTGCGCTGTGCATCGAGCCCTCCGGACAGCGCAGACAGTATCCGGCTACCCGCGGTCACTTTCTCATAATATTCGTCGGTCGCGAGATCAGCAGCCTTCGTCATGGAAACAAGCGATACGAGTTCGGCCTGCACCGACGTCAGAGTACGAACGATCTCCGTACGAACGGTCGGATCAGGCACTCCCTTGTTGTCGATGATGTCCGTTTGAACGCCAGTCAGAGCGGTCGTTGCGCTGCCCGCCGTCGCAAGCACTCTGCTTTGCATTTCAAGGAGTTGTGGACGAAGGCTCGTGTTAAATTCAGTGGCCGTGTTTTTTAATGTGTCGGCTTCAGGAGGAAGATTCGAAAGGGATAGTATGTGATCGGCGGCAACCGTCGCGGCAGCGATAGTTTGGGTAAGCGGACCGTTACTCATGTGAAACATCTCTCCTGCGAATATAGGCTGTGTGATTTTCCAGAGAAGCATGCCCGCTGCGCTCTTTATCAAAGGGCAGCGGGCATGTAGTGCCGTCACGCGGCATGCTTTTGGGCGATTTCCATGAGGAACGGGCCTATATTGGTATTGGCAGGAGCGACCAGATTCTGGACACCTGTCATCTGTGTCTTGATAACGTTCGTATCCTGGAGAATTGTCTTCACGTCGCCCTGAGCCTGTGTCAGGAATATCTGTCGCAGAGTGCCCGTGTTGATGACACCCTTTTGCAGATCGTCAGCCAAATGGCCAAGGTCTGCTGCCAGGAAGCTCCAAGCATTCTCCATATCAGAAGCAGCCTGCACGGCACTGCCTGCCTTCGTCTCAAGGCTGCCAATTGCGGTGCTGATGCCGGACGTCAACTTGACCTCGTTTTCGAGGTTGGTTTTCGTGGTCAACAACTCACCTTTGCTGTCGTTGAGATTGGAAAGGACGATAGCCGAAGCCACTTCGCCGCCGATGCCAGCAGCCATGATACCGACACCAGCCACCACCAGTGGCGTCGATGTCCCGGCGGTGACCAAGCCTGCCACAGCACCGACCGCCGCAAGGAAAGCGCCGCCAACGATCGCGATACCACTGAGCACGATGCCTGCGATTGCCCCGTCAATCTTCGACTGGATACTATCCAACTGACCGTTGAGGTCGGCAAGAACACCATTGTCACCCCCAACGATCGCGTTCAGGCTGGTGGTAGCAGCGGCGAAGTTCCCCGCATCGGTGCCAAGCAAAGTGTGGAAGTTGGTGAGCGCGGAGACGACCTGCTTTGCTTGGTTCTGATAGTCAGTCGTCTGCTCTTTCATTCCTATCAACGCATCCAGCCATTCCTTTTCCGTTGCTCCAGGTGGCATGACGGTCGCGACGGCCTGATAGAGATTATAGTAGCTTGAGATGTTGGTGATGTTTGTGATGATTTGCGGCTGTATGGTTTTTATGTAACCCGACGCATTGTCCCGCGCTGAGGCGAGGTAGCCGTTTATCTCAGTCTCGTTCGTCTTCAGTTTGCTGATGTTGCCGAAGTCCACATTCGGCTGCTGGAGTACGCTGTTGCAGTAATTCAGCAGCGTCAGCCCTTGCGACGACTGCTGCTGGTTGGCCTGATTGGCGCTTTCATTGTTCGCTTTCAAAGCGACTAAAAGGGGGACGTTCTTGGGCGACGCATACAACATTGAATGATCTCCTATTGGTGAGGTTTGTTGCGGCAGAATGCGAATGGATCATGCGATGATCATTTTCTTCATCTCCTGAAGCTCGCTGTTGAGTGCCGCCCACTGCGGTTCCGCTCTGTGAGCTTGCTTGGCCAGTGAGGCAGCAGCGTTATCGTCGGTCACGCTGGTAATCGACGCCGAAAAACCGGTGAGGTTGGCTTCAACTGTCTGGAAGGCGACGTTTATGTCCTGGCTGGCACTGGCTGCGAGGGGCACCATGGTGGCAAACAGGTCGTTTTGGACTTCGATTGCCTTAGCGACTGCAACCATCGTTTGGTCCTGGGCCAGTCGCTGGTAAGCTGCGGCAAGCTTGTCGTTGTTGGCATTGAGGTCCTTCTCCGCCTGTGAGAGCTTACTGGCACCGGTAGCCACCGCTTTGATCGCCAGCACGCCGAAGGAATCTCCCTCCGAAACTTTTGCAGCTTGCGAACCCTTCTCCGGTGCAGACGGCTTGTCCTTGGTAATCTCGGTCAGGACGCCAACAATGAGGTTGGTGACGGCCCCGCCGACCTCTTCTCCCCCAGCGACGATGTCGGAAAGATTCTGGTTGATCGCTTGTCGCAACGTCTCGATCTCTTCGAGCGTCGTCTTCGCCGCGGAGGACAAATCCGCTTCAACCACTTTCAATGCCTCGCGATAAGCCACGACATATTGCGCCAGAGAGCGATCGAGTGAGGTGACCTTGGTCGCCAACGTCGCCGTTACGACCGACTGATCATATGCCTGATCGGCCAGCATCGAATAGGAGGAGGCCGCAGACCGACGGGCTTTGTCATTCGACGCCGCTATCTCGATATCACCAGCGGTAACGTCGATGGTCACCGTAACAAGCGCACACATATGATAACCGCCAGCAACAGCGACGATGTAGCCGTAGTTACCGGTGATGATCTGATCATAGAAATACGTTGCCTGCCCCTTCATCCGGTTCTGGAAATCGATGATCTGAGTTTCCAGAGCTTTGTCGATGCCGGTAAACTGCAAGGTTTCCTGCATCATGATAGTTTCGGCATACAGTTGCCCGCGAATGAACTGATCGGTCGCATTCGTAAACGCATCCAGCAAGCCACCCGGACCGACCGGATTAACATCCACCTGACGAACGGCACGAAAAAGTTGCGGTAATCCCACCATGACGAAGCACTCCTGAGGAACAGGTTGAGACCTTGAAGCGAGCAGCGCCATCGCATGTAAAAGATGCGCCACACCGTCTTAAGGTTGTTTAATTTATGAATTACTCTTTAAGAGAGCGCTTATTTGATTGCAAGCAATTTCTATTAATGGATGCATTATTTTATTTTTATTTCTTATGGTTGCAGACGCGAGCAACTCGTAGCACGTAGCAACGACCCTAGCCGCAAGCCTTGCGGGCTCTCTGCGTTTCTCTTCCTAGGGCTCTTCTCCCCTTCGTTTGAAGGGTCTGTGTGACGTTCTCAAAGAGCGATGGATGTCACGGCGCGGTACGAGGGCCGGTCCAGGTGTCCCGAACATACCCGAACTTTTTTCATCATAGAGTTCATCGCGCGGCAGAACGCCAAACCCATCGCTGGACCGGATGAGCGCGCCGGATCCACCCTATCCCGCTCGTGGCGTCATCAGCGATTTGCCCTCGGCCGAGCACTCGAACGTTGACACGTCGGGAAAACTGTGAATTTTTGATATTTGATCAAATAAGGGAACGGCAGCCAAAAACGGCGCCATAAAAAAACGGGAATTTCAATGAAGAGCGTGATGATTTCCACTCTCGTGCTGGCGGCTATTGCACCGGCCTTGGCCGGCAAGGCGGAGAACACGGTTACCTGGGGCTTCGACAGCCAGCTTGAAACCATGAACCCTTATGCGACGAACAAGGGTTCGGCGCAGCTTGTGATGCGCAATGTGCTTGAGCATCTGCTGTATCGCAACAGCAAGGGCGAGGCGCGCCCTGCGCTGGCGACCTCGTGGACGTGGGTCGATGACAAGACCATCGATTTCGAACTGCGCAAGGGCGTCACCTTCAGCAATGGTGAAGCCTTCAACGCAGACGATGTCGTCTACACGATGAATTTCATCAAGAATCCCGAGTCGAAAATCTCTGCTCAGGCGGATTACGGCTTCATCGACAAAATCGAAAAGACCGGCGAATTTTCCCTGCGTATGCATTTGACGAAGCCGACCCCTTCGGCCATCGACCGCCTGTCACAGACGCTGTTCATCCTTCCCAACGAGACCCATGCCAAAATGGATGCCGCCGAATTTGGCCGCGCACCCGTGGGTACGGGGCCCTACAAGGTTCAAAGTTTCGAGGCCGGACAGCAGGTGACCATGGTCCGCAACGAAACCTATTACGATGCGGATTGGGGCAAACCGCGCTTTGACGGCATGACCGTGCTGAGCATCACTGACCCGCAAACCCGCATCGCGGAACTGACATCGGGCCGGGTCGACTTCCTTTGGAACGTCACGCCAGATCAGGTCCTCGAGCTTCAGCTGGCCGAGGGTATCAAAACCGTAACCGGCAGCTCGACGGTGGTAACGTTCCTGTCGCTCGATCCGACCGGTCGCGTCGGCCCAAATCCCGCTCAGGATATCAATGTCCGCAAGGCGATGATCCATGCGATCGACCGTGAAGGCATCGCTGCCGTTTTGCAGGGCGGTGATTCCGTGGCGCTGAATTCTCCGTGCCACCCGCGACAGTTCGGCTGCATTCAGGATGTGCAGAAATACGAATACAATGTCGACAAGGCCAAGGAATATCTGGCGAAATCCGGCTTTCCCAATGGCTTCGAAACCTCGATTGCTGCCTTCGTAGAAAACGCCAGAATTGCCGAGGCCGTCGTCGGTAATCTGCACGATATCGGCATCCGCGCCACGGTCAACCAGCAGGAAACGACCGCCTGGGTGAAGGATTACTTCGCGGGCAAGATTTCCATGGGCGTGGTGCCATGGCCTTCGAACGGCGTCTATGACGTATCGGCCATCACACCATTCTTCTTCCAGGAAGGAAAAGGCGACTATATCCGCGACAAGGAAATCAATGACTGGTTCGCCGAAGCCGCCAGTACCATCGACAAGCCCAAGCGCCTTGAGCTTTATACCAAGGGCTTCTCGAAAATGGCCGATCAGGTCCTGAACATTCCGCTGGTCACCCGCATCGTGAACTATGGCTATCGCGACGGTCTCGATTATACGCCGCCAGCCGATGGCTATCCGCTGTTGTATCTCATGGGCTGGGCGAAGTAGTCGGATGGGAGCTTACGTCCTTAAGAAGATTTTTGAGGCCGTGGCCGTATGCCTTGCGGTCTCGATCATCGCCTTCGTTCTCGTGCAGTCCACCGGCGATCTCGCCATAGCTATGGGCGGGCTGGATGCCAGTGCGGAAGAGCTGGAGCGACTGCGCCAGGTCTATGGTCTCGATCAGGGGCTGGTCGTGCAATACCTGTCCTGGGCGGGCCAGGCCCTGCGCGGCAATCTCGGCATGTCCTATTTCAGTCAGGAAGATGTCCTGACCCTGATCTTCGATCGCCTGCCAGTCACAGTCACGCTTGCCTGTTCCTCGCTATTGCTTGGTCTGGCGATCTCGGTGCCGCTCGGCGTGTTATGCGCCACGAAGCCCGGTTCGCTGCTGGATCGTATCTGTCTGTGGATGGCGGTTCTGGGCCAGGCGATGCCGCCTTACTGGGTGGGACTGCTGCTCATTGTGCTCTTCGGGGTCAATCTCAAGGTGCTGCCGATTTCAGGTAATCAGAGCTGGGCCAGTTTCGTCATGCCCGCCATGACACTTGCTTGGTTTGTCATGCCGGTGCTGCTGCGCCTTGCACGGGCCGGAATGATCGACGTGCTGTCGTCGGATTATATCCGCACCGCACGCGCCAAGGGCCTGCCGCGCCGTACGGTGCTGTTCAAACATGCGCTGCGCAACGCCATTTTGCCCATCGTGTCGATTGCGACGGTGCAATTCGGCTTCATGCTGGGAGGTTCCATCGTGGTGGAAAGCGTTTTTTCGCTGAACGGCATCGGCCTTCTGGCCTGGAACGGTATCCAGCGCTCTGATTACCCCGTCGTGCAGGCCGTCGTTCTGGTGGTCGCCATGATTTTCGTCATCCTCAACATGGTTTCGGATCTGCTGAATGCAGCGCTGGACCCTCGCCTGATGAGTGCAGACACATGAGCACGCCAGCAACAACACCCGCAGAGACCGCAGCCGTCACGCGCCGCGTTTTTCCGAAGATACCGGGCACCTCAGGCTTTCGCTTCGGTGTGGTGCTTCTGGTCGCTTTCGTCGTTCTGGCGATCTTTGCGCCGCAATTCGCGCCCTTCGACCCCTACAAGCAGAGCCTCCTCGCCCGGCTGAAGCCACCGGTCTGGGCGGGTGGCACATGGACCTATCCCTTCGGCACCGATGCCTATGGCCGCGACTACCTGTCCCGGCTTATCTACGGCACCCGCATTTCGCTGATCGTCGGACTGGGTGCTGCGGCCATCGCCATGCTGATCGGCGTGACCATGGGCGTGATTGCCGGGGTTTTCGGTGGTGTCGCCAACCGTGTCGTCAATTTCATCATCTCTGTGCGTCTTGCCTTGCCATCGCTTTTGCTGGCGCTGGCAATCCTCAATCTGGCCGGGTCCGGTGTCGTCATTGTCGTCGTGGTGCTGGCGCTGACGCATTGGGATCGCTTTGCGGTCGTCATGCGCACCACGGTGCGGCAGGTGGCCTCACAGGACTTCGTCACCCGCGCCCGTGCCATGGGCGCGTCGGAGGGACGTGTGATCCGCACGGAAATCCTGCCGAATGTATCGAGCCAGATCGTCATCATCTTCACCTTCGAGATGGCACAATGCATTCTTGCTGCGGCGGCGCTGAGCTTCCTCGGTCTTGGCATTCAGGCACCGGAACCCTCCTGGGGGCTGATGATGTCCGAGGGGCGTAGCTTTATCGCCGTCAATCCGTGGCTGATCACCATTGCCGGTTTCACCCTGATGCTTCTCGTCCTGGCGATCAATCTCGTCGGTGACGGCCTTCGCAACCTGATCGCTCCCAAGGAACGAACATGAACGTTGAAACGCCTGTCCTGCGCGTCCGCGACCTGTCCGTCACAATCAAGACTGCCAAAGGCCCGCTCCATGCGGTGCGCGGCATCGATTTCGACGTCATGCGCGGCGAAACTCTGTGCATCGTCGGAGAATCCGGCAGCGGCAAGTCGCTGACGTCGCTGTCCCTAATGAATCTCTTGCCGCCCAAAGCGCTGCGCAAGGCCAGCGTCATCGATTTCGGCGGCAAAAATCTCGAAAAGCTCAATGACCTCGAGATGGAGCCGCTGCGCGGCGACCGGATCGCCATGGTCTTCCAGGACCCGATGACGTCGCTCAACCCGTCCTGGACCATCGGTGAACAGCTCGTTGAGGGCACACTGCGTCATCGGCCCGAAACGACCCGCGCTCAGGCAAGGGCGCGGGCCGTGGAGCTGCTGGAGATATGCGGTGTTCCCGATCCCGAAGGGCGTCTCTCGCAATATCCGCACCAGCTTTCCGGTGGCCTGCGCCAGCGCGTTATGATCGCCATGGCGCTGATGACCTCGCCGGATCTGCTGATTGCAGACGAGCCGACGACCGCACTCGATGCGACGATTTCAGCGCAGATCATCGATCTGCTCAAGGACCTGCAAAAAAAGCTCGGTCTCGCCATCATTCTCGTCACCCATGATTTCAACGTCGTCAGCCGCATAGCCGATCGCATCGCGGTCATGTATGCGGGTGAGTTCGTGGAGGTGGGAACGGCAGCCGAGGTGCTCGGCAACCCGTTGCACCCCTATACCTGCGCACTGCTGGCCTGCGTACCGAAAGAAGGTGCGACCGGCCCCGATGCTCGCCTCGGCTTTTTGCCCGGTGTCGTTCCCTCCCTGATTGGCGATGCCAGCGGTTGCCAGTTCCGGTCGCGCTGTCCGCTCGCGCATGAAGCCTGTGGTGATTCCATTCCCTGGCAGGGCGATGCCCACCGCATGTTCTGTGTCCTGACAGCAGCGCAGGTGACAGAACGCCACGTCGACCCCGTTCCTCCGCCAGCGGTGATAGCGCCTGCGGGGCGCCAGGAAGCGCCGACCGCGCTGCTCGTTAGCGGCGTTGAGCAACGTTACAAAGTGCGCCGCAGCATGTTCGGTGCAAAAAAGACCGTGCAGGCGCTGCGTGGCATCGATCTGGAGGTCAAACAGGGTGAAATCCTTGGCCTCGTCGGCGAAAGTGGTTCGGGAAAATCAACCCTCGCTCGCGCCCTTCTGGGGCTGGAAGTTCCCGCCAGCGGCATGGTGCGGATCAAGGGCCAGCCGATTGCAGAACTGGGGCGTCGTGACCGCGCACGTGCGGTGCAGCCTGTTTTTCAAGATCCCTATTCATCACTCAATCCGCGCCGCACCGTTGAGGAAACCATTCGACTGCCGCTGGATATCCACCAGATCGGCACAGCCGCCGAGCGTGCACAGGAAGCCCGGCGGCTCATGGATTTGTGCGGTCTGCCAGCACGCGTTGCGGCCAGTCAGCCCTCTCAGCTTTCGGGCGGCCAGCGCCAGCGCGTCGCCATTGCATCCGCATTGATCCTCAAGCCGGAGATCGTCATTTGCGACGAGCCGACCTCGGCGCTCGATGTCTCGGTTCAGGCGCAGATCCTCAATCTGCTCAAGGATTTAAGGGCCGAGCTGAACCTGACCTATGTGCTGATCAGCCACGATCTCAATGTCATCCGCGCCATGTCGGATCGCGTGGCGGTGATGTATTTTGGGCGCATCATCGAAACCGGGTCGACCGAAGCCCTGTTCCGGCAGCCGTCTCATCCCTACACGAACCTGTTGCTGAGCACGACGCATTCAAAAAGCAAACCGGCCCTCGGCGGGCTTGCGCCTGAATATCCCGACCCGGCAAACCCGCCCGCGGGCTGCGCCTTCCGCCGTCGGTGCAACGTGGCCATGGATGCCTGTGCGGCGCAGGATCCGTTACTCGTGAACCTCGACAAGATCAGGGTCGCCTGTCTCAACCCGAGGGCTGCCGCATGAGCCTGATCGAATCCATCGTCGCTCAAGCGGGGTATCGTCGTGGCGGTGCGCCCGTCTATGGCAAGCCGGATATGGATAAGGCGGCCATTCTCATCATGAACCTGCAACTGGCCTGGACCGCGCCGGATGCGCCGTTTCGCGGGTTGCTGCCCGGACAGACGCGGGACTTTTTCACTGAAATCGGTGACTTCGCCACGAGCTGTCGTCAACGGGGTGCCCGGATCGTTTGGTTCAGAACCACGATGGGACCTTCTGGGTCGCAGCACTACTGGTCGACCTATCTCGACAATTTCGTCGGTCCCGACAAGCGCGGCGCAGCAGCAGACGCGCTGTCACCTGGAAATGCCATGCACGGTCTCGATCCCACCTTGCCGGTGCATGAGCAGGACTGGATCGTCGACAAGCCACGCTTCGATGCCTTTCTCATAACCGATATAGAGACGCGACTGCGCGCTGAGGGACGACGCGACCTCATCGTTGCGGGGACCGCGACGAATATCTGCTGCGAAAGTACCGTACGCAGCGCCATGCAGCGCGATTTCAGAACCTGGATGCCTTACGATCTTGTGTCCGCCCCCACGGAAGATGGCCATGTTGCCGGATTGCGTTCGGTGACGCAAAGCTTTGCGGAAACGCGTGCTTCGCGAGAGATCTTGTAAGTCTTCAATCGAGCGGTCGCGGCCATGATGGGCAACGTTCAGTCGTTTCGCAGAGCCGCGTAACCGTCGTTACGCGGCGGCATCTTCCGTTGGAGGTTTTACGAGCATGTCGAAGAAGCGATTGATGTCGTCTTCGATCGCTTGCCGTACCGCTTTCGCATCTTTTTTTCGCAGGGCGGCGACAGCCCGGATATGCATTTCCGCTCCCCGGCCACCGCGTGCATCAAACGCTTCGGCTGCGCGGCGGATGTTGGGGCCAATCTGCAGCCACAGCCCCTCGATGATAGGCAGAAGAACCTTCGATCCCGAGATTTTGTACAGCGTGAAGTGGAATTCGAGATTGCGTGTCACGCTGGATTCGACATGCATCTGCTCATCCGCCCTCACCTCTTCATCGACAATGCGAGCAAGCGCCTCGATATCCGAAGATGTGGCACGTTCGGCTGAAAGCTCCGCGGCCAGCCCCTCCAGAGCCAGTCGAGTGCGCCTTAAATCCTCTATGCCGGCAATGTCGATCAAAGGAACCCGGGCACTTCTGTTGGGAAGCGCTTCAAGCGCACGTTCCGCAATCAGTTGGCGGATCGATTCACGCACCGGCTGCGCACTCGTGCCGAACACCTCGGCAAGGTCGTGAATCTTCAGGGCTTGCCCGGGCTTGAACCGTCCCACCATGAGCAGATGGCGAAGCTGTTGATGCACGCGAACCTGTATCGTTTCGCGTATGACAGGCTCAACATCAATAAGCAGGTTACTGCTGTTCTCCACGGCCATGGCGTCTCCATTCAGACCTGAGTCTAAAACCTAAAATACGTTCTTATTCCTTGGGATAGCACAGCTCAACACCTCGCTTAATTTTTGATCAAAAATCTATTATGTCTGTCCTAAGATACGTGAACATCCAGCCCCGCATTTCTTGACTTTCATCAAGCGCCGACCCGGCAGTCCAAAAAAGCGCAGGGCGTCCTCTCTCAACCTTCGGATTAACAAACGAGGATTTTCCGTAAATCTCGCAGTCCCCAGGAACACAAATGGGCAACGACCTAGTGGTTCCTAGCTGAAGGTAAGCGCCAGCTGCACCTTTCCGGCTTGATCAGATTTTTTTGCAATCAAAACACGAATTTTTAACACGTCGATTGCGAATGTGCGCACTACATGACCGTCCTTCGGCGTGAACTATGTGCATCTGCGTAAGGCAATAACATGAAAACAAATCTTTCCGTTCTGAAATACTGGCGCGCCGCAGTGGCCGATAGTGCCTCAAGGGAGGCTTGCCTGACAACGAAGGCGAGCAAAGACTTTCAGACGGTCTCACCCGAAGAAGCACGAACTGGACAACTGTTTCAGGCAACGATCGACGCGCTTTTCAAAGATAAACCAGCCACACTCAAGCAGGTCGAAGTGCTGTACAGGCCACTGCACGTGCGCAGGATGGTTGATCGTGGGGTAAGTAGGAGCGACGGGTTGCCTGCTGAGGTCACTCCTATTCTGACTGACGCCTTGGTCGATCGGAAAGGCCGCATCATACCCGGCCACACACGGATCGCCCGCGATATCCTCGATCCTCTTCTTGGTGGCGGATTTTCCATCGGAAACGTGCAGGACTTCGATCGCTTTCTTACCGCGAATCCATTTGAAGCCAATACGACAGATCCTGCCATGTGGTCTGCGTACCAGGCCTATTGCAAAAAGATGATGGACGAGGTCGGCGCAGGTTGGCCCAATGGTGACGAAAAATACAAGACTATCGACTCCGGTCTGATCTGGCTGGCAACCAATAACTCAAAGACCGTTCGTCAAATTCTCGCGCTAAGTGATACTTTGATCAAAGAACAGCCGGACACTCCTTTGCTCGCCAATTTTGCAAGAACGAAAATCCGGGAAATTGAACCCGTTATCGGTGTGCCGTTTGCTCTTCATGATCGACAGGGACACTCAAATGACACGTTTCCGGTCGCCGACCAACAGAGAGAAGTACTAGCGCATCTCGCTAAAGCTGACAAAGGTGAGATCATTGCAGTGAACGGCCCTCCTGGGACCGGGAAGACGACCATGTTGCTGTCGGCTATTGCGGGAGAATGGATAAAGGCAGCCATTGACGGTGGCTATCCACCGCTCATTATCGCCGCATCAACCAACAATCAGGCTGTCACCAACATCATCGATGCCTTTGCGAAAGATTTTGCGAAGGGACACGGAGTTTTTGCCGGACGATGGCTGCCGGAGTTCTTCAGTTTTGGCTTCTTCCTCGCGTCGTTCACAAAAGAGGAAGAGGCAACGCTGAAATACCAAACAGATACATTTTTCAAGCAACGAGAAACGGCCCCATTCCTCGCCAAAGCGCGGCTCGCTTATCTGGAGGCCGCAAAACTAGCGTTTCCGGATTTGAAGCAGCCAACAGTGGAAACAGTGGTCCAGCGGCTACGTGAAAATATCAACCACTACAGCCAAAAGTTACTCAAAGCTGATGAAACCTGGCGCAATCTCACGGATGCACGCGCCAAGGTTCACCAAACGCTTGGTGTCAATCCTGACGATGTCGTTCAGCAGCTGTTGGCGTCGAAGGTAGAGAGCGAAACGACTGCGGCAGCGGCAAGCGAATTGTTAAAGCTTTGGGATATCTGGCTGGCCAAAGAACCGTGGCTGGCTTCTGCGCTCAGCTTTCTTCCTTTTGTTGCACGAAAACGCGTTATCCGTGCCAGAGTTTTTTTGCGTGAATTGGGTGTTGACGAAAATTTGCTTGATGAGACGCGGCTGAAACGTATCGAGGCAAATCTCAAAGCCATGGTCAAGAATAAGCAGAACGTAGCACGTGATGCTGCTGAAACTTATCGCCAGTCCCAAAGTGAACTAACGAATTTAAGAGACCATATCAGTGCGTTTCGGGCAATATACAGTGATGTCGGCGGCACGGACGAAGACCCCGATATTCTAGACTTCGACCGTCGCGCTGACGTGACCATCCGCTTTTCGATGTTTCTTCTAGCAACGCATTATTGGGAGGGCCGCTGGCTTCTTGAACTGGAAAAAGCCCTTCCCGCTCTGGAGAAGGCCCGCGAGAGTAAAAAAGTTGAGAGCGACCGCGATGCGGCTCAGACCCTTTGGCGGATGCGCATGATGATTACACCCTGTGCGGTTTCGACCTTTGCCACCTTGCCTGGCAAGATGAATTACCGCAACAAGGTTTCAGGCAGCTACCAGACTGAATACCTTTACAATTACATCGACCTTCTGATTGTCGATGAGGCAGGACAGGTACTGCCGGAAATTGCTGGCCCGTCTTTCTCTCTGGCCAAGAGGGCGCTGGTTATTGGCGATACGCAGCAAATCGAACCAATAACATCGCTGACCGCCAGTGTCGACGCAGGCAATCTTGTAGAGGTAGGACTTATACCCAACAAGGGCGCTGGAGAAGCTCTAGAAGAGCTTGAAGCGGTCGGCATGACGTCAAGAGCGGGAAGCGTGATGCGTCTGGCTCAATCATCCTGTCGCTTCCATCCCTACAAAAAGCTGGAACGCGGACTTTATCTATTCGAACATCGCCGATGCTTCGACGACATTATTCGATTTTGCAATGAGCTTTGCTACCAGGGAACGCTTCAGCCAAAACGTGGTCCATCCGCCGATATGGATATTCCTCCGATGGGCTATCTGCATGTCGACGGCCTCGCCCAGGCAGCCGGCGGTAGCCGCTACAACCTGCTCGAAGCGGGCGTAATTGCAGCATGGATACAAGCAAACGCCAAAAGCTTGGAGAACCGCTACAGAAAGCCGTTACGTGACATTATTGGCGTCATAACACCTTTCGGACGGCAGGTTTCTGAGATTCGCACCGCCTGCCGGAATTCCGGAATCGACGCGAGCAAAGAAACCGGAATTACAGTCGGGACCGTCCACGCCCTGCAGGGTGCGGAGCGGCCAATAGTTATTTTTTCACCGGTCTACACGAAACATGCAGACGGTGGGTTTATCGACCAGTCTCCCAGTATGTTGAACGTCGCGGTGTCACGCGCCAAGGACTCATTTCTCGTCTTTGGCGACATGGATGTCTTTGCGTCCGCAGCATCAACGACGCCCCGCTCACTCCTCGCCCGCTTTTTGTTTGAGCGTCCCGAAAACGAAATCGTGTTTGAGCAGCAAGCGCGCGTTGATCTTTCGAAAGGTTCGCTTTCGGTGGAAATGCTCCGGGACTCTACCGAGCATGACGCTTTTATGCTTCGCGCTCTGTCAGAAGCAAAACAACGCGTCGCGATTGTGTCTCCATGGATCAAAATCTCAACGATGGAGCAAGTCGGCCTGATCGCCGCTATCCGCGCTGCTCAAACGCGTGGCGTTCAAATGAGCGTTTATGCAGATCCTGTTCTTACCCGGGGGAAAGCCAGCAACGCAGATTTATTCGAAGAGGCAGACAATCTGCTCTCCAGTTTTGGCATTGCCCTTCGTGCCGTAGAACAATTGCACAGCAAACTGCTCTGGGTCGATGATACTATTCTCGCGGTCGGATCCTTCAACTGGTGCAGCGCCCATCGATCGGGCGACTATGCTCGGCATGAAACCTCCATCGTCTATCGAGGACCACATCTGGCAAGCGAAATAACCATTTTGGAAAGCAGCCTCAAAAACAGGACAAACCCAGTGCCGAGGAGTTAAGTCCGCCCAAGAGAGACCTGTCTTCTTGCTAACGAAGGCCGGTCGATTCTCCACAGTCCCCCACGAGATCCGTTTCAAATATCTGACCCCGGCAGCAAACCGCACCATCCGGCTGCCAGTAACTATGCCGCAGTCCCGGGCAAGTCGGTCGCCCAGGACTGCGGATACAACAACAGCATCAAACGGCGATACCCCGCGCTGCATGGTTGGCGGTTTGATCCGCGATCTAGCGCGGGTTGATGCCTTGATGAAGCGAGACGACCACGGCGATCGCCCATGTCGGGTCGATTGGTAACCAGAGCAGCAGGCGACAGCCCCCTGCGTGCAGGCCGCTTCAGCCTAGAGAGTTGTGCCGCACGGTATTCACAGATATTATATTCACGCTGAGAAAAAACTTTCAGTGCACCCCTCCCTTCACACACGCAGGGCATCGATGACGGCGCGTAGGCCAGCCGACAGATATTTTCGCGTTGGGTAATAGAGATAGAGCCAATCCTCGGGTGCACTCCAGGATGCCAGGCACTCGACCAGGCTGCCGTTCTGGACATAGGGACGCGCGCGCTCTTCCCAGACATACGCAAGGCCCACGCCCGACAGCGCGGCCTCGACCATCAACTCATGGTCATCGAGCGACAGAGACCCGGTCGGCTCGAACTCAATGATCTTGCCGGCGCGGCTGAACTCCCAAGCATAGGGCTTGCCGCTTGGATAGATATTGCGGACGCAGACATGCTTACGCAGATCATCAGGGGTTCTCGGGATCGGATGGTGCTCGAAATAATGGGAAGAACCAACAACGGCAAACCGCAGCCGCGGCTTTATCTTCACAGCCGTCATGCCATCGCGCAGGCTTTCGCCAAGACGAATACCAGCATCGAACCCCTCCTCCACAATGTCGACAAGGCGGTCGGTGGCGACGACTTCCAGCTGGAGACCGGGATTTTTTGCGATTAGCGAGCCAATGACTGATCGGAAGACAAACGGCGCGACGGAATTGGGCGCGTTTATGCGAACCTTGCCAAACGGCGTGTCACGGAACTGGTTGAGAGCATCCAGCGCCGATCCGATTTCCCCAAAGGCGGGCGACAATTGTGCGAGCAACATGGCACCTGCATCGGTCAGCGAGACACTGCGGGTCGTTCGGTTGAGCAGTCGAATGCCGATGCGTGCCTCGAGATTGCCAACAGCGTGGCTGATGGCAGACGCGGTTACTCCACGTTCTTCACCGGCTCGGCGAAAGTTGCGATGGCGGGCGACCGCATCGAAGGCGGCCAACTCTGAGAGATCCGTACTGCGCATTGTCAAATCTCACTCATCATTGAGAGGAAGATTATCTGTCTAATTCTTATTGTCGAAAAGGTCCAGATTGCTCCTCGCAGACCGGCGCTGGTGCCGGACCAGACAGGAGACAAGACAATGGCCGATTTCATTCCTCCATCCCACAATACGACATCGCCTTTCGCTGACATGCGCGGTCATCATATTGCCGTTCGCACGCCGGACGTCGAAACAGCCAAGCGCTGGTATCTCGAGAAGCTAGACTTTCGCGTGGTCGCCGAATGGGACTATGCTGACGAACAACTCGCCTATCTTGCGCCCGCGACCGACGACCATTTCTATGTGGAAATCCTTGGTGGTGGCGATCCTTCGCCCAAAGACGTTCGTCCCTATACCGATCTCGGCGACAGCCTGAAATATGCCGGCTACCACCACTTCTGTTTGAATGTCACAAGCGTCGATGCCACAGTCGAAGAGCTGCGGGCACGCGGCGTAACCATCGTCACCGAGCCATTCGAGCTGCTTGCAATCAGTCGGCGCCTTGCCTTCTTCTGCGATCCCTTCGGCAATCTCATCGAGCTGGCAGAAGTTCTGCCGTGACCTTTCCCCACCCGCCTGGCCATCCCCACGTCGCGGTGGCCAACAAATCGAACTGACATTCTGCACCATGACGTCGCCGTGCCCTTGCGGCCCGACGCAACACTTTCCCTTCAATCTGACATCAAGGAAACATTCTCATGAAAATCTGGTTTATCACCGGTGCCTCCCGTGGCTTCGGCGCCCTCATCACCACACGCGCGCTTGCCCAGGGCGACGCTGTCGTCGCGACAGCCCGCAATCCGGAGGCGATCACCGCACGGTTTGGCGAACACGCCAACCTGCTACCGGTCGCCCTCGATGTGACTGACGACAAACAGGCAACCGCCGCCGTAAACGCAGCAATGGATCGCTTCGGCCGCATTGATATCCTGCTCAACAATGCTGGGTTTGGCCTGATGGGCGCAGTCGAAGAGGCCACCGTGGCCGAGATCGAGGCCGTCTATCGCACCAATGTCTTTGGTCTCCTTAACGTGACCCGGGCTGTGCTGCCCGTCATGCGCCGCACCCGCTCCGGTCGCATCCTGAATATCTCATCGATTGGCGGCTATCGCGGGGCAGCAGGATTCGGCGTCTATTCGTCAACGAAATTTGCGGTCGAGGGCCTGAGCGAAGCCCTGCATGACGAACTGGCACCGCTTGGCATCCATGTCACCGTCGTAGAGCCAGGCTACTTCCGCACCGATTTTCTCGATAGCTCGTCCTTGTCGGTCAGCGGCAACATCATTGGCGATTACGAGGCAACTGTTGGCAAGTTGCGCACGATAGCGGCTGGTCTCAGCCATAACCAACCCGGCGACCCTCAGAAACTAGCGGAGGTCTTGATCGCCTTCACTGAAGCCCCCAACCCACCGGTGCGCCTGCCTCTCGGCAGCGACACGGTCGCCGCGATCGAAAACAAGCACGTGCAAGACGCCGCCATCCTCTCAGAATGGCGCACCGTCTCTGTGTCGACCGACTTTGTAGCTGACTAACGGGCTCGTCCGTTAAGCTTTGTAGAACGGGAGGCCGCTTCGGGCCTCTCATCACGTATTAGCAACCTCACAATGTCTAAGCCATTATTGTTGATCGGCAAGACCCACCGCCCCTATGTTTGATCACTTGGCATGGTGTCGGTTTGGCACCAGCGCGATTGATGAATTCGCGTCTGGTTGTGCGGCTGAATGACTGATGGAGCCAGATCGCCAATCCCTGAGCTCATCGCGTTACCGTCTCCGCGCTCGAGTTATGATCCCATTGGAACTTCTAATTACCCTTTCTTTCCGAGAGTTTTTATCACTTTCGAACGGCTTGATTGAAAGGGTTCTCAAAATGAATATCCGTGCTGGAGAAATGCCAAACCAACTCCTGCGACTTCAGAAAATGCACAATGGTGAGAAAGTTCGACCAACTTTCTCACCCGGCGAAATGAGCCGTCGGCAGGACGCGATGCGTGGGATCATGGAGGAACTGAAACTCGATGCGGCGGTTCTGACGTCATACCAGAATGTCTGCTACTTCTCCGATTTCATGTATTGTTATTTCGGCCGCAAATATGCGTTCGTCATCACGGATGGAAGCGCCACCACTGTCACTGCGGGCATTGATGCCGGACAGCCCTATCGCCGTACGTTCGGCGACAATCTGACCTACACAGACTGGCAACGGGACAATTATTTCCATGCACTGCAACAGCTTCTGCCCGGTGTCAGGCGTATCGGCATAGAGTTCGATCACGTTTCAATCGACCTGCGACATCAATTCGAAAGCGCCTTTCCCGACGTCGAGTTCATCGATGTCGGCGCTGCCACGATGTGGTTGCGAACGATAAAATCGGATGAGGAGATCGCTCTTATCAAGGAAGGGGCAGCCACGGCTGATATCGGCGGCGCGGCTGTCGTTGCGGCGATCAAGGAGGGCGTTCCTGAATATGAGGTCGCACTGGCGGGAACACAGGCGATGGTGCGCCATATTGCCTCGCGTTTTCCGCATGCGGAACTCATGGACACGTGGGTCTGGTTCCAGTCAGGTATCAATACGGACGGTGCGCATAATCCTGTTACCTCAAGACAGGTGGAAAAGGGCGACATTCTCTCCCTCAACTGCTTCCCGATGATTGCGGGTTATTACACCGCGCTGGAACGCACATTGTTTCTCGATCACGCATCGGAAGACCATCTGCGTATCTGGGAGTTGAACTGCAAAGTTCATCGCCGAGGTCTGGAATTGCTGGTGCCGGGAGCGCGGTGTGGCGATGTGGCGACCGAGCTCAACGAGATTTACCGGGAGGCAGGCCTTCTGGGCTATCGTTCCTTCGGTTATGGCCATTCCTTTGGCGTGCTCTCGCATTATTATGGGAGGGAAGCTGGCGTTGAGCTTCGGGAAGATATCAATACGGTTCTGCAGCCCGGAATGGTGGTCTCTATGGAGCCGATGCTGACCTTGCCGGAAGGCATGCCCGGTGCGGGGGGATATCGCGAGCATGATATTCTGGTGATCGGAAAAAACAGTTCGGAAAACATCACCGGCTTTCCCTTTGGTCCGGAGCACAATATCATCCACAGCTGAGTTTTTCTGACATCGAAAGTAGCGGGCTTGGTGACGAGCCCGCTGCTGCTTTAAGGCGAACGGCCACTTGAGAAACATTCCGACGGATCTTTTGAGAACATTCCTGGCTGTCATCGACCTGAAAAGCCACACGCGTGCGGCCGAGCAGCTTGGGCGCACACAGCCAGCCATCAGCCTGCAGATGAAAAAGCTGCAGGAACTGCTGGATACAAGCCTGTTTGCAAAAGACGCTGCCACACAGCCGACGGAAGCTGGTGAGCTGGTTGCGACCTATGCCCGCCAGATCATTGCACTCAACGACGAGATGGTGTTGCGGCTCTCAAAACGTGACGGCAAGGGCAAGATCAGGTTGGGGATTCCCAACGATTATGCTGATCATTTTCTGCCAAAGCTTATCCCTCGGTTGAAGGCAAGCGGACACGACTTCACATTCGAGGTCGTCTGCGATCTCTCGCACACTCTCTTGCAAGGCTTGCGCAACGGTCTCTTCGACATTGTCGTGGCGATGACACCCGATGGTCCGGCAGAGGGCGCTTTCATGACGTGGAAAGAGCCTTTAGCCTGGGTGGGTGATGCAAGCGACACTCTGGTGACCAGCCCCGACGAGCATATGCGGCTGGTTTGCTATCCTGAAGGATGCCTCTATCGCCGCGCTATGCTGACCGCGTTGCAGCGCGAGGGGCGTGGCTATGAGCTGGTCTACACAAGCCCCAGCCTCTCCGGGTTGGAGGCAGCGGTAGGCTCCGGTTTCGGAAATACCGTGCTTGCCCGCAGGATTGTTCCGCCAAAGCTAAAAATGCTGGATGTCGGCCTAAACCTCCCGCGGCTGGCAGATGTCGTTGTGGGAGTTTATCTGAGCGCCGACAAAAAGCGCTCGCCCGTGGCCGAAAGTTTTGCCGCCTATTTCGCAGATGCTTTTCTCGCCGAGTAGCTATGTTTTCCGTCGTTGACTGAAGACGGTGAGGATCACGAACAGGCTGATCGAGCAGATGGTCAGAAGGCTCGCTGCCGCCATGATCGTGGGATTGATCTGGTCGCGTATGCCGGAGAACATCTGAACGGGCAGCGTCCTCTGTTCGGCGCCTGTCATGAACAGGGCGACGATGACCTCATCGAAAGATACAGCAAAGGCCAGCAGCGCGCCGGAAACCACGCCGGGAAAGATGAGCGGAAGGGTGACAGACCGGAAAACCGAGAAAGGCCCTGCACCAAGGCTTGCCCCCGCACGAGACAAGTTGCTGTCATAGGTCGATAGAGACGACATGACGGTTACAACAACGAATGGCATGGATAGAGCAACATGGGCCAGAATGAGCCCTGTGCGGGTATTGGTAAGCCCGAGAAAGCCGAAAAACAGATAGGCTCCGACAGCAACAATCACAACCGGCATGATCATCGGGGACAGGATGAGTGCCATGACCAGCTTGCGAAGTGGAAAGCTCGGTCGTGACAAGCCAAGCGCCGCCATCGTGCCCAGTATGGTGGATATGACCGTGCTTGCCGCCGCGGTAACAACACTATTCCACAGACTTTGCGTCCATCTGCTGTTCTGGAAAAAGTCGCTATACCAACGAAGCGAGAATTCCCTGATCGGAAAGGTGAAGAAGGGATCTTTGGAAATGGAAAGGGGAAAGATCACCAGAAGAGGCCCGATCAGGAAAAGAAGCACAGTGCATGCAAACGCAATGACACAACATCTCACCACTTTTTCGGTACGGGTTGCATAGACAGGAAGCCACATGATGTCACCCTAACTTTAAGCGTTCGGCACCGACCAGACGCAGGAAAATGAAGTAGATGGACAATGTCATCACTAGCAACAAAAGTGCCAGCGCAGCTGCCATGCCCCAGTTGAGATCGCGGTTTATATAAGTTGCTATGAAGTTGGAGAGCATCTGGTCGCGGGGGCCGCCAACGAGAGCAGGCGTAATATAATAGCCCAGCGAAAGAATGAAGGTCATCAGGCATCCAGCCATCACACCCGGTAGTGTCTGAGGAACGTAAATCCGCCAGAACGCAGACAATGCAGGAGCGCCAAGAGACCGCGCGGCACGCATCAGCGCGGGAGGGATCGTCTTCATCACAGCCAGTATCGGCAAAATTGTAAATGGCAGCTGGATATGCGTCATGGCAGTTACGGTGCCGAAACGGGTCAGCATCAGCTGCAGCTTTTCGGTCGTCAGGTGAAACGCCATCAGCGCCTGGTTGATGACGCCGTCCGTCTGCAAAAGCACGACCCACGCGGTGGTGCGCACGAGAAGGGATGTCCACAGGGGCAGCAGCACCAGAAGCGTCATGATGGCAGCCATGCGAGCCGGCGCAATGGAAATCATGTAGGCCGTTGGAAACCCCAGACACAGCGTGGCGAAGGTTACCAGAGCCGAAATCCACATGGTTCGACCAAGAATATCGATGAATACAGCCTGGTCGTCGGGGACCTTGGCGATCCCGTTGTTATCATCGATGCGAAGATCGAGCGCGGTCATAAGATAATAGGGCGTGAACTTCGAGCCGTTGCGTTGAATGATCCGCCAGATGCCCGGCTCTCCCCAGGCTGGATCAGCCGCGGTCAATTGCGGAGCGACTGGTCCCGGTTGGAGTTGGTCGATCTTGCGCGTGATGGACATGATACGACTGCGCATGCCAGCGCTTTCATAATTGAGCCGTTTTCCCAGCGACGCAGCCGTGTTCTGTTTTTTGGCGACAGCAAGATCGGCGGCTAATGCTGCGAATGCGCTTTCCGGCGGGACAGATTTACCATCCCAGTCGGCTAGCGCAGCAACGGTTTGAGGCAATGTCTCTCTTACCTCCGGGTTTCCCACGGAGGTCAGCAAAAAGAGACCGATTGGGACACCAAATGTGATGAAAAGAAACGCGATCGCAGGCAGTGCGAGCGCGAATGCGCGAAGCCTGTGCGGCCGGTCGGCGCGTCTCAGCGCAGTTCGCAGGGATTGTGGGGTCAGAAATTCGGATGCCGCTCTAGTCATTGGGTCAACACCCGGCAGTCGTCTGGCGCGCAAGTAAGGTTCACATCGTTTCCGGGTTTGAGGCCAAGCGCGTCTTTCGGCGACATGGAGGCCACGATCTGCTCACAACCGAAAACCTCGACATTGAGCCGCGCTCTGTCCCCGAGGAAGGTCGTGTCGAGGATCTTTCCCTTGATCAGATTCTGTTGGCTAGCCTGCGCGTCGCCGTAAATATTCAATCGCTCTGGACGCATGGACACCGTGACGGCATCTCCCACGCGGGCATCTTTCCCGCTTGCCCGCAACAATGAGCCATCGGCCATCTTCAGTAGGTATCCAGCTGGTTCGACCTCCAGAACGGAACATTGCAAGGTGTTGTTGTCGCCGATGAAGTTGGCGACGAACCGGTTTTCCGGTGCTTCGTAAAGCGACACAGGGTCGGAGAGCTGCTGGATGCGGCCCTCGTGAAATATGGCGATACGGTCGGACATCGTCAGCGCCTCGGACTGATCGTGCGTGACGTAGACCATCGTGATGCCGAGACGTTTCTGAATCTGCTTGATCTCAACCTGCATGTGCTCGCGCAACTGCTTGTCCAGGGCGCCAAGCGGTTCATCCATGAGAATGAGCTTGGGATCGAAAACCATGGCGCGGGCAAGGGCGACGCGTTGTTGCTGTCCGCCCGATAATTGCTGCGGCTTGCGGTCTGAAAGGCCATCGAGCCTGACCATATCGACCGCAGCCTTTATGCGCCGCGCGGCTTCGGCTCCTTTTATCTCTCTGTAACGCAAGGGAAAGCCGATATTGTCGTGAACGGTCATATGTGGAAACAACGCATAGTTCTGAAAGACAAAACCGATGTCGCGCTTTTCCGGCGGGAGACGCTCCACGGCCTGTCCGCCAAGCCTGATGTGACCACTGGTCGGCTGCTCAAAACCACCGAGCATCATGAGCGTCGTGGTCTTTCCCGACCCGGAGGGGCCAAGCATCGTCAGAAACTCGCCTTGCTGGACGGCAAGATTAAGGTCGCGGACAACCAGCGTCTTTCCATCATAGGTCTTCTGCACATTCTCAAACGAGACCATTGCAGTGCGGCTACTGGTGTCGAGTGGCTCGCTCCCAAGCCACTCGTTGCCTTTCTCTATCATATCCATCAATGCGGCCACCGCTTAGTTCGAGAGCCAGGTTGTAAACCGCTTGCGGATCTCATCGCCATGATCAGCCCAAAACGCATTGTCCAGCGTCAAGGACGCATGGAGGTTTTCAGGACTGGTCGGCAAATCCTTGGCATTGGCGGGATCGACATATTGGTTGGCGCTTGAGCGAACTGGGCCGTAAGGAATGTACTTCGTCGTTTGCGCGAGAATTTTCGGCTCTACGGCGAAGCGGATGAAATCCACGGAGGCCTGCATATCTTTTGCGCCTTTGGGGATGGCCCAGAAGTCAGTGTCCAGTATCTGATTATCCCAAACGATACCGAACTTTCGGCCTTCCTTGTTCGCATTGAAGATGCGTCCGTTCCAGGCCGATGTCATGACGACTTCGCCCGATGCAAGCAGCTGCGGGGCCTGGGCACCTGCCTCCCACCATACGATCTGGCTTTTGATCGTATCGAGTTTCGCAAAGGCCTTGTCCACGCCCTTCGCAGTGCTGAGCGTCTTGTAGATGTCGGCTGGTGCAACGCCATCTGCCAGCAGCGCGAATTCCAGATTTGTTGCTGGATTTTTCCAGAGCCCGCGTTTGCCTGGAAATTTCTTCAGGTCAAAAAGGTCGGCAAGCTTGGAAGGCGCATCCTTCAGCTTTTCGGCATCGTAGGACAGCACTGTGGCATAGACCACCGTTCCCACGCCGCAATCTGACGATGTGCCGTCGATCCAGTCACTACGGTCGCCAATCTTGTCCCAGGGAATTTGCTCGAAAATGCCTTCGTCGCACCCCTGTAGCAGCGTAGGCGCATCGACGTCGATGACATCGAGCGTCGTACTGCCAGAGTCGATCATGGCCTTGATCTTGGCAATCTCCCCACCGTACTCCTGCTCAGAAACGGGTCTGCCAGTCTGCGCGGTGTAGCTTTCAAAAACGGCTTTGCGCTGAGCTTCCTGATAGGCTCCGCCAAAGCTCATGACGGACAGCGGTTCGGCTGCAAAAGCGAGTGTGGTTGATAAAAGTTGGGTGGCAAGCATGGTTGCCGTAAAAAACGTCTTGTTCATTTTGACCTCTCTGGAGCGTTTGCTGGATTTCCCGTCTTTGCGCGGGCTGTTTGGAAGCCTAGGGCGTGGTATGTTGCAGTGCAAATAAGTTGCAGTCATCGACGCATCAGGGGCACTTATGGCGTGCCGCGTTTGGCGAAGATCCTGCCTATCGTGTTCAACAGAAGCTGTGCCGCCAAAATAGCCGTCGATCCGGTCTGATCGTAGTCCGGAGCCACTTCGACCAGATCCACACCGACGATCGATCCGCGCTCGGCCAAGCCCGCGATGATTTCCAGCACATCATAATAGTCAAAGCCGCCATGACTTGGCGTTCCCGTGCCCGGTGCGATGGAGGGGTCAAAACCGTCAATATCTATGGTCAGATAATATCGCTTCTTCGCCGGAATACGTTCAAGCACACCCTCGACACCAAGACGACGTACCTGTCTGACCGACAGGATGTCGGAACCAACGGAACGGGCGTAGTCATAGCCTTCCTTTGCGGTCGATGAGACGTTGCGAATGCCTAGCTGCGTCATGCCGGTAACCCACGGCTTTTCCGACGCGCGGCGCATCGGACTACCATGGCCCAGCCTTACGCCGTGTCGCTCATCCACAAAATCGAGATGTGCATCGAACTGAATAAGATGGATATCGCCCTGATCGGAAAATGCATCGATACAGGGAATATTGACGGAGTGATCTCCGCCGATAACGACAGGAAGAGCGCCAGCCGCCAATATTTTGCGGACACCAAATTCGATATTTGCGTGGCTTCGTATCGTATCGGTATGGACGATATCGGCATCACCCATGTCGACAATTCTGACACCCTCAAGATAGGGGACATCGTCTTCGTGGTCGTATGCACCTGCGTGACCGAATGCGAACAGGGTCGAGGCTTCACGCACGCCACGGGGTCCAAAACGCGCGCCGGAACGCCACTGCGTGCCGAAATCATAGGGCGCGCCCAAGACAGCGACATCGGCATCAATCGCGTCCCAATCGGAAACGTAAGGGCTTTTGGCAAAGGTGGAGATGCCGACAAAGGGCAAATCCAGTCTTCCGTTTTCGTAGCTATGAGCAGCCATATTTGTCATCCCACTATTTTTCTGGATGCATAAGAGCATGGACATCGTCGGAGAAAAATCGGAGAGTTGTGGACCTTATATTAAAAAAATTGATGTAAAAGGAGCGCCATGCATCTTGGCCAATCCGACCTGCGGTCCCTCTCGGTTTTCCGCGCCGTAGTCGAGCATAAGGGCTTCGTCGGCGCCCAGATTTCGCTGGGGCTGAGCCAATCCGCGGTAAGTTTTCATATCAAGGCGCTGGAGGATCGCTTCGGTTTCAAGCTCTGCCGAAGGGGGCGTGGTGGATTTGACGTCACCGACCGTGGCGCACTTGTCTATGAGCGATCCAAACTGCTTTATATTGCGCTCAACTCATTCGAGAGCGATATCGGCAAACTGAAAAACCGGATAACCGGAACGCTCCGGCTTGGGGTCATCGACAACACCATTACCGATGGCGATCTTCCACTGCCCAAGGTCATCGCGCGCTTGAACGTGAAGGCGCCCGAGGCTCGCATCGAACTCGTCATCGACGCTCCAGACGCACTCCTGACCGAGATATCCAATGGCGGCCTCGACATAGCCATACTTCCGGCAACGCAATCCTTTCGCGGCCTGAAGATAACACCGTTCAAGGAGGAGTATCATTCCTTGTACTGCGCAAAAGGCCATCCTTTGTTCAAGACCAAAGAGGATGACATTACAAAAGACCTCGTGGAAATGTGTGATTTCGTTGTTAGGCCCTACGCCAACAAACGTGAGCTCGACTTTTTTCCCAACGCGAAAGCCAAAGCTTTTGCCTCGAATATGGAAGCTCAAGCCATGTTCATCATGTCAGGCGGCTTTGTCGGCTACCTCCCGGAACATTATGCGCGCAACTGGGTCGATCAGGATATTTTCAGGCCGCTTCTTGTTCCCGCGACGAGGATCAAATCGTCCTTCGTCATTGCAACTCGCCCTGAGGAAAAGCCTTCGAACATCCTCGATCTGTTCATGCAGGAGCTCGCAGGTCTTGCGTCTGAGGCCCTTCACAGAAAAGTGGCCGCCCGGAAATCTAATTGAACGATTGTCATTCGTAATCCCGTCATAAGGATAAGAAACTTGCAGATGATCCGATTATTCGCAAATTGAATGAGCCAGCCAACGGATCAGGACAAACATGCAATCGAAACACAAAAATTCGGCCTCGAAATCGTCGGCCCGCCTCAAAGTTGGATTTGTTCTGGGGCGAGTCTTCACGCTTTCTCCCTTCGCTCTTTTTGTCGATACGTTGCGGCTGGCTGGTGACGCGCTGGATCACTCGGGTCGGGTCCTGACGGATTGGGAGGTTCTTGGCGACACGCGACATCTGATCAAGTCCAGTTGCGGTATCAGCGTCGCACCAACAAGCGATCTCGTCTCGCCCGAACGTTTCGACGCGATCGTCGTCGTCGGAGGACTGCTGTCGGATGACGTCGCCTGCAGCCGCGAAACGCTTGAATATCTCAAACATGCCGCGTCACTGGATATTCCCCTCATCGGTGTTTGCACCGGATCGTTCATTCTGGCCGAAGCAGGCCTTATGGCAGGGCATGAAACCTGTGTCAGCTGGCTTCATTTTGAATCATTCAGAGAGCGTTTTCCTGAATTGGCTGTGCGCCCGGACCGACTTTTCAACTTCGATGGCAAACGTGGTTCTTGTGCGGGCGGTGCCAGCGCCGCAGATCTCGCTGCATTCATGGTCCGCACCTGGGTCGGTCGCGACGCCGAGCGCAACGCTCTCGATATCCTCCAGATCGCCTCGCCGCGCAAAGCGAATGACAGTCAGTCACGCGCGCCCATAAAGCCTGTCGATGACACGACCGAGGTGGATCAACGCGTTAATTCTGTTCTGCTGTTGATGGAGCAACATGTTGCAAAACCGATGGACGTCGAACGCCTAGCCAAAGCCGTCCAACTTTCCCGCCGCCAACTCGAGCGCCTGTTTCATCGCACAATGGGCTGTTCGCCGGCTGAAGCGTACAAGACACTTCGGCTGCGCCGCGCCAATCATCTCATCCTCAGTACGAACCGCCCGTTGATCGACATCGCGATCGATGTCGGTTTTGGCAGTGCTTCCAACTTGGGACGATCGTTCCGCGGAGTTTACGGAAAGTCTCCTGGAGCGGTGAGGCGAGATGTTGCGCCGGAAGCAGAGTGGAGCGCAGATCTTAAAATAGGACCAATCCGCACAGCTACGTCTGTGTTTTGACGACTTCGATCCTAACTGGTCAGATCGTCCGGCCGTCGCCGCCCGCCAGGGCTTCAGCGAATATCAGGCTGAAGTCCCCCTGCATCAGCAGAAGGAAGGGCAGCTCATTTTGGCTCTGCATGGGGCCGTCACATCCAAGACGGAGAATGGTGTTTGGATCGTCCTGCCAGACTGCGAATTCTGGATACCCGGTTCCTACAATTAACCAAGCATATAGAAAGGCTCGTTTGTTCTTATCAGAGAGGGACCTCGAGTACGGCCGTGCGCACGAGGTTATATGTCGTCACACCAGGCAGACGCGAGAAAAATTCGTTACGACGAGAAGCCTCTGCCCAGATCGACCAATGGCTGATCACAGTCAAGCGACCGTCAGTCCATACTGCAGTCGCGTCAATGACGCCGACATCCTCATTCTTTCGGTTCTTGACGGAAAAACGAAACTCTCGATTGGCGACTCCATTTTCTGAGAGGGCGGAATTTTCGTTTCCACCGAGAAGAATCGGTGAGTCTGCGTCGGGCGTCTGCTTGACGAAGTAGTCTCGGATAATTGCAGCTCCCGTCGTTTCGAGATCCGGTTTTTCCTTCATCTCCTGCACGCTCAGCCAAACCAGGCCCACATCCTTGCCGCCGCTCCGACGAACCATATGTAACTCAGCTGGCAAGCGTCCCGGAAAATCGTTGATCGGAACCTCCCAATCCCTCGGGATTTGCAGATCGATTTTGCGCTCACCAATTCGAAGGGAAACCGGCTGCATATCATCACCAAAATTCGCCTGTTTACCATCGGAAAACCGAAGGTTTTTGAGAAAAGTGCTTGAATACGCGTCGAGTTCCACCAGCGCGTTCTTGGCTGTTTCTTTCGTTGGTTCTCCGACGATATTGACGATGAAGTGAATCGCCAGAGCATTTTTTCCTTTTGAAAAACATTGGCTGAGGATTGCACTCTTCGGCTTGCCGTTTTCGCTTTGCGTAGCGAAGACCTCCGCTTCAGTAATATCCGGTGATGTGGCTATGGAACGAGGCGTGTAGCCTGCTATTTCGGCCTCGTACTTACAGATTGGCAATGCCGCAGGCGGGCTAAGGAGTTCATAAGCCATGATTGTCGTTTCAATCTGCGGGCCATCAACCGTTGGCGCCACCTTTCCGACAATCTTCATACTTCCGATTGTACCGGGCTCCATGGCGCCCATTGGAACCGTTTGGACGTTCGATTCCACTGGCACGTCTGTTTCAAAGTTGAGACTGGAAACGTTGAAATCGAATAGGTGCTTTCTCCAATTATGGTCAGATGCGTTAACTTGATTGGCGATTGCAACAAACGTAAAAAGCACAACAAAGCGCATTGCCTTGGGATACAACATCAGAATTCCTTCTGATCTAGAGAGTTCAGAAATCATAGACACGAGGGATCGACTTGCGATTGCCACGCCCCCCACAACTAATAATAAGTACGGCGGATTACCGGTTCCACCTCATTGTAGTTTTTTGATTGCGTCGGCCATCATCCGCATCCGCTCGCGAGCTCCATTACGATATATCTCGATCTTCACGCCCAGAGAAAATTGCGAAGCTGAAGCATCAGTTCAATCCTGATAATGTCGAGGTTGCCATCCGCAAGCTGCTGTTCCTTGCCCGTAGCAATGCCGACGAAGACGCCAAGCAAGCGCCTGATGCCGATCGTACGGGATCTCATTCAGACGGTGGTGATCGGCAAGACACCAGACCATCAGCCAGCCTCCATGGAAGTTCTTGATCTGATGGAGCAGCAGTTCCTCACTGCGGCTCAGAATGATTTGATGACGCGCCTGGCATCCGGTGAGATCGAAACGGAGGCCAAACGCAAAAAGCTCCTCGACCAGTATGATGAGGAGCTCGAACGCAAATATTTGGAGTGGGAGAATTTACAAATTTCGTTGGTTGCGGGGGCAGGATTTGAACCTGCGGCCTTCAGGTTATGAGCCTGACGAGCTACCGGGCTGCTCCACCCCGCGTTACCAGCGCAAGTTCTTGGAACTT
>NZ_LMMM01000021.1 GCF_001422245.1 Rhizobium sp. Leaf262
AAAAAGATCAAACTCAAAAAAAGATCAAACTCAATCGCCCAATCTTCAGTTTTCTCCAGAACGAAGGACATCGTCGCTAGCAGCGCCGCCGCCCTCGTCAGTGAGCGGACTTATAGAGGATACCCACGGAGATAGTCAACAGCACACCTGTAAAAAAATAGACATATTTCATAGCACATTGGTTTTGTTGAGTGATTTTAGATTTTTGTGCTAGATTGGGTTTGCGAGCCCTCAAAAGCCCATACTGGTCCTGCATTCTGAAACATGCGATAGGGTAGACAGTCTCCCGGTCATCCATACCGGTCATTGCTACACTATAGGATTGGATATCCCGTGCGCATTCTTACAGAAGCCGTCATTCCCGAACTTCCCAAATATTATCGCGGCAAGGTACGAGAGAATTATGATCTGCCCGATGGCAACCGTGTGATCATCTCCACGGACCGCCTCAGCGCCTTTGACCGCATATTGACCTGCATTCCCTATAAGGGGCAGGTTCTGACCCAGACAGCGCACTACTGGTTCGAGAAGACCAAAGACATTTGTCCGAACCACGTCGTTTCCTATCCCGACCCCAATGTCGTCATTGGAAAACGTCTGGATATTCTGCCGGTCGAGATCGTAGTGCGCGGATATCTGGCCGGAACGACGGGCACGTCCATCCTCACTCTCTACAAGAAGGGTGAGCGCAACATGTATGGCGTGACTTTCCCGGATGGTCTGAAGGACAACCAGGTTCTGCCCGAGCCGATCATTACCCCCACCAGCAAGGAATTCGATGGCGGCCATGATGAGCCGCTGACGCCTGCGGAGATCGTGGAAAAGGGACTGCTGAGCGAAGAACAGTGGCAGACGCTATCGGCCTATGCTCTTGCCCTCTTCAAACGCGGACAGGAAATTTCCGCCGAGAGAGGCCTTATTCTGGTCGATACCAAATATGAGTTCGGCACCGACGAAAACGGCACCATCATTCTGGCCGACGAAATCCACACGCCGGACAGCAGCCGCTACTGGATAGCCGATAGCTATGAACAGGCTTTCCAGAACGGCACGCGCCCGCAGAGCTTCGACAAGGATTTCGTCCGAGCCTGGGTGGCGGAACGTTGCGACCCTTATAAGGACAATATCCCCGAAATTCCTGATGACCTCGTGCTTCAGACGTCCAAGGTCTATATAGAGGCCTTCGAGCGCATTACCGGGCAGAGCTTCCAGCCGGATGACAGCGAAGCCTCGCCGCTTGAACGGGTGCGGAAGAATCTGGAGCCCTTTTTTCAGGGAGCGTGATATTGGCAAAAGCAAGCGGTCAGACATCATTGTCGAAGGCAGATGAAGCCACTGGGCGTAAAACCCGCCCTCGCCGGTCTGCGGAAGAGACGCGCCGTGACATTCTCGTCATGACCGAAAAACTTTTTCGTGCCCGTGGCTTCGGTGCCGTTTCGATTGCCGATATCGCCGCAGCACTCAGCATGTCACCCGCAAATGTCTTTAAACATTTTCACTCAAAGAATGCTTTGGTCGATGCGATTTTCGTTCAGCAGATTCGATTGCTGGAACAGAAGCTAGACCCGCTGGATGCCAGCCATCCACCCTTCGAACGGTTGAAGCACCTTGCGCGCAGCCTGATGGAGAACCATCGCCGTGACCTGAACGACAATCCTTATATCTTCGAAATGATTTTGATGACCGCCAAAAGAGAGCTTGCGTGCGGTCGCCATTATGAGAATGTGATAACCGGCTTGCTGGCCAATATTATCAGTGATGGAATTGAAGCAGGCATTTATGCGGAGACGAATATCGAAAAGTCGGCCAATACGGCGCTTTATGCTTTGACGAGCATATTGCACCCGGCGCTGATTGCCCATGAAGACGTCGACATTTTAGCAACACGCTGCGACGAACTCACGCGATTGGTCGATGCTGCACTGCAAAACGGGATTGATAAGTGACGATGACGACTATACGTCACTTGTCCTGTTCTTTTATACCTTCCGGCTTTTCGCCCATTGATTAAGCCAAGACATGTCGATGCCGTTCATGCCCTGAATTTTATCCGCACTGCACAGCACCCGGAATTGCTCGTTGAACATGAGAAAAACGATGAAAAGACGTCTTACCCCTCTAGTGACCACATTGCTCATGGCGGGCCTTATTGCAGGCTGTAGTGACAGTGAAGATAACAAGCAGGCTCCCGCTCAGGCCAATCAGCGCCCACCGGCCCCTGTAAGTGTCGTTACGATGAAAAAGAGCGATTATCCGCTCACGACCTTGTTGCCGGGCCGGGCCGATGCTTTTCAGACCGCCGATATCCGTCCCCGCGTAGGCGGCGTGATCAAGCAGATCGCCTTCAAGGAAGGCAGCTTCGTGAAGTCCGGCGACCTTTTGTACAAGATTGACGACGACACCTATCAAGCGTCATTTGCGGAAGCGCAGGCCGCTCTGGAGAGAGCGGAAGTCAGCGTTCCCGCTGCGGAAGCAAATTTGCAGCGCTACGAGCGTCTGGCCAATAGCGGTGCCTCGCAAAAAGAATTCGAAGATGCGCGCACGACATTGCTTCAGGCAAAGGCATCCGTTGCGGAAGCCCGTGCGACACTGCAGACGGCACAGATCAATCTCTCGCTGACAGAAGTTCGCGCTCCCTTCGATGGCGTCACGTCTGCTACCAATTTTTCGATCGGAAACGTTGTGACCGCCAGCCAGACCGATTCTCTGGTGACGCTTCGCCAGATCAACCCGATCTACATCCAGTTGAACGAGTCCAGCGTGAACCTTCTGCGTTTGCAGTCTGCAATCAAGGCCGGGAAGCTGGAGCGCAGCGACAACAGCGAAACGACGGATATTCGTCTGACGCTCGAGGACGGCTCGGAATATCCAAAGGTCGGCAAGCTCGACATGTCGGAAATGGCCGTCAGCACGACAACGGGTACCGTCTCGATCCGCACCCTGTTCGACAATCCCGACAATATCATCCTCCCCGGCATGTATGTGCGCGCCACGATTACGGTGGGCAAGGAAATCGGCTATCTCATTCCTCAGCGCGCCTCCAGTCGCAACGCCAATGGCGAGTTGACGGCCAAGTTCGTCACAGCCGACAACAAGGTGGAAACCAGAACGTTCCCGACAAGCCAGTTGTCCGGCCATAACTGGCTCGTGACAGAAAATGTCGCCGATGGAGACAGGCTTATCGCAGACGGATTTCAATGGATAACGGATAACGCCACAATCAAGCCTGTGCCGGCCGAAATCGATGAAAAGGGATACATCATAGAGAAGCAGGGCGATCAGGCTGCTCCGGCACCGAAATCATGATGTCAAAAGACATGCTTTGCAACATCGTGATCAGGAACTAGATTATGGCGAAATTTTTTATTCGGCGACCGATCTTTGCTTGGGTCATCGCGATTGTCATCATGCTCGGTGGCGCATTGGCCATCAACACGCTGTCGATTTCTCAGTACCCGGAAATTGCTCCGCCAACAGTCCGCATCAGCGCCAGCTACACCGGCGCGAGTGCAGACACGGTGCGAAAAACCGTAACGCAAATCATAGAAGACGGCATGACCGGCCTTGATGGCCTGACCTACATGACATCTTCGTCCACAACCGGCTCTGCCAGCGTTACCCTGACATTTGACAACAGCGTCAACGGCGATATTGCGCAGGTTCAGGTTCAGAACAAGCTCCAGCTGGTCACCTCACAGTTGCCAGCGGTCGTTCAGGATCTCGGGATCGAAGTGACCAAATCGACCTCGAGTATTCTTCTCGTCGGTGCACTGGTTTCAACCGATGGAAAACGCTCATCCGCAGATCTCGGAGACATTTTCTCGACGCAGATCGAAGATCAGGTCAAGCGTCTCGAAGGCGTCGGCAACATCAATGCTTTCGGCTCGGCCTACGCAATGCGTGTCTGGCTCGACCCTTTCAAACTGAAGAAATTTCAGCTGACGCCAGCGGATGTGACAGCGGCGATCCAGTCTCAGAACACACAGGTCTCGGTCGGATCGGTAGGCGGTCTTCCAGCAGTGGAGGGCCAGCAGATCAACGTCACCATGACGGCGCAGAGCCAGTTGACGACTGTGTCCGACTTCGAGCGCATTATCCTCAAAGTCGATACCACGGGCGCCAATGTGCGTTTGAGCGACGTTGCACGCGTTGAAATCGGTCAGGAAACATATGCTTCGACCTCACGGTCTAATCGCCAGCCTGCGTCCGGTTTTGCGGTGAACCTTGCCACGGGTGCAAACGCACTCGATACGGCGGCTCTGGTCAAGGCAAAGATGGAGCAGATTGCACCGACCCTGCCGCAGAACGTCAAGATCATCTATCCCTATGACACGACACCTTTCGTTTCTCTTTCAATTGAAAAGGTCGTGCACACCCTGATCGAAGCCATCGTGCTGGTTTTCGTCGTATTGCTGGTTTTCTTGCAGAACCTGCGCGCAACCTTCATCCCGATGATCGCGGTTCCCGTGGTGCTGCTGGGTACGTTCGGTATTCTGGCCCTCACTGGATACTCCATCAACACGCTCACCATGTTCGCCATGGTTCTGGCTATCGGCCTTCTCGTCGATGACGCGATCGTTGTGGTGGAAAACGTCGAACGTATCATGTCGGAGGAAGGTCTGGGGCCGCTCGAGGCCACGGAGAAATCCATGGGCGAAATCACCGGCGCCATCGTCGGCATCGCGCTGGTTTTAACGGCCGTGTTCATTCCCATGGCGTTCTTCGGCGGCTCTACCGGTATCATTTACCGCCAGTTCTCCATCACCATCGTATCTGCGATGCTGTTGTCCGCCGTTGTCGCCATCGTGCTGACGCCAGCGCTTTGCGCCACGATGCTGAAACCGATCGATCACAACAAGAAGGGCCGCGGCCCCGGCGCATGGTTCAACCGCAATTTCGACCGTACCACGACGGGATATGTCAGCTCCGTAGGTTACTTGCTGAAGCGACCCTTGCGCGTGCTGCTCATGTTCGCGATCGTGATTGGCGGATGCGCCTGGTTCTTCACCCGGCTTCCATCGTCCTTTCTTCCGCAGGAAGATCAGGGCGTTCTCATGACGATCATCCAGTTGCCGAATGGCTCGACGAGCGCGCAGACGGCGAAAGTGATCGAGAAAGTCGAGAACTACTATCTCGACAAGGAAAAAGACGTCATTGACAGCATTTTTGCGGTCAACGGCTTCAGCTTTACCGGTAGCGGGCAAAGCTATGCGCTCGTCTTCGCCAAGCTGAAAGACTTCGATCAGCGAACGGACCCGAAAATGGCCGCATCTGCCATCGTGCAGCGAGCGATGGGAACCTTCATGACTTTCCGCGAAGCACAGGTCTTCCCGATCCTGCCTCCGGCGATCCAGGGCATGGGCAACTCGAGCGGTTTCTCCATGTATCTTGTCGACAGCGGCAACCAGGGAAGTGACGCACTCGTCAACGCATCGAAGCAACTGATCCAGGCCGCAAATTCCAGCGGCAAGGTCACGGCGATGCGTGCCAACGATCGGGATCAGGAAAGTCAGGTGAAACTCGATCTGGATCAGGAAAAGCTCGGCGCGATGGGGCTCAGCCTTGCCGATGTCAATTCCATGCTCACCACGATCTTTGCCGGCAGCCGGGTCAACGACTTCACGCTCAACAACAAGATCAAGAAGGTCTATGTGCAGTCGGATGCGCAATATCGTATGCAGGCCGAAGACCTGAAGTACTGGAACGCGCGAAACTCCGGCAATGAAATGGTACCCTTCACATCGTTTACGACGGCGAGATGGGTAAACGGACTACCGTCCGTCTCCGCCTATAACGCTGCCAACGCTTTCTCGCTGGAAGGTTCTGCCCCTCCAGGCGTAAGCTCGGGTGATGCCATGAACGAGGTGGAGCGAATCGTTTCCCAAATGGATGGTGGATATTCGGTGGCATGGACCGGCCTTTCCTATCAGGAGCGACTGTCTGGATCGCAAGCGCCGTTACTCTATGCGCTGTCCGTCCTGATCGTGTTCTTGTGCCTTTCTGCACTCTACGAGAGCTGGTCGATCCCGTTTTCCGTCATCATGGCGGTGCCTGTGGGCGTGCTCGGCGCTCTGTTTGCCGCGCATTACCTTGGTCAGTCCAACGACGTCTACTTCAAGGTGGGTCTGCTGACGACGATCGGTCTTGCGGCGAAGAACGCGATCCTGATCGTGGAATTCGCCAAGGAACGACAGGAGCACGGATTGTCGTTGCTGGATGCAACACTTGAGGCTGCGAAGCTGAGATTGCGACCGATTATCATGACATCGCTCGCCTTCATTCTCGGCGTCGTGCCGCTGGCAATCGCCAGTGGAGCGGGCTCTGCGGCACAGAATGCGATCGGTGTGGGCGTTCTGGGTGGTATGCTTTCTGCAACACTCCTCGGAATTTTCTTCATTCCATCGTTTTTCGTCATCATTCGGCGGCTATCTAAACGTTAACAAACCAAAAATATGCTAGCAAAGCAGGAATAGGCTGGTAGAAATGTAGCGAATTATGAGCCGCATTTTCTCCAGCACATATCAGCGCTAACGCTCGTTTCGACTGAGGGTGCCATGTGCGCCAAATAAATTGGGATAACTACATGCTGTCTATTCGTGCCACCATTCCTCTCACCATGCTCCTGCTTTCGGGCTGCGTTGTCGGTCCCGACCACAAGGCACCGGAAATTCAGCTCCCAAGCAAATTTGCCGAAGGCGGAAAAGCCAGCAACGGAGACGTTGCCACGGTTGCCTGGTGGAATGCGTTTAATGACAGCCGCCTCAACGGTTATGTCTCGACCGGCCTTGCACAGAACCTCACGGTTCTCCAGGCGCTCGAGCGCATCAACCAGGCCGAATCGCAGATCACGGTTGCCGGAGCAGGCGCGCTCCCAAGCCTCACCGGTTCTGCCAGCCACACCACATCCCAGACGAAGGGTAGCTTCCCATCGACGAACCGTAGCGTCCAGAACACCTCCAGCGGTGGCCTCGATGCGTCCTGGCTGCTCGACCTCTTCGGTCAGTATCGTCGCTCCAAGGAAAGTGCCGCTGCTTCGCTTGACGCTGCCTATTCCACGGCGGACGTCCAGCGCCTGACCCTGATTTCTTCGGTCGTGTCGGCCTATATCGACGTTCGCTACTATCAGGAGCGTCTGGCTATTGCGCGCGAGAACCTCAAGTCACGCCGCGAAACGCTCGATCTGACCAAGCTTCAGCTTGAAGCCGGTGCAGCATCGCGTCTCGACGTCGTTCAGTCCGAAGGTCTGGTCAACTCCACGCTTGCAGACATGCCAGGACTGGAAACCAGCTTCCGTCAGGCCGCACACCGCATCGCGACATTGCTGGGCATGCCTGCGTCTTCGCTCGTCGTGGAATTGCAGCGCGGTGCACGCCAGCCAGTCGCCCGCAAGACGCCGCTCACAGGCATTCCGGCCGATCTCATTCGCAACCGTCCAGACATTCGTGTGGCCGAGCGCAATCTCGCAGCCGCCGTTGCCGAAATCGGCGTCGCCGAATCGCGACTTTATCCAAGCATCACGATCAGCGGCTCGATTTCGCCAAGCTACGTGAACCTGTCCAACAACGGTTCGCGCGGCACATCGAACTCCTGGTCCTTCGGCCCAAGCCTCGTTCTGCCGATCTTCGATGGTGGTAGCCTGCGCGCCAATGTCGATATCGCCAAGTCGTCTGCTCGCGAGCAGTATCTGGCATGGAAAGAAACCGTGCTGAACGGTATCGAAGAAGTTGAAAATGCTCTTGCTGCGGTAACCCGCGACAAGCAGACGGAAGATGCGCTGCGCAGAACCGTCAAGTCCTATCAGGAAGCCCTGTCGCTCGCGACAGCAAGCTATCGCGACGGCGCCTCGTCCCTGCTCGACGTTCTCGACGCGCAGCGTCAGGTGTCGACAGCGCAGGCCAACCTCGCAACGGCGGTACAAACAACTGCGCAGGACTACGTACGCCTGAGCGTTGCTCTGGGCGGCGGCTATGCCGTTGGCGGCCCGACGACATCGTCGAATGCCGTCCTGGCAGCCAACACGCCAAAGGGCATGTAAGGGCCGCTATCGTCTTTCTCCAATCAATCCCGCGACGAAAGTTGCGGGATTTTTTTGTGCCTTGCAGATAGCAAAAAGCCCCGGATCACTCCGGGGCTTTCCAATAGAAAGATGGTCGCGAAATCAGCTCTTCGCGCGCTCGACGTAGGAATTGTCTTCGGTCGCGATAACGACGCGGATACCCGCGTCGATATGCGGCGGAACCATGGTGCGGATACCGTTGGAAAGGATCGCAGGCTTGTAGGAAGACGATGCCGTCTGGCCCTTGACGACCGGTTCGGTCTCGACGATTTCCAGCGTCACATGGCGCGGCAGGACGACAGCAAGCGGCAGGCCTTCGTGAATGGACAGAACGCAGGTCATGCCTTCCTGAAGATAGGCCTTCTGGTCACCCATGGTTTCGGAATCGACGACGACCTGGTCATAGTTTTCAGGGTTCATGAAGTGGAAGCCTTCTCCGTCCTCGTAGAGGAACTGGAAGTTCAGGTCTTCAACGAACGCGCGCTCGACCTGCTCGGTCGTGCGCCAGCGCTCCGATACCTTCACGCCATCCGAGATACGACGCATATCGACCTGCGTGACAGGCGTGCCCTTGCCGGGGTGGAAGTTGTTGGCGCTGAGAACGACGTAAAGCTTGCTGTCCACGTCGATAACATTGCCCTTGCGGACGGATGAGGCGATAACCTTGACCATAGGATTTCCTTGTAACTCAATGAAATGCGTCGTAAAGGACCGCGCGGCTGCACCGACCCGATGGACGTTATGTAAGTTTTCTGGGGCGCAACTATCCTAAATTTGCGGGAATTGCCAGCCTTCAACAGCATGGAACCGAAAACTGTGCGGCGGTTTTCGGATAATTCGATAAAAGACAGAAGCGGCAACGACCCGAACCAGATGTTTTCGTCCGTCGCGCCAACCAGTTGACCGTAGGAAACGCAGCATATGGGCTCGACCCTCGACACAACGTCCGCATGGTGGACGCCCGATGTCCATCTGGATCGTCGCCCGTTTCTGCTGGGCCGAAACGCGATACAGGCGGCGATGCGCGGCTTTTTTGCAGCGCGCGATTTTTTAGAGGTCGATACAGCAACCCTGCAGATTTCTCCCGGCAACGAAGCCCATCTCCACGCCTTCGCGACGACGGGCATCACCACCAGCGGCGAACAGGCCCCGCTTTACCTGCACACGTCGCCGGAATTTGCCTGCAAGAAGCTGCTGGCGGCGGGTGAAAAGCGCATCAACTGCTTTGCGCATGTTTATCGCAACCGCGAGCGCGGCCCCTTGCACCACCCGGAATTCACGATGCTGGAATGGTACCGCGTCGGCGAGACCTACGAGACGCTGATGCAGGACAGTGCCGAATTGCTGGCTCTGGCAGCCGAAACCACGAAGACAAAAACCTTCACCTATCGCGGCCACAGCGTCGATCCCTTTCTTGAGCCGGAAAGGCTGAGCATTGCCGAGGCATTCCAGCGCTACGGCAATATCGATCTTCTGGCGACCATCGACCAGAGCGGCGAAACCGATCGCGACCATCTGGCCTCGAAACTGAAAGCAGCCGGTATCCGCGTGGCGGATGACGATAGCTGGGCGGATATGTTCAGCCGCGTCATCGTGGAACGCGTCGAGCCGAAGCTTGGCTTCGGTCGGGCAACGATCCTCGATGAATATCCCACCAGCGAAGCCGCACTTGCCCGCCGCTCCCCTAGAGACAGCCGTGTTGCCGAGCGCTTCGAGCTTTACGCCTGCGGCGTGGAACTGGCCAATGCCTTCGGAGAATTGACGGATGTCGCTGAACAACGCCGTCGCTTCGAGGCTGAAATGCTTGAGAAGCAACGCGTCTATGGCGAAACCTATCCGATAGACGAGGACTTTCTGGCGGCACTCGATATCATGCCCGCCGCCAGCGGCATTGCCCTTGGTTTTGATCGACTGGTGATGCTGGCAACCGGCGCACCGCGCATTGATCTCGTCATGTGGGCACCTGTCACGGGTTACGGCTCATGAGCAAGCGCAGCCTGAAATCGGCGGAAGACCTGCTTGAGGCAGGGCTGATCGATGCGAATGCTCTCGAGCGCCTCCGCTCCGTGGCCGAGCGTTACGCAGTCGCGGTCACGCCGACCGTCGTAAAGCTGATCGACACAGACGATGCACAAGACCCCATCGGATTGCAGTTCATTCCGAACGACGCTGAACTGATCCAAACGCCGGAAGAGCGTGAAGATCCGATCAGCGACGAGGCGCACAGCCCAGTCCACGGCATCGTCCACCGCTACCCGGATCGGGTTCTGCTGAAAGCCGTGCATATCTGCCCGGTCTATTGCCGCTTCTGTTTCCGCCGGGAAATGGTCGGGCCGCAGGGCAACGGCACGATGAGCAATGAGGAGCTGTCGGCAGCGCTCGCCTATATCCAGTCCCATGAGGAAATCTGGGAGGCCATCCTCACCGGCGGCGATCCGCTGGTCCTTTCCCCGCGTCGCCTCTCGGCCATCATGGAAGGCCTCAAGGCCATACCCCATGTCAAAATCGTGCGGTTCCACACCCGCGTACCGGTCGTTGATCCCGAACGGATCGACACGGAACTGGTGGACGCTTTGAAAGCCAGCGGCAAGGCCACCTATGTTGCACTCCACGCCAACCATCCGCGTGAATTGACGGATGAGGCACGGGCAGCCTGCGCAAGGTTGATCGATGCCGGGATCGCCATGGTCAGCCAGTCGGTGCTTCTCAAGGGCATCAACGACGACCCGCGCATTCTGGGCGACCTCATGCGCGCCTTCGTGGAAACGCGTATCAAGCCCTATTATCTGCACCACCCGGACCTCGCCCCCGGCACCAGCCACTTCCGGATGGACTTAGAAGAAGGCCAGCGAATTGTCGCCGCGATGCGTGGGCGCGTTTCAGGTCTTTGTCAGCCAACATACGTGCTGGATATTCCCGGCGGACACGGAAAAGCCGTCATCGGTCAGAATGCGGCAACGAAACATGCCGACGGTTGCTACTCGGTGTCCGATTTCAACGGCAACGATCACCGCTATCCACCCAGCGAAATTTAAACAGACGCGCAAACCTCGGATTTCCGGGGCATCCAACGCAACCGGGCTAACGAAACAAAAATTTCACAATTCCGCCCCGGTCCTGTCATCATAAAGAAAAATATTCTACCTATATTGATAATCATTGATTACGCCACGAATCTGGAGTAACAGTGATTCAACCGGAGAGTGATCTCCGTTATTCCGGTTCAATACCAAAGCAGGGAGAGTGTCATGTCAGACTTGAAACACATTGCCGCAATCCTTGATCTGCGGTTTTACAATGCCGGAAGCACAGCCATGTGTTCCCGCTGCTGTCGAATGTGACTTAACGGTCAAACCAATCTTCTAAAAAACGATTCGACGAATTGCTGTGAAACAAGCCACAGCGGGAGTATGTATTATGCAAAAGCAAGTTATTGAATTCGCAGGTGAGCCTGTGGGCATCGTGGTTCCGGATGAGAACCGCCTGAAGTTCATCGCCGTGAAATTCCATGTCCACGATCTCGATGATCAGCGCTTCGACAGCGCAGACGATGTCCGCATCGCCATCCGCAATCTCGTTCGCAACCGCAACGTGGCGGCACTGGTCTGAAACAGACGCAACGCGCCTTGAAAGTCGCGCCCGACGGGGCGAGAGACGTCATGTTTGGAAGAATGAAAAGGCGTTGCCTCCATGTGAAGGCAGCGCCTTTTGCTCGTCTGCCAGCAACGATCAGAACGCGGTGAATGTCAGCGTCGTCAGGGACCGGACGATGCCCGGGATGCTGATGATATTTTCATTGATGAATTTCCCCGTATCCTGTTCGGGCGACAGATAGATCTTCAAGAGAAGGTCATACTCTCCGCTGGTGGAATAGAGCTCGGATACGAGCTCCGTCTTGTAAATGGCATCGGCGACTTCATAGGTCTTGCCGGGGGTGCATTGAAGCTGAACAAAAATTGGCTTCATGATCTGTTTCCCGTCATCAATTGAGATCTGGCGAATGACTTGCGCGTCCGCTCTGCTGCACTATTGGCCGAGCCGGGCCGATGTTTCAAGCCTGCCCTTGAACGGGCTTCTGACATCTGGACCAAGATCACATTCCCCGCCAGCATGACATGATGTCGATATGTCGGTTTTCACATTGTCTTGGCGCAGATAGACTGCGATCAGACAATCTTTCGCTTTCTCGGGTGACCTCGATGTATAACGACCCTCGCTCTCACGGCCTTTGGGAAAAAACCGCGCCACCGCCGCCGGTAACCTCATGCCTCGAAACCAATGAGAAGGCCGATGTCGTTGTTGTCGGTGGCGGATTTACCGGCCTCTCTGCCGCTCTCCATTTGGCGGAGCGCGGCACGCGCGTCATCGTGTTGGAAGCCAAGGACGTCGGCTTCGGCGGTGCGGGCCGAAATGTCGGCCTTATCAATGGCGGCATGTGGGTGATGCCCAAAGAACTGCCCAATGTGCTGGGCCCTGTCTATGGTGAAAGACTGCTCGATCTGCTGGGCAACGCACCGTTTCTGGTGCGCAACCTCATCGAAAGACATCGCATCGAATGCCAGCTGGAAAAAAGCGGTACGCTGCATTGTGCCGTAGGAGACAAGGGGCTTGCGGAAATCCGTGAAAGATGCGCGCAATGGGCGGCACGCGGCGCGCCTGTGCGGGTCCTCGATGCACAGGAAACATCCGCCCGGACTGGCTCGTCAGCCTATAATGGTGCTCTGCTCGATGAGCGGGCTGGAACGCTCCAGCCACTTGCCTATGTGCGGGGCCTTGCTCATGCGGCACAAAAGGCAGGCGCGACGATCTACACCTCCAGCCCCGTCATCGACAGCCAGCCAGATGGCAGCGGCTGGAAGGTGAAAACGGCAAAGGGCTCCGTCCGTGCTGACTGGGTCATCGTCGCAACCGAAGCCTACAGCACCGGACCATGGCAAATTGTGCGCGAGGAACAGGTCTATCTTCCCTATTTCAACGTCGCGACACGGCCACTGAGCGACAATCTACGAAAATCGATCCTGCCCAATCGAGAGGGCTGCTGGGACACCAAGGACATCCTCTCCTCATTTCGAATGGATCAGGCCGGGCGTCTCGTCTTCGGCAGCGTTGGTGCGCTTAGAAATACTGGCACGGCGGTCCATCGCAACTGGGCAAAACGCGCACTCAAGCGGCTGTTTCCGCAACTGGGTGAGATAGAATTCGAATGCGAATGGTACGGGCAAATCGGCATGACCGACAATGCGGTGCCACGTTTCCATAAATTTGCGAAAAACGTTGTCGGCTTTTGCGGCTATAACGGTCGCGGCATCGCCCCCGGCACCGTCTTCGGCAAGACGCTGGCGGCCCATGTGGCTGGCGATATCGGCGAAGAAGATTTGCCTTTGCCGACCACCGAACCGAAAGCGCAGAGCCTGCGCATCCTGAAAGAAGCCTATTACGAAACCGGCGCGCAGATCGCCCATTTTGCCGGAGAACGGCTCTAAAGATGCAACGATGCCAACCAATGTCCCGAACAACAGCCCTGACAAAGGTCTCGATCTCTTTATAGCCGCCGGTCCCAGCCTGGAGAGCTGCACCGCTACGATCGGTGACGTGTTTGGCATGGGGATTGCTCAAATTGTTCGCGCCGAAGACTTTGACGATCTTCTACTGGCGATCAAGCGAGCGACCACTGGTTGGGCCGTCTATCATCAATCCGGGCATCGTGACTATCCGCACCAGTTCGATGTCAACGTCATTGATGGCCCACCGCTCATAGAGCTTGTGACAGAAATCGTGCACAGGCTGGGAGTGTCCGTCGTGATCCCAGACGATGAGACCGATGATCCCTACGCAGGTTTGCGCTTCGATCCCGACGGCTCGGTTCGATCTTTTTCGCTTCTGCCGTTCAATCCGTGACACGCAAGTCGTCGCGTGCCGTCTGGTTTTTTCGAACCCAGCACCAAAACGGATCATCGGAGGCGTTAGTCGTCTCGTCTGGCACCTTTCCCAATATCTGCGACGCGGTTGCCGGAACCGTGACATCGAACCGATCAATCAACCAAGCTCGATAGGATACGTTCATGTTGGCTTTCAGTGGCGGCGCGCTTGGGTCGTAGAGACAATCGCCACTGATCTCCTCGTATCCGATAGCGATAAGGCGCAGGAAGTCCAGTGGCGTGCGACCCAGAAGGCAAACGAGCCCTTCCGAGCCAAGATGCACGATCTGCTGGCAACCCTCGTCATCAAGCCAGAAGGCTGCAAAGGAACCATCGCCTCCAGTCCGGGCGAAAGGCACTAGCCTCTCCTCTACATCAGGGACAACGGTGCCGAACCATGCTTCGCCATAGTCGCGAGCCTGCTCGCGCGTGGCAACCCGGAAGAGAATTGCCGTGACGTGATCCTCCTGCAAATCGGCTTCCGATCCAAGCAGGCCCAGCCGGTCACCGGGAAAGGCACCACTTTGCATGAAGAAGCCATGAGTTTCCATCCAGTCGAACAACACGCAGAACTCGGATGGCAGCACCATACTGGCAGGCATCCGTTTCGCCATCTCTTCAGCATATCCCACGTCTTCTCCTACCCTATGAGCGTCCGCTGTTCGTTTAGTCGCGGATATTACAGAAACGGTGATCAGCACAGTTTTTGATATGATGGACTTTTACCAAAATCAGGAATGGTTCCGCAATCCAGCGGTCAGATGGGATATGTCAGCAACGCCCATCACCGCCCGGCTTCGAAAAAAGTCGTCTTGACGCAGATGCGTAATACTTCCTGATTTCGCGGGAAAGCTCATAAACCCGCACGCATCGATCGGTATCTTCATCCATGCGGCAATTACCAAACTGAGCGTGAAGCCGTGGGTGACAATGATCTGTGTCGCGCAGGGTCGATCCACAATCGCGTTCACGCGAGGAAATACGCGCTTCGCAACGTCGCGGCGAGTTTCCGCGCCCTCGATGCCGCAGTGATGATCGAGCCTGTCGTCATCAGGCGCGGGACTGTAGCGGGCGTCGAGCCATTCCTGCGGCTTCCCGCCTGCAACGCCGTAACTGATTTCCCGCAGATCGGCAGTTTCAGTCACTGCAACACCAAGACGTCGGGCAATCGCGGCTGCTGTCTGGGCTGCACGACGAAGGTCGGAACTGTAAATTTCAATCGCTTGGTGGCCAACCAACGTCGCCAGACGGTCGGCTGTAGCCTCCGCTTCCCATATACCACGGGCGGTCAGCTCAGTATCATACCAGCCGCCAACCTTGTTCTCCACGTGATGAACGGACTGCGTATGAGTGACGATAAAGAGCTCCTTCAAAAATTCCTCCCACAAATACCGACCGTACCAGAGCACGGAAGCCTTAGGTCGGCAAGATTATGATGGCAACGACCGAAGTGAGGAAACTCGATATTGTCGGGATCAGGGCTGGTTCCCAATCCCACGGCTGTCGCATGATACTGAATTTTGGCCATCGTAAAAATCGTCTTTAGAAATCAGGCAAGTGTCGAGAATTTGCGATGGATTGAAGATGGATTGAGGCGATGTCTGCAACGGGCGGGTCAGCCCTGCCAGATTGTCGGAGGTATGAAATCAGAGGCCGCAGCGGCACCCTGCTTAGCACCCAGCACTCATTTTCATGATCCATCGTTATATTCTTGAAAATATAAAGAATGGCAGCTAAGAGCGATATGTTTTTCTGGATATTACGAATGGGATGGAGTGGGTAATGGGAATTTTGCGACGTTTCATCATCAAGGCCGCGCTCGTGACCATGAGCGGCATTTGGCTAACGACCGCGGGGCTTTTAGACCATGCGCAGGCACAGGATAAAGTCACGATTTTTGCCGCTGCAAGCATGAAGAATGCGCTTGATGCTGCAAATGCGGAATGGGCAAAGCAGAGCGGCAACGAAGCGACAGTGTCCTATGCTGCAAGTTCCGCGCTGGCGAAGCAGATCGAGGCAGGCGCACCGGCCGATCTCTTCATTTCCGCAGATTTGGCATGGATGGATTATCTGGCCAAAAAGAACCTGATCCGTAGCGACACAAGAACCAACCTCCTCGGCAACCGCCTCGTTCTCGTTGCACCAGCAGACAAGGCAAGCCCTGTCGAGATCAAGCCGGGGTTTGATCTTGCCAAACGTTTGGGTGACGAAAAGCTGGCGATGGGCGCTGTGGATTCGGTTCCTGCTGGAAAATATGGAAAGGCGGCTCTTGAGAAGCTGGGCGTCTGGTCGTCGGTCGAGGCCAAGGTCGCAGGTGCCGAAAGCGTGCGGGCGGCTTTGCTTCTCGTGTCACGCGGAGAAGCACCCTACGGCGTCGTCTACCAGACCGACGCTGCAGCCGACCCAAGCGTCAAGATCGTCGGCATGTTCCCAGAAAATACGCATGAACCGATCATCTATCCGTTCGCCATTCTCGCGGAATCGAAAAGTCCGGCTGCAGCCGACTATCTCAAATTTATTAGATCCGAGAAAGCTGCTCCATTCTTCGAAAATCAGGGCTTTACGATTTTGAAGTAAAGTCTGGCATCTTGAATGTGAACGACCCTTGGATCAGCGGGGTCGATAGTCGACAGGAATGGCATATTGGATTGGTTATCGCTCAGCCCTGAAGAATGGACATCCATTCGTTTAAGCCTCTGGGTCTCCACGATTGCCATGATGACCAGCCTTCCCTTCGGCATTATCGTTGCGCTTGCCCTTGCGCGTGGACAGTTCTGGGGCAAGTCCATTTTGAACGGCATCGTCCACCTGCCACTCATCCTGCCACCTGTGGTCACCGGCTTCATACTTCTTATCGTTTTCGGACGCAGAGGCGTGATCGGCGCGTTCTTAGAGCAATATTTCGGCATCGTGTTTTCTTTTCGCTGGACAGGCGCCGCTCTGGCCTGCGCGGTCATGGCGTTTCCACTCATGGTACGATCGATCCGCATTTCCATCGAAGCGGTCGACCGGAAGCTGGAGGAAGCAGCCGGAACGCTGGGTGCGAGTCCGCTCTGGGTGTTTCTGACGATAACGCTGCCGCTGACCCTGCCCGGCATCATCGCAGGCATGATTCTGGCATTTGCCAAGGCTATGGGAGAATTCGGCGCGACCATAACATTCGTGTCCAACATACCCGGCGAGACGCAAACCTTATCTGCGGCGATCTATACCTTCACGCAGGTTCCGGGTGGCGATACGGGTGCGATGCGCCTCACCCTCGTTGCCATAGCAATCTCGATGATCGCCTTGCTGGCATCGGAATTTCTGGCGCGGTGGATCGGCAAAAAGGTCAATGCAGAATGACGCTCCACCTGGACATCAAACACAGGATGGGCTCCTTCTCGCTCGATGCCGAACTGAGCGCAGGCGAAGGGGTCACAGCGCTCTTCGGTCGCTCCGGTTCCGGCAAGACATCCATCATCCGCATCATCGCCGGGCTGATCGAGCCCGATGAGGGGAAGGTGACACTGGATGGAGAGGTTCTGGCCGATCAGTCCAGACGGCTTTTCATCCCCTGTCATAAACGTCGCTTCGGCTATGTTTTTCAAGAGGCAAGACTGTTTCCGCATCTGACGGTGCAACAGAACCTTGATTACGGTCGATGGTTTTCCGGTCGCTCCGCCAAGGATACGGAAAGTGCCGATATCGTCGACATGCTCGGCATTGCTGATCTGCTGCATCGTCGACCGGAAAAGCTCTCGGGCGGAGAAAAGCAGCGGGTCGCAATAGGACGTGCGCTACTGTCCTCACCCCGTCTGCTGTTGATGGACGAGCCGCTGGCAGCACTCGATGAAGCACGCAAGGCTGAAATCATCCCCTATCTCGAGAGGCTTCGCGACCAGACCAAAATCCCGATCATCTATGTCAGCCACTCCATCAACGAGGTCTCACGCCTTGCCGACAGGATCGTCGTGATGACAGACGGGCGGGTCGAATCGCAGGGATCGGCAGCCGACATTCTGTCACGTCCCACATTTAGCACCCATCTGGAGCGACGCGAGGCAGGCAGTATCCTGTCCGGCAAGATCGAAGCCTTCGACGGCAAGCATGGCCTTGCATCCATTCGCCTGGCGAAAATGACGCTGCAGGTGCCGACCCGGGCAGCAGTTGCAGGCGCGAATGTTCGGGTGCATATTCCCGCGCGCGATGTGATGTTGGCCACCACGAGGCCGGAAGGCCTGAGCGCCCTTAATATTCTGGATGGTCACATCGCGCATATAACATCGCTTACCGACGGCATGGCGATGGTGCAGGTCGACTGCGGTGGCGATATCGTGCAGGCGAGAATTACCGGTCTTTCAATCGAACGGCTGTCGATCGTCGAAGGCAAGCCGATTTTCGTCATCGTCAAGTCGGCAGCGCTCGATCCCTATTGAGGGCTTTTATCGCTGTTGGCTTCCAGCCATTCCATATCTGCGCGAATTGCCTCATTCATACGGCCCTCCATGGCGCGGTACCGGGCCAGCAGCGTTTCACCAAATGGTGTCAGACCAGCGCCGCCACCCTTCTTTCCGCCCCGCTGTGATTCGATGACGGGCTCGACAAACATGTGGTTCAGTGCATCCACCAGCAGCCATGCGCGCCGGTAGGACATATCCATGGCACGACCCGCCGCAGAAATGGAGCCTGTGGAAACGATGAGTTCCATGAGCTGGATCTTGCCACGTCCCAGGCGTTCCCCCAGCGGGAAATCGACACGAAGAACCGGATTCAGGGATGAGCGCTTCATTCTAACGATGCTCCAAAACGATCCTGCCACGCGCGTTGCGCACCCACATGGGGAAGCGCCTGCGCCTCGTAAATGCCGCGCGCAATCGCCCTCGCCACGACGATCGCAGACAGGTGACACAATTCGGTAAAATCGATTGCCGATGTCAGAGGTTTGCGACCGGTTGCTGCGGCAAACATGGTGTCGCCGTCGCTCGAAAGATGCGATGGCAACACAGCCCGTGACAGTCCGCCGTGGGCAAGAACGGAAAGGCGGTGCGCCTGCACTTTTGTCAGCACCGCGTCGGTAACGACGACAGCGATGGTGGTTGCAGTCAAGCTGACGCCCTTGATCCGCAGTGCGACATCTGCCGGGGAGAAGGTCGCGGGCATGCCGAAGCCACCGAACTCCCCGTTCTCCTCGAATGGAGCTGCCCAGAAATGGCGACTGTTTCCTATGGTTGCCGAGCCCAGCGCGTTTACCGCAACAACGGCCGCGATGCGTTGACCTGAGGAGGTTACAGCGCTAGCAGACCCCAGACCACCTTTGAGGGTCGCCGTCGTTGCACCTGTTCCCGCACCGACTGTGCCAAGCGCGAAAGGTCCGGTTGACGCTGCTTTGAACGCGTCATATCCCAGATCGCGATAGGGGGAATGCAGACCCCAGTCCTTGTCGCCACCGTTCAACAAATCCATCAGGATTGCCTGCGGTACGATGGGAACACGGGTCGCTCCGACCTGAAATCCTCGACCGTTTGCCCGCAGGCCGGACTGAACCCCACCGGCGGCATCAAGCCCGAACGCAGAACCACCGGACAGAACGAAGGCATCGGCAACATCGACTGTCATGCTGGGATCGAGAAGGGCCGTATCCCGCCCACCGGGCGCACCGCCGAGCACCGAGCCGGATGCGACAGCCGGCTGGTCGAAGACAATCGCAGTCACGCCCGATCCCAGCGTGAGATCGGTCGCATGACCGACGGCAACCCCATCGATATCGGTCAGAAGATTATGCAAGAGCGACACCCTCCATGGTCATGTCGGTATCCCGCCCTTGCCATCGCTTGTCAACGCATCAGGAAAACACGGCAGTTCCAATAATCGGCGTCGATGGCACAGCCATATCGCGCGGCTCCAGCATGCCGGAAAGATAGGCCTCGCGGCCCGCCGTGACGGCTTTCGCAAAGGCACCCGCCATGATGACAGGGTTTCCCGCCCCGGCCACCGCTGTGTTCAGCAGGACCGCATCATAGCCGAGCTCCATCACCGTTGTCGCGTGAGACGGGCGACCAAGCCCGGCATCCACGATCATCGGCACATCGGGAAAATGTGCGCGCATCGATTTCAGTGCTGTCAAGTTAAGCGGCCCCATGGCGCTGCCGATTGGCGCACACCATGGCATCAGCACCCTGCACCCGGCATCCACCAGCTTTTCGGCCACGACCAGATCGTCCGTCGTATAGGGAAAAACGTCGAAGCCCTCACCCGCCAAGATGCGGGCTGCCTCGACAAGCGCAAAGACGTCCGGCTGGAGCGTATCGTGATGACCGATGACTTCGAGCTTGATCCAGTTGGTCTTGAACACCTCCCGCGCCATCTTCGCCGTCAGCACCGCTTCCTTCGCAGTGTGACATCCAGCCGTGTTAGGCAAGATCAGGCGGTCAAGCTCTCGGATCAATTCAAAGAACTGTCCGCCCTTTTTCCCGCCTGCGGTTTCACGGCGCAGCGAAATCGTCAAAATGTCCGCCTTGCTTGCACGCACGGCGTCCGCCAGAACCGCAGGCGACGGATAGCGCGCCGTACCCAGAAGTAGCCTGGAACTGACGTCGCGATCATACAATCGAAGCATGTCTTATCCTCCCTGCATGGGTGAAAGAATTTCGATCCTGTCGGAATCCTTGAGACGAAAATCACAGCGATCTTCGGCATGGACAAGATCACCATTGACGGCAGTCGCCAGCCAGTCGCCCTCGTAATCGAGTAAGCTCAGCAGCTCCGACAACGTTGCGGTGGCGAGATCATGCTCTTCGCCATTGACGTGAATCCGCATGGGAAACCTCCTTTTTATCCAAAATATCAGCGGCTTGCCGTGCCATGGAGGGCGACAGCAGAAAGCCGTGCCGATGCGCACCATTGATGAAGAGTGTGTCGCCCCTCTGCGTGATGCAGGGGAGATTGTTGGCGAAAGCGGGCCTGATGCCCGTGCCCGTTTCGATGATCTGTGCTTCTCCAAAAGACGGGTGAAGTGCGTAGGCGGCGTTAAGACACTCCATCATGGAGCGCGCTGAAATCGGCCCCCCGTCTTCCGATTCGATCATCGTCGCACCCACCATGAAGCGGCCCGGTTCGCGCGGCACGATGTAGAGTGGAATGCGCGGATGGAGCAGTCGCATCGGACGAGACAGCGAAATCTCGTCTGTTTCAAGATAAAGCATCTCGCCGCGCACGCCGCGAAGACCAGACAATGCCCCGATCTGCGCATGGCCCGTGCAGTCGACGATCCGGTCAAAATCCCCCTCATCGATGTTCTGTATCCCGAGATGAAATGTGACGCCCGAGGAGACCAGCCGTTGGTGAAGCGCGCTCAACGCCAGCCGCGGATCGAGATGACCTTCGCCTTCAAAAAAAAGCCCGTGCCGGAAACGACCGGCAAGATCGGGCTCGAGCGCGGCAATATCGTCTTCATCCACCCATCGATAGCCGCTGGTTCGAGAAGCAAAGCGCGAAAGTTCGGTCTTGTCCCGCGCAGGTGCCACGACCAGTGTGCCGTTGCGCGTGACCAGACCCGGCGTTGCTTCCTCCCACCAGTCGAGCGCCGATTGGCCGAGGGTCAAAACCACTTCCTCGGCACTTTCACGCTCACACCATGGCGCGAGCATGCCACCAGCGAACCATGATGCGCCATGGCCGATTGCCGGAGAGACGTCATTCACCTCCACCGCAAAGCCGCGTTTTACCAGTTCAAGGGCAGCCGTCAGACCCGCAACGCCTGCCCCCTTGATCAGAATGCGCATCTCATTCTCCGGCTCCAGGCTGTTGTAGCGGCATGTAAAGTTCACCACCCTGCTTGAACTTTTCCGCCATGGCCTCGAGACCTTCCTTCTGAGCCTCGGCGCGAATGTCATGCGAAATGCGCATGGAGCAGAATTTCGGTCCGCACATGGAGCAGAAATGCGCGACCTTGTGCGCTTCCTTCGGCAAGGTCTCGTCATGGAAGGACCGCGCCGTTTCCGGGTCGAGCGAGAGATTGAACTGATCTTCCCAGCGGAATTCGAAACGCGCGCGAGACAGCGCATCGTCACGCAGCTGCGCGGCGGGATGACCCTTGGCAAGATCCGCCGCATGGGCCGCGATCTTGTAGGTGATGACGCCGACCTTGACATCGTTGCGATCCGGCAGACCCAGATGCTCCTTCGGCGTCACGTAGCAAAGCATGGCGGTACCGAACCAGCCGATCATCGCCGCACCGATGCCCGACGTGATATGGTCGTAACCGGGGGCGATATCCGTGGTCAGCGGCCCAAGCGTGTAGAACGGCGCTTCGCCGCAGACCTTCAACTGCTTGTCCATGTTCTCCTTGATCTTGTGCATCGGCACATGGCCGGGGCCTTCGATCATGACCTGGCAATCTTTCGCCCATGCGATCTGAGTCAGTTCGCCCAGCGTCTCCAGTTCAGCAAATTGCGCCGCGTCGTTGGCATCGGCAATAGAGCCTGGACGCAGACCATCGCCCAGCGAGAAAGACACGTCATAGGCACGACAAATGTCGCAGATCTCGTCGAAATGCTCGTAGAGGAACGATTCCCTGTGGTGATGCAGACACCACTTGGCCATGATCGACCCGCCACGCGAGACGATCCCCGTGACGCGATTAACGGTCAGCGGAATGTAGTGCAGCCGCACGCCCGCATGGATGGTGAAGTAATCGACCCCCTGCTCGGCCTGTTCGATCAGCGTATCGCGGAACACGTCCCAGTTCAGGTCTTCAGCGATGCCGTTGACCTTTTCCAGCGCCTGATACAGCGGCACCGTACCGATCGGGACAGGCGAATTGCGGATGATCCATTCACGGATATTGTGAATATTGCGTCCGGTGGAAAGGTCCATCACCGTGTCGGCACCCCAGCGGGTTGCCCAGACCATCTTTTCGACCTCTTCCGCCATCGACGACGTCACCGCCGAATTGCCGATATTGGCGTTGATCTTCACCAGAAAATTCCGCCCGATGATCATCGGTTCGGATTCCGGATGATTGATGTTGGAGGGGATGATGGCACGACCGGAAGCCACTTCCTGCCGGACGAATTCCGGCGTGACGTGATCCGGGATATGCGCGCCAAAGCTTTCACCATCGCGGACAAGCTTTTCCTTCGCCGCCTCGCGTCCCAGGTTTTCGCGGATCGCGATATATTCCATTTCCGGCGTGATGATGCCTGCGCGGGCATAGGCAAGCTGAGTAACCGCCTTGCCATCTTTGGCGCGCAGCGGCTGGTTGCGGACGGGAAATTCCGGCGTCAAACGCTCGCCGGTGGCAAAGCCGTTGTCTTCCGGTTTGACGTGGCGGCCCTCGTAAGCTTCAACATCGCCACGCGCCAAAGCCCACTGCTGGCGAAGGCGAGGAAGACCGCCGTCGATATCAAGCAAGTGCGAAGGATCGCTATAGGGACCGGAGGAATCATAGACCGTGACCGGCGGCTCGCCTGCTGTCGGGTGCACAGCTATTTCACGCATCGGCACACGAATGTCCGGGTGCAACACACCCGGTTTGTAAACCTTGGTGGAGGCGGGCAGCGGACCCGTGGTCACTGTCGGAGAGAGATTTTTAGCAGCAATGTTCATCGTGAGGCTCCAAAGCAAAACAGTGGAGACCCAGTTCGAGCATGAAGACGAAAAAGCGCGGGATATGGATGATGCAGTTCCCCGGCACCGGCCGATACTGCTGTTTTCCGCGTTTGCACCGTCCCTACGCCAGTATGAACTGGATCAGGTTCAACGGGTCACTGCGCGTCGTAGCAGAATCTCAGCCCCTTGACGGGACACCCCTGGTGAATGCTCCAATGAGAAACCTAGCGTCGCATTTTGTCAAGCCGCTATCTGCGCCGCCTTTGGGTCTGCGCGTAGTCACGACAAATTAACCTAAGCATTTATTCGAATGTTATTTTTTGAAGCGTAATTCCAAGAATGAGCTATGATGGCAGCCACTTGACTGGAGACTACTTGAAATGAATTCAACTATTCGTGAAATACTGTCGAAATTCGGCCAGCTGCCAGTATCTGTCGATACGATTGCCGATGAGGCTGATCTTTACGCAGCAGGCCTGTCGTCTTTCGCGTCCGTACAATTGATGCTTGGACTGGAAGACGCATTCGACATCGAGTTTCCAGACAGCATGCTCAATCGCAAGTCCTTCGCCAGCATCGCCGCCATCAAGACGACGGTAAAAGCCATTATAGATGGTAAAGAGGCTGCCTGATGGACGCCTCCGTCGCCTCGACAGATGCGGCGCTTCTCGTGCGTGCGGCACGCGTTGCCGCCATTGCCGCAAAACATGCCGATGACGTCGATACGGTCGGTCGTTTTCCGAAGGAAGCAATCGCTGCGTTGCGCGAAGAGCGCTTGCTCGGCATTCAGGTTCCCGCGCATCTTGGTGGTGAAGGGGCAAGCCCTCTTCAAATAACCGACATCTGCTGCACCCTTGGCCAAGCCTGCTCCGCAACTGCCATGGTTTTCGCCATGCACCAGATCAAGACCTCAAGCCTCGTTGAACATGGGCAAGACAGCGAGTGGCACAGCGCTTTCATGCGTCGCATGACCGCTGAACAATTGCTTCTCGGCTCCGCCACCACGGAAGGCGGAATCGGCGGCAACCTGCGCAATTCCATATGCGCCATAGAGGTCGAGGGCAAACGCTGCCGCCTGCAAAAAGACGCAACCGTGATTTCCTACGGCAGCGAGGCGGATGCGATCCTCATCACATCGAGGGCCAACGCGGAAGCAGCACCCACCGACCAGGTGATGACCGTCTTCCTCAAAAATCAGTACCAGCTTGAAAAGACGCATGTCTGGAACACGCTTGGCATGCGCGGCACCTGTTCCGATGGCTTTCTGTTCAACGGTGAGGCTCCGTCCGAGCAAATCTTTCCGAAACCGTTTGCAGAAATCGCCGCGCAGTCCATGCTGGCAACATCACACCTGTTCTGGAGTGGTGTCTGGTACGGGATTGCGGCTGATGCCGTTGCCCGCGCGCAGGCTTTCGTCCGTGCCGCCGCGCGTAAATCACCCGGCGTTACACCGCCCGGCGCGATCCGGTTGGCAGAGGTTTCCAACAAGCTGCAAATCGTCAAGTCGAACATCATCGCTGGCCTGAAAGCCTATGATGAAACGAAAACGGACCCCGAAAAACTGATGTCAATGGCTTTCGCCATCGCCATGAACAACGTGAAAATCTGCTCGTCCGAAAGCATTATCGAAATCATCAACCACGCCATGCTGATCTGCGGCATCATGGGTTACAAGAATGGAACACCCTACAGTCTTGGTCGCCATCTGCGTGATGCGCATTCGGCACAGCTGATGATTTCCAACGACAGAATTTTGAGCAATTCCGCCAACCTCCTGCTGGTTCAGAAGCAGGATACAAGCCTTTTGGGATAAGACCATGGACATGCAAACATCGTTTCTCGATCGCCTGTTCGACAAAGGCCTGCTGATCGATACCGGCGTGGACGGCCTATACGGTCGAAGCGGTCAGTTCGAAGACGTTATCGTCACCTTCGAACGCCTGATCGACAAGGTCGGCGGCGGCGACAAGGCCGAAGCCATCCGCTTCCCGCCCGGCATCAATCGCGCCTATTTCGAAAAAAGCGGTTACATGAAAAGTTTCCCGCAGCTTGCTGGCACCGTGCATTCCTTCTGCGGCTGCGAGCTCGATCACGTCAGCCTTTTGAAGACAATGGACGAAGGCGAGGACTGGACCAAGGACCAGAAAGCGACCGATATCGTTCTCACACCGGCTGCTTGCTACCCACTTTATCCGACGATTGCCAAGCGCGGCAACCTGCCAGAAAATGGTGGTCTCTACGACATTCAGTCCTATTGCTTCCGCCACGAACCCTCCAAGGACCCGGCGCGCCAGCAGCTTTTCCGCATGCGCGAATACGTCCGCATGGGTACCGAGAGTGACGTCACCGAGTTCCGCCAGCTGTGGATGGACCGTGGTGTCGAGATGATGGAGAAAGTCGGTCTGGACGTAAAGATCGACATCGCCAACGACCCATTCTTCGGACGTGCTGGCAAGATGCTGGCTAATAACCAGCGTGACCAGAACCTGAAATTCGAGCTTCTGATACCGGTGACCTCGACCAGCAATCTCACGGCCTGCATGAGCTTCAACTACCATCAGGATGCCTTCGGCACGAAGTGGGGCCTGAACCTTGCAGACGGTGCGGTCGCACATACTGCCTGCGTCGGCTTTGGTCTGGAGCGGATCGCACTGGCTCTCTTTGCCAAGCATGGGCTGGATGTGGATCAGTGGCCGCAGCCAGTTCGCGACACGCTTTGGGGTTGAGGCTTGGATGAAAGCTATATTTCCGGGCTTGAGTGCTGAAAACTACACCCCTCACCCGCTTCATGCGTCTGATCGGATGTGGCCGGAAACGAACTGCTATGTCGATCTGTGGATCGAACTTCTGGCTTCCAGCGGACTGCCGCCGGAAGCCATGCTCGGCTTCACATTGACCCAGGATTTCGAGGGCGATCAGTTCACCTTTTTCAAGGTCCCGCTTGAAGATCTTGAGGCGCTCTATGGGATCCGCGTCAGCGAGTTGGCGATTTTCGACACGCTCGAAAGCCATATCGAGATGCAGTCGCGTCGCGGTCGTATCTGCCTGATCGAGATGGACAGCTTCTACATGCCTGACACGCAGGGCGTGGGCTATCGTAAGGAGCATGGCAAAACCACGATCGCAATCAACCGCATGGACTTGGAAAATCGCAAGCTGGAATATTTCCATAATGGTGGATATTTCGCGCTACAGGACGAGGACTTCTCGGGAATTTTCCAGCACCATCTCACCGATGGGCATCTTCCATTTCTGCCCTATACGGAGTTCGCGAAGTTTCCCGACATTCCGGTTTCGAATGCGCAGAGGAAGAGCGCGGCAGAACGCCTTTTGGCGCTTCATTTTGCGCGACGACCGAACCGCAATCCCATCCGGGCTTTCGCGGAGGTTTTTCCGCGGCAGGTCGAAGAGGTCGCCGACCGCCCCTTTGAATTTTTCCATAAATACGCCTTCAACACGCTTCGTCAGTTCGGTGCCAATTTCGAGCTGGCCGCCAGCCATTTCGAATGGCTAGAACCGGAAGATCGCTACAAAGAGCCCAGACTGCATGCCCTTCGCATTTCCGAAGTAGCAAAATCGGTGCAGTTTCAACTCGCCCGCGCGATCGCCCGTCGCAAATTCGAGGCACTGGCTACGGTGCTCGACCCTGCAATCGCCGCTTGGGACAGCATGATGAGCGAGCTGGAAACAGCATTGGCGAAGACAAGCGAGGCGGCGTGACCGCATCGTCAGGTTTTTTGTCCACGAATGAACAGCCCTTGAGCGAGGGCTGGACGCTGACGCTGACGCCAGCGGATGCTTTTCTTGCGCCGGCAGACATTCCCATGGATGCCGAAGCCGTCACAGCACCCGTACCCGGCACGGTCGCACAAGCACTCGAAGCTTTAGGACGGTATGATCGGCTTCAACCGCACACGCTCAACAATCTCGATGCATGGTATCGCCTGACATTGGTTTCAGAGCATATCGGGCCAGCCATCCTGCGGTTTCATGGCCTGGCGACGATTGTCGAAATCTTTGTGAATGGTCAACTCACTGCGCATTCGACCAGCATGTTCGAGGCCATCGATGTTCCGGTCGAACTGACGGGAGCCGATGAGCTCGCGCTTTGTTTCCGTGCTCTGGCTCTTCGCCTTGAAAAAACCGGCCCGCGCGCACGCTGGCGTCCGCAAATGATGAATAGCCAAGGCTTGCGGCTCATCCGCACGACAGCGCTTGGCCATATGCCCGGGTGGTGCCCTGAAATCCACGCCATAGGACCATGGCGAGGGGTCGGCCTTATAACAAAGTCCCTGTTCGAGATCGTATCGCTTCAAACCGAACTCGGCCCTCAGAATACGGGCCTGATACGCATGATAGCGCGTGTTGGCGATGGCTCTTCGGGCATCCGAATTTCCTGCAACGGCGTGTCCGCGCCTCTCGAGCCACGCCACGACGGCCTCTTCGAAGGTTGCCTCGAACTGCGAGATATCGAGCCATGGTGGCCCGCAACCCACGGACATCCGGCGCTATATCCGCTGGAGCTGCAGCTGGATGATCAGATTTACCCGCTCGGCAAGACGGGCTTTCGCAGGTTCGAGATCGATGAGGGGGCAGATACCAAGGGTTTCGGTCTGAAGGTCAACGGTCAGGCGGTATTTTGCCGGGGTGCCGTCTGGACCAACGCGGATATCGTTAGACTGCCGGGGGAAAGACGTGATTATGAGCCCTGGCTGCGACTGGCTGCGCAGGCGGGCATGAACATGATCCGCATAGGAGGCACCATGACGTATGAAACGCAAGAGTTTTTTGCGCTATGCGACGAACTGGGCCTCATGGTGTGGCAAGACATGATGTTGGCGAATTTTGACTACCCGGCCAAAGATGACGCCTTTCTCGCCCATATCGAGACGGAACTAACGCAACTTCTGCAGGCGACCAACCTGTCTCCGTCACTTGCGGTTCTGTGCGGCGGAAGCGAGATGTATCAACAGGGCGCGATGCTGGGACTTTCTGACGCTTTCTGGAAAGGCCCTTTGACAGAGGATGTCCTGCCGGGACACGTGAGGCGCCTGCGCCCGGACATTGTCTATGTCCCCAACTCGCCTTTTGGTGGCGCCCAGCCCTTTTTCGTAGATACGCAGGTCGGCCATTATTACGGTGTCGGCGCCTATTGCAGACCGCTGGAAGATGCGCGCCGTGCAGATGTAAGGTTTGCAGGCGAGTGCCTCGCCTTTTCCAACGTTCCGCAACAGCAGACCTTGGAAAAGCACCTCCCAGCCAAACCCGTCCATGACCTCAGATGGAAAGCGCGGGTGCCACGAGACCGCGGCGCATCCTGGGATTTCGAGGATATCAGGGACCATTATGTAAAGCTGCTTTACGGTATCGATCCTGCCACGATCCGACGCGAGAATGCAGACCGTTATCTCAACCTGTCACGTGCCGCCATCGCCGAGGTGATGGAGGCGACCTTTGCGGAATGGCGGCGGGTGGGTTCCAGTTGTCGTGGGGCGCTGGTCTGGACACTTCAGGATTTGCTGCCTGGAGCAGGCTGGGGGGTGATCGATTCGACCGGAGAACCGAAGTCGGCCTGGTACGGGCTGAAAAGGGCCTTTCGACCGCAGCAAATCAACCTTCTGGATGAGGGCACCAACGGCCTTAACGTCCATATCATCAATGAAAGCGGGCAGGACGTCGATATCGAGGTTGACGTCACCTGTCTGCGAGACGGACTGCAGCCTGTCGTCTCGGGTAAACGCGCGCTCACGCTCGCAGCGCGGCAGAGTCAGGCGATCGCCGCAACCGATCTGTTCGGTGCTTTCTTCGATACCACCTATGCTTATCGCTTCGGCCCGCCGTCTCACGACGTCACGGTGGCAAGGCTTTTCGACCGGCAGTCCGGAAGACTGGTGGCAGATGCGTTTCATTTCCCGAGGGGGCGCAGTGCTGCGCAGCATGCAAGCGTCTTGAAGGCCGAGGTGAGCCAGGATGGCCAATGCTGGTATCTGCAGGTCGACACCGATCGTTTTGCACAGTCGATCCATATCGCGGTCGATGGCTTCCGCCCTTCAGACGACTGGTTCCACATGGCGCCCGGCAATTGGCGACGGATCGAATTGATTGCGCTTTCGCCATCGCAGACGGAAAAACCGCGGGGGGAAATTCGCTCGCTTGGCAGCGACCAACTATTTCGTTTCTGAGGAATTGCGCTATAACGCGTCCATTCGTATTCGCGACGAAAAGCGCAAGCGTCAAACGCCGCGTTCTCTCCCGCCTTCGATTATACAGCGCATATCAATTAATGTTCGACTGACACCAGCCGCGATCCCTCAGCGGCTTTGACGCAATCGAAAACATCAATTACCTTCCAGTCCGGCAAGGCGTAGAAATCCTACATGGAAAAAAGTTTAACCCGCTATATCTGGAATCACACGCGGCGGCAGCAGCTTTTCATTCTGCTGATTGTCGCTCTGTCGATGATTCCCTATTTTCTGGCTTTCGACCTGCCTAAGCAGATCGTCAACGGCCCGATTCAAGGCGATGGTTTCGAAGGCGTCAACTCCACTCAGCTCTTCATGCATCTGACGCTCGATCTTCCCTATATGGGAAAGGTCACGCTCTTCCCCGGCATCGAATTGACACGCCTTGGCATGTTGATGGGTTTGAGCCTGACGTTTCTGGCGCTGGTCATCGTCAACGGTCTCTTCAAATATTACATCAACACCTATAAGGGCCGCCTCGGCGAACGCCTGCTCCGCAGAATCCGCTTCCAACTGATCGACCGGATCCTGTTGTTTCCACCCTCCCATTTCAAGCGCGTCAAGGGGGCGGAAATATCCAGCATGATCAAAGACGAGGTGGAGCCACTGGGTGGCTTTACCGGCGACGCCTTCGTTCAACCGGCACTGTTAGGCGGTCAGGCGCTGTCGGCACTCTTCTTCATTCTCGTGCAGAATTTCTGGCTTGGCCTCATCGCGGCCTTCATGGCGGCGATCCAGGTCGGCATCATACCCAAAATGCGCCGCCGCCTGATCGAGCTGGGCAGGCAGCGGCAGTTGAGCGCGCGACAACTTGCGGGCAGAATCGGTGAAATGGTCGACGGCATCGGCACGATCCACGCCTATGATACGTCCAATTACGAGCGTGCGGACGCCGCCCACCGGCTGGGCGAAATCTTCAAGATCCGTTACGACCTCTACCAGTGGAAATTCATCGTCAAGTTCATCAACAACTTCCTGGCACAGCTGACACCCTTCTTCTTCTACGCGCTGGGCGGCTACCTGACACTACGCGGCAGCCTCGACGTCGGCCAGCTCGTCGCGGTCATAAATGCCTATAAGGAACTGCCAGGCCCGCTGAAGGAACTGATCGACTGGGATCAGGCCCGTCAGGACGTTCAGGTCAAATACGAGCAGGTCTTCGAGCAGTTCGATTCGCCCACGATGATCGACTCCAAGATTCAGGCGCTGTCGCCCGAAGCGGCTGCGGCCATCACCGGGCCAATCGTCATCGCCGGCTTGTCGCTCGACGACGACAGCGGCACACGCCTGCTGGATCAGGCGTCTTTGACGATCAATCCAGGCGAAACCATCGCGATCGTCGGCGGCTCTGGCGCCGAAGCGCTGGCCGACGCATTGGGACGGACGCTGTGGCCGACATCCGGCAAGATCACATTTGGCGATACGGACCTTCATGAATTGCCGGAATCCGTCACTGGACGTCGCATTTCCTATGTATCGGCCGACACCTATTTCTTCCATGCGAGCCTGAAGGAAAACCTTGTCTACGGCCTGAAACATGCTCCGCTCAAGCCGAGGGAATACGAAGGCGCGGAACTGCTGCATCGCAAGTGGGAAATTCGCGAGGCAAAGCTGGCGGAAAACCCGGATATCGATATCAACAGCGACTGGATCGACTATCAGTCCAGCCCCGCCGGTTGTGATGAAGAGGAACATTTCCTCAAAGCCATGCTGGCCGTGCTCGACACGGTTCAGCTATCCCCGGATATTCTCGAATTTGCGCTGCGTTCCTCGATCGATCCGTCGACCGACATGTATCTGGCGGAACGGATCGTCGAATTGCGACAGGCCCTGCGCGCAGAACTCGATGAAGAGAACCTCAGCGGCCTGATCGTGCCCTTCGAGCCCAGCAGCTACAATGCCGAAGCCACGGTTGGCGAGAACATCATGTTTGGAACGTTGTGCGACTCCTCCGTCTCCAGCCGCCAGATCATCGACAGCGACTATTTCCGTTCGCTCATGCGCAGCAGCGGGCTCTCCGAGACGCTTTTCGACATGGGATACACCATCGCAGAGAACGTCGTTGAAATCTTCAGCGACCTGCCTCCAGATCATCCCTTCTTCCAGCAGCTGACCTTCATGACCGCGGACGATATTCCCGGCTATCAGCAGATGCTCCAGCGTCTTCAGGGCAAGGGCTATAAGGATGCGACGGAGGCCGAGCGGCGGGCAATGTTGCGTTTGGCATTCTTCTACATCGAGCCCCGGCAGCGTTTCGGCTTGCTGACGCAGGAGGTGATGGACAAGATCATCGAAGTCAGACACATGTTCCACGAAAAACTGCCTGACGATCTCCGCACTTGGATCGAGCCTTACGACCCTGAAAAATATGCGACATCGACCAGCCTTCTGGACAACATCCTGTTTGGCAAAATCAGCCATCGCTACGCCGACGCGTCTCGTCGCATTACCAAAATCGTCGCGGACGCGATGAAGAAACAAGGCCTTTATGAGCGGGTTCTTGCCGTGGGACTGGAATTCAACCTGGGCGCAGGTGGCAAGCGGCTAGGTCCGTTGCAGCGACAAAAGCTCAATCTTGCGAGGGCTTTGATCAGGAAGTCTGACTACTATGTCTTGAACCGTCCACTTCCCGGTCTCGATCACAGGCTACAGCAGGAAATCGTCGACAATGTCATTGCATTTTTGCGCAATGACGGTTCATGCCCGACCGTTTTATGGGTGCTGTCCAATCCATCCCTATCGAAAATGTTTGATCGTGTTATCGTGATCAATCAAGGCACCGTTGTCGCAGATGGAACATACGAGACTCTTGTGGAAGAAAACGGTACATTCAAGGAAATGATCGCGGCATAGTCGGTTGTGGCGGTTGAACAGGAACACGAACAGGACAAGGCAATGCTTTTCAAAGACGAAATTCAGATGCTGAAGCGCGTTCCCTTCTTCAGTGGAATGGAACCATCAAAACTGAAACTGCTCGCTTTTGCATCCGACCGGGTTTCATACCACGCCGGTGATGAACTCTTCCGCCAAGGTGACATCGGAGACGCAGCCTATGTTCTGCTGACGGGCAAAGTCGACGTCCTCATCGATTCCCCCTCCGGCCAGATCAAACTGACGGAAATGAGCGGCAATGCCATAGTCGGCGAAATCGCCATTTTATGCGACAGTGTGAGAACCGCCACCGTTCGCGCCTCCACCTCGGTCGAGGCCCTGCGCATCGGCAAGGAACAGTTTTTCAAATTGATGTCTGATTTCCCTGACGTGACGATCAAGGTCATGCGCGTTCTGGCAGAGCGTTTGACGCACACCACGACAGAACTGAGCAAAGCCAGGTCCGGTTCAAACGCGTAAACAAAACATCCTTCCTCAGCATCCCCACCGAAAAGAAAAATAAAAGTGGTACTATTGTAATAAAACTGAAATGCTGCACGTACTAAAGGCGGAGACGAACATGTCTTCCGGAAAGTCGAGGCAAGAGCAAGAGCATAACGCGACACCTATCGGAGGATAGTTCGGGTGCGCGTAGTGGACTGGGGTGTATCATGGCGTTGCATTCCGACGATCTGCGTCGGGACGAAAAACAGGGATTTCGGATTAAGATTTGGGGAGCACGGGGAACGCTTCCCGTCTCAGGAGACAAATTCCGGAAATATGGCGGCAACACGATCTGCATCGAGGTCAGGTGCGGAAATCATGTTCTGCTGTTCGATGCAGGTTCTGGGCTGCTACCCGCCGGTCAGGCTCTGAAAGCCGAAGGCATCGGCGACGTCAATATGTTCTTTTCCCATTGCCATTACGATCACATCGTCGGTTTTCCGTATTTCAAGCCATTTTTCAATCGTGAAAACGATGTCCGCATCTGGTCCGGCCATCTCGCAGGGCAGCAGACGACGCGCGAAATGCTGGCTCAATTCATGAGTCCACCCTGGTTTCCCGCACCGCTGGATATCTGTTGCGCCCAGATCGTAACGAAGGACTTCAAGGCGGGCGACGTACTTCCCGTTCATCCCGAACTCAACATCACGACCGGTATGCTCAGGCATCCTGGTAACGCCATTGGATACCGCATAGACTGGCAGGGCCGCAGCTTTGCCATCATCACTGATACCGAGCATGAGAACGGCAAGCTCGACAAGACGGTCCTGAAACTCATAGAGAATGTGGACCTGTTCCTGTACGACGCCTGCTTCACAGACGCTGAGATGGAGACCTATCGTGGCTACGGCCACTCGTCCTGGCAACAGGCGGTTCTTCTGGCCAAGGAAGCGAATGCCAAGAGCGTTGGTCTCATTCACCATGCCCCTTTCCGCACGGATGATGATCTCGACCTCATCGAAGCCGATGCCCGCAGAGAATTTCCTGGCGCTTTTGCTGCGAGAGACGGACAGACGATAGACCTCTGATCACCCCGAATTCCAAGAACGGAAATGCCGACGACGTGATCCTTGGTCTATTCTGCTTTTCGGATCGTTGAGGTATAGCAGCGAACGGCTTATGGCAGGTGCGCCTCCCTGATCGTTTGCCAGTTTGGATACTCAGGCCAACCGGAGCCAGCAAGCATGGTCAAAATCGTGTCGGAAACGTCGCTCAGACGTGCACGATTGCTGTCCGGCCTGATCATGCTGGCCTTCGTCTTCACCCACCTGTCGAACCATGCCCTGGCTTTGATCTCACTCCAGACGGCGGAGGAAGGGCGCGCGTGGTTCACGTTGGTCTGGCTCAATCCGCTCAGCAGCGTCTTGCTTTACGGCGCGGTCGTAACCCATATCACCCTCGTTCTGCGCTCGATCTATGTTCGCAGAACCCTGAAGATGCCCGTGCGAGAGGCTCTGCAGATCATCATTGGTCTGTTGATCCCCTATCTGATCATTGATCATGCAAGCAGCATCCGGCTGTCGCGAATGCTCTATGGCATCGATATCGGTTATGAGACCGTCATCAACAATTACTGGATACGCAATCCTGTGTTGGGTCTGCGGCACAGCATTGCATTGGTGCTGGTCTGGGCCCATGGCTGCCTCGGCATATTCTTCTGGCTGCGTTACCGCGACTGGTACCGACGCATCTCCCCCTATCTGCTGACGATAGCGGTTCTGCTTCCCATTCTTGCGCTTCTGGGCTTCAGCGATGCGGGCCGAGCAATGGAATATGATCCGCCTCCACCTCGACCTGTACACGCCAATCAGAACGATCTCGAAGCCGTCGTACAGATGTTTACGACAACACTGAAAGCCGTCTTTGGCGGCGCTATTCTGCTGATTTTTCTCCTTCGCGGCGTGAGAAGCTGGCGTCAGAGATCAAGCGCATATTCGGTTCGATACGACCATGGCGCTCTGGTCCGTGCGCCCGCAGGCTTGAGCATTCTCGAGGCCAGCCGTTTAGGCGACGTATCTCACTTTTCCGCATGCGGTGGAAAAGGTCGCTGCTCGACCTGCAGAGTCAGGATCGTCAGTACAGATGGCCCGCTGCCCGAACCGTCTACGATGGAGAAGGCCACACTGCAGCGCATCCACGCTGATTCCGACGTCAGACTGGGTTGTCAGCTACGCCCCAAGCACAATTTAAGTGTGGCTCTGCTTCTGGCCTCCAAGCAACAGAGCGATATTCCCGCCAGCGGCGAACCGATCCGCCCTGGGCGGGAACAGGAAATCGCCGTCCTGTTCTGCGATCTACGCAATTTCACCGCACTATCCGAGGCTCGGCTGCCCTACGACATGGTCTTTCTTCTTAATCGTTACTTCACCGTCGTGGGCCAGGCCGTGGAACAAGCGGGCGGCAGGTTGGACAAATTCATCGGCGATGGCGCGATGGCCCTGTTCGGACTGGACGACAATAGCAGCAATGCGAGCCGCGATGCCATGAAGGCCGCGGCTCTCATTCTACGCAATATGGAAACGCTGAATGAGGAACTCGAAAGGCAGTTTTCGGTCAGGCTGAGGATTGTGGTCGGCATCCATACCGGCCCCTCCATTGTCGGCGTCATGGGGTATGGTGCGGCCAAGACGCTGACGGCGATCGGCGATACCGTCAACGTGGCGAGCAGGCTCGAAAGTGCCGCCAAGGAGTTTGAGACGGCAGTCGTCGTGTCAGAGCATGTGCTGGCGCAATCGGGGTACGACGCAACCTCATTGCAAAGCCGCACGATCGCAATACGCGGCAAGAGTTCTGATATGAAGGTGTTCCTGATTTCCGAAACGGCAAGCCAGCGTTTCCTGTAAGCCCCTATACCTTCCGATAGAGGAAGTAACGATCCTCTGGCACCGAGGCAGGCACCGGAATGGGATTGAGGCTTTTCTCGTCAAGCGGCAGTCCGGAAACGGCGATACCGTCTTTTGCCAGCATGCCCGCAACAAGCTGCGGCAGCCAAGTGAGTGTCACGGCATCTTTGTCAGGATAGCCGGTTCCGATATCGGCATGCACCAGTGCAGCCTTGATGCCGACATAGGCCTGCGCCGTTTCGGCAATTTCTCCGATCACGAGATCCTTGTCATCCGGCACCGAAGATGCATGGGCTCCCATGGCGCGATCGAAAGCCACGATGCGTCGCGTAGGAAACAACTCGCGCAGGTGGTTGAAGGTGCGCCCGTTACCCAGACCGATTTCCATAACGCCGCCTTCTGCTGGAAGGTCGAGGTCGGCTTTGACGTGATTGAGAATATCGCGCTGGGCCGTCAGGCGGCGAATGAAGCTGTCCAGTCTGCTCATCTGTCTGGTCTTTCTTCAGGCTTTGATGATGTGGCTTGCGACGATACCACGCCGCGCAAAGGCATTGCGTGTGTCGATGATCAGCGGCGACCATTCGCTCAAGGCCTGATAATCGATGGCGTCATGATCGGTGGCGACGAGAACGGCGTCGAATGCACCTATGGTCTGCGCATCCCAACCTACCGACTTCATGCCCAGAAGTTCACCATATTCTCGCGTTTTCGGAATTTCCGAAACATGCGGATCATAATAGGAGGGTTGTCCGCTGCGCTCCATGATAAGCTCGATGAGCTTCAGCGAGGGGCTTTCACGGATGTCAGGCACGTTCTTTTTATAGGCAAGCCCGATAATCAGAACTTTGGAGCGGCTTAGAGCCTTGCCTTGGTGGATATCGAGCGCTTCGGCCAGCCGACCGACGATGTGGCGGGGCATGCCGGTGTTGATCTGCCCGGCAAGCTCGATGAAGCGCGTCGGCAACTCATATTCGCGCGACTTCCACGTCAGGTAGAAGGGATCGATGGGAATGCAGTGCCCACCGAGCCCTGGCCCCGGATAGAAAGGCATGAAGCCAAAAGGTTTGGTCTTTGCTGCATCGATAACCTCCCAGATATCGATGCCCATGGCTTCGTAAACGACCTTCAATTCGTTGACGAGCGCGATGTTGACGGCGCGAAACACGTTTTCGGTGATCTTGACGGCCTCTGCGGTCGCATTGGTCGACACCGGAACAACGGTCTTGACGACCGCACCGTAGAAGGCGGCCATCAATGCGCCAGCGTCATCACCATCGCCGGCCACGACTTTTGGAATGGTCGACGTTTGAAAGTCGCGGTTGCCGGGATCTTCGCGCTCTGGCGAAAATCCGAGGAAGAAATCAGACCCGGACCGAAGCCCTGTCTTTTCGAGAATAGTTTTGACCACACCATCCGTCGTCCCCGGATAGGTCGTTGATTCCAGCACGATCAACTGCCCGGCACGCAGCGTCCCGGCGATCTCCCGGCAGGTATTCTCGACATAGGAAAGATCAGGTTCGCGGTACTTGGTCAGCGGAGTGGGAACACAGATCGCGACGACATCGCACTCACCGAGCCGCGCAAAGTCGCAGGTTGCCGTAAACAGACCATCCGTCCGCGCACCGTTCAACACATCGTGGGATACAGCCTCGATATAGCTCGTGCCGGCATCGATCGCGGTAATCTTGCCCGGATCGATATCGAAACCGACCACTTCGAAACCGGAATGCGCGATCGTCATGGCGAGAGGCAGGCCGACATAGCCGAGCCCGATGACGCCCGCTTTCGCCTTTTTAGACTGGATCAGTTCAAGAAGCTGCTGTGAGTTTGAAGAAGAAGTCAAAGCTGATTGCGCTCCGCGCATGGAAAAACATGCTCATCAGTTGGGCGAGAACAGACACAGTGTCAAGGTTGCCCCGTTCGAATTCCCATTGACGAGACGTTGGATTGCGAAGCAAAACTCGGCAATGAAAATCGCATTCTATGCTCCTCTGAAATCGCCCGATCACCCCGTCCCATCCGGGGATCGCCTGATGGCACGTCAGTTGATGAAGGCGATGAGACTTTGCGGGCACGATGTTCATGTCGTTTTGGAACTGCGCAGCTTTCTGCGCGAACCGGCAGGCGACGCAGCCGAGGCCCTGAAACTGACTGCGCGGGCCGAGCGGGCGCGAATTGCAGCGGATTGGCAGAAAAACGGTAGCCCGGATGTCTGGTTCTGCTACCATCCCTATTACAAGGCGAGAGACCTTCTGGGGCCTAAGCTTTGTCGAGACTTTAGCATATCCTACGTGACCGCCGAGGCTTCCTATTCCCCAAAACGAAATGCCTCGGGCTGGGCAGACATTCAAGAAGGCCTTCTGTCCGATCTTCGCGCTGCCGACATCAATATCTGTTTTACACAGCGGGATCGGGCAGGTCTGATCAAGGCCGATCCGGACATAGCGACCGCGATGCTTCCGCCGTTCATCGATACCGCCGCTTTCGCCAAGACCGTGCCCCAGCCCTTGGCGCATCGCCTCGTGACGGTCGCGATGATGCGAACAGGCGATAAGTTGGAAAGCTACCGGGCCCTGGTCGAAGCGCTATCACGGTTACCGGAGGATTTGCCCTGGACGCTCGATATCGTCGGAGACGGACCTGAACACGACGCCGTGCGCCAGATGTTCGACGCCCTTGATGCTCGCCGCCTGATCTGGCATGGTGAGTGCGATGCTGCAGCGATAGCTGACATTCTTTCCAGAGCCTCGCTCTACGTATGGCCGGGTCATGGTGAAGCCTACGGACTGGCCTATCTGGAAGCGCAAGCGGCCGGACTGCCTGTAATCTCGGAACATGTTGCGGGTGTTCCAGAAGTCGTGCGTGACGGCGAAACCGGCATTCTGACACCGCCGGGCGATGTACAAGCCTATGCGGATGCTATCTTGAGAATGTTGACCGATACCCAGCTACGCCAGGCCATGGCGAAAAATGCCCGCCGCTTTGCCATCGAGGAGCGATCGCTTCAAAGTGCTGCCGCGACGCTCAAACACATTCTCGATCACCTGCCGGAGCGAACATCATGACGGAAAAGCTGTTTCGCGATACGCTGGACGACTTCGCCAGCAAGAACATCGTCGCCGATCTATGGCTGCGCGATGACGACGCGGTGCTGCCAAGCGCAGCGCTGGATCGGTTGCTCGGCCTTTCCTCCGAATTCTCGGTCCCCATGACGCTGGCGGTCATTCCCCAGCCAACGGGGCAATCACTGGCTGACCATCTCGCAACGACAAAAAATATCGATGTCGCGGTTCACGGCTGGGCTCATCGCAATCATGCTGGCCCCGACGAGAAAAAGCGGGAACTTGGACTCCACAGGCCGCTCGAAACAGTGACGGGTGAATTACGCGCCGGGCTCGTAAAACTCGAAGAGCTTTACGGAACGAGGTTCGTTTCCATGCTGGTGCCCCCATGGAACCGCATTGACGACGCCATCGTCGGACAGTTGCACGATCTCGGTTACAGAGCGCTGTCGGTCTACGGGCCGGAAAAGATGGACCCAATTTCCGAGTTGAACACCCATGTCGATGTCATAGACTGGCGCGGCACGCGCGGTGGAAAGGACCACGACCTGCTCTTCGAAGAGCTGGCACTCCGGATGCAAGGGGCTCACCACGCAAGTGGAATGACCGGGATACTCACCCACCACCTTGATCATGATGAGAGCGTCTGGACGTTCCTCAAGAGGTTATTTGCGATCACGCTCGACCATCCCGGCTGCCGATGGCGCTCGTCGCGTCAGTGGATCGATCAGCTCTCACCATGACTTCCAGGCAATCAGGAAACCGTTTCCGTTCGCGTCACCTCCTGCACGGATTGCTTCCACCTCGCTGAAAGCAGCGCGATCCGGCAGAGCGGCAGCAACAAAATCACCGCCGGCCAGACACACCGATCCCGCTCGTGCAACGACGGTAAAGATCAAGGGACCGGTTGCCCACCACGCCGGTGCCTTCGGAACCTTCTCAAAGATGTCTGGCAGGGCATCCAAAATGCGCTGGAAAACCGGGTGTCCAGGAGGTGTCCCGATGAAGGAATTGGCCAGAAGCAGGCTCCCCTGCCCCGTCTTGCGCGCAACATCCTCGCCAAAGGCGGTGAGTCCGATCATCGGCAGGACGTCAGTGAAACTGATATCCTCGCGGGCCGGATAAAAATCACAGTCCAGATAGATTCCGCCAAATGTTAGAAGAATGAGATATCGCGCTACATCGACGGCACCGGGATAGTCGCCATCTGCAAGCATGCGCGTAAAAATCGGATGGGAGAAAATGCCCGCCTCTTCCAGATCGGCCTCGCGCCAAAGGCGATAGCTCAACCCATGCGCCTTGGCGTGGTCTGCCCATGCTTGCGTCGAGTTGGGCACACCCCTTTGGCCGATCCATATCTGGTGCAACAGACGAGGCACGGGCTCGCGATTCTTCGCTGCGATACGGCGCAACTCCGATCCAGTGAAACGGCCATGGGATGCGAAGGTCTCCGGCGGTGGCACAAGCAGATATTGATAGCCGGTTTTGCGCACCTCGTCGCTTTGCGCCTTGGCAAGTCGCAGATAGGCGGAATGGAGCCTGCGCGGCAGACCGAGCGCCGTCATTTCGCCCATTGGCGTCAAGTCACCGGCGAGCGAAAGCTGCTCCAGCGTGCTGCCCGCCGCATCGAAATCCGCCTGCTCGATCATCCGCCTGACGAGCGCGAGCTTTTCGTCAAAATAAGCCTTGTCGGGCATGATCATTCCTCAAAAATTCATCACTCGGACATATCTTCGAAATAGATGTTCTTCCGCAAGCCCGACTGCTTAGGAACTTCCTTATATTTTCGATGTTTCAGGAGCATAGACAGAAGTTGAGGCCTGCGATAACGTGATGTCGATGGCCCCAAATCCATGCCGCAGGCAAAATAAGAAAAGGTGAGGACACCCTTGGCATGAGTTCAGGCGCCGATCTGCTTCGCATAGAAGAATTGCAGGTTTCCTTTTCCTTGATGGGCGGAAAAATCGACGCCGTCAGGAACACGAGTCTGCGCATCCTGCCCGGCAAGGTCACGGCACTCGTGGGCGAATCCGGTTCCGGAAAATCGGTGATCGGTCAAACGATCATGGGCATTCAGCCACGCACCGCGAGTGTGAATGGCCGCATTCTGTTTTCTGACCCGCAACATCCGGCCAAAGCGCCCGTCGACCTGTTGCGGCTGGAGCCGGATGGCAAGCCCATGCGCGCCATCAGGGGAAATCGCATCGGCCTGATTTTTCAGGAGCCTATGACGTCGTTCTCACCGCTCCACACCGTCGGCAACCAGATCGACGAGGCCTTGCGCATTCATTCGGTTCTCACGCCGAAAGAGCGCCAGGAAAAAATGGAAGAGACACTCGATCTCGTCGGCTTCTCCAATCCTGCCAAAATCTGCACCATGTATCCCTTCGAGCTGTCAGGCGGGATGCGACAGCGCGCGATGATCGCGATGGCGCTGATCTGCCGCCCGGCGCTTCTCATCGCAGACGAACCGACGACGGCGCTCGACGTCACCATACAGGCGCAAATTCTCAAGCTGCTGCGTGACCTGCAAAGCCGACTGAACATGGGCATGCTGCTCATCACCCATGATCTGGGCGTCGTGGCCAACATTGCCGATGAAGTCGCCGTGATCTATCAGGGTGAAATCATGGAATCGGGCACCGTGGACGAGATTTTCCGTTCACCATCCCACCCCTATCTCAAAGGCCTGATGGCAGCCGTTCCGCACTTCGACATGAAACCGGGCGAGCGTTTGAAAGCCCTGCGCGAAGTGACGGTCGACAAGGAAAGCCTGATCGGCAAGAAGTCGGCGATGGTCGACAAGGCTGAAGGTGTCCTTCTCAGCGTCAACAATGTGAGCAAGACCTATACCACGCGCAAATCAAGCTGGTTCACCTCAGGCAAGTCAACGGCGACCAAGGCCGTGGATGGCGTAAGCTTTGATATTCGTCGTGGAGAGTGCCTGGGGCTGGTGGGTGAAAGCGGTAGCGGCAAGACGACCGTCAGTAAAATCCTCATGCGGGCCGTGCGTCCGGACGAAGGATCGATTACATTTCACAGCCGCACGGGTGATATCGATGTTCTGAGCGCCAAGGACGGCGATCTGCGCGAATTGCGCACGAAAATCCAGATGGTGTTTCAGGACCCAATTTCATCGTTGTCACCACGCATGACGATCAGCAACATTCTGAGCGAACCTCTCGAAATTCACGGTCGCGGGGATGCGAAATATCGTGCGGAGAAGGTGCGCAATCTTCTCAGGGCCATTGGCCTGGGAGACAGCGCTCTCAACCGTTACCCGCACAGTTTTTCCGGCGGCCAGCGCCAGCGCATTGGAATTGCCCGTGCGTTGACACTCGGCCCGGAACTTTTGATCTGCGATGAGCCCGTGTCCGCCCTTGACGTGTCGGTGCAGGCGCAAATCCTCAATCTGTTGAAGGATCTCCAGAAAGATCTCGGCCTCACCTATTTGTTTATTTCGCATAATCTTGCGGTGGTGGATTATATGGCGGACCGTGTGGCCGTGATGTGCGAGGGCAAGATCGTGGAACTGGCGCCTCGGGAAACATTGATGCGTCATCCCGTGCATCCCTATACGAAATCGCTTCTGGCGGCTGTGCCATTCCCTGATCTCGACAGACCACTCGATTTCAGCACCATCGCAAAAATCAGTGCGACCGGCAAATTCGACTGGGGCAGGCAGTTTCGCGAAAGCGATGATGGCGGCCTCGTCACGGCTGATCTCGGCGGCGGTCACCTTGTGCTTGCCAATGGAAACGTGAATGTTTCGGAGTTACGCTCGTGATAACGCGCCGAACGACACTCGCTCTCCTCGCTTCCGTCTTTTCGCCGTGGAAAGCACTGGCTGCGACGTACACGGACTCGAATTTCTTCAAGGAAAAACGGGATAAGGGCGAGCTTGCGCCTGTGGAACAACGGCTCCCGAAAAATCCCCGTGTTCTGAACCTGCAAAATCTCGGTCGTCTGCCTGGCAAGCATGGCGGCACCGTACGAATGCTGATCGGTGGTCAGCGCGACATCAGGCTGATGCCGATTAACAGCTACGCGCGCCTCGTTGGCTACGACGAGAAGTTCGACTTCCAGCCAGACATCCTCGAAAGCTATGCCATCGACGGCGAGCGCATCTTTACGCTCAAACTGCGAGATGGCCACAAGTGGTCCGATGGAAGCGATTTCACCACCGAAGACTTTCGCTATTTCTGGGAAGACGTGGCGCTCAACCGCGAGATTCACAAGGGTGGCCCGCCGATCGAGCTTTTGGTCTATGACAAGCCGCCGCTCGTGGAGGTCATCGACCGGTTGACGGTTCGCTACACCTGGGAAGGACCCAATCCTGATTTTCTGGCGAAGCTGGCAGGGGCATCACCGGCGCGTATCTGTCTGCCGGCCGCCTACATGAAGCAGTTCCACAGCAAGTACCAGACCGAAGAAAAGCTCGCCAAGCTCATCAAGAAGAACAAGGTAGACGACTGGAGCAGCCTGCACGTCAAGATGTCACGGCAGGTACGCCCCGAAAACCCCGATCTTCCGACGCTGGATGCCTGGCGTAACATAACGGCACCGCCTGCCGAACAGTTCGTCTTCGAACGCAATCCCTATTACCACCGTGTCGATGAAAACGGGCTGCAACTGCCATATCTCGACCGATTTCTGCTCAACGTTACGTCGTCGGAAATCATTGCAGCCAAGACGGCGTCCGGGGACAGCGACCTGCAATTCATGGGGCTGGATTTCAACGACTATACCTACCTCAAGGACGCGGAAGACCGCTTCCCCTTGAAGGTCAATCTTTGGACACGCAGTCAAGGCTCCCGTGTTTGCCTGCTCCCCAATCTCAATTGCGGCGATGACATCTGGCGCAACCTGTTTCGCGATGTACGGATGCGTCGCGCCTTGTCCATCGGTATCGACCGGCATGAGATTAACATGGTCTGCTTCTACGGGCTGGCAAAGGAAAGCGCAGACACGGTCTTGCCGGAGAGCTCGCTGTTCCGCCCCGAGTTTGCGCGGGCCTGGGCCGATTTCAATCCTGCAATGGCAAATGCTTTGCTGGACGAGATTGGTCTGAAGAACCGCAATGACAAAAATATCCGCCTGCTTCCAGACGGCAGGCCGGCCCATATCATCGTCGAAACGTCGGGCGAAAGCACTCTGGAAACGGATGTGCTGGAGTTGGTGACGGACCATTGGCGCAAGATTGGCATATCACTTTCCAGCAGACCTACCCAGCGCGACGTATTTCGCAAGCGGGCTATGGGTGGCGAAGTCATGATGTCGGTCTGGTTTGGCATGGACAATGCCGTTCCGACGCCGGACATGCTGCCATCTGGCCTTGCACCGACAGGAGACGATCAGCTTCAATGGCCAGTCTGGGGCGTGCACTATCTGTCCGGCGGGCGTGAAGGCAAGGAGCCGGACTTGCCGGAGGCCGTCCATCTTCTGGCTCTCCTGAAGAAATGGCGTCGCAGCGTCACAGACGAAGAGCGTCGCGATATCTGGCTCGAAATGCTGGATATCTATTCCCAACAGGTCTTTTCGATCGGGATCGTCAACAGCGCGCTTCAGCCGGTCGTTCATACCGCCAAGATGCGCAACGTGCCGGAAAAGGCGCTCTACGGTTTTGAGCCTACCTCCTATCTCGGTGTCTATATGCCAGACGCGTTCTGGTACGACGGAGACGCATGACATGCTCAGATATATTCTAGGGCGCCTGCTTGTGATGATCCCGACGCTCATCTTGATTTCGATGCTGGTCTTCACCATCATCGAACTGCCGCCGGGTGATTATTTCGAGAGCTATGTCGCAGAGATGCGAGCCATGGGCGAGACCGCCAACCTTCAGGAAATCGAAGAGCTTCGCGCCCGCTACGGGTTTGACCAGCCCGCCCCTATCCGCTACTTCCGCTGGGCAACTGGCATGCTGGTCGGCGATTTCGGGTTTTCGTTCGAATATCAGCTTCCCGTCAACGAAGTGGTCGGGGACAGGCTTTGGCTGACGATGCTGGTCTCTTTTGTCACCATTATCGTCACCTGGATCATTGCCTTTCCCATCGGCATCTATTCGGCGACGCACAAATACAGCTGGGGCGATTACGGTCTGACATTCGTCGGACTGCTGGGTATCGCCATTCCCAACTTCATGCTGGCGCTAATCCTGATGTATTTTGCCAATATCTGGTTCGGTACATCTATTGGCCATCTCATGGATCGCGAATATCTGAACCAGCCGATGAGCTGGGACAAGATGAAGTCTATTCTGGAACATCTCTGGATACCGGTTCTCATCATCGGCACCGCCGGTACCGCTGGCATGATCCGCAGGCTGCGCGCCAACCTTCTGGATGAATTGCAGAAACAGTACGTCGTCACCGCCCGTGCAAAGGGGCTTCACCCCTTTAAGGTGTTGACCAAATATCCACTCCGAATGGCGCTCAACTTTTTCATTTCCGACATAGGCTCGATCCTCCCTGCGATTATTTCCGGCGCGGAAATCACGGCGGTGGTCCTGTCACTGGAAACGACCGGCCCGATGCTCATTCGCGCCCTGCAAAGCCAGGACATGTATCTGGCGGGTTCCTTCCTGATGTTTCTGGCATTTCTGACGGTCGTCGGCGTTCTGATCTCGGACATCGCGCTTGCCATTCTTGATCCGCGTATTCGCTTTGGAGGTGGAAACATCAAATGACCTCCACTCTTCCAAAGCCCGGCGAAGCATTGCCACATTACGTATCGACCGCGCCCTTCGACCCTAATCTCGTGGAGCCGACGACATCGGGGCTTGCCGCCTTCAACAAGGCATCGCAATTCAAGCTGATGTGGTGGCAGTTCCGGCAGCACAAGCTTGCTCTTTATTCCGGCGCGTTTCTGCTGTTCGTCTATCTGTCGATCCTGATCTGCGAGTTTCTCGCGCCCTACAATCTGCACACACGCAACGTCGAAAACATATATGCGCCGCCGCAGGCCATCCATCTGTTTCATGATGGCCAGTTCGTCGGTCCGTTCGTCTACGGTCGCACAATGAGCCTCGACATGGAAAATCTGCGGCGCGTCTATACCGATGTGCCGACGGATGTGCAGAAATTGCGTTTTTTCTGCCGAGGCGACAACTACCAGTTCTGGGGTCTCTTCGACAGCAACGTCCATCTTGTCTGTCCGGCACCGGACGGGCAGATGTATCTGCTTGGCACCGATCGTCTCGGGCGCGATGTTCTATCTCGCATCATCTATGGTGCGCGGATTTCGCTGACAATCGGTCTGCTGGGTGTTGCCATGAGCTTCGTTCTCGGCATCGTGATCGGTGGCCTTGCAGGCTACCGTGGCGGCGTCTTCGATCTCATCGTCCAGCGCATCATCGAGGTGCTGCAGTCCATTCCCAGTATTCCTCTGTGGCTGGCGCTTGCCGCCATCATGCCGGTGACCTGGAGCCCCATTCTGGTCTATCTCGGCATTACGATCATTCTGGGCCTTCTGGACTGGACTGGGCTTGCCCGTGCCGTACGCTCCAAACTATTGGCACTGCGCGAGGAAGACTATGTTCTGGCGGCGCAACTGATGGGTGCCAGAACGTCCCGCATCATCGGCCGGCACCTGATCCCCGGCTTCATGTCGCACTTGATCGCATCGGCAACTTTGACCATACCGGGTATGATCCTGGGCGAAACCGCACTCAGCTTCCTAGGGCTGGGCCTTCGTCCCCCGATCACAAGTTGGGGTATTCTGCTCACAGAAGCGCGAAGCGTTAGCGTGATTGCCCTTTATCCATGGCTTCTTCTGCCCACAGTGCCGGTGGTGCTCGTCATATTGGCCTTTAATTTCTTCGGCGATGGACTACGTGATGCGGCAGATCCCTTTAAATAACCACGGACCGTCCAGTGACATATCGACCCTATACGACGCGCTATCAGAGCCTGGACAAGAGGTGCAACCCGTGAGTACTCGTCTGAACGACGCCCGTATTCTCATGTACAGCCATGATAGTTTCGGGCTTGGGCATCTGCGTCGTTGCCGTACCATCGCCCATGCGCTGGTCGAGGACTATCGCGGTCTGAACGTGCTGATCATATCAGGGGCGACCATCGCCGGAGCGTTCGATTATCGTGCCCGGGTCGACTTCGTCAAAATCCCCAGTGTCATCAAGCTCAGAAACGGTGAATATACGTCGCTCGACCGGCATATCGATCTTCAGGAAACGCTGAAGATGCGCCGCTCGATCATCTACCACACCGCCGAAAGCTTTCAGCCGGACATCTTCATCGTCGACAAGGAGCCCATGGGCCTGCGTGGCGAGGTCGAGGAGACGCTGACCTATCTCAAGGCAAAGGGCACCAAGCTTGTCATCGGTCTTCGCGACGTGATGGATGCACCACAGCTCCTGGAAGCCGAGTGGAAGCGCAATGACGTGCTCAGCAAGATCGAGCGCTATTATGATCATGTCTGGGTCTATGGGCCGCCTGATTTCCACGACCCGCTGATGGGTCTGGATGTACCGCCGAAGGTGCGCGACAAGATGGATTTCGTCGGCTTCCTGCAACGCTCGAAGACACAGTCCGAAAATCCGTCTCAGCGCACGGACGGCGACTATATTCTGGTGACGACCGGCGGCGGCGGTGACGGCAGCGAACTCATCGATGATGTCATCAATGCCTACAAGGCCGACCCGGAACTGACGCAAAAGGCGCTGATCGTGCTAGGCCCCTACATGCCGGGTGAGCAGCGGCAGCGCTTCATGCAGAACACGTCGGATATTCCCCATATCGAGATCATCGAATTCGACAATCGCATGGAAGATATCGTTGCGGGGGCCAAGGCCGTGGTCTCCATGGGCGGCTACAACACCGTCTGCGAAATCCTTTCCTTCGACAAACCGGCGCTGATCGTACCGCGCATCGTTCCCCGCGAAGAGCAGTTGATAAGAGCAAGCCGCGCATCTGACCTCGGCCTGTTCGACATGCTACTGCCGGAAGAGGCGGAAGATCCGCAGAAGATGGCGCAGGCACTGAAGGACCTCCTCCACCGCGCGCCACCGTCTGCCAATGGCAAGAACCTCAAACTCGACGGGTTGGAGAATATTTCCAGACGCATTGCCGAATGGCTTCAGCCGGAAGATGCTGTCAAAGTGCTGCCCGCAAGCGCCTGATGTCAGAAAGAGACGCGGATATCGTGACCGTCAAAAAGAAAATCGTGGTTCTTCTGAAAGGATATCCGCGCCTTTCGGAAACCTTTATCGCGCAGGAACTGTTGGGGTTGGAACGGGCCGGGCTGGAACTGGAACTCGTTTCCATGCGCCGTCCGACCGACAAGAAGCGTCATCCGGTGCACGACGAGATCAGGGCCAAGGTCTTCTACCTGCCAGAATATCTGCACGAAGAACCGGTTCGCGTCTTGAAGGCGCTCTGGGCATGCCGAAAGCGACCCGGTTTTGGCAGAGCACTGCGGCAATTCTTTAACGACCTGCGCCATGATATGAGCCGCAATCGCTTCCGCCGTTTCGGGCAAGCCGCCGTTCTCGCGCATGAGTGGCCTGCGGATGCAGGCTGGCTACACGTTCACTTCATTCACACGCCAGCGTCCGTCGGCGCATACATGCATTTGATCACCGACATCCCCTGGACGATCTCGGCACATGCAAAGGATATCTGGACGTCCGGTGATCTGGACCTTTCAAGGAAGCTCGACAGCGCGCGTTGGGCCGTCACCTGTACCGCTGGTGGTTTCAGGCACCTGCAAAATCTGGCGAGCGACAAGGCAAGAGTGCACCTCAGCTATCACGGCCTCGATCTTACACGATTCCCACATTTCGAGGGTCCGCGCAGCTCACGCAATGGCTCCGATCCCAACGATCCGGTCCGCATTCTCAGCGTTGGTCGCGCCGTCAGGAAAAAAGGCATCGACATCCTCTTGCGCGCCCTTGCCGCTCTGCCATCATCCTTGCACTGGCACTTCACCCACATCGGCGGCGGCGACGAGCTGGCGAGACTGAAACCGTTGGCGGAAGAACTCGGAATTTCCGAGCGCATCGTCTGGACGGGCGCGATGGATCAGACCCAGGTGCTGGAGCACTATCGGCAAGCCGACCTCTTCGCACTGGCCTGCCGCATTACAAGTGATGGCGACCGGGACGGCCTGCCGAACGTTCTGGTGGAGGCAGCCAGTCAGCGCCTCACCTGTATTTCCACCAACATATCAGGCATTCCCGAGTTCTTCGTGGATGGTGAAAACGGATTGCTAACGGCGCCTGACGATCCAGTCGCTTTTTCAAAGGCTCTGGAACAAGCGGCCACGGACCCGGCGCTGCGGACACGATTGGGTGACGCCGCCGAGCATAGGGTGCGCACATCTTTCGATCATAGAAACAGCATCACGGAGTTGAAAACTCTGTTCGAGCAGGAATGGGACAAAAGCGTTTGACCTCTACCCGATCCGCGCCGCGTGTTTTCTTTTATGTTCAGCACCTTCTGGGCATCGGTCACATTGCCCGCGCCAGCAGGGTGGCAAGCGCATTGGTGACAGACGGTTTCGATGTCACCATGGTGACGGGTGGAATGCCCGTTCCCGGTTTTCCGGCTGAAGGTATCCGGCACATCGAATTGCCGCCCATTGCAGTTGGCGATGGCAGTTTCTCAGGGTTGGTGGATGCCACGGGGAAGCCGGTAGATGACGTCTTCAAGGACAACCGCGCCAGCATGCTTTTAGGCGCCTACCACGGGACACGGCCCGATATCGTGATTATCGAGGCATTTCCTTTCGGACGCAGACAGGTCCGCTTCGAGCTGATGCCTCTTCTCAGCGCCATCGAAAACAGCACCGAAAGACCACTGGTCGTCACATCCCTGCGCGATATTCTGCAGGAGCGAGCCAAGCCGGGCCGGGATGAAGAGACCATCAAGCTCGTCAAGAAACATTTCGACGCCATTCTGGTGCACGCGGACCCGAACTTCGTCCGGCTGGAAGACACTTTCCCGCTGGCCGAACAGATCCGGCAGCGTGTCATCTACACAGGCCTTGTTGCGCCATCGAAACCTGCGGCCTCTCAAGATCGTTTTGATGTCGTGGTGTCCGCAGGCGGAGGAGCCGTGGGCGCGACATTGATCAGGGCAGCGCTCGATGTGGCCAGCCAAATCGAAAGGGTCGAAAGCTGGTGCCTGATTACAGGCCCCAACATGCCGCAGGCCGACTTCGACGACATTTCCGCACGAGCCGGCAGCGGCGTGTCCGTTTTTCGATTCCGTAAGGATTTTGCCAGCCTGCTTTCTGGTGCCCGTTTGTCGATATCACAGGCAGGATACAATACGGTCTGCGACATATTGCAGGCGAAATGCCGCTCTCTTTTGATACCTTTCGCAACGGGTGGCGAGACGGAACAGGGCGCCCGCGCTGGTCGCCTTGCAAAACTCGGCCTCGCTCATGTTCTTGACGAAAGCGCGATCTCAAAAGAATCGATGGTGGAAGCGATAAACCGCGCGCTCGACTTGCCGGAACCCGGCAGTATCGACCTTGATTTGGACGGAGCACGGGGCACGGCAGCGATATTGCGGCGTCTGTACGAAGAACGCGAGTTCGACACACTCAATATCTGAGTTTTTCGCGCCTCACACCAAAACCGATCAAACGCCCTGCAAGATGTGCCAGCAGCGGAAAGCGCATGATTGCAAGCACGAAAGCCGGCGGGCCATCTGCTCGTTTGGTTTTAGGTTGATCCTTTTTGCGGCTGCGCATCATCAATTGCAGGCGCTGGATCGCTTTGGTGGGAAAAGAGCGGCGCTTTTCAATGGCTGACAAATCAGTGTCAGAAATCGAGCCTCCGGATGACAGCGCCGGGATAAGAACGTTTGCGGCGGCGACTGCGTCCTGAATGGCGAGGTTGACCCCCACACCGCCGATCGGCGACATCGCGTGGGCCGCATCGCCGATACAGATCACCCCCGGCTTCCACCATCGCGTCAGGCGGTCGATGCGCACCGTCAGCAGGCTGGCGTCGTCCCAACTGCGTATTTCTTCCAGACGGTCGGTCGGCAACGGACATACTTGCGAAACCCTTGCCCGAAATGCCTCCAGCCCCTTTGCCTTCATGACGTCGAAAGTGCCTTTGCGCACGACGTAACCGCATTGCCAGTAGTCGCCACGGTCGATGAGCACGAATCCCTGCCGAGGACCGGCATGCCCCATCGTCTCCTTGGGATCGTCTGGCTGTTTCGAAAGGCGCATCCACACCACCTCCGTCGGCTCGCCGAAACGCTCGATCTCCAACCCAGCCTTTTCGCGGATGACCGAGTTGCGACCATCCGCACCGATCACGACATCGGCTTCGATCGTAAGCGGTCCCTCAGGCGTATCGACTTGAAGTCCGCAAATCCTGTCGCCCTGCCGCAAGAGGTCAGTGACCGGCGCGTTCATCAAAAGCCGGAAGTTATCGAACTGTCCTGCTTTTCCCGCAAGAAAGTTGAGGAAGTCCCATTGCGGCATGAAAGCGATAAAGCGATGCCTGATCGGCAGCCAGGAGAAGTCGGCAATCGTTATATTGCGTCCGGCGATCTGCGCGTGCAGCTTTTCTGCACGCGTGTGCGGGAGAGCAAGAAATTCGCGAATGAACCCCAGCTGTTCGATGATATCCAAGGTCGAAGGGTGGATCGTATCGCCACGAAAATCACGCAGGAAATCGCCATGTTTCTCCACGACGACCACATCTACATTGGCGCGTGCGAGCAGAAGCCCGAGCATCATGCCCGCTGGCCCGCCTCCTGCGATCACGACCTTGGTCTTGATTTTGTTGTGCATGTTCACGTCCCCTGTCACACGGAAGGTGCGGCGTTTTTCGGGTGTGGCCAACCCGTCTCATCGAACCGGAACAACCACTGATATCGGGCGAAGAGAAAGGCGAAGGCCATTGCCGTCCATGTGCCCAGCAACAGGCCAGCCGCCACATCACTGGGGTAATGCGCACCGACGATAACCCGTGAAACGCCAATCACCAGCGCAAGCCCCATGAACACCACGCGAAAACGAGGGATCAGCATGAGAAATGCGCCGAAGAAAGAGCCTGCGGCGGCAGAATGACCGGACGGAAAGCTCTCATAGAGATTGTCCCCCGTGAAAGGCGTCAGGCTGTAGGCACCCATGTCCATCAGCAGTTCGGGCCTTGCGCGACCGATCACGAATTTCAGCAGATGCACCAGAATGCTTGCCGTGCCAATGGTGAGGAAGAAGTAGAGCAACAGTCTCCAGATGGTTCGGATGCGGCTGGCATGCGACGATGTGGCAAGCCCGCGCGCCGTCACATAGGCGATGATTGCAAGCAGGCCGGTGCTATAAAGCATCCAGCGGAAGGTGCCGAAATCTGTAATGGCTTTGTTGAAGACGACTATCTTTTCCGGAAGGGCTTGCGCCCTTTGCGAAAGGATCGGGTCGAACGGGATAAAAACAAGCACCAACACCAAGGTCGCGGCGAATATCCAGCCACTGGAAACAAAAAAACGCCGCATGCTCCACCTCTTTGCCTCGTCGCGTCATTAGCCATAAGCCCGGACGCCTCAACAATAAAGCAAGCAATCGAAAGTTCTGCGGCCTCTTTGAGGCAGGACGTTCAATATCTGATGATCTTTGCTGGAACGGCGTAACCATCGAACGGGTTATCGCGAGACTGGCTTTCTCCTTGTTCTGCCCACCTTTCGCGGGTAGACGCTTTAGACGATAAAGATGAAACAACCCGGATCGACATGACACACAAGCAGGGATCGACTTCACCCGAAAAACTGACCGTACTCGGTTCGACCGGCTCCATCGGTGCCAATACGGTGGATGTCATCGGCCAGCTTGGTGGTCGAGAACGGTTTGACGTCATGGCACTGACCGGCGCTGGAAATATCGAGCTTCTGGCAAAGCAGGCACGGGCGCTGGGTGCGCGTCTCGCGGTGACGTCACAGGAAGAGAATTATCACCTATTGAAGGATGCGCTCGCAGGAAGCGGCATACATGTGGCGGCAGGCAGAAGCGGCTTGCAGGAAGCCGCAAGCATGGACGCGGACTGGGTCATGGCGGCCATTGCAGGAACCCCTGGACTGGAGCCGACACTGACGGCAGCAAGCCGTGGAGCCAACATCGCGCTTGCCAACAAGGAATGCCTGGTTTCGGCCGGGGCAGTTTTTATCCGGGCGGTCGCTCAGGGCGGCGGCCAACTGATACCGGTGGACAGCGAGCACAGCGCCATTTTCCAATGCCTGGAGCCCCGCAACAAGGATAACGTCGAAAGGGTCATCCTGACGGCATCCGGCGGACCTTTTCGAACCTTCACCCGCGAACAGATGTCCGGCGTCACCGCCGACGTTGCCCGCGCCCATCCGAACTGGTCGATGGGTCTGAAAGTGTCTATCGGCAGCGCTTCGATGTTCAACAAGGCGTTGGAAATGATCGAGGCGAAATATCTTTTCGATCTGACGCCGGAGCAGATCGAGGTCATCATCCATCCCCAGTCGATCGTTCATTCGATGGTCGCCTACTCGGATGGGTCTGTGATTGCCCAGCTTGGGTGCCCGGATATGCGAACCGCGATTTCCTACGCCTTGACCTATCCAGCACGTGGCAAGATCGATGTGGAACGGCTCGACTTCACCAAGCTTGCGCGGTTGGATTTCGAAGCGCCTGATGAAGAACGCTTCCCGGCATTACGCCTTGCGAAAACCGCGCTGCAGCGCGGCGGTGCCCAAGGCGCAGTCTTGAATGCTGCGGATGAGACCGCATTCCACGCCTTCGTTGAAGGAAGCATCGGCTTTCTGGATATGGCCGATATCGTTGAGGTGGTGATGGACCGTATCGATGATGGCAGAAGCGTCGACACGATTAAAGATGTGCTCCGTGCTGACGCTGACGCCCGCCAATGCGCCCTCGATATAATCCAGAAAAAGCAAAAAGCCGCCTGAACGTCGTCCAGCGGCCTTTAAATGACGTGCAGTGACTCTTTAAATTGAGCAACCACCATCTGTGGAGGTCAGACGCGGACTCAACGATCCGCGACCTTGATCCAATGGATTGAAGCTGTCAGGCGACGGCACGCGCCAGGGCGCAGCGCGACCACAGCTGATGGAGCGCATCAACCATTTGCTTCATATCTGCATCGCTGTGCAGAGGCGTCGGCGTGATCCGCAGGCGCTCGGTCTTGCGTGGTACCGTCGGATAATTGATCGGCTGAACGTAGACGCCGTGATCATCCAGAAGAATATCGGAAATCCATTTGCACTTGGCCGCATCGCCGACCATCACAGGCACGATGTGACTTGGGTTGTTCATGTGCGGGATGCCGCTTTGATCCAGCATGGTGCGCAGGGTGCGAACACGCTCCTGATGGCGTGCCCGCTCGAACGGGCTGGCTTTCAGATGCTGGATGGAGGCAACGGCGCCGGCAGCCAGCGAAGGCGGCAAAGCTGTCGTGAAGATGAACCCGGATGCGAAGGAGCGGATGAAGTCACACAGCGCTTCCGAAGCGGCGATATAGCCGCCCATGACGCCGATGGCTTTTCCCAAAGTACCCTCGATGATCGTCACCCGGTGCATCAGGCCTTCACGCTCGGCAATTCCGCCGCCACGTGGACCGTACATGCCGACAGCATGAACCTCATCCAGATAGGTCATCGCACCGTATTTATCGGCGAGATCGCATATTTCCTTGATCGGTGCGATATCACCGTCCATGGAATAGACCGACTCGAAAGCAATGAGTTTGGGAGCAGCAGGATCAGCCGCTTTCAGCTTCGCTTCGAGATCCTCAAGGTCATTATGTTTCCAGATGACCTTTTCGCATCGGCCATGGCGAATGCCCTCGATCATCGATGCATGGTTGAGCGCATCTGAAAAGATGATCAGCCCCGGTATCTTCTGTCCGAGTGTTCCCAGCGTCGCCCAGTTGGAAATGTAACCGGACGTGAAGATCAGTGCCGATTCTTTTCCATGCAGGTCAGCCAGTTCACACTCCAGCTGAACGTGATAGTGATTGGTGCCAGAAATATTCCGGGTGCCTCCCGCACCCGCGCCACAGTGGTCGATGGCGGCCTTCATGGCTTCAATGACTTTCGGATTCTGTCCCATGCCGAGATAGTCGTTGGAACACCACACCGTCACGTCACGCTTTTCACCGCTGGTGGTGTAACGGGTCGCGCGCGGGAAATTGCCCTGCTGTCGCTCCAGATCGGCGAACACGCGATAACGACCTTCCGAATGCAAACCATCCAGTTCGGTCTTGAAATATGCCTCGAAGTCCATTCCATGCTCCAGAATTCTTGCAGTCGTTGTCGGCTCACCTCCTTGAGCCGTCAACCCCGTCGACGCCATTTGTGAAAAACTGCGTCAATTCGCCCCTACTTTTGAACCATTCCAGGAATACCTATAAGATATTTAGCAAAGAGCAAAATTGATTCACATCAAACTGGCGACGAAATGGAACTTTTCCTTTTCCACCTCGTTCAGTAGGGCACAATCGATTGGGGCCGGGAGCGCAGCCTGATAAGGGGAGGCTTCCATTAACACATTCGACTTGTTAGATATCTGTCGCGGTCGGAGGTAGCAGTCGCCGCAGATAACCTATGGGACGCCTACCAAGAGCCATAGAGCTCGTATGTAACGTTGGAGAGAGTTCATGAAAAAGGCTATTATTTTCGCCGTCATCGGTTTGACGCTTGCAGGCTGCACGCAGACTGAAAAGGGTGCTTCCATCGGTGCCGTATCCGGTGCCGTTATCGGTGGTGCCGTCACGGGCAACGTACGCGGCGCAGCCGTGGGCGCGGCAATCGGTGGCGTCGGCGGCGCGCTGATCGGCAACGCTTCCGAGCCAGGCTATTGCTACTATCGCGACCAGTACGGTCAGCGCTACACGGCACGTTGCCGCTAAAAGCGCGGTTTTGGTACACGAGAAAGCCCCGGTTCGCCGGGGCTTTTGCGTTTTAGGCTGCAAAAAGTGCTTTTCAGGGTGCCATTTTGTCAGTTTATGATTAAGCTTGAATGTTAACGGATGGGAAACCGGTGGGGCCGATAATAAATGCTCAACCATAAAGTAGCGTATGCCAAAACGACGGACTGACCCAAAGAAAAGTACTGCGTTCTGGAAGGCCGGCACCGCAATGGCGGTCGCAGCATCCGTTGCACTATATCCGGGTTTTGCCAGAAACGCCTATGCCTTCAAGCTGTTCGGCATCAACATTTTCGGGTCCGATGACGAGGAGCAGCAGGTACTCGATCCTGTAAAGTTCACCGTCACCCTCAATACTCCAGACGCGGATACCAAACTCCAGGAAAGCCTGACCAACAGTTCCCTTTTGGCATCCGAGCCCGACAAACCCGCGTCGGGTGATCTGGGTTTGTTGATTCGTGCCAGAGACGATCGCGAGCGTCTCATCGCCGCGCTTTATGAAAACGCCCGCTATGGCGGAACCGTCAAAGTAACGGTTGCCGGACAGGACATCGATTCCATTCCACCCAATCCGTCCTTCAATCGCTCCGGCCCCGTTCCGGTGGTCATAGATGTATCGCCCGGTCCTGTCTTCAAACTGGGAAATGTGAGGTTAGAGGGCGACGTTGCTGGGCGCGACCTTGATCAATACGGCCTTGTCACCGGCGGCGATGCCAGATCGCTTGCCATTATCAAGGCAGGCAACAAGCTTGTTGATGATTTGAAGGCGGAAGGACGTCCACTCGCCAAACTGACCAAGCGCGAAGCCGTTGCCAATCATGCCAACGATACCGTTGATCTGACCATGTCCGCCGTAGGCGGGCCCGTCGCACCACTGGGTGAAGTGGCAGTCAAGGGACAGCGTACGGTCGATCAGGATTTCATTCGTCGCTATTCCCGCCTCAACGGCGGAGAACCCTATTCGCCGGAAAAACTGCGCAAGGCGTCGGACCGGTTGCGCAAGCTCGGCGTCTTTTCCAGCATCACCATCAAGGAAGCGACAGTGCTGGCACCCAACGGCACGATCCCTCTGACAATCGAGGTTTCGGAAGGGAAGCATCGCTATCTGGGGGTCGGCGCGCAATATTCCACGACCGAAGGCATTGGGCTCCAGGGTTACTGGGGTCATCGCAACCTTTTCGGCAAAGCTGAATCTCTGCGGATCGAGGGCGCGGTATCGAGGCTTGGTGAAGCATCTAACGTGCAGGATATGGACTATTCTGCCGGTATCATTTTCACCAAGCCGGGTGTGTTCAACCCCGCGACCACGTTCACGGCCAGTTTGAAGGCAAAGACCGAACATCCCGACACCTATGATGCCAGATCGGTTACGGGCTATGGGGGCTTTTCTTACGAGTTCAACGACTACGACACCGCGTCGGCCGGTTTTGAAGTGGAGTGGACAGATACCGACGATGCTTTCGGCAACAATCAGTACCTGACGACCTCGATACCGCTGGAATTCGTGCGCGACATGCGCGACGACAAACTCAACCCAACCGAAGGTTTCCGCGCATCGATTTCGGCCAAGCCCAGCTACGAAGCGTTGAACGGCACCTTCTTTTCGTCGTTCGAAGGCTCGACGACAGGTTACAAGGGCCTGGGTTCGGACGATCAGGTCGTACTGGCAGGCAAGATTGCAGGTGGGGTCCTGATCGGCGTAAGCTCGCTGGAGGACGTACCGGCAACGAGACGTTTTTATGCCGGCGGCGGCGGATCGGTTCGCGGATATAGCTATCAGGAGATTTCGCCCTATAATGATGAAGGCGAAGCAACCGGTGGCCGCTCCTACGTTGTCAGTTCCCTGGAAGCACGTTTCAAGGTGACGGACACGATCGGCCTTGTCCCATTCGTCGATGCGGGTGTGGTCTCTTCAGACCTCGCTCCGGATTTTTCCGATATCCGCGCCGGGGCCGGCATCGGTCTTCGTTATGCGACACCGTTTGGACCATTGCGTCTCGACGTCGCCATGCCACTCAAGAAATACGAGGGTGGAAGCAGCTTTGGCATCTATGCCGGTATAGGCCAGTCTTTTTGAACAGAGCGGCCTTTCAAGACAACCAGCAGAGTGAAGAATACGTTTGATGACCGCATTGATTCGACTGTTGACATGGATCATCTACGTTGCCCTCGGCGGCGTGGCTTTGCTGGTGCTGGCGGTCATGTTCATCGGACTGACACCGACGGGCTCCCAATTTGCTGCCTCTAAGCTGTCGTCGCTGATCTCCACGCCGGATCAGGCCATCGAAATATCATCCCCCACCGGACTGCTCACGGGCGATCTGCGCCTGGACCGCGTTACGCTGTCAGACCGCGATGGTCGATATGCGCAACTCAACGGCATCGAGGTCGATTGGTCCCCTATGGCGCTGCTGCAAGGTACCTTCCATGCGCAGCGGATCAGCGTTCTCAATGTCGACGTGCAAAGACCCCCTCTTCCCGCCCAGCAGACTGCTGAAAAAAACGAGAGGGGTTTTTCGCTCCCCGTAAACATCACGGTCGACGACCTCGCCCTGCTCGATATCAGGCTCGGGGAAAAGCTGGCAGGCCGTATGTTCGAGCTCGCAGCAACGGGTAAAGGCAACGCAAGCAGCAACACGATTGCTCTTTCGCTAGCCGCAAATCGCAAAGACGAGCCTAATGCCAAAGTCGTTGCCGATATCGCTTTTTCGCCGAACGAAAATCTTCTGAAGCTCGATGCGTCCCTAGATGAACCAAAGGGAGGTCTGTTGGCTACGCTCCTGCGTCTACCGAACACGCCTGCCGTGGCTCTGGCGTTAAAGGGAGACGGAGCACTATCGGACTGGACCGGCAAGCTCAGCGGTGCGGTTGATGGCAATCCCGTGCTTGAGCTCAATGGACGCCATCGGCTTGCCAGCGACGGAACACGCCACCTGGAGCTTCAAGGCGGTGGCCAGCCGGACATGCTTCTGCCGCCGGTGGTGCGACAGCTCTTTTCCGGTCAGACCAAGCTGGATATAGCTGCCAGCATCGCTCCGAGCGGTCGTATCAGTGTCGAAAGCGGCAATATCGAAACCGGAAAGCTGTTGCTGACCGCGTCCGGTGCTGTCGACCAGCAAGGCCAGAACGATTTGACGGCAAACCTCATCGGCACGGATGGTCCCGTCGATATACGCGTGCCCATCGATGGCGGCGAAGTGAGCGCCCTCGTCAACGGTATCGATCTTTCCCTTCGCGGCAATGCAAGCGCCGCGAAACTCGATGCGTCCGCGTCGCTCCGTTCACTGGCTTTGCCACAAGGTCGTTTCGATGACGTCAAGATTACCGCAGGAAGTGGCGACCTCAATCTGGCAAGCCAGACCGGAACGGTAAAGACCTTCGTCAGCATCGCCCAGTCCGCATTGATCGCCCCGGATCTCGAAAGAGCGATCAAGGCACCGCTGAAGCTGACCGCGCCGTTGCGGATTTCTCCCGGCACGATCGCATTCGAAGGGGCAACGCTGGAGAGCGCCAGCATCGGCGGAACCGGAAGCGGCACCTATGATCTGTCAGCAGGCAACATTACGAGCAATCTTCGCCTCTTCGTGCTCCCAGCCGTACTTCCGCCGGTACTTGCGGATAAATTCGACACGACGATTGCCATCGATGCCTATCTCGACAGCACGATAGGTGGCCGTACAAGCATCGAAAATCTTGTCATCAAGTCCGGCACCCTGGAAGCCAATGGCAATCTGGCCGTTGAGAACGGAAATGTCGTCGCCAAGCTTGGCGGTCGTTTGCCGGCACTCGAAAAACTGACGCCGCAAGCATCCGGCGCTCTGGGCTTTTCATTGGATGCCAACGGACCGCTGGGCGCGGCAGAGTTTCAGCTCGACCTGAACGCGGCGAGGGCGACGCTTGCAGGGCGGACATTGGCTGCACTGAAACTCTCTGCCAAGGGCAAGGCCGACCCGAATGCCCCACAAGCCACGTTGACAGCAAGCGGCACATTGGACGGGCAGGTTATCGATGCATCGGGGGAGCTGCTTCAAGGAGAAACGGGAACGACGGTTCCAGCATTGAACGTGACCGTCGGGCGCAATGTTCTGACCGGAAAGCTTCAGTTCACGCAGCAGTTTCTTCCCACGGGCACCCTGACATTCGACTTTCCCGACCTCTCTCTGTTGGCGGCCCTTGCGGCGCAACAGGCAAATGGTGACGTAAAGGGTGATGTCGCCTTGTCGAACTCCGGTGGCAAAATCGCAGCCACCATTCGCGCATCGGGCAGCAACATTGCGCAGGGAACCAGTTCCGTCTCGAAATTCGTGGCGGACCTCAAGATCGATGATCTTCTGGCACTTGCTGCCAACGGCAAGGTAACCGCAGAAACGATCAACGCCGGTGCTGTTTCCATCTCCGGTCTCGACCTCGATATCGATCACTCTGGTACGGCAACCACCTTCGATCTCAACGCTCGCTACGACAACGCGCCATTGATACTGAAAGGAAGCGCCGACACCGGTACAGGCGCACTCGCGGTCAAAATCGACGCCCTGTCTGCAACACCGCGTAATATACCGGTGAGGCTTGCTCAACCCACCGCCATCGCGGTTGAAGGCGGTACTGCCCGCATTGCAGGCCTCGTCATACAAACCGGGAACGGGCGCGTCGAAGTCAGTGGTACGGCAGGCTCCGCGCTTGATCTTAAGGCCACGATACGCGCCCTTCCGGCCAATCTCGCCAATGCATTCGCACCCGGTCTGGACGCAGCAGGCACGATCTCAGGAACAGTCACGGCAAAGGGGTCGGCCTCCGACCCGGCGATTGATTATGATCTGACCTGGTCCGATGCCGCTGTAAGCCAGACCCGCGCCGCCGGTCTCGGCGCTCTCGGCATCAAGGCCAATGGGCGCTTTGCCGGTGGAACGCTCCGCCTCGATACCGACGTGACCGGTCAGGGCGGGCTGTCGCTTTCCGGCGGCGGAACGCTGGGTGTCGATGGCAACCGCCCACTCTCCATGGCATTCAAGGGAACATTGCCGTTCGGCGCAGTTGCCGCCCAGACCGCAGCGCAGGGCTTCGACGTAGAAGGCAGGGCCGCAATCGACGTGAAGATCGAAGGCACCGCCTCTGCCCCCATCGTCACCGGCGGCATTACGACGGATGGCACCCGTGTCACGGATGTGCGTCGGAACCTGACGATCAACAATCTCGGCGCGACGATCAATCTCGATCGCGACCGAGCCACCATTGCGCGCCTGACAGGCAGGCTGGCCGGTGGCGGAACCATCTCCGGCACCGGCACCGTTGGCATAACACCCGGCTCCGGTTTTCCCGCAGACCTCACCATTACGCTCAACCGTGCCGCCTATAATGACGGAACGCTGTTTACCACAAATGCCAGCGGCACGCTGACGCTGAAAGGGCCGGTTTTGAACTCACCCGTGCTTGGCGGCACGCTAACGTTGGAGAAAAGCGCGATCACGATACCGGAGCGCCTACCCGCATCTCTCGCCCAGATCGACGTCAAGCACAAGAACGCGCCGCCTGCCGTGCGGGCCCAAGAGAGAAAGCTGAACGCCGACAAAGGTGGCTCGGGCAGTTCCTCCACCATTGCGCTCGACCTCCAGATCAATGCGCCCAGTGGCATATTCGTTCGCGGTCGGGGTATCGACGCCGAATTGACGGGTAGCCTGACAGTACGTGGCACGGCCGCAGATCCTGTGGTCTCAGGCGGCTTTGAAATGCGCCGCGGCAGACTTGAAATCCTGACGCGGAGACTGGATTTCACGACCGGCGACATCACGTTCGGGGGCGGTCTCGTCCCAGTGCTGAACATGGCAGCGGAATCGACCGCCGGCTCCACCACCGTGACCGTGTCGGTAACCGGAAACGCCAACGATCCGGCCTTCGCCTTCACCTCGTCTCCTGCGTTACCGCAGGACGAGGTCATGGCGCAGCTTATCTTTGGGCAATCCATGTCCAAGCTGTCTGCGTTACAGATCGCACGGCTGGCGGATGCAGCAGGTCAGCTGGCAGGCGGACGCTCGACATCCCTGTTCGATAGTCTGCGCAGCAATTTGGGCATAGACGATTTGGATATTTCCACCGACTCGGAAGGGCAGGCGCGCGTTTCGGCTGGCAAATATCTGAACGACCGGACCTATCTGGAGCTTGAACAAAGCGGCAGTTCCGGCGCCAAGGCCATCATCAATCTTGATGTAGGGCGCGGCGTCAAATTGCGTGGCGAAGCGGGCGGCGATGGCGAAGGTGCGGCGGGCATATTCTACGAAAAAGAATACTGAAGCGCCTGCTCCATAGGAAAAATCATGGCTTTCAGTAGCTAAATAAGCGTTTAGACATCCGTCAAATTCAGATATTCTTAAACACAATCTTGTAGATGAATTGTTGTTGCCTTGAACAGTGGGAGTTGGCCACCTGATCAGGTCCGCGCGCAACAGCAAAAGCCGCACCGGACGAACTGACGATCCAGTGCAATGGAGTGTCATCCAAGTGCTATCTCTTCTCGGAACGCATTCAAAAGCCGTTCTCACTGCGCTCAGTTGCTCTCAGGCAATGATCGAGTTCGACACAAGCGGCAAAATTCTTTCAGCGAACGAAAATTTCTGCCGGGCGATGGGTTACACCGCAGATCAGATCGTTGGCAAACATCACAGCCTGTTCTGTGAACCAGCCTATGCAAAGAGTGCAGAATACCGGACTTTCTGGGAAAATCTGCGCGAAGGAAAATTTCAGGCACAACAATATAAGCGGATCGCAAAAGGCGGCGGCGAAGTATGGATTCAGGCCTCGTATAATCCCGTGATCATGGGCGGCAAGGTCAAAAGCATCGTCAAGATCGCAACTGTCATCACGCAGGAAAAAACGAAATCCGCTGAGGACGCTGGAAAACTCGATGCGATCTCGCGGGCTCAGGCGATCATCGAATTTACACCTTCGGGTGAAATCATCACCGCCAACGAAAATTTTCTGAACTGTCTGGGCTATAGCCTCCACGAAATCCGGGGCCAGCATCACCGGATGTTCTGCGAAGAACAATTCCGCAACAGCCCGGAGTATACGGAATTCTGGCGCAAGCTTGCCGCGGGCGAATTCATTTCGGCGGAATTCAAGCGCATCAGCAAGACCGGCAAGCACGTCTGGATTCAGGCGTCCTACAATCCCATCATGGATCAGGACGGTCGAGTTTTCAAAGTCGTCAAATTTGCAACGGATGTGACCGAGCGTGTTCGCGCCGTGGACGATCTGGCTGCAAGCCTGACGGCTCTTGCCAGCGGAGACCTGACGGCAACGATTGAAAAGCCTTTCATTCCAACACTGGAAAAAGTCCGTCAGGACCTGAACAGCTCGCTCCATAAGTTGCAGGGCGCAATGCGCGAAGTTGCTGAAAGCGCCAGCGGCATTGCAACCGGATCGCGCGAGGTCAGCGAAGCATCCGACAATCTCGCAAAACGCACGGAACAGCAGGCGGCCGCCGTAGAGGAAACCTCCGCAGCACTCAACGAGATTACCCGAACCGTCGGCGAGAATACGGCGCGTGCGGAAGAATCTGGCGAACTGGTGGCCAAGACGAAAGCAGGTGCCGAGCATTCCGGCGCCGTCGTCAACAAGGCGATTGCGGCCATGGGCCGTATCTCGCAGTCGTCGAACGAAATCGGCAATATCATCAGCGTCATCGACGATATCGCGTTCCAGACCAACCTTCTGGCTTTGAATGCCGGTGTTGAAGCCGCGCGCGCCGGAGAAGCGGGCAAGGGCTTTGCCGTTGTTGCGCAAGAGGTTCGTGAACTGGCCCAGCGATCCGCGCAAGCAGCCAAGGAAATCAAGACCCTCATCACAACCTCCTCCGAACAGGTCAAGGAAGGCGTGAACCTGGTTGGCGAAACCGGCAAGGCGTTGGATACGATCGTTTCGCAGGTTGCAGAGATCAACACAAATGTCGTCGCCATCGTGGATACGGCGCGTTCGCAGGCAAGTGGACTGAAAGAAATCAACCACGCCGTCGAAGCAATGGACACCAACACTCAGCAAAATGCTGCCATGGTCGAAGAAACGACCGCCGCCAGCCACAGCTTGGCGCATGAAGCAGACGTTTTGAGAAATTTGTTAACGCAGTTTAGATTTGGGAAACACTCTTCTGCTACGAATCACAGAATGAAGCCGGAAGAGAATACCCCGGTTGTTCGTACACCAGGCAGGATGCCAAAGTCCGGATACGCAAGCGTCGGTGCGCTTGCACTAGCCCAGAACAAGGATTGGGAAGAATTCTGATGGTTACGATTAATTCTACGAACTTCGGTGGCGACACTCTGGAAATCATCGCGTTTCGTCTGCACGATCAGGAGTTCTGCGTCAAAACGACCACAATCCGTGAAATTCGCGGCTGGGCTCCATCCACACCTCTTCCGCACGCGCCGAAAGACGTGATCGGCGTCATGAACCTTCGCGGCTCGGTTATCCCGATTATCGATCTCGCCTACAAGTTGGGCATGAAGAGCACAGTCGCCAACGAGCGCAGCGCCATCGTCGTGGCTGAAGTCCACAACATGGTCATCGGCATGCTGGTCGATCGCGTCTCGGACATCCTGACCATTCCCGCCAGCCAGGTTCAGCCGGTCCCGGAAGTATCCGCTTCCTTCGACAAGTCTTTCTCCGAAGGCATAATCGCCAACGAGCATGGCATGATCTGCTTCCTCAACCTCGCCAAGATGTTCAAGGGCGCGGACCTCGAAGACCTGGCAGCATAAGCTCTGCTTTCATCCAATAGAAATTCAAAGGCCTTCCGGAAACGGGAGGCCTTTTGCTTTTCGTCTTCACTGGCTTTGCGAAGCAAGATCATTCAACGGTATAACCATAAATAAAAATACGTATCTATACATGGCCTTACATGAATGATCATCGATTAAACTTTAGGACATTAGAAATTTAAGTAAAATGTAGAAAATTATCAACCCTATATTAATATTATTGATGTCTAATTCAATTAAAGAACGAGTAAATGACCTGGAACGACACCCCCCCGATAAAACGCACGCGACGATGAAGTGCACTGCCGCGGCGTCTAGCTCACTTTGGAGACGACATGCTTTGGCTGGGAAAAAGCGCGGATGACCGGAATGTTCTGGAGGCCCTGTCGGCTTCTCAAGCCGTGATCGAATTCGACCTCAAAGGCAACATTCTGACGGCAAACAAAAATTTCTGTTCTGCTCTGGGGTATGAGCTGGCCGAGATCAAGGGCAAGCACCACCGGATATTCTGCGAGCCGGATTACGCGGGTTCCAAAGCTTACTCCGATTTTTGGGCAAGCCTTGGCAAAGGCAATTATGACGCCAGCGAATACAAGCGTATTTGCAAAGACGGTCGCCCGATCTGGATCGAAGCATCCTACAATCCCGTCAGCCGCAACGGCAAGCCCTACAAAGTCGTCAAGATCGCGATCGATATCACCGCCAAGAAGCTCAAGGCCTATGAAGACGAACGCACGCTGGAGGCTATCTCCCGTTCGCAGGCCGTTATCGAGTTCAAGCCGACCGGCGAGATCATCACCGCCAACGACAACTTCTGCAACACGCTGAACTACAGTCTGAGCGAGATAGCGGGAAAGCACCATCGCCTGTTTTGTGAGCCGGGCTATGCGGCATCCAAGGACTATGCGGATTTCTGGACGCGGTTGGCTGCGGGTGAATTCATTTCCGACGAATTCGTACGTTTCGGAAAGAACGGCAAGGAAGTCTGGATACAGGCCGCCTATAACCCCATTCTCGACAGTAGCGGCAAAGTCGTCAAGGTCGTCAAGTTTGCCACCGATGTCACACCGCGTATGAGCGCGATTTCGACACTGGGCGCTGCCTTACGCCTTCTTGCAGAAGGCGAGTTGCAACAGCGGCTCGACACGGCGTTCGTTCCCAGCATGGAAAAACTACGGGCAGATTTCAACGAAGTGATCGAGAAGCTACGCTCGACCATGCAGACGGTCGCCCAGAACGCCGCGACCATCGCCTCGGGCTCGGCCGAAATTCGCGTTGCCGCCGATCAGCTTGCCCGTCGCACGGAACAACAGGCCGCCTCGCTGGAAGAAAGCGCGGCAGCACTGGAAGAAATCACCACCACCGTCAAGGACTCCAGCAGGCGCGCAGATGAAGCCGGCAAACTCGTAGGCTCGACAAAGCAGAGCGCCGAAGTCTCTGGCGACATCGTCCACCGCGCCATCGGTGCCATGGACCAAATCTCGCAGTCATCCGGCGAAATCACCAACATCATCGGCGTCATCGATGACATCGCTTTCCAGACGAACCTGCTCGCTCTCAATGCGGGCGTAGAGGCTGCCCGGGCTGGCGAAGCGGGCAAGGGCTTTGCAGTTGTGGCCCAGGAGGTGCGTGAACTTGCCCAGCGCTCCGCAAGCGCTGCCAAGGAAATCAAGCAGCTCATCAACACATCGCGCCAGCATGTGGCCAACGGTGTGGAACTGGTTGGCCAGACGGGTGATGCGCTGAAGGATATTGCCAACAAGGTCGGGCTGATCGACGTCAACGTAACCGCGATTGTCGAGGCGTCGAAAGAACAGGCCAATGGCTTGGCGGAAATTAACGACGCCGTGAACCTGATGGATCAGGCAACGCAGAAGAACGCTGCCATGGTCGAAGAAACCACGGCTGCAAGTCATGGTCTCGCACGGGAGGCAGAAAGCCTGCGGCAATTGCTGACGCAGTTCAATGTCGGCAACAATTCGCAGCGTGTGTCGCAACAGGCGCCCGTGCCTCAACACGAAACACCCATGCCCCGTCTCGTCGCGGCGTCAGCCGGTGGATCAGCAGCGGCAAAATGGACTGAGTTTTGAAACTTTCGTGATGCCAAAGATAAAAAAGGCGACCCTTCGGTCGCCTTTTTCCGTTTTATGGTGCCGTTCCATCAGGTGAACAGAACGAACGTCTTCTGCAGTGTGATCCAGATACCCCAAACGATTGGAATACCCACAACGGCCCATGCGATTGCAGCCTTGGCGTCGAAACCGCCCTTGCCGATACCGAAAGAACCTGTCGGACCGCTGCTGGCGGCCGTCGTCTTGGCCTGAAGGGCCGCGACTTCCTCGTCCGACATATACCACTTGTCTGCCAGCGGCTTGACCATGAGGTTGGCGATGAGGCCCAGCACCAGCATGCCAGCCAGGATATACATGGTGAAGTCATAGACCTGCGCGCGCGGGATACCGGCTGCGATCTGTGCTTCGCGGATGTAGTTCACCACGACCGGGCCGATAATGCCCGCCGTTGCCCATGCCGTCAGCAGTCGACCATGGATAGCACCCACGAACTGCGTGCCGAAGATATCGGCCAGATAAGCCGGGATCGTCGCAAAGCCGCCGCCATACATCGACACGATGATGCAGAGCATACCGACGAACAGCGCCTTGTTGCCAAGACCTGCCGCCCATGGAGCAGACGCATAAAGCACGATGCCGAGCGCAAAGAATGTGAAGTACGTGCCTTTGCGGCCAATACGGTCAGACAGCGATGCCCAGAAGAAGCGGCCAGCGATGTTGAAAACCGAGAGAAGTCCGGTGAAGCCGGCAGCAATCGCGGCGATCTGTGCCAGTTGCTCAGGTGTCAGGTCGGCGAATTTCACTTCGGGAAGACCGATGAGCGAACCGGCGAAGATTTCCTGAAGCATGGGCGATGCCATGCCGAGAACGCCGATACCAGCCGAAACGTTGAGGCAAAGAACGAGCCAGATCATCCAGAACTGCTTGGTCTTGTGCGCATTCTTGAGGTGCACGTGGCGGGTGGTGATCATCGAGTTCTTGGCCGCAGGTGCGGTCCAGCCTTCAGGCTTCCAGCCAGCAGGTGGAATGCGATAACCGAAAGCGCCAGCCATCATGAAGACGAAATAGATCGCAGCCATGACGAGGAAGGTTTCCCAGACGCCGATGGAAACATCCGTGCGGAAGTGACGCATCAGCGCATCGGCAAGCGGTGCACCAATCATCGCGCCGCCGCCAAAGCCCATAATGGCCATACCGGTTGCCATGCCGCGACGGTCCGGGAACCACTTGATCAGAGTGGAAACCGGAGAAATGTAACCGAGGCCAAGGCCGATACCGCCGATGACGCCAGCGCCGAACCACATCAGCCACAGCTGGTGGGTCATGATGCCAATGGCAGCGATGGTCATACCACCGCACCAGCAGATGGCGGATACGAAGCCTGCCTTGCGCGGACCAGCGCGTTCCAGCCAACCGCCCCAGATGGCCGCAGAGCAGCCGAGCAGCACGAAGAACAGCGTGTAGATCCAGCCGAGGTCACTGACGCGCCAGTCGCAGGTCGTCGTGAACAAAGCCGATGCCAGGTTGAGATCGGCGCAGGCGACGGTCGAGGTGATGCCGATTGCCTTGGTCAGCGGCAACCAGAATACCGAGAAGCCGTAAGCCATGCCGATGCAAAGATGGATGGCCAGCGCAGCCGGTGGAACCAGCCAACGGTTGAAACCGGGTTTGGCGATAATGCGTTCGCGGTCCAGGAGACCTGCACCCGCGGCCACCGGCGCGAGCGTTTCGTTCGTCGCAGTCATGTGTGTCCCTCCATTCACCGATATCGGTGAATTTCGATGTTGTTATTCGTTCCGAGGTTTGCGGCGTGACCGTCGATTACTCGACAGGCCACGCCCTCATCCATATGAAACAATGTCCCAAGCCCACGGACCCGAAAGCGCGGCAGCTCCTTCTTTGGAACGCTCACACGCAAGGGTCTTTGTGTTGCCGATGACTACTCAGCAATTCCCGTGCCAGAAACAGAATTGTTATTTATCAAAGTGATAGTCGCAACGACGCGAACCGCTGGGACAAATTGTCCCGGCAATGCGACAAAATGTCCGCAATTTCGCTTTTATTTCGCCATTTTCGACATTAATCATCCAAGCAGTCAGACAGCTTCCGGTAACCATATTGTAAAAGCGGTACCGCTGTTGACGGCGCTTTCGACAGTGATCTCCCCGCCCTGCCGTGCGACCAGCATCTGGCTGACAGAGAGGCCGAGCCCGGTTCCCTCCTGCCGTTTGGTCGTAAAAAACGGGTCGAAAATCCGCTCGACAACGTCTGCACTCATACCGACACCCGTGTCCGCAACGATGATCGCGACACCTCTGGCTCCATGACGTTCTTCATCCACATCAGTCAAAGTGAGCGTGCCACCCTGCGGCATGGCATGGGCGGCATTGACAATGAGATTGACCAGAACCTGTTGCAGTTCTGTCCGGTTCATCGCCAGAAGACCCTTGGCGCCGTCATGCCTGACGACATCGATGCCGGCACGATTCAAAACATGTTTGACCAGCGGCATGCAGTCGGAGATGACCGTACTCGGACTCTGGCGCTCCACATAACCGGCGAATTCTTCCGGCCGCGCGAATTGCAGAAGCTTGCCCACAATTCTGCTGATGCGGTCGACCTGATCGTCGATCAGATTGAATTCGGTTCGGGCGACATCTGCCGTGTCACCAAGCATGGCGCGGGCGACTTCCAGATTGCCCTGTATGACGGCGATCGGATTGTTTATCTCATGGGCGACACCAGCGGTGATTTCACCGATCGTTGCCAGCTTTTCGGACATGACCAGCTGTTTCGTCGTGGCTTCGAGACGCAGATTGGCAAGCTGCAACTCCTGTGTTCGCTGCTCCACCCGTACGTTCAGCTCTTCGTTCCACGCCCGGAGTTCCCCCTCACGCTGCTGCAACCGATCCAGCAACTCATCGAGATGCACCGCCACCTGGCCGATTTCATCGCCGATCGGCGGCAGGCCGGTACGGGCGCCGAGGTCACCGTCATCGACCTTGGAGATCGTCTGCGTCATTCTCTCCAGAGGTTTGAAGATACCTCTAGCCCATCGCAGGAAGACGGGAATACTGAGGATGGTGATTCCCAGAAAAGCCGCGATCACAGATCCCAGCGTTTCATATTTGGCACGCGCAAAGGGGGCTTCGAGAAAACCGACATACAGCATGCCGACCCGTTTCCCATAACTGTCTACCAGTGGCTCATAGGCTGAAATATACCAGTCATTGACGACAAAAGCGCTATCCAGCCAGACCTGCCCTGCCCCTAGAACGGCCGAATGCACCGCCTCCGACACGCGAGTTCCCAGGGCACGGCGATTCTCGAACAGGCGAACATTGGTGCTGATCCTGACATCGTCCAGAAACAGCGTCGCAGTGCCTTGGCTTCCCTCGGGCAGGCTGGCCTGCCGATAGACGAGATCGTTGATCGTATCGATGAAGTCGAGATTCTGATTGAGCAACCGGCCGCCGACAAGTGCCGATGAACCGCCATCCGGCAGCCGCAGGGGGCTTGCGGCATGGATCATCATGCCTCGCGTTTCCACAGTCCTGTCGGCGGCATGTGCTGATTGGGTCGGGACGAGTTCGAGATGGGCTCGCTCGACAAGTGAAGGCGACAGGGCAGCCAAATCCTGCTGTGAGAAGATGTCGATCGCATAGGATGCCTTACCTGCGAGTGCCGTTGCCCGCACCGGCCAGTCTACGCGGATATTCGTCGCCCGCGTACCTGCGCTTGCAGAAATCTCACCCTTGCCATTTACGACAAAGAGAAAATCGAGATTGAGCTTTCTTCTGTTGTCCTCCAGAAGTGCAGCGAGCGAACCCTGATCTCCGCTAGCAACGATATCGCGCAACTGCACGGAATTGGTGATCGCTTCAAGACGTTCACCTGTATTTTCCAGAATTGTCGCCAGATATTGATGGGCCACCGTCAAGTCGCTGTTGACCTTGGTTATGAGCAAGGCATCGAACTTGCCGCTCCAGCGCACCATGGTGACGCCGAGCAAGAGCGGCAGGATCACCAGCGTCGGCAACAAGGCGATTGCCAGAAGCCTGAAGCGGACAGACCGCAAGGCTTCGAAAAATGGGGGGAGGCCCGTCGTTTTAGCCATGCCAGGACGACATTTTACGATCGATCGTCTTGCGCGAAATGCCCAGACGCTTGGCCGTTTCATCACGATTTCCGGCCATTTCACTGAGCACAGCCAGGATGTGTCGTCGCTCGACCTCCTCAAGCGTGCCGGTTGCGGCTGCAGCGGAACCGCTTGCGCGCAAATCAAGTGGGAACCGACCCAGAATAAGGCTCCGTTCGATAAAATTGCGCAATTCACGAACGTTGCCGGGCCAATGATAGGCGAGCAGCATGGCGCGCACCGCATCGTCAATTGCCACGGGCGGCATGCCCAGTTGCTGCGACAGCTTGTTCATGAACAGCTCGGTCAATTCCAAGACGTCTTGCTCACGGTCACGCAACGGAGCCAGATAGATTTGCATGACATTGATGCGATAGAACAAATCCGCCCTGAACCGCCCCTTCTCCACATCGGCAGCCAGATCGGCATTTGTCGCAAAGATGAAGCGGATGTCGACAGGCACCTCCCGCTCCGCGCCCACAGGTCGAATTTTTCTATCTTCGATCACACGCAGAAGCTTGCTTTGGAGTGCTATCGGCATCTCGCCGATCTCATCCAGAAACAGCGTTCCGCCCTGCGCATGCAGGAACAACCCTTCCCGCCGGGTGTCTGCACCTGTGAAAGCGCCTTTCACATGGCCAAAAAGCTCCGTTTCCAGCATGTCTGCAGGAATGGCCGCACAGTTGATCGGCACGAACGGCTTGTCGGCCCGATCCGACAGGTCGTGGATGGAATGCGCCAGAACTTCCTTGCCCGTACCAGACTCCCCGGTGAGCAGCACCGATGTGGGCAGCGGCGCAACACGGCTGATCATTTCTCGGGTCTGCTGAATGGTGGCCGAGCTTCCCACCAGCTTGTCGCGCAGGAAAATATGTTCGGATGCCGTCTTCAATTGATATTTCAGCGCCGAATTTTCCCGCTGCAGATTTGAACGGTCGAGGGATCGTGAGATGGCATTGAGAATCTGGTTCGAGCGGAACGGCTTCAACACGAAGTCTGCCGCACCCGCACGGATGGCCTGAATGGCGGTGTCCAGATCGGCATAGGCGGTCATTAAAATCGCGTCTGCATAAAATCCGATCGCTCTTTGCTCAGCCAGCCATTCCAGCCCCGTCTTTTTCGGCATGATGTTATCGAGAATGACGATATCGAAATGTCGCTCATCAAGTTTTCGCGTGGCCTCCGCCGTGTCGGCTGCCTCATCGACAAAACCGCAACGGGTTTCGAGGGTCCGCATCAGGAAATTACGCATACCCGGCTCGTCATCGATGATGAGAATGGATGCCTTCGCCAACCATGGGCCGAAGTCAGTTTCCGACGTGGTGTGCCGTGTCTTGGAAATCGGGTCTTGCTGCATGCTCGTCTCCCGGAACCGCCGTGGGACGCAGCCCGTCAAATAGGGTCGTGAAAGCAGCAGGGCATCGCGTTGCTGGCCATGCCGCTGACATTTCGAATGATGCTCAATGGACGAATATCAAAACCGGCGAACAAATCAAAACGATTGCATGGGTTACATTTGCGATTCTGCGGACGCGCCGGAAAAGACAATGCGATCCGGCCGCGTAAATATTTCCATATCGTCACCTCTCACAAGAGCAACCAGTGTCATGCCAGCTTTGTGCGCGGTCTCGATTGCGAGCGCCGTGGGAGCGGATACAGCAGCAAGGATTGGGCTTCCCAGCAGCGCCGCCTTCTGTACCATTTCAACGGATATACGGCTGGTGACGACGACAACACCAGATGCCCCTTCAAATCCTCCACGCAGCACACCGCCAGCGAGCTTGTCCAGCGCATTGTGGCGACCGACATCCTCTCGCGCAGCAATCAGGCCGCGTTGGGGGACGTAAAAGCCCGCTCCGTGAACCGCTCGGGTCTGGCGAAAAACGAGCTGCGCTTCGTGCAGCGCTTCCATGGCGAGCACCAGTTCTGCCGTTTCCAAAGCGAGCGTTGCCTTGGATACATCCGGAACCGGCCTCACAGCCTGCTCGATGGATTCAATGCCACAAAGCCCACAGCCGACCGGGCCCGCCATGTGGCGCCTGCGCAGCCGCAACGCATCCGCCTGCTGATCAAGCAACGTCACCTGCACATCATAGCCCTGCTCGGTGCGAATAACGTCAACCGCCTCGATCTGTTCAGGATCGGAAATGATGCCTTCAGTCAAGCTGAAGCCGTAAGCGAAGTCCTCCAGATCAATCGGCGACGCCATCATGACGGCATGGGTTGATCCACCATAGGAGAACGCGACCGGGACTTCTTCCGCTACCTCTCGATCGCCTGTCGTGACAGAGCCGTTTTTCAGCGCGATGCGCGTGAGAGAACGAAAGGCTGATATGGCAGACATGGCAAACCTCTGTGATAGCGCCATCAGGCGGAAACATCACGGCGTATGGATTGTGGAAGCAACAGTGACCAACAGTTTGAGTGTGTCTTCATCAAATGACAACGCCCTAACCGAGCGACACATCTCCCATTTGAAGCACCCTCACGTGAACCCGCTGCCCGTTCAGGCGAAGCTTTCCGAAGGGCCAGATAACGCTAGACCCCAAAACCCATCCACAAAAAGAAAAAGCGGCCAAATGGACCGCTTTTCTCCAATTTTTGTGGGCAGTCGTTCTTACGAACCCGCCCGGTGCTTTCAAGCGGCGACGAGAACCTCATGCAGGTTCGTCAATTCGTAGAGATGCTTTTCGAGCTTGGTCAGATGCTCGTGGTGATGATTGCCTTCTTCGATCTCCGAACGGGCAGCATCGATACGCTTCTGCAAGTCATCAGGGCTGATGTCGTCGGCAGGCGTCGCAGATTCGGCAAGCAAGGTGCAGCCGCTCTGAACGATATCCGCAAAGCCACCAAAGACCACGTATTTGTGCGTCTCGCCGGATGCGAACTTCACCGTGACCAGACCGGGCTTGATCGTGGTCATGACAGGCGCATGATTCGGCAGAACCGTCATTTCGCCGAGCGTAGCCGGAATGACAACTTCAGTGACCGTTTCGGAAACAAGCAGACGCTCCGGAGAAACAAGTTCGAATTTGAAACTGTCGGCCATGGCTATTCACTTCTTTTTTGTTGCGCGACGGACAAAGGCGCGTGCAAAAGCCACGCGCCTTTTTGACGATTATCAGGCGACTTCGCCAGCCATCTTCTTGGCCTTTTCGATGGCTTCTTCCATCGAGCCGACCATGTAGAAAGCAGCTTCCGGCAGGTGGTCATACTCGCCGTTGACGAGACCCTTGAAGCCCTTGATCGTGTCTTCGAGAGCCACAAGCTTGCCCGGAGAACCGGTGAAGATTTCGGCCACGAAGAACGGCTGGGACAGGAAGCGTTCGATCTTACGAGCGCGCGCAACAGCCAAACGGTCTTCTTCAGACAGTTCGTCCATACCGAGAATGGCGATGATGTCCTGAAGAGCCTTGTAGCGCTGCAGGGTCATCTGAACCTTACGGGCAACTTCATAGTGCTCTTCGCCAACGATCATCGGGTCGAGCATGCGCGACGTGGAGTCGAGCGGGTCAACAGCCGGGTAAATACCCTTTTCAGCGATCGAACGCGACAGAACCGTCGTTGCGTCCAAGTGGGCAAAAGAAGTTGCCGGTGCAGGGTCGGTCAAGTCGTCGGCAGGCACGTAAATAGCCTGAACCGAGGTGATCGAACCCTTGGTCGTGGTGGTGATGCGTTCCTGCATCTGGCCCATGTCGGTCGCCAGCGTTGGCTGATAACCCACAGCGGAAGGAATACGACCCAAGAGAGCCGACACTTCGGAACCAGCCTGCGTGAAGCGGAAGATGTTGTCCACGAAGAACAGAACGTCCTGGCCCTTGTCGCGGAAGTCTTCAGCGATGGTCAGACCCGTCAGAGCAACGCGGGCACGCGCACCTGGTGGTTCGTTCATCTGGCCGTAAACGAGAGCAGCCTTGGAGCCTTCGCCGCCGCCATGCTTGTTCACGCCGGATTCGATCATTTCGTGGTAAAGGTCGTTGCCTTCGCGGGTACGTTCACCCACGCCGGCAAATACCGAGTAACCACCGTGCGCCTTGGCGACGTTGTTGATCAGTTCCATGATGAGAACGGTCTTGCCAACGCCGGCGCCGCCGAACAGGCCAATCTTACCGCCCTTTGCGTAAGGCGCGAGAAGGTCGACGACCTTGATGCCGGTGACCAGAATCTGGCCATCTGTCGACTGCTCGACGTAGGATGGTGCTTCCTGGTGAATAGCGCGCTTGCCGGAGGTAACCAGCGGACCTGCTTCGTCAACCGGCTCGCCGATAACGTTCATGATACGGCCGAGTGTCTCAGGACCGACAGGAACGGTGATCGGAGCGCCCGTGTCGCGAACGGCCTGACCGCGAACCAAACCTTCGGTCGAGTCCATGGCGATCGTGCGAACAACGTTTTCGCCGAGATGCTGCGCAACTTCGAGAACCAGACGGTTGCCGTTATTGTCAGTTTCGACCGCGTTGAGGATCGCAGGCAGGTCGCCTTCGAACGCCACGTCGACAACAGCGCCGATAACCTGCGTAACCTTGCCGGTCGCGCCAGTGATCGCTGCGGTTTTCTTGGGGGTAGCTGCCTTAGCCATTATCCTTACCCTCTTTCCTTAACCTCAGAGCGCTTCCGCGCCCGAAATGATTTCAATCAGTTCCTTGGTGATCTGAGCCTGACGCTGACGGTTATAGGAAAGCGTCAACTTGTTGATCATTTCACCGGCGTTGCGCGTGGCATTGTCCATCGCGCTCATCTTGGCACCCATTTCGCCAGCAACGTTTTCGAGCAGAGCCCGGAAAACCTGAACCGAAATGTTGCGCGGAATAAGGTCTTCCAGAATGGAAGCCGCATCCGGCTCGTATTCATAAATCGCCGTCGTTGCAGACTGCTCAGCTTCGACCGCAGGCGCGGCAGCAGGAATAAGCTGCAGACCTGTCGGGATCTGGCTGATGACCGATTTGAACTCGGAATAGATCAGCGTGCAGACGTCGAACTCACCGGCATTGAAACGCGCGATGATCTTCTTGGCGATACCATCGGCGTTCTCGAAACCCACCCGCTTCACGTCACGCAGTTCAATGCGCTCGATGATATTGGACGAGAATTCGCGACGCAGGCTATCGTAGCCCTTTTTGCCGACAGTCATGATCTTGACCGTCTTGCCCTGAGCGATCAGCTTACGAGCGCGATCACGGGCAAAGCGGGAAATCTGCGCATTGAAACCACCGCAAAGACCACGGTCAGCCGTGCAGACGACGAGCAGATGCACGTCGTCCTTGCCCGTACCGGTCATTAGAACCGGAGCAACGTCTGCCTCTACCGCCTGAGCGATATTGGCAAGAACGGCACCCATGCGCTGCGAGTAAGGCCGGGCGGCCTCCGCAGCTTCCTGGGCGCGCCGAAGCTTCGCCGCGGCGACCATTTTCATCGCCTTGGTAATCTTCTGCGTCGCCTTTACGGAGGCAATGCGGTTTTTCAGATCCTTTAGTGAAGGCATCCGTTATCCGTCCCAGTCACGAGGCTAATCAGGAGAAAGACTTGGCGAAGTTCTCAAGAGCAGTCTTCAGCTTGCCCTTGGTATCATCGCTAACAGCCTTTTCCGTGCGGATGGTGTCGAGAATGTCCTTGCCTTCCGAACGAAGGTAAGACAGCAGACCCTGCTCGAACTTGCTGATATCTGCAACAGCGACCTTGTCCAGGTAACCGTTCACACCAGCGAAGATCACGGCAACCTGTTCTTCAGTCTTGAGCGGGGAGAACTGTGGCTGCTTGAGCAATTCGGTCAGACGTGCACCACGGTTCAGCAGGCGCTGTGTGGAGGCATCGAGGTCGGAACCGAACTGGGCGAACGCTGCCATTTCACGATACTGGGCAAGCTCGCCCTTGATCGAACCGGCAACCTGCTTCATGGCCTTGATCTGAGCAGCAGAACCAACGCGCGAAACCGACAGACCAACGTTAACAGCCGGACGGATACCCTGATAGAACAGGTCGGTTTCAAGGAAGATCTGGCCGTCGGTGATCGAGATCACGTTGGTCGGAATGAACGCGGAAACGTCGTTACCCTGCGTTTCGATGACCGGCAGAGCCGTCAGCGAACCGTTGCCAGCATCGTCACCCATCTTGGCGGCGCGCTCGAGCAAACGGGAATGCAGGTAGAAAACGTCGCCAGGATAGGCTTCGCGGCCCGGAGGACGGCGCAGAAGAAGCGACATCTGACGGTAGGCAACAGCCTGCTTGGAAAGGTCGTCGTAACCGATCAGCGCATGCATGCCGTTATCACGGAAGTATTCGCCCATGGCGCAACCGGCAAACGGTGCTAGATACTGCATTGGAGCAGGATCGGAAGCCGTTGCGGCAACGATGATCGAGTACTGCAGAGCGCCACGCTCTTCCAGAACCTTCACGAACTGGGCAACGGTCGAACGCTTCTGGCCGATAGCCACGTAAACGCAATACAGCTTTTCGCTGTCCGGACCGTTATCGTGAATGGCCTTCTGGTTGAGGATCGTATCCAGAATGATAGCAGTCTTGCCGGTCTGACGGTCGCCAATGACGAGCTCGCGCTGGCCACGACCAACCGGGATCAGAGCGTCGATGGCCTTGAGGCCTGTCGACATGGGCTCATGAACCGATTTACGTGGAATGATGCCGGGGGCCTTGACGTCAACGCGCGAACGGCGCGTTGCGTTGATCGGGCCCTTGCCGTCGATCGGGTTACCGAGAGCATCGACCACGCGGCCGAGAAGCTCTGGACCGACAGGAACGTCAACGATAGCGCCAGTCCGCTTGACGGTGTCGCCTTCCTTGATGTCACGGTCGGAACCGAAAATAACAACACCGACGTTGTCGTTTTCGAGGTTGAGTGCCATGCCGCGAATGCCGCCTGGAAACTCGACCATTTCACCGGCCTGAACATTGTCGAGGCCGTAAACGCGGGCGATACCGTCACCGACGGAAAGCACCTGGCCGACTTCCGAGACTTCTGCCTCGTTGCCGAAATTTTTGATCTGGTCTTTTAGAATTGCGGAAATTTCCGCGGCGCGGATATCCATCAGCCAACCTCTTTCAGTGCAAGCTTAAGGGTGGAAAGTTTGGTGCGAAGAGACGTATCGGTCTGGCGCGAGCCAACCTTGACGATGAGACCGCCAAGAATGGAAGGATCGACGGTCAGCACGACCTTCACATCCTTGCCAGTAACGCTCTTCAGCGCCGCCTTCAGTTCAGTTTCCTGCGCCTCATCCAGCGCATGTGCCGAAGTAACTTCGGCAGTGATCTCACCGCGATGAGCGGCAACGATTTCACGATAAGCAACGACCATGCCGGGAACGGCAAACAGGCGACGGTTGCCCGCAACGACCTTCAGAAAATTCGCAGCCAGACCGGAGATGCCTGCCTTCTCAGCGATTGCGGAAATAGCCTTAGACTGCTCTTCCGCAGAAAAGACCGGGCTCGCAACCAGACGCTTCAGATCTGCGCTTTCGTCAAGCATAGCCTGAAACTTGTCGAGGTCGGCACCGACCGCTTCAATCACACCCGCTTCCAGAGCAAGCTCGAAAAGCGACGACGCATACCTTTCCGCTACACCGGATGTTCCATGGGAGGTATCTGCCACGGGCACTTTTTCCCTGCTAATCGTCCAAGAAAGCCAAGCTGAGGACCAGCTCCACCAAATTCTTGAAATCGTTTCAATTTCCCCGAAAAAGGCCGGAATTCCCCCCTGCCTTATCTCGATTTCGCGGTCCGTCTAGCATAGGACGCCGGGACTCGCAACACGCGTAGTAACGGAAACTGTCTTTTGGGCAAGAGGGATGACGTTAAATTTTCCGACATCACCCAAGAAAGAGGGGAAGAAAGGCGAATTCGTGCGCCTCCGTCTCCTAGACCCAGCCGAAAACATACATCAGCGGCAGTGCAGCGAGCGCTGTATGAACAACCAGGAGTAGGCAATTTCGTATAGTTGCGCCTCCGTCCGACAGAATCGACAGCACGGCACCGAAAACGGCGATCGCAAAGGATATGCCAAATGCCAGGTAGACCATCGGCTGCGCCAGAAGCAGGGCGCTTCCCCCAAAGCCCAGATAAAACCCCGCCAACGACGAGCGCAAAAGCACCATACCGTCACGACGATCTGACAAATAGCTCAAGCCGAAAAAGCGAAATGTCAGCCCCGGCGCAAACATGATGACAAGCCCGATGATGGCAGAGGCGGCGGCGGCGGAAAAAGCCAGTTGCTCACCAAATTCCGTTGGAAAGTAAAATTCCATGTGATCGTCCCCAAATCAGTATTCCCCTGCCGCCTTATGGCATGACGCAGGAATGATCGAAAGAAGGTCAGAGAAAACTTTGTGGATCGATATCGACCTGCACATGGATCGATCCGCGCTCCTTCGGCCCGCTGCCCAGCATGGCGCGCATGAAGGACTGCATGTCCGAGTTTCGCTTGCCATGAACCAGCAAACGGAAACGGTAACGCCCACGGATCAGCGCCAGCGGCGCTTCGGCAGGGCCCAGAAGCATGATGCCGGAGGCTTGAGGCGCAGACGCGCGTAGACCACGCGCATGCGTTTCAGCCTCCGCGCGCGTATCTGCGGAAATGATGACCGATGCCAAGCGCCCGAATGGCGGCAGCAACGCCTTCTCGCGTTCGATCACTTCCCGCTCATAAAAGGCTGCGGCATCACCGGAGACGATGGCCTGCATGACCGGGTGTTGCGGCTGATAGGTTTGCAACAGGCCATGGCTCTTCAGGCCCGTGCGGCCAGCGCGCCCTGTAACCTGTGACAAAAGCTGGAAGGTGCGCTCGGCTGCACGCGGATCACCATTTGCCAGACCGATATCGGCATCGACAATTCCGACCAGCGTCATCAGCGGAAAGTTATGGCCTTTCGCCACCAACTGCGTGCCGATGACGATATCCGCCTCGCCCTTGACGATGGCCTCCAGCTCCAGCCGCAGCCGTTTGACGCCCATCAGGTCCGAAGACAGCACGATGGTCCGCGCTTCGGGGAAATGTTTCTCCACCTCTTCGGCGATGCGCTCCACACCGGGGCCGCAGGCCGCGAGATGATCGAAGGTGCCGCATTCCGGGCAATGGTCCGGCGTCGGCTGATTGTGGCCACACTGGTGGCACTGGAGCTGACTGCGGAAACGATGCTCCACCAGCCAGCTGGAACATTGCGGGCACTGAAAGCGATGCCCACACACGCGGCATAATGTCAGCGGTGCATAACCACGCCGGTTCAGGAAAAGCAGCGACTGCTCGCCCTTCTCCATGGTTTTGGCAATGCCGCGCAACAGCACCGGAGACAGAAAACCGCCGCGCTCCGGTGGGTGGCGGCGCATATCGACCAGATGCAGGTCGGGCATGGCCGCATCGCCAAAGCGCGTGTGCAGATGAATGGTGTTGTAGCGGCCAGACGTACCGTTGACCTGACTTTCAACCGAGGGTGTGGCGGACACCAGCACGACCGGGAAGTCCGCGATGCGGGCCCGCACCACCGCCATGTCGCGAGCATTATAATAGACACGATCTTCCTGCTTGTAGGCGGGGTCATGCTCCTCATCCACGATGATAAGGCCGAGATTATCGAATGGCAGGAACAGCGCCGAGCGCGCACCGGCGACGACCCGCACCTCGCCCGTCACCGTCTGGCGCCACACTTTTTCTCGCATGCGCGGTGACAGATCCGAATGCCATTCCGCAGGCTTTGACCCGAAGCGATCCTGAAAACGTTCCAGAAACGAGGCGGTCAGCGCGATTTCCGGCAAAAGAATCAGCACCTGTTTGCCCTGCCGCAAGGTCTCGGCCACTGCTTCGAAATAGACCTCAGTCTTGCCGGAACCCGTCACGCCATCAATCAGCGAAACCGCAAACCCACCCTTCTTCACATCCTCCAGAATTTCAGACGCGGCCTGCCTCTGCGGACCTTCAAGGCGGGGCTCGGTATAATCAGGGTCCGGCTCCGCAACAACGGCAGGCGCAGGCAGGAACACGCTTTCGAAAATACCCTGCTTGGCAAGACCTTCGATGACGCTGGCAGAGACGCCTGCGGCATTGGCAAGTCCGCTTTTGGTCCAGGCGTGCCCTTCTGCGGCAAGCTCCAGCACCCGTTCACGCGCAGGCGTCAAGCGTTCGGGCCTGGCTTCGGTCAGGCGAAGACCTTCGATCATCGGTTCGGGATCGAAAGCGGCTGGGGCGCGTAGCGCCATGCGCGCCACGAGGCCGGGGGGCGACAGCGTGTAAGCGGCGACCCAGTCGATGAAGCGGCGCATCTCCTCGCGGATAGGGGGGCAATCGAAGGTCTTGGTGATGGGCCGCAGCTTCTTCGGATCGACGGCATTGCCATCGCTCTTGTCCCAGACCACACCGATCACCTGCCGCGGGCCTAACGGCACCTGCACCACCGAACCCGGCTCGACCACCATACCGTCCGGCACCGCATAGCTGTAGGGCCCGGGTGCTGGCAATGGCACCAGAACGGGAACAGCCGAAACAGGGTCGGACGAAGTGGGCTTGCGCTGATCGAACAGCGCCCCGAACAGATCGGTCGAATCTTTTGCCATGATGCTGGCGACAATGCCCTCTGGAAACGGGAAAGGGAACCTTTAGCGGAGACGGGCCTGCCATGTCATCTGCATTTTAACCAAATACAGATGACACCTGCTTTAGGATCGCGTGCCAACAAAGGGACTATAGCTTGGAAGACATCCTCACCTTTGCCGATCAGGAGCTTCTGAACGAGCGGCAGCTATGGCTGTCGTCGCTTGAAGGCGAAAGGCGGCTGGCGGACAACACGCTGGAAGCCTATGAGCGCGATACCAGACAGTATCTGATGTTCATGACGGGTTATCTCGGGCATCCGACACGCATCAAGGATGTCAGCAATCTGCGCCCTGTCGATCTGCGAGCCTTTCTCGCAGCCCGGCGCAAAGAGGGTTCCGGTGCGCGTTCGCTCGGTCGCCATCTCGCCGGTCTTCGATCGTTCCTGCGATATCTGGAGAAAAAGGGGCTGGTCAACGCTGCCGGTGCCACGGCTATGCGCTCGCCCAAACAACCGAAATCCCTGCCCAAACCGCTGACGGACCGTCAGGCGCTGAAAATCACAACGGCAGACGCGCAGCTTTCCGAGGAGCCCTGGATTGCGGCCCGCAATGCCGCCGCGCTTGCTCTGCTCTATGGCTGCGGCTTGCGCATATCGGAAGCACTGGATTTGACGGCATCCGACCTGACCGCTGGCACCCGCAGCCTGCGCGTCACCGGGAAGGGCAACAAGATGCGCATCGTTCCCCTGCTTCCTGTCGTCCTTGAAACGGTCGATGCTTATCGCAGGCTGTGCCCCTATCATCTGTCACCCGACGAGCCCTTGTTTCTGGGCGCTCGCGGCGGCAAGCTTCAGCCGGCCATCATTCAGCGCGAGATGCAGAAATTGCGCGGCGCTTTCGGCTTGCCAGACAATGCAACGCCGCACGCGCTGCGCCATTCCTTCGCCACCCACCTGCTGGCAGGCGGCGGAGACCTTCGCACCATCCAGGAACTGCTCGGCCATGCCAGCCTGTCCACGACGCAAATCTACACCGGCGTCGATACGGCAAGGCTCCTCGAAATCTACGACAACGCCCACCCGCGCGCATGATGTGACTTACTTTCGAGCGATGATTAAAAAGAGACAAGCGCTAACGACTTATTAACCAAGCACGTTAACCGTCCGTGCAAAACCCCGCTCTTATAAGCGATGGCATGAAACGGGGGTGATTCGATGATTGTTCTTTCCAGACCGCAAACCATGACATCCCTGCTGATGGGCCGCATGGGAGACGCACTTTTGTGGCTGTTTGCTTCCGTGCACGTGGTCGCCGTCGCCGTTCTCCTGCTCACCCTGCTGTCGCTGACAGAAGCGCAGGCAGCGGAGCCCACCGTGACCTGCGCGGGAAGCGACCTTCTTGTCGATATGCAGAAGAACGAGCCTGCGCGCTACGATGCCATCGTCACCGAGGCAGACGCAATCCCGAACGGCAAGGCGACATTCTGGAAAATCGAAAAGGCCGGTGCCGAACCATCCTGGCTGCTCGGCACCATGCATATCTCCGATCCCCGCGTTCTGGCCATGCCGGAAGGCGCCAAAGCCGCTTTCGATAAAGCAGCTGTTGTCATCGTCGAATCGGATGAAATCACCAGCGAGAAGGAGGCATCTGCCAAACTTCTGGAACAGCCCGAGCTGATGATGTTTCTGGACGGCAAATCCATCACCGATATGCTGCCGAAAGACGATGTCGCAAAGCTCGAGGCGGGCCTGCAGGCACGCGGCATTCCCTTGAACGCCGTCTTAAAAATGAAGCCGTGGATATTGTCCAGCTTCGTTGCTCTTCCCGCTTGTGAGTTTGCCCGCAAGGCACGCGGTGCGCGCTTTCTCGATATGAAGCTCGCCAATGATGCTCTGGCTGACGGCAAACGGCTGGTCGGGCTCGAAACACTTCTGGAACAGATGAAGGCTCTGTCCGATCTGCCCATGTCCTTCCATATCCAGTCCTTGATCGACATGCTGCAACTGGGCGACCGCATGGAGGACGTCATGGCGACGATGATCGACCTTTATCTGAAAGGCGACGTCGGAATGATCATGCCGATGATGAAAAGCATCGACGCCAATATTAGTGAAAGCGAAGCTGGCTATGAGGCCTTCGAACAGCGCATCATCGACGACCGCAACCACGTGATGGCCGATCGTGCCGTACCGCAGCTGGAACAAGGCAATGTCTTCATGGCGGTCGGGGCATTGCACCTGCCTGGCAAGGTCGGCCTTGTCGAACTTTTGCGTGCGAAAGGCTTCAAACTGACCGCTGTCCACGCGGGCTAATCGCGCCGTTAACCTCTTGTAAAATTAGAAAATTCTAATTCTAAAAAATTGTGCGTGATGCAACTTTCTCGCGCGCAACTCATTCCCCGTTCGAGGAACGCCGTGCGTTCGCAAATGCACGAATTTCACGAGGGGAACAGACATGGCTGAAGACCAACCGCCCGCCCAAAAACCCGTCGGTTTGACCGAAGGTGTCAACAAACCTGTGTTCATATGGTCCGTTGCGTTGACGCTGGCCTTCGTCATCGCCGGCGTGATCGCACCGGAAGGGTCTGCTGCCGTCTTCAGCTCTGTTCAGTCGTGGATCGTCACCGAACTGGGCTGGATATATCTTCTGTCTGTCGCCATCTTTCTGATCTTCATGCTCTATCTGGGCTTTTCCAGCCATGGAAAAATCAAGCTCGGTCCCAATCATTCAGAGCCGGATTACAGCTACGGCGCGTGGTTCTCCATGCTGTTTGCCGCAGGCATGGGCATCGGTCTTGTGTTTTTTGGTGTGGCAGAGCCGGTCAAACATTTCACCGCACCACCGACGGGTGATCCAGCGACCATCAATGCGGCCCGCACCGCCATGGAAATCAGCTATTTCCACTGGGGCCTACACGCCTGGGCGGTCTATGCCGTCATCGGCCTGTCGCTTGCTTATTTCTCTTTCCGCCATGGCCTGCCACTCACCATGCGCTCGGCGCTTTATCCGCTGATTGGTGACCGCATCTATGGGCCGATCGGCAATGCCGTCGACATCTTCGCCGTTATCGGTACGCTGTTCGGTGTCGCGACATCGCTTGGTCTGGGCGTGCTTCAGGTCAATGCCGGTTTCAACCACGTTCTTGGCTGGCCGATCAGTTTCTGGATACAGCTGCCGCTGATCGTCGTCATCACCGGCATGGCCACCGTGTCGGTCGCGACGGGTCTCGACAAAGGTATCAAGTTTCTCTCGAACCTGAACATGCTGATGGCCGTTGCCTTGATGCTGTTCGTCTTCGTCATGGGCCCGACGACCTTCCTTTTGCGCGCCTTTGTGCAGAACCTTGGCGCTTATCTCGACCACTTCGTGCTGCGCACCTTCTATATGTATGCCTATGCGCCCGATAAGGGACCGAGCGAATGGCTGGGCGACTGGACGCTGTTTTATTGGGGCTGGTGGATTGCTTGGTCGCCCTTCGTCGGCATGTTCATCGCCCGCATTTCCCGTGGCCGCACCATCCGTGAATTCATTGCCGGTGTGCTGCTGGTGCCAGCCGGTTTCAGCTTTGCCTGGATGACGGTGTTCGGTGACACGGCACTTTCCATGCATCTGACCGGCGCAACGACCGCCGTATCGGACGCAGTGGCCAACGATGTGACACTCGCACTCTTCGTGTTCCTCGAACAGTTTCCGCTTGGCGTCTACGTGTCGTGGTTTGCCATGGCGCTGATTGTGTTCTTCTTCGTCACCGGGGCGGATTCGTCAGCCCTCGTCATTGATACGCTGACCTCCGGCGGTCGTGAAGACGGACCGACAGCGCGGCGTGTCTTCTGGGCCATCATATCCGGCGTCATCGGCGCGATCCTGCTTTCGACAGGCGGTCTTGATGCGCTTCAGACAGCCTCCATTGCCGGAGCCCTGCCCTTCACCTTCGTCATGCTGCTGATGTGCTGGGGCCTGTGGAAAGGTCTGCAACGCGAGGGCCTGCGCCAAAACGCGCTCGTCCAGAGCTTGAGGCCCCGTCAATCGGCTAGCTGGCAAAGGCAGTTGCAGGGTATTCTCAACCACCCCGGAAAGGCGGAAACGGAACGTTTCATGCAGGAAACAGCGACGCCAGCACTGGAAGCTGTCGCGCTTGAGCTTGAAAAACGCTCTCTCAATTCGCAGCTGGACAATAAGGACGACAGGCTGAAGCTCACCGTCACGCCGGGCGAAGCGGAAGAGTTCATCTATGGCATCCGCATGCGTCGCTACGAAACGCCGGGCTACAGCTTCTTCGAGAGCCAATCCAGCCGCAAGAGAGCCGAGCACTATTACCGCGCAGAGGTGTTCCTGTCCGATGGCGGCCAGGATTACGATGTGATGGGCTTTACCAAGGAAGAGCTCATTCAGGACGTGCTGGCGCAGTATGACAGGCACTTCCAATACCTGCACGCCATCCGCGTCTAGATCTTGCGATCAGACACAAAAAAGGCCGCAGCCCGGAAACGGGCCTGCGGCCTTTTGCTGGAAATCAGATCTTACATGTGGATCGGCTTGAAGAAGGTGGCGAGCGCTGCTTCTTTCACCGCTTCCGACATGGTCGGATGCGCGTGGCAGGTGCGTCCGAGGTCTTCCGAAGAGCCGCCGAATTCCATCAGCACGGAAATTTCCTGGATCAATTCGCCAGCACCGAAGCCAAGAATGTGACCGCCGAGAACGCGATCCGTTTCCTTGTCAGCGAGGATTTTCACGAAACCATCCGTAACCTGCATGGCGCGAGCGCGGCCATTGGCGGTGAAGGGGAACTTGCCGACCTTGTATTCGATACCGGCAGCCTTCAGTTCCTCTTCCGTCTTGCCGACGGAGGCGACTTCCGGCTGGGTGTAGACGACGCCCGGAATGACATCGTAGTTCACATGACCGTGCTGACCGGCGAGAATTTCCGCCAGCGCCACGCCTTCGTCTTCAGCCTTATGCGCCAGCATAGGACCCTTGACCACGTCGCCAATGGCGTAGATGCCTTCCACATTGGTCTTGTAGTGACCGTCGATCTCGACGCGGCCACGGCTATCCAGCACGACGCCCGCTTCCGCCAGACCAAGACCTTCGGTGAATGGCTTGCGGCCTGTGGAAATCAGCACGACATTGGCATCGAGCGTTTCAGCTGCACCGCCCTTGACCGGCTCGAACACAACCTTGGCGCCATCGCCAGATTTTTCGACAGCGGTCACCTTCGCGCCCAGCTTGAAGTCGATGCCCTGCTTGGCGAACAGACGCTGCGCCTGCTTGGACAGCTCGCCATCCATGCCAGCGAGAATATTGTCGAGATATTCGACGACCGTAACCTTTGCACCCAGACGCGACCAGACCGAGCCGAGCTCGAGACCGATGACACCACCGCCGACGACGATCATCTTTTCCGGAACCTTGGTCAGAGCAATGCCGCCCGTGGAGGAGACGATCACCTGCTCGTCGATATCGACCTGCACGCCCGGAATGCCCGCAACGTCCGAACCGGTTGCGATGACGATGTGCTTGGTTTCGATTTCCTGAACCTCGCCCGCATCGTTGGTCACAGAAACCTTACCGGCAGACACGACCTTGCCGAGACCCTGGAAGGTGTCGACTTTGTTCTTCTTGAACAGGAAGGAAACGCCATCGACATTGGCTTTCACCACGCCGTCCTTATGCGCCATCATCTTGTCGAGGTTCAAGGTCGGAGCTGCAACCTCGATGCCAAGGCTGTCAACGCCATGGGCCACATGCGCAAAGACTTCCGAGGCGTGCAGCAGCGCCTTGGATGGAATGCAGCCAACGTTCAGGCAGGTACCGCCATAGGTCGCGCGCTTTTCGATAACGGCAACTTTCAAACCAAGCTGAGCCGCCTTGATCGCGCAAACATATCCGCCGGGGCCTGTGCCGATTACAACTACATCATATGCCATCATTTTTTCCTTCATTATTGGCGTCTATCTGCCGCCACTCACATTCAATATCGCTCCCGTGACATAGGAAGCTTCGGGCGAAAGCAGGTATAAAACCGCATCCGCAATTTCCTGCGCTGTCCCGGGGCGTTGCATCGGCACCAAATGTGCCAAATCTCTTGCGCGATCCGGTAATCCACCTGAGGCGTGAATATCGGTGTCGATGATGCCGGGCCGGATGGCATTCACACGGATACCTTCATTCGCGACTTCGCGGGCAAGACCAATGGTAAATGTATCGACCGCGCCTTTCGAGGCAGCATAATCCACATATTGGCCCGCGCTGCCCAGAACCGCAGCCGCCGAGGAAATATTGACGATCGAGCCGCCGTTTCCACCGTGGACAGTAGACATTCGTCTCACCGCCTCAGATGCGCAGCGGATTTTTCCGATCACATTGATCGCAAACATACGGTCAAGCCGCTCCCGCGAAAACTCGTCGACACGTGCAGTCTTGTCGACCACACCAGCATTGTTGACAAGACCGTCGATCTGCCCAAAATCCTTATCGACGGCATTGAAAATTGCAGCAATGCCGTCCTCGGTTCCCGTGTCGCCCTGCACGATGCGGGCGACACCACCGTCGGAAACGATCTTATCCGCAACGGCGCGCGCGGCGTCTTCGTTGGACACATAATTGATCAACAGACGCCATCCACGCTGCGCCGCTGTCAGCGCGACGGCAGCACCTATACCGCGACTGCCACCTGTCACAACGAGAACGGGGCCATCTGTCATTGCGCTCATCCCTCCAGGCTGCCGCGTCAAGCAGACTTTTCCGTGGCCAGCTTGATGCCGAGCGCGATGAACACAACGCCGCTGGTGCGGTCGATCCACTGGCTGGCGCGAGAAAAGGCTGCGCGCATGCGCGGCGTTGTCATGAACATGCTGACACCGACGAACCAGAGGATGAGGCAGCTAGCCATGACGAAGCCATAGCCGAACTTGATCGGAACCGGCGTATGCGCATGAACGACAGTCGAGAAGATCGACAAAAAGAAGAAAACCGGCTTCGGGTTGAGCGCATTGGCGGCAAAGCCCAACGTGAAAGCCTTCACGCCGGACTGACGTTTCTGCTGAACCAGCTCAGCGCCATCGGCCTCTGGCATCTCCATCTTGCCAGCCCGCAAAGCCTTGATCCCGATATAAATCAGATAGGCGACGCCGAGCCATTTGACGATGTTGAAGAGGTAGATCGACTGCGAGATGATCAGGCCGAGCCCAAGGATCGTATAGGTCACATGGAACATCAGCGAGGTGCCGACACCAAAGCTGGTGATAATGGCTTCACGGCGTCCGTGCGTCATCGCCTGGCGCATGACCATGGCGAGATCGGCGCCTGGGGACACGATGGCGAAAGCGAAGATCGCCATGAGTGATGCAAGTTCAATGAGATATTGGTGCATCGACTGTCCTCAGAACAACAAGACAAACAGCATGAGCAGAAGCCCGATCATGGAGCCGATCCAGACCAGCGACCGGACATAGGGGATGCCCGCCAGATATAGCGGGATATAGACGATGCGGCAGACAACCCAAATCCATGCACCAATCAAGGCAATCCCAGCAGGATCACCCGCCATAATGGCGCCGAAGGCCAGAGCGATAAAGGCGACATAAGTTTCGAGAAAATTCGAGGCTGCGCGCTCTGCACGGCCAGCCAGCTTGCCCTGCGGTTTTTTGCCGTCGTCACGCGGACCGGCATTCCAGCTGCTTCCAAGCTCTTTCGTCGCGATCATGGCCTGCAGCGCGATGTGCACCATCAGAATGAGCACACTGACCCCTACGAGGGGCAAAAACGGCGATGCGGCGAGGAAAGTGGGTTGCACGAGCAAGCTCCTGAGACAATTTCAGCGGGATTTCACTTGAAACCCCGCTGACCGAAAAAGCAAGTTCGATCAGAGATCGAGAACCAGACGTTCAGGATCCTCAAGGCTTTCCTTGACGCGAACGAGGAAGGTCACGGCTTCCTTGCCATCCACGATGCGGTGATCGTAGGACAGGGCCAGATACATCATCGGACGGATAACGACCTGACCGCCGATGGCGACCGGACGCTCCTGGATTTTGTGCATGCCAAGAATACCGGACTGCGGCGCGTTCAGGATCGGCGAGGACATCAGCGAACCGTAGACACCACCGTTGGTGATGGTGAAGGTGCCGCCCTGCATGTCGGCCATGCCGAGCGAGCCGTCGCGGGCTGCCTTGGCAAGACGACCCAGTTCCTTCTCGACGCCTGCGATGGAGCGCTGGTCGGCATCACGGATGACCGGCACGACCAAGCCCTTATCAGTGCCGACAGCCATGCCGACGTGACAATAGTTCTTGTAGATGATGTCGGTGCCGTCGATTTCAGCGTTAACCGCTGGCAGTTCCTTCAGCGCGTGGGTCACGGCCTTTGTGAAGAAGCCCATGAAGCCGAGCTTGACGCCGTGCTTCTTCTCGAACACGTCCTTGTAGCGATTGCGCAGTTCCATGACCGCCGTCATGTCCACTTCGTTGTAAGTGGTCAGCATGGCGGCTGTATTCTGCGCATCCTTGAGGCGGCGGGCAATGGTCTGGCGCAGGCGCGTCATCTTCACGCGCTCTTCGCGAACGGCATCGCCTTCGGAAGAAACCGGACGAGGTGCTGCAACGGCAGCAGGGGCAGCGGCTGGAGCCGACGTACCCTTGGCAACAGCGGCCAGAACGTCACCCTTCAGAACCTGTCCACGCTTGCCGGAACCATCGACCTGATCGGCAGAGAGGTTGTTTTCAGCCAGCAGCTTTCCGGCAGCCGGTGCTGGCGGCATGGAGCTTGCAGCAGGAGCAGCGGACACAGCAGGTGACGGGGCAGCGGCGGCAGGTTCGGCAGCCTTTGCCGGTGCAGCGGCGGGCGCAGCCGAAGCGGTGCCGGCAGCACCTTCAGCGATCTGGCCGAGAAGAGCGTCGAGACCAACCGTTTCACCGTTCTGTGCGACGATTTCTGTCAACACGCCCGAGGCAGGAGCTGGAACTTCAACGGTTACCTTGTCGGTTTCCAGTTCTACCAGCGGCTCATCGGCCTTGACGGTATCGCCAACCTTTTTGAACCATGTTCCGACAGTTGCTTCGCTGACGGACTCGCCGAGGGTTGGTACGCGGATTTCAGTGGCCATGATCTAGTTCCGTTTCATCAGATATCTGTTTTGCGAGGGTGCGTGTGGGAGAGATTTCACTCTCCCAGCGCGTCTTCCAGGAATGCCGCGAGCTGCGCGAGGTGCTTGGACATCAGGCCCGTTGCAGGCGATGCAGCAGCCGGACGACCCGTGTAACGGACCTTCTGGTACTTGGCATCGATATGCGCCAGAACCCATTCCAGATAAGGGTCGATGAACGACCACGCACCCATGTTCTTCGGCTCTTCCTGGCACCAGACCATCTCGGCATTGCGGAAGCGGGACAGCTCGTTGATGAGCGCCTTGGCCGGGAACGGATAAAGCTGTTCGATGCGCAGCAGGTAGACATCGTCGATGCCACGCTTTTCGCGCTCTTCGAGAAGATCGTAATAGACCTTGCCGGTGCAGAGCACGACGCGGCGGATCTTCGAATCCTTCTGGAGCTTGATCGGACCGTCCTTGATGACCTCCGCATCGTCCCACAGAAGACGGTGGAAGGAGGACTCGCCACCCAGTTCGGTCAGCGAAGACGTCGCACGCTTGTGGCGCAGCAGAGACTTCGGCGTCATCAGGATCAGTGGCTTGCGGAAGTCGCGCTTCACCTGACGGCGCAGGATGTGGAAGTAGTTAGCCGGCGTCGTAACGTTGGCGACCTGCATGTTGTCTTCGGCGCACATCTGCAACCAGCGTTCCAGACGAGCGGACGAATGTTCCGGGCCCTGACCTTCATAGCCATGCGGCAGAAGGCAGACGAGACCGGACATACGCAACCACTTGCGTTCACCCGACGAGATGAACTGGTCGAACACGACCTGCGCACCGTTGGCGAAGTCACCGAACTGGGCTTCCCACAGCGTCAGCGCATTCGGGCGGGCCAGCGAGTAGCCATATTCGAAACCGAGAACAGCTTCTTCAGACAGCATGGAGTTGATAACTTCGTAGCGAGCCTGCGTTGGCGCAAGGTTTGCCAGCGGAATATAGCGCTCTTCCGTCTCCTGATCGTAGAGGACCGAGTGGCGCTGCGAGAAGGTACCGCGTTCGCAATCCTGACCGGACAGACGGATCTTGTGACCGTCTACGACCAGCGAACCGAATGCCATGGCTTCCGCCATCGCCCAATCCAGACCTTCGCCGGTCTCGATCATGTTGGCGCGGTTTTCCATGAAACGCTGAATGGTCTTGTGCGCCTTGAAGCCCTCAGGAATGGTCGACAGCTTGCGGCCGATTTCCTTGAGCTGCTTCATCGGAGCGCCGGTCTTGCCACGACGCTGCTCATCGGCATTGTCGGCGGCACGCAGACCGGACCACTGACCGTCCAGCCAGTCGGCCTTGTTCGGTTTGTAGCTCTGGCCGGCTTCGAATTCCTGCTCCAGATTGGCGCGCCAATCGGCCTTCATCTTTTCGAATTCGCCTTCGGTCAACAGACCTTCGGCAATCAGGCGCTCCGCATAGATATTCGCAACGGTCTTGTGCGCGCGAATGACCTTGTACATCTTCGGTTGCGTGAAGGACGGCTCGTCGCCTTCGTTGTGGCCGAAGCGGCGATAGCAGAACATGTCGATGACGACAGGCTTGTGGAACTTCATACGGTATTCGGTCGCAACCTTGGCCGCATAGACCACCGCTTCCGGATCGTCACCATTGACGTGGAAGATCGGCGCTTCGATCATCTTGGCAACGTCGGATGGATAAGGCGACGAGCGCGAGAAGCCCGGATTGGTCGTGAAGCCGATCTGGTTGTTGATGATGAAGTGCATGGTACCGGCAACGCGGTGACCGCGCAGACCGGACAGGCCGAGAATTTCAGCAACCACGCCCTGACCGGCAAAAGCGGCATCGCCGTGCAGCAGCAGTGGCAGAACCTTGGCACGCTCGGACAATGGAATGGTATCGCCATCCCACGACTTGGCAAGCTGGTCCTGCTTGGCGCGGGCCTTGCCCATGACGACAGGGTTGACGATTTCAAGGTGCGACGGGTTGGCCGTCAGCGACAGGTGAACCTTGTTGCCATCGAATTCGCGGTCGGAAGACGCACCCAGGTGGTACTTCACGTCACCAGAACCTTCGACATCGTCAGGCTTGAACGAACCGCCTTTGAACTCATGGAACACGGCGCGGTGCGGCTTGCCCATGACGTTCGTCAGAACGTTCAGACGGCCACGGTGGGCCATGCCGAGAACGACTTCCTCCAGACCGTCCTGGCCGCCACGCTTGATGATCTGTTCCAGCGCCGGGATCAGCGATTCGCCGCCATCGAGACCGAAACGCTTGGTGCCTTTGAAGCGAACGTCGAGGAACTGCTCATAGCCTTCGGCTTCGACCAGCTTGGACAGGATCGCCTTTTTGCCTTCAGCTGTGAAGGCAACGCCCTTGTCCGGGCCTTCGATACGTTCCTGAATCCAGCCCTTTTCTTCCGGGCTCGACATATGCATGAATTCGACGCCAAGCGTCGAACAATAGGTGCGCTCGAGAATCTCGATCATTTCGCGCACGCTGGCATATTCGAGGCCAAGGACGTTATCGATGAAAATCTTGCGGTCGTAGTCGCTTTCCTCGAAGCCGTAGGACTTCGGCGACAGCTCGTTGTAATCCTCAACCGCGCTGGCAATGCCCAGCGGATCGAGCTTGGCATGCAGGTGGCCGCGCATGCGGTAGGCGCGGATCATCATGATGGCGCGGACGCTGTCGCGTGTCGCCTGAAGAACCTCTGCCTCGCTCACAGCCTTACCGGTTTCAGCACCCTTGGCTTCCGCCTTGGCCTGAACCTTCTTTTCGATAGCCTTTTCGACGGTGGCCCAGTTGCCATCCAGCGCCGAAATCAGATCGCCATTGGCGGCAATCGGCCAGTTGGAACGCTTCCAGGAAGCGCCCTTCGCCGCAGCCTTCACATCTTCGGGATTGTCGGAAAGCCCCTTGAAGAAGCTCTGCCATTCTGGAGACACGGAGGACGGATCCTCCTCGTACCGGGCGTAGAGCTGCTCGATATAGGCCGCATTCGCGCCGTCTAGAAACGACGTGATCTGAAACTGCTCGTTGGCTTCTTGCCTTGCCATTGTGTTTTCGCGGACGTATTCGCCCGCCTCCTCAATCCCGTTGATGACCGTTTCCGGTCTGCCGCTTTCGTTCACGCCATCAGGTCTCACCTTAAGGCGTCAGTCTTTCTTCTTGCGGCTTCGGGCAGGCTGCCGTTTCCGACCCCTGCCCGCTGCCAAATTGATGCGATCTCAGCCCTTGAGGACTTCGACCAGCGTCTTGCCAAGGCGTGCCGGGGAAGGCGAAACCTTGATGCCCGCTGCTTCCATGGCAGCGATCTTGGATTCCGCGTCGCCCTTGCCACCGGAAACGACAGCACCGGCGTGGCCCATGGTACGTCCCTTTGGAGCGGTACGACCTGCAATGAAGCCAGCCATTGGCTTCTTACGGCCCTTCTTGGCTTCGTCGATCAGGAACTGTGCTGCTTCTTCTTCTGCTGCACCGCCGATTTCGCCGATCATGATGATCGACTGCGTGGCTTCGTCAGCGAGGAACATTTCCAGCACGTCGATGAACTCGGTGCCCTTGACCGGGTCGCCGCCGATACCGACAGCCGTCGTCTGTCCCAAGCCTTCGTTGGATGTCTGGAACACAGCTTCGTATGTAAGTGTGCCGGAGCGCGACACAATACCAACAGAACCCTTGCGGAAGATCGAGCCCGGCATGATGCCGATCTTGCACTCTTCCGGCGTCATGATGCCTGGGCAGTTAGGCCCGAGCAGACGCGAGCTGGAGCGGTCGAGGCGGGCCTTGACGCGAACCATGTCCATGACAGGAATGCCTTCGGTGATGCAGGTGATGAACGGAATTTCCGCATCGATGGCTTCGATGATCGCGTCTGCGGCGCCGGCTGGCGGAACGTAGATCACGGATGCATCTGCACCGGTCTTTTCCTTGGCTTCGGCAACCGACGCAAAGATCGGCAGGCTTTCGCCCTTCGAACCGGTCCAGGTTTCGCCACCCTTCTTCGGGTGAATACCGCCAACCATCTGCGTACCGTAGTACGCAAGCGCCTGTTCGGTGTGGAAGGTGCCGGTCTTGCCGGTCAGACCCTGAACGAGGATCTTGGTGTCTTTGTTTACAAGAATAGACATTATTTCAAGTCCCTCAATTAGCCGTTGATCGCCGCAACGATCTTCTTGGCTGCATCGTCCAGGTCGTCGGCAGCCGTAATCGCAAGACCCGATTCGTTCAGAAGCTTCTTGCCCAACTCGACATTGGTGCCTTCGAGGCGCACGACGAGAGGAACCTTGAGACCAACTTCCTTCACCGCGGCGATAACGCCTTCGGCAATGACGTCGCACTTCATGATGCCGCCGAAGATGTTGACGAGGATGCCCTCGACCTTCGGGTCAGCCGTGATGATCTTGAACGCAGCCGCAACCTTTTCCTTGCCAGCGCCACCGCCGACGTCGCAGAAGTTTGCAGGCTCTTTGCCGTACAGCTTGATGATGTCCATCGTTGCCATGGCGAGACCAGCACCATTGACCATGCAGCCGATGTTGCCATCGAGCGCCACATAAGCGAGGTCCCACTTGGAGGCTTCGATTTCCTTGGCGTCTTCTTCGGTTTCGTCGCGCAGCAGCTTCACGTCGTCGTGACGGAAAATCGCGTTGCCATCGAAGGACATCTTGGCGTCGAGAACGCGCAGATGGCCGTCGGTCATGACGATCAGCGGGTTGACTTCGAGAAGAGCCATGTCCTTTTCGACGAAGGCCTTGTAGAGCGCTGGGAAGAGCGCCTTGGCGTCTTCGGCAGCAGCACTGGAAAGCTCCAGAGCCTTGGAAATAGCCGCAACGTTTTCAGCCGTCACACCCGTTTCAGGGTTGATGGCGATGGTGTGAATCTTCTCAGGCGTGTCATGGGCAACAGCTTCGATGTCCATGCCGCCTTCGGTGGAAACCACGAAAGCAACCTGACCGACCGAGCGGTCGACCAACAGCGAGCAATAAAGTTCGCGGTCGATGTCTGCGCCGTCTTCGATGTAGAGGCGGTTGACCTGCTTGCCAGCATCGCCCGTCTGCGCTGTCACCAGCGTGTTGCCAAGCATGTCCTTGGCGTGGGAAACGACTTCTTCGATGGATTTGGCCAGGCGAACGCCGCCCTTTGCGTCAGGGCCGAGTTCCTTGAACTTGCCCTTGCCGCGACCACCAGCATGAATCTGGCTCTTGACCACGTAAAGCGGGCCAGGAAGCTGCTTTGCAGCGGCTTCGGCTTCTTCGACCTTGAGGATAGCAACCCCTTCGGCCACCGGCGCACCATAGCCCTTCAGAAGAGCCTTGGCCTGATACTCATGAATATTCATGGATTAATCCCTGTTTGTAGCCACTTAGAGCGTCCCGCGTCCTCAGACGCAGAAGGACGCTCTAAACTATTGAATCTACGCATCGTGCCTTGCAAAACCGAGTTCGGTTCTGCGCCGATGCGTCAGGCAATTACTTCAGCGACGGAGCAATGTTGACGCAGGCTTCGCAAAGACCCGCAACCGCGCCGACGGACTTCTGGAAGGCAGCTTCCTCGTCCTTGTTGAGTTCGATTTCGATGATGCGCTCGATACCGCCTGCACCGATGACTGTCGGGACGCCGACATACATGTCGTTAACGCCGTACTGACCCGAGAGGTAGGCCGCAGCAGGCAGAACCCTCTTCTTGTCCTTGAGGTAGGATTCGGCCATCTCGATGGCGGAAGCAGCAGGTGCATAGTATGCAGAACCGGTCTTCAGCAGGCCAACGATTTCAGCACCGCCATCACGCGTGCGCTGAACGATTTCTTCCAGACGCTCGGCAGTGAGCCAGCCCATCTTGACGAGGTCGGTCAAAGGCACGCCAGCAACCGTGGAGTAACGTGCGAGCGGCACCATGGTATCGCCGTGGCCACCCAGAACGAATGCAGTGACGTCTTCAACGGAAACATTGAATTCTTCGGAGAGGAACAGGCGGAAGCGCGCGCTGTCCAGAACGCCAGCCATACCGACGACCTTGTTCTTCGGCAGACCGGAGAACTTCTGGAGAGCCCAGACCATAGCGTCGAGCGGGTTGGTGATGCAGATCACGAAAGCATTGGGGGCATATTTCTTGATGCCAGCGCCAACCTGCTCCATGACCTTGAGGTTAATACCGAGAAGATCGTCGCGGCTCATGCCGGGCTTGCGGGCAACACCGGCGGTGACGATGCAGACATCTGCGCCTTCAATGGCGGCGTAATCGGACGCGCCCGTCAGCTTGGCATTGAAACCTTCAACAGGACCGGACTGGGCAATATCCAGACCCTTACCCTGTGGAATGCCGTCAGCAATGTCGAAGAGGACGATATCGCCCAGTTCTTTCAGACTGGCCAGATGCGCCAGCGTGCCGCCGATCATGCCAGAACCAATAAGTGCAATCTTTTTGCGAGACATCGAATGCTTCCTCTCGAGCTTCAATTCAATTTCGCCGCTGATGTATGGCGGCCTTAAATTGTCGCACTCGACTTAGCTTTATTGGCCCGAAATGGCAACAGATTCTTTTGATACAAGTATTTTCAATCGTTTAGATAATAAATTTCTTACGTAAACGTAAGAAATTAAATAACAGAACTGTCATGCGGCGGCGCGCTTCTCGTTGTGCAGAGCGAGGTAGTCAGCGCTTCGCATCTCGAACAGGCGCGACGCCGTTCGGTCAAACTCGAAACCTTCCGTACCCTTTCGCTTGCCCAGCAAATCCTCTGGCATGGCAGCAGCAGAAGCAAACAGCCTTGTCGTGTGATCGTAGAGCGCATCGACCAGGATGATGAAACGCTTCGTCTCGTTGCGCTTATCGGCACTGAGGAGCGGGATGTGGTCGATAAAGATCGTATCGAACCGGTCGGCAATGGCCAGAAAATCCGATGCACCGAGCGGCTTTTCACAAAGGTCGGAGAAGGAAAAACGTGCAACCCGGCCCGCCGCACGGGGAACATGGATCGAGCGGCCCTTGATGGCGATTTCCGTCGGCGCAACGGCATGGCCTTCCGTCAGCTGGCGCCATGCCATGTCCATGGCCTTGTCTGACGCATCATCCAGCGGCGTGACGTAGACGGGCAGGCTTTTGATTTTTTCCATCCGGTAGTCGGTGGGGCTGTTCAGCGTGACGACAACCACGTGCTGCTGGAGCAAGTCGACAAAGGGCATAAACAGGCTACGATTGAGCCCGTCCTTGTAAAGATTGTCGGGCAAGACGTTGGACGTCGTCACCAGCACGCAGCCATTGGCAAAAAGCTCGGCAAACAGGCGAGCAAGGATCATAGCATCGGCGATATCCGTGACCGAAAACTCATCGAAACACAGCAGCTCCGCCTCGGCCAGCAACTGTGCGGCCACTGGCGGGATCGGGTCCGCCTGCTTGGTTTCGCCGCTCTTCAATTTCTGACGATGCGCGTGGACGCGATTGTGAACATCAGCCATGAATTCATGGAAATGGCAGCGCCGTTTCTTTTCGACAGGGGCCAGCTGAAAGAACATATCCATCAGCATCGTCTTGCCACGCCCCACGCTGCCCTCGACGTAAAGACCTTTGACGCCTGTAGCGGGTCCGGCTTTTTTCGCAAACATCCAGCCCAGCGCGCTCTTTTTCTTGGCGGGCTTGCGGATTTTGAGATCGGTCAGAATACGGTCGAGCTGTGCGGCCACATCCATTTGTGCGGCGTCGGCCTTCAGTTCGCCAGAGGCGGTCAATGCGTTGAGTTGCTCAACGACGCTATGATTGTAGTCTGGTAATGGCTTCATGAAAGCGCCTCAGACGCGAGCAACGTTGGACGCTGCCCGCGTGACAGAATTAACGGCTGAGGCTGAGTGGCTGACCGCTGTTGGTCGTGCCGTCGTAACGGGTATCGCCGGTCTTGTAGACGCGACCGATCGTATCGCCAGCTCGGTTCTTGAACTGAACCATTTTGTTCGACACTTCCCATGAACCCATTGACGAAAGCTCGCCTGCGCAACCACGCGTGCCGCCACGCGAACCGCTGCCAAGGTTGGTCAATGTCAGGAACATGTCACAGCTCGCGCCGCCATTCGAGACACGCCAGTTACCAACCATGGCTTCCTTGGTGACATCCATGGCCGCTGCAGGAGCAGCAGACGCCACGTTCGTGCCACCGGATGCGGCATTGGCGGGGGCTGTCGGGAACTGTGTCGAGCCGCCTGGAGGCGGCAGAGCGCCGGACTGAACAGATGGAACCGGCTGCGCCTGCAAGGGAGGAGTATAGCCGGGATTACCGCTAGGACCGCTATTGTTGTAATCGTAGGAGGTGCGTTGGCAACCGGCAAGGCTCATAACAACCGCAAGACCTGTCACCACATATCTAAACTGCATCTCTAGCTCCCGATTCTCTCTACTTCGGAACGAACATGTCTACACAAAACGGCTGAATTATTACGAAAGCATTAGCCTAAACACCGGAATGTCTCGGTAACAGCAATTTCAGTCGAATTTTATCGGAATTTTCAGACCCTCTTATGGTCAAACGGGCCACGACTGGAAGTCATGGCCCGCTCCTTATCAACAATCTTGAGCCGCATCAAACGCGGCGCTCGACCATCATTTTCTTGATTTCGGCAATCGCCTTAGCCGGATTGAGGCCCTTCGGACAGGCTTGTGCACAATTCATGATGGTATGGCAGCGATAAAGGCGGAAGGGGTCTTCGAGGTTGTCAAGACGCTCGCCGGTGGCTTCGTCGCGGCTGTCGATCAGCCAGCGATAGGCCTGCAGCAGAACGGCTGGACCGAGATAACGGTCGCCATTCCACCAGTAGCTGGGACAGGAGGTGGAGCAGCAGGCGCACAGAATGCACTCATAGAGACCATCCAGCTTCTGACGGTCGTCATGACTCTGCTTCCATTCCTTGGCAGGCGTCGGAGACACCGTCTTCAGCCAGGGTTCGATGGAGCGGTGCTGCGCATAGAAGTTGGAAAGATCAGGAACAAGGTCCTTCACAACAGGCATGTGGGGCAACGGGTAAACCTTAACGGTGCCGTTGATTTCCTCCATGCCCTTGGTGCAGGCCAGCGTGTTCGTGCCATCGATATTCATAGCGCAGGAACCGCAAATGCCTTCGCGGCACGAGCGGCGCAGCGTCAGCGTCGGGTCGATGTTGTTCTTGATGTAAAGGAGTGCATCGAGAACCATCGGGCCGCAATCATCGACGTCGATGTAATAGGTATCGATGCGCGGATTCTGGCCGTCATCAGGGTTCCAGCGGTAAATCCGGTATTCGCGAACATTCTTCGCGCCTGTCGGCTTCGGCCAGACCTTGCCTTCGGTCATCTGAGAGTTCTTGGGAAGAGCAAGTTCAACCATGTCCAATTCCTCTCAAATCAATAGACGCGAGCTTTGGGTGCGATCTTCTGGAGATCGATGCCCTCAGCGATAAGGTCGGTGTGAACCGGGCGGTAATCGAGCTTCACGTCGCCCTGCTCGTTGACCCAGGCCAGCGTGTGCTTGCGCCAGTTGACGTCGTCACGACCGCCGAACGGACCGTCCACGAAGTCTTCACGCGCATGGCTGCCACGGCTTTCCTTGCGGGCTTCCGCGCCGTAAACCGTGGTGATGGCGTTGGCCATGAGGTTTTCGAGTTCCAGCGTTTCCACCAGATCGGAGTTCCAGACCATCGAGCGGTCGGTGACCTTGATGTCGGGCAGCTCTTTCCAGATGGCGGAAATGCGCTTGCAACCGCTTTCTAGCGATTCCTGCGTGCGGAACACGGCAGCATCGTCCTGCATGGCGCGCTGCATCTTGTCGCGCAGAACGGCGGTTGGTGTGCCGCCATTGGCGTTGCGAAGACGGTCGAAGCGATCCATGATCTTGTCGCAAGCGGCGACGTTGAGCGCTGGAATAGCGCTGGCACGGTCGATCACTTCAGCAGCGCGAATAGCGGCAGCACGACCGAACACCACAAGGTCGATCAGCGAGTTGGAACCGAGGCGGTTTGCACCGTGCACCGAGGCGCAACCGGCTTCACCCACGGCCATCAGGCCGGGAATGATACGCTCAGGGTTTTCGCTATCGGCGTTCAGCACTTCACCCCAATAGTTGGTGGGAATGCCGCCCATATTGTAGTGAACCGTCGGCAGAACCGGGATCGGCTCGCGCGTCACGTCCACGCCTGCGAAAATCTTCGCACTTTCGGAAATGCCCGGCAGACGTTCGTGCAGGATAGCCGGATCGAGGTGATCCAGGTGCAGGAAGATGTGGTCCTTGTTCTTGCCAACGCCACGACCTTCACGAATTTCCATGGTCATGCAGCGCGAGACGACGTCACGCGAGGCAAGATCCTTGGCTGATGGCGCGTAACGCTCCATGAAACGCTCGCCTTCGGAGTTGACGAGGTAACCGCCCTCACCGCGTGCACCTTCGGTAATCAGACAGCCTGCGCCGTAGATGCCGGTCGGGTGGAACTGAACGAATTCCATGTCCTGAAGCGGCAGACCGGCGCGTGCAATCATGCCGCCGCCATCACCGGTGCAGGTATGTGCCGAAGTTGCCGAGAAGTAGGCGCGGCCATAACCGCCGGTCGCAAGAACAACCATCTTGGCCGTGAAGCGATGGATGGTGCCGTCATCGAGGTTCCAGGCGACGACGCCCGTGCAACGGCTGCCATCATCGGACATGATGAGGTCGAGCGCAAAATATTCAATAAAGAATTCGGCGTTGTTGCGCAGCGACTGGCCATAAAGCGTGTGCAGAATGGCGTGGCCGGTACGGTCGGCAGCAGCGCAGGTGCGCTGTACCGGCGGGCCTTCGCCGTAATTCTGCATGTGGCCGCCGAACGGGCGCTGGTAAATCTTGCCTTCGGCGTTACGCGAGAACGGCACGCCGTAATGCTCCAGCTCATAGACCGCCTTTGGCGCTTCCATGGCGAGATACTGCATGGCATCGACATCGCCCAGCCAGTCAGAACCCTTGACGGTATCGTACATGTGCCACTGCCAGCTATCCGGCGTCATGTTGTTGAGCGAAGCGGCAATACCGCCCTGCGCCGCAACCGTGTGCGAACGGGTCGGGAAAACCTTGGTGATGCAGGCTGTCTTGAAGCCCTGTTCGGCCATGCCGAGCGTCGCGCGAAGACCCGCGCCACCGGCACCAACGACGATCACATCATAGGAGTGGTCGACGTAAGTATAGGCCTTGCCGTTCTGAGAAGGTGAACTGTTAGGTGCCATGACGATTATCCTGCGAATGCGATTTTCAGAACGGCGAAGAGACAGAGACCAGCCATGATCACCGAGAAGAAGGTGTTGAGCATGAGAAGGACCAGCTTTGGCACTTCCGCATGCACGTAGTCTTCGATGATGACCTGCATGCCGAGCTTCATGTGAATGATGCCGGAGATGACGACGAGCGCCATCGTGACCGCAACCAGCGGGTTCGACAGAGCCGAGGCAACCACCTCGTAGGGCGCACCGCCATACATGACGAGGAAAACGACAAAGAAGATCAGCAGCGGAACGTTGGCAACCGCCGTCACGCGCTGGCGCCAGAAATGCTCGGTGCCTTCCTTGGCAGAGCCAAGACCGCGAACCTTATTGAGAGGTGTACGCATATCCATGACAGTATCTCCTCAGCGCACGATCAGGGCGATGACCCAGATCAGCGCGGTCAGACAGATCGAAACCACCCACGATGCTTTGGCCATTTTCGTGGTGAAATGCTTGTCGAAGCCGTGACCCAGATCCCACATGAAATGGCGAAAACCACCCAGCATGTGATGGACGAGCGCCCAGGTGTAGCCGATCAGAACAAGCTTGCCGATGATGGAACTCATGGCCCACTGAACCCAGCTATAGGCATCGACACCCGACGCCGTCGCGATCAGCCACCAGGCGACCAGCAACGTGCCGAAGTAGAGCGCCGCACCGGTGATGCGGTGCACGATCGATGCAAGCATGGTTGGAATAAGCTTGTAGACTTGAAGATGCGGCGACAATGGCCGATTGCTTGTCGTATTCGCCATATAAACCTCACGGCGTTCCTGCGCCCCCGAATTGCGGGCGCCCCCAAACAACGCACAGGACGGAGAAATGTGCATTGCACCAACCGCGACCTTTAATAGCACGACGCCATCACCACAAGCACAATTGGACATCGAATCGAATTTAATCGATTGTGTATTGAAGAATCTTCCGAATTTTCTGGATCAAAAATAAAATATTCAGCGTTTCCAAGTGCTGGAGCAGAATTTTTCTTACGTTTACGTAAATATTTTTGACATTTTTCGCATTGCGCTAGCCTATAAAATCCGGAGAATAAACGTCATGTTATCGACCCGAATCGCAGTCATCTTAGCAGCAATTACTCTCTCCGTGGCGGGTGTTTCAAATGCGGCGGCAGGCGATGCCTATGGATATTCAAACCATAAACATGGTCATAGGCATCAGGATCGTTCCTTTTATGGCGGAGATGGACTGCCCTCCTATATCGGTGGCATCGGCACATATGCCGGTGGCATAGCCGGAATTCGCGACAGAGGTAACGGGATCTATTTCGCCATGGACCGCTGGAGAAACGGAGGCCGGGCCTTCACCAGTCAACCGGCAAGACCCCGCATCATTCACGTCAACAGGAAGACAGCGGGTGCCGAATGCTCCTACGAAGCAGGCGTTTGCGTCATCCGCCCTTAAGAAAGTCTCAGACGAACTGCCAGACGGTGGTCTTCTTGATGTCGCTGTCTTCCAGTGCCCGCGTGACCGGCACTTCATAGATGGCGCAGGACCGTAATCTTTCTTTGGGCAGATAGGCACGGCCGGGATCGCCCACCAGAACACTGACGCCCTGATCCGTCAAAGCAGAGAACCACGGTGTCAGGTGCTCGGCAAATGCGCGGTCATAAAACACATCGCCAGCCAGCAGCACATCCGCCTCTATCTCAGTTTCGACAATATTTTCGCCTGAGAACTGAAGTTGCACGTCATTGACCGCAGCATTCAGCAAAACCGCTGTCTTTGCCCATGGATCGATGTCAACCGCGATCACGCTTGCAGCGCCCGCCTTGGCGGCGGCAATCGCTACCAGCCCGGAACCGCTGGCAAAATCCACGATACGCTTTCCCGCAACCACTTCCGGGTGATCGAGAATATAGCGGGCAAGCCCCTGCCCGCCAGCCCAGGCGAAAGCCCAGAATGGCGGTGGCAAGCCGATCTCCTGCAATTCATCTTCCGTTTTCAGCCAGAGATCATGCGCTTCGCTAGCCAGATGCAGCCGGATTTCCGGCACATGTGGCGGGGCCATGATGGTGGTGTTGGCCTGAATGAAGACGCGCGGATCAGTTTTCAATCGGCTCAGTCCGGCGAGCGCGGCGGCTTGTCGAGCTTGCCCATGCGGCAGACCTCGAGATATTCCTCCAGCAACACCGGCTGCACGGAAAGCCGCATCGAGGTGACGAGAGACATCTCCGCAAGCTTGGGATTGGCCTTAACGTCCTTCAACGTCACCGGCGAGGGCATGTCGCAAACGGCCTTGATGTGCACGCAGTCCCAGCGCGCATCGCCTTCCGCGGTCGAATCCGGCCGTGACAATTCGCAGACCTCAACGATGCCGACGACCTCCAGCCCTTCATTGGAGTGATAGAAGAAGCCTTTGTCGCCAATCTTCATGGCGCGCATATTGTTGCGTGCCTGATAATTGCGAACGCCGCCCCATTCTTCGCCAGCCTCGCCCTTGGCCTTTTGCTGCTCCCACGACCATGTGGCAGGCTCGGACTTGAAAAGCCAATAATTCGCCATTCTTCTTACGCTCCCGGATTGTTGAAGACCCAATTATAGGGCTTCACATCGACGCTTTCGAACAGGCCAGCCTTGGCGTAAGGGTCGGCGTCAGCCAATGCCTTGGCCGCATCGATATCGGCTGCTTCCACGATCACGAGACTGCCATTCGGCTTTCCCTCGGCATCCAGAAACGGACCCGCCATTTTCAACGTTCCCTCGGCATTGAGCTTGTTCAGATGCTCCAGATGAACGGGCCGTGTTTCCATGCGCACATGCAGATGGTCGGGCTTGTCTTTGCAGATGAAGGCAAACAGCATTTCGATCTCCTCTCAAGAGGCCCTATTCGGTGGTGATGGGCCGTGTCATCAATTGTTGAATGGCGGTTTTGATGTCGAGCCTGCCATCGATGATCGCCGCAACGGCGTCCGTCACCGGCATCTCGATCCCAAGACCATCGGCAAGGCGCGAGGCGACCGAGGCAGCGTAAGCGCCTTCCACCAGCCCGCCATGGAAAGAGCCGGGCTCTCCGCCCTGCCCCAGCAGAATACCGAAGCGCAGATTGCGCGATTGATGGCTGGTTGCCGTCAAAACCAGATCGCCAAGGCCCGAAAGGCCGCGAACCGTATCTGCCTGACCGCCCATGGCCACCACGAGCCGCGACATTTCCGCCAGCCCGCGCGAAATCAGCGCTGCTCGCGCCGAATCGCCAAGCCCTGCGCCTTCAACGATGCCGCCAGCAATCGCCAGCACATTCTTCAGGGCACCGCCCAGCTGCACGCCGATGCGGTCCGTCGATGCGTAGAGCCGAAAGGTGCGCCCGGAAATCGTCTGTGCCAGCCGCTCGGCCACAGCAGCGTCAGCAGCTGCAAGCGCCATTGCTGTCGGTAGCCCCTTGGCAATATCCGCCGCAAAACCGGGTCCGGACAAGACGCCGACGGGGTGATGCGGCAATTCATGCTCCAGCACATCCGTCAACAACTGGCCGGAAGATTGGTCGATACCCTTGGCGCAGGTCACGACCACGGCATCCTTAGCCAGATAAGGACCGTAATGGCGGGCCGCATCCGCCTGCGCCTGCGATGGCATGGCAAAAAGAACGATGCCAGCGTCTTTGAGAACATCCGGCTCGGCGGAATAATGCAGCGAATCCGGCAGGGAGATGCCCGGCAGAGCCGCATCATGTACGCCGTCTTCCCGCAAATCTTCCATCAGGGCGGCATCACGTCCCAGCAAGGTCACGTCGTGTCGGTTTTCCAGCGCAACAACCACGGCAATGGCTGTGCCGAAAGCACCTGCGCCGATGACGACGATCTTTTCGCGTTCCGTCATGCCTTCGCTCCCCGCTTGCCGAAGCCGATCAGCGTTTGCGCCTGCGCATCCAGCGGCCAGCGCGAACGCGGCTGCACATCCAAACTATCAGGCTCCATGCCCTGCGCCATCCGCTCAAGCCCGGCCCATGCAATCATGGCCGCATTGTCGGTGCACAGTTGCAAGGGCGGTGCGATGAAACGAAACCGGTGCTTGTCGCACAGATCCTGCAGCGTGCGGCGGATTTCCTGATTGGCGGCAACGCCACCGGCCACAACGAGGGACGGTCCACCGTCCACCTCTGGAAACTCGTCCAGAAACCGTTGCAGACCGCGACCGATGCGATCCTTCAACGTGCGTGACACGGCCTTCTGGAACGACGCGCAGATATCGGCAATATCCTGATCGGATAGCGGTGCAATGGCCGTCGCAGCTTGGCGAACCGCCGTCTTCAGACCGGAGAAGGAAAAATCAAGCCGCGCCTCGCCGACCATGGGGCGCGGCAGCGGGAAGCGATCTGCATCACCGGTCGCTGCTGCTTTTTCAACCGCAGGCCCACCAGGATAGGGAAGTCCCAAAAGCTTCGCCGTCTTGTCGAAGGCTTCGCCCAGTGCGTCATCGATGGTCGTGCCCCAACGCTCATATTGGCCGACACCGCGCACGAGGATGAGCTGGGTGTGTCCACCGGACACAAGCAGCATGAGATAGGGAAAGGACAGGCCATCCGTCAGCCGCGCCGTCAGCGCGTGGCCTTCCAGATGGTTGACGGCATAAAGTGGCTTGCCCGCCGCCTTGGCAATCGCCTTGCCGGTCATCAGCCCCACGATCAGCCCACCGATCAATCCCGGACCGGAGGTTGCGGCAACGGCATCGATATCGGCAAGTGTGACGCCAGCGCCCGCCAGCGCCTCCTCGACCAGCGTATCGAGCGCTTCCACATGGGCGCGCGCGGCGATTTCCGGCACCACGCCGCCATAGGCGCTGTGTTCTTCCAGCTGCGACAAAACGACGTCGGAGACGATCTCTCCACGGCCATCGGCATGCCGAACCACCACGGATGCAGCGGTTTCGTCACAACTTGTCTCTATGCCGAGGATACGAAGAAAGGGGGTCATCAGCGGGTTCGTTGATTGCGGTGCTTCAGAAACTTGGGTACGAACACCTCCGGTAACAATGGATAGAAGCGGATGCAAACAAAACCTTTCCGAATCGGCACACGCGGCAGCCCTCTTGCACTCGCACAGGCCACCGAAACCCGTGATCGCCTGATGGCGGCCCATGGTCTTGCGGCTGACATGTTCGAGATCGTGCCGATTTCCACAAAGGGCGACCGCATAGCCGACCGCGCTCTGTCCGAGGTCGGTGGCAAAGGTCTGTTTACCGAGGAACTGGAAACCAAGCTTCTCTCCGGCGATCTGGATTTCGCCGTGCATTCCTCCAAGGACATGGCGACGAAACTGCCTGATGGTCTCTATCTCTCGGCATTTCTTCCGCGTGAAGATGTGCGTGATGCCTTCATCGGTCGCGCCGCACCGAAACTCATCGAATTGCCGCATGGCGCAACCGTCGGTTCCGCCTCGCTGCGTCGGCAAGCACTGATCCGCCGCGTGCGACCGGACCTCAACGTCATTCTCTTTCGCGGTGCCGTTGCCACGCGGTTGCGCAAGCTGGAAGACGGCCTGGCCGATGCGACGCTGCTCGCCTTTGCCGGTCTCAAGCGGCTGGATATGGCCGACGTGCCGACCGAGCTTCTGGAAACGAAAGACTTCCTACCCGCCCCGGCGCAAGGTGCCATCGGCATCGAAAGCCGCATTGGCGATACCCGCGTCGGCGATCTGCTTGCTGCCATCAACCACTGTCCCACCTATCATGCCGTTTCCTGTGAACGTGCATTTCTCTCGGTGCTGGATGGTTCCTGCCGCACGCCGATTGCCGGCTACGCCACGTGCGATGGCGACGAGCTGCATTTCTCCGGCCTCATCCTCACCCCGGATGGACGGACGGAACATAGTGTCGAAATGTCAGGCAAATGCACGCAGGCTCTGGAGCTTGGCAAACAGGCGGGCGAACAGGTGCGCGCCGCTGCCGGAACCGGCTTCTTCGAAGGCTGGACCTGACCATGCGCGTCGTCGTCACACGCCCGCAGGCATCCGGGCAAAAGACGGCGGAACTGTTACGTGCGCTTGGGCATGAGCCTGTCCTTCTGCCGCTGACGCAGCCTGTCCATTTTACCCAAATGGCCAAAGAGGCATTATCAAAACAACCCGCCGCACTCGCCGTAACGAGCGCGCAAGCCATTCGCGTCCTGACGGAAGGCGATACTTTTACCGCTCAATCGCTGGACACGCCTTTGTTTGCTGTCGGCGAAGCATCGGCGCAGGCAGCGCGGGACGCCGGTTTTCGGAACGTCATTGCCGGCAAGAGCGACGGGGTTGCGCTGGCGCAGTTGATTGCCGAGACGTTGCCTCCGGACAATTCACTTCTCTATCTCGCCGGAAAACCGCGCGAAGCGGGTTTCGAAGACCGACTGTCATCTCTGAATGTGCCGTTCGAAACCGCCGAGATTTATGAAATGCAGCCCGTCGACTGGCATCAGGCGCAGCTTCAAAACCTGCTGGCGGATGCTGCAATCGATGCCGTCCTTCTCTACTCCGCCGAGGCCGCACGCCGTTTTTTTGCGCTGATGGAAACCGAAGCCGTTTCCGTGTCGTTGGATCACTGTAAATTCATCTGCATCAGCGCCAAGGTCGTTTCCCATATTCCAGAAGCGTTTCGACACGCAGCCCTGGCGAGCGCCACACCCGGCGAGGCTGAAATCTTCGCGCTTCTGGACACGCAGGCGGGAACCTAATTCCCTCTTGCCCCTTTCCTTTGCCGCTATCACTGACTAGGTTTAAGGAAATGCAGGCAGAATGAGGTTGTCATGGTATCGGGAAAGCCGCCACGCCACTCCAAGTCCAACGCCGAGCCGGTCACGATTGACCTGGACGCAAAGGACGTGAAGGAAATCGGCAAGGAAAAGGACGCCGCTGCTGCGGACAATGCTGGCAAGCCTGAACCCGATAAGGAAGCGGTACCTGCACAAAGTGCAGCCATCGATACCCCGAAGGAAAGCCCCAAGCCGATCTGGGACCAAGAGGTCAAAAAGCCAATCGAGCCTGAACCGAATATTCACAAGACGGATGACGTGAAAGCTCAGCCCGCTGGCGCGCAAGAGCCTCCAAAGACGTCGTCTGTGCCTCCCTTCAAGGCCGAAACACCAAAGCCAAGCCAGACATCATCCTCTTCCCCCAAGGTCGAGCCGTCCAAGCCCGCTCCAGAAACAAAGACCTCCACAAGCACAGCGACCAAACCGAAAACCGAGGCTGAAAAAAGCTCCGGAAATTCCGGCCTGCTTGCCGCCGGCATCGTCGGTGGCCTTATTGCATTGCTTGCCGCAGGCAGCATGCAATATGCCGGATATCTCCCGCCCTTTAGCGGAAATGCGGGTTCGTCGGATGAACTGGCGACATTGAAGACACAGGTTGCAAATCTGCGTGAGCAGATCGCCAACGCGCCACAGGCCACGGCAGATACGTCGGCACTGGAAACCCGTCTTGCCGCATTGGAAAATTCCGCGTCCGGCGGTGGCGATCTCGCAAACAAGGTAAGCTCGCTGGAAAGCACCGTTTCGACCCTCCAGTCTGATAAGTCGGCACAGGATACGGCTAATGCCGAACTGACGCGCCGCCTGAGTGCTGCAGAAACAAAGATCAACGAACCGCGCGACGATATCGAAGTCGCACGCGCCATTGCCTCGGCGGGCCTCAAGGCTGCGATTGATCGTGGCGGACCGTTCCTGACCGAACTCGACACGCTGTCGAAGGTCACACCGAATGATCCGGCCATCCAATCGCTCCAGCCCTTTGCTAATACGGGTGTCCCATCCCGCGCGGAACTGACCCGCAATTTCCCCGATGTCGCCAACGCTATGCTTGGCTCGCTCAATCAGGCGGATCCCAACCAGGGCATCTTCGACCGCCTGACGGAAAGCGCCCTGTCGCTCGTCAAGGTTCGCCCCGTCGGCAATGTCGAAGGCGAAGGACCGGAGGCAAAGATTGCCCGGATGGAAGACAAGCTGCGCAATGGCGATCTCAAGGGTGCCGCACTGGAATGGGATGGATTGCCTGAGCCCGCCAAGGCCGCATCCGCTGACTTCAAAAAGTCTCTCGATGCCCGCGTACAGGTCGAAGACCTCGTAAACGGCACGCTGACACGCGCCATCAGCAGCACCGGCCAGCAGGGGTAAGACATGACAAAGATCATCAGTTTCGTCGTCATCGTCCTTCTCATCGGCTTCGGTTTTTCATGGCTTGCAGATCGCCCTGGCGTTCTGTCCATCGTCTGGCAGGGCCAGTTGATCGAGATGAGCCTTATGGTGGCCGCTTCGATCATTGCCGCCTTGATTGCGACGGTCATGATCGTCTGGTGGCTGTTCAACACCCTCTGGAATTCGCCTCACGCCGCGCGACGTTACTTCCGGGCGCGAAAGCGCGACCGTGGATACCAAGCCCTCTCCACCGGCCTGATTGCCGCGGGGGCAGGCAACGCGATTCTGGCGCGGAAAATGACGGCACGCACGCAAGGCCTGTTGAGCGCGGATCAGGAACCGCTGATCCACCTACTGGAAGCGCAAGCCGATCTGATTGAAGGAAAATACGACGCGGCTCGTCGTAAATTCGAGGCAATGGCACAGGACCCGGAAACACGCGAACTGGGTCTCCGCGGCCTCTACATGGAAGCCCGCCGTCAGGGAGCGAACGAAGCCGCTCTTGAATATGCCGAGGACGCGGCGAGGAATGCCCCCTACTTGCCTTGGGCAGCACAGGCCACCTTAGAGAGCAAATCACGCGATGGCGAATGGGACGATGCTATCCGGCTGCTCGACCAGCAGAAAGCCGCCCACGTTCTCGAGCGCGGAGATGCCGAACGGCTAAAGGCCGTCCTGTTGACTGCAAAGGCGGAAGAGAAGTTCGAAAGCGATCCGAAGGCAGCGCGCGAAGACGCCAAGCAGGCCCTCAAGCTTTCAAAGGCATTGGTTCCCGCCGCTCTCGTCGCTGCAAAGTCGTATCTGCGCGAAGACAATCTGCGCAAGGCTGCTTCGGTTCTCGAGCCTGTATGGAAAATCTCTCCGCATCCGCAAATCGCGCAGCTTTACGTTCGGGCACGCAGCGGTGATACCGCCATCGACCGCTTGAAGCGTGCAGAGCGACTGGAAAGCCTGAAGCCGAACAACATCGAAGCTCTGTTGGCGGTGGCACAGGCAGCGCTCGACGCTCAGGACTTCACGAGAGCCCGTACGAAAGCAGAAGCAGCGGCACGAATCGAGCCTCGTGAAAGCATTTTCCTGCTGATGGCCGACATCGAGGAGGCGGAAACAGGAGATCAGGGCCGTATCCGTCACTGGATGGCACAGGCGCTACGCGCACCCCGTGACCATGCGTGGGTGGCCGACGGCGTCGTATCGGAAAAATGGCTTCCTGTCTCACCCGTCACCGGGCGTCTCGACGCGTTCGAATGGAAGACACCCTTTGGTCAGGTCGATAGCCCCGTAGAGAGCGTCACCGTCGATGGCGCACTGTCTTCCTTACCGGATGTTTCAAAACCCGAGATACGCGAGAGAATCATCGAGGTACCCGTACCGACCGGGCCGACAGAGCCTGCTATCAAAGCGGAACGCGAAAACCCGCCCGTGGCCAAACCCGCGCCAGTGAAGGCCGACACCATCAAGCGGACCGACGAGCAGCCTAGCGAGAAGGCAATAGATGCCGTTCCCTTTTTCGGGGGCGCACCGGATGATCCGGGGGTGAAAAAACCCACCCTCGAACCAGACGAGAAAACCCGCCTCAAACTATTCTGATTGCCTTTAAGGAAAATCATGTTCGATCGTATCCAGTCGTTTTTCCAGAACCTCGCTCATGGCGGATCTTCCGAAGACTTTGCACCCGACGATCTTCGGGTTGCTATCGCAGCTCTGTGTTTTCAGGTGATGGAGGCAGACGGGACGGTGTCCAACGTCGAACGTCAGCGTTTGCGGCAACTTCTTCAGGAGCATTATCAACTCAGTGCAGGCAAGCTGGACGCGCTGATGGATGCAGGACGGGAGGCCGGACGCGAAGCAGTGGATTATTACCGGTTCACAGCCGATATCCGCCGTCACCTCGACGAAGACAAGCGTATCGAACTGATCGGCATTCTCTGGGATATCGTTTACGCGGATGGCGAACGCAATGAAATGGAAGATCACGTGATCTGGCGCGTGGCAGACCTACTCGGTGTGTCAGTCAGAGACCGGGTCCTTCAACGCCAGCAAGCGGCAACCCATGTCAATCTTTCCGACGAGGCCGATAGTCAGAAAGATGTCGTCTGATCAAACTCCTGCGCTGCTGGTGGATTAGCCGCGTAGGACTTCCGTCAGCCTGACGCCGATAATGTGGTCTTGGTTGTCCGAAACGATTTCGCCCCTACCAATCATCTGACCATTGACGCGAATTTCGACTGGATCGCCGAGACGCTTGTTGAGCAAGATGACCTGATCACGCGTCAGAGACATAAGTGCGGACACCGGAACCTGAGCTTGGCCGATGACCACTTCCATGGTCAACGGAATTTCCTCAAAATGATTGGCAGAGGGGTGGTGCGAAGGATTGACTGAACGCACTTCATGCAGCACCGGTTTGCCCCAGTCTGTGAGGTGCGCGCGCACGGTCTCGGCTGCTGGGACAGGCAAATTTTTCGTCAGACCAATGCTGTAAGGCTGGCTGAAAATTGCCCCGAATGCTGGCCATGACAAGGCCGCGCCACCATCGTTTGAATCCATCATGGAACACCCCAGCAAAATCGAATCAACCCGTCATGGGCATGCATGTATCCTATCGTGCTGCGCTGCCACGCAGGACGGAAATCTCGGCCGCGATAACGAGATCGTTAACAAGGCTTTAACATCCACAGGGCAATGCCGACACATCCACGCGCGGCGGGTTGCGTGTATCAAAACGGTGCGTTTTCCCGCGGTGAAACAGGGTGAGTTGGATTTGCGACGCAATTCCACATCGGGTGTGCCGTAAACGCCACCTGCAAGACCAGCATAGGTCGTCTAAACGATAAGGCAGGAAAGCAACGACTGCCATACGCAGGGAAAGCCTGAAATCGAACCACTTGCCGGTTGCTGTACGAATGACTAGATGTCATCCAACAACGAATGGAGACATTGATGCTTGCCCTGTTTCAGACAATAGATCTGGCCTTGAACCTTTATACCTGGGTGCTGATTGCCAGCGCTATCTTCTCCTGGCTTTACGCCTTCAACGTCATCAATTCTTCAAACCAGTTCGTCGGAGCAATCGGCAGCTTCCTTTATAATGTCACAGAACCGGCCTTGCGGCCGATCCGCCGTATTCTGCCGAACCTTGGTGGCATCGACATTTCGCCGATCATCCTGTTGCTGATCATTTTCTTCATCAGATCTTTGATGTGGAACACGATTTATCCGATGGTTGCCTGATTTCATCAAAAAAAAGAAACCTCCGGACCGACACGACCCGGAGGTTTCTTTATTGAGCTGCAGCCGTAGCTTAAATCAGGCCTGAGCCTTGTAGCGCTCGATGGCTTCAACGATCAGCTTCTTGGCAACGTCGACATTCTGCCAGCCGCCCATCTTCACCCATTTGCCGGGCTCCAGATCCTTGTAGTGCTCGAAGAAGTGCTCGATCTGCTTCAGCGTAATCTCAGGCAGGTCGGTGTAGTTCTGCACCTTGTCGTAACGCTGCGTCAGCTTTGGCGCAGGAACTGCGAGGATTTTTTCGTCCTTGCCGCCGTCGTCTTCCATGATCATGACGCCGATCGGGCGCACGTTGATCACGCAGCCTGGAACCAGCGGACGTGTGTTGCAGATAAGAACATCGATCGGATCGCCGTCTTCCGAAAGCGTGTGCGGTACGAAGCCGTAGTTACCCGGATATGTCATCGGGGTGTAGAGAAAACGGTCAACGATCAGAGCGCCGGCGTCCTTGTCCATTTCGTACTTGATCGGATGGCCACCAACGGGGACCTCCACGATCACATTGATATCATCCGGCGGGTTCTTGCCGATAGAAATAGCATCGATACGCATTCGCTTCCCTCGATTAGGTGGGTTGGACTGGCATGTCGATACTGGGAAAGTCGCCACTTTGCAACACGGCTACGCCGTTTGAGGCAAAACGCCTCACAAAAACAACGGGTTTCCGCTATGAAAAAAGAGGTTTCTAATTGGGGTCAGACAGACACCGGGACGCGCGACGACTGCGAGAAAGCAGTCGTCGCAGCTGCTAAAATTCTAAGCCAGCTGGCCTATCGGCCTTAGAGGTCGATGATCGTCCCGCGGCCATCGCTCCAGACGCGCATGTTCTGCTGATCGCGCTGACGCGGCTTGACGGGAATGGGAGCGGGCTTGAGCCGGGCCGACAGCAGGCGGGCGGCACTGAGCACCGCCAGGGTGCCGATAAGCGCAACCGTCAGAGATGCTGTGAAGAGTGCGGCCAGAGCCAGAACTGCAATGCTGGAAGCCGCGAAGAAGAATGTACGAATGCCCTGCATGATCCAAACCTTTCTGTCCAGACGAATGTGGGCTTTCTTTGCGTCGCTTGCAAGAGGATGCACACCGCCTATCTGCTTGCGAATGTCACAAAAGGTTGACACAAGTGCGGCATGGCCGATTTTTATTTTAGCAATACTGTTCGCCCACGCCGTTCGCTTCTGTCGGTGCCTGCCATAAACCTGCGCGCACTTGCAAAACTCAAGGCGTTGGATTGCGATGGCGTCATTTTCGATCTGGAAGATTCGGTCGCACCCGACGTGAAGGACGAAGCGCGCGGCAATCTCCTGACCTTCTTCAAAGAGACGCCGCTGGCCGGTCGCGAAACCATCATCCGCATCAATCCCACCTCGACCAACGTTGGACAACGGGACTTGAAGGCGGCTTTGGAATGCGCGCCAAGTGCGATCCTTTTGCCGAAGGTGGAGCAGCCATCCCATATTCAGGATGTGGCCGAACTTCTGGCGGAAGCCGATGCACCGGAGACCGTCAAAATCTGGGCGATGATCGAGACGCCGAAGGGTGTCCTGAACGCCGCAGCCATTGCCGAATCCTCACACACGCAAGCAGCCCGGCTCGGAGCATTCGTGGTCGGTCTCAACGATCTGCGCAAGGAAACCCGCGTTCCCGCTGAAGCACGCCGCACCTATCTCGTGCCGTGGCTGATGCAGATCGTCTTGGCTGCACGTGCCTACGGGCTCGATGTCATCGACAGCGTCTCCAACGATTTCCGCGATCTCGATGCCTTTGCCGCAGAATGCGAGCAGGGCCGCGCCATGGGCTTCGATGGCAAGATGCTGATCCATCCCGCCCAGATCGACGCCGCAAACCGGGCTTTTGCGCCCGCTGACGAGGCATTGGAAGAAGCCCGCGAGATTATTGCAGCTTTCGCAAAACCGGAATCTGTGGGATTGAACGTCATCAATTCCAACGGGCGCATGATCGAAAGGCTGCATGTCAGCCAGGCCGAAAGGCTTGTGGCAATGGCCGAGATCATCGACCAGAGAAAGGCAGAGAAAGAATGAAAGTCTATCGTTTCATCACCGGCCCTGACGACGCGAAATTTTGTCACCGCGTCACCGAAGCCCTCAACAAGGGCTGGGAACTCGCTGGCTCCCCCACCTATGCCTTCAACGCGGCAACGGGCGTGATGCACTGCGGCCAGCCGGTCATCAAGACTGTAGAAGGTAAGGAATATCATCCGGATATGAAGCTGGGCGAGCAGTAAGGGCCAAAACGCTGACGCAACGGCGGATCAACGATCCGTCGCTGCCTCGTCGGCGCTTTCTTCGATCCGCTCCATGTCGTCATCCGACAGGCCGAAATGGTGGCCGATTTCGTGGATGAGGACGTGGGTGATGATGTCGCCCAGCGTTTCCTCGTTTTCGGCCCAGTAATCCAGGATCGGGCGGCGATAGAGGGTGATACGGTTCACCATCTCGCCGGTTTCCATGGTAAAACGCTCGGAGATGCCGCGCCCTTCGAACAGGCCGAGCAGATCGAACGGCGTTTCGAGTGCCATGTCCTCGAACACCTCATCGGTCGGGAAATCCGCGATCTCGATGATCAGGTCCTTGGTCAGTGCGCGAAACTCTTCCGGCAGATGGCCATATGCCTCGATGGCAAGCGATTCGAACGCTGAAATTGTCGGCGCGTGGCGATCCCGCCAATCGTCGGTTTTGTCTATGCGGGCCATTTCTGCTCCTTGTTGTGAGGCCCATATAAACCCTTGACGTAAAAATTTCGAGGCCTCTTTGCCACAAGCAGCAAAATCGCCCCAGAATCTTGCGCATCAGGGTTATTTTTCAGGGCCTGATGACCTTGACAGAAAGGGGCTCCTCGCATATCCCACACGCAAATTGATGGCGTATTGCGCCTTCTGTTTGCATCGCTTTGTCAAAAGCGGTTTCACCGGCAGGGTTTCAAGAGGTCTCGAGCCTCCCAAATCTCCGCTATTCGACTGATAAAAAGACGGCCAGACCGCATTTGCGGGCAGAGCCGGAACGAACATGAAAGGATAAAAAATGTTCGCAGTCATCAAGACCGGCGGTAAGCAGTACCGCGTAGCGGCCAACGACGTGCTCACAATTGAAAAGTTGGAAGCAGACGCTGGCGCAACTGTAGAATTCACCGAAGTTCTCGTGATCGGCGTTGGCGCTGACGCACAGTTCGGCGCACCTTTCGTTGCGGGCGCAACGGTCAAGGCCGAAGTTGTCGAACACAATCGCGGCAAGAAGGTCATCGCCTTCAAGAAGCGTCGTCGTCAGAACTCCAAGCGTACGCGCGGTCATCGTCAGCATCACACCGTCGTCCGCATCACGGACATCGTTGCTGCCTAATCGGCGCGACACGGGAAACTAGGTTTAAAGGAGCAATCCAATGGCACATAAAAAAGCTGGTGGTTCTTCGCGTAACGGTCGCGATTCCAACTCCAAGCGCCTTGGCGTAAAGAAGTTCGGCGGCGAAGCTGTCATTCCAGGCAACATTATTCTGCGCCAGCGCGGCACGCAGTGGCATCCGGGCGCCAATGTCGGCCTCGGCAAGGACCACACGATTTTCGCGCTGACCGCCGGTAATGTATCCTTCCGCACGAAGGGCAATGGCCGCGTATACGTGTCTGTGGCACCGAAAGCGGAAGCAGCAGAATAAGCCGGTAGCGTCATATGCAGCCGGTGTCCCAATGACCCGGCTGAGACGTAACAGGTTCAGTCACAAAAAAGGGGAGTTGGGGCACCACCCAACTCCCCTTTTTTCTTAACCTCATGGAGGGACTGAACCATGCAAGCTGAATTGTTAAGGGTAGACCAATCACGGTCACCCGAAGAACGGCCGAGACCCGATCGGTCAAGGAGCGATTGCCCCGTCTTATTATCGTCAAGGCTCGTTATGCGCGCCCCTCACGAAGAAGACATTGACGCCCTTGCCCATCTTGCCAACAACGCCAATATTGCGACCATGGTGTCGCGTATGCCGCACCCTTACACGGCCAAAGACGCCGCGGATTTCGTGCGACGTGCAAAAGTGGGCGAGATTGGCAAGTGCGTCTATGCGATTACCCGCATGGAGAACGGCGAGTTTATGGGCTGCTGCGGGCTGGAACCGCAGGAAGACGGCAAGACGCTCGAAATGGGCTACTGGCTGGGCGAACCTTACTGGAACAACGGCTACACCACCGAAGCGGCTCATGCCCTGATCGACATGGCCTTCCGCACGCGTGACATCGAGCAGATCGATGCCCGTTGCCGCGTCACCAACATCGCATCGCGCCGCGTCATACAAAAGTGCGGTTTTCAGCTTCAGGGTTCCGGCATGGTCGGTTCTCTGGCGCTTGGCGGCATGGTTCCGGTCGAATGGTACAGGCTGGATCGCAAGACATGGGTATCGCTCAGAAGCTGGGGAGATATGCGATGAGGACGGCTCAATCGATGCGGTCCCCAGCCGCCGCGACAGCGGCTTCGCAAAGCCCCTGCCCGACATTGAAGACCAACCGTCTGGCGCTGCGCCCGCAGCGCCTTGCGGATGCGGGCAGCATTGCGGAATCGTTGAGCGATTTTCAGGTCACGCGCATGTTGGCGCGTGTTCCGGCCCCCTATTACAAGCAGGATGCTCTGGAATGGCTGATCCTTCGCACGTCCGGCACCCTGCCGGATTGGGATTTCGCCATAACCTGCGGCGATGACACGCTGATCGGGGTCGTCTCGATCGAACGGCTTCATGACGAGTGGCGTCTTGGCTATTGGCTCGGTCGCGCCCATTGGGGCAAGGGCTACATGACTGAAACCGTGGCTGCGGTCGTTGAGCATTTCTTCGAGCGCAAGCCCGGCGAAGTGCTCTATTCCGGCGTGTTTGCCGACAATCCTGCCTCGTTGCGGGTGCAGGACAAGCTCGGTTTCCACATCAACGGATGCAAGGAAGTCTATGCGGTTGCCCGGGCAAGCATGGTCACGCATCTGGATACCGCACTGACCGCAGAGGCATTTCGCGCGGCCCGACCATGAAGAAATCGAAACGAGGCCGGTTTCATCGCAAACCGGCCTTGCTCTATCGGCTCTCACGCCACGATAATCTTTGACCTTGAGAGCCTGCGCCTATATTTGGATCGGCAGATCCTTTTTTAAAAAGCAAGACCGCAAACCTTTGCTGGAATTGCCACTAAGCTGACAGAACGGCCAAGACGATGAAATTTCTCGATGAAGCAAAAGTTTATATTCGCTCCGGCGATGGCGGCGCGGGTGCCGTGTCCTTCCGGCGTGAAAAATTCATCGAGTTCGGTGGCCCTGATGGCGGTGACGGCGGACGCGGCGGTGACGTCTGGGTCGAGGTCGTCAATGGCCTCAACACGCTGATCGATTTCCGCTTCCAGCAGCACTTCAAGGCCACCATCGGCCAGCACGGTATGGGCAAGACCCGCACCGGCGCAAAAGGTGCCGACGTCGTCTTGCGCGTGCCCGTCGGTACGCAGATCTTCGAAGAAGACAATGAAACGCTGATCATCGACCTGACCAAGGAAGGCCAGCGTTTCCGCTTGGCCGCCGGTGGTAACGGTGGTTTCGGCAATGCCTATTTCAAATCCTCCACCAATCAGGCACCGACCCATGCCAACCCGGGTCTTGCAGGCGAGGAAAAGACAGTCTGGCTTCGCCTGAAGCTGATTGCCGATGCCGGTCTGGTCGGTCTGCCCAATGCGGGCAAGTCTACTTTCCTGGCTACGGTCACGCGCGCGCGCCCCAAGATCGCCAACTATCCCTTCACCACGCTGCACCCGAACCTCGGCGTCGCCACCATTGATGGGCGTGAATTCATTCTGGCCGATATTCCCGGCCTGATCGAAGGCGCGCATGAAGGTGTCGGCATTGGCGACCGTTTCCTCGGCCATGTCGAGCGCACCCGCGTTCTGCTGCACCTTGTTTCAGCGCAGGAAGAGAATGTCGGCAAGGCTTACAAGACGGTCAAGAAAGAGCTCGATGCCTATGGCGGCGGGCTGACGGAAAAGCCTGAAATCGTAGCACTTTCGCAGATTGATGTTCTCGACGAAAAAGAGCTGAAGAAGAAGGCGAAGGAACTGGAGAAGGCCTGTGGCCGTCCACCGCTTCTTCTGTCTGCCGCAGCTCATATCGGTATGCTCGAAGCCCTGCGCGAGCTTCGCGACATCATCGTATCCGACAGCCGTGGCGGCAGCACCGCCATGCCTGACCGTTCCATGCCAGTCGAAGACGAGATCGAGGATGGAGACGACCGCCTATGACATCGGCGCGAAAACCTCTCGGCAAACATCACCGAATCGTCATCAAGATCGGTTCTGCCCTGCTGGTTGACCGCAAAAGCGGGTTGAAGACCGACTGGCTGGATGCGATCTGCGAGGATATCGCGGCACTGAAAAAGAATGGCGCGGATGTGCAGGTCGTATCGTCAGGCGCCATTGCACTGGGTCGCACCGTTCTTGGCCTGCCCTCCGGCGCCTTGAAGCTGGAGGAAAGCCAGGCGGCGGCGGCTGTCGGCCAGATCGCACTGGCACGGGCATGGTCGGAAAGCCTGTCCAAGCACGAGATCGTCGCAGGCCAAATTCTGCTGACGCTGTCGGACACGGAAGAGCGTCGCCGTTACCTTAACGCGCGCGCGACCATCAACCAGTTGCTCAAGATCGGCGCGATCCCGATCATCAACGAAAACGACACGGTTGCGACGACAGAAATCCGCTATGGCGACAATGACCGTCTGGCAGCACGCGTCGCCACCATGACGGGCGCAGACCTTCTGGTCCTGCTATCCGACATTGACGGGCTTTACACCGCACCGCCGCATCTTGATCCCGATGCGCAGTTTCTGGAAACCATCGCCGAAATCACGCCTGAGATCGAAGCCATGGCAGGCGGTGCGGCGTCGGAACTGTCGCGTGGCGGCATGCGCACCAAGATCGATGCGGGCAAGATTTCGACAGCAGCCGGTTGCGGCATGATTATCGCCTCCGGCAAGACGCTCAATCCGCTGAAAGCCATCGAAAACGGCGCGCGCTCCTCTTGGTTTGCACCATCGGGCACGCCCGTCACAGCCCGCAAGACCTGGATTGCCGGGCAGCTTCAGCCTGCTGGCGAACTGCATGTGGATGCAGGTGCGGAAAAGGCGCTTTACGCTGGAAAAAGCCTCCTGCCTGCCGGTGTGACGCTGGTGAAAGGCAATTTCGGTCGCGGTGACGCCGTCGCCATCATGGGCGCGCAGGGCCGCGAGATTGCCCGTGGTCTTGCCGGTTACGACGCCGAAGAGGCACGGCAGATCAACGGCCACAAGTCCAACGAGATCGAGGCGATCCTCGGTTATGTCGGTCGCGCCGCGATGATCCATCGCGACGATCTGGTGATGACGGGTGTGTCCGTCAAAATAAACGATACGAAGAAGGATGAAGTCGATGCCTGAACAGGCCGTGAAGCAGAGCCATGATATTGAAACGCTGATGATGTCCATCGGCGCTCAGGCAAAAGCTGCTTCGCGACCGTTGTCCATCGCGAGCGCAGATCAGAAGAACCGCGCTTTGCTGGCGATGTCATCTGCCATCGAGGCTTCGAAAGACAGAATTCTCGAAGCCAATGTCAGAGACCTCGCTGCCGCCGAAAGTACAGGCGTTGTCGCCTCCTTCATCGACCGCCTGAAACTGGACGATGCACGGATCGCAAGCATTGCCGAGGGCATTCGCTCCATCGCAGCCCTTGCCGATCCCGTCGGTGAAGTCGTCGCTGCCTGGGATCGCCCCAATGGCCTCAAGATCGAGCGTGTTCGCACGCCGCTCGGCGTCATCGGCGTCATCTATGAAAGCCGCCCAAACGTGACGGCGGATGCCGGCGCGCTATGCCTCAAAGCAGGCAACGCCGTGATCCTGCGCGGCGGCTCCGATTCGCAATATTCATCGCGTGCTATCCATGCCTGCCTCGTGGAAGGTTTGAAGATCGCGGGACTTCCAGAGCATGCGATCCAACTCGTGCCCGTCACAGACCGCGCCGCGGTCGGCAGCCTGCTTGGTGGTCTGCGCGGCACGGTGGATGTGATCGTTCCACGCGGCGGCAAAAGCCTCGTTGCACGCGTGCAGTCTGAAGCGCGCGTTCCCGTCTTCGCCCATCTGGAAGGCATCTGCCACGTCTATGTCGATCAATCCGCAGATCTAGATATGGCGAAGAGAATTGTGCTGAACGCCAAGATGCGTCGTACCGGCATTTGCGGTTCTGCGGAAACGCTGCTGGTCGATGCCGCTGCCGTATCCACGCATCTGGAACCGTTGGTCAGGATTTTGCTGGACGCCGGTTGCGAAGTGCGTGGCTCCGAGATCGTGCATAAATCCGTCGAAGGTGTGAAAGCAGCGACGGAAGAAGACTGGCGCACGGAATATCTCGACGCCATTATTTCGGTCACCGTCGTGGACGGTATTTCCGGTGCGATCGAACATATCGGCACCTATTCCTCCAATCACACCGAAGCGGTGATTGCAGAAGATTCCACTGTGGTCGAACGTTTCTTCAACGAAATCGACTCAGCCATCCTGCTGCACAATGCCTCGACGCAATTTGCCGATGGCGGCGAGTTCGGCATGGGTGCGGAAATCGGCATTGCCACCGGCAAGATGCATGCGCGAGGCCCTGTCGGTGTCGAACAGCTGACGTCCTTCAAATACCGTGTGCATGGCACCGGCCAGACGCGGACATGATATGTGACTGACGATACCGGTCTGAACAAGCACCACCTCACCATGCCGCATACGGAGCGCGGCATGGTCATCGGCCTGTTCGGCGGGTCGTTCAATCCACCCCATGCGGGCCATGCGCTGGTTGCCGAAATCGCACTGAGGCGTCTCGGCCTTGATCAGCTGTGGTGGATGGTCACACCCGGCAATCCCTTGAAAAACAAGGCAGAGCTTGCACCGCTGAAAACCCGCATCGAGGCCTGCGAAAAGCTGATGAGCGATCCGCGCGTCAAGGTCACGGCGTTCGAGCAATCGCTCGGCATCAGTTACACGGCCAATACGCTGGCGAAGATCAAGGCCAGAAATCCGCATGTGCATTTCATCTGGATCATGGGCGCGGATAATCTGCGCACATTCCATCGCTGGCAGAAATGGCGCAAGATCGCTGAAACCTTCCCGATTGCCGTCATCGACCGGCCCGGCGCGACCTTGGCCTACCTGTCCTCCACCATGGCGCAGGCTTTTAGCCATGCGCGGGTGGATGAGGACGATGCCGGTGTTTTGTGGACCAAGACCGCGCCCGCCTGGGTTTTCATCCACGGACCGCGCTCGACGCTCAGTTCCACGGCGCTGCGCAACGGTCATAGATAAAGTATGACGTGCGGATTGCGTCCCCACATCTTGAAAACTTAACGCTTTGATGCCAACTTTACTCTGTGGCGTGAAGAATCGCTGCACAGTATCTGGTTTGTCATTTCGGAAAGGGAAACCACTGACAACAGTACACACCAAGGGAAGAGCTTTCAGCGCTATCCCAAAGAGCATGGAGAGTGGCGTTGATGCTGCCCGTCGTGCCCTCGGAACCGTCCTCGCAAGCGTAGAGGACTCCAAAGCAGAAGACATCGTTTACCTGAACATTGCCGGAAAATCGGCGCTTGCGGACTACATGGTTGTAGTCTCCGGGCGATCCAACAGGCATGTCTCGGCCATTTGCGAGCATCTCATCTCCGATATGAAGGATGAGGGCTTCGGCCACTCCCGCGTCGAAGGCTTAGAAGCCGGTGACTGGGTGGTGATCGACGCAGGCGATGTCATCATCCATGTGTTCCGTCCCGAAGTCCGAGCGTTCTACAACATCGAAAAGATGTGGGCCGCCCCTGACATCGAGGAAGAAACGCTGCATTGATGCGGTATCAAGGCCGATGCGCCGCATCGGCCGCATAGAAATCCGCCGCCTGTCCTGATAGATACGCAAACGACTGAGTTTGCGATATGGATGGATGTGTGAATGCGGATTTCAATTTTTGCGGTGGGACGGCTTAAATCCGGCCCTGAAAAAGATCTTGCGTCGCGCTATCTGGACCGTTTCGCCAAAACGGGACCGGCCATCGGTCTCGAATTTTCCCGTGTCATAGAGGTGGCGGAAAGCCGCGCCTCCAACGCCGAAACGCGCAAGCGCGAAGAAGCTGCGATGCTCGAAAAACATCTAGCCGACGGCGCTGCCCTCATTTTACTCGACGAGCGCGGCAAGGCGCTCGACAGCCCGGCCTTTGCCGATCTGTTCGGCAATATGCGCGACAGCGGCAAGCGCGATCTGGTGATCGCCATCGGCGGCGCGGATGGGCTTGACCCTTCACTTTACGACAAGGCCTCCGCCACCCTGTGTCTCGGCAAACTCACATGGCCGCACCAACTCGTGCGAATCTTGATTGCGGAACAGCTTTATCGTGCGGTGACGATCCTATCCGGCCATCCCTATCACCGCGTTTAAAGTTTCCCGAAGCCGTATCTCGCCACAAATCCGGCCATCATATTGCCTAGTCCGAGGACGACCCTCTTGGCGCGACGCGCCGAAGCAGCGTATGGTCGCCAATCTTTTCGACGGTTAGACATATTCCATGGCAGATGCACCCCGCAGACACAGGTGGACGACCCTTTCGGGCGCGATCCTTGCTGCCTGCATGGTCGCCTCCTATCCGGCTCTTCGCGCATGGGCTCAGGAAGACGTTGCGCCAGCCACGACAGAGGGTGCGGCCCAACAGCCAAACGATCTCGATGCGCTCGAAAAACGCCGCGACCAGAACCGGGAGGATTTGCAGGAACTGGTCGATAGTATCGGCCTGTCCGAAGACAAATCCCGTCAGCTGCAAGACAGTATTGCAGCGCTCAATCAGGATACGGCCCGCATCAAGGACGAGCTGATCGCTTCGGCCGCACGCCGCAAGGATCTGGAAGACAAGATCAGCGATGGCGAAGATCGCCTTGCCAAGCTCGGTATTCGCGAAGATGAGGTCAAGGCGTCTCTGCAAGAACGGCGCGACGTGCTGGCAGAGGTGTTGGCCGCGCTGCAACGCATGGGCCGCAATCCGCCCCCCGCCCTTCTCGTTTCGCCGGAAGATGCGCTGGCATCCGTCCGCAGCGCCATCCTGCTCGGCGCCGTCGTTCCGGGCATTCGCTCGGAGACGGACAAGCTGGTTTCCGCTCTCAAAGAGTTGACCGACCTGCGCCAGGCCATCGCGGGCGAAAAACAACAGCTGACCGGCACAATGACGGCGAGCCTCGAAGAAGAAAAGCGGCTCGATCTTCTGCGGCTCGAAAACGAGAAACGCAACACGCAAACGGCGAGCGATCTGGAGGCAGAACGCAAGCGTTCTGAAGAACTTGCAAGCAAGGCAACCAGTCTCGAAGGGCTGGTTTCATCGCTTGAAAGCGAGATTTCCTCGGTGCGGGAAGCCAAAGAAAAAGAGCGTCTGGAGCAGGAAAGACTGGCCGCTTTATCGCAGTCCGAACGGGACAAGGTGCAGGCCGAAACCGACGCCGGAATGCCCGATAAAAACCGCATTGCGCCCGCATATCCGTTTTCGAGTCTGAAGGGCAAGCTGGCCATGCCGGTCTCTGGCGATGTGCTGCGAAAGTTCGGTGATGCCGACGGAACCGGGCATTTTTCCAAGGGAATCGTCGTTGCAACCGGCCCCGAGGCACTGGTGACTGCGCCTGCTGATGGGTTCGTCGTTTTCGCCGGGGAATTTCGCAGTTATGGCCGCATGATTATTCTCAATGCCGGTGACGGTTATCATCTGGTGCTGACAGGCATGGACAATGTGAGGACAAGGCAGGGCATGTTTGTGTTCGCTGGCGAACCCATTGCCTCCATGGGCGCAAAAAGAGTGGCGAGTGCCGCTGCATTGGCGCTGGAAACTGACAGGCCGACACTTTACATTGAATTCAGGAAAGACGGCGTACCAGTTGATTCTCAACCATGGTGGACCGTAAAAAATACCGGAAGGGCGCGCAATGATTCGTAAGGCTTCACTTCTCCTCATTGGTGGACTTATGGGTGCCACAGCGATGAGCGTTATCTACTCGGCAAGCATGCCGGCACAGGCTGCCGGTCCTTCGACGTATAAGGAGCTGTCGATTTTTGGTGACGTCTTCGAGCGTGTGCGTGCCCAATATGTGACGCCCCCCGATGACAAGAAGCTGGTCGAAAATGCCATCAACGGCATGTTGAGCTCGCTCGATCCGCATTCGAGCTTCCTGAACGCCCAGGACGCCAACGACATGCGTTCGCAGACCAAGGGTGAATTCGGCGGTCTCGGCATCGAAGTGACGATGGAAAACGAGCTGGTCAAGGTGATCTCCCCAATGGACGATACGCCAGCAGCCAAGGCCGGCATTCTTGCCGGCGACTTCATCTCCGAAATCGATGGCCAGCCGGTGCGCGGCCTGAAGCTGGAAGATGCCGTCGAAAAGATGCGCGGTGCGGTCAAGACGCCGATCAAGCTGACGATCATCCGCCAGGGTGCCGACAAGCCGCTCGACATCACCGTCATGCGTGAGATCATTGCCGTACGTGCCGTCAAGTCGCGCGTCGAAGGCGGCGATGTCGGTTATCTGCGTGTCATCTCCTTCACCGAAAAGACCTATGACGATCTCGAAAAGGCGATCAAGAAGATCAAGGAAGACGTTCCAGCCGACAAGCTGAAGGGCTACGTCCTCGATCTGCGCCTCAATCCGGGCGGTCTTCTCGATCAGGCCATCAACGTCTCCGACGCCTTCCTCGAACGCGGCGAGGTCGTTTCGACCCGCGGTCGTAACCCCGAGGAAACCCGCCGCTTCAACGCAACGGCTGGCGATCTGACCGATGGCAAGCCCGTGATCGTTCTCGTTAACGGTGGTTCGGCTTCCGCGTCTGAAATCGTGGCCGGTGCGCTTCAGGATCTTCGTCGTGCAACGGTTCTGGGAACCCGTTCCTTCGGCAAGGGCTCCGTCCAGACGATCATTCCGCTGGGTGATACCGGTGCGCTTCGCCTGACGACGGCGCTCTATTACACGCCATCGGGCAAGTCCATTCAGGGCACGGGCATCACGCCTGACATCAAGGTCGACCAGCCACTGCCGGAAGAGCTTCAGGGACGCGTGCGTGCCGAAGGCGAATCCAGCCTGCGTGGCCACATTCAGGGCCAGAGCGAGACGGAAGAAGGTTCGGGCTCTGCAGCCTATGTGCCGCCGGAAGCCAAGGACGATATCCAGCTCAACTACGCGCTGGACCTGTTCCACGGCACCAAGACGGATCCGTCCTTCCCGCCAAACCCTGAAAAGGCTGTCGTCAACAAGCAGTAAGATGAGGGCGCATCGGCTCAAGCCGGTGCTCTTTCTCTCCGCTCGCAGTCAGTCACGGATAGTTCATTGCCTTCAGACCTGCGCAAACCGCTCATGGGTCGACAGAGAAAAAAAAGCGCCGGCTCGTTCCGGCGCTTTTCTGCGCTTGCGGCTCTGGCCGTTGTTGTCATCGGAGGCATTGGCGGCCTTTCGATCTATACCGCTCTGTCTCCCGGCAATCTGGAAAAGAACTCCACCGCTCCTGATGTCGTTGTGAACGACACGGCGACAACCCCGGACGAGACTGCAAAAGCAGAGACCAGCGCCGAAAATGGCGGTGCATTCTCGCCGCAGAGCGGTCGCTCTGGCGCCAATGTACAAAGAAACACCATGCCGGATGGCAATGTCGTTTCGGTCTTCTCACCGCGCACACGCGATGCCGATGGCCCGGTGCTGATGAGTGGCCAGACCTACGGGCAGGACATCCGCATCGCCGCGCAACCCAATGAGGATTTGCTGGAAGATTCCGCCTTTGGCAGGTTGCCGAAAGTCAGCGCCGATGGTCTGCGCCCGATGGAGCAATATGCCCGACCGTGGTCGGGCGCCAGAGGTACACGCATCGCCATCATCGTCGGCGGGTTGGGGCTCAGCCAGACCGGAACGCAAAAGGCCATCCGCGATCTGCCGCCCGAAGTCACACTCGGCTTTGCCGCCAGCGGCAACAGTCTACAACGCTGGATGCAGGAAAGCCGCCGCAAGGGCCACGAAATCTTGCTTCAGGTTCCATTCGAACCCTTCGGTTATCCCGGCACCAATCCAGGGCCAGACACGCTGCTGGCATCCGATCCCGCCAAGCTCAATCTGGAACGTCTGCACCGCTCCATGGCGAAGATCACCAATTACACCGGCATCATGAACTATCTCGGCGGGCGCTTTATGGCCGAAGACAAGGCGCTGGAGCCGGTCATGCGCGATATCGGCGCGCGTGGCCTGCTTTTCTTGGACGATGGCTCATCGGCCCAGTCGAAAAGCGGGCCCATCGCCAAGGCGCTCTCGGCACCGGCAGGCTTTGCCGATCTGCAGCTGGATGATCAGGTCAATGAAAACGCCATTCTGCGCAAGCTGGACGATCTGGAGCGTATCGCACGACGTAACGGCTCCGCAATCGGCGTCGCCTCCGCCTTCGATGAGAGCATCGGCGCAATTTCCAAATGGTCTGTTGAAGCAGCAGGCCGCGGCATCGAGATCGTTGGCGTTTCCGCGCTTGTCTCGGAGCAGGCCGCGCAGTAAGCCATTCACCTGTTCAATGAAGAGGTTCGAGATGACGATCAAGGCAGACGATCTTCCCTATCGCCCCTGCGTGGGAATCATGGTTCTGAACGCAGAGGGGCTCGTCTGGGCCGGTCGGCGTATTTCGGCTGAGAACTCGGAATTCGATGGCTCTCCGCAGCTATGGCAAATGCCACAAGGCGGCATAGACAAGGGCGAAAACCCGCTTCCCGCCGCTCTTCGTGAGCTTTACGAGGAAACGGGCATGAAGACGGTCACGCTTCTGGCGGAAGCGCCTGATTGGATCAATTACGACCTGCCGCCACAACTGATCGGCATCGGCCTGCGCGGAAAATATCGCGGCCAGACCCAACGCTGGTTTGCCTTCCGCTTCGAAGGCGACGAAAGCGAAATCCAGATCAACCCACCGCCGGGAAGCCACACGGCGGAATTCGATGACTGGGGTTGGAAACCCATGGAAAGCCTGCCGGACCTGATCGTGCCGTTCAAGCGCGGCGTTTACGAAAAGGTCGTCGCAGAGTTTAGACACCTCTCGGACAAATAAACAAAAAAGGCGGCCCGAGAGCCGCCTTTTTCAATAGAATGATCGTCTTATTCGGATTCGGCAGCGTCGGCAGAATCTGCGTTGAGCTGGCCGTACTTGGCCTCACCGATCTTGTTGAGAAGATCGAGCTGGGTTTCGAGGAAGTCGATGTGACCTTCTTCATCGATAAGCAGGGTTTCGAACAGCTTCATCGAAACATAGTCACCCGCATCATGACAGATGTCGCGCGACTTCTTGTAAGCCGTGCGGGCGTCGTATTCGCCAGCGAGGTCGGCTTCCAGAACTTCCTTGACGTTCTGACCGATACGCAGCGGCGCAACGGTCTGAAGGTTCGGGTGGCCTTCGAGGAAGATGATACGGTCGATGATCTTGTCGGCGTGCTGCATCTCTTCGATGGATTCGGCACGCTCTTTCTTGGCGAGCTTCGTGTAGCCCCAGTCGTTCAGCAGTCTGTAATGCAGCCAATACTGGTTGACCGCACCGAGTTCGAGGAACAATGCCTCATTAAGCTGCTCGATGACTCTTGTGTCGCCTTTCAATGTCCGCTCTCCTGTTGTCTTCATGCAATTGTCTCAGGCGGGACATAAAATCAAAAACGTCGGCCTCCGTCGAGTGGCGACGGGCATGATATTCTTCGGTTGTCTTGATAATCAGTTCGACGACGGTCGGAAAGCAGCCACAGCAACGGCCACGCTTTGCCATCGCGTGATACACTTTCGCCGGCACGATCAACTGCCAACAGTCCTCATCGAGCATCTCGTTGATGACGTCGCGGATATCGTTATCAGTGATGTAATTGCAGCTGCAAACGAGCATGGATCATTGCCTGTGTGACGCAACACTTTGTTTTCATTCTTAAACCAAAACAGGACCGTTGGTGTCAAGTAAAACCTCTAATATTAAGATATCGAGCATATTAGACTCACTCTAAACTAAACGAAAATCCTCTTATTTTCATAAAGTTAGCAGGCTCTTACATGAGAAAGCATGAAGTCAACTTTTGTTGAGAGACTGTTTGAGTGGAATTCAAATCACGGAAATTTTACTGGGGATAAGGTTTTCTCTGACACCTTAGACGAAATACTGCCCACCATTCGCCGTCACCGTTGACCCCGTGATAAAACCTGCATCATCTGATGCCAGAAACAGGACGCAGCGGGCAATTTCTTCTGGCTCTCCCAGACGCCCTACTGGAATTTGCGGTAAAATACGCTCGTTCAGTATGTTTTCAGGGATAGCACGCACCATTTCCGTACCGATGTAACCGGGGCAGATGGCGTTGACGGTGATGTTTCGTGACGCCCCTTCCTGAGCAAGAGCCTTGGTCAGGCCGATATCTCCAGCCTTGGCGGCGGAATAATTGGCCTGCCCTGCCTGGCCCTTTTGGCCGTTGATGGACGAAATGTTGATGATGCGCCCGAAGCCGCGCTCGCGCATTCCGGGCCAGACAGGATGCGTCATGTTGAATGCCCCGGTCAGATTGGTATCGATGACATCGCGCCATTGCTGCGGTGTGATCTTGTGAAACATGGCATCACGGGTAATACCCGCGTTGTTGACCAGAATTTCAACGGGGCCGAGGTCGCTTTCGATTTCTGCGATGCCAGCCACGCAGGCGTCGTAATCGCGAATATCCCAGCAATAGGCGGGAATGCCGGTCTCGCGGCGAAAATGCTCGGCGCGATCTTCGGTGAATGCATAATTGACAGCGACTTTGTAGCCTGCGGCTTGAAATGCCTTTGCGATGGCCGCGCCTATACCGCTTGTTCCACCCGTTACCAATGCCACCCGGTTCATTTCAAGCCCCCTGTTGTTAAGTCTACCGACCTCAGCGCGTCGCATATCGAAGATGTAGTCCCCTGCGCCAAGGAGACCGCTAACAAGAAGGCCAAAGTGGCATTTCGATGATCGAAGACCGTCACATGCCTTCAATACACATGGCGACACCCATGCCGCCGCCGATGCAAAGCGTGACCAGCCCCTTTTTCGCGCTCCGGCGTTTCATTTCGAACAGAAGCGTGTTCAAAACGCGGGCACCCGATGCACCGATAGGGTGACCGATCGCTATTGCGCCGCCATTGACGTTGACGATGTCAGGATCGAGCCCAAGCTCACGCACCACCGTGCAGGATTGCGCGGCAAAGGCTTCATTCGCCTCCACAAGGTCAAGGTCGGACACGGCCCAGCCGGCTTTCGACAACGCCTTGCGCGACGCAGGGATGGGACCGGTGCCCATGATTTGCGGATCGACGCCTGCCGTTGCCCAGGATGCGATTCGCCCCAGAGGTTGAAGACCGCGCCGGTCTGCCTCCGCTTCGCTCATCAAAAGTACCGCGGCCGCACCATCATTGAGTCCCGAGGCATTGCCCGCGGTGACGGTTCCGTTCTTGTCAAAGGCGGGGCGCAGTTTTGAAAGCATGTCGAGCGAGACACCGGCACGGATATATTCATCCTTATCGAGGCTGACGTCGCCCTTACGGCCCTTGATGGTGAAGGGTACGATCTCGTTGACAAACCGCCCGCCACTCTGTGCGGACTCCGCCCTGTTTTGCGACGTTACCGCGAACTGATCCTGCTCTTCTCTGGAAAGCTGCCACTTGCTTACGATGTTTTCTGCCGTAATGCCCATGTGATAGCCATAAAAGGCGTCCGTCAGACCGTCCTTTAACATGGTGTCGGTCATCGTGAAATCACCCATTTTCACGCCACCGCGCAGATGCGCGCAATGCGGCGCCATCGACATGGATTCCTGACCACCGGCGACGATGATGGAAGCATCGCCGGTAGCAATCTGCTGCATGCCGAGAGCGATTGCGCGCAAGCCAGAGCCACACAACTGGTTGATACCGAAAGCAGTCGCTTCCTGCGGTATACCCGCCTGCATTGCGGCTTGTCTCGCCGGATTCTGACCAGCGCCCGCCGTCAATATCTGGCCCAGAATAACCTCATCGACCTCGTTTGATTGGATGCCAGACCGGTCGAGCACAGCCGTGATGGCAGCGGCACCCAGTTCATGCGCGGGAGTGTTGGCAAAACTCCCATTGAAAGAACCGACTGCCGTGCGTGCTGCACTGACAATAACGATAGACGTCGACGCCATTCCATATCTCCCATTTTGCAACGCGAGATTGGCAAAGCTTCGAGACCGAGTCAAACCGTCCCATGCCACCATCGCAGCTGCGTTCATCGTAAAATGCTGCGCAAAAAATTGACTGTTGCAACGCACAAAACGTTTGTCAGCACGCCTGATTTCAGCATAATCTTAAAAACGGGAAGAGCAAAAACACCTGATAAAAAGAATATACCGGCGTCGCGAGGAGGCGAGCATGGCAAAACATACTGGCGAGACCATCATCAAAAAATACGCCAACCGGCGGCTGTATAACACCGGCACCAGCACTTACGTGACGCTGGAGGACTTGGCGAAAATGGTTAAGCGTGGGGAAGAGTTCAAGGTTCAGGATGCCAAGACGTCCGAAGATATCACGCACGCCGTTCTGACACAGATTATCGTGGAGCAGGAAGCGAAGACCGGCAACACACTTTTACCGACAGCTTTCCTGCGGCAGCTGATTTCCTATTATGGCGATCAAATGCAAATGGTCGTGCCGACGTTTCTCGAACACTCGATGAAAACCTTTTCCGAACAACAGAACCAGATGCAGGAGCAGATGGCAAAAGCCTTTGGCGACACCTCCGCATCCAAAAGCTTCGCCACGCCTTTCGGCTTCATGGAAGAACAGGTGAAGCGCAATACCGAACTCTTTCGTCAGGCCATGCAGGTCTTCACGCCCTTCCCCGTACCACCGGCACCGAAGGAAACCAAGAAGCCGGACGCGTCCGAACTTGACGATTTGAAGGCACAGCTTCGCACACTGCAAACCAAACTCGATCAGCTCTGACGCGCTTCTGCCCGCTCGGATACTTGCAGCAACAGAATAAAACCCACACCCAGGAAAATGGTCAGCATCGCCATGCCCATATGGGCTGATCCCGTCATGGCGGTGACGACGGAAAAGGAAAGTGTTGCCATGAAACTCGTGGCGCGGCCAGACAGCGCATAGATTCCAAAATAGCGCCCAGCCTCAGCGACGGTGACATTCCGGGCGAGATAAGACCGGGATGACGCCTGGACCGGGCCAAAGGCGATACCAATCAACATGCCATATAAGAGATAGGCTTTTTCCGCACCCGTGGAAAACAATCCCTCATGGGTGCCGGTGGGTAGCGGAATGAGACCGAACAAGGTCGAATCTGTCTGCGTCGACACGATACCGATCGTTGCGCAAAGAAGGAGAGCAAGACTGATCAGGACAGTCGTTTTCGAGCCCAGTCGCTGGTCGACCCGACCGGCGGCAAGGCAACTTCCTATGGCGACGATATTGAGGATGATGCCATAGATGCCGATTTCCATAGTTCCCCAACCGAACAGCCCCGCCGCGAACGCGCCGCCGAGGATCAGAACACCGTTCACCCCATCCTGATACAGCATCCGGGCAATCAGGAACCGTGCGATCATCGGGCGCTGTCGAAGCTCGCCTATCGTTGCCTTCAGCTCCGTCAAACCGGAATGAACCGCCTTGGCAAGCGGCAACCCTTTTTTGACATCAGGCGTAAAGAAAAACATCGGCAGGATGAAAACCAGATACCACAGCGCCGCAATCGGTCCGGTTATACGGGCATCTTCTCCGGTTACCGGGTCGAGACCGAACAAAGGCGGAATGCCTATGATGGTGACGCCCGTGCTGGGAGAGGCCGCCAGAAACAGCACCACGAAAATGAGAACCACCATGCCGCCGAGATAACCCAGCCCCCAGGCCGTATTGGAGATCCTGCCGACATTTTCAGGCGTCGTCAGTCTGGGCATCATGGAATCGTTGAAGACGATCGAAAACTCTGCCGCGATCGACGCGAGGATCATGAAGGTGACGGGCCAGATGATTGCTGAACCCGGCGCTGCAAACCACAACATCGCCAGACTTGTGATCTTGAAAGCCGCGAAGAAGGCTATCCAGGGCTTTCTTGACCCGGATTGATCGGCAATGGACCCGAGGATGGGTGAGAAAATGGCGATGACGACAGAGGATATGGTCGCCATGTTGCTCCACGTCGTCTGAGCGGCGATCGGATCAGACGTCAGCCTGGCAACGAAGTAGGGGCCGAAAATAAAGGTCGTCACCACCGTAAAGAACGGTTGCGCCGCCCAGTCGAACAGCATCCAGCCCCAGATGCCGCGCTTGGTCACCGCAGGTGCGGTCGGAAGGGAAGGTGAGGCCATGGTTGCCCTTTCGGCCGCGGTCGTGAATCGATGGAAACTGCCCGGCGCACTGCCGGGCAGTTGACGCCCGATGTCAGACGTTTCGAGCCTGGACTATATCCGAAAGCAATCCGGCAGCAACCGTTAGCCGTGCAAGGTTCGTCTCGCCGCTGTCGCTCAATGCCGCCAGCTCCGAGACGATACGGTTGACCCGTACCCGGTCCGCCGCATACCAGGCCTGAACCGGATTTTTCTCCTTCGAATATTCGGTCAGGGCAGAGACGACGATCCGTCGACGCGAAGACGAGATTTGATCCTGGCTGCGCAGCAGCGCAAGGCTCTCGTAATGGTCGGCAGGGGTGACGCGCTGACCCGCCTCGAGCAGTCGTGCGACGCGGAATGTGGTCGAAACTGCTCCGTAACTGTCGGCGGCGCGCGCCAGCGTGGTATTCGCCTGTTCGGCTATCAACATGATCTCCGGTACGTAAACGAGCAGGGACAAGGTCTCCAGTTCGCGCACCAGCTCAGGCGCCACACCATCGATCTCGGTAAAGCCGACCTCTTCCTTGTATTTCACGGCACCCGGCGAAAGCGACTTGATCGCTGCCTTCAACCGTTCGATCTCGTCCGTCATTGTTGCGGATGCAGCGCTGGCTGTCTGAAGGTAAAGACGCGTCGCATCCGTGTAGATGCGTGCCACCATCGCGTAGAGGCCATTCTGAACGTCACCGGAAATGCTCCCATCCAGCCTGTCGATTTCGCTCCACAGCCGTTTCAGGCCCAGACCATCTTCGACGATCATGGCCGCCTTGACGACCGCCGGTGCCAGCATGCCGCTGGCATCAGCCAGCTTTTGGACGAAGCCTGGCCCACCCCGATTGACGACTTGGTTGGCAAGCGACGTCGCGACGATTTCGCGGTGGAGGCGATGGCTTGTGATATCGCCTGCATAGGTTTTCTGCATCTTGCTCGGGAAGTAGTCCGTCAGGAGGTGCTGGAGATAGGGCTCGTCAGGCAACGAGCTGGCCACAAGCGTATCGAACAGCGTCAGCTTGGCATAAGACAGCAAGACGCCGATTTCGGGTCTGGTCAGTGGTTTCGCAGCCGCATAGCGTTCTGCGAACTCGGCATCGTTGGGCAACGTTTCCACTTTACGGTTCAGCTGCCCGGCGGCCTCCAGAGCCGCCATCAGGCGACCGAGCTCTTCGCGATTTTCGATGCCACGCCGCTCCGTGAGCGATATCGCCAGCGACTGGAGATAGTTGTTGCGCAGCACGAGTTGCGCGACCTCGGACGTCATCGAGGCAAGAAGCTGGTTCCGCTTGGGCAAGGTCAGCCGACCGTCATTAACAGGGGATGCCAGGGCAATCTTGATGTTGACTTCCACGTCGGACGAATTGACGCCAGCCGAGTTGTCGATTGCGTCCGAGTTGCACCGTCCCCCTGCAAGCGCATAGGCAATGCGCGCCTTCTGCGTAATACCCAGATTGGCACCTTCACCGATGACCTTGGCGCGAACTTCGGTCGCATTGATGCGGATCGGATCGTTGGCGCGGTCACCGACCTCCGCATTTGTCTCAACGGCAGCCTTCACATAGGTACCGATGCCGCCAAACCAGAGAAGATCGACAGGGGCCTTCAAAATCGCCGTCATGATCTCGAACGGTGTGGCTACGGACTTGTCGAGACCAATGGCGGCAACCGCCTCAGGTGTCAGTGCCACTGATTTCTCAGATCTCGAAATGATCATGGCACCTTGCGAAAGTGCTGCGCGATCGTAATCCTGCCAGCTGGAGCGGGGAAGATCGAACAAACGCTTCCGCTCAGCAAAAGACTTGGCGGTATCGGGCGTCGGATCGATGACGATATCGCGGTGATCGAAGGCCGCAATCAGTTCGATCTTTTCCGACAACAGCATGCCGTTGCCGAAGACGTCACCCGACATATCGCCCACCCCGACGACCTTGAACGGCGTCGTCTGGATATCCGTATCCATCTCACGGAAATGCCGCTTGACGGTTTCCCACGCGCCGCGCGCGGTGATGCCCATTTTCTTGTGATCGTATCCGGCAGAGCCACCGGAGGCAAATGCATCGTCCAGCCAGAACCCTGCTTCGCGCGCCAGCGCATTGGCAGTATCCGAAAATGTCGCCGTGCCCTTGTCCGCAGCAACAACGAAATAAGGGTCATCCCCATCCAGTCGCAACGTGTCGGCAGGCGGCACGATGTCATCGCCGACAATGTTGTCGGTTATCGACAGCAATGTGCGGATATAGGTCTGATACGCGTCCTTACCCGCTGAAAAAATCTCGTCGCGATTGCCACCGACGGGCAGGTTCTTGGGAAAGAACCCACCCTTTGCGCCAACCGGCACGATAACAGCGTTCTTGACCTGTTGGGCCTTCACCAGACCCAGCACTTCGGTACGATAGTCCTGACCACGGTCCGACCAGCGGAGACCACCGCGGGCAACCTTGCCGAAGCGCAGATGCACCCCTTCGACTTCCGTTCCGTACACGAAGATTTCCCGGAAAGGACGGGGATCGGGAAGTCCATCCAGAAGTTTCGGATCAAACTTGAAGGCCAGCATCGGCTTGGGCGATCCATCCTCATTGCGCTGGAAGTAATTGGTGCGAAGCGTCGAATCCACCGCGTTGACATAGCGGCGAAGTGTGCGGTCCTCATCAAGGTTGGGAACACCTGACAAGGCTGCCTCGATGGCCTTGTGAACATCGGAAAGTTTGCGCAGACGCGGCTTGTCACCCAGCTTTGGATCGAAGCCATGGGAAAAGAGCTCGAAAATCCTGACGGCAATGGCGGGATATTTGAACAGTGTTTCGGAAATATGCTCCTGCGAATAGACGATACCGGTTTGACGGAGATAGCGTGCATAAGCGCGCAATACCGAGACTTCCCGCACGTTCAGCCCTGCGGTGAGAACAAGACGGTTGAAATTGTCATTGTCGACGCGCCCGTCGAAGGCAGCCAGAAACGCTTCCTCCAGTCGTGACCCATAGACGGAAAGATCAAGCTTTACGCCCTGCTGAACCCTCAATTCCATATCGTGCAGCACGATGGTGCGGGTGTCGTTACCGGACACAACACCGACATCAAAGGTGCGTTCGCTGATCACGCTGAAGCCGAGATTTTCCAGCAGTGGCACGCGGCGGGACAATGGCAGATGACCATCCCGGTGGAAAATCTTCAAACTCAGGACATCGTTCGCCTGATCGTCGCGCCTGTAAAACTCGATGCGAACGGGTTCACCGCCAGCGGTGGCGGTGATGTCGGCCATATCGCCGATCGCCTCATCAGGGGTGAAAGCTTCCTGATAGGCCTGATCGACATCCAGCACCGGCGCACCTGATGGAGACAGCGCTACGAAATGATCGATCCAGCGCGCAGCGATATCGCCAACCGCGTCCTCGAGCTTTTCCTGAGCCACACGCGGTGTCTTGTCATTGGTCCTGCCCACAATGAAATGGACGCGCGCCACCGCTCCTTCCGGGAAGGCAGGGTAGTAGGCGGAAATATGTCCGTCATATACCTGCGCGAGGTACTCGCCGATCTTCTCGCGCACATAGGAATTATACTCCTCGCGCGGAACGAAGATGATGACCGATACGAAACGATCGAAACGGTCGATACGTGGCAGGACGCGCACGCGAGGGCGATCGCTCAGCTCCATGATCTGCTCGATGAAACGGATCAGAAGATCTGCGTCGATCTGGAAGAGATCGTCGCGCGGGTAGGCTTCCAGTGTGTTGTGCAGGATGCGGCCAGAATGGCTGTTCGGGTCAAAGCCGAAATGATGCTCGACATCAGCGACCTTGGCGCGCAGCAATGGAATATGCCTCACGGAATGCGTATAGGCCGTGGCCGTAAACAGGCCGACGATGCGCAGCTCTCCCACCACGTTGCCATCGGCGTCGAAACGCTTGATGCCGATATAATCCATGTAGGCCCGGCGGTGGACGATGGATTTGACATTGGCCTTGGTGACGATGAGAAAATCGGGACCATCGAGAAAGGCCAGAATTTCCGGCGTGGTCGTGACGGCATCCTTGCCAAGCCGCAGGACACGCACATTCGGGTCGGTCAGGGTACCAAGTCCGCTGCCTTCACCACGCTCGACCCTGGCGTTTTTGCCCTTGCCGGAATAGCTGTAGTCGCGCATGCCAAGGAAAGTGAAATTATCGTTGCGCAGCCACTCCAGGAAAGCGACCGCCTCGCTGCGTTCCGACTTGCGCCGGCTGGAGCCGCGTGCCTTCAGCTCCTCGAGCGCCTCATCCAGTTTGGCCAGCATCGGCTTCCAGTCGCTGTAGGCCGACTGGACCTGCGACAAAACGAAGCGTATTTTTTCTTCCAGAACCTCGGCGGATTGCGCGGTCACAGGGGCGATGTGCAATTGGATAACACTGATATTGTCTTCAGGCGCGTCCGTTTCCGGGTCGGCCAGACGGTAGCCGCCTGAAACGGAAGCGTCTGAAACCAGGATCGGATGGACCGCCAGATACAGATTGCGATAGCCGCTGGTCACTTCTCCCATCACCGAGTCGTACAGGAACGGCATATTGCGCCCGATGACCGTAAGAACAGACACAGGAATATCCCGCGGCGCAACATCGTCTAATTGCGTGATGCCAATATAGGGCTTATCTTTTTTCCAGCGTTTGAGTTCTTCCGCTGTGTGATGGGCAGCGGCTGCAAGCATTTCTGGAGAGTAATATTGAATATCATCTCCGCTCGCTCGGCCAAAGACGATAAAAGGATCGAGGAAGGGCTTTCCGGATGCTTCTGCCAGTTTTCTGGATTTTTCGAGTTGTTTGTCGCGTTTTGGATTGTTCCGATAGCCCATTTTGCCTTTTTCCTCTCAAAGAATGAGGGTTTATGAATGAAAGTCGAAATTTTGCGTCGTTTTCATCAAATTCGAATCGGATATTGGCGCGGAATTATGAATAGTTTAAGTGGCCATCTATGCTTTAACCGACATCTGCAACATTTATTCGATTGAAATCTGCTGGTGTCGCGTTCAAAACAAATTGGAAAGTATCAATTGCGCCATTCCCGTTAATGAGCGAGCGACCCTATTGTGACGCTATAGTCACGATTGAAGCAAATTATTGATTTCCACGTATTTTTGTGGTACACCTTAGAAACTGATCCACAGCGTGGCATTTGCGTGCCCAAAAACACCACGAAAGCAACTCATCACTTGCACGCGGTTTCCGTGACATATCGAACGTTTGTGTTGTCGACCTGCCGGTTGCAAGGTGATTTATTTTTGAGCGCACGTCTGTACCAGTACGAAGTCACCTGACGGTTTCCCCCGTCTCATCCGGGCCTGACCGACCCGACCCCCGGAAATCCCGGGTGTATGTAACAGGGAGTTTTTAGAACGAATGACCATCCAGCAGAAAAAATCTCCAGCGCGTCACGGTTTCAAGACCGGCGAAGCGATCGTTTATCCCGCTCATGGTGTCGGTACTATTTCGACGATTGAAGAACAAGAAGTTGCGGGCATGAAGCTCGAACTTTTCGTCATCGATTTCGAAAAGGACAAGATGCGCCTTAAGGTTCCGGTAGCAAAAGCTGTCAGCATTGGCATGCGCAAGCTTTCCGAAGGGGATTTCGTCGAGCGCGCGCTGAAGGTTGTTCAGGGCAAGGCCCGCGTCAAGCGCACCATGTGGTCGCGTCGCGCGCAGGAATATGATGCCAAAATCAACTCCGGTGACCTGATTGCTATCGCTGAAGTCGTACGCGATCTTTATCGCGCCGAAAATCAGCCTGAGCAGTCCTATTCGGAACGCCAGCTTTATGAAGCAGCTCTTGATCGCATGGCTCGCGAAATCGCAGCCGTGAACAAGATGTCTGAAACGGAAGCTGTTCGCCTCGTTGAAGTCAATCTCAACAAGGGTCCCAAGCGCGGAAAAACCGTCGAAGAAGACGACGCACAGGAAGAAGCCGCCTAACCGATTTCTTTTTGACCGATCAAACCCGGCCTTTGAATTTCATCTCGCAATCGACGCGAGATTTAAGTCAAAGGCCGGGTTTTTTTATTCCGAAATGATTTTAACCCGCTCACCGGCTTGGATAGTGGACGTCGCACTCATGGCGTTCAGGACGCGGAAAAGTTCGACTTTCCGGTCTGTTCCCATCATTCGGGCAGACAGAGAGGCCACCGTATCACCGGGTTTCGCGGTGATGACGCGGACACGCAGAGGCTTCAAGGCAGAAATTTCAGCAGGCGTCATCTTGCGGAAGCTCGTCCGCAGCACGTTTGAAACACTGTCCAGCTGTGCACTACCCTTGGGTACCGCAGTCAGGAAACGGAAAATCTGCGACCCGACACGGATGACGGTCACATCGAAATCCCACTTATCGGCACTAGCACGGGCCGTCGCGGCGGGCAGTCCGTTGATCTCGGTTTCCCGAACGGTTTCCGGCACAAGCCCAGCAACCCAACCGCTGGTGAGATAATTGGCAAGGCTGGTCTGTTTGGGGTCGGCAACACCATCGAAGCGGATCGCCATTTCCCCGGGACCGGTGGCAAGAACGGCCTCCACCTTGTTGTCGATCTGAAAACCGTCCGGCACGTCGAAGCGAATGCCCAATGTGCCATGCAGGAACGTATTGCCGCGCACATAACCTTCCTGCGGGCTGTCGCCGTACAGAAGGCCGTCGATACCATTCAAAAACCAGTCGCGTCCCTTGTCTCCAACCTGCCCTTCCTGACCGAAAGCGCGGGCATGGCGTTTTGCCAGCTCGATGCGCTGCGGCGTGTTGGGGTGGCTGGACAGGAAGTCGAGGCTCTGGTCGCTGTCGGGATCGGCGGATGTGAAGCGGGCATAGGCCGCCATGGAATCCAGGAAGCGTGGTGAAGCATAGGGATCATAGCCCGCCTCACCCAACATCCGCACACCGATGACGTCGGCTTGTAACTCCTGCTGCCGCGAGAAAGCTGCAAGACGCAGCTTGCCCCGCGCCAAGGCTTGTTTTCCGGCCAGATCGCTGGATAGAACCTCGGCGACCACACGGCTGGCGATGACCTCGGCTTCCTCGCGACGCTGCCGCTCGATCCCATGGTTGGCCGTGACATGACCCATTTCGTGGGACAGCACCGCCGCCACTTCGGATGCATCATTGGCAAGCGCCAGAAGACCACGCGTCACATAGAGATAACCGCCGGGAAGCGCAAAAGCATTGATGGCAGGTGAGTTCAGAATCGTGATGCGATAGGACTGCTGGGGATTCTCGGAAACGGCGGTCAGGGCGCCAGCGATGCGGGCAACCAGGCGTTCGGTCTTATCGTCGTGATACTCGCCGCCGTAACTGGCAACGATGCGTGGATGCTCACGTGCACCCATCTGCGCGCGCGGATCGTTTTTCTGGACCTGCTCCACGGTCTGCGGATTGTCAGAAGGCTTCAGGCTGGACTGATAGGCCGGGCTGAAAAGAGACTGACAGGACGACAGCACGAGACCAGCAGTCGCCAGCGTCAGCACACGCCCTGGGAGCCTGGCCTTTTCCCGCACATTCTGACCGGAGGTGTGGCTCTGCAGAGCCTTCACACACGTCATCATCCTGCTCGTCTGCTCCTAACGTTCCTGATCATCCGTTATGTGCAGACCAGTGTACCATATTACCCCTAGGGGCATGTGAATGCGCAAACAACGAAAACGATCCTTCATACGAAGATATTTCATCGGGACCAATTGTTTGCATAGTTTTTCAAGCAGTTGTTACAAATTCGCAAGTGCAAAAATGGTGCATCGACATTGTGTTTTTGCAGACTTGACAGCCGCCCGCGTCGAAATTGTGGCCTTTACCACGCCGATTCTTCAAGCCGCCAGAAACGCCCCTATCTCTCCAATGTCCGTGGCTGAAAAGAAATCGTCAGCCGCACCTTGAAAGAGCGCCCGACCTTTCGACAGAAACACGACGCTGTCTGCCAGTCTGCGTATGTCGTCTGGATGATGCGTGACCAGAAGAACGGTATTGCCCAGTTCGGCATGAAGGTCCTGCAAAAGGCCAGTCATGCCGGAGCGAAGGCCGGGGTCGAGCGCTGCGAAAGGCTCGTCCAGCAGCATGACGGGGCGACGCCTCACCAGAGCTCTCGCGAGCGCTGCCCTCTGTCTCTCACCGCCCGACAGGCTGGATGGAAGCCGCTTGTCGAAGCCACCAAGTCCCACCCTGTCCAGCGCAAGCGCTATTGCGGCCTTGTCTTCTGCTGTAAGCTTCAGGGATGGACTTATACCAAGCCCGACATTGGTCAAGACGTCGAGATGAGCGAAGAGATTGTTATCCTGAAAGATCAGCGACACCGGGCGCTGCGAGGGACCGAGCCCGCTCATGTCGAGACCATCGATAAACACACGGCCCTTATCCGGTGTTTCGAAACCTGCCACGAGATTGAGAAGTGTGGACTTCCCCGAACCCGACGGACCAACAACGGCCGTTACCCTGCCGCGTTCGAAACCGCAATCGAAGGCAAAAGCCTGCTCACCCAGTTTGAGCGACAGATTGTCCAGTTTGACACCTAGCTCATGCCCGTTCATGCGTTGGCCCTCATTTGCTGACGAGGGACGCCACCGGCGGCAAGAAGAAGGCAGATGACGCCAAGAATGAATGCGTATCCGGCCGCATCGTTTGTTCTGTAGCTACCCATATTGCTGTAGATCAGCCAGGGCAGCGTGGTGAAACTTTCCGAGCCGAATAAGGCTACGGCTCCAAGGTCACCCAGCGAAAGCGCCATCGCAAAGGAGAAAGCCATCGCCAGCGGCCTCCACAAGACCGGCCAGTCTACAAAACGAAACCGCGACAGCCCTTCCATCCCCAGACTGGCGGAGAGCCGGCCGGTTCTGGCCTGATGGGTGGTGAAGGCAGGCTCCAGCACACGCATGACGAATGGCAGCGCCATCAGCATATTGATTGCACAGACAAGGGCAGGGGCAAACATTGCAACATCGCCGAAGGGGCGAAGCAGCAGGAACCATCCACTGCCCAGAACCACGGGCGGCACCAGCAGGACAAGAGAAGAGCCTGCCCCACTCACGAGATAAAATATGCGCAACGCTCTTGCCGGGTGCCGCTGCACTTGAACAACTTGGCGCGCGCGGATGAGCGCAACCGAAACCAGAAGCGAAAGAGCCGCTGAAGCAAGGGCGATGATCAGGCTCGTTCTGGCCGCGCCGAGAAAGGCCTCGGACGAAGCCAGCCGAAAAATATCCGCCCTTAGACCCGAAGCGGTAACGGCAATAAGCGGAAGGCCGACGAGGACCAGCGCCAGAGCAATGACGGCCCCATCCCACAAACGTGACGGGATAGCTGCGCCATCGAAACGGCGAACCGCCTTTCCGTGACTGGAAGCCTCGGCGTCGACGGATGGCAGACGCGCGAGCAATGTCAGCAAAAACCCGGTCATGGCGATCTGCATGAGGGACAGAGCGATGGCGCGTGGCGGATCGAAATCAAAGCGAAGCGCCTGATAGATCGCCACTTCGATGGTTGTCGCCGCAGGGCCGCCACCCAAAAGCAGAACCAGTGTGAAGCTGGTTGCACATAACATGAAGATCAACCCGGCCACACCAGGGACGAGCCGGACGACAGCAGGCCATTCGATGAAGCGGAAGGTGGAAAGCGAACCGAGATTAAGGCTCGCCCCCATACGCCAATATTCCGCAGGCACCCGTTCAAGCCCGGCCAGAAAAAACCGTACCACCAGCGGCAGGTTGAAGAACACATGGGCAATCAGAATCCCCGAAAGCCCGTAAATGCTGAAGGGCTGCGACAGTCCGATATCCAGCAGCATCGCATTGAATACCCCCTGCCGTCCCCAGATCGCGATAATACCCAGTGCACCGACAATAACGGGCAACCCCATCGGCACGGCCATAAGACGAATGATCCAGATGCGCCCTGGAAAACGCGCCTGGCGGGCAAGTGCCAGAGCCACCGGCAATCCGAAGAGGATCGAAAGCAACGTGGAAAGCGTTGCCTGCCAGAGCGTGAACTGAAGAATGCGCAAAGTGTAGGGATCGGTCAGCGAGGCGGACGCCGCGCCCGTATCGAAGGAAGACAGCGCGGCAATGGCAAGCCCTATGAAGAGGAGAACGACGGTAAATGCCACGACCCCGAGGCACACGAACCTGCGGCTTTCTCGACGCTCGAACATGGCGGCAGCGTTCCGCCTAGTTTCCGCTCATGGCGGCTAGCCATTCGTCGATCCAGGCTTTTCTATTTTTGGCGACCTCTTCGGGAGACATCAGAAATGTCTTGGAAGGCTGGACGAGTTTCGAAAACGCCTCAGGCAAGGGTGAGGATGTGTCGGAAACCGGCATCATCCAGTTGTTCTCGGGAATCGCATCCTGAAAGCCGGGTGTCAGGGAAAAGGCCAGAAACTGTTTCGCCAGTTCTTTTTGCGGCGCATTCTTCAAGATGCCCGCCACTTCTATCTGGATGTAATGCCCTTCCTCGAAGGCTGCGGCCTGATACCGTTCGCTGTGTTCGGCCACCATGTGATAGACGGGCGATGTCGTGTAGGACAGTACCATCGGCACTTCGCCTTTGGTGAAAAGTCCGTAGGATTCGGACCAACCCGGCGTCACCGTCAGTACTCGGTTCTTGAGTTTTGCCCACGCTTCAGGTGCCTTGTCACCGTAAACGGACTTCATCCACAACAGCAGGCCAAGACCAGGCGTCGAGGTTCGCGGATCCTGAATGGCGATCTTTTGAGCCGGATCGCCTTCCACGAGTTCCTTGAGGCTTTTGGGTGGATTCTTGAGGGTCTGCGTATCGTAGACCACGGCGAAATGCCCATAGTCGTAAGGAACGAAAATATCATCCTTGAAGCCGCCGGGGACCTTTGCTGCGGAGGCATCGACCCCGGATGCCTCAAACAGTCCCGTTTCCCTAGCTTCGGCGATCAGGTTTGTATCGAGACCAACGACGACATCCGCCTTGGAACCTTCGCCTTCCAGCTTCAGTCGATTGAGAAGCGCCACACCGTCGGCAACGCCGACGAAATTCACCGTGCAGTCGCACGTCTTTTCAAAGGCAGCCTTGACCTTGGGACCCGGGCCCCATTCGGACACGAAGCTTTCATAGGTGTAGACAGTCAGCGTCTTCTTGTCCTGCGCGTAAAGAACGCCTGGCAACAGGAAGGACGCAACGACAAGACCTTGGACAAAAAAGCGACGATGCATTCAGACAGCCTCCTCAAGTGGACAAACGGGAGTAGGCGTCTGGATGGAAGCCGTCTAATCCCTCCGCCGGTGTTAACCGGATCAGGTTCTTCGGGTTGGCGAAAGCCTCTCAGCCCTGCCCAAAAAGACAAAGCACCCCGTTAGATCTGGCTAAATCTCTATTCTCTCGCTGCCAGCTTGGCAAGGAAGGAATCTCAGGCTTGCTCTGTCATGTGAACCAGTTCCCAGACGTGACCATCCGGATCCTGAAAACTGCCGCCATACATGAAACCATGGTCCTGAACCGGCTTCCATTCGCGACCACCCGATGCAAGAGCCTTGGCAAGCATCGTATCGATCTCTTCGCGACTGGAGGCGGAAAGACAGTTGAGCACCTCCTTGGTGCCTGAGGCATCGGCTATATCGCCGTTGATGAACTCCCGGAACCTCTCTTCCTGAAGCAGCATGACGAAGATGTTCTTCTCCACGATCATGCAAAGAGTACGCTCATCGGAATATTCCGGATTGAAGCTGAAGCCCAGACCGGTAAAAAAAGCCTTCGATATCTCGATATTCTTGACCGGCAGGTTGATGAATAGCATACGCATATCTTAACTCCTCCATGCAGCGACAGGAAAACGCACTTTCGCATGCTTGTCAAAACACGGCTGGCGTCTCACCTGGAAAGGATCAGCCCTCCATTTCCTCACGCAGCATTTCCAGCTCAAGCCATTCCTCTTCCATCGCCTCCAGCTTTTCGCGGAGTTTCGACATTTCATCGGCCAGCGTGTTGAACGTGGCAGGGTTCTTGGCAAAGAGTTGCGGGTCAGCCATGCGCTCCTCGCGTTTGGCAATTTCGGCCTGGGTCTTTTCCATTTCCTTTGGCAGATTTTCCAGTGCGAATTTCTGCTTGAACGACAGCTTGGCTTTCGCTTTTACCGGCTCGGTGCTCGCTGTCGATGACGACTTGGCCTTTTCCTGCTTATCCGCCTTCTTCTTTTCGTCCGAGGCGCCCTTGCGCTGCGCCATCATATCCGAATAACCGCCCGCATATTCGATCCAGCGTCCGTCAGGCGCATCCGGGTTTGCAGGCGCAATGGTCGAGGTTACCGTACGATCGAGGAAGTCACGGTCATGGCTGACGAGGATGACGGTGCCGGAAAAACCGGCGACGATTTCCTGCAACAGATCCAGCGTCTCGATGTCGAGATCGTTGGTCGGTTCGTCGAGGATCAGAAGATTGGTCGGCCGCGCCAGAATGCGCGCCAGCATCAGACGCGCGCGCTCGCCGCCCGAGAGATTGCGAATGGGCGTGCGTGCCTGCTCCGGCTGAAACAGGAAATCCTTCATATAGCCGGTGACGTGTTTCAGCTCGCCATTGACCAGCAAATTTTCGCCGCGACCATCTGTCAGATAATGCGCCAGCGTATCGTTGGGGTTCAAATCCTCACGCTTCTGGTCCAGTGTGGCAATTTCCAGATTGGTGCCGAGCTTGACCCAGCCGCTATCCGGCTCCAACTGACCCGTCAGCATCTTCAAAAGCGTCGTCTTGCCCGCACCATTGGGGCCAACGAAGCCGATGCAATCGCCGCGATGCACGCGAAGCGAAAACGGCGCAACGATCGTGCGCTCACCGTAGGACTTGGTGATCGTATCGGCCTCGATCACCAGCTTGCCGGATTCGCGGCCTTCCGCAGCCGTCGCCTGTACGGAGCCCGTTGGCCCCTTGTGCCCGCGATATTCGGCGCGCATGGCCTGAAGCTCACCCACACGGCGCATGTTGCGCTTGCGGCGGGCGGTGACACCATAACGCATCCAGTGTTCTTCGCGCTCGATGGCCTTGCCCAGCTTGTGCTGCTCCAACTCTTCCTCTTCCAGCACCTTGTCGCGCCATTCTTCGAAATGGGCAAAGCCGCGGCTGAGGCGACGCGACGTACCGCGATCCAGCCAGACAGTGGCGGTTGAGACTTTTTCGAGAAAACGACGGTCATGCGAAATCAGAACCAGCGCGCTACGCGTCTGCTGCAATTCGCTTTCCAGCCACTCGATGGTCGGCAGATCCAGATGGTTGGTCGGCTCGTCCAGCATCAGAATGTCAGGCTCTGGGGCCATGACGCGCACGAGCGCGGCACGACGCGCCTCACCACCCGAAAGGCTGGACGGATGTTCCTGGCCCGTCAGGCCCAGATGTTCCAGCAGATAGGTAACGCGATAGGCATCGTCCCCCGGTCCCAGACCCGCTTCCGCATAGGCCTGCACCGTCTCGAAACCGACAAAATCCGGCGCCTGTTCCAGATAACGGATCGTCGCGGAAGGGTGCCGGAAGATTTCGCCCGACTGCGCTTCGACCAGACCGGCGGCAATCTTCATCAGCGTCGATTTGCCCGAACCGTTGCGGCCAACGAGGCAGATGCGATCTCCCGGCTCCACTTGCAGATTGGCACCATTGAGCAGCGGGGTAACGCCGAAGGTCAGCTTGATATCGTCGAGTTTCAGAATGGGGGGTGCCAAGGGTTCAGGCTCCGGTCAAATCGTAAGGACGGGCAAGCACGATGGCTTTGCCGCTTTTGAGGCGAAGGCGCAAAGGCCCTTCCGCCACGTTGGAAATAGTGCGCGACGAGCCGAAAGCAAGCGCGAAATCGATCAGAGGATAGCGGGCATTTTCAATATCGAGACCATCTAACGCTGTGAAACCGGCCACCGAAAACAGCGATCCGGCTGGCAGATCAAGCGAGCGCTTACCCTCCAGCAGCGGATAGGCCTCTTCCTCGCCGGAGGTCAGCACGACCTCTACACCGCTCTCGGCAAGCGAGACGGCATAGAGCAGATGAAACACCGCGTGGTCCGATCGCTCGCCCGCCAGCGCACCGACCAGCGTCAGCCGCGTTGCGCCGCGCGCCAGCGCCTCGGTCACCGCAATCTCTCCATCCGTCACGCCTTTTTCGGCGGGAAAGGGCTGCTGCTCGACACCGGGCCAAAGCTGCTGCAAGGCCTTGTCGGAAGAGTCGAAATCCCCCACCCACAATTCCGGTGTGAGACCGAGCGGCTGTGCATGGCGCATGCCGCTATCTGCCGCAATCACGCGCGTCTCCGCCACCGCCTTTTGCAGGCGGTCGGTGACGGTAATGGTGCCGCCGAGCAGAATGGTGAAGTGGGTGGTCGTCATGCCCCTGCCATAGCCCGGAACGGTGGCGAATGGAAAGGCCGAAACGCCGGATAAGACGGCGATATTGATTTTCTGCCCGCACAGGATTATGACACCTGCCAGTGGTCATTTGCCGGTCGGCTTGCAGCCACTTTAAAGAAATTGCTAAAGGACCGAGGAAACAGGCAATTTCCCAGGACCGGTTGCGATTTCGCCGCCGGTTTTTTTGTTTCGCGGTGACCTAGGTACCGCCGGAAGTGAGTGTGGAAATGCCAATCAAGATTCCCGATACGCTGCCCGCTTTTGAGACCCTCGTAAATGAGGGCGTGCGGGTCATGACTGAAACAGCGGCCATCCGGCAGGATATCCGCCCGCTTCAGATCGGGCTTCTCAACCTCATGCCGAACAAGATCAAGACCGAAATCCAGATGGCGCGCCTTGTCGGCGCCTCGCCGCTACAGGTGGAACTGTCGCTGATACGCATCGGCGGTCACCGCGCCAAGAACACGCCGGAAGAGCATCTGCTGTCCTTCTACGAGACATGGGAAGAGGTGCGCCACCGCAAGTTCGATGGCTTCATCATCACCGGTGCACCCGTGGAAACGCTGCCCTATGAAGACGTGACCTACTGGGACGAAATGCAGAAGATTTTCGACTGGACGCAGACCAACGTCCATTCGACACTGAATGTCTGCTGGGGCGCGATGGCCGCCATCTACCATTTCCACGGCGTGCCGAAACATGCGCTGAAAGAAAAAGCCTTCGGCGTTTACCGCCACCGCAATCTCAGCCCCTCGTCAATTTACCTCAACGGTTTCTCGGATGATTTTCAGGTGCCCGTGTCCCGCTGGACGGAGGTGCGCCGCGCCGACATCGAGCAGCACCCGGAACTGGAAATCCTGATGGAATCCGAAGAGATGGGCGTGTGCCTTGCGCACGAACCGCAGGGCAAGCGGCTCTATATGTTCAACCATGTGGAATATGATTCCACATCGCTGTCCGACGAATATTTCCGTGACGCCAATGCGGGCGTGCCGATTAAGCTGCCGCATGATTATTTCCCGCATAACGACCCGGAACTGACACCGCTGAACCGCTGGCGCAGCCATGCCCACCTGTTTTTCGGCAACTGGATCAACGAGATCTACCAGACGACCTCATACGATCTGGATGAGATCGGAAAAGACCGAGGCTAATTCGGTCATTGCGAAGGGCTGGAAAATAACGCAACGTCCGGCCCTGTTTTATCGATTGGGAGAGTGACACGATGAGCGAAGCCGGTACACGGGAAAATTTCGGATTTACGTCTACGGGCGAGAAGGTCGAGCGCGTAACGATTTCCGCAGGTGGTTTGACCGCACATGTCATGACCTGGGGTGCCGTCATTCAGGATTTGCGCCTTGAAGGCCACCAGCCGCCGCTCGTTCTCGGCTTCGACAAGTTCGATGATTATCCGAAATACTCCTCCTATTTCGGTGCCACACCGGGCCGGAATGCCAATCGCATCGGCGGTGGCAAGTTCTCCATCGATGGCAAGGCCTATCAGCTGGAACTGAACGAAAAAGGCGTTACCCACCTTCACGGCGGCAGCGACAATATCGGCAAACGCAACTGGCTGATCATGGAACATGGCCCAAGCCATGTCGTGCTGCAGATCGTCGATCCCGATGGCCGCGCCGGTTATCCCGGCAATTGCGCAATCACTGCAACGTATACGATCCGTGAGGGTGGCGTGTTGTCGGTCGCTTATGAGACGACCACCGATCAGCCGACGCTCGCCAATGTCTGCCAGCATTCCTATTTCAATCTGGATGGCGCCGAATCTGCACTCGGCCACGAAATCGAAATCGCTGCCGATCACTATCTTCCAACGGACGAGCGACAGATTCCGACCGGCGAAATCCGCCCCGTGGATGGCACCGTCTTCGACCTGCGCAAGTCCACCCCGATGCGGCGCGAAGAAAACGGCCAGCAGGTCGGCTACGACCACAATTTCTGCCTCTCGCCCCAGCGCGTGGCAAAGCGCAAAGTGGCGCGCGTCTATGCCCCTGCCTCAAACATCACAATGGATGTCCACACCACAGAGCCGGGCGTGCAGTTCTACTCGGCCTTCAAGCTCAACGTCGCCGTACCGGGCCTCGATGGCCGCCATTACGGGCCCGTCGCAGGCTTTTGCCTGGAAACCCAGATATGGCCTGACGCCGTCAATCAAGAAGGCTTCCCCGACGCCATTCTGCGCCCCGGCGAAACGTTGCGGCAGGAGACGGACTACATCTTCAAGAAGAGCTGAGAATTTTAGTTCAGCACGCAGCCGACATAGGCGCCGGAACCACGGGCTCGTCGTTCGATGAGCCCCGCCAGCCGCTGCATTCCCCGACCCGGTTTGCTGGCAACGCGGTCGATGGGGTTTGGAAGCGCCACCGCCAGAAGTGCGGCCTGTCTGGAACTGAGCTTCGAAGCCGGAACCTTGAAGTGGTATTGCGCCGCCGCCTCGATGCCATAGATGCCCGGTCCCCATTCGGCTACGTTGAGATAAATCTCCATCATCCGCTTTTTCGACCAGACGAAATCGGACACCACTGCCAGCGGCAATTCCAGCCCTTTCCGCAGGAAAGAACGACCATTCCAGAGAAACAGGTTTTTTGCCGTCTGCATGGGAATGGTGCTGGCACCGCGTGTCGCCTCGCCGTCCAGGGCGCTGCTGACAACCGTCTGCATCTGGCCCCAATCCACGCCTGAGTGAGAACAAAACTGACCGTCTTCGGACATCATCACCGATTGAACGAGGCGCGGAGAGATATTTTCAAGCGGCACCCAGCGGCGATCATAGCCCTGAAACGTCACCAGATCAGCCAGCATGAGAGTGGAAACCGGGCGCATGAAAGGCAGAGCATAGACCGGTATCAGCAGATAGGGCAGAGCCAGCAGGACGATGACGACCAGCAAAACGCGTCTGATGAGGCTTCGAACATCCACCTTCGGTTTACTCCCGCTTTCGGCGAGCGCTTCATAATCCGTCTCGCTATCCGGCGTGCTGCTCAAAAAACCTGCCCCCACTTGGCTATTGCTCAAAGCCTTTCATATTCCGCATGACGCATCAAGGCTACTGACGATAACGAAGTTCCACATCGTCCTCACAAAAACGATTGCCAGCCATTTTTCCCCATGCGAAAGAGCCAATCGTCACCTGATAGGGTAAGGAAACTGGCAAGATGACATTCGAGATGCGGCTGCGCGACAATGCGGCAAGAACCGAAGCCTTGCTCGGCGAACTCCTGTCCGGCAATGCACGCGCCGACGAGATCACCCGCCCGCAAAACCTGCTGGAAGCCATGCGCCATGGCGTTCTGAACGGCGGCAAGCGGCTGCGTCCCTTTCTCGTCATCGAAACAGCCGCACTTTTGGGCGGCGACGCGAAAGCCGCCCTGCATGTCGGCGCAGCGCTGGAATGTCTGCATTGCTATTCGCTTGTTCATGACGACCTTCCCGCCATGGACAATGACGACCTGCGCCGCGGCCAGCCCACGGTTCACAAGAAATTCGATGAAGCCACGGCCATTCTGGCAGGCGACAGCCTGCTGACGCTCGCCTTCGATATCATCGCCTCCACCGACACCAGCCTGCCCGATGATCGCAAGGCCGCACTCGTGCTGGCCTTAGCAAAAGCCGCCGGTATCGGCGGCATGGCAGGCGGTCAAGCGTTCGATCTGGCCGCCGAGAAGAATGCGCCTGATGAGAACGGTATCATTACATTGCAGGCTATGAAAACCGGCGCGCTCATCCGCTTTGCCTGCGAAGCCGGTGCGATCATCGCTGGACGTGATGCCACCGAACGCCAGCGGTTGCGCCATTTCGGTGAAAAGATTGGCCTTGCCTTCCAGCTGGCCGACGATCTCCTCGACCTCACCTCCGACGCCGCCACCATGGGCAAGGCCACCGGCAAGGATGCCGCCCGCGGCAAAGGCACCCTCGTCGCCCTACGCGGTGCGGACTGGGCAACCACCCGTCTACGCGAGCTGGTGAAAGAAGCCACGGACCTGCTGGCACCCTATGGTGACCGCGCAGAGATTCTCATCGAGACGGCGTGCTTCGTCGCAGAGCGGAAGAGCTAAAGCGACCACGACATCATCGCTTCAGGTTTCAATCGCGAACCAGCGTGGGTCCGTGTTACCGCCCCTCGCTTATTTCGCTTGAGAAACTTCTCTTACCGGGTTATGCATGTTTATGCACGTTTTATCCGATTGAGTCACGATGTCCAAAACCGATCATTTCGTCAGCGAGCGGCAGGCTCTCATTTACGCGCAGTTGCAGCAGCATGGCCGCGTGCTGGCGCAGGAGCTTGCGCAAACCTTTGACGTGTCGGAAGACACGGTGCGGCGCGATCTGCGGGAGATGGCGGCACGGGGTGAATGTGAGCGGGTCTATGGCGGCGCTTTACTTGCGTCCGGCACCACCGTCCCGCTGAAAACCCGCATCGTCGAAATGCCGGATCGCAAGGCAAGACTTGGCAAGACAACCGCCTCGTTTTTGAACGAAGGCATGAAAGTCTTTCTCGATGCTGGCTCTACCAATCTGGCCGTTGCAAAACATCTGGTGCCGGGTGTTAAACTCACCGTCATCACCAACACGCCAGCCATCGCCGCAGAACTTGCCGGGAACATCGATGTCGAGCTCATTCTGATCGGCGGCAGGGTCGATCCGGCGGTGGGTGCGGCCATCGATACGACCGCGATTCGCCAGCTGGAGCAAATTCGGCCGGATCTCTGCATTGTCGGCGTCTGTGGCCTGACGGTTGATCGAGGTCTCTGCGCCGATATCTATGAGGACGCCGTGTTCAAGCGGCTGGCCTGCGAGACCAGCGGCAAAACGCTGGCCGCCATCACCTCCGAAAAGCTGGGAGCGACGGCACCGTTTCAGGTCTCACCGCTTTCCGCAACGCTGACACTGGTTGTCGAAGAAGATGCCGATCACGCGATGATCGATGCCTTCGCCGCCAGCAGTGTCACCATTCATCAGGCCGAATCGAATTCCGGCGCATAACCCTATCAAGCAATGATCGAAGGACCAGTCGCGATGACCGGAACTGCCACGCAAACGCCAACGACCGCCCGCCTTCCCTATATGACCAGATCGCGACTTGGCGTCGCGCTGCTGTTTCTCATGAACGGTTTCATGATGGGCTCCTGGGCACCGATGATCCCGGAATTCGCCAAGCGCTTTGCGCTCAGCGAAAGCACGCTGGGCCTCGTCATCCTTGTCTACGGCCTCGGCTCCCTCTCCTTCATGCCCATTGCCGGTTCGCAGATCGGTCGCCTTGGCTCGCGAACCGTCACACTGACGGTGGCTCTCATCATGGTGCCGACGCTGCTCTTGATCACGCTCGCCAATTCGCTCTGGGCTGGCGTCATCGCCGTCTTTCTGTTCGGCGGACTGACGGGGGCCATGGATGTGGCCATGAATGCCAATGCCGTCGTGGTGGAACGCAGCATGCGCCGCGCCATCATGTCGTCCTGCCATGCCTTCTGGAGCCTGGGCGGCTTGATCGGGGCGGGTCTTGGCGGTCTGCTGATCACCAAAACCGGCATTTACGGCCACGCCATTGCCGTCACGATCATCGCCGCAGCCCTGCTTGCCGTCGCATGGCCACGGGTGCAGGTGGATCGCCCTCACCCGGAAGAAGAACGCCCCAAGGGTGGCCTGCCGATGACACCGCTTCCCTGGATCATCGGCATCATGGCCCTGTTTTCGATGATCCCGGAGGGTGCCATTCTCGATTGGGGCGCGCTTTATCTGCGCAATGAGCTCGGCGCGTCCATCACCCTGTCCGGCTTCGGCTTTGCGGCCTTCTCGCTCACCATGGCCATCATGCGCTTTGCAGGCGATCTGGTCCGTGACCGGTTCGGTGCCGTCCGTACGCTGCAATTCTGCTCGACCATATCCATCGTCGGTCTGTTGATTGCTGGTTTCGCACCCAATGCCTTTATCGCCATTACAGGCTTTGCCATTGCCGGGATCGGCATTTCCAACATGGTGCCGATTGCCTTTTCGGCGGCAGGCAACATGCCGGGCATGGCGCCGGGCATCGCGCTGTCCGTGGTCACGACCATGGGCTATTCCGGTATTCTCGTCGCACCATCGGCCATCGGCTTCATTGCCGAACATACCGGCCTTGCCGCCGTGTTCATCGGCCTGCCCGTGCTACATCTGGTGGTGCTGTCGCTTTCCAGACTGGCGCGCCATGCGGATGGCGCAAGCGCCCATTAAGGACGCCCGCCACACGATTGATGGCGAAATTTGCGAAACTCTGAGGCCTCAGCTTCACGCAGTCTCGAATTTCGCCATGATTGCGGTAAAGTAGGAGTTGATCGCTTCGATGTTGACAAGGCGCGCGCCTTGTTCCACCTGAAAGAGTAGATTTCACCGCAATTGTCCGAGAAAACCATGACGTCACACGCCGATTTTGATCCCAAGCCGCGCCGCGCCTCCGTTGCTGTCGATGTCGGTGGCGTTATCGTCGGCGGCGGCGCACCGGTCGTGGTGCAATCCATGACCAATACGGATACGGCTGACATCGATGCCACCGTGCAGCAGGTGGCGGCCCTGTTTCGCGCCGGGTCCGAAATCGTGCGCATCACCGTCGACCGCGATGAAAGTGCCGCTGCCGTTCCGAAAATCCGTGATCGCCTACTGCGTCTCGGCCTGAATGTGCCGCTGGTTGGCGACTTCCATTATATCGGCCACAAGCTGCTGGCAGATCATCCCGCCTGCGCCGAGGCACTCGCCAAATACCGCATCAATCCCGGCAATGTCGGTTTCAAGGACAAGAAGGACAAGCAGTTCGGCGATATCGTCGAAATGGCGATCCGTTACGACAAGCCGGTGCGAATCGGCGTCAACTGGGGCTCGCTCGATCAGGAGCTTCTGACAACCCTGATGGACAAGAACAAGGATGAAGGTTTTCCCTTGTCTGCCCGTCAGGTCACCCGCGAGGCCATCGTCCAGTCCGCCTTAATTTCCGCAGAGCTTGCCGAAGACATCGGCCTGCCGCGCAACCGCATCATCCTGTCGGCAAAAGTCAGCCAGGTGCAGGACCTGATTGCCGTCTACTCCATGCTGTCCGAGCGCTCCGACCATGCCCTGCATCTCGGCCTTACCGAAGCAGGCATGGGCTCGAAGGGCATCGTCGCCTCCTCTGCGGCCATGGGTTACGTGCTGCAACACGGTATCGGCGATACCATTCGCGTATCGCTGACACCGGAGCCGAATGGTGACCGCACCCGCGAGGTGCAGGTCGCGCAGGAAATCCTGCAGGTCATGGGCCTCCGCCAGTTCATTCCCGTCGTCGCAGCCTGTCCCGGCTGCGGGCGCACCACCTCCACTGTGTTTCAAGAACTGGCGCAGAACATCCAGAACGACCTCCGGAAGAACATGCCGGTCTGGCGCGACAAATATCCGGGCGTGGAAGCGCTCAACGTCGCCGTCATGGGCTGCATCGTCAACGGCCCCGGCGAAAGCAAACATGCCGATATCGGCATTTCACTGCCCGGCACCGGCGAAAACCCGGCCGCTCCCGTCTTCATCGATGGGGAAAAGGCGCTGACGCTGCGCGGTCCTGACATCGCCAAGGATTTCGAGGCACTGGTCATCGACTACATCGAAAAGCGTTTTGGCCGAAAGGACGCGGCGGAGTAGGTTTCGACCCTGAAAATGCCGAAATTCATCTGTCTTACGTAACGTGAACTCACGGAGCACTGGAATTCATGATCAAGAAGTTTGTCGTTCTTGCGCTTGCCGCAACCTACCTTTCCGCCTGCACCACCACCGACCCTTACACCGGTGAGCAGAAGGTTTCCAACATGGCGGGCGGCGCTGGCATCGGTGCGCTGGCAGGTGCGGTCGGCGGTCTGGCCATCGGTGGCGGCAACAAGGGTCGCAATGCCTTGATCGGTGCCGGTATCGGCGCGCTGGCCGGTGGCGCCATCGGCGGTTACATGGACAATCAGGAAGCCGAACTTCGCCAGCAGCTTCAGGGCACCGGCGTATCGGTGACCCGTCGCGGCGACAGCATCGTTCTCAACATGCCGTCAAACGTCACCTTCGCAACGGATCAGGATCAGGTCATTCCGCCGTTCTACCCGACGCTGAACTCGGTCGCCATCGTGCTGAACAAGTTCAACAAGACCTATATCGACATCAACGGTCACACCGACTCCACTGGCAGCCTTGCCCATAACCAGGGCCTGTCCGAGCGCCGTGCGGCATCCGTCGCCAACTATCTCGGCGAACGTGGTGGCGTAGACCAGCGCCGTATCTCCACCATGGGCTTCGGTCCATCGCAGCCGATTGCATCCAACGCAACAGCCGATGGCCGTGCCCAGAACCGTCGTGTGGAAGTGCTGATCTCGCCACTGACGCAGAACGGATGATCGGGAAGACGCGGCTGACGCCACCCGCACAAAAAAGCCCACCTTTCGGTGGGCTTTTTCGTTTCTATTGCATCGCCTCACTCGCCATAGGCGATCAGCAAATCCTTGGCATCGATCTGGTCGCCGGGCTTGACCAGCACTTCGACCACCTTGCCATCCCGCTCCGCATGAAGCGCCGTTTCCATCTTCATGGCTTCAATGGAAACCAGCACGTCGCCCGCCTTCACATCCTGCCCCTGATTGACGAAGACGCGGGAGATGACGCCCGGCATCGGCGCACCCACATGGGCGGCATTGCCGGGTTCGGACTTACGACGTACGGCAGAGCCGGATGCGCCATGCGCACGATCCGGCACCTTGATGCGGCGCGGCTGGCCGTTGATCTCGAAGAACACCGTAACCATGCCCTTGTCATCGATACCGGATGAGGCCTGATTGACGATGACAAGCGTCTTGCCGCGCTCGATATCGGCAAACAGTTCCTCGCCATCCTGCATGCCGTAGAAATAGGCGGGCGTCGGCAGTACCGAAACCGGGCCATAGGTCTCAGACGCAAGCGCAAAATCGGTGAAGACCTTGGGATACATCAGGTAGGACGCAAATTCGAAATCATCGACCGGGCGCTCCAGCTTGGTCTCGATCTCCTTGCGCTCCGCATCCAGATCGGCATCCTCCAGCAGCGAGCCGGGACGAACCGTATAGGGCTTGTCACCCTTCAGCGCCTTCTTCTGCAAGGCCTCCGGCCAACCGCCCGGCGACTGGCCGAGATCGCCCTTCAGCATGGAGACGACCGAATCCGGGAAGGAGACTTCCTTGTCCGGGTTTTCGACATCCGCTACCGTCAGATCCTGAGAGACCATCATCAGCGCCATATCGCCCACCACCTTGGAAGACGGGGTGACTTTGACGATATCGCCAAACATCTGGTTGACGTCCGCATAGGTCTGCGCGACCTCATGCCAGCGGCTTTCGAGACCCAGCGAGCGGGCCTGTTCCTTGAGATTGGTGAACTGACCACCGGGCATTTCGTGCAGATAGACTTCCGATGCCGGCCCCTTGAGATCGCTCTCAAAGGCCGCATATTGGCCGCGCACCGCTTCCCAATAGAAGGAGATACGACGGATCCATTCCGTATCGAGACCGGTGTCGCGTTCGGTGCCTTTCAGCGCCTCGACGATAGAGCCAAGGCATGGCTGCGAGGTGTTGCCCGAGAGCGCATCCATGGCCGCATCCACGGCATCCACACCCGCCTCAACTGCCGCAAGCACGGTCGCTGCGGAAATACCGGACGTATCATGCGTGTGGAAATGGATCGGCAGGCTGGTCGCCTCACGCAGCGCCTTGAACAGAACCCGCGCGGCAGCAGGCTTCAACAGCCCCGCCATATCCTTGACGGCGATGATATGCGCGCCCGCCTTTTCCAGCTCGACCGCCAGATTGGTGTAATATTTGAGATCGTATTTCGGGCGAGCGGAATTCAAGAGATCGCCTGTGTAGCAGATGGTCGCCTCGCAGAGCTTGTTCTCTTCTGCAATCGCATCCATCGACACGCGCATATTCTCCACCCAGTTCAGGCAGTCGAAAACGCGGAACAGATCGATCCCGCCCTTTGCCGCCTGACGGACGAAATATTTGACGACATTGTCGGGATAATTCTTGTAGCCGACGCCGTTGGCACCACGCAGCAGCATTTGCAGCAGCAGGTTTGGCGCACCTTCGCGCACCAGCGCCAGACGCTCCCACGGGTCTTCGGTGAGGAAGCGCATGGACACGTCAAACGTCGCACCGCCCCAGCATTCCAGCGATAGAAGCTGCGGCAAGGCCTTGGCGTAAACGCTGGAAACGCGAGCGATGTCATGGGTTCGGACGCGGGTTGCCAGCAGCGACTGGTGTCCGTCGCGCATGGTCGTATCGGTCACCAGAACGCGCTTTTCGTTGCGCATCCACTCGGCAAAACCCTTAGGACCAAGCTTGTCGAGAAGCTGCTTGGTGCCGTCAGGTGTCGGCTGGTCGATATAGGGAACGATGGGTGCCGGTGCATTGGCAGCAGGCTTCACGCGACCCTTGGTTTCGGGATGGCCGTTAACCGTCACATCGGCCAGATAGGTCAAAAGCTTGCTCGCGCGGTCCTGTCGCTTGACCTGCTCGAACAATTCAGGCGTCGAATCGATGAAGCGCGTGGTGTAGGTGTTTCCGACAAAGCTCGGATGGCTGATGATGGCTTCCAGGAAGGTCAGGTTCGTTGCCACGCCACGAATACGGAATTCGCGCAGCGCACGATGCATGCGGGCAATGGCTTCGTCAGGCTGCGGAGCCCAGGCTGTCACCTTGACCAGCAGCGGGTCGTAATAGCGGGTGATGATCGCGCCCGAATAGGACGTGCCGCCATCCAGACGGATGCCGAAGCCCGAAGCGGAACGATAGGCGGTGATGCGGCCATAATCGGGAATGAAGTTGTGCTCGGGGTCCTCAGTCGTGATACGGCACTGAAGCGCATGGCCGTTGAGACGGATGTCCTTTTGCGCTGGCACGCCCGATTCCGGCGTACCGATGGTTTCGCCCTCGAGAATATGGATCTGCGCCTTGACGATATCGATGCCGGTGACCACTTCGGTCACCGTATGCTCCACCTGAATGCGCGGATTGACCTCAATGAAATAGAATTTGCCGGTATCGGCATCCATCAGATACTCGACCGTACCAGCGCCGATATAATTGGTGGCACCGGCAATCTTCAGCGAATAATTGGCCAGTTCCTGACGGCGTTCCTCGGAAAGATATGGCGCAGGCGCGCGTTCGACCACCTTCTGGTTACGCCGCTGGATGGAGCAGTCACGCTCGAACAGATGCACGACATTGCCGTGGGTATCGCCGAGAATCTGGCTTTCCACATGGCGGGCACGTTCCACCAGCTTTTCCAGATAGACTTCATCCTTGCCGAAGGCTGCCTTCGCCTCGCGCTTGGCTTCCGTCACCTCGCGGGCAAGGTCTTCTCGTCTGCGGATGGCGCGCATGCCGCGGCCACCGCCGCCCCAGGAAGCCTTGAGCATCACGGGATAACCGATCTCTTCGGCCATGCGCTCGACCTCGGCCATATCATCAGGCAGCGGTTCGGTTGCGGGAACGACGGGCACGCCGACGGAAATTGCCAGATTGCGCGCGGCAACCTTGTTGCCGAGGCGGCGCATCGTATCTGCGGTCGGTCCGATGAAGATGAGACCCGCTTCGTTGCAGGCCTCCACGAACTCAGGGCTTTCCGACAGAAGGCCATAACCGGGGTGGATGGCATCCGCACCCGACAGCTTGGCAACGCGGATCACTTCCTCGATCGACAAATAACTCTCGATCGGCCCCAGATCCTTGGCCAGATGGGGGCCGCGACCGACCTGATAACTCTCATCCGCCTTGAATCGGTGCAGCGAAAGCTTGTCTTCTTCTGCCCAGATCGCGACCGTTTTTATGCCAAGCTCATTGGCGGCACGGAACACACGGATCGCAATCTCCGAACGATTGGCGACAAGGATTTTCGATATTTTCAAGACGGCCTCCCAAACCTCGCAGGCAAATGTATTTGCTGCACCGCGAAATTAAGCAGTAATTGCCGCGGTTGGAAAGGCCAATTTTAGCAATGTCCGTACTCTTGGGTACCGGAAACGTTTCAGGAAATTATGCCGTGACGCAGCGCAATCGCTACCACGTGCTGGCGGTTTCTCGCATCCAGCTTGCGCTGTATTCCATTAATGTACCAGTCGACCGTGTGACTGGAAATGGAAAGACTCTTGCCAATTTCCGGCGATGTGCGGCCCTGCGCCAAAAGGGTCAACACATCCAGTTCGCGCCGAGTAAATTGTGTTTCTGCCAGATCCGGCAATTGCAGAACGGCGTTTGATTGGTCGGAAAACTCCAGAAGACGCCAGAACGTCACACGCATGGCCGAGTCGACGATCAGCAGTTCTGAATTGGAAAGGGGTCGGCCCTCCCCCAGAATGAAAACGCCGCCCAAAAGTCCGCTGCGACCATGGATAGGGAAAGCATAACCCTCTCGAAGGCCGAATCGCGCTGCATCCTGAAATAGTTTCGCCGCCCGTTTGCGTTGTGTGGCTTGCGGAAGAAGGTTCACCATGTCACGACAGCGAAACGGTTGATGCAAAAGACCGAGAGCCCGCTTGACGGGGTCGAGATTGCCGTATTTCTTGGCGTGGTAGACTTCCTTCCAGCCACTAGGCAGATGTTCCGCCAAAACCGTCCCCGTGAAGGTCAGATCCTCGGGATCCCTCTGCATCACGCGGTAGAAATTGAAACCAAGGCGACGTATCAGCTCATGGAAAGCGGAAAGAAACCGCTCCTCGGTTTTTGCCTCATAAGACAGAGCCAAAAACTGAAAAACATTGTGCATAGAAGCGAATACCCTGCAAGAAATGAAACACTTGTCGACTTCTGCTGAAAGACATTCCTGATAACCGGAACCCAACTGCCTGGATGAATCGCCTGCGCTAGGTTGTACCTTATAAGGTAATCAAACATTAAAACCATACCGCGAATTCTTGTACGGGTCCCGAAATGCGTTTTTGCAACCATGTGGTCTTTTTTTGCATCAGATCTGAAAGCAGGAGCGCCCGTTAAGCGCCCATTCATGTGGAAAGAGCGATAAAACAACGGCTTGCATAATCTTCGGTGATTTTTGAAACCGTGCAGGCACTTGGCGCTTTGAGTGGCGCTGAATGATGAAATGAAGACGGGATTTGGGAATTGACACTGTTTCAGGTTTATACTCGCGCCCTGCGCTACCTCGCCGACAACAAGTGGCGCGTCACCGTCGTCGTCGTTGCGAACATCATTCTCGCTGCGATCACCATTGCCGAGCCGGTACTGTTCGGGCGCATTATCGATGGGCTGTCATCCGGCACTATACCGGTGAACATCCTTATCCTTTGGGGTGCTTTTGCCCTCTTCAACACGGTCGCCTATGTCGCTGTGGCGCGAGAGGCAGACCGGTTGGCCCATGGTCGCCGTGCATCCTTGCTCACCGAGGCCTTCGGCCGGATCATTTCCATGCCGCTGTCATGGCACCACCAGCGGGGTACATCCAACGCGCTGCATACGCTTCTGCGCGCCAGTGAAACGCTGTTCGGCCTTTGGCTGGAATTCATGCGAACCCATCTCGCGACCTTCGTTGCACTGGTTCTTCTCATCCCCACCGCCATCTCCATGGACGTCCGCCTCAGCTGTGTCCTGTTGGCGCTTGGTATTGTCTACTGGTTTATTGGCAAATGGGTGATGGAGCGGACCAAGGAAGGTCAGGCTTCCGTCGAAGAACATTATCACACTGTCTTCGCGCATGTCAGCGATTCGATCAGCAACGTTTCTGTCCTGCACAGCTACAACCGCATTGAAGCGGAAACCAAAGCGCTGAAGTCATTTACCGAGCGCCTTCTCAGCGCGCAGTACCCGGTTCTCGACTGGTGGGCCTTTGCAAGTGCCTTGAACCGGACCGCCTCTTCGGTTTCGATGATGGTCATCCTCATCATCGGTGCGATTCTGGTGAAGAACGGCGAGTTGCGGGTTGGCGACATCATTGCCTTCATCGGCTTTGCGAACCTGCTGATTGGTCGTCTGGACCAGATGCGCGCCTTCGCTACCCAGATCTTCGAGGCCCGCGCCAAGCTCGTGGACTTCTTCAAGCTGGAAGATTCCGTGCAGGAGCGCGAAGAGCCGACGGGCGCGATCGAACTTGGCCACGTCTCCGGCAAGGTGGAGTTCCGCAACGTCGATTTCGGCTTCGCCAACACGAAACAGGGCGTGCACGACGTCTCGTTTACTGCCAATGCTGGTGAAACAGTTGCTATCGTCGGACCGACAGGCGCTGGCAAGACCACGCTCATCAATCTGCTGCAGCGTGTGTACGACCCCAATAATGGGCAGATATTGGTGGATGGAACGGATATCTCGACCGTTACGCGCCAGTCACTGCGTCACTCCATCGCCACGGTCTTTCAGGATGCAGGTCTTCTCAACCGCTCCATCCGCGACAATATTCGCCTAGGACGGGAAACGGCCACGGATGACGAGGTGGCGCAGGCTGCCGCTGCCGCTGCGGCGACCGATTTCATCGACAGTCGGTTGAATGGCTACATGACGCAGGTCGGCGAGCGCGGCAACCGCCTCTCCGGCGGCGAGCGCCAACGTATCGCCATTGCCCGCGCCGTGCTGAAGAACGCGCCGATCCTCGTTCTCGATGAAGCGACCAGCGCGCTCGACGTCGAAACCGAGGCCCGTGTCAAGGACGCCGTGGACGCCCTTCGCAAGGACAGAACCACCTTCATCATCGCCCACCGCCTCTCCACCGTTCGCGACGCTGATCTGGTCCTGTTCATGGATAACGGTCGCATTGTCGAAAAGGGCACGTTCGATGAACTCAGCATGCGTGGCGGCCGCTTCTCCTCGCTGCTGCGCGCCAGCGGTTTGCTGAACGATGATGAAAAGACCGGTGCGCCGGTGCTTTCCCTGCCTGCAAAGTCGGCGTGATCGCCGACTTACCTCATGGCATCAGCTCAAACAAAAGCCCCGGTCGATGCCGGGGCTTTTTCGTATCTCGATGGCGATAAAGATCAGTAGTTGTTGTCGTCGTCTTCGTCGTCCTTGCGCGTCGACTTGAGCGAGCTGAGCTTGGCGAAAACGGCGTTGGCGTCGATTTCTTTTTCGTCTTCGCGCTCGTAGTTGAAGCCAAGGCCTTCGGTCGCGGCGGCTGGCTGCAGCGTTGCGTCCAGCTCTTCCTGCGTTGGCAGCGGACGGCCGCGCGATGCACGCTCGACTTCAAGATCGAGATCGATCTGGCTGCAAAGGCCCAGCGTGACCGGGTCCATCGGCGTGAGGTTCGCCGAGTTCCAATGCGTACGGTCCCTGATCTGTTCGATGGTGGACTTGGTGGTGCCGACGAGGCGCGAAATTTGCGCGTCCTTCAATTCGGCGTGATTGCGCACCAGCCACAAAATGGCGTTTGGGCGATCCTGGCGCTTGGAAACCGGCGTATAACGCGGACCACGGCGCTTGGATTCAGGCACGCGAACCTTAGGCTCGGAAAGCTTGATCTTGTGAGCAGGATTGGCTTCGGCGCGCGCGATTTCATCGCGGGAAAGCTGTCCGGTGGAAATAGGGTCGAGACCCTTGATGCCCTGTGCAGCTTCGCCGTCGGCAATAGCCTTGACTTCAAGCGGATGCAGTTTGCAGAACGTCGCAATCTGTTCGAAAGACAGCGCAGTGTTGTCTACCAGCCAGACGGCCGTCGCTTTCGGCATAAGCAATGTTTGAGCCATAGATACAGTCCTTCTGTCCGTCCGCTCCGGGGGGCGCGGGCCGTGGATGTTAACCACTAATTTCCGGGATATGAGCGGTCTATAGCTCCATTGCATCAGAATTGCAATTCTTTGCGAAACAAATGACCTTTGTCTAATTGCCTGAGGTCTCCGAACTGCTATGAATCTGGCACATGACTGGAGATGAGGAGTCTCTGGTATGCCGTCAAGACGCATTGGCCTGAGGAGGAATTCATGTCTGCAAAAATCTATCCAGTTCTGAAATCGGCAAAGACGCGCACGCTGATCGACAATGATCGCTATCTGAAATGGTACGAGCAGAGCGTGGAGGACCCGGATGCATTCTGGGGCAAACATGGCAAGCGGATCGACTGGTTCAAGCCCTACACGAAAGTGAAGAATACATCCTTCAAGGGCAAGGTGCCGATCAAGTGGTTCGAGGACGGCCTGACCAACGTCTCCTACAATTGCATCGACCGTCATCTCAAAACCCACGGAGAGCGCACCGCGATCATCTGGGAGGGCGACAATCCCTATATCGACAAGAAGATCACCTATAATCAGCTTTACGACGCCGTCTGCCGTCTGGCCAATGTGATGAAGAAGCACGGCGTCAAGAAGGGCGACCGCGTCACCATCTATATGCCGATGATTCCAGAGGCTACCTATGCGATGCTGGCCTGTGCGCGTATCGGCGCTGTCCATTCGGTTGTCTTCGGCGGCTTTTCCCCGGATGCGCTGGCAGGCCGCATCGTTGACTGCGAATCGACCTTCGTCATCACCTGTGATGAGGGTGTGCGCGGCGGAAAGCCGATTCCGCTCAAGGAAAACACCGACAAAGCCATTCACATTGCTGCCAAGCAGCATGTCATCGTCAACAAGGTGCTGGTGGTGCGTCGCACCGGCGGCAAGACCAACTGGGCGCCCGGTCGCGACCTCTGGTACCATCAGGAAGTCGCCAGCGTAAAAGGCCATTGCGAGCCAGCAAAGATGAAGGCGGAAGACCCGCTGTTCATTCTCTACACGTCTGGTTCAACCGGCAAGCCGAAGGGCGTGCTGCACGCCACCGGTGGCTATCTGGTCTACGTCTCGATGACGCATGAATATGTCTTCGATTATCAGGATGGCGACATCTACTGGTGCACCGCCGATGTCGGCTGGGTGACAGGGCACTCCTATATCGTCTACGGACCGCTCGCCAATGGTGCGACGACATTGATGTTCGAAGGTGTGCCGAATTTCCCGGATCAGGGTCGCTTCTGGGAAGTCATCGACAAGCATCAAGTCAATATCTTCTATACCGCACCAACCGCATTGCGCTCGCTGATGGGTGCAGGCGACGAATTCGTCAAACGCTCCTCGCGCTCCAGCATTCGACTTCTGGGAACGGTCGGTGAGCCGATCAACCCCGAAGCATGGGAGTGGTATTACCATGTCGTGGGTGAGGATAAGAGCCCGATTGTCGATACATGGTGGCAGACGGAAACCGGCGGGATCCTGATCACACCGCTACCGGGTGCGACCGACCTGAAACCCGGTTCGGCAACCCGTCCATTCTTCGGCGTCCAGCCGCAACTGGTCGATGCCGAGGGCACGGTGCTGGAAGGGGCAGCGGACGGCAATCTGTGCATCGCTGATAGTTGGCCGGGCCAGTCGCGCACGGTCTATGGCGATCACCAGCGTTTCATCGATACCTACTTCTCGACCTACAAGGGTAAATATTTCACCGGCGATGGTTGCCGTCGCGATGAGGACGGCTATTACTGGATCACCGGTCGTGTCGATGACGTGCTGAACGTCTCGGGCCACCGGCTTGGAACGGCGGAAGTGGAATCGGCGCTTGTCTCCCACAATCTGGTCTCGGAAGCAGCCGTGGTGGGGTATCCGCATTCCATCAAGGGTCAGGGCATCTATTGCTATGTCACCCTGATGGCCGGGCATGACGGCGACGATGCCCTGCGCCAGGAGCTGATCAAGCATGTACGCAACGAAATCGGACCCGTGGCAACGCCCGACAAGATCCAGTTTTCCCCCGGCCTGCCGAAAACCCGCTCCGGCAAGATCATGCGCCGCATCCTGCGCAAGATCGCCGAAGACGATTTCGGCGCGCTCGGCGACACATCGACGCTGGCAGATCCAGCCGTTGTCGATGACCTTATCGAAAACCGGCAAAACAAGGCAGAGGCGGCGTAAAAGTCCTGTGTCTCACCCGGCGGCGACAACGCTGCCGGGTGTTTTGATTTTTGGCATGGGCTGAAAACAAATTCGGACGTGCCGAACCAACCCATATTCAAATGACCTTTCAGAGGCAGCGTTAATGTGCACACTGACGCCCATTCGGGAGGACTGCCTATGACCAAAGACAATAGCCGCGTGATCGCCTTTATCGGGACGGGCCTGATGGGCGGGCCCATGGCGCGCAATCTCTTGAAAGCTGGATTTACAGTCCGGGTCTGGAACCGCAGCACCGAAAAGGCGAAGGCGCTGGTGACCGACGGTGCGGTGCTGGCCTCGTCTCCGGCAGACGCCGCCAAGGGGGCCGATGTCGTCATCACCATGTTGAGCGATGGCAAGGCGGTGGGCGACGTGCTGTTCGATAGCGGCGTGGCGCAGGTGCTGGAAAAAGGTGCGGTCGTCATCGACAGCAGTTCGATTGCCCCGCCTATCGCGCGTGACCATTCCGGCAGGCTGAACGAACTCGGCATCGGTCACATCGATGCGCCGGTATCCGGTGGTGTCGTCGGCGCAAGTGCGGGCACGCTGGCCATCATGGCGGGTGGTGATGAGACGCTGGTCGCTAGCTTTTCGGATGTTTTTGCCGCCATGGGCAGGCTGACCTATGTCGGCCCCTCGGGTGCCGGGCAACTCTGCAAGCTGGCCAACCAGCAGATCGTTGCCATTACCATCGGTGCCGTTGCCGAGGCGATGATGCTGGTGGAAGCAGGCGGTGCCTCGCGCGAAGGGTTCCGCAATGCCATTCGCGGCGGTTTTGCCGAAAGCCGGATATTGGAACTGCACGGCGAGCGCATGGTCAAACGCGATTTTGCGCCCGGCGGTCCTTCCAAATTCCAGCTGAAGGATCTGAACGGCGTGCTGGCGACGGCGAAAGACCTGTCGCTGGATTTGCCGCTGACGCAGACGATCACGCAAGAGTTCGATCATTTCGTCGGCGATGGCGGTGCAGATATCGACCATAGTGGCCTCCTTCTGCACCTCGAAAAAATGAACGGTCGGCAGCGATCTTCATAAAATCTGATAATATTATGATATGGTGACTTTTCCAGACAGATAAGATGACATAAGGTCGCGACCAATTTTGCCGCTTATCCGCGCGGCTAGCTTTTGGCCGGTTGGCCTTGGACGAAAGAGGGTGACGAGATGTCGCCGCTCGACATCACAGGGAGCACTTCATGACAGTTCACCAGAATCTTATCAACGGCGAGTGGATCGGCGCCGACACGTCGAAAAACATCAACCCGTCCGACACTAACGAGGTCGTTGGTCTTTATGCGCAGGCAAGCGCAGAAGATGCAAAAGAGGCGATTGCTGCCGCCAAGGCCGCCTTTCCGGCATGGTCGCGATCCGGCATTTTGGAACGCCATGCGATTCTGAAAAAGACCGCTGACGAAATTCTGGCCCGCAAGGAAGAACTCGGCGCGCTTCTGGCCCGTGAAGAGGGCAAGGTTCTGGCCGAAGGTATCGGCGAGACCATCCGCGCCGCGCAAATCTTCGATTTCTTTGCCGGTGAAGCGCTGCGCCTTGCTGGCGAAGTCATTCCCTCTGCCCGCCCGAATATCGGCGTCGAAATCACCCGTGAACCGCTGGGCGTCATCGGCATCATCACGCCATGGAATTTCCCGATTGCCATTCCGGCCTGGAAGATCGCGCCAGCGCTTTGCTACGGCAACAGCATCGTCTTCAAGCCTGCCGATCTGGTTCCGGGCTGCTCCTGGGCGATTGTCGACATTCTCCACCGCGCCGGCCTGCCGAAGGGCGTTCTGAACCTGGTCATGGGTCGCGGCTCTGTCGTCGGTCAGGCCATGCTCGACAGCCCGCATCTGTCCGGCATTACCTTTACCGGCTCCACAGGCACAGGCCAGCGCGTTGCAGCATCTTCGCTGCCATTCAACCGCAAATTCCAGCTGGAAATGGGTGGCAAGAACCCCTTCGTCGTGCTTGACGATGCCGACCTCAACGTTGCCGTGGAAGCGGCGGCCAATTCCGGTTTCTACTCCACCGGACAGCGCTGCACGGCGTCTTCGCGCATCATCGTCACCGAAGGCATTCACGACAGGTTCGTCGCCGCCATGACCGAGCGTCTGGCCAAGATCAATGTTGGCCACGCCATGGATAAGGAAACCCATGTCGGCCCGGTCGTTGATGAAAAGCAGCTGAAGCAGGACACCGATTACATCGAGATCGGCAAAAAGGAAGGCGCCAAGGTTGCCTTCGGTGGCGATCTCGTCAAGCGCGAAACACCCGGCTTCTTCCTTCAGCCGACGCTGTTTACCGAAGCCACCAACAGCATGCGCATTTCGCAGGAAGAAATCTTCGGACCTGTCGCGGCCGTCATCCGCGTCAAGGATTATGACGAGGCGCTGGCCGTTGCCAATGACACGCCATTCGGCCTGTCTTCCGGCATCGCCACCACTAGTCTGAAGCATGCGACCCACTTCAAGCGCAATGCGGAAGCGGGCATGGTGATGGTCAACCTGCCGACCGCAGGCGTGGACTTCCACGTTCCCTTCGGTGGCCGCAAGGCATCCTCCTTCGGCCCGCGTGAGCAGGGCAAATACGCGAGCGAGTTCTTCACCACGGTGAAGACGGCCTATACGCTGGCCTGACATCGGCATCTAAAAAAACGATCCCCGGCACTGTCCGGGGATTTTTTTTGCCTCTTTTCCGGAGGCGATTTCTGCCTATGGTGGGAGCGCAAAACAGGTAGAGAGACAGGGACAGCATGACAGATATTTCGATGATCGAGGCGGCACGCCAGCGTATTGGTTCCGAGGCGGTCCGCACGCCGTTGCTGTCATCGCCCTTTCTGGACGAGATTGCCGGGCGCAGAATTCTGGTAAAGGCCGAATGCCTACAACGCACCGGTTCTTTCAAATTTCGCGGCGGCTGGTCTGCCGTTTCAGGCATTGCCGAGGATGTGCGCCAGCGCGGCGTCATCGCCTTTTCCTCCGGCAACCACGCGCAGGGCGTGGCGCTGGCTGCAGCCTTGCATGGTGTTCCCGCCGTCATCATCATGCCGCAGGATGCGCCGAAGATAAAAATCGACAATACCAAAGCCTACGGGGCCGAAGTCGTCCTGTTCGACCGCTCCAAAGACGACCGCGACGCCATCGGCGCGAAACTTTCGCAGGAGCGAGGCCTGACGCTGATCAAGCCCTTCGATGAACCCCTGGTCATTGCCGGGCAGGGCACGGTGGGTCTAGAAATTGCCGAGCAGGGGCAGGAGCTGGGCATCGATGAGGCCGAGGTTCTGATTCCCTGCGGTGGCGGCGGCCTGACATCGGGCATCGCGCTGGCCCTGGAAGCTAGAGCACCGCGTTACACGGTGCGGACCTGCGAGCCGGAAAAATTCGATGACGTTGCCCGCTCGCTGGCATCGGGCAGAATAGAGCGCAATCAGGCACTGTCAGGTTCGGTCTGCGACGCGATCATCACGCCGCAGCCTGGCAATATCACCTTTCCACTGATGGTGACGCGCTGCGGCAAGGGAATAGCCGTTTCGGAAAACGAGGCTTTGAAAGCCATGGTTCTCGCCTTCCTTAGATTGAAGATCGTCGTGGAGCCCGGTGGAGCGGTTGCGCTCGCCGCAGCGCTCTTTCACCCCAATGAATTCGAAACGGACACGATGATCGCGGTCGCGTCGGGCGGCAATGTCGACCCTGATGTCATGGCGTCAGCCCTGTCGCGTTTTGCGACTTAACCGTCTTCTTTCTCGACAGGCAAACAAGGGCAGCCAGCTGGGTGGCAGCCATAGTTCTGGTTCGGAAACCGGCGCGAAAGGTTCCGACAATCGGGGCCGATGCCTAACACGTTACTCAACCGTTAACATTCGCGTTGAACCGAAGACGCTGCTGCGCGTTATTTCGCCAAGATCGGAAAGATCGATAGGGGTTGGGAGGCCCTCACGATCAGTATTTTTCCCGATTGTGGCAACATATGGAAAATCATCTCTACAGAATAGTCGGAAATAGCGATATTCTAACGTCCATGATCGCAGTGCCGTTCAATCGGCCAAGTGTCAACGAGGGAGGGTTCGATGTCTTATTCCAAAGCCGGAAAAATCAGAGATTTCACGCCATCGCCCGCACCGGTACGCGGTTGGCAAGCAGCACTACACACCGCCATTGTCGGCTTGTGCTTCGCATTCGTCGGTGCCGTCATCTTTGGTCTGGTGCCCTGATCCGCACACACCGACCAAAAAAAGCCCGGTATATCCGGGCTTTTTTGTGAGAGAAATTCACACCTTCAAATAGTCTTCTGCCAGTTCAACCCAAAATGCCGTGCCGATCGGCAGAATATCGTCGTTGAAATCGAACTTGGGGTGATGAAGCGGCGGATCGTTCTCCGTTCGCTGGGTTCCCAGAAAGAAATAGGCGCCAGGACGCTCTTCAAGCATATAGGCGAAATCTTCTGCCCACATGTTTGGCCGTGGCATCTGGCTAATTTTGCCCGCGCCTGAAAATCGCGTCGCCAGATCAATAATGTAGTCGGTTTCCGCCTTGTGATTGACCGTGGGGTTGTAACCGCGCTGATAATCGAGCGTCACCTGCATGCCGTAGCTGGCCGCCTGCCCTTCGGCGATAAGACGGATACGCTTTTCCAATTCGTCGCGGGCGTCGGGATCGAATGAGCGAATTGTCAGCAGCATTTCCGCCGTCTGCGGAATGACGTTGCTGGCCACGCCGGCATGGAAAGCACCGACCGTCACGACGGCTGGAGTCAAAGGATGGATGTTGCGGGAAACGATCGTTTGCAACGCCATGACGATGCTGGCACCAGCAACGATCGGGTCGAGGGCGCTCTGCGGTTCGGCACCATGCCCACCATAACCATTCACGGTGATCTTGCACTCGTCGACGGCGGCCATGATCGGCCCATCCCGCAAGACGAAATGACCAAACGGCAGGTTCGGCTCGTTATGAAGGGCAAAAACGGCATCGCAGGGAAACCGTGTGAATAGGCCGTCATCGATCATGAGCAACGCGCCGCCGAAATTTTCTTCCGCGGGCTGAAAGATCAGGTGAAGCGTGCCATCGAAATTGCGGCGCTCGGCAATGATCTTCGCTGCCCCAAGAAGCATGGCGGTGTGCCCATCGTGGCCACAGGCATGCATGACACCCGGATTCTCGCTCGCATAGTCGGCACCCGTTTCCTCGTGAATTGGCAAGGCGTCGATGTCGGCGCGAATGCCGAGAGAACGCTGGCTGCTGCCGTTGCACAACGTCGCAACCACACCCGTACCGGCCAAACCGCGTGTGACCTCATAACCCATGTCCACCAGCCTGGAGGCGATGAAATCCGACGTCTTGAATTCGGACAAGCCGATTTCCGGATTGCGATGCAGATGATGACGGATCGCCATCACATCCGGCATGTGGTTGGCAAGGGCGGCAACAGGGTCAAGCGATTTCGTCATGGGAAAGTCCGGCATGGTTATGAGGCACTGTATTTTACTGCAGCCTTGCTTAGCAGTGTTGCGCGCTGCTGATAAGCCGCATCCCGAGACGAAACATCGGCTTCAGCTAATCGGCTCCATCACGGCTGGTCTTTAATTCACCCCTCGGCATGGAACGGATAGCGGCTGAACTCATTCCACCCGTGGGCCATTCTGCTGCCAAGCAAAAAGACGTGGACATCGGGGAATTTTCATGACCGAATGCAATACGATCAGTACGGGATGTTTCGCTTCGGGGGAGTACGCGAAACAGGCTCAGACACCACTGCCGCAACTCCGCGCAGGAACAGAATATGCTTCCCAAATGATTGTTTTTCTTGGAGACATGAGTACCCATGCCTAAAAACGCCACGATAGTGGGCAACGACATGTCCTGCAACCATCGTTCGCGGGTCCGCGATGGTTCAGCAAAGGTTCAGGATCGGCACGAAATAAAGCCTTCAAAGTTGTTTCAATTTCGAAAAGCAATCTGAAACAAGTTCCGGTTAGATAGACCAGACCCTCACAGAGTGCAGAATACGAGCCGATGTCATTTCATATTACGCCGACCGCCGCCGCCCGTGATTCCGAAGCAAAGCAGATCGATCACAATGATTCGATCCGTTCCGTCTACTTCACAATAGAGGAGTTGAGGGACTGCGGAGCCGAATTGTCGAAATCGGGAGCAGACGATCTCCCCGGTTTCATGGAGTTCGACTTCTTCGCGCGCCATCGTGAAAACGAAAAGGAAATCCTGCGCGTTTACCGCACCACGGCTGTCGATGCCGAAAACGGCGCGACGATCACGCCTGCTGCGGAATGGCTGCTCGACAATCATTACGTCATCGAAGAAGCCATTCAGGAAGTGCGCCGTGATTTCCCGCGCAAATTCTACCACCAGCTACCGACGGTAAAGATCGGCAATTCGGAAATACCACGCGTCATGGCGCTGGCCTGGCTCTATGTGGCCCATACGCACAGCACGATTTCCCGCGAAAGCATGACGGCACTGGTCGAAGGTTACCAGACGTCGAAGACGCTCCAGATCGGCGAACTCTGGGCCCTCCCCTCGATCCTGCGTTTCGTTCTCATCGAAAATCTGCGCCGTATCTCCATTCGCGTCGAGCGTTCGAGACGCATGCGCCAGCGCGCCAATGAGGTCGTCGATGAGATCATCCGCCTCAACGACGCCGAAGGCTCTGCGGAACTTCTCAAGCAGATCGATTCGCTCGTGGAAGACCCGACCTTCTCGACGCAGTTCCTCTATCGCCTCAGAAACGGTTCGCAGACGTCCGGTTTCGCTCTGAACTGGCTGGAAGAGCGCCTTCGCAGCGCTGGCACGGATGCTGAAAACACCATGATGGCGGAGCATAATCGCCTCGCCTCCGGCAATGTGACGATGGGTAACATCGTTCGAAGCCTGCGTGAGATCGACGATACGGAATGGTCTGTCTGGTTCGAGGAAGTCAGCCATATCGACAAGGTCATGCGCGAGCAGACCGATTACGAGACACTGGATTTCGGATCCCGTAACACCTACCGCAACACCATCGAACTTCTGGCGCGTCGCTCGCCCAAGACTGAAATCGAAGTGGCGCAGGCTGCCGTCGACATGGTGGCAGAAACGGCCAACTCGACTGAAAAGCATCCGCATGCGCCGAATGTCGGAAGTTTTCTGATCGGTCAGCGCCGCAAGGAACTGGAAGAGCGGATCGGTTACAATCCGCTGTTTGCGCAGCGGGTCGTTCGCTTCATGCGCAAGTTTAACTGGCTATCCGTTGCCGTGCCGGTCATTGCCCTGACGGCTCTGGCGATGGCAGCGGTAGGCTGGTTCCTGGCGGATGCAGGCATGCCATGGTACGTCGTGACGGCATTCCTGCTGATGTTTGCGTTGCCGGCATCGGAAGGCGCAACCGGCCTGTTCAACACCGTGGTCACCTTCTTCGTGAAGCCGTTCCGTCTGGTCGGCTACGAGTTCAAGGAAGGCATTCCGCAGGACGCACGCACGCTCGTTGCCGTTCCCTGCATGCTGACGAGCCGCGACAGCGTCGACGAGATGGTTCGCAATCTCGAGGTTCACTATCTCGCCAATCCGCACGGTGAGATCTCCTTCGCACTGATCAGCGACTGGCGCGATGCGCAGTATGAGCAGTCGTCGGAAGACGTCGAGATTCTCGAATATGCCAAGCGCGAAGTCGCCGCATTGTCAGAGCGATATGCGTTCGACGGCAGAACACGTTTCTTCCTTCTGCATCGTCGTCGCCTCTACAATCCTGCAGAAGATTGCTGGATGGGCTGGGAGCGCAAGCGCGGCAAGCTGCATGAGCTGAACATGCTGCTGCGTGGCGACAAGGACACGACCTTCCTCAACGGCGCAAATATGGTGCCTGAGAACGTCAAATACGTCATGACGCTGGATGCCGACACGCGCCTGATGCGCGATGCCGTGACCAAGCTCGTCGGCAAGATGCACCACCCGATCAACCGCCCGGTCCATGACCCGGTGACAGGACGCGTGATCCATGGCTACGGACTGCTTCAGCCGCGCGTGACGCCATCGCTGACGACAGGCAAGGACGCCTCCGTCTTCCAGCGGGTCTTCTCCATCAATCGCGGTATCGACCCTTACGTCTTCACCGTTTCCGATGTCTATCAGGACCTCACCTCCGAAGGCACCTTCACCGGCAAGGGTCTTTATGACGTCGATGCTTTCGAGACCGCCCTGAAGGGCCGGATCGATGAAAATGCCGTTCTCAGCCATGACCTTCTCGAAGGCTCGTTTGCGCGTTGCGCGCTGGTGACGGATGTGGAACTGGTCGAAGACTTCCCGACCCGTTACGAGGTGGAAGTCTCGCGTCAGCATCGCTGGGCGCGTGGCGACTGGCAGCTTCTGCCCTACATCATGGATATGAAGCGTGGCGTGACCGCCATCGGTCGCTGGAAGATGATCGACAACCTGCGCCGCTCGTTGACGCCGATTGCCTGGTTCGTCGCGTCTGTTCTCGGCTGGTACTTCATGGGCCCGCTCGGCGCGCTGATCTGGCAAATCCTGCTGATCTTCTCGCTCTTCGTCGCCCCGACGATCTCACTGCTGTCGGGCCTCGTGCCGCGCTCCACCGATATTGTTCCCCAGGCGCATTTCCATACATTGTGGTCTGAGGTTCGTGCCACCAACGCACAGGTCGCGCTTCGCATCGTCTTCATTGCCGATAGCGCCTGCATGATGGCGGACGCCATCGGTCGTTCGCTCTATCGCCTATTCGTCAGCGGCAAGCTGATGCTGGAATGGCGTACCGCTGCCTCCATTCAGTCCAGCGCACAGGGCACGATCTTCGACTATTATCGCCAGATGTGGCACGCTCCGGTCGTCGCACTTCTGGGCCTGCTGTTTGCGTCTCTTCCGGGCGATAACGCATTCCTCGTCGGCCTGCCTTTTGCGCTCCTTTGGGTCTTTTCCCCCGCCGTTGCATGGTATGTCAGCCAGTCTGCCGAAACCGAAGACCGCCTTTTCGTCTCCGAACACGTGTCGAGCGAGCTGCGCAAGATCGCTCGCCGCACATGGCGCTACTACGAGGCCTTTGTTACCTCGGGTGAAAATTACCTTCCACCTGACAACTATCAGGAAACACCCGAACCCGTCGTCGCCAGCCGTACCTCGCCAACCAATATCGGCGTCTACCTGCTGTCGGTGATCTCGGCGCGCCAGTTCGGCTGGATCAGCTTCTCGGAAACCGTCGAGCGGATGGAAAAGACCATCGAGACGGTCGAGAAGATGGAGAAATATCGCGGCCATCTCTACAACTGGTACCACACGGACACGCTTCAGACGCTTGGTCCAAAATATGTTTCTGCCGTCGACAGCGGCAACCTTGCCGGCCACCTCATTGCCATTTCCTCGGCCTGCCGCCAGTGGGCGGAAGCACCATCGGCGCATCTTCAGGGCAATCTCGATGGCATCGGCGATGTCGCCGGTATCCTTCGCGAAACGCTGAAGGAATTGCCTGACGATCGCAAGAACCTGCGGCCTCTGCACCGCCGTCTGGAGGAGCGCATCATCGGCTTCTCCAACGCCCTTGCCTCGGTCAAGCGCGAGCATGAATTCGCCTCGATCCGTGTCATCAATCTGGCCGTACTGGCCCGTGATATCCAGAAGTTGGCCTCTAACCTCAATCTCGAAGTCAAGTCGGAGCAGAGCGCCGAAGTTACCCGCTGGGCGCAATCGCTCGTCGATTGCTGTGAAGCGCATATTTCCGACAGTGCATTCGATCTCGCCACCATCGATCCGTTGCGTGACCGGTTGAACTCGCTACGCGACCGCAGCCGTAACCTCGCTTTCTCGATGGATTTCGGCTTCCTGTACCGCAAGGACCGTCGCCTTCTGTCGATCGGTTATCGCGTGGACAGCAAGGAGCTGGACGAAGCCTGCTACGACCTTCTGGCGTCGGAATGCCGTCTCACCAGCCTGTTTGCGATTGCCAAGGGCGATCTTCCGACGGAACACTGGTATCGTCTGGGCCGTCAGGTCGTGCCGATTGGCGCGCAGGGTGCGCTGGTGTCCTGGTCCGGTTCGATGTTCGAATATCTGATGCCACCGCTCGTCATGCAGGAGCGTCACGGCGGTATTCTGAACCAGACCAACAATCTGATCGTCAGGGAGCAGATGAACCATGGTCGTCGTCTCGGCACACCATGGGGCATCTCGGAAGCGGCGTTCAACGCCCGCGACCACAATATGAACTATCAGTACACCAACTTCGGTGTACCGACGCTGGGCCTGAAGCGCGGCCTTGGCCAGAACGCCGTCATCGCTCCCTATGCATCGATCCTCGCGTCGCAATACGATCCTGACGCAGCCCTGGAAAACCTGAACAAGCTCCGCAAGCTCGGTGCGCTCGGCCAGTACGGCTTCCACGACGCGGTCGACTTCACGCCGACCCGCGTGCCGGATGGAAAGGTCTGCGCCGTCGTCTATAACTACTATGCCCACCACCATGGCATGTCGATCGCAGCCGTCGCCAACGTCGTACTCGATGGTGTGTTGCGTGAACTGTTCCACGCCGACCCTGTCATCGAAGCAGCAGAACTGCTGCTTCAGGAAAAGGCGCCGCGCGAAGTGCCTGTGATGAGCGCCAAATACGAGCCGGAAACACCCGGTAAGGAACAGGCAGACCTTCTGCGTGCCGAAGTGCGCACCATCGCCGATCCTGCCATCCGCGACCGCGAAGTGGTTTTCCTGTCAAACGGTCACTATTCCACGATTCTGACGGCAACCGGTGCTGGCTATTCCAAGTGGAACGGTCAGGCGATCTCGCGCTGGAAGGCAGACCCGACCGAGGATCGCTGGGGCACATTCCTGTTCCTGCGCGATACGGCTTCAGGTCAATGGTGGAGCGCCACCGCAGAACCACGCGTTGCCGAGGGTGAAAAGACCAAGACGGTCTTTACCGACGACAAGGCCGAGTTCCACAAGACGGTCGGCGACCTGCAAAGCGTGGTCGAATGCATCGTTGCCACCGAACACGATGCCGAAGGCCGCCGCGTGACGCTTCTCAATGTCGGTTCCGAAGACCGCTACATCGAAGTGACCTCCTATATGGAACCGGTCATTGCCAATGATGACGATGACAGCGCCCATCCTCTGTTCTCGCGCATGTTCGTGCAGACCGAAATCGGCAAGCGCGGCGACGTCATCCGCGCCTGGCGCAACAAGCGGTCTCCGGGTGAACCAAGCACGGTCATTGCGCATCTGGCTGCCGACAATGCCGGTCCTGCACGGCCGACCGAATTCGAGACCGACCGCGCCAAGTTCGTTGGCCGTGGCCGTTCTCTGGGTGAGGCCGCAGCCTTCGATGCGGGTGCCGCACTTTCCGGCACGGATGGCTTCACGCTTGATCCGATCCTGTCGCTACGCCGCGTCGTGCGCGTCCCCGCGGGCAAGAAGGTCAGCGTCATCTTCTGGACCATCGCTGCGCCTAGCCGCGAGGAGGTCGATAAGGCCATCGATCGTTATCGTCACCCCGATGCTTTCGCCCATGAACTCGTTCATGCCTGGACCCGGACACAGGTGCAGATGCGTCATGTGGGTGTGACCTCGCAGCAGGCGGCGGCCTTCCAGCATCTGGCGCGCTACCTCGTCTATCCCGACATGCACCTGCGCGCGGATGCCGATACGCTGAAAACGGGTCTCGCCTCCCAGCGCTCGCTTTGGCCGCTGGCGATTTCTGGTGACTTCCCCATCTTCAGTCTTCGCATCAACGATGACATGGACATGGATGTCGCCCGTGAGGCGCTGAGCGCGCACGAATATCTGCGTGCGCGTGGCGTGATCTTCGATCTCGTCATCGTCAACGAACGTGCAGCTTCCTATGCTCAGGACATGCAGCACGCCCTCGACTTCATCTCAGAGGCGCAACGCCGCATCAACCCGGCCGATGGCGGCAGACCCCACGTGTTCTCGGTTCGCCGCGACCTGATGGATGAGGAAACATGGACAGCGCTGCTTGCGGCCTCTCGTGTTGTTCTTCATGTTCGCAACGGCAAGATCGTGGATCAGGTCAATCGCGCCGTCTCGCTGTTTGCCGCCCACCGCGGACCGGAAGGCAGCGAACTGGCCGGGGCACGTCTTCCTGCAAACGTCTTCCCTGTCGCAGAAGCCATCGAAGATGCCCATGATCTCGACTTCTGGAACGGTTTCGGCGGCTTTACCAAGAGCGGCGACGAATATGTCGTGCGTCTTCACGGTGGCCAGTCGACGCCGCAGCCTTGGATCAACGTGATCTCCAACGAGCGCTTCGGTTTCCACATCTCTGCCGAAGGCGCTGGCTTCACTTGGAGCCGCAACTCGCGTGACTACCAGTTGACGCCATGGAGCAACGACCCCGTGACCAACCGTCCCGGTGAAGCGATCTATGTCAGCGATGTCGAAAGCGGCAAATTGCACTCGCCCTTCGCAGCGCTCTCGCGCAACCCGGATGCGGTGTTCGAAACCCGTCACGGCCTTGGATATTCCGTGTTCAGAAGCGTCGATGATGGCTTGGACATCGAAGTCACCCAGACGGTCGATCGCGAAAAGCCGGTCAAGCTTTCGCGCCTCACCGTGCGCAACGTCGGTACGCAGAACCGTCGCCTGAAGACCTATGGCTATGTAGAATGGGTTCTGGGTAACAATGCCCAGAAATCGGCACCTTTCATCCTCAGCAGTCATGATGCGGAAACCGGTGCGCTGTTTGCTTCCAACCCCTACAGCATCGATTACAATGCCCGCACGGCATTCCTTGCTCTGGAAGAACCGGCGAGCAGCTTCACGACCAGCAAACGCGAGTTCATCGGTCGTTATGGTTCGGTACACGCACCACAGGCTGTTGTATCGGGTGCGACCCTGTCGGGCAGCACCGAACTGGATGGCGCGCCTTGCGCCGCCATCATGCAGGAAATCCACCTGAAGCCCGGCGAAGAACGACAGGTCTTGTTCTTCATGGGCGATGCCGATACCGCTGATGAGGCACGCGCCTTGGTCAAGGACATTCGCCAGAGCGACTTCGACGCGGTTCTGAGCGAAAACAAAACCTTCTGGAACGGATTTACCGGCCAGTTGCAGGTGTCCACGCCCGATGCGGGCTTCAACCACATGGTCAATAGCTGGCTGCCCTACCAGGCACTGGCGTGCCGTATCCTTGCGCGCACGGCCTTCTACCAGTCCAGCGGGGCCTTCGGCTTCCGTGACCAGTTGCAGGATACGCTGGCCTTCCTGCTGTACCAGCCGGAACTTGCCCGCGAGCAAATTCTGCGTGCAGCAGGGCGTCAATTCCCTGAAGGCGATGTGCAGCACTGGTGGCTGCCGTTGACGGGTGCCGGTGTCCGCACGACCATTTCCGATGACGTGGTCTGGCTGGGTTACGCCACGCACCAATATATTTCGGCAACCGGCGACAAGGCCATCCTTGACGAAAGCATCCCCTTCCTCAAGGGTCCTGCGCTCACGCCGGGCCAGCACGACGCCTTCTTCCAACCGGAAACCAGCGACAAATCCGCAAGCCTTTACGAGCATGCGGCATTGGCACTGGACCTTGCCATTCATCGCACCGGCGAAAACGGCCTGCCCCTCATTCTGGGCGGCGACTGGAACGACGGCATGAACGGCGTCGGCGTCGGCGGCAAAGGCACGAGCGTCTGGCTCGGCTGGTTCCTTGCGGGCACTCTGCGCGATTTCATCGAGATCGCTGAAGAACGCCGCGATCTCGACCGGGTCGGGAAGTGGAAGACCCATCGCGACAAGCTGCGTGCGGCACTGGAAACAGCGGGCTGGGACGGCGACTATTACCGTCGCGGCTACTTCGATGACGGTACGCCGCTGGGCTCCATTACCAGCGAGGAATGCCGTATCGATTCGCTCGGTCAGAGCTGGAGCGTCCTATCAGGCGAGGGAGAGGAGCAGCGTTCTGCTCAGGCTATGGACGCGGTCCTGAAGGAACTGGTCGACGAGAAGGCGGGCATCATTCGTCTCTTCACTCCGCCATTCAAGCGTTCGCCGCAGAACCCGGGTTACATCAAGGCCTATCCGCCTGGTGTACGCGAAAATGGCGGTCAATATACCCATGCAGCAACATGGGTCGTATTGGCGCTGGCCAAGCTGGGCCGCAACGAGGACGCATGGAAATGCTTCTCGCTGCTGAACCCGGTCAACCACGCGCTCGACCGCCCGTCCTCAGAGACCTACCGTGTGGAGCCCTATGTGGTGACGGCGGATGTCTATGGCGAAGGCGCCTATGCGGGCCGTGGCGGCTGGAGCTGGTATACGGGTTCTGCCGGTTGGCTCTACCGCGCTGCCGTTGAAGGCATCCTCGGCATCACCCGCATCGGCGGCACGCTGCACATCGCACCGTCATTGCCTGAGGCGTGGGATGGCTTCTCCGCCAAGATCACGCTGGATGGCAAGATCCGCGAAGTCGCGGTCAAGCGCACCGCTGGGACGCCAGACATCGAGGTCTCCCTCGATGGCAAGCCCCTGACGGGTAAAGACCGGGCGATCCCGTTCGATTAAGGGTTTGGGGCGTCAGTCCCGACCACTCAGCAAAAAGCCACGGCTCTGGAAAGATGCCGTGGCTTTTCTGTTTGGTAAGCTCTGTCAGGACGCAACATATAGCGGAAGTGACGCTGGCTCGTGACGTTAAGCCTCACCCACCGCCCTCATGTTGAGGTGCTTTGACCGAAGGGCAAAGCCTCGAAGCATCCTTGGTTGGCGCATTCTTTGGCCTCATAGCCCGCAACCCCCGTCCTTCGAGGCCCCTACGGGGCACCTCTCCTTCGACAAGCTCAGGATGATGGATGAGGGTTGCTCCGCTGTGCCCCCTGACCCGAAAAGCGTTCAGCGAGTGCCGAAGATCGCCGAACCGACGCGCACGCTGGTTGCGCCGAATTCGATGGCGGTTTCGAAATCGCCCGACATGCCCATGGAGAGCTTTTCCAGGCCGCATTCCTTGGCGAGCTTCGCCAGAAGCGCGAAATGCGGGCCGGGATACTCGTCCGCGGGCGGAATGCACATCAGGCCTTCGACGTTGAGCTTCAGTTCGTCCCGGCACAGGGTGACGAAGGCCGCCGTTTCGCGTGGGTCGAGACCCGCCTTTTGCGGTTCCAGCCCGGTATTGACCTGCACATAAAACCGAAGCGCCTTGCCCTGCTTCTGGCATTCATCGGCAAGCGCCCGGGCGATCTTTTCACGGTCGATACTCTGGATAACATCGAACAGGGCCACCGCATCGGCAGCCTTGTTGGATTGCAGCGGCCCGATCAGATGGAGTTCGATATCGGACGTCCTTTCCTTAAGCGCCGGCCACTTGCCCTGCGCCTCCTGCACGCGGTTTTCGCCGAAAATGCGCTGGCCGCAATCGATCACCGGCTGGATGGCATCGGCATCGAATGTCTTGGAGACGGCCACGAGGTTGACGCTGCCGGGCTTGCGGCCCGCTTTTTCCGCAACCGTCGCAATGCGCTGGGTGACATCTTCAAGACGCGCTTCGATTTCCATGATCAGACCTTCACTTATATAACGGGCATTTCAACAATGGAGAGGGTTCAGTAGCCGCCACGGGGCTTGATGCCAAGCGCCATTGTCACCATTTGAACGCTGTCGACCAAGATTGCACCATGACCAGCCCTGCCAAACTTGACGCCCCGGTCGTTTCGTGGTGAAGGTCAGCGCGAATTTTCCCCTTGATACCCGGATTACACAAGTATGGCCATCGAACGTTATAATCCTCGCGACGCCGAGCCGCGCTGGCAGCAAAAATGGAACGAAGACAATGTCTTCGTGACCGACAACAGCGATGCCCGCGAGAAATATTACGTTCTTGAGATGTTTCCCTATCCATCGGGCCGCATCCACATGGGCCATGTGCGAAATTACGCCATGGGTGACGTCGTCGCACGCTACAAGCGTGCGCGCGGTTTCAACGTGCTGCACCCCATGGGCTGGGACGCATTCGGCATGCCTGCGGAAAATGCCGCCATGCAGAACAACGTCCATCCCAAGGACTGGACCTATCAAAACATCGCCACTATGCGCGGCCAGCTGAAATCCATGGGCCTGTCTCTGGACTGGACACGTGAATTTGCGACCTGTGACGTGGAATATTACAGCAAGCAGCAGGCGCTGTTCGTTGATTTCATGGAAAAGGGCCTGGTCTACCGCAAGCAGTCCAAGGTCAACTGGGACCCGGTCGATCACACGGTTCTGGCCAATGAGCAGGTCATCGACGGTCGTGGCTGGCGCTCCGGCGCGCTGGTGGAACAGCGCGAACTGACGCAATGGTTCTTCCGCATCACCGATTTCAGCCAGGATTTGCTGGACGAGCTGGATGTGCTGGACCAGTGGCCGGAAAAGGTGCGGCTGATGCAGAAGAACTGGATCGGCAAGTCCGAGGGACTATCGCTGCGCTGGCAGACGGTGGCGTCCACTGCGCCTGCCGGCTTTGACGACATCACCGTTTACACGACCCGCCCCGACACGCTGTTTGGCGCATCCTTCCTTGCCATTGCCGCGGACCATCCGCTGGCGAAAACCCTGTCGGAAAACAGCCCCGAAATTGCCGAGTTCTCCGACGAATGCCGTCGTCAGGGCACATCTCTGGCTGCTCTGGAAACGGCGGAAAAGCGTGGTCTGGATACCGGCGTCAAGGTTGTCCATCCGCTCGACCCATCCTGGGAATTGCCAGTTTACATCGCCAATTTCGTATTGATGGATTACGGCACCGGTGCCATTTTCGGTTGCCCATCCGGCGACCAGCGCGATTTGGATTTCGCCCGCAAATATGATCTGCCTGTCGTGGCCGTGGTCATGCCGGAAGGCGAAAATGCCGAGACCTTCACCATTGGTGATACGGCGTTCGTCGATGACGGCGTGATGATCAATTCGCAGTTCCTCGATGGTATGACGACAACGGATGCTTTCGAGGCTGTGGTGTCGAAGCTGTCTGCACAGACGCTGGGTGCCGAGCCACAGGCCGAGCGCAAGGTCAACTTCCGTCTGCGCGACTGGGGCATCTCCCGCCAGCGCTATTGGGGCTGCCCGATCCCGGTCATTCATTGCGAAGTCTGCGGCGTCGTGCCCGTGCCGAAGAAGGATCTGCCGGTCAAGCTGCCTGACGATGTGACCTTCGACGTGCCCGGCAACCCGCTGGATCGTCACCCGACATGGCGTCACGTCTCCTGCCCGCAATGCGGTCATGCTGCGCGTCGCGAAACCGACACGATGGACACCTTCGTCGATTCCAGCTGGTATTTCACGCGCTTTACGGCGCCGTGGGAAGAGCAGCCGACCGACCCAAAGGTCGCCAGCCACTGGCTGCCCGTGGACCAGTATATCGGTGGTATCGAACACGCGATCCTGCATCTGCTCTATTCGCGCTTCTTTACCCGCGCCATGAAGGCCACCGGCCATGTGGACGTGAAGGAGCCCTTCAAGGGCCTGTTCACCCAGGGCATGGTGGTGCACGAAACCTACCGTCTGGGCGAAGGCCAGAACGGGCAATGGGTCGTGCCAGCCGATATCCGCATCGAGGAAGTTGACGGCAAGCGCCGCGCTTTCCTCCTGTCAGGCGGTGACGAGGTTCAGATCGGCTCGATCGAAAAGATGTCGAAGTCGAAGAAGAACGTGGTCGATCCGGACGATATCATCGCGTCCTATGGTGCCGATACGGCCCGCTTCTTCGTTCTGTCGGATAGCCCGCCGGACCGCGACGTCATCTGGTCGGAAGCCGGTGTAGAAGGCGCACACCGCTTCGTGCAGCGTGTCTGGCGCATCATCGGCGAGGCTGCCGAAGAATTGAAGTCGGTCAAGCCCGCGCCTGCAAGTGAGGGCGAAGGCCTTGTCGTCTCCAAGGCAGCCCACAAGACGCTGAAGGCGGTTCAGGACGATCTGGACAAGCTTGCCTTCAACAAGGCCATTGCCCGCATCTATGAGCTGGTCAACACGCTGGCTGGTCCCTTCGCTGAGGTGGCCAATGGCGGCAAGTCCGACGATGTGAAGGCCGCAGCCCGCGACGCTGCTGAAATCCTGATCCGCATGATTGCGCCGATGACGCCGCATCTGGCCGAAGAATGCTGGACGGCGCTGGGCAATGAAGGTCTTGTCGCCCAGAGCGCGTGGCCCGTTTTCGTGCCCGCGCTGATCGAAGAAAATGACGTGGTCATGCCGGTTCAAATCAACGGCAAGAAGCGTGGCGAATTGACAATCGCGCGCGATGCGGATCAAGATGCCGTCCGCGCGGCGGTGATTGAACTGGATGCCGTCAAAGCGGCTCTGGCCGGTGCCGAGCCGAAAAAAATCATTGTGGTTCCACAAAGGATTGTGAACATTGTTGTCTGATGCCTATTCCAGATGGGGCCGCGTAGCAGCCGCAATTTCTGTTGTTATGTTCGCCGGTCTTCTGGCGGGTTGTCAGGTGCGCCCACTCTACGGCGAGGCCTCCGGCACCCGCGAGAAGCTGCTGACGGTCAATTTTGCTCCGGCAACCGACCGCATCACGCAGGAAGTGCGCAATCACCTCATCTTCCTGGCCTATGGTGGCGCCGGTGCGCCGACCAACAAGGAATATGAGGTGAAGATCACTGTCCGGTCGAGCGCGACCTCGACGGAAGTCACCGATGACACCAGCCTTTCGCTTGCGAAGAACAACTATGACGGCCCGTTCCCCGGTCGTGTCAGCATGACGGGCAACTACGTGCTGACGCGCATTTCCGATGGTCAGGTCCTGCGCTCCGCACGCCGCACCGTCACCGCCATGCTTGATCTTCCGCAGCAGGAATTCGCCAAGATTCGCGCCATCCGCGATGGTGAAAACCGCGCCGCTCGTGAACTTGCCGAGATCATCCAGACCGACATCGCCGCCACGATCAGCCGTTGAAAGCGGTGTCATGACGGAAATAAAGTCGCATGAATTCGAACGCTTCGCCGAAAGACCGGCGGAGCGTTTTCGCGTTTTCGTGCTCTATGGTCCTGATCGCGGCCTTGTGTCCGAACGCGCCGCGCTTATCGCCTCCAAGACCGGTATAGACCCCAACGACGCCTTTGCCTCGCTGAAGATGACGGCAACCGACCTACAGGGCGATCCCGGTCGCTTGCTGGATGAGATCAATTCCATCGGCCTGTTCGGTGGTGAAAAGCTGGTCTGGGTCAAGGGTGCCGCCAATGAGAAGGCGCTGGTGGATGCGTTGCAGGTTCTCTCGGACGATCCGCCCGAAGCAAGCTTCCTGATCGTCGAAGCGGGCGACCTGAAAAAAGGAACCGGCCTTCGCAAGATCGCAGAACCGTCGCGCGCCATCGCCGCCATTCCCTGTTATGCCGATGATGCGCGGGCGCTGAATGCGCTGATCGACCAGGAGCTTTCGACGGAAAATCTGCGTATCGCACCTGCTGCACGCCAGCGGCTGGCCGAATCGCTCGGCGGCGACCGTATCGCCTCGCGCAACGAGGTGCGCAAGCTGGCACTCTATTGCCGTGGCCATGATGTCATCGAAGAAGACGATGTCATGGCGATCATCGGCGATGCCAGCACGGTATCTGCCGATGACGCGGTGGATGCCATTCTGAAGGGCGACCGCAACGCCTTTTTCCATGCAACGCAAAAGATCATCGCCTCCAAGACGCCGATCTTTCTGGTTCTGCAAGGCTGCCTGCGGCAATTCCAGTTGCTGGACCAGATGCGGGCTGAAATGGATGATAAGAAATTGCAGGCCGGACAGGTCATGCAGACCATGGGACGCAGCGTTCACTTCCGCCGTAAACCCGTCATCGAACGAGCGCTGCGCACGTGGCAGCCAGCAGCGATTGCGCGCGAGATGAACCGACTACAGGCAGCGATTCTGCAAAGCCGTCAGCGGCAAAGCCTGGAGGAAAGCGTGGCATTGCTGACGCTGTTGTCCACGACCTTGCAGTCGGGGCGCGCTGGATAAGTGTCTTGCGGGCAATAAAAAGCCTCCGCAGCGTAGGCCGGGAGGCTAAGACTTACACGTCTATCGTCATCCTCGGGCCGAGGATCTAACGAACCACGACATCAACCGTGATCAGATCCTCGGGACAAGCCCGAGGATGACGTCTCAGACACTCAGTCGCCCTTGCCGGGCTCTGCCGAGAAGTAAAGGTCGAGCTTGCCCGAAACGCCGTCCATTTCCTTTGCTTCAGGCATCGGGTCGCGCTTGACGGTGATGTTGGGCCAGATAGCGGCATATTCCGCATTCAGCGTCAGCCACTTGTCGAGACCCGGTTCCGTGTCCGGCTTGATGGCTTCTGCGGGACATTCCGGTTCGCATACACCGCAATCGATGCATTCATCGGGATTGATCGCCAGAAAGTTCTCACCCTCATAGAAGCAATCGACAGGGCAGACCTCGACGCAGTCGGTATATTTGCAGCGAATGCAGTTATCGGTCACGACATACGTCATGATGGACTCCAGATATGCAGGCCGGGTCAAAGGGCTTGAAAGACAAGCCGTCGCCCGGAATTCAGACAGGGCATTTTGGCAAGTGAGGTAATGCCTTTGACCCAATATAGCAAGGATAAACCATACTGAAAAAGCCGCGCTTCTTGGTGGTTTATTCCAAGCGACTGATACGAGCTGCCGGAATGGCTTTCACGAAGCGGCTGAGTTTGTCACAGGCAATGGCGCACCGGGCGCGTGTCTAGTCGTCGTCGCTCTCGGTCATGAACCGGTCGAGCGCGCGGCGCTCCTTCTTCGTCGGGCGTCCGCTGCCCGGTTCGCGCACTGCCTGCTCCAGAAGCGTCAAACGCTCGCCCGGAGCACGCGGCGGGGTCTTATCGTCATAGAGAAGCTTTGCTTCCTCAAAAGGCCCGCGCCTATCGCCGGATGCCTTGACCACGAGAATACGGTCCATGCGTTCGAAGCTGATGTCCAGCCGGTCGCCGATCTTCACCATATGGCTTGGCTGGCGAACGGGGGCACCGTTCACGCGAACATTGCCGGACTGGATATAGCTTTGGGCGAGCGAGCGGGATTTTGCCATGCGGGCGAAGAAAAGCCATTTGTCGAGGCGCTGACGCCCTGCGTCCTGTGGCTGTTGCTTCTCACCCATCGAGCATTCCAGAAACTACGCTGTGGTTTTCCGTCCAGATATGCGTTGGACCATAGATGGAAAAAGCCTCCTGCTTTTACGACAAGCAGGAGGCTCTGATCTTACTTCTTCAGCTGTTCCTTGAGAGCAGCCAGTTTTGCGAAAGGTGAATCCGGGTCAAGCGGCTTCTCCTTGCGGGGTGGCTTTGCCTCGAAACGCTGCTGACCCTGCGGCTTGCCGCCACGGTCGTTACGATCGGGCCGATCCTTGCGCTCGCCACGGTCATGGCGCTCGTTGCGATTGTTGTTGCGGTCGGGGCGGCCGCCCTCACGCTTCTGCTCACCATCGCGCTTGCGCTCACCATCACGGTTGCCACCGCGTGGAGCCTGACGCTCCTCGCCACCTTCCGCACGGCGTTCGCCATGGTTGCGGTTGGCCGGGCGACGATTGTCGCTGCGCTGGTTGTCGTTACGGCCACCGGGACGCCACAGAAGAACAGGCTTCGGCTCGACAGCTTCGGTCGCAACGGCGTCCGTTGCAGCCGCATCCTCGGCTTTTGCCTCTTCTGGCTTTGCTTCGGCAGCAGCTTCGACAGGAGCGGCAGTTTCTTCCGCAGTCGCCTGCGTGTCGGCATCGTCCTGAACGGTCTCGCTCTCAGAGACTTCTTCGGTTGTTGCAGCCTCGGCAGCGAGTTCGCCCGCCTCCGAATCTGGCTTGGCCTTGTCAGCAGTCTCACCACCCAGGAAGGCCGCAGCTTCTTCGGCGCTCACCTGATCGGCGCGGTAACCGAGGCCCTTGAGGATTTCTTCCATGTCATCGAGCGTAGCACCCAGAATGGAGAGCATGGCTGTCGTCGTGGTGAAACGACGGCCGTCATAGGCACCTTCCGGACGCGGCTGCGTCCCCGGCTTCCACTGCAGCAGCGGACGGATGAGATCGGCCAGACGCTCGAGAATGTCGATACGCACCGCACGCTTGCCGAGGAAACGGAAGCCTGCGAGCTTGTAGAACATGCGCTCATAGCTGCTGTCGGTCACGACAGAGGTGCGGCCAGCTGCCAGCACGGGAATGAGATCGCCGTAACCGAGCTTGCCCAGACCGTCATTCTTCAGGGCCCAGAGCAGCGTGACGAGCTCGGCGGGAGCGGGCTTGAGCAATGCAGGCAGGAAGACGTGGTAAGCGCCGAAGCGGATACCATAGCGGCGCATGGACGCGCGCGCATCCTGATCCAGCGTCTTGACCTCTTCGGTCACGTCGCGACGGAACAGAACGCCGAGATTTTCCACCAGCTGGAAGGCCAGACCCTTCGCCAGACCCTGAAGGTCCTCGGCGCGGGAAATGTCGTCCAGCGGCTTCAGCACGGTTGCGATCTGGTGATTGACGAAGCGCTCGATGCGGGCAACCGCATGGTCGCGCGCATTGCCGCTCAACTGTTCGTCGGCCAGCATGATGACGCGTGGCTTCATGATGTTGTCGCCGCTTGCAAGACGAGCAACGGGCTCACCCAACCAGCGAACCAGACCATCCGAACTCAGCGCGAGATCGCCGTTGCCACTGGCATGCAGGCGCGCAGCCCGCGCCTCATATTCCAGCGCAAGCGCCTTCTGCGCTGCGCCTTGCACAGCCTTGGCATCTGGCCCTTCGGCTCCGGCCACCGGTGTAAACCGGAAACCCGCCAACTGGCCGACATGATGTCCTTCAACAAAGACATCACCATTCACACTGATTTCAGCTTCAAGCATCGCATTCTCTCTTAGGCGCCTCATGAGCACAGATGTCCTGCGATCAACAAAGCGTTTCGTCAACCTTTCATGTAGAGCATCGGACAATCGATCTTCGATTTCCCGCGTCTTTTCTTGCCAGTGTGTCGGATCGGCAAGCCATCCTGGGCGGTTTGATACATACGTCCATGTTCTGATCTGCGCAATCCTTGCAGAAAGCGTATCGATCTCTCCGTCGGTGCGGTCCGCCCGGCGCACCTGTTCGGCCATGAAATCCTCGTTGACGGCACCGCGTTTGACGAGGTCGAAGTAGAGTGTCGAAATCAGATCGGCGTGTTGTGCAGGCGCGATGCGGCGATAATCCGGCAGCGCGCAGGCCTCCCACAGTTTTTCCACCCGCTCGGCATTGGTGGTGACGTCGATGATTTCAGTGTAACGCGACAGATATTCCAGCGCCTGCTGGTCGATGGCGGGCAAAGCGCGCGACAGCCCCTGAACGGTGGGAGCCGCATCGAGACTTCCGCGCAGATTGGCAATGGAGGAATAATCGAAATTCTTCGTGCGCCATTGCAGCACTTTGACCGCATCGAACTGATGTGATTCGACGCGTTCCACCAGCTCGTCATCCAGCGGATCGACCCGACCCGTCACGCCAAAGGTGCCATCGCGCAGATGGCGACCGGCGCGACCGGCAATCTGGCCCATTTCACCGGGATTAAGATTGCGGAACTGATAACCGTCGAATTTGCGATCCTGCGCAAAGGCCACATGATCGACGTCGAGATTGAGGCCCATGCCGATGGCATCCGTCGCCACAAGATATTCGACGTCTCCATTCTGATAAAGCCCAACCTGCGCATTGCGGGTGCGCGGCGACAGCGCGCCCAGCACCACGGCGGCACCGCCGCGCTGACGGCGCACCAGTTCGGCAATCGCGTAGACCTCTTCTGCGGAAAAGGCGACGATGGCGGTACGTTGCGGCAGGCGGGTGATTTTCTTCTGTCCCGCATAAAACAGCTGCGACAGCCTGGGCCGTTCCACGACGACAATGCCGGGCAGGAGCTTTTCCAGAATGGGCCGCATGGTGCCCGCGCCCAAAAGCAGCGTTTCCTCGCGTCCGCGCAGATGCAGAATTCGGTCTGTGAAGATGTGGCCGCGCTCGAGATCGCCAGCAAGCTGCACCTCATCGATGGCGACGAAGGCTGCGGTCGTTTCACGCGGCATGGCCTCGACGGTGCAGACGGAATATTTCGCTTTGGGTGGAGAAATCTTCTCTTCACCGGTGACGAGCGCCACATTGGGCGCGCCGACCTTTTCCACCAGCCGCGTATAGACCTCGCGCGCCAGAAGGCGCAACGGCAGCCCTATGACGCCACTTCCATGCGCCACCATCCGCTCGATGGCATAGTGGGTCTTGCCTGTATTGGTGGGTCCAAGAACGGCCGTAACACCGCGGCCGCTCAAGATCATGGGGCGAAAATTCAACGTACTATCCGTGAAATCGACTAACTGACTGTTGGCAACGCACTCGAAACATATCCGCCCGCGTCTTCTACCACACATGGCAATGGTGACGGTCAAAGGCAAGGAAGGAATGCAGGAAAGCTGAAAATGCCCTCCTCTTTCGCGCAATAAACCGCGCAGAACAGGAAAGGAACGAATCAGCGACGAATCACTGACTCCGTCTGATTCAGCTTTTGTTCACGGCAATATCTCGCCCGGCCAAGGCTGCGACCCGCAAAATCGTGAATCGGCTCAGAGCGGCTGACCGGCCAGAAGCCGGGGACCGTTCGGATCGGCCGTGCCTGCCGCCTGCCCGATGAAATAGGTTTTGAGACGCGGAATCCGGTCCACGATGCCAAGGCCAAAATCACGTGCGATGCGGATCGGCGCGACGTCGTTCGAAAACAGCCGGTTCAGCACATCCGTGGTGATGCCCATGCGCACTGTGTCGAACCGCCGCCAGGACTGGTAGCGCTCAAGCACATTGAGAGAACCGATATCGAGCCCCAGACGGTCGGCATCGACAATGGTTTCGGCAAGCGCTGCCACGTCCTTGAAACCGAGATTGAGACCCTGTCCCGAAATCGGATGAATGCCGTGGGCCGCATCGCCTGCAAGCGCCAACCGTGGCGCGACGAAGGCACGTGCCAGTGTCAGCCCCAGCGGGAATGCGCGTCGCGGCCCCACCGGCCGCACAGGTCCGAGCTTGTGGCCGAAACGACGCTCCAGTTCTTCTTCGAAGACGAGGTCGTCGGAGGCGACCAGCCGGTCGGCGTCAACGGTACGTTCCGTCCAGACGAGCGAGGAGCGATTGCCCTTGAGTGGCAGAATGGCGAAGGGGCCGGATGGAAGAAAATGCTCCTCCGCACATCCATCATGCGGACGTTCGTGCTCCACCGTCGTCACGATGCCGGACTGATCGTATTTCCACTCGACCGTCTTGATGCCCGCCATGCTGCGCAAGGCAGACCGGACGCCGTCGCAGGCAACCAGCAGACGCGTCTCGAAGGACGATCCGTCCGAAAGCGTGACCCTGTTGCTCTGCGGACCTGCGTCGAAACCCGAAACCTTCAGGCCGTGGCGTATGGTCACGCCAAGGCGCTCGCACGCACCGCGCAAGGCTCCCACCATCGCGACATTGGGGATCATATGTGCAAAGGGCTGGCCTTCGGCGACATCGCCATCGAAGGTCAGAAACACCGGGCGCACCGGATCTGATGTCTTCGAATCGGTGACGATCATTTTCCTGATCGGCTGCGCTTCCGGCTCCAGTTCGTTCCAGATGCCGAAAACCTCCAGCATCCGTGCAGCCGCAGCAATGATGGCCGAGGCCCGCATGTCCTTTTTCCAGACATCGTCAGGCGCGGCCTCGATGACCTGCACCTCCATATGCGGCGCGGCCTGCTTGATGGCGACCGCGACACCCAGCCCGACATATCCGCCGCCTGCAACAACCACATCCAGCATCGCGTCTTCTCCTGCATTCTTGTGCATATGACACTTGCACTATAGACCATCCCTATGGGTCTTCCTACAGCCGGAGCATGTCGAAAATGTCGCGCCCCCTCGAAAATACCGCACCGCTTGAAAAACTGATTTCCACGCTCGATCTCGAAAAGCTCGAGGAAAATCTGTTTCGCGGCACGAGCCCCCAGGTCGGCTGGCAGCGCGTTTTCGGTGGACAAGTCATTGCCCAGGCCCTGATGGCGGCGCAGCGCACGGTAAGTGACGAACGTTTCGTCCACTCGCTGCACGCCTATTTCATGCGCCCCGGCGACCCCAAGGTGCCCATCATCTATCAGGTCGACCGCATCCGCGATGGCTCCAGCTTCGCCACGCGGCGCATCGTCGCCATTCAGCACGGCCATGCCATCTTTTCCATGTCGGCCTCCTTCCAGATCGATGAGGGTGGCTTCGATCACCAGGCGCAGATCCCCGATGTGCCGCAGCCGGAACAATTGATGAGCGAAGACCAGATGCGCGACGCATTTCTGGCCAAGGCACCGCCCGCCATCCGCAAATACTGGGAGAACAAACGCCCCATCGAAATCCGTCCGGTCTCGCTGACGCATTATATCTCCCGCGAAAAGCTCGAGCCGCATCAGGATATCTGGGTGCGGGCGGTGGGGCATGTCCCCGATGACCGGCACTATCAGGCCGCAGTCCTTGCCTATCTTTCGGACATGACCCTGCTCGATACCTCGCTCTACGCGCATGGCACGACGATCTTCGATCCATCGGTGCAGGCCGCCAGCCTCGACCACGCCATGTGGTTTCACCGCCCCTGCAAGCTCGATGACTGGCTGCTCTATACGCAGGATAGCCCGAGCGCTTCGGGTGCACGCGGACTCACCCGCGGCAATCTTTTTACCCGCGACGGCGTTCTCGTGGCGTCGATGGCCCAGGAAGGCCTGATCCGCAAATTGGCAGACGCCTAAATTCTAAGCATTTTTTATTTTTTGCCCGTTAATTGCGCAGGGAGGAATATTTCCTGCGCCTATTTTGCAGGCTTATTTATTATTTTCTTTTTATTTCAATAACTTATATCATCCCTTTCAAACTGGCACGCGCCTTGAATGGAGAGAGCCAGTCGCTGTTGTTGATCTGCCAGCGTCGGGACACGTCGGCTCCGTGCCGAGGGCAAACAAAGGATGGGAAACCAGATGAAAATTGTGATGGCCATTATCAAGCCGTTCAAGCTGGACGAAGTGCGCGAAGCACTGACGGCTGTCGGTATTCAGGGCCTGACCGTGACCGAGGTCAAGGGTTACGGACGCCAGAAGGGACACACCGAGATTTATCGCGGCACCGAATATGCCGTCAGCTTTCTTCCCAAGTTGAAGATCGAAATCGCGGTCGCGTCCGACCTCGTCGAAAAGGCTGTCGAGGCCATCGCCGCGTCGGCAAAGACCGGACAGATCGGCGACGGCAAGATTTTCGTCTACTCGATCGAACAAGCCGTGCGCATCCGTACCGGCGAAACGAACACAGAAGCGCTTTAAGCACGGGCGACAGGGGAGTTTTCCAACCATGCCATTCAACAGAATTTCCAAACTTGGCGCACTCGGCGCCAGCGCGGCGGCCCTGCTGGCCCCCATTGCAGCCTTCGCGCAGGATGCAGCGGCTCCAGCGGTTGCAGCTGCTGCGGCGGCACCTGCGCCCGACAAGGGCGACACAGCCTTCATGTTCCTTGCCACCATCCTCGTGCTGTTCATGATCATTCCTGGTCTTGGCCTGTTTTACGGTGGTCTGGTTCGCAGCAAGAACATGCTGTCGGTGCTGATGCAGGTCACGGTCATCGCTGCCAGCGTCATGATCATCTGGGTCGTCTACGGCTATTCCTTCGCCTTTGGCGGTTCTGAAAGCCCATTCTTCGGCGGCTTCGCCAAGCTCTTCCTGTCTGGCGTCACCAAGGACAGCACGGCTGCGACCTTCTCGCAGGGCGTCGTCATTCCGGAATTCATCTTCGTGATGTTCCAGATGACATTTGCCGCCATCACACCGGCGCTGATCATCGGTGCCTTTGCTGAGCGCATCAAATTCTCTGCCTCCATCCTGTTCTGCATTCTCTGGGTCACCTTCGTCTACTTCCCGATCGCCCACATGGTTTGGGACGCAAAGGGCTACCTCTTCGGCCTCGGCGCGCTCGATTTCGCTGGCGGCACGGTCGTTCATATCAACGCCGGTGTTGCAGGCCTGATCGGTGCGATCATGGTTGGCAAGCGCACGGGCTTCGGCAAGGACATGATGGCCCCGCATTCGATGACACTGACCTATGTCGGTGCAGCCATGCTCTGGGTCGGCTGGTTCGGCTTCAACGCCGGTTCCAACCTCGAAGCGTCCAGCGGCGCGATGCTCGCAACCGTCAACACCTTCGTTGCAACCGCGGCTGCTATCCTGTCGTGGTGCGTTGTTGAAACCTTCACCCGCGGAAAAGCCTCCATGCTGGGCGCGGCATCCGGCATGATCGCCGGTCTGGTCGCCATCACACCGGCAGCCGGTATCGTTGGCCCGATGGGTGCCATCGTCATGGGCGCGATCGTATCGCCACTGTGCTACTTCTTCGTCTCCGTCGTGAAGAACAAGTTCGGTTATGACGACACGGCAGACGTCTTCGGCGTTCACGGCGTCGGCGGCATCTTCGGTGCGCTGGCAACCGGCATCTTCGCAAGCGCATCGCTCGGTGGCGTGGGCTATGCCGGCGAACAGACGATGAGCGGCCAGTTCCTGGTTCAGGCTCAGGCTGTCGTCATCACGCTTCTGTGGACCGGTATCGGCTCTGCCATCCTCTACAAGGTCGTCGACATCATCGTTGGTCTGCGCGTGCCGGTCGAAGCCGAACGCGAAGGTCTCGATCTGGCCTCGCACGGCGAAGCGGCCTACCACTCCTAAAGATCGGGCCGGACTTCGTTCGGCCTCATCCTCCCGAAAAGATCGAAAAGCCCGGCTCGCGCCGGGCTTTTTTCGTAAGAGAGCTTAAGAGTTACGCCTGAATTTGCATGGTTAATGCCATATTAACCACCAGCCCGCTATTTTGCCCTGTCATCCCGTCTGCGCCAGCTCGTGTGCGGACTTCGGAAAAAACGAAAAGAACGACAGGTTCAGAATATGGACAGAGTGACGTCTCCGGCATTTCAGGGTCGTGATAACCGTTTCGTACTGACGGCATTCGTCGTGCGCCAGTTGATGGCGCTCGCGGGATTTGGCGTGCTGGCATTGCTGGCACTGGGCATCACGGCGCTGGCCACATGGAATGTCGCCGATCCCAGCCTGTCCTATGCCACCGGCAACGAACCGGCCAATCTGCTGGGCCGCAGCGGCGCGATCTTTGCCGACATCATGATGCAGTTCCTCGGCCTGTCGGCGCTGATCGCCATGCTGCCCATTCTCGCCTGGGCCTTCGCACTGATTTCCGGTCGCCGTTTCAATCGCATTCCAGCCCGCCTCGTGGCCTGGGTGAGCGGTGCTTTCATCGCATCCGCATCGCTTGGCTGCTTCCCCGCCCCTCTGACCTGGCCACTGCCCAACGGCATCGGCGGTGTCATCGGCGATATGATCCTGCGCTTCCCGGCACTCTTCATCGGCGCTTATCCCACCGGAACCTTTGCCACCGTTCTGGGCGCGATCTTCGCGGCTCCCGCCGCTTGGCTCATGCTTTTTGCCTCCGGCCTCCTCGGCTCGCCCGACGATGAGGAAGGGAGCTTTGCAGCCCAGCCGGCAGCGCAAAGCAAGGCGCAGAAGGTGCAGCAGCTGGACGACGAGGAAGATGACGGCGATGGCTTCTTCGGCAGCCTGCTCGCCTTCGGCGCAATGGCTCACTACTGGTACATCACCCAGGCCCGTTTCCGCCGCCTGTTCGGCCTGAAGCCCAAGTCGATGCGCAACGAGTTCGAGCAACCCTACGACTTCAACGATTACGAATTCGGCACGCTCAACGAGCCCTCGCGCCTCAAGACCGCCATCAACCGTCTGGAGCGCGCAGACCCCTCCTTTGAAGAACGGGCCGAAGCCCGCGCCCGCCGTGAAGTCACTCCACCACCGATTTCCATGGGTGATAATGAGGACTTCGAGGAAGACGATGCCCTGCCGAACGGCGTGCTGTCTGCGGACGCAAAATTCTCACCGCGTCCGGCACCGGGCCAGACGCGTATCACCGTTCCACCTGCCCGTCCCAAGCCGAGTGACCGGGTCGCTCGTGATGCGCAAGCCTCCTTCATCGCGCCCGATGGCTTCCAGCTTCCCTCTATCCATCTTCTGGCGGAGCCGAAAAGTGTCGTGCGTGACGCCACGCTCAACGCCGAGGTTCTAGAACAGAATGCCCGGCGACTTGAAGGCGTGCTCGAAGATTTCGGTGTCAAGGGTGAGATCATCCATGTCCGTCCCGGACCTGTCGTCACGCTTTATGAACTGGAACCAGCACCGGGCATCAAGTCGTCTCGCGTTATCGGTCTTGCCGATGATATCGCGCGTTCCATGAGCGCAGTCGCTGCCCGTGTTGCCGTCGTTCCCGGTCGTAACGCCATCGGTATCGAGCTACCAAACCGTACTCGTGAAACGGTCTATCTGCGCGAATTGATCGGCTCACGCGATTTCGAAAACACCAAGGCCAAGCTGCCCATGTCGCTCGGCAAGACGATTGGCGGCGAAGCCGTCATCGCCGATCTGGCCAAGATGCCGCATCTGCTGGTCGCCGGTACCACGGGTTCCGGTAAATCGGTTGCCATCAACACCATGATCCTGTCGCTGCTCTACCATATGACGCCCGAACAGTGCCGTCTCATCATGATCGACCCGAAGATGCTGGAACTGTCGATCTATGACGGCATCCCGCATTTGCTGTCTCCTGTCGTAACCGATCCGAAGAAGGCCGTCGTCGCGCTGAAATGGACCGTGCGGGAGATGGAAGAGCGCTACAAGAAAATGTCGAAGATCGGCGTGCGCAACATCGACGGCTTCAACGCCCGCGTTCAGCAGGCACTCGACAAGGGCGAGGTGCTGACCCGCACCGTGCAGACCGGTTTCGACCGCCAGACGGGCGAAGCCATGTACGAGACCGAAGAATTCGACCTGAAGCCCCTTCCCTATATCGTCGTCATCATCGACGAGATGGCCGACCTGATGATGGTCGCCGGCAAGGATATCGAAGGTGCCGTGCAGCGTCTTGCGCAGATGGCGCGTGCAGCAGGCATCCACGTCATCATGGCAACGCAGCGACCATCGGTCGATGTCATCACCGGCACGATCAAGGCCAACTTCCCGACCCGCATTTCCTTCCAGGTCACCTCCAAGATCGACAGCCGCACCATTTTGGGCGAACAGGGTGCCGAACAGCTGCTCGGCATGGGCGACATGCTTTATATGGCCGGTGGCGGGCGTATCCAGCGCGTCCACGGTCCTTTCGTTGCCGACAATGAGGTCGAGGAAATCGTGTCTTACCTGAAGACACAGGGATCGCCGGAATATCTCGAAGCCGTTACCGAAGAAGACGACGATGAAGACGGCGGCGGCCCTGCCGGCACCGGCAACATGGCCGAATCGGACGACCCTTACGATCAGGCTGTGGCGGTTGTCCTTCGTGATGGCAAGGCATCCACCTCCTATGTCCAGCGTCGCCTCGGCATCGGTTACAACCGTGCTGCTTCGCTGATCGAGCGTATGGAGCAGGAGGGCATCATCGGCCCGGCAAACCACGCCGGCAAACGCGAAATACTGGTGCCGACCGAAACGGAATGAAGCGGGGAGATGCGGGTGCACGCCACCATCTTGGCCGGTTCCTGAATACCGCATCTCTTCACGCAGATATCAGCAACCAAGGTTCAGCTTCGGCGTTATAGCAAGTGCTTCATGTCATGAAGCCGCCGCGTTTTTTTGAAACATTGGGATGCGATGAAGGAGAAAAGAATGAAGAAGAATACCCCGGTCGTTTCCGCGCAGCCCCATGGCCTCGACAGCCAGATGACGCGCCGTGGCGTGATGACCTTGTTTTCCGCGACCGCAGCTATTGCCGCCCTGCAGCCTTTTACCGCCTTTGCACAGGCGGATGCGACGGCACAGAAAATCGCCAATCATTTCTCTTCCGTCAAAACTATGATGGGTGAGTTCGTACAGTTCGGCCCACGCGGCGAACAGACAGGCGGCAAATTCTACATCGCACGCCCTGGCAAGCTGCGCTTCAATTACGAAGACCCCTCGCCCATGCGCGTGATTTCCGATGGCCGCAACGTCGTGATTGGCAACAACAAGCTGAAGACATGGGACCTCTATCCTCTGTCGAAGACGCCGCTTAGCCTGCTGCTTTCAGATAAAATCGATCTAGGAAACCAGAAGGTACGCGACGTCAAACAGGAATCCGATCTGACCACTATCGTGCTCGGCGACAAGAGCGTCTTCGGCGATTCCACCATTACCTTGATGTTCGACCCGAAAACCTTTGATTTGCGCCAGTGGACCACGACGGATGCGCAGAACAAAGACACCACGGTCATGATTTTCAACGTCCAGACAGGCATGGCTTTGGACGACAAGGTCTTTGCGATCAACTACGAGGAAGTCCGCAGCCGCGGCTGATATTTCTCCGGGAACGTCGAGAAAAGAATTTCCGTTTCTCGAGCCATGTTATAAGCCTGCCTCCACCTTTCAAAAGGCTGATGGAGCGCGGGCATGACCTTTTCGATAACCACCTGGAACATCAACTCGGTGCGGCTGCGCATGCCGATCGTCGAGCAGTTCTTGGTACGTTACAAACCAGATGTCCTGTGCCTTCAGGAAACGAAATGCCCGAATGGCGAGTTTCCGCTAAAGCCACTAAAGGCGCTCGGCTATGAGCATGTCATCATTCACGGACAGAAGGGCTATCATGGCGTCGCCATCGCCTCCAGGCTGCCACTGACCGAAGACCATCGTCAGGATTATTGCGGTATAGGTGACGCCCGCCATATCTCCGGCATCGTTCAAGTCGGTTCGCGCAAAATCCGTCTTCACAATTTCTATGTTCCCGCTGGCGGCGACGAGCCTGATCGTACGATCAACCCCAAATTCGGCCACAAGCTCGATTTCATCGAAGAGATGAAGGCGCTCAGCGCTGACGGTGTGCCCGGCACCTCATCCATTCTCGTCGGCGATCTCAACATTGCGCCGCTGGAAAACGACGTCTGGTCCCACAAACAGCTCTTGAAAATCGTCAGCCACACGCCGGTCGAGACAGAGGGCCTGCTGGAGATCATGAAGAAGGGTAACTGGCTCGACCTGATGCGCCTCAACGTGCCGGACAGCGAAAAGATCTACACCTGGTGGAGCTACCGCGCCAAGGACTGGGAAGCCGCAGACCGCGGTCGCCGCCTCGATCACATCTGGTCCTCCCAGGACCTCGGTCCGTCACTGGATCGCATTGAAATCCTGCGCGAAGCCCGCGGTTGGAACCGCCCCTCGGACCACGTTCCGGTGACGGCGCATTTCAAATTCTAAGTCTTACGAAAACCGTCCCTGAAGCGCTGCTGCACCGGATGCGAGTGAGGCGATGTTGTCGCGGATGCGCGCCAGAACCACATCGGCAACATCAGGAAACTCTTCGATCATACGATGGAAAAGGATCCGGGTGATGCGGATGACCTCGGAGTCATCCGTAGCAACAGCCGTATATTTGCGTTCGCACAGCGTAAACAGCGCCAGTTCGGACAGGAGCGTTCCTGTCTTTACGCTTGCCTGAAGCTCGGCTTTGTTGCCGCGTGCCGTGCTGTAAAGGTCAAAAGTCCCGCGCGCGACAACGAAGGCACATTCGGCCGGGGAATGCTCGCGAAACAGCGCCTGCCCCTCGCCAATCCTGCGGCGTTCGGCACCGAATGCGATCAGCCGCAACTGGTCGTCGGTGAAGCCCTGGAACAGGGGCACCTTGGCCAATAGCTTGATATCGTCGTTCAATGCCATATGTTTCGAAACCCCGGATTTGCAATCACAACGGTTTTCGAACAAAGGCGCAGCCAAGACAAGGGCCACGCCTCTATTAATTTCACGGGATCAGTTCCTGCAAGTGCCGGAATAATCAGGGTACGATCTTGTAGCCACCGTTTTCCGTTACGAGCAGTTCCGCATTCGACGGGTCACGCTCGATTTTCTGACGAAGGCGGTAGACGTGGGTTTCCAGCGTGTGCGTCGTCACGCCGGAATTATAGCCCCAAACTTCTTCCAGAAGCACGTCCCGGGTCACCACCGCGCTACCTGCGCGGTACAGGTAACGAATGATCGCCGCTTCCTTTTCGGTGAGACGGATCTTCTTTCCGTCTTCGCCTGTCAAAAGTTTCTGGCTCGGCTTGAACTGGTAAGGCCCCACGGTAAAGACCGCATCTTCGCTCTGTTCGTACTGGCGCAACTGCGCACGCACGCGGGCCAGAAGAACGGCAAAGCGGAAGGGCTTGGTCACATAGTCGTTGGCACCGGCCTCCAGACCAAGGATGGTGTCGGAATCGGTATCGTGGCCTGTCAGCATGATGATCGGGGCCTTGAAACCATTCTTGCGCATGATCTTGACGGCTTCGCGTCCATCCATGTCCGGCAGTCCGACATCCATGATCAGCAGATCGACCTGTGTCGACTTCGCCGTCTGAATGGCGGCATTGGCGTTGGCACCGGTCAGAAGAGAGAATTCCTCGTAGGGAGACAGTTGCTCGGCAAGGGTCTCGCGCAGGTCGTCGTCATCGTCAACCAGAAGAAGTGTACGGGCCGTCATGGGATATCTCAGCCTTTCTTTATGACTTGAAAGCAGTCGCGCAAACGTGTTCGTCTCTTGCCATTGCGACATGCTTTTCGCTTTAGTGAACCAATTCAGCGGTTTGACGCAGCTACGTCAAGCCTTGGTCGGCATATAACGCGGTGCTAGGACGTCCTGGACCACACCTGCAAAGCAAAATCTCGTGAGAACGATGGTATCGAAAGCAAAAAAACAGCCCAAACGCCTCGCCAAGGTTCTGGTCCGTCCCGCGCCGCGACACAAGAACCGCGCCTTGCTCCAGCTCGGCCACCTCACCTTCCCCGCCGCTATCGGTCGCAACGGGCGTACTGTCTTGAAACGCGAGGGCGATGGAAAAACGCCGATCACCTCGATGCCTTTGCTACACGGTTTCTACAGAGGCGACCGTCTTGCAATCCAAACATCGCTGCCGATGCATCGTATACGAAAGGATATGCTCTGGTGCGATGCTCCAACCGATCCCAACTATAACCGTCTCGTCACGACACCCTTTACACCGAGCCACGAGGAGATGCAGAGGCAAGATGGTCTCTACGATGTCTGTCTCGTCATGGATTGGAACGTCACGTCACGGCGACGCTATCGTGGCTCGGCGATTTTCATGCACATGATCCGCCCGGGATTCGAGCCCACTGCCGGATGTGTGGCGCTTCATCCACGCGACATGCGTCGAATTCTTCCGCACCTGCGTCGAGGCAGGAGAGTGACGGTTCTCTGACGAAAAAGGCCGGAGGCATGTCTGCTTCCGGCCTTTCGCGTTTACTGCCACTCGCGAATATCCACGAAATGGCCCGCAACGGCTGCCGCTGCCGCCATGGCAGGGGAGACGAGGTGGGTGCGGCTCTTATAGCCCTGACGTCCCTCGAAGTTGCGGTTGGAGGTGGAGGCGCAGCGTTCGCCGGGGGCGAGGCGGTCGTCATTCATGGCAAGGCACATGGAGCAGCCGGGCTCGCGCCACTCGAAACCTGCTTCGAGGAAAATCTTGTCCAGACCTTCCTTTTCCGCCTGTTCCTTCACCAGACCGGAGCCGGGAACGATCATGGCGGAGACCGTGGGGGCGACCTTGCGGCCTTCGACCACCTTGGCGGCAGCGCGCAAATCCTCGATGCGGCCATTGGTGCAGGAGCCGATGAAGACGCGGTCGATGGCGATATCCGTCATTTTGGTGCCGGGCTTCAAGCCCATATAGTCCAGCGCGCGATGCTTGGAATTGCGCTTGTTCTCGTCGGCAATCTCATCCGGATCGGGAACCGTGCCCTGCACCGAGACTACGTCTTCCGGCGAGGAGCCCCAGGAAACGATGGGCGGCAGGTTGGCGGCATCCAGCACAACGACCTTGTCGTAATGCGCGCCTTCGTCGGACTTCAGCGTCTTCCAATAGGCGATGGCCTGTTCCAGCGTCTCGCCCTTGGGTGCGCGCGGCTTGTCCTTGATATAGTCGAAGGTGGTTTCATCAGGCGCGATGAGACCGGCACGCGCGCCGCCTTCGATGGTCATGTTGCAGACCGTCATGCGGCCTTCCATGGAGAGCGAACGGATCGCCTCACCGGCGAATTCAATGACATGGCCGGTGCCGCCAGCCGTGCCGATTTCGCCGATGATGGCCAGAATGATGTCCTTGGCGGTGACGCCGTCTGGCACCTTGCCATCGACACGCACCAGCATGTTCTTGGCCTTCTTCTGGATCAGCGTCTGTGTAGCCAGGACGTGTTCGACCTCCGATGTGCCGATACCGTGCGCGAGCGCACCGAAGGCACCGTGGGTGGAGGTGTGGCTGTCACCGCAGACGATGGTCATGCCCGGCAGCGTAAAGCCCTGTTCCGGCCCGACGATGTGAACGATGCCCTGGCGCTTGTCGCGCTCGGAGTAGTATTCGACGCCGAATTCCGCAGCATTCTGCGCCAGCGCTTCCACCTGAATGCGGCTTTCCTCGTTCTTGATGCCCTCAAGACGGTCAGCGGTGGTGGGAACATTGTGGTCGACCACGGCCAGCGTGCGGGTGGGCGAATGAACGGGGCGACCGGCCAGGCGCAGACCTTCGAAGGCCTGCGGGCTCGTCACCTCATGCACGAGGTGACGGTCGATGTAGAGAAGACAGGTTCCGTCCGGGTCACGATTGACGACGTGGTCGTCCCAGATTTTATCATAGAGGGTACGAGGTGCGCTCATGGCTATATCCATCAGATATTGAAAAGGATTTGGGTTCGCGAAAAGACTGACAGCGAGGGGCTATCAGGCGAACGTAAGTCGCGTATTCAGCGCGCCGGAAATATCCGCGAAAAAGCGTGCCGGCAGACGCTTGTGGTCCTGCAGCACGAAAATGTTTTGCGCGAGACATCCGAATTTCGATCCCATGCATCTCTCATATCAGATCGGCTTTTCAACGGCAATATTGCCGCGCCGAATGAAATCCGCCTGACCGCGCGGTTTCGCTGTTGCGAGATAGATCAGCCGGCGCGGGATAAAAACGCCGTCTCGCGCGTTACGCTCACGCGCAGTTGTGATATCACGACGCCGTAACGCTTGCGTGAAGAGCTGCGCTCTCGATTGTATTCGGCCTGCATTTTCATGCAGCGGACAGGGGAGGGTACATTTTGGTATCTGAAAAAGCACTCATTTCAAAAATCACCTGGCGGCTGATGCCGTTTCTGGGGCTTCTCTACCTCATCGCCTATATCGACCGGCAGAATGTGAGCTTTGCCAAGCTGCAGATGGTGGGCGATCTGGGACTGAGCGAATATGCCTATGGCCTTGGCGCATCGCTGTTCTTCATCGGTTATTTCATCTTCGAAGTTCCGAGCAACTTGCTGCTGACCCGGTTCGGGGCCAGTCGCTGGTTTGCGCGCATCATCATTTCCTGGGGTCTGGTGACGATTGCGCTGGCCTATACCAGCAGCCAGACGATGTTCTATATTCTGCGCTTTCTGCTGGGTGCCTGCGAAGCGGGTTTCTTTCCCGGCGTTCTCTATCTCCTGACCCTATGGTTCCCGCGGGATTATCGCGGACGGATGGTCGGGCTGTTCATGATCTTCAGCGCGCTGGCCAATGCCGTTGGCGCACCGCTGGGCGGCATGCTGCTCGATCTCGACGGGCTGTTCGGTTATGCGGGCTGGGAATGGGTGTTTCTTGCCACGGGCGTTCCGGCCGTCATCGCCGGTATCTTCACCATCTTCTATCTGGACGACACGCCTGAAAAGGCGAAGTTCCTGACCCAGGAGGAAAAGGACTGGCTGAAGAACCGCATCGCGTCTGAAAACTCCGACATGGAAGAACATGCCGAAAACGGTTTCAAGGCATTGATCAACCCGCGCGTGCTGTTCATGTCTTTGTGCTTCGTCGGCTTTCCGCTGGCAGCCTATGGTCTCAGCTACTGGCTGCCGACCATCGTCAAGGGCTTTGGCGTTTCCAACACCACCAATGGCTTCATCAACATCATTCCGTGGATCGTGGTCGCGGTTGCGCTCTATGTCATCCCAGCTGCTGCCGACCGGGCGGAAAACAAGACGCCCTACATCGTCGGCCCTGCTTTCCTCGGCGCGTTCTGCCTGCTGATGTCGGCGCTGGTGACGATGCCGGTTCTGCAATTTGCGTTCCTGTGCATCGCAGCCGCTGGCATTTTTGCAGGCCAGCCGGTGTTCTGGAGCCTGCCGGGCCGGTTCCTCAAGGGTGCCGGTGCGGCGGCGGGTCTTGCCGCCATCAATTCGGTGGGCAACCTCGGCGGCTTCGTGGCGCAGAATGTGGTGCCATGGATCAAGGATCAGACGGGCAGCACGATTGCGCCGATGTTCTTCCTCTCCGCATGCCTGGCGGCGGCGGGCGTGCTCGTCATCATTGCCGGTCGCATGATTGCGGCGCAGGCGAAGAAGCAGGCTGAAGCGCACGCCTGACGCCTCTTTCCGCCGCTGGTTCCCTGCATGTGACCAGCGGCGGAAAAACTGCCTTCTTTCGGCAGCGTTCTCCGCGTTCTATGGTCCGGCATCCACTGCCCGCATCCATGAGGAGAACCCATGATCCGCTTCATCAGACACATCGCGCTTGGTTGCGCTCTTTCGCTGCCCGTATTTGCGCTGGCCTCTCCGCCAGCCCAGGCTCAGGAAGCCGTCGTCAAGGCGCCTGACGCCGAAGCGCTGTTCACCAGCCCGGACCCGAAGCTCAATGCCAACAAGCAGGTGACCTACAAGATCATCCGCGATCTGCTGGAAGCCGGCCATTGGGACAAGGCGGATCAATATCTGACCGAGCGTTATATCCAGCACAATCCTAATGCCGCATCGGGCCGTGACGGTGTGATCAAGTTCTTCACCGAGGTGTTGAAAGTGCCGAAGAAGCCCATTCCGGACAAGATAAGCTCGCCCGTCGCTTTTGTGACCGCCGAGGGCGATCTGGTGACGGTTGGTTTCGTGCGTGAGGTCAAGGACCCGAAAGACCCGTCCAAGACCTACACGACGACATGGTTCGACACATGGCGTTTCGTGGATGGCAAGGCGGATGAGCATTGGGATTCCGCGCTCAAAGGCCAATGATCTATCCGCGTGGGCTGCGGCGGAGGGATTTTTCCACGCGCCGCAGCGCCAGCGACAGGCCGAGCGTCAGGATGAGGTAGATATAGGCGACGATGGAATAGGTTTCGAAAAACCGGAACGAGCCTGCCGCATAGACCTTGCCGAGCTGGGTGATATCCATGACGCCCAGCACGGAGACCAGCGAACTGTCCTTGACCATGGACACGAAATCATTGGAGAGCGGCGGGAAGATCGTGCGGATGGCCTGCGGAAAGGTGACGAGGCGAAAGCGCTGAAAGCGGTTGAGGCCAAGCGCCTTGGCGGCTTCGATCTGCCCCTCATCCACCGCCTCGATACCGGCGCGGAAGATTTCGGCGATGAAGGCGGCGTAGCAGATGGTCAGCGCCAGAATGGCCCGCCATGTCAGCGAAAAATCGCGCACCAGCATCGCTTCAACCCATCCGGCCTGAACGAGCGGGGTGATAACCCAGTTGAACAGGCTGACGAAGGCGGGTGCGCCGACGAAGGCGATATAGAACAGGACGACGAGAACGGGAATGCCACGCACCGTTTCGATATAGAAACGGGCAATCTGGCGCAGCACGAGCGTATCGGCCATGCCCATGATGGCGATGAGCAGACCCCAGAGCGAGGCGAGCGCGAAGGCCACCAGCGTGACGAAGACCGTCATGCCGATGCCCTTGATGACGGTGGCAAAGACCTGCGCGTAGATGCCGTTGACTGCAATGACCACGGCCAGCACCAGCCCGATGCCGACGAGCGCCACCAGCCACCATGGAAAATCATCCGTTGCGGTGGATCTGCGTCTCTGGCTCACACTGTCGTCTTTCCGTCATTGCCAGTCATGGACTTACTGGCCGAGTTTGTAGTCCAGAAACCACTTCTTATCGAGCGCGGTAAACGTGCCGTCCGCCTTCAGCGCGGCAATGGCGGCATTGACGGGCGCGACCAGATCAGAGCCCTTTTTGAAGATGAAGCCGAAATCATCGCCGCCCAAGGGGCCGCCGATCAGCTTCAGTGTGCCGCCGGACGCATCGACATAGCCTTTGCCAGCCACGCCATCCGTCAGAACCAGATCGACATCGCCGGTTTTCAGCGCCTGCACGGTGGCGCCGAAGGTTTCCATCAGTTTTACCCTCGGGTTCTGCTCATTGCCGTCGAGAATGTCGTAGACGGCGGTATAGAAAGGCGTGGTCCCGGCCTGCGCGCCGACCAGCCCCTTGTCGAAGGCGGCGAAGCTCTTGGCATCGGTAAAGCGCGTCTCATCGGCGCGCACCAGCATGAACATTTCCGAGCGCATATAGGGATTGGAGAAATCCACCTTCTGCTTGCGCTCGTCCTTGATGCTGATGCCGGTCATGCCGATGTCGTATTGCCCATCGGAGACGGCCTGGATCATCGCATCCCAGGATGTGTTCTGATACTCGACCTTGAAATTCAGCCGCTTGGCGATCTCGCCCATCGCATCATATTCCCAGCCGATTGCCTTGCCGGAGGCGGGGTCGACGAATTGGAGCGGCGGATAGGCATTTTCCGTGACCACGACCACGGTTTTGCCCTTCAGGTCCGGCAGGTCGGCTGCACGCGTGGCCATGGGAGAAAATAGTGCAACGGCAAAGGCTGTGATCAAGAAACGTCGGAACAATGTGCTTCTCCTGCTGGCAATGCAGTGAAAATGGCATGGTTCAACAGCTTGAGGCAAGGTATCCTGTTCCAACAATCGACCTTGCAATATCCGGTTCGTGCGCGAGAGCGAGCCCGGGAGAGCCGGGTCGCCTCATCATCAGCCAATCAGCAACTCGTCATCGTCAAGCTTCTGGCCGCGTATGTTGCGGAACATCTCGATGAGGTCTTCCACCTGCAGGCCCTTGCGGCTTTCTCCTGACACGTCAAGAACGATCTCGCCGGCATGCAGCATGATCGTGCGGTCACCGTAATCCAGCGCCTGTCGCATGGAATGCGTCACCATCAATGTCGTCAGCTTGCGCTCCTCGACATTTTTACGGGTCAGTTCCATGACGAATTCGGCCATGCCGGGGTCAAGCGCTGCCGTGTGCTCGTCCAGCAGAAGAACATCCGATCCGGCCAGCGTCGCCATTACAAGCGATACCGCCTGCCGTTGACCGCCTGACAAGAGGTCCATACGATCCTTCAGCCGATTTTCAAGACCAAGGCCAAGCGACGCAATACGCTCCTTGAAGAAGGCACGGCGTCCGCCACCCAGCGCTGGCAACAGGCCGCGCATCTTGCCCCGTGCTGCCGCCAGTGCCAGATTTTCCTCGATGCTGAGCGCGCCGCAGCTTCCCGCCAGCGGGTCCTGAAACACGCGAGCCACCTGCCCTGCGCGGTTTGCCGTCGGCTTGCGGGTCACGTCCACGCCACCGATGGTCACCTTGCCCACCGTCGGCAGAACATCACCCGCCAGCACGCCCAGCAGTGTGGATTTTCCAGCACCGTTGGAGCCGATGACGGTGACGAAGGAGCCGTCTTCGATGGTGAGGTCGATCTTTGCCAGCGCCTGCTTTTGCAGCGGCGTGCCGCGCCCGAAGATGACCTGAATATCGGAAAGCGAAATCATGATGTTGCTCCCCCACGGCGCAGACGCGGCAATATCAGCGCAACGGCAACCAGCACGGCGGTGACGAAATTGAGGTCGGAGGCCTTGAGGCCCAACACATCGCTGGACAGCGCCAGCTGGATCGCCAGGCGATAGGCGATGGAGCCGAGAACACAGCCGATCAGCGCAATCAGAATGCCGCGCGATCCAAACAGCGTTTCGCCGATGATGACGGCGGCCAGACCCACGACGATGGTGCCGACACCTGATGTCACATCGGCAAACCCGTTGGTCTGCGCAAACAGTGCGCCACCCAGCGCCACCAGCGCATTGGAAATCGCCATGCCGAGATAGATCTGGTTGCCCGTTTTCACACCTTGAGCCCGCGCCATCCGCGCATTGGCGCCGGTGGCACGCATGGCAAGGCCTGCATCGCTTTCCAGAAAGCGCCAGACAATGATGACGGCGATAACCACCAGCACGCCCACGAAAAGCGGGCGCAGCAGATATTCGGCAATGCCGAGACCGTAGAAGGGCTCGATCACCGTTTCCTGATTGAGCAGCGCGACATTCGGTTTTCCCATCACCCGCAGGTTCACGGAAAACAGCGCGATCATGGTCAGGATCGAGGCCAGAAGATTGAGGATTTTGAAGCGGACGTTCAAGACCGCTGTCACCAGACCGGCTGCCGCACCGGCAACCATGGCAATGGCCGTTGCAGCCCATGGGTTTAACCCCGCAACAATCAGCACCGCCGCCACGGCAGCGCCCAGCGGAAACGACCCATCGACGGTAAGATCGGGAAAGTCGAGCACGCGAAATGCGAGATAAACGCCGATAGCAACAAAGGCAAAAACAAGCCCCAGTTCAACGGCGCCCCAGAAGGCGATTTGGCTCACGGTAGAATTCCTTGGTTTGCGACCAACCACTCTTTCGTCATGCCCGGCCCCCGGATCAAGTCAGAGGATGTGAAGCATCTGCTGCCGTACAGTTTCCGTTGAACGAGGGTAGATCCTCGGGACAAGCCCGAGGATGACGAGAGGGTAGTTGGTCTTTTAGTCGATAATCTTCGTCGCACGCTTCGTCACGCTCTCGGGGAACGTCACGCCAGCCTTTTCAGCAGCCTTCTTGTTCAGGACGAGATCGGTGCCGACAGCAACGGTCGCCGGAATGTCGCCGGGCTTTTCACCCTTCAGAATGCGAACGACAACCGCACCCGTCTGCTTGCCCACGTCGAAATAGTTGAAGCCGAGAGCGGCAACAGCACCACGGGCAACGGAATCCGTATCGGCAGCAAACAGCGGAATCTTGGCTTCCGAGGCGACGCTGGCGGCGGCTTCGAAGGCCGACACGATGGTGTTATCCGTGGGCACGTAGATCACGTCAGCCTTGCCCACCAGAGCGCGGGTCGCGCCCTGCACTTCGGCAGATTTGGTGGCGACGGATTCAACGACCGTCAGACCGGCCTTTGCGGCCTCTGTCTTCAGAAGCTCCAGCGTCGAAACGGAGTTGGCTTCGGCGGAATTGTAAATGTAGCCAACGGTCTTGGCATTGGGAGCGATTTTCTTGATCAGCGCCAGATGCTCGTTGACGGGCAGCGCGTCGGAAAGACCGGTGACGTTGCGGCCGGGCTTGTCCATGGACTTGATCAGCTGTGCGCCGACGGGGTCGGAAACGGCGGTGAAGACGATGGGGATATCGCGTGTTGCGGAAACGACGGCCTGTGCGGAGGGTGTGGAGATCGGAACGATGACGTCGGGCGCATCACCGACGAACTGTCGGGCGATCTGAGAAGCGGTGCCGGGGTTACCCTGTGCGGACTGGTAGACGAATTTCAGGTTCTCGCCTTCCTTATATCCGGCATCGGCAAGAGCCTGCTTCACGCCGTCGCGGGCGGCGTCGAGTGCAGGATGCTCGACAATGGCGGTGACGGCAACCGTCACATCTTGCGCCTTTACGGGCAAGGCCAGGGCTGATGCAGCGGCGAGCGCCAGAACGAGTGCGCGCATGGGATATTCCTCCGATTGTTTCGCTTGTCGTGGCCCTCTTTAAGAAAGGGTTAAAACGAAATCAATCGCACAATGCCGAACTCATCGATCAATTGTTTTTCTTGATCAGTCGTCCGCGCCGTGATTGGCGATCATCATCGCCTCGAAAGCCATGCGTTCGGTCTTGCGCATACGCTCAGATTCCGACTTCAACTGGCCGCAGGCCGCCAGAATATCGCGCCCACGCGGGGTGCGGATCGGCGAGGCATAACCGGCCTGATTGATGAAGTCGGCGAATTTCTCGATCTGCGCCCATTCCGAGCACTGGTAGTTTGTGCCGGGCCATGGGTTGAAGGGGATGAGGTTGATCTTGGCAGGCACGCCCTTCAGAAGCTGCGTCAGCATCTTGGCGTCTTCCAGACTGTCGTTGACGTCTTTCAGCATCACATATTCGAAGGTGATACGGCGGGCATTCGACAGGCCGGGATAATTGCGACAGGCCTCGATCAGCTCTTTCAGCGGATATTTCTTGTTGATCGGCACCAGCATATCGCGCAGCTCGTCGCGCACGGCATGCAGCGAGATGGCCAGCATCACGCCGATTTCGTCACCCGTGCGGAAAATTTCCGGCACGACACCCGATGTGGACAGCGTCACGCGGCGCTTGGACAGCGACAAGCCATCGCCATCGGTCGCGATCAGCAATGCGGTCTTCACATGCTCGAAATTATAAAGCGGTTCGCCCATGCCCATCATGACGATGTTGGAAACCTTGCGGCCTTCGGCTGGCATGATGGTGCCCTGCGGTGCTTCGCGATCGGGAAAATCCCCCAGACGGTCGCGGGCGACCAGAAGCTGAGCCAGAATTTCCTCTGCCGTCAGGTTGCGCACCAGTCTCTGGGTGCCGGTGTGACAGAAGGAGCAGGTGAGCGAACAGCCGACCTGGCTGGAAATGCACAGCGTGCCGCGACCTTCTTCGGGAATATAGACCGTTTCAATTTCAACGGGACGCCCGGCACCGCGCGGCGGAAAGCGCATCAGCCATTTGCGGGTGCCGTCGTTGGACACCTGCTCCTCGACGATCTCGGGACGCGCAATGGTAAAATGGACTTTCAGCTTTTCGCGCAGGTCCTTGGCCACATTGGTCATGTGGTCGAAGTCGGAGACGCCACGCACATAAAGCCAGTTCCACAACTGGCTGACGCGCATCTTGATCTGCTTTGGCGCAACGCCGACATCCAGCAGCGCATCGCCCATCTCCTCGCGGGTGATACCGATCAGCGAGGGTTTGTCGGCCATCAGATCCTTGTTGGCGACCATTGGTGCCTTGATCGCCAGACCGGCAGTTGCTTCCAGTACGGACATCGTCTGTATCCCATCAGCCATTGCAGAGCGAAACCGGCCCGAAAACGAGGCGGAACATCATCTGCATGTCGAGAAAAATCCACAAGGCAAGGCGCGTGTTTCGCGTCCGCCTGTTTTGTTGACGGGCCTTTAACATCAAAAAGGCCCAAACGCAAATGGCCGGTCATCGACCGGCCATTGGAAAAGATCGACAGAAAGGCGTTACTTGCAGCGTTCGATCTGCTTCAGCGCAGCCGAAATACCCGACAGCGAATAGGAGTAGGAGGTTGCCGTGCCACGGGCGGAGGTCGCCTTGACTGTCATCGATTTGCCCACCTTCATCGCAGCCACGAGCGCAGGTTCCTCGGCGGCATTTTCGACCCAGGCAGCCTTGTCCTTGGTAAACATCACGAAATTCTTGCTGTCGATGGTGACGTTGACCTTGGAGCCTTCACGAAGGCTGTATCCGACCATGGCCTGAGGCTCATAGGAGATGTTCTGTCCCGGGCGCTGGGAAACGATGAAGAAAATGTCGCCGTGGTCGACGCTGGTCGGTTCCTTGGCGGTTGGAATGGACAGAACATAGCAAACGGTGCTGTTACCCGACTTGTACGAATAGGCACCCCAAGCATTGAACTGCTGGATGCGCGTGGGCGACTGTGCAGATGCTATGCCGACACTTGTCAGCAAAATGGCGACTGCGGTTGCTACACTTCTTACAAACATAGAATTTCCTGCCGGGTTATTGTCTTCCAGTTGGCCGAACGGCTACGCCGGGCCGATGCTAGGTGAAGTCCGTCATCTTGATATTGGCTAAAGATCGGTTACCAAACCGTCAACGCTGACGCTAAAACTTGAGATTTGCATCATCGTGTAACAGATAAGCGTCTCCCAGCGCCAGCGAAGCAAACACGAACCGTGGTTGCATCTCCAGCACTGACACAAGAATTCAGGCAAGAATTTGTCAGCCAACGGCAGCATCGCCAACACGGCATCACAGAGCCGTTACTCTGTCTTGAGGGCGTCGATTGCGGCGTCTGCAGCCTCGTAATGTTCCATTCTGATGTGGGCGCGCACCATGGCGAGCGCAGCCGTCAGAACGGCAATATCGTCCGTAAAACCGATGACGGCAAACACGTCTGGAACCACGTCCATCGGCATGATGAAGTAGCCCAACGCGGCCAGAAGCACACCTTTTGCGCGAAACGGCGTGTTGCGGTCCGTCGCGCAGTAATAGGCCGCAACCGCATCGCGCGCGAACGGCACCTTGCTCATCACGCGCTTCATTTTCGGCCAGAACTTGGCGCGAACCTCATGCTCGCGTTCCTCCTGCTTGTCGGGCTCGCCGGGCAGCAGGATTTCACCAATTTTCACGTCATCCATCGTCGTGTGTCCTTTGGTCATGGAAGATTATATAGGGGGTAAGCCCTTTCATTCAATCGCTTCGGCCTGCCGCTGCTTTTTGCATCGCGTTGGCCAGAAGGACGTCTCGCTCGGTAATGCCCTGGGAATCATGCGTCGTCAGGCAAACTTTCACGCGCGAATAGACATTCGACCACTCGGGGTGATGGTTCAGTTTCTCGGCAGACAGCGCGCACTCCGCCATGAAACCGAAGGCTTCGGCGAAATTGGCGAATTTGAAGGTCCTGACGATTGCGAGCCCGTCTTCGCGCAAGGCCCATCCCTTCAAATCGGCCAGTTCGCGATCGATGGCATCTTTGTCGAGTTTGGGATATTTCATGGATGTCATCCTTTTTCGGGGCTATGGATTCATGAAACGCACAGCGGTCCTGTTTGTTTGCATGGGAAATATCTGCCGCTCGCCACTGGCGGAAGGCATATTCTCTCACATCCTCGCTGCACGGCAAATGCAGGACCGGTTTTTCGTCGATTCTGCAGGCACCGGCGGCTGGCATGCGGGTGACGCGCCGGATCCTCGCTCCATCGACACGGCCCGCCGGCACGGCATCGATATCTCCACTCAGATTGCCCGTCAGTTTCGACAGGAGGATTTCGAGATATTCGATCTTATCCTCGCCATGGATGAGAAAAACCTCGCCCATCTTCGTACGCTGGCGTCCGATCCACAGATGCAAAAGCTGCACCTGTTTTCAGACTACGCAGACGGCCGGCGGGAGAATGTTCCCGACCCCTATTACGGCACGGGAGACGGCTTCGAGACCGTCTACAACATGCTCTTGGCGGGGTGCATGTCCATGCTCGAAAAGATCGAGACGGGGCGGGCCTCATGAAGTGGGAAGGCCTCCTCCACGATATAAGGACCGCCCCCGACCGATTCCTTTGACGACATCAGCACGAAGCGCCCGACCGTAAAGGTGGAGGTCCTAAAATCGCCGCGCCCGGACAGGTAATGCACGACATCATCCAGCCTTGAGCTTCTCAGCCGGGCGAGTGTGACATGAGGCGTGAATTTGCGCGGGTCCGGCGGCAGTCCCAGTCGCTGGCAGATCCGCTCTATCTCGCCCTGCAAGGCACTCATTTCCGCAGAGGGCGAGACACCTGCCCAGATCGAGTGAGGCTTTTTGGAGCCGAAGGAGCCGATCCCCGTGAGGTTGATCTGGAATTCAGGCCTCTCGATCCGATCGAGCCTGTTGACGACCTCATCGGCCGTACGATTATCGATATCGCCTATGAAGCGTAAAGTGATGTGATAATTCTCCACATCAATCCACCGGGCACCCGGCAGACCACCGCGCAACAATGAGAGGCTCATGGCCGCATTGCGCGGAATTTCGAGGGCGGTAAACAGTCTCGGCATGGCGAGCTCCCCGAATCTTTTGGCAGAACATGTACAGCGAATCATGCAACGCAGTCTGGCGCAAGCGCTTATTTTTTTTGCGCACCGATAGTGTTTATGAAGTCTTCCACCGTGGGCAGGGATTTCTCCACCATCACGGCTATACCCTTGGTATTCGGATGCATTTTATCCTCCAGCTGCAGGGACTGGTCGAGTACGACACCATCGAGAAAAAACGGATAGAGAGGCAAGCCATGCTTTTGTGCAAGGCTTGGATAGATGGCATTGAAGCGGTCGGCAAAGTCTCCACCCATGTTCGGCGGGGCCATGATGCCAATCAGCAGAACGGGAATCTTGCGCTTTTGGAATCCGGAAATGATGGCATCGAGGTTCTTTTCGGTTTCTTCGGGAGCGATTCCGCGCAGCGCGTCATTGGCACCGAGTTCCAGGATGACCCCATCCGTTCCGTCGGGTACGGACCATTCCGCCCGCGCAAGTCCGCCGGCGCTGGTATCACCCGACACCCCCGCATTGGCGATGGACACATTGACGCCCTTCGCTTTCAACGCCGTTTCGAGTTGGGCTGTGTAACTGTCTGACGGTGGCAGCTGGTAACCGGCCATCAGACTGTCCCCGAGACCCACCAGTTGCACGGGCTTGTCCTGCGCCTGAACCGAGAAAGCACCAAGCGCGGTTGCGCAGATGACGATGAATTGAGCGGCAACGGCTTTAAATCGCATGATGGCATTCCTAATTTGACAGGCAGTGACGGGACCATCCGATATGTCAGACTGCCCTTATCCTTCATATAGGAACGCGAATTGTGACGAAAAGCATCATCGATCTGAATAAAGCCGATCTCACTCTGGGCAGTGCCGCCGCTTCCGTCCATGTTTTGAAAAAGATCGATCTGAGCATCGCAGAAAGCGAAGCCGTCGGTATCGTCGGGCCTTCCGGCTCGGGAAAATCGACACTTCTGATGGTTCTGGCCGGGCTGGAGCGTCTGGACAGCGGCGAGATCACGATTGCTGGAACGCCCCTCCACAAGCTTGGCGAAGACGCATTGGCGGAATTTCGCGGCAAGAATATCGGCATCGTCTTCCAGTCTTTCCACCTTATTGCGAACATGACGGCACTTGAAAACGTCGCTGTCCCGCTGGAGCTCGCAAACATCGCCAATGCTTTCGAGATCGCGAAGAAGGAATTGGTCGCAGTCGGGCTGGGAGAAAGGCTCAATCATTACCCAGGCCAACTTTCGGGCGGTGAACAGCAGCGTGTGGCCATTGCCCGTGCGCTGGCCCCCTCGCCTGCCGTGCTGATTGCCGATGAGCCCACCGGCAATCTCGATACAGACACAGGCAAGCAGATCGCAGATCTGCTCTTCGCAAAGCAGGCGGAACGCGACATGACCATGATCCTCGTCACGCACGATATTTCCCTTGCAGCGCGATGCTCGCGCCAGATCAGGGTTCGCTCCGGCACCATCGAAGGCGATAGTGCAGCCCCGGCAGAAAAACAGGCGGTTTCCGCGTGATGGGGGCGTTGCCGTCGGCGCTCAACATCCGCAATGCGCTACGTCTCGCGCGGCGGGAGATACGCGGCGGACTGGGCGGATTTTACATTTTCCTCGCCTGTATCGCCTTGGGTACCGGTGCCATCGCGGCGGTCAACTCCGTGTCTCGTGCCGTCACCAGTTCAATTGCGACACAAGGCCAGTCCATTTTAGCAGGCGACGTGCGCTTCGAGTTGCGCAATCGCGAAGCCTCTGATGACGAGCGCGCCTATATGGACAGTCTCGGTCAGGTCGCAGTTTCCTCCGGCCTGCGCTCCATGGCACGCCTTGCCGATGGATCCCGGCAAACGCTCGCCGAAGTGAAAGCGGTCGACGGCGCATACCCGCTTTACGGCACCTTCGAAGCGGAACCGGCTGCCCCCCTTTCCCAACTCTTGGCAAAACAGGGCGATACCTATGGTGCGGTCGCCGCGCCTCTCCTTCTGGAACGGCTGGGAATTAAGATTGGCGACGAGTTGCTGCTCGGCAATGTCCGCCTCAAGCTGTCTGCCACCGTCGCCACCGAGCCGGATGCCCTCTCGGATGGATTCGGCTTTGCACCGCGTCTGATGATCAGCCGTGATGCGCTCTTTGCTTCCGGCCTCGTGCAGGCGGGAAGTCTGGTGGAGCACGCCTACAAGATTCGCCTCATTGATCCCGCCAAGCGCGCGACGATCACAGATGCGACGAACAATGAACTGCCCAATGCTGGCTGGTCCATTCGCACCAGTGACCGCGCCGCGCCGTCGCTGACCGAAAACGTCAACCGTTTTTCCCAGTTCCTGACACTTGTCGGGCTCACGGCCCTTATTGTCGGCGGTGTCGGTGTCGCCAATGCCGTGCGTGCCTTTCTGGATTCCAAACGTACAACGATTGCGTCTTTGAAATGCCTTGGCGCGCCTGCCAGCGTCGTCACGATGACCTATCTGTTTCAGATCGCGTTCATCGCATTGATCGGGGTATTGATCGGCCTTGTGCTAGGCGCCATCGCACCTCTGGTGGCGATGCGTTTTTTGGAAGGCGTTCTGCCGGTACCCCAGGGCCTTGCCATCTACCCCGCCGCACTGGGTCTGGCGGCCATCTTCGGACTTCTGACAACGCTTGCTTTTGCCATCCTTCCCCTGGGACAGGCACGCGAAGTGCCTGCGACGGCATTGTTTCGCGAGCAGGGGTTTGAAGAGAACCGCTTGCCGTCATGGCCCTATCTTCTTGCCACGGCTTTCCTCCTGGCAGCGCTGGCAGCTTTGGCCATTTTCTCTGCCGAACAGCGTTTTATCGCTTCCGTCTTTCTGGGTGCCGTCGCCTTTGCCTTCATCGTGCTGCGACTGGTGGCCTGGGGCATCAAGGCATTGGCGAAAAGAAGCCCGCGCGTTCACTCCGCCGCGCTGCGTCTGGCCATTGGCAATATCCACCGCCCCGGCGCCCTGACGCCATCGGTCGTTCTGTCGCTCGGCCTTGGGCTGACATTGCTCGTCACCTTGACCTTGATCGATGGCAACCTCCGCCGCGAACTGACTGGAAGCCTGCCCGAGCGCGCACCCAATTTCTTCTTCGTCGATATTCAAAGTGCCGACCGCGACGGTTTTCGCGGCCTACTGGAAAAGCAGGCGCCCGAGGGCGTGCTGACCGAGGTGCCCATGCTGCGCGGGCGCATCCTTGCGCTCAATGGCCAGGACGTGACCAAGATGGACGTTCCTGCTGCCGGCCGCTGGGTGCTTCGGGGAGATCGCGGTATTACCTATTCGCAGGACATTCCCGAAAATGCCAAGCTCTCGCAGGGCACATGGTGGGAAAAGGATTACAGTGGCGAACCGCTCGTGTCCTTTGCCAGCGAGGAGGCGGGTGAGCTCGGTCTCAAGATCGGCGACAGCGTCACCATCAACGTTCTGGGACGCAACATCACCGCGAAGATCGCCAATCTGCGCGACGTGCAGTGGGAGTCTCTCTCCCTCAATTTCGTCATGGTCTTCTCCCCCAACACCTTCCGGGGTGCGCCACATGCCTGGCTGGCAACCCTGTCGGACCCATCGGCGACGCCCGCAAAAGAAGGCGAAATCCTTCGCAGCGTCACCAACGCTTACCCAACCATCACCACGGTTCGGGTCAAGGATGCTCTTGACGTGGTCAACCGGCTCGTCGATCAGCTCGCCACCGCAATCCGGGCTGCCGCAGCCGTTGCGCTGATTGCGTCCGTTCTGGTGCTTGCCGGTGCGCTTGCAGCGGGCAACCGTGCCCGCACCCATGACGCGGTCATATTGAAGACCCTGGGCGGCACACGCATGATGCTGATCCGGGCCTTCTCCTATGAATACGTCATACTCGGATTGGCCACCGCTGTCTTCGCGCTGCTGGCAGGTGGGGTATCGGCCTGGTTCGTCATCGCCCGCATCATGAAGCTTCCTTCAATCTTCCTGCCCGATGTTGCCATAACAACAATCGTCGTCGCGCTGGTCATGACCGTGGGCATCGGCCTCATCGGCACCTGGCGCATTCTGGGACAGAAGGCGGCTCCGGCGCTAAGGCAGGCTGGTGAATAAACCAGGAAAGTTGTGCACGACATAACTTTAGCGTTCAATCCCGGCAAACGATCTCTAAAATGTTATCGCTTTTCGCGCATACGGTGTTTTTTCGTTTTTTGAAGCTCTTGTAACTGAAACGCGATACCCTCATATTCTTCGATAGGCTTGCTGTAGCTCCGCAGCGGCGCCTGGGATATAGTCGTGATGACGGTCATATCCCGACACCGTAGAAATTTCGGAGCTCATAAGAGGAAACAATGGCTGATTTTAACAATTACCAGAACCGCATGGCCCAGGGCCGTGTCCAGTCTGGCGCGATGATCGACGAAGGTCTTCGCACCTACATGCTGAAGGTCTACAACCTGATGGCTCTTGCGCTGGTCATTACCGGCGTGGCGTCGTTCGGTACCTACACTCTGGCGGTTTCCAACCCGGCCGTCGCACAGGCACTTTATCAGTCGCCGCTGCGCTGGGTCATCATGTTCGCACCGCTGGCTCTGGTGTTCTTCCTGAGCTTCCGTATTCAGAAGATGAGCGTACCGGCCGCGCAGGCAACCTTCTGGGGTTATGCCGCGCTGATGGGTATTTCTCTGTCCTCGATCTTCCTGGTCTTCACCGGCCAGAGCATCGTCCAGACGTTCTTCATCACGGCTGCTTCGTTTGGTGCCCTGTCGCTTTACGGCTACACCACCAAGAAGGACCTATCCGGCATGGGCTCGTTCCTGATCATGGGTCTGTTCGGCCTAATCATCGCGTCCATCGTCAACATCTTCCTTCAGTCGTCTGCCATGGGCTTTGCGATCTCCGCCATCGGCGTGCTGATCTTCGCGGGTCTGACAGCCTATGACACGCAGAAGATCAAGGAAATGTATTTCGATGGTGACGACGTCGCCGTGGCTGGTCGCAAGGCCATCATGGGTGCGCTGACGCTGTACCTCGACTTCATCAACCTGTTCATGTTCATGCTGCAGTTTCTCGGAAACCGCGACGACTGATCAGGTTTGAAATGAATATGCAAAAGGCGGCTCTCGGGCCGCCTTTTTTGTTGTCCGCTTTGCTGGAATCGAATCAATTCACTCAATCAGCTTGAGAACCTTGTCGAAGACCTTCAGGACCTGCGGCAGGTCGTGCCCACGCTTCAGAATACGGCCATTGACATTGACGACGCTGAAAGCGCCCTGCTTTGCAGCAAGCTTGGGGTTCTTTTCGATCCGGAACAGCGGCATTTCGCCGGAACGCTTGAAGACGGAAAAAACGGCCTTGTCCTTCAGATGATCAATGGCGTAATCGCGCCATTCACCCTCACCCACCATGCGCCCGTAAATACGAAGTATCGCATCCAGCTCCCGACGATGAAAGGTGATCGGAAGAGGATCCTTGCTCTGCTTATATTCCCGAAGGTCGATGACGGAAGAGCTGTCTCTATGGGATGAAGCTGCACGCTGCAAATCCGGCTGATCGGTCATCAGGCAACCTCGCTCAACTGCGAATGACATTTTCACGACAGTCTGCCGCCGCTGACACCAAATTGCAAGTCTCGCATGGGGCGCAGAAAAACGCGCGCGCTGGTAATAATTTGGGCAGGCGCTACATCTGAAATTGCCCTATTTCGGTCAAACCATGGCCCGAATTGGGTGGAATATTGCTGAAGTCAATTGATGCCTAGGCACCAAGATGACCCGGTCCGGTGCATTGACCCTTTACCCCCAGCCCCCAATGCCCGGATCGGATCTCCCCGCTTTCAGCGGACGACTTACCCCCCCGATGTCAGCAACACACTCGCGCCTATGATGGCAGCAGGGTTTCCCTGTGCATCCGTCGTTTGCAGCAGCACCGCGCAGCCACCATCCTTGGCCTTGCTCATGATGCTGGCTGGCAGTTTGACCGTCATGGATTTTCCATCCCACATGCCGACTGTCTGCACGTCATAGACGCTGTGCCAATAGGAAATCTTCTTTCCCTGGTTATCGCCCTTCTGGACATCGACGATCTGTTCGCGATTGAAATAGGCAACGACCACATCGGCCTTGCCATGTCCCTGTCCGATATCGATCGCAATTTCATCGTTGAGCCGCTGCGCCTTTACCGGAACGCTTAAGCCCTCGCCTGCCTTCTTGAACGCGTCGAGGCGATTATAGATGGCCTGCGTATCAGCGCCCTTCACGTGGTCGCGACCGTTTACCACCGCCTGTGGCGTGTAGACATTGTTGCGGCCAAGAGCCCGCGCATATCCATATTGGCGTTCGGTATTCTCCTTAGACGCCAGCGAATCCGCCCAGCCCAGATAATTCCAGTAATCGACGTGATAGGACAGTCCCACGACGTCACCCTTCTGGATCAGCTTTCGCAACGCTTCGTCCGCAGGCGGGCATGACGCGCACCCTTGAGAGGTGAACAGTTCAACGACGCCCTTCAATTGTTCCTGCGCCTGAGCGGATGCCGCCGCCAGCGCACCCAGTGTGCACAGCGCGAGACCGAATGTAAGAGGCCCGTATTTCAGAGACATTGCAAGAACCTTTGTCTGGACGCCAATCCAGACCATTGATGCTATCAATAAATGTCAGGACGCAGGCGGAAAATAGCGCCAGAGCCCCCTCAATAGAAAGTAACGATGGGGTGAGTGCCGATCACGAAGCACTCTGCACCCAGATACCTCATCCTTCAACGCAAAAACGCCGGGAGTGCTCCCGGCGTTTTCATGTGTGACGAAGACCAGCTTATGCAGCCAGATCGCGAAGAACGGTCTGCAGAATGCCGCCATTGTTCATATAGATCACTTCATCCAGCGTATCGATGCGGCAAAGGATCGGAATTTCCTTCACGGTGCCGTCGCCATAGGTGATCTTGGCGATCTTCTTCTCGCGTGGCTTGATGTCGCCTTCGAGACCGTCGATCTCGACCGTTTCATCGCCTTTGAGGTTGAGGCTTGCCCATGTCGTGCCTTCTTCGAAGACGAACGGGACAACGCCCATGCCGACGAGGTTGGAACGGTGGATACGCTCGAAGGACTGCGCGATGACGGCCTTGACGCCGAGCAGGTTGGTGCCCTTGGCAGCCCAGTCACGCGAAGAGCCGTTGCCGTATTCCACGCCTGCGAAGATGACGAGCGGAACGCCTTCGGCCTTGTACTGCATGGCCGCATCGTAAATCGACATCTCTTCCTTGGACGGATAGTGGATGGTGTAGCCACCTTCCTTGCCGTTTGGCCCAAGCATGTGGTTGCGAATACGGATGTTGGCGAAGGTGCCGCGCATCATCACTTCATGGTTGCCACGGCGTGTGCCGTACTGGTTGAAGTCGGCAACGCCCACGCCATTGTCGGTCAGGTATGCACCGGCAGGGGACGCAGCCTTGATCGAACCGGCCGGAGAAATATGGTCGGTGGTGATCTTGTCGCCGAAGAGACCGAGAACGCGTGCGCCCTTGATGTTCTTGAGGCCCGTGCCGGTCTTGCCCATGCCCACGAAGTAAGGCGGGTTCTGGACGTAGGTCGACTTGTCGTCCCAGGCATAGGTCTGGCCCGGAGGAACCTGAACGGCCTGCCAGTTCTCATCACCCTTGAATACGTCGGCATATTTGGACTCGTAGAGTTCACGCGTGACGTATTTCAGGATGAATTCCTGAATTTCCGCAGATGTCGGCCAGATATCCTTGAGGAATACAGGCTGTCCATCGGAACCCGTACCAAGCGGCTCCGTCGTCAGGTCCTTCTGAACCGTACCGGCCAGAGCATAGGCAACGACGAGCGGCGGAGAAGCGAGGTAGTTCGCCTGAACGTCCGGCGAGATACGGCCTTCGAAGTTACGGTTGCCGGAGAGAACGCCAGCGGTGATCAGACCCTTGTCGTTGATGGTCTTGGAGATCGGCGCAGGCAGCGGACCGGAGTTGCCGATGCAGGTCGTGCAGCCGAAGCCGACGAGGTTGAAGCCGATGGCATCCAGATCCTTCTGCAGACCGGACTTTTCCAGATATTCGCCAACGACCTGAGATCCCGGTGCGAGCGACGTCTTGACCCAAGGCTTGGATTTCAGACCCTTGGCAACCGCGTTGCGGGCCAGAAGTCCGGCAGCAATCAGAACCGATGGGTTGGACGTGTTGGTGCACGAGGTGATAGCAGCAATCGCAACGTCACCATGGCCAAGATCGAAAGCTTCGCCTTCAACCGCATAACGCGTGTCGAGCTGGCCGGGCTTCTTGTAGTCGTTTTCGAGCGCAGTCGCGAAGTTCGGTGCGATGGTTTCGAGCGGCAGACGGCCTTCAGGACGCTTTGGACCAGCCATGGATGGCACGACGTCGCCGAGGTCGAGTTCCAGCGTGTCGGTGAAGACGAGGTCGGAGCCGTCGCCGGTACGCCACATGTCCTGCGCCTTGGAATAGGCTTCGACCAGCGCGATGCGGTCCTTGGTGCGGCCAGACATGGTCAGGTAGTTGATGGTTTCGCCATCAACCGGGAAGAAGCCGCAGGTCGCGCCGTATTCCGGACCCATGTTGCCAATGGTGGCGCGGTCGGCCAGCGTCATCGAATCAAGACCGGGGCCGAAGAATTCAACGAACTTGGACACGACGCCCTTCTTGCGCAGCATCTGAACGACTGTCAGCACGAGGTCGGTGGCGGTGACGCCTTCCTTGACCTTGCCCGTCAGCTTGAAGCCGATGACTTCAGGCAGAAGCATGGAAACCGGCTGGCCAAGCATGGCTGCTTCGGCTTCGATACCGCCAACGCCCCAGCCCAGAACGCCCAGACCATTGATCATGGTCGTGTGGCTGTCGGTGCCGACGCAGGTGTCTGGGTAGGCGATGGTTTCGCCGTCTTCTTCCTTTGTCCAGACGGTCTGGCCAAGATATTCGAGGTTCACCTGGTGACAGATGCCGGTGCCGGGCGGAACGACGCGGAAGTTCTTGAACGCCTGCTGGCCCCACTTCAGGAAGCGGTAACGCTCGCCGTTGCGCTCATATTCCAGCTCCACGTTGCGGGCAAACGCTGTCGGCGTGCCGAATTCATCAACGATAACAGAGTGGTCGATGACCAGATCGACGGGAACGAGAGGGTTGATCTTTTCAGGATCGCCACCCAGAGCCACCATCGCATCGCGCATGGCGGCAAGGTCGACCACGGCTGGAACGCCGGTGAAGTCCTGCATCAGAACGCGGGCAGGGCGGTAGGCGATTTCGTTTTCGACGCGGCCCTTGTTGTTCAGCCATTCGGCAACGGCCGTGATGTGCTCCTTCGTAACGGTCTGGCCGTCTTCGAAGCGCAGCAGGTTCTCAAGCAGAACCTTCATCGAGTAGGGGAGCTTGGAAACGCCTGTCAGGCCGTTCGCTTCCGCCTTCGGCAGGCTGAAATAAACATAGTCCTTACCATCGACGGTAAGAACGGAGCGACAATTGAAACTGTCGAGAGATTTAGCCACGGATAGAAACCCCGCTTCCTCTGATAGCCAACACGCGCGTGCGGACCCCTGTGCAAAGTGTGCACATCAGGATGCGGGTACGGTCATTTCCGCTGTCCGCACGAGAGGGATGTTTTCACACCCTTCAGGTCCGGCGCTATATGATGATCACGCCGACCGCTGGCGTGGTTGAAAGTCATATAGATAATTTCATCGAAACGTGCCAGACCGGAAAAAGACCTAAATCGATTTTTTTGTCATCGAGATGATTAAAATCTTAAACGAGATGATCCCATGCTGCTGACAGCAGAAAATCTTTCCGCCCGCCGTGGGGAAGATTTGATATTCATGAATGTTTCCTTCAAGTTAACGAGCGGGCAGGCGCTGGTGCTGACGGGGCCGAACGGGTCGGGAAAGTCCACGCTTTTACGCGTTCTTGCGGGACTTTTTCGACCGGAAACAGGCAGCGTAAAGATAGCCGGCGAAGGGATCGAAACCGGCACGCAGGCCAGCGAAGCCAGCCACTATCTCGGCCACCGCAACGCCATGAAACAGGAATTGAGCGTGTTCGAAAATCTCTCCTTCTGGAAAGATTTTTTGGGTGATTTCAACGGAGGTGCGTCGCTGACTATCGAAGAGGCGGCGGAAACTGTCGGCCTCTCGGGAATCACGCATCTCCCGTTCGGTTATCTCTCGGCAGGCCAGCAACGCCGATTCGCCATGGCAAAACTTCTGGTCTCCTGGCGGCCGGTCTGGATATTGGACGAACCGACGGCGGCACTGGATGCGAGCGCGGATGTGATGTTTACCGGGTTGGTGAAGGCGCATCTTGCTCGTGGCGGCATTGTCGTGGCTGCGACGCATCAACCGCTTGGGTTGGAGACTGCGCAGGAGTTGCGGATGACGGGGTTTGCTGGGGTGGAGATAGCGTGGTGATCGTCGAGTATGCCGCTACCCCCCTCTGCCCTGCCGGGCATCTCCCCCACAAGGAGGGAGATCGACTCGCGGCGACCTTTCGGCCATCTCTCGCGTCGAGAGTGAAGTGGTGTCAGAGCGCCCAGCCGATCTCCCTCCTTGTGGGGGAGATGCCCGGCAGGGCAGAGGGGGGTAGCCACACCCACTGCGTCCAGACCATCCCCTTCAAACCCCATAAAGGCGGCACCACATGACCGCCCTCTTCCTCCGAGACCTCAAACTCTCCATCCGCGCGGGCGGCGGGGCGCTGATCGGCGTCCTCTTCTTCATGACCGTCGTCGCCGTCATCCCCTTCGGTGTTGGCCCTGACCTCAATCTGCTGTCGCGCATCGGCCCGGCAATCGTCTGGATCGGCGCGCTTCTCGCAGCCCTTCTCGGCCTCGACCGTCTGTTTCAGGCCGAACGCGACGATGGCTCGCTCGATCTTATTCTGATGCAGGAAAACCCGCTGGTGCTGACGGTTCTGGTGAAATGCCTCGCGCATTGGACCGCCACCAGCCTGCCGCTGGTCATCGCCTCACCGCTGCTGGGCCTGTTCATGAATATGAGCGAGGTTGCCATCGGCGCTGTCATGCTGACGCTTCTCGTCGGCTCACCTGCGCTGACCTTCATCGGGGCCGTGGGTGCGGCGGTGGCCGTGGCTCTGCCACGCGGCGGATTGCTTGTATCGATCCTCGTTCTGCCGCTCTGCATCCCGGTACTGATCTTCGGTGTCAGCGCGTCCTACGCCGCCGTGCAGGACCCCGCTCCCTTCATGCCGCCATTCCTGATCCTAATCGCCATCACGCTTTTTTCATCGGTCGTCGGTCCGTTCTTTGCCGCTTTGGCATTGCGCAGTTCGATGGATTGATAAGGATCAATTGCGGCCATCACGCTCTCGCTGTAGAAAGACGCCATGAACGATACGAGCCTCGCCATTACCAAATTCAGCGATCTTGCCAACCCGACGCGGTTTTTGGCATTGGCCACTCGCATTCTGCCGTGGCTGGCGGGGCTGTCGGCACTCTGTCTCGCCGTCGGTCTCTATCTGGCCTTTACGACAGATAGCGATTACCAGCAGGGCAACACGGTGCGCATCATGTATGTGCATGTGCCCGCCGCCTGGCTGTCGATGATGTGTTACACCGTCATGGCGGCATCGGCCATTGGCACACTGGTCTGGCGTCATCCGCTGGCCGATGTCGCCCACCGGTCCGCCGCGCCCATCGGTGCCGCCTTTACGCTGATCGCGCTCGTTACCGGCTCGCTGTGGGGCAAGCCTATGTGGGGCACATGGTGGGTGTGGGATGCCAGACTGACCTCCGTCTTCATCCTGTTTCTGATGTATCTTGGCCTCATCGCCTTCAACAAGGCCATGGACGATCCTTCAAAGGCTGCCCGCGTAAGCGCGGTGCTGATCCTCGTCGGATTCGTCAACATCCCCATCATCAAGTTCTCGGTTGAATGGTGGAACACATTGCACCAGCCTGCCAGCGTCATTCGCATGAATGGCCCGGCCATTGCATCGGAGTTTCTCTGGCCGCTGCTCATCATGGCGCTCGGCTTTACGCTTTTGTTCTTTACCCTTCACATCGCTGCCATGCGCAATGAAATCTGGCGCAGACGCATTGCGGCCCAACGCCGTCTGGCTGCCCGCATGGCAAGCCGGGAGAGTGCCAAGCCATGAGCCACGCTTTTTATATCGGCATGTCCTATGGACTGACCGGCCTGATCGTCGTCGCCCTTATCGCCTGGGTCTGGTTGGATGGCAGCGCCCGAAAGCGTGAACTGGCGCAATTGGAAGCCTCCGGCATCCGCCGCCGTGCGCGCCCTGCCCCATCCGACGGAGCATCCGCATGACGAAGGATAGTCAGATCGCGCCCGCCTCTTCGGGCAAAAAGGCACGCGTGCTTCTTGCGCTTTTGCCCTTGCTCGCCTTCGCAGGCTTTGCCGCCATCGCCGCCAAGATGCTGTATGAGCAGGATGTGAATGGGCTGGATGTCAGCGCCATTCCATCTGCGCTGATCAACACCAAGGCGCCATCGCTGGCACTGCCGCCGCTGGAGGGCTCCGGCCTTCCCGGGCTCACCGATGCGGTCATCAAAGACAAGGTGACGCTGGTCAATGTCTTTGCCTCGTGGTGCGTGCCGTGCCGTCAGGAACATCCGATGCTGAAGGAAATATCGAAGGACGAGCGGCTGAATGTCGTCGGCATCAATTACAAGGACAAGTCGGACAACGCACTGCGTTTCCTCGGCGAACTCGGTAATCCCTACGACGCCATCGGTATCGATCCGAATGGCAAAGCTGCCATCGACTGGGGTGTCTATGGCATTCCCGAAACCTATCTGGTCGGCAAAGACGGCACCATCGTCTACAAAAAGGTCGGCCCTATCGATGCCGCCACCTATGAGCGCGACCTTATACCGGCGATCGAAAGAGCGATCGCAGGCGACTGAGCCTTAGAGCGTTTCCTTGTTAAATGGAGACGTTCTGCCGGAGCAGATTTTCGCCAGGACAAAGGCGATTGGCGAAGGGCATACCCCACGGTACGGTCGAGCCGATCGCCTTTGTCCTGGCGGAAATTTCCATTTAACAAGGAAACGCTCTAGTCTCGTCTTTACGAAGCTGGCAGAGCGTTTTGCCATTCCTTGATGGCGTCTACAGGTGCAACCAGCATCAGCACGTTCAGCGTCAGATTATCGCGGATCAGCCAGCCGGTGAATATCTCGAAGAAGATCGCAATGACGATGGTCAGCCAGATCGGCATGCGGGCCGCGAAGAAGAAGCCCAGCACCATGAACACTGTGTCCATGGCCGAGTTCAAGATGCTGTCGCCGCTGTAACCCAGCGCCATGGTGGCGGTGCGGTAGCGATCGATGATGATGGGCGAATTTTCAAGAAGCTCCCAGGCAGCCTCGATCAGAACCGCAAAGGACAACCGCATCCCGATGGTCTGCTTGCGAAACAGGAGCCAGGCAAGACCGTAGAACAGGAAGCCGTGGATGATGTGCGACGGCGTGTACCAGTCGGCCAGATGCTGGGAATTGCCCGGTGTGTTCACGCCCGGTTCGAACAGCTTGACATAGCCACACTCGCAGATGGGAACGCGGCCCATAAAATACAGAATGACGATTTGCGCGACGAGCAGAGCCGCGGCGACACCGAACCATTTGTAGGACGTCGAACGCGATACGGACATGCCCGGAACTGTCATTTCTTGTCTTTCGTCAACGGCTCGACGGAGTGGCGCATGATGAGCGGCATCTGCGCCATGGTGAAGATGATGGTGATGGGCATGGTGCCCCAGACCTTGAAGGCGACCCAGGTATCGGTCGAGAATCCGCGCCAGACGACTTCGTTGAGGACCGCGAGGAACAGGAAGAAGAAGCCCCAGCGGAAGGTGAGCTTGCGCCAGCCTTCATCATTGAGCTTGAAGGCCGAGTTGAAGACGTAGCCGAGAAGCGACTGGCCGAACAGCAGGCCACCCAGCAGGATGACGCCGAACAGCGCATTGACGATGGTCGGCTTCATCTTGATGAAGGTATCGTTCTGCAGATAGAGCGTCAGCGCGCCGAAGACGAGCACGACGATGCCGGAGATCAGCGGCATCATCGGCAGGGTGCGCGTCAGGATCCACGAGACCGTGAGCGCAACGATCGTCGCGATCATGAACAGGCCGGTGGCGATGAAGATCGGGCCACCGAACTCGGTCAGAACCGGGAAAGTCGTTGCCAGCCACTCGCCCTTGGAATTGGCAAAGAAGAAAATCAGCAGCGGTCCAAGCTCGAGCGCGAACTTCAACAGCGGGCTGATTTCCCGCACCATTTTTTCGCTTTCGCGCTGATTGCTTTCCACGTCCATACTCAAACTCCCGCAATCGCTTTCGCGAAATCTTCCGCTTCGAACGGCTCCAGATCGTCCACGCCTTCGCCGACACCGATGAAATAAACCGGCAGCTTGTGCTTGGCAGCGATGGCGACGAGGATACCGCCGCGGGCCGTGCCATCCAATTTTGTCATAATCAGGCCGGAGACGCCCGCGATGTTGCGGAAAATCTCCACCTGGTTCAAGGCATTTTGCCCGGTCGTCGCATCCAGCGTCTGCAACACGGTGTGCGGCGCATCGGGATCGAGCTTGGCCAGCACGCGCACGATCTTCTCAAGCTCGGCCATCAGCTCGGCCTTGTTCTGCAAACGGCCAGCCGTATCGATGATCAGCACATCGCTTTTCTTCGCCCGCGCCTGCTCGAAGGCGTCATAGGCAAGGCCCGCAGCATCGGCGCCCAGCTTGGTGCCGATGAATTCCGAACCGGTGCGATCCGCCCAGATCTTCAACTGCTCGATGGCAGCGGCGCGGAACGTATCGCCCGCCGCCAGCATGACCTTGAGGCCGGAACCGGACAGCTTCGCCGCCAGCTTGCCGATAGTCGTGGTCTTACCGGTGCCATTGACGCCGACGACGAGGATGACATGCGGCTTGTGCGACAGGTCAAGCTCCAGCGGCTTGGCGACCGGTGCAAGGACCTTGGTGATTTCACCGGCCATGATGCGCGCCACGTCTTCACCGCTGACATCCTTGCCGTAGCGTTCGGATGACAGCGCGCCGGTGATGCGCATGGCGGTTTCCAGCCCGAGATCGGACTGGATCAGCAGGTCTTCCAGCTCATCCAGCGTGTCTTCATCCAGCTTGCGCTTGGTGAACAGGGCCGAAATCTGGCTGGTCAGTTGCGATGATGTCCGGGAAAGTCCGGCGCGCAGACGCTGGAACCATGTCAGTTTGATTTCTGGCGCGGGCTCGACGGCCAAGACCCGGTCGCTTGCCGATGCGAAGCCCTTGGGGAGGGCAGCGGGCGTAACAGCAGTTTCCGAGGGCTCTTCGACGCTGGCAGCTTCCGCCTCGGCCAGAATATCATCCATTGCATCGACATCGAGCGGTGCGTCAGCGGCTACATCTTCCAGCGCGGCGGCGGGCTGTTCCTCGGCTGCAGCCTCTGCCTGCAACAGCGATAGCGGCACCATGCCGATATCGCCGACCTGCTCGGTGCCCGGCAGAAGCGGCGCGTCTTCGTCCTCATCGTTGATCGTGGCATCATCGACCACATCATCCGGGGCAGGGCCGCCTGCGGTGTCCATCTCGATATCGGAGACCGGATCGTCGGCAACGGGCGCATGCGCTTCGGCCTCGCTCAACACCTCTTCGAAGGTGGTCGGGTGATCGCTCGTGGAGAGAGGCGTCTGGTCCGCGTCCGGCTTATCCGTCTCGGCCTTGTCCTTGCCGAAGGAAAACACTTTTTTGATGAAGCCGAGGGCCATGACTGTTCCGTATCCTTGACGTCAGGCGGCTTGCGCCGACAGACATTGCATATGCAGGTGTTTTCCGTTGTGACCGGTAATCAGCACCTGCGCAAGGGTGCGCGGCGCAAGATCGCCTGCGGCAACGAGGGTGAAATTGTCCGTATGGGCAAAGCCGTTATTCTCGACCAGCACCGTCTGCGTGGTGCCGACCATGCCGGTCAGATGCGCATCCCGCAAGGCTTCGCCGCGCAGCCGCAGCCTTGCTGCCCGCTGCTTGATCAGCCCACGGTCCAGTTGCGGCATGCGCGCCGCTGGCGTGCCGGGACGCGGGCTGTAAGGGAAAACATGCAGGTTGGAGATGCCGCATTCTTCCGCAAGGGTCGCGGCGTTTTCGAACATCTCCTCGGTTTCGGTCGGGAAACCGGCAATCATATCCGCACCGAACGCCATCTCCGGGCGCAGCGCCTTGACCTGATGACAGAAGCTGACGGCATCGGCGCGCAGATGGCGGCGCTTCATACGTTTCAGGATCATGTCATCGCCATGCTGGAGCGAGAGATGCAGATGCGGCATGAAGCGTGGCTCATCGGCGATGAGATCCAGCAGATGTCTGTCCACCTCGATGCTGTCGATGGAGGACAGCCGCAGCCGCAGGATATCCGGCACCTGTTTGAGAAGCGTCTTGGCCAGATAGCCCAGCGAGGGCTCGCCCGGCAGATCCGCCCCGTAGCTGGTGGCATCGACGCCGGTCAGCACGATTTCGCGGTATCCGTTTTCCGTCAGCTTGCGGGCCTGATCCACCACGGCACCCATCGGCACCGAGCGGGAATTGCCGCGCCCATAGGGAATGACGCAGAAGGTGCAGCGATGGTCGCAGCCGTTCTGCACCTGAATGAAGGCGCGCACATGCCCGTCGATGTGCTTGATCATCTGCGGCGCGGTGGCGCGCACGCTCATGATATCGTTGACGCGCAGCTTTTCTTCCGCCGACACGCCGAAATCCGGCAAAGCGCGGTAGGAGGCGCTTTTCAGCTTTTCCTCATTGCCCAGCACGGCATCGACCTCCGGCATTTCGGCAAAGGTTTCTTTTTCCGTCTGCGCGGCACAGCCGGTGACGATGATGCGGGCATGCGGGTTTTCGCGCCGCGCACGGCGGATGGCCGAGCGTGCCTGACGCACAGCCTCGCCTGTTACGGCGCAGGTGTTGACCAGCACGGCATTGTTCAGCCCCGCCTTTTCGGCCTCCGCCCGCATAACTTCCGATTCGTAGGTGTTGAGGCGGCAGCCGAAGGTTATGACCTCGACGCCGCTCATAGGGCCGCCTGTGCCAGTGCCGCATCGCGAGCCCAGGTGCCGGTGACCGGATCGACTGTGCCAGCCCATTCCCATTCGGCAGGGCCCGTCATGACGACATGGTTGTCTTGCCGCCATTCTATGGTCAGCGGAATGCGGACCGGGCTGGAGGCGACATCGATCTCGACGGTGCGTCCCGTTCTGCCCGTGCGGGCAGCGGAGACGGCGGCGGCACAGGCGGCAGAGCCACAGGCCAGCGTCAGCCCCGCGCCACGCTCGAAGGTGCGGGTGCGCAACGTGCTGTCGGAGATGACCTGCGCCAGCGTGATATTGGCCTTTTCGGGAAACATCGGGTGGTTTTCCAGCAGCGGCCCGAAGCGCTCCAGATCGAACTCCATCGGATCGCTGTTGACCCAGAACACCGCATGCGGATTGCCCATCGACATGACGGCGGGCGAATGCAGCATGGGGTTGTCGATCGGCCCGATCTGAAGCTCGATGCGGCTGGTATCGTGGAATTCTTCGGCAAGCGGAATGTCGTTCCAGTTGAAGCGTGGCATGCCCATATCGACGGATATCATGCCGTCCTCGTGTTCACTGGCGTTCAAAATGCCAGCAACCGTCTGGAAGGTGAAGCTCTTCTTGCCGGTCTCCGACGCCAGCGCCTGCACCACGCAGCGCGTTCCGTTGCCGCAGGCCTGCGCCTTGGTGCCATCGCAATTGAGAATGTCGATATAGGCATCCGTGCCCTGCGCGCGCGGATCGTGGATGGCCATGATCTGGTCGAAGGCGGTGTCAGCATCCGCATTCAGCGCAATCGCCGCCTGCGGGGTCACCATGTCCTTGCGGCCGCGCATATCGACAACGAGAATCTTGTTGCCAAGCCCGTTCATCTTCGCGAATTCGACCGTATCCGTCATGTTGTTGAGCCTGTGTTGTGGGTTTTGAGCTTATATGGCGGAAATGGCTGGGAATTACCAGTGTGGTGGTGAGTCTGAGAGTTGTGTTTTGGTAGGGGCGTTTTGGGTGTTGAGTGTACCGTATGGGTGCGGCGGGTGTGGCATACCCCCCTCTGGCCTGTCGGCCATCTCCCCCACAAGGAGGGAGATCGGCTGGGCGCAGGCCCGCCGGTTCATCCGCACCCTCTGCGCCAACCTCCTCCGCAGTCGTCGAAATGGCCGGGAGCGAAGCCACCTGCCGATCTCCCCACCTGTGGGGGAGATGGCCGGCAGGCCAGAGGGGGGTGAGCGGCGTGCACTGACCTCTCGATAGGCTCCCGGTTGCCACACCCGCCGCCCTCATGCTGAGGCGCCCCGCAGGGGCCTCGAAGCATCCGCCGCGCATCCTGCCCCAAGCCCGCAACCCTCATCCTTCGAGGCCCCTGCGGGGCACCTCAGGATGAGGGTTGCTTCCTCACCAAATCCAATCCTATCAAAAACCCGGCCACCGCTCACACAAGCTTCGCCGTTCACGCGGCAGCACCTGCCCGTGGCATGACCTTCTCTCATCTGTCCATCACCATTCGCGGCCATGGGTATTCGGACGGGGCGCTGTAAGTTGCCTCGTTGGGTAGTCTAAGAATGGCACCTCGCAGCGCCCCGTTCAGCTCTTTTGGCCAAACAGCGATCCTTCGGACGGGGCGCTGTAAGTTGCCTCGTTGGGTAGTCTAAGAATGGCACCTCGCAGCGCCCCGTTCAGCTCTTTTGGCCAAACAGCGATCCTCTTGCCACGGCTGGCAGAACCCGGGAGGGCAAGGGGGCCTTGCCGTTGGAACGGTCGGACATTTCAAGGTCCGACCCTCAACCCTCCGGGTGGCGATGGCCCGTTGCCGGATCATCACCCTGCCAGTTCGGCCACATCTGCCYTCGAGGATGCGAGGCTTCATTCTGACGAAGCGCCCGCAGCCATCGATCCGTTCTCCGCAAGGGCGWTCCACAGCGCACATGGCTGCGGTTTCCCTTGCGATCCGTCCGCGTCGTCTCACAACGGTGCGGGGCAGATGCAGCGTGTTCCTGTGTACCGCCTGACTTTCGCTTCAATCCCCATGGCCGCGTTCGACCAGAGGACGATGAGCTGTCGGTACACCCGGTGGTGGGCACCTCACCCGCAAAACCCGAAACGGTGTTTTGCAGCAAAGACATGCCGGGCCGGTCCGGACATTGGAAAGGCAACGACAGCCGGTCCGAAACCGCCGCCRCCTTTCTCCCGTCCCACCGGGGAGATCGCTGCCCGACCCCGAGGTTGAAAGGTTTGCGTCACCCTTCCAACCCCAGCGCCGGTCCCGCCTCGCCGCAACGCCTTGCGGTGTATCCGAGGGCGGAACGGGACCATTGTGCGGGTGATTCGCGCGCCATTGAGAAAGTTGCGGGGGGATTTCTGGTGTTTTTTGCGGGGTTTTGGGTAAGGGATTGATTTGGTTGGGAAGTATTTTGGGTGTGGGTGGTTTGGGGTGCGTATCGTGAGGTTGGAGGTTGGGGCTTACCCCCCTCTGGCCTGCCGGCCATCTCCCCCACAAGGAGGGAGATCGGCAAGACGGGCGCTCCCCGCTTTATCCGCAGCCTTTGAGGTGGCCGGGGCACCATCCACGAGTCGATCTCCCCACCTGTGGGGGAGATGTCCGGCAGGACAGAGGGGGGTGAGCGGCTGGCTCTGCCAATCAACTAAAATAGCGGAAGAGAGAGCAATTCCAATATCTTAAAAAAATCTCAATATGAGAAACCGCAAGCGAGACGTCTTGCCTCTCACCCTCAAACCATCGGCACGTCAAACACCTCGCTCGGTCGCATCGGGTGGAAGCGGTCTTCGGCAACACCGTGTTCACTCAACGCTGCCTTCAGCGCAATGATCGGGGCATCGATGGCTTCGTCGGTGAGCTGGACTGTGCCCCAATGGTGGCCGCAGGCGTAGGCGGCGTTGCAGATTTTCATGCCTTCCACCGCTTCGGACGGGTTCTGGTGCTGGCCTTTCATGAACCAGCGGGGCTCGTAAGCGCCAAACGGCAGGTTGGCGAGGCGGAAAGAGCCGTGTTTTTTAGCAGCGGCGTGGTAATTCAGGCCGCCGTGGAAGCCGGTATCGCCGATGTGATAAATCTTGCCGCTTGGTGTTTCGATGACAAAGGCGGCCCAGAGCGCCATGCGGCGATCGTTGAGGCCGCGGGCCGACCAGTGATGGCAGGGCTCGAAATGGATTTTGACATCGGGAGCGATGGTCAGCACATCGCCCCAGTCACCCACGGAGATCTTGGCCGCTTCGACACGGGTGCGGATGACGGCATCGTTGCCGAGTGGCGTGATGAAATGCGGTTTGTGGTGGATGTGCAGCTGGTGCAGCGTTTCCGTATCCAGATGATCGTAATGATTATGCGTAACCAGCACGAGGTCGATCGGCGGCAGATCCTTGAACTGGATCCCCGGCGGATTGACGCGCTTGGGACCGGCGAAGCTGAAGGGGCTGGTGCGCTCCGACCAGACGGGATCGACCAGAATATTCAGGCCCGCCGTCTGGATGAGGAAGGACGCGTGGCCGACGAAGGTGACGCGCAGGTTCGTGCCACCAACACGCTCATCCGGTTTGACGAAGGGGAAGGGGCTGGGATAGGCGTCCGGCCATGTGGCCTTGTTGCCATCGAAACGCCACTTCATCAGGTCCATGAAGCCATTGGGCGCTTCGCCGCCGGGGTTGAAGAAGCGCACGCCATCGAAATGATCCGACAGGGGCCCTTTATAATAGGCGCTGGCGCTGGACTGGCGCGCGTAAAGACCGCCGCCTGCCAGAAGCGCGCCGAGGAATGAGAGTTTGAAGAGGCTTCGTCTTTTCATCCCTCATGTGTAAGTCTGCGAAGCCCCGCATTCAATGCCGGCGGCGTCAGGCTTGTCGAATTTTGAAAAATTGTTGTAAAACTCCCGACGTACAACCATTTCGATTTTTCATGTTCGTAAACATATTTCAGGAGACGCCACCATGACGATCCTCAGATTTCTTGCCCTTCCGTTTGTGCTTCTGCTCATGCTGGCGGCTACGGTGCGGGCCGAACCATTGCCCGAACCGGTGAACGGCGTGACCTTCGAGGAATGGGCCTCGGCCAACGGACGGATCGCCAACCATCAGGACAAGCAGGAGGTGATCGCCGTACTGGGTCTCGACATGCATTCCTATGAGGCCGTCGATGTTGCCTTTACCGAGGCGCTGAAGACATCCGCCCCCGATGGCGACGTCATGCGGGTGTTCGGCGAGGCATTCGGCGATCCCAACCGGGGCCGTTTCGCCAAGACCGAGCAGGTCGACATCGAGGGCAAGCTGGCGACGCTGGACGATTATGCGCGCGTGCAGGGGCATTTGCAGGCGGCAACCGAACTCAAGCTCGACCCTGCCAAGGTTCTTGAAGAGCATAACCTCACGCCCTACGAGTTTTCGCAGGAAGCCGGGCGCTGGGTCCGCGTCATGGCCATGGAAGCGTCCAAGAGCTCAGACAATGTCATGAAATACAATGTCGCCATCGAGCGCTACCGCCTGGAATATCTCGCCAAAGGCTCGAAGAATTGATCTGACGGCGCGCGGACGACAGCAGCCGGAACGGCAAAAGCCAGCTTTGGCTTGACTCTTGCCGCCTTTTCCTGTTTACCCGCGCCCATCAGCTGGCAGTTTCATGACCGCAGCCGCCGACCGGGACCCGCAAGGTATAGATGATCCCGGAGGCAAACATCCGACAGCGCGATGCGCCCTCGGGTGCTTTTTGGCTATGCCCTTTGCCGGGCGTCTTGTTTTTGACAGCAAAAGAACCGACGTTTCGGTGACCCCGAAACGAAGAAGGATGACGCGATGTTTGAAAACCTCCAGGACCGCCTTGGCTCCATTCTGAATGGACTGACCGGCCGTGGCGCGCTTTCGGAAGCCGATGTGACGGCGGCCCTGCGCGAGGTTCGCCGTGCGCTTCTGGAAGCGGACGTGGCGCTGGAAGTCGTGCGGTCCTTTACCGACAAGGTGCGTGAAAAGGCCGTCGGCGCCTCGGTTCTCAAAGCCATCAAGCCCGGCCAGATGGTCGTCAAGATCGTCCATGACGAGTTGGTCGAGATGCTGGGCTCCGAAGGCGTGGCCATCGACCTGCATGCGGCTGCCCCCGTCGTCATCATGATGGTGGGTCTGCAGGGTTCGGGTAAGACGACGACCACCGGCAAGATTGCCAAGCGCCTGACCGACCGCGACAAGAAGAAGGTGCTGATGGCATCTCTCGACACGCGTCGTCCGGCAGCGCAGGAGCAGTTGCGCCAGCTCGGCGTTCAGACCGGCGTCGATACGCTGCCGATCATTGCTGGACAATCGCCGACCGATATCGCTTCGCGCGCCGTGCAGGCGGCCAAGCTCGGCGGCCATGATGTCGTGATCCTCGATACCGCCGGTCGTACCCACATCGACGAGCCGTTGATGATGGAAATGGCGGATATCAAGAAAAACGCCAAGCCGCATGAAATCCTGCTGGTCGCGGATAGCTTGACCGGTCAGGACGCCGTCAATCTGGCGCGCAACTTCGATGAGCGCGTCGGCATTACCGGCCTCGTCTTGACCCGTATGGACGGTGATGGCCGTGGCGGCGCAGCGCTTTCGATGCGTGCCGTGACCGGCAAGCCGATCAAGCTGATCGGCACCGGCGAGCGCATGGGCGAGCTGGACGAGTTCCACCCGCGCCGTATCGCCGACCGAATTCTGGGCATGGGCGACATTGTTTCGCTGGTCGAAAAGGCTGCTGAAAACATCGATGCGGAAAAAGCCGCGGCGATGGCCAAGAAGATGCAGTCCGGCAAGTTCGATCTGAACGATCTGGCCGACCAGCTGGGTCAGATGAAGAAAATGGGCGGCATGGGCGGCATTATGGGCCTGATGCCCGGCATGGCGGGCATGAAGGACAAGATGGCGGCGTCGGGTTTGAACGACAAGATGTTCGACCGCCAGATCGCCATCATCTCTTCCATGACCAAGGCCGAGCGCGCCAACCCGGATATTCTGAAACACAGCCGCAAGAAGCGCATCGCTGCCGGTTCCGGCACGGATGCGGCTGAAATCAACAAGCTGCTCAAGATGCATCGCGGCATGGCCGACATGATGAAAGCCATGGGCGGCAAGGGCAAGGGCGGCATCATGAAACAGATGATGGGCGGCCTTGCGGGCAAGATGGGCCTTGGCGGCGGAATGGGCGGCATGCCTGATCTGGCCAATATGGACCCCAAGCAGCTGGAAGCGCTTCAAAAGCAGGCGGAAGCCGCCGGTCTCGGCAAGGGCGGCGGACTGCCGCCGGGCCTTGGTGGCATGGGCGGAATGCCCGGTCTTCCCGGTCTGGGCGGACCGAAGCTGCCCGGTCTCGGTGGTCTTCCCGGCCTGCCCGGTTTTGGCAAGAAGAAGTGAGAGCTGGCATGACCGATGCAGAGATAAAGGCCCAACTTTCGCAATATCGCCAGTCCATCGACAATATCGATGCGGCGCTGGTGCACATGCTGGCCGAACGGTTCCAACGCACCAAGGCGGTTGGCGTTTTGAAAGCAACCCACGAATTGCCGCCGGCAGACCCGGCGCGCGAGGAATACCAGATCGAACGTCTGCGCCGTCTGGCAAAGGACGCCGATCTGGACCCGGATTTTGCTGAGAAGTTTTTAAACTTCATCATCAAGGAAGTCATCCGGCATCATGAAGCAATTGCCGCTGAACACAACGGCACCGACAAGACCGCCTGACCGGCGGACAAGCCATTATAAGGAGAAACAACATGGCACTGAAAATTCGTCTCGCACGCGGTGGTTCCAAGAAGCGCCCGTACTACCAGATCGTCGTTGCTGACGCCCGTTCGCCACGCGACGGCCGTTTCCTCGAGAAGGTCGGTTCCTGGAACCCGATGCTTGCCAAGGACAACGCTGATCGCATCCAGATCAACGGCGACCTCGTCAAGGAATGGATTGCCAAGGGCGCACAGCCAACAGACCGCGTTCTGCGCTTCCTCGCAGAAGCCGGCATCGCAACCCGCGACGCCCGCAGCAACCCTGAAAAGGCAAAGCCAGGCAAGAAGGCTCTCGAGCGCGTTGCCGAGAAGAAGCAGAAGGCTGACGACGCCGCTGCTGCTGCCGCAGAAGCATCTGCTGCCGAATAATTCCGGCTTGCACGGTTATGAAACGGGTGGCGTGGATTTCCGCGCCACCCGTTTATGTTTATTTTGACGGCGACATGCCGTACATAGATTTTAAAGACGAACACCGAAACGGACGACCGATGGCAAAGCTGGAAAACCCCATTCTCATGGCCAAGATCGGCGCGGCGCAGGGGCTGCGTGGCGAGGTGCGGGTCAGCTCGTTTACGGACGATCCGACGGCGCTCGGCGATTACGGCAATCTGGTTTCCGCGGATGGCCGGGTTTTCGAAATTCTCGAGATACGCGAAGCCAAGACCGTGGTCATCGTGCGTTTTCGCGGCATCAACGACCGCAACGCGGCGGAAGCTCTGAACGGGGTCGAACTGTTCATCGAGCGCGATAACCTGCCCGACGACGGTCTGGACGAAGACGAATTCTACTATACCGATCTGGAAGGGCTGGAAGCCGTCGATGCCGAGGGCAAGAGTTATGGCTCCGTCAGCGCTGTGCACGATTTCGGCGCAGGCGATCTGCTGGAGCTGAAAGGCGCTGGCCGCCGTCCCGCGCTCATTCCCTTTTCCGAGGCTGCGGTTCTGGAAATCGACCTTGAAGGCGGCAAAATCCTGATCGACCCCTTGGCTGCCGGGCTGATCGACAATCCCGAAGATGGCAAGGATGACCCGGATCATCCGATCTTCGGCAAGAAAAACTAACATGACATTCAAGGCAACCGTGCTGACGCTCTACCCGGACATGTTTCCGGGTCATCTGGGCCATTCGCTGGCGGGCAAGGCGCTGGAGCGCGGCCAATGGCAGATCGAGCCGGTGCAAATCCGTGACTTCGCCACCGACAAGCACCGCAGCGTGGATGACACGCCCGCCGGTGGCGGTGCGGGCATGGTGCTGAAGCCGGATGTGCTGGCGGCGGCCATCGATGCCGTCTCGACGGACGATACACGTCCGTGCCTGCTGATGAGCCCGCGTGGGCGACCACTCACACAGGAGCGGGTGCGCGAGATTGCCGCCGGTGACGGCGTCATCATTATCTGCGGTCGCTTCGAGGGCGTGGACCAGCGGGTGATCGATGCGCGCGATCTCGAAGAGGTCTGCATCGGCGACTACATCCTATCCGGTGGCGAGCCGGCGGCGCTGACGCTGCTGGATGCCGTGGTGCGCATTCTGCCCGGTGTTATGGGCAACGACCTCTCGGGCGTGCATGAGAGCTTCGAGGGCGGATTGCTGGAGCATCCGCACTACACCCGCCCGCAGGTGTGGGAGGAGCGCGATATTCCCGCCGTTCTGACCTCCGGCAACCACAAGGCCATCGACACATGGCGGCATGAACAGGCGCTGGCGCTGACGAAAGAGCGCCGCCCCGACCTCCTTGTGAAGCCAAATCAGGCCGAGACGAAATAATAGACCGAGAGTAACAGCCCCACCGAGATCACCAGGGCGCGGACGATCCATTGCGGGACGCGGCGGGCGATATAGACGCCGCTGTAGCCGCCGAGGGCAGATGCCGGGATCATGATCAGCGCGGAAGGCCATGCCACCACGCCGCCGCCGACGAAGACGACGATGGCAACGGCGGCGATGACCACCGCCAGCAGGTTTTTCAGCGCGTTGAGGTGATGATAGGTGCCGCCGGATGTGAGGCCCAGCACGGCCAGCATCATGATGCCCATGCCCGCGCCGAAGAAGCCGCCATAGATGGATGTGAAGAACTGGCCGGTGAGGCTTGCGGCATTGCCGGGAGAGCGCTCGGCGCTGGTGCGCGGGCGCAGCCAAGGACCTGCGGCAAACAAAAGCGTGGCGGCAAGCAGAAGCCATGGCACGAGTTGGCGGAAGGCCGGGTTGTCCAGCGACAGAAGCAGCAGCGCGCCTGCGGTCGATCCGGCGATGGAAAGAATGGCGAGAACGATGGCACCTTTCCAGTGAGCGCGGATTTCCGGCCAGTAGGCGATGACCGAAGTGACGTAGCCGGGAAACTGCACGATGGAGGAGGTGGCGTTGGCCGAAATCGGCGCGATGCCGGCAATCGTCATGGCCCCGAAGGTCAGAAACGTGCCGCCGCCTGCGATGGCGTTGACCGCACCGGACAGAAAGCCGCTGGCAAGCAGCAGCAGAATGATGAACACAGACATGGCCCCTCCCGGCGCGTCATTGAGAGCGCCCCGATCCTCCATATCCGGTGACGCGGTGGACGACAATCAGGCAGCGACCGACAAAATAATGTCACAAGAGGGATGACAAATGCGTCGTCTTGCTGTAATGGCCCGCGTGGAACTGGGGTTTACCCCTTTAACCGCAAGCAAAGAATGGTGAACCCGCTCCTGCCGCAAGGCATGGTCCCGAGACAAGGTTTCAAGGGATGACAGTTGAGCGCTCTGGCTGTTTCAGAAGAAATCAGAGGTTAATATGACCAACATTATCGCACAGCTGGAAGCCGAACAGGCTGCCAAGATCGAAGCCAAGCGTACGCTTCCAGAATTCTCCCCAGGTGACACCGTTCGCGTCAACGTACGCGTAACGGAAGGCAACCGTACCCGCGTACAGGCATACGAAGGCGTCGTTATCGCCCGTTCCGGCGGTGGCCTCAACGAAAGCTTCACCGTTCGCAAGATCTCCTACGGCGAAGGCGTAGAGCGCGTATTCCCGGTTTACTCGCCGCTGGTTGAAGGCGTTGAAATCGTTCGCCGCGGTAAGGTCCGTCGCGCGAAGCTCTACTACCTGCGCGACCGTCGCGGCAAGTCTGCCCGTATCGTTGAAGACACCGGCGTTCGCGCCCGTAAGCTCAACGACGCTGAGCGTCAGGCTGCTGCCGAAGAAAAGGCACGTATCGAAGCTGAAAAGGTTGCAGCAGCACAGGCTCTGGCCGCTGAGAAGGCCGCAGCAGAAGCTGCTGAAGCCAAGGCAGCTGAAGAAGCCGCAGCAGCAAAGGCCGCTGAAGGCGCAGCTGAATAATATTTCCCGTCATCGGGAATGTCTTAAAGGCGGTCTTCGGGCCGCCTTTTTTCGTTTGGTGCTGGCGAGGCGATGATTGATTACGCTCGTCCCGGTGAGGCCGACTGCTGTTCGGTTTTGATGGTCGAGTTATCAGGCTACCAGAAAATCAGGAATGAACGTGGCTACGCCACTGCCGTCATCCTCGGGTCAAGCCCGAGGATGACGGCAACAGGGTGTGGTGCGCTCGTCACTCCCTAGCAAGCGTGGACAATTTGTTTGGTTTGCCAATCGGGACAGACGCCCAAAGAGGGTGGCGTTGAGAATTCCTACTTCGCCTGCGTCAGGAAAATCTTCACGGCAAAGAGAGAGAAGACGCCTGCGATGGAATAGTCCAGCCCGCGCAGGACCTTTCGGTTGCGCTGAAGCCAGCCGGACAGGCCATCTGCCGCCATGACGATGCCGATACCGATGGGTAGCGCGACGAGGATGGACCAGAACCCGAGGAAAATCAGTTTTCCCGTGACATGCGGGTCGGACGCACTGACGAATTGAGGCAGGAATGTCATGAAGAAGATGATGACTTTGGGATTGAGCAGATTGACCCACAGACCATTGAGCAGCGCCGACTTCTTGGACGCCTTCGCCTTTTGCTCCTTGGGACGCTCCATGACGAAATTCGAGCCTTTGCGGATGGCCTGAATGGCAAGCCAAACCAGATAGGCCGCGCCACCGGTTTTCAGCACCAGAAAGGCCGTCGGTGATGCCACGATCAGGGCTGCCACGCCGAAGGCGACAAGCATCGTGTGCACTGTAATGCCCAGATTGGTGCCCACCAGCGTCATGAAGCCGGAGGTGCGCCCTTCACGCAAGGAGCGACTGATCCACAGCGTCATATCGGGGCCGGGGGTAACCGCCAGAAGCAGGATGGCGATGGTAAAGGCAATCAGGGTCGGCAGGCTGGGCAGAAAATCCACGGCGGCACCACACTCGCAAGGGTTTGATGCATGTTCATAACGCGGTTTCCTCAGCCTGCCAAGCCAAACGAAAGAATGCCGCGCCCGAGGGCGCGGCAGGCATATCAGCTGTTCAGGAAGGATTTGAAGTCGTTGCTGTAATCCTCATGCCAGCGCGACAATGGCGGGCGATTTTCAACGATATCATTTGCCGCCCACAGGATGCGTTTTTCATCCGTCTTGCGGTCCACTTCGCCATCCGGGCACAGAATGTAGAAATCGCCCTTGCCGATGCTCTCGACCATGAAATCCACCGTCTGCTCGGGCGTCCATGCGCCAGATGGCTTTTCCGTCCGGCCATTGGCGGTAAGGCCGGTGAAGACAAAGCCGGGAATGAGAAGATGCGCGGAGATATTGCCGTTGGAGGCGTTTCTGAGCTCATATTCCAGGGCTTCGGTAAAGGCTTTGACGCCCGCCTTGGACACATTGTAGGCCGGATCGCCCGGCGGGGTGGTGATGCCCTGCTTGGAGCCGGTGTTGATGATGAGGCCCGGTTTGCCGTGGGCCAGCATGCCGGAACCGAACACACGGCTGCCATTGACGACGCCCATCAGATTGACGCCGAAGACCTTCTCCCAGTTGGCCTGCGGTCCGAAAATGGCGCTGCCGGGCTGCACACCGGCATTGTTCATCAACACATGGACACGCCCGAACCGCTGGATAACGGCGCGCTCCAACGCTTCCAGCTCATCGATTTTCGAAACGTCGGTCGGGATGGAAACGATCTGCTCATTGCCGTTTTCGGCAAGTGCAGCGATCTCGCTTTGTACCGCAGCCAGTTTCTCGCCATCGAGGTCAACCAGCACGACGCTCATGCCGAAACCGGCGAATTTACGCGCGGCGGCAAGGCCGATGCCAGATGCCGCGCCGGTGACGACGGCAACATTGTCCTTCGTGAATGCGTGGTGAAGTATCGTCATTGGTTTCTCCTTTTCGCTGCCGCTTCAAATCTCCGGCAGTGACGTCCCATGGAACCATGCGCTCTACTGACGCGGTGGAAGTTTAGTATTTTTATCCCTCTAAGTCACATGACGATGAAGGCGTTCCATCCGCGCCTCGTTTTGCATTTTTGTTGCGCCCGCCGATAAACTCGCTAAAAGTGCCGAAATCCCAAGGAAATGGCGATATCCAAATGTCGCCGGCACGCAAATGGATTTCACTGATGGCACTCCCGAAAGACGTAAAGAAAGTCGTTCTCGCCTATTCCGGCGGGCTCGATACTTCCATTATCCTCAAATGGCTTCAGACCGAACTGAATGCGGAGGTGGTGACCTTCACCGCCGACCTCGGACAGGGCGAAGAGCTGGAGCCCGCACGCAAGAAGGCCGAGATGCTGGGCATCAAGGAAATCTTCGTCGAGGATGTGCGCGAGGAATTCGTGCGCGATTTCGTCTTCCCGATGTTCCGCGCCAATGCCGTCTATGAAGGCGTCTATCTGCTGGGCACCTCGATTGCCCGCCCGCTGATTTCCAAGCACCTGATCGACATCGCCAAGAAGACCGGCGCAGATGCCATCGCCCACGGCGCGACCGGCAAGGGCAACGACCAGGTTCGTTTCGAGCTTTCGGCCTATGCGCTGAACCCCGATATCAAGATCATCGCCCCATGGCGTGACTGGACGTTCAAGAGCCGTACCGATCTTTTGAACTTTGCCGAACAGCACCAGATCCCGGTTGCCAAGGACAAGAAGGGCGAAGCACCGTTCTCCGTCGATGCCAACCTGCTGCACTCGTCCTCCGAAGGCAAGGTTCTGGAAGACCCGGCGGTCGAAGCGCCAGAATACGTGCATATGCGCACGATTTCGCCGGAAGCAGCGCCTGACAAGGCAACCACGATCAAGGTTGGTTTCCGCAACGGTGACGCCTGCTCCATCAATGGCGTCGAAATGTCGCCTGCGACATTGCTGGCAGCGCTCAACGATTACGGTCGTGACAACGGCATCGGCCGCCTCGATCTGGTCGAGAACCGCTATGTTGGCATGAAGTCCCGCGGCGTTTACGAAACACCCGGTGGCACCATCCTCCTGGCCGCCCACCGCGCCATCGAGAGCATCACGCTCGACCGGGGTGCAGCCCACCTCAAGGACGAGATCATGCCGCGCTACGCCGAGCTGATCTATTACGGCTTCTGGTTCTCGCCAGAGCGCGAAATGCTGCAGGCCCTGATCGACAAGAGCCAGGAGCATGTGGAAGGCGAAGTGACGCTGAAGCTCTATAAGGGCAACGTCATGGTCACCGGTCGCGAATCGGCAAAGTCGCTCTATTCCGACAAGCTGGTCACCTTCGAGGACGACCAGGGCGCTTATGACCAGAAGGATGCAGCAGGCTTCATCAAGCTCAATGCGCTGCGCCTGCGCACGCTGGCCAAGCGCAATTACGGCAAGTAAGACTTGCTGAAACCGATCTTGAAAGCCCCGGACCTCCGGGGCTTTTTCATGTCTGCCTGCGCGACAGAATGACGAAGCCGATGTAACTCGCCACCGCACTCAGTTCCATCAAGGGAATAATCGTGCCAAAACTCGTGAGTGGCGAACCGAGCAGCGAGGCGGCGACACCCGCCAGAAATCCCGCACTCATCTGGATAAAACCCATCATGGCCGATGCCGATCCGGCAATATGCGGAAACGGGCCCATGCCCGCCGTGATGATGTAGGGCGTCAACAGTGCAAGCCCGAAGGTCGCGACCGCAACCGGCCCCATGATCGAGAGAAACGAAGGCGAGATGAGGTGGACCGAGAGAAAGATCAGCACCCCACCTGTTGCCGACATGCAAAGACCCATCACCGCCGAGCGACGGTCGCCAATCCTGCGCGCGATGAAACGCAGGGCGATAGACCCCAAAAAATAGGCGCCCGATTGCATCAACATACCCACACCAAAGGCGGTTGGCGATAATCCGACCTCGTTGATGAGGACGAAGGGCAGCATGGTGGATTGCGCGTAGAGGGCCCCGACAGATCCGCCCAGCACCAGCGCCGAAAGCAGGAAACGCGGTGACGCCAGAAGCTCTCCATAAGCGCTGAGCAGGCGGGATGGCCGCAGACGGCTAGGGTCCGGCACCGTCGTCTCACGAAGACATAAAATGACGGCTGTGACCGATATCAGCCCGAAGGCGAGCATCAGCACAAAGACCGATTGCCAGCCGAAGGCCAGCAAAGACAGGCCGCCAATCGTCGGCCCAGCCGCCGGGCCGACCGCCAGCATGATGCCGATGAGGTTCAAGATGGCCGTGGCCTGCGGGCCGCTGAACTGGTCACGCACGACAGCCCGGGCAACGGTAACCCCGACGGATGCGCCAATACCCTGAATGAGACGGGCCGCCAGCAGAACCCCGACACTGGGCGCAAAAGCTGCAAGAGCGCCGCCTGCCAGATAGATCAGCAAAAACAGGATGGTCGCCTTGCGTCGACCGAAAGCATCCGACATAGCGCCGGACACGAGTTGGGCCACGGCGAAACCGCCGAAATAGAGCGTCAGGCTCATCTTGATGGCAGATTCGGTCGTCGCAAAGGCTCTGACGAGTTCCGGCATGGCGGGCGTATAGATCGCCATCGACACCGGCCCGAGCGAGGTCAGCATCGCGCCGAGAATGGCAGTGCGTCGCACCGTCATCGGAGGGTGGCCTTGGGTCATTGCGAGATCTGCTTGCTTTTGTCGCTCGCCGCCATCTGCAGGTTTTTCTGCAGGATCGTCAGGAGAGTGTGAAATTTGGACAGATCGTTCTCATCGAAACCATCGGTCGCCTGAACGATGAGGCTATCCACCTCGCGGCGAATGGCGACGAGCAGGTCCGATGAAGCCTGGGTGAGATAAATGCATTTGGAGCGGCGATCATCGGGGTTCGGTCGACGCTCTACCAGATCGAGCGATTCCAGCTTGTCGAGATAGGTGCAGACCGTCATCGGCTCGAGCCCGATGCGGCTGGCAATATCGGCCTGTTTGCTGCCATCGATGGCGGCGACCGTCAAAAGCGCGCGCGCCTCCCCCGGCGTCAGCCCAAGCCCAGCCTCACCGATACGCCGCTCAAAGACGCTGTTGAGAAACCGCGCACTGCTGTTGAGCAGGAAGGCCAGTGATTCTTTTTCGAGGGACGTGTTCATGGCGCGCCTTGTTCGTAAGGCTCTCTTATTAAAAATTCCAACCTTGCTGGCAAGGCTTGCTGCCCACGCCCACAGGCCTGCGCGGAAATAGTTTTGCGCCCACAGCAGTAAAGCAAGCAACCCATCTTGTTGATCCGACCATATTGAAACGTGGCCGCAGCCATGCCCATATGGTTGCAAATCGCATCTGCATGAGGACTTGACCATGACTTCCACCGCCACGCTCTACCCATCCTTGACAGAATGGAATGGAAAAAATGGTCTGCCCCGGTTTGAACAGGTCCGCGACGAGGATTTTGCTGGCGCTTTCGATGCGGCGCTGACCTCGCATGACGCCGAAATCAACGAGATTGCTGAGAGCACCGAAGAACCGAGCTTCGCCAACACCATCATTGCGCTTGAAATCGCTGGCGATGCCCTGTCGCGGGTATCCGCGCTGTTCTGGAACAAGGCAGGCGCGCATACCAATCCGGCCATTCAGGCGCTCGAACGCGAGATCGCGCCGAAAATGTCGCGACATTACTCCAAGATCAGCATGAATGAAGCGCTGTTCAAGCGCGTCGATACGCTCTGGGAAAAACGCGATGAGCTTGGCCTGACGGGCGAGGAACTGCGCGTTCTGGAACGGCATTGGAAGGGCTTCGTGCGCTCTGGCGCGAAACTGGAAAAGGACCATCAGGAGCGGCTTGCCGCCATCAATGAAGAACTTGCCGGTCTCGGAGCAAAATTCGGACAGAACGTTCTGGCCGACGAGAAAAGCTGGAAACTGCTTTTGTCTTCCGATGAAGAGCTTGCGGGCATTCCCGGCTTTCTGCGCGATGCCATGGCTGGTGCTGCGCGCGAACATGGCGAAGAGGGCAAATTCGCCGTGACCCTTTCCCGCTCGATCATCGAGCCGTTCCTGACATTTTCCGAACGCCGCGATCTGCGCGAGCAAGCCTTCAAAGCGTGGGTCGCACGCGGTGAAAACGGTGGCGAAACCGACAATCGCGATACGGTGAAACGCACGCTGGAACTGCGCGATGAAAAGGCAAAGCTTCTGGGCTACGACAATTTTGCCGCCTACAAGCTGGACAATACCATGGCGAAGACGCCAGACGCGGTGAACACGCTGCTGATGCAGGTTTGGGATAAGGCCGTTGCCCGCGCAGGCGAAGAAGAAGCTGAACTGGCCGAGGTGATTGCCGATGAGGGCAAGAACCACGACGTCATGCCATGGGACTGGCGTCATTACGCCGAAAAACTTCGCGCAAAGAAATTCAGCTTCTCCGAAGCCGAGCTGAAGCCCTATCTGCAAATGGAAAAAATCATCGAAGCCTGCTTCGATGTGGCGCACAGACTGTTCGGCATCAAAGCAATCGAACTGAAAGACGTCACAGCCTATCACCCCGATGTACGGACCTTCGAAATTCGCGATGACAAGGGCGATCTCGTCGCCATGTTCCTCGCCGATTTCTTCGCCCGCCCTTCGAAGCGGTCTGGCGCATGGATGAGTTCATTCCAGTCGCAGCACAAGCTGCCGCTGAAGAATGGCACGGCAGGCGAATTGCCGATCATCTACAATGTCTGCAATTTTGCCAAGCCTTCCGAAGGAAAGCCTGCTCTCTTGTCTCTGGACGATGCACGCACGCTGTTTCACGAATTCGGCCACGCGCTGCACGGCATGCTGTCCAACGTGACCTACCCCTCGGTATCGGGCACAGGGGTTTCGCGCGACTTCGTGGAACTGCCGTCGCAGCTTTACGAACACTGGCTGACCGTGCCGGAAATCCTTGAGACATACGCCCTGCACTACGAGACAGGTGCACCGATGCCAAAGGCGCTGCTGGACAAGGTTCTGGCAGCCCAAACCTTCAATGCCGGTTTCAACACGGTCGAATTCACCTCCTCGGCACTGGTCGATATGGCGTTTCACACACGCGGTACCGTTGCCGATCCGATGGCCGTTCAGGCCGAGGTTCTCATCTCGCTCGACATGCCGAAATCCATCGTCATGCGCCACGCCACCCCGCATTTCCAGCACGTCTTTTCCGGCGATGGCTATTCGGCGGGCTACTATTCCTACGTGTGGTCCGAGGTCCTGGACGCCGATGCCTTCGCAGCCTTCGAGGAAACCGGCGACCCCTTCAATGCGGATATGGCGCGCAAGCTGAAGGACAACATCTATTCCGTCGGCGGTTCGATCGATCCGGAAGAGACCTACAAGGCATTTCGCGGCAAGATGCCGAGCCCGGATGCAATGCTGGAAAAGCGCGGACTGGTGTAAGGGGATTTCTCCAGCCCGACACAATTTTATCTCGTCATCATGAACGCTACATTGTGAGTGTCAGCATGTGCGATATAATAGCGCTTACACGCATACCTAGGAGAACGACTTGAACGAACCTCTGAAAAAGCTGATTGAGGCTGCGAAGAACGTTCCGCAAACACGCCAAGACATCGAGATGCAACGGCGGAGCTTTGCCTATGGAAATACACATTTCGAAAATGAGCTGATTACGCGGGATATGGTTGATCGCATCGCAGACGAGATGGCGAACAAGAAGAATGACTGACGGAATACGGCGTCATAGCGTTGCAAGCGAGGCACCGGTTATCACCGACCCGCTGAAGCAAGCCGAGGCTGAAGCCCTTAATGGGCTGCTTCAGTTCGATCTTGCGCGCAATATGATTGTCGATGCCTTGGACAAGCAAGGGAAATGGAAGCTGCGGCCTTCGACAATCCTCAGTCTTCACCGAGAGGCTTTGCAAGGCATCAGCAATTACGCCGGCAATTTTCGTCCTGCTTCCGTTGAAATACAGGGAAGCAGACATAAGCCCGTAGACGCATTTCGCGTGCCTGAACTTGTCGAAGACATGTGCGATTACGTGAATGATCACTGGACTGAATCTACCGCCGTCCATTTGTCATCATTTATCATGTGGCGCTTGAACTGGATTCACCCATTCAGTGACGGTAATGGCCGGACGTCGCGAATGGTGTCCTATCTCGTTCTGTCGATAAAGCTAGGCCTCTTGCTTCCCGGCAAGAACACGATCCCCGATCAAATCGTAGACAACAGAGGCCCGTATTTTTCTGCGCTTGAGCATGCCGACCTTAGTCCTCTGGAAGGCCCCTATGATTTATCCGAGATGGAAGCATTGCTTGAAGGCATGTTGGCGAAGCAACTTGCTGGCGTCTTGGAGACTGCGACCGGAAAGTCGTTTCTTTAACACTTTTTTCCGCATTCGAAACTCTGTCATGTTTCTCAGCTAGAACCTGATCGCAGAGGGCTTATGTCACAAGCCCCCTTTCGCATTTGCAAAAAAAAGGTTATAGGCCCGCCAGACTAAATTGGCGCATCCAAGATATGACGCCCCAACTTCAGAGATATTGAACAATGGCAATTCGCAACATCGCGATTATCGCGCACGTTGACCATGGCAAAACGACGCTCGTTGACGAGCTTCTGAAACAGTCCGGTTCGTTCCGCGAAAACCAGCGCGTTGCGGAGCGCGTCATGGACAGTAACGACCTGGAAAAAGAACGCGGCATCACCATTCTGGCCAAGGCGACGTCGGTCGAGTGGAAGGGTGTTCGTATCAACATCGTCGACACCCCCGGCCACGCCGACTTCGGTGGTGAAGTCGAGCGTATTCTGTCGATGGTGGACGGCGCGATCGTTCTGGTCGACTCGTCCGAAGGCCCAATGCCACAGACCAAGTTCGTGGTCTCCAAGGCTCTCAAGGTTGGCCTCAAGCCTATCGTCGCGATCAACAAGATCGACCGTCCCGATGGCCGCCATGAAGAGGTCATCAACGAAGTATTCGACCTTTTCGCGAACCTCGATGCCACCGACGAGCAGCTCGACTTCCCGATCCTTTACGGTTCCGGTCGCGATGGCTGGATGAACGTCAATCCTGAAGGTCCGAAGGAAGACGGTCTCGCACCACTTCTCGACCTCGTCCTCAAGCACGTGCCTGAGCCGACTGTCGAAGAAGGTCCCTTCCGTCTGATCGGCACGATCCTCGAAGCCAACCCCTTCCTCGGCCGCATCATCACCGGTCGTATCGCTTCCGGCTCGATCAAGCCGAACCAGGCCGTCAAGGTTCTGGGCCAGGATGGCAAGACCATCGAAACCGGTCGTATTTCCAAGATCCTCGCATTCCGCGGTATCGAGCGCACGGCCATCGAAGAGGCCCATGCGGGCGACATCGTTGCTATCGCTGGCCTGTCCAAGGGCACGGTTGCCGACACGTTCTGTGATCCTTCCGTTACCGAAGCGATGACTGCACAGCCAATCGATCCGCCAACGGTTACGATGTCCTTCATCGTCAACGACAGCCCGCTGGCTGGCACCGAAGGCGACAAGGTGACATCGCGCGTTATCCGCGACCGTCTCTACAAGGAAGCCGAAGGCAACGTTGCGCTGAAGATCGAAGAAGCCGAAGGCAAGGATTCGTTCTTCGTGTCCGGTCGTGGCGAATTGCAGCTTGCCGTTCTGATCGAGACCATGCGTCGCGAAGGCTTCGAGCTTGCCGTGTCGCGTCCACGCGTCGTCATGCAGAAGGACGAGAGCGGCCAGACCATCGAGCCGATCGAAGAAGTCGTCATCGACGTCGATGAAGAGCATTCTGGTATCGTCGTTCAGAAGATGTCCGAGCGTAAGGCAGAAATGACCGAGCTTCGCCCATCCGGCGGCAACCGTGTTCGCCTGAAGTTCCTCGCACCGACCCGTGGCCTTATCGGCTACCAGTCCGAACTGCTGACAGACACACGCGGCACGGCGATCATGAACCGTCTGTTCCACGACTACCAGCCGTTCAAGGGCGCTATCGGTGGTCGCGTCAACGGCGTTCTGCTGTCGAACGGTGCCGGTGAAGCCGTTGCCTACGCCATGTTCAACCTGGAAGATCGCGGCCCGATGATGATCGAGCCCGGCGAAAAGGTTTATGCTGGCATGATCATCGGCATTCACACCCGCGACAACGACCTTGAGGTCAACGTTCTCAAGGGCAAGCAGCTGACCAACATCCGCGCTGCCGGCAAGGACGAAGCCGTCAAGCTGACGCCGCCGATCCGCATGACGCTGGACCGCGCCCTGTCGTGGATTCAGGACGACGAACTGATGGAAGTGACGCCAAAGTCCATCCGTCTGCGCAAGATGTTCCTGGACGCCAACGACCGCAAGCGTTTCGACAAGGCAAAGCTTGCCGGCTGATATTCGGCATCATTTCTGAATTTGGAAAACCCGGCCATTGCGCCGGGTTTTTTATTTGCGGCTGCGCGTTAACCGTCTCACCGTTTTATTTGGGGCTTGAGTCGCATGCGGCTTGCCTCAATGGTAAATATAGCGTTAATTTTTACCCTTCATCCACATGAATAGGCTGTGGGTAAGCTTCAAGCCGTTAACCTTTATGGCTGGTAAGTTTTCTCCGCCGGGGTCAGAATCGCGTTATGAAAACGTTATCCATAGACATTCGCCGAGCAGAGCCGGACGATGCGCACGCCATTTCCGATGCGCACAGATCGTCGTGGCAGCAGGCCTATGCGGGTCTCATTCCCCATAAGCCCCTGCGGCAAATGCTGGATCGTCGCAACGAGACATGGTGGCGCAAGGCCGCTCGTGGGTCTGCCACAATGCTGGTTGTGGAAGTGGCGGGCGTGATTGCCGGCTACACCACCCTTGGCCTCAGCCGCGCCCGTGGCCTGCCCTATGATGGCGAAATCTACGAGATTTATCTGCGCCCCGAATATCAGGGCATGGGCCTCGGGTCCGTTCTGTTTACAGAGGCAAGACGCCTGCTGAAATCGCTGGGCTGCAAGGGCGTCGTCGTCTGGTGCCTGGAAGACAGCGATGTCGCCAACCGCTTCTTCCGCTCGCATGGCGGCAAGGACGTGGCGGAAGGCATGGAAGACTTCGCGGGCGTGCAGTTGCGCAAGCTCGGCTTCGCCTGGCACTGAGATTTCGTCAAAACAAGCTTTCCGACACGCCGTCTTTTAACGGGGTGTACCGACTGCGCGCTGTTTGGCCTTCAAATATTCCCGATTGTGCGCTATTGCGGCTTAAAGCGTGCAAGACCTGCGCTTATAGTCGTAACATTTCGGAGTGAGAGATGGATAAGTTCACCAAGCTGACGGGTGTTGCCGCCCCCATGCCGGTCGTCAATGTCGATACGGACATGATCATTCCGAAGGATTACCTCAAGACCATCAAGCGCACCGGCCTCGGCAAGGGTCTTTTCGCCGAGTCACGCTATCTGGATGACGGTTCCGACAATCCCGATTTCGTGCTGAACAAACCCGCCTATCGCAACGCGCAAATCCTTGTCGCTGGTGACAATTTCGGCTGCGGTTCATCTCGCGAACATGCGCCCTGGGCGTTGCTGGACTTCGGCATTCGCTGTGTGATCTCCACAAGCTTTGCCGATATCTTCTACAACAACTGTTTCAAGAACGGCATTCTGCCCATCGTCGTCAGTCCGGAAAATCTGGAAAAGCTGATGGATGACGCATCGCGCGGCTCCAACGCCGTGGTGACCGTCGATCTCGAAAATCTCGAAATCAGCGGTCCTGACGGTGGCACGATCAAGTTCGAGCTGGATGAGTTCAAGCGCCACTGCATGCTGAACGGCCTTGATGATATCGGCCTGACGCTGGAACATGCCGGCGCCATCGAAGGCTTCGAAAAGACCAACGCCTCCGCGCGTCCCTGGGCCTGATCCTTTTCGCACGCATTCAAGGCCGGTTTGGTGCTTCCCGTACCAAATCGGCTTTTGCCTTCCTTGAAATAGGCCATTGCGAAGGTTAAGAAGCCCGCACCCTGCGGCGATTGACGTTGCGGGACTACGGATTTTTTGACGCGCCCGCCATTTCGAGACCATCAGCGGTCTTGCGGTGTGGCCAAGGAGGGTTTTCATGACAGTGCGCACGCTTTTCCTGCTGCCCGGTGACGGCATCGGCCCTGAGGCCATGGCGGAAGTCCGCAAGCTGATCGATTATCTGAACAGCGAGAAGGCCGCTGGTTTCAAGACGGAAGAAGGCCTCGTTGGTGGCAGCGCTTATGACGCCCACGGCGTGGCCATCTCCGATGCGGATATGGAAAAGGCGTTGGCCGCAGACGCCATTCTGTTCGGTGCCGTCGGCGGCCCCAAGTGGGATAGTGTGCCTTACGAGGTCAGACCCGAATCCGGTCTCCTGCGCTTGCGCAAGGACCTGGAGCTTTTCGCCAATCTGCGCCCGGCGATCTGCTACCCGGCGCTGGCTGCCGCATCCTCGCTGAAACAGGAGCTTGTCGAAGGCCTCGACATTCTTATCGTTCGTGAACTGACCGGCGGCGTTTATTTCGGTGAGCCGAAGCAGATCATCGATCTCGGTAACGGCCAGAAGCGCGGCATCGACACCCAGATCTATGACACGTTCGAAATCGAGCGCATTGCCAGCGTCGCCTTCGAACTTGCCCGCACCCGCGGCAACCGCGTCTGCTCCATGGAAAAGCGCAATGTCATGAAATCGGGCGTTCTGTGGAACCAGGTTGTTACCGAAACCCACGCGGCAAAGTTCAAGGATGTTCAGCTGGAGCATATGCTGGCTGACGCCGGTGGCATGCAGCTGGTGCGCAAGCCCAAGCAGTTCGACGTCATCGTCACCGACAATCTGTTCGGCGACATGCTGTCCGACGTTGCCGCCATGTTGACGGGTTCGCTCGGCATGCTGCCATCCGCTTCGCTCGGCGCACCGGATGCCAAGACAGGCAAGCGCAAGGCCATGTATGAGCCCGTACACGGCTCTGCCCCTGACATTGCCGGCAAGGGCGTCGCCAACCCGATCGCCATGATCGCGTCATTCGCCATGTGCCTGCGTTATTCCTTCAACATGGTGGACGAAGCAACCAAGCTGGAAACGGCCATCGCCAATGTTCTCGACAAGGGCATCCGCACCGCCGACATCATGGCGGACGGCAGTCGTCAGGTCAGCACATCTGAAATGGGCGACGCGGTTCTGGCAGAATTCAAGGCGCTGTCGGCCTGATCGAAACATTCTGGGCAGGGGGCGTTGCGTCCTGCCCGGCATCTTCTTTCGGCAGGAGATGCTCGTAGCGCTTGTCTGTCAGCGTTTTCAAAAAGGCGACGATGGCATCCACCCGCTTATCGTCCAGCGCCGGTGCTGCCGTGAGTTCCGTCATGGCGATATTCTCGGGCACCTCTGGCGTATCCCACGCCTGCTCCGTTTCCGGGTTGATCTGACGGCTGGGCTTCTTGCTTTTGTACTTCACGTAAAACAGCACGACGGTGCGCAAATCCTTGAACACGCCATTGTGCATATAAGGGCCGGTGACAGCGACATTGCGCAGGGTCGGCACCTTGAACTTGCCGCGCTGGGCGGGATCGCCCGCAACGGCGGGGTTTTGGGCAAGACCCAGATCGACGGCATCGGGCATCGAACCATTTGCCGCCCTGACCGCCTTGTTGGCGGGAACGCCGATGTTGAAATATTTGTGGTTCGTGAAAATGCCGTCGGAAAGCCCATTGGGGCCTTTGATCTCGTGACAGGTGTTGCAGTTGGTGAACTGTGTCGATGACATCAAGACGCGGCCCAGCTCTTCCTGATCGGTCAGCTTTTCCTCGCCGCGCAGGAAGCGATCATATTTCGAATCGAAGGTCGAAAACTCGTCCGAGCGCTCGAAGGCGGCCAGTGCTTTGCTCATCGCCGCAAAGGCGGCATCATCGGTCTTGAAGACATCATTGCCGAACTGCGTGCCGAAGGCTGCGGCGTAATCCGGGTTTTCCTTCAGCCGCTTGGCGACAGTGGCCTTGTCGGGCATGCCCATTTCAACCGGATTTAAAGGCGGGCCACCGGCCTGCTCTTCCAGCGACGATGCGCGCCCGTCCCAGAATTGCCCGCCGACATATTCGCCAGCCGCGTTCCTGCCGAAGGGTGGCGAGAATTTCGCATAGGCCGCGCTCGGCGCATTGCGATCACCCAGGGAGCCGCCGTCATCGCCCAGCGAAACATCGTGGCCCACCTTGTCGCTCTCGCGCGCATCGGTAAAGCCAGCCGCTTCCATATGGCAGGTGGAGCAGGACATTGTGCGGTTCATGGACAGGTTGTTGTCGTGGAACAGGGCCTTGCCCAGCTTTTCCAGCGTGGCGTAATCCTCGCCGCTATGGGCAGCATCGCCCGTCCCGATACCGGCAGGCAGCAGGAGACACGCACTTGCAATGATGACGCAGAGGATATGCCTGAACATGGCAGACGCCGAAATCGATGAAACTGGCGTGCTCTATATCATCTCAAATCGGCAAAGCACAGAAACTTTCTGGGCCCGCTCCACTTTGCCGCAGCGGATGATTTCAGTCGATCTGGAAGTAGTTCTCGAAGGATTCGGGGAAGTTCTGCCGCGCCACTCGCTCATCGATGACAAGCATCGCCTCATAGGAGATCGGGTCGAAATTCTTTTCCGCAGCCACGACTTCGCGCCCAAATAGCAGGCTGAGACGCGCAGCATCCAGATTGCCGCGTTCGAAGGGCTCGTTGCCGAAGTGGTGCCACAGCGCGTGCAGAAAGGCCGCATCCACCTTGTGTTCCGGTGAATCGTTGCGGGCGCGGCGGGGAATGTATTTGACGGGAGTGACGCCGCGCGGATTTGCGCGGCGTATGGTGAATTGAATACCCGTGCTCGGCATGCCGGATGGAAAACCACGATGTTTGGTCATGTCGGGCAGGTTTGCCATTCTCTTCTCCTTAGGCCTTGCCGATTTTGTCCTGTGTCTTCGTATCGAAGTCGGACGCATCGTGGCGTTCATGCAATTGTTCCGAAGGATCGCCATTGGCCTTGTTGACCATGCGACCCCGCTTGACGGCCGGACGTTCCGCGATCTCCGCCGCCCAACGCTGAAGGTTCTTGTAGCTCTTCACATCCAGGAAGACATCGGCCTTCGGATAAGACTGTCCGCGCGCCAGATTGCCATACCATGGCCAGACGGCGATATCCGCAATCGAATACTCCGAACCGGCCAGATACTGGTTCTCTGCCAGATGGCGGTCCAGCACGTCAAGCTGGCGCTTGGCTTCCATGGCAAAACGATCGATGGCATATTTGATGTGAACAGGCGCGTAGGCATAAAAGTGGCCGAAGCCGCCGCCCAGATAAGGGCCGGACGCCATCTGCCAGAACAGCCAGTTGATCGCCTCGGTGCGTGCCTTGTGATCTTTAGGGAGAAAGGCACCGAATTTTTCGGCGAGATAGAGCAGGATCGAGCCGCTTTCGAAGACTCGCGTCGGTTCTGGCGTGGAATGATCCACAAGTGCCGGGATTTTCGAATTCGGATTGGCCTTGACGAAACCGGAGCCGAACTGGTCGCCATCGCCGATCTTGATCAGCCATGCATCATATTCGGCGCCCGTATGGCCTGCGGCCAGCAGTTCTTCCAGCATGATGCCGACCTTCTGGCCGTTTGGCGTCGCCAGCGAATAGAGCTGCAGCGGATGCTTGCCGACCGGCAATTCCTTGTCGTGCGTCGGACCGGCTATCGGGCGATTGATATTGGCGAACTGACCGCCATTGCCCTTTTCCCATTCCCAGACATCGGCTGGTTCGTAACCGGCAGGAAAGTTATTCTCGGGGGATTTCTCGGTCATGAAAATCTGTCCTTGTTCAATGGATCAAGCGCCAGCGTTCAGCACTCCAAAGCAATATAGGCATCCCCCAGGAATTCCTCCACCGCATCATCGATGAGAAAAATTCAACCTTTGGCGATGGCGTGAAAAAACGTACCCGTAACAAAGCCGCGTCTGCCGCCGGACGCACCAATCGGCTTTCCCTGCCCATCGGCAATCTGCGCAAAGGCTTCATCATGACCTTGATCGATGACGCGTGCATAGTGGAACTCGTGGCCACGCAGGACATCACCAGCACGCCCGATGGGGCTATCTGCTGATATCGTCGCCTGCCGATAGCCGAGGTTCATCTTGCGTTTGGCAAAGCTGGTGGCGTGCGACAAAAGACCGGTCATCGCATGCGTGACGCCATCTGCATCTTCCAAAGCATCACCCAGCACCATGTACCCACCGCACTCACCGTGGACCGGTTTGGTCTGTGAAAACCGGTCAAGACCCGCCTTGAACCGATGCGCCGCTGCAAGCTGTCCTGCGTAAAGCTCTGGGTAGCCCCCCGGCAGCCAGCAGATGTCGCAGGACTCATCCGGCGCTTCATCTGCCAGTGGCGAGAAAGGGATGATCTCGGCCCCCGCTTCACGCCAGTGGCGCTGGAGGTGGGGATAGAGAAAGGTAAAGGCCGCATCCTGCGCCAAGGCAATGCGCTGACCGGGCGGCGCAATGGCGGCATCCACCGAGCCCTGCGATAGATCGACCGGACTGGCGAGCGCCAGGAGTGCATCAAGATCGATAGAGCTTTCCATCGCATCCGCGAGACGTTCGATATGCGCATCGATTTCCGGATGCTCGCTGGCCTGCACCAGCCCCAGATGCCGCTCCGGCAGAACCAGCGAGGGATCGCGCATCACGCAGCCCGCAACCGGCAGACCGATTTTTTCAATGGCGTCCGAACACAGCGTGCGGTGTCTTTCACTGCCCCCACGGTTCAACACCACGGCAGACATTTTGACTGCCGGATCGTAATGGGCAAAGCCGTGGGCGACGGCAGCGGCTGTCTGCGACTGGCCGGAGACATCCAGCACCAGCAACACGGGAATGCTGAACAGCCTCGCTAGATCAGCGGCAGAACCGGTTCTGTTCTCCGGCACGACGATGCCATCGAACAGACCCATGGCGCTTTCGATCAGCAGCAGTTCTGCGTCTTCGGCCTGCTGCGCAAACAAGTGCCGCAGCAAATCCGGCTGCATGGCCCAGCTATCGAGATTGAGCCCCGGCGTGCCAGCCGCAAAGGCATGGAAACCCGGATCGATATAATCAGGCCCGGTCTTGATGCCACGCACCTTTACGCCACGCCGCGCAAAGGCTCGCAGAAGCCCGATAGTGACGCTGGTCTTGCCCGACCCGGAGCGCGGTGCGCCTATGATGATCGCCCGCGCCGTCATACCCGTCTTCCCTCATTCCTGTGCTCGTCACAGGAATCTAGCCAGCCCAAGTCCTTGGGCTGAAAAGACTCGTCCCGCCGCGCAGACGCGCGACGACTGGATTCCTGTGACAGGCACAGGAATGAGGGTGGTGTAACATCTCCAACGGTCTTCAAAATAAGGGCCTTACATTTTATCGTTGCTGTTTCCCCATGACGGCCAAACCCGTAACCGCTATAGAAACACGATGGAAACGGATGGAAAAAATCTGCGTCGCGGCTGGACGACCGGCGCTTGCGCGACGGCGGCAACGAAGGCTGCCTGCACCGCGTTGCTGACCGGTGAGTTTCCATACCCTGTCGAGATCGAACTTCCAAGCGGCAAGCGCGTCGGCTTTTCGCTGGCCACCAGCCATCGAGGCGATGGCTTTGCCAAGGCCGGCGTCATAAAAGACGCGGGCGATGACCCTGACGTGACCCACGGTGCGTTGGTGGAAAGCAGTGTGCGCCCCGGAAAACCCGGCAGCGGCATCACCTTCAAGGCGGGCAGCGGCGTTGGCATCGTTACACGTCCTGGACTGCCGCTGGCCGTCGGGGAGCCTGCGATTAATCCCGTACCGCGCAAGATGATCGAGAAAGCCATCCACGAGGTCGCAGGCGAGAATGCCGATTTCGAAGTGGAGATATCCGTCGAAAATGGCGAGAAGATCGCCGAGAAGACGCTGAATGGCAGGCTCGGTATCATCGGCGGCATCTCCATTCTTGGCACAACAGGCATCGTCATTCCCTTTTCGTGCTCGGCCTGGATTCACTCCATCTGGCGGGGCATAGACGTGGCACGTGCCGAGGGGCTGCCCCATATTCTTGGTGCGACGGGTAATGCCTCGGAAAAAGCCGGACAAGCCCTGCACGGCCTGCCGGAAACGGCCCTGATCGATATGGGCGATTTCATCGGCGGAATGCTGAAATATCTGCGGACCCACCCGGTCGAGAAACTGACCATTGCCGGTGGCGTCGCCAAAATGACCAAGCTCGCCCAAGGCATGCTCGACGTCCATTCCAAGCGTGGCCTCGCGGATCTGGATGCGCTGGCGAAACTCGCGACGGAAGCGGGTGGAGACGAGGCTTTGGTAGACGTCATCCGCCACGCCAACACCGTGTCCCATGCCTTCACCATGGCAGGCAACGCGGGCATAGACTTGGGCAGCGTCGTGGCCGAGAAGGCCTGGAAAACGGCGGCGGATGCGCTCAATACGCCGGAGACTGCGCTCGAAATTCTGGTGTTTGACCGCGAGGGAGCATTAAAGGGGCGCTACGGCTTCGCGCCATCCCATCACGTTTCGGCTTTTCCATCCGGCGAGCGGAACCGCCGCACATAATCCGTGCTGTAAAGCGCGCTTTCGCGGAAATCCTCCGACGCCAAGCCCTTGCCGACGAAAATCAGCGCTGTGCGCTCCACCGGTTCTTCTGCAAGCTTTGCTTCGATATCGCCCAACGTGCCCTTGATGATCCGCTCCTCCGGCCATGACGCCCGCACGACGATGGCAACGGGGCAGTCCGCTCCATAAAGCGGCGTCAAATCCTCGACCACCTTGGCAATGGCATGGATGGCAAGGTGGATGGCGAGCGTCGCACCCGTCGCGCCGAATGCCTTCAACGTTTCCGTCTCCGGCATTTTGGAGGCGCGGCCCGACACGCGGGTCAGCACGAGGCTTTGGGCTACTTCCGGCACCGTCAATTCCCGCCGTAACGTGGCAGCGGCAGCGGCAAAGGAGGGAACGCCGGGTGTGACGGTGTAATCCAGCCCCAGACGCTCCAGACGGCGGATTTGCTCGCCCATGGCGCTCCAGACCGAGAGGTCGCCGGAATGCAGCCGGGCCACGTCCTTGCCGTCACGGGCGGCGGCGGCATATTCAGCCTCGATATCATCGAGCGATAGCGCTGCCGTATCGACGATGCGGGCACCGGGAGGGCAATAGTCCAGCAGCGCCTTCGGCACCAGCGAGCCCGCATAAAGGCAGACCGGGCAGGCAGCGATGAGATCGCGCCCGCGCACGGTAATAAGGTCTGCCGCACCCGGTCCTGCGCCGATAAAATGAACCGTCATTCGTCGTCTCCTAAAGTGGCAAGCGCCACCGTCATATCGCCGATCACCATTCGCGGGGCGATCAGCCTTGATTGTGGTCCCAGAGCCGCAAGCGCCGCGGCCTCGCTGAGGCTTAGCGAACCGGAATGCTTCAGGCTGACAGCCGAATGGGTAATGGTGCGGCCGCTAGCCAGTTCGAAATCGGGCTGCGCCACCACGACGAAGGCCATATTGAGCCGCGTAGCTGCCTCCAGCAAACCTGGCTCATCGGCCTTAATGGGCGCCGTTGCAATGAAATCGATCGCCACGCCGTGTTCTTTCGACGCCGCCTCGAGTGCAGCGATGATCGTCTCTGCACTGGTTCCCTTGCGGCATCCGATCCCGGCAACAATCACGGCTTGACCCATGCCCATTGCGTAACCGGCATGGCCGGACGCCAACCCTGCATGGAACCAACCGGCGACGCGCGCGCGACCTCAAGCCGGATCAGCGAACCACCCAACCGCGCCTGAGCGGCCAGCAGCATCGCCTCCATCTCCAGTGTCACCGCATTGGCCACTAACCGACCGCCGGGCTTCATGGCCTCGATAGCGCCATCCAGCACGCCATCTTCGCTGCCACCGCCGCCGATGAAAATGGCGTCAGGCGTGGCCAAGCCCTCGAAAGCATCCGGTGCCGCACCAATGACCACCTCCAGCCCCGGCACGCCGAAGGCTTCAGCATTGCGCATGGCGCGTTCAGCCCGTTCCGCATTCTGCTCGATGCCGATGGCGCGCAACGAGGAATGTGCCAGCATCCATTCGATGCCGATGGAGCCGGAGCCCGCACCGATATCCCACAGCAATTCGCCGTGACGTGGAGCAAGAGAGGAGAGGGTGACGGCACGTATTTCGCGCTTGGTCATCTGACCATCATGTTCGAACAGAGCGTCATCCAGACCTTGGACGTAGGGTAGGATGCGCGCCTTTTCATCCGCCACGACATGAATTGCCACAACATTCAGCGGATCGATATCGTTATGAGAAAACGCAGCGGCCTTGCCGTGCCTTATTTTCTCGCGCGGACCGCCCAAAGCCTCCAGTAAACTAAAATCCGAAGGCCCGAATCCATTCTCCGACAAAAGTGCCGCCAAAAGGGCAGGGGCTTTTTCATCCGATGTCAGGACGATGAGTTTCGCACAGGCATGCAGATGCGGTCGGATGAGATCGATGGAGCGGCCGTGCAAGGAAACGCATTCCACATCCTGCAAGGCCCAGCCCAGCCGCGAGGCCGCCAGCGAAAAGGCCGATGGGGCAGGGTAGGAGATGGTTTCGCCCAAAGCCACATGCCGCAGGAGTGTGACGCCGACACCGTAAAAGAAGGGATCACCCGAGGCCAGCACACAGACTTTGTGACCACGCAGCGCGATCACGTCGGCCATATCAACATCGAACGGTACCGGCCATAGCCGCGCTTCACCTTTGATTGCAGCCGCTGCCAGCGCCAGATGACGCTTGCCGCCGAAGACGAATTCAGCGCTTTCGATAGCGCGGCGCGCGTCCTCGCCCAGACCGGCGAGGCCATTTTCGCCAATGCCGACGATGGAAAGCCACGGTTCACCCGGCTTTTTGCTGGATGCGCCATCGATTCCGGCATATTCAGACGCCATGACACGCTCCATACTCATTCTCGGCGGTACGGCGGATGCCCGCATTCTGGCCGGAAAACTGGCGGAAGACTCCGGTTATCGGCTGCTTCTGTCCATGGCTGGCCGCACCCGTGATCCGGTGCCGCAACCCGTGCCGATGCGCACCGGAGGCTTTGGCGGCGCGAGCGGTTTGGCGGCGTTCATCACCGAAAACCAGTTCGATCTGCTGGTCGATGCGACGCACCCTTATGCGGCGCGTATCTCTGCCAACGCAATCGAGGCCGCACGACTGGCCAAGATTCCGCTTGTCACGCTGGAGCGCCCCGCTTGGGAAAAACAACCCGATGATGACTGGCAGAGCGTGGCCGATGTCGAGAGTGCTGTGGCTGCTCTCGGCGCGGAAAGCACAAACGCCTTCCTCGCGCTCGGTCGTCAGGAACTTCTGCCCTTCGAGGCAGCACCGCAGCACCATTATCTCATTCGCAGCGTCGATCCGGTCGAGCCACCGCTCAACATTGTCCACGCGCGTTACATCACCGCTCGCGGTCCCTTTGCGCTGAACGACGAAATGACCTTGCTGCGCGATAACCGTATCGCCTTCATCGTTTCCAAAAACTCCGGCGGCACGGCGGCCTATGCAAAGATCGAGGCGGCGCGACGGTTGGGCATCACGGTACTGATGATCGAGCGCCCGGCGCTTTCCCGCACAGCTAACGTACCGACCGTCGATGCCGCCCTGGCCGCCATCCGCCATCAGCTTTCCCTTTTGGACGAACGGGGCGAATAGACGATGGGCGGCTGGCCATCACGCTCGATCAGCCGCGTTTCCACCGAACCGACAATGATACAGGTAGCCATATCCGCCAAATCGCTTGCCGCGTCAGACAGCGGCACCACCCGCATACGCTCATCCGCCCGCCCGGCAGCACGCCCGAAAATGACGGGGACGGTGCCCGGCAGATGGGCGCGCAGCACATCGAAAGCCGTTGTCAGCTGGTGCGGGCGCGCCTTGCTGACGGGATTGTAGAACGCCATCACGAAACCGGCCTCAGCCGCCGCAATCAGTCGCTTTTCGATCAGAGACCAGGGTTTCAGATTATCCGAAAGAGAAATCGCGCAGAAATCATGCCCGAGTGGTGCTCCCGCTTTTGCAGCAACCGCCAGCATGGCCGTCACACCCGGCACGACGGACAAATCGATCTCGCGCCATTCCGCAGGGCCGTTTTCGATAGCCTCGCAAACCGCCGCCGCCATGGCGAAAACACCGGGATCTCCGCCAGAGACGACACAGACCTTGCCGCCAGCCGCTGCTATCGTCAGCGCCGCCTCGGCGCGGGAGAGTTCTTCGCGATTATCGGAGGCGTGGCGACGTTGGTGGGGTGCTAGCGAAAGCCGGTCGAGATAGGGAATATAGCCGAAAAAGTCCTCCGCCTCGCGCACCGCCTCCAGCGCTTCCGGCGTGATCTGGCCCTTTTTGCCCGGGCCAAGCCCGACGACGGTGAGACGACCGCTCATGCTGGCTCTCCACCCGAAGGCCTGTCTTTCCAGCCCGGAACCAGAACCAGCGAGAAGTAAGGGGCGGGCGAACCATCATGCTCCACCAGACGCATGGCATGGCCGTTTTCCATCGTACCGCGTTCGACATAAAGCGCGCTTTGCAGTTTGCCCGCTCTTTCCAGCGCCCGGCGGATTTTCGGCAGGTTGCGCCCGACCTTCATGATGACAGCGCCATCGGTACCGGAAAGCCGTTCCGTCAATGTCTCCTCGCCCAGAGTACCCGGCAAAACGCTCAAGATGTCGTCGCCCTGCACCAGGGGCAGCCCGGCCATGGACCAGCAACCGGACATGGCGGTGATGCCCGCCACGACCTCTGCCGGATAAGATGGCGCAAGCCGAAGGTGCAGATGCATATAGGAGCCATAAAACAGCGGATCGCCTTCTGACAGAACCGCGACGCTGCGCCCGGCATCGAGATGAACCGCGATATCCTTCGCAGACTGATCGAAAAACCCAGCAATAGCGCCGCGATAATCATCCCCGTCCTTGTCGCTTTCGACAGTTACCGGATAGACCAGCGGCATTTCCAGCGTGCCGGGGCGAATGAAGCTCTCAACGATGCCGCGCCCGTTGCCCTTGCTGCCCTTCTTGCAGAAGAAGGCGACGACATCGGCATTCTCGATGGCGCGCACCGCTTTCAGCGTCAGGAGCTCGGGATCACCCGGGCCAGTACCGACACCGATCAGCCTGCCCTTCAGCGCCGTCTGCGGCGCGGGATCGAACAGTGCCGCGCTCATAGGCCGGGCCTCGCGACGGCGTTGACCGCCGCTGCCGTCATGGCCGAACCGCCGAGGCGGCCCTTGACGATGGCGTAGGGAATGCCCAGCGGACTTTCCTCCAGCGCATCCTTCGATTCCATCGCGCCGACGAAACCAACCGGCATGCCGATGATGGCGGCAGGGCGGGGTGCGCCGCGCTCCAGCATTTCCAGAAGATAAAACAGCGCGGTCGGCGCATTACCGATGGCCACCACAGCGCCATCCAGCTTTTCGCCCCAGAGATCGAGGGCTGCAGCTGAACGGGTATTGCCGATGGCCTTTGCCAGTTCGGGTGTTTGGGGGCTGCGCAAGGTGCAGATCACTTCATTGCGGGCGGGTAGGCGCGCGCGCGTTACGCCATGCGCCACCATTTCGGCGTCGCAGAGAATGGGCTTGCCCGCTTCCAACGCACCGCGCGCAGCTGCCACGAAATCGGGAGAAAAGCGAAAATGCTCTGCCGCCTCCACCTGTCCGCAGGCGTGGATCATGCGGATGGCAATTTCGGCCTGGTCAGGCGTAAAGGCAGACAGATCGGCCTCTTCCCGCACCATCGCGAAGGAGCGCTCATAGATCGCGTTTCCATCGCGAATATAGTCGTATTCAATCATCGATCATCCTGTCGGAGCGCCGCGACAATCTTTTGCCTGCCAAGACGGGCAAGCAGCGCGCGGGCATTTTCTCCGGGCTTATGTTCTTTTTCATACAAACGGGCAAGTCGCGAAAGTGCGGCCTTCTGCTCCGTGACGGGCAAAATCACGTCTGGTGCATCCGAAACACGGCCCGAATAGCGAAATGCCAGCCCTTCGGAAGAGCCGGAGAAAGCCAGCGGCGCTGCCGTGGGATGAGCGCAACCCTTGCCGCAGCCGGAAAGATGCAGCGTGATCGAGCCATCCAGCAGGGCGGCACAGTCATCCGCCGCGTGTTCGGCCAGCTCTCTCGTGGCGATGAAGGCGGAGGCGCAAGCGGGTTCACCAGCGCACACGGCAATGGCGGAACGCGGATCATGCGCATTCGTGACGAAGCCTGCTTCGTGCGCCTGGACAAGAAGCGTTTGGCAAGCGTCTTCGTTTCCGAGACAATAGAGGGCATGGGCTGGGCCGGGTCTGACAATGCTGATGCCAAGCGTCGAAGCCACAGTGCAAAGGGAAGACAGCGCCTCTGCCGCGATTTGTCCGTAGGCTGGCGCAAGGGCGGCGGTGAAGAGGTTCTGCGAGAGGCGCATCAGACCGTATTGGTGTGCTTCTTTATCGCCGTCAATATTTTGTCCCGAAACACTTTCGAGCAGCCTGCCCGCACATACGGCCCGCACCGTTTCAATATCCAAGTCACGACCGCGCGCGTCCTGACCGCGATCGGCGAGATACGTCAGAATATCGATGACGACGTCAGCAGCATGTTCGGTGCGCAGCAGACCGGTCTGCAATGCCTTGGCTTCCGTGCCACCCAGCATAAGCTGCCACAGCAAGCCATCATCGGCGCGAACGGCATTCAGCCTGATATCCGCCATCAGATCACCCATGCTCACATGGCCGCCGCCATCGATGACGACAGACATTTTCGCAGCCAGCCTTTCGGACAGGTGAAGCGCATCGCTACGCTCCTCTATCCGCCTGACGATATTGCGCGGATCGGCAATGGCCGTGTCATCCATGCCTGCCAGAGGCGAAGTTTCTACCGCCAAACCCTGCCGCAGCGGCAGACCAAGAGCCGGAACATCATGTTCAAGCGCCACGGCACTCTCAGCCGTCAGACCACGAAATTGCAAACCACCACGCGCGGTGATGTCGATCAGCCCGTTTCCGTGCTGGATGGCGAGGGCACATAGCGCCGCAAGATCGCCCGGAGAAATAGCATCCGTGAAGGCAATGCGAGACAAAAGGCCATCGCCCGTCGGCATGGGGGCAGACAGGGCCGGGCAGGTGCCGCGACGGGTGAAAGGCTTGATATCGGCTGGGCGGCTTGCGCTCATGCACTCACCCTCACCGGCTTTGGCGCAATCAGCATTTCAAGCTCGGCATCCACAGCGTTGCGGTGGCTGTGCCAGAGGCCTCGGCGGCGGGCGGAGAGAAAGCGTTGCGCCATCACTTCTGCGGCCTGCGGATTTTCCCGCAGAATGAAATCGCGGACCTCTTCATTGCCGAAATAGGCATCGTAGAGCGCCTCGATCAAAGACGATGACACCGCATGCGTCGTTTCGGCAAAACCGATCAGCCGGTCCACCGTCTCGGCAAATTCCGCCGCCCCGCGTGGCCCATGCCGCATCTGCCCGGCAATGAAGCGCGGATTGATGGCGCGGGCGCGCACGACGCGGGTGATGGCCTGCGCAATGGAGCGCGCACGGGGGCGGGCTGGATCGGTCGTATCAAGCGCCACCACATCGGCAGATTGACCCAGCGCCGCCTTGGCCGCCGCAAAGCCGCCGATAAAGGCGACATCGGAGGAGCCATCGAGAAGATCGCGACCCGGATCGTCGCCGGTGTGTACCAAGAGGTCGGCCTTTTCCACCTGGCTCGCAAAGCCCGCATCTGCAGAAACGCCAAGCCCATCTGCGCCGCCGAAAGCATGGCTGGCGGCATCCAGATAGATCTGGCCGAGCTCTTCGCGCTCATCCCAGCGCCCGTTTGCCAACTTTTCTTCGATACCAGCGCCATAGGTACCTGGTGCGGAGCCAAAAATGCGCGCCGGTATGTGGCCGAGGTGCGCTGCTTCTTCGCCCAAAGGGTTATCACCCGGAGATTCCTCCCGCCGCGCAATCGCCTTCGCGGCAGCATCGAGCAGGGCAATCAAAGCCGGGAACATATCGCGGAAGAGGCCGGAAATGCGGAATGTCACATCCACGCGGGGGCGTCCCAGTGCGGCGGGCGGCAGCACTTCGATGCCGGTGACGCGGCCGGTGGCCTGATCGTAAATGGGCCTTGCACCCATCAGGTGCAGCGCCTGGCCTACATCCTCGCCGCCATTGCGCAAAGAAGCCGAACCCCAGAGATCGAAGACCAGATGTTTCGGCCAGTCGCCATGGCTCTGCAAATAATGCCTCAGGACCTCCTCGCCCGCCATTCGGCCCAACTCGAAGGCAGTCGGCGTCGGCATGGTGCGCGGGTCTGCGGCGTAGAGATTTCGGCCCGTCGGCAACACATCCTGTCGTCCACGCGCCGGAGCGCCCGCTGGACCCGATGTGATGTGCCGCCCATCAAGCGCCGCCAGCAGCGCTATCTTTTCCGCTGCTGCACTTTGCATTCGCAGAGAATCCGGCTCATCATCCGCGCAGCGGCCAAACACGTGCTGGCCGTCCTTGATGGCAAAATCCTTGAGGTCGCAGAGAAAGGCATCGATCCGCGAGAGCGCGGTATCAGCATCATCCTGCGTGCCGACACCAGCATCCGCCGCGAGCCCAGTTTCCTGCGCCTTTTCGACAATCAGTTTCGCCAGCCGGTCACGGCGGCGGCGGTCCAAGCCATCCGCCTGCGCATATTCATCGACCAGCTGTTCCAGCGCCATCTGCTCTGGCGACAGACCAGCATCGACCAAGACAGGGGGAATATGCCCGATGGTCACGGCAGCGATGCGCCGCTTGGCAACCGCGGCTTCGCCCGGATTGGAGACGATGAATGGATAGATCACCGGCAGCGGGCCGGTCACGATTTCCGGGAAGCAGGCTTGCGACAGCGCCACCGTCTTTCCCGGCAGCCATTCCAGCGTGCCATGGGCGCCGACATGGATAATGGCATGTGCGTCGAGGCTTTTCTGCATCCAAGCCCCGAAGGCGACCAGCGCATGCCGAGGCGGCAGGGCTGGGTCGTGGTAATCCACCCGCCGATCTTCATTGCGGCCACGATCCGGCGCAAGTGCCACCGTTACGGTGCCGAATCGAGCGGCGCGGAAGTGGAACATACCATCGGTGACGGCATCGTCCGCGTCGCCCCATGTCTCATCCAAGGCCAGATCGGCATATTGTGGCAGGTCACTGCGAAAGGCTGAATAATCGGCAAGGCGGAAACTGGCGGTTTCGTTTTCAACACGGTCTAGTAGCGCCCGCGCCGTCTCTGGAATATCATCCACCGCGTAATTGGCATCGCGCAGGTCGCGCAGCATCTCCAGCACGCTTTGCGGCACATCCAGACCAACGGCATAACCAGTCCGTCCCGGCGCCGCGCCCGGATAATCCGGCATGAGAATGACGATCTTCCGCTCAGAGGGAGCGGCATTCTTCAAACGAAGAAAAGCGGCGATGCGGTTTGCAACCTGCTCGACACGATCCGGCTCAGCCTGATGAACGAGGCCACGCCCACCCTCCGGGTCGGGTGCCTTGAAGGAAATCGCCCCGGCCAGAAGACGGCCATCCAGCTCCGGCAGCACCACATGCATGGCGAGATCGGACGGGTTGAGGCCACGCATATTGTCCGCCCAGCCATCGCGGCGGGTGGTGGCCATGATGACCTGAAAGGTCGCCACGCCCAGCCGGTCGAACAGGCTCCTGCCGTCCCCATCCGACTGGCTGGCAAAAGCCGTTGCCGTCACCATCGCCGCCGGCTTCAAACGACCGAGCGTCTCTTCCAGAAACCGGATCGCTTCATTGTCCTTCAAGCCGCTGACGAAGATGGGCAAAGGGGCAAAGCCGCGCTTTCGAAGTGCTGTGTAAAGCGCATCAATTGGCGCGACATCGGCGGCCATGAGCATGGAGCGGTAAAACAGGATCGGCAGCAGTGGCGCACCATTTGCGAAGCCATTCAGCGCAGCATCGAGGTCAACGACGCCTTCATCGGGCTTGTAAAATCCGCTTTTTGGCAAAGGCTCTGCTGCCATGTCCGGCCAGACTTCCCCCTGCGCAAAGGCCGAAAGCCCTTTTGCTACCCGGTCCATATTCTCAGGCCCGCCTTCCCGGAAGAAAGACAGGATTTTGAACTGCGTCGGCAGATCGACTGTGGACGCCGCTTCAAGCTTCTCATCGCGCTCGCTGCATTCCCCAGGCAAGAGCACCAGCTTGATACCGCGCCGCCGCGCCATTCTCGACAGTTCGTCGACGCCATAACGCCAGCGGTCCGCACCGCCGAGAATCCGGATAAGGATTAGCTTGGCATGTTCCGCCGTCTTTTCGATCCACAGATCGACCGACATGGGATGGCGAAGTTCGGAAAGGTTGGCGGAGAGGAGCGAGACCGACCCATCCGTACTGCGCTGCCATCCGCGTTCCAACCCGCCCAGATCGCTGGCCGAAAAGGACAGCACCACCACATCCGCCTGACCCTGGTTGAGATCAACAGGCTCGATCAGATCGTCCAGAGACGAGGATGTGGTGGCGAGGATGTGCATGGATCAGGCCGCCAGCATCCGCTCGATTTTCGCGCGGTCGAGACCCTTTTCACCGATCACCACCAGACGGCTGCGACGAACTTCACCTGTCGCCCATGGACGGTCGAAGTAATGGTTGACGCGCGAACCGACCGCCTGCACCTGCAAACGCATCGGCTTGGACGAGACCTCGACAAAACCCTTGATGCGCAGAACATTTTCGGAGGCCGCCGTTTCGGAAATGCGTGCAGCCAGCGCATCGGCGTCCGTTACAGCATCCAGTTCCACGACGAAGCTGTCGAACTCGTCGTGATCGTGGTCTTCTTCCTCATCGTGATGGGTGTGACGGTTTTCGATGTCCTCTTCCACCGCAAGACCAAGCCCGATCAGCACGGCGGGATCGACCGCACCATTGGAGGCGACCACAATCTTTGCCGCTTTCGGCAGATGCGCATTGATATGCGCCTTGGCGCGCTCCAGACCTTCGGCATCCAGCAGATCGCCCTTGGTCAGAACGATGAGGTCGGCGCAGGCAATCTGGTCCTCGAAGACTTCTTCGACCGGATCGTCGTGATCGAGCGCTTCGTCATTCTGGCGCTGGGCTGCCAGTGCCTCCAGATCATGCGAGACCATCCCTTCGGCAAGGGCTGCACCATCGGCCACGGCCACCACAGCATCCACCGTCACCCGGCTTTTGATGGCGGGCCACTGGAAGGCCTGCACGAGTGGCTTTGGCAGAGCAAGGCCCGATGTCTCGATCAGAATATGCTCGACGCGCGGCTGACGGCTCAGAATCTGTTCGATGGCGGGCTGGAAATCATCGGCCACGGTGCAGCAGATGCAGCCATTGGCCAGTTCCACAATGTTTTCTTCCGGGCAGCTTTCGATGCCGCAGCCTTTCAGAATTTCGCCATCGATGCCGACATCGCCGAACTCGTTGACGATGATCGCCAGCCGTTTGCCCTCGAGCTTTTCCAGAAGGCCGCGCAAAAGCGTGGTTTTGCCCGCGCCCAGAAAGCCGGTGATGATGGTGCAGGGAACGCGATCGAGCGTGGTCATGATGTCTCCTCGGTAAAATGCAAAGGGGGAATGCGCGACACAAGGCCACGCTTCAAACTATCAGGGCGTCCGCGCCAGGGCATCAGCCCATCCGGTGCTGCGGCTAGCAAGCGCGCGCCCGTCGTCAGGTCTGCGGCATCGTTTTCCGTCAGGCCGCCAAACATGTAGGACCAGCCGTCGGCGCTGCGCATGGCGGCGCTGAGGCCACGCTTGCAATTGGCGAGGCAATTGACGCTGCGAACGGTCACGCCTTCACTCGCTCCAAGCGCTAACGCAGCCTCCGTCAGAAGTGCGCCGGGGCGGGGGTCTGCATTCGGTTCGGCTTCAGACCGGCAGCTGCGGCAGACGAAGACCACGACGCCGGGTGCGGTGTCACGGTCCGTCTTTTCGGTCTGGCTGGTCGATGTTGCTGTAATATCCAAGGGTCTGCTTTCCGCGCCTTCAAAATGCTTCAGGGGTGCGGATATCGAAAACGGAATGCGGGACACGCACAACCATCGTTCGAACAACCGGCTGACCGGAGCACCCCGCCCGGCAGACGTTTTTCCTGAAACGGCAGGTCTCCTGGCTTGCGGCTTCAACACCCTTGCGCTGCCTTCCCGGATTGTCATCCAGTGGCTTTCAGCGCGGGCTCACCGCTTACAGTTGCGGGGGCAGCCACGGATTTGTCCGCTCAAGCGAAATGCACCGTGTTCCCTCTTAGCTTTTCCCGTTGCCGGAAAAAGACCGTCAGTCCTTAACCCTTATGCCCTGCGATGCTTTTGTGTCAATGCCGCGCATCATTGCCGCGGCACGCGTTTTGGTTATAGTCGCCGCTTTGAAAAAGCATGAGACCCGGAAGGACCAGCCGCCATGACCCGCGACATCAGCGACAGCGAAGCCGAACGTCACCGCGCCAAAATGGTCAACCGCAAGGCCGTTCAGGACGCCGAAGTCTCGGAAAAGACCATCGAAAAAGGTCTGCTGATGATCAACACCGGCCCGGGCAAGGGCAAGTCCACCGCCGCCTTTGGTCTGGCCCTGCGCATGCTGGGCACCGGCAGACGCGTTGGCATCGTGCAGTTCATCAAGGGCGCATGGTCCACTGGCGAGCAGGGCGCTCTGGCACTGTTCGGAGATCGGGTGGAATGGCGCACCATGGGTGAAGGTTTCACGTGGGACACTCAGGATCTCAAACGCGACGTCGCCGCCGCCACCAAAGCATGGGAAGAGGCAAAGACGCTGATGGCCGATGACACCATCGGCCTCGTGGTTCTTGATGAACTCAACATCGCGCTGCGCTATGACTATCTGCCGCTGGAAGAGGTCGTGGAGACCCTGCAGAACCGTCGCCCCGGCCTGCACGTCATCGTCACCGGCCGCAACGCCAAGCAGCCGCTGATCGATGCCGCCGATATGGTGACGGAGATGACGCTGGTGAAACACCACTTCAAGGCAGGCGTCAAAGCCCAGTCCGGTATTGAGTTCTGATCAATGACAGCACGCGTTTTGATGTTTCAGGGAACCGGCTCCGATGTCGGCAAATCGCTGATGGTGGCGGGGCTGGCGCGTGCCTTTACCCGGCGCGGGCTGTCCGTCATGCCCTTCAAACCGCAAAACATGTCCAACAATGCCGCCGTGACCGCCGATGGTGGTGAAATCGGCAGGGCGCAGGCCTTGCAGGCGCGCGCCGCAGGCGTTCCCCTTTCCGTGCATATGAACCCGGTGCTGCTCAAACCCCAGAGCGAAACGGGCGCACAGGTGGTTGTGCAGGGCAAGGTCATCGGCAATGCCAAGGCGGCGGATTATCAGCACATGAAAGCGGGTTTGATGCCGCGCGTGCTGGAAAGTTTCGAGCATCTCAAAACCAAGGCAGATCTGGTGCTGGTGGAAGGCGCGGGCAGTGCATCCGAAGTCAATCTCCGCGCCAATGACATTGCCAATATGGGCTTTGCCCGGGCAGCCGATGCGCCTGTCATCCTCATCGGCGATATCGACCGTGGCGGCGTCATTGCCAGCCTCGTGGGCACGAAGACGGTTCTGGATGCGGATGATGCGGCCATGATCGAAGGTTTCATCGTCAACCGCTTCAGGGGTGATCCCAGCCTGTTCGATGAGGGGATGCGGATCATCGCAGACAAGACCGGCTGGAACCCGATTGGCCTGTTGCCGCATTTTGCAGATGCCAGTCGCTTGCCTGCCGAAGATGCGCTGGGGCTTTCGGCACCGGGACAGAGGAAACCGGGTGCCAAAATCCGCATTGCGGTGCCCATCCTGCCGCATATCTCCAATTTCGATGACCTCGACCCGCTGGAGGCGGAACCGGATGTCGAACTGATCCGGGTGCGCCAAGGGGATGTCATCCCGGCAGATTGCGCGCTGGTGCTGCTGTGCGGTTCCAAATCCACGATTGCCGATCTCACCACTTTGAAAAATGCAGGTCTGGATGTGGATATCAAAGCGCATCTTCGGCGCGGCGGTTCTGTGCTTGGCCTATGCGGCGGTTACCAGATGCTGGGCAATAGTGTTGCCGACCCTGATGGGATCGAAGGCGCGCCGGTGACCGTGCAGGGGCTAGGTGTGCTTGACGTCGATACCGTGCTGACCGGCGACAAGAAGCTTGTGTCGGTGACAGGTCGCAGTTTCGACGGCGTATGCTTCTCCGGCTATGAAATGCATGTCGGCGTGACAAAAGGGCCAGACGATATCAGACCGTTTTCGACCATCGGCAATCATACAGACGGAGCCATCTCCCCGGACGGGCGCGCGCTCGGTACCTATATCCACGGCCTTTTTGCAGACGATGCCCAGCGCAGCGCATGGCTTCAACGTCTTGGGGCTGATCGCTCCGTACTGAATTACGAAGAACAGGTCGATGCTGTGCTGGACGGGCTGGCCGATCATATGGAACGGCACCTCGATCTCGATACGCTGCTGGCTATAGCGCGATAACGAGTGCGAGGGCCCCAAACAGGCCTATCAGCAACGCGTCCGCAATGCGGGCGAGCTTCAACGCCCGGCGAATATCAGCCGCGATCAAATCCCGCCGTCCGCCTTCGCCCATGAAGCGGGCCTCGATCATCTGTCCGCCATAGGAACGTGGTCCGGCCAGCGCAAAACCCAGTGCGCCCGCCATTGCCGCTTCCGGCCATCCGGCATTGGGCGAGCGGTGGTGGCGCGCATCGCGAAACACGGCGCGCATTCCGTTGCGGGGCGAGGCCCCTTTCACAAAACAAGCCGCCAGAATGAAAAGAAATCCGGTGAGACGGGAAGCGGGTAGGTTGACCAGATCATCCAGCCGCGCGGATGCCCATCCAAACGCCTCGTGGCGGGGCGAGCGATGGCCGATCATACTGTCAGCCGTGTTGATGGCCTTATAGCCTGCACCGCCAGCAAGGCCGAGAAGCCCAAGCCACAGCGAAGGCGCGACGATGCCATCGGAAAAATTCTCTGCCAGGCTCTCAATCGCCGCCCGGCACACTGCTGCCTCGTCCAGTCTTTCAGGATCACGCCCGACGATCATCGACACCGCCTTGCGCCCGCCTTCGATACCGTCACGCTCCAGCGCAATGGCTACCGCCTCGACATGCTGTTCCAGACTTTTCTGCGCGGGAAGCGATGCACCGAGAAGCGCGACGATCAGCAAGCCAAGGGGAAGCAGGAGGAGCCAAGTCTGCAACAGTCCGGCCATCAACGCCGTCAAACCGAAGAAGACGGTCAGAGCCGCGACACCCATCATCTTCCGGCGTGAAAATGAATCGCTCTCCCGGTTCCATTTTTTGTCCAAGAGCGCGATAAGCGAACCGATCCAGGTCACGGGGTGGCCGATGCGCTTGAACAGCCAATCGGGATAGCCGACAAGGCGTTCGATCAGCAGGGACAGGAAAGCGAGAGCGAAGAACATGGGCGAAAGGGTACCAGAAAAAGCGCAGCCAGCGATCCGCCATGGTGGCAATCTGGGTCGGGTGCGTCTGCTTTTTCCGAAAGCGCCCGAACCGTGGATCGATCTTTCCACCGGGATCAACCCGCACTCCTACCCGCATTCGCCCATTCCCGCCAGCGCCTTTGCCCGCCTGCCGGAACCGAGTGCCGTGGAAACGCTGAAAGAGATCGCCGCAACGGCTTTCGGCGCACCATCGGCGGCGCACACCGTAGCGGCACCGGGAACGCAGATGCTGATGCCGCTGCTTGCGCAGATCGCTGTCGGGCGGGGCGCCAAAAGCTGCGGCGTTCTCTCCCCCGCCTATGCGGAACACGCCCGCACCGCCCGCATGGCAGGGCTTTCCGTCACCGAGGTATCCGATATCGAGGCCTTGGCCGCCTTCGATTATGCCGTCGTCATCAACCCCAATAATCCCGATGGACGCGTGTGGGAGCGGTCAGAAGTGCTCAAACTGGCCGATGCTTTAGGCCAAAAGGGCGGCATGCTTGTGGTGGATGAGGCCTTCATCGAAACGGGCTATGCCGAAAGCGTTGCGGATGCAACAACCTCGGATGGCCTCGTCGTCCTGCGCTCCTTCGGCAAGTTTTACGGCATGGCAGGCATCCGCCTCGGCTTCGCCATCGCCTGTCCCGATATCGCAGAAAGTCTCGAATCGCGGCTGGGACCATGGGCCGTCTCCGGTCCGGCCCTGCATATTGCGAGCGAAGCTTTGGTGGATCAAGCATGGCGGGATGGGATGAGACTCCGGCTAAAAGAGGATTCCCAAAGGCTAAACGGTCTATTGGAAAAAGTCAGTCTTTCGATTGCTGGTGGCACCTCGCTGTTCACACTTGTGCGTGATGCGCAGGTGCAGGACCTTTCCATCCACCTGATGCGAAACGGTATTCTGACGCGAACTTTCGATGAGAGACCAGACGACCTGCGCTTCGGACTTCCGGGGGTGGAAGCTGAATGGATTAGACTGGAAGCGGCTTTGGTGGAATTCCACTCGGCCCCTGGGACCTCCCGTCATCCTCGGGCTTGATCTGAGGAACTAACGAATCCCAACGTCAAACGTGGTCAGATCCTCGGGACAAGCCCGAGGATTACGTTTGCGGCGAGGGCTTCCGCATTGTTCACCCCTTGAACGTATAAGCCTCAATCGTTTCAGGCTTCATCTCGATCGAGAAACCCGCCATTTTCGGTGGCATATAGGCGGCATCGCGGATGTCGCATGGCTCGATGAAATGCTCGTGCAGATGGTCGACATATTCGATCACGCGGCCTTCCTTGGTGCCGGATACGGCCAGATAATCGATCATCGACAGATGCTGCACATATTCGCAGAGCCCGACGCCACCGGCATGCGGCCAGACGGGCAGGCCGTATTTCGCGGCGATCAGCAGCACGGCCAACACTTCATTGAGACCGCCCATGCGGCAGCTATCGATCTGCACCACGTCAATCGCACCTTCGGCGATGAACTGCTTGAACATGATCCGGTTCTGGCACATTTCACCCGTCGCAACCTTGACCGAACCAATCGCCTTGCGGATTTTGCGGTGGCCGGCAATGTCATCCGGGCTGGTCGGCTCTTCGATGAAGAAGGGCTTAGCGAAGGCGAGCTTGTTGACCCACTCGATGGCCTGATCGACCTCCCAGACTTGGTTGGCATCGATCATCAGATAACGATCGGGGCCAATGACCTCACGGGCGATGGTCAGGCGACGAATATCGTCTTCGAGATCACGCCCCACCTTCATCTTCACATGGTTGAAACCGGCATCGATGGCTTCCTGGCACAAACGGCGCAGCTTCTCATCGCCGTACCCCAGCCAGCCAGCGGACGTCGTATAGCAGGCATAACCCTCGTTTTTGAGGATATCGATGCGCTCTGTCTTGCCGCTCTCGGCCTTTTTGAGGATCGCTAGCGCCTCGTCGCGTGTCAGAACATCGGTGAGATAACGGTAATCGACGATATCGGCGATCTGCTCCGGGCTCATCTCGGCCACCAGTTGCCACATCGGCTTGCCCGCCTGTTTCGCCAGCAAATCCCACACGGCATTGACGACGGCACCGGTCGCGAGGTGCATCGCGCCCTTATCCGGCCCGATCCAGCGAAGCTGGCTATCGCTTGTCAAATGACGCCAGTATTTGCCCGGATTTTCCAGCACCGTGGAAAGATCGGTACCAACGACCAGATGCCGCATCGCTTTGATGGCCATGCAGCAAATGTCGTTGCCACGCCCAATGGTGAAGGTCAGGCCATGGCCTTTCAATGCCGCGTCATCGGTATCGAGAATAACGTAAGCCGCCGAATAATCCGGGTCCGGGTTCATCGCATCCGAGCCATCGAGGCTCTGGGATGTGGGAAAACGCAGATCGAAAACGCGCAGGTCTGTGATTTTGGTCATGGCCGTTTACTCGCGGTCAGAGGTCATAAATTCGTTTCGTCAAGCGTGGTCGAAAGGCTCACGCCACTTCGACCATGCCCTTGATGACACCAGCCTTGGGATTGGTGAGATCGGCAAAGCGGGATGGAACATCGGCAAGCACCATGCGGTGGGTAATCAGTGCTTCCGGCACTTTGCCAGCGCGCTGCGCTTCCAACACCGCCCGGAAATCCTCGAGCGTCGCATTGCGACTTCCCAGCAGCGTGGTTTCGCGCTTGTGGAACTCAGGATCGTTGAAACTGATGTCGCTGGCAACGATGGAGACGAGAACGTAAGAGCCGCCGTGGCCGACGAAGGAAAAGCCACGCTCCATCGCTTTCGGATTGCCCGTGGCATCGAACACTACGTCAAAGAAATCACCGCCGGTGATCTCCGAAAGCCTGTCCTTGTCACCCTCACCGAGTTGCACGATGTTAGAGACACCTAGCTGGTCCTTGCAGAAGTCCAGCCGGTCTTCTCGGCTGTCGATCATCGTCACCACGCCGCCATTTAGAACCGCAAAGACGGCAACCGCCATGCCAATGGGACCAGCACCGACGATCAGCACCTGCTGACCTTTTCCCACCGACGCGCGACGCACTGCATGGGCGCCAATGGCCAGAAATTCCGTCATAGCCGCCTGATCGAGAGTGAGACCATCCGCCTTCAGCACGAATTGCTGGGGAACGCTGAGATATTCCACCATGCCGCCATCGCGATGAACACCGAGGACGCCGATGTTGCGGCAGCAATTGCTCTTGCCCTTCAAGCAGGCATTGCACTTGCCGCAGGAGATATAGGGAATGATGGTGACGACATCACCCTTGGCCAAACCGCTGCCTTCAGGTGACTCTTCGACCGTGCCTGACAATTCGTGGCCCATGATGCGCGGATAGGAAAGATATGGCTGGTTGCCGGTGAAAATGTGCAAATCCGTACCGCAGACACCGATACGGCGAATGCGCACCAGAACCTCGCCCTCGGCGCGATGTGGCTTTGGCAATTCCTTTGCGGAAAGAAGCCCCGGTTTATCACAAAAAATCGCCAGCATGGATCACCTGTCAGAAAGAGAATAAAAACGCACGGCATTGCCGCCAAAAATGGCTTCGTGATGGGGAGCGGGGATGATTTCGCGGCAGAAATCGAGCCACTGCTGATAATCGCCCGCCAAGCGCAGAACTGGCCAGTCGCTGCCGAAGATCACACGGTCCGGCCCAAAGAGTTCAAGAATGGTTTCGGCGTAGGGTCGCACCGACTCCGGCTTCTGCTCGCCGCGTTCCGTCAACAGGCCGGAAAGTTTGCAATGAACATTGCGCAGTTCTGCCAGTGCCGCCATGTCCCCACGCCAGGCGCTATAATGGCCTGTGGCAATCAATGGCTTTGCGCCATGGTCGATGACGATGGGAAGGGCAGGATAGCGCTTCGCAAATGTGACGAGATGCGGTAGATGCGGCGGTAGAACCAGCGCATCGAAGACAAGACCATGGTCGATCAAGGCCGCCACGGCAGGTTCGAGCGCCGGATCATCGATCCAGCCGATATCCGCGATATCCTGCAACATGGGTCGCACAGCCTTGAAGGCGGGGTGGGCAGCGCGGCGGGCGATCTGCGCAGGCGCATCCGCTGCTTTCATATCCACCCAACCGACGACGCCTTTGATGAAACCATGCTGATCCGCGAGTCCCAGCATGAAATCGGTATCAGCAGCCGTCTCCATCGTCTGCACCAGCACCGTTCCGCTCACACCGGCCTTTTCCAGCAAAGGTAAGAGATCATCCGGCAAGAAATCCCGATAGATCGCACCCAGGGAAGGCGGCGGCCACTGACCGGCGCGGTCTTCCAAAAGCCAGAAATGCTGATGAGCGTCGATGATCATGGTTACACCTTGGCCCGCGGCACCGGTGCGCCCTCGGCAAGCAAGCCACGCACTTCCAGCTCAGACCAGAACTCGGCCGGAATATCCTGCTCGAACCAAACGATGTTGGAAGAAAGCTGTTCTGCATTGCGCGCGCCGGAAACCACCGTCACGCAGGCCGGGTGGGCAAGGGGAAATTGCAATGCGGCGGCCTGCAAGGAGACATCCAGCTCTTCGCAGACACTATGCAGCGAATCCACCCTAGCCAGAATGTCCGGCGGCGCATCCGCGTAGTTGAATTTGCGATTGCCGGCGAGAATTCCGGAATTGAACGCACCAGCAGCGACGATAGCGACGCCGCGCTTTGCGCAATTGTTCATGAAATCCAGGCTTTCCTGCTCCAGCAGCGTATAGCGCCCGGCAAGCATGGCGACATCGATGTCGAAAATCTCCATCGTGTCACGCACGACTTCCCATTCATTCACGCCAAGACCAACCGCGCCGGTCGATCCCTCATCCCGCAGCTTTGCGAGCGCCTTGAAGCCACCACCGGTGGTCAGTTGCTCCCAATAATGCTGGTGCTCGTCCCCATGGGTCACAGGGCCAATATCATGGATGTAGAGAATATCCGGCTTCAGAATGCCGAGCCGCTGCTGGCTGGCCTCGAAGGACCGCAAAATGCCGTCATGGGAATAATCGTAGACTGGACGGAAGGGCAGGGGTGCGACATAGGCGTCCTCTTCCGGCCCGACCGATTCGTCCGGCACCATGACGCGACCGACCTTGGTACTGAGCGTATAATCGGCGCGCTCATGCTCCGTGACCATGGTTCCAAGCCGCCGTTCCGAGCGCGTGTAACCGTAAAAAGGAGCCGTGTCGAAATAACGGATGCCGTGTTTCCAGGCCGTATCGAAAGCGCCCTTGGATTCCTCGTAGGGCGTCACGCGATAGAGATTTCCCATCTGGGCACAGCCGAGACCCATCAGGGTGACCTCTACGTCGCGACGGGGCAGCTTGCGTGTATCGGAGACTTTCATTGCGGCACTTTCGAGAACTGGATCTTAATAGTTGAAATTTTGGGACGTCATCTTGACGCGATGCTCGGGGCAAGCCCGGGCATCGCGTCTGGTAGAATCTAGTAAAGAACGTTCTTTGCTTCCGGCTTGTCGATATTGTCCTTGGTCACCACGACCACACCCGTATCGACGAACTTCTCAACCTTTTCCTTGGCGATCAGCTTGGAAACGGTCTGAACACCGAGTTCGCCCATCTGGTAGGAACCCTGCACAACGATGCCAGCCAGCGTGCCATCCTTGACGAAGTTCTGGAGATCCTGATTGCCGTCGAAGCCAATGGCCACGACCTTGCCAGCCTTGCCGGATTGAGCCAATGCGCGGCCAACACCAATCGCCGTCGGCTCATTGGCGCCGAAAATGCCCTTGAGGTCGGAATTGGCGGCAAGAACGTCGGTGGTCTGGTTCAGCGCCGTTGCCATCTGCGACTGCGAATAATAGGGGCCGACGATCTGGAGCTTGGAATTGGCCTTGATGTAATCGGTGAAACCACCGACGCGACCGATTTCCGAGCCTGCACCGGCGACATAGGACATGACGGCGATCTTGCCTTCCTTGCCGACCTTGTCGATCAGCGCCTGCGCAGCCAGTTCACCGGCCTTCTTGTTATCGGTCGCCAGGAAAGACTGGTAATATTGCTCGGCACCCTTGGCCAGCTGCGAGTCGACGATTACAACGGGAATGCGTGCTTCCCAGGCTTTCTTGACGGCGGGGACCAGCGCGTCAGGATCGGACGGTGCCAGAACAATACCGGATACCTTACGGTTGACCGCATTTTCCACCATGTTGACCTGATCGGCGATGGCCGATTCCGACGCCGGACCCTGGAAGGTCATGGTATTGCCGGTCGACGTCTTGATTGCCGCATCCGCACCTTTCTGGACGTTCTGCCAGAAGGTTGAGTTGACTGTCTTGACGATGACGGCGATTTCGCCTGCCTGAACCGTCGAGACACTCCACAAGGCGATGACCGAGGTCAAAAGGGCAGTGGTCAATTTTTTCATGTTTTCCTCCATTGTGCCGACACGCGATATCTCCTCTTCGCCATGCCGGTAACCCGCGGAAAGGGTCCGCACCCTATTGAAAGCTTTACATTCCGATCAGCGGCGATTGCGCAGCTGATCGATCCAGACGGTGCCCAGAATGACCAGGCCGATAATGATCTGCTGGGTAAAGGCAGATACGCCGTTCATGTTGAGACCATTGCGCAGGATGCCGATGACGAAGGCCCCGATGGCTGTGCCGGAAATCGTACCAACGCCACCGATGAGCGACGTGCCGCCGATGACGGCACTGGCTATGGCATCCAGCTCGTACATCACACCTTCATTCGGCTGCGCCGTGACCAGCCGCGACATCAACACGCAACCGGTCAGGCCCGCCAGCGTGCCCGACAGGATATAGGTAAAATTCGTCACACGGGCGACATTAACCCCCGAAAGGCGGGCCGCCTCCGCATTGGAGCCGACCGCATAGATGTGCCTGCCCAGAACCGAGCGGTTGAGCATGAAGGACACGGCAATCGCAATCACGATCATCAGGATGACCGGATAGGGAATGCCCGGAAAGACCACATTCGGGAACCCGTCATCGCCAATGGTGACGATGCGAAACAGTGCGCCGTTGCCCAGTTCACCGAAGGATTCGCCAAGACCGGAAACGGCACGCGCACCGGTGATCTGCAAGGCGACGCCGCGCGCGATCAACATCATGCCAAGTGTGGCAATAAAGGGCGGAAGCTTGAAGCGCGTCACCAACAGCCCGTTGATGAGGCCGCATAGAGACCCGGTCAGAATTCCGAGGAACATGCCGATGGGCACCGGCATGCCGAGTTCCTTCACCGCAAGCGCTGCGACCACACCAGCCAGCGCCAGCACCGAGCCCACCGAAAGATCGATGCCGCCGGTGATGATAACGCAGGTCGCGCCGATGCCCAAAAGGGCAATCGACGTAACCTGAAGCGCAATCGTCATGGCATTGTTGACGGTGAAAAAGGCGCTGCTGGTAGCGGAAAATACCATTGTCAGCACAACCAGACTGCCCAGTGCCGCGAATTTCTGGATGATGTCCTTCTGCCGGTCGCTGAAGGTGAAGCCTTTTGACGGCGATACGTTATCTGACATGTCTATCCCCGCTGCTATAGCCGGAGGCATAGCGCATGATTTCTTCCTGTGTGGTCTTGGCCGTCTCTACGATGCCTGTGATCGTCCCCTCGTGAAACACGGCGATGCGATCGGTGAGCCCCAGCACTTCGGGCAATTCGGAACTGATGAGGATGACGCCGATGCCTCTGGCGGCCAGCTCATCCATGATTTTGTAGATGGCAAATTTCGCGCCGACATCGATGCCGCGGGTGGGCTCGTCGAAAAACAGGACCCTTGACTGACGAAACAGCCATTTGCCGATGATGATCTTCTGCTGATTACCACCCGACAGCAGACGCACCGTCTGCTTTATCGATGGCGTACGAATGTTCAGCAGTTCGACATAGCGCCGTGCCACGTCGTCATGTTTCTTGAAGTCGATGAGACCGAAACGGTTGGAGACTTCGTCCATGTTCGCCAATGACGTATTGGCCGCGACCGACATCTTGAGCGCAAGCCCATCACTCTTGCGATCTTCCGAGAGGTAGGCGATGCCCTGTGCAATCGCGTCCTGTGGCGAGGCGATGGACAGCTGGCGACCCTCGAATGTGATGGTGCCCGAATCAAAAGCATCGGCACCGAAGATCGCCCGTGCCACCTCCGTGCGTCCGGCGCCCATAAGCCCCGCAAAGCCGAGAATCTCTCCGCGCCGCAGCTGGAAACTCACATCATGGAAAACACCGTTCCGGCTCAAGCCTTCGACGGCGAAAATCACCTCGTCCGTCGGTTTCGATGTCCGCTCTGGAAACTTTTCTTCGAGAGAACGACCGACCATGCGCGTAACGATGTCATCAACGGTAATGTCTTTGAAATTATCGGTCGAAATATATCGCCCGTCGCGCAACACCGTCACGCGGTCGACGATCTCGGCCATTTCGTCGAGCCGGTGGGAAATATAGACGATGCCGACCCCTGAGGCCTTGAGGTCACGGATGACCTTGAAAAGAAGCCGGGTCTCCTGTTCGGTCAGGGACGATGTGGGTTCGTCCATGATCAGGACTTCTGCATCGAGCGAAAGCGCCTTGGCGATTTCCACCATCTGGCACTGGGCAACCGACAAACCGCGAACTAGGCGATTGGGATCGAGGTCGATCCCAAGCCGGTCGAGACACCGTTTCGCGTCGGCGGCCAGCTTCCTGCGGTCGACGAGGAAACCGCGTCTTGGTTCTCTGGCAAGATAGATGTTCTCGGCAACACTCAAATGCGGGACGAGATTGAGTTCCTGGTGGATGATGGCAATACCCGCCGCTTCGGATTCGAGCGGCGACGCATATTGCACGGTTTGCCCCTTGTGAAGGATGGTGCCACTGGTCGGCTGATAAACGCCGCTGACGATCTTCATCAGGGTCGATTTACCCGCACCATTTTCTCCACACACGGCATGAACTTCGCCGGAGCGCAGATCGAACTGCACATCGCTCAGGGCTTTGACGCCCGGGAATTCCTTGCTGATGTGATCCAGCCGCAGCAGAATGCGGCCATGCTCGCGCACCGGTCCGGTGGCGGCAGCGTCGTTCATAACCGGCGCACCTGGCGACATCGTCTTCCTCCCGAAAGCGCCTTAACTCCACCCAAGGCGCTGCGACAGACGGAATGGTTAGGCCGCATTCCACCCTTGGTCAAGCCAATTGTCGATCACATAATAAAAAAGATATCGCTACTATGAAGCTTCACTCCTAAAAAACACCTGAAAGACTATTAAATTCAATAGAATAAACATTATCTTGCTTCGCCGTTGCTCTGAGAGTACGGTAAGGCCAAATTTCTGGAATTGTGAAAGACGATAGATCGCGCCATGAATGGTCAGGCCAAAATTGCCGAGCCCCGCAGGCTTTATCAACAGATCGCGGATCAGATACGCGAACTGATCGAGAATGGCGAGTTTCAGGCGGGAGCGCGGTTGCCTGCGGAGCGAGAGCTTGCGCAGAAACTCGGCGTCTCACGTCCTTCCCTTCGCGAGGCTCTCATTGCGCTCGAAATCGATGGAAGCGTCGAAATCCGCATGGGTTCTGGCGTTTACGTATCCACCGAACCCGCGCAGCCTGCCAGCCGCACAAAATCCCTCGGTGAAAGCCCGTCGGAACTGATGCAGGCCAGGGCGGCGCTGGAAGGTACGACGATCCTGCTGTCCGCCAGTCGAATAGCGCCAGAAGCGCTTGTGGCTCTGCGAGACACTCTCGACGCCATGCGGGTGGAAATCGACGCCGGGCGAAAGCCGCTCGATCAGGATCGCCAGTTCCACGTTCTCATTGCCGAGCAATCCGGCAACAGCGTTCTGTCGCGGCTCGTGGGCGATCTCTTCGATGAGCGCCACAGTCCTATTTCGGCGCAGTTTCGCGTGAAGTTCGAAGACAAGGACACATGGATTTTCGCCTTGCAGGAGCACGAGGCCATTCTGGCTGCGCTCGAGGCGAAAGACCCGCTGCTGGCGCAGGCCGCCATGCATCGGCATCTTGACAGTTCCAGACGCCGCTGGGTTGAAAACTAGATCGGCAAGACAGGCATTCGCGAGGAGGAGACCGCGTGACAGAGAATATCGAAGCCACCATCGTACTGAACGCGCGCGACAATGTTGCCGTGGCGCGTCGCTCCATTCAACCCGGAGGCTCGACAGGGCGGGGCGACCTCAAGGCCGCAGAACTGATCGGGAGAGGGCACAAGGTCGCGCTGACCACCATTCGCAGCGGCGATGAGGTGCTGAAATACGGACAGGTGATCGGCATCGCGACGCAGGACATCGAAGCGGGACGTCACGTTCATCTCCACAATCTCGCGATGGTCCCGTCCGAACATGCGCATCAGTTCAGTGTCGATATCGAGGAAAAGGACATGGTGCCGGTGTCGGAACGGCGCACCTTCATGGGCTTTGATCGTGGTGCCGGCGGCATCGGAACCCGCAACTATATCGGCGTCATTGCATCGGTGAACTGTTCCGCCACCGTGTCGCGTTACATCGCCGATTATTTCAACAAGCAGGGCGGTCTTGCCGAGTTCGACAATGTCGATGGCGTCGTTGCGCTGACCCACGGCGGTGGCTGCGCGCTCAACACCAAGTCGGAAGGCTACCGCCTGCTGATCCGCACCATCCAGGGCTACGCCCGGCATCCGAATTTTGGCGGAATATTGCTGATCGGTCTTGGCTGCGAGACGAACCAGATCGCTCCCATCCTTGAACATTACAAGATGGAGGAGGGTGACCGCCTGCGCACAATGACGATCCAGCAGCATGGCGGCACGCGCAAAACCATCGAGGCGGCTATCGCCAACATCAAAGAGATGTTGCCGGGCGTCAACGCGGCCAAGCGAACGCAACAGCCTCTCTCTGGTCTGAAAGTGGCGCTGGAATGCGGTGGATCGGATGGTTATTCCGGCATTTCCGCCAACCCTGCATTGGGCTACGCATCTGACCTCATCGTTCGCAATGGCGGCACCACAGTGCTGTCGGAAACCCCGGAAATCTACGGCGCGGAACATTTGCTGACGCGCCGCGCAGTAACCCCCGCGGTTGCGGAAAAGCTTCTGCAACGCATCGATTGGTGGCGCGACTACACTGCCCGAAATGGCGACGAGTTGAACAACAACCCGTCCCACGGCAACAAGCTGGGTGGCCTCACCACCATTCTGGAAAAATCCCTGGGTGCCGTGGCCAAAGGCGGATCGATGCCGCTGAAGGCCGTCTATGAATTCGCGGAAACCGTCACCGAGCCCGGCTTCGTCTTCATGGACACACCCGGATACGATCCAGTTGCCGTGACAGGTCAGGTCGCGGGTGGCTGCAATGTCATCTGTTTTACCACCGGACGCGGCTCCGTATCCGGCTTCAAACCTTCGCCCTGCATCAAGATTGCCACCAATTCCGAAATGTTCGAACACATGAAGGAGGACATGGACATCAACTGTGGCGAAATCGTCACCGGCAATGAAACCATCGAGGAATCCGGCAAACGAATCTTCGAACACATCATCGCCGTTGCCTCCGGCGATAAGACGGTGAGCGAAATCTATGACTACGGCGACAATGAATTCGTACCATGGCAGGTCGGCGCCGTAACCTGAGCGACTGTCTCACGTGAAACATTTCAGCTCGCCCCCCCCATTGGAGAGGGCGAGCGACAACATCAGTGCCTGAAGTGGCGCATACCTGTGAAGACCATCGCCACATCATGGGCATTGGCAGCGTCGATCACATCCTGGTCGCGCATCGAACCGCCCGGCTGAATAACCGCAGTTGCGCCAGCAGCAATGGCGGCCAGCAATCCGTCTGCAAAGGGATAGAAAGCCTCCGACGCCACGGCGGAACCCTTGGTCAATGGCTCGGACAGACCCATCGCCTTTGCCGCATCTTCAGCCTTTTGCGCTGCGATACGTGCCGAATCGATGCGGCTCATCTGACCGGCGCCGATACCAGCCGTCTGGCCGTTCTTGGCATAGATGACCGCATTGGATTTAACATGCTTGGCGATCTTGAACGCAAACTTCATGTCTTCAAGCTCTTGCGGCGTCGGCGCGCGACGGGTGACGACCTTAAGTTCGAGATCTTCCACCATGCCATTGTCACGGCTCTGCACCAGAAGTCCGCCTGATACAGTCTTTGCCGTAAGGCCCGGAGCACGCGCATCCGGCAGACCACCAGCCGAGAGAAGACGCAGGTTCGGCTTGCGCGCCACGATCTGCTTGGCTTCCTCGGTTATATCGGGCGCGATGATGACTTCTGTAAACAGCTGAATAATTTCCTCGGCCGTCTCGGCATCAAGCGTCTGATTGAGCGCAATGACGCCACCGAAAGCCGACACAGGATCACATGCCAGCGCCCGCTTATAGGCATCGAGCAATGTCTTTCCCGTAGCGACGCCGCAGGGATTGGCATGCTTGATGATTGCCACCGCAGGTGCATTCTCCGGCAGGAATTCGGCCACCAGTTCATAGGCCGCGTCCGTGTCGTTGATATTGTTGTAGGAAAGCTGCTTGCCCTGCAGAAGAGTGGCTGTCGCCACGCCGGGACGCTTGTCGCCGGTCAGATAGAAACCCGCGCTCTGATGCGGATTTTCACCGTAACGCATCTTTTCTTTCAACACCCCGCCAATGGCGCGGTAATGCGGTGTCTCGATGGAGAGCGCTTCGGTGAACCAGTTCGAGATCATCGCGTCGTAGGCTGCGGTCCGCGCATAGGCTTTTGCAGCAAATTTCTGTCGCAGGGCGTAACTTGTCTGGCCGTCATCGGCCTGCAGCGCTTCCAGCAATTCCGGGTAGTCGCTTGGATCAGTGATAACGGTGACGTAAGCATGGTTCTTGGCAGAAGCGCGGATCATGGCCGGACCCCCGATATCGATATTCTCGACCGTCGTGGGATAATCGCCGCCTTTGGCACGCACGTCTTCGAACGGGTAGAGATTGATGATCGAGAGATCGATGGCTTCGATGCCATGCGCATTCATGGCTTCGACATGGTCCGCATCATCCCGGATCGCCAAAAGGCCACCGTGGACGTTGGGGTGCAGCGTTTTGACGCGACCGTCCATGATTTCCGGAAACTTGGTGATGTCGGAAACATCCGTCACAGGCAGTCCGGCATCGGCAATCGCCTTGGACGTTCCGCCCGTCGACAGAAGCTTGACGCCCAGCTTCACCAAAGCACCGGCAAGCTCGATGATATCGGTCTTGTCGGAGACCGAAAGAAGCGCAGTGCGAATCTTGACCTTGTCGGGCGCGGGAATTTTCTTGGAAACGACAGCCATGGGACTACTCCGTCAAGCGTGGAGGAAGGGCCGGAAACCGATCGTTCCGGCGGTTGCCGCCGCGTTAGCACAGCTTTGCAGATTAATAAACAGAGGCAGCGCCGTGAGTTGGCCCCGTTAAACGTTTTCCGACCTCACGATGGCCGTTACAGCTTTCGTTCGATCAGCCAGCGAATATCCGTGGCATCGTGAACTGCAAAGACGATTTCGATCTGCTGTGAGGGACGAATGCCAGACGCGTCGGCCATAAAAACATCGTCGGCGATGCGAACCGTTTGGCCGGGCGCAGAAAATGTCCAGCTCGTTCCGTCACCTGCCCGCATCAAAACCGTTTCCTCATCCTCATCAAACAGCTCAATGGAGGGGTGAATGTGAAAACGGGAAACAGCCTCGAGTGGCATAGACGATTTCCTGCTCTCCTTATCCGTAAGACGCAGAAGATCACGCCCCTTTATCTTCGTGCCAGCCGCATTCAGCTCCAGCTCACGCTCGTGAATATAGCCGAATTCCTTCAGATATCCGTCATGCGCCGCGATCAGTACGTCCGCACCTTTTTGATCCGTCTCGCGTTTCACCTCGACCTCACCGATACCGGCGACCATGATAGGCCCGAGCAGGCGCGAGCGAGACAGCCGCGACGATGAGGTGTCGCCGATGGTGACGGTGGAATGGGCTGCAGTTGACCGGCTTGCGCGCTTGAAGTCGGCGGCGGCATAGGAGGGAAATCCGGAATTGACGATGAAGCGGTTGCGGACCGATGAAAATTCAAAGGAAAGGCAACCGCAATGCGCGCCGCGCGACAATTCCATAGACTGCGGCATACCGGTATCCACGATGACCACCGTATCGTCGGACGACAGGCGCTGATAACCGATATCAGACAGCGCCCGGGAAGGGCGTCCGGACGTTTCGTCATACCGAAGCACGGATGCCAGCTCATTGGCTAGCGTCGCTGTTGATCCATTAAACAGCGCCAGATCTCCGTCCTGATGACGGAAAAAGCGAATGGCGGGAAACATACGGTCGATTGCTGGCACCAGTCCGGGCGGAACGTCGTGACCCAGATTGATATAGCTCTGCCGCAGCGGCAAAAGATCCAGCAACAGTTCCAGCATGACCCGCGGGTTGCGAGACACATGCCCGCCATCCGGAAGAATCTGGCGCTCAAGCTCCCGATCCAGCTTCATGCCGACACGGGCGATGCGGGTGGGACGGTTGGGCAGTGAAATCGAAGCCACCGCCAGGGCAATACGAATTTTAAGCCGCGTTTCCCCGTCTGCGGCGTATTTGCCAATCAGGCTAAGGTAAGCAACCTGCACCCCGAGGCTCTTGAGAAACCGGCGATAAAAGCCCGCATCTGCATTTTGCAGGATAATGGGAGAGTGCGACAGCCAGGCGATCAATCGCTGAGCCGTCGTTTCCGGCGCCCAGGCTGTGCCACCGATTTTTCGGCCGTAAAGCGCGATCCAGTCCGAGACCAGAATGCGCGCGCGGGTGCAGGCCTCATCAGACTTGCTGGCCCTGACATGCCGCAACCAACTAAAGGCATGCAGCCGTTCCTCGAATGCGGCAGATGGCATTTCCAGCGAGAACGGCGATCCCCTACCGCATTCCAGAATACGTCCCGCCAGAGCAATACGACCATGAACGAGTTCCTGCGCAATATAGGGATCGACAGCACGCAGATCGGTGGGTGCAGCAACCAGGCCGCTTGGCGCACGATCGGCCAGTTTCGATATTTTGAGGCGCAGAGGTGCCACACCGATCATGATCTGGTTTCGAAGGGTGCGTAAAAAAAGCCCCACAGAACGGACGCTGCTGTTCAGGGATCTCACCAAACTCTTGTTTCCCGCCTGCGCGACGATTGATGATGAATGGCAGAATGAAGGATGCTGGATAGCTGACAAGTCACTCAATGTTTCACGAAAAACTTCATAAGATGTAAATGATCCCATTATGCGAAGGGCGTTTTAGCCAAAGCAGGGCAACGGTTGTTCAGCCATGCCGGAAGAACTCAAGGCACGCCAAAACAAAGATGGAGGATAGTCCGTCTGCTAGGTCCTGCGAAGCGTCACGGCATAAAAGCCATCGACACCGCCGAACATATCGGGCGTGGTACGCAGATCGCCATTTGCATCTATGGCGGCCTCCAGACCAGGAAATGCCGCAGAAGAAACGGGAACACGCTTGAGCGTGGGTTCGCTTTTCAGAACCTTCGCCACCATCTCCTCGCCTTCGGAAGGGTCGAGCGAGCAGTTGGAAAAGACCACGATGCCGCCGGGCTTTACCAGAGTGATGGCATGACGCAACATCTGTTCCTGTAAGGCAGCAAGCTTGGCGATATCTCGCTCATCCTTGGTCCAGCAAACGTCAGGATGCTTGCGCAACGTGCCTGTCGAGGAGCAGGGCGCATCCAGAAGCACGGCGTCGAAGAGGTCATCCGGGTGGAATTTCAACATGTTGCTTTCGACCGTTTCTGCCTCAAGCTTCAGCCGCTTCAGATTATCACGCAGCCGTTTCAATCGATTGCCGGATTGGTCGAGCGCGGTGACCGCGGCACCACTCAATATCAACTGGGCCGTCTTGCCGCCGGGAGCAGCGCAAAGATCTGCGACGCGCTTGCCCGTGAGATCGCCCATGAGGCGAACCGGCATGCTGGCAGAGAAGTCCTGCACCCACCATTCGCCTTCGTCGAAGCCCTCCAGCGCAGAGACCGCCCCCTCAAACGAAGCCAGCCGCACGCTTCCGTTGGGCATGACAGTGCCGTTCAGCGTCTTTGCCCAGCGTTCGGGATCGGACTTGACAGTGATATCGATGGAGGACGGAATGAGCTGCGCTTCCGCCATACGTTTTGCTGCTGTCTCACCATAAACTGTCGCGAGACGGGCATAGAACCATTCCGGCAAAACCGGGATGCCGCTGATGGCCTGCAATACGCTTTCCTTCTCACGTCCCAGCCGCCGTAGAACGGCATTGACCAGTTTCACGAAGCGTTTGTTGCGGGGATCGCGGTGGGCCTGTTCGACGGCAAGGTCGACGGCGGAGTGATCGGGAACATCGAGATACAGCATCTGCGTCGCACCAACGACAAATACGTGGTGCAGCGAGCGGGCGCCTTGCGGAAGCGGTCCATCGAGCAACATGCCGAGAGCCGCCTCGATGCGGGGCAGATGACGCAGCGCGGTATTGACGATGGCGCGCACGAGGGAACGGTCGGCAACCGTCAGTGCACGATAGGCCGGATTGCCGTTCTCCGCATCCATCATGCCATCCAGCGATGTCTTTTTGTCCAGAACCGCGGAAAGAATTTTTACCGCAGCCACACGTGAGCCGAGCCCCGGCTTCCATTCTTCTCCCGATGAGGACATGTCATGATTTCCACCAGACCGTTTGGATTTTGAAAATTTTGCCGGTTTGGCGGAGGAATTCGCTGTCAAGACCAGGGCCCTTTACGATCGTTTTGATCATTGCGTCCTGTACCCGTGTTGGGAACGGAACGTGATTTGCGCACGGGCTTAGCATTTGTGGACGAGTAGGTCGATGGCTGTGCGAAGCCGCCGGACATGGCTTGCAACGCCGCAATGCGGTTTTCCGTATTAGGATGCGTAGAAAACAGATTGTCCATTCGCTCACCTGAAAGGGGATTGATGATGAACATATGCGCCGTTGCCGGGTTGCGTTCCGCATCGTCATTGTGGATTTGGCGCGCGGCACCGGAAATCTTCTGCAAAGCGGATGCGAGCCAAAGGGGATTGCCGCAAATTTCCGCGCCGCGACGATCCGCCGAATATTCACGCGTCCGGCTGATCGCCATCTGAACGAGCATGGCTGCGAAGGGAGCAACGACCATCGCGACGATCACGCCGATAAAGCCCAACGGATTGTTGTTTTCCCGATTGCCGCCGAAAAACAGCGCAAAGTTACCCAGCATGGATACCGCACCCGCGAGTGTCGCAGTGATCGTCATCGTCAGAGTATCGCGGTTCTGGATATGTGCCAACTCATGCGCCATGACACCAGCCACTTCCTGAGGCGTCAACTGCTCCATCAGGCCAGTAGAGGCGGCCACGGCCGCATTTTGCGGATTGCGGCCCGTCGCGAATGCATTGGGCTGAGGGCTGTCGTAGACATAGACCTTCGGCATTGGAAGGCCGGCATTGTGAGACAGATCGCGAATCATGGCAAAGAAATCAGGCGCGTTGTGCTCATCTACTTCCTGTGCATGATAAGCTTTGAGAACCATCTTGTCCGAATTCCAATAGGAAAACAGGTTCATGCCCGCAGCGATGAGAAATGCGATCATCATACCGCCCGTTCCACCGATCAGGAATCCGACACCCATGAACAACGCGGTCATGAACGCCAACAACATGGCCGTGCGCATCAGGTTCATTCAAAAATCTCCGTTTCAAGGTGAAATCGCTTATCAAGCCGTTTCGACTTCTATAATCTGGTTACGAAGAAACGCATTTCAATATGCCGTCATGAGGCAAGGAGATCATGCAAAACGCTGATAACGACAATAGCGGCGAGGAACGCAAGACGCTTTCACCTGCGGCACAGCGCGCCCTTCAGGAAGCGGAAGACCGCCGTAAGCGAGCTCAGGAGCTTGAACTGCCGCCGGAAACGGGTGGTAGGGGAGGCGCAGAGCCCGTGCGCTTCGGCGATTACGAAATCAAAGGCCGGGCAATCGACTTTTGATCGACCCCGGCTTTGACGTTAAATAATTTAATGAAAACAATAGTTTATACTATTTCTGTTCCAAGAGCCGGCAGACGGCTTCAAGCTGTTCCAGTGAACGGTAATTGATACGAATAAATCCGCTGTTGCCCTTATGATTGATTTTTACATCGAGACCAAGCGCATCCGCCAGCGTCCTTTCAAGCGCGATCGTGTCGGAATCCTTCTCCGTCTCCGGCTTGCGCGCATGGGTAGGGTCGAGCTGTGCCTTGATATCGGCTTGAGCAAGACGCTCAGCATCGCGAACGGACAGACCACGAGAGACGATCGTTCTCGCCAGATAGGCGGGGTCGGATGTTGGGACCAACGCACGAGCATGACCGGCCGACAAGGTGCCTTCCGCCAACATGTCTCTCACGGGGTCGGGTAGTTTCAGAAGTCTGAGACTGTTTGCGACGTGACTACGGCTTTTGCCGATGATTTCGCCGAGATCGTTCTGCGTATAGCCGTGTTCTGCTATCAGCTGGTCGTATCCAAGAGCTTCTTCCAGGGGGTTGAGGTCTGAGCGCTGTACGTTTTCCACAATCGCGAGCTCTAGCGCCGTGCGGTCATCAACGTCGCGAACGATAACAGGAACTTCCGTAAATCCGGCAAGCTGTGCAGCACGCCAGCGACGCTCACCTGCGATGATTTCATAGCGGTTCTGTTCGACCGTGCGGACGACCACAGGCTGAACGATGCCATGTTGACGAATGGATGTCGCGAGATCCTGAAGTTCGTTCTCGTCGAAGTGACGGCGCGGGTTGCGCGCGCTTCTTGAGATGAATTCGATGGGAATCATGCGATCAGGGCTGACGGCGCGTTGGGTTTCTCCAACAGGAAGCGGCTGATCCATTTCACCGATCAAGGCAGCCAATCCCCGCCCAAGACGGCGCTTCGACAAATCATCACTCATCATCAAACTCCAATATCAAAAACGCAACGCAAAATACTGGCGCTAAGGCTCTCACGCCGCTTTGCGCAAGCGTTCGCGCTGAATAACCTCAGAAGCCAGCTGAAGATAGGCCTGGCTTCCGGCACATTTCAGATCGTAAAGAATGGCGGGCTTACCGTAAGAAGGGGCCTCTGACACGCGTACATTCCGGGGAATAAGCGTATGATAGACCTTTTCTCCAAGATGCGTCCTGACATCGCTGACAACCTGCTGCGCCAGATTGTTGCGTGAATCGAACATCGTCAACACGATACCCTGGATATCAAGAGCCGGATTAACCGTACCGCGAATTTGGTTGACCGTATCAAGAAGCTGGCTCAAACCTTCCAATGCGAAAAACTCGCATTGCAGAGGCACGAGAACCGAATGCGCCGCTGCCATTGCGTTCATGGTCAAAAGATTAAAAGACGGCGGGCAATCGACCAATATGTAGGAGTAGGCACGTGCTTCATCGGTCTGCAACGCATTACGAAGCAGAAAAACGCGGTTGGACGCGTTGGCGACTTCCATCTCAAAGCCAAGGAGGTCCATCGTCGAGGCGACGATGTCGAGGTTCGGAACCGCTGTGGGAACCGCCACTTCGCCAATTGTATTGGTGCCGATCAGCAAATCGTAGGATGACAGTTTGCGTTCGCGCCTGTCAATTCCAAGCCCGGTGCTCGCATTGCCTTGAGGATCAAGGTCGACCACCAGAACGCGTTCACCGATGGCAGCCAGCGCGGTGGCAAGATTAATCGCTGTCGTTGTTTTACCTACGCCACCCTTTTGGTTTGCGATCGTAATAATCCGATTTTTTTCAAACATGATGCCGCACCTGACCTAGTCAATCAGCTTTTCGACGGAGATGACTGATTTCGAGGACGACCGAGCTCGCCTCGACACTGCTTTGATGTCTTATCAGATCAAATTCCCATCGACCACGCGCTTTCTGCACTTCGGATTCATAATCCCGGCCTTTGTTGAGAAAAGACTTCAATTGCGCGTTCATCTTGGCCCAGGGCTCGATATATCCCAGTAACATATCGAGCTCGGCCAGCGCCCGCGCTGAAATTGCATCACATTCGCCAACCATCTGAACGGCATTTTCGATACGAATCGGATGAACGGTCCCACGAGCACCCGTCTCCTTCAAGGCGATGCGGAGAAAGGCGGCTTTCTTATTGTTACTTTCGACGAGGTTGATCCAGCCGTCTTCGAGCTCTGCCAAAAAAATTGCTGTGATAACGCCAGGAAAGCCACCCCCACTGCCGAGGTCCACCCATCTTTTGGGCTGCGGTGATAGCTGAAAGATCTGGGCACTGTCAGCGACATGGCGCGACCAAAGGTCGCCCAAGGTCGAGGGAGCAACGAGATTTGTTGTTGCATTCCATTTCTTGAAGAGATCGATAAAATGCTCGAGCCGCTCCTGTGTTTCACGTGAAACACTTAGACCGTTTATGTTCATATTCAGACTCGTTATAGCTGTGCTTGCAACTTCTGAGACTGGGTATAGGAACCTTTTTTTACCAAAGCAAGGATAAGAGAAACAGCGGCTGGGGTCATTCCATCCACGCGCGATGCCTGCGCAATATTGGTGGGACGGGCCAGTTGCAATTTTTGCTTCAGCTCATTTGATAGGCCTGACAACTGACTGAAGTCGAAATCGTCAGGAATTTGCCGATCTTCGTCACGTTTGATGTCGATAATATCGGCATTCTGGCGACGCATATAGACGGCGTAACTTGCTTCGATTTCCAAGACTTCCGCGACCTTCGGCGTAACGTTGGCGAGCTCCGGCCAGAATGCATTCAATGTCGCAAATGTTACCTCGGGGTAGGCGAGGAGTTCGTAGGCCGATCTGCGGTTACCATCGTGGTTAAGCTTCAATCCGCCCTTTGCTGCTTCAGACGGAGTTATGCTCAGTGCGCTCAATTGCGAACGACCGCGATCTAATGCGTCTGTGAATGCATTATATCGGCTAGCTCGGTCACTTCCAACGATCCCGGATGCCAGACCGAGAGGGGTCAGTCGCAGATCGGCGTTGTCGACGCGGAGCGACAACCGATATTCCGCCCGTGAGGTGAACATACGATACGGCTCGGTCACGCCCTTCGATGTCAGGTCGTCAATCATAACGCCGATATAGGATTCGGTACGACTGAAATGGAAAGGTGAAGATCCGCTGGCTAACAATGACGCATTGAGACCGGCAACCAAGCCCTGCGCTGCAGCCTCTTCATACCCTGTCGTTCCATTGATCTGTCCGGCGAGGAAGAGCCCCGGAATTTTTCGGCATTCCAGGGAAGGGCGCAATTCTCTTGGATCGACGTAATCATACTCGATCGCATATCCAGCCTGAATAATCCGAACTTTTTCAAGCCCGGGAATAGTGTGAATAAATTCTTCCTGAACATGAAGAGGGAGCGAGGTCGAAATACCATTTGGATAAATCGTGTCGTCATTCAAACCCTCTGGCTCCAGAAAGATCTGATGTCCGTCGCGTTCACCGAAACGGACTATCTTGTCCTCGATCGACGGGCAATAACGAGGGCCCACGCCTTCGATCTGACCAGAATACATGGCGGAAAGGTGGATATTGTCCTGAATGATTTTGTGGCCGGCTGGCGTTGTGCGCGTAACACCACATTCGATTTGAGGATTGACGATGCGATCTGTCATGAAAGAAAACGGAACCGGGTCTTCATCCGGGCCTTGCCGATCCACAGCGCCCCAATCAATGGTTTTGCCATCAAGCCGCGCTGGCGTTCCGGTTTTCAAACGCCCCATTCGCAAGCCAGCCCGCGCAAGCGTGTCCGATAGGCCAATCGATGGCTGCTCTCCGACCCGGCCTGCGGGAATCTTTTCGGAACCGATATGAATGAGGCCCTTCAGGAAGGTGCCGCTCGTGATGACAACGGCGCGGCAAGAAAGCTTTCGTCCGTCTGAGAGGACAACAGCGACAATGACGCCGTCTTTCGTTTCAAGATCGAACGCATCGCCTTCGATAACAGTCAGGTTTTCGATCTGAGCGATTTCCTGCTGCATCGCCATTCTGTAAAGATATCTGTCCGCCTGGGTGCGGGGACCACGGACGGCGGGACCCTTTTTGCGGTTCAGCATACGAAACTGAATGCCACCAGCATCTGCGACACGACCCATCAATCCGTCGAGGGCATCCACTTCACGAACAAGGTGACCTTTTCCAAGGCCACCAATCGCAGGATTGCAGGACATGACGCCGATGGTCTGCCTATTGTGGGTCAGTAATGCGGTTTTGGAACCATGCCGCGCTGCCGCAGCTGCCGCCTCGCTACCCGCATGGCCACCACCAATCACAACGACATCGTAGGTCATCATAGTCCTCTATCGCACTCTGCCTCTGGCAGGCCGATGTTTCACGTGAATCATTTTCCGATACAGAACTCTGAGAAGATGACGCCGAGAAGATCCTCGACATCGACGCGGCCAGTGATGCGCCCTAGTGAGGTTGCGGCCAGCCTTAAATATTCTGATCGGATCGCAAGATCCAACTCCTGCGCTTGGAGCGCTTCCCTAACATAATTTAGCGTTTCTTCCACGCGTTTTTTATGGCGCGCTCGGACGGGCGACAAAGTGGATGTGGAGCCGACCCGCCGCTGGATCTCTTCCAAAATCTTAGAGCGGAGCGCATCGATGCCAGATCCGTCTTTGACCGAGATCGCCAGATCGTGTTGTCCGTCAATCAAATCTCGAATATCAGACTTTGTTGCGATTCTAATTACGGGCAAAATGGTTTCGGAAAATTGTTGCGGTTCCGAATCGTTATCTGACATCGAAAAAATGAGGTCCGCGTCTTCTGCAGTTTGGCGCGCCCGCCTCATGCCTTCAAGTTCTACGACATCGTCGGTATCGTCCCGCAACCCTGCTGTATCGAAGATTGTCACAAGATAGCCGTCTAGGTTTAGGTCGGTACTGAGAACGTCTCGCGTGGTCCCCGCGATATCGGTGACGATAGCGACATCGCGACCCGTCAAGACGTTGAGGAGGCTGGATTTCCCGACATTGGGAGCACCCACGAGCGCAACCTTGAAGCCATCACGAATGATCTCTCGAGAAGTGCCCGAATTCAGATGGTCGGCAATCTCAACGGATAGCAAAGACACGTCTCGCCACACCTGATCGGCAACCGAATCCGGGACGTCTTCCTCATCGGAAAAGTCCAGCTCTGCTTCAATCATAGCCCGGCAACGCGTCAGGCGGTTTGCCCATACGTCATAGAGGTCCGACAATCGACCACTGGTCTGCTCGATAGCGAGCCGACGCTGCATCTCTGTTTCTGCCTTCAGGAGATCAGCGAGACCTTCGACCTCCAGCAGGTCCATCTTGCCATTATCATAAGCCCGCTTGGAAAATTCACCCGCTTCAGCATGCCGGACGCCAGGCATGGAGTCTAGCTGGGCAAACACGGCATCAACGACCGCCCGACTGCCATGGAGTTGAAGTTCCACGCAATCCTCGCCGGTAAAGGACCCGGGACCGGGAAAGGTCATGACCAACGCTTGATCAATAACGTCATTATTTCGGTTGCGAATCGTTCTTAAACTGACCGTCCGGGGGGGTGGAGGGCTTTTTTCCAGGAAAGATGCCAAAGCTGACATCGCCTGGTCACCGCTGATCCTCAGAACCGCCACACCCGCCGGCAACGACCCGCTTGAAAGCGCATAGATCGTGTCTGTGGAGAGGGACATCAGTTTGCTCCCTTGAGAGTAATCTCTTGCCTATATCCAGTAAAACGAAAACCGCGCCCTTATAAGGGACGCGGTCATGTCGAATGTCTGAAGAATCCGGCTATCAGGTGTTCATTGAATCGAAGAAATCGCCATTCGTCTTGGTCTGCTTCAACTTGTCGATCAGGAACTCGATAGCGTCGGTCGTTCCCATCGGGGCCAGAATGCGGCGCAGGACGAAGATTTTCTGAAGGTCCTGACGCGGAACGAGTAGGTCTTCCTTACGCGTACCGGACTTGAGAATATCCATGGATGGGAAGATGCGCTTATCTGCAACCTTGCGGTCCAGCACGATTTCCGAGTTACCCGTACCCTTGAATTCTTCGAAGATGACTTCGTCCATGCGGCTTCCGGTGTCGATCAGGGCGGTCGCGATAATCGTGAGCGAGCCACCTTCTTCGATGTTACGCGCAGCGCCGAAGAAGCGCTTTGGACGTTGAAGCGCATTCGCATCCACACCACCGGTCAGAACCTTGCCGGAAGACGGAACGACGGTGTTGTAAGCACGGCCCAGGCGCGTGATCGAATCAAGCAAAATAACGACGTCACGGCCGTGTTCGACAAGACGCTTGGCCTTTTCGATCACCATTTCGGCGACCTGGACGTGGCGCACTGCGGGCTCGTCAAAGGTCGAGGAGACGACTTCGCCCTTTACCGAGCGTTGCATGTCCGTCACTTCTTCCGGACGCTCGTCGATCAAGAGAACGATCAGGTAGCATTCCGGGTGATTTGCGGTAATCGAATGGGCGATGTTCTGCAACAGAACGGTCTTACCGGTACGTGGCGGTGCCACGATCAAACCGCGCTGGCCCTTGCCGAGCGGAGCGACCAGATCCATAACACGCGCGGACAGGTCCTTGGACGTCGGTATTTCCAGTTCGAGCTTGAAACGCTCGTTCGGATAAAGAGGTGTCAGGTTGTCGAAGTGAACCTTATGACGAATTTTTTCGGGATCGTCGAAGTTGATCGTGTTGACCTTGAGAAGCGCGAAATAGCGTTCGCCTTCCTTTGGGCCGCGGATCGGGCCTTCCACTGTGTCGCCTGTTTTCAAGGAGAAGCGGCGAATCTGCGAAGGCGAAATGTAGATATCATCCGGACCGGGCAGGTAATTCGCGTTCGCGGAACGCAGGAAGCCGAAACCATCCTGAAGAACTTCGACGACGCCTTCGCCGATGATCTCGATGTCCTGACTTGCCAAAACCTTGAGGATTGCAAACATGAGCTCCTGCTTGCGCATCGTGCTCGCATTTTCGACTTCCAGGGATTCGGCGAAGGTCAGCAAATCGGTTGGAGATTTGCTTTTGAGTTCCTGAAGCTTCATTTCAGCCATGAAGAGAAAGACCGTCTCTAAAAATATGTGTGTGGGGAAAGGCTTGTTCGCGAATCAGGTACTGAGGATGGCCCGCAGACGTCTGAAAAATTCACATGCCATTGAGATGAGTGAGCGGAAAATAGCGGTTCAACCCGAAAGCCGCAAGAGGAAAGCACCAATTCCGAGAAATTTATCGTGATCACCCCTCAAGCGAAGGGTTTCACAACCACGAGTATGACTATCAGGATCATCAGAACTGTCGGCACCTCATTCATCAACCGCCAGTGACGGGCGCCACGGGTGTTTTCATCAAGCAAAAAACGTCGTGCGCTGCGACTGAAATAAATGTGGGTCAGCGTCATCAGAACGACGAGACCGATTTTTGCGTGCAGCCACCCGCCAGAAAAACCGTAAACCGACCAGGCGAGATAAAGCCCGAGAACCCAGGATATCATCATCGCTGGGTTCATGATCACCTTGATCAGCCGTTGTTCCATGATCTTGAAGGTTTCAGACTTGTCAGAACCGGGCTGTGCATCCGTGTGATAGATGAAGAGCCGCGGCAGATAAAACAGGCCCGCCATCCATGAAATGACGGCGACGATGTGCAAAGCCTTGATCCAGAGATAGCTCTCGGCCGGGTCGACGTGCAAAACAAGTGCGATCATGGTAACGAAAACGACCAGCGCCACCGCAGCGCGCAGCCGCGCCTTTCGGCCGGCCTTCTCAGAGGTTTGACTGTCCTGGCTCATGAATGGCCCCCGTGGGATCTCACCCTGCGTACCAACCGGGAAACGTTTTCAGGGTCGGCCTGCGGGGTAATCCCATGACCGAGATTGAAGATCAAAGGTCCTGCTCCAAGACCGTCGAGGATTGCGTCTATCCCTTCGTCCAGTGCCTTGCCACCCGCTACCATACGCATCGGATCGAGGTTGCCCTGCACTGGCCCATCCTTTTGCAAATCACGGGCGAAGGAGAGTGGCACGCTCCAGTCGAGACCTATGGCATCAGCCCTGGTTTTCTGGCGGTAATCCTTGAGCAGAATACCAGCGCCTTTTGCAAAAGCGATGATCTTGGCACCAGGGCGGCGTGACCGAACGGATTCGATGATGCGGGCAACCGGCTTGACGGCGTAATCTTCAAATTCCTTTTCACCCAGCACACCCGCCCAGGAATCGAATATCTGGACGGCATCCGCCCCGGCATCAAGCTGCGCCACGAGATAATCGGCAGACGCCTCAGCGAGAAAGGCCAGAAGCTTTTCCATAGCCTCGGGGTGTTGGTAACCGAACAGCCGAGCAGGCGCCTGATCGGGCGTTCCGTGGCCGGCGATCATGTAGGTCGCCACCGTCCAGGGTGCACCACAAAAGCCAAGCAGCGTCGTTTTGGCGGGCAGTTCTCGCCTCAAACGCGTAACCGTTTCAAAGACAGGTGCCAGATGGGGCAGGATGTTATCAGCCTTCAGCGCCATGATACCGGCAGGGTCGATCGGATCCATGGCCGGGCCCCTGCCCTCAGTGAAGGACACATTGCGCTCGAGCGCATCTGGTATCACCAGAATGTCGGAAAAGAGAATGGCTGCATCGAGATCGAAGCGACGAATGGGCTGCAGTGTTACTTCCGTTGCCAGTTCGGAATTGTAACAGAGGTCAAGGAAACTTCCTGCTGCCTTGCGCGTTTCCCGATACTCCGGGAGATAGCGGCCTGCCTGTCTCATCAGCCAGATTGGTGGTGGGCTCAGCGTCTCCCCATTCAGGACCTTCAAAACGCTACGATCGGACATGGGCTCACTTCTCTAAAAATAAAATCTAATAGATCTGAAAGATTTTCTATTTCTTAGAGTCTGTGAGTAGCAAGGATTAATATCCATCCGGCGGAAATGCCGCATCCCGCAAATCAGCGGGACAGGTGGGAAAGCTTTGCTCAAGCTTGGGAAAACGTTCTTTATAATGAATAATATCAAATAAATTTCAGTATGTTATCGGAAATCTTATGAAGATAACGCCTGTGGATGAGCTGTTAAATACTTTTAATGTTTTTCCTTTCTCCTCACAATTCACAGATGACGCTTTGATTGCTGCACAGAAGGGCCGATTGTGGATAAAACGGCAGTTATGCGCCGACCCGACCCGCTTGCGCCGTGACCGAGCATGTTGTGCACCTTTATCAACAGGGAGACAAAAACAGCGTGGAGAACCAAAAAAGCTTCTTTCATCTCCATCTTATTTCTGACTCGACGGGTGAAACCTTGATGTCGGCGGGCAGGGCTGTCTCGGCGCAGTTTCATGCGGCGATGCCGTTGGAGCATGTCTACCCCATGATCCGGAACCAGAAGCAACTTCAGAAAGTCATAGACAGCATCGATAAGGAGCCAGGGATCGTGCTCTATACAATTGTCGATGAACAATTGGCGGAATTTCTGGATCTTCAGTGTCATGCGATCGGCGTTCCCTGTGTGAATGTTCTGGAACCCGTGATCGGCATTTTCCAGACCTATCTCGGAACCGCTTCCCGACGCAGAGTGGGTGCCCAGCATGCGCTCAATGCAGATTATTTTGCCCGGATCGAAGCGCTGAACTTCGCGATGGATCACGATGATGGGCAAATGCCGGAAAGCTATGACGAGGCGGATGTCGTCTTGATTGGTATCAGCCGGACATCCAAGACCCCAACATCGATCTATCTTGCCAATCGCGGCATCAAGACCGCCAATATTCCCGTGGTGCCGGACGTCCCGCTTCCCGACAGTCTCTATCACGCGACGCGGCCTTTGATTGTCGGGCTTGTGGCGACATCGGACCGGATTTCACAGGTGCGGGAAAATCGGGAGCTTGGGGTGACCGGCGGTTTCGATCGCGGGCAGTACATTGATCGCGCGACCATCATGGAAGAGCTGAAATATGCGCGCTCACTCTGCGCGCGCAACAATTGGCCGATTATCGATGTCACCCGTCGTTCGATAGAGGAGACCGCAGCCGCCATTCTTGCCCTTCGCCAAAGGACACGTTAATGGCTTCGAACCCTTGTTCGGAGACCGTGGTTGATGAGACCAGACCTGATCCTTGCTTCGTCCAGTGCGTCACGTCAAATGTTGATGCGCAACGCCGGACTGACCTTTCGCGCAATCCCTGCCGATATCGATGAACGCGCTGTCGACGCGCGGCTTGAGCAGGAAGGCGCGTCGCCGGATCGGATCGCAGTGGAACTCGCAAAAGCTAAGGCGCTGTCTGTTAGTGTGACACACCCGGATGCCCTGGTGTTGGGCTGCGATCAGACCATGTCACTGGGCTCGCGTATCTTTCACAAGCCGAAAGACATGACCGAAGCCCATTCCCATCTGATGTCCCTGTCTGGAAAAACGCATCGGCTCAACTGTGGTGCAGCCTTGGCCCGGAACGGTGAAATCCTCTGGGAGGTCGTCACCATAGCCGACATGACCATGCACGAATTCGATACGGCCTTCGTGAGCAGGCACCTCCAACGTGTTGGCGAAAAGATATTATCGAGTGTGGGCGCCTATCAACTCGAAGGAGAAGGGGTTCAGTTGTTCAGCGCAATCAACGGTGATTACTTCACGATCCTTGGGCTTCCCCTGCTGCCTTTGTTAACGAAACTCCGAGAGCTGGACATGATCGATGGTTGATTCACGTGAAACATTAACCATCAAAGCCTTCGTGACCGGCTATCCGATCAGCCACTCGAGATCACCTCTCATTCATGGATATTGGCTCAACAAGGCGGATATTGCGGGCAACTATGAGGCTATCTCTGTTCCGGCGGAAAGTTTTCATACTTTCATGGACCAGTTGAGGGCTGGCACGAACGGCGGTTTTGTCGGCGGCAACGTCACCATTCCCCACAAGGAAGCGGCCTTTCGTTTCGCCGACCGTAATGACGAGATCGTTGAAGAACTCGGTGCAGCCAATACCTTATGGCTAGAAGACGGATTGATCCACGCGACCAATACCGACGGTTATGGTTTTACCGCTAATCTCGACCAACGCCATCCGGGCTGGGATAAAACGGATAGAGCATTGGTTCTCGGGGCTGGCGGTGCGAGCCGATCCGTAGTGCAGGCTTTGCGCAATCGTGGAATTTCTGAAATCCATGTCGTCAATCGCACCCTTGATCGAGCCCTTGAATTGCGGGACAGATTCGGCGTGAAAGTTTTCGCGCATCCGCTTCTGGCTTTACAGGAGGTCATGAGTGGGGCCGGCCTTTTCGTCAATACGACATCCCTGGGGATGGATGGACGTAAAACACCCCCAATCGATTTTTCGAAGCTCAAGCGCGGCGCGGTCGTGACTGATATCGTCTACGTTCCTCTGAACACGCCCATTCTCCAGATGGCGCAAAAGCAAGGTTTTGCGACTGTAGACGGCTTGGGAATGCTGCTCCATCAGGCCAGACCTGGCTTTGAAAAATGGTTTGGTCGATTGCCTGAGGTCGATGATACGCTCAGAAAACACATCATCGATGACATTGCGAGGCATGGATGATTACCATCGGGCTCACCGGCTCCATCGGCATGGGCAAATCAACGACGGCGCAATTGTTTGTCGACGAGGGTGTGGCGGTCTTTGACTCGGACTCTGTAGTTCACGATCTCTATCGTCATGAGGCAGTTCCCCTTGTAGAGGCGGCTTTCCCCGGTACGACTGAGAATGGCGAAATTAATCGTCAGAAGCTCGGGGAGCAATTGCGCCAGAATCCGGCTAATTTCGCAATGCTTGAGAAAATCGTCCATCCACTGGTTCGAAAAAAGCAGGAGGATTTTCTTCTTGCACAGAGAGCGGCGGAAGCAGACTTTGCCGTTCTGGATATCCCACTGCTGTTCGAAACCGGATCGGAAGATCGGGTCGATGTCATTGCCGTCGTAAGCTGCCCACCGGACATTCAGCGGCGGCGGGTGCTTGCGCGGGAAGGGATGACGGCAGAAAAGTTCGATATGATCCTTGCGCGGCAGATGCCAGATGGTGAAAAGAGGAAGCGCGCAGACTTCATCATCGAAACAGGTTTTGGAATTGCGGACGCTCGCGAGCAGGTCAAAGCGGTGCTGCACACGCTGGCTGCGGGACAGGAAGGAAAAACGAACGATGCGTGAGATCATATTCGATACGGAAACCACGGGTCTGGAATCCAAGTTCGACCGCATCATCGAAATCGGTGGCATCGAGCTGGACAATCACTTTCCCACGGGTCGCAGCATTCACCTCTTTATAAATCCCGAAGACCGCAAGGTTCATCCCGACGCGTTGGCCGTCCATGGAATTACCGACGAGTTTTTGCGCGACAAGCCGAAATTCGCCGATGTCGTCCAGGAAATAAGTGATTTCTTCGAAGGTGCACGCTGGGTCGCACATAACGCGACCTTCGACATGGGCTTTATCAACGCCGAGTTTGGCCGATTGGGAATAGAGCCGGTTTCGCCGGAACTGGTGACCGACACCCTGTCACTGGCGCGGCGCAAACATCCGATGGGTCCAAATTCGCTCGATGCCCTCTGCCGTCGTTATGGCATCGACAATTCGCACCGCACGAAACACGGAGCCTTGCTCGACTCCGAACTGCTGGCCGAGGTCTATATCGAGATGATTGGCGGTCGACAGACCGCTCTTGGGTTCGGCATCGCCGCGAAGTCGAAAACCAGTGAGATCATCGAAGAGGGGCCGATCGAGATTGTCGCACGACCGCGTGTCCTGCCGTCCAGATTGGATGCCGACGCAGCTGCAGCCCACGGCAAACTTGTCCTCGCCATGGGCGACAAGGCCATCTGGCATAACTATAAGCATTAAAAAACCCGGGGCTTGCGACCCGGGTTCAAATGTCGATCTTGTTATCGATATCAGTTCGGAACAGCCTGAACCTTGGCACGGGCTTGTTCTTCGGCAACACGCTGCGCAAACATCTGCGAGAAGTCGATAGGGTCGATCATCAGCGGCGGGAAACCACCGTTGCGGGTAACGTCGGCAATGATCTGGCGTGCGAAGGGGAACAGAAGGCGCGGGCACTCGATGAAGAGAACGGGCAGCATATGTTCCTGCGGGAAACCGGTGATGCGGAAAACGCCGCCATAGACCAGCTCTGCCACGAACAGAACCTTGTCGCCATCCTTGGCTTCGGCGTTCAGCGTCAGGACGACATCGAAATCGGAACCGGAACCGGAAATCGGGTTCGCATTGACGTTGACATTGATGTTGATGGCAGGTGCGCCATCACGGGCCTGAAGCGAACGCGGTGCGCCCGGATTTTCAAACGACAAATCCTTGGTGTACTGCGTTAGAATGTTGAGGGAAGGGTTTGCCCCTTCCTGCGCACCGTTTTCAGTGGTCATAATATGTCCTCGCGGATTGAATTCTTGGAAGCCCGTCTATCATTTAGACAAAACGCTTACAACCCTTCGATCTGACGGTGGTCAGGGTTTCGGAAGATCACGATCGTCTCTGTTTGCAGACCATGGTGACTGGCCGGAACCTTCGCGATGGAAGTCGTCTTCATCGAGATCGACGACCTTGGCAGAGTCGCGCGACTGCGCACCGGGACGGAATCCGGCATTCTTGAAGGATCCTGCCACCACCACGCGTGGACCGATCGCTTTCCAGATAAAAGCTCTGATCGCCGGGACAAGCAGGAGAAGGCCGATGATGTCGGTAATGAAGCCAGGGACAAACAGAAGGATGCCAGCGATAACGCGCATGCCGCCGCTGATCATCGCCTGCGCAGGCTCGGCGCCGGTTCTGCTGGCATTTTGCAGATTGCGGACCATGCCGAGGCCGCCTGAGCGCAAGATGACAAGGCCGAGAAAGGAAGTGAGGAGAATGAGCCCCAGTGTCAACCAGAGACCAAGCGCCTTGCCGACCACGATGAAGCCGGCGATCTCAAGGATCGGCATGGCAAGAACGAGGACGGGTAGGAGTGAGAAACGCATTATATCAGCCTTGCGTGTTTGTTGAAAAACGGTTCGAAGAGCGGTTTCTGCATAAGGTCGCACGCGCTTGGCGAATGCAAGTGTCGACCGAAACAGGGCGCGCTCTTCGCGTTAACGACGGTGAATCGGCTCACGATAGAGCCAATTTGTCCATCTTTGGAGACCTGCGATTGAATCTGCCTGTTTGAATGATGGACGGATGCAGACTATATGATGTTTAGAAAATTGAATTTAAATGGCGGTTTCGGTAAAAGATGGGCTCAAGCGACTTCATTACATTGTTTTTCCTGGTAGCTGCAGTGCTGATTTTTCTTCAGCTACGAAGTGTCCTCGGTCGCCGTACTGGCAATGAAAAGCCTCCAGTCGATCCCTATAGCCCTCGCGATTTGGCCAAATCCAACTCCATGGACGATAACAAGGTCGTGACCTTGCCGCGCCGTGGCGAGGAGGAGGAAGAAAATCGCTATGCGGAGATCGATGCAGTTGCACCGGTTGGATCGCCCGTCAATGATTCGCTGCGGGAGCTGACGAAGACCGATCCGACCTTCCGTCCGAAGGAATTCCTCAATGGCGCACGGATGGCCTATGAGATGATCGTCACGGCTTTTGCGGATGGCGATCGCAAAACCCTCAAGAATCTCCTCTCCAAGGCGGTCTATGAGGGCTTCGATGCCGCCATCAAAGAACGCGAAACACGGGGTGAGGTCGTCAAGTCGACCTTTGTCGGTACGGAAAAAATCGACATCACCCATGCCACCGTTCGCGACTCCGAAGAGCAGATCACGTTGCGCATTCTCAGCCAGCTTATTTCTGCGACCTATGACAAGGACGGCAAGCTGGTGGACGGCGACCCTGAAAATGTCTCCGAGGTCGACGACATCTGGACCTTCTCGCGTGACGTCCGCTCCCGCGACCCGAACTGGAAGCTGATTGCGACCGAATCCGAGCAATGAGCACAGCTGGCCGGGATTTTGATCTGAAAGAAGTGTCGTTTGCGCAACTGCCGGGTTGGCAGGCGGACGACCCTTCTTCGCTTCAGACGGCCATGCGGTCCATCTCGGCGCATCTGCGAACTGCAAAGCCATACCGCACCGGTGCCCTCGGGCTTGGTGCCGATGAACTCCTGGTCTTTTTGGAACAGGCGCAGGCAGCCGAGTTTGCTGACGCGCAAACCGCGCGCCGCTTTTTCGAAGATCATTGCATCCCATTTCACATCTCGCCGTCATCCGGAAAAACTGGCTTCGTCACCGCTTTCTACGAGCCTGAGTTGGCCGTGTCGGCATCGCCAGATGCAATCTTCAAATATCCGATCTATCGCCGCCCGACTGATCTGATCGATCTTGACGACACAAACAGACCATCCGGGATCGATCCCTACTATGCCTTCGGTCTTAGCCGGAACGGCGAGATTTTCACCTATCCCGATCGCGGCGAGATCGATCGCGGGTACCTGGATGGTCAGGGGCTGGAAATCGCCTGGGCCAAATCCAAGGTCGATCTGTTTTTCGTCCACGTGCAGGGCGCTGCCCGGCTGGTCTACGGCGATGGCACGATCAGGCGCATTACCTATGCCGCCAAGGCCGGTCATCCCTTTTCGCCCATTGGTCGCCTGTTGCTGGACCGGGGCGAGCTCGACCCCGCCACCGTCTCGATGCAGACCATTCGCCAATGGCTGAATGCGCATCCCGACAAGGTCGATCAGGTGCTGTGGCACAATCGGTCCTACATTTTCTTTCGGGAAGCGGATGTGGAAGGGCTTGAACTGGGACCGATCGCGGCTGCCAAGGTGCCGCTGGTTGCGGGCAGGGCACTTGCGGTGGATCGTCTGATCCACACGTTCGGTTTCCCGTTTTACATCGCGTCCGAAAGCCTGACCCATCTGGATGGGGGACGTCCGTTCGGTCGGTTGATGCTGGCGCTCGATACCGGCTCAGCCATCGTCGGGCCAGCACGCGGCGATATCTTTACCGGCTCCGGCGATGAGGCAGGCGAACTGGCCGGGACCGTGCGCAACAACGCGGATTTCTATATCCTCATTCCGCGTGGGGCAGCGGAAAGGTATCGGTAATGAAGGGTGGCCGCAAACTCGGCAGAGACGAGCGCATCCTGTGGGGCAAGGTTGCCAAGACCACGCGGCTGATCTCCGGCCGTGTCGAAGACCTCCTGGCGTTCGAGGCGCTGGAGGCCGAGAGTGAACCGACGCCCCAGCTTCAGCCCCAGCCCCAACCGGCAAAGAAGCCCATTCCGCCATTTCCGCAGATGATCATCGAGACGGTGCCGTCATCGGCGATGCCGGATGCGGACAAAAAGCGCATTCACAGTCCGCTGGAGAAACCGGTCAAACGCAAGCTCACGCGCGGGCGTCTGCCGCTTGAAGCCCGCATCGATCTGCACGGTATGTTCCAGAGCGAGGCCCATGCGGTTCTTCTCGACTTTCTGGTGCGCGCCCATGAGCGCGGCCTGCGCCATGTGCTTGTCATCACAGGCAAGGGTCGCTCGATGGGCAGTGACGGTGCCTTGAAGCGCGCCGTGCCGATGTGGTTCTCCAAACCGGAATATCGCCACCTGATCTCGTCCTATGAAGACGCCTCCATGAACCACGGCGGCGATGGCGCGCTCTATGTGAGGCTGGCGCGCCGCCGCGGAGACACGTCATGACGCCGTTTGCGGAAGCGGTTCGCAATCTTCGCGAAAAGAAGGGCGTGACGCAAAAGCAGATGGCGTTGGCGATCGGCGTGTCGCCTGCCTATCTCTCGGCACTGGAACATGGCAGGCGCGGCAAGCCGAGCTTCAACCTGCTTCAGCGCATCGCCGGATATTTCAACATCATCTGGGACGAAGCGGACGAGCTCTTCTCGCTGGCTGGAACATCCGACCCGCGTGTCGTGATCGATACAGCCGGTCTGCCGCAGGAATATACCGCTTTCGCCAATGGATTAGCGCGGAATATTCGCAAGCTGCCGCCAACTGTGATAGAGGAATTGACAGAGGTGCTGCAAAAAAGCCGTTCTTGCGATTGAAACCCGCGCTATCCCCTGCTTTGTGGCGGGTTTGGTGCTTGTGGACTTTGGATATCGAGGCGGAATTTCTATAGTCACACGTCAGATTTAAAGTGATTCGCTGCCGCGCTGTCTTCATTCAAGACTGCGCTGCGACAGACACATTTGGAAAGAGTGCTTATGACTGAAACGACGTCGAGCGAAAACGCCGCCAGTGCAGCCTATGGAGCCGACTCGATCAAGGTCCTGAAGGGCCTTGATGCGGTGCGCAAACGGCCCGGCATGTATATTGGCGATACCGACGATGGTTCCGGTCTGCATCACATGGTCTACGAAGTCGTTGATAACGCCATCGACGAAGCGCTGGCCGGTCATGCCGACCTGGTAACGGTGACCCTGAACGCCGATGGCTCCGTGTCGGTGACCGACAATGGTCGCGGTATCCCCACGGATATTCACACCGGCGAAGGTGTTTCGGCTGCCGAAGTCATCATGACCCAGCTTCACGCGGGCGGTAAGTTCGACCAGAACTCCTATAAGGTTTCCGGCGGTCTGCACGGCGTGGGCGTATCTGTGGTGAATGCCCTGTCGGTCTGGCTGAAACTGCGCATTCGTCGCAATGGCAAGATACACGAGATTTCGTTTACGCATGGTGTGGCCGATGGCCCGCTGGAGATCGTGGGCGAATATGAAGGCCGTTCCGGCACGGAAGTAACCTTCCTCGCCAGCACCGACACCTTCACCATGACCGAATATAATTACGCGACGCTGGAACACCGGCTGCGCGAACTCGCCTTCCTGAATTCCGGCGTGCGCATTCTTTTGACCGACAAGCGCCACTCCGACATCAAGCAGGAAGAAATGCTCTATGACGGCGGTCTCGCAGCCTTCGTGCGCTATCTCGACCGTTCCAAGAAGCCGCTGGTGGAAAAGCCCGTCTACATCATCGGCGAAAAAGACGGCATCACCGTCGAAGTGGCCATGTGGTGGAACGACAGCTATCACGAAAATATGCTGTGCTTCACCAACAACATCCCGCAGCGCGATGGCGGCACGCATATGGCCGGTTTCCGTGGTGCACTGACGCGCCAGGTGACCTCCTATGCGGATAGCTCCGGCATCACGAAAAAGGAAAAGGTCTCGCTTCAGGGCGAAGATTGCCGCGAAGGCCTGACCGCAGTCCTGTCAGTCAAGGTTCCCGATCCGAAATTCTCGTCGCAGACCAAGGACAAGCTGGTCTCCTCGGAAGTGCGTCCGGTCGTTGAAAATCTCGTCAACGAAGCACTCAGCACCTGGTTCGAAGAACATCCGAGCGAAGCCAAGATTCTCGTCGGTAAGGTGGTGGAAGCCGCGATTGCGCGAGAAGCTGCCCGCAAGGCGCGTGAACTGACCCGCCGCAAGGGCGCACTCGATATCGCTTCGCTGCCCGGCAAGCTTGCCGATTGCTCCGAACGCGATCCGGCCAAGTCCGAAGTCTTCCTCGTCGAGGGCGATTCCGCTGGCGGTTCGGCCAAACAGGGACGTTCGCGTGAGACGCAGGCTATCCTGCCGCTACGCGGCAAGATCCTGAACGTGGAGCGTGCGCGTTTCGACAAGATGCTGTCGAGCCAGGAAATTGGCACGCTGATTACCGCGCTCGGTACATCCATCGGCAAGGATGAGTTCAACGCCGACAAGCTGCGCTATCACAAGATCATCATCATGACCGATGCTGACGTCGATGGCGCCCATATTCGAACGCTGCTCTTGACCTTCTTCTTCCGCCAGATGCCGGAACTGATCGAGCGCGGCCATCTCTACATCGCCCAGCCGCCACTCTATAAGGTTACGCGTGGCAAGTCCGTTCAGTATCTGAAGGACGAAAAGGCGCTGGAAGATTATCTGATCTCGATGGGCATCGAGGAAGCGTCTCTTACCCTGGGTTCCGGCGAAGTCCGCGTTGGCGAGGATTTGCGCGAGGTCATTCTCGACGCGGTGCGCATGCGTTCGCTCATCGACAACCTGCATTCGCGCTACAGCCGCTCGATTGTAGAGCAAGCGGCTATTGCCGGTGCGATGAACCCGGAACTGTCGGCGGATGCCAGCAAGGCAGAGGCGACCGTTGCAGAGGTGGCGCGCCGTCTGGATATGATCGCGGAGGAAACCGAACGCGGCTGGACCGGCGAAGTGCTTGATGATGGCGGCTTGCGTTTCTGGCGCATGGTGCGAGGCGTGAAGGAAGTCTCCACGCTGGACATGGGCCTGATGGGTTCGGCAGATGCGCGTCACATCGACCAGCTGGCGACCCGCATGGGTGATATCTACAAGACACCGCCCGTGCTGCAACGCAAGGATGGAACGCTGACGATATCAGGCCCGCGTTCGCTGCTCGATGCGATTTTCGCAGCCGGTCGCAAGGGCCTGTCTATGCAGCGTTATAAGGGTCTTGGCGAAATGAATGCCGAACAGCTATGGGAAACCACGCTCGACGCCAATGTCCGCTCGCTGCTTCAGGTCAAAATCCCTGATGCGACCGACGCCGACAGCCTTTTTGCCCGCCTGATGGGTGACGAGGTGGAGCCGCGCCGCGACTTCATTCAGGAAAATGCGCTGAACGTCGCCAATCTCGATATCTGATTTTTGCGGTGGATCGTCGTCTCAGACGATTCACGTGAAACGCAATTTTAACAAAAGGCCCGATGGACATTCTCCACCGGGCCTTTTGTTTGCTTGATGCTGGTGAAGGGAGATTACTGCGCCTTGCCGGTAAATTTGCCTTCAAAAGCCACGTCGGAAAGCGGCAACCGGTCACTCGGAATTTCCCGCTCCGCAAGCTCTGCTGGTAGCGTTGATTTGTCGGCCATGGTCCCGATTGCGACGGCGGCCTCAACAATGAAGCCATCAGGAATGCCGAGGGTCTCGACAATCTTGTCCTTGAAGATGCCCGCCATGCCGTGGGCATGGTAACCCAGCATATGCGACTGCATGGCAAGCGACAGCCAGGCTGCCCCGGCATCGAAGGAATGGGTCGTTGCCGGCTTTTTCTCGCCATCGCGAGAAATGGTGAAGTCGCGCGAAATGACGAAGAGCAGCACGGCGGCGTTTTTCGCCCAGCGCTGGTTGCCTTCCACCAGCAGGCTGACGAAGGTGTCCCATTGGTCTGTGCCCTTATGGGCAAAGACGAAACGCCACGGCTGCTGGTTGGATGAAGATGGTGCCCAATGTGCCGCATCGAGAATCGTCAGCAGATGCTCCCTCGGCATTCCCTTTCCGTCGAACGCGCGTGGCGACCAGCGATCCAGAAAAATGGGATCGACCGGATACTCGGACTGGCGTGAATTGCTGTAGGTCATATCATCTCCTCGACAATGTTTGACGTTATGCTCGACAAGCGCCGATGCAGGCGCTTTCCACTGTCATACACGTCTGTGGCGAATAATGCGTCGACAATCCAAAACGCGATGTTTTTTGGCTGGCGAGCAGGGGTGACACGGATAAATAGTTCGTTCATATATGCATGAACAAGTCAGATAACGGGAGAAGACCTCATGAAATTGTTGCGTGTCGGCCAGCCGGGGCAGGAAAAACCAGCCATTCTCGATGCGGATGGGAAAGCGCGTGATCTGTCTGCGCATGTGAAAGACATTGCCGGTGAGGCGATTTCTCCCGAAGGTCTCAAAAAGATTGCGGCGCTCGATCTCGCCTCATTGCCCGTTCTGAACGACGATCGTCTCGGTGCCTGCGTTGCCGGTACGGGCAAGTTCATCTGCATCGGCCTCAACTTCTCAGACCACGCCGCCGAAACGGGTGCGACGGTGCCGCCGGAGCCTGTCATTTTCATGAAGGCGACATCCGCCATCGTCGGTCCCAACGATAACGTCGTCATCCCACGCGGCTCGCAGAAAACGGACTGGGAAGTCGAACTCGGTGTCGTCATCGGAAAGACCGCGAAATATGTGTCGGAAGCCGATGCTCTGGATTACGTTGCCGGCTACTGTGTGTCTCACGACGTGTCGGAACGCGCCTTTCAGTCGGAGCGTCAGGGCCAGTGGACCAAGGGCAAATCCTGCGACACCTTCGGTCCTGTCGGGCCGTGGCTTGTGACCAAGGACGAAATCGCCGATCCGCAAAACCTCGGCATGTGGCTGAAGGTCAATGGCGAAACGATGCAAAACGGCTCAAGCAAGACCATGGTCTATGGCGTGGCCCATGTCGTCTCCTATCTCAGCCAGTTCATGTCGCTGCACCCCGGCGACATCATCTCAACCGGCACGCCACCCGGCGTCGGCCTCGGCATGAAGCCCCAACGCTTCCTGAAAGCGGGCGACGTGGTGGAGCTTGGTATCGAAGGGCTTGGGACGCAGAAGCAGACATTCGTGGCTGACATCTGAATCTGACCTTGAACTTTGCGGAATAAAAAGGGGCAGGCCATCGGCTTGCCCTTTCGCATTAAAAGGTAGCAAATGCCATCTTCCTGCGGAGGCAGTTTGTGAAAATATTCAAGATTATGCTGGTGGTCCTGTCCACAGGAGGCGTCTGCGTCATATCAGGATACTGGCTAGCGCTCCAGGCAGGCCTATCCGGTCTCTACAAATGCGAGGACGTCGCTTGTCCCTCGATCGTGGCTCTGGTGACTGGTCCGATCTTCTCGGCAGCTTTGGCAACGATTGCTCTCCTGATCTTCGTCGCGATCAGAGTTTGGAAGTCTTCTATAAATAAGCACGGTGACAACCTTCCCTGAAATTGATGTCGTGATTTTGTGCAGGTGCGAAAAGATGCTATCCTGCAAAAGAGAAAACGATAAACGACGGGAGGCGTTCATCCATGTTCTATCAGTTCTATGAAATGAACCACGCGGCCATGATGCCGCTGCGGGCCAGCCTCGACATGATGCGGCAGGCCTGCAACAACCCGATGAATCCCTTGTCCAACACCGCCTTCGGACGAAGCCTCGATGCTGGCTTCGAGGTTTTCGAGCGGTTGACGCGTCGTTACGGCAAGCCGGAATTCGGGCTTGCGGAGACGACGATCGACGGGCAAGCCGTCGTTGTCCATGAAGAGATCGTTTGGTCACAGCCCTTCTGTAATCTCATCCATTTCCAGCGCGACCTTCCACTTGGCCATGAAGGGGGCTCGAAAGTTCTCCTCGTCGCACCCATGTCCGGCCACTACGCGACATTGTTGCGTGGCACGGTCGAGGCGCTGCTGCCGTCCGCCGATATTTATATCACCGACTGGCTTGATGCCCGTACCGTGGCATTGAGCGATGGGCGCTTCGATCTGGATGATTACATCGATTATCTGATCGACATGCTTCACCATATCGGAGAGGGCGTGCATGTCGTTGCCGTCTGCCAGCCATCCGTGCCCGTGCTCGCTGCCGTCTCGCTCATGGAAGCAGATAACGATCCTTGCGCACCCGCATCCATGACGCTGATGGGCGGACCGATCGACACGCGCATCAACCCGACTGCGGTCAACGAAATGGCCAAAGGCAAGCCCATCGAATGGTTCAGGGACAATGTCATCATGCATGTGCCCTGGCCGCAGCCCGGTTTCGGCCGTTCGGTCTATCCGGGTTTTCTGCAACTGACCGGTTTCATGTCGATGAACCTCGACAAGCACATGACGGCGCACAAGGATTTCTACATGAACCTTGTGAAGAACGACGGTGATTCCACCGAAACGCATCGCGAGTTCTATGACGAGTATCTGGCGGTGATGGATCTGACGGCGGAGTTTTACCTCCAGACGGTGGAGACCGTGTTCATCGAACACGCCTTGCCGAAGGGAACGATGCTGCACCGGGGCAGGGTGGTGGACCCGTCGTCGGTCAGGCGGACCGCGCTGTTTACCGTCGAAGGCGAAAATGACGACATTTCCGGCGTCGGCCAGACCAAGGCTGCCCATGATCTCTGTCTCAATCTTCCGGCAGAAAAGCGCGAACATTACATGCAGCCGGATGTCGGGCATTACGGCGTCTTCAACGGCTCGCGCTTCCGCCGTGACATCGTCCCACGCATGCGCGATTTCATGCGGAAGCACGAGCTTAACGTCTGATGGTCACCGGATAGCTTTTTGCGGCGCGAATCGCTATGAAAGGCGATGTTCTCGCTTCTCCGCAAATCCGTAAAATCCACCTCGCACACCAAGGCTACGCCTTTGCAGCGGAAGGTGGATGTCGGTGACCGCAGCCTGCCCATCACCATCACGGAAAACCAGCGCGCCACCCGCATCACGCTGCGCATCGAACCGGGTGGCAAGGCGCTGAAGATGACCATTCCCTACGGGCTTCACCATCGCGAAGTGGATGACTTTCTGGAGCGGCACAATGGCTGGCTGAAAGCCAAGCTCTCCAAATTTTCAGAAGAAGGCAGTATCCGAGACGGCGGCATCATCTCCATCCGTGGCGTGGCGCATCGCATCGAACACACCGGCACATTGCGGGGCGTGATGCAGCTGACAACGAGTGCTGAAGGGGAAGCAGTTCTTCGGGTCAGCGGATTGCCGGAACATATGGGCCGACGCATCGCGACTTTTCTCAAGAAAGAAGCACGTGCCGATCTGGAAAGGCTGGTCGCTCACCATGCCAAGGCAGTCGGCAAGCCGGTTCGCTCCATTTCCATGAAGGACACGCGCAGCCGCTGGGGCTCCTGTTCTTACGAGGGAAATCTGAGCTTCTCCTGGCGCATCGTCATGGCACCGGAAAGCGTCATCGATTATCTCGCCGCCCACGAGGTCGCCCATTTGCGGGAGATGAATCACGGGCCGAAATTCTGGACCCTGTGCGAAAAACTCTGCCCGCACACTGAAGCCTCGAAGGCATGGTTGAAACGTAATGGATCACAACTCCACGCCATCGATTTCGACTAATTCCTTTCGAAATGGTTTGGATTCACGTGAAACATTCGCTCCATCTCTGCGCCAGTTTCGATTTGGCTCGACTCGACGCGCAATTCATGGCACCTCCCAAGCCATGATACCGGAAATCAAGATTTGCGGATTGAAATCTGCTGATGCCATCGAGCGGGCCGTTCGGCGCGGTGCGAGCCATATCGGATTCATCTTTTTCGAAAAGAGCCCACGCAACATCGAGCCTGATATCGCTGGCAAGCTCGCAGACGCCGTGCGGGGCAGCGTCAAGATCGTCGCGGTGACCGTCGATGCTGATAATGATGAGCTGGACGAAATCATCGATCTTCTGAAGCCCGACATGCTGCAGCTTCACGGAAGCGAAAGCCCGGAGCGGGTGCTCAACGTAAAGGCTGTCTACGGACTGCCAGTCATAAAAGCGTTTTCCATTCGCGACGGCGATGATCTTGCCAAAATTGATTCCTATATAGGAATTGCCGACAAATTTCTGTTCGATGCCAAGCCACCCAAGGGTTCCGATCTTCCCGGCGGCAATGGCGTTTCCTTCGACTGGACCTTGCTGCGCTCTCTTGACGAGGGCGTGGATTACATGCTTTCCGGGGGATTGAACAAAGACAATATCGCTGAAGCCCTCGGTATAACCGGGGCGAGGGGAATAGATGCATCTTCCGGTGTCGAAAGCGCGCCGGGTGTCAAGAATCTGGCGATGATCGACGCATTTTTCGATGCGGTTCGATCAGCCAGACCGCAGGGAGTTTGAGAGTGAACGAAACGGTGAAACCCAATTCTTTTCGCGCCGGTCCCGATGAGGACGGTCGCTTCGGTATCTATGGAGGCCGCTTCGTTGCCGAAACGCTGATGCCGCTGATCCTGGATCTCCAGGACCAGTGGAACAAGGCCAAGACCGATCCGCAGTTTCAGGCAGAGCTCAAGCATCTCAACACGCACTATACCGGTCGCCCGAGCCCGCTCTATTTCGCTGAACGGCTGACGCAGGAACTGGGCGGCGCAAAGATTTATTTCAAGCGCGACGAGCTGAACCACACCGGTTCGCACAAGATCAACAATTGCCTGGGCCAGATCCTGCTCGCCAAGCGCATGGGCAAGACCCGCATCATCGCGGAAACAGGTGCCGGTCAGCATGGCGTTGCTTCCGCAACCGTGGCTGCCCGTTTCGGCATTCCATGCGTCGTCTACATGGGTGCGACGGATGTCGAGCGCCAGGCGCCGAACGTTTTTCGTATGAAGCTTCTGGGCGCGGAGGTCATTCCGGTGAACTCCGGTCACGGCACGCTGAAAGATGCCATGAACGAGGCTCTGCGTGATTGGGTCACCAATATCGACGACACCTACTACATGATCGGCACCGCAGCCGGACCGCATCCTTACCCGGAAATGGTCCGCGACTTCCAGTCGGTCATCGGGCACGAGGTGCGCGAACAGATGATGGCAGCCGAAGGCCGTCTCCCCGATCTGCTCGTGGCAGCGGTTGGCGGTGGTTCCAACGCCATCGGCCTGTTCCACCCGTTCCTGGATGACGCCAGCGTTAAAATCGTCGGCGTCGAAGCAGGCGGAAAAGGCCTTGAGGGCGAAGAGCACTGTGCATCTTTGACGGCAGGCTCGCCGGGCGTTCTGCACGGCAACCGCACCTATCTGCTGCAGGATAGCGATGGCCAGATCAAGGAAGGTCACTCGGTCTCCGCCGGTCTCGATTATCCCGGTATCGGCCCCGAACATTCCTGGCTGAAAGACGCGGGCCGTGTCGAATATGTGCCGATCAAGGACAACGAAGCGCTGGATGCTTTCCAGTTGCTGACGCGAACCGAAGGCATCATTCCCGCTCTCGAGCCCGCCCATGCACTGGCCGAAGTCGTCAAGCGTGCGCCGAAGATGGATAAGGATCAGATCATCGTCATGAACCTGTGCGGCCGTGGTGACAAGGACATCTTCACCGTAGCGAAACTTCTGGAAATGGGTGCCTGAACATGACTGCACGTATGGACAAGCGCTTTGCTGATCTGCGCGCTGAAAACCGCCCAGCTCTGATCACCTATTTCATGGGCGGCGACCCGGATTTCGAAACATCGCTCGGCATCATGAAAGCCTTGCCGGAAGCCGGTGCCGACGTGATCGAGCTCGGTATGCCGTTTTCCGACCCGATGGCCGATGGCCCGGCCATTCAGATGGCCGGTCAGCGCGCGCTGAAAGCTGGACAGACTCTGAAGACGACGATCGATCTGGCGCGTCAGTTCCGCAAGGGAGATGATGCAACACCGATCGTGCTGATGGGATATTACAATCCCATCTATATATACGGCGTCGAAACATTTCTGGATGAGGCTCTGGCCGCAGGCATCGACGGTCTGATCGTCGTTGATCTTCCGCCCGAAATGGACGATGAGCTTTGCGTTCCGGCGCTTGAGCGCGGCATCAACTTCATTCGTCTGGCCACCCCGACGACGGATGAAAAGCGCCTGCCGGCGGTTCTGAAAAACACATCGGGCTTCGTTTATTACGTCTCGATGAACGGCATCACCGGTTCGGCCTTGCCCGATCCATCAACGATATCAGGCGCTGTCGGTCGCATCAAATCCCATACCGGCCTTCCGGTCTGTGTCGGCTTCGGCGTCAAGACGGCGGATCACGCCCGCGCAATCGGTGCTGTGGCCGATGGTGTGGTGGTGGGGTCTGCCATCGTCAACCAGATCGCCGGCAGCCTGACCAAGGATGGTAAGGCCACCAATGACACTGTCCCCTCCGTGACAACACTGGTAAAGGGACTTTCAACGGGCGTGCGTGCATCGCGCCTTGCCGCTGCCGAATAAGTTATCGGTTCAGCGCAGATAGTCAGGAGTATTAAACGTGAACTGGATCACCAACTACGTACGGCCCCGGATCAACTCCATGCTTGGCCGCCGCGAGACGCCGGAAAACCTCTGGATCAAGTGCCCGGAAACGGGCGAGATGGTTTTTCACAAGGATCTGGAAGAAAACAAGTGGGTCATTCCCGCTTCCGGTTTCCATATGAAGATGCCTGCCAAAGCACGCCTTGAAGACCTCTTCGATGGTGGCGTCTATGAGGCGTTGCAGCAGCCGAAGGTGGCTCAGGACCCGCTGAAGTTCCGCGATTCCAAGAAATACACCGACCGTCTGCGCGACAGCCGCGTGAAGACGGAGCAGGAAGACACGATCCTTGCAGGTGTTGGCAAGCTCAAGGGCCTGAAGATCGTCGCCATCGTGCACGAGTTCCAGTTCATGGGCGGCTCGCTCGGCATCGCCGCAGGTGAGGCTATCGTCAAGGCATTCGATCGCGCCATTTCCGAGCGTTGCCCGGTGGTGATGTTCCCGGCCTCGGGTGGCGCGCGCATGCAGGAAGGCATCCTGTCGTTGATGCAGCTGCCGCGCACAACTGTTGCCGTCAATATGCTCAAAGAGGCTGGCATGCCTTACATCGTCGTGCTCACCAACCCGACAACGGGTGGTGTAACGGCATCTTACGCGATGCTGGGCGATGTTCACATTGCCGAACCGGGCGCGGAAATCTGCTTTGCGGGCAAGCGCGTGATCGAACAGACGATCCGCGAAAAGCTGCCTGAAGGCTTCCAGACATCGGAATATCTGCTGGATCACGGCATGGTCGACATGGTCGTGGATCGGCGTGAAATTCCCGATACGCTGGCCAGCCTGTTGAAGATCATGACGAAGGCACCAGCCAATACGTCAACGGAAGTCCTGCCACTGGCAGCGTCCGCCTGACGTCTATCGTGACTGGGCTCTGGAGGGGCCGATGACGGATATGACTATGACGACGCCCGCCCACAGCGAGGCAGAACGGATCATCGAACAGCTCCTGGGGCTACACCCCAAGGGCTTCGATCTCTCGCTGGACCGCATCACCCGCCTTCTGGAAAAGCTTGGCAATCCGCAGAAGAGATTGCCGCCTGTCATCCATGTGGCGGGCACCAACGGCAAGGGCTCGGTTACGGCTTTCAGCCGCGCGCTACTGGAAGCGGCGGGTCTTGGCGTTCACGTCCATACCTCTCCGCATCTGGTCAACTGGTACGAGCGCTACCGCCTTGGCATCCGTGGCGAAAAGGGCCGCTATGTCGAAGACGCGGTTTTGGCAAATGCGCTGGAGCGCGTAGCCGCTGCCAATGACGGGCAGATGATTACGGTCTTTGAAATCCTCACAGCCGTCACCTTCGTTCTGTTTGCCGAACATCCAGCCGATGCCGCCATCATCGAGGTGGGCCTTGGCGGACGCTTCGATGCCACCAATGTCATTGCCGACCCGGCCGTGTCGATCATCATGCCGATTTCGCTCGACCACCAGGCCTATCTCGGCGACAGCGTCGAATTGATTGCGGCGGAAAAGGCCGGGATCATGAAGGCGGGAGCACCTGTCGTCATCGGACATCAGGAATTTGATGCCGCGCTCGATGTGTTGGTGCACACCGCAGAGCGCCTGAAATGCCCGACAGCCGTATATGGGCAGGATTACTCCGCGCACGAAGAGTTCGGGCGAATGGTCTATCAGGATGAGTTCAGCCTGGTGGACACAGCACTGCCACGTCTTCCCGGTCGCCACCAGCTTGCCAACGCCGCTGCCGCCATCCGCGCCGTCAAGGCCGCAGGCTTCGAGGTCACGGATCGGATGATCGAAAAGGCGATGGCCTCGGTCGAGTGGCCGGGCCGTCTGCAACGCATCACCACAGGCAAGATCGTTGAACTCGCTCCACCTGGCTCGGAAATCTGGATCGACGGCGGCCATAATCCCGGTGCCGGTGAGGTGATTGCCGAAGCCATGGCCGGTTTCGAGGAGAAGCAGGCGCGTCCGCTGTTTCTGATTGCGGGTATGATCAACACCAAGGATCAGGTCGGCTATTTCAAGGCTTTTGCCGATATCGCGCAATATGTCTTCACGGTGCCAATCCACGGCACGGATGCCGCCATCGACCCGGTGGTGCTGGCTCATGCCGTTTTCGATGCCGGACTGGTCGCCGCGCCGACATCGTCCATCGAGGAAGCGCTGGAGGAACTGACAAAACGTCTCGCACCGGGAAAACCTGCGCCACGGATTTTAATCGGCGGGTCGCTCTATCTGGCAGGCAATGCGCTGGCGTTGAACGGCACGGTTCCGAAGTAGCCATTCCTCCGTCACGCGTCAGACGCTGCAATCGGATTGCGGTTTAAGACCGGAATGACGGGCAAATAAAAAAGCCTCGGAGCGATCCGAGGCTTTACTCATTCTCTATGACACTCAATCAAGCGGCGCTGGAAATCCAGGCCGAGAGCGCAGTCTTGGGCGCTGCGCCGACCTTGATGTCTGCCACTTCACCACCCTTGAACATGGCAAGCGTGGGGATCGAGCGAACGCCGAACTGGGCAGCCAGTTCTGGGTTTTCGTCGATATTGAGCTTCACGACCTTGACCTTGCCGGCCAGTTCGGTGGAAATTTCTTCGAGGCTCGGGGCAATCATCTTGCACGGGCCACACCATTCAGCCCAGAAATCAACGACGACGGGCTCGGCGGAATCAAGAACTTCGGACTGGAAGTTGGAGGTATCGACTTTCACGGTAGCCATGGATGGCTCTCCTTTCGGTGTCTCTTGGTTGACTAGAATGTGATGCCGATGCCCGGCAATTTCAATGTCCGGTATCTCACTTTGTCTCGATTGCAGCAAGGGCAGCCGATAAAGCATCGTCGCTGAGCGTCACGAAGGATGCGTTTTCCGTGTAAACCAACGCGCAGGTAAAGCTCTTGCCCGGGTAGAGCGGTGCCAGAATGCTTTTGTAGATCGCAAGCTGCGCCTTGTGTGCATGGGAGATTTCCGCCTCGCTTGCAGGCGGCACGCGGTTGGTCTTGTAATCCACCAGAATGACGCGGTCACCTTCCACAGCCAGCCGGTCGATGCGGCCCGAGACGGCGTAGTCCCTTGTGCCCAGCCGCAGGGTGCCCATGATGGAGATTTCCGCACGGCTATTGGCGGAAAAGGCGGGTTGCAGCGCGGGTTCCGACAGCACCGCGAGCGTCGAGCGGATCAGCTTTTCGCGTTCCTTGTCCGGCCAGAATCTAGCAGCACGCTCAGCATAGCGGCGGGCGGCATCTTCGCGCTGATCCGGGGGATAGTCCGGCAGGGTTTGCAGCATACGGTGGACAAGCCGACCGCGTTGCAGGGCAAGGCCAGACGATACTTCCTGCTTGGCAAACAGCGGAGAGGTGACCAGCAAATCTTCGGAGCCATCATCGATAATGGTTCCCGCACCGGATGGGCTGAGCGGACGCGGCAGGGCCGGTGGCGGCGGCAGGGGCTGCATTAGCGAGGGTGGCAAAACATCTCGCACTACAGGCGGTGGCGGTTCTGTCTGGGTGATGGCTTTGACGTCGCGCTGGGTGGAGTGCCACAATAACCCGTCCCATTCCTCGCCACCGGCGGAAAATGTCTGGCGTCTGCTGCGGTTCTCATCTGCGGCAAGCGAGCGGGCAATCATGGCATGCCAGCAATCCGGGTTTTCCCGAGGACCGCGGTAACCACAGACGATTAGATGATCGGCCGCACGCGTCATCGCGACGTAGAGAAGGCGGCGATATTCCTGCTCGGCGGAAAGCTTGAGACGGTCTTCGTCTTTCGACACCAGCGTGTTGTCGAAACCCTTGCCCGGCAGCCAGACCGGCAGCGATTTATCATGGCTTTCTATGAAACGCAGCTTAGGCAAGTGGCTGTGAATAAAGGCCTTGGAGCCACCATCCACGAGAAAAACAACAGGCGCTTCCAAGCCCTTGGAGGCATGCACGGTCATGATGCGGACTTCGCCGCGTTCCTTGTCCTGCTCGCGCTTGATCTCCGGTGCGTCGGTTTCCATGACAGAAATGAAGGATTGTAGGCCGGGCAGGCCGGTTTTTTCGTGATCCAGCGCGAAGGACAGGAATTCGTCCAGAACGTCGCTGGCCTCATTGCCCAGCCGACCCAGAAATTTGGCGCGGCCTTCATGTAGGGTCAAAACGGCGGCGAAGAAATCATGGATCGTGCTGGTTTTCGACAGCGTGATGAAGTGCAGCAGCTGCGCGACCGAGGCGGCGAACTGGCGTCCTTCCGGCTGCGCGGAGATCGTCTGCACATGATGCCACACACTGGTATCTGGCGGACGCTTTGCGGCGACTTCGAAAATGTCGTCTTCCGAGTGGTTGAAGAGTGGACTTTTTAGAAGTGCCGAGAGCGAAAGATCGTCTTCCGGCAATAGCACGAAACGGCCAAGCGCCAGCAAATCCTGAATGGCGATGTGGTCGGTCAGACGCAGACGGTCGGCACCGGCGACGGGAATGTTCTTGCGCTGCTTCAGTTCGCGGGTTAGCGCATTGACGAAGGCGTGACGTTTTCGAACCAGAACGAGAATATCGCCCGCCTCGATGGTGCGCTCTACGCCCTTCTCCACCACCGTTTCCGTGCCGATCATCTCCGCAATGCGCGCGACGATGCGGCGTGCGACGATGGCGGGCGGGGCACTTTCGCGCAGCGCATCGAAAGGGGCCGTCCAGTCCTCGTCATTGTCCACCGGCTCGGCGGCAATCATGTCCCAGAGTTCGACCGTGCCGGCCTGTCCGTGGCGGTTGGAGCGGTGTTCGACGGGTTCTCTTTCGGCGCTCAGGCCTTCCGCATGTTCGGGCAGGGAAAAGACCTGATCGACGGCGGCAAGAACATCCGCCGTGGACCGAAATGAAAGAGGCAGGCGTACGGAATGGAATGTTTGCTCCACGGCTTTGACGCGCTGCTGTGTTTCCCGGCTTTCCTGCGAAAACCGTTCCGGTCGTGCGCCCTGAAACGAATAGATCGACTGCTTCTCGTCGCCCACGGCAAAGACCGTGCGCCGACCCTCGCGGGCGGTTTCACCGTGAAAGAAATCGGCGGCCAGTGACTGGATGATGGACCACTGCACCGGGCTCGTATCCTGCGCCTCATCCACCAGAATGTGGTCGATGCCCTGATCGAGCTTGTAGTGAACCCATGCGCCTGCGGTATCGCGGTTGAGGAGCGTTGCGGCTCGTTCGATCAGATCCTCGAAATCCAGCTGGCTGCGCTGCTTCTTCAAATCCTCGAAATCGCCGATCAAACGCTCTGCGAGCGTCAGCGCATGTCTGGTCGCTTCCAGCATACGGATGGTGCGGTAACGATCCCGGCAGGCCACGACATGGGCGCGGGCGGCAGTCAGGTCATCCAGCAGGGCAGGGGCGGATGTCTGCATGGCCTTATTGATCACATAAGCATCGGACTTCGGTGCACCTTGCGATGTCAGAAGTGCTGCCTCGATGAACTCGACTCGCTTGAAGACATCCGTGGCACGCGCGGCTTCGCGCAACGCATAGGCGACATCAATGACGCGCGATCCACCGATTTCATCCGCCAAGGTAAGATAAGTATCCATCGACAGGCCGGAAAGACCGGGCAGTGGCCAATAAGCCGTCGCTGCCGTCTCTTCCGTTTCCTGCGGGCCAATGCCCGCCTTGGCGCGAAGGGCAGTATCAATGTCGCCGCTCTGACTTGCCTGTTCGAGAAAGCCTCTGATAGCATTGCGGTTCGCAACAATGGCGCTGAGCAGGGCTTCGAGCCCGGTCTCGTCGGCGATATCGAGAACATAAGCGAGCGCCTGCGCCAGTGGCTTGTCGTTCTCCATGGAGACGGCGGTCAACAGCGTGCGGCGTGCCTCGGCCAGAAGCGTGCTCGCGGCCCGGTCATCCAGTACCGAGAAATGCCCGGCGACATTGGCTTCCAACGGAAATTGATGCAGCAACGCCTCGCAAAAGGCGTGAATGGTCTGAATTTTCAGGCCACCCGGTGTTTCCAGCGCTTTGGCAAACAGCCGCCGTGCTTCCTTGAGCTTGATGAGATCGGGCACGCGACCTTCGATGGCGGTGATGCGATCGCTCAAGTCTGCGTTGGACAGCGTCGCCCAGTCTGCCAGCCTGTCGAACACGCGGCTCGACATTTCCGAGGCTGCCGCCTTCGTATAGGTCAGACACAGAATGGCAGATGGGCGACAACCGGCCAGAAGCAGGCGTATCACCCGCTGCGTCAAAACGTGAGTCTTGCCGGAGCCGGCATTGGCCGACACCCAGGCGGAACTGGCCGGGTCCGAGGCGCGGGTCTGCTGCGCACTTGTCCAGTCGATCCAGCTTTTTGGATCGTCCTGCTCTGGGCCGTGGTCTGTGATATCATTCAGCATCGCCATCTCCCGGTTCTGCCGTCGACCATTCGGACACGCGGGCAAGATGGTCGTATTCGCCGCCATAGGCCTGCTGCTCTTCGGGGATCAGCCGTGAAACGAAGCCGTTCTTGCCCTCGCGCAGCGAAATCACGAATTTGGCAAGCTGGTCGATGGAATCATTAGCCAGCTCCACCGCCGATTTCGGCGCGGTTTTGGCCGTTGCCTTGGCATGTTCGTTGTTGATGACATCCGTATCAAAGCGTTGGCCAGGCCGCAGACGCACATAGATCAGATCCTCCGGCACCGGTAATCCGGTATCGCGAAACGCGCCGCGCATCAGCGCCGCCGCTTCCAGCGCCAACTGTGGATCGAGCAGGGACCGCGCTTGTTTGATGGAGGGCGACAGGCCGGTCTTGTAGTCGATGATATCGGCCTTGCCGGATGTCTTGATGTCGATCCGGTCGGCAACGCCTGTCAGGCGAATGCCTGCTTCCGGAATTTCCTGTCCGGCCCGGGCTTCGATGTGGCTGCGCTTGACCAGCGCACGACGGTTTTTTTCCCACATGAGAAATTCGCGCGCTACTGCCTCGAAACGGGGTCGCCAGACGACATCGATATGCGGCGGCAGGTTTTCCGAATCGAAACAGGCATGCAGCACACGAAACATGGCCTCTTCGGCAGCGGGTGTGCCGTGCACATGGCCTTCGCGGGAATAGGTTTCCATGATGCGGTGATAGAGCGTGCCACGGTCGGCGGCACCCGGATCGCGATTGAATTCATCCAGCGGATCGAGTTTGAGGATACGCCGTGCATAGATGGAATAGGGATCGCGCCGCAGCCTGCCCACTTCGCTGAAGGAATAGGATTTCGGCTGTAGCTCGGCTGGCGGTGTCGGGGCAGGGCGCTTGGCAGATTGCTGGCTTTCGCCCTCATCCAGCATGGTGGCCCAATGGCGGTATGCGGTTCCGCGCTCTTTCAGCGTCTCGGCAAAGGCCTCTCCGCCCAACGCCAAAAGTCGTTGCAGCCAGCGTGAGGCGACTGCCGGTGTGGAGCCCTGGCGAAGGGCGCGGGTGTAGAAAATTTCCCGCGTGCCATTCGCCATCTCGAAATCATGCGCCAGCTGCCCGATGCGCCGTTCCGGCGGCTCCAGACCGATGGCGGTTTTCATGTTGCGCGACAAAAACGGATTGTTGGCCGTCTGTCCCGGCCAGATGCCTTCGTTCAAGCCGCCGATGATGACGGTATCCACACTTTGCAGACGCGCTTCCAGCGCACCGAAAATGAAGACGCGCGGATGGCGCATGGCGCGGGGCTTGATCGATTCACCGGCTACGAGGGCCGTCATGATATCGATCCACTGCGGTCCATCGGCCTCCAGCACGCTGCCGCAATCCATCAACTCCGCCAGAAGCCCGGACAGTTTCTCGCCCGCTTCACCCGACCAGAGGCTGGCAAGATCACCACGTTCATCAAGGCAGATGGCCTCGATGACGCGGCCCGTACGCTCCGCCCAGTCGGCAAGGGTGAGACGCGCCGTCAGGCGACCGTTGATGGGGTCTTTGCGAATGAAAGCCGCATCCAGCGGCTCAATGGCCAACTTGATGCGGGCTGCGAGATCGGCTGCTGCCGCGTCGCTGCCTTCGGGAAGCGATTTTCGCCATTGCGGCGGGTGCCGGTCATCCGTGTGGAGGGCAAGCTGTTGCTGAAGCAGGGCTTCCAGCGTATCGAGCGTCGTTTCGGTTCGGCCACCGCGTAATGCGAGCAACTCCAGACCAGCAACGGCCTGACCGACTTGCATTTCGCCAAGACCGAAGCGCGACAGCGTATGTTTGAGCAGGGACATGACCGCAACCGGATCACCGGGCCGCAGGATCGCTTCCAGCGCGAGCATCAAGAGCCCCGCCTGCGGGGTGGCAGACAGGGGTGTACCGGCGGAATCATCGGCCTCTATGCCGAAACGGGCAAGCTCCGTCGCCACACGGCGCGCGAGACCGCGGTCTGGGGTGATGAGCGCTGCCTGCGACTGCGCACCGGTGCCGGGCTTTTCAAGTGCCAACCGAAGGGCGATGGCAATGGCCGTTGCCTCTTCACGCTCATTGGCGGCTTCTATGATGGAAGCCGATGCAAAGGCCTCTTCAAAAAATGTGTCGCTTTTTTCAGTCCGCCACTCGTTCCATTCGCTGGTGGCTTTGGCCGGGGCAAGGGCGGTGGAAAAGATCGCGGCACGATTTTTCAGGTCGGCGTCCAGTGTCCCGATCTGCTCGACATCATTGCGCAAGACACCCAGCTTTTGCAGCAGAACGAAGAGGCCATATTGCGAATGGGTGCGGCTGGACGGATCGTTCGGGCTCTCATTGATCGACTGCCATTGATCTTCGGGCATTTCCACATCTAGGCCGGGCAGAACGACGGTGCCCTGAGACAGGGAGGCGACCGATGCAATCAGGTCCGCAGCAGCGGGAATGGAGCCGGTGGAGCCTGCGACGATGATCGGATCATCCGATCCGATTTGTATCAGGCGCTCGGCTTCTGCCCGCAAAATCGCATTGCGGTGCCGCCCGGCAGAAGATTTGTTGAGTTCTTCCAGCCGTGCGGGCCAGAAGATGCTGGCAATCTTCAGGAAGTCGGCGGTCAGCTGCCACCATTGTGCATGGTCAGCGGTGTCGAGCTTGGAGAGCGCATCCCAATCCCGATCTTCGGTGTCCATGGCGTCGATGACTTCGCCGAGCGACCGCGCCAGCCAGATGGCATCCGCCGGGCTGGCAGGGGCAACGAGCGGCGAATCCGAATGCACGGCGCGGATCGCATCCGGCAGGCTGTTGCGCCAGGCAAGGATCAGACGCGCCAGCTCCACCAGTCGCGCCGTGCCGGAAATCGGTGGTGCAAGATCGATGGTGGCAGGCGTTTCGATATCGAAAAAGCCGCTATCGTCATCTGTTTCGCCTAAGGGACGGATGACAGGCAGGATGGCCGATTGCCCGCCCAGCAGATCCACGAATTCGGACCGCAGCACGCGGGCCGAACGGCGTGTCGGGACATAGATCGTGACCTTGGCCAGCGACAGCGGATCGGCGGCGTCATAGCGGAAGCCAGGTGTCAGCCTGCCATCGCACAGACTTTCCGCAAGCGTTTTGAGAAACGGCGTGCCGGGAGCAATGGTTAGAATACGCTTGGCATGCGCCAATGGGTCATCTCACTTGTCGGTTGCTTTAGAGCGTTGCGATGGTTCGTTCCGCATCTTCTATAGCATCCGGCGTGCCGACGGTAATCCATTGACCTGAAAGTGACAGGCCAAAAAGCCTATTTTGCGCAATGGCACGGTCGAAATAGATGTTGAAATTGAAGGCGTCCGCAGGCGCATCAGCCAGAAGCCAGCTATCCATGGCAATGGCACCGGCATAGACAACCGGGCGCGGCTCGCCTTCCTTGTAGCGTGTCAGCGTGCCATCATCGGCAAGATTGAAATCCTTCTTGCCATTGTGGCCGGTCGTCCGGTCCATATCGACGCAAAGCAGCGCCATATCCATGGTCTCAGGGTCGAAGAAACGAGCGAGTTTTTCCAGATTGGTGGTCTCACCGGGCGTTTCGCCGATCCAGAACAGGTCCGCATTCATCACGAGGACCGGGCCGGGTTCCAACAGCTTCAAGCCCTTTGCCAGACCACCACCGGAATTCATCAGCTGATCGCGCTCATCCGAGATCAGAATTTCGGCATCCTTGCGGTTAGCAAGATGCCCGACCATCTGGTCGGCGTGATGGTGCACATTGACGGCGATGGTTTCCACGCCCGCCGCGACCAGCACATCCAGAACATAATCGATCATCGGGCGTCCGGCGATCTTCACCAGAGGCTTGGGGATCGTATCGGTAATCGGCCGCATTCGGGTGCCAAGACCTGCTGCCAGCACCATGGCTTGTGTGATCGTCATGGGAAACACTTCACTGTTGGTGGAGATCGACGCCCGCGCTTTCAAACCAATCACGCAGGGGGGCAAGATCGGGATGCTCAAGTGCGGAGCGCAGATAAGAGAATGTGCGCGGCATATGTTTCATGTAATGCGGCTTGTCATCGCGCTTCATCAGACGAACCCAGATGCCGACAAGCTTGCAATTGCGCTGGGCTGCCATGATGGCAAAGGCTTTCAGGAAGGTTTTTTCATCGAAATCAGTGTTTTTGCGCCTGATATCGAGATAATGCGCCATCAACCGCGCTTGCAGTTCTGGCGAAATGGTGACACGTGCATCCTGAATGACCGAGGCGAGATCGTAGGCCATCGGCCCGATCATCGCATCCTGAAAGTCGATGATGCCAACTCTCTGAATACCGGATTTATCTGCCTGCCAGATGATATTCGGCGAATGGAAATCGCGCAGCAAAAGGCCTTGCTCCGCATCATCCAGCTTTTCGATCAGCTGATCCCAAACGGCAAAGAAGCTCTGCTTTTCGCTCTCATCGATCTCTTCGCCACGGATATGCGGCAGATACCAGTCGAGCAGCAACGATGTCTCGATCTTCATCGCATCCGCGTCGAAGGGCGATATCTCATAGGTCGCGCCGTCAGCCAGCGTGATGTCGCCGGGGGCAGGGGTCTCGTGCAGGGCTGCAAGGCAGGCGACGCTTTCCAGATAGCGCTCCTCGATCGGTGCGCCCTCCTCATCCAAAACGCCATCGCGACCGATATCGCCCAGAAGCAGAATGCCACGTTTCAAATCCTGTGCCAGAATTTGGGGAACCGTAAAATCGTTCTCTCCCAGAAACCTTTGGATCGCGACGAAGGGTTTCACCTCGCGCGCGAGATGAACGATTTCGGCGTAGGTCTTGCCGTCCTTGATGACCGGGCCTCTGGGTGGCGGCTGCCAGTCCATCAGCAGCGCCTGGCCGTTGGCATCGCGCACCAGCTCGTAGGTGCGATAGGCTGCATCACCGCTGAAGTAGCGGCGCGAGGCATTCTTCTTGCCGTTTTCGTCAAGGAATTCGCGGATGGCGAGTACGCGTTCCAGCCGCGCTCGCTGTTTTGGCGGCGCATCGATGGTTGCCACGCGTCCGTCGCCCTGATGGGTAAGACGCAGCGTAATCGTGCTGTCCTTGGGCAATTCGCTGGATGCCATCTCTGGCCATTCGATCAGGCAGACGCCGTCGAACAGCATCTCGTCGATGCCAAGCTCGTCCAGTTCGGACACATCCGACAGGCGGTAAAGATCGAGATGGGCAACGGGAAAGCGCAATGCGTAGGACTGGACGATGGTGAAGGTCGGGCTTGGGACTTCGAGCGCATCCTCATCGGCAATGGCGCGGATCAGCGCGCGGGCCAGCGTCGATTTTCCGGCCCCGAGATCGCCGATCAGCGCAATACAATCGCCGGGCTTGACGGTCAGCGCCAGTTCCTCGCCAAGCCGGATGGTCTCGGCTTCATCGGCGAGAAAGATGGAAAGAGGCAGGTGGCTCTGGTTCATTCGGCGGCAATGGAATGCGGATGCGAACCGGATGGAATACGGCAGCTGACGACAGTGCCTTCACCCGGGCGGCTGTCGATGGTGACATTGCCGCTGTGCAGGCTAACAAAGCTTTCCACGATAGAAAGGCCAAGCCCAGCACCGGTGCGACGTCCGCCATTGCCATGGGTCGAGAAACGGTCGAATACGGTTTCCAGCATGTCCTTAGGGATGCCGGGGCCGCGGTCGGCAACCGAAAAGACGAAATCGCCTTCGCTGCGCTGGCATGTCAGCGTGATGGCCGAACCCTCTGGTGCGAAATTGGCTGCATTGGTCAACAGCTTGATGAGGATCTGCTTCAGGCGCTGGTGGTCGGCAACGATGGCGCCGAGATGGGCAGGTGCCACGATCTCCAGAGACACGCCGCTTTCCTGCAAACGGTCGGTGATCTGGACGGACACATCGTCCAGAAGCTCGGTCAGATCGTTTTCAGTGTAGTTCAGATGCATGATACCGGCATCGACCGTTGCCAGATCAAGGATATCATTGACGATGGTCAGCAGCACCGATGAGGAGGTGGATATGTGATCGAGATATTCGGCCTGTCTTTCGCTTAGATCGCCAATGCCCGGCGTCTTCAACAGATCGGTAAAGCCGATGATATTGGTGAGCGGCGAGCGCAACTCATAGGAGACGTGCTGGACGAAGTCGTTCTTGAGCTCGTCGGCCTTGCGCAGAGCTTCGTTCTTTTCCTTCAATGCCCGCTCGGCCCTCACGCTGTCCGTCATATTGACGAAGGTCAGCATCGTCTGGGAATCCGGCAAAGGAATGATCGCGTAATCCAGTACAAGACCGGACAGAAGCTCGAGCGTGCCCTGTTTTGACAGACGTTCATCATCGAAACTGGTGATGAACTGGCTGAACGCGCGCCAGCCATCCGGCTTGTCGTAGGATTGCGCGCAGACCTCTTCGATGGAGCGAATATGCTTTCCGGCTTCGGCTTCGTCGGCTGTGATAGCCCACAGCGCACGGAAGGCAGGGTTCGACAGCCGCATGCGTCCATCGGCACCGAAAACGGCGACACCTTCGGCCAGATGGTCGATCGTTTCGCCCTGAACCTTGACAAGCGTATTGTAGCGCATCTGCAGATCGACCTGCTCGGTCAGGTTTTCAAAGACCCATGTGGCGCCGCCCTGCGGATGCGCAGTTGCGATCACGCGCAGCGTCTGTCCATTTGGCAGATGCCAGAGATCTGTCTTGGTATCGAGCGAGCGATAGACGGAAAGCGCGGTTTCTTTCCAGCTCTTCCAGCTCAACTGCTCCGGCAGCTTCCCATCGGAGCGCAGCCGGTCGAACAGCTCGGAATTGGCAGGCTTCGATTCCAGCAGGACCAGATCGAGGCCCCACAGACTGACGAAGGCCTGATTGTAAAATTGCAGGCGCTGTTGGCCGTCGAAAATGGCGACCGGTGTTGCCAGATGATCGAGTGTCTCGGCATGGCTTTTCAGCGTCCGCTTCAGCTCTTCGCGAACCGTTTCGGCTTCCGTCGTGTCGATGGCCATACCGGCGGAACCACCCGGCGTCTTGAGATCGACCACATCGAAGAAGGTTCTGTTGCCGGAAACGACGGTCGAGATTCGGTCGTGATACGGCGATTCCGGTGTGGCGCTCACACGAATCTTCTGCCGTGTGACGGTGTTCAGCAATTCGCGCTGCTCGGTCACGGCCTGTTCAGGCGTGCGCGCGTCCACGCTTTGCGCGTAGGCATGGTTCACCCATGTCAGGGCGCCATCGGAATTGCGCCGCCACACCGGCTGTTCAATGCTGTCGAGCAAATCCTGAAATGTTGAAATCGACGATACGAGCCGCTCGCGCTCGACCTGCAGTTCGGCAAGTTCGGCGCGCAGATTATTAAGCGCAACGAAACGAGCAAAAGCCTTTCCGCCCGACACGCGCCCCTGTACCTCGATGACTTCGCCGCGCAGCGTTTCGACGGTCAGATCGAAGCTTTGCGCATGGCTGCGAAGTTTCTCGATCGCCTTTTCAAGAGGGGACGCCGATGTCGGACGCAGCCAGCGACCGAAGGCTAGAAAATCGTGATCGGCACTGGGCACGCCGGTTTCCGGCGGCAACTGACCGATGAACTCAGGACGGTCTCCAGCGCTTTCCCAGATGACGATGCGCCGGGATTTATCTGCTATCAGCGCTTCATATTTGGAAATCTTGGCATTCGCTTCGGACAAAGCCGTCCGGTATTCATTGGTTTCCGCCTCGATGTTTCCGCGTTGGCGCACCAGCCAGACGATGGAGAAAAGCGTTGCCGAGACGATGCCGATAAACAGGGAATAGGTGATCGTTTCAGAAGAGGAGAACAACCGTTCTCCCGTTTGAAGTACAAGGTTCTGCTGGGCGTGGGCCACAGCCGCAAAACCGCTGAGTGCGGTGCCCGCCATCAAGGCAGAAAACGCCACAGCCTTCCTGCGAACGAAGCTCGCAGTGTTCATAAGTGTCGCCGTCAAACGTCTTCGCCCAGGCGCATCACCGCCACCGGACTGAACTTCGTCTTTTGCCCGCGCCTGCGAGCGTGAATCGTCTACCGTCATCCCCGGTCTGTCTCCGTCCTATGTGCCGCATCTTCGACAAGACATCCCATTTCCGCACGCCATGCCCGCGCACGAATCAAGTCTTGTGACAATACCGCCTTCGGAAACCCCCGGAAAGGGAGGGGCTCAAAAAGAAATCACGGACTTTGTCAAGTCCGTGATTTCCATATCTAGTAGCTTATCTGTGGATATTAACTATAAAATCAATATCTGTAGTGTTCAGCCTTGAACGGACCGGTCTTCGAGACGCCGATATAATCTGCCTGAACGTCAGAAAGTTCTGTCAGCTTCACGCCCAGCTTCTCCAGATGCAGACGCGCAACCTTCTCGTCGAGGTGCTTCGGCAGCACGTAAACGTCGTTCTTGTACTCGCCCTGCTTGGTGAAAAGCTCGATCTGGCCAAGAACCTGGTTGGTGAAGGACGCAGACATCACGAAGGATGGGTGACCTGTGGCGTTGCCGAGGTTGAGCAGACGACCTTCAGACAGAAGGATCATGCGGTTGCCCTTGGCAAACTCGATCATGTCGACCTGCGGCTTGATGTTGGTCCACTTGAGGTTCTTGAGAGCAGCAACCTGAATTTCGTTGTCGAAGTGGCCGATATTACCGACGATGGCCATGTCCTTCATCTCGCGCATGTGCTCGATGCGAATGACATCCTTGTTGCCGGTCGTGGTGATGAAGATATCGGCGGAGGCAACGACGTCTTCCAGACGAACGACTTCGAAACCGTCCATGGCAGCCTGAAGCGCGCAGATCGGGTCGATCTCGGTGACTTTCACGCGGGCGCCAGCGCCCTGCAGCGAGGCAGCAGAACCCTTGCCGACATCGCCGTAACCGCAGACGACGGCAACCTTGCCGGCCATCATGACGTCTGTTGCGCGGCGAATGCCGTCAACCAGCGATTCCTTGCAGCCATACTTGTTGTCGAACTTCGACTTGGTGACGCTGTCGTTGACGTTGATGGCCGGGAAGGGGAGAAGGCCCTTCTTGGACAGATCGTAAAGGCGGTGAACGCCTGTCGTGGTTTCTTCGGTAACGCCCTTGATGGCATCGCGCTGCTTGGTGAACCAGCCCGGCGAAGCAGCAAGGCGCTTCTTGATCTGGGCAATGAGGATTTCTTCTTCTTCGGAACCTGGGTTCGACAGAACGTCCTCACCGGCCTCTGCGCGTGCGCCGAGCAGAATGTACATGGTGGCATCGCCGCCATCATCGAGGATCATGTTGGACACGCCGCCGTCAGCCCACTGGAAGATCTTGTCTGTGTATTCCCAGTATTCCGTCAGGCTTTCACCCTTGACGGCGAAAACCGGAATGCCGGTTGCGGCGATTGCCGCCGCGGCATGGTCCTGTGTCGAGAAGATGTTACAGGATGCCCAGCGAATATCGGCACCCAGTTCCTTCAGCGTCTCAATGAGAACGGCTGTCTGGATGGTCATATGCAGCGAACCGGAGATTCGCGCGCCCTTGAGCGGCTTGCTCTGGCCGAACTCGGAACGGCAGGACATCAGGCCCGGCATTTCCGTTTCGGCAATATCCAGTTCCTTGCGACCGTAATCTGCAAGGTTGATGTCTGCGACGATGTAGTCGTGTTCAGCGCTCATAGTTATCTCCTGCTCAAACATGGCAGGGGCCAGCCGCTGCCTCGAAATCCAGGCTGCGGTTTAGCAGGCTGAGGCTAATCTGGCAATAACGATATAAAGAAGTCTTTATGTCTTTATATGTGTGGTTATCAAACCTCTTCGCCGAAACGATCGGCGACGAGCGCTTCCAGCGCTGCAAGGGCTTCTTCGGCCTGATTGCCTGTCGCTTCGACGACGACGGTACATCCGGGGCTGGCTGCAAGCATCATCAAGCCCATGATGGAGGTGCCACCCACAGTCATGCCATCCTTGGAGACGGTAATGGCGGCATCGTAGCTATCTACCATCTGAACGAATTTCGCGGATGCGCGCGCGTGCAGACCGCGCTTGTTGATGATCAGCAGTTCCCGCGAAAGAGACGACATGTCCGGCAATCTTTTCTTATTTGCCGCTGAGAACGCGGCTGGCGACATTGATATATTTTCTGCCAGCATCCGAGGCCTCCTGCAAGGCCTTCTCCATGTTATCTTCCGTGCGAATGCCGGCCAGTTTGATCAGCATGGGAAGATTCACGCCCGCGATGACCTCTACGCTGCCACCGTTCATCACGGATATCGCCAGATTGGAGGGCGTACCGCCGAACATGTCGGTGAGAATGATAACGCCATGACCATCATTGGCGCGTGTCACGGCATCCAGAATATCCTGTCGACGCTGGTCCATATCATCTTCGGGACCGATACAGACCGTCTCGATCAATTTCTGAGGGCCGACCACATGCTCTACAGCGTGACGAAACTCCTCGGCCAGCTTGCCATGAGTGACAAGCACTAGTCCGATCATGAAATGCTCCCTTGCACACGCACCTTGATTGCCGACTATCGCAATGCCGCAATCCTGTCTATCGGTGGGGCCACATCTTGATGAGGAAAATCCGAAGCGCAAGCCCCAAATTGCCGGATTTTCGTTCACATTCCCTTGGTTATGAAAAGATTCTGAGCAAGTGCAGCAAATTTTCCATAAGGCGTGATGCTGTCGCGGGGAATCCGCAGAAGCGGGAGAGACATGCCTGGGATCAATTGCACCACCTCGATTTCGGGCGGAAGTCGTGGCATCTGCGGCGACAGTTCGGGCGTGATGGCATAATGCATCACGGCAGAGGCAATGCTTTCGACCTTGACGATGCCGCTGCCGCGCAGTTCGATCAGTCCGGCAATTGCCTCCGGTCGCTCCGCCGTGACGAGACCGCCACGACAGGTCAGGAAAACCTGATCATCTGCCACAAGCGCGGCGTGGTGACCACATCGCTGCGCCTCGGTGATGAAGCTGAAGGCAAGTTCGCTTTTTCCGCTGCCGGAAGCACCGACAAACAGAAGCCCCGTCCGGTTGACGACGATGGCGGTGGCATGAAAATTTCTGCGTTCAGCGCTCATGATGATGGGCGGCGGCGGGAAGCGACAGGCTGAAGCGTGCGCCGGAAATGACGCCGTATTTGTCGATGATGTTTTCCGCTTTCAGGGTTCCGCCATGCGCTTCTGCAATCTGGCGGCTGATGGAAAGCCCCAAACCGGAGTTTTGCCCGAAGCCCTCGCTTGCGGGCCGGTCCGTATAGAAACGTTCGAAAATCCGGTCGATGTCTTCGGCCTGAATGCCCGGCCCATTGTCCTCGACGCGCACGATGCAGCGGTCCTTGTGCCGCAGCAGGTGTACGAAAATCCGGCCTCCGTCTTGCGAAACGAAGGAGCGGGCATTTTCGATCAGATTGGTCACGATCTGGCCAATACGAAGGTCATGACCATTGACGATGTAGCTGGTTTTGACCCCGGTCTTGTGGTCGGCAGTGTAGTCGATGGTGACGCTCTTTTTCTTGGCGCCGATCTGTCGGGATATCTCGACGAGATTGCCCAGCAGGACTTCCAGATCGACTGGCGAGGCATCCACCCGCGCCAACTCGGCATCGAGACGGGACGCATCGGAGATATCGCTGATCAGGCGATCAAGGCGACGAACGTCATGGAAAATGATCTCGGTCAGACGCTGCTTGGATTCTTCGGTCTTGGCACGTGGCAGGGTTTCCACGGCGCTGCGCAACGAGGTCAGCGGATTCTTCAACTCATGGCTGACATCGGCGGCAAAGCTTTCGATAGCATCGATCCGGTCATAAAGCGCATTGGTCATTTCACGCAGGGCGATGGACAGATTGCCGATTTCGTCCTGACGGGCGGAAAAGTCGGGAATTTCCTCGCGTGCCTTTGCCCCACGCCGCACGCGGATCGCGGCAGCCGAAAGCCGTCTCAGCGGCGTGGCGATGGTAGACGACAACAACAGCGACAACACGATATTGACGAGTGTTGCTATGCCGAAGACGCGCATGATGGCAAGTCGCTCAGCATGCACGATCTTGTCGATATCGCCCGCCTGCGTGGAGAGTAACAGCACGCCGAGAACGGCGCGGAAACGCTGCACCGGCACAGCGACCGATACGATCAGCTCACCCTTCTCGGTCACGCGCACCACAGCGCCGCGAACGCCGGTCAGGGCATTCATCACTTCCGGGTAGATGGAGCCATCGCCGCCAGGCGTTTCCTTGTAGAGCGGAAGGCTGCTGGGCTGCAGCATACGGTTGAAGACGCTCGCAAACCATTCACCCCATGTCTGTGTCTCAGGCGTGACGGGCGGAAGGTCGTAACGCAGCACCTGACCGCGGGAATAAAGATGTCGCGAATCAAGCAGCAGATTGGCATCTGCATCGAAAAGGCGCGCACGCGTGCGGGTCGGCGATATCAGGCGGCGCAACACAGGTGCAACGCGCTCCGGGTTGATCGGAAAGCTCAGATCTTCATCATTGGGAACCGGCGTGATGCTTTGACCGGCTTGCAACTCCAGCAGCTTTTCAGGATTGATGGTGATGGAATTCGTGTCGACAGAAGCCGAAGCGGAAACGGCACCGGCAATAATCTCACCCTGCGTCAGCAGGCTTTCGACGCGCGCGTCGATCAGTCCTTCGCGGAACTGGTTGAGGTAGAGAATGCCACCGACCAGAACCACGGTTGCCGCGACGTTGAAGAACAAAATACGGCGCGTCAGGCTGGAAAACACGGCATTGCCGAAAATACGCCGGACAATCGTCAACGGATGAATACGATACCGGCGACCGCTTTCACGATCGTCGGCATCGGTTTGATCCGATACGCTTTCCTGCGTCTTGTTCAGCAACGTTGTTCCTCAGCACCACTGTCATATGTGGCGTCACTTCGTCTTAGCCGTGTCTCAGGCTGCTTCGCGGAAGCGATATCCTACACCGTAGAGCGTTTCAATCATATCGAAGTCGTTATCGACCAGTTTGAACTTCTTGCGAAGACGCTTGATATGGCTGTCGATGGTGCGGTCGTCGACATAGACCTGCTCGTCATAGGCCGCATCCATCAGCGCATCACGGCTTTTAACGACGCCCGGACGCTGCGCTAGCGAATGAAGAATGAGGAACTCCGTGACCGTCAACGTCACCGGCTCACCCTTCCAGGTGCAGGTGTGACGCTCCTGATCCATGGCCAGCTGTCCGCGTTCCAGCGTGCGCGCCTGCTGATCCGCCGTGGGCTTCAGCGGGCTTGCGCCGGGGACCGCAGCATCGCGGCTGCTGGCGCGGCGCAGGATGGCCTTGACGCGCTCGACAAGCAGGCGCTGCGAAAACGGCTTGGTGATGAAATCGTCGGCGCCCATTTTGAGGCCGAACAACTCATCGATTTCCTCGTCCTTCGAGGTGAGGAAAATAACCGGCAAATCCGATTTCTGACGCAACCGGCGCAGCAGTTCCATGCCATCCATGCGTGGCATCTTGATATCGAAAATCGCTAATTGGGGTGGCCGGGCCACAAGCCCGTCCAGAGCGGATGCACCGTCCGTATAGGTTTCGACCTTATATCCTTCTGCTTCCAGCGCGATCGACACGGACGTCAAAATATTCCTGTCGTCATCCACAAGCGCAATCGTTTGCATAATATTGGTCTCCATCATTCATCAATACTCCCGACATCCACCCCAGCCAAGGTTGCGCGCCGTGAGCCATCCTCATGAGTATAAAGGTGGAACAAATTGTGGCAAACGGAAAGAGGCTGTATTTCTCCCTCTTCTTGGCAAGTCATTTCACCGGAAGGGAGAATGCCGAACGAGAAGGTGAACTAAACCGATTTAAAATGAAATAAAATCTTTTAAATCGATTAATATGTTGAATTTGTTGAATTATTCAGATTTCTTGACTTGTGTTTTTTTTAACGGCGGATTAATTTCCGTGAAAATTTCGACGTCTTTGTTTTCAGAAAAGGGAATGCGCCTGTGAAAGAACTCGGAGTACATAATCCAGAAAATGGAGTGTCGGCACTCGGTCTGACTGGCGCTTCTGTCGTGCACTACAACCTCATTGAGAGCGAATTGTACGAACAGGCCATCCGTAACGGCGAAGCGGACGTCACCGCAGACGGCGCTTTGCGGGCCGTTACGGGTCAGCATACGGGCCGTTCGCCGAAGGATAAATTCGTCGTTCGCGACGCCTCCACGGAAGACAATATCTGGTGGGACAACAACAAGCCGCTGTCGCCAGAGCATTTCGACATCCTCCATAAGGACATGCTCGCGCACGCCGCAGGCAAGACGCTCTATGTGCAGGATCTGATCGGTGGTGCCGATGAAGACAATGCGCTTCCAACCCGCGTCGTGACCGAACTTGCATGGCACGGCCTGTTCATTCGCAACCTCTTGATCCGTCCGGCCCGCGAAAAGCTTGATACCTTCAAGCAGAAGCTGACGATCATCAATCTGCCGAGCTTCAAGGCCGACCCGGCCCGCCACGGCGTTCGCACCGAAACCGTCATCGCATGTGACCTGACCAAGGGTCTGGTTCTGATCGGCGGTACGTCTTACGCCGGTGAAAACAAGAAATCGGTCTTCACCGTTCTCAACTATCTGCTGCCCGCTAAGGGCGTGATGCCGATGCACTGCTCCGCCAATGTCGGTCCTGATGGTGACTCCGCTGTGTTCTTCGGCCTTTCCGGCACCGGCAAGACGACGCTGTCTGCCGATCCTTCGCGCACGCTGATCGGCGATGACGAGCATGGCTGGGGCGAAGAGGGCATCTTCAACTTCGAAGGCGGCTGCTACGCCAAGGCGATCAAGCTGTCTGCGGAAGCCGAGCCCGAAATCTATGCCGCGACCCGCCGCTTCGGCACGGTTCTGGAAAACGTCGTTCTCGATGAAAACCGTGTTCCGGATTTCAACGATACGTCGCTGACGGAAAACACCCGCAGCGCGTATCCGCTGCACTTCATTCCGAATGCATCGGACACCGGCCTTGCCGGTCACCCCAAGACGATCATCATGCTGACGGCGGATGCCTTCGGCGTTCTGCCTCCCATTGCCCGGTTGACGCCGGAACAGGCCATGTACCACTTCCTGTCCGGTTACACGGCAAAGGTCGCTGGCACGGAAAAGGGTGTAACGGAGCCGGAAGCAACCTTCTCCACCTGCTTCGGCGCACCGTTCATGCCGCGCCATCCGGCAGAATACGGTAACCTGCTGCGTGATCTGATCGGCAAGCATGGCGTTGATTGCTGGCTGGTCAACACCGGCTGGACAGGCGGTGCCTATGGCACTGGCAAGCGTATGCCCATCAAGGCAACCCGCGCTCTCCTGAGTGCAGCCCTGACCGGCGATCTGAAGAATGCCCAGTTCCGCACCGATGCGAATTTCGGTTTTGCTGTTCCCACGGCACTCGACGGTATCGACAACGGCATTCTCGATCCCCGTTCGACTTGGGCGGACGGTGCAGCTTACGACGCACAGGCCAAGAAGCTTGTGTCCATGTTCGTCACGAACTTCACCAAGTTCGAAGACCATGTAGACAGCAAGGTCCGCGATGCAGCACCAGGCCTGCTGATTGCCGCTGAATAAGAACTCCAGATTTTGGATTCACGTGAAACCCGGCCTCGAGCCGGGTTTTTCGTTTCTATCGGTGGTTTTCATCAGCATTGATCTGTGGCATCACCGCTGCCGGAGAACGAACATGGCCAGTGCGGCGCTATTTATCAGCAATAGAATAACGATTGCCGGATGGGAACTGACGGAGCAATTTGTGCTGGCTGGTGGTCCGGGCGGGCAGAATGTCAACAAGGTCTCGACCGCCGTTCAGCTGTTCTTCGACGTGGCCGGTTCGCCGTCACTTTCTGACCGCATCAAGGAAAACGTTATCAAACTCGGAGGCAGGCGCGTGTCAAAAGAGGGCGTCCTGATGATCGAGGCCAACCGGTTCCGCACGCAGGAGCGCAACCGTGAAGATGCGCGGGAGCGATTGAAAGAACTGGTTCTGAAAGCCGCCGAGCCGCCGCCACCGGCACGCAGGGCGACCAAGCCGACCAAGGGCTCGGTCGAGCGGCGTCTGAAGGAGAAATCTGGGCGCTCGGATATCAAGAAGATGCGCGGAAAACCCGAAAAGGACTGAGCACTCGGCAGTTGGCGTTAAGTGCTTAGAGCTTGCGAAGCGCAACCGTGTCGATCAGGTGATTCTGACCCTTGCGCAGGATGAGATCGGCGCGCGGGCGCGTCGGTACGATGTTGCGGCGCAGGTTCTTCAGGTTGATGTTTTCCCAAAGACCCTCGGCAATCGCCAGTGCCGCCTCTTCCGAAATCGATGCATAGCGATTGAAATAGGAGGAGGGGTCACGAAACGCCGTCTGGCGCAGGTTCATGAAGCGGTTGACATACCACTGGTGGATCAGTGCCTCATCGGCATCGATATAGATCGAGAAGTCGAAGAAATCCGACACGATCGGGACGATCCGCCCTCCCTCGGGCAGATCGCGCGATTGCAGGACGTTGATACCCTCGAAAATCAGAATGTCGGGCCGGTCTATGGTGGTGAATTCGTTGGGCACCACATCATAGGTCAGGTGAGAGTAGCTCGGTGCCTTCACATCCGGTTGTCCGGCCTTGATAGCCGACAGGAACCGCAGGAGAGAACCGATATCATAGCTTTCGGGGAAGCCCTTGCGCTCCATCAGGTTTTCCCGCCGCAGCACCTCGTTGGGATAGAGAAAGCCGTCGGTGGTGATGAGATCGACCTTCGGGCTGGAAGGCCAGCGCGCCAGGAGTTCTTTCAGAATACGCGCCGTGGTCGATTTGCCGACGGCGACCGATCCGGCAATGCCGATGACGAAAGGCGTCTTGTTCACACCAGCCATATTGAGAAACTGGTTGCGCTGGTCAAACAGAAGCTGAGACGCCTCCACATGCGTGGACAACAGGCGTGATAGCGACAAATAGATACGCCGGACTTCATCAATATCGATGGGGTCGTTGAGCGAACGGAGTCGTTTCAATTCGTCCGCCGTCAACGTCAGGGGCGTGTCGGCGCGGAACTTCGACCATTCGTCGGAGCTGAAGAAGTGGTAGGGCGAATATTCATCGGGGCGGAAATGATCGAGCGTGTTTGGCATGCCTTGTCCTCCCATGCGTGCCAACGTCGTCATTTTGCAGGCCTCGATTCTTTCTCCTGCAAGCCTGACTGCGCGGTGCGGCGCTCAAGCTCCGCATGAACATCCGCCAGCGGAATATCGGCGATCTTCAGCACCACCAGCAGGTGGTAAAGCAGATCGGCTGCCTCATCCGTCAGGTTCTTGCGATCATTGGAAATCGCCGCAATCACGGTTTCCACCGCTTCTTCGCCAAGCTTCTTTGCGGCGCGAGGCTGGCCTGCGGCAACAAGCTTTGCCGTCCAGGATTGATCCGGCGGGGCGCTTGCGCGTTCCGCCACGATGCGCTCCAGATCGGAAAGGGAAAAATCACTCATCTCTCAATACCTTAAGCGAGATCAATCAAGGCGCATGGCAATGCCGTGATCGGCCATATAGGCCTTGGCTTCACCAATGGAATAGGTGCCGAAATGGAAGATGGAGGCAGCAAGCACAGCCGTCGCATGGCCATCCTTCACGCCAGCCACCAGATCATCCAGCGTACCGACACCGCCGGATGCGATAACGGGCACGCGCACCTGATCGGCAATCGTGCGGGTCAGCGCAATGTCATAACCGCTCTTGGTGCCGTCACGATCCATGGAGGTGATGAGCAGTTCACCCGCACCGCGCTCCACCATCTTGATAGCAAATTCGACGGCATCGATGCCTGTCGGCTGGCGACCGCCATGGGTGAAGATTTCCCAACGATCCGTCTCACCTGCGGTTGACACCTTCTTGGCATCAATGGAAACGACGATGCACTGGTTGCCGAACTTATCCGCAGCCTGCGCCACGAAATCCGGGTCTTTCACGGCAGCAGAATTGATCGAAACCTTGTCTGCACCACACAGGAGCAGCTTGCGAATATCGCCAACGGCACGAACGCCACCACCGACCGTCACCGGCATGAAGCAGTGGTCGGCGGTACGGGACACGACATCGAAAATCGTATCGCGGTTGTCGGAGGAGGCGGTGATGTCGAGGAAACAAAGCTCATCGGCACCAGCAGCGTCATAGGCCTTGGCGGCTTCCACCGGATCACCGGCATCGATCAGATCGACGAAGTTGACGCCCTTGACGACACGACCGTCTTTGACATCGAGACAGGGAATAATGCGGGCTTTCAGCGTCATGCGCGGGCCTCCTTGATCAGCGCTAGTGCCTCGATCGGATCGATACGCCCATCATAAAGCGCGCGACCAGAAATCGCGCCTTCTAGTTTGGCCGCATCCGGCTCCAGCATGCGCTTGATGTCTTCGATGGAGGCAAGGCCACCGGAGGCGATGACAGGGATGGAGACGGCATTTGCCAGTTCCAGCGTCGATGCCCAGTTGATTCCGGCTAAAATGCCGTCGCGGTCGATATCGGTATAGATGATGGCGGCAACGCCCGCACCTTCGAAACGTTTGGCAAGCTCGATGACGCCCAGCTCGGACGCTTCCGCCCAGCCTTCCACCGCCACCTTGCCGCCCTTGGCATCGATGCCGACGGCGACCTGTCCGGGGAAGCGCTTGCAGGCTTCAATCACGAGAACCGGATCGCGCACGGCAACGGTGCCGAGAATGACACGGGCAAGGCCACGGCTCAGCCATGCCTCGATATGGTCGAGCGTACGGATGCCACCGCCGAGTTGAACGGGGTTCTTAGTCGACTTCAGAATAGCATCGACGGCATCGCCATTCACGGTCTGGCCTGCGAAGGCACCGTTGAGGTCCACCACATGCAGCCACTCAAAGCCCTGGTCTTCAAAGGCTTTGGCCTGTGCGCCGGGGTCTTCGTTGTAGACGGTGGCCTGCTCCATATCGCCAAGCTTGAGGCGAACGCACTGGCCGTCTTTGAGGTCGATTGCGGGAAATAAGATCATGTCAGGGCTTCCAGCGCAGGAAATTCGAAATGAGGGCGAGGCCGAGCGTCTGGCTTTTTTCCGGGTGGAATTGCGCCCCGACCGTGTTGTCACGACCGACGAAAGCCGTCATCGCGCCACCGTAACTGGTGGTGGCGATAACGTCTTCGGCGTGCTTTGCCGCAAGATGGTAGGAATGGACGAAATAGGCGTGCAGGCCATCCGTACCGGTCTTTATGCCATCAAAAAGCGGGTGAGGGCGGTTGAGCTCCAGTGTATTCCAGCCGATCTGCGGGATTTTCAAGGTTGGATCGGACGGTGTCATCTCCACCACGTCACCTTCGATCCAGCCCAAGCCCTCGCTCGTCGTCTTTTCCAGACCGCGCGAGGACATGAGCTGCATGCCGACGCAGATGCCGATGAAGGGACGGGCCTTGTGTTCCACGACATCGACAAGCGCCTCGTGCATACCCGAGACGGCATCAAGCCCCGCTCGACAGTCGGCATAGGCACCCACGCCCGGCAGAACGATTCGGTCTGCGGAGGCCACATTCTCCGGCCTGTCGGTCAGATCGATGGTTGCATCGATACCGGCTTCACGCGCTGCGCGCTCGAATGCCTTCGTCGCCGAGCGAAGATTGCCGGAGCCGTAATCGATAATTGCCACACGCATGCTCAGCGCCTTCCATTCAAATCGAACTGGAACGACCCCGCCGGGTCGCTCGCTCTGTAACCGCTGGTCCTGCGGTCCTGTTTCCAGTCCGGCTGCGGTATGGTGTTTTCCTGCGAAAGGTAAGTCTCCGGCAGGTTGGAAAAATACATGTCTTCGGCGGTCGCCAGATCGGGCGCGGTGACGATGTCCTTCAGCGCCCATCCCTTCGCGACAAGATGTCGAACCACAATGTTGCGACCTTCGAATCCGGTTATCAGACCGACGCCGAGCGCAAACAGCGCGCCCGTTATCGCAAAGCCCTCAAGTCCCGAAAGCTGACTGGCCGCCACCTGGCAGATCACGATGCCGATGGCGACCCACCACAGGCGCTGAACGGCAAACCACGCCCAGGGAAACAGAAGCGCAAGCCAGGAAAAGCGATCGGCGATGAACCGCGTCGAGCGATGATCGCGGCCGGGACCACCGGGGGCTTCCAGAACCAGATAAGATGTCATCGGCTTTCCTGACAACGGTCACGGCGGCGGGTCAAGACCAATCGGCTCACTACCACCATGACGTTTCATCTAGCTCAGGCCAGCATGCCCTTTGTCGAGGGAACGCGATCTGCCTGACGTGGATCGATTTCGGTTGCCGTGCGCAGCACGCGGGCAACCGCCTTGAAGCAGGTTTCGGCAATATGGTGGTTGTTGGCACCATAATGGTTGAGAATATGCAGCGTTATACCGGCATTCTGGGAAAGTGCCTGAAAGAATTCGCGCACCAGTTCGGTGTCGAAAGTACCGATCTTGGGCGCTGAGAACGCAACGTTCCAGACCAGAAACGGGCGACCGGAAATATCGACGGCGGCCTTGGTCATGGTTTCGTCCATGGCAAGATCGAGCGAGCCATAACGGGTGATGCCGCGACGGTCGCCCAGCGCCTTGGAAATGGCCTGACCGATGGCAATGCCGGTATCTTCGACGGTGTGGTGATCATCGATATGCAGGTCACCCTTCACATCGATTTCCATGTCGATCAGCGAATGGCGGCTGAGCTGGTCGAGCATATGATCGAAGAAGCCCACACCGGTGGAAATTTTCGACTTGCCCGTCCCGTCGATGTCGACGCGCACCGATACACTGGTTTCGTTCGTCTTGCGGGAAATCTCGGCTCTACGCTCTGCCATCTGGCTGCTCCGTATCAATATGGGCGTTCCTTATCAGCACAGCTTGCAAATATCCAGCCATTACATCGTCTTGCCGCGTTGCACCCGGCCTGCGTCGGCTCGTTCATTTGCAATCGCAAAAACCGGACTTACATAAACTTCGAAATGGATCGCAGGGGCGGTCCCGCAAACGCCCTTTCAAGGGCAAACAGGTGTTTGATGACAACGATTATTACTGTGAGAAAGGCCGGCAAGGTGGTCATGGCCGGTGACGGTCAGGTCAGCCTTGGCCAGACCGTGATGAAGGGCAATGCCCGCAAGGTGCGCCGCATCGGCAAGGGCGGCGAAGTGATCGCCGGATTTGCCGGTGCGACCGCCGACGCCTTTACATTGCTCGACCGTCTGGAAAAGAAGCTGGAGCAATATCCCGGCCAGCTGATGCGCGCCGCCGTCGAGCTCGCCAAGGACTGGCGCACCGACAAATATCTGCGCAATCTCGAAGCCATGATGCTGGTTGCCGACAAGTCGATCACGCTGGCGATTACCGGTAATGGTGATGTTCTCGAGCCCGAACATGGCGCCATCGCCATCGGCTCTGGTGGCAATTACGCCTTTGCTGCCGCCCGCGCACTGATGGATTCGGAAAAGTCTGCTGAAGAGGTCGCGCGTCAGGCGCTCGATATCGCTGCCGATATCTGCGTCTACACCAACCATAATCTCGTGATTGAAACGCTCGACGCAGAGTAAGCTGCGCCTTTGAAACTGATGGGTTCCGTGGGCCGGGCCAAGGCGGCTGGCCGCAACGGAAACGCCGAAAGGAATGAAATGACGACTTTTTCTCCCCGCGAGATTGTCTCGGAACTGGACCGTCACATCATCGGCCAGCATGATGCCAAGCGTGCCGTGGCGATTGCGCTGCGCAACCGCTGGCGTCGCCAGCAGCTGGATGACAGCCTGCGCGACGAGGTCATGCCGAAAAACATCCTGATGATCGGGCCGACCGGTGTCGGCAAGACCGAAATTTCCCGCCGTTTGGCCAAGCTCGCCGGTGCGCCCTTCATCAAGGTCGAAGCGACCAAATTCACCGAAGTCGGTTATGTCGGTCGCGATGTCGAACAGATCATTCGTGACCTCGTGGAAATCGGCATCGGCCTCATCCGTGAAAAGAAGCGGATCGAGGTACAGGCCAAAGCCCATGCCAGTGCCGAAGAGCGCGTGCTGGATGCATTGGTCGGCTCCACCTCTTCGCCCGCCACGCGCGACAGCTTCCGCAAGAAGCTGCGGGATGGCGAGTTGGATAAGAAGGAAATCGATATCGAAGTGGCCGATACCGGCTCCGGCATGCCCGGCTTTGATATTCCCGGCATGCCGCCGGGTGCCAATATCGGTGTCCTCAATCTCTCCGACATGTTCGGCAAGGCCATGGGCGGGCGCACCAAGAAGGTTCGTACGACCGTCGAGAAGTCCTATGCCGATTTGATTCGCGATGAATCCGACAAGCTGCTGGACAATGAGCTGATCCAGCGCGAAGCGGTGAAATCGGTGGAAAATGACGGCATCGTCTTTCTGGACGAAATCGACAAGATTGCCGCGCGTGATGGCGGCATGGGTGCTGGTGTGTCCCGCGAAGGCGTGCAGCGCGATCTGCTGCCGCTGGTGGAAGGCACGACGGTTTCCACCAAATATGGTCCAGTCAAGACCGACCATATTCTCTTCATCGCGTCAGGCGCGTTCCATGTCTCGAAGCCATCCGATCTTCTCCCGGAACTTCAGGGCCGTCTGCCGATCCGTGTCGAACTCAAGCCGCTGACAAAGGAAGACTTCCGCCGTATCCTGACGGAAACGGAAGCAAGCCTCATCCGCCAGTACATCGCGCTGATGGCGACGGAAGAGCTGAGCCTCGAATTCACCGATGACGCCATCGACGCTCTGGCCGATGTCGCGGTGCATCTGAACGCCTCCGTCGAGAATATCGGCGCGCGTCGTTTGCAAACGGTGATGGAGCGTGTGCTGGACGAGATTTCCTTCAACGCCCCGGATCGCGGCGGCTCGGCGGTGAAGATCGATCAGGACTATGTGAAGGAACATGTCGGCGATATCGCTGCCGATACGGACCTGTCGCGTTACATTCTCTAAAATAGTGTGGAGTGCGGCAAATCTTGCCGCACTCTTATTTTACTTGCCTTCTCTCGACATCTGGCCACGCTTTTCGCTAATGAAAGCGTTAACGTCTCCCAAGAGGAATTGTCCGGTGTCCCACCGGCTGAGAAAAAGGCATCCGCTCGTGCGTAAAACTCTTCTGGCATTGGCCGCCATCATGGTCTTTAGCGCTGTCTCGCAATCTTTCGCGGAAGCCGCAACCGTGGTGCCGCCCGGCAACCGCAATGCCGAGCAGCCAGGCGTGCCCGGCGCGTCTGCCCGTCGCACCAAAGGGTCCAACTCCACCTTCGACCGGAAATACCAGAAAGTGTTCGATCTGCTGTCCAGCGACAAGCAGCTGATTGCCAAGATTAAATCGACGGCAAGCCGGTATGGCATCGATCCCATCCACATGGTTGGTGCGATTGTGGGCGAGCACACCTATAATGTGGACGCCTATGACCGGCTGCAATCCTATTACGTCAAAGCCGCATCCTATGCCGGAAACAGTTTCCGTTTCGGCTACAAGGACGAAAGCATTGCGCAGTTTCTGACCCATTCCCAATTTGCCAAATGCCAGTCGAAACGCGATTCCGCCAGCCTTTGGACCTGCCGGGAAGATGTCTGGGACGATAGTTTCCGCGGCAAGAAAGTCGATGGCGTCAGCTATCCCGACAATCGTTTCAGCGCCGTGTTCTTCCAGCCCTTCTATGCAGGCCAGACCTTTGGCCTTGGCCAGATCAACCCGCTGACGGCACTGATGCTGTCGGACATGGTTGCGCGCGTCTCCGGTTATGAAAAGCTGGACGAGAATGATGCGGCGGCGGTCTATACCGCGATCATGGATCCGGATCATTCGCTGGCTTACATGGCGGCCGCCATTCGCAAATCCATCGATGATTACAAATCGATCGCCGATATGGATATTTCAAAGAATCCCGGCCTGACCTCCACGCTCTATAATCTCGGTGGCTCGCAGCAGCGCGCCGCCGTTCTCGCCCAGAAGAACCGCCAGAGCGGATCGACTGTCTGGCCGGAAGAGAATTATTACGGCTGGCTGGTCAACGACAAGCTGCCGGAACTTCAAAAACTGCTCTAACATTTGGAACAGGTCTTCTCGATTGTTTCCAAAAAAGAAAAAAACTTAGGCAACCGCTTGCGATTGACGAGATGGGCTCTCAGCGTCCACTCTTGGCGGTAAGGATGCCGACAAGGGAGATACCAAGGTGAGCCGCATTGAACAGCACGGTCTTTCGATTGATGAAACGCTTTATCATTTCCTGAAAGACGAGGTCCTGCCGGAAACCGGCGTGGAGGCGCAGGCGTTCTTCGCAGGCTTTTCTCAGATCGTTCACGACCTTTCTCCGAAAAACCGGGAACTGCTGCAAAAGCGCGATGTGTTTCAGGAACAGTTGGACGCGTGGTATCGCGGCAACGGCACACCCGCCGATCTTGCCGTCTATGAGGCCTTCCTGCGTGATATCGGCTATCTCTTGCCGGAAGGCGAGGCCTTCAAGGTCAACACGCAAAACGTCGATCCGGAAATTGCACTCCTTGCAGGCCCGCAGCTTGTTGTACCGGTCATGAATGCCCGTTATGCGCTGAACGCCGCCAATGCCCGCTGGGGTTCGCTCTACGACGCGCTCTACGGCACCGATGCGATCTCGGAAGAGGATGGTGCTGAGAAGGGCAAGGGCTACAATCCCAAGCGTGGTGCAAAGGTTATCGCATGGGCGCGGGAGTTTCTCGATCGCTCCGCACCTTTGGCGAATGGAAGCTGGGCTGATGTCTCGGGTTTCAAGATCGTCGATGGCGTGCTGGAAGTCGGTTCGGACCGCCTGGCCGATGCCGCGCAGTTCGCCGGCTATGAAGGCAAGGCATCCGCACCGTCTTCGATTCTGCTGAGCAAGAACGGCCTCCATGTCGAAATCGTTATCGATAGATCGACCGATATCGGCGCAGGCGATGCGGCAGGCATTTCCGATGTCATCCTCGAATCGGCCCTGACGACGATCATGGATTGCGAGGATTCCGTCGCGGCTGTGGATGCTGACGATAAGGTCGTTGCTTACCGCAACTGGCTCGGCCTGATGCGCGGCGATCTGACGGAAGAGGTTGCCAAGGGCGGCAAAACCTTCACGAGACGCCTGAATGCAGACCGCAATTACACCGCCCCTGATGGTTCCGCGCTCACGCTTCCAGGGCGCTCGTTGATGCTGGTCCGCAATGTCGGCCACCTCATGACCAATCCGGCAATTCTCGACCGCGATGGTCGTGAGATTCCCGAGGGCATCATGGATGCGATCGTGACGGGCCTGATCGCGCTTTACGATGTCGGTCCCAATGGTCGCCGCCAGAATTCGCGCGCCGGTTCTATGTATGTCGTGAAGCCGAAGATGCATGGGCCCGACGAAGTGGCCTTTGCATCTGAGATTTTCGGTCGCGTCGAAAAGCTGATCGGCATGGCACCCAACACGATCAAGATGGGTATCATGGACGAGGAGCGCCGCACGACCATCAACCTCAAGGAATGCATTCGCGCCGCCAAGGATCGTGTGGTCTTCATCAATACCGGCTTCCTTGATCGCACCGGCGATGAAATCCACACATCGATGGAAGCAGGCCCGATGATTCGCAAGGGCGACATGAAGCAGGCTTCCTGGATCGCGGCGTACGAAAACTGGAATGTCGATATCGGTCTGGAGTGCGGCCTGTCCGGCCATGCCCAGATCGGCAAGGGCATGTGGGCCATGCCGGATCTGATGGCGGCGATGCTGGAGCAGAAGATCGCCCACCCGAAAGCCGGTGCCAACACCGCCTGGGTTCCGTCACCCACAGCCGCCACGCTTCACGCCACGCATTATCACAGCGTCGATGTCGCATCGGTTCAGAGCGGGCTGAAGACACGCGAACGCGCCAAACTCTCGGATATCCTCTCCGTACCGGTCGCGGTTCGCCCCAACTGGAGCGCCGAGGACATCCAGCGCGAGTTGGACAACAATGCACAGGGCATTCTGGGCTATGTCGTACGCTGGGTCGATCAGGGCGTCGGCTGCTCGAAAGTGCCTGACATCAACAATATCGGCCTGATGGAAGACCGTGCAACGTTGCGCATCTCCGCCCAGCATATGGCGAACTGGCTGCGCCACGGCGTGGTTTCTCGGGACCAGATTATCGAAACGATGAAGCGCATGGCAGCCGTCGTGGATGGCCAGAATGAAGGCGATGCCGCCTACATGCCCATGGCCGGAAACTTCGAAAACTCAATCGCCTTCCAGGCCGCCGTCGAACTGGTGCTCGAGGGCAGGGTGCAGCCCAACGGTTACACCGAACCAGTCCTCCACCGCCGTCGTCTGGAGCTGAAGGCGAAGCAAGTCGGCTGATTGTCACGGAAGGGCTGGAAGGGCTGCTCTGGAAAAGCCAACAAAAAAGCCTCGCCGGTTCAGGCGAGGCTTTCCGATATAAGGCGATGAAGTTACCGCTTCACAAGTGTCGCCGTCGCGGTGCCGTTTCCTTTGTAGTGGCCGCTTGCATCTCCATTCTTCAGTTTCGTCAACGTGATCGAGTAACCGGAACCGAAGGAAATCTTGTTGCCGGAGACTTTGGTCGCGCCAATGGATTGTGAGTTTCCATTGAAATAATAGGCGACGACCTTGTTGTCCTTGATCCTGATCGAGGCAGACGACTTACCGCCCCATCGCCCGACCCAATTCCCGTCCCAAGATCCATCGGCTGCCAGAAGTGACGTTGGCGCAAGCACCAGTGCCGCGAGAAAAAAAGTCTTTATTAGTTTCATGTTCAAATCCCCTACGCGTTTCGCAAAGAGATCGTCTCAAACAAGGGTTGGGTGCGCATCACCCATTAGGGGGATGATCCGGCAGTTTTTCGAAACAAAAAAAGCCGCCGGGACAGTCCACGGCGGCTTTTTTTGATTATGGCTAGGTGATCTTACTGGATCACGATGACCTTGGAGCTGCGGCCTGGGCGGATGCGGCTGTAGAGGTCAATGACGTCCTGGTTGATCATGCGGATGCAGCCAGACGAAGCGGCTGTGCCGATGGAGGCCCATTCAGGCGAACCATGGATACGGAACAGGGTATCCTGACCCTTGTCGTTGAACAGATACATGGCGCGTGCACCCAACGGGTTGGTGAGGCCTGGGCCCATACCGTTCTCGACGTAACGGGCAACGTCGGGCTTGCGGGCTGCCATTTCTTTTGGCGGATGCCACATCGGCCATTCCTGCTTCCATGCAACGTAAGCTTCACCGGCCCACGCAAAGCCCTGCTTGCCGACGCCGATGCCGTAACGCACAGCCTTGCCGCTTGGCAGGATGTAATAAAGGAAGCGCTCGCGCGTGTTGACGATGACGGTGCCTGGCTTCTCCGGCGTCTCGTAGCTTACGATCTGGCGGTGGAAGCGCTTGTCCACGCGGTTGATCGGGATTGCTGGCAGGGCGTAACCCGCATCGGTCGTTGCGCCATAGACTTCGTCGCCGAAAATCTGAGTCGTTTCAACATAGGCAGGGGCGGCGGCGGTAGCAGGCGTCGTCGGGGTCGATGTCGAGGCGCAACCGCCCAAAGCAAGGACCGACGACAGACCGAAGGCAGTCAAAAAAGTGCGAAGGCGCATAGTGTTCTCGCGGGAAATATCGCCATTTCAGGCGATGCATGATGCTCTATTGAATAGATGGGTTATTTTCGATTAATCTTGTGTTGGCAAGCCGTTGCATCGCAGCAAGAGAATACGGCGCACGAAATTGCGGCCGGATGGCCTTTTTGCAACATGAGCGGGCGCCTTCGCCCCGGATTTATCCATGACTATTCTTTCGATCGTCAATAACAATCCGTTAATCGACGGACGCCAATCTGAAAACGCCATGCTGGTGCGTCGCGGTGTTCAGATCCTGTTGAACGAAATGCGTCATTCGGTGCTGCCAGAACTACCGCTTTCCAGCGGCAGACGGGCGGATCTGATCAGCCTGTCGGTCAAGGGCGAGATATGGATCATAGAAATCAAATCTTCCATCGAGGACTTTCGCGTGGACCGCAAATGGCCAGATTATCGCCAGCATTGCGACCGCCTGTTCTTCGCCACCCATAACGGTGTGCCGCTCTATATTTTCCCCGAAGACTGCGGATTGTTCGTATCCGATGGCTATGGCGCGCATATGCTGCGCGAAGCGCCTGAACATAAATTGCCACCAGCGACCCGCAAATCGCTGATGCTCGATTTCTCCCGCACCGCCGCCCGGCGTCTGTTGATGGCCGAATGGTCGACGGGCAAGGATTATTCCGACTGACGATTACTTCGGCGCGCGCTTTGCCAGAATGCGCTGCAAGGTGCGCCGGTGCATGTTAAGGCGGCGTGCCGTTTCGGAAACATTACGCTCGCACATTTCATACACGCGCTGAATGTGCTCCCACCGCACCCGGTCTGCCGACATCGGGTTTTCCGGCAGGTCCATCTTGTCACCTTCGCGCTGGGTGAGAGCATTGAAAACGTCATCCGCGTCCGCAGGCTTGGCCAGATAATCCAGCGCACCCAGCTTCACCGCCGTCACCGCAGTGGCGATGTTGCCATATCCGGTCAAAACTACGATCTGCGTGTCGTCGCGATGCTGGCGGATCGCTTCGATCACTTCGAGGCCGTTGCCGTCACCCAGCCGCAAATCCACCACGGCATATTTGGGCGGTGCCAGCTTGGACTTGGCAATGCCTTCGCTCACGGATTCAGCGGTTTCGACGGTAAAGCCACGCGTTTCCATGGCGCGCGCCAAACGGCGCAGAAACGGGCCATCGTCATCGACGATCAAAAGCGAAGGGTCTGGGCCGATAGGGTTCGCCTGTTCCGGGCTTGCCGCTTCCGCTTCATTGATGTGCTGTTCTTCACTCATGCCTGATCTCCCGGCCACTGCCTCACATATATAGGTATCGGCCTGTATTGCCGCCAGCCGCGCGCCTACGACGTCATTTCGCTTTATTATCGTCCATAATGTCACGTGGCCAGACAACCGTGACCCGCGCGCCTGCGGCATCTGGTCCCCGGTTCTCGAATGTCAGCGTCGCGCCGGAACGCTCCAGCAATGTCTTTGCAATAAACAGACCAAGGCCCAGCCCGCCTGCGCGTGTCACGTCCTGACGCTTGGTGACATAGGGCTCACCGATCCGCGCCAGAATATCCGGCGCATAGCCTTGCCCGTCATCCTCTATGGTGACCGTGACGTGCTGGGCATCATGCGCGACCGTAACCGTTACGGATTCACGGGCATAATCGACCGCATTTTCCAGCAGATTGCCAAGGCCATAGAGAATGCCGGCATTGCGCGCGCCCACGGGCTCCCCGTGGCGATCGCTTTTTTCAACCAGCCGAAGCTTGATGCCGAATTCGCGGTGCGGCGCCATGACCTCTTCGATGAGTGAGGACAGCGGAAGCTTGCGCAAATGCTCCTCACCCTCCGCCGAAAGCGATGTCAGCCGGCGAAGAATGTCGCGGCAACGTTCGCTTTGGCTGCGCAACAGCGCCACGTCTTCGCGGAAACGCTCATCCTTGCCCAGTTCCCGCTCCATTTCCTTAGCCACGACGCTAATGGTGGCCAAGGGTGTGCCGAGTTCATGCGCCGCTGCGGCGGCCAGGCCGTCCAGTTGCGACAGGTGCTTTTCCCGCTCCAGCACCAGCTCCGTTGCGGCCAGCGCATCCGCTAGCTGGTTTGCCTCATGCGAAACGCGATAGGCATAGAAGGCGGCAAACAGCATCATGGCAACGATGGAGCACCAGATGCCGATATGGATGATGAGCTGGATGGGCAATGTCTCGCCGGGATACCATGGAACAGGGAAGGGTGAGAACGCGATGGCGGTGACGCAAAAAAGTGCGAAAACCAGAAGCATCAGGGAATGTTTCATCGGCTGCGAAGCAAAGGCAATGATGACCTGCACGCAGATCAGCGGTGCAAACGGGTTGGAAAGCCCGCCGGTGATATAGATCAGCGCCGTCAGTTGCAGCAGATCGAAGGCGAGAAGAAGCGTGGCTTCCCAGGGCTCCAATCGATAAGTAGCCGGAAAACGTGCCGACAGAAACAGATTTGCAACCGCGAGCGCGCCGATCAGCACCGCGCATGTCAGGAGCGGCAAGGGAAAATTCAGCCCGAAGGCAACGATCAGGATCGTCGCGCTCTGCCCCACCACCGCCAGCCAGCGCAGCCAGACGATGGTTTGCAGGCGAATGTGACGGCTGGCACGGCCAAGCCGCGTGTTTTCTTCTGGCTGGTCTGCCATCCACCCGTCTCCTCTGAAGCATGTCTCGCAAAACCATGAGCATTTTGCGGTGAGGACATGCGGAAATAGCAATTACGTTCCGCGTGGTTTGACGCGGTTGGTCGGTTGGGCCGACGCGGGATCTTCCGGCCATGGGTGGCGTGGATAGCGTCCGCGCATATCCGCACGCACATCTTTCCACGAGCCTGACCAGAAACCCGGTAAATCCCGTGTCGTCTGTATCGGCCTGTGCGCGGGCGAGGTCAATTCCAGCAGCAGTGGCAATTTGCCGCCCGCCACCGCCGGGTGCTGTTTCAAGCCGAAAAGCTCTTGCACACGGATGGTCAGGGTCGGTTCTTCACCATCATAGCTGATCGGATGCTTCTGCCCGGTCGGCGCTTCGAAATGCGTGGGCAGCAGTTTAGAAAGTTCCCGCTGGGCCGAATGGGGAACCAGCGACAGAAGTCCGTCCATGATGCCGCCGGATCGGACATCCTGAATGCTCTTGGCATCATGCTGGAACGGCACGAACCATTCATACAGCCGCGCAACGAGCGCGTCATTGCTCGTATCCGGCCAGGGATCGCCAATGGTCCGGTGCAAAAAGCCCAGACGCTGGCGCAACTGCTGCGCTTCCTTCGAAAAGGCAAGAATGTTCAGCCCATATTCGCGAATGCCATTGGAAAGAGCCTGCGCTGCTTTCTCTCCAGTCGGTTTCCCAAGCGGCGTTTCCTCCAGAATAATCGCACCGATGCGGGTAACACGACGAGCACGAACCTGTCCGCTGGCCTTATCGAAAAACAGCTGATCTTCTTTTCGGATGGCGTCCGGCAAATGCTCTTCCACGTCTTCTCGCCGTATCGAAGCTGCCGCCAGAATGCGCGGCTGCGCGGCGCGTCCGGTCACGTCGGCGACCACGAGCATCTTCTCGGTCGCCAGACGCTCTGTCTCGACAAGTTCCGCACCGCGCCCATTCGCCATGACATAGCGCCCACGTCCGCCGCGCTGAAAGGCAATGCGGTCAGGATAGGCGTGCAGCAGAAGCTCTCCCGCAGTTATGGGGTCACTAGACACACTTTGCGCCGCTCCGCCGGAGGAGGCGATCCGTTTCGCCAGACCCTTGGCCGCTGTGGCGCGTTCGCCTTTTTCCGGTCTGAAGCGGCGAAGTCTCTCTTCCAGATCGATATCGCTGCCGCCCAGCCCCTGTTCGGTCAAAAGCACCGCCAGCATCGCCGCCTCATGGCCATGCCCGGCCTCTTGCGCAGCAATGACCATGGCCGACAGGCGAGGGGGCATGGCCAGTTCCCGCATCTTCCTTCCACGCTGTGTGATCGCCCCTGCTTGATCCAGAGCACCAAGGCTCAACAGCAGACTGCGTGCTTCGCGAAGGGCTGTTTCCGGCGGCTGGTCCAGAAAGGCAAGCGATGCGGGATCGGTCACACCCCAATGTGCGAGATCGAGCGCAAGGCCGGAAAGATCGCTCGCCAAAATCTGTGGCGGCGTAAACGCAGGCAGCGCTGCCGTCTGGCCTGCATGCCAAAGGCGGATTGCGATACCCGGTTCGGTTCGCCCGGCACGTCCCGCACGCTGATCCGCCGAGGCGCGGGACACCTTGACCGTCTCCAGCCGCGTCATGCCGGTGGATGGCTTGAACACCGGAAGACGCTGCAAACCGCTGTCGATCACCACCCGCACGCCATCAATGGTGATGGAGGTCTCGGCAATCGAGGTGGCCAGTACGATCTTGCGCTTGCCGGGCTCCGTCGGCTTGATTGCCGCATCCTGTTCTTTCTGGGAAAGATTGCCGTAAAGCGGGATGATGCTCGTCTCCGGTCCAAACCGACCGTCTAGCCTCTCCACCGTGCGCGTAATCTCCCCCTGACCGGGCAGGAAAGCGAGGATCGACCCGCTTTCAGAGCCGTGTACCTCTATAATGGCCCTTGCAACTCTGTCTTCTATCCGCTCCTGCCCGGTGCGCTCGTCATATCTGACATCGATGGGAAAACTGCGGCCCAGACTTTTGATGACTGGTGCGTTCGTCAACAGGGCGCCGATCCGCTCCACATCCAACGTGGCCGACATGACGAGAATGCGCAGGTCGCCGCGAAGTCCTGCCTGCACATCCAGAGCCAAGGCGAGGCCGAAATCACCATCGAGGGAGCGTTCGTGAAACTCGTCGAAAATGACGGCAGACACGCCCTGCAGTTCCGGGTCATCCAGAACCATCCGGGCAAAGACACCCTCCGTCACCACTTCGATCCGGGTTTTCGCGGAGATGCGGTTATCCAGCCGCATGCGATAGCCCACAGTCTCGCCGACCGTTTCCTCCAGCAAGGACGCCATGCGGCTGGCGGCCGCGCGTGCTGCCAGCCTGCGCGGTTCGAGCAGAATGATCTTGCCATCCCCGCGCCAGCGCTGATCCAGCAGATAAAGCGGCACCAGCGTCGTTTTGCCTGCACCCGGTGGCGCGGAAAGCACCGCCTGACCGCGCTCTTTTAACGCCTCGCCGATCTCGGCAAGCACGTCGCTCACAGGCAGGGTTGGCAACGCTCGCGCTTCAGTCTGTATCATGCCACTCACGAATTCAGTTCTCTGCCTTGACGCTTTCATAAGCGAGGATCGCGCCCGCCAGATCTTCCAGCGCAGCACCTACGGATTTGAACAGGGTGATTTCGTCGTCACTGCTGCGCCCCTGATAGCGCCCTGACACGAGATCGGAAAGCTCCGCGCGAAGATCGCCGCGTGTAATGATGCCCGCCTCAAGCGGCTGAACGATATCGCCGCCCTCTTTCAGCGCGCCCTCGAATGTATCCACATAAAGCGAGGCACGCTTGACCGCCACGTCGTCGCTTTCCCGCATGGAGGGTTTGAACGCGCCGACCAGATCGAGATGCGCGCCGGGCTTCAACCATTCCCCCTTGATCAAGGGCTGTTGGGAAAGCGTCGCGCAGGAGATGATATCGGCGTTGCGCACGGCATGCTCCAGATCCGTGCAGGCCTTGGCATCGAAGCCGAGTTGGCGTGCCTCTTCCGCAACCTTCTCAGCCGCGCCGGAATTACGGCCCCATATATGGAACGAGATCAGCGGGCTGATCGTGGCATGAGCCTGCATCAGGTTCAGCGACAACCGCCCAGTTCCCACCATCAACATGGAAGACGCGTCCTTGCGGGCGAGATATTTCGCAGCCAGCGCCGACGTCGCCGCTGTGCGCCGCGCCGTCAGTTCCCCACCTTCAATCGCCGCCAGCATTTCACCGGTCTTTCCGGACGACAGAAGATAGGTGCCGAAAATGGTGGGCAGCGACCGTAGACTATTATCGGGAAAGACCGTCAGAATCTTCACCCCCATATAGGAGCCAGGCACCCAGGCGGGCATCATCAACAGCGTCGCGGCATCCTCTCCAGGCACCTCCACATCATGATGGTGCCGCACCGGCATTACGCAGCCACTCTTAAACATGCTTTCTATGGCATCGATAAGGGCGGGCCAATGAAGGGCGCGACGTGTTTCTTCTTGGTTGAGAACCAGCATGACAAACTCCCGGTTTGATGATCGGGAGTGACCTTAGCAATGTCGCATTGTCTGGTGAAGCTGGGCCGAGCAGATGGTTTGTAAAACGGTTGCTTTGTGGGTCGTCAGACCGCGATTTTTCCCAGAAATACGAAATAATTCATACGCATCAACAACTTACCGATTTTCTGCACTTTCTTA